>NZ_OCMX01000001.1:0-5006111 GCF_900215445.1 Serratia sp. JKS296
TCTAAGCATCAGGTAACATTAAATCGTACCCCAAACCGACACAGGTGGTCAGGTAGAGAATACCAAGGCGCTTGAGAGAACTCGGGTGAAGGAACTAGGCAAAATGGTGCCGTAACTTCGGGAGAAGGCACGCTGGCATGTAGGTGAAGTCCCTCGCGGATGGAGCTGAAGCCAGTCGAAGATACCAGCTGGCTGCAACTGTTTAATAAAAACACAGCACTGTGCAAACACGAAAGTGGACGTATACGGTGTGACGCCTGCCCGGTGCTGGAAGGTTAATTGATGGGGTCAGCCGCAAGGCGAAGCTCTTGATCGAAGCCCCAGTAAACGGCGGCCGTAACTATAACGGTCCTAAGGTAGCGAAATTCCTTGTCGGGTAAGTTCCGACCTGCACGAATGGCGTAATGATGGCCAGGCTGTCTCCACCCGAGACTCAGTGAAATTGAACTCGCTGTGAAGATGCAGTGTACCCGCGGCAAGACGGAAAGACCCCGTGAACCTTTACTATAGCTTGACACTGAACATTGAGCCTTGATGTGTAGGATAGGTGGGAGGCTTTGAAGCGTGGACGCCAGTCTGCGTGGAGCCATCCTTGAAATACCACCCTTTAATGTTTGATGTTCTAACTCGGCCCCGTGATCCGGGGTGAGGACAGTGTCTGGTGGGTAGTTTGACTGGGGCGGTCTCCTCCCAAAGAGTAACGGAGGAGCACGAAGGTTAGCTAATCACGGTCGGACATCGTGAGGTTAGTGCAAAGGCATAAGCTAGCTTGACTGCGAGAGTGACGGCTCGAGCAGGTACGAAAGTAGGTCTTAGTGATCCGGTGGTTCTGAATGGAAGGGCCATCGCTCAACGGATAAAAGGTACTCCGGGGATAACAGGCTGATACCGCCCAAGAGTTCATATCGACGGCGGTGTTTGGCACCTCGATGTCGGCTCATCACATCCTGGGGCTGAAGTAGGTCCCAAGGGTATGGCTGTTCGCCATTTAAAGTGGTACGCGAGCTGGGTTTAGAACGTCGTGAGACAGTTCGGTCCCTATCTGCCGTGGGCGTTGGAAGATTGAGAGGGGTTGCTCCTAGTACGAGAGGACCGGAGTGAACGCACCACTGGTGTTCGGGTTGTCATGCCAATGGCATTGCCCGGTAGCTAAGTGCGGAAAAGATAAGCGCTGAAAGCATCTAAGCGCGAAACTTGCCTCAAGATGAGTCTTCCCTGGGCCTTTAAGGCCCCTGAAGGAACGTTTAAGACTAAGACGTTGATAGGCTGGGTGTGTAAGTGCAGCGATGCATTGAGCTAACCAGTACTAATGATCCGTGAGGCTTAACCTTACAACACCGAAGGTGTTTTTAGAGAGATTTTCAGCGAAGTTCCGAGATTGGTTCTGATGGCTTCATGGAAGTGAAGCGGTTGGAATGAAACAGAATTTGCCTGGCGGCAATAGCGCGGTGGTCCCACCTGACCCCATGCCGAACTCAGAAGTGAAACGCCGTAGCGCCGATGGTAGTGTGGGGTCTCCCCATGCGAGAGTAGGACACTGCCAGGCATCAAACAAAGCCGAAAGCCCTGAACTGACGTTCAGGGCTTTTTGCTATGCGTAAAACGTCAAAAAGCGCAGCTACGCTGCGCCTTTCAACCACTCGACAATAAAGTCGGCGATGCTTTCCGGTCGGTTGAGATCCAGCTGCTTAACCGTGATGGATAGCGGTCGGTCGCTGGCTACCGCTATAACAAACTGATCCAGCATATCTTCCAACGGTCTGCCGATCTCGGCCCGATAAAGCAGGATCTTGCTGACCGGTTCATGTTTGAACCCTTCCACCAGGATCAAATCGACCTTATCGGCGTCAAAGCGCCCCGCCAGATAATGCAGATCCAACGGTTGTTGCTCCGGCGTTTCGGTCATTAATGCCCAACGCCGATCGCTGGCGACCAGCGTTTGGTCTGCGCCCGCTTTACGCAGCTCATAGCTGTCTTTACCCGGCGTATCCACATCCATATCGTGGTGCGTATGCTTTATCAGCCCAACCCGTACCTGGCGCTGTTTCAGCAACGGGATCAGCTGTTTGAGCAGGGTGGTTTTCCCCGTACCGCTGTAGGCACCGATGGCCAGCAAGGGGGGCAATACAGGATTCATTTCTTTAGCTCTCGCGTTTGTTGCCAATTCAGGCAGTCAGCCGGCGTATTCAGGTTATGAAATGCCGCTTGTTGCCCGCTGAACACTACGCGTTGTGCGCCAATTTGATGCAAGAACAGCATCAGCTTGCGTTCACCGCGAGCCAGATAGTCGGCCAGCTGCGGCGCTATTTGGCTATGCAGTAACACTAGGGTGGGGTGATCTCGTTCACCATCGCTGGCAAAGGCCGCCTGCGCCGCGCCTTTTTGCTGCCATAGCTGAGCGACTAAGTCGGCGGGAAAGTCGGGGACATCACAAGGGACGAAGGCCACCCATTCGCTGGAAGATTGCTTGAGCCCGGCCAGCATGCCGGCCAGCGGCCCGGCGAAATCGGGCGTCAGATCGCCAATCACCGGCAAACCGCTCGCCTGATAACATGCCTGATTGCGATTGGCGCTGATGACGATGGAAGTCACCTGTGGCCGTAACCTAGCCAATACGTGTTGATAGAGTGCGATCCCGCCAATCGACACCAGGCCTTTGTCTTCACCGCCCATGCGCGTGGCCCGTCCGCCGGCCAAAATGACGCCGCTGATTTCTTTATGCATCTCGTTTATCCCGCCTTGTCGATGGGCTGATTGTAGCGCTAAAGCAGACGTGACATCAGGATTTACCTTTATTGACAAGCCGGTTCTTTCACTGCGTGGGTAAGCCTGTTACTTTGTGAGTTTATTCATGCTATTGGACGATATTGAGATGAAAACGCATCGCGTAAACGAGTTGATCGAGCTGTTGCACCCGGCCTGGCAGGAAGATCCCGATCTCAATTTGATGCAGTTTTTGCAAAAGCTGGCGAAGGAAGCGGGCTTCCAGGGCGAGTTGTCCGAACTGAGCGACGACATTCTCATTTATCACCTGAAAATGCGCGGTAGCGCCGGCACGGATCAGATCCCGGGTCTGAAGAAAGATTACGAAGAAGATTTTAAAACGGCGCTGCTGCGCGCTCGCGGCGTTATCAAGGACTGATCCTCGTGCGGTGCGAGAAAGCATAGCGCGTGAAATGCGCCATTAATGCTACTATTTCTCATTCCCGGCACCGTGCTGTCAGCGATCAAACGAACGTTATGAATAACTCTGCTTTTAATTTCGACACCCTGTCGCCCGATTTGGTTATTGACGCTCTAGAAGGAGTTGGCCTGCGCGTCGATTCCGGCCTGACGGCGCTGAACAGCTACGAGAACCGTGTCTATCAGTTTATGGACGAAGATCGCCGGCGCTACGTGGTGAAGTTTTACCGCCCGGAGCGCTGGAGCGCCGCACAGATCGGTGAGGAACATCAGTTCGCTCTGGATCTGGCCGGCGCGGAGATCCCGGCGGTGGCGCCGTTGGCGCTGCAAGGCGCTACGCTGCATACGCACGGCGGCTTTTTCTTTGCCCTGTTCCCCAGCGTGGGGGGCCGGCAATACGAGATAGACAATCTGGATCAGTTGGAATGGGTGGGCCGTTTTCTGGGGCGTATCCACCAGGTCGGCGGTGAGCGTTTGTTCGCCGAGCGGCCAACGATGGGGATTGAAGAGTACCTCACCGCCCCGCGCCAGGTGCTGGCCGATTGCGAGCTGCTACCGGCAACGCAGCATGACGCGTTCCTGCAGGCGACGGATAATCTGATTGCGGCGATCAAGTCGCACTGGCATCTGAACTGGCAGCCGCGCCGTTTGCACGGTGATTGCCATCCGGGCAATATTCTGTGGCGCGATGGCCCGCTGTTCGTCGATCTTGATGACGCGCGCAACGGCCCGGCAGTGCAGGATCTGTGGATGTTGCTGCACGGCGAACGTCGCGATCAACTGATGCAGCTGGATGTCTTGCTGGAGGCGTATAGCGAATTTGCCGAGTTTGATCAGCGCGAGCTGGCGTTGATTGAACCACTGCGGGCGATGCGCATGGTGTATTACCTGGCCTGGGTCGCTCGCCGTTGGCAGGATCCGGCCTTCCCCAAGAGTTTTCCGTGGATGGCGGAGTCTGATTTCTGGTTGTCTCAGACTGCGGCCTTCACCGAACAGGTTAAGCTGTTGCAGGAGCCCCCTCTGCAGCTGACGCCAATGTATTGAAGCTTTAACACAATGGAGAGTTTAGTCTTATGAAAAAAATATGGTTGGCGCTCGTTGGCATGGTGATGGCATTCAGTGCCTCGGCGGCACAGTTTAGCGATGGCGCTCAGTATGTGACCCTGGACAAACCGGTGACCGGCGAGCCGCAGGTGTTGGAGTTCTTCTCCTTCTACTGCCCGCACTGCTACCAGTTCGAGCAGGTCTATCATGTGTCTGAGAACGTAAAGAAAGCGCTGCCTGCCGGCACCAAAATGACCAAGTACCACGTTGAATTCCTGGGGCCGTTGGGCAAACAGCTGACTCAGGCATGGGCGGTGGCGATGGCGCTGGGCGTGGAAGACAAGGTGAGCCCGCTGATGTTTGAAGCGGTGCAGAAAACCCAGACCGTGCAAACGCCGGATGATATCCGCAATGTCTTCGTGAAAGCAGGTGTGACCGCAGCAGATTATGATGCGGCTTGGAACAGCTTCGTGGTGAAATCTCTGGTGGTTCAACAAGAGAAAGCCGCAGAAGATCTGCAGCTGCGCGGCGTGCCGGCGGTATTCGTCAACGGCAAATACATGGTTAAGAACGATGGCCTGGACACCAGCTCGATGGACGCTTACGTGAAGCAGTTCGCCGATGTGGTTAAATTCCTCAGCCAGCAAAAATAAGCCAGACCCCATGCGAAAACGCCGGCATCGCCGGCGTTTTTTTATCCATATTGCCGTTTCAATTTATCCAGCAACCGATCTTTTTCCTGCCATAGCGTATTCAGCCACAGCTGGAAGCGCCGCTTGAACTGCTTGTCGTTGAAGTAGTCCCCGTGCAGGGTTTCATCGATCGGCAGCGTCTCTATTCTCACCACGATACGCGTCAGCCGCCCGCACAGCATATCCCTAAAAGGCCGTTGGTTATTTTCCGGATAGAGCAGAGTAACGTTCAATACTTTGTCGAACTGATTGCCCAACGCGCTGAGCGTAAACGCGATGCCGGCGGCTTTAGGCGCCAGCAAATTGCGATACGGCGAATTGCTTTTAATTTTCTTGGCTTCGGTGAAGCGTGAACCCTCGACGAAATTGACGATGGTGGTTGGACGCTGGCGGAATTTTTCGCAGGAACGGCGCGTCGTTTCGATATCCTTGCCGCGCTTTTCCGGATGCTTGAGCAAATAGGTGCGGGAGTAACGCTTCATGAATGGCATATCCAGCGCCCAGCAGGCCAGGCCGACAAAAGGCACCCAGGCGAGCTGTTGCTTGAGAAAATACTTATTCATTGGAATATGATTTCTGAACAGCACGCACAGTACGACAATGTCCGACCAACTTTCGTGGTTGCTGATCAGCAGATACCAGTTTTTGCGGTCCAGCCCTTCCAGCCCTTCAATATCCCAACGCAATTGCCCGTTAATGCGCAATAACAGCGCCAACCCTTGGCACCAACACCACATCATGAAATCGGCGAAAGCCGAGATATATCGCCAGACGGCGGGAATGGGCACCAGGAGTTTCACGATGCCGGCCAGCGTGATGGGGATGGAGCACAACACCGTCACCAGAATGGTAAGTATGACGGAAATGATAAAGATAACAGGCGTTAACAATCTTGGCATGATTATGGGCTGACGGTTGTTGGGAACATCGTTGCATGCCAAAACGCATGAACAAAAACGCATTTTAACAGAAATCGCCGGGGTAAAGCGCCGCTAAAAATCACTGTTTTTCGTCTCATCGGATAACCATTTGCTGAGTTTTCGTGCAACTTGTCCAGCTTGTGCTATGGTAATTGAGGCGCCGAATTTGATGAATAGTGCGATTAAAATCCGGCGAAAGTTATATCCACAAATCCAATAAAAGCCAATAATAAAGCGTCGCCGGAATTCGTTCTTTTAACGCGGTGATTTAAATAGGAATTTTATTCGCCGTTATAACGATAATCGCAGCGTTATAATTCGGTCTCTTTTCTATGCACAAAGTTATCCACAGGTAAGATCTTGCGGATCCTCGCACACAATCACATCATTTTCGTCCGCAATGCACGCTAAGGTTCGTCTCCGACGGCCAGCTATGGCATGCTTACCCCTATGTCCGATCACGATAAAGAAACGCTATGGCCCAGATTGCAGAAAACCCACTAATCCTGGTTGACGGTTCCTCCTACCTCTACCGCGCTTATCACGCCTTCCCGCCGCTGACCAACTCGGCGGGCGAGCCGACCGGCGCGATGTACGGCGTGCTGAATATGCTGCGCAGCCTGCTGCTGCAGTATCAACCGAGCCACGTTGCCGTGGTGTTTGATGCCAAAGGGAAGACCTTCCGCGATGATCTCTTCGCTGAATACAAGTCACACCGGCCGCCGATGCCGGACGATCTGCGCGCGCAGATCGAGCCGCTGCACAGCATGGTCAAGGCGATGGGCCTGCCGCTGCTGGTGACGCCCGGCGTTGAGGCGGACGACGTTATCGGTACGCTGGCGCTGGAGGCCGAAAAGGCCGGCCATGCGGTGCTGATCAGCACCGGCGACAAAGACATGGCGCAGCTGGTGACGCCGAACGTCACCCTGATCAACACCATGAACAACACGATCCTCGGTCCGCAGGAAGTGTGCGACAAGTACGGCATTCCGCCGGAGTTGATCATCGACTTCCTGGCGCTGATGGGCGATTCATCGGACAACATTCCCGGCGTACCGGGCGTGGGCGAGAAAACCGCCCAGGCGTTGCTGCAGGGTATCGGCGGGCTGGATGCGCTGTACGGTAATTTGGAGAACATCGCCACGCTGAGCTTCCGCGGCGCCAAAACCATGGCGGCCAAGCTGGAACAGAATAAAGAGGTCGCGTACCTCTCCTATAAGCTGGCGACGATCAAAACCGACGTCGAGCTGGATCTGACCTGCGCGGACCTGACGGTCTCCGCGCCGGATGTCGACACGTTGCAACAGCTGTTCAAACAGTACGAGTTCAAACGCTGGCTGGCGGACGTGGAAGCCGGCGTCTGGCTGGAACACAAGAAAGGCGCGGGCGCGAAAGCTGCCGGCGCCGCCAAACCGGCTGCCGCCGTGGAAGCGCCGAAAGCCTTGGCGGAAGCCAAGCTGTCCCAGGACGGGTATGTCACTATCCTGGACGAAGCGACCTTTACCGACTGGCTGGCGCGGCTGAAAAAGGCCGACGTGTTTGCCTTCGATACCGAAACCGACGGTCTGGATACCCTGACCGCCAACCTGATCGGCCTGTCCTTCGCGATCGCGCCGGGCGAAGCGGCTTATTTGCCGGTGGCGCACGATTATCTGGATGCGCCGGCGCAGCTGGATCGCGCTTATGTGCTGGAGGCGCTCAAGCCGCTGCTGGAAGACGAGAAGGCGCTCAAGGTCGGGCAAAACCTGAAGTTCGACATGAGCCTGCTGGCGCGCTATGGCATCGAGATGCGCGGCATCGCCTACGACACCATGCTGGAGTCCTATGTGCTGGACAGCGTCGGCGGCCGTCACGATATGGACAGCCTGGCCGATCGCTATCTGGGCCACAAAACCATCACCTTTGAAGAGATCGCCGGCAAGGGCAAAAACCAGCTGACGTTCAACCAGATCGCGCTGGAGCAGGCGGCGCCTTACGCCGCCGAAGACGCCGATGTCACGCTGCAGCTGCACCTGGCGATGTGGCCGCAGCTGAAACAGAGCGCGGAACTGCTGACGGTATTCAATGAGATTGAAATGCCGCTGCTGCCGGTGCTGTCGCATATCGAACGCACCGGGGTGCTGATCGATCCGGCCATTTTGTCGGCCCACTCCCAAGAGCTGGCCAAGCGTCTGGCTGAGCTGGAAGCGCAGGCCCACGAGCTGGCGGAAGAGCCGTTCAACCTGGCCTCGACCAAGCAACTGCAGGCGATCCTGTACGAAAAACAAAAGCTGCCGGTGCTGAAGAAAACCCCGGGCGGGGCGCCGTCCACTAACGAAGAGGTGCTGGCCGAGCTGGCGCTGGACTACCCGCTGCCGAAGGTGATCCTGGAATACCGCGGCCTGGCGAAGCTGAAGACCACCTATACCGACAAGCTGCCGCTGATGATCAATCCGGTCAGCGGCCGGGTGCATACCTCGTACCATCAGGCGGTGACCGCCACCGGCCGCCTCTCCTCGAGCGATCCGAACCTGCAGAACATCCCGGTGCGCAACGAAGAAGGGCGGCGCATTCGCCAGGCCTTTATTGCGCCGGAAGGTTACCGCATCGTCGCGGCCGACTACTCGCAGATCGAGCTGCGCATCATGGCGCATCTGTCACAGGATGAAGGGCTGCTGAAGGCCTTTGCCGAAGGGAAAGACATTCACCGCGCCACGGCGTCGGAAGTCTTCGGCGTGCCGCTGGATAAAGTGACCGGCGAGCAGCGCCGCAGCGCCAAGGCGATTAACTTTGGTTTGATTTACGGCATGAGCGCCTTCGGACTGGCGCGTCAGCTGGGGATCCCGCGTGGGGAAGCCCAGCGCTATATGGATCTCTACTTCGAGCGTTACCCGGGCGTGCTGGATTACATGGAGCGCACCCGTCAGCAGGCTTCCGAACAGGGCTATGTCAGCACGCTGGACGGCCGCCGTCTGTATCTGCCGGACGTCCGCTCCAGTAACGCCATGCGCCGCAAGGCGGCCGAGCGCGCCGCCATCAACGCCCCGATGCAGGGCACGGCGGCCGATATCATCAAGCGTGCGATGATCGAGGTCGACGCCTGGCTGCAGGGGCAGGAGAAGCCGTTGGTGCGCGCGATCATGCAGGTGCACGATGAATTGGTGTTCGAGGTGCATGAATCGGTGATCGACGAAGCCAGCCAGCGCATCCGCCAACTGATGGAAGGCAGCATGACGCTGGCGGTGCCGCTGAAGGTCGATGTGGGCGTCGGCATGAACTGGGATGAGGCGCACTGATCGCCGGGTTATCGCCGTATGCGCTAACTGGCGATAACCTAAGCACTTTTCGTAATTAAGCTACAAGATGCGGCGATAGTTTCCCCAACTTCGCCGTTCTTGCGCCGCAAATTGTGTAAGTAAACTACAAAAAATTCTTTTGCCCTGCGAAAAAATGATGTAGAGTTACAGGCGTAGGGTACAGAGGTAAGATGTTCTATCTTTCAGACCTTTTACTTCACGTAATCGGATTTGGCTGAATATTTAGCCGCCCCAGTCAGTATTGACTGGGGCGTTTTTTATTGTAAAAACAGCAGCAAACCATACGTTTTTCCTATCGCTCGGCTCCGCTTTTCATTTCAGCTTCCGCTCCCTCAATCCGCGTAATTCGGCGAGACAAGCCCGTTTTGGCAATAAGTCTTTATGATGGCTTTATTTCAAAAATGTAATTAGATAACGAAAAATCCCGCCTGCGGCCGATCTGCGGGCATAAAAAAGCCGATGCGGCGAGGCATCGGCTCAAACGTGCGATCAGGGCTTATTCGCCGATGTCCTCTTCCGGCAGCACTTCCGGCGGGATCTCGTTAAACCAGGTGTCCAGCTTCTGGCGCAACTTGTCGACGCCGATCTTTTTCAGCGATGAGAAGGCTTCGACCTGGATATCCCCCATAAACGGCAGCACCGCTTCACGCACCATGTTGAGCTGCGCCTTGCGTGCGCCGGAGGCCAGCTTGTCGGCCTTGGTCAGCAACACCAGCACCGGCGTGCCGACGTCGACCGCCCACTGGATCATCTGCTGGTCGAGATCTTTCAGCGGATGGCGGATATCCATCAGCACCACCAGCCCTTTCAGGCTGTTGCGCATCTGCAGGTATTCGCCCAGCGCGCGTTGCCATTTGCGCTTCATTTCTTCCGGCACTTCGGCGTAGCCATAACCCGGCAGGTCGACCAGACGAATGCCGTCTTCCACTTCGAACAGGTTGATCAGCTGGGTGCGCCCCGGCGTCTTACTGGTGCGCGCCAAGCTTTTTTGATTGGTCAGCGTATTCAGCGCGCTGGATTTACCGGCGTTGGAACGGCCGGCAAAGGCGACTTCAATTCCTGCATCCCCCGGCAGATGGCGAATATCGGGTGCGCTGGTGACGAAATGGGTCACATGATAGTTGTAGTTCTTGCTGGTCAAAATTTTTCGTCTCCGTGAGGATGGCTAACTGGTTGGCGATTATAACTGCATCAGCGGTAAAAATGGCGTGTTTCTCCGTTTTTAAGCGGCGGGGCGCGATAAAACGGCAGTTATGCCGACCGTACGTTGTGAGACATTTGCCATTCGAATCGCGGGTAATGTCGCTTTATTCGAAAGCGATATTTCTGTTTCTACTTTAAAAACAATGTGTTGTTTTTTCGTTGTGTGGAAATGTCAGTCAAATCGGCGTCAGGTGCCTTGAGCCTTCGCAACAATAACGTAAAGTACTCGTTAACGCAGGGTTGCGCAGGATTAGGGAACATCCGGGAAGGATGACAAATCTCAGGGAATGCACAGGGCGTGCAATGAGTGCCAGGATGAACGCAAAAGGAAGTGACCCTTTCGCACCGGAATAGGCGGCAGGCACATCGGATGGTGAAGTATCGGCAGTTTGGATGCCCGCAGGAAGCACGCTCGGGAAGAGCGGATGCGAATGGATTGCGCCATGGACGATTTTCCTTTCAGGATGAAGGACGTAGTGGCAGGGAATGCGGTTATAGCAGAAGGAAAAACCGGGATGTTGCATGTACGCAAGGAGCGCGTAACAGGAATACCCTTCGCAAGAAGGTGCGAAATAGGCGGCAGGTTTAACCTGCCGCCTTTTTTCTTTGTCCGCTTTCTGCTAGATTCCGCCGCAATTCTATACTGAATCTACATACCTAAGAGCACACGCTATGAACCAGCCATCAAAAGCACCTCGCGGCAGCGCGGCGAAGTCAAAAACGAAAAAGAAAAGCCGTATGGAGCTCGATCAGGAAGCGCGCGAGCGCAAACGCCTGAAAAAGCGCCGCGGCCACGCTTCCGGTTCACGCACCCAGGTTGAGTCCGGCAGCCAAAAAAACAAATCGGCGGCGGAAGCCAAAGATCCGCGTATCGGCAGTAAAGTGCCGGTTGCGTTGGTGGTCGACGAAACCAAAGTGAAGGCCAAACCGCAGCCGAAGCCAAAGGCCGAAGCGAAACCGCGCCTGTCGCCGGAAGAAGAGCTGGCGAAGCTCGAAAATGACGAACGTCTGAACGCGCTGCTGGATCGCATCGACGATGGCGAAACGCTGAACGCGCAAGAACAGGCGTATGTCGATAAGACGCTGGATCGTATCGATGTGCTGATGGACGTGCTGGGCATCGAGCTGGGCGATGAAGACGACGAGGAAGAAGAAGAGAAGCAGGAAGATATTCTGAAGCTGCTGAAAGGCGGCAACCCGAAAGACGCCTTTTAACGCGCCATGTGGCTGATCCCGACAATAGCCCTACTCTTGATGTGTTATCTGCTGTGGTTATTCGGTAAACTATGGCGGCTGTCTAAGCGCAAAGCGCGTTTTCGCAGCGCTTCCGTGGCCAGACAGCGCAGACAACCGCCCCTCTCCCGGCCCGGTAGAAAAAGATATCGGAAGGAGTGAGCATGTCAGAGCAGACGATTGTCTGGGATTTGGCCCTGATCCAAAAATATAACTACTCAGGGCCGCGTTATACCTCATACCCCACGGCGCTGGAGTTTAACCAGCGCTACGACGAAGCGGCGTTTCAACGCGCCGCGGCGCGCTACCCTGAGCGCCCGCTGTCGCTGTACGTGCATATCCCTTTCTGCCATAAGCTGTGCTACTTCTGCGGCTGCAACAAACTGGTGACGCGTCAGACGCACAAGGCCGATGAATACCTGAATGTCCTGGCGCAAGAGATCGCCAGCCGTGCGCCGCTGTTCGCCGGCCGCAAGGTTGGCCAGATGCACTGGGGCGGCGGTACGCCAACCTACCTGGACAAAGCGCAAATCAGCCGGCTGGTGGCGCTGCTGCGCGAACATTTTGATTTTCTGCCCGATGCGGAGATGTCGATCGAAGTCGATCCGCGCGAGATTGAGCTGGATGTGCTCGATCATTTACGCGCCGAAGGCTTTAACCGTTTGAGCATGGGGGTGCAGGATTTCAACAAGCAGGTGCAGCAGTTGGTCAACCGCGAGCAGGACGAAGCCTTCATCTTCGCTCTGATCGAACGGGCCAAAGCGCTGGGCTTCCGCTCGACCAATATCGATCTGATCTACGGCCTGCCGAAACAGACGCCGGAAAGCTTCGCCTTCACGCTGCAGCGGGTGGCCGAACTGAATCCCGATCGCCTCAGCGTGTTCAACTACGCGCATATGCCGAATTTGTTCGCCGCCCAGCGCAAAATCAAAGACGCCGATCTGCCCAGCGCGCAGCAGAAGTTGGATATCTTGCAGCAAAGCATCGCGTTCCTGACTGACGCCGGCTATCAGTTTATCGGCATGGATCACTTTGCACGCCCGGACGATGAGCTGGCGATTGCGCAACGCGAAGGCAAGCTGCACCGCAATTTCCAGGGCTACACCACCCAGGGCGACAGCGATCTGCTGGGATTGGGCGTGTCGGCCATCAGCATGCTCGGCGACAGCTATGCGCAGAACCAGAAAGAGCTGAAGCGTTACTATGAGAGCGTACCGGCGCAGGGCAACGCGCTGTGGCGCGGGCTGGCGCTGACGGACGACGATTGCCTGCGGCGCGATCTGATCAAAACGTTGATCTGCAACTTCCGGTTGGCGTATCAGCCGCTTGAACGGCAATACGGCATCGATTTCACCGCTTACTTCGCCGAAGACCTGCAGCTGCTGGCACCGTTTGAACGCGATGGGTTGGTGGAGCGCGATGAGCAGGGCATTCGCGTCACGCCGCGCGGGCGCCTGCTGATCCGCAATATCTGTATGTGTTTCGACCGCTATCTGCGGCAACAGGCGCGCAGCCAGCAGTTCTCTCGGGTGATCTGAGGATGAAAAAACAGCCGCTGATGCGGCTGTTTTTTTAACTGAAGAAGTTAATCAGCGCGGCGCACAGCACCGCGGCGACCGCCGCCTGCGGAGTGTGGCTGGCGGCGGAGCCCAGCTCCGCGCCCTGAGAAATGAATGCGATGAATGAGTCCAGCATCGTCAACCTCCAGAGTGTGCGACACGATCATACTGCGCCCGCACCGGCTGTAAAGCCTGCGGTTGGCGTTTTTTTGTGCGCCGGACTGCGTTTTTCATCATCCATCCCCGTTCCTATTCCATGCCCAGCTCTTTAAGCTTGCGGGTGAGGGTATTGCGCCCCCAGCCCAGCAGGCGCGCGGCTTCCTGTTTGTGCCCCTGGGTGTGGCGCAGGGCGGTGGTGAGCAGCGTGCGCTCCATTTCCGGCTGGGCTTCCGACAGCAGGTTTTGATGACCGGAACGCAGCGCGCGATCGGCCCACTGCGCCAGCAGCGTGGCCCAGCTGTCCGGCAGACTGTGGCTGGGGCTCTCCGGCGCGGCGGTTTCGAACAGCTCACCCGGCAGATCCTGAATCAGCACTTCCTGGCCGGCGGCCATCACCGTCAGCCAGCGGCAGGTGTTCTCCAACTGGCGCACGTTGCCCGGCCAGGGCAGGCGGGTCAGCGCGGTTTCGGTTTCCGGATGCAGGTTCTTGGCCTCGACGCCCAGCTCTTTGGCGGCGATCTGCAGGAAGTGGCGCGCCAGCCGCGGGATGTCTTCACGGCGCTCGCGCAGCGGCGGCAGGTGTACGCGGATCACGTTCAGGCGGTGGAACAGATCCTCGCGGAACTTGCCTTCCTGTACCCGCAGCTCCAGGTTCTGGTGCGTGGCGGCGATGATGCGCACGTCGACCTTCACCGGCGCATAGCCGCCGACCCGGTAGAACTGGCCGTCCGCCAGCACCCGCAGCAGGCGCGTTTGCACGTCGAGCGGCATATCGCCGATCTCGTCGAGGAACAGCGTGCCGCCGTCGGCCTGTTCAAAGCGCCCCTGGCGGATTTGGTTCGCGCCGGTGAAGGCGCCTTTCTCGTGGCCGAACAGCTCGGACTCGATCAGATCCTTGGGAATAGCGGCCATGTTCAGGGCGATGAACGGTGATTTGGCGCGCGGGCTGTGGCGGTGCAGCGCATGCGCCACCAGCTCTTTACCGGTGCCGGATTCGCCGTTGATCAGCACGCTGATCGACGAACGCGAGAGCCGGCCGATGATGCGAAACACGTCCTGCATCGCCGGCGCCTCGCCGATGATGTCCGCCGCCGGATCGCTGGCTGGCTGGCTGCGCACCGGCTGCTGCTGTTCCTGATAATGGCTGATGGCGCGCTCGACCAGCGCCACCGCTTCGTCGATGTCGAACGGCTTCGGCAGGTAGTCGAAGGCCCCTTGCTGATAAGCGCTGACGGCGGCGTCCAAATCCGAATGCGCGGTCATGATGATCACCGGCAGCATCGGGTGACGCTGTTTGATCTGCTTGAGCAGCGCCAGACCATCAATGCCCGGCATGCGGATATCGGACAGCAGCACGTCGGGAGTTTGCGTGGCCAAGGCTTCCAGCACGTCATTGCCGCCTTCGAAGGTGGCGCAGCTCAGGCCCGCGCCGGTGAGCGCGCGCTCAAGCACCCAGCGGATGGAGCTATCGTCATCGACGATCCAGACTATCCCTCGTTGCATTGCAAACCTCACTGACGAATGGGCAGGTAGACCGAGAATTCGGTATGACCTGGCCAACTGTTGAATTCAATTTTTCCGCAATGCTGATCGATCAGATTGCGGGCGATGGATAATCCCAGGCCGGTACCGCCTTCACGGCCGCTGACCATCGGGTAGAACAGCGTGTCCTGCAGCTGCGCCGGCACGCCGGGGCCGTCGTCTTCGACGTCGATGCGCGCCGCCAGTCGGTAGCGGGTGCCGTGCAACGTAATCTGAAACGCGGTGCGGGTGCGCAGCGTGATGGTGCCGCCCGCCTCGCCCAACGCCTGCAGCGCATTGCGGGTGATGTTCAGCAGCACCTGTTCTATCTGATCCGGATCGTGGGCCATTTCCGGCAGGCTCGGATCGTAGTCGCGCACCAGCGTGACGTTATCCGGCATTTCCAGCGACACCAGTTGGCAGACGCGCTCCGCGACCTGATGGATGCTTTGGGTGATGTGCTGGCCGGGCCGTTGCGGCCCGAGCAGGCGATCCACCAGATTGCGCAGCCGATCGGCCTGCTCAATGATCACCTTGGTGTATTCGGTCAGCGCCGGATCGGGCAGCGCCTTGGCCAGCAGCTGCGCCGCGCCCCGCAGGCCGCCCAGCGGGTTTTTGATTTCGTGCGCCAAACCGCGCACCAGATCGCGGGCCGCCACCTGTTGGGCATGCTGCAGCTGTTCCTGGCTCAGGCGGCGCTGATTGTCCATCGGCGCCAGTTCGACCAGGATATAGCCTTCCGGCAGCGCCTGAGCGGTCAGGGAAAGGATATGCGCGCGGCCGTCGACCACCAGGGTCACTTCGTTATCGGTGAAGCCCTGCCCGGCGCGCAGGCTTTCGCGCATCAAAGAGACGTTCAGCGAAAAATAACCGAGCAAATCGGGCAGCGGCGTACCGAACAGCTTGCGGGAGCTTTGCGCCAGCAGCTGCTGTGCCGCCGGGTTGGCGTAGTGAACCGCCAGTGAGTCATCCAACAGCAGGATGCTGTTGATGAGTGAATTGAGGATCTGCCCAGCATCGGGCAGCTTGCCAGTTGCCATACAGCAGACTCCTGCACCTTTTTAGTGCATCTATCCTACTCCATCCGGGATCGACACGGTATGGAATAGTTTTGCAGAAAATACGGTGGAGAAAAAAACCCATCCGAAGATGGGCTGAAAGTTTCCACGGCAACAAAAAAGCGATAACAAAAATTGTGGGCGCCGTCCGCCAGGGCAGACGGCGCGGGTAGAGCTTAGACGCTGTAGTACAGTTCGAACTCGACCGGGTGTGGCGTCATGCGAATGCGGTCCATCTCTTCTTTGCGCAGTTCGATGTAGGCATCGATCGCATCGTCGGTGAACACGCCGCCGCGGGTCAGGAACTCGCGGTCTTCGTTCAGTGCGGCCATCGCCTCGTCCAGCGAGCCGGCCACTTTTGGGATCTCGGCTTCTTCTTCCGGCGGCAGGTCGTACAGGTTTTTGTCCATGGCGTCGCCAGGGTGGATCTTGTTGATGATGCCGTCCAGGCCGGCCATCAGCAGCGCGGCGAAGCACAGGTATGGGTTAGCCGCCGGATCCGGGAAGCGGGCTTCGATGCGGCGCGCTTTCGGGCTGGCGACCACCGGGATACGGATGGACGCGGAGCGGTTACGGGCGGAGTAAGCCAGCATCACCGGCGCTTCGTAGCCCGGCACCAGACGTTTGTACGAGTTGGTGGTCGGGTTGGCCAGCGCGTTGATCGCCTTGGCGTGCTTGATGATGCCGCCGATGTAGAACAGCGCGGTTTCAGACAGGCCGCCGTATTTGTCGCCGGCGAACAGGTTGGTGCCGTTCTTGGACAGCGACATATGGCAGTGCATGCCGGAACCGTTGTCGCCGAACATAGGCTTCGGCATGAAGGTCGCGGTTTTACCGAAGGCGTGCGCCACGTTGTGCACTACGTACTTGTAGATCTGAATTTCGTCGGCTTTCTTGGTCATGGTGTTGAAGCGGGTCGCCACTTCGTTCTGACCGGCGGTCGCCACTTCGTGGTGGTGCGCTTCAACCACCAGGCCCATCTCTTCCATGGTCAGACACATGGTGGAACGCAGATCCTGCGAAGAGTCGACCGGTGGAACCGGGAAGTAACCGCCTTTCACCGCCGGACGGTGGCCTTTGTTGCCGCCGTCGTATTTTGTGCCGGAGTTCCAGGCGCCTTCGATATCGTCGATCGCCACGTGGGAACCGCGGATGCTGCTGCCGAAGCGGATGTCGTCGAACAGGAAGAACTCAGGCTCTGGCCCGAACAGCACGGTGTCCGCGATGCCGGAGGAGCGCAGGAAGTCTTCGGCGCGTTTGGAAATGGAGCGCGGGTCGCGATCATAGCCTTGCATGGTGCCCGGCTCGAGAATGTCGCAGCGAATGATCAGCGTAGGTTCTTCGAAGAATGGATCCAGAACCGCCGTGCTGGCGTCCGGCATCAGCACCATGTCAGATTCGTTGATGCCCTTCCAACCACCGATAGAGGAGCCGTCAAACATTTTACCTTCTTCGAAGAAGTCGGCGTTTACCTGGTGAGCCGGGATAGTCACGTGCTGTTCCTTACCCTTGGTGTCAGTGAAACGCAGGTCTACGAATTTCACTTCATGCTCATTCAGCATCGTCAAAACGTGTTCAGCGGACATACTTAACTCTCCCGGTTTATCATTGTCGTCGTCGTGGAACGAATCTGTGGAACTGGCTTTTTTTCGCCTTGAAAAGACTAAAGCGAAAAGCGTGCCAACTTTTAAAAAAGGCTTTCATCGCCTTTCTGCGCGGGTTTTACCCAACCCCAGTATGCACCATCAGTGATAAATTGCACCGAAATGGTGCAATTGGAGTGAGCGAGGGCACTGAAATGGTGCAAAAGTGCAACGGTTGCGGCTTTTTGCACCGTGAAAGGGATCACAAACTGACCGGTACGCGGTTGTTTATAAGAGATGGTTGTGATCTTGTTTAGTCCCTCGCTTAATACGTGTACAATAGCGCGCTATTTCTAATGCCCGAGGCAAAGCTGTGATCGAAAATTTGCGTAACATCGCCATTATTGCCCACGTTGACCATGGTAAAACCACCCTGGTTGATAAGCTGCTGCAACAATCCGGTACTTTCGGAGAGCGTGCGGAAGCCACCGAACGCGTAATGGACTCCAACGATTTGGAGAAAGAGCGTGGGATTACCATCCTCGCAAAAAACACCGCCATTAATTGGAACGGTTACCGTATCAACATCGTGGATACCCCAGGACACGCCGACTTCGGCGGCGAGGTAGAGCGCGTGATGTCGATGGTTGACTCGGTGCTGCTGGTTGTGGATGCAATGGATGGCCCTATGCCGCAAACCCGCTTCGTGACCAAGAAGGCCTTCGCCAATGGTCTGAAGCCGATCGTGGTCATCAACAAGGTTGACCGCCCTGGCGCGCGCCCTGACTGGGTTGTGGATCAGGTGTTCGACCTGTTCGTGAACCTCGATGCGACCGACGAGCAGCTCGACTTCCCGATCATCTACGCTTCTGCGCTGAACGGCATCGCCGGCGTCGACCACACCGACATGGCGGAAGACATGACCCCGCTGTATCAGGCGATCGTCGACCACGTGTCTGCGCCGCAGGTTGAGCTGGAAGCGCCATTCCAGATGCAGATCTCCCAGTTGGACTACAACAACTACCTGGGCGTTATCGGCATCGGCCGCATCAAGCGCGGTAAAGTGAAGCCGAACCAGCAGGTCACCATCATCGACAGCGAAGGTAAAACTCGCAACGGTAAAGTGGGTAAAGTGCTGGGTCACCTGGGTCTGGAGCGTATCGACAGCACCCTGGCGGAAGCGGGCGACATCATCGCCATCACCGGCCTGGGCGAGCTGAACATCTCCGACACCATCTGCGACACCAACGCCGTAGAAGCGCTGCCGGCGCTGTCCGTCGACGAACCGACCGTCACCATGTTCTTCAACGTCAACACCTCGCCGTTCTGCGGTAAAGAAGGCAAGTACGTGACGTCGCGTCAGATCCTTGACCGTCTGAACAAAGAGCTGGTGCACAACGTGGCGCTGCGTGTTGAAGAAACCGACGATGCGGACGCCTTCCGCGTATCCGGTCGTGGCGAGCTGCACCTGTCGGTGCTGATCGAAAACATGCGCCGTGAAGGTTTCGAGCTGGCGGTTTCCCGTCCGAAAGTTATCTTCCGCGAAATCGATGGCCGCAAGCAGGAGCCATTCGAGAACGTGACGCTGGATATCGAAGAGCAGCATCAGGGTTCCGTGATGCAGGCGATGGGCGAGCGTAAAGCCGACCTGAAAAACATGGATCCGGACGGTAAGGGCCGCGTGCGTCTCGACTACGTGATCCCAAGCCGCGGTCTGATCGGCTTCCGTAACGAATTCATGACCATGACTTCGGGTACCGGTCTGCTGTACTCCACCTTCAGCCACTACGACGACGTGCGTCCGGGCGAAGTGGGCCAGCGTCAGAACGGCGTGCTGATCTCCAACGGCCAGGGCAAAGCGGTCGCGTTCGCGCTGTTCGGCCTGCAGGATCGCGGCAAGCTGTTCCTGGGCCACGGTGCGGAAGTGTATGAAGGCCAGATCATCGGTATTCACTCACGTTCCAACGACCTGACCGTAAACTGCCTGACCGGTAAGAAGCTGACCAACATGCGTGCTTCCGGTACTGACGAAGCGACTACCCTGGTTCCGGCCATCAAAATGACCCTGGAGCAAGCTCTGGAGTTCATCGATGACGACGAACTGGTAGAAGTGACGCCAACCTCGATCCGTATCCGTAAGCGTCACCTGACGGAAAACGATCGTAAGCGTGCCAGCCGCGGTCCAAAAGACGCTTAATCGCTGATTGAGTGTCTCATGCTTAGGGCGCGGTTCTCGCGCCCTGAGTTTTTTCCTCTGTTGTTCCCCGTTTGTGCGGCGCGCTATGCGCTTTTCCGTTCGCTCCCTGTTCAGCTGTTCCTTTTCCCGCTACAGTGAAATCTCACCGGCCCATCAGGAGAGGACTATGCTGTATATCTTTGATTTAGGTAATGTGATCGTCGATATCGATTTCAAGCGTGTGCTGGGCGTGTGGAGCAATTTGAGCGGTACGCCGTTGGCGGTGCTGTCCGATCGTTTCGCCATGGGTGAGGTGTTCCAGCAACATGAGCGCGGTGAAATCAGCGACGAAGACTTCGCCGGCAAGCTGTGCGATGAAATGGGCATCGCGCTCAGCTTCGAACAATTCGCCACCGGCTGGCAGGCGGTATTCGTCGCGCTGCGTCCGGAAGTGATCGACATCATGCAGCGCCTGCGCAACGAAGGCCACCGGGTGGTGGTGCTGTCGAACACCAACCGTCTGCACTGCAACTACTGGCCGCAGCACTATCCTGAAGTGGCCGCCGCCGCCGATCATCTCTATTTGTCGCAAGATCTCGGCATGCGCAAGCCGGAGGCCGATATCTATCAACATGTGCTGGCCGCGGAAAACACCGCCGCCGCCGACGCGGTGTTCTTCGACGATCACCCGGCGAACGTCCTCGCCGCGCAGGCGCTGGGGATCAAGACGGTGCACGTCACCGATCGCGACGTGGTGCCGGCCTATTTTGCCCAATGAGCGCAGGGCGCGTTAAGCTTAAGGCGTATCAACGGACATCAAGGAGTGACCATGTCGTTTTTCCGCCGCAAGAAGCTGCCCCCTGCGATTAAGCCCGGCGTTACTTTTGGGCGTTTGCTGTACCAGCGCATCGACCACGATGGCCTGACGATGCTGGCGGGCCATCTCGCCTATGTTTCTCTGCTGTCGCTGGTGCCGTTGGTCACCGTGGTGTTCGCGCTGTTCGCCGCTTTCCCGATGTTTGCCGACATCAGCGAACAGCTGAAGCGCTTTGTTTTTGCCAATTTCGTGCCGGCCGCCGGCAATGTGATCCAGAACTACCTGGAGCAGTTCGTCGCCAACTCCAACAAGATGACCGCCGTCGGCACCTGCGGGCTGATTGTCACCGCGCTGTTGCTGATCTCCTCGGTGGACAGCGTGCTGAACACCATCTGGCGCAGCAAGAACAAACGGCCGATCGTCTTCTCCTTCGCCGTGTACTGGATGGTGCTGACGTTGGGGCCGCTGCTGGTGGGCGCCAGCATGGCCATCAGCTCCTACCTGCTGTCGCTCAACTGGCTGGCGCAGACCGGGGTTAACGGGCTGGTGGATCAGGTGCTGCGCATTTTCCCGCTGATTTTGTCGTGTATCTCCTTCTGGTTGCTGTATTGCATCGTGCCGACGGTGCGCGTGCCGCCCAAAGACGCGCTGATCGGCGCGGTGGTGGCCGGATTGCTGTTCGAGCTGGGCAAGAAGGGATTCGCGCTGTACGTCACCATGTTCCCTTCCTATCAGCTGATTTACGGCGTGCTGGCGGTGATCCCGATTTTATTCCTGTGGGTCTACTGGAGCTGGTGTATCGTGTTACTCGGCGCGGAAATCACCGTGACCATCGGCGAATACCGCGACTACCGCCGGCAGAAGGCGGAACAACAGGAACCAAAACCAGAAGGGCAGCAGGAATGATTGCGTTGATTCAACGGGTGTTAAACGCCAGCGTCACGGTAGGTGGCGAGACGGTAGGCAAAATTGGCCCCGGTTTGTTAGTGTTATTGGGCGTGGAGCAGGGCGATAACGAGCAAAAAGCGCAGCGCCTGTGCGAACGCGTGTTGGGATACCGCATTTTCGGCGACGAGAACGACAAGATGAACCTCAACGTCCAGCAGGCCGGGGGCAGCGTGCTGGTCGTTTCGCAGTTCACCCTGGCGGCGGACACCCAGAAGGGCATGCGGCCCAGCTTCTCGCGCGGCGCCGCGCCTTTGGTCGCCGATCGGTTGTATCAATATTTTGTTGGCCAATGCCGCGAACGCGGCGTAGAGACCCAGACCGGCGAGTTCGCCGCCGACATGCAGGTGGCGCTGGTCAACGATGGTCCGGTGACATTCTGGCTACAGGTCTAAGCATTCGGAGAACAGGCGTCTATGTATCACCTACGAGTACCCGTAACAGAGCAAGAACTGAAGGAATATTACCAGTTTCGCTGGGAAATGCTGCGCAAGCCGCTGCACCAGCCGGTGGGTTCGGAAAAGGATGCCTATGACGCCATGGCCCATCACCAAATGGTGGTGGACGAGGCCGGTAAAATCGTCGCCATTGGGCGGCTGTACATCAATGCCGACAACGAGGCGGCGATCCGTTTTCTGGCGGTAGACCCGACGTTGCAGGATAAAGGGCTCGGGACGCTGGTAGCGATAACGCTGGAGTCCGTCGCGCGGCAGGAAGGCGTGAAGCGGGTGGTATGCAGCGCCCGTGAAGACGCGGTGGATTTCTTCGCCAAGCTGGGGTTCGTCAATCAGGGCGAGATCACCGCGCCGCAGACCACCCCGATCCGTCACTTCTTGATGATTAAACCGGTAGCGACGCTGGACGATATCCTGCATCGCCCCGACTGGTGCGGCCAATTGCAGCAGGCCTGGTATGAACATATCCCGCTGAGCGAAAAGATGGGCGTGCGCATCAGCCAATACACCGGCCAGCGCTTCGTCACCACCATGCCGGAGATCGGCAACCAGAATCCGCACCATACGCTGTTTGCCGGCAGCCTGTTCTCACTGGCGACGCTGACCGCCTGGGGGTTGATTTGGCTGCTGTTGCGCGAGCGCCATCTCGGCGGCACCATCATTCTGGCGGACGCGCACATTCGCTACAGCAAACCGATCACCGGCAGGCCGCGGGCGGTGGCGGATCTTGGTTCGCTGAGCGGCGACTTGGCGCGTCTGGCGCGCGGCCGCCGCGCGCGCGTGCACGCCGAAGTGCATCTGTTCGGCGATGAGGATAAGGGCGCGGTGTTCGAAGGCACTTACATGGTGTTGCCGGCCGAGCCGGATGTGCCGCTGGATCAGGGCGGCTCTGAAGCGCTGGAGGAGTAAGGCGGCGGCCCTGCCCTGAGGGCGGGCCGCGCAGTGCATTACGGCAGCTGTTGGTTCACCGTCTGGCCGTCGCCGGCGGTGGCTTGCAGAGTCCCCTTCAATGAAGCTTTGAACGGCCCGTCGCTGTTCAGCAGCCCTTTCAACTGCAGCTCAAGGTTGCCGTCGCCCGTCAGCGGCACCGGCTGCCATCCCCATTGCTGCAAGGTATTGAGCGGTACCGAGCGGCCGTGCAGCATCAGCTGGAACGGCTTGCCCGGCAACTGATCGACGGTCGCTTTGGCCTCAAGCAACCCATTAGGCATGAAGGCGCTGAGTTCGGTGACGGCGATCTGGCTGGCGTCGGCGTTCAGCGCCAGCGAAGGGCGCCGCACGTCGATCTTGTTGAAGGTCGCCTCGCTGCCGTTCAGGTTCAGCGAACCGGACCATATACCCCACTGGTGGTCGCGCGCCAGCAGCAGGTTGCTGCCGTAACCGTCCAGCGCGGTGATCTGGAACGGGAATGCCGGGTTGATATCGATAATCAGATTGCGGTTGGTGGTCAGCTTGGTGACGTACACCTCGGCCAGCCAGTCCGGCAGCGGTTTCAGCCACAGCTCGCGCCAGTCGATAGGCAGGGTGTACTCCAGCGCCGCCATGGCCACTTCATCCAGCTGCAGGCGTTTGCCGGCGCGCAGCCAATTGCCGGAGGTGCGCAGCAGCCCGCCTTCCCAACGGGTGGTGAACTGCTGAATGGCGATGCCGGCGGAGGAGAGGCGCAGGGTGGCGATCGGGTCGATCAGATGGAAACCGCCGTTGATCACATCACTGGCATTGACGTTGAGTGAGCCGTCTTCGCTGCGCCAATCGCCTTTTTCGATGCTGACGTTTTGCAGCGACAGATCGAGATCGTTAAACGCCCACGCCTTGCCTTCCAGGCGCGCGTCGATCAGATCGAAACGCTTGAGGGTGACCGGCGGCAGGGCGGTAAAGCGCCGCATGAATTCCGCCAACGTCATCGGGGTCTGCAGGCGCACGCCGCTCAGCCGCAGGCGATCCACCTGCCAACTGCCGTCGGCGGCGCGGCTGGCTACGCCGGTCAGGTCGCCCTGCGCCAGATCGGCGCCGAAATTGTTCAACAGCAGCTGACCCTGCTTTTGCTCCCCCTGCACCAACACCTTCGAAGCGGGGATGCCGTTCAGCGTCATCGAACCGGCGCTGAACTGGAACTGATTGTTGTCCCCCAGCAGATGGCCGGCCAGCGGGCGCCACGGCGTGATGCCGGCATTGACCTGCTGCGCGTTGAGCTGCCACGCGTTATCGTTGGATTGCAGCGCCATGTTGCTCAGTTGCAGCACGTCGGCCTGTACAGGCAGCGCCGCAGTCTGCGGCTGCACGTTCAGCGTGCCGTCACGCAGCGTGACGCTGTGGAAATAGCGCGGTTCGGTGATTTGGCGCAGGCTGAGGCCGAGATCGACGCGTTTGGCGACCAGCGCCTGCGGCTGGCCGCTGCGCGCCAGCTGCACGTCTTCCAGAGCGATCTGGTCCGGTTGGCGCCACGAATGGGTGATTTTTCCTATCGACAGGCGGTATTCGCTGTTGTCGCTGATCCAGGCGCTCAGGCGGCCTGCCGCCCAGCGGGTTTGCCCGACCAGGTACAGCAGCACCACCGCCAGCACGATCAGCAGCAGCAACGTCAGCAACAGCTTTCCGATAAATTTCATCGTCTACATCCGCATCGGTCAAAAAAGATACCCTGTTTATGCCGCAATTGGCTGGGCATCTCAAGGGCAATGGTCTGATAGACAATAAAAAACGGCCGCAAGCGGCCGTTTGAACGCCAATGGGCGGGTTACTTTTTCTCGTGTTCCTGCGGAAACACCAGGTTCAGCACGATGGCGGTAATGCCGCCGGCGGCGATGCCGGAAGAGAGCAGGGTTTTCAGCCAGTCCGGCGCGAACTGCAGGATCAGCGGCTGCTGGGAGACGCCCATGCCGACGGCCAGCGACAGCGCCATGATCATGATGGCGCGGCGGTTCAGGCGCTCGCGCGACACGATGCGCACGCCGGAGGCGGCGATGGTGCCGAACATCACGATGGTCGCGCCGCCCAGTACCGGCTCGGGGATGTGCTGCACGAAGCCGGCCACCGCCGGGAACAGCCCCAGCGCGATCAGCATCAGCGCCACCACGAAGCCGACATAGCGGCTGGCGACGCCGGTCAGCTGGATCACGCCGTTGTTCTGGCCGAAGCAGGAGTTGGGGAAGGTGTTGAACACCGCCGACAGCATCGAGTTCAGGCCGTTGGCCAGTACGCCGCCCTTCAGGCGCTTCATGTACAGCGGCCCGCTGACAGGCTGTTCGGAGACGTCGGAAGTGGCGGTGATGTCGCCGATGGTTTCCAGCGAGGTGACCATAAAGATCAGCATCAGCGGCAGCAGCAGGTTCCAGTCGAAGCCCAGACCGTAATAGAGCGGCGTGGGGATGGTGATCGCCGCCGTTGGAGCTGCCGGTGCGTCGGCGGGCAGCATGTCCATCGCCCAGGCCAACAGATAGCCGACCGCCATGGCGATCACCAGCGAAGCGACGCGCAGGTAAGGGTTGCGCTGGCGGTTCAGCAGGATGATGACCGCCAGCACCGCGCCGGCCAGCAGCAGGTTTTTCGGTGAGCCGAAGCTGTGATCGTTCATCGCGGCATAACCGCCGCCGATCGAGGTCAGACCGACCTGAATCAGCGACAGGCCAATGATCATCACCACGATGCCGGAAACCAGCGGGGTGATGATGCGGCGCGCCAGATGCAGCACGCGCGACAGTAAAATTTCGGTGCAAGAAGCGACCATCAGGGTGCCGAACAGCGCGGCCATCATGGTCGGCACGTCGGCGCCGCCGTTTTTCAGCGCCAGACCGCCCATGATCAGCGGCGAAACGAAATTGAAGCTGGTGCCCTGAATCGACAACAGCCCGGAACCCACCGGTCCCCAGGTTTTGATTTGCAGAATGGAAGCCAGACCGGAGGCGAACAGCGACATGCTGATGATGTGCTGGGTATCCTGTGCCGGCAGGCCCAGCGCCTGGCAGATCAGCAGAGCCGGTGTGATCACCGCGACGAACATCGCCAGCAGATGCTGGCCGGCGGCAAACAGCGTTTGCGGCAGCGGCGGGCGATCTTCCAGGCGATAAATCAGTTCACTGGCGCGGGGTTCTGAGGCGGCTTGGCGCGCGGCATCAAGCTCGGAGGATGACATGCTCATGGTGTGGCGTTTCCAGATACGGCAAAGCAGGCATTTTAATGCCCCGCCCCGCAAAAGCAAACGGTTGCGCGCAAATATTATGTTGCCGACTTTCCCGTTTATGTCGCATTTTCATTCATTTTTTCTTGTCATCTCAGCGTTTTTTACTTCTAATCCTGCACTCATCAAGTTTAAAAACTAAGTGGTTTTCTATAACTTATTATTTTTATTTGGATCTTTTCCCTTACATGGAGTACCTGGATGTTTCATCTTGATACTTATGGCACGTTAGTCGCGGCGACGCTGGTTTTGCTTCTCGGAGGCAAGTGCGTCAGAAGCATTCCCCTGCTGCGAAAATATACCATTCCCGCTCCCGTCGCCGGCGGTTTGCTGGTGGCCCTCCTGCTGTTAGCCCTGAAAAAGTTCGCCAACTGGGAAATCAGCTTTGACATGTCGCTGAAGGATCCGCTGATGCTGGCCTTCTTCGCCACCATCGGCCTGAACGCCAACCTGGCGCGGTTGCGCGCCGGCGGCAAGGCGCTGATGGTATTCCTGTTCGTGGTGCTGGGGCTGCTGCTGGTACAGAACGCCATCGGCATCGGCATGGCGAAAATGCTGGGGTTGGATCCGCTGATGGGTCTGATCGCCGGGTCGATCACCCTGTCGGGCGGCCACGGCACCGGGGCGGCCTGGAGCAAGCTGTTCATCGAGCGCTACGGCTTTGAAAACGCGACGGAAGTCGCCATGGCCTGCGCCACCTTCGGCCTGGTGCTGGGCGGCCTGATCGGCGGCCCGGTGGCGCGCTATCTGGTCAAACACTCCTCTACGCCGGAAGGCACCCCGGAGGACAGCGTGCAGCCGAGCGGTTTCGAGAAGCCGGAAAGCGGCCGCCTGATCACCTCGCTGGTGATGATCGAAACCATCGCCATGATCGCCATCTGTCTGAGCCTGGGGCAGCTGATTGCCGGCCTGCTGAACGGTACGGTGTTTGAGCTGCCTAACTTCGTTTGCGTGCTGTTCGTCGGGGTGATCCTCAGCAACACTCTGGCCTTCACCGGTTTCTATACCGTGTTCGAACGGGCGGTATCGGTGCTGGGTAATGTCAGCCTGTCGCTGTTCCTGGCGATGGCGTTGATGAGCCTGCGCCTGTGGGAGCTGGCTTCGCTGGCGTTGCCGATGCTGGCGATCCTGGCGGTGCAGACGCTGGTGATGGCGCTGTACGCGATCTTTGTTACTTACCGGGTGATGGGCAAGAACTACGACGCGGCGGTGCTGGCCGCCGGCCACTGCGGCTTCGGCATGGGCGCCACGCCGACGGCGATCGCCAACATGCAGGCGATCACCGATCGCTTCGGCCCGTCGCATCTGGCGTTTCTGGTGGTGCCGATGGTGGGGGCGTTCTTTATCGATATCGCCAACGCCATCGTCATCAAGCTGTATCTGCTGCTGCCGGTGTTCCCGGCGGTGGGGTGATATCGCGAGTCATCACGAAAAGGGCGCCGCAGGCGCCCTTTTTTATGCGTTGGAGTAGCGCGCCTTCTCCGGCAGCCAGCGTTCGATCAGCGCCTGGGCGTGTTCCGGATAGTGCTGATGGAGATGGCGAGCGACGCGCTGCACTTCGGGGATCATCGCCTGGTCGCGCAGCAGATCCGCCACCTTGAATTCGGCGCTGCCGGTCTGGCGGGTACCCAGCAGCTCGCCCGGGCCGCGGATCTCCAGATCGCGCTGCGCGATGACGAAGCCGTCGTTGCTGTCGCGCAGCACTTGCAGGCGCGTTTGCGCGGTTTTGCTCAGCGGCGTTTTGTACAGCAACACGCAGTGTGAGGCCACGGCGCCGCGTCCTACGCGGCCGCGCAGCTGGTGCAGCTGCGCCAGGCCCAGCCGTTCCGGGTTTTCGATGATCATCAGGCTGGCGTTCGGCACGTCGACGCCGACTTCGATCACCGTGGTGGCGACCAACAGCTGCAGCTCGCCCTGTTTAAACGCCTGCATTACCGCCTGCTTTTCCTGCGCTTTCATGCGGCCGTGCACCAGCGCTACCTTCAGCTCCGGCAGCGCGGTTTTCAATTCTTCCCAGGTGGCTTCCGCCGCCTGCGCTTCCAGCAGCTCGGACTCTTCGATCAGCGTGCACACCCAGTAAGCCTGTCGCCCCTCTTCCAGACAGGCGCTTTTCACCCGCTGAATGATGTCGGCGCGGCGGGTATCGGGAATGGCGACGGTGGTCACCGGCGTACGGCCCGGCGGCAGCTCGTCGATGACCGAGGTATCGAGATCGGCGTAGGCGGTCATTGCCAGCGTGCGCGGGATCGGCGTGGCGGTCATGATCAGCTGATGGGCGTGGAAGCCTTGCTCTTCGCCTTTCTCCCACAGCGCCAGCCGCTGATGTACCCCGAATCGGTGCTGCTCATCGATGATCACCAGCGCCAGGCCGTTGAACTGCACCTGCTCCTGGAAGATGGCGTGGGTGCCGACCACCATCGACACCTGGCCGCTGGCGATGGCTTCCTGCTGGGCAATGCGCGCCTTGCCTTTCTGCTTGCCGGCCAGCCAGCCGACTTCCAACCCCAGCGGTTCGAACCACTGGCGGAAGTTGTTGGCATGCTGTTCGGCCAGCAGCTCGGTCGGCGCCATCAGCGCCACCTGCTTGCCGTGCGCGATGGCGCGAAGCGCCGCCAGCGCCGCCACCAGCGTTTTGCCGGAGCCGACGTCGCCCTGCACCAGCCGCATCATCGGGAAGTCTTTTTGCATATCGGCTTCGATGTCGGCCACCACGCGCGTTTGCGCGCCGGTCGGCGAGAACGGCAACTGGGCGAGAAAACGGTTTTTCAGCCGATCGTCCGGCAGCAGCGGCTGCGCCTGATAACTCTGCGCGCCGGCGCGCACCGCCAGCATGCTGAGGTTATGCGCCAGCAGCTCTTCGAGGATCAGACGCTTTTGCGCCGGGTGTTTGCCCAGCTCCAGATCTGCCAGCTGGATGTCCGGCGGCGGGCGGTGCAGGGTGTGCAGCGCCTGCGGCAGGCTCATCAGGCCGCCGCTCAGCTCCGGCGGCAGCAGCTCGGCGATGGCGCAGGTATCCAGCAGCGCCAGCGCCTGATCGGTCAGCTTGCGCAGCGTGGCCTGCCGCACCCCTTCGGTGGTGGGGTAAACCGGCGTCAGCGACTCCTGCAGCTCAACCTCGCTGGTTTCGCCCTGAATACGGTATTCCGGATGGATGATCTCCGCGCCGTGGTTGCCGCGTTTGATCTCGCCGTAGGCGGTCACGCGGCGGCCGGTGGCCAGGCTGTTTTTCATTGCGGAATTGAAGTTGAAGAACCGCATGGTGAGGATGCCGGTGCCGTCGCTGATCTGGCAGGTCAGCATGCGGCGACGGCCGAAGCTGATGTCGCTGCGCAGCACTTCCCCTTCTACCGTGGCGTAGATGCCCGGCAGCAGATCGTTGATCGGGTAGAGGCGGGTGCGGTCTTCGTAGCGCAGCGGCAGGTGCAGCAGCAGATCCTGAATGGTGTCGAGGCCAAGCTTGGCCAGTTTGCCCGCCTGGCTGGCGCCAACCCCGGAAAGCGTGGTGAGTGGGACAGCATCCAGCAGGCGGCCTTTCATTTGCGCACCGTCGCCTGCATGGCCGCCCACCATTCGGCGCTGGCGACCACCTGGCCCTGTTCGTCGATCTGTGGACGCGGCAGCCCCTTGCGCTTGGCCACGTTGGCCAGCACCGGATAGCCGCCTTCGAACAGCAGACGCTGCTGCTCTTCTTCGTCCAACATGCTGTTGTCGCGGCGGTACAGGCCGGCGTTTTGCCGCTGGCGCTGCGCCTCATACAGGATCAGCGCCGAAGCCACGGAGACGTTGAGCGATTGCACCATGCCGATCATCGGAATGACGATGTCTTGATCGGCCAGCGCCAGCGCTTCTTCGGTGATGCCGGTTTTTTCCTGGCCGAGCAGCACGCAGGTTGGCCGGGTGTAGTCCACCTCGCGGAAATCGACCGCGCGCGCAGACAGGTTGGTGGCCAGAATTTGCATGCCCTGCGCTTTCAGGTGACCGACCGCGTCGCCGATGGTGGGATGGGTTTTAACGCTGACCCAGCTGTTGCTGCCGGCGGCGGAGGAAACCAGGGTGCGCATGCGGGTGGTGGGCCACACGGCGTGGACCTGATGCACGCCGACGGCGTCGGCGGTGCGGATAATGGCGGAGACGTTATGCGGCTTGTGCACCTGCTCCAGGCAGACCGTCAGATCCGGCTGCCGGGTCGCAAGCATTTCACAAATCCGCGCATAGCGTTCAGGACTCATAAGCGCTAGTTTCGGTTGCGGTTAACTTTGATCACATCCGGCATGATACGGATTTTACGCATAATGTTTGCCAAATGGATGCGATCGCGGGTGGTCAAGCGGATAAAGGCGCTATAAACCCGACCGTCTTTCTCTTCGGTGTTCAGGCTCTGAATATTGGACTCGGCCGCGTTGATCGCCGCCGTCAGGTTGGCCAGCGCGCCCTGGTGGTTAAACATATCCACCTTGATCTCGGCGATGAACTCCTGCTCGGTCTCTTTATCCCACTCAACCGCCATGAACTTCTCAGGCTCTTTCTGATAGCCGCGAATATTGCGGCAAGATTCATGGTGGATCACCAGCCCTTTGCCCGGACTGACGTGAGCGATAATCGGGTCGCCCGGAATCGGACGGCAGCACTTGGCGAAGGTGATCAACACGCCGTCGGCGCCCTTGATGGCCAGGTTACGCACGCCGGAGGTGGTGCCTAGGCTGGACTGATCGCCCTGCAGGTTCTTCGCCACCACCACGCTCATGGCGTTGCCCAGGCCGATTTCCGCCAGCAGATCGTCCAGCGTCGCCAGCTTCATGCGGTCCAGCTCGTGCTGAATGTTTTCCTGCGGAATTTCGGCCAGCTTGCGGCTGCCGCCCAGCGCATGGTTGAGCAGACGGCGGCCGAGGCCGACAGAGTCGTCGCGCTTGAGGTTCTTCAGCATCTGGCGAATTTTGGCGCGCGCTTTCGAGCTGACCACGAAGTTCAACCAGGCGGCGTTGGGCCGCGCGCCCGGCGCGGTGATGATCTCGACGGTCTGGCCGCTGGTCAGCGACTGCGACAGCGGGTACGGCTGACGATCGACGCGCGCGCCGACGCAGGCATGGCCGATATCGGTATGCACCGCATAGGCGAAGTCGACCGGCGTGGCGCCGGCGGGCAGCTCGACGATGCGGCCTTCCGGGGTGAAAACGTAAATCTCATCCGGGAACAGATCGGATTTGACGCTCTCGATAAATTCAAACGAACTGCCGGCGCTTTGCTGCAGCTCCAGCAGGCTTTGCATCCAGCGTTGGGCGCGGATCTGCGCCGTGGTGCCGGTTTCGCCCTGTTCTCTTTCCTTGTAAGCCCAGTGCGCGGCCACCCCCATCTCAGCCATCTGGTCCATGTCTTCGGTGCGGATCTGCACTTCGACCGGCACGCCGTGCGGGCCGATCAGCGAGGTATGCAGCGATTGATAGCCGTTGGCCTTGGGAATGGCGATGTAATCTTTCACCCGCCCCGGGCGCGGTTTATACAGGCTGTGCACCTGGCCGAGTACGCGGTAGCAGGTATCGACCTCTTTCACGATCACCCGGAACGCGTAGATATCCATGATGGAATGGAAACGCTGTTCTTTCAGGTGCATCTTGAGGTAGATGGAGTAGAGGTGTTTTTCCCTTCCGCTGACGCGGCAGGCGATGCCGGCCTCGGTCAGCCGCCCTTCGATCTCGGAGAGGATTTTTTGAATCATCTCTTTGCGATTGCCGCGCGCGGCTTTCACCACTTCCTTGATCACGCGATAGCGGTTTGGGTACAGCGCCTCGAAACCCAGCTCTTCCAGCTCGGTTTTCAGGTGATGAATACCCAGACGGTGGGCGAGGGGGCTGTAGATTTCCAGGGTTTCACGCGCGATGCGCCGGCGTTTGTCGGGGCGCAGCGAACCGAGGGTGCGCATGTTGTGCGTACGGTCGGCCAGCTTGATCAGCACGACGCGGATATCCTGCACCATCGCCATGATCATCTTGCGGAAGTTTTCCGCCTGCGCTTCTTTCTTGTCCTGGAACTTCAGTTTGTCGAGCTTGGAGACGCCCTCAACCAGTTCGGCGACGCTCTTGCCGAACAGCTGTTCCATATCTTGATAGGTGGCCGGGGTGTCTTCGATGACGTCGTGCAACAACGCCGCCATCAGCGTCTCGTGGTCGAGACGCATTTCCGCCAGGATGCAGGCCACGGCGACCGGGTGAGTAATGTAGGGCTCACCGCTGGAGCGTGTCTGGCCCTCGTGCGCGTCGCGCGCGACGAGGTATGCCTGTTTGAGGCGCTTAATCTGCTCCTCGGGCAGGTAACGTTGAATCAGCAGATTCAGGCTTTCAAACAGGTACAAGGCGGACTCGCTGTCTAATTAACGACGACCTTCAGCAATCGCGGTAACCGCTTGAATCTCTGCGGCTTCCTGCTCTTGCTGCTCCTGGCGCTCACGCACGTCGAGGATCTGGCTGGTGATCAGGCCTTCTTCGATTTCGCGCAGGGCGATAACGGTGTACTTGTCGTTCTCTTCCGGAACCAGTGCATCTTTGCCGCCGGTCTGGATCTGACGCGCCCGACGAGCAGCGACCAACACCAGGTCAAAACGGTTACCAATTTTCTCTACAGCGTCTTGAACAGTTACGCGTGCCATATTTGTGCTACTCCACAGGTGACGAAAAGACTGGGCATGATACTGAAACTGCCTTCAGTCTGCCAATAGTTTGCTGATTAAAGCGTCATGCCGCAGCAACTGGCGGCCCAAACGCAGGCGTTCGGCGCGAATGATGGTCTTCAGATCGGACAGCGCCAGATCGAAGTCATCGTTCACGATCAGGTAATCGTACTCCGCGTAATGCGTCATTTCCGCCACGGCCTGAGCCATGCGTTTGGCGATCACCTCTTCGGAGTCCTGCCCGCGCCCGCGCAGGCGACGGCCCAGTTCCTCCTTCGACGGCGGCAGAATGAAGATGCTGCGCGCCTGCGGCATTTTGGCGCGGATTTGCTGCGCGCCCTGCCAGTCGATATCCAGAAACACATCCACGCCGGTCGACAAGACTTGTTCGATGGCGGCGCGCGAGGTGCCGTAATAGTTGCCGAACACTTCGGCGTGCTCAAGAAACGCGTCCTGCTCGATCATCCGGCGGAATTCGTCTTTCGAGACGAAGAAATAGTGCTCGCCGTGATTTTCACCCGGGCGACTGTCGCGCGTGGTGTGCGAAACCGAAACCTGCGTGTCGTACAGCGGTTGCGTCTTTAACAAAGCCTGAATCAGACTTGATTTACCTGCGCCACTGGGAGCAGAGACAATATAAAGCGTGCCTTGAGCCATGATGATGTTCGTTGATAACGGTTGATATGCCAAAAACAGCGGATGTGTATTTTCTCCGCACAGTATACACGGCTAACGCGCCGGGTGCAGCGTTAGCTCGCATTTTGCCCGCGGCTTTGCGTGGAAAAAGCGTCGAATGAGCGAATATGCGCGCTGAAGAGCGACATTTTTGCAGTTTTGGCCTCGGCGGCGGCGCGTTGCCGCCCCGAGATCAGTGATCCGGATGCTGGTAGTTGAACACCGGCAGGCCGAGGCGGAAGCGCAGGGCGATAAGACGCGCGCTCAGGCCGGCGACCAAGGTGAGGATCACCACCAGATTGTGCGGCAGGCTGAGGTGCTGCAGGCCGATATACAGCCAGGCGGCGCTGAAGGAGATGCCGGCGTAGATCTCCTTCTGGAAAACCAGCGGGATGCGGTTGCAGAACATATCGCGCAGCACCCCGCCGAAGACGCCGGTGATCACCGCGGCGATGGCGGCGATAATGGCGCTGTGCCCCATATCCAGCGCCACCTGCGCGCCGATGATCGAGAAGACGATCAGGCCGACGGCGTCGAGCACCAGGAACAGGCGGCGCAGATGGCGCATCAGAGGAGCCACCCAGGTGGTGACGATCGCCGCTATCGCGACGATGACGATGTATTCCGGGTGTTTGACCCAGCCCAACGGAAAATGCCCGAGCAACATATCGCGCACCGACCCGCCGCCGATTGCGGTGACAGAGGCGATGATGATCACGCCGAACATGTCCATTTGGCGGCGGCCGGCCGCCAGCGCGCCGGTCATGGCTTCGGCGGTGATGCCGATGATATAAAGGATGCTCAGTAACATAAGGGGTTCACAGCGTAATTGCGTCAGAATGATGGCCGGCAGGGTAATCGCCGCCGAGGACGCGCGCCACTGAGTTTTTTTCACCGATGGCGTTTCGGATTAATATAGCTAATCCAAACTCCGTTTTTATTGCCGATAACCAGCCTTTTTTAACATCTGGCTGTTAATGAAAGCATTAGAAATTTCGCGCTAATTTCCATCGCTGACTATGATTTTTGCAGCGAATTCTTCAACCGAAAAATCGAGATTGCAGATGAAAAACTCCCCGAGACTGGCCGCCGGCGCCGTGGTGGCCGCCCTGCTGCTGAGCGGCTGCGTGGCGCCAGGCCACCAGGCAACGTCACCCGCCCCGGTTTGCCGCACCGGTGATCCGCTGGTGCAAACAACGCTCTACTTCGGCCTGAACCGCCCTGCGGGGCCGGCGATCACCGCCGCCGAGTGGCAAACCTTCGTCGATAGCCAGGTGACGCCGCGCTTTAAAGACGGGCTGACGGTGTTTGATGCCAAAGGCCAGTGGCTGGGCCACGACGGCAAACTGGCGCGCGAGAACAGCAAGGCGCTGCTGTTGATCCATGCGCCGGGCAAAGAGAGCGAGGCGAATATCGAGGCGCTGCGCAGCGGCTATAAGCAGCAGTTTGCGCAGGATTCGGTAATGCGGGTGGATGCGCCGGTGTGCGTGGCGTTTTAAAGCGAACTCCCGGCCCTGTGGCCGGGAGTGGGGATTACAGCACCAGGCCGGCGATGGCCGCCGACAACAGGCTCACCAGCGTCGAGCCGTAAACCAGCTTCAGGCCAAAACGGGAAACCACGTTGCCTTGCTGCTCGTTCAGCCCCTTGATGGCGCCGGCGACGATGCCGATGGAGGCGAAGTTGGCGAACGACACCAGGAACACCGACAGAATGCCCAACCCGCGCGGCGACAGCTCCGCCGCGATCTTCTTCAGCTCAATCATCGCCACGAATTCGTTGGCCACCAGTTTGGTCGCCATGATGCTGCCCGCCTTCAGGGCCTCCTCCGCCGGGATGCCGATCAGCCAGGCCAGCGGATAGAACACGTAGCCGAGGATTTGCTGGAAGCTGATGCCGAGCACTGCCGAGAACAGCGCATTGACGGCGGAGATCAGCGCGATAAAGCCGATCAGCATCGCCGCGATGATCATCGCAATTTTGAAGCCGGCCAGAATGTACTCGCCCAACATTTCGAAGAAGCTCTGATCTTCGTGCAGCTTGTTCAGCTTCAGCTCCGGCTCGTCTTCGACCTGATACGGGTTGATGATCGACAGGATGATGAAGGTGCTGAACATATTAAGGATCAACGCCGCTACCACGTACTGCGCGTCGATCATCGACATGTAGGCGCCGACGATGGAGAGCGATACCGTCGACATGGCGGTCGCGGCCATGGTGTACATGCGGCGCGGCGAGATGTCGCCGATGATGCCCTTGTAGGCGATGAAGTTCTCCGACTGCCCCAGCACCAGCGTGCTGACGGCGTTGAACGATTCCAGCTTGCCCATGCCGTTGACCTTGGACAGCAGGGTGCCCACCAGGCGGATGATCAGCGGCAGGATGCGGAAATGCTGCAAAATGCCGATCAGGGCGGAAATAAAGATGATAGGGCACAAAACGCCGAGGAAGATAAACGCCAGGCCATCCTTGCTCATGCCGCCGAACACGAACTCCGACCCTTGGGCGGCGTAGGCGAGCAGGGTGTCGAAGAAGCCGGCGACGTGCTTGATCACGCTGAGCCCGCTGGCGGAGTGCAGGAAGAAGTAGGCCAGCGCGCCTTCGATCACCAACAGCTGGATGATATAGCGCAGGCGGATTTTCTTGCGATTATTGCTGACCAGCAGCGCCAGGGCGACGATCACCACCAGGGCCATAATAAATTGCAGAATTTGTGGCATAAACGGTCCGTACGGTTCACGGGCAGGAAAAAAACACATTTAGCCACAGCATCGCCGTCCTTTCATTACCTTGCGTGATAATTAGAACAAAATACTTATGGCATGCGGGATATCTTGCCGATTGTCATCCGCACGCGCTGCTCGGCAGTTTTTCATAAGCCCCCGACGTTCCTTAGTGGGCTGTCTTCCATGATGCCTGCCGGCTCGCAGCCTGATGCAACCACCGTCCCGCAGGTTCAGGCGCCTGGAATCTGGCTCGCAATGGGCGATTTTTCCCGGCGCAAAGCGTGGTTTTCTCGGCTAAGGCGGAGAAACATGTTTGGGCAAGGCGCCGCGACCGGCGCGCATTTTATCGAACCAGGAGGCGAACGATGAATACCGGCATGTTGCTCAGGGCGCTGGCCAACGGCGTTAATCCCGACACCGGCGAACTGTTGAAACCGGCTTCAGCGGCCTGCGCGCCGGAGGCTATCCGGCTGCTGTTCGCATTGGCCAGCGAGTTCGACGGCGAATCCGAACTGCAGAAAAAAGCCAGGTTGACGCCGGAGGAGAAGTGGCAGATGAATCTGGCCGAGGGCCGGCCGGCCAATGCCTGCTTCCCCTGGTCGGAAGAAGAAAAACTGCGGCTGCGTGAGAGCCATGCGGCCGGGGCGACGCTGGAAGCGCTGAGCGATGAGTTTGAGCGCTCAACCTGGAGCATTGCGGTGCAGCTGCAGAAAATGGGGCTGATGGAGGAAGAGCAGGCGGCCGCCTATCGCTGATCTGCAGCCATAAAAAAGCCCGCTTGGCGCGGGCTTGATGGCGTGCGGAGCGGGATCACTCGATGTTGGATCTGCTCATTGAGTAGTGGCCTGAAATCCTTGTGATAAAAGAGTTTTATATGATGCTTTTTTCTATTGTGTACACCCATGGGTACACACTAAAACGGAGTGCTCACCGAGCTGTATATTTTTTACTCCGCTACGGTGGTGAGGTTCGAAGGGGAAAACTTTGGACGGCGATCTACGATTATTGACCTTCGCAAAAACCTAATCAAAACTCATCTTTTCGCACCTCAACATTTCTCAACATATCGGTCAAGTGAAGCGCAGTTATAGGCAGGGGGAGCTCTCTATCTGTAGGATTCGTTGCGAAGATCTACACAATATTGAACCCACAACACCATAATACATATACACTCAAAAACAGCGTTTCAATCGTTTCAGCGTTTCATCGGGCTGAGAGGTTCGTCCTCTCTGCCTTTAGGAGAAACGACAAGTTGAACGACCTGTGTTTCGGGTCGTTTCATAGCTGAAAATTCTGTGTTTGTAGGGCTGAGTGAGTTGGTATCGGCACAATATCATGTAGAACTTTGCAAGTTTCGTAAAAAAGCCTGCAAATCGTGAGAAGTGCAGGCTTAATGATTAAATCATATCTGTTCCTGGTGGCGGTGACTCTTCTTCCTGTTCAGTTATTGGCACTAACATGAGCGCATAAGTTCGATGCTGGTGACCATTAATCCGGGGGGTCAATGCCGTATACCCCTTCTTATCTTTTTTCCACAAAACACCTTCCTCATGCATTAGTTTTACGGCGTTAAGGGGCTCTTTACCCGGAATTACCTCTGCTTTAAGCACTCCAGGCAAAACGTAATAGACGTTTCGCCCATCTGGTGCACTGTTTGGCACCAACCATCCAGCACGCTTATTTTTGTCTGTTGTCCATGGGAGATCTTCAGATCCATAGATCAAATCAAAGCGGTTTTCATTCACCAGCAGGAAGTTTTCCACCATTTCCACAAGTTGAACCCGTTCTCGGTTCCCTACGCCGTAAATGCCTAACCAATTTTTGAAAGTATGCTCTATCGCAGCCTGGCAATCAGTTGCCTCCCATCCAGTCAGCGGTAAGGAAAGCATCAGTGCAGCTTCCAGAATGGCAAAACAGTCTGCTACTCGCCCGGCTTGTTCGCTGCCTTGTGCCGGAATTAGCGGTTTCCATCGCTGTTTAGCTATCGCTACGGCTTCCCGAGCCTGCTGAGGGCTTTCGGCCAGCATGCTTACCCACTTACGCCCCGCGGCCCCATAATGACCCTGATATGCTGTTTTTAGCCCATCAGCATGAGCCTTACCGTCGGGCAGGGTGTGGTACTCGCTGGCCTTCGTCAGTGGAATATTCAGTAATCGCACCAACTGCCCGGCGTTAACAGTGCCCCCATCTTCACGGATGAAGCTCTCTAAGTCCGTTTCGCCTGTGCTGAGTGCTACAGTGGTATAGCGCAGCACTTCACGGTTGCCGCCATCCCGGCGCCCTTGTAGCTTACCCACGCCGTTGAACAGTGCATAAGCCGATTCAGCTACATCACGGCGGCGGGTGTTCTGACTGATCTCATCCAGTGACATAAACCCGTCATTATGCGCAGCCGCCTCGTTAACCATCCCCAGCGCTGTGCCGTACCAGGTCAGCTTTGTTTTATCCGGTGAACCATAAAGACTGGCTGCAGTGTTGGCCGTGGTAGTTTTTCCCGCGCTGGATTGTTCATAGAAGTGAATGCCGAAGCCATCAGCACCTACTAGTGCCAGCATAGGGGCAGCGAACGCTGCCGCTACAGCAGTGACCATCGACGGGTTGCCAGCCACCAGTCTGGCGACGTTATCGCGCCAGCTCTCGGCAGTGCCCTTAACCGTATAACCTTGCGCAGTAGCAGAGTGGCCACAAAAAATAACGGGTTTGGACGGTGTGCCGATGATCTCACCATCGGGCATGATGTAGGCGCCATGTTGCCAACCCGTAGTTTTTGCCACATTCCAGCGGGTTGGGTCGCCATGCAGTTGGAGGTGATCACCCAAAACAGCTCGGAGGCTGCTTTTTGTCGTGACATTTAGCCCTCCAGCTTTCATACGTCGCCAGCCGTCGCGCTCACCAATTTCACAAAGCGGGATCGCCTCTATCACTTTACGGCAATTACACATCCACGACAGGATCAGGTACTCCTCTGCACCGTCTGCACCTCGGCCAATAACCTCAAGCGGGGAGCACAACCAAGCTGCGGGTTCTTCTATCTCCCCCGTCAGCTTATTAACTCGTGGCGTCACGTGATACAGGCCATTATCCCGTGTTTCTACTCGCGGAAGTAATCGGGCAGTAGCGCGCTTTGTAGCCTCGTTCACCCAGCCTATATCCTGCGAAGCCGCGAAAATTCCCCGATAACTGGAGCGTTCAGCGGTAAAGGTTTCCCATTTATCCTCTGTGAAGTCGGGATTGTTCGCTGGCGAACGGGCGCTGTACTCAAGCCACAACGCTTTTGCATCATCCTCGTATTCAGTATCTTTCAATGAGGCAAGACGAATACCATTACCGATCCATGTCTCATAATCGTCGCTCGGGTTCTGCCATTTAGGAAAACTAAGTGCACTGCGTAGATCAGAAATTGTGTATTCGTCAGGGGCGCCTGCATTGAGTGCGTCAAAACCATCCCCTATGTCCCTCGGTGCGGTTTTTTTCCCTTTTATTTTGCTGGTAACCTTCCCAATATCTGGCGCAACCAAGGGCAGAGGGAGAGCATCGACGTCGACTACCTCACCTTCATAAAGCTTCCCTACAGCACCCTTGTGGGGACAGTAATGGTAGCTCTGTGCGCCATACACACTTCGATCAAAAACTGCGTAATCGTCACCTTTCGTCCATTTGGCTTTTTCACCTTCAAGACTGGCCAGTGTGAAACCGGCTTCCAGCATCAGTAATGCTTCAACTGCCTCACCGACAGTGCGACGTTCTGCTGGTGCTACCGGGCGACAGTACTCTGGCACTATGCGCAGGCGCGGATTGGTAGGGGTATGGCTCGCCGTCTGGTATACCAACACGGAATAACGTTGCAGAACGGGAGTTAGCACCTTGATTGCATCGGGAGTACTATCGTCAATGTCAGCGCCGCCAAAAGCGCAGGCGTCCATATTCTCCACTTTGCGACGTACACCTTTAGAGCGGGTCGGCGGGGAGAACCAGAACAACTTTGCTTTTTCCTTGCGCCGTTCATCTTTGGTCATTTTCGGATTGATGGAAATATCTACACGTTTGGATAGAATGAAAGTGCTGAAATCTGCAAAATTGTTCGCTGTCCTAAGCTCGGGGGTAAGCCGTTGCCCCTGAGCGCACAAGAAGTTAACCGTCATTATTTATCGCCCCCCTTCAACATCACACATTTTTTTAGCTTCAATGCCGAACTTCTTACGCAACATACGGCGGGTATGGCGATTTGTTGCATACGTGCCTGTTGGCTCATTGGGTAATAAAGTGGGGTGGCTGTCGGTTGTCTGTATATCCTCGCGGCCTACTCCTTTCTGGCGTTCCATCAATTGGATAAGATTTGTGGATGAGAGGTGTTTACGCATTTGCCTTCTCTCCTTGTTGGTGATCGCTATCTTTCAGATCGGCCATATAGTCGGCGTGGTCGCTGTAGAAGCCTGTAACCCTAGCCATCTGCGCAGTGTGTTTGAGGAAGTCTGCCAACGCAGGGAGATCGTGAACATGGTCGGTGTAGTTAGGGTTTTCACACGCCCACGAAGTGATATTGCCGATAGCCGCTAACCCGCGCAGATAGTCGTTCACTGCTAAGCGGCCTGCATCAGCGGTAATACGCAGTTCGGCTTCACTCAACTCTTTCTCTGTACCGGTCATTGGTGCCGTCATCAGCGTATACACGTTGAGATTACGCATTGCCTACCTCCTCATTTTCTTTGGCGGCCAACGTATGTGATTTAGCCATTTCTTGAGCGTAAGCGATCAGATCAGCCGCCAGTTCTTTAGCGCGCGGGTCAAGCTGCAGAAACTGTACTGCCTCCAGGAACACCGCCAACGGGTGGATCACATCTTGAGGATGCGAATAAACGCGAGTGATATTGTTGTTATGCATGACACACCCCCAGGAGCGGCAGACGAGCAGCGAAAGAGAGGATGAAATGGGGAGCGAGAATTTGGCGTGCCTCCTGCTCGCTGGTGGCCTCAATGGACAGCTGGCGGGGTTTAGCCTGATGTTCGGCACGGTTTATGGCCAGAAATCGATACTGAAATTTAGGGTGAGTTTGGTTACACTGCGGCTTAGCCATAGCGTTAGTCTCCATAACGTTGTTGGTCAGACGCCCTGGTAGTGTTCCCGCACTCCGGGGCGTTGTTTTTGTAGATGTCACCGTGTTAAGGTGCGTACCTATCTCAATTGATGTTAGCCAAATAGGTACATACATGTCAACAATGATACAGAGAGATAAACAGCCCAAAGGGGGAGGTAAAGCCCCAGCCTTCCAAGTACGGATAGCGCCTGAACTAAAGGCACAATTCGAGGCTGCGGCTTCAGCCGCCGGTATGAGTTTGGCTAACTGGCTTAAAACTTTAGGGCGAAAAGAACTTGAGCGTTTAGGGATAAAGCCTAAGGCTTGATTTGTTTCGTAATCCAGTTCCGGGCAAGGGGTAGAAACGGAGTCCACCAGCGAGAACACAGAATTAAGCATAACCACCCCCCTGCTTGCGTGACTCAAGCCACTGGCGTACGGCGGCCGCATCAAAGACCGTTGCGCGGTCAGATAGCTTTATCGGTTGGGGGAAGCCCGGGCGTTTGGCATAGCGCCAGACTGTGGCCTCGCTCACTGACAAAAAGCGTGCCACGGCAGCGGCGCGGGCGTTACCGCTGAGGGGGAATGTGAAATCTTGAGTGTTCATGCGATTACCTTTGGCTTATTGAGTCGGTAATCGCAGGGTATGGCGGGCGGCTATGTGATTGGGTGAGCTATGGAAAATTCACGTGAGCTATCAAAAATCACTCACCGGGCGCCACCTTTTTTTAGCCAATCATCCAGCGTATTCTTGTCGATGCTGGTTAGAGTTCCGCCTAAGCCAAGTCTGGTCAACTTCTGTTGCAAGGTAGGGATCTCCCCCTTGTAATCTTCATCGGTAAGGCCAACTACTGTTAATGCCTCTACAAGCGCTTTAAGCGGAAGCTTTGTTGTTCGAACCTTCGGCGCTTTTTCTTGAACTTCTAGCGCATTAACATTATGGATCATGTTGTAAATTTTCTGCGCTTCATAGCGGGGTAGGACTGGTTCTGGCATCGGGAAGTCCAACTCCAGATAATCCGGGCGGGGAGTGCCCGTATTTTGCTGCGGAGGATCAGAAGATAGCCCCCCTTGCTCGACATCGGGTAACATTTGAAAGAGCGATGCTGCAGTATCAATACCGAATGCACTATACGTTGGTTTTTCCCCGCGTTCTGTTTTGCTCCATTCCATATCAGTTCGGCAGGAAGCGATTAACGTGCAGTGTTTGGCCTCACCGTAGAACAGGTCAAATAGCGTTCCAAAACCCTCATGGTTCCATAACTCCCGTATGTCGTCCACCAGCATATAGCGGCCAATAGCACCTTCCTTAAACCAAGCCTCAAGATGGTGTGGCTCAACTATAAACGCAGGTTCTGTCGCGTTTATAGCCGCTAGGCCAACGGTCATTGAGGGGTTTTCAAAGGGGTAGATAAGTGGCTTCATTAACGTTCGCCTTACACGTAATCGCCTTGAGATGGGGCGAGGCAGGCAGCAAGGCGTAGCCGCTTTTCTCTCCGTCGAGATAGCCTCTTTTCTTGATTCTACTACGGGAGCGAAGGTTGTCCACCTCCGGAAAAATGTTGAGGAAGTGGTAATATTAAATAGCAATATCATTGCGGGGATTGGGTAACGGTTTTGATTGGTGGTTGTATCCATGGCATTAACCCGTTAAAAAATAAAGGCTAAAACATGAACAAAGTATTAATAATTATACCGCTAATTCTATCCGGGTGTGCTCAGTCAACCCAGATACACCGCGGAGATGGGCAAAAACAGTACCTCATTGAGTGTGGTGCAGGAACCGCATGGAGCGTTTGTTATGAAGAGGCGAATAATGTTTGCCCATCAGGGTATGCAGACGTAAATAAGTCATCAGGTTTCAACAGAAAAGAATTGATCGTCGATTGCAAATAGCCCTCCATGGCTGTAACTCATTTGTGGCCATCATCCAGATTGTTCAGTACGGTTGAGTGGGCATACTAACACCTCAATACATCAAAGACCCAAGTCCCCCAATAATCCCCCCACCAATGGCGCCGGCGGCGGTACCAATACCCGGTACAACGCTGCCGACCATGGCTCCTGATGCAGCGCCAGAGGCTGCTCCCATCAAAGCTCCACCTAGCTGTGAAGGTCTATTGGCATTTGCTGCCGCAAGCGTCGCATTCTGCTGGAGAAGCTGGCCAGTGTTGTTCGCATAGGACTGCCCCGCGTTGGCCTGCCCCTGCAGCGCACCCAGGCCGATGTTGGCAAGATTCTGGTAGTTGTTCATCTGGCCGGTTAGCCAGTTCTGCCCCAGCAGGGGGGTGATTGAGGCCAACCCGTTGCTTGTAGCTGTCGAACCTAAACCACCTGTTGCTTCAGCCGCTGCTAACTGCTGATATCGCGCCTGGCTTGCCAGATCTTTAAACTGGCCGGAGTTGTAGTAATCGTTCAACGCCGACTGCTGGCCGCCGAGAGACGAGAGATTTTGCAGCTGTCCAATGTACTGCTGCGCCAGAGGCGTGAACGGTGCCAGGTTCTGCATATTGGTTTGCCACATTTCACGCTGCAGCGCAGTGGCCTGTTTTGTTGCATCTGCCTGAGCACCGGCGCCGCTATCGCCGCCCTTACAGGGCACAGCACGGTCGCGCACTTTGTACATGAGCTGGAAAATGATCATTGTTGCCACTCCTTATATTTGGTTGGACTACTCAGCTCAATGGGCTGCATCGCCGTACCTCACTTTGTCAATCCACTCCGCTACATAGGCAATCAGCACTCGCCACATATTTGCCCCAAAATCTGAAAGTAATGCGTTTTCTGTTATGCACTTATCAAGCACAGTGAGGGCAACCAACTGCCAGCCGTCGGGGTGTTCGATTTTCAACACAGGGAAGAAGTAGGCGTCAATCAGTTCTGCCACATCGTTAGAGGTTAGCGGCGTAGAGACATTACGGCCTTCAGGGGTTGTTATAAGCAAAAATTCTTCCTGATTGGATACCGCAATAGCGTGAGCCACATTATGAAGCTTTAGGGTAACCTGCCGATTAATCTTGCCGATATTTTCGTCATAGCCGATATGATTTGTAACTGGCATAGAATTAACCTGCGGCTATATTGCTTAACGCATTACCGATCAGCTTCCGAGCGATCTCATGAATGCTGGGTGTTAAACCAAGGGCTGACTTGCTTCTTTCTGCCTCCTGGATCTGTCGGATAGCGTTCATCTGCTCTTTGCTGAGTAGTACTGGTCTCACGCTTTCACGTACTGTCATGGTCCCGTTCCTCCTATCGCTTTTTTTTTCTCTCTCACCAGTATTTCATAAATTGCAACAAAATCAACTTTGTTGCAATTTATGAAACATTAATTGTTATGGTTAATGATCATTCTGTTCCATGTTCTCCAAAGGCCACACAGTTTCGCCCGCTGTATGGCCTTTTTTTATCCTCCGGAATTACGCGTGATCTGTCGGGTAGGGAGAGGTTGAGTAGAGTAGATGAGAGGGAAGGCGCAAAACCTAGCATTTGAGGACATACCTGAGCGTTGTAGTTGTGCAAATTATCCTCGTTAGGGTGCATAATTTTCTTTCAATGTTGATCACTCGAAAAAATAGGAGTATAAAATCTCGTTATGCGAAATATAAATAGCGCCTTGGAGTCAGTATCGTGAATGAGTCAAAAATCGCAGATTTGTTACTTGAAAATCTTCCACGCCAGCTTGTTCTCGGTCTCCGTGAAGCGCTTTTCGTAGGTGCTGAAAGAGCCTTTAAGGCAGCGGTAAGTAAGAATCGGGGTCATCGTGCAACCGCTCTGGGGTTTGAACGATATCTTCAGATGAACGAAACAATACATGAAGTGTTTGAGGCAAACGGTTGTGAGCCAGCAAAATTACGTGGGAACACTATAGTTGAAGGTAAAAGCGGTATCTTCAAAATCGCCCGTGAGAACTACAGTGATACAAGGTGGAAACGTCTTTTCCAGAGTAAAAGAAAGCAGACTCTGATTGAGGATAACGCGGCTATAGAGTCGATAGTTCAACCTGATCTTTTTGCTGAACCAGGTATCGTTACTCGGGCGTCAGTGTTCTTTGTTTCTCAGTTTTCTGGCTCGCTGGATGTACAACCGGATGCTCCTCTCTCCATTGAATTGGTTGTCCCAAGTTCTGACAGAAAGCTATGGCTTTTTCACGAACCAATTGATGTGTTCCTGACTCGTTATGATAAAGTTCAGGCACAAAAAGACACCGCTTTCTCTAAATTCAAAGCGGGGGTCATCAAACTTGATGGTAGTAAGGAAGGTCCAGAATGAGCCGTGGGATCAACGAATTCCAACCGGAGCGCTTAATACAAGTCTTGGCAGCAAGACGGCAAACCCAGACACAACTTGCAACTATGGTGGGGGTTTCTCCTGCCACGATTAGCAAGTGGCGTTCAGGTCAACAGGCACCGGAGGCTGAAGCCCTCAAACGTTTAGCGTCAGTAGTTAATGTGTCTCCAGAGTGGTTTACACGTCCAATGCCACCAAAGATGTCGAGGCCGTTATTTCGCAGTAATGCATCAGCTCATGTGGCTGCTCGAGCTATGCTTGAAGCGCGCCTTCAATGGGCAGAAGAGTTAGTTCTGGGGTTATCTGAGTTTGTTGATTTCCCTGCTCTATCCCTGCCTGTTTATAAATTCTCCGATCTTGATGAGATTGGGGATTCTGACATTGAAGCTGCGGCTATAGAGTGTCGGAAACTCTGGGGCCTTGGCTCCGGTGTCATGCCCGACCTGGCTTTGGCGGTTGAGAGCAACGGTATCATTTTGGTACGAGAAGAAACAGGTGTTGCTCAAATTGAGGGTTTGTCAGCGTGGAGCGAAGCATTGGATCGCCCGCTAATTTTGTTGTCTTCTGATAAGGGGAATGCGTTTAGAAGTCGTTTTGACTTAGCACACGAACTTGGTCATTTAGTTCTGCATCGCTATGTTGATGATTCCCTGGACCCGGAACGTTATAAGCTTAAAGAAAGCCAAGCGCACCAGTTTGCGGGGGCTTTATTGCTACCTGCAGAAAACTTTGCTGAAGAGATCCGTACGCCAGTGACTCTTGACAGCCTGCTACTGATTAAACAACGTTACGGTATTTCAGTTGCAGCCACGATCATGCGTTTGCATGTCTTGGGTATTATTAGCGACGAAGAAAAACAGAACCTGTATAAGCGCCGTTCCGCAAGGTGGGGGGTAAAATCTGAGCCTGGTGATGATAGCCGTGTTCCTGAGCAACCGCGTTTGCTTAAGCGCACTATTGAGCTGCTGATTTCTTCTGGAGTTATGGCTATTGACGCAGTATCAAATTACGTAGGGCAATCAGATAGAGATGTAGAGATGCTTGCCGGCCTGCCCGAGGGCTACTTAAATGGCACGAAGGCTGAGGTTGTCCACCTTGCGCGTTTGAAATCTATGATCCAGCAGCATAAGCAAGAGAACGCTGGTGGCGACAATAATGGATCGATAGTTCAGTTTTCACGGATACCAAAACGTTCAAACTCGTGATTGAAGAAAGCCGACGCAATGTCGGCTTTTTCATACCAATCTTCTTATACCTTACGGTTATTTTCCTCCCATTCCATCACATCAGACTGACGCCATCGGTTAGGAACTCCAGGGATTGTGGGGGCGGGGAATGGGAGTAAGAAAGCCCGAGGCATCTTGTCCTTATCTCTCCACTTCCACAGTGTTTTCTCTGAAATCTGGTAACGCGCGAGTATATCTCTTGTAAAAATAACGGGGTCTTTGTGCATCATGATCTCCTAATTGGTATTTGTTGGTACCGATCGGAGTATCGAGGTTTTCGGGCACCGGGGGTGAAACGACCTTATAAAAAGTCGTTTCAGTAGTCGTTTCATTCAACTAATTGATTTATATATAAATATTTATTGGTGAAACGTTGAAACAACTGAAACGACTATAATTACGCTCACGCATACGCGCGGGGGAAAGCTACTTCCTATTCGTTATGGATACAACGTTGTAATTTTCACCCTGTTCCAGCGCCACCAGCAGATCGGCCCACAACTCCAACGCTGCCCGGCGTTCCGCAAAGTACTGGTGTCGGTTATAGATACCCTCAACACCTTTGATGCGATGATTCAGGCAGCGTTCTGCAACAATCGGATCAACACCCAGCGCCGCTAAATGGGTACGGGCAGTGCGGCGGAAGTCATGAATAGTGAAGTTCAGCACTTCCGACATTTCGCGGCGTACTTTGCCCAATGCGACAGGGAGAGTACTTTCCTGAATATGGGGGATCATCCGGTGCTGCATTTTCCTGGCGGGGAGCACCCATTTGCTGTTGCTGGAAAAACTGTGCAATTCCCTGAGCCATGCAACAGCTGGTGGAGGTAAGGGAATATCGATAGCGTCGCCATTCTTGGCGCGCTCTGCAGGAAGGTGCCACACTGCTTCATCTAAATCGAATTCATCCCATGTAGCGCCGCACAGCTCCATTTTGCGGCAACATAGCGTAAGGATCAGCTTCATGGTTAATTCGTTCTCGCGGCTGAAACCTTTTGCCATACGCATTGCCCGGAAAAACTGCATAAGTTCTTCGCGGGTTAGCCAACGTTCCCGGCTTTTCTCCTGGCCACCAGCGTCGGAAATCTCAAAAGCTCCGGTGGGGTTAATTTCCAGCATGTGCCGTTTAATACCGTAGTCGAAAATACGACGGGTCCAGCGCAGTACATCGTTGGCAATGGTTGGCGCACCCCGAGCGACGATCTTCTGCAGCATATCGTCAATGTGTCTAGGGCGAACATCCTCAACCTTGAGATGGCCAATATTGGGGTTTATGTCCTTATCGATACGGCGGCGCAGAATATCGGGATGTTTCCATCTTCCAAGGATCTGCCGCTCGAAATACTCGGAGGCCAGTTCTGATACCCGGAGCGCGTTTTTCCCCTGCTCGATTTTCTCTAGTGCGTTAGCTTTGCGTTCCTGCTTCTCCCCGGCAACGTCATAACCCAGGGCAACACGGGCAGAAAGCTCTTTGGCGGTTTCCCTAGCTTTGGCTAACGATAGTTCGACATAGGAGCCAATAACCATAGCCCTCGTTTTACCTGCAAACTTATATCTGAAACGCCATACCGGGGATCTATCTACTTCTCTATAGCGCAAATAGAGCCCATTACCATCTGAGCGTCCTTCAAATCGTTCTCCCGCCTTAACCCATGCCCGTATCTGCATATCTGTGAGCTTTGCCATAATCCCGCCTGAGCATTGAATCTATCGTGTACCCAAAGTGATCTGCCTTACTTCGCAATGGGTACATGCTTGGGTACATAAATAAGTTGCGATTTGATGAGAGTATATGCGATGGCATGACATTAAAAAAGCCCGCGAATATGCGGGCAGTCTGGATTTTTGCGATTACGTGAGACGCTATGCAATGTTACTCAATGTTTTGGATCTGCTCGCGCATCTGCTCGATCAACACCTTCAGCTCGATGGCGGAGGCGGTGACGTCGGCATTGATCGACTTGGAGGCCAGGGTGTTCGATTCGCGGTTGAATTCCTGCATCATAAAGTCGAGGCGGCGGCCGACGGCTTCTTTCTTCTTCAGGATGTTGTGCGTCTCTTTCACGTGCGCTTCCAGACGATCCAGCTCTTCGGCGACGTCGATGCGCTGCGCCATCAGCACCAGCTCTTGCTCCAGGCGGGTGTTTTCCAACTGCACCTGCGCCTCTTCCAGCTTGCTGACCAGGCGCTCGCGCTGCCATTGCAGGATGTTCGGCATCTGGGCGCGCACTTTGACCACTTCGGCGCTGACGCCGTCGAGGCGCTGTTCGATCAGCGTTTTCAGCGCGGCGCCTTCGCTTTCGCGTGCGACGATAAAGTCATCCAGCGCGCCGTCCAGCGCCTGCATCAGCTCGGCGCTGATGGCGTCCAGATCCTGCTCCTGCGCGGACATCACGCCCGGCCAGCGCAGCACGTCGATCGGGTTGATTTCCCCTTCGTCGCTCTGCATTTTCACCCAGTTGGCGGCTTCGACCAGCTGTTTGGCCAGTTTTTCGTTCAGGATCAGCGAGCTTTGCGCGCTTGGATCCAGTTCGAAACGCAGGTTGCATTCGACTTTGCCGCGGGTCAGGCGGCCACGGATACGTTCACGGATCACCGGCTCCAGGCTGCGGAATTGTTCCGGCAGGCGGATGTAGGTTTCTAAGTAGCGCTGGTTAACGGAACGCAGCTCCCAGGCTGCGCTGCCCCATTCACCCTTGATTTCACGCCGGGCGTAGGCGGTCATGCTGCGGATCATTGATGCGTACCCGTAATAGGAAAAGATGGGGCGATTATAGCGTCGCGGCTGCGGGCAGGATAGGCATTACGTCACGAAGCCCGTATAATGCGCAGCCAATAGTTGATTTGAAGCCGGAGAGAGCCCATGCGTCCTGCAGGCAGAGCACCACAGCAAGTTCGCCCCCTGACACTGACCCGTCACTATACCAAACACGCTGAAGGTTCAGTGCTGGTTGAGTTTGGCGATACCAAAGTCTTGTGCACCGCCACGGTAGAAGAGGGCGTTCCGCGCTTCCTGAAAGGCCAGGGGCAAGGTTGGATCACCGCCGAGTACGGCATGCTGCCGCGCTCCACCCACAGCCGCAACGCCCGTGAAGCCGCCAAAGGCAAACAGGGTGGCCGCACGCTGGAGATCCAGCGCCTGATCGCTCGCTCGCTGCGCGCCGCGGTGGATCTGAAAAAGCTCGGTGAATTCACCATCACCCTCGACTGCGACGTACTGCAGGCCGACGGCGGCACCCGCACCGCTTCCATCTCCGGCGCCTGCGTGGCGCTGGCCGACGCGCTGAACACGCTGGTGGCCAACGGCAAGCTGAAAGCCAATCCGATGAAGGGCATGGTGGCGGCGGTTTCCGTCGGCATCGTCAATGGCGAAGCGCTGTGCGATCTGGAGTATGTGGAAGATTCCGCGGCGGAAACCGACATGAACGTAGTGATGATGGAAGACGGCCGCATGATTGAAGTGCAGGGCACCGCCGAAGGCGAGCCGTTCAGCCACGATGAGCTGTTGGCGCTGTTGGCGCTGGCCCGAGGGGGCATCGAAACCATCTTCCAGGCGCAGAAAGCGGCGCTGGCGGACTGATTTTTCAAGGCGACTGAGAAGTCGCCTTTTTTATGCCCGGCGATCGGGCGGCAGTAATGACAAGACCCAAGCAGATTCAGACGAGGAGAAGCAGTAATGAAAGCCTATCAGCGCCAGTTTATCGAGTTCGCGCTTAACAAGCAGGTATTGAAATTCGGCGAGTTCACCCTGAAATCCGGCCGCACCAGCCCGTATTTCTTCAACGCCGGCCTGTTTAATACCGGGCGCGATCTTGCGCTGTTGGGGCGCTTCTACGCTGAAGCCCTGATGGATTCCGGCATCGATTTCGATCTGCTGTTTGGCCCGGCCTATAAAGGCATTCCTATCGCCACCACCACGGCGGTGGCGCTGGCGGAACACCATGAGCGCGACGTGCCTTACTGCTTTAACCGCAAGGAGGCCAAGACTCACGGCGAAGGCGGTTCGCTGGTGGGCAGCCCGCTGCAGGGGCGCGTGATGCTGGTGGACGATGTGATCACCGCCGGCACCGCGATCCGCGAGTCGATGGAAATCATCGGTGCCAGCGGCGCTTCGCTGGCGGGCGTGCTGATCTCCCTCGACCGTCAGGAACGCGGCCGCGCGGATATCTCCGCCATTCAGGAAGTGGAACGCGACTATCACTGCAAGGTGATTTCAATCGTCACGTTGAAGGATCTGATCGCCTATCTGGAAGAGAAACCGGAGATGGCGGACCACCTGGCGGCGGTACGCGCTTACCGCGAGCAGTACGGGGTATAAATAACAACGCCGGGCATGCCCGGCGTGTTCGTTATTGCAGCTGTGCCGCCAACAGCGGCCAGCGGGCGTCGAATTCCTGTGTGGGGCGATAGCGGAATTCCGAACGCACATAGCGCGACAACATGCCTTCGCAGAAGGCCAGCAACTGGCTGGCCAACAGCGTTTCATCGACGATAAAGCCTTTGCCTTCGCGCAATTTGCGCTCTTTCAGCACCTGACGCAGCTGCGCCTCGATGCGTTCGAACAGCTGGTTGATGCGGCCCTGCAGGCGATCCTGTTCAAACATCAGCGCGTGGCCGGTCATGATGCGCGTCAGCCCCGGGTTGCGTTCCGCAAAGCCCAGAATCAGCAGTAAAATCAGGCGCAGACGATTGAACGTCTCTTTCTCGTCCTGCAAGATCAGGTTGATGCGGGTGATCAGGCTGTCTTCGATAAACTCGATCAGACTGTCGAACATCCGTGTCTTGCTGGGGAAATGCCGGTACAGCGCAGCTTCAGAAACACCCACGTTTGCGGCGAGCTTGGCGGTGGTGATGCGTTGGCTGCCGTCGCTGGATTCCAGCATCTGGGCTAACGCCTGCAATATTTCCTCGCGCCGATTCCTTTTCGTATTTTCTTTTTCTGCCATGTCTGATTAGACCCTTGCTAAAACTTAACTGACGGAAACCCGGGCACCGGCCGCTGCAGAGCAGGCTCTGTGCGGCTTATGTGATAGCTTTTTTACGATGCTGGGGTCAGCGGCCTTAACGGCCTTTTTCCGCGCTGCCTGGTGTGCGCTGCAATTGTCGCGGTAAAACCTTGCCGCAGAGACATCCCTCTCCCCGGAAAGCAAGGTTCAGGCGACGTTTCCCTGCCGGCCCTCGTGCATTGGGTGGCGCTTAGTGGCGCCCCGAGTGGCCGAAGCCGCCTTCGCCGCGTTCGCTGCTGTCGAACTCTTCTACCAGGTTGAATTCGGCCTGCACCACCGGCACGAAGACCATCTGCGCGATGCGTTCGCCCGGCTCGATGGTGAAGTGCTTCTGGCCGCGGTTCCAAACGGACACCATCAGCTGGCCCTGATAATCGGAGTCGATCAGGCCGACCAGGTTGCCCAGCACGACGCCGTGCTTATGGCCGAGGCCTGAGCGCGGCAGGATCACCGCCGCCAGGCCGGCGTCGGCGATGTGGATCGCGAGGCCGGTAGGCAGCAGCGTGGTTTCACCCGGCGCCAGCTCTACCGCGCTATCCAGGCAGGCGCGCAGGTCGAGACCGGCGGAGCCCGGCGTAGCGTAGGTCGGTAGCGGGAAATCCTGACCGATGCGCGGGTCGAGGATCTTAACGTCGATTTTTTTCATCATAACGGCTGACTATCTCGTCTATTAAACGTTGGCCAAGGAGTGCCTTGTCGCTCAGCGCCAGGCGCTTTTCTCCATCCTGCCAAAAAAGGTGCAGGGCATTGGTGTCGCTGTTGAACCCGTGCTCTGCAAGCGAAACATCGTTAGCGCAAATCAAATCCAGCTTCTTACGCGCCAGTTTTTGCCGCGCGTATTCTTCCACATTCTGGGTTTCGGCGGCAAACCCCACGACAAACGGTCGATTTTTGGTCATCGCCGCCACGCCGGCGACGATATCGGGGTTTTTTACCATCTTGAGGACGATTTCATCACCCTGTTTTTTTATTTTTTCATCGGCGATCTGCTCGGGGCGGTAGTCGGCCACGGCGGCGCAGGAGATGAAAATCTGCTGCTGCGCGGCGCGCTGTTGCACTGCCTGCTCCATCTCCAGCGCACTGGTGACGTCCACGCGTGCGACCCTCGGCGGCGTCGGCAGGCTCACCGGCCCGGCGATCAGCGTCACCTGCGCGCCGCGGGCGGCGGCGGCGCGGGCGATGGCGAAGCCCATTTTGCCGGAGCTGTGATTGCTGATGAAACGCACCGGATCCAGCGCTTCACGCGTTGGGCCGGCGGTGATCATAACCTGCAAATGTTGCAGATCCTGCGGAGCGGAGAAATGACCGTTCGCCAGCTCGACGATGTCCAGCGGATCCAGCATGCGGCCCGGGCCGACGTCGCCGCAGGCCTGGCTGCCGCTGTCCGGCCCCCAGAGCAGCATGCCGCGCGCCTGCAGCGTTTGCAGGTTGGCCTGTGTGGCGGCGGCGCGATACATCTGCTGGTTCATGGCGGGGGCGGCGGCGATGGGGGCGTCGGTCGCCAGGCAGACGGTGGTCAGCAGATCGTTGGCCATGCCGGTGGCGACGCGCGCCAGCAGATCGGCGGTCGCCGGCGCCAGAATCACCAGATCCGCCCATTTGCCGAGTTCGATGTGGCCCATGGCGGCTTCGGCGGCGGGATCCAACAGATCGTCGGACACCGGGTGGCCGGAAACGGCCTGCAGCGTCAGCGGCGTAATGAACGCCTTGGCGGCGTGGGTCATCACCACGCGCACTTCCGCGCCCCTGTCGCGCAGGCGGCGCACCAGCTCTGGGCATTTGTAGGCGGCGATGCCGCCGCTGATGCCAAGCACAATATGTTTGCCGGAAAGTCCCGTCATCATCATTGTCCGATTGAAAGCCGAAAGATGCGCCATTTTAGCATATCCGCCGTTCAGGTGAGTGATTCCGCAATGGCTGCAGGGCGTTACATTGTGCTTTGCGAAACACTTCGCAATGTTATCAAACACCTGTCGAACGCGCCGGGCGGCGCGTGGCATGCTGTAGCCCTTTCAGGGAGGAACACGATGAGCAACCCGACTGTGGCGTGCTGGCCGGGCGCGCTGGCGCCGCGTGAAAAGCTGTTGATGCAGGGGGCCGCGGCGCTGTCCGACGCGGAGCTGTTGGCCATTTTCTTGCGCACCGGGTTGCCCGGCGTGCACGTGATGCAGCTGGCGGAGCAGCTGCTGCGCCGGTTCGGCTCGCTTTACCACCTGATGTCGGCCGATCATCAGGCGTTTTGCAGTCAAAAAGGCCTGGGCGACGCCAGCTATACGCAGCTGCAGGCGATTGCCGAGCTGGCGCTGCGCTTCTTTTCCAGCCATTTGTCGCAGGAAAACGCCATGCTCAATCCGCGCGTCACCCAGCATTATCTGCAAAGCCTGCTGGCGCATCGCGAGCGAGAGGTCTTTTTGGTATTGTTTTTAGACAATCAGCACCGGGTTATTCGCCATCAGGAGATGTTTGCTGGTACCATCAGCAGCGTCGTCGTCTACCCGAGAGAAATTGTGCGTGAAGCGTTGAAGGCTAATGCCGCCGCGCTGATTCTCGCGCATAATCACCCTTCGGGTAAGGCTGAACCCAGTCATGCCGACCGTTTAATAACGGAACAGGTGGTGAAAGCCTGTCAGTTATTGGAGATCCGAGTGCTTGATCATTTGGTGATCGGTCGGGGTGAATGCGTCTCTTTTGCCGAGCGCGGATGGCTTTAAGCGATTTTTTCGCGATCCTTGTGGGATCTTTAGCTGTTCGGGACTTGAGCACTTACGCTTCAGAGCGTATACTACGCCACCTTTGAGAATCTTGGGTTTGGCGCAAGAGCCTATCTCAGCAGGTTTCTGACCTGATGTGTGGTTTCTACCTGATGACGAGAGTCTCCTCAGTATGAAGTTTGCTGAGATGGGCTCTAAAAGCCTGACGAGGCGGCCATACCCTATACGAAGCTCGAGCTGATTTGATTTTTGGAGAATAGACATGTCCCGAGTCTGCCAAGTTACTGGCAAGCGCCCGGTGAGCGGTAACAACCGTTCCCACGCAATGAACGCGACCAAACGCCGTTTTCTGCCTAACCTGCACTCACACCGTTTTTGGGTTGAGGCTGAGAAGCGCTTTGTAACTCTGCGTGTATCTGCTAAAGGTATGCGTGTTATCGATAAGAAGGGTATTGAGACGGTTCTGGCCGATCTGCGTGCCCGTGGTGAGAAGTATTAAGGAACTGAATCATGGCTAAAGGTGTTCGCGAGAAGATCAAGCTGGTTTCTTCTGCTGGTACTGGTCACTTCTATACCACCACGAAGAACAAGCGTACTAAGCCGGAAAAATTGGAACTGAAGAAATTCGATCCAGTTGTCCGTCAGCACGTAGTATACAAAGAAGCTAAAATTAAATAATTTTAGTGGATTAATGAAAAACCCGGCCTTGGCCGGGTTTTTTGTTTTATAAAGGGTAGAAAACGTCGGAGGGGAAGCCAGATGCCTGAATTACCGGAAGTTGAGACGAGCAGACGCGGTATAGAGCCTTATCTTGTCGGCCACAGCATTCAGTATGCGGTGGTGCGCAACGCGCGCCTGCGCTGGCCGGTTTCCGAACAGATCCTGACGCTGAGCGATCGGCCGGTGCTCAGCGTGCAGCGCCGGGCCAAATACCTGCTGATCGAGCTGGAGAACGGTTGGATTATCGTGCACCTGGGCATGTCGGGCAGCCTGCGCATGCTGCGCGAGGAAAACGAAGACGAGGCCGGCAAACACGACCACGTCGATCTGGTGATCAGCAACGGCATGATCCTGCGCTATACCGATCCGCGCCGTTTCGGCGCCTGGCTGTGGTGCGAAGACCTGGCGACCAGCAGCGTGTTGGCGCATCTGGGGCCGGAACCGCTGAGCGAAGCGTTCAACGGCGACTACCTGTATGAAAAATCACGCAATAAGCGCACGCTGATCAAACCGTGGCTGATGGATAACAAGCTGGTGGTCGGCGTCGGTAACATTTACGCCAGCGAATCGCTGTTCAGCGCCGGGATCCTGCCCGATCGTCCGGCGGGCTCGTTGAGCAAAGCCGAAGCGGAACTGCTGGCGAAGACCATCAAGGCGGTGTTGCAGCGCTCTATCGAGCAGGGTGGCACGACATTGCGCGACTTTTTGCAGTCGGACGGCAAACCGGGGTATTTCGCGCAGGAGTTGCAGGTTTACGGGCGGGCGGGAGAACCTTGCCGCGCGTGCGGCACGCCGATCGAATCCGCCAAGCACGGGCAGCGCAGCACCTTCTTTTGCCGGCGCTGCCAGCGCTGAGCATCACTCGGCGGCGAGCTTCGCCATCAGCGCTTGCGTCACCACATCAGGCAGGAAAGGCGCAATATCGCCGCCGTGACGCGCGACCTCCTTCACCAGTGAGGAGGAGATGAACGACCACTCTTCGGAAGGCATCAGGAACACGCTTTCCAGCGTCGGCATCAAATGGCGGTTCATGTTCGCCAGCTGCAGTTCGTATTCAAAGTCAGACACCGCACGCAGGCCGCGCACCAGGATGTTGGCATTCTGGTGAGCGGCAAAATGCGCCATCAGCTCGCTGAAGCCCAGTACTTCCACATTGTCCAGATGCGAGGTGACCTGTGTCGCCAACGCCACGCGCTCATCCAGGCTAAACAGCGGCTTTTTGCTTGGGCTGGCGGCGATGGCCAGAATCACGTGATCGAACATCAGCGACGCGCGCGTCACTAAATCCAGGTGGCCGTTGGTCATGGGATCGAACGTCCCGGGATAGATGGCTTTGCTGGTCATGATTCACTTCTCTGAGTAGTTGCGGCCCAATGCCCATAATGCGGCATATTTATTGAAGGTATATTGCGCGTTGACCACCGCCAACAGCAACCCCTGTTTGCCATCCAGGAAGCCGGCGCGCAGCAGCCAGGTTTTGACGAAGGCGCCGAGCGTGTGGGTCAGGATAGACAGATAGCCGCAACGCTTGCCGGCTCGATGACGCTGTGTGGCCCACTCTTCGGCATAGCGCAGCTGTTTGCGCTGGAAGGCGAAGAAGTCGCGGCAGGTCAGGTGCAGCATATCGCCGCTGAGGGGGATGACTTTAGCGTCGCCGATGTTCAGCGACTCGTGCACCAGATCGTCGTTATAGCGATAGCGTGGGTTGGCGTACAGGCGGTTGACGCGGTCGGGATACCAGCCGCTGTGGCGCATGAAGCGGCCAAGGAACAGGTTGCGCCGCGCACAGCTGTAGACGGCGCCGTCGTCCGGTGCGTTCAACACCCGTTCGATGGATTGCCGCAGTTCGGGCGTGACGCGTTCGTCGGCGTCGATCATCAAAACGTAGTCATGGCTGGCGTAGCTTTGCGCCAGCTGACGCTGCTTGCCGAATCCTTGCCAGTCGGTGTGCGTGAAGACTTTGGCGCCCAGGCTTTCGGCGACGGCGACGCTGTCGTCCTCGCTGCCGGAGTCCAGCACGATGATTTCATCGGCCCACTCGACCGAGCGCAGACAGTCCGGCAACAGCCCGGCTTCGTTTTTGGCGATCATCACCACCGACAGGCTTTTGCGGCTGCTCATTCAGTGGCTCCGGGGCGGCAGATGCGGTTCAAGCAGCTGCAGCAGACGCTGCAACGCTCCCTGATTCTGATACAGCACTTCCACCGCATGGCGGCCGTAGTAGCGACGGTAATCTTCGTCAGTCAACAGGGTTTCCACTTCCTTCACCAGCGAATCCACGTCGGCCACGGCGATCAGGCCTTCGGCCTGCGAGAGCTTGGCGCAGATGTCTTTAAAGTTGAAGGTATGCGGACCCATCAGCACCGGGATGGCGTGCGCGGCGGCTTCCAGCGGGTTGTGCCCGCCGCGTTCCACCAGGCTGCCGCCGACAAAGGCCAGATCGGCGATGCCGTACAGCAGCATCAGTTCGCCCATGGTATCGCCGATCACCACTTGGGTGCTGCCAGACGGGATTTCGCCGCTGCTGCGCAGGGTGTAGCTGAAGCCGGCTTTCTGCACCAGCTCCTTGGCGGTCGGGAAGCGTTCCGGGTGACGCGGCACCAGGATCAGCAGCAGGTCGGGGTGTTTTTCCAGCAGCTTGCGGTGCGCTTCCAGCAGGATGGTTTCTTCACCGTCATGGGTGCTGGTGGCGATCCACACCGGGCGGCGCGGCGCCCATTGGCGGCGCAGCGTAACGGCGCGAGCGGCCAGTTCCGGGGTGACGGAGATATCGAATTTCAGGCTGCCGGTTACGGCCAGCTGCGAGCGTTTCAGGCCCAGTTCGATAAACCGATCGCCGTCTTCCTGGTTCTGTGCGGCGATCAGCGTAATGCGGCGCAGCATATCGCGCATGAATCCGCCAATTTTCTTATAGCCGGCGGCGGAGCGGGCCGACAGGCGCGCATTGGCGATCACCAGGGGGATTTGCCGCTGATGCAGCGCGTTGATCAGGTTAGGCCACAGCTCGGTTTCCATGATGATCACCAGCTTGGGATTCACCTGGTCGAGGAAGCGGTTCATGGAACCGGGCAGATCGTAGGGCAGATAGACATGATGCACGTCTTTGCCGAAAGCGGACTGGACGCGTTCTGAACCTGTAGGGGTCATTGTGGTCACAGTTATCGGCAAAGCGGGGTAACGATGGCGCAGCGCCCGCACCAGCGGGATGGCCGCCAGCGTTTCGCCGACGGAGACGGAATGCAGCATGATGCCGCCCGGCACGACTTTCCCGGCGCAGAAGCCATAGCGTTCCGCCCAGCGTTTACGGTAGGCTGGAGCTTTGCGGCTGCGCAGCAGTAAGCGGAGCCAGATCAGGGGTTGGATGAGGTAGAGTAGTACCTGATATAAACGCAGCAACATTCTATCAATTTCATTTATATGGGTTATTCGGAATAGTACCATAACTGGAAGGGAAAGGCGCTAATTTGGTAACCTTGGGTGTCAGTTTCAGACAACCGGCGAGCGATTTCGCCGATAGGCTCGGAATGAAGAATATTTTAATTATTCGCCGCGACAACATCGGCGATCTTGTTTGCACCACGCCTCTGATTGCAGGGGTGAAAATTGCCTATCCAGACGCAAAAGTTTATCTGCTGATCAATAAAGTCAGCCAGGACGTTGTTAAAAACAACCCTCATCTCGAGAAAGTCTTTGTCTATAAAAAGGCCAAGCACAAGGCGAAAAATGAAACGACGTTGGGTGTTTATTTCGAACGTCTGATGATCTTCCTGAAGCTGCGCAAAATAAAGTTCGATGCGGTCATTCTGGCCAACCCGGTGCCATGCAAATACAGCCTGCGTTTAGCGAAAATGGCCGGCGCCACCCATATCATCGGCGCCGATCTGGGCACGAAAGATATTCATCGCCCGTTCCGCAAGGACGATTTCCGCGGCCTCCATCAGGTCGAACACACCTACAGCTATTTATCGGCGATCACCGATCAATCCATTCCGATCCCGCCGGTGCGGGTATTCCTGACGCCTGAAGAGCGGCAATTGGCGGCGCAGCGGCTGCAGGAACGTCTGCCGTCGGTCGAACGGGTATGCGCCGTGCATATCAGCAGCCGCAGCCCGAAAAGACGCTGGCCGGTTGAACGCTATGCCGAAATCATCAACCGTCTGACCGCCGATCCCCACACCGGCGTGCTGATCTTTTGGTCGCCGCAGGGCACGCTGGCGCCGGACGACGTCGGCGATCAGCAGCGCGCCGAACAGCTGCTGGCGCTGTGCCAAAACGAACGCGTCGCGCTTTATCCGACGGCGTCGGTGCGCGAGCTGTTGGGCGGGTTTGATTTATGCGACCGGGTGCTGTGCAGCGACGGTGGGCAGATGCATCTTGCCGCTGCGTTGAATAAGGACATGGTGGTGTTCTTTGGCGATACCGATAAAACGTCCTGGCATCCATGGACCGGCCGTCATCATATTTTGCAGAGCGAGTCGGGGCACTGTGAAGATGTTTCTGTCGATGAGGTTTGGCAGAAAATGCAGGCGCTCAACTAACGAAGAAAATAAGGCAGGCATCCCCTGCCTTATTTATTTTTTTATTATTTTTCTTTCAGCTCAATATATTGATGGCAAATAGGCTCAAGCCCGTAGCTCAGCAATTGCTGTTGATTTATCTGTGGCGGGTTGGCGTAAATTTCCGCCATTTTTTCTGCCAGCGACGCTTCGTTTAATTCCGCCAACGCGTTAGCCATGCCGGCTTTTTCCAGAATTTCCGCAGGGCCGCCCGGACAGCGGGTGCTGACCACTGGCGTGTCGCACAACAGCGATTCTACCAGCACATTGCCAAACCCTTCGCTATCGGAACTGAGCACCAACAGCGAGGCATGGCGGATAAACGGATAGGGATTGGTCTGGAAACCGAGGAACAGCACGCGCTCTGCGATGCCCAAGTCTGCCGCCAGACGCTTGACCTCGGCGACGCGGGCGTCATCCCCGGTGCCGATCAAGGCCAGCGGCGCCTGAATGCCGGAGAGCGCATAGGCTTTCAGCAGGCGGTCATGCCGCTTGGTGGCGTGAAAGCGGCCGACGTGCACCAGATAGTCCTGGCCGGCCAGTTCACAAGGCGCCGCCGCCTGTTGCCGGATGGCGTCGAGGTCGAACGGATTGTTGATGACCGCCAGGCGGCGCGGGCGGATCGGCAAGTTCCGCTGCAGATCGTCGCCGACCGCCTGTGAAACGGCGACGATATTTCTCCCCTGGTAAACGTTGGCGATTTTGCGTTGCTTCAGCCAGCGATCCAGACCCTTGCGGTGGCCGAGGTAGGAGGTGGAGAGAATGCCGTGAATGCAGAACCACAGACGGTCCGAAGCCAGCCGCTTGCTGCGGCTGACGATGCGATCGGTTTTATGCAGGTTGGAGAACACCAGATCGAACGCGCCGCGTTGGCGCTCGTGTTCGGCTATCGCGCGATCCAGCGCGGCGGCGCGGCGCGGCAGCTCGGTCAGCTTGCGCCAGGGGGCACGGCTGCGATCGGCTACCACCTGATAATCAATGCCTGACGGGATAGGGTAATTGCAGACGTCGCGCAGCGAGATCAGACTGACGTCATGCCCCTGTTGCTGCATGCCCTGACACAGGGTCAGCACCACTTTTTCCGCGCCGCCGCCCGGCAGACCATCGATGATCATCAGAATACGCATAGCTAATCCAGTAACCGGTTATAGAGGGAAATGAGCTGTTCGGACAGATGCGCCGGCGTAGCCGTCATAATGCGCAATCTCGCCGCTTCGCCCATGGATGAGCCCAGCGCCTGGCGCGGCAGTGCCCGAATAGCCTCCGTGATGGCCGGTACATCGAGCGCGTCGGTCACGAAGCCGTTCTGGCCTGGGGTGATAAACTCGGCGCCGCCGCAGGTGGTGCTGGTGATAACCGGCAGGCCGCATGACATGGCTTCCAGAATCACATTCGGGAATGGATCGTACAGCGTCGGCAGCAGCAGCGCGTCCGCGGCCTGATAGAACGGCAGGGTCTGCTTCTGCACGCCCATAAAGTGAATGCGATCGCCGCAGCCCAGCGACTGCGCCAGCGCCCGATAGCGTTTTTCGGCTTTGTCTTTACCGACCACCAGGAGGTGGCTGTCGGTCGCCGCCACGGCGCGGATGGCGGCGGCCAGCCCTTTGCGCTCAAAGCCGGAGCCGACGAAGATCAGGCAGTGCGCCTGTTGCGGGATCTGATATTGCTCGCGCAGACGTTGACGCTGGGCCTCGTCGGCGGGCGGGAATTTTTGATTGTCGATGGCGTTATAGATCACCGTGATCTTGTCGGCGGGCACGCCAAAGTCGGCGATGATTTCCTGCTTGATCATCTCGGCATTGCAGATGACGGCTTTCAGCTCGGGCGCGGCGTACATGGCGCGTTCGGCGCACATCACATAGCGGTGATAGCGATTGGAGAACAGCCACTTGCGGCGCCATTCCGGCAGCAGCCGCGCGCGTTGCAGCAGCCAGCGGCGGTGTACGCCGTCGCCGGCGCGATAGATGTCGCAGCCGGGAATGCGCTCGTGGCTTTGCACCAGATCGAAGCGCTCTTTCTGCCACAGCGCTCTGGCCGCCACGGCGAAGCCCCGTTCGCGGCTGATGCGGCCGAGCTTTAATGGATTGCACAGGTGGATATGCCAGTTGGGATTGGCGTCACCCTGCCATTCGCGAGTGATGACGTTCAGATCGAGATCCTGTTGCTCCAGCGCTTCCAGGGCGCGGGAAACGAAACGTTCGGCTCCGCCGTCCGGGCGGTATTTTTGGCGAACGATCGCCAAACGAAATGCTTTCATGCCAGCGTGCTCCGCGCGGCTGCAATCACCGCGTCTGTAGGAATAAGGTCGAGATACCGTTCGTCGGTGCCGGTATCGATGGCGTCCGGATCGGGCAGTTCGCCGAAGTCGCCGGCCCAGATCACGGCGCCGGTAGCTTGCCACGGCCGCCAGAAAGTCAGCTTGGAAGGGCCGAACAGCGCCACGCACGGCGTTTGCAGCGCGGCGGCCATGTGCATAGGCACTGAATCCACGCCGATAAACAGTTTGGCGTGGTCGATCAGGGCGGCCAGTTGGCGCAGCGTCAGCTGGCCGGCCAACGAGATCACACCCTGTGGCGGGCAGAGCGCCAAAATGCGCTCGACCATGGCTTGTTCTCTGGCGTCGGGGCCGGAGGTGATCACCAACTGGTGGCCGTCGGCCTGCAAGGCGGTGAGGGTGGCGGCCATTTTCTCTTCGCTCCAGCATTTGAAGAACCAGCGCGAGGTGGGCTGCACCACAATATAACTGCCGGCGACGCCCTGTTTCTGCAACCGTTGCTCACAGGCCTGCCAATCCTGCGGATCGTAACTCATGGTCACATGATCACTGAGCGCGGGCAGGTTCAGCGGCGCCAGCAGCGAGAGATTTTGTTCGACGGTATGCAGGTGGGCGTGATTGTCGACCGGCACCAGCTGCGTGTGGCAGTGGCGCCACAGGAAGCCGCGGCGTTTGGGGAAATCGAAGCCCAGACGGATACGCGCACCGGTCAGGCGCGTGAGGATGGCGCTGCGCCACTGATCGGCCAGGTTGACCACCAGATCGTAGCGTTGCGCCTTCAGGCGACGCAGCAGCGCCAGTTCGTGCCCCAGATGCGCGCGGGCGCCCTGTTTTTTCCATTGACGGTCGATGGCGAACAGCGTCGACAGTTCCGGATTACTGGCCAGCATCTCCTGCGTTTCCTGATACAGCAGCACATCGATCTGCGCCTGCGGGTAGTTTTGCCGCAGGCTGCTGATGACCGGCGTGACCAGCAGCATATCGCCGTGATGGCGCAGTTTTATGATCAAAATACGCTGTACGGATGGGGCGGAAGTTGGGGCTGGCGCGTCGTTCATCATGGGTCGCTTTCTGGGAAACCAATGTTTGATTCTAAATGACACGATCGCATGTGGCTACTGTTGCAAGGTTTTCTTGCCTGGTCGTAAAAAAATCGCCGAGCCGGGGACGAATGCGCTTCAACGTTGTCCAAACCAGGCAGCAAAGTCGTTTGCCCTGGCGAAACGGCCTGCGTAACATAGTGCATTCTGTTGATATCAGGTTCGATATTCATGACTAAACCGGCGTTTCTCATCACCATTGATACCGAAGGCGATAATCTGTGGCAAAACCACGATCGCATCGCGACCGAAAACACGCGTTTCTTGCCGCGCTTTCAGGCATTGTGCGAAAAATACGCCTTCAAACCGGTTTATCTCACCAACTATGAAATGGCGGTGGATCCGGCTTATGTCGAGTTCGCGCGCGACGTGATCGCTCGTGGCACGGGTGAAGTGGGCATGCACCTGCATGCCTGGAACAGCCCGCCGCTAGCGCCGCTCACCGACGACGACTGGCGCCACAAGCCTTATTTGATCGAGTATCCCGCCGATCAGATCCGCGCCAAGGTCGATCACATGACCAAGCTGCTGGAAGACGCCTTCCAGACCAAAATGCTCAGTCATCGCGCCGGCCGTTGGGCGTTCAACGAATATTATGCCTCGCTGCTGCTGGAATACGGCTATCAGGTGGACTGTTCGGTGACGCCGCGGGTCAACTGGCAGTTTTCGCCGGGCAATCCGCAGGGCGACGGCGGCACAGATTACAGCCGGTTCCCGTCGCAGGCCTATTTCATCGATCCGCAGAACATCGCCAAACCGGGCGCTTCGTCGCTGCTGGAAGTGCCGATGAGTATCCAGTACAAGCATTCGGCGCTGATGAATGCCTTCAAGCAGGGCTATGACCGGCTGCGCGGCAAGCGGCGTTCGCCGTCCGTCAACTGGCTGCGGCCGAGTGGCGGCAATGTGGCCAAGATGATAAGCGTGGCTGAGGCATCGCTGGCGCAGGGGCATGACTACGTTGAATTCATGCTGCACTCCTCCGAATTTATGCCGGGCGGCAGCCCGACGTTCAAAACCGAGCAGGATATCGAAGGGCTGTACCGCGATCTGGAGCAGCTGTTTGACTGGCTGCAGCAGCGCACGGTGGGCATGACGCTGGCCGAGTATTATCAACTTAAAGCGAATTAAACCAATATGTCGAAACAATGGAAAGTCAAGCTGGCTAACGCTTGTCTCCGGTTTTATACGAAGTTTGGCGGTAACTACAAAGATAAGCGCTCGTTTGATAGAAATCGCGATTTTGAGCGCATTGCTATTTTTTCGACAACCGCGTTGGGCGATTTGATGTTCAATACCCCGGCGATCCGTGCGATCCGTGAACGTTATCCCCGCGCTAAACTCACGTTGGTATCCAGCTACAAGAATGGCGGTTTAGTCGGAACCAGTAGCTATTTTTCCGACGTCATTTATTGGGATCACAAAGCCAAGGATATGCTCGGTGTCATCCGTCGATTGAAAAAGAATCGCCCGCAGTTGGCGGTGATACTGCATTCGAAAGCGCCCTATGATGTTATCACGGCGATCTGTTCCGGCTGCGAGTACTTATTTAAAGATGTCTATAAAAACGATTTGAGCGGTATGGAGCAGTGGTTGACCGGCATCAGCATTCGCGATCGAGGCCACCTGATTCAACGCAAGCTGGATCTGGTTAGCCAATTGGGATGCGATGCGCAGAATCGGGAAATGTTTATTCCGGTGGATTTTCCTCAACAGCCGAAACCATTGGGCAAGGTGGTGATTGGTTTTCAAATGGGGGCTTCTGAGCCCTTGCGTTGTTGGCCGGTTAGCCACTTTATCGGCCTGGCGAAAATGTTGCTGGCGCATTCGACGGAGTATCAAATTACCTTGATCGGTGCACCAAAAGAGCAAGTGATAGAGCGTGAATTTATGGCGGGTTTAACGGCGGAAGAACAGAGTCGGGTGGCCAGTTATATTGGCAAAACGACGTTGCCGCAATTGTTGGGGGTGATGGACAATATGGATGTGCTGGTTACCGGTGATACCGGGCCATTGCATTTGGCCATTGCGCTGAAAACCAAAACTGTCAGCCTGTTCGTGACCGCCGATCCGAAACAAACGGGTCCTTATCAGAACCCTGAGCTGCATCAGGTCATGCACGTACCAACGGAGACGCAGCAACTGAGCGATATACAGCGCCGGCAACCTTTAAGCATTATCACCAGTCAGAAGGTAATGGAGAAGGTCATGTTGAGTCTCGGTGCCGCATAAGATTGCTGAAAATCCGGGGCGGCCTATAGAACCGCCCCGGGCAGTTAACCGGCGTTGGCTTTCACTCTGGTCGTCATGATCACCGCCAACGGGAACCAGAATAAGTACCAGGATTCAGACGGATTACCTACCACGAACATCCCCTGCGATGTGTAAAACAGCAGAATAAAGATAAACAGCGCGGCTTCCAGACGCATGCCGTCGCGCAGGCGCCGCAGGGCCAGCAAGCCGCTATAGCTCAATACCGCCATGAACAGTGCCAGACCCACGATACCGCCTTTCAGTAACGCCCCCCAATAGAGACTGTGGGTGGTGCGTATATACTCACCGGAATAATTGGTGAAAGACAGCTCATAGTTGAATCCATAACCAAAGTAAGGACTTTGGCCGACCAGCTCGAAAATATGGTGCCAGATGCTCAGGCGAAGGGAGCTTTGGGTATACATTTCTTCGAAACGGGTCAGCAGCAATTGCCCTATTTCTGAAGATAAAATAACTGCACTAACCGCGACCAGCGCGATGAGAAAATAAGCGGCGTGCTTCAGTTTTAAGTGCCTATAGGATTGCGTGACCAGCAAGGCAATAAGCAGGGAAATCATCGGTCCGCGACTTTGGGTCAGCAGCATGGTGCCGAGCAGAATGGGTATGACGGCCAGAATAACCAGGCGCCGCTTCTCGCGAAATACGATCAGGCTGAGGAAGATGCCGATCCCTGCCATTCCCGCTAAATCAATGACGTTTCCGGGACCCGGATTGCTTTTCGAGACCTGCCGGCTGACTAGAATTTCTTGGTGATCAAAAACGAGCGAATACAGGCACAGGAGAGTGAGCCCCAGCGTGATGACGGTAAACAGCAAATCGCGTTTTGCGCCGTTAAGCACGCTGATCAGCATGGACAGATAAAGCAGCAGGTAAACGCTGTGCGTCAGGGTTGATTCGATATTGGCCGGATCGTTAGACCAAAGATTGCTGAAAGCGAAGTAGCATAACATCGCTGCAATCAGACCCAGCCCGCGGCGGACTTCATGATTCAGCGAAAAGGTTAGCCGAAGATCTGCATTGCGATACAGCGCGATCGTGAAAAAAATTGCGGCAAGGTGAAACAGATTATTCACTTTTGTATAGCCACAAAAAATAGCGCTGAAAAAAGAAAACAGAAACAGGAACACGACATAAAGTTGCCGTGGCTGAAAAGCGTTATTTGAAAATTTCATCGGGATTGATCTTGTCGAAAATGTCATTGCTGACTGCGCTGGCGACAGAAAGGTTCTTTACCATGATGTTCTTGGCTTTCATCATTTTGCTGGCATGGCTCAGCGACGGCATGATCAGACTGGTGATCTTGTCCTCCAACTCGGTTGGCAGCTTATTTTCCGCTGCTTCATAAAAACGGGGTTGGTGAAAGTTGTTCATATCCAACCCAATGATATACACCTGTTCGAAACCCAAGAACGTTAGAATTTGCAGCGCCCAGTAGGCGACAGTGCCAGCATCGAAGACGCCGTGGCGAATGTCGTGGCTAAAAGCGATATCCTGTCTGTCGGCGGCAAACGTGACGTTATTGTTATCGTGATAGGCCGCCCACAGTTCTTTGTTGACTATTCTGGCTTGGTAGATTTTAAAGGCGGCATCTTCAATCACTGCCAAACGGCACTTCACTTTCTCCAGGCTGAATCTGTCGATGATTTTAGCCACGCCGTGCACCGTCGTGAAAAGCGTCAGGCGAGAGTCGGTGATGATATCGCCGATTATTTCCGCCTTTTTATCGATAAAACCCATATCAACAATGACATAGAATCTAAAATCTACCTGATCATGCAGATAATAGGCGCCGTTAACGCCCATGGCAGGCATGGCCGGGAATTTTTCCAGGTGGAGATTCTTCACCGAGGGGCCGGTGGCAGTCAGCAATATATCGCCAGAGAAACGCGCTTTCAGATCGGCCAATTGCACGAGCGGCACGCGCTGCCGACGGTAATTCAACTCGACGATCTCTCCGCTGGCGGCACGTTTTATCTTGACGTAAGGCCAGAGGTTTTCGTTATGCCTATAAGGGCGCGCATGCGTATAACGATATATTTGCTTGAAGAATGTTCCCATTATACCGGCACCCTGTCGTGAATCAGCGTCATCACCTTCTGAGCGGAAATGTCTGCCATGCTGTTGCTCTGCTCTGGCCGACAGGCGTATTGATTTTGCCCGTAGCCGCCGATCAGACCGGGATCGGTCGGCCCGAACAGCGTGATGTTCGGTTTGTCGAGCGCAGCGGTCAAATGGCTGAGCCCGGTGTCGACCGAGACCACGCCCCTGGCGCCGGCCAGCACCTCGGCCACCTGCTGCAGGCTGAGCTTCGGCAGCACTTCGACATGTGAAAAACCTTCCGCCAAGCGCAGCGCGCGCTGATGTTCATGCTCTGCTCCCCACGGCAGTTTGATCTTCAGCCCGCTGTCCGCCGTCAGTGAGATCAGCTCACGCCAGTTTTGCTCCGGCCAATGCTTATCGTCACGGGTTGTCGCGTGCAAAAACACCAAATACTGCCCGGCATCGGCCGGCGGGCGGCTGAGAAAGCGTGCGGCGATGGCGTAATCGCCGTAGCTGCCTGGCTTGTCGTAGCCAAGGCTTTTGGCGAACAGTTCGCGCGTGCGCTCCACCGCGTGCTGCTGCTTGTCTATCTCATGGCGCACATTGTAGAACCAGCTGGCGAACGGTTCGCGCGCGCTCTTGCAGTCCGGGCCATGTTTGTTGCCTTTGGCGATGCGCGTGATTAGCGCGGCGCTTTTGATCAGGCCCTGCGCGTCGATCACCACGTCGTAACGGCGTTCTTGCAGCGCGCGTTTGAAGTCGCAGCGCTGTTGCCGAGTGTCGTTGCCGAACCAATTTTTTCGCCAGCGGCGAATGGCCACCGGGATCACGCGATCTACCGCCGGGTGCCAGGTGGGGATTTGGCTGAAGCCTTCTTCCACCACCCAGTCGAAGCGGATATCGGGAATGGCCTGCAGCGCGTCGGTCAGGGCGGGCAGTGTATGCAGCACGTCCCCCATCGAGGAGGTTTTTACAATTAACACCTGCATGATTATTCCTCGCTGGCGACAAGTAACGGCGTCAGCGCGTCCAACACTTGCTGCGGCTGAATATCGATCAAACTTTGGTGGTATCCCTGCTCGGCATCGCCCTTACGCACCTTGTGGTAGCCGCTGATCAGACGAATGACCCGCGCCTTGTCGGAAAGCGGCGGCGTGAAGTCGGGGCTGCTTGGGCCGTACAAGGCTATCAGCGGTTTGTTCAACGCTGCGGCAACGTGCATTAAACCGGAGTCGTTGCTGACCACCGCCCGGCAGGCTGCGATAAGGATAACTGCTTGCTCCAGCTGGGTTTTTCCGGCCAGGTTAAGGCAGAAATCGCGGGCGTCTTCCTGCAGCGCGGCGCGGATCTGTTCGCCGGCCTCATGGTCTTTCGCCGAACCGAACAGCGCGATTTGATAGCCGCTCTCGATCAGCCGTTGTGCCAGCGCCGCGTAGTGATAGTGCGGCCAGCGCTTGGCGGGACCGAATTCTGCGCCCGGGCAGAAGCCGACGATCGGGCGGCTGTCGGTCAGGTTGAAGGCCGCGGTGGTGTCGGCGATCTCTTCGTCGCTCACCTGCAGCCGCGGCCACAGCAGCGGCTGCGGCAGATCGTCGGCGCGCTGAATGCGCCCTTTGTCATAGGCCAGCGCCACATAGCGTTGCACCATCAGCGGGAAGGCGGCCTTGTCGAGCACGCGGACATCGTTCAGCAGGCCGTAACGCATTTCGCCCCGCCAACCGGTGCGCTGCGGGATATCGGCGAAGAAGGGCACCAGCGCGGATTTGAACGAGTTGGGCAGAACGTAAGCGCGATCGTAACGGTTGGCGCGCAGAGCGCGCCCCAGGCGGCGGCGCTCGCCGAACCCCAGCGCGCCGTGGCCCAGCGGCATCGCCAGCGCCTGATTGACTTCCGGCATGCGCGCCAGCAACGGGCGGCACCAGGCCGGTGCCATCACATCGATCTCCGCCGACGGGTATTCGGCCTTCAGGGTGCGATAGAGACTTTGCGACATCATCATGTCGCCAACCCAAGAAGGGCCGATAACCAGTATTTTCATACCCAGCGTTAATTCCTTCAGCTTATGCGGTGCGGTTCAACCAGGCCATGTACTCTTTCACGCCTTCGGCGACCGTTTTGAACGGTGCGTCGTAGCCGGCGGCGCGCAGCTTGGTCAGATCGGCCTGGGTGTACGCCTGATAGCGGCCTTTCAGCTTCTCCGGGAACTCGATGTATTCCACAGCGCCTTTCTGGTGGAAGTCCACCACCGCGTCGGCTACCGCCTGGAAGGTTTCCGCTCGGCCGGTGCCGCAGTTGAAGATGCCGGATTTGCCGGTTTCCCAGAACCACAGGTTAACCGCCGCCACGTCGCCGACGTAGATGAAGTCACGCTTGAAGTTTTCGCTGCCGGCGAACAGTTTCGGGTTTTCGCCGCGGTTGATCTGGGTATTCAGGTGGAAGGCGACGCTGGCCATGCTGCCTTTGTGGCCTTCGCGCGGGCCATAAACGTTGAAGTAGCGGAAGCCGCAGATCTGCGAGTCCGCTTCCGGCAGGATCTCGCGCACGTACTGATCGAACAGGAATTTGGAGTAGCCGTACACGTTGAGCGGCGCTTCATACTCACGCTCTTCGATGAACTCTTCGCGGCCGCCGTAAGTGGCGGCGGAGGAGGCATACAAGAACGGGATTTCGCGATCCAGGCAGTAATGCAGCAGGTCTTTGGAGTACTGATAGTTATTGTCCATCATGTACTTGCCGTCCCACTCGGTGGTCGCGGAGCAGGCGCCTTCGTGGAACACCGCTTCGATATCGCCCAGATCGTCGCCGGCCACGATGCTGGCGATAAAGTCTTCTTTATCGATATAGTCGGCGATGTCCAGATCGACCAGGTTGACGAACTTGGTGCCGTCTTTCAGGTTATCCACCACCAGGATATCGCGATATCCCTTGTCGTTCAGTGCCTTAATGATGTTGCTGCCGATCATGCCGGCGCCGCCTGTGACGATAATCATTGGGTTACCCCTGCTAAGCTGCCTGGCGGGGCACAATGCCCCACGCTCAATGGCGGTTATAATAGCATTTCATGCCGCGGCAAACAGCGGAAGGGCTCCGAATATCCCGCATTGCCATTGAAGTCCGCCGTTTGCCGTGATATCTGCTGCAATTTTAATATTCTCTCCCGCGCATTCTCGTCAGTTTGGTTACAAATCAGTAAAATATGCCGCAAATAGCCCAATCCTGGAGATAACCGAATGTCAGCGTCTTTTTATCAGCAGTTGGAACAACAGCTTGCCGCCACGCGCAGTGAAGGGCTGTTCAAGGAAGAACGCATCATCACCTCCGCGCAACAGGCGGATATCGCCGTCGCCGACGGCAGCCATGTGATCAACTTCTGCGCCAATAACTACCTGGGCCTGGCCAACCACCCGGCGCTGATCGCCGCCGCCAAGTCTGGCATGGACAGCCACGGTTTCGGCATGGCGTCGGTGCGCTTCATCTGCGGCACCCAGGACAGCCACAAGCAGCTGGAACAGAAACTGGCGGCCTTTTTAGGCATGGAAGACGCGATCCTGTACTCCTCTTGCTTCGACGCCAACGGCGGGCTGTTCGAAACCCTGCTCGGCCCGGAAGACGCCATTATCTCCGATGCGCTGAACCACGCGTCGATCATCGACGGCGTGCGCCTGTGCAAGGCCAAGCGCTATCGCTATGCCAATAACGACATGACCGAGCTGGCCGCGCAGCTGAAGCAGGCCAAAGCCGACGGCGCGCGTCACATCCTGATCGCCACCGACGGCGTCTTCTCGATGGACGGCGTGATCGCCAACCTGAAAGGGGTTTGCGATCTGGCGGACGAATACCAGGCGCTGGTGATGGTGGATGACTCTCACGCGGTGGGCTTTGTCGGCGCCAACGGGCGCGGCACCCATGAATACTGCGAAGTGATGGGCCGCGTCGATATCATCACCGGTACGTTAGGCAAAGCGCTGGGCGGCGCGTCCGGCGGCTACACCGCCGCCAAGAAAGAAGTGGTGGAGTGGCTGCGCCAGCGTTCGCGCCCGTACCTGTTCTCCAACTCGCTGGCGCCGGCGATCGTCGCCGCGTCGATCAAAGTGCTGGAACTGCTGGAAGAGGGCGATGCCCTGCGCGATCGCCTGTGGGCCAACGCGCGTCTGTTCCGCGAAAAAATGACCGCCGCCGGCTTCACGTTGGCCGGCGCCGATCACGCCATCATCCCGGTGATGCTGGGTGAGGCGAAGCTGGCGCAGGAATTCGCCAATGCGTTGCTCAAGGAAGGCATCTATGTGACCGGTTTCTTCTATCCGGTGGTGCCGAAAGGCCAGGCGCGCATCCGTACCCAGATGTCCGCCGACCACACCCCGGAGCAAATCGAACGCGCAGTGGCGGCGTTTACACGTATCGGTAAGGATCTTGGCGTTATTGCATAAGGTAAAACCATGAAAGCACTGTCAAAACTGAAAGCGGAAGAAGGGATTTGGATGACCGACGTGCCTCAGCCGGAGCTGGGCCACAACGACATCATGATCAAAATCCGCAAAACCGCGATCTGCGGCACCGATGTGCATATCTACAACTGGGACGAGTGGTCGCAAAAAACCATTCCGGTTCCGATGGTGGTCGGCCATGAATATGTGGGCGAAGTGGTGGCGATCGGTCAGGAAGTCAAAGGCTTCAGCATCGGCGATCGCGTGTCCGGCGAAGGCCACATCACCTGCGGGCACTGCCGCAACTGCCGCGGCGGCCGCACGCACCTGTGCCGCAACACCGTCGGCGTGGGCGTGAACCGTCCGGGCAGCTTCGCGGAATACCTGGTGATCCCGGCGTTCAACGCCTTCAAGATCCCGGATAACATCTCCGACGAGCTGGCTTCGATCTTCGATCCGTTCGGTAACGCGGTGCACACCGCACTGTCGTTCGATCTGGTCGGGGAAGACGTGCTGGTGTCCGGCGCCGGCCCGATCGGCATCATGGCGGCGGCGGTGTGCAAACACGTCGGCGCTCGCCATGTGGTGATCACCGATGTTAACGAATACCGCCTGGAACTGGCGCGCAAGATGGGTGTGACCCGTGCGGTGAACGTCAGCAAGGAAAACCTCAGCGACGTGATGGCTGAGCTGGGCATGACCGAAGGGTTCGACGTCGGTTTGGAAATGTCCGGCGCGCCGCCGGCGTTCCGCACGCTGCTTAATGCGATGAATCACGGCGGGCGTATCGCCATGCTGGGCATTCCGCCTTCGGATATGTCGATCGACTGGAATCAGGTCATCTTCAAGGGGCTATTTATCAAAGGGATTTACGGCCGTGAAATGTTCGAAACCTGGTACAAGATGGCGGCGCTGATCCAGTCCGGTCTGGATTTGACCCCGATCATCACCCACCGTTTCTCGATCGACGAGTTCCAGCAGGGCTTCGACGCCATGCGCTCCGGCAAGTCGGGCAAAGTGGTGCTGAGCTGGGATTAATCTCGGCAAATGTGAAAAGGGCCGGAATTCCGGCCCTTTTTTATGCTTGCGGTTTGGCTTGCGTCCAGTGTTGCCAATGACGCTTGATGAAGTTCACCGGCGGCGAGGTGGCAATGCTGTCGGCGATAACGCCCAGCGCGGTGCCGGCGTTGGTTTTTTCCTTCGGCGGTTTGACCTTGCACTGCTTGATGCCGCCGCTGAACGGATTCTTCGGCTGCGGTTTTTGCGGTTTGACCGGCGGCGGGACGTAGCTGCCACCGCCGTTGCCCTGCGGTTCGTTCAGCAGCGCGCTCGGTTTGACCAGCACGATATCGGCGGGCAGCGACGGCAGCATCTGCTGCAGCACCTTCACCGTCGCCGGGCGCGGGTGGCCGATGGCGATGGCGGATCCGTTGCGCCGCGCCAATTCGACCGCGCGGTTGAACTGGCGGCGGATGTCGGCTTCGTTCGCGGTATCGTCGAGGAACACCCTGCGTTTGATCACCTTCACGCCGGTGCCGGCCGCGGCGCGGGTCGCCTGGCTGCTGCCGATGGTCATGCTGTCGAGGAAGTACAGGCGGTAGCTTTCGAGCGCCTGCATCACTTTCTGCATGCCCGGCAGGCTGGAGGTCATGGCGCTGCCCATGTGGTTATTCATGCCGACCGCGTAGGGCACGTTGTTCACTGCGTTGCGGATGATGCGCTGGATCTCGTCGCTGCTCATGGCAGGCTGCAGGGTATCGCGCTCCAGCGGCTGCTTGCTGAGCGGCGCCATCGGCATGTGGATCAAGACTTCGCGGCCCTGGCTGTGGGCGCGGGTGGCCATCAGGCGGGCATGCGGCGCGTTGGGCAAGACTGCGACCGAGATCGCCGTCGGCATTTGCAGCACCGCATTTTCTTCGTGAGGGCGGTAGCCCACGTCATCGATGACGATGGAGAGTTTTCCTGCCTGCGCAGCGTAAACCTGCAGCAGACAGCCGATTAACAAAGCTGTACGGGTTTTGACATAACGCAAATCTATCTTCCCAACCACGGCAGTGGGTTAACCGCCTGTCCCTGACGACGGATTTCGAAATAGAGCGACGGCGTTCCCTGGCCGCCGCTGGTGCCGACCAGCGCGATCGGCTGGCCGGCGCGCACCTGCGCCCCGACGTTGACCAACGCGCTTTGGTTGTAGCCGTACACGCTCATGTCGCCTTTACCGTGTTCGACCACCACCATCAGGCCATAGCCTTGCAGCCAGTCGGCCAGCAGCACGCGGCCATCGGCGACGGCTTTCACTTCGCTGCCTTCGCGGGCTTCGATCACCATGCCTTTCCAGCGTAGCTCGCCCTGCTGCTGCTCGCCAAAGCCGTGCAGCGTGCGGCCGCGCACCGGCCACATCAGCTGGCCGGCCGGACGGCCGAGGCCGCCGGTTCGCGCCATCAGCGAGCGATCGGCTTCGCTAGGTTTGTAGGTGGTGCCGGTTTTCTTCGCCTGCTGTTCCTTGATGCGCACCTGTTCGCGCACTTTGGCCGCTTCACGCGCTTCGCGTTCGGCGCGCGCACGGGCTTCGCGCTCCGCCCGAGCGATCTTGTCGCGCATGCGGGCTTCGTTTTGGCGCAGTTCCACCAGGCGTTGTTGGTCTTTTTCCAGCGAAGCTTCCAGCGCGGTCAGCGTTTTCTTGCGGGCGCCGCGCGCCTGCTCCAGCTTCTGCTGCTGTGTCTGTTGTTCGCTCAGTAAGGATTTTTGCTGGCCCTGTTTAGCCACCAGCGTGGTTTTTTGCTTCGCCAGCTCGGCGCGGGTCTGTTTCAACTCTTCGATGGTTTTCTGGCGCGCTTCATTCAGATAGCCGAAATAGGCCAGAATACGTTCGCTGCGCTGGCTTTCTTCACCGCTGAGGATCAGCTGAACGGCGCTGTGCTGCCCTTGCCGGAAGGCGGCGTCGAGCTGTTTGGCGAGGAGGTTTTGCTGGGTCGATTGCTGCTTTTGCAGTTTGGCTATCGAGGCGTTCAGGCCGGAAATGTCCTTGCCCAACTGGGTGAGCGTGCCCTGGGTGTCGCGCAACTGGCGGCTGGCCTGGGCGATGGTTTTTTCCTGTTGACGCAGCTGATCCTGCAGCGAGCTGCGTTGCTGCTGCTGCTGCTTCACCGCTTTTTCTTTCTCGGCGATGCTCTGCTGGATGTCTTTCAACTGGGATTTATTGTCTTCCGCCGCCTGGCCGGCGAGCGGCAACAGCAAGACGCCAGCGCAAAATACGCTGGCGCACATGGCGGTGAACGTCCTTGGCGCGGTGCGTTCAGGCAGCGGCCGGCTGCCTGCGTTTGCGCTTCGGGTTACCCTTGATAGTGCAAAAAACGCCTTCTCCCTCATGGAGAAGGATTATTCCACGATGAACAGCGGCTTACCAGTCATCTCTTGCGGGATTTCCATTCCCATCAGCGTTAACAGGGTTGGCGCGATGTCCGAAAGCTTGCCGCCTTCGACCGCGCGCGCCGGTTTGCCGACGTAAATCAGCGGCACCGGCAGGCTGGTGTGGGCGGTGTGCGCCTGGCCGGTGGCCGGATCGCGCATCTGCTCGGCGTTGCCGTGATCGGCGGTGATCAGCAGCTGACCGTCGACGTCGCGCACCGCGTCAACCACCTGAGCGATGCAGGCGTCCAGCGTTTCCACCGCTTTGACCGCCGCGTCATACACGCCGGTATGCCCCACCATGTCGCCGTTCGGGTAGTTGCAGATGATGGCGTCGTATTTGCCGCTGCGGATGGCGCTCAGCAGCTTGTCGGTCAGTTCGGCGGCGCTCATCTCAGGCTGCAGATCGTAGGTGGCGACCTGCGGCGAGTTGACCAGCACGCGGTCTTCGCCCTTGAACGGCGCTTCCACGCCGCCGTTATAGAAGAAGGTGACGTGGGCGTATTTTTCGGTTTCCGAGATGCGCAGCTGGGTTTTGTCGTGCTTCATCAGCCATTCGCCGAAGGTGTTGGCCAGCGGCGCCGGCGGATAGGCGCAGGCGGTGTCGATGTCGGCGGCGTACTCGGCCAGCATCACGAAATCGCCGAACTGCACCTGTTTGGCGCGCGGGAAACCGTCGAAATCCGCGTTCACGAAGGCGCGGGTGATCTGGCGCGCGCGGTCAGCGCGGAAGTTCATGAAGATCAACGCGTCGCCGTCCTGCATCGCGGCATCGGCCTCGCCGGCGGCGCGGATCACGGTCGGTCTGACGAACTCGTCGTTTTCACCGCGCTGATAAGCGGCCTGCAGGCCGGCGACCGCATCGTCGGCCACGGAGTCGCCTTTGGCCGCGGTCAGCAGGTCATAGGCCAGCTGCACGCGATCCCAACGGTTGTCGCGATCCATGGCGTAGTAGCGCCCAATGAGTGAAGCGATGCGCCCGACGCCCAGCGTGGCGAAGGCCTCGCGGCAGCGCTGCAACGGGGCTTCGGCGCTGCGCGGCGGCGTGTCGCGCCCGTCGAGGAAGGCATGCAGATAAATGGCTTTGGCGCCGCGCTGAGCGGCCAGTTTAATCATGGCCAGGATGTGCTCGTCATGGCTGTGCACGCCGCCCGGCGACAGCAGGCCCATGATATGCACCGCCTTGCCAGCCGCCACGGCCTTATCCACGGCGGCGGTCAGCACCGGGTTGGCGAAGAAGTCGCCGTCGGCGATCGCTTTGTCCAACCGGGTCAGATCCTGGTACACGATGCGCCCGGCGCCCAGATTGACGTGGCCGACTTCGGAGTTGCCCATTTGCCCATCGGGCAGGCCGACATCCAGCCCGGAGGCGGCGATCAGCGTATGCGGCTGCTCCCGCCACAGACGATCCATCACCGGGGTGCCGGCGTTCAGGATCGCGTTGTCCTGCCGCTCTTCACGGTGGCCGTAACCGTCCAGGATCACCAGGACCATCGGTTTTTTGTTGTTCGACATTGCATTGACCTCTTATGAACTTTTTAAGCTGCGAATAGCCATGCGCCCGCCGCAAGCATGGCTATTCGCCCTCGAAAAACCGGCTGATTTTACATCGCCGCCGGCGAGAAATAGCCCAAAGAGATCAAGGTTGCGGCGAATCGCGCGGGCTTTTATGCTCTGACCTCGGGAATTTCTCAGCGCAGCCCGCAGTTTCTACAATCGCGCTTGCTTATTGGCTGTATTTGCCGCACTCGGCAGGTATACTCTGGAACCTTGACTTATTTATCCCTTAACTGACGGGAGTTGTTACACCCCATGCTGCAAGAAATTATGCCATTCGTAAGCAGACACCCGATTCTGAGCCTGGCTTGGATCGCTCTGCTGGTCGCCGTGATCGTCATGACTTTCAAAAGCCGTTTCTCCAAGGTCAAAGAGATCGCCCGCGGTGAAGCTATCCGCCTGATCAACAAAGAAGAAGCCGTGGTGGTCGACACCCGCAGCCGCGACGATTTCCGCCGTGGTCACCTGGCCAGCGCCATTAACCTGACCGCCAGCGAAATCAAAAGCGGCAGCCTGGGCGAGCTGGAAAAACACAAAGCGCAGCCGATCATCGTCGTATGCGCCAACGGCACCGCCTCCCGCGAGCCGGCGGAGAACCTGAGCAAGGCCGGTTTTGAAAAGGTGACGATGCTGAAAGACGGTATCGCCGGCTGGAGCGGAGAAAACCTGCCGCTGGTGCGCGGTAAGTAACCGTTTAACCTATTTGAGGTGGCAATCCATGGCTAACATTGATATCTACACCAAAGCGACCTGTCCGTTCTGCCATCGCGCCAAGGCGCTGTTGAACAGCAAGGGCGCGGCGTTTAACGAGATCGCCATCGACGGCGATAACGCCAAGCGCGAAGTGATGATGGAGCGCAGCGGGCGCACTACCGTGCCGCAGATTTTCATCGACGGCCGGCATATCGGCGGCTGTGATGATTTATATGAACTCGATGCTCGCGGCGGCCTGGATCCGCTGCTTTAAGCAGCTTGCCGGTTCACCGAGTGTCAATAAGGACGTTTAACCAAGGGTATTACTCACATGTCAGAACAAAACAGCACCGAAATGGCTTTCCAGATCCAACGTATCTATACCAAGGATATCTCCTTCGAAGCGCCGAACGCGCCTCAGGTTTTCCAGCAGGAATGGCAGCCGGAAGTTAAACTTGATCTGGATACCGCGTCCAGCCAGCTGGCTGACGAAGTGTATGAAGTGGTACTGCGCGTAACCGTGACGGCGACCCTGGGCGAAGAGACGGCGTTCCTGTGCGAAGTGCAACAGGCGGGCATCTTCTCGGTAGCAGGCATCGAAGGCACGCAGCTGGCGCATTGCCTGGGCGCATACTGCCCGAACATCCTGTTCCCGTATGCGCGCGAGTGCATCACCAGCCTGGTTTCCCGCGGCACCTTCCCGCAGCTGAACCTGGCACCGGTCAACTTTGACGCGCTGTTCATGAACTATCTGCAGCAGCAGGCGGAAGGCGAAGGTGCCGCACCACATCAGGATGCCTGATGAACACCGTCAATGCTTCAATGACTGTTATCGGTGCCGGCTCGTACGGCACCGCATTGGCCATTACGCTGGCGCGTAACGGCCATTCCGTAGTGCTGTGGGGGCACAACCCCGCGCAAATTCAAACGTTGCAGCACGATCGCTGCAATCAGGCGTTTCTGCCCGACGTTCCCTTCCCCGATACCCTGCTGCTTGAAGCCGATTTGGCGCGTGCGCTGGCCGCCAGCCGCGACGTGCTGGTGGTGGTGCCGAGCCACGTGTTCGGCGACGTGCTGCGCCAGCTGAAGCCGCATCTGCGCCCGGACGCCCGCATCGTGTGGGCCACCAAGGGATTGGAAGCGGAAACCGGTCGGTTGCTGCAGGACGTGGCGCGTGAGGCGCTGGGCGAGACGATCCCGCTGGCGGTGCTCTCCGGGCCGACGTTCGCCAAAGAGCTGGCCGCCGGCCTGCCGACGGCGATCGCGCTGGCGGCGACCGATGCGCAGTTCGCCGACGATCTGCAACAGCTGCTGCACTGCGGCAAGAGCTTCCGCGTCTACAGCAATCCCGACTTCATCGGCGTGCAGCTTGGCGGCGCGGTGAAGAACGTGATCGCCATCGGCGCCGGCATGTCCGACGGCATCGGTTTCGGCGCCAACGCCCGTACCGCGTTGATTACACGCGGGCTGGCGGAAATGAGCCGTCTGGGTTCTGCGCTGGGCGCCGATCCTTCGACGTTCATGGGCATGGCGGGGCTGGGGGATCTGGTGCTAACCTGCACGGACAACCAGTCGCGCAACCGTCGCTTCGGCATTATGCTGGGGCAGGGTAAAGGCGTGCAGGAAGCGCAGGACAGTATCGGTCAGGTGGTCGAGGGCTATCGCAATACCAAAGAGGTGTTGGCGTTGGCGCAGCGGCACGGTGTGGAAATGCCGATCACCGAACAGATTTATCAGGTGCTTTACTGCCACAAGGACGCCCGCGAAGCGGCGCTGAGCCTGCTGGGGCGAGCCCGAAAGGACGAAAAACCCAGCGCGTGACATAAAACGATATGTCGGGGCAGCTGAATGCTGACCCCGCAAATGACCTGGGCCGCTTCGCGCTACCGTGTGAAGCGGCCCGTTTGGCAAGGTAAAGGGGTATGTGATGTCGTCAGAAGAGTTGGAACAGGTCTGGAACAGCATTAAATCAGAAGCGCGAGCACTGGCTGATTGTGAACCGATGCTGGCCAGCTTTTTCCATGCGACGTTGCTCAAGCACGAGAATCTGGGCAGCGCGCTCAGCTATATGCTGGCCAACAAGCTGGCCACGCCGATCATGCCCGCCATCGCGGTGCGCGAGGTGGTGGAAGAGGCCTACAAGTCTGACAACCAGATGATCGTTTCGGCGGCGCGCGATATCCTCGCGGTGCGCCTGCGCGACCCGGCGGTCGATAAATACTCCACGCCGCTGCTTTACCTGAAGGGGTTCCATGCGCTGCAGGCTTACCGCATCGGTCACTGGCTGTGGCAGCAAGGGCGGCAGGCGCTGGCGATCTACCTGCAAAATCAAATTTCCGTCGCCTTCGGCGTGGACATCCACCCGGCGGCGACCATCGGTTGCGGCATCATGCTCGACCACGCCACCGGCATCGTGATCGGTGAAACGGCGGTGGTGGAGAACAACGTCTCTATCCTGCAGTCGGTCACCCTGGGCGGTACCGGTAAAACCAGCGGCGACCGTCATCCGAAAATCCGTGAAGGGGTGATGATTGGCGCAGGCGCCAAAATTCTCGGCAATATCGAAGTGGGCAAGGGCGCGAAGATCGGCGCGGGCTCGGTGGTCTTGCAGGCGATACCGCCGCACACCACCGCCGCCGGCGTGCCGGCGCGCATCGTCGGGCGGCCGGAGAGCGATACGCCGTCGATGGATATGGACCAATACTTCAACGGCACCAATCACGGCTTCGAGTACGGCGACGGCATTTGAACGCCGTTTGCGTATCCATTCAGGGGGAGCTTCGGCTCCCCCTGTGTTTTTCAGGCGGCGGTCAGCCCTGCTTAGGGAAGTTGGTGATATCGGTAACGATGTCGTCGATCGCCGCCTTGACGTCATCCGCCGTGACCGGCGTGCTGTCGTTGTTGACGGTTTTACCGTAGGCCTTGCGTACCACTTCCAGCACCGTTTTACCGGTATCCTGGTCGATCAACTCGCCTTCGATATACAGCGCGGTATTTTGCGTCCGGTGCCCGGTAGCCGCCATAGTGCTGGCAACCACCGCCGCGACCGGCACCACCTCATAGAACTTCATGTCTTCGTTTTCGGCCGAAACGGCGGTGATGGCGAGTTTGGCCACCAGAACGCGCGAGCCCGTCGGGCTTGGCAGAATGGTAAAGCGGTTCTGCAGCGCGGTTTTGATTCGCTGGGTCGCGTAGGCCTTAATCTTGTTCAGCGTGTCCTGGCTGACGCGCGCCGTGGGTTTCTCCGCCGGGAAATAGACTACCGGTTGGAAATAGATGCCGCGATAGTTGGATTCCTTGTAGCTTGGATCTACCCAGCGCAGCGTTTTATGACCGCTTGGTGAGGTGGTTTCCTGCAGTTTGCTGTAATCGGACAAGAAGCCCGAATATTGCGACGTTTGGGTGACTTTGGACGAACAGCCCGCCAGCAACAGGCCCGCTGCCAGAACGGCCATGGCAACGCTCAAGCGTTGTTTTTTCATGTGGTTTCCTATGATGAGTGGTGATTACCCTTACAAAACATAGCGCATTATCTGCGCCTCATCGGGCATTTTCGGGGCCGGGCGTGCCCTGCTGCGGCCTTTTTTCAGGATCGTGATGCGCCGCCGGTTTTCGCCGCCAGTGCCGGTGATAAGGCGGCGAGCAAGGCGTCCGCTCTGACCAGCGCCTGGCGTTGCTCAGCTTGCCACCGGGGCAACAAGGGCCAGAGATCCGCCTGATGTTCTGCCTGCAGGCACCAGATCTCCCGATCGTGCCAGTCACCGAGGGCGTTTTGCGCCGCTTTCAGGCTCGCCATCGCGGCGGGAGAGAGGGGAAGGTGCTGCGGATAGGCTTCAGCCGCGTAACGCAGGCGTTTTATCAGCAGCCGCAGGCGATGGCGATCGTAGCCGGTATCGGCCAATGCCCGGCGCAATTGCCGCTGCTGGCGCTGCAGGCGTCTATTCAGGCGGTGTTTGGCGCCGCGCCGCGCGGTGCGGCGAAAGCGGCGCGGCCAGGCGTGCAAAAGCGAGGGAAAGCCAATGAGCTGCGGATGAGCGAGCAGTTGACGGCAGCGGGCCCGAAGTTCGCTCTGGCGCGCGTTGGCCTGCCAGTCGAGGCGATGACGCGCCAGCTCGGCGATCAGCACCTCGAGATCGCGCAGCGGCGTCGTGAGCTTGCCTAATTCGGCGGCGTCCCGATCGAGCCGGGTTGCGCCGGGGCAGCCGCGCAACGGACGCAGCAGGCTGCGAATGCGGCGCAGGCAGACGCGCAAGTCGTGCAGCGCTTCGCTGTCTTGCGCCTGTTGCAGCCGCAACAGCGCCTCGTTCAGCGCCGGTTCGAGCCGGCGAAACTGGGTGACAATCTCTGCGACGAAAGCCATGTGCCGTGCCTGGAAGGGGTTAACCTTTCCAGTATGGCGCGACGTCGCGAATTACGCCTTGATCAGCGCACCGGCATAGTCCAGCTGCCGCCAGGCTTCATACACCACTACCGATACGGCATTCGACAGGTTCATGCTGCGGCTTTGCGCCTGCATCGGGATGCGGATTTTTTGCTGCGCAGGCAGCGCATCGAGGATGTCGGCAGGCAACCCGCGCGTTTCCGGGCCGAACAGCAGGTAGTCGCCGGCCTGGTAGCTGACGGCGCTGTGCGCCGGCGTGCCCTTGGTGGTGAGGGCAAACAGCCGCTGCGGGTTTTCGGCGGCGAGAAAGGCGGCGTAATCGGCATGACGGCTAACGCGGGTGAACTCATGATAGTCCAGCCCGGCGCGGCGCAGGCGCTTGTCGTCCCACGGGAAACCCAGCGGTTCGATCAGGTGCAGATTAAAGCCGGTATTGGCGCACAGGCGGATGATATTGCCGGTATTGGGTGGAATTTCGGGTTCAAATAAAACGATGTTCAGCATGTTGCAGGCCCCTCGTGAACGAGGGGCGCAGGATAGCAAACTCTTACTGTTCTGTCTTAGACGATAGGCGTTGATGATGCAGCGGCAGCCACAGCACCAGCCGCAGACCGCCAAGCGGGCTGTCTTCGGCCTTCACCCAGCCGCGATGCTGATTGACCGCCGCCTCGACGATAGCCAGGCCAAGGCCGGTGCCGCCGGACTCACGGTCGCGCGCCTCATCGGTGCGGTAGAACGGACGGAAGATCTGCTCGCGATCTTCGGCGCTGACGCCCGGGCCGTCGTCGTCAACCTGGATGGTCACGCCCTGATTGTCGGCGCTGAACGCCACGGCAATGCGGGTGTGTGAATACCGCAGGGCGTTGCGCACGATGTTTTCCAACGCGCTGTCCAGCGCGCTCGCGTTGCCGAACAGCGTCCACGGGCCGGGCGGCGCAGCGATCTCCAACTGTTTGCCCATCTGTTCGGCTTCGAAACGGGCGTTATCCAGCACGTCGGCCCACAGTTCGTTGGCCTTCAACTGCTCGCGCGCCAGCTCGCCCTTTTGCTGCCCGCGCGACAGCGCCAGCAGATCGTTGATCATCGAATCCAGCCGTTGCGCTTCGGTTTCGATGCGCGCCAGCTCGTGGCCTTCGCCGTGGCGGCGGCGCATCAGCGCGGTGGCCAGCTGCAGGCGAGTCAGCGGCGTGCGCAGCTCGTGCGAGATGTCCGAGATCAACCGTTGCTGGGCGTTCATCATGCGTTCCAGCGCGCTGACCATCTGGTTGAAGCTGGCGCCGGTGGCCAGGAACTCCTGCGGTCCGGCCTCCAGTTCCGGATGCTGCTTCAGGTTGCCGCGCGCCACGTCATCGGCGGCGTTCTTCAGCTTGCGTGCCGGTTTCGCCAGGCTCCAGGCCAGCCACAGCAGCAGCGGGGCGCTGATCAGCATGGTGACGATCAGCAGCAGCAGCGGCCGGTCGAACATCAGGTTGATGAAATCGGATTGCGGGCTGTTGGCGGGACGGATCAGGTACAGCTGGTAGTTGTCTTCGCCGTCGCGCACCGCGAACGGCCCGACCAGCTCGACGCGGCCGTACTTTTTCTTCTTGGGATGATCGGAGTTGTCGGATTGGCCGATGAAGTTGCGGACGATCTGCATTTCGTTGCGCTGCGCGCCGATCACCCGGCCTTCGCTGGTGACCAGCAGCAGGCGCTGGCCCGGCGGCGCCCATTTGTCGATGGCGCGGAACAGGCGGCGCCACCACATCAGATCGTTGGCCGGATCGTTTTGCAACTCGGCCTCGACGTGCTGTTCCAGCATCAACCCCTGCCGCTGCTCGCTGTCGAGCAATGAGGTCATCTGGCGGGAGTCGAGCTTGGGCACCATCAGCACCAGCATTAGCACCAGGGCTAACGTGAACCAGAAAATGGCGAAGATGCGTGCCGTCAAACTGTTGATCATGTTGCAGATACCATCAAATAACCACGCCCGCGCAGGGTTTTGAACCACGGATGCCCGTCTTTGCGATCCGGCAGCTTACGCCGCAGGTTGGAGATATGCATGTCGATGGCGCGATCGAACGGGGTCAGGCGTTTGCCCAGCACTTCCTGGCTCAGCAGTTCGCGCGATACCACCTGGCCGAGATGCTGCGCCAGCAGATACAGCAGGGTGAACTCGGTGCCGGTCAGATCCAGCACCTGGCCGTCGAAGCTGGCCTCCTGGCGGCCGGGGTTCAGCTGCAGGCCATCGACATCCAGCGTCGGGGCGCCGCTGTCGACCTGCTGCTGCTGTTCGCTCCAGTTGGAACGGCGCAGAATGGCGCGAATGCGCGCGACCAGTTCGCGATCGTTGAAGGGTTTCGGCAGGTAATCATCGGCGCCCAGCTCCAGGCCCAACACGCGGTCCAGTTCGCTGCCGCGCGCGGTCAGCATGATGACCGGCGTCTGGTGATGTTGGCGCAGTTCTTTCAACGTATCGATGCCGTTTTTCTTCGGCATCATGATGTCGAGCAGCAGCAGATCGACGGAGCTGTCCAGCAGCGACAACGCCTGCTCGCCATCGTGCGCGACGACGATATTAAAACCTTCCATTTCAAGCAGTTCTTTTAACAGCGAGGTCAACTCGCGGTCGTCGTCAACTAACAGAATCTTGTTCATTATGATTTACCTCCAGACGCAAAATACGTCATCAACTGTTGCCATTCCATGACTTTACGTAGTTTTACATGCACTGACGCAGGTTTTCAGGTGTGGCGGTACACTGCTCCTCGTTGATTCGCAAAGTGAGAAAGCTTGAGGAGTTGAAATGCGTAAGGTGACCGCATTAGTTATGGCATCACTGCTGGCAATTGGTTCGACCGCTGCCTTCGCTGCCGACACTATACCGGACACAGCTCAACCTCCCGGCAACGACGCGATGACCCGAGTACCCGGCCAGCACCATATGTTCGACGGTGTCAGCCTCAGCGAACAGCAGCGCCAGCAAATGCGCGATTTGATGCGCCAGGCCCGGCACGATCTGCCTGGTGTCAATGTAGCTGAAATGGAAGCCATGCATAAACTGGTGACCGCAGAGAAATTTGACGAAGCCGCCGTGTATGCCCAGGCGGAAAAGATGGCCCAACAGCAGGTCAAGCGCCAGGTCGAAATGGCTCGGGTGCGCAACCAAATGTATAACCTGCTGACGCCAGAGCAAAAAAGTGTTTTAGACCAGAAACATCAGCAGCGCATGCAGCAGATGGAGCAGCAAATTTCTGGTTTGCAGCAAGCTTCTGCCCAGAAGTGAAGTACGACTGAGTAGTCCCCTGTTTTTCCTTGCCATAGACACCATCCCTGTCTTCCCCGCCATGATGGCGGGGTTTTTTTTATCCGACATTTCGCTATATTGAGCGCCATACCTTTTGACCGGGATCCCTCAATGGAACAGCGCTATGCACGCCTGGTAAAGTCCGCTGCGTTGGCCGCTACCGCGCTGGCGTCGTCGCTGTTGTTGATCAAAATCGTCGCCTGGTACCACACCGGTTCTGTCAGTCTGCTGGCGGCGCTGGTGGATTCGCTGGTCGATATCGCGGCATCGCTGACCAACCTTCTGGTGGTGCGCTATTCGCTGCAGCCGGCCGATGCCGAGCACACCTTCGGCCACGGCAAAGCGGAGTCGCTGGCGGCGCTGGCGCAAAGCATGTTTATTTCCGGTTCCGCCCTGTTTCTGTTTCTCACCGGCTTCCAGCATCTGTATGCGCCGCAAACGCTGCGCGATCCCGGCGTTGGGGTCGTCGTGACGGTGATCGCGTTAGTCAGCACCCTGATGCTGGTCACCTATCAACGCTGGGTGGTCAGAAAAACGCGCAGCCAGGCCGTGCGCGCAGATATGCTGCATTATCAGTCAGATGTCATGATGAATGGTGCTATTCTTATCGCTCTTGGGCTAAGCTGGTACGGCTTCTAGCGGGCGGATGCGCTGTTTGCGCTGGGCATCGGCGTTTACATCCTGTATAGCGCGCTGCGCATGGGCTACGAAGCGGTGCAGTCGCTGTTGGATCGGGCGTTGCCGGATGACGAGCACCAGGCGATTATCGCCGTGGTTTCCTCCTGGCCCGGGGTGAAAGGCGCGCACGATCTGCGCACGCGGCAGTCAGGGCCGACGCGTTTTATCCAACTGCATCTTGAGATGGACGACACGCTGCCGCTGCGCGAGGCGCATCGGTTGGCCGATCAGGTGGAACAGGCGTTGCGGCACCGTTTTGCGGGGGCGGACGTCATCATTCACCTGGATCCATGCTCCGTGGTGCCGCCGGGTAGGCAGGGGCATTGGGAGCTATAATCAGATAGAGGCACAGATCGAAGTATTATCATGAATATCTGAGTTAGCTCAGCGTGCCATGCGGTGTTTTAACCGTTATATTGCGTGACTTGAATCAATTCAGCTGGGTGTTTTTGATATAATATCCAGCAATAAGCCATAAAGCTGGTTTTCTGCAGCCGGAGAGGTTTCAAGACGATCGGCGGAGACAGAATTCTTAAGAAATTGCATCTACACAGTTCAGAGGTAGTCATGATCAAGAAAATCGGTGTACTGACGAGCGGCGGTGATTCGCCGGGTATGAACGCTGCAATCCGCGGCGTTGTGCGTTCTGCGCTTTCAGAAGGTCTGGAAGTTTTTGGTATTTACGATGGCTACCTTGGCTTGTACGAAGATCGCATGGAGCAGCTGGACCGTTATAGCGTGTCCGACATGATCAACCGCGGCGGCACCTTCCTCGGCTCGGCCCGCTTCCCGGAATTCAGGGATGAAAACGTGCGCGCCAAGGCGATTGAAAACCTGAAGAATCGCGGCATCGACGCGCTGGTGGTGATCGGCGGCGACGGTTCCTACATGGGCGCCAAACGCCTGACGGAAGAAGGCTTCCCGTGCATCGGTCTGCCGGGCACCATCGATAACGATGTCGCCGGTACCGACTACACCATCGGTTACTTCACCGCGCTGGAAACCGTGGTGGAAGCGATCGACCGCCTGCGCGATACCTCCTCGTCGCACCAGCGTATCTCTATCGTGGAAGTGATGGGCCGTTACTGCGGCGATCTGACGCTGGCGGCGGCGATTGCCGGCGGCTGCGAGTTCATCGTGCTGCCTGAAATCGAATTCAACCGCGAAGATCTGGTGTGCGAAATCAAGGCCGGTATCGCCAAAGGCAAAAAACACGCCATCGTGGCGATCACCGAGCACATCTGCGACATCGATGAGCTGGCGCGCCACATTGAGCAGGAAACCAAGCGTGAAACCCGCGCCACCGTGCTGGGCCACATTCAGCGCGGCGGTTCGCCGGTCGCCTATGACCGCATCCTGGCCTCGCGCATGGGCGCCTACGCCATCGAACTGCTGCTGCAGGGGTACGGCGGCCGCTGCGTCGGTATCCAGAACGAAAAAATGGTGCACCACGACATCATCGACGCGATCGAAAACATGAAGCGTCCGTTCAAGGGCGACTGGCTGGAAACGGCGAAAAAGCTGTACTGATACGCCGCTCACCGCACGACAAAAAAGCCTCCGCTCCCGGGGGCTTTTTTATGCTCGCCGGTGACATATTCCAGAATCATCTATCCCAAAATTTTTTATTCTTTAGTTGCCGGGAAAGTTTCTGGCAGGCTCTGATGCTAAATCAACCGATTGAGGTTGCGCTTAATTTTCTGGGAGAGCCTGTCGATGCGTAAATGGGGTGTAGGTCTGACATTGGTGCTGTTGGCGTCCGGCGCCATGGCGAAGGATATTCAGTTGCTGAACGTGTCATACGATCCGACGCGTGAGTTCTATCAGGCTTACAACACGGCGTTCAGCAAGCACTACCAGGCGGAAACCGGCGACAAGGTGACGGTGCGCCAGTCGCACGGCGGTTCCGGCAAACAGGCGACCTCGGTGATCAACGGCATCGAGGCTGACGTGGTGACGCTGGCGCTGGCCTATGACGTCGACGCTATCGCCGAACGCGGCCGCATCGAGAAAGACTGGATCAAACGCCTGCCGGACAACTCGGCGCCTTACACCTCGACCATCGTCTTCCTGGTGCGCAAAGGCAACCCGAAACAGATTCATGACTGGCCTGATTTAATCAAGCCGGGCGTGTCGGTGATCACTCCGAATCCGAAAACTTCCGGCGGCGCCCGCTGGAACTACCTGGCCGCCTGGGGCTACGCGTTGCATCACAATAACAACGATAAGGCCAAGGCGCAGGACTTCGTCAAAAACCTGTACAAGAACGTTGAGGTGCTGGATTCCGGCGCGCGCGGCTCGACCAACACCTTCGTTGAGCGCGGCATCGGCGACGTGCTGATCGCCTGGGAAAACGAAGCGCTGCTGGCGGAGAAAGAGCTGGGCAAAGACAAGTTCGAGATTATTACGCCGAGCGAATCGATCCTGGCCGAACCGACGGTGTCGGTGGTGGATAAGGTGGTCGATAAACGCGGTACCCGCGAGGTGGCGATCGCCTACCTGAAGTATCTGTATTCACCGGAAGGGCAGACTATTGCGGCGCAGCACTATTATCGCCCGCGCGATGCGGCGGTGGCGGCCAAGTTCGCCGGGCAGTTCCCGCAGCTGAAGTTGTTCACCGTGGATGACACTTTCGGCGGCTGGACCGAAGCGCAGAAGGTGCACTTCGCCACCGGCGGCGTATTCGACGAAATCAGCAAACGTTGATGCCGTTTAAGCGGCAATAAAAAACCCCGGCAAGCCGGGGTTTTTTTATGGCAAGCCTAGGGCAATCAGGCTTTTTTCGCTGCTGCGGCGGCTTTGACGATCACGGCGAAAGCGTCGGCTTTCAGCGAGGCGCCGCCAACCAGCGCGCCATCGATGTCCGGCTGGGAGAACAGCTCTGCGGCGTTCTTGTCGTTCACCGAACCGCCGTACTGGATGATGATTTCAGCGGCAACCGCGGCATCGTGCTTGGCGATGTGATCGCGGATAAATTTGTGCACGGCCTGCGCCTGCGCAGGGGTGGCGGATTTGCCGGTCCCGATGGCCCAGACCGGCTCATAGGCGATCACGGTGCCTTTCATCGCCGGTGCGCCCAGCGTTTTCAGCACGGCGTCGATCTGGCGCGCGCACACTTCTTCAGTTTTGCCCGCGGCGTTTTCCGCTTCGGTTTCACCGATGCACAGCACCGGGATCAGGCCGGCTTCTTTCAGCACGGCGAATTTCTCGGCGATGACTTCGTCGCTTTCCTTGTGGTAGGTGCGACGCTCGGAGTGGCCGATGATGATGTACTGGGCGCCGACGTCTTTCAGCATGTTGGCGGAAACTTCACCGGTGAAGGCGCCGGACAGGTTAACGTCCACGTTCTGCGCGCCCAGCGCGATGCGGCTGCCGGCCAGCGCGTGCTTGGCCTGATCCAGATACATCACCGGCGGGGCGATGGCGACGCCACAGCCGTCAACGCTGCTCAGCTCATTGCGCAGACCGGCGATCAGTTCGTTGACCATGTGAGTGCTGCCGTTAAGCTTCCAGTTACCCATAACTAATGGATGACGCATGTTTTTTCCTCCAACTAGGGAACGCGAGAGTCGAAATGACAACTGCCGGACCGGCAGTTTACCTGCCCAACAGTATAGAGATCATTAAGCGCGAAGGCTTTGCTTTTCGTCATTAAATGCCGCGCCGTTACGGCTCGGAAAGCGCCAGCTTAATCGGTTCAACCGCGAAGGTTACGCCTTTATCGCCGTTGTCCGAGACGACATAGCGAATGGCGCCGACCTGCTGTTGGTAAAAGCGCGATCCTTTGCCTTTTTCCAGCAGGCTGTTCACCTTGTTCTGGCTCTGCTCCACCGTCAACGCCGGTTCGAACTGGCGCATCAGCGCCGCCATGTAGTTGATGGCGATGGCGCGCGCGGCTTTTTCTTCATTGGCCTGTTGCAGCGGCAGGTGAGTGATCTGCAACGTTTTGATTTTGCCGGTGCCTTTCTCCAGCGCGGTGGAGGCATACAGGTTTTCGTTGAGTTTGCTGGCGGCGCGCGTCAGCAGCGGCGAATCGTCTTCGGTGGCCGGAATGGCGCGGAATTCGCCAATCGGCAGCTTCGGGTTGTCGCGATTGTATTTTTCGCGGAATTTGACCACCGTCAGATCGAACGTCGGCGCGCCGGCCAGCAGGTAAGGTGCGGCGGGCGTTGCATCGGCGGGCGGCGGATTGGCCCAGGCGCTGGCGGCGGCCTGCAACAGACAGGCAATGACGAGGGTTTTTCTCAGCATGGCGTATGGCATCAAGGACAAAGATGGCTCCGATTAAAGCGATAACTCGCGGGCCTTGTCAAAGATCCCGCGCCATTATCGGTTCGCTGACGAGAAAGCTGTGCGGCGCACCGCGTTATGCAAGGCGGAAAACTCGGCCCGGCAGCGCCTATGTTACACTGCGGCGCAGAATATGGGCAGGCTTAGAGCGCAGGAATCGATGACGTTACAACAGTGGTGTTTTTCTTTTAAGGGCCGCATCGGGCGGCGCGACTTCTGGATCTGGATGGGGCTGTGGCTGGTGCTGATGGCGGCGGCGTTTACGCTGGCCAATTATCAATTGATCGCCATCCAATCCATCGCCTTCTTTATCGTGGCGCTGCTGTGGCCGACGGCGGCGGTGCTGGTCAAACGTCTGCACGATCGCAACAAGGCTGGCTGGTGGGCGCTGCTGCTGATCCTGGCGTGGATGCTGGCGGCGGGCAACTGGCAAATGCTGGCGCCGATCTGGCAATGGGGCGTCGGGCGTTTCATCCCGACGCTGATTATCGTGATGATGATGATCGATCTGGGCGCCTTCGTCGGCACGCCGGGAGACAATCGGTTCGGCCCGGAAGCCGAACCGGTGAAGTTCCGCTGATCCCCTTTGGGTTACCAGTAGTGTTCGCTGGTGATGTGGCCCGGTTTGCGGCGCAGGTGTTTGCGCATCTGGCGATGGTCTTTCAGCGTTTGCTGGGTGTCCCGCACCATCTGCGGGTTGCCGCACAGCATCACGTGGCTGGTTTCGGCGTCGATGGTCAAGCCGATCGCCGCTTCCAGCCGGCCGTCCTCGATCAGCGCCGGCACGCGGCCGGTCAGTGAACCGGGCGTTTCTTCGCGGCTGACGACGGTCTGGATGCGCAGCTTGCCGTTGTAGCGTTGCTGCAATTGCTGCATCAGCGGCAGGTAGCTCAGATCGCGCGCAAAACGCGCGGCGTGCACCAGCACCAGGTTGTTAAAGCGTTCCAGGCCGACGCCTTGCTGCAGAATCGATAAATAGGGGCCGATGGCGGTGCCGGTCGCCAGCATCCACAGCGTGTCGCAGTCGGGCACCTCATCCAGCACGAAGAAGCCGGCCGCTTCTTTGGTCACCATGACATCCGACCCTGGCCGCAGCTGATTGAGGCGTGGGCTCAGTTTGCCTTCCGGCACCGTCACCAGATAGAACTCCAGGTTGGCGTCATCGGGGGCATTGACGTAGGAGTAAGCGCGTTGCACTCGTTCGCCGTCGATCTCCAGCGCCAGTTTGGCGAATTGCCCGGCGGTGAAAGGATCGATGGGGGCATTGACCACCAGGCTGAACAGCCCGTCGGTCCATTGTTTTACCTGCGTAACCTTGCCGTTTACCCATTCAGCCATACTCTAAAGCTCCCGTGGTCGAATCAAATAAGCACAATGTCGTGAGCCGGAAATGGCGTGCGTGGTGCGCTCTATCCGGTAGTCGTTGCCGAACAGGCGGTGAAACAGCTGCAGCTCGGAATTGCACAGGCTGCTGCAGTTGGAACCGGCCACGCCGATCGGACAGTGGTTTTCCACCAACAGCGCACCGTGCGGATGATCGAGCAATTCGGCCATGTAACCGTCATGTTGCCGCAGACGCACCAATCGGGCTAACCGCTCTTGGTGGCTGCGCTCGGCGGACAGCTCTTCGGCATAACGCAGATAAAGCTGCTCTTCGCGCGCGCTCAGCAACGGTTCCACGCCGGCGCCGCCAAACAGCCGCAGCGCGGATGCCCGCAGCCGTTCCTGATCGGCGGCCGCAAAAGCGTGCCCTCGCGCTGTCAGCGACCAGTAGCGCGTCGGGCGGCCGACCTTGCTGCGCGCTTCTTCGTAACAAACCAACTCACGTTTTTCCAGGGATTGCAGATGTTGTCGGATGCCCATCGGCGTGATGTCCAGACGCTCCGCCAGCATTTTGGCCGAGTGCGGGCCGAGAGCCTTTAACTGCAATAAAATCAGCTCAGGTGTTTTCATGAACCAAATCCCTATGGTGTTATTTTATTTCAAGTTGATGAAAATAATTATCGATTAAATGCTAAAGCGCAGCTACTGCAAACGCGCTAATTTTTACCCCCAAAGCGTTAGACGTACAGTTTAATTTACGAGCCTGGTCGGGTTTGCTGCCAGTGTGACCTGGATCAATATTTGTCTGAAACTCGCTAAAAAAATCAGATTTGATTAGCTTATGCCGCCATAGAGGGCTGCTCGCCGTTCTGGCTGCTGCAACGGCCATACCGGGACGCTGTGACGAGTTGAAACGTTAACGAAGATAATGAGAAAACTAGAGAATTTTCACCTGCTGGTGATGCTTATCCTGTTGGTCGCCGTCGGCCAGATGGCGCAAACCATTTATGTTCCCGTGATTGCTGATATCGCCCACGATCTGTCGGTTCGCACCGGCGCTGTGCAACGGGTGATGGCGGCGTATCTGCTGACCTACGGTTTCTCCCAGCTGATTTACGGGCCGATATCGGATCGTATCGGGCGTCGCCCGGTGATCCTGACCGGCATGATGATCTTCCTGGTCGGTGCGCTGGGCGCACTGCTGTCCACCAACCTGACGATGCTGGTTGCCGCCAGCGCGATTCAGGGCATGGGCACCGGCGTGGCGGGCGTGATGGCGCGCACCATGCCGCGCGATCTGTATGCCGGCACCGCACTGCGCTACGCCAACAGCCTGTTGAACATGGGGATTTTGGTCAGCCCGCTGCTGGCGCCGGTGATCGGCGGCGCATTGGCGATGGTGTTCGGCTGGCGCGCCTGCTACGCCTTCCTGCTGGGGCTGTGCGCCTGCGTCGCCTTCGCCATGTTCCGCTGGCTACCGGAAACGCGTCCGGTGCAAACGGAAAAACGTCGCATGCTGGCCAGTTTCCGCCAGTTGCTGGGTGACAGCACCTTCAGCTGCTATCTGGTGATGCTGATCGGCGCGCTGGCGGGGATTGCGGTATTCGAGGCCAGCTGCGGCGTGTTGATGGGCGGCGTGTTGGGACTGAGTGGGCTGACCGTCAGCATCCTGTTCATTCTGCCGATCCCGGCGGCGTTTTTCGGCGCCTGGTACGCCGGGCGCGACGGCAAGACCTTCCACACGCTGATGTGGCATTCGGTGATTAGCTGCCTGCTGGCGGGGGCGATGATGTGGATCCCGGGCTGGTTCGGCGTGATGAACATCTGGACGCTGATCGTGCCGGCCGCATTGTTCTTCTTCGGCGCCGGCATGCTGTTCCCGCTGGCGACCACCGGGGCGATGGAGCCGTTCCCTTACCTGGCCGGCGCGGCGGGCGCATTGGTAGGCGGCATGCAGAACATGGGGTCCGGTCTGGCGACCTGGCTTTCCGCCATGCTGCCGCAAACCGGGCAGTTCAGCCTCGGCTTGCTGATGTTCGCGATGGCGCTGCTGATCCTGCTGTGCTGGTGGCCGCTGTCCAATCGTATGCAGCATCAAGGACATACCGCATAACGACAGGGCGCCATTCGGCGCCCTGTTTCGTTACAGCAGAAACTCGTGCAGCGCCGGGTCTTTGCGATCCAGATAGTGGGTCGAACGGATACGGCGGATGGTGCGCGACTTGCCGCGGATCAGCAACGTTTCGGTGGTGGCCATGTTGCCCTGGCGGCTGATGCCTTCCAGCAAATCGCCCTTGGTGATGCCGGTGGCGGAGAAGATCACGTTGTCGTTGCGCGCCATCTGATCCAGACGCAGCGCCTGGCCGGCTTCGATACCCATCTCCCGGCAGCGGGCCAACTCTTGTTCGCCGATGCGGCGGTTTTCGGCGTTGTCGCCTTTCACCTCATGACGCGGCAGCAAACGCGCCTGCATGTCGCCGTCCAGCGCGCGGATCACCGCGGCTGAGATCACCCCTTCCGGCGCGCCGCCGATGCCGTACATCACATCGACCTCGCTTTCGGGCATGCAGGTGAGAATGGAGGCCGCCACGTCGCCGTCAGGAATGGCGAATACTCGCACGCCCAACTGTTGCATCTGCGCGATGACGCCGTCGTGGCGCGGTTTGGCCAATACGATCACCGTCAGCTGCGACAGCGGTTTGCCCAGTCGTTCGGCGACGTTCTGCAGGTTCTCCGCCAGCGGCCGGTTGAGATCGATGGCGCCGCGCGCCGCCGGGCCGACTACCAGCTTCTCCATGTACATGTCCGGCGCGTGCAGGAAGGTGCCGCGATCGCCCACCGCCAATACCGCCAGCGCGTTGGACTGGCCCATGGCGGTCATGCGGGTGCCTTCGATCGGATCGACCGCGATGTCGACCGCGTCGCCTTGGCCGGTACCGACCTGCTCGCCGATATATAACATCGGCGCTTCGTCGATCTCGCCTTCGCCGATCACAATGCGCCCATCGATATCCACTTTGTTGAGCATGATGCGCATGGCGTGGACCGCCGCGCCGTCGGCGGCGTTCTTGTCGCCGCGCCCCAGCCATTTGTAGCCCGCCAGCGCGGCGGCTTCGGTAACGCGGGAGAATTCGATGGCTAATTCACGTTTCATGGCAAACCTGTCTGTGAGAAAGGGAAGAAAATATCGACAAAGTCTATCACAGCGCGGTGGCGGCAGGGCGGGGCAAAAAAAAGCGCCGCCCGCAGGCAGCGCTTGTTGGCGAAACGGCAACTTCGGAATTACTCGTGATCTTCCCATGCCTGAGCGCGAGCCACCGCTTTTTTCCAGCCGCTGTAGCGGTAGTTGCGTTCGGTGGTTTCGATGCTTGGGCGGAATTCACGCTCAACCACCGCTTTGCTCTTCACTTCATCCAGATCGTTCCAGTAGCCGATGGCCAGGCCCGCCAGGAACGCCGCGCCCAGCGCCGTCGATTCACGCACTTCAGGGCGTTCTACGCGGGTGCCGAGAATATCGGATTGGAACTGCATCAGGAAGTTGTTGGCGACCGCGCCGCCGTCCACGCGCAGCGATTGCAGGCGGGTGTTGGCGTCGGCCTGCATGGCGTCCAGCACGTCACGGGTCTGGAAGGCGATGGATTCCAGCGTGGCGCGGATGATGTGGTTGCTGTTGGCGCCGCGGGTCAGGCCGAAAATGGCGCCGCGAGCATACGGATCCCAGTAAGGCGCACCCAGGCCGGTGAAGGCCGGCACCACATAGACGCCGTTGCTGTCTTTCACCTTGGTGGCGAAGTATTCGGAGTCGGCGGCGTCGCTGATCAGTTTCAGCTCGTCGCGCAGCCACTGGATAGACGCGCCGCCGATGAACACCGCGCCTTCCAGCGCATAGTTCACTTCACCGCGCGGGCCGCAGGCGATGGTGGTCAGCAGACCGTTTTTCGACCGTACCGCTTCTTTGCCGGTGTTCATCAGCAGGAAGCAGCCGGTGCCGTAGGTGTTCTTCGCCATGCCCGGTTGAACGCACAGCTGGCCGTACAGCGCCGCCTGCTGGTCACCGGCGATACCGGCGATAGGAATACGCGTGCCGCCCTTGCCGCCGATGTTGGTCTGGCCGTATACCTCGGAGGAAGGACGGACTTTCGGCAGCATGGCGCGCGGAATGTCCAGCACTTCCAGCATGCGTTCGTCCCAGTCCAGCTCGTGGATGTTGAACATCATGGTGCGTGAGGCGTTAGTGTAATCGGTGACGTGTACGCGGCCCTGGGTCATCTTCCACACCAGCCAGGTGTCGACGGTGCCGAACAGCAGTTCGCCGCGTTTGGCGCGCTCGCGGGCGCCTTCGACGTTGTCCAGGATCCATTTCACCTTGGTGCCGGAGAAGTACGGGTCAACCACCAGGCCGGTGTTGTGACGGATGTACTCTTCCAGGCCGTCGCGCTTGAGCTTCTCGCAGATGTCGGCGGTGCGGCGGCACTGCCAAACGATGGCGTTGTAAATCGGCTTGCCGGTCTCTTTTTCCCAGACGATGGTGGTTTCGCGCTGGTTGGTGATGCCGATGCCGGCGATCTGATCGGAATTGATGTCGGCTTTCGCCAGCACTTCTACCAGCGTCGAACTTTGCGACGCCCAGATCTCCATCGGGTCGTGCTCAACCCAGCCGGCCTTTGGATAGATCTGCGGGAATTCGCGCTGCGATACCGCAACGATGTTGGCGTCGTGATCGAGCACGACGGCGCGTGAGCTGGTGGTCCCTTGGTCGAGTGCGACAATGTATTTTTTTTCTACAGTCATGGTAATTATCCTGCTGTTGTTAACCGTTTAAAACTGCACCCATCATGCTTTACGCTGCTGGGTCTTGGCGTCGGGCTCTTCCTCCGTCACGCAGACGTCGCACGGCAGGTGGCGGCCAATCAGCGCGCGGTAACCGAAAGCGCCCAGGCCACAGCCGACGATAGGGGCGAAGATCGGCACCAGGAAGTACGGGATATCACGTGCGCCGGTGAAGGCGACTTTGCCCCAGCCGGCCAGGTAGGCGAACAGTTTCGGCCCGAAGTCACGCGCCGGGTTCAACGCAAAGCCGGTCAATGGTCCCATGGAGGCGCCGATCACGGCAATCAGAATACCGATCAGCAGCGGTGCCAGCGGGCCGCGCGGGATGCCGTTGCCGTCGTCGGTCAGCGCCAGGATCAGGCACATCAGGATTGCCGCGATCACCATTTCTACCAGGAAGGCCTGACCGACGGAGATGTGTGCGTTAGGGTAAGTCGAGAAGATGCCGGCCAGTTCGAGGCTTTCGTTGCTGCCGCGCACCATGTGGTGGGCCGCTTCGAAGTCGAAGAACAGGTTGTAGTACAGCCCGTAGACCAAGGCCGCTGCGCAGAAGGCGCCGGCGACCTGCGCAATGATGTAAGGCACCACTTTGCGCCCGTCGAAGCAGGCGAACAGCCACAGGGCGAGGGTGACCGCCGGGTTGAGATGCGCACCGGAAATGGCGGCGGTCAGATAGATGGCCATGGCGACGCCCAGGCCCCAAATGATGCTGATTTCCCACTGGCCGAAGCTGGCGCCCGCCAGTTTCAGCGCGGCAACGCAGCCTACGCCAAAGAAGATCAGCAGCGCCGTGCCGAGGAACTCGGCGATGCACTGGCCTTTTAATGTCGGACTGGTGGTTTGGCTCATAATGTTGTTGTCCTGCAAAACGGCGGTTGTTGGTTTATAGGCTCAGTTGGGTAGAGATCTGGCCTATGGGCACAGTTTTTTTCATCTCGTCCAATTATTGAATAAGGACGTGATGTAAATTTATCGTTAACGAACATAAACGAGAAATAGCGAAATCAAAATGTGTGTGGCGCGTCATAAAATTGAGCGATTTCGCGTCGTTTAGTGTTCTTTCTGAGCCATAAAAGTGTGATCTGACCAGTGGTTTGCTGAGGGTTGTTAACAACTCGCGGCGGCGGCGATGGGGATTTTCAGTTTTTGCTGATGGCGGGGGCAGGAAAATTGCAACAGACTGCGCGATGATCCGGTATGTTGCTAGACAGGCGGAGACTGGCTACTTACAATCGTTTTTAACGAATCGAGACCGGCGCGCCTTTCGTAACGGCGCGCGTCACTGAGCGCGATGCAATATTCGCAGTAGCTGCAGCCGATGTTGCGGCCGCTACTTATAGATGTACGCCTTGCTATCATGAGGGGACTGAAGCATGTCATTTGAAGTATTTGAGAAACTGGAAGCAAAAGTACAGCAGGCGATTGATACCATCACCTTGTTGCAGATGGAAATTGAAGAGCTGAAAGACAAAAACAACTCTCTGTCGCAGGAAGTTCAGGCTGCCTCCGGCAACCACGAAGCGTTGGTGCGCGAAAACCAACAGCTGAAAGAAGAACAGCACGTATGGCAAGATCGCCTGCGCGCGCTGCTGGGCAAAATGGAAGAGGTCTGATCCTCACGCCATGCAGCAACGAAAAGGGCGCCTCAGGCGCCCTTTTTCATGACCGGAAATCACTCGATGTCGAGCGGGTCCTCGGAGAGGATGATACCGGTGTTGTCGGCATACAGGTGGTCGCCGGAGAAGAAGGTGACGCCACCGAAGTTGACGCGGATATCGCTTTCGCCCACGCCTTCGCTCACGGCACCCGCCGGGATCGCCGCCATCGCCTGAATGCCGATGTCGAGTTCTTCCAGATCGTCCACCTGGCGCACCGCGCCGTACACCACGATGCCTTCCCATTCGTTCTGGGCGGCCAAGCGCGCCAGTTCGGCGTTGATCAGCGCCCGGCGTACCGAACCGCCGCCGTCGACCAACAGCACGCGGCCGCGGCCGTTTTCTTCAAGCAGATCGAACAACAGGCCGTTATCCTCGAAGCATTTCACCGTGGTGATCTGCCCGCCAAATGAAGTACGCCCGCCAAAATTGGAGAACAGAGGTTCAACAACGTTCACCTCTTCATGATAGATGTCGCAAAGTTCGGAAGTATCGTATTTCATAGGATTTTACGTCTGTTTGCCGCTGGAATGTTCAGTATATCCCTTTATTCGCCCTGTTGGCAAAATCATCAGTTTTTAACTGAGCGCCACGCCGATGGCGAACAGCAGGTTGGCCAGCAACGCCGCTTTGACCATGTGTTCCAGCATCGGCCGCATGCCGACCGGCGTCGGATCGCGCAGCACGCGCAGGCCGTGGCGCGTCAGCAGCGGGATCGCCAACACGAACAGCCAACCCCACGGGCTGTGCAGGTTGAACAGCGTAAACAGCGCGAAACACAGCACTGCGCCGCCGAGCAGCAGGGCATGGTAAATGCGCGCCTTGTGCGGGCCGAGACGCACCGCCAGCGTGTTCTTGCCGTTTTCGCGATCGCTCTCGATATCGCGCAGATTGTTGATGTTGAGCACCGCCGTCGCCAGCAGGCCGCAGGCGGTGGCAGGCAGCATCACCACGCTGTCGAAGGTGTGCGTTTGCAGATAGTAGGTGCCGGCCACGCTCAGCCAGCCGAAGAACACCAGTACCGAGATGTCGCCCAACCCCAAATATCCGTAGGGCTTGTTGCCGACGGTATAGGTGATGGCTGCCACGATAGACAGCCCGCCCAGCACCAGAAAGCCCACCACGTCGCTGGGTTGCTCGCAGGCGACGGCGATCAGCGAACAGCCGGCGAGGGCGATCAGCACTACCGTCACCACCAGTGCCCGTTTCATCTGCGCTTGGGTGATCATGCCTTTCTGCATGCCGCGCAATGGCCCGATGCGATCATCTTTGTCGCTGCCTTTGACCGCATCGCCGTAGTCGTTCGCCAGGTTGGAGAGGATCTGCAGCAGGCCGGCGGTCAACAGCGCCAGCAGCGCCACTTCAGGTTTCAGGCTGCCGTGCCAGGCGGCGATTGCCGAGCCGACCACAATGGAGGCAAAGGCCAGCGGCAGGGTGCGGGGGCGTAGACTTTCCAGCCAGGCGGAGATCGGGGTGGTGGGGGTTGATGAGCTCATGTTTCGCTTCTGTGTCCGTTAGAAATAATAGTGGGAGGCAATGCCTCCCACACAGATGACTGACAAGACAATGATTGAGCGATTATAGGATAAAACGACTCAAATCTTCATCCGCCACCAGTTCATCCAGATGACTGCGCACGTAATCCGCATCAATTGTAATGGATTGGCCATTAATTTCACTCGCATCGTAGGAAATATCTTCCATCAGACGCTCCAGCACGGTGTGCAGACGACGCGCGCCGATGTTCTCGGTGCTTTCGTTGACCTGCCACGCGGCTTCGGCGATGCGGCGGATGCCGTCGGCGGTGAACTCGATATTGACGCCTTCGGTGCCCATCAGCGCTTTGTACTGTTCGGTCAGCGACGCGCTCGGCTCGGTCAGGATGCGCTCGAAATCTTCGGTGGTCAGCGCCTGCAGCTCAACGCGGATCGGCAGACGGCCCTGCAGTTCCGGGATCAGATCCGACGGATTGGCGGTCTGGAACGCGCCGGAGGCGATGAACAGGATGTGGTCGGTCTTCACCATACCGTGCTTGGTGGACACGGTGCAGCCTTCCACCAGCGGCAGCAGATCGCGCTGTACGCCTTCGCGGGAAACGTCCGGGCCGGAGCTTTGGCCGCCGCGCTTACAGATTTTGTCGATCTCATCGATAAACACGATGCCGTGCTGCTCAACCGCTTCGATCGCCTGCTCTTTCAGTTCTTCCGGGTTTACCAGCTTGGCGGCTTCTTCTTCCACCAGCAGCTTGAAGGCTTCTTTGATCTTCAGCTTGCGTGGTTTTTGCTTTTGGCCGCCGAGGTTCTGGAACATCGACTGCAGCTGGTTGGTCATCTCTTCCATGCCCGGAGGTGCCATGATTTCCACGCCCATCGGCGCGGCGGCCAGATCGATTTCGATCTCTTTGTCATCCAGTTGGCCTTCGCGCAGTTTCTTGCGGAATGCCTGGCGGGCGGCGGACGGTTCCTGATTTTCTTCCGGCTGGCCCCAGTTGTTCTTGGCCGGCGGGATCAGCACGTCGAGAATGCGCTCTTCGGCCAACTCTTCGGCGCGGGTGCGGTTTTTCTCGATCGACTGCATGCGCACCATTTTGATGGCGGCATCGGTCAGATCGCGGATGATGGAGTCCACTTCTTTGCCCACATAGCCCACTTCGGTGAACTTGGTGGCTTCAACCTTGATGAACGGCGCGTTGGCCAGCTTCGCCAGACGGCGGGCGATTTCGGTTTTACCGACGCCGGTCGGGCCGATCATCAGAATGTTTTTCGGGGTCACTTCGTGACGCAGCATCTCGTTGAGCTGCATCCGGCGCCAGCGGTTGCGCAGGGCAATGGCGACAGCGCGTTTGGCCTTGTTTTGGCCAATGATATAGCTGTCCAGTTCGCTGACGATCTCGCGCGGGGTCATTTCAGACATGGTATTCGATCCTTACGCTTTGGAAGGCAATTCTTCAATGGTGTGGAAATGGTTGGTGTAAATACAGATGTCGCCGGCGATGTTGAGGGATTTCTCAACGATGTCGCGGGCGCTCAGCTCGGTATTTTCCAACATGGCGCGGGCGGCGGCCTGGGCGTACGGGCCGCCGGAGCCGATGGCGATCAGATCGTTTTCCGGCTGCACCACATCGCCGTTGCCGGTGATGATCAGCGAGGCGGTTTCATCGGCGACCGCCAGCAGCGCTTCGAGCTTGCGCAGCATGCGGTCGGTGCGCCAGTCTTTCGCCAGTTCGACGGCGGCTTTCACCAGGTGGCCCTGATGCATTTCCAGTTTGCGTTCAAACAGTTCAAACAGCGTGAAGGCGTCAGCGGTGCCACCGGCGAAACCGGCGATCACTTTGTCGTTATACAGGCGACGCACTTTCTTGACGTTACCCTTCATCACCGTATTACCCAGGGTTGCCTGGCCATCACCACCGATGACGACCTGGCCGTTGCGGCGTACGCTTACAATTGTTGTCACGAGCAGACCCTCGTTAAAGACGGAAAGAAGTCCCCGCAGCGCCTGCTTTCGCAGACGCTACGAGGCATATTGAGAGTATAGATGGGGGGGGATTGACGCTTTTCAACCCCCAACGGAGAGGGGAATGCAACTCGACATGCCGACGCCCTTCAGGCGTGAAAGGGTTTTATCCGCTGCGGCGCGGCTGCTGTAGGGGCCGAGCACCACGCGATTCCAGCCGCCGCCGGCGGTGATGCGGCTCTCGATGCCTTCGAACGCCAGGCGCGCGCGCACGGATTCAGCCTGATCGGTGGCGCGGAACGAACCGCATTGCACCATCCACTTCTGTTTCGATTCCGGCTTGGTGTCCTGCTTGGCCGTGTCCTGTTTCACTTCCGGTTTCGGCTCCGGCTTCGGTTGCGGCTTCGGCTCAGGCTGTTTCACCTGCACCGGCGGTGGGGTGACCGGCTTCGGCTGCTGGTGCTGCTGCACCGGCGCGGTGGCGGCCCCGTTGTTGAATGGGTTGCGCGGCGCCTGGGTAACCTGCTGCTGTTGCTGTACCGGCTGCTGCTGCATTTGCTGTTGTTGCATCTGTTGCTGCTGGCGGTTGCTGCGCGCGTTGGCCTGGCCCGGATCGTTATACGGCACTTCGTTCAACTGCGTCGGGCGCTGCTGCATGTCGGCCTGCATTTGTTCCAGCAACTGCCGCTGTTCGGCGGTCAACTGAGTTTTGGAATTGAGCTCGCCGCCGGCCGTCGGTTCGGTCGGGGTTTGCACGCCGATCTGCCGGTTTTCCAGCTCTTTGATGTAGCGCCAACGCTCTTCCGGCTTCGGCGGCAGGCCGTTGCCTGGGCGCGTGGTGTGCGCAGGCAACAACGGCGCGTCTTCCGGCTTGTTGTGCGTAATGAAATAGAGGCCACCGACAAAGACAACCAGCAACGCGGCGGCTAACGCCAGCACGGTTTTGGAAACCTTCGGAGAACTGCGTTTTTTACGGCTGGGGGTTTTACGCTTAGCTCCTGCTGCGCGCCCACGGCTTACATAGTCTTTTTGTGCCACTATTATTCCGCTGTGTCCTGATGAGAGGATAAGTCCGTCATGTTACTGAACCCTAAAATATTTGACTAGCGTTTCGGGGCAGCGGTGCTGCCTCTGATAATCAATTCACTGTCCAATAGCCGGGAGCCGCTGGCCACCGTCTGGCCGTTCAACTGCTCCAACAGCAATAACATCGCCTGTTGGCCTATCTGGAAACGCGGCTGCGCCACCGTGGTCAGCGGCGGATCGCAATACTGCGCCAGCTTGAGGTCGTCAAAGCCGACGATCGACAGATCCTGCGGTACCCGCAGCCCCATTTTCTTCGCCTGGGACAGCACGCCGATCGCCATGACGTCGCTGTGGCAGAACACCGCCGTCGGCGGTTTCGGCTGAGCCATCAGCGCCGTCAGCGCTTGCGCGCCGGCTTCGTAGGTAAAATCACCCCGGGTAATATAGCTGCTTTCGACGGTAATGCCATTACGACGTAGCGCTTGAACGTAACCCTGCAGCCGATAATGGCTCAGCGGCATCTGTTCCGGCCCGGCGACGCAGGCGATCTGCCGGTGGCCCAATTGATGCAAATAATGCACGGCTTCAAAGGCGGCGGTCAGGTTATCGATGTGCACCGTCGGCAGTTCCAGCTCGGGGGCAAACTCGTTGGCCATCACCATCGGCGGCAGGTTGCGCTGCTCTTCCTTGCTAGCGTCAAACGGCAGGTTGGAGCCCAGCAGCAGCATGCCGTCGATCTGTTTGGTGATGATCAGATTGACGAAGGTGCGCTCTTGCTGATTTTGCTGCGCGCAGTCGCCGATCAGCACCAGATAACCTTGTTGGGCCGCGGTCTGTTCGATCCCCTGGATCACATCGGCGAAAAACGGATCGCAGATGTCGGGCACGATCACCAGGATGGTGCGGGATTCGTTGCGTTTGATATTGCGTGACAGAGCATGAGGAGAATAACCCACGGCCAGCACGGCCTGTTCCACTTTCTGGCGCGTTGGCGTTGACACCTTTTCCGGGTTCATCAGCGCACGCGATACGGTAGCCGTTGAAACGCCCGCCATTTCGGCGACGTCTTTCATGGTCGCCATGGATAACTCTTTCTTGTGTTCCAACGCCTTTCTCCTTGCGTCAGCCCCATGCCGACGCCACTACTGCTGTTTGCTCACAATGTCCGGCATGCGGTGGCGGGATTGTTGTCATTGAGCGCCACTCGCGTTCGGGCACTCCGTCGCGCTGCGATGTGGCGACAAAATTTGCCCTCGCAGACATTCTAAACAGAATACGCCCCGCCTTTGTTACCTAATTTGCATAAAAAATGTGACCTGAGAAGGTTTTTTAGCGTTCGCTCGCAATTTCAAGGGTAAACGTTTGCACTGCGGCAGCTAAATCGGACTTTTCCGGGATCAGCTGTCGATCGGATCGACATCCAGCGTCCATTTCACCTTGCGCGTTTGCGGCAGGGTGCCGATCAGCGGCAGCGAGCTTTTCATCAGCTGTTGCAGGACGCGCCGCGTCGGGTGCTGCAGCAGCAGCTGCCAGCGGAAACGGCCGCCGCGTTTTGATTGCAGCGCCGGCACCGGGCCCATCACCCACAGCGAGTCGTCCTTCAGCGGGCTGGCTTCCAACAGATTGCGCAGCTGCTGCAAGAACAACGGGGCCTGCTGGTTGTCGTGATCTTCGGCGCGCACGATGATGTGGCTGGTGTAAGGCGGCAGAAACACGCTGTTGCGCTCCGCCAGCGTCTGTTTGGCGAAGGCGTCGTAACCCTGTTGCAGCAGCACCTGCAGCAGCGGGTGCTCCGGATGGTGGGTTTGCAGCAGCACTTCACCCTGTTTGCCCGCTCGGCCCGCCCGGCCGGAGACCTGGGTATACAGCTGAGCGAAACGCTCGGCGGAGCGGAAGTCGGCGGAGAACAACGCACCGTCCACGTCCAGCAACGCCACCAGCGTGACGTCGGGAAAATGGTGGCCTTTGGCGAGCATCTGCGTGCCGATCAGAATGCGCGCTTCGCCGCGATGAATATCCGCCAGGTGTTGCTCCAGCGCCCCTTTGCGGCTGGTGGTGTCGCGATCGATGCGGGTGATCGGCGTGTCGGGGAACAGCGGCGCCAGCTCATGTTCCAGCTGTTCGGTGCCGACGCCGACCGATACCAGGTGGGTGGAGCCGCACTGCGGGCACTGGTGCGGCACCGGTCGCTGGCTGTCGCAGTGGTGGCAGCGCAGCTGGCGCTGATGCTGGTGGAAGGTGTAGTAGTGATCGCAGCGCTGGCACTCGGCGATCCAACCGCACTCGTGGCACAGCAGCGCCGGAGCGTAACCGCGGCGGTTGAGGAACAGCATCACCTGGTTGCCGGCTTTTAAATGGTGCTGCATGCTTTTCAAAAGCGGTTGCGACAGGCCGACCTTCAGCGGCAGCCCTTTCAGATCGATCAGGTGCTGCGCCGCCGGTTTGGCGTTGCCTGCGCGCTGGGTGAGCTTCAACTGGCGATATTTGCCCAGTTGCACGTTGTGCAGCGTTTCCAGTGCCGGCGTGGCGGAGCCCATCACCATCGGGATGTCTTCTTCCCGGGCGCGGAACACCGCCAGATCGCGGGCATGGTAGCGCCAGCCTTCCTGCTGTTTATAAGAACTATCGTGCTCTTCGTCGATGATGATTACGCCCAACTGCCGGAACGGCGTGAACAGCGCCGAGCGGGTGCCGATGACGATGGCGGCTTCGCCGCTGCGCGCGCGCAGCCAAACCGCCAGCCGTTCGCTGTCGTTCAGCCCGGAGTGCAGCACGTCCACCGGCGCGTTGAAGCGCTCGCGAAAGCGGGCGATGGTTTGCGGCGTCAGGCCGATTTCCGGCACCAGCACCAGCGCCTGCCGGCCTTTGGCCAACACGTTCTCCAGCACGCTGAGATACACCTCGGTCTTGCCGGAGCCGGTGACCCCGGCCAGCAGCCAGGCGGCAAACTGCTCATCCTCGCTTCTGATCGCCCCGACGGCGGTGGCCTGTTCGGTATTCAGTCGCAGCCGCTCGCCCAGCACCGCGAAGTTGGGGCGCCAGTCCTGCGTGGCCGCGACCTGAGCGCGCAGGTCGATCAGCCCTTTGGCGCGCAGCGCCTGCAGAGCGCTTTCCGTCAGCTCAAGCTGGCTGACCTGATGGCGATAGACCGGGCGTTGCAGCAGCGCCGCCAGCGCCTGCTGCTGTTTCGGCGCGCGTTTCAGGCTTTCGGGCGGGGTGGCGCGCCCCTCTTCGGTGGCGAACCACTGCCACAGCGGCGCGGCCTCGGCCGGTTTGCCTTGGCGCAGCAGGATCGGCAGCGCATGGAACAGCACTTCACCGATGGGATAGTGATAGTAATCGCTGGCCCAGCGCAGGATGCGCCACAGGCTGGGAGAGAACAGCGACTCGGTGTCGATCACGCTGTCGATCGGCTTGAGCTTGTCCAGCGGCAGTTCGCTGGTGTCGCTGCAGCCGGTGACGATGCCGATTGCATGCTGCCTGCCCCAGGGCACGCCCACGCGCGCGCCGGCCACCGGCTGCATGCCGGGCGGCAGCAGATAGTCGAAGGTGCGGGCGAGGGGGACCGGCAAAGCAACGTGTACGACGGGCATGATCTCATCCAAATTGAAAAAAAGTGGGCATCAGTTTACACGGCGCATCGGCAAATGTACGGTTCCGATTGCGCGCCCCGACTAATGCTGTATAATTTGCCGCCTTTGGTATAATTCGATACCAAAATTCTATTATCAACCACGTGTGGTGTCTGGCGAAACAGGGCTGGATAGCGACACGGCCTTAACTGAGGTTTCCCATGAAACAAGGTATCCACCCAAAATACGAAGAAGTTACTGCTAACTGCTCTTGCGGTAACGTGATGAAGATCCGCTCCACCGTGGGCCACGATCTGAACCTGGACGTTTGTGGCGCATGCCACCCGTTCTACACTGGCAAGCAGCGTGACGTTGCTACCGGTGGCCGCGTTGACCGCTTCAACAAGCGTTTCAGCGTACCAGGCGCTAAGAAATAAGATTTCTTATCGACCGATGAAAAAGGCGCCCTGGGCGCCTTTTTTCTTTTCTGCCGCCGGCGTTCGCCGGGCGGTTCTCAATATTCCCAGGTATCGGGATCGACACCCAGTTCGCGCATCAACGCTTTTGCGGCTTCCGGGATTTCATCGCTGCGCTCTTTGCGCAGGTCTTCATCGTTCGGCAGCGGCTGGCCGGTAAAGGCATGCAGAAACGCTTCGCACAGAAGTTCGCTGTTGGTGGCGTGGCGCAGGTTGTTCACCTGGCGACGGGTCCGTTCGTCGGTGAGGATTTTCAGGACCTTCAGCGGAATGGATACCGTGATCTTTTTGACTTGCTCGCTTTTTTTACCGTGTTCAGCGTAAGGGCTGACATACTCGCCGTTCCACTCAGCCATGGGACACCTTAACTTTGTCAGAAAAATTACAAAATTCTAAAAACCGGCCAATTATGCCCGATCTTCACTGTTCTCACTAAATAAATGTCAATTTTACGCGACCAGGGTCACTGAATGCCCCGCTTCGGCCAGGCATTGCCGCTTAACATCTTATCGTCATGTCATATCGGCATAATTTTAGCGGGTATTGTGTCATTGCTCAATCTATACGCAAAGAAGTTTAGATGTCCAGATGTATTGACGTCTATCAATCCTGCGATTACTCTTTAGGCCTCATCCACCGAACCGAGAGCCGAGCGAGCCCATGACGCGTAAACCAGCCACGATTGCCGTACGCAGCGGCCTGAACGACGACGAACAGTACGGCTGCGTTGTCCCGCCGATTCATCTTTCCAGCACCTATAACTTTACCGACTTCAACCAACCCCGGGCCCATGACTACTCGCGACGCGGCAACCCGACGCGCGACGTGGTGCAGCGCGCGTTGGCGGAGCTGGAAGGCGGCGCCGGCGCGGTGATGACCGGCAGCGGGATGTCGGCGATCCATCTGGTGACCACCGTGTTGTTGAAGCCCGGCGATCTGCTGGTGGCGCCGCACGACTGCTACGGCGGCAGCTATCGGCTGTTCGACAGCCTGAGCAAGCGCGGCGCCTATCGCGTGCTGTTCGTCGATCAGGGTAATGAAGAAGCCCTGCAGCAGGCGCTGGCGCAAAAGCCGAAGCTGGTGCTGATAGAAAGCCCCAGCAATCCGCTGCTGCGGGTGGTGGACATCGCGGCGATCTGCGCTGCCGCGCATGCGGCGGGCGCGTTGACGGTGGTGGACAACACCTTCCTCAGCCCGGCCCTGCAACAGCCGATCGAACTCGGTGCCGATCTGGTGGTCCATTCTTGCACCAAATACCTGAACGGGCATTCGGACGTGGTGGCCGGGGCGGTGATTGCCAAAGATCCCGAGCTGGCGGTCGAGCTGGCCTGGTGGGCGAACAACATTGGCGTGACCGGCGGCGCGTTCGACAGTTATCTGTTGCTGCGCGGCATGCGCACGCTGTCGCCGCGCATCAAGGCGGCGCAACAAAATGCTGAAGCGATTGTTGACTATTTACAGCAGCAACCGCTGGTGAAAAAGCTGTATCATCCCTCCCTGCCGGAGAATCCGGGGCATGAGATCGCCCGCCGTCAGCAGCGCGGTTTCGGCGCGATGCTGAGTTTTGAACTGGACGGCGATGAAGCGGTGCTGCGCCGTTTTCTCTCTGCCCTTGAGCTGTTTACTCTGGCAGAATCGTTGGGCGGCGTAGAAAGCCTGATCTCGCATGCAGCGACCATGACTCACGCCGGCATGGCGGCGGAGGCGCGGGCAGCGGCCGGCATCTCCGAGAGCCTGCTGCGCATTTCCGTGGGTATTGAAGACAGTGAAGATTTGATTGCCGATCTGGAACGCGCTTTCCAGGCGGCGGCAACGAGGTAAGCATGAATGCAATTGCTGTAGCAGGGCCGGTGAGCGGGCGTCAACTGCACAAGTTTGGCGGCAGCAGTCTGGCGGATGTGAAGTGTTATCTGCGTGTGGCCGGGATTATGGCGGAATACAGCCAGCCGGGCGACATGATGGTGGTATCGGCCGCCGGCAGTACCACCAACCAGTTGATCAACTGGCTGAAGCTCAGCCAGAGCGATCGCCTGTCTGCGCACCAGGTGCAGCAGACGTTGCGTCGCTATCACAGCGATCTTATCAGCGGCCTGTTGCCGCCGGAAAGCGCCGAGCCGCTGATCGCCGAGTTCATTCAGGATCTGGAACGTCTGGCGGCGCTGCTGGACGGCAACGTCGACGACGTGTGCTATGCCGAAGTGGTCGGGCACGGCGAGATCTGGTCGGCGCGCCTGATGGCGGCGGTGCTCAACCACCTGGATATGCAGGCGGCCTGGCTGGACGCGCGTGATTTCCTGCGCGCCGAGCGCGCCGCGCAGCCGCAGGTGGATGAAGGCCGTTCTTACCCATTGCTACAGCAATTGATGGCCCAACACCCGGGCAAACGCCTGGTGGTGACCGGGTTCATTTCGCGCAATGACGCCGGGGAAACCGTGCTGTTGGGGCGTAACGGCAGCGACTACTCCGCCACTCAGGTCGGCGCGTTGGCCGGCGCTGCTCGCGTCACCATCTGGAGCGACGTGGCCGGGGTATACAGCGCCGATCCGCGCAAGGTGAAAGACGCCTGCCTGCTGCCGCTGCTGCGTCTGGACGAAGCCAGCGAGCTGGCGCGTCTGGCGGCGCCGGTGTTGCACACCCGTACTCTGCAGCCGGTCTCCGGCAGCGATATCGATCTTCAGCTGCGCTGCAGCTATCAGCCGGAGCAGGGCTCGACGCGCATCGAGCGCGTATTGGCGTCCGGCACCGGCGCCAAGATTGTCACCAGCCACGATGATGTGTGCCTGATTGAACTGCACGTCGCCGCTCAGCATGACTTCAAACTGGCGCAGAAAGAGTTGGATCTGGTGCTCAAGCGTGCGCAGATCAAACCGCTGGCGGTGGGCATCCACCCTGACCGCAATCGGGTGCAGCTGTGCTACACCTCCGAGGTGGTCAACAGCGCGCTGGTGACGCTGCAGGCCGCGGCGCTGCCAGGCGAGCTGCGCCTGCGCGAAGGGTTGGCGCTGGTGGCGATGGTCGGCGCCGGGGTATGCAAGAATCCGCTGCACAGCCACCGTTTCTATCAGCAGTTGAAAGATCAGCCGGTCGAGTTTATCTGGCAGGCGGAAGATGGCATCAGCCTGGTGGCGGTATTGCGCCAGGGGCCGACCGCGCTGCTGATCCAGGGGCTGCACCAAAGCCTATTCCGCGCCGAGAAGCGCATCGGCCTGGTGTTGTTCGGCAAGGGTAACATCGGCTCCCGCTGGCTGGAGCTGTTCGCCCGCGAGCAGACCCATATTTCCGCGCGCAGCGGCTTCGAATTCATCCTGGCGGGGGTGGTGGACAGCCGCCGCAGCCTGCTGAACTACGACGGGCTGGATGCCAGCCGCGCGCTGGCGTTCTTTGAGGATGAGGCGCAGGCGCTGGACGAAGAATCGCTGTTCCTGTGGATGCGCGCGCACCCGTTCGACGATCTGGTGGTGCTTGACGTGACCGCCAGCGAAGAGCTGGCCGGGCAGTATCTGGATTTTGCCAGCCACGGTTTCCACGTGATCAGCGCCAACAAGTTGGCGGGGGCCTCGTGCAGCGACAGCTATCGCCAAATTCGCGACGCCTTCGCCAAAACCGGCCGCCACTGGCTGTACAACGCCACCGTCGGCGCCGGCCTGCCGGTCAACCACACGGTGCGCGATCTGCGCGACAGCGGCGACAGCATTCTGGCGATCAGCGGCATCTTCTCCGGCACGCTCTCCTGGCTGTTCTTGCAGTATGACGGCACGGTGCCGTTTACCGAGCTGGTGGATCAGGCCTGGCAGCAGGGGCTCACCGAACCGGATCCGCGGGTCGATCTCTCCGGCCAGGACGTGATGCGCAAGCTGGTGATCCTGGCGCGTGAGGCGGGCTACGACATCGAACCGAACCAGGTGCGGGTCGAGTCACTGGTACCGGCGGGCTGCGAACTGGGCTCCGTCGATCAGTTCTTCGAGAACGGCGAGGCGCTGAATCAGCAGATGCAACAGCGCTTTGAGGCCGCCAGCGAAATGGGCCTGGTGCTGCGTCACGTGGCGCGTTTCGACGCCAACGGCAAGGCGCGGGTCGGCGTGGAGGCAGTGCGCCCTGAGCATCCTCTGGCCTCGCTGCTGCCGTGCGACAACGTGTTCGCCATCGAGAGCCGCTGGTATCGCGATAATCCGCTGGTGATCCGCGGGCCGGGCGCCGGCCGCGATGTGACCGCCGGCGCGATCCAGTCGGACCTTAACCGATTGGCGCAGCTGCTTTAATCCTCTGCGGGCGCGGGTTCACCGCGCCCCTTTGCTTTTCCTGCCATACTTATCCCTGCCGCTGTCATGAAATTTCCTCTTTGAGCGGGTGAGGATTAATCATCTTATTCCCCTCATTTTCCTGTTGACTCTTTAGCCAACATGCGGCATTTTCTATCTAGACGTCTAAACGTATAGACGCTCATCAAGATGAAATAAAAACAGTGATCGAGAAGAGGTGAGCAGGGTATGAGTTTTTTCCACGCAAACCAGCGGGAAGCGCTGAATCAGAGTCTGGCGGAGTTGAACGGCCAGATTAACGTATCATTCGAGTTCTTCCCGCCACGCACCAGCGAGATGGAAGAGACCCTGTGGCAGTCGATCGATCGTCTGAGCATCCTCAAACCTAAATTCGTTTCCGTCACCTACGGCGCCAACTCCGGCGAGCGCGATCGCACCCACAGCATCATCAAGGGGATCAAGGAGCGCACCGGCCTGGAGGCTGCGCCGCACCTGACCTGCATCGACGCCAGCCCGGCGCAGTTGCGCGACATCGCGACCGACTACTGGAACAGCGGCATCCGCCATATCGTGGCGCTGCGCGGCGATCTGCCGCCGGGCGGCGGCAAGCCGGACATGTACGCGACCGATCTGGTGGCGCTGTTGAAAGACGTGGGCGACTTCGACATTTCCGTCGCCGCCTACCCGGAAGTGCACCCGGAGGCGAAGAGCGCCCAGGCCGATTTGATTAACCTGAAACGCAAGATCGACGCCGGCGCCAGTCGCGCCATCACCCAGTTCTTCTTCGACGTTGAGAGCTACCTGCGCTTCCGCGACCGTTGCGTCGCCGCCGGTATCGACGTGGAAATCGTGCCGGGCATTCTGCCGGTGTCCAACTTCAAGCAGCTGCAGCGCTTCGCCACCATGACCAACGTGCGGGTGCCAAGCTGGATGACCAGCATGTTCGAAGGGCTGGACGACGATGCGGAGACCCGCAAAATGGTCGGCGCCAACATCGCCATGGACATGGTGAAGATCCTCAGCCGCGAAGGGGTGAAAGATTTCCACTTCTATACGCTGAACCGCGCCGAGATGAGCTACGCCATCTGCCACACGCTGGGCGTGCGTCCGGTGGCCGCCGCCTGACGGGTCTGTTCCATTTAAAAGGGCGCCGCTTTACCGCGGCGCCCTTTTTTTGTGGGGGAAGGCATAAAAAAACGGCCCCGATAAACGGTGCCGCGATGAGGCGCACTAGCCGGTGTTGCGCATCCCGGCGGCGACGCCGGCGATGGTGACCATCAGAGCCTGCTCTACGCGGGCGTCCGGCTGCTCCTGCTGGCGCGAACGGTGCAGCAATTCGGCCTGCAAGACGTTCAACGGGTCGGTATAAACGTTGCGCAGTGCGATGGATTCGGCGATCCACGGCAGGTCTTCCATCAGGTGCGCATCGTTGGCGATGGTCAGCACCACCTTGATGTCGCTTTCCAGCTGATCGCGCAGCTGTTGGCCCAGCGGCCACAGCGATTTATCCACCAGGCGCTGATCGTAGTATTCCGCCAGCCACAGGTCGGCCTTGGCGAACACCATTTCCAGCATGGCGATACGGGTGGAGAAGAATGGCCAGTCGCGGCACATCGCCTCCAGCTCCGCCTGTTTGCCGGCTTTCACCGCTTCCTGCAATCCGGCGCCGGCGCCGAGCCAGGCCGGCAGCATCAGGCGGTTCTGCGTCCAGGCGAAAATCCACGGAATGGCGCGCAGGCTCTCCACGCCGCCGTTCGGCTTGCGCTTGGCCGGGCGTGAGCCCAGCGGCAGTTTGCCCAGCTCCAGCTCCGGCGTGGCCGCGCGGAAGTAAGGCACGAAGTCCGGGTTTTCACGCACGTAGCCGCGATACATCCGGCAGGAGGTCTCGGACAGGTCGTCCATCAGCGCCCGCCATTCTTTCTTCGGTTCCGGCGGCGGCAGCAGGTTGGCCTCGAGGATCGCGCCGGCATACAGCGCCAGGCTGCTGATGGTGACTTCCGGCAGGCCGAACTTGAAGCGGATCATCTCGCCCTGTTCGGTGACGCGCAGGCCGCCCTTCAGGCTGCCCGGCGGCTGCGACAGCAGCGCCGCATGCGCCGGAGCGCCGCCGCGGCCGATGGAACCGCCGCGGCCGTGGAACAGCGTCAGCGCCACGCCGGCCTTTTCACAGGTTTTGATCAGCGCGTCCTGCGCGCGGTACTGCGCCCAGGAAGCGGCCATCACGCCGGCGTCTTTCGCCGAGTCGGAATAGCCGATCATCACCATCTGTTTGCCCTGGATGAAGCCGCGATACCAGTCGATGTTCAGCAACTGGGTCATCACGTCGTCGGCGTTGTTCAGGTCGTCGAGGGTTTCGAACAGCGGGGCGACCGGCAGCGCGAACGGGCAGCCGGCCTCTTTCAGCAGCAGGTGCACCGCCAGCACGTCGGAAGGCGTGCGCGCCATCGAAATCACATAGGCGGCGATCGAGCCCTGCGGCGCTTCGGCGATCACCCGGCAGGTTTCCAGCACTTCCTGCGTGTCGGCGCTCGGTTGCCATTTCAGCGGCACCAGCGGGCGTTTGGAGTTCAGCTCGCGGATCAGGAACGCCTGTTTATCGGCTTCCGACCAGCTTTCATAGTCGCCCAGCCCCAGATAGCGGGTCAGCTCGGCGATGGCTTCGGTATGGCGGGTGCTCTCCTGACGCACGTCGATGCGCACCAGCGGCACGCCGAAGCAGCGCACGCGGCGCAGGGTATCCAGCAGTTGACCGTTGGCGATGATGCCCATGCCGCAGGCCTGCAGCGACTGGTAGCAGGCATACAGCGGCTCCCACAGCTGCTCGTTGTTCACCAGCAGGTCGTGCGGTTTCAGCACGCGCTCGCCCTTCAGGCGGCCTTCAAGATAAGCCTGGGAACTCATTAGCTGGCTGCGCAGCTGCTTCATGATTTCGCGGTACGGTTCCTGCACCTCATCGCCGCCGGCGCGGGCGCGCAGCTCCGGGGTGCATTCGGTCATCGACAGCTCAGAGACCAGCACCTGGATATCGCGGGTGAACAGGTCGCAGGCTTTCCAGCGGCTGAGCAGCAGCACATGGCGGGTAATTTCGGCGGTCACGTTCGGGTTGCCGTCACGATCGCCGCCCATCCAGGAGGTAAAGCGCACCGGCACCGCTTCCACCGGCAGGCTGTAATCGATGGAGTTTTCCAGCTGTTCGTTGAATTCGCGCAGGAACGCCGGCACGCCTTCCCACAGGCTGTTTTCCACCACCGCAAAGCCCCATTTGGCTTCGTCGATCGGGGAAGGGCGGTGTTTGCGAATTTCATCGGTGTGCCACGACTGGGCCACCAGCTGACGCAGGCGGCGCATGATCTTGTTGCGCTCGTAGTCGGCCAGATCGTTGTGATCGAGCTGGCTGAGGCAGGTGTTGACCTCCACCAGCTTGTGGATCAGGGTGCGGCGGGTGATCTCCGTCGGGTGCGCCGTCAGCACCAGCTCGATGGAGAGTTGCGATACCGCGTGCTGCAGCTCTTTGTCGCTGAGCTTTTTGTCTTTGAGACGGCTGAACAGTTGAGCCAGCGCTTCCGGGTTGCTGGCGGCCTCGCCGTTGGGCGAAATGCTGTGGTACTGCTCGGCGACGTTGGTCAGGTTGAGGAACTGGCTGAAGGCGCGCGCCACCGGCAGCAGCTCGTCGTTGGACAAGTTCTGCAGGGTGGAGAGCAGCTCCTGGCGATGCGCTTCGTTGCCGGCGCGTGAGGATTTGGAAAGCTTACGGATGGTCTCAACGCGATCGAGAATATGCTCACCCAGCGCTTCTTTGATGGTATCGCCGAGCAATTTGCCGAGCATACTGACATTACTGCGCATTGCCGAATATTGTTCGTTCATATAACCCCTGACCCAGTTCTGTATGATTTTTATCTTGTAAATAAATTTCACGCGTCAGGCGCAGACCGCCTGCCTGATCACATCGCGTTCCTGTCCAATCGTCAATTGACACTATTTTTAGCAAAAAAACATCAAAATCGGCGCATTTTCTGAAATTTAATTACGGCGCGTCGGTTATCAGCACGGCTTATTTCGCCGTTTTCTACTTATTTTGAGTTAGGGGAAAGCATAAAGCATTTCCCCTGCTAAATATCGGGTTTATTGCCGGCAAAAGTGATTGACCAGTTGGCCCAGCAGTTTGCGCGTCGGTTCGATAAACGCGGTGTCGATGTACTCGTCCGGCTGGTGGGCCTGATCGATGGAACCGGGGCCGAGCACCAGGGTCGGGCAGACCTGCTGCACGAACGGCGCTTCGGTGCAGTAGTTGACCACCTGCGTGCGGGTGCCCAGCAGCTCCTCGATCACCGCCACCATGCGGTGGTCGGTCGGGCACTCGTAGCCCGGCACCGACGCATGCAGCTCTTCGATGGTCAGGCGGCCCGGCCAGCGTTGGCTCACCGGCTCCAGCGCCTGATGCATCAGTTCGTTAATGTTGTCGAGCGTCATGCCGGGCAGCGGGCGGATGTCCAGGTGCAGCTCGCAGCAGGCGCAGATGCGGTTGGCCGCGTCGCCGCCGCTGATATGGCCGAAGTTCATGGTGGGATAAGGCACGGCGAACGCCGGGTTGTTGTAGCGCTCCTGCAGGGTTTTGCGCAGCTCCATCAGGCGGCCGATGGATTCGTGCATCAGATCGATGGCGTTGACACCGCGCGCCGGATCGCTGGAGTGGCCGGACTGGCCGACGATGCGAATGGCGTTGGCCATGTGGCCCTTGTGCGCGCGCACCGGCTGCAGCGAGGTCGGTTCGCCGATGATGGCGAAATCCGGCCGAATGGCGGTGGAGGCGGCGAAATAACGTGCGCCGGCCATCGTCGTTTCTTCATCTGCGGTCGCCAGAATGTACAGCGGCTTGGTCAGTTTGCTCGCGTCGATGTCGCGCACCGCGTCCAGAATAAAGGCGAAGAAGCCTTTCATGTCGGCGGTGCCCAGCCCGTAGAGCTTGTTGTCGTGCTCGGTCAGGGTGAAGGGATCGCGCGTCCAGCGGCCTTCGTCGTAAGGCACCGTATCGGTGTGGCCGGCCAGCAGCAGGCCGCCGCTGCCTTCGCCGATGCTGGCCAGCAGGTTGAATTTGTGGCGCGATTCCGGCACCGGCTGTACGTCGACGCGAAAGCCCAGGTCGGCAAACCATCCGGCCAGCAAGTTGATTAACGCCTCATTGCTCTGATCGAGGCCGGCATCGGTGGCGCTGATCGACGGAGTGGCGATCAACGCCCGGTACAGCTCAATAAATGGAGGTAATTTCATCTTCACTGTTGACAGCCTTTGGTTAGGATAGTATCAATATTCATGCATTTATTTTGAATAAAAATACAGTAAGCCGAAGCGTAAGGGAACCCGATGCCCGGATGTTTATAAAAGCATCAACGCCTGGCTCCGTGGGTGAACGGCGCAACAACGCTGGCGAGCCCTGTTACCTGGGTCGCAAGCGACCGCACGTCAGTTTAGAAGGTGAAAGGCCACATGTTGAATACGCTGATCGTTGGTGCCAGCGGTTACGCCGGAGCGGAGCTCACGGCTTACCTGAATCGCCACCCACACATGAACATAACCGCTTTAGCGGTTTCAGCGCAAAGTGCAGATGCAGGAAAGTTGCTTTCCGATCTCCATCCCCAGTTGAAAGGCATCGTCGATCTGCCGCTGCAGCCGTTGACCGACGTCGCCAAGGCGGCGCAGGGCATCGACGTGGTGTTCCTCGCCACCGCTCATGAAGTCAGCCACGATATCGCACCGGCCTTCCTGGCGGCAGGCTGCGTGGTGTTCGATCTGTCCGGCGCCTTCCGCGTGCAGGATGCCGGTTTCTATAGCCAGTATTACGGTTTCGAACATCAGCATGGCGCCCTGCTGGAGCAGGCGGTTTACGGCCTGGCGGAGTGGCAGAGCGACAAGATCAAACAGGCGCAGCTGATCGCCGTGCCGGGCTGTTACCCGACGGCGGCGCAGCTGGCGCTGAAACCGTTAATCGAAAAACAGTTGCTGAATCTGGATCAGTGGCCAGTGATCAACGCCACCAGCGGCGTCAGCGGCGCCGGGCGCAAGGCCAGCATGACCACCAGTTTCTGCGAAGTGAGCCTGCAGCCGTACGGCATTTTCACTCACCGGCACCAGCCGGAGATCGCCGCGCACCTGGGCGTGCCGGTTATCTTTACGCCGCATCTGGGCAACTTCCCGCGCGGCATCCTTGAAACCATCACCTGCCGCCTGAAAGCCGGCGTGACCGCGCAGGACGTGGCCGCCGCCTATCACGCCGCGTATGACGACAAGCCGCTGGTGCGGTTGTACGACCAGGGCGTGCCGGCGCTGAAAGCGGTGGTGGGGCTGCCGTTCTGCGACATCGGCTTTGCGGTGCAGGGCGAGCATCTGATCGCCGTGGCGGCGGAAGACAACCTGCTGAAAGGCGCGGCGGCGCAGGCGGTGCAATGCCTGAATATCCGTTTCGGCTTCCCGGAAACCCAATCACTCCTTTAAACCAGCGTGAGTAAACAGCAATGAACCCGTTAATTATCAAGTTAGGTGGCGTGTTATTAGACAGTGAAGAAGCGCTGGAGCGTCTGTTTACCGCGTTGGACAGCTATCGGCAGCAGCACCAGCGCCCGTTGGTGATCGTCCACGGCGGCGGCTGCGTGGTGGACGAACTGATGAAGCAGCTCGCTTTGCCGGTGGTGAAAAAGAACGGCCTGCGGGTCACGCCGGCCGATCAGATCGACATCATCACCGGCGCGCTGGCCGGCACCGCCAACAAAACGCTGCTGGCGTGGGCGATTAAACACCAAATCAACGCCGTCGGCCTGAGCCTGGCGGACGGCGGCAGCGCGGTCGTGACCCCGCTCGATCCGGCATTGGGCCACGTCGGCAACGCGCAGCCCGGCTCGCCCGCGCTGCTCAATACCCTGCTGGGCGCCGGCTACCTGCCGGTTATCAGCTCCATCGGCATCACCGCCGAAGGGCAGTTAATGAACGTGAACGCCGATCAGGCGGCGACGGCGCTGGCTGCGACGCTGGGGGCGGATCTGATCCTGCTGTCGGACGTCAGCGGCATCCTCGACGGCAAGGGGCAACGCATTGCGGAAATGACGGCACAAAAAGCGGAACAACTGATCGCGCAAGGCATCATCACCGATGGTATGGTGGTGAAGGTGAATGCGGCGCTCGACGCCGCCCGCACCCTCGGCCGCCCGGTGGATATCGCCAGCTGGCGCCATGCCGATCAGCTTCCTGCTTTGTTTAACGGCGTGTCGATTGGCACCCGGATCCTCGCTTAATTTTAGAATTAGAAAGGAATAGATCATGCAAAACCAAGGCATCAAAAAAATCGTTCTGGCGTACTCCGGCGGCCTGGATACCTCGGCCATCATTCCATGGCTGAAAGAGAACTACGGCGGCTGTGAAGTGGTGGCGTTCGTGGCGGACATCGGCCAGGAGCGCAGCGATCTGGAAGGCGTGGAGCAAAAAGCCCTGCAGTCCGGTGCCTCTGAATGCCACGTGGTCGATCTGCGTGAAGAATTTATCCGCGATTACGTTTATCCGGTGCTGCAGACCGGCGCCCTGTACGAGGGCAGCTACCTGCTGGGCACCTCGATGGCGCGGCCGATCATCGCCAAGGCGCAGGTCGAGCTGGCGTTGAAAGTGGGCGCCGACGCGCTGTGCCACGGCGCAACCGGTAAAGGCAACGATCAGGTGCGTTTCGAAACCACCTACACCGCGCTGGCGCCGCAGTTGAAAGTGGTGGCGCCGTGGCGTGAGTGGAACCTGCGTTCCCGTGAAGCGCTGCTGGATTACCTGAAAGAGCGCAATATCCCGACCACCGCATCGCTGGAGAAAATCTACAGCCGCGATGAGAACGCCTGGCACATCTCCACCGAAGGCGGCGTGCTGGAAAGCCCGTGGAATGCGCCGAACAAGGATTGCTGGGTATGGACCGTCGATCCGCAGGAAGCGCCGGACCAGCCTGAGCAGGTGACCGTTACCGTCGAGAAAGGCCGCGTCGTGGCGGTTAACGGTAAAGCGCTGTCGCCGTATCAGTGCCTGGAAACCCTGAACGCGCTGGGCGCCAAGCACGGCGTCGGCCGTATCGACATCGTGGAAAACCGTCTGGTGGGCATCAAATCCCGCGGCTGCTATGAAACCCCGGGGGGCACCATCATGGTGGCGGCGCTGCGCGCCATCGAGCAGCTGGTGCTGGATCGCGACAGCTTCAAATGGCGCGAGCAGCTGGGCCTGGAGATGTCCTATGTGGTGTACGACGGCCGCTGGTTCGCGCCGCTGCGCCGCTCGCTGCAGGCCTCTGCCGAAGCATTGGCTGAAGAGGTGAACGGTGAAGTGGTGCTGCAGCTGTACAAAGGCCAGGTGACGGCGACCCAGAAAAAATCCGCCAACAGCCTGTACTCCGAAGAGTTCGCCACCTTCGGCGAAGACGAAGTTTACGATCACAGCCACGCGGGCGGATTTATCCGTCTGTTCTCTCTGTCTTCACGCATTCGCGCGTTGAACGAGAAAAAGAATAAATAATCGATTGGCGTGACTCTGCAAGGGCGCAGCATGCTGCGCCCTTTCGCATAAAAATTCAGGAGTAAGATATGGCACTTTGGGGCGGACGGTTCACTCAGGCGGCGGATCAGCGGTTCAAACAACTCAATGATTCGCTGCGGTTCGATTATCGCCTGGCGGAGCAGGATATCGTGGGCTCGGTGGCCTGGTCGAAGGCGCTGGTGACCGTTAACGTGTTGACCGCAGCGGAGCAACAGCAGCTGGAGCAGGCGCTGAATGCGTTACTGAAGGAAGTCCAGGCCGATCCTTTGGCGATCGTCCAAAGCGATGCGGAAGACATCCACAGCTGGGTAGAGCAGAAGCTGATCGAGAAGGTCGGCGACTTGGGCAAGAAGCTGCACACCGGCCGCAGCCGCAACGATCAGGTCGCGACCGATCTGAAGCTGTGGTGCAAACAGCAGATCGGCGATCTGCATCAGGCGATCGTCCAACTGCAGCAGGCGCTGGTGGAGACCGCCGAAGCCAACCAGGATGCGGTGATGCCGGGGTATACGCACCTGCAACGCGCGCAGCCGGTGACTTTCGCGCACTGGTGCCTGGCCTATGTCGAGATGCTGGCGCGCGATGAGAGCCGTCTGCAGGATACCCTGAAACGGCTGGACGTCAGCCCGCTGGGCAGCGGCGCGCTGGCCGGCACCGCTTATCCTATCGATCGCGAGCAGCTGGCCGGCTGGCTGGGCTTTGCCTCGGCGACCCGCAACAGCCTGGACAGCGTCTCCGATCGCGATCACGTGCTGGAGCTGCTGTCCAACGCCGCCATCAGCATGGTTCACCTGTCGCGCTTCGCCGAAGATCTGATCTTCTTCAACAGCGGCGAGGCGGCGTTTGTCGAGCTGTCTGACCGCGTGACCTCCGGCTCTTCGCTGATGCCGCAGAAGAAAAACCCGGACGCGCTGGAGCTGATCCGCGGCAAGTGCGGCCGCGTACAGGGCGCGCTGACCGGCATGATGATGACGCTGAAAGGCCTGCCGCTGGCGTACAACAAAGACATGCAGGAAGACAAAGAAGGGCTGTTCGACGCGCTCGACACCTGGATGGACTGCCTGCAGATGGCGGCGCTGGTGCTGGACGGCATTCAGGTGAAGCGCCCGCGCTGCCGGGAAGCGGCGGAGCAGGGTTATGCGAATGCCACCGAGCTGGCGGACTACCTGGTCGCCAAAGGCGTGCCGTTCCGCGAAGCGCACCATATCGTCGGTGAGGCGGTGGTAGAAGCGATTCGCCAAGGCAAACCGCTGGAAGCGCTGCCGCTGGCGGATTTGCAGCAGTTCAGCGCGACGATCGGCGACGACGTCTATCCGATCCTGGCGTTGCAATCCTGCCTGGACAAGCGTGCGGCCAAAGGCGGCGTCGCGCCGCAGCAGGTCGCGGCGGCAATCGCCGCAGCGAAACAGCGTTTGGCTTGACGACGACAAGGGCGGCCCTGCGCCGCCCTTGAACCTTTACCCCGCCAGGCGTGCGCACAGATAACGGTTCAGGCTCACGCCTTCCTCCATCGCGCCGATCGCCAGCCGGCGATGCTGTTCCGGCGTCATGCGCAGCACCAGTTTGCCGCTGAAATTTTTCTCCGCCAACGCCTGCGGCGGCGTTTCGCCTTGCGCCAGTATGTCGGCGATCGTTTCGCTCACCACTTTCTCGATACCCTCCAATGCGCCGGTACGCGTGGCGGCCAGCCAGGACAACGAGGGGAATTCGGCGCACAGCCCGACATATTCACGGTCTTGCGCTGACCAGGTGATGCGATAGGTATAGTGTTCATGCTTTTCCATGTTCTTCCTCCATTCTGGCTTCGCCCTTCAATTTAGTGTCATTATTGATATCACTTCAATATCGAAGCATAAAAAATGAGCGTAGGAGGGCAGTGAGGCAAGAGGAGGGAGGAAAATCTGGAAAGCGCTGCGCAAAAAAAAAACCGGGCCTGAAGGCCCGGTAGGTGTGAACGGATAAGGGGCGTTATTCGCCCGGACAGCGCTGACAGCGCTCGATTTCGGCCGTGCCGAGTTTGAGCTTCGCCTGCAGGTCGCGCAGCGCAGTGCGCAAGCCTTCTTCGATCACCGGATGATAGAACGGCATGTCCAGCATCTGGTCGACGGTCATCTGCTGCTGGTGCGCCCAGGCCAGCAGGTGCGCGATGTGTTCGGCGTCCGGGCCGATCATTTCCGCGCCGAGGAAACGGCCGGTGCCTTGCTCGCCGTAGACGTGCAGAATGCCTTTGTTGCGCAGCATCACCCGCGAGCGGCCCTGATTCTCAAACGAGACGTTGCCCACTTCAAAGCAGCCGCAGGCGCTGAACTTCTCGCTCAGCTCGCGGAAGGTTGAGCCGACCATGGCGATCTGCGGATCGGAGAACACCACCGAAATCGCGCTGCGGCGCAGACCCGGATTGATCTCCGGGAATCTGCCGGCGTTGGCGCCGGCGATGCGCGCCTGATCGCTGGCCTCGTGCAGCAGCGGTAGTTGGTTGCTGGCGTCGCCGGCAATGAAAATATGCGGCACGCTGGTTTGCATCGTCAGGCGGTCGGCCAGCGGCACGCCTCGGGCGTCGAGCTGCAAGCCGGTATTTTCGAGGCCTAACCGATCGACGTTGGGGCGGCGGCCGGTGGCGGCCAGCACGTAGTCCACCAGGATCTCCTGCGGTTGGCCCTGCAGATCCTGATAGCGGATAAATACGCGGTCGCCTTCGCGCTGCATCATCTCTACCTTCACGTCGGCGTCGAGGTAGAACTCTTCCCCCAGCGCTTTGGCGGCGTAATCGCGTACGGCGCTGTCGGTCAGCGGCCCGACGGCGCCGCCGATGCCGAATACCTTGGTGTCGACGCCGAGGCGGTGCAGCGCTTGCCCCAGCTCCAGCCCGATGACGCCGGGGCCGAATACCGCTACGGATTGCGGCAAGTCATCCCAGTTGAACACGTCGTCGTTGACGATCAGGCGATCGCCCAGTTCGTTCCACGGCGCCGGCCAGCTGGGGCGGGAACCAGTGGCGATCACGATACGCTGCGCCACGATGCGCGTATGGTCATCGACCTGCAGCGTGTTGTCGTCGATAAAGCGGGCATAGCCCTGAATTTTGTCGGCGGCCGGGATCTCGTCCACGCCTTCCAGCACGAAGCCGACGAAACGGTCGCGTTCGCGTTTGACGCGCGCCATCACCTCGCGTCCGTCGATACGCGTTTTTCCGGTTGGGTGCACGCCAAAGCCCGGTGCACGTTCGATTTGATGCACCGCTTCGGCGGCGGCGATCAATAATTTGGATGGCATGCAGCCGACGCGCGCACAGGTGGTGCCGTAAGGCCCGCCTTCAATCATCACCACGCTGGGGGTAGACAGTTTAGCCGCGCGGTAGGCGCCGAGCCCTGCGGTGCCGCCGCCAATGACCGCGACATCAACGTTCAACAGTTTCATATCCGCTCCTGAAAGGTAAAAAAAGGGCGGGCCGTAGCCCGCCAAAGTTCACGTTGGCTTTGTTATTACTTATTAAGCTGACAGGAAGGTTTCCAGATCGTCGCTGCCGCCGATGTGACGACCGCCGATGAAGACCTGCGGCACCGTGGCGCGGCCGCTGACGGCGCGCAGGCTGATGGTGGTGGCGTCTTTGCCCAGCACGATCTCTTCATACTGAATGCCACGCTCTTGCAGCATCTGCTTGGCTTTGGCGCAGAATGGGCAGCCCGGTTTGGTGAACAGAGAGACCGATTCCTGCACTTTGAATTCCGGCGCCAGGTATTTCAGCATGGTGTCGGCGTCGGACACTTCAAACGGGTCGCCCGGCTTGTTCGGCTCGACAAACATTTTCTCGACCACGCCGTTGCGTACCAGCATCGAGTAGCGCCATGAGCGAGGGCCAAAGCCCAGATCCGCTTTCTCGACCAGCATGTTCATGCCTTTGGTGAATTCACCGTTGCCGTCCGGTACGAAGGTGATGTTTTCCGCATGTTGGTCAGCTTTCCAGGCGTTCATGACGAAGGTGTCGTTCACGGAGACGCAAAGAATGCTGTCGACGCCGTGCTGCTTGAATACGCTGGACAGTTCGTTGTAGCGCGGCAGGTGGCTCGAAGAACAGGTCGGCGTGAACGCGCCCGGCAGCGAGAAAACAATGACGGTTTTGTTTTTGAACAGGTCATCAGTGGTCACATCAATCCATTGGTCGCCCTGACGGGTGTGGAAAGTAACCTGAGGAACTTTCTTGCCTTCTTGACTGGTAAACATTGATTAACCCCTTAATTAGGAAAAGTAATTTTTAGCATTTAGCGCGATATCGCTTCGTTGGGACACATTATTGTCGCTGGGGCTTGATAGATCTAATCGCTCATTGCTATCTTATCTATCGCCATGAGCTATCATGGAATGGAGGGAAACAATGAATATTCGTGATTTAGAGTATCTGGTCGCCTTGGCTGAGCACCGGCACTTCCGCCGTGCGGCCGATTCATGCCATGTGAGCCAGCCCACGCTGAGCGGGCAGATCCGCAAGCTGGAAGACGAGTTGGGCGTCATGCTGCTCGAGCGCACCAGCCGCAAGGTGCTGTTCACCCAGGCGGGTCTGTTGCTGGTGGAGCAGGCGCGTACCGTGCTGCGCGAAGTGAAAGTGTTGAAGGAGATGGCCAGCCAGCAGGGCGAAGCCATGTCCGGGCCGCTGCACATCGGCCTGATCCCGACCGTGGGGCCTTATCTGCTGCCGCAGATCATACCGACACTGCACAAAACCTTCCCGAAACTGGAAATGTACCTGCACGAAGCGCAAACCCACCAACTGCTGGCGCAACTCGACAGCGGCAAACTGGACTGCGCCATTCTGGCGTTGGTGAAGGAAACCGAGGCGTTTATCGAAGTGCCTCTGTTCGATGAACCGATGAAGCTGGCGGTGTATTCCGATCACCCGTGGGCGCAGCGCGAGCGCGTGGCGATGCCGGATTTGGCGGGAGAGAAGCTGCTGATGCTGGAAGATGGCCACTGCCTGCGCGATCAGGCGATGGGCTTCTGCTTCCAGGCGGGCGCGGACGAAGATACTCACTTCCGCGCCACCAGTCTGGAAACGTTGCGCAATATGGTCGCTGCCGGCAGCGGCATTACCCTGCTGCCGTCACTGGCGGTGCCGCCGCAGCGCGAACGCGACGGCGTGTGCTATCTGGATTGCTACAAGCCGGAACCGAAGCGCACCATCGCGTTGGTATATCGCCCCGGTTCCCCACTGCGCAGCCGTTATGAGCAGTTGGCCGAAGCGATCCGCGAGCACATGCAGGGCTACATCGACAGCGCGTTAAAACAGGCGGTTTAAGCCGTTAAGCGCCGCCACCCGGTAGGCTTCGGCCATGGTCGGATAGTTGAAGGTCGTATTAACGAAATACTCGATAGTATTGCCTTCACCTTTCTGTTCCATGATCGCCTGACCGATGTGGATGATCTCCGCCGCACGCTCGCCGAAGCAGTGGATCCCGAGGATCTGCAGGGTGTCGCGATGGAACAGGATCTTCAGGCTGCCGACGTTCATCCCGGCGATCTGCGCGCGCGCCAGATGCTTGAACTGGGCGCGGCCCACTTCATACGGCACTTTCATCGCCGTCAGTTCCTGCTCGGTTTTGCCGACGGAGCTGATTTCCGGAATGGTGTAGATGCCGGTCGGGATATCTTCGATTAGATGGCCGCTGGCTTCGCCGGAAGCGATCGCCTGGGCGGCGATGCGGCCCTGATCGTAGGCGGCGGAAGCCAGGCTCGGATAGCCGATCACGTCACCGACCGCGTAGATGTGCGACAGCGCGGTTTGATACATGCTGTTCACCTTCAGCAACCCGCGGCTGTCCGACTCCAGACCGACGTTCTCCAACCCCAACGAATCGGTGTTGCCGGTACGGCCGTTGGCGTACAGCAGGCAGTCCGCTTTCACCTTCTTGCCGGACTTCAGGTGCACGATCACGCCGTCTTCGGTGCCTTCGATCTTCTCGAATTCTTCGTTGTGGCGGATCACCACGCCGTTGTTCCAGAAGTGATAAGAGAGCGAATCCGACATCTCTTGATCGAGGAACGCCAGCAGGCGATCGCGGGTGTTGATCAGATCCACCTTGACGTTCAGACCGCGGAAGATAGACGCATATTCACAGCCGATCACCCCGGCGCCGTAAATGATCACGTGGCGCGGTTCATGGCTCAGCTCGAGAATGGAGTCGCTGTCGTAGATGCGCGGGTGATTGAAATCGACGCTGGCCGGATGGTAAGGGCGCGAGCCGCAGGCGATCACGATGTGGTCGGCGCGGATGGTGTCCTGGGTGCCGTCCATGTAGCTGACGCTGACGGTGTTGGCGTCGATGAAGCGTGCGTCGCCGGCGAACAGTTTGCACTGGTTCCGCTCATAAAACCCTTGGCGCATGCGGGTCTGCTGGCTGATGACGTTATCGGCGTGGCGTAAAATGTCAGGGAAGGTCGCGCTGAGCGTGCGCGAGTTGTTGTAAAGCGGGTTCTGGTTGAATTCGATAATGCGGCTGACGGCGTGGCGGAGGGCTTTGGAAGGGATGGTGCCCCAGTGGGTACATCCGCCGCCTACGTTGTTGTACCGTTCGATAACGGCCACGCGGGCGCCCTGTTTCACCAGCCCCATGGCGGCACCTTCACCACCAGGGCCCGAGCCAATCACAATGGCATCAAATTGATAGTGCTGTTGCATGTAGGAGAGACCTGTTTTTTTATACAAGATTACAACGGTATCTTAACATCATAGCGCTGCTCACCCAATCACCATTAGGCTTTTTGAGTCAAAGCACAATCGGCTCAGGGCGGAAGTGTGATAGAGCGCGTTAGTATAAATGCTGTTGCAATAAAATTTGCTATATTGCCGAGTCTAGGGCGTTAGACTGAGAGAATGGAACCTATCCGGATATGCATATGGGCGTCAGAGCACAACAAAAAGAACGGACTCGTCGTTCCCTGATCGAAGCCGCATTCAGCCAGCTGAGCGCCGAACGCAGTTTCGCCAGCCTGAGCCTGCGGGAAGTTTCACGCGAGGCGGGCATCGCGCCCACGTCGTTTTACCGCCATTTCCGCGACGTGGATGAGCTGGGGCTGACCATGGTGGACGAAAGCGGCCTGATGCTGCGTCAGTTGATGCGCCAGGCGCGCCAACGCATCGCCAAGGGCGGCAGCGTGATCCGCACCTCGGTGTCCACCTTTATGGAATTTATCGGCAACAACCCGAACGCCTTCCGCCTGCTGCTGCGCGAGCGCTCCGGCACGTCGGCGGCATTTCGTGCGGCGGTGGCGCGCGAGATCCAGCATTTCATCGCCGAACTGGCGGACTACCTCGAGTTGGAAAACCATATGCCGCGCAGCTTTACCGAAGCGCAGGCGGAGGCGATGGTCACCATCGTGTTCAGCGCCGGCGCGGAAGCGCTGGATATCGACGTCGAGCAGCGGCAGCAGCTGGAAGAGCGGCTGGTGCTGCAATTGCGTATGATCTCCAAAGGGGCGTATTACTGGTATCGTCGCGAACAAGAAAAAGCTTCTGTGTCCCACGTATAAAAAAGGTAAACAATGATGGAAAAACCAGGCCGTGAAAATGGCACCTTACTGCTGGCGTTGATTGCCGGCCTTTCGATCAACGGTTCCTTTGCCGCGCTGTTCAGCTCGGTGGTGCCGTTTTCGATCTTCCCGCTGATTGCGTTGGTGCTGGCGGTGTACTGCCTGCATCAGCGTTACCTGAACCGCGCCATGCCCGACGGCATGCCGAAGCTGGCGGCGGCCTGCTTCCTGCTGGGGCTGCTGATGTACAGCGCCATCGTGCGCGCCGAATACCCGCAGATCGGTTCCAACTTCCTGCCGTCGGTAGTGTGTGTGGCGCTGGTGCTGTGGATTGGGGTCAAGCTGAAGGCGCGCAAGACGCTGGATGCGCCGACTCAAGAGCCGTAATGAAACGGGGCGCCATATGGCGCCCCTGTCGTATCAGCGGTGTTTTTCCAGCAACACGCCGCATTCCATGTGATGGGTATACGGGAACTGGTCGAACAGCGCCAGACGGCTGACCCGGTGCGTGGCCTGCAGCGTTTCCAGGTTGGCGCACAGCGTTTCCGGATTGCATGAAATATACAGAATGCGCGGGTAAGCCTGCACCATCTTCACCGTTTCCGCGTCCAGCCCGCTGCGCGGCGGATCGACGAAAATCGTCTCGCAGTTGTAGCCGCTCAGATCGATGCCTTTCAACCGGTTGAATTCGCGTACTCCGTTCATCGCCTGGGTGAAGTCTTCCGCCGCCATGCGGATGATCTGCACGTTGTCGATATGGTTGGCGGCGATGTTGTACTGCGCCGCCGCCACCGACGGCTTGGCGATCTCGGTCGCCAGCACGCGCTCGAAATTGCGCGCCAACGCCAGCGAAAAGTTGCCGTTGCCGCAGTACAGCTCCAGCAAATCGCCTTTGGAACCGGCGGTGACCGCCAGCGCCCATTCCAGCATCTGCACGTTCATGGCCGCGTTGGGTTGAGTGAAGCTGTTTTCCACCTGGCGATAGATCATATCGCGGCCGGCGACCGTCAGCACTTCGTCAACATAATCCTGGTCGAGCATGATTTTGGTCTTCGACGCCCGGCCGATCAACTGCAGGTCAAAACCCTGCGCGCGCAGCTCGTCGCGCAGCTGCTCGGCGCGCTGCTGCCAAACGTCATCCAGCTTGCGGTGGTACAGCAGCGAGGCGATGATTTTGCCGCTTTGCGTCGACAGATAATCGATCTGAAACAGCTTGTGGCGCAGGATCGGCTCCGGTTTCAGCGCGGCGATCAGGGCGCTCATCAGGCGGTTGATCAGTTCGCTGGCGGCCGGGAATTGATCGACGCGAATACGCTGCTTGGTCTGCTGATCGAACATGATGTGATACATGTCGTCCGCGTCGTGCCAGATGCGGAACTCGGCGCGCATGCGGTAGTGGTCGACTGGCGAGCGGAACACTTCCGGCTCGGGCGCCGCGAACGGTGACATCAACGTCTTCAGGCGGGCGACTTTCTCCGCCAGTTGGTCATCGTAACGTTCAATAGGCAAATTCTCGGGCGTCATGTGTGTCTTCTCGTCAGGCAAATTTGATCAGCGGGGATTGTAGGGAATCAGCCCGTGAAGTCCAGTTTTGTCGCGTTTATTATTTGTAACATTAATAGCAGTCTAGACATCTATTTGCATTGATCGTAGCATTGCCGTCCGGCCTCAAGCAGCGAGTGAAAAGGGAATCCGGTGTGAATCCGGAGCTGACGCGCAGCGGTAAGGGGAAGTCACGGCGATAGCGTTTCGACGCAGACACTGTCCATTGCAGGATGGGAAGTCATCGCCCGTTGCCGGTCGCGCCCCGCGGCCCGCAAATCCCAAGCCCGAAGACCTGCCGGTGTTACGTCGCAATGTCCGTGGCCGTCGCGAACTACCGGCCATGATCCTGCGGCATCCGCCAATTAAGTTTGGATGCTTTTCTCATGACAATTACAAAAAATACGCTGCTGGCGGTGGTCTCCTCCGTCACGGCTTTTTCTGGATGGGCGCAAGACAACACCACAGCCACGAATGGCGATAACCTGGTGGTGACCGCCAACCGCTTCCCGCAGCCGGTTTCTTCCGTATTGGCGCCGACCTCCGTCGTCACCCGTAACGATATCGATCGCTGGCAGGCCAAGAGCCTGACCGACGTGATGCGCCGTTTGCCGGGCGTGGACGTTGGCCAAAACGGCGGGTTGGGGCAAAAGAGCTCGCTGTTTATTCGCGGCACCAACTCCAGCCACGTGCTGGTGCTAATTGACGGCATTCGCCTTAATCAGGCGGGCGTCAGCGGCTCTTCCGATCTCAGCCAAATCCCGATTTCTCTGGTGCAGAAAGTCGAATACATTCGCGGCCCGCGTTCGGCGGTATACGGTTCCGACGCCATCGGCGGCGTAGTCAACATCATTACCACGCGTGAAAAGAACGGTACTACGCTCTCAGCCGGCGTCGGCTCCAACGGCTATCAATCCTATGACGCGTCGACTCAACAGCCGTTGGGCGACAGCACCGTGGCGACGGTGGCGGGTGACTACACCTACACCAAAGGGTATGACGTGGTGGCCTACGGCAGCACCGGCATGCAAAGCCAGCAGGATCGCGATGGCTTTATGAGTAAGTCGCTGTATGGTGCGCTTGAGCACCAGTTCAGCGAATCGGTCAGCGGTTTTGTGCGCGGGTATGGTTACGACAACCGCACGGCGTATGATAGTTATTATTCCTCACCGACCAGCCCTCTGCTGGATACGCGCAAACTGTATAGCCAAACCTGGGATACCGGATTGCGCTATAAAGAAGGCATTTACGCAACACAAGTGATTGGCAGCTACAGCCATAGCAAGGATTACGATTACGATCCTCGCCTCGGCATGCATGACAGCTCGGCCAGCCTGGTGGATTCCGAACAGTACAACCTGCAGTGGGGCAATACGCTGCAGGTTGGACAGGGTACCGTAAGCGCTGGCGTCGACTGGCAGCAACAGAAAATCAAACCGGATTCCACCACCGTGAAGGGTGAAAAAAGCCAACGTGATGCAGGCATCTATCTGACCGCGCAGCAACTGGTTGGCCCGGTAACGCTGGAAGGCGCGGTTCGAGGTGACGATCATTCCGAGTTTGGCTGGCATGGCACCTGGCAAACCAGCGCGGCCTGGGAATTCGTCGAGGGATACCGTTTTATCGCGTCGTATGGCACGGCGTTCAAAGCACCGAATATGAGCCAGCTATACGGCAACTTCGGTAACAACACCGATCTGAAACCGGAAGAAAGCAAGCAGTGGGAAGGTGGCTTTGAAGGGCTGACCGGCCCGGTGACCTGGCGCATCTCCGGTTATCGCAACGACATCGACAATTTGATCGATTCCACGGGGGAAACCAACTACGTCTATTACAACGTGGGTAAGGCGACCATCAAAGGGATTGAAGCTACGGCCTCGTTTGATACCGGCCCGTTGACGCATCAGATTGGTTATGACTATGTCGATCCTCGCAACGCCAAGACCAATGAAGTGCTGCTGCGGCGCGCCAAGCAGCAGGTGAAATATGAGCTGGACTGGCAGCTGTATGACTTTGACTGGGCGGTGACTTATCAATATCTGGGTCAACGTTATGACAAGGATTACAGTACCTATCCGGAACAAAGCGTTAAACTTGGCGGAGTGAGCCTGTGGGATCTCGCAGTTTCGTATCCGGTCACATCTCATCTGACAGTTCGTGGTAGAATTGCCAACCTGTTTGATAAAGATTATGAGACGGCCTATGGCTACGCTACTCCAGGAAGAGAATACTACCTCACTGGAAGCTATACCTTCTAACAGCACCGCCACACCTCGCCCGACGGTGCTGGTTTTCGATTCCGGCGTCGGCGGGCTGTCGGTGTATCAGGAGATTCGGCAGTTGCTGCCGGATCTCCACTATATATATGCGTTCGACAACGTGGCGTTTCCCTACGGCGAGAAGTCCGAAGAGTTTATCGTTGAGCGCGTGCTGGAGATTGTCGGCGCGGTGCAGCAGCGTCATCCTCTGGCGATTGTCGTCATTGCCTGCAACACCGCCAGCACCGTTTCCTTGCCGGCCTTGCGCGAGCGTTTCAGTTTCCCTGTCGTGGGCGTGGTGCCCGCCATCAAACCGGCGGCCCGTCTTACCGTCAACGGCATTGTCGGCCTGTTGGCGACCCGCGGCACCGTACAGCGCAGCTACACCCACGAACTGATTTCCCGTTTCGCCACCGACTGCAAGATTGAACTGCTGGGCTCTTCAGAGCTGGTGGAGCTGGCGGAGGCCAAGCTCCACGGCGAAGCCGTGCCGCTGCCGGTGCTGAAGAAGATCCTGCATCCGTGGCTGAGCATGCGCGAGCCGCCGGATACCGTCGTGCTAGGCTGCACCCATTTTCCTCTGTTAGCTGAAGAGCTGATGCAGGTGTTGCCGGAAGGCACCCGATTGGTGGATTCCGGCGCGGCGATTGCCCGTCGCACCGCCTGGCTCATCTCTACGCAGGAAAACCTGGTCTCGAGCCAGGAAGAGAATCTGGCGTATTGCATGGCGTTAAATGAAGATACTGACGCTTTATTGCCCGTTTTGCAGGGCTATGGCTTTAAATCGTTGAAAAAACTGCCGCTTTAACGGTGTTTTGGTCAAACATTCAACGGTTGGAAAAAATATTGAAAATAGGGGTTGCGACCTGCCGAGAACTCCCTATAATGCGCCTCCACTGACCGGGAACAACGACTGATAAGCCGCCGGGTCAGCGAGAAGAAAGCGAAATAAACGCTTGACTCTCCGGGCGAAAAGCGTAGTATACGCAGCCCGCGCCGATGAGTTTCTCGGCACTGCTCTTTAACAATTTATCAGACAATCTGTGTGGGCACTCCACAAGACGATATCCAGCATCTTCGGATGCAAAAAAATATCAAGTCTTGAAGAGTGACTAACTGAAGTAAAATTCATGCAGTAAATCTTTGAGCATCGCTTCTCGAGTGGAAGCAAATCAAGCTTTTAATTGAAGAGTTTGATCATGGCTCAGATTGAACGCTGGCGGCAGGCTTAACACATGCAAGTCGAGCGGTAGCACAGGGGAGCTTGCTCCCTGGGTGACGAGCGGCGGACGGGTGAGTAATGTCTGGGAAACTGCCTGATGGAGGGGGATAACTACTGGAAACGGTAGCTAATACCGCATAACGTCGCAAGACCAAAGAGGGGGACCTTCGGGCCTCTTGCCATCAGATGTGCCCAGATGGGATTAGCTAGTAGGTGGGGTAATGGCTCACCTAGGCGACGATCCCTAGCTGGTCTGAGAGGATGACCAGCCACACTGGAACTGAGACACGGTCCAGACTCCTACGGGAGGCAGCAGTGGGGAATATTGCACAATGGGCGCAAGCCTGATGCAGCCATGCCGCGTGTGTGAAGAAGGCCTTCGGGTTGTAAAGCACTTTCAGCGAGGAGGAAGGTGGTGAGCTTAATACGCTCATCAATTGACGTTACTCGCAGAAGAAGCACCGGCTAACTCCGTGCCAGCAGCCGCGGTAATACGGAGGGTGCAAGCGTTAATCGGAATTACTGGGCGTAAAGCGCACGCAGGCGGTTTGTTAAGTCAGATGTGAAATCCCCGGGCTCAACCTGGGAACTGCATTTGAAACTGGCAAGCTAGAGTCTCGTAGAGGGGGGTAGAATTCCAGGTGTAGCGGTGAAATGCGTAGAGATCTGGAGGAATACCGGTGGCGAAGGCGGCCCCCTGGACGAAGACTGACGCTCAGGTGCGAAAGCGTGGGGAGCAAACAGGATTAGATACCCTGGTAGTCCACGCTGTAAACGATGTCGATTTGGAGGTTGTGCCCTTGAGGCGTGGCTTCCGGAGCTAACGCGTTAAATCGACCGCCTGGGGAGTACGGCCGCAAGGTTAAAACTCAAATGAATTGACGGGGGCCCGCACAAGCGGTGGAGCATGTGGTTTAATTCGATGCAACGCGAAGAACCTTACCTACTCTTGACATCCAGAGAACTTTCCAGAGATGGATTGGTGCCTTCGGGAACTCTGAGACAGGTGCTGCATGGCTGTCGTCAGCTCGTGTTGTGAAATGTTGGGTTAAGTCCCGCAACGAGCGCAACCCTTATCCTTTGTTGCCAGCGGTTCGGCCGGGAACTCAAAGGAGACTGCCAGTGATAAACTGGAGGAAGGTGGGGATGACGTCAAGTCATCATGGCCCTTACGAGTAGGGCTACACACGTGCTACAATGGCATATACAAAGAGAAGCGACCTCGCGAGAGCAAGCGGACCTCATAAAGTATGTCGTAGTCCGGATTGGAGTCTGCAACTCGACTCCATGAAGTCGGAATCGCTAGTAATCGTAGATCAGAATGCTACGGTGAATACGTTCCCGGGCCTTGTACACACCGCCCGTCACACCATGGGAGTGGGTTGCAAAAGAAGTAGGTAGCTTAACCTTCGGGAGGGCGCTTACCACTTTGTGATTCATGACTGGGGTGAAGTCGTAACAAGGTAACCGTAGGGGAACCTGCGGTTGGATCACCTCCTTACCTAAAGATATTAGTTCGAGTGGCGTGCTCACACAGATTGTCTGATAGAAAGTAACGAGCAGAAATACCTTTATAGGCTTGTAGCTCAGGTGGTTAGAGCGCACCCCTGATAAGGGTGAGGTCGGTGGTTCAAGTCCACTCAGGCCTACCACTTCTCGGAAGTGGAAAAGGTACTGCGCGTGACTGTATGGGGCTATAGCTCAGCTGGGAGAGCGCCTGCCTTGCACGCAGGAGGTCAGCGGTTCGATCCCGCTTAGCTCCACCATATAGTCCGGTATTTAATACTTCAGAGTATATTGGCGACAGTATGCTGCGAAGTATTTTGCTCTTTAACAATCTGGAACAAGCTGAAAATTGAAACATGACGGCTGAAATTTATCCCTCCGTAGAAGTACTGGGATGAAGAGTAACCTGTCATAGAGTCTTTCAAATGTTTGCAGCGCGAACGATGGAAACATCTTCGGGTTGTGAGGTTAAGTGACTAAGCGTACACGGTGGATGCCTAGGCAGTCAGAGGCGATGAAGGGCGTGCTAATCTGCGAAAAGCGTCGGTAAGGTGATATGAACCGTTATAACCGGCGATACCCGAATGGGGAAACCCAGTGTGTTTCGACACATTATCATGTCATGAATACATAGTGGCATGAGGCGAACCGGGGGAACTGAAACATCTAAGTACCCCGAGGAAAAGAAATCAACCGAGATTCCCCCAGTAGCGGCGAGCGAACGGGGAGGAGCCCAGAACCTGAATCGGCTTGTGTGTTAGTGGAAGCGTCTGGAAAGTCGCGCAGCAAAGGGTGATAGCCCCGTACACTAAAATGCACAGGTCGTGAGTTCGATGAGTAGGGCGGGACACGTGACATCCTGTCTGAATATGGGGGGACCATCCTCCAAGGCTAAATACTCCTGACTGACCGATAGTGAACCAGTACCGTGAGGGAAAGGCGAAAAGAACCCCGGCGAGGGGAGTGAAATAGAACCTGAAACCGTGTACGTACAAGCAGTGGGAGCACCTTCGTGGTGTGACTGCGTACCTTTTGTATAATGGGTCAGCGACTTATATTTTGTAGCAAGGTTAACCGTATAGGGGAGCCGTAGGGAAACCGAGTCTTAACTGGGCGATTAGTTGCAAGGTATAGACCCGAAACCCGGTGATCTAGCCATGGGCAGGTTGAAGGTTGGGTAACACTAACTGGAGGACCGAACCGACTAATGTTGAAAAATTAGCGGATGACTTGTGGCTGGGGGTGAAAGGCCAATCAAACCGGGAGATAGCTGGTTCTCCCCGAAAGCTATTTAGGTAGCGCCTCGTGAACTCATCTTCGGGGGTAGAGCACTGTTTCGGCTAGGGGGCCATCCCGGCTTACCAAACCGATGCAAACTCCGAATACCGAAGAATGTTATCACGGGAGACACACGGCGGGTGCTAACGTCCGTCGTGAAGAGGGAAACAACCCAGACCGCCAGCTAAGGTCCCAAAGTCATGGTTAAGTGGGAAACGATGTGGGAAGGCATAGACAGCCAGGATGTTGGCTTAGAAGCAGCCATCATTTAAAGAAAGCGTAATAGCTCACTGGTCGAGTCGGCCTGCGCGGAAGATGTAACGGGGCTAAACCATGCACCGAAGCTGCGGCAGCGACGCTTAGGCGTTGTTGGGTAGGGGAGCGTTCTGTAAGCCGTTGAAGGTGGCCTGTGAGGGTTGCTGGAGGTATCAGAAGTGCGAATGCTGACATAAGTAACGATAAAGCGGGTGAAAAGCCCGCTCGCCGGAAGACCAAGGGTTCCTGTCCAACGTTAATCGGGGCAGGGTGAGTCGACCCCTAAGGCGAGGCTGAAAAGCGTAGTCGATGGGAAACAGGTTAATATTCCTGTACTTGGTGTTACTGCGAAGGGGGGACGGAGAAGGCTAGGCTAGCCGGGCGACGGTTGTCCCGGTTTAAGCGTGTAGGGGGTGTGACCTGGTAAATCCGGTTGCATACTAACCCTGAGGCGTGATGACGATGCACTACGGTGCAGAAGTAGTTGATGCCCTGCTTCCAGGAAAATCCTCTAAGCATCAGGTAACATTAAATCGTACCCCAAACCGACACAGGTGGTCAGGTAGAGAATACCAAGGCGCTTGAGAGAACTCGGGTGAAGGAACTAGGCAAAATGGTGCCGTAACTTCGGGAGAAGGCACGCTGGCATGTAGGTGAAGTCCCTCGCGGATGGAGCTGAAGCCAGTCGAAGATACCAGCTGGCTGCAACTGTTTAATAAAAACACAGCACTGTGCAAACACGAAAGTGGACGTATACGGTGTGACGCCTGCCCGGTGCTGGAAGGTTAATTGATGGGGTCAGCCGCAAGGCGAAGCTCTTGATCGAAGCCCCAGTAAACGGCGGCCGTAACTATAACGGTCCTAAGGTAGCGAAATTCCTTGTCGGGTAAGTTCCGACCTGCACGAATGGCGTAATGATGGCCAGGCTGTCTCCACCCGAGACTCAGTGAAATTGAACTCGCTGTGAAGATGCAGTGTACCCGCGGCAAGACGGAAAGACCCCGTGAACCTTTACTATAGCTTGACACTGAACATTGAGCCTTGATGTGTAGGATAGGTGGGAGGCTTTGAAGCGTGGACGCCAGTCTGCGTGGAGCCATCCTTGAAATACCACCCTTTAATGTTTGATGTTCTAACTCGGCCCCATAATCTGGGGTGAGGACAGTGTCTGGTGGGTAGTTTGACTGGGGCGGTCTCCTCCCAAAGAGTAACGGAGGAGCACGAAGGTTAGCTAATCACGGTCGGACATCGTGAGGTTAGTGCAAAGGCATAAGCTAGCTTGACTGCGAGAGTGACGGCTCGAGCAGGTACGAAAGTAGGTCTTAGTGATCCGGTGGTTCTGAATGGAAGGGCCATCGCTCAACGGATAAAAGGTACTCCGGGGATAACAGGCTGATACCGCCCAAGAGTTCATATCGACGGCGGTGTTTGGCACCTCGATGTCGGCTCATCACATCCTGGGGCTGAAGTAGGTCCCAAGGGTATGGCTGTTCGCCATTTAAAGTGGTACGCGAGCTGGGTTTAGAACGTCGTGAGACAGTTCGGTCCCTATCTGCCGTGGGCGTTGGAAGATTGAGAGGGGTTGCTCCTAGTACGAGAGGACCGGAGTGAACGCACCACTGGTGTTCGGGTTGTCATGCCAATGGCATTGCCCGGTAGCTAAGTGCGGAAAAGATAAGCGCTGAAAGCATCTAAGCGCGAAACTTGCCTCAAGATGAGTCTTCCCTGGGCCTTTAAGGCCCCTGAAGGAACGTTTAAGACTAAGACGTTGATAGGCTGGGTGTGTAAGTGCAGCGATGCATTGAGCTAACCAGTACTAATGATCCGTGAGGCTTAACCTTACAACACCGAAGGTGTTTTTAGAGAGATTTTCAGCGAAGTTCCGAGATTGGTTCTGATGGCTTCATGGAAGTGAAGCGGTTGGAATGAAACAGAATTTGCCTGGCGGCAATAGCGCGGTGGTCCCACCTGACCCCATGCCGAACTCAGAAGTGAAACGCCGTAGCGCCGATGGTAGTGTGGGGTCTCCCCATGCGAGAGTAGGACACTGCCAGGCATCAAATAAACGTTATCAGTGTGACGACTGGTAATGCGCAAATCGCAGAACGCGATGTTGCCGGCATCGAAAGATGCAACGTAAAAGAATCGGTGGAGCGGTAGTTCAGTTGGTTAGAATACCTGCCTGTCACGCAGGGGGTCGCGGGTTCGAGCCCCGTCCGTTCCGCCACTTATTTAATTATGCCTGCTTTATTAGCAGGCATAATGTTAAGCGAGATTTAGGGGCGTAGCTCAGTTGGTAGAGCACCGGTCTCCAAAACCGGGTGTCGCGAGTTCGAGTCTCTCCGCCCCTGCCATATTAAGAACCCTTTGCGAAAGCAAAGGGTTTTTTTTTGCCTATTATCCCGATCCTTAGAGCGTTATCGTTTTGGAAAAGAGCGCATCGGGTGCTCTATGCTGATGCTTATCTGATCCGAGTTGCTCCATAGCCTTTCGATCTTTACCCCCGCAGACCTCCTGATTCTCCTACCATTTTGCATTTTCTTCTCTCAGAAGGCGATGGGCGGCTTTTGGCATGATAGACATCCAAGACCACGGTGGCGGCTTTTAAGGCCGCCATGGCGCTTTAGGCTGCGGTATTTAAAGGTATTTTAAGTAATTGCCGAATCAAAGGTTGTTGATCGCTGTTTTGCAACCAGACGGCATACAGTGGGCGGATAATCGGCGGGATCTCGGTGGCGGCCACCAGCTGTGGGTACTCTTTTTCCCAATGGCTGGGCAGGAAAGCGCATCCGCCCGTGGTTTCCAACAGCTGACGCGTCAGGTGAGCGGAGGTGGTGGTAAGCACCGGTACGTTATCACCTTCCAACATGCGGTTTTCTTGTTGGTGGAAGTCGGCTCCCCATTCCAGCTTGATGTAGGGCATTGGGGCCTGTTTGTCACGATAAGCGGATGAGAACAGGCGTAATGAGAAATTGCTCAGTTGCTGGCTGGCCAACTCATCCATCTTCGGCGGTTCAGTGGTGATCAGTAAATCGAGCTGCCTTTCATGCAGTTGTTTTACCAAAGAGTGCCTTAATGCCACCCTGGCTTCTAGCTGCAGCGCCTCGCGTTGTTGATAGAGTGCTTGCAACCAGGGAGTCAGATAGGCCTCCCACAACGAAGCGGTAGCGCCGATCGACAACTCGGTGTGTTGCAGCGAACGCACGACTTCCTTCTTCGCCAACTGCCAGGTGTTCATCAGGCTCTCGGCATAGGGCAGAAGCCGCTCGCCGGCAGGCGTCAGGCGGATGTTATTGCGATGACGGGTAAATAAATTTGCGCCCAACTGGTTTTCTAGCTGACGGATGCGGAAACTGACCGCGGACTGCGTTAAGTACAAAGATTCTGCGGCTCTGCCAAAGTGACGCGTTCTACTGACCTCCAAAAAGGTTTTCAGTAATTCGGTATCCACACCTATCTCCAAAAAAATTTGTCGTTAAGATTTAAATGTTTTGTTTTACACGCTGTCAAGCCTATCTAATACTCCGCGCCATAAACAGCACGGCCATAAGAGAATTAGGAGCGTGTCAGATGGCGGATAGCTTCACCACGACCAATCGTTTTTTTGATAATAAACATTACCCTCGCGGGTTCTCCCGTCACGGCGATTTCACCATTAAAGAGGCGCAATTGCTAGAGCGCTTCGGCTACGCGTTTAACGAGTTGGACTCGGGTAAACGCCAGCCGGCCACTGAAGAAGAACAGCTGTTCGTCGCAGTGTGTCGCGGTGAGCGCGAAGCGGCTACCGAGCAGGAAAAAGTATGGGCTAAATATCTGGCGCGCACACGTCGCCCGAAGAAATTCCATACTCTGTCCGGCGGTAAACCGCAGGCTGACGCAGTAGAAGATTACAGCGACAGCGAAGACTAAAGACGATGGGGCCTGCGGGCCCCATTTTCATTCCAGACTGCGATGCAGTTGTAACAGCAGACGGTCCATACTGCGATAGCCCAGCGCTTCGCTGAGGTGGCGCCTGTCGAGCTCAGCATCTCCCGCCAAATCCGCCAGCGTGCGCGCCACTTTCAAGATGCGCTGCCAGGCGCGGACTGATAACCCCAGCGTGTTTAATGTCGCTTCCAAAAACTCGGCGTCTGCCGCCTGCAAAACGCAATCTCGTTCCACTTCACGGTTGCTCAACAGCGCGTTGACTTTACCGGCGCGTTCGAGCTGCCGGGCGCGTGCCTGCTGCACCCTTTTCAGTACTTGTTCGCTGCTTTCTCCATGGGCTTTCCGATGACTGAGCGTACCCGGCGGCAACAACGGCACTTCGATAGACAGATCGAAACGGTCGAGAAAAGGCCCTGACAGCCGGGCCAGATAGCGCAACACCTGCTGCGGTGAGGCGCGATTGTGCAACCCCTGATAATGCCCTGTCGGGCTTGGGTTCATTGCCGCGATCAGTTGCACCCTGGCGGGGAAACAGACCTTGGCGTTGGCACGCGAAATCACGATCTCGCCGGATTCCAATGGCTCACGCAGCGCATCCAGTACCTTACGCTCGAATTCCGGCAGTTCATCCAGAAACAGCACGCCGTTATGCGCCATCGAGATCTCGCCCGGTCGCGGCAGTGAGCCGCCGCCGACCAATGCCGCCATCGAGGCGCTGTGGTGCGGCGCGCGAAACGGCCTCTGGCGCCATGGTAGCGCGGCGGGAATGTGATGCTGCAAGCTGGCGATCGCCAGGCTTTCCAGCGCCTCAGCCTCCGTCAGCGGCGGCAGCAAGCCCGTGAGACGGCTGGCCAGCATGGTTTTACCGGTGCCCGGTGGCCCAATCAACAGCAGGTTATGCCCGCCGGCGGCGGCGATCTCTAATGCCCGCTTGGCCTGTTCCTGACCGATGATGTCGCGCAGGTCGGCGTTTTCGCACGCGTTGTCCGCATCGGGGGGCGTGGCCGCTACCGGCAGTTCGCCTTGGCCGAGCAAAAAAGCGCAGACTTCCAGCAGGTGTTGGGCGGTATGGGAGCGCGACTGCGCGATCAGGCCGACTTCGGCGGCGTTGTCCGTCGAGAGGATCAGTTGCCGCCCGGCATCAGCCGCCGCCAGTGCCGCCGGGATCGCTCCCCTGACCGCGCGCAGTGAGCCAGACAGCGCGAGCTCGCCAAGAAACTCGTAGCGCGCCAACGGCGCGAGGGGCAATTGCTCGGAGGCGGCGAGGATCGCCAGCGCTATCGGCAGATCGTAACGCCCGCCTTCTTTTGGCAGATCGGCGGGCGCCAAATTGACGGTGATGCGCCGGGCGGGAAAGGTGAAACCGCTGTTGATCAGGGCGCTGCGCACCCGATCGCGCGCCTCTTTTACCGTGGTTTCCGGCAGGCCGACCAGCGTCAGGCCGGGCAGGCCATTGCTGATATGCACCTCCACCGTTACGGAAGGGGCCTGAACGCCGATGATGGCGCGGCTATAGATTAACGCCAGTGACATATCGCTCTCCTTGCTGAGGACGACATGATGCGAGGTTCATCCTGGCATTGCGCGGCGTTATTGGTGGTTTTTCTATGGGTTTCGCAGCGTAATTGCTCATTTTCATCGAAGTAAATGAGATTGTGCGAGCCGCCTCGCAACCTGCGGCAATACCCATTAACAATTCGCTGAAGGCTGCAACACATTAGCGGCCCATACGCATTGCAATCATAGGGTTAACGGGTGTATTTAACAATTGATTAAAAGAAAAATCACTTCTTTAACAAGCTCCGACCGCCGCCGCATTCTGCCCGGCAGCCGCTAAACCTCCTGACTTCGTACTCTACGGTAGGGATAACACTATGTTTGGTTGGACCCCGCTGCAACGCAACGCGGCAATCGCCAGCTTTTCAAGCTGGACGCTCGACGCTTTCGATTTTTTCGTGCTGGTATTCTTACTCAGCGACATCGCGCAATCCTTTCACGTCGGTCTGGAACAGGTCACGTTGGCGATTCTGCTCACGCTGGCGGTGCGCCCGATTGGCGCGCTGATCTTCGGGCGTGCGGCGGAAAAGTATGGCCGCAAACCGATCCTGATGTTGAATATCGTCTTTTTCTCGGTGTTTGAGCTGCTCTCCGCCGCCGCGCCCTCGCTGACGGTCTTCTTGCTGTTGCGGGTGTTGTACGGTGTCGCGATGGGCGGCATCTGGGGCGTGGCGTCGTCGTTGGCGATGGAAACCATACCGGACCGCTCACGCGGCCTGATGTCGGGCATTTTCCAGGCCGGCTATCCGTTCGGTTATCTGCTGGCGGCGGTGGTGTACGGCCTGCTGTTCGAAACGGTCGGCTGGCGCGGCATGTTCGTCATCGGCGCGGCGCCGATCCTGCTGCTGCCGTTTATTTATTATTGCGTGCAGGAGTCGCCGGTGTGGCTGGCGGCGCGTGAGCGCAAAGAAAGCACGGCTTTATTGCCGGTGTTGAAGAGCCACTGGAAGCTGTGCTGCTATCTGGTGCTGCTGATGGCGGCGTTCAATTTCTTCTCCCACGGCACGCAGGATCTGTATCCGGTGTTTCTGAAAGTTCAGCACGGTTTCGACCCTAAAACCGTCAGTATCATCGCCATTAGCTACAATATCGCGTCAATTATCGGCGGTGTTTTCTTCGGTTCGTTGTCGGAAAAGATCGGCCGCAAAAAAGCGATCATCATTGCCGCACTGCTGGCGCTGCCGGTGATCCCGCTGTGGGCGTTTTCCAGCGGTTCGCTGATGTTGGGGATCGGCGCTTTCCTGATGCAGTTCATGGTGCAGGGCGCCTGGGGCGTGGTGCCGACCTACCTGACCGAGTTGGTGCCGGCCAATACCCGCGCGGTGCTGCCGGGGTTTGTGTACCAACTGGGTAACCTGATCGCTTCGGTCAACGCCACGCTGCAAGCCACCATCGCCGAGCATCATGGGCATAATTACGGCCTGGCGATGGCGATCGTCGCCGGTACGGTGGCGGTGGCGATCGCCCTGTTGGTGTTCTTCGGCAAGGATACGCGCGGCAAGGCGATCACCGACGCGGTAGAAAATCCGGGTATGCGCGCCAACGTGTGAAAGATGGGCGATTCGCGTGAGGTATGACCAGATTGCGCCGAATAATAACGCAAAAAAAGTGTTGTCATGCCGCGCGCGACTATGATACCTCTGTAAGCATTAGTTCTGAATGAGCACAGTGAACAAACCCATTATGAAAGCCTTTGCCCAAGTGATTAGCCTAGTCGTGATTAGCGTGGTGGTGATTATTATCCCACCGTGCGGGGCTGCACTTGGACGAAGAAAGGCTTAGCAAACAAGCCGGAATCGCAAGAGAACCCCCGCACCGTCAGGTCCGGGGGTTTTTTATTGGCAAGAGAAAAGTGGAGCAAGGGGCAGAACATGAAAAACAGAACAAAATCCTGCAGTTGTCGAAGTAAGGCGGGGAAATAACCATGAATGGCGCTCAGTGGGTAGTTCAAGCGTTGCGTGCGCAGGGGGTGGATACCGTATTCGGCTATCCGGGCGGGGCAATCATGCCGGTGTACGATGCGTTGTATGACGGCGGCGTGGAACACCTGCTGTGCCGCCATGAACAGGGCGCCGCCATGGCCGCCATCGGCTACGCCCGCGCCACCGGCAAAGTCGGCGTTTGCATCGCCACTTCCGGCCCCGGCGCCACCAACCTGATCACCGGCCTGGCTGATGCGCTGCTCGATTCTGTTCCCGTTGTCGCCATCACCGGTCAGGTGGGTTCCGCGCTGATCGGCACCGATGCCTTTCAGGAGATCGATGTTCTCGGCCTGTCTCTGGCCTGCACCAAGCACAGCTTCCTGGTGGAGTCGCTGGACGCCTTGCCGGGCATCATGGCGGAAGCGTTCGCCATCGCCGCCGGCGGCCGTCCCGGTCCGGTGCTGATCGATATCCCGAAAGACATCCAGCTGGCGCAGGGCGACTTGCACCCGCATCTGATGCCGGTCGACGAAGCGCCGGCGTTCCCGGCGGCGGCGTTGGCCGAGGCGGCTGAGCTGTTGGCGCAGGCGCATAAACCGATGCTGTACGTCGGCGGCGGCGTGGGCATGGCGCAGGCGGTGCCGGCGCTGCGCGAGTTCATCGCCGTGACCCGCATGCCGAACGTCGCCACCCTGAAGGGGCTGGGCGCGCCGGATGCGCAAGATCCGCTGTACCTCGGCATGCTGGGCATGCACGGCACCAAGGCCGCTAACCTGGCGGTGCAGGAGTGCGATTTGCTGATCGCCGTCGGCGCGCGTTTCGATGACCGCGTGACCGGCAAACTGAACGCCTTCGCGCCGCACGCCAAAGTGATCCACATGGATATCGACCCGGCGGAAATGAGCAAGCTGCGCCAGGCGCATGTGGCCCTGCAGGGCGATCTGAAAACGTTGCTGCCGGCGTTGCAGCGCCCGCTGAACATCGCCGCCTGGCAGCAGCAGGTGACGGCGCTGAAAGCCGAGCACGCCTGCCGCTACGATCACCCCGGCCAGCCGATCTACGCGCCGCTGTTCTTGCGCCAGCTGTCCGCCCGCAAGCCGGCCAACAGCGTGGTGACCACCGACGTCGGCCAGCACCAGATGTGGAGCGCGCAACACATGACGTTCGAGCGCCCGGAGAATTTCATCACCTCCAGCGGTCTCGGCACCATGGGGTTCGGCGTGCCGGCGGCGGTAGGGGCCCAAATTGCCCGCCCGCAAGATACGGTGATCTGCGTCTCGGGCGATGGTTCCTTCATGATGAACGTGCAGGAACTGGGCACCATCAAGCGCAAACAGCTGCCGCTGAAGATCGTGCTGCTGGACAACCAGCGCCTCGGAATGGTGCGCCAATGGCAGCAGCTGTTCTTCGACGGCCGCTACAGCGAAACCGACCTGTCCGATAACCCCGACTTCCTGATGCTGGCCGCCGCCTTCGGCATTCCCGGCCAGCGCATCAGCCGCAAGGATCAGGTGGAGGGCGCGCTCGAGGCGCTGTTCAACACCGAAGGCCCTTATCTGCTGCAGGTCTCTATCGACGAACTCGAAAACGTCTGGCCGCTGGTGCCGCCGGGCGCCGGTAACGAAACCATGTTGGAGGAAATATCATGATGCAGCATCAACTCTCGATCCAGGCGCGTTTTCGCCCCGAAATGTTAGAGCGCGTATTGCGGGTCGTGCGTCATCGCGGCTTTCAGGTTTGTGCTATGAATATGGTTTCCCCGGCCAACGCCGACAGCATCAATATCGAATTGACCGTTGCCAGCCCGCGCCCGGTCGCCCTGTTGTCATCTCAATTAAGCAAACTGATGGACGTCTCCTGCGTCGAGATCCAGCAGCCAACATCACAACAAATACGCGCCTGAGGCGCCGAGAAGGATAAATAACAATGACAAAGAAAGCCGATTACATTTGGTTCAATGGTGAGATGGTTCCTTGGGCCGAGGCCAAAGTGCACGTGATGTCGCACGCGTTGCATTACGGCACGTCGGTGTTTGAAGGGGTGCGCTGCTACGACTCGCACTTGGGGCCGGTGGTATTCCGTCATCGCGAGCATATGCAGCGCCTGCACGATTCGGCGAAAATCTACCGCATGCCGGTGTCGCAAAGCGTCGACGAGCTGATGGAAGCCTGCCGCGCTACGCTGCGCAAGAACAACCTGGTCAGCGCGTACATTCGCCCGCTGGTGTTCGTCGGCGATGTCGGCATGGGCGTTAACCCGCCGGCCGGTTATAAAACGGACGTGATTATCGCGGCGTTTCCTTGGGGCGCTTACCTGGGTGAAGAAGCGCTGGATCAAGGCATCGATGCGATGGTCTCCTCCTGGCACCGCGTCGCACCAAACACGATCCCCACTGCGGCCAAGGCCGGCGGCAATTATCTTTCCTCCCTGCTGGTGGGCAGCGAAGCGCGTCGCCACGGCTATCAGGAAGGCATTGCGCTCGACGTGCACGGTTACATTTCCGAAGGGGCGGGCGAAAACCTGTTTGAAGTGAAAGACGGCGTGCTCTATACCCCGCCATTCACCTCTTCGGCGCTGCCGGGCATTACCCGCGACGCGATCATCAAGCTGGCGAAAGACATGGGCTTCGAGGTGCGCGAGCAGGTGCTGTCGCGCGAATCGCTGTACCTGGCCGACGAAGTGTTCATGTCCGGCACCGCGGCGGAGATCACGCCGGTGCGCAGCGTGGACGGCATTCAGGTCGGCATCGGCAAATGCGGCCCGGTGACCAAACAGATCCAACAGGCGTTCTTCGGCCTGTTCAGCGGCAAGACCGAAGACAAATACGGTTGGCTGGATCCGGTCAATCCGTAACGATAAGGTTCGCCGCGCAGCGTGGCGGACGACAAGACAGACAAGATAAGAATATCCAGGCGGTTCGTTCGCCGCCTGTCATAAATACATTTGGAGTGAAAAGAGCATGCCTAAGTACCGTTCCGCCACCACCACCCACGGCCGCAATATGGCGGGTGCCCGCGCATTGTGGCGCGCGACCGGGATGACCGACGCCGATTTCGGCAAGCCAATCATCGCCGTGGTCAACTCCTTTACCCAGTTCGTGCCTGGCCATGTGCATCTGCGCGATCTGGGCAAACTGGTCGCCGAACAGATCGAAGCCTCCGGCGGCGTGGCCAAAGAGTTCAACACCATTGCGGTGGATGACGGCATCGCCATGGGCCACGGCGGCATGCTCTATTCCCTGCCGTCGCGCGAACTGATCGCCGACTCGGTCGAATACATGGTGAACGCCCACTGCGCCGATGCGATGGTGTGCATCTCCAACTGTGACAAGATCACCCCGGGCATGCTGATGGCGGCGTTGCGCCTGAATATTCCGGTGATCTTCGTCTCCGGCGGTCCGATGGAAGCCGGCAAGACCAAACTCTCCAACCAGATCATCAAGCTGGATCTGGTGGACGCGATGATCCAGGGCGCGAACCCGAACGTCAGCGACGCCGACAGCGAGCAGATCGAGCGTTCCGCCTGCCCGACCTGCGGCTCTTGCTCCGGCATGTTCACCGCCAACTCAATGAACTGCCTGACCGAAGCGCTGGGCCTGTCGCAGCCGGGCAACGGTTCGCTGCTGGCCACCCACGCCGATCGCAAGGAACTGTTCCTCAACGCCGGCAAGCGCATCGTCGAGCTGACCAAACGCTATTACGAGCAGGACGACGAGAGCGCGCTGCCGCGCAATATCGCCAACAAGGCGGCATTTGAAAACGCCATGACGCTGGACATCGCCATGGGCGGCTCGACCAACACCGTGCTGCACCTGCTGGCTTCGGCGCAGGAAGGCGAGGTGGACTTCACCATGGAGGACATCGATCGCCTGTCGCGCAAAGTGCCGCACCTGTGCAAGGTGGCGCCGAGCACGCAGAAATATCACATGGAAGACGTGCACCGCGCCGGTGGCGTGATCGGCATCCTCGGCGAGCTGGATCGCGCCGGCTTGCTGAACCGCGAAGTGAACAATGTGCTGGGGCTGACCCTGCCGCAGACGCTGGAAGCCTACGACGTGATGCTGACCCGCGACGAAAGCGTCAAGAAAATGTACTCCGCCGGGCCGGCCGGTATCCGCACCACGCAGGCATTCTCTCAGGACTGCCGTTGGGATTCGCTGGACACCGACCGCAAGGAAGGCTGCATCCGCACCCGTGAGCACGCCTACAGTCAGGACGGCGGATTGGCGGTGCTGTACGGCAACCTGGCGGAAAACGGCTGCATCGTCAAAACCGCCGGCGTAGATAAAGAAATCCTCACCTTCCGCGGCCCGGCCAAAGTCTATGAAAGCCAGGATGAGGCGGTAGACGCCATCCTCGGCGGCAAAGTGGTGGCGGGCGACGTGGTCGTTATCCGTTACGAAGGGCCGAAAGGCGGCCCGGGCATGCAGGAAATGCTTTATCCAACCACTTACCTGAAATCGATGGGGCTGGGCAAGGCGTGCGCGCTGATCACCGACGGGCGTTTCTCCGGCGGCACCTCCGGGTTGTCCATCGGCCACGCTTCGCCGGAAGCGGCCAGCGGCGGCCTGATCGCCCTGGTGCAGGACGGTGACATGATCGCAATCGACATTCCTCATCGCGGCATCCAGCTGGACGTCAGCGAGCAGGAGCTGGCGGCGCGGCATGAGGCGGAACTGGCGCGCGGCGACGCGGCCTGGACGCCGAAAAACCGTGAACGTCAGGTATCCTTCGCGCTGCGCGCCTACGCCTCGTTGGCCACCAGCGCCGACAAAGGCGCGGTGCGCGACAAGAGCAAACTGGGGGGATAAGCAGCATGGCGGTCTCTCAACCCCTACCCAGCGCCCCCTGCGGCGCGGAATATCTGCGAGCGGTACTGCGCTCGCCGGTTTACGAGGTGGCGCAGGTCACCCCGTTGCAGGCCATGAGCAAAATCTCTTCGCGCCTCGGCAACACCATTTTGGTGAAGCGCGAAGATCGCCAGCCGGTGCACAGCTTCAAGCTGCGCGGGGCCTATGCGATGATCGCCGGGCTGGACGAAGAGCAGAAGGCGCGCGGCGTCGTGACGGCTTCGGCCGGCAACCACGCGCAGGGCGTCGCCTTCTCCGGTAAACGGCTGGGCATCAAAACGCTGATCGTGATGCCGGTCTCCACCGCTGACATCAAGGTGGATGCGGTGCGCGGCTTCGGCGGTGAAGTGTTGCTGCACGGTGCCAATTTCGACGAGGCCAAAGCGAAGGCGATCGAGCTTTCCCAGCAGCAGGGCATGACCTTTGTGCCGCCGTTCGATCACCCGACGGTGATCGCCGGGCAGGGCACGCTGGCGATGGAGCTGCTGCAGCAAGACGCGCATCTGGATCGGGTTTTCGTGCCGGTCGGCGGCGGCGGCCTGGCCGCCGGGGTGGCGGTGCTGATCAAACAGCTGATGCCGCAGATCAAAGTGATCGGCGTCGAAGCGGAAGACTCCGCCTGCCTGCGCGCGGCGCTGGATGCCGGCCATCCGGTGGATCTGGCGCGCGTCGGGCTGTTCGCCGAAGGCGTGGCGGTGAAGCGCATCGGCGACGAAACCTTCCGCCTGTGCCGTGAGTATCTGGACGACGTGATCACCGTGGACAGCGACGCCATCTGCGCGGCGGTCAAAGATCTGTTCGAGGACGTGCGCGCCATTGCCGAGCCTTCCGGCGCGCTGGCTTTGGCGGGGCTGAAAAAGTACGTCCAGCAGCACAACATTCAGGGCGAGCGTCTGGCGCACGTGCTGTCCGGCGCCAACCTCAACTTCCACGGGCTGCGCTACGTTTCCGAGCGCTGCGAACTGGGCGAACAACGCGAAGCGCTGCTGGCGGTGACCATTCCGGAACAACAGGGCAGCTTCCTCAAGTTCTGCCAACTGCTGGGCGGGCGCTCGGTGACCGAATTCAACTACCGCTACGCCGATGCCGACAACGCCTGCATTTTCGTCGGCGTGCGTCTGACGCGCGGCCACGCCGAACGACGGGAGATCATCGACGAACTCAACGCCGGCGGTTATCAGGTGGTGGATCTGTCGGACGATGAGATGGCCAAGCTGCACGTGCGCTACATGGTGGGCGGGCGTCCGTCGAAGCCGCTGCGCGAACGGCTGTACAGCTTTGAGTTTCCGGAGTCGCCGGGCGCGCTGCTGAAGTTCCTGCAAACGCTGGGCACGCACTGGAACATCTCGTTGTTCCACTATCGCAGCCACGGCACCGACTTCGGCCGGGTGCTGGCGGCCTTTGAACTGGCGCAAAGCGAGCCGGAATTCGAGCGGCACCTGCAGGCGCTGGGCTACGATTGCCACGACGAAACCGACAACCCGGCGTTCCGCTTCTTTTTGCAGGGGTGAGCCGGATTGATAAGCAACCGTGACGCGTTAGTCAGTTTATAGGTTGCATGGTTGTGATTTTGTCGTGCATTTTTATACTGCCAAGACTTCTGACGTATAGGGATGCACGACAATGAAAACCGCTTTTTCTACGCCGTTCGGTTCTCCCGAAGACGATTTGACCAACGCCGAATTTGCCCGCTTGTTGGGCAATGCCGGGATACAAGAGTTCTATCGCGATATTAATCTGCAAGCCTTGCAGGACTCGCTGGACTGCAGCCTCGCTTTTCATGGCGTGGGAATTATTTTTTCCGACGGGCAAAACTCATTTTTAGTCCGCCCGACGCAGCACACCGGTTATTCGAACGCTTCGCAGGTCACCCACGTGGTCATCAGCAAAACGGTGGCTCATACCTCGCGCGTTGCCGCGACCAATACGCTGTCGGAAGCGTTGAGCAAACCCAGCGTCAGCAAAGAGTTGGCCTCGGCCGCGCTGTCGTGCGGAACGCTGCTGGTATCGGTATTTTTACTGGCGTCGGGCAGCGTCGCCGTGCCGTTTACCGGCGGCACCAGCTCAGCGGTGGCTTATCTGGGCTATGCCGGCATGGCCGCCAGCGCGCTGCAGTGCGGCAATGGGCTATACCGCGTCAACAAGCTTTATGACGGAAAAGGCGATGAATTGGCTCAGCTCGACTCTGAGCAGTGGTATATCGCCACCAGCACCGTACTCGATGTGATCTCGCTGGCCAGCGCGGGGGCCGCCCTGAAGGAAGCGACGATGACCTACCGCGCCATGCGCCGCATTTCGGCGCGCAAGGCGACGGAATGGCTGAAAAGCATGCCCCGCAGCGAAAGGAAGCGGCTGACCGAAAACATCATTCGGGCGGAAAACCCGGGGATTTCCAATAACGTCTTGAAAGAGATGGTGAAGAACGGCTTATACCCGAAGCGCTATCCGACGGAAGCGATCCAAAACGGGCTGCGTCAGCAACTGCATTCGGCGCTCAATAACTCATTGACGTTCGTGGGCAGCGGCATCAGCGGCACCCTGTCTGCGCCGGTGAATGTGAAAACCACCGGGCAGTATTTTGTGGGCATTATGCAGAAATTGCCGCAGATGGTGAGGTAATGGCGGATTGGATGATTAAACGCCTGATCGTGCAGGGCCGGGAGATGGAAAGCCAAATCGCGGCGCGCGATCGTGCGCTTTTCGCCGGCGTGGATGCGCAGCTTGAGCAGCATTTCCTGACGCCGGGCCAGCGGCTGTCACCGCCGGGCGTCGGCAATGTCATGTTGCTGATGGTATGCCTGACGCTGGGGCTGGCGGGCGTGATGGGCCTGGCCACGGACGTGGCGGCCGCCTGGAGCGGCAAGACTTCTGCCGCCGTTCTAATGGGCAGCGGCGCGATCGTGGCGGTGTGGATGACGCTGATCCTGTTCCAACTGGTGCAGGGTAAAAACAGCGGGGTGGTATTGCTGCAATATTACCTTGGCATGCTCGGTCTGTGTTGCCTCGGCGCCGCGGCGGCGTGGGCGGCGGGCATGACCGGCATCGCCACCGGCGCCCTGCTGCTGGGGGGCGCGGTTGGCGGGGCGCTGTTCAGCAACCGGGCGGCGTTCTACCTGTATGTCGCTTATTTCCGCACGCGTCGGCGCGTGTTTATCAAACGCCGTTGGCAGAGGGAAGATCTGCGCAACACCCGATAAACCGTCAGAACGGAAAAACTTATGACGCAACCTTTCTCCGGCTTTAGCCAGCAGGGCCTGAATTTCCTGCAGCAGGTGCGGATCGAGAACGATAAGGCGTGGTTCGACGGCAACCGCGACATCTACGATCGCGAGCTGCTGGCGCCGTTTCGCGCGCTGGTGGAGCAGTTGGCTCCCGGCATGCTGGCGATCGATCCGCAGTTTGAGACTCGCCCGGCGATCGGCAAAACGCTGTCGCGCATTCATCGCGATACGCGGTTTTCTCACGACAAGTCGCGCTACCGCAGCCGCATGTGGCTGACGTTCAAGCGCCCGAGTAAAGACTGGAAAGATGCGCCGGTCTACTTTTTCGAACTGGGGCCGGACATGCTGCGCTATGGGCTCGGCTACTACAGCGCCAACAAGCCGACCATGGATCTGTTCCGCCATACGCTGAAACAACGGCCGCAGCCTTTCCTGGAGGTGGCCGCCTGCTGCCGGCCGCCGTTCGAGCTGGTGGGCGAAAGCTACAAGCGCCCGCTGGTGAAGGAGCAGGCGGCGGAGATCGCCACCTGGTACAACCGCAAGTCGTTTGCGGTGATGGTGACGGACAGCGAAGTGGAAAAGCTGTTCAACGCCGATCTGGCGCCGCTGCTGGCCGGGGCGTTTTTGCAGCTTGAGCCGCTCTACCACTGGCTGATGCAGGTAGAGGCGATGAAGCAGATCGATCCGGCAGACCTTTGAAACCCCGCGTCAGCGGGGATGCAGCAACCGCCAAAAGGCGTCGATCAACGGATCGCTGAGGCGCTTTTTCTGAACGCAGACCCCCAGTTCGAAGGGTTCGACCATCGAGATGTTATCCAGCTGCGAGATGCGGTTGCGCACCGGCTCCGGGCTGTTGTCCACCACCACGCTTGGGATCAGCGCGATGCCGCAGCCCAGGGCCACCATCGACACGATGGCCTCGTGGCCGCCGACGGTAGCGTAAATCAGCGGATTGCTGATGCGGTGGCGGCGGAACCACAGTTCGATACGTTTTCGCGAAGGGCCGTGCTCCGGCAAGATGAACGGGATCTCGGCCCAGTCGGGCTTGTCGGCGAACGCCTGGCTGCGCACCGCGCAGGGCAGCGCCGGCGCGATCAGCACCAGCGGAATTTCGCCGATTTTGGTGAACGCCACGCTGGCGGGCAGCGTTTCCGGCCGGCCGGCGATGCCGAGATCGGCCTCGTTGGATTGCACCTTGTCGACCGCGTCGGCGGCATCGCCGGTGGTCAGCTTGATCTCTACCAGCGGGTGCTGCGCACGGAAGCGATCGAGGATCGGCGGCAGGTGGCTGTACGCCGCGGTCACCGAGCAGAACAGCCGCAGTTCGCCGCTCAGCGAAGGGCCGTGCTGGCCGAGCGAGTGTTTCAGCTGCTGATACTGCAGCAACGTCTGTTGGGCGAATTCTTTCAGCTGTTCGCCGGCGTCGGTGAGTTGCACGGTGCGGTTATCGCGCAGGAACAGCGGCTGCCCGAGGATCTCTTCCAGCCGCTGGATCTGGCGGGAGAGCGTCGACGGGCTGACGTGCATCGCCTTGGCGGTGCGCCCGAAGTGATGGCTTTCGGCCAGATGCAGGAACAGCTTTAAATCACGTAAATCCATATCGATACGCTCGCAGTGAGAGTGTTGCAAAAATTGCAATGTCACGTTCTCAATATATCAATTTAAGCAACGCATTTCCTGTTATACATTGAGTTTAACGAATCTCCGCACAGACAGGGCGGGGAATGAAAATAACAATGCAAGACAACATCAAACCGGAGTACCACCATGGCTAACTATTTCAACACCTTGAACCTGCGTCAGCAGTTGGCGCAATTGGGTAAATGCCGCTTTATGGCGCGCGACGAATTTGCTGACGAAGCCGGCTACCTGAAAGGTAAAAAAGTGGTGATTGTCGGCTGTGGCGCCCAGGGGCTGAACCAGGGGCTGAACATGCGCGATTCCGGTCTGGATGTCGCCTATGCCCTGCGCAAAGAAGCGATTGACGAGAAGCGCGCTTCCTGGCGCAAGGCGACCGAAAACGGCTTTAAGGTCGGCACCTACGAAGATTTGATCCCGCAGGCGGATCTGGTGGTTAACCTGACCCCGGACAAGCAGCACTCTTCCGTGGTGCGTGCGGTGCAGCCGCTGATGAAAGACGGCGCGGCGCTGGGTTACTCCCACGGCTTCAACATCGTTGAAGTGGGCGAGCAGGTGCGCAAAGACCTCACCGTGGTGATGGTCGCGCCGAAGTGCCCGGGCACCGAAGTGCGCGAAGAGTACAAGCGCGGCTTCGGCGTGCCGACCCTGATTGCGGTTCACCCGGAAAACGATCCGAAAGGCGAAGGCATGGCGATCGCCAAGGCCTGGGCGGCGGCGACCGGCGGCCACCGCGCCGGCGTGCTGGAATCCTCCTTCGTCGCTGAAGTGAAATCTGACCTGATGGGCGAGCAGACCATTCTGTGCGGCATGCTGCAGGCGGGTTCTCTGCTGTGCTTCGACAAGCTGGTTGCTGAAGGCGCCGATCCGGCTTACGCCGAGAAACTGATTCAGTTCGGCTGGGAAACCATCACCGAAGCGCTGAAGCAGGGCGGCATCACGCTGATGATGGATCGCCTGTCCAACCCGGCCAAGCTGCGCGCCTATGCGCTGTCCGAACAGCTGAAAACCATCATGGCGCCGCTGTTCCAGAAGCACATGGACGACATCATCTCCGGCGCTTTCTCCAGCGGCATGATGGCCGACTGGGCGGAAGACGACGTGAAACTGCTGACCTGGCGCGAAGAGACCGGCAAAACCGCGTTCGAGAATGCGCCGCAGTTTGAAGGCAAAATCAGCGAGCAAGAGTACTTCGATCACGGCGTGCTGATGGTGGCGATGGTGAAAGCGGGCGTTGAGCTGGCGTTCGAAACCATGGTCGATGCCGGCATCATCGAAGAATCGGCTTACTACGAGTCGCTGCACGAGCTGCCGTTGATCGCCAACACCATTGCGCGTAAGCGTCTGTATGAAATGAACGTGGTCATCTCCGATACCGCGGAGTACGGTAACTACCTGTTCGCCAACGCGGCGGTGCCGTTGCTGAAGGACTTCATGACCACCCTGCAGGCGGGCGATTTGGGCAAAGCCGTGGCGGGTACGGCGGTGGACAACGCGCAGCTGCGCGACGTGAACGAAGCGGTGCGCAGCCATCCAATCGAAACCGTCGGCCGCAAACTGCGCGGCTACATGACCGACATGAAACGTATCGCCGTTGCGGGCTGATTTTCCGCAAGATAAAAAACAAAAAGCCGGCTGCAATGCCGGCTTTTTTATGCCTGAGGCGGCGCGATCAGTTGCCGTTCAAGGCCGCGCCGGATCGCGTGTTTGGCGTTGGCGACCCCCAGCTTCCGCACCGCATTGCCGATGTGAAACTTCACCGTGCCGGTTTTGATCCCCAGGATCAGCGCGATCTCATTATAGGTTTTGCCCTGGCTGGCCCAATAGAGAATTTCCCCTTCGCGCGGCGAGAGCCGATCCTTTCGGCTCGCCTCGGCGCTGGCCAACGCAAGCGCGTGCTGGTGGGTATCGACCAAGACCATCTGCAGGCTGGCCTTTTCTTCCTCCATTAGCTGCCGCAGTTCGGCGTCATCGGCCGCCGTCGCGCTGATCGACAAGATCGCCAGATTGTTGTCGTGATCGTGCAAAACAAAGCTGCAACCGTGCACGATGTCGTACTCCCGCGCCTGGCTGAAGATCTTCCGGTGATGCCGATCCTCGGTGGTGAGGGCGGTGTCGTGCCACATAAAGGGCGCACAGCGGTTATGGGCGGCGCGCACGACGGGATCGATGCGCTGATAGCGATTGGCACTGTAGATGTCCAGCCATTCTTGCGGATAGCTCGATACCAGCAGATGGCGGTCGGGATGGTGTTTATTGAAGGTCAAGTAAGCGTATTTGAATTGGCTGAAGGCCTGTAGCCGGCCATCAAGATGCAGTCTTGCGGCGACGGCGTTGGCGAATGTGACGGCCATCGGTAACCTCCCTGTCGTTCGGCGGCTCAGTCCGACCTGCACCAAAGTCCAGCTAGTCAGTGCGGCGGATTGAAATTTATACTCGGCTAATAAATTCAAAAAGACGGCAATGCCAAGACCCGAGCTTAGCAGCTCTGGGCGGAAATAAGCCAACGCCAGGGAAATTCTTTCAATCATCCTCCGATCAATGCTTCTGGGATCCATTGCGTGGGCGGCGGGGCGACTTCGCCGCCGCCTTATTGATTATGCGGGCATCGCCGCTGCGGGAATGATGGCGCCGCGATGTTGGATCACCGTCGCAGCAAGCTGGTGGCCGCGCTGCGCCGCCTGCCGGGCGCCGCCGCCGTTCAGGCGCACCGCCAGGTAGCCGGCGCTGAAAGAGTCGCCCGCCGCAGTGGTATCCACCACGCGCTCCGGCGGCAGTGCGATCGCCGGCACCTCAAGCCGCTCCCCCTCCACATTGAACACCAGACAGGCATTCGCGCCGCGTTTGATAACGATCTCGCCGACGCCGAGCGCCTGCGTGCGCGTCACTATCTGTTCAACCGGCTGCGCTCCCCACAGCAATTCTTCGTCATCCAGCGTCAAAAAGGCGATGTCGGTGCAGGCCAGCACCTCGCGGTAGGCCTGCTGCGTTTCCTCACGGCTTGGCCACAGACGCGGGCGGTAGTTGTTGTCGAAGATCACCTGGCCGCCGTTGGCGCGACAGCGGCGCAGCAACGTCAGCAGCTTCGTGCGGTCGGCAGGCGCGAGGATCGCCAGGCTAATGCCGCTGAGGTACAGGTAATCGAACTGCGCCAGCCGCGCGCACAGTGCGTCGGCCTGCGGTCCAGCAAGCCAATAGCGGGCGGCGGCGTCATTGCGCCAATAGTAGAAAGTGCGTTCGCCGGCGGCGTCGGTTTCGATCACGTACAGGCCCGGCAGCTTGTTGTCGAACTGCTGAATCAACCCGGTCTCGATCTTCTCCTGCCGCCAGGCCTGCAGCATCTCGCCGCTGAAGCTGTCGGTGCCGAGCGCGGTGACGTAATGCACCTGCAACGTCTGTTTCGGCATTTGGCGGGCGAGGTAGACGGCGGTGTTGAGGGTATCGCCGCCAAAGCCGCGCGTCAGCTGTGCGCCCTGCTGTGACAGCTCGATCATGCATTCGCCGATCACGGCGAGGTTTCGGATAGTCATCGTCAATAAGCCCTGGCTAAAGAAGAAGCAACAGCCACCAGTCTCCACGCAAGGCGGTAAGGGAGTCAATAAATTAAAACAGTGTTTTAATTTTTTATGATCGCGATCGGCCAACGCCGACAGGGTGAAGAGGAAAGCATGCGGCAATTCGTGCTTAAAGTTTTACGTGGCGTGGCCGATAAGTTGGGTAAAGAAACAGCGGCAGCGCTCTCACTTCCCCGCCACGGCGATAGTACCGATGATAACCAATCTGATCTCGGGTCTGCTGGCGCCCTGTTTTGCCCTCTATGCCTGCGCCAAATCGCGGCGCTACTGGCGGCAATGCCGGCGCTTGTATACCTTCCAGCCGATTTATCGCACCAGCGGCGCGCTGTTGGCGGTGGAACTGCTGACGGCGGTGCATCACCCGAATGAGCCGGACAAGCGGCAATCCCCGGAACAGTATTTTGCCTCGCTCGGCGTCGCCGAGCGTTTGCGGGTGGTTCAGGAACAGCTGGCGCTGTTGCAGCGCTGGCAGGCGTTGTTCATCCGCCACGCGGTGATGGTATCGGTCAATATCGACGGCATCGCGCTGCAAGCATTGCAGCGTCATCGCGCGTTGCAACGGCAGATCGCCGAGATGCCCTATCTGCGCTTCGAGCTGGTGGAGCACGCCGCAACGGCATCAAACCGCCCGCTGCAGCAGATTGTCGGCGGCGAGCGGCTGTGGCTGGACGATTTCGGCAGCGGGCTGGCCAACTTCTCCGCCGTCGGTGCCTGGCGGTATCAATACATCAAGGTGGCGCGCGAATTGTTCACCTTGCTCAAACAGTCGGAAGAGGGGGTGCAGCTGCTCGGCACCCTGATCAAGATGATGAACCAGCACAGCGACGGGGTGATCGTCGAGGGGGTGGAAACCGAGCAGGAGTGGCGCCTGGTGCAGCGCTCCGGCGCGTTGGCCGCACAGGGCTACTACCTTTCCCGTCCGGCGTGCTTTGAAACGCTGCACAGCGTGCCGACGTTGTTTGCCGCGCCCGGCGCGCCGGCGTGAACTCCGGCCTATCCTCAGCTAGGCTTAAACGGGGCTGCTAATTCCTTTTCCTTTTATTCGGCAGCCTGGCTTATGCGCTGAGGGAGCCGCTATGACAAGAACAGGAAAGGTTTTCAGCTGGCTGGGCGGCATTGTGCTGCTGGCGATCGCCGCACTGGCGATCTTCATCGCTACCTTCGACTGGAATCGACTCAAGCCCACCATCAACGACAAAGTGTCGGCCGAACTGCGGCGGCCGTTCGCCATCCGCGGCGATCTGGGCGTCGACTGGTCACGTAATCCGGATGAGGGCGGCTGGCGCGCCTGGGTGCCCTGGCCGCATATTCATGCCGAAGACGTGTGGCTGGGTAATCCGAAAAACATGCCCGGCGACAGCATGGTGACGCTGCAGCGCATCGACACCAGCATCGCACCGCTGGCGCTGCTGGGTAAAGAGCTGCTGATCCCGCGCATCTGGCTGAAGCGGCCGAATGCGTCGTTGCAACGCCTGGCCAACGGCGACAACAACTGGACGTTTGACCTGGCCGGCGGCCAGGATCCCAAGCAGCCGCCTTCCGACTGGTCGTTCACCGTTCACGATATCGTGTTCGACAAGGGACAGATCGCCTTTAAAGACGCCACGCTAAAGGCGGATTTCCGCGCCGTTATCGATCCGCTCGGCAAACCGCTGCCGTTCAGTGAAGTGACCGGCAAACAGAGCGGCGGCAAGAGCGCTACACCCGATTATGTTTTCGGCTGGCAGGTGAAAGGCAAATATAACGGCGAACCGCTGAGCGGCAGCGGCAAGATCGGCGGCATGCTGTCGCTGCAGAGCGCCGCTCTGCCGTTCCCGCTGCAGGCCGACGTGCGTTCCGGCAGCACCCGGGTGGCGGTGGCGGGCACCTTGTCCGATCCGCTGAATCTCGGCGGCCTGGACGTGCAGCTGAAATTTTCCGGCGACAGCCTGGGCAACCTCTATGGCCTGACCGGCGTGCTGTTGCCGAACACGCCGCCGTATGCGACCGATGGCCATCTGATGGCTCGTCTGCATCAGCCGGGCGGCGCCGTGTTCGAGTATCAGAAATTTGACGGCAAAATCGGCGACAGCGACATTCACGGTAGCTTGAAATACGTCGCCGGTAAACCGCGGCCCACGCTGAGCGGCGCGGTGAGCTCCCGGCAGCTGAGGTTGGCGGATCTGGCGCCGCTGATCGGCGCGGACTCCAACGCCGCCAAAGCCGGGCGCGGCGAGAAGAGCCGCCAGCCGGCGGATAAGGTGCTGCCGGTCGAACAGTTCGATACGCAAAGCTGGCGCAAGATGGATGCGGACGTGAAGTTTGCCGCCGCGCGCATTGAACGCGGCAGCGATTTGCCGCTGAGCGATCTGGCCACGCACCTGAAACTGAACAATGGCGAACTGCGCCTGGATCCGCTGCGCTTCGGGATGGCGGGCGGCAGCCTGAGCGCCGTCGTGCGCCTCGATGGCGGCAAAAAGCCGATGCGCGGTCAGGTAGATATGCACGCGCGCAAACTCCAGCTCAAACAGCTGTTGCCGAACGTGGCGGCGATGAAGCGCAGCCTCGGGCAGATGAACGGCGACGCCAGACTGACGGGCAGCGGCAATTCGGTGGCCGAGCTGCTGGCGACCAGCAACGGCGACCTGCGTCTGTTGATCAATAACGGGGTGATCAGCCGTAGCCTGATGGAGATCCTCGGTCTGAACGTCGGCAACTATCTGGTGGCGCAGCTGTTCGGTGACGACGTGGTGGGCATCAACTGCGCGGCGGCGGACGTCGGCATCCGCAGCGGCGTCGCCGCGCCGCGGCTGTTCGTGTTCGACACCGAAAACGCGGTGATCAACATCACCGGCAACACCAACCTCGCCACCGAACGGCTGGATTTGTCCATCGATCCGGAAAGCAAGGGGATGCGCGTGCTGACCCTGCGCTCGCCGCTGTACGTGAAAGGCACCTTCAAGCATCCGGACGCCGGGGTGAAAGCCGGGCCGCTGATCGCGCGCGGCGCGGCGGCGGTGGCGTTGGGGGCGGTGCTGACGCCGGCAGCGGCGCTGCTGGCGCTGGTCTCGCCCAGTGAGGGCGGCGAGGAGAATCCGTGCGGGCAGATCCTGCGGGAGATGAAAGGCAAAAAATAATCAGGCGTGCGGCGGCGGCGTGAGCAGCCGGCAGTCGTGATCCTGGATCTCTTCCGCCGAGGCCAGGGTAAACGGCAGCAGGCTGCGCTCGGTCGCCAGCAGCAGGAAATCGCCGTCCGGCAGCGCGGTCATCGCCAGGCCGAAGCTGCCCATGCGCCCGTCGGCGCGCGGCAGGCCGGAGGCCAGCAGGCGGAAGGCGCCCTGTTGTTCCAGTTCGGCGGGGGTCACCCGCCGCCCCAGATAGTCATGCCCCAACAGGCCGCCGGGCAGCGGTTGCCATTGCTCGATGAAATCGGGGCCAATCTGCGCCAGCCGCTGTTTTACCGCCGGCGACAGGCAGGAGATATGAATGTGCAGCTGGTTTTGCGTGCGGCCATATTCCGAGTTGATCGCCAGTGAAATATCGCCGTCGTCGATGGGTTTGCCATAACGCTCCGCCATCACGTGGCGCGCGCGCCAGGCCTGCGCGAAGAAATTCGGCGTGGCGGCGTCCAGCAGCGCCGGGCTTTCGATACCGGTGATTTTGGCGCTGGGCATCAGCAGGTATTGCAACGGCCCGTTGCGATCTTTAAACACCACGAAACCGGCCGGCACATCCACCTGCGCGCAGGGCGCCGGGTTGTCATGCGCTTGCTGATTGGGCAGACATTGCTGGCTGACGATGCGCCATAGCGCATCGGGATGGTCAGGCTTCAACCCGTAATAGAGCGCGATGGCGAGAGCCGCCAGCAGCGCCACGCAGACAAATACCCCACGACGCAAAGACATCGGCCGATCCTGTTACCGAGAGAAACATTCAGCATAGCCCGGTTTTATGACAGGAAACGAACAACGCGTGCGGCCCCCCGCAGTGAGGGGGCCGCAGAGGATCACAGCGACTGGTGGCGGGTTTCTTTCATCAGCAGCAGCGCCAGCAGCGTCAGCCCGGCCATCGCCGCCAGGTACATACCGACGTAGAACAGCCCGTAATGGGCCGCCAGCCAGGTGGCGATATAAGGCGCCACGGACGCGCCGAGGATCGACGCGACGTTGTAGGAGAATGACGCGCCGGTATAGCGCACTTCGGTAGGGAACAGCTCCGGCAGCAGCGCACCCATCGGGCCAAAGGTCAGCCCCATGATGCTCAGGCCGCACAGCAGGAAGCCCATCACCAGCGCCTGGTTGCCGGAACCCAGCAGGGTCGGGAACAGGAACGCGAAGCCGATCATCAGCAGGGTAATGGCGATCATGGTCTTGCGGCGGCCGAACGCGTCCGCCAGCAGACCGGCGATCGGCACCATCACGCCGAAACCAATCACCGCCACCATCAGCATCCACAGGAAGCTGTTGCGGGAGTAACCGAGGCCCAACGGCTGCGGCGCGGTGCCGTAGGTCATCGAATACACCGTCATCAGATAAAACAGCGTGTAGGTCGCCAGCATGATGAAGGTGCCGAGGATGGTGGCTTTCAGATGTTTGCTCAGCAGCGTGCCGAGCGGCACTTTCACCTGTTTGCCGGCCTTGGCCGCTTTGGCGAACACCGGCGTTTCATGCAGCGATACCCGCACATACAGGCCAATCAGCACCAGCGCCGCGGAGAGGATGAACGGCACGCGCCAGCCCCATTCCATAAATTGCTGGTCGCTCAGCAGCCATGAGAGCAGCAGGAAGGTGCCGTTGGCGAAGAAGAAACCGATAGGCGCCCCCAACTGGGGGAAAGAACCGTACAGCGCGCGCTTTTTGGCCGGCGCGTTCTCCGTCGCCAGCAGGGCTGCGCCGCCCCATTCGCCACCCAGCCCCAGGCCCTGGCCAAAGCGCGCCAGCGCCAGCAGGATAGGGGCGAAGATGCCGATGGTTTCATAGCTCGGCAGCAGGCCGATCAGCACGGTGGAAATCCCCATGGTCAGCAGCGAGGCGACCAGCGTGACCTTGCGCCCGACGCGATCGCCGAAGTGGCCGAACAGCGCAGAGCCGATAGGGCGCGCGACAAAGGCGACGGCGAAGGTGGCCAGCGACTGCAGCGTCGCGGTGGTCGGGTCGCCCTGCGGGAAGAAGATGTGTGGGAACACGATCACCGCGGCGGTGGCGTAGATGTAGAAGTCGAAGAACTCGATGGCGGTGCCGACCAGCGAGGCGACGATGACTTTCCCGCGGGAATTCACCGGTGTAGACGCGTCGTCGGCGTCGAGTGGGGGTGCGATGGTGGCTTGCATATCTATTTCTTATTGTTGGAGGGGGTAAAAATCCATCTTAGTGACAGCATTCCGCCTTTTCAACGCTGTAACTTTGGGCAACGCCGCCGCTAACCGGTTAAAAAGACTAATGTTTTACCGGGCTTCTTTTCTGTAGCGTTAAACGTTGAGAAATGGGTTTCATACAGAGGGAATGGCTGTAAAAACGGGAAAGAAAAGTGAATGGGTAGTTTGTTATGCTGGTTTTCCGAATGTCATGCCGCATGATTTAGAGGGATTGACTGGGTTTTTGTTTATTAACCAGAGGAAAGTGCCGGCGTGTGCGATAACACCGGCACGATTGCATGGCTTCAGGGGGCCGGCGGCTCGCGTTCCGGCAAGGCTTTGTCGCCTTGGTAGTCGGCGGTAGCGATCCAGGCGGCACAAAACAGCGTCAAACGGGCGAAGAAGTAGAAGAACGCCATCAGCCCGATCACCGAGCCGAAGGCCGCGCCGGAAGGCGACTTCGCCACCTGCGGCAGCGTCATCGTCATCACGAACTTGATCACCTCAAAACCGATGGCGGCGAGCAAGGTGCCGCGCAGCAGCGCTTTTTTCTTCGGTTTATGGCGCGGCAGCATCCAGAAAATCCACAGGAACAGCAGATAGTTGGCGAAAATCGAGATCGACAGCGCGATCGTTGTCAACGCCGGCCGCAGCCATTCGATGCCGTCCAACCCCAGCGCGTTGACGATCGCCGCCTGCGCCGACCCGGCGACCGAGGTCAGCGACAGCGTAATGATGAGCGCCACCACCAGGCCGGTCAGCGAGATGAAGTCGCGGGTGTACTTGAAATAGATTTTCTCCTGATCCTGCGGATTGCGCTCCCAGACATCGCGTGACTGCGCGCGGATCGCCTCGCGCAGGTTGCCCATCCAACTGATGCCGGAATAGAGCGCCAGCGCCAGACCGGTCAACCCCACGGTGGTGCGCTGCTGAATGGCGGTGTTGACGGTATTCTTCAGCGTGCTGGCCAACGTCGGATCGCTGATGCTGCCGACGATCCGGTTGATCAAGCGGGCCAGCAGATCCGGGTTGGAAGCCAGCACGAAACCGGCGGCGGCGAACGACACCATCAGGATCGGGATCAGCGAGAGGAATGAAAAGTAGGTGATGGCGGCGCCAAACTGGCTGCCCAGCCGATCGTTAAAGCGTTCGGCGGCGCGCAGCAGGTGCGCCACGCTCGGCCAGGCTTTGATGCGTTCAATCAGACGTGAAAAACCGCTGATGCGGCGGTCGAGCGTCTCATGGCCGGTCTTGATGGCGATAAGCGGCTTCGGCGGCGTGTCTTGTGTGGGCTGGCGGCGTTCCTGGTCTGGTCCTGTAGGCATTACTTCACGATTTCCTTAACGTTAAACGGCATGTATCAGCGTTGATTATAGCCAAAGCCCTGCGGCGTTTTGAGCGCCGGGGCGGCAAACGGTCAATTTGCGAGCTTAACGCGTTAGCGCCCGGCATGAAATGCCGGGGATGGCGCGATAGGTAAAATTCCTATGAAAACCCCGTGGCGCCTCGGTTTTTTTCACTTCTCTACCTCCAATTTTTATCTGTTTCGTCGGCGAGAAAGCGTTTACTCATGATGTGGCGTCGCGCTTTGCCGCTCGCCGCTCCGCTGCAGCCGTAGGGGCTGGAACGGTCCCATCCGTCATCAACAGAAAAACTGGAAGGTCTTATGAAATTGCTTAATCACCCCACCTGTCGTCCGTTTACCGAAGCGGGCAATCTGTCGCAGATCTCCGCCTACTATGAAGAGGGGCGGCACATCATGTGGATGCTGCTGCGCGCCGCGCCGCGCCCCTGCTTCAACCAGGCGTTGATTGAAGACATCATGACGCTGGCGCAGGCGGCGAAGGAGTCTTCGCTGCGGTTCGACTTCTGGGTCACCGGCTCGCTGGTGCCGAACATGTTCAACGTCGGCGGCGATCTGCAGTTCTTCGCCGAAGCGATCAAAAACCGCAAGCGCGAGGCGATGATGGCCTACGCGCGTGCCTGCATCGACTGCGTGCATGCGGCGGCACGCGGTTTCGACACCGGCGCGATCAGCATTGCGATGGTTGAAGGCAGTGCGCTGGGCGGCGGTTTTGAAGCGGCGCTGGCGCACCATTTCGTATTGGCGCAAAACAATGCGCGCATGGGGTTCCCGGAGATTGCGTTCAACCTGTTTCCCGGTATGGGCGGTTACTCGCTGGTGGCGCGCAAGGCGGGCATGCGCTTGGCCGAGGAGCTGATTTGGGGCGGCGAGTCGCACACCGCAGAGTGGTTCGAGAGCCGCGGGCTGGTAGACCAGCTGTTCCAGCCCGGCGACGCCTACCTGGCGACGCGCACCTTCATCGATACCATCCGGCCGAAGCTCAACGGCATGCGCGCCATGCTGCGGGCGCGTCAGCGCGTGTTGCAGCTGACGCGTTCCGAGCTGATGGACATTACCGAAGATTGGGTGCACTCGGCCTTTACCATTGAGGAAAAAGACCGTGCCTACATCGAGCGGCTGGTGATGTTACAGGATCGCCATACCCTGAACCTGCGTCGTGCCGGCTAACGTTAACGCGCCCGCCTCATGCGGAGGGTGAGCGCGGGCGATAGGACTGCAGCCAATGCTCCAGCTGTTCCGGGAGCATTGGCCGCGCGAACAGAAAGCCCTGTTTTTCGTCCACGCCGACCTCGTCGAGGAAGTGGTTTTCGCTCTCGGTCTCCACCCCTTCGGCGATCACGCGGAAGGCCAACGCCTCCGCCGCCGCGACGATCGCGCGTACCAGCGATTGCGATACCGGATTGAAATTCACCCCGCGCACGAAGCTTTTATCCAGCTTGATGGCGTCCAGAGGAATGCGTGCCAGCTGCGCCAGCGACGAATAGCCGGTGCCAAAGTCGTCGAGATGCACCTGCGCGCCCAGTTCGCGCAGCCGGGTGATCAGCGCGCGCGCGCGGTTCTCGTCTTCAATCAGGCTGCTTTCGGTCAACTCGAAGTCCAGCAGACAGGGGGCCATGCGGTGACGGTGCAGCACCCCGAGCAGGTCGTTGACGATGCCGTCGTCGGCCAGCTGACGGGCAGAGAGGTTGACCGCCACCCGCAGATTCAATCCCTGCTCTTGCCATTGCGCCGCCTGCCCGGCGGCGGTTTGCAGCACCCATTGGCCCAACGGGCCGATCAGGCCGGACTCCTCGGCATAGGAGATGAACTGCAGCGGCGGGATCAGGCCGCGCTCCGGCGAATCCCAGCGCACCAGCGCTTCCACGCTGTGCACTTCGCCGCTGTGCGCGTCGATTTTAGGCTGGTAATACAGCACCAGCTGATTTTGTTCCAACCCTTTGCGCAGATTGGTGTCCAGCCACATGTATTCGGCGACGCGTTTGTTCATCTCCGGCGAGAAGACGGTATAGGTGCGTTTTCCGTGCTCCTTGGCGACGTACATGGCGGTATCGGCGCTGCGGATCAGGCTGTCGAGATCGTTGCCGTGCTCCGGGCACAGCGCGATGCCGATCGAACAGCCGGTATACACCTCAATCAGACCGATGCGAAAAGGGGTCTTCAGCCTGTCGATAATGCGCTGCGCCAGCGTTTGCAGGCGCTCGCGATCGCTTTGCGGCGCCAGCACCAAGAATTCGTCGCCGCCGAGGCGGGCGAGCACTTGATCCGGGCTCAGGCAGCCGAGGATCGCCAGCGCGACCTCGACCAGCAGCCGATCGCCGAACATATGGCCGTAGGCGTCGTTGACCTTTTTGAAGTTGTCGAGATCGAGGTACACCAGGCCGAAACTCTCTTCGCCGCGCGTGGCGATGGCGTGATTGATCTTGTCCTGGATGGCGTTGCGGTTCGGCAGGCCGGTGATGAGATCGGTGTTGGCCAGCACCCGTAGCCGCTCTTGCGCGCGGCGTTCTTCGGTGATGTCGGTACCGGAACAGATCAGAAAGACTTCGTTTTTGCCGCTGCCGCTGTGCACGAATTTGTTGCGGAACAGGAACAGCCGTTCGCCCTTGACCGTCTTCACCCAGCGTTCCACCTCATAGGACGAACCGTTGCGGAAGAAGCCGGCGATGTTGCGCCGCGAAGCGGCGGCTTCTTCCGGGCTCATAAACAGCTGGAAAACGTTTTTGCCGATCACCTCGTGTTCGTGCAGTCCGGTGTACTCCTCGCTCAGTCGGTTGAAGCGCTGGATGCGGCCGTGCTGATCGACGATCACGATCACCGAGTTGGCTTCGGACACCACCTGCTCGGCGAAGGAGAGGCCGTGCACCAGGTCGCGCGCCACCGATTGGGTGTCGCTGAAGGCGGAAGCGGTGCCCGCCCATTCGAGGTTGTTGACGCGGCGCCCGACCAGATGCAGATGCAGCGGTTCACCGGCCAGCGTAATGGTCAGATCAAGGCTGGCGGTCACGCCGGTCAGACGGCGGATTTTCGCCGCTTCCATGGCGCTGAGCGCCACCGCGATATGAGCTTTGCCCTTAACGGCGGACAGCTCCAGGGCATTGCTGTCAAACGCCAGCCGCCAGTGGGGGCTTTGGGTGCCGAAGTGAGCGCTAAGAAGCTCAGGGCCTTGGTCTGCGGGCATGACGATTCCTCAAAAGAGCACGGGCGGGCGGCACAGCTCCGGGCAGCCTGTTGGCCCGAAAGCGATCGCCGTACGCATCTGTGCATCATATAACAGGTTTTCACAGGCGGGGCGGGTGATGGAAACTATTATATAAGCAATGATTAGTTTTGCGGTGTAAACGTCGCCCGGCGCTGCTTGTCTTAAAGTGTAGGAGAACATCGGATCGTGTGATGCTTACTGATTTCCCCTGCTATCGGAAAACGGTTGATGCAAGGTTGCCGTGCAGGTGAGTAAATTATAGCGATGAGGGGAAAGCGGAAAAATAACTCCACCGGGGGGATTTTTGCCGAGAAATTAAAATTTCCATCAAATAAACGCCATCTTCATAGTTTTCTCATAATTGGTGAATAAATCCGAGACGGGTTTTAAAAAGTTTACACACCCTCGCATTACTTGAAATTTATCAGCCTATTATTATCTCCGACAACGAATGAGCCTGTTAACGTACAGCGCTCCTGATGAAGAAAATTTTTAAGGAAATGATTATGCGTAAATTGACGGCTTTATTTATTGCTTCCACGCTGGCTCTGGGTTCTGCTTCCGCGGCGTTCGCCGCCGATACGGCGACGGCTCCGGCGGCGGATGCGGCGCCGATGAAAATGATGCATCACAAGGGTGAAGGCAAAGGCGGCCCGTTCGCCGGGCTGAACCTGACCGAGCAGCAGCGCCAGCAGATGCGCGATATCATGAAAGAGTCGCACCAGAAGCGCGGGCCGGGCATGAAAGAGGAGCGCCAGGCGCTGCACAATCTGGTCGCTTCCGACAGCTTTGACGAAGCGAAGGCGAAGGCGCAAATTGACGCGATCGGTAAAGCGCAATCCGAACGCATGCTGGCACGCGCCAAAGCGGAAAATAAAATGTATAACCTGCTGACGCCTGAGCAGAAAAAACAATACAATGAGAATTATCAGAAACGCGAGCAAAAGATGATGGACCACATGAATAAAATGAAGGAGCAGATGCCCGCCGGTCAGTAATATCCGCTCGCGGTAAATAATAAAGGGCCAGATTATTTGTCTGGCCCTTTTTCTATTTGGCGTTATCACCGGCAGGCTTTGCCGTGGGTGATCATCATTCTCCGCCGACAATGTGCCGAAACTGTTCGGCAACGGCCTGCGCAAAGCGCGGGTCGTTAATATGATAAGGCGTTTTTATCAACCGGCGTTTGCCGGTGGCGTGCACCGTTTCTTCCAGCGCTTGCGTAAAGGCGGCCAGCGCCGCCGGATCCCAGAACGGTTGGCCGGGCGCATCCAAAGCCGATACGCCGCCCGCCGGGATAACGAAACGCACTTCGCCCGCGCAGGCGTTGATTTTTTCGCCCATCCAACGCCCCATTAACGCATTCTCCCGCGCGCTGGTGCGCACCAGCGTCACTTGCGGGTTGTGATGGTGACGCAGACGGTTGGCATAGTGAGCCGGCACCGTATTCGGCGCGCCGAAGTTGATCATGTCTATCGCGCCGCAGGAGAGCACGCACGGGATGCCGGTACGCGCGATGGCACCGAAACGATCCGCATTGCAGGGCAGCATGCCGCCAAACAGGTAATCGGCCACTTCGGTCGTGGTCAAATCGATGGCGCCGTGCAGTTGGCGGTTATCGATCAGTTTTTCCAACGATCTGCCACCGCTGCCGGTCGCATGAAACGTCAGACAATCCCATTGCGATCCCAGCTCGGCAACCAACGCCTGAACGCAGGGCGTGGTGACGCCAAACGTCGTCAGGCCGATCGCGGGATTGTTGTCGTGATAGTCGACGGCGGCGAAGTGCACTGCGCCGGCTATCTGGCGCGCCGCGTTGCCCAGCACCCGTCGCGAGATGCGATTCAGGCCGGCGAGATCGGTGACCGAATACAGCATGTTGATATCGCTGGCGCCGACATAGGCGGAAACGTCTCCCGCCGCCATGCTCGAGACCATCACTTTCGGCAGGCCGATCGGCAGCTGCTGCATGGCCGGCGTGATGATGGCGGTGCCGCCGGAACCGCCCAGGCCAAGCAAGGCGGCGATATCGCGGCGCGTCAGGATAAAACGTTCGAAAGCGGTCGCCATGGCGGCGATCGCCTGGCCGCGACTGGCGCAGAAGACCGCGTCGGCGCCTGCCGGATGGTGGCGTGCGACGTCTTCTGGACCGATATCGGCCGGGGAGTCAAACGGCAAGCGACGAGTGGAAAGATCGACGGTTCGCGTGGGTAAATTCAGGGCAGCGATCAGCCGCCGTACATACTCCAGCTCTTGTCCTTTCGTATCTGCTGTGGTAGCAATATAGACAAAATTTGAAGTGTATTTCATGTATTTTCCTGGGGTGTTTCTAATTTTTATTTAAAAATCATTTTGTTATATTTTTATGGGGTGCCCTGGTGTTGGCGTTTAAATTAAATTGATTAATGTATTTATATAATGAGACGGCAGTATCATTTTTGCAAGGGCAGCTCAGTGCAAAATGGGACTCCTGTCTCATTTTTGAGCTTTTCAACGTGGCCGGCGCTTTGCCGGCAGCCAGTCGACAGAGGCGCATCCTCTGTTGCGCAAGCGTGTGCAGATGCATGAGGTTTATGTGCCGATAGATGCCTTTCCCACCCCGTTTGATCCTTCACTGACTTCCACCCGGGAAAAAACCTACCGTTTGTTGCTGGCCAGCGCGATGACGCTGTATGACGAAGGGGCGTTTCCTTCGATCACCGAACTGGCGGCGCATGCGCAGGTATCGCGTGCGACGGCCTACCGCTATTTTCCGACCCAGAGTGCGCTGATTAGCGCCGTGGTGGCGGAAAGCCTGGGGCCTATTCTGGAATGGCGCCCGCAAGACGATGACGCCCTGAAACGCATCCGGCAGTTGCTGACTTTCGCCTATCCTCAGATGGAGCGGCACGAGGGAGCATTGCGCGCGGCGCTGCAACTCTCTTTGCAACAGTGGGCGCACGCGACGCCGGGCGAGAAATTCGTGCGCGGCAACCGCAAGCGTCTGTTGGCGCTGGCGGTGGAACCGCTGCAGGGCAAACTGCCGCCGGACTCTCTGCAGAGAGTGATTCATGCTTTCTCGCTGATTTACGGCTCGGAGGTGTTCCTGGTGCTGAAAGATATCTGGGGGCTGGAGCTTGAGAGCATTCAGGACGTCACGCAATGGATGGCCAAAGCCATTCTGCGTCAGGCGGAAGAGGACGCGACGAACTGCAAAAAAACATCAGCAGGATAATCCAATTTTTGCCGATGACCGAGTGAAAAACCAGCATAATTCACTGAGTGAATATTGGCAAAATTTATAATTAAAAGTGATAAAAGACGCCTGTTAAGCACTTTTCAGGCGGCCGCATCCTTTATGTCTCCCTAGGTTATATTTTTATTTATCAGCAAATTATAATTTATCCCTTCACGTGTTATCGCCATTTTGATACCGGCAAACGTCATTGTCATTTCTTATCGGCACTGGCCTGATTCACCCCTGAAACATTCTCTCCTCCCGTCGAGCTGCCGGATGACACATTAAGCGCACTTGAGATTGTTGTGCTTTATTTATTTGGTGTTACCAAACTGTTACACAAAAAATCTTATAAAACATTTGCAAACAACAACGGACGGTATCTGGGATGGAGAAGAAACTTAGAGGAGTCAAATCCGCTCGGGCGGCCTTCGGCTGGCCTGAAATCGGAGTTCATCGCGCACAATGGAGCGCGATGCTGATCTGCCTGACGGCGATTGGCGGGGCGCAGGCCTCCAGCTATATAGAGAACGGCAAAGCGGGCGATCCGGCCAGCTGGCGCAGCAGTGAGTTTAATGCGGAATGGGGGCTGGGGGCGATCCACGCCGACCAGGCCTACGCCGCCGGTTATACCGGAAAAGGCATCAAACTTGGCATTTTCGATCAGCCAGTCTACGCCAAGCACCCGGAGTTCGCCGGTGAGAATAAGGTGATCAATCTGGTTACCGAAGGCATCCGCGAATATACCGACCCCTATATTCCGGTGAAAAAAGGCGACGCTTTCCGCTATGACGGCACGCCGAGCGTGGATTCCGATGGCACGCTCGGTTCGCACGGCACCCACGTGGGCGGCATCGCCGCCGGCAGCCGAGACGGCGGCGCCATGCACGGCGTGGCGTTCAACGCGCAGATCATCAGCGCGGAAAACGGCGATCCCGGCCCGGAGGACGGCATCATCCTCGGCAACGACGGCGCGGTGTACCAGGCCGGTTGGGATGCGCTGGTGGCCAGCGGCGCGCGCATCATCAACAACAGCTGGGGCATCGGCATCACCGAAAAGTTTGATGAGGGCGGTTATGACCCGGCTTATCCGCATTTCACAGTAAACGATGCGCAAAAGCAGTTCGATCAGATCAAACAGATCCTCGGCACCAAGCCCGGCGGCGCCTATCAGGGCGCGATCGACGCGGCCCGCAGCGGCGTGGTCACCATCTTCGCCGCCGGTAACGACGGCAATCTGAATAACCCCGATGCCATGGCCGGTCTGGCTTATTTTGTGCCGGACATTGCGCCGAACTGGCTCTCGGTCGCCAGCCTGCAGGATCCGACCAATACCGGCGATTACAGCATCAGCACCTTCTCTTCTCGCTGCGGTTACACCGCCAGCCTCTGCGTCTCGGCGCCGGGCACCCGGGTATACAGCTCGATAATCGAAGGCACCAGCGTGGAGAATCTGACGACCGGTTACGCCAAATACAGCGGCACTTCGATGGCGGCGCCGCACGTGGCCGGCAGCGTTGCCGTGCTGATGGAGCGTTTCCCGTATCTGAATGGCGCGCAGGTGGCGGAAGTGCTGAAAACCACCGCCACCGACATGGGCGCGCCGGGCATCGACGCGCTCTACGGCTGGGGGATGATCAACCTGGGCAAGGCCATCAACGGCCCGGGCATGTTGGTGACCGCCGAGGATATTCCCGAAGAATTCCGCATTCCGGATCCGACGGGCGTGGCCTACGGCCCGACCCAGTTTGTAGTGGATCTGCCGGGCGTCGGCGCGGTGCTGGACAAGGGCAAACCGACCGAGCGCGTCTGCAGCGATGTGTTGTGCGGCCTGGATTTCTGGAGCAACGACATCTCCGGCCATGGCGGCCTGACCAAACAGGGCATCGGCACGTTGGTGCTGACCGGTAACAACACCTATTCCGGCCCGACGCTGGTCAATCAGGGGCGGCTGGCGATCAACGGCTCGGTCACCTCGGCCGTCAGCGTGCAGAGCGGCGGCATCGTCGGCGGCAGCGGTACCGTCGGTTCGCTGACCGCCCGCCGCGGCGGCACCGTGGCGCCGGGCAACTCGATCGGCACCCTGAACGTGGCCGGCGACGTCAGCTTCGAGCCGGGTTCGCGCTATGCGGTGGAAGTGGGGCCGAACGGCCAGAGCGATCGGATCCAGAGCGGCGGAGCGGCGACGATCGGCGGCGGCGAGGTGGCGGTCACGCTGGAGAACAGCAGCAACCTGCTGACGCAAAGCGAGGTGCGCAGCCTGCTGGGCCAGCAGTACACCATCCTGAGCGCGCAGCAGGGGGTGAGCGGACAGTTTGACGCGGTGGCGCCGAACTACCTGTTCCTCGGCACCGGGCTGAGCTACCAGCCGACCGGGGTAACGCTGAGCGTCGGGCGCAACGGCACGAGCTTCGCCAGCGTGGCGCAGACGCCGAACGAACGGGCGGTGGCAGCGGCGGCGGATGCGCTGGCGGCGGGCAACCCGGTGTACGAGAGCCTGCTCAACAGCGGCACGGCGGGCGAGGCGCGGCAGGCGTTCCGTCAGCTGTCGGGGCAAATCCATGCGGACATCGCGTCGGCGCTGGTGAACGACAGCCGCTACCTGCGTGAGGCGCTGAACGGGCGTCTGCGTCAGGCGGAAGGGCTGGCGAGCTCGTCGGCCATCAAGGCGGACGAGGACGGCGCCTGGGCGCAGCTGCTGGGAGCGTGGGACCATGCGTCGGGCGACGCCAACGCCACCGGCTATCAGGCCTCGACCTACGGGGTGCTGGTGGGGCTGGACTCGGCGGCGGCGGCCGACTGGCGGCTGGGGGTGGCGACCGGCTACACCCGCACCTCGCTGCACGGCGGGTATGGGTCGAAGGCGGACAGCGACAACTACCACCTGGCGGCGTACGGCGACAAGCAGTTCGGGGCGCTGGCGCTGCGGGGCGGGGCGGGCTACACCTGGCACCGCATCGACACCAAGCGGTCGGTGAACTACGGGATGCAGTCGGACCGCGACACGGCGAAGTACAGCGCGCGCACCGAGCAGCTGTTCGCGGAAGCGGGCTACAGCGTGAAGGGCGAGTGGCTGAACCTGGAGCCGTTCGTCAACCTGGCGTACGTGAACTTTGAAAACAACGGCATCGCGGAAAGCGGCGGCGCAGCGGCGCTGCGCGGCGACAAGCAGCACACCGACGCGACGGTGTCGACGCTGGGACTGCGCGCGGACACTGAGTGGCAGGTGAGCCCGGGCACGACGGTGGCGCTGCGCAGCGAGCTGGGGTGGCAACACCAGTACGGCGGGCTGGAGCGTGGCACCGGGCTGCGGTTCAACGGCGGCAACGCGCCGTTCGTGGTGGATAGCGTGCCGGTGTCGCGCGACGGGATGGTGCTGAAGGCGGGGGCGGAAGTGGCGGTGAACGAGAACGCCTCGCTGTCGCTGGGCTACGGCGGGCTGCTGTCGCAGAACCATCAGGACAACAGCGTCAACGCCGGCTTCACCTGGCGCTTCTAAGCAACATCGACTTAATCCTTGTACGGGAACCGCCTGCGGGCGGTTCCTTTTTCACATCCTGCTAATGAGAACCCGGCGCACCTGGGGCGTCGGCCAATAACAAGCAAAAGGTAAGGAAATGACAACAACAATGGGTTTTGATAGCAAAGGAAACGCTCGCCGCTCGCCGTGGCGGCTGAACGCGCTGGTCTGCTGCATGGCGCTGGCGGGGTATGCGCAGGCGGCGCCGCACGAGGTGAGCGGCCAAGCCGGCGATCCGGCCAGCTGGCGCAGCGCAGAATTCAACGCCAACTGGGGGCTGGGGGCGATCCACGCCGATGAGGCCTATGCCGCCGGCTACACCGGCAAAGGGCAGACGGTGGGCATTTTCGATACCCCGGTCAACCGCCATCCCGAGTTCGCCGGCGACGGCAAACTGATCAACGTGGTCACCGAAGGCTATCGCGCCTATACCGATCCGCACCGGCCGGGGATTAACGCCGGCGATCGCTTTTACTTCGACGGCACCTTCCACTTCTACAGCGGTTCACAGGGCATGCTGAGCAATCACGGGGTGCACGTCGCGGGCATCAGCGCGGCGAACCGCGACGGCGTCGGCATGCACGGCGTGGCCTTCGATTCGCAGGTGATCAGCGTCGATAACGACAACGACGGCCCGGCCTACGGCGAATTCCTTGGCCTGGACGGCGCCGTCACCAATGCCGGCTGGCAGGCGATGATCAAGAGCGGCGTGCGGGTAATCAACAACAGCTGGGGCGTCAGTATTCCCGATTTCCTGTCCGACGGCGGCCGCGATCCCAACGCGCTGCACTTTGAGCTGAAGGATGCGCAGGAACAGTTCGATCAGGTCAAACCGCTGCTCGGCAGTTTGGCCGGCGCAGGCTATCAGGGCGCCATCGACGCGGCGCACAAAAATATTCTGGTGCTGTTCGCCGCCGGTAACGACGGCAACTACAACCAGCCGGATGTGATCAGCGGCCTGGCCTATTTCGTGCCGGACATCGCGCCGAACTGGCTGTCGGTCGCCAGCGTGGCGCAGGATGCGACATCGACCAACAGCGTGCCTTACACCATCAGCAGCTTCTCTTCCCGTTGCGGCTATACCGCCAGCTTCTGCGTCTCGTCGCCGGGCAGCAAAATCTACAGCACCGTGGCCAACGGTTCCGATCCGGCCAACCTGGTGTCGGACTACGGCAATAAAAACGGCACCTCGATGGCGACGCCGCACGTCACCGGCGCGGTGGCGGTGTTGCTGCAGCGCTTCCCGTACATGAGCTCGGCGCAGATTGCCGACGTGCTGAAAACCACCGCCACCGACATGGGCGCGCCGGGCATCGACGCGCTCTACGGCTGGGGAATGATCAACCTGGGCAAAGCCATCAACGGCCCGGGCATGTTCTATACCGTCGAAGATATTCCTGCGGAGTTCCGCATTCCGGATCCGACGGGCGTGGCTTACGGCCCGACCCAGTTTGTCGCCAATATTCCGGGTCTGGGCGCCGAGGTGGATGCCGGCACGCTGCACGCCAGAAAGTGTGACGACATCAGTTGCGAACTGGAAGTCTACTCCAACAACATCTCCGGCCATGGCGGCCTGACCAAAGAAGGGAGGGGCACGCTGGTCATGACCGGCGCCAACACCTATTCCGGGCCGACGCTGGTCAATCAGGGGCGGCTGGCGATCAACGGCTCGGTCACCTCGGCCGTCAGCGTGCAGAGCGGCGGCATCGTCGGCGGCAGCGGCACGGTCGGTTCGCTGACCGCCCGCCGCGGCGGCACCGTGGCGCCGGGCAACTCGATCGGCACCCTGAACGTGGCCGGCGACGTCAGCTTCGAGCCGGGTTCGCGCTATGCGGTGGAAGTGGGGCCGAACGGCCAGAGCGATCGGATCCAGAGCGGCGGAGCGGCGACGATCGGCGGCGGCGAGGTGGCGGTCACGCTGGAGAACAGCAGCAACCTGCTGACGCAAAGCGAGGTGCGCAGCCTGCTGGGCCAGCAGTACACCATCCTGAGCGCGCAGCAGGGGGTGAGCGGGCAGTTTGACGCGGTGGCGCCGAACTACCTGTTCCTCGGCACCGGGCTGAGCTACCAGCCGACCGGGGTAACGCTGAGCGTCGGGCGTAACGGCACGAGCTTCGCCAGCGTGGCGAAGACGCCGAACGAACGGGCGGTGGCGGCGGCGGCGGATGCGCTGGCGGCGGGCAACCCGGTGTACGAGAGCCTGCTCAACAGCGGCACGGCGGGCGAGGCGCGGCAGGCGTTCCGTCAGCTGTCGGGGCAAATCCATGCGGACATCGCGTCGGCGCTGGTGAACGACAGCCGCTACCTGCGTGAGGCGCTGAACGGGCGTCTGCGTCAGGCGGAAGGGCTGGCGAGTTCGTCGGCCATCAAGGCGGACGAGGACGGCGCCTGGGCGCAGCTGCTGGGAGCGTGGGACCATGCGTCGGGCGACGCCAACGCCACCGGCTATCAGGCCTCGACCTACGGGGTGCTGGTGGGGCTGGACTCGGCGGCGGCGGCCGACTGGCGGCTGGGGGTGGCGACCGGCTACACCCGCACCTCGCTGCACGGCGGGTACGGGTCGAAGGCGGACAGCGACAACTACCACCTGGCGGCGTACGGCGACAAGCAGTTCGGGGCGCTGGCGCTGCGGGGCGGGGCGGGCTATACCTGGCACCGCATCGACACCAAGCGGTCGGTGAACTACGGGATGCAGTCGGACCGCGACACGGCGAAGTACAGCGCGCGCACCGAGCAGCTGTTCGCGGAAGCGGGCTACAGCGTGAAGGGCGAGTGGCTGAACCTGGAGCCGTTCGTCAACCTGGCGTACGTGAACTTCGAAAACAACGGCATCGCGGAAAGCGGCGGCGCAGCGGCGCTGCGCGGCGACAAGCAGCACACCGACGCGACGGTGTCGACGCTGGGACTGCGCGCGGACACTGAGTGGCAGGTGAGCCCGGGCACGACGGTGGCGCTGCGCAGCGAGCTGGGGTGGCAACACCAGTACGGCGGGCTGGAGCGTGGCACCGGGCTGCGGTTCAACGGCGGCAACGCGCCGTTCGTGGTGGACAGCGTGCCGGTGTCGCGCGACGGGATGGTGCTGAAGGCGGGTGCGGAAGTGGCGGTGAACGAGAACGCCTCGCTGTCGCTGGGCTACGGCGGGCTGCTGTCGCAGAACCATCAGGACAACAGCGTCAACGCCGGTTTCACCTGGCGTTTCTAAGCCAAGCGGTCATTACAGGGTCAACGGAGCCGGCATGCCGGCTCCGTTTTTATTTGCGGCTGCGGGGTGAGTCCGTATGATGGCGCGGCACCAGGGCAATAAAAAACCGGGACCCTGACGGATCCCGGCTTAAAAGTGGGTAAAACAGATTAGCGCTAAAGGCTCAAGCCCCGTTTTGCTTATGCAGTCCAAGCGATGTGAGCATCGTCTCAGTAGCGGCAACGGAACAAATTTTCCCTGGTGTTACTATGGTTATTATTAAAAATCGTGCTGGTGTTATTTTTTATAGTGTATTGCTGTATGTCTCTTTTGATACCATGTTTGACGATACAACATGGTATGTCAAGCAACGTTTTTAACGCATAATTGCATGGGATGCTAGTTTTAGGTGTGGCTTTTTCAGCAGAAATAATCAAAACGACTGATAAATCAGTAAAAAAAATCGAAGGAACAAATGGATAACAATCATCAAAAATTCGATTCACAGTCGATTGCCAATCGGGTCAGGGAGCTGTTTTTACATTACGGGATTGGAAAACGTCAGCATGCCCGCGAACTCAGCCGCATCTTGGATCTGAGTTTTTCACATGCGCACCGCAAATTGAAAGGGCAAAGCCCCTGGACGCTGGAACAGATCAACAGCGTCGCGGCCGCGTTGGGAGAAACGCCGGCGGCGATCGCCGATTTGAGCGCCGAACATGAGACGACCGAGCCAAACATGGCGCGTGATGCCATCTTTTTCGTGGCGGGGGTGGCGATGCCCTGTGTCGGGCACATTGGCGACGAACTTCCTGCCGGGCGGCCGGCGGAATTTGTGGCGCTGCGCGTGGAGGGGCAATGGCATATCTATCGCGCCGATGAGGCGCCGGCAGGCCCGCGTTACGGCGTCGAACTGATAGAAATTCGGCCCGGTTACGGCGATGACGAGCGGTTGAGCATCGCGGTATTGGACGATTCGCATCAGGCGGCCGATGAGCTGGCCAAGTACCTCGGCGGCTGCGGTTTCAACGCAGTGGCGTTTTACGATGTCGACAGCTTCTGCCAAGCGCTGCAGCAAAGCCTGTTCGACGGTTACGTGGTGGACTGGCTGATCGGTGAGGAAACGGCGGATCGCTGTATCGCCACCATCCGCGCCTCCGACAACCCGGACGCGCCGGTACTGGTGCTGACCGGCGAACTGGGCACCGACCGACGCGAGTCGGAGATCGCTCAGGCGATGCGCGAGTACGATGTGCTCGGTCCTTATGAAAAACCGGTGCGGCTCCATGTGATCGAAGCCGCACTGCAACGCTGTTTTAATCTTTAGCGGGGAACACCTCGGCCAGCGCGCTCGACAGCGCATCCAGCCGAACCGGTTTCATCAGGTAGTTATCGAACAGGGCGCGCTGATCCGCCGTCAGCTGCTCCGGCGTATAGGCGCTGATGCCGATGATTGGCACATGGCGGTTGGGGCCGCGACGATTGCGCAGCTGCCTGGCCAGGGCGGCGCCGTCGATGCCCGGCATCTGCAGATCCAGCAACAGCGCGTCGTAAGGGCGTCTGAGCAGTTTCTGCAACGCGCGCTCCGGCGAGTCGCACAGTTCGTGCTGGTAGCCCAGCTTGTCCAGCAGCGCCGCAAAGGCATCCCCCACCGACTTGTTGTCATCCACCACCAGCACCTGCTGCGGCTTTTGCTGCAGGGGGGCATTGGCGGCGGCGGGCTCGTCGGCGCGCTCTTCTTCACTGATCTGCACCGGAATGCTGACGATAAAGGTGCTGCCTTTCTTGATTTCGCTGTATACCGTGATGGTGCCGTTGAGCAGCGTCACCAGGCCGTGCACGATCGCCAGCCCCATTCCCACGCCGGCATACTGTTTGGTATGCGACTGATCCAACTGGGTAAAGGGTTTGAAGATCTGATCGAGCTGGTCTTTTTCAATACCGATGCCGGTGTCGGTCACTTCGATGATCAACGAATTGCCGCCCGGCTGGCGGCGCAGGCAGCTGTGCAGCGTAATGCTGCCGCTTTCGGTGTATTTGTAGGCGTTGGTCAGCAGGTTGACGATAATCTGCCGGATGCGCAGCGGATCGGAGTGCACCAACAGGTGGCTGCACTCCACTTCGCAGCTCAGTTTGACCTGCTCTTTGCGGGTCAGGGTGGCGATTTCGTTGGCGGTTTCCGCGATCAGCTTCTGCGCGTCGAACGGCACGATGCGCAATTCCATCATGCCGCTGTCGAGGTGCGCGTAGTCGGTCAGATCCTTCATCTGGCTTTCGATTTGCTGCGCGGCGGTCTCCAGCCGCTGGAAAGTGTCCGCATGCTCCGCCGACACTCGGGTGTTCACCAGCACGTCGATGGCCGACATCACGCTCTGCAATGAGGTGCGCAGCTCGTGGCCGATGGCGCCGAGGAAGGCGTTTTTGGTGCGCGTCGCTTTCTCCGCCTCAATGGCTTTGGCCTGCTGGCGAATGGTCAGCCGCTGCTGGCGGAACACGATCAGGGTGATGGCGATCAGCGCGATCACCGAGAACATGACGATCACCAGCCCATAGAAAATAATGTGCCGTTTCTCGATGTAATCCTCATAGGCTGCGGTGCGCTGCTTCACCTCGGCGTGGTCGGTCAGGTTGGCCATTTCGATAGCGTAAGGCTTGATGGCCTTCATGGCCGCGAAAACCTGGCTGAAGTCGATTTTCGGGTTATCCAGCAGTTTATCGATGCGATCCATCTGCAGGCGCATCTGCTTGACCACTTCCGGGTAGCCCGGCTCGGCGTACAGCGGTTGCGTGGATTCGGAGACGGTTTCCAGCACGTAAAAGCGCGAATAGAGGATTTCGAACCGCAGTCGCAGATTGTCGCTGTCCACCTGCGCGGCATGGCTTTGCTGCTCGACCAGCGTGTCGAACTCCGCCAGCTTGATGGAGAACTTGGCGATAGACCAGGAGTAATTCTCCTGCGTGCCGGCGATGGCATACAGCCCTTTTTTCGACAGGGTGGCGCTGTAGTAATAGAGCGTGACGGTCGAAGCCACTAAAAACAGCGCGGCAAAGATGGCCGGGATCGCCAGCCTGCTGCCGTTCTTAAAGGTCGTCAGCTTCATTTGATCACGATCCTGTCGACTTGCCAGATAAAGCGTGAATTGTACAACGGCGAGTTCAGTTCAGGCCCGGCGGCGTCGCGCGGGTAAACCAGGAACAGCGGGCCGAAGTTTCTGAGCTTCAGCATTTCCCCGTCCATCCTGTAGGCCAGGATCATGTTGTATTTCTTGACGTCGGACAGCGGCACGTCGATGTAATAATCGTTCAGCGCGTAGAAAGTCAGCGTCTCGCCCTTGGCGCCGACGCGCTCCAAGATATCGGCCACCGAAATCCCTTCAAATTTTCTCTGCGGCGTCCAGGAAGTGGAGGTGGTGATGCTGCGCACCGGCATCGCCAACAGCTGCTTATCGGTGAACAGATAGCTTTTTTTGACCGGGTCGGTCACGTTGTCGATCTTGCCCGCCACTTCCAGGGTAAAGCTGAGCGCGCTGCTCTGGGCGATAATCAGGGCCACGCAGGCCATCGCAAGGGTTTTGCATAGTTTGAACAGCATCGGTGTTCTCCAGAGGCGCGGGGAGGTTGTATCAGTCCCGCTAATTTATCAGGCAGAATAATGGCAGAAAAAGCAGGCGGGTGCGAAGGGAATAGTAAACCGCACAAAAAGAACAGTCCTGAGCCGGTCGGCCCGTGCGCGTAACCTTTCTCTTCCGTTTGTCAGCCGTTCCGATGCTCTTTCAACAGCTGTGCCAGCTGCGTCAGGCCTGCCGTTAGCTCGTCCGGCGAGGGGGAGCCCAGGCACAGGCGAATGCCCGTCGCACGTTCGTCGCGGGCCACTATCACGGTGTCCGGCGGTGTCACCTTTACGTTGACCAATGCGGCGGCGGCGGCCACAGACTCGGCGGTTTCGCGCGGCATCGGCAGCCAGACATGATAAGCGTCGGGATGCGATACGCAGTCGTCGGCATCAAATATCGAGGTGGCCAGATGCACTCTTCGCTGAGCCTCATGGCGCAACGCTTGCGGTATCGTCTCGATTGCGCCGCTGGACAGCCACTCCTCCACCACAGCGCAAGACAGTGGCGAAGGCGCGAAAGGAATATCTTGCAAGGCTTCTTCCGCCGCAGTTTGCATGCCGGGCGGCAGAGTCAGCATGCCGATCCGCAACCCCGGGCCGAGCGTTTTCGACAGGCCATTGACATGGAACGCCCGCTCGGGCGCCAAAGCCGCGAGCGCAGGCGCCGCAGAGTGACCCAGCGCGTAGACGCCATCCTCGATGATCCAGACATTCGCCTGCCGACATATCTCGACGATAGCCTGCCTGCGCTCGGCGCTCATGGTGGCGGTCGTCGGGTTATGCAGCGTCGGCGTCAGATAGACCGCGGTATGGCCGGAGGAGACTCGCTCGAGCGCGCTCGCCAGCGCCTGCGGCACCATGCCTTGCGCATCGATCTCCACGCCGATCAGGCGATGGCCTTTACGTCGGGCCAGCGCGATCGCGCCGGGGTAGGTGAGTCTCTCCGTCAGTATCGTGCCGCGTGACCCGCAGGCCAGGTCAAACGCCAGCGAAATCGCCTGACGGGCATTGCTGGTCAGCGCCAGGTGCGACGGATCGATCGTGACGCCGACGTTTTCCAGCCAGCGGGCCAACAAACGCCGGTGCTCCAGATGCCCGGTCGGAGGGGAATAGAAGTTCAGATGGTCCGCATCCATTTTCCGCGCAATGCCGGCCAGCGTGCGCGCCAGCAAACGATCGGTAAGCATCGCCGGCGGCGCATTGGATGAAAGATCGATTTCGCGTTTTTCACGGGCGCGGCGAATCGCCACGAACATCCCGCGGCCTTTCACGCTGCGAACCAGCCCGCGTCGTTCCAGGATGGCGTAGGCTTTGGTCACCGTGCCCAGACCGATCGCCAATTGCCAGGCGAGGGGACGGTGAGCCGGCAAACGATCGCCCCCTTGCAGCTTGCCCTCGATAATGTCGTCAGCCAACGCCAGCACCAGCCGTTCGACGGTAGTGGCTTCCACGTTGGCCAGGCGGGGTTGCCAGGGGGATTGAAGCCGCATGGTCGCTCTCCGGAGAAAGAATATAGTGTCACGTGACACTATTTAAATAGGCGAAAAGTGTAACACATACTATGTTGGTGAGGAGTCCCGGCGTTTTCAACAACGGCTCGGCCGTAAGGCGGGTCAGCGGAGTTTTTCCATGATGGTCAGTCAGCTTGCGTTGGTTTACGGCGCCTATCTCCTCGCAACCGCCAGCCCCGGCCCTAGCAACATGGCGATCATGGGCGTGGCGATGCGTGACGGCCGCAGGCCCGCATTGGTGCTGGCCGCCGGCGTGATGACCGGATCGCTGTGCTGGGCGATGTTGGCCGCGACCGGCCTTTCCGCCGTGTTGGCCACGTATGCGCAGGCGCTGTGGACCATCAAGATCGTTGGCGGCGTGTATATGCTGTATCTGGCGCTGCGCGCCGGAAAGTCCGCGTTACGCACGTCCGCCGCGACGTCGGGCATGGCCGCGGAGCGCGATGCGCGGCCTTATCGGGCGCTTTATCGGCAGGGCGTGCTGATGCATCTCGGCAATCCCAAGGCCATCATGTCCTGGATGGCGATCATGTCGCTGGGATTGCGGCAAGGCGCGCCTGAGCAGGTTTTACCGGCAATTATTGGCGGTTGCGCGCTGCTCGGCGTGACGATTTTCGGGGGGTATGCCCTGTTGTTCTCAACGGCGCCGATGATCGCGTTTTACACCCGGGTGAGGCGCTGGATTGAAGGAACGCTTGCGCTGCTGTTCGCTTTGGCGGGCCTGGAGCTGTTGATATCGCGGGGGTAATGAACGCCCGGCGTTAACCTGAGGAGAGAAGCGATGGTTTTTGGCATGCAAATGGTGGATGTCTTTGGCGCCGGGCCGCTCGCTGGCAATCCGTTGGCGGTGATCACGGGCGCCGAAGCGTTGTCGACGGAGGACATGCAGCGTTTGACGCGTTGGTTCAACCTGTCGGAGACGGCCTTTTTGCTGCCGCCGACGCACCCCCAGGCGGATTACCGGGTGCGGATATTCACGCTGGATCGTGAAATGCCGTTTGCCGGGCACCCGACGCTCGGCAGTTGTCATGCCTGGCTCACTGCGGAGGGTATGCCGCGCAATGATGCGGAGATCATCCAGGAGTGCGGGGCGGGCTTGGTGAGCATTCGCCGCGAGGCCGGACGGCTGTGTTTTGCCGCGCCGCCGTTGATTCGCTCCGGGGCGCCTTCAGAAGCGGCGTTGGCCGACGCGCTGCGGTTTTTGGGGATCGCGCCTGAGGAGGCGCTCGATGCCGCCTGGATCGATAACGGTCCGGGGTGGCTGGGGATCCGGCTGGCCAGCGCCGAACGGGTGCTTTCCCTGACGCCGGCGAGAAGCTGGCCGCGCAGGGTCGACATTGGCGTCGTCGGCCCACATGCCGATGGTGACGCAGCCTTCGAAGTTCGCGCCTTTTTGAGCGATCATCTTGGCGCTATCGTCGAAGATCCGGTCACCGGCAGCCTCAATGCCTCCCTGGCCCAGTGGTTGTTCGCAAGCGGCGTGGTCAGCGGCGGCTATATCGCCGCTCAGGGGCGCTGCCGTGGGCGCAACGGACGCGTGCATGTCACCCGCGACGCGAGCGGCCGGATTTGGGTGGGCGGCGATACGCGCACTCAGGTCGAAGGGCGGCTGCAAGGGATTGGCACGGCGTAGAACGCGCCGCCGCACCGCGTGCGGCTGAGCTGAATATCGATTTTCATCCGATAAGGAGTGAGCAGTATGTCTGCAACGGCCATCGATACCTTGAAAATGCTGGTGCGTTACAAAGCCTGGGCGAACGCCTTGACCTTTGACTGTGTGGCGGCCTTGCCGGAAGGCGAAGCGCTGCGGCCGCGCCCGACCCGTTTCGGCAATATGGTGCATACCTTGAATCATGTGTATGTGGTGGACGATATCTTCAGGCACCATCTGCAAGGCCGCAAGCATGGCTACCTCGCGCGCAACACCGAGCAAACGCCTGCGCTTGACGACTTGCGGTGCGCGGTGGAGGAAATGGACCGCTGGTATATCGAACAGGTGGACAGCTGGTCGCCGGAGGCGCTGGCGCAAGCGGTGCATTTCGAGTTCGTCGGCGGGGGGGAAGGCCGCATGACGCGGCAGGAAATCGTGCTGCATGTCGTCAACCACGCTACCTATCATCGCGGTTTTGTCGGCGATATGCTCTATCAGGTGCCCTTTGCTTCACCGGCGAACGATTTGCCGGTGTTTCTTCGCGATCATTACCGCCGGGCGCCGTGAGGCGAGCGAGATAAATAAAAAAAGCCAGACGCTTTCGCGCCTGGCCTGTTACGCGCCGGAACCCGGCGAGGTTGCGCCTCAGCGCATGGTGACGAACTCTTCCGCTGCGGTCGGGTGGATCGCCACGGTGTTGTCGAAGTCCTTCTTGGTGGCGCCCATCTTCACCGCCACCGCGAAGCCCTGCAGGATTTCATCCATGCCGAAGCCGATGCCGTGCAGGCCGACGATCTTCTCTTCTTTACCTGCGCACACCAGCTTCATGCGGCACGGCTGACGGTGCTGCGTCACGGCGCTGTACATGGCGGTGAAGGAGGATTTGTACACCTTCACGTTGTCCGCGCCGAACTTCTCGATGGCTTCCGGCTCGGTCAGACCGACGGTGCCGATCGGCGGGTGGCTGAACACCACGGTGGCGATGTTGCTGTAATCCAGGTGTTCGTCCGGCTTGTTGTTGAACAGGCGCTCGGACAGACGGCGGCCGGCGGCCACGGCGACCGGGGTCAGCTCTACCGCGCCGGTGTTGTCGCCCACCGCATAGATGCCTTTGACGTTGGTGTTCTGGAACTTATCGACGTCGATGTAGCCTTGTTCGTTGGTTTTCACCCCGGTGACGCCGAGGTTCAGGTTGTCGGTCGCCGGTTCGCGGCCGATGGCCCAAATCAGGCAGTCGACGGTGAATGCCTTGCCGTTTTCCAGCTGCAGCGTCAGGCTGCCGTCGGCGTTCTTGACGATCGCTTTCGGCACGGATTCGGTGTGCAGGCTTGGTCCTTCGGTGTTCATCACTTCCACCAGGGTTTCGACGATCATCGGATCGAAGGTGCGCAGCGGCGCGTGCTTGCGCACGAACAGATGCGTTTCCGCGCCCAGCGCGTTCAGCACGCCGGCGATCTCTACGGCGATATAGCCGGCGCCGACGACGGCGACGCGTTTCGGCATGGCGTCCAGCTCAAAGAAGCCGTCGGAGTCGATGCCGTATTCCGCGCCCGGAATAGCCGGATGGCTCGGGCGGCCGCCGGTGGCGATCAGGATGTGGTCGGCGGTGATGGTTTCGCCGTTCACTTCCACGGTGTGCGCATCCACGAAGCGCGCGAAGCCTTTGATCACGTCGACCTTGTTCTTGCCCAGCACGTTGTCGTAGGAATTGTGGATGCGGTCGATATAGGCGGTGCGGTTGGCGACCAGCTTTTTCCAGTCGAAGGCGTTGACGGTGGTGTCGAAGCCGTAGTCCGGGCCGTACTGATGGATGGCCTCGGCGATCTGCGCCGCGTGCCACATGACTTTTTTCGGTACACAACCCACGTTTACACAGGTGCCGCCCAGCTCTTTGGCTTCAATCAGCGCACACTTTTGGCCGTACATGGCTGCCCGGTTGATCGATGCGATACCGCCGCTGCCGCCGCCAATTGCTAGATAATCGTAATGTTTCGTCATCTGGGATTTCCATGAGTTGTGAATTTGAAGAGGGTAAGAGTTTAACGCCTGACCGGGGTTTGTCGCAAAGATTGCGTCGATGGCTGCGATAGGTGGACGCAGGGCGCGGCAAACCGCGCCCTGATGGGGATTATTCCGGTACCACCCAGTTCACCAGATGGTGACCGATGCCCGACGGCACCAGCACCTTGTGCAGCCACGGCAGCACGTTCTTCATCTGCTGTTCCAGCTTCCACGGCGGGTTGATGACGATCATGCCGGAGGCGGTCATGCCGCGCTGATCGCTGTCGGGTTTCACCGCCAGCTCGATCTGCAGGATGCGGCGAATGCCGGTGGCTTCCAGATCGCGCAGCATGCGTTTGATCTGCTGGCGCATCACCACCGGGTACCACAGCGCGTAGGTGCCGGTGGCGAAACGCTTGTAGCCTTCCTGAATGCCTTTGACCACATCCTGGTAATCGGTCTTCATTTCATACGGCGGGTCCATCAGGATCAGGCCGCGGCGCGACAGTGGCGGCAGCTGGGATTTCAGCTGCTGATAGCCGTCGGCGCGCTGCACTTTGGCGCGCTCGTCTTTCTGGAATTCGCTGCGCAGCAGCGGGTAATCGCTTGGGTGCAGCTCGGTCAGGTGAATTTTATCCTGAGGGCGCAGCAGCTGGCGGGCGATCAGCGGCGAACCGGGATAGTAGCGCAGCGTGCCGGAACGGTTGAAGTTGTGCACCACGCTCATGTAGGCCGCCAGCTCCTCGGGCAGATCGTCGCGTTGCCACAGCAAGCCGATGCCTTCCAGGTATTCGCCGGTGCGCTCGGCGTGTTCGCCGCTGAGCTGATAACGGCCCGCGCCCGAGTGGGTATCCAGATACAGGAACGGCTTCTCTTTTTCCTTCAGCGACTCGATGATCAGGCTCTGAACGGTGTGTTTGAGCACGTCGGCGTGGTTGCCGGCGTGGAAACTGTGGCGATAACTTAACATGACGGGTGGCGGTTCCTTGTGCTCCGCAGGCGGAGCATTCAATGCAATAAGGCTTATAATCTGCACAGTATAAACTGTCTGGCCGGGAAAAACCGGACTCCGTTGCCGCAGACGTTAACAGAAAGGGACAGGACGATGAGCAAACAGGCGATTTTGGCGAATTACCCCGACGCGGCGCGCTGGGCGTTCGGCGACGGCCCCGCGTTAGCCGACGAGCTGCTGGGATTGGTGCTGAGCGGGGATAAAACCGCCACCTGCAGTTCCTATGCGAGCTATCGTCGGGAACAAACCCCGCGGATCGGCGATTACAGCATCGTTCTCGATGGCCGCGGCGAACCGGCCTGCGTGATCAGAACCCTGGCGCTGCGCCTGGTGCGCTACGATCGGGTGACCGCCGAGATGGCGGCCAAAGAGGGTGAAGGCGACAAAAGCCTGGCGTTTTGGCGCCAGGGGCATCAGGCGTTCTTCACCCGCGAGGGCACCTTTGCGCCGGACATGTGGCTGGTGTTCGAAGAGTTCGAACGGGTTGAAACGCTGTGAATCACAAGGAGAAAAGATGAGCTGCATTTTTTGCGACATCGTGGCGGGCAAGGCGCCGTGCCATAAAATCTGGGAAGACGACGACCATTTGGCGTTCCTGTCCATCTTTCCCAACACCGACGGTTTCAGCGTGGTGATCCCCAAGGCGCACCACCCGAGCTACGCGTTTGATCTGCCGGACGAGGTGCTGAGCGCGTTGATGCTGGCGACCAAGCGGGTGGCGCGGCAGCTGGATCGCGTGTTCGAGGATGTCGGCCGTTGCGGCATGGTGTTCGAGGGCTACGGCGTCGACCACGTGCACGCCAAATTGATCCCGCTGCACGGCACCGCGTCGCTGGAACAGTGGCGGCCGATCGAAGCGACCTCGCCGAAGTTTTTCACGCGTTACGAGGGCTATATCTCCTCCCACGATGCGGCGCGCGCCGACGACGAACAGCTGGCGGCGCTGGCTGCCCGCATCCGCCAAAGCGCCATTTAAGGCACGAACGATCAACGCCGGGCATTGATTTTCCTGCTGCCTGGCTCCATGTTAGAGATTCATACGCATTTTAAGGCTCGCCCGTGCGGCGGGCCCCAACGCTAATCAGGACTGCCCTATGACAAATCCGTTGCTGACCCCGTTTTCCCTGCCGCCTTTCTCGGCGATCCGCCCTGAAGATATCGTGCCAGCGGTGCAATCCGCGCTGGCGGACTGCCGCGCTGCGGTAGAGCGCGTGGTCGCGCAGCCGGGCCCGTTCACCTGGGACAATCTGTGTCAGCCGTTGGCGGAGTCGGACGATCGCCTGTCGCGCATCTGGTCGCCGATCGGGCACCTGAACTCGGTGAAAAACAGCCCGGAGCTGCGCGCCGCCTATGAGCAAGCGCTGCCGCTGCTGTCCGAGTACGGCACCTGGGTCGGCCAGCACGAAGGGTTGTATCAGGCCTACCGCAGCCTGAAAGAGGGCGCGGCGTTCGAGGCGCTGAGCGTGCCGCAGCGCAAGGCGGTGGACAACGCGCTGCGCGACTTCGAACTGTCGGGCATCGGCCTGTCGGCGGATAAACAGCAGCGCTATGGCGAGATCGTTGCGCGCCTGTCCGAACTGGGTTCCACCTACAGCAACAACGTGCTCGACGCCACCATGGGCTGGAGCAAACTGATTACCGACGAAGCCGAGCTGAGCGGCCTGCCGGAAAGCGCCCTGGCGCAGGCGCAGGCGATGGCGCAGGCCAAAGAGCAAGACGGCTGGCTGCTGACGCTGGACATGCCGAGCTACCTGCCGGTGCTGACCTACGCCGACAACCGCGCGTTGCGTGAAGAGATGTACCGCGCCTTCGCCACCCGCGCCTCTGACCAGGGGCCGAACGCCGGCAAATGGGACAACAGCGAAGTGATGGCGGAAACGCTGGCGCTGCGCCACGAGCTGGCTCAGCTGCTGGGCTTCGCCACCTACGCCGACAAGTCGCTGGCGACCAAAATGGCGGAAAGCCCAGAGCAGGTGATCGGCTTCCTGAGCGATCTGGCCAAACGCGCCCGCCCGCAGGCCGAGCAAGAGCTGGCGCAGCTGCGCGCCTTCGCCAAACAGCACTATGGCGTGGACGAGCTCGACGCCTGGGACATTACCTACTACGGCGAAAAACAGAAGCAGCACCTGTTCTCCATCAGCGACGAGCAGCTGCGCCCGTACTTCCCGGAGCAGCGGGTGGTGGAAGGGCTGTTCGAAGTGGTGAAACGCATTTACGGCATCACCGCCAAAGAGCGTAAAGACGTGGAAACCTGGCATCCGGACGTGCGCTTCTTCGATCTGTTCGACGCCGACGGCGAGCTGCGCGGCAGCTTCTACCTCGATCTGTACGCCCGCGAGAACAAACGCGGCGGCGCCTGGATGGACGACTGCGTCGGCAGCCTGCGCAAGGCCGACGGCACGCTGCAAAAACCGGTCGCTTACCTGACCTGCAATTTCAACCGTCCGCTGGGCGACCAGCCGGCGCTGTTCACCCATAACGAAGTGACCACGCTGTTCCACGAATTCGGCCACGGTCTGCATCACATGCTGACGCAGATCGATACCGCCGGCGTCTCCGGCATCAACGGGGTGCCGTGGGATGCGGTCGAACTGCCGAGCCAGTTTATGGAAAACTGGTGCTGGGAGCCGGAAGCGCTGGCGTTTATCTCGGGCCACTACCAGAGCGGCGAGCCGCTGCCGAAGGCCATGCTCGACAAGCTGCTGGCGGCCAAGAATTACCAGGCGGCGCTGTTTATCCTGCGCCAGCTGGAGTTCGGCCTGTTCGATTTCCGCATGCACTTCGAATACAGCCCGGAGAAAGGCGCGCAAATCCTGCTGACCCTGGCGGAAGTCAAGAAAATGGTGGCGGTGGTGCCTTCGCCAAGCTGGGGCCGCTTCCCGCACGCCTTCAGCCACATCTTCGCCGGCGGCTACGCGGCGGGTTACTACAGCTACCTGTGGGCGGAAGTGCTGTCGGCCGACGCCTACTCGCGCTTCGAAGAAGAGGGGATTTTCAACGCCGAAACCGGCAAATCCTTCCTCGACAACATCCTGTCGCGCGGCGGGTCGGAAGAGCCGATGGCGCTGTTCAAACGCTTCCGTGGCCGCGAGCCGCAGCTGGATGCTATGCTGCGCCATTACGGCATTAAAGGATAACCCGACACGTGAGCGTGTGTTTATTGTGTGAAGCAGGCGCCGATCCCGGCGCCTTGTCTGTTTTGGCGCAGCGCTGGCGGCTGACGTCCGACGACGACGCGCCGATGGCGCTGGTATTGACCCCGCAGCGGCTGGAACTGCGCAAGCGCGACGAGCCGAAGCTGGGCGGGATCTACGTCGATTTCGTCTCCGGCGCCATGGCGCATCGGCGCCGCTTCGGCGGCGGCCGCGGCGAGGCGGTGGCCAAGGCGGTCGGCATCAAGGGCAGCTACCTGCCGGACGTGGTGGACGCCACCGCCGGGCTGGGGCGCGACGCCTTCGTGCTGGCGGCGCTGGGCTGCCGGGTGCGGATGCTGGAGCGCAATCCGGTGGTGGCGGCGTTGCTGGACGACGGTCTGCAGCGCGGCTATCAGGATGCGGAAATCGGCCCGTGGCTGCGCGAGCGTCTGACGCTGCTGCACGCCTCCAGCCTGACGGCGCTGGCGGATCTCAGCCCGCGCCCCGAGGTGGTGTATCTCGATCCGATGTTCCCGCATAAGCAGAAAAGCGCGTTGGTGAAGAAAGAAATGCGGGTGTTTCAATCGCTGGTGGGCAGCGACGATGACGCCGACGGCCTGCTGGAACCGGCGCGCCGTTTGGCGACCAAGCGCGTGGTGGTGAAACGCCCGGACTACGCGCCGCCGCTGGCCGACGTGCCGGCGCACGCCGCCACGCTGACCAAAAGCCACCGTTTCGATATCTACATGCCGCTGTAATGTCTGCCGGGCCCGCCGTGTCGGGCCCTCAGTTTTCCTCTCGCAAACTTTTCCCCACGCCGCCGCCCGGATGCACCGCCAGCAAGGCGCTCTTGTCGTAACCGCTGCGCGCCATCAGGCAGGCGCAGGCGGCGTCGAAGATCGCCAACACCAGCACGATCGAGGTAGTGGCCAGCATATTCAGCGGATCTATTTCCTGTTGTACCCCGGTGGCGATCGTCAGCTGCGCCGCCTGCGCGATGGCGGAGTGCGGGTTTTCCGTCACCGCGATCAGCGGCACCCCCTTGGTCTGCAGCGTCGGCAGCAGACGGGTCAGCTCGTCGGAATTGCCGCCGCGCGAGATCAGGATCAGCAGATCGTCCGCGCGCAGAAAGCCCAGATCGCCGTGCGCCGCGCCGGTGGCGTCGAGGTAGACCGCCGGTCGCTCCACGCAGGCCAGCATGTGGGCTATCTTGCGCGCCGCAATTCCCGAGGTGCCGACGCCGGTGACGGCGATTTTACCGCGGCAGCCGGCCAGCAGCCCCAGCAGCCGCTGCCAGGTGTGCGCGTCGAGGCGTTCGCCCAGCTGCGCCAGTTCCCGGCTGTAAGTTTGCCAGCCCTGTACGGCCTGCCGCCATTCCTGCTGCATCACGCCTCCTCCTGCATCAGCCGGCGGTATTTCATGTGGTCGTTGTACAGTTCGTGGAACACCCGGTATTTGCGGTCGTAGTAGCTTTTTATCTGGTTGGTCTGCGGCGTAACCGTCTTGCCGATGCGGCTCATGGCGCTCATCGCCTCCGGCAAGGTGTCGAATACGCCGGCCGCCACGGTGCCCATCATCGCGCCGCCCAGCAGCATTGCTTCGCTCTCCTCCGGCAGCAGCATGGCGCAGCCGGTGGCGTTGGCGTGCTCCTGCACGAAGATCGGGTTCTTGGTGCCGCCGCCGCTGGCCATGATGGTATCGATGCTGTAGCCGCTGTGGTTCATGGTTTCGATGATGTGGCGGGTGCCGAGCGCGATGGCCTGAATGGTGGCCAGGTAGTGCAGCGCCATGTCTTCCGGCGTGCGCGACAGCTTCAGCCCGGTCAGGATGCCGGTCAGCGTCGGGTTGGCGCGCGGCGAGCGGTTGCCGTGGAAGTACGGCAGCATATGAATGTCCTGCGTCAGGAAGGCGATGTTCTCCGGTTCGCCGGCCATGCGGCGCAGAATGGCGTTCAGCACCTCATAGATGGTCTGCCCCTGGGTTTTCGCCTGCGCCAGCAGCTCCTGATAGCACGGATGCGACTGGATGACGTGGTCGATCAGCGCGCCGGTGGCGGACTGGCCGCCTTCGTTCAGCCAGTATTCCGGCAGGATCGCCGAGTAATACGGCCCCCAGACGCCGCCGATAAAGCGGGCGGTGCGCGACATCGCCATATGGCCGGTGGAGGTGCCGCCGATCAGCGCGACGCGGCGATTGAAGTCGGCCACCTCGCCGGAGACGCCGGTGGCGCCCAGCGTGCCGAGGGTGCCGGCGTGCGCGTCGATGATCGATACGCTTACCGCCGTGCCGGCGATCAGTCCCATTTCAGCGGCGGCGCGCTGAGTCAGGCCGTGGCCCAGCGGCTCGCCCATCATTTTGACGTCGCTGCCGATCTTGGCCGCGTCGTGTTCCAGCACGTCTTCCAGCCCGATCTGCTGGAAGTAGCTCTTGTCCCAACGCTGTTCGTGGCCGAGATAGGTCCACTTGCACACCGTCGAGCACAGCGAACGGGTGGCGTCCTGGGTGGCGCGCCAGGTGAGGAAGTCCGGCAGATCGAACAGGTAACCGGCGTTGGCCCAGGTGGTGGGCATGTGTTGCTTCAGCCACAGCAGTTTCGGCGTCTGCATCTCCGGCGAAATGATGCCGCCAACGAAGTCCAGCACCCGGTGTTTGGTGGCGTTGATGCGCTCGGCCTGGGCGATCGCCCGGTGATCCATCCACACGATGATGTTCTGCTCGGTGCGGCCGGAGGGGCTGACGGTCAGCGGTTTGCCTTCTTTATCCAGCACCACCAGCGAACAGGTGGCGTCGAAGCCCAGCCCTTTGACCTGGATCGGGTTGATGTCGGCCTGGTTGACCGCATCGCGCACCGCATTGCACACCGCCTGCCAGATGTTATCCGATGACTGCTCGACGAAATCCGCCTTCGGCCGGTACAGATCGATGGCCCGGCTGGCCTGGCCGACCATGCGGCCATTGAGATCGAATACGCCTGCGCGCGCGCTTCCGGTGCCCACATCTACGCCAATAAAATAGCTCGCCATTATTTTCTCCTCAGGCTTTTCGATTCTGTAACGCGATAAACAGGATCAGCACGCCGCCCCACAGGGCCATGGTCAGGTAGCTGCTGACCCCCAGCAAATTGAGGCCGCTTTCCAACATTTGCAGCACGATCAGCGCCAGCACCAGCCCCAGAATACGGCCGAAACCGCCGTCCGGGTTAATGCCGCCCAGCACCGAGGCCAGAATGGTCACCAGCAGATAAGATTCGCCGTAGCCGGCCTTGGCCGAGTTGAACTTGGCCATCATCAGCAGCGCGGCTCCCCAGCCGAGCAGCGCCGACAGGATATACACTGCGATCTGCACCCGCGCGGTGTTCACGCCGCTGAAGCGGGTGGCCTGCTCGTTGGAGCCGATCAGGTACAGGCTGCGCCCCAGCGTGGTGTGCTCCAGCAGCAGCCACAGCCCGACCGCCACCAGCAGGAACAGGATCAGCGCCACCGGCACGCCGAGCACGGCGCCGTTGCCGAGAAATTGAATCGCCGCCGGGAAGCCGGAGATCACCGCGCCGTTGGACAGTAGAATATTCAGGCCGGTGATCAGCGTCATGGTGCCGAGCGAGGCGAGGATCGGCGAAACGCCGATCCAGGCCACCAGCGCGCCGTTCAGCGCGCCGATCGCCACCGCCACCAACAGGCCGGCCAACAGCGCCAGCGCCAGGAACAGCGGCTGGTCGGGATGGCTGACGATGATCGCCGCCATCACCAGCGAACAGGCGTTGGCGCCGGCGATGATCGACAGGTTGATGCCGCCGGTCAGCATGGTGATGCCCATGCCGAGCGCCAGCAGGCCGAGGATCGGCAGCTGCGAGGCGATCGACTGGAAGTTGCCGAGGCTGAAGAAGCGGGATCCGAGCAGCCCGGCGAACAGCAGCGCCACCGCGATGATGATCGCGCCCTGCAGGCGAATGATCCGATCGTTTGGGATCAACCGAGTTAACTGCGTCATGTCAGATCTCCTTGAGCAGCTTGCGTTTTTCGTTCCAGGCGGTGGTGCTGATGCTGATCAAAATGATCGCGCCGCTGAATACCTGGTGCCAATAGGCCGAGACGCTGAGCAGCGTCAGCCCGTTTTGCAGGAAGGCCAGCAGCACCACGCCGAGCAGGGTGCCGGTCAACGATCCGCGGCCGCCGCTCATGCTGGTGCCGCCCAGCACCACCGCCGCCAATACCGTCAGCTCGAAGCCGAGCAGCGAGTTGGGCGCCACCGACTGGGTGATCTGCGCCTGCACCACCGCCGCGACGCCGGCCAGAATGCCCATATAGCCGTAGACGCAGAAGTGCAGCCGCAGCAGGTTCAACCCCAGGCGCGACGCCGCGTCGCGGTTGCCGCCCATGGCGTAGATCTGGCGCCCCAGCCGGGTGCGGTTCATCAGCACGCCGGTGACGACGATGGTCGCCAGCAGGCACAGCAGCGGCAGCGTCAGACCGTAGTCGTAGCCGTCGGCGCCCTGGAACGAGAACCAGTTGATGCCGTTCATGAACCAGTCCGGGAAGCCGTACAGCCAGGTGCCGTTGGTGGCGTATACCAGCAGGCCGTAGAACAGGTTGAGGGTGGCGATGGTGATGATGATCGCCGGCACCTTGAGCCAATACACCAGGAAACCGTTCACCAACCCGAGCAGCAGGCCGACGCCGATCGCCAGGGCGAACGCCAGCGGGAAGCTGCCGCCGTGCTGGATCACCCAGCTGGCCATCACGTACTGGGCGATGGCGGTGATCGCCGGGAACGAAATATCGATGCCGCCGGCGATCAGCACCACGAACAGCCCGCAGGCCAGGATGCCGAGAATGGCGTAGCTGGTGGCGACATCGGTCAGGTTGCCGAGCGTCAGAAACTCATCGGTGCCGGCGCTCAGGCCGATCGCCAGCAGCAACACCAACAGGCCGAGATAAAACTCGTGTCGCCCGGCCAAGCGGGCCAATAATGACTTATCCATTCACCACCTCGGCGATCTGTTGTTCGGTACTCTGGTGCGGCGCGAACTCGGCGATCAACTCGCCTTTGCGCATCACCATCACCCGATGGCTGTTGTAATAGGCTTCCGGGATCTCGTCGCAGATCATCAGCACCGCCATGCCCAGCTGCGCCAGATCGCGGGCGATCTGGTAGATCCCCTCTTTGTTGGCGATGTCCACGCCGACGGTGGGCGAGTCGAGGATCAGGATCTTCGGCTGGGTCGCTACCCATTTGGCGATGGCGATGCGCTGGGCGTTGCCGCCGGACAGGGTTTTCACCGGCAATGCGCTGTCGGACACCTTGATGTTCAGATCGCGGATCAGCCGGTTGACCAGCTCGGTCGCCTTGGCGTGATCCAGCAGCCCGAGCGAGGTATGCAGCCGATCGAAGACGGTGACGATGGTGTTGTCGTAGATCGATTGCTCCATGATCAATCCCTGCGTCAGACGATCCTCCGACACATAGCCGATGCCGTGGCGCACCGCTTCGCGGTTGTTGTGCAGCTGCACCGCCCGGCCCTCGATGCGGATCTCGCCGCTGTCCGGCCGCGTCATGCCGAACAGGCTGAGGCACAGTTCGGTGCGGCCGGCGCCGAGCAGGCCGACGATCGAGACGATCTCGCCGCCGCGCAGCGCCAGATTGACGTTGCGGTATTTCTCGCCGCGGCTGAGGTTGCGCACCTCGAGCAGCGGCGCCTGTTCGGCCGGCGGCAGCGGCGGCAGCGGGCTGTAATGGAAGCGTTGGCCGGTCATCAGGAACGCCAGCTCATGGCTGTCCAGCTCGCTGGCCGGCCAGGTGCCCACCAGCTTGCCGTCGCGCATCACGCTGATGCGATCGGCGACTTCCATCACTTCATCCAATCGGTGGCTGACGAACACCACGCAGATGCCGGCTGCTTTCAGTTCGTTAACCACCCGCAGCAGGCCGTCGACCTCCTGGCGGGTCAGCGAGGCGGTCGGTTCGTCCATGATAACCAACCGCGCCTCGGCGGCGATGGCGCGGCAAATCGCCACCAGCTGCCGATCGGCGATTGACAGTTTTTCCACCTTTTTATCGGGATCGATGTGTACGCCGACCCGCGCCATGGCGTCCAGCGCCGTCTGGCGCATCACCCGCTTGCGCACCCAGAAGTGGCCGCCGGGCAGGTAACGGTGGATGGCGATGTTTTCCGCCACCGTCAGATTAGGGAACAGCGACAGGTCCTGGTAGATCACCTGTATGCCGTAATAACCGGACAGCTGCGGCGTCAGGGCGTGGAAGAGTTTGCCTTCCAGCGAAATATTGGCGCCTTTTTCCGGCTGATAGACGCCGGAGATGATTTTAATGATGGTGCTTTTGCCGCAGCCGTTTTGCCCGGCCAGACAGTGCACTTCGCCTTTATTCAGCGTCAGGTTGATCTGGTCTAATGCCAGCACGCCTGGGAATCGCTTGCTGATATTCTCCAGGGTGATAAATGCGGGGGAGGCTGTCATAACGTTAACCTGTGCTTGCGTAGCGGCCGAAGCCCTGGGCGCAGCAACGCTGCGCCCCTACGAGGGTTTAACTACTTTCCCGGTGTAGCGAAATTACGCGAAAAATCAGAATCCGAGCGATTTGGCGTTGTCTTTGGTCACTTCCAAAATCTTATTAAACCGAATCACTTTGTGTTCCATATCGACGTCGGCCTTGCCGAGGCCCTCGATCGACAGGTCTTTGTTCACGTCCTTGCCCTGCAGCAGCTGATCGGCCACCGTCACCAGCGCATAACCGGCGTCTTTCGGATCCCACAGCAGCGCTTTCTTGATGTCGCCGCGCATCAGGTAAGGGGCGGCCTGCGCCGGCATGGCGATGCCCACCACCGCGATTTTGTCCTTGGCGCGCTTCTTGGCCACCGCCTGGCCGGCGCCGATCGGGCCGAGCGAGCCGAAGCCGATGATGCCCTTCATCTGCGGATAGGTTTTCATCAGATCCAACGTGGTGGCGTAGGATTTGTCGATGCTTTCCGCCACCGGCAAGCGCGAGGTGACTTCAAACATGTCCGGGTATTTTTCTTTCTGGTACTTGATGGCGGAATCGGCCCAGGCGTTGTGCAGCGGCACGGTCAGCGAGCCGACGTAGATGGCGTAGCCGCCTTTGCCGCCCATGTCTTTCGCCAGTTCATCGACGTTGGCCTGCGCGTATTTCTCGCTGTCGATGGTCTCGATGTCCCACTGGCCGATCTGCTGGTCCGGGGATTCATGGGTCAGCACCACGATGCCTTTGTCACGCGCTTTTTTCAGCACCGGTTCCAGCACCTTGGCGTCGTTCGGCACCACGATGATGGCGTTGACGTTCTTGGCGATCAGATCCTCAATCACCTTGACCTGCGCGGCCGGATCCGGCGTAGAAGGGCCGGTCTGGTAAGCGTTGACGTCGAGTTTTTTCGCCGCTTCGTTGACGCCCACTTCCATGCGGTTGAACCACGGAATGCCGGTCACTTTGGCGACCACGGCAATCTCATATTTATCAGCGGCGAACACAGGTGTTGTCGATAACATGCACGCAGAAACCACACATGCATTTAATAATGCGAGGTTAAATTTCATTAGCTGTACCTTTTTTATCTGTAGGGGTGGCGGTTTTTCCACCGCTGCAGATTACAAAGGAATGGAAGAGGGGGCGTAGCCGAAGTTAACAAAATGTGATCTGCACACATTTAAGTAAAATATTGACGTATTTAATGTTAAATAAATGTTTAATTATTTGACAGTGGTAAATTTACTACCAACTAAACGGCTTTAAATAACTTTTTATTAACTTTTAATTAACGTATTCGCATCATTTCGATGGCTTGGACGCGGAAAAAAATGCCGGCGAAGGAGCCGGCATTGAAGCATTTAATCGATGTGTGAACAAGATCACCTTTGCGCCCGATTACAGCACGCCCTGGGCCAGCATCGCCTCCGCAACCTTAACGAAACCGGCGATATTCGCGCCGTGTACATAGTGGGTTTGCTTGCCCTCGCCGCCGTATTCCACGCAGGCATGGTGAATATCCGCCATGATATGTTGTAAACGTACATCCACTTTTTCCGCCCGCCAGCCGATGCGCGCGGCGTTTTGCGCCATCTCCAGCCCCGACGTGGCCACGCCGCCGGCGTTGGCCGCCTTGCCGGGCGCGAACAGCACCCCGGCGTCAAGGAAGGCGTCGGTGGCCTGGATGGTGGTCGGCATGTTGGCGCCTTCCGCCACCGCTTTCACCCCGTTGCGGATCAGCGTCTGCGCCGCCTCGAGATCCAGCTCGTTTTGGGTGGCGCACGGCAGGGCGATATCCACCGGCACGCTCCACGGCTGCTGGCCCGCCAGATAGGTCAGACCGCGCTCACGTGCATAGTCCGCCACCCGGCCGTAACGCTGGTTTTTGATCTCCGCCAGGTGCGCCAGCTTCTCGGTGGTGAAACCGTCTTCGTCCACCAGGGTGCCGCCGGAATCCGACACGGTGATCACGCGCGCGTCCAGCTCCAGCGCTTTCTCGATGGTGTACTGCGCCACGTTGCCGGAGCCGGATACCGCCACCCGCATGCCCTCAAAGCCCAGGCCGTGGCGCTGCAGCATGGCGTCGGTGAAGTACACCAGGCCGTAGCCGGTCGCCTCGGGGCGGATCAGGCTGCCGCCGAAGGAGAGGCCTTTGCCGGTAAACACGCAGGCGGTGTTGTTGGACAGTTTTTTCATCATGCCGGCCATAAAGCCGACTTCGCGGCCGCCGACGCCGATGTCCCCGGCCGGCACGTCGGTGTCCGGGCCCAGATGGCGATACAGCTCGGTCATCAGCGCCTGGCAGAAGCGCATGATCTCCCCCTGGCTTTTGCCCTTGGGATCGAAATCGGAGCCGCCTTTGCCGCCGCCCATCGGCAGGGTGGTTAGCGCATTCTTGAAGGTCTGTTCAAAGCCGAGGAACTTCAGGATCGACAGGTTCACCGACGGATGGAAGCGCATGCCGCCCTTGTAGGGGCCGATGGCCGAGTTGAACTGCACGCGGAAGGCGCGGTTGACCTGCACCTGGCCGCGATCGTCCACCCAGCTGACGCGGAACTGAATGATGCGCTCGGGCTCCACCAGGCGCTCCAGCAGCGCCTGTTCGCGATAGCGCGGATTGCGTTCGATAAACGGCCACAGCGAGGTGAACACTTCGCGCACCGCCTGCAGATATTCCGGCTGGTGGGGGTTATGGCGTTGTAACGAGGACAGGAAAGACTCTACCGATACGGCATATTCCATGGATAACTCCTTTTCGCATTAAATTTCCCCCGCTATTTCTTATAGATATGGGTATAGGCGATGCCCGGGGGAGGATGTTGTGTCTTTAGCGACTATATCATCGGAGGGCGGTTGATTATCAAGCGATTAATCGGCGTGGCGGCATGAAAAACGCCCGCAGGGCGCGGGCGTTGGTCAGTTAAGTTAGCAGGCGCTTACTTTATTCGTCTTCTTCATCGCGCAGCGGCACGATCAGCATATCGATGTGCACGGTATTGATCAGCTGGCGCGCGGAAGACATCAGCTTGCTCCAGAAGTCCTGATGGTGGCCGCACAGCACCAGGTCCATATCGTATTTCTTGATGGCGTCCACCAGCACCTGCGCCAGATCGCCGCTGCCGCTCAGGGTCTCGGTGATCGGGTAGCCGGCGTTTTGCGACAGCTCGGTCAGCGCCTGATGGGTTTCTTCAGAGATGCGTTTTTGCATGTCGCCGAGATTGACGTCGATCAGGCCGGTATAGAGGTCGGAATAGTTGACATCGACGTGGATCAGAGAAACTTTGGCGTTATACGGCCGCGCCATAGAGACGGCTTTTTCTACCAGGATCTTGCTTTCCGGGGATAGGTCCACCGCGATCAATATGTGTTTGTAAGCCATAAGAATACTCCTTCCATAAACATGCCGATTAAAAAGGGTTAGCAGGCGTTCCGTGTACCCGCCTGGCGCTGTTGGTTCCATAGTATCATTTGGATAACGCAATGATATGTTGGGGCGATCACACTGCGCCGCATCGGAAATCTCTGCGCACGATACCTTTCGTTGTACACCCGCGCGGCGTAAAAGCCTATGGGTTATGCGGGTTTTAACGGTCTGACCGCTTGAATTATAAGCGTTATTAAACAAAGTATAGCGCTAAATGTGCAATCAGCGCTCCAGATGCGGCTGCAGCAGGCTTTCAAACCACTCATGAAACACCGCCAGACGCCTTGAGCGCTGGCGGCGATGGGGGTAGATCAGGGCGATCGGCATGGAGGCGGCGCGGTAACCGGGCAGAACTTCCATCAGTTCACCGGCGTCGAGCAGGTGTTGTACGTCGTAGCGCGGGATTTGCATCAGCCCCAGCCCCGCGCGGCAGCAGGCGATATAGCTTTCGGCGTTGTTGACCACCACCCGGCTGGGCAGTTCGAGCCGTTGCGTATGGCCGTCGCCGGTCAGGTATTCCCAGGGGGATTCGCGGCCGGTTCTGGGCGAGGCGTAGCCGATGCTCCAGTGCCCCTCGGCGAGATCGCCGGGGTGGAGCGGATGACCGAATTCGCTCAGGTAGGCGGTGCTGGCGCAGTTGATCAGCGCGATATGGCCGAGCGGGCGCATCACCAGGCTGCTGTCGTGCAGATCGCCGACGCGCACCGCGCAGTCGACCCCTTCCTGCACCAGATCGATGGCGCGATCGGCGGAGCCGAGCGCCAGCTGCAGGTGAGGATGGCGCCGCAGCAAGCCGGGCAGCGCCGGCGCGATCAGCCGGCGGGCGATGCGGCTCGGCACGTCGACGCTGAGCCGCCCGGAGGCCTGCCGCTGGCTGGCCTGAAATGACTGATCGATGTCTTCCACTTCGGCCAGCAGCGGGCGCAGCCGCTCGAGCAGCTGTTCGCCGTCGGCGGTCAGCCGCACTTGCCGCGTGGTGCGGTGCAGCAGCCGTACGCCCAGTTGCGTTTCCAATTGCTGCACGGCGGCGGACACCGAGGCGCGCGGCACCTCCAGCGCATGGGCCGCCCGGATAAAGCTGCCCATTTCCGCCACCTGTACGAATACGCGGTATTGATTGAATCTGTCCATCTCGCTGACCTGCTGTTCCTTGGCGCCGTTTCTGACAGTAGAGTGTAGCCGCATGGCGCGGTTGCGTGCGAGCAGGTGCGGGGGCCTCTCCGCCCCCCGTCGAACTTATTTGGTGGTGTAGCCGCCGTTGATCAGGATGGTTTGGCCGGTTATCCACCAGCCGTCGCTGACCAGATGGCGGATGAACGGCACCACGTCTTCGATATCGGTCAGGCCGGTTTTACTGAACGGCGACAGCGCCGCCGCCGTCTTGTGGTAGGCCACGGCGTCCGCGCCTTCAGCCGGGTAGAAGAACGGGGTATCCATCGGGCCGGGGCCGACCGCCGTCACGGAGATGCCACGTTCGCCAAACTCCTTGGCGGCGGCGCGGGTGAAGTGCTCCACCGGTGCTTTGGTGCCGGCGTAAGCGGCGTAGAACGGCGTGAAGGCGCCGAGCAGCGAGGTGACCAGCGTGCAGATTTTACCGTTGTCGTTAAGGTGCTTGCCCGCCTCTTTCAGGAAGAAGAACGCGGTTTTGGCGTTGACCGCGGTCATTTCGTCGTACTCGGCTTCGCTGATGTCGATCATCGGCTTTTTCAACACTTTGCCGACGGTATTGATGGCGATATCCGGCTTGCCGACGGCGGCGACCGCGTCGGCGAACAGCTTCTCGACCGCGCCCGCGGTGGTGAGATCGGCCTGCAGCGCGACACCTTGTGCCCCGGCGGCCTGAATGGCGGCGACGGTTTTTTCCGCTTCGGCTTTGGAAGCGGCGCTGTTGTAGTGGATCACCACCGCTTTGGCGCCTTGTTCAGCCAAATCGCGCGCGATCAGCCCGCCGAGGTTCTTGGCGCCGCCGGCGATGAGGACGGTTTTTCCCTTGATTGAATGGTTTGCCATAACAGTTTCCTTGGATGAACGTAACGGAAACCTGAGTCTAGCCAGCGTGGGGGGAAAGATCAGCGGCGCAGCGCGGGATAGACTATCCAGAAATGCGACATAATCGAAACGGATGGTTATCGCTTATAACGCCCCGGCAGGTGACTTTTCGGTACAGGGCGGTAAATTTTATCCACTGCTCAGGCCAGTTTGCGTTCCATTAACCTACAATGATGAATATGGGCTTCACCATTTCTCCTCTGAGTAGAACCATGCCGTGCAAATCTCTCTGTGCGGCGCGGCAACGTCTTTGGAGGCGGTGGGTTATGGGCGTGGCTCGTGCAGGCAAAAAAAGGGGATGAGAGCGGTAAGCTCCAGCAGAGTATCGGGTAATGAGGTAGGGCGGTTGGACCCGGCGGATGGCCGCGGATAACAACGCCTTGAGGGGGTAATCATGATCAGTACCGTCGCGCTGTTTTGGGCCTTATGTGTGGTGTGTGTGGTAAACATGGTGCGGTATTACTCTTCTCTGCGCGCGTTGCTGGTGGTATTGCGCGGCTGTGACCCGTTGCTGTACCAATACGTCGACGGCGGCGGCTTCTTCACCGCCCACGGCCAACCCAGCAAGCAACTGAGGCTGGTGCGCTATATCTTCGCGCAGCGCTATGTCGAACACCACGATCCGGAGTTTATTCGCCGCTGTGAGCGGGTGCGCGGGCAGTTTATGCTGACCTCGGCCCTGTGCGGCCTGGTGGTCATCAGCTTGATAGCGCTGATGATCTGGTATTAATGCCTTCCTGTTTCCCTTGATGCAGGCAAAAAAAAGGCGGCCCTGCGGCCTAATGCTTATCAGTTAGCGTTTTTTTGAAGTACTCGTGACGTTTTCGGTCGATAAATGAGAGGTGCATCATGAAGCTCCTGTCACTCGACCGAGCCAGGGGCCGAAGGCGCGGCCCCTGGCAACCCGCGCCATCGGCCCCTACAATTGCCGTTCGCTACGGCATCAGAGAAATGCGAGGGTTTTACGGCAATTCTCCTGCACAGAACGCCCAGAGGATGGATAAAAAAATGCCAGTCAGGCTTAACTGACTGGCATTAGGCCCTGCGGCCGCCTTTCTCGTGGTGCTTATCGCTTAGATCAGCTTCAACGCAACCCAATACAGCGCACCGGAAAGCAGAATCGAGATTGGCAGGGTCAGTACCCAGGCCAACAGGATGTTCTTCACGGTTTTGCTCTGCACGCCGCCGCCGTCCACAATCATCGTCCCGGCAACCGCCGAAGAGAGGACGTGGGTGGTGGAGACCGGCATGCCGGTATAACTCGCCACGCCGATCGACAGCGCCGCGGTCATCTGGGCCGATACGCCCTGGGCGTAGGTCATGCCTTTCTTGCCGATCTTCTCGCCGATGGTGGTGGCCACGCGTTTCCAGCCCACCATGGTACCGAGCGACAGCGCCAGCGCGACGGCGACGATGATCCACATCGGCGCGTACTCGACGGTCTGCAGCAGATCCTGACGCAGGTTCTTCAGGAAGCGCTGGTCGGCGGATGAGGTTTCCGGCAGCTTGGCGACTTTATCCGCCGTGTCGGTCACGCACATCAGCAGGCGGCGCAGGTGGCTGCGCTGGTCAACCGTCAGCTGATCGTAGCTTTGCAGGTTGGTCAGCATGCCCTGAGCCAGTTCGATGGCCGGCATGGCGCGCGAACTGTCGCAGTGGAACTCGGCAGGCTTGCCAGACGCAGCTTCGTCATCCGGGCTTGGCACCAGCGGCGTCAGCGACACCGCATGCGACAGCGCGTCGCCGTGCTGCTGGTAATATTGCTGCAGGTGGGTCACGGCGTCACGCGTACGGGTGATGTCATAACCGGTTGCATTCATATTGACCACGAAGCCGGCCGGCGCAACGCCGATCAGCACCAGCATGATAAGGCCGATGCCTTTCTGGCCGTCGTTGGCGCCGTGCGAGAAGCTGACGCCAATCGCCGACAGGATCAGCGCGATACGGGTCCAGAACGGCGGCTTGCGTTTGCCGTCGACCTTTTCACGTTCCGCAGGGGTCATGTGGATACGCTGGCGTTTCTTGGTGCCACTCCAATAGCGGCGCAAGGCGAACACCATCACTCCCGCCACCATCATGCCGACCAGCGGCGAGAACAGCAGAGAAAGGAAAATCCCAATCATTTTCGGGACGTTAAGCGCATCCACCACCGAAGTGTGGGTCATCAGGGCGTTGGTTAAACCGACACCGATGATTGCGCCTATCAGCGTATGGGAACTGGACGCCGGCAGACCGAAATACCAGGTGCCGAGGTTCCAGATGATTGCCGCCAACAGCATGGAGAAGACCATGGCTAATCCGTGTGCTGAACTGACGTTCAACAACAGATCGGTAGGCAGCAAGTGGACGATGGCGTAAGCAACACTCAAACCGCCGAGCATTACGCCAAGAAAGTTGAACAAACCTGCCATCACGACCGCAAGTTGCGAGCGCATGGCGCGGGTATAAATAACTGTAGCGACCGCATTGGCCGTATCATGAAAACCGTTGATGGCTTCATAAAACAACACGAACAACAATGCGAGAATTAACATCAGGCCGGTATGGAAATCCAGGCCAGCGAACAAATGCAGCATAAGCGTTACGCCAGTTTGTGGACATGAACGCCGCGCATTATCAGTGACAACCGGGGCCGGGGAAAAGGAAAATATGACGTTTTTTTGATTTGGACATGACGAAACGATGACGCGCCTATAACAAAAATATTGAATATCAACGCGTTATTCTCCTCTGACCTCTGTAATATTTTCTTACTGTGGCGTTGGCGGCGCCGGGGCTTTACAATCTTCCGCCGTGAATTTGGCGGTGACCGGCGGCGAAACGGCGTAATATGGCGCTCTTTTGTCGCGATTGTGGTTTTGATAAGTGAGGCTCAGGTGGAACAGTTTGATGTCGTAGTGATTGGGGCGGGCGCCGCCGGCATGTTTTGCGCCGCGCAGGCGGGGCAACTCGGTTGCCGCGTGTTGCTGCTCGACAACGGCAAAAAACCGGGCCGCAAGATCCTGATGTCCGGCGGCGGGCGCTGCAACTTTACCAACATGTACGCCGAACCGGCGGCCTATCTGTCGAACAACCCGCACTTCTGCAAGTCGGCGCTGGCGCGCTACACCCAGTGGGACTTCATCGATCTGATCAACCGCTACGGCATCGCCTACCATGAAAAAACGCTGGGGCAGCTGTTCTGCGACGATTCGGCGCAGCAGGTGGTGGATCTGCTGGTTAAAGAGTGCGAGCTGGGCCAGGTGACGATGCGCCTGCGCAGCGAAGTGTTGGGCGTGGAGAAAACCGAGAGCGGCTACCAGCTGGCGCTCAATGGCGAAAAAGTAAGTGCTCGCTCACTTGTGGTGGCTAGCGGCGGATTATCCATGCCGGGGTTGGGCGCGTCGCCGTTCGGTTACAAACTGGCGGAGCAGTTCGGCCTCAGAGTGTTGCCGACGCGCGCCGGGCTGGTGCCTTTTACCCTGCATAAGCCGCTGCTGGAGCATGTGCAGACGCTGTCCGGCGTGTCGGTGCCGGCGGTGATCACCGCCGAGAACGGCGTCAGCTTCCGTGAAAGCATCCTGTTCACCCATCGCGGTCTCTCTGGCCCGGCGGTATTGCAGCTGTCCAGCTACTGGCAACCGGGTGAGTATGTGAGCGTTAACTTACTTCCGGAGCTGGATCTGGCGGGCTTCCTGGATAACCAACGCCAAGAGCACCCGAACCAAAGCCTGAAAAACACCCTGGCGCTGCATTTGCCGAAGCGGTTGGTGGAGTGTTTGCAGACCCTGGGACAATTGCCGGAGGCGACGCTGAAGCAACTGAATGCGCCGCAACAGGCGGCGTTGGTGGATCTGTTGCAGAACTGGCGCGTGCAGCCGAACGGCACCGAAGGCTACCGCACGGCGGAAGTGACGCTCGGCGGCGTTGACACCAACGAACTTTCTTCCAAGACGATGGAGGCCCACAAGGTGCCAGGGCTCTATTTCATCGGCGAAGTGGTGGACGTGACCGGGTGGCTGGGCGGCTACAACTTCCAGTGGGCCTGGAGTTCGGCCTGGGCCTGCGCCCAGGCGCTGGCGGCGCAGGGGCGTTAAAACCCGCTCAGCCTTGACACGTGCCGGGTCACATTGGCCCGGCCTTGAGCTGATTCATTAATTTTATTTTAGTGTTTCCGTCGAGAAAGCTCGCCTCCAGCGCCTGTCGGTTGCTGCGGTTAAAATCGTCATCCTGCCAGCCGAAGGCGTCATGCAACAGCTGATACTCCTTGTTCAGCGTGGTGTCGGCGACGGTGCGCGCATCGGTATTCACGTTCAGCCGCACTCCCATCCTTTTCAGCCGATCTATCGGATGATCGTCGATGCTGTCGAACAGATTGCAGACGAGATTGCAGCTGGGGCAGATCTCGAGCAGGACGCCGGTGGCTATCAGACGCTCGACGAGCGCAGGGTCCTCGATGCTTCTGACGCCGTGGCCGATGCGCGACACCTGTAGCTGCTCCAGCGTTTCCCGTACGCTGTCGGCGCCCTTCGCCTCGCCGGCGTGGGCGATGACGTTGCCGCCGGCGGCACGCACGGCGCGAAAGGCCGCCACATGGTGGGTCAGCGGGTAACGCGCTTCATCGGCGGCCAAATCCAGCGCCACCACGCCGCTTCCCTGATAATCGATAACCAGTTTCGCCGTTTGCAGGCTGGCGGCCGCGTCGAAATGCCGCAGCGTGCACAGGATCAGCCCGGCGGCGATGCCGTAAGCCCGCGAGGCGTGATGCATGGCCGCCAGCACCGTCTCGACCACCGCTTCACCGCTTAACCCCAGCCGGGTATGCAGCAGCGGCGCGAAGCGCAGCTCGGCATAGATGACATTATCCGCCGCCAACTGCGCGAATAAGTCCTCGACGGCCAGCGTTATCGCCTGGCTTGTCTGCAATAGATCTATTTGCGGCGCTATCTTGCTTAGAAAGTCCCCCAGATCGGCGCATCGTTTCGGCGCGACAAATTGCCGATTAAATGCCGTTCTGGTTATTTGCGGGTCGACCTTTTTTAAATAGTGGTAGCTTAAACAGGTATCCAAATGAACGTGTAATTCCACTTTCTTCAATTTTCTTGGATCGAATTTCATGCGAGTCACTTATTTCATTAACGGCTGAGATAACAACGAGAACAGTTTTTCTTTAAACAGGCCGGGCTTAATGCGGGTAATCACGCGCGCATTGGCCGGTTCGCCGGTAAGCTGAGTGGAATCGATGACGTAATGGCCGTAAGACCTCTCACTTTTATATTCAACCCAGGAATACGCCTCCAGACTGGTCTCGACGATATCCGGATAGAGCGCCACCGCCATGGTGGTCGGATCGGGCAAATCAAACCCTTTGCGTTCGGTACGCCGTGCGTTGAACGCCATCAGCGCGCGATTGCAGCGCACGGCAAAGCGTCCCAGTTCGCCGAGGTTATTCAATCGTTCTATATCGCGTTCGTCGATAAACGCTTCCCCCATGCCGATCTCCCAGCCGACGAGAGTGAGCGGCAGCCCGGCAGTGAGCACCAGGTGCGCGGCCTCGGCATCGGCGTAAAAATTAAATTCGGCCAGCGGGGTGATATTGCCGGGCATCAGCCCGGAACCGCCCATCACATAAACCCTCTTCACTTTTTCGGCCAGCGTGGGCGCTTTCAGCACCGCCATCGCGAGATTGGTCAACGGCCCGAGGGTGACGATTTCCAGCTCGCCATTGAGCCGTGCGGCGCAGTCGATGATGGCGTCCACGGCATGAACGGGTTCGGCGCTCTGGCGCGGATCGGGCAAGGCCATGTCGCCCATGCCGTCTTCGCCGTGAATATGGTGCGAATGATAACGCGTTCGGAAAAGCGGTTTCGCCATGCCGGCATAAACCGGGGGCGCATAGGTTCCCGCTTTTTCCACGCAGATAAGTGCATTTTTGACGCACTGTTCAAGCGGGCAGTTTCCCGCGACGGTGGTGATCGCTTCCACCTTCACGTCGGGTGCGCGCAACGCCATCAGCAGCGCGACGGCATCGTCGGAAGCAGTATCGGTATCTATCAAAATATGTCGCATGGCCATCTCCTCGGGTGGGCTATGCGGAGAAAGTACCCAGACGACCTAAGGCAAAAAAGGTCAGATGTCCTTTTTCGTTCTGAAGCGCGTCGGCTATGCTGAACGCAGTCGAAAGCGAGGATGTAAGACGTTTAAGGATGAGCCCTGGGAGTGAATCGCCTTGAAAACGGTCGGTGACAGCAAGCTAAAAGAAGCTTTTATCGACGCTCACGATCTGCGAACGGCGCTTTCGCCCACGCTGCTCGCCGCACTGCGCCTGGTCAGCGTCGAAGCCGGCGAATACCTGGTGACGCAAAGCGATCGTTTGACCCACCTGTTTTTTCTCGTGCAGGGAAAATTGCAGGTTGAGAATTTTGATGTGAATGGCGCGCACATTGTCTTTTCCTTCGAAACGGATTTCTCGGTGATTGGCGATCTGGAGCTGTTCTCCCAGACGCAGCGCACGCTGTTCAGCACCGTGCAGGCGGTGACCGACGCGCTGCTCCTCGCGGCACCGATAGAGGCCATCAACAATCACGCCCTGAGCGACCCGGCGTTCCTCACCTTTATCTGCCGGCAATTGAGCACTAAGCTGCTGAATGCCTCTTTGCTGCATGCGAACGGCGTTTTTACGGCGGAGTATAAACTGCGAAAATTTTTATTATTCAAGATAAAGAACGAAGGGGAATTGATTGAGCTGGAAAACCGGGAGGCGCTGGCGGCGAGATTGGGCATCTCCGTCAGACAGCTGAGCCGCGCGCTGGCGCAGCTCGCGGCGGACGGCATCATTCAATTTAAAAACAAGTCACTGTGGGTGACGGATCGCCAACGGCTGTCCGACATCAACGGGAGCGCCAGGATCTAGCCGATCGCCGGCCCCTTCAATTCCACGCGATTGCCGTCCGGATCGCTGAAATAAATGGACGGGCCGTCGCCTTCAGCGCCATAGCGCGATTCGGCGGGATCCACGCCGATCCCCTGCGCTCGCAGATAGGCCAGCAGCTCGTCCTCGTTGAAAGGATCGATGCGCAGGCAGACGTGATCGACATTTTGCCGGTGACGATCGGGCGCCGCGCCGCCTTTTTTCCCCAACACGCCGTTAATATCCACCAGATCGATCATGGCCGCTCCGGCGCGCAGGTGCATCAGCCCCAAATCCGGCCGCTGTTTGGCGATATCACAGCCGACGATCTGGGTATAAAAATGCAGGCTTTTCTGCATATCGCGCACGCGCAGCACCACATGGTCGATAGTCTTCAGGCTGAAAGGGCGCACGGCCATCTCCTCAAACGGAAGTCTCCTTTACAGCATAAACGGCGCTGGCGGATTTATCCTGCTCCAGAGCTAAAGCCAAAAAAAACGGCCAATGGCTTTCACCATCGGCCGCGAGCGCTTGAGCATACCGGCGTTAGCGCGGGAAGTTGCCGCTCAGCGCATCCAGGCCGCCCTGGTAGATGCCGCTGAACAGGGCGACGGCCTCGTCGTCGCTGATGTTGACCGGCGTGAAGCTGCCCGACCATTCCACGCGCGCCACGTTGGCGTCGTCGGTGGCGTGTACTGACAGGGTGGACAGGTAATTCACCACCGGGAACGGCGCCTGCATGATGGAGTAGCTGTAGCTGCGTTGACGGTTGTCGAACGCTTCCAGCCGCTCGATGACGGTGCCGCCGTCGGCGGTGGTTAAGGTACGCACGCGGCCGCCTTCCGAAATGACGCTTTTCGGGATGAACGGCAGCCAGTCAGGCAGGGCGTCGAAGCCGCCGATCAGTTGCCATACGGTGTCGGCGGATGCCGGGATGTTCATAGATACGGATGTATTAGCCATTTTCTTTCTCTCTTGATATCGGTTTAGGGTACGGAATTACATTGCCAGGGTGTCGACGACGCCGCCGTCGACGCGCAGCGCCGCGCCGGTAGTGGCCGAAGACAGCGGGGACGCAAGGTAAACGGCCAGGTTGGCCACTTCATCGACGTCCGCCGCGCGCTGAATGATGGAGCTTGGGCGTTCGGTTTTAACGAACTCGTCGGCCTGATCGCGCGCGCTGCGCCCGGATTTGGCCGCCGCTTCCGCCAGCATCTCCTGCAGGCCTTCGGTAAAGGTTGGCCCTGGCAGGATGGCGTTGACCGTCACGCCGGTGCCGGCGAGGCGTTTCGCCAGGCCGTGAGACACCGCCAGGTTGGCGCTTTTGGTCACGCCGTAGTTGATCATGTCCGCCGGGATGGCGACGCCGGATTCGGACGACACGAAAATAATGCGTCCCCAGCCCTGTTCGGTCATGTTCTGCGCGTAGTGGCGCGCCAGACGCACGCCCGAGAGGACGTTGACGTTATAGAAGTGCATCCACTCGCTGTCGGGCACGGTAAAGAAGTCTTTATCGTTGAAAATGCCCAGGTTGTTGATCAGCACGTCAGCTTTAGGCTCCGCGGCGAACAGGGTTTCTGCCCCTTGTTCCGTGCCGAGATCGGCGACCACGCCGCGCACTTGCGCGCCGGGCACGTTGGCGCTGATGTCGGCGATAGCGTTATCGACCCCGGTTTTTTGACGGCCGACGATCACCACGGTGGCGCCCGTTTTGGCGAGTCCGCGCGCGATGCCCAAGCCGATGCCGGAGGTGGAGCCGCTGACGACGGCGACTTTGCCTGAAAGATCCAGTTTCATCATGTATATCACTCTGTAATGTGGGTAATGGGGCCGGGGGGCGGCCCCATAAAACTTAACGAATCGGCAGCGGCGCGTTGTCGGCCACCAGTTTCTGACGGCGCATCTCCGCCCAGAACTCAGCCGGGATCACTGCATCCAGCGCAGCCAGATCTTCGGCCATGCGGCCAGGACGGCTCGAACCGGGGATCACGGCGGCGACGGCCGGGTTAGCCAGCGCAAACTGCAGCGCAGCGGCTTTGACGTCTACCTGGAAGCGAGCGGCGATCTCTTTGATTTTCGCGACTTGCTGGCGAATAGCCGGGGACGCTTTCTGATATTCGAAATGTTCACCGCCGGCCAGCACGCCGGAGCTGTATGGGCCGCCGACGACGATATCGACATTCTGTTCCAGCGCTTCCGGCATCAGGCGTTGCAGGGCGCGTTCGTGATCCAGCAGGCTGTAGCGACCGGCCAGCAAGAAGGCATCCGGTTTAGGTTCATCGAGCGCCAGCGTCAGCTCGCAAGGCTCGACGCGGTTAACCCCGAGTCCCCAGGCTTTGATCACGCCTTCGTCACGCAGGCGGGACAGCGCGCGGAAGGCGCCGGTACGGGCGATATTGAACTGTTCCAGCCAGCTGTCGCCGTAGAAATCCTGAGCGACGTCGTGGATCCAGACGATATCCAGACGGTCGGTTTTCAGGCGCTTCAGGCTGTTTTCAATGGAGCGAAGCGTGCCGTCTTCCGAGTAGTCGTTCAGGATCTTGTTTTTCAAACCGTGTTCGAACAGGCCGCCTTTCTCACCCAGATCGCGGGCGGCGGGATCTTCCATTTCGTCCAGCATGATGCGGCCCACTTTAGTGCTCAGTACGAACTCATCGCGTGGGTACTGAGAAAGCGCTTCGCCCATGCGAATTTCCGACAGGCCGGAACCGTAAAGCGGCGCGGTGTCGAAGTAGCGGATGCCCAAGTCCCAGGCGCTGGTTACGGTAGCCCGCGCTTCTTCTTCTGGAATGGCGCGGTACATATTGCCGAGCGGCGCGCCGCCCAAACCGATCTTGCCGGGTAAAATATTTTTGATGCTCATGGTGAATCCTCAATACGTTATCTTTTCAGGGAAACTTGTGGGGCTCATACAGCGTCTGCCCCGTCACGAGGCTAAAGATAACTTGGCAAGTTGTGACTTGATAGGACATAATTTGTCTAAGTTAAGTCCTTTGAGGTCTGAGATGATCGATTTACGTCAGTTGAAATACTTCGTCGCGGTGGCGGAAGAGGAGCACGTCGGCCGCGCCGCCGAACGGCTGCACATTTCCCAGTCACCGCTGAGCCGGCAGATTTCCCAGCTTGAGGAACGTCTGGGTTTGATGCTGTTCGAGCGCAATCAGCAGCGCATCCGCCTGACCGCCGATGGCCAGACGTTTCTGGCCGAAACCCGCGCGCTGTTGACGCACGCCACCCGGCTCGAATCGCTCGGGCGCCGCCTGGGGCGGGGGGAAGACGGCGGGCTGTGCATCGGCTATATCGAAAATGCGATGCACTCCGGCGTCTTGTCGAACGCATTGCGGTCGCTGCGGGTTTCCCGGCCGGATGTGCACATCGTGCTTTACAGCCAGCCTTCTTCCATGCAGCTGGAAGGGCTGCGGCAGCGCAGCCTGGACGTAGCGCTGGTCAATACGGCGCCGGATCGCGCGGATCCGGATTTTGAATATACGCAGGTGCTGGACGATCGCATGCTGCTGGCCTTGCCGCAGACGCATCCGCTGGCGGACAGGGAAACGCTGCAGCCGGCGGATCTCACCGATCAGGCTTGGATCTCGGTGATCCACAAAGAGGATGCCCATTCGCGCGACGACTTCGTGGCGGCCTGCGTGAAGGCCGGGTTCGATCCGGATATTCGGCTGGAGGCGGGCGAGCCGCTGACCGCGCTGGGGCTGGTCGCCGCCGGATTGGGGATGACGTTGATCCAGCACAGCCTGCGGCATAACGCGCCGCAAGGCGTAGTGCTGCGCGAACTGCCCTGGATGCAATACACCACGCAGCTGTGGGCCGTGTGGCACAAGGCCAACCTGCGCCCGCTGGTCACCCATTTCCGCGAAGTGATGTCGGCCGGTCCGGCCTGCCACTGACTGCGCGGCGGTGTCCGGCCCGGCTTGCGCCCGCTACGGCACAGCGCGTAGGGCGGCGACGATCGCCGTCAGTGCGCCGCGCTGCTCGTCTGCCAGCGCGGGCTGCGCCTGCGCGGCATTTTCCGCCAGCAGGGTCTGCAGGCCGATCAGCCAGTCATAGATATAAAACGCGGTATTTTTGGTTGGCGTCGGCGCCAGCCGGGTGAGCCGCTGCTGGCCGCTCCAGTCCACCGCCGGCTGCGGCGGCGGGGTAAAGATCGGCTGGCCGGGATTGACGCGGCTCTCGGGGCGCGTTGCCGCATCGCGCCGCTGGAAGCCGAGCCAGGCGACGAAGTCGCCCAGTAGCGCCAGCGCCTGGCTGATCTGCCGATCTTCTCCCTGTTCCGGCAGGCCGCCGGCGCACAGCGCGCGCTCCAGTTCGTCGTCGAGCCGCTGGCGGCAGGCGGCGCCGATCAACGCATCGACCAGCAGTTCGAGATGCGGTTTGTCGACACCGAGCAGATCCAGCAATCGGCGGTTGTCCGGCAGGCTGCGCAGATGGTTGATCCAATCCGCGAATACCCGCGCGGCAAAGGGTGACGCGGGGGGCTCGCCGGAGGCCGGCGTTTCCGGTGCGCCGAACAGATCGATGTCGAGCCCGAACGGCGCAGGCGTCGCCGGGGTCGGCGCGGCGTGCTGCTGTTGCTGGTAAAGCTGGCGCAGCGTATCGCGCTGGGGCAACAGTCGTTCCAGCAGTTCGCCGTGGCGGCCGGCCTGCGCCTGCAGCGCGCGCAGCAGCTGTTGGGCGCGTTGCTGGGTCGCGTACGGATCGGCGGCGGTGAGCCAGTTGCCGAGCAGGCTGTCCGTCAGCTCGCGCTGCAACTCTTCGCGCAGCTCGAGCAGGCGCGCTTGCTTGTGGGCCGGGCGCGCCTGTGCGGCCAGGTAGTTCACCATGCGGCGGCAATCCTGCTCATCCAGCGCCAGCAGCGTGGCCCAGCTGTCACCGGGTTCGCCGACCTGACGCTGAACGGCGTCGTCAGGGCGCGGTTTGCCTTCCTGGCGTGAGTCGAACGGCGTGATTGCCCAAATTAAACCGGGTTTGCGGCGTTGGCGCAGCGCCGGGGTTTCCCCCTGGGTGTGGTCGACCCAACCGGCGAGCGCCTGGCCGATGCGCGCGGCGTCCTGCGGCGCGGCGGCGGCATCGGTCACCAGCAGCAGGTTGGCGTGCAGGCCGTCCGCGCAGCGGGTCAGCAAATGGGCGCGTTTCGCCTGTTGCAGCCGCTGCGCCGGCTCCGCCTGCGGGCGGGCGCGGCTGCCGGGCAGGTCGATCAGCGCCACGTCGGCGGGCAGGCCCGCCTGCGCCGTCTGCGGCAGACCGGTGGTCACTTCGGCGGTCAGCCAGGCCAGATCGCTCAGCGCGATCTCCCGTTCACCGCCGTGTTCGGCCATCACGACGATTGCCGTGTTTTCCGGTGCGGCGCTCGCGGTCAGCAGCGTCAAGGCGCGGCGCGGGGCATGAACCCGCCGGCTGTCACCGAGGGCATGCAGCGTATGTGCCAGCTGGCGATAATGCGTCGTCAGCGTCGTTTCCTCTCCCCACAGCGGCGCAAACAGGCGCGCGCGATCGTCGATGCTCAGCTGCGGCGCCAGCGCCACGGCCTGCGGCCAGAAATGCCTGTCCAGCGTCTGTTGCCCCTTGTCGCCGTGGCGGCGTTGGCTATCCCACAGCGCCAGCACATCGCTGTCGCTGAGGCCGTCGGGGGCGACGGCTTGGCGGTGGCGTGCCAACGTTTGCAGATGGCAGGCGATCGCGCGGGCGTCCCAGTCCAGCCGGAAGCCGCCCATCGCGGCGGCATCGAGCGTGATGGCCAGCCACTGCGCTTCATTGAGCAGGGCGAGGGCGATCGGATACTCGGCGGGCCCCGCCTCGGCCGCCGTGCAGTAGCGCACCGCGAGCGAAAGGTCCGCGCTGAAGCGCTTTGCGCCAGGGGCCAGCGCCGCCAGCAGGTGGGCCTTGGCGGCGGCGTTGTGGCCATACAAACCGATGGCGACCTGCGCAGGCTGGGTGTTTTCCAACTGGACGGCGCGATTATGGCAACGGCGCAGGCGCAGCGTCAGGCGATCCGCCTCCTGTTCCAAACGGGCGGACTGCCGGCGCGCGGCGTCCACCCAGTCGATCGCCTGCAGAATGCCGGCGCTGAGCGCGTTATTTGGGGCTGATTGGACGGTGGTAGTCGCTTTCATCGTGGGTAAATGCTCCCGCTGTCTATCCAGTAGTGGGTCGCGCCGGAGGCGCTGGCAGCCAGGGTATTGAGTTTCAGTTGCAGATGGTGCGCCGGGACGGCACTGCCGTCGGCCAGCACCGCCTGCGCGATCTTGACGCTTTCGGCGCCCTGTTCGGCGCTGGCGGTGATGGCCAGCCGCAGGCCGATCACCGCGTCACCGGCCAGCTTACGCGCCAACTGGGCGTCATTGATGGTCAGCGTATAGAGCGGCGAGGCCGGCCAACGTTCGTTGTCCAACTGGCGGAAGCCCAGGCGCAGCGGGCCGCGCAGCTGGAAGCTGCCGGCGGGATCGAGCGCGAAATCGGCGCGATCCAGATCGATGTCGCGGTAATAGACGTTATCGTCCGCCAGCATGTTGTTGCCGTCCAGCATGCCCAGATAGCGAATGGTGGAGTAGGGCTGGAAATCCCCGACGTTGAAGTAAAAGCTCTCCAGCCGCAGGTCGATTGCCAGCAGGCACAGCATGGCGCCCACGGCGGCGGTGGATTTTGGGTTGTCGATACGGCCGCGTTTGTTGAACGGGTACCAGCTGCGGGTGTGATACCCCTCCAGCGGCAGAATGCGGCTGGCGGGCAGCGGCTGCAGGTGGCGCAGCAGCGCCTGCACGCCGGGGAAGCGCGCCGGGCGGCCGGTCAGCAGCAGCACGTCGCAGGTGTACAGCGCCACCACCTCAGCCAGTAGGCGCAGGCAGCGGCCGATGCCGATGCGATCGGACAAGAAGGCGGCGTGCAGATCGGCCAGGCGGATCACCAGCGGGGTGTGCAGAATATCGAAGGCGTTGCTGTCAGCTTCGCGCTGCACTTCGCCGTTGATAAACGCCAGCACCTGCGGCGTCGGCGGCTGCGGCAGCAGATCGCCCAGGCTGGCGGCGATTTCCGCCCGGCTGTCCAGCGGATCGTATTCTTCATAGGCGCTGAGCAGCGCGCGTCCGGCGGGCATGAAGATCTGCAGCGCGGCCTGCTGACGCAGGGTGGAAAGCCCGTCCATGCGTCCTTCGTTGCCGAACAGTTTGTCCATCAGCGCCGCGGCGGCGCTCACGCCGGTGGCTTCGAACGCCTGTTGCACGGCGGGCAGAACAAATTGCTGGATGATGTCCAGCAGGATGTCGTCGCCGGCGACCTTAAAGCCCTCGCGGAACAGCAGGCGCGGGTTGATTTTGATGTTGTTGCCCACGCCGTCGTCGAGCGAGTAGTGCGTGATCGCCAGATCGGTGGTGCCGCCGCCGATGTCGATGGAGGCGATGCGCAGCGTTTTGCCCGCTTGTTCGCTTGGCGCCAGCGGCCGGTCGGGCCGGGCCATGGCGGCGAAAAAGGCGTCGGTGCGGCCGGCGAAGTTCACCTGGGTTTCGTTGTACAGATAGACCATCTGGCCGCAGGTGGCCTCGTCCCACTCCATCTGCACCTGCGGCGCCGGGAAGCGGGTGCGCGCGCCGTCGAACGGCGCATCCTGCGGGTGCCAGCCGAGGGCCTTCCACACCAGCCCGATCGCCTCCTGCATGCGGCGGCGGAAAATCTCGCGCTCCGGCTTCGGCATCGCCGAAGGCAGCGTCAGAATGATGGCGCGCAAACGGCGCGGCGCGGCGGCGTTCGGCATGCGGCTGCGCTGTGCGATGCTGTTGATCTGCATCAGCGCCTGCGCCAGCAGCTCGCTCAGCATCAGGCTCATCACCGCGCTGCGGCTGTAATGGGCGGCGAATACCGGCAGCCGTTGGGACGTCGGCAGGGCGGACAGCGGCACGCCCTCGTCGTTGATCAAGGTGGTCAACGGCGCGGCGGCGGCCATCGGCTCGTGCCGCTCGTTGAAGCGCCAGCCGGGCGCATAGCGCTCCTCGTCCCACAGATAGCGCCGTGGGCTGGAGATGCCGGTGGTGCCTTCATGCCCTTCGCGTCGCTGCGCCAATTGCGCGGCTTCACGGCCGACGCGGGTGATGGAGGGCCATTGGAAGGCGTCGTCGCGTCCACTCTGGAAGGACAGATGCGGCTTGCCGAACGAGACCCGAGAAAACTCCACCCGGCTCTCGAACAGTTCGTTGTAGACGCAGTGCGGTTCGGACAGCGAGCGCAGCTGCAGCTCATAGGTTTGCTTCAGGCCGTTGCTCTCTTCCGGATGGTCCTCGACCAGTACGCCGCAGGTGTGAGAATTGCCGACGTCCAGCACCAGATCGACGTCGATCGCCGGCTGTTGCAGCGTCGCCGCCGCCATTTTTATCTGCGGTACCGTCAACTGATGGCCGAGCATGTGCAACAGGTTGAGGTAGTGCGCCTGATACTCGAAGGTTTTCAGCCCGGCGTTGATCTCCGCCTCGGTGCGCTGTTCCCGCTCGGCGGCGCGCTGGCTGAACGCCTCGCGCAGCCAGCCGTCCACCCAGGTCAGATCGAGGAACTCGCCCAGCTCGTGGTTGCGGTGCGCCAGCGCGAAGCTGAGGCCGGCGCCGAGATCGCTCTCGCTTGGCGCCAATGCTTCCTGGCCGGGCGCGGCGGCGCGGGTGTCGAAGGCCAGCACCACCCGCAGCAGGTTGCCGTCCTGATCCGGTTCATCCAGCTGCACCACCTGCAGGCGGGCCCAGTTGTCCGGGCCCGACAAAAACAGGCCCGCCGGAGTGTGGCGCAAGAAGGGCAGCGGCAGCCAGAGCTTATCCAGCAGGTGCAGCGACTGCTGCAGCGGATAGCTGAACTCCGGCCGCACCACTTCGGCGGCCTGGTCGCCCACGGCCGGCAACTGGTATTTGCCGCTCTCGGCCTCCCATTGCAGGCGCAGCAGCGGGCCGCTGGCGGTCTTGCGCACGAATTTGCCGGGAAACTCGGCGTTCAGCCGCGGCGTCAGGGCAAAGTCCAGAAACTGAATGCCGCTGTCCTGAATCAGCGTAATGCCGTGTTTGTAGTCAGTTAGGGGGGCCAGCATCATTTACTCTCGCGCTTGAACGTCATGGGATAGGTGGTGTCCGCATCGTAGCGTCCGGTGCACTCCGCCGCGCCGGTTTCGCCCTGGCGGCAAACGATTTCCGGGATCTGATAGCGGCTGCCGTCGCTGCAGCGCGCCTTGGTGCGGCTGTTGATCACCAGATTGCCGGACTGCATCAGCCCGGCCTCGACCGCCGCCCGGCAGGTGACGCCGTCGCCGTAGGCGATGACGGCGCTGCCTTTGCCCGCGTTCAGGCGGTATTGCAGGCTGGGGCGCTTGCCGGTGATCGGATCTTTCAGCGCCACCGTGGCGCGCCATTTGCCGTTAAGGAAACGGGTGGAGCCGGCCTTCACCGCCTCGGGCGGCAGCACCAGCGCATTTTTGTCCAGCGGTTGCGGGATGGCCGGCGCCGGGGGCGGCGGCATCAGCGTGGCGTGCGCCAGCGGCAAGCGCAGTTTGGGCAATGGCGCGGCGGTTTTTTCCGACGACGCCGGATGGCGCACCTCCGCCGGCATCGCCGGTTGCGGGGGCGGCGAGCGGTGCAGCCAGGCGGCCAGCGCCGCGCTGCCTAGCAGCAGTACCGGTAACAGCCAGAGGGCGTGACGCCGGCGCGGGCGAACAACGGCAGGGGATTCGACGGGCGCCGCCGGGGCGGGCACCGGTTCAGGCTCTGCCGCCGGAGCCGGTTTGGCCGGCTCGACAATGGCCGGTTTGCGCGGAGCGGCGGCGATCGGCGCCGGTTTTTCTACCTCCGTTTCGGCAGGGCGCAGGCAGGCTAAAGGATCGTCCGGGCTCTGCGCCTGCGGTTTGATAAAGCCCCAAAAGGTCAGCACCGGCCGATCGTCCACCAGGTAGACGTGGTTGGGATCGGGAATGTGCATCGCTTTGGTCAGCAGCGCGCCGAACAGGCGATGGCTGGGGTGATCGGTTGCCCGGGCCTGTTCGGTCAGGCTGCGGAAGGTCGTCAGGCAGTGTTCCAGGTGGCGAACCGCCTGCGCGCGCTGGGCGTCGCTCGCCGCCAGCCAGGAGGTCACCTTGCCCGGAAAGGGCGCATACCAGTCGATGCGGGTGCCGCTTTCGTTCGGCTGGGGGATCGCCAGACAGTCGGCGGCCTGCTGCTGCCGGCGAAGACGCAGGGTTTCCCGCAGCTGCTGCGCGCAGGCGTAGATCGATTGCCCGTTTTCGCCTAAAGCCAGCACATCATCCAAACTGCCACTGCGTAAGAAGGGTTTCACCACGGCGCCGCACCTTGTCCTGTTCTGCAAAAACGCATAAAAGTCCATGATACCCCGCAGGCAGAGCCGCCAAACGGCCAAGGACAGCCCGAAAAACGCCCTTCTTTGGCGTTAGCGGCGCACTTTGGCAACCGGCACAGTGAAAATCTCGCTATCTGGACCTGTCTGTGAACCGCTTTATCTGAAAAATAGAACGCAGCCCCGGCAGGCGACGCCGGGGAACGATGTTCTCTTTCACTATGACATCGCCTCGCGGGTTGCCGATTTCGGTATGCCTCAGGCGTGCGGAGCGTTCACATGACGGACAGCCAGTCTGAAAAAACTCTCGTTGTTACCCCTGCACATCCCGCCGCCGGGCATTCGGCCCAGGGCTGGATGAACGGTTTTCTTGGCATGATTATCTTCAGCGGTTCTCTGCCCGCCACGCGAGTGGCGGTGCTGGAGCTCGATCCGCTGTTTCTGACGGCGGTCAGGGCGGCGATCGCCGCCTTGCTGGCCTTGTGCGCGCTGCTGATCACCCGCCAGGCGCGGCCGACGCGGGCCGATTTGCCGCCGCTGCTGTTTGTGGCGCTCGGCGTAGTCATCGGTTTTCCGCTGCTGACGGCGCTGGCGCTGCAGCACACCACGTCGGCGCATTCGCTGGTGTATATCGGCCTGCTGCCGCTGGCGACCGCCGGTTTTGGCGTCTTGCGCGGCGGAGAGCGGCCCAAGCCCGCTTTTTGGGTTTTTTCGGGCGTCGGCGCCGCGCTGGTGGGCGCTTTCGCGCTGAGCCAGGGGAGCGGCGGCGCCTGGCAGGGGGATGCGCTGATGGTCGGCGCGGTGCTGCTGTGCGGTCTGGGTTATGCCGAAGGGGCGGTGCTGTCGCGTCGGATCGGCGGCTGGCAGGTGATCTCCTGGGCGCTGGTGGTGGCGTTGCCGTTGACGCTGGCGGCCACCTGGCTGGCGGCACCGGCCGCCTGGCCCGTGGTCAGCGGCGCCGCTTGGCTGTCGCTGGTTTACGTCTCGGTGTTCAGCATGTGGATTGGGTTTATTTTCTGGTATCGCGGCCTGGCGCAGGGCGGCATCGCCGCCGTCGGGCAGTTGCAGCTGCTGCAGCCGTTCTTCGGCCTGGCGCTGGCGGGCTGGCTGCTGCATGAAGCCGTCCAGCCGATGATGATCGCCGTGATGGCCGGCGTGGTGGTTTGCGTGTTCGGCGCCAAACGTTTTTCCCGCTAGGCGCCGCTGCCGGCGCAGGCCAGGATCACCTGTCCGAGCCGTTCCACCGCCTGTTGCACCTGGCGGTCGGCGTAACCGCCCAACCCCAGCACCAGGCCCGGCTCACCCTGGCCGGGCGCATACATCGGCGACACCGCCCGCAGCGCCAACCCGGCTTCGTTGGCCTGCCGGGCGACACGCACGTCGTCGAGATCTTTCCTCAACCACAGCACCATGTGCATGCCCTGATCGCAGGGCTGCACCACCGCCAGTTCAGCCGGGATGTACGCGTTGATCGCCTCGATCAGCACCCGACGTTTTTCGGCGTAGACGCCGCGCATTTTTCGGATATGCCGGTCGAGATACCCTTCGGCAATAAAGGCGGCCAGCACGTATTGATCCGCGCTGGGCGGGTGACGATCCATCAGGATCCTGGCACCGCAAAAGGCGTCGACCAGAGGCGGCGGCACGATGGCGTAACCCAACCGCAGCGAAGGGAACAACACCTTGCTGAAGGTGCCGAGATAAAGCGTCCGCTCGGGCGCAAGCCCCTGCAGCGAAGGGAACGGGTGGCCGGCGTAGCGCATCTCGCTGTCGTAATCGTCTTCCACGATCCAGGCCTGCCGCTCTCTGGCCCAGGCCAGCAAGGCGCTTCTTTTCGCCATGCTCATCGGCATGCCCAGCGGATACTGATGCGACGGCGTGACAAAGGCGGCGCGGGCATTGGCGGCCAGGCGCACGCCGGCGGCGACGTCGATGCCGTCGTCGGCGACGGGCACCCTAATCATGCGCCGATCGCGAAACAGGCTATCGAAAATGGCGGTAATGCCGGCGTAGGCAGGATCTTCGACCCAGGCGCTGTCGCCGGCGTCCAACAGGATCTGCGCGGCCAGATACAGTCCCTGTTGGGTGCCGGAGGTGATGAGGATTTGCTGCGGCGTGCAGTTTACCGAGCGGGAACGGCGCACATAGTCGCAGATGGCTTCGCGCAGCGGCAGCGCGCCCAGCGGATCGCCGTAGCCCGACGGCGCGCCGGGGCCGCGGGCGCGGATGCGGTTGCCGAGCCGCCGCCAGATATCGTCGGGCGCGGTATCGCCGATTGGCACTGACACAGTGAACGGCACCGGCGGCAGCGCTCGCGCCTGAGTGGCAAAGCGCGCCAGATGCTGCGCCTGTGAAGAAAGCGGCACGGCTGTGGCCGGAGCGGTTTGCACCGTGGCGTGTGGCGTGCGGCGCGGCGCCTGATAGTGGGCAACTCGGGTGCCGGAACCGGGCTGCGGTTCGAGAAAGCCTTCCGCCGTCAGTTGAGCAAAGGCCTCCAATACCGTGCCGCGCGCCAGAGTCAGCGCCGCCGACAGCCGGCGCGTCGAGGGCAGCAGATCGCCCGCTTTCAGATCGCCCCGGTGGATGGCCTGACGCAGGGCCTGCGCCAGCTGGTGGCTTAGCTGGCCCGCCTGGCGATCGAGCTCGCCGAGGGCGGGGACGTCAACGACTTTGGCTGTTCTGGGCATGGATTCCGGCTCGCTTTGCAGTGCGAAAATGAGTATTCAGAGTAAACCACTCTGTCGGTACTCGCGAGTCCGTTGTCAGTCAGCTTAGCCCACGCTGATTCAGCAGCACTTTATTCAACTCGCTGTTTTTACGCACGTTAAGCTTGCGCATCGCCGAGCGCTTATGGGCGCTGATGGTTTTCTGGCTGCGCTGCAGCAGGCCGGCGATGCTGCAGGCGGACATGCCGCTGCTCATCAGCCCCAGCACTTTTTTTTCGCAGTGGCTGAGCGCGGCGATGCGGCAGGCCTGGCATTTCCACATGCCGGCGGCGTGCAGCGCCATCCATGGATGCTGGATAAATTTTTCCAGCGCCATCTGCAGCTTGAGGCGGATGGCGTAGGCCGAATCGCGCCGGTGGATGCTGAACAGCGGCGGCAGGTTTTTCACCTGTTGCTGGGTCGCGTCGTCGAGGATCAGCAAAGTCAGCTGCCGCTGGCGCGGGATGCCGTAGGGGCTCTGGTAACAGCAGGCGCAGCCCCAGCGCTCTTCCGGCGTGCGGAACACGATTTCGATGTTATCCAACGCCTGCAGCGCCAGCGGCGAGAACTGCGGGTACAGGCGCTGGCATTCGTTCAGGGAGTGCAGATAATCCTGCAGCAGCAGACGCAGCCCCTGCTGGTAGAAGTTATCGCTGTCGAACAGCGTGAAGCGAATATCTGGCATGGGTGGCTCCTTAAAAGGCCGTGGCGCCGCGCCGGAGCGAACGGTGACGGCCCATTGCCGGCGTTCGCGCGCCGGTCGTTTTCCTGATTTCCCTGGGCGGTGCGGGGCTTATTGGTACGCCAGCACAAAATTGGCGACGGAGGTGAATTCGCCTTCGGTAATGCTTTGGTTCTGGATCGCGCTCGGCCGCCCCTGCACATAGGCGGTAAAGTTCAGGCTGTTGGGGCCGTTTTGCAGCGCGACGGCGCTGGTGGCCTTATTCAGGTCGATGTCCGCCCCTTGATGATCGAACAGCGCGATGGCGGCGCCGTTCGCGCCGTTGTTGATCGCCAGCTTGCCCGGCAGCTCACCGTCTTCGGCGCCGCTGAAGGTCACGCTGACGGATTTGAATACCGTGGTCTTGCAGTCGGTCAGCTTGATGCTGAATGGCACCGGCGTGGTGTGGCCATAGCGGTACAGGGTTTTGACGATCACCGTGCCCATTTCCACCAGCTGATCGGCGGACTGCGGTTCGATATTGCACGGGCGGCTCACCACGGTGCCGTGGAACTGCACCGGCGCACCGATAAGTTCGGTGTTCGCCGCCGCCGGCATGGCGGCAAACCACCAGGGCGCGCAGCTCAGCAGCGCTAAAGCGCGTAGACGCATTTTCCGTTCCTCCCTCGGTTACTGGAATGCCGCCACGATGGTGGCCGATGCGTTGAATTCCCCTTCGCCGATCTCTGCGCCGCCGTTGGCGAACGGCGCCGCCACCAGGTTCCAGGAGCCGCCGTTGCCGATGTTCGGCACCGGGTAAAACTCATTCGGGATAACCAACTGGCCGTTGTGCGTCAGCCGGATGCCGAGATCGTTCTTGTCGGTTTTGAACACCTCGTTGCTGAAGGAGGCCGCCGTACCCGACACCGCCAGCTTGATATTCAGCGTGCCGTCCTCGAAGCTGCCGCCCTCGCACTGGAAGCGCACCGGAATGCTTTGCGGGTAGTTGGAGCCGTTGAGATCGCTGCCGCCGATCTCGCCGAACTCCACGTTGATCAACTGGCCTTCGTTCACCACGCATTTATCGGGCACGTAGAGGATTGCGGACTGGATAAACACCTGCGCCATCGGATTGGGGCCGAAACCGCCGTCGGTCGAGCCGAGGCGGCCGTACATCTCGATGATCTGCCGATCGTTAATCTCAACGCCGTTAATGATTTTTTTGCGCACCCGGAAGGTGATCTTGCCTTTGGAGCCGCTGCCGTAGTTGTTGACCTGTAAGTACGGCGGTTGGCAGCGGTGTTGGCTCAGCAAATTCGATTCGTTGTAAAAAGGCACGGTGACGTAGGCGTTCTTGTTGCCGGCAATCCACACCTCGGCTTTTAAATCCAAAAAGTCATTCAGTTTTAAATAGCCGTTGCCGTAGTCGGAGGGGGGCAACGACGAATCCGACTTGTAAAAGTGCGGGCTGGTGGGGATAGGGGTATCGCAATACACCTTGCCGGTATAGGTGCCGCCCAGATCATAGGGAAACAGTTTGGTGAACCCCACCTGGTTGGTGATGTTGCTTTCATTCAGATCGATATAGAACTGTTTGGGGCCGCCGTCCGGCGTGACGTAGCCGTTGGCCCAGGCGGCGGGGGCCGCCAGCGCGATCGCCAGCGGCAGGCAGAGTTTGGTCAGTTGTGTTTTCATCGCGTTCTCGAGCCTCACAGGTAAATCACCTGAATGTGCGCCACGGCGGCGAAACCGGCGGCCATCACCGCCCGCTGGGTGGATTCCACGCTGGCGCTGAACCACAGGGTGTTGCTGCCGGGTTGCAGAATGTAGGGGCGGCTGCGCTGATTCAGCTCCAACGCCTGGCCCTGCTGGTCTTGCAGCCGCAGGCCGATGCCCTGTACGCCGCCGTTCAGCTTCAGCAGCGACGGGTTGTCGACGTCGCTTTCGCCGAGAAACACCAGCGTGGCGGCCTGTTCACCCTGCAGGTAGAGGCGGCCGGCGTCGCCGTTGCGCGGGCCGGCCGGATTATCCGCCAGCGCGCGCGCGCCCAGCAGGCAGTTGCGGAACGAGAGGCGAAAACGCACCGGCGCGCTGCGATCGCCGGCGTTACGGAAGTCGCGTGCGCTGACGTCGCCCAGATCGACGGACTGATCCCGGCTGTCCGGCGTCAGGCTGCAGGGAGAGCTGAGCAGGCCGCCGTGAAAGCTGACGGTGCCGGTGGTGCCTTCGATCACGCCCAGCGGCGTTGCCGCCAGCGCGCCGCCGCCGCACAACAGCGCGCCGAGCAGCAGCGGGCGCAGTCGATCGGTGAATTCAGCCATGCTGGATCTCCTTATTTTTTCTCGGGCACGGCGGTGCAAACGCTGCCGTTGCAGGCGAAGCGCAGCTCGGGGTGGCCGCCGTAGTCGTTGATGTAGGTGATGACGAAGCTGTTCATGCCGGTGTCGTGCAGCTTGAGGCTTTCGCTGGATTTCGGCTTCAGCATCAGCGGTTGAAAACCGCCGATCGCGCCGCCGCCCTGTTTTTGCGTCTGCCGCGTCATGCCGGTCAGGGTGATGTAAAACGGCGTCGGGTTGTCGACGGTGATGGCGCCGCCGCTTTTACGGAACACCAGCTTTTCCTGCCACACTTCACCCTTGGGCGCGACAATCGCCTTCGGCCGGTAGAACAGCTTGATCTGCGTTTGCAGCGCCAGCTGCATCACGTTGGTTTTGGTGCTTTTCGGCGGAATTTCGCGCAGGTTGAAGTAGAACACCGACTCGCGATCCTGCGGCAGGCGATCCGCCTCCGGCGTCTTGGTGATGCGCACCACGCTGCGCTCGCTCGGCTCCACGCGCTGCAACGGCGGCAGCACCACCAGCGGCGAGGTGATTTTCTGATGCTGCTCGTTCTCCAGCCAGGACTGCGCCAGGAAAGGCAGTTCTTTGTTTTCGTTGACGATATTCAGGCTGATCGATTTGGCGTCGCTCACATAGACGGCGCGCGTGCGATCCAGCGATATCGCCGCGTCGGCGGTGGGCAGTACGGCGCTCAGGGCCAGGCCGGCGGCGGTCAGTAGCGTTATCGGGTGTTTGTTCATGTCATCATTTCTCAGCGTTACGGATTACAGGGTGGCGCACGGCAGCAGCAGCTGGTCCAGCGGCTTGGCGGCGCCCGGGATCACGATGCGGCAGCGGCGTTGGCCTTCCCAGGCGACGTCCAGTTTTTCCTCCGGCTGCACGCCGGTCAGGTAGACCGAGCCGCCGTCGTTGACCACCGCGACCTCGCGGCCTTTCTCGCTCAGCACCGCGGCGCCGAACGGCGGTTCGCTGCCGTCCGCGAGGCGAATGGTGGCCAGCAGCTTGCTGCCTTTCACCACCTCGAAGTGGCGGTAGCCGATGGCGCCTTCGGTCAGCGTGCCTTGCACCACGGCGCGAGTGGCTTCGACGTCGTCCGCCAGCTTGTTGACGTCGATGCGGGTGTCGGTGTTGTAGTAGCTGGTGATGTCGGAAATCACCGCCAGCCCGAAACGGTTGCTGTAGGCGCGGCCGTTATTGATCGGCACGCCGGCGATGCCGTCGGTGTCGAGCATCATGCGGCTGCCGCCGTTGCTCGAGTTCTGATGCGCCGCGATACCGTGCCGGGTCGCGGTGAGACCGCCGCGGAACGAGCCGCCGATCGACGAGTAGCTGTCCTGTTGGTAAGAGGCGCTGGCGTTCAGCGAGCCGAACGAGGCGTTGTGGGTGTAGTACCCGCGCGCCAGCGATTTGCCGGACTGGTTAAAGCCGCCGCTGACCTGCCAGGTATTGTCCGGATCGCTGTAGTCGTTGTACGACGCGGTCTGCGTGACGTCGCCGTTGTTGGTTTGCAGCGCATAGCCGACGCGCCGACGATCGCCGATCGGTACGGTGAAGTTGATCATCACGCTGTCGTCGGTGCGGCCCTGGTAATAGGTGCGGTAAGCCGACAGCGAGGCGGTGATGTTGCTGATATCGCCGATGCTGAACAACTTGCTGGTCGACAGCCCGTAACGATCCTGGGTTCGCGCGTCCCAATAGGTCTGGTGCGAGTAGGTCAGATAAGTGGTGATCGCCCTGGCGCTGTCTTCCGCCATAAAGGTTTTGCTGGCGGTGATGGTATACAGCTCTTTCTGACGGCCGTTGTAATTCTTGTCGTAATCGCCGTAGCGCTCCTGCAGATACTGCGACATGTTCATGAATTTGCGTTGCGAGAAGCGGTAGCCGGCGAAGGTGATCTGGCTGTTCAGCTCGTCGAAGCGTTTGGCGTAGTTGAGCTTGAACGACATGCCGCTGGCGGTCGGCTCGCCGGGCAGGCGAGCGATCGACTGGGTGACGTCCAGCGACATGGCGCCAAACACGTTCAGATCGCGGCCGAGGCCGAGCGCCCAGGCGTTATAGTCGCCGCCGAGCAGCGCGCCGCCATACAGCGACCAGGCGTTGCTCAGCCCCCAGGAGAAGTCGCTGGCGGAAAACAGCGGGCCCTGGGTGCGGTGGTCGTAGGCCGAGGTTTTGCCGAGCGCCACGTTGTAGCGCACGTAGCCCGGGCGGGTCAGGTACGGAATGGTGGCGGTATCCACCTGGAAGGTCGAGACGGTGCCGTCCTGTTCTTCCACCTTGACGTCCAGCTTGCCGCGCACCGAGCTGTTGAGATCCTGAATGGCGAACGGCCCGGCGGGCACGGTGGTTTCGTACAGCGTGCGGCCTTCCTGCGAAACGGTGATCTTGGCGTTGCTCTTGGCGATGCCGCGCACTTCCGGCGCATAACCCTGCAGGTTGGGCGGCAGCATGCGCTCGTCGCTGGCCAGGTTGAGGCCGGTGAAGCGATAGGCGTCGAACACCCCGGAGTCGAGATAAATCTCACCCAGCGTCAGCTTGGCGGCCTGCATCGGCAGCGCGCGATAGGCATAGATCTGGTTCCAGTCGAAACCGGTGCTGCGATCGCCGGCCTGCTGATTGTAATTGGCCTGGTAGTCCGCGCGCAGGCGCCAGGGGCCCAGGTTGGCGCCCAGCGTGCCGTAGCTGCTCAGGTTCTGGGCGGTGTTGTTGTTGTGGCTCTGCTTGCCTAACTGGCCGCTCAGGTTGTAGTCCAGCAGCAGGCCGGGAATGCCGTCGTCCCACTGCTCGGGCGGCGTCCAGTCGGGATCGGAGTATTTCATCCACGCCTGCGGGATGGTGATCGCCAGCACGCCGCCGCCGATGCGATCGGAGATGGTCGCGCCTTTGATGCCGCGAATATCGGCGCACTGGTTGTCGTGCCACAGGGTGATTTTTTTGGCCGCTTCTTCTTTCAACGCCATTTTTTCCACCAGGTCAGGCGGCAGGCACACCTGGCTGCCGCTCTTGTTATCCGGTGACGGGAAATACTGAATGCTGCGCTGGGGCAGCGTTTTCTGGTTGATCTTGATGTCCAGCAAATAAGCGCCGGGCATGACGTAGTCGGCGTCGGAGAAGCGCGAAAGATCCACTTTGCTGCGCTCGCCGATATCCAGGACGTCGGTATTGAATTCCGTGGCGGAAAATGCCGGACGCACCCAGAGGAAAGATAGAATGACGAGGAGAGGTAGGTGTTTCCGTGTCAGTAATGACGTCATAGCATAATCACTCATGGCAAGTCCGCGCCCAATAGCAGGTCATCCGTACGACCTGAATACGTAATGCTGTGCAGCGCCCGCCGGCGCTAGAGATAAGACAGGGTGAATTTGGCCAGAGAGCTGAAGCCGCCCGCCCGCGCCTTGTCGGGATGCAGGCGCAACTGCGCGCCAAAGCGCAGCGTGTTGTCGCCGGCGACGATCTGGTAATCCGCCGTCGTGCTGCCGAGCGGGATCGGCGCGCCGGCATCGTTCAACAGCTCGATAGCCACGCCCTTCGCCTCGCCGTAAACGCCGAGCAGGGACGGATCCCCGCTGTCGGCGGTGCCGTCGAACGTGACGTTGGCCGCGCGATAGATGAAGTCAGGCTTCACCTGGCTGGCCAGCTCGCAGTTCACCAGTTTGATCGTGAAATGGCGGCGGCTGCCGATCAGCACCGACTGCCCGTCCTGCGAGGCGTCGGTCATGGAAATCAGACCAAAATCGACGGTTTGATCCAGGCTGTCGCTGGCGATGCCGCACGGCGTTTCAACGATGGTGCCGCCCAGGCTGACTTTGCCGTGGCCCTGATTTTTCGCTGCCGCCGCCGCGCTGCCGACGCTGAGCGCGATGAGCAACAGGCCGCAAAGGCGGATAGTCATGCTGGCGTCTCCCTGTCTTTCCCTGTTCCCTTGCCGGTATCCTCGGCATGCAATAAAGCGGGGGATGCCCTGAGACATCCCCTGTGGGGTATTACAGGTAAGCCAGGGTGAAGTTCGCCACGCTGGTGAAGTCGCCCGGCACCACGGCGCTTGAGGCGCTGCTGCCCTGCAGATAAGCGGCGAATTTCAGCGAGTTGTCGCCATCGTTCAGGCCTTGACCGTCGGTCGCGGTGCCCAGTTCCACCTCTTTGGAGTGCAGGTTGTCGTAGATCACGATGCCGGCGCCGGTTGCCGTGCCGCTCAGGGCCAGCAGTTTGTTGTTGACCGGATCAGGCGTGCCGGTAAAGGTCACTTTGACGTTTTTCATGGTGGAGATGGAGCAATCTTTCAGTTCGATGTTGAAAGGCTGCATGCTGGATTTACCCTGGTTGGCCAGGATGCGGCTGCTGATCTGGCCCATCGGCACGGTTTGGTCAACGGATTCCGGCGCGACGCTGCATGGTGCATCGATAATTTCGCCGGTAAAGGTGACTTTACCGCTGCCCTGATTAGATGCGGCATGAGCAACAGATGCGGAAGCGAAAGCAATCACGGTTGCCAGCATTAATTTATTCAGTTTCATTTCTCAGGTTCCTGTAGAGAGTTTTTAAATAAAAAGAACAGCACATCTAAATCCCCCGCGGCGGCGGCAACGCCATGTCGCCGTCCGTGCGGTTGGAGCCAGATCCTTTTGCTCTGGGCAATACGCCGACATCCGTTATTTATGAGAAATAACGAGATTTGGAAAATCGATAATGGATTTTCTGGTAAATAAAATGCGATTTTTACGTGTGGCGTGTTGCTGGGAATATTCTTGCAAATAATAGTATTGCTTGGAAATAGATTTTATTAAATTAAGTCAAATTCAGAATATAAAACCAAAAGGAAAAAGAAATATATTTGCTTTAAAATCAATAGATCGTATACAAATATTATCCAGTATAAATCACTATATAAATAACGATATGCGAGATATTAGATCGGGGGAAATAGGGTGGCACCTACAATTCACAATATTGTTTTGCTAATATCGCTCTGAGGCAGCAGATGATGCATTTCCTTTTAGAAACAAAATATAAAACATAATTCATTGTTTTTATTGTTGTTTAGTGATTTTCTGTTCACGAGTGATTGGGTTTCTTATTCGCGTTTAGTTCGCGTTTAAGCCTAATTGATTAACAATTAAATAACAATTTCACCGGTAGTGAATTATCCTATCACCTTGCGGAATAGGGATTTTTCGCTGCCTAACCCATTTTGATTAATCAAATTAAGGCATGTGCTGCTGCCGTTCGCCACATAATGATGACCTAAGTGACAATTAAAGGATTATAAACGGAATGATAACGATGATTAATGCTTGCGGCGGGCGCCGTTGGGCGGGTTTGACCCTATTTCTGCTGTCTTTTATGGCGCTTTCTGGCTGTGCGGGCGGGAGCAAGACAAAACTGAATTCCGTGAAAAAAATCTCACAGAACAATCCTAATGATAAATCCGATGAGCAACGCATCGCGCTTTGTCAGCAGCGGGTTAATTCATTAAAGAATATTAATCCGCAAAGTTACCAAAAACGCATCGCCTATTTTAATGGCCTGCTTTCCAACGCTTCGGGATATGCCGGGGTGCGCGGCAACGTGGATGAGAGTACCCGTAAAGCGATTGATGCTCTTTATCAATATAAAACCGAGAAATTCTGCGCCGACGTCGAGCATGAGCTGATGTCCGATCTGTCCAGCCGGGTTGAGAATCTGTAGCCATGAAGCGATGCGCGCAAGGATGGGCGATGGCTCTTTTGCTGTTGGCGGCGAGCGGGGCCGCTTGCGCCGCTGATGACGGCATTCCCGCGTTGTTGAAGTTTGCCGAACAGCGGCAGGCGCCACCGGCCGCGCCCAGGGAAGACACCGTGCGTCAATCGGCGTCAGCACCGGCCGCCAAACCGGCCGCTATCGTCGGGGCAGACAGCGCTCGTTTAACGTCGTTGAAGCAGTCTTTGCAACAGCAGACGGAGAAAATCCGTCAGTTGGAGCGGCAGTTGGCGGCGGCTCAGGCCGCGGCGGCGCCGAAACGGGAACCGGCCGTCGTCGATATTCGGCCGCTGGCCGATGCCCTGAAGGGATTGCGGCACGCCGTTGCGCCGGTGCCAGAAGTGGGCGTGCTGGCCGCTTCGTTAACGCGGGCCGAACAGCGCAGCGCAAGTTTGGCGGCGCAGCTGGCGCAGCAGCGCCGGCGGGTAGAGACCTTGCTGGCCGAACGGCAGCAGGCGGCCGAGCCGCCTGCGCTGGCCAGCGAGGCGGACAAGCAGGCGTATGCCGCCGGCGTGTCGCTCGGACGCGACATTCTGCATCTGCAGCAGGAGAACCGGCGCGCGGGGTTGGAAGCGGATACCCAGCTGTTGCTGGCGGGCATCGCCGATACCCTGGCCGGGCGGTTGCGGCTCGATGAAACCGCCATCGACGGCGCGCTGCACACGGCGCAGCAGCGGTTGCAGCAGGCGCAACAGACGCAGGCGCCACCTCGGGATGACAACGCCTACCTGGCCAATTTCGTCCGTCAGGAGGGGGTCAAGCAGGATGCGCTCGGTTTCTATTACCGGGTGGACTATGCCGGCAGCGGGGCGATCGGCGCCGACGATCGGGTGGATATCGTGGTGCGCGAAAGCCTGACCGACGGCCGGGTGGTCAAAGACATGGAGCTGGCGGGGACGGTGATCTCGCAGCCGTTGACGCGCTACCCGCCGCTGTTTCGCGCGGCTATCGAGAAGCTGCAGCGCCACGGCGCGATCACGCTGGTGGTGCCGCCGGCGCTGGCGTATGGCAAACAGGGCAACCCGCCGGCGATCCCCCCGAATGCCACCATGATTTACACCCTGCGCATCGCTGACGTGCAGCCGTGAGCGGGGTGCTCAGCAGTAACCACTCAGGAGGAATGCTATGGCCAAGGCGCCGAAAACGTTTGAAAGCAGAAAATCGCTGATGCTGAATGTGTTGCAAGGATTGTGCAGGGAGCGTGTGGAAGGATCTGGGGGCCATCATCCCCCGCCGGAGCAGTGGCCGAAGACGCGCGAGCTGGCGGATAAATGCGGCGAAAATATTTATACCACCCGCACCCTGCTGCTGGCGCTGGAAAAGGAGGGTAAGGTTCACTGCACCCACCGCAGCATCAACAATTCCCTCCGCTGGTACAGCTGCGACGAACAGGCAGCGATAAAAAAAGAGTGATTCGACCCTGGCGGTCGCTTTTGACTATTCCTACAGCTAATCATTAATTAAATTTATCATTTGACGGGGCGTTTCGCTCCGTCAATCCTCCCCCTTCGTTCGCTGCCATCCGCACAGCCATTGCTAAGATGTTTTTGGCGGCCATATACTTATCGCTCAGACGGGAACAGGTGTAGGGAGCCGGCATCGTAATGAAGGAAAAGAAAGACATACTGAGATTGGATGATATTCATTATCAAATAGACAGCCAGGTGATCCTGGATTCCGTCTCTTTCACGCTGGGTGAAGGCGAGTTCAAACTGATCACCGGGCCTTCCGGTTGCGGGAAAAGCACCCTGCTGAAAATCATCTCTTCCTTAATGGATCCGACCAGCGGAAAGCTCTATTTCGACGGTCAGGCGATCGACGAGATGTCGCCGGAGGCGTATCGCAAGCAGGTCTCTTACTGCTTCCAGACGCCGTCACTGTTCGGCAATACGGTTTACGACAATCTGGCGCTGCCCTACCAGATCCGCCAGGAACCGCCAGCCGAGCGAAAAATGAAGGCCGATCTGGCGCGTTTCGGGCTGCCGGAGGCGATGCTGACCAAAAGCATCAATGAACTGTCCGGCGGGGAGAAGCAGCGGGTGTCCCTGATCCGCAACCTGCAGTTTATGCCCCGGGTGCTGTTGCTCGACGAGATCACCAGCGCGCTGGACGAGGAAAACAAACGCAACGTCAATGAGATCGTGCATCAGCTGGCGGCGGAACACCGGCTGGCGGTGCTGTGGGTGACGCACGATACCGAAGAGATAGCGCATGCGGACGAAGTGATCACCCTGCGCGCGCACGGCGCCGAGCAACAGGAGCAACAACATGAATCAGCATAACATCACCAACGAATCCTTGGGCTTGTCGATGGTGCTGGTGGTGGTCGCCATCCTGATCAGCCACCGGGAAAAGCTGGCGCTGGAAAAGGACATTATCTGGAGCATCTGCCGCGCGGTGGTGCAGCTGATCGTCGTCGGCTACGTGCTGAAGTATATTTTCGACCTGGATAACGCCGTTCTCACCGTGTTGATGGTGCTCTTCATCTGCTTTAACGCGGCCTACAACGCCAAGAAACGCAGCAAGTACGTCGAACACGCGTTCGTGACGTCGTTTATCGCCATCACCACCGGCGCGGTGCTGACGTTGGCGGTGTTGGTATTGACCGGTTCCATCGAATTTACGCCGATGCAGGTGATCCCCATCTCCGGGATGATCGCCGGCAACGCCATGGTGGCGGTGGGGTTGTGCTACACCAACCTCGGCCAGCGTTTCAAAAGCGAGCAGCAGAAGATTCAGGAGATGCTCAGCCTGGGGGCGACGCCCAAGTTCGCATCGGCGGCGCTGATCCGCGACAGCATCCGCGCTTCGCTGATCCCGACCGTGGACTCGGCGAAAACCGTTGGGCTGGTCAGCCTGCCGGGCATGATGTCCGGGCTGATCTTTGCCGGCATCGACCCGGTGAAAGCGATCAAATACCAGATTATGGTGACCTTTATGCTGCTTTCCACCGCCAGCCTGTCGACCATCATCGCCTGCTATCTGGCTTACCGTAAGTTCTACAACGCGCGTCACCAACTGGTGGTCGGCAACCTGAAGTAACGCCATGAAAAACGGCCTCCGCGGAGGCCGTTTTTTTACCCTTGCAGCAGGGCGATGCTCTGGCGGATTTCCCGTTCGATATCGGCCTCGCTCCAGCCGTCCAGCTGTGAAGAGAAGGGCTCGAAGGCATAGACGCCGGTATAGCCCAGGCGTTCCAGGTTCTGCACCTGGCGGCGGCTTTCCAGCCGGTCGCCCTCGCTCAGCATAATGCGTTCTTCGTCGCTCAACGCGCCTTTATCCCGCCCGTCCTCCACGCCGGACAGATGCACCAGGCCGATCTGCGCCACCTGGATCTGCGCGTCGAAGTCGGCCTGCGTCACATCGCTCAGGTAGTGGTGGAACGTATCGAGCACGATGCGGTACGGCGCGCCCGAATCGCGGATGATCGCTTGGGTCAGCAGCGACGATCGCAACGAGCTGATGCCGAAGCCCAGCGGTTCGACGTATCCCTGCACGCCATAGCGGGCAAACAGCGGCGCCAGCAGACGCAACGCGGCGAGGGTGTCGTCCCGTTTTTGCTGCTCGCTGCGCGTGTCGTCGGCGCTGCAGTGCGGGCACAGCACCAGCGCCCGGCTGTGGATAGCCTGCGCCTGCGCCAGCAACGCTTCGGCGCGCTGCTGCAGCGCCGCCGGGTCATCCACCCGATTGAACATGCCGAGGGCGTTGATCGTGACGATTTCAATGCCGTATTGCGCGGCGAGCGCGTTGAGCTGCGCGTTACTCAGATCGTCGGTCACCTTGCCGCTGGGCATGTCGTTGCGCAGCTCAACTTTGCTGAGCCCGCAGCGTTTCACCAGGCGGAAAAAATTGTCCAGATCGAGATTCGGCGCGATCTTGCGGTTAATGCAGAAGCGGTTCAGCGCAATGGTCATGAGGCATTACTCCAGCGGTCAGGGGTGAGAGATCAGGATTTGCCGTTTTCCAGCGGCAGCGGCTTACCGTCGGGCAGGGGTTGGCGGTGGCGTTTGGCCAGCACCACCTGTTCCATTTTTTCCAGCGAGACGCCTTTGGTTTCCGGAATATAGCGGCCGATAAACCAGTAGCTGAACAGGCAGCAGGCGGCGAAGATCCACATCGGGAAGGCGCCGTGGAAATGCGAGAACAGGTAAGGGTGGTCGTTGATCATCGGGAACGACTGCGACACCGCGAAGTTGGCGACCCACATGCAGCCGACGGCGATGCTCATCCCCTGCGCGCGCATGCGGTTCGGGAAGATTTCCGATACCAGCACCCAGGCGCCGACGCCCCAGGACAGCGCATAAAACACCATGAAGAACAGCATGCCGAACAGCGCGAAATAGCCGGTGGCCTGCGTGTAGAGCGCGTACGAGGTGAGCAGCAGGCCGGCGATGGCGCCCAGCGTGCCGTAACGCATCAGCGGAATGCGGCCCATGCGATCCATCAGCATGGCGCCGATGACCGAACCGACCAGCTGCAGCACGCCGATCCAGATGGTCTGGAACAGCGCTTCCTGCGCGTTTTCAGTGACGGTTTTCAGCACTACCGGCGCGTAATACATCATCACGTTGACGCCGGTGACCTGCTGCAACATGGCGATCATGCAGCCGACGAACAGAATGAACCGCACCCGCACATCGCCGTAGTTCAGCTTCCGGTGCTGCTGCTGTTGATCCTGCTGCAGCGAGTCTTTGATTTCTTTCAGCAGATTCTGCGCGTGGGCGGCGTTGGATACCTTGGTCAACATCGCCAGCGCCTGATCGTCGCGGCCCATCATCACGTTCCAGCGCGGCGATTCAGGAATGACGAATACCAGGATGCAGAACAGAATGCAGGGGATCACGCCCGAGGCGAACATCCAGCGCCAGCCCATTTCCACCAGCCAGGCTTCGCTGGCGATGCTGGCGATTTTGAAGTTGACGTAGAAAATCACGATCTGGCCGAAGACGATGGCGAATTGCTGCATGCTGAGCGCCCGCCCGCGCATGTCTTTCGGCGACACCTCCGACATGTACATCGGCGACACGGTGGCGGCAATGCCGACCGCCAGCCCGCCGATGATGCGGTAGATGACGAACCAGGTGAAGGTCGGGGCCAAGGCTGCGCCGACGGCGGACACGGTGAACAGCAGCGCCGCCAGCATCAGCGCCTTTTTACGGCCCCAGCGCGCCGCCAGCGGCCCGGCGGCGAAGGCGCCGGCCACGCAGCCAATCACCACGTTGGAGACTGCCCAGCCGGTTTCGGCCGGGCTGAGATCGAAATAGGCTTTCAACGCTTCGATCGCGCCGGAGATCACGGCGGTATCGTAGCCGAACAGAATGCCGCCCAGGGCGGCGATGCCGCAAATTCGCAATATGTAGCCGGTATTGTGCTTACGCTGATATGACATGTGTTGCTCCGATTTTTATCCTGGCTTCCGTCCGCACGGTTGGGGTGTCGGGAAGGGGGCGAGCGGAAGGGTGTGAACCGTGCCTGTCATCAAGGCGATGTCGTCGATAAATGCTGGAACAAACAAGAACATTTATTTCATAATTAGTGAATAATGGAATATTGATTTTTAGATCCAGTTCAAAAAAAACCGTCACCTCTGTGCCGGGTCTCTTGGGCGAACGAGGGCGTGCGGTAACGGCGACAGGGCAGGCGCAGTGCGGGTTTTCTGTAGCAAAGTCAGTGTGTATTCCCCCAACTTTCGCCGCCGCCGTTGCGCTTTCCCTGGCACGGCAATGCAAGCGCCCGCCCGATCGACACCGCAAAATTGCGACCTCACGCACTAAAAACAAATTTTTCAAAACAATTTATTTGAAACTTTTTTTTCAATGAAATAGAGTTTGCTGCATCCGGTCAGGATTTAGCCGGCTTGCCGACGGAGCTTGGCGAGCGGGACGATTAACGCCGCGCCGCCTGGGTGTGGCCAGGCGACAGCGGACTTGAAAAGAGGGCGTGACATGAAAACCGTGGGTAACTTTATTGACGGGCAGGTGTGCCTGAGCAGCAGCAATCAAACCGTCGACGTGCACAACCCGGCCAGCGGGCAGGTTGAGCGGCGCGTTACGCAGAGCACCGCCGCCGAAGTCAAACAGGCCATCGACGTGGCCCACCGGGCGTTCGCCGACTGGTCGCGCACCACGCCGCTGCGCCGCGCGCGCATCATGTTCAATTTCAAGGCGCTGCTGGAACAGCACCGTGACGAGCTGGCCGAGCTTATCGTCAGCGAGCACGGCAAAGTGTATTCGGATGCGCTGGGCGAACTGACGCGCGGCATGGAAGTGGTCGAATTCGCCTGCGGTATCCCGCATCTGATCAAGGGCGAGTATTCGCCGGACGTCGGCAGCGGCGTCGACAGCTTCTCGCTGATGCAGCCGCTGGGCGTGGTGGCGGGCATTACCCCGTTCAACTTCCCGGCGATGGTGCCGATGTGGATGTTCCCCATCGCGCTGGCCTGCGGCAATACCTTTATCCTCAAGCCGCCGGCGCTGGTGCCTTCGGCCTCGGTGCGCCTGGCGGAGTTGCTGAAAGAAGCCGGCCTGCCGGACGGCGTGTTCAACGTGGTGCACTGCGCCAATGAAGATGCGGCGCAGCTGTGCACCGATCCGCGCATTCAGGCGGTGAGCTTCGTCGGTTCCTCCACCGTGGCGGAACATATCTATACCACCGCCAGCGCGCACGGCAAGCGGGTACAGGCCTTCGGCGCGGCGAAAAACCAGGCGATCGTCATGCCGGACGCCGATCTGGACGCCACGGTCAACGCGTTGATGGGCGGCGCGTTCGGCTCTGCCGGCGAGCGCTGCATGGCGCTGCCGATCGCCGTGGTGGTCGGTGACGATACCGCAGACAAACTGATCGCCAAACTGAAGCCGCTGATCGCGCAGCTCCGCGTCGGGCCGGGCTTGCAGCAGGGTGGTGAAGAGAATGAAATGGGGCCGCTGGTGTCGTCCGCCCATCAGAAAAAGGTGCTGGGCTACATCGATCTGGGCGTGGAAGAAGGCGCCACCCTGGTGGCCGACGGCCGCAATTATCAGGTGCCGGGCTACCCTGAAGGCTACTACGTCGGCGGCACGCTGTTCGACCATGTGAAGCCGAACATGCGCATCTACCGCGAAGAGATCTTCGGGCCGGTGCTGGGCATCGTGCGGGTGCCGGACTATCGCACCGCCATCGACACGGTCAACGGTCACGAGTTTGGCAACGGCAGCGCCATCTTTACCGGCAGCGGCCACTACGCGCGTCAGTTCGTGCAGGAAGTGCAGGCCGGGATGGTCGGCGTCAACGTGCCGGTGCCGGTGCCGATGGCGTTCCACAGCTTCGGCGGCTGGAAGCGCTCGGTGTTCGGCGCGTTGAACGTGCACGGCACCGACGGCGTGCGCTTCTACACGCGCATGAAGACCGCCACCGCGCGCTGGCCGGCCGGGCAGCAGACGGTGTCCGAATTCAGCATGCCGACGCTGGGCTAAGCGATCGCAGAGTATGAGCGGGCCGTTGCTCCTTTGGGGCAGCGGCCTTTGCACGGGGAGTTAACAGGAGAATCGAAATGTCTTCACTGCTTGCCAAATGTCAGGCGCCGAACGCCGAGGGGCGTATCCAGCACGTGACGCCGGAAAATGCCGGTTGGGGCTATGTCGGCTTTGACGTTTACCGCCTGGCCGCCGGGCAGTCGCTGCAGTTGGAATGCGGTGGCAGGGAACTGTGTCTGGTGCTGGTGGCCGGTATCGCCTCCGTCGCCACGCTGCGCGCCGAATACCCGCATATCGGCAAACGCATGAGCCCGTTCGAGCGCACGCCGCCTTACGCGGTGTACGTGCCGCACCACGATCGCATCGACGTGCGGGCAGAAACCGATCTGGAGTTGGCGGTGTGCAGCGCGCCCGGCAGCGGCCACCTGCCTTCACGGCTGATCACGCCGGCGGAAATCGGCGTGGAGCGGCGCGGCAAGGGGCGCAACCAGCGGTTGGTGCACAACATTCTGCCGGACAGCGAGCCGGCAGACAGTCTGCTGGTGGTGGAGGTTTACACCGACGAGGGCAACACCAGCTCCTACCCGAGCCACAAGCACGATCAAGAAGACTCGCCGGACGAAACCTATCTCGAAGAGACGTACTATCACCGCATTCAGCCGGAGCAAGGGTTCTGCATGCAGCGCGTCTATACCGACGATCGCACGCTCGACGAATGCATGCCGGTCTACAATCGCGACGTGGTGAAAGTGCCGCGCGGTTATCACCCGGTGGCGACCCTGGCGGGTTACGACAACTATTACCTTAACGTGATGGCCGGGCCGGTGCGACAGTGGAAATTCACCTGGGAAAAAGACCACGCCTGGATTAACGGCGACGGCTATCCCGCCGCGCAATAAGCGCTTGAGGCCCGGCTTGCCGGGCTTTCTCTTTAATCAGGGTATAAATTTGACCTAAATTTGCCCTCTATCTTGCTCAAATGATAACCTGTCCGCACGCGATTGCTCCCTGGCTGAGTGAATCTAACGAACCGCTGTTATGCAGTGAGAATGCCGGTACACAGGAGGAAAAATTATGACAACCACCATGTCTCAAAAAGCGGCGCGCGAAGGATTAGGTTCGCCCGATCTGTTTGAAGGCGGGGTTTACGTCACAAAAAATGGTGTTGCCGAGCTGTTTGTACAAACGGCGGCTGAGAGAGAGGCCGAAATACGGGAACGCAATCTCGAGCGCCAGTCCAACGCGTTGTTGAAACTGACTATGATGGCGAAGCAAGAGATTAAAAATCAGCGCGGTCTGTCGCCCGAAGAAACCTTGCAGCGGCTGCGTGACGCGCGGAAATAGACCCGAGGTGCAGGATGCCCCAGGAAATACGTTTTACCGTCGCGCCGGCGGCGGAATGGAGCCTGAAAGACATCGAGTCTTATAAGAGCGGAACGATAGGGGCCGTCGCAGCCGGGATGTTCGTGGACAATCTGTTGTTATCGTCCCTCGCGGCAATTGCCGACGATCCCGCCCGCTACCGCTTCAACGCCGTGCTGGCGGGCATGGGAGTGCGGTTGCACGAACGATTGGATCCCGACAGCGAATACCGCGTCATCTATGACTACGACGGCCAAACGGTGGAGATTCTGCTTTTCATCAGCATGAAGCAGGATCTGGAAAGCGCGCTCTACCGCTATTTGTTGCTGCAATAATCCCGCCGCGCCCGAGCCTGTCGGGCGCGTTCACATCGGCCTTACTCGTCCCGGGCGTTATTCAGCGCCAGCGAGACCGCCAGCGTCTGCGCCAGACACATCGAGGCCACCTGCGAACGGAACCCGTCCACCTGCGCTTCGCGCACCACGAAACAGACGTCGCTGAAGGCGGCCAGCGGGCTGACCTGGCTGTCGGTGATGGCGATCTGTTGCGCGCCGCGCTTGGCGCCCAATTCCACCAGTTCCACCGCCTCGCGGGCGTACGGCGAATAGCTGATGGCGATCACCACGTCCTTCGGTTTCACCATGCTCAGCTGTTCGGTAAACATCCCGCCCAGCCCGTCAATCAGAAACGCGCGGCGCTCCAGATGGCGCAGCGCATAGGTGAGGTAGGAAGCGACGCTGAACGAGCGGCGCAGGCCGATCACGTAGATGTTTTCAGCGTTGTTGAGCAGCTCGACGGCGCGATCCAACTGCTCGGGGGCGATCTGCATCGCCAGCTGCTGCAGCGCCTGCGCGTTGACCATGGTGAATACGTTGAGAATCTCCGCCGGCTTCTCCGGCGCGACGTTGTCGTCGGTGGAGGTTTGGCGGAACAGGCGTGCGCGCTCGGTATAGTTCACCGTTTCTTCCATCAGATGCTGACGGAACACCTGCTTCATTTCGTTGAAGCCGCTGAAGCCGAAGGCGTTGGCGAAACGGATCAGGGTGGAAGGCGGCACGCTGGCCTGTGCGGCGATGGAGGCAACGGTATCGAAAGCGATGCTGTTACTGTTATCCAAAATATAGCGCGCCACCTGCTTCAAACGCTTGCTCAGCGTTTCATAACGGTGGCGGATCTCGTCCTGTAACAGCGAAAGTTGAGTTGGGTTGTTCATCCATTCGGCTCGCAGTGGGGTGAAGGCGCATTGGCCTGACGCCTGAAATATTGACAGGGTATTTTAACAGACGGAGCGGAAATTTCATTTCCTCAAAAAGCGATTTATTCGATTGCACATTGCGCGACTTCACAGAAAATGGGCAAAAAAATCCCCTTAAAGCGGCGAAATGGCCTTAAGGGGACGTGAACCTGCTGTAGCTGTCAGTGCGCGCTGCCCACCTGTGGACGGTACTGGCGCCAGAAACCGATCAGCGTCAGGTATTTTTGTTTCACCTGCTCGATCAGGGCCGCGTCGTCGATTTCCCCCTGCAGCCAGCGGCGCGAAGGTTGGCCGAAAATGGTGCGGCCGACGGCGAAACCTTTGACCCAGCGCGCATCCGCGGCGGCGGCAAAGCCCGCCTTCAGCACCGCCTCCGGGGAGTCGAGCCCCAGGATCAGCACGCCGCGGCAGTCGGGATCGCAGGCGTCGATCAGCGCGCCGACCCGCTGCCAGTTTTCCGCGCTCAGCGGCGGCAGTTTCCACCAGTCCGGCTGAATGCCCATGTGGTAGAAGTGTTCAATCATCTCCAGGTAATAGCGTTCGTCTTTGTCGGCGTTGCTGTCCGGCAGGATCACCTCCAGCAGCAGTTCGTGGCCGGATTTGCAGCAGCCGCGGTAGACGTCGGCGATCAGCGCATCCTGTTCGCGGCGCAGTTCCGCCGCGTCGTGCGGGTGATAGAACACCAGGCACTTCACCACGTGCTCCTGCGGCCAGTCGATCAATTGCGAGCCAATATTGCCGTGCTCCAGGCGCAGTGGGCGCGAGCTGGGCAGCTCCACCGGCCGGCCGATCCACCATCCCTGGCCAGTGATTTCGTTCAGCGCCGCCTGCCCGTAGGTGGTGTCGGCCAGAATGCCACTGTTGCCGTCGAGGCCGGCCTGCGCGGCAGCCTGTTGCGCCGCGGTGAGCAGCAGGGTCTTCAGGCGCGGAATGCGTTCCTCGCCGACGCCGGCTTCGCGCGCCATGTCCGCCAGCTGCTTGCGGTGATCGAAGGCGAACACGCACAGTTCCGGCCACTGTTGCTTGCGGGTGGTGACCCGGTGCAGGTGGTTCAGACGTGCGTCGCGGTCCGGGCGCGTGACCTGTTGTTCACGCTGCAGGTAGTCGTCCAGCTCCCGTTTGGTCGGCATCGCCGGCGCGCAGCCGTGGCGCGAAACCACCAATGCGCCGCAGGCGTTGGCGTAGCGGCAGGCCTGCTCCCAGCCTTCATCGTTCAGGTAGCCGCGCAGCAACCCGGACATAAAGGCGTCGCCGGCCCCCAGCACGTTCAGCACCTCCACCCGCACGCCGGCGTGCAGCTTCACCTGTTCCCAGTCGTCGGCGATGTCATCTTCGAACACCGAGCAGCCCTGCGCGCCGCGCTTGCACACCAGCGTGGCCGCCGTGGCCCGGCGCACGTTTTTCAGCGCCGTCAGCGTGTCGGTGCTGCCGCCGGCGATATGAAATTCCTCTTCAGTGCCGACGATCAGATCGAAATGGTGCAGCACCTCCTGCAGTTCACGGGTCACCTGGTCTGATTCCACAAAGCGGGTTTCGCCGTCGCCCAGCGACGTCAGCCCCCACAGTACCGGGCGGTAATCGATGTCGAGCGCGGTGCGCAGGCCGTGGCGGCGCGCATACTCCAGCGCCTTCAGCACCGCGGCGCGGGTGTTCGGGTGCGACAGGTGCGTGCCGGTGATGGCCAGCGCGCGCGCGGAGGCGATGTAGGCCTCGTCGATGTCGTCCGGCGTCAGCGCCATGTCCGCGCAGTTTTCGCGGTAGAAGATCAGCGGGAAGGTTTCCTGATCCTTGATGCCGAGGATCACCAGGCCGGTTAATCGTTGCTTGTCGGTGATCAGACAGCGGGTATCGGCCCCGACGCGCTGCAGCTCTTCACGCAGAAAGCGGCCCATGTGTTCATCGCCGACGCGGGCCAGCATGCCGGATTTCAACCCCTGAATGGCGGTGCCGTAGGCCACGTTGCCGGAAGAGCCGCCGAGGTATTTGGCGAATGTGCCGGCGTCTTCCAGACGCGCGCCGATCTGCTGAGCATAGAAATCGACGGCGATGCGCCCGAGACAAATGACATCAAGCTGTTTTTGTTGTGTAGCCATACCCGTTTCCTTCTGTTTAAGCAAAACTCCGGCGGCGGCCCGAGCGTGGCGCCCTGCAGGAAGCATGGGGACAGTATGGGGAATGAAAATTTCAATTTCAATATGAAATGAAATTTACACCCCAAAAATGTGATGCGTTTAAAACATCGACAGAGGCGTGGGAAAAGGCGGTGAACCGGCTGGATAAGGGCCGCCGGGGCCGTACATAAAAGGGGGGTGAGGGCAGGGTAAAAGGCTGTCAGCCCATGTGCCAACGACTTTTATCGGCCGGTGCGCGGCACGAAGCCCATGAAGGCTGAACCACGAGATGAAACGCGCTTTTCATGTAATATGCGATCTTTATCGCAAAATGAAATATTTCTTCTGTAATGTGATTTTATGAAAAATATATTTGTTTATAATCGCTTCACGTTTCAGGTTGTCGACTTCGTGAGCAGCGCGGGCATCGTCTGCTCAAGATAATAGCTGCCGCCGCGTAACACAAACACGGGATTGTCGGCTCGGCATGAGCGCTTTCCGGGGCGGCCCTCAATCTAAAGGGTGAGTAAATGGGCAAGATCAGGTTAACCATGGCGCAGGCGCTCGTCAGATTTCTCGATAACCAGTATCTGCTGGCCGACGGCGTGGAAACCAAATTCGTCGCGGGCATTTTCGCGATTTTCGGCCACGGCAACGTGCTGGGGCTGGGGCAGGCGCTGGAACAGGATAGCGGCGATCTGCGGGTGCACCAGGGCCGCAACGAGCAGGGGATGGCCCATGCGGCGATCGGCTTCGCCAAACAGAAGCTGCGTCGGCAAATTTACGCCTGCACCTCATCGGTCGGCCCCGGCGCCGCCAATATGATCACCGCCGCCGCCACCGCCACCGCTAACCGCATCCCTTTATTGCTGCTGCCGGGCGACGTTTACGCTTCTCGCCAGCCGGATCCGGTGTTGCAGCAAATCGAACAGTCTTACGATCTCAGCATCAGCACCAACGACGCGTTCCGTGCGGTGAGCAAATACTGGGATCGCATCGTGCGCCCGGAACAGCTGATGAGCGCCTGCATCAATGCGATGCGCGTGTTGACCGATCCGGCGGAAACCGGCGCGGTGACGCTGTGTCTGCCGCAGGACGTGCAGGGTGAAGCCTACGACTATCCCGACTATTTCTTCCAAAAACGCGTGCATCGGCTCGATCGCCGCCCGGCGACCGAGGGCATGTTGGCGGACGCCTTGGCGCTGCTGACGGCCAAACGCAAACCGCTGCTGGTGTGCGGCGGCGGCGTGAAATACTCGCAGGCCGGGCGGGCGCTGCGCGAATTCGCCGAGCGCTTCGGCATTCCGTTCGCCGAGACCCAGGCCGGCAAAGGCGCGGTGCCGAGCGACCATGAATTCAACCTCGGCGGCATCGGCGAAACCGGCTGCCTGGCGGCCAACACGCTGGCCCGACAGGCCGATTTGGTGATCGGCGTCGGCACCCGCTACACCGATTTCACCACCTCGTCCAAATGGCTGTTCCAACATCCGAGCGTCAGCTTCCTCAACGTCAACGTCAGCGCCTTCGACGCCGGCAAGCTTGACGGCGTGCAGGTGCTGGCGGACGCCCGCGAGGCGCTGAGCGAACTGGGCGCACGGCTGGCGCAGGCCGATTATCGCGCCGGCTGGGGCGACGCCATCGCCACGGCGCGCAGCGCGCAGCATGAAGAGACCGAGCGGGTTTACGCGGTGGAATACAGCGGCGCAGGCTTTGTGCCGGAGATCGACGATCACCTCGATCGCGAGCGGGTGTTCGCCGAATTTATCGCTCAGACCGACTCGGCGATGACGCAAAGCCGGGTGCTGGGGGTGCTGAACCGCGAACTGCCCCCGGACAGCGTGATCGTCGCCGCCGCCGGCAGCCTGCCGGGCGACCTGCAGCGGGTGTGGCACAACCGCGGCGAGCACGGTTACCACGTGGAATACGGCTACTCCTGCATGGGGTACGAGGTGAACGCCGCATTGGGGGTCAAGCTGGCCGAGCCGCAGCGTGAGGTGTACGCGATGGTGGGTGACGGCGCGTTCATGATGCTGCATTCCGAGCTGGTCACCTCGATTCAGGAAGGCTGCAAGATCAACGTGGTGCTGTTCGACAACATGACCAACGGCTGCATCAACAACCTGCAGATGGAACATGGCATGGACAGTTACACCACCGAATTCCGCTTCCGCAATCCAGAGGGCGGCAAGCTCGACGGCAAACTGGTGCCGGTCGATTTCGCCATGCTGGCGGCGGCTTACGGTTGCAAAACCTATCGCGTCACCACCGAGCAGCAGCTGCTTGATGCGCTGGCCGACGCCCGCAGGCAGACCGTGTCCACGCTGCTCGACATCAAGGTGCTGCCGAAGACCATGGTGCACAAATATCTCAGCTGGTGGCGCGTGGGCGGCGCTCAGGTGGCCGACAGCGAGAAAATCGTCGAAGTGGCGCGCAAGCTGCAGGAAAACATCGATAAGGCGCGCGATTACTGATTCGTTTTCGAACACAACACACTTTCCAGAGGGTAGCGAAAATGACATTGAACATTGGGGTTATCGGCACCGGCGCCATCGGCCGCGATCATATCCGCCGCTGCAGCAAAGTTTTGCAGGGCGCCCGCGTCGTGGCGGTGAACGACATCAATCGCGACAACGCCGCCAAGGTGGTGAGCGATCTGCAGCTGGATGCGCGGGTGTATGACAACGGCCACGATCTGATCAAGGCCGCCGACGTGCAGGCGGTGCTGGTCACCTCCTGGGGGCCGAGTCATGAAGAGTTCGTGCTGGCGGCCATCGCCGCCGGCAAACCGGTATTCTGCGAGAAGCCGTTGGCGGTGACCGCGCAGGGCTGCAGAAACATCGTCGACGCCGAAGCGAAGCACGGCAAGCGGCTGGTGCAGGTCGGCTTTATGCGCCCCTATGACCAGGGGTATCGCGCGTTGAAACAGGTGCTGACCAGCGGCCAGATCGGCGAGCCGCTGATGCTGCACTGCGCGCACCGCAATCCGACGGTCGGCGAGGCCTACACCACCGATATGGCGATCACCGACACCCTGATCCACGAAATCGACGTGCTGCGCTGGCTGCTCGACGACGACTATGTGTCGGTGCAGGTGGTGTTCCCGCGCAAGAGCCCGAAGGCGTTCCCGCACCTGAAAGATCCGCAAATTGTGCTGTTTGAAACCGTCAAAGGGACGCGCATCGACGTCGAAATCTTCGTCAACTGCCAGTACGGCTACGACATTCAGTGTGAAGTGGTGGGGGAAACCGGCATCGCCAAACTGCCGGAGCCGTCCTCGGTGCAGATGCGCAGCGGCGCCCGCCTGTCGACCGAAATCCTGACCGACTGGAAGGATCGCTTTATCGACGCCTATGACGTCGAGCTGCAGGGGTTCATCAACGACGTGACCGCGGGCAAATTGACCGGGCCTTCCGCCTGGGACGGCTACGCCGCCGCCGTGACCGCCGACGCCTGCGTGGCCGCCCAGCTCAGCGGCGAGATCGTGCCGGTGACCCTGACGGCGCGCCCGGCGTTTTACGGCAAATAACCGCTCGCAGCGCGTACCCATGATTGTAGAGGAGTGACCATGAAGATCGCTTTTGATGTCGACGTTATCCGGGATTTGGGCGTCACCAAAATGGTTCAGCAGGTGGCGGACTGGGGCTACAAATACATCGAGCAGTCGCCGCACCCGCAGATCAACCCGTTTTACAAACATCCGAAGGCCAGCCGCGAAATCATGGCGGAGTATAAAAATGCCCTGAAAGCGACCGGCGTGGAGATCTCCTCATTTATCGTGGTGTATCGCTGGTCCGGGCCGGGGGAAGATCGCCGCCAGGCGGCGGTCAAAAACTGGCGGCGGATGATCGAAATCGCGGTGGAAATGGGCGTGCAGGTGATCAACACCGAACTGGCCGGCAACCCCAACGAACCGGAGATCTGCGAGGAGCTGTGGTATCGCTCGATGGAGGAGTTGCTGCCGATCGTTGAGCGCGAGGGTATCCGTATGGAGATCCAGTCGCACCCGTGGGACTTCTGCGAGCTGAGCAACGAAACCGCCGATCTGGTGAAGTCGCTGCGCAGCGACCACGTCAAATACCTCTACAGCGTGCCGCACACCTTCTACTACGACAAGGGACAGGGTGACGTAGCCGGCATGCTGCAGTACGCCGGGGACGATCTTTCCCACGTGCTGATCGCCGACACCATGAATCACACCAAGCATTGCCGTTATATCGTCAACCCGCCAGGCGTTGACGCCGCGGTGCACCAGCACGTCGGCATCGGCGAAGGCGAAGTGAATTTCGACGCCCTGTTCCAGACGCTGCGCGACATGGAATTCGCCAACCGCAGCTTCAAGGTCGGCGGCGAATCGATCATCTGCACCTCGCTGTTCGGCTACCCGGAAAAGATGCCGAGCCAGGCGGTGGCGACCAGAGAACGCATCGAAAGAGAGCTGTTGGGCAAATAATCTGATTCGGCTCGCCGGCGGCGTTTGTACCGGCGGCCCTGCAAGGACCGAGGCAAACCATGAATAAAGACAACGTGAAATTGGCCATTGCGCCGATCGGCTGGACCAACGATGACATGCCCGATTTGGGCAAGGAAAACACCTTCCAGCAGTGCGTCAGTGAAATGGCGCTGGCCGGTTTCACCGGCAGCGAAGTGGGCAGCAAATACCCGCGCGATCCGGCGGTGCTGAAACCGATGCTGGATATTCGCGGCATCCAGATCTGCAACGCCTGGTTCAGCACCTTTTTCGCCGACGGCCAGAAAGACAAAACCATTGATGAATTTATCAACCACATGAATTTCCTGCATGCCATGGGCGCCAGGGTGATCGGCTGCTCCGAGCAGAGCAAGAGCATTCAGGGCACCACCAAAGGCGTGTTCGAAGAGAAGCCGTATTTCAGCGATGAAGAGTGGCGGCGGGTGGCCGACGGTTACAACGAGTTGGCGAAGATCGCCGCCGATAAAGGCATGCAGGTGTGCCTGCACCACCACATGGGCACCGGCATTCAGACCACGGCCGAAATCGATCGCTACATGAGCATGGTCAACGACGACGTTTATCTGCTGTTCGATACCGGCCATGCCTACTATTCGGAAGGCAGTCAACAGGCGATGATGGCGATCCTGGAGAAGTATCTGCCGCGCATCAACCATGTCCACCTGAAGGACGTGCGCGATGAGGTGGTGGCGGAAGTGAAGGCCAACAAGCTGAGTTTCCTCGATGGCGTGAAGAAGGGCACCTTCACCGTGCCGGGTGATGGCGTGATCGATTTCAGACCGGTGTTCAAGCTGCTGGACGAGCGCGGTTACAAAGGGTGGATGGTGGTGGAGGCCGAGCAGGATCCGGCGCTGGCCAACCCGTTCGAGTATGCGGTGAAGGCGCGCCGTTATATTCGGGAAACCGCCGGCATTTAGGCGGCGAGGGGCAATAGAGATCGAGGGGCGCCGCCGGCGCCCCTTTTTTGATGGCGGTGCGTTAGCCGCCGAGCGTTTGCCAGGTTGTGACCTGGCTGCCCGGCCACGGGGTGGCGGCGTATACGCCACGGGCGATCGCCCGAGCGAGGGTGTCCGCCGCCAGCGCGCCGATCTGCAGCACCACCAGTTCACGGCTGCCCTGCACCTCGCGCTGCCCGGTGGATAGGGCGAACACCACGTCGCCGTCAAATGGGCTGTGTAGCGGGCGGATGGCGCGCGCCATGCCGTCTTGCGCCATGATGGCCACCCGTTTCAACTCCACCCGCGTCAGCGCCAGGTCGGTGGCGATGCAGGCCAGGGTGGTGTTCTTTCTGCCGCCCTGCGGCTCTTGCACCATCCCGTCTTCGCCCTGCGCGCGCAGCTGCGCCAGAGCCGCCGCGCCGCCGTTGCCGAATTCACCATCGATTTCATAGGGCGTCGCCCAGAAGGCGCGGGTGCCGGGCGCTACCACCGCACCCAGGCTGTTGACCGCCACCAGTGCGCCGACGGTAGCGCCATTGGCGGCAACGATCGATGCCGAACCGAGCCCGCCTTTCAGCTTGCCCATGCCGGTCATGGCGCCGTAGCCGGCGCCGACGGTGCCCAGTGGAAAGTCCAGGCCGGCCTTGCCGACCGCGTCGATGCCCAGCTGGCGATACGGCGGCGTGAGCTGCCAGTTTTTATCGCCGCCGTTGGCCAGGTCGTACAGGCAGGCGGTGGGCACGATAGGTGAGACCGGCACACCGGGAGCCGGCCGCAGCGCATAGCCTCTGCCTTGTAGCCCGAGCCAGGCCGCGACGCCGTCCGCCGCCGCCAGGCCGTATACCGAACCGCCGCTGAACGTCAGCGCATCGATGGTCTGTACCAAATTGTCCTCACCCAGCGCGTCGGTTTCACGGGTGGCGGGGCCGCCGCCGCGCACGTCCACGGCGGCAATCGCCGGGCCGTCTGGCAGGATCACCGTCGCGCCGGTGCGCACCCGGCTGTCCTGCGCCACGCCGACCTTCAGGCCGGGTACATCGGTAATCAGGTTGCGGGCGCCAGGGCGCCCGGCGGCGGAAGTTGGCATAGCGGCACCTAATGGGGTGAAGGGGGGGAACATGCCGGCGGCGGTCAGGCCGGCCAGCGCGTGTAAAAAGGTTCGGCGGTTGATATTCAGGGGCCGGCGCAGCGGCCCCTGCGGGGGGATGATATCACGCATCGCCGCGCGGCTGCCCGGAGCGAAAACGCGCCATATGGTAGGCATCGACCAGCACGCCGTCGCGCATGGCGAAAGCGCGGCTGGTGCCTTCAATCTCAAAACCGAACTTGCGATACAGCGCGATGGCCGCCGGGTTGTCGGTAAACACCGTCAGTTCGATGCGCTCGATGGCCGCCCAGTTGTCGCACAGGTCGATCATCGCCTGCATCAGGCGGCTGCCGACGCCTTTACCGTGGTAGCGCGGATCGACGCCGATGCCGAAGGTGGCCACGTGGCGGCGGCGCACGCGCTGATTCAGCATCACGGCTAACTGACCGACAAGCTGTCCGTCAACGAAGGCCGCCAGGTTATGCGTGCCCGGTTCGGGATTGGCGAGGCGTTTATGCCACAGGTCGACTGTCGGTAGCGGTAGGTGCAGCGTATCGCGGTAGACGGGCATCTGAGAATAAAGATGATGCAGGGCCTGCGCATCCGATGTTTCCACGTGGCGTATCGCGATCTCGCTCATCTCGCTGCTCCTTTTGCTTACCGGTTGAATAACCTCTGAATTTATCCGTTTACTGCCTTGAGTCAATATTATTTCAACGGGTCAAAAAAAACGCTTTACAGGTGCGAATGATAATGATTATTATTGCGATGCGTTCCGGGGAGGGCATCAACCCTTGATACTCTCGCTGCGAAGGCACGACATTGCTCACATTGCTTCCAGTGTTTACTTAGCCAGCTCGGGTGCTGGCTTTTTTTTTGCCCTTTTTCAGCCGGTTCCGCTTTCAACAAATCCGCTGCCCATTCGCTGTTTCATTCCATCGAAATTTTTGAACAGAGGCATGAGTTTTTTACGCTTTCTTATTCTGCTGGCAGGACTAGACTGTAAAAAAACATTGAGGAGAGTTGAAAATGATTTATGTACGTAAAGCGGAAGACCGCGGCCACGCCAATCATGGCTGGCTGGATAGCTGGCACACCTTCTCATTTGCCGATTATTACGATCCGAACTTTATGGGGTTCTCGGCGCTGCGAGTGATCAACGAAGATGTGATCGACGCAGGGCAGGGTTTCGGTACTCACCCGCATAAAGACATGGAAATCCTGACCTACGTGCTGAGCGGCACGGTAGAACACCAGGACAGCATGGGCAACAAGGAGCAGATCCAGGCCGGCGAATTCCAGATCATGAGCGCGGGCACCGGGGTGCGTCACTCCGAGTACAATGCCAATCAGGATCGCCCGTTGCACCTGTACCAGATTTGGATCATTCCGGATCAGGTCGGGCTGGAGCCGCGCTACGAGCAGCGCATGTTTGATGCGCCGCAGGGCCGTCAGCTGGTGCTGTCGCCGGATGCGCGCGACGGTTCGCTGAAGGTGTTCCAGGATATGACGCTGTCGCGTTGGGCGCTGAATAAAGGCGAGCAGGGGGAATGCCCGATCGCCGCCGGCCGCCGCGTTTGGATCCAGGTGGTGCGCGGCAAGGTCTCGGTCAACGGCCAGACCGCCGGCATCAGTGACGCGTTCGCGGTGTGGGATGAATCGGCGCTGACCATTCAAGCCGACGAAGAGAGCGAAATCCTGCTGTTCGATCTGCCGCCGGTGTGATTAAGCGGTAAATTTCAAGGGCTCACGGCGTGAGCCCTTTTTGCGTTGGCCGTCGCATAACCGACAATATCGGCCCGCCGTTTTTTTTGCTAAAATGGCTGCCCATTCACGGTTAGTCAGTTCATTGATAATGAAGAAAAAACGGCCGGTACTCCAGGATGTGGCGGACAAGGTGGGCGTGACCAAGATGACGGTGAGCCGTTATCTGCGCAATCCCGACCAGGTTTCCGCCGCCCTGCAGCAAAAAATCGCCGTCGCGCTGGATGAGCTGGGCTACATCCCCAACCGCGCGCCGGACATCCTCTCCAACGCCACCAGCCGGGCGATTGGCGTGCTGTTGCCGTCGCTGACCAACCAGGTGTTCGCCGAAGTGCTGCGCGGCATCGAAAGCGTCACCGACGCGCACAACTACCAGACCATGCTGGCGCACTATGGTTACCTGCCGGAGCGTGAAGAAGAGCGTCTGACTTCGCTGCTTTCTTACAATATCGACGGCCTGATCCTGTCCGAGCGCCACCATACGCCGCGCACCCTGAAGATGATCGAGGTGGCGGGCATTCCGGTGGTGGAACTGATGGACTGCGTCTCGCCGTGCATCGATCTGGCGGTGGGCTTCAACAACTTCGAGGCGGCGCGCCAGATGACCCAGCAGATCATCGCGCACGGCCACCGTCACGTAGTCTATTTCGGCGCTCGCCAGGATGAGCGTACTATTATCAAGCAGCAGGGGTATGAGCAGGCGATGCGTGAATCCGGCCTGGAGCCGTACAGCATCATGACCGCGCGTTCTTCCTCTTATTCCGCCGGCGGGGAGCTGTTGCGCCAGGCGCAGCGTGACTATCCGCAGATCGACAGTATCTTCTGCACCAACGATGACCTGGCGATCGGCGCGGCCTTCGAATGCCAGCGGCAGGGGCTGTCGATCCCGCAGGAGATGGCGATCGCTGGCTTCCACGGCCATGACATCGGCCAGGTGATGGTGCCGAAGCTGGCCAGCGTGCTGACGCCGCGTGAACGCATGGGGCAGATCGGCGCAGAGCGCTTGCTGGCCCGGCTGCGCGGCGAAACGGTGTGCCCGCGCATGGTGGACGTCGGTTTCACCGTGATCCCCGGCGGCAGTATCTGAGCCATTTTAACGTTCTGTTTTAACACCCTTTCTTTTTGCAGCGCGCCCTGAGGCGCGCTGGTTATCCCGCCTGTAAGCCCGCAGCTCGTTGCCGACATAAGTTTGATCTCTGTCCCAGAACGCGAATTTTAGCCGGTTACCCGGTTCCGGCGCACTCGTTGTTACCGGTATCATGATACCGGTAACAACGAGTGCGCGGTCATCTTGCTGCAAGACTGAACCTCTGACTCAACAACACCTACAGCTCTTCTTAAACACCGGGAAAGAGCCTAAAAATAAAACAACCGCACGCTTTACGCCTATCGTAAAGAGAGTCGCGATAAAAGGTTGGAGAAAAACTATGCCATTAGTGATTGTTGCAGGCGGCGTAGCGCTGCTGCTGCTGATGATGATCCGCTTCAAGCTGAACGGCTTTATCTCTCTGGTTCTGGTTGCCCTGGCGGTCGGGATTGCACAGGGTATGCCGGTCGATAAGGTCATCGGCTCCATCAAGGCCGGCGTGGGCGGCACGCTGGGCAGCCTGGCGCTGATCATGGGCTTCGGCGCCATGCTCGGCAAGCTGCTGGCGGACTGCGGCGGCGCACAGCGCATCGCCACCACGCTGATCGACAAGTTCGGCAGAAAACACATTCAATGGGCGGTGGTGCTGACCGGTTTCACCGTCGGCTTCGCGCTGTTCTACGAAGTGGGCTTCGTGCTGTTGCTGCCGCTGGTGTTCACCATCGCCGCCTCCGCGCGCATTCCGCTGCTTTACGTCGGCGTGCCGATGGCCGCCGCGCTGTCGGTGACTCACGGCTTCCTGCCGCCGCACCCAGGCCCGACCGCCATCGCCACCATCTTCCATGCCGACATGGGTAAAACCCTGCTGTACGGCACGCTGCTGGCGATCCCGACGGTGATCCTGGCCGGCCCGGTCTATGCCCGCTTCCTGAAAGGCATTGACAAGCCGGTGCCGGAAGGCCTGTACAACCCGAAAACCTTTACCGACGCGGAGATGCCGAGCTTTGGCGTCAGCGTTGCCACGTCGCTGGTGCCGGTGATCCTGATGGCGTTGCGCGCGGTCGCTGAAATGGTGCTGCCGAAGGGCCACAGCCTGCTGCGCTTCGCCGAGTTCTTCGGCGACCCGGTGATGGCGACCCTGATCGCCGTGCTGATCGCCATCTTCACCTTCGGCCTGAACCGCGGGCGCACCATGGATGAAGTGATGGGCACCATCACCGATTCGATTAAAATCATCGCCATGATGCTGTTGATCATCGGCGGCGGCGGCGCCTTCAAGCAGGTGCTGGTGGACAGCGGCGTCGAGCAGTACATCGCCGGCCTGATGGAAGGCAGCAACGTTTCGCCGATTCTGATGGCCTGGTCGATCGCCGCCGCGCTGCGTCTGGCGCTGGGTTCCGCCACTGTGGCGGCGATCACCGCCGGCGGCATCGTCGCGCCGCTGATCGCCACCACCGGCGTCAGCCCTGAGCTGATGGTGATTGCGGTCGGCTCCGGCAGCGTCATCTTCTCGCACGTCAACGATCCGGGCTTCTGGCTGTTCAAGGAGTATTTCAACCTGAGCATCATGGAAACCATCAAATCCTGGTCGGTGCTGGAAACCATCATCTCGGTGTGCGGCCTGGTGGGCTGTCTGCTGCTGGCGACGGTCGTATAATCTTTATCCGGCGCCCTGCGGGGCGTCGGCGTTCCAGAGTATCTTTATCAGTTGGGACGCATTTGGCGCGCTCGCGCCAGTTCCCATAGGGGCATGACACAATGAGTAATCCGCAGAATCACGTATTTATTCTGATGGGCGTATCCGGCAGCGGCAAATCCGCCGTAGCCAGCACTGTCGCCCACGAGGCCGAGGCCGCCATGCTGGACGGCGATTATCTGCATCCGCGCGCCAACATCAACAAAATGGCTGCCGGGCACGCGCTGGACGACAACGATCGCGCCCCGTGGCTGGCGGCCTTGAACGACGCCATCTTCGCCATGCAACGCACCAATCCCGTGTCGCTGCTGGTCTGCTCGGCGCTGAAGAAAAGCTATCGCGACCGCCTGCGCGAAGGAAATAGCAACCTGCATTTCCTCTACCTGAAAGGCGATAAGGCGGTGATCGAGGAGCGCCTGAAGCAGCGCAAAGGTCACTTCTTCAAACCGCAGATGCTGGTTTCGCAGTTCGCCACGTTGGAAGAGCCGGGCGAGCAGGAGCCGGATGTGCAAGCGATTGACATCAACCAGCCGCTGGACGGCGTGGTCGCCGATACGCTCGCCTATATTCGCCGCGTTACCGCCCGCTGAGCGCGGGCCGTTGTCGGCGCCGTCAGGCGCCTACAGCTTCATGTAAGCCCGCACGCCATCCAGGAACATCTGGGTCGACAGCATCACCAGAATCAGCCCCATCAACCGCTCCAGCGCGCTGACGCCTTTGCTGCCCAGCAGGCGCAGGAACAGGTTCGACATCAGCAAAATGGCCGCAGAGAGACCCCAGGCGATCAGCAGCGCCGCCACCAGATGGGGCAACTGATGCGGGTATTGGTGCGACAGCAGCATCAATGCAGCCAGAATCGACGGCCCGGCCACCAGCGGGATCGCCAGCGGCACCAGGAACGGCTCCTCGCCGGCGGACAGCCCGGAGCTGTTTCCCTCCTGCGAGGGGAAAATCATCTTGATGGCGATCAGAAACAGGATGATGCCGCCGGAAATGGAGACGGTTTCGGTGCGCAGGTTGAGGAACGCCAGAATTTTCTCGCCGGCGAACAGAAAGATCAGCATCAGCAGCAGGGCGATCAGCAGTTCGCGAATCAACACCACGCGGCGGCGGCGCGGTTCCAGGTGCTTGAGTACCGACATGAAAATCGGCAGGTTGCCCAGCGGATCCATAATTAAAAACAGCAATACCGTAGCGGAAATCATCTCTGTCATGGTGACCTCGTGATCGGGAAAACGCCTCGGCCTTTCCGGCCGCGTCCTTGCCTATCCCCTATGGATTTCAAATTGCAGCTAGGCGCCCAGCGATCGCATCCCCAGGAGCTTACTCAAGTAAGTGACCAGGGTATGACAAATCTGCCGGGAGCAGATTTGAACGCTGCTCGCAGCGGCCCCTTGGGGCGTGGCCCACGGATGGGCCACGTAACTACGTGCAGGTAACAACGCTGCAGTTTGAAAGACGACGGGTATATAAGAAGGATTGCTGAGAAATCCTCAGCCATCGAATAAATTCACTTTGCGCCCGCGCCGACATTTTGTAAGGTGAGGAGATATTGCACACAACTCGTTATCACCTACATAAGCCCTTATCCGGGCGGGACACAGATATTATGAAAAACGTTGGTTTCATCGGTTGGCGCGGAATGGTCGGCTCGGTTCTCATGCAACGCATGACGGAAGAGCGCGATTTCGACGCCATTCGCCCGGTCTTTTTCTCCACCTCGCAGCACGGTTCCGCCGCGCCGGCCTTCGGCGGCCAGCAGGGCACGCTGCAGGATGCGTATGACATCGACGCGCTGAGCGCGCTCGATATCATTATTACCTGTCAGGGCGGCGATTATACCAACGAAGTTTATCCTAAGCTGCGCGCCAGCGGTTGGCAGGGTTACTGGATCGACGCGGCCTCGTCGCTGCGCATGCAGGACGACGCCATCATCATCCTGGATCCGGTCAACCACGCGGTGATTCAGCAGGGCCTGGACAAAGGCATCAAAACCTTCGTCGGCGGCAACTGCACCGTCAGCCTGATGCTGATGTCGCTCGGCGGCCTGTTCGCCAACGATCTGGTGGAGTGGGCGTCGGTCGCCACCTACCAGGCGGCCTCCGGCGGCGGCGCGCGCCACATGCGCGAACTGCTGACCCAAATGGGCATGCTGCATGCCGACGTGGCGAAAGAGCTGCAGGATCCGGCTTCCGCCATCCTGGATATCGAGCGCAAGGTGACCGAAGCCACGCGCAGCGGCAAACTGCCGACCGATAACTTCGGCGTCCCGCTGGCCGGCAGCCTGATCCCGTGGATCGACAAGCAGCTCGACAACGGCCAGAGCCGTGAAGAGTGGAAGGGTCAGGCGGAAACCAACAAGATTCTGAATACCGGCAGCGTGATCCCGGTCGACGGTCTGTGCGTGCGCGTCGGCGCGCTGCGCTGCCACAGCCAGGCGTTCACCCTGAAGCTGAAAAAAGACGTGTCGCTGCCGGAAATCGAGCAGATGCTGGCGACGCACAACGACTGGGTGCGCGTGATCCCGAACGACCGCGAACTGACCATGCGCGAACTGACGCCGGCGGCGGTGACCGGCACGCTGAATACGCCGGTCGGCCGTCTGCGCAAGCTGAATATGGGGCCGGAGTATCTATCGGCGTTCACCGTGGGCGACCAGCTGCTGTGGGGCGCGGCTGAGCCGCTGCGCCGCATGCTGCGCATCCTGCTGTAAACCCATACTTCCTGGGGGCTGAGCGCATTCAGCCCCCTAACGCCTTATTTTCCGCTTTTTTGTTCGCCGCGCACCGCGTCGGGCAACGTCATCGCAAGCCTCGTTTCAATGGGCGGGATCCCGCCTATCTCCTCGTCAGTCACTGCATGCAAACGCCGCCAGGCTGGCAGTTTTCTTAATGAAGAATTTTCCTCACCAATGCCGAGCAGTTTTTAACAGACATTGGCTATGCTTAACGCAGGGGTGAACACTTTTTCACCATGACTGAAATATTTCAAAAAATAAGCATAAAGAGCGAAATTCAGGTCGGCAGAGTAAAGATTGGTCAATAACCGACCGCAATCACGCTTTAGAGTCCGAATGCATTGCATGATGACCAAAACGGCCAAGGAATAACCAACAAGCCGTGCTTAGATCATGCTGTTAATCTAAGGAAGAAGACTATGCCTGTACTTCCCGATCGTGACGTGATTGATCAGATCATCTCCGGCCATTACGCCGATCCCTTTGCTCTGCTTGGCATGCATGCGACCGATAACGGTCTGCAAGTGCGCGCGCTGCTGCCGGACGCCGGCGCAGTCTGGCTGGTGGAACAGCAAACCGGCCGGCGACTGGTGCAGCTGAACTGCGACGATCCGCGCGGTTTCTTCAGCGCCGTGGTGCCGCGGCGAAAAAATCCTTTCCGCTATCAGCTGCAGGTCAGCTGGCGCGATCATCAACAGATCGTCGACGATCCCTACCGGTTTGGCCCGCTGCTGCAGGATATCGACAGTTGGCTATTGGCCGAGGGCACGCATTTGCGTCCCTATGAACGGCTGGGCGCCCATCTTGTTACGCTGGATGACATCGACGGCGTCAGTTTTGCGGTCTGGGCGCCCAACGCCCAGCGCGTCTCGGTGGTGGGGGAGTTCAACTTCTGGGACGGCCGCCGCCATCCGATGCGTTTGCGGCGTGAAAACGGCATCTGGGAGCTGTTCCTGCCTGGCGTGCGGGCCGGCCAGCTGTACAAATATGAAATCGTCGATTGCTACGGCAATACCCAGCTGAAAGCCGATCCTTACGCCTTCGAGGCGCAGATGCGCCCGGATACCGCCTCGCTGGTGGCGCCGCTGCCGGAGGTGGTGCCGTCGACGCCGGCGCGCCGCCGCGCCAACGATTTTGACCAGCCGATCGCCATCTACGAGGTGCATCTCGGCTCATGGCGCCGCCACACCGATAACCACTTTTGGCTCAGCTACGGTGAACTGGCGGTGCAGCTGATCGACTATGTGAAGGACATGGGATTCACCCATATCGAGCTGCTGCCGGTCAACGAGCACCCGTTCGACGGCAGCTGGGGCTACCAGCCGCTGGGGCTGTATGCGCCGACCCGGCGCTTCGGCACGCCGGCCGACTTCAGGGCGTTTGTGGCGGCGGCGCATGAGGCGGGCATCAACGTGATCCTCGACTGGGTGCCGGGGCACTTCCCCAGCGACGCCTACGGCCTGGCGAATTTCGATGGCACTGCGCTGTACGAATACGCCGATCCGCGCGAGGGCTACCATCAGGACTGGAATACGCTGATTTACAACTACGGTCGCCACGAGGTGCGCAACTACCTGGCGGGCAACGCGCTGTATTGGCTGGAGCGCTTCGGCATCGACGCGCTGCGGGTCGATGCGGTGGCGTCGATGATCTATCGCGACTACAGCCGTGCCGACGGCGAGTGGGTGCCGAATTACTACGGCGGCAACGAGAATCTGGAGGCCATCGCCTTCCTGCGTTATACCAACCAGACTATCGGCCAGGCGCAGCCGGGCGCGGTGACGCTGGCGGAGGAATCCACCGACTATCCCGGCGTCACCCTGCCGCCGGACGCCAACGGCCTTGGGTTCCACTACAAATGGAACCTCGGCTGGATGCACGACACGCTCAATTACATGAAGTGCGATCCGGTGCACCGTAAGTATCACCACAACCAGATGACCTTCGGCATGCTGTACGCCTATACCGAGAACTTCGTGTTGCCTATCTCGCACGATGAAGTGGTGCACGGCAAAAAATCGGTCCTCGACCGTATGCCGGGCGACGCCTGGCAGAAATTCGCCAACCTGCGCGCCTATTACGGCTTTATGTGGGCGCATCCGGGCAAGAAGCTGCTGTTTATGGGCTGCGAATTCGCGCAAGGGCGCGAGTGGAATTTCGATACCAGCCTTGACTGGCATTTACTGGAAGGGCTGGATAACTGGCATAACGGCGTGCAGCGGCTGGTGCGCGATCTGAACCACTGCTACCGGCAGCAGGCGCCGCTGTACGAGCGCGACTACCGCCCGGACGGCTTCGAATGGCTGGTGGTCGACGATCACGACAACTCGGTGTTCGCCTTCGCGCGCTACGATTCGCAGGGCAATGAGTTGATCGCCATCAGCAACTTTACCCCGGTGCCGCGCTACCGCTACCGCATCGGCCTCTCGCGCGCCGGTGACTACCGCGAGATCCTCAATACCGATTCGCACCACTATCACGGCAGCAATGCCGGCAATCAGGGGCGGGTTTCTTCCGAAGCGGTCGGCAGCCACGGCCGTGACTTCTCCATCTGCGTAACGTTGCCGCCGCTGGCGACCATTTATCTGCTGCGGGAGGCGCCATGACGGAGCTGACAGCCGGCCTCGCCGCGCCGCTGGGCGCGCAGTACGACGGCGAAGGCATCAACTTTACCCTGTACTCGGCGCATGCCGAGCGGGTGGAGTTGTGCCTGTTCGACGGCCAGCAGCGCGAAGTGCGCCTGCCGCTGCCGGCGCGCAGCGGCGATATCTGGCATGGCTACTTACCGGGCGGCAGGCCGGGGCAACGTTACGGTTACCGGGTCTACGGCCCGTTTGACCCGGCGAACGGGCAGCGTTTTAACCCCAACAAACTGGCGCTCGATCCGGCCGCGCGCGCGGTGGAAGGGCCGGTGGCGGACCACCCGCACCTGCACGGCGGTTACGAGCAGCCGGACCCGCACGACAGCGCGGAGCTGATGCCGAAGTGCGTGGTGGTGGACGAACGGTACGACTGGCAGGACGATCGCCCGCCCGCCACGCCCTGGGGGCAGACGGTGATTTACGAAGCGCACGTGCGCGGTCTGACGCTGCTGCACCCGCAGATCCCACCGGCGCTGCGCGGCAGCTTCGCCGCATTGGGGCACCCGGCGATGATCGCCCACTTCAAACGCCTCGGCATCACCGCGCTGGAACTGTTGCCGGTGCAGCAACATACCTCCGAACCGCGCCTGCAGCGGTTGGGGCTGATCAACTATTGGGGCTATAACGTGCTGGCGCCCTATGCGCCGGACAACCGCTACGCCAGCCTGAGCACCGATGCCACGCCGCTGAACGAATTCCGCGATGCGGTCAAGGCGCTGCACCAAGCCGGCATCGAGGTGATCCTTGACGTGGTGTTCAACCACAGCGCCGAGCTGGACAGGGACGGGCCGATGCTGTCGCTGAGCGGCATCGATAACCTGAGCTACTACTGGCTGACGCCCGAAGGGGACTACGTCAACGACACCGGCTGCGGCAACACGCTGCGGTTGGATCAGCCGCAGGGCGTGGCCTGGGTGATGGATTGCCTGCATTTTTGGGTGCGGGAGTGCCACGTCGACGGCTTCCGCTTCGATCTGGGCAGCGTGCTCGGTCGCACGCCGGGGTTCGATCGCGATGCGCCGCTGTTCCAGGCGATGCTGGCGGACGATCTGCTGTCGCGCTGCAAGCTGATCGCCGAACCCTGGGACATTGGCCCCGGCGGCTATCAGGTGGGGGCATTTCCCGGCCGCTTCGCCGAATGGAACGATCATTACCGCGACGACATGCGCCGTTTCTGGCTGCAGAGCGGCGTGTCGCTCGGCCAGTTCGCCCAGCGTTTTGCCGCCTCCAGCGATCTGTACAACCAGCGCGGGCGGGCGCCTTACGCCACCGTCAACATGCTGACCGCCCATGACGGGTTTACCCTGCAGGACGTGGTCAGCTTCAACGAGAAACACAATCAGCCGAACGGCGAGGGCAACCGCGACGGCAGCGATCGCAATTTCAGCAACAACCACGGCGTCGAAGGCCTGGTCGCCGACGACGCCATTGTGCAACGCCGCAGGGCCAGCCAGCGGGCGATGCTCGCCACGCTGTTGCTGTCCCAGGGTACGCCGATGCTGCTGGCCGGCGATGAACAGGGACACAGCCAGCAGGGGAACAACAATGCCTATTGTCAGGACAACGCCACCACCTGGCTCGATTGGGCCACGGCGGACGATGCGCTGACCGATTACGTCGCGGCGCTGATCGCGCTGCGCCGCCAGATCCCCGCACTGCAGCAGGACCGCTGGTGGCAGCAGGACGACGGCAGCGTGCAGTGGCTGAACGCGCAAGGCCAGCCGCTCGACGCGCAGCAGTGGGAGCGGGGCGAGCCGCTCATGCAGATCCTGCTGTCGCAGCGCTGGCTGTTGCTGGTCAACGCCACGCCGCAAACGACGGAGATGAGATTGCCGGAAGGCGATTGGCAGGTTGTCGCTCCCTTCACTCAGGAAGACTCACGGGCGGTATTGCCCGCCTGGCACCAGGCCGCGCGCTCGCTTTGCGTACTGGTACGGAAATAATAAAAGGAGTCCGCTATGGTTAGGTTTGAAAATAAAGACCCCCTGATGTTGGCGCGCCAGTTGCCGATTAAATCCGTAGCGCTGATCCTGGCCGGCGGCCGCGGCTCACGTTTGAAAGATTTGACCTCCACCCGCGCCAAGCCCGCCGTCCACTTTGGCGGCAAATTCCGCATCATCGATTTCGCCTTGTCGAACTGCCTGAACTCCGGCATCCGCCGCATCGGCGTGATCACCCAATACCAGTCGCACACGCTGGTGCAGCACATTCAACGCGGCTGGTCGTTCCTCAACGAGGAAATGAACGAGTTCGTCGATCTGCTGCCGGCCCAGCAGCGCCTCAGCACCGAGCATTGGTACAAGGGCACCGCCGACGCGGTGTACCAGAACCTGGATATCATCCGCCGCTACGAGGCCGAATACGTGGTGATCCTGGCGGGCGATCACATCTACAAGATGGATTATTCACGCATGCTGATCGATCACGTCGAGAAGGGCGCTCAGTGCACCGTGGCCTGCCTGCCGGTGCCGCGCAGCGAAGCCGGCGAATTCGGCGTGATGAAGGTGGATGAAAGCGACCGTATCATCGAGTTTCTGGAAAAGCCCGCCGATCCGCCGGCGATGCCGGGCAACCCGGATATGTCGCTGGCCAGCATGGGCATCTATATTTTTAATGCCGCCTACCTGTTCCAGCTGCTGCAAGAGGATATGTCGACCCCCGGCTCCAGCCACGATTTCGGCAAGGATCTGATCCCGAAAATCACCGCGCAGCAGGCGGCGTGGGCGCATCCGTTTACCTTGTCCTGCGTGACGTCCAATCCCGATCTGCCGCCGTACTGGCGCGATGTGGGCACGTTGGACGCCTATTGGCGCGCCAATCTCGATCTGGCGTCGGTGACGCCGGAGCTGGACATGTACGACCGCGCCTGGCCGATCCGCACCCACATGGAACCGCTGCCGCCGGCCAAGTTTGTGCAGGATCGCTCCGGCAGCCATGGCATGACCATGAACTCGCTGGTGTCCGGCGGTTGCATCGTGTCCGGGTCGGTGGTGGTGCATTCGGTGCTGTTCCCGCGCGTGCGAGTGAACTCGTTCTGCACCATCGACTCTACCGTATTGTTGCCGGACGTGAACGTCGGCCGTTCCTGCCGCCTGCGGCGCTGCATCATCGACCGCGCCTGCCATATTCCGGAGGGCATGGTGATCGGGGAAAACGCCGATGAGGACAGCAAGCGTTTCTATCGCTCGGAAGGCGGCATCGTGCTGGTGACGCGCGAAATGTTGTCAAAATTGTGAGTTAACGTGGGGGCAGAACGATAGCCTGCCGCCCGATGAACGGTTCGATGGCTTGCGCAACGCGGCACACATAACAGCGGCAAGCCTGCTTTATTTCTTATCCAGAGGCCTTCGGCCGACTTTCAGGAGTGATAATGCAGGTCTTACACGTATGTTCTGAAATGTTCCCCCTGCTGAAAACGGGCGGACTCGCAGACGTGGTTGGCGCGCTGCCGGCGGCGCAAATCGCCGAAGGCGCCGATGTTCGGGTGCTATTGCCCGCTTTCCCTGACGTACGCAACGGCATACCCGACACCGTGCTGGTGGCGGAAATCGACTCGTTCGCCGGCCGGGTTGGCCTGCGTTACGGCACCTACCATGGCGTGGGCATCTATCTCATCGATGCGCCCTGGCTGTATGACCGGCCGGGCAGCCCGTACCACGATCAGTCTATGTACGCCTACCCCGACAACCACCGCCGCTTTGCGCTGCTGGGCTGGATGGCCTGCGAGCTGGCCAAGGGGCTGGATCGCTACTGGCGGCCGCAGTTGGTGCATGCCCACGACTGGCACGCCGGTCTTAGCTGCGCCTATCTGGCCGCCAACGGCCACCCGGCGCGTTCGGTGTTCACGGTGCATAACCTGGCCTATCAAGGGCTGTTTTCCGCCCATCACGTGACCGAACTGTGGCTACCGGCGTCGTTTTACAACGTCTATGGCCTGGAGTTCTACGGCCAGATGTCGTTCCTCAAGGCCGGGCTGTTTTATGCCGACCACGTGACCGCCGTCAGCCCGACCTATGCGCGCGAGATCACCCGGCCGGAGTTCGGCTACGGCATGGAGGGGCTGCTACAGGAGCGGCAGCGGCAGGGCAGGCTGAGCGGCATCCTCAACGGGGTGGACGACAAGATTTGGGATCCGGCCCACGACCCGCGGCTGAGCGCCCGCTATGACGCCGACGATCTGAAAAGCAAGGTCAAAAACAAGCTGCATCTGCAAAAGGCCATGGGGCTGAAGGTGGACGAATCGCTGCCGGTGTTCGCGGTGGTGAGCCGATTGACCAGCCAAAAAGGCCTGGATCTGGTGCTGCAGGCGTTGCCTGAACTGCTGGCGCAGGGCGGGCAGCTGGCGCTGCTGGGCGCCGGCGATGCGGTGCTGCAACAGGCGTTTCTGGCCGCCGCCGCCGACTACCCTGAACAGGTCGGCGTGCAGATCGGTTATCACGAATCCTTCTCCCACCGCATCATCGGCGGCGCCGACGTTATTCTGGTGCCGAGCCGCTTCGAGCCCTGCGGTCTGACGCAGCTCTACGGTCTGAAGTACGGCACGCTGCCGCTGGTGCGCCGCACCGGCGGGCTGGCGGACACGGTGGTGGACTGCGCGCTGGAGAACCTGGCCGACGGCACCGCCAGCGGATTCGTGTTCGACGATTGCGACGCCGTCGCGCTGGGCAACGCCATCCGCCGCGCCATGGTGCTGTGGAGCCGGCCGAAACACTGGCGCCACGTTCAGCGCCACGCCATGAGCGTGGACTTCGGCTGGCCGGTGGCGGCGAAAGAGTATTTATCGCTTTATCAACGCTTGTAGCCCGCGTTTCGCGTCTCGGGTTGACGCGCGGCGGGCAGCCGTAAGGGTAGATTGTCGGGGCGCGGCGTGCCGCGTCCATGTTCAGCGGAGCCCGCTATTCCGCGGCGAATGGCGGGGCTCCCCACAAGGGATTAAAAAGCCATGACTTCACCGTTTAGTTACACCTCACCTACGGTCAGTGTGGAAGCGCTGAAACACTCCATCGCCTATAAGCTGATGTTTATCGTCGGCAAGGATCCGGCCATCGCCAACCGGCACGATTGGCTGAACGCCGTGCTGTTCGCGGTGCGCGATCGCATGGTGGAGCGCTGGCTGCGTTCCAACCGCGCCCAGCTGTCTCAAGACGTGCGGCAGGTGTATTACCTGTCGATGGAGTTCCTGATCGGCCGCACCCTGTCAAACGCGCTGCTGTCGATGGGCATCTATCAGGACATCGACAACGCGCTGAACGAGATGGGGCTGAACCTGGCGGAGCTGCTGGAGGAAGAAAACGACCCCGGGCTTGGTAACGGCGGCCTGGGCCGGCTGGCGGCCTGTTTCCTCGACTCGCTGGCGACGCTGGCGCTGCCGGGGCGCGGCTACGGCATTCGCTATGAATACGGCATGTTCAAGCAGAACATCGTCAACGGCCAACAGATGGAGTCGCCGGACTACTGGCTGGAGTACGGCAATCCGTGGGAGTTTCCGCGCCATAACACCCGCTACAAGGTGCGCTTCGGCGGCCGCGTGCAGCAGGAGGGGGCCAAGGCGCGCTGGCTGGAGACCGAAGAGGTCGTGGCCATCGCCTACGATCAGGTGATCCCCGGTTTTGACACCGACGCCACCAATACGCTGCGGTTGTGGGGCGCGCAGGCCAGTAATGAGATCAACCTCGGCAAGTTCAACCAGGGCGATTACTTCGCGGCGGTGGAAGACAAAAACCACTCGGAGAACGTGTCGCGCGTGCTCTATCCGGACGATTCGACCTCCTCCGGGCGCGAGCTGCGGCTGCGGCAGGAGTATTTCCTGGTGTCGGCCACGGTGCAGGATATTCTCAACCGCCATTGGCTGATGCACAAAACCTTCGACAACCTGGCGGACAAGATCGCCATTCACCTCAACGACACCCACCCGGTATTGTCGATCCCCGAGCTGATGCACCGGCTGATCGACGAGCACAAATTCAAGTGGCTCGACGCCTGGGAAGTGGTGGAGCAGGTGTTCTCTTACACCAACCACACGCTGATGAGCGAGGCGCTGGAGACCTGGCCGCTGGACATGATAGGCCGCATCTTGCCGCGCCATCTGCAGCTGATTTTCGAAATCAACGATCACTTCCTCAAGATGGTGCAGGAAGTGGCGCCGGACGACAACGACCTGCTGGCGCGGGTCTCGATCATCGACGAAACCAACGGCCGCCGGGTGCGCATGGCGTGGCTGGCGGTGGTGGCCAGCCACAAGGTCAACGGCGTTTCCGCCCTGCATTCCGAACTGATGGTGCAGTCGCTGTTCGCCGACTTCGCCCGGCTGTTCCCGACTCGTTTCTGCAACAAAACCAACGGGGTGACGCCGCGCCGTTGGCTGGCGCTGGCCAACCCGCCGCTGGCGGCGGTGCTGGACGACTGCATCGGCCAAACCTGGCGCACCGATCTCAGCCAACTGAGCGAGATCAAAGCCAACGTCGATTACCCGAGCTTCCTGCAGGCGGTGCAGCGCGCCAAACGGCAGAACAAGGAGCGGCTAGCGCTGTATATCGCCAAAACGCTCAACGTGGTGGTCAACCCGGATGCGTTGTTCGATGTGCAAATCAAGCGTATCCACGAGTACAAACGGCAACTGCTCAACGTGCTGCACGTCATCACGCTGTATAACCGTTTGCTGGCTGACCCTGACATCGAGCGCGTGCCGCGGGTGGTGATCTTCGCCGGCAAGGCGGCCTCTGCCTACTATGCCGCCAAGCAGATCATCCGTCTGATCAACGACGTGGCCAAAGTGATCAACAACGATCCGCGCGTGCATACCCAACTGAAGGTGGTGTTCATTCCGAACTACGGCGTCAGCCTGGCGCAGATCATTATCCCGGCGGCGGATCTGTCGGAACAGATCTCGCTGGCAGGCACCGAGGCCTCGGGCACCAGCAACATGAAGTTCGCGCTGAACGGCGCGCTGACCATCGGCACGCTGGACGGCGCCAACGTCGAGATGCGCGAGCACGTGGGGGAGGAGAATATCTTTATTTTCGGCAATACCGCCGAGCAGGTTGAGGAACTGCGCCGCAACGGTTACAACCCGCGCCAGTACTATGAGCAAGACCCGGAGCTGCATCAGGCGCTGACGCAGATCGCCACCGGGGTGTTCAGCCCGGAAGAGCCGAAACGCTATGGCAATTTGTTCGACTCGCTGGTCAACCTCGGCGATCACTATCAGCTGTTGGCGGATTACCGCAGCTATGTGGACACGCAGGACAAGGTGGACGAGGTGTATCTCAATCAGGACGAGTGGACGCGGCGCGCGGTGCTGAATATCGCCAATATGGGCTACTTCTCATCCGATCGCACCATTCAGGAATACGCGGATGAAATTTGGCACATTAAGCCGGTGAAGCTGTAAAGCGGGAGAGGAAAAAAGCAAAGGGCCGGATAACCGGCCCTTTGTCGTTACGCTGCAGCTCAGGAAGCCAGAGACAGCGCTTTCGTTTTCGCGTGTTCCGCCAGCCAGGCTTTCACTCGCGCCTGCTGCGCCTCGTCCAGCCACATGCCCAGCTTGGTGCGGCGCCAGATGGCGTCGTCCAGCTCTACGACCCACTCTTTCTCGGTCAGGTAACGCAGCTCGGCTTCATACAGACCGTGGCCGAAATCTTCGCCCAGATCGGCGAGGCCGTTGGCGCCGGCCAAGATCAGCTCGCTCTGGCTGCCGTAGGTGCGGGCATAGCGGCGCGCCAGGGCTTCCGGCAGCCAGCCGTGCGCACGGCGCAGTTTGGCCGCGTAGCCATCGCGATCGCCGTCGATGTCACCGCCCGGCAGCGTGGCGTTTTTGGTCCACGCCGGGCCGCAGCCTGGGTAGTAGTGGGCCAGTTTTTCCATCGCATGTTCGGCCAGCTTGCGGTAGGTGGTCAGCTTGCCGCCGAAGACCGACAGCAGCGGCGCTTTGCCCTGCTCATCGTGCACGTCCAGCGTGTAATCGCGGGTGATCGCCTGCGGTGAATCGGATTCGTCGTCGCACAGCGGACGCACGCCGGAGTAAGTCCAGACGATGTCGTCGCGGCCCAGCTGCTTCTTGAAGTGATCGTTGTACACTTTCAGCAGATAAGCGATTTCGTTCTCGTCGATCTTCACGTCTTTCGGATCGCCTTTGTACTCCACGTCGGTGGTGCCGATGATGGAGAACTCGTCATTCCACGGGATCACGAACACGATGCGGTGGTCTTCGTTCTGCAGAATGTAAGACTGCGGCTGATCGTGCACGCGCGGCACCACGATGTGGCTGCCTTTGATCAGGCGGATGCCGTAAGGCGATTTGAGCTTCAGGCCGTCGTCGAAGAAGTTTTTCACCCACGGGCCGGTGGCGTTCACCAGGCCTTTGGCGCGCCAGGTGAAGGTTTTGCCGCTGTCGATATCGACCGCTTCCACCATCCACAGGCCGTTTTCACGCCATGCGCGGGTCACTTTGGTGCGGGTGCGCACTTCGCCGCCGCGTTTTTCCACTTCCTGCGCGTTCAGCACCACCAGGCGAGCATCGTCGACCCAGCAGTCGGAATATTCGAAACCGCGCTTCAATTCGGGCTTCAGCACCGACTCTGGTCCAAAGCGCAAACCCTTGCTGCCCGGCAGGCTGGTGCGTTTGCCCAGGTGATCGTACAGGAACAGGCCGATACGGATCATCCAGGCCGGACGCAGGTGCGGCTGGTGCGGCAGGCGGAAACGCATCGGGAACGCGATGTGCGGCGCCAGCTTCAGCAGCACTTCACGTTCGGCCAGCGCTTCGCTCACCAGACGGAATTCGTAGTGTTCCAGGTAGCGCAGGCCACCGTGGATCAGTTTGGAACTGGCGGAAGACGTAGCACAGGCCAAGTCTTGCGCTTCCAGTAGCAGTACCGACAGCCCGCGCCCGGCAGCATCCGCCGCGATGCCGGCACCGTTGATGCCGCCACCGATAACGATCAAGTCTTTGGTTTCCACGTCATCTTCCTCCAGATGTTCGAAATAGCTCTTTCGTGTTCGTTTTCGCTCATGATTGTAATCAAAAACCAACAGGCAAGCCAAGAGTTAACCAAACAAAAACATTTAGGCGTGATAGAGGTAACAGTTTGGTGATGATAGTCACACAAGCAGTATGGATATGGCGCGGGCGCGCAAACGGCTGTCGATGAGGGGAGCCTGAAGGTATGAAACGGGACGGCGGCGCGCCCCGCAGGTTAAGGCCGAATCAGCACAACTCCAGCTGCACGTCGTACTGTTCGATGATTTTCATCACGCTCGGCGGCGGCAGTTGGTCGGTAAACAGGTAGTCGATCAGGTTCATGTTGCCCAGGTTGACCATGGCGTTGCGGCCGAATTTGGAATGGTCGGTGACCAGCATCACGCAGCGGGAATTTTCGATAATCGCGCGTTTGGTGCGCACTTCGTGATAGTCGAATTCGAGCAGCGAGCCGTCCATATCGATGCCGCTGATGCCGAGAATGCCGTAATCGAGACGGAATTGGGAGATGAAGTCCAGGGTGGCTTCGCCCATGATGCCGCCGTCGCGTGTGCGCACTTCGCCGCCGGCCAGGATCAGGCGGAAGTCTTCCTTGGCGGTCAACAGGGTGGCGACGTTAAGGTTGTTGGTGACCACGCGCAGGTTCTTGTGGTTCATCAGCGCATGGGCCACCGCTTCCGGCGTGGTGCCGATATCGATGAACAGCGTGGCGCCGTCCGGGATCTGGCTGGCGACGCGCTGCGCGATGCGGGCCTTCTCTTCCGACCACATCACCTTGCGATCGTTATAGGCAGCGTTGACCGAGCTGGAAGGCAGCGCCGCGCCGCCGTGGTGACGCTGGATCTTGTTCTGGTCGGCCAGGTCATTCAAATCGCGGCGAATCGTTTGCGGGCTGACGTCAAAATGTTCGACCAGCTCTTCCGTGCTGACGTAACCCTGCAGGCGCACCAGCTCGATAATTGCGTCATGACGCTGTGTTTGCTTCACGATAATCCCCTAAAACGCCCGCTATGCCCGCTGGACATAGCTCTCGGCTGTTATTGTTCGTTGTGTGCGCGATGACGCGTATCCCAAAATGCCATCAATAACCCTAACACTAAACCGGCTATGTGTGCCGCGTTGGCGATCGACATTCCTAAAATATCGAAATATCCGGCCACCAGCCACAACACCGAGAACACCATCAGGCCGCGCGGCAGCATCAGGCCGCGCTCCGGCGCCCGTTCGCCCGACAGCCACACATAGCCCATCAGCGCATAGACCACGCCCGACAGCCCGCCAAACAGCGCGCCGCTGAACAGCGATTGCGCCCAGCCGCTGAAGAAGGCCGACACCACCGCCAGCACGAACAGCTTGCCGGCGCCGAGGCGTTTTTCCATCTGGCCGCCGAGATACCACCACCACATCAGGTTAAACAGGATATGCAGCAGGGAGAAATGCAGGAACGCATGGCTGATCCAGCGCCACAGCTGGGTGTATTGGCTGCTGTCCTGCGGCCAGGAGAGCCAATACATCACGGTATCGTCGCCGAGCGCCTGCATCAGAATATAGACTGCGATGCACAGCACCATCACGCCGAGCGTCAGCGGACCGGCCTTGCTGCGCAGGGTATGCAGGTAGGATTCGCTCTGATAATGCAGGCCGGCGTCGGTATGGCCGGTCTGCCAGCTGGCGGCCTGATAACGGCGGTTGAGCGGATCGGCCAGAAACTGCTGCAGCTCGTGTTGCACCTGCTCGAGGTGACCGTCGTCGGCCAGCCAGATTTCCGCCGCCTCGCCGCTGTTGCGCAGCTCAAGCCGGATGCCCTGGGTCGCCATATAGTCGACAAAGGCCAGCGCCAGGCGCGGGTTGGATATGGCGATTACTCTAACCATTGCTCTTCCGTCGTAAGTGAATGATTTTGGCCGCGGCTTGCTCGCCGGCGACCCTGACGGCCGATTATAACGTCGAAATCCTGAGCGCTGGCAAACGGATCTGCGAAAAACCCGCGAAAACGCGCATAAAAACGAAGGGGAAGCCCGCCGACGCGCAGCGGGCGGCGGGGATCAGGCAGAGGTTTCCACGTCTTGCGGATACTGGCGGGCCCAGGCCTCGAAACCGCCGTCGATGCTGTAGACCGCGTCGAACCCCTGGTGCAGCAGGTACTGCGCCGCGCTGCGGCTGCTGTTGCCGTGGTAGCACATCACCATCACCGGCCGCTCGAAGTCGTTTTGCTGCATAAAGGCCGACAGGGTGGCGTTGGTGAGGTGAAAGGCGCCCGGCGTATGCCCGGCTTCAAAACTTTGCGGATCGCGGATGTCGACCAGGGCGGCGCTGCCCTCTTTCCAGCGGGTGTACGCCTGCTCAACGTTGATCGCTTCGAACTGTTCCATACTGCTGACTGCCTCGTAATAGGGGGACGCCGCTATTGTAACCAACTCTGCGGCGTTTAAGACCAGAGGGACATCAGGGTTTTTACGCGCCGTACCCCATCATCTTCAGCAGTTGCTGCGCCTGCTGCACCGCCTCCTGGCGATGGGCCACGCCCAGTTTCTGATACAGGTTGCGGATGTGCGTCTTGATGGTGGTGGCCGCCACGTCCAGCTCGCCGGCGATCTGGTCGTTGCTGTAACCGGAATAGATCAGCCCCAGCACCTGCCATTCGCGTTGGGTGAGCGGGCTGGTGCGGATCAGTTCCGGCACCTGCGGGTGGGTCAGCAGCTTATCGACGAAGTTCTCGTCGAAATGCGCGAACTTGTGCCGATGATGCTGGTTGATGTCGCGCAGGATACGCTGGGCGCGATGCTGCTCCAGCTCCGGCAGCGTGTTGAGCTGGATCAGCTGACGCAGCTGTTGCGCCATCGCTTCGCCTTCGATGACGAAGTGGCTGATAAAGCCGGTGCGGTTAGCCAGCGACAGCGCTTCGATCAGCGCCTGCTGCGCTTCGCCCTTGCGCTCCAGCAGCCAGTAGAGCTGGTTGCTGAGCAGCAGGTTGCGGTTGAGATCGCTCACCAGCCGCAGGCGACGAGCGTTTTCGTTCAGTTCATCCAGCACCACGCCGGCCTCTTCATACTGGCCGAGCAGGATTTGCACCCGCGCGATGTTGCGCCATTGGCCCTGCGTGAAGTGGTTGTCCGCCATGCCGGGTTTTTCGGTGTGGCGCAGCCACTGGGCGGCGGCGGCGGTGTCGCCGGTCATCTGCCAGTGGATCACCCGCGACTTGTCGGTGTTGGTCAGCCAGTCGCGATGATAGTGGGCGCCGTGCAGCAGGGTTTCGCAGCGCTGCAGATGGGTATTGGCGTTGTCCAGATCGCCGCGCGCCAGCGAGCATTTGGCCAACATGGCGATGCACTGCAGCTGCTGCTGCGGTTGGTAGTTGGCCAGAATTTTCAGCCCGGCGCGCGCCGCGTCTTCCGCTTCGTCCAACCGTGACCATGACCACAGGATCTGGGCGCGGATGCGCAGCAGAAATTCGTGCATCGGCAGCTGTTCCAAGTGCTGCTCGCGGATCAGTTCGAACGCCTTATCCTGGGTTTCGTAAGCGGCCTGCAGGAAGCCTTGGGCGATAAGGATTTCGCTCTGCTGCAGCAGCGCCCAGAGCGCGTAATGGTTGGCCTGATGACGACGCGCCATCTGCTCGGTCTGCTGCATCATCGGCAGCGCGCGCGCCAGTTCGCCCTTGCAGTGATGCACTTCGCCGGTCACCGAGGTGGCGACGATGCGGCTGTAATAGCTGGACAGCGGCAGGAATTTCAACGCTTCGGTCGCCAGCCGTTCGGCTTCTTCCGGTTTGCCGGCGTTGATCGCCACCTGGGCGCGCAGGGCGTCGAACTCGGCGTGCAGCGTTTGGTCTATCTCAATTTTCTGTTCGCGCATGGTGCGCTCGGCGCGCTCCAGCAGGGTGTTGACCTCGCCGTAGCGGTGCTGGCTCTGCGCCAGCCAGGCCTGCAGCAGCGCCAGTTTGGGGTTCTGGATCAGGCGCTCATAGGGCAGCGCGTTGAGGCACTCCTCCAGCAAGGCCAGTTCGCTGTGGTGGAACAGCGACCAGGCGTGTTGCAGCAGGATATCGCGCAGCATGCTGACGTCGCTGGCCGCCAACGCGTGGTGAATGGCCTCCGCCGGATACCCCAGCGCCAGCCAGCCCTCGGCGGCGGCGCGATGCAGCCCCGGCAGCTCCAGCGCCAGTTCCCACTGGCAACGCTGGCGCAGGAAAGAGGCGAACAGCGGATGGAAGTTGAACCATTCGCCGGTGTCGTCCATGCGGTGGATAAACAGCCCCTGGCGTTCCAGTTCCTCCAGCCGTTGCTGGCCGTTGTCTTCGCCGGTCAGCCGCACGATCAGCGCGTCGTTCATCGAGCGCAGCACCGAACAGCGCAGCAGGAAAGCGCGCGCATCGGCATCGACGTGGTCCAGCACTTCGTCCACCAGATAGTCGGACAGGTGACTGGCGTTCAGCCCCGCCAGCCGTTTGGCCGACAGCTGAGCCGAGGAGGCGGATTGGCGGGCCGACAGCGCGATCAGCTGCAGCGCGGTGGCCCAGCCTTCGACTTCGTCGCACAGGCGGCTGCTGTCCTGCTGTTCCATTGGCGCCGCCAGACGGCAATCGAAGAACTGTTTGGCCTCCTGGTGGGTGAACGCCAGCTGCTGCGTGCCCATTTCCAACAGCTGATCGCGCACCCGCAGGTTGGCGATGCCGAGCGGCGGCAAGGTGCGCGAGAGCAGGATCAGCGTCAGGTTTTCCGGCTGATGGCGCAGGAAAAAGCGCATGGCTTCGTGAATGGCGTCGTTGGTGATCAGGTGATAGTCGTCGATCACCAGGTACAGCGGTTGATGCCAGTCGGCCAGCTCGATAAACAGTTGGGCGAACAGCGCCGACAGGCTGGCGTACTGGTGTTTCTGGCTCAGCGCCTCGCTCTTGACGCAGCGGCCGCCGCTGGCCTGCTGCAGCGCGGCGATCAGGTAGCTGGCGAAGCGCTCCGGCTGGTTGTCGCTCTCATCCAGGGAATACCAGCCCAGATCGGCCTTGCCGGCTGCCCATTGGGCGATCAGCGTGGTTTTCCCGTATCCCGCCGGGCAATTGACCAGTGTCAGGCGATAGTTGCCCGCGCTGGCCAGTTTGGCCAGCAGGCGATCGCGGATCACGGTATTTTGCAGCCGTACCGGGCGGCTCAGTTTTGATGGGATCAGCATAGTATTCCAGGGTATAAATCGCGGTTCCCGCCGGGATTGGAGTGGCGCTAATTATTTTATGGTTCGTAATTAATAGCTCCCCCTAACTTCTGCCAACCCTAAACGTATTGCAACAAGCTTCCGCATCGGCTTGGAGTTAAGTTGCTATCGATCACACTTTTTTACGTTTGGCGCCGGCGCGCGACGATACGGTTGCGGATCGCATTTCCGGCCATGGACAAAACTTCAGCAGTGCGAATACTTGTGCTAACGTCATGGTTAACGTTCTCAGTGCTCGCCGCACGCGTTGGCGGGCTTTTTTGCATCGTTGCAAGGGAGTCAAACAGTGCCTGAGATCACAATTCCAGCTACGCCCCAATCCTCCTCCCCAGCTAATCCCCAGGCGGGATGATGCCGTCAGGCTTTCTCACCGGCACGATAGCGGCAATTTGACCCACTTACTGGATAGAGAGTTTTCCTTATGTCACAGCCTACGCTCAAGAAGGATGCTTTTCTGGCGGCGCTCGCCCGTCAGTGGCAACGGTTCGGCCTCAGTTCCGCACAGCAGATGACGCAACATCAATGGTGGGAAGCCGTCAGTGCGGCGCTGGCCGAGCAGTTGGCCGCGCAGCCGGCACCGCGCAAAAGCGCCAAACCGCTGCGCCACGTGAACTACATCTCGATGGAGTTTCTGATCGGCCGGCTGACGGCGAACAACCTGATCAACCTGGGCTGGTACGACACCGTCGAGCAGGCGCTGGCCGAGCAGAACGTCAAGTTGGCGGATCTGCTGGAGCAGGAAACCGATCCGGCGCTGGGCAACGGCGGGTTGGGGCGGCTGGCGGCCTGTTTCCTCGACTCGATGGCGACGGTGGAACAACCGGCCACCGGCTATGGGCTGAACTACCAGTACGGGCTGTTCCGCCAGTCGTTCCGCGAAGGGCAACAGCAAGAGGCGCCGGATAACTGGCAGCGCGAGAGCTACCCGTGGTTCCGCCACAACGCCGCGCTGGCGGTGGACGTGGGCATCGGCGGCAAGCTGGAAAAGCAGGCCGACGGCCGCGAACTGTGGCGCCCCGCCTTCACCCTGCGCGGCGAAGCCTGGGATCTGCCGGTGCTGGGGTATCGCAACGGCGTGGCGCAGCCGCTGCGCCTGTGGCAGGCGACCCATCAGCATCCGTTCAACCTGAGCGATTTCAACGACGGCAAATTCCTGCAGGCGGAGAAGCAGGGCGTAGAAGCCGACAAGCTGACCAAGGTGCTCTACCCGAACGACAACCATCAGGCCGGCAAGCGCCTGCGCCTGATGCAGCAGTATTTCCAGTGCGCCTGCTCGGTGGCGGACATTTTGCGCAAGCACCATCAGGCCGGCCGCAAGATTGAAGAGCTGCCGAAGTACGAAGTGATCCAACTGAACGACACCCACCCGACCATCGCCATTCCGGAAATGCTGCGCATTCTGCTGGACGAACACCAGCTGGAGTGGGAGGCGGCCTGGGCGATCACCAGCAACACCTTCGCCTATACCAACCACACCCTGATGCCGGAAGCGCTGGAATGCTGGGATGAAAAATTGGTGCGCAGCCTGCTGCCGCGCCATTTCTCCATCATCAAAAAAATCAACGCCAGGTTTAAAAAATTGGTGGATAAGCATTGGCCGGGCGACGAGGCGGTGTGGGCCAAACTGGCGGTGCACCACAACAAGCAGGTGCGCATGGCCAACCTGTGCGTGGTCAGCGGCTTTGCGGTCAACGGCGTAGCGCAGCTGCACTCGGATCTGGTGGTGAAAGATCTGTTCCCGGAATATCACCAGCTGTGGCCGAACAAATTCCATAACGTCACTAACGGCATCACGCCGCGCCGCTGGCTGAAACAGTGCAACCCGGCGCTGTCGGGCCTGATCGACGAGACGCTGAAGGTGGAGTGGGCGAGCGATCTCGACGCGCTGCGCGGGCTGGAAAAATTCGCCGACGACGCGGCGTTCCGCCAGCGTTATCAGCAGATCAAACGCGACAACAAGGTGGCGCTGGCCCATTACGTGCACGGCGTGATGGGGTTGACGCTTGACCCGGACGCGATCTTCGACGTGCAGATCAAACGCCTGCATGAATACAAACGTCAGCACCTGAACCTGCTGCACATCCTGTCGCTGTATCGCCAGCTGCGCGACAACCCCAACCTGGACATCGTGCCGCGCGTCTTCCTGTTCGGCGCCAAGGCGGCGCCGGGCTACTACCTGGCGAAGAACATCATCTACGCCATCAATCAGGCGGCCGAGAAGATCAACAACGATCCGTTGGTGAAAGATCGCCTGAAAGTGGCGTTCATCCCTGACTACCGTGTCTCGGTGGCCGAACTGATGATCCCGGCGGCGGATATCTCCGAACAGATCTCCACCGCCGGCAAAGAGGCCTCCGGCACCGGCAACATGAAGCTGGCGTTGAACGGCGCGCTGACGGTCGGCACGCTGGACGGCGCCAACGTCGAAATCGCCGAGCAGGTGGGCGAAGACAATATCTTTATCTTCGGCAATACCGTGGAGCAGGTGAAGGCGATAGTGGCGAAGGGTTACGATCCGCTCAGCTACCGCAAGAAAGACAAGCACCTGAAGGCGATTCTGGACGAGCTGGCGAGCGGCGCCTTCAGCCACGGCGATAAGCACGCGTTCGACATGATGCTGCACAGCCTGCTGGAAGGCGGCGATCCCTACCTGGTGCTGGCGGACTTTGCCTCGTACTGCCAGGCGCAGCGCCGGGTCGATGAACTGTATCGCGATCGGGACGAGTGGACGCGGCGGGCTATCCTTAACACCGCGCGCGTCGGCATGTTCAGCTCGGATCGCTCGATCCGCGATTATCAGCAGCGCATCTGGCAAGCCAAACGTTAAGGAGAGCGAATGGATCGCAAGCGTATCGATCAGGCGGCAGCGCAGGCGGGGATCGCTGCCGATTTCATCAATGCCCACGGCAAGCGGCAGGCGATTGAACCGGAGACCAAGCGCAAGCTGTTGGCGGCCATGAATCGGGCCGATGCCGCGCAGGACGACGCGGCGTCGCCGTTACCGGCGGTCAAGGTGTTCTATCAGGGCGCGCCGCTGGCGTTGACCCCGGCGGGTGAAGGCGAGTACCTGTGGGCGCTGCAGCGTGAAGACGGCGAATGCCTGCAGGGGCGCGTCGGCGCGCGCAAGACCCTGACGTTGCCCGGCGATTTGCCGGCGGGCTACCATCAATTGACGCTGAGCCAGGGCGTGCGGCAGTGGTCATGCCGCGTGATCGTCGCGCCGAGGCGCTGCTTCGAGCCGGACGCCTTGCTGACCGGCAAGAAACTGTGGGGCGCCTGCGTTCAGCTGTATACGCTGCGTTCCGATCGCAACTGGGGCATCGGCGATTTCGGCGATCTGCGCCTGATGGTGGAGCTGGTGGGGGAACGCGGCGGTGCCTTCGTCGGCCTCAATCCGATCCATGCGCTGTATCCGGCCAACCCGGAGAGCGCCAGCCCTTACAGCCCCTCGTCGCGCCGCTGGCTGAATCTGGCGTATATCGACGTCAACGCGGTGGAGGATTTCCAGCGCAGCGACGCGGCGCAGCGCTGGTGGCAGAAGCCGGCGACGCAGAAGCAGCTGGCCAGGGCGCGCGCCGCGGAGTGGGTGGATTACACCGCCGTGATGCAGCTGAAGCTGGCGGCGCTGAAGCTGGCGTTCCCGCTGTTTCAGGCGCGCCAGCCGAACGACGCGCAGCGTCAGGCGTTCGAGCTGTTTGTGGCTGAGGGCGGCGACAGCCTGTATCAGCAGGCGGCGTTTGATGCGCTGCACGCCCATCTGGCGGCCAAAGACGCCAGCCAGTGGGGCTGGCCGGCCTGGCCCGAACGTTATCGGCAGGGGCAGAGCGAAGCGGTGCGGCAGTTCTGCGCTGAACATCAGGACGCGGTTCGCTTTTATTTGTGGCTGCAATGGCTGGCGGGCACGCAGTTCGCGCAGTGTTTTGACCAGAGTCAACAGCAGCAGATGCCGATTGGCCTGTATCGCGATCTGGCGGTCGGGGTGGCGGAAGGCGGGGCGGAAACCTGGTGTGACCGTGAGCTGTACTGCCTGAAAGCGTCGGTCGGGGCGCCGCCGGATATTCTGGGGCCGCTGGGGCAAAACTGGGGCCTGCCGCCGATGGATCCGCACGTGATGGCGGCGCGCGGGTATCAGCCGTTCATCGATCTTTTGCGCGCCAACATGACCAGCTGCGGCGCGCTGCGCATCGATCACGTCATGGCGCTGTTGCGGCTGTGGTGGATCCCGTATGGCGAAACCGCCGATCGCGGCGCCTACGTCAAATACCCGGTAGACGATCTGCTGGCGGTACTGGCGCTGGAAAGCCAGCGCCACCGCTGCATGGTGATCGGTGAGGATCTCGGCACGGTGCCGGTGGAAATCGTCGGCAAGCTGCGCGACAGCGGCGTCTATTCCTACAAAGTGCTCTATTTCGAAAGCGACGGCGAACACCATTTCCGCGCGCCGCAGGCCTATCCGGTGCAGGCGATGGCGACCATCACCACCCACGATCTGCCGACGCTGCGCGGCTACTGGCAAAGCGACGACCTAACGCTCGGCAACCGGCTGGGTCTTTACCCGGACGCGGAAATCCTGCGGGCGCTGTTCGCCGATCGGGAACGCGCCAAGCAGGGATTGCTGGACGGATTGCATCGCTATGGCTGCGTGCCGCAGAAGGTGGGCAAGAAGGCGGCGCTGCTCGGCATGAGCCCGCTGCTCAACCGCGGCCTGCAGCGTTATGTCGCCGACAGCGCCAGCGCCTTGCTCGGCCTGCAGCCGGAAGACTGGCTGGATATGGCGGATCCGGTCAACATTCCCGGCACCAGCGATCAGTACCCTAACTGGCGGCGCAAGCTGACCCGGACGCTGGAGGAGATGTTCGCCGACCCGCGGATAAACCGGCTGCTGAAGGATTTGGACAAGCGCCGACGCAAGGTGTCGGTGGGGTGACGATGAGGTGTCGTTGTATTAGGTCAAAGGACGAGAACTTTAGTCCCATCCAAATGACGGATACCCGAATTAATTGGCGTTGCAGCTAGGCGGCAAGCGTAAAACCCCAGGAGCTTACTTAAGTAAGTGACTGGGGTGCGCGCATGCGGCCAACAACGCTGCAACTTCAAGTAAGAAGGGTATCAGTAGTAGGAGTGCTCGCCGCGCTGGTGCTCGGTCAGGTCACGCACGCCCTTCAGCTCCGGGAATTTCTGCAGCAGCTCTTTCTCGATGCCTTCTTTCAGCGTGACGTCGACCATCGAACAGCCGTTGCAACCGCCGCCGAACTGCAGAATAGCCATGTTGTCGTCGGTGATCTCCATCAGCGTTACGCGGCCGCCGTGGCCCGCCAGCTGTGGGTTGATCTGCGACTGCAGCACGTACTCCACGCGCTCCATCAGCGGCGCGTCGTCATCGACCTTGCGCATCTTGGCGTTCGGCGCTTTCAGCGTCAGCTGAGAACCCAGCTGGTCGGTCACGAAGTCGATTTCGGCGTCTTCCAGATACGGCGCGCTCAGCTCATCGACATAGGCGGACAGTTTGTCGAACTTCAGTTCGGTATCCGTCGCTTCTACCGCGTCCGGCGGGCAATAAGAGACACCGCATTCGGCCGTCGGCGTGCCCGGGTTGATCACGAATACGCGGATTTGGGTGCCTTCTTCTTGATTTGCCAGCAGTTTGGCAAAGTGTTCCTGTGCAGCATCTGTTATACGGATCATAGCATTAGCTCAATAGTTGACTTCTATAGTCGGTTATAATACGCCCATTGCCGTGGCACTACAACGTGCGGCAAACGCACCATATCTGCACCGAGGCGGCGCCTTGCCGCCGCAGCAGCGCCGCGATCGCCGCGACGGTGCTGCCGGTGGTCACCACGTCATCCACCAAGGCGATATGCCGGCCGGCGACCGGCACGGTACAGGCGAACGCGCGCTGCAGATTGCGTCTGCGGGCAGAGGCGCTCAGCCGCTGTTGCAGGGCGGTTTTGCGCACCCGGCGCAAGGCGGCGGGCTGATAGGCGCAGCCCAGCCAGCGCGCCAGCGGCCGCGCCAGCAGATCGCTCTGGTTATAGCCACGGCGCCAGCAGCGTGATGCATGCAAGGGTACCGCTAAAATCAGGTCGGGTCTGTTCAGATACTGCTCTCTGCGCGCCTGCTGCCACCGCAACAGCATCAGGCGCGCCAGCGTCGGCGCGAGCTCGGGCGCGCGGTGGAACTTGAACCTTTTTACCAGTTGGCTGAGGGGCGCAGCGTAGTCGCCGACGAACACCAGCCGTTGCCAGGGCGGCGGCCGTTGCAGGCAGCGGCCGCAGGGCGTTCGCGCCTTCCCGGCGGGCAATCCGCAGCGCGGGCAACACGGCGGGTGGGCCGGCAGATGGCGCAGGCAGCAACTGCAGATGCCATGACGCATCAGGCTCAACGGTTGTCGGCATAGCCAACAGCGGCTGCGGATTGATAGCATAGCGTCTCCGAGACGGGTAAGCATGAAAGGACAATAACCAATGACAGCGCTGTACTGGCAAACAATAGGCGAAGGCGAACGCGATCTTGTGCTGCTGCACGGCTGGGGATTGAACGCCGAAGTGTGGCGTTGCATTCAGGCGCGGCTGACGCCGCATTTTCGCCTGCACCTGGTCGATCTGCCGGGGTACGGCCGCAGCCAGGGGTTCGGCGCCCTGTCGCTGGAGCAGATGACGGAAATCGTGCTGGCGGCTGCCCCGCCGCAGGCCTGGTGGCTCGGCTGGTCGCTCGGCGGACTGGTGGCCAGCCAGGCGGCGCTGATGCAGCCGCAGCGGGTCAGCGGGCTCATCACCGTGGCCTCTTCGCCGTGCTTTGCCGCCCGCGATGCGTGGCCGGGGATCCGTCCGGATGTGCTGAGCGGTTTCCAGCACCAGCTAAGCCTGGATTTCCAGCGCACCGTCGAGCGTTTTCTGGCGCTGCAGACGCTGGGCACCGAGAGCGCGCGTCAGGATGCGCGCCAGCTGAAAGCGGTAGTGCTCAACCAACCGACGCCGAGCGTCGAGGTACTGAACGGCGGGCTGGAGATCCTGCGCACCGCCGATCTGCGCGCGCCGCTGGCGGAGTTGAATCTGCCGCTGCTGCGGATCTACGGCTATCTGGACGGGCTGGTGCCGCGCAAGGTCGCCGAGCTGCTCGACGCCGCCTGGCCGAACTCCACGTCGCAGATCGTGGCCAAAGCCGCCCATGCGCCGTTTATCTCTCATCCCGATGAATTTGTGACGATGATCGAAGCGTTTATTGCAGCACATTGAATGCAGCGGGAAAACGCACGATAGAGCGCGAAAAAAAACGCCGCCGGGTGGATAAAAGACAAAGCTGTTCAATACTTAGTGAGTCAATGCGTTGGCTGCAAAATGAAAAGACCGCGTGCGGCGATTTTCATTTTGGCGTTTCGTCTCTGGGAAACAGGCCTCGTCAGGGAAAGCAACGAGGCCTGTGGATGTCGCGGCAGCCTGCGGTACTACGCATGGATCCTGGACGGCTTTCATAACAGATAAATTATCCATTGAGAGGTTAGTGTCATGAAATCATTGAAGATGATTATTGCAGCGGCAGTGCTGGGTTCGGTGTCTTTCGGCTCCATGGCGGCAACCCTGCTGACCAAGGAAGATCTGGATAAGAATCCGGGTAAATACGAGAAGATCGGCACCGTCACCACGACGGCGGAAACCACGTCACCGATGGACGCCAAGGAAGAGCTGTCCAAACTGGCGGACGAAAAGGGCGGTCAATACTACGTGATCCTGGCGGGCCGCGAACACGGTAAATTCAGCGCCATCGCCGAAGTTTACAAAGACAAGCAATAAGCCTTGAACGGCAAGGGGCGCCGCTGCGGCGCCCCTGATCGTTAGGCCTTCAGCCGGTAGAATACCGTGCTGCATCCCTGGCCCTGCGGGCAGCTTTTGCAGCCGCCGCTCAGACAGGCGCCGCCATCCTGTTCGATACGTTCCACTTTCCCCATTGCCGTCAAACGATCCAGCATCGCCTGCACCAGCGGCAGCGGCGTCGCCAGTAATTGGCTGAGCTGCTGCGCCTGGGCGCTGCCGCGCAGCGCCAGCGCATCGCGCACCTGCAGCAGCCCGGCCATCAGTGACAGCTCCCTTTGGCGCTCTGGCAACAGGCCGCCGGCGTGGCGTTGCCCAGGCGCACCGTGACGCGGCTGCGCGCCCGGCGCAGGCCGAACAGCACCAGCAGATTCACCAGCACCACTGCCAGGATCGCCGTCAGGCTGTACTGCGGGTGTTGGTTGAAGGTCGCCGCCTGATAGAACAGCGTCGCCAGCGAGTAGGCGACGTTCAGCCCCCACAGGATAGAGAAGGTCATCCAGCCGCGGCTCGATTCGCGGGCGATGGCGCCCATCACCGAAACGCAAGGCACATACAGCAGCACGAAGATCAGGTAGCTGTAGGCGGAAATGCCGGAGCCGAATTTGCTGCTCATCACGCCCATCGAACCGACGCCCATCTCACCGTCGCCCTTGCTGGCTTCGATCGGGTTGGACAGCACGCTCAGGCTGAAGGTGTTTTTCAGGCCGTCCCAGGTTTCCTGCAGCGCGCCGCCCAGTTCATCGAGCAAGTTGAAGTTGGCGGCGTCGAACGCCTCTTTGTTGATGTGCTCGGCGGTATACAGCGTATTCAGCGTGCCGACCACCACTTCTTTCGCCATCGCGCCGGTCACCAGCCCAACGGTGGCCTGCCAGTTATCGCTGTGGACGCCCATCGGCTGCAGCAGCGGCGTCAGTACCTTGGAGACGGAGGCCAGCGCGGAGTCGTTGATGTTGTCGACCGTTTTGCCGCTGAACGAGAAGCTGTTCAGGCCGCCGATGAATATGCTGGCCACCACGATCACCTTACCGGCGCGCAACACGAAGCCTTTCAACCGCTGCCAGGTTTGCAGCAACAGGCTTTTCAGGTGCGGCACGTGGTAAACCGGCAGCTCCATGACGAACGGCGAGGCTTCGCCGCGCATGAGGGTATATTTGAGTACCAGGCCGGTCAGGATCGCCACCGCGATGCCGAGCATGTACAGCGAGAACACCACCCCAGCGCCGTCCTGGCCGAAGAAGGCGGCGGCGAACACCGCGAAGATCGCCAGACGGGCGCCGCAGGACATGAACGGCGCCATCATGATGGTGATCAGGCGTTCGCGTTGGGCGTCCAGCGTACGGGCACCCATGATGGACGGCACATTGCAGCCGAAGCCGACGATCAGCGGCACGAAGGATTTGCCCGGCAGCCCGAGCGCCTGCATCAGGCGGTCCATCACGAACGCCGCGCGCGCCATGTAGCCGGAGTCTTCCAGGAACGACAGGAACAGGTACATCATGCCGATCTGCGGCACCAGCGGCAGCACGGTGTTGATGCCGCCGCCGACGCCCTGCGCCAGGAAGACGGTCAACCAGTCGGGGAAGTGCAGGGTGTAACCCAGCCACTGAATGCCCTGAATGAAGATCGCCGCCGAGCCGATATCGAAGATCGGCTGCAGCGCGCCGCCGATATTGATCGCCAGCAGGAACATCAGGTACATCACCAGCAGGAAGATCGGCACGCCCAGCCAGCGGTTGAGGATCACTTTATCCAGCATATCGGTCAGGCGGTTGGGCATCGCCTGCTGCGAGTTGCTGACCGCGTCGCACAGGGCGGCGATGGACTGGTAGCGCGCGTCGGCGATCACCAGCGCCGGGTCTTCTTGCTGCTGCTGTTGCAACGCCTGAATGGCCGCAGGCAGCAGCGCGACGGCGGGGCCGGCCAGCCGGTGGCTGTAGATGTCGCCCTCCAGCATCTGCAATGCCAGCCAGCGGCGTTGCACCGCCGGCAGCGTTTGCGGCATGGCGTCGCTCAGCTTGGCGACCGCTTTCAGCAGCAACGGCGGGTAGTTCACCAGCGCCTGCTGTTCGTTGATGCGATGATTGTCGATCATCTGTTTCAGCACGCCGATGCCGTCGGCGCGGGTGGAGATCATCGGTACTACCGGGCAGCCGAGGCGCGCCGACAGCGCGGCGACGTCGATATCGATATGCTGGCTTTTGGCGATGTCGAGCATGTTCAGCGCCACGATGCAGGGGATGCCCAGCTCCAGCAATTGCAGCGTCAGGTAGAGGTTGCGCTCCAGGTTGGAGGCGTCGACCACGTTGATCAGCAGATCGGCGTCGCCGCTCAAAATGTAGTGGCAGGCGATCTGCTCATCGAGCGAGGTTTGCTCCGAGATGGTGGTGAGGGAGTAGGTGCCGGGCAAATCGACCAGCCGCACGTCGGACTGCGGGGTGGTGAAATGGCCTTCTTTACGTTCGACCGTCACGCCCGCCCAGTTGCCGACCCGTTGGCGTGCGCCGGTCAGCTGGTTGAACAGCGTGGTTTTGCCGGAGTTCGGGTTACCGATTAAGCCGATGGTGAGTTTTTTCATAGTTCAGCGTGTCGTCTTCAAGGAGAACAGCGCCGGCGCAAGGGCGCGTCGGCAAATGGAGGCGTGCCGGTTCAGGGCTGGCCGTCGAGCTGCAGCAGCGCCAGATCCTTCCTGCGCAGCACCAGGCTGACGCGGCGGGTTTTAATTTCTATCGGATCGCCCAGCGGCGCGACGCGCACCACGTCGAACGAAGAGCCGGGCAGCATGCCGAGCGATAACAGTTTCTGGCGGTAGGCCGGCGCAATTTCACCGGAAAAGCCGATAATCTTATATGTGTGTTTAGGTTGAAGCTGCATGTGATTAACCTTCCGGGTGCCGATGAACATCGGGCTGATGATAATTGGACGTTGCCGGCGAAAATGCCACGCCGTCGGCGGTATTCATCCATAAGGTCATGCAATAAAGTGAGCGCAAATAATAGTAATTATCATTATCGCGTTCAATACAAAAAGTAGGGGTATTGTAACCAATTATTATGGCGTCGACAGTTTTTGATGGCGTTGTCTTGATTAACGACGTTTTACCACCGCTTGCGATGGGGAACAAATGAGAATGGCGAGTTAAATCAGTTGCGTATTTGTAGCCAAGTTTTCTCGTTTGCAAATATCGAGGGTTTTTTCCCTTTATTTATTTCCGCTGAAAAGCAATTCGATAACATTATTCCGCCGTAATGCGAGCGGTAACCATTTGTGTTTCTCTCACAATTGGCGAGATGAAAAATGCGTGTTAACAAAGTTGTTAATAAATGGCTGCAGAAGGCATTTTTGCTGGCTGAATAATGAGAGGGTGATCACGCAGGAACGGGAAATAAAAAGATGACGGTTTATTGAGACGGGTCAAGAAATGCCGCAAGTTTTATTCATCAGAAAGGGCGGAGCAGGCTCCGCCCTGTTGGCTCTGACTTAGCGTTTCTTGCCGAATGCCGCCGCCAGCGCGTCGCCCATGGCGCTGTTGCCGGCCGGCGCCGCGTTGCGCGGTTTGGCCTTGTTGCCGCCCGCCGAACGGGTGGCGGTGTCGCGCGACTGTGCCGGCGCGTTGCCGCCGCGGCGCGGCGAGCCTTCGCCCGGTTGCTCATCCAGGCGCATGCTCAGCGCGATGCGTTTACGCTGCAGATCGACTTCCATCACCTTCACTTTGACGATGTCGCCGGCCTTCACCACGGTGTGCGGATCTTCGACGAATTTGTCCGCCAGCGAGGAGATGTGCACCAGGCCGTCCTGATGCACGCCGATATCCACGAAGGCGCCGAAGTTGGTGACGTTGGTCACCGAGCCTTCCAGGATCATGCCCGGCTGCAGATCGTTGAGGGTTTCCACACCTTCGGCGAAGGTGGCGGTTTTGAACTCCGGACGCGGATCGCGGCCCGGCTTCTCCAGCTCTTTCAGAATGTCGGTGACCGTCGGCACGCCGAACTTGTCGTCGGTGAAATCAACCGCTTTCAGGCTGCGCACCGCGGAGGCGTTGCCCATCAGATCCTGCAGCGCCTGCTCGGTGGCGGCCAGGATGCGTTGCACCACCGGATAGGCTTCCGGGTGAACGGTGGAGGCATCCAGCGGGTTGTCGCCGTGGTTGATGCGCAGGAAGCCGGCGCACTGTTCGAACGCTTTCGGCCCCAGGCGGCTGACCTTCAGCAGCTGTTCACGGTTGCTGAAGCGGCCGTTCTCGTCGCGCCAGTTGACGATGTTCTGCGCCATCATGCGCGTCAGGCCGGCCACGCGGGTCAGCAACGGCACCGACGCGGTGTTCAGATCGACGCCGACGGCGTTCACGCAGTCTTCCACCACCGAATCCAACTTCTTCGCCAGCTGGCTCTGACTGACGTCGTGCTGATACTGGCCGACGCCGATGGATTTCGGGTCGATCTTCACCAGCTCCGCCAGCGGATCCTGCAGGCGGCGAGCGATGGACACCGCGCCGCGCAGCGATACGTCGAGATCCGGGAACTCCTGCGCCGCCAGTTCGGACGCGGAGTACACCGATGCGCCCGCTTCGCTGACGATCACTTTCTGCGCCCGGACGTCGCTGAACTGCTTTTGCAGGTCGAGATAGAAACGCTCGGTTTCACGCGACGCGGTGCCGTTGCCGATGGCCACCAGCTCTACATTGTGTTTGATGCACAGCGCCGCGACGATGGCGGCGGCTTTGGCCGCTTGCCCGGTGTGCGGGTAGACGGTGTCGGTGGCGACCAGCTTGCCGGTTGCGTCGACCACGGCGACTTTCACTCCGGTGCGCAGGCCCGGATCGAGGCCCATGGTGGCGCGCATGCCGGCCGGCGCAGCCATCAGCAGATCATGCATGTTGCGGGCGAAGACGTTGATCGCTTCATCTTCCGCGCGCTCGCGCACCGTGCCCATCAGCTCGGTTTCCAGGTGCAGCAACACCTTGATGCGCCAGGTCCAGTTGACCACCGCCTTGCGCCAGGCGTCGGCCGGAGCGTTGTTCAGGCGCAGATTGAGGTGATTGATGATGATCAGCTCCGCCTGGCTTTCGCGCGGCGCTTCTTCAAACTGCGGATCGGCGTTCAGCGCCAGCTGCAGCACGCCTTCGTTGCGGCCGCGGAACATCGCCAGCGCGCGGTGCGAAGGCACCTGGGAAATCGGTTCGTGGTGATCGAAATAGTCGCGGAACTTGGCGCCTTCGTCTTCCTTGCCCTCGACCACTTTGGACACCAGATGGGCGTTTTTCCACAGGTAGTCGCGCACCTTGGCCAGCAGCGCGGCGTCTTCGGCGAAGCGCTCCATCAGGATATAGCGCGCGCCGTCGAGGGCGGCTTTCACGTCCGCCACGCCCTTGTCGGCGTCGACGTAGCGTTCGGCCAGTTGTTCCGGCTGCTGTTGCGGATCCTGCCACAGCGTGTCCGCCAGCGGTTCCAGGCCGGCTTCGATGGCGATCTGGCCGCGGGTGCGGCGCTTCGGTTTGTACGGCAGGTAGAGGTCTTCGAGTTCGGTCTTGCTCAGCGTGGCGTTGATCGCCCCCGCCAGTTGTTCAGTCAGTTTGCCCTGTTCATCGATCGACTTCAGGATGGTCTGGCGACGATCTTCCAGTTCACGCAGATAACCCAGGCGGGTTTCCAGCTGGCGCAGTTGGGTGTCGTCCAGGCCCCCGGTGACTTCCTTACGATAGCGTGCAATAAAGGGCACGGTATTACCTTCATCCAGCAGACGGATGGCGGAGTCGACTTGCTCCGGCCGGGCCTGCAGTTCTGTTGCAATAATGCGGCTCAGTGGGTCATTCATAGGTCTGGTATCTGTATTGAGAACGGTGAATAAACAGGGGACAGTTATACGGATTGATCGGGGAAAATGCCAGTGGAGCGGGCCGCCGCCGCGCGGCCGCGGCGTGGAGAACAGCTCAGGCGGCGGCGTTGGCGGCGGTTCGGAAAAAGCTGAAAGCTTACTTCGGGTAGTCTATCTCGTTCACGTACCACTGCGCCTCGCCCAGCGGCGTATTGACGGTGGCGACGTCCCCGACCTCTTTTTTCAGCAGGGCGCGCGCCATAGGCGCGTCGATGGAGATGTAATCCTTGCGGCCGAAGATCTCGTCGTAACCGACGATGCGAAAGCGTTTGATTTCGCCGTCTTCGTTCTCCACCTCTACCCAGGCGCCGAAGAACACTTTGCCTTCCTGCTGCGGGGAGTAATCGACGATCTTCAACTGCTCCAGGCATTTGGTCAGATAGCGGACGCGGCGATCGATCTCGCGCAGCCGCTTCTTGTTGTACTGGTAATCGGCGTTTTCGCTTCTGTCGCCCAGGCTGGCGGCCCAGGTCACTTTCTTGGTCACCTCGGGGCGTTCTTCGCGCCAGAGGTAATCCAGCTCTTGTTTGAGCTTGTCATACCCTTCACGGGTTATCAGTTGAGTTCTCATCGTGATTTATCTTTATGGGGTCACCGCCACAGTGTACGTGAATGCGGGGGGCTTTAGAAATGGCGCGCGGGCCTGCGCGTTGTCGCACGGTTTTTATTCAGTTTGCGCAGCTTTTAACAATCGGGAGTATGCTTAGCGATAGCGGAAAAGGAATGCGACGAAAGGAGGATATCTGGCGAGAGAGACAAGGAATTTTGGCGCACAACCCAACACATTGAAGGTATTACCGCATGGAATTTAAAGATTACTACGCCACGATGGGCGTTGAGCCCAACGCCGATCTGAAAACCATCAAAACGGCCTACCGTCGGCTGGCGCGTAAATATCACCCTGACGTGAGCACTGAAGACGACGCCGAAAGCAAGTTCAAGGAAGTGGCCGAAGCCTATGAGGTGCTGAAGGACGAGGAGCGCCGCGCCGAGTACGATCAGATCCGGCTGCACCGCAACGATCCGAACTTTGGCCGCCAGGCGCGCGGCGATCACGGCGGCTATCAGCAGAGCGCTTCATGGCACGGCGGCGGCGCCGACGCGCAAGACTTCTCCGATTTCTTCGAAAGCATGTTCGGCGGGCGGGCGGCGGGCGGGCATCGCTCCGCTTCGCACTCGCACGGCGGGCATGGCTTCCGCGGCCAGGATCTCGAAATGGAGGTGCCGCTGTTCCTCGAGGAAACGCTACATGGCCAAAGCCGCGAGATCTCCTACACGCTGCCGGTGTACGACGAGCTGGGGCGGCAGGTGAGCGAAGCCAGCAAAACGCTGAACGTGAAAATCCCGGCCGGCGTGGGCGACGGCGAGCGCATTCGCCTCAAGGGGCAGGGCGTTGCCGGCGTGGGCGGCGGCCAGAACGGCGACCTGTATCTGGTCATCCGCCTCGCGCCGCATCCGCTGTTCGAAATTGATGGCCACAATCTGAGCATCGTGGCGCCGCTCGCCCCGTGGGAAGCGGCGCTCGGCGCCAGCATCGAGGTGCCGACGCTGACCGGCAAAATCGCGTTGACCGTGCCGGCCGGCAGCCAGAGCGGCAAACGGCTGCGGGTCAAGGGCAAAGGGCTGGCGGGCAAGAAAGAGCCCGGCGATCTGTATGTCATTCTCAAGGTGGTGATGCCGCCGAAGCCGAACGAGAAGGCCAGCGCCCTGTGGCGAGAGCTGGCTGAGCAGGCGGCGTTCAACCCGCGTGCGGAATGGGAGTAAAGCACATGATGAAGAAAGAGATCACATTCACCGTGGTGGAACTGTGTCAGCGAGTGGAGATTTCAGAGGACGAATTGGTCGAGATCGTCGGCCTGGGCGTGATCGTGCCGCTGGAGCCGGCGCAGCCGCGCTGGGAGTTCGATTACCCGGCGCTGAGCCATCTGCAGCGCGCGCGCAGGCTGCGTGCCGAGCTGGATCTGGATTGGCCGGGGATCGCCATGGCGTTGACGTTGCTCGATCGGGTTGATGCGCTGCAGCAAGAGAACCGGCAGTTGCGCCGGCAGCTGGCGCGTTTCCTGCAGACTTCCTGACCCGACGGCTAAACGCCACCGGTCGGTTCGCCGGTGGCGAAATTGTGCAAAATTGGGCCGTCGCCCCACATTGCGCCGATAAAGGGCGAAATTTTAACGAACCCCCGTCGACATTCACTGAAAATTGTTGATAAATGGGGAAAAGAATAAGCTTTGTAACAATTTCGTCTAGAATACATACCATTAAACGCTGTCTCAAATGGCAAGGTTTTCTAACAATATTCGAGTCAGGCAATAAAGCCTTTGGGAGTAATACCATGCAAGAGAATCATAAGATCCTGGTTGTCGATGATGACATGCGCCTGCGCGCGCTTTTAGAACGTTATTTAACCGAGCAGGGCTTCCAGGTTCGCAGCGTTGCCAACGCTGAGCAAATGGATCGCTTGCTGACTCGTGAATCCTTCCATTTGATGGTGCTCGATCTGATGTTGCCGGGCGAAGACGGCCTGTCCATCTGCCGCCGCCTGCGCAGCCAGAGCAACCCGATGCCGATCATTATGGTCACCGCCAAAGGCGAAGAGGTCGATCGCATCGTGGGGCTGGAAATCGGCGCCGACGACTACATTCCTAAACCGTTCAACCCGCGTGAGCTGTTGGCTCGTATCCGCGCGGTGTTGCGCCGCCAGGCGAACGAACTGCCGGGCGCGCCTTCGCAGGAAGAGGCGGTGATCGCGTTCGGCAAATTCAAACTGAACCTCGGCACCCGCGAAATGTTCCGCGAAGACGAACCGATGCCGTTGACCAGCGGCGAGTTCGCGGTACTGAAGGCGCTGGTCAGCCACCCGCGTGAACCGCTGTCGCGCGATAAGCTGATGAACCTGGCGCGTGGCCGCGAATACAGCGCCATGGAGCGTTCCATTGACGTGCAGATCTCTCGCCTGCGCCGCATGGTTGAAGAAGATCCGGCGCATCCGCGTTATATCCAGACCGTGTGGGGGCTCGGCTACGTCTTCGTACCGGACGGCAGCAAGGCATGAGGCGATTGCGCTTTTCACCGCGTAGCTCGTTTGCCCGAACCCTGTTGTTGATCGTCACCTTGCTGTTCGTCAGCCTGGTGACGACCTATCTGGTGGTGCTGAACTTCGCCATCCTGCCCAGTCTGCAGCAGTTCAACAAGGTGTTGGCCTACGAAGTGCGTATGCTGATGACCGATCGGCTGCAGCTGGAAGACGGCACGCTGCTGGAAGTGCCGCCGGCATTCCGCCGTGAGATCTACCGCGAACTGGGCATCTCTCTCTACACGAATTCGGCGGCGGAGGAGAGCGGCCTGCGCTGGGCGCAGCACTACCAGTTCCTCAGCCAGCAGATGGCGCAGCAGCTCGGCGGGCCGACCGATGTGCGGGTGGAGGTGAACAAGAACTCCCCGGTGGTGTGGCTGAAAACCTGGCTGCAGCCCGATATCTGGGTGCGCGTGCCGCTGACGGAAATCCACCAGGGCGACTTCTCGCCGCTGTTCCGCTATACGCTGGCGATCATGCTGCTCGCGATCGGCGGCGCCTGGCTGTTTATCCGCATTCAAAACCGCCCGTTGGTGGAGCTGGAACATGCGGCGCTGCAGGTGGGCAAGGGCATCATTCCGCCGCCGCTGCGCGAGTATGGCGCTTCCGAAGTGCGGTCAGTGACTCGCGCATTCAATCAGATGGCGTCGGGCGTCAAGCAGCTGGCGGACGATCGCACCTTGCTGATGGCCGGGGTCAGCCATGACCTGCGCACGCCGTTGACGCGCATTCGGCTGGCGACGGAGATGATGAGCGCCGAAGACGGTTATCTGGCCGAGTCGATCAATAAAGACATCGAAGAGTGCAATGCCATCATCGAGCAGTTCATCGATTATCTGCGCACCGGGCAGGAGATGCCGACCGAAAGCAGCGATCTGAACGCCATTTTAGGCGAAGTGGTCGCGGCGGAAAGCGGCTATGAGCGGGTAATTGAAACCGCGCTGTCGCCGGGCGAGCTGATGATGAATGTGCATCCGCTGTCGATTAAGCGGGCGGCGGTGAACATGGTGGTGAACGCGGCGCGTTACGGCAACGGTTGGATCAAGGTCAGCAGCGGTCGCGAGCTGCAGCGCGGCTGGTTCCAGGTGGAAGATGACGGCCCGGGCATCAAGCCGGAAGAATTGAAGCACCTGCTGCAGCCGTTCGTACGCGGTGACAGCGCGCGCAGCACCAGCGGCACCGGTCTGGGGCTGGCGATCGTGCAGCGTATTATCGACGCGCATGACGGCGAACTGGATATCGGCACCAGCGAGCGCGGTGGGCTGTTGATCCGCGCGTATATTCCGTTGCCGATGGAGAAAAAAGAGTCGACCAACGGCCATCAAACGGCCAGGGAAAACGCCTGACACTCTGGTGTGGGCCGCGCCGCTGCGGCCCCGTCAGGACTTTCTGCTCATCACGTAGTATTCCGCCGCATCTTCATGCAACCGACGGCCGGTCGGCGCCTGCCACGGATCGATTAACTCGATGCCGCAGTGGAGGAAGTCTTTGGTATTGCGGGTGGCCAGGGCGGCGCCGTAATGCAGGCAGGTGGCGGCGATTTGGGTATCCGGCACGCTCATCGCTTTACCCAGCAGCCGATTCCTTGCCGTCAATTCCGCGTATTGCATCGCGCACAGCCCATCAAACGGCAATATCTGCCCCTCGAACTTCAATTCAATGGCGTCCGCCAATTTCAGCTTGAGATCCCGCTGGCGCTTGCCGTCAGGCATGCAGGCGACGCCGCTAAACAGTTCGGCGAGGACAATGGCGCTGAGATAGAGCTCGTCATTGTCCTTTTCATTTAACCAGTTAATGACGTTGTAGTACGGGCTGGGACGCAGCGTTTCTGAAATGACGTTGGTGTCGATAATGATCATGCGTTGTCATCTTCATCATCAAAGGTGACGATGCGTGGCGGCACGGCGTCACGCGGTGGGATCTCCAGCTCAACGCCGCCGAATTCGGCGAAGTGCTGATGCATCCAGGTACCCAATCCATAGCGCGGCGGCTTTTTCACCAGCGCCTGTTTCAGGATCATGCGCGCTTCCTCTTCCATGGAATGGCCGTTTTTCGCCGCTGAGATACGCAGCAGCTCTTTGATTTCGTCGTCCAGATTTCTGACGGTGATAGTAGCCATTGAAACCTCCTTTGCTATCAATGATTGCATTGACTTATTTTCTCGTCTTGCCGGTTAAAAAGCAATCAATTGAAATAAAAAAAGGCGCGGGATCCGCGCCTTAGCTGAAGAGGTAACGTTACCGAATTACAGCTTCGGGCCGGCGCTAACCAGCGCGGTGCCCGCAGGCGTGTCGGTGTATTTGTCGAAGTTGGTGATGAAGCGCTCGGCCAGATCCTGCGCTTTTTCCTGCCACTGCTCGAGGCTGGCGTAGGTGTTGCGCGGATCGAGGATTTCCGGGTTCACGCCCGGCAGCGCGGTCGGCATCGCCAGATCGAAGATAGGCAGAGTGACGGTTTCCGCCTTGTCGATTTCACCGCTCAGGATGGCGTCGATGATGCCGCGCGTATCTTTGATCGAGATGCGTTTGCCGGTGCCGTTCCAGCCGGTGTTGACCAGGTAAGCCTGGGCGCCGGCGGCCTGCATGCGTTTCACCAGCACTTCGGCGTACTGCGTCGGGTGCAGCGACAGGAACGCGGCGCCGAAGCAGGCGGAGAAGGTTGGCGTCGGTTCAGTTACGCCACGCTCGGTGCCGGCCAGTTTGGCGGTGAAGCCGGACAGGAAGTGGTACTGAGTCTGGTTGGCGGTCAGGCGCGATACCGGCGGCAGCACGCCGAAAGCGTCGGCGGTCAGGAAGATCACCTTGGTGGCGTGACCCGCCTTGGACACCGGCTTGACGATGTTCTGGATATGATAGATCGGGTAAGAAACGCGGGTATTCTCGGTTTTCGAACCGTCGTTGAAGTCGATGCTGCCGTCGGCCAGCACGGTGACGTTTTCCAGCAGCGCATCGCGTTTGATGGCGTGGTAGATGTCCGGTTCGGCTTCTTCAGACAGCTTGATGGTCTTGGCGTAGCAGCCGCCTTCGAAGTTGAACACGCCGTCGTCGTCCCAGCCGTGCTCGTCATCGCCGATCAGCTGACGCTTAGGATCGGTGGAGAGGGTGGTCTTGCCGGTGCCGGACAGGCCAAAGAACACCGCCACGTCGCCTTTCTCGCCCACGTTGGCCGAGCAGTGCATCGAGGCGATGCCTTTCAGCGGCAGCAGGTAGTTCATCATCGAGAACATGCCTTTCTTCATTTCGCCGCCGTACCAGGTGCCGCCGATCAACTGCATGCGCTCGGTCAGGTTGAAGGCGACGAAGTTCTCCGAGTTCAGGCCTTGCTGCTGCCAGTTCGGGTTGGTGCACTTGGCGCCGTTCATCACCACGAAGTCCGGCTCGAAGTCAGCCAGCTCTTCGTCGCTCGGGCGGATAAACATGTTTTTCACGAAGTGCGCCTGCCAGGCCACCTCGGTGATGAAGCGCACTTTCAGGCGCGAGTCGGCGTTGGCGCCGCAGAAGGTATCCACCACGAACAGGCGTTTGCCGGACAGTTGTTCGGTGACCAGGTGTTTCAGATCGGCCCACACTTCCGGGCTGAGGGGTTTGTTGTCGTTTTTGCCTTTGCCCTGATCGGCCCACCACACGGTATCGCGGGTGATGTCGTCGCGGACGATGTATTTGTCTTTCGGCGAGCGGCCGGTGAAGATGCCGGTATCGACGGAGACGGCACCCAGCTTGGTGACTACCCCACGCTCAAAACCTTCCAGAGATGGGTCTGTTTCTTCCTTAAACAGCAGTTCATAGCTCGGGTTGTGAACGATTTCGCTAACGTCGTGAATGCCGTAAGCGGCCAGATCCTGAGGGGTTATACCTTTAACGCGCATGTTACTACTCCTTGGTCACAGAATTTCTGGCGGCAATTGTAGGGATCTAACGGTGCGTAACCGCGATGGGTATCAAATATTTAACGTTTTAGGCGGTATTTCGTTACGATCTGAGAGATAGCACACGGAAAAAAGCAAACGTGCAAACGACGGGCGTTGGCGGGCGCCGGGCGCGCCCGCCGAAAGGGTGTCACTTAGTGCAACTGGTCGCTTTCGCCGGTGTTACCCGCATACAACGCGGCAACATCAACCGGGTCAAAGACATAGTGGCTGCCACAGTAGTCGCAGTGCATGTCGATGTTGCCGTCCTGCTCCAGCATGTCCGCCACTTCGTCGGTCGGCAGGGTCAGCAGCGCGTCGGCGCAACGCTGGCGAGAACAGGTGCAGCGGAACTGCACGTCCTGCGGTTCGTACAAGGTGACCTCTTCCTGATGGTACAGGCGGTACAACACTTCGTTGGCCGGCAGGCCGAACAGCTCTTCGCTTTTGACCGTGTTGGTCAGTTGCACCAGATGATCGAAATCATCGAGGTTGCCGTCCTGCGCCGGCAGCACCTGCAGCAGCATACCGGCCGCCGCGGCGTTGCCTTCCGCTTCGCCGGTGCGAATGAACAGGCGGGTTGGCAGCTGCTCGGACTGGCGGAAGTAGGCTTCCAGGCATTCGGCCAGGGTTTCACCTTCCAGGCCGACGACGCCCTGATAGCGCTCGCCTTCCGTCGGGGAAATGGTGATGACCATGACGCCGTTGCCGATCATCTGATGCAAGGTGCTGTCGTCGGCGATAGGCGCCTGGGTGCGCGCAACGCCGCGCATCTCCTGGAGGTTGTTGCCGTTGATCACCGCCAGCTTCAGCGGGCCGTCGCCTTGCAGCTGAACGGTAATGTCGCCGTCGAACTTCAGGGTCGCGGTCAGCAGACTGGTGGCGACCAGCAGTTCACCCAGCAGCTTTTGCACCGGCGCCGGGTAGTCGTGGTTATTCAGGATCTGCTGATAGGTTTCGCTGACGGTAACCAGCTCGCCGCGCACCGCGTAGTTTTCAAACAGGTAACGGTGCAATTGGTCATGGTTGGACATAATCTTCTCTCATTGCGGTGAGGGCTTATTCCGGCTCACCAAATTTAAATTTCATCAGGTCGCGCCGCTCCTTTTTGTCCGGACGACGGTCCGGATGCGGCATGGTCAACGCGTTCATCTTGCGCGCCAGCGCCATTTTTTCGCGGTTGGCGATGCTGGCTTCGGTTTCCTGATACATTTGCTGCGCCTCGCCGGCGCCGCGGCGTTGGCTGGTCAGCGCCAGCACGATCACCGTACGTTCTTCGTTGCCCTGCCGCAGCTTGAGCTCGGCGTTAAGTTCGACAATCTTGCTCGGCTTGCCACGCTGGCCGTTGTAATGCACCTTGCCGCCGTCGATCATTTCGCGCGCCAGCGCGCGGGTCTTGTAGAAGCGTGCGGCCCACAGCCATTTATCCAGCCGAACCGCGTCGTCGCGCGTCGCTTTGTCCTTCATGCTTCCCCCTTGGCCAGCGCCGGTATCAACAGGCGATAGTCGCGCATCGACGGATGGCGCTGGAAGCTTTTCTCCGCCGTGCTGGAGTCCGGGTTTTGCACGCCCAGGCAGTAACGAATGCCGAAAGTGCGCGCCGCGTCGAGGATCGGCTCGCCGTCGTCGACAAACAGCGTGCGCTGCGGGTTGAACCCGGTGTGCTGTTGCACCGCCTGCCACAGACGCTGATCTTCTTTCGGATAACCAAATGTGTGGGTGGAAAACAATAAATCAAGGTGCCGATCCAGACCGGTATGCTCGATTTTCACCGCCAGGCTGTGCGGATGGGCGTTGGTCAGCAAAATGGTTTGCAGGCCGGCGCCGCGCAGCGCCCGTAAAAACGGCTCGGTATCCTCGCGCAGCCGGGCGCGGCTGCCCACTTCGCTGGTCATGCGGTAGATATCCAGATCCAACCGCTCGCTCCAGTAATCGAAGCAATACCAATTCATGGTGTGCTGCACCGCCTGATATTCCCGCTCAATGATATGACGGGCTTCGTCAAACGGAATGGCGCGCCTTTCGCTCAGCGCTTGCGGCACCAGGCTGAGCCAGAAGTGACTGTCGAATTCCAGGTCCAGCAAGGTGCCGTCCATATCCAGCAGCACGGTATCGATCTGCGGCCAATCAAATTCGGGAACCATAAAAACTCCACGGGCGGACCGACGGGCGGTCCGCAGATGAGAATAATAGCGTTAGCGTAGCATAAGCAGATGACAGGGCGGAGGCCCGGCGTCAGGTTCAGGCCATCGGCCGCATCGACATCGGATTGATCTGCGGATTGAAGCAGCTGTCGTAGTACCGCTGGATATCGGCGACGCGGTGCTGATTGATGCGCCGACGCTGCACCAGCCGCCAGGCGTTATAGCCCAGGCTGACGACCACCGCCAGCAACAGCAGGCTGGTGCCGAGGTAGCGCCACAGGGTGATCATGTCCGGTTCGCTGTGCAGTGCCACGTGGCGGGTGCCGTTGGCATCGACGCTGAGGCTGGTGATTACCCCTTGCGCCTGGAACGGGGTATGCAGCAACAGAGTGGAAAGGCGCTGCAGCTCATTCCACTGGTCGAGGGCGTTGTATTCGCTCTGCGGCGCTGAAGACTGCGGATGGCTGACCAGCTGGCGGCCTTCATCGCTGCGGATCAGGAAACCGCCCGGCGGCGGGCTGTTGAGCGCCGCGGCGGCCAGGCGCGTTTCATTGAAGATGAACGACGACGTGGCCACTTTGGTCAGGCTTTCCAGCGACTCTGCGCTTACCGGGCGCAGCAGGACGTTGACGCCTTGCAGCGCGCCGGATCTGGCGCGTTTCACCAGGCCGCTCCAGTTTTTGGCGTTGCCCAGGTTGACCAAGGCGTTTTTTAACCGCACGCAGTCGTTTTCTGCCTGGCACAAATCCTGTGTTTTCAGAACGATATCAGAGAAGTCATCCAACAGAATCATGCCGGATTTCTCGATGGCGCTGGCCAGCTGCGGGTTGACCTTCTGATCGGCGCCGCTCGGATGCAGCTGGCTGTTGACCGTGGCCAGCAGGGCCGTCGCTTTGTCTATGACTTCCGATTCCGGCTGCGGCAACGGGGCGGCGTTGTTCCAATAGATGCCGGAGCAGTCGAACGGCGCAAAATTGACGGTGCCGCCGCCGTTGGCCGGCGGCGGCACATAGCACATGCCGCTGCCGCGCACTTTCAGCGTGTCGCCGATGCGCAGCGGCGTGGCTTCCAGGGCTTGCACGCTGGTCACTTCCACTTTTTGCGCACCCTGCAGCCAGGCCATGCTGAGGGTCAGCGGCAGGTTGAGCGGAATATAGATCAGCAGCAACAGCAGTACCAGCGCCGAGCTGGCGACCAGCACCGCGTTGCGGCCCCACTGCTGCAGCGGGAAATTCTTCACTTCGTCATGCAGCGAGAGGAAGCGCCCCTGGCGCACTACCTGCCGATTGAGGTAGACGTCCACATCGGTGGTCTTGCCCAGATCCTGCGTCAGGTACGGCTGCCAATGTGGCGGGTAGATAAGATCGATGATGCCGAGCGAAATGTTGCTGATCTGCCCCTGATCGGACTCGCCGAACAGGCCCCAGCGCTTCGGCGTGCCGCGCAGGCAGTGGATCTCTTTCAGCTCACGCGACGCCGGACGGCGGAACAGGTTCCAGCATCCCCAGGCGATCATCAGCACCGCCACAAAAATCATCCAGGGGATAACCAGCACCGGGCTTATCAGGCTGAAGAACAGCAGCAGCAGCGCGGCGGAGATGATGACGGCTTCACGGATGCCGTTCGGCCGGTTCAGCGCATGCTCTTCCGGCGTTTCCTTGCGAATATTGACCAGCTCGACATGCTCGCTCTCTTCCTTGCGGATGGACGCGTTTTTGGTCGGCGTGGCGGCCACTACCGGCGGCTGCGGCCGATCGTGAATATGATCTTTCAGCGAGTGTCCGTTGAGCGAAATCACCAGCGGCAGCGTCTGGGTTCTGATCACTTCCACATGGTTGTCGGCGGTGATATAGGGTTCCCAAAACGGCGGCAGATGTACCTCTTCCGCGTCGAGGTAATAGCGCCATTTATTGGGGTCGTCGCTGGCCAGCCCGTAGCGGGTAATGGCGTGCGTGACCGGATATACGTTATCGCTTTGCGGTGTGAGCGCCAGCTTGGCCGCGGGCAGCGTAGCGCCGCCGCCGGGCAACAGTTTGTTGCTCAGCTTGTTTTGCTGATTGAGATAGAACTCGACCGCGGCGCGCTCTTCGTCGGTCAGCTTGCGGTGGGCAGGCTTGATAAACGGCAATGCGTGCGCCAGCGCCGACGGGTTGCGGGCCTTGAACCACAGGTACAGGCCGGCGGCAATCAGGCAGACAAGCACTAAGGCCAATATCAACACTATTGTGCTCATGCAATCCCCATCTCACACCCGTGAATTTCGCCAACCTGATGAAAAGCTGAATATTATACGGAGTAAACCGCCAGGAGGCACCCAGAACTAATGAGGGAACAAACAGATTCTCGCTCTGGATCTCATTCCTTCATGACGCAAGGCCATTTTATCACTGATTCTTGCCTGCGTGATACTAGCAACCGGTCTCTGCCGTCGATATCGGTATTATCCTATTTTCTTGCGCGCTGTTTGCTGAATCAGTACGGAAAATCGCCGGCCGCTGGCTACGCTTGTTAAAAGAAAGTAAATTACTGTTCATGCGCGTTGCGGCGGAGCTTGCCCTTAACGCACAATGTGATCAGGATCGAATTTGGTCAGCGTTTGAGCGCCAACGAGCCGTGCGTTACGCCAATCATTTTTTCGGTTGCCCGTCCGCGCCTGGGTAACCTCTTTGAGGCAATCATGGATAAACACCTGCAAAAACCTAAAATTCTGAAAGTGGAAACGGTCGCGCGTTCGCGTTTGTTTAACGTCGAGTCGGTCGATTTGGAATTCAGCAACGGTGTTCGGCGGGTGTATGAACGCATGCGGCCTTCGGATCGCGAAGCGGTGATGATCGTGCCGGTGATTGGCGATGACCTGCTGCTGATCCGCGAATATGCGGTCGGCACCGAATCCTATGAGCTGGGGTTCCCGAAAGGGCTGATCGATCCCGGCGAAGGGGTGCTGGAGGCGGCCAACCGCGAGCTGATGGAAGAGGTGGGGTACGGCGCGAAACGCTTTGATTTTCTCAGTAAGCTGACGATGGCGCCGTCCTACTTTTCCAGCAAAATGAATATCGTGCTGGCGCACGATCTCTATCCGCAGAGCCTGGAGGGGGATGAGCCGGAGCCCTTGCCGCAGGTGCGCTGGCCGATCGCCAACATGATGGCGCTGCTGGCGGAACCGGATTTCCGTGAGGCGCGCAACGTCAGCGCGCTGTTCCTTTCCGAGGCATTTTTGCGCGCGTCGCGCTGATACGCTTCACGCCGAATAAAAAAAGGGCCAGATTTCTCTGGCCCTTTTCGATCAGAACAGCTCGTGGCTTTCACCGCCCGGATCGGTCAACGTGGTGCCGGTATCGCGCGATGGGTAGTCCGTCGGCTGCGTTCCTTCGATGAAGTACTCGGAACGGCTGCCGCCGCCACCGCCAGAGAGCTTGCCGCTGCTCTTGTCGATGGTGACGCTGATGATGCCCGGCGGCGGCGTGACTTTCTGCTCTGGGATGCCTTCCAGCGCGGTTTTCATAAAGTCGTCCCACGCCGGCTGGGCGCTCTTGGCACCGCCTTCACCGCCGGAAATCTGATCCGGGATGGCGCCGGATACCGTCGAACGGCCCAGGTCGCGGCGGTGATCGTCGAAACCGATCCACACCGAGGTCACGGTATCCGGGCCATAGCCTGAGAACCAGGCGTCCTTGGAACTGTTGGTGGTACCGGTTTTGCCGCCGATATCATGACGTTTCAGATCGCGGCCGGCGCGCCAGGCGGTACCCATCCAACCCGGTTCGCCGAAGATGTTGCTGTTCAGCGCGTCGTGGATCAGGAAGGCCAGCTGTGTGCTGATGACGTGCGGCGCATACTGTTGATCGCCGTCCTGCTGTACCTGAGCCGGGGTGACTTGCTCCAGCTGAGGCATCGGCACCGTGCTGTTGTTGCCTTCCTGCGAGGTGGCGACGTTTTCGATGTTGTCGTCGGACAGCACCGCCGAACGGTGGGTGTCGCCGTAGATCACCGGCAGGTTACAGCTGCCGCACACCACTTTCGGTTTGGCTTCGAACACCGTATTGCCGTTATCGTCTTCAATTTTGGTGATGAAGTACGGGTCGACCAGATAACCGCCGTTCGCCAGCACCGCGTAGCCGCGCACCAGCTGCATCGGGGTGAAGGAGGCGGACCCCAGCGCCAGCGATTCGGTATGCACGATATTCTGCGCCGGGAAGCCGAAGCGCTGCAGATATTCCGCCGCGTAGTCGACGCCCATCGCGCGCATCGCACGCACCATCACCACGTTCTTCGACTGCCCCAGCCCCTGTCGCAGGCGAATCGGGCCGTCGTAGGTCGGCGGCGAGTTCTTCGGCCGCCAGTCGGTGCCGGCGCCGGCATCCCAACGGGTAATCGGCAAGTCATTCAGAATGGTGGCCAGCGTCAGGCCTTTATCCATCGCGGCGGTGTACAGGAACGGTTTGATGTTCGAGCCCACCTGACGCAGAGCCTGCGTGACGCGGTTGAACTTGCTCTGATTGAAGTCGAAGCCGCCAACCAGCGCTTTCACCGCGCCGTCGTTCGGGTTGATAGAGACCAGCGCCGAGTTGACGTCCGGCACCTGCGACAGCCACCAGGCTTCGTTCACTTTACGCACCCACACTTGCTGGCCGGCCTGCACTACGTCGGTGACGCGTTTCGGCGTTGGGCCTTGCTGAGTGTCCGAACGGTATGGGCGTGCCCAGCGCATGGTCGCCATCGGTAGGGCAATACTGCTGCCGTCGGCCAGCATCGCCGTCGCTTCCTGCGGGTTGGCGGCGGTGATCACCGCCGGCGCCAGCGGGCCGTAGTTCGGCAGGTTTTTCAGCGAATCGACAATCTGTTTGCGATCCCAGGCCGCTTCGCCGACTTTCCACAACACGTTGGATGGGCCGCGGTAACCGTGGCGCATGTCATAGGCCAGCACGTTGTTGCGTACCGACTCCTGCGCCGCCAACTGCAGCCGTTTGGTGACGGTGGTGTAAACCTTGTAACCGTCGGTATAGGCGTTTTCACCGTAACGCTTGATCATCTCCTGACGCACCATCTCGGAGAGATACGGCGCGGAGAAGCTGATTTCCGGCGCATGGTAATTGGCGACCAGATCTTCGGAGCGCGCCTGATCGTACTGCGCCTGCGTGATGTAGTGTTCGTCCAGCATGCGCGACAGCACCACGTTGCGGCGGGCAACGGCGCGATCGTGCGAATAGAGCGGGTTGAAGGTGGACGGCGCTTTCGGCAGGCCGGCGATGGTCGCCATTTCGCTCAGGGTCAGCTGGCTGACGTCTTTGCCGAAATAGACCTGCGCGGCGGCGCCTACGCCGTAGGCGCGGTAACCCAGATAGATCTTGTTCAGATACAGCTCAAGGATTTCATCCTTGGTGAGCATCTGCTCGATGCGCACCGCCAGGAAGGCTTCCTTGATTTTACGCATCAGGGTGCGTTCCGGGCTTAAGAAGAAGTTACGCGCCAGCTGTTGGGTGATGGTACTGGCCCCCTGCGAAGCGTGGCCGGAGACCAACGCGATGGAGGCGGCGCGGAAGATGCCGACCGGATCGACGCCATGGTGATCATAGAAGCGGCTGTCTTCGGTGGCGATGAATGCGTGCACCATCACCGGTGGAATTTGATCCAGTTTCAGCGGAATGCGGCGCTTCTCGCCGTATTGGGCGATCAGTTCGCCATCGGCGCTGTAGACCTGCATCGGTATCTGCAGCCGCACATCTTTCAGCGTTGCGACGTCGGGCAGCTGCGGCTCGACATATTTGTACAAGCCGAAAATCGAGGCTGCTCCCAGCACGATGCAACATACTGCAAGGATTAGTAAATACTTTACGAACTTCACCTGAGATTTCCCATTTCTAAGTCATTTGGGCAGTTTATAAACAACCGCGCGGTAGTATAAAGGCAAGCCTGCGACATGGATATGTTCTTTTATCATCTGATGTTATGGAGGCTTGCGAAACATGTTCCCTCAAGCATGGCAGGTGGGGCTGGATATACAAATCGACTGCGTGCGGGCGGTGGCGGCCCAACGCCGCCGCAACGGCTGGCAGTTGCGCCACTGGTGGCAGCAGGCGCTGCCGCAGGCGGTTTTACGCGATGGCTGTCTGGAACCTTCCGAATTCCTGATCCGGGCGCTGCGGCAATGGCGCGTCCAACTGCCGCGACATATTTCCTTACGCATTGCCCTGCCGGCGCAGCGCGTGTTGCAGCAACGCATGGCGCAGCCGGACGTGCGGCTGCGCGAGCCGGAACGCAGCGACTATATCGGCGGCCACGGTGTGAAGCAGTTTCCGCTCGATGGCCAGACGCTGGCGCTCGACTATCGCACCGCGCCGGCGGATGAGGCGGCGCTGTTGCTGACCGCCGCGCGGCGGCAGGAGCTGCAGCAGTGGCTGCATTGTCTGCGTCAGGCTGGCCTGCATCCGCAAGCGGTCGATATCACCCCCTGCGCGCTGCGGATGATGGCGACGGCGGCAGGCGTGCCGCCCGCTGCGGGGCTGATGCACCGTCTCGAACGAGAATGGCTGTGGGTGGCGCCGGCCGACGGCGCGTTCGCTTTTGGTCTGGCGCCGGGCGACGATGACGCGCAGGCGCTGCGGGCGCTGCAAGCTCAGATGCCGGCGGGCGACGATCGGCCGGTCTATGCCGGCAGCGTGCTGGCGGGAGCCTTGCCCGCCGGTTGCCTTGCCTGGTCGCCGCTCAGCGCCTTCACGCAGCTGCGTCCGCCGTTGCCTGCGCATCCTTCGGCGTTCGCGTTGGCCGGTGGCCTGGCGCTGCGCGAGGAGGATCGCTGATGTATCAGGTCAACTTTCTGTCCTGGCGACAACGCCGCGATCGGCGACGCGGCTATTTCTGGTTGGGCGTGCTGATGTTGCAGGTAACGGCACTGCTGCTGGCGCTGTTCCTGGTCGCCGGCCAATTGCGTCACCAACAGGCGCAGCGGCAGGCGCGGCTGGCGATGCTGGGTGAAGAGCTGGCGGCACTGACGTTGCTCGCCCGTCAGCAACAGCAAGAGCGGGCGCAGCGGGCGCTGCAGCGCGCCCGCGCCGAACGGCAGGCGAGCAACGCCCAGCATAACCGGCGTTATTTTCATCTGCTGCAGCAATTGTCCTCCAGCATTCCTCCACCGCTGTGGCTCACGGCGCTGGAGAGCGATGCGGTGAACGGCCTGCGGCTGCGTGGATTGAGCCGTTCTCCTGCGGCCATCACGCAGTTCGAACGGCGGCTGGCGGGGATGCCTGCGTTGCCGCGGTTGCGTTTGGCTGAGGTGGCGCAACGCGACGACGGCCTGTACACCTTTCATCTGGCGGCGCAGTGGGGGCGTGATGGATAACCGTTTGTCATCCGGGCTGCGCCTCTGGCTGAGCTTGCCGGGCTGGCTATTGCTGCTGTCGCAAGGGTTGGGTATCGGCACGTTGGCGCTGTTGGGCGGTGGCTGGATGCTGCAAGACGAATGGCGTCAGCGGGAAAGCGCGGGGGAGCGGCAACAGCGCCTGTTGCAACAGATCGCCATGGTGCAACGCCAACTGGACGAGGTGCCGGAAACCGCTATCCCGGCGGCGCCGCTTCCTCCGTCCACCAACGGCGATCTGGCGAGCGTGCTGCAACGGGCGGGAGGCGCCTTGTTGCGCTGGCAGCGGCAGGAAAAACCGCCGCGGCAAACGCTGAGCTTGCGCATTGACTACGCCGGTTTGCTGGCGCTGCTGGAGGCGCTGCCCGCCGATTTACGCCTCGAGCAACTGAGCGTGGAGACGCCGTCCCTTGGCATGACGGCGCGGTTGGTTTTGCAGGATGCCGCCGAGGATCAGCCCAATGAGTAAAAGACCCGGCCGTTGGTGGTGGCTGCTGTGGCCATGGGCATTATGCGCTGAGCCGCGCGACCCGTTTGCGCCGCTTCCGATGTCTGCTTGTGCCCAAACGGAGGCGTCGCCGGCGAGCTGGCGACTGAAAGGCGTCATCGGGCAACCGACGCTGCGCTATGGCTGGGTGGTGACGCCGGCGGGACAATGGTTGCGCCTGCGGCCGCAGCAACGGGTGCTGGCCGAGCGCTGGCAGGTGACGCAGGTGCAGGCGCGTAGCTTGACGTTAACGGCGCTGACGGCCGAACCGGATTGCCCGGCGAGCCAGGGCGACGTCTCGCTCATGATGGACAACAAGGATGGCAAACCATGAAAGGATGTGCTGGATTGGGCGTGGCGCTGTGGTGCCTGACGCTCGGCACCGCGCAGGCGCAGGATAAGCAGCGGGTTTCCCTGGAATTTCAGGATGCGCCGGTCACGGTCATCCTGCAGGCGTTGGCGGATTATCGGCAGATGAACCTGATCGCCGCGCCCGGCGTGAGCGGCAACCTGACTCTGCGGCTGGAGAATGTGCCCTGGCCTCAGGCGCTGGCGTTGACCCTGCGCATGGGCAAACTGGCGATGACGCGGGAAGGCAACGTGATACTGATCTCGCCGGAGCCGGACGCGCAGGAAAAAAGGCAGCAGCGAGAGGCGTTGGCGCAGCGGCAACCGCTGCACAGCCTGACCCTGACGTTACAGAACGGCGATGCGGCGGAAATTGCCGAAAGCCTCAACGCCCAACGCGGCGCGTTGCTGAGCGAGCGAGGCAGCGTGTTGGCGGATAAACGCACCAATACGTTGCTGCTGCGCGACACCGCGCCAATCCTGACGCAGTTGAAAAAGCGGATAACGGAAATGGACGCGCCGCTGGCGCAGGTGCAACTGGCGGCGCATATCGTGACCATCAACCGCGAAAGCCTGCGTGAGCTTGGCGTGCGTTGGGGGTTGGCGGCCGACGACAGGCCGGCGCGGCCGTTGCGGCCGGGCAATGTCGGTGTCAATCTGCCGCTGGAACGCGGCGCCGTGAACGCCGGTTTTCATCTGGCGCGCATCAGCGGGCGTTTGTTGAGCCTCGAGCTGACGGCGCTGGAGCAGGAGAATCAGGTGGAGATCATCGCCAGTCCGCGCCTGCTGACGGCGCACCTGCAAACCGCCAGCATCAAACAGGGGACGGAGATCCCTTATGAAGTGTCGAGCGGCGCCAGCGGTGCGACCGCCATCGAGTTCAAAGAGGCGGTGCTGGGCATGGAGGTGACGCCGAAAGTGTTGCCGGACGGGCGCATCACGCTGACGCTGCACATCAGCCAAAATATGCCGGGGCGCGCCATCAGCCGCGGGGCGGGTGAGGCATTGACCATCGATAAACAAGAGATTAAGACGCAGATCACGGTGAAAAGCGGCGAAACCCTGGTGCTCGGCGGTATTTTTCAACGGCATAGCGGCAAGACGGCGGACAAGGTGCCGGGATTGGGGGATGCGCCACTGCTGGGGGGCTTGTTCCGGCAAAGCGGCGCACAACAGAAAAAACGCGAACTGGTGATCTTCATTACGCCGACTCTGATTAAGGGATAAGCGGCTGCCTGTCGGCTGGGCGGCAAATCTCCTAAAGTTGATGAGCAGATACACTTTTTTATCCCCTTGGGGGGATCTGCGTTTGACGCTGCGGCCGATTTAGCTTACAAGGGTTACCGAATTGAGCACCGAGGTTTTTTGTTAGCGTCAAGACGCCGTTAAAAACATATGGTTTCCCTCCCGCGGCGTGGATTGCGATTTATTCGGTTGCCAAACTACCAAGAGTGTTGAGATAATTTTTCGTCTGATCTCGCACTATCGCTCATGAGGTTTCAGTTTAGGTCCCGCCGCTGATTTGATTGGCGGGGCGGGTTAACATTAACGAATTGTCTTAGTAATACCGAAAAACATGGCAGAGAAACGCAATATCTTTCTGGTTGGGCCTATGGGTGCCGGCAAAAGCACTATTGGCCGTCAGTTAGCTCAGCAACTCAATATGGAGTTCTTCGACTCCGATCAAGAAATTGAGCGACGTACCGGAGCTGACGTGGGCTGGGTATTCGACGTGGAAGGGGAAGAAGGTTTCCGCGATCGTGAAGAAAAAGTCATTAATGAACTGACGGAAAAACAAGGGATTGTGTTGGCGACCGGCGGCGGTTCGGTGAAGTCGCGCGAAACGCGCAACCGTCTGTCCGCGCGCGGCGTGGTGGTCTATCTGGAAACCACGATCGAGAAGCAGCTTGCTCGTACCCAGCGTGATAAAAAACGCCCGCTGCTGCAGGTCGATTCTCCGCCGCGTGAAGTGCTGGAAGCCTTGGCGAAAGAACGCAATCCGTTGTATGAAGAGATTGCCGATGTCACCATCCGCACCGACGATCAGAGCGCTAAAGTGGTTGCCAACCAGATCATCAACATGCTGGAAAGCAACTGATTGCCGCTTTCCGCGTTCGCCGTCGGCCAATGCGGAGAACTGATTTGTGTTCCCCGCAGTTGCGGGGATCAACCACCGCCGCACCATACAGAGAACTGAGCGCGACATGGAGAGAATTACTGTAACGCTTGGGGAGCGCAGCTACCCGATTACCATCGCCGCCGGATTGTTCAACGATCCGGCTTCTTTTATGCCGTTGAAGGCGGGTGAGCAAGCGATGTTGGTCACCAACCAGACCCTGGCGCCGCTTTATCTGGAGCGTGTCCGGCAGGTGCTGGAGCAGGGCGGCGTCGTGGTGGATCAGGTGATCCTTCCTGATGGTGAGCAGTACAAATCTCTGGCAGTGTTGGAGCAGGTGTTTTCGGCGCTGCTGGAAAAACCGCACGGGCGCGATACTACGCTGATCGCCCTCGGCGGCGGCGTTGTCGGCGATCTGACCGGCTTTGCCGCCGCGTGCTACCAACGCGGCGTGCGCTTCATTCAGGTTCCCACCACGCTGTTGTCGCAGGTGGACTCTTCCGTGGGCGGCAAGACCGCCGTCAACCACCCGCTCGGCAAAAACATGATCGGCGCTTTCTATCAACCCGCTTCGGTGGTGGTTGATCTGGATTGCCTGAAAACGTTGCCGACGCGTGAACTCTCTTCCGGCCTGGCAGAAGTCATCAAATACGGGATCATCCTCGATCGCGAGTTCTTCGTCTGGTTGGAAAACAACATCGATGCGCTGATGGCGCTGGATATGCAGGCGTTGGCCTACTGTATCCGCCGCTGCTGCGAGCTCAAGGCCGAGGTTGTGGCCGCCGACGAACGCGAAAGCGGCCTGCGAGCCTTGCTGAATCTTGGCCATACTTACGGCCATGCCATCGAAGCCGAAATGGGCTACGGCGTATGGCTGCACGGCGAAGCGGTGGCTGCGGGCATGGTGATGGCGGCGGAAACCGCGCACCGTCTCGGCCAGTTCTCCGTTGAAGACATCGAGCGCATCAAAACGCTGCTGCTGCGCGCCGGCTTGCCGGTCTGCGGGCCGCAGGAAATGACGCCGGAATCCTATCTGCCGCACATGCTGCGCGACAAGAAAGTGCTGGCGGGTGAACTGCGTCTGGTGCTGCCGACCGCGATCGGTGCGGCGGAAGTGCGCGGCGGCGTAGGGCATGAGCTGGTGTTGGCGTCGATCGCCGCCTGCCTGCCTGAGCGGGCGAGTAATTAAATCGGACTAAGTAACAGTGGCTTAGCCGCCATTTGCATCTATATTAATACAGTGAGCAGAGCACGACGGGTGTCGCTTTGCCATCATCGGGTTAATCTGCCCGTGCCACGGTAGGTCTACGGTGGCGGGCTTTTGCCTCTAGTTGGAGGGTTTCAGATGGACGAGTTTAAACCGGAAGACGATCTCAGACCTGATAGCAGCGATCGTCGCCCTACGCGCTCGCGCAAGCCGGCCGCCGCGCCGCGCTTCGCCGTTTCGCGCCAACATTTGATGATTGGCATCGGCATTTTGGTGCTGCTGCTGCTGATTATCGGCATCGGTTCAGCCCTGAAGGCGCCGACCAAACATGAAGCGGCTCAGGAGAACGGCGCGCAAAACGGCGGAGCCCGCGATATCAACCTGTCCGGTTCTTCGTCGCTGACCACCGCCAACAACGGCGTGCCGGGCGGCACGACGGATACCCACGATAACAACGGCGTGAGCGCGACTCAGCCGCAACAACCGCAGAACGTCAGCGTTCCGCCGATCTCCAGCACGCCGACCGAAGCACAAACGCAGCCTCAGCAGGGCGGTGCGCAGCAGCGCGTCGATTTGCCGGGCAACATGGCGGATGCGCTGTCGCAGCAGCAGGGGCAGGTGGATGCGGCGACCCAAGGCATGACAGGCGCAGCGTCGACGTTGCCGACCGCACCGGCGACGGTGATGAGCGGTGCCGCAGCGCGCGAAGCGACGCGTCCTGTGCAGGGAACCGCGCCGCAACAGCATAAAACGCCGGCGAAAACCGCCGCCGCCAAACCGACCGCAACGCAGCATAAATCACCGACCATGGTGTATACGCCGCCGGCCAAGCCGTCTTCCACCGCGAAAGCGGGAGCGGTCGCCAGCAGCGGCAGCTCTCTGCAGTCTGCGCCGGGCAGCCACTATACCTTGCAACTGAGCAGCGCTTCGCGTTCCGATACGCTGAACGCCTACGCCAAACAGCAGAAACTGCAGAATTACCTGGTGTACGCCACCAAGCGTGACGGCAAGCCGTGGTACGTGCTGGTGAGTGGCAACTATGCTTCTTCCGCAGAAGCGAAGCGCGCCATTGCTTCGTTGCCGGCGGATGTGCAGGCGAAAAAACCGTGGGTCCGACCTGTACACCAAGTGCAGCAAGATCTTAAAAAATAAATCATTTAAATTTGTGCGCTGATGTGCTGTCTGAAACAGAGTACAATCCGCCGCTCTGAATTGTATAAGTAGCTAATTGACGGCATGAAGAAAAACCGCGCTTTTTTAAAATGGGCTGGTGGAAAATACCCGCTGGTAGATGAGATTCGTCGCCATCTGCCGGCGGGAGACTGCTTAATCGAGCCCTTCGTGGGTGCGGGATCCGTCTTTCTGAATACGGATTACGACGCCTACATTCTCGCCGACATCAATAGCGATCTTATCAACCTGTATAACATCGTTAAGCTGCGCACGGATGACTTCGTGCGCGATGCCCGCACGCTTTTCGCCGATGAATTCAATAACTCGGATCAGTTTTACCTGCTGAGAGAAGAGTTCAATACTAGCACCGAGCCTTACCGCCGGGCGCTGCTGTTCCTGTACCTGAACCGTCACTGCTATAACGGCCTGTGCCGCTATAACCTGCGCGGCGAGTTCAACGTGCCGTTCGGCCGGTACAAGAAACCGTACTTCCCGGAAGAAGAGCTCTACTGGTTTGCCGAAAAATCGCGCAATGCCACTTTTGTCTGCGAGCATTACCGCGATACCATGGCGAAGGCCGTGGCCGGTGCCGTGGTGTATTGCGATCCGCCTTACGCGCCGCTGTCGGCGACGGCGAATTTCACCGCTTACCACACCAACAGCTTCAGCATCGCCGATCAGCAGAGCCTGGCGCATCTGGCGCACCAGCTCTCGGTAGAGAGCCAGGTACCGGTATTGATCTCCAATCACGATACCGAGCTGACGCGCGACTGGTACCAGCATGCTGCGCTGTATGTGGTGAAAGCGCGCCGCACAATCAGCCGCAACATTCTCGGCCGCAGTAAAGTGAACGAGCTTTTGGCGCTGTATCGCTAAGCCGGGGGCACCCCGGCGCATAACAACTCGACCCTACGTTTGGAGAAGCGGATGAAAAAGTATTTGATTGCCCCGTCCATTCTGTCGGCAGATTTTGCCCGGTTAGGTGAAGATACCGCTAACGTGCTGGCCGCAGGCGGCGACGTGGTGCACTTCGACGTCATGGACAACCACTATGTGCCCAATCTGACCATCGGTCCAATGGTGTGCGAAGCGCTGCGCAACTACGGCATTACCGCGCCGATTGACGTGCATCTGATGGTCAAGCCGGTAGATCGCATCGTGCCAGATTTCGCCAAGGCCGGCGCGTCTTATATCTCTTTCCACCCCGAAGCTTCCGAACATGTCGATCGCACCATTCAGCTGATCAAAGAGCACGGTTGTAAGGCCGGTCTGGTGTTTAACCCGGCGACGCCGCTGAGCTACCTCGATTACGTGATGGATAAAATTGACGTGATCCTGCTGATGTCGGTCAACCCGGGCTTCGGCGGCCAGTCGTTCATCCACGGCACCCTGGACAAGCTGCGCCAGGTGCGCAAACTGATCGACGACAGCGGTCGCGATATCCGCCTGGAGGTCGACGGCGGGGTGAAGGTGGATAACATCGCCGAAATCGCCGCCGCAGGCGCCGATATGTTCGTCGCCGGTTCCGCCATCTTTGGCCAGCCGGACTACCGCAAGGTGATTGACGAAATGCGCAGCGAGCTGGCGAAGGTTACCCATGGCTGATTTCGGCGCGATCCGCGCATTGGCCTTCGATCTGGACGGCACGCTGGTCGACAGCGCGCCGGGTCTGGCGGCCGCCATCGATATGGCGCTGGAAGAGACGGGCCTGCCGCAAGCGGGTGAGGCACGGGTCGGCACCTGGATCGGCAACGGCGCCGACGTGCTGGTGCAGCGCGCGCTGCGTTGGGCGGAGGCGGAAGGCACGCCGGCGCAGTGCAGCCGGCTGCGTGAACGCTTCGACCATTTCTACGCGCAGACCGTCGACAGCGGCAGCCGTCTGTTCCCACAGGTGCAAGAGACGCTGGCCCGCCTGGCCGCGCACGGTTACCCGATGGCGCTGGTGACCAACAAGCCGACGCCGTTCGTGGCGCCGCTGCTGGCATCGTTGGGCATTGGCGACTATTTCTCGCTGGTGATCGGCGGCGACGACGTGACGGAAAAGAAACCGCACCCGGCGCCGTTGTACCTGGTACTCGGCAAGCTTGGGCTGCGCGCGCATGAGCTGCTGTTCGTCGGCGATTCACGCAACGATATTCAAGCCGCGCAGGGCGCCGGTTGTCCGAGCGTCGGCTTTACCTACGGTTATAACTACGGTGAATCGATCGCCCTGAGCCACCCCGATCGGGTGTTGGAGCGCTTCGCCGATTTGTTGCCCGCTCTTGGGCTGTCATCTTTAGAGAATCAGGAAATTTAAACATGAGTAAGCCCATCGTATTTAGCGGCGCGCAGCCGTCCGGCGAACTGACCATCGGCAACTACATGGGTGCGCTGCGTCAGTGGGTGCAGATGCAGGACGACTACGACTGCATCTACTGCATCGTCGATCTGCATGCCATCACCGTGCGCCAGGACGCCGAGAAGCTGCGCAAGGCCACGCTGGATACGCTGGCGCTGTATCTGGCCTGCGGCATCGATCCGGAAAAAAGCACCATCTTCGTGCAGTCGCACGTGCCTGAGCATACGCAGTTGAGTTGGGTGCTGAACTGTTACACCTATTTCGGCGAACTGAGCCGCATGACGCAGTTCAAGGACAAATCCGCACGCTACGCCGAGAACATCAACGCCGGGCTGTTCAGCTATCCGGTGCTGATGGCGGCGGATATCCTGTTGTATCAAACCAACCAGGTGCCGGTGGGCGAAGACCAGAAACAGCACCTGGAGCTGAGCCGCGACGTGGGCCAGCGTTTCAACGCGCTGTACGGCGACGTGTTCAAAGTGCCGGAGCCGTTTATTCCTAAATCCGGCGCGCGCGTGATGTCGCTGCAGGAGCCGACCAAGAAGATGTCCAAGTCGGACGACAACCGCAACAACGTGATCGGCCTGCTGGAAGATCCGAAAGCGGTGACCAAGAAGATCAAACGCGCAATGACCGACTCGGAAGAGCCGCCTGTCGTGCGTTACGACGTGGTCAACAAGGCGGGCGTCTCCAACCTGCTGGATATCCTCGCCGGCGTGACCGGCAAGAGCATCGCGCAGTTGGAAGCCGAGTTCGAAGGCCAGATGTACGGCCACCTGAAAGGCGCGGTGGCGGAAGCCGTCTCCGGCATGCTGGCTGAGCTGCAGGAGCGCTACCACCGCTTCCGCAACGACGAAGCCTATCTGCAGCAGGTGATGCGCGACGGCGCCGCCAAGGCGCGCGCGCGCGCGCAGGAAACCCTGGCGAAGGTCTATCAGGCCGTCGGTTTCGTACCGCCGCAGGCGTAACGCCGGCGCAAATAAAAAAGCGGCCTTAGGCCGCTTTTTTTACGTCGGTATCACGCCATTTGCGCCAGGCTGGCGGGCGATTCCTCGCTGGCGAACCAATTGAGCTTGCTGCGCAGGCTGACCACGCTGCCGACGATGATCAGGCTGGGGCTGGCGGCCTGCAGGGACAAGGCGCCCAGTTGGTGGAGTTCGCCTTCGATCACCCGCTGGCGGCAAGAAGTGCCGTTTTCCACCAGCGCCACCGGCGTGGCGGCCGGCAGTCCGTTCGCGATCAGCCTGCGCTGGATTTCCGTCGCTTGCGACAGCCCCATATAGAACACCAGCGTCTGTTGCCCGGCGGCCAGCGTCGCCCAGTCCAATCCACCGTCGGCCTTGGCGTGGCCGGTCACCAGGCGGACGCTCTGCGCATGGTCGCGGTGGGTGAGCGGGATGCCGCTGTAGGCGGAACAGCCGGAGGCGGCGGTAATGCCAGGCACCACCGAGAACGGCACGTTGGCGTCCGCCAGCGTCTCCAGCTCTTCGCCGCCGCGGCCGAAGATAAAGGGATCGCCGCCCTTCAGGCGTACCACGCGTTTGCCTTGCAGCGCCTGCTGCAGCAGGATTTGGTTGATCTGTTCCTGCGGCACGCAGTGGTGCCCGGCGCGTTTGCCGACGAAGATGCGCTCGGCGTCGCGGCGCACCAGCGTCATGATCTCTTCGGAGACCAGCCGGTCGTAAACCACCACGTCGGCCTGCTGGATCTGTTGCAGCCCTTTCAGCGTCAGCAAACCGGCATCGCCTGGCCCGGCGCCCACCAGCACCACTTCACCGCGATCTTCCCGTTGTTCGCTGAACAACTGCTCGAGCTGGCGTTCGGCCAGCGCGGCGTCGCCGTTGGCCAGCGATTGCGCCAGCCGATCGTGGGCGAACAACCTTTCCCAGAAGCGACGGCGTGCGCCGAGGCCGCTGAAGCGTTGTTTTACCCGCTGCCGCAGCGAGCCGCCCAGTTGAGCCAGCTTGCCGAGGTGCTGCGGCAGCATCGCTTCCAGCTTCTCGCGCAGCAGCCGCGCCAGCACCGGCGCTTTGCCGCCGGAGGACACCGCCACCATGATCGGCGAACGATCGATAATCGACGGCATGATAAAGCTGGCGCGTTTCGGATCGTCGACCACGTTGCAGAACACCCGTTGCTGGTTGGCGCACTGGTATACCCGCGCGTTGACCTCCAGCCGGTCAGTGGCGGCGATCACCAGCCATTTTTCCGCCAGCAGGGCTGGGCTGAATTCGCCTGCTGCCAGGGTCAACCGGCCTTCTTCCGCCCACAGGCGGAACTGCGGGGTGAAGTCCAGGGCGTTGACGGTCAGCGCCGCGCCGGCGTCCAGCAGCAGGCGCGCCTTGCGTTCGGCGATCTCGCCGCCGCCGACCAGCAGACAGGCTTTATGTTGCAGTTGGCAGAAAATCGGCAGGTAGTCCATCGGCACTCCTCGGGGTCATCAGGGTGGGGGGCGAAATGGGCCCCCGAAAACTCAGGCGGTCTGACGTGCGGCGGCTTTCGCCGCCAGCGGGCGTTCGGCGCGCGGCGTGGCATACCAATACCCCAGGCCCATCAGCACCGAGCCGGACAGGATGTTGCCCAGCGTCACCCACAGCAGGTTGTGGCCAATGCCGGCGAGGGTGTAGGCCTCGCTGTGGTTGCCGAACCAGGAGAGGGCGAACAGCGTCATGTTGGCGACGGAGTGTTCGTAACCCGAGGCGATAAAGGCCAGCAGGCACCACCAAATGGCGATGAACTTGGCGGCGCCTTCAACGCGGATCGCCATCCAAATCGCCAGACAAACCAGCCAGTTGCACAATACGCCCTTGAAGAACAGCACCTCGGCCGGCGCGGTGGTTTTCGCCAGCGCGGCGCTGTGCACCAGACTGGTATCCACCGGCGGCAGGCTGCCGCCGCCGTAGTAATACATCAGCGCCACCAGCACCGAGCCGAGCAGGTTGCCGAGCCAGGTTTGCGGCAGCACCGCCCACATCTGGCTTTGGCGGATGGTGCCGGCCTTGACGCCGAGCGTCAGGAACATCGTATGGCCGGTGAACAGCTCGGAACCGGCGATGATCACCAGCGTCAGCGCGATGCCGAAGGTGGCGCCCATCACCAGCGGCCGCACGCTTGGGTCGACCAGGTTGCCGAGGGTGAAGATCAGGATGATGCCGAGGCCGACGTAGGCGCCCGCCATCGCCGAGCTGATCCAGAAGCCGAGCGGGCTCTCCTTCGCCAGGCGGACGATGCGCGCCGCGTTGACGGCGCATTTGTTGATCGTATCGGTAAACATGTTGCCTCCCGAAAGGTTATGCCGCGACTTGCACGATGCCGTCGACCACCCGGCTGGTGAAGCTGGCAACGGAACGGTTGTCATCTTCCAGACAGTGGCCGTCGTACAGGCGGAAATGCTGTTTCTTCAGCGGGCTGGCGACCCACAGTTCGCCCTGATGTTCGGCGATGAGGCCGCGCGACAGCACGCTGGCCTGGGCGAACGGGTCGATATTGCTGATGGCGAACACCTGTTCGTCGGCATAGGGGCGGAACACCGCCACCTGCCGATCGCCGATCAGGGCGCACACGCCGGTGCCGGGCAGAATGTCGGCGACGGGACAAACGGTAATCCACTGGCTCATGCGTGGCTCTCCTCGGTATCGATCAGGGTGACGGGAATGCGCTCGTCAGGGCGGGCCGGGCGGTGCTGGTCGCGTTCGGCCACCACCTGCACGTTCGGATCGCGCAGCGGGCTGTTGATGAAGTGGGCGAAGCGCAGCTGCGTTTCCGGGTGCTCGACGGTCTCTTTCCACTCGCAGACCACCGCGTCGCGCAGGCGGGCGATCTCGGCTTCCAACTGCGCGTTGATGCCGAGCTTGTCGTCGACGATCACCTTGCGCAGGTAATCGATGCCGCCTTCCAGGCTTTCCAGCCACACCGAGGTGCGCTGCAGCTTATCGGCGGTGCGGATATAGAACATCATGAAGCGGTCGAGGTAACGCACCAGGGTTTCGCGATCGAGGTCGGCGGCCAGCAGGTCGGCGTGGCGCGGTTTCATGCCGCCGTTGCCGCAGACATACAGGTTCCAGCCGTTCTCGGTGGCGATGATGCCGACGTCCTTGCCCTGCGCTTCGGCGCATTCACGGGTGCAGCCCGAGACGCCGAACTTTATTTTGTGCGGGGTGCGGATGCCTTTGTAGCGATGTTCCAGCGTGACGCCGAAACCGACGCTGTCGCCGACGCCATACCGGCACCAGGTGCTGCCGACGCAGGTTTTCGCCATGCGCAGCGCCTTGGCGTAAGCATGGCCGGTTTCAAAGCCGGCGGCGAGCAGCTTGCGCCAGATGGCCGGCAGGTCGTCTTTTTGCGCGCCGAACATGCCGATGCGTTGCGAACCGGTCATTTTGGTGTAGAGGTTGTACTCCTTGGCGATTTGGCCGATGGCCAGCAGGCCGTCCGGGGTGATTTCGCCGCCGGCGGAGCGCGGGATCACCGAGTAAGTGCCATCTTTCTGGATATTGCCGAGGAAGTTGTCGTTGGTATCCTGCAGCGGCGTATGCTGCGGCTTGAGGATGTACTCGTTCCAGCACGAGGCCAGCAGCGAGCCGACGGTCGGCTTACAGACTTCGCAGCCGTAGCCTTTGCCGTATTTGGCCAGCAGCGCCTCGAACGACTTGATGCCTTCGACGCGGATCAGGTGGAACAGCTCCTGGCGCGAATAGGCGAAGTGTTCGCACAGGTGATGGTTGACCTCGATGCCTTGCTTGCTCAGCTCGGCGTTCAACACCTGGGTAAGCAGCGGGATGCAGCCGCCGCAACCGGTGCCGGCCTTGGTTTCGGCCTTCAGCGCCGCCACGGTGTGGCAGCCTTTGTTGACCGCCTGGATGATGTCGCCTTTGCTGACGTCGAAGCAGGAGCAGATCTGCGCGCTTTCCGGCAGCGAATCCACGCCGATGGCCGGTTTGCTGCCCGCATGAGCCGGCAGGATCAGGCCGTCCGGGTTCTCCGGCAACGCGATGCCGTTCAGCGCCAGCTGCAGCAGGTTGCCGTAGTCGCTGGTGTCGCCCACCAGCACCGCGCCGAGCAGGGTTTTGTTGTCGGCGCTGACCACGATGCGTTTGTAGACTTCTTTGCTTTCATCCAGATAAACGTAGCTGCGGGCGCCCTCGGTGCGGCCGTGGGCATCGCCGATGCCGCCGACGTCCACGCCCAGCAGTTTCAGTTTGGCGCTCATGTCGGCGCCCTGGAAGCCGTTTTCGCGGCCCAGCAGGCGATCGGCGGCCACCTGCGCCATTTTGTATCCCGGCGCCACCAGGCCGAAGGTGCGATCGCGCCAGGCGGCGCACTCACCGATGGCGTACACGTCCGGATCCGACGTCTGGCAGCTGTCGTTGATGGCGATGCCGCCGCGGCGGCCGATCTCCAGCCCGCACTGGCGCGCCAGCTTGTCCTGGGCGCGGATGCCGGTGGAGAACACGATGAAATCCACTTCCAGCAGGCTGCCGTCGGCGAAATGCAGGGTTTTGCGCGCCGTGCCGCCACCGTTGACGATCTCCTGGGTATTTTTGCCGGTGTGCACCTTGACGCCCATGCGCTCGATCTTGCGGCGCAGCTGGTCACCGCCCATCGGGTCGAGCTGTTCGGCCATCAGCACCGGAGCGAACTCGATCACATGCGTTTCCACCCCCAGGCTTTTCAGCGCGCCGGCGGCTTCCAGCCCCAACAGCCCGCCACCGACTACCGCGCCGCGTTTGCTGCGGCGCGCACAGGCTTCGATGGCGTTCAGGTCTTCGATGGTGCGGTAAACGAAGCAGTCCTGGCTATCCGAGCCTTTAATCGGCGGGATCCACGGATAGGAGCCGGTGGCCATGATCAGCTTGTCGTAATAGACGGTGCGGCCGGTGTTGGAGTGGATGACCTTTTCGTCGCGATTGATGGTGATAGCGCGTTCGCCGATCAGCACCTTCACGCCGTGTTTTTCGTAAAAGCCTTCGCGCACCAGCGACAGCTCTTCGGCGGTGTGGTGAGAGAAGTAGGAAGAGAGGTGCACGCGATCGTAAGCGATGCGCGGCTCTTCGCAAAATACGGTGATCTCGAATTGGTCTTTGTCTGCTTTATCCAACAGATCTTCGATGAACCGGTGGCCGACCATGCCATTGCCAATGACGGCAAGTTTGACTCTGCTCATTATTGCCTCAAAATTCTGGTTTCCTAGGGTTACCTTATCCCTCCCGATGAGCAATTTATTGATGCAAATCAATCACACTTCCATATACCTCCAATGTGGTATATGAATGATTTTTCACGTTTTTTGATAAGTTGCGGATTTTATTCATCTTTAGCTGAAGCGAGTCAGTTTGCATGTAAATGACCCCGCAGGGAGTAAACGCAGGGGGTAGGCACGACACGGCGACTTTGTCAGTGCGATCCGCTGCCAGTATGATGAAGAAAACCAGCGCAACGGCAGAGGTGAAGGGTGGCGAAACGTCCATTGAAGTTTATCGACAACCTGCGTTTAAGCGGGCATGAAGGATTGTGGCAACTGGTGATCGAGCAGGGGCGCATCGCGCATCTGGTGCCGCAGCCGGAAGGACAGGAGTGGCGCAGCGACGTGTTGGATGCGCAGGGCGGGCTGGCGCTGCCGGCGTTCGTCGAACCGCATATCCACCTGGATACCACGCAAACCGCCGGTCAGCCGGCCTGGAACCAGTCCGGCACGCTGTTCGAGGGCATTGAGCGCTGGGCCGAACGCAAAGCGCTGTTGACCCATGAAGATGTCAAACAGCGCGCCTGGCAAACGCTCAAGTGGCAGATCGCCAACGGCGTGCAGTATGTGCGCACTCACGTCGACGTTTCCGATCCTACGCTGACCGCGCTGCGCGCCATGCTGGAGGTGAAGCAGGAGGTGGCGCCCTGGGTGACGCTGCAGATCGTCGCCTTTCCGCAGGAGGGGATCCTTTCCTATCCCAACGGCGAAGCGCTGCTTGAAGAGGCGCTGCGGCTGGGGGCCGACGTGGTGGGCGCCATTCCGCACTTCGAATTCACCCGCGAATACGGCGTGGAGTCGCTGCATAAGGCGTTCGCGCTGGCGCAAAAATACGATCGGCTGGTGGACGTGCACTGCGACGAGATAGACGACGAACAATCGCGTTTCGTCGAAACCGTGGCGGCGCTGGCGCTGAAGCTGGAGATGGGAGCGAAAGTCACCGCCAGCCACACCACGGCGATGCACTCTTACAACGGTGCTTACGCCTCGCGGCTGTTCCGCCTGCTGAAAATGTCCGGCATCAACTTCGTCGCCAATCCGCTGGTGAACATTCACCTGCAGGGCCGTTTCGACAGTTACCCGAAACGGCGCGGCGTGACCCGAGTGAAGGAGATGTTGGAGGCGGAGATCAACGTCTGCTTCGGCCATGACGACGTGTTCGATCCCTGGTATCCGCTCGGCACCGCCAACATGCTGCAGGTGCTGCACATGGGGCTGCACGTGTGCCAGCTGATGGGCTATGGCCAAATCGACGACGGACTGAAGCTGATCACCCACCACAGCGCGCGCACCCTTAACCTGAGCGACTACGGCCTGGCGGCCGGCAACAGCGCCAACCTGGTGATCCTGCCGGCGGAAAGCGGTTTCGACGCGGTGCGCCGCCAGACGCCGGTGCGTTATTCGATTCGCCAGGGCGCGGTGATCGCCGAAACGCGGCCGGCGGAAACCACGCTGCATTTGCAGCAGGATGAGACGGTGGATTTTCGGCGCTAGTCGATGATTGCCTGAAGCCGCGCCAGCGCGTCGGCGATGACTTCGCCAGGGGCTCGTTCAATGAATTGCGCGCTGCGCCCGGCCAGATCCATCATGCGAACCTGGTTGATCAAGATGACGCCCTGCGTTGCGGTGCCGCTCCCGCTCAGGCTGACGGTGAAACCCGCTGTACGGGCAAAATTAGCCCCTTGCGAAATAGGGGCGACCAGCACCATGCCCAACGCATTAAACTCGCGGGGAGAGAGCACCAGTGCCGGACGAAAGTCGCCTTGCTGCTCACGGCCAACCACGGGATTCAGGCTGACCCGGATAAGATCTCCGCGCTGAAAAACGGGGCGCTTCACCATACTTCTTTCCCCGCCGGCGGCATGTGTTCCCAGTTGTCGTCTGCGGCGGCCGGCGCTTCACCGTCGCAGCCATCGAGCAATTGCTGCAGTGAATAGCGTTTCTTAACCGGTTTAATGACCAACGCTCCATCGATGGCCTGCATGTCCATTTCCTGACCTACCTGTAGTTCCAGCTCGTTCATTAGCGCTGAGGGCACCAGCATTCCCGCGCTGTTGCCCCATTTTTTGATAAAGACTTTCATGAGCAATCCCTCTCCATTGTTCATGTATAAACAATGTATAATTAAGTGTGAAAAATGTACATAAAAAAGGGCGCCTTGCGGGCGCCCTTGATGTATTTGATGCGAAGACGTTAGTGCGTCACGTGACCGTGGCTGCGGTGCTTGGTCACGAAGCCCAGCAGCAGACACATCACGAACACCGCCAGGTACAGGCCGTTGGCGGTGGTCAGCGCCGCGTGCGCGCCGCCTTTCGCCACGATCGGGCCGGTGACCACGAAGGTCAGCATGGTGCCGATGGTGCCGCAGGTCAGGATAAAGTTGACCAGCTTCGGCGAGGAGACCTTGGTCTGCAGCGAGCCGAGGGTGATCAGCGTGGTGTAGATGGCGCTGGAAACGAAGCCCAGGGCCATGATGTAGTAGCCCAGGTGTTCCGGATTGTCGGTGCTGACGAACAGGTACATCGCGCCGGTAGCCAGCGCGGCCAGTACGGTGACGATGCGCTGCAGATCGAAGAAGCGCAGGATGAAGCTGAACACCCACATGCCGACCATGTAAGAGGTCCAGAAGTCGCTCACCAGCTTACCGGCCTGGCCGATGTCCATGTTGAACGACTTGGTCGCGTACTCAGGCACCCACTGAATGAAGCCCAGCTGGCCGAGGATGTAGCACAGCGCGGCGATCGACAGGAACAGCACGCCGATGCCCCATTTTTCTTTCTCGACCGGTTGACCGGCATCGGCGCCTTTCTTGCCCAGCACCGGGAATTCGGAGCACAGGGTCAGCACGAAGATCGCCACGTACAGCAGGCCGATGCAGGCGTAAACCCAGTACCAGCCGATATGGCGGGCCAGCAGCATCGCGGCGACGATCGGGAAGATCATCCCGGCCATGCTGAAGAAGGAATCGGTGAACAACAGGCGCGAACCGCGCTGGCGGCCGGCATACATGTGGGTGATCAGGAAGGTGCCGATCGACATGGTGATGCCGCTCACCACGCCGAGGATAAACATGCACAGCGAGAACATGGTCAGGCTCTTGCCGAGCATTAGCCCTGCGACCGCCAGCACCATCAGGACAAAGCCGAAGATCAACTGACGCTTCAGCGGGATGATTTCCATCAGCCAGGCATTAAGGAAGATCGAAATCAAAATACCGGCGTTGAGGAAAGTAAAGGTGTTACTCATGCTGGAAACCGGCAGATTAAAGTACTCTGCAATGTTTCCCATCACCATCCCTGTGACGATCACTAAAGCACCGGTCAGCGCGTACGAAAAGAAGCTGATCCAGGTAAGCCGTATGCGGTTACTGTCATTCATTGTATAGGCCTGAATATGTCTGTTAGAGGTTTTAACGCTGGCATAAGGCCGCTGGCTTTTCCTGGCAAACGCAGAAAAAAGTCCCGATCAGGCCACCAGGGGGCGGATCCTAGCACAGACAACGGGATTTTTTGTGATGGCTGTCGATTTTTTGATGCAACCCATGAAGGGATGATGCGCATTATTGTGATCTATTTGCGTGCCGTCACAATGGAATCACGGCTGATGATCGTCGGCTCAAACCGGTGTGCCGGGGTGGCGGGGTCGATCAGCCTGCGCGCCGCGTATTGGGCCATTTCGCTGATGGGAAAATGTACGCTGCTCAACGCCGGGCGCACGAAAGGTGCGCGTTCGCCGCTGTCGTAACAGATCAAGGAGATATCCTGCGGTACCCGCAGGCGGTGCTCGTTGATCGCCAGCAGCGCGCCGATCGCCATTTCTTCGTTGCAGCAGTAGATGGCGCTGGGCCGTGCGGTTTGCTGCAGCAGGTGATCGGCGCAGCGGTAACCGCTTTCCAGATCGTAGACGCCCTCCAGACAGGCCACCGGCTCGATATTCGCAGCCTGCATCGCCTCTTCAAACCCCTGCAGCCGCAGGCGGCTCGACGGGCGCTCGCGCGGGCCGCTGATGCAGGCGATGCGCCGGTGCCCGGCGTCGAGCAACTGCTGCGTCGCCATGCGGCTGGCGAGCGGGTGATCGAAGGTGACGCAGCGATCTTCCAGCCCCGGCACCAGACGATCGAGCAACACGAAATCACGTTGTTCCGCCGCCAGCTGGCGCAGCCGATCGTCGCTGAGAAAACGCACGTGCAGGATCACGCCGTCGCAGCGCAGGCTGAACAGCCGTTGCACCGCCTGCCATTCGTTTTCGGCGCTGTTGCGGCCCTGGGTCACCAGCAGCTGCTTGCCGTGGGATTCGGCCTCGGTCTGCACGAAGTCCATCAGCGCGCCGAAGAAGCCGCCGCGATACGACGTGGTCACCAGCCCGAGGGTATTGCTGTGGCTGGAGGCGAGCGCGCGGGCTGCCGGGTTGGGGGTGTAACCGAGCTGGGCGACGGCGCGTTCAACCTTCTCGCGGGTCGGCGCCTTGACGTTGCTGTCGCCGTTCACTACCCGCGATACGGTGGCGCGCGAAACGCCCGCCAGCGCCGCGACATCTTCCAGTGTCACCATCGTCCAACTCCTGATTACGGCTAAAAAAATGGGTTCGGCGCGCCGAACCCCTGTCATACCGCGCAGGCGCTTACCTGAACTGCGGCAAATACGGCGCGTTTATCGTCAACACCTCGTCCAGCAACGGCTGCGCCAGGTTGGCGTTGCCCACCAGCGGGTTGGCGATCAGCGCCAGCAAGCCGCTGCGGCGATCGCCGTGCACCGCGGCCTCGATGGTCAGGCGTTCGTAGGCTTTCACCTGCTGCGTCAGCGCCTGCATCGGCTCCGACAGCGGGCCGAACGTTAGCGGATGCGCGCCTTGGGCATCGACGATACAGTTGATTTCTATCACAGCATCGTCCGGCAGGCCATGGATCGCGCCGCGGTTTGCGGTGTTGACCACTAATTGCGTGCCGAGATTATTATGGATAGCACGAATCAGCTCCAGCGCAACCTCGGAATAGAAAGAACCGCCGCGGAAGCTGAGCTGTTCCGGTTTCGTGTTCAACTGCGGATCGGCATACAGCTCGAACAGCTCTTTCTCCACCTGCATCACCTGCTCGGCGCGGGTGCCGCGCTCGCCGGCGGCGGCCATCTCTTCCGCCAGCATCTCACGGGTCTGGTAAAAATAGCGGTGGTACGGGCAGGGGATCGCGCCGAGCGCGCGCAGGAAGTCCGGCTGCCAGGGCTCTTCCTTGATGTTGTTCATGGTCAGCGCCGCTCCGTCGCACAGCATGTCGATCACTTTGGCGGTGACGTCGCGCCCCTGCTGCGTGACCTGATGCACCCAGACCATGTGATTCAAGCCGGCGAACCGCAGCTGCACGTCGGCGTAAGGCGCCTGCAGCATGTTGGCGATCATGTGATGCATGCTGATCGGCACGTTGCACAGGCCGATGATCTTCGCTTTGGTAAAGCGAGACACCGCCTCGGTGACGATGCCGGCCGGGTTGGTGAAGTTGATGATCCAGGCGTCCGGCGCCAGCTTTTCCACCCGACGGGCGATATCCAGCATCACCGGAATGGTGCGCAGCGCCTTGGCGAAGCCGCCGACGCCGGTCGTCTCCTGGCCGAGCAGCTGGTATTTGAGGCCCAGCCGTTCATCGGCGGCGCGCGCCGGCAGTTGCCCGACGCGGAACTGGGTCAGCACGAAAGCGGCGCCGCGAATGGCGTCGTCCAGCGCGAAGTGCACGCTGACCTTCACCTGCTCCAGCCCGTGGCGCGCCAGCATGCGGCGGGTCAGAGCGGCGATGGTTTCCACTTTTTGCCGGCCCGGCTCGACGTCCACCAGCGCCAGTTCGGTGACCGGCAGCTCCTCGATGCGCTGGATCAGCCCATCGACCAGTTCGGGAGTGTAGCTGCTGCCGCCGCCGATCACCGCGATTTTGAGCGTGCTCATTGGCGGCCCTCCGTTTGCGACTGACGGCGATAGAGCTCGATCATGTCGTCGGCCAGATCCTGGATCACCATGGCGTTCATCAGATGATCCTGCGCATGTACCGTGATCAGGTTGATCGCCAGCTTGCCGCAGCCTTCGTCCAGGCCGATCAGCTCGGTCTGGATCAGGTGTGCTTTCTTCACCCATTCTTTGGATTCGGCCATGTGTTTGGCCGCGGCGGCGAAGTCGCCGGCGCGCGCTTGCCGCAACGCCATCAACGCATTGCTGCGCGCGCTGCCGGAGAACACCAGCAGTTCCATGATGGTGCTTTCAAACTCGGGGCTGACTTCAGTCATCAATTCACTCACGTCATTTCTCCAGGGGTTGCGCGGCGACGCCGCCGTGGGATGCTTCAGTATCCGTTCTTTTTATAATGAGAGCGCTCTCATTTATATAGAGTAACGACAATGCGTGTGCAAACTGGGAGGCAGATCGCAAAAACCGCCCCGGGGCGGCACGGGGCAAAAAATGCGTGATGCGGTTGGCAAAAAAGCCTTCTGCGCCCATACTTTCCGCAGCAAAATTCAGGGCCGCCTAGGATATGTCCCGTAATTGGGTAAATATAGGTAAATGGCTGGCACTTGCCGATACAGCTCTTTAGAATCAAAGCGCTTTTCCGTTGTTTGTCTCTCAGAGAAAGGACCCGTTAATGTTCAAACGTACTTTAGTGACCTTCGTCGCGCTGTGTTCCCTGTCCGCAGTGGCACCAGCCGCACTCGCCGCCGGTGAGACCCACGTCATGCTGACGACCTCGGCGGGGAATATCGAATTGGCGCTCGACAGCCAGAAGGCACCGGTTTCCACCCAGAACTTCGTCGATTACGTGAACAGCGGGTATTACAACAACACCATTTTCCACCGCGTGATCCCGGGCTTCATGATCCAGGGCGGCGGTTTCACCGCTGACATGCAGCAAAAATCCACCAAGGCGCCAATCAAGAACGAAGCCGACAACGGCCTGCGCAACCTGCGCGGCACCATCTCGATGGCGCGCACCGCCGACAAGGACAGCGCCACCAGCCAGTTCTTCCTGAACGTGGCGGATAACGCCTTCCTGGATCACGGCCAGCGCGACTTCGGCTACGCGGTGTTCGGCAAAGTGGTGAAAGGCATGGACGTGGTGGACAAGATCGCTCAGGTGCCGACTGGCAACGTCGGCCCTTACCAGAATGTGCCGACCAAACCGGTGGTGATTCTGTCGGCCAAGGTGCTGCCGTAAATTTTTTGGCCGATCCCGTCGGGGTCGGCCGTCCTTCCTCCCGAAGCCTTGCCTTCATCACTGTTTTCTCCCGCGCCCCATGCTTTAATCGGCAGACAATAACCAGACCGGAAATCCGGCGTTCGCCCTTTGTTGTCTCTGGATGAGTTGCTGCCATGTATGAATTTAACCAGGTGCTGTTGCTGTTGCAGCAGATGTGCGTCTATCTCGTTATCGCCTATCTGCTGAGCAAAACCCCGCTGTTCATTCCGCTGATGCAGGTGACCATTCGCTTGCCGCACAAGCTGCTCTGCTACGTGATCTTCTCGGTGTTTTGCATCATGGGCACCTACTTCGGGCTGCATATTCAGGATTCGATCGCCAACACCCGCGCGATAGGCGCGGTCCTGGGCGGGCTGCTGGGCGGGCCGTCCGTGGGCTTTCTAGTCGGGCTGACCGGCGGCTTGCACCGGTATACGCTCGGCGGCATGACCGACGTTGCCTGTGCGATCTCCACGGTGTCCGAGGGGCTGGTCGGCGGCATCGTGCACAGCATCGCCATGCGCCGGGGGCGCATCGAGCTGCTGTTCAATCCGCTGTTCGTCGGCGGCGTGGCGCTGGTGGCGGAAGTGCTGCAGATGGCGATCATTCTGGCGGTGGCGCGCCCTTATAACGAGGCGTTGCAGCTGGTGGAACACATCGCGCTGCCGATGATGATCGCCAATACCGTCGGCGCGGCGATGTTTATGCAAATCCTGCTGGATCGGCGCGCGATGTTCGAGAAATACACCAGCGCTTTCTCTTCCAAGGCGCTGAAGATCGCCGAGCGCACCGAGGGCATCCTGCGGCAGGGCTTCGATCAGGAAAACAGCATGAAGGTTGCTCGGGTGATTTATCAGGAGCTGGGCATCGGCGCGGTGGCGATCACCGATCGCGACAAGCTGCTGGCGTTTATCGGCATCGGCGACGATCACCACCTGCCGGGCACGCCGATCGCCTCGGTGCATTCGCATCGCGCCATCGACAACAACGAGGTGGTGTACGCCGACGGCAATCAGCTCTCTTACTGCTGCTCGATCAATCCGGCCTGCAAGCTGGGATCGACGCTGGTGATCCCGCTGCGCGGCGAAAACCAGCGGGTCATCGGCACCATCAAGCTGTATGAACCGAAAAGCCAGCTGTTCAGCACCATCAACCGTACGCTGGGCGAAGGTATCGCCAGCCTGCTGTCGGCGCAGATCATGGCCGGACAGTACGAGCGCCACAAGCAACTGCTGGCGCAGTCGGAGATCAAGCTGCTGCATGCGCAGGTCAATCCGCATTTCCTGTTCAATGCCTTGAATACCCTGGTAGCGGTGATCCGCCGCGATGGCGAGCGCGCCTGCGATCTGGTGCAGTCCCTCTCGACCTTCTTTCGTAAAAACCTCAAACGCTCGGATGACGAAGTCAGCCTGGCGGACGAAATTGAACATGTAAACGCCTACCTGCAGATAGAGAAAGCGCGCTTCGCCGATCGGCTGGAGATCGCGGTATCGTTGCCGGAGGCGCTGTTGGCGGCGCGGCTGCCGGCGTTTTCGCTGCAGCCGATCGTCGAGAATGCCATCAAGCATGGCACCTCGCATCTGTTGGGCGTGGGCCGCATCGAAATCGGCGCCTGCTGCGAAGGCGAGCATCTGCTGTTGCAGGTGACGGATAACGCCGGGCTGTTCCAGCCGAAACCGGACGGCAGCGGCCTGGGCATGAACCTGGTGGATAAACGCATTCGCGTGCGCTACGGCGAAGGCTATGGCGTGCAGGTGGATTGCCGGCCGGATGCCTACACCCGCATTACGCTTAATGTCCCTATGGAGAGGGCCGCCTGATGTTAAACGCACTGATTGTTGACGATGAACCTTCCGCGCGCGACAACCTGCGCCACCTGCTGGAAGCTGAAGCGGGGATCTCGATTATCGGCGAGTGCGCCAACGCCATCGAAGCCATCAGCCAGATCCACCGGCTGCAGCCGGACGTGGTGTTTCTCGATATCCAGATGCCACGCATCAGCGGGCTGGAAATGGTCGGCATGCTGGATCCCAACCGGATGCCGCACATCGTGTTTCTGACCGCCTACGACGAATACGCGGTGCAGGCATTCGAGGAGCACGCCTTCGACTATCTGCTGAAGCCGGCGGAGCCGATGCGGTTGAGCAAGACGCTGCAACGCCTGCGGCAGCGCAGTGCGCCGCAGGATGTGACGGCGCTGGATGAGAGCGCCGGTTACCTGAAATACATTCCCTGCACCGGCCACAGCCGCATCTATCTGTTGCGATTCGATGAAGTGCTGGCGATCCGTTCCAAGCTGAGCGGGGTATTCGTGGTGCGCAGCGACGGCATGGAATGTTTCACCGAGCTGACGCTGCGCACGCTGGAAAGCCGTACGCCGCTGGTGCGCTGCCATCGGCAGTATCTGGTCAACCTGGAGCAGGTGCGCGAGATCCGCTTCGAAGAGGGCGGTGCGGCGGAGATGATCATGTCGGCCGGCGATCCGGTGCCGGTCAGCCGGCGCTATTTGAAGGCGCTGAAGGAGCAACTGGGGCTGCGGGGGTGACGCAGATCTTAGGGGGATTCTGAAAAGACAGGCATCATGGGCGTCCCGACGGCGCCCTTTTTGTTTGTCCTTGACGGGGTTACGCGGCGCTTATAGCTTTATTGCATCAACAGGCGCGTTTTGCGCCGCATCAGCGTCAAAGGAACCGAAAATGAGTGAACCACGGATTATCGCCAAAGCGATGAAAGACGGAAAACCGGAGCAGGATCTGGTGATTTTGCCTGCGTTGGCCAACCGCCACGGGCTGATCACCGGGGCAACCGGCACCGGCAAGACGGTGACGCTGCAGAAAATGGCCGAGCAGTTCTCGCGCATCGGCGTGCCGGTGTTCCTGTCGGACGTGAAGGGCGATCTGTCCGGCATTGGCGCTGAGGGCGCGCCTTCCGAGAAACTGCAGGCGCGTCTGGCGGCGATTGGCGTCACCGACTGGCAGCCGCAGGCCTGCACCATTATCCCGTGGGATATTTACGGCGAAAAGGGCCACCCGATCCGCGCCACGATTTCCGATCTCGGGCCGCTGCTGTTGGGGCGACTATTGGATCTGAACGAGGTGCAAAGCGGCGTGCTGCAGCTGGTGTTCAAAATCGCCGATGACAACGCGCTGCTGTTGCTGGACATGAAGGATCTGCGCGCCATGGTGCAGTTCGTCGGCGACAACGCCAAACAATTCCAAACCCAGTACGGCAATATCTCTGCCGCCTCTATCGGCGCCATTCAGCGCGGATTGTTGACGCTGGAAGAGCAGGGGGCCAACCAGTTCTTCGGCGAGCCGATGCTGGACATCAACGATCTGATGAAAACCGACGCCAACGGCCACGGCGTGATTAATCTGCTGGCGGCGGACAAGCTGATCAATCAGCCGAAGCTGTATTCGGTGTTCCTGCTGTGGCTGCTGGCCGAGCTGTTTGAGCACCTGCCGGAAGTGGGCGACCCAGAACAGCCGAAGCTGGTGTTCTTCTTCGATGAGGCGCACCTGCTGTTCAACGATGCGCCGGCGGCGCTGCTGACCAAGATTGAACAGGTGGTGCGCCTGATCCGCTCGAAAGGCGTCGGCATTTACTTCGTCACCCAGAACCCGCTGGACATCCCGGACAGCGTGCTGGGCCAGTTGGGCAACCGCGTGCAACATGCGCTGCGCGCCTTTACCCCGCGCGATCAGAAGGCGGTGAAGACGGCGGCGCAAACCCTGCGCGCCAACCCGGCCTTCGATGCCGAAACGGCGATCACCGAGCTGGGCGTGGGCGAAGCGCTGGTGTCGTTCCTCGACGAGAAGGGCCGGCCGAACGTGGTGGAGCGGGCGATGGTGATCGCGCCGGAATCCAAGATGGGCATGCTCGGCGCGGAAGGGCTGAACAGCGCGATCAACAAGTCGCCGCTGTATGGCCGCTATGAAGACATGATCGACCGCGAGTCCGCCTACGAGAAACTGTCGTCGGGCGGTTTCGCCACCGTCGGCACTGCGCAGCAGGGGCAGCAACCGCAGGCGCAAGCGCAGCAACAGACGGGCGGCGGCCTGATGGACGGTTTGAACGAACTGCTGTTCGGTTCCACCGGCCCGCGCGGCGGCAAACGCGACGGCATCGTCCAGACCGCCGCCAAGAGCATGGCGCGCGATCTCGGCCGCCAGATCCTGCGCGGCGTGCTGGGGTCGATCACCGGCGGCCGTAAAAAGTAAGCGGAAATTATCGTCGGCAGCGGCGGGTTAAATCAGTACACTGTGGCGGCATTTTTCTCTGCCGGACCTAACATGCTGCTGCTGATCGATAACTACGACTCCTTTACCTATAACCTTTACCAGTACTTCTGCGAATTGGGCGCCGAGGTGATGGTGAAGCGCAACGATGAGCTGCAGCTGGCCGATATCGAGCGGCTGGCGCCGCAGCATCTGGTGATTTCCCCTGGCCCCTGCACCCCGAACGAAGCGGGCATCTCGCTGGCCGCTATTCGTCATTTCGCCGGCAAACTGCCGATCCTCGGCGTGTGCCTGGGGCACCAGGCGCTGGGGCAGGCGTTCGGCGCCGAGGTGGTGCGCGCCCGCGCGGTGATGCACGGCAAAACTTCGGCCATTCGCCATCTGGGCGTCGGCGTGTTTCGCGGCCTGAACGATCCGCTGACCGTGACCCGCTATCACTCGCTGGTGCTGAAAGCCGATACGCTGCCGGACTGTTTTGAAGTGACCGCCTGGAGCGAACGCGACGGCGTGCGCGACGAGATCATGGGCATCCGCCACCGCACGCTGGCGTTGGAAGGCGTGCAGTTCCATCCGGAAAGCGTGCTCAGCGAGCAGGGCCATCAGCTGCTGGATAACTTCCTCAACCGTTAATCCCGATGCGTTTTTTTCGCTCGTCAGGCGTTTTGCGTTTGCGCTTGATTGGTTTTTTATGCATATTTCGTGATTATGTTTTCAATCTAATATTACGATAGCGCTGAAAAACCTTCAGGGTGGAGCCGAAAATGACTGAAAAATCCGCAGTGAGCCGCAGCACCTTTGATCAGGTGATCCTGCCTGTTTATGCACCGGCCCAGTTTGTGCCGGTGCGCGGCCAAGGCAGCCGAGTCTGGGATCAGCAGGGAAAAGAGTACATCGATTTTTCCGGCGGCATCGCGGTGACGGCGCTGGGGCACTGCCATCCGGCGCTGGTCGAGGCGCTCAAGCGTCAGGGCGAGACTCTGTGGCATACCAGCAATGTCTTCACTAATGAACCGGCGCTGCGCCTGGCGAGCAAACTGATCGACGCCACCTTCGCCGACCGGGTGTTCTTCGCCAACTCCGGCGCAGAGGCCAACGAAGCGGCGTTCAAACTGGCGCGTCATTACGCCATCACCCGCCACAGCCCCTACAAAACCAAAATCATCGCCTTCTATAACGCGTTCCACGGCCGCACGCTGTTCACCGTGTCGGTGGGCGGGCAGGCCAAATACTCCGACGGGTTCGGGCCGAAGCCGGCCGACATCGTACACGTGCCGTTCAACGATCTGGCGGCGGTGAAAGCGGTGATGGACGACCATACCTGCGCGGTGGTAATGGAGCCGATTCAGGGCGAGGGCGGCATTACGCCGGTCGACGCCGGCTTCCTCAAAGGCGTGCGCGAGCTGTGCGACCAACATCAGGCGCTGCTGGTGTTCGACGAAGTGCAAAGCGGCATGGGGCGCAGCGGCAAGCTGTTCGCCTATATGCATTATGGCGTGACGCCGGACATTCTCACCACCGCCAAGGCGTTGGGCGGCGGTTTCCCGGTCAGCGCCATGCTGACCACCGAAGAGATTGCGTCGGTGATGCAGGTGGGCACTCACGGCACCACCTACGGCGGCAACCCGCTGGCCTGCGCGGTGGCGGAGGCGGCGTTGGATGTGATCAATACGCCGAAAGTGCTGAGCGGCATCGAACAGCGCCACGCGCTGTATGTGCAGGTTTTGCAGGATATCGGCGATAAATACGGTATTTTCACCGCCATTCGCGGCATGGGGTTACTGATCGGTGCCGAACTGACGCCGCATTATCACGGCAGAGCGCGCGATTTCCTCACCGCCGCCGCCGCGCGTGGGCTGATGATCCTCAACGCCGGGCCGAACGTGATCCGTTTCGCGCCGTCGCTGGTGGTGGAGCTGCAGGATATCGAGGCCGGCATGGCGCTGTTCGGGCTGGCGGTGCAGGATGTGATCAACGCCTGAAGCCCGTGCGGCGCATGACGGGGCGCGGCATGCCGCGCCCTTATTGATCGCGCAGTTTGCGCTTGAGCCAGATGCCGTGGTGTGGGCGCTGGCGCCAGGCCAGCGACGAAATGGTATGCATCACGTTCAGGTGCGACAGGATGCGGCGCAAATGACGTTCCATCTCGGTGACGGGCATCTCCGGATGCAGATCCGGCGGTTGCATGATGCCGCTGTTGCCGCTGCTCGGGCCGTCGTATTCCAACCGCTGCTGGCAGCTTTGCAGCGCGATTTCACAGGTTTGCAGATAGGCTTCCGCCAGTTTCGGCGTCAGCATGTAGTGCTCGCGCGCCAGAATGGTCATGGCGTTCAGGTGTTCGACGATGAACTGGCTGTGAGTGACCCACAGCCGCATGTCCGCCAGATAATTCGACGCGAACCCCGGTTCCTGCATCGCCTGATTGAGTGAGGTGAACAGCGCGTTGTGCGCCTGGTTGACCTGCATGCGGGTATAGGCCAATGCGGTGGCGTCCGGTTCCGGTTGCTTCAGCATCAGCCGCAGCGCGGCTTGATCGTTTTCCAGCGCCTGATGGGCATTCTTGCGCAGCAGCCCGCTTTGCCACTGCGGCCACAGCCAAATGGTGCCGCCGAACGCCAGCACGCAGCCTATCAGCGTATCGATCAGGCGCGGTACCAGAAAATGCGAGCCGTTCAGCGCCAGCAGTTGCAGGGTGTAAACCGCCGTGACCGTAAAGCCAATCACCGACAGCCCGTAGTTCTTGCGCGAAACCAGGTAGGCCAACAGCGTGATCACCAGCATGATGCTCAGCGTTTCTCCTTCCGGCAGCTGCAGCTGCAACAGCCCGGCCGCCAGCAACAGTCCGGCAATCGTGCCCAGCGCACGGTGCTGAATACGCACCCGGGTGGCGTTATACCCGTTTTGGCTCACCAGCATGATGGTGAGCAGGATCCAGTATGGCTTCGGCAGGTTGAAGACCGCACCCAGGCTGCTGCCGACCGCCAGCGTCACCCCCAGCCGCGCGGCGTTGCGCAGGGCGGTGGATTTGAACGACAGATAGCTGGCCAGCGCCGGCCAAAACGGCAGGCGGTGCTGGCCGGGCATCAGGTCGCGGCGGTACAGCGGATGCTGGGTGCGCAGCAGGCGGGCGATGCGGCTGAAGTGGTAATAACAAAACTGGCCGACCGGGTTATCGGGATGCTGCGCCGCCATTTTTTCCAGCGCCGCCAGTTCGTGGCTCATGGAGAAGCGCTTCGAATGCTGATGGTAGAGGATATCGTGCGCCACCACGCGCAGCCGGCCGGCGATCACCAGTGCATTGCGGCGAATGATCGCTTCGGCCTGGCTTTGCTCCACCAGTTTTTGTACTTCCTCCGGCAAATGCAGGCTGACGGTGATGTGCTCCTGCAGATCCATCGCCACCTGAAAGGCGCGCTGCAGGCGCTTTTGTTCGAGGTTGTTGGCGTGCGGCAGGAAATTGAGCTGTTGGTACAAAAGGCTGATCAGATCCATCACCTTTTGTTGGCGTACCAGCAGCGGCGGCAGCGCGGTTTGCGGATCGGTGTGCTGGGTCAGCAACGAGTATTTGGCTTCGAAATAGTCCGCCAGCTCCAGGTAGAGCTGGCTCAGCGTCTCGCGCATCGGCTGCTCTTTCCACAGCTTGAACCAGAACCAGGTGAATAAGCCGTACCAGACGGTGCCGATCGCGTACAGCAGCGGCGCCTGCCAGAGAGGTACCGTGCCGGCCGTGCTGAGGGCGAAAATGGCGGCCACCAGCGCCGCCGGCAACAGCCGGGCGTGCAGCGGGCTGATTTCACCGGTGACGCCGAGCAGCAGCGCCAGGCCCAGCATCAGCGCCGGCAGCGGCACGTGCCACAGCAGCGCCTGTTGCAACAGCACGCTGCTGAAGGCGAACAGCGAGCCGCCGACGATCAGCCGTTTAAAGAAGCGCTTATGCGGCGTGTCCAGACCGGCGATATTGCAGCAGGCGGGCACCAGAGAGAACATCAGGCCGAGCTGCAGCTGGCCTATCAACAAGCCGAACAGCACCGGCAGGCACAACACCAGCGTTTGTCGCAGTGCGTAGTTGATTTCCGGGTGGTAGATCAGGCGGCGCCACATGGCAGAGAGCAGATAAAAAAACGGCGCAGATTGCGCCGTTTCTTCGGAGATTAACGGGTGCCGTAGACGACAATGGTTTTGCCGTGGGCGGAAATCAGGTTTTGATCTTCCAGCATTTTCAGAATACGGCCAACGGTTTCACGCGAGCAGCCGACGATCTGGCCGATCTCCTGACGGGTGATCTTGATCTGCATGCCGTCCGGGTGAGTCATGGCGTCGGGTTGCTTCGCCAGATTCAGCAGGGTTTGCGCGATGCGGCCGGTCACGTCCAGGAAGGCGAGGTTGCCCACTTTTTCGGAGGTGACCTGCAGGCGGCTCGCCATTTGGGCGGACAGACGCATCAGGATGTCCGGGTTCACCTGGATCAGTTGGCGGAATTTCTTGTAGGAAATTTCGGCCACTTCACAGGCGGTTTTCGCGCGAACCCAGGCGCTGCGCTCCTGGCCTTCTTCGAACAATCCGAGCTCGCCGATGAAATCTCCCTGGTTGAGGTAGGACAGGATCATCTCTTTACCTTCTTCATCCTTGATCAGCACCGCGACGGAGCCTTTCACGATGTAGTAAAGCGTTTCGGCCTTTTCACCTTGGTGAATCAGCGTACTCTTCGATGGATATTTGTGGATATGGCAATGAGACAGGAACCATTCGAGAGTAGGGTCTGTTTGCGGTTTGCCGAGAACCATTCGCTGTTATCCTCTGTTGTTATCGCTGCCTTGTGTCACAGGGGTCAGAGTTCCCTGTAAAACCCACCTGTAGCCGCAGTCATGAGCGAGGGCTACCGGCAAGTTTTGAGGCGTGTCATAAAAATACGCTGTCGCTCTAGCATATTAACTTGCCGTAAGCGCTGCAAGCTACATTCTGTTAACATACCGGTAAAGGAGCCTTTCTCTGGGCGTTTCCCTGAAATACAGTGTCCCGGAAAGATTTATTGCGGCTCTGTTTGTAGCACAGAGTAAGGCGGGTGTCTCGTGTTGTCTCGCTTCAGCATGATTAGCATCAGGTTACGTTGCCTGTTTCTATGCGAAAGCGTACTCTGATTTTAAGAAATCAACCGGAGTGACCAGAATGCAGGCAAGAGTTAAATGGGTGGAAGGGTTAACGTTTTTGGGTGAATCGGCCTCCGGCCATCAGGTGCTGATGGACGGCAACGCCGGTGATAAAGCGCCCAGCCCGATGGAGATGGTGCTGATGTCGGTGGGCGGCTGCAGCGCGATCGACGTGGTTTCCATCCTGCAAAAAGGGCGCAACGACGTGCGCGACTGCGAGGTGAAGCTGACCTCCGAGCGCCGCGAAGAAGCCCCGCGCTTGTTCACCCATATCAACCTGCACTTCATCGTTACCGGCCAGGATCTGACCGACAAAATCGTCGAGCGAGCGGTGAACCTGTCGGCGGAGAAGTACTGCTCGGTGGCGCTGATGCTCAACAAGGCCGCCACGGTGACCCACAGCTTCGAGATCCGCCAGCCGGCGTAATCGAGACGGAGCGCGGCTCGGCGCCGCGCTCAACGCGCTTATTCGATCTTCTTGCCTTCCAGCAGCCGCTGCACCAGCGGCGCCATGATCAGCTCCATCGCCAGCCCCATTTTGCCGCCCGGCACCACTAACGTATTGATGTGCGAGATAAACGAGCCCTGCAGCATCGCCAGCAAGTAGGGGAAGTCGATCTGGTCCAGGCCGCGGAAGTGGATCACCACGAAGCTTTCATCCAGTGAGGGAATGGCCTTGGCGGCGAACGGGTTGGAGGTGTCCACCGTCGGCACGCGCTGGAAGTTGATGTGGGTGCGCGAGAATTGCGGCGTAATGTAGTTGATGTAGTCTTCCATCGAGCGCACCACCGAATCCATCACCGCTTCGCGGGAGTGGCCGCGTTCGCCGGTATCGCGGATCAGCTTCTGGATCCACTCCAGGTTGACGATCGGCACCACGCCGACCAGCAGATCGACGTGTTTGGCCACGTCATGGTGCTCGGTGACCACGCCGCCGTGCAGACCCTCGTAGAACAGCACGTCGGTCGGCGCCGGCAGCGGCTCCCACGGGGTGAAGGTGCCCGGCACCTGATTGTAGGGCACCGCTTCGTCGTAGGTGTGCAGGTACTTGCGCGAACGGCCGGTGCCGTTTTTGCCGTACTCGATAAAGCTCTGTTGCAGCAGGCCGAAGTCGTTGGCCTCGGGGCCGAAATAGCTGATGTGTCTGCCCAGATCGCGCGCCTTGCGGATCGCCGCGTCCATTTCCGGCCGGGTATAGCGGTGGAAGCTGTCGCCCTCCAGCTCGGCGGCGCGAATGTTGAGCTGCTGGAAGATTTTGCGGAACGCCACGCTGGTGGTGGTGGTGCCGGCGCCGCTGGAACCGGTCACCGCGATAACGGGATGTTTGGCAGACATGGTGGTTGTCACTCCGTGTTGAATGCGCCGGCGTCAGGGGATTATTGTGGCTCTTGTTGACGCTCTCTATGTCAGGAAAAAATGGTGCGCGCTGGTTTGCAATGTCCCATTGTTACCTGATTTTTTCCGTCAGTCATAGAACCGGGCGCCACTAAATTTCTTCCTGCCCGGCGCGGAACTGGCCGCGCGGCATGATGTTGACGCTCTCGTGCAGTTCCGACCACACCAGCACCACTTCGCCGTTTTTCAGCTGGCGGCGCACGTCCTCCACCTTCTGCTCCAGCGATCGTTCGTGCTCGCCGTAATCGGTGCCTTCGCGCAGCACAAAGGATTCGATCAGGCTGTTCAGGGTGTCGGTTGCCAGTTCTTGCCAGGGAATAATCACGTCGGAATGTCCAGATAAGGGGAAAGCCAGGCCGGAATGCGATGCTCCAGCCACATGTGCGGTTTTTTCAGCGTGCCGCCGACGAAGCCGACGTGGCCGCCGAACTCAGTCAGCTGATATTCGATATTGCGCGGCAGGCCGGCGACGTCGGGGATCACCTCAGGGGTCATGAAAGGGTCGTCCTTCGCATGGATGATCAGCAGCGGCGTCTGGATGGACGGCAACAGCGGCAGGGCGCTGCAGCGGCGATAATAGTCGGTGGCGTCGCTGAAGCCGTGAATGCGCGAAGTGATGGCATCGTCGAACTCGCGGATGCGCCGCAAACCGTTCAGCTGTGACAGCTTGAGCGGCAGGGTGTCCGGATAGTGCAACAGCTTGCGGGTGGCGTTTTGTTTCAGCTGCCCCAGCAGGTAGCGCTGATAAACGCGGGAGAAGCCTTGCTCCATGCGGTAGGCGCAGGGTTCCAGCATCAGCGGCGCCGAGACCACCACCGCCGCCTGCAGCAGGCTGTCGGCGCCTTGCTGCGCCAGATAGCAGGCCAGCATGTTGCCGCCGAGCGAAACGCCTACCGCCGCGGTTGGCACTTCGCCGTAGCGGTCGCGCAGCCAGCGCAGAAAGAAGCGCGCGTCTTCGGTTTCGCCGGAGTGATAGATGCGCTGTTTGCGGTTGGGCACGCCGCTGCAGCCGCGAAAGTGCATCACCACGCCCAGCCAGCCGCGATCGCGCCAGGCGTTGAGCAGGCCATGCGCGTAGGGGCTGTAGAAGCTGCCCTCCAGACCGTGGAACAGCACCGCGCGCGGTTTGTCGCGCGCCTGCGCCGGATCCTCGCTCCAGGCGAGATCGACGAAGTCGCCGTCGGGCAATTCCAGCCGTTGCCAATGCGGTTTCAATAACACGCGGCGGCGCACCAGCCGCGGCAACAGCGTTTGCAGGTGCGGGTTACTGGCCCCGGTCAGAGGGCGAAAGGTGTTAGGCATAGGCTGAGTAAAATGTTGTGGGCGGCTATTGTGAGATCCCTAGCGCACTGTTAGCTTCAATACCAAGAATTAACAATGATACTGCAAAAAAGCGCCTTGGGTGAGGAGCACCCGTGCCATGGAACCGAGTTTATTCCTTTCGATGCTGGGCTTCCTGTGGGTCGCGGCCATCACGCCTGGCCCCAATAATCTGCTGCTGACCACTTCCGGCGCTAACTTTGGCTTTATGCGATCGCTGTGGCTGATGGTCGGCATCATGCTCGGCATGCAAAGCATTTTGCTGCTGGTGGCGTTTGGCGTCGGCAGCCTGATCTTGGTTTACCCGTCGCTGCACCTGATCCTGAAAATCCTCGGCAGTTTGTACCTGCTGTGGCTGGCGTGGAAAGTGGCCACCGCCGCCTATGAAAAACTGGAAACCGACGTGGCGCCGCCGCAGCCGGTGCGGCTGTATCAGGGCTGGCTGCTGCAGTTCCTCAACCCGAAAGCCTGGCTGATGGCGCTGGGCGCGGTGGCGAGCTTCAGCCTGGCGGGCGATAAGTACAACGGTTCCATCGCGGCGATCGCGCTGGGCATTTTGGCGGTCAACATCGTCGCCGGCGTTATCTGGCTGGCGTTCGGTACCCTGATCGGCCGCCTGCTGCGCAGCAAAAAGGCCTGGGTTATCTTCAACGTTTCCATGGGGTTGTTGACCGCAGCCTGTGTGTTACTGATCTGGCATTAAGGAGTGAATGATGGCGGAAAACTATTATCACGTGGTTGCCTTTACCGGCGAAGGGTTGCGCGGCAACCCGGCCGGGGTTTGCCTGCTGACGCAGCCGCTGCCGGCGGAGCGGCTGCAGGCGATCGCCAACGAGATCGGCCTGCCGGAAACCAGCTTTGTCTGGGATGACGGCGACATGACCGCCATCCGCTGGTTTACTCCGGAACGCGAGGTCGACCTTTGCGGCCACGGCACCCTGGCGGCGCATGTGATGTTCAGCGCGGTTAACCCGGCGCTGAAGGATATTCGCTTCCGTTCGGCCGGCGGCGAGCTGCTCGTCAAGCGCGATGCGCAGGACGGGGAGCGGCTGATACTTGATTTCCCCGCCCGGCCGCCGCAGAAAGTCGCCGAACCGGCAGGCCTCGCGGCGCTGTTGGGCGTGCAGCCGCAGGAAGTGTGGCAGGCGAAAGCGCTGCTGGTGGTGCTTGAAAACGAGGCACAGGTGCGCGCGCTGCGGCCGGACATTCCCGCGTTGATCGCGCTGGCCGGGCGTGCGGTCATCGTCACCGCGCCCGGTGACACCGTGGACTTCGTTTCGCGCTATTTCACGCTCGACGGCGGTGAGGATCCGGTCACCGGCTCCGCGCACTGCACGTTGATGCCTTACTGGACGGCGCGTCTCGGCCGCCATCGGCTGCACGCCCGGCAGATTTCGGCGCGCGGCGGCGAGCTGTTCTGCGAACTGCAAGGGGACCGCACGCTGCTGGGCGGCTACGCTCACGTGTTCTTGCGCGGGTCGATCGCGCTGTGATCCGCTTTAATATTACCTAAGGTAATAAAGAAGACTTTTTTATTCTTTTATCGCCCGTCATCGCTCAGATAAAACTGTCAGCAACTGAACAGATTTTTATCAACGGAGCGCAACATGGCGGGCAAACTCTTTTCTTTACGTAACGCGGCGCTGCTGGCGTTGTCGCTCAGCGCGGCCAGCGCCTATGCGGTGGACGTGACCGTGGCGTACCAGACGTCGGCGGAGCCGGCCAAGGTGGCGCAGGCGGAAAACAGCTTCGCCAAACAGTCCGGCGCGACCGTCGACTGGCGTAAGTTCGACAGCGGTTCCAGCGTGCTGCGCGCGCTGGCCTCCGGCGACGTGCAGATCGGCAATATCGGCTCCAGCCCGCTGGCGGTGGCCGCCAGCCAAAAACTCCCCATCGAAGTGTTCCTCATCGCCTCGCAGCTCGGCAGCTCCGAAGCGCTGGTGGTAAAAAATGACATCAAAAGCCCGCAGGATCTGATCGGCAAGCGCATTGCGGTGCCGTTTATTTCCACCACCCATTACAGCCTGCTGGCCTCGCTCAAACATTGGGGCATCAAGCCTGAACAGGTGAAGATCCTCAATCTGCAGCCGCCGGCCATCGCCGCCGCCTGGCAGCGCGGCGACATCGACGGCGCTTATGTCTGGGCGCCGGTGGTCAACGAACTGGCCAAACAGGGCAAGGTGCTGACCGACTCCGCGCAGGTGGGCGAATGGGGTTCACCGACGCTGGACGTGTGGGTGGTGCGCAAAGACTTCGCCGAGAAACATCCCGACGTAGTGACCGCCTTTGCCGCCAGCGCCCTGCAGGCGCAAAAGGCCTACCTGGCGGCGCCGGAACAGTGGCTGAAAGATCCGAGCCATCTCAGCACGCTGGCGCGCCTGAGCGGCGTACCGGAAGCGCAGGTGCCGGAACTGGTTAAGGGGAACCGTTATCTGCCGGTGGCCGATCAGGTTGCCCAACTCGGCCAGCCGGTGGACAAGGCAATCCGCGATACCGCCGAATTCCTCAAGCAGCAGGGCAAGATCCCGCAGGTCGACAGCGACTACAGCGCTTACGTCACCGACCGTTTTGTGAAACAGGTGCAGGCTGCGCCGCAGTCGTAAGGAAGCAGGATGCTAAACGTCAATCATCTTTCAGCAGAGTATCAGGGGCGGCCCGCGCTGCGTGACGTGTCGTTCCAGATCGCCGCCGGGCAACTGGTGGTGGTGCTCGGCCCATCGGGCTGCGGCAAGACCACGCTGCTGAATTTGATCGCCGGGTTTATCGAGCCTTCAGCTGGCAGCATCACGCTGGATGGAACGCCCGTTCACGGCCCGGGGGCCGAACGGGGCGTGGTGTTCCAGCATGAGGGCTTACTGCCGTGGCGCAACGTGGTGGACAACGTCGAGTTCGGCCTGCAACTGGCCGGCATCGGCAAGGCGCAGCGCCGCCAGGTGGCGGAGCAGATGCTGCAGCGCGTGGGGCTGGCGGGCTATGAACAGCACTTCATCTGGCAGCTTTCCGGCGGCATGCGCCAACGCGTCGGCATTGCCCGCGCCCTGGCCGCCGATCCGCGTCTGCTGTTGCTGGATGAGCCATTCGGCGCGCTGGACGCGTTCACGCGCGAGCAAATGCAGGAGCTGCTGCTGACCATCTGGCGTGATACCGGCAAGCAGGTACTGCTGATCACCCACGATATCGAAGAGGCGGTGTTCCTCGCCAGCGAGCTGTTGCTGCTGTCGCCGGGGCCGGGGCAGGTGGTGGAGCGGCTGTCGCTGAACTTCGGCCAGCGCTATGCCGACGGCGAAGCCTGCCGCGCCATCAAGTCCGATCCTGAATTTATCGCGCAGCGCGAATACGTGCTGGGCAAAGTTTTCCAACAGCGCGAGGCCTTGCTATGAGCCTGCATTCCACTATGAAGGCCGCGGCTCAGCCGCAGGGCAAAGCGGCGCGCCGTTTCAGCGTGCCGCGCAACGTTTGGTTGAGCGGCGCCACGCTGTTGACGGTGCTGGCGGTGTGGTGGGGCGTGACGGCGCTGCAGCTGATCAGCCCGCTATTTTTGCCGGCGCCGCAGCAGGTGCTGCACCAACTGATCACCATTGCCAGCCCGCAAGGCTTTATGGATGCCACGCTATGGCAGCATCTGGCGGCCAGCCTGGGGCGCATTTTGGTGGCGCTGCTGGCGGCGGTGATTGTCGGCATTCCGGTGGGCATCGCCATGGGACTGAACGACACGGTGCGCGGCATCCTCGATCCGCTGATTGAGATCTATCGCCCGGTGCCGCCGCTGGCCTATTTGCCGCTGATGGTGATTTGGTTCGGCATCGGCGAGACCTCGAAAATCTTGCTGATTTATCTGGCGATCTTCGCGCCGGTGACGCTGTCCGCCGTGGCCGGCGTGCGCAGCGTGGCGCAGGTGCGGGTGCGCGCCGCCCGCGCGTTGGGCGCCACGCGCTGGCAGGTGCTGCGCTTCGTGGTGCTGCCGAGCGCGCTGCCGGAGATCCTGACCGGCATCCGCATCGGGCTGGGCGTCGGCTGGTCGACGCTGGTGGCCGCTGAACTGATCGCCGCCACGCGCGGCCTGGGATTTATGGTGCAATCCGCCGGTGAGTTTTTGGCGACCGACGTAGTGTTGGCCGGCATCGGCGTGATTGCGGTGATTGCATTTGGGTTGGAGCTGGGGCTGCGCGCCCTGCAGCGCCGACTGACCCCGTGGCATGGAGTACAGCAATGAACGAACGTCTGAATATCACCCCGCTGGGGCCTTACATCGGGGCGCTGGTGGAAAACGTCGAGTTGGCCCGGCCGCTGGGCGACGGCCAGTTTGAACAGCTTTATCATGCGCTGCTCAAGCATCAGGTGCTGTTCTTCCGCAACCAGCCGATCACGCCGCTGCAGCAGCGCGATCTGGCCGGCCGCTTCGGCGATCTGCACATCCATCCGGTCTATCCGCACGCCACCGACGTGGAAGAGATCATCGTGCTCGATACCCACGACGACAACCCGCCGGACAACGACAACTGGCACACCGACGTGACCTTTATCGAGAACCCGCCGCTGGGAGCGATCCTGGCGGCCAAGACGCTGCCTGCCACCGGCGGCGATACGCTGTGGGCCAGCGGCATCGCCGCCTATGAGGCGCTGTCGGCGCCGTTCAGAACGCTGCTCGCGGGGCTGCGCGCGGAGCATGACTTCACCAAGTCGTTCCCGGAGCACAAGCATCGCGGCAGTGAAGAGGAGCATCAGCGCTGGCAACTGGCGGTGCAGAAAAACCCGCCGCTGCTGCATCCGGTGGTGCGTACCCATCCGGTCAGCGGCCGGCAGGCGCTGTTCGTCAATGAAGGGTTCACCACGCGGATCGTCGATCTGGCGCCGAAGGAGAGCGACGCTTTGCTGAACTTCCTGTTTGCTCACATCACCAAACCGGAGTTTCAGGTGCGCTGGCGATGGCAGGAAAATGACGTGGCGATCTGGGATAACCGCGTGACGCAGCACTACGCCAACGCGGATTATCTGCCGCAGCGGCGCATCATGCACCGCGCGACCATTCTGGGGGATAGGCCTTTTTACAAAGCCTGAGGCTTAGGCGTCGAACGCCTGCGTTAACTGCTCCAGCTGTTCCTGCGCATCCAGCCAGGTCATTTCCGTCTCTTCCAGCGCGGATTTGGCCTGGCTTTGCTTTTGCAGGCAGTCGGTCAGTTCGGCCTTGCGGCTGATGTCGTACAGCGCGGGATCCGCCAACTGCTCTTCCACCGCCGCCAGCTCGGCGCCCAGTTTTTCCATCTGCTGTTCCAGCTTGGCGATCTGCTTGCGCAGCGGTTGGGTTTGCGTACGGAACTCCGCCTCGCGGCGTTTTTGATCCTTGCGCGCCTGCGCGCTGTTGCCGCCGCTCTCTTTTTCCGGTGCGTCCTGCTGGCTTTCCTGGCGCTGCAGGTCGACAAGCCACTGCTGGTAGTCGTCGAGATCGCCCTCGAAAGGCTCGACCTGACCGTCGTGTACCAGGTACAGATCGTCGGTAGTGGAACGCAGCAGGTGACGGTCGTGCGATACCACCACCAACGCGCCTTCGAAATCGATCAGCGCCTCGGTCAGCGCCTGACGCATGTCGAGATCCAGGTGGTTGGTCGGTTCATCGAGCAGCAGCAGGTTAGGGCGCTGCCAGACGATCAGCGCCAGCACCAGCCGCGCCTTCTCGCCGCCGGAGAAACGTTCGGTCACTTCGCTGACCTTGTCGCCCTGGAAGCCGAAACCGCCCAGGTAATCCCGCAGCTGCTGCTCAAGCACCCGTGGGGCGATGCGGCTTAGGTGCTGCAACGGCGATTCGTCGGCGCGCAGGAATTCCAGCTGGTGCTGGGCGAAGTAACCCAGCTTGATGCCTTTCGCCAGACCTATCTCGCCGCTCAGCGGCTCAAGGGTGCCGGCCAGCAGTTTGATCAGCGTCGATTTCCCGGCGCCGTTGCGGCCGAGCAGGCCAATGCGCGAGCCGGGCACCAGGTTCAGCTTGATTGATTTCAGGATCACTTTATCGCCATATCCGGCGCTGACTTTTTCCATGCGCAGCAGCGGGTTCGGCAGGCTTTCCGGCGGACGGAAGCTGAAGGTGAACGGGTTGTCGACGTGCGCCGGGGCGATCAGCTCCATGCGCTCCAGCATCTTGATGCGGCTCTGCGCCTGCTTGGCCTTGGTGGCCTGCGCGCGGAAACGGTCGATATAGCTTTGCAGGTGCGCCACTTTTTCTTGCTGATGCTGATAAAGCGACTGTTGCTGCGCCAATTTGGTGGCGCGCTGGCGTTCGAACGACGAGTAGTTGCCGGTGTATTCGTTCAGGGTCTGCTGTTCGATATGCAGGATTTTGTCGACAATCGGATCGAGGAAGTCGCGATCGTGCGAGATCAGCACCAGCGTGCCGGGATAGTTTTTCAGCCAGCGCTCCAGCCAGATCACCGCATCGAGATCCAGGTGGTTGGTTGGTTCGTCGAGCAGCAGGAGGTCGGAACGGCACACCAGCGCCTGCGCCAGGTTAAGACGCATGCGCCAGCCGCCGGAAAAGTCGCGCACCGGGCTTTGCAGCTGTTCGTTGGAGAAGCCGAGACCGTGCAGCAGGCTGGCGGCGCGGGAGCGGATGGTCCAGGCGTCGATGGCGTCCAGCTTGCCGTGCAGGGTGGCGATGGCGTGGCCGTCGTTGCGATCGTTGGCCGCCTGCAACTCGGCTTCAAGCTGGCGAAACTCGCGGTCGCCGTCGATAACATACTCGATCGCCGGCACGTCCAGCGCCGGCGTCTCCTGGTTGACCCAGGCCAGCGCCCAGTTGCCGGGGAAGGTGAAGCTGCCGCCGTCCGCCGCGATCTCGCCCTTCAGCAGTGACAACAGCGTGGATTTGCCACAGCCGTTTTTGCCCACCAGGCCGACCTTCTGACCTGGATTAACCGTCGCCGTGGCGTTGTCCAGCAGGACGCGGATGCCGCGTCGGATTTGTAGCGAGGAGAATACAATCATAAAGCGCCGTATGTTCAGAGTATGTTAAATTATCATTAAGGTAACAGAACGCGCACCGCGCGCTGTTTTTGTCTTTGCGATGCATGGTAACGGAAAACCGCTACCCTGACGACGCTTTGGAGGGGAATGATGTCGCAGCCGCCCAAGGTCTTGCTGCTGTATGCCCATCCGGAATCTCATGACTCGGTGGCGAACCGGGTTTTGCTTCGACCGGCGCAGCAGTTGGAACATGTCACCGTGCACGATCTCTACGCGCACTATCCTGATTTTTTTATCGATATTCATCACGAACAACAGCTGCTGCGTGAGCATCAGGTCATCGTGTTTCAGCACCCTCTGTACACCTACAGCTGCCCGGCGCTGCTGAAGGAGTGGCTGGATCGCGTGCTGGCGCGCGGCTTCGCCAGCGGCGTGGGCGGCAATGCGCTGGCGGGCAAATACTGGCGCTCGGTGATCACCACCGGCGAGCCGGAAGGCGCCTACCGCACCGGCGGTTATAACCACTATCCGATGGAAGATATCCTGCGGCCGTTCGAGCTGACCGCCGGGATGTGCCATATGCACTGGTTGACGCCGTTCGTGGTCTATTGGGCGCGGCGGCAAAAGCCGGAGGTGCTGCGCAGCCACGCAGACGCCTACGGGGAGTGGCTGAGCCACCCGCTGCCGCATGGAGGGCGGTGATCATGGAAGGATCGACCTTACTGACCGCCATTTTGCTGTTCCTGTTCGCCGCGGTGATGACGGTGCCGATCGCTCGTCGTCTGGGGATTGGCGCGGTGCTGGGCTATCTGATCGCCGGCATCGCCATCGGCCCGTGGGGGTTGGGCTTCATTCGCGACGTCGACGAGATCCTGCACTTCTCCGAGTTGGGCGTGGTGTTCCTGATGTTCATCATCGGCCTGGAGCTGAATCCCAGCAAGCTGTGGGAGCTGCGGCGCTCGATTTTCGGCGCCGGCGCCGGCCAGGTGTTGATCACCGCGGCGGTGCTGGGCGCGCTGCTGTACCTGACGCACTTCGCCTGGCAGGCGGCGGTGATCGGCGGTATCGGCCTGGCGATGTCTTCCACCGCCATGGCGCTGCAGCTGATGCGCGAAAAGGGCATGAACCGCAACGAAGGCGGACAGCTGGGTTTCTCGGTGCTGCTGTTCCAGGATATGGCGGTGATCCCGGCGCTGGCGTTGATCCCCATTCTGGCCGGCGCTGGCGGCACCAGCGACGACTGGGCGAAGATCGCGCTCAAGGTGGCGGCGTTCGGCGGCATGCTGATCGGCGGCCGCTTCCTGCTGCGGCCGCTGTTCCGCTATATCGCCGCTTCCGGCGTGCGCGAGATCTTCACTGCCGCGGCGCTGTTGCTGGTGCTCGGCTCGGCGCTGTTTATGGAGACGCTTGGCCTGTCGATGGCGCTCGGCACCTTCATTGCCGGCGTGCTGCTGGCGGAGAGCGAATACCGCCACGAACTGGAGATCTCCATCGAGCCGTTTAAAGGGCTGCTGCTGGGGCTGTTCTTTATCTCGGTGGGCATGGTGTTGAATATCGGCGTGCTCTACACCCATCTGGCCGAGGTGTTGATCGGCGTACTGGCGCTGGTGGCGGTGAAATCCGGCGTGCTCTACGGGGTGTCGCGGCTGTTCGGCCTGCGTAGTTCGGTGCGCCTGCAGTTTGCCGGCGTGCTCAGCCAGGGCGGTGAGTTTGCCTTCGTGCTGTTTTCTGCGGCGGGCGCGCAAAAGGTGCTGCAGCCGGATCAACTCTCTTTGCTGCTGGTGGTGGTGACGCTGTCGATGATGACCACGCCGCTACTCATGCAGGCCATCGACCGCATTTTGGCGCGCCGCTACAACGCCAAAGGCGAAGACGAGGAGACGCCGTACGTAGAGGACGACGATCCGCAGGTGATCATCGTTGGCTTCGGGCGTTTCGGCCAGGTGATCGGCCGCCTGTTGATGGCCAACAAAATGCGCATTACCGTACTGGAACGCGATGTCAGCGCCGTCGGGGTGCTGCGGCGTTACGGATATCAGGTTTATTACGGCGACGCCACCGAGCTGGAGCTGTTGCGCGCGGCGGGCGCCGAAAAGGCCAAGTCGATCGTGATCACCTGCAATGAGCCGGAAGACACCATGGAGATCGTGCGGTTGTGCCAACAGCACTTCCCGAATCTGAGCATTCTGGCGCGGGCACGCGGCCGCGTGGAGGCGCATGAGCTGCTGCAGGCGGGCGTGAAACAGTTCAGCCGCGAAACCTTCTCCAGCGCGCTGGAACTGGGGCGCAAGGCGTTGATGGAGTTGGGCATGCACCCGCATCAGGCCTTCCGCGCCCAGCAGCATTTCCGCCGCTTGGATATGCGCATGCTGCGTGAACTGATGCCGCCGCATCAGGGCGACGTGGCGCAAATTTCCCGCGTGAAAGAGGCGCGGCGCGAGCTGGAAGAGCTGTTCCATCGCGAAATGCAAAAAGAAAGTCGCCAGTTCGACGGCTGGGACGAATACGAATAAGCGGGAGCATAACGATGTCTGCAACACGTAAGAGATTTATCGCCGGGGCGGTGTGCCCGAGCTGTAGCGCTATGGATACGTTGGCGGTATGGCGGGAGGATCAGGTGGAAGTGGTGGAGTGCGTCAAGTGCGGCCACCATCAGCGCCAGACCGAACAACAGGTGGAAAAACACGTTCGCCCGCAAGAGCAGGTGATCGGCATTTTCCAGCCGAAGTAGCGTTTTTTTATCCCGGAGGGTACAGCGAGGCAGATTTCCGTTACAATCTGTCCGGAAAAGGCGCGCATCCCGATAACGGTGCGCGTCCTAGTAGCCAACGGTAGGAGATATCATGAAAGTAGCAAAAGACTTGGTGGTCAGCCTGGCTTACCAAGTACGTACAGAAGACGGTGTTTTGGTTGATGAGTCTCCGGTGAGCGCACCGCTGGACTATCTGCACGGGCATGGTTCTCTGATCGCAGGTCTGGAAAAAGCGCTCGAAGGCCACGACGTTGGCGATCGTTTTGACGTTCACGTCGGCGCGAACGACGCGTACGGCAACTACGACGAAAACCTGGTGCAGCGCGTACCGAAAGACGTCTTCATGGGCGTTGACGAACTGCAGGTCGGCATGCGTTTCCTGGCTGACACCGATCAGGGCCCGGTACCGGTTGAAATCACCGAAGTTGACGGTGACCACGTGGTGGTTGACGGCAACCACATGCTGGCCGGCCAAAACCTGAACTTCAACGTGGAAGTTGTCGCGATCCGCGAAGCGACCGCAGAAGAGCTGGCGCACGGTCACGTACACGGCGAGCACGACCATCACCACGAGCACGGTGAAGGCTGCTGCGGCGGTCATGGCCACAGCCACGATCACGACCATGGTCACGACCACGGTAAAGGCGGTTGCGGTAACGGCGGTTGCGGCTGCCACTAAGCAGAACGCAATCCCGAGACAAGAGGGCGGCCATTGGCTGCCCTTTTTTATGCGCGGCGCACCAGGCGCCGAACGGCACAACAGGACATGCCATGGCCACCATGAAAGACGTTGCGCGCCGCGCCGGCGTTTCCACGGCCACCGTCAGCCGGGTGATCAATAATACCGCCTACGTTGAACCGGTGACCCGCGAACGCGTCGAGAAAGCGATGCGCGAGTTTAACTACCACCGCAACGCCGCCGCGCTGGCGCTGGCGAAAAGAAGCGGCAATATGCTGGGGTTGCTGACCGGCAACCTCGACGATCCGTTTTTCTCACGCCTGGCGCGGGGCGTGGAAGACATCACGCGGCAGGCCGGCGTGCGTTTGATGTTGTGCAGCGGCGGGCATCAGGCCGAACTGGAAAAAAGCGGCCTCGACTTTCTCATCAATCAGGGATGCGAAGCCATTGTGGCGCACGTCACGCGCATGGGAGAAGAGGAGCTGCTGCGCTACGCCGCCCACACGCCCGCGCTGGTGCTGATCAATCGCTACCTGCCGGCCATCGCCAATCGTTGTATTTGGCTCGACAATGCCAAGGCGGCGCAGGCGGCGACCAAGCTGCTCATTCGTCAGGGGCATCGGAGAATCGCCTGCGTGACGACGGATCTGCCGATCGACGACCGCGCGCAGCGGTTAGCGGGTTACCGCCAGGCCATGGCCGCCGGCGGCATTGAGGTGCCCGGCAGCTGGATCATCAGCGTGCCCTTTAATGAAAGAGGGGGCGAACTGGCGGCCGAGCGCGTGCTGGCCAGCGACCAACGCTTCACCGCCGCAGTGACGTTCAACGACGTGATGGCCGCCGGCATGATGCGCACCTGCCACCAACGGCAAGTTCCGTTGCCTGAAGCGCTGTCGATCGTCGGTTTTGACGACATTGCCCTGGCGAAATACCTCCACCCCGCGTTGACCACCGTGCATTACCCCATAGAGAAAATGGCCCGACGTGCCGCGCGTCTGGCGCTACAAATCCACAGCGGCAGCGACGTCGCGCCGCAGAACAACCGCTTTTCGGCTGAACTTATCCTGCGGGACTCCGTCGCCGATGGTGAGAGGCCTGAGCAAAGCAAGCGCGGCGAATGAGAGGCGGTTCACATAACGCCATCTCATGAAACCGATTACATGGCCAGTGGCCTGCGCTCACATCCTCCGATTACCGAAGCCATTACGCTGTTGCAGTACCCCCTCTTCAACAGGAGCCGTATATGGATAATAAGAAAACGCTCAACCTTGGGCTGGCGACGCTGCCGATTGTGGCCATGCTGTTGCTGCTCATCATCGGCTATGGCCAGTTTGGCCTGCGCATTGAACCGCTGTTGCTGGTTTCCGCCGCCATCGCTGCCGCGTTGGCCTGGTGGCAAGGCTACCGCTGGGATGACATCATCGAGGCCATCGTGGCCAAGCTGGCTAAGGCGATGCCGGTGATCATGATCCTGATCTGCGTGGGCGGCCTGATCGGCACCTGGATGATCAGCGGCACAATCCCTTACATGGTGTATTGGGGGCTGAAGCTGATTAGCCCGCAATACATTCTGATCGCCGCGTTCTTCATCACCAGCGTGATCTCGGTGTGCACCGGCACCTCGTGGGGGGCGGCCGGCACCGTGGGCGTGGCGCTGATGGGCGTGGCCGCCGGTCTGGACGTGCCGCTGGCCGCCGCGGCCGGGGCAGTGGTGTCCGGCGCCTACTTCGGCGACAAAATTTCGCCGTTGTCCGATTCGACGAACTTCGCGGCTATCGTCGCGGATACCGATCTCTACAGCCATATCCAGCATCTGATGTACACGACGCTGCCGAGCTTCATCCTGGCCGCCGTGGTGTACCTGATCGCCGGCCACACCGGCGCGGTGGGCAGCGTGGCAACGCCGGAAAAAGTGACCGAAATCGTCAGCGCGCTTGAGGGGTTGTACCATTTCAATCTGCTGTTGATCCTGCCGCCGGTGCTGGTGCTGTGGGGCGCGGTGACCAAACGGCCGGTGATCCCCGTCATGCTGGCCGCCTGCGCGCTGGCGATCGCCATCGGCGTCGCGCTGCAGGGTTTTAGCCTGCAACAGGGGCTGAATGCGTTGATGGACGGTTTCAATCTGTCGATGTTCGCCAGCCAGGGCCATAACGTCGAAGGGATTGTCGCCGATGTGCCGCGCCTGCTGAACCGCGGCGGCATGTTCTCGATGATGAGTACGATCCTGCTGGTGTTCTGCGCCTTTTCCTTCGCCGGCGCCTTGACGCTGACCGGCGCGCTGACGGTGATCATCAGCCGGCTGCTGAAAGTGGTGCACACCACCGGTCAACTGATCGCCGCTACCGTTGCCACCACCATCCTGGTGACCGGCGCGACCAGTGACGGCAAGCTGGCGCTGCTGATCCCGGCGGAGCTGTTCAAAGGCGCCTATCGACGCATGGGGCTGGACAACAAAAACCTGTCGCGCACCGTCGAAGATGCGGGCACCGTTATCGAGCCGCTGATCCCGTGGACGGCCGCCGGTATTTACATGGCGACCACGCTGGGAGTCAGCACGCTCGATCTGCTGCCGTGGGCGATCCAATGTTATGCCGCGGTGGTGTTCGCCCTGATTTATGGGTTCACCGGCTTCGGTATCGCCAAACTTCAACCTCAGAACGACTTGCAGCGTAAGGAAGCCTGACATGACGAGTCATTTCAACGCCATCATCGATCGCCACAACACCAGCTCCGTGAAGTGGGACTTCATCGACCGCTATCTGCAACTGGATGGCAGCGAACTGTTGCCGATGTGGGTGTCCGATTTCGATTTTCCATGTCCGCCAGAGGTGCAACAGGCGCTGCATCAGCGGGTGGAGCACGGCGTCTTTGGCTACAGCGAACGCGACGACGCCTACTATCAGGCGGCGATCGACTGGTTCGCCAAGCGGCACGACTTGCCGCTGCGGCGCGAGTGGTTTACGTCGATTGAAGGGGTGGTGCCCGGATTGGCGATGCTGATCCAACTGCTCAGCAAGCCGGGGGACGGCGTGGTGGTGCAGGGGCCCTATTATGGCTCGTTCGCCAAGATAGTCACCATGAACGGCCGAGAGGTGCTTGAGAATCCTCTGTTGGAAACTCCGCAGGGATATCGGATCGATTTCGACCAGCTGGCTGCCTGTCTGGCGCAGCGTAAACCGCCGCTGTTGTTGCTGTGCAATCCGCACAATCCGACAGGCCGTTGCTGGCGCCGCGATGAACTGGAGCGGCTCATGGCGCTTTGCCATGCCCACGACGTCACGGTGATCTCCGATGAAATTTGGGCCGATCTGCTGCTGCCCGGCGAGACGTTTACGTCGGTGTTGCACCTGGACGAGAAATATCGCGAGCGAGCGATTGCGGCGACGTCCGCCAGCAAAACCTTCGGCCTTTCCTCGCTGCGCATTTCGAATTTCCTGATCCCCAACGCCCGGCTGCGGCAGGGGTTTGTCGATCGGCTGAACGCCCACGGGCTGGATGTATTCAACGCGCTGTCGATGACGGCGGCGACCGCGGCCTATCAACGGGGCGCTGCCTGGCTTGATGAGCTGCTCGGCTACCTGGCGGAGAATCGGCGTTGGTTTGAGCGGGCGCTGGCGGCCGCCGCGCCCTGGTGCTCGATGACCCAGGCTGAAGGGACCTATCTCGCCTGGCTGGATTGCCGTGCACTGGGTTTGAACGATGCTGACTTACAGCAGGCGCTGGTGGCGGTGGCGAAGCTGGCGCCGTCGATGGGTAGCGGTTTCGGCCCGCAGGGGAGCGGTTTTATCCGCATCAACCTGGGGTGCCCGCGCCGGTATCTCGAGCGTGCCGTCGAAGGGCTGGCACGCCTGAAATAACCGTACAGCGGGCCCTCAATAGTGCGGCGGAGGGGTTTCTTCCGATTGCGAGGCGATCATTGAGGTTTGGGTCGAGCGCAGCTTGTCGGTCAACATGCGCAGGTGTTCGCGCATCTTCAGCATTTCCATTTGATGCTGGATGACGGTCTGGTTGAGCTCTTCGATGGTGAGCTCTTGGAAGGCCTGACGGCTCTCCAGTTCTTCAAGCCGTTGTAGCAGGCGTTGAATGTCGGCGTTGTGCATGAGGCTACCTCTGACGCGATAAAATCCTGATTCGGCGCTATGGTAACAGCTGACGCCGGGTTTGCTCGCGCTATTTCTCCAGGCGGCGCGCAACGTTGCGATCGGCAGTGTAAAGTGCTGAAAAGTTGCACGCCCGATACGCCGTTTTTTGCTAACCTCGCCGAATATTCTGCAAGAAAAATCTGATTTATCATGCGAGTAGCACGCAGGGGGAAACTTCTTGGCAAAGCGGGAGTCACACTTTGACTCGATTGGTTACCTGTGCGACTGTTTTGTTTTGTTTCAGGCAGCTATAGTAGCCCGGTTATCTTACCTAATGATTGTTTGGGGCATTGCTTCAGACACTGGAGAAATGGATGAAATCTTTGTTTAAAGTCACGCTTCTGGCAACCACCATGGCTTTTGCTCTGAATGCGACCCAGGTCATGGCAGCCGATGCCGCCAAACCGGCAGAAGCCGCTAAACCAGCGGACGCGGCGGCAGCACCGAGCACCGGCAAGTTCAAAAACGACGACGAGCAAGCCGCTTACGCACTGGGTGCGTCTCTCGGCCGTTACATGGACAACTCTCTGAAAGAGCAAGAGAAGCTGGGCATCAAGCTGGACAAAGATCAGCTGATCGCCGGCGTTCAGGACGCGTTCGCCAACAAGAGCAAGCTGAATGACGCCGACATCGAGAAGACCCTGCAGGGCTTCGAAGCGCGCGTGAAGGCTTCCGCTCAGGCGAAGATGGAACAGGACGCCAAGGACAACGAAACCAAAGGCGCCAAGTACCGCGACAGCTTCGCTAAAGAAAAGGGCGTGAAGAAAACTGAATCCGGCCTGCTGTACCAGGTAGAGAAACCGGGCGCGGGTGAAGCGCCGAAAGACAGCGACACCGTGGTAGTAAACTACAAGGGCACCCTGACCGACGGTACCGAGTTCGATAACTCCTACACCCGCGGCGAGCCGCTGTCGTTCCGTCTGGACGGCGTGATCCCTGGCTGGACCGAAGGCCTGAAGCACATCAAGAAAGGCGGCAAAATCAAGCTGGTGATCCCGCCGGCATTGGCCTACGGCAAAACCGGCGTTCCGGGCATCCCGGCTAACTCCACGCTGGTGTTCGACGTTGAGCTGCTGGACGTGAAAGCGGCGCCGAAAGCCGACGCTAAAGCCGAAAAACCGGCTGACGCGAAAGCAGACGCCAAAGCGAAATAATCTCGTCGCTCTGTTTGCCACCGCCGCGGATGCCCTCCGCGGCGGTTTTCATTTCGGCCGCCGCCGCCTCTCTCTCCATTGAACGCTTGACGCCTGCCGGGCATCGGGCTTAACGTCAATACCACGCGCAAACGCAAGGACTTTGCTCCGGCCGCTTTGCTAGACTAATAATTCTGACTTATCAGTCATGCGTCTGCCCCTTAGGGCGTGTACCTAAAATTGTTCCCGGCCGCCTCGCCCGCGGATGTCATCGTGCCGTTTATGCTGCTCTCAGCCAGCCGCGCTGCGGCGTGCCGACGACGGCAGCGATCCGGTCCGAGCGGTTTTAGCTGCGCCCCCTGGCACAGGCGATCTATGAGGGTGGTATCTTCGATGTCGAATTCGCTTTTATCCAGCGAAGCCAGCGAACTTGATTTGCTGAATGAACGTCCGTTTACTCAAACGGATCATGAAATCCTGAAATCCTATGAAGCGGTGGTCGATGGGCTGGCGATGTTGATCGGCGGCCACTGCGAGATCGTATTGCACGCGCTGGAAGATCTGAACAGCTCAGCGGTGCGCATCGCCAACGGGGAACATACCGGGCGTAAAATCGGTTCGCCGATCACCGACCTGGCGCTGCGCATGCTGCACGACATGGCCGGCGACGACAGCAGCGTGTCGAAAGCCTACTTCACCCGTGCCAAGAGCGGCGTGCTGATGAAGTCGGTGACCATCGCCATTCGCAATCGCGAACAGCGGGTAATCGGTTTGTTGTGCATCAACATGAACCTCGATGTGCCGTTCTCGCAGATCATGCAGACCTTTATGCCGCCGGCCACGCAGGACGTGCCGTCGTCGGTGAATTTCGCGTCTTCAGTCGACGATCTGGTGGCGCAGACGCTGGAGTTCACCATCGAAGAGGTGAATGCCGATCGCTCGGTATCCAATAATGCCAAGAACCGCCAGGTAGTGCTCAACCTCTATGAGAAAGGCATCTTCGACATCAAGGATGCGATCAATCAGGTGGCGGATCGCCTGAATATCTCCAAACACACCGTGTATTTGTACATCCGCCAGTTCAAGAGCGACGATCTGTTGGGAAGCGACCGTTGATGCTCGATTATTGTCTGTTGGTCACCGGCCCGGCTTACGGCACGCAGCAGGCCAGCAGCGCCTATCAGTTCGCGCTGGCCCTGCTGGCGAAAGGGCACCGGCTTTCCAGCGTCTTTTTCTACCGTGAAGGGGTGTTGAACGCCAACCAGCTGACCGCGCCCGCCAGCGATGAGTTCGACCTGGTGCGCGGTTGGGCGCAGCTGGCTCAGCAACACGGCGTGGCGCTCAACGTCTGCGTGGCCGCCGCGTTGCGCCGCGGCGTCACCGACGAGCGGGAGGCGGCGCAGCAGGGGCTGGCAAGCGCCAACCTGCAGCCCGGTTTTACCCTGAGCGGGCTGGGTTCCCTGGCCGAAGCGTCGCTAAGTTGCGACCGTCTGGTACAGTTCTGAGGATAGGATGAAACGAGTCGCTTTTGTTTTCACCCATGGGCCGCACGGCGGCGCCAGCGGCAGGGAAGGGCTGGATGCGCTGCTCGCCACGTCGGCGCTCAGTGAAGATGTGGGGGTGTTTTTTGTCGGCGATGGCGTATTGCAGCTGTTGCCGGGCCAGCAACCGGAAAAGGTTTTGGCGCGCAATTACATTGCCACCTTCGGCGTGCTGCCGCTGTATGACGTGGAGCGGTGCTATCTGTGCCAGGCTTCACTGCAGGAACGCGGATTGAGCCAGGTGAACGATTGGGTGCTGGATGCGGAAGTACTGGCGCCGGACGAACTGCGCCGCGAGCTTGCCGGCTACGACGCCGTGATGACGTTTTAGGATCCTCTGATGCTGTATACCCTGAGCCATTCGCCAAACCAATGTGACTTACCTGCGCTGCTGCGCCTGACGGCGGAGGGCGACGCGCTGCTGCTGTTGCAGGACGGCGTGCTTGCAGGCCTTGCCGGCAGCGCCCATCTTGAATTGCTGCTCGCCGCCCCCATATCCCTTTATGCGTTGCAGGACGACCTGGAAGCTCGGGGATTGGTTGGTCATTTTTCGCACAAAATCACTGTCGTCGGCTATAATCACTTCGTTGAATTAACCGAACAACACCGCAGCCAAATGGCCTGGTAATGAGAGTGATGTTGTATATTTCTTGACACCCATACTGGTCAGCCCTAAAATTCTGCGTCCTCGTACTTTGCCAATAGTGCATACGAGGGGATTTATCACATGTTTACGAAGCTAGTACGAAGCAAAAACCAGGAGCTTTTTTAATGGCAACAATTAACCAGCTGGTTCGCAAACCACGCTCTGTGAAGGCTGCTAAAAGCAACGTTCCAGCGCTGGAAGCCTGCCCGCAGAAACGTGGCGTATGCACCCGCGTATACACCACTACCCCGAAAAAACCAAACTCCGCACTGCGTAAAGTTTGCCGTGTGCGTTTGACCAACGGTTTCGAAGTGACTTCCTACATCGGTGGCGAAGGCCACAACCTGCAGGAACACTCCGTAATCCTGATCCGTGGCGGTCGTGTAAAAGACTTGCCAGGTGTGCGTTACCACACCGTCCGTGGTGCACTTGACTGCTCCGGTGTTAAAGACCGTAAGCAAGCTCGTTCCAAGTACGGCGTGAAGAAGCCAAAGGCTTAATGGTTCTCCGTTAAGTAAGGCCAAACGTTTTAACTTTAATGTCAAAATAAACTCGTAGAGTTTTGGACAATCCTGAATTAACAACGGAGTATTTCCATGCCACGTCGTCGCGTAATCGGCCAACGTAAAATCCTGCCAGATCCTAAGTTCGGATCTGAGCTGCTGGCCAAATTTGTAAATATCCTGATGGTAGACGGTAAAAAATCTACTGCAGAAGCAATCGTCTATACCGCGCTGGAGACCCTGGCTCAGCGTTCTGGTAAAGATCACCTGGAAGCTTTCGAAGTCGCTCTCGACAACGTTCGCCCGACTGTAGAAGTTAAGTCGCGTCGCGTTGGCGGTTCTACTTATCAGGTACCAGTTGAAGTCCGCCCGGTTCGTCGTAATGCTCTGGCAATGCGTTGGATCGTTGATGCTGCACGTAAACGCGGTGATAAATCCATGGCTCTGCGCCTGGCGAACGAGCTGTCTGACGCAGCAGAGAACAAAGGTTCTGCTGTTAAGAAGCGTGAAGACGTTCACCGTATGGCCGAAGCCAACAAGGCGTTCGCCCACTACCGCTGGTAATCACCCGGCTGTAGTCATGCTAACCAAGCGGGCGCGTCAAATCGGCCCGCTTGGGTTAACTGAACTTGAACGCCCTAGGAATAGAGGAATCAAATGGCTCGTACAACACCCATTGCACGCTACCGTAACATCGGTATCAGTGCTCACATCGACGCCGGTAAAACCACCACTACCGAACGTATTCTGTTCTACACCGGTGTAAACCACAAAATCGGTGAAGTTCATGACGGCGCTGCCACCATGGACTGGATGGAACAGGAGCAGGAGCGTGGTATTACCATCACTTCTGCAGCGACTACTGCCTTCTGGTCTGGTATGGCCAAGCAGTTCGAACCGCATCGCGTAAACATCATCGACACCCCAGGGCACGTTGACTTCACCATCGAAGTAGAACGTTCCATGCGTGTGCTGGATGGCGCGGTAATGGTTTACTGTGCTGTTGGTGGTGTTCAGCCACAGTCTGAGACCGTATGGCGTCAGGCTAACAAATACAAAGTGCCACGTATCGCGTTCGTTAACAAAATGGACCGCATGGGCGCTAACTTCCTGAAAGTTGTTGGCCAGATCAAATCTCGTCTGGGCGCCAACCCTGTTCCTCTGCAGCTGGCTATCGGCGCAGAAGACAAATTCACCGGCGTTATCGACCTGGTGAAGATGAAGGCGATCAACTGGAACGAAGAAGACGCAGGCGTAACCTTCGAATACGAAGACGTGCCGGCTGACATGATGGATCTGGCTGAAGAATGGCGCCAGAACCTGATCGAGTCCGCTGCGGAAGCTTCCGAAGAGCTGATGGAAAAATACCTGGGCGGCGAAGAGCTGACCGAGGAAGAAATCAAATCCGCTCTGCGTCAGCGCGTGCTGAACAACGAAATCATCCTGGTTACCTGTGGTTCTGCGTTCAAGAACAAAGGCGTACAGGCGATGCTGGATGCGGTAATCGAATACCTGCCGGCACCAACTGACGTTCCTGCGATCAACGGTATCCTGGACGATGGCAAAGACACTCCGGCTGAGCGTCACGCAAGTGATGACGAGCCGTTCTCTGCGCTGGCGTTCAAAATCGCTACCGACCCGTTCGTGGGTAACCTGACCTTCTTCCGCGTGTACTCCGGCGTTGTTAACTCCGGCGACACCGTGCTGAACTCCGTTAAGGCTGCGCGCGAGCGTTTCGGCCGTATCGTTCAGATGCACGCCAACAAGCGTGAAGAGATCAAAGAAGTTCGCGCAGGCGACATCGCCGCTGCGATCGGTCTGAAAGACGTGACCACCGGGGACACCCTGTGTGATCCAGACTCTCCAATCATCCTGGAGCGTATGGAATTCCCTGAGCCGGTAATCTCTATCGCCGTTGAACCAAAAACCAAAGCTGACCAAGAAAAAATGGGTCTGGCTCTGGGCCGTCTGGCTAAAGAAGACCCGTCATTCCGCGTATGGACTGACGAAGAGTCTAACCAGACCATCATCGCCGGTATGGGTGAACTGCACCTCGACATCATCGTTGACCGCATGAAGCGTGAATTCAACGTTGAAGCTAACGTGGGCAAACCTCAGGTAGCTTACCGCGAAGCGATTCGCGCGAAGATTACCGATGTTGAAGGTAAGCACGCCAAGCAGTCTGGTGGTCGCGGTCAGTACGGTCACGTTGTGATCGACATGTACCCACTGGAGCCGGGCTCTAACCCGAAAGGTTACGAGTTCATCAACGACATCAAAGGTGGTGTAATTCCTGGCGAATACATCCCTGCCGTTGATAAAGGCATCCAGGAGCAGCTGAAGTCTGGTCCGTTGGCTGGTTACCCGGTAGTAGACATGGGTATTCGTCTGCACTTCGGTTCTTACCACGACGTTGACTCCTCTGAACTGGCGTTTAAACTGGCCGCGTCTATCGCCTTTAAAGAAGGCTTTAAGAAAGCGAAACCAGTTCTGCTTGAGCCTATCATGAAGGTTGAAGTTGAGACTCCAGAAGAGAACACCGGTGACGTTATCGGTGACTTGAGCCGTCGTCGCGGCATGCTGCGCGGTCAGGAATCTGAAGTGACTGGCGTTAAGATCCACGCTGAAGTACCGTTGTCCGAAATGTTCGGCTACGCAACTCAGCTGCGTTCTCTGACTAAAGGTCGCGCATCATACACCATGGAATTCCTGAAGTATGATGATGCACCGAACAACGTCGCTCAGGCCGTAATCGAAGCCCGTGGCAAATAAGCCGCAGGGTTAAAACCAAAGTCCCGTGCTCTCTCCAGAAGGGGAGAGCGCTATAGTAAGGAATATAGCCGTGTCTAAAGAAAAATTTGAACGTACAAAACCGCACGTTAACGTTGGTACTATCGGCCACGTTGACCACGGTAAAACTACCCTGACTGCAGCGATCACCACCGTACTGGCTAAAACCTACGGCGGTTCTGCACGTGCTTTCGACCAGATCGATAACGCGCCAGAAGAAAAAGCTCGTGGTATCACCATCAACACCTCTCACGTTGAATATGACACCCCGACTCGTCACTACGCGCACGTTGACTGCCCAGGGCACGCCGACTACGTGAAAAACATGATCACCGGTGCTGCTCAGATGGACGGCGCGATCCTGGTAGTAGCTGCGACTGACGGCCCAATGCCTCAGACTCGTGAGCACATCCTGCTGGGTCGTCAGGTTGGCGTTCCTTTCATCATCGTATTCATGAACAAATGCGACATGGTAGATGATGAAGAGCTGCTGGAACTGGTAGAAATGGAAGTTCGCGAACTGCTGTCCGCTTACGACTTCCCAGGCGACGACCTGCCAGTAATCCGCGGTTCCGCGCTGAAAGCGCTGGAAGGCGAAGCTGAGTGGGAAGCGAAAATCATCGAACTGGCCGAAGCCCTGGACAGCTACATCCCAGAGCCAGAGCGTGCTATCGACAAGCCGTTCCTGCTGCCAATCGAAGACGTATTCTCCATCTCCGGTCGTGGTACCGTTGTTACCGGTCGTGTTGAGCGCGGTATCATCAAAGTTGGCGAAGAAGTTGAAATCGTTGGTATCAAAGACACCGTTAAGTCTACCTGTACTGGCGTTGAAATGTTCCGCAAACTGCTGGACGAAGGCCGTGCTGGTGAGAACGTAGGTGTTCTGCTGCGTGGTATCAAACGTGAAGAAATCGAACGTGGTCAGGTACTGGCTAAGCCAGGCTCCATCAAGCCGCACACCCAGTTCGAATCTGAAGTGTACATCCTGAGCAAAGATGAAGGTGGTCGTCACACGCCATTCTTCAAAGGCTACCGTCCACAGTTCTACTTCCGTACTACTGACGTGACCGGTACCATCGAACTGCCAGAAGGCGTAGAGATGGTAATGCCAGGCGACAACGTGAACATGGTTGTAACCCTGATTCACCCAATCGCGATGGACGACGGTCTGCGTTTCGCAATCCGTGAAGGCGGCCGTACTGTAGGCGCTGGTGTTGTTGCTAAAGTTATCGCTTAATCGCGAATAATTTTTCGACACAAAAAAGGGCACTTAGGTGCCCTTTTTTTATGCAATTTGTACAAATCTTAATTGAAATAAAAACCATTCCTATTTAGACTCAGTGCATTGGTTAAGAAGTGAGTCTCTCTATGTATGTATGTCTGTGTAATGCGGTGACTGACAAAGCGATCCGTAATGCGGTGCGTCAGCACAACCCCCATACCATGAAGCAACTGCGTGAACTTGTGCCGATTGGTACCGATTGTGGAAAGTGCATTCGTCAGGCAAGACAGATTATGGTGGAGGAACGCGGAACTATCATCCCAATGCATGAAGTTGCCTAACAACGGGTAAGGTTATTTTTGACTCTTGGCTTACAGGTTCTACACTTTTAGAACTGGCCAGGAGGAGTTACCTATGAAAGGCGATAAAAAGATCATTGCTCACCTCAACAAACTGCTCGGCAACGAGCTGGTTGCCATCAATCAATATTTCCTGCACGCCCGCATGTTCAAGAATTGGGGTTTAATGCGCCTCAACGATAAGGAATACCACGAGTCGATCGACGAAATGAAACATGCCGATCGCTACATTGAACGCATCCTGTTCCTGGAAGGAATACCTAATCTGCAAGACCTCGGCAAGCTGAACATCGGCGAAGACATTGAAGAGATGCTGCGTTCCGATCTGGCGCTGGAATTGGCGGGTGCCAAGAACCTGCGCGAAGGTATCGCCTACGCCGACTCGATTCACGATTATGTCAGCCGTGATTTGATGATCGACATTCTGGCCGATGAAGAAGAGCATATCGACTGGCTGGAAACCGAGCTGGATCTGATCGCTCGCCTCGGCATTCAAAACTATGCCCAGGCCCAGATTTTAGAGCGCAAAGAGTAAGCCTGCCTTCCGTTCGTCATCGCCTCTCCTGCCGGTGACCGTTTTTACGGTGGGGCAGGGGAGCTGCCCGCCAAGCATAATTCATACCTTGATCGCCGCCTTCATCCCGTGACCGTCGCTGAAAGCGCAAAAATGACGATTTCCTGAGCATATTTCCAACTGCGACTTGCTTCCTGGGCCATTTTGCGTATAATGCGCGGGCTTACCTAATCTTGGTAAGCCTGATTTTAGCGAATCAGTCGATTGGCAGGCCTTTTTTGCCTTTCGAACAATACTCCCGATATGGGGGTTATATGTTGACGATTACACTCCCCCATCAATCGAAATGGGTGTGAGGAGTAATTATTTACGTTTATAAATAATTGGAGCTCTGGTCTCATGCAGAACCAAAGAATCCGTATCCGCCTGAAAGCGTTTGATCATCGTCTGATCGATCAATCAACCGCGGAAATCGTCGAGACTGCAAAGCGCACTGGTGCGCAAGTCCGTGGTCCGATCCCGCTGCCAACTCGCAAAGAGCGCTTTACCGTTCTGATCTCTCCGCACGTTAACAAAGACGCGCGCGATCAGTACGAGATTCGCACTCACAAGCGTCTGGTTGACATCGTTGAGCCAACCGAGAAAACCGTTGATGCTCTGATGCGTCTGGATCTGGCTGCCGGTGTAGACGTGCAGATCAGCCTGGGTTAATCAGGTCATTGAGCGATTGAGAGGTTGAAACAATGATTGGTTTAGTCGGTAAAAAAGTGGGTATGACCCGTATCTTCACTGAAGATGGCGTTTCTATCCCAGTAACCGTAATTGAAATTGAAGCGAACCGCGTGACTCAGGTTAAAAGCCTGGACACCGACGGTTACCGTGCCGTTCAGGTTACCACTGGTAGCAAAAAAGCTAACCGTGTAACCAAGCCGGAAGCGGGCCATTTCGCTAAAGCTGGCGTTGAAGCTGGCCGTGGTCTGTGGGAATTCCGCCTGGAAGAAGGTCAAGAATTCGCTGCAGGTCAGGAAATTAGCGTAGAAATCTTCGCTGACGTTAAAAAAGTCGATGTTACCGGTACTTCTAAAGGTAAAGGTTTTGCTGGCACTGTTAAGCGCTGGAACTTCCGTACCCAAGACGCTACCCACGGTAACTCCTTGTCTCACCGCGTTCCGGGTTCTATCGGTCAGAACCAGACTCCGGGCAAAGTGTTCAAAGGCAAGAAAATGGCTGGCCACCTGGGTGATGAGCGCGTAACCGTTCAAAGCCTGGACGTAGTACGTGTTGACGCTGAGCGCAACCTGCTGCTGGTTAAGGGTGCTGTACCGGGCGCAACCGGTGGCAACCTGATCGTTAAACCAGCTGTGAAGGCGTAAGGGGATAGCAATGGAATTAGTATTGAAAGACGCGCAAAGCGCGCTGACTGTTTCCGAAACTACCTTCGGTCGTGATTTCAACGAAGCGCTGGTACACCAGGTTGTTGTTGCTTATGCAGCAGGTGCCCGTCAAGGTACTCGTGCTCAGAAGACCCGTGCTGAAGTAACTGGTTCCGGCAAAAAGCCATGGCGTCAGAAAGGCACCGGCCGTGCGCGTTCAGGTTCTGTAAAGAGCCCGATCTGGCGTTCAGGCGGCGTGACCTTTGCTGCTAAGCCACAGGACCACAGTCAGAAAGTAAACAAAAAGATGTACCGCGGCGCGCTGAAAAGCATCCTGTCCGAACTGGTACGTCAAGATCGTCTGATCGTTGTCGAGAAGTTCTCTGTAGAAGCGCCTAAAACTAAGCTGCTGGCACAGAAACTGAAAGATATGGCTCTGGAAGACGTGCTGATCGTGACCGGTGAACTGGATGAGAATCTGTTCCTGGCAGCTCGCAACCTGTACAAGGTTGACGTGCGCGATGTAGCAGGTATCGATCCGGTTAGCCTGATCGCCTTCGACAAAGTGGTTATGACTGCTGATGCTGTGAAGCAAGTTGAGGAGATGCTGGCATGATCCGTGAAGAACGTTTGCTGAAAGTGCTGCGTGCACCGCACGTATCTGAAAAAGCATCCGCTGCGATGGAAAAAAGCAACACCATCGTTCTCAAAGTTGCCAAAGACGCGACCAAAGCAGAAATCAAAGCTGCAGTGCAGAAACTGTTTGAAGTCGAAGTCAAAGACGTGAACACCCTGGTAGTTAAAGGGAAAGTGAAGCGTCACGGTCAGCGTGTTGGTCGTCGTAGCGACTGGAAAAAAGCTTACGTCACCCTGAAAGAAGGCCAGAATCTGGACTTCATCGGCGGCGCAGAGTAAGTCGGAGGAGTAAGAACAATGGCAATTGTTAAATGTAAACCTACATCTCCGGGTCGTCGCCACGTTGTTAAAGTGGTTAACCCTGAGCTGCACAAGGGTAAACCTTATGCCCCGCTGCTGGAAAAACTGAGCAAAAGCGGTGGTCGTAACAACAATGGCCGTATCACCACCCGTCATATCGGTGGTGGCCACAAGCAACATTATCGTCTGGTTGACTTCAAGCGCAACAAAGACGGTATCCCTGCTGTGGTTGAGCGTCTGGAGTACGATCCGAACCGTTCCGCGAACATCGCGCTGGTTCTGTACAAAGACGGCGAACGCCGTTACATCCTGGCGCCGAAAGGCCTGAAAGCTGGTGACCAGATTCAATCTGGCGTTGATGCTGCAATCAAAGCGGGTAACACCCTGCCGATGCGCAACATTCCAGTTGGTTCAACGGTTCACAACGTAGAAATGAAACCAGGTAAAGGCGGCCAGATGGCTCGCTCCGCTGGTGCCTACGTTCAGATCGTTGCTCGTGATGGTTCCTACGTAACTCTGCGTCTGCGCTCCGGCGAAATGCGTAAAGTTCCAGCTGATTGCCGCGCCACCCTGGGTGAAGTCGGTAACGCTGAACACATGCTTCGCGTTCTGGGTAAAGCAGGTGCTGCACGTTGGCGTGGTGTTCGTCCTACCGTTCGCGGTACGGCGATGAACCCGGTAGATCACCCGCACGGTGGTGGTGAAGGTCGTAACTTTGGTAAGCACCCGGTAACTCCGTGGGGCGTTCAGACCAAAGGTAAGAAGACCCGTAGCAACAAGCGTACTGATAAGTTCATCGTACGTCGCCGTAGCAAAAAATAATTAGAGGATAAGCCATGCCACGTTCTCTCAAGAAAGGTCCTTTTATTGACCTGCACTTGCTGAAGAAGGTAGAGAAAGCGGTGGAAAGCGGTGACAAGAAGCCTTTGCGCACTTGGTCCCGTCGTTCAACGATCTTTCCTAACATGATCGGTTTGACCATCGCTGTCCATAATGGTCGTCAGCACGTACCAGTGTTCGTTTCCGATGAAATGGTCGGTCACAAACTGGGTGAATTCGCGCCGACTCGTACTTATCGCGGCCATGCGGCTGATAAAAAAGCTAAAAAGCGCTAAGGTAGGAGGAAGAGATGGAAACTATCGCTAAACATCGCCACGCTCGTTCTTCTGCTCAGAAGGTTCGCCTTGTTGCTGACCTGATTCGCGGTAAGAAAGTGTCGCAAGCTCTGGAAACTCTGACCTACACCAACAAGAAAGCTGCTGGTCTGGTTAAGAAAGTGCTGGAGTCTGCCATTGCTAACGCAGAACACAACGATGGCGCTGACATCGATGATCTGAAAGTTACGAAAATCTTCGTAGACGAAGGCCCAAGCATGAAGCGCATTATGCCGCGTGCAAAAGGTCGTGCAGATCGCATCCTGAAGCGCACCAGCCACATTACTGTGGTTGTGTCCGATCGCTGAGACTCTGGAGACTAGCAATGGGTCAGAAAGTACATCCTAATGGTATTCGCCTGGGTATTGTCAAACCTTGGAACTCTACTTGGTATGCGAATACCAAAGAATTCGCTGACAACCTGGACAGCGACTTTAAAGTTCGTCAATTCCTGACTAAGGAACTGTCGAAAGCTTCCGTTTCTCGCATCGTTATCGAGCGTCCTGCGAAGAGCATCCGTGTGACCATTCACACTGCTCGCCCAGGCATCGTTATCGGCAAGAAAGGTGAAGACGTCGAAAAACTGCGCAAGGTCGTAGCGGACATCGCTGGCGTTCCTGCACAGATCAACATCGCCGAAGTCCGTAAACCGGAACTCGACGCTAAATTGGTTGCTGACAGCATCACTTCTCAGCTGGAACGTCGCGTTATGTTCCGTCGTGCTATGAAGCGTGCAGTACAGAACGCAATGCGTCTTGGCGCTAAAGGTATCAAAGTTGAAGTAAGCGGCCGTCTTGGCGGCGCCGAAATCGCACGTACCGAATGGTACCGCGAAGGTCGTGTTCCATTGCACACTCTGCGTGCGGACATCGACTACAACACATCTGAAGCGCACACCACTTATGGTGTAATCGGCGTTAAGGTATGGATCTTCAAAGGTGAGATCCTGGGTGGTATGGCTGCAGTTGAACAACCGGAACCGGCTGCTCAACCTAAAAAGCAGCAGCGTAAAGGCCGCAAGTAAGGAGAGTCGCTGATGTTACAACCAAAGCGTACAAAATTCCGTAAGGTGCACAAGGGCCGCAACCGTGGTCTGGCGCAAGGTACGGATGTTAGCTTCGGCACTTTCGGTCTGAAAGCTGTTGGCCGTGGCCGTCTGACTGCTCGTCAAATCGAAGCAGCTCGTCGTGCAATGACTCGTGCAGTTAAGCGTCAAGGCAAGATCTGGATCCGTGTATTCCCGGACAAACCGATCACCGAGAAGCCGCTGGAAGTGCGTATGGGTAAAGGTAAGGGTAACGTGGAGTATTGGGTTGCCCTGATCCAGCCTGGTAAGGTCCTGTACGAAATGGACGGCGTGCCAGAAGAGGTTGCCCGCGAGGCATTCAAACTGGCAGCAGCGAAACTGCCGATCAAAACCACCTTTGTAACTAAGACGGTGATGTAATGAAAGCACAAGAGCTGCGTGAAAAAAGCGTTGAAGAGCTGAATGCCGAGCTGCTCAACCTGCTGCGTGAGCAATTCAACTTGCGCATGCAGGCGGCCAGTGGCCAGCTGCAACAAACTCACCTGTTGAAACAAGTGCGTCGTGACGTCGCACGCGTTAAGACTTTACTGACTCAAAAGGCGGGTGTGTAAATGACTGAAGTTATCCGTACCCTGCAGGGTCGTGTTGTTAGCGATAAAATGGAGAAATCCATCGTTGTTGCTATCGAGCGTACTGTGAAGCACCCGATCTACGGGAAATTCATCAAACGTACGACCAAGCTGCACGTACATGACGAGAACAACGAATGTGGTACCGGCGACGTGGTGGAAATCCGCGAATGCCGCCCACTGTCCAAGACCAAGTCCTGGACGTTGGTTCGCGTTGTAGAGAAAGCGATTCTGTAATAGAGTAGCTGGCTCTCACTTAATAAACGGCTCAGAAAATGAGCCGTTTATTTTTTCTACCCATACCAAGTAAGCGGTGTTATAATGCTGCGCCCTCGGTTATGGGGCTTTTCAACGGCCTAATTTTTACTTGGGTCTTTAAAGTAGTAGTTGACATTAGCGGAGCACTAAAATGATCCAAGAACAGACTATGCTGAACGTCGCCGACAACTCCGGTGCACGTCGCGTAATGTGTATCAAGGTTCTAGGTGGCTCGCACCGTCGCTACGCAGGCGTCGGCGACATCATCAAAATTACCATCAAGGAAGCAATTCCTCGCGGTAAGGTGAAGAAAGGCGATGTTCTGAAGGCGGTAGTGGTGCGCACCAAGAAGGGTGTACGTCGCCCGGACGGTTCTGTCATTCGCTTCGATGGCAATGCATGCGTTATTTTGAACAATAACAGCGAGCAGCCAATCGGTACGCGTATTTTTGGGCCGGTAACTCGTGAACTGCGTAATGAGAAGTTCATGAAAATTATCTCTCTGGCACCAGAAGTACTCTAAGGAGCGAACATGGCAGCGAAGATCCGTCGTGATGACGAAGTTATCGTGATTACCGGGAAAGACAAAGGTAAGCGCGGTAAAGTAAAAAATGTCCTGTCTGCTGGCAAGGTCATTGTTGAAGGCATCAACCTGGTTAAGAAACACCAGAAGCCGGTTCCGGCTCTGAACCAACCAGGCGGCATTGTTGAAAAAGAAGCTGCAATTCAGGTTTCTAACATTGCTATCTTCAACGCGGCTACCGGCAAGGCTGACCGTGTAGGCTTTAGATTCGAAGACGGCAAAAAAGTCCGTTTCTTCAAGTCTAACAGCGAAACTATCAAGTAATTTGGAGTAATACGATGGCGAAACTGCATGATTACTACAAAGACGAGGTAGTCAAACAACTGATGTCTCAGTTTGATTACAACTCTGTCATGCAAGTCCCTCGGGTCGAGAAGATCACCCTGAACATGGGTGTTGGTGAAGCGATTGCTGACAAGAAACTGCTGGATAACGCCGCAGCGGACCTGGCAGCCATCTCCGGTCAAAAACCGTTGATCACCAAAGCCCGCAAATCTGTTGCAGGCTTCAAAATCCGTCAGGGCTATCCGATCGGCTGTAAAGTAACTCTGCGTGGCGAACGCATGTGGGAGTTCTTTGAGCGTCTGATCTCCATTGCTGTTCCACGTATCCGTGACTTCCGTGGCCTGTCCGCCAAGTCATTCGATGGCCGTGGCAACTACAGCATGGGCGTGCGTGAGCAAATCATCTTCCCAGAAATCGACTACGACAAAGTCGATCGCGTTCGTGGTTTGGATATTACCATTACCACTACTGCGAAATCTGATGATGAAGGCCGCGCGCTGCTGGCTGCTTTTAACTTCCCGTTCCGCAAGTAAGGCAGGGTTACTGATGGCTAAGCAATCAATGAAAGCACGCGAAGTCAAGCGCGTGAAATTAGCTGACAAGTTCTTTGCAAAACGCGCTGAACTGAAAGCTATTATCTCTGATGTGAACGCATCCGATGAAGATCGTTGGAATGCCGTTCTCAAGCTGCAAACTCTGCCGCGTGATTCCAGCCCGTCTCGTCAGCGTAAACGCTGCCGCCAAACTGGCCGTCCACATGGTTATGTGGGCAAATTCGGGTTGAGCCGTATTAAGCTTCGTGAAGCCGCTATGCGCGGTGAAGTACCAGGCTTGAAAAAGGCTAGCTGGTAATTACCAATTGAATCACGGGAGTAAAGACAGATGAGCATGCAAGATCCGATCGCGGATATGCTGACCCGTATCCGTAACGGTCAAGCCGCGAACAAAGTTGCGGTCACCATGCCTTCCTCCAAGCTGAAAGTGGCAATTGCCAACGTGCTGAAGGAAGAAGGTTTTATTGAAGATTTCAAAATCGAAGGCGACGCCAAGCCTGTTCTGGAACTGGTACTGAAGTACTTCCAGGGCAAAGCTGTGGTAGAAAGCATTCAACGTATCAGCCGTCCAGGTCTGCGCATCTACAAGAAAAAAGATGAGCTGCCAAAAGTTATGGCCGGTTTGGGTATCGCTGTTGTTTCTACCTCTAAAGGTGTTATGACCGATCGTGCAGCTCGCCAGGCTGGTCTGGGTGGCGAGATTATCTGCTACGTAGCTTAATTCGGGAGGAAAGAATGTCTCGTGTTGCAAAAGCACCCGTCGTCATTCCTGCCGGCGTAGAGGTAAAACTCAACGGTCAGGTTATTTCGATTAAGGGTAAAAACGGCGAGTTGACTCGTACTATCCACGACGCCGTTGAAGTGAAGCAAGAAGCTAACGCACTGACTTTCGCTCCGCGCGAAGGTTTTGCTAACGCATGGGCCCAAGCGGGTACCACGCGCGCTCTGCTGAACGCAATGGTTGTTGGTGTTACCGAAGGCTTCACCAAGAAGCTTCAACTGGTAGGTGTTGGTTATCGTGCTGCCGTTAAAGGCAACGTGGTGAATTTGGCCCTGGGCTTCTCTCACCCTATCGATCACCAGCTGCCGGCAGGTATCACTGCTGAATGCCCAAGCCAAACTGAAATCGTGCTGAAAGGCGCTGATAAGCAGGTAATTGGCCAGGTAGCAGCAGATCTGCGCGCTTACCGTCGTCCTGAGCCTTACAAAGGCAAGGGTGTTCGTTACGCCGACGAAGTCGTGCGTACCAAAGAGGCTAAGAAGAAGTAAGGTAACACTATGGATAAGAAATCTGCTCGTATCCGTCGTGCGACCCGCGCACGCCGCAAGCTCCAAGAGCTGGGTGCAACCCGCCTGGTGGTACATCGTACCCCGCGTCACATTTACGCACAGGTGATTGCTCCAAACGGTTCTGAAGTACTGGTAGCCGCTTCTACTTTAGAAAAAGCTATCGCGGAGCAACTGAAGTATTCCGGTAACAAAGACGCAGCAGCAGCCGTAGGTAAAGCTCTGGCTGAGCGCGCGTTGGAAAAAGGGATTGCGAAAGTATCCTTTGACCGTTCCGGTTTCCAATATCATGGTCGAGTCCAGGCACTGGCAGATGCTGCCCGTGAAGCTGGCCTTCAGTTCTAAGGAAGAGGTTTAAGATGGCTCACATCGAAAAACAAGCTGGCGAACTGCAGGAAAAGCTGATCGCGGTAAACCGCGTATCTAAAACCGTAAAAGGTGGCCGTATTTTCAGCTTTACCGCACTGACTGTAGTTGGTGATGGTAACGGTCGCGTTGGTTTTGGCTACGGCAAAGCACGCGAAGTTCCAGCAGCGATCCAGAAAGCGATGGAAAAAGCCCGTCGCAACATGATGAACGTCGCGCTGAACAGCGGCACCCTGCAGCACCCTGTTAAGGGCGCTCACACGGGTTCTCGCGTGTTCATGCAGCCTGCTCATGAAGGTACCGGTATCATCGCGGGCGGTGCAATGCGCGCCGTTCTCGAAGTTGCTGGGGTGCACAACGTATTGGCTAAAGCTTATGGTTCCACCAACCCGATCAACGTGGTTCGTGCAACTATCGACGCTCTGGCGAATATGAAGTCTCCTGAAATGGTCGCTGCTAAGCGTGGTAAATCCGTTGCCGACATTCTGGGGTAATTGACCATGGCTAAGACTATTAAAGTTACACAAACTCGCAGCTCAATTGGCCGTCTGCCGAAGCATAAAGCTACTCTGCTCGGTCTGGGTCTGCGTCGTATTGGTCACACCGTAGAGCGCGAGGATACTCCTGCTGTTCGCGGTATGGTCAACCTGGTTTCCTACATGGTTAAAGTTGAGGAGTAACAGATGCGTTTAAATACTCTGTCTCCGGCTGAAGGTGCCAAGCATGCGCCTAAGCGTGTAGGTCGTGGTATTGGTTCTGGCCTGGGTAAAACCGGCGGCCGTGGTCACAAAGGTCAGAAGTCTCGTTCTGGCGGTGGCGTACGTCGTGGTTTCGAAGGTGGTCAGATGCCTCTGTACCGTCGTCTGCCGAAATTCGGCTTCACTTCACGCAAAGCGATGATCACGGCAGAAGTTCGTCTGTCTGAACTGGCTCTGGTTGAAGGCGATGTTATCGACCTGAACGCGCTGAAAGCCGCTAACGTAGTTGGTGTCCAGATCGAATTCGCGAAAGTTGTACTTTCTGGCGAAGTCGCTCGTCCGGTAACCCTGCGTGGTCTGCGTGTCACCAAAGGCGCTCGTGCTGCTATCGAGGCTGCTGGCGGTAAAATTGAGGAATAAGTAGCAGATGGCTAAGCAACCAGGATTAGATTTTCAAAGTGCTAAAGGCGGGCTCGGCGAGCTGAAGCGCAGACTTTTGTTTGTCATCGGCGCGCTGATTGTCTTCCGCATCGGCTCTTTCATTCCGATTCCTGGTATCGATGCCACTGTGCTTGCCAAATTGCTTGAGCAGCAGAGAGGCACTATCATTGAAATGTTTAACATGTTCTCTGGTGGTGCCCTCAGCCGTGCTTCTATCTTTGCTCTGGGGATCATGCCTTATATCTCGGCGTCGATCATTATCCAGCTGCTGACGGTGGTTCATCCAGCGTTGGCGGAAATCAAGAAAGAAGGGGAGGCTGGCCGTCGCAAGATTAGCCAGTACACCCGCTACGGTACGCTGGTATTGGCCATATTCCAGTCGATCGGTATTGCTACCGGTCTGCCGAATATGCCTGGTATGCAGGGCCTGGTGTTAAACCCAGGCTTTGCATTCTACTTTACTGCGGTTGTGAGCCTGGTAACCGGGACAATGTTCCTGATGTGGTTGGGTGAGCAGATTACTGAGCGCGGTATCGGCAACGGTATCTCGATCATTATCTTCGCGGGTATTGTAGCGGGGCTCCCGCCGGCAGTGGCCCATACTATCGAGCAAGCGCGGCAAGGCGACCTGCACTTCCTCCTGCTGCTGTTGGTTGCAGTATTGGTGTTTGCAGTAACCTTCTTCGTTGTTTTCATCGAGCGTGGTCAACGTCGTATCGTCGTTAACTATGCGAAGCGTCAACAAGGTCGTCGTGTTTATGCAGCACAGAGTACACACTTACCGTTGAAAGTGAACATGGCGGGTGTTATCCCGGCGATTTTCGCTTCCAGCATTATTCTGTTCCCGGCCACGATTGCGTCATGGTTTGGGGGCGGTACCGGTTGGAACTGGCTGACTACGATTTCGCTGTATTTGCAGCCAGGGCAACCGCTTTATGTGTTACTCTATGCGTCTGCAATCATCTTCTTCTGTTTCTTCTACACGGCGTTGGTCTTCAACCCGCGTGAGACAGCAGATAACCTGAAGAAGTCCGGTGCCTTCGTACCAGGAATTCGTCCGGGAGAGCAAACGGCGAAGTATATCGATAAAGTAATGACGCGTTTAACCCTGGTGGGCGCGATGTACATTACTTTCATCTGCCTGATCCCGGAGTTCATGCGTGATGCAATGAAAGTACCATTCTACTTTGGTGGTACCTCGCTACTGATCGTGGTTGTCGTCATCATGGACTTTATGGCTCAAGTGCAAACTCTGATGATGTCAAGTCAGTACGAGTCTGCATTGAAGAAAGCAAATCTGAAAGGCTATAACCGCTAGTCAGATTCGTTTGAGAAGTTACGGAGAGTAAAAATGAAAGTTCGTGCTTCCGTCAAGAAATTATGTCGTAACTGCAAAATCGTTAAGCGTAACGGTGTCGTTCGTGTGATTTGCAGCGCCGAGCCGAAGCATAAACAGCGTCAAGGCTGATTATCTCGCATATTTTTCTTGCAAAGTTGGGTTGAGCTGGCTAGATTAGCCAGCCAATCTTTTGTATGTCGCACTGCAACATTATTTGAGTATCCTGAAAACGGGCTTTTCAGAATGGTGTTGCTGTATAAAATAGTAGGAGTGCATAGTGGCCCGTATAGCAGGCATTAACATTCCTGATCATAAACATACCGTTATCGCCTTAACGTCGATCTTCGGTATCGGTAAAACCCGTTCACAGGCTATCTGTGCATCCACGGGTATTGCTGAAAATGTTAAGATCAGTGAGCTGTCTGAAGAGCAAATCGAAAAGCTTCGTGATGCAGTTGCCAAATACACCGTTGAGGGTGATTTGCGTCGTGAAATTACCCTGAGCATCAAGCGTCTTATGGACCTTGGTTGCTATCGTGGTTTGCGTCATCGTCGTGGTCTGCCGGTACGCGGTCAGCGCACCAAGACCAACGCTCGTACCCGTAAGGGTCCGCGCAAGCCGATCAAGAAATAATCGGGGTTATTGAATAATGGCAAAGGCACCTGTTCGTACACGTAAGCGTGTAAGAAAGCAAGTCTCTGACGGCGTGGCTCATATCCATGCTTCTTTCAACAACACCATCGTTACCATCACTGATCGTCAGGGTAATGCTTTGGGTTGGGCAACAGCCGGTGGTTCCGGTTTCCGTGGTTCTCGTAAGTCCACTCCGTTCGCAGCACAGGTTGCAGCAGAACGTTGTGCTGACGCAGTGAAAGAATACGGTATCAAGAACCTGGAAGTTATGGTTAAAGGACCTGGTCCTGGTCGTGAGTCTACTATCCGCGCTCTGAACGCGGCTGGTTTCCGCATCACTAACATTACTGATGTGACTCCGATCCCTCATAACGGTTGTCGTCCGCCGAAAAAGCGCCGCGTGTAACGCAGCTTTTAGGATTGTTGGAGAAAGAAAATGGCAAGATATTTGGGTCCTAAGCTCAAGCTGAGCCGTCGTGAGGGCACAGACCTGTTCCTTAAGTCTGGCGTTCGCGCGATCGATTCCAAGTGTAAAATTGAACAAGCACCTGGTCAGCACGGTGCGCGTAAACCGCGTCTGTCTGATTACGGTGTTCAGTTGCGTGAGAAGCAGAAAGTTCGTCGTATGTACGGCATTCTGGAGCGTCAATTCCGCAACTATTACAAAGAAGCAACCCGCCTGAAGGGCAACACCGGTGAAAACCTGTTGCAGCTGCTGGAAGGTCGTCTGGACAACGTTGTTTACCGTATGGGCTTCGGCGCTACTCGTGCAGAGTCACGTCAGCTGGTTAGCCACAAAGCAGTTATGGTAAACGGTCGCGTTGTTAACATCGCTTCTTATCAGGTATCTCCGAATGACGTAGTCAGCATCCGCGAGAAAGCTAAAAAGCAGTCTCGTGTTAAAGCTTCTCTGGAGCTGGCTGAGCAGCGTGAAAAGCCGACTTGGCTGGAAGTTGATGCTGCTAAGATGGAAGGCGTGTTCAAGCGTATGCCTGAACGTACCGATCTGTCTGCGGACATTAACGAACACCTGATCGTCGAGCTTTACTCCAAGTAAAGCTTAGTACCAAAGAGAGGACACAATGCAGGGTTCTGTGACAGAGTTTCTAAAACCGCGCCTGGTAGATATCGAGCAAGTCAGTTCGACGCACGCCAAGGTGACCCTTGAGCCTTTAGAGCGTGGCTTTGGCCATACTCTTGGCAACGCACTGCGCCGTATTCTGCTTTCATCTATGCCGGGTTGCGCGGTGACCGAGGTTGAGATTGATGGTGTACTGCATGAGTACAGCACCAAAGAAGGCGTACAGGAAGATATCCTGGAGATCCTGCTCAACCTGAAAGGGCTGGCGGTGAGAGTTCAAGGCAAAGACGAAGTTATTCTTACCCTGAATAAATCTGGCATTGGCCCTGTGACCGCTGCCGACATCACCCATGATGGTGATGTCGAAATCGTCAAGCCTCAGCACGTGATTTGCCACCTGACTGATGAGAACGCGGCTATCAGCATGCGTATCAAAGTTCAGCGCGGTCGCGGTTATGTGCCGGCTTCTGCCCGAATTCATTCGGAAGAAGATGAGCGCCCAATCGGTCGTCTGTTGGTTGACGCCTGCTACAGCCCTGTAGAGCGTATCGCCTACAATGTTGAAGCTGCGCGTGTAGAACAGCGTACTGACTTGGATAAGCTGGTCATCGAAATGGAGACCAATGGCACGATCGATCCTGAAGAGGCGATCCGCCGTGCGGCCACCATTCTGGCTGAACAACTTGAAGCTTTCGTTGACCTGCGTGATGTGCGTCAGCCGGAAGTTAAAGAAGAGAAACCGGAATTCGATCCGATCTTGCTGCGCCCTGTTGACGATCTGGAATTGACTGTCCGCTCTGCTAACTGCCTCAAGGCAGAAGCTATCCACTACATCGGTGATCTGGTACAGCGTACCGAGGTTGAGTTGCTGAAAACGCCAAACCTGGGTAAAAAATCTCTTACCGAGATTAAAGACGTGCTGGCCTCACGTGGTCTGTCTCTGGGCATGCGCCTGGAAAACTGGCCGCCGGCAAGCATTGCTGACGAGTAACCGGATCACAGGTTAAGGTTTTACTGAGAAGGATAAGGTCATGCGCCATCGTAAGAGTGGTCGTCAACTGAACCGTAACAGCAGCCATCGCCAGGCTATGTTCCGTAACATGGCCGGCTCTTTGGTTCGTCATGAGATCATCAAGACGACCCTGCCAAAAGCAAAAGAGCTGCGTCGCGTTGTTGAGCCGCTGATTACTCTTGCCAAGACCGACAGCGTAGCTAATCGTCGTCTGGCATTCGCCCGTACTCGTGATAACGAGATCGTGGCAAAACTGTTTAACGAGCTGGGCCCGCGTTTCGCGAGCCGTGCCGGTGGTTACACTCGCATTCTGAAGTGTGGCTTCCGCGCAGGCGACAACGCGCCGATGGCATACATCGAGCTGGTTGATCGTGCTGAGTCTCAAGCAGAAGTAGCAACTGCAGAGTAATCTGTAGACGCGTAAAAAAACCGGGCTTGCCCGGTTTTTTTACGTCCAAATCCCGCCAAATGTGCTCAATTCCCCCGCCGTGCTTAAGATCCTCGCCCCTATCCGTTATGCTAAGACTCATTCAATAGGCTCACTGAGACTGTCTGTTATGGGGTTGCTTGACCAATGGGCGGAACGTCATATCCTTGATGCCCAGGATAAAGGCGAGTTCGACAATCTGCCCGGCCAGGGCCAACCGCTGGTGCTGGACGATGACAGCGCGGTGCCTGCTGAGCTGCGCGCCGCTTACCGTCTGCTGAAAAATGCCGGTTACCTGCCGCCGGCGCTGGAAGATCGCAAAGAGGCGTTGACCGTTGCTCACTTACTGCAAGGGATCAACAGTGAGCATCCGGACTATGTCGATCTCAGCAAGCGCATGGCACTGCTGGAACATCGGTTGCGTCAGGCTGGGATGAGCACCGATTTCTTGCATGGCGAATATCAGCGCGCGCTGGACGGTAAATTCACTCGGGAGGAGAAGTAATGTTCAAGATAGGTCAGTTGGCCAAGCTTGCCGAAGTGACGCCGGATACCGTGCGTTACTATGAAAAGCAGGGCATGATGGATCACAATGTCCGCACAGAGGGCGGTTATCGACTCTACACCGAGCAGGATCTGCAGCGGCTGCGTTTTATTCGCTATGCCAAACAGTTGGGCTTTACTCTGGAAACGATCGCCGAACTGCTGTCGATCCGAGTTGATCCTGAACATCATACCTGCCAGGAGTCGAAGTCGATCGTCGATGCTCGCCTGAGCGAAGTGGAAAGTAAGTTGGCGGAGCTGACTCGCATGCGCGAATCGTTGAAACGCTTGAGCGACGCCTGCTGCGGCACTGCCCATACCAGCAACTATTGTTCTATTCTGGAAGCCTTGGAACAGGGCGCCAGCGATGATAAAGGCAAAAAAGGTTGCTGACGGCACTTTAATTTTTATATTGCCGGCAGTATTATCGGCTCGTTTTATTACCCTACCTTTTACAGGAGCATTATCATGACGAAATATCGTCACACCAAAGGTCAGATTCAAGATAACGCCATTGAGGCGCTGCTGCATGATCCGCTATTCCGTCAGCGGGTAGAAAAGAATGTGAAAGGCAAAGGCAGCTATCGGCGTAAAGAAAAACACAACAAAGGCGGTAACTGGGAGGCCAGTGATAAACTATCAAGCGATAATTTACCACTGGCCTTCTGGTTTTAAGGCATTAAAAAAGCCACCTTCATCAGGTGGCTTTTTATTGGCATAACCAAACGCTGTCTTACAGTTTTGGCTGCTGTTGCTGGCTCAGCAAATCACGGATCTCCGTCAGCAGTTTCTCTTCTGCGGTAGGTGCCGGCGGCGCTGCGGGCGCTTCTTCCTGTTTGCGGCGCATTTTGTTCATCAATTTAATCGCCAGGAAGATGGCGAAGGCGACAATCACGAAGTCGAATACGGTTTGGATGAATGAACCGTAGTTCATTACCACCGCCGGTACGGCGCCCTGAGCTTCGCGTAACACCAGATGGAACTGTTTAAAGTCGACGCCGCCGATCAGTAAGCCCAGTGGTGGCATGATGATATCAGCCACGAAGGACGAAACAATCTTGCCGAATGCGGCACCGATAATCACACCGACGGCCAGATCGACCACGTTGCCACGCATGGCAAATTCGCGAAACTCTTTCAACATACTCATAGAACGCACCCCTTGCAGAATTAATAACTCAAGTTTAACAAAGCAATTTCCCTTTGCCACAAAAGGAGAGAAGTTTTATCTCCTCCCAAGGCAGAGAACAACCACGCGATTATAGACCATAGCCAAATAAATTCGTTCTACAAGAAGAACGGGCTCGGTTGGAACAAGCGTTCAACGTCAGGCACGAATTTCTTGTCGGTAATAAACATGATGACGTGATCGCCCTGTTCGATTTTGCTGTTGCCGTTGGCAATGATCACGTCATCGCCACGCACGATCGCACCGATGGTCGTCCCCGGTGGCAACTTGATATCTTCGACGATGCGGCCGACCACTTTGGACGTGCTTTCATCGCCGTGTGCAATCGCCTCGATCGCTTCCGCCACGCCGCGGCGCAGCGACGAAACGCTGACGATATCCGCTTTGCGCACGTGCCCCAACAGGGCGGAGATGGTCGCCTGCTGCGGTGAAATGGCGATATCAATCACGCTGCCCTGCACCAGGTCGACATAGGCGCGGCGCTGGATCAGTACCATCACCTTCTTGGCGCCCATGCGCTTAGCCAGCATGGCGGACATGATGTTGGCCTCATCGTCGTTGGTGATGGCGATGAAAACATCCACCTGCTCGACGTGCTCTTCGGCCAGCAGCTCCTGATCGGAGGCATCGCCGTAGAACACGATGGTATCGTGCAGCTGTTCGGCCAGTTCGGCGGCGCGTTGCTGATTCCGCTCGATCAGTTTGACGTTGTAGTCTTTTTCCAGTTTGGCGGCCAGGCCGGCGCCGACGTTGCCGCCGCCGACGATCATGATGCGCTTATAGGGTTTTTCCAGCCGCTGCAGTTCGCTCATCACCGCGCGGATATGCTGTGAGGCGGCGACGAAGAAAACTTCATCGCCTGCTTCGATAATGGTCGAGCCCTGCGGACGGATCGGTCTGTCCTGGCGGAAAATAGCGGCGACGCGGGTGTCGATATGTGGCATGTGCTCGCGCATTGAAGAGAGTGCATTGCCGACCAGCGGGCCGCCGTAATAGGCTTTAACCGCGGCGATGCTGACCTTGCCTTCGGCGAAGTTAACCACCTGCAGGGCGCCAGGGTATTCAATCAGCTTGTAGATATAGTCGATGACCAGCTGCTCCGGCGAAATCAGATGGTCGATTGGCACCGCTTCCGGCAGGAACAGTTTTTCCGACTCGCGGATATATTCCGGCGCGCGGATACGGGCGATACGGTTGGGGGTGTTAAACAGAGAATAGGCGATCTGGCAGGCGATCATGTTGGTTTCGTCGGAGTTGGTGACGGCGACCAGCATGTCGGCGTCTTCTGCGCCGGCTTCGCGCAGCACCCGAGGGTGGGAACCATGTCCCTGAACCACCCGCAAATCGAATTTATCCTGTAGTTGGCGCAAGCGGCCGGAATCGGTATCGACGACGGTGATATCGTTGTTTTCACCCACCAGGTTTTCCGCCAGCGTCCCGCCAACCTGACCGGCACCAAGAATAATTATTTTCATCGTGTTCTCTGCTTCACACTGAAAGACTTAGGGCGCGCACGCACGCCCTGAAGCATTACATTTTAATCAGCTTAGCGTAAAAGAAGCCATCGCCGTCCTCGGGATGCGGGATATTCTGTCGCCCTGGCCGTTGCGCATCGCCGGTTTCAACCAGCTTGGCATCGGCGTGGCGTTGCAAGAACGCGGCGATCTGGCTGCTGTTTTCATCCGGCAGGATAGAGCAGGTGGCGTAAACCATCACGCCGCCTGGTTTTAGATGCGGCCAGACGGCTTCCAGAATTTCTGCCTGCAGTGCGGCGAGTTCGGCGATGTCGCGATCGCGGCGCAGCCATTTGATGTCGGGGTGACGGCGGATCACGCCGGTGGCGGAACAAGGCGCGTCCAGCAGGATACGATCGAACTGTTTGTCCCCGCACCACTGCTGCGGAGTGCGGCCATCGCCCAATTTAACTTCTGCGTGCAAACGCAGACGCTGCAGGTTCTCTTTGACTCGCGCCAGGCGCTGTTCGTCGATATCGACCGCCATGACGTGCGCTTTCGGCGCCGCTTCCAGAATATGCGTGGTTTTGCCGCCGGGTGCGGCGCACAGGTCGAGGATCTGTTCGCCGTCTTGCGGATCCAACAGATCGACACACCCCTGGGCTGAGGCATCTTGCACGGTGACCCAGCCTTCGGCGAACCCTGGCAGATCGGTCACGGCGCAAGGCGCCAGCAAACGCACCGCATCGGCATAGTCTGAATGAGTTTCCGCGGCGATGCCGGCGTCGCTCAGCAGCTGCAGATAAGCGTCACGGGTGTGATGCAGGCGGTTGACGCGCAGCCACATCGGCGGTTTCTGGTTATTGGCGTCGACGATCTGTTCCCAGTTGGCGGGATAAGCTTGTTGAATGCGTTTCAGCAACCAGCTCGGGTGCAGATAGCGGCTGTCATTGTTAGAGGCGCGCTGCAGCAGCTCTTCCTGCTGGCGCTGGAATTGCCGCAAGACGCCGTTAATCAGGCCTTTCAACTGCGGCCGTTTCAGCGCCACCGCGCCTTCCACGGTTTCCGCCAACACGGCGTGCGCCGGGATGCGGGTATACAGCAACTGATACAGGCCGACCATCAGCAAGTAGTGCAGCGTACGCTGCTTACCGGTCAGCGGCTTGGCCATCAATTGCTGAATGCACCATTCGAGCTGCGGCAGCACGCGCAACGTGCCGAAACACAGCTCCTGCAGCAATCCGCGATCTTTATCGCTGATGGAGGTTTGCAGCGCCGGCAGGACAGTGCTGAGCGACTGCCCCTGATCCAGCACCTGGCCGATGGCTTTGGCAGCGATGCTGCGGAGATTGTAATTATTTTTCATAGGCTGAAGCTGATAACGATCGGCATTAAGAAAATAACGGCCCGGCGATGAACGGCCGGGCAGTGGAGCGACTTACAGCCGGTTACCCGGGGTAAACCATTCACGACGTGAATTTAAAAGGTCTTGTGCCGACATCGGTTTCTTGCCGGCGGGCTGCAGTTGGATCAGGTTGAGGATACCGTCGGCAGTCGCCACCTGGATACCGTGCTTGTCGGCATGGACAACGGTGCCTGGCTCCGCGTTGGCGCTTTGTGTCAGTACGCTGGCCTGCCACACTTTCACCGGTTGATCGTCGATGGTGAAGTAGCTGACCGGCCAAGGGTTGAAGGCGCGGATGCAGCGCTCCAACTGGGCAGCGGACAGTGTCCAGTCCAGGCGGGCTTCTTCTTTGCTCAGTTTCTCGGCGTAGGTGACCAGCGCTTCGTCCTGCACTTCGCGGGTGGCGCTGCCGTCTGCCATTTGGCGCAGCGTAGTCAACATGCCCTGCGGGCCGAGCTGGGCCAGCTTGTCGTAGAGACTGGCGCTGGTATCGCTGCTCTCAATCGGGCAGGCAATCTTGTGCATCATGTCACCGGTATCGAGACCGACGTCCATCTGCATGATGGTCACGCCGGTTTCGCTGTCACCGGCCCAGAGCGAACGCTGGATCGGCGCCGCGCCGCGCCAGCGAGGCAGCAGCGAGCCATGTACGTTGATGCAACCGAGACGCGGCATATCCAGCACCGCCTGCGGCAGGATCAGCCCGTAGGCCACCACCACCATCACGTCGGCGTTGAGATCGGCCACCAGGCGCTGGTTCTCTTCGGGGCGCAGCGATTTGGGCTGAAATACCGGCAGTTGGTGTTGCTCGGCCAGCACTTTGACCGGGCTTGGCGTCAGCTTGTTGCCGCGGCCCGCCGGGCGGTCGGGCTGGGTAAAAACGCCGACAATCTGGTGCTCAGATGACAACAGCGCGTCAAGATGACGCGCTGCGAAGTCTGGTGTTCCGGCGAAAATAATCCGTAAAGAGTCAGACACGTTGATTTCCTGATCGGTTAGGCGCGGGCTTGAAGCTTGGCCATTTTTTCCAGTTTCTGACGAATGCGCTGACGCTTGAGCGGCGACAGGTAATCGACGAACAGTTTGCCCATCAGGTGATCCATCTCGTGCTGGATGCAGATCGCCAACAGGTCGTCCGCTTCCAGCTCGAAAGGTTTGCCTTCACGATCCAGTGCGCGGATCTTCACCTGCGCGGCGCGCGGCACTAACGCACGCTGCTCGGGAATGGAAAGACAGCCTTCCTCGATGCCGGTTTCACCGCTTTTTTCCAGCAGCTCCGGGTTGATCAACACCAGGCGCTGATCGCGATTCTCGGAGACGTCGATCACGATAATGCGCTGATGGATATCCACCTGAGTCGCAGCCAGGCCAATGCCTTCCTCTGCGTACATGGTTTCAAACATATCATCCACGATGCGCTGGATATCTGCATTGACTTCTTTTACCGGCGCTGCGACTTTGCGCAGACGCTCGTCTGGGAAATGTAATACCTGCAAGACTGACATATATCTTTAGATCTGTATCCGAGTAATGAACGAGGTTTAACCTCTATTCTAGACATTTCCCGACCTGATTGACAGCATTGTGCACCAATTGCTCAGATTGGTAATACCACCGTTTTTGCTGAGGGAACAGACGATGCGGCCGGAAGAGATCGCTTTACGGATGCGAGGGGTAACGGGGCTGCAGACCGTCGTGGCCAGCCGGATCGTGCAGCAGCTATCGCAAATGGGTTGCGAACCACGCTGCGTGCTGCATGAGCTGGGATTGAACGAACGGCAGCAGACGCAGTTCAACCAGTTGGATCCCGGTTATCTGTCGGCCAGCCTGCGTTGGTTGGAGCTGCCGGCGCACCGTATGCTGAACTATGGGGCGGCCGGTTATCCCGAACGCCTGGCCCAGATCGACGATGCGCCGCTATTTTTGCTGATCGAGGGCGATCCTCTGGCGTTGTCGCACCCGCAGCTCGCCATGGTGGGCAGCCGGCAGTTCAGCCACTACGGCGAGCGTTGGGCTCACCATTTCGCCGAGGAATTGGCGCGTTGCGGTTTCACCATCACCAGCGGTTTGGCGATCGGCATCGACGGCATTTGCCATCGCGCGGCGCTGGCGGCCGGGGGGTGCACGATTGCGGTGTTGGGCAGCGGGCTGGGCAATATCTATCCGCGCCGGCACCGCCGGCTCGCGGAGCAGATAGTCGAGCAGGGCGGTGCGGTGATTTCAGATCATTTGGTCACCGATTTGCCCCTGGCTGACCATTTTCCTCGCCGTAACCGCATTATCAGCGGGCTGAGCCAGGGCGTTCTGGTCATAGAAGCCTCGTTGCGCAGCGGTACCCTGGTGACAGCTCGCTATGCGCTGGAGCAGGGGCGTGAGGTATTCGCCTTGCCGGGGCCGTTAGGGAACCCGATGAGCGAAGGCACGCACTGGCTGATCCAACAGGGCGCGCATCTGGTGACTGGGCCGAAAGATATCGCCGAATTGCTGGGAAGCAGCCTCCAATGGTTGCCACTGAACGAAAATACAACTATTTGTGCGTCGCAGGCTGAAGTTGAATTGCCATTTGCCGATGTGTTGGCTAACGTAGGAGATGAGGTGACACCTGTTGACGTCGTCGCTGAACGTGCCGGCCAACCTGTGCCAGTGGTGGTAATCAAGTTACTCGAACTGGAGTTAGCAGGGTGGATCGCAGCTGTACCCGGCGGCTATGTCCGATTAAGGAGGGCAAGCCATGTTCGACGTACTCATGTACTTGTTTGAAACTTATATCCACAATGAACCAGAGATGCGCGTCGATCAGGATCAACTGACCGATGATCTCGCCCAAGCGGGGTTTCATCAGGATGATATCTACAACGCGTTGAATTGGCTTGAGAAGTTGGCCGACCTGCAAGAAGGTCAAAATGCGCCTTACTTTATGGATGCCGATCCGCTGGCGATGCGGATCTATACCGAAGAGGAAAGCGCGCGTTTGGACGCCGGCTGCCGTGGTTTTCTCCTGTTCCTGGAACAGATTCAGGTATTGAACCTCGAAACCCGTGAAATGGTTATCGACCGCGTTATGGCTTTGGATAATGCGGAATTCGATCTCGAAGATCTGAAATGGGTCGTGTTGATGGTGCTGTTTAATATCCCCGGATATGAAAGCGCCTATCAGCAAATGGAAGAACTGTTGTTTGAAGTGAACGAAGGTTATCTGCATTGAGCCGATAACGCGCATAGAAGACGTTATGACAAAAAACGCGATTTTTGCCGCCAGGCAAAATGAACCCTGTCCGGAATGCGGGGCCGAGCTGGTGATCCGTAGCGGTCGCCACGGCCCTTTTCTCGGCTGTTCCCAGTACCCTGAATGCCAATATATTCGGCCGCTGAAAGCACAGGCCGATGGCCATATCGTCAAGGTGTTGGACGGGCAACCGTGCCCGAAATGTCAGGCGACGTTGGTGCTGCGCCAGGGGCGCTATGGCATGTTTATCGGCTGCAGCGATTATCCGCAGTGCGATCACACTGAAGTGATCGATAAGCCTGATGAAACCGCCATTACCTGTCCACAGTGCGGCCAAGGCAAACTGTTGCAGCGCAAGTCGCGTTACGGCAAGGTTTTCCACTCCTGCGATCGTTACCCGGAATGCCAGTTTGCTCTCAACGTTAAACCCGTCGCCGGTGAATGCGCCTATTGCCATTATCCGCTGCTGATGGAAAAGCGCACGGCAAAAGGCCCCGTCCTGTGCTGTGCCAGCAAGCTGTGCGGGAAACCCGTTGCGACTACAGAATAATCACATCATGAATTCAGAATTAAGCCCGAACCTTTTATCTATCATCGATGCTTTGCATCAACAGCAGGTGATTGCCTATCCCACCGAAGCGGTATTCGGCCTGGGTTGCGATCCCGACAGCGAACAGGCGGTCAATGCGCTGCTGGCGTTGAAACAGCGGCCGTGGGAAAAGGGGCTGATTCTGATCGCCGCCGACTATGCGCAGCTTAAGCCTTATATTGACGACAGTACGCTCAGCGAACAGCAGCGCGCGACGATGTTCGCCAGCTGGCCTGGGCCGGTAACCTGGGTGTTGCCTGCTCGCCCGGAGACGCCGCGTTTGTTGACCGGGCGTTTCAGTTCACTGGCGGTGCGCGTCAGCGATCATCCGTTGGTGCAGTTGCTGTGCCGGCAGTACGGCAAGCCGCTGGTGTCGACCAGCGCCAATCTCAGTGGGCTGGAACCGTGCCGCAGCGCGGATGAGGTCACACGGCAATTTGGCGAGGCTTTCCCGGTATTGGCCGGCAAGGTAGGCGGCCGTCTTAATCCTTCCGAAATCAGAGATGCTCTGACCGGCGAACAGATCCGTCAGGGCTAGAGGAAATGGGCATGGAGAAGTTTGCGGTATTTGGCAACCCTATCGGCCACAGCAAGTCGCCGCGAATTCATGCGCTGTTCGCAGCCCAGACTGACATAGAGCATCCTTATGGAACAGTGCTGGCACCGCTGGACGGTTTTGAAATCAGCCTGCAGGAATTTATCCGCGCCGGAGGGCAGGGGGCGAACGTCACGGTGCCTTTCAAGGAGCGAGCTTATTCGGCTGCTTCTGAGCTGAGCGAACGTGCAGCGATGGCCGGGGCGGTCAATACCCTGAAGGTGTTGCCGAATGGTGGCCTATTGGGGGATAACACCGACGGCATCGGTTTGCTGACCGATCTGCAGCGTCAGCAATTGATCCGGCCGCAGGATCGCATTCTGCTGGTGGGCGCCGGCGGCGCGGCGCGCGGCGTGATCCTGCCGCTGCTGTCTTTCGGCTGCCGGCTCACGATCACCAACCGCACCTTCAGCCGGGCCCAAGAGTTGGGCGACGCTTTCCGGCATCTGGGGGAGATCTCGGCGGTGCCGATGGATCAATTGGGTCAACAAGCTTTTGATCTGGTGATCAATGCGACGGCATCCGGCATCAGTGGAGAGATCCCGGCGTTGCCTACGGGCGTAGTCAACGCGCAAACCCGTTGCTATGACATGTTCTATCAGCAGGGCGTCACGCCGTTCCTAGCCTGGGCGCAGCAGCAAGGGGCAACGGAATATGCCGATGGGCTGGGCATGTTGGTGGGGCAGGCGGCGCATGCTTTCCTGCTTTGGCACGGAGTGATGCCAGAGATCGAACCGGTATTACGCCAGCTGCGCAGCGAACTGGCGGCATAAATCCCCTACCCCGTTCTCTTTATAGGGAACGGGGAGCCCGTCAGATGTCTTCCGACAGGTATTCATCTTTCCAGCGTACATAGTTGTTAGAAGAATAAAGCAATCCCTCCAACTCGGCGGCGGTCAAAGGCCGAACCTGGCGTGCCGGGCTACCCATATAAAGATAGCCGCTGGCCAGGCGTTTGCCCGGCGCTACCAAACTGCCGGCGCCAATCATCACATCGTCTTCTACGACTACGCCGTCCAACAGGATCGATCCCATACCGACCAGCACCCGGTTGCCGATGGCGCAGCCGTGCAGCATCGCTTTATGGCCAACGGTCACGTCTTCTCCAATAAGCAGGGGATAACCGTCGGGGTTATGTTCGGAGCGATGAGTCACATGCAGCACGCTGCCGTCCTGAATATTGCTGCGCGCGCCGATCTTTACCGCATTGACGTCACCGCGAATGGCGACCAACGGCCAGATGCTGACGTCATCCGCCAGATCGACGTCACCGATCACCACGCTGGAAGGATCGATCAAGACGCGTTGACCGAGTTTGGGTGTGTATTGAAGATAAGAACGTACTGCATCGGACATGGTGCTTGCCTCACGTCGGGATCATATTTACCGGCAATACTAGACCCTGGCGATGGAATTACAACCAGTCGCCGCGCCGGATCCTGCGGAAAATGGCCCTGATCGCACAAGATCCACCCGGAAGGGCTGAAAAGTGTGCAAACGGAAAGAAAAGATCAAAAAAGGGGTTGTGCAAAAAACTCGGATCCCTATAATGCGCCTCCATCGACACGGCGCAAGTGATTCACTTCACACAGCGGCCGGGAAGAAAGAGAAAAAATCCTGAAAATTAGGGTTGACTCTGAAAGAGGAAAGCGTAATATACGCCACCTCGAGTTAGCAAGCGAAAGCGCCTAACTCACTGCTCTTTAACAATTTATCAGACAATCTGTGTGGGCACTCCACAAGACGATATCCAGCATCTTCGGATGCAAAAAATATCAAGTCTTGAAGAGTGACTAACTGAAGTAAAATTCATGCAGTAAATCTTTGAGCATCGCTTCTCGAGTGGAAGCAAATCAAGCTTTTAATTGAAGAGTTTGATCATGGCTCAGATTGAACGCTGGCGGCAGGCTTAACACATGCAAGTCGAGCGGTAGCACAGGGGAGCTTGCTCCCTGGGTGACGAGCGGCGGACGGGTGAGTAATGTCTGGGAAACTGCCTGATGGAGGGGGATAACTACTGGAAACGGTAGCTAATACCGCATAACGTCGCAAGACCAAAGAGGGGGACCTTCGGGCCTCTTGCCATCAGATGTGCCCAGATGGGATTAGCTAGTAGGTGGGGTAATGGCTCACCTAGGCGACGATCCCTAGCTGGTCTGAGAGGATGACCAGCCACACTGGAACTGAGACACGGTCCAGACTCCTACGGGAGGCAGCAGTGGGGAATATTGCACAATGGGCGCAAGCCTGATGCAGCCATGCCGCGTGTGTGAAGAAGGCCTTCGGGTTGTAAAGCACTTTCAGCGAGGAGGAAGGTGGTGAACTTAATACGTTCATCAATTGACGTTACTCGCAGAAGAAGCACCGGCTAACTCCGTGCCAGCAGCCGCGGTAATACGGAGGGTGCAAGCGTTAATCGGAATTACTGGGCGTAAAGCGCACGCAGGCGGTTTGTTAAGTCAGATGTGAAATCCCCGGGCTCAACCTGGGAACTGCATTTGAAACTGGCAAGCTAGAGTCTCGTAGAGGGGGGTAGAATTCCAGGTGTAGCGGTGAAATGCGTAGAGATCTGGAGGAATACCGGTGGCGAAGGCGGCCCCCTGGACGAAGACTGACGCTCAGGTGCGAAAGCGTGGGGAGCAAACAGGATTAGATACCCTGGTAGTCCACGCTGTAAACGATGTCGATTTGGAGGTTGTGCCCTTGAGGCGTGGCTTCCGGAGCTAACGCGTTAAATCGACCGCCTGGGGAGTACGGCCGCAAGGTTAAAACTCAAATGAATTGACGGGGGCCCGCACAAGCGGTGGAGCATGTGGTTTAATTCGATGCAACGCGAAGAACCTTACCTACTCTTGACATCCAGAGAACTTTCCAGAGATGGATTGGTGCCTTCGGGAGCTCTGAGACAGGTGCTGCATGGCTGTCGTCAGCTCGTGTTGTGAAATGTTGGGTTAAGTCCCGCAACGAGCGCAACCCTTATCCTTTGTTGCCAGCGGTTCGGCCGGGAACTCAAAGGAGACTGCCAGTGATAAACTGGAGGAAGGTGGGGATGACGTCAAGTCATCATGGCCCTTACGAGTAGGGCTACACACGTGCTACAATGGCGTATACAAAGAGAAGCGACCTCGCGAGAGCAAGCGGACCTCATAAAGTACGTCGTAGTCCGGATTGGAGTCTGCAACTCGACTCCATGAAGTCGGAATCGCTAGTAATCGTAGATCAGAATGCTACGGTGAATACGTTCCCGGGCCTTGTACACACCGCCCGTCACACCATGGGAGTGGGTTGCAAAAGAAGTAGGTAGCTTAACCTTCGGGAGGGCGCTTACCACTTTGTGATTCATGACTGGGGTGAAGTCGTAACAAGGTAACCGTAGGGGAACCTGCGGTTGGATCACCTCCTTACCTAAAGATATTAGTTCGCGTGGCGTGCTCACACAGATTGTCTGATGAAAAAGTAACGAGCAAAAGCGTCATAAAAGTACGGTGTCGTGTCCCCTTCGTCTAGAGGCCTAGGACACCGCCCTTTCACGGCGGTAACAGGGGTTCGAATCCCCTAGGGGACGCCAAGCTTCCGACCCACCCGGTGAAAGCGGCGGTCTCAAGTATCTGACGATACACCATATCTTAAAGATGACTTCCGAGTCATGTTTAAGATATTGCTCTTTAACAATCTGGAACAAGCTGGAAATTGAAACATGACGGCTGAAATTTATCCCTCCGTAGACGTATTGGGATGAAGAGTAACCTGTCATAGAGTCTTTCAAATGTTTGCAGCGCGAACGATGGAAACATCTTCGGGTTGTGAGGTTAAGTGACTAAGCGTACACGGTGGATGCCTAGGCAGTCAGAGGCGATGAAGGGCGTGCTAATCTGCGAAAAGCGTCGGTAAGGTGATATGAACCGTTATAACCGGCGATACCCGAATGGGGAAACCCAGTGTGTTTCGACACATTATCATGTCATGAATACATAGTGGCATGAGGCGAACCGGGGGAACTGAAACATCTAAGTACCCCGAGGAAAAGAAATCAACCGAGATTCCCCCAGTAGCGGCGAGCGAACGGGGAGGAGCCCAGAACCTGAATCGGCTTGTGTGTTAGTGGAAGCGTCTGGAAAGTCGCGCAGCAAAGGGTGATAGCCCCGTACACTAAAATGCACAGGTCGTGAGTTCGATGAGTAGGGCGGGACACGTGACATCCTGTCTGAATATGGGGGGACCATCCTCCAAGGCTAAATACTCCTGACTGACCGATAGTGAACCAGTACCGTGAGGGAAAGGCGAAAAGAACCCCGGCGAGGGGAGTGAAATAGAACCTGAAACCGTGTACGTACAAGCAGTGGGAGCACCTTCGTGGTGTGACTGCGTACCTTTTGTATAATGGGTCAGCGACTTATATTTTGTAGCAAGGTTAACCGTATAGGGGAGCCGTAGGGAAACCGAGTCTTAACTGGGCGATTAGTTGCAAGGTATAGACCCGAAACCCGGTGATCTAGCCATGGGCAGGTTGAAGGTTGGGTAACACTAACTGGAGGACCGAACCGACTAATGTTGAAAAATTAGCGGATGACTTGTGGCTGGGGGTGAAAGGCCAATCAAACCGGGAGATAGCTGGTTCTCCCCGAAAGCTATTTAGGTAGCGCCTCGTGAACTCATCTTCGGGGGTAGAGCACTGTTTCGGCTAGGGGGCCATCCCGGCTTACCAAACCGATGCAAACTCCGAATACCGAAGAATGTTATCACGGGAGACACACGGCGGGTGCTAACGTCCGTCGTGAAGAGGGAAACAACCCAGACCGCCAGCTAAGGTCCCAAAGTCATGGTTAAGTGGGAAACGATGTGGGAAGGCATAGACAGCCAGGATGTTGGCTTAGAAGCAGCCATCATTTAAAGAAAGCGTAATAGCTCACTGGTCGAGTCGGCCTGCGCGGAAGATGTAACGGGGCTAAACCATGCACCGAAGCTGCGGCAGCGACGCTTAGGCGTTGTTGGGTAGGGGAGCGTTCTGTAAGCCGTTGAAGGTGGCCTGTGAGGGTTGCTGGAGGTATCAGAAGTGCGAATGCTGACATAAGTAACGATAAAGCGGGTGAAAAGCCCGCTCGCCGGAAGACCAAGGGTTCCTGTCCAACGTTAATCGGGGCAGGGTGAGTCGACCCCTAAGGCGAGGCTGAAAAGCGTAGTCGATGGGAAACAGGTTAATATTCCTGTACTTGGTGTTACTGCGAAGGGGGGACGGAGAAGGCTAGGCTAGCCGGGCGACGGTTGTCCCGGTTTAAGCGTGTAGGGGGTGTGACCTGGTAAATCCGGTTGCATACTAACCCTGAGGCGTGATGACGATGCACTACGGTGCAGAAGTAGTTGATGCCCTGCTTCCAGGAAAATCCTCTAAGCATCAGGTAACATTAAATCGTACCCCAAACCGACACAGGTGGTCAGGTAGAGAATACCAAGGCGCTTGAGAGAACTCGGGTGAAGGAACTAGGCAAAATGGTGCCGTAACTTCGGGAGAAGGCACGCTGGCATGTAGGTGAAGTCCCTCGCGGATGGAGCTGAAGCCAGTCGAAGATACCAGCTGGCTGCAACTGTTTAATAAAAACACAGCACTGTGCAAACACGAAAGTGGACGTATACGGTGTGACGCCTGCCCGGTGCTGGAAGGTTAATTGATGGGGTCAGCCGCAAGGCGAAGCTCTTGATCGAAGCCCCAGTAAACGGCGGCCGTAACTATAACGGTCCTAAGGTAGCGAAATTCCTTGTCGGGTAAGTTCCGACCTGCACGAATGGCGTAATGATGGCCAGGCTGTCTCCACCCGAGACTCAGTGAAATTGAACTCGCTGTGAAGATGCAGTGTACCCGCGGCAAGACGGAAAGACCCCGTGAACCTTTACTATAGCTTGACACTGAACATTGAGCCTTGATGTGTAGGATAGGTGGGAGGCTTTGAAGCGTGGACGCCAGTCTGCGTGGAGCCATCCTTGAAATACCACCCTTTAATGTTTGATGTTCTAACTCGGCCCCATAATCTGGGGTGAGGACAGTGTCTGGTGGGTAGTTTGACTGGGGCGGTCTCCTCCCAAAGAGTAACGGAGGAGCACGAAGGTTAGCTAATCACGGTCGGACATCGTGAGGTTAGTGCAAAGGCATAAGCTAGCTTGACTGCGAGAGTGACGGCTCGAGCAGGTACGAAAGTAGGTCTTAGTGATCCGGTGGTTCTGAATGGAAGGGCCATCGCTCAACGGATAAAAGGTACTCCGGGGATAACAGGCTGATACCGCCCAAGAGTTCATATCGACGGCGGTGTTTGGCACCTCGATGTCGGCTCATCACATCCTGGGGCTGAAGTAGGTCCCAAGGGTATGGCTGTTCGCCATTTAAAGTGGTACGCGAGCTGGGTTTAGAACGTCGTGAGACAGTTCGGTCCCTATCTGCCGTGGGCGTTGGAAGATTGAGAGGGGTTGCTCCTAGTACGAGAGGACCGGAGTGAACGCACCACTGGTGTTCGGGTTGTCATGCCAATGGCATTGCCCGGTAGCTAAGTGCGGAAAAGATAAGCGCTGAAAGCATCTAAGCGCGAAACTTGCCTCAAGATGAGTCTTCCCTGGGCCTTTAAGGCCCCTGAAGGAACGTTTAAGACTAAGACGTTGATAGGCTGGGTGTGTAAGTGCAGCGATGCATTGAGCTAACCAGTACTAATGATCCGTGAGGCTTAACCTTACAACACCGAAGGTGTTTTGGTGAGACCAAGACAATATTCAGCTTGTTTACAGATTGGATTGACTGGCTTCAGTGATGAAGCGGGTTGATTAAAACGAATTTGCCTGGCGGCAATAGCGCGGTGGTCCCACCTGACCCCATGCCGAACTCAGAAGTGAAACGCCGTAGCGCCGATGGTAGTGTGGGGTCTCCCCATGCGAGAGTAGGACACTGCCAGGCATCAAATTAAGCGTGCTGATATGGCTCAGTTGGTAGAGCGCACCCTTGGTAAGGGTGAGGTCCCCAGTTCGACTCTGGGTATCAGCACCACTTTATTTAAAGTGGGTTTAGAAGTTCGGCAGAAAAAAGAATTTGCTTGGCGGCAATAGCGCGGTGGTCCCACCTGACCCCATGCCGAACTCAGAAGTGAAACGCCGTAGCGCCGATGGTAGTGTGGGGTCTCCCCATGCGAGAGTAGGACACTGCCAAGCATCAAATAAGCCAAGAGGCCATCCGAAAGGATGGCCTTTTTGCTTTCAGTACCTCTCATCCTCCCTGCCAAGATCCTGACGCAGCTCGCGCAATGAAACATTTTCACCTTTCCGCTGAATGCTCGACAGCGACGGAAAAAAACGCTATCTTCGGGCATCTAGAAGTCTAAACGTATAAATGGATATGTGAGGGTTAAGCAATGCCGATTCGTGTTCCTGATGAGTTACCTGCGGTCAATTTCTTGCGCGGTGAGAATGTCTTCGTGATGACATCCTCGCGGGCAAAAACACAGGAAATCAGGCCACTGAAAGTGCTGATCCTCAACCTGATGCCAAAGAAGATCGAAACGGAAAACCAGTTTCTGCGTCTGTTGTCCAACTCGCCGCTGCAGATTGATATCCAGCTGCTGCGCATCGACAGCCGCGAATCGAAGAACACGCCGGCCGAGCATCTGAACAACTTCTACTGCGACTTCGAGGATATCCAGAATGAGAACTTCGATGGCCTGATTGTCACCGGCGCGCCGCTGGGGCTGGTTGATTTCTGCGATGTTGCCTACTGGCCGCAGATCGAACGGGTCATTGACTGGGCCAAAAACCATGTCACCTCTACACTGTTCGTGTGCTGGGCGGTACAAGCGGCGTTGAATATCCTGTACGGCATTCCCAAGATGACGCGCGAAGTGAAGCTCTCCGGCGTTTATCCGCACCAAACGCTGCAGCAGCATGCGTTGCTGACGCGCGGCTTCGACGAAAGCTTCCTGGCGCCGCATTCACGCTATGCCGATTTCCCGACCGAGGTGATTCGCCAATATACCGACCTGGACATTCTGGCCGAATCCGAGCAGGCCGGCGCCTACCTGTTCGCCAGCAGGGATAAGCGCCTGGCATTTGTCACCGGCCATCCTGAGTATGATGCCCTGACCCTGGCCGGGGAGTATTGTCGCGACAACGAAGCTGGCCTCGATCCTGCCGTACCGCTCAACTACTTCCCCGATGACAACCCCGCACTGACACCGAAAGCCACCTGGCGCAGCCATGGCCACCTGCTGTTCTCCAATTGGCTCAACTATTACGTCTACCAGATCACGCCTTACGATCTGCGCCATATGAATCCGACTCTCGACTGATCTTTCCTGCCTGCCGGCGGCTGAATCGAGGCCGCCGCGCTGTTGATCCTCTGTACGATCCTCTTTTTACCCGCCACTTTTTCCAAAAAACCATTGGCCAACAGCGCGTTAGCCTGTCTTTGCGATTCTATTGGAACCGATTTCCTTACCCATTAGTTATGTTATTTGTTCTAACCAATTGATAATAAAGTGTTAATAAAATATTTAATAATAAAATGGAAATGGTTTTTGATTTTTATTTTTTGTTGAGTATTCTTAGAGCTATCGGGATGAGATCTGACCAGTTTAGGATCGTTTCATCCGCCCTGATCCACAGTGATTTCTGATGAAAATGCGCCGATCGCTCGGGCGCAATGATGGGAAGGAGCAAGGTCATGACGCAACAGATAGCAGGCACGGAGTTAAGGTTTACCCAGGGTTTCGCCGCTGCGGAGCGCCAGGTATTAACGGATGAAGCGGTTGAATTCCTGGCGGAACTGGTGGGGAAATTCACGCCGCGGCGCAATGAGCTGCTGGCGGCGCGTGCCCGCTGGCAGCAAAATATCGATCGCGGCGAGCTGCCTGGATTTATTTCGGAAACCAATTCCATTCGTGAAGGCGACTGGCAGATCCGCGGCATTCCGCAAGACCTGCGCGATCGCCGGGTCGAGATCACCGGGCCGGTAGAACGCAAGATGGTGATCAATGCGCTTAACGCCAACGTAAAAGTGTTTATGGCGGACTTCGAAGACTCCCTGGCGCCAAGCTGGGATAAAGTCATCGACGGTCAAATCAACCTGCACGATGCGGTTAACGGCACCATCTCCTACACCAATGAAGCCGGCAAGATCTACCAGCTGAAACCGAATCCGGCGGTGTTGATCGCTCGCGTGCGCGGCCTGCATTTGCCGGAAAAACACGTGCTGTGGCGTGATGAAGCCATTCCCGGCGGCCTGTTCGATTTCGCGCTGTATTTTTATCACAACTATCGCCAGCTGTTGGCCAAGGGCAGCGGCCCGTATTTCTACCTGCCGAAAACCCAGTCCTGGGAAGAAGCGGCCTGGTGGAGCGATGTCTTCAGCTTTACCGAGGATCGATTCGATCTGCCGCGCGGTACCATCAAGGCGACGGTGTTGATCGAAACCCTGCCGGCGGTGTTCCAGATGGACGAGATCCTCTATCACCTGCGCGATCACATCGTCGGCCTGAACTGCGGCCGCTGGGATTACATCTTCAGCTACATCAAAACGCTGAAGAATCACGGCGATCGCGTGCTGCCGGATCGTCAGTCGGTGACCATGGAGAAACCTTTCCTCAGCGCCTATTCACGCCTGTTGATCAAAACCTGTCATAAGCGCGGCGCGTTCGCCATGGGCGGCATGGCGGCGTTTATCCCGAGCAAAGACGCTGAGAAAAATGCCTGGGTGCTGAACAAGGTGCGGGCGGACAAAGAGTTGGAAGCCAACAATGGCCACGACGGCACCTGGGTGGCGCACCCGGGCTTGGCGGACACGGTGATGGAGGTGTTCGGCAACGCATTGGGCGATCGCCAGAACCAGCTGGACGTGATGCGTGAGCAGGATGCGCCGATCAGCGCCGCGCAGCTGCTGGAGCCATGCGACGGCGAACGCACCGAAGCGGGGATGCGCGCCAATATCCGCGTGGCGGTGCAGTACATCGAAGCCTGGATCTCCGGCAACGGCTGCGTGCCTATCTATGGGTTGATGGAAGATGCCGCGACGGCGGAGATCTCCCGTACCTCTATCTGGCAGTGGATCCACCATGAGAAGAGCCTGAACGACGGGCGCCCGGTCACCAAGGCGCTGTTCCGCCAGATGTTGCAAGAAGAGATGTTGGTGGTGCGTGAAGAAGTAGGGGAAGCGCGCTTTAACGCCGGCCGGTTCGAAGAGGCGGCGCGCCTGATGGAGCGCATCACCACGCAAGATGAATTAATCGACTTCCTGACGTTGCCCGGCTATGCGCTGCTGGCCTGAACTTTCCCAATCAACCCTACATGACTGAAAGGATAAAAATTATGTCTACCTCTCGCTCTCAACAGATCCAGCAGCTGGAACAGGAATGGAAATCGGCCCGTTGGGAAGGCATCACCCGCCCTTACAGCGCCGAAGACGTGATCAACCTGCGCGGTTCGGTCAACCCGGAATGCACCCTGGCGCAAAACGGCGCCGCCAAACTGTGGGCGTTGCTGAACGGCAAGGCGCGCAAAGGCTACGTGAACTGCCTGGGCGCGCTCACCGGCGGCCAGGCGCTGCAGCAGGCCAAAGCCGGCGTCGAGGCCATCTACTTGTCCGGTTGGCAGGTGGCGGCCGACGCCAACAGCGCGTCGGCCATGTACCCTGACCAGTCGCTGTATCCGGTGGACTCGGTGCCGAAGGTGGTCGAGCGCATCAACAACACCTTCCGCCGCGCCGATCAGATCCAATGGGCGAACCAGATTGAGCCGGGCAGCAAAGGCTACACCGATTATTTCCTGCCGATCGTCGCCGATGCGGAAGCCGGCTTCGGCGGCGTGTTGAACGCCTTTGAGCTGATGAAAGCGATGATCACCGCCGGGGCCGCCGGGGTGCACTTCGAAGATCAGCTGGCGGCGGTGAAGAAATGCGGCCATATGGGCGGCAAAGTGCTGGTGCCGACGCAAGAAGCGATCCAGAAACTGGTCGCCGCTCGCCTCGCGGCCGACGTGCTCGGCGTGCCGACGCTGGTGATCGCCCGTACCGACGCCGATGCGGCCGACCTGCTGACGTCCGATTGCGATCCGTATGACAGCGCCTTCGTCACCGGCGAGCGCACGGCGGAAGGCTTCTTCCGCACCCATGCCGGCGTCGAACAGGCGATCAGCCGCGGCCTGGCTTATGCCCCTTACGCCGATATGGTGTGGTGCGAAACCTCAACGCCGGATCTGGATGCCGCTCAGCGCTTCGCCGACGCCATTCACGCCAAATACCCGGGCAAGCTGCTGGCCTACAACTGCTCGCCGTCGTTCAACTGGAAGAAAAACCTCGACGACCAGACCATCGCCCGCTTCCAGCAGGCGCTGTCGGACATGGGCTACAAGTATCAGTTCATCACGCTGGCGGGGATCCACAGCATGTGGTTCAACATGTTCGACCTGGCGCACGCCTATGCGCAGGGCGAAGGGATGAAACACTACGTCGAGAAGGTGCAGCAGGCGGAGTTCGCCGCGGTGGATCGCGGTTACACCTTCGCGTCGCACCAGCAAGAGGTGGGCACCGGCTACTTCGACAAAGTCACCACCATCATTCAGGGCGGCGCTTCTTCGGTCACCGCGCTGACCGGTTCGACGGAAGAACAGCAGTTCTGATGCGGCAAGCTTGAAGACGTTTCACCGGAGCCTGCATGCGCAGGCTTCTTTTTCTGGCGGGGGGTAAGGATGGCGGCAAAACTGGAGTTGTTGATCGCACAGACGATCCTGCAAGGCTTCGATGCGCAGTACGGCCGCTTTCTGGAAGTGACCGCCGGCGCGCAGCAGCGCTTCGAGCAGGCGGACTGGCCGGCGGTGCAGCAGGCGATGAAAAAGCGCATCCATCTGTACGACCATCACGTCGGCCTGGTGGTGGAGCAGCTCAAATGCATCACCGGGCAGAAATATTTCGACGCCGACTTCCCCAGCCGGGTCAAAGCGGTCTATATCGACCTGTTGCCGGACTACCCGCGTTTCGAGATCGCCGAAAGCTTCTTTAACTCGGTCTATTGCCGGCTGTTCAAGCACCGCGATCTGACGCCGGACAAGCTGTTCGTGTTCAGTTCGCAGCCGGAACGGCGCTTTCGCGACATTCCGCGTCCGCTGGCGCGCGATTTTACCCCCAATGGCGATCTGCCGGCGATGCTGCGCAGCGTGCTGAGCGATCTGCCGCTGCGGTTGCCGTGGGAGGATTTGACGCGCGATATTCGCTATATCACCCAGGCGCTGCAACGCGCCTTCAGCCCACAGCAACTGACGGGGGCGACCTTCCAGATCGCCAACGAGCTGTTCTATCGCAACAAGGCCGCCTGGCTGGTCGGCAAGCTGCGCCTGGCCGACGGCGTTTATCCGTTCTTGCTGCCGATCCACCACAGCGAGTCGGGCGCGCTGTTTATCGACGCCTGCCTGACCGGTAAGGCCGAGGCCAGCATCGTCTTCGGCTTCGCCCGCTCTTATTTTATGGTCTACGCGCCGCTGCCAGCGGCGATGGTGGAGTGGCTGCGCGAGATCCTGCCGGGCAAGACCACCGCCGAGCTGTACATGGCGATCGGTTGCCAGAAGCACGGCAAAACCGAATGCTACCGCGAATACCTGACTTTTATGGCGCACTCGCAGGAGCAGTTCATCATTGCGCCGGGGGTGAAGGGCATGGTGATGCTGGTGTTTACCCTGCCGTCCTTCGATCGGGTGTTTAAAGTGATCAAAGACGAATTCGCCCCGCAAAAAGAGGTGACGCAGGCGCAGGTGATGGCTTGCTATCAGCTGGTGAAAGAGCACGATCGCGTCGGGCGCATGGCGGATACCCAGGAGTACGAGAATTTCGTCGTCGACAAGGCGCGCCTCAGCCCGGAACTGCTGGCGGAGCTGCGGCGCGAAGTGCCGGGCAAGCTGGAAGATCTTGGCGATCGCATCGTGATTAAGCACCTGTATATGGAACGGCGCATGACCCCGCTGAATCTGTATCTGGAGCAGGCCAACGACCAGCAGATGCGCGATGCGATTGAAGAGTACGGCAATGCCATCAAACAGCTGGCCGCCGCCAATATCTTCCCCGGCGACATGCTGTTCAAGAACTTTGGCGTGACGCGCCACGGGCGGGTAGTGTTCTACGACTACGACGAGATTTGCTACATGACCGAGGTCAACTTCCGCGATATCCCGCCGCCGCGTTATCCGGAAGATGAACTGGCCAGCGAGCCGTGGTACAGCATCGCGCCCAACGACGTGTTCCCGGAAGAGTTCCGCCACTTTCTGTGCGGCGATCGGCGCATTCGGCAGATGTTTGAAGAGCTGCACAGCGATCTGTTTACCGCGGAATATTGGCGCGGATTGCAGCAGCGCATCCGCGAAGGGCATGTGGAAGACGTATTCGCTTATCGCAAGAAGCAGCGGTTCAGCCAGCGCAGCGGGGCGGCGCTGCCGGCCGCCACCGCTGCGATGTAAATCAGGCCTGAGCGCCCGCGACGGCGGCGCGCGCCAGTTCGGTAATGCGCACGTAGTCGCCGCTTTCGAGCGCGTCCGCCGGCACCAGCCAGGAGCCGCCGATGCACAGCACGCTTTTCAGCGCCAGATAGCTGCGGTAGTTGTCCGGTGAGATGCCGCCGGTCGGGCAGAAGCGCACCTGCGGGAACGGGCCGCCGATCGCCTGCAGCGCTTTTACGCCGCCGTTGGCTTCCGCCGGGAAGAATTTAAACTCGCGCAGGCCGTAATCCATGCCCTGCATCAGTTCGGAAACGGTGCTGATGCCCGGGATCAAGGGAATGGAACCGGCGGTGGCGGCCTTAAGCAGCTCGTCGGTCAGGCCTGGGCTGATGGCGAACTGCGCACCGGCTTCGGTCACTTCCCGCAACTGCTGCGGATTGATCACCGTACCGGCACCGATGATCGCTTCCGGCACCTCTTGGGCGATGGCGCGAATAGCGTCCATGGCGCAGGCGGTGCGCAGCGTCACCTCCAGCACCCGCACGCCGCCGGCGACCAGCGCTTTCGCCAGCGGCACCGCATATTCCAGCTTGTTGATCACGATGACCGGCACCACTGGCCCCGCCGTCAGGATCTGCTCGGCGCTTGTTGTCCACTTGTTCATGCTGACGTTCTCCTCTGTGGCCGCCGCCAGGCGGCGATGCGGCCAGGCTATCGATTAAAATTTGATGCAGCAGGCGCCCTGTTCGGCGCCGGACAGCTGGCTGCGCAGCGCGCCGAACAACTCGCGGCCGCAGCCGATGTGTTCCGCGCTCAGATCGGGTTGGCATGGCGTGCGCCGGGCCAGTTCGTCGGCGTCGACCAGCACCTGCAGCTCGCCGCTGCGGCCGTTGACGCGGATCGGATCGCCGTCGCGCACTTTCGCCAGCAGGCCGCCGGTATAGGCTTCCGGGGTGACGTGGATGGCGGAAGGCACCTTGCCGGAGGCGCCGGACAGGCGGCCGTCGGTCACCAGCGCCACTTTGAAGCCGCGATCCATCAGCACGCCCAGCGGCGGCATCAGCTTGTGCAGCTCGGGCATGCCGTTGGCCTGCGGCCCCTGGAAACGCACCACCACCACACAATCGCGATCCAGCTTGCCGGCTTCGAACGCCGGCACGATGTCGTGCTGGCTGTCGAACACTACCGCCGGCGCTTCGATGATCTGGTTGTCGGCGGGCACCGCCGAGGTTTTCATCACCGCGCGGCCCAGGTTACCGGCCATCACTTTGGTGCCGCCGTGATGTTCAAACGGCTGAGTGACGCTGGCGATCACGCTGGCGTCGAGCGAGCCGGCCACGCCTTCGCGCCACACCAGTTGGCCGTTATCCAGCCACGGTTCCTGGGTGTAGCGGCGCAGGCCGAAACCGGCCACGGTATGCACGTCTTCGTGCAGCAGCCCGTGTTGCAGCAGCTCTCGCACCACCAGCGGCACGCCGCCGGCGGCCTGGAACTGGTTGATGTCGGCCGGGCCGTTCGGATAGATGCGGCACAGCAGCGGCACCGCCTCCGACAGCTCCGAGAAATCGTCCCAGGTGATGATGATGCCCGCCGCGCGCGCCATCGCCACCAGATGCATGGTCAGGTTGGTGGAGCCGCCGGTGGCCAGCAGCGAGACGATGCCGTTCACCACCACTTTCTCGTCCACCAGGCGGCCGATCGGCAGGTAGTTGCCGGCGGTATCGGTCAGTCGGGTCACCTGGCGCGCGGCGGCGTCGTTCAGCGCGTCGCGCAGCGGCGTGTCCGGATGGACGAAGGAGGCGCCCGGCAGATGCAGACCCATCACTTCCATCACCATCTGGTTGGTGTTGGCGGTGCCGTAGAAGGTGCAGGTGCCGATGCCGTGATAAGAGGCCGCCTCGGCCTCCAGCAGCGCCAAACGGTCGGCCTTACCCTCGGCGTACAGCTGGCGCACGCGCACTTTTTCCTTGTTCGGCAGGCCGCTGCTCATCGGGCCGGCCGGCACGAACAGCGCGGGCAGGTGGCCGAAGGAGAGGGCGGCCATCACCAGCCCCGGCACGATCTTGTCGCAGATGCCGAGGAACAGCGCGCCGTCGAACATATTGTGCGACAGGCCGACGGCGGCCGACATGGCGATCACGTCGCGGCTCATCAGCGACAGCTCCATGCCGTCCTGCCCCTGCGTCACCCCGTCGCACATCGCCGGCACGCCGCCGGCCACCTGGCCCACGGCGCCGACCGCCTTCAGCGCCTGCTTCAGCCGCTGCGGGTAGTGTTCGTACGGCTGGTGGGCCGACAGCATGTCATTGTAAGCGGTGATGATGGCGATATCGCTGCGCACCATGTTTTTCAGCGACGCCTTGTCATCGGGCTGACAGGCGGCGAAGCCGTGGGCCAGGTTGCCGCAGGCGAGCTGCGCGCGGTGGACGGTTTGGGAGCGGGCCGCCTCGATACGCGCCAGATAGGCGGCGCGGCTGGCCTGGGAACGGTCGATGATGCGCTGTGTGACACGGGACAAGGTTGGATTAATCATGCCTTCCTCACATTGCTGTTGTTATAGTCGCCGCCTGTGGCGGTGCCCCCGGGGGTGATTTGCAGCCCTGGTGTGCAAGGCCGGGGGCGATTTAGGATTTAAAACATCGTGAATGCAATCATGCCGATGGCGCCGCCGACGCTGCCCAGAATGGTTTCCATCACCGTCCAGGTTTTCAGCGTTTGCAGTTCGTTGGCGCCGGTGAATTTGCCGAACAGCCAGAAGCCGGCGTCGTTGACGTGGCTCAGCACGATGGAGCCGCCGGCGATGCAGATGGCCAGCGCGGCCAGTTGCCCGCCGTTCAGACCGAGTTGACTGGTGACCGGCAGCACCAGACCGACGGTGGTCAGGCAGGCGACGGTGGCCGAGCCCTGAATCACCCGCACCATGGCGGACAGCGCGAAGGCGGCCACGGCGATCGGCAGGCCGGCGCCGATCATGGCGTCACCCAACGCCGGCCCTACGCCGGAATCCACCAGGATCTGCTTGAACACCCCGCCGGCGCCGGTCATCAGCAGGATGATCCCGGCCGGCTGCACCGCAGCGGAACAGATGGCCAGGGTCTGTTCGTTGCTCATGCCGCGCGGCTTCGCCAGACCGTAAATCACGATCAGGCAGGCCAGCAGGATGGCGGTGAACGGGTGGCCGATAAACTCCAGCCACTGCTGCAGCTGCGAGCCGGGGGTGACCAGCCGCGCGCCGATGGTTTTCATGCCGACCAGCACCAGCGGGCACAGCACCAGCGCCAGGCTGAAGCCGAACGACGGCAGATTGCCCTTGGTCAGCGTCGGCTCATTCTCTTCCGGCGGCATCGGCCAGTTGACGAAACGGCTGATAAAGCTGCCGTACAGCGGGCCGGCGATCAGCATGCCGATCACCGCCGCCACCAGGCCGATGGCGATCATCCAGCCGAAATCGGCCTTCATCTGCGACGCCAGCAGCATCGGCACCGGCCCCGGCAGCAGGAAGGAGGCGGCGGCGGCCACGCCGGCGAACAGCGGGATCGCCAGCTTGACGATATTGCCGTCGGTGCGGCGTGCCACGGCGAACACGATGCCGATCAGCAGCACCACCGCCACGTCGAAGAACAGCGGCAGTGCGCAGATCAGCCCGGCGATGCCGAGCGCGTAGTGCGCCTTGCTTTGTCCGAATCGTTTCAGCAATTGCGCCGCAATTTGATCGAGCGCGCCGACCTCATGCAGGATCTTGCCGAACATCGCCCCGAGCGCCACCACGATCGCCAGGAAGCCCAGCGTGTCGCCCATGCCTTTTTGCATGGTGTCGGCGATGTGTTTCAGCGGCATGCCGGAGAAAATGCCGGCGGCGATGGACACCAGCATCAGCGCGACGAAGGCGTGCATGCGCGCCTTCATCACCAGGAATAACAGCAGTAAAACCGAGCCGACTGCGGTACCGACCAGCGTTACGGTACTCACGCGCACACGTCCTGCGGCAGGAAGCTCTGGATATGGCGCACGGTATCGGCGATCACCGCGTCCAGCGGCTGATTGATGTCGATCGCCATCACGTCGTTCTCGTCGGCGCCCGGTTGCTCCAGCGCGGCGAACTGGGTGACCAGCATCTGCGGCTTGAAGAAGTGGCCGTTGCGCGCCGCCAGGCGGGATTCGATCACCGGGAACTCGCCGTGCAGATAGATGAATGACAGGTTGCCGTTGCCGGCGCGCAGGCGGTCGCGATACTGCTTTTTCAACGCCGAACAGACGATGATCGACACGTTGTTGGTGCGCTGCATGGCGAAGGCGGCGTCGTTGAGCGCGGCCAGCCACGGCGCGCGATCGTCGTCGTTCAACGCTTCCCCGGCGGCCATCTTCAGGATGTTGCTGCGCGGGTGCAGGAAGTCGCCGTCGAGGAAGCCGGCGGAGAGTTGGCGGGCCGCGGCGGCGGCGACGGCGGACTTGCCGCTGCCGGAAACGCCCATAACGACGTAAATGCGATTTTGATTGTTGGTCATGGCTTGGCTCCAAAACACCGGGTGACGTTACCTTCATTCAATTTGATTGTTACTGGTAACATGTTATCGGTAACATTGTCGAAGGAAGTTTGAGCGGTTGCAATGGGCTTTCGCCGTGAGGATCGTTAACTGTGATCGGCTTCAAGCTTTTTTCCTGTGCGCTAAACAGGATGCCGACAGCCTGTTACATGCTGACAACAGAGCATGGCAGGGGAGCAGGGGCGCACTGGGGCGCCCCTCGGATGAGCAGGATTAGCGCACGCCGCCGTAGGCCAGGCTGATCTCTTTCGCCGCGTGGATCACCAGCGCGCCCAGCTCGATCACACGATCGTCGGTGATGCGCGACACCGGGCCGGAGATGGAAATGGCGGCGAAGGCTTCGCGGTGCTCGTCGAAGATGCAGGCCGCCACGCAGCGCAGGCCGAGCGCGTGCTCTTCGTCGTCAAAGGAGAAGCCCTGTTTGCGGATCTGCGCCAGCCCCTCTTTCAAGTTGTGCGGCGTCAGGGTATGCGGCGTGTAGGTGTGCATGCCTTTCTTGTGCAGCAGTTTGGTCACCTGATCGTCCGGCAGGGTGGCGAGGAACGCTTTGCCGGCACCGGAGGCGTGCATCGGCAGTTTGCCGCCGATCGGCGCCGACATGCGCATCAGCGCCGTGCACTGCACCTGATCGATGATGATCGCCTGGTACTCGCTGGTATCCAGCACCGCCAGGTTGACGGTTTCGCCGGATTCCTCCATCAGGCGGCGCAGCGTCGGATGCACCATCGCCAGCAGGTTGCGGCTTTGCAGGAAGCTGCTGCCGACCACAAAGGCGTGCGAGCCGATGGTCCACAGGCCGAGATCGCCGACCTGGCGCACGAATCCCTGCTGCTGCATGGTGGTGAGCAGGCGGTGAGTGGTGGAGTTCGGCAGGCCGGCCTGCTGGGCCAGATCGGTCAGCGCCACGTTGCCCTGGGCTTCCGAAATGTATTCCAACAGTTTCAGGCCACGGGTCAACGATTGTACCTGACCGGTCGCCGCACTGGCGGCGGGGGCTGCTGCGCGGGGCTTCTTGCCGCGCTTGGCGGGAGCAGGGGTGGCCATGGGTGAGATTCCTTTTTCCGTATGATGGAATTCATTTTCGTTTTTTGTCGATGAATTGCAAGCCGCCGTCAGCTCATCGGAGGTGTTGGCGCACAACCTGAAAAACTCTCAATTGTCGCCTGGCCCTTTGTCCTTACAAGCTGTGCTAGGATGACTCGTTGGTTTTTGCGGCAGTTGAGCAATGGGCTGGATGGCAATGGAAGGGGTTACAGTGACGAATCGAGTAGAACAACTGCGCCGCCAGTTAGCGCAGCGCATTTTGGTGTTGGACGGCGGCATGGGCACCATGATCCAGAGCTATCGCCTGGACGAGCGCGATTTCCGCGGTGAGCGTTTCGCCGATTGGCGCAGCGATCTGAAAGGCAATAACGATCTGCTGGTGCTGACCAAGCCGGAAGTGATTACCGCCATTCATTACGCCTATCTCGAGGCGGGCGCCGATATCCTTGAGACCAATACCTTCAACTCCACCTCCATCGCCATGGCCGACTACCACATGGAGTCGCTGTCGGCCGAGATTAACTATCAGGCCGCCTGCCTGGCGCGCGCCTGCGCCGACGAATGGACGGCGCGCACGCCGGAAAAACCGCGCTACGTCGCCGGGGTGTTGGGGCCGACCAACCGCACCGCGTCCATCTCGCCGAACGTCAACGATCCGGCGTTCCGCAACATCTCGTTCGATGAACTGGTGGCGGCTTACCGCGAATCGACCCGCGCGCTGGTGGAAGGCGGCGTCGATCTGATCATGATCGAAACCATCTTCGACACCCTCAACGCCAAGGCCGCCGCTTTTGCGGTGGAAACCGAATTCGAAGCGCTGGGGGTGGAACTGCCGATCATGATTTCCGGCACCATCACCGACGCCTCCGGCCGCACCCTGTCCGGCCAGACCACCGAAGCGTTTTACAATTCACTGCGCCACGTCAAGCCGCTGACCTTCGGCCTGAACTGCGCCCTGGGGCCGGATGAGCTGCGTCAGTACGTCGCCGAGCTGGCGCGCATCTCGGAGACCTACGTCACCGCACACCCGAACGCCGGTTTGCCGAACGCCTTCGGCGAGTACGATCTGGATGCGGCCGAGATGGCGCGCCAGGTCGGGGAGTGGGCGCAGGCCGGCTTCCTCAATATTATCGGCGGCTGCTGCGGCACCACGCCGGAACATATCGCCGCGATGGCCAAGGCGGTCGAGGGCGTGCCGCCGCGCCGGCTGCCGGATATCCCGGTCGCCTGCCGCCTGGCCGGTCTGGAGCCGTTGACCATCGACGCCAACACCCTGTTCGTCAACGTCGGCGAGCGCACCAACGTCACCGGCTCGGCGCGTTTCAAACGCTTGATCAAAGAAGAGAAATACAACGAGGCGCTCGACGTGGCGCGCCAGCAGGTCGAGAGCGGCGCGCAGATCATCGACATCAACATGGATGAGGGGATGCTCGACGCCGAAGCGGCGATGGTGCGCTTCCTCAACCTGATCGCCGGCGAGCCGGATATCGCCCGGGTGCCGATCATGATCGACTCCTCCAAGTGGTCCGTTATCGAGAAAGGCCTGAAGTGCATTCAGGGCAAGGGCATCGTCAACTCGATCTCGATGAAGGAGGGCGAAGAGGCCTTTATCCACCACGCCAGGCTGGTGCGCCGCTATGGCGCCGCGGTGGTGGTGATGGCGTTCGACGAAGTGGGCCAGGCGGACACCCGCGAGCGCAAGTTCGAGATCTGTCGCCGCGCCTATAAAATTTTGACCGAACGCGTCGGTTTCCCGCCGGAAGACATCATTTTCGACCCGAACATCTTCGCCGTCGCCACCGGCATCGACGAGCACAACAACTACGCCGTCGACTTTATCGAAGCCTGCGCCGACATCAAAACCCACCTGCCGCACGCGATGATCTCCGGCGGGGTGTCCAACGTGTCGTTCTCGTTCCGCGGCAACGATCCGGTGCGTGAAGCGATCCACGCGGTATTCCTGTATCACGCCATTCGCAACGGCATGGACATGGGCATCGTCAACGCCGGGCAGCTGGCGATTTACGACGATCTGCCTGGCGAGCTGCGCGAGGCGGTAGAAGACGTGATCCTCAATCGTCGCGAGGACGGCACCGAACGCCTACTGGAACTGGCGGAAAAGTACCGCGGCAGCAAAGACGGCGAAGCGGCAGTGCAGCAGGCGGAATGGCGCGGCTGGCCGGTGGAGAAGCGGCTGGAATACTCGCTGGTGAAGGGCATCACCGAGTTTATCGAACTGGACACCGAAGAAGCGCGGCAGCAGGCCGAACGCCCGATCGAAGTGATCGAAGGGCCGCTGATGGCCGGGATGAACGTGGTCGGCGATCTGTTCGGCGAGGGCAAGATGTTCCTGCCGCAGGTGGTGAAATCCGCCCGCGTGATGAAGCAGGCGGTGGCCTACCTGGAACCGTACATCGAGGCCAGCAAGCAGCAAGGCACCTCCGCGGGCAAAATCCTGTTGGCGACGGTGAAAGGCGACGTGCACGACATCGGCAAGAACATCGTCGGCGTGGTGCTGCAGTGCAACAACTATGAAATCGTCGATCTTGGCGTGATGGTGCCGACGGAGAAAATCCTGCGCACCGCGCGCGAGGAGAATGTCGACATCATCGGCCTGTCGGGGCTGATCACGCCGTCGCTCGACGAGATGGTCAACGTGGCCAAAGAGATGGAGCGCCAGGGCTTTACGCTGCCGCTGCTGATCGGCGGCGCCACCACCTCCAAGGCGCACACCGCGGTGAAAATCGAGCAGAACTACAGCGGCCCGACCACCTACGTGCAAAACGCCTCGCGCACCGTGGGCGTGGTGTCGGCGCTGCTGTCCGCCACCCAGCGCGACGAGTTTGTGGCGCGCACCCGCAAAGAGTATGAAACGGTGCGCATTCAACACGCGCGCAAAAAGCCGCGCACGCCGCCGGTCGATTTGCACAAGGCGCGCGCCAACGCCATGGCGCTGAACTGGGCCGACTATCAGCCGCCGGCGCCGCGGCAGCTTGGCGTGTTTCCGGTGTCGGCCGGCATCGAGACGCTGCGCCACTATATCGACTGGACGCCGTTCTTCATGACCTGGTCGCTGGCGGGCAAATACCCGCGCATCCTCGAGGATGAGGTGGTGGGGGAAGAGGCCAAGCGCCTGTTCCATGACGCCAATCAGATGCTGGATCGGTTGGCCGCCGAGCGTAGCCTCAACCCGCGCGGCGTTTACGGCCTGTTCCCGGCCAACCGCGTCGGCGACGACGTGGAGGTATACCGCGACGAACGGCGTGACGAGGTGCTGGCGGTGAGCCGCCACTTGCGGCAACAGACGGAAAAAACCGACTTCCCGAACTACTGCCTGGCGGACTTTGTGGCGCCGAAAAGCAGCGGCAAAGCCGACTACTTCGGCGCCTTCGCGGTGACCGGCGGGCTGGAGGAAGACGCGCTGGCGGCGGCGTACGACGCGCAGCACGACGATTACAACAAAATCATGGTCAAGGCGCTGGCGGATCGTTTGGCGGAGGCTTTTGCCGAATACCTGCACGAACAGGTGCGCAAGCTGCACTGGGGCTATGCCGCCGACGAGAGCCTGAGCAACGAGGAGCTGATCCGGGAAAACTATCAGGGCATCCGGCCGGCGCCGGGCTACCCGGCCTGCCCGGAGCACACCGAAAAAGCGACCATCTGGCAGCTGTTGGACGTCAACCGCCACACCGGTATGGAACTGACGGAGTCCTTCGCCATGTGGCCGGGGGCGGCGGTATCCGGCTGGTACTTCAGTCACCCCGAGAGCAAGTACTTCGCGGTGGCGCAGATCCAGCGCGATCAGGTGGAAGACTACGCGGCGCGTAAAGGGATGAGCGTGAGCGAGGTCGAGCGCTGGCTGGCGCCAAATCTCGGCTACGACGCCGACTGACTTTCCTCTTTAAGGGCGCAGCGATGCGCCCTTGTCCATTTACAGCGCTTCCACATCGATGTGCAGCGCGTCGTACCGCCAATACTCCAGGTCGCAATCGATCACCCTGTCGTGCTGATCGCGATTCACCCGCGTAATGAACAGCGCCGGGCTGCCGTAGGTCACCTTCAGCATGACGGCGGCCTGCTGCGGCAGCAGGGTGGGCAGCATGTCGAAACGCACCCGGCCGTAGTGAATGCCGTAGCGCGCGGCGTACAGCGCGGTCAGCGACTGGGTGAGATCTTCGTCCAGAATGCCGGGGAAATAGGCCGGATTGAGGTAGTGCTCGCAGTACAGCACCGCGCGTCCGTCGATGTAGCGCAGCCGGCGAATGCGATAGGCCTCGGCGCCGGGGAGCAGCGCCAGGCGGCCGGCCAGCGGCGCGTCAAGCGTGACGACCGCGCTGTCGATCGCTTCGGTATGCGCGGCGCGCCCCTGCTGCTGCGCCATGGCGTGAAAATGGCTGCGCTGCAGCGGGTTGTAGATCAAACGTGGCGGCGAGATGAACCAGCCGCGCCGCACCTGGCGGTAGATGACGCCCTGCGCCTCCAACTGGCCGAGCGCCTCCTGCAAGGTAATGCGGGTGGTGGCGAATTGCTCGCTCAGGGCGCGTTCGGAGGGCAGCTTGCCGCCTACGGCGAACTCGCCGGCGGTGATGCGGGCGCTCAGCGTTTGGCAGATGGTGGCGACGGTCGTCGGTGCTTCACTCATACAGCGGGTGTCCCGTTTCAGTGCGTTTGGCCTTCCTTAAGGTAGACCAGCGTCGCGTTTTCGCCGTTGCAATGGGTGATAAAACTGTCGCTTTTTTAAGCTGACATATAATTATCACATTCGTCCGTTAGATTGGTTTGGTCCTTGCTGGACTAGTCCAGCCATCCCCACACTACCACCTGGAGCATCAGTTATGAAACGTTTGTGCGCTTCTGTGTTAACCAGTGCCATCGTGTTATCCAGCCAGATGAGCTGGGCCGCGGATACCGATTTGGCGGCGCTGGAGCAGGCCGCGAAGAAAGAAGGCGAAGTCAACAGCGTCGGCATGCCGGACAGCTGGGCCAACTGGAAAGGCACCTGGCAAGATCTGTTGAGCAAGTACGGCCTGAAACATGTCGATACCGACATGAGCTCCGCGCAGGAGATCGCCAAATTTGATGCGGAAAAGAACAACGCCACGGCGGACATCGGTGACGTCGGCGCGGCCTTTGGCCCGGTGGCGGTGCAGAAGGGTGTAACGCAGCCGTACAAACCGTCTACCTGGGATCAGGTGCCGGAGTGGGCGAAAGACAAAGACGGCCACTGGGCGCTGGCTTACACCGGCACCATCGCCTTCATCATCAACAAGCAGCAGGTGAAAGACATCCCGCACAGCTGGGCCGATCTGCTCAAGGGCAGCTATCAGGTCACCATCGGCGACGTCGGTACCGCGTCGCAGGCGGCCAGCGGCGTGCTGGCGGCCACCTACGCCATGGGCGGCAACGAGAAAAACCTCAAGCCGGGCCTGGAATTCTTCGGCAAGCTGGCCAAGGCCGGCCGCCTGAGCCTGAGTAACCCGGTGATCGCATCACTGGAGAAAGGGGAAGTGCAGGTTGGCGTGGTGTGGGACTTCAACGGCCTGAACTACCGCGATCAGATCGACAAAACCCGTTTTGAAGTGCTGATCCCGTCGGACGGCTCGATCACCTCCGGCTACACCACCATCATCAATAAATACGCCAAGCACCCGAACGCCGCCAAGCTGGCGCGCGAATACATCTTCTCCGACGCCGGCCAGATCAACCTGGCGCGCGGCTATGCCCGCCCGATCCGCGCCGAACATCTGACGCTGCCGGACGACGTCAAGGCCAAGCTGCTGCCGGCCGAGCAGTACAAGAATGCGCACCCGATCGCCGATCCGGCGGCCTGGGAACAGAGCGCCAAAGCGCTGCCGCGCCTGTGGCAGGAAAACGTCATTATGTTTATGCAGCAGTGAGTTAACGCACCATGAAAACGATCCTCGTGCTGCTGGACGGCCTCAACTACCGGGTGGCGCACGACGCCATGGGGTATCTGCAGGCCGAATGTGCGGCGGGACGCGGGCGGTTGTACCTGCTGGAGAGCGAGTTGCCCTCGCTCTCCCGGCCGCTGTATGAATGCATCCTCACCGGCGTCACGCCGGTGGAGAGCGGCGTGGTGCACAACCACGTCTCGCGCCTTTCTCATCAACAAAGCGTGTTTCATTACGCGCGCGCCGCCGGGCTGAGCACCGCCGCCGCCGCGTACCATTGGTTCAGCGAATTGTATAACCGCACGCCGTTCGATGCCGCGCGCGACCGCCATACCGACGCCCCCGAGCTGCCGATCCAGCACGGGCATTTTTATTACGACGACGGCTATCCCGACAGCCATCTGTTCGACGACGCCGAAAGTCTGCGCCAGCGTCATCAGCCGGATTTTCTGCTGATCCACCCGATGAACATCGACGACGCCGGGCACCGCTTCGGCCTCTCTTCGCCGCAGTACCGCAACGCGGCGCGCCGCGCCGACGGCTCGCTGTCGCGCTACCTGCCCGAGTGGCTGGCGGCCGGTTATCAGGTGCTGGTTACCGCCGACCACGGCATGAACGACGATCGCAGCCACGGCGGGGTGTTGCCGGAAGAGCGCCAGGTGCCGCTGTTCGTGTTCGGCGCGGGCTTCAGCCTGGACGACGCCGATCCGCAGCAAACCGAGCTGTGCGGCACGATCTGCGATCTGTTGCAGGCGCCGCACGACAAGCCGCGCTGTCGGGCGCTGCTGGCGCAGGATGCGCGATGAACAGCAAAACCAAATGGATCGCCGCGCTGTGCCTGCTGCCGTTTATCGTGCTGTTCGGCGCGTTTCAGATCGCCCCGCTGGTGTGGATCGCGGTTCACAGCTTTTTCAGCGAGAGCAGCGGCTGGGGATGGGGCAACTATGTCGATATCCTCACGTCGCCGTTCTACCTGCAGGCCTTTCAGTTCTCGCTGGAGATCTCGCTGTGGTCGAGCGTCTACGGCTTGCTGATTGCATTAGTGGGCAGTTACTCACTTCGCCAGCTCGGCCAGACCCGCTTTCATGACTTCGTGATGTCGTTCACCAACATGACCAGCAACTTCGCCGGGGTGCCGCTGGCGTTCGCCTTCGTCATTCTGTTGGGGTTGAACGGCTGCCTGACGCTGCTGCTGCGCAAATACGGTCTGATGGAGAGCTTCAACCTCTATTCCAAGAGCGGCCTGATCGTGCTGTATACCTACTTCCAGATCCCGTTGGGCGTGCTGTTGCTGTATCCGGCGTTCGATGCGCTGCGCGCCGATTGGCGCGAGTCGGCGGCGCTGCTCGGCGCCGGCCCCTGGCGCTACTGGCGGCATATCGGCCTGCCGGTGTTGGCGCCGGCGCTGATGGGCACCTTCGTCATCCTGCTGGCCAACGCGCTGGGCGCCTACGCCACGGTGTACGCGCTGACCACCGGCAACTTCAACGTGATCCCGATCCGCATCTCAGCGCTGGTGGCGGGGGACATCTCCCTCGATCCGAACCTGGCCAGCGCGCTGGCGATGCTGCTGGTGGCGATGATGGCGTTTATCACGGTGATCCACCAATGGATGCTGCGCAGGAGTTACCTCAATGCGCGCTCATAATCGGATGGAGAATGCTCATGTCGCGTGTTGAACGCCTGTACCACCGCACGGTGACCGGCCTGCTGCTGTTGATTCTGCTGCTGCCGCTGGCGGCGACGCTGGTTTACGCGCTGGCTACCCAGTGGGGCGCCACCATTTTGCCGGACGGTTTTACCCTGAAGTGGCTGACGGCGCTGTGGAGCGATTCGCGCTTTTTGCTGGCGCTGTGGCACTCGCTGCTAATCTGCTTTGGCACGTTGCTGCTGTCGGTGGTGGTGATCCTGCCGGCGATGTTTGTGATCGCTTACTACTTCCCCAAGCTGGACGCGGTGATGAACGTGCTGATCCTGCTGCCGTTCGCCGTGCCGCCGGTGGTGTCGGCGGTGGGGCTGATGCAGCTGTTCGCCGCCGATCCGCTGCCGCTGCTCGGCACCCCCTGGATTTTGGTGGGCTGCTATTTCACCATCGCGCTGCCGTTTATCTACCGCGCCATCAGCAACAACATGCAGGCGATTAACCTGCGCGATCTGATGGACGCCGCGCACCTGCTCGGCGCCAGCACCTGGCAGGCGGCGCTGTGGGTGGTGCTGCCGAACCTGCGCAAGGGCGGAACGATCGCCGTGCTGCTGTCATTTTCGTTCCTGATCGGCGAGTTCGTGTTCGCCAACCTGCTGGTGGGCAGCCAGTATGAAACGCTGCAGGTCTATCTGTTCAATATGCGCAACGGCAGCGGGCACTTTACCAGCGCGCTGGTCATCTCCTATTTCGCCGTGGTGCTGCTCGTCACCTGGCTGGCGAACCTGCTGAATAAAAACAAGGGCTAACCCGATGGCTTATCTCAACGTCACCCGCCTGAACAAACACTATGGCCAGACCCAAGTGTTTCAGGATATCGATTTCACCGCCGAAGAGGGAGAGTTCGTCACCCTGCTGGGGCCTAGCGGCTGCGGCAAATCGACGCTGCTGCGCTGTCTGGCCGGCCTGACCCCGGTCGACAGCGGGCAAATTTTGCTGCAGGGCCAGGATCTGGTGCCGCTGGCGCCGCAAAAGCGCGGCATCGGCATGGTGTTTCAAAGTTATGCGCTGTTTCCCAATATGACGGTGGAAGGCAACGTGGCCTTCGGCCTGAAAATGCAGAAGCTGGCGGCCGGGCAGATCGGCCAGCGGGTGCAGGAGGCGCTGGCGCTGGTGGAGCTGAGCGATCTGGCGAAGCGCTATCCGCATCAGCTGTCGGGCGGCCAGTGTCAGCGCGTGGCGTTGGCGCGATCGCTGGTCACTCGCCCGCGTCTGCTGCTGCTCGACGAACCGCTGTCGGCGCTGGATGCGCGTATTCGCAAACACCTGCGCGAGCAGATCCGGCGCATTCAGCGCGAGCTGAACCTGACGGCGATCTTCGTCACCCACGATCAGGAAGAGGCGCTGACCCTGTCGGATCGCATCGTGCTGATGAACAAGGGGCAGATCGTGCAGAGCGGCGATGCGGAAACCCTGTATACCCAGCCGGCGGATGCCTTCGCCGCCGGGTTTATCGGCAACTACAACCTGCTGAGCGCCGAACAGGCCGGCCGCTTGACCGGGCGCAGCTATGTCGGCAAGGTGGCGATCCGCCCCGAATCGATCGGCCTGTTGCCGGCGGGACAGGGGATCGGCGGGGTGATCCTGGGTCACAGTTTGCTCGGGAATGTGGTACGGTATCGGATTCAGGTTTGCGAGGTAGAATTGCTGGTTGACGTGCTCAACCGTTCGGTGGCCGACCTGCGGCCCGACGGCGCGGAAATTGGGCTACACTTGGAACCTGTTGTATTGCGGGAAGTTGCATGACTTCGCAGCGCGGCGCCGGGGCCTTCCCGCCGCCGCATTAACCCTTCTCTTCTGCGGTCTGCCGCCCGCCCGCTGTCCTGCCAGACCCACGCCCGGCAGGCGGGACCGCGCGCTGTATCCGTCATCCTTTGGCTCGCCTCTCTGCGTCGCGTGACAAGCATCGGGTATCAGCCTCCTTTGGCCGGGCGTTAATGGAGCGTATCTTCCGTGCTGACCCTTCTTCACCTGCTTTCGTCCGTGGCGCTGTTGGTGTGGGGCACCCACATCGTGCGCACCGGGATCATGCGGGTTTACGGCGCCAATCTGCGGCGCGTGTTGAGCGACAGCGTTGAGAAAAAACCGCTAGCGTTCGTTTCCGGCATCGGCGTGACCGCGCTGGTGCAAAGCAGCAACGCCACCGCGCTGCTGGTGACCTCTTTCGTCGCGCAGGGGCTGGTGGGGCTGGCGCCTGCGCTGGTGATCATGCTGGGCGCCGACGTCGGCACCGCGCTGATGGCGCGCGTGCTGACCTTCGATCTTTCCTGGCTGTCGCCGCTGCTGATCCTGGTCGGCGTCTTCCTGTTCCTCAGCCGCAAGCAAATGCGGATCGGCCAGATCGGACGCGTCCTGATCGGCCTTGGGCTGATCGTGCTGGCGCTGGAGCTGATCGTGGCCGCCGCCACGCCGATCACCCAGGCGGCCGGGGTGAAAGTGCTGTTCTCGTCGCTGACCGGCGACGTGATGCTGGATGCCCTGACCGGCGCGCTGTTCGCTATCGTCAGCTATTCCAGCCTGGCGGCGGTACTGCTGACCGCCACTCTGACCGCATCCGGCGTGATTTCGCTGAAGGTGGCGCTCTGTCTGGTGATCGGCGCCAACCTCGGCAGCGGCCTGCTGGCGATGATCAACGCCAGCGGCCAGAACGCCGCGGGGCGGCGCGTGGCGCTCGGCAGCCTGCTGTTCAAGCTGGTGGGCTGCATACTGGTGCTGCCGTTCGTCTCCTATCTGGCGGATTTGATGGCTCAACTGCCGGGCGGCAGCGAAGAGCTGGTGATCTATTTCCACGTGTTCTACAACCTGATCCGCTGCCTGGTGATGATCCCGCTGGCCGGGCCGATGGCGACGCTGTGCGAACGGCTGATCGTCGACGAAGCGGCCGACGATCCGCGCATGCGGCCGCGCCATCTGGACGCCAGCGCGCTGGACACGCCGACGCTGGCGTTGGCCAACGCGGCGCGCGAAACGCTGCGCATGGGCGACGTGGTGGAACACATGATGATCCTGCAACGTGAGGTGCTGCACGGTAAGCAGGGGGTCGATAAAGAGGTGCGGCGCCTCGACGATGACGTCGACGTGCTGTACACCGCCATCAAGCTGTATCTGGCGCAGATCCAGAAGGAAGATCTGGGCGAGGAAGACTCGCGCCGCTGGGCGGAGATCATCGAAATGGCGCTCAACCTGGAACAGGCGGGCGACATCATCGAGCGCATGGCCGGCGACGTGGGCGCCAAGTCGCACGCCGCGCGCCGCGCTTTCTCGGCGGAAGGGTTGGCGGAGCTGGACGGGCTGCACGAACGGCTGATCGGCAATCTGCGCCTGGGGCTGTCGGTGTTCCTGTCCGGCGACGTCACCAGCGCCAAGCGCCTGCGCCGTTCCAAGCACCGTTTCCGCATTCTGGATCGCCGCTACGCGCACGCGCACGTCGATCGTTTGCACCAGCAAAACGTGCAGAGCATCGAGACCAGTTCGTTGCATTTGGGATTGTTGGGGGACATGAAGCGCCTGAACTCGCTGTTCTGCGCCGTGGCTTACAACGTGTTGGATCAGGATGCCAAGGACGACGATCGCGACTGGGAAGACACCCCGAGCACGCTGTAAAAAAAACGCCCCCGGTTTTAACCGGGGGCGTTGCGTTGGGGGGCGTGTTATTTGCCGCTGAACACCCCGGCTTTGGCGTCCGCTTGCTGAGTTGAAGCATGGCCGCTGGCGAACGGTACGTTGCCGTCAACGCTTTGCTTCGCCGCGCCGCCTAGCAGCCCGCCGATCGTGGCGGCCGCATCGACGCGGCCGCCGCCCTGATAGCGCTGGCCGCTGACGTCCTGCTGGCTGACCTGGCCGCCGCCCAGTTCCACCTTGCCCTGCTGGCTGCGGATCTCGCCGCCGGTCAGTTGGGTTTGGCCGCCGACCTGCAGCGCCACGCCGTTCTTGCCGGTAATCGCCGACTGCTCGCCAACCGCGTTGTTGTTCACCACGTCGGCATTGACCTTGAGGTGCCCCTGGCGACCGGCCGGCCCGGTGATGCTGTCTTTCACCGCGCCGCCGACGGTGCGTGCGCCGCGATCCCACAGCGGGCCTTGCGGTTTTTCGCCGGTCGGCGTTGCCGGCAGCGTGACTTTGCCGTCGGCCTTGCTGAAGCTGACCGCGCCGGTGGTGTCCTGCTGCGGATCGAGGCGACGCGCCACGCTGTTGTACTTGTCGGTGGTGGCGTCGGCCACTTTGTTCACTCCGGCCTCCAGTTTCTCTTTCACCTTACCGGCGTAACGCGGTGTGCCGACCTTCGACAGCTTGGAGGTGATGCTGCTGCCCGGATCGTTGCTGTGGCTCAGGCCGGCATCCACATCGACCTTCACACCGTTCTCAACGTCTTTGCGGCTTTCAACGTGCAGATTGCCGCCCACCTTGCCTTGTACGCTGTCGGCATCGACACGCGCGCCGGCGAGACGGGTGTCTTTGCCGCTGTTGATCGCCACGTCGCCCGCGGTGATGCCGGCGTTGGCGTGGATGGTTTTATCCTGCTGTTCCACGCCGACCTTCAGACCGGCGCCCAGCGTGTGGGTATCTTTGCCAGTGTTCGGGTCGACCTTGCCGCCGGCGTCCTTGTTGAAGGTTTGGCCGCCTTTGGCGTTGGCTTTGATGCCCAGGCTCCAGTTGTCCTTATGCTGCTCGTTTTTGGCGGACTCCAGCAGGATGCCGCCGTTTTTCGCCTCGAGCGCGGCGCTGCCGCCGCTGACTTTGGCGCCCTGCAGATGCAGCGCGTCATCGCCTTTGCCGTTGGCGGACAGGGTGACCTTGCCGTCTGAGGCGATAGTGGCGCCCTGACGCTCGGTCGTGGACTCATTCACCTTGGCGATGTCGAAGGCGCCGCCGGCGGAGAGGTTGCCGCCGGTTTTTTCCTTGCTGTCGCTGCTGCCGGCGCCCAGATCGATATTGCCGGACAGCTTGCTTTCCTTACGCGTTTGGGTCGATTCCGCCGCCTGCAGTGCGACCTTGTTACCCGCGCTCAGGCTGACGTCGCCCTGGCTCTTGACGTTGGTGCCCTGCAGCGTCAGATCGGGGCCCGCCTTCAGCTCAACGCCCTGTTGGCCGCTGACGTTGCCGACCTGCGCGGTGCTGCTGCTGCTTTCGCCGTTGTGGGTGCCGCCGCCGAACCCGGCGCCGAAGTTTTTACTGTCGGCGGTGAAACCGCCCTTGGCGGAGGCTTTGACGTTAAAGCCGCTGTGGCTTTCGCTCTGCTTGTCGCTGGCCTGATCAAGGCGGATATCGCCGCCGGCGTTGACGGCGGTTTTACCGCTGCCGCCGTTCAGCGCGGTGCCCTGATAGACCGCGTCTTTTTTCACGTTGACGTTGATGCCGTTGGCCGCGTCGATCGAGCCGGTCACCGCCTGGCTGGCGCTGCTGTTGCTGCGCTGGGTGCCGCCTTCGCCCTTGGCGTCCACGGTCAGATCGCTGCCGGTGGAGGTGTAGACGCGCACGCCGGCGCTGCCGCGGGTATCGCGGCTCTGCTCTTCCTGACGATTTGTCGCAGCTTCGCTGCGGTGGCTGTCCGCCGTCAGCGTGACCGCGCCTTTGTTGGCTTGATATTGCGTGCCCTGATCGCGCACTTCGCCTTTGGCGTTGATGCCGATGCTGCCGGCTTTCACCGAGCTGACCACCGCCTGCGAGCTGCTGCTGCGTTTTTCGCTGCTGCCGCCCTGTGCGCCGATATCCAGGCCGACGTTAGGCGCGCCGATGCCGCCGATGTCGTTGATGACGCCGGTGGCGTCCAGCTTGGCCGCCTTGCCGACCGCGCGTTCGACCGGACGGGTCACGGCGCTGTAATCGACGTTGGCGCCGATGTTCACGCCGACGTCGGTTTTGGTGGTGGTGGTGCTGGCGGTGTCGGCAGCGGCCAAATGATCGACGCCGGCGGCGTTCTCTTGGTAGGCGCCGCCGACGCTGTGCTGCGCGCCTTGCTGGGTCAGCTTGTCACGGGCGTTGACAGTCAGGTTGCCTTTGACGTCGCTGCCGGAGGTGACCGCCTTGCTGCTCTGCGCCTGCGTTTTGCTGTTCTCGTAGCCGGCTTCCACGCCGCTGCCGAGCTTGTCGATGCCGCCGGTATAGTAGAAACCGCCGCCGATCTTGGTCTGCTCGGTGTTCGAGGTGGTTTTGTCGTCGGCCGCCAGGAACGAAACCTTATTGCCGCTGACGCTGGCGTCGCCTTTGTCGGCGACCAATTTGGAGCCGCTGAAGGTCACGTCCTTATCCGCTTCGAGCTTCACGCTGCCGCCGCTGAGGGTGGCGCCACGATTCTCGGTGCGGGTAGTTTTCTCGCTGTCGCGGGTGTGTTCGATGCGTACACCGGCGCGGTATTGCTTGTCGCCGGCTTCTTTGGCGTAGCCGTTGACGGTAAGCGCGGTCTTCTGCTCGTCGATGTTCTGCTGCTGCTCGGCGGCCTTGACGTTGATGTTGCCGGTCTGTGAGGTGACGTTCAGTTCGCCGCCGCTGGCGACCTGGCTGCCGATCACGTCGGTATCCTTACGGCTGACCAGCTTCAGGTTGGTGTCGGACTTCAGTTCGCTGGCGGTACTGCTCTGGTAGCTGTTGTCTGCCTTGTGCGAGCTGCTGGTGATGTTGAACACGGTGCCGGTGCGCGCGTCGATTTTGTCCACGGTGGTGCTCAGCGCGTTGTCGATGCGCAGGCCGCCGTGGGTGGCGGTGACTTCGCCACCTTTCTGGCCGCGCGCCTTGCTGCCGGTGATGGTGACGCCCTGCTGGCCGTTCAGGCGCAGGGTGCCGCCGCTGGTCAATTCGGAAGCGTGGCTGATCTCGCGGCGATTGCTGTTGTTCTTGTTGTCGCCGCCGCCGATGCCGCCCCAGGAGGTTTTGTCATCGCGCACCGCTTTGGCGTTGGCGGTTTTCTGCACCCCGACCTGGATCTGGTTGTCTGCATCGATCGTCAGATCGCGCTGGGCGTGAATCTTGGCGCCCTGAGTCGAGACATTGCGACCGGCTTTCAACGTCAGTTCGCCCTCGCTGCGCAGTTCGCTGGCCTTCAGGCTTTCGCTTTCGTCGCTGCTGCTCCATCTGCCGGTGCGCAGGCTGGAGGTGTGGTTGCGTTGGTAGCCGCGCTCGCTGGATTTGTCCTTCTCCACCAGCCCGGCAAGGTGTACGTCGCGCGCCGCTTTGACGCTCAGCGCGCGGTCGGCGCTGACGTTGGCGCCCAGCAGTTTCACGTCTTCCTGGGTGCTGATGAGTTTGGCGCTGCCGCTGGCGGCGACGGTGCTGCCCGCCTGCTGCAGTTGCTCGCGTTCGCGGGTAACGTCGTATTGCCAGGAGTAGAACCAGCGATCGTCGGTATGGCCTTGCGTCTGCTTCAACTGCTGGCCGTCGAGCGTCAGTTTGCCGCCCTGCAGCGTAATGTCTTCGCCGCGGATATCGGTGGCGGTGAGGTGCGCGTGATTATCCGCCACCAGGCTGATGTTCTTGCCTTTCAGTTCGGTGCGGGTCAGCTTCTGGCTGCTGCTGCGATCGTTGACGTAGATGCCGCCACGGTAATTTTGATAGTTATCGCCGCCGTTTTTGTTGCTGCTGGCGTCGTCGACGCGGCTTTCGCTGCGAATGTCGTAGGCCTTCACCTTGAGTTCATCGCCGGCGGTCAACGAGCCGGCCAGCTTCACGCCGCTGCCCTGCGCGGTGTTGATGATGTTGATGCGCCCGGCCTGCATGCTGCCGAGGTAGTAGCTGTCCAGCGCGGTCGGCATCTGTTGGCTAGCCTGCACCGTGCCGTCGCGCGCCACACGGTTAAGGCCGCTGATGGCGTTGATCGTCGCCGAGGTCACTTTACCATTCGACTGTTTGAAATCTTGCACGATCACTTCGCCGCGGCTGTCGATCTTCGGCGCGATCAGGTCCAGTACGCCGCCGGCGTTCAGGGTGCCATTGAGGCTCAGAGTGTTGCGGTTGCCGAAGGTGCTGTAACCCTGCAGCACGCCGTTTTCCACCAGCGGGTTGCCGACCACCAGTGAGGAATGGCTGGTATTGATGAACCCGCAGCCCTGACAGCTGATGCCGTTCGGGTTGGCCAGCACGTAGTCGGCCGCCATGCCGAAGATCTCTTGCTGGCCATGCAGCAGAGACGGGTTGCGGCCGATCACTTCGTTGAGGATCACGCTGGCTTCGCGTCCGCCCAGATTGGGGTTGGCGCCCAGTTGGCCGGCCAGCTGCGACAGTCCCGCCTCGCGGGAGTTGTTCAGCACCGCGCCGGGCTGGTTGACGTTGAAGTCCTGATATTGGTTGTGCGACAGCCCGTTGCCGTTCGGCGCGACGATATCGACCACCTGCGCGCCGGTGGCGGCGGTGGAGACGCCGGGGCCGTTGGCGCCGTTGGCCGCAACGATCTCTGCGGCGTAGGCGCCGGCGGAAGCGGCGAGAATAATCGCCAGCGCAGCGGCCAGTTTGCCTGCCGCCGAAAGTCTGAAGTTATTATTTTTCATCCATGTCTCTCCGTATATTGCCGTGGGGTCCTGCAAAACTGTTGATTAAAAGGTGTAAGAAAAGCGGGCCAACACCTGAACGGGATCTTCCGGCGTAGCGTGGTTGGACAAAATCCAGCCGCGGCTGACCTCCAGATCGACCAGCGCTCGCTGATAACGCAATGTGGCGCCGGTGCTTATACCGGCGCTGCTGCGCCAGCCAGAGTTGTCCTGACGCGGCAGAATGCGGCCGACGTCGGCGCCGAGGCGCGGCGTCAGCGTGGTGGCGCCCAGATTGAAACTGCGCGACAGCGTATTCTGCAGATACCAGCCGTTGTCCCCGGACTGGGTGCTGCGGCTGAAGCCGCGTACGGCGCTGCGATCGGTGAGGCTCAGCCACTCCACGCCGGGCAGCGGATCGCGGCTGTACTGGCCGTAGAACAGGTTGTTGAGCTGATAGGTGGCGTCGCCCAGCCTGAGGCGCTGGCTGAGGTTGGCGAACAGCTTGCCCTTGGTGAACTGGCTGTCGAGGTGCACCGAACTCGGGTGGCGGCCGGCCCCCAGCCACGGCATCCCCTGCTCGACGCTGAGGTTGGCGCTGAACACGCCATTGGGCAGAATTTGCAGGTGGCTGGCGCTCAGTTCGGCCAGGGTCAGCGTTGGGCTGCTGACCTCAAGGCGCACGCTTTCGAAGTAGTTATCGATGCGCTTGTAGGTCAGCTGGCCGCTCAGGCTGTCTATCTGATCGTGATCGCGATAAAACACGTAGTCGCTGCGCAGCCCGTACTGTTGGGTCTGGCCGTGCAGTTTGACCACGTTGTGCGGCAACTGCTGGTGGTTTTCATAGGACGAGAAGCTGGCGAACCCGCTGAAGGTGAACGCGCCGTACGGCAGCGAATAGAGCAGGGTATAGGCGCGATTATAGCGGTGAGCCGGATTTTCCAGCGTGCTGTTGGCGTTCAGGCTGACAAAGTCCGACAGGCCGAACGGGCTGTCCAACGTGGCGGTGGCGCGCGCCAGCCACCGGCCGGTGCTTTTTTGTCCGTAATTATCCGTGCCGGCGGTAATCAGCCAGGGCTTGTCATGCTGATTGCGCAAGCGAATAACCGAACCGCCAACCTGGCGGCCGGGCAATATATCCAGCTTGGTGGTATTCGATTGCAAACGGTTGGCCTGATCCAATCCCTGATCAAGCTCGGTTAATTTCAACGGCTTGCCTTCCAGCCCCGGAAATAATAAACGGCTGTTGACCCAGCGATCGCCGCCTTCTATTTTCTCGATAAATCCTTCGGTCACGCTTAACCCCAATTCTCCTTGTGAATTAGGGCGAACAATTTGCACGCGCGCGGTGATATAGCCTTTTTGCACATAAAGGCGCGTTAATTCACGGGTCAGGCGATTGATATCGTTGCTGCTGATGCACTGTTCCGGCAGCGCGCTCAGGGCCGATAAATCGGCCGGCGAGAGCAGGGTGACACCCTGCAGATAAACGCCGGCGATCGGCAGGCACTGCGCGGACTGCGGCAGGGCGGGCGCGGCCGGTTCCGGTTCCGCCAGCAGGCGCTGTTGCTTCAGCTGCTGGTAGCGGCGTTGCTCAATCAACTGGTTGACTTCACGCGTGCTGTCTTGCAGCGCGCGGCGCGACTCCCCCATCGACATATCCTGCATCATGTGGGAGTCCGGCAGGGTTTCAGCGGAAAGGGCCGTGCTGACCAACAGCGTCAAGGCGGTGATTTTTTTTATCATTGTAATCCATTATGAGAGGCCGCCGGGGCAGCCAGCCCAATCCATGAGGTTAACCACGGGCGGCCGACGGCCGGCCCGAAATAATGAGCGACATGCACATTGCGAGATATCTTGATTTGCCGCAGCAAATAAGACGGTGGGTATATATCTAAATAATAATTAGGCTGCTTCTTTTATGGCGGGCAACCCTGGTGACTTAATTAATTAAAAAAAGTGGAGCATCTCTTCCTCTTGCCAACATTATCGGCATGGATAGGAAGAATCTGAATTTTTATTTTTCACGGATGATAGGGTATGGGGGGAATTATGACAATCCGACCAGTGGGAAATACGAAATTTCGCAGGAAAGAAAAGGGACGCAATTGTTTGCGTCCCTGCAGGCGGTTTATTTTTTCTTGATAGGGCGGCCGGACCAATAACCCGCCAGCAGCGAACCGGAGAGGTTGTGCCAGACCGAGAACAGCGCGCCCGGCAGCGCGGCCAGCGGCGAGAAGTAGATTTTGCCCAGCGTGGCCGCCAACCCGGAGTTCTGCATGCCCACTTCGATCGCCAGCGTGCGGCAGGTGGACTCGTCGAAGCCGAACAACTTGCCGCCCCAATAGCCGCTTAGCAGACCGATGCCGTTGTGCAGGATCACCGCGACGATCACCACCAGACCGACCGAGGCGATATGGCTTTGGCTGCCCGCCACCACCGCGCTGATGATCGCCAGAATGCACGCCATCGACAGCGCCGGCAGCAGTGGCTCGATGCGTTTCACTGCCTTGGTCAGGGTATGGTGGACGATCAGACCCAGGCCGATCGGGATCACCACGATCTGCAGAATGCTCAACAACATGCCCATGATATCGACGCTGATCTTGGCGTCGACGTACAGACGGGTCAGCAGCGGCGTGGCGAACACCCCCACCAGCGTTGAGACCGCCGAGATGGTCACCGACAGCGCTACGTCACCCTTGGCCAGATAGATCATCACGTTGGACGCGGTGCCGCTGGCCACGCTGCCCACCAGCACCATGCCGGCGGACAGATCCGGCGGCATGCGGAACAGCATCGCCAGGAGCCAGGCCGCCAGCGGCATGATCAGATAATGCAGGAAGATGCCTGCCGCCACCGGGCCGGGGCGCGCCAGCACGCGTTTGAAGTCGTCGAGCCGCAGCGTGACGCCCATGGCGAACATGATCAGCATCAGCAGCGGGCTGACGTAGGGGCCGATACCGGTAAAGGTGGTCGGCGTGTAATAAGCGGCGACGGACAGCAGTATCGCCCAGAGGGGGAATAAGCGCGTGAGCAGTGCCAGCATGCAGGTTTTCCTTAGCCAGATTGAGAACGGCGGGTGTGGTTGTGTTTTTATTGCGGGCTCAACATGCTGAACCCCTGCAGGTTTTGAACGGATTTTTAGACGCAGGGGCGCAGCATGCTGCGCCCGCAATCAGGGATAATGACTTATTCGAACAGGTTGTGATGCAGGGTACGCACCACCTGCTCGGCTTCTTCGCCCGGCACCAGGAAGCACAGGTTATAGCTGCTGGCGCCGTAGCAGATCAGGCGGATATTGAACGGATCGAGCACGCCAAACACCTCTTTGCCCACGCCGCAGGCGCGCGACAGCTGGTTGCCGATGATCGCCACCAGCGCCAGGTTTTCTTCCACTTCCACCCGGCACAGCGACGACAGTTCGGTCAGCAGTGAGGTGGTCAGCAAGCTGCCGCCGACGGAGGTGGCGCCGGTGGTGTCCATGGTCAGTGCGATGCTGACTTCCGAAGTGGTGATCAGATCGACGGAGACATTATGGCGCGCCAGGATGTTGAACACCTCGGCCAGGAAACCGCGCGCGTGCAGCATGTTCAGGCTGTGCAGCGTCAGCAGCGTTTGCTTGCGGCGCAGCGCCAGCGCGCGGAACAGCGGCGGGTTCTCGGTGGTGTTGCACACCAGCGTGCCGCCGGCCGCCGGATCCTTGCTGGAGCCGACGAACACCGGAATATCGCTGCGCACCGCCGGCAACAGGGTGGCCGGATGCAGCACTTTAGCGCCGAAGGTGGCCATTTCCGCCGCCTCTTCGAAACCGATTTTGTCGATGCGCTTGGCCGCCGGCACCACGCGCGGATCGGTGGTGTAGATGCCCGGCACGTCGGTCCAGATATCCACCCGGCCGACGCCGAGCGCCTCGCCGAGCAGCGCGGCGGTATAGTCGCTGCCGCCGCGGCCGAGCGTGGTAGTGCGGCCTTTCGGCTCGCTGCCGATAAAGCCCTGGGTGACCACCAGCGCTTCCTGCAGGCGCGGCTGCAACTGCGACCGGGCCAGTTCGCTGAGCGCGGCGCTGTCCGGCACGGCGCGGCCGAAGTGATCGTCGGTGCGCATTACTTTGCGCACGTCGAACCATTCGGCCTGCACGTTGCGGGCGCGCAGGATTTCAACGAACAGCAGGGTGGACATCAGCTCCCCATGGCTGACCAGTTCGTCGGTCAACGCCGTCGAGGTGGCCAGCGACGCGGCCTCCGACAGCATGGCGATGTTTTCCAGCAGGCGGTCTATCTCGTCGCGGATCACCGCAGGCGCCGCGAGGCGATCGAGGATGGCGTACTGGATGCGACGAATTTCATCAAGCTGGTAGTTGCGTTTGTCGGCCTCGCAACCTTCGGCCAGGGCGACCAACAGGTTGGTGACGCCCGCCGAGGCGGACAACACCACCAGGCGGACCTGCGGATTGGCCAGCACGACGTCGGCGCTGCGGTTCATGGCTTCAAAGTCGGCGACGCTGGTGCCGCCGAACTTGGCTACCACGGTGGAATTCTGGGGTGCTGCTTGGTTCATCTAGAAACCTCGTGTCAGGGATGCCCGTTTGGGGCACTGTAATTCCATAGCCTTGGCACAAGGGGAGAGCGGTAAACAGGGGGCAGGCGTAGAGGTCAGGCTACGATACACCCAGAAGCGCCCCACCTTGTCGATCGCCCTGTGGCGATCCCCTGGTGACAACCCAGGGGATTCAGCCCCTGTAGTCGATACGATAATGGCCGGCCATTATCGTACCTCGGCGTCGCTCCCCCTCGGGTGCCGTCAACGGAGAAACGGCTCCTCTGACACTCTACCTGGGCGACGCGCCTCTTCTGGCTTGCGCACCGGGTGCGCAAGTAGGCTGTTAGGAATAGCCGGTTATCGCCATTCTGTCAACGTACAGACGGTGAGGGATTTTCATCTTGCACCAGCGCGATAAGCGTACAGGGCATCGCGGGCGTGGAACCGGCGCCAATCGGTTGCAGAGAACCGTCTTCCTTTTGGCTGAATAGCGGAATAACGCCCTGATGTTTCTCCAAATACTCCAGCCAACCGAAATTTTCGTTCAATTTGGTCGCTTTGATGGTGGCCCCTCTGGCGAGCAGGCTGCTCAGGCGGCCGTAGGTGGCTTCCTGATTAAATAAAATTTCATGCCGGCGGAAACGCGAACTTTCCGCGCTGGCGCCGCGCCCTTTCAGCGGCGCCCCCGAACGGATGGCGAACACGTGATCTTCGCCGAAGAGATGGCCGAAGTGGTAGACCGCCAGCGCGTTTTGGTGGCGATTGGGTGACAGCGCCAGCACCTGGGCGATATTGCTCAGATCGAGGTAGTTCTCGGCGTGTTCGGAGTAGGCGTGGCCATAGTAGGCCGGAATGCCGTCCATGCGCGCCTGACGGTAGTATTCCCAACTGCTGTCGGTGACGATCACCGGCACGTTCAGCTTGATCAGCGCCTGCGCCAGCATGCGCGCCACGCTGTTGGCGCCGACGATCAGCACGCCGCGCGGTTTCTGCTGCTGCACCCGCAGCCAGCGCGCCATCATGCCGCTGGTCAGGCTTTGCAACACCACGGTGCCGATGATGATGGCGAACACCACGGTCACCAGCCGGTCGGCGCCCTGATAGCCGCTGCGCTGCAGCGTCAGCGCGAACAGCGAGCTGACCGCCGCGGCGACGATGCCGCGCGGGGCGATCCAGCACAGCAGCAGCCGATCGCGCCAGTGCAGGGAAGAGCGCCAGGTCGACACCGCGATGCACAGCGGCCGGGCGATGAACTGCACCGCCAGCAGCAGCAGGAGCAGCGGCCAGCCCATGTGCCACAGCGCCTGGATGTCGAGCCGCGCCGCCAGAATGATGAACAGCGCCGAGATCAGGATCGCCGACAGCTCCTCTTTGAACGCCAGAATATCGCTGGTGTCCACGTCGCGCATGTTGGCCAGCCAGATGCCCATCACCGTGACGGTCAGCAGGCCGGATTCGTCGGCGATGGCGTTGGAAACGCCGAAGGCGGTCAGCATGATCGCCAGCACCGCCAGGTTCTGCAGATAGCGCGGCAGCCAGACGCGGCGCAGCGCCAGGCCGAGCAGATAGCCGAACAGCGCGCCGGCGATCAGGCCGACGGCGGCGGTCACGCCCAGCGTCCAAAACAGGTGGGTATAGGACTCCGCATTCTGCTTCAGCACGATAAACTCGAACACCAGCAGGGTGAAGATGGCGCCGACCGGATCGATGACGATCCCTTCCCAACGCAACACCTGGTTAATGTTGGCGTTCGGCCGCACCACGCGCATCAGCGGGGCGATCACCGTCGGCCCGGTCACTACCGTCACCGCGCCGATCAGCGCCGCCAGCTCCGGCGGGAAATCCAGCAGCCACCAGCTGGCGAGGCTGATGACCAGAAAGGTGACCAGCATGCCAACGGTGACCAGGTTGCGCACCACGCCGCCGAGGCCGCGTATCTCCTCGAAGCGCAGCGTCAGCGCCCCCTCGAACAGGATGATCGCCACCGACAGCGACACCAGCGGAAACAGCAGATCGCCGAACAGCAGATCCGGCTGCACCAGATGCACCGTCGGGCCGAGCACGATGCCGAACAGCAGCAGCGGCAAAATGGCCGGCAGGCGCAGCAACCAGGCCAGCCACTGCGCCAGCAGCGACGCCAGACCGATAAGCACCAACATGAGCGGGGCGGATAATTCCATAAGCGAGATCCCTTTCAAATGACGAAATAAGCGACGATGACACAGCCTGATGACAATTCGGCAACCCCGATAACAGGCCGTTAGCCAAAAGTATAGAGTGAAAGCTGAAACGAGGCGGCAATGCGTTGACAGTTAGCGCCTATCGCAAGAAAAGAGATCATAATCACAGTCGAACAGGCTACAATCGGACAAACGCGTCATTTTTATTCTCAAGCCTAAGAGTGTTGCTATGAAAAATATCAATCCTAGTCAAACCGCTGCTTGGCAAGCCCTGCAGCAACATTATGCACAGATGAAAGACGTACGGATCGCCGACCTGTTCGCCCAGGACAGCGATCGTTTCTCCAGGTTCTCCGCGACCTTCAACGACCAAATGTTGGTGGACTATTCCAAGAACCGCATCACGCAGGAAACCCTGGAGAAGCTGCAGGCGCTGGCGAAAGAAACCGATCTGCAAGGCGCCATCAAATCGATGTTCGCCGGTGAGAAAATCAACCGCACCGAAGATCGCGCGGTGCTGCATATTGCCCTGCGCAACCGCAGCAACAGCCCGATCCTGGTCGACGGCAAAGACGTGATGCCGGAAGTGAACGCGGTATTGGCCAAGATCAAACAGTTCTGCGCGCGCGTCATCGGCGGCGAGTGGAAAGGCTACACCGGCAAGCCGATCACCGACGTGGTGAACATCGGCATCGGCGGTTCGGATCTCGGCCCTTACATGGTGACCGAAGCGCTGCGCCCTTATAAAAACCACCTGAACATGCACTTCGTCTCCAACGTCGACGGCACCCACATCGCCGAAACGCTGCAGCCGCTGAATCCGGAAACCACGCTGTTCCTGGTGGCCTCCAAAACCTTCACCACTCAGGAAACCATGACCAACGCCCACAGCGCGCGCGACTGGTTCCTGAGCAGCGCCGCCGATCAACAGCACGTGGCCAAGCACTTCGCCGCGCTGTCCACCAACGGCAAAGCGGTGGCTGAGTTCGGCATCGATACCGACAACATGTTCGAATTCTGGGACTGGGTCGGCGGCCGCTACTCCCTGTGGTCGGCGATCGGTTTGTCGATTGCGCTGTCCATCGGTTATGACAACTTCGAGCAGCTGCTGAGCGGCGCGCACGCCATGGACAAGCACTTCGCCGAAACGCCGGCGGAGAAAAACCTGCCGGTGTTGCTGGCGCTGATCGGTATTTGGTACAACAACTTCTTTGGCGCCGAAACCGAAGCCATTCTGCCGTACGATCAGTACATGCACCGTTTTGCCGCTTACTTCCAGCAGGGCAACATGGAATCCAACGGCAAGTACGTCGATCGCAACGGCAACCCGGTGGATTACCAGACCGGTCCCATCATTTGGGGCGAGCCGGGCACCAACGGCCAGCATGCGTTCTATCAGTTGATCCACCAGGGCACCAAGCTGGTGCCGTGCGATTTCATCGCGCCGGCCATCAGCCATAACCCGCTGGGCGATCATCACGCCAAACTGCTGTCCAACTTCTTCGCTCAGACCGAAGCGCTGGCGTTCGGCAAGTCGCTGGAAGTGGTGGAAGCCGAGTTCGCGGCGCAGGGCAAAACTCCTGAGCAGGTCAAGCACGTGGCGCCGTTCAAGGTGTTTGAAGGCAACCGGCCGACCAACTCGATCCTGCTGCGCGAAATCACCCCGTTCAGCCTGGGCAGCCTGATCGCGCTGTATGAGCACAAGATCTTCACCCAGGGCGCGATCCTGAACATCTTCACCTTCGATCAGTGGGGCGTGGAGCTGGGCAAACAGCTGGCTAACCGCATCCTGCCGGAGCTGGCGGGCAGCGAGAAAATCAGCAGCCACGACAGCTCGACCAATGCGCTGATCAACCGCTTCAAGGAATGGCGCTAAGCGCCTGAGCTGAAGCCAATAAAAAACCCGCCGCGGCGGGTTTTTTTACGTCTGCAAAAAATTACAGGTTGATCGGCACTTCGAAGCTGATGCCTGCACCCACGTCATCGGCGGTGCTGTGATCGCTGTCGGTGTACCACAGGCTGGTATCGAACTTAACCTGAGAATCGAAGCTGTAACCCCAGCCGAGCTGAATGCCTTTCAGCGTATCGGAACGCGGGAACGCCCGGTTGATGGTTTGGTTGTTCGGGTTCACCTTGGCGTACACCAGACGGGTGCTCCAACGTTGGCCATCGTCCAGCACCATTTCCACGCGCCCGGACAGCATCTGGCCGTCGCCGCCCATCGCGTGGCCCAGCGGATAACCTTGCTGGTAGTAACCGCCCCGATAGATGTAGTGGTTGTACATCACGTTGTTGGCGTTGCCGTTAGAGCGGGTATCAGAACCTTCGATATGCCAGTTGATCGTGGTCGGGCCCCATTCCGGATGGCCTTCAAGCCCCAGCATGTAAGCGTTATGCGAAGGCAACATGCCTGCTTCATCTTCACCGGTGATCTGGCCATAAAAGCTGACCGGCATGCCGATGAGCGGCTGCAGCTTGAGTTTGAAGTCAAAACCGCCCAACTGGTTGCCCGGATCGTTTTTCGGATCGCCGGTGTTATCGTTGCCGGTTACGCCATCCCAGAAGGAACTCCAGGAGTGCGGACGGCCATCACCACCCCACATCATGACGCGTGAAGCGCCCAGCTCCAGAAAGTCGGTCGGCATCATGGTCAGGCGGCCACCGATCAGCTTGGTGTCCGGTACGGCTGCGTATTGCGACAGCTGGCCGGCGGACAGCTGGTATTGCCAGCGGCCGATCCACGACAGCCACGGGGTTTCAAACGGCGATTGGTCGGCGCGCTGCAGCATAAAGCCGGCCACCGGGCGCGCGGCGTCGGAGCGGATCAGGCTGCCGTCGTAACCCGGGCCCCACCACTGGGAAACCTCGCCGAAGGAGAGCCATTGGTTCCAGATTTTCACTGCGCCGTAGGAGCCGTTCATGTTGAATTTGGAACCGTCGCTGACGCGCTGATCGCCTTCCACCGAGCCCTGCAGACGCACGTCCCAGAACTCGCCGTTGGCGCCGGCGCCGATGGTCAGGCGATCGTCGGCGTACTCGTTTTGGCCGAAGCCCTGCGGGGTGCCGGGTTTATCGGTCGACGCGTAACCGCTGACGCGGATGTTGGCTTTCAGAGAATCGACACGGCGCTGCACGCGGTCGATGACGTTTTTCTCGGTGTTGGTCACCGGCTTGGCCTGCGCGATAACGGAACTGATCTCTTCCTGACTCAGCGGCCAGGTGGACAGGCTGACGTTGATGACGCCGCGGTCAGACAACCAGGCGAGATCGTTACGCAGATCGTTGTCAGGGGCTACCAGGCCGGCGGCGTGGCCGGACAATGCACAGGTAAACAGGCCCGCAGCGACCAGTCCGTTAAGTTTAGCGCGCATAAAGAATTCCCTTGTTAATTCGAGGTTATTGGTTTTATGTAAAGATCTCTGTGACCCATGATAGTTGACATTTCGATTTGCTACAAATCTATAAGGCAGAAACATCTTATTATAACGTGATGAATTAAATGGGGTTTAAAGTGCTTTCACCTGGGACGGAATTTTTAGGACAATGCCTATATTGGCAGGGTTGAATCATATAAGCGGTATTCAGAGAGAGGTTTTATGGCAAAAACGTCGCGTTCGATCATGATAGCGAAGGGGCTGCAGCGAGTGCTGAACGTGGGCTTGTTGCTGCTGGCGGCAATTCTGGTGGTGTTTCTGGTCAAGGAAACCATCCATCTGGCGAAGGTGTTATTTATCAACAGCGAAGAGTCGTCTTCTTACCTGTTGATTGAAGGCATCGTGATTTATTTCCTGTACTTTGAATTTATCGCCTTGATCGTCAAGTATTTTGAGTCGGGTTATCATTTCCCGCTGCGCTATTTTATTTACATTGGCATTACCGCGATTATTCGTTTGATTATCGTGGACCACAAAAACCCCATCGATACCCTGATCTACGCCGCGGCGATATTGGTGCTGGTGGTGACGCTCTATCTGGCCAATACCGATCGGCTGAAACGGGAGTAGCGATAAAAATGGCGGCCAAAGGCCGCCAAAGACACAGGATATAATTACCCGTCGTCTTTCAAGCGACAGCGTTGTTGACTGCACTCGCTAACCCCAGTTACTTACTGAAGTAAGCGCCTGGGCTTAGCGAGCTGGTCGCCTCGCTGTAACTTGAAATCCATAGGGTAAAAGATAAGGAAAAACATCAAACGCACTGCAGTGGCACAAATTACCCCTTCACGCCGCCGGCCGTCAGGCCGCCCACCAGCCAGCGCTGCGCCAGCAGGAACACGGCGGTAATCGGTATCGCCGACAGCACCGCGGCGGCGGCGAAGTCGCCCCACAGGTAGTTCTGCGGGTTGAGATATTGCTGCATCCCCACCGCCAGCGTGTAGCTGTTCACATCGCGCAGCAGCAGCGACGCCACCGGCACTTCGGTGATGGCGGCGATAAATGACAGAATGAATACCACCGCCAGAATCGGCACCGACAGCGGCAACAGCACCAGACGGAATGCCTGCCACGGCGTGGCGCCATCCAGCGCCGCCGCTTCTTCCAGCGAATTGTCGATAGTTTCGAAATAGCCCTTGATGGTCCAGACGTGCAGCGCGATGCCGCCCATGTAGGCGAAAATCACGCCGCCGTGGGTGTTCAGGCCGATAAACGGAATGTACTGGCCCAGGCGATCGAACAGGGCGTACAGCGCCACCAGCGACAGCACCGCCGGGAACATCTGGAAGATCAGCATGCTTTTCAGCAACGAGCTCTTGCCGCGAAAACGCATGCGTGCGAAGGCGTAGGCGCAGGTGGTGGACAGCGTCACGATGCCGATGGCGGTGATCGCCGCGATCTTGATGGAGTTCCACAGCCACAGCAGCACCGGGAACGGCGGCGGCGTCACGCTGCCGTCGGCGTGGGTGACGCTGAAGCCAAGCGCCAGCCGCCAGTGATCCCAAGAGAGGGTTTCCGGTATCAGGCTGCCGGTGGCGAAGTTGCCGGAGCGCAGCGAGATGGCGACCACCATCAGCAGCGGAAACATGATCAGGGCGATAAAGCACAGCATCAAGATATGGGTGATCCACAGGCGCAGGCGCTGGGATTTGGGTTGAACCATGGCCATCGTTATTCTCCCTAATCAAAGTTCATCTTGCTGGCTTTCAAATTCAGGATCGCCAGCGCGCCCACCAGCAGGAAGATCAGCGTGGCGATGGCGGCCGCCAGGCCGAAGTCTTGCCCGCCGCCGCCTTCGAAGGCGATGCGGTAGGTGTAGCTGACCAGCAGATCGGTATAGCCAGCCGGCGTAGTGGTGCCGATCATGTCCGGGCCGCCGTTGGTCAGCAGCTGGATCAGCACGAAGTTGTTAAAGTTGAAGGCGAAGCTGGCGATCATCAGCGGCGTCAGCGGCTTGATCAGCAGCGGTAAGGTGATGCGGAAGAAGTTTTGCCACGGGTTGGCGCCGTCCATCGCCGAGGCCTCGTACAGATCGTCCGGGATCGCTTTCAGCAGCCCCATGCACAGGATCATCATGTACGGGTAGCCGAGCCAGGTGTTGACGATCAGGATCATGCTCTTGGCGGTGAGCGGATCGCTGAACCAGGCGGGTTTGATGCCGAACAGATGGCTGAGCATCATGTTGATTTCGCCGAAGCTCTGGTTGAACAACCCTTTGAAGATCAGGATCGAGATGAACGACGGCACCGCATAGGGCAGGATCAGCAGCACGCGGTAGATCGCCTTGCCTTTCAGCGCCTCCCACTGCACCACGCAGGCCAGCACCATGCCGACCGCCACGGTGAGGATCACCGTCATCACCGAGAACACGATGGTCCAGATGAAGATCGATACGAACGGTTTCTTGATGCCCTCGTCCTGCAGCACCCGCAGGAAGTTTTTCCAGCCGGTGGTGACGGTATAGCCCGGGCTCAGGGTTTCCTGCGCCCAGCCGCCGTCGGCGTTGATCGCCTGATAGAAGCCGATGTCGCCGTTCGGCCGGTAGCGCACCTGGGTCTGGTTATTGGTCAGCGTACTGCCGTCTTTGTCCAGCGCATACAGCGGACGGGTGCCGGAGAACTGGCGCAGTGAACTCATGCGCAATTCACCGCCGTCGGGCAGTTGCGCCACCAGCTGGCTCAGCGCCTGCCGGTTCTGGGTGATCACCCGCAGCGTGGCGCGCTCGCCCTGCGGCGCGGCGCTCTGTGTGGTCAATGTCAGGGTTTGCGGCGCCGCGGCGTCGAGGCGGAAAGGCTCGGAGAGCAGCGGCTGTTCACTGTCCGGTGGCGTCAGCTGCAGGCGCCACTGCTGATTTTCCGCCGGGTAGAGGCCGAAGGTGAAGGTTTTGCCACTCTGGAACTGGCGTTGCATCAGCACCGATTGCGCGCGCTCAAAGGTCAGCTGGTTGGTGCTGCTGTAGTTGGTAAAGGCGATGGCGATGGTGCAGATCAGCGGGAACAGGACGAACAGCCCCATGCCGGCGATGCCGGGATACACATAGCGCCAGGCGTAGGCGCGGCGGTTGGCGAAGACGTAAAGCCCGGCGCTGACCAGGATCAGCGTCAGGATGGCGAACAGGTATTCACCCTGTGCATACATCAACACAATCAGGTAGCAGGTCACCAGGCTGAACAGGCCGACCACCAGCCATTTCAGCGCGTCGCTTTGCCACCACTTCGATTTTTTACGCGCGGGCGTCCCGGCGTGAGCGAATTGCATAGGGCGTTCCTTTCTGTGAAGCAACGGCGGGGCGCCACGGCGCCCCGCACGACGTCGTTACTTGGTGATACGGGTCTGTACGTCGTCCAGCGCGGCTTTCACCGTCTGACGGCCGCTGACGGCGTTGATCACCGCGCTGCGTTCGGCGTACCAGAAGGCGCTCATCTGCGGGATGTTCGGCATGATTTCCCCGTTTTGCGAGTTCTGCATGGTGGCGGCGATCTTCGGATCTTTGGCCAGCGCTTCCTGATAGGACTTCAGCGCCACCGCGCCCAGCGGTTTGTCTTTGTTGACGTCCGCCAGCCCTTCGTTGGTCAGCAGGTAGTTCTCGAGGAACTCGGTCGCCAGCTCTTTATTCGGGCTGGCGGCGTTGATGCCGGCGGTCAGCACGCCGACGAACGGTTTGGACGGCTTGCCTTTGAAGGTCGGCAGCAGCGTCACGCCGTAGTTGATTTTGCTCTGCTCGATGTTGTTCCAGGCCCACGGCCCGTTGATGGTCATCGCGGTCTGGCCTTTGTTGAACGCGGCTTCGGCGATCGAGTAGTCGGTATCGGCGTTGATGTGTTTGTTTTTCACCAGATCGACGATGAACTGCAGGCCGGCCTGCGAACCGGCGTTGGCGACGCCGACATCCTTGATGTTGTATTTGCCGTTTTCATACTTGAAGGCATAACCGCCGTCGGCGGCGATGATAGGCCAGGTGAAGTAGGGTTCCTGCAGGTTCCACATGATGGCGCTCTTGCCGCCGGCGCGCAGCTGTTTGTCCAGCGCCGGGATCTCTTCCCAGGTCTTCGGCGGCTGTTTGACCAGGTCCTTGTTGTAAATCAGCGACAGCGCTTCGACGGCGATCGGATAGCCGATCAGCTTGCCGTCATAACGCACGGCGTCCCAGGTGAACGGGAACAGCTTGTCCTGGAAGGCTTTGGACGGGTGGATTTCGGCCAGCAGGCCGGACTGCGCATAGCCGCCGAAGCGGTCGTGGGCCCAGAAAATGATGTCAGGACCGTCGCCGGTGGCGGCCACCTGAGGGTATTTTTCTTCCAGCTTGTCCGGGTGCTCGACGGTGACCTTGATGCCGGTGTCTTTTTCGAATTTCTTGCCGACTTCCGCCAGGCCGTTATAGCCCTTGTCGCCGTTGATCCAGATAACCAGTTTGCCTTCCTCAATCTTGGCGAAGGCGGAAGAAGAGAGCACCAGGGTGGCCAGTGCCGAGAGCGCCAGCGTGCGGGCGAGGGTAATGCTGCGAGTCATAATCCAGTCCTTCTTTTTGTGGGCACATAAATCAAGGAGAGACGTTTCGCGGTAATAGTGGGTCACAACGCGACATATTCTCATCCTCCCCCCCTCTACGCCCCTGAGATGAGGAGTGTGATCCAGTTAACGTTGTGCTCTATTCTGTGGCGTCAGGCACAAAATAGGGGGGAGATTTTTGCCAGCCGGATCACAGATTTGCCTCAAGCGCGGAACTTCTCATCGCCGCGGTCGTTCTCTCATCCTCCCGCCTCCTCCCCCATGAAAAATCCTGTTACGGATGATTACCCTTTCCGGCGACTCCCGCACTATCGGCCCATCGATTTTTAACGCCACGCGCTGCAGGGATACCGGATTTATGTCGTCAATGCCTATCGCCACTCAGCCCACCCTGTACCGGATCCATCCGGCCAGTTTCCGTGACGGAAACGGGGACGGCGTGGGCGACGCGCACGGCATGCTGGCGGCGCTGCCGTACCTGAAAGCGCTGTCGATCGACGGCCTGTTGCTGCCGCAGACGTTGGCGCCGGAGGCCGAGGCGACGGTGACGGGCGAAGGGCTGACGCTGTGGTACGGCGATGACGCCAACCGCGTTCGCAATGCCGTCGCACCGCAGCGGTTCGCCCACGGCGCGCTGGCGCTCGACGTGATGCCGTTCAGCGCGGAAAAGCTGGTGGCGGTGCTGCACGCTCGCCGCGCCACGTTGGCGGACAGCCTGTGGAGCACCGGGGACGCCGATCAGCCAAGAGTGGTCAGCCGCTGGGGGCAGGGCGACCTGCGTTCCGCCGCCGCCTTTTTGACGCTGTTGGCGATGTTGCCGGCGCCGATCTGCCTGTATCAGGGCGAAGAGCTGGGGCTGCCGCATGCCGCCGGCCTGCAGGATCCGCGCGGCGCGCAAACGCCAATGCCGTGGCATGAAGCCCCCGAACAGGTCACCGCCGGGGAGATCAGCTGGTATCAGCAGGTGGCGATCGAACACCGCGCATTGGCCATCAGCCGCCAACAGCACGACAGCCACTCCACCTTACGTTACTGCCAGGCGCTGTTGGCCCTGCGCCGTTTGCCGCTCATCCAGCGCGGCGAGCTGAACGCGGTCAGCCAGCGGGACGGCGTGGTGCGCTTACTTATTACCCATCAGGATCAATGCCTTGAAGCGCTGATAAACCTGCAGCCTTATACTCAGGCGGCCGCGCCGTCTGAGGCGACCTTGCCGTTGGCATGGCAGCACGGCGCGCAGCAAGAGGGTCATCAATGGGTTTTGGCGGGCTTTGCCTCCGCCATTTTCACACGACATGTTAACTGCGAAAGCAGGGGAGTAACGCATGGCTAGCGTGACACTGCGCAGCGTTTATAAGGCCTTCGGTGAGGCCGTGATTTCCAAAGACGTCAATCTGACTATCGAAGACGGCGAGTTTGTGGTGTTTGTCGGGCCGTCGGGCTGCGGCAAATCGACGCTGCTGCGCATGATCGCCGGGCTGGAGGACATCACCTCCGGCGACCTGCTGATCGGCGAGAAACGTATGAATGAGGTGCCGCCTTCCGAGCGCGGCATCGGCATGGTGTTCCAGTCCTACGCGCTGTATCCGCACCTGTCGGTGGCGGACAACATGTCGTTCGGCCTGAAGCTGGCCGGCGCCAAGAAAGCGGAAATCAATCAACGGGTGAACCAGGTCTCCGAGGTGCTGCAGCTGGCGCACCTGCTCGATCGGCGGCCGAAGGCGCTGTCCGGCGGGCAGCGTCAGCGTGTGGCGATCGGCCGCACGCTGGTGGCCGAGCCGGACGTATTCCTGCTCGACGAACCGCTGTCCAACCTCGATGCCGCGCTGCGGGTGCAGATGCGCATCGAGATCTCCCGTCTGCACAAGCGCCTGCAGCGCACCATGATTTACGTCACTCACGATCAGGTCGAAGCGATGACGCTGGCCGACAAGATCGTGGTGCTCGACGCCGGTCGCGTGGCGCAGGTCGGCAAGCCGCTGGAACTGTACCACTACCCGGCCAACCGCTTCGTCGCCGGGTTCATCGGCTCGCCGAAGATGAACTTCCTGCCGGTCAAGGTCACCGCGGCGGAGCCGCGACAGGTGCAGGTCGAACTGCCCAACCGCCAACTGGTCTGGCTGCCGGTGGAAGGCGCGGGCGTTCAGCCCGGCGCCAACCTGTCACTGGGCATTCGCCCCGAACATCTGCTGCCCGGCGAAGCCTCTGAAGTGCGGCTTACCGGCGACGTACAGGTGGTGGAGCAGCTCGGCAACGAGACGCAAATCCACATCCAAATCCCGGCCATCCGTCAAAACCTGGTGTACCGCCAGAACGACGTGGTGCTGGTAGAAGAAGGTGCCACATTCGCCATCGGCCTGCCGCCTCACCGCTGCCATCTGTTCCGTGAAGACGGTACGGCATGTAAACGGCTGCACCAGGAGCCGGGCGTTTAAAGCATCAAAGTCGGTATAACAGGAGAATAATGATGACTACTCTGCGCAAACTTCCTCTGGCACTGGCTGTCGCCGCCGGTGTTCTCTCTACTCAGGCGCTGGCCGTGGATTTCCACGGTTACGCCCGTTCCGGCATCGGCTGGACCGGCAGCGGCGGTGAGCAACAGTGCTTCAAGGCCACCGGCGCCGCGAGCAAATACCGTCTCGGCAACGAATGCGAAACCTACGCCGAACTGAAACTGGGGCAGGAAGTGTGGAAAGAAGGCGACAAGAGCTTCTATTTCGACACTAACCTGGCCTATTCGGTCTCGCAGCGTTCCGACTGGGAAGACGTGACGCCGGGCTTCCGCGAAGTGAACGTGCAGGGTAAAAACCTGATCGAGTGGCTGCCGGGCTCCACGCTGTGGGCCGGTAAGCGTTTCTATCAGCGTCATGACGTTCACATGATCGACTTCTACTACTGGGATATCTCCGGCCCGGGCGCCGGTCTGGAAAACATCGATCTGGGCTTCGGCAAGCTGTCCGCCGCCGTGACCCGCAACTCCGAATCCGGCGGCTCTTACGGCTATCTGGATAACGAATGGAAACAGCGTCCGACCGTCAACGACACTTTCGACCTGCGTCTGGCCGGCCTGGAGTTGAACCCGGGCGGCACCCTGGAGCTGGGCGTGGACTACGGCCGCGCCAATGCGCAGGATAACTACCGCCTGGCCGACGGTGCCAGCAAAGACGGCTGGATGTTCACCGCGGAACACACGCAGAGCATCCTGAACGGTTACAACAAGTTCGTGCTGCAGTACGCCACCGACTCAATGACCTCGCAGAACAACGGCCGCAACGAAGGCGCCACCATCGATAACAACGGCAAGATGATCCGCGTGCTGGATCACGGCGCCATCGATTTCAACGATCAATGGGCGCTGATGTATGTCGCCATGTTCCAGGACATCGACCGCGACAACAACAACGGCACCACCTGGTACACCGTGGGCGTGCGCCCGATGTACAAATGGACGCCGATCATGAGCACCTTGCTGGAAGCCGGCTATGACAACGTCAAGTCTCAACGCACCGGCGATCGCAACGGCCAGTATAAAGTGACCCTGGCGCAGCAATGGCAGGCGGGCAACAGCATCTGGTCGCGTCCGGCCATCCGCCTGTTCGCCACCTACGCCAAGTGGGATGAGAAGTGGGGCTACGCCACCGGCGATGACACCGGGTATAACGCCGGCACCGCTTACAACGACACCAGCATGCATACCTTCAGCCGCGGCAAGGATGACGAAGTCACCTTCGGCGCCCAGATGGAAATTTGGTGGTAACGACAGGACGGGGAGGGCCGCAGGTCCTCCCCCAACCGCATTCGCCGCGGCCCGATCTCTTGCCTGATCCATCGCGGCGCTGAAAGAGGATATAACGATGAAAAAGAATCTGCTGTCACTCTGCCTGTCGCTGGCGCTGACCGTCGGCGCGCCTCTGGCGGCCAATGCCGATACGCCGGCCAACGTTTCCGTCGCGCCGGCCATCAGCGCCGCCACGCTGCAAAGCCTGCCGTGGCAGCCGCTGCAGCCGCCGGTGTCGCAAGAAGTGAAGCTCGACGCCGTCAGCCCGCAGCTCAATCAGGGCGAGATCCAGGGGGCGATCGCCGCCTATACCCTGCCGGCCGATCGCGGTTCGCTGGAAGTGACGCTGAGCAGCCTCGCCAAAAACAATTCGCTGTACGCGCCGAGCGTGCTGGTGCTGGATGAGCATTTGCGCCCGGCGGCATATTACCCGAGCAGCTATTTCCCGTATCAGCCGCCGGGGGCGATGTCCTCCGATCGTCTCGAAGGCACGCTGAAGCTGACGCCGGCGCTCGGGCAAAAACAGATTTACCTGCTGGTGTACACCACCCGCCAGGATTTGGCGAAAACCACGCAGCTGACCAATCCGGCCAAGGCCTATGCGCAGGGCGTGGGCAACGCGGTGCCGGATATCCCGGATCCGATCGCCGGCCACGCGACGACCGGCACGCTGAAGCTTAAGGTCACCGCGGAACAGGGCACCGGCAACGTGATGATCGGCATGCTGCAGCCTGCGCCGACCGTGGCGCCGGTGGTGGTGGGATCAACCGCACCGGCCGCCGTGGCGGCGCCGGCACCGACCCCGGAGAAACCGGCGGAGCCGATGCTCAACGATACCGAAAGCTACTTCAATAACGGCATCAAGCAGGCGGTGAAGGCGGGCGATATCGACAAGGCGCTGAAGCTGATGAATGAGGCCGAGAAGTTGGGCTCGACCACTGCACGTAAAACGTTTATCAGCAGCGTTAAAGGCAAGGGGTAACACCCGGCGCTGCCGATGCTGGCTCGATGATTGGTGCGCCTTGGCGCACCTTTTTTCATCCGCGCGCCAGCGTTGCGCCGATCAGCGTCAGCAGACGGGGGTTGTCCACCTGCTGCATGATGCGCACCGGCTTGCCCTGCGGCGGCGGCAGGCCGACCGTCAGGCGCAGGCCGCCCGGCCGCCAACGGCGTGAGCTGCCGCGCGTCAACGCCCCTTCCAGCGCCACATCCACATGGAACATTTCGGTCGTGACCAACTGCGGTTCCAACAGCCAGGCGATCACCAGCGCATCATGGATCCAGCAGCCCGGCAGGCACCGCGTATGGCGCGAATAGTCGATCCACGGCTGCGTGGTGGCGCGCAAATAGCGGCACAGCGGCGTATCCGGCTGGGTCAGTGCGGCCAGATCCGCCTGGGTCAGCATGGTCTGGGTGGTGACGTCCAGCGGGGCCAGCGTAATATTGGCGCCGCTGTTCAACACCAGCCGCGCTGCTTCCGGATCCAAACCAAAATTGGTGTCCTTGATGTATCCTTCGACGTTGAACACGCCGCCCATGATCACGATCTCTTTCACCGCCTGCGCCATCTGCGGGTAAAGCTGCATGGCGTGCGCAACGTTGGTCAGCGGGCCGATCGCCGCCAACGTGATCTCGCCGGGATGCCGGCAGATCAGTTCGCCGATGGCGATGGCGGCGTCCGGTGCGGGCGCGTTGGCCAGCGAGGGCGCGGGCAAGTCGCGCCACAGCGCTGCCAGCTTGGGATCGGCGATTGGGCGGTCCAGATGAGCGCGCCATGGCTCCGGCGGCTCGCTCAGGGCGCGCGCCGCGCCGAGGGCGACCGGCACCTGGTAGCCGCTTTGCGCCAGCAGATCGGTGGCGACGGCGAAGCCCACTTCGCGCGGGGTATTGCCGGCCACGATGCTGATCAGCTCCAGCTGCAGCTGCGGTTTGGCCGCCAGCGCCAGGGCCAGCGCCAGACCGTCGTCGACGTTGGCGCCGGGAACGCCGTTACCGGGATCGCAATCAATGATTAAACGCATAGTAAGGTGTCCTGAAAATCCGCTAACAGCCGCATGAATGGCGGATGCGCAGTTGAAAAGCGAATTCATGCAGCTCGGCGGGCGCGGCGCCGGCGGCCAGCATGGCGATGGCCCGCTTGGCCATGGCGTCGATCGGCTGCTCGACCGCGCTGAGCGGCGGCACGCTGAATTCGGATTGCTGCGTGCCGTTAAAACAGATCAGCGCCAGATCGTCCGGCGCGCGCAGCCCATGTTCCGCCAGCGCCGACAGGCAGCCGAGCGCCTGCTGCTCGTTGGAGGTGAAAACGGCGCGTGGGCGCGGGCCTTGCACCATGCGCTGGGTGGCCTGGTAGCCGCCCTGGCGGGTGTAGGGGACCTCGAAAATCCACTCGTCGCGCGGCGCGATGCCCGCCTCCAGCAGCGCATCGCGCCAGCCGTTCAGGCGATCCTGCGCGTTGAGCATGGTTAGCGGGCCGATAAAAATGCCGATGTCGCGATAGCCATGCTGCAGCAGATGGCGGGTCGCCTGGCAGGCGGCGTCGCGCTCGTCGACGCGGATGGCGCAGACCCCGGCCTGGCTGTCGATGGTATCTATCATCACGCAGGGCGTGCCGGAGGCGCGGATCAGCTCGAACCACGGATGGCGATCGACGCTGGTGTACAGCAGGCCGTCGACCTGGCGGCGCAGCAGGTTGTTGATCAGCTCATACTCGCGCTGCCGGTCGTCGCCGGCGTCGCCCAGCAGCAGCACGCGGCCGCGGCTGAAGGCCTCTTGCTGCAGCGCCCGCGCCAGCGTGGCGAAGAACGGATTGGAAATATCCGGCACCACCAGCCCATAGGTTTGCGTGCTGCCGGAGGCCAATGCCCGCGCGATGTCGTTCGGCCGGTAGCCGGTCTGCTCGATCGCCGCCAGCACGCGCAGCCGGGTGGCTTCCGCCACCGGGCGCGGGCCGTTGTTGATCACGTAGCTGACCACGGCGACGGAGGTGCCCGCTATGCGAGCCACGTCGGCGCGGGTAACGCGGCGCGCGGAGTGATTATCCAAATTGAGGTCCTGTTCGCCTTCCCGCTACGCGGCATCCTGCGGCAGGTTGAGATCGCGGCCGCGGGTTTCGGGAGCAAAGAAGGTGGTGATTAAGCCGATGGCCGCCATTACAACAAAATAGCAGGCGACAGGCCACCAGTGACCGAAACCGGACAGCAGCGCGGTGGCGATCAGCGGCGCGGTGCCGCCGGAGAGGATCGACCCAAGCTCCTTGGCGAACGCCATTTTGGAGTAGCGGTTCTTCACGCCGAACAGTTCGACGCCATAGGCCGCCTGTACGCCGAAGATCCCCAGCGATGCGATGCACATGCCGACCACGATCACCGAGATGACGATCGCCGGCTCACGGCTGTCGAGCAGCCAGAACGCCGGGAAAGCGTACAGCACCAGCAGCAGGCAGAACCACCGGTAGGTGATGCGGCGGCCGAAGCGATCGGAGAGCCAGCCGGCCAGCGGGATCACCAGAAAACCGCACAGTGAGGCGATCAGCACCGCCAGCGCCGGCACTGATTTATCGACCATCAGCACCTTGGCGACATAGCCGACGATAAAGCCCTGGCACAGGTAGGAGGGGCCGTTTTCGCCGATGCGCAGGCCGAGCATCACCCAGAACGCCTTGGTGCGTTGCAGGTAGCTGCGTGAGTCCGGCGCGGCCTGGGCGGCGTCCAGCATGCGCTGGTGGTTTTGCTGCAGCTCGCGTTCGAACACTGGCGTTTCCCGCACGTGGCGGCGCAGGTACAGCGCCGCGCCGGCGATCAGAATGCTGGCGAGGAACGGAATGCGCCAGCCCCAGCTCATCAGATCTTCCTTGTCGAGCTGCAGCACCAGCAGCCATACCAGCGACGCCAGCAGGGTGCCGCTGTTGGAGCCGATGGCGATGATCGACGCGACCAGCCCGCGCCGCTTGGCCGGCGCGTATTCCGCCAGCATCACCGCCCCGCCGGACAGCTCCGCACCGGCGCCGAACCCCTGCACGAAGCGCAGGATCACCAGGCAGGCGGGCGCCCAGACGCCGATTTGCGCATAGGACGGGATCAGACCGATCAATGTGGTGGAGAGGCCCATCAGCGCCACGGTGGTGATCAGCACCACGCGGCGGCCTTTGCGGTCGCCGATCCAGCCGAACACCAGCGCGCCGATCGGCCGCGCGACGAAGCCGACGGAGTAGGTGGCGAAACTGGCCAGCAGCGCCACCAGCGGCGTGGCTTCGGGGAAGAACACGTCGCCGAACACCATGCCGGCCGCCAGGCCGTACAGCGCGAAGTCGACGTATTCCATGGCGGTGCCGAGCCAACAGGAGAAGGTGGCGCGCCAAAATTGGCTGCGCCCCTCTTTGGTTGCCAGGCGTTCATCGGCCGCCAGCGCGGCGTCGGCGGTCTGTGAAGGGGCAAGCGTTGTTTCGCTCATGGCAGTGCTATCCTCTTTTGTTCTGCGCCTGGAGGGGCGCGGTTAAAGATGGTTTCCCTGGTGCCGGCAACAAAGGTGTGCCGACAAATCATGTCGGACGCATGGCGATTCAACGCTGCCGTATCAGGGTATCTACGCGCGTAGATAACACAACGCGAGGAAGCTGAAACTTTGCGGGCGATCACAGAATCGTCAGCGCGCCGGGAAATGAAGATAGAGAATGCGGATGGCAAAAAGATGACAGAACCCCGGTTTTTCCGGCCGACAGACCTGCCGTTTTCGCCACGAATCAGCCTGCCGCTTTCGCATTTCTGCGCTACAATGGGGGCCTGTTAACAGTTTGTATCGTCTGGCGCGCCGTACCGGCTGCGGTTCAGGCGAGGAGTAAAGCAATGTCTGGCATCAGGGATTCCATCCTGCCGCCGCTGGAGTGGTTATCCGAACAGGATCCTCCGGCGCCCGCCGCCGTCAGCGACTGGCTGATGGAGTTAGGCTCCATGACCCGCCGATTTGAACGCCATTGCGCCCAGGTGCGCGTTGAACCGCAGCGCGAATGCTTCGTCACGCGCGAGGCGCTGGGCGACGAGGCGAACCACCTGCCCGACAGCCCGCGCTACTGGCTGCGCGAAGTGGTGCTGCTGGGCGACGGCCAGCCCTGGCTGCTGGGGCGCACGGTGATCCCGGAACATACGCTGACCGGACCCGACCAGGCGCTGGTGGATCTGGGCACGCTGCCGCTGGGGCGCTATTTGTTCAGCAGCGGCGATCTAACCCGCGACTATATCCATATCGGCCGACAGGACGCGCTGTGGGCGCGTCGTTCACGGCTGCGGCTGGCGGGCAAACCGCTGCTGCTGACTGAACTGTTTTTACCGGCTTCACCGCTGTATTCAGCGGTTCCTGCATAAGAGAGGAGAACAAGACGTTGGAGGGAAGCGTGACTCAAAGTAAATGGCGGGCTTACAGCCATTTGATGCGCATTGATAAACCGATCGGCACGCTGTTGCTGTTGTGGCCGACGCTGTGGGCGCTGTGGCTGGCCGGGAAAGGCGTGCCGCCGCTGTCGATTCTGGTGGTGTTCGTGCTCGGCGTGTTCCTGATGCGCGCCGCCGGCTGCGTGGTGAATGACTACGCCGATCGCGCGGTGGACGGCTACGTAAAGCGCACCGCCGGGCGGCCGATGCCGAGCGGCCGGGTGAGCGCGAAAGAGGCCAAAGTGCTGTTCGTGGTGCTGGTGCTGATTTCGTTCTGCCTGGTGTTGACGCTGAATGCGATGACCATCTGGCTGTCACTGGCGGCGCTGGCGCTGGCCTGGGTGTATCCGTTTATGAAGCGGGTGACCAACCTGCCGCAGTTCGTACTGGGCGCCGCGTTCGGCTGGGGCATTCCGATGGGCTATGCGGCGGTCAGCGAATCGTTGCCGCTCAGCTGCTGGCTGTTGCTGCTGGCGAACATCTGCTGGACGGTAGCCTATGACACGCTGTATGCGATGGTCGATCGCGACGATGATCTGAAAATCGGCATCAAGTCCACCGCCATCCTGTTCGGGCGTTATGACAAGCTGATCGTCGGGCTGTTGCAGTTCGCGACGTTGTTGCTGCTGGCGTGGGTTGGTTATCTGGCGCAGCTCGGCGGCGCGTTTTACTGGTCGCTGTTGCTGGCGGGCGCGCTGTTCATTCACCAGCAGAAGCAGATCGCCGGGCGCGAGCGCGAAGCCTGCTTCAAGGCCTTCCTGCAGAACAACTATGTCGGGCTGGTGGTGTTTATCGGCATCGCGCTGAGCTATCTGCCGGCGTAACGGTTTCCTGCAGCAAGAAAAAAGGCACCCCAAGGGGTGCCTTTTGTGTTTTCGCGCCGGGCGAAATCACTCGTCTTTCTCTTCTTCCGCATCGGTTTGCGGCAGAGCGTTAGTCTCTTCCGGCATGTTGACGCTTTCGATGGTCAGCTTGATTTCCGGCGTGATCAGATCGCTCAGCATGCTGTACACCTCGAGGGTGTGTTCGCGGATCGCATCGCCGCTGTCGTTGATGTAGCCTTCTTCACGCAGCGTCGCCACCAGGGTGGAGAACACCGCCTTGTCGAAGAACTCCGGCGCGTTGATGCCGTGCAGCACCGACAGACGCTGCGCCATGATGCGGCTCTCTTTTTCCAGCGCGCCGCGGTTGATGCTCGGGTTGGCGCTGAGGATCGACATGGTGATGGCGTAGCGTTGCAGGGTTTCGCGCACCCCGGCGGCCAGCAGCTGCAGCGGGCGAATGCGCGCCGGGTTGAGCACCAGATCGTCGCCTTTGTCGCAGATCAACTGTTGACGGATCAGCTCGTCGATCATCGGCCGCAGCACGTCCGGCAGCTGTTCCTTGTCGTTATGCAGGAACAGCTCGGCTTTCAGCATCGGGTAGATCATGCCGATCTGGCGCAGCAGCTCGGCGCGCGATACCCGGCGGTGATGCATCACGATGCTGGCGATCAGCGACGGCAACACCAGCAGGTGGTGGATGTTGTTGCGGTAATAGGTCATCAGCACCGCCTGTTCGCGCGGCAGAATGATGATGTCGCCGATGTTGTCCTTTTCCACCTCGAACTTGTTCATGTTCAGCGCGTGATCCAGCAGCTCGTCCGGCGTTTGCGTCGGTACGGTGACGTCATGCGCGTAAGGCGCGTTGCGCATCAGCTGCAGGTAGCACTCGAGCTGTTCGACCAGCTGTTCGCGGGTCAGCGAACGCTGACGCGAGGCCAGCAGCGCGGTGGAACACAGGTTCATGGCGTTGGCCGCGGCGGCATTGTTGATGCGCACCATGATCTGGCCGGCCAGATCGTTGACCGTCGGCGTCAGCCAGCTTGGACGCTGAGCTTCGATCGGATCGATCGACTCGCGCCACTGCGGCACGTTCTGGTTGAGGTAAGCTGTTAACGGCAGCGGTTCGCCGAAGTTGACGTAACCCTGACCCAGGTTGCGCAGCTTGCGCAGGCCGCGCAGCATCTGCGGCAGGCTCTCTTTTTCCTTGGTGGCGCCGCGCAGCTCTTTGGCGTAGGTACCCACTTCCATCACGTGCTCGTAACCGATGTAAATCGGCACCAGCGTGATCGGACGGGTGCCGCCGCGCAGCATCGCCTGAATGGTCATCGACAGGGTGCCGGTCTTCGGCTCCAGCAGGCGCCCGGTGCGGGAACGGCCGCCTTCCACGAAGTATTCCACCGAGTAACCGCGGGTGAACAGCTCGCCGAGGTATTCGCGGAACACCGTCGAGTACAGCTTGTTGCCCTTGAAGGTGCGGCGGATGAAGAACGCGCCCAGGCGGCGGAAGATCGGGCCGGCCGGCCAGAAGTTGAGGTTGATGCCCGCAGCGATGTGCGGCGGCACCAGGCCCTGGTGATACAGCACGTAGGACAGCAGCAGATAGTCCATGTGGCTGCGGTGGCAGGGCACGTAGACGATCTCGTGGCCGTCCTGCGCCAGCTGGCGCACGCGCTCGGCGTTGGTGACGTTGATGCCCTGATACAACCGGTTCCAGGTCCAGCTCAGCACGCGGTCGGACAGACGCACGGTTTCGTAGGAGAAGTCGGCGGCGATCTCTTCCATCAGCGCGATGGCGTTCTGCTGGGCCTTCTCGTGCGAGATCTTCTTGCTGCGCGCTTCGTCCTCGACCGCTTTTTCGATCGCTTTGGACGCCAACAGCTTGTTGAACAGATCCTGACGGGCCGGCAGGCTTGGGCCCACCGCGGCCAGGCGCTGACGCGAGAAGTGCATGCGCGCCACGCGCGCCAGTTTCTGCGCGATGGTTTTATCCGTGCCGTGTTCGGTCGCCATACGGCGCAGCGACACGGTGTTGGAGAAACGCACGAAGCTGTCGCGGCCGAGCCACAGCACGGCGAAGAACTTCTGCACGCCGTTCAACAGACGCAGGTGCGGCGTGCCGTGGCCTTCGCGGCCCGGCGAGCGGCCGAACATGACCGAAACCGGCAGCATCTGAATGTCGAGATCCGGGTTGCTGCGATGCAGATCCAGATAGTCGTGGAACAGCTTTACCGACTCTTCTTTCGGGGTGTAGTAGCGGAACACGCGCGGGCCGTCGTGAATGAACACGTAGCTCGGCAGCACGGTGCCGTCGATCTCCAGCGAGTTGAGCGGATCGGGCAGATCCTGCGCCAGGCACTGGGTGCGCAGCGTCAGCAAATCCGCCTTGGAATTGTAAGGTAAAACATACAAAATCGGCCGTGAGGGATCCAACCCTAGCTCGGTAACCGGATCTGAAGGGATGACCTTACTTCTTACCAACAATTTAAGTGGTAAATTCAATATTTTATAATAAATTTTACGCCAACCTGACATAACAACGTGAAGCCTCTTGTTAGCAATGCGCCGCAAGCATACCAGAAACCGGGTAGCAGATCTGTGGTGTTCGAAAACCGAGAGCCGTCAGCGCCGACTGTTCTAGACTCTTTTTATTATGACCGACCTCTGAGAAAGGCACGAAAACATGGCAAACCAAGCAACCGGACTGACCCGCATCATCAAGGCCGCCGGCTATTCCTATAAAGGGCTATCCGCCGCCTGGCAGCACGAAGCGGCTTTCCGCCAGGAACTGGTGGTCACCCTTCTGGCTATCATACTGGCTGTCTGGCTGGATGTGGGTGCGATAGCGCGCATTTTATTGATCGGATCGGTAGCGCTGGTGATGATCGTCGAGATCCTGAACAGCGCGATCGAGGCGGTGGTGGATCGCATCGGCAGCGAACATCACGAGCTGTCCGGGCGGGCCAAGGACATGGGATCGGCGGCGGTGTCGCTGGCGATCGCGCTGGCGCTGTTCGTTTGGGGCACGGTCTTATGGCAGCATTTCGGCTGACGAAAAGCGCCTACTGACTGATTTTTATTTATTCTTCGGTTCCCAATCCGCGCTTACCTGTATATACTCACAGCAAGACTGTATAAACAAACAGGGGGCGGAATGAAAGCACTAACTACCAGACAGCAAGAGGTCTACGATCTGATTCGCGAGCACATTTCGCAAACGGGCATGCCGCCAACGCGTGCCGAGATCGCGATGCGTCTGGGGTTCCGTTCGCCTAACGCCGCCGAAGAACACCTGAAGGCGCTGGCACGCAAAGGCGTGATCGAAATCGTCTCCGGTGCCTCGCGCGGTATCCGTCTGCTGATGGAAGAAGAAGAAGGGCTGCCGCTGATCGGCCGCGTCGCCGCCGGCGAGCCGCTGCTGGCGCAGCAGCACATCGAAGGGCACTACCAGGTGGATCCTTCCCTGTTTAAACCGAGCGCCGATTTCCTGCTGCGGGTGAACGGCATGTCGATGCGCGACATCGGCATTCTGGACGGCGATCTGCTGGCGGTGCACAAAACGCAAGACGTGCGCAACGGCCAGGTCGTGGTTGCGCGCATCGAAGACGAAGTGACGGTCAAGCGCTTGAAAAAGCACGGCAACGTGGTTGAACTGCTGCCGGAGAACAACGAATTCCAACCGATAGTGGTCGATCTGCGTCAGCAGAATTTCACTATCGAAGGGCTGGCGGTCGGCGTGATCCGCAACGGCGACTGGATTTAATCGCCGGCCCATCACCGCCGCTCCCTGTATCAATCGCCCCTGTTTTGGGGCGTTTTTGTTTCTGACTTCGCCCTTTGTCACTCAGTCACAGGAACATCCCATCATGCGCCTGATTTCCGCCTTCACCAGCGACACCGATAAAGCCCTGTGGCGTCTCGCCCTGCCGATGATCTTCTCCAATATTACCGTGCCGCTGCTCGGGCTGGTGGACACCGCGGTGATAGGCCACCTCGACAGCCCGATCTACCTGGGGGGCGTGGCGATCGGCGCGGTGGCGACCAGCTTCCTCTTCATGCTGCTGTTATTCCTGCGCATGAGCACCACCGGCCTCGCGGCGCAAGCGCTGGGGGCACAGAACCCGCAAGCGCTGGCGCGCGCCTTTATGCAACCGCTGCTGCTGGCGCTGTTGGCCGGGGGGGCGATCGTCCTGTTGCGCTACCCGCTGATCGAACTGGCGCTGCGGATCGTCGGCGGCGATGGCGAGGTGCTGGAACAGGCGCGGCGTTTTCTTGAGATCCGCTGGTTAAGCGCCCCGGCGGCGCTGGCTAACCTGGTGCTGCTGGGCTGGCTGCTCGGCGTGCAGTACGTGCGGGCGCCGGTGATCCTGCTGATCGTCGGCAACCTGCTGAACATCGTGCTGGATATCTGGCTGGTGATGGGCCTGGGCTGGAACGTGCGGGGGGCGGCGGCGGCAACCGCCATCGCCGAATACGCTACGCTGCTGCTCGGCCTGTGGTTGGCGTGGCGGGTGATGCGCCTGCGCGGTATTACCCTGCAGATGCTGCGCCAGGCCTGGCGTGGCGATCTGCGTCGCCTGCTGGCGCTCAACCGCGACATCATGCTGCGTTCACTGTTGCTGCAACTGTGCTTTGCGTCGTTGACCATTTTCGGCGCTCGCCTGGGAAGCGAGGTGGTGGCGGTCAATGCGGTATTGATGAATCTGCTGACGTTCACCGCCTATGCGCTCGACGGTTTTGCTTATGCGGTGGAGGCTCATTCGGGCCACGCCTACGGCGCCCGGGACGACAGCCAACTGCGCAAGGTGTGGCACGCGGCCTGCAGGCAGGCAGGGCTGGTCGCGTTGGCCTTCGGCCTGGCGTATGCCGTTACCGGCCAGCAGATCGTGGCGGCATTGACCTCTTTGCCGGAACTGCGTGCGTTGGCCGCCCATTATTTACCCTGGCAGGTCATTCTGCCGCTGGTCGGGGTGTGGTGCTATTTGCTGGACGGCATGTTTATCGGCGCCACGCGCGGCGCTGAGATGCGTAACAGCATGGCGGTGGCCGCTGCGGGATACGGTCTGGCGCTGTTCAGCGTGCCGCTGCTAGGCAACCACGGGCTCTGGCTGGCGCTGGCGGTGTTTCTGGCGCTGCGCGGCCTGGCGTTGGGCTGGATTTGGCACCGTCATCAGGTGCGCGGCAGTTGGTTTGCTGCACGCTAGGTCGAACGCTTTGTTGGGTTATTTATTAATTTATCTTATGTTTTGCTCATATTTGCTTACATGTTTTTAGTCCAGATTCGTTCGCGTTAGCTCGTTGTTTGTTGGCGTTTTTTGTTTTTATTGTGTTTTTTAATGGTTTTTTGTTCTGCAAATTAGCTTTTTTATTTCCATGTTTAACTAGAATGAATCATGTGGCTGGCAAATGAAGGGGAGCGTTGCTTCTTAAGGTGAAGGGAGCATCGGCCAGAAAAGTTTCTGGTTAACCCCGGCCGGCGACAGGGATCACTGATTCACCACAGGTTAACGGAGAGACTATGAATAAAGATCAAGCCGACGGTAACTGGAAGCAGCTGAAAGGCAAAGTGAAAGAGAAATGGGGCAAGCTGACCGATGACGATCTGACGGTCATCGAAGGGAAACGCGAACAGCTGGTCGGCAAAATCCAGGAGCGCTACGGTTACCAGAAAGAGGCGGCCGAAAAAGAGGTGAAAGCCTGGGAAGATCACACCAAACACCGCTGGTAATCTGCAGGGCCGCCATTGAAGGCGGCTTGCACAGCGCAGGCCGGCGTCGCTCCATCCTCTGGCGCTCCGGCCGCAGGTACAGGGAGGTACCTGATTTTGTCTTACTTCTTCTTGATGGCGATGCTGTGATCGTGTTCGGCGCAGTCATGCTTGCTGTCGCAAGCTTCAACTTCCACGCAGCCGGCGCACAGACCGTGCGCTTCCACTACGCTGTGCCGCAGCGCAAATCCGGCCTCCTGAGCCAGCTTTTGCAGCGTTTCCTCTACGCCTTCAGTGGTGCGTTCGGTCACCTGGCCGCAGCGGTCGCAGATAAACAGCGCGGACGTATGCATCGGCTGTTCGAAGTGGTGGCACAGCACGTAGCTGTTGGCGGACTCCACCCTATGGATAAACCCTTGCTCCAGCAGAAAATCCAGCGCGCGGTAGACCGTCGGCGGCTTGGCCTGCGGTTCGGCGACGCGCAGCAGATCGAGCAGGTCGTAAGCGCTGATTGCACCGGGTTGCTGAGTCATCAGACGCAGCACTTCCAGCCGTTGCGGCGTCAATCGCACATTGCGTTGCTGGCAGAGGCGTTCCGCCTGCGCCAGCAGCTTTTCCTGGGTGGTTGAGTTCATCGCAAATATCCCGGTACGTAAAAAAGCCGATTTTACCATGATTACGGCGAATCGCCGAGAGTTGCCCCCTTTTCCCCTGAGGATAGCGCAGAGAAAGGCGCGCTGAGCGCGCTAAAAGAGAGATGCATCACAACTTTTCCCCTCCGCCGGACGGCAAATCAACGTTGCCGGTTTTAGCGCTGGAGAGCGGGGGACGAGAGCGGTATAACGCGCTTCATCCGCGTGATAAGCAGGAGCCTTGTGTGATGACGGAAAGAGAGAAGCTGTTAAGCGGCCTGGAGTACAACAGCCGCGATGAAGAACTGATCGCCCTGTACCATCGAGCCAGGGCGTTGACCAAAAGCCTGGAGGCACTGGATTCGCATCAGGCGGACGAGAAAAATCGCCTGCTCGGCGAGCTGTTCGGCAGCTGGGGTGAGGCGAGCTGGATCGAAACGCCATTCTGGTGCGACTACGGGCAGCATGTCCGCATCGGCAAAAACTGTTTTATCAACGTCAATGCGGTGTTCCTCGACTGCAACACCATCACCATCGGCGACAACACGCTGATCGGCCCCAACGTGCAAATCTACACGCCGAGTCATCCGCTGAAGGCCGGTGAACGCTTTACCGGCGATCCGGCTTTTCCTTTCCGCACCTCGGCGCAGCCGGTGTCCATCGGCAGCAACGTGTGGATCGGCGGCAACGTGGTGATCCTGCCGGGAGTGACCATCGGCGATGGCACGACTATCGGCGCGGGCAGCATCGTCACCGGCGACATTCCGGCCAATGTGTTGGCGCTGGGGCAGCCGTGCCGGGTTATCCGCGCGTTGGAATAGGGCGCTGAATACGAATCGGCGGCCAGCGGTTTATCGGCGAGTGCGGGGCAAAGGGGGAGGAGGGGGCTTCTTATGGTGCGAATCGTCGTTTGGCAACTGGCGGTCATCGGCCAAGGCCTGACGTGCGGCCGCAAGGCGGCTCATGACGGTGCCGATTGGCACCGCCAGCACTTTCGCCGCTTCCCGGTAGGACAGCCCTTCGACATACACCAAAAACAGCGCGTTGCGCTGGGCCGCCGGCAGCCGGTTTACGCGCCGCATCACTTCATTGAGCCAGACTGGCTGTTCACCGTTGTCCGCATCGCCAAGCTCTTCCGCCGCCATGCAGCCTTGCCCCTGGCGAAGATGCTGGGCGCGAACTTCATTGAGCCAGATGGAGTGCAGGATGGAAAACAACCAGCGATCCAGGTGAGAACCGGGGGTGAATTGCGCGGCGCGTTCCAGCGCACGCACGCAGGTCGCCTGCACCAGATCGTCGGCGATATCCCGCCGGTGCGAAAGCACCAGCGCATAGCGCCATAGGCGGGAGAGATAGTGGCCGAGTTCATCGCGTATCGCATCGCCGCTGATAGTCACCTCCGCAGGCGCGTCGGATCAAGATTCCGGGTGGCGGTCGATGGCTGCCGCCAAATCACGGTACTCCTCGCACCCGGTGCCGCACAGCGACTGGATCACCTGCAGCTGTTGGCGAGCCAGGTCGGGCCGCCCTTTCAGCATATAGGCTTCCCCCAGGTACTCGCGCACTTTGGGGTATTTCGGATCGAGGGCGACTGATTTTAAATAATAGCCGATACCCTCATCGGTGCGGCCAAGTTTGCGCGTGGCGTAGCCGCGATAATTCAGTGCGACGGCGGTGTTGGGATTTTTCAGCGTGTTGAGCATATCGATCGCTTCCTGATAGCGGCCGCTTTTCGCCAGTGCATAGGCATAGTTAGTGCGGTCGGCGTCGTCGACTTTGCTGCTTTTATCCACCGTGCAGGTCTGGGTTTTACTGTCATAGACCTGGCCTTTCGGACAGGTCGGCGGGGTTTGGCTGCTGCCGTCGCCGCCCATCGCCAGCGCCCCGCCGGAAAACAGCAGGCAGCCGGCAATGGTCGATGCCAGCAGGCGTTTAATGAAGCTGTTCATGGTTGTGTCCTCAAGGCAGAGGCGCCGTGCGCGCCCGTAATGAGATAACACCTGAACGCGTGAATTTATTCGCCTTACTCCCGCTTATTTACGCCGCCGGCAAGGCGGTTTTCCCAACGGCGCCGATTGTCGTTATAATAGCCGTTTGCGGCCGCGCGCCGTTCGTTGAACCCAGACAGACTCAGGTAGCCAGTAACTCAGCATGACGAAAGACAACCACGCCCCAACCTACGCCGCCAATCGCTTCTCCATCGCGCCAATGCTCGACTGGACCGATCGTCATTGCCGTTACTTCCACCGCCTGCTGACCAAGGAAACGCTGCTGTACACCGAAATGGTGACCACCGGCGCGATCATACACGGCAAGGGTGACTACCTGGCCTACAGCGAAGAAGAGCATCCTGTGGCGCTGCAGCTGGGCGGCAGCGATCCGGTCGCGCTGGCGCACTGCGCCAAACTGGCGGAGCAGCGCGGTTATGACGAGATTAACCTCAACGTCGGCTGTCCGTCCGATCGCGTGCAAAATGGCATGTTCGGCGCCTGCCTGATGGGCCAGGCGACGCTGGTCGCCGACTGCATCAAGGCGATGCGCGACGTCGTATCGATACCGGTGACGGTGAAGACCCGCATCGGCATCGACGATCAGGACAGCTACGCCTTCCTGTGCGACTTTATCCAGACCGTCGCCGGGCGCGGCGAGTGCGACATGTTCACTATCCACGCTCGCAAAGCCTGGCTCTCCGGCCTCAGCCCGAAAGAGAACCGCGAAGTGCCGCCGCTGGACTACCCGCGCGTTTATCAGTTGAAGCGGGATTTCCCGGCGCTGACTATCGCCATCAACGGTGGAGTGAAAACGCTGGAAGAGGCGCAACAGCACCTGCAGCATCTGGACGGCGTGATGATGGGGCGCGAGGCGTACCAGAATCCGGGCATCCTGGCGCGGGTCGACAGCGAACTGTTCGGCGCGCAGACCGCGGTGCCGGACAGCGTGGCGATCGTCGAAGCGCTGTATCCGTATATTGAGCGCGAGCTGTCCAACGGCACCTATCTCGGCCACATCACCCGCCACATCCTCGGTTTGTTCCAGGGTGTGCCGGGCGCGCGCCAGTGGCGTCGCCACCTGAGCGAGAACGCCCACAAGCCGGGCGCCGATGCGCGGGTGGTGGAGCAGGCGCTGGCGTTGGTGCGTCAGCCGCGCGTCGAAATGGCGTAACCCACAAAAAGTTTGACCAACAGTTAGTCTTTTTCGCCAGGCATTCGGCGTATTGCCGGATGTCTGCCCCGTTTTTTCAATAGGTTAGCCCTTCCGCCATTCTGGCACGCTTCTTGTAATCCACTCTGCAGATACGTTGAGTTGCAAAGGAGCAATCATGTTGGAAATCTTCTTTCTCATTGGCTTTGTGGTGATGCTGATGGTGACCGGCATCTCGCTGCTGGGGATCTTCGCTGCGCTGTTGGCGGCGGCGGCGTTCATGCTGTTGGGCGGGTTGTTCGCGGTGGTGATTAAGCTGTTGCCGTGGTTGATTTTGGCGGTGGTTGGGGTATGGATTTACCGTTCGATGCAGAAACCCCAGATCCGGCGTTACTGATTTTTTGCCGAATAATCAGTCAGTCGCGATGAAACTTGCATAACTGCCCGCCACGCTAATGCGGCAGCGATCACAGCTTGGCAGTTTTACCCGGCGATGTGGCACATAAAGCGTGTTTTTTGCCGGACGGGGCTGCTAGGATGTTGGTCGATGCAGTGATGCGACCGATTTCATCACCGTGAGAGACAACCAAAATTCGTGTTGCTGAAGCAACCCCCGGTCTCTGGCGGACTCTGCTCTACCCCTACAAAACGCAGTAACAGAAAGGGCTCCGTAAGGAGCCCTTTTCTTTTGCCGCGATCAGGGGATCAGCAGACTGGAGCCACTGGTGCTGCGGCTTTCCAATACTTGGTGTGCCCGCTGGGCGTCGGCCAGCGCGAATTTCTGCTCGTCTTTCACTTCCACCCGAATGGCGCCGCTGCCGATCAGGGAGAACAGCTCGTTGCTGGCGTACTGCAGCTCGGCGCGGTTGGTGATGTAGCCGTTGAGGGAAGGGCGGGTGACGTACAGCGAGCCCTTCTGATTCAGCAGCGCCAGATCGACGCCGGTCACCGGGCCGGAGGCGTTGCCGAAGCTCACCATCAGGCCGCGCCGCTTCAGGCTGTTGAGCGAGGCCTGCCAGGTGCTTTGCCCCACCGAATCGTACACCACGCCGACCTTCTCGCCGTGCGTCAGCTCGGCCACCCGCTGGGCGATATCTTCTTTATGGTAGTTGATGGTGGCCCAGGCGCCGGCCTGCTTCGCCAGCGCGGCCTTCTCGTCGGAGCCGACGCTGCCGATCAGGCGCGCGCCCAGCGCTTTCGCCCATTGGCAGGCGATAAGGCCGACGCCGCCGGCGGCGGCATGGAACAGAAACACTTCACCCGGTTGCACGTCGTGGGTCTGGCGCAGTAGGTAGTGTACCGTCAGCCCTTTCAGGAAAGAGGCGGCGCCCTGTTCAAAGCTCAGGTTGTGCGGCAGCAGCGCCACTTTTTCTTCCGGCACGTTGTGGATCTCGCTGTAGGCGCCGAGCGCCGATTGCGCATACACCACCCGGTCACCCGGTTTGATCGCGCTGACGCCGGCGCCGACCTTGACCACCACGCCGGCCGCTTCGGTGCCGAGGCCGCTCGGCAGGCTCGCCGGCGCATACAGGCCGCTGCGTACATAGGTATCGATGTAGTTGATGCCGATCGCCTTGTTCTCGATCTGCACTTCGCCGGCAGCCGGATCGAGCGGTGTAAAATCAACGTATTGCAAGACTTCCGGCCCGCCGGTGGCGGAGAATTGAATGCGCTTGGCCATGTTCTACCCTCATTTGGTTATCTGAATTCACCCTATGCCTTTTGGCTGCGGAGATCTAGCCTGCCCGTGCGCCGGCCTGTGGCAATTATGCGGCGGAATCGTGCGGAAAAATCACGTATACTCTTGCGTCAGCAGCCTCACCCTCATTCGCAACCGGATAAAGACTACGTTTCATGGCAGGAAAAAAACCAACCAACAAAACAAACGCGGACGAAACCAGAGAGCGTTCCAGAGATCGTCAGATGGAAGGGCTGAAGATGCCGCCGCACTCGCTGGAGGCAGAACAGTCGGTGTTGGGCGGTTTGATGCTGGATAACGAGCGCTGGGACAACGTGGCGGAGCGCGTGGTCGCCAACGACTTCTTCAGCCGCCCGCACCGCCTGATCTTTACCGAGATGCAGCGTCTGCTGGAGATGAGCAAGCCGATCGACCTCATCACCCTGTCCGAATCGCTTGAGCAGAAGGGCGAGCTGGACTCGGTCGGCGGCTTCGCCTACCTGGCCGAGCTGTCGAAAAACACCCCGAGCGCCGCCAACATCGGCGCCTACGCGGACATCGTGCGCGAGCGCGCGGTGGTGCGCGAAATGATCTCGGTGGCTAACGAAATCGCCGACGCCGGCTACGATCCGCAGGGGCGCAGCAGCGAAGACCTGCTCGATCTGGCGGAATCCCGCGTGTTCCAAATCGCCGAGAACCGCGCCAGCAAAGACGAAGGCCCGAAGGGCATCGAGCGCATCCTGGAAGACACCGTGTCGCGCATCGAGCAGCTGTATCAGCAGCCGCACGACGGCGTGACCGGGGTTGATACCGGCTATCAGGACCTCAACAAGAAAACCGCGGGCATGCAAAAGTCCGATCTGATCATCGTCGCCGCCCGTCCTTCGATGGGGAAAACCACCTTCGCCATGAACCTGTGCGAAAACGCCGCGATGACCCAGGAAAAACCGGTGCTGATCTTCAGCCTGGAGATGCCTGGCGAGCAGATCATGATGCGTATGCTGGCGTCGCTGTCGCGCGTGGATCAGACGCGCATCCGTACCGGCCAGCTCGACGACGAGGACTGGGCGCGCATTTCCAGCACCATGGGCATCCTGCTGGAGAAGCGCAACATGTACATCGACGACTCCTCCGGCCTGACGCCGACCGAAGTGCGCTCGCGCGCGCGGCGTATTTTCCGCGAGCACGACGGGCTTAGCCTTATCATGATCGACTACCTGCAGTTGATGCGCGTGCCGGCCCTGTCCGACAACCGTACGCTGGAGATCGCCGAGATTTCGCGCTCGCTGAAGGCGCTGGCGAAAGAGCTGCAGGTGCCGGTGGTGGCGCTGTCGCAGCTGAACCGAAGCCTGGAGCAGCGCGCCGACAAACGCCCGGTCAACTCCGACTTGCGTGAATCCGGCTCTATCGAGCAGGATGCCGACCTGATTATGTTCATCTATCGTGATGAGGTGTATCACGAGAACAGCGATCTGAAAGGGATCGCGGAAATTATTATCGGTAAGCAGCGTAACGGCCCCATCGGCACCGTGCGCCTTACCTTTAACGGCCAGTGGTCGCGTTTCGACAACTACGCGGGGCCACAATACGATGACGAATAATCAGCTAAGGAACTGAAATGAAAGCGGCAACCGCTGTAATCGACCGCCGCGCTCTGCGACATAATCTGCAACAGGTGCGCCGCCAGGCGCCGCAAAGCCGCCTGATTGCCGTTGTGAAAGCAAACGCTTATGGACATGGCCTGCTGGAAACAGCACACACCCTGCAAGACGCCGACTGCTACGGCGTGGCGCGCATCGGCGAGGCGCTGATGCTGCGTTCCGGCGGCATCGTCAAACCGATCCTGCTGCTGGAAGGTTTCTTCTGTGCCGAAGACCTGCCGGTGCTGGTGGCGAACAACATCGAAACCGCGGTGCACTGCATCGAACAGCTCGAAGCGCTGGAGCAGGCCGAACTGGCGCGCCCGGTGCCGGTGTGGATGAAGCTCGATACCGGCATGCATCGGTTGGGGGTGCGTCCCGAACAGGCGGAAGCGTTTTATCAGCGCCTGTGCGCCTGCCGCAACGTGGCGCAGCCGGTCAATATCATGAGCCACTTCAGCCGCGCCGATGAGCCGGAGTCCGACGCCACCCTGAAACAGATCGCCTGCTTCGAGCAGTTCGCGCGCGGCAAACCGGGCCAGCGCTCGGTCGCCGCCTCCGGCGGCACGCTGCTGTGGCCGGACGCCCACAACGAGTGGGTGCGTCCCGGCATCATTCTGTACGGCGTGTCGCCGCTGGATAACGGCAGCGGCGCCGAGCATGGTCTGCAGCCGGCGATGACCCTGAAATCCAGCCTGATCGCGGTGCGCGAGCACAAGGCCGGCGAAGCGGTCGGCTACGGCGGCACCTGGGTAAGTCCGCGCGATACCCGGCTGGGCGTGGTGGCGATGGGATACGGCGACGGTTACCCGCGCAGCGCGCCGACCGGCACGCCGATCCTGATCAACGGCCGTGAAGTGCCGATCGTCGGCCGGGTGTCGATGGACATGATTTCGGTCGATCTCGGGCCGGATGCCGCCGATAAGGTGGGGGATGAAGCGGTGCTGTGGGGGCCGGCATTGCCGGTCGAGCGTATCGCCGCCTGCACCGGCATCAGCGCTTATGAACTGATCACCAAGCTCACGCAGCGCGTGGCGATGGAATACATCGGCGACTGATGCGCCGCAGGGGCCGACGCGCGTCGGCCCCGTTTCTCAGCGCGTTACTTCTTTACCGCCAACCACTTATCGATAACCTTCTGATACTCGCCGGTCGCCTTGGCCAGGTGCAGCCACTGATCCACATACAGTTTCCAACTCAGATCGTCGCGCGGCAGCATGTAAGCCTTCTCGCCGTACTGCATCGGTTTGGTCGGATTCACCGCGCACAGCTTCGGATAGCGCTTTTGTTGGTACAACGCCTCGGAGGCGTCGGTGATCATCACGTCCGCCTTGCGATCCACCAACTGCTGGAAAATGCTCATGTTGTCGTGCGTCAGCGTCAGTTTGGCCTTCGGCAGATAGGCGTGCACGAAGGCTTCATTGGTGCCGCCCGCCGGTTCCAACAGACGCACCGACGGTTTGTTGATCTGTTCTATCGTGCGGTATTTCTTCACGTCGATGCAGCGCACCAGCGGGATTTTGCCGTCGGTATCCAGCTTGTCGGCGAAGAACACCTGCTTTTGCCGCTCCAGCGTGACGGAGATGCCGCCCATGGCGATGTCGCACTTGCCGCCGACGAAGTCCGGGGTCAGGGTTTTCCAGCTGGTTTTCACCCACTTCACCTTGGCGCCCAGGCTCTTCGCCAGCGATTCCGCCATGTCGATATCGATGCCTTCATAGCCGCCGTCTTCCTTGAGGAAGGTATAGGGCTTGTAGTCGCCGGTGGTGCAGACCTCAAGGGTCTTCTGCTGCAGCACCTTGTCCAGGTGGGATTGCGCACCGGCGCCGCCGGCGGCGAGCAGCAGCGCGAGGGGGAGAAGCTTTTTCATCTGGCGTCCTTTTTATACATTCGTGGTTTTATGCGTTACTTCGCCGTTAATTGTCGTTTGCCTGCATGAGTTAGCCGTTTTTTATGCCGCTTACCGGCGAAAACGCCGGGCGTTGCTGCTGTACGCGATTCAAACGCCAGGGTGTGACGTCGGCAACGGTAAAAAAACTGGTAGGCTGTAACGTCAACATTTATTAACACAGTTTACAGGTGGCTATGTACAACATTGACGATTTTGATATGAAAATCCTGACGCTGTTACAGGCCAACGGCCGTCTGACCAATCAGGAACTGAGCGAGTTGGTGGGGCTTTCCGCTTCCCAGTGCTCACGGCGGCGCATCAGCCTGGAGCAGGCGCAGCTGATCCGCGGTTACCACGCGCGGCTGGCGCCGGAGGCGGTCGGCCTGGGGCTGGTGGGGCTGATCGAAGTCAGCCTGATCACGCACGCGCAGGAGCAGATCGACAGCTTTCATCAGATGCTGGAGGACGTGGACGCGATCCTCGACGCTTACAAGACCACCGGCGACGCCGATTACCTGCTGAAAGTGGCGGTGGCTGACCTGCCGGCGCTGAGCGAATTCATCAGCCAGACGCTGTCGCCGCACAAAAGCGTGGCGCATATCAAAACGGCGGTGGTGCTCAATCGCATCAAGGAAAACGGTTTGTTGCCGGTGACGAGATAAAGCTAAAACCGAATGCGCTTTTCCGTCTATATTAGGAACGTAACGCTGTGCCCAAACCACAATAAACCAGGAGAAAAACCCCGTGTTCCAGAACGTTGACGCCTATGCCGGCGATCCCATTCTGTCGCTGATGGAAAAATTCAAACAAGACCCGCGTGCGCACAAGGTGAACCTGAGTATCGGCCTGTACTACGATGCGCAGGGCATCATTCCGCAGATGCGGGCGGTCGCTGCGGCGGAAGCGCAGTTGAACAGCGTCGAGCACGGCGCCTCGGTATACCTGCCGATGGAAGGGCTGCAACCCTACCGTTCCGCCATTCAGCAGTTGCTGTTCGGCGCGCAGCACCCGATGCTGCAGCAGGGGCGCATCGCCACCATTCAGACCGTCGGCGGTTCCGGCGCGTTGAAAGTGGGCGCCGACTTCCTGAAAACCTATTTCCCGGATTCGCAGGTGTGGGTCAGCGATCCGACCTGGGAAAACCACGTCGCCATCTTCAGCGGCGCCGGTTTCAAAGTGAATACCTACCCGTATTTCGACAGCGAAAGCCTGGGCGTGAAGTTCGACGCCATGCTCGCTGCGCTGAAACAGCTGCCGAAGCACAGCATCGCGCTGCTGCACCCGTGCTGCCACAACCCGACCGGTTCCGACCTGACCCCCGCCCAGTGGGATGAGGTGGTCAAGGTGATCGCCGAGCGTGAAATCATTCCATTCCTCGATATCGCCTATCAGGGCTTCGGCGGCGGCATGGAGCAAGACGCCTACGCCATTCGCGCCATCGCGGCGGCCGGCCTGCCGTGCCTGGTGAGCAACTCGTTCTCGAAGATTTTCTCGTTGTACGGCGAGCGCGTCGGCGGCCTGTCGGTGGTGTGCGAAAGCGAAGAGGCGGCCGGGCGCGTGCTGGGCCAGCTGAAGGCCACCGTGCGCCGCAACTACTCAAGCCCGCCAAACTTCGGCGCGCAGCTGGTGGCCAAGGTGCTGAACGACGCCCAGCTCAAAACCCAGTGGCTGGACGAAGTGGAGAGCATGCGCACCCGCATTCTCGAAATGCGTCACGCGCTGGTGGACACCCTGAAGAGCGCGCTGCCGCAGCGCAACTTTGACTACCTGTTGGCGCAGCGCGGTATGTTCAGCTACACCGGCTTCAGCGCGGCGCAGGTCGATCGCTTGCGTGAAGAGTTCGGCGTCTACCTGATCCACAGCGGCCGCATGTGCGTGGCCGGCCTGAACCACAACAACGTGCGTCAGGTGGCCGAGGCGTTTGCCGCGGTGCAGTAACGCCTGTTAGTCTGAACGGACGTTCATCGGGAGCGATAGCGATATCGCTCCTTTTTTATTGCCGGCGCGCCGCCGAAGTTGCCGCAAACCGGAGAGAGAATATACTGATTGAGGGGCGCTCACTCATGTGGCATCAGCAAACGCTAATCCTCAGCGCAAAAGCGCGTGGCTTTCATCTGGTTACCGACGAGATCACCAACCAGTTAACCCACTTACACCGCCTGCAAACCGGCCTGCTGCATCTGTTGCTGCAGCACACCTCGGCCTCGCTGACGCTCAACGAGAACTGCGATCCCACGGTGCGAGCCGATATGGAGCAGCATTTCCTGCGTCAGGTGCCGGAAAACGCACCCTATCAGCATGACTACGAAGGGCCGGACGACATGCCGGCGCACATCAAATCCTCGCTGCTGGGCGCTTCCTTGACGCTGCCCGTCAGGCATGGGCGGCTGATGTTGGGCACATGGCAGGGCATCTGGCTGGGGGAGCACCGCATCCACGGCGGAGCACGCCGTATTGTGGCCACATTACAGGGGGAATAACCCAATGAATAACAGCGCATTGCTGGAGTACTGCATGGCGAAGCCGGGCGCTGAGCAGAGCGACCAGAACCAGTGGCAGGCCAGCCAGATCAAGGTGGGCGACGTGATGTTCGCCATGGTGTGCGAGATCGAAGGGCGGCCGGCGCTGGCGGTCAAGTCCAGCCCGGAGCTGGCGGAAAGCCTGCGTGAACACCATCCGGAGATCGTCGCCTGCGACGGCCTGAACAAGGCGCACTGGAATACGGTGTTTCTCGACGGCAACCTGCCGAACTCGCAGTTTTACACGCTGATCGACAGCTCCTATCAGCTGGTGGTGGAAGGCCTGCCCGAACACGTGCGCCAGGAACTGCGCGCCTGATAGCCGGGCGGCGGCCCTCGTTTTTCTCCTGTTTTCCCGTGTTAAATCGTGATCGCGGTTTTAAATTGGGAACGTTCCCTTTTTGTCGCCGGGCAAAAGCGGCTACGCTTGGGCATTCAAGAAACGCGGATAAGATTAAGGAGGCCGACATGGCCATGAGCGAAGAAAAGCGCAAGATGATCGCCGGGGAACTGTACGACGCCGGCGACGACCTGCTGCGCAGCGAACGTCGGCGCGCGCGCCAGTTGACGCATCGCTATAACCACTCCTCGCCGGAAGAGGGTGAGCTGCGCAAACAGTGGCTGGGTGAGCTGCTGGGCGGCTATCAGGGCGGCACCATCGAGCCGACCTTCCGCTGCGACTACGGCTATAACATTTATCTCGGCAAGAACTTCTACGCCAATTTCGACTGCGTGATCCTCGACGTGTGCGAAGTGCATATCGGCGACAACTGCCTGCTGGCGCCGGGCGTGCATATTTACACCGCGACCCATCCGCTGGACGCCGAGACCCGCGTCGGCGGCGCGGAGTTCGGTAAGACTGTCAGGATTGGCGACAATGTGTGGATCGGCGGGCGCGCGGTGATCAATCCGGGGGTGACCATCGGCGATAATGCGGTCGTGGCCTCCGGCGCAGTAGTGACCAAAGACGTGCCGGCCAACTGCGTGGTAGGCGGCAACCCGGCCAGGGTCATCAAGCAGCTATAAAAAAACGGGCGCCGCCGGGCGCCCGCCGTCATCAGGCTCGCAGCGAGTCGATATCCACCACGAAGCGGTACTTCACGTCGCTTTTCAGCATGCGCTCATAGGCCTCATTAATTTGCTGCATCGGGATCAGCTCGATATCGGACGTGATGCCGTGTTGGCCGCAGAAGTCCAGCATCTCTTGCGTTTCCGCGATGCCACCGATCAGCGAACCGGCGATGCGGCGGCGCTTCATGATCAGGTTGAACACCTGCGGTGACGGATGATCGTGCTCCGGTGCGCCGACCAGCGTCAGGGTGCCGTCGCGGCGCAGCAAGTTGAGGAACGGGTTCAGATCGTGCTGAGCCGCTACCGTGTTGAGGATGAAGTCGAAGCTATTAACGTGCTGCGCCATCTCATCCGGGTTGCGCGAAATCACCACTTCATGGGCGCCGAGGCGCTTGGCGTCTTCGATTTTCGACGGCGAGGTGGTGAACAGCACCACGTGCGCGCCCATCGCCCGCGCCAGTTTGACGCCCATGTGCCCCAGCCCGCCGAGGCCGACGATGCCGACCTTTTTGCCTGGCCCCGCACCCCACTGGCGCAGCGGCGAATAGGTGGTGATGCCGGCGCACAGCAGCGGCGCGACCCCGGCCGGATCGAGGTTTTCCGGCACGCGCAGCACGAAGTCCTGATCCACCACCAGATTGGTGGAGTAGCCGCCGTAGGTTACGGCGCCGGTGTGGCGATCCTGGCCGTTATAGGTGCCGGTAAAGCCGTTCTCGCAATACTGTTCCAGCCCCTCATCGCAGCTCGGGCAGCTGCGGCAGGAATCCACCATGCAACCGACGCCGACCAGATCGCCGACCCGGTAACGCGAGACATGGTCGCCGACGGCGCTAACGCGGCCGACGATTTCGTGGCCCGGCACCACCGGGTAAATCGTATTGCTCCATTCATTGCGCGCCTGGTGCAGATCCGAGTGGCAGACGCCGCAGAACAACACCTGAATTTGCACATCGTGGTCGCGCAGGGCGCGCGGCTGGTAATCGAAAGGCACCAGCGCAGACTTCGCGTCATGCGCGGCATAGGCATGGGTAATGTTCATGGTCGCTCCAGTTATCAATGTATGGGGGACAACGTTTGACCGGCAGCGAAGTGCCGGCGAGACGCGGCCTGAATCAGACAGGGCGGCCGCCGAGGGAACATTGATGATAAAAGCGGTGAGTGCGGAGGGAAATGCCTGAAAATGTCGAAATCTTGCCCGTTTCTGTTTGATTGCGGGGAAACGAGTCAGCGTGCGGACCGCCTGAGCGACGGCCCGCACGCCGGCGGCATTACTGGTTCAACAGCGGCTTCAGGAAGCGTGCGGTGTGCGATTTCTCACAATCGGCCACCGTTTCCGGCGTGCCGGCGACCAGGATCTCGCCGCCGCCGCTGCCGCCTTCCGGCCCCAGATCGACGATCCAGTCGGCGGTCTTGATCACATCCAGGTTATGCTCGATGACCACGATGGTATTGCCCTGATCGCGCAACTGATGCAGCACCGCCAACAGCTGTTGGATATCGGCGAAGTGCAGACCGGTGGTTGGTTCGTCGAGGATATACAGCGTTTGGCCAGTGCCGCGCTTCGACAGTTCGCGCGCCAGCTTGACGCGCTGCGCTTCACCGCCGGAGAGCGTGGTGGCCGACTGGCCGAGGCGGATGTAGGACAGGCCGACATCCATCAGGGTCTGCAGCTTGCGCGCCAGCGCCGGCACCGCGTCGAAGAAATCGCGCGCTTCTTCGATGGTCATCTCCAGCACTTCGTGGATACTCTTGCCCTTGTACTTCACTTCCAGCGTTTCGCGGTTATAACGCTTGCCCTTGCACTGGTCGCACGGCACGTAGATGTCCGGCAGGAAGTGCATCTCGACCTTGATCACCCCGTCGCCTTGGCAGGCTTCACAGCGCCCGCCCTTGACGTTGAAGCTGAAGCGGCCCGGCGTGTAACCGCGGCTGCGCGATTCCGGCACACCGGCGAACAGCTCGCGCACCGGGGTGAAGATGCCGGTGTAGGTGGCCGGGTTGGAGCGCGGCGTGCGGCCGATCGGGCTCTGATCGATGTCGATCACCTTGTCGAAATGCTCCAGGCCGGTCACTTCGCGGAACGGCGCCGGTTCGGCGATGGTGGCGCCGTTGAGCTGGCGCTGGGCGATCGGGAACAGCGTATCGTTGATCAGCGTCGATTTGCCGGAACCGGAAACGCCGGTGATGCAGGTAAACAGACCGACCGGCAGCGTCAGCGTCACGTCCTTCAGGTTGTTGCCGCGCGCGCCGCTCAGCTTCAGCACCTTGGTCGGATCGGCCTGCACGCGCTGCGCGGGGATGGCGATCTCGCGCTTGCCGCTGAGGAACTGGCCGGTCAGCGATTCCGGCTGCGCCATGATGTCGTCGACGGTGCCTTCCGCCACCACCTGGCCGCCGTGTACGCCGGCGCCGGGGCCGATGTCGATCACGTGATCGGCGGCGCGGATGGCGTCTTCGTCATGCTCCACCACGATCACCGTGTTGCCGAGGTTGCGCAGGTGGATCAGCGTTTCCAGCAGGCGCTCGTTGTCGCGCTGGTGCAGGCCGATCGACGGCTCATCCAGCACGTACATCACGCCCACCAGGCCGGCGCCGATCTGGCTGGCCAAACGGATTCGCTGCGCTTCGCCGCCGGAGAGCGTCTCCGCCGAGCGAGACAGTGACAGGTAGTTCAGGCCGACGTTCACCAGGAATTTCAGGCGGTCACCGATCTCTTTCAGCACTTTCTCGGCGATCTTGGCGCGCTGGCCGCTGAGCTTCATGTTCTGGAAGAAGGTCATCGCATGGCCGATGCTCAGATCGGAGATCTCCGGCAGCGTGGTGTCTTCGACGAACACGTTGCGCGCTTCTTCACGCAGGCGAGTGCCGTGGCACGAGGCGCAAGGGCGGTTGCTGATGAACTTCGCCAGCTCTTCGCGCACCGCGCTGGACTCGGTCTCTTTATAGCGGCGCTCCATGTTGTGCAGCACGCCTTCGAACGGATGGCGGCGCACGGTGGTGTCACCGCGATCGTTGATGTATTTGAATTCTATCGACTCTTTGCCGGAGCCGCTCAGCACCGCCTTCTGCACGTTGGCGCTCAGGGTGTTGAATGGCGCTTCGACGTCGAACTCATAGTGCTCCGCCAGCGAGCGCAGCATCTGGAAATAGTAGAAGTTGCGGCGATCCCAGCCGCGGATCGCGCCGCCGGCCAGCGACAGCTCGGGGTTTTGCACCACGCGATCCGGATCGAAGAACTGCTGCACGCCCAGGCCGTCGCAGGTCGGGCAGGCGCCGGCCGGGTTGTTGAAGGAAAACAGGCGCGGTTCCAGCTCGCGCATGCTGTAGCCGCAGATCGGGCAGGCGAAGTTGGCGGAGAACAGCAGCTCGTCCGCTTTTTCGTCGTCCATGTCCGCCACCACCGCGGTGCCGCCGGACAGCTCCAGCGCGGTTTCGAACGACTCGGCCAGGCGCTGCGCCATGTCGTCGCGCACCTTGAAACGGTCGACCACCACTTCGATGGTGTGTTTCTTCTGCAGCTCCAGCTTCGGCGGATCGGACAGATCGCACACTTCGCCGTCGATGCGCGCGCGGATATAGCCCTGGGCGGCCAGGTTTTCCAACGTTTTGGTGTGCTCGCCCTTGCGGTCTTTCACCACCGGCGCCAGCAGCATCAGGCGCTTGCCTTCCGGCTGGCTCAGCACGTTATCGACCATTTGGCTGACGGTTTGCGCCGCCAGCGGCACATGGTGGTCCGGGCAGCGCGGCTCGCCGACGCGGGCGAACAGCAGGCGCAGGTAGTCGTGGATCTCGGTAATGGTGCCGACCGTGGATCGCGGGTTGTGCGAGGTGGATTTCTGCTCGATGGAGATCGCCGGCGACAGACCTTCGATATGATCGACGTCCGGTTTTTCCATCAGCGACAGGAACTGGCGCGCATAGGCGGAGAGTGATTCGACATAGCGCCGCTGCCCTTCGGCGTACAGCGTATCGAAAGCCAGCGAAGACTTGCCGGAACCGGACAGGCCGGTGACGACGATCAGTTTGTCACGCGGGATGATCAGGTTGATGTTTTTCAGATTATGGGTTCGAGCACCACGAACTTCGATATTGTCCATTTACACTTCCCGTCTTGATGATACACCGCGCCTGTCGCGATTTTTGCGGGGGATTTTGTGATGGATCTCGCAAAAAACCGGCACAGCCTGGTCGAAACGCATAATTATGACACAAAAAAACCTGAATGAATATCCAGTATGCGAATGCAACAAGGCCGATCGAAAAGACAATTCTGGAATGCAATTCGCACTTATCAACACGGGTGTGGTTTCGCACTCAGCGTGGTAAACTGACGCGTTTATACTGTGTAGAAATCAATCATCGGGAGAAGTGCTCATGGCCAGCAGAGGCGTAAACAAAGTAATTCTGGTCGGGAATCTGGGTCAGGATCCAGAAGTCCGTTACATGCCGAACGGCGGCGCAGTGGCCAACATTACCCTGGCGACCTCCGAAAGCTGGCGTGACAAGGCGACCGGCGAACAGAAAGAGAAGACCGAATGGCACCGCGTCGTGCTGTTCGGCAAACTGGCCGAAGTGGCGGGCGAATACCTGCGTAAAGGCTCTCAGGTCTACATCGAAGGCTCCCTGCAGACCCGTAAATGGCAGGATCAGAGCGGCCAGGATCGCTACACCACCGAGATCGTGGTTAACGTCGGCGGCACCATGCAGATGCTGGGCGGCCGTCAGGGCGGCGGCGCACCGGCAGGTCAATCTGCCGGCGGCCAGGGCGGTTGGGGCCAGCCTCAGCAGCCACAGGGCGGCAACCAGTTCAGCGGCGGCCAGCAGCAGTCTCGCCCGGCGCAGAACAGCGCACCGGCGACCAGCAACGAACCACCAATGGATTTCGACGACGATATTCCGTTCTAAGCCTGGCGACAGCGCTAAAAAAACCCCGCTCAGGCGGGGTTTTTTATTGCCGGTTTACGGGCTGTCCAAGCGTGGATCAGCAACGACTGGAAGAAACGCTGCGGCGGAGAAAATCCGGCTTCGGCGATCAACCGTTCGGTGTGTTCCGGCGGCAGCAGCAACAGCCGTTGCTGCAACTGGGCTCGGAGTTCAACCGGCGTGCGCGGAGTTTGACCGTCAAGAGACTGCATGGCGGCCCATCTGGCCAGGTGCTGGTCAAAATCCGCCGCCGTCGTATCACCGGAAATTTCCGCAATCACCACCTGGCCTGCGGTATTTAACCGTGACGCCATATGGCGATAGAGGCCGCCACGCGCGTCATCGAGAATAAAATGGGTCACTAGCAGACACAGTACGGCGTCGTAATCTGGTGCGCTCGGCAGATCCTGCAGATAGCCCTCCACCAACGTGCAGCGTTCGCTAATTTTCGCCTGCCGTAGCTTGGCAGCGCACACCGCCAACATGTCGACGGAAGGATCCACGCCGGTGAAACGCCAGCTCGGGTTCTGGCGGGCCAAATGGATCATCTCGGTACCGGTTCCTACGCCAACACACAGGATGTGGGCATTGACGGGCAAATCCTTCAATAGCAGCGCAATCAAAAAGTGAAGATTGTCACTAATCGTATTGAAGCGCGCGTTGCCGGCGTCATACCGGCGGGAAAATTCGCCGTTGAAAATGTCATTGGTGTTCTGGTTCATGCACGGCCTCATCACTGCTCATGCGAATTCAACATCTGCTGCGCCTCGTGTTTCATTACATGAGTGCGCACAGCCGCCTGAAATACTTTAAACAGCAGGCCGTTGATAAAGGTGGTGACGGTGAGCACGATGAAGGCGGTCATCACCCAATCGATCGGGCCGATGCCGCTGTGCAACAGCGCCGGGCGGTAAACCAGCATTCCTGCAATCACCACCCAGTGGCTCATGCAGTAAAAGCATTGGAACAAATGGCCCAGCAGGGCATTTTTGCGCGCTGCCCAGGCCCGCAGCGCCGTGAAGAGTTCGGTTTGTGTCAGGGTCATGGAAATACTGGCCGACGCCAGCGCGATCATCAGGCATACCGAGAGATCTGAAGCCGATACAGGAGTCATCATTATTCCTTACGAGGTCATGGTGCAATGGGTTTTCAGCGCCCAAGAGAACGCCGGTTATTTCATGTAACCTATAAAAGCACGTGATATTCGCCGTTGTCAATCTTTCGTATCATTGTAAGATACGAGACTATGCTGAGCTGAAAGGAAGATGGGAATGCGTCAGGACAACAAGCTTTCGCGCATGCTGCACGTGTTACTGCATATGGCGCGCCACAAGGGGGTTTACACCTCGGAACAGATCGCCGCGATGCTGGGCACCAACAGCGCCGTGGTCAGACGCACCTTGGCCGGCCTGCGTGATGCCGGTTTCGTTGCGTCGGAAAAGGGCCATCATGGAGGGTGGCGTATCGCCGACGATCTGCGGAACATCAGCCTGCTCGATATCTACCGGGCGGTGGGCGTTAAGCAGCTGTTCGCCATCGGCGGTGGGGAACAGCATCCGGAATGTGCGGTGGAGGCGGCGGTAAATCAGGCGCTGGGCAACGTGCTGGATGAGGCCGAGCAGGCGCTGCTGGCGCGCTTTGCCGAAATCACCCTGGAGGATCTGAAGGATCGCTTTGACCGCCATTTCCCTGTGGGGACGAACGAAAGCGCGGTGGCCTGCATTGACGGCGACGGTACCGAAGCGTAATTCGCCATTAAAAAAGCCCCTTGTGGGGCTTTTTGCATCGAAGAATGGTTACGCCGAGAAACCGCCGTCGATGCTCAGACTGGCGCCGGTGATATAACCCGCCTGCGGGCCCGCCAGGTAGGCGACGAAACCGGCGATCTCTTCATCTTTGCCGTAACGGCCGATCGCCATCAGCTGCTTGAGCTGATCGGCGAACTCGCCGGCGTCCGGGTTCATCTCGGTATCCACCGGGCCGGGCTGCACGTTATTGACGGTGATGCCGCGTGGGCCGAGATCGCGCGCCATGCCCTTGGTCAACCCGACCAGCGCCGATTTGCTCATCGCGTACACCGCCGCGCCGCCGAACGGCACGCGCTCGGCGTTGGTGCTGCCGATGTGGATGATTCGGCCGCCGTCGTTCATGTGGCGCGCCGCCTCCTGGCTGGCGACGAATACGCTGCGCACATTGACCGCCAGCATGCGATCCAGGTCGTCCAGCGCCAGTTCCTCGGTGCCGCCCAGCGTAAATACCCCGGCGTTGTTCACCAGAATATCCAGGTTGCCGAAGTGACTCACCGCCTGGCGAACCGCCTGCTGCAGCGCCGCCGCATCGGCGCTGTCGGCCTTGATGGCGAGGACTTTGCCGCCGGCAGCGGTCACGGCGCTCGCCACCGCTTCGGCGCGATCGGCCGAGGCGGCGTAGGTAAAGGCGACGGCGGCGCCCTCGCTCGCCAAGCGTTTAACGATGGCGGCGCCGATGCCGCGGGAACCGCCCTGAACGAATGCGACTTTGCCTTGCAGTGGGAGTGCTGTGGTCATGTTATTTCTCCAAAGTGGGTGAGGGTAAGGCGTTATTCCCAGTATCGGTGAAATGTCCGGCGGCCACTGTTCACAAAGAGCTTTGCCTGCCCACAACGAGAAAAGCCCCTTGCGGGGCTTCTTTCTTCCGTCGGTTGGCTGTCCGACGATCAGTTGAAGATTTCTGCGGTGCCGTACAGTTTGTTCTGACCACCGGCGGCGACGATGCGGTAGGAGCTGGCGCCCGACGCGGCGGCTTTGCTGGCCAGTTCGCTTTCCAGCGCGCTCAGGTTAGCGGCGCCGCTCACGGTGACGACGCCGATCTTCTGGGCGTCTGCAGCAGGTTGACTGGAAGGCAGGTCAGCGGCGAAGGTAGCGAAAGAAGCGGTAGCCAGCAGCGCAGCGGTAGCAAAAATTTTGACGTTTTTCATGATGCGTTCCTCAGAGTGTTTGTTAGGTGAGAGCCCGTTGTCTCTCGATGTGTTAAATACTAGTGCACCGGATGTGAATAAAAAATCGGAGAGTTTTGAGTATCTCTGTCAAATAAATTGATTGTTTTTCATCCGCTGGCGCGGGGCAAAAATCGCCACTACCCTTTACAGACGATCCTTAACCGGAGAAGCGTCATGACGATAAGCGCGTTTATCGGCAGTTGGGCGTTGGTGTCGTCGGTGTTCAAAAACCAGAACGGCGAGCTGAATTACCCGCTGGGCGAGCAGGTGTTGGGGCGCATCCACTATGAGGCCAACGGCACGATGGCGGCGCAGCTTTACAGCGCCGTGCGGCCGCGTTTCGCCGCCGCCGATTTGGCGCAGGGGTCTGAGCGGGAGATCCGCGCCGCCTTCATCAATATGATTTGCTACTTTGGCCACTATCAGGTGGAAGAAAGCGAGCAGCGGGTGGTGCATCAGGTCGAAGGCTGTTCGTTCCCCAACTGGGTAGGCAGCCGTCAGGTGCGTTTTTACGCTTTCAGCGGCGATCGGCTGACGTTGCGCACGGTGCCGCTGCAGCTCGGCAACGGCGTGCAGGTTGGCGAACTGGTGTGGCAGCGGACAGGGGCTTCGTCATGATCATCGTTCATCATCTCAATCACTCGCGGTCGCAGCGCATTCTGTGGTTTCTGGAAGAGCTGGGCGTGCCTTATCAGGTGCAGCGCTACGAGCGCGATCCGCAGACCATGCTGGCGCCGCCGGCGCTGAAAAAGATCCACCCGCTGGGCAAATCGCCGGTGATCGTCGATGGCGATCTGACGCTGGCGGAATCCGGCGCCATTATCGAATACTTGCAGGAAGCCTACGACGCACAGGGCATGTTTATGCCAACCGACTTCCACGCGCGTCAGCAATACCGCTACTGGCTGCACTACGCCGAAGGATCGCTGATGCCGCTGTTGGTGATGAAGCTGGTGTTCAGCCGTCTCGGCCAGCCGCCGATCCCCTGGCTGCTGCGGCCGGTGGCCGGCGCGATCGGCAAAGGCGTGCAGCGGGAATACCTCGACAAGCAGATCGCGCCGCACTGCGAATACCTCGAACAGCACCTGAATAAGGGCAGCTGGTTCGTTGGCAACGACTTCAGCGCAGCGGATATTCAGATGAGCTTCCCGCTGGAGGCGATGGCGGCGCGCGGCGCGTTGGATGATTGCCCGAAACTGCGCGGCTTCCTGCAGCGCATTCACGCCCGGCCCGCCTACCAGCGGGCATTGGAGCAGGGCGGCCCTTACGACCTGCTGAGTTAAGCGGATGGGCTATACTCGATGGGGTCATTCTTCATCGGAGGTAGCCCATGGCTACGCAAATCTTCGTTAACCTGCCCGTACGCGATCTGCCCGCCTCAATGGCGTTTTTTACCCAGCTCGGCTTCAGCTTCAACCCGCAATTTACCGACGATACCGCCGCATGCATGGTGGTCAGCGACACGATTTACGTGATGCTGCTGACCCACGACAAATTCAGGATGTTTACCCCGAACCCGATCGGCGACGCCAATCAGGCCACCGAAGTGTTGGTGTGCCTATCGCAACCCAGCCGGGTGGCGGTGGACGAACTGGTGCGCAAGGCGGTCGCCGGCGGCGGCAACACCTACCACCCGTCGCGGGACTACGGCGTGATGTACGGCCATGGATTTCAGGATCTGGACGGTCATATCTGGGAATTGATGTATATGGATCCCGCTGCGGTGCAGACGCAATAACCCCGCCATGACGGCGTTCGCCGGGGCGACCGTCGTCCCGGTTTTATCGCGCGAGCGCCATTCCCGCCGCTTTCTGCATAAATTGCCGCGATCTTTAGTTGATTAGACGCTAGGGAAGGCAGGATAATCGTTTGCCTTGAATAAACCACCATAAATCACCCGTACCGCGCGCTGCGAGTTAAACGTTTGCCTGGGTGCGCATCGCCGTTGGCGGTGTGGCATAAGGGCAAGGATGCGGAACGTGACGTAAACGATTACGTGGCGATCGGGCGCGGGCGAGATTACAGGCCTGCTGTGACGGGCCGATTCATGAAACACAGGGGAAGTAACCTATGTCGAACTCTCAAGCGAACCACGCCGCAAAACCAACCGGCGGGCTTGATGGCTATTTTAAAATTTCCGCGCGCGGCAGCAGCGTGCGTCAGGAGGTGGTGGCGGGGCTGACCACCTTCCTGGCGATGGTGTACTCGGTGATCGTGGTGCCGAGCATGCTGGGCAAAGCGGGGTTCCCGCCGGCGGCGGTGTTCGTCTCCACCTGCCTGGTGGCCGGTCTGGGGTCGCTGTTGATGGGGCTGTGGGCTAACCTGCCGATGGCCATCGGCTGTGCGATCTCGTTGACCGCCTTTACCGCCTTCAGCCTGGTGCTGGGCCAACACATCAGCATTCCGGTGGCGCTGGGCGCGGTGTTCCTGATGGGCGTGCTGTTTACCATTATCTCGGTCACCGGCATCCGCGCCTGGATCCTGCGCAACCTGCCGATGGGCGTGGCGCACGGCACCGGCATCGGCATCGGGCTGTTCCTGCTGCTGATCGCCGCCAACGGCGTCGGCCTGGTGGTGAAGAACCCGCTGGATGGCTTGCCGGTGGCGCTCGGCGCGTTCACCTCTTTCCCGGTCGTCATGACGCTGGTCGGCCTGGCGGTGATCTTCGGCCTGGAGAAACTGCGCGTGCCCGGCGGCATTTTGCTGGTGATCATCGCCATTTCCATCATCGGCCTGATCTTCGACCCGGCGGTGAAATACCAGGGGCTGTTCGCCATGCCGAGCCTGGCGGACGCTGACGGCAAATCGTTGATCTTCAGCCTGGACATCATGGGCGCATTGCAGCCGGTGGTGTTGCCGAGCGTGCTGGCGCTGGTGATGACCGCGGTGTTCGACGCCACCGGCACCATCCGCGCGGTGGCCGGGCAGGCCAATCTGCTGGATAAAGACGGGCAGATCATCAACGGCGGCAAGGCGCTGACCTCGGATTCCCTGAGCAGCATCTTCTCCGGCCTGGTGGGCGCCGCGCCCGCTGCGGTTTACATCGAGTCCGCCGCCGGCACCGCCGCGGGCGGCAAGACCGGCCTGACCGCCACCGTGGTCGGCATTCTGTTCCTGCTGATCCTGTTCCTGTCGCCGCTGGCCTATCTGGTGCCGGTTTACGCCACCGCGCCGGCGCTGATGTACGTCGGCCTGCTGATGCTGAGCAATGTCACCAAGCTGGACTTCAACGACTTCGTCGACGCGATGGCCGGCCTGTTGTGCGCCGTGTTCATCGTGCTGACCTGCAACATCGTCACCGGCATCATGCTGGGCTTCAGCTCGCTGGTCATCGGCCGCATCTTCTCCGGCGAATGGCGCAAGCTGAACATCGGCACCGTGCTGATCGCCGTGGCGCTGGTGGCGTTCTACGCCGGCGGCTGGGCGATTTAAGCCCCTTGGGTTTCCCTCGCCCGCCGGGCGGGGGAGCCTGTTACGGCAATTCCCTTCTTAAGATAAGTCTTCTTCTGCTCTGCACCGCGTTTTGAAAGGCACAACAAGCTTTAACGGCTGTAAAAAAAGTGATCTACTATCGTGACCAACGCAGGCCCTGAGCCGATGTCGTCTGAATCGTAGAGTCTAAGGAAAGCATGGAAATCTTTTTTACAATCCTCATTTTGATCCTGGTGGTCTCCCTGTCCGGGGTGGTGACGCGCATGTTGCCGTTCCAAGTGCCGCTGCCGCTGATGCAAATCGCCATCGGGGCCCTGCTGGCCTGGCCGCATTTCGGGCTGCACGTCGATTTTGATCCCGAACTGTTCCTGGTGCTGTTCATCCCGCCGCTGCTGTTCGCCGACGGCTGGAAAACGCCGACGCGGGAGTTCCTGCATCACGGGCGTGAAATTCTCGGCCTGGCGCTGGTGCTGGTGCTGATCACCGTGGTCGGTGTCGGTTATCTGATCTACGCCATGGTGCCGGGCATTCCGCTGGTGGCGGCCTTCGCGCTGGCGGCGGTGCTGTCGCCGACGGATGCCGTGGCGCTGTCCGGCATCGTCGGCAAAGGGCGCATTCCCAAGCCGATCATGGGCGTGCTCGAGGGCGAGGCGCTGATGAACGACGCGTCCGGCCTGGTGTCGCTCAAGTTCGCCATCGCGGTGGCGATGGGCACCATGGTGTTCACCGTGGGCGGCGCGACCCTTGAATTCCTCAAAGTGGCGATCGGCGGCCTGCTGGCCGGCGTGGCGGTCACCTGGACCTACAGTAAATCGCTGCGGGTGATGAGCCGCTGGAGCGGCGACGATCCGGCGACCCAGATCGTGTTCCTGCTGCTGCTGCCGTTCGCTTCTTATCTGATCGCCGAACATATCGGCGTCTCCGGCATCCTGGCGGCGGTGGCGGCGGGGATGACCATCAGCCAGTCCGGCGTGATCCGCAACGCGCCGCTGGCGATGCGCCTGCGCGCCAACAGCGTGTGGGCGATGCTGGAGTTCGTGTTCAACGGCATGGTGTTCATCATGTTGGGCCTGCAGCTGCCGGGCATTCTTGAAACCTCCATCCTGCAGGCGGAGCTGGATCCGACCATCCAGACCTGGTATCTGTTCGCCGACGTGGCCACCATCTACGCCGCGCTGCTGGTGCTGCGTTTTACCTGGCTGTGGATAATGAAGAAGGCCAGCAACCGCTTTATGAAAAAGCGTCCGCTGCAGTTCGGCGATTACAGCACGCGTGAGCTGTGGGTGGCGTCGTTCGCCGGGGTGCGCGGGGCGATTACCCTGGCCGGCGTGCTGTCGATACCGCTGTTGCTGAGCGACGGCACTGCCTTCCCGGCGCGCTATCAGCTGGTGTTTATCGCCGCCGGGGTGATCCTGCTGTCGCTGATCGTCGGCGTGCTGGCGTTGCCGCTGCTGCTGCGCGGCGTGCAGGTGGCCGACAAGAGCGCCAGCAAGCAGGAAGAGCGCATGGCGATCGCCATGGCGGCCGAGGTGGCGATCGAGAGCGTGAATAAAATGGAAGAGCGCCTGGTTGCCGATACCGAAGAAAACCTCGATCCGCAGGTGTTGAAAGAGGTCAGCTCGCGGGTGACGGGCATGCTGCGGCGGCGTATCGCGTCGAAAGACGATATCGAGAATGCGCTGGCGATGGAAAACCTCGAGCGGCGTTTCCGCCTGACGGCGTTGCGCGCCGAGCGCGGCGAGCTGTACCACCTGCGCGCCACGCAGAAAATCAGCAACGAGACGCTGCAAAAACTGCTGCACGATCTCGACCTGCTCGAAGCGCTGTTGATCGAACGCGAAGGGTAAATCTCAGCAGAGGAATAAACGTTTTTCCTCTTTATTTCTGTCCTGAAGGGCCGCCTGTGCGGCCCTTGTTTTTTGGCTACTTGAGCGGCGGCCAGTAGTCGCGGCAGCAGGCGATCCAGGCCTGCGCGCTGTGCGACAGGTAGCTACCCTGGCGCCAGATCAGGCCGATTTTCCACTCCATGCGCGGCTCCAGCGGCAGCCAGACCAGGTTTTCCTTATCCAGCCAGCGGCAAACCGGCTCAGGCAGCATGGCGATGCCCACGCCGGCCTGCACCATCGAGGCGAGGAAGTCCCATTGGCCGCTGCGCACCGCGATTTGCGGTTCAAAACCGGCCTGGCGAAACGCCTTCATCAGCATCTTGTACAGCGCAAAGTCTTCGTTATAAATCAGGATCGGGCTGTCGGCCAATTCGGCGATATTGATGCGGGTGCGGTTGAGCCACTGCGGCGTGCGCGGCGCCACCACGCACATCGGGTGGCCCAGCAGCGGCAGAAAGGTCAGCGGCTGCGCCGAATCGAAGGGCAACACGGTCATCGCCAGATCCAGTTCGCCGGACATCACCGCCTGTTCGACCGACAGCCCGCCCAGTTCGGAAATCTTCAATTCGATGCCGGGGTAGGTCTGGCGAAAGCGGCGGATCAGATCGGCGATCTGCCTGCCGACCATCGGCGGAATGCCCAGCCGCAGCACGCCCTTTTTCACCGAGCTGATGTCTTCCAGTTCCGCCTCCAGCTGGCGGAATTCGTCGAGGATCGTCAGGCCGCGCTGGTACACCGCCTGGCCGCTGTCGGTCAGGCGCAGCTTGCGGCCTTCGCGGATCAGCAGCGTGCATTCCAGCTCTTCCTCCAGATGCCGCAGCATTTTGCTGATGGTGGGCTGGGTGACGAACAGTTTTTCCGCCGCGCGGGTGAAGCTTTGCTGGCGCACCACTTCAACGAAGTAGCGCAGGGTGCGGACATCCACGTTAGGGTTCTCCTTGGGGACGCTACCGGCGGGAAACTATTCCCGGACGGCATGATGACGATAATTTTAATTCATTTCAGGCGTGGTTTCCCGGCTGCGTATACTGTAGGCCGTCAATTTATTGTTCGAGGTCATCTTTCATGTCTCTGGCGTTACGCCGCGTTGCCCCCTCCCTGCTGACCCGTTTGCAGGTACCGATCCAGGTGGCGTTGTATGCGGCGCTGTTCCTGATCGCCGATCGTCTGGTGCAACAATTCCACCTGCCGCTCCCCGCCAATATCGTCGGCATGCTGATGCTGCTGGCGCTGATCCTGCTGCGCATTCTGCCGCTCAGCTGGGTCAAGGCCGGCTCCCGCTGGCTGCTGGCGGAAATGCTGCTGTTTTTCGTGCCGGCGGTAGTGGCGGTGGTCAACTATGCCCAGCTGCTGATGGTCGAGGGCTGGAAGATCTTTCTGGTGATCGCGATCAGCACCATGCTGACGCTGGGCGCCACCGGGCTGGTGGTGGACAGGGTGTATCGGCTGGAGATTTGGCTGCAGCGGCGGAAGCAGCGCCATGAATGATTTTATCCTTAGCCTGGCCTGTTTTCTGGCGACGCTGGCGCTCTATTTCGCCAACAAGAAACTCTATCGCCGCCGCCGCACGTTGCTGCTGATGCCGCTGGTGCTGACGCCGATGATTCTGGTGTTGCTGCTGGTGGTCACCCACATCTCCTATCAGGACTACATCGGTGAAACCCACTGGCTGCTGTGGCTGCTGGGGCCGGCGACCATCGCCTTCGCGGTGCCGGTGTACGAGAACCTGCATATCATTCGTCGCCACTGGCTGTCGCTGACCGCCGGGGTGACGACGGCGGTGCTGGTGGCGGTGTACAGCTCGGTGTGGCTGGCGCGCCTGCTGACGCTGCCGGAAGAGGTGCAGCGCAGCCTGGCGGTGCGGTCGATCACCACGCCGTTTGCGCTGGAGGCCGCCAAGCAGATGGGCGGCCAGCCGGACCTGGTGGCGCTGTTCGTGGTGATCACCGGGGTGTTCGGCATGGCGGTGGGCGACATTCTGTTTCTGCGGCTGGCGGTACGCAGCCGCCTGGCGAAAGGGGCCGGATTTGGCGCATCGTCGCACGGCGCCGGCACCGCCCGCGCCTATGAACTGGGGCCACAGGAGGGCGTAGTGTCGAGCCTGGTGATGATGTTGGCCGGCATTATCACGGTGGTGGCCGCGCCACTGATCGGCCGGCTGATGTGGTAAGGAGGCGGTCTGCGGCGAACGGCGCCGCAGACCGTAGAGCGTCAAGGAAGGTTGCCGAGCATCGCCGGCGTGCGCGATGACTGGCGCAAGGCGCGTCCTATCTCCTCGTGGCTGAAGATAATAGAGTGATGATTGCAGGGCAACGGATGCACCTGCAGATGTTGGCAGATTGCCGACAGGCCATTGTCGGCAATCGCCAGCAGCTCCCGCTCATCGCCCAGGCCGGTGATATTCAGATTTGCATCTTCGGTCGCCTTGAACAGCGTGATGCGTGCATGTTGCAACGGTGTGCTGAGCGTTTGTTTCGCCAATGTCAGCTCCGTCGGCTCGGCCTTTAATGCCCGGTCGGCGGCCTCGCCGTCAATACCCAGCATGGCCAGCATCGCCGCCAGCATGCCCGGCTCGCTGCGGATCTGGAATGGGGTTCGGTAGAAGGTATCAAGCAGGAACAGTTGGATATCGCGATAGCCTTGGCTTTCCAGTTGAGCTGCCATCTCCAGCGCGATCAGGCCCCCTAGCGACCAACCCAACAGACGGACGGGGCGCGCCGGCGACAGCCGCATATGACCGAGATAATACGCCGCCAGCTCGCGTAGCGAAGTGATGTGCGGCTGTTGGAACAGGTTATAATTGTTGATGCCTAACACATTGAAATCTTTTTCTAAATAGTTCGCCAGATCGCGATAAACATCGCAACCGGTGACGGCGGGATGGATCATCCAAACGCTGTCGGGGGTGATGGCGTGGTTCAGGCGTTCTACCTGTTTAAAGGTAAAACTGGCCTGATTCAGACGCGTCAACAACTGCTGCAGGGGTTCGGAGGTGGCTGGAGCCGTTGCGGGCACGCCGTCGGTGAGGATACGGGCCTGGCCGCGCAGCGTCGAGTGAGCAAACAGCGTCTTAATGCCTAACGAATGCCCGTGTCGCTTCAGTTTAACCAGCAGTTGAATGGCGTGCAGCGAATGGCCGCCCAGCGCGAAGAAATCATCGTCGCGGCCAATGCGCGTTGTGCCCAGCAGTTCGCTCCACAGTTCGGCCAACTGCTGTTCCAGCTCGCCTTGCGGGGCTTCATAAGCAGCGGTTTCCTGCATGTTGGCCGGTGCCGGTAACGCTTTGCGATCCAGCTTGCCGTTGGGCGACAGCGGAAAAGCATCCAGCCGGATAAAACAGGACGGCACCATAAAGTCCGGCAGGTGTTGCTGCAATTGCCGACGCCATTCGGCGGCGGCCGTTTGCTCTGGGGCGATGACATAGGCGACCAGGCGCTTGCCGCCGCTTTCGTCTTCCCGCGCCAGAATGGCCGCGTCTTCAACCCCTGAACACTGTCTGAGCTGTTGCTCGATCTCACCTAATTCAATGCGCAGGCCGTGGATTTTGACCTGGAAATCGTTTCTGCCCAGATACTCAATGTTGCCATCCGGCAGCCAGCGGGCCAGATCGCCGGTTTTATACAGGCGAGCCTGCGGCTCGGCGCTGAAAGGGTCGACGATAAATCGCTCGGCGCTCAGCGCCGCGCGGTTCAGATAACCACGGGCAACCTGAATACCACCGATATGCAATTCGCCGGCGATGCCAGGCGGTAACGGTTGCAGTTGGTCATCCAGAATATGGAGCTGGGTATTGGCGATCGGTTTACCGATCGGTACCAGTGGGCGAGGATCATCGGGCAGGCATTGCCAACTGGAAACGTCTACGGCGGCTTCCGTCGGGCCGTAGAGATTGTGCAGTTCCGCCTGCGGCAACTGCTGCAGGCAACGTTGTACCGTAGCGAGCGGCAACGCCTCGCCGCTGCACACGATGCGTTTCAGGGAGGCGCACTGCGCCATATCGCCGTGGCGCAGAAACAGTTGCAGCATAGAGGGGACGAAATGCAGTGTGGTGACGCCATGTTGTGCGATGCAGGCGCTGAGATAATCCGGTTCCTGGTGACCGCCCGGTTTGGCGATGGCCAGCCGGGCGCCAACCATCATCGGCCAGAAAAACTCCCACACAGAGACGTCGAAGCTGAACGGCGTTTTCTGCAGCACGACATCATCCGGCGTCAGTGTATAAGCCTTTTGCATCCACAGTAGTCGGTTGATCACCCCGCGGTGTTCGTTCATCACCCCTTTGGGTTTCCCCGTCGAGCCGGAGGTGTAAATCACATAAGCCAGGCTGCGCTGTGGATCGGCGGCCAGCGGCGGCGGGTTGCCATCCGGCGCTTGCCGCCACAGATGACTCTCACGCTGAAGATGCAATCGCGGCACGGCGATATCGCGCAGCGGGTGCAGCGCGTGTTCGCCGCCATTGTCGACCAGAACGAATCTGGCGCCGCAATCTTGCAGCATGTGGCGCAGACGGTCTTGCGGATAGTCGGGATCGAGCGGTACATAGGCGGCGCCCGCCTTCAGGATGGCGTACAGGGCAATCACCATATCCGGGCTGCGGTTGACGCATACCGCGATGCGATCGTCAGGCTGTAATCCCTGCAGCCTGAGAAAGGCAGCCAATCGATTCGCCCGCTGATTCAGCTGTTGATAACTGATCTCGTGGTCTTCGTAGCACAGCGCCGGCGCTTCTGGCGTCAGCGCGGCCTGCCGTTCCAGGAATTGATGTACGCCTTGCGGCATGTCTGCCCATGTTTGTCGGGTTTCATTCCATTGATGGAAGATTTGCTGTCTTTCCTGCGGCAACAGCAGCGGCAACTGCCCCAGCGGCAGCGCCGGATCGCCGTCCAGTAGGGTATTCAGCAGGTGCAGTATGCGGGCTGCGATGCGTTCACCGTCTTCCTGACTGAACCAGGCCTGATTGAAGTTGAACTCCAGCAGCGGGTCGTCGCCCGGATGGTAATGGCGCAGGTAGACGCCGAGGGGCAGCTGTTCCTGACCGTGGTGCAGGTTTTCAACCTTGAACTGGCTGCCCTCCAGTTCGATGTCGGTCGGAAAAACCTCCAGCGAAAAGCTGATGTCGAACAGCTGGCGCCGCTCCTGCTGATGCAGGTTCAACTGGCGGTTGAGTTCGGCAATGGGAAAACGCTGGTGACGATAACACTGGCGCAGCTCGCTGCCGATTTGCCGCAGTAAGTGGCCGAAGGATTGCTGTGAATCGACCGTGATGCGCAGTGGGATCATCGAGGAAAACATGCCCAAAGTTTGCTTATGTTCGGCGGTACTGCGGTTATGTACCGGCACGCCCAGCGTGAATTGATCGGTTTGCCAAATCCGGCCGAACCAGGTGGCCAGCAAAGCGCTAAAAAAATGCATGGCAGAACCGCCCTGTGCGGCGGCGTATTGTTCCAACTGAAGGAAACGCTCGCGTGGCAACCGTTTGATTATCTGATGGCTGGGGTAGGTTTGTTGCTCACAGTGATTTTGGCGGCGTTCCAGCATGGAGGGGGGCGCGTCGATGAAACGCTTCAACCAGAAATCACGATCGCGCTCGTAGCGTGGAGACTGCTGATAGGCGCGATCGCTGATGACGAAGTCTTGGTAACGCGAGCGGGGGGCTTCGTTTTTTATCCCTGCTTTTAATTGTTTATAGCGCTCCATGATCATTTTGCTCAGCAGGGAAATTGAGGTGCCGTCCGCAATCAGATGATGGGAAGCAAGCAGCCATAGCGTGCTGGATCCGCTGACTTTGGCCAGGTGGCAGCGCCAAAGCAGGCCATCATACAGTGAATAAGGCTGCAGGAATTGAGAACGAAGGTGTGTTTCTGCCAGACTGATGGCATCTTGCCTCTGCGAAAAATCATGGTAATGCAGGTCGATATAGGCCCGGTCGCAGGTTTCCTGGGTAATGCCTTGCGGCGTTTCTTTCAGCGTGGTTTGCAACGCATCATGTTGTTGCTGTATTTGCCGTATGGCTTCTTGAAAAAGCGGTAGCGAAATCTCGCGCTCTACGCGCCATAAACACCCAACGTTATATAAGGGGATATCGGGGTTTAAAGATTGGTCTAGCCACACGGCTTGTTGCACGGTCGTCAGGGAATAAGCGGACACGGAACCACCTCCACAAATAAGGAATGAATCGAATTAAATAAAGTGAGTCGCAGCCAAGCACTCGAACATTATAAAAGGTGATTATTAAGTTGGCCTGTTTTCACATTAAATATTTTTAATAGTTTTGTTTAATTATAATTAATTCAATGTTTTCATGATTAATGATTTATATTTTATTTATTTTTAAACTAATTTTTTGTCATTGCTTTTGTGGCGTGTTAATCGCGATTGACTGGTTTCCCTGCGTGTCATCAGCAGGTGTGATGGTGTAATGCTATGTTTTGTTTGTGTTTTTTATTTTTGATAAAAAGAGGCGGAGCTGAGGCGGATCGTGAGCGATAACGGAGTGGTATCTAAGCGGGCAAGTTCGATGGCTTCTCTGCCAGAGATAACAGGCTGAATCATAAAAAATTATAAAGAATTTCTTATGCTGTATTATTATAAAAGAAATAATAATGAATAATAAGAAATAAAGCTTATTGTGATTTCATGCATTTCTTTATTCGTAATGCTGCTGTTAACTTTCATAGGATTATGACGTTTCAATTAAACTGCGATGAATGATCCGTTATTGGGCGATTAATGGATTAACTTTAATGAGATAATAAATGTGAAACGTTGATGTCGAGTTGATACCCGAAATGAAAGACGCAACGAGAACCGTGTCTCGCTGCGGCTGGATCCTACGGGAGAGGTGCAGGTTAGCAGACGGCGGCTTTGATCAGTTCCACCACCAGCGGCGAAAGCTCGCCGCGCAACGCAGCGCGTTCTGATTGGAACAGCGTGGCGACGTAAAAACGCCGGCCCGGCAGTTCGATGGCGCGCACGTCGCCTTCGGCATCGTGGCCGCTGATAATCAGCGGGAAGCGCTCAAGGTCGGCGACGAAGTCCGGATTCACGCCAAAGTTGCAGTGGTAGCCTTCATGGGTGTTCAGGCAGCCGTAGGCCTGCGCGACGCGCGTGTCAGGCTGAAAAACGATGTCGCCGGTTTTTTCCACCAGCGAGCAGCTCAGCGGGGCGATCACCAACCGGCCACCGCTGTCGGTTTCCGCATGGCCGGCGTCGTGCCAGCCCATCACGTTGCGGGCGTACTCGATGATGGCGTACTGAAAACCGCCGCAGGAACCGAGAAACGGCACGTCGTTTTCCCGCGCATGGCGGATCGCCATAAAGGCGCCGTCGTCGTGTCGATACGGGCTGCCCGGCACCACCCAGATGGCATCGAAATCTTGCAGGACATCGGGGGAGGTCAAGGATTCGGTCGGTAGCCACTGGGGCTGCACGTCGATGTCGAGATGGGCGGCGGTGAGCTGGAGCGCCACGGGGATGGCCTGATGGGCCACGGCTTGCGGGTTGTAATCACCGACCAGAGCAATGCGGACTTGAGCTTTCATCATTTCCTTTCCTGTGCGGGTAAAGAAGGAGATTACAGGAAAGCGGGATTTTGAGCCGCAGATTTTTTAAACGCGGCGCACAAAAAAGCCCGGCGTCGGCCGGGCTGGAAAATGGGGCTCAGTACAGCGAGGGCGCACCAGCCGGTCGGGTTTTGAAGCGGCGGTGCAGCCACATGTATTGCTCCGGCGCCCGCATGATCTCTTTCTCGATCACTTTGTTCATGTAAGCCGCCGCCGCCTGTTCGTCGCTGAGCGGGTAGTCTTCCAGGGCCGGCTGGATCAGCAGGTCGTAGCCGCGGCCGCCTTCGCGGCGGATCAGCACCACCGGCACCAGCGCCGGGTTGGCCATGCGTGCCAGCATGAAGGTGCCGCTGGTGGTGGCGGCCTGATCGACGGCGAACAGCGGCGCGAATACGCTGCCGCGCGGGCCATAGTCCTGATCCGGCGCGAACCATACCGCCTCGCCGCGCTTGAGCGCGTGCACCATGCCGCGCAGATCCTTGCGGTCGATCATCGCCTTGTTGGAACGCATGCGGCCTTTGGTCTGCGCCCACTCCATCGCTTTATTGTTGTGCGGACGGTACATCGCCATCATCGGCTGGCACAGGCCCATAGCCCGGCCGCCCAGCTCCAGCGACATGAAGTGCACGCCGATCACCAGCACGCCGCGATCGTCGCGCTGCGCCATTTTGAGGTGGTTGATGCCGGAGACGTTGAACCAGCGTTTGACGCGTTTATCCGACCAGAACCAGGCCATGCCGGTTTCCAACAGGCCCATGCCGAGCGATTCGAAGTTGCCCACCACCTTGCGCTCGCGCTGCGCTTCGTCCATCTCGGGGAAGCACAGCTCGAGGTTGCGACGGGTGATGGTGACGCGGCGTTTGAGAAATCGCATCGAGGTGCGCCCCATCCACACTCCCAGCCGATTGAGCAACGGGTAGGGGAGTTGGACCAGCAGGAACAGCAGGGCGAGGCCGAACCAGGTTAACCAGTAGCGCGGGTGCAGCAAGGCCAGTTGAAATGCTTTGGCTGATTTCATAGAAACTCTTTTTATACGTTAAAAGGGGCAGCAAGCTGTAACGCATAAAGGTTCCACTCGATAGCGATACGACTACTCAGACACCCAGGTACGGCCAGGGTTTAGTCGGAATTCCATAATTGACTAAACATTTACATTCGAAGGGCGGTTTGCGCTGCTATCAGGCTTCGGAGGGATAGCTGTTGGCCAGCGGAGGCGGCTCTAGGAATGCGTATGTTAACACAGGGTACGGGGTACAGAGGAAGAGAGGCATGCGAATATTCTCATTCGCGTTGCCTCTGGATTGACGATTGGCGGCGGTTTACAGACTGGGGAGGATGATGGCGGCGAAAATGGCGGCGATCACCAGCCACTTCAGCAGGTAGTAACCGCGGCGATTACGCGCCTTCAGGCGCTGGCCGGCGTCGCGCACCGCGTTGACGTATTTGAAGATGCGGTTGATGCCGCCGGTGCGGTCCTGATCGTCATTCGGCGAACTGGCCGCCGACATCAGCGTAGCGCCGACCCAGTGGTTGACCGCTTGCGCCCAGCGCCATTTCATGGGCCGCTCGACGTCGCAAAACAGAATGATGCGCGTCTGATCGGTGGCGTTCTGCGCCCAGTGCACGTAGGTTTCATCGAAGATCACCGCTTGGCCGTCGCGCCAGCTGTGCTGCTCGCCGTCCACCTCGATGAAGCAGCGATCGTCGTTGGGCGTCATCAGCCCCAGGTGATAGCGCACCGAGCCGGCGTAAGGATCGCGGTGTTTACCTAAATGGCTGCCGGGCGGTAGCTCGGCGAACATCGCCGCCTTTACGGATGGGATGCGGTTGAGCAGTTCGACGGTTTTCGGACACAGCGTTTGCGCCGAAGGGTGGCTGTCGCTGTACCACTTCAGATAAAAACGTTTCCAGCCGCGTTTGAAGAAGGTGTTGAATCCGGCGTCGTTGTGCGACTGCGCCTTTTTGATGTGATCCTGCAAGCGCACGGCTTCCTCGCGGATCACCTGCCAGTTGTCGGTCAGCGTCTGCAGCTCCGGGAAGCCTTTTTCGTCGAAATAGGGCTGTTTGGCGGGCAAACGGGAGAAGCCGGTCATAAACATGTTGATCGGCCCCATAAAGGTGGAGTGATCGAACAGTTGGCGGGTAAGCTTTTGTTTCTCTTTGCCGCGGGAGTGTGCGTAGAGGAAGCTGATGATAAAAATGCCGATAATGATCGCGGCAACCATAGAATCCATCCCTGTTGGTGCTTGTTAAAAATTCGTACAAATTATAGTTTTGTGACAGGAAAAATTTAACTTTTTCGTGCGCTTTCCCCGCTCATACTGTTTGGTGGCATAAAAAATCAATAAAACCGTTGGTAATGAAATTTTATATCGATTTTTTTGGTTTTAGTCCTATTCTTAAATCGTTCAAGGGGTGTTTCATGCCATCTTGTGTCATGACGAATGGCACGTATCTGAGAAAAGAGGGACTTATGAAGAAATCAATCATTGCCTTGTCTGCACTGCTGCTCGCTTCCCCGGTGTTCGCTGCTGAAACCGCGACCGACACCGCCGCTCACGCCAGCAACGAGGTCGTCGCTGAGGCGCATAAAGGGGCGGATACCGCCAAAGAAAAGCTGCACCAGTCTCAGGACAAGGGTGAAGAGCTGAAGCTGAAAGCCAAGCACGCCGCTGAAGGCAAGAGCGACAGCGTCGGCAGCAAAGTGAGCGAAGGCTCGCAAAAAGCCTGGCACTCCACCAAACAGGGTACGGAGAAGGCTTGGGACAAGACCAAGCAAGGGGCGGAAAGCCTCAAGAACAAAGCGACCGAGTAAGGTCTCCGCTTTTTACCCCAAGGGCCGCGCCGCGGCCTTTTTTATTGCCCGCAAACCGGGCAGGCCACAAAAGAAAAAGGCGCCGCCTCTTGCAAGAGGGCGCCTTTTCAACACGTTAACGACTGGTATCAGCTAACGCTTTTTACTGGGACATATATGCCTGGTTGTCATGATTATTTTGCATCAAACCAATCAGCCATTTTTTCCTTTGTATCATTTTTTACTTCGTCGTCGATATGCATGCCAACAGAAGCTAAAGCGGTAGCGAGTACACCCAGATCGTCCGTGTATCCCACCACAGGCACGACATCAGGGATCGCATCAATTGGCAATACAAAATACGCCAACGCCCCGTAGATGGCTGTTTTGGCCCACAGTGGGGTATTAGGACGTTGAGCGGCAAAGTAAAGCCAAAGTGCTTTCTCAATCACCTCGCTTCCTGCTTTCTTTGCGTAACGCATGATTTTATTCCAGAAGCTGCTGTCGTCGAAATCTTCTGCTGTAGTATGTTTGTTTTCCAATTTAATTTCCTTTTAAAACAATTAATTATACTAATTATTATTGAGTTTGATTATTGTTCTTTAACTTATTTGAGGATTGGCAAGCATCCTGCTTTGAATGCGGCTGCCAGAATACCATTTGTAAGATGAGCAGCAATGAGATGAGGAAGGATAGTACGCTTGGAAATGAAATTACCCAAAAGAAAAAGGCGCTTATCAAATGAGATAAAGCGCCTTTTATCAACACGTTAACTGACTAGTATCAGTTCATGCCGTATTTTTTCAGCTTCTTGCGCAGCGTGCCGCGGTTGATGCCCATCATCAGGGCTGCGCGGGTCTGGTTGCCACGGGTGTATTGCATCACCATGTCCAACAGTGGCTGTTCAACTTCAGCCAGTACCAGCTCATACAGGTCATTTACGTCTTGACCGTTCAGTTGAGCAAAATAGTTCTTCAGTGCTTGTTTAACCGAGTCACGCAGAGGCTTTTGAGTCACCTGATCTTGTGAGTTAACGGTAGAAACGGTCAGTACGTCAGAATTTACGCGTTGTTCGAACATAGTTCTGTCAGCTCTTTTTTTACGCTAAGATTTTCGAAATATGCCTCCAACGCCTCCAGCTGTTCGCTGGCATCCTCTATGGCGTTGAATGTGCGCCGAAACTGGTCATTCGGAGCGTGTTCCTGGAGATACCAGGACACGTGCTTACGAGCAATCCGGAATCCCTTGCCTTGGCCATAGAAGCCGTGCAATTCCCGAATGTGCCCAATCAACAAGCGCTTCACCTCGCCAAGCGGCAGCGGCGGCAGCAACTCCCCAGTGTCCAGATAATGCTGGATTTCCCGGAAGATCCAGGGTCTCCCCTGAGCAGCGCGGCCTATCATCAGGGCATCGGCCCCGGTGTAGTCAAGCACTGCTCTGGCTTTATGCGGGTCAGTAATATCCCCATTCGCGATAATCGGAATGGAAACACTCTGCTTAACTGCCCGAATGCTGTCGTATTCCGCGTCGCCGTTAAACAGACAGGCGCGGGTTCGGCCGTGAATCGTCAGGGCCTGAATACCACAGTCTTCGGCCAGTTGGGCAATCTCTACACAGTTACGATGCTCTGGCGCCCAGCCGGTGCGAATCTTCAGCGTTACCGGCACATCCACCGCGTCAACCACCGCGTGGAGGATCCGTTTAACCAGATCCGGGTACTGCAACAAAGCGGACCCGGCAAGCTTCCGGTTCACTTTTTTGGCCGGGCATCCCATATTGATGTCGATGATCTGCGCGCCGCTGGCCACGTTGATACGCGCGGCGGCGGCCATATCATCAGGATCGCATCCGGCAATCTGCACGGAGCGGATCCCTGGTTCATCGCTATGCACCATACGCAGACGCGACTTATCCGTCCGCCACACCTCCGGGTTGGAGGAGAGCATTTCGGATACGGCCATCCCAGCACCCATTGCATGACAGAGGGTTCTGAACGGGCGATCTGTAATACCGGCCATCGGGGCCGCAATCAGGCAATTAGTAAGCTGGTGGTGTCCAATGCGCATAGACAAAGAGTGACCATACTGTGTCCGCAAGGGCGCGTATATTACGCATTTTTGCGCCGAGATGAAAGGCCAAACTTTAACCAATTGGCTCGCTATTAGGGCAAAAAATGCGCTGCGCAGTGATTCATAAAAATATTGTATATATTTTACAATGAGTTGAGGAAAAGCGCTTGTTTTGTGTGCGGTAAAATATTCGCCTTTGCACAGGATATTATCTGCATTCGCCCGCTATTTTTGCCGGGATAGCCTGCCTGGAAGGCGCATTGTCAGGGCGATCCATCGTTGAAAGGCGAAAAATTGCATAAAATTTTGTCTTGCCCGTGGCCGATCGCCGGACAAAAAAAATCCACCGGCGAGGGGCCGGTGGATGAGGGAGCAATATACCGTGGCGCTTATTTACGGCGGCCGGTGATACGGCACCACTCTTCGCGCTCGGCGACCGGATCGAGCGTGAACTTCTCTTCGTAGGCTTCCGCTACGCTGCTCGCCTGGCTGGCCAGCACGCCGGACAGCCCCAAATGACCGCCGGCCTTCGGCAGGCAACCGATCAGCGGCGCCAGTTCGCGCAGCGGGCCGGCGAGGATGTTGGCGACCACCACGTCCGCCAGCAGGTCCGCCGGCTGGTCTTTCGGCAGGTACAGCTCCAGACGCTCTGAGACGCCGTTACGCTGCGCGTTGTCGCGGCTGGCCTGAATGGCCTGGGGATCGATGTCGATGCCGATAGCGCGCGCCGCACCCAGCTTCAGCGCGGCGATCGCCAGAATGCCGGAACCGCAGCCGAAGTCGATGACGGTTTTGCCGGCCAGATCGAGGCCGTCCAGCCACTGCAGACACAGCGCGGTGGTCGGGTGGGTGCCGGTGCCGAACGCCAGGCCCGGATCGAGCATCACGTTAACCGCGTCAGGATCCGGCACGTCGCGCCAGCTCGGGCAGATCCACAAGCGCTCGCCGAAGCGCATCGGGTGGAAGTTGTCCATCCACTCGCGCTCCCAGTCCTTGTCTTCCAGCTGTTCTATCTTGTGGCGGAAACCGGCGCCCAGCAGCGGGTGCTGCTCCAGCATCGCCACCACCTCGGCCATATCGGTTTCCGCGTCGTACAAGCCGATCACATCGGTGTCGCCCCACAGCAGGGTTTCACCCGGCAGCGGCTCGAACACCGGGTTGTCGTGGGTGTCCTGGAAGGTCACCGACACGGCGCCGCTTTCCACCAGCGCGTCGCTCAGGTCTTCCGCCTGGCTGCCGGTGGTGTTCAGTTTGAGTTGGATCCAAGGCATAGCAATTCTCTTCAAGAGGGTAATGACGACGCCGTCCGGCGCTTTTCGCCGACGACGTTACCGAGATAAAACGCCAACAGGCTGAGCAACAGCGAAGGCACGATAGGATGCAGCCCCGCCGGTTGCAGGTTGAAGCTGGCCAATAGCGTATAGCATACCGCACCCGACACCATTGAGCTAAGCGCTCCCTGAGCATTGGCGCGTTCCCAATACAGACCCAGCACCAGCGGCCACAGGAACACCGCCTCCAGCCCGCCGAAAGCCAGCAGGTTGAGCCAGATGATCATCTCCGGCGGGCGCCAGGCCGCCAGCAGCACCAGCAGGCCGAGGATCAGCGTGGTCAGGCTGGAGAAGCGCTTGATCAACCGCTCGTTGTGGATCTGCTGCGGCCGCACGCCCAGGTAGAGATCCTTGATGATGGTGGCGGAGGACTGCAGCAGTTGGGCGTTGATGGTCGACATGATCGCCGCCATCGGCGCCGCCAAAAAGATCCCGGCGGCGTACGGCGGCAACACGGTGATCATCAGCGTCGGGATCACCTGGTCGGGGATCTTGAGATCCGGCAACACCGCGCGGCCGAGCGCGCCGGCCAGGTGCATGCCGAACATCAGCACCGCCACCACCACGGTGCCGAGCAGAATGCCGCGATGCACCGCCTTGCTGTCCTTGTAGGAGATGCAGCGCACGGCGGTGTGCGGCAGGCCGATCACCCCGAAGCACACCAGGATCCAGAATGACGCCATAAACGGCAGACTGAGGATCTGATCGCCGCCCTGCGGCGACACCAGCGCCGGATCGATCTGCTGCAGTTTGCTCACAGCGCTGTCCAGTCCGCCGGCGGCATGGATCACCGCCACCAGCAGCAGCACGGTGCCGAGCAGCATCACCAGCCCCTGCATGGCGTCGTTCAGCACGCTGGCGCGGAAGCCGCCGAAGGCGGTGTACAGCGCGATGCTGATGCCGAAGATCAACAGGCCGGTGTCGTAAGGAATGCCGGCGGCGGTCTCCAGCAGGCGTGCGCCGCCGATGAACTGCACCGTCATGGCGCCGAGGAACGCCACCAGCAGGCTGAGGCTGGCCAGCCACACCAGCAGGCGGCTTTGGTAGCGACCATACAGCATGTCATTGAGAGTAATGGCGTTGTAGCGCCGCGCCAGGATGGCGAATTTCTTGCCCAGCACGCCGAGCGACAGCCACACCGCCGGCAGTTGGATCATCGCCAGCAGCACCCAGCCCAGGCCATATTTGTAGGCGGCGCCAGGCCCACCGATAAACGAACTGGCGCTGATGTAGGTGGCGGTCAGGGTCATCGCCAGCACAAAGCCGCCCATCGAGCGGTTGCCGAGGAAATATTCGCTGAGGAAGTTTCCGTTCTGGCGGCGCCGATAGGCGTACACCGACAGGCCGAACACCAGCAACAAGTAGGCGACCAGCGGCAGGATCACTTCAGTTTGCATCGCGGTCCTCCAGCGAAATGTCGCGGAACACCGTGCGCACCATCAGCCAGCACAGGCCGATGAACAGCAGCGGCACCAGCAGGCAGGCCATTTCGAACCAGTGCGGCAGGCCGGTGACGCCGATGGCGCTGTCCGGCAGGTAGGCCGCCAGCCCCCAGGCCAGCAGGTAGAGCAGCGTCAGCCCCAGCGCCCAGCGCGCTTCGCGGTGCGCCTGAATAAAGCGTTTGTCCATCAGTGTCCCCCATAGGTTTACGATGATGGCTTGTGACAAGAACAGATGAAGGAACAGGATTGTACGGAATGTGCGGCGTTTGGCTAATAAATTATTCACCTTTCCGGTGAACGCAACGGGGCGATGGAAAGAAAAGAGAGGGGTAAATATATAAATTTTTTCCGGTTTATTTCGATGAGAAAATAATTAAAGAGAATGGGAAAGGAATGGGTTTTATATTGGTTGGCGCAACCGGAATCGAACCAGGTGACCTCTGTGAAGTATGACACAGCGCTCTACCACTGAGCTACACGCCTGCAATAAACAAATTTATAACATCTCCTAATCATTCATGTAAATAGATTTCTTTTATTTTTTGGCATTAAATAAATCGTTCGATTAAATAATAACCTGCATATCCTTCGCTATTTATTTACTGTGATTAATATCACGATAAAGCCGCCCCGTTAATGTGCTTAAACAAGGGCGGCGTTAATTAGCGGATTAACAATGTCACACGGTTATCGTTCTTTTCTCAGATATTCTTTCTGAAATAGTATAAAGAACGATGACGCCGATGCATAAAAAGAACATCACGGCATACAGGGCGCCACCGCCACCTTGTTTTAACAGCAAACCGCCGACAAAAGGGGCGAGCGCCAGGCCAAATTCGTAAAACGTGGCGGCACCGAAGTAAGCCCCTTTTAGGTTAGCCGGCGCCATACGATCAATTTGTATATTGAGCGTAGGGAACAGGATGACTTCACCGAGGCTGAGCAGGAACATGGCGACCAACCACAGCCCCCAGCTTTCACTGGAAACCAGCAGGAAGACAATTTGTGAAAGCGCGAGAAAGAACACGCCCAGGCTGGTTTTCAGTGCCAATGACATGCGACGGGTAAAGCGCTCGGTAAAATACTGCAGCGTTATCACCGTGGCTGCATTGATGAATATCAGCACGCTGAGCAGGTATTCGGGGTTGTGCACCTGGCTGATCATGAGGTATTGCGGCAGCGTCACGTCGATCTGCCCGTAGACCAGCATCACCAAAATGTTGGCGACAACCAAAACCTTGAACGCCTGATCGTTCCAGATAATCCGCAAAGAGCCAATGAACGAGAAGGTGGCGTTGCGCGTTTCTTTACCGTGCCCCGCTTTGAATACCGCGAGCACCAGCAGCAAATAGCAAAGGAACGACAATGCGGTGACGAAGAAGGTGGCCTTCTGCGCCGTCAGCCCGAGAGCGACACCCACTAATGGGCCTACGGCTGCGCCCACGTTCATCAGGAAGTAGCGGATGTTCAACGCGCGTTCTCGCTCTTGCCTGTCATGGAGAATATCGCCGATCACCGCTTTGCTGGCGGGTTCGATCAATGAGCGCGAAATGCCATTGAGTAAAATACCGACAAAATACCACGCCGGTGAGTTGGCCAACGCAAGTACGCTAAATGAAATGATAGCGGCAATTGCACCGAGAATAATCAACGTGCGACGGCCATATTTGTCTGAAGCGCCACCGAAGAGATAGCCGAAAGAAATAGACACGATAAGTGATACGCTCATCATGACGCCGATTTCCACCGGAGTCATCGCGTAGTTATTTCTCATGAGAATGGTAATGAATGGCCAAATCATGAAAAAGCAGGCGCGCGTCAAAAACGTCCCGATAAAGATAACCCATATTTCTTTTGGGAAATAAGGGATGAATGTTGACCTCAAGGCGGTTTCTCCTTAAATGTTGCTCGTCGTCTGTTGAACCGAGTGTATTACACCTTTTCCAAACTTTCCTTTTCCCATCGGTTAGCCAGAGTGAGTAACGGCGTCACTCCGGCCTCTCTAATCCTCGCGATGAGATTTTTCCGCTGATCGAAGATAACCGGATGCGGGCTGATGCCTTGAATAATCGCGGCGACAGTCGCCGAGACTGGCGCGCTATGCGCCAGCGTTGGAATCGCCAGAACGTTCATGCAGTATTCAAACATGGAATCGACGGAGTTCAATTTACCCAACATCAAGAACGTCATTTCATCTCCGACGAGGGTAGCGCCAAGGCTGTCGAATATCATTTTGACTTGCGCCACGGGCTTCTCTTTCAGATGGAAACTGAGCAGTGCGCGGAACTGGTCGCGATTCAGACGGCCCTGTTTCATCTCGTCATTCAGCATGGCGAGTGCCTGGCGTACATAATTTTCCTCTTCGTTGAACAGATCTGCCGAAGCGCAGCGGAAATGCTGTTTGAGGAAATACCAGTGAAAGACATATTTGCCGTCGAATTCGAGGCGAACAACGTTGGTGAAGTCTTCCAGATCGTGCCGTTCCGGGTGGAATTCGCTGAGATCGCAACGAATATCGATGCCGGAAGAGGAGGCGATTCGGCGGCAAATGGTGGCGATATCAGCTTCGCCCAATAGCGCTTGCAGCATATGCTGCATGTTGTTACCGCCGGCGGCCAACTCGCAATAGGCGTCTTTGCCTGGCGTCAGGTATTTGATTCGGCTGTCGCGTGCATTGAGTGATGAGGCAATCTCAGCCCACTGGTTATGTACTTCCTGGCTTCTGATCGTTTCCAAACGAGGGTTTTTTTCATAGAACGCGATGACGCGCGGATCGACAGCCAGGCCGCTGCGTTTGAGTATTCCGGCGTCAAGCTGCGCGCTTGCTTGGTTTTTCACCAGGACATTGATGAAGTTGCGCAGCGAACTCTCCCCGCAATCTGAGAACGAGACGTCAGAATCCGGCGCGGGGCGGCAGGTTTTGGTGATGCACAGCGGCGGAAAATAGCGGCCGTACACTTCGCGATCGTAGTAGTCATGGCAGCGATCGGGGAAGTGCGTCTCGCCCGTCGCCGTTTCGCCGAACAGCTCCCCGCTCAGCTCCCGCAGTTGCTGCATGTAGGCGGTCAACTTGCCGAAGTTACCCTTGCATTTCAGCCACAGCGCCGCGTTGAGCAAATGAAACACCTCTCTGTCGTGCCCGGCGGTGCGGCTGGCCGCGATCAGTAAACGACATAAATTGTGCAACTCGGCCAGCAAGCTGTCGCGATCTGCACAGTGGATACCGACGTAATCCTGCACACGTCGCGGCAGATAGCGGTGATACTTGTTGAAAGGCAGATGCAATGCAATGAAGTCGGCGCTGAATCCCTCAGTTTGCAGCCGTGCGACGGTGCTTTCGGTAAAACTTTCCGCCAGCATGCTGGCGCGCAAGGTGGCTTCATCTTTTTGCTGGCGGGCATGTTCGACGGCGGCCTGCGCGTTTTGCCAGGCGGGGAACAGGCCGGCTTGATGCACGGCTTCTTGCTGCGCCGCATTCACGCGTGCTTCCAGCTCGGTGATTTCGGCATTGAGCGCCAACAGTTGCGCCTCTTTATTTTCCGCAGCGCTCTTGCCCAGCGCTTTTTTACCGGCTTTTAGCGCGGCGATCGCGGTTCGAAGTGGCGGGATCCGTGACGGCTGCGCTTTGGCGGCATTTTCCGCCTGTTGCAGGATCTGGTTCAGCGCTTTTTCTTGCGCTTTCAAATGGGCGCCGAGGGAGAGCGCTTCGCGTTCTGCGGCCGCGATCTGCGCTTTTGTGTCCTCGAACTGTTGCAGCACGCTGTCGCAAAGCCGGCGTATTTGCACAGAAAGCCGATGTTGCTGCTCAATGGCAGCGTGAAAGTCCGTTTCATCTCGTACATGCTGATATAACGAGGCGATATCATTGTCGGTGAAACGCTGGCTGCTCATGAAAGCCACCAGCCGTGCAAGGGTAGAGGGGGAAAACCAGGTGAACGGGTTCTTCACCTCTTTGCTTACGTCAAACTCGACCAGGTCAGTACGGTAGAACAACGCGCGCGCCACCTGGCCGATCGGGTGATCGGCGCCAAGAAAACGGTAATACTTTTCCGCGAGTTCGTTGTTGCACCAGAGCACCCCGTACAGTGGCGAAAGAAAACGATACTCAGGGCGTAACGGCATGTAGAGATCGCGGAAAGTCTGTCTGGTTTGATCGGTCGTCATCAGCTAAAACCTTGGATGATGTTTTTTAACTTGAGCGCCGCCTGGTGGATTTGTTGTTGTTCATCCTGATTGGGCATCAGCGACAGCGGCGTAAAGACGTCGTCGCGCAGAGCCAGCGGCCAGGACATGAACACGCCCAGTTCCGGCAGCCAGACCGAACCGCAGCAGGGGGTTTCGTCCCGTTGGATGATGCGCTCAAGCAAGATAAGAATGGAGGCGGACGGGCCATATTTAGGAGGGCGCCGCATTTTGTGAAATATGTCCAACCCTTGATTGCGGGTATCGGTGACGATTTGCGCCAGCGCCTGTGCCGAAAGTACCTGGTTCAGCGGTCCCTCGTCGGTTGTTACCTGGCTGAGCAAGGGCACCAACCCGGCGCCGTGCTCGCCGCAGACTGTCAGGCTACGCGTGTCGATGCGCTGCATGTCGATCCCGGAAATGCGGCAGATGCTTTTCAGCAGCCTGGCGGTATTGTGCGCGGCGCCGATACCTATCACCCGGCAGCGAGAGTCGAGCAGGATTTTATCGATGTAATAGCTGATGCTATCCACCGGATTGACCGCATTGATGATGTGACAGCCGGGAGCAATGAAGGGTTTGGCTCGGCTAAAAATGGCCTCGCTGAGCCGTACGTGATCGTCCAGCAACGCCTGGCGGTCATGCATCGGAAAGGTTGAAGGCACGCCATAGCAACAGAGGATCACGCCAGCCCCCTCGATGTGGCGGTAGTCATCCGTCACAACAATCTTGGGTAAAGACGTTCGGTTATGGCGTGAGAAGAGCGCTTCCGCCAGCAGGCCATCAAGAATATCTTCGCAAACGGCTGAATACTTTTCGGTATTTCGGCAGATGATCACGACTTCATTGACGCTGCCACGTCGCTCGGTCGTACTTAACAGCGCGTTTAGCGTCTCTTGCCCAATGCCGCCGAATCCCAATAAAACAATTTTCATGACCGCTCCTGATGACCTGCCCGGCTTATGCTTCGATCAGTTCGGCCAGTCTTGCATACTGCTTCTCAACCATGCTCCACCCTTTATCGAGTACGGCTTTGACACGCTGGAATTGTTCTTCGGTCATCCCCTTGAAGAACGCTTTATCCACTTCCTGATGATCGCCATCGAATTCGGAGTGATCCTCGAAATGGTTCTGTTTGCTCGGATCGAACACGTGTTTGATGTTGTTATAGAAAACGAAAGCCGAACCTTCGATGACAAAGTGCACCAGGATAGCCTGTTCCAGATTATCCAGCGTGATCATCTGGTGGTTGAACCAGATGCACAGTGCTTCAAAGATCGCGTCTTCGCGAACTTGGAGGTTATCGCGGCTGTTGCGCAGCACTTCGTCATGGCCGAATTCTTCTTTCAGATGCTCACTGAAGAAACGTGAGAAGCGAACGTCTTCACACAGTGCGCTACGCAGCAGCACCATTTTTTGGAACTGATCGGACAGGATCTGCAGGTAGTCCAGGAACAAGGATTTTTTCGCCTCGGAGAACGTTTTATCCTTGGCGAATGCGGTAAAGATCTTGTTGTCCTGGTAGCGCTCGATGTAGCGGGCGTTATGCGCTTTAAGCTGATGGTAGTAAGCGTAGGGATCTTGATCGAAAGTCACCAGCGGCTTGCTTGGATCTTCATAGAGCCCGCGCTCCTCAAACTGGATTGACAGCCCCCAGTAGCCGTTGTCGCCCGCGCCGATGAAGCCGTGATCCGCGCCTGGCGGAATGCAGATGACATCGCCTGGAACGGCCCGGCGGTCAACGCCGTCTCCCAGCAGGATCGCTTCCCCTTCACAAATGATATACAGCGAAGATATTGGATGAACATGCACATCCAGCTTTTCGTTTTTCGCCAGACGCACCCAGCTTACTGCCAGGCGTGCCTGTTCGGGAATAAAGCGGTTCATTTCCTCATTGGCGCGGAAATTCTTCACTTCGCCCAAAAGCTTCTCAATCCCGTTTTCCTTAATGCTTTTTATGGTTTCCATGTCAGCACGGTGGTACTGGGAAAACACGGGCTTACGGTCGTATTCAGTTACATGGCTCATTAAGACATACTCATCTAAGTCAATAAAAAGGATAAATAAAAAGAGAAAAAGAGCGCGCTGCATTCGATCGACGGCGACAATAGCACGGGCTATCACCGAGCGGATGTGATCGGGGTCAAGCTTTGTAATTAATACGTTAATTTTGTTAAAGCTTATGGCGTGTAAAAATGCGAGGAGTTGAGTTTTTTTCTTGCTAATATTTATTTTCAAGCTATGGGTTAAATATTTTTTGTTTAAAAATAATGTGTTATGTTTTTTGTGGCGATGTAGGGGAGGGGCTCGATAAATGTGAAGAGAAAGTTATCTGTGAAGATTTGATTCTATTTTGCGCGATTGAATGAAAAAATCAGGCGGGCGTGAGAAAAGAAAAAGGCCGGTGATTAACCGGCCTTTCGTCAGACGATGCTGCGTGGCTGCCTTAAGTTTCCTGCAGACCCAGCTTCTTCTCCAGATAGTGGATGTTGGTGCCACCGTGCTGGAAGTTTTCGTCGTTCATGATCTTCTGCTGCAGCTCAACGTTGGTTTTGATGCCGTCGATGATCAGTTCAGCCAGGGCGTTTTTCATGCGGGCGATCGCCACGTCACGGTTTTCGCCGAAGGTGATCAGTTTGCCGATCATGGAGTCATAGTACGGCGGTACGGTATAACCGGCGTAGATATGAGATTCCCAACGCACGCCGAAACCGCCTGGCGCGTGGAAGCGGGTGATCTTGCCCGGGCTCGGCAGGAAGGTGTTCGGATCTTCGGCGTTGATGCGGCATTCTACCGCGTGGCCGTGGATCTTCACTTCTTCCTGTTTGATCGACAGCGGCTGACCGGCAGCGATGCGCAGCTGCTCTTTGATCAGATCCACGCCGGTGATCATTTCGGTAACCGGGTGCTCTACCTGAATACGGGTGTTCATTTCGATGAAATAGAACTCGCCGTTTTCATACAGGAACTCGAAGGTGCCCGCACCGCGGTAGCCGATTTCCACGCAGGCTTTCGAGCAGCGCTCGCCGATGTAGCGGCGCATTTCGCTGGTGATGCCCGGTGCCGGCGCTTCTTCGACCACTTTCTGGTGGCGGCGCTGCATGGAGCAGTCGCGCTCGGCCAGATAGATGGCGTTGCCCTGGCCGTCGGCCAATACCTGAATCTCGATGTGACGCGGATTCTCCAGGTATTTTTCCATGTACACCATGTCGTTGTTGAAAGCCGCTTTGGCTTCCGCTTTCGTCATGTTGATGGACTGCTCAAGGTCTTTGTCGCTGCGCACCACGCGCATGCCGCGACCGCCGCCGCCGCCGGAGGCCTTGATGATCACCGGATAACCGATGCGCTTGGCGAAGGCACGGTTTTTATCCATGTCGTCGGTCAGCGGGCCGTCGGAGCCCGGCACGCATGGCACGCCGGCTTTTTTCATGGCGTTGATCGCGGAAACCTTGTCGCCCATCAGGCGGATGGTTTCGGCTTTCGGGCCGATGAAGATGAAACCGGAGCGTTCAACCTGCTCGGCGAAGTCGGCGTTCTCGGACAGGAAGCCGTAGCCAGGGTGGATCGCCACCGCGCCGGTGATTTCCGCCGCCGAGATGATGGCCGGGATGTTCAGGTAGCTTTTTACCGATGGCGCAGGACCGATGCAGACGGTCTCGTCGGCCAGCAGCACGTGTTTCAGATCGCGGTCGGCCGCGGAGTGAACCGCAACGGTCTTGATGCCCAGTTCTTTACAGGCACGCAGGATGCGAAGCGCGATCTCGCCTCGGTTGGCGATAACAATTTTATCAAGCATGGGGGCGCCTCGTTATTCGATGACGACCAGCGGCTCGTCATATTCGACCGGCTGGCCGTTTTCCACCAGGATGGCTTTCACGACGCCGGACTTGTCCGCTTCGATCTGGTTCATCATTTTCATGGCTTCAACGATGCACAGGGTATCGCCGGCGTTCACTTTCTGGCCCACTTCCACGAAGGCTTTCGCGTCCGGGCTTGGGGTGCGGTAGAAGGTGCCTACCATTGGGGAACGAACGACGTGGCCACTCACGGCTGCCGGTGCTGCAGGGGTTTCTGCCGCAGGCGCGGTGGCAACGGCGGTAGCCAGGGCTGGCTGCTGCTGTGCCGGCATCGCATAAGCCTGCTGCATGACGGGATAAGCCTGCGCCGGTGCGGCACGGCTGATGCGAACCGATTCTTCGCCTTCAGAGATTTCCAGTTCAGAAATGCCTGATTCTTCAACCAGTTCGATCAGTTTCTTGATTTTACGAATATCCATGAGTGTGATTCCGTACTCTTTTTGTGGAGCAATTAGTGGGTTTTCGACAGACGGTTAACCGCTGCCTGTAAAGCGAAAGCGTAGCCATCCGCGCCGAGGCCGCAAATCACGCCTACCGCTACGTCTGAGAGATAAGAGTGATGGCGGAAAGGTTCGCGGGCGTGCACGTTGGACAGGTGGATCTCGATGAACGGGATCTGCACCGCCAGCAACGCATCGCGCAACGCCACGCTGGTGTGCGTGAACGCCGCCGGGTTTATCAGAATGAAATCGGTGTTGCCGCGCGCCTGATGGATGCGATCGATCAGCTGATGCTCGGCGTTGGACTGCAGATGGCTCAGGGTAATATCCAATGCGGATGCCTGGTTTTCCAATCCGTTAACAATCTCTGTCAGCGTCGTGCTGCCGTACTTCTCCGGCTCACGCGTCCCCAGCAGATTGAGATTGGGGCCGTTCAGAAGCAAAATGTGAAACTTATCCGCCATTGTGCTGGTATCTCCGGCAATAAAACCATCATCGTAGAAAATAACCCGATGTTACCGATTTGTCACCTGTTAAGGGGCAAATTCACCCTGAGAACAGAAACAAGGTCGGGCATTATAACGATATCGTAGCAATTCGCAGCTAAATACTGGTCTTATCAGCGAAGATATTCAACCCCAAATCGACCAACTCGGGGGGCCGCGACGGGAATATGAGCGCTGGAACACAGAAAAAGTTCCCGACGGCGGCGTGCGTTTTTCTACGGCGATAACGCGTATCGCCGTGGGATTCAGCGCCACCAGGCGCGGAATTTCTTGTAACGCAGGCCCAACAGCGCCACCGCCAACAGCGCGTAAATGAACGGCTGGGGAGAAAAGGTTTTGACCGACCACAGGTAGTGGATGGGGGCGAGGATCGCCGCCAGATAGACGAAGTTGTGCAACGTTTGCCATTTGGCGCCCAGTTTGCGCATCGCCCACAGCGTCGACGTGGCCGCCAGCGCCAGCAGGATCAGCCAGGTGAGGATGCCGAGCGTCAGATAGGGCCGGTTCACCAGTTCGCTGCCCAGCAGGCCGAGATTGCTCAGCCCCAGCTCCAGCGTGGAGTAGCTTATCAGGTGCAGCGTGCCCCAGGCAAAGCACCACAGCCCCACCAGACGGCGACAGCGGATCAGCAGCGGCTGCCGGGCGTAGCGCGCCAGCGGGGCGATAGCCAGCGTGGCCAGCAGCAGTTTCAGCGTCATCCTGCCGGTGAAATGCTGGATGTCCTTGGACGGATCGGCGCTTAACCAGCCTTGATCCACTGCCAGCACCAACCACAAAAAGGGCAAAAACGCCGCCAGATGCAGGGCGGCTTTCAGCCATTTGATATGAACAGGCGTCAGGCGCACTTAGAAATTCTCCCGCAGATCCATGCCGCGATACAGCGACGCTACCTGGTCGGCATAACCGTTGAACAGCAGCGTCGGTTGGCGTTTGACGTCGAGAATGCCGCCGGAGCCGATAAAGCGCTCGGTGGCCTGCGACCAGCGCGGATGATCGACGTGCGGATTCACGTTGGCGTAAAAACCGTACTCGTTCGGCGCGGATTGGTTCCAGGTAGTCGGCGGCTGATCGCGCACCAAACGGATATGCACGATCGACTTGATGCCTTTGAAGCCGTATTTCCACGGCGTGATCAGCCGCAGCGGCGCGCCGTTTTGCGGCGGAAGGGTTTTGCCGTATACGCCGACGGTCAGCAGCGCCAGCGGATGCATCGCCTCGTCCAGCCGCAGCCCTTCGACGTAGGGATATTTCAGGCCGCCGCCGATAAAGCGATCTTTCTGGCCGGGCATCTGCTCCGGATCGTACAGCGTCTGGAAGGCCACATAGCGCGCGTTGCTGTTCGGTTCGGCCAGCTTGATCAGCTTGCCCAGTTCGAAACCGATCCACGGCACCACCATCGACCAGGCCTCGACGCAGCGCATGCGGTAAATGCGCTGTTCCAGCGGGAAACGCTTCATCAGATCGTCGATATCCAGCGTGATCGGTTTCGCCACTTCACCATCGATGCGCACTTTCCAGCCTTCGGTCTTTAGCCCGCCGGCGTTGGCGGCCGGATCGGCTTTGTCGAGGCCGAACTCATAGAAGTTGTTGTAGCCGGTCACCTTGTCTTCCGGCGTCATCGCCAGCTGCGCCTGCCAGGCGGCCGGTTTGCTGAATGCCAGCGCTTTGCCCGGCGGCGCCTTGGGGCGATCGTTGCCCTTGAACCACGACAGCAGGTCCGCCTGCGCGCCGGTAGGCAGCGCCAGCGTAGCGGCGGTGATGCCGAGCGCCTGCAGCACCTTGCGCCGCTGGTGGAAGACGCTCTCCGGCGTGACGTCGGCCTCGGTTAATTTCGGGTGTTTGTTCATGCTTATGTTCTCCGCGACTGATGCCCGCCGTCCGCGAGCGGCTGACGGGTCTTCATGAAATAAGCATGGCGCTAAAGCCGGCCGGAAGCGAGGGGGCGCGGGAAAATATGAAATTTCGCAGAAGCGGGAGAACTCCCCCCGTTGTCGGGGGGGGAGAAGGTCAGCGGATTTTCACCAGGGTGCGGCCGGTGATTTGGTTGTTCAGCAGTGCGGCGGCGGTGGCCGGCGCCTGCTCGAGGGCGATTTCATGCGTGGCCTGCTGATAGAAGCTGTCCGGCAAAATGCCGGCCAGCCGTTCCCAGGCGGTTTGGCGGCGGTGCAGCGGCGTATGCACCGAATCCACGCCCTGCAGGCGCACGTTGCGCAGAATGAACGGCATCACGGTGGTCGGCAGCTGATAACCGCCCGCCAGGCCGCAGGCGGCGACGGTGCCGTTATAGTTCATCTGCGCCAGCACCCGCGCCAGCAGTTTGTCGCCGACGGTGTCCACTGCGCCGGCCCACAGTTGTTTCTCCAGCGGACGCGGCGTTTCGATATAGCCATCGCGCGACATCACCTCTTTGGCGCCGAGCGCTTTCAGGTACTCGGTATTGCTGTCGCGGCCGCTGATGGCGGTCACCCGGTAACCCAGCGCCGCCAGCAGGGCGATGGCGGTGCTGCCCACGCCGCCGCTGGCACCGGTGACCAGGATATCGCCGTCGTCCGGGTGCACGCCGCCTTCCTCCAGCGCCATCACGCACAGCATGGCGGTAAAGCCGGCGGTGCCGATGATCATCGCCTTGCGCTCATCCAGCCCGTTCGGCAGCGGCACCAGCCACTCACCGGAGACGCGCGCCTGCTCGGCCAGGCCGCCCCAGTGGTGTTCGCCCACGCCCCAGCCGGTGAGCACCACGCTTTGCCCCTCTTTGAAGCGATCGTCGCGGCTGTGGCGCACGGTGCCGGCGAAATCGATGCCCGGCACCATCGGGAAGTTGCGCACGATCTTGCCTTTGCCGGTGATCGCCAGCGCATCCTTATAATTTAGGCTGGACCAGTTGATGTCGACGGTGACATCGCCTTCCGGCAACCGATCGCTGCCGATATCTTTGATATGAGCCAGAGTTTGGTCGTCTTGTTGTTCCAATAACAGTGCACGCATGTCACTCTTCCTCTCGTTTACACTTTTCTATCAATGGCTGAATCACATTTATTTGACTATATGCATAATAAGCGGCCCAAGTCCTGATAAAGGACAAAAACGGCGCTTGCAGGTTTTATTCCTCGGCAAGGCTTGTTAGGGTTGGACGGCTCCTTTTAGCAAAAGGGGCACACTCACTTAACCATAGCGGACAAGGCACAGGGATGCGATTTACCACCAAACTCTCTGCATTGATCACTCTGTTGGTCGCGCTGGCGATGTTTTTGATGCTGATGGGATGCTCATACAGCTTCTTTTACGTTACCCAGGATCGCCAGGAGCGCCGCTTTGATTCGCTGGCCACCTCTCTCGATCAAGCCATGTTGCATGAATCGCCGCGCGATCAGGAGAAGTGGTTGCCGATTGTCATGCGCCCGCTCGGCATTGTGTCGATCCGCGTAGAGGCCGGGACCAGCCAACTGCTCGACTATAAATTGCCGACGCTGAAAAAAGAGCCCTGGGATGCGCTGAACGGCTATCGTCAGGTCTCGCGAACTCTGTTGCAGCACCCGGGCAGTACGCTGCACATCACCTACCTCGATCCCTTCGCCAGCGACGTGCGCACGCTGCAATCCACCGCCGCCGTCACGCTGTCGATCGTCGTCATGGTGGTGATTTTGCTGTTCAGCCTGCGCTGGCTGCGTGAGCAGGCCGACGGCGAAGATCGTCTGGAACGCCGCGCGCGGCGCATTCTGAACGGCGAGCGTGAAAACGTCATGCAGGGCGACGTGCGTGAGTGGCCGGCCAACGTCAGCGGCGCGCTCGACCGCCTGCTGGCCGATCTGGCGGAAGCGCGGGAAGAGCGCAGCCGGGTCGATACGCTGATCCGCGCCTTCGCCGCGCAGGACGCCAAAACCGGGCTGAATAATCGCCTGTTCTTCGATAACCAATTGACCACTCAGCTGGAAGATGAAGGCTCGCACGGCATCGTGATGATGGTGCGACTGCCCGATTTCGAGACCCTGCGCGAGACGCACGGCAGCGTGGCGGTGCAAGAGCTGATGTATTCGCTGGTCAACCTGCTGTCTACCTTCGTGATGCGCTACCCGTCGGCGCTGCTGGCACGCTACTTCCACAGCGATTTTACCGTGCTGTTGCCGCATCGAACCCTGAAGGAAGCCGACGGCATCGCTTCACAGCTGGTCAACGCCATCGATGCCTTGCCTTCCACGGCGCTGATCGATCGCGAGGCCTTCCTGCACATCGGCATCGTGGCGTACCGCAGCGGTCAAACCACCGAGCAGGTGATCGACTATGCGGAGCAGGCGACGCGCCACGCTACGCTGCAGGGCGAAAACGGGTGGTATGTGTACGACAGCCAGGTGCCGGAAAAGGGGCGCGGCAGCGTCAAGTGGCGCACGCTGCTGGAACAGGTGCTGGCGCGCGGTGGCCCGCGGCTGTATCAGAAACCGGCGGTGACCGTGGAAGGCGAGGTGCACCATCGTGAGATCATGAGCCGGATCTATGACGGCACCCAGGAATTGCTGCCGGCGGAATATATGCCGCTGGTGCAGCAGCTCGGCTTGGCGGAGAGTTACGATCGCCAACAGGTGAGCCGCATCATTCCCTTGTTGGCGCAGTGGCCCGAGGAAACGCTGGCGTTTCCGCTGTGCGTGGACTCGATTTTGCAGCGCTCTTTCCAGCGCTGGCTGCGCGATACGCTGTTGCAATGCGAAAAAAGCCAACGTCGGCGAATTCTGATTGAACTTGCGGAGGCAGATGTGTGTCAACATATCGACCGTTTGCGTCCGGTGCTGAGGCTGCTGTCAGGGCTGGGCTGCCGTCTCGCGGTGTCCAAAGCGGGTTTAACCGTGGTCAGTACGTCCTATATCAAGTCGCTGCAGGTGGAGATCGTCAAGCTCCACCCGGGGCTGGTGCGGAGCATCGATAAGCGGGACGAAAACCAGCTGTTCGTGCAGAGCCTGACCGGCGCCTGCGCGGGCACGCGCGCTCAGGTGTTCGCCGCCGGCGTACGCACGCGCAACGAATGGCAGACGCTGAAAGAGCGTGGGATCCATGGCGGGCAGGGCGACTTTTTCGCATCGCCGGAACCTATCGACGTGGGGCGTAAAAAATATTCACGTCGTTATCGCGTTTAAGCTGATTGACGGACAAAAATTGACGTAGAATGAGGGCCGGATCCATCTGGGCCTCGTTACCGTCTTTTTGGAGTTTTTTCCAAACTGCCTGCGACAACAACGCCTATTTGAGATAGGCTCTTGTCAGCTTTTATCTGGTTGGCGTTGGTAGGTGCTTACCATCGGCGGCAATCAGGGAATATGTTAGATTTTATGAGCTGTGTTACGCCGTTTCGTGCGTTGACAGGGTGGTAAACTGAGCCTTTGTTCAGGGAATTCAGGCCTCATCCAATTTCCGTGCATTCGAGCAGAAACAATACAGACTATTTTTCACCGAAGTAGAACGTTTTTGCGCCTTGTCGCTGCTTCGTGTGGTTGGTAAAGTAGGCGGATTTTATTTTCCGCCCCCAGCTTGCAGGATTATCCTTTCGTTATGTTTAAGAAATTTCGTGGCATGTTTTCCAACGACTTGTCCATCGACTTGGGTACCGCCAATACCCTGATTTATGTTAAAGGGCAAGGCATCGTACTGAATGAACCTTCGGTGGTTGCCATTCGTCAGGATCGTGCCGGCTCCCCAAAGAGCGTTGCGGCCGTCGGTCATGACGCCAAACAGATGCTGGGCCGCACCCCCGGCAACATCGCGGCTATTCGCCCGATGAAAGACGGCGTGATCGCCGACTTCTTCGTGACCGAAAAAATGCTGCAGCACTTTATCAAACAGGTTCACAGCAACAGCTTCATGCGCCCAAGCCCGCGCGTGCTGGTCTGTGTGCCGGTCGGCGCGACCCAGGTTGAACGCCGCGCGATCCGCGAATCCGCCCAAGGGGCCGGCGCGCGCGAAGTGTTTCTGATTGAAGAGCCGATGGCGGCGGCGATCGGCGCAGGTCTGCCGGTCTCCGAAGCGACAGGCTCCATGGTGGTGGATATCGGTGGCGGTACCACTGAAGTGGCGGTGATCTCGCTGAACGGCGTGGTGTACTCCTCTTCCGTGCGCATCGGCGGCGACCGCTTCGATGAAGCCATCATCAATTATGTGCGCCGCAACTACGGCTCGCTGATCGGCGAAGCCACCGCCGAGCGCATCAAGCACGAAATCGGTTCTGCCTATCCAGGCGACGAAGTGCGCGAAATCGAAGTCCGCGGCCGTAACCTGGCCGAAGGCGTACCGCGCGGCTTTACCCTGAACTCCAATGAAATCCTCGAAGCCCTGCAAGAGCCGCTGACCGGCATCGTCAGCGCGGTGATGGTGGCGCTGGAGCAGTGCCCGCCAGAATTGGCCTCCGACATTTCCGAACGCGGCATGGTATTGACCGGCGGCGGCGCGCTGCTGCGCAACCTCGATCGCCTGCTGATGGAAGAAACCGGCATCCCGGTCGTAGTGGCGGAAGATCCGCTGACCTGCGTGGCGCGCGGCGGCGGCAAGGCGTTGGAAATGATCGACATGCACGGCGGCGATTTGTTCAGCGAAGAATAGTCAGCCCCTGGAAGGAGGAATCGTATCGGATGAATGCGCACAGCGAGAATCGGGTACGGTTCCTCTTTCTGTTGTCGAGGAACTCGCATAATTTATGAAGCCGATTTTTAGCAGGGGGCCTTCCCTGCAACTGCGACTTTTTTTGGCGGTGATTGCGGCCATTGGCCTGATCGTTGCCGACAGCCGGCTCGGCACGTTCGTGAAGATACGCAACTACATGGACACCGCAGTCAGCCCTTTCTATTTTCTGGCCAACGGGCCACGTAAAGTTTTGGACAGCGTGTCAGAGACGCTGGCCACCCGCCAACAGCTGGAGCTGGAAAACCGCGCTCTGCGGCAGGAACTGCTGCTGAAAAACAGCGATATTCTTCTTCTTGGCCAATTCAAGCAGGAAAACGCCCGCTTGCGCGAGCTGCTGGGTTCTCCGCTGCGTCAGGACGAACACAAGATGGTCACCCAGGTGATCTCCACCGGTTCCGATCCGTATAGCGATCAGGTGGTGATCGACAAAGGGTCGGACAACGGCGTCTATGAAGGCCAGCCGGTCATCAGCGACAAGGGCGTGGTCGGTCAGGTGGTGGCGGTGGCGAAAGTCACCAGCCGCGTGCTGCTGATCTGCGACGCCTCGCATGCGCTGCCGATCCAGGTGCTGCGCAACGATATTCGGGTGATCGCCGCAGGCAGCGGCTGCGCCGACGATCTGCAACTGGAGCATCTGCCGAACAACACCGATATCCGCGTTGGCGACGTGCTGGTCACCTCCGGTCTCGGCGGCCGCTTCCCGGAAGGCTATCCGGTGGCGGTGGTCTCCTCGGTCAAGGTCGACAACCAGCGCGCTTACACTGTGATTCAGGCGCGGCCGACCGCCGGTCTGCAGCGCTTGCGTTACCTGTTGCTGCTGTGGGGCGCCGATCGCAACGGCGACATGCCGCTGCCGCCGGACGAAGTGCACCGCGTGGCCAATGAACGCCTGATGCAGATGATGCCGCAGGTGCTGCCGCCTGCCGGTTCCGTCGGGCCGCAACTGCCGGCTCCGGCCACCGGGGTGGCGCCGCAAACCACGGCTCCGGCCTCTGCTCAGCCTCAGGTTCAGCCCGCGGCGGCGGGGGTGGTGCAATGAACAGCTACCGCAGCCACGGGCGCTGGATAATCTGGCTGTCGTTCCTGGTGGCGTTGGTGCTGCAAATCATGCCGTGGCCGGAACAGATCTACATGTTCCGGCCTTCCTGGCTGGTGTTGATCCTGATCTACTGGGTGATGGCCTTGCCGCACCGGGTCAACGTCGGCACCGGCTTCGTGCTGGGGCTGATCATGGATCTGATCCTCGGTTCCACGCTGGGCGTGCGCGCGCTGGCGCTGGGCATCATCGCCTATCTGGTGGCGTTCAAATTCCAACTGTTCCGCAATATGGCGCTGTGGCAACAGGCGCTTATCGTCGTGCTGCTGTCGCTGTCGATGGATGTGGTGGTGTTCTGGGCTGAGTTTTTAGTGATCAACGTCTCTTTCCGCCCAGAGGTGTTCTGGAGTAGTGTGGTAAACGGCATTTTGTGGCCGTGGTTATTCCTGTTGATGCGCAAAATCCGCCGTCAGTTCGCCGTACAGTAAGGGTATATCAATGACTTCGCTTTATCTGGCCTCCGGCTCCCCACGTCGACGTGAACTGCTGACCCTGCTGGGCGTGTCGTTCGACATTCTGCTGACGCATACCGAAGAGCAGCGCCGGGAAGGCGAAGCCGCGGAGGCCTATGTGCGCCGCCTGGCGCAGGACAAGGCCAAAGCGGGCGTGGCGCTGGCGCAGGAAGATCGGCCGGTGCTGGGCGCCGACACCATCGTGGTGCTCAACGGCCGGGTGCTGGAGAAGCCGCGCGACGAAGCCCATGCGGCGGACATGCTGGCGGCCCTGTCCGGCAAGCAGCATCAGGTGATGACGGCAGTGGCGATCGCCGATCGCCACGACGTGCGTTGCCAACTGGTGGTGACCGACGTGACGTTCCGCAGCCTGTCACAACAGGATATCCGCGACTATATTGCTACGGGCGAACCGATGGATAAGGCGGGCGCCTATGGAATTCAAGGAAAGGGTGGTTGTTTCGTCAGAACGATAACCGGGAGTTATCACGCAGTGGTTGGTCTGCCGCTGGTCGAAACACATGAGCTGCTCAGTAATTTTGTCGCATTACGTGATGTAAGAACCGGTTGATGGGCGCTGCCATTATCGACCGGCTCTGAGGAGAAGGCATGACAGCTGAGCTACTGGTTAATATCACACCGTCTGAAACGCGGGTCGCCTATATCGATGGCGGCATTCTGCAAGAGATCCATATCGAACGCGAATCCAAACGCGGCATCGTCGGCAATATTTATAAAGGGCGCGTCAGCCGCGTCCTGCCGGGCATGCAGGCGGCGTTCGTCGACATCGGCCTGGACAAGGCCGCCTTCCTGCACGCCTCCGACATCATGCCGCATACCGAATGCGTCGCCGGCGACGAGCGGAAAAACTTCCACGTGCGCGACATCGCCGAGCTGGTGCGCCAGGGGCAAGACCTGATGGTGCAGGTGGTGAAAGATCCGCTTGGCACCAAGGGCGCGCGTCTGACCACCGATATCACGCTGCCTTCGCGTTATCTGGTCTTCATGCCGGGCGCGGCGCACGTCGGCGTGTCGCAGCGCATCGAAAGCGAAGCCGAGCGCGAGCGCCTGAAGGCGATCGTGGCGCCGCACTGCGACGAGCTGGGCGGTTTTATCATCCGCACTGCGGCGGAAGGCATCGGCGAGGAAGAGCTGGCGCAGGACGCCGCATTCCTCAAACGCCTGTGGACCAAGGTGATGGAGCGCAAGAAGCGCAACCAGACCAAATACAAGCTGTACGGCGAGCTGGCGTTGGCGCAGCGCATTTTGCGCGATTTCGCCGGCGCGGCGTTGGATCGCATTCGCGTCGATTCGCGGCTGACGCACGATCTGCTGGTGGAGTTCACCGGCGAGTACATTCCGGACATCACCAACAAGCTCGAGCTCTATACCGGCAGCCAGCCGATTTTCGATCTGTACGATGTGGAAAACGAGATCCAGCGCGCGCTGGAGCGCAAGGTGGAGCTGAAGTCCGGCGGCTATCTGATCATCGATCAGACCGAGGCGATGACCACGGTTGACATCAACACCGGCGCCTTCGTCGGCCACCGCAACCTCGACGAAACCATTTTCAATACCAACATCGAGGCGACGCAGGCCATCGCGCGCCAGCTGCGGCTGCGCAACCTGGGCGGCATCATCATCATCGACTTTATCGATATGAACAACGAAGAGCATCGCCGCCGGGTGCTGCACTCGCTGGAGCAGGCGTTGAGTAAAGATCGGGTAAAAACCACGATCAACGGCTTCTCTCAGCTAGGCTTAGTTGAAATGACGCGTAAACGCACGCGTGAAAGCATTGAACATGTGCTCTGTCACGATTGTCCTACTTGCAATGGGCGCGGCACCGTGAAAACGGTGGAAACCGTGTGCTACGAGATCCTGCGCGAGATTGTGCGTGTGCACCATGCTTACGATTCCGATCGCTTCCTGGTGTACGCCTCCGCGGCGGTCGGCGAAGCGCTGAAGAGCGAAGAGTCGCATGCGCTGGCCGAAGTGGAGATCTTCGTCGGCAAACAGGTGAAGGTGCAGATCGAACCGTTGTACAGCCAGGAGCAGTTCGACGTCGTCATGATGTAGCCCGCCCGACATCGATAGGGGCCCGGCACGCCGGGCCCGTCAGTGCATAGATATTCCCGTTGCCAGGCAGCGGAGCAAGGAGAACTGCGTGAGGCGACTGCCTGGGATTCTGTTAGCAACAGGCGCCACCCTAATCGTGATTGTGGCGCTGCTGATCAGCGGGCTGCGCCTGATGCTGCCGAAGCTGAACGACTATCGTCCCCAACTGCTGGCGCAGGTGGAGAAGCTGTCCGGCGTGCCCGTGCAGATGGATTTCCTGCAGGGCAGTTGGGAAACCTTCGGCCCACAGCTTGAAGTGCGCAACCTGAGCGTTACGCTGCCCAAAAGCGATGTGCATATCGAACGCGTGACGCTGGCGCTGGACGTGTGGCAATCGCTGCTGCACTGGCGCTGGCAGTTCCGCGATCTGACCTTCTATCAATTCCGCCTCGATTTGAACGCCACGCTGGGCGCCGATCGGCAGGGCGACGGCCTTGAACCCGGTAAAATCAGCGATCTGATGCTGCGCCAGCTCGACCATTTCGATCTGCGCGACAGCCGTATCTCGTTCCTGACGCCCGCCGGCGCGCGCGCCGAATTCGACATTCCCCAGCTGACCTGGCTCAACGGCCGCGATCGCCACCGCGCCGAGGGGCAGATCAGCCTGTCGACGCTGAATGGCCAACACGGCGTGGTGCAGTTGCGCATGGACCTGCGCGATAATCAGGGCCTGCTGGACACCGGCACGGTCTATCTGCAGGCCGATAACATCGACATGAAACCCTGGTTTACCCGCTGGCTGCGCGCCAATACCGGGCTGGAAAGCGCCGACTTCAGTCTGGCGGCCTGGCTGCAGGTGCAGAACGGCGAAATCGCCGGCGGCCATGCGTTGCTCAAGCAGGGGGCGGCCAACTGGAATACCGGCGCCGCGCAGCACCGGCTGGACGTGGACAATCTGGCGCTGTCGTTGCGCCGCCAGGGCACCGGTTGGCAGCTCGACGTGCCGCAGCTGCGGTTGAGCACCGACGGCCAGGCCTGGCCGCAGGGCGCGCTTTCCGCGCTGTGGCTGCCGGAAAACACCGAATTCATGGGGCCGGCGCAGAATGAAGAGCTGCGGGTGCGCGCGACTCACCTTCAACTGGAGCGCCTGTCGGCGCTGCTGCCGACCTTCTCGTTCCTCAGTCCGGACGCGCTCGAGCGCTGGAACGATCTGCAGCCGCAGGGGCAGGTGGCTGCGCTGGCGCTGGACATCCCGCTCAAGCAGCCGGAAAAGAGCCGTTTTCAGGCGCTGTGGCGCGATGTCAGCTGGCAGCGTTGGGAACTGCTGCCGGGCGTCAACCACTTCTCCGGCGCGTTGAGCGGCGGGGTGGAGAACGGCCGCCTGACGCTGGGGCTCACTGACAGCACCCTGCCTTACGGCGACATGTTCCGCGCTCCGCTTGAAATCAGCAGCGCACGCGGCGCGCTGACCTGGCGTTACAACGACCAAGGTTGGGAGCTGGCGAGCCAGGGCCTGGACGTCAAGGCGAAGTCGCTGTGGGTCAACGGTGATTTCCGTTATCAGCAGCCGGCCAAGGGCGAGCCGTGGCTGAACATTCTGGCGGGCATCCGCCTGTATGACGGCGCCGACGCCTGGCGCTATTTCCCGGAGCCGTTGATGGGCAAGCATCTGGTGGACTACCTGAGCGGCGCCATTCAGGGCGGCCAGGTGGATAACGCCACGCTGATTTATTCCGGCGATCCGCAGCACTTCCCGTATCGTAAAAACGAAGGGCAGTTTGAAGTCTTCGTGCCGCTGCGTCACGCCACCTTCCAGTTCCAACCGGGCTGGCCGGCGCTGACCGATTTGGCTATCGATCTCGATTTCGCCAACGAGGGATTGTGGATGCATGCGCCGCAAACCCGATTGGGCAAGGTGGCGGGCAAAAATATCAGCGCGGTGATCCCGGATTACCTGAAAGAGCGGTTGCTGATCGACGCCGACGTCGCGGGTGCGGGCAGCGACGTACATGACTACTTCATGCAGACACCGTTGCACGATTCGCTGGGGGCGGCGCTGGAGCAGCTGCAGATTGGCGGTGATGTCAGTGGGCGCTTACATCTTGATATCCCCCTGGACGGCGAGCAGGTCAGAGCCACCGGCGAAGTGGCGCTGAACAACAATTCGTTGCTGATAAAGCCGCTGGACAGCGAACTGCAAAAGCTCAGCGGCAAGTTCCGCTTCGACAACGGCAACCTGCAGAGCGACCCCCTGTCGGCCAACTGGTTCGGGCAGCCGGTGGCGGTCAACTTTTCCACGCAGGAGGGCGAGCGTGACTACAAGGTCAACGTCGGCCTGAAAGGAGACTGGTTGCCGGGCAAGTTCCCCGGCCTGCCGAAAGAGGCCGCCGATGCGCTCAGCGGCAGCGCACCCTGGCAGAGCCAGGTGGCCATCACGCTGCCGCACCAAGGTTCGGCCAGCTACGATATCGGACTTGACGCAGACCTGAAGAAAGTGAGCAGTCACTTACCTTCACCGCTGGACAAGGCGCCGGGCGAAGCGCTACCGGTGAACGTCAAGGTCAAAGGCGGTTTGAACGGCTTCATGTTGACCGGCAGCGCGGGCAAACAGAACCGCTTCAACAGTGAATGGAACTTCGACAAAAAACAGGTGAATCTGGCGCGCGCCGCGTGGCAAACCAACGGTGGCGGCACCCCGCCGCTGCCGGCCGGCAAATCGATGACGCTGAACCTGCCGGCGCTGGACGGCGAGCAATGGCTGGCGCTGCTGGCGCCGGCGCTGAAACAGGGCGGCGGCAGCGGTCAGGTGGGCGGTTTCAGCTTCCCCACCACCGTGGCGCTGACCACGCCGCAGCTGCTGTTGGGCGGCCAGGCCTGGCATAAGCTGACGCTGTCGGCCGAAAAACAGCTTGGCGCTACCCTGGTGAGCGCCAAGAGCGACGAAGTGGACGGCAGCCTGCGGGTGGCCGATCGCGGGCCGTGGCGCGCCGATATCAACTACCTGTATTACAACCCACAGTTCGCCGAGACGAAAAACGCGGCGGGCGCGGCGGCGCCGTCGCCCGAGAAACTTTCCTTCCGCGACTGGCCTTCGCTGATGTTGCGCTGCAAGTCGTGCTGGGTGCTGGGGCAGAACCTTGGCAAGGTCGAGGCGGATCTGACTAATCGGGGGGATACCCTGACGCTGGATCACGGCCTGGTCGATACCGGCAAAGGGCGCATGACCGCCACCGGCCTGTGGAAACAAAACGCGCAGGAAGAGCGCAGCTCGCTGAAAGGCAAACTGCTCGGCGGCAAGATCGATGAAACCGCCGCCTTCTTCGGCATCACTATCCCGCTGAAAGGGGCGCCTTACGACGTGGACTTCGATCTGTACTGGCACGGCGCGCCGTGGCAGCCGCAGGTGAATACGTTGAGCGGCGCGCTGCAGGTCAAGATGGGCAAGGGCGAGATCGACAGCATGGGCGGCGGCCGCGCCGGCCAGCTGCTGCGGCTGGTCAGCTTCGACGCCCTGCTGCGCAAGCTGCAGTTCGATTTCAGCGATACCTTCGGCAAAGGTTTCTACTTTGATTCCATCCGCAGCACCGCCTGGCTGAAAGATGGCATAATGCATACTGATAATCTATTGATCGACGGCCTGGCGGCGGACATCGCCATGAGCGGCCAGATCGATCTGGCGCGCCGCCGCATCGATATGGAGGCGGTGGTGGCGCCGGCGATTTCGGCGACCGTCGGCGTGGCCACGGCGTTTGTCGTCAACCCGATCGTCGGCGCGGCGGTATTTGCCGCCTCGCAGGTGCTGGGGCCGCTGTGGAGCAAGATTTCGCTGATTCGCTACCATATCGGCGGCGATCTCGACCAGCCGAAGATCAATGAGGTACTTCGTAAGGCAAAGGAGGATAAGGCGTCATGAGGAATGCTAACGTTGCGTTGTTGCAGTTGTGCAGTGGCGATCAGGTGCGCGATAACCTGGCCCAGATTGAACAGCAGATCAAGCAGCTCAATGCCGGGGTAAAACTGGTCATGACGCCGGAGAACGCGCTGCTGTTCGCCAACTCCGCGGCCTACCGCCAACAGGCGGAAAAACAGGGCGATGGCCCGCTGCAGAACGCGGTGCGCGAGCTGGCGCGCCGCTATGGCGTGTGGTTGCTGGTGGGCTCGATGCCCTTGATCAGCCGTGAAAACCCGGAACTTATCACCACCAGCAGCCTGTTGTTCGACGAGCAGGGCGAGATCCGCGCCCGCTACGACAAGCTGCACATGTTCGATGTGGACATCAACGATGCGCACGGCCGCTACCGCGAGTCGGATACCTACCAGCACGGGCAGCACCTGACGGTGGTGGATACGCCGGTCGGGCGTTTGGGCATGACCATATGCTACGATCTGCGCTTCCCCGCGCTGTTCCAGGCGTTGCGGGCGCAGGGCGCCGAATTGATTTCGGTGCCGGCGGCCTTTACCCGGGTCACCGGCGAGGCGCATTGGGAAATCCTGCTGCGCGCCCGGGCGATCGAGAACCAGTGCGTGATCCTGGCGCCGGCGCAGGTGGGGCGACACGGGCCGACTCGTCGCACCTGGGGCCACACGCTGGCGGTTGACGGCTGGGGCAAGGTGCTGGCCGAGAACGCGGACGCTGTGGCGGCGCTGAAAGTGCGCGTGGACGCCGCAAGCCTGAAAAATATTCGTGCGCAGATGCCGGTGCTGCAGCACAACCGATTCCAGACGTCGCTGACGGCGCCGTCTGACAAGCTATCCTCCAATCAAGAGTGAAACCATTATGAGCCTGACGTTTGTCAGTGAGCAGTTACTCGCTACCAACAAGCTGAGTCATCAAGACCTGTACAGGGTACTGGGTCAACTGGCAGAACGCCGTATCGACTACGCCGATCTCTATTTCCAGTCCAGCTATCACGAAGCCTGGGTGATCGAGGACGGCATCATCAAGGATGGCTCTTACAATATCGACCAGGGCGTCGGCGTGCGCGCCGTAAGCGGTGAGAAGACCGGCTTCGCCTATGCCGATCAGATCACCCTGAATGCGCTGCAGCAGAGCGCCCAGGCGGCGCGCAGCATCGTGCGTGAGCAGGGCGACGGGCGGGCGCATACCCTGGGTGAGATCGGTTACCGGGCGCTGTATCCGTTGCTCGATCCGCTGCAAAGTCTGCCGCGCGAAGAGAAAATCGCCCTGCTGCACCGCGTCGACAAGGTGGCGCGCGCCGCCGATGCGCGAGTGCAGGAAGTGAACGCCAGCATTACCGGCGTTTACGAGCAGGTGTTGGTGGCCGCCACCGACGGCACGCTGGCGGCGGATGTTCGCCCGCTGGTGCGCCTCTCCGTCAGCGTGCTGGTGGAGCAGGACGGCAAGCGTGAGCGCGGCTCCAGCGGCGGCGGCGGCCGTTTCGGTTACGACTATTTCCTGGAAACCGTCGACGGCGACGTGCGCGCCGATGCCTACGCCAAAGAAGCGGTGCGCATGGCGCTGGTTAATCTTGGCGCGGTGGCGGCGCCGGCCGGCAATATGCCGGTAGTGTTGGGCGCCGGCTGGCCGGGCGTGCTGCTGCATGAGGCGGTGGGCCACGGCCTGGAAGGCGACTTCAACCGACGCGGCACCTCGGTGTTCAGCGGCCATATGGGCGAGCTGGTGGCGTCCGAACTGTGCACCGTGGTGGATGACGGCACTCTGCAAGGGCGCCGCGGCTCGTTGGCGATCGACGACGAAGGCGTGCCGGGCCAGTACAATGTGCTGATTGAAAACGGCGTATTGAGAGGTTACATGCAGGACAAGCTCAACGCGCGGCTGATGGGCGTCGCCCCGACCGGCAACGGCCGCCGCGAGTCCTACGCGCATCTGCCGATGCCGCGCATGACCAACACCTACATGCTGGCGGGCCAATCGACGCCGGAAGAGATCATCGCCAGCGTCGAGTACGGTCTGTACGCGCCGAACTTTGGCGGCGGCCAGGTGGACATCACCTCCGGCAAGTTCGTGTTCTCCACCACCGAAGCCTACCTGATCGAAAAGGGCCGTATCACCAAGCCGGTGAAAGGGGCGACGCTGATCGGCTCCGGCATTGAGGCGATGCAGCAGATCTCGATGGTCGGCAACGATCTGGCGCTCGATAAAGGCGTGGGCGTGTGCGGCAAGGAAGGCCAGAGCGTGCCGGTAGGCGTCGGCCAACCGACGCTGAAACTGGATACGTTGACCGTCGGCGGCACGGCGTAATCTTTCCTCAAGGGGCCGCGCGTTGGCCCCTCAACCATTCTCCATTTTGCGGCCTTTCTCGCATTCGTAACGCTAAGCGCGGCAGGACGCCGTAGCCTGTACGACATAATGGAATAAAATTGACGTGGCGAAAAAACAGATCACTACGAGAATGACGCGCCTGGCTTTATCCGCCCGGCATTGGCTGCTGGTGCTGGGGGTTCTCTCTCTGACGGGGTGCGCCCGTTCCGATGCGCTGTGGGGCGTGGTCGATAAGCTCTGCATGGCCAACTATCAGCAAAAGCGCGATCCGGCCCCGTGTGAGCAGATTTATATGCCGCAGGGGAAAGCGCAGGGCTTCAGCGTGCTGCAAAACCCGCGTTATCCCTATCACTTCATCCTGGTGCCGACGGCGCCGCTCTCCGGCATCGAAAGCCCGCAGCTGCTGGCCGGGGAACGGACGGACTATTTTGGCTATGCATGGCTGATGCGTTACCGGCTGGCCGCTGAGTATGGCGGGCCGGTGCCGGATGATATGTTGGGCATGGCGATCAACTCCGCTTATGGCCGCAGCCAGAACCAATTGCATATTCACCTGACCTGTCTGCGCGAAGATGTGCGGCGCCAATTGCAGGCGGAACGCCCCTACGTACAGGAGCAATGGCGGCCTTTGCCGGATAAGTTGTTGCGCCACACCTATTATGCTCGCCGCGTGATGCAGCCAGCCGTGATGGGCATCTACCCGATTAAGGATTTGGCGGGTTATCTCCATCTGTCGCCGCCGCAGCTGGCGGAATATGGCGTGGCGTTAGTGCCCACCACGTTTGGCGGCCAACGGGGTTTTATCTTGCTGGCCTCGAAGCGCGGCTGGGACGTCGGCAATCGCGCGTCGGTAGAATCGCTGCTGGATAAAGAGTGCGCGATATTGCCGCGTTAATTTTGCTACATAAATGACGCAGGTGAGAGCGACGAGGCATCGCTCTCACCTTGTTGTCCCTACCTAAACCGCGCATCCCGCGTAAACAGGAAAGCGGCTTCCCGCAGGCGAGCGTCGGCTTCCGCCTGGGCCCCCTGATAGCGCAAGATCATGATCAGCGTGGCGTAGACGTTGGCGTCGATACGGCGCTGCAGATAGGCATTGGCCCACTGCCGATAGCCGGTCAACAGGGCATCGTCACGTGTCTGGTTATAGACCAGCAGCGCGTGAGATTGCTCGTCGAACGTTTTGCGCTCCCGGTAGATCCAGGCGGCTGGCGGCGGCATTTGCTCGATGCTGTCGATGTTGGCCAGCATCGTGCGTTCCGACTGAGTGAGCGCCATGCGCCCTTGCCAGGCGAAAACCGCCATCGCCAGCACGCCGACCGCCGCCATCGCCACCGGCAGGCTCAGGGCTTTGGCGAACGGCAGCGGGCGGGGCTCGCCGGTTTGGCCGTCCAGCAACGCCAGCAGCAACAGAAACGCCAGCCAGTGCGGCGCAGACAGATAGAAAGGGTATTCCAGCTGGGTATGCACCAGCATTGGCAGCAGCACCAGGAACAGCCCGACGCGCGCGCCGTCCCGCTGCGCGCGATCCCGTTGCCAGGCGCATTTCAGCAGCAGCGCGCCGGCGACGAGGACGATCATGATACCCGCCAGCGCCGGCAGACCACCCTCAACCCACCACAGCAGGATTTCATTGTGCGGATGCCCGGCGACTTCCAGCACTTCTCGCCAGGGCATTTCCTGCAGGCGGAAGTGCGCGAAGCCGTATTCAAAACCGCCGTAACCCCAGCCCAGCAGCGGCTTGGCCAGGATCATGGCGCCGACGTCGTGCAGCATGGTCAGACGCGCGCTGTTGGATAGCCCCCGACCGATCAGGCCGGTGTGACCCTCCAGACCGAAACCGGTGAACAGCACCGTGAGGCCGATCGCCATACCCAACAGCAGCGCGCCGCCGGCCCAGCGGCTTGCGGCCGGGCGCTGGCGGGCAAAACGCCACAGCAGCAATGCCGCCGCCAAGGCGCCGCCGAGCCAGGCGGCGCGCGACTGGATCAGCACCAGCAGGGCGGAGAAAACGGCCAGCAGCGCGAGCAGCGGGATTTGCCGCCGCCGCATCGGCGCAGAGAGGGGAGCAAGCAGCAGCCAGAGCGCCAAAGCCAGCCCGGTGGCGATAAAGCTGCCCAGCACGTTCGGTTGCTGAAAGACGCCGTAGACCCGGCTTCCGTGAGGGGATACCCACGCCAGCGTGGGGGCGAACAGTTGCAGAGCCGCCAGCAGCGCCTGAACGCCAGCGGCGAACAGCAGACCGTACAGCAATAGGTTGCGCTGCCTGGGGGTTAGGCGCAGCTGCAGGCAGGCGACATAGAACAGCCAACCGCCGAGCAGGCCGGCGCAGCGCCACAGGGCGTCTTCGCGCCACTCGGGGCGGGTATACAGCAGCGGCAGCGCCAGCACGGCGATGCCGAGCAGCAATAGCCGGGCGGTGGGGGTAAGTGAAAGGCGGATGCGACCCAGGCAAACGGTAAACGTCACGATCAGCGTAGTGAGCGCCATGACGCCCCAGGCCTGAATGTTTTGCGGCAGCGCCAGACCGTCGCCGCCCATATTGGGATGATAGATCGGCAGGAGCGCCGCCATCCAGATCAGCAGCAGGGGCAGCACGGCGATGGTCGCTGCGTTAGCGGGAGATTTATCGGCCATGGTTAACCTGCCAAGGCCTGATAGCGTTTATTGAATGCATGTTTTGATTATTCCCTATCCTTTATCCTGATGTTGAAATGTGTGTAATATTCAATTCGAAAATGTCTCACGGGAAATTTAAACCGTCTTCATGGTGAAGCGATAAATAATGTTTGCCCTGAGAATGCGTGAGGCTGTGCGCCTAAAGAAAGGTTAAGCCGTATTTTTAACCCGCAAAAGGCATTTTTGTTTTTTCAAAAGCAGACGCGCTATTTTCTCAAATCTATTGCGATTCAGTCAATTTTTAATCTAATTATTATTTTTATTCATTAAAATCAATTGGTTGGCCTTTGTGTTGGCGTGTGTGAATATCGTGAGGCATCCCGGCAATGGCCTATATAGGCAGGTAATGTGAAGAATAAAATAGGTATCTGCTTGTTTAATTTGTTTCGTCAGCGGCGGCGTGACGGAGGAGGTTTGTTTCATCGTTTCCCATTGTTGATTTTTAAATTAAAAGTGATTTTCATGGCTTTATTTTTATTAAGATTCTTCTTGTCTCTATATGTTTATTTTGGTTTTTATAAAATGATTTATTGTTAGGATTGTTCTGCTGAATTGGAAATAAAAGACGTTATGTCTTGAGCCTCCCCGTTGCCGCGGCAGAATACAGACTAACGCGCCTGCCCAAGCGCGTTAGTCTTGTCTCCCGTCTGCTTACTCCACCTCACCGATCCGCTTTAGCGCATCCACCACCAGATCCCAGAATTTATCCTGATCCAGTTTGACCGCCACCTGGGTGTGGCAGTCCGGCGGCGGCGGCGCGCGGAAGTCCGTGACCGTCATGCCCAACGTCAGGGTGCCGGTCAGTTCGATATCCACCGGCGCTTTGCGCACCGTCATGACGCTCGGGTCGATCACGTAGGCCACCGCGCAAGGATCGTGTACCGGCGGGGCGCTGAAGCCTTGCGCCTGTTGGTACATACGGCCAAAGAATGCCAGCAGTTCGCCGACGAAGGCGGCCGGCCGGGTGCCGAGGGCGGCGATGCGTTCGCAGACTGCCGGCGTGGCCAGCGCCTGATGGGTGAGATCCAGCCCGACCATGGTGAGCGGCCATTTTTCGTTGAACACGATGTGCGCCGCCTCGGGATCGATTTTGATATTGAACTCCGCCACCGCGCTCCAGTTGCCCACATGATAGCCGCCGCCCATCAGCACCACTTCCTTGACCCGTTCGGCAATGCGCGGCTCTTTACGCACCGCCATGGCGATATTGGTCAGGCCGCCGGTCGGCACCAGCGTCACGCTGCCCGGCGGGTGGGCCATCACGGTCTCGATGATCAGGTCTACCGCATGGCGTGAGTCCAACTGCAGGTGGGGGGCCGGCAGCACCGGGCCATCGAGGCCTGAGTCGCCGTGAATGTCGGGCGCCACTTCGATATTGCGCACCAGCGGGCGCGGGCAGCCGGCGGCGAAGGGGACGCCGGTGATATTGGCGATGCGGGCCACCGCCAGGGCGTTACGCGTCACTTTGTCCAGCGTCTGGTTACCCACCACGGTGGTGACCGCCAGCAGGTCGATCTGCGGATTGCCCCAGGCCAGCAACAGAGCGATGGCGTCGTCATGCCCCGGGTCACAGTCCAGTATGATTTTTTTCATGGTTATTCCTGATGCAGGGAGAGGTTTCCGCAGCATAACGCAGCGCGGCGGCGTGGGATAATGCCGATGGTGCTTTTGTTAACGGCATCAAAGCCTTGTCACTTTTACGATGTAATGAAACGTAAATCCTGCTCGCCGGGCTTTACCCTGGAGTTTACTCCAGGGTTTACAGTGAGGTTCAGCGTCAATGCACAGAGGAGAGGCGGGATGAGCTTACTGAAACGGTTGTTGGGGCAAGGCGGTATTAACGGCGGTCATCAGCGCGCGGGCCACGGCGGCGGGCATCATGGCAACCGCTATAACCAGCATGGCGAGCCGGGGCCGCTGTGCCCGGAATGTCGGGCTGTGAATAAATCGGGCGCGCGTTATTGCCACCGCTGCGGTCAGCCGTTTGCCGCGGTGAGCGCCACCTGCGGCCAGTGCGCCGCGCCGTTGCCGTCGGGCAGCCGATTTTGTCCGCAGTGCGGCGGCGGTGTGCCGTGAACCGGGGCGGTTGGACACTCGCGCTGCTGCTGGGCGCCATGGCGCTATGGACGCTGCTGGCCTGGGGCGTAGCCGGGGTGCTGGCCTGGCTCCCGGCGTTGGCGGAGGCAGCCGGGAATGCATCGTTGCCGGTAAACGGTGCGCTGAGCCTGGTGCCGCAGGCGGTGCTGGACGCCTGGCTGCCGTGGCTGAAACAGCTGGGCAGCGGGCTGGCGAGCTATTTTCCTGCGCTGCTGACCTGGGCGGGCTACGCCATCTGGCTGCTGTGGGGCTTCGGCATGGTGGCGCTGACGCTGCTGGCTGCGCTGGCGCGACGCTATTTGAGCGCTGCTCAGCGATAGCCCTGATAGACCGCCGCTACGCGTTCGAAATAGTCGGTTAAATAATTGATGCACACCTGCACCTTCAGCGGCAGTTTGTCCTTCTCGGTATAGAGCGCGTAGATCGGCCGCGGATCCGAATGGTAGCTTTTGAACAGAATCTCGATCTCGCCGCGTTTGATCTCTTCGATCACCCACATCAGCGGGGCGTAGGCGATGCCGGCGCCGTTTTTCAGCCAACGGATCATGGTGGAGGAGTCGTTGGTGACGAAGCGCCCCTGCGGGGAAATGCGCGTGGTGATGCCTTCCGGCGACATCAGTTCGAATTCGCTGTCGGGCCGCACGCTGTACTCCAGCCAGGAGAAGTTGACCATATCGCTCGGCTTCTGCGGCGTGCCGTGCTGGCTCAGGTAGCTTTTGGCGGCGCACACCACCATCGGCATCTGCCCCAGGCGGCGAGAGAACAGGCTGGAGTCCTGCAGCGCCCCGGTGCGGATCACCAGATCCAGCCCGTCGGTGATCAGATCCGGCGCCGGAATGCCGGTTACCAGGTTGACCGTCAGGCCCGGGTACTCTTTCATCATCTCGGCGGTCATGTTCGCCAGCACGTTTTGCGCCATGGTGGATGAGCTGCCGATGCGCAGCGTGCCGGCGGGCGTGTTGTTAAACGCATACAGCTGTTCATGCACTTCGCTGACTTCCTGCAGCATGCGTCGGCAGCCCTGATAGTAGATTTTGCCGGCCTCAGTCAGGCCGATGCTGCGCGTGCTGCGGTTCAACAGCTTGACCTGCAGCTCATTTTCCAGTTTCGAGACGGTTTGGCTGATCGATGAAACGCTCATGCCGAGTTGGCGCGCGGCCGCGGTAAACGACCCGAACTCAACCACTTTGGCGAATACCGACATCCGTTTTAATCTTTCCATTATTCACTCTGGCTTAAAAGTGATTTAGATCACAGATTGTTGATGCCTTGATAGTAAGCAGGCTAATATAACGTGGTCGGGTGAATAGACCTTACCAACGTGCGAGAGCGATCGGCGACGTAATCCTGCCGCTCCTCCGGCACCCTCGCAATCCCTGTCGTGGACGTCTGCCCCAAAGTTTAACCTTTTTTCGGGTTCGTGACCTGGACAAGCTGTCTGGTCAAGATTTGTGGCGCGCGCACGCTAAAATGTAAAGAGAATGTGAATGGCGAGATGTGTCTTTCCCCGGCGCAGTGAACAATAAGGAAAAAGTGATGAGTTTGCTTCCGGTTATGGTCATCTTCGGACTGTCGTTTCCGCCGGTGTTTTTCGAGCTGCTGGTGTCGCTGGCGCTGTTTTTTCTCTTGCGCCGCCTGCTGCAGCCGACGGGGATTTACGATTTTGTCTGGCATCCGGCGCTGTTTAACACTGCGCTGTATTGCTGCTTGTTTTATCTGATTTCATGTCTTTTTGTTTGAGGTCGCTGTGAAAAATTTTTCGATAAAAATAACCCGAATCGCGATCACTTTGATTCTTGTGCTGTTGGGCATCGCCGCGATATTCAAGGCCTGGGTGTTCTACACCGAGTCGCCGTGGACGCGTGATGCCAAGTTTACCGCCGATGTGGTGGCGATCGCGCCGGACGTCAGCGGCCTGCTGACCGACGTGCCGGTGGTGGATAACCAACTGGTGAAGAAAGGCCAGGTGCTGTTCGTGGTCGATCGGCCGCGTTATGAGCAGGCGTTGGCGGAAGCCGGCGCCGACGTCGCCTACTATCAAGCGTTGGCGGCGGAAAAACGGCGCGAGGCCGGCCGCCGCGTGAAGCTGGGCGTGCAGGCGATGTCGCAGGAAGAGATTGACCAGTCGAACAACTCGCTGCAGACCGTGCAGCACCAGCTGGCGAAGGCCGTGGCGGCGCGCGAGCTGGCGCAGCTGGATCTGGAACGCACCACGGTGCGGGCTCCGGCCGATGGCTGGATCACCAACCTCAACGTCCATGCCGGCGAATACATTACCCGCGGCTCGGTGGCGGTGGCGCTGGTGAAGAAAGATTCCTTCTACATCCTGGCGTACCTGGAAGAAACCAAGCTGAATGGCCTGAATAAGGGCGACCGCGCGGAGATCACCCCGCTCGGCAGCAACCGCATCATGCACGGCACCGTCGACAGCGTGGCGGCGGCGGTGAACAACAGCAGCAGCACGGTGAACAACAAAGGGTTGGCCTCGATCGACAGCAACCTGGAATGGGTGCGCCTGGCGCAGCGCGTGCCGGTGAAGATCCTGCTGGACGCCAAGGATCAACAGCATCCGTACCCGGCCGGCACCACCGCCACCGTGGTGATCGTCGGCAAGAACGATCGCAATGCCGACAGCGGCTCGCCTTTTGTGCGCCTGATGCACCGGCTGCGTGAGTTCGGCTAATGAGCAGCCCAACCTTTATCCGGCTGAGATTCGCCTTCAAACTCAGCTTCGCGATTGTGTTTGCGCTGTTCGTCGGCTTCCATCTCAATCTGGAAACCCCGCGCTGGTCGGCGATGACCGCCGCCATCGTCGCCGCCGGCCCGGCCTTTGCCGCCGGCGGCGAACCCTTCTCCGGCGCCATCCGCCACCGCGGCTGGCTGCGTATCATCGGCACCTTTATCGGCTGCTTCGTCGGCCTGATCATTATCATCACCACCGCCCGCGCGCCGGTGGTGATGCTGCTGCTGTGCTGCATCTGGGCCGGTTTCTGCACCTGGCTTTCTTCGCTCATCAAGGTGGAGAACTCCTATGCCTGGGGGCTGGCCGGGTATACCGCGCTGATCATCATCGTGACGGTCGCCACCAGCGAGTCTCATCTGCTGGAAGCGCCGCAGTTCGCCATCGAGCGTTGCAGCGAGATCGTGCTGGGGATCGTCAGCGCCGTGTTGGCGGATCTGCTGTTCTCGCCGCGTTCGATCAAACAGGACATCGATCGGGCGGTGGATCAGCTGCTGGTAGCTCAATACCGCCTGATGCAGATGTGCATCAGCAACGCCGACAAAGAGGATATCGACCGCGCCTGGAGCAATCTGGTGAAGAGCACCACGGCGCTGGACGGCATGCGCAACAATCTGATGATGGAGTCCTCGCGCTGGCAGAAGGTCAACCGCCGGGTAAAAGCGCTGCATACGCTGTCGCTGACGCTGATCACCCAGGCCTGCGAAACCTATCTGATCTTGGTGAATCACCCGGAGGCACTGAAAGACAGCCTGCGGGAGCAGCTGATGGTCCCGGCGGAAACCCCGCAGGAGATCCACAAGCGCATGAAGCTGTTGCGCCAGGTGCTGACCACGCATCGTTCCGAGGAAACGCTGCCGACCATCACCGGTTGGGTCGGCGCGGCGACGCGCTACCTGCTGCTGTCGAAAGGCGTGCACGCCAACTGCAGCATCAGCGCGGTGGAAGAGGGGGTGTTGAGCAACGAAACCGTGGTCAAGCCGACTTCGGCGGAAGGGCATCACGCGATGATCAACGGCCTGCGCACCTTTGTGGCGACGGCCTTCGGCAGCCTGCTGTGGCTGTGGACCGGCTGGACGTCCGGCAGCGGTTTTATGGTGATCATCGCGGTGATCACCTCGCTGGCGATGCGCACCCCGGCGCCGCGCATGGTGGCGATGGATTTCGTGCTGGGCATGCTGGCGGCGATCCCGGTCGGTTCCCTGTTCTTCATGGTGATCCTGCCGGCGACGCAGCAGAGCATTTTGCTGCTGTGTCTCAGCCTCGGTCTGCTGGCGTTTTTCATCGGCATCGAGGTGCAGAAGCGGCGGCTCGGTTCGCTGGGGCTGCTGGCCGGGACCATCAACATTCTGGTGCTGAGCAACCCGATGGAATTCAACGTCACCCAGTTTCTCGACGGGGCGCTGGGCCAGTTCCTCGGCAGCTGCGTTGGGCTGATGGTGCTGCTGCTGATCCGCGACAATTCGCGTGAACGCACCGGGCGCACGTTGCTCAACCAGTTCGTCAGCAGCGCGGTGTCGGCGCTGACCACCAAGGCGGCGCGTCGTCGGCAAAACCATCTGCCTGCGCTGTATCAGCAGCTTAACCAGCTGCTGATGATGTTCCCGAACGACATCGCCAAGTATCGTCTGGCGTTGAACCTGATCATTGCCCACCAGCGCATGCAGCGGGCGGAGATTCCGGTCAGCGAAGAGTTGTCGGCCTTCCACCGCCAGATCCGCAGCACCGCCGATCGGGTGGTCTCCGCCAAGAACGACGTCAAGCGCGCCTATTACTACGATCGCTTGCTGGGTGAAATGAACGAGTACCAGCAGAAGCTGGTGGACAATCAGGCGCCGCTCAGCGTCACCGGGCCGGTGAAACGCCTGGCCGACATGCTGCATCGCTATCGTCACGCCTTGATCGATTGATGCGTTCCCTCCTGTTGCGCCGCGTTGTGCGGCGCCTTCCCTGACTATACTGAAAGCAGTGCCTGACATGGCGGGCCGTCTCATGTGAGGCGGCCTGTTTTCAGAGAGACTCCGAGTGCCAGAACGACTGGAAAGTGGCATCATTGTCATGAGTGGATGAAACGCTTACCGCCGCGAAAACGTGACGTGCCGGTCATCTTAGTTTCATCCAGGTCGACTATATACCTAACTAGCCTGGGGGAGCTGCGGCGCCTTCGGCGGCATAATTTCAGGGAATGTCATGAACAAGCGGATTCTGTTGGCGATTGTCATCGCCGTGGTCATCGCCGTCTTCAGCGCGCTGCGCGGCAACGAGCACCGTGCGATCGGCGGCAATGCGACGGTGGTGCAAGCGCCGGCGGGGCAACAGCAGAGCATCGATCGGCTCACGCAGCAGCAAACGGTGGTGAGCTACCTGCAGCAGCATCAGCGGCTGCCGGGCTATTACGTCACCAAGAAGCAGGCGCGCGAGCAGGGCTGGGACCCGCGTTCAGGCAACCTCTGTGCGGTATTGCCGGGCAAGGCGATTGGCGGCGATCGATTCTCTAACCGTGAAGGACAACTGCCGAGCGCCGGCGGCCGGGTCTGGCGCGAAGCGGACATCAATTACCAGTGTGGCCGGCGCGGCGCCGATCGCCTGCTGTATTCGAGCGACGGTCTGATCTTCGTCACGCGAGACCATTACAAAAACTTCATTCGTGTGGAGTGAGTTTGATGGCAAAAGTAGAGTTTGATTTTGAACAGATCCAGGATGTGCCGACCTTCTACCGCGATTTTGCGCACAAGTTTGCGCTGGACGAGGGATTCGGCGCCAACCTCGACGCGCTGTGGGACGTAGTGACCGGCGATATCGGTCTGCCGGTGGAAATCGAGTTCACTCACCTGAATGCCCGCAGCAAGCGTCGTTTCGGCGCGATCATTCTGCTGTTTGAAGAGGCGGAAGAAGAGCTGGAAGGCAGCCTGCGCTTCAATATCCGCGAAAGCAGCGGCGAACCGGCGCATCACCGGGGATGAAACGGGTTCATCCCGGGATGGCGGCGCTTAGTCGGCCGCTTCGGCCAGCTCGCGCAGGTATTGGAAGATCTGGCGGTAAGCCTTAGGCGGCTTGTTGGCGGCCTTCTCTTTCTGCGCGTTGCGCACCAGTGAACGCAGCTGTTGGCGATCGGCGGCCGGATACAGATCCAGGATCGACGGAATGACGTCATCGCCTTCTTCCACCAGGCGGTCGCGCAGCGCTTCCAGTTTATGGAACAGGGAAACCTGCTGGTTGTGGCGGTTTTTCAGCTTGTCGAGCGCGGTCTGGATCGGCTCGATATCGCGGGCGCGCAGCATTTTGCCGATCAGCTGCAGCTGACGGCGACGGCCCTCTTTCTTGATCTTCTGTGCCAGCTCGATGGCGGCGCGCAAATCTTCGTCCAACGGAATGCGGTCCAGCGCGTTTTTGCCCAGATCGACCATTTCGGCCCCCAGGTCTTTCAGCGCTTCGGCATCACGTTTAATTTCACTTTTACTGACCCAGATAATCTCGTCATCGTCCTCGTTTTCATTCTCCGGGACATCGTCGAGCCAGTCTTCAGGCTGTTTGTTCATGGTAGGCTCCGTTAAAAAGAGGCTAATCCTAACAGGTTGCCGGCTTTATGCGAAATTCAACGCGGTTCCTGTTAGACTCAACGGCAGAGATCTCAGGATTTTTGCGCGCCGCCCCGCGTGCACAACTACGCCGCTCCGGCACTTTTCTCAACGATTTTCTGATTAATTATGGCAGATTGATGAAAGTAGTCACTCAAGTTGCAGAACAGCGCAAGGCGCTGGAACAGGCCGTTTCTCAGGCGCTGGAGCTGGCCCGCGCCGGTTCCGACGCGGCGGAAGTCGCGGTCACCAAATCGACCGGCATCAGCGTCAGCACCCGCTTCGGCGAAGTGGAAAACGTCGAGTTCAACAGCGATGGCGCGCTGGGCATCACCGTGTATCACCGCCAGCGCAAAGGCAGCGCCTCTTCCACCGATCTCAGCCCGGACGCCATCGCCCGCACCGTACAGGCGGCGCTGGACATCGCGCGCTACACCTCTGAGGATCCTTGCGCCGGCCCGGCGGAGAAAGATCTGCTGGCGTTCGAGGCGCCGGATCTCGATCTGTTCCACCCGACCGAGCTGGACGCCGAGCGCGGCATCGAGCTGGCGGCGCGCGCCGAGCAGGCTTCGTTGGCGGCGGACAAACGAATTACCAACACCGAAGGCGGCAGTTTCAACAGCCACTACGGCATCAAGGTGTTCGGCAACAGCCACGGCATGCTGCAAAGCTATTGTTCCAGCCGTCACTCGCTGTCCAGCTGCGTTATCGCAGAACAGGACGGCGACATGGAGCGGGATTACGCTTACACCATAGGTCGGGCGATGGGCGATCTGCACAGCCCGGAGTGGGTGGGGCAGGAGTGCGCCCGCCGCACGTTGGCGCGTCTCGCGCCGCGCAAATTGTCGACCATGAAGGCGCCGGTGCTGTTCGCCTCCGAGGTGGCCACCGGATTGTTCGGCCATCTGGTGGGCGCCATCAGCGGCAGCAGCGTTTATCGCAAATCTACCTTCCTGTTGGACTCGCTCGGCAAGCAGATTCTGCCGGAGTGGCTGACCGTCGAGGAGCATCCGCACCTGCTGAAAGGGCTGGCGTCGACGCCGTTCGACAGCGAGGGCGTGCGCACCCAGAGGCGCGATATCGTCAAGGACGGCGTGCTGCAAACCTGGCTGATGACCAGCTACTCGGCGCGCAAGCTGGGCCTGCACAGCACCGGCCATGCCGGCGGCATCCATAACTGGCGCATTGCCGGGCAGGGCGCGGACTTCGCCGGCATGCTGAAGCAGCTCGGCACAGGCCTGGTGGTCACCGAGTTGATGGGCCAGGGCGTCAGCGGCGTCACCGGCGATTACTCGCGCGGCGCCGCCGGTTTTTGGGTGGAAAATGGCGAGATCCAGTACCCAGTCAGCGAGATCACCATCGCCGGCAACCTGAAAGACATGCTGCGCAACATCGTCAGCGTCGGCAGCGATATCGAAACCCGCAGCAATATCCAGTGCGGTTCGGTGCTGCTGCCGGAAATGAAGATCGCCGGCCAGTGATCCGCTGCGCGGCCGGCGCCCGCCGGCTGCGCGTTATCCCGTCTCAACCTTGCTTACAAATCTCCGGTTTCGATTTTTCCCGGCCTTGCCTATGGTAACGGTGGGTTAATTAAAACAATAACTGGAAGGTGAGCAAACATGCAGAATACCCTGAAAGCGCTGGCGGCGTTGACGCTGCTGGCAGCCAGTTCGCTGGCGGTCGCCGCCGATCTTGGCGACGATATGGACACCCTGGCGGAAAACTACAAAACGGCGCTGAATACCGACTCCGCCGCTACCCTCACACAGAGCCTGCAGAACATGCGCGCCGCCGCGCAGGATGCCAAACAGGGCACCCCGCCGAAGCTGGAAGACAAAGCCGCCGACAGCCCGGAGATGAAAGATTTCCGCAGCGGGCTGGATACCCTGATCGGCCAAATCGATCAGGCGCTGGCGCTGGCCAATCAGGGCAAAGTCGCCGAAGCGAAGCAGCTGGCGCAGGGCTTCAAGCAAACTCGCGACGCCAACCACAAGAAATTCCGCTAATCCGTCAACCGTCGCGCCCGTCTTCCGTCAGATAGGAGGAGGGCGCCTGCCCCAGCACGCGGCGGAACATGGTTGAAAACGCCGCGCTGCTGTCATATCCCATCTCCATCGCCACCTGCGTCACGCTGCGTCCTTCGGCCAGCAGCGCCAACGCCAGCACCACGCAGGCGCGCTGACGCCATTGCGAAAACGGCAGGCCGGTCTGCGCGCGAAAGAAGCGGCTGAAGGTGCGAATGCTCATGTACAGACGAGGCGCCCACCGCTGCGCGGAGTCGTGGGCGTCGGGGTGCTGCAAAAAGGCGCGGCACAGCTCACCCAGCCGAGGATCGGCGGGCAGCGGGATGTGCAGCGGCAAGGGCTGCAGCCTGGCCAGCTCGTGCAGCAGCAGCGCCGCCAGCGCTCCGTCGCGGCCCTGTTGTTCATACTCCAGCGGCATATCCACCGCCGCCATCAACAGCTGGCGCATCAGCGGAGTGACGCTGACCACCTGACATACCTGCGGCCGTTCGGCGGGCAACGCGCCGGGTTCAAGGTACAGGCTGCGGGTGGTGACGCCGACCATCCGCACCGCGTGCGGCATCTGCGGCGGCAGCCACACCGCGTGCTGCGGCGGAACGACCCAATTGCCTTGCTGCGTGAAAACGTGCATGACGCCGGTAGCGCCGTACAGCAACTGCGCGCGCCGGTGGCTGTGCATTGGCAGCAGATGCCCCGGCGGATAATCGGTGCCGATGGCGATCACCGCACGGGTTACGTGGTCGATGTCATCAATGCGGACGTTGCGCATGTGTTCCCTTTGGCGGGCAGATTGGCCGAAACGCAATGATAGTTGGCCCTTCATATAAAGCAAGCCAGCGACGGTCGCCCTACTATCGGGGCAGAAAAATAACGCTTGTTCGGGGCGCCGTTATTTTATCGGCCATGAAGCCCGTGCAAGTCTTCACACCAGGGTGGGACGAAGGTTCTCGTTCTCGCAATACAAGAAGTTAATAAGGAATAAAGCGTCATTTTATTCCAACACCTGAAGCAATAGTTCTTAGCGCAGTTCAATGACTATAAGGTGATATTTCATGTATAAGTTCGGTGTGATTGGCGGCGGGGCCGCCGGCATCTCTTTTGCGTATAACTTTATAAAAAATAAGTCGGTTAATCATTGCAAAAGGCCGCTTTCCCTGACGGTTTTCGACAAGCAGGGATTTAAAGGCGGCATGGCATACAGCAGCGATTTTGACAGCCATATATTAAATATGACGCCGGAAAATATGTCGGCGGATATTTTCGACGATGCGCACTTCGTTGATTGGATCGCCATGCATTTCCCGCAGTTTTGCCAGGATCGTTATCCGCCGCGCTGGCTGTATCGGGAATATCTCGATTTTATTCGCGACATGACAATATATATGGCGGCGGACAGTAACGTGGTGCTGAATTTCGTCACTGCCGAAGTGAATGCCATCGCGCCGCACGAAGCCGGCTATCGGCTGACCACCGCCTGCGGCGGCGCCGAGCAGATGAACGCGCTGGTGCTGTGTTCGGGGCACAACCCGCCGGAGTGCCTTTACCCGGTGGATGGGGTGATCGCTTATCAGGCCCATCAGGATTTGCCGCCGATCAACCCTTATTCGAGCATTGGCGTGATCGGCTGCAGCCTGACGGCGATTGACGCCATCGTTGAACTGATGGAGCGCCTGGGAGCGACCGACATCTGCGCACTGTCGCGCTCGGGCCTGTTCCCCAGCGTGCAGCCGGCGGTGATGCGTCCGCCGCCGGAGGCGTTTGTTGAGGCGCTGCGGCGCTTTGTCGCCGGCCGCGATTTTATTGACGCGCATCAGCTGGTGCATGCGATCAACGCCGCGCTGGCGCGCCACTATCCGGGGCCGGAGCGGCTGACGGTGCTCTCGGCGCTGGGGGAAAGGCGCGATTGCTACCGCGATCTGGCGGACAGCCTCGATCGCGCGCGTTTTGCCCGGGAGCATATCTGCAGCTATCTGGCGGCGATCCACCCGGCAGTGTGCGCCGCCTGGGTCAAGATGGATGCCAACAACCGGCAGGTCTTCATGCGCTTTTACAACTCCTCCTGGATGCGCAATCGGCACGCCATGCCGATCAAGAATGCCAACAAGATCGTGGCGGCGCTGGAGAGCCAACGCCTGCGCGCCTGCGGCGGCCTGGTGGATATCAGCAAGGCAACGGACGGGTTTATCCTTCGTTGCCATGAGACGCGGGTGCGCGCGCAGTATCTGTTCAACTGCACCACGCCTTCCTATCAACTGCCGCCCAACCGCCTGAGCCAGCAGCTGCTGCAAGACGGGCTGGTGCAAGAGAACCTGTTCGGCGGCGTGAAGTGCAACCCGCATACGCTGAAAATCGCCGACCGACGCGGCCGTGAGCAGCATCTTTACTCGCTCGGCGCGCCCGCCAAGGGCGATCTTTTTTACACCTCGGCGATGGAATCCATCACGCGGGATATCAGCAAAATCGTGTTCAACAACCCTATTTTCAACGCAAAGAAGGCTGAAGTATGAAGAACGTAGCGCTCTTTGTCGGCAACGACATTTTCTCCTGGCTGGTGTGTCAGGATCTGATCGCCGCCCTGAAAGGCGAGTGTGCTTTTACGGTGTATTTCCCCCTGGCGAAAAGCGGCGGCCGCACCCAGGAGCCGGCGGTTCGCCGCCTGGGGCTGTATGAGCGCGAGGTGCTGAACGATTTTGTGTTCCCGTTCGTTGGCCGCAACGCCGCCGCCTGTGAGGGGGCCTATCAATCGCCGGCCCTGTTCCTGGCCGCCGCCGGGGTCAAGGCGCATCGCGTTCTCGACATCAATGACGCCACGTTTATCAGCAGCCTGGAGCATATGGACGCGGTGATCTCCCTGCGCTGCTATCAGAAATTCTCCGCCGACTATGTGCGCGCCTTCAGCCGACGCGGCAAGCTGCTGTGGAACCTGCACCCCGGCGACTTGCCGCGTTATCGCGGGGTGATGACGCTATTCCGCGCGATGATGAACGGTGACAAGGGCTGTGCGGTGACGCTGCATGAAATGGATGAACACTGGGACGCCGGCCCGGTGCTCGCCCGTCTGCCCGCCGAGCTGCGTCACGATCTGTCGTTCCTGGAAAACATGATGTTGCTGGGCGTGCAAAGCGGCACCTTCCTGGCGCGCCAGCTCATGCGGGCGGAACGGAGCGAAGCGATAGCGGCGGAAAAGCAGGGTGATTCGCGCTATTGGGGCTTCCCGGACGCACAGACGCTGGCGCGGGCGGAACAGGCGGGCATTGAGCTGGTGGATCACGACGCCGTGCGCGAGCAGTATTTGGGGCTGTTCGTCGGCGAGCGCTTCCACCCGCTGGCGGGGCAGTTCTGCGCCGGGTTCGACGACTTCGTGCGGGCGCACGGCCATGATTGAAACGTTGATTGTACTGGGCGCCGGTTTTCTGACCGGCATCACCACCATTCTGTTTGGCTTCGGCGGCGGCTTTGTGGTGGTGCCTTTCGTCTATCACCTGATCTCCGCCTCGGGCGAGCAGCCCGGCCAGGCGATGCATATTGCTGTAGCGACCTCGACAGCGGTGATGATCCTCAACGCGAGTTACGCCACCCTGACCAACTGGCGCAGTGGCAACCTGCTGCGAGAAACCATCGTGCCGCTGATCTTTTTCATCGGCATCGGCGCGGCGCTGGGCGCGTTCGCTTCCTCGCTGCTGGCGGACGGCGTGATCCGCGGGCTGTTTGTGGTCTATATGGCGGTGACCATCGCCGACTGTCTGTTCCGCCGGGGCTTCCTGATCAAACCGGCGCGCGCCGAACTGTCTCCCGCCACGTTGTGGGGCGGCGGGCCGCTGATCGGCGGCATCGCCACCCTGCTGGGGGTGGGCGGCAGCGTGATGACCGTGCCGCTGCTGCGCCGCCATGGTTACGACATGAAATATTGCGTCAGCGCCGCCAACCCGCTGTCGATCCCGGTGGCGGTGATCGGAGCGCTGATGTATATCGTGTTGGGATGGCGCGAGATGAGCGGGCCGCAGTATCTGGGGTACGTCAATCTGAACATTCTGGGGCTGCTGGTGGTGGCGGGGATTGCGGGGATCGTGTTTGCCAGGCGCTGTTTGCCGAAGGTGAGCGATGCGCTGCATGCCAAAATCTACGTGCTGCTGCTGATCGCCGTGCTGATCGCTATCTGCATCTGAGACAGAAAGGGCGGCCGGATGCCGCCCTGAAAACCGCTTAACGGTGGTATTCGCCCGCCGCTTCCGGCTGGTACAGCAATTCCAGCACTTCAATCCGCGCTTCTTCACCGTTCGGCAATTGCCAGGAGATCTGCTTGCCGACGTGCATGCCGAGCAGCGCTGCGCCCAGCGGCGCCATCACCGACAGCTGATCGTGGCTGTCTTTCAGCGAGGCTGGGTAGACCAGCGTGCGCACATGCTCTTCATCGGTGTGCAGATCGCGAAAACGCACGCGGCTGTTCATGGTCACCACGTTGGCCGGCATTTTCTCCGGCGGCAGGATTTCCGCGCGATCCAACTCGTCGTTCAGCGCGGCGGCGACGTCGGTGTTGGCAAAGGCCGGTTGTTCCAATAGCGCATCCAGGCGTTCCGCATCCAGCTCATTAATAGTAATGATGGGTTTGGTCATTCCACTCTCCAGTCAAATCAAAGGGCGCCAGTCTGTGCGCCCATAAATTCGGAAAAACAACACAAAGCAACACCCCCGCGCCAGAGGAGCGGGGGTGTGGGTAATGTCGATTTGTCCCATTGATAGTAGGCGGTTGGGGCGAGAAAAGAAAGAGATCCCGATCACGAAGGCTTTTATCGTCAATCGAGGCAAAAAAAACCGTTAGCCGGGTTATGTAATTGTTATCTCATTTACTTTTTCGCCATAACGCCGTTTTGCGAAATGGATCCCCGCGCGTCATTCAATTTCCACTTCGAACTGGAAAAAACCGGTCTACACAGAAAATCTTGCCGGGGGTAGGGTAAAGACATCACAGAAAGCGGGTTATTCAGGTGATGCGCTTTACGGCTTACTGATTAATGTGGGATCTAGGGGTACTGAAAAGTGAATGATGGATCTGCTTCGATAAAAGAAATTGAACAATCCGATGTCAGCGAAGCCGGTGAGATCACCGCTCGGGTGCTGGCGGATATTACCGCGATGCTGAATGCTGAGAATATTTATACCAATGCGGTGCAGCAACAGATGCTGGAATCGCATATTCGCGCCATGGTGCTGCGTTCAATAACCGGTGAGCCGTTGCCGGAGGTGGATAAATCGCTTTTCGACGAAATTTCCGCCGAGTCCATGCAAATGGCGGAACGCGTGGTGAATCAGTTTGGCACATTGCCTATCGAAGAAGCCTATTTGCTGTCCGTGCACTTCGAAGTGGCGAAAGATAATAACGCATAGCGGTTAACGCATCGATTTCAATCAGGAGAATATACCATGGGTCAAATTACCGTAGTGATCGGCGATCGTTTGGGCAAAGGGCAAAAAGTCGGCCAGGGCGTTGAAAACGCAGGCGGAAAAGCGGTGGTCATCCCCGGCGTGGCGGCGGATATGAAGCTGGGCGACGTCATGAAAGCGGAAAACGCGCAGCTGGGCATCTCTTTTTGCGGCAGCGGCGGCGCAGGCGCGATTACCGCGCAAACCAAATACGGCTACAAGGCCAAATACGGCATGCGTTCGGTGGAAGAGGGCGTGACGGCAATTAACGAAGGCTGCAACGTGCTGGGTTTCGGCTTTATGGATAAAGAAGAGCTGGGCCAGAAACTGGTGGAAGCCTACGTCAAAAAACATGGCAACCCATAATGAAAGAGCAATATACCACATCGGTAAAGGTGGAGGGTAAAGGCGACAGCAAAGCGAAAGCTTTTGCTTCCGCCTTGGCTAATGTGCAGGGCGCGGTATTAAAGTCCACCAACAATATTCTGCTGCGCATCGAGCCGCAGGACGTCAGCGTAGTGAAGGCGGAAGAGAAAATAACTAAAGAGAAATTTCTTTTCTTCTTTTTGCCGCGTGAAAGAAAGAGCTATGCCGTTTCTCTGGAAATAACCGTGAACGTAACCATTATCAATACCGAGAAGGTTGTCTTCGTCACGAAATAAAAACGTTAGCATAAATGAAAGGGTATACTGATGTTTTTAATCATCTTATTTAAATCGATTATTATCGGTGGGCTGGTGGGGGTCGGCGTAGGGGCCGGCGCCGCACGCATGTTCCACGCGCCGACAACACAGGGCATGGGAGCGTTTCGCACCCTGGGCGAGCTGAACTCCTGCGAGGGCGATCCGGCTTCCCACTTCTCATTCGGTCTGGGCTTCTTCTTCAACGCCTGGGCGTCTTCCGTGGCGGCGGGCTCCTTCACGCAGGACGTCGATCACCGCATCATCCCGCACTGGGGCGCGGCGGCCCTGATGGTCAAGAACCGCAATCTGGCGCAAACGCTGCACGATCCGAAAAAAATGGCCATCGCCTGCGGCATCATCGGCATGCTGGTGGTGGCCTTCCTCAATACCACCGCTTCCGCCGTGCCTGCCGCGCTGCAGGTTACCGCCATCAAGGTGCTGGTGCCGGCGGCCAACCTGCTGGTGAACACCGTGATGCCGGTGATCTTCTGGCTGGCGGCGATCGACGCCGGGCGCCGTTCCGGCTTCTGGGGCACCATCTTCGGCGGCCTGGCGCAGCTGATCATGGGCAACGCCGTACCGGGCCTGGTGCTGGGCATTCTGATCGGCAAGGGCGTGGAAGAGAGCGGCTGGAACAAAATCACCAAGATCATGATGGCGGTGATCGTGCTGCTGTTCGTGCTGAGCGGCTTCTTCCGCGGCTTCGACATGAAAGTTCTCGAGTCCTTCAGCCTCGGCGTGCCGGGTTGGCTGGACGCCATTCACAACACCCTGAGCGGTAAATAAGGAGCGGGATGATGGAAGAGCAAACCCAAAAAGGCTTCTGGTACGCCGACTGGTCATTCCCGATTTTTGTTGGCCTGCTGTCCTCCGGCGTGTTCGCCGGGACGCACATGTACTACCTGTACGGCATCGGCGCCTTTAACGAAGTGGCCTTCGTCTCCATGCTGCGGGCGGGGATGGATACCGGCGTGTACGGCGCGGTGGCGGCGTTCGGCGCCAGCTTCCTGTTCGCGCGCATCATCGAAGGTTCGCTGGTGGGCATCCTCGACATCGGCGGCGCGATCCAGACCGGCGTCGGGCTGGGCGTGCCGGCGCTGCTTTTGGGGGCCGGCATCGTGTTCCCGGTCGCCAACTTCGCCGCTTCGCTGGCCACCGGTCTGATCATCGGCCTGGCGATCGGTTACGTGATCATTCTGGCGCGCAAATTCACCATCAATCAGAGCAACTCCACCTACGGGGCGGACGTGATGATGGGGGCGGGCAACTCGTCGGGCCGTTTCCTCGGGCCGTTGATCATCCTGTCGGCGATGACCGCTTCGATCCCGATCGGCATCGGTTCGCTGCTCGGCGCGCTGCTGTTCTATATCTGGGGTAAACCGATCACCGGCGGAGCGATCCTCGGCGCGATGATCCTGGGGGCGATCTTCCCGGTAGCCATTTCTTAAGAGGCCTGCGCCAGGCGCCGCCCGATACGGCGGCACCCGGGCTAACAGGAGCAATGCGGTATGTATGACTTAGTAATCAGAGGCGCCAGACTGGCGGACGACACGCTGATCGATCTGGCGGTGAAAGACGGCAAAATAGCCTCGGTGGGGCGGTTGGCGGCGGACGTCAGCGCCGTTCGCCAGCTGGATTTGGCGGGCAACTGCCGCCTGAGCGCCGGTTGGATCGACGCGCACGTGCATTGCTATCCCGAATCGCCGATTTACCATGACGAGCCGGATCGGGTCGGCGTCGCCAGCGGCGTCACCAGCGTGGTCGATGCCGGTAGCACCGGCGCCGACGATATCGACGCCTTTTATCAGCTGACGCGCAGCGCCAAAACCAACGTTTTCGCCTTCCTCAATATCTCGCGCATCGGCCTGCTGCGGCAGAACGAGCTGGCGGAGATGACGGACATCGACAAGCGCGAGGCCGGCCAGGCCATCGCCAACCACCCCGGCTTTGTCATCGGCATCAAGGCGCGCATGAGCAGCAGCGTGGTGGGCAAGAACGGCACTCGCCCGCTGGTGTTGGCCAAAGAGATCCAGCAGGAAAACCGCCAGCTGCCGTTGATGGTGCATATCGGCAATAACCCGCCGGATCTGGATGAGATCGCCGATCTGCTGACCCGCGGCGACATCATCACCCACTGCTACAACGGCAAACCGAACCGCATTCTGACGCCGGCGGGCACGCTGCGCGAGTCTATCCAGCGCGCGCTGCGGCGCGGCGTATTGCTCGACGTAGGGCACGGCACCGCCAGCTTCAGCTTCGAGGTGGCGCGCCAGGCGATCAAACTGGGCATTTTGCCGCACACCATCAGCTCCGATATTTACTGCCGCAACCGCATGAACGGACCGGTGCACAGCCTGGCGACGGTGATGTCCAAATTCTTCAGCGTCGGCCTGACGCTGCCGCAGGTGATCGCCTGCGTGACGGAGAACGCCGCGTCGGCGCTGCAGCTGAGCGGCAAAGGGCGGCTGGAGCCGGGCTATGACGCCGATTTCACGCTGTTTGAGCTGCGCCGCGAACCGCAGGTATTCGCCGACGCCGAAGGGCAAACCGCCGAGGGCGAACGGCTGCTGGTGCCGCTGGCCGCGGTGGTGGCCGGGGAAATCCTATTAACCGAACAAGGGGAGGCAAGCCATGTCTTCGATTTATGAAAAATACGGTTTGAAGCAGGTGATCAACACCTCCGGCCGCATGACCATTCTCGGCGTTTCCACGCCGCGCCAGGACGTGATCGACGCCGTTGATTACGGCCTGAACCACTATTTCGAAATCAAGGATCTGGTCAACAAGACCGGCGCCTACATTGCCGATCTGCTCAACGTGGAGGATGCGGTGATCGTCTCCTGCGCCTCGGCGGGCATCGCCCAGTCGGTGGCGGCGGTGATCGTTAAAGATAACGCCAATCTGCTGGTGAACCTGCATTCGGCGCCGGTGACCGTGCCGCGCGAGATCGTGCTGCCGCGCGGTCACAACGTCAACTTCGGCGCCCCGGTGGACACCATGGTGGCGCTGGGCGGCGGCAAGGTGGTGGAGGCGGGGTACGCCAACGAATGTTCGCCGGAGCAGATTGAAGCCTGCATCACGCCGCAGACCGCGGCGATCCTGTACGTCAAATCGCACCACTGCGTGCAGAAAAGCATCCTGTCCGTCGAACAGGCGGCGGTGGTGGCGCGCAAGCATAACCTACCGCTGATCGTCGACGCCGCGGCGGAAGAAGATCTGATGTGTTACTACCAGATGGGGGCCGATCTGGTGATTTACAGCGGCGCCAAAGCCATCGAGGGGCCGACCAGCGGTCTCGTGATCGGCAAGAAACAGTACGTCGAGTGGGTGAAGTTGCAATCCGGCGGCATCGGCCGGGCGATGAAGGTCGGCAAAGAGGGCATCCTCGGCCTGACGCAGGCGATTGAAAGCTATCTGACGCTTGAGAAAACCACCGGGCAACAGATGGTGGAACGGATGACGCCGTTCCTCGACAGCCTCAACACCCTGACCGGCGTCAGCGCCAGGACCGTCTGGGACAGCGCCGGCCGCGATATCGCTCGCGCCGAGATCACCTTTGATGAGGCGGTGCTGGGGCGGTCGACCTATGACATCGTCCAGGCGCTGAAAACCGGCGACATCGCCATCTACTTCCGCGGCTATAAAGCCAACGAGGGCAAGATTGAGGTCGACGTGCGCAGCGTCGACGAGCAACAGCTGATGACCGTCTTTAGCTGTATCAAAAACCTGTTTACGGAGAAACAAGCATGAAGCTGCAGCCTAACTACTATCGCGACCGCGTTTGCCTGAACGTGCTGGCCGGCTCCAAAGCCAACGCGCAAGACATCTACGCCGCGGCGGAAGGCCATGTGCTGGTGGGCGTGCTCTCCAAAAACTACCCGGACGTCGACAGCGCGGTGACCGACATGCTGCGCTATGCGCGCCTGATTGAAAACGCGCTCTCGGTCGGCCTGGGCGCCGGCGATCCGAAGCAGTCGGCGATGGTTAGCCTGATCGCTCAGCAGGTGCAGCCGCAGCACGTTAACCAGGTGTTTACCGGCGTCGGCGCCAGCCGCGCGCTGCTGGGTCAGAACGACAGCGTGGTCAACGGCCTGGTGTCGCCGACCGGCCGCGTCGGTTGGGTGAAGATCTCTACCGGCCCATTGAGCGCCGCGGCGCCGGACGGCATCGTGCCGGTGGAAACCGCCATCGCCCTGCTGAAAGACATGGGCGGCAGCTCCATCAAGTATTTCCCGATGGGCGGCCTGAAGTGCAAGGACGAATACCAGCACGTAGCCAAGGCCTGCGCCGAGCATGACTTCATGCTGGAGCCGACCGGCGGCATCGATCTGGAGAACTTTGAGCCGATCGTCGAGATCGCGCTGGCGGCCGGCGTGAAACGCGTGATCCCGCATATCTACAGTTCGATCATCGACGCCGCCAGCGGCGACACGCGCCCGCAGGACGTGAAAACCTTACTGGCGATGACCAAAACGCTGGTGGGCTGAACGCACAATGGGATGAGGTAAACGCTGGGAGGCGAAGGTTTTCCCGTGGCGCGGCATGCCGCGCCGCCGTTACCTATAGCCTATAGCTTTCAAGTTGCAGCTAGGCGGCAAGCGCACTCACCCCAGGAGCTTACTTAAGTAAGTGACTGGGGTGAGTGCGGGCAGCCAACAACGCTGCGGCTTGAAAGATGACGGATATATACTGAGGATTACTATGCGAAACTGGCAGGTTCCAACCCGACGCTCCGCGTTGTTCCTGGCGCTGCTGGCCGTGACCGGCCCGGCGCTGCATGCTGAGGATGCAATGAACTCCACGTCATCTCATTTTGCCTATATCGGCACCTACAATCCCAACGGCGAAGGCGTTTACCGGGTGCAGGTCGATCCGGCCAGCGGCGCGCTGAGCCACGCCACGCTGGTCAGCAATGTGCCGAATCCGGCGCAGCTGACGTTGAGCGCTGACGGCAAGACGCTGTATGTCGCCAGCGAAGTGGCCGATTTCAACGGCGGCAAGCACGGTGGCATCACCGCCTACCGGGTCAATCCGGCCGATGGCGCACTGACGCAGCTCAACCAGGTGGATTCGCAGGGGGCAGGGCCGGTGTATCTCTCCTCGACGCCGGACGGCCGCCATCTGCTGGTGGCGAACTACGTCAGCGGCAGCGTGGCGGCTTTCCCGATTGAAGCGGACGGCAGCCTGGGCGCCGCCAGCTCGGTGCAGCAACAGCAGGGGCCGGCGGGCGCGGCCAAACCGGCGGCGGCGGTGAACGGCAGCTTCGCCATCAGCGATCACAACGGCCCGCATGCCCATATGATCGCCAGCGATCCGAGCGGCAAGTTCGTGTTCTCCACGGATCTGGGGTTGGATCGCATCTACCAATGGCGCTTTGACGCCGCGAGCGGCCGCCTGACGCCGAACGATCCGCCGTGGATCGCCGCCTCTTCCGCCGGCGCCGGCCCGCGTCATTTTGTGTTCCACCCGGACGGCGACACCGTGCTGCTGGTGAACGAAGAGGCCTCGACGTTGACCAGCTACCGTTTTGATCGCCAAAAAGGTACTCTGAAACAACTGCATGCGGTTTCCGCGCTGCCCGCCGACTATCAGGGCACCAGCTTCGCCTCGGGGCTGGCGCTCAGCAAAAACGGCGGCACGCTGTACGTCGCCAACCGACTGCATAACAGCATTGCCCAGTTCAGCGTGGGCGCCGGCGGCGAGTTGAAACCGGTGGCGGAAACCTGGACCCGCGGCGATTATCCGCGTTCGCTGGCGCTGAGCCCGGATGGCCGCTATCTGTATGCGCTGAACCAGCGCAGCGATAACGTCACCCGCTTCAGCGTCAACCCGACGGACGGCAAACTCAGCTTTGTGGGCGGCTATCTGCCGATCGGCAGCCCCTCGCAAATGGCGTTTCTGCCGCCGGCGAAGTAACCCGTGGCCCGCCCGGTTCGCCGGGTGGGCCACCTGATTGACGGACACAGAATGGTGCGATTTCCTTACCCGCGTTTGGCTTACTTGTTCGATGCTTTGCAAACCGAGACTTTGCCGCAGGATGAGCTGGCGAAGCGTTTCGCCGTGTCCACCCGCACGGTGCGAGCGGATATCACCGCGCTGAACGAGATCCTGGATAAATATGGCGCGCGTTTCGTGCATAACCGCGGAGCCGGCTATCGCCTGCAGGTCGATAACGCCGCGCTGTTCAGCGCCCTGCAGCATCAGGAACGCCGCAAACAGGCCACCCCGCGCAGCGCGCAGGAGCGGGTGCATTATCTGCTGGTGCGTTTTTTGACCTCAGCCTTCTCTCTCAAACTGGAAGATCTGGCCGACGAATGGTTCGTCAGCCGCGGCACGCTGCAAAACGACATGGCTGAGGTGAGAGAGCGTCTGGCGCATTATCAATTGACGATTGAAACCAAACCGCGTTACGGCATGAAGCTGTTCGGCGCGGAGATGGCGATCCGCGCCTGCCTGACCGATCTGCTGTTCCAGCTGCAGCTGGCCGACGCCGAGAACCCGTTGCTCAACAACGAGATCCTGTTGCAGCCGCAGGTGGCGGCGTTCGCCGGATTGCTGCACCCGCTGTTGTCGCAATACGCCATTCGCCTGACCGACGAGGGCGAGCAGTATCTGATCTTCTACTGCGCGGTGGCCCTGCGGCGCATCAACGACGGTTATCCGCTGCCGGACTTCGAGGTGGAGGACGGCGACGAGGCGGTGCGCCAGGTGTCGACCCGTCTGGCGGCGGAGCTGCGCGCGGCCTCCGGCAAAGAGATCTCGATGGCCGAAGAGGCCTATCTGCGGGTCAACATCGCCGCGCGCCGCGTGCAGGACGTGCAACCGACCGAGATCAACGCCGACGATGAAGAAGCGTTGGTGGACTACATCCTGTCCTACATCAACGCACACTATAACTACAATCTGCAGGGCGACGAGCAGCTGCGGGCCGATCTGCTCACCCATATCAAGACCATGATTACGCGGGTGAAATACCAGATCAACATCCCCAATCCGCTGCTGGCCAACATCAAGCAGCACTATCCGATGGCTTACGATGTGACGCTGGCGGCGGTCTCCAGCTGGGGCAAATACACCCCCTATACCCTGAGTGAAAACGAGATCGGCTATCTGGTGTTGCACATCGGCGTGGGGCTGGAGCGGCATTACAACATCGGTTATGAACGCCACCCGCAGGTGATGCTGGTGTGCGATACCGGCAACTCGACGGTGCGCATGATCCAGGCGCAGATTGCGCGCAAGTATCCGCAACTGGTGATGACGCGCATCGTCTCGCTGCGCGATTATGAGATGCTTGCGCACATCGACGAAGACTTCGTGATTTCCAACGCCCGCATCGGCGAAAAGAACAAGCCGGTGGTGGTGATGTCGCCGTTCCCGACCGATTATCAGCTGGAGCAACTGGGCAAATTGGTGCTGGTGGATCGCACCAAACCGTACATGCTGGAGAAGTTCTTCGACGCCGAGCATTTCATGGTGCTCGACGAGCCGCTGACGCAGGCGGAGCTGTTCAGCCGGGTATGCGGCCAGCTGGAGCGGGAAGGATACGTCGGCGCGGACTTCTATCCGTCGGTGGTCGAACGCGAGGCGATCGTCTCCACGCTGCTGGGCGAAGGCATCGCCTTGCCGCACTCGCTGGGGCTGCTGGCGAAAAAGACCGTGGTGGTGACGCTGCTGGCGCCGCAGGGCGTCGTCTGGGGGGAAGGTGAGATCGCGCACGTGATTTTCCTGCTGGCGATCAGCAAGAGCGACTATGAAGAGGCGATGGCGATCTACGAGCTGTTCGTCACCTTTGTGCGTGAACGCTCAATGAGCCGCCTGCTGGGCAGCGACAGCTTCGACAGTTTTAAGGCGGTGGCGTTGGACTGCCTGAGCCGGAGTTGAGGGGCATGTGAGTGATTGGGCGCAGAAGCGCCCTCAACGACTAATCTTCATCAAACCCGGAGTTGAACAGCTCGACCACCGCCGCCAGCGCGTTGACTTCGTCGGGGCCGGTCGCTTCGACTTCGATATGCCGGCCCTGGGCGGAGTCCAGCATCAGCAGCGCGATGACGCTGCTGGCTTCGGCCTCGGTGCCGCTTTCGTTGCGCAGCATCACTTCCGCATCGAAGCTTTGCACCAGTTCGAACAGCTTCATCGCCGGGCGCGCGTGCATGCCCAGTTTGTTTTTGATTTCAACCGTCTGTTTGACCGTCATTGTTTACGCTTTTCCAGCGTGCGGTGGCGCGACTGCACGTTCTTGCCGCGCGAGCGGAAGTAATCGGCCAGCTGTTCCGCCACGTACACCGAGCGGTGCTTGCCGCCGGTACAGCCGATGGCGACCGTCAGGTAGCTGCGGTTGTTGGTTTCCAGCATCGGCAGCCATTGCTCCAGGTAGCTGCGGGTCTGGTAGATGAAGTTGTGCACTTCGGTATGGCGATCGAGGAACGACGCTACCGGCTTGTCCAGACCGGTCATCGGCCGCAGCTTCGGATCCCAGTGCGGGTTCGGCAGGAAGCGCACGTCGAACACGTAGTCGGCGTCGATCGGGATGCCGTGTTTGAAACCGAAGGATTCGAACACCATGGTCAGTTCGCGCTCGCGCTTGCCCAGCAGGCGGGTGCGCAGCATTTCGGCCAGTTCGTGCACCGACATTTCCGAGGTGTCGATAATCAGGTCAGCCCGCGAGCGCAGCGGTTCGAGCAGATCGCTTTCTTCGTCGATCGCGCTTTCCAGCGACAGGTTTTTGCTGGAGAGCGGATGCAGGCGGCGGGTGTCGCTGTAACGGCGGATCAGCGTGTTGCGATCGGCGTCGAGGAATAGCAGCTGCGGTGAGAAGCTGTCCGGCAGCTGAGTCATCGCGTATTCGAACACTTCCGGCGATTCCGGCATGTTGCGCACGTCGATGCTGACCGCCGCGGAGATATTGCGTTCCGCCAGCGTATTGGCGAGCTGCGGCAGCAGAACCACCGGCAGGTTGTCAACGCAGTAAAAACCCATGTCTTCCAGCGCCCGCAAGGCGACGGATTTTCCGGAACCGGAACGGCCGCTGACAATCATCAGCACCATGTGGCAACTCCCCTGGCATCGCGGCGGCGTTCATCGCCACCGGTGGAAACTTTGTTATTCCGGCCGCAGCCGGATCCATCATCGTGAAACAGTAACGTTATCCGGGCTGGAAGTCACGCCGGCCGGGCATCACTCGGTGATGATTTGGTAAAGTTCTTCGTCGCTTTGCGCGGCGCGCAGGCGGCGACATACGGTTTTGTCGGCCAGGCGTTTGGCAACCAGCGACAGGGTATGCAAATGGGTTTTGCACTGATCGGCAGGCACCAATAGCGCGAACAGCAGGTCGACCGGCTGGTTGTCGATAGCGTCGAAAGCGATGGGTTGGTCGAGACGGATAAACACGCCAACGGCCCGCAGTGTGTCCTCTTCCAGTTTGCCGTGGGGAATGGCGATACCGTTGCCGATACCGGTGCTGCCCATGCGTTCCCGGGTGAGAACCGCGTCAAACACCACCTGCGAAGGCAGATTGAGCTGTTTGGCGGCCAGTTCGCTGATAATTTCCAAAGCCCGCTTCTTGCTGGTGCAGTGTACCGAGCTTTTGGTGCACTCGATGTTTAACACCGAGCTTAATTGCATATATTCGTTGTTCATCTCATCTTCACTTAAAACCGCGCCGCCGGGCGCGCCCGGCAAGGCGGTTTTTCGTCGGTTTTAACCCTGATTACCGTTCGGCGCGTCACCCATGCGGGTCACGCGCCGAAGGGGGAGGCGGCGACGGATGCCGCCTCATGGAATGGGTTAGGGTGTCAGTGTTGCTTCAATTTGTCTTTATGTTTGTTCAATTGACGTGCCAATTTGTCGATCAGCGTATCAATTGCGGCATACATATTCTCGTCTTCCGAGGTGGCGTGCAACTCGCCTCCATTCACGTGCACCGTTGCTTCCGCAATTTGCTGCACTTTTTCCACACTTAATACAACATACACCTGATTGATGCGATCAAAATACTGTTCGAGTTTGGCGAACTTGTTGTTCACGAACTCGCGCAACGGATCGGTGATTTCGATGTGGTGTCCGGTAATGTTGAGCTGCATAGTGTCTTCCTTCTCAATAGAGGTCAAACCAACTGTTTACGCTGGTTCGACGGCGGGATGGACAAAGACTCTCGGTACTTGGCGACGGTGCGCCGCGCCACGATGATCCCCTGATCGGCGAGCAGGGTGGCCAGCTTGCTGTCGCTGAGTGGTTTGGCGGGGTTTTCCGCCGCAATCAATTTCTTCACCAATGCGCGGATCGCCGTCGAGGAGGCTTCGCCGCCGCTGTCGGTATTCACGTGGCTGGAGAAGAAATATTTCAATTCGAAAATGCCGCGCGGGCTGTGCAGAAACTTCTGCGTGGTGACGCGCGAGATCGTCGATTCATGCATTTCCACGGCCTGGGCGATATCCGCCAGCACCATGGGTTTCATAAACTCTTCGCCTTGCTCGAAGAACGCCTGCTGCTGATCGACGATGCAGCGGGTGACCTTCAGCAGCGTCTCGTTACGGCTCTCCAGGCTTTTAATCAGCCACTTGGCTTCCTGCAGGTTGCTGCGGATGAACTGGCCGTCGGCTTCGCTGCGGGCGCTGTTGCCCAGCGCTGCGTATTGCTGATTGATCTTCAAACGCGGCACGCTGTCGCCGTTGAGCTCGACCGTCCATTTGTTCTGCGTCTTGCGCACCAGCACGTCCGGGATCACGTATTCCGATTCGCCGGTATTGATCGACTGCCCCGGGCGCGGATCGAGCGACTGAATCAGCAGCATCGCTTCTTTCAGTGTATCTTCTTTTAGCCGGGTTGATCGCATCAGGCTGCGAAAGTCATGGTTGGCCAGCAGATCCAGATGGTCGCTGATGATTAGCCGCGCTTCGGCCAGGTAAGGGGTGTCTTTGGCGTATTGGGAGAGCTGCACCAGCAGGCAATCGCGCAGATCGCGCGCGGCGACGCCGATCGGATCGAAACGCTGCACGCGCTTCAACACCGCCTCGACTTCATCGAGGGTCACGTTTTCGTCGCCCAGGCTTTCCAGAATGTCTTCCAGCGGCACGGTGAGATAGCCGGTGTCGTCCACCGCGTCGACGATGGAGGTGGCGATGGCGGCGTCGGTATCGGAAAACGGCGTCAGATCCACCTGCCACATCAGGTAATCCTGCAGCGTTTGGGTGGTCTCGCCCTGATAGACCGGCAGCTCGTCGTCGCTGTAGTCGGTGCCGGTGCCGGACGGCGTGCCGGCGGTGTAGATCTCATCCCAGGTGGCGTCCAGCGGCAGCTCTTCCGGCATGTCTTTCTGTTCCAGCGCCTCGCGGGTATCGAGCCCCTCGGTCTCCTGGGTTTCTTTGGCGTCGATTTCGTCGTGCAGATCGGTCTGTTCAAGCAGCGGATTGCTCTCCAGCGCCAGCTGGATCTCTTGTTGAAGCTCAAGCGTGGACAACTGCAGCAGGCGGATCGCCTGCTGGAGCTGAGGAGTCATGGCCAGCTGTTGACTGAGCCTGAGTTGCAAACCTTGCTTCATAGTTTTCTGTCTACTTCCGTTAACGGTGTCGCCCCGCAGGGCGCGCCGGCGCTTAGAGGCGGAACTCTTCGCCCAGATAAACGCGTTTAACCTGCTCGTCGGCCAGAATAGCATCCGGCGTGCCGTGGGCAATCAGTTTGCCCTGGCTGACGATGTAGGCGCGTTCACACACGTCCAGCGTCTCGCGCACGTTGTGGTCGGTGATCAGCACGCCCAGGCCGCTGTCACGCAGGTGCTCGATGATTTTTTTGATGTCGATAACGGAAATCGGATCCACCCCGGCGAAGGGTTCGTCCAGCAGAATGAATTTCGGGTTGGCCGCCAGCGCGCGGGCGATTTCGACGCGGCGGCGTTCACCGCCGGACAGCGCCTGGCCGAGGCTGTCGCGCAGATGGGAGATATGGAACTCTTCCATCAGCTCTTTGGCGCGGTCTTCGCGCTGTTCGCTGGTGAGGTCGGGGCGAATCTCCAGCACCGCCATCAGGTTGTCGTACACGCTCAGGCGGCGGAAGATCGACGCTTCCTGCGGCAGGTAACCAATGCCGCGGCGCGCGCGGGCGTGCAGCGGCAGCAGGCTGATGTCTTCTTCGTCGATCACGATGCGCCCGGCGTCGCGCGGCACGATGCCGACCACCATGTAGAAGGTGGTGGTTTTACCGGCGCCGTTCGGGCCGAGCAGGCCGACGATCTCGCCGGATTTCACTTTCAGGCTGACGTCTTCGACAACTTTACGGCCCTTGTAGGCTTTCGCCAGGTTTTCTGCGATGAGTGTTGCCATAAGTGATTAGTTACTCTTTTTTTGCTCGTTTTTGTCTTGCAACTGCGACGGTACCAGAACCGTTGTCACGCGTTTGCCTTTATCGCTAAACGCCTGCATTTGCTGCTGTTGCACCAGATAGGTGATGCGATCGCCTTTCACGTTGCTGTCGAGCTGCTCCAGATAGGCGTTGCCCGTCAGGGTCACCAGCTGGGTCGCCACGTCGTAACGCACTTTCTGCGCGTGGCCTTTGACCGGCTTGCCGCTGTCCTGCATCTGGTAGAAGGTTACCGGGTTGCCGAACGCTTCAATATAGGTCTTATTCTGATCTCCGCCCGGGCGGGTGACGACCACCTTGTCGGCGCGAATATCGATGGTGCCCTGTTTGATCACCACGTTGTCGGTGAAGGTGCTGACGTTGCTTTGCATGTCCAACGACTGCTTGAGCGAGTCTATGCTGACCGGCTGGCTGGAGTCGGATTTCAGCGCCAGAGCGGGGGCGCTGGCGGCCAAAACTAAGCTGCCGAGCAACAGGTTACGGAGTTGTTTTTTGGTTCTGAATTTCATAGTTGGTCTTAACCTTATCAATCAGCTCAGCGGTTTTGGTCCGCAGGTTCCCACGCATTTTCATGCCGTTAGAGGTAAAATTGGTCCCGTAAAGCGTGACTTCGTCATCGGAGGTGACGTCTTGGGTGACCAGGTTTACCTGAGCGTTGTCCGTCTTAATTTTTTCCAGCTGCGAGGTGGTGGTCAGGCTGTTCACCTCGACGTGACCATACAGATACAGCATTCGGTCTTTAGTCAGTTTGGCGCGATCGGCGCGAACTGACCAGGTGGCCACCGCATTCTCATCGAACAGCGTCATCACCGGCTGGGTGAACCAGCTCAGCTCGCCGGCGGTGTAATACTTCGCGTCTTCCGCCACCAGTTTGTAATTCAGCTTGCCGGCCGGGTTGTACACCACGGTGACCGTGTGCTGGCTCTGGTAGGTCGGATCCTGATCGTTGACCGGGCCAGGGGCCGTGTCGTCGCTGAAGTCCGTCATGTTCCAGCCGATCAGCGCCAGAACGATCACCGTCAACAGGATGGTGATCCACAGTTTGGTTTTACTCATATCGACAGCCCTTTGGCGTCCTCCAGCTTATTTTGAGCCAAAAGAATGATGTCGCACAGTTCGCGCACCGCGCCGCGGCCGCCGGCAATGCGGGTGACGTAGTGGGCGCGCGGCGTCAGCAGCGGGTGGGCGTCCGCCACCGCGACCGCCAGGCCGACCTGCGCCATCACCGGCCAGTCGATCAGGTCATCGCCGATATAGGCGACCTGATCCGCCGTTAACGACAGTTTATCCAACAGTTCGCGGAAGGCCAAAAGCTTATCGGATTGCCCCTGATACAGATGGGTGATGCCGAGCGTCTGCGCGCGATCTTCCAGCAGCTTGGCGGAGCGACCGGTGATGATCGCCACCTCGATGTCCGAGGTTTTCAAGCAGCGGATGCCGTAACCGTCGCGCACGTTGAACGCCTTCAGTTCTTCACCGTTGTTGCCCATGAAGATCAGGCCGTCCGACAGCACGCCGTCAACGTCGCAAATCAACAGGCGGATGTTCCCGGCACGCGCCATAACCTCTTGTTCTACCGGCCCGTAGCAGGTTTCTACCATACCCATTCCGTTCTATTCCTTAATTAAACGACGCCGGCGCGCAGCATGTCATGCATATGTACCACACCCAGCAACTGGTCGCCATCGGCAACCAGCAGCGCGGTGATGTGGCGTTGTTGCATCAGGTTCAATGCATCGACCGCCAGGAGGTTGGGGCGCACCCGCACGCCGCCCGGCGTCATGACATCGGCGATCTTCGCCTCGTGCAGGTTGATGCCCATGTCGAATACCCGGCGCAGGTCGCCATCGGTAAAGATGCCGGCGATTTTCATCAAATCGTCGCAGATCACCGTCAGGCCCAGATTTTTGCGGGTAATTTCCAGCAACGCGTCGCGCAACGAGGCGTCGGCGCTGACGTGGGGTATTTCATCGCCGCTGTGCATGATATCGCTAACCCGCAGCAGCAGTTTGCGGCCGAGTGCGCCGCCCGGATGCGACAGCGCGAAATCTTCCGGCGTGAAACCGCGCGCTTTCAGCAGCGCAACGGCCAGCGCATCGCCCATCACCAGCGTGGCGGTGGTGCTGGTGGTCGGCGCCAGCCCCAGCGGGCACGCTTCCTGCGGCACCTTGATGCACAGGTGGATATCCGCCGCTTTGCCCATCGCGCTTTCCGGATTGTTGGTCATACAGATGAGGGTGATCTGTTGGCGTTTCAACACCGGGATCAGCGCCAGGATCTCGCTGGACTCGCCGGAGTTGGAGATGGCGAGCACGATGTCCTGCGGGGTGACCATGCCCAAATCGCCATGGCTGGCCTCCGCCGGATGAACGAAGAATGAGGGCGTGCCGGTGCTGGCGAAGGTCGCGGCGATCTTGCAGCCGATATGGCCGGATTTGCCCATGCCCATCACCACCACTTTGCCGCCGCAGGCGGCGATCGTTTCGCAGGCGCGGGTGAAGTCTGCGTTGATGTAGCGATCGAGCTGGGCCAGCCCTTCACGCTCTATCTGAAGCACTTCTTTACCGGCCTGTTGAAAATCGAAGCCCGGTTGCAACTCAATGTTCGACATACTCATTCCCGTCGGTTTAGCCGAAAGTACTGAAAGGGTTAAAGAACAGCACCGCAAGATACGCAATAAAGCCGCATAATAACAGCGCGCCCGCCAGGTGGCCGATGCGATGTTTGCGGCCGATGCACAGCACGCTCAGCAGCACGCTGGCCGCCAGCATCACCCAGTAATCGCGCTGGAAGGCGGCGGTGTCTACGCTGCCCGGCGACAGCAGGGCGGGTACGCCCAGCACGATCACCGTGTTGAAAATATTGGAGCCGATGATATTGCCAATCGCCATATCATCCTCGCCCTTCAGCGCCCCGGCGATGGAGGTGGCCAGTTCGGGCAGGCTGGTGCCGATGGCGATAATGGTCAAACCGACCACCAGTTCGCTCAGGCCGAAATAGTGCGCGATCACCGTCGCGTTATCGACCACCATTCTGGAAGAGAGCGGCAGAATGATAAACGCCAGCACCAGCCACAGCACCGCCACGGTATTGCTGCTGTCCTGCGGCAGCTCGGCGATCTGCTCCATAGTCAGGCTGTCGCTGCCCTCGCGCTGCGCCAGCCGGGCGATTTTCAGCATCAGCAGGATGAAGCCGGCGGCGGCGGCCAGCAGCAGCACGCCGTCCAGCCTGCTCAGGGTGCCGTCCATCAACACGAAACCGCATAATACTGTGACCGCTAACATCAGCGGCAGTTCGCGCCGCAGTATCTCAGAGCGCGCGGCCAGCGGGTGAATCAACGCCGCCACGCCCAGGATCAATAAAATGTTGGTGATGTTGGAACCGACTACGTTGCCAACGGCCATATCTATCTGCCCGTTCAGCGCGGCGGTGGTGGACACGATCAGCTCCGGCAGCGAAGTGCCGATGCCGACGATGGTCATGCCGATGATCAACGGCGGTACGCCGAGCGAGCGGGAAATCACGGCAGCACCATAAACTAAGCGGTCTGCACCGTACACCAGTAGAAATAAACCAACGATTAATAATGCTATCGCGAGAAACATGCAGGGTCCTTTGTCGGGTATTATCCCGGTTCGTTGGTTAAAGCCGTCAATGCGGCGGTATTGCTTGCCCTCCGTTGCGCGCGTTTGAGCCGCAGCAACGGTTTTCCCCGGCTAATAGTTGAACAGTTTCGTTTTTTTTCGTTATGGCGCCAATTTTGACCGGGTGGCGCGGAAAAGTAAAACCAATGGCACCATTGGTTGCGAAATGGCAGTAAGTTTTTGTAAAGATGAGACGGATTGCGCCCATTGCTTTAACATCACGGGTAGATTCAGCAAAAGATGAGTCGTAAAGGGTCCATTAACATGCTCCAAAAGGCAGATAATTTGGTCGAAGTGCGCGACATGAGCTTCTCGCGCGGCGACCGACGGATATTTGAAGACATCAACCTGACGGTGCCTCGCGGTAAGGTCACGGCGATCATGGGGCCATCGGGCATCGGCAAAACCACGCTGCTGCGCCTGATAGGCGGCCAGCTGGCGCCGGACAGCGGGGAGATTTGGTTCGACGGCGACAACATTCCCGCGTTGTCCCGCCGTCAGTTATACGACGCGCGCAAAAAAATGAGCATGCTGTTCCAGTCTGGCGCGCTGTTTACCGATTTGACCGTATTCGAAAACGTGGCCTACCCGCTGCGCGAGCACAGCAACCTGCCGGAGCCTTTGTTGCGCAGCACGGTGCTGATGAAGCTGGAAGCGGTGGGGCTGCGCGGCGCGGCTCAGCTGATGCCCAACGAGCTTTCCGGCGGCATGGCGCGCCGGGCGGCGTTGGCGCGCGCGATCGCGCTGGACCCGGAAATGATCATGTTCGACGAACCTTTCGTTGGCCAGGATCCGATCACCATGGGAGTGCTGGTCAAGCTGATCGATGAGCTGAACCATGCGCTGGGCATTACCTGCATCGTGGTGTCGCACGACGTACCGGAGGTGCTGAGCATCGCCGACTACGCCTACATCGTGGCCGACCACCGGGTGATCGCCGAAGGCACCACGCAGCAATTGCAGAACAATCCTGATGCGCGCGTGCGCCAGTTCCTGGATGGTATAGCGGATGGGCCGGTGCCGTTCCGCTATCCGGCCGGGGATTATCAGACCGAACTGCTAGGCTTAGGGAGTAAATAAGCTCATGTTATTAAGAGCGTTAGCGTCGTTGGGGCGCAGTGGCATCAACACCAGCGCCAGCTTCGGCCGCGCCGGGTTGATGCTGTTCAACGCGTTGATTGGCCGGCCGGAACCCGGCAAGCAGTGGCCGCTGCTGTTGAAACAGCTCTACAGCGTCGGCGTGCAGTCGCTGCTGATCATCATGGTCTCCGGGCTGTTTATCGGCATGGTGCTGGGCCTGCAGGGCTATATCGTGCTCACCACCTACAGCGCCGAGGCCAGCCTCGGCATGATGGTGGCGCTGTCGCTGCTGCGCGAACTGGGGCCGGTGGTCACGGCGCTGCTGTTCGCCGGCCGCGCCGGTTCCGCGCTCACGGCGGAAATCGGCCTGATGAAGGCGACGGAGCAGATCTCCAGCCTGGAAATGATGGCGGTCGATCCGCTGCGGCGCATCGTGGCGCCGCGCTTCTGGGCCGGGCTGATCAGCATGCCGCTATTGACCATCATTTTCGTGGCGATCGGCATTTGGGGCGGCTCGGTGGTCGGCGTGGACTGGAAAGGCATCGACAGCGGCTTCTTCTGGTCGGCGATGCAGGGCGCCGTGGAGTGGAAAAAAGATCTGCTCAACTGCCTGATCAAAAGCGTGGTATTCGCCATTACCGTAACCTGGATTGCCATTTTCAATGGGTACGACGCCGTGCCTACCTCTGAAGGGATTAGCCGGGCGACGACGCGTACCGTGGTGCATTCGTCACTGGCGGTGTTGGGATTGGATTTCGTGCTGACCGCACTGATGTTTGGGAATTGATTCGATGCAAACGAAGAAGAGTGAAATCTGGGTTGGGGCATTTATGCTGATCGCGCTGTGCGCCATCGTGTTTATCTGCCTGCAGGTGGCGAACCTTAAATCGATCGGCAGCGAGCCGACCTACCGCATTTACGCGACGTTCGACAACATCGGCGGCCTGAAACCGCGTTCGCCGGTGAAGATTGGCGGCGTGGTGATCGGCCGCGTGGCGGACATCGAACTCGATTCGAAAACCTACACGCCGCGCGTGGCGCTGGATATCCAGAAAAAGTACGACCAAATCCCGGATACCAGCTCGCTGGCGATCCGCACCTCCGGCCTGCTGGGCGAGCAATATCTGGCGCTTAACGTGGGCTTCGAAGATCCTGATATGGGCACCACCATCCTGAAAGATGGCGGCACCATTCAGGACACCAAATCAGCCATGGTTCTGGAAGACCTGATCGGCCAGTTCCTGTATAAAAGCGGCGGTCAGGACAGCGCCAAATCGGGAGACGCGGCCGCTGAGCCGGCTGCCGGCGCCGCACCGCAACCCGCTGTTCCAAATCATTAAGAGAGGATACCTGCATGTTTAAACGTTTACTGATGGTGGCTCTGCTGGTGGTTGCACCGCTGGCGAGCGCAGCCGACCAAACCAATCCTTACAGCATGATGCAAGAAGCGGCGCAGAAGACTTTCAGCCGTTTGAAGAACGAACAGCCGAAGATCAAGCAGGACCCGAACTACCTGCGTGCCATCGTGCATCAGGAACTGATGCCGTTCGTGCAGGTGAAATACGCTGGCGCGCTGGTGCTGGGGCGTTACTACAAAGAGGCAACACCTGCGCAGCGCGAAGCTTACTTCACCGCCTTCCAGGCTTACCTGGAGCAGGCTTACGGCCAGGCGCTGGCGATGTATCACGGCCAGACTTACCAGATCGCGCCTGAACAGCCGCTGGGCAATGCCGACATCGTGGCTATTCGCGTCACCATCATCGACAACGGTGGCCGTCCGCCGGTGCGTCTGGATTTCCAATGGCGCAAGAACAGCAAAACCGGCTACTGGCAGGCGTATGACATGATCGCCGAAGGCGTCAGCATGATCACCACCAAGCAAAATGAGTGGGCGTCTACGCTGCGTACTCAGGGCATCGACGGCCTGACCAAACAGCTGCAGGCCGCCGCCGCGCAGCCTATCACGCTGGACAAGAAAAACTGATGTCGGCAGCGCTCAGCTTCGAATCAGAGCAGCAGACGCTGATCCTGCGCGGTGAACTGGATCGGGAAACGCTGCAGCCGCTGTGGCGGCAGCGCGACGCGCTGATGGCGGATAAAACCGCGATCGACGTGGCGCAACTGCAGCGCGTGGACTCCGCCGGGCTGGCGCTGTTGCTGCATCTGCAGGAAGAGCAGCGCGAGCGCGGCGTAGCGCTGAAAATTTTCGGCGCCACCGAGCGCCTGAAAACGCTGATCGCGCTCTACAACCTGCAGGCGATAATGCCTGTCGATACCGCCGGTTAGCGGCGTTTTACGCCGCTCTTGCGTGGCAAAACGATACAAAGCCCCTGTTATGCAGGGGCTTTTTCTTTAGTTTAAGAAAACATCGTATTCCACTAAGATACTAGGCTGTTTATGATCCTTTAGCGGCAGAACTGGATACTATGGAAACCAACGAGATTAAAGACGTGCTGATGCAGGCATTGGCACTGGATGAAGTACATGTGACGGGCGACGGTAGCCATTTTCAGGCGATTGTGGTCGGTGAACTGTTCGCCGGCATGAGCCGCGTCAAAAAACAGCAGACGGTTTACGCACCGCTGATGGAATACATTGCGGACAACCGCATTCATGCCTTGTCTATTAAGGCGTACACCCCTGAAGAGTGGCAGCGAGACCGCAAACTCAACGGATTTTAAGGCTGTTTGCCCTGCCGGGCGGGCAGCTTCAGATTAGATAACAGAGAGTAGTCAGATGGATAAATTTCGTGTGCAGGGTCGGACCCGCCTGAGCGGTGAAGTGTCTATTTCCGGGGCCAAAAACGCCGCCCTGCCGATCCTGTTCGCCGCCCTGTTGGCGGAAGAGCCGGTCGAGCTGCAGAATGTCCCCAAGCTGAAGGACATCGACACCACCATTAAACTACTCAACCAGTTGGGTACCAAGATTGAGCGCAACGGTTCGGTCTTCGTGGACGCCAGCGGCGTGAACGAGTTTTGCGCCCCTTACGATCTGGTGAAAACCATGCGCGCTTCCATTTGGGCGCTGGGGCCGCTGGTGGCGCGTTTCGGCCGTGGCCAGGTTTCCCTGCCGGGCGGCTGCGCGATTGGCGCGCGTCCGGTCGATCTGCACATCACCGGCCTGGAGCAGTTGGGCGCCGAGATCAAGCTGGAAGAAGGCTACGTCAAGGCGTCCGTCGAGGGCCGTCTGAAGGGCGCGCACATCGTCATGGACAAGGTGAGCGTGGGCGCGACCGTGACCATCATGAGCGCCGCGACCCTGGCGACCGGCACCACCGTTATCGAAAACGCCGCGCGTGAGCCGGAAATTGTCGATACCGCCAACTTCCTCAACACGCTGGGCGCGAAGATCAGCGGCGCCGGCAGTGACAAGATCACCATCGAGGGCGTCGAGCGTCTGGGCGGCGGCGTGTACCGCGTGCTGCCTGACCGCATCGAGACCGGCACCTTCCTGATCGCCGCCGCGGTTTCCGGCGGCAAAGTGATGTGCCGCAACACCCGTCCGGACACGCTGGATGCGGTGCTGGCCAAGCTGCGCGAAGCCGGTGCCGATATCGAAGTGGGCGAAGACTGGATCAGCCTGGACATGCACGGCAAACGCCCGAAAGCGGTCACCGTGCGCACCGCGCCGCACCCGGGCTTCCCGACCGACATGCAGGCCCAGTTCAGCCTGCTGAACCTGGTGGCGGAAGGCACTGGCGTTATCACCGAAACCATCTTCGAAAATCGCTTCATGCACGTGCCGGAATTGATCCGCATGGGCGCGCACGCGGAGATCGAGAGCAACACCGTGATCTGCCATGGCGTTGAACAGCTGTCCGGTGCTCAAGTGATGGCGACCGATCTGCGCGCTTCCGCCAGCCTGGTGATCGCCGGCTGCATCGCCGACGGCGTGACCGTCGTCGATCGCATCTATCACATCGATCGCGGCTATGAGCGTATTGAAGACAAGCTGCGCGCGCTGGGTGCGAACATCGAACGCGTGAAAGGCGAGTAAGTCATTAGCGCCGGCGCGGCTGCGTCGGCAGGATGAATAGCAAAGGGCCGGCTATCAATGCCGGCCCTTTTTTAATTGCTGTCTTCCGGGAATTCACCCACCGTCATTTTCAACGTAATGCGTTTGCCGTCGCGCAGCACGATAACCGGTATCTCGGTGCCCGGTCTGATCTCCGCCACCTGATCCATGGTCTCCAGCACGGACACCGCCGGTTTGTTATCCACGTTGATGATGATGTCGTTGATCTGGAAGCCGGCGTTGTTCGCCGGGCCGTTCGGCGTAATCTCGGTCACGATGATGCCCTGCAGGCGATCGATGCCGGAATTGGACGAGCGCAGCGGAATGATCTCCTTGCCCTGAATACCGAAATAGCCGCGGATAACGCGGCCGTCACGGATCAGCTTGTCCATGATCTTGGTGGCCAGTTCGATCGGGATCGCAAAACCCAACCCTTCCGGCGTTTCGCCGTCGGTGATTTTGTCATAGGTCAGGGTGTTGATACCGATCAGCTCACCCAGCGAGTTGACCAGCGCGCCGCCGGAGTTGCCGCGGTTGATTGAGGCGTCGGTCTGCAGGAACGTCTGCCGGCCGGTGGTGCTCATACTGATGCGCCCGGTGGCGCTGAGGATGCCCTGAGTGACGGTCTGCCCCAGGTTATACGGGTTGCCGATCGCCAGCACCACATCGCCGACGTGGGCAACGCGGTTTTTGTTGGTCGGGATCACCGGCAGGTTGCCGGGATCGATCTTCAGCACCGCCAAATCGGTCAGGCCGTCGGAGCCCACCAGCAGCGCTTCGTAACGGCGGCCATCCTGCAACACCACGGTGATCTGCTGTGCGTCTTTGATCACGTGGCGGTTGGTGATGATATAGCCGCGTTCGTTCATGATCACGCCGGAACCGAGCGACAGCACGTTGGCGGCGCCGTTCAGGTTGCGGTTGTAGATGTTCACCACGGCAGGAGCGGCGCGGCGCACCGCCTTGTTGTAGCTCACCGGCGTTTCGTCGCTGGTATTCTCGGTTTTCTCTGCAAACAGACCGTTGGAAGAACGCAGCATGGGCAGAGCGGCCAACAACAGGCCGGCAACGATGAGACCGATAACGACAGAACGCAAGAGCTTAGCAAACATGGAGTTTTCGTGGTGTGGTGAACGATGTTCGGAGGATAGCATGAGTTAACCGGGCGCAGTATGTCACCGAGCCCGGTTTTTGCACAAATTAACGCAGCAGCAGATAAATGGTTTCGTTACCGCGCACGATATTGAGCGCCATCACCGGTGGTTTGGCTTCCAGCACCTTGCGCAGTGCGGTGATACTGTCAACGCGCTGGCGGTTGACGCCGATGATCACGTCGCCTTTTTGCAGGCCGATTTGCGCCGCCGTCGAGCCTTTATCCACGTTCTCCACCTTCACGCCCTTGTCGCCGCTCGGCAGCGCGCCGTTGCTGAGGGATACCCCCTGCAGCGCCGGCGACAGCGTTTCGGCGTTGGTCGCGGCGCTCTCGCTGTTGTCCAGCGTGACCGAGACTTCCTGCGGTTTACCGTCGCGCAGCAGGCCTACCTTGAGGGTTTTGCCCGGTGCGGTGGTGCCGACCTTGGCGCGCAGTTCGGCAAAACTGTTCACCGGTTTGCCGTCGACGGAAACCAGAATATCCCCGGCTTTGATGCCGGCCTTGGCGGCGGCAGATTTCGGCAACACTTCGCTGACGAAGGCGCCGCGCTGCGCGTCGGTGTTGAAGGCTTTGGCCATGTCCGGGGTCATTTCACTGCCCTTGATGCCAAGCAGGCCGCGTTTCACTTCGCCGAATTCGATCAACTGCTGGCTCAGGTTCTGCGCCATATTGCTCGGAATGGCGAAGCCGATGCCGACGTTGCCGCCGCTCGGCGCCAGAATGGCGGTATTGATGCCGATCAGTTCGCCGTTCAGGTTAACCAGCGCGCCGCCGGAGTTGCCGCGGTTGATGGAGGCGTCGGTCTGAATGAAGTTTTCCAGCCCTTCCAGATTCAGGCCGGTGCGGCCCAGCGCCGAGATGATGCCGGAGGTGGCGGTTTGGCCCAGGCCGAACGGGTTGCCGACCGCCACGGCGAAGTCGCCGACGCGCAGCTTGTCGGAATCGGCCATCTTGATGGCGGTCAGGTTTTTGGTATCGCTGAGCTGCAGCAGGGCGATGTCGGATTGTTCATCGCGCCCGACCAGCTTGGCGTCCAGCTCGCGGCCGTCGTTCAACTGCACGCGGATTTTGTCGGCGTTGTTGATGACGTGGTTGTTGGTCAGCACGTAGCCCTTGGCGGCGTCGATGATCACGCCGGATCCCAACCCTTCAAACGGGCGGGAGCTCTGCTGTTGGCCGGGGAAATTGGGGCCGAAGAAGCGTCTGAACTCTTCCGGCAGCTGTTGACGCTGCACCTGGGTGCCTGCGACATGCACGCTCACTACGGCGGGCAAGACTTTTTCCAGCATCGGCGCCAGGCTCGGCAGCGGCTGCCCCTGCACGGCAACGGGCAGGGCCGCGTTGGCCGCCGGTGCGGCGCTGAGCGCCAGGCCGAGGCTCATTGCCAATGCACTAAGAATTAACGACTTTTTCTTCATTGATGATAACTCTCTCAATACCTGCCGATGAAAATTTGATGATAAGGCAATCGCCTTGTCATAGTGAAGGGTAAGACCGTGAATTTGCGTGCAAAGTTCAGTAAAGGTAATGCGAAGGAAGGTCAATATGGCGCAAACGGGATTAACCCCGCGGGTGGCCCCGCGGGCGAAGAAAGAATATCAGTCGCGGCGTGCGCTTTGACCGCGCAGCAGGCCGGAGGCCCCTTCAGAATAGTCGCGCGGCATTTCCACCGGCGCCTGATCGTTGTCCGCTTCCGCTTCGGTCAGGCGATAGCGGAACGGGTTCTCCTGCATCGGCAGATCCGGCAGCAGGTTGTTGGAGCTTTTCGCCATGTGCTGATACAGCTGGCGATAATCGCGCGCCATGTTGTCCAGCAGCTCGGCGCTGCGGGCAAAGTGGCCGACCAGCTCCTGACGGTACTCTTCCAGCTCGGTTTTGCTCTTGTCCAGCTCGTTCTGCAGGACTTGTTGTTGACGTAATTTACGGTTGCCAAAACGCATCGCCACCGCACCAATCACGATACCGACGACCAAACCAATCAGCGCATACTCCCAGGTCATGATGACTCCTATTTTGACTTCGTTGTTCCGCAGGGATTTTTCACTTAATAATATCCACTATAACCGTTAACCTTGTCCGAGTGGAATCCTGATGCGCTTCCACCTGGTTTTCACAGGGTTTTCAGCGGCGCCCGCAGCGGGCATTTGTGGCGATAACGGTGCGAATCGGCATCAACTTGCCGCCAACGTTGGCTAAATAATTTCTAAGCGTTCTTAGGGAACATCGAACAGATGCAGGCACTATCACCGTTATCTCGCTACCAGCAGGCGCTGGAGGCGGGGGAATATCAGGCCGATGAGGTTCAACGCCGGGCCGTCACTCAACTGGATCGCATTTATCAGGCTCTGCTGCAAAAGCCGGCGGCGAGCGCGCCGGCCGGCGGTCTGCGCGGCAAGCTCAGCCGCTTGCTGGGCAAGGGCGGCGAAACGGCGCCTCAGCGCCCGGTGCAGGGGCTGTACATGTGGGGCGGCGTCGGGCGCGGCAAAACCTGGTTGATGGATATGTTCTTCCACAGTCTGCCGGGCGATCGCAAAATGCGCCTGCACTTCCACCGCTTCATGCTGCGGGTGCATGAAGAGCTGACCGAGTTGCAGGGGCGGGAAAACCCGCTGGAAATCGTCGCCGACGGCTTCAAGGCCGAGACCGACGTGTTGTGCTTCGACGAATTCTTCGTCTCCGACATCACCGACGCCATGCTGTTGGCCACGCTGCTGCAGGCGCTGTTCGCGCGCGGCATCACGCTGGTGGCCACGTCGAACATCCCGCCGGACGATCTGTACCGCAACGGCCTGCAGCGGGCGCGTTTCCTGCCGGCTATCGATCTGATCAACGAGTACTGTGACGTGATGAACGTCGACGCCGGCATCGACTATCGTCTGCGCACCCTGACCCAGGCGCACCTCTACCTGACGCCGCTGAGCGACCAGACGCGCGAGGCGCTGGATCGGATGTTCGTCAAGCTGGCGGGCAAGGCGGGGGAGGACGCGCCGGTGCTGCAGATCAACCATCGGCCGCTGCAGGCGATCCGTTCGGTGGACGGCGTGCTGGCGGTGGATTTCCACACGCTGTGCGAAGAGGCGCGCAGCCAGCTGGACTACATCGCGCTGTCGCGGCTGTACCACAGCGTGATCCTGTATAATGTGCAGGTGATGGGGCCGCTGAAAGAGAATACCGCGCGCCGTTTCCTGGCGCTGGTGGATGAATTCTACGAGCGGCACATCAAGCTGGTGATCGGCGCCGAAGCGTCGATGTTCGAGATCTATCAGGGGGTGCAGCTGAAATTTGAATTCCAGCGCTGCCTGTCGCGCCTGCAGGAAATGCAGAGCGAAGAGTACCTCAAGCTGCCGCATCTGCCCTGAGCCCGCCGGGCCTATCGCCGGTTGTCCGCCGCCGGCGATAAATTTATTTTCCATTCAAAAACCGTTCGATCTTTGTGAGCGACTTCTCTATAATCTTGCGACCCCACGTTACAACAAAGTTTTTTTTCCCAAAAACTTTATAGTGCCGGCAATGGCTATTCGAAGGGGTAGGTTTGCTGGACTTGTATGGTCGTGTGAGCCTCAACTGTTTTCGAGCGTTTGGGTGTTCACCAACGTGTAACTAATTATTGGGTAAGCTTTCTAATGAAAACTTTTACAGCTAAACCAGAAACCGTAAAACGCGACTGGTACGTTGTTGATGCAGATGGTAAAACTTTAGGCCGTCTCGCTACTGAACTGGCTCGTCGCCTGCGCGGCAAGCATAAAGCGGAATACACCCCGCACGTGGATACCGGTGATTACATCATCGTTCTGAACGCTGACAAAGTTGCTGTAACCGGCAACAAGCGTACAGACAAAGTGTACTACCACCACACCGGCCACATCGGTGGTATCAAGCAAGCGACCTTTGAAGAGATGATTGCCCGCCGTCCTGAGCGCGTGATTGAAATCGCGGTTAAAGGCATGCTGCCAAAGGGCCCGCTGGGTCGTGCTATGTTCCGTAAACTGAAAGTTTACGCGGGCACCGAGCACAATCACGCGGCACAGCAACCGCAAGTTCTGGACATTTAATCGGGATTAATGGCAATGGCTGAAAATCAATACTACGGCACTGGTCGCCGCAAAAGCTCCGCCGCTCGCGTCTTCATCAAGCCGGGCAACGGTAACATCGTTATCAACCAGCGCAGCCTGGAACAGTACTTCGGTCGCGAAACTGCCCGCATGGTAGTTCGTCAGCCGCTGGAACTGGTCGACATGGTTGGCAAACTGGACCTGTACATCACCGTTAAAGGTGGTGGTATCTCCGGTCAAGCTGGCGCTATCCGTCACGGTATCACCCGTGCACTGATGGAATACGATGAGACTCTGCGTTCTGAACTGCGTAAAGCTGGCTTCGTCACCCGTGACGCTCGTCAGGTTGAACGTAAGAAAGTCGGTCTGCGTAAAGCACGTCGTCGTCCGCAGTTCTCCAAGCGTTAATTTTCGCTGCTTCGGCAGTGCGATTTACGCAAAAAACCCGGTGCTTCACCGGGTTTTTTTACGCCTGAAATCCGCCGTCCCCGACTAAAATCTGTGGCATATCAGACAATTCAACATGAATTCGCCGCACCGTCCCCACAAAACAAGCAGAATCTGGTAAACTATCACCCACTTTTGCGCCTGTTCGCCGTGCAGTTGACCTCCTGGGCCGGTTTTTTATGGGCTCGGGTCGCGCTGCGTGCTGCCGGCCTGCGGCAAGATTATTCAGGATAGCAGCCTGTCAGTTGGCTATTCGCAGTATTTTCTAGATAACTTGGAGGTTTTCATGGCTGTCGCTGCCAACAAACGTTCGGTAATGACGCTGTTCTCTGGCCCGACCGACATTTTTAGCCATCAAGTACGTATCGTACTGGCGGAGAAAGGTGTCAGCGTCGAGATCGAGCAGGTCGAAATGGATAACCTGCCGCAAGATCTGATTGACCTCAACCCTTACCAGACGGTGCCTACGCTGGTCGATCGCGAACTGACCCTGTATGAATCCCGCATCATCATGGAATATCTGGATGAGCGCTTCCCGCACCCGCCGCTGATGCCGGTTTACCCGGTTGCCCGTGGTGAGAGCCGTCTGATGATGCTGCGCATCGAGAAGAACTGGTACTCGCTGATGGACAAGATCGAGAAGAGCAGCGGCCAGGAAGCGGAATCCGCCCGTCGCCAACTGCGCGAAGAGCTGCTGGCGATCGCGCCTATCTTCGGTCAGGCGCCGTATTTCATGAGCGAAGAGTTCAGCCTGGTGGATTGCTACCTGGCGCCGCTGTTGTGGCGTCTGCCGCAGCTGGGCATCGAATTGAGCGGCGCCGGTTCCAAAGAGCTGAAAGGCTACATGACCCGCGTCTTCGAACGCGACGCCTTCCTGGCTTCCCTGACCGAAGCCGAGCGTGAAATGCGCCTGCAGACCCGGGGCTAAGCGCGATGGACATGTCTCAGATGACGCCGCGTCGCCCGTATCTGCTGCGGGCGTTCTACGACTGGCTGCTGGATAACCAACTGACGCCGCACCTGGTGGTCGACGTGACTCGCCCGGACGTGCAGGTGCCGATGGAGTTCGCGCGCGATGGTCAGATCGTGCTGAATATCGCGCCGCGCGCGGTAGGCAACCTGGCGTTGGGTAACGAAGACGTGCAGTTCAACGCGCGCTTCGGCGGCGTGCCGCGTCAGGTTTCGGTGCCGATGGCCGCCGTGCTGGCGATTTATGCGCGTGAAAACGGCGCCGGCACGATGTTCGAACCGGAAGCCGCCTACGACGAAAGCGAAGGCGTGTTCGAAGGTCTGGACAATGAGACGATCCCTTCGGAAACCCTGATGTCGGTGATCGACGGCGATCGCCCGGATACCGCGGAAGACAACGGCCCGGATGACGAACCGCCGCAGCCGCCGCGCGGTGGCCGCCCGGCGCTGCGCGTGGTGAAATAACCCCGTGAGAACAAAAGAAAAAGCACCCCATGGGGGTGCTTTTTTTTTGCCCGGCAGACGCGCTCAGCCTTTCAAGGCGGCAATGCAGGCGTCGCGCGGCGCGCTGAGATCGCCTACGCGCACGGTAGATAGGGCGTGGGTTGCGCGCTCACGGAAACTGGTGATGGCGGTGTCGCCTTGCACCTCCGGCGGCGCGGTGCAAATGTCATTGAGCGGCAGATCGTTGCCTTTGTTGAGCGCCTGCAACACCGCCGCCGGATTGTAGATCAGGGCCGCGGAGAGGGCCGATTTGATGCCGGCGGTAAAGCCGGCATTGCCGCCGCCGGCCAACTTGGGCGCCAGGGCAATCCAGCTGTCGTCCCCCAGCCGGATGCTGTTTTCCACGGCGCCGAACTGCCCGGCCTTGCCCAACTGCGCCACGACCGGCCGTGCGCCGCGCGCTTCGATATTGTAACCAACCTCCTGCGAATCCAGCGCCATGGCTGAAGCGCTGAAACTGACGGCCAGCAGCGTGCCGGCCAACAGGGAAATGGAGCATTTCATGTTCGCTATCCTTATCTCGGTGTCAGGCGCAGCCGCGCCCCGCAATGGTGCTAACTCAATACTATAGCGCGTTGAGGCGGTGGGGAGAGGGGAGGTTGTTACAAAGCGTGGCAGGCTAAAAACAGAGGCCCGGCAATATGCCGAGCCTCTGATGGTACGGAAGGTTTACACTTCCAGGTAGTTCATGATGCCGTCTGCCGCTTTACGGCCTTCGGCGATCGCCGTCACTACCAGGTCAGATCCGCGCACTGCGTCACCACCGGCGAAGATTTTCGGGTTGCTGGTCTGGAACGCGTTGTCGCTGCCTTCCGGCGCCAGGATGCGGCCCTGTTTATCGAGCTGCACGTCGTGTGCCGCCAGCCAGTCCATGCGGTGCGGGCGGAAGCCGAACGCCATCACCACCGCGTCCGCGTCGATCACGTGTTCGGAACCTGGCACCTGCTCCGCCGTCTGACGGCCATTGGCATCCGGCGCGCCCAGCTGAGTGCGCACCATTTTCACTCCAGCCACGCGGCCGGCGCTGTTCAGCTCGATGCTCAGCGGCTGCAGGTTGAACTGGAAGTCCACCCCTTCTTCCCGGGCGTTCTTCACTTCGCGTTTGGAGCCCGGCATGTTGGCTTCGTCGCGGCGGTAGGCGCAGATGACCTGCGTTGCGCCCTGACGCACCGAGGTGCGCACGCAGTCCATGGCGGTATCGCCGCCGCCCAGCACCACCACCCGTTTGCCTTCCATGCTGACGTAAGGCTCGTGCTGATCGGTTTCATACCCCATCAGCTGCTTGGTGTTGGCGATCAGGAACGGCAGTGCGTCGTACACGCCCTGCGCTTCCTCATTCTCCAGGCCGCCGCGCATCGACTGATAGGTGCCGACGCCGAGGAACACCGCATCGTACTCGCTCAGCAAGGTCTCCATGCTGACATCTTTGCCCACTTCGGTGTTCAACTGGAACTCGATGCCCATCTCGCTGAAGATGCCGCGGCGCTTGACCATCACTTCCTTTTCCAGCTTGAAAGCCGGGATGCCGAAGGTCAGCAGGCCGCCGATCTCTGGATGACGGTCATACACCACCGCTTTGACGCCGTTGCGGGTCAGCACGTCGGCGCAGGCCAGCCCGGCAGGGCCGGCACCGACGATCGCCACGCGCTTGCCGGTCGGCTGCACGTGCGACATGTCCGGCTTCCAGCCCATTTCGATGGCCTTATCGCTGATGTAGCGCTCGATATTGCCGATGGTGACCGCGCCGAACTCGTCGTTCAGGGTGCAGGAGCCTTCGCACAGGCGATCCTGCGGGCATACGCGGCCGCACACTTCCGGCAGGCTGTTGGTCTGATGCGCCAGGTCCGCCGCTTCCATGATGCGGCCTTCGTTGGCCAGTTTCAGCCAGTTCGGGATGTAGTTGTGCACCGGGCACTTCCACTCGCAATACGGGTTGCCGCAGGACAGACAGCGGTCCGCCTGGGCCTTGGCCTGGGTTTCCGAAAACGGTTCGTAGATCTCGACGAACTCGATTTTGCGGATCTTCAGCGGTTTCTTTGGCGGATCAACACGCTGCAGGTCGATAAATTGGTAAACGTTCTGGCTCATTAATGACCTACCTCTTACTGCGCCTGCACCCGCAGCTCGGCTGCGGAACGGCTACGGTGACCCAACAGCGCTTTGACATCGCTGGACTTCGGTTTGACCAAGGCGAACTTCGGCGCCCACTCCGGCCAGTTGGCCAGGATCTCTTCCGCGCGGGAAGAGCCGGTCGCCTGCACGTGTTCGGTGATCAGGCCGCGCAGGTGCTCCTCATGGATCGCCAGCTGATCGACCTCCAGCACTTCCACCAGCTCCGGGTTTACGCGCTTGCGGAACTCGCCGTCTTCGTCCAGCACGTAGGCGAAGCCGCCGGTCATGCCGGCACCGAAGTTGATGCCGGTTTTACCCAGCACGCAGACGATGCCGCCGGTCATGTATTCGCAGCCGTTGTCGCCGATGCCTTCCACCACGGTGATGGCGCCGGAGTTGCGCACCGCGAAGCGTTCGCCCGCGCGGCCGGCGGCGAACAGCTTGCCGCCGGTGGCGCCGTACAGGCAGGTGTTGCCGACGATGCTGGCTTCATGGCTGCGGAAGGCGGAGCCGATCGGCGGACGCACCGCGATGCTGCCGCCGGCCATGCCTTTGCCGACATAGTCGTTGGCGTCGCCGGTCAGGGTCAACTCGACGCCGCCGGCGTTCCAGACGCCGAAGCTCTGCCCGGCGGTGCCGGAGAAGTGCGCCTTGATCGGATCGGCTGCCATCCCCTGATCGCCGTGTACGTTGGCGATCGCGCCGGACAGCATGGCGCCCACGGAGCGGTCGGTGTTGCGAATGTCGAAGTAGAAGGTTTTACCCTGCTTCGCTTCGATGTACGGTTCCGCCTGCGCCAGCAACTCTTTGTTCAGCAGACCCTTGTCGAACGCCGGGTTGCTGCTTTCGGTACAGTACACCGCTTTGCCCGGATGCGGCGTGGCGGTTGTCAGCAACGGCGACAGATCCAGCTTGTTCTGCTTGGCGGAAATGCCGTCCAGCTCGGTCAGGAACTCGGTGCGGCCGATCAGATCCACCAGTTGGCTCACGCCCAGTTGCGCCATGATCTCGCGGGTTTCACGCGCGATAAACTGGAAGTAATTCGTCACGCGTTCCGGCAGGCCGTGGTAGTGATCGCGGCGCAGCTTGTCGTCCTGAGTCGCGACGCCGGTCGCGCAGTTGTTGAGGTGGCAGATGCGCAGGTATTTGCAGCCCAGCGCCACCATCGGCCCGGTGCCGAAGCCGAAGCTTTCCGCGCCCAGGATCGCCGCTTTGACGATGTCCACGCCGGTTTTCAGACCGCCGTCCACCTGCAGGCGGATCTTGTGGCGCAGGCCGTTGGCCACCAGCGCCTGCTGGGTTTCCACCAGGCCCAGTTCCCATGGGCAGCCGGCATATTTCACCGAGGACAGCGGGCTGGCGCCGGTGCCGCCGTCGTAACCGGCGATGGTGATCAGATCGGCATAGGCTTTCGCCACGCCGGTGGCGATGGTGCCGACGCCCGGCTCGGACACCAGTTTCACCGAGATCACCGCCTTCGGGTTGACCTGCTTCAGATCGAAGATCAGCTGCGCCAGATCTTCGATCGAGTAGATGTCGTGGTGCGGCGGCGGGGAGATCAACGTCACGCCCGGCACCGAGTAACGCAGTCTGGCGATGTACGGGGTGACTTTGTCGCCCGGCAGCTGGCCGCCTTCGCCCGGCTTGGCGCCTTGCGCCACCTTAATCTGGATCACGTCGGCGTTCACCAGGTAGGCCGGCGTCACGCCGAAGCGGCCGGAGGCCACCTGTTTGATGCGCGACACCTTGTTGGTGCGGTAGCGCGCCGGATCTTCGCCGCCTTCGCCGGAGTTGGAGAAGCCGCCGAGGCCGTTCATGGCGATCGCCAGTGACTCGTGCGCTTCCGGGCTCAGCGCGCCGATCGACATCGCCGCCGTGTCGAAGCGTTTGAACAGCGATTCCGCCGGCTCGACCTGATCGACCGGGATCGGTTCGCCTTTCGGCGTGATGGCCAGCAGATCGCGCAGCATGGCGACCGGCCGCTCGTTCACCAGCTTGGCGTAGGCCTGGTAGTCGCTGTACTCGCCGCTGTGCACCGCTTTTTGCAGCGAGTTCACCACGTCCGGGTTGTAGGCGTGGTATTCGCCGCCGTGCACGAACTTCAGCAGGCCGCCTTGCTCCAGCGGCTTGCGTTTCAGCCAGGCGCGCTTGGAAAGGTTCTGCAGATCCTGCTGGAAGTCGCTGAAGCTGGCGCCGCCGATGCGGCTGACCACGCCCTGGAAGCACAGATCAGCCAGATCGCGGTGCAGGCCGACCGCTTCGAACAGCTTGGAACAGCGGTAAGAGGCGATGGTCGAGATGCCCATCTTGGACATGATCTTGTACAGGCCTTTGTTGATGCCGTTGCGGTAGTTCAGCATCACGTCGCGGTATTTCTTGTCGATCGCCTGGCTGTCCACCAGTTTGGCCAGGGTTTCATAGGCCAGATACGGGTAGATGGCGGTCGCGCCGAAGCCGAGCAGCACGGCGAAGTGGTGCGGATCGCGGGCGCTGGCGGTTTCAACGATCAGGTTGGCGTCGCAGCGCAGGCTTTTCTCCACCAGCCGGGTTTGCACGGCGCCAACGGCCATCGGGGCCGGTACCGGCAGGCGGCCGGGCGCGATGGCGCGGTCGGACAGCACCAACAGCACCGCGCCTTCGCGCACCTTGCGTTCCGCTTCGTCGCACAGGGCGCGAATGGTTTGCTCCAGATCCTGCTGCTGCGGATCGAAGGTCAGATCGAGCGTCTCGGCGCGATAGTATTCGCCTTCCAGCGTGGTGAGCTGTTTGAAATCGGAGTACAGCAGGATCGGCGATTTGAAGCTCAGGCGGTGCGCCTGGCCTTCGGCTTCGCAGAACACGTTCATTTCACGGCCGATACTGGTGGCCAGCGACATGACGTGCGCTTCGCGCAGCGGATCGATCGGCGGGTTGGTGACCTGCGCGAACTGCTGGCGGAAGTAGTCGTAAACGATGCGCGGCCGGCTGGAGAGCACGGCGAACGGGGTATCGTCGCCCATCGAGCCGGTGGCTTCCTGGCCAATCTCGCCCAGCACGCGGATCACCTGATCCAGCTCTTCGCTGCTGTAGCCGAACTGTTTCTGGTAGGTTTCGAGCTGCGCGTCGTCGAGCTCGCGGCTGCCGACCTGATCGTCCGGCAGATCTTCGAACGGCACCAGGCGTTTGACGTTTTTCTCCATCCACTCTTTATACGGGTGGCGGCTTTTCAGATCGTTGTCGGTTTCCGCCGAGTGCAGAATGCGGCCGCTGCGGGTGTCGATCACCATCAGCTCGCCGGGGCCGACGCGGCCTTTTTCCACCACTTCATCCGGCTGGTAATCCCAGATGCCGACTTCGGAGGCGCAGGTGATCAGCTTGTCTTTGGTGATCACGTAGCGCGCCGGGCGCAGGCCGTTGCGATCGAGGTTACAGGCGGCGTAGCGGCCGTCGGACATCACGATGCCGGCCGGGCCGTCCCACGGCTCCATGTGCATCGAGTTGAAGTCGAAGAAGGCACGCAGATCGCCGTCCATGTCAGGGTTGTTCTGCCAGGCCGGCGGCACCAGCAGGCGCATGGCGCGGATGAGATCCATCCCGCCCGCCAGCAGCAGCTCCAGCATGTTGTCCAGCGAGCTGGAGTCGGAGCCGGTTTCGTTGACGAACGGCGCGGCGGCCTGCAGATCCGGGATCAGCGGCGTTTGGAATTTATAGGTACGGGCGCGCGCCCACTGGCGGTTGCCGGTGATGGTGTTGATTTCGCCGTTGTGCGCCAGGTAGCGGAACGGCTGAGCCAGCGGCCAGCGCGGCACGGTGTTGGTGGAGAAGCGCTGGTGGAACAGGCAAATGGCCGACTCCAGGCGCAGGTCCGCCAGATCGAGATAGAAGCGCGGCAGATCCGCAGGCATGCACAGGCCTTTATAGATCGTCACCAGGTTGGAGAAGCTGCAGACGTAGAAGCTGTCATCCTGCACCCGTTTCTCGATGCGGCGGCGCGCCACGAACAGGCGGCGCTCCATATCGCGCGGGCGCCAGCCGGCCGGGGCGTTAACGAAGATTTGCTCGATGCGCGGCAGGGAAGAGAGGGCGATTTCACCCAGCACGTCCGGGTTGGTCGGCACTTCACGCCAGCCGACGATCGACAGCGTTTCGTTTTGCAGCTCTTCTTCCACGATGCGGCGGCTGAGGCGCGCTTCCTCTTCATTCTGGCTGAGGAACATCATGCCGACGGCGTAGTTCTTGGCCAAACGCCAGCCGCGCTCTTCCGCCACCATGCGGAAGAAGCGATCGGGTTTTTGCAGCAACAGGCCGCAGCCGTCGCCGGTCTTGCCGTCGGCGAGGATCGCGCCGCGGTGCTGCATGCGGGCCAGCGCGTGAATGGCGGTGCGCACCACCTTGTGGCTAGGTTCGCCTTCTATGTGGGCGATCAGGCCGAAACCACAGTTGTCCCTCTCTTGGGATTTATCGTACAACATATCGTGAACCTCCCCAGGCTCTGCGTGACTCTCACAACCTACTGCGAGGGGGCTTCCCAATTTCAGGCAGAAGTCCAATCAGCAAGTTAACCCCGCCAATCTGCTTTTCCGCCCTCCATCAATGGCCTCTCGTGACGGTCTCACAAGTGGTATAGGACTTGTTTTAAGAGGGAGTCTTCAATTACTGCATAAATATGACGAGACGTTTGCCCGTCCAGAAAGCTTCCAGCGGACTTCCAACTTAGCGAGAAAGAATTCGCAGGTCAAATGTGGGCTTAAGATAGATTCTTATCGAATTAGTGATGTTTATTTGTTTGAAAAATAAGTGTTTTAATGCATTTTTGCACTATCGTGGGGCAACGCCGATCCCCGCAGAAGTGTGAGCTGTCTCACTATAGTGCAACCCCTTAATCTCTGCACCATGCTAGTGCGGGGGTTAATGCCAGAATTTTATTCTATAAGATATTGCTTGGATGATGTTTATGACTATTTTTCACCGTGTTGTCATATTGCCGTTAACGGTTGCGTGACGATTAGAATAATTCATCAGAATTATAGTGAATTAATTTGCATTTATGATGAATAGTTATGCCTGGTGGCGCCTTGCGGGGAAAGCGTTGATCTCTGTCATCGCGGGAAAAACCGTTTCTTATTAGCATCGCGGCTTTGAACACAGAGAACCACCAAGATTATGCAGTTGCCGCAATTAGTCAATATGTTTGGCGCGGATCTCCAGCGCCGCTATGGCGAAAAGATCCATAAACTCACGCTGCACGGCGGATTCGGCTGCCCTAACCGCGACGGCACGTTGGGGCGCGGCGGCTGTACGTTCTGCAACGTCGCCTCGTTTGCCGATGAGGCGATGCAGCGCCAGAGCATCGCCGAACAGCTGGCGCAGCAGGCTGTGCGGGTCGATCGGGCGCGGCGCTATCTGGCCTATTTCCAGGCCTATACCAGCACCTATGCGGAGGTTGAACGGCTGGAGGCGATGTATCGGCAGGCGTTGGCGCAGAGCGCCATGGTCGGACTGTGCGTCGGCACCCGGCCGGACTGCGTGCCGGCCGCCGCGCTGGATCTGTTGACGGGATACCGCGAGCAAGGCTATGAGGTGTGGCTGGAGCTGGGGCTACAGACGGCGCATGATAAAACACTGAAGCGCATCAACCGCGGCCATGATTTTCGCTGTTATCAGCAGACTGCGCGGCTGGCCCGGCAGCGCGGGCTGAAGGTGTGCTGCCATCTGATCGTCGGGCTGCCGGGAGAAACCCAGCGCGATCATCTGCTCACGCTGCAGCGGGTGACGGAGACCGGCGTCGACGGCATCAAGCTGCATCCGCTGCACGTCGTCACCGGCAGTATCCTGGCGCGGGCGTGGCAGGCCGGGCGGTTGCCCGAACTGGCGCTGGAGGATTACGCCGCCAGCGCCGGGGAGATGATCCGCCATACGCCGGGCGAGGTGGTGTACCACCGTCTTTCCGCCAGCGCCCGGCGGCCGACGCTGCTGGCGCCGCTGTGGTGCGAAAACCGCTGGAGCGGCATGCAGGCGGTCGGCGCTTATCTGCAACGGCACGGCGGGCAGGGCAGCGCGCTGGATGAAAAACGGCGCTACCGGCCCGGCATGCCGCTCTGAAGTGCAATCTTTGCCACACTTCGGCGTTTGCCGCCTTATCTCACCGCTGTTTTACGGTATGATTCAAAAGATTGTGTCTGAAGGGAGCCGCTATGAAGCAAATCCGGGTGTTGGCCCAGTACTACGTTGATTTAATGGTGAAACTGGGGTTGGTGCGCTTCTCGCTGCTGCTGGCCTCGGCGCTGGTGGTGCTGGCGATGGTGGTGCAGATGGCGGTGACCATGCTGCTGCGCGGCGAAGTGGAAAGCATCGACGTGGTGCGTTCGATCTTCTTCGGCCTGTTGATCACCCCGTGGGCGGTCTATTTTCTCTCGGTGGTGGTGGAACAGTTGGAAGAGTCGCGCCAACGGCTGGCGCGGCTGGTGGACAAGCTCGAAGAGATGCGCCACCGCGATCTGGAGCTCAATCAGCAGCTCAAAGACAATATCAGCCAGCTGAATCAGGAGATCGCCGACCGTATCAAGGCGGAAGAAGAGCGCCTGCAGGTGATGGAAAAGCTGACCGAAGAGATGGAACAGCGCGAGCTGGCGCAGATTGAGCTGGGCCAGCAATCGGCGCTGTTGCGTTCCTTCCTCGATGCCTCGCCGGATCTGGTCTACTACCGCAACGAAGACAAAGAGTTTTCCGGCTGCAACCGCGCGATGGAGCTGCTGACCGGCAAAAGCGAGAAGCAGCTGATTGGCCTGACGCCGTTCGACGTCTACGGCCAGGAGATCGCCGAAAAGGTCATTGAGACCGACGAGAAGGTGTTCCGCCACAACGTCTCGCTGACCTACGAACAGTGGCTGGTGTATCCCGACGGCCGCAAGGCCTGTTTCGAGCTGCGCAAGGTGCCGTTTTACGACCGGGTAGGCAAACGCCACGGGCTGATGGGCTTCGGCCGCGATATTACCGAGCGTAAGCGCTACCAGGACGCGCTGGAGAACGCCAGCAGGGAGAAGACCACCTTTATCTCCACCATCAGCCACGAGCTGCGTACGCCGCTTAACGGCATCGTCGGCCTGAGCCGCATTCTGCTCGATACCGAGCTGAACGACGAGCAGCTGAAATACCTGAAGACCATCCACGTCAGCGCCATCACCCTCGGCAATATCTTCAACGACATTATCGAAATGGACAAGCTTGAGCGGCGCAAGGTGCAGCTCGACAACCAGCCGGTGGACTTCACCGGTTTTCTGGCGGATTTGGAGAACCTCTCGGGCCTGCTGGCGCAGCCGAAAGGGCTGCAGTTCGTCATGGAGCCGCAGACGCCGCTGCCGCAGCAGATCGTGACCGACGGCACCCGCCTGCGGCAGATCTTGTGGAATCTGATCGGCAACGCGGTGAAATTTACCCAGCAGGGGCAAATTGTGGTGCGCGTGCGGCGCGAGGCGCAGGAGAAACTGGTGTTCGAGGTGGAAGACTCGGGCATGGGCATCCCGCAGGACGAGCAGGACAAGATCTTCGCCATGTATTACCAGGTGAAAGATCAGCGCGGCGGCCGCCCGGCCACCGGCACCGGCATCGGGCTGGCGGTCTCCAAGCGGCTGGCGCAGAGCATGGGCGGCGACATTACCGTGCGCAGCGAACAAGGGCACGGTTCTTGCTTTACCTTAACCATCAAGGCGCCGGCGGTGCAGGAAGCCGTCAGCGCGGCGCCGGAAGAAGAGGCGCTGCCGTTGCCGGCGCTGCACATCCTGCTGGTGGAGGATATCGAACTGAACGTGATCGTGGCGCGCTCGGTGCTGGAGAAGCTGGGTAACAGCGTCGACGTGGCGATGAACGGCCACGATGCGCTGGCGATGTTCGATCCGGACGAGTTCGATCTGGTGCTGCTGGACATTCAACTGCCGGACATGACCGGGCTGGACATCGCCCGGGCGCTGCGCGAGCGCTATGCCGGGCAGGCGCTGCCGCCATTGGTGGCCCTGACCGCCAACGTGCTGAAAGACAAAAAAGAGTATCTCGAAGCGGGCATGGACGATGTGCTGAGCAAGCCGCTGTCGGTGCCGGCGCTGACCAAGGTCATCAAACACTATTGGGATCATCAACCTTCTCACACTTCAAAGAAAACGGAGCACAAGGCGATGCAGATTAATGAGTCGTTACTCGATACCGCGATGCTGGAACAGTACATGGATCTGGTTGGCCCGCAGTTGATCCACCAAAGTCTGGAGATGTTCGAACAGATGATGCCGGGCTATCTGGCGGTGCTGGACTCCAACATGACGGCGCGCGATCAGAAAGGCATCACTGAGGAAGGGCATAAGATCAAGGGCGCCGCCGGTTCGGTCGGTCTGCGCCATCTGCAGCAGCTGGCGCAGCAGATTCAAACGCCGACGCTGCCGGCCTGGTGGGATAACGTGCAGGATTGGGTGGATGAGCTGAAACAAGAGTGGCGCAACGACGTGCAGGTACTGCGGGCTTGGGTTGAGAACGCTGAAAAAAAATGACCCCGACCTAAGCCGGGGTGCGCGAATATTGCGCCAACACCAGGGAAATTGTGAACCTGCGTATTGGTTTCAGTGTTCTGGTCGAGCAGGTTGTTGCGAATTCCTAAACATCATACAGCCAACAACATAGCAAATGTAAGCGCTCTTGTTAGAAGATTCATTAAAATGTGTGATGTAGATTAGTGTTTGTCAACTCCGAGCACGAACCAGTTGACAGCAGCGACAGGAGTAAGAGTGATGAAAAAGGTGGGTGTAGTCCTCAGCGGCAGCGGCGTTTATGACGGTACGGAGATCCATGAAGCGGTGCTGACGCTGCTGGCGTTGGATCGTGCCGGCGCCCAGGCGGTGTGCTTTGCGCCTGACAAACCACAACGCCATGTTATTAATCACTTATCTGGTGAGGAGGCGGCGGAGTCGCGCAATGTTCTGATTGAATCGGCGCGCATTGCCCGCGGTGCGGTGCAGCCGCTGGCGCTGGCGGAGGCCGCGCAGCTGGATGCGCTGATCGTGCCCGGCGGCTTTGGCGCCGCCAAGAACCTCAGCAATTTCGCCGAAGCCGGCGCAGAATGTTGGGTCGATGAAGATTTGGCGCGCCTGACGCGCGAGATGCATAAGGCCAATAAACCAATTGGCCTGATGTGCATCGCGCCGGCGCTGTTGCCGAAACTGCTGGATCAACAAGCGCGGCTCACCATTGGCAACGATCCGGATCTGGGGGAAGTGATTGACGCCATGGGCGGCGAACCGGTGATTTGCCCGGTGGACGACATCGTGGTGGATCGCGAACATAAGATCGTGACCACGCCGGCCTATATGCTGGCGCCGTCTATCGCGCAGGCGGCCCTGGGCATCGATAAGCTGGTGGCGCGGGTGCTGGAACTGGCTGAATGAGAAAATCGCTCGTCGGATGGCGGCGGCTGCGCCCGTGGTATTGGCTGAAGCGCGGCGTCATCGCGATTATCGGCCTGTGGGTGTTGGCCATTGTGCTCTTTGCCTTCCTGCCGGTGCCGTTTTCCGCCGTGATGGTGGAGCGGCAGGTCAGCGCCTGGCTGAGCGGCGACTTCGGCTATGTCGCCCATTCGGACTGGGTGTCGATGGACGACATCTCGCCGCAAATGGCGCTGGCGGTGATGGCGGCGGAAGATCAGAAGTTTCCAGACCATTGGGGCTTCGACGTGGCGGCCATTGAAAAGGCGCTCAGCCACAACGAGAAGCGCCCGACGCGCATCCGCGGCGCGTCCACGCTGTCGCAGCAAACCGCCAAGAACCTGTTTTTGTGGGATGGCCGCAGCTGGCTGCGCAAAGGATTGGAGGCCGGGCTGACGTCGGGCATCGAATTGGTGTGGACCAAGCGGCGTATTCTGACGGTGTACCTGAACATCGTCGAGTTCGGCGATGGGGTGTTCGGGGTGGAAGAGGCTTCACAGCGCTTTTTCCATAAGCCGGCCAAACGTCTGAGCGCGGCCGAAGCGGCGCTGTTGGCGGCGGTATTGCCGAATCCGCATCGCTTCAGGGCCGATGCGCCGTCCGGCTATGTGGTGCAGCGTCAACAGTGGATCATGCGGCAGATGCGGCAACTGGGCGGGGAAGCGTTTTTACGCGAGAACAAGCTGGATTAAACGGGCGGGAACGGCACGGCGCCGCTCCCGCCAGGCGGATTATTTCACGTAGGTAAAGGCGGTGGTGACGTGCTTCACGCCGCTGACCTGGCTGGCGATCTGCGCCGCCGACTGCCCTTCCTGCTGCGTGACCAGGCCCAGCAAGAACACTTCGCCGTTTTCGGTGGTGACCTTCACATTGGACGATTTCACCGTATCGCTGGTCAACAGCTGCGAACGCACCTTGGTGGTGATCCAGGTGTCGGAGGACGCGGTGCTCAGGCTGACCGGCGTGCCCTGACGGATTTCGTTATACACTTCGGTGGTGCCTTCCACGCCCATGGCGATCTGCTTGGCGCGCGCGGTGAGATCGGCGTTAGGCGACTGGCCGGTCAACAGCACCTTGCCCTGATAGGCGGTGGCGACCACCCGGGCATCTTTCTTCAACTGCTGGTCTTTGCTCAGGGCGCTTTCGACCCTGGCTTCCAGCGTGCCGTCATCCACCTGGGTCCCTACGCTGCGCGGGTCGGTGGCGGTTTTGGTCGCGACGGCCGCACTGCCGACGACGACGCCGGCGATACAGCCTTGCAACAGCAGGGCGCTGGACAGCACTGCAAATGTGGCTTTTAGCTTCATCTCAGTTCCTTAATCGTCCTGGTGGGGGAATAACGTATTGTCTATCAGGTCGCACAGGCAGTTTACGGTCAGCATATGCATTTCCTGAATGCGCGAGCTGCGGTGCGACGGGATGCGGATTTCGACATCCTGCTGGCCGAGCAGCCCGGCCAGCTCGCCGCCGTCGTAGCCGGTGAGCGCGACGATGGTCATATCGCGCGTAACGGCCGCCTCGACCGCTTTCACAATATCACGGCTGTTGCCGCGGGTGGAAATCGCCAGCAGCACGTCGCCGGTGTGCCCGAGCGCACGCACCTGCTTGGCGTACACTTCGTCGTGCAGCCGATCGTTGCTGATTGCCGTCAGCACCACGTTGTCGGCGTTGAGAGCGATGGCCGGCAGGCTGGGGCGCTCGGTTTCAAAACGGTTGATCATGCTGGCGGCGAAGTGCTGCGCGTTGGCTGCCGAGGTGCCGTTGCCGCAGCACAGGATTTTGTTGCCGTTGAGTAAGGATTGAACCAGCGTCATCGCAGCGCGGGAAATGGCGTCCGGCAGTGCTTCCGCCGCCGCGATCTGGGTTTGGATGCTTTCGGTGAAACAGACTTTAATTCTATCCAGCACGTTGTATTAATCCACTAAGTCAAAGGGCCGGTCTGCGCCGTAAAACCCCGATTAATCCGCATTGAAGGCGTTGGGTATCCATTCTAACTGGCTACCGGTAATGGCCAAAACATCAAAACGGCAAGATGATGTGTCAAAACTGGCTCCGCGCCCCGCCAGCCAGACGGCGGCGGCGTGCAGCAACCGCTGTTGTTTGCGAAAGGTGACGCTGGCGGCCGCGCCGCCGAAGGCGTCGTTGCGGCGGTAGCGCACTTCGACGAACACCCAGGTGGTGCCGTCGCGCATGATGAGGTCGAGCTCACCGCCGCGCACCGCGACATTGGCGGCGCAGAAGGTGAGCCCGGCGTGTTCCAGGTGACGGCGGGCCAGTAACTCATAGCCCGCCCCTGAGGCGCGTGGGTTCAAGAGACTGGAACGACCGTGCCCTGACGGTATTGCAGCCAAGGCAGCTTACGGTTGATCACGCAGTTCGGCGACGCGCTCAGCGTGCCGGTGGTGCCGGAAACCTGGAAGCCCGGCAGCTGGCGCATTTCAGCAAAGTGGTTGGCCAATGTCCAGGCATCCATCCCCATTGCATACAGGCGCACCAGCGAGTAGTCGTTGCGGAAACGCGCGCTGGCCTGCTGCAACAGTTGAGGGTTTGAGCCGGCAAGCAGCGGGATGTCGCTGAACTGCAGGCCTTCCATTTCCAGACGGAAGTCCGGACCGGCGCCGGCCTGGTAGCTGCGCGAGCTGGCGTACATCGCCGGCTTGCCGCGCGAGCTGGTGGCCATGTCGATCATCGGTTTGATCAGCGTCAGCTGAGACTGCGTGGCGACGATATACACCGCGTCGACGCTGCCGCCGGTGGCGGCGGGCACGTCGCTCGGCGGCACAGGAATGGTCAGCCCGGCGATGGTGACGCTCTGCGGCGCCGGGGCGCTCGACATCGGCGTGCCGGTCATGCGGATGCCGCCGCTGTTCACCATCTGGCGCAGCTCGCCGGCCGAGCCGATGTCCTGGCGCAACACGGTTTGCCCGCCTTGCTTCTGCCATTCCTGGTTAAAGGCCCTGGCGACGCGATCGCCGAAGGCGCCGCGCGGCACCAGCAGCAGCGGTTGACGCTTCTGCTGTTCCCAGATGTGGCGGGCGGCGTCGCGCGCTTCATCTTCCGGCGACAGGGCGAAGTAACAGATGTTCAGATTGTCCTTCGGCGTTTCGGGCTGGTTGAGCGCCAGCACGTTCAGCGTGGTGGTGCTGGCGGACAACTGATCGACGTTCTCTTTCAGCAGCGGCCCGACAACCAGAGTGGCGCCATCCTGCTGCGCCTGGCTCAGCAAGGCGGCCAGCGGCTGGCTGGTGGTATCGTACACTTTGACCTGCGCGTTGGCGGCCTGCGGCGGCGTTATCGGCGCGCTGGACGGCGCAGCGGGTTGCGCGGCGGTCACGGCGGGCTGGCTCTCTTGCGCCGAAGGGCTGACAGCGCCGTTGGCGTTGATGTCACCCGTAGTGGCCTGATCGGCCGGCGCCGTTTGAGCCGGCGTGCTGGCCGGTTGCGCGGCTTGAGGCTGCGGCGCCGACATGGAGCCGCCGTTTTTCGCCGCTTCGAAGCCTTGCTGGATGGCGTCGGCGAACACTTTCGCCTGGCCGTTCAACGGCAGCAGCAGGGCGATTTTCGAGGTGGAGGCCTGGGTGAAGTTCAGCACCTGGTTCAGGCGAGCCGGCAGCGTTTTGGCCGCCGGGTTCTTCGGATAACGGTTCTGCCAGTCTTTGATGCCGGCCTTCAGCAGATCGGGATCCTGCTTGTTGTCCTGATAGACGCGCAGCAGATCCAGCCAGCCTTGCAGCACGTTCTCGTCGGCGTTGATCACCAGGCTGTTCATCTCCTGCGGCGGCAGTTGCAGCAGGGCCTGCCAGGTTTGATCCAGGTTGTCTTGGTGCGCCTTGCCGGTCAGCAACGGCTCCTGAGCGATATAGGCGCGGATCAGCGGCAGCGACGCTTTGCCCTGGTTGGCGGCGATCTGCGCCTGGTAGTAGCGCACCTTCTGATTCGGCGACAGCGCACCGCTGTCCAGGTGGCCCAGCGTGCTGCGGGCGCTGACGTAGCTCTTGTTGGCGATCTGCAGTTCGGCAGTCAGCAACTGGCGTTCAGTCTGCTGTGCGCCGCTGAGGTTTTTCGGCAACTGATTCAACTGGTCGCCGGCCTGCGGCAGTTTTCCTTCACGCAGCAAGGCGCGAATAGCAAGTAATTGCCAGTCAGCCTTGTTATCATCGCTGCTTTGCTGCAACTGCTGCAGGTAGTAATCGGAGCTGGCGCTCGCTTCGTCCTGTATATTGGCGGGCGGCGTTTGCGGGGCCCGACTTGGACAGCCTGCCAGGAAAAGGGCGGCCGCGATGACTGCGGTAAGTCGGACAGGCTTGGAACGCCCTGCTTTGGTACGAACGAATGTTGAGGAAAGCATACTGTATCCAGTGATGTTTTTTTCAAGATGCTCAATATTAAATCGGCAACCCGGATGAAACAATGAATCAACACCAACAATCAGTCATTTCTGCATCAACGCTGTATGTGGTGCCCACCCCCATCGGCAATCTGGGCGATATCACCCACCGTGCGTTAGAGGTACTGAAAAGCGTTGATCTGATCGCGGCGGAAGACACGCGCCATACCGGATTGCTGCTGCAACACTTCGCGATTAACGCGCGTCTGTTCGCGCTGCACGATCACAACGAACAGCAAAAGGCCGATCAGCTGCTGGCGAAACTGCAGGAAGGCCAGAGCATCGCGCTGGTGTCCGACGCCGGCACGCCGCTGATCAACGATCCCGGTTATCACCTGGTGCGCCGCTGCCGTGAGGCCGGCATTCGCGTGGTGCCGCTGCCGGGCGCCTGCGCCGCCACCACCGCGCTGTGCGCCGCGGGCGTCGCTTCCGACCGTTTCTGCTACGAAGGCTTCCTGCCGGCGAAAACCAAGGGACGCAAGGATACGCTGATGGCGCTGGCGGAGGAACCGCGCACGCTGATTTTCTACGAATCCACCCATCGCCTGCTGGAAAGCCTGCAGGACATGGTCACCGTCTGGGGCCCGCAGCGCTATGTGGTGCTGGCGCGCGAGCTGACCAAAACCTGGGAATCCATCCACGGCGCGCCGGTGGGCGAGCTGCTGGCGTGGGTGCAGGAAGATGAAGTGCGCCGCCGCGGTGAGATGGTGCTGATCGTCGAAGGCCACAAGGCGCAGGAGGATGCGCTGCCGCTCGAGGCGCTGCGCACGCTGGCGCTGCTGCAAAAAGAGCTGCCGCTGAAAAAGGCGGCGGCGCTGGCGGCGGAAATCCACGGCGTGAAGAAAAATGCGCTGTATAAGCACGCGCTGGAGCAACAACAGCCGTAAAGCGGTTGACCTGCCGCCGTCGCGACGCTACTATCCGCGCCGGAGTTGACCAGACAGTCGCCGCTTCATTGCCGTCCTCTTCGGGGAGACAGATGGAGGGGAGGAAAGTCCGGGCTCCATAGGGCAGGGTGCCAGGTAACGCCTGGGAGGCGCAAGCCTACGACTAGTGCAACAGAGAGCAAACCGCCGATGGCCCGCGCAAGCGGGATCAGGTAAGGGTGAAAGGGTGCGGTAAGAGCGCACCGCGCGGCTGGCAACAGTTCGTGGCACGGTAAACTCCACCCGGAGCAAGGCCAAATAGGGGTTCACATGGTACGGCCCGTACTGAACCCGGGTAGGCTGCTTGAGCCAGTGAGCGATTGCTGGCCTAGAGGAATGACTGTCCACGACAGAACCCGGCTTACCGGTCAACTCCCTCGAAAAAAGAAAACCCCGCGCAACGCCAGTTGCGCGGGGTTTTTCGTTTTTCGGCCGGCTTACACCGGCAGGTCAATCAGCAGCGCGCGCAGCGGCGTCTCGGCGCGGATCGTCAGGCGATTCTCCTCACGCACGAAGGCGCCGTCGCCGCAGGTCAGACGCTGTTCCTCGTGGCGCTCGCCGGTGGCGGCGATGGTGCCGTGAATCGACTGCAAATAGGCGCGCGGCCCGTTAATCGTCAGCGTTTGTTCTTCGCCCGACTGCAGATCGAGATGGTGGATCCAAACCTGCTGGCGCAGCTGCAGGCTGCCCTGTGCGCCGTCCGGCGAGGCCAGCAGCAGGTTGCCTGCCGCCGGCAGCGCCAGGCGCTGCACCCGCTCGTTGTTGCGTTCCGGGCAGGCGTCCAGCCACAGCTGCAGGCGGGTCAGCGGCGTATCGCTGCTGACGTTCTGTTCGCTGTAACTCAGGCCCGGCTGGGTGGCCAACAGCAGCGCCTCGCCGGCTTTGGCGCGCGCGGTGTTGCCGTCGCTATCGCGGTATTCCGCCTCGCCCTGCAGGATCAGGTTCAGGATATCCACGCTGGGATAGGTGCGCGGCTGGAACGACGCGCCCGGTGCCAGCACCTCCTGATTCAACACCCGCAGCGACGCGTAGCCCATCAGTTTGGGATCGAAGTAGTGACCAAAGGAAAAGGTGTAGCGAGCCTGCAGCCAACCAAAGTCAGCTTGCCCGCATTGTTGTGCTGTTCTGCATGTAATCATGGCAATCGGCTCTCTAAATTCATTATCCAAATGGTAAGCATCTGGACGTCGGATTGTTAGCCAGTTAATCTGGTCGGCATATTCAAATTTCCTGACAGAGGGATGTGATGGCCAGAGATCGGGCGCTCACGCTTGAGGCGCTGAGAGTGATGGATGCGATCGACCGGCGTGGCAGTTTCGCCGCGGCCGCCGACGAATTGGGCCGGGTGCCGTCGGCGCTCAGCTACACCATGCAAAAATTGGAAGAAGAATTGGACGTGGTGCTGTTCGACCGTTCGGGCCACCGCACCAAGTTCACCAACGTCGGGCGCATGTTGCTGGAGCGCGGGCGGGTGCTGCTGGAGGCGGCCGATAAGCTGACCACCGACGCCGAGGCGCTGGCGCGCGGTTGGGAAACCCACCTGACCATCGTCAGTGAAGCGCTGTCGCCGCCAAGCCTGCTGTTCCCGCTGGTGGACAAGCTGGCGCTGAAGGCCAACACCCAGGTGTCGATTTTCACCGAAGTGCTGGCGGGCGCCTGGGAGCGGCTGGAACAGGGGCGCGCCGACATTGTGATCGCGCCGGACATGCATTTTCGCGCGTCGTCGGAGATCAACACCCGCAAACTGTACAAGGTCATGAGCGTTTATGTCGCCGCGCCGGATCATCCTATCCACCAGGAGCCGGAGCCGTTGTCCGAGGTGACCCGCGTGAAATACCGCGGCATCGCGGTGGCGGATACCGCTCGCGAGCGCCCGGTGTTGACCGTACAGCTGCTGGACAAGCAACAGCGCCTGACGGTGAGCACCATTGAAGACAAACGTCTGGCGCTGCTGGCCGGGTTGGGGGTGGCGACCATGCCGTATCCGATGGTGGAGAAAGATATCGAAGCCGGCCGGCTGCGCGTGGTGGGGCCGGAATACAGCCGCGAAGCCGACATCATCATGGCCTGGCGGCGCGACAGCATGGGGGAGGCGAAGGCCTGGTTCCTGCGCGAAATCCCGCGCCTGTTCGCGCAACGTTAACGTCGGTGGGATGACATCCCCTTGCCGGGCGGCAAGGGGATTTTTTTCGCCTTAACCGAAGCGCTGGTCGCGGCCGTGCGGCTCGTCCAGATCCTGCGCCGGCCCGATGGAAATGATGCCGTGCGGGTTGATGGTGGCGTGGCTGCGGTAGTAGTGGTTGCGAATGTGCGGCAGGCTGACCGTTTCGGCGATGCCCGGCATCTGATAGATGTCGCGCAGGAAGCCGTACAGGTTCAGATAGTCGCTGATGCGGTGTTTGTCGCACTTGAAGTGGGTGACGTACACCGGATCGAAACGCACCAGCGTGGTCCACAGACGCAGGTCGGCTTCGGTCAGCCGATCGCCGGTCAGGTAGCGATGTTGCCCCAGGATCTGCTCAAGGCGCTCCAGCGCGTTGAATACCCCGTTGACCGCTTCGTCATAGGCTTCCTGGCTGGTGGCGAAACCGGCCTTGTACACGCCGTTGTTCACTTGATCGTAAATCCAGCCGTTCAGCTCATCGATCTTGCCGCGCAGATCGGTCGGGTAGTAGTCCCCAGCCCGAGCGCCGACGCCGTCAAACGCGCTGTTGAACATGCGGATGATGTCGGCGGATTCGTTACTGACGATGGTTTGCCGCTGTTTATCCCACAGCACCGGCACGGTCACGCGCCCGCTGTAGTGCGGGTCTGCCCGCAGGTAGATCTGGTACAGGAAGTCAGCGTGATACAGCGGATCGCCGGTGGTTTCAGGAAAATCCTGGCCGAAGGTCCAGCCGTTTTCCAGCATCAGCGGGTGCACCACCGAGACCGGAATGATCTGCTCCAGCCCTTTCAATTTGCGCATCAGCAGCGTGCGGTGCGCCCAGGGGCAGGCGAGAGAAACGTACAGGTGATAACGGCCCGCTTCGGCCTGGAAGCCGCCCGCGCCGTGTTCGCCGGGCTGACCGTCGGCGGTCACCCAATTGCGAAACTGAGCGGTTGAACGTTTGAAACGGCCGCCGGTAGATTTCGTGTCATACCAGATGTCTTGCCAAACGCCATCGACGAGTTGTCCCATGGGAATCTCCTTGGTGTCCGAGTGAAAAACGACAGGGCCCGGCATGCCGGGCCCTGAATGACAGTTTAGATTACCATTTCTTGTTCAGAAGACGGTCGATGCTGAAGCCGCCCGGGCCTGCGACCGCCAACACGATGAAGCCGCCGGCGATGGTCAGGTTTTTCATGAACATCAGCTGGTTTACGCCTTCCGCAAAATCAGTGTGGAACAGCAGCGCGGTCAGGATGGTGAAACCGGCAGTGAACAGCGCCACGGTGCGGGTCAGGAAGCCGAACAGGATCGCCAGACCGCCGCCAAACTCCAGCAGAATGGTCAGCGGCAGCAAGAAGCCAGGCACGCCCATCGATTGCATGTACTGTTGAGTTCCGGCGTAAGCGTCACCCATTTTGCCGTAGCCTGCCACGATAAACAGGATTGGCATCAGGATACGAGCAACCAGCAAACCTGCATCTTCTAATTTTTTCATCATCTACTCCAAAGTGTTTTTGTGTGCCTGTTCGGCGGTAGTCATATCAACGGGCGGCGTAGCGGGTCTCTGACCCTGTCCGCTCCGTATCGTATTGATGGAGTGAATGTTAAGCGGGAAGTGCTCAGGTTGTTAGCAAGTAAAACTGTCGTAATTTTTCAAAAAATCTGAATCTTTAGCGTGCTAATAAAATACCGCCGATCAGCAGGTTGCCCGGCCCCGGGGTTAGACGCGTTGTATCAAGGGAGAAAATGCGGGCAGAGCAACAGGAGGTTTGAAGGAAAGGCTAAGTGGCTTACTTAGAGGAAAACGTCTTTTTAAACAGTCGAATAGCGCTCCAGGCGCCGAAAGCACGACGCGACCAGCGGATCATCTTGCTGGGGTGGCGGATGCCGTACAGCGCCATGACGCTGGAACCGAGTACCAGATAGCGGCGCAGGCCAAACACTGTCTGCCAGCCGCGGTCAATGCGTTCGGTCTTTTCCAGCCACAAAGACTTGTGTTCGGCCAGATCCAGACGCTGTTGCTGGATCTGGCGAATCAGCCTCTCTTTTTTCCATTCCAGGTAGCGGCGGCGGCTCATGGTTCGCGCTCCAGTTCGGCGCGGTCGAGTTCCAACTGCTTGCGCGTGGCGCCCAGCAGCGTGGTGCGACGAGCCTTGACCAGCGTCCAGATGGTGCCGACCACGGCCAGGAACAGCAGCACGCCGGTTGTTGCGCCCAGCGCCACCAGCCGGTAGACCGGATCGATGGCCCAGAAGATCAGGATCAGCAGGCTCATCAAACCGAAGGCGGTGAACAGCAGCGTCATGCCGGCCATGATCAGCAGCTGGATGAGGTTGGCTTTCTCCTCTTCCAGCTCGACTACCGCCAGCCGGACACGGGTTTCCACCATGCCGACCAGGATCGTGATGATGCGCTGACCGATATCCAGGACCCCTTTGGCGGGGCCCTGCGCGCGAACTTGCGGTTGTTCAGCCATGATTAACGACGCGCGAGCAGCACGCCCAACACCACGCCGACCGCCGCGCCGATACCGATGCCGGTCCACGGGTTGTCGCGCACGTAGTCGTCGGCCTGGCCGGCGATCTGTTTGGTTTGCGAAGCCAGCTTGTCACCGGCGTCGCTCAGGCGAGCGCGGGTCTCTTTCAGCGCGCCTTCCGCTTTCGAACGCAGCTTCTCCAACTCGGCTTTCGGCTTGTCGGTGGAGGAGTTCAGCACTTCCTCCAGCGTATCGGCTAAGGACTTCAGTTCAGCGCGTAAGTTTTCTGCATTTGAATCATGTGCCATGTGATTATTCCTTAACGTTTATTTCGACAGACTTTTAACATAGCGGATTTTTTCGCCGGAGCAAAGGGGTGATGGTCAGCAGATAACACCAGACATCAATTCCATATGCTTAAGAAATCCCGTACGATGGGGCTCTCATCGACAAATCCGCTGGTATAAAAATTATTCCGCCTGGGCGCGTTTCAGCTCAGCCTGCGCTTCCGTCAGCTTTTGCTGTTTCTTGGCGACCTTGTCCAGCTTGCCGGTTTGCTGCGCTTCTTTCAGCTCCTGCCGGCGCTCGTCGACCTTGCGCTGTTTCTCTGCGATGTTTTTCTGGCGTTCGGCCTGCAGGCCGGCTTCGGTGCAGTGGGTCTGCACTTCGCTCAGCGCTTTTTTCAGCCCTTCCACGCGGCGGGTGTTGCCGTGTTGGGTGGCGTAGTCAATTTGCTGCTGGATGTCTTGCGCTTTGGCGGCGCAGCCGCCCTCAGCGGCCGAAGCGAGCGCCGGCAGCGTGCAGAGTGGCAACAGCAGTAACAGTGAGTGGCGTAATTTCATCTTTCAGTTCCTTTTCATGAGATGCCTGAACAGGCATCCGCTTTCCTGGCTGCCGAAGGCGGCAGCACGAGAGGAGGGCGTTCATCGCCGGCTGAAGTTACCCTTCAGCATAGTCATGAAACCGGCGAGCCCCCAAAGAATCAGCCGTGACCCAGTGCTGACTGATTAATTCTTGAGCTAATCGATGCGAATGAAAATGAAGATAATGGCAATGAAAGGAAACCCCTTCATATGAAGGGGGATTATCCCAGATTGAGTGGGGAACGCGCAAATTCGCGCACCCAATGCGACGGCACGGGGGACTCGCTCAATGCGATGTGGTAACCGGGCGGCAGAATGGTTTGCAACGCTTCGCGCGCCAGCAATTGCTGCTCTGGCGAATCCAGACGGATGACCAGGCCATCGCCTTCCGGCGTAATGCTTTTGATGCGGATGCCGCGTTCATCCAGGCGCTGGTAGACATAAAAGCCGTCGGGCAGCGACAGCCCTTGCTGGCTGGCGCGGATGCGCAGCTCGCTCTCGGTGCGTACCATACAGGGCACCAACAGCGTCGCCAACGCCAGCAGGGCGAGCGCGATCATCAGGACGTATTGCCAGCGCGGGCGCTTTGCTGTCACGCCCCTTTCCCCGGGTTCTGGCTGTTGGCGCGCTTCTTGCGCCACAACACGATCAACGAGCCGACCAGCCCGACCACCAGCAATACCAGCGGTAACATCATCAGGCAGAACATCAGCTGATCTTCATACTTGCGGAACACCGGAGTTTTCCCCAGGGCGAAGCCCAGCGTCGTCAAGATCAAGACCCACAGCAGGCCGCTCATCCAGTTGAAGAACTGGAAGCGCGCGTTGCTCAGGCCGGACAGGCCGGCGATGGTTGGCAGCAGGGTGCGCACGAAGGCCAGGAAGCGGCCGACCAGCAGGGCGGAAAGGCCGTGGCGGTGGAACAGGTTGTGAGCGCGTTGATGGTAGTGAGCCGGCAGATGCGAAAGCCAGCCTTGCACCGTTCGCGTATTGCCGAGCCACCGGCCTTGTATATAACTGACCCAGCACCCCAGGCTGGCGGCGACGGTCAGGATAACGATGGTCAATGGGAAGCCCATGGTGCCTTTGGCGATCAGGACGCCGACCAGGATCAGCAGGCTGTCACCCGGCAGGAAAGCGGCCGGCAGCAGGCCGTTCTCCAAAAACAGGATCATGAACAGCAGGATGTAGAGGGTCCACACCAACGAAGGGTTCGCCAGCGTCTCAAAATCCTGCTGCCATAAGGCATGTATCAGTTCTTTAATGATGTCCATCCGGTGTTCCTAAAACGTCATTGTTTATTTTTATCTCAGCGGCGGAGCGGGCGTGAGCTGAAAGCGCGCGGCGATCCTGAGTGCTGATAACGATGAAACGGCGTTGCTTTAAGGTTTCTAAGCGGTGCGACACCGGTCATAGGTGGTAAGTCAGCGTGCCACGGTACTGCATGTTGCTTTCTTTCCAACCGGCCTGGCGACTCTGTTGCCTGGAAGCGTCCAGCATCCAGTCGACCTGGGCAAGCCGGTTGGGGGCCGGGGTGTCCTGGCGGGGGAAGCGAATTCGGTAACCCGGCTCTGCGGCCAGGGTATAGACCGGCGCCGGCAGGGAGGATGCGAGCAGCGAACCGGAGAAAGAGTGCGCTCTGGGCAGCAGCAGCGGCAACTTACCGGGGGCTTTGCGGCGCGCTTCGGCCGGCGCCCGATACACATGATCATAGGGGGAAAGCGCCGGCTCCGCCAGCAGCGGCAGGCTGCTCAGCGCGCTGGGGGTTGGCTTGGGTGACGCCACGCATAGCTGTTGGCCGGAGACCGAACCGGTCCAGCAGAAAACAGCAATCAGCATGGCAAACAACCAGCGCATTTATTCGCGTCCCGCCCCCGCAGCAATGGGTAAAAAAGTGGGCTAACTCTACCAAAATAGCACGATTGGCAACAGGGAAATCTACGTTGCCGACGGTGAAATAGTACACGGCAAACGGCGGTTCCGGCATCGATTCAGCGGATTTTACATTACCTGACATAAGCCGACGGTTTTTGACCGCCGTGGCTATTTCGGCTCGTGGTTCACGCCATCCAGATGCACCACCGGATTCTCGGCGAACAGGTAGCGATCGGCGTTGTATTCGAAGTCATCGCTGGTGGCGTTGAACAGCATCTGTTTGGTGTTTTCCAGGTGCTGCCACATCGCCAGTTTGGCGGCGTAAGGGTCTTTGCGCATCAGCGCTTTGAGGATCTGATCGTGATCGTCGCACCAGCTGGCGATCGAGCGTTCGTCGATATGTTCATGCAGTTTTTTCCAGTAAGGGTTGTTGACCCGCTGCACCCACATTTTTTCCACGATGGTGGCCATGGCGGTGTTCTGGGTGGCCAGCGCCACCTGCACGTGGAACTTCAGATCCCACTGCGAGTCGCGGAAGCGATCCTCTTTACGGGCGTGCTCCTGGATCTCCATCAACTGCACGATATCTTGTTTGGTCACCTGGGTGGCGGCGAATTCGGCGATGTTGCTTTCTATCAGTTGGCGCGCCTGCAGCAGCTCAAACGGGCCGGCGGTGGCGAACTCGATGCTGTCGCCCGGCACCACCAGGTGCTTTTGCTGGTTGGACACCACGTGGATCCCGGATCCTTTGCGCACGTCCACATAGCCTTCCACCTCCAGCATGATGATCGCTTCGCGCACCACGGTGCGGCTGACATTCATCTCTTCGGCGATGTATCGCTCGGCCGGCAGCTTGTCGCCTACCGGGTAGCGGCCGCTTTCGATGCGTTGCTTGAGCTCGGCGGCCAGTTGCTGATACAGGCGTCTGGTTTCGGTGAATTCCATAGTGAATGCTCTATACGGTGCGGTGGGAAGGGGCGCGTGGCCATCGGATTTGTTATACCACTTATTCGGCACCGCTGCCAGAGGAGCAAGAGGCCCGGCGCGCAGCGGCCGGGCGGCGGGATCAGCTGCGCGCCGGGGCAGGCTGCAGCGTGGCCGGCTGCGTTTCGGCGGCCGGGCGGTTTTGCAACACCGTCCAGATGACGATGGCGCCGAGAATGTCGAAGACCGACAGCGCGGCGAACAGCGGGCTGAAGCCGAGGGTGTCCGCCAGGGCGCCGACCACCAGGGCGAACAGTGTGCTGGCTGTCCAGGCCGCCATGCCGGTCAACCCGTTGGCGGTCGCCACCTCATTGCGGCCGAATACGTCGGAAGAGAGGGTAATCAACGCGCCGGACAGCGCCTGATGGGCGAAGCCGCCGACGCACAGCAGCGCGATAGCCGCGTAAGGGCTGGTGAACAGGCCGATCATGCCGGGGCCGATCATCAACACCGCTCCCATCGTCACCACCAGCTTGCGTGAAACGATCAGATTAACCTTGAAATACTTCTGGAACAGCGGCGGCAGGTAGCCGCCGACGATGCAGCCGAGATCGGCGAACAGCATCGGCATCCAGGCGAACATGGCAATCTCTTTCAGATTAAAACCGTAGGCCTTGAACATGAACAGCGGGATCCAGGCGTTGAAGGTGCCCCAGGCCGGTTCCGCCAGAAAGCGCGGCAGCGCGATGCCCCAGAACTGGCGGTTGCGCACGATCTGCCAGGCGGACATCTTTTTGGCGTTAGAGGTCTGGTGCTGCGCTTCCTGGCCTTCGAGGATGTAACGGCGCTCTTCCTGGCTCAGTTTCTTCTGATCTTTCGGGTGTTTGTAGAACAGCAGCCAACAAATGGCCCAGATCAGGCTCAGCACGCCGGTGATGATGAACGCCATTTCCCAGCTGTGCGCCACGATGGCCCATACCACCAGCGGTGGGGCGATCATGCCGCCGATCGATGAACCCACGTTGAAATAACCGACGGCGATCGAACGCTCTTTGGCCGGAAACCACTCGCTGCTGGCCTTCAGCCCGGCGGGGATCATCGCCGCCTCGGCCATGCCGACCGCGCCGCGCGCCAGCGCCAGGCCGCCCCAGCTGTTGGCCAGCGCGGTGCCCATGCAGAACAGCGCCCACAGAATGGCGAACATGGCGTAACCGACCTTGGTGCCCAGCACGTCCAGCACGTAGCCCGCCACCGGTTGCATCACGGTGTAGCAGGCGGAATAGGCGGCGACGATATAGGAATACTGTTGGGTGGTGATGTGCAGCGTATCTTCCAGCGTCGGCGCCGCGACGGCGATGGCGTTGCGGGTCAGGTAGCCCAGCACGGTGCCGATGGTCACCAGTCCGATCATGTACCAGCGTAACCCTTTAATTTTACGCATCCGAAATGTCTCCCCGTTTGAAGGTGTGGCCGTCGATGCGGCTGGCGAGACAATAACCTGTCATACAGGTTTAAAAGTTGAGTGATATCACAAAAGGAATTATTCGCCTGAGCGATACTGTGGCCGGTGAAATAGGGCATTTTTGCCGGTAAATTGAGCGAAAAAGGGCGTGGAGAGAGGATGAACGGCAGACATCGGGAAAAATCTGCTGGACGCCAGTTGAAATTGGTGTGATAACTTTTGTGATTCGAACCCCGTGCCGCACGGCAAGTAAGGAGCCCGAGATGGCGACGTTTTTGAGCGAAGATTTCCTGCTGGACAGCGAATTTGCCCGGCGCTTGTATCACGATTATGCGGCGCCGCAGCCGATTTTCGATTATCACTGCCATTTGCCGCCGCAGCAGATCGCGGAGAATACCCGCTTCAGCAACCTGTACGATATCTGGCTGCGGGGCGATCACTACAAATGGCGGGCGATGCGCACTAACGGCGTGGCGGAGCGGCTATGCACCGGCGATGCGGGCGATCGCGAGAAATTCGACGCCTGGGCCGCCACGGTGCCGCACACCATCGGCAACCCGCTCTATCACTGGACGCATCTGGAGCTGCGTCGGCCGTTCGGCATCACCGGCACGCTGCTGTCGCCGGCCACGGCGGATGAGATCTGGCAGCGCGGTAATGCGCTATTGGCGCAGGATGCGTTTCGCGCGCGCGGCATCATGCGGCAGATGAACGTGAAAATGGTCGGCACCACCGACGATCCGATCGACGATCTGCGCCACCATCGGGCGATCGCCGACGATCGTGGCTTCGATATCAAGGTATTGCCGAGCTGGCGGCCGGACAAGGCTTTCACCATCGATGCGCCCGGCTTCAACGACTATCTGCGGCAGTTGGAGGCGGCGGCGGACACCGCCATCGGCCGCTTCAGCACGCTGTGCGACGCGCTGTACAAGCGCATGGATCACTTCGCCGCCCATGGTTGCAAGGTGGCCGATCATGCGCTGGACGTGGTGGTGTTCGGCGAGGCCGATGAAGCGACGTTGGATGCGATCCTGCTGCGCCGCCTGAACGGCGAGCTGCCGACGCCGGAACAGAGCGCCCAGTTCAAAAGCGCGGTGCTGCTGTTCCTGGCCGGCGAATACCGGCGCCGCGGCTGGGTGCAGCAGTATCACATCGGCGCGCTGCGCAATAACAACAGCCGCATGCTGGCCGCCGTCGGGCCGGATATCGGCTTCGACTCGATCAACGATCGGCCGCTGGCGGAACCGCTGTCGCGGCTGCTGGATGCCCAGGCGCGGCAGGGGGGCCTGCCGAAAACCATTCTCTACTGCCTCAACCCGCGCGATAACGAAGTGATCGGCACCATGATCGGCAATTTCCAGGGGGAAGGCACGCCGGGCAAGATGCAGTTCGGCTCCGGCTGGTGGTTCAACGATCAGAAGGACGGCATGCAGCGCCAAATGACGCAGCTGGCGCAGCTCGGGCTGCTGAGCCGCTTCGTCGGCATGCTGACCGACAGTCGCAGCTTCCTGTCGTATACGCGCCATGAATACTTCCGCCGCATCCTTTGCCAGATGATCGGTCGTTGGGTGGCGGACGGCGAAGCGCCGGCGGATATCGCGCTGCTGGGCGAGATGGTGAAAAACATCTGCTTCGACAACGCCAAAGACTATTTCGCCATTGAACTGGCGTAGCCGTTATCCGGGACCGGTTTATGCAAAGTACGATAAAGATTCATGAGCAGGATAACGTGGCGGTGGCGCTGCGCGATCTGGCTGCCGGAGAGTGCGTTGAGCTGGAAGGCGCGGTCATCCAACTGGCGCAGCCGGTGGCGCGCGGGCACAAATTTGCGCTCGGCCCAATCGCCGAGGGCGAAGACATCATCAAATACGGCCAGCCGATCGGCCATGCGCTCGCGGCCATTGCGCCTGGGGAGCACATTCATTCGCAAAACGTCAAAACCAACCTGAGCGATCTGGACAGCTACCGTTACCAGCCGCAGTTCCCGACGTTGCCGCCGCAGGCGGCGGATCGCGAGGTGCAGCTGTACCGCCGGGCCGGCGGCGAAGTGGGGATCCGCAACGAGCTGTGGATCGTGCCGACCGTCGGCTGCGTCAACGGCATCGCCCGTCAGATCCAACAGCGCTTTTTGCAGCAAACGCAGGCGGACGGGATCGACGGCGTTCACCTGTTCAGCCATCCGTTCGGCTGCTCGCAGCTTGGGCAGGATCATGCCAATACTCGCATCATGCTGCAAAATCTGGCGCGCCATCCCAACGCCGGCGCGGTGCTGGTGATCGGGCTGGGTTGCGAGAACAATCAGGTGGATGCCTTTCGCGCCACGTTGGGGATAGAGGACGAGCGGCGGCTGCGCTTTATGGTGTGCCAACAACAGGACGACGAAGTGGAGGCCGGGCTGGCGCTGTTGCACGAGCTGTACCGGGAGATGCGCCACGATCGCCGCGAGCCGGGCCGCCTGAGCGAGCTGAAGTTCGGCCTGGAGTGCGGCGGTTCGGACGGATTGTCGGGTATCACCGCCAACCCGCTGCTGGGGCGGTTCTCCGATTATGCGATCGCCAACGGCGGCACCACGGTGCTGACCGAAGTGCCGGAGATGTTCGGCGCCGAGCGCATTCTGATGAGCCGCTGTCGCGATGGGGAGACCTTCGGCAAAACCGTCGACATGATCAACGATTTCAAACGCTATTTCATTGCCCATCAGCAGCCGATTTATGAGAATCCGTCGCCGGGCAACAAGGCCGGTGGCATCACCACGCTGGAGGAGAAGTCGCTTGGCTGCACCCAAAAGGCGGGGCTAAGCCAGGTGGTGGACGTGTTGAAATACGGCGAGCGGCTGCGCGTGCCGGGGCTGAATCTGCTCAGCGCGCCGGGCAACGATGCGGTGGCGACCAGCGCGCTGGCCGGCGCCGGCTGTCATATGGTGCTGTTCAGCACCGGGCGCGGCACGCCGTACGGCGGCTTTGTGCCGACGGTGAAGCTGGCGACCAACAGCGAGCTGGCGGCGAAGAAACCGCACTGGATCGATTTCGACGCCGGCGGCCTGGTTCACGGCGTGGCGATGGAGACGTTGCTCAGCCGCTTCATCGACCTGATTGTCGAGATCGCCAACGGGCGTCCGGCGCGTAATGAAACCAACGACTTCCGCGAGCTGGCGATATTTAAAAGCGGGGTGACGCTGTAAGGCTGATAAAAAAAGGCGCTCGAGGGAGCGCCTTTTTGATGAGGCAAGGCGGGGTTAACGCACCTTCAGCGGGTCTTCGTTCGCCAGCCGCTGGTCTTCCGCCTGGCAGGCCGCGGCGGTGAACAGCACGTCGGTGGAGGAGTTGAGGGCGGTTTCCGCCGAATCCTGCAGCACGCCGATGATAAAGCCGACCGCCACCACCTGCATCGCCACGTCGTTCGGAATGCCGAACATGTTGCACGCCAGCGGGATCAGCAGCAGCGAGCCGCCGGCCACGCCGGAGGCGCCGCAGGCGCAGAGGGCGGCCACCACGCTCAGCAACAGGGCGGTCGGGACGTCTACCGCGATGCCCAGCGTGTTTACCGCCGCCAGCGTCAGCACGGTGATGGTGATCGCCGCGCCGGCCATGTTGATGGTGGCGCCCAGCGGAATGGAAACCGAGTAGGTGTCCTCATTCAGGTTCAGCTTCTTGCACAGCTCCATGTTTACCGGGATGTTGGCGGCCGAGCTGCGGGTGAAGAAGGCGGTCACGCCGCTCTCGCGCAGGCAGGCGAACACCAGCGGATACGGATTGCGGCGGATCTTCCAGTACACGATCAGCGGGTTGAGCACCAGCGCTACCAGCAGCATACAGCCGAGCAGCACCATCAGCAGCTGGGCGTAGCCCCACAGCACGCCGAAGCCGGTTTCCGCCAGCGTGGAGGCCACCAGGCCGAAGATGCCGAGCGGCGCACAGCGGATCACCGCGCGCACCACCAGCGTGACCGCATGGGACATGTCGTTGATCAGCCCCTTGGTGGTTTCGGAAGCGTGGCGCAGCGCCAGCCCCAGCCCGACGGCCCACGCCAGAATGCCGATGTAGTTGGCGTTAATCAGCGCATGGAACGGGTTGGCCACCACGCTCATCAACAGGCCCTTCATCACGTCCACGATGCCGCCCGGCGGGGTGATGTCGGTTGCGCCGGTGGTCAGCGCCAGCGTGGAAGGGAAGATAAAGCTGACGACGACCGCCACCAGCGCCGCAGCGAAGGTGCCCAGCAGGTAGAGGAACAGGATGGGGCGAATGTTGGTTTTCTGCCCCTGTTTATGGTTGGCGATCGAGGCCATCACCAGTATCAGCACCAGCAGTGGCGCTACCGCCTTCAGCGCGCCGACGAACAGGGTGCCGAGCAGGCCGACGGCCGCCGCGGCCGCCGGCGAAACTAGCGCCACCAGAATGCCGGCCACCAGGCCGACCATGATTTGTTTAACCAGGCTGCCCTGAGTCATCCTTTGTAGTAGTTTTTGCATAGTGCTTCTCTTCCTGATGTTATCTGGCCGCCGCGGCGGGAACGACGCCGGGCAGCTTTATATGATTCTGTAACTAAGTGTGTTTGCCGAATCAGTATTCAGCAATCGAATGAGGTTGGAAAGAGGCGAGGGTGAAATTCTGAGCGCGGATCAACACTTGATAACATACTGGTTACATTTGTGTGATCGCAATAACGTTTGGCGTTTTGGGGGAATTGCCAAACAATCGCGGGGCGGCTAGCGCCCCGGATAACAGATTATGGTTATTTCTTCGCCAGGCGATCGTTGCGGCGATTGACCCAGGCGTTGATCAGCAAGGTGAGCGTCAGGATGCCCGCCACCACGCCGAGCGATATGCCGATCGGGATGTGGAAGAAGTCGATAATCAGCATCTTGATACCGATAAACACCAGGATCACCGACAGGCCGTATTTCAGCATCGAGAAACGTTCCGCCACGTTGGCCAGCAGGAAGTACATGGCGCGCAGACCCATGATGGCGAACAGGTTAGAGGTCAGGACGATGAACGGATCGGTGGTCACGGCGAAGATCGCCGGAATGCTGTCCACCGCGAAAATCACGTCGCTCAGTTCCACCAGGATCAGCACCAGCACCAGCGGGGTGGCGAACAGGATGCCGTTGCGGCGCACGAAGAAACGCTCGCCTTCCAGGCTGTCGGTCATGCGCAAGCGGCTGCGCAGCCATTTCACCAGCGGTTTGTCGCCGATCGCCGAGTCATCTTCCTTCGCCAGCGCCATTTTAATACCGGTGAACAGCAGGAAAGCGCCGAACAGATACAGCAGCCACTGGAACTGGCTGACCAGCCAGCTGCCGGCGAAGATCATGATGGTGCGCAGCACGATTGCGCCCAGCACGCCGTAGATCAGCACCCGCCGTTGCAGGTTGGCCGGCACGGCGAAGTAGCTGAACAGCATCAGCCAGACGAACACATTATCCACCGCCAGCGCTTTTTCGATCAGGTAACCGGTCAGGAAGGCCAGCGCCTGGGTATCGGCGACGGCGCGCCCGGCGGTTTCATTCAGGTAGTACCAGAAACCGAAGTTGAACAGCAGGGAGAGGCTGACCCACACCAGCGACCAACTGGCGGCCTGCTTCATAGTCATGGTGTGCGCGCCTTTACGGCCCTGCAACAGGAGATCGATTGCGAGCATCACGACTATGACGGCGGCGAAGCTGCCCCATAACCACGGTGTGCCAACGGAATTCATCATCAGAGGTATCCTTCAAAAACAAAAACGGCCAACGTCGGAAGACGCCAGCCGCTCTGTGAACGCTGCAAGCAAACCTCGCCTTCCGGCAAGGTCTCACTTACAACGTTGATGAAGGTGGTTACACCTTTGACATCAGGTTGCCCGGTAACCGGATGCTTGCGCATCGTAATGACGATTGACCGGCAATGAAGTTACTCCCCTTTGCAAAGCAGAAAGTAATGCAAAATGTGTCGGCGGTCAACGTGAATCGCGTTAGCCGGCTATCGCTTTTTGCGCACCGAGGCTGACGACGAATCCCTGCAGCAGCAGGCGGCTGAACGGCGTGTCGCTAACCTGTTGTTGTTGCTGGTGGTAGCGGGCTTGCTGCTCGGGATGCAGCTGGCCGAGCCACTGCAGATACTGGCTCATCACCGCGCCGTTGAATTCCGGGTGGAACTGGGTGGTCAGGGCATGATCGCCATAGCGCAGGATCTGGTGCGCGTCCTGCTGCGAACGCGCCAGCGTCTGCGCGCCGGCGGGCGGCGTCAGCACGCTCTGCGAGTGGATCAGGTTGGCTTTGAAGCGCGGCGGCAGCAGGGTGAGCCGCCGATCGTCGGCCGCGGCGGGCAGCAGTTCGATCTCCAGCGTGCCGACTTCCATGCCCTGCGGGTGGTAACCCACTTCGCCGCCGAGCGCGTAGGCCAACAGCTGATGGCCGTAGCAGACGCCGAACAGCGGCAGTTTGATCGCCATCGCCTGACGCAGCCATTCGGCGGCCTCCTCGCTCCACGGCAGCCGTTCGGTCACCATCGCCGGCGAGCCGGTGATGACCACGCCGCAATAGGCGGCCGGCGGCAACGGCCGTTCGCCGGCGGGCAAGTGTACGATGTGCGCGCGTTCGGCGTCGATATTGCCCTGTTGCAGGAACATGCCTTCAAAATTTGCCAATTCCTGACGAATGGCCTGCGGCGCGTCGCCGGTTTGCATCACGAGCAGCGGTTTCATCTCATTCTCCGTCGGCGGGGAAGACGACGCCGGTCTGGCGGCGGATATCGGTCAGCAGGCGGGCGACGATCAGCGAATTCTCCAGCCCCGGATGTTCCACCTGACGCTTCTCAACCAACTCGGCGAAGGCCAGCGCCTCATACAGCATGGTGTTGATGTGCTGCGGCTGGCTCAGATCCTGGCGGTTGCCGCCGCGCGGCGTCAGCGCCACGCCCTGGCACTCGGAGATTTTGTCGATAATCAACGTGCCTTCTTCTCCCTGGATCTCGCTGGGGATCGCCGAGTCGCTGACCTTGGAATGGGAAAGCGTGACGTCGAAATCGCCGTAGTTCAGGCAGACGGTGCCGTGGGCGTCCACACCGGTATCGAGCAGCGTGGCGCTGGCGAGCACCGACTGCGGCGCGCCGAACAGCGCCACCGCGCTGGCCAGGCAGTAGTAGCCGATGTCCATGATCGAGCCGTTGGAGAACTGCGGATTAAACGTGTTGGGGTTCTCGCCGGCCAGGTAGCGCGGGTAGCGCGAAGAGTATTGGCAATAGTTGATGAAGGCTTTGCGCAGCCGGCCGATTTTCGGCAATGCCTGTTGCAGCGCCAGAAAATTCGGCAGATAGGCGCTTTTGAACGCCTCGAACAGCACCACCTGGTTTTCCCGCGCGCAGGCTACCACCTGTTCCGCTTCGCGCTGGTTGGAGGCCAGCGGTTTTTCGCAGATCACATGCTTTTTATGGCGCAGGAACAGCAGCGATTGCGGGCAGTGCAGGGAGTTGGGGCTGGCGATATACACCGCGTCTATGGCATCGGACTGGGCCATGGCCTCGAGCGAGTCGAAAAACTGCGTGACCTGATAGTTGGCGCCAAACGCCTGCGCCTGTTCCAGGGAGCGTGAATACACGGCGCTCAACTTGAGTTTGCCGCTTTCATGGGCGGCATCGATAAAACGTTCCGTAATCCAGTTGGTGCCGACAACGGCAAAGCGAATCATAGCGAGCTCCGGTCCAGCCTAAAACCGCAGATTATCACGCCCTCACTCGCTATGCATACAGCTCGCCGAACAGCGAAAGGTGCGTCAGATACAGCCGGGTATCGAACTCCAGCTGGTGGTAATCCGGCTCCATATGGCAGCACAGGCTGTAGAACGCCTTGTTATGATCTTTCTCTTTCAGATGCGCCAGCTCATGCACCACGATCATGCGCAGGAACGGCTCGGGCGCGACCTTGAACACCGTCGCCACGCGGATTTCCGCCTTGGCCTTCAGCTTGCCGCCCTGCACGCGCGAGATGGCGGTGTGCAGGCCCAGCGCGTGCTTCATGACGTGGATCTTGCTGTCATAGGCCACCTTGCTCAGCGGCTGGGCGTTGCGCAGATACTGGTTTTTCAGATCGACGGTAAACTGATACAGCGATTTGTCGGTGGTGCAATCGTGCACCTGCGGATAGCGCTGCAGCAGCACGTCCCCCAGCCGATTCTGATGGATCAGTTGCTGCACCTGGCTTTGCAGATGCGTTGGGTAGCCTTGCAGGTAGGCGAGTTCGATGTCATGCATGAGTGATATTGCGCCTCAGTATTTCTTTGATCGGCCGCAACCGCACACGCTGCGCATCGGCCTGTCTGGCTTCCCAGCGATCGTGCGCCGCCTGCAGGTTTAGCCAAAAGTCAGCGGTCGTTTCGAACAGATCGGCAAACAGATTGGCCTCGGCAACGCTCATGCGTCGATGCCCGTTGCACAGGCGATTGACGGTGGCGCGGGTGACGCCCAATACCTTTGCCAGTTCCTCCTGGCCGATGCCTAGCGGCGTTAAATATTCTTCCTGCAGCACTTCTCCCACCGTGGTGGGTTCGCGAGTCGTGGTTTCCAACATAGGTACCCCCTCGTTCAGGTATCTTGATGAGGATCGAGGTAAATTTTTTCAGCGGCATCATGCCGCCACTGAAACATCAGCCGCCAGTGCATATTGACGCGCAGACTTGACCATCCCTGAAATGGTCCGGATAGCCGCTTGTAATAGTTACCCGTGGGGTGATGCAAATCACGCTCTTGCTGCGCGGCGGCCAACATATCGAGTTTTCTGGCCAACTGTCGCTCAAGCGCGCCGGGGATCAGACGGCTGCGCCTGCCTTCCAGATAGAACTGCTCCAGATAGCGATCGCGGAAAGATTTAATCATGCTTTCCCCCTTCCATAGGGACTGCCAGTGTAACATTTAAAGTTACACCCCGTCAGGTTAAAAAAACGTCGACATGGGTGCTCGGGAGGGAAAGGTTAATGTTGTTAAAGGAGAAAAGGGGCGCGGGTTTTCAGATACGCGGCGCAATACGCAATTTATCCGAAAAAACATTTTACTGACGGGCGTTTTTAGGGGATAAACAGCCCAAATTTTATCAGTCAGGAGGGGCAATGAGCCAACTCGATCTGGGAACACAGCAACTTGAGCTGGAGCGTTATCCCCAACAGGAAGAATCCACCCAACTGCAGGCGTGGGAAGCGGCGGACGAATATCTGCTGCAACAGCTTGAAAACGTAGATATCGGCGGCCGCCCGGTGCTGATTTTCAACGATAACTTCGGCACCCTGGCCTGTGCGTTGCACGCGCATCGCCCTTACAGCGTCAGCGATTCGTACATGAGCCAGCTGGCGACGCGCCACAACCTCAAGCTCAACGGTCTGGATCCCGAGCAGGTCACGCTGCTGGACAGCCTGGCCGAGCTGCCGGCGGCGCCGGCGGTGGTGCTGATTCGCGTGCCGAAAGCGCTGGCGCTGCTGGAACAGCAGCTGCGCGCGCTGCGCCACGTCGTGACCGAAGACACGCTGATCGTTGCCGGCGCCAAAGCGCGCGACGTGCACACCTCGACGATGCAGCTGTTTGAAAAAGTGCTGGGCCCAACGCGCACCAGCCTGGCGTGGAAGAAGGCGCGCCTGATCTTCTGCCAGGCGGCGGACATCGTTCCGCCGGCGGCAGCGGAAACCACCAACTGGACGCTGGACGGCACCGATTGGCTGATCCACAACCACGCCAACGTCTTCTCGCGCGGCAGCCTGGATATCGGTGCGCGCCTGTTTATGGAGCATCTGCCGCGCGGCCTGAATGGCCATATCGTCGATCTGGGCTGCGGCAACGGCGTGATTGGTTTGACGGCGCTGGCGCAAAACCCGGAAGCGCAGGTGACCTTTGTCGATGAATCTTACATGGCGGTGGCCTCCAGCGAGCTGAACGTGGAGCACAACCTGCCGCAAGAGCTGGATCGCTGTCAGTTTGAGGTGAACAACGCGCTGGCGGGCATCGAGCGCGAAAGCGTGCAGGCGGTGCTGTGCAACCCGCCGTTCCACCAGCAACACGCCATTACCGATCACACCGCCTGGCAGATGTTCTGCGACGCCAAGCGCTGCCTGCAGGTGGGCGGCGAATTGCGCATCGTCGGCAACCGTCACCTCGACTACCATCAGAAACTCAAGCGCCTGTTCGGCAACTGCACGCTGGTGGCCTCGAACAAGAAGTTCGTGATCCTTCGAGCGGTGAAATCCGGCGCGCGTCGCTGAGCGTGAATAACAAGGGGCGCCGGGCGCCCCTCAGTCTGTAGACAAAGGAGGAAAAAGCGTGGTTTTTCCCTCTTTGTGGTTATCAGCCGAAAATCAATAAATTGATTTTCCTTGTTTTCTTTTCGCTGCTCTCTGCCAACCCTGCATGGGGATGCGGTTTGTCATCAATATCAGGGGCGCCGGGCGCCCCTTTTTTACAGCGCCATCGCCAGCCGCGTGCCCTGATCGATCGCGCGGCGGGCGTCCAGCTCGGCGGCCACGTCGGCGCCGCCGATCAGATGCACGGTTTTCCCCATCGCCAGCAGCGGCTGCTGCAATTCGCGGCGCGGTTCCTGCCCGGCGCAAATGACCACCGTGTCCACCGGCAGGCAGCTGTCTTGCTCGGCGCGGGTGATGTGCAGCCCTTCGTCGTCGATCAGCCGATAGCTGACGCTGTTGAGCATTTTCACGCCGCGCATCGCCAGGCTGGCGCGGTGGATCCAACCGGTGGTTTTCCCCAGGCCTTCGCCCACTTTGCTGGTTTTGCGTTGCAACAGGTAGATCTGCCGGGCGGCGCGCGGCGCCTGCGGCCCTTGCTCCGCCAGCCCGCCGCGCTGCTCAAGGCGCCCGTCGATGCCCCATTCGCGGTTGAATTCCGCCTGATCCAGGCTGCTGGACACGCCGTGCTGGCTGAGGTACTCGGCGGTATCGAAGCCGATGCCGCCGGCGCCGACGATCGCCACCCGCTGGCCGACCGGTTTTTTATCGCGCAGCACGTCCAGATAGCTCAGCACCTTGGTGTGCCCGATGCCGGGAATATCCGGGGTGCGCGGCACGATGCCGCAGGCGAGGATCACCTCATCGAATTCGCTTAAATCCGCCGCTTCGACCTTGACGCCCAGCCTGACCGTCACTTCACGCAGCGCCAACTGGCGGCGGAAGTAACGCAGGGTTTCATGGAATTCTTCCTTGCCGGGGATCTGCTTGGCGATGTTGAACTGGCCGCCGATCTGCTCGGCGGCGTCGAACAGCGTCACCCGATGGCCGCGGCTGGCGGCGGTGGTGGCAAACGCCAGCCCGGCGGGGCCAGCGCCGACCACCGCCAGTTTTTTCGGTTTTTCCGCCATCGTCAGCGGCATTTCGGTTTCACGGCAGGCGCGCGGGTTGACCAGACAGGAAGTCAGCTTGCCTTCAAAGATCTGGTCGAGACAGGCCTGGTTGCAACCGATGCAGGTATTGATCTCGTCGGCGCGCCCCTCGGCGGCTTTCTGCACAAAGGCGGCGTCGGCGAGGAACGGACGCGCCATCGACACCATATCGGCGCAGCCGTCCGCCAGCACCTGCTCGGCCACCGCCGGATCGTTGATGCGGTTGGTGGTGATCAGCGGGATGCTGACCTTGCCCATCAGCTTGCGGGTCACCCAGCTGAATCCGGCGCGCGGCACCATGGTGGCGATGGTCGGAATACGTGCTTCGTGCCAGCCGATGCCGGTATTGATGATCGTGGCACCCGCCTGTTCGATCGCCAGCGCCAGCTGCTCGATCTCCTCCCAACTGGAGCCGTCTTCCACCAGATCAAGCATCGACAGCCGGTAGATCAGAATGAATTCCGGGCCCACGGCCTGGCGTACCGCCCTGACGGTCTCGACGGCGAACCGCATGCGGTTGGTGAAGCTGCCGCCCCATTGGTCGTCGCGCTGGTTGGTACGCGTCGTCAAGAATTGGTTGATCAGGTAGCCTTCGGAACCCATCACTTCAACGCCGTCGTAGCCGGCCTGCTGCGCCAGCGCCGCGCAGCGGGCGAAGTCGGCGATGGTCTGCGCGATCTCCGCTTCACTCAGGGCGCTCGGCGTAAACGGGTTGATTGGCGCCTGCAGCGCGGAAGGGGCCACCAGCTTGGGTTGATAGCTGTAGCGGCCGGTGTGCAGGATCTGCAGCGCAATTTTGCCGCCCGCCCGGTGGACGGCCTCGGTTACCGGGCGGTGGTGAGGCAATTGCGCCTCGCTGTTGAGGATCGAACCGCCGCGAAACACCACGCCCTGTTCGTTCGGGGCAATGCCGCCGGTGACGATCAGCGCCACGCCGGCGGCGGCGCGCTCGGCATAGAACGCGGCCAGGCGCTGCGGGCCGTCGGGCAGCTCTTCCAGGCCGGTATGCATCGATCCCATCAGCACCCGGTTTTTCAGGGTGGTGAAGCCGAGATCCAGCGGCGCCAGCAGGTGAGGGTAATTGCTCATTGCACTCTCCATCGTTCATCCCCCGCCTCTTTCAACCTGCAGCGTTGTTGCCTGCGTTCGCTCGCCCCAGTCACTTACTTGAGTAAGCTCCTGGGAACGCCCGAACTTGCCGCCTAGCTGCAGGTTGAAAGCGATTGGGGATGAGCATCTGTTATTATTATGTGAACACAAGTGGTCGGATGAGATAAATCTAGCCGTTGTCGCGCCGCTTGGGAATCTGCGTTGCGCCGAATGTGATAGATGTCATGAATCTCAGACTCTGTTTGCATAACGAACAAAAGATCGGTTAGCCTTTACGCGTTGCAAATTCCTTCTCTCTGCGGAGCCATTACCGAAAATGAACACTCACACCTGTTGATATCGTGTCCCACGCTGTGCGCTCTCGCGCCCTGTGGGGATGTTTTGATCTCATTCAGGAGTGCTTATGGCTCATTCAGCGCAGTCCCCTTATTTCGTTTTACATCAACTGACCTGCCAATTTGCTGACGGCGAAACGCTGTTCGGCCCGCTGGATCTTGCTTTCGACCGGCAGCGCTGCGGCCTGGTAGGGCGCAACGGCGTCGGCAAAACCCAGCTGCTGCGCCTGATCGCCGGGCTGGATCAACCGGGCAACGGGCACGTTGAATCTCATGCCACATTGGCTTACGTTGCGCAGCAGCCGGAGATCGCGCCGCACACCACGCTGGCCCAGCTGCTGGGCTATGGTGAGGCGTTCGCCGCGCTGGCGCGTCTCGAGCAGGGGCGGCCGCTGGCGGACGATATCGATCGTCTGGAAGGGCGCTGGGATCTCCACGATCGCCTGCAAAACGCCTTCGCCGCCGCCGGGCTGCCGGCCTTTGATCCGTTGCGATCCGCCAGTTCGCTGAGCGGCGGCGAGCGGATGCGCGCGGCCCTGTGCGGCGCCTTGCTGGGCGAGGCGGATTTTCTGCTGCTGGATGAACCGACCAACCACCTCGACAGCGCCGGGCGCGCCTGGCTGTATCAACAGCTGGATCAGTGGCGGGGCGGGTTGCTGATCGCCAGCCATGACCGGCAGCTGCTGGCGCGCATGGAGCGCATCGTCGAACTGACGCCCGGCGCGCTGCGCAGCTACGGCGGCAACTATGATGACTACCGGCGCCAGCGCGATACGGAGCAGCAGGCGGCGCGCGCCGATCTGGAGCATGCGCGCGAGGAGCGCCGCCGCACCCGCGCCCGCCAACAGAAAGAGCACGACATGAGCCAGCGGCGCTCGGCGCAAACGCTGCGCGTCGTCGATACGCTGAATATCGCCTCTTTCGAACGGGTGGCCTACAAGTCGGCGGCGAAGGAGAGCCTCGGCACGCTACGCAAACAGCATCAGGATCGGCGCGACAGCCTCGATGCGGCAGTGCGCGAAGCCTATCAGCGGGTAGAAGAGGAACAGCCGGTGTTGCTGGCGCTGCCCGGCAGTGAAGTGAACGCAAACAAGCAGGTGCTGGTGCTCGAGCGGCTGCAGTTGCCGTTCGTCAGCGCGCCGCCGCTGGATTTGCGGATCGACGGTCCGATGCGCGTGGCGTTGACCGGCCCCAACGGCTGCGGCAAATCCACCTTGCTGAAGACCGTTCTCGGTCAGTTGGCGGCGCTTTCCGGCCATTGTCATTGCCCGCTGTCGACGGCCTACCTCGATCAAACCCTGTCGCAGCTCGATCCGGGCCTGTCAGTAATGGAACATCTGGGGCTGCAGGATTCGCCGTTGGCGGAAGGGGCGTTGCGCACCCGGCTGGCGCAGCTGCAGCTTGGCGCGGATCGCATCGCGTTGCCGCTGGGCTCGCTGAGCGGCGGAGAACGGCTGAAGGCGGCGCTGGCCTGTGCGCTCTGGCGGCGACAACCGGCGCAGCTGCTGTTGCTCGACGAGCCGACCAACCACCTGGATCTGGCGTCGTCGCTGGCGATCGAAACCGCGCTGGCGGATTTCCCCGGCGCGATGCTGGTGGTGTCGCACGACGAAGACTTCCTGCAGGCGCTGCGACCGACGCACCGCCTGTACCGACAGGCGGACGGCTGGCGGTTTCAGGCCTGGTGAGGCAGGCGGGCGGCGCTCTGACTTAGTGCGGGGCGTTGATGCACGCCAGCAGTTGGGTGAAGGCGGCGGCCATTTGCTCTTCCGGCACGCAGGCAAAGCCCATCAGCAGGCCGCGCCGGCGGTTGGGCAGCATGTAGTAGCGCGACAGCGGCCTCACCAGCACCCCTTGCGCGCCGGCGGCGGCGGCGATCGCCACGTCGTCGGCCTCGTCCGGCAGGTTGAGGATCAGGTGCAATCCGGCGTTGCTGTTGAACTCGCTGAGCGCCTGTTTGCCGAGGTGCTGTTCGATCAATCCGGTCAGGAAGGCGCGCCGCCGGGCGTACAGCAGCCGCATGCGACGGATATGCGCCGTGTAGTGCCCCTCCTGAATAAACTCCGCCAGCGCGCTCTGGATCAGCAGGTGCCCGCCGCGGTACAGCTCGGCGTGGGCGGTTTTCAGCGCCTGCACCAGCGGCGGCGGCAACACCACATAGCCGAGACGCAGCGCCGGGTAGAGCGTTTTGCTGAAGGTGCCGATGTAGATCACCGGCGCATCGGCTTCCAGCCCCTGCAGCGCCGGGATCGGTTGGCCGGAAAAGCGGAATTCGCTGTCGTAATCGTCCTCGACGATCCAGCCGCCGGCGTTCCGCGCCAGCGCCAGCAGCCGTTGGCGGCGCGCCAGGCTCATCACCGAGCCGAGCGGATATTGGTGCGACGGGGTGACGAAAATCAGGCGGGGCGGCGTCGTTGGCTGCTCCGGCGGCACCAGCCCGGCCTCGTCCACCGCCAGCGGGCAGATGTTCAGCGCATTGATGCGCAGGATATTGCGGATCCCCCAATAGCCCGGCTCTTCGATCCAGGCGTCATCCCCCGGATTGCACAACATGCGCGTCACCAGATCGATCGCCTGATGGATGCCTTCAGTGATCAGGATCTGTTCCGGCGAGCAGCGCACCGAGCGCGCCACCCGTAAATACTCCACCAACGCATGCTGCAGCTCCGGGCTGCCGCCCTGATTGCTGTAGGTCAGCCGCTGCGGCGTCGGGCGGCGGCTGAGGCGCGCCTGGATCTTGCTGAACAGCTGATGAGGAAAGGCGTTGACGTCGGGGACGCCGGGAATGAACGCCCCCCACTGTTTGGGGCTGGCGCTGGCGTGGTGCAGCAGCGTGGCGCCGCGCTCCGACAGTTCGACGCGCCGCAGTTGCCCGCTGCCGTCCGCCGGAGCGCCGCCGGTGGACAGGCAACTGTCCGGCACCGTGTCGGCGACGAAGGTGCCGCTGCCGGCGCGCGCCGACACGTAGCCCTCCGCCAGCAGTTGTTCATAAACGGTTAACACGGTGTTGCGTGACAGGCTGAGCTCCTGCGCCAGATCGCGCGAGGCGGGCAGGCGGCTGGAGGGCGGCAGGCTGCCATCGAGAATGCTGGTGCGGATCGCGTTGTAAAGCCGCTTGTGCAGCTTGTCATCGGGCTGTTCGCCGAGGCGCTGCAGCAACAGATCACCACTCAATGAGCGCAATTGGATCCCTCAATTATTCGTAACTGGCACTCGATTATAGGGCCACATCCTGTGTAAATAAACGTCATTGTTTCACGAATGTGAACGAAACGTGTAACTGGCACCGACCGGAGAGAACAGCATGAAAAACGCAGAATTGAACCAACGCCGTCAGGACGCCACCCCGCGCGGAGTGGGCGTGATGTGTGGTTTTTACGCCGAGCGCGCAGAGAACGCTACGCTGTGGGATGTGGAAGGCAAGGAAGTGATCGACTTCGCCTCGGGGATCGCCGTGCTGAACACCGGCCATCGCCACCCGAAAGTGATCGCCGCAATTGAAAAGCAGCTGCAGGCCTTCACCCACACCGCCTATCAGATCGTTCCTTACGAAAGCTATGTCTCGTTGGCGGAGCGCATCAACCAACGCGCGCCGATCGCCGGTCCGTGTAAAACCGCTTTCTTCACCACCGGCGCGGAAGCGGTGGAAAACGCGGTGAAGATTGCCCGCGCTTACACCGGCCGTCCGGGCTTGATCACCTTCGGCGGCGGCTTCCACGGCCGCACCTATATGACCATGGCGCTGACCGGCAAAGTGGCGCCTTACAAACTGGGCTTTGGCCCATTCCCCGGCTCGGTGTTCCACGGCCAGTACCCGAACGCGCTGTACGGCGTGACCACCGAAGACGCGATGAACAGCCTGGATCGCCTGTTTAAAGCGGATATCGATCCCAAGCAGGTGGCGGCCATTGTGCTGGAGCCGGTGCAGGGCGAGGGCGGTTTCAACGTGGCGCCGGCCGATTTCATGCAGGCGCTGCGCGCGCTGTGCGACCAGCACGGCATCCTGCTGATCGCCGACGAAGTGCAGACCGGCTTCGCCCGTACCGGCAAGCTGTTCGCCATGGAGCACTACAGCGTTAAGCCCGATTTGATCACCATGGCGAAAAGCCTGGCGGGCGGCATGCCGCTGTCGGCGGTGGCGGGCCGCGCCGAGGTGATGGACGCGCCGGCGCCGGGCGGGCTGGGCGGCACCTATGCCGGTAACCCGCTAGCGGTGGCCGCCGCGCACGCGGTGCTGGACGTGATTGAAGAAGAGCAGCTGTGCCAGCGCGCCGAGCGCTTGGGGCAGCACCTGGTGGAAGTGTTGCAGCAGGCGCGCAAAACCAGCCCGGCGATCGCCGATGTGCGCGCGCAGGGATCGATGGTGGCGGTGGAGTTCAACGATCCGGCTACCGGCAAGCCTTCGGCGGAGATCACCCGTCAGGTGCAGCAGAAGGCGATGGAGGAAGGGCTGCTGCTGCTGAGCTGCGGTGTGAACGGCAACGTGATCCGCTTCCTCTACCCGCTGACCATTCCGGACGATCAGTTCACCAAGGCGATGGGCATCCTGTCCCGCGCGCTGGCCCACTAAGGAGCGAACGGCATGAAATTGAACAATCCCGAGCTGTTGCGCAGCCAGTGTCTGATCAACGGCGAATGGTGCGATGCCCTGAGCGGCAAGCGCGAAGCGGTGATCAACCCGGCCACCGGCGCCGAGCTGGCCAGCATTCCGCTGGTCAGCGAAGAGGAAACCCAGCAGGCGATCGCGGCGGCGCAGCGGGCGCAAAACGACTGGAAACAGCTGACCGCCAAGCAGCGTTCCGCGCTGCTGTTGGCCTGGGCCGACAAGGTGCTGGCCGCGCAGGAAGATCTGGCGCAGCTGATGACCGCCGAGCAGGGCAAATCGCTGGCGGAAGCGCGCGGCGAAGTGGCCTACGCCGCGTCGTTCATCACCTGGTTCGCCGAAGAGGCCAAGCGGGTGGACGGCGCGGTATTGCAGGCGCCGCAGGCTTCGCAGCGCCTGGTGGTGGTGAAGCAGCCGATCGGCGTGTGCGCGGCCATCACCCCGTGGAATTTCCCGGCGGCGATGATCACCCGCAAGGTGGCGCCGGCGCTGGCGGCCGGTTGCGCCATCATCGTCAAACCGGCCGAGCAAACGCCGCTGACCGCACTGGCGCTGGCCAAGCTGGCGCAGGACGCCGGCATTCCCGCCGGCGTGTTGCAGGTGGTGACCGGCGAAGCGGCACAGGTGGGCAAGGTGTTGTGCGACAGTCCGGTAGTGCGCAAGCTGAGCTTTACCGGCTCGACCGAGGTCGGCCGCATCCTGATGGCGCAGTGCGCGCCGAGCATCAAGAAACTGTCGCTGGAGCTGGGCGGTAACGCGCCGGTCATCGTGTTCGACGACGCCAATCTGGACGCGGCGGTGGCGGGCATCATGGCCTCCAAGTTCCGCAACAGCGGCCAGACCTGCGTGTGCGCTAACCGCATCTACGTGCAGGACGGCATCTACGAGCGGCTGGCGGAGAAACTGGTGGCGGCGGTCGAGCAGTTGAAAGTCGGCGACGGCAGCCAGGAAGGCACCACCCAGGGGCCGCTGATCGACAGCGATGCGGTAGCGAAGGTGCAGAGCCATATCGACGACGCGCTGATCAAAGGGGCGCAGATCGCCACCGGCGGCCAGCCGCACGCGCTGGGCGGCACCTTCTTCCAGCCGACGGTGGTGACCGGCGTAACGCAGAAGATGCGCTTCGCCAAAGAAGAGACCTTCGGGCCGGTGGCGCCGCTGTTCCGCTTCCATGACGAGGCGGAAGCCATCGCCATGGCCAACGACACCGAATTCGGCCTGGCCGCCTACCTGTTCACGCAGAACGCCGCGCGCCAGTGGCGCGTGCCGGAAGCGCTGGAGTACGGCATGGTCGGCATCAACACCGGGCTGATTTCCAACGAAGTGGCGCCGTTTGGCGGCGTGAAACAGTCAGGGCTCGGGCGTGAAGGATCGCGCTACGGGATAGAAGAATATCTGGAGCTGAAATACCTGTGTATCGATGTGAGCCGTTGAGCGTCAGGACGTTAACCCATCCCGGCGGCCAGCGTCGCCGGGCGATAAAGGATGATGCATGTCTGATAATATCTCTGTTTCTCCGGCGCTTGCCGCCGGGGTGCGAGCACCTGCACCCGCCAAATCGTTAAGTTTCCTCGAAGGGGTGGCGATGATCGTCGGCACCAACATCGGCGCCGGGGTGCTCTCCATCGCCTACGCCTCCAGCAAGGCCGGTTTCCTGCCGCTGCTGTTTTGGCTGGTGCTGGTGGGGAGCCTGACCACCATCACCATGCTGTACGTTGCCGAATCTACGTTGCGCACCCGCGCGCATCTGCAGCTGAGCGGGCTGGCGAAGCGCTACGTCGGCGGCCTGGGCGCCTGGCTGATGTTCGCTTCGGTGTGCGTCAACAGCGTCGGGGCGCTTACCGCCTACATGACCGGCAGCGGCAAGCTGCTGCAATCGCTGTTCGGCATCTCGCCGGCGCTGGGCAGCCTGCTGTTCTTCGTGCCCGCCGCCGGCGTGCTGTACCTCGGTTTGAAAGCGATCGGCCGCGGCGAAAAGTTCATCAGCATCGGCATGGTGGTGATGTTGACCGCGCTGGTAGCGGCGACGCTGCTGAAAGACACCACCCAGATGCGCAACCTGCTGGACGGCGACTGGCGCTATATGGTGCCGGTGTTCAACGTGGTGGTGTTCTGCTTCTCGGCGCAGTACATCGTGCCGGAGATGGCGCGCGGCTTCGCCGACAAGCCGGAACAACTGCCGAAGGCGATCATCGTCGGCATGGTCGTGACCTTCATTTTGCTGGCGGCGGTGCCGATGTCGGTGATTGCGCTCAGCGGGCTGGATGACATCTCCGATGTGGCCACCATTTCCTGGGGCCAGGCGCTGGGGCAGTGGGCGTTCTTCTCCGCCAACATCTTCGCGCTATGCGCGATGCTGACCTCGTACTGGGGGTTGGGCGGCAGTTTTCTGACCAATATTTTCGACAAGTTTAGGCTGGGCAACGACGAGCTGCCGCTGCGCCGTTTCGGCGTGCTGCTGCTGGTGGTGGTGCCGCCGTTCGTGCTGGCTTACAGCGGGCTGGTGTCGTTCGTCAACGCGCTCTACTTCGCCGGGGTGTTCAGCGGGGTGATCCTGTCGATCATGCCGATGCTGATCTTACGCGGCGCGCGCAAACACGGTGACCAGACCCCGCGCTGGCAGTGCAACTGGATCACGCACCCGCTGCTGCAGGTCAGCATTGTGTTGCTGTACCTGGCCAGCGCGGTGTACGCCATCGCTTCATTGTTAGGCTATCTGCCCTCTGGATGGTGATTTGCCTTCCCTCAAGCAGTGATGTTGTTTCTCGGCATTGAGAACGGCGGCGTCGTGGCCGCCGATTTTTTTCCTCAGTCGCGCCGTTTTTCCGACAACGCCAGCCAGGCCTGCACCGACGGGCGCTGCCACTGCTTGTGCGCATAGTGGCGCACGCGCTCCGGCACCGGATCGCCGTGCATCACCAGCCGGTTGAGCATCAGCGCCAGATCGGTGTCGGCGATGCACCACTCCCTGAACAGATTGTCCTGCCCGTGGCTCAGCAGCCTTTCCACGGCGGCGATCAGCTTGCGCGCGGCCTCCTGCGCGGCTTCGGACAGCGGCGGGAACTTGCCGTTGTTGAACACCACTTCGGTCGAACGCTCGGCGCGGATCGGCAGCAGATCGCTGCGCAGCCAGGCCTGGATCTCGCGTGCCTTGGCGCGCAGCTTCACGTCGCGCGGGTACACGGCGTGGGCCGGGTGGATGTCTTCCAGGTATTCGGCGATCGCCGAAGACTCCGACAGCTGGAACTCGCCGATCGCCAGCGTCGGCACCCGGCGAGTGAGGGACAGCGCCGCGTAGGCCGCCTCTTTGTTCTCTTCTTTCGCCAGATCCACCGGTTTCACGGTGAACGGAATGCCTTTTTCCGTCAGCACGACAAAGGCGGACATGGCGTACGGGCTGAAAAATTCACTGTCGGTATAAAGCTCGGTGATCGGTTGAGACATCGGCGTTTCCTCGGGGTTAAGGGGGGAACATTCATCATTGTTGAGGGGAGGCTAAAAATCAATCTGTTAGCCTAAAAGTTCTTGGACGGCGCGGTTTACGGCGCCGTGAGTTCCTTCAGGATGATGTGATATATTTGTTGCCAACACGTGAATTGAGCCGTATTGGGTAACATGAAGACGCAGTGGATAGAACGGGTGAAAGTGGGATGCGCGCGCCTGTGGCCGCACCCGCTGGCGGTGGGCAAACGAGAGATGCTGATTTCCAGCGTCGGCGCCGGTTTGGGGCTGATGCTCGCCGGCTGGATCAGCCACTTTATTTTGGGCGAGGTGAACCTGTGGTTTATCGCGCCGATGGGCGCTTCGGCGGTGCTGCTGTTCGGCGTGCCCAACAGCCCGTTGGCGCAGCCTTGGTCGATCGTCGGCGGCAATGCGCTGGCGGCGACGGTGGGCGTCAGCGCCGGTCTGCTGATCCCCGATCCCGGCCTGGCCTGCGGCGCGGCGGCGGCGGTGGCCATCGGCCTGATGTTCAAGCTGCGCTGCCTGCATCCACCCGGCGGCGCGGTGGCGCTGACCGCTATCCTCGGCGGCCCCGGCATTCACCAGATGGGCTACCACTTTGTGCTGTACCCGGTGCTGCTGAACTCGGTGCTGCTGGCGGCGCTGGCCATTCTGTTCAATAACCTGGCCGGGCGGCGCTACCCGCACGCGCTGGCGCCGGCGGAGGCCAAACCGGCCAATCTGCCGATCGATGCCGTTTCCATCACCCGTGCCGAGCTGCACGAGGCGCTGATGGAGGGAGATCTGTTCGATATCGACGAGGACGATCTGCAGGAGATCCTGCTGCGCGCCGAGCAGCTGGCGCATCAGCGGCAAAGCAAGATTGCCTGATCAGCCCAGCGTTTTGCGGTAAAACACCACCCGTTCCGTTTCGGCAAAGCCCAGCGCCGCATGCAGGCGTTGGGAGTCCAGGTTGGCGATGTCGGTATCCGACGCCAGCTCGCTGCACCCCTGTTGCTTCGCCCACTCCTGCACCTGCGCGATCAGGCGCGCGGCCCAGCCCTGGCGACGGGCGCATTCGACGGTGTAAATCCCTTCCAAAAACGCCACCGGCGACGATTCGCAGCCGTTGACGTAATCGTGGCGCAGCGCGACCTCGGCAAAGCCAACGAAAGCGCCGTCCAGCCCCCGCGCCATAAACGCGGTGTGGTGCGGCGAAGCCAATATTTCGCGCATCTCCGCGCGGTGCTCTTCCAACGGACAAGTGGGCCACAGCGCTGAGCGCAGCGCCAGCCAGGCGTCGAGGTTGTCGTGGTCGCAGTTGACGATCATGCAGGGGCCTTATCTGATGGCAGAGAAGTGATGGGGAATAATATCACGTTGCATCGTCAGTGAGCGGCCGGACATGCCGGCACGCGTGATTGGCGCATCCTGGATTTATCGCCACAGATGGCGACCACACCGTCAACGTCATCGAAAGACGGGGATCGTGCCTGAAGCCGTCCGTCGCTCGCCGGCCTCTTTAAGTCTGCGCCCCAGTTCGGCGATGCGGCGTTCACCGGCTTCCAACGCGGGTGCTGAGGTATGTACCGAATAGGCGCCGAGGTGCAGCGGGTGCGGGTGAGGCACGGCTGAGCCGAGAACGAATACGGCATCTTCATTGCCGGATGCTTCAAGTGCAATGGGCATTTCCCCCGGTTCGAAGACCACCATTTCGCCCGTGTCGACAGGAGCGCCGGCGCTGAGACGGCCTTTGGCCAGTGCGATCCAGCCGACAGAATGATGCGCTGGCGGCCGATAAGTCCAGCGTTCGCCCGGTTTGAGTGTGATGAGCAAGTAATTGATGCCTTCCTGCGCGGGCACCGGGCTTTGCACGCCTTCATGGTTGCCAATGATGATATGCGCCGGCCCGATTTGGCGCATGTTCCGGGCTTCGATATAACGGCTTTCCTGTTCACCGTTTTCCAGTTCGGCGGGCAAGGCCAGCCAGAGCTGGAATCCCTGGATGCGCGGCGTATCCGTGGCGGACAATTCTTTGCCGTGCCACATGCCGCCGCCCGCCCGCGCCCACTCCACCGCGCCATAGCCGAGCGTCCCGACAGCGCCGCTGGCGGGATCTTCGTAATGAAAAGCGCCTTCGAGCGGTACGGTCACGGTGGCTATGCCTGAATGCGGATGCAGCGGCATGTTGGCCAGCATTGCCATGGTGCGCTGATCCGCATCGAACAGATCGAGGAATACGAAGGGTTTAAGCACCTGACCCAGGTCGGAAGGGCTCATCAGCCGGGTGATCGGGCCGTGGCCTTGGCCTCGGGTGCGTTGTGTAATACGCCGCGGGTTGGGCGCGAGTGGCGAGGTTAACGTGGTGTTCATGATTGAATCTCCAGTTTACAAATCCGGCGCGAACGAATTCCGGGGAACGCGGCACAGCCATAGGATTGAGCGGTATTGCATCGCCGGTGGCCAGCCCAAAAAAGGGACTGGCCGCGAGCCTGCTATCGCTGTGCCGAACAGGCCCCGATTAAGCGGTCAGGCCGTCAATCTGAGCCGCCGCTGCATCGATGGCGACAGTGCGGTTTTCCGGGCTGAGTGCCAGTCCCTCTGCTCGAATGAAGGTGATGTCCGTAATGCCAAGGAAGCCGAAGAAACTGCGCAGATAGGTTTCCTGATGGTCCAGGAAGGCCAGTGGCGTGCCTTCGCCGTACAGGCCACCGCGGGTGGAAGCAACGATAACGCGTTTCCCCTTGGCGAGGCCTTCAGCGCCGTTTTCCGTATAGCGGAAAGTTCTGCCTGGCACTGCAAGTCGGTCAAGCCAGGCGCGCAGCTGAGTCGGCAACGTAAAGTTATACATAGGCGCACCGACGATAATGACATCGGCGGCAAGGAAGTCGTCGACGAGTTTGGCGTTGCGGGCTACGGCCTGTTTGACGTGCTCGTCTTGCGGCTCCACACCCTGCAGAGCCAGAAATTCGGCGCTGGAAAGGTGGTTAATCGGGTCGGCGGCGAGATCGGTGTGGATGATCCTGGCGTCTGGCTTAGCTGCAGACAGCTGTTTGGCGATCGCCGCCGTGAGCTGGCGGCTAACCGACTGTTCGTTGAGAATGCTGGAATCGATATGAAGCAGTGTCATGGTGAAATCCTTAGGTATAAAATGGTAACCAGGGATAACAATATAACCATGCCCTAAAATGGCAGACAATAAGGCACATTAGGAGAACCCGGTATCATGAATGTGACTGATCAACCTCGAGATTTAAGACATGCCGACTGCCAAAAGATCAGCCAGGTATTGGCGCGCGTTGGTGAGAAGTGGAGTGTCCTGATCATTATGCTCTTGGCGAACGGGCCACGCCGATTCACTGAAATAAAGCGTACAATCAATGGAATATCTCAGCGGATGCTGACGCTGTGCCTGCGCAATATGGAACGAGATGGGTTAGTCAAGCGGACAGTTATTGCCGTCATGCCGCCGCACGTCGAATATGAATTGACGCTGCTCGGTTGCTCATTGACCGTACCCGTCATCGCGCTGGGAACCTGGGCGAATGAACATATTGCCGATATTGATGCGGCGAGAACTGCATTCGACGCGCAAAATAGCGAGGCCGGTGAGGATGTTAATTCACGCTAGAGGCGGCAGGGGGGCGAATGAAATTTGCGTTCTGTTGCAAAAGAGGCGAACGCCTGGTTGCGCCGCAGAAAAAACTAAAGGGGCTACGCTGTTAACGTAACCCCTTGATAATTTGGTGGCCCCTGTTGGGTTTGAACCAACGACCAAGCGATTATGAGTCGCCTGCTCTAACCACTGAGCTAAGGGGCCAAGCCGCGAGATTATAGGGAATCCTTAAGCATCGGTCTACTGTTACCCGCCCGTATGTTGCTTTTCTGCGCAGTTCTAGCCTGTTGTAATTGCTGGCGGATTTTGCGATAACCGCAGTAAATCCCTGCAATGGACTCACGACACTCATGGAACTTCTGGCGCCCAATCTGCGGGTGGTGTTTTGCGGCATCAACCCCGGCCTTTCTTCCGCCCATCAGGGCTATCCTTTTGCCAACGGCAGCAACCGTTTCTGGAAGGTGATCCATCAGGCCGGCTTTACCGAGCGCCAGCTGGCGCCGGAGCAGTGGCAGCAGCTGAAGGACAACGGCTGCGGCATTACCGCGCTGGTGGCGCGCCCGACGGTGGCGGCCAGCGAGCTGTCGCGCGACGAGTTGCGCAGCGGCGGTGAGGCGCTGCAAGAGAAGATCCTGCGCTATCAGCCGCGCGCGCTGGCGATCTTGGGCAAACAGGCATTCACCACCGCCTTCGGGGTGAAAAACGCGCCCTGGGGCAAGCAGGCGATGATGCTGGGAGAAACCGAGGTCTGGGTATTGCCCAACCCCAGCGGATTGAATCGCGCCACGCTGGAGCAACTGACCGCCAGCTATCGCGAGCTGTTCCTGGCGCTGCAATGAGATAAGGGGAGTGTGCGATGACATCGATGATGAAAGGCTGTTTGATGGCGCTGCTGTTGGTGACCGGCGCCGCACAGGCGGGGCATTCGCCGCAGGAAGCGCGCAACAAGCAGAACGTGCTGGAGTTTTATCGGCAGGGGCTGAACAACAAGGATTTTGCGGCGGCGCGGCCGTTTTTGGGCGAACAATACAAACAGCATAACCCCAATGCCAAAGACGGCGTGGCGGGTTTTCGTCAATTTGTCGAGCTGCTGAAAACGCGCTACCCCAACTCGCACAGTGAAGTTAAACAGGCGTTCGTCGACGGCGACTTCGTGATTTTGCATGTGGAAGTCAGCGGGCGCGAGGCCGGTAAAACCGCGGCGATCGTCGATATCTTCCGTCTGGACAGCGCCGGAAAGATCGTTGAACACTGGGACGTGACGCAGCCGGTGCCGGAGAAAACTGCCAGCGGCAACGGCATGTTCTGAGGCATAAAAAAACCCCGGCAGGCCGGGGTTTTTGTTTTGGGTGCGGCAGCCGGACTTAGTCGTCCAGGAAGCTGCGCAGCACTTCGGAGCGGCTAGGGTGACGCAGCTTGCGCAGCGCCTTGGCTTCGATCTGACGAATACGCTCACGGGTAACGTCAAACTGCTTGCCTACCTCTTCCAGCGTGTGATCGGTGTTCATGTCGATGCCGAAACGCATGCGCAGCACTTTCGCTTCGCGCGCGGTCAGGCCGGCCAGCACGTCGTGGGTGGCGGAACGCAGGCTTTCCGAGGTCGCGGAATCCAGCGGCAGCTCGAGGGTGGTATCCTCGATGAAGTCGCCCAGATGCGAATCTTCGTCGTCGCCGATCGGCGTTTCCATCGAGATTGGCTCTTTGGCGATCTTCAGCACTTTGCGGATCTTGTCTTCCGGCATCAGCATGCGCTCGGCCAGCTCTTCCGGCGTCGGCTCGCGGCCCATCTCTTGCAGCATCTGGCGCGAAATACGGTTGAGCTTGTTGATGGTCTCAATCATATGCACCGGAATACGGATGGTGCGCGCCTGGTCGGCGATGGAGCGGGTGATAGCCTGACGGATCCACCAGGTGGCGTACGTCGAGAACTTGTAGCCGCGGCGGTATTCGAACTTGTCTACCGCTTTCATCAGGCCGATGTTGCCTTCCTGGATCAGATCCAGGAACTGCAGGCCGCGGTTGGTGTATTTCTTGGCGATAGAAATAACCAGACGCAGGTTGGCCTCAACCATCTCTTTCTTCGCGCGGCGGGCTTTCGCTTCACCGATCGACATGCGACGATTGATGTCTTTGACCTGCTCGATGGTCAGGCCGGTCTCTTCTTCGATCTGACGCAGTTTCTGCAGGCTGCGCTGCACGTCGTCAGCAACGTCTTTCAGCTTTTCCGACCATGGCTTGGCCATCGCCAGCGCGGCTTCAAACCAGGAATCGCTGGTTTCGTTGCCGGCGAACAGGGTGACGAAGTTTTTCTTCGGCATTTTGCACTGTTCAACGCACAGCTTCATGATGATGCGTTCCTGGGTGCGAACGCGGTCCATCATGGTGCGCATGCTGTTGACCAGGAAGTCGAACTGTTTCGGCACCAGGCGGAACTGCTTGAACACTTCAGACAGCTTCAGGATCTCGTCCGCGGCGCTGGCGTGGCTGCGGCCGTTTTTCTTGATCACCAAACGCGTCGCTTCATACTGATCGCGCAACTCGGCGAACTTCTGACGCGCCAGCTCAGGATCGATGCTGTTATCGTCTTCGGTGTCGTCGTCTTCGTCGTCTTCATCTTCTTCGTCGTCGTCTTGCTCTTCGCTCGACAGTTCAGAACCGATGTGGGTCGCGGTGGGGGCGATGTCCTCTTCCGCGTTAGGATCGACGAAGCCGGTGATCAGATCGGACAGGCGCGCTTCACCCGCTTCGACGCGATCGTACTGCTCAAGCAGGTAGGTGATGGCTTCCGGGTATTCGGCAACCGAGCACTGTACCTGGTTGATGCCGTCTTCGATGCGCTTGGCGATGTCGATTTCGCCTTCGCGCGTCAGCAGTTCGACGGTGCCCATTTCGCGCATGTACATGCGCACCGGGTCGGTGGTGCGGCCGATTTCGGATTCCACGCTGGACAGAACCTGTGCGGCGGCTTCTTCCGCATCTTCGTCCGTGCTGTTCGAGTTTTCGGCGAGCAGCAGGTCATCGGCGTCCGGTGCTTCTTCCATCACCTGGATGCCCATGTCGTTAATCATCTGGATGATGTCTTCGATCTGATCGGAGTCGACGATATCTTCCGGCAGATGGTCATTGACCTCAGCATAGGTCAGATAGCCTTGCTCCTTACCACGGGTGACAAGTAGCTTCAGCTGTGACTGCGGGTTTTGCTCCATAAGACGGTATCCACACTTCAGAGTATTTAGGTTGGTGTCGGTCGGCGAAACCGCCAACAATAGCATTTGGGGCGTTTTCGTTATCGCCGCGGCCCACTATGGCGGCACTGTGCAGGGCTCTGCCCTCGCAATTATCGGCACTTAAGCCGTTTGGTATTCAGTTTTTCTTCGCTAAAACCTGGTTGAGAGAACGGACTTCTTCACGTTCCTCCGCGCTCAGACCGCGCGTTCTGGCCTGGGCGATCAGCGTTTCCAGCCGTTGCTCGAGCACCGAGTCGTACAGGCTGGCCAACGTATCCAAAAAGGTCTGTTCGACCATGTCCTCAACGATCATATGGTTCCATGTCGCCAAGGTTTCAAGCTGCTGGCTGAATTTGTTGTCGCGATACAGCTCCAGCAATTGCCCGGTCGTCAGGCCCGGCTGCGCCAAACAGGTCTGCACCAGTTCGACGAACAGCGGCAATCCCGCCTGTTTGGTCTGCTCCAACCCTTCCAGCGAAGGGATAAGTGTAGCCAACTGCGGATTTTGCACCAGTAACCCTATCAGTATACGCATGGTTGTGCGTTTTAGCTGGGGCGCCTGATAAGGATTCGCATTTTCAGCCTGCTTGGGCATCAGCTTGTCGAGCTGGCTGTCGTCCAGCAGCCCCAGCTTGTTGCCGAGCTCCTGGCGCAGGTACAAGCGCAACGTTTCGCCCGGCACCTGAGTAATCAGCGGCAGCGCCAGCGTGCTCAGCTTGGCGCGCCCGTCCGGGCTGCTCAGATCCACCTGCGGCAGCAGGCTTTCGAACAGGAACGTGGACAGCGGCTGCGCCTGCTCCATTCGTTGTTCGAAGGCTTCTTTGCCTTCCTTGCGCACCAGCGTGTCCGGGTCTTCGCCGTCGGGCAAAAACATGAACCGCAGCTGGCGCCCGTCGTTCAGGTATGGCAGCGCGGTTTCCAGCGCCCGCCAGGCCGCTTCGCGGCCGGCGCGGTCGCCGTCGTAACAGCAGACGACGTTGTCGGTGGCGCGGAACAACAGCTGAATGTGTTCCGCCGTCGTCGAGGTGCCGAGCGAGGCGACGGCATAGTCGATGCCGTATTGCGCCAACGCCACCACGTCCATATACCCTTCCACCACCAGCAGCCGCTGCAGGTTAGGGTGGTTCTGCTGTGCTTCATACAGGCCGTACAGCTGGCGGCCCTTATGGAAAACTTCGGTTTCCGGCGAGTTCAGGTACTTCGGCATACCGTCGCCCAGGACGCGGCCGCCGAAGGCGATCACGCGCCCGCGCTTGTCGCGGATGGGGAACATCACCCGTTCGCGGAAACGGTCGTACGAACGCCCCTGATCGTTAGTCACCAGCATGCCGGCATCGTTCAATGCGCGGCGCGAGTCGGCGTCGCGGCCGAAACGCTTCAGGGCGTTGTCCCATCCCGCCGGCGCGAAGCCGATGGCGAAATGGCGAATAACGTCGTCACTCAATCCGCGCTGCTGCAAATAGCTGCGCGCCGGCGCCCCGGAGGACTGCTGCAGTGACTGTTGATAGAACGCGCTGAGCTGTTCCATCAGTTGGTACAGGCTCTGGCGCTGATGGCGCTCGATCTGGGTTGGCCCGGTGCCCGCTTCGTAAGGCACTTCCAGCCCGTGCATGGTCGCCAGTTCTTCGATGGTTTCGACAAACTCGAGTCGGTCGTAATTCATCAAAAAGTCGACGGCGTTGCCGTGCGCACCACACCCAAAACAGTGATAAAACTGCTTTTCGCCATTAACGGTAAAGGAAGGCGTCTTTTCGTGGTGGAACGGACAGCACGCGTGATAGTTCTTGCCTTGCTTCTTGAGCTTCACGCGGGCGTCGATCAAATCGACGATGTCGGTGCGAGCCAGCAAGTCATTGATAAATACGCGCGGAATTCGTCCAGCCATAAGCCCTTACTTCATTAGCCTATAAACGAGAACAAGCCGCGCATTCCTTTCGGAAAGCACGGCCTTCGTATGCAACTACTCGGTCTGCGCGATTTTGAAAATCAGAAATTCACGCGGTGGGGTTGCCCCCGAAGAATTAATACAGACGAGTGCGGCGTGCGTTTTCGCGAGCCAGTTTCTTCGCGTGACGTTTCACAGCAGAAGCTTTAGCGCGTTTACGTTCGGTAGTTGGTTTTTCATAAAACTCACGACGACGAACTTCAGCTAAAACACCCGCTTTTTCGCAAGAGCGTTTGAAACGACGCAGAGCAACGTCAAATGGCTCGTTTTCACGTACTTTAATTACCGGCATGTGCCTCTCACCTCAATAAAATTCGGTTTGCTGCTGGCCAAGCGCCAGCCTTTTCAAAATGGTGCGGAATTTTACTCCAATGGATGCTGCTTTGTAAAGCATCACAGCAAATTGAAACCCGCGTCGCTCTGCCGCAACGTGCGCAATTTTGCACCGGGCGCTGATTATAGACTAATCAGAAAAAAATGCTCGTGTTTAATCGCTCGGGCATTTTCTGGATGAATCATCGACATAGGCGCAAGCCGGTGACAAGATGCGCCGCATCGGCGGTAAATGCGGCGGAATGTGGTAGACTGGCGGCCGCACGTGAATGATGGGAAATGTAATGCGAGTACTGGGTATAGAAACGTCCTGCGATGAAACCGGAATTGCAGTGTATGACGATCAAACCGGTTTGTTGGCCAACCAATTATACAGCCAGGTGAAGCTGCACGCCGACTACGGCGGCGTGGTGCCGGAACTGGCCTCCCGCGATCACGTGCGCAAAACCGTGCCGCTGATTCAGGCGGCGCTGAAAGAGGCCAATCTGACCCCGGCCGATATCGACGGCGTGGCTTACACCGCCGGGCCGGGCCTGGTGGGGGCGCTGCTGGTCGGCGCTACCGTGGGGCGTGCGCTGGCGTTCGCCTGGAACGTGCCGGCGGTGCCGGTGCACCACATGGAAGGCCACCTGCTGGCGCCGATGCTGGAAGATAACCCGCCGGCGTTCCCGTTCGTCGCGCTGCTGGTCTCCGGCGGCCACACTCAGCTGATCAGCGTCACCGGCATCGGTGAATATGAACTGCTGGGCGAGTCGATCGACGATGCCGCCGGCGAAGCGTTCGACAAAACCGCCAAGCTGCTCGGCCTGGATTATCCCGGCGGGCCGATGCTGTCGAAGATGGCGCAGCAGGGCACGGCGGGGCGTTTTACCTTTCCGCGGCCGATGACCGATCGTCCGGGGTTGGACTTCAGCTTCTCCGGGCTGAAAACCTTTGCCGCCAACACCATTCGCTCCAACGGCAACGACGATCAGACGCGTGCCGACATCGCCCGCGCCTTCGAGGATGCGGTGGTGGATACGCTGGCGATAAAATGCAAACGCGCGTTGGATCAGACCGGCTTCAAACGCCTGGTGATGGCCGGTGGCGTGAGCGCCAACCGCACGCTGCGCGCCAAACTGGCGGAGATGATGCACAAGCGCGGCGGGGAAGTGTTCTATGCCCGCCCGGAATTTTGCACCGACAACGGCGCGATGATCGCCTATGCCGGCATGGTGCGCCTGAAGAGCGGCGCCAACCCGGCGCTGAGCGTTTCCGTGCGGCCGCGCTGGCCGCTGGCGGAACTGCCTGCGGTATAAAACAAAGGGCCGGATTATCCGGCCCTTCTGTTATTCTTCTCTCGGCTGGTCGCCGTTATCCTCATCCGCGTCGTTTTTCTTCTTGCGGAACTTGCCCCAGATCTTGCCTTCCTGGCCGCGCCACAGGCGCTGAATATTGTCGTGATGCCGCATCAGGATCAGGCAGGAGAGCATCGCTACCGGGAAGGTGAACTGCGGTTTGAACCACCAGACGTAGAACGGGGCGATCAACGCGCTGACGATGGCGCCGAGCGAAGAGTAGCCGCTGAGCAGCACCGTCAACAGCCAGGTGCCGGTCATCAGGCCGGTCAGATCCCAGCCGATAGGCGCGATGGCGCCAAACGCCGTCGCCACGCCTTTACCGCCGCGGAAGTGGAAGAACACCGGATAGATGTGCCCCAGGCAGGCGGCGATCGCCGTCAGGCCGAGATACAGCGGCGGCACATCGAGTTTGTAGGCCAGCCAGACCGGCAGCATCCCTTTCAGAATATCGAACACCAGCACCGCCGCCGCCGCCAGCCGGCCGCCGATGCGCAGGACGTTGGTCGCCCCGGGGTTTCCTGAGCCATGTTCACGCGGATCCGGCAGCCTGGCGATCCGGCAAACCAGGATCGCGCTGGAAATCGAGCCGCACAGATACGCGAAGATAATCATGCCAAGCGCGGTAGCACTCATAACGCGGTTCCGTTTAATAATGGTCGTTTTACTCGCAACATCTATGGATAATACGCACATTCCGCTGGAAGTGGTATCCGGCAAGGCCAAAAACAGAGAATGACGTGATGGATATCGTATTTATTGAAGAGCTTACCGTAATTACCACCATTGGCGTTTATGAGTGGGAACAGGGCATTCGTCAGAAGCTGGTGTTCGATATCGAAATGGGCTGGGATAACCGGCCGGCCGCCGCCAGCGACGATGTAAATGACTGTCTGAGCTATGCCGATGTCAGCGACGCCGTGATCCAGCATGTTGAGTCGAACCGCTTCGCGCTGGTGGAGCGCGTGGCGGAGGAAATATCCGAAATTTTGCTTCAGCGCTTCAATTCCCCGTGGGTCCGTATTAAGGTCAGCAAACCGGGCGCTGTAGCACATGCCAATCGGGTCGGCGTGATCATTGAGCGCGGCACTCGTCCAGCATGATTTTATGTCATCTGCTTGCAACGAAAGACCGTTAAACTGGTCTTAATCCTGAGAATTGTTTTAGCGGCATTGTCTTTTAAGCACTGCCGCTTTTTTATGTGATGGCCGTTATTTTATGGGGTGAGCGAAGCACATGGCTGACATGCATTCACTGTTTATTGCGTTTGTTCTTGGGGTTGTCGAAGGGTTAACCGAATTTCTGCCGGTGTCTTCCACCGGGCATATGATTATCGTTGGCGAGTGGCTGGGTTTTACCGGCGACAAAGCCAAAACCTTTGAAGTCATCATCCAACTGGGGTCGATCCTGGCCGTGGTGGTGATGTTCTGGCGCCGGTTGTTCGGCCTGATCGGCATCCATTTCGGCGGCAAGCCAGTGGAGCACGAGGGCAAAACCAGCGGCCAACTGAAGCTGGGGCATATCCTGCTGGCGATGATCCCGGCGGTGGTGCTGGGTCTGGTATTCCACGATGTAATTAAATCGCTGTTCGCGCCGAAAAACGTGATGTACGCGTTGGTCGTCGGCGGCCTGCTGTTGCTGGCGGCGGAATGGCTGAAGCCGAAGAAACCGAGAGCGGAAGGGCTGGATGACATCACCTACCGCCAGGCGTTCATGATTGGCTGCTTCCAGTGCCTGGCGCTGTGGCCGGGTTTCTCCCGTTCGGGTTCCACTATCGCCGGCGGTATGCTGGTGGGCGTAAACCGTTATGCGGCGTCCGAGTTCTCCTTCATCCTGGCGGTGCCGATGATGATTGGCGCCAGCGGTCTGGATCTGTACAAGAGCCTGCACTTCTTGACCTGGAGCGATCTGCCGATGTTCGCCGTCGGTTTCGTTACTGCCTTCGTGGTGGCGCTGATTGCGATCAAGACCTTCCTGTCGCTGATCAAACGCATCTCGTTCGTGCCGTTCGCCATCTACCGCTTTATCGTGGCGGCCGTGGTTTACATGGTATTCCTGTAAGCACGATGGCAAGTAAAAAACCCCGCTCTGCGGGGTTTTTTTATGCCTGATCGTTGAGGATGGTTTGGTTGAGCTTCCAGTCGGCCAGCGCCTGCTGGCGACGGCGTTTGAGCTCATCGCGGATCGCGGTGCCCTGCAGCCCGCTGGCTACCACCTCTTTAATCGATACCGCGTTCGCCACCTGATACGCCTGGCGCAGATAGTCGCCCTGCGGATAAGGATTCTCCTCAAAGCCGGTGCGGCCGCGCGCGTCCGCTTCGCTGGTCAGGATCATCTGCTCCAGCCTTTGGGGCTTGCGCCAGACGTCGATGGCGTCGAACAGCTTCAGCAGGGTCTCCGGCCGCAGCTTGTTCACGGTGTGGATCAAATCATGGTACTCGGCCACCAGCTTGCTCAGATCGCGCACCGGGTTGGGCACCCGCAGCCGCTGGCACAGCGCCTCGACCAGCCGTACGCCCGCCGGGCCGTGGCCGTGGTGATGCGGCCAGAACGCTTTCGGCGTCAACCCTTTGCCAAGATCGTGGCACAGCGTGGCGAAGCGCACGTCCACCTCCGGCGTGAGGCGGGCGGCCATCGCCAGCGCCATCAGCGTGTGTACGCCGGTGTCGATCTCCGGGTGCCACTTGGCGGGGGCCGGCACGCCGAACAGCGCGTCGATTTCCGGGAACAGCACCGCCAGCGCATCGCAGTCGCGCAGCACCTGAAAATAGACCTGCGGGCTCTGGCTTTGCAGCGCTTTTTCAGTTTCTTTCCAGACGCGTTCGGCGGTCAGCGCGGCCAGTTCACCGCTGTGCGCCATCCGGCGCATCAGGGCCAGCGTTTCGTCGGCGATGCGAAAACCCAGATGAGCGAAGCGAGCATTGAATCGCGCCACGCGCAGCACGCGCAGCGGATCTTCGCCGAACGCGTCGGAAACGTGGCGCAGCACGCGCGCCTGCAGATCGGCCACGCCGCCGTAAGGGTCAATCAGTTCCCCTTCGGCGGAACGGGCGATGGCGTTGATGGTCAGATCGCGCCGCAGCAGATCCTCTTCCAGCGTCACGTCCGGCGCGGCATAGCAGGTAAAACCGGTGTACCCCTGGCCGGATTTGCGCTCGGTGCGCGCCAGCGCATACTCCTCGTGGGTATCGGGATTGAGGAACACCGGAAAATCTTTGCCGACCTGCTGGTAGCCCAACGCCAGCAACTCCGCCGGCGTGGCGCCCACCACCACCCAATCATGATCGACCACCGGAATGTTGAGCAGGCTGTCGCGAACGGCGCCGCCGACCAGATAAATCTGCACTGTTGACTCCTGAATATCGTGTAAGGCCCTGTCTATCAGATTACATGAATTGGCCGCGGGATGTCGGCGCCAATGAAAAAGGCGCCCGCAGGCGCCCATACTCAAACTGAACGATACTGAAATCAGTTCATCCAGCGATTGTTGTTCTTGCGACGCGGGATCAGGTGCGGCAACAGCAGGCCCAACAGCAAACCGACGCCGGCAACGCCGCCGCCGTACATGAACCACTGCAGGATAATGGTGCGCTGCTTGTCGTCGAGCTGCAGGTTAACGGCGTTGACCTTCTTCTGCGCGACCACCAGCTGGTTTTTCAGATCCTGGTTTTCCTTCTGCAGGCTGCTGATGGTGCTGTCGCTGCCAGCGACTTTTTCCTGCATTTCCGAGGTACGCTGGTTCCAGGTGTTATCGATGTTGGCCAGTTTGTCGGTCAGGGTTTTCACCTGCTGTTCCAGCTCCGGCACGCGGGTGCGCAGGCTTGGCGTCTGGCTGAGCTGATCGAGCGGGATCCAGGTGGTGCGGCCTTTCGGATCGCGGATCTGGCCGTAATTGGTGCTGTCGTTGACGCTCAGCAGGGTCACTTCTTCACCGGCGTTCAGAGTGCCGACAATACGGTACTGATTACCTGGGCCGCTATGGACGTAAGTGCTTAACTCATCGGAGATATAGCGTTTATCTTCGGCATGTGCGGCCCAAGTGATGCTGAAGCTCAGCGCGGCAAGGAAAATCAGGCGTAATTTCTGCATTAGTTCATCGTTTCTGGGTGAATTTATGGAACGATAGTAGAGGGTTCAGTCTGACGACGCAACGCCAAAACCGGAATGAGAACTATCTTACTGTGGCTGATTCTGTGAGTTGCGCAGCGTTTTATAACGTAACAGGTTTTTTCTACAGTTAGCAGGGTTAAGGCGCCGGGAATCGCGGTAAGATAATGACAACTGTGCGTCAGTGGGCAGCATACGGCGGGCCGAGCGCGCCGCGCTGAAACCGACGCGAATGCGTAACTTATTGGTGTTAAAGAATTATGACCGTTGAAATTGAACTGAAATTCATCGCCGCGCCGCAAGCGGTGGCCGCTCTGCCACACTGGCTCGCCGCCTGGCCGCATCAGCATTCCGCGCCGCAAAAGCTGACCAACATTTACTTCGAAACGGCCGACAACTTCCTGCGCCGTCACGACATGGGGCTGCGCATTCGCGGTTTCGACGATCGCTTTGAGATGACCATCAAAACCGCCGGTAAAGTGGTGGGCGGCCTGCACCAGCGCCCGGAATACAATGTCGCTATCGCCGAGCCGCAGCTGGCGTTGGCGCAGTTCCCTGCCGACATCTGGCCTCAGGATTGCGATATCGCGGCGCTGCAGCAGGCGTTGCAACCGCTGTTCCGTACTGATTTCGTGCGTGAGAAGTGGGTGGTTACTTACGGCCAAAGCGAGATAGAGATTGGCTTGGATCAGGGTGAGGTGCGCGCCGGTGATCTCAGCGAAGCCCTGAGTGAGATAGAACTGGAGTTGCTGAAAGGCAATACCGCCGATCTGCTGGCGTTGGCCGGTGAGCTGGCGGCGCACGACGGGCTGCGTCAGGGCAGCCTGAGCAAGGCAGCGCGCGGTTACCACCTGGCGCAGGGCAATCCGCCGCGTGAGGTGCGTCCGCTGCGGGTGCTGAAGCCGGCGGCGAAGGCGACCGTAGAGCAGGGGATGATCGCCGCCTTCGAGCTGGCGCTCAGCCACTGGCAGTACCATGAAGAGCTGTGGCTGCGCGGCGACGCGCAGGCGCGCGCTTCGGTGATTGAGGCGGTCGGAACGATCCGCCAGGCGCTGGTGATCTTCGGCGGCCTGGTGCCGCGCAAGGCCAGCGCCGATCTGCGCGCCCGCCTGACCGAGCTCGAACCGCTGTTGGCGGACAAAACCGCGCAACCAGAGACCCTGTGCTACAGCGCGGTCTACCTGCAATGTAAGTTGGCGCTCACATCATGGCTGGTGAGCGGCGCCTGGCGACCGTTTATCGACGCCAAAGCGCAGGCCAAGCTGGATGGTTCTTTCAAACGCTTCAGCGACATCATGCTGGGGCGCAGCGGCGCGGAGCTGAAAGAGGCCTTCAGCCGTACGCTGAACGAAGATGAATATCAGGAACAATTGCCGCGCCTGACGCGTCAGATTTCGGCGCTGGTCCTGCTGTCGGGCGCTTATCCCGACGAGCAGACCGGGCCTTATATCGAGGCTTGGCGCGAGCTGCAGGCGGCGCTGAGCGAGCGCCGCCAGGGCTGGTATGAAGCCAGCCGCAAACAGGCCTTATCGCATGCGCCATTCTGGTTAAACGGCGCGCTTCGTTAATCCAGCCGGCCCGCCAGCCGTGGGCCGCAGAACGGGTCATACACTATGTCGCCACTTTCAGCCGCGTTACAGGCTCAGGCACAGCAGATTGTGCAGCGTTTTCAGGAAGTTCACGGCGCGGACTGCGCCTTTAGCGAGCAGGAACAGTGGGTGCTGGCGTCGAGCGATTTCGTCAGCGACGCGCTGCTCGCTCAGCCTGCCTGGCTGGCGACGCTGCGCGAACAGCCGCCGGCGCCCGGCGAGTGGCAGCACTATGCCGCCTGGCTGCAGGACGAGCTGGAAGAGGTGCGCGACGAGGCGCAGCTGATGCGCACGCTGCGTCTGTTTCGCCGTGAAACGCTGGTACGCATCGCCTGGGCGCAGGCTCAGGGGCTGTGTTCGACCGAAGAAACGCTGCTGCAGCTGAGCGGACTGGCGGAAACGCTGATCGTCAGCGCGCGCGACTGGCTGTACCAAACCTGCTGCCGCGAATGGGGCACGCCGTGCAACGCCGCAGGCGAGCCGCAGCCGCTGTTGATCCTCGGCATGGGCAAGTTGGGCGGCGGCGAGTTGAATTTCTCGTCGGATATCGATCTGATCTTCGCCTACCCGGAGAACGGCCAGACCCAGGGCGGACGGCGCGAGCTGGATAATGCCCAGTTCTTCACCCGCCTCGGCCAGCGGTTGATCAAGGCGCTGGATCAGCAAACCATCGACGGCTTCGTCTATCGCGTGGACATGCGGCTGCGGCCGTTCGGCGACAGCGGCCCGTTGGTGATGAGCTTCGCGGCGCTGGAAGATTATTATCAGGAGCAGGGGCGCGATTGGGAGCGCTATGCGATGGTGAAGGCGCGCCTGATGGGCGGGGCGGAAGACGCCTATAGCCAGGAGCTGCGCAAAACCCTGCGGCCGTTCGTGTTCCGCCGCTACATCGATTTCAGCGTCATCCAATCTTTGCGCAACATGAAGGGCATGATCGCCCGTGAAGTGCGGCGGCGCGGTCTGAAGGACAACATCAAGCTGGGCGCCGGCGGCATTCGAGAAATCGAATTCATCACTCAGGTATTCCAGCTGATCCGCGGCGGCCGTGAACCGGCGCTGCAGGGGCGTTCGCTGCTGCCGACGCTGCAGGCGGTGGGTGAGCTGGGGCTGTTGGAGGCCGAGCAGGTGCGGGCGCTGAGCGCCGCCTACCTGTTCCTGCGGCGGCTGGAGAACCTGTTGCAGGCGATCGGCGATCAGCAAACCCAGACGCTGCCGCAGGAGGCGCTCGATCAGGCGCGGTTGGCCTACGGCATGGGATTGGCGGATTGGCCGGCGCTGATGGCGGCGCTGGACGCGCACATGCAGGCGGTGCGCGCGGTGTTCGACGACCTGATCGGCGACGATAGCCCGGATGTCGGTGAAGATCCCGACTACCAGCACTACCACAGCCTGTGGCAGGACGCGCTGGAGGAGAACGAGCTGGCGCCGCTGACGCCGCACCTCGACGAAGAGGCGCGTCGACAGATGCTGCGCACCATCGCCGATTTCCGCCACGACGTCGACAAACGCACCATCGGCCCGCGCGGCCGCGACGTGCTCGATCAGCTGATGCCGCGCCTGCTGGCGGAGGTGTGCCCGCGTCAGGACGCGCCGACCGCGCTGGTGCGGCTGGCGCAGCTGCTGCTCAGCATCGTCACTCGCACCACCTACCTCGAGCTGCTGGTGGAGTACCACGCGGCGCTCAGTCATCTGATCCGCCTGTGCGCCGCGTCGCCGATGGTCGCCAACCAGCTGTCGCGTTACCCGCTGTTGCTGGACGAACTGCTGGATCCGGCCACGCTGTATCAGCCTGTGGCGCTGGACGCCTACCGCAGCGAGCTGCGGCAGTATCTGCTGCGGGTGCCGGAAGACGACGAAGAGCAAAAGCTGGAGGCGCTGCGTCAGTTCAAACAGGCGCAGCAGCTGCGCATCGCCGCTGCGGATATCGCCGGCGCGCTGCCGGTGATGAAAGTGAGCGATCACCTGACTTATCTGGCTGAGGCGATCATCGACGCGGTGGTGCAGCAGGCCTGGATCGACATGGTGGCGCGCTACGGCCAGCCCACCCATTTGCAGGAGCGTGAGGGGCGCGGCTTTGCGGTGATCGGCTACGGCAAACTGGGCGGTTGGGAGCTGGGTTACAGTTCCGACCTCGATCTGGTGTTCCTGCTGGATTGCCCGCCGGAGGTGATGACCGACGGCGATCGCTGCATCGACGGCCGCCAGTTCTACCTGCGGCTGGCGCAGCGGGTGATGCATCTGTTCAGCACCCGCACCTCTTCCGGCATTCTGTATGAGGTGGACGCGCGGCTGCGGCCTTCCGGCGCCGCGGGGATGCTGGTCAGCACCGTCGAGGCGTTCGCCGACTACCAGCAAAATGAAGCCTGGACCTGGGAACATCAGGCCCTGGTGCGCGCGCGTATCGTGCATGGCGACCCGGCGCTGCATCAGCAGTTCGACGCGATCCGGCGCGAGATCCTGTGCAAAACGCGCGATCCGGAGACCCTGAAGCGCGAAGTGCGCGAGATGCGCGAAAAGATGCGCAACCATCTCGGCAACAAGCAGCGCGATCTGTTTGATATCAAAGCTGATGAGGGCGGCATTACCGACATCGAATTTATCGCCCAATATCTGGTCTTACGCTATGCGCCGGGTGAACCGCGCCTGACGCGTTGGTCGGACAATGTGCGCATCTTCGAGCTGATGGCCAATTACGACATCATGCCGGAAGAGGAGGCGCGCGCGCTGACCCAGGCTTATGTCACCATGCGCGACGAGATCCACCACCTAGCGCTGCAGGAGCATTCCGGCAAGGTCGACAGCGAGCTGTTTGCCGCCGAGCGCGAGCAGGTGCGCGCCAGCTGGGCCAAATGGCTGGATTGATACCTTTTTGCGGGTATTCCGGCGGTCTGTGGTAATATCTGCGCCACTAAAATTTTGTTCTTTTTTGGAGTTATCGGATGAAAGTTACGCTGCCTGATTTTCGCCGCGCCGGTGTGCTGGTGGTCGGTGACGTCATGTTGGATCGCTATTGGTATGGGCCGACCAGCCGCATTTCACCGGAAGCCCCGGTGCCGGTGGTCAAGGTCGATACCATCGAAGAGCGTCCCGGCGGCGCGGCTAACGTGGCGATGAACATCGCTTCGCTGGGCGCCACTTCCCGCCTGGTGGGTCTGACCGGCATCGACGATGCGGCGCGGGCGCTGAGCGCCAAACTGAATGAAGTCAACGTGCGCTGCGACTTCGTCTCGGTGCCGACCCATCCGACCATCACCAAGCTGCGCGTGCTGTCGCGCAACCAGCAGCTGATCCGTCTCGACTTCGAAGAAGGCTTCTCCAACGTCGATCCGCAGCCGATGCTGGAGCGCATTCAGCAGGCGTTGCCGCAGATCGGCGCGCTGGTGCTGTCCGATTACGCCAAGGGGGCGCTCAGCCAGGTGCAGGGCATGATCCAGCTGGCGCGCGCCGCCAAGGTGCCGGTGCTGATCGATCCGAAAGGCTCCGATTTCGAGCGCTATCGCGGCGCAACGCTGCTGACGCCGAACCTGTCCGAGTTCGAAGCGGTGGTGGGCCACTGTAAGGATGAGGCGGAACTGGTGGAACGCGGCATGAAGCTGGTGGCGGATTTCGAGCTGTCGGCGCTGCTGGTTACCCGCTCCGAACACGGCATGACGCTGCTGCAGCCTGGCGTTGAGCCGCTGCACTTGCCGACTCAGGCGCAGGAAGTGTTTGATGTGACCGGCGCCGGCGACACCGTGATCGGCGTATTGGCCGCCTCGCTGGCCGCCGGCAACTCGCTGGAAGAGTCCTGCTTCCTTGCTAACGCCGCCGCCGGCGTGGTGGTGGGTAAGCTCGGTACGTCTACCGTGTCGCCCATCGAGCTGGAAAACGCGGTGCGCGGCCGCGCCGAAACCGGCTTTGGCGTGATGACCGAAGCGCAGTTGAAAAACGCCGTGGCGCAGGCGCGTCAGCGCGGCGAGAAAGTGGTGATGACCAACGGCATCTTCGACATTCTGCATGCCGGCCACGTCTCTTATCTGGCCAACGCCCGCAAGCTGGGCGATCGCCTGATCGTTGCGGTGAACAGCGATGCGTCGACCAAACGCCTGAAAGGGGAAAAACGCCCGGTCAACGCGCTGGAGAACCGCATGATCGTGCTGGGCGCGCTGGAAGCGGTGGATTGGGTGGTGCCGTTCGAAGAGGACACGCCGCAGCGCTTGATCGCCGACATCTTGCCGGATCTGCTGGTGAAAGGCGGCGATTACAAGCCGGAAGAGATTGCCGGCAGTGCGGAGGTGTGGGCCAACGGCGGCGATGTCAAAGTGCTGAACTTTGAAGACGGCCTGTCGACCACCAACATCATCAAAGCGATCAAAGACGGGCGCGGCTAACGCCGGGCGACGTAAAGTACAAGGGCGCGCGGTGCGCGCCCTTGGCGGGAATTATTCGTCTTCCTGCTTGGCGGCCGGCGCCGCGCTCAGCTTGCTTTCCAGCTCGGCCATGCGCTGCTCCAACAGCGCCAGCTTCTCGCGGGTGCGCAACAGCACCTGAGTCTGCACGTCGAACTCTTCGCGGTTAACCAAATCCAGACGGGTCAGCTGCGACTGCAGCACCTGACGGATTTTTTTCTCAACGTCTTCCCCGAATTCACGAACGCCTTTAGGCATGGACTCATGAACCTGGCGTGCGATTTGTTCGATTTTTTTCGGGTCAATCATGGCGTATCCCTTTCAGAGTTTAATAGCTGCCGCTTAGTGTAATGCGAGTTGCCCGTCGGATAAACCATTAAGCGCATTCGCCGTATGTGGCCGAATTGTGCTTTTGCCAATTGCCCTGCCTACCCATTAGCGTTATAGTCATCTTGCTTATTCTCAGGGCGGGGTGAAAGTCCCCACCGGCGGTAAATCACCTTCTACGGTGAAAGCCCGCGAGCGCTCAGCCAGCCTGTAAAGGCCGGTTAGAGGTCAGCAGATCCGGTGTAATTCCGGGGCCGACGGTTATAGTCCGGATGGGAGAGAGTAACGGTATCTGCCGGGCATGCGCCCGCTTGCGTTATTTTTTTAGCTATTGCTAGCTACTCCTCAAGATCGCCCTGGTTCTGGTAATCCATAATTTTTAATGAGGTTTTTTACCATGAATCAGACGCTACTTTCAGACTTCGGCACGCCAACAGAACGCGTTGAACGCGCGATCGACGCACTGCGCAACGGGCGCGGCGTAATGGTGCTCGATGATGAAAACCGTGAAAACGAAGGTGACATGATCTTCGCCGCGGAAACCATGACCGTTGAGCAGATGGCGCTGACCATTCGCCACGGCAGCGGTATCGTGTGCTTGTGCATCACCGAAGAACGCCGTCAGCAGCTTGAGCTGCCGATGATGGTGACCAATAACTCCAGCCAGTTCCAGACCGCCTTCACCGTGACCATCGAAGCGGCGCAGGGCGTGACCACCGGGGTTTCCGCTTCCGATCGCCTGACCACCATCCGTGCGGCGGTGGCAGACAGCGCCAAGCCGAGCGACCTGAACCGCCCGGGCCACGTGTTCCCGCTGCGCGCGCAGCCGGGCGGTGTGTTGAGCCGTCGCGGCCACACCGAAGCGACCATCGATCTGGTTTCCATGGCCGGTTTCAAACCAGCCGGCGTGCTGTGTGAACTGACCAACGACGATGGCAGCATGGCGCACGCGCCTGAAGTGATCACCTTTGCCAAACAGCACGACATGGTGGTGCTGACCATCGAAGATCTGGTGGCCTACCGCCAGGCGCACGAGAAAAAAGCCAGCTGATAGCCGGCCGCTTTCAACGATAAAAAAAGCCGCGTAAAGCGGCTTTTTTTGTGGCTACCGTTTTGACAGGCGTTCGCCGATGCGGCTGGCGTAATTCATCACGTGGAAGGTGTAGTTCTCCTCCACCGTGCCCTGGAACAGATGCGCCCAGGGGCCGATGGCGTAGATGCCGAGATCTTCCCCGCCGTGCGTCTCGCTGTTCAGCGGCACCAGCGCCGGCTGAATAAAGTCGGGCGCGGTGGTTTGCTCCATGGTCAATGCCGGGCGCTCGGTCAGCGGGATCGCGCCGCCGGGGCCATTGGCGAAACCGAGGGTGGTGTAGGGCTTGCCGTCGCTGCCCAGCCGAGGTTTGCCGTCGACGCCGACGGAAATGCCGAGGATAGGATTGCCGCGCTTGGCATAGCCGGCGATGGTCAGCGTGTGGCTGTGATCGCCGGTCACTATCACCAGCGTGTCGTCCAGATCGACCTTATCGACGATGGTTTTCACCGCTTCGTTCAGGGCGACCGCGTCGCTCAGCGTGCGGTAGGCGTTGCCGTTATGGCTGCCATGATCGACGCGCCCACCCTCCACCAACAGCAGATAACCCTCAGGATTCCTGGACAGAATATCGATGGCCTTGCCGGCCATTTCCGCCAGTGAGGGTTCTCCCGCCGCGTCTTGTCGCCGATCGTGCTCGAAGTTCATGTGCGACGGCTCGAACAGAGCCAGCAGATGGTCGACGTTGCCCGGTTCGATTTTGTTGAACTGCGCCTGATTCCAGACGTATTGTCCGCGCTCGCCGTAGCGTTGCAGCCAGGCCTGCGTCAGGTCGCGGCCGTCCTTTCTGGCACCTTTCTTGCCGGGGTATTCCGGATCGCTCACGCTGTCGGGCAGGAAGTTGGCGCGCCCGCCGCCCATCGCTACGTTCAGGCCGTTGCCGTACTTCATTTCCACCAACTGGCGCGCGATGTCGCGGCAGCCTGCGGCCAGGGCATTTGCCGGCATTTTGGCGTCAGACTCCCAGTCGCGATTGGCGATATGGGCATAGGTGGCGCCCGGCGTGGCGTGGGTAATGGTGGCGGTCGTCACGGCGCCGGTGGACATGCCGAGCGTTGCGGCCATCTCCCACAGCGTGGTGACGGCCTTGGTTTGCTGATCCTCGCAGTTGTTGAGGGTAGCCGTATGATCGAGACCCATCAGATCGTTGATGGTTTTGACGCCGGTGGTCATCGCCACCGCGCTGGGCGCAGAGTCGGTGATTTGGGCGTCGGCGGAGTAGGTTTTGGCCGCCGCCAGATAGGGGAAGGCCTCCCAGGCCAACACGTTGGATTCGCCGTCCACGCCGCGCTGCTGCCCTTCAAAAATGCGGGCGGCGGTCACGGTGGAAAACCCCATGCCGTCACCGACGACCAGAATGACGTTTTTGGCGCGGTTGGTGTTTGGGGTTTGTTTCAGTCGCTGTTGCAGCTGAGTTTGCGCCTGAAGGAAGTAAGGATCTTCGCGCTGCGTCAGTTGCGCGTTGTCCGCCGCGCCGGTGGTTGCCGTCCAGCCGGCGAGTAAGAACATGGAAAGCGCCAGGCGGGTTGCCAGTGTGAGTCTGAACATGAATTCCTCCTTGGTGAGACGTAATTCCTATCGCGCGACGGCGTTGCCTGCTCCCGTCGGCAGAGGAGGAGTGTATAGATTTTGTTAACAAAAAATACATAAATTGTTCACAAATTGGATCTGTGTGGCAGTAATGTCATGGTATTCACTGATCTTATTATTTTATTGAAAGATATGATTTTTTTATCTTTCTGTTGACCGGCGTATTTCTCTACTTTTAATTCAAATTTATTGAATATCTTCATCACGGTTATCCGGCTGTGTTGCTGCGGCAAAGCGCGTAATGTAGCGGCATAGCACAATTTGAACTAAGGATCCCTCTATGAACACCTCTCGTATGCCGGCACTGTTTCTTGGCCACGGTAGCCCGATGAACGTGCTGGAAGACAACCGTTACACCCGGGCATGGCGTGCGTTGGGTGATTCATTGCCGCGCCCGAAGGCGATCGTGGCGGTTTCCGCGCATTGGTATACCCGCGGCACTGCGGTCACCGCGATGGAAAAACCCAAAACCATTCACGACTTTGGCGGGTTCCCGCAGGCGCTGTTTGATACCCGTTATCCGGCGCCAGGCTCTCCCGCGCTGGCCGCGCAGCTGCAGCACATTCTGGCGCCAGTGCCGGTAACGGCGGATCTCGGCGAGTGGGGGTTGGATCACGGCACCTGGGGCGTATTGATCAAGATGTATCCCAATGCCGATATCCCAGTGGTGCAGCTCAGCGTCGACGGCACGCAGCCGGCGGCTTACCACTATGAGCTGGGCCGCAAACTCGCGGCGCTGCGGGATGAGGGCGTGATGATCGTCGCCAGCGGCAACGTGGTGCACAACCTGCGCATGGTGAAATGGCAGGGCGACACCAGCGCCTACCCATGGGCGGAATCGTTCAATAACTTTGTCCGGGATAACCTGCGTTATCGGGGCGATAATCACCCGCTGGTGGATTTCATGCGCCATGAGGGCGCGGCGTTGTCGAATCCGACGCCGGAACACTATCTGCCGTTGCTGTATGTGCTTGGCGGTTGGGATGGAAAAGAGACCATCAGCGTGCCGATCGACGGTATCGAAATGGGGGCGCTGAGCATGCTGTCGGTACAGGTGGGGTAAAGAAAGAACGCCAGTCAGAGACTGGCGTTTTTGCTTTCAGCGGGGCGATCAGCCGAGAATAGTGTGCGGATAGAAGCGCGACAGATCCTGCGTGATCAGTTCGCGATCTTCGCGCAGGCCGATGCCGCAGGGTTGATCGTTCACCAGCCAGCTGCCGATCAGCGTGTAGCTGTCTTCGAACTTCGGCAGCGGATGGAACTGCTGCACGATCATGCCTTCTTCACCGTACGGCCCATCGACGCGCGCCACTTCCTGACCGTTTTCGACGATCTGGATATTGGCGCCTTCCCGCGAGAACAGCGGTTTGGTGACGTAATGATCCATCGGCGGATGATCGTCTTGCGCGAAATAAGCCGGCAGCAGGTTAGGGTGGTTCGGGAACATTTCCCACAGCAGCGGCAGCAGCGCCTTGTTGGAGATGATGCTCTTCCAGGCCGGCTCCAGCCAACGCACGCCGGCGTCTTCCAGCTTGGTGGAGAACATCTCGCGCAGCATGAATTCCCACGGGTATAGCTTGAACAGGTTACCGATCACCTGATCCTGCAGATCGGTGAACTGGCCTTTCTCGCCAAGGCCAATCTCTTCCATGAACAGGAATTCGGTCGGCAGACCGGCTTCCTGCGCGCAGTCCTGCAGATATTGCACCGTGCCGCGATCTTCTTCGCTGTCCTGGCAGCACGCCAGGTGCAGCAGGCCGAAGCCGTGGTGCGCTTTCAGCTCGCCGAAACGCTCGATCAGCTTCTCCTGCAGGCTGTTGTACTGATCCGATTGCGGATCCAGCTTGCCGGCATTGATCTGGTCTTCCAGCCACAGCCACTGGAAGAAGGCCGCTTCATACAGCGAGGTCGGCGTATCGGCGTTGTTCTCCAGCAGCTTCGGCGGGTTGACGCCGTCGTAGGCCAGATCGAGACGCGAATACAGCGACGGCTGGTTGGTGCGCCAGGAACTGCGCACGAACTCCCAGGTGTGTTTCGGGATGCAGAACTTGGCCATCAGCTCGTCGCTGCCGACCACTTTTTCCACCACCTGCAGGCACATCTGATGCAGCTCGGCGGTGGCGCTTTCGATCTCTTCAATCTGCGCCAGCGTGAACTGGTAATAGGCGTCTTCACACCAGTACGGCTCGCCGTACATGGTGTGGAAACGAAAACCGAACTCGGTCGCTTTTTCACGCCAGTCCGGGCGCTCGGTAATAGCAATACGTTTCATGCATCAACCGCCCATGCTGCGAGAGCCGGAGTTGGAAGTGGCGCTGCTGCGCTGCATGCTGGTCTGCTTGGCCACGGTCTCGCCGAAACCACCGCGGGTCACGGTATTGGTGACCGCAGGCTTCGGCGCCATGGCGGTTTTCGGCACCGTCATGGTGCGGCCGCCGGCGGTGGCCGGGCCGTAGCTCTTGCCGCTGGCGTCGACAAACTTGCCGTTCGCCGGGCTGGCGGCGTTCTTGGAGGTGAACAGCGGCTGCTGCGCGAAGCCGGAACCGCCCATCAGGCGGCCCATCATATAGCCCGCCATCAGCGGCATCCAGAAGCTGCCGCTGCTTTGTGATTCCGCCGCCATGCCGGCCTGTGCCGGAGCCTGGGTACACTGCGCTTCGCCGAACTCGGCGACGCAGTCTTCGCGAGTGGCGTATTTCGGCGCGGTTTTCGCGGCTTCTTTCAGGGCATTGTTGTAGGCGGTGGTGCACTGCTCGCTCATCGAAGGATTGGCGCGCGAACAGTCATCGGCATTCTGATACAGGGAGACCGTTTCATCGCTCTTCTCGCAGCCGGCCAGCATAAAGACGGCGCTGATCGCCAAAGCCACAGGCGCGACACGGTAGCTGCGCCAGGATTTGCGGAACGTCTCTTGGTTGATGTTTTTTGTCCGTTTCATCGTTATCAATCCCATCATGCGGGCTGTTTTCGCCCTTTCCCAGTAGTGGCGCTAAGGATAGGGGAAACATGGTCAAAATTAAAGCTGAAACGCCCGCAGAATCGACTCTTTACGCAGTTATACGTTGGGGTGTGCGCCAGTTCGCTTTCGCGGCGAAAAAACGCGCGTTGGCGTTTCATCATGAAACGTTGTCGCTATGATGATGTTCCATAATGGAACAAAAATCGCGTGGCTCGCCAGGTGGGCGGCAGGCGCTCATAGTCGAAGCACAACAACAAGCCGGCGGCGAAGTCGGCGCGTCATCACCTGATATCTGAACGTACCATCGCCAACTCCCTACAAGGATCCGGTTATGTTGAGAATCATCCAGTCACCAGGCAAATACATTCAGGGCGCCAATGCGCTGGCCGCCGTCGGCGAATACGCCAAATCCCTCGCCGATCATTATTTCGTGATCGCCGACGACTTCGTGATGCAGCTGGCGGGCGACACCCTGATGGGTAGCCTGCGGCAGCACGGCGTGAAACATCATGCGGCCCGCTTCAACGGCGAGTGCTGCCGTAAAGAGATAGACCGGCTTGGCTGCGAGCTGCAGACCCATGGCTGCCGCGGGGTGATCGGCGTCGGCGGCGGCAAAACGCTCGACACCGCCAAGGCCGTCGCCCACTACCAACGGCTGCCGGTGGTGCTCATTCCCACCATCGCCTCCACCGATGCGCCGACCAGCGCGCTGTCGGTTATCTACACCGAACAGGGCGAATTCGCCGAATACCTGATCTACCCGCGCAACCCGGACATGGTGGTGATGGACAGCGCCATCATCGCCAACGCGCCGGTGCGCCTGCTGGTGGCCGGCATGGGCGACGCGCTCTCCACCTATTTCGAAGCGCAGGCCTGTTTCGACGCCCAGGCCACCAGCATGGCCGGCGGCAAATCGACACTGGCGGCGCTCAGTCTGGCGCGGCTGTGCTATGACACGCTGCTGGCCGAAGGGGTGAAGGCCAAGCTGGCGGTCGAGGCCGGCGTGGTGACGGAAGCGGTGGAACGCATCATTGAGGCCAATACGTATCTGAGCGGCATCGGCTTCGAGAGCAGCGGGCTGGCGGCGGCGCACGCCATTCACAACGGTTTCACCGTGCTGGAGGAGTGTCACCACCTGTATCACGGCGAGAAAGTGGCGTTCGGCACCCTGGCGCAACTGATGCTGCAGAACAGCCCGATGGCGCAGATTGAAACCGTGCTGGCGTTTTGTCATGACATCGGCCTGCCGATCACGTTGGCGCAGATGGGCGTCACCGGCGATGCGGCGGCGAAGATGATGGCGGTGGCCGAGGCCAGCTGCGCCGCGGGTGAAACCATTCACAACATGCCGTTCAAGGTCACCCCTGCGGGCGTGCAGGCGGCGATCCTGACGGCGGATAGGCTGGGCGCCGCCTGGTTGCAGCGTCATTGATACCGTTGGGGCGCGGTGCGCCGCGCCCCTGTTCTTACAGAGGAAACCATCGTGAAAAAACTGATTAATCAGGTCGAGTCGGTGTTGGAAGAGCAATTGCAGGGGCTGGCGGAGGCCCATCCCGAGCTGCTGGTGCACGCGGATCCGGTGTTCGTGACCCGCGCCGACGCGCCGGTGGCGGGCAAGGTGGCGATCTTGTCCGGTGGCGGCAGCGGCCATGAGCCGATGCACTGCGGCTTCGTCGGTGAAGGGATGCTCGACGGCGCCTGTCCGGGCGAGATTTTCACCTCGCCGACGCCGGATAAAATGTACGAGTGCGGTCAGGCGATCGACGGCGGCGCCGGGGTGCTGCTGCTGATCAAGAACTACACCGGCGACGTGCTCAACTTCGAAACCGCCACCGAGCTGCTGCACGACAGCGGCGTCGCGGTGGCGACGGTGCTGGTGGATGACGACGTGGCGGTCAAAGACAGCCTGTTTACCGCCGGGCGGCGCGGGGTGGCTAACACCGTGCTGATGGAGAAACTGCTGGGCGCCGCCGCGGCGCGCGGCGACGATCTGGACGGCGTGGTGACGCTGGGGCATCGCATCAACAACCACGGGCATTCAATCGGCATCGCGCTGGGCGCCTGTACCGTGCCGGCCGCCGGCAAGCCGTCGTTCACCCTGGCGGAGAACGAAATGGAGTTCGGCGTCGGCATTCACGGCGAGCCGGGCATTGCGCGCCGCCCGTTCACCACGCTCAACGCGGCGGTGGACGACATGTTCCATACGTTGATCGACCACGGCCACTATCAGCGCGCGATCCGCGTCTGGGATCGTCAGCAGGGCGAGTGGCGCGACGAGATGCAGACCAAGCAGCCGCTGACGCGCGGCGATCGGGTGATCGCGCTGGTCAACAATCTGGGCGCCACGCCATTGTCTGAGTTGTATGGCGTGTACCATCGGCTGGCGGAGCGCTGCGCCGAGGCGGGCATCATCATTGAACGCAACCTGGTGGGTTCTTATTGCACCTCGCTGGATATGCAGGGGGTGTCCATCACGTTGTTGAACGTGGACGACGAGCTGTTGTCCTTGTGGGATGCGCCGGTGAAAACGCCTGCGCTGCGTTGGGGTTGCTGAGGAGGAATCATGGCGTTGACCAAACAACAGGTTGTCGATTGGCTGATGCGTTGCGGCGAGGTGTTCAGCCGGGAGCGCGATTTTCTGACCCAGCTGGACACCGAGATCGGCGATGCCGACCACGGTTTGAACATGAATCGCGGTTTCAACAAGGTGGTGGAAAAGCTGCCGTCGGTGGCGGACAAGGATATCGGCTTTATCCTGAAAAACACCGGCATGACGCTGCTGTCGAGCGTGGGTGGCGCCAGCGGTCCGCTGTTCGGCACCTTCTTCATCCGCGCGGCGCAGGCGGCGAACGCCAAGCAGAGCCTGGATCTGGCGGAGCTGCATCAGGTGATGCAGGAAGGGGTGGAAGGCGTGGTGATGCGCGGCAAGGCGGAGCCGGGCGACAAGACCATGTGCGACGTCTGGTGGCCGGTGGTGGACAGTCTCGGCCAGTCCGCGCAGCAGAACCTGAGCGTGGCGGAGGCGCTGCAGCGCGCCGCCGACAGCGCCGAGCGGGCGGTGGAGAGCACCATCACCATGCAGGCGCGCAAAGGGCGGGCCAGTTACCTGGGCGAGCGCAGCATTGGCCACCAGGATCCCGGCGCCACTTCGGTGATGTTGATGATGAAAACGCTGGCCGAGGTCGCCGGCAGTTAGCAGGAGGCGAGATGATTAATATCGTGGTGGTTTCGCACAGCGCGTTGCTGGCGCGCGGCGTTGAGCAGTTGGCGCGGCAGATGATGCGCGGCGACGGCTGCAAACTGGCGCTGGCGGCGGGCGTGGATGACGAGCAGCACCCGATCGGCACCGACGCGGTCAAAGTGATGGAGGCGATCGAAGCGGTCGCCGACGGCGACGGCGTTCTGGTGCTGATGGATCTGGGCAGCGCGCTGCTCAGTGCCGAAACCGCACTCGATCTGCTGGATCCGGATCTGGCCGCCAAAGTGCGGCTGTGTTCGGCGCCGCTGGTTGAAGGCACGCTGGCGGCGGTGGTGGCCGCCAACTCCGGCGCCTCGCTGGAGCAGGTGGTGGCGGAGGCGCAGGGGGCGCTGCAGGCCAAACAGGCACAGCTGGGCGAGGCTTCACCGACGGCGAAAAGCGTGGCCTTGCCGCTGGCGCAGGGCAAAAGCGCAACCTGGACGGTGCAGAACCCGCACGGGCTGCATGCGCGCCCGGCGGCGCGACTGGTCGAGACGCTGGCGCCGTTCAAGGCCGAGCTGGTGCTGGAGAAGCAGGGGCAGTGCGTCGATCCGCGCAGCCTCAATCAGCTGGCGCTGCTGCAGGTGCGTCACGGCGACACCGTTCGCCTGATCGCCGACGGCGCGCAGGCGGACGAGGCGCTGGCGGCGTTCAAAGCGCTGGCGGAACAACATTTTGGCGAGACGGTCTCCGAGCGGCAGCAGCCCTCGCTGCACGGTATCCCGGTGGCGGAAAGCGTCACCAGCGGGCCGGTGTTTCAGGCCCACAGCTTCTGGCCGCCAACCGCCGATCGGCGTATCGGCGCGGACGAGGTGCTGGGCGAACAGCAACGCCTGCGGGAGGCGTTACAGCACACGCTGAGCGATCTGAACCGGCTGGCGGAACGCACCGGCACGCTGATCGGCAAGCCGCAGGCGGCGATCTTCGGCGCCCACAGCATGCTGCTGGACGATCCGGATCTGCAGCAGGCGGCTTACACCCGCATCGCGCAACAGCTGTGCAGCGCCGAGCAGGCCTGGCGGCAGGTGCTGGAGGCGATCGCCGAAGAGTACCGCGAGCTGGATGACGACTACATGCGGGCGCGCGAATTGGACGTGCGCGACATGCTGCGCCGCACGCTGTGCCATCTGCAGAGGCTGCCGCTGCCGGTTATTGCGCTCGCAGAACCGTCAATATTGGTGATGGACGAACTGATGCCTTCGGAGGTGGTGATGCTCGATCGCCGGCTGGTGCTCGGCATCTGTCTGAGCGGCGGCAATGCCCTGTCGCACAGCGCCATTCTGGCGAAGGCGATGGGCATTCCGATGGTGGTCGGCATGCAGGATTGCCTGAGCAAAACCCGCAGCGGACAGAAAGCGATGCTGGACGCCGCGCGCGGGGTATTGCAGCTCAGCCACTAAGCGCGCAGCTTGAACTGGCGGATGTCGATCCCGTGCTGTTTGATCTTCCGCCACAGCGTGGTGCGGCCGATGCCCAGCAGCTGCGCCATCTCCGTCACCTGGCCGCGGCTGACGGTCGCCGCGCGCAGGATCGCCTGGCGTTCCATGTCCGTCAGCGTCAACAGCGGCGCGCCGGGCGGCGGATCGCTTTCCAGCAGCGACGGCTGGCCGAGCAGGTGCGCCGGCAGATCCGCCAACTGGATGTGGTGGCCGTGGCAAATCATCGCCGCGCGCTCCACCACCCCTTTCAGTTCCAAATCGTTGCCCGGCCACAGATAAAGCGCCAACTGGGCCATCACCTCGTCATCCACCCGGAAGCGACACTGAAAATGCTGCTCCAGCGTGCGCAGATGGTGTTTGACCAGCAGCGGAATATCGCTCAGCCGCTGGCGCAGCGGCGGGATCTGGATCTCGAACGCCTGCAGGCTGTAAAACAGCTGGCGGCGGAAGCGGTTTTGCTGCACCAGCAGCGGCAGGTCGGCGGCGCTGCCGGCGATGACTCGGACATCGACCGGGATCACCCGGCTGGAATTGAGGCGGATCACCACGCCGGTTTTCAACACCTGCAGCAGCGCCGACTGCATCTCCGCCGGCAGGTATTCGATCTGTTCGAGATACAGCGTGCCGCCGTTGGCCAATTCGAATTTGCTGAGCTGGCCCGCCTCTTCTTCGCTGGCGTCGCTGCCCAACAGTTCACGCAGCCCCTGCGCCTGCGGCAGCAGCTGGCAGTTGAGGGCGATATACGGCCCGGCGGCGCGTTCGCCGGCGTTGTGGATAGCCTGGCTGAGCAGCTCTTTGCCAACCCCTTCCTCTCCGCGCAGCAGGATCGGATGCTGGCCCTTGGCCGCCTGCTGGCCGTAACGGATCAGCCGCCGCATTTCCAGCGAGGCGGAGGGCATTTGCTCGAAACTGTGGCTGACGCGCCCCAACTGGCTGCTGACGTACTGGCGCAGCCGCTCGAGCGGGTGCAGCAGGGCGATGAAACTGCAGCGATCGCCGTCGAAAATCGGCTTTAGCGTCAGCAAAGCGGCAATAAACTGCCGCTGGCTTTCGAAGGTGACTTCGACGTGTTGCAGCGGCTGCCGGTCGGCGATGGCGCGCTTGAGCAGGGCGGGCAGCGTCAACAGCTGCGCCAGCGGTTTGCCCTGGCTCTGCTGTTCGTCCAGCTTCAGCAGGCCGGCGGCGCGCTGGTTGATGTATTGCAGGTAGCCGCGGTGATCCCAGGCCATGACGCCGTCGTCCACGCCGTCCAGCAGGCCGTAAAGTTGATTCAGATGGCGGTTGGATTCCGCCAGCAGGCCGTCGGCGTTCAGCGAGTTGCCGATTTCGCGGGCGATGGCCAGCGTCAGCGACAGATCGCCGGCGGCACAGTCGGCCAGCAGGCAGCCCAGCGCGATCGAGCCGCGCTGGCGGCCGCTGTTGTCGTAGACCGGCGTCGCGCAGAATGACCAACCGTGCAGCGCCCGGCGCACGTGCTCTTCACCGCTCACTCGTACCGGGTGGCCTTCCGCCGCCGCCAGCGCCGGAGAATTGGTGCCGATCTGCCCCTCGGCCCAGTAGGCACCGGGGGCGAACCCCAATTGCTGCAAAAGCTCCCAGGTTTGGGCGTCGCCGCATCGCCACAGCATGCAGCCGCTCTCGTCGAAGATCATCAACAGACAGCGACGCGGCTCCATGTATTCGCAGGCGTCTTCCAGCGCCGCCTGGCCGAGCGTCAGCAGATCGTTCTTGCGGCGGCAAATCGATTCGAAGGTGGCGCCCTGAGCGCGGTGCGGTGCTTGCCAGACATCGGGTTGCATCAGGCTGCGGCAGCGCAGCCAGGAGGCGTACACCGCCGGCGTCGGGCGCAGCGGCGGCGGCAATTCGCCGTCGTTAATCAGACGCTGCCAGCGTGAATCGTTGTCCATCGAACCTCATCCAGACTGCGAAAACGAGAGTGACGATGATACCACCTGACGCGGCGGCGGCTGTGAGGCGGCGGGCAGAAGCGGGGAAAATCGGGACAAAAAAAACGGGGCGCGGCGCAGGCCGGACCCCGTGTTTGTCAGCGTGCGCGCATCAGTTGCGGAATGGGTTGCCGCTGTTGCGAGCCGGTTGGCTGGTGGTAACGGCCGGCGCAGATGCGCGAGTGGCCGCCGGTGCCGGCGCCGCAGTTTGTTGCATCGGCGCATTGTCCTGATAGCCGTCCGCATAGGCGTCCTGCGCGCGATTCTGCGGTGCGACGGCGTCAGGCGCGGTCGATACCGGTTTGCCCAACGCGCCGTTCAACAGCAGCAGATCGTTCTGGTTCAGCGTGCCGAGCGCCGACTTGATGTTCAGTTGGTTGATCAGATAGGTATAACGCGCGTCGGACAGCTGACGTTTGGCGTTATACAGCGTGGTGGTGGCGTCCAGCACGTCGACGATGGTGCGGGTACCGACCTGATAACCGGCTTCCATCGCGTCCAGGGAGCTTTGCGCGGAGATCACCGCCTGTTTGTAGGCGTTGATGCTGCTGATCGAAGCGTTAACGTTGTTGAACGACGAACGCACGGTCTGCACCACGCTGCGGTGTGAGCTTTCCAACTGCTCGCTGGCGCCGACGAAGCCGTACTGCGCTTGTTTCACCTGCGAATTGGTCGCGCCGCCGCTGTACAGCGGCAGGTTGAAGCTCAGACCCACTTTGTTTTCACCGAGGTCTGCGTCGCGCGTGGTGTTGCGTGAGCCGCCGTAATTGTTGTTGGAGATCGCCGTGGAGGCGCTGAAGTCCACTGTCGGCATATAGCCGGTCTGCGCGGCGCGGATCTGTTCGCGCGCCAGATCCTGGCTCAGGCGGGCGGACAGCAGGCTCAGGTTGCGCGCTTCCGCTTCTTTCAGCAGGTTGTTCACCGCTTCCGGGCGTTGGGTGCTGAAGCGATCGGTGTTCAGCGAGGCCAGCTCGGGGTAGAAGGTGCCGGTGACCTGACGCAGCGTTTCCAGCGCGTTGTCCAGATCGTTGCGGGCGGAGACTTCCGCCGCCAGCACGGTGTCGTAGTTCGAGCGGGCGTTCTGCACGTCGGTGATCGCCACCAGACCCACGTTGAAGCGCTGGGTGGTTTGATCCAGCGTGCGGTACACCGCGTCTTTCTGCGCCTGGGTATAGGACAGCGTATCGATCGCTTTCAGCACGTTGAAGTAAGCGGTCGCCGTGTTGAGAATAAGCTGTTGCTCAGCGGTCTGGAAGGTGACGTCGGAGATGCCGGCGGTCTTTTCCTGCAGCGTCAGTTGGCGCCATTTCGACATGTCGAAGATGGTTTGCGTCAGCGCCAGCGAGCCGCTTGTGCTATCGCTATGGGTGTCGCGGCTGTCTCGATACCCGCTGGTGTAGTTGTAACCGGCGGTCAGGCCGAGCTGCGGCAGCAACGGGCTGCGCGCTTCGTTGATCTTTTCGAATGCGGCGTCGCGGTCAGCTGCACTTTTGCGCAGATCCGGGTTACTTTCCCTGGCCTGTTTGTAGACCTGCAGCAGGTTCTCTGCCTGGCTCATTGCACTGAAGCCGCCCAGGCTCAGTCCGATAAGAAGGGGGAGCAGTTTCTTCATTTGCATTCCTTGTTGTGCAGCAATATTGCTATGTTAGCGCTGACGATAGACGAAATAGTTGCCGATTCTAGCAGAGTCTGAGGTACGCATCAGGTGGCTGAATGTGCCATCTCACGTAACTTTTACCTTTCAGACCGCCCATTTACCTTGGCGTACTGCCCGGGTCGACTGCAGCTGATATTATGGCTGACAATCCGGATTGTTTCCCGCTATTACCTGCGAGCGCACAAACGTGCCGCATCCGGCGGCGAAAAACAGCCTAACATAAAGCCGCGGCGGAGAGTCCCGCTGTTTCTGTCATCAAAACCGTTTATTTTATCGGCATACTCAAGCAGGAGAATTCGCGCATGAACCGTTCGCAGCCGTCGCCCGTTACTTTCGATAAAAAAGATGTAGAAATTATTGCACGCGAGACGCTGTACCGTGGTTTTTTTTCACTCAATTTATACCGGTTTCGCCACCGGTTGTTCAATGGTGAAATGAGCCCTGAAATCACGCGTGAAATTTTCGAACGCGGCCATGCGGCGGTGCTGCTGCCCTACGATCCGGTGCGCGACGAGGTTGTGCTGGTTGAACAACTGCGCATCGCCGCGGTCGATACCAGTAATTCGCCCTGGCTGCTGGAAATGGTGGCGGGTATGATCGAAACCGGTGAAAGCGTCGAGGACGTATGCCGCCGCGAAGCGCAGGAAGAGGCCGGCGTGGTGGTCGGGCGCTGCAAACCGGTGCTGAGCTACCTGGCCAGCCCCGGCGGCACCAGCGAACGTTTGTCGATCATGGTCGGCGAAGTGGACGCCGGCACCGCCGAGGGCATCCACGGCCTGGCGGAAGAACATGAAGACATCCGCGTCCATGTGGTCAGCCGCGAACAGGCTTACCGCTGGGTTGAGGAAGGCGCGATCGATAACGCCGCATCAGTGATTGCATTGCAATGGCTGGCGTTGCACCATGAATCGTTGAGAAAAGAGTGGGCCAACTAATGAAACAGCGCTATACCCCTGATTTCCCCGAAATGATGAGATTGTGCGAAACCAACTTCGCGCAATTGCGCCGCTTGCTGCCGCGCAACGACGAAGCGGGCGAAACGGTGACTTATCAGGTGAACGGCGCCGGCTATCGTTTGACCATCGTTGAGTCCACGCGTTACACGTCGCTGGTGGAGATCGAGCAGATCTTTCCGGCGGTCAGCTACTGGAGCCTGCCCGCGATGACGGTGCGGTTGTACCATGACGCCATGGTTGCGGAAGTGTGTTCCAGTCAGCAGATCTACCGCTTTAAAGCGCGTTATGATTATCCTAATAAAAAGTTGCATCAACGCGACGAAAAGCATCAAATTAACCAGTTTCTTGCTGATTGGCTGCGCTACTGTTTGGCGCATGGAGCGATGGCGGTTCCGGTTTGTTAGACAGACTGAAATAACAAAGGACACCATTTGGAAAGCCTGTTTAAACTGCCCGTGGCGAGTGGGGCCGCGGTCAGGATTCTACAAATAACAGATACCCACCTTTTTGCCGGCGAACACGAGACGTTGCTCGGCATCAATACCTATCGCAGCTATCACGCGGTGCTGGACGCCATCCAGGCGCAGCGCCGCGACGTCGATTTGATCGTCGCCACGGGAGATTTGGCGCAGGATCATTCGCAAGAGGCGTACCGCCACTTCGCCGCCGGCATCGCGCAACTGCCGGCCCCCTGCGTGTGGCTGCCGGGCAACCACGATTTTCAACCGGCGATGGTCGACGCGTTGGCCGCCGCGGGCATTGCGCCTTCCAAACAGGTGCTGTTGGGTGATAACTGGCAAGTGCTGATGCTGGACAGCCAGGTGTTCGGCGTGCCGCACGGCGAATTGAGCGAATACCAGCTGGAGTGGATGGAGCGTTGCCTGCAGGCTCACCCCGAGCGCTATACGCTGCTGCTGCTGCACCATCATCCGCTGCCTTCCGGTTGCACCTGGCTCGATCAGCACAGCCTGCGCAACCCGCATATGCTGGGCGCAATCCTGCTGCGTTATCCGAAAGTGAATACCGTGGTGTGCGGGCACATTCACCAGGATCTGGATTTGGAATGGCAGGGTCGGCGCCTGTTGGCGACGCCGTCTACCTGCGTGCAATTCAAGCCGCACTGCACGAACTTCACCATCGACGACGTTTCCCCCGGCTGGCGCTACCTCGATCTGCTGCCGGACGGTCGCGTCGAGACGCAGGTGTTCCGCCTGGAAAACGACGATTTCCGCCCCGATATGGACTCGGATGGATACTGATGCCTTCGACACTGCTCTACCTGCACGGTTTCAACAGCTCGCCGCAGTCGGCCAAGGCGGTGGCCTTCAAGGCCTGGCTGGCCGAACACCATCCCGATATCGAGATGCTGGTGCCGCAGCTGCCGGCCTTTCCGGCGGAGGCTGCCGAGATGCTGGAAAATCTGGTGCTGGAACGCGCCGGGCAAACGCTCGGGCTGGTCGGCTCGTCGCTGGGCGGCTATTACGCCACCTGGCTGTCGCAGTGTTTTTCCCTGCCGGCGGTGGTGGTCAACCCGGCGGTCAAGCCGTTTGAGCTGCTGGTCGACTATCTCGGCGCCAACGAGAACCCCTACACCGGCCAGCAATATGTGTTAGAGTCTCGGCACGTTTACGATCTGAAAGTGATGCAGATCGATCCTTTGGAGTCGCCGGATTTAATCTGGCTGCTGCAGCAAACGGGCGATGAAATTCTCGATTACGGCCAGGCAGTGGCGTATTACACCGCGTGTCGGCAAACGGTGGAGTCGGGTGGAAACCACGCCTTCGTCGGTTTCGATCACTACTTCCCCCAGATTGTGGATTTTTTAGGGCTAAACGCGGTCTGACGGACCGTTCCGGCACCTCCCTTTAACCACGAAAAAATAATCAACGATGACTCAATCCAGCTATAACGCTGATGCCATTGAAGTACTCAGCGGTCTAGAACCAGTGCGCCGTCGTCCCGGCATGTATACCGACACGACGCGCCCAAACCACCTCGGCCAAGAGGTGATCGATAACAGCGTCGACGAAGCGTTGGCCGGTCACGCCAAGCGCATCGACGTGATCCTGCACGCCGATCAGTCGCTGGAAGTGATCGACGACGGCCGCGGCATGCCGGTGGACATCCACCCGGAAGAGGGCGTGCCGGCGGTTGAGTTGATCCTGTGCCGGCTGCACGCCGGCGGTAAATTCTCGAATAAAAACTACCAGTTCTCCGGCGGCCTGCACGGCGTTGGCATCTCGGTGGTCAACGCCCTGTCGAAGCGGGTGGAAGTCAACGTGCGCCGCGACGGCAACGTCTACGGCATCGCCTTCGAAAACGGCGACAAAGTGCAGGATCTGACGGTGACCGGTACCTGCGGCAAACGCAACACCGGCACCAGCGTGCACTTCTGGCCCGACGAACAGTTCTTCGACAGCCCGCGTTTCTCGGTATCGCGCCTGACTCACCTGCTGAAAGCCAAAGCGGTGCTGTGCCCCGGCGTCGAGATCTATTTCATCGACAAGGTGAACAACACCGAGCAGCGCTGGTGCTACCAGGACGGCCTGACCGACTACCTGATGGAAGCGGTTAACGGCCTGATAACCCTGCCGGAAGCGCCGTTCGTCGGCAATTTCGCCGGTGACACCGAAGCGGTGGACTGGGCGCTGCTGTGGCTGCCGGAAGGCGGCGAGCTGCTGACCGAAAGCTACGTCAACCTGATCCCGACCATGCAGGGCGGCACTCACGTCAACGGCCTGCGTCAGGGGCTGCTGGACGCGATGCGCGAGTTCTGCGAATTCCGCAATATTCTGCCGCGCGGCGTGAAGCTGTCGGCGGAGGATATCTGGGATCGTTGCGCCTACGTGCTGTCGGTGAAGATGCAGGATCCGCAGTTTGCCGGGCAGACCAAAGAGCGTCTCTCCTCGCGTCAGTGCGCGGCCTTCGTTTCCGGCGTGGTGAAAGACGCCTTCAGCCTGTGGCTGAACCAGAACGTTCAGGCGGCGGAACAGCTGGCCGAGCTGGCGATCTCCAGCGCCCAGCGCCGCCTGCGCGCGGCCAAGAAAGTGGTGCGCAAGAAGCTCACCAGCGGGCCGGCGCTGCCGGGCAAGCTGGCGGACTGCACCTCGCAGGATCTGGCCATGACCGAACTGTTCCTGGTGGAAGGGGACTCGGCGGGCGGATCGGCCAAGCAGGCGCGCGATCGCGAGTATCAGGCGATCATGCCGCTGAAGGGCAAGATCCTGAATACCTGGGAAGTGTCCTCGGACGAAGTGCTGGCCTCGCAGGAAGTGCACGACATTTCCGTGGCGATCGGCATCGATCCGGACAGCGAAGATCTCAGCCAATTGCGCTACGGCAAAATCTGCATCCTGGCGGATGCGGATTCCGATGGCTTGCATATCGCCACGCTGCTGTGCGCGCTGTTCGTGCGCCACTTCCGTTCGCTGGTGAAAGGCGGCCACGTCTATGTCGCCATGCCGCCGCTGTATCGCATCGATCTCGGTAAAGAAGTGTTCTACGCGCTGGATGAAGAAGAGAAAGCCGGCGTGCTGGAACAGCTGAAGCGCAAGAAGGGCAAGCCGAACGTGCAGCGCTTTAAAGGGCTGGGCGAGATGAACCCGCTGCAGCTGCGCGAAACCACCCTCGATCCGAACACCCGCCGTCTGGTGCAACTGACGGTGGCGGAGGATGACGTCGATCAGACGCTGGCGGTGATGGACATGCTGTTGGCCAAGAAGCGTTCGGAAGATCGCCGCAACTGGTTGCAAGACAAGGGCGACATGGCCGAATTGGCGGTCTGAGCCTGACCCTGGCCCGGTGAAACGCCGGGCCGGCTTTCCCGCAGGGCGTTCATGCGGCGCCCGATAACCTGGGCCGGAATGCATGAAGATCACGCTCGAAGAATTGCTGGCGTTCACCTCGGTGGTCGACAGCGGTTCCATCACCGCCGCCGCCGATCAGCTCGGCCAGACAACATCCGGCATCAGCCGCGCGCTCAGCCGCCTGGAGAATAAGCTCGATACCACCCTGATGCGCCGCACGACGCGTCGTTTGGAGCTGACCGAAGAGGGGCTGAGCTTCCTGAACCATGCGCGAACGATCATCAGCTCGGTGGAAAATGCCGAAGAGCAAATGGCGGTGCGCCGGCAAATGCCCGCCGGGCGGCTGCGGATCAATGCGGCCGCACCTTTTATGGAGCACGTCATCGTGCCGCTGGTGGCGGGGTTCAGAGAACGTTATCCGCAAATTTCGCTCGAGCTGAACACCGACAACCTGATTATCGATCTGCTGGAAAAACGCACGGATATCGCCATTCGCATCGGTGCGTTGCGTGATTCGACCATTCATGCGCGCGCGCTGGGAGCCAGCCGGCTGCGCATCCTCGCCAGCCCGGTTTATCTGCAGCAGCACGGCACGCCGCAGAGCGTGGAGGAGTTGCATCGGCATTGTCTGCTCGGTTTTACCCAGCCGGAGTCGCTTAACCAGTGGCCGTTGCGCTATCGCCAGGCGCCGCATTTCACCATCACGCCGACGATCTCTGCGTCCAGCGGGGAAACGTTGCGGCAATTGGCGCTGCGGGGAGAGGGGATCGTACAGCTGGCAGACTTTATGACCCGCCGCGATCGGGAAGCCGGCAAGTTGGTGACGTTGCTGGAGCAGGAGACGCTGGACGTGCGCCAGCCGATCAATGCGGTGTATTACCGCAATACGCAATTGGCGGCGCGCATCACCTGTTTTCTTGACTACGTCAGCGCGCACATCGACGCGCAGACGTTATAAGGCGGAGCTTACAGGGCGTTTTCCAGGATGTAGATCTCGGTGTCCAGCACGCTGTCCTTGATGGTCTCGCGGTGTTTGAGCATGTGCTCAATGGCCAGGTGTTTTTCCAGATGCGCCATGCTTTCCCATTTCTCCAGCATGAATACCGAATCCGGCGACCGTTTCTGCCAGGGTGCCTGGGTATTGCTGTCGACCATCGGCGTATATTCGCCGCAGCCGTCTTCCGCCAGCACCAGCGGCACCAGTTTTTCAATGGCTTGCAGTACGGTGGTGCGGTGGCCGGGTTTCACTTTGATTTCTGCGATTACGGTGATCATGTCTGCCTCGTTGATGAGAATGTTCTGCGTCAGTTAAGCAAAAATTTTCGCCAAATGCTCGCGATAACGTGCGATGTCCGCTTCGATATCCGGTTGTTTTATCACGTTATTGCAGATAAAGGTCGGCAGCGCTTCCATTCCCAGGAACTGGTTGGCCTTGTGGAAGTGCAGGTAAACGCCGTCGACGCCGATACCGTGGAAGAACTGATCGGGATCGGTGAAGGCCTCCATCGGGGCGTTCCAGGTCAGGCTCAGCAGGTATTTTTTGCCCTGGATCAGGCCGCCGGAGCCATATTTTTTGCTTTCGTCAGAACGAGAGCGACCGTCGTTGGCATACAGGCTGCCGTGACCTGCGGTGAACACTTCATCGATGTATTTTTTCAGGATCCAAGGTTCGCCCATCCACCAGCCCGGCATCTGATAGATGACCGCGTCGGCCCACAGGTATTTCTGTACTTCGGCTTCGATGTCATAGCCGTCGTCGACCACGGTGACCTGCACATCGTGCTGCAGATCGCGCAGGAAGCCTTCCGCCACGTCGCTCAGGGTTTGGTTGAGTTCGCCGTTGGAATGGCCGAATTGTTTTTTAGCGTTGATAATCAGGATATTGCTCATCTTTCGCGGCTCCCGTCAGAGTTAAGATATGGCATGCTTCCCGCTGAAAAGGCGGAAACCATCTCGCTGGTGACGAGTGTAATCGTGAGTCAGGCAAGTAAAAATGCGATCCAGCGCACAACAGTGTTGACTGCCAGTCAATAAAGAGGCCGCCAGGTAGCGAAATTTTGCATAAACCGCATCGCGCAACCGGCCGCCGGCGGCGATCCTTGCGCCAACTGTGACAGCTACCCCGCAGATGGGTTACTATCGCGGGCAGAATCGACAAGCGATGCCTTTTGTCGTCCAAGGGATTGCCAAGCCACGGTCTGAGGATAATTGAGTAATGAGTGATCTGACTCATGACGGTGTAGAGCGTTTACCGCTGCACACATTCACTGAAAACGCCTATCTGAACTATTCCATGTACGTCATCATGGATCGGGCGTTGCCGTACATTGGCGACGGTTTGAAGCCGGTACAACGCCGCATCATCTACGCCATGTCTGAACTGGGGCTGACCAACAGCGCCAAATTCAAGAAATCCGCCCGCACCGTGGGCGACGTGCTGGGTAAATACCACCCGCACGGCGACAGCGCGTGTTATGAAGCCATGGTGCTGATGGCGCAGCCGTTCTCGTATCGCTATCCGCTGGTGGACGGCCAGGGGAACTGGGGCGCGCCGGACGATCCCAAGTCGTTCGCGGCGATGCGTTATACCGAATCGCGCCTGTCCAAATACGCCGAGGTCTTGCTGGCCGAACTGGGCCAGGGCACGGTCGACTGGATCCCGAACTTTGACGGCACGCTGCAAGAGCCGAAGATGCTGCCGGCGCGTCTGCCGAACATCCTGTTGAACGGCACCACCGGCATCGCGGTCGGCATGGCGACCGACATTCCGCCTCACAACGTGCGCGAAGTCGCCGCTGCGGCGGTGGCGCTGCTCGACAAGCCGGGCGCCTCGCTCGATGACCTGCTCGAGTTTGTGCAGGGGCCGGACTTCCCGACCGAAGCCGAGATCATTACCCCGCGCGATGAAATTCGCAAAATTTACCAGAGCGGCCGCGGCTCGGTGCGCATGCGCGCCGTGTGGAAGAAAGAGGACGGCAGCGCGGTGATCACCGCCTTGCCGCATCAGGTCTCCGGCGCCAAGGTGCTGGAGCAGATCGCCAGCCAGATGCGCGCCAAGAAGCTGCCGATGGTCGAGGATCTGCGCGATGAATCCGATCATGAGAACCCGACGCGTCTGGTGATCGTGCCGCGTTCCAACCGCATCGATCTGGAGCAGGTGATGAATCACCTGTTCGCCACCACCGATCTGGAACGCAGCTACCGCATCAACATGAACATGATCGGTCTGGACAACCGCCCGCAGGTCAAAGGGCTGGTGGAGATCCTCACCGAATGGCTGGCCTACCGTCGCGATACGGTGCGCCGCCGCCTGAACTACCGCCTCGAGAAGGTGCTCAAGCGTTTGCATATCCTCGAAGGTTTACTGGTGGCGTTCCTCAATATCGACGAGGTGATCCACATCATCCGCAGCGAGGATGAGCCGAAGCCGGTGCTGATGCAGCGTTTCGGCATCTCCGATACCCAGGCGGAAGCGATCCTCGAGCTGAAACTGCGTCACCTGGCCAAGCTGGAAGAGGTCAAGATCCGCGGTGAGCAGGACGAGCTGGCGAAAGAGCGCGATCAACTGCAGGCGCTGCTGGCGTCCGAGCGCAAGTTGAATACGCTGATTAAGAAAGAGATCCAGGCCGACGCGCAAACCTACGGCGACGATCGCCGTTCGCCGCTGACCGAGCGTGCGGAAGCCAAGGCGATGAGCGAGCACGATTTCGTGCCGTCCGAGCCGGTGACCATCGTGTTGTCGGAAATGGGCTGGGTGCGCAGCGCCAAGGGCCACGACATCGATCCGGCAGGGTTGAGCTACAAGGCCGGCGACAGCTTCCGCGGCGCGGCGCGCGGCAAGAGCAACCAGCCGGTGGTGTTCATCGATTCTACCGGGCGCAGCTATGCGCTCGATCCGATGACGCTGCCTTCGGCGCGCGGGCAGGGCGAACCGTTGACCGGCAAGCTGACGCCGCCGCCGGGCGCCACCATTGAGCAGGTGCTGATGGCGGCCGACGATCAAAAACTGCTGATGGCGTCCGACGCCGGTTACGGTTTCGTTTGCACCTTTAACGATCTGGTGGCGCGCAACCGCGCCGGCAAGGTGATGATCACGTTGCCGGACAACGCCAGAGCGCTGCCGCCGATGGAAATTCACGGCGCAGACGATATGCTGCTGTCGATCACCGCCGCCGGGCGCATGTTGATGTTCCCGGTCGCCGATCTGCCGCAACTGTCGAAGGGCAAGGGCAACAAGATCGTCTCCATTCCGGCGGCGCAGGCCGCAGCCGGTGAAGACAAGCTGGCCTGGCTGTTCGTGCTGCCGCCGCAGGCGTCCGTCACGTTGTACGTCGGCAAACGCAAGCTGACGCTGCGTCCGGAGGATCTGCAGAAGTTCCGCGCGGAGCGCGGCCGCAAGGGCACCCAGCTGCCGCGTGGCCTGCAGCGCATCGATCGCGTCGAAGTGGATGCGCCGGTGCGGGCGTCGGGAGGCGACAGCGAAGAGTAAGCGTTGGCGCCGGCGTTAAAGGGCGGTCGCAGCATGCTGTGGCCGCCTTATTTATTTTTGCTGGCGTTTATTTTCCAAATAGTTAACATTTCTGCGCATAAAATTATTGTGCGTACTGCCGCCTGGCAGGAAAATAGCGAGAAATGCAGGCGACATCGGCGTGCTTACCGCCTGGCCGGCAAATAATGAGTAAAGGAATCTGCGCAGCGAAGTAAACTGCGTTGGCAGTGTGCTAATGAGGTTGTTATGTTATTGATTTTGCGTGCCGTTCTCGCCACTCTTTTCTGTATTCTGGTGTGTATTTTCGGTTCTGTTTATTGCTTGTTCAGCCCGCGCAACCCTCGCCACGTGGCGACCTTCGGCCATCTTTTCGGCCGCCTGTCGACGCTGTTCGGCATCAAGGTTGAAACCCGCGTGCCGGCCGATGCGGCCAACAATGGCAACTGCATCTATATCGCCAACCACCAAAATAACTACGACATGGTGACGGCCTCCAATATCGTGCAGCCGCGCACCGTGACCGTCGGTAAAAAAAGTCTGGTGTGGATCCCGTTTTTCGGCCCGCTGTATTGGCTGACCGGTAATCTGCTGATAGATCGTGATAATCGCGCCAAGGCGCACGGCACCATCGCCCAGGTGGCGGAGCAGTTCAAAAAGAAAGACATTTCGATCTGGATGTTCCCGGAAGGGACCCGCAGCCGCGGTCGCGGGCTGATGCCGTTTAAAACCGGCGCGTTCCACGCGGCCATCGCCGCCGGCGTGCCGATTGTGCCGATCTGTGTATCAACCACCAGCGGTAATATAAATCTTAATCGCTGGAATAACGGTCATGTGATCGTCGAGATGTTGGCGCCGGTGGATACCAGCAAATACGGCAAAGAAAACGTGCGTGAGTTGGCGGCCCATTGCCGTGAGCTGATGGAGGCGAAAATCGCCGAATTGGACGCCGAAGTCGCCCAGCGCAACGCCGCCAAAAAATAAGAGTCTACCGGCTTCAAAGAATAGGGTTTTAATTGGCGTTCAGCGCCGTTAACGCCTGAACGCCTGCTAATCTTGATTGGCGGGCGTTTGGGTTTTGCACACGGTTTAGTTATTGCTTTTCATGGAGAAAATATGTCACTCAGTCGACGTCAGTTTTTACAGGCATCGGGCCTGGCGCTGTGCGCGGGCGCCGTGCCGCTGAGGGCTGAGGCGAGCGGAACGCAGACCCCGTTACCCATTCCCCCGTTGCTGGAGTCTCGCCGCGGTCAGCCGCTGTTCCTGACCTTGCAGCGCGCCCATTGGGCGTTTATGGATAACCGCAAAGCGGCGGTGTGGGGCATCAATGGCATGTACCTGGGGCCGACGGTGCGGGTTTACAGCGGTGACGACGTCAAACTGATCTACAGCAACCGCCTGCAGGAGCCGGTAGCGATGACCGTCAGCGGTCTGCAGGTGCCAGGCACGCTGATGGGCGGCGCGCCGCGCATGATGTCGCCTAACGTCGACTGGTCGCCGGTGCTGCCCATTCGTCAGGCGGCGGCCACCTGCTGGTACCATGCCAACACGCCGAACCGTATGGCGCCGCACGTTTACAACGGGCTGGCCGGGCTGTGGCTGGTGGAAGATGCCGTCAGCAAAGCGCTGCCGCTGCCCAACCACTACGGCGTCGACGATTTCCCGCTGATCATTCAGGACAAACGCTTCGATAACTTCGGCACACCGCAATACGATGCACCGTCGCAGGGCGGTTTCGTCGGCGATACGCTGTTGGTCAACGGTGTGCAAAACCCGTATGTTGACGTGTCGCGCGGCTGGGTGCGTCTGCGCCTGCTTAACGCCTCCAACGCGCGCCGCTATACCCTGCAGCTCAGCGACGGGCGGCCGTTCAACGTGATTGCCAGCGATCAGGGCTTCCTGCCTGCGCCGGTCGCGGTGCAGCAGCTGTCGTTGGCGCCTGGCGAACGCCGGGAAGTGCTGATCGACATGTCGAAGGGCGAAGAGGTGACCATCACCGCCGGTGAAGCGGCGGGCATCATGGATCGCCTGCGCGGCCTGTTCGAGCCGTCGAGCATTCTGGTGTCCACCCAGGTGCTGACGCTGCGCCCGACCGGCCTGCTGCCGCTGGTGACCGACAACCTGCCGATGCGCCTGCTGGCGGATCAGCTGTTGGACGGCAGCGCCAGCCGCACCCGCGATTTCCGCCTGGGCGACGGCGGCGTCGGCATCAACGGCGCGATTTGGGACATGAACCGCATCGACGTACAGGCGCAGCAAGGCACCTGGGAACGCTGGAACATTCACGCGGATACGCCGCAGGCGTTCCATATTCAGGGCGTGCAGTTCCTGATTAAACGCGTCAACGGCGCGCAGCCGATGGCGGAAGATCGCGGCTGGAAGGACACCGTCTGGGTTGATGGCGACGTCGAGCTGCTGGTGTATTTCAACCAACCTACCTCCGAACACTTCCCGTTCCTGTATTACAGCCAGACGCTGGAGATGGCCGATCGCGGCACCGCCGGCCAGCTGATGGTGCAGCCGACGATGTAATCTGCGCTGCGGGCCGCTTACGGCGCCCGCAGCATTTCCAGGAAGGCCTGCACCACCGGCGTGACGCTGTCGGCGCGATACACCGCGTACAGATCCGCCGGCGGCGCCTGTTGCAGCGAGCAAAAGCGTACGCCGGGCCACGGGATGCGGCCGTAGCTGTCCGGCAGCAGCGTGATGCCGCAGCCTTCCGCCACCAGCGCCAGCAGGGTCTGCGGTTCGTTGACCTGATAGGCGACGTCCGGCAAAAATCCCTGCTGCAGACACAGATTGTGCAGATACAGCCCCAGGCTGGCCTCATGCGGCGGCAGCACGATGAAGCTGTCGTTCTGCAGCGCCGCCAGCGGGATATTTTCCTGCTGCGCCAGCGGATGATCGAGCGGCAACACCACGGCGATGCTCTCGCTTGCCAACCGTTGGCAGGTTAACCCCGGCAGCGTCTGCTGCTGCGCCTCTCGCCAGACCCCGATGTCGATATGCCGCTTTTGCAGCGCGGCGATTTGCTGGCTGGGCGTCAGCTCGTTCAACGACCAGGTGACGCCGGCGCTCCGCTCGCTGAATCGCCGCAGCGCCGCGATCAGGCCGCCCCAGGCCGAGGTGCCGACCATGCCGACCACCATGTGGCCGCCTTCGCCACGCCCCATCTGTTGTACCTGATGCAATGCGCTGTCGGCCTGATCCAGCAGCCGCTCGACGTTGCGCAGCAGCGTGCGGCCGGCCGGCGTCAGCGTCATGGAGCGGGTGGTGCGTTTGAACAACACCACCCCGAGCTGACTCTCCAGCTCCTTGATGTGCTTGCTGAGCGGCGGCTGTGACATATTCAGCCGCCGCGCCGCCTGGGTGAAGTTCATCTCTTCCGCCACCACGCGGAAATAGTGCAGCAGGCGGAAGTTAATCCGGCCGGGATCGGGCAGGGCTTGGGGCGGGTTCATACGGGGTATCGCCTCCTTGTGACGCAGCTCAACTTATAGGTAAATGGAATAAATCGGCCGCCAAGAATGTATTGGTCTCGGCCGCGCCTCGCTCTCTACTATGGGGCTTATTATCCCCCGCTGAAAGAGAGAATACGATGTTTAATCAAGAAGATGCTTTTACCTGCGCCGACGTCGTCCGCGCGCGCCTGCCGGGTTTCCAGCCGAAAGCGGCCTTGATTCTCGGCTCCGGGCTTGGCGCCCTGGCGGAGGTGATGACCGAAACCGTCACCCTCGATTACGCGGAGCTGCCGGGCTTTCCGGTGAGCGGCGTCGCCGGCCACGCCGGGCAGCTGGTCGCCGGCAAGCTGGAAGGCGTGCCGGTATTGTGCATGAAAGGGCGCGGTCATTTCTATGAAGGGCGTGGCATGCAGGTGATGACCACCGCGGTGCGCACTTTCAAACTGCTGGGCTGCGAATTCCTGCTGGCGACCAACGCCGCGGGTTCGTTGCGCCGTTCGGTGGCGCCGGGCAGCCTGGTGGCGATTACCGATCACATCAATTTCATGCCGGAATCGCCGCTGGTCGGCGCCAACGACGATCGCTTCGGGCCGCGCTTCTTCAGCCTGGCGAACGCCTACGATCGCGATCTGCGCGCCGGGCTGGCGGCGGTGGCCGAAAGCGCGGGCATTCCGCTGGCGGAAGGGGTATTCGCCGCCTACACCGGGCCGAATTTCGAAACGCCGGCGGAGATCCGCATGATGCAGACCCTGGGCTGCGACGTGGTGGGCATGTCGATCGTGCCGGAAGTCCTGGCGGCGCGCCACTGCGGTCTCAAGGTGCTGGTGGTGTCCGCGATGACCAACTACGCCGAAGGGCTGTCGGATACGCCTCTTTCCCACGAACAAACGCTCAGCTGCGCGGCGCTGGCGGCGGACGATTTCATGCGCCTGATCCGCGAGCTGTTCAAAACACTGTAACACCGCAAGCAAACCGGCGGCGGGCTGCAGGGGGCCCGCCGCACCAATCATCGTTGAAAGCATAATAACAAGGTGATGGCGATGGCGATAAAAACACGATTAAAAGTCATGATTTTCCTGCAGTTCTTTATCTGGGGCGCCTGGCTGGTGACGCTGGGCTCCTACATGATCAACACGCTGCATTTCAGCGGCATGCAGGTGGGGATGGTCTACAGCGCCAAAGGCATCGCCGCGCTGATCATGCCGGGGCTGGCGGGCATCATCGCCGATCGGTGGATGAAGGCCAACTATCTGTATGCGCTGTGCCACCTGCTCGGGGCGCTGGCGCTGTACTGCGCGGCGCAGGTCGAGCAACCGATGCTGATGTTCTGGGTGATGCTGTTCAATGCCATGGTCTATATGCCGACCATCGCGCTCTCCAACGCCATTTCCTATTTTTGCCTGGAGAAGCACGGCTTTGACACGGTGAGGGATTTTCCGCCGGTGCGGGTGTACGGCACCGTGGGGTTCATTCTGGCGATGTGGTTGGTCGGCTTCAGCCGCATCGAGCTCAGCAATCTGCAGCTGTATCTGGCTTCTGCGGCGTCGCTGCTGCTGTCCGCCTATTCGCTGACGCTGCCGCGTTGCCCGACCAACCGCGCGGCCGAGTCGAAAAGCTGGGTGAGCGTGCTGGGGTTGGATGCGCTGGTGTTATTCCGCCAGCGGCGCATGGCGCTGTTTTTCCTGTTCGCCATGTTGCTTGGCGCGGCGCTGCAGATAACCAATACCTTCGGCAACCCGTTCCTGCACGATCTGTCGCTCAATCCGCTGTATCAGGACAGCCTCAGCGTCCGGTATCCGGCGGTGCTGCTGTCGCTGTCGCAGATCTCCGAAGTGTTCTTTATCCTCACCATTCCCTTCTTCCTGCGCCGTTACGGCATCAAGCAGGTGATGCTGATCAGCATGGCGGCCTGGACGCTGCGCTTTCTGTTCCTGGCTTACGGCACGCCGGTCGGCTTTGGTTTCGTGCTGCTGTTGCTGTCGATGATTGTCTACGGCTGCGCCTTCGACTTCTTCAATATCTCCGGCGCCATCTTCGTCGAGAAAGAGGCCGATCACCGCATCCGCGCCAGCGCGCAGGGGCTGTTCATGACCATGGTCAACGGTTTGGGCGCCTATCTGGGGGCGCTCGCCAGCGGCGAGGTGGTGGACTTCTTCAGCCATGACGGCGTGAAAGACTGGCAGAGCATCTGGCTGGTGTTTGCGCTGTATACGTTGGTGCTGGGGATCGTGTTCGCGTTGAGCTTCAACTACCGCCACCCGCCGCAGGAGAGCGCGGCGGCGGCGCAGTAAGGCAGGGGGGCGCAGCTGGCTGCGCCCTGAAACGTCAGGCCTGCGGGAAGCGCTGCTGCAGCTGCTGCCAGTCCGGCGGATTGGCGGCGCCGAGGCTGGCCACCACGCAAGCGGCGACCCGGTTGGCCAGATCGACCGCCCGCAGCAGTGGCCAGCCGGCGGACAGGCCCGCCAGCAAACCGGCGCAGTGGGCATCGCCCGCGCCGATGGTGTCAACGACCTCTACCGGATAGGCCGGAACGTGCAGCTGCGGCGTGCGGCCGTCGCAGATCCACGCGCCGTCGCGATCCAGGCGACAGATCAGCGTCAGATTACGGGCGGCGGCATAGCGCTGTGCGGCCTCCACGGCGTCGCCGGCGCCGCACAGCGCGGCCACTTCGTCGCGGTTGAGCGTCAGCAGAGTGTGGCTGTCGCTGAGCATGGCGAAGAAATCTTCGCTGAGCTGGGCGATGCGCGGGCCGGGATCGATCAGGCGCGGTTGGTCGAACGGCATGCGCGTCAGCCACTCGCGCAGCGCTTCGCCGTTTTCGCCCGCCAGCTCGTAGCCGCTGGCGTAGATCAGCGTGTGTTCCGTCAGCGGCAGGGTCGCCAGCTGCGCTTTATTCCATTGGCTTTCGCAACCGGACACCGTGATAAAGGTGCGTTCGCCGTCGGGCTCCACCAGCGCCAGGCACCAGCCGTTGTCCATCTGGCCGTGGCGCAACAGCACCTCCAGCCCCAGTTCGCCCATGGCGGCTTCGATCGCCGCGCCCCACTCGCCGTTGCCTACCGGCATGCCGTTGATCACTGGCGCTTCAAGGCGCGTCAGCGCGCGCGCCACGTTGAACGCGCAACCGCCGATTTGCCGCGCCTGCGGCAGGGCTTCGATATCTTCACCGCGGATCGGCAGGCGCGGCAACGTCATCACCAGATCGCCGACCGCGCCCCCAATCACCAGGACAGGTGTTACAGCTTCCCACTCATTCATTGATGTTCTCTGCGTTGGGTCAGGTACAGACCGTAAGCGATCAGACTCACCGCAAACGACACAAACAGCCCCAGGCTGGAGTCGGCGAACAAGCCTTTGGCCAGCGGGCCGTCGATAAAACCGGTTTTGGTGACCAGCAGGCCGCACAGGGCGCCGAGGAACCAGCAAAACAGCGGGGCTTTGCGCACGCCGCGGTTCTGGCCATGCAGGCCGTACAAAGCGTTGCCATCATACCCGTGGCGGCGGCGCAGGCACAGGTAATCGAGCAGGAAAATCGCCTCCCAGGCCGCCAGAAACACCCCGCAGAACACCAGGAAGGAGATGAACGGCCCCATGAAATCGCCGGAGATGAACAGCACATACAGGGCGATGCCCAGCACCACCACGGCGTCGATCGATACCGCCAGCCATTGTTTGACCTGCACGCCGATGGTCAGCAGGTTAAGGCTGGCGGAATACAGGCTGAGCACCGCGATGGTGACGATGCCGGCGGTGGCGGCCAGCAGATAAGGGATGGCCATCCAGGCGGGCAGCACCGAGCCTATCAGCGCAATGGGGTTGGCGGCGCTGGCCAGATCGGGGAGCTGCACGGAAAGCAGAATACCGGCCAGCATCAGCAGCATCAGCGGCAAACAGGCACCGCCCATCACCGCGGCGAAAATGCCTTTGCTCGACGAGCTCGGGCTTTGATAGCGGCTGTAATCGGCGCCGGCGATTGCCCAGCTGATGCCGGTGCCGGCGGCGATCACCGATACCGCCGGCAGGAAACCGGTCAACCAGCTGCCGGAAGGCAGCGCCAGCACCTGGCTCCACTCGGTGTTGAACAGGATATAGAGCACCACGATCAGCGTCATGGTGCCGAAGATGCGGCTGAACCAGCTCTGCATCCAGACCACGGTATTTTGCCCCAGCAGGCTGACGACGACAGTGAGCCCGCCGAACAGCAGCAGGCTGAGCGCGGTCAACAGGTGGCTGGTTCCCAGTCCGAAGGCCTCGAACAGCGCCGCCAGCGTCAGGGTGCCGGTGATCACGTTGACCGCTTCCCAGCCCATCAGGTTGATCCAACTGAACAGGGTGGGCGCCACGTTGCCCTTCAGCCCGAAAATCACCCGCGAGAGCGTCAGCGTAGAGGTGCGCCCGCGCTTGCCGGCGAAGCTGGTGAGGCCGACCAGCACGAAGCTGGCGACGCCGACCAGCGCGGCGAGTACCGATTGCAGAAAGGATAAGCCGAAGCCGACGATGATGGCGCCGTACACCACGCCGAGAATACCGATATTGGCCGCCGACCAGATCCAAAACAGCTCGATGGGCTTACCGGTCTGTTCCGCGTCCGGCACCCGGTCGATACCGGTGCTTTCTACCTTCCATGCTTCATTGCGATTGATATCGGTCATAGCAAATGATCCCTGTTGCGCAGGGCCGCGAGGGCCGCCGCAGTTGACTGAAAATCGATTCCGTTGGCGCGGTTGAGGCCGGCTGTCCCGCTGTTGGTGAAGACGCCGATTCCGCGCAGTGTGTAGCGGCTGACGCCGCCGGGTCTGTCAAAATGAGGGCGGTATCCGCCTTATCGGGTGAGGCACGTCGGCCGCACGGCGCCAATGAGTGTAGTCAAAGAGTGGGGCTGCAGCGGGGATTGGCGAAGCGGGAACGTTTCTATTTGCCGACATCGATCCGCTTCGCCCTCCGCGATGGGATCCTGTGATGCGGCGATGAGCCGTGAGCAGGCTATCCATTAGCTCCGTTGCTTATTATCGGCCGTTTGCGCCGGCAGTATAGGCCCGCTGCCGGCCATCAAGGGTATCCTTTAGGGCTGGCAGCGGGTTTTTTATTGTTTTTAAAGTGGGTCCCTGGTGTTGGTGCTATTGATGTATCAACATCAATAAGCACAGATTACGCGCGATCTAGATCCAATGAAAGTCCATTAGGCAAAAATTGTGATGCCACTCTGAAAGCATTAGCGATATTTTAGTTAAAGTGAGGTGCCTATCGCCGGACAGGCGATAGGATAACAATGAGACTCAGACGAATGGCATAAGCAAGAGGGCGGGCGAATGACGGATTTTATGGCCTGGCTGCGTGGCCATCTGGCGCAGGGGGCGGTAGCGCCGCGTTATATTCAGCTGGCGGCGGCGATAGAAACCGCGATCAGGCAGCAGGTGTTGGCGGCGGAGGCATTTCTGCCGCCGGAACGGCAGATGGCGGAGGGGCTGGCGCTGTCGCGCGTCACCGTCAGCAAGGCAATGAAGCTGCTGGAGGATAAAGGGCTGATTTCACGGCAGCAGGGGGTCGGCACCCGCGTGGCGATGCGCATTGGTTATTCCCTCGATAAGGACAGCGGTTTCACCGCTCAGGCGCTGCGTCACGGCAGCCGCGTCAGCAATCGATGGCTGCTGCGCACCCGAGTCGGCGCGCCGGCCAAGGCCGCGGCGGCGCTGGGGCTGGCGGAGGGGGATGAAGTGATCAAACTGCGGCGGTTACGCTTGCTGAACGGCAGCCCGGTCTCGCTGGAAACCACCTATATACCACCGCGCTTCTTGCCCGAACCGGCGCAGCTGGAGCATTCACTGTATGCGCTATGGCAATCGCGCGGCATCGTGCCTGAAGATAAACACTTTCTGTTGAAGGCGGTGTCCTGCAGCGACGAGGTCGCCGAACTGCTCAACGTGCCGTGCGGCGCGCCGTTGTTGCACATCATCCAAACCAGCCGCAACGCTCAGGGTGAGGCGCTGGAGTTCAGCGATATCTTGTGCCGCAGCGACGTTTATGAATTCGAAGTGAACGGTTAGCGAAATAACCATGCTCTTTTTGCTGCTAGTGCGTATAATCGCCGCCCGGCGATTAATTAACCTGTAAAAAGAGCAGCAGAATGAGCACCACCAGCCTGATCCAACCCGATCGTGAACTGTTTTCCTATAAGCCCTATTGGGCCGAATGTTTTGGCACCGCGCCGTTTTTACCGATGTCGCGGGCAGAGATGGATCAACTGGGCTGGGACAGCTGCGACGTGATCATCATCAGCGGCGACGCCTACGTCGATCACCCAAGCTTTGGCATGGCGATCATCGGCCGCATGCTGGAAGCGCAGGGCTTTCGCGTCGGCATCATCGCGCAGCCGGACTGGAGCAATAAAGAAGACTTCATGCGGTTGGGGAAACCGAACCTGTTCTTCGGCATCACCGCCGGCAACATGGACTCGATGATCAACCGCTACACCGCCGATCGCAAACTGCGCCACGACGATGCCTATACCGCCGGCAACGTCGGCGGCAAGCGGCCGGATCGCGCCACCCTGGTCTACAGCCAGCGCTGCAAAGAAGCCTATAAAGACGTGCCGATCGTGCTGGGCGGCATCGAAGCCAGCCTGCGTCGCATCGCCCACTACGATTACTGGTCGGATACCGTGCGCCGCTCGGTGCTGGTGGACTCCAAAGCCGACATGCTGATCTACGGCAACGGCGAGCGTCCGTTGGTGGAAGTGGCGCACCGTCTGGCCGCCGGTGAGAAGATCGGCGATATCCACGATATTCGCAACACCGCGGTGATGCGCAAAGAAGCGCTGCCGGGCTGGAGCGGCGTGGATTCCACCCGCCTCGACAAGCCGGGCCGCATCGAACCTATTCCGAACCCGTACGGCGAGGATCTGCCGTGCGCCGACGGCGCCAAGCCGAAAGAGCCGGAAGCCAAGCCTGTCACCGTGCGCGCCGCCAAACCGAAGCCGTGGGAGAAGACCTACGTGCTGCTGCCGTCCTTCGAGAAAGTGAAGGGCGACAAGGTGCTGTATGCGCACACCTCGCGCATTTTGCACCATGAAACCAACCCAGGCTGCGCCCGCGCGCTGATGCAAAAACACGGCGATCGCTACGTGTGGATCAACCCGCCGGCGATCCCGCTGACCACGCCGGAGATGGACAGCGTCTTCGCCCTGCCTTATCAACGCGTACCGCACCCGTCCTACGGTCAGGATCGCATTCCGGCCTATGACATGATCCGTTTCTCGGTGAACATCATGCGCGGCTGCTACGGCGGCTGTTCGTTCTGTTCGATCACCGAGCATGAAGGGCGCATCATCCAGAGCCGTTCGGAAGATTCGATCGTTCGCGAAATCGAAGAGATCCGTGACAAGGTGCCGGGCTTTACCGGTGTGATCTCCGATCTGGGCGGCCCGACCGCCAACATGTATATGCTGCGTTGCACCAATCCGCGCGCTGAGCAGACCTGCCGCCGCGCCTCGTGCGTGTATCCGGAGATCTGCACCTATATGGATACCAACCACGAGCCGACCATCAAGCTTTACCGCCGCGCGCGTTCTCTGGAGGGCATCAAGAAGATCCTGATCGCTTCCGGGGTACGTTACGATCTGGCGGTGGAAGATCCGCGCTATATCAAGGAACTGGCGACCCACCACGTCGGCGGCTACCTGAAGATCGCGCCGGAGCACACCGAAGAAGGCCCGTTGTCGAAGATGATGAAACCGGGCATGGGCAGTTACGATCGCTTCAAGCAGCTGTTTGATCACTATTCGAAGCTGGCGGGCAAAGAGCAGTACCTGATCCCATACTTTATCTCGTCGCACCCGGGCACCCGCGATGAAGACATGGTGAACCTGGCGCTGTGGCTGAAGAAGAACCGTTTCCGCCTCGATCAGGTGCAGAACTTCTATCCTTCGCCGATGGCCAACTCCACCACCATGTATTACAGCGGCAAAAACCCGCTGAGCAAGGTGGGGTACAAGAGCGAAGACGTGGTGGTGCCGCGCGGCGATCGCCAGCGCCGCCTGCATAAGGCGCTGCTGCGTTACCACGATCCGGCCAACTGGGCGCTGATCCGCGCCGCGCTGGAAGAGATGGGCCTGAAGCACCTGATCGGCAGCCGCCGCGATTGTCTGGTGCCGGCGCCGAGCATCGACGAACAGCGCGAAGCGAAACGGCTGCAGCGCCATACCCGGCCGGCGCTGACCAAACATACCGATATCAATCGGCAGCGCACGCCGTCCAACCGGCCGCCGCGCAAACCGATTCGCAAAGCCAAGCCGTAACGGCCGCACCGCATGCGTAAACAAAAAGGAGAACCCCCGGGTTCTCCTTTTCACTGTTGAGCTTCACAGCTGCTCGTACGCGGCTTCCACTTTCATCAAATGGCGCGGCGCCTGCGGCGCGGGATGGTATTTGCGCACGTGCCAGTTAAAGGCCTCCGGCGACAGGTTGTTAATCATCGCGATGGCCTGCTGACGGTTGCTGGAGAAGGTGCGCAGCAGTGCTCCGGTGCCGTTGACGTAGGCGATGATGGTGGCGTAGCGCAGCGTGACGGGATTGGCTATCCCTTTAAGCTGTTGTTTTTGCAAGGTGGCCAGATAGGCGGCGCCGAGATCGATATTGGTGTCGGGATCCCGCAGATCGTCATCGTCCGGGCAACCGCGTTTGCCTTTGTAGCGATAGGCGTCGCAGCCGGCGGTATCGGCTTTCAGCTGCATCAGGCCGATCGCATTGGATCTGCTCACTGCGGCGGGGTTGAAACCGGACTCCACCTGGATCATGGCGGTGATCAGCTTGGCGTCTACGCCGTATTCGCTGGCGGCGTCTTTGATGGCGCTATCGAAGGCGTGGCGATCGTAGCTGACGCGCTGTTTCTTGCCGGCGCAACCCGCCAGCACCAGCATGACGCAAAGCATGCCCAGCCGTGACCCGTGTGAGAAAGAGAATTTCATGGTGCTCCGTGCTTGTCTGTTTTTTAACGGCGTTAACCGGCGGGCGGAGCCTCCGGCGTCGTCATCATAACGTCAGGCGGCGCAAAGGAGCAATGTGCGGGAAGGAAAAGCCCCCTCCGGCCGGAGAGGGCTTGGGGGGAGATTACAGGGTATCCGGATCCGGCCCGAGGCGGTTGCCGACATCCAGCTTGGCGATCTCGCCCAGTTCATCTTTATCGAGTTTGAAATCAAACACCTCGAAGTTTTCGCGAATCCGCGACGGCGTGACCGATTTCGGGATGACGATAAGACCGCTGTCCAGGTGCCAGCGCACCACAATCTGCGCCGGGGTTTTCTCGTATTTTTCGGCCAGCGCCTTGATCAGCGGCTGGTCGAACACGCCTTCACCGCCTTGCGCCAGCGGGCTCCAGGATTCGGTGGCGATATGGTGCGTGGCGTTCCAGGCGCGCAGCTGGCGCTGTTGCAGCAGCGGGTGCAGCTCGATCTGGTTGACGACCGGCGCCACGTTGGTTTCATCCAACAGACGCTGCAGGTGCGGCGTATGGAAGTTGCATACGCCGATGCTTTTCACCAGGCCTTGTTCGCGCAGCTTGATCAGCTCGCGCCAGGCGGAGACGTATTGATCCTGCTGCGGGCGCGGCCAGTGGATCAGATACAGATCCACATAGTCCAGCTTGAGCTTTTCCAGACTGCTTTCCAGCGCCGCCAGCGGATCGCCCTGATCGTCGTTCCACAGCTTGGTGGTGATGAACAGGTCGCTGCGCGGCAGCGAGCTGGACTGCAGCGCGGCGCCGACGCCTTCCTCGTTCTTGTAAATCGCGGCGGTGTCGATGGAGCGGTAACCGATCTCCAGCGCTTTGCTCACCGCGCGGGTGGTCTCTTCAATACTCGCCTGCCAAACGCCGAGACCCAACTGCGGCATCAGATTACCATCGTGGAGTTTGATGATGGGTTGTTGCGTTGTCATGCGCATCTCCTTGTGTACGGATTGCGGCGCCTGCGGCGCCGAAACGGCTATAGATAAATTCTAGTTGGCAAAATGGGCGGTTGCCGGGTTTGCCAGCCTAATTTCAGCGGTGGCGGGAGGGCCATTTTCTCCCCGCTCTCCCTGCGAATGAGCGGTAAGACGAGTGGTGCGAAACGATCGGCGGCGCTGAAGCGCCCGACTGCGCCCGGTGATCGGCCGGGCGCAGGATGCGGCGAAAAATGGCTGGCGGAGACTAAAGCCTAGCAAAAAATCGCCGTTTTGCGATTAACGCGCCGCTTCATAAATGCGGCGGCTGACGTCCAGGGTGATGTCCTGATGCTCGCCCAGGGCGGTCATGCCGTGCTGATGGAGCTTGTCGAGCAGCGCCGGAATGCTGCTGCCGTCGAGCTGATAATCCGCCATGCGGGTCGGCACGCCCATCTGTTCGAAGAAGGCGCGGGTGGCGGCGATGGCGCCGTCGATCCGGCTGTCTTCGCTGCCTTCGCGCAGGCCCCAGACGCGTTCAGCGTACTGCAGCAGTTTTTCGCGCTTCTGCGCTTTCTTCTCGTGCAGCAGCGCCGGCAGCACGATGGCCAGCGTTTGCGCGTGGTCGAGATCGTGCATGGCGGTCAGCTCGTGGCCCAGCATGTGGGTCGCCCAGTCCTGCGGCACGCCGGCGCCGATCAGGCCGTTCAGCGCCATGGTGGCGCTCCACATCACGTTGGCGCGCACCGCATAGTTCTCCGGCTCGGCCAGCGCGCGCGGGCCGTCTTCCAGCAGGGTCAACAGCAGGCCTTCGGCGAAGCGATCCTGCACCTTGGCGTCGACCGGGTAGGTCAGATACTGCTCCAGGGTGTGCACGAAGGCGTCGACCACGCCGTTGGCGATCTGGCGGGGCGGCAGCGAGTAGGTCACCACCGGATCCAGTACGGCGAAGCGCGGCTGCACCAGCGGAGAGAAGAAGTGCTGCTTGTCGCCGCTGCTTTTGCGGGTGATCACCGCGCCGCTGTTGGACTCGGAGCCGGTGGCCGGCAGCGTCAGCACGCAGCCCATCGGCACCGCGTCGGCGATGTGGCTGCCGACGGTCTGCAGAATGTGCCAGGCGTCGTTGCTGGCCGTATAACGGGCGGCGGCGGCGATGAACTTGGTGCCGTCAACCACCGAACCGCCGCCGACCGCCAGCAGGAAATCGATGTTTTCCGCTTTCACCACCTCGACCGCTTTCATCAGCGTTTCGTAGGTCGGGTTAGGCTCGATGCCGGAGAACTCCCGCACGTCGCGGCCGGCCAGCGCGCTATGCACCTGATCCAGCACGCCGTTTTTCTTTACGCTGCCGCCACCGTAGGTGATCAGGATGCGCGCGTCCGCCGGGATTTGGCCGGCCACGTCGGCAATTTGGTCCTTGCCGAACAGGATTTTGGTTGGGGTATGCAGAATGAAGTTGTGCATGGTTGATTTCTCTCTTTCTGTCAGGCGGGCGCCAAAGTGGCGCAAAGGTGTCTGGCCCGTATTGTCAGGAACCGGGCGGCAACGCACAATGCACATTCCTGTTTGGTTCTTGCCTATTTCTACAACTGGCTGTAGAAATGGCGAGTTTTAAATTATGATTTATGCCGAATCGTTCTGACTGTAAGAGGGTGTTTCCGTGATTGAAATCGATGCGCTGCGCAGCCGCATGGCGCGCCAGGCGATGGCTATCGCCAGCGGCAACGGCTACACGCCGTCGCCGGTGCCGCGGGTGAAGATTTTGTATGTCGATCGCCACAGCCCGCGTCAGCCGGTGATGTATGAACCGGGGATCGTCATTGTTTTTCAGGGGCACAAGGTCGGCTATTGCGGCAATAAGAAGTTCCAATACGATCCGCGCAACTACCTGCTGATGACGGTGCCGCTGCCGTTTGAATGCGAAACCTTCGCCAGCCCGGAACTGCCGCTGGTTGGGTTGGCGGTCAATATCGATACCCAAATGCTGCAGGACTTGCTGATCGACATCGGCGATGACGACTACCTGATGCAACCGCGCGCGGAGAGCAACGGGGTGAACCTGGCGGAAATGACGGAAGAGTTGCTGTGCGCCACCGAGCGTCTGCTCGACGTGATGGCCAATCCGCTCGACGCCCGGGTGCTTGGGCCGCAGATTGTACGGGAGATTCTCTATTATGTGCTGCGCGGCGCCTGCGGCGCGTCGCTGCAGGAGTTGGTCAATCGGCATACCCACTTCAGCCAGATCGCCAAGGCGCTGCGGCGTATCGAACATCAGTATGCCGACAGCATCAACGTCGAGCAGTTGGCCAGCGAGGTCAACATGAGCGTCTCGGCGTTCCACCACAACTTCAAGGCGGTGACCAACACCTCGCCGCTGCAGTACGTGAAGTCGTACCGGCTGCATAAGGCGCGACTGTTGATGGTTCATGACGGTCTGAAGGCCAGCACGGCGGCGATCCGCGTCGGCTACGAAAGCGCGTCGCAGTTTAGCCGCGAGTTCAAACGGCTGTTCGGCATGACGCCGAGCGATGAAGTCGCCCGGCTGCGCGAGGCCAACCCGCTGTTGCTGGAGGGCTGAGCCGCGTTTATGGGGTTAAGACGATCTTGCCGAATGGCCCGCGATCGAGGTGATCCAGCGCCTGCGGCAACTGATCGAAGCGGTATACCTGGTCGATCACTGGCTGCAGGTTGACGGCGTCCACGGCGCGCACCAGGTCTTCCAGCGCGCGGCGGTGGCCGACGCCGATGCCCTGAATCACTGCGGATTTTAATAGCAGCGGGCCGGCGGGGGCGGAAATTTCGTTGCCTTCCAGGATGCCTATTACCGAGATGCGTCCTCCCACCGCCACGGCGCGCACCGAATTGCCGAGGTTGGTGCCGCCCACGGTATCCACCACATGGTCGATGCCGCGATCCTGGGTCAGCTGATAGACCTTCTCCACCCAGTCGCCATGCAGGCGATTGATGCCGCGGTCGGCGCCCAGCGCCTTGGCGCGCGCCAATTTTTCGTCGCTGCCGGAAGTGACGTACACCTCGGCGCCGTGCGCTTTGGCGATCTGCAGCGCGAACAGCGCCACGCCGCCGGTGCCTTGCACCAATACCGAGTCGCCGGCGCGCAGCCTGCCTTGCTCCACCAGTGCGAACCAGGCGGTCAGCCCGGCGCACGGCAAGGTGCTGGCCTGAACATCGTCCAGCGACGCCGGCGCCGCCACCAGCCAATCTTCATGCACTATCACGTATTCCGCCAGCACGCCCTGATAAAAACCGCCGAGGGTGTGATAAGGCACCCGGCGCGCATCGCCGTAGGGTTTTTGCTCGCCGTCGAGCCAACCGGGGCTGAAGGTGGAAATGACGCGCGCGCCGGGCTGAAAGCGGCTGACGCCGGGGCCGATGGCATCGACCTCGCCGGCCATGTCCGAGGCGGGCGTGAACGGCTGCGGCAGCGTGAGCCCCATGCCGCTTTCAATCATCAATTTGTCACGGTAATTGAGTGAGACAGCCTTCACTTTCACTCTGATTTCGTGCGGCCCCGGCTGTGGGATGGCGCTTGCGCTCAGCTGCAGGTGCTCACGCCCCAGGGCGCTCATCGTCCAGCGTTGCATTGTATTGGTCATGATGTTCTCCAAAGTCAGCGATTAACAGACCTGCCGATAATATCGTTGATAGAGGTTCGCCAGTGGCGATAAGATTTCCGCAGATTGTTTCTTTCAGAGCGACAAATCATGAGCGATCGGTTGAGCGGCATTTCGGTATTCGTTACCGCCGTGGAGGCGGGCAGTTTTGCGTTGGCGGCCAGTCGGCTGCATCTTTCGCGTTCGGCGGTCGGCAAAACCATCGCCCGGCTGGAACAGCGGCTGGGGGTGCGGCTGTTTCATCGCACCACGCGCAGCCAGAGCCTGACCGACGACGGTGCGCTGTTTTATGAGCGCTGCCTGCGGGCGCTGGAGGAGATCCGTGGCGCGGAAACGCTGCTGGAGTCGGGGAAACGACAGGTCAGCGGCCGGCTGCGGGTGTCGATGCCGGTGCTGTTTGGCCGCATGTGCATTGCGCCGCTGCTGACCGAACTGACGCGCGAGCATCCTGGGTTGGAGCTGGAACTGTCGTTCAGCGATCGGGTGGTGGACCTGATTGAGGACGGCTTCGATATGGCGATTCGCAACGGTACGCTGGCCAACAGCAGCGGCTTGGTGGCGCGCCGCATCGGCGATCACCGCATGGCGCTGTGCGCCTCGCCGGCCTATCTGCAGCGGTGCGGCGAACCGCTCAGCATCGAGCAACTGGCGCAGCATGAGGCGGTGACCTATATGCGCGCCGGCGCGCGGCGCAGCTGGTTGGTATTGGATAGCGACGGCAAGCCGCAGGACGTAATGCCGAATAACCGGCTGCAAATGGACGACCTGCAGGCGATTGCGGATGCGGCCACGGCGGGTTTCGGCATTGCCTGGCTGCCGTGCTGGCTGGTGCGTGAGCAGTTGTTGAGCGGGGCGCTGGTGCGCTTGCTGCGCGATCGGCCGGGCGCCGCCTTTGAAGCGCATGCGGTGTGGCCGCACACGCCCCACCTGCCGCTGAAGGTGCGGCTGGCGGTGGATACGCTGGTGAACAAACTGCCTGCCAGTCTGGCGTTGGTCGAGAAGGCGCTGTAGCGCGCCCGGTTCAGGAAGAGGCGGCGCGTTTTTTACGCCAGATCACCAGCATGGCGCCCAGCAGGCCGACGAACAGCAGCAACAGCGGCAGCAGCATCAGGCCGGTCATCACCTGGCTTTCATAGCGTTTCACCAGAGGGATTTGGCTGAACGCGTAGCCGAGGCCGACCAGCGCGCAGACCCAGATCGCCGCGCTCAGCCAGTTGAATACCTGGAAGCGCGAGCTGTTGAGCCCGGAAATGCCGGCCATGGTCGGCAGCAGGGTGCGCACGAAACCGAGGAAGCGGCCGATCAGCAGCGCCGTCAGCCCGTGGCGGTTGAACAGGTTGTGCGCGCGCTGGTGGTACTGTGCCGGCAGTTGCAGCAGCCAGCTCTTCACCAGGCCGGTGTGGCCCAGCCAGCGGCCCTGGATATAGCTCAGCCAGCAGCCGAGGCCGGCGGCGGCGGTCAGTATCAGCAGAGTGGGGGCAAAGCCCATCACGCCTTTGGCGATCAGCGCGCCCGACAGCAGCAGCAGGCTGTCACCGGGAAGGAAGGAGGCGGGCAGCAGTCCGTTTTCCAAAAACAGAGTGGTGAAAAGTACGGCGTAAACCACCCAAATTACGCTTGGATCGGCGAGGGCGATGAAGTCCTGCTGCCAAAGCGCATGAATAATCTCTCGTAATACATCCATTTTATGTCCTGTTGCATGCCGGTTGCGCCCGGGGTCACGTTCTCCAGGATGCGGCGGTTACCGTATCTGACAGTTACCCGGTTAGTGTACCGCTAATAGCTTAAGCCGACATTAAACGAGACGAAGAAAATTATCGGAATCCGCCTTAGCGCACGCCGTTGAGGCGATCGAAGCCGGCCGCCAGATCGGCGATCAGGTCTTCGACGTTCTCCAGACCGATATGCAACCGCACCAGCGTGCCGGAAAAATCGACGCCGCCCGCCGGGCGGATCGCTTCCAGTTCTTCCGGCTGGTTGGCCAGGATCAGCGACTCGAAGCCGCCCCAGGAGTAGGCCATGCTGAAGTGGCTGAAGTTGTCCAGGTAGGCGGCCAGCTGCGCCTCATCCAGCCGCTCTTTCAGCACGAAGGAGAACAGCCCGTTGCAGCCGCTGAAGTCGCGGCGATAGAACGCGTGGCCTTTGCAACTGGGCAGGGCCGGGTGATTGACCGTCGCCACCTCCGGCCGTTCGGCCAGCCAGTTGGCGACCTCAATGCTGCTGCGTTCGTGCTGCTTCAGGCGCACGCTCAGGGTACGCAGGCCGCGGCTCGCCATGTAGGCGGTGTCGGCATCCACCATCTGCCCCATCAGATAGGAGTACTCGCGCAGTTGATCCCAACAGCGCGCGTTGGCGACGGCGGTGCCGAGCATGTAATCGGAATGGCCGATCAGGTATTTGGTGCCGGCCTGAATGGAGATATCGATGTCGAAATCCAACGCCTTGAACAGCACGCCCGCCGCCCAGGTATTGTCGATCATGATCACCACCTCCGGCGCCACGGCGCGAATGGCCTGCACCATCGCCGGAATGTCCTGCACTTCCAGGGTGATGGAGCCGGGGGATTCCAGGAACACCACGCGGGTGTTGGGTTGGACCAACGTGGCGATATCGGCGCCGATCAGCGGATCGAAATAGGTGGTGCTGACGTTCATGCGGCCGAGGATATGGGTGCAGAAATCCTGGGTCGGTTCGTACGCCGAACCAGTGACCAGCAGGTGATCGCCGGCGCCGACGAACGACAGAATCGCATTGGCCACCGCCGCCGCGCCGCAGGGGTACAGCACGCAGCCGGCGCCGCCCTCCAGTTCCACCATCGCATCCTGCAGGGCGAAGTGGGTCAGGGTGCCGCGTCGGCCGTAAAACAGCTCGCCGTGGGCGCGTTGCGCGGTGGCGTGTTTTTTGGCAGCGACGGAGTCGAAGACCAAAGAAGAGGCGCGTTGCGTGACGGGATTGACGGAGCCCTGGGTGTAACGCTGGCTGCGGCCGGCGCCGATCAGCGTGGTTTCGATATGTTTTGACGTCATGGTACCTGGCTCACCTCTGGTTGCTCTGCACGTGCCCGTTTGCGATAGCCCTTACGTTAACATGAGTTAATATAGCCATCCAGACGTTTTAACTTCCAGATATAGAAACGGCTATAATTGTCTGTCGGGCGCGCATTTCTCGCCTCATCCTTCTGCCGTGGTGCGAGAGATAAGCCCATTCATCGGTCAAGACGCCGTTCGGCAGCGCGGCGTTGTTGCGTCGCTGTGGGAGAAAAGTAACGAAATAACCCTATAAAAGGGGCAGTTGGCGGTGAACGGACGCAGATTGGCGCTTTGTGGCGGGGCTGGCTAAAATTTTCTCGTTTATTTGGTAAATAATAATGAGAACTACTATCAATCCCCGGTTGGTTTGATATGATCGCACGCTGAATTATTCCTTAATTTTGATCGGTAATGGGTGGAGGCACAGCGTGAAAACGGCTGGCAAGAATTTAAATCAAGGATCGTTCGGCCAGGGCCGGGCGCAGTGGGGCAAGGCCTTCGGCCGCAGCCTGATGGCATCTATGGTGCTGGTCGTGGGGCTGGCCGGCAGCGCGCAGGCCGCGCCGGCGAGCAATCCGGCCGTTGCCGAAAGCGTTGCGCCGACCACCGCGCCTGCACCTGCGGCAGCCGCCGCGCCGGAGAGCATCACGCCGGTGAACCCGGCGCCAACGATCCAGCCACCGGAAACCCGCGGCATGGACCTGTCCGTTTGGGGCATGTACCAGCACGCCGACGCGGTGGTGAAAGCGGTAATGATCGGCCTGGTGCTGGCCTCGATCGTGACCTGGACCATTCTGTTCTCCAAAGGCAGCGAACTGCTGCGCGCCAAGCGCCGTCTGCGCCGCGAGCAGTTGGCGCTGGCCGAAGCGCGCTCGCTGGATGAAGCCTCCGAGCTGGCGCAAAACTTCGCCCCGGAGAGCGTCAGCGCGGTATTGCTGAACGATGCGCAAAACGAGCTGGAGCTGTCTGCGGAATCCAACGACAACAACGGCATCAAAGAGCGCACCGGCTTCCGCCTCGAGCGCCGCGTGGCGGCCTACAGCCGCAACATGGGCCGCGGCAACGGCTTCCTCGCCACCATCGGCGCCATCTCGCCGTTCGTCGGCCTGTTCGGCACCGTGTGGGGCATCATGAACAGCTTCATCGGCATTGCCCATTCGCAGACCACCAACCTGGCGGTTGTGGCGCCGGGCATCGCGGAAGCGCTGCTGGCGACCGCGCTGGGCCTGGTGGCGGCGATCCCTGCCGTCGTTATCTACAACATCTTCGCCCGCGTCATCAGCGGCCACCGTGCGCAGGTGGGCGACGTGGCGGCGCAGGTCATGCTGCTGCAGGGCCGCGATCTGGATCTGGCCGCGACGGCGGAAGCCAAGCGCTCACAGCACGCGCACCAACTGCGGGCGGGGTGAGTCATGGCGATGCGCTTAAATGAAGATCTGGACGACAGCGGCGAACTGCATGAAATCAACGTGACGCCGTTTATCGACGTCATGTTGGTGCTGTTGATCATCTTTATGGTGGCCGCGCCGCTGGCAACGGTAGATATCCGCGTCGATCTGCCGGCTTCTTCCGCCAAGCCGCAGCCGCGGCCGGAAAAACCGGTGTTCCTGTCGGTGAAGGCCGACAAGCAGCTCTACGTCGGCGATCAGCCGGTGAATGCCGATCAGCTGACTTCGGTGCTGGATCAACGTACCCAGGCTAACAAAGAAACCACCATCTTCTTCCAGGCGGACAAGAGCGTGGACTATGAAACGCTGATGAGCGTGATGGACACCTTGCGTAAAGCCGGCTACCTGAAAGTGGGGCTGGTGGGCATGGAGGGCGCCGCCAAGTAGCGGCAGCAAAACGATAAAGGGCGCTCAGGCGCCCTTTTTTATTGATTCTGAGATATCACTCCCCGGCTAACAAAGCCCGGGAACCGGCATGACGCCAGTGGATACGGCCCGGCAGATAAAGCGCGCTCTGTTCCAGCGGCCGTTCGTCGATAAGCGCGGTGACTTGGTCGAAGCTATGTTGCGCCAGTGCCAGGCAGTCTTGCGCGACCGTGTCTATCTTCAGCGTCATGCAGTCGAACAGGTAGTGATCGTCGAAGCTGCACAGGTGAATATCGCTCTCCATCAGCTGATGTTGAGTCAGATAACGCAATACGCCTTCCAGCAGGCCGCAGGCGGCGGTAAACAGCGCTTTAGGCGGACGCCCCAGCTGTGCGCACAGCTGAGCAAACATCTCGTAACCTGAGCTGGGGTGATAGTTGCCGTTGATGATCCATTCCGGTTTGCATGTGATGCCGGCGCGCTCCAGGCCAAGCTGGAAGCCGGCGAGGCGATCGCGGGTCGGCGAAATGCGCGGTTGCCCGCCGAGAAAATAGATCTCATCCGGATGTTGGCGCGCGACCTTTTCCACCAGGTCGGCAGTCGAATTGACCGAATCGGTGATCACCAGCGGCAGTTCGGAGCCGGCGATCAGACGGTCCATCTGCACCACCGGCAGCCCGGCGTTGATCTTCTGGTATTCCGCGTCGTTCAACTGGCTGGAGGCGACGATCAAGCCATCCACCTGCCGCTGCACCAGACTGTTCACCGCCATCATCTCCTGCGCCGGGTTTTCATCGGTGCAGGCGATCAGCAACTGCAGACCGGCTTCGCGGCACAGCGTTTCCAGCTCGCGCGAAATCACCGCAAAGCCGTAGTTGGTCATCTCCGGCACCACCAGCCCCAGCGTGTGGCTGCGGTTGGAGCGCAAAGAGCGGGCGTGGATGCTGGGCTGATAATGGTGTTCGTGCGCCAGCGCCAGAACGCGATCGCGGGTGTCGTCGGACACCCGATATTCCTTGCTGCGGCCGTTCAGCACCAGGCTGGCGGTCGATTTCGACACCCCGGCCAGCGTGGCGATGTCACTGATGGTAATGCGTTTATTTTTTTTCACTGACGCCATCTGAAGTCATCGGAGGATGCGTCATTCTAGCATGCATGGCGTCAGCGGCCAGTATTCCAACGCCAGCGGCGCGCTCCCGCACAGCCGCAGTTGCGGCTCACCAGCCGGGAAGTAGCGCGCGCTCATCACCGCCTCGCCGCGGTTGATGAAAATTTCCACGCTGGAACGATCGAACAGCAGTTGCAGATGCGTGACCGAGCCGCGCCAGTAACGGTGCTCCGGCCGGCCGTCGGTCAGGGAAGTGCGCGTCAGCTGCAGCCTTTCGCCGTCCCAGTTCAGCGTCATCGCGTCGCCAAAGGTTGCGCTGAACGCGCCCTGCGGCGTCATTTGCAACTCCGCGGCCCCCAGCGCATAGGCGGGGGCGTCATCGGCGCGGCCTTGCCAGCCTGCTCGCTCACCGCGCAGCTGTTGCAGCTCGCGCGCCGGGCGCTGGTGGAGGCGGCCATGCCGCAGCGACAGCTCGCGCGGGCAGGTCATGGTGTGGATCCAGCCGTAACGGCGCGTCGGATGGGCTTCTTCATCTTGCTCGGGCACGCCCATCCAGCCGAACAGCAGGCGGCGGCCATCTTCCGCCAGCGTCGTCTGAGGCGCGTAGAACTCGAAGCCGGCGTCCAGCTCGCGGAATTCGCCGTGGCTGAAGGCCGCCTGCCGGTAATCCAGCTTGCCGAGCAGATAGCCGGCCTGATAACGGTTGAGATAGCGTTCCGGCTGCGGCGCCAGCCCCTGCGGGCAGCAGATCAACACATCGGCGCCGTCCAGCGTGAACAGATCCGGGCACTCCCACATGTAGCCGAATTCCTCTAAGCCGTTCAGACCGGAACCGGCGATCTCGCCCAGCGATTGCCAGTCACGCAGATTGCTGGAACGAAACAGCAGCACCTTACCGCGATCCTGCAAGTCACGCGCGCCGAGCACCATGTACCAGTCATTTTGATGACGCCACACTTTCGGATCGCGTACGTGACCGCTGTAGCCCTCCGGCAGCGGCAGCACCGGCCCGAGCTTGCGGTATTCGCCCCGTTCGCTTTCCTGAGCCAGGCATTGGTAAGCGGTGCGTGAGCCGTCTGGGAATTTCACGTTGCCGGTGTAGATCAGCGTGATTTTGCCTTCCGCCGCCACCGCCGAGCCGGAGTAACAGCCGTGGCTGTCGTAACAGGCGCTGGGCGCCAGGGCGATTGGCTGGTGCTCCCAACGCAGCAAATCGGCCGACTGCCAGTGTCCCCAGCATTTGTTGCGATGATCGCAACCCAGCGGATTCCACTGATAAAACAGATGATAAACGCCGTTGTGCTGGATAAAGCCGTTGGGATCGTTCAGCAGGCCAACGCTGGGCGCCAGATGCCAGGCCGGGCGGTGCGGATCGCGCAGCGCGAGCGGCTGGCCGTTCATGACCGCCCGCATTGCCTGTTTGATTAAGCTGAGTTCTTCCATCATTGCGCGTCCGTTTTGTATTTCAGCAGCAGAGAGAGGACAAAGGCGCTGCCAAACGCGATCGCCAGACCGATGATATAGCTGACCAGAGAACTGGCCTGCACGATCGCCATGCCGGGGATCGCCGTCAGCCCGACCGCGTTCATGCCGACATGGTTGGCCACCACCCAGGCCCCGCCGAGCGCGCCGCCCGCCAGCGCCGCCAGAAACGGTTTCACGAAGCGCAGATTGATGCCGAACAGCGCCGCCTCGGTGATGCCGAGCATGGCGGAAAAGGCCGAAGGCACCGCAATGGCTTTGATTTTGGCGTCGCGGGTTTTGAAATAGACCGCCAGGCAGGCGCCGCCCTGAGCGATGTTGGCCATCGACCAGATCGGCAGCAGGAAGTTGACGCCGATAGTGGGGTTGCCGAGCAGCCCGGCCTCTACCGCGTGGAAACTGTGGTGGATGCCGGTAATGACGATAGCGGAATAGAGGCCGCCGAACAGCAACCCGGCGAACCACCCCGCATGAGCGATCAGCGTGCTGAGCACGAAGGAGATGCCGTCGCCCAGCGCACGGCCGGCGGGGCCGATAAACAGCAGGGCGACAAAGCCTGAGATCACCACCGTCAGGAACGGCGTCAGGATCAGATCGAGCGCGTTGGGGATCACCTTACGCAGACGTTTTTCCAACAGGCTCATGAACCACACCGTCAGCAGCACCGGAAATACCGTGCCCTGGTAGCCGATCATGGCGATGTCCAGACCGAAGAAATTCATGGTGTGGAACCCGCCGGCGACGCCCCAGGCATTGGTCAGCGCCGGATGCGTCAAAATGCCGCCGAGCGTGGCGCCCAGATAGGGATTGCCGCCGAATTCGCGTGCGGCGGTGAAACCGATCAGAATCGGCAGGATAATGAACGCCGCCGAGCTGAACATATCCAGCATGATGAACAGCGCGCTGTTGGCATCGGCCCAGCCGTAGGTTTTCACCATGCCGAGCAGCCCCATCAACAGGCCGGAAGCGACGATCGCCGGGATGATTGGCACGAAGATGTTCGACAGCAGGCGCGCGATGCGCTGCAGCGGGTTGAGCTTTTTCGCCGCGATATCGGCGGCTTCGGCCTTGCTGGATTCGCTGACGCCCGCCGCCTTGATGAATTCCGCATGCACCTTGTTGACCAGTCCGGTGCCGAAGATCACCTGGATCTGACCGGCGTTGCTGAAGCAGCCTTTAACGCCGTCCAGTTTGCCGATGGCCTCTTTGTCCACCTTGCTGTCGTCCACCAGCACCAGGCGCAGGCGCGTGGCGCAGTGGGCGGCGCTGGCGATGTTCTCTTTACCGCCGAGCAGCGGCAACAGCGCGTTGGCGGTTGCGGTAATGTCCATGTTGTCCCCTTGCTAAATAAAAATGCCGCCGCGCAGTTTGCGGCGCAGCGCCGTGAATCGATGTCAGAAGAAATACTTGAATCTGGCGCGCATGCCGTAACGCTGGTCGTTGTCGCCGTTGGCGATCTTGTTGTCGGCGTTGGCTTCCAGCAGCGACACATAGGCGCCTAAATACAGGTTGAAATTCTTCATATTCATAATGTTAGGTATCTGATACGACGCGTGAACGGTGTGGATGTCGTAGTTGCCCGGTTCGCTGAGCGGGTTGTGGATATCGGCGGCGATCCCGGCGGTATTGAACTCTTTGATATAGTTATGGGCATAGATATAACCCAGTTCGAAGCGCCGCCACAGCACGTTGACGCCGGCGGTGAAGTCTTGCTCGCCTGAGGCATCCAGATAGGCGGTGCTCAGGTTGGCCACCACGCCGTTATCCGGGTTGGCGGCGCTGTTGTTCCAACTCATCGTCATGCCGTAGCCGTTGCGCTTGGATTGGTCGACGAAGCGGCCCTGACTGTCCTGATAGCCGTAAGCGTTATTCACCACGTTGCTTTCCATCGCCGCCGCGATGCTGAAGGCGTCTTTCTTCCAGGCGATCACCGGGCGCAAATAGGCGACGTTTTTCTTATTTTCCAGCGCATTGCCGTGGTAGCTGTTGTCCTGGAACAGCGAGGTGCCGTCTTCCACCAGCGTGTTCAGTTCGAAATAGACATCCCCGGCGTATTTGCTCAGCATCAGGTTGCCGCCGCTGCTGCTGCGGCCGCGGCCTTCTTTCATCATGTAGATATAGCCGAAGCCGTCGGCGTACAGGTCGTTGGCGGTATTGCCGGAGTATTGAATGAAGGTGTCCTGATTCAGCGGGAACATGTCGTAGGCTTCGAAGCGGCCGATTTTGGTTTGCCAGTTCTTTTCATTGCCGAAGAAGAAAGCGGCGTCGTCCAGGTTCATTTTGCCGCTCATGTCCGCCAGCGGCTGGACGCTGAAGCCGGAGAAGTTGCCGTCCGGATTGCGGCGGTAGCCGTCCAGCCCGACCAGAATGCGGCCATTGATGTCCCAGCGCTCTTTGTTGCCGGGTTTCCAGTCCTTGTGGTCGCTGCCTTTCAGCGACGTCAGCTGGCCGCTGCGGCTGGCGCCGTCCAGATTGAACTCCACGTCGCCGTACAGTTTCAGATCGTTGAAACCGTTCAGTTTCAGCGCGCTGGTCGGAGAGGATTGCGTTTCAAGCGCGGCGGCGCGCTGCACGACCTGCGCGGTTTGCCTTTCGGTGCTGGCGGTGCGCAGTTCCAGCTGTTGCGCCCGGCGTTCCGCCGCGGTGGCGCGAGTTTCAGCCTGAGCGGCGCGCTGTTCCGCCTGCGCCAGGCGTTGTTCCAGCGCGTTGAGGCGCGCCTCGATGTCGCCGTCGCCGGAGGCTGCAGCGGCAGACGTGGAGAGGAAAAGCCCTGTTGTTATCGCCAAATAGCTGAGTTTTTTCATCATCGTCTATCATCCGGGAAGGGTTGTTATTATTTTTTGCTAAATTGCTAAACCGGTTTTTCATGGCGAAAGATAACGATCGAGGAGCGGACTGGCAATCAAGTTTGCTAACCCGATTCAGCTATTGTGATCGAGCGCGCAAATCGCGGGTTAAAAGACCACGGCGCCCAGGGGATCGCCGTGGATGCAGGGGATCAACGCAGAAAAGCGGCCAGCTCTTCGGCGTGAGGCAGGGCGGTCATGGCGCCCTTGGCGGTGGTGGCCAGCGCGCCGCAGGCCTGAGCCTGGGCGATAACCGCCGGCCATTGCGCGTCCTGCGGCAATGCGTGAAGGCGCGCCAGCGCCGCTAACAGCCCGGCGACAAACGCGTCGCCGGCGCCGGTGGTATCGACCGGCACGACCGACGGCGCGCGGAAATGGCGCAGGCGATGCCCATCGTGTACGCAGACGCCGTCGCCGCCCAGCGTCACCAGCAGCAGGCGCAGCGGATAGGTTTGCATCATCCAGCGGATGCCGTTCTCCACATCGTCAAGGTGGCTGATGAAAGCCAGCTCTTCGCGCGACAGTTTCACCACATCCGCCAGCAGCAGCGCCTTTTGCAGGCAGGGGCGCAGCGCTTCCGGCTGACGCCAGACTTCTTCGCGGATGTTGGGATCGAAACTGACCCGGCCGCCGACTGCCCGCATGCGTTCCATCGCCGTAAAGGCCGCGCTGCGGCTGGGCTCCTGCGACAGCGCGATGGAGCAGAGGTGCAGCCATTCGCCCCGTTGGAAAGCCGGCAGATCGTCGGGCTGCAAAAACAGATCGGCGCTGGGCTGCACCATAAACGTGAATGAGCGCTCACCGTGCTGATCGAGATCCACCACCACCGTGGAGGTGTGGTGTTCGGGATCCGGTCGCATATGACCGATATCCACCCCTTCATCGCTCAGCACCTGCTGCAGAAAGGCGCCGAAGCTGTCTTGCCCCACCCGGCCGATAAAGGCGCTGTCGCCGCCCAAACGGGCGATACCCACCGCCACGTTCGCCGGCGCGCCGCCGGGGCATTTGAGATAACCGTTGGCATTTTCCGGCACCAGGTCGATCACGGCGTCGCCCAGTACCCATACGCGATTCATCATGCTTAATCCCTGTTTTTGTCGTTGTCAGATGGTGAGCTAAAATAGAAGAACCGGTTTAGCAAGGCAATGAAATAATCCTCAGAGCCGCTTGGTCAGTGAGGAAGATCAATCTTTCTGCTGGGCTTGGGGAAGAGGGAATCTGCCCCGCGAACCAGCGCGGGGCGAGATAGCGGGGCGTTTAGCCCAGCTTCGGATAGACGCCGGGACCGATTGGCAAGCCTAGCGCATACCAGACCAGCAGCAGCAAAATCCACACGCTGAAGAACACCAAGGGATAGGGCAGGATCAACACGTAATAGGTGCCGAGCTGCGCGTCTTTGCGGTAGCGCTGCAGGAAGCCGAGGAACAGCGGCAGGAACGGCGACATCGGCGCCAGCGGCAGCACTGCAGAGTCGGCGATGCGAAAGATCATCTGGGCGAACGCCGGGTGGAAACCGAGCAGCATAAACATCGGCACGAAGATCGGCGCTAAAATTGACCAGATCGCCGAGCCGCTGGCGATGAACATGCACAGGAAGGCGGAGAGGAACATCAGGCCGAGAAATGCCGGTGCGCCGCTCATGCCGGCGGCTTCCAGCATATCGGTCAGACCGACGGCCATAAACTTGCCCATGTTGCTCCAGTTAAAGAACGCCACGAACTGCGACAGCGGAAACACCATCACGATGAAACCCGCCATGCTTTTCATCGGATCGAGCAAGTGGTGGGGAATATCGTCCGGCCGCCGGATCTGTTTGGTGACTACGCCATAGGTAATGGCGACGGTGAAGAAGAACAGGATGATGATCGGCACAATACCCTTGATGAACGGGGAAGGGATCACCGAACCGGTGTTCGGGTCACGCAGCGGCGCGGCCTCTGGCACCACCAGAGCGGCGATGATGGCGATAAACACCAGCGCGGCGATGCCGCTCATCATCAGCCCCCGGTTCTGCAGCGGGGTCAGCGCTGCGATTTTGTCTTCGGCGCCGCCTTGCCACTTCGGCAGGCGGGGCTCGATAAACTTGTCGGTGAGCAGCGCGCCGGCGATGGTCAGCACGATCACGGAGGTGGCCATAAAGTACCAGTTGTCTATCACGCTGACGTGAACCGCGCCATCCACCGCTTTGGTGGCTTCGGTGCTGATGCCGGAAAGCAATACGTCGGTGGTGACGATCAACAGATTGGCGGTAAAACCGGAGGCGACGCCGGCGATCGCCGCCAGCAGTCCGGCTATCGGGTGGCGACCCACCGCTACAAACATCAGCGCGCCGAGCGGCGGCATCACCACCAGCGCGGCGTCCGACGATATATGACTGAAGAAGGCGATAAACAGCACCATATAGCTGGCGTAGCGGGCGCTGACGCGCGAGGCCATTTTATACATCAGCGCCTGCAGCAGGCCGACCTTTTCCGCCAGGCCGGCGCCTATCACCAGCGCCAAAATAGCCCCCAGCGGCGCAAAGCTGCTGAAATTATGGATGATATTGGGAAATATCCACTGCATGCCCGCCACGCTCATCAGGTTATTCACCTTGATGAGCTCGCCGGTGGCCGGATTTTTCACCGCCACATCGAGCCAGGAAAACAGCGCGGTGGCCAGCATAAGCACCAGGATCAAATAGACGAACAATAAAAACGGATTGGGGATCTTATTGCCGATGCGTTCCACCCAGTAAAAAACGCGTCCGGGGCTTTTATTGATTGGCGTTGTGGCCTCACTCATGATTTTACCCTCTGTGTTTGCTCTGTTGTGTGATTGTTATTATTTGATTTATTTATAATTATTTTTAGTAGCCCGGTTGTCCGGGCCCTGTCTGTTCATGCTATTTCAATGGAGATGGCTTCACCCCCTGCGGGATGGGGCAGCGGTACGGCTGTTCGGCGCGCCGGCGCTCAAACTCGCTGCGGCAGCGCGCCAGCAGGGCGCTGTCGCTCAGCAGATCGACGGCGGTCGCCGCCATCACCTTGCCGGCCAGGCACATGCCCTTATGGGCGATAGCGGTGCGGCCCTGCGCCACCAGTTGCCAGGTGTGCAGCGGAGTGCCGAGTGCGAAACAGGGGCTAAAGCATTGGGCGGTCGGCGCCACCCAGCTCACGTCGCCAACGTCGGTAGAGCCGTACAGCAGATCGTCGGATTCCACATAAGGAGCGACCTCGTCCATCAGCACCTTATCTCCCAGCAGTTGCACCCACTCGCGCCCGGCTGCACCGCCGGTGCGGGCAATGTTGAGTTTGGCGTTGCGCAGATCGTCGCGGCTCAGCGTCTGGCGGATTTCCTCGGCGAAGCGGCGTTCGGCGTCGCTGTACTCGGGCAGACCGAAATCACACAGGTTTTGATACATCGCGCGTTCAAGACTGCGGTTTGGCACATAGTTGGAGCAGGCCTTGTCGAAGCGCACTTCCATCTGGGTGTCAGTCATCAGCGCTGCGCCCTTGGCGATGTTGATCACCCGTTGGTAAATGTCCTGCGCCTGGTCGAGCTGCGGTGCGCGGATCAGGTACAACACCTCGGCGTCGGCCTGCACCACGTTGGGGGAGCTGCCGCCGGTGTGGGTGACCGCATAGTGCAGCCGCGCTTCTTGCACAATATGTTCGCGCAGGAAGTTGGCGCCGGTATTCATCAGCGTCACCGCGTCCAGCGCGCTGCGCCCCAGGTGCGGCGAGTTGGCGGCATGGGCGGCGACGCCCTTGAAGTGAAACGCCGCCTGAATGTTGGCCAGCGTACTGGTGTTGAACATGCCGCTGAAGCCTTCCGGGTGCCAGGTGAGGGCGGCGTCGACGTCGTCGAACAGGCCTTCGCGCACCATAAAGGTTTTGCCGGAGCCCCCCTCTTCGCCCGGGCAGCCGTAGAAGCGCAGGGTGCCGGTCAGCCGGTTCTGCTGCATCCACGCCTTGGCGGCGAAGGCGCCCGCCAGCGCCGCGGTGCCCAGCAGATTGTGGCCGCAGCCATGGCCGTTGCCGTTTTCCACCAGCGGCTGCGGCGTGGCGCAACCGGACCGCTGGCTCAGCCCGGCCAGCGCGTCGTACTCGCCCAGCAGCGCGATAACCGGGTGACCGCTGCCGTAGCTGGCGATAAACGCCGTCTCGATGTCGCCCACGCCGCGCTCGACCGAGAAGCCTTCCTGTTCCAGCGCATCGGCCAGCAACGTGGCGGAATAGGTCTCGTTAAAGCGCGTTTCCGGATGGTCCCAAATCGCGTCGCTCAGCGCGCTGAAGCGGGACTGGCGTTGGTCAATGTAGTCGTCGATAAAAGCCTGCAGTTCTGAGTTGCTCATGCTCCGCTCCCGAATGTCGGCAGGTTCAGCGCCAGCGACGCCAGCGTTTTCACCGCCACCGCCATCACCTGTTCGTTGAAGTCGAATTTCTCGTTATGGTGTCCGGCGCTCAGCTCGGTGCCGAAAATGACATATGAGGCCTGGCCGCCGCGGGATTTCACCCGTTCCATCATGTAGGTGGCGTCTTCCGAACCCGCAGCCTGTTCGCGGCGATCGACCACCGAGGTCAGCTCGGTTATCTGCTGCGCCTGGCGACGGATGTAATCCACCCACGGTTGGGTCGGTTTGCTGCTCTGCGCCGCGCCCATCAGCGCGATGTCGCAGGCGACGCCGTGCATTTTGGCTGCGCCTTCGATGGCGTTCAGCGCCTGTTGATAGACGAACGCGTTGATCTCATTGGTGGCGCCGCGCGTCTCCACCTTCATAAACGCCCGATCGGCGATCACGTTACGGCCGGTGCCGGCCTGCAGCACGCCGACATTGATGCGCGAGCTGCCTTCGCTGTGGCGCGGGATGGCGTAAAGCCCCAGCGCAGCCTGCGCCGCTGCCAGCAGCGCGTTGCGACCGTCTTCCGGCTTGGCGCCGGCGTGGGAGGCGACGCCGCGAAAGGTAACGTCCAGCTTGCTGGTGGCCATAAAGCTGTCGCTGCCGCACACCAGCTCGCCGGCCGGCACGCCGGTGCCGATATGCACCGCGGTGAAGAAATCGACGTCGTCCACCACGCCGGCCTCCACCATCGATTTTGCGCCGCGCGTGCCTTCTTCCGCCGGCTGGAAGATCAGTTTGACGGTGCCGCTAAGCTGGGACGCCAGGCTTTTGAACACGTGCGCCAGCCCCAGGCCGATGGTGGTATGGCCGTCATGACCGCATGCATGCATCATGCCGCTGTTGCAAGAGGCGAACCCTTCACGGAACGGCAGGTGCTCGGGTTCCAGCAATTCGTTGAGATCGAGGGCGTCCATATCCACGCGGTAGGCGATAATCGGGCCGGGGCGGCCGGTATCGAGCGTTGCGACGATGCCGGCGAAGCCGCCGGAAAAGTGCGGCAACCATTTTTCCAACGCGCCCTGATTGCGGGCGCGCAGTTCCTGCGCCTCCAGCTCATCGGACGAGGGCAGTCCCATGCGCGCCTCTGCCTTGATGACCTCGCGGCCCAGCTGCAAACGATAACCCAGCCGATCGAGTTCTTCCGCCACCAGGGTGGCGGTGCGGAACTCAAACCAGCCGGATTCGGCATAGCGGTGGAAGTCGCGGCGCCAGGCCTGCAATTGCGGGTACAGATCGGCCACCAACATCGAAAGCGAATTAGTCATAGTGATATCTCATAAGTTATCGCGCGCTGGATCGCTCCAGGCAGCAGTTATGCTCTGAACTGAAATCAGACGGTGAAGCTATTGCAAAGAAAAAGGTGCGTTTGGTTACTAACTGCCGTGAATGGCGCTTATTGGCGCAGAAAATGCGCTTAATTAAGCGAAATAAGAATTTGGTTATTTATTATGTTTTTTCCGAATGTACACAATGGAATCTGGCTAAATAAGATGCCAATATCTTGCTATTGATAAATAACGGTTATCGCCTTTCGCCTATGCCAGCCTCGATAAAATTGCACCAATTGCGCGCATTTGTGGACGTTAGCCGCCAGGGCAGCATCCGCGCCGCCAGCCGCACCTCTCGCCTTTCCCAGCCTGCACTGACCAAAGCCATTCAGGAGCTGGAAGAGGTGCTGGGCGCCAAGCTGTTTATTCGCCGCAGTCAGGGGGTGGTATTGACCGACTGCGGCGATAACTTTTTCCAGCATGCCAGCCTGATTCTCGAAGAGCTGCGGGTGGCGCAGGAAGACATTCAGCAGCGGCTGGGGTTGGCGGGCGGTACGGTGAATATCGGCGTTGGCGGCAGCATTGCGCGCACCGTGATGCCGCAGGTGGTCACCCAGTTTCACCGTGAGTATCCGAATGTGAAGGTGCGCATCGTCGAGGGGCAACTGGTGTCGATGATCCCAGAACTGCGCCAGGGCGAGCTGGATTTTACCGTCAATACCTATTACCCCAGCAGCCTCGACAACGAGCTGCAGTATGAACGGCTGATGGAAAAAGAGTATCGGGTGGTGGTGCGCAAAGGGCATCCGATGGAGGGGGCGACCTCGCTGAAACAGCTGCAGCACTGCGACTGGACCATGCCGACGCCGAAAGGCAGTTATTACCGGCTATTGCACGATCTGTTCGGGGACTTGGGCATGGCGCCGTCGATCAGCGTGACCTGTGAGACCTTTATGGCCTGTACCAGCCTGGTGGCGCAGAGCGATTTTGTCAGCATTCTGTCGGTGGACGTGATTTCGGATCCGATTCTGGGCAAGCATTTGGTGCCGCTTGAGCTGGAAGAGCGTCTGCCGAAAGCGACGTTTTATCTTATCCAACGGAAGGACACCACCTTGACGCCGATGGGCGCGCACCTGGCGCGCCTGTTTCGTCTTTATTGTCGGTGATACCGAAGCCCCATCGGGGGCCTGGGTATCAGAAAGCGATCGACCCCTGCACGAAGAAGGTGCGCGGTTCGCCGACGTACTTGCCGAAGTTATTGTCGTTGGAGCGGGTGAAGTAGCGCTGATCGAACAGGTTTTTCACCCCGGCGCCCAGCGTCAGGTTCGACAGCTGCGGCCCGAAGTTATATTCCCCGCGCATATTCCACACCATGTAACCGGCGATGTTGCCGAACTGGCCATCGGCGCTTTCCTGCGTGATGTACTCCGGCCCGGTGCCCGGCGAATGCTGTTTCGACTGCGCATAACCGTCCAGATTCCATACCCAGTTGCCGGTGGCGTAACGCGTACCGACGGTATAGACCTGGCGCGAGTAGAACGGCAGATCTTTACCGGCGAAGTCGCCCTTGTCGGTGCTGGCCTTGGTGTAGGTATAGCTGGTGTAGACGCTGGCGCCGTCGAGCGCCCGATTCAGCTCGCTGAGATCGTAGCTGAGCGCCAGCTCGATGCCTTTGTGCTTGGTGGCGCCCATGTTGGTCCAGCCCACGTCGTTGCTGATGTACTGCAGCTGGTTATCGAAGTCGATGTAGAACAGCGTGGCCTCGGCCTTAACCACGGTGTCGTCGTAGCGGGTGCCGAACTCATAGGTGCGCGCTTTTTCCGCCGTCAGCCCCGGCGCCGGCTGGTTGCCGTTGCCGCCTTTGGTCAGTTGGAAATACTGCATGCTGCCGAACGAGGTGTTGGCGTTGGCGAACAGTTTCCAGGCGTCGGACAGGTGGTACATCACGTTCAATGACGGCAGCGGCTCGCTGTAGCTTTTCTCGCGGCTGATGTTGTTGAACGAATCGTCCACGTGGGTGCGAATGCTTTCATAACGCAGGCCCGGCGTGACCGTCCAGTTGCCGACGTTAATGGTGTCGTCGATATAGAACGCGTTGGCTGCGGTGCCGCCAGAGGTGTGCTGGTAATAGTCCGGGGTCTCCGGCGTCGAGCCGATATTCGCCGGGTTATACCAGGCCGAACGAGACGCCTTTTCATCCATGGTTTCATTCAGGTAGCGGTAACCGAGGGTGATCTCGTGCGCCATATCCCAGAAACGGAAGACCTGCGAGTAACTTGGTTCGATCGCCCAGGTTGAATAGTGGCGCGGATAGGAAACCATGCGCCGCTGGCCCGCGTTTTTGCCGGTGCCTTCCGATTCGATGTTGCTGCCGCGGTAGCTGTCGGTGAAGTAGGTCAACACTTCGAACTGTTTGTCGTCTTCCTGATGTTTGTACTTGAACGACATATCCTTGCGGCGGCCTTCGAACTGGTCCCACGGCCGCGTGGACTGGAACGGGTTCTGCGCGTATTGCGCGCTGCTCAGCCCGCCCGGCATGCCGGCTTTGGCGTCGTAGTAGTGGAAATTGGCCAACAGTTCGTCGCGATCGGTAAACGCATAACGCGTTTTCAGCATGAAATCGTCGATGTCGGTGTTGTCGTTGTTGTCGCGGTAGCCCTGGCCGTGCAGGCCGGAATAGAGCAGTTCGGCGCCGAGGCCGTTGTCTGCGGTGCCGCCCACGGAGGCGCTGGTCAGGGTCTTCAGGCCGCCGTGGCTGGCGCCCTGGGTTTGTACGCTGGCGGTGCCGCCAAACGTTTTGGGAATGTCTCGGGTAACGAAGTTGATCACGCCGCCGACGTTCTGCGGCCCGTAGCGCACCGCGCCGCCGCCGCGCACAACGTCCACTGATTGCAGATTACCGATAGACAGCGGAGCCATCGACAGCTGCGGTTGGCCGTAAGGCGCGACCGCCAGCGGGACGCCGTCCATCAGAATGGTGGAGCGTGGAGAAAGGCGCGAAGTCAGGCCGCGCACGCCGACGTTGAGCGAGATGTCGCTGCCGCCGGTGCCGTTGCTGTCGCGCACTTGCACGCCGGGTACGCCGCGCAGGCTATCGGCGATGGTTTGGTCGCCCTGTTCGTGCATTTGCTGCTGGGTGACGATGGAACGCGCGCCCGGATGGTTGAGCAGCACCGAACTGGTATCAGGGTTGTCCAGCCAGTTGCCGACGACGGTCACGGTGTCGGTATCGTTCTGAGATGAGTTATCAGTAGCAAGGACAGGGAATGCGATGGCGATGGAAGCCGTCAGCAGAGAAAGCCGAAAAAGAGGTGACATAATAATGCCTTAAGAGTTTCAGACCCGGATGTATTTTTTTAGAAAAGACAATCTTAATGATAATTATTGGCAAGTAAATAAAATTGTTACGGGATAGTTAAGTAGGCAACTAAATAATGACTGCGGGAAACAGGGCCCGGCTGGCGGGCCCTGGCGGGGGTTATTGTGGCGTAAGCCAGAAGACGCCGCTGTAATCCAGCGCGGTGAATTTCCGGTGCACCATTTCGATATCCGCTTGCGGATCAATATCTTTAAACAGCGCCGGGTGCAGGAATTTGGCGATCGCCTCAACCGCGATAAAGTTGAGCGGCGTGTCGTAAAATTGATGATAAATCGCCATCACGCGTTTTTCTTTCACCGCTTTCAGCACGTTAATGCCGGTGCGATCCAGCAGGTGCGCCAGTTTCTTTTGGCTGGTGGCCATATCGGTGGCGTAACCCAGCGGCACCGCCAGCGTGCCGCGATGGCCGCGGCTCCAGTCGGCGCCGGTCAGCAGATAGAAATCCGGGTTGCTGCTGATCACCTGTTCGACGTTTACTTCACCGCCCATGTCTGAAAACAGCGTGCTGCCGATATTGTTGCCGCCGGCGGTATCGATGAACTGCCCGAAACTGCCTTTGCCGAAGGTGTTGCAGCACTGTTCGCCTTTGATGCCGGCGCTGCGCTCGATGAAGACGCTGGGGCGCTGTTCCGGTTTCAGCGTGGCGACCCGCTGCCGCACCAGCTCGAGGCGCTGCTGATAGAGACGGATGAAGGCGTCGGCATTGGGCTGCTCGTCAAATACTTTACCCAACAGCGCCATGCTGGCGATGGTGTTGGTCAGCGGCTGTTGGCGAAAATCGATGATCAGCACCGGGATGCCGACTTTTTCCAGCTGGGTCAGCACGCCGCTGTCTTTCAATTTGCTCAGCAGGCCAATGTCGAAAATGATCAGATCCGGTTGACGCACCACCGCGCTTTCCACGCTGAAATCACTGGTGTAGGGGTTGTCGAAGGTGGGGATCTGCATGACCTGCGGGAATTTTTTCGCGTAGGCTTCAACCAGATCCGGCGCTTTGACCTTCAGCGAGTTGTCCCAGGCGATGATGTTTTTCAGCGGCTCCTGCGGATGCAGAATATTCAGCGCCAGCAACGCGCGGGCATCGGCCAGGATAACGCGTTTTGCCGGTTGCGGCAGGGTGACCTGGCGGCCGGCGACATCGGTGACGACGATCGGCGCGGCTTGAGCGGCGCCGGCCAACAGTAAAACGCAGGCGGCCAACCAGCGGCCGGCTTTGGCGATAAGAACAGCGGGCATGAAGATCCTTGGGTAATCGGCGAAGAACGAGAAGGCAATGATAAGCGATATCCTTTCGATTTTTGAACTCCCACAGTGCCGATAGTTACTCATGGCCCATCAGCGGGTCGCTGACGCTGTGTTCGCCATCTTCCAGCCGCCCCGCCAGACGACGCAGCCAGCCCCCGGCGCTGTGCAGCGTAATATCGTACCAACCGCCGCTGGCGCGGGCGTCAAATGCTTGCTGGTGGCTGCCGCCCGCAGGCAGCGTGACAGGCCACGGGCCTTGCTGCGTGTAAGGGCAGCGTTCGAGGGTGATCGCTATCGCTTCGGTGCCCGGGTTATTCAACTGCAGCAGCAGGTTGCGGCCCGTCGGGCGCAAACGCACCTCAGGCTGCGGCCGGCTCAGGGCACCGCGCAGTTCACGATGAAAGCCGTTGGGGCCGAGCAGCCACAGATGGTACTCATTTTCCGCCCGCCAGTCGTCGCTGACCGCCTTGCCGGCCTCGACGGTATAGCGGCGCGGGATTTGCGTCAGGTCTCGCCGATCGTAGACGTGAAACACCGCCCCTTGCTCGCCGGTATTGAACAGGTTCAGCGTCACGCGGTGCTGCTCGGTCGCGACGCTGGCCTCGACGTGCAACTGATAGGGCAGTGCGCGAGAAGGGCGCGCCAGGCGGCGTTGGTGTGGCAAACGCTGGCGGGCGGGCGGCGGCAGCGGCACCTGCGGCAGCTGTTCCTGACGCTGGCGCAGGCCGTCGGCGGCGTGGCGGCTGGTGGCGGGCAGGCTCGGCAATGCTTCGCCGTTAGGATCGACAAAGTTGAATGCCGAAGTGAGATCGCCGCACACCGCGCGGCGCCAGGCGCTGATGTTGGGTTCATGCACCTGAAAGCGCTTTTCCAAAAATTGCAGCACCGAGGTGTGATCGAAAACCTGCGAATTGACCCAGCCGCCGCGGCTCCAGGGCGACAGCACCAGCATCGGCACCCGCGGGCCGGGGCCGTAGATGCGGCCGTCCGGCGGCGGCTGGTCTTGCGAGCCGGGCGGCGCCACGTGCTGGAAGATCTCGGTATCGAACGGCACCGTCGATTTACCGGCGAAGCTGCCGTCTTCGCGCAGCGACGGCGCGGAAGGCGAAGGCATATGATCGAAAAAGCCGTCGTTTTCGTCGTAGTTGACCAGCAGCACGGTTTTACTCCACACCTCCGGGTTGTCGGTCAGCGCGTTGAGGATCTCTTGCGTGAACCAGCCGCCCTGCACCGGGCTGGAGGGATCGGGATGTTCCGAATAGGCCGCCGGCGCGATGATCCAACTGACCTGCGGCAGTTTGCCCTGCTGCACGTCGGTGCGGAATCCGGCCAGCATGGCGTCCAGGTCGTTGCCGTCGGCGGCCGGCAGGGTGTTGCCGTTGCCTTTGTACAGCGGCGCGGTCGCGTTGAGCTCGTCGCGATAAGGCACGAAGGCGTTGAAGTCTTTTGGCGGCCGAGCCGGGTTGCCCACTTGAATGCTGGCGGCGCGGTATTGGCGAAAGCCCGCCAGAGGGTTGTCGGTAAAGTTGTCCGGCAGGAATTGATACACCTTCCAACTGACGCCGCTCGCCTCCAGCCGTTCCGGATAGGTGGTCCACTGGTAGCCGATGTCCGCCGGGCCGGGGCTGTCCCATTCGTTGACCACTACCGCCACGTTGGCGGCGGACGGGCCGTTGGTGCCGGTCCAGTGGAACAGCCGGTTGGTGTTGGTGCCGGCGTGGATGGAACAGTGATAGGCATCGCACAGGGTGAAAGCGTTGGCCAGCGCGAACTGGAACGGCAGCTCTTGCTGACGGTAGTAGCCCATCGAGGCCGGCGTTTTGTAGGTGGGCCAGGCGCTCATGCGGCCGTGATCCCAGGCGGCTTGCTCATCCACCCACGAGTGTGGCGTGCCGGTGACGCGCTGGGCGTTGCCGCGTTTGCTGTCCAGATGGTAGGGCAGCACCAGCCGTTCGGCACCCTGTTGCTGCCAGACGAGGCGATCGCCGGGCAGTGGGATGGTAAAGCGATCGCTGAAGCCGCGCACGCCCGGCAGGGTGCCGAAGTAGTGATCGAAAGAGCGGTTTTCCTGCATCAGGATCACCACGTGTTCGACGTCGCGCAGGGTGCCGGTGCGGTTGTTGGCGGGAATGGCCAGCGCTTTGCGAATCGAGGCGGGCAACAGCGATAATGCCGATCCGATGGCGGCAGCCCGCAGGATATCTCTGCGTGAAAGGTCAGGCATGCGTCGTTAATCTCCGTCAGTGTGCTTTGAAGATAGCCGCTGACGACGATAATGGCGAAAAATAACAGGGAGATGAAAGCGAGGGAAACAATGCTCCCTAGCGGGAGCATTGGGGGGTAACGCTTACTGCCTGATCAGGCGGCCGAGCGCCGGCGCCGTCTCGAAATCGCTGCGGAAGGGGTTGATGTCCAGGCCGCCGCGGCGGGTGTAACGCGCGAACACGCTGAGTTTTTCCGGGCGGCAGCTCTGCTTGATGTCGTTGAAAATGCGCTCGACGCACTGCTCGTGGAATTCGTTGTGCTGGCGGAAGGAGATCAGGTAGCGCAGCAGGCTTTCGCGATCGATTTGGCGGCCTTCATAGCGGATAACCACGCTGCCCCAGTCCGGCTGGTTAGTGACCAGGCAGTTGGATTTCAGCAGATTGGAAGACAGCGTCTCCGCCACGCGTTCCCCTTGATCGGCCGCGCCGCTCAGGTATTCCGGCTTGAAGGCGAAGTCGTCGATCGCGATATCCAGATCGTCGATGTTGATGCCCGGCAGGCGATCGATTTGCGCCGGGTAACCTTCCAGCCCCGGATAGAGTTTGACGGTGACCTGGCCGTTGGCCGCCTGCGACAGATCTTTTTGCATGGCGGCGCTCACCTGTTCCACGCTGTCGAAGCGCGTTTGGTTGAAACTGTTGAGATACAGCTTGAACGACTTGGATTCGATCAGGTTCGACGAGGAATGCGGGAAGGTAAATTCGCCGATGCCCACCACCGGCTTGCCCTTGGCGTTGAGCCAGGACAGCTCGAAGGCGGTCCAGAGATCAAAGCCGCTGAACGGCAGTTGCCGCTCGTCCACGCCGATCAAATCGCGGCCGCGCGCGCGCGGCAAGGCTTCGAGCAATGCGGGAGCATATTGATCCGGATAATCGGAGTTCGCGCCAAGATGGGTGATCTTATCTTGCTTTTGGATATGCATATTCATTGCCCTTTGCTTGTTCGGTATTGATGTAGCGGTTAAACAGACTGCGGGTGGCGTAGATCGGCCCGACGCCCAGCAGGGCGTAAACCACCTTGATCAGGAACTGCGACAGGATCATGGTCTTGATGATGTCCCAGCTCAGCACGTTGTAAAACGCCAGCGTACAGAACACCACGCTGTCGATGGCCGACGCCACTACGGTACTGGTGATCACGCGCACAAACAGGTAACGGGAGTTGGTCAACTCTTTGATTTTGCAAAGCAGATAGGAATTGACGTTCTCGGAAATCAGATAGGCCGCCGACGAGGCCACCAGCACCGCCATGATGCTGTGCACGATGCCGTTGTAGGTCTCGCTGTACTCCCACTGCGGAATGCTCGGCACCAGCGTTGTCACCCAGACTCCCAGAACGAAGGTCAGGTTGGCGATAAACGAGATGATGATGGTGCGCCGAGCCAACCGCAACCCATAGAATTCGTTAAGGATGTCCACCAGAATGAACGTGAGCGGGTAAATGAAGATCGCCGGCGGCGTGATGAGATTCAGTACCGGGATTTGGATCGGCTTGACGCCGCACAGCGTTGAGAAAATATAAATCACGCTGAGCGCCACGGTAATAATCAGATAGGCGTACCAGGAGCGTTCGTGGCGATCGCTGAGCTCGTAGGCGGTTTTTTGTTGGTTATCGCCATAGAGTTTGCGGTACAGCGCCTGCAGCTCGTGCCGGCTCAGATCTTCTGATATTTCGCTGTCGGCCAGCTCATTCAGCCCCATGGTAATGGTTTTGCCGGTGGCCAATACCATGACATTGGCCGCGATGGTGCCATGCCGGGTGAAGCCCAACAGCTTGAACTTCTGATTCGGTTCCATTTATAACCTTTCTCCAACGATGTAACCCAGGAATTGCACGGTGTCCTGAGGGCGTTTGTCCATGCTTTCGCTGTCTTTGTCTTCAACCACAAAGAAGCCGCTTTTTCCCGAGTGATACAGCAAAGGCGAATCGCAAATCAGTACCGGCGGGCGTTTGATGATGATGACCTCGCCGGGAATAAATGACCCTTTAATTTCGGTCTCTATTTTCATTGCCAACATGTTCGACTCATCGCCGAAGAAATAAGTCAAAGGGAACTCAGTGACCAGCTGCCCGATCTTGCGCTGCGAGACGGCCAGATAGCGCGACTGCGGGATCACCGGAATGGCGGAAGGGTTCTTGTTGCCTTCGGTGGACAGCGTTTCGTTAAGCAGCTCCAGCTTTTCCAGATCGTAATCTTCGATCTCTTCACAGGAGACACCGAAGAAATCGGAGATCCGATTCACGGTGGATTGCTGAACGTTGTTCACTCTTCCGTCAAGAATTTTGTAGAGGGTAGTGCGCGTCAGGCCGCTGCGATTGGAAAAGGAAGCCTTGGTTTCACCGCGGGTACGCATCAGATATTCAATATTTTTAATGATGTTGATTTTGCGCTGTGCGTTGGTGGTTTTCATTGGCTGTCCTTACAAACATTACGCAGGCTTCACTATATCTTACGCATTGGCGTTGTCCAGATAAAAAGGCGCGGACGGGCGGGTAACGAACTGATTATTAGTGGTAATTATTGTTTATCGTCAGCCGTTTAGCGCAGTGATGTCAGCGGGGGTAGCCTGCTTCCTCTGCGAGAAAGATAAAGCCGTGCAAATCAATTGATTAGGTTTTACTTATGGAAAAGTGAACACAAAAGCCGGTTTTATGTTTACTTTTATGTTGACCAAAGCCGATTTCATGGGCTACTGTTCATGCAAGCTGAAGTTTTTCTTTACGATCAAAATACGGAAGCCGACAGTTTTTATAATAAAAAGCTCAGAGGGGGCATTGCCACACTCTGAGCATAAATGGATAGCTTGCTACCGACACCAGGGACCCTAACCACCACGGCCGCTTGTCTGCGCGATCGGCCCCTTCTTTTGCATTGAATCCCCTTTTCGAGCGTCAAACACTCCCCAGAGACCTGGAGGAGTGCATTACCGCGTTCACGAAAATCAGAGCGATTTCTGTGATGCCAGCGGTTTTTGCGCCCGGCTGAAGACCAGTTTAAGCACCCAATACAGCAGGCTGGCAGCGACCAGGGAATTGATGGTCGGTACGCCCCATTCGGTCGCCAGGCCGACGGCGCCGCCGGCGATGCTGGCGACGATCGCCGCCCAGCCGATAGTTGGCGTTTCGTTCGGCAACTGGCCGGTACGGCGGCTCTCATCCAGGATCTTGCGATGGCTGCGCAGCAGATAATAGTCCACCAGCATGATGCCGATAATCGGCGGGAAGACCACGCCAAGCACCGTCAGGAAGTCGACAAAGCGGTCAAGAATGCCCAGCACCGACAGCGTGGTGCCCAGAATACCGATCACCAGCGTAGTGTAGGTGTACTTCAGCTTCTTGCCGGTGATGCCTTCCACCGCGTTGACGATGCCCAGCGAAGAAGAGTACAGGTTGAGATCGTTGACGCGCAGGGTGGAGAACACCACCACCAGCAAACCGGCGCCGCCGGCCGCTTGCGACATGATGGTGACCACATCCGCGGTGCCCAGGGTTTTGGCGATCAGGATCGCCAGGCCGTTCACCACGAACTCGCCGGCGATGATGGTGAAGAGCGTGACGCCGAGCACGTGCTTGCCGTTTTTGGAGTAACGGGTCAGATCGGGGGTCATCAGGCTGGCCACGATGGCGCCGCCGACGACGATGGTGATGCCGGCGCTGATGGTCAGCGGTTCACCCGGCGGCGCCAGCTGGATGATCTCCTGCAGGTTATGGCCGGAAAGCGCGGTCACCGAAATATAGGCCACCAGCATGATGAACATCGGCACCGCGATACGGGCGGCGATGCGCAGCGCCTTGAAGCCGAATGCCACCAGGATGGTCAACAGCGTGCCCGAGAGCCCGGCGGCCAGGCCAAAGCCCAGCTTATTGCCGAGCGCGAAGTCGAGCGATTTGGCGAAAATGGCGTTCTGAATGCCGAACCAACCCAGCAGGCTGACGGCAACCACCACGCCGATCAGCACCGAGCCCAGACGGCCGAAACCGCACCAGCGCGCCAGCAGGCTGCCGGAAATGCCTTCGCGCATGCCTGCCAGCCCCAGGCCGAAGGTCACCACGCCGAAGATCAGGCTGCCGACAAAAATGGCGGTGAAGGCGTCAATCAGCGTCATGGAGTTGCCGAGCACGGCGCCGAGCATGAACTGGTCCAGCGCGGTCAGCATGCCCATATGCACGATGGCCACGCTTAAAAACGAAACTCGTTTATCTTGCGGCACCCGGGTGAGCGGATAATCTTCGATCTTTATCACGGTGAGATCTTCCTTGCGGTTCAAATAAACTGAATGCCTTTGGTTATCAGGCGATCGGGAATGTAGTTATCCAGATTGGCGTATTTGCAGTATTCCTCAAATTGCTGCTGAGTATGCACGTTGGCCTTCTGGTAAATGTTATAAATGCGGTTTTCGATGGTCTTATTGCTGACATTATAGATTTTGGCTATCTCTTTCACTGTAAATCGTTGCAGCATAAGGAAAATGACATCGAGTTCGGCACGGGTGAACAGCTCGTTATTGACTTCGGTGGTCAACACGCTGGGTTTTTGCTGATTGATGTACTTCAACGGCGACAGGCTGTTCATCGGCTTGGCGTTCCAGATCACGCCAATCACCTGTTTGTCATCGTTGTACACCGGCAGCTTTTCGCTGATAAACGGCGTCAGGCTGTCTTTGCCGTACCAGTAGTGCGTTTCTATGACCGTGACCCGATCGCGCGCCGCTTCGGTCATTTTGTCATGTTCGATAAAGTCGGCGGCGGAGTCGGCCCAGTCGGCGGGGAACTCGTGGTCATATTTGCCGGCGACGTCGAAATTCAGCGGCGTATTGGTATAGAGATAAGCGGCGCGGTTCATATAGAGGTGGCGGGACAGGTGATCTTTGATGCCCCAGGGTTCGCTCAGGTGCTCCATCATGGTGATGAGGCCCTTAAAATAAGATTCATTATTTTTATGCGATGAACCCATACCCACCTCTGTGCCGCTCAGGCCGCGTTACAGGCTTTTAGCCAGATAATGGCGGGTGTGGCGATGCGCATAGTCGCCCAGTTCGCCGTAGACCCGGTAGCCCAGTTTTTCGTAGAAGCCTCTGGCCTGGAAATCGAAGGTATCGACATAGGCCATATGGCAACCGCGCTTGCGGGCTTCTTCTTCGGCCAACTCCATCAATTGGCGGCCGTACCCGCTTTTGCGGCATTGATCGCCAACCCACAGATACTGCACTTCCAGGCCGCCCCACCAGGTGCGCGCGACCAGGCCGCCGACGATCTGCTGGCTGTCGTCGGTAACGGTCAGGAACAGCGGGTGAATGTCTACGGGCTGGGTTTTATGATTGTGCGCCCAAAGGCTGTCGATAACGAACTCTTCATCCTGCGGGTTGGGTTTGTCGGTGATATTAATATTCATTTTTAATATAATTCCCTGATTTAATTATTCAAAACTGAACTAGGCGCTTTCGCCCCAACCGCTTCTAATATCACTTTCGTTAATGTATTTCAAGGGTGGTTTTCACCCTTTTCCACCTGGTGAGCGGGCGCTTATGATAGGCGCCACAGGGAGAAGAAAATAGTGAAACAGGCGGTATTAAAACGCTGAAATGCCCTGCTTACACCATCTTTTCCTACTTGCGCCTCACCAGGGCCCCACCGGGAAAACTGCAGTACTGTATGGCTCCACCGGATAGAGCAAGCTCACTTGCCGACGGGGGAGCCACTTTGTTTTTTGACGCGCTCGCCCGCGGCCACCGTTCTCTGTCTCAGATATTAAACACTCTTCTTATCAGAAGATATGCGCCGCAGATGAAAATGTGGCCCATACCTTCTGAGCCGCGGATTCAGTCTTCTGCGATGACGCTGTCCAGCGCCGGCTCGATGGTCGCGGCCAGCATGGCGCCGTGCCCTAAGGTGGGCCATTCCCGATAGCCGACGGTGAAACCGTCGAGCTGCGCCAGCTGTTCGGCCAGCAAATGCGTTGCGTCCGCCGGCAGAGTGGGGCTCTTCACGCCGGGCGGGGCCGCGCGATCGCGTTCCGCCAGGCCAACCCACAGTTGCAGCCTTACCGCCGGCGTCGCGCGCCGTTCCGTCCTCTGCTGCGCTTCTTGCAGGATCATGCCATTGCCCCACCACAGCGAGGGTTCCACGGCGATATAGCGCTGAAAGGCGGCGGGATGGGTAAACAACGTGTGCAGAACGAAGAGCCCGCCGTAGGAGTGCCCCCACAGCGTCTGCCGCTGCGGATCGACCGCCAGTCTGGCGGCGATCGCCGGTTTGATCCGAGTTTCAATCAATTGCAGGAACGCATCCGCGCCCCCGCCGGACCGCGGCGGTGTCTTCATGCCTGCCGGCAGAGGGAGCGTATAGTCGTAGGCGCGGCCGGCGGCATCGATGCGCAGATCGTTGTCATAGCCGATCATGACTAGCACCGGCGGCCGCTTCGCCGCTGCCAATTTGGCCAGTAAGGCGGCGTTTAACTCCATCAGCACCGCGTTGCCGTCAAGGAAATAAATCGTTGGATAGCCGTCCGGCTCAGGCGCCCGATGCGGTTGGGCGATGCGAACGCGATAATGCCGTCGGCCATCGGCGGAGGTGAAGCGCAGGTCGCTGAAACGGTAATCCGCAGAATCGCTATCGGCTACGGTAGCGCCGATCTTGCGTTCCAAATCGGGCCTGGCCAGCACGGAGCCCGGCAGCCAAAGGCCGATGGCGAGCGCCAGAAGCGCAGAGATAAAATGCCGGTTGGACAAAAACATGCGGGTTAACACCTTCGGAAAAAGGCCGATAGTAGCATCCGTTCGCGCCCGGCAAAAACCTAGCTTTAGGGCGGACATTCCGGCCGAGAATGGCGGCCAAAACCCGGAAGAGGGGCGCCAGTTGCTTTGCCGGGTTAATAGCAACTCATTGTTATTATTGGTAAGTCAGGAATAAGAGAGATTGCAATTAATTAGAAATGGTTATGATTTTTATGGTGAGAGGAATGGCGAAGGGCGGGGGGACTACACGGTTATCAACGATTTTTAGCAAAAAAAGCCCTATAAAATAGGGCAAAGACACACAACAACACCAGGGAAACTTTCCGGTATCTTATATTATAGCTTCCTATACATATAGAACATTTTATTATAAATATGTAAGCGATTCTTATTGATTATTTAATGCCATTATTTTTCAAATGGTTATGTGGTCCGGCTGAGGCATTGCTCTTGGGTCGGCTGCGGGCTATCAGGGATGGGGGCGGGGCTTTTCTGTAACGGCGGCATGAACAAGCGAGGTCATTGGCCCGATAACCCTCAGGGCAATACCGGCCGGCAGGCTGCGAACATGCCGGCCGGTATTCCTCCTCGCGCTGGATACTGCGCCGCACGATCTTCTCTGCGGGCGTCCGGTGAAAATCAGTGCTGTTGCAGCGTCAGCATCTTGCCAAGCAAAATATCGGTCGGCGGCAAAATATCCGTATCCAACCCGGCGGAGGGGGTAAAAGTCAGCTCGCCAAAAATGATCTGGCCTTGCGAGATGTAGAAATCAACGCGAACAAACTCAAAGGGCGCCGACAAGCGAGTGGCGTACTCAAACAGTTCATCATATCCCTCAGGTTTCACGAAAGCGTTTATCTCCTCCTGGCTCAATGCCAGGCAGTCCTCGCTATAGCAAAGGAACTTGAACTCTTTGTCGAAGAAGTAATATTTTGGCGTCCCGGTATCCCTGCCGACGCACAGTAAGGTGCAGTAAGGCACACCGCGGAAACAATAGATTTTATAGTCTTCAGGCCCGTGACCATTGGCCGATTCGATATATTTTTCCCCAATGATCTTTTTTTGTATCCCTTTGTAGTTGAGTTCTACATAGGTTTTCCAGTAATCGTCTTTCATCCACCCATCAATCAGATGAGAGGCGCTTTTAATGTTCAACGATTGCTTATTTTGGCAAATTAAATTATACCCTGAACCGTGGTTTCCCTTGATGACAAATTTATCAGGCAGCGTTTCCCACGGTATTTCCTGCACTGAATCACAGGAAAAATACAACTCATTAAGAATCTCTTCACATCCCTTTTCTTTGATGTACTCTCTCACCGCATATTTATCTGCACATTGAGTCACTAATGCGTTATTACTGTAGTCATTCAACTTAAGATGATTTATCTTTTCATTCCAGGTTGAGGGGGACTGTAAATTCAGCGGTTTGCCAAATGCCCTTTTGTATATCAATCTGGCCTTGAATTCGGGGGCTAATACGGCCAGCTGATTCAGAATAAACTTCTTGAATTGTCTCTTCATATACGTAATTCCATCAAAGCATAATGACAATGATTAAGACGTTCTTGTATTTAAAACGCGGGCGGCACGCTTTCACTACGCCATTGAATGGCTGTCGGCGTTGTTCCCAGATCAAATGGCTTGTGCTCTAACGCCCGATTAAGAATGCGGGCCGATCGCCAGGCCATCAGGCTCAGCTGAGGATCGGCAATGCCGTGATTATGCATACTGGCGTTCATCGCAAATAAGCAGTTCTCCGCTGGGCCTTCCCACTCAAAGGTAAAGTCAGGGGCTATGCGGTATTCGCCGTCCGCAGTCTTCAACAACCGGTGGGCCAAAGGCTCAAGGAACTCAGGCGTCGCCGATTGATAACCGGTGGCAAAGATCACCACGTCCGCCTTGAAGGTTTCCTGGCCGTGATCGAGATGATGACGCGTTTCGAGCTGGTAGGCGTTATCCAGCGTGTGTTTCACGGCCGTCAGCGAACGGCTGGGCAGCAGGCGCACCCATAATTTCTCGCGCAGGACGTCGAAGCGGTGGTACATGGCGCGATAAATCGCCAGCAGCGACTCACTGGTGATGCCATCTGAGGTCATCTTTTGTTCGGCCAGCATATGCCGCTTGGCCGCGCTGTCCAGTGAGTAAAAGCTCTCGACGTAATCGGGCGTGAAGTATTCGTTGGCAAAAGCAGCCTCATCGAGCGCATTGTAGTTGTTGCGGCGCGATATCCAGTCGAGCTGCTCCGGCTGGCCCCATTCCCCTTTAAAAATATTCAGGAACAGATCTGCGCCGCTCTGGCCGCCGCCGACGATCGCCACGCGTTTCCCGGTCAGATCGGGGTTGCGCAGCATCATTTCGCTGGCGTGGAAACAGCGATCGCTTTGCGTCGTCACGCAATCCGGCAACTTTATTTTCTTGCCTATACCTATGCTGACGTGTTTGGCGTGGAAGACCTTATTCGAGGTGGTCACCACGAACTGGCGCTGCCGATCGTCAAATTCGACCCGCTGAACGTCTTGATTGAATGCCAATGATCCCATCCCGGCGGCGGCCCAGGTAAGGTAATCGGCGAACTCTTCGCGCGATGCGGTGCGCTGCTCCGTCGTCAGGAAACGATAAAATTTTCTGTTTTTCACCAGATAGTTGAGAAAGCTGTAGCGATTGGTTGGGGCAACCGCACTCACTAAATCTTTTAAGAAGTTGGTCTGCATACTGCAATCCGCCAGGATCATCCCTGGGTGCCAGGAGAAGTGAGGCTTGCGTTCAAGGAATTGTCCCGTAAATCCCTCTATTTCACTTCCTAAGGCTGCCAGGCTAAGATTCGATGGGCCAAGGCCAATACCGATGATATCCAAACGCTGATTCATTAATAAGCTCCAGTATAATGAGAATAATACCCAGAAATACGGCTGCAGATAGGGTGGCTTATAGCAACCAGGCTGCCTTTTTCTTATAAGTAAGCTTCACGAATTAAATGTAATTAAACGGTGTACGGGCCAAAATGCCGCATTTTTAAATGCCCTTTGAGAATTCGGTAGCGCATCAGGTAAAGGCTACAGGCGTATTTCTTTCCATGAAAATCCCTATGAAGGTTTGCGCGTGTATTTAATGAATATTCCTAAGTAAAAATCCGATGCCGCCTGATTCATCAAGCCATGAAAACGGCCACCAGGGAGGATGTCCACCGTATGAGTTCTTATCTGCTTTTCTGGTGTATATGCCATTGCATTGCCGGGATCGGTGTATTCGTTGCTTAGAATAGCCTTAAAATAGGCGCGGGGAAGGTGAAATAACGTGATATTAGAGGCAGGATGCTTTTTGCAAAGATGAAATCGGAAGTGAAATTATGAAATTTGTGCGTTGTGAGGTGGTTTTTATCATTTAATTCAACGTGTTATTTTGTTTTTTGCGGCAGAGTATCACACTCTTTCACTGAGGTGATACGCACGCTTCTGTACCTTTATCTCCTCTTGTTGCCCCCCGAACGGCAATATTTTACCCCGAGTTGCATCACCCTAATGGGCGCGGATGGTTCGCGTTAACTACCGGGGTCAGGATTCGTTTAATTAATGCCGGACAAAGGCTGGCCGGAGAGGACGCTTGCTCGAGCCGAGTGTGAAAAAACCTGGCCACGCTGGCGCAACGATCGCGTCCGATCCGGCAATCTGCCTTGTCATCATCATTGACCATTCTTACCGACAATAAAAATCTTTTGGTCAGCTCGGGGCATTTTTGCGCGCTGGACAGAATGACAACCGTTGCGCCAAAACCGTGAAGACCTGCCAGGTTGATCAATCACGGGAGCTTCAAATTGCTGAGGTAGTCATACTGGGCTTGCGAAATGTCCAGTTCCCCATCGCTGAAAAAGACTTTTATAAACATATCGCCCTGGCCGACGATATCGACACGTTGGTAGGTTCCCGTCACAAAACGGCGCACGATAGCCTGAATGGCAGCGGTATGATTAGCAGGAACTGCATTGTTATCCGTGACTTTCTGTTCAAAAGTAATAGGGTGCTCTGCCTGAGGATCGGGACTGTATTGTGCGCGTTTGGCTGCGCTTTCGAACTTGAAATCATTAAAGGCGTTGTGGGTGGAGTTAAACATATCGGCAAGGTTTTTGATATGCGCCGCCATCTGATTCACGACCATGGTTTTATTGGTCACGAAGCGTTTACCCAAATAAGTGCCAGTCACTACCGCGAGCTGGGCGGCATTTCTGCCTAAAATGCTGCCAACGCCAGAACCGGCGCCCGTCCATAATCCCGCGATCAAAACCAGTCCGGCTCCGCCGACGGTACTCGATGCGATATTCTCAAAATGCTGAACACGTGCCCCCATTTGCCATGAGGTTCCGGGAAAAGAGACATTAATGCGGTTATCCAGGTGATTAATTCTTCCGCCTGGTCGTTGTCCTGACTCAATATTATTGGCTGTCAGCCGGCGGTTGTTTTCATCTTTGAGTTCGCCCAGCGTAAACGCGATCTGTCCGGTCTCCGTTTTTGTTAATCGAAAGACTTCTTCTGGTGACAGAGACCTGACGAGGATCAGAGCCTCATTTAAAATCTCACGGGTCAAAAAGTTGGCTGACACCCGATTATTCGATTCGTGTTGCGATGTCAGAGCTAAAATTTCATGTGACTTAGGAAATGCCATAATCCCCCCGCCATTACGATATGCACCGTAATGTGATTAGCTTTCTTTATTTTGCTTAATATCCCAGCCCATCTGCACCGAAGCTCCTTTATTGCCTTGCTTCGCTTGCTCCCAATATTCCATCGATACTTTACCGGCCTGAAAAGAGTATTCAATGCCTAGCGTGGAACCGTGCTCGACACCGATGAAGTCGGTATGAGTCACTAATACATCTTCCAGGGTAATACGGGTATATTCCACTTCCTGCCCACCGGCTTTGCAAAGCGACAACTGCACTTTGGCGAGGTGTTTACCGGCCGAGCAGTATTTCAATAAGGCAGGTGTCGCTTTATCTATCAGAGCCTGTACGGTCAGATCGCGAAAATTTACTTTACCCGCACCGCCGCCGCCGCCAACGGCCATATTGCCAGGCTGCCGCGCGCCCCAGTTAAAGGAAAAGACATCGATCCATTGCTTGTGATTCGCATTTTTCGATTCGCCATTAATGCCTTCAACTTTTAAAAACATATCCATTGCCATGATTTTATCACCCGATCATTAACGTATTGTTAGGTGCCCGAATGCGCTTAGCTCTCTTTATTCTGCTTGATATCCCAACCAGATTTGCTTTCTGCGCCTTTAGTGCCGCTGCTGCCTTGTTCCCAGTAACTCATGGTGACTTTTGACGCCTGGAAGGCGTAATCAACCAGGATCGCATCATTTTGACCGACACCGTTAAAATCGGTTTGCGTCACCAGCACGTCTTCGAGAACGATTTTGGAATATTCCACCTGGTTGCCGCCCGCTTTGCAGACGGAAAGCTCGATTTTCGCGACATGTTTTCCACTGGAACAATATTTAAGAATGGCGGGCGTAGATTTGTCGATAAGCGCTTGAATACGGAGGTCTTGGTAATTCACTTTCCCGGAACCGCCCCCACCGCCGACAGCCATATTTCCTGGCTGTGAAGCCCCCCAGTTAAACGAAAGTACGTCGGTCCATCCTTTATGATTGCTGTCTTGGGACTCACCCGTCATTCCTTCAACTTTCATATACATATCAATTGCCATTGTCGTCGGATTCTCCATTATTTCGCGTTGGTAGCGGAATAGGTTAAAAATGTCTTATCAATGGGTAAAATTCAGCATAGCCTTATATGAATGAATTAACAGCAATGTTGTTTTTATTCGGAATGTTCCTAGTTTTAATCCAATATGTTGTGATTTAACAAAGTGATACCGTTATAGGTTCGTGGCTATATTCCATCACCGAATGACAATAAAACACTCGATAAACGGAGAATAGGCGTGCGCTCGTTTGACGCTTGGGTAGTCGGGGATTGGGGGGGCGGGCCTTTCGAGAAAGTGCACCTGTAATGCGAAATTGCACATCCATCGGATGATGCGGTGGCGCTTGAGCGCTGGCCCGCAGGGTGAGGTCTTCAGACCGAATAATCGAACGCAGTTCGATGGAGAGTCCGTATCCCAGAAAGCGAAAAACCCGCCATAGGCGGGTTCTTCTGAAGATGGTGCCCGGACTCGGACAACCGGCGCTGGCGCCGTGTTGAACAGCGCTTGAGCGCTGGCCCGCAGGGTGAGGTCTTCAGACCGAATAATCGAACGCAGTTCGATGGAGAGTCCGTACCTCAGAAAGCGAAAAACCCGCCATAGGCGGGTTCTTCTGAATATGGTGCCCGGACTCGGAATCGAACCAAGGACACGGGGATTTTCAATCCCCTGCTCTACCGACTGAGCTATCCGGGCAACGGGGCGCATTAAACCGTATTGGCCGGATGGCGTCAATCGCTTTCTGTCACAAAGCCGATCGGTTGCTCTATTTTCAGGCAGCGAGCCCGGAGGGGCGGGGGACGGGGGGATATCCTCATTCAATAAATATGCATATAAAACGTGTATTTATACTACTCCAGAACGCGCCATTTATTATTTTTCAATTAAATAACAATGGATTATGTCTTGGTCAACGGACGTTCAATCAAGACGATTCTCGCTTGAACCCCGCAACGAATCATGCAATCATTGCGCAAATTTTAGCACTCTCCGTTCGCTAACGGTGTTCCCGCTTCTTATAAGCCAGAGGGTTATTGGCATGACTGGTTTTGTTGCTCAAGCGCTGCTGCGCACCAGACATCTGACGCCGCCACCGTTCCGCCGTTGTTTCCTCCGCACGTCATCCGCCCGAATACGCCTGCCGGCCATGCGGTAAGGCCGCCTGACGCTCGCTGTTAGGCATGCGTAAAGCCAGCGCTGCGGCCCTGATTTTACTGATGCCTGTCGGACGCTGCCAAGACCAGTTCCCCCGATAGCCGCCTGATGATCCCCGATCATGAGCCGGTCACGCACGCCGCTTATGCTGCCGTGCCCGGGTATCGCTTTTACCGGGATAACCGCGTTATCTCATTACCGTGCCGGTGGCACACCCTCATCCTTCACCGTTTGAGAGTCAGCATGATGAAAGAATTGAAAATCGCGACCAGCGCCAGCCTGGTCGCCACCATTGAGACGCTGCGCCAGATCGTGCGCGTAGAGCAGACGGACTACACCGACGTAGCGGCGGTGGTGGTGTCGGTCGCCGACGTGAACGCCGGCATTCTGGCGCGTTTGCAGGCGACGGGGTTCGACATTCCGACCTTCGTGGCGGTGGAAGGGGACGAGCATCTCTCGCCGGACTATCTGCCGTTTGTCAGTGGGGTTTTCGCGCTGCTGGCCGGCGCCAGCAAGCCGTTCTACATGGCGCAGCTGGAGGCCGCCGCCGACGCCTATGAGCAGGCGCTGCTGCCGCCGTTCTTCAAAACGCTGAAGACCTACGTCGAGATGGAAAACTCGACCTTCGCCTGCCCAGGGCATCAGGGCGGCGAGTTCTTCCGCAAACACCCGGCCGGCCGGCAGTTTTTTGATTTCTACGGCGAGACCCTGTTCCGTTCCGATATGTGCAACGCCGACGTCAAGTTGGGCGATCTGCTGATCCACGAAGGCTCGGCCAAGGATGCGCAAAAGCACGCGGCGCGGGTGTTCAACGCCGATAAAACCTACTTCGTGCTCAACGGCACCTCGGCGGCCAACAAGGTGGTGACCAACGCGCTGCTGACCCGCGGCGATCTGGTACTGTTCGATCGCAACAACCACAAATCCAACCACCACGGGGCGCTGATCCAGGCCGGCGCCACGCCGATCTATCTGGAAACCGCCCGCAACCCGTTCGGCTTTATCGGCGGCATCGATGCGCACTGCTTCGACGAACGCTATCTGCGCGAGCAGATCCGCGAGGTGGCGCCGGAGAAAGCCGCGGCGGCGCGGCCGTTCCGGTTGGCGATCATTCAGCTCGGCACTTACGACGGCACGATTTACAACGCTCGCCAGGTGATCGACACCATCGGCCACCTGTGCGACTACATCCTGTTCGACTCCGCCTGGGTGGGCTACGAAGGCTTTATTCCGATGCTGAAAGAGTGCTCGCCGCTGCTGCTGGAGCTGGACGAGCACGATCCGGGGATCTTCGTCACCCAGTCGGTGCATAAACAGCAGGCGGGGTTCTCGCAGACCTCGCAGATCCACAAGAAAGACGACCACATCAAAGGGCAAAAGCGCCACTGCAACCACAAGCACCTGAACAACGCATTCATGCTGCATGCGTCGACCAGCCCGTTCTATCCGCTGTTCGCCGCGCTGGACGTCAACGCCAAGATGCACGCCGGCGCCGCCGGGCGCCGCATGTGGATGGACTGCGTCAAGCTGGGCATCGAGACGCGCAAACAGCTGCTCACGCGCTGCTCGCAGCTGAAGCCGTTTATTCCGCTGCAGGTGGCGGGCAAAGACTGGCAGGATTACGATACCGATCTGATCGCCAACGACGCGCGCTTCTTCACCTTCGTGCCGGGGGAGACGTGGCACGGCTTTGAAGGCTATGCCCAGGACCAGTATCTGGTGGATCCGTGCAAGTTGCTGCTGACCACGCCGGGCATCGACGCTTCGACCGGCCAATACACCGAGTTCGGCGTGCCGGCCACCATTCTGGCCAACTTCCTGCGCGAGAACGGCATTGTGCCGGAGAAGTGCGATCTCAACTCGATCCTGTTCCTGCTGACCCCGGCGGAGAACCCGGCCAAGATGGAACAACTGGTGGAGATGCTGGCGCAGTTCGAACGTTATGTCGAAGAGGATGCGCCGCTGAGCGTGGTGCTGCCGACGGTGTACCGCAAGAACGAGCAGCGTTACCGCGGCTACAGCATTCGCCGGCTGTGTCAGGAGATGCACGATCTGTACGTCAGCTTTGACGTCAAGCAGCTGCAAAAGGAGATGTTCCGTCAGGATCATTTCCCGTCGGTGGTGATGAACCCGCAGGACGCCAACGTGGAGTTTATCCGCGACAACGTCGAGCTGGTGCCGATCGGCCAGGCGGAAGGGCGCATTGCGGCGGAGGGGGCCCTGCCGTACCCGCCGGGCGTACTGTGCGTGGTGCCGGGCGAAGTGTGGGGTGGCGCGGTGCAGCGCTACTTCCTGGCGCTGGAGGAGGGCATCAACCGCCTGCCGGGCTTCTCGCCGGAGCTGCAGGGGGTCTACATCGAGAAAAAAGATCACGGCTGGAAGCGCATCTTCGGCTATATGATCAAGCCATGAAAAAAGGGCCGGTTCGCACCGGCCCTTCTTCCATCCACGCGGGAAGCGCTACTTCCTGCGGTAGCTCTTCTGCGCGGTATTCACTTTCACCAGATAGCGGCGCGACTCGGCGGCCGGGTGCTTGGTGGTCAGCGTTTGGTACACGTCGCCCGGCTGCATGCCGTTGATGATGCCCACCGCGCGCGTCCTGTCGCTGGAGAACACCCGCAGCACGCTGCCGGCGCCGCCGTTGTAGGCGGTGATCACCGCATAGCGGCGCGAGGTCGGGTTCTGAATGCCGCCCAGGTAGTTGTTTTGCAGGATCGCCAGGTAGGCGGTGCCGGTGTCGATGTTGTTCTCCGGATCGAACAGGTAGCTGCGGCTCGGGGTGCCCCATTTGCCGCGCATCTGGAACACATCCTTACCGGCGGTGTGCTGCACCACCTGCATCAGGCCCAGCGCATCCGAACCGCTCACCGCATAGGGGTTGAAGCTCGATTCGGTCTGCATGATTGCCAGGATCAGCGATTCGTCCACGCCGTATTTTTCCGACGCCTTGCGCACCATCGGCAGATATTTGTGCGCACGTTTGTCCAGGTGGTTCGGCACCAGCTGGATGGTGACCGAGTAGATGACGTGCAGGCCGGAGGTGCGTTTTTGCAGCTTGGTCTGCAGCAGGTAATCGGCGAAGTGCGCCGCGCGCCATTCCCAGCGGATCGGCGCGCCTTTGTTATCCAGCACCTGGCCGTACAGGAACGGCTCTTTGCTGATCTGGATATCGTTGGCGTCGGAATAGAGATCGATGGAGCCCGGATCGTCACCCATCAGCAGCGTGCTGATGATCGCCTGGCGCAGGTGCGCGGCGGGATCGGTGGTGGCGATGGTTTCGATGGTGATGGCGCCGGTGTCGAAGTTGATGTGGCTGCGGGTTTGGTATTGGTCGGTATATTTGACGTAGTCTTTCGGCCCGGCGATCAGAACTTCGTTCAGACCCCAGATGTTCTCGATGTTGTGAGCGAATTGCCCCATCAGAATGTCGAAGCCGTTGGTGTCTTTGATCCAGGCTTCGTTGATTTCTTCACTTTTTTTGCCGGAACAGGAGATCAGCAAAGGCGCTATTACGAGCAAAGCTAAAATTTTCTTCATCTTAAAGCCGTTTGGAAGAAGTATAAGAGGATTGAAGCGGGCCAGCGCCTGGCCCCAACAGCGTTATTCGCTTGGCGGCGTATAGCCTTCGATGTGCACGTCGTGCCCTTCGAACAGGAACTTGATCATTTCCTCTTCCAGCAGTTTGCGGTCATCCACGTTCATCATGTTCAGCTTCTTCTCGTTGATCAGCATGGTCTGCTTCTTCATCCACTCGCCCCAGGCTTCCTTGGAGATCTCGTTGTAGATGCGCTTGCCGACGTCGCCGGGATAAAGCTGGAAGTCCTGGCCTTCGGCGTCGCGCTGCAGGAAAGTACAAAAAATGGTGCGGCTCATGCTAATTCCTCGTCGATGGCGCTATCGCCATATAAGTTTTGTTGGATCGGGGGCTGCTTCGCCAGCTGTTGCAACAGGCGATCCACCGGCGCTGCCAGCCCGACCGACGGCGGCTGCGCTAAGTTATACCAGAGACCCGCGCCCTCATCCATGCCGCTGCCCGCCGCGTCGAGCGACAGCCACATCGGCACGATATCGAGATGGAAATGGCTGAACGTGTGGCGAAATGCGGTCAGCTGTTCCAGGCGCTTGCCTTTCAGACCGCGCTGCTGCAGCCAGAGTTCCAAATCCACGCGCGCGCTGAACTGCGGGAAGCAGAACAGGCCGCCCCACAGGCCCACCGCCGGGCGCTGTTCCAGCCACACGCGGTCGCCGTGCTGCAGCAATAAGAAGTAGGCGGTTTTTTCCGGCAGGGTCTGTTTGGGTTTCTTGCCGGGGTAGTTGGCCCAGCTGTGGTTGGCGTAAGACAGACAGCCGACGTTGAGCGGGCAGAGTTCACACTTGGGCTTGGAACGAGTGCAGACCATGGCGCCCAGATCCATCATCGCCTGGTTGAACTGGCCGACGCCCTGCGCCGGGGTGACCTCTTCGCTGATTTTCCACAGCCGGTTTTCGACCTCTTTTTTGCCCGGCCAGCCTTCCACCGCGTAGCAGCGGGCCAGCACGCGTTTCACGTTGCCGTCGAGGATCGGATAGTGTTGGCCCAGCGCCAACGACAGCACCGCGCCGGCGGTGGAACGGCCGACGCCCGGTAAATCGGCGATTTCCGCGAAGGTTGTCGGGAACTCGCCGCCGTGCTGTGCGACAATGGTCTGCGCCGCTTTGTGCAGGTTGCGGGCGCGGGCGTAATAGCCGAGGCCGGTCCACAGATGCAGCACTTCGTCCAGCGGGGCTTCCGCCAGCGCGCGCACGTTGGGAAAACGGGCCATAAAGCGCTGAAAATAAGGAATGACGGTGGCAACCTGGGTCTGTTGCAACATCACCTCGGAGAGCCATACTTGATAGGCGGTTTTTTCCAGCTGCCACGGTAGGGTTTTGCGGCCGTAGCGCTGATACCAGTCAAGCACCACCTGTGCGAATTGTTGTGCTTGCATCATGAGCAGCGTCGTTATCCGGCAGAAAATGAAGCGAGATTGCAGCATAGAGTCATGGTGCTGTAAACCGGAACTTTCCGACGCCGCACGGCGGGTACAGAAGATGAACACTTGCTAAACCAATGTATCTTTGCATAATGCGCGTTTCCCTAATTGGCAGCCAAACAGACAGAAAGCACTATGATTAATGACGTCATCTCCCCGGAATTTGATGAGAACGGCCGCGCGATGCGCCGTATCCGCAGTTTTGTTCGCCGCCAGGGGCGGCTGACCAAAGGCCAGCAGCACGCGCTGGAGAACTATTGGCCGGTGATGGGCGTGGAGTATCAGGCTGAGGCTGTCGATCTCGCCGCGCTGTTCGGCCGCGAAGCGCCGACGGTGCTGGAGATCGGTTTTGGCATGGGCGCCTCGCTGGTGACCATGGCGGGCAACAATCCGCAGCAGAACTTTTTAGGGATCGAAGTGCACTCGCCGGGCGTGGGCGCCTGCCTGGCCGACGCCCACGAGGCGAAGCTGAGCAACCTGCGCGTGATGTGCCACGATGCGGTTGAAGTGCTGGAAAACATGATCCCGGACGGCTCGCTGGACATGGTGCAGCTGTTCTTCCCCGATCCGTGGCACAAGGCGCGCCACAATAAGCGCCGCATCGTGCAAACGCCGTTTGTCGAACTGGTGCTGCGTAAGCTGAAGACCGGCGGGGTCTTCCACATGGCCACCGATTGGCAACCTTATGCGGAACATATGTTAGAGGTTATGAACGGGGTCGCAGGCTACCGTAATCTTTCCAGCGATAATGATTACGTGCCGCGTCCGGATTCGCGCCCACTGACGAAATTTGAATTACGCGGCCAGCGCCTGGGACATGGCGTTTGGGACTTGATGTTTGAGAGGAAAGAATAATGGCTAAGAACCGCAGTCGTCGTTTACGTAAAAAGTTGCACATTGAAGAATTTCAGGAGCTGGGTTTCTCCGTAGCCTGGCGCTTCGCCGAAGGCACGTCGGTGGAAGACATCGACAGCACGCTGGATACCTTCATCGATGAAGTGATCGAGCCGAACGGCCTGGCGTTTGACGGCAGCGGCTACCTGCAATGGGAAGGTCTGATCTGCCTGCAGAAGATCGGCCACTGCACCGACGAGCATCGCGAACTGGTGAAAAACTGGCTGGAAGCGCGCAAACTGACCGACGTTAAGGTCAGCGATCTGTTCGATATCTGGTGGGATTGATCGCGGCTGCCCGATGAGCGCGGCTTCGCGCCGCTTATTTCCCCCTAAATAATTGGATTCGCATCACGGCGGCAAGAGGGTGATTCCCCAGGAGCTTACTTCAGTAAGTGACTGGGGTGAGCGCTCGCAGCCAACACAGATGCGGATTCAAGTATGACGGGGATGGATTTAAGGTGCCTTAACGGCGCCTTTGTTTTGCCCGGAGTGTGACCGAGGTGGTAACAACATTGGATAACGCGTTGCTGGAAGAGATCCTGCAACAGGTGCGCCCGCTGATTGGCCAGGGGAAAGTGGCCGACTACATCCCGGCATTGGCGGAAGTGCCCGCCGATCGGCTGGCGATCGCCGTGTGTACGGTGGATGGCGAACTGTTCCAGGCCGGCGACGCCGCGGAGCGCTTCTCCATCCAGTCGATCTCCAAAGTGCTGAGCCTGACGCTGGCGCTGACGCGCTATCAGGAGCCTGAGATCTGGCGGCGCGTCGGCAAAGAGCCTTCCGGCCTGCCGTTCAATTCGCTGCTGCAGCTGGAGATGGAGCAGGGCAAACCGCGCAATCCGTTTATCAACCCCGGCGCGCTGGTGGTGTGCGACATGCTGCAAACCCGGCTCAGCGCCCCCAAACAGCGCATGCTGGAGGTGGTGCGTCAGCTGGCCGGTGAAGACGACCTGGCCTATGACCTGCGGGTGGCGCGCTCCGAGTTCGAACACTCCGATCGCAATGCGGCCATCGCCTATCTGATGAAATCGTTCGGCAACTTCGAAAACGACGTCATCACCGTGCTGCAAACCTATTTCCACTACTGCGCGCTGCGCATGAGCTGCGTGGAACTGGCGCGCAGCTTCGTCTATCTGGCCAATCACGGCCGCGATCTCAGCGGCGAGGCGGTGATCAGCCCGCTGCAGGCCCGGCAGATCAACGCCCTGATGATGACCAGCGGCATGTACGACGGCGCCGGCGAGTTCGCCTATCGGGTGGGGATGCCGGGCAAGTCCGGCGTGGGCGGCGGCATCGTGGCCATCGTGCCGGACGAGCTGTCGATCGTCGTCTGGTCGCCGGAACTGGATGCTTCCGGCAACTCGCTGGCGGGAACTGCGGCGCTGGAACTGTTGTCTCAACGTATCGGTCGTTCGATTTTTTAATCCCAGTCTGGATGGGAGTCAGGAGAAGCTATGTTGAAGAAAACCGGGTTAGCCTTACTGCTGCTGGCGGCGACTGCCGCGCAGGCCCACGCCGAGTACCAATGCAGCGTTAAACCCCAGGACGATGTGATCATCAGCCCGCAGAGCGTGCAGGTGAAAGGCGCCAGCGGCGACCTGCAAATATCGCCGGATGGCGACGTGATCCGCAACGGCCAGGCGCTGAGCCTGAACGACAGCCAGCGGCAGAAAGCCTTCAGTTACCAGAGCGCCTTGCGCAAGCAACTGCCGTGGATCGACGACGGCGCGCAGAAACACCTGGAGAAAGCCCGCGCAGCGCTGGATAAAGTGATCGTTAAAGAGCTGGGCAGCAACAGCAACGTGCGCAACCGCCTGACCACCCTGAACGGCCAACTGAAACAGCAGATGAACCGCATCATCGAGCACCGCAGCGACGGCCTGACCTTCCACCACCAGGCGATTGACCAGGTGGAACAGGATGGCCGCAACATCGTGCAGCAGAGCATGGGCGGCGTGCTGCAGGACAGCCTGAACGAAATGGGCGTCAAACAGGCCGCCAACAGCGGCGGTAACCCGCTGCAGGCGATCATGGGCAATCTGGGCGGCTTGCAGAAGGCGATCCAGAACGAATGGAACAATCAGGAGCAGGACTTCCAGAACTTCGGTCATGACGTGTGCAACCGCGTCACCGCACTGGAAACCCAGCGCAAGGATCTGCTTAAAGCGTTGAAGTAACGGATAGATATCGCATATCCATATCAGAGACGCTGAGGCGAAGCGAAATTCTGGTTGATACCTATCAGGCATTGTTTTTAGAGGCTTGGCATGCGTATTTCGGCTAAGCGCGTCAGCTTTGACGATGCGACGATGTGGGTCGAACTGAGCGACGCCCGAATTATTGGCGTGCCACTGGCCTGGTTTCCGCGTTTGTTGAATGCGACGCAAGAACAGCGGGCGGGGTATGAGCTCAGCGCTCGCGGCATCCATTGGGATGCGTTGGACGAGGATGTTTCCGTTGAGGGATTGCTGAAGGGGCGTGGCGACGTAACGTACCGCCCTCATAATGCCGCCTGAACATGAAAAAAAGCGCTGATCATTCAGCGCTTTTTTTTTACTCGTCGTCCGCCAGGAACAGTTCCAGCAGCGAGTTGAGGAACAGCTTGCCCTTCTCGGTAATTTGCCAATGCTCCGCGGTTTCTTCCAAATAGCCTTTGGCCAGCGCTTCGTCCAGCTGCGGGCGAATAACGCTTTCCGCCAGCCCGGTGTAGTTGACGAAGTCGGCGCGCGGCGCGGCTTCCAGCAGACGGAAGCGGTTCATGAAGAACTCGAACGGCCGATCCGCCGCCGCCACCTCATGCTGCTTGTCCATGTAGTCGCCGCGCATAAAGCCGCGCGGGTGCTTGGTCTTGGCGGTGCGCAGGATGCGTCCGTCGCTGAAGGTCACCTTGCCGTGCGCGCCGCAGCCGATCCCCAGATAGTCGCCGAAGCGCCAGTAGTTGAGATTGTGCTGGCATTGGTAGCCCGGCTTGGCGTAGGCCGAGGTTTCATACTGCTGGTATCCGGCGGCGCTCAGCAGCTGGTGGCCGCGCTCGAAAATGTCCCATAGCGCGTCGTCGTCCGGCAAGACCGGCGGGCGTGAGCTGAACAGGGTGTTCGGCTCGATGGTCAGCTGATACCACGACAGGTGCGGCGGATTGAGGGCGATCGCCTGGCGCAGATCGTCCAGCGCCTCTTCCAGCGACTGATCCGGCAGGCCATGCATCAGATCGAGGTTGAAGCTGCGCAGGCCAAGGCCGGTCGCCAGCGTCGCCGCGCGTTTGGCTTCTTCCGGGCCGTGGATGCGCCCCAGACGGTTCAACTTCTCGGCGCTGAAGCTTTGCACCCCGATGGAGATGCGGTTGACGCCGGCGCGCTGGTAGCCGCTGAAACGATCGGCTTCCACGGTGCCGGGATTGGCCTCCATGGTGATTTCGGCGTCGTCGGCGACGCGAATGCGCGCCCGCACCCCGTCCAGCAAGGCCTGCATCGCCTCGGCGCTCAGCAGGCTGGGGGTGCCGCCGCCGATAAAGATAGTGCTGATTTCCCGGCCGCCGGCCAGCGGCAGGTCGGCATCCAGATCCGCCAACAGATGATCGACATACTCCTGATGCGGCACGTCACCCTTCAGCGCATGGGAGTTGAAGTCGCAGTACGGGCATTTCTGCACGCACCACGGGATATGGATGTAGAGACTCAGCGGGGGCAGCTTAAGCATTGCGCATGGCTTCCAACATCAGCTTCAGCGCCTTGCCGCGGTGCGAAATCGCCCGCTTCTCGTCGCGGCTCAGCTCGGCGGCGGTGCGCCCCAGCTCCGGCACGTAGAAGACAGGGTCGTAACCGAAGCCGCCTTCACCAGCGGCCTGCTCAGTGATTTCGCCGGCCCAACTGCCGTGGAACACCAGCGGCGTCGGGTCTGCCGCATGGCGCAGATAGACCAGCACGCAATGGAATTGCGCGCCGCGCCGGCCCGGCGCCACGTCTTTCAACGCCGCCAGCAGCTTGTCGAGGTTTTGCCGATCGTCGGCATCTTCGCCGGCATAGCGTGCGGAGTAGATGCCCGGCGCGCCGCCCAGCGCGTCCACTGCCAGACCGGAGTCGTCGGCGATCGCCGGCAGGCCGGTGACCTGTGCCGCATGGCGCGCTTTCAGGATGGCGTTTTCGATAAACGTCAGGCCAGTTTCTTCGGCGGATTCCACGCCCAGATCGGTTTGCGCGACCACGTCCAGGCCGAAATCGGCCAACAGGTCGGCAAGTTCGCGCACTTTGCCCGGGTTACCGGTGGCAAGAACGACTTTTTGCATAAGTGACTACCTTGAAAATTATTCGATGATACTCTGCGTATCTGAAGCCGCAGCCGCGTTGGCTGCACGCTCTCACCCCAGTCACTGGAGTGACCCAGCTCCTGGGGACTCAAGCCCTTGCCGCCTTGCTGCGGCTCCAGCTACTTTGTGTATAGCGCTGCGACCACGGCGGGGATCTGTTGCGGATTCACGATGCGTAACTGTTTATGCCGCCCCAGTTCGCCTTTCTCGATGGTGACGTTGCTTTTCGCCACTTTGAACTGCTTGGCGATAAACTTGATCAGATGGGCGTTGGCTTGGCCGTCGACCGGCGGGGCGGTGATGGCGACTTTTAGTTCGTCGCCATGCAAGCCGATAATTTGGTCGCGGCTGGCTTTCGGCTGAATATATAGCCTGATCGCCAGCCCGTCCAGCACCGGAGTGACCGCACTCACAGCAGGAACCAGATCTCGCCGAACAGATCCATGCCCAGGTAGTTGATCAGATAGAGGATCAGGATCACTACCATGGCGGAAAAGTCGATGCCCCCCATCGCCGGGATGATGCGACGGATCGGCGCCATCAAGGGTTCGGTCAGTTGGTACATCACGTAGTCGATCGGGCTGCGGCCCTGGCTGATCCAGCTCATCAGCGCACGAATGATCATCACCCAGAAGATCAGGTAGCCGGCGGACTTCACCAGCGAGATCAGGCCGAACAGCAGGTTATACGGGCTGAGCGACATCGCGCCGCCCTGAATCAGCAGCAGCAGCGGGTACTTGATGGTCATCAGCAGGAACGCCAGCAGCAGCGAAGCGCTGTCGATGGGCCCCAGTGACGGGATGATGCGGCGCAGTGGGCCGACCACCGGCTGGGTGATCTTCACCACAAACTGTGAGAACGGGTTGTAAAAATCGGTGCGCGCCCACTGCATCCAAATGCGCAGCAACAGCACCATCACGTACAGATCAATAACGGTCTTGACCAGGAAAGTCAGCGTTAGCATGAAGTGGTCCTTCTCCTTAACTCGCGGTTATTTAAAATAATTTTTCCATCTCTTGGGCGCGGGAAACGGCGGCCTGCATCGCTTGCCCCACGGTTTCCGGCAGTTGGCGTTCGTTGAACACCCGCAGCGCTTCGGCGGTGGTGCCGCCTTTGGAGGTCACCTGTTCGCGCAGCGTGCCCAGCGGCGTATCCGGGTTGGCTTCCACCAATGCGGCGGCGCCGGAAGCGGCCTGTTGCACCAGATCGCGCGCGGTCTGGCTGTCGAAGCCCATGCGCTCGGCCTCTTTTTGCATCGCCTCCATAAACAGGAAGAAATAGGCCGGAGCGCTGCCCGCGGCGGCGATCACGCCGTTGATGCCATTTTCGTCATCGACCCAGCAAACTTTACCGACCGACGCCATTAAATCGCCGGTGTAATCGCGATCCCGCTGGCTGACCTGCGCCGGCGCGTACAGCCCGCTCATGCCCTTGCCGACCAGCGACGGAGTGTTGGGCATGATGCGCACGATGTCCAGCTTGTCGCCGAGCAGTTGATAGAAACGGCTGACCTGAATGCCGGCGGCGATCGACAGCACCAGCTTGCCGCTGAAATCGACCTGTTCGCGCAGCGGCTGACACACGTCGGCCATCATCTGCGGTTTGACCGCCAGCACCACCACCTCGGCTTCACGCGCGCAGGCGACGTTGTCGCCGCTGCTGACGATGCCGTAGTCCGCCGCCAGCGCGTCACGGTTTTTCGCCGAAGGGGCGCAGACGCTGATGGATTTGGCCGGATAGCCGCCCGCCACCAGGCCGGCGATGATTGCACGCGCCATGTTGCCGGCGCCGATAAAGGTAATCTTGCGATGTTGCATCAAATCCCTCGTCTGTGTGTCAGGCCTGCGAGTAGTCGCGGGCGCCAAAAATTGCGGTGCCGATGCGCACCAGGGTGCTGCCTGCGGCGATCGCCGCCGCCATATCGTCCGTCATGCCCATCGACAGCGTATCGGCCTGCGGATAACGCTGACGCAGGGCGAGAAAGGCGTCGTTCATCCGGCTGAATACCGCCAACTGCCGCTGATAATCCGCTTCCGGCGCCGGGATGGCCATCAGGCCGCGCAGCGTCAGGTTCGGCAGCGCGGCGATCGCGTCGGCCAGCGCCGGCAGCTCGCTTAACGCGATGCCGGATTTGCTCTGCTCATCGCTGATGTTGATTTGAATCAGCACGTTGAGCGGCGGCAGGTCGGCCGGGCGCTGATCGCTCAGGCGCTGGGCGATGCGCAGCCGATCCACGGTATGACACCAGGCGAAATGTTCCGCCACCAGCCGACTCTTATTGGATTGCAGCGGGCCGATAAAGTGCCACACCAACTCGCCGCCCTGCGGCGACTCGGCGAAATGCCGGATCTTGTCTACCCCTTCCTGCACGTAGTTCTCGCCGAAGGCGCGCTGGCCTGCGGCGATGGCTTCTTCGATCGCCGCCACAGGTTTGGTTTTGCTGACTGCAAGCAGGGCAACTTCTTCTGGCGCCCGCGCGCAATTTCGCGCGGCGGCCGCGATGCGGTTTCTGACATCCTGCAGGTTCTGTTGGATAGTGCTCATTATTGACCCGGGAGAGTGATATGGATATCGATGAATTCGTGGCCCTTAGTGTAAAGCATAATGCTTCCGATCTGCACCTTTGTGCCGGTCATCCGCCGATGTTGCGCATCGACGGTGAACTGCAGCCGCTGGCGGCGGCGCCAACGCTGACGGCGCAAGGCGTGCAGGCCCTCTGCGACGGATTGCTGAATGTGCAGCAGCGCGAGAGCCTGCGGCGGCTGGGGCAGGTCGATCTGGCGTTGCACAGGCCGGGCGGGGAGCGGTTGCGCGCCAACGTTTTTCAACAAAGCGCGGGGATTTCTCTCGCGTTGCGGCGTATCGCCGGGCAATCGCCTTCGCTTGCCGAGCTGGCGGCGCCGGCCATCGTCCCGGCGCTGCTGCGGCGCGACGACGGGCTTATCCTGGTCACCGGCGCCACCGGCAGCGGCAAGTCCACCACGCTGGCGGCGATGATCGACGAGATCAACCGGCACCAGCAGCGGCATATTTTGACGCTGGAAGATCCGATCGAGTTCCTGCACCGCAGCCGGCGATCGCTGATCCAGCAGCGGGAGATCGGCCGCGACAGCCACAGCTTCGATGCGGCGTTGCGCGCCGCGCTGCGCGAAGATCCGGATGTGATCCTGCTGGGCGAGCTGCGCGATACCGCCACCATCCGGCTGGCGCTCACTGCGGCGGAGACCGGCCACCTGGTGCTGGCGACGCTGCATACCCGCAGCGCGCCGCAGGCGGTAGAACGGCTGGTGGACGTGTTTCCGGCGGAAGAGAAACCCTATGTGCGCGCCCAGCTGGCCGGCAGCCTGCAGGCGGTGATCGCGCAAAAGCTGATGAGACGCCCCGGCGGCGGACGCGTGGCGATCTTCGAAGTGCTGACGGCGACGGCGGCGGTCAGCAACCTGATCCGCGAAGGGAAAACGCATCAGTTGGCGAGCGTGTTGCAAACCGGCGCGCAGTCCGGCATGCAAACCTTTGAGCAAGGTTTGCAGCAGCGGATCGACGCCGGCGTGTTGGGGGAGTGCGCGGGGGAAAGGGCGGGCGTTTAGCCCAGCTGCCGTTCGAACCAGCTTTCGAGGATCACCACCGCGGAGGCGGAATCCACGCTGCCTTTATCAAGGGCGCGGAAGCCGCCGCGATCGAACAGGTTGGCGCGCGCTTCCACGGTGCTCAGGCGCTCGTCATGCAGATCGATCTGGATGCCGAAGCGGCCGTGCAGGCGGTTGGCGAACTTGCGCGCCTGGGCGGTAACGGGCTGTTCGGTGCCGTCCATGTTCAGCGGCAGGCCGACCACCACCAAATCCGGTTGCCACTCCTTCAGCAGCTTTTCGATTTTCAGCCAGTCCGGCGAGCCGTCCTGCGCTTTGAAAGCCGGCAAGGCGCGGGCGCTGCCGGTCAACTCCTGGCCGACGGCCGCGCCGATGCTTTTGGTGCCGAAGTCGAAGGCGATAATGGTGCGGTTGCTCATCAGGCATGTCCTGCGTGGTTGGCGATGCTGCGAATGTCGATACCCAAAAGGTTCCCCGCCTCGCGCCAGCGGCTGGCGATCGGCGTGCGGAACAAAATGTCGGTGTTGGCTTCGATGGTCAGCCAGGCGTTTTCCAATACTTCCTGCTCCAACTGGCCCTTTTCCCAACCCGCATAACCCAGCGCCACCAGCACGTCGTCCGGTTGCTCTGGCGTGCCGAGCGTTTCCAGCACGTCTTTCGAGGTGGTGATCATGGTGTTGGGCGAAATTTGAATGCTGGCGCCGAAGCCGTGGCGCGGCGTATGCAGGATAAACCCGCGATCGTCCGCCAGGGGGCCGCCGGCGAACACCGGCTTGTCCAGGCTGATGGCAGGATCGCGCGCAGGCGGCATGATCTTCAGCTTGCTCAGCACCGTGGCTACCGTGAACTGCTCCACCGGTTTATTGATCACCAAACCCATGGCGCCTTCTTCATTGTGCTCGCAAATGTAAATCACCGAGCGCTTGAAGCGAGGATCCTGCAGCGTTGGCATGGCGATCAGAAAATGGTGCTGTAAATTCATGGCGTTAGTATAAGGTAATCAATGGGTGAGAAAATAAACAGCCGCCAGTATGCGGCTATACCCGCCGCCTTTCAAGCCGTTGCCGAAAGGCGCGCTTTGGCGGGCGCGATACGGGATAGCGGGCGGCATGCCGCCCGCATGACGCATTACTTCGCCGCCAGGCGCTTTTCAATCGCGTCCATCAGCATGCCGGTAATCGAAATCGGGAATGCCGCCTCAATCTCGCGTGCGCAGGTTGGGCTGGTCACGTTGATCTCGGTCAGGCGATCGCCGATCACGTCCAGGCCGACGAAGATCAGCCCTTTCTCTTTCAGCGTCGGGGCGACGGCGCGGGCGATTTTCCAGTCGCTTTCGCTCAGCGGGCGCGCTTCGCCGCGGCCGCCGGCCGCCAGGTTGCCGCGGGTCTCGCCCTGCGCCGGAATGCGCGCCAGGCAGTAAGGCACCGGCTCGCCGTCCACCACCAGGATGCGTTTGTCGCCGTCCTTGATCGCCGGCAGGAAGTTCTGCGCCATGCAGAAACGGCTGCCGTGTTCGGTCAGGGTTTCTATGATCACCGACAGGTTAGGATCGTCCTGCTTCACGCGGAAGATAGACGCGCCGCCCATGCCGTCCAGCGGTTTCAGGATGATGTCGCCGTGCTGCTGGTGGAATTTGCGGATGTGCGCGGCGCTGCGGCTGACCAGCGTATCCGGCGTCAGTTCCGAGAACCAGGCGGTGAACAGCTTCTCGTTGCAGTCGCGCAGACTTTGCGGCTTGTTGACCACCAGCGTGCCTTTAACTTCGGCGCGTTCCAGAATGTAGGTCGCATAGATGTATTCGGTATCGAACGGCGGATCCTTGCGCATCAGGATCACGTCCAGTTCGTGCAGCGCCAGATCCTGCTCGGCGCCGAAGCTGAACCAGCTCTCCTTGTCTTCCTTCACGCTCAGCAGGCGGGTGCGCGCGCGCCCGTCACCGGCGTGCAGATAGAGATCGTTCATCTCCATGTAGTGCAATTCGTAACCGCGGCGCTGCGCTTCGAGCAGCATGGCGAAGCTGGTGTCTTTCTTGATGTTGATGGAATCGATAGGATCCATCACGATGCCGAGCTTAATCATCTTTTCTCCTTTAACCCAGGTCGCCGAAGCGGACCTGCAGAGCGGTAATGGCGGTGAGCGCTGTGGTTTCGGTACGCAGAACGCGTGGTCCCAGCAGAATATCAGTAAATCCGTGGTCGGTGGTCATGGCGATTTCGTCGGCGGACAAACCGCCTTCCGGGCCGATCAGCAGGCGAACATGATCCACCGGCTGCGGCAGCGTGTTGATGCTGTGGCTGGCGCGCGGGTGCAGGTTGAGTTTCAGGCTGCCGTCCTGCTCGGCGCACCAGGCTTCCAGCGACATCGCCTCGCGGATTTCGGGAATGCGGTTGCGGCCGCACTGTTCGCAGGCGGCGATGGCAATCTTTTGCCATTGCTGGATTTTCTTCGCCAGACGCTCGCCGTCCAACTTCACGCCGCAGCGCTCGGAAAACAGCGGGGTGATGACGTTGACGCCCAGCTCGATGGATTTCTGGATGGTGAACTCCATCTTCTCGCCGCGCGAGATCACCTGGCCCAGGTGCAGGTTGAGCGGCGATTCGATGTCATCCACGCGGCCGTCGCCGAGGCGCACCAGCACGCTCTTTTTGTCCACCCGGACTATCTCGGCGTCGAACACCTGGTTGCTGCCGTCGAACAGCTGCAGCGCCTGGCCGGCGCTCATGCGCAGCACGCGCCCGACGTGGTTGGCGGCGTCCTCGCTGAGGGCGATCTCCGCCCGGTCGGTCAACGGCTGCGGATGGTAAATGCGGGGTATGCGCATGGGTAGTCTGATCCTGACGAAACGGCGCCGCGGGTTGGCGGCGCCATGAAAGATAAAGGCTATAGTAGGTTAGCTTTTCCGCTGCTGACAAGCCTGTTGAATATAGGGGTTGTGGTTGCCCTGCACCTTGGCGATACGTGCTTCGCGCTGACATTCCCATTGGCTCACCGGATATTGCCGGTTCCACACCTCGAACAGCTGGGTTTGCTGGCGTGACAGCCGCAGCTGGTAGCGATCGCGCATGTAGAAGTAGGTGCGGGCAATGGCGCCGCGCGCGCGGGCGGGCGGCTCCGCCTGTTTATTCTTGAAATCCACCTTCATCGGGCATTGCCCGTACTGGCCCGCGCCGCCGTTCCATTGGCTGTACATGAAGTTGTTGCGGTCGCCGTTCACTTCGCCGATCGCCGGCTGCAGGTTGTGCAGATCGGTTTCGATCTGGCGATAGGTGGCGTCTTTGTTGCAGTTCTTGCGCCCGCCGTCCTGCCAGCACTGCAGCTGGTGGCCGAACTGCCAGGCCGGCACCACGTGTTCCCACTCGATACGCTGCGCGCGTTGGGCGTTTTTACGCACCTGATAGCCGCAGCCGGCGAGATCTGGGATGCCCTTCTTGCCTTGCCAGTCGATGCGGCAGCCGCAGTAAAAACTGCCCGGCGCATCCTGGTTAATCTTGGCCGCCGCCGCCTTGGCCTGAGAAAAATTATTGATGCCGTGCGCCTGTACGGCGCCTGCGGCGAAAACCGCCATAAACAAAATTCTGCGAAGCATATTCCAAAACAGCTCAAAATTGGAAAAGCAGGCAGGGTAACGGAACTTGCCGGCAGTGGCAAATGGCGATATTTGCTTGTTTTAACGTATAAATCGTTTAACTAAAGGTTCTCGCTAGCAAGAAATTTCAGTTTTTCGCCGCACCGGCGGCAGCGGTATTCGCTTTCGCCGCGCAGCACGCGGTTATGGCGGCGAATGGTGAGCTGGTGCTGTCCGCAGCCGCAGCGGTAGGGGAAGGTTTTGCTTTGCACCGAGGCGGTTTCGAAACGGTGAGTGCGGCTGGCGGGGGTCAGCAGTACGCTTTCCATCATCCAGCGCCATTCGCGGCCGTGCGGCGCCACCCGGCCGAATTGGCGAAACACCAGCAGGTGCGCCAGCTCGTGCGGCACCACTTCATCGATAAACGGCTGTTGGTTTTCCAGCAGCAGCACCGGGTTCAGACGGATTTCCCAGCTTTGCAGCCAGGCGGTGCCCGCGCTGGTGCCGCGTTGCTGATAGACGATGCTGGGTTCGGGGAACTCGACGGCAAAATGCCGGCGTGCCAACTGCAGCTTTTCTCGCAGGCAGCGCATCACCGCTTGTTGCAGCGCGATGGGGATTCTTGGTTTGTTCATTGCGGCCTAGCTTAAGCAATGGCGCGGCGGCTGACAATATGCCCCGGCCTAAATCCGCATCCGACGCTTTCTTGGCGCTGTGCGCCGGTTTTTCGCCACATTGATAAGACGATCGCCGTCGATGGATTGTAATCAATGTGTTAACTGCGGGATAATAAAGCGTGCATGATGAGCCTGTACCCGCAGTTCTCACCGGACAAGGTTGAAACGCCGCCTGTGGTAATCCCTTACGCAAAGAGCGGTTATTTTGCGATTTGGCGCAATAACTGACTGATTAAAAATACGTAAGGTGGAGGCAGTTTTTTGACAAGGCGCCGCCTCGCGCGCCGCAAGTGTGAATTTAACGCAGCTGATGTTGCAAGTGAGAGATCAATGTCGAATAAACCGTTCCACTATCAAGATCCGTTCCCGCTGAAGAAAGACGATACCGAATATTATCTGCTGAGCCGCGACCACGTTTCCGTGAGCGAGTTTGAAGGCCAGGAAATACTGAAAGTTGCCCCTGAAGCGTTAACCCTGCTTGCCCAGCATGCGTTCCACGACGCCTCGTTCATGCTGCGCCCGGCGCACCAACAGCAGGTGGCCGATATCCTCGACGATCCGGACGCCAGCGAAAACGACAAGTACGTTGCGCTGCAATTTCTGCGCAACTCAGAAATCGCCGCCAAGGGTATTTTACCGACCTGCCAGGACACCGGCACGGCGATCATCGTCGGCAAAAAGGGCCAGCGCGTCTGGACCGGCGGCGGCGATGAAGAAGCGCTGTCGCGCGGGGTCTACAACACCTACATCGAAGAGAACCTGCGCTATTCGCAGAACGCCGCGCTGGATATGTATAAAGAGGTCAATACCGGCAGCAACCTGCCGGCGCAGATCGATCTCTACAGCGTGGACGGCGAAGAGTACAAATTCCTGTGCATCGCCAAGGGCGGCGGCTCCGCCAACAAAACCTATCTGTACCAGGAAACCAAGGCGCTGCTGTCGCCGGGCAAACTGAAAAACTACCTGGTCGACAAGATGCGCACGTTGGGCACCGCGGCTTGCCCGCCGTACCACGTGGCGTTCGTCATCGGCGGCACCTCGGCGGAAGCGACGCTGAAAACCGTCAAGCTGGCCTCGACCAAGTATTACGATGGCCTGCCGACCGAAGGCAACGAGCATGGCCAGGCGTTCCGCGATCTGGAACTCGAAGCGGAATTGCTGCAAGAAGCGCAAAACCTGGGGCTGGGCGCGCAGTTCGGCGGCAAATACTTCGCGCACGATATCCGCGTGGTGCGCCTGCCGCGCCACGGCGCCTCCTGCCCGGTCGGCATGGGCGTCTCCTGCTCGGCGGACCGCAACATCAAAGGCAAGATCAACCGCGACGGCATCTGGCTGGAAAAACTGGAGCACAATCCGGGTAAATTCATTCCTCAGGAGCTGCGCCAGGCCGGGGAGGGCGAAGCGATCAAGGTCGATCTCAACCGCCCGATGGCCGAGATCCTCAAACAGTTGTCGCAGTACCCGGTTTCCACCCGCCTGTCGCTGAGCGGCACCATCATCGTCGGTCGCGATATCGCGCACGCCAAGCTGAAAGAGCGTCTGGATCGCGGTGAAGGCCTGCCGCAGTACGTCAAGGATCACCCGATTTACTACGCCGGCCCGGCCAAAACGCCGGAAGGCTACGCGTCCGGTTCCTTGGGGCCGACCACCGCCGGACGTATGGATTCCTACGTCGATCTGCTGCAATCTCACGGCGGCAGCATGATCATGCTGGCGAAAGGCAACCGCAGCCAGCAGGTGACGGATGCCTGCCACAAGCACGGCGGCTTCTACCTCGGCAGCATCGGCGGCCCGGCGGCGGTGCTGGCACAGCAGAGCATCAAGAGCCTGGAGTGCGTGGAGTACCCTGAGCTGGGCATGGAAGCGATCTGGAAAATTGAAGTGGAAGATTTCCCGGCGTTTATCCTGGTGGATGACAAAGGCAATGACTTCTTCCAGAAGATCCAGGCCGGTCAGTGCGCCAGCTGTCTGAAATAATCGCTGCCCCCTCCACCGCCCGCGGGCGGTGGAGGGGATTGTGTAAAGTCCTGTAGCTTGCTGGACGTCGAGTTTTAACCTGTATACCCTACGCGAATAGCACTAAAATTCGACTAATGGAATATCGGCAACATAAGGTTCGGCAAGCACATGGGCACGCAGGAAAGTCACATCAGGGAGTTACTGGTCTGGATTGAAGATAACCTGACCAATCCGCTGTCGTTGGATATCGTTTCCGCCAAGTCAGGCTATACGAAATGGTACCTGCAGCGCATGTTCAAGAAGCAGACCGGATTATCGTTAGCTTCCTACATTCGCGCTCGCCGCCTCTACATCGCCGCCTTCGCCTTGCGTTTCACGCAGAAGAGCATCCTCGATATTTCGGTTGAATATCAATTCGATAATCAGCAGACATTCTCGCGCTGTTTCAAGAAACATTTCGCCGAATCGCCCAGCGTTTATCGTCATGCCCGCAAACAGGACTTCAGCAATCTGGTGCGTTCGCTGGCGGCCAGCCAGCCCGGCGATATTCAGGTCGAACGCGTCAGCATCGCCAGAGGGCAATACGCCTTTCAGGGCAAACAGTACGCTTATCACCTGGATATCGAAAAGTTGGACAAGTCGCATCTGCCGCAGCGCAGCGCGCTGCGGGCGCAGTTCTACACCTTGTTGGGCGAGCGTCCGGCGCAGACCTATTCGTTTACCCAACTGGTGCCTGACGGCGAGCGGGTCAGGGTCGACTATACCCTGGGCGTGACGGCGGACTATCCGCTGCGTGAAGGCGTGGCGCTGGAGCCGCTGCCGGAGGTCCACGGCGAGTTTTGCCGTTTTCGCTATTCCGGCAAGCCGGTGGCGCTCAATGACCACATCATTCAAATCTACACGCAGGTGCTGCCCGAAATGGGGCTGGCCCGCGGCGACGGGCCGGACATGACGGTGTTCAGCTATTCGCTGAGCGGGAAAGAGGAGCTGCACCTGGAGCTGCAACATCTGGTGCCGGTGGTGCCGCTGCACTGATCCCGTCGGCGGCCGGCCGCCGGTTTTTTTGCTGCACGATCGCCGCCATCACCGCCAGAGCGATCTCCGCCGGGGTTTTGCTGCCGAGCGGCAGGCCGATCGGCGCGTGAATGCGTTCCAACTCCTGCGGCGTGAATTCGGCGATCTGCTGCAACCGCTGGCGCCGCCGCGCGCTGTTTCTGAGCGAGCCCATGGCGCCGATGTAAAACGACGGGGTGTGGATCGCTTCCATCAGCGTCAGATCGTCCATACGCGGATCGTGGGTCAGCGCCACGACGGCGGTATTGGCGTGGCAACCGCCGTCCTCAATGAACTTGGCCGGGAACTGGCGCAGCAGCGTCACGCCCGGTTTTAACTCGGCGGCGAAGTTATCCAGCGCCTCCGGGCGGTTCTCGCACACCAGCACCTCAAACCCCAGCGCTACGGCGAAATCGGCGCAGTACAGCGCCACGCTGGACAGCCCGGCGATCAGCAGGCGCGGCGCGGCCGCGATATGCAGGGTAATCTGTTCGAGCCGGCGTTCAACCTGAGTGGCGCTGGTGAAATGGCTCTGCTCAAGGCTATGGCAGGCGTTGGGCAACGTCAGGCGTTTGAGCAACGCATGATGCCCTTCCAGCGCGCCGGCGATGCGCCGCAGGTAAGCGACGCTGGCCTCTCCCGCCGGCAGATACTCGATCAGCACGTCCAGCACGCCGCCGCACGGCAGCGCCACATTGGGCGTCATGCCGCCTTCGCCGTAGCGGATCACCTGGCTGGCCGCCTGATACTCCCCGGCGGCCACGCGCCGCAGAAAGTCCTCCTCCACGCACCCGCCCGACAATGAACCGCTGTAGCGGCCGTCGCGGGTCGCGGCCATCAACGCGCCCGGCGACCGCGGCGAAGAGCCATAGGTGTTGAGCACGGTGCATAACCAGACCGGCTGTTGTTGCAGCCAGCTTATCGCCTGGCTGACCACGGTGACATCAAGATGTTGCATAGGTGAATTTACTCGCTGGCCGGGAGTTGCGATGGAAGATCAATATCCCGCACGACGCCGGGGTGTTCAAGCGGCAGCAGGTGCACCGCTGCGCCTTGCAGCAGTTCACGCGCGCCATTATCGCCGCGCAGTTGGCAAAGTGGTTTGCGCAATCGGGCGGAAAAGCCGACCGGGTGGCCGGGCTGTTGCGCATAGCTGGGGCGCACGATCGGGTGCTGCCGCAAGGCATCCGCCACCTGTCGGAAAACGTCGGCGCCGACGAACGGCATATCGGCCAGGTGGATCAGCCAGCCTTGCCAGTGCGGCGTGGCCGCAACGCCCGCGGCGATTGAGTCGCCGAGGCCCGCGCTGGCGAGCAGGGTGACCGGCACCTGGTTGGCGGCGCAGGCTGCCAGCACCGGCAGATTATCCGGCCGGGCCACCACATGTACCGGCAGGCCGGAGGCCAATGCCCGGCGCAGGGTGTGTTCAAACAGCGATCGCCGCTCGCCCGCCGCATCGGCAAATCCGGCGTTCAATTTGTTGCCCTGGCCGCCGGCCTGAATAAAGCGCTCTCCGCGTCCGGCGGCGGTAATGACAATGCCCGTGGTCATGGTTGAAGTCCGCGTTTGCGCAAATTATTTATTAGCCTACAAACTACCTGTGTTTTGTAAATGTTTTTTTGTTGAAAACAACCTGTTAATCATCACATAATTTTAGTTATAAGCATATGCTTATGACGTCTACGGCAAGGTCGTCAGCGTTTGCGCAACAACACCGCGAACAAAAACCAATTACAAGAAAGACGTGAAGGACTTATTTATGAGCAATTTCAACCCGTCGCGGCGCCGCTTTATCAAAAGCGCCGTGATTGCGGGGGTCTCCGTGTACCTCGCCCCCCTGTACAGCCGTGCCTACGCCGCGCTGTTCGAGCAAAAAATCCTCCAGTCGCCCAACTGGGATCCGCAGGCCAAGCGCGTCCGTTTCCGTATCGATGGCCGCGCCAAGGTCATGGGGCAGAAGGTGTTCGCGCGCGATATCCGCGCGGTGGACATGCCGCACTGGCCGCAGAAACAGGCGCACGCCTTCATTCTGCGCGTGACCAAAGCCGACCGGCTGTTCGAAGGCGTCGATCTGTCGCTGCTGGGGGACGATCTGCAGCCCGATCGCCTGGTGACGGCGGAAGATCTGGCGCGCGATGGCCTGGCCTTTCCGGCGTTCTACGGTGACGACATGCTGCTGCCGAACGGCAAAACCCCGGCCTATCTCGGCCAGGCGGTGGCGATCCTGATCTATCACGACTTCGCCCGTTTCCGCTTCGCCAAGGACAAGCTGAAATTCCGTGAGGAAACCATCAAATACGGCGCGGTCACCGGCCCGCTGGAGCGCGATCCCTGGGGCAGCTTCCGCTATGTGCGGGTGGGGGGAGAACAGCCGTTCGACGACGACCGCTTCTCCAGCCTGAAGGACACGCCGATCTTCCCGGTGTCGATGAAAAAACACCTGCCGGTGTGGCCGGAAGGGCGTGAGGGCGGCAAGCTGGATCAGGAAGGCATGCGCTATGCGGGGATGATCGCCGACGAGTTGGCGAATCCGCCGGCCGACTGGCTGGTAATGTCGCGCCGCTACACCACGCAGTCGATCGACACCTCGGCGCTGGAGCCGGACAACGCCAACGGCTGGTTCGACGCGCAGACGCAAACCCTGCATCTGGTGGTACCGACTCAGTCGCCGCAGGAAGTGGCCGACGAGATGCCGCGCATGCTGGCCAAGCGCAACCCGCCGGTGAAACAGCTGATCCTGCACCCGTGCTATACCGTGGGCTACGGCTCGAAAGACCACTACAACTTCCCGTATTACGGCGCGGTGGCGGCGATGTACGGCGACGGCCACCCGGTGCGCCTGGCCAATGACCGTTTCGAGCAGTTCCAGACGGCGCTGAAGCGCCATGCGTTCGACATGAACTACCGCATCGCGGTGAATAAGCAGACCGGCGTCATGCAGTCGTTCCTCGGTGACATGACCGCGGACGGCGGCGGCCGCAGCAACTTTACCCCTTCGGTGGTGATGGTCGGCGCAACCGCTGCCCAGTCGATTTACTACTTCCCGAAAAGCGATCTGTCGTCGGTCGGGTTGGCTTCACGCGCCATCGACGCCGGTTCGGCGCGCGGTTACGGCACGCTGCAGAGCATGGCCGCCACCGAGATGATGGTGGATGAGCTGGCCGCCGAGCTGAAGATCGACCCGATCGAGTTTCGCCTGCGCAACGTGCTGAAATCCGGCATGAAAAACACCCAGGGGGCGATCCCGGCCGGTGCGATCCGCGCCGATGAAGTGCTGGAGAAGGCGGCGAAGCACGAGATGTGGCTCAAGCGCGCCGAACGCAAGGCCGAGTTTGAGAGCCGCCATCCCGGCAAGCGCTATGGCGTCGGCTTCGGCTGCGTGCAGAAAGACTTCGGCACCGGGGCGGAAACTTCGTTCGCCCGGGTGGAGCTGAGCGAAGATGGCCGCATCACCCTGCATCACAGCGGCGCAGAGATGGGCACCGGCATGTCGACCTCGCAGTCGGTGCTGTGCGCGCAGTGGCTGGGCAAACCGGCCGACGAAGCGCACTTCTCGGTCACCGACTGGTCGGTATTGCCGATGGTCACCAGCGGCGATCCTTACCTGATGTCGCAGGAAGAGCAGGACAAGCTGCAAACCAACCCCAACTGGACGCCGAGCTACTGTTCGCCGTCCAGCGCCAGCAACTCGGCCTATTACTTCTCGCACAGCACTCGCGAAGCGGCGCGCCTGATCTTCGATCACGGCCTGTGGCCGGCGGCGATGGCGCTGTGGCAGGCCGGTATCGGCGGCGGCCAGGCGGCGCCGCTGGTGGTGCGGCGCGAAGATGCGCGTTGGGTCGAAGGCGGCCTGACGGCGGCGGGCATGTCGGTGCTGAGCCTCGAGCTGCTGGCCAAGACGGCTTATCAGATGGGCAGCGTCACCGGTGCCGCGGTGCACGTGTTCAACCGCTGGCAGTGGGCGGAGGCCGATTTCACGTTGAACGGCAAAAGCGAACGCCTGCCGGTCGACGGCATGGCGCTGCGCAACGCCGGCGGCGAATTCAAACCGCTGGCGCGCGGGCAGGTCTACTACCCGCCGACCCAGCGCAACAATGCGGCGGTGACCTACTACAGCGCCGTCGGCACGTTGGCGGAAGTGGCGGTGGATATCGCCACCGGCCAGGTGGAGTTGTTGAATCACCACTCGATCATGGAGTGCGGCAACCTGATCGTGCCGGAACTGGTTTCCGGCCAGCTGCAGGGCGGGCTGGCGATGGGCATCGGCCATGCGCTGCACGAATATTTACCGCTGTACGAAGACGGCCCGGGCAACGGCACCTGGAACTTCAACCGTTACCACCTGCCGCGCGCCAGTGATGTGGCGGTGTGGAAACAGAGCGGCGACATCCTGCCGGCGCTGTCGGAAACCGATCCGCCGAAAGGCATGGCGGAGGTGGTGATGATCCCGATCGTGGCCGCGCTGGTCAACGCCATCGCCGACGCCACCGGCCACCGTTTCCGTGATTTGCCCGTTCGTGCAGAAAATATTCGTGAGGTATTACAATGAGCATTAAAACCCAGCCGATTTCCCTGACCATCAACGAAAAGCAGTACGGCCCGATCGAGGTGCCGGAAGGCCTGATGATGATCGATTTCCTGCACGAGTATCTCGATTTGACCGGTTCGCGCCTCGGCTGCGGGCAGGGCATTTGCCACGCCTGCGTGGCAATCGTCGATCACCCGAGCGGCACCAGCGAAGAGGTGCGCACCTGCATCACCGGCGCGCATTTCTTCAACGGCAAGAAAGTGCGCACTGTCGAAGGCCACGCCAGGGTGGACGAACAGGGCGAGGTGGTCGAGCTGTCGCCGATCCAGCAGGCGTTTCTGGAACACTACAGCTTCCAGTGCGGCTACTGCACGCCGGGCTTCGTCAACGCCGCCACCATTTTCGTGGAAAAGCTCAAGCGTGAGCCGATCGCCCGCGATCAGCTGGAGAATGCCATCGAGCAGGCGCTGGATAGCCACATCTGCCGCTGCACCGGCTACGTGCGCTACTACGAAGCGGTGCGCGACGTGGTGCTGAAAACGCCGGGCCTGCTGAAGGAGACGGCGCAATGAAAAAACGTCTCGCAGTGTTGATTGTGCTGGTGGCGATCGTGGTGATTGCGCTGCTGTGGTGGCGGGAAAACCGCCGTTACGACGGCCCGGTGCAGCAGATAACCGCCAGCGCCGAACAGATCGCCCGCGGCCGCTATCTGGCGCAGGCCGCCGACTGCGCCGCCTGCCATACCGCCAGCGGTGGGGCACCGTTGGCCGGCGGCTATCCGCTGGACACGCCGTTCGGCACGATTTACGGCAGTAACCTGACGCCATCGGCCGACCACGGCATCGGGCGCTGGAGCAAGGACGACTTCTTCCTGGCGTTGACGCAGGGCGTGGCGCCGGGCGGGCGGCACCTGTACCCGGCGATGCCTTACACTTCGTATAAGGGCATGTCGCGTCAGGACGCCGACGACATCTACGCTTACCTGATGACGCGCCCGGCGGTGGACGTGGCCATTCCGGCCAACGACATGCCATTCCCGTTTAACCAGCGCATGGCGCTGATCGGCTGGAATCTGTTGTTCCGCAGTCAGGATCCGTTGCCGGCCAGCTCGCAGGGCAGCTCGCCGCAATGGCAGCGCGGCCGCTATCTGGCCGACGTGCTGGGCCACTGTGGCGAATGCCACACGCCGCGCGGCGCGCTGGGGCAGATGGATCTCGGCAAACCGATGCAGGGCGGCGATCTCGGCCGCTTCATGGCGCCGGACATTACGCCGCACGGTCTGGCGCAGCGCGGCTGGACGCCGCAGGACGTCAGCCGCTTCCTCAGCACCGGCCTCGCACCGCAGGGTTCCGCCTTCAGCGAGATGCACATGGTGGTGGATCTCAGCACCCGTCATTTGACGCCGGAAGATCATCAGGCGCTGGCGCTGTATCTGATGGGTGAGCAGCCGCCGGCGACGGTGCCGGTGAAAATGGGCCAGGGCAGCGATGCCGGGCGCATGACCTATCTGGATCAGTGCGCCGGTTGCCATGCGCGCGAAGGCGAGGGCAAACCGCACGTCGCACCGGCGATGCGCGATAACGCCACGCTGCGCCAGGCGGACGGCAAGAACCTGATCGTGTCGGTGCTGGATGGCCTGCCGGCCCAGCAGTTCCCGAACGGTGAAAGCATGCAGAGCATGCCGGGCTTCGGCGAGCGTCTGAGCGATGCTGAAGTGGCGGAACTGGTGAATTACCTGCGGGTGACCTGGGGCGGTTTGCCGGCGGACGTCACCGCCGAGCAGGTGAAAGCGCTGCGCAAGTAAGCGGCGTTCAGGCGAAAAAAATGGCCCGCATCTGCGGGCCATTTTATTGCGCGGTCACGGGGTTCAACGGCTGGTGACGCCGTCGACGCGCTGGCTGCGCTGTTTGATGGCGTAACCGACGGCCAGGATCGCTACCCACACCGGGATCAGCAGCACCGAGATTTGAATGCCCGGCGTCAGGTACATGATCACCAGGATGCCGGCCATGAACAGCAGGCACAGGTAGTTGCTGAACGGATACCAGAACGCTTTGAACTTCGGCACCACGCCTTCGCGGTTTTTGGCGGCGCGGAATTTCAGGTGCGCCAGGCTGATCATCGCCCAGTTGATCACCAGCGCCGATACCACCAACGCCATCAGCAGTTCGAAGGCGCGGCCCGGGATCAGGTAGTTAATCAGCACGCACAGCGCGGTGGCGAGGGCGGAAATGCCGATGGCCACCACCGGCACGCCGCGGCCGTCGACCTTAAGCAGGCTTTTCGGGCCGTTGCCCTGCTGCGCCAGGCCGTACAGCATGCGGCTGTTGCAGTAGACGCAGCTGTTGTAGACCGACAGCGCGGCGGTGAGCACTACGATGTTCAGCACGGTCGCCACCAGGTTGCTGTTCAGCGCGTGGAAGATCAGCACGAACGGGCTGCCGCCTTCGACCACTTTGCCCCACGGGTACAGCGACAGCAGAATGGCCAGCGAACCGATATAGAAGATCAGGATGCGGTAGATCACCTGATTGGTCGCTTTCGGAATGCTTTTTTGCGGGTTGTCGGCTTCGGCTGCGGTGATGCCGACCAGCTCGAGGCCGCCGAAGGAGAACATGATCACCGCCATCGCCATCACCAGGCCCATGACGCCGTTCGGGAAGAACCCGCCCTGCGCCCACAGGTTGGTGACGGTGGCTTCCGGGCCGCCCATGCCGCTGAACAGCAGGTAGGCGCCGAACACGATCATGCCGATAATCGCCACCACTTTGATGATGGCGAACCAGAACTCCATCTCGCCGTAAACTTTGACGTTGGCCAGGTTGATGGCGTTGATCGCCAGGAAGAACACCGCGGCGGAAACCCAGGTGGGGATCTCCGGCCACCAGTACTGCACGTAGATGCCGACCGCGGTCAACTCCGCCATCGCCACCAGGACATACAGCACCCAGTAGTTCCAGCCGGAGGCGAAGCCGGCGAAGTTGCCCCAGTATTTGTAGGCGAAGTGGCTGAAGGAGCCGGCGACCGGCTCTTCCACCACCATTTCCCCCAGCTGGCGCATGATCAGAAACGCGATGAAGCCGCCGATGGCGTAGCCGAGAAGCACTGACGGGCCGGCCATTTTTATTGTTTGAGCGATACCGAGAAATAACCCGGTGCCGATTGCGCCACCTAAGGCGATGAGCTGAATATGGCGGTTTTTCAGGCCGCGTTTCAGCTGGTCACCATGCTGTTGACCATCCATCAATCTAACCCTCTGTCGTTGTGAATGCCCACCTGCTTGTAAAGCAGTGGTTACGATGTGTGTTTTGTTTTATTTACGGCGTTATAGCTATTAATTCCACGGCGCCGCTACCGTTTGGCAGAGAATAATGTTATGTGCGTCGGTTTGCACCTGCTTTGTCGTGTGAGTGATTAAGATTGCAGCAGTTTAGGAAACAAAATGCGGGTTGTGTGACGGCGGGGGGGATTCAGTGCATGAAATAAGCAACAAATCACATAATGCGCAAAAATAACGTAGATCTGAACGGTGGGGGGGCGTTCAAATAATGAACGAACCACCGTTGCGCTGCTCGCCAAATAGCCATTCATTAAAGCGTCATAACCATGCAATAAAACTCGGGCAAAAAGTTTGCACTCTGCCTTGCGTAAGGTTTGGTAAAAGTTAAATCCCCAACCCGCCGCGTAAATGGTAATACCATCACGGCGTTACCGGTTTGCAGCGGGGTTTTCAGCGGGGTGTTAAAATGTGCGGGTAACCTGATTTCGATCAAGGCCCGTATGGACAGGAGGTGAATACTTTGTTACTTTACCGTCACGTTTTTGAAATTGGTATTACCAATTGACTCCGCGCCATTCGCAGAGAAGAATTCACTCATGGCCTACAGCAAAATCCGCCAACCCAAGTTGTCAGATGTTATCGAGCAACAGCTCGAATACCTGATCCTCGAGGGGACACTGCGCCCAGGCGAAAAACTGCCTCCGGAGCGCGAGCTGGCGAAACAATTTGATGTCTCCCGTCCTTCTCTGAGAGAGGCCATTCAGCGCCTTGAAGCGAAAGGGCTGCTCCTGCGCCGTCAGGGCGGCGGCACCTTCGTGCAAACTAATCTGTGGCAGAGCTTCAGCGATCCGCTGGCCGAGCTGCTGGCCGACCATCCCGAATCACAGTTCGATCTGCTGGAAACCCGTCACGCGCTGGAAGGCATTGCCGCCTATTACGCGGCGCTGCGCGGCACCGATGAAGATCTGGCGCGCATCCGCGATTGCCACATCGTGATTCAACAGGCTCAAGACAGCGGCGATCTCGACGCCGAAGCCGATGCGGTCATGCAGTATCAAATCGCCGTGACCGAAGCCGCTCACAACGTTGTGTTACTTCACCTGCTACGCTGCATGGGGCCGATGCTGGAACAGAACGTGCGTCAGAACTTTGAATTGCTCTACTCGCGCCGTGAGATGTTGGCAAAAGTGAGCAGCCACCGCGCCGGAATTTTTGAGGCGATTGTGGCACGCGAGCCGGAAAAGGCCCGTGAAGCCTCGCATCGCCACTTGGCGTTTATCGAGGAAATCTTGCTGGATCTCAGCCGGGAGCATACTCGGCGCGAGAGATCGCTACGGCGTCTCCAGCAACGCAAGGATTAAGAGCTGTCCTCTTCAGGGTACACCAGCCTGCGGGGGTTAAGTTCGAGGTACTTAGTTAAGTACTTAAGCGGCAACTAAACTGATGGGCCTGTCTTCGTGTGTTTTTGCACAGAACACAGGAAGACAGGCTCCAAACAAACCATTAGACAGATAAGGAATACCACCATGTCAGAACGTTTAAACAATGACGTGGATCCGATCGAAACCCGCGACTGGCTGCAGGCGATCGAATCGGTCATCCGTGAAGAGGGTGTTGAGCGAGCTCAGTTTCTGATTGATCAGGTATTGGGAGAAGCCCGCAAAGGCGGCGTTAACGTTGCGGCAGGTGCTGCAGCGCACAACTACGTCAACACCATCGCGGTAGAAGACGAACCGGCCTACCCAGGCAACCTGGATCTGGAACGCCGCATTCGCTCTGCGATCCGTTGGAACGCGATCATGACCGTTCTGCGCGCATCCAAAAAAGACCTGGAGCTGGGCGGCCACATGGCTTCCTTCCAGTCTTCCGCGACCTTCTATGAAGTCTGCTTTAACCACTTCTTCCGCGCACGCAACGAGAAAGACGGCGGCGACCTGGTGTACTTCCAGGGCCACATCTCTCCGGGCGTTTACGCGCGCGCCTTCCTTGAAGGCCGCCTGACCGAAGAACAGATGAACAACTTCCGTCAGGAAGTGCACGGCAACGGTCTGTCCTCTTACCCGCATCCTAAGCTGATGCCGGAATTCTGGCAGTTCCCGACCGTATCCATGGGCCTGGGCCCAATCAGCGCCATCTATCAGGCGAAGTTCCTGAAATACCTGGAACACCGCGGCCTGAAAGACACCTCTGAGCAGACCGTTTACGCCTTCTTGGGCGACGGTGAGATGGATGAGCCGGAATCCAAAGGCGCCATCACCATCGCGACTCGCGAGAAGCTGGACAACCTGGTGTTCGTCATCAACTGCAACCTGCAGCGCCTGGACGGCCCGGTCACCGGTAACGGCAAGATCATCAACGAACTGGAAGGCATCTTCTCCGGCGCAGGCTGGCAGGTGCTGAAAGTGATCTGGGGCGGCCGTTGGGACGAGCTGCTGCGCAAAGACACCAGCGGTAAACTGGTTCAGCTGATGAACGAGACCCTGGACGGCGACTACCAGACCTTCAAATCCAAAGACGGCGCTTACGTGCGCGAGCACTTCTTCGGCCGTTACCCGGAAACCGCGGCGCTGGTCAAAGACATGACCGACGACGAAATCTGGGCGCTGAACCGTGGTGGTCACGATCCGAAGAAAATCTTCGCTGCACTGAAAAAAGCGCAGGACACCAAAGGCAAACCGACCGTTATCCTGGCCCACACCATCAAAGGTTACGGCATGGGTGAAACCGCGGAAGGTAAAAACATCGCTCACCAGGTGAAGAAAATGAACATGGAAGGGGTTCACCACTTCCGCGATCGTTTCAATGTGCCGGTTGCCGATGCTGACATCGAAAAACTGCCGTACATCACCTTCGAGAAAGATTCCGAAGAGTACAAATACCTGCACGAACGTCGCCAGGCGCTGAAAGGCTACGTGCCTACCCGTCTGCCGGAGTTCACCCAGAAGCTGGAAATGCCGGCGCTGGAAGATTTCAGTTCGCTGCTGGAAGAGCAGAACAAAGAGATCTCCACCACTATCGCCTTCGTGCGTGCCCTGAACGTGATGCTGAAGAACAAGTCGATCAAAGATCGCCTGGTGCCAATCATCGCCGACGAAGCGCGTACCTTCGGTATGGAAGGTCTGTTCCGTCAGATCGGTATCTACAGCCCGAACGGCCAGCAGTACACCCCGCAGGACCGTGAGCAGGTTGCTTACTACAAAGAAGACGAGAAAGGCCAAATCCTGCAGGAAGGCATCAACGAACTGGGCGCAGCCTCTTCCTGGCTGGCCGCAGCGACCTCCTACAGCACCAACGATCTGCCGATGATTCCGTTCTACATCTACTACTCGATGTTCGGTTTCCAACGCATCGGCGACCTGTGCTGGGCAGCGGGCGACCAACAGGCGCGCGGCTTCCTGATCGGCGGGACCTCGGGCCGTACTACCCTGAACGGCGAAGGTCTGCAGCACGAAGATGGCCACAGCCACATTCAGTCTCTGACCATTCCTAACTGCATCTCTTACGATCCGGCTTACGCGTACGAAGTGGCGGTGATCATGCACGACGGTCTGGTGCGCATGTATGGCGACAACCCGGAAAACGTGTACTACTACCTGACCACGCTGAACGAAAACTACCACATGCCTGCGATGCCGCAGGGTGCGGAAGAAGGTATCCGCAAGGGTATCTACAAGCTGGAAACGCTGGAAGGCAGCAAAGGCAAGGTGCAGCTATTGGGCTCCGGCGCCATCCTGCGCCACGTGCGCGAAGCTGCGCAGATCCTGGCGAAGGACTACGGCGTGGGTTCCGACACCTACAGCGTGACCTCGTTCACCGAACTGGCGCGCGACGGCCAGGATTGCGAGCGCTGGAACATGCTGCACCCAACCGAAACGCCACGCGTGCCTTACATCGCTCAGGTGATGAGCGACGCGCCTGCGGTAGCGTCTACCGACTACATGAAACTGTTCGCCGAACAGGTTCGTACTTATGTGCCGGCCAGCGATTATCGCGTACTGGGCACCGACGGCTTTGGTCGTTCGGACAGCCGCGAAAACCTGCGCCACCACTTCGAAGTCGATGCATCTTACGTGGTGGTTGCTGCTCTGGGTGAACTGGCTAAACGCGGTGAGATCGAAGCTTCTGTGGTTGCTGATGCAATCAAGAAATTCGACATCAACCCGGAAAAAGTTAACCCGCGTCTGGCCTAAGAGGTACTGAATAATGTCTATCGAAATCAACGTACCGGACATCGGTGCAGATGAAGTCGAAATCACCGAGATTCTGGTGAAGGTCGGCGATAAAGTTGAAGCGGAACAATCGCTGATCACCGTGGAAGGCGACAAGGCTTCCATGGAAGTGCCCTCCCCGCAGGCGGGCGTGGTGAAAGAGATCAAAGTGGCGGTCGGCGATAAAACCGAAACCGGCAAACTGATCATGATCTTCGAAGCGGCAGGCGCGGCGGAAGCTGCACCGGCGGCGAAAGCAGAAGAAAAACCGGCGGCAGCAGCAGCTGCCCCGGCTGCTGCTGCTGCCAAAGACGTTGCCGTGCCGGACATCGGCGCCGACGAAGTCGAAGTGACCGAGATCCTGGTGAAAGTGGGCGACAAGGTGGAAGCCGAGCAGTCCCTGATCACTGTGGAAGGCGACAAGGCTTCCATGGAAGTCCCTGCGCCGTTCGCGGGCACCGTGAAAGAGATCAAGATCGCGACCGGCGACAAAGTGAAAACCGGTTCCCTGATCATGGTGTTCGAAGTGGCTGGCGCCGCTTCCGCTGCGGCCCCGGCTGCGGCTGAAGCACCGGCTGCCGCTGCAGCGCCTGCGGCCTCTGCGGCCAAAGACGTCGCCGTGCCGGACATCGGCGGTGATGAAGTCGAAGTGACCGAGGTGATGGTCAAGGTGGGCGACAAGGTTGCCGCCGAGCAGTCTCTGATCACCGTGGAAGGCGACAAGGCCTCCATGGAAGTGCCAGCGCCGTTCGCGGGCACCGTGAAAGAGATCAAGATCGCGACCGGCGATAAAGTGAAAACCGGCTCCCTGATCATGGTGTTCGAAGTGGAAGGCGCTGCGCCTGCCGCTGCCGCCGCCCCAGCCGCTAAAGCGGACGCTGCGCCGGCGCCGGCCGCCGCTAAAGCCGCCGCGCCGGCTGCGAAAGCTGAAGACAAAGGCGAGTTCGCCGAGAACGCGGCCTACGTGCACGCGACTCCGGTCATTCGTCGTCTGGCGCGTGAATTCGGCGTTAACCTGGCGAAAGTGAAAGGCACCGGTCGTAAAGGCCGCATCCTGCGCGAAGACGTTCAGGCTTACGTGAAAGACGCGGTGAAACGCGCTGAAGCGGCTCCGGCTGCTGCCGGCGGCGGTCTGCCGGGCATGCTGCCATGGCCGAAAGTGGACTTCAGCAAGTTCGGCGAGATCGAAGAAGTCGAGATGGGCCGCATCCAGAAGATCTCTGGCGCGAACCTGAGCCGCAACTGGGTGATGATCCCGCACGTGACTCACTTCGACAAAACCGACATCACCGATCTGGAAGCGTTCCGCAAGCAGCAGAACGAAGAAGCGGCCAAGCGCAAGCTGGACGTGAAGTTCACGCCTGTCGTGTTCATCATGAAAGCCGTTGCTGCCGCTCTGGAGCAGATGCCGCGCTTCAACAGCTCGCTGTCCGAAGATGGCCAGAAGCTGACGCTGAAGAAATACATCAACATCGGCGTGGCGGTAGATACCCCGAACGGCCTGGTGGTTCCGGTGTTCAAGGACGTGAACAAGAAGAGCATCACCGAGTTGTCTCGCGAGCTGATGACCATCTCCAAGAAAGCGCGCGACGGCAAGCTGACCGCGGGCGAGATGCAGGGCGGCTGCTTCACCATCTCCAGCCTGGGCGGCATCGGGACGACTCACTTCGCGCCGATCGTCAACGCGCCGGAAGTGGCTATCCTGGGCGTCTCCAAGTCTGCGATGGAGCCGGTCTGGAACGGTAAAGAGTTCATGCCGCGCCTGATGATGCCGATGTCGCTGTCCTTCGACCACCGCGTTATCGACGGTGCCGATGGTGCGCGCTTCATCACCATCATCAACAACATGTTGTCCGACATTCGCCGTCTGGTGATGTAATGCAAAAGGGGCGCAGCATGCTGCGCCCCTGACGATTCTGTAGCAGTTTTGTCGGATTTTGCATAACTCGACAAAATTGTTGAGACACGGGTCACTCGAACACGCTTTGCAGATTATTAACAATTCTGTAAACTGCTCGCGGTGTAAGCGTCCCGGTGGATGAAGGGCGTTATGAGATCGATTAGCAATAAAAATGACGTCTGACCCGCCGGACAATCAATTAAGAGGTCATGATGAGTACTGAAATTAAAACTCAGGTCGTGGTACTTGGGGCGGGCCCGGCAGGTTACTCTGCAGCCTTTCGTTGCGCTGACTTAGGTCTTGAAACCGTTCTGGTTGAACGTTATTCCACTCTGGGCGGGGTTTGCCTGAACGTGGGATGTATCCCTTCCAAAGCACTGCTGCACGTTGCCAAAGTGATCGAAGAAGCCAAAGCGCTGGCCGAACACGGCATCGTTTTCGGTGAGCCGAAAACCGACATCGACAAAGTGCGCGTCTGGAAAGAAAAAGTCATCACTCAGCTGACCGGCGGTCTGGCTGGCATGGCGAAAGGCCGTAAAGTGAAAGTGGTCAACGGCCTGGGCAAGTTCACCGGCGCTAACACCCTGGTTGTGGAAGGCGAAAACGGCCCAACCACCATCAACTTCGACAACGCCATCATCGCTGCAGGCTCTCGTCCGATCCAACTGCCATTCATTCCTCATGAAGATCCACGCGTGTGGGATTCCACCGATGCGCTGGAGCTGAAAACCGTCCCAGAGCGTCTGCTGGTTATGGGCGGCGGCATCATCGGCCTGGAAATGGGCACCGTATACCATGCGCTGGGTTCACAGATCGACGTCGTTGAAATGTTCGATCAGGTTATCCCGGCGGCAGATAAAGACGTGGTGAAAGTCTTCACCAAACGTATCAGCAAGCAGTTCAACCTGATGCTGGAAACCAAAGTGACCGCGGTAGAAGCCAAAGAAGACGGCATCTACGTCACGATGGAAGGTAAAAAAGCGCCGGCAGAACCACAGCGTTACGACGCGGTGCTGGTGGCGATCGGCCGCGTGCCGAACGGCAAACTGCTGGATGCCGGCAAAGCCGGTGTGGAAGTTGACGAGCGTGGCTTCATCAACGTCGACAAACAGCTGCGCACCAACGTGCCGCACATCTTCGCCATCGGCGACATCGTCGGGCAGCCGATGCTGGCGCACAAAGGCGTGCACGAAGGCCACGTTGCCGCAGAAGTTATCGCCGGCATGAAGCACTACTTCGATCCGAAAGTGATCCCATCCATCGCTTACACCGAGCCGGAAGTGGCGTGGGTGGGTCTGACCGAGAAAGAAGCGAAAGAGAAAGGCATCAGCTACGAAACCTCCACCTTCCCGTGGGCGGCTTCCGGCCGTGCGATCGCTTCCGACTGTGCAGACGGCATGACCAAACTGATCTTCGACAAAGAAACTCACCGCATCATCGGTGGCGCGATTGTCGGCACCAACGGCGGCGAACTGCTGGGTGAAATCGGTCTGGCCATCGAGATGGGCTGCGACGCGGAAGACATCGCGCTGACCATCCACGCTCACCCGACCCTGCACGAATCCGTGGGCCTGGCGGCGGAAATCTACGAAGGCAGCATCACCGACCTGCCTAACCCGAAAGCCAAGAAGAAGTAATTCTGCTGGCTTGACCGGTTAACAAGCGGCTCCTGAGAAGGGGCCGTTTTTTTTTGCCCAGATGCACAAAACGGTTTTTTGTGGCCGCTGCGCCAAATTCCGATCCTCATGCTTATATCCATTTTAATTATGTGGATATAATGCCCTGTTTGTCCGGCAGCCGATTACGCTGCGCTCAACGATTCAGCAAAGATTTAATGTTGCTTTTATGTGAACGAATTAACAACCGTTTCAAATCCTGATATGCTGGCTGAGCGGAACCGGGCACTGTACCTTACAGTCCAGGACATCGACAGCAGTGCCCCGTCAGGATAGATGGCATCAATATCGCCGTGCGCTCTACCCATCAGTCTTTCATGCTGTAACGCTGTTTGACCGCGCTTGTTTGCCCCAGTCACCGTTTCGGGGCCTTTACGGGCCGATCGCCTAGCCACAGAGTGAAACCCAAAGGGTATAAACCCGGTTTGCATATACGCCAGGCACAATAAATGACAATGAGAGCGAGGAGAACGTCGTGCTAGAAGAATACCGTAAGCACGTAGCCGAGCGTGCTGCTGAGGGCATCGCCCCTAAGCCGCTAGACGCCACCCAAATGGCCGCGCTGGTCGAACTACTGAAGAATCCGCCAAAAGGCGAAGAAGAATTCCTGTTAGACCTGCTGATTAACCGTGTTCCACCGGGCGTCGACGAAGCCGCCTACGTCAAAGCAGGTTTCCTGGCGGCCATCGCCAAAGGTGAAGCGACATCCCCCCTGGTTACCCCCGAGAAAGCCATTGAATTGTTAGGCACCATGCAGGGCGGCTATAACATTCATCCGCTGATCGAAGCGCTGGACAACGAGAAGCTGGCGCCGATCGCCGCCAAAGCGCTGTCCCACACGCTGCTGATGTTCGACAACTTCTACGACGTGGAAGAGAAGGCCAAGGCCGGCAACCCGCACGCCAAGCAGATCATGCAGTCCTGGGCTGACGCCGAATGGTACCTGTCGCGCCCGGAGCTGGCGGAAAAGATCACCGTCACCGTGTTCAAAGTGACCGGCGAAACCAACACCGACGACCTTTCTCCGGCGCCGGACGCCTGGTCGCGCCCGGACATCCCGCTGCACGCGCTGGCGATGCTGAAAAACGAACGTGAAGGCATCGTGCCGGATCAGCCTGGCAGCGTCGGCCCGATCAAACAGATCGAGCTGCTGAACAAGAAAGGCTTCCCGCTGGCCTACGTCGGCGACGTGGTCGGCACCGGTTCCTCCCGTAAATCCGCCACCAACTCGGTGCTGTGGTTCATGGGCGACGACATCCCGCACGTGCCGAACAAACGTGGCGGCGGCGTGGTGCTGGGCGGCAAGATTGCGCCTATCTTCTTCAATACCATGGAAGATGCCGGCGCCTTGCCGATCGAAGTGGACGTGTCCGAGCTGAACATGGGCGACGTGATCGACGTTTACCCGTACAAAGGTGAAGTGCGCAACCACGAAACCGGCGCGCTGATCGCCAACTTCGAGCTGAAAACCGACGTGCTGTTGGATGAAGTGCGCGCCGGCGGCCGTATCCCGCTGATCATCGGCCGCGGCCTGACCACCAAGGCGCGCGAAGCGCTGGGTCTGCCGCACAGCGACGTGTTCCGCATCGCCAAACCGGTAGCCGCCAGCAGCAAAGGCTTCTCGCTGGCGCAGAAAATGGTCGGCCGCGCCTGCGGCGTCGCCGGCATTCGCCCAGGCGAATACTGCGAACCGAAGATGACCTCCGTCGGCTCTCAGGACACCACCGGCCCGATGACCCGCGATGAGCTGAAAGACCTGGCCTGCCTCGGCTTCTCCGCCGATCTGGTCATGCAGTCGTTCTGCCACACCGCCGCGTACCCGAAACCGGTCGACGTGACCACGCACCACACGCTGCCTGACTTCATCATGAACCGCGGCGGCGTCTCGCTGCGCCCGGGCGACGGCGTGATCCACTCCTGGCTGAACCGCATGCTGCTGCCTGACACCGTCGGCACCGGCGGCGATTCCCACACCCGCTTCCCGATCGGCATCTCCTTCCCGGCCGGTTCCGGCCTGGTGGCGTTTGCCGCCGCGACCGGCGTGATGCCGCTGGATATGCCTGAGTCGGTGCTGGTGCGCTTCAAAGGCAAAATGCAGCCGGGCATCACCCTGCGCGATCTGGTGCACGCCATCCCTTACTACGCGATCCAGCAGGGTCTGCTGACCGTCGAGAAGAAGGGCAAGAAAAACATCTTCTCCGGCCGCATTCTGGAGATCGAAGGCCTGCCGGATCTGAAGGTCGAGCAGGCGTTTGAGCTGACCGATGCGTCCGCCGAACGTTCCGCCGCCGGTTGTACCATCAAGCTGGACAAGGCGCCGATTGAAGAGTACCTGAACTCCAACATCGTGCTGCTGAAGTGGATGATCTCCGAAGGCTACGGCGATCGCCGTACGCTGGAGCGCCGTATTCAGGGCATGGAAAAATGGCTGGCGGATCCGCAACTGCTGGAAGGCGATGCGGATGCGGAATACGCGGCGGTGATCGACATCGATCTGAACGAGATCAAAGAGCCGATCCTGTGCGCGCCGAACGATCCTGACGACGCGCGCCTGCTGTCCGACGTGGCCAACAGCAAAATCGATGAGGTATTCATCGGTTCTTGCATGACCAACATCGGCCACTTCCGCGCGGCCGGCAAGCTGCTGGATCAGCACAAGGGCCAGCTGCCGACCCGTCTGTGGGTGGCGCCGCCAACCAAGATGGATGCGGCTCAGCTGACCGAAGAAGGCTACTACAGCGTCTTCGGCAAGAGCGGCGCGCGTATCGAGATCCCGGGCTGCTCGCTGTGCATGGGCAACCAGGCGCGCGTGGCGGACGGCGCGACGGTGGTTTCCACCTCAACCCGTAACTTCCCGAACCGTCTGGGCACCGGCGCCAACGTCTATCTGGCGTCTGCCGAACTGGCCGCGGTAGCGTCCCTGCTGGGCCGCCTGCCGACGCCGGACGAGTACCAGACCTATATGGCGCAGGTCGACAAGACGGCGGCGGATACCTACCGCTACCTGAACTTTGACCAGCTGGGTCAGTACACCGAAAAAGCCGACGGCGTGATCTTCCAAACCGCCGTGTAAGCCGCTATATTGCGCAACTGTTTAACGGGAGGCCTTGGCCTCCCGTTTTATTTTGCTCAGTTGCCAACTTTGCGAGCGCTCACTGAGTTAGTCAGCCATTTATGTTTACACTAAGAAAAAGGGCTCAGGAGGGCATGCTATGGATTACGAATTTCTGCGTGACGTCACCGGTCAGGTGATCGTCAGATTTTCGATGGGGCATGAAGCGATTGGCCACTGGATCAATGAAGAAGTCAAAGGCGATTTCAACCTGCTGGACCGGATTGAAGCCGGTGCGGCCGAGGTCAAAGGCAGCGAGCGTCAATGGCAGTTGGAAGGCCATGAATATACGCTGCTGATGGACGGTGAAGAAGTGATGATCCGCGCCAATCAGCTGGAGTTCGAGGGCGATGAAATGGAAGAGGGGATGAACTACTACGACGAAGAAAGCCTCTCATTCTGCGGCGTTGAGGACTTCCTGCGGGTGTTGAAGGCCTATCGTTCTTTCATGCTGAAGTACTAAGCATCAGGGCGCGGCGTGCCGCGCCCTTTCCATCACAGATGCGGAATATTGCGGCCGTAATAGATTTCCTGCATCTCTTTCCATAACAGATCGGTGATCTGCTTGCGCTCGGCGGCGCTCAACGCCTCCGGCTCCGCGTTAAACAGGTAGTGCTTCAGATCGAAATCCTTCAGCAACATCTTGGTATGGAAGATATTTTCCTGGTAAACGTTCACGTCCATCATGTGGTACAGCGCCTTGATGTCTTCCGACATAAAGTTCTGGATCGAATTGATCTCATGATCGATGTAATGTTTCACGCCGTTCACGTCGCGGGTAAAACCGCGCACGCGATAGTCCATGGTGACGATGTCGGATTCCAGCTGGTGAATTAAATAGTTCAGCGCCTTGAGGGGCGAAATGACGCCGCAGGTCGAGACCTCGATATCGGCGCGAAAGGTGCATAGCCCGCCTTCCGGATGGCTTTCCGGGTAGGTGTGTACGCAGATATGGCTTTTGTCCAGGTGCGCGACGACCGTATTCGGCAGCGGGCCTGGGTGTTCCGACGTATCGACGTCTTTCGGATCGATCGGCTCTTCGCTGACCAGGATGGTGACGCTGGCACCCTGCGGCTCGTAGTCCTGACGCGCGATGTTCAGAATATTGGCGCCGATGATCGAGCAGGTTTCGCTCAGGATCTCGGTCAGCCGGTTGGCGTTATATTGTTCGTCTATGTAGGCGATATAGCCATCGCGATCGTCCGCGGTTTTGGCGTAACAAATATCGTAAATACAAAAACTCAGGCTCTTGGTCAGGTTGTTGAAGCCGTGCAGTTTTAGCTTATGCAATTTGGGCCACCTCCTTTATCTTCTCGCTTAACGTGTTACGTTCAGGGCATTGAGCAAATATTGCGGCAGGGCAAAGCTGCCGACGTGAATTGCCGGGTTGTAATAACGGCAGTGTAGGCCGCTTTGGTTAAAGCGCTGTTGCAGGGTAGGCAGATCGCGCTGGCGCAGCGCCGGGTTCTGGCTCGCCCAGGCAAAGGTCATGATGCCGCCGTAATAGGTCGGGATCGCCGCCTGATAGAAGCTGACGTCGCTAAAGTAGCGGCTCAGTTTGGCGTGGCTGTTGACCGCCTCGTCCTGTTGCAGGAAGCAGACGCCGTTCTGCGCAACGAAAATGCCGCCCTCATTCAGGCAGCGGGCGCAGCCTTCATAAAACGCCGAGGTGAACAGGCTTTCGCCGGGGCCGATCGGATCGGTGCAGTCGGAGATGATCACATCGAACGTTTCGTCGGTTTGATTCACGAAGTTGACGCCGTCGTCGATCACCAACTTGAAGCGCGGATCGTCATAGGCGCCGGCGCTGTGGTTGGGCAGGTATTGGCGGCAGAACTCGACGACGCCGGCGTCGATCTCGACCATGGTGATCTGCTCCACGCCAGGGTGCCGGCTGACTTCGCGCAGCATGCCGCCGTCGCCGCCGCCGATGATCAGCACTTTCTTCGCCTGGCCATGCGCCAGCAGCGGCACGTGGGTCAGCATTTCGTGATAGATGAACTCGTCACGCTCGGTGGTTTGCACCACGCCGTCGAGCGCCATCACGCGCCCCAGCACCGGGTTCTCGAAGATCACCAGATCCTGATGATCGGTCTTCTCGCGGTACAGCACCTTCTCTACCGAGAAGTACTGGCCGAAGCCCGTATGCAGCGTTTCGTACCAAATTTCTTTCTGGGTCATGTGCGGGAAACTCCGTAATAACAGCCATGAAAAATCGGCGCAACATCATAGCTAACTCTGTCTGGCGATGCACGGTTGAATTTCAGACAGAGAGAGCGAAAGGCGGGTGGGGGAGAGGGGCGGAATTAGTTGGCGTAGGCCAGCAGGCTCAACGAGTCGCGCGCCAGCGATTTGCACTTCTTAGGCGTTGGAATGGCGATGCCGCTGAGATCGCGATAGCTGTCTTCGCCCAGCGCCTTCATGTTAAAGCTGTTGTAGTTGCTCAAATCCCAGCGGTTTTGTTGTGCGAAATAGACGATAGCGCGTTTGATTTGCACATTTGGCAAATCGTTGTAGCCGCAATCATTTTTCAAATAAATAAATACCGCCGTCAGATCGGCCAGATCTTCCGCCTCGGATTCATTCAGCGCCAGACTGGCGTTGGAGAAGCCCAGCATCGCCAGCAACAGCATCGATAACGTTGTTTTTTTCATCATGAAATAGGCCTGTTTGTCGTCTGTTGACGTTACCACACTTGCCTGTAAAGGCACCAAATTTTATTGCTGCCGGGCCGGCGTCGCGTGTGTCAGTCACACTCTCTGATTGTGAGGCATAGCTTAAAATACCGCCAGGAAAGGCTTGACCTTCCGCCTGGGGGAAGGTTTAGGCTGGCGGCATTGAGTTATGTCACTGAGAAAAGGGAGTCAGCGATGTTACGCCGTGATTTTATTAAATTAACCGCTGCGCTGGGCGCGGCAAGCGCATTGCCGTTATGGAGCCGGGCTGCCTGGGCGGCCGATCGGCCGGCCCTGCCGGTACCGCCGCTGTTGACGCCGGGCGCGCAGGGAAAGATTGCGCTGGCGCTGCAGGCGGGGGAAACCCGCTGGTTGCCCGGCGCCGCCACCAAAACCTGGGGATTCAACGGCGCGCTGCTCGGGCCGGCGGTGAAGCTGCAGCGTGGCCAGCCGGTGACGGTCGATATCAAAAACAGCCTGGCGGAGGCCAGTACCGTCCACTGGCACGGGCTGGAAATTCCCGGCGACGTCGATGGCGGCCCGCAGGCGCTGATCCACCCCGGCGCGACGCGCACGGTGAATTTCACCGTCGATCAACCGGCGGCCACCTGCTGGTTCCACCCGCACACGCACGGTAAAACCGGCAGCCAGGTGATGATGGGGCTGGCGGGGTTGGTACTGCTGGAAGACGATGAAAGCGCCAAACTGCCGCTGCCGAAAACCTGGGGGCAGGATGATATTCCGGTGATCCTGCAGGATAAGCGGCTGGATAAAGACGCGCAGATCGAATACCGCCTGGACGTGATGAGCGCGGCGGTGGGCTGGTTTGGCGATCGCATGTTCACCAATGGCGCGCAGTATCCGCAACATCTGGCGCCGCGCGGCTGGTTGCGTCTGCGTTTTCTCAACGGCTGCAACGCCCGCTCGTTGAATCTGGCGGCCAGTGACAACCGTCCGCTGTATGTTATCGCCAGCGACGGCGGTTTCCTGGCGGAGCCGGTGAAGCTGACCGAGCTGCCGATGCTGATGGGCGAACGCTTTGAAGTGCTGGTCGATGCCTCCGACGGGAAAGCGTTTGATATCGTGACGCTGCCGGTGAAGCAGATGGGCATGACGTTGGCGCCGTTCGATCAACCGCTGCCGGTGCTGCGCATTCAGCCGTCGTTGGCGCAGGGTATCAAAACCATGCCGGACAGCCTGGTGAAGCTGCCGACATTGCCTGCCACCACCGGCATCCAGGAGCGTTGGCTGCAGCTGATGATGGATCCGCAGCTGGATAGGCTCGGCATGCAGGCGCTGATGGATCGCTATGGCCACCAGGCGATGGCCGGCATGAGCATGAATCATGGCGCGACGGGCGCTGGAGACATGAAAGGCATGGAGAAGGGCGGCATGCAGGGCATGGACCACGGCAACATGAAGGGCATGGATCATGGCAAGATGGCCGGGATGGATCACGGCGGCGCGCAGAGCAAAGCCAAACCGTTCGACTTCAGCCACGGCAACATGATCAACGGCAAGGCCTTCGATATGACCAAGCCGATGTTCGCCGCCAAACGAGGCCAGTATGAGAAATGGACCATTTCCGGTGAGGGCGACATGATGTTGCATCCGTTCCACATTCACGGCACCCAGTTCCGTATCTTGTCGGAAAACGGCAAACCGCCGGCGGCGCATCGCAGCGGCTGGAAGGACACGGTGCGCGTCGAAGGGTGGCGCAGCGAAGTGCTGGTGCGCTTCGATCATCCGGCAAGCAGCGAACATGCGTATATGGCCCACTGCCACCTGTTGGAACACGAAGATACCGGCATGATGATGGGCTTTACCGTCGACGACTGATTGCGGTTCATCGCTCAGGTGGCGGTGCGCTCGCGTCGCCACCGCTTGGTTCAATGAAAGGAAGCCGTTATACTGATTAAAATATCAGCTTTTGAGGAGTGCGTCATGCCGACAAAATTGGATCCCATCGTTTCTGAGTTTGAGACTCAAGAGCAGGCTGATAGCTACGATCGTTGGTTCAGAAGCACCGTGGAATCTTCCATCAATAGCGACTCCTCCCGTATCCCCCATGACGAAGTCATGGCCGGCGCTCGTCACATTATCGAGCAGGCGAAAGCCAAAAGAAAATCGGCCTGACCCTTATGTTAACCGTCAAATGGACTGACGAAGCAAAAACGGGTTTATATACGCTGCTGGCTTTTATCGCTGAGTGAAATCCACTTGCCGCTGAGGCTTTGTTACAACGCATTGAAGAGTCGGTTATCCCGTTAGCGGAACATCCTTATCTATTCCGGCCAGGCAGGGTGAACGGGACTCGTGAAATGGTTGTTCATCCTAATTACATTGTGGTTTACCGCGTGCTGGCTGCGCATATTGAAATAGTGAGTGTCCTGCACGCTCGTCAGGAATACCCTTAATAAAGAAAACTCCCCTGTCCGGGAGAGAGGCAAGTCGTAACGGCCTATGCTAAACTCTGCGCCTTTCTTCCGGCAACTGACCTGAATACTATGAAACACACTGTAGACGTAATGATTTCCGAGCAGGAAGTTAAGACCCGTATCGCCGAACTTGGCCGCCAGATCACCGAACATTACCGCGACAGCGGCAGCGACATGGTGCTGGTCGGGCTGCTGCGCGGCTCCTTCATGTTCATGGCCGATCTCTGCCGCGCGATCGAGGTGCCGCACGAAGTCGACTTTATGACCGCCTCCAGCTACGGCAGCGGCATGTCCACCACCCGCGACGTGAAGATCCTCAAGGATCTGGACGAAGACATTCGCGGCAAAGACGTGCTGATCGTGGAAGACATCATCGATTCCGGCAACACGCTGAACAAAGTGCGCGAGATTTTGGCGCTGCGCGGGCCGAAGTCGCTGGCGATTTGCACCTTGCTGGACAAACCTGAGCGCCGTGAAGTACAGGTGCCGGTCGAATATGTCGGCTTCTCGATCCCGGATGAGTTCGTGGTGGGGTATGGCATCGACTACGCTCAGCGCTACCGTCACCTGCCGTACGTCGGCAAAGTGGTGCTGCTGGACGAGTAATTGGATGTGGGGCGCGGCAAGCCGCGCCCGCGGCGGGGTTATACGCCTTTATCCTGCTTCAGTTTGGCTATCGCTTTGCGGTAGCCCATCTCCAGGCTCTCGCGGCTGGTCGCCAGCACTTCCATATCGCGCAGACGGCCGTCCTGAATGCCGTACACCCAACCGTGGATCATCACCTTCTGGCCGCGCTTCCAGGCGGACTGCATGATGGTGGAGTGGCCCAGGTTGTACACCTGTTCAATGACGTTGATCTCGCACAGCATGTCGAAACGCTGTTCCGGCGGCAGCTCGCCCAGCAGCGAGCTGTGCTTGTACCACAGATCGCGAATGTGCAGCAGCCAGTTGTCGATCAATCCCAGCTCCGGGTTTTCCACCGCCGCCTGCACGCCGCCGCAGCCCAGGTGGCCGCAGATGATGATGTGTTCGACTTCCAGCACATCTACCGCATACTGCACCACCGACAGGCAGTTAAGATCGGTGTGGATCACGAGGTTCGCCACGTTGCGATGGACGAACAGTTCACCCGGCTCGAGGCCGGTCAGGCGTTCTGCGGGAACGCGGCTGTCAGAGCAACCAATCCATAAGAAGCGGGGCTTTTGCGCCTGGGCTAAACGTTCAAAAAATTCCGGGTCTTCCTGACTGATATTGGCCGACCAGGCCTGGTTGTTGGCGATAAGCTCTTCGATTTCTTTCATGAAGGTGATTGACCCGTAACGGACAGATTGCGTTGGGGTAATATAGGGTAAGCGTCACAATTTGGAAATCGGAACAGTGGTGCAGCCTCATTTACCGCACGGATTCGACGCAGTGAAAACGCCGTCGATGCTAGGATTATTGTTAGTGTTTCAAGCCTCGCAAACAGGGGCGCGGCGGCATACTCATCGTTATAAGGTACTATTTTACATATGAATTATGCACTGGAATTAGCGCAGCTGACCAAGACTTACGCCGGTGGCGTCAAGGCGCTGCGCGGCATCGACCTGAGCGTCGAAGCGGGGGACTTTTATGCCCTGCTGGGGCCAAACGGCGCCGGAAAGTCCACCACCATCGGCATCATCAGCTCGCTGGTGAACAAAACCGCCGGCAGCGTGCGGGTGTTCGGTTACGACATCGATAAAGACATCGTCAACGCCAAGCGCCAGCTCGGCCTGGTGCCGCAGGAGTTCAACTTCAACCCGTTCGAGACCGTGTTGCAGATCGTGGTGAACCAGGCGGGTTACTACGGCGTCACGCGGCGTGAAGCGATGGCGCGCGCCGAAAAATACCTCAATCAGCTGGATCTGTGGGGCAAGCGCAACGAGCGCGCCCGCATGCTGTCCGGCGGCATGAAGCGCCGCCTGATGATCGCCCGCGCGTTGATGCATCAGCCGAAGCTGCTGATTCTCGATGAGCCGACCGCCGGGGTGGATATTGAGCTGCGTCGCTCGATGTGGGGCTTCCTGAAAGAGCTGAACGCCCAGGGCACCACCATTATCCTCACCACCCACTATCTGGAAGAGGCGGAAATGCTGTGCCGCAACATCGGCATCATCCAGAACGGGGAACTGGTGGAAAACACCTCGATGAAGGGGCTGCTGGCCAAGCTGAAGTCGGAAACCTTCATCCTCGATCTGGCGGCGAAGAGCCCGCTGCCGAAGCTGGACGGTTACCACAGCCGCCTGACGGATACCTCGACGCTGGAAGTGGAGGTGATGCGCGAGCAGGGGCTGAACGGCCTGTTCGCCCAGCTGAGCGCGCAGGGCGTGCAGGTGCTGAGCATGCGCAATAAGGCGAACCGCCTGGAAGAGCTGTTTGTCACCCTGGTTAACGGCAATGGAGAGAAAGCATGACGCGTTTGTATTGGGTGGCCTTACAGAGCATCTGGGCCAAAGAGGTAAACCGGTTCGCGCGCATCTGGATCCAGACCCTGGTGCCGCCGGTGATCACCATGACGCTGTACTTCATCATCTTCGGTAACCTGATCGGCTCGCGCATCGGCGATATGCACGGCTTCAGCTACATGCAGTTCATCGTGCCCGGCCTTATCATGATGGCGGTGATCACCAACTCCTATGCCAACGTCGCCTCGTCGTTCTTCAGCGCCAAGTTTCAGCGCAACATTGAGGAACTGCTGGTGGCGCCGGTGCCGACCCATGTGGTGATCGCCGGCTATGTCGGCGGCGGCGTGGCGCGCGGCATCTGCGTCGGCGTGCTGGTGACCATCATCTCGCTGTTCTTCGTGCCGCTGCAGGTGCACGCCTGGTGGGTGATTGCGCTGACGCTGCTGCTGACGGCGATCCTGTTCTCGCTGGCGGGGCTGATCAATGCGGTGTTCGCCACCACTTTCGACGACATCAGCCTGATCCCGACCTTCGTGCTGACGCCGCTGACTTACCTGGGCGGGGTGTTCTACTCGCTGTCGCTGCTGCCGCCATTCTGGCAGGCGGTGTCCAAGCTGAACCCCATCGTTTATATGATCAGCGGCTTCCGCTACGGTTTCCTCGGCATCAACGATGTGCCGCTGGCGTTCACCATGGCGGTGCTGGTGGCGTTTATCGCGGTGTTTTACCTGCTGTCCTGGTACCTGATCGAGCGCGGCCGCGGCCTGCGCAGCTGATTGTATCGCGCCCTCGCTTTCCCGGCGGGGGCGCTTTTCTTGATTTGGCGCAGGCGGCGCATAAATCAATAGAATTGCTCAAATAACCGCTAGTTCCCCGCTGTTCAAATCGTGCTATGCTGGCGCTCCACATTTCCTCCACTTTTGTCATTACGCACTCGTAAGCAGAACATCATCATGCGGTCTCAATACACGTTAACGGCTGGGTTGCTCGGCATTCTGATGTCGTTGGTTTCCCCTGTGAGCCTGGCTAGTTTGCTGTCGGAAGACAGCGCGGTTAAATCTGAATACATGGAAGCGCAGCGCGATAGCGAAGTCTATGCGTTGGTGGGCGAGCATGTGATCCCGGTAGGGGAGGTGAAGCGCGGGCAACTGATCCAAGTCTTCCCGGCGGATGCGGAATACTACGAATTCAAATTTGGGCATGGTACCGGCTTTATCGATAAAGACGACGTGCGTGAATTGAAGAAGTCGCGCAAGGTGCAAGACGATCTGGGCGAGCTGAACAAACCGCTGACCAACCAGAATCTGATCACGCAAAAAACGATCGACGTATACACCGCAGCGGACAAGGACAGCGAGGTCTTGGGCACGCTGGAAGGCAACCTGCGCTATCCGATCATCGGCAAGCTGAAGGATCGCCTGAACAACACCTGGTACGAGGTCAACATCGGCGAGCGGCTGGGGTTCATTAATGAGTTGGACTGCGAGATCGATAACGGCATACCGGTGCTGACTTACCACCACCTGCTGAAAAACGAAGAGAACAAACGCTTCCGCCACACCTCGACCACCACTTCAGACGTGGCGTTCAGCAACCAGATGACCTACCTGAAGCAGGCGGGCTACGACACCATTTCGCTGTACCAGCTGGAAGCCTACCTGAAAAATCAGATCAACCTGCCGGGCAAGGCGATCGTGCTGACTTTTGACGACGGCCTGAAATCGGTGTATCGCTACGCTTATCCGGTGCTGAAGGATTACGGTTTCCGCGCCACGGCGTTCATCATCTCTTCGCGCATCAAACGCCACCCGCAGAAATGGAACCCGGACTCGCTGCAGTTTATGAGCGTCTCGGAGCTCAAGCAGATTCAGGACGTGTTCGACGTGCAGTCGCATACCCATTTCCTGCACCGCACCGACGGCAATCGCCAGCCGATTTTGCTGAGCCGTTCGCTGCACAATATCGAGTTCGATTTTGAGCGCTCGCGCCGCGCGCTGTCGCAGTTCAATCCGCACGTGCTGTATCTGTCCTACCCGTTCGGCGGCTATAACCAACGGGCGATTCAGGCGGCGCAGGACGCCGGTTTCCATCTGGCGGTGACCACGGTGCAGGGCAAGGTAAAGCCGGGGGATAACCCCTATACACTGAAGCGGCTGTATATTCTGCGCACCGACTCGATCCAGACCATGGCGGATCGGATAGCCAACAAGCCGGGCACGGTGGTGGTGCAATAAGGAAGAACGGGCGCGCAAGGCGCCCGTTTTATTGTCAGGCGACCTGAACCGGCACGGCTTTCGCCTTGCGCTGCAGGTTGTTGTCACCTTCGAAATAGGCGACTTTCGGGTGGTGCTGGCGGGCGTCGGCGTCGGTCATTTGCACATAGGAGCAGATGATCAGTTTGTCGCCGACGCAGGCGCAGCGCGCGGCGGCGCCGTTGACCGATATGATGCGCGAACCGCGCTCGGCGGCGATGGCGTAGGTGGAGAAGCGCTGGCCGTTATCCACGTTGTAAATATCGATCGCTTCATATTCCAGAATGCCGGCGGCCTCCAGGAAATCCTGGTCGATGGCGCAGGATCCTTCATAGTGCAAGTCAGCCTGAGTGACTTTGACGCGATGCAGCTTGCCTTGCAGCATAGTACGTATCATAGCTTTACCTAACTGAATATCGGCCTTCACAGGCGCTGGGGTTGAACATCTCTCCTGCATCCCTGCAATCTCTATCGTCACCGATTGCTTCGCCATTGTCTACCAATGGCTAGGGCTTCAGGGTGACGACAGTATAAAAAATGGCTTACAGCGTCAGGTCGACCTGCTGGTTGTCGATAAGACGCGCCTTGCCCAGCCAGGCGGCCATCAGCACCACCGCCCGCTGGCTGTCCACCGTCAGCGGCTGCAGGCTGTCGGCGTCGCGAATAAACAACTCATCCGGCGTAAAGCCGGCGGCGCGCAGCTGCTCGGCGGTCTGCTCCAGCAGCGCTTCGACCTGGCGCTCGCCATTGGCCAACTGTTGCGCCAGCGCGTTCATGATTTTGCTCAGCTGCGGCGCAACCTTGCGCTCTTCGGCGGTCAGGTAACCGTTGCGCGAGCTGAGGGCCAGGCCGTCTTTGGCGCGCACGGTCGGCACGCCGACGATATCGATGTCGTAACCCATGTCCGCCACCATTTTGCGGATCAGCGCCAGCTGTTGGTAATCCTTCTCGCCGAAACAGGCCAAATCAGGCTGCACCAGGTTGAACAGCTTGCTGACGATGGTGGAAACGCCGCGGAAGTGGCCCGGCCGGCTTGCGCCTTCCAGGATGGTGGAGATGCCCGGCACATCGACGTAGGTCTGCTGCTCCAGGCCCTGCGGATAAACCGCGGCCGGGGCCGGCGCAAACACCAGATCGACGCCGCGGCGAGTCAGCTTCTCGCTGTCTTCCTGCAGCGTGCGCGGGTAGCGCGCCAGATCGTCCGGCCGATCGAACTGCATCGGGTTAACGAAGATGCTCACCACCACCACGTCGGCGCGGGCGCGCGCTTCATCGACCAGCGTCATGTGGCCGTCGTGCAGGTTGCCCATGGTCGGCACCAGTGCGATGCGTTTGCCTTCCTGGCGCCAGCGGCGGATCTGCTGACGCAGCATCGGCAGGGTTTCGATAATAATCATTGGGGGACTCCTGGAACCATCGCTTAGTTAAAAGAGTGTTCAGCCGCCGGGTAGAGGCCTTGCTCCACTTCCTGAATGTAATGCTGCACCGCCGTGCGGATATCGCCGCTCTGCGCCAGGAAGTTCTTGGCGAACTTCGGCGTGTGGCCGCCGGTGATGCCGAAGGCGTCATGCATCACCAGGATCTGGCCGTCGGTGCCGTTGCCGGCGCCGATGCCGATGACCGGAATGGACAGCGCTTCGGTGATCTGGCGCGCCAGCTCGGTCGGCACGCATTCCAGCACCAGCAGCTGAATGCCGGCCAGTTCCAGATTCTGCGCGTCCTGCAACAGCTGTTTGGCGGCCAGTTCGTCGCGTCCTTGCACCTTATAGCCGCCGAACACGTTGACCGACTGCGGCGTCAGGCCCAGGTGTCCGCACACCGGTACCGCGCGTTCAGCGAGCATTTTCACCGTGTCGCACAGCCAGCTGCCGCCTTCCAGTTTCACCATGTTGGCGCCGGCGCGCATCAGCTCGGCGGCGTTGGCGAAGGTCTGTTCCGGGGTGGCGTAACTCATGAACGGCAGATCGGCCAGCAGCAGGCAGGCCGGCGCGCCGCGGCGCACGGCGCGCGTGTGGTAGGCCACGTCGGCGACGGTGACCGGCAGCGTGGAGTCGTGGCCCTGCAGCGTCATGCCCAGCGAATCGCCCACCAACAGGACTTTGATGCCTTGCTCTTCAAACAGTTTGGCAAAGCTGGCATCGTAGGCGGTAAGGGTAGCAAACTTGCGCTGCTCCTGTTTCCACTGGCGCAAATGGGTCACGGTGGTGGGTTTCATCACAACGTCTCCTGAAAGGGCCGTGCGGCTTACGCAGGCCCAGGCTGCAAAAAAGTGCAGCCATTCTACTGTAACCCGATCGGGGTGGGTAGCGCGGATCGCCATGCTTAAGCGGTTCTTAAGAACCTTGTGGTGCAATGGCGCCAAGACTCAAAAGGGATACTCATGCGAATTCTGTTGATCGAAGATGACAAATTGATCGGGGACGGCATCAAGGTCGGGCTGACCAAACTCGGCTTTAACCTGGACTGGTTCACCGACGGCGCCGTCGGCAAAAATGCGCTGGACAGCGCACCGTATGACGCGGTGATCCTCGATCTCAGCCTGCCTGGCCTCGACGGCCTGGATCTGCTGCGCCAGTGGCGCCAGGCGGGGCAGGACGTGCCGGTGCTGATCCTCACCGCCCGCGACGCGCTGGAGCAGCGGGTCAGCGGGCTGCAAAGCGGCGCCGACGATTATCTGTGCAAGCCGTTCGCGCTGGCCGAAGTGGCGGCGCGCCTGCAGGCGCTGATCCGGCGTCGTCACGGCCAACTGATGCCGCAGCTGACGCACGGCAACGTAGTGTTCGACAGCGCCACCCGCAGCGTGAGCTGCAACGGCGAACCGGTGACGCTGACGCCGCGCGAATTGGCGGTGCTGGAGCTGTTTTTGCACAACAAGGGGCGGGTGCTGGCGCGGCCGTTGATTCAGGAGAAACTGTACAACTGGGACGACGAGGTGAGCAGCAACGCGGTGGAGGTGCATATTCACCACCTGCGGCGCAAGCTGGGCAACGGCTTCATCCGCACCATCCACGGCGTGGGTTACACGCTGGGGGATGCGCCGTGAAGCGTCTCAGCCTGCGGCTGCGCCTGATCCTGATCTTCAGCCTGTTGGCGCTGCTGACCTGGAGCACCGCCAGCGTGGTGGCCTGGGTGATGTCGCGCAACACCATCAACGAAGTGTTCGACACCCAACAGATGCTGTTCGCCAAACGGCTGGCGACCGCCAACCTCGGCGATCTGTTGGCCGATGAAAGCGCGCGCAGCCTGCCGAAAACCAAGAAGCTGGTGCATCACGGCAAGCGCGGCGAGCAGGACGACGACGCGCTGGCGTTCGCCATCTTCGATCGCCAAGGCAAGATGCTGCTCAACGACGGCGAGAACGGTGCTGATTTCCTGTTTGACGGGGAGCGTGAAGGTTTTACCGACGGTGAGCGCAAAGGCGATGACGACAGCTGGCGCCTGGTATGGTTGACCAGCCCCGACGGGCGCTATCGCATTGTCGTGGGGCAGGAGTGGGATTACCGGCGCGATATGGCGCTGGGCATGGTGACCGGCCAGCTGGTGCCCTGGCTGGCGACGCTGCCGGTGCTGATGTTGCTGATCGCGCTGATGGTCGGGCGCGAGCTGCGGCCGCTGCGCGCGGTGGCGGCCGGTTTGCGCCGGCGCGCGCCCGATGACGCCACGCCGCTGGATGCGCGCCAGGTGCCGACCGAGGTGCGCCCGCTGGTGGATGCGCTCAATGCGCTGTTCGCCCGCATCAACGCTTTGCTGGTGCGGGAGCGGCGCTTCACCTCCGATGCTGCGCACGAGTTGCGCAGCCCGCTGGCGGCGCTGCGGGTGCAGACTGAAGTGGTGCAGCTGGCGGGGGACGATGCGCCGATGCGTGAGCACGCGCTGGACAATCTGACGCTCGGCATCGACCGCGCCACCCGGCTGGTGGATCAACTGCTGACGCTGTCGCGGCTGGATTCGCTGTCGGATCTGGCCGAACTTGCGCCGGTCGACTGGAACGATCTGGTGACGATGACCCTGGCGGAGCAGGATCGGCAGGCCCATGCGGCGGGCGTGACGCTACGCTATGAACATCAGGGAACGCCACCGCCGAGTCAGGGAGAAACCTTGCTGCTGTCGTTGCTGTTGCGCAATCTGCTGGACAACGCAGTGCGCTATACCCCGCAGGGCGGCGTCGTCACCGTGACGTTGAGCGAACGTTCGCTGATGGTGGCGGACGACGGTCCGGGTGTCACCACGGAGCATCTGGCGCGGCTCGGAGAACGTTTCTACCGCCCGCCGGGACAGGAACAAACCGGCAGCGGTCTGGGGTTATCTATCGTGCAGCGTATCGCCGGCTTGCATGGTTTGCAGGTCAGTTTCGCCAATCGCCCGGCGGGGGGATTTGTAGCGCGGTTGGCGCTGTAGGTGGGTCAGGACTTGAGTTTTGGCTGATGCCACAGCGCCATGCCGTTTTCCGGCACGCGCTTGAGGCAGCTGGCGAGCGGTTCGCCATCGGGGAAAATCAGATCGGGGGCGATTTCCGCCAGCGGGTAGAGCATGAATTCGCGCTCTTTCAGGCCGTAATGCGGCACCGTCAGGCGCTCGGTATGGATCACCTTGTCGCCGTACAGCATGATATCCAGATCGAGCGTGCGCGGCCCCCAGCGCTCATCCTTGCGCACGCGCCCCTGATTGCGTTCTATCGCCTGGGTATGGTCGAGCAGCTGTTCGGGCGGCAACAGGGTATCCAGCGCCACCACCGCGTTGAGAAAGTCCGGCTGGTTTTGCGGCCCCAGCGGCTTGGTGCGGTAAAACGAAGAACAGATGACCAGCCGGGTGCGCGGGAGATGCTCCAGCGCCTCCAGCGCGGCGTTAACCTGTTGCAGCGGCTGCGCCAGGTTGCTGCCCAGCGCGATATAAACGCGGATCATTATGCCCCTTCTTTGCGCGGTGCCCGGCGGCGAGGGCGGCGTTGGCGCGCGCGGCGCGGCGCCGGATCGTCGCCCAGGGTGCTCAGCATGGCTTTCTGCCGCGCCGGCGTGGCGTCCTGGAACTCGCCCCACCACTCGGCCAGACGCAGCATCTCCTGATTGTCTTCCACTTCCGCACGCAGCGCCAGCAGGTCATAGGCGGCGCGGAATTTCGGATGTTCCATCAGTTTGTGCGCGCGTTTGCCCTGACGGCGAGACAGGCGCAGCTGCAGCTGCCAGATATCGCGCACCAGCGTGGTGATGCGTTTCGGGATCGCCAACGAGCGGCACTGCTCGTCGAGCACATCGTTCATCGCCAGCGCGAAGGCGTCGTAGTAGGCCAGGCCGCTTTCCTGCGCCAGCTTCTGCGCGTGCTCCAGCAGCGGGTACCACAGCATGGCGGCGAACAGGAACGCCGGGTTGACGCGCATGTCGTTCTGCAGGCGATGATCGGTGTTCTTCAGCACCTGCACCAGAATGCGCTCCATCGGCGTATCGTGGTTCGGCGTGAAGTTGCGGGCGATCAGCGGGAACAGCGGTTGGAACAGCTGATATTCGCACAGCTTCAGGTAGGTTTGGAAACCGTAACCCGCCTGCAGCAGCTTGAGGGATTCTTCGAACAGACGCGCCGGCGGGATCTCATGCAGCAGCGAGGCCAGGCGAGGGATCGGCTCGGCGGTCTCTTCGCTGATGCGCATGTCCAGCTTGGCGGCGAAGCGCACCGCGCGCAGCATGCGCACCGGATCTTCGCGGTAGCGGGTTTCCGGATCGCCGATCAGGCGGATCACGCCTTGTTTCAGATCGTTCAGGCCGCCGACGTAATCGCGCAGGGTGAAATCCGCCACGCCGTAGTACAGGCTGTTGATGGTGAAATCACGGCGCTGGGCGTCTTCCTCGATCGAACCGAAGATGTTGTCGCGCAGCAGCATGCCGTTTTGCGCCTGCTGGGAGGAATTCTTGTCGGATTCCTGATTCTGTTCGTGGTGACCGCGGAAGGTGGCCACTTCGATGATCTCCGGCCCAAACATCACGTGCGCCAGACGGAAGCGGCGGCCGACCAGGCGGCAGTTGCGGAACAGTTTGCGCACTTGTTCCGGCGTGGCGTTGGTGGTGATGTCGAAGTCTTTCGGCTTTTTGCCGAGCAACAGATCGCGCACTCCGCCGCCGACCAGATAAGCCTCGTAGCCGGACTTGTTCAGGCGATAAAGCACTTTTAGCGCATTCTCGCTGATGTCTTTGCGCGAAATCGAGTGCTGTTCGCGCGGGATCACGGTCATCGAGTCGTTGCTCTCGGCGAGAGGAAAAGGCGGACGCTTGCGCGGCGTTGAGCGGCGGGCAGGGGCGTTGCTGCCGTTATCGGCGGCGCGCGGCTGCGGCGCAGGGCGGCTTGGCGCCGCGGCACGCTCTTCGCGGACTACGTTTTTATCGCCGGCCGCCGCGTCGTCGCGGGGCAGCTTGTCATCGCGGGTCAGTACCTTACGACAGAAGTTGGCTACTCGGGTAAAAATGGTACACCTCGATAGTGACTGATAAAAATGGAGCTAACAAAAAATAGCGGCTAATCATAGCTCACCATGGCTCCTTTGAGAATGCCGGCGTGTTTTCATCCAGAGGGATAGCCTCCTGACGCGGCACGTTTTCCAACCGCCAGTGTTCGATCGCCCAGCTCAATAATAATGGCAGGTCAAGATCTTGCCAGCTTTCCGGCAGCGGTTGGCGCAGAAATTTCAGCGCGGCGATCAGCACCGGCCGCGGATCGCCAGCGGGCAACGCCGGCGCATGATTTTGCTTCGACAGCTTGATGCCGTTGGCGCCCAGCGCCAGCGGCAGATGCACATAAGCGGGCACCGGCGCCTGCAGCTGACGGTAGAGGGCAATTTGGCGCACCGTCGGTTCGATCAGATCGGCGCCGCGGACAATCTCGGTCACGCCCTGAAAATGGTCGTCGATCACCACCGCCAGGTTGTAGGCGAACAGCCCATCGCGGCGGCGAATGATAAAGTCTTCCCCCGCCAGCGCCGGATCGGCCTGCAATTCTCCCTGCAGGCGATCGTGGAACCGGTAAACGGGCGCGGTCTGGCGCAAGCGGATGGCGGCGCCCTGCGGGCCGAGCTGCAAGTCACGACAGTGGCCGTCGTACAATCCGCCGATGTGCTGGATGCGGCTGCGGGTGCAGGTGCAGTAATAGCTGAGCCCCTGGCGCTGCAACAGATCCAGCGCGGCGCGGTAGGCGTCGTGACGTTGGGATTGATAGATGACCTGGCCGTCCCAGTGGAGACCATAATGTTCCAGCGCGGACAGGATGCGAGCGGCGGCGCCGGGGACTTCACGCGGCGGGTCGATATCTTCGATGCGAACCAACCACTGCCCGCGTTGGGCGCGAGCCTGAAGGTAGCTTCCCAGAGCGGCAATCAGCGAACCGAAATGCAGATCCCCGGAAGGCGATGGGGCAAAACGCCCCACATAATGACTTTCTTGCATATCAGAGGGGAGGGGTTCCCTTTTCTCTGTGCGGCGCACGCGGGTACGCACGCCGCAGCGGTAACATACTCGTTATGCTTGAAACTGCATCTGTGTTAGCTGCGCCTGCTTACCCGAATCACTTACTTGAGTAAGCTCATCGGGATGCGCATTCTTGCCACCTTGATGCAGCTCCAATCATTTAGAGTAGCGGTATTAGCCGGCCATCTGCTTTTCGCGGATCTCGGCCAGCGTCTTGCAGTCGATGCACAGATCGGCGGTCGGACGCGCTTCGAGGCGACGAATACCGATCTCCACGCCACAAGATTCGCAGTAGCCGAAATCATCGTCTTCCACTTTCTTCAGCGTTTTCTCGATCTTTTTGATCAGTTTGCGTTCACGGTCACGGTTACGCAGTTCAAGGCTGAACTCTTCTTCCTGAGTGGCACGGTCGGCCGGATCAGGGAAGTTGGCTGCCTCTTCTTGCATATGCGATACAGTACGGTCCACTTCGTCCCTGAGCTGGTTGCGCCACGCTTCAAGAATGCGCTTGAAATGCGACAACTGGGCGTCGTTCATGTACTCTTCGCCCGGCTTCTCTTGGTACGGCTCCACCCCAGCGATGGCGAGAATGCTCAAGGACGAGGTTTTACGGTTTTGCCCTTCTTGCATGTTGCTTCTCCTACATACACACGCACTATCGAATCCCCAATGCGGGGGAAAAACAGGCCGCTATAAATAACAGAAGGAAGGTAGGTTGGCAATTATTCCTGTCGCCCGCTTGACAATCGTGTGAAGGAGGGCGTATTTGGCGATCGTGCTGGCCGGTTGTCTATTTATAGGGACCCGACTGCGCTAATCGATAAAAAACGGCAGCTTATCGCAGAGATAAATACCGTCAGGTGATAATTTTGCCCCGTAGCAAACCACTTCCACTCCCAACTGCCGGACCTGTGCCAACAGCGCCGCATAGCGCTCATCTATATGATGTGCCGGTGCGACCTGCTCAATACCGCTGTGTAACACGGCAAAGAACAACACCGCCCGTTGCCCGCTTTCAACCACGCTGAGCAACTCACGCAGGTGCTTTTGCCCTCTGAGCGTTACCGCATCAGGAAAGTAACCACGTTGTTGTTGCAGTAATGTGACTGACTTAACTTCAATATAGCAGTTAACCCGATTTTCTGCCTGTAATAACAAATCGATACGGCTGTTTTCACCGCCGTATTTCACCTCGCCGCTGATTTTACTGTAACCGGATAATTCATTGATTAAATTGTGTTCAATCGCCTCGCGCACCAGCGCGTTGGCGCGCAGGGTATTGACGCAGATCCAGTGCCCCTGTTGGGTATGGGTCAACTCCCAGCTGTGAGCGTATTTGCGCTTGGGATTGTCCGAGGTGGAGTACCAAACGGTGTCGCCGGGCGTGGCGCAGCCGGTCATGGCGCCGGTATTGGCGCAGTGCAGCGTAAAGGTTTCCCCTTCCGGGGTGATCACGTCCGCCAGAAAGCGTTTGTAACGTTTGATCAGCGTGGCTGAACGCAGCGGTGGAGAAAAAATCATGCGGATGCCTGTTTGGCCAGCGGCCACTGTTCGAGGTGTTGATAGCGGGTGCGGCCGTTTTCGAACACCGACTCATATAAGGAAAAGGCGTCGGCGCTGAATGCCCAGCCCGGCGTCGCCGGCGGGATCGCCACCGGCTGGGTGGCGGCGCGCAGCAGCGTGACATGCGGATGGAACGGCAGCGCGCTTTGATGGCAGCCGCTGCGGGCGGCCTGCGATCGCAGCAGCTCGGCCAGCTGCAGCAGCCCGCGCGGCGCGCGGCGGGTGCCGAGCCAGACCACGCCGGGGCGCGGCCAATGGCCGAGATCGTCGAGCCGCATGCTGAACCCGGGTTGTACGATGCGGCCGGCCAGCTTGCGCAGCGCTTGCTCTTTCTGCGCGGTGACCTCGCCGAGAAACGCCAGCGTCAGATGCAAATTGGCTGCAGCCACCGGCCGGCCGGCCTCCGGCGCAAACGCCTCGGCGCGCCAGCGGATCACCTGCTGTTGCAGGGCGTCAGGCAAGGACAGGGCGAAAAACAGGCGGCGCGAATTGGACATAAGGGCTCGGCAAATGCATGACAAAACGGTCGGGAACAGCGGTAAACGTTGCTGGCAGCGGCCCCGCGAGGGGCGCGGCGCACGAATGAGCTCCGTACTATAGCTAACGACGCCGCAGTTTGAAAGGCTACGGGGACAAAGCTAATGCTACACTGTACGCCGTTTAACGTTAACCACCACGGAGAGTTCAGTGTCTTCATTGCCCGTCAGCGCGGTGCTTGATGAGTTGCTGGCTGCGTTGCAGTCCGCTCCTCAGGTGCTGTTGCACGCCCCGACCGGCGCCGGTAAATCCACCTGGCTGCCGCTGCAGCTCCTGGCGAAGGCCGGGTTGCCGGGGCGCATTATCATGCTGGAGCCGCGGCGGCTGGCGGCGAAAAACGTCGCTTACCGCCTGGCACAGCAACTGGGGGAGGAGCCCGGCCAGACCGTGGGCTACCGCATGCGCGCCGAAAGTAAAAGCGGGCCGCAGACCCGGCTGGAAGTGGTGACGGAAGGCATTCTCACCCGCATGTTGCAGCAGGATGCCGAGCTGCAGGGCGTGTCGTTGGTGATCCTCGATGAATTCCACGAACGCAGCCTGCAGGCCGATCTGGCGCTGGCGTTGCTGCTCGATGTGCAGCAAGGGCTGCGCGACGATCTGAAGCTGCTGATCATGTCGGCCACCTTGGATAACGCTCGCCTGTCGCAGTTGCTGCCGGAAGCGCCGGTAGTGGTGTCCGAGGGGAGAAGCTTCCCGGTTGAGCGTTTATATCAGCCGTTGGCCAGCCATCAGCGGCTGGAGGACGGCGTAGCGGCGGCGGTGAAGCGGTTGCTGGCCGAACAGCCGGGATCTTTGCTGCTGTTCCTACCGGGCGTGGCGGAGATCAATCGGGTGCTGGAGCGATTGACCGGCGAGGTGGCGAGCGATACCGATCTTTGCCCGCTGTATGGCGCCTTGCCTCTGGCGCAACAGCAAAAAGCGATTCAGCCGGCGGCGCCTGGTCGCCGCAAGGTGGTGCTGGCGACCAACATCGCCGAAACCAGCCTGACGATCGAGGGCATTCGGCTGGTGGTGGACAGCGGTCTGGAGCGCGTGGCGCGTTACGACGTGCGCAACGGTTTGACGAGGCTGGCGACGCAGCGCATCAGTCAGGCCTCGATGGTGCAGCGCGCCGGGCGCGCCGGGCGCCTGGAGCCGGGCCTTTGCTGGCATCTGTTCGCCAAAGAACAGGCGGAACGCGCGGCGGAACATGCCGAACCGGACATTTTGCAGAGCGATCTCACCGGTTTCTGGCTCGAACTGTTGCAGTGGGGTTGCCACGATCCGGCGCAACTGACCTGGCTTGATGCGCCTCCGGCGGCGGCATTGACGGCGGCCAGGGCGCTGTTGCGCCGCCTGGGGGCTACGGATGACGGCGACAAACTCACCGCGCCGGGGCGCCAGATGGCTGCGTTGGGGTGCGAGCCGCGGTTGGCGGCGATGCTGGTCGCCGGCGCGACGCTGAGCGCCGACGGGCTGGCGACGGCGGCATTGTTGGCGGCGTTGCTGGAAGAACCGCCGCGCGGCGGGCAGATGGATATCGGTTATTGGCTGAGCCGCCCGCAAGCGAACTGGCGGCAGCGCGCCGCGCAGTTGGCCAAACGCCTGCCGCAACGTGCGGGGCAAGTCGACGTCGAGCTGGCGCCGCGTCTGTTGGCACAGGCATTTACCGATCGCATCGCCCAGCGGCGTGGCCAGGACGGCCGCTACCTGCTGGCCAACGGCCTGGGCGCGGCGATGAATCAGGACGAGGCGCTGTCGCGCGCCCCCTGGCTGATCGTTCCCAGCCTGTTGCAGGGCCACAACAGCCCCGATGCGCGTATCCTGCTGGCGCTGCCGGTGGACATCGAAGCGCTGGCGGCGCAGCTGCCGGCGATGGTCATGCAGCGCACGGCGGTGGAGTGGGATGAAGAAAAGGGCACGCTGCGCGCCTGGAAACGCCAGCAGATCGGTCGTCTGACGCTGCGCGCTCAGCCGCTGGCCAAACCGGCGGACGAAGAGCTGCAGCAGGCGCTGCTCGACTGGGTGCGCGCGCAGGGGTTGGCGGTGCTCAACTGGGAGGGCGCCGCTGAACAATTGCGGGTGCGCCTGCAGTGCGCGCAAGCCTGGCTGCCGGAGGCGGAATGGCCGGCGATGGATGAAGAGCCGCTGCTGGCGGCGCTGGAGCAGTGGCTGTTGCCGTCGCTGAACGGCGTGCGCGATCTGCGCGGCTTGAAGCAGGTCAACATCGCCGAGGCGCTGTCCCGCCTGCTGGACTGGCAGCAAAAGCAGCGGCTGGATAATGCGTTACCCACTCATTACACTGTGCCGACCGGTAGCCGCCTGCCGATCCGTTATGAGGCCGGTAAACCGCCGGCGCTGGCGGTGCGCTTGCAGGAGGTTTTCGGCGAGCAGCGCAGCCCGATGTTGGCGGAGGGTCGCATCCCGGTGGTGCTTGAGTTACTCTCACCGGCGCACCGGCCGTTGCAAATCACCGGCGATCTGGCGGCCTTCTGGCAAGGCGCCTACCGCGAGGTGCAAAAAGAGATGAAGGGCCGCTACCCGAAACACGTGTGGCCGGACGATCCGGCCACGGCGGTACCGACGCGCCGAACGAAGAAATATCAGTAGGTCGCGATCATTCAAGGTTTGGAATTCAGATGTTTCTTCTGGTCAGCGCTGCGGCGTCGGCACAGATTAAGCGACTAATCATGGCCGGCAGTGTCGGCAAGCTCGGAGAACAACAGCCATGGCTGGGGATGACCGCGAGCCCATCGGGCGCAAAGGAAAACAACCAAAAAGCACCGCGTCGCGCAAGCCGCCGCGCCGTCGCCGAGACGACGATTATGACGATTACGAAGAAGACGAGTATGACGATGATGAGTATGAAGAGGAGGAGGAACGCATGCCGCGTAAGGTAAAAGCGACTCCGCCGCGTAAAAAACGCCGCTGGCTCGGCCTGATTATCAAACTGATCCTGGTGCTCGCCGTCTTGTTGGCGATCTATGGCGTCTACCTGGACTCGCAGATCCGCAGCCGCATCGACGGCAAAGTCTGGCAGCTGCCGGCGGCGGTGTACGGCCGCATGGTCAACCTGGAACCGGGCATGCCGTACAGCAAGAAGGAGATGGTCAACCTGCTGGAAGGCATGCAGTATCGCCAGGTCAGCCGCATGACGCGTCCGGGCGAGTTTACCGTACAGGCCAACAGCATCGAGATGCTGCGTCGCCCGTTCGACTTCCCGGACGGTAAAGAAGGGCAGATCCGCGCCCGCCTCGATTTCCAGAACAACCGTTTGGCGAAGATCGAAAACCTGGACAGCGGCCGCAGCTTCGGCTTCTTCCGCCTCGATCCGCGTCTTATCACCATGCTGCAGTCGCCGAACGGTGAACAGCGCCTGTTCGTGCCGCGTTCCGGTTTCCCGGATCTGTTGGTGGACACGCTGATCGCCACGGAAGACCGCCACTTCTACGAGCATGACGGCATCAGCCCATACTCCATCGGCCGCGCGGTGCTGGCCAACCTGACCGCCGGCCGTGCGGTGCAGGGCGGCAGTACCCTGACGCAGCAGCTGGTGAAGAACCTGTTCCTGACCAACGAACGTTCGCTGTGGCGTAAGGCCAACGAAGCCTATATGGCGCTGTTGGTGGATTACCGTTACAGCAAAGACCGCATCCTGGAGCTGTATCTGAACGAGGTGTACCTCGGCCAGAGCGGCAGCGACCAGATCCGCGGTTTCCCGCTGGCCAGCCTGTATTACTTCGGCCGCCCGGTGGATGAGCTGAGCCTCGATCAACAGGCGTTGCTGGTCGGCATGGTCAAGGGCGCGTCGCTGTATAACCCGTGGCGTAACCCGAAACTGGCGCTGGAACGCCGCAATCTGGTGCTCAAACTGCTGCAGAACCAGGGGGTGATCGACGGCGAGCTGTATGACATGCTGAGCGCGCGTCCGCTGGGCGTACAGCCGAAAGGCGGCGTCATTACGCCACAGCCGGCGTTTATGCAGATGGTGCGTCAGGAACTGCAAACCAGGCTGGGCGATAAGGTCAATGACCTGTCCGGCGTGAAGATCTTCACCACGCTGGATCCGGTGTCGCAAGACGCGGCGGAAAAAGCGGTTGAAGACGGCATCCCGGCGCTGCGCGCCGCGCGTCACCTTCAGGATCTGGAAGCGGCGATGGTGATCGTCGATCGCTTCAGCGGTGAAGTGCGCGCCATGGTCGGCGGCGCCAACCCGCAGTTCGCCGGTTTCAACCGCGCCATGCAGGCGCGACGCCTGGTCGGCTCGCTGGCCAAACCGCCGACGTACCTGACCGCGCTGTCCGAGCCGGACAAATACCGCCTCAACACCTGGCTGGCGGATGCGCCGCTGTCGCTGAAACAGCCGAACGGCGCCGTCTGGCAGCCGAACAACTACGATCGCAAATTCCGCGGTCAGGTGATGCTGGTGGATGCGTTGGCCAACTCGCTGAACGTGCCGACGGTGAACCTCGGCCTGTCGGTCGGGCTGGATCAGATCAGCGCCACGCTGCAACGCCTGGGGATCCCGAAAGCGGAGATCAATCCGGTGCCTTCGATGCTGCTGGGGGCGATCGGCCTGACGCCGATGGAAGTGGCGCAGGAATACCAGACCATCGCCAGCGGCGGTAACCGTGCGCCGCTGTCGGCGGTGCGTTCGGTGATCGCCGAAGACGGCACCGTGCTGTACCAGAGCTTCCCACAGGCGGAGCGCATGGTGCCGGCGCAGGCCGCTTACCTGACGCTGTACGCGATGCAGCAGGGCGTGGCGCGCGGGACCTCCCGCTCGCTGTCGGTGAAGTTCCCGAACTACAACCTGGCGGCGAAAACCGGTACCACCAACGATCTGCGCGACAGCTGGTTCGCCGGCATCGACGGCAAGGAAGTGGCGATCGCCTGGGTCGGGCGCGATAACAACGGCCCGGCCAAGCTGACCGGCGCCAACGGCGCGTTGACCCTGTATCGCCGCTATCTGGAAAACCAGACGCCGCTGCCGCTGATGCTGCAGCCGCCGGAAGGCATTAACCAGATGAGCATCGACTCTGCCGGCAACTTTATCTGCGGCGGCGGCAGCTGGCGCACCATCCCGGTCTGGACCGACAATCCGCAGGGATTGTGCCAGGCCAGCCAGGCGGCGGTGCAGCAACAGCAGCAACAGCAACAGCAACAACCGGCGGCGGGTGAGCAAAAAGATGGCGATGGCGTCGCCGGCTGGATCAAGGATATGTTCGGCCAGTAATCGCTACCGGGGCGTCGGCCCCGGTGAAAGTTTTTTCTTTGTTATTAAGCCCGTAACCTTGGTTGCGGGCTTTTTTATTTTTCTGCTCGTTTTATTTCCCTGCTAACCGCAAGGCTAAGCGTCTAATCCTTAACCTATTTGCCCTATGAATTCGGCTTGCAGTTTAATTTGGCTTCTGCATAAAATGCGACGCTTATAATAATTATTATCGTTTACATTCGTCATTTAATTATTCATCAGAGAAATCAACTATGCCGACCAAGCGTCTTCCATCATTCGCGGCCAAGCAGGGCCGCCTCCCCGTCAGCGCGTTAGCGATCACCGTCGCCGCGGCGCTGGGCACGCTGGCGATGCCGGCATTTTCCGCCGACGCCAAGTCGTCCGCCAAGGAAGACACGATTACCGTTGTGGGCGGCAGCAATACCGCCCAGCAGGAAAGCGCCTGGGGGCCGGTCGGCACCTATGTCGCCAAACGCAGCGCTACCGGCACCAAAACCGATACGCCGATCGAAAAGAACCCGCAGTCCGTTTCCGTGGTGACGCGTGAAGAGATGGACATGCGCCAGCCGGATACGGTGAAGGGCGCGCTGGCCTATGCGCCGGGCGTATTCGCCAGCCGCGGCAGCTCCACGACCTATGATGCGGTGGCAATCCGCGGCTTCCCGGCTACCAACACCACCCAGTATCTGGATGGCCTGCGGTTGCTGGGCGACAACTACAGCGAAGCGTCCATCGATCCTTATTTCCTCGAACGTGCCGAGCTGCTGCGCGGCCCGGTTTCGGTGCTGTACGGTAAAAGCAACCCGGGCGGTTTGGTCTCAATGGTCAGCAAGCGGCCAACCACCGAGCCGCTGCGCGAAATCCAGTTCAAAATGGGTACCGATAACCTGTTCCAGACCGGTTTCGATTTCAGCGACGCGCTGGACGATCAGGGCATTTATTCCTATCGCCTGACCGGCCTGGCGAAAGACAGCGATACGCAGCAGAACATGAGCAAAGAGAAGCGCTATGCGATCGCGCCGTCCTTTAGCTGGCGCCCGGATGACAAAACCAACTTCACGCTGCTGGCCAACATTCAAAACGATCCCTATACCGGTTATTACGGCTGGTTGCCGAAGCAGGGCACGCTGATCCCGTTGCCGGACGGCAGCAAACTGCCGACCGATTTCAACGAAGGCGAAGCCAGCAACTATATGGCGCGCAAGCAGCGGATGATCGGGTACAGCTTCGAACACGCCTTCAACGATACCTGGGCGGTGCGCCAGAACCTGCGTTATATGCAGGTGGACACCGATATGAAGAGCATTTACGGATTCGGCTTGTCATCACCGACGACGATCAATCGTGCTTACGTTCAGTCGAAAGAACACCTGAACAATTTTGCGGTGGATACTCAGGCACAGGCGAAGGTGAAAACCGGCGATATCGACCATACGCTGTTGTTTGGCGTAGATTATTCGCGTATGCGCAACGATATCAATTCCGACTATGGTTCCGCAGACGGCCTGAGCATGACCCAGCCGCAGTATGGCAATGATGTGGTCAATATCAACTTCCCATACAAGTACTTGAACCGTCAGGAGCAAACCGGCCTGTATGTGCAGGAGCAAGGGGAGTGGAACCAGTGGCTGTTGACGCTGGGCGGGCGCTATGACTGGGCGAAAACGTCGGCCAATAACCGCGTTCTCGGGTACACCAACGAACGCTCCGATGGGCAGTTTACCTGGCGCGGCGGATTGAATTACCTGTTCGACAACGGCGTGACGCCGTATTTCAGCTACAGCGAGTCGTTTGAACCGACCCTCGATACGTCAATCAATGGCCAGACCTTTAAGCCCTCGATCGGCAAGCAGTATGAAGCCGGTGTGAAATACGTGCCGAAGGATCGCCCAATCGTGCTGACCGGCGCGCTGTACCAGCTGACCAAGAACAACAACCTGACGCCGGATCCGGATAACGCGCAGTTCAGCGTGCAGAGCGGCGAGATCCGTTCGCGCGGTGTGGAGCTGGAAGCCAAGGCGGCATTGAATGCCAACGTCAACCTGATCGCCTCCTATACCTATACCGATGCGAAGTACACCAAGGACAATACCTATCAGGGCAAACCGACCGTCGAGGTGCCGAAACATATGGCGTCGCTGTGGGCGGATTATACCTTCCACGAAACGGCGGTGAGCGGCCTGACGCTGGGTTCCGGCGTGCGTTACGTCGGCTCCAGCTCGAGCTTCAACAGCGATAACACCACCTTCAAGGTGCCGGACTACACGCTGGTGGACGCGACCATTAAATACGATCTGGCGCGCTTTGGCCTGCCGGGCTCGTCCGTGGGCGTCAACATCAATAACCTGTTCGACAAGACCTACGTGTCGAGCTGCTACCGCGACTACGCCTGCTACTGGGGCGCAGAACGCCAGGTGGTCGCCACCGCAACCTTCCGTTTCTAACCGGATAGCCGGGGCGGCGCCGCGTCGCCCCGGACAAAGCAGGATCTATGCAGGACAAACTTCTTAATCCCGGCGCGACCTTCGCGCTGGATAACGCCAGTTTCGCCGTCCCCGGCCGGGTGCTGCTGCAACCGCTGTCGCTCAGTTTTCCCCAAGGCAACGTCTGCGGCCTGATCGGCCATAACGGTTCCGGTAAATCCACCCTGTTGAAACTGCTCGGGCGGCACCATGCGCCCAGCGGCGGCCAGGTACTGCTCAATCGGCAGCCGTTGGCGCAGTGGGACAGCAAATCCTTCGCCCGCCAGGTGGCCTACCTGCCGCAGCAGTTGCCGGCGGCGGAAGGCATGACGGTGCGCGAACTGGTGGCCGTCGGGCGCTATCCGTGGCATGGCGCGCTGGGGCGGTTTGGCGCCAACGATCGCCAATTGGTGGAAGAGGCCATTTCACTGGTGGGGCTGAAGCCGTTCGCCAACCGCCTGGTGGACAGCCTGTCCGGCGGCGAGCGCCAACGCGCCTGGCTGGCGATGATGGTGGCGCAGGACAGCCGCTGCCTGCTGCTCGACGAACCGACCTCGGCGCTGGACATCGCGCACCAGGTCGAGGTGCTGGCGCTGATCCAGCGCCTGAGCCGCGAACGCGATCTCACGGTGATCGCCGTGCTGCACGACATCAACATGGCGGCGCGCTACTGCGACCATTTGGTGGCGCTGCGCGGCGGTGAAATGATCGCCCAGGGCGGCCCGCTGGAACTGATGCAGGGGCCGGTGCTGGAGCAAATTTACGGTATTCCTATGGGCACGTTGCCGCACCCGAGCGGCGGCGCGCCGGTGAGTTTTGTCTACTGATGTCCTCTGCATTCACTTCTTCTCACGATCCGCTGCGCCGCCGTCTGTTGATGGCGCTGGCGCTGTCGCCGCTGTTGGGATCGTGGCCCGGGCGAGCGGCGGATACGCCGCCGGATATCGCGCGCGTTGCGGCGCTGGAATGGCTGCCGATCGAGCTGCTGTTGGCATTGGGCGTAACGCCGCTGGCGGTGGCCGATGTGCATAACTACAACCTGTGGGTGGCGGAGCCGAAGCTGCCGGCGACGGTGGTCGACGTCGGCCAGCGCACCGAACCTAACCTCGAACTGCTGCAGCAGCTCCAGCCTTCGCTGGTGTTGCTGTCGCAGGGCTATGGCCCGACGCCGCGCAAAATCCAACCCATCGCGCCAACCATGAGCTTCGGCTTCAACGACGGCAGCGGCAAACCGCTGACCGTCGCCCGTCAGTCGCTGCTGGCGCTGGGCCAGCGGTTGGGCATAGAAAGCCGGGCGGTAAACCACCTGGCGCAGTTCGACAGTTTTATGCAGGACGCGCGTCAGCGCCTGCAAAGCTACATCCGCCAACCGTTGCTGCTGTTTTCACTGATCGACACGCGTCATGCGTTGATCATCGGCCAGAAAAGCCTGTTCCAGGAAGCGATGGACCAACTGGGCATCCGCAATGCCTGGCAGGAGCCAACCGACTTTTGGGGCACGGCGGTGGTGGGGATTGAACGGTTGGCCACGGTGCGTAACGCCCGGGTCATCTATCTCGATCACGGCAATCAGGCGATGATGGACAAGGTCAGCGCGACGCCGCTGTGGCAGTCATTGCCCTTCGTGCGGCAAAACCAGCTGCGGCAGGTGCCGGCGGTGTGGTTCTATGGCGCCACGCTGTCGACGATGCGGTTTTGCCGCCTGTTGGCGCAGGCTCAGGAGAGTGCGTCATGAATGCGGGCATCCGGAAATTGCCGCTGACGCTGATCCTGCTGTTGCTGGCGGCGGCAGGTGGCCTGACGATATACAACCTGACGCAGCAGCTGCCGCCGGCGCAATGGGCGCGGGCGCTCAGCGCGCCGGACATCGACGACGTGCGGCAAATGCTGTTCCATTACAGCCTGCTGCCGCGGTTGACGGTGTCGCTGTTGGCCGGTGCCGGCCTGGGGTTGGTCGGCGTGCTGTTCCAGCAGGTGTTGCGCAATCCGTTGGCGGAACCGTCGACGCTCGGCGTGGCCGCCGGCGCGCAGCTCGGCCTGACCATCGCCACGCTGTGGGTGCTGCCGGGGGGGGAATTCACCCGCCAGCTGGCCGCTATGGTGGGCGCGATTGTGGTGGGCGGGCTGGTGTTCGGCGTCGCCTGGGGCAAGCGTATGTCGCCGGTCACGCTGATTCTGGCCGGGCTGGTGCTGGGGCTGTACTGCGGCGCGGTCAACAGCCTGTTGGCGCTGTTTCATTACGATCAGCTGCAGGGTATGTTCCTGTGGGGCACCGGCGCGCTGAACCAACAGGATTGGAGCGCCGTACAGTTCCTCCTGCCGCGTTTGCTGGTGGCAGGCCTGCTGGCGGCGCTGTTGCTGCGCCCGCTGACGCTGCTGGGGCTGGACGACGGCGTGGCGCGCAACCTGGGGCTGGGGCTGTCGATGGCGCGCTTCTGCGCCCTGGGGGTGGCCATTATCTTCAGCGCCATGCTGGTGAGTGCGGTGGGCGTTATCGGCTTTATCGGCCTGTTTGCGCCGCTGATGGCGAAGATGCTGGGCGCGCGCCGCCTGGCGCACCGCATGATGCTGGCGCCGTTGCTGGGGGCGCTGCTGCTGTGGCTGACCGATCAGGTGATGCTCGGGGTGACGCAGGTGTGGCGCGAGATCCCGACCGGTGCGGCCACCGCACTGTTCGGCGCGCCGCTGCTGTTGTGGCTGCTGCCGCGTTTGCGCAGCGCCGCTACGCCGCCGCCGATGAACCTTGGCGACAAGGTGCCTGCCGAACGCGGGAATCTGCCTGGCTGGGCAGCGCTGGCCGGCGTCGTGCTATTGATCGGCCTGACGCTGGCGCTGATGCTGGGCAAAAACGCCGGCGGCTGGCACTGGAGCCTGGGTGCGGAGCTGGACGCGTTGCTGCCGTGGCGTTGGCCGCGGGCGCTGTCGGCGCTGGCGGCGGGCATGATGCTGGCGGTCGCCGGCACGCTGATCCAGAAGCTGACCGGCAACCCGATGGCCAGCCCGGAAGTGTTGGGCATCAGTTCCGGCGCCGCTTTTGGCGTCGTGATGATGCTGTTTATGGTGCCGGGCGACGCCTTCGTTTGGCTGCTGCCCGCCGGCAGTTTGGGGGCGGCCGCGACGCTGCTGATCATCATGATCGCCGCAGGCCGCGGCGGTTTCTCGACTGAGCGCATGTTGCTCGCCGGTATCGCGCTCAGCACCGCCTTTACCACCGTCATCTTCCTGCTGTTGGCCAGCGGCGATCCGCGTATGGGGGGCTTGCTGACCTGGCTCTCCGGTTCAACCTATTCGGTTGAGCCGGTGCAGGCGCTGCGCACCGCGCTGGTGGCCGCCGGCCTGATGGTATTGGCGCCGCTGTGCCGCCGTTGGTTGACCATTCTGCCGCTCGGCGGCGCCACCGCCCGCTCGGTGGGGATTGCGCTGACGCCGGCGCGGTTGACCATTCTGTTGCTGGCCGCCACGCTGACCGCCATGGCGACCCTGACCGTGGGGCCGCTGAGCTTTGTCGGGCTGATGGCGCCGCATATGGCGCGCATGTTGGGCTTCCGCCGCGCGCTGCCGCAGATGGTGATCGCCGCGCTGTTGGGCGGTTTGCTGATGGTATTTGCCGACTGGTGCGGGCGGATGCTGCTGTTTCCGTATCAGATCCCCGCCGGGTTACTGGCGACCTTTATCGGCGCGCCGTACTTCGTTTATCTGTTGCGTAAGCAGACGTCGTAAGCTTCATCCCTACTTTGCTTTCTCCGCCATCAAGGGCCCAGCGTTGCTGGGCCTTTTTTCAACGCCTTGCAAGGCGTTGCGTGTCGCTGCGCAAGAAAGACATTTAACGTGAAAAGGAACGCGGGAAGAGAGGGGGAGGTGAATATACTGCGTGCGGGTGCTCTGGATCTTTGTCTCTGGAGCCTGCGTGAAAGATACAAAGAGAAAAGCCCCGAGTCGATATCCATCAACCCGAGGCCTACTCTAACGCGTGACAACGTTAAGTTAGCCTCTTACCCGCCGCGAGGCAAGGAGAAGAAGGCATGATGCCGAACAAACGGAGCCTGTTAAAATTGGTGGTTATTTGTGCCACGGTAATATCACTGGCATGGATAACCCGCAGCACGCTGTGTGAACTGCGTATCCGATCGGGCACTACGGAGGTTGCGGCCATTTTGGCTTACGAATCCGAACGGTAAGACAACCCGGCGGCGGGGGCTTTGCCTCCGCCGGCCGGCAGTTGATGCGTTGATCCATGAGCACCCATCTGCTCAAAAAAAACGGCGAGCCCAGGCTCGCCGTTTTCATGTTGATGTCGGGGCTTATTTCAGGCCGGCGGCATCGCGCAGCAGTGCGGCTTTGTCGGTCGCTTCCCATGGGAAGTGTTCGCGGCCGAAGTGGCCGTAGGCGGCGGTTTCGCGGTAGATCGGCTGCAGCAGATCCATCATCTGGATCAGGCCGTATGGGCGCAGATCGAAGAATTCGCGCACCAGCAGCGTCAGCTGTTCGGTTGGCACTTTCTCGGTACCGAAGGTTTCCACCATGATGGAGGTCGGTTCCGCTACGCCGATAGCGTAAGACACCTGAATCTCGCAGCGATCGGCCAGGCCGGCGGCAACGATGTTTTTCGCCACATAGCGCGCCGCGTAAGCCGCGGAACGGTCAACCTTGGACGGATCCTTACCGGAGAAGGCGCCGCCGCCGTGGCGCGCCATGCCGCCGTAGGTGTCGACGATGATCTTACGGCCGGTCAGGCCGCAGTCGCCCATCGGGCCGCCGATAACGAAACGGCCGGTCGGGTTAATGTGGTATTTGGTGCCCGCCGTCAGCCATTCCGCCGGCAGTACCGGCTTGATGATCTCTTCCATCACCGCTTCTTGCAGATCTTTCAGCGAGATGTCTTCAGAGTGCTGGGTGGACAGCACCACGGCGTCGATGCCGACGATTTTGCCGTCGTCGTACTGGAAGGTCACCTGGCTCTTCGCATCCGGGCGCAGCCACGGCAGGGTGCCGTTTTTACGCACTTCGGACTGGCGCTGCACCAGACGGTGCGCGTAGGTGACAGGTGCAGGCATCAGCACGTCGGTTTCGTTGGTGGCGTAGCCAAACATCAAGCCCTGATCGCCGGCGCCCTGCTCGAGAGGATCGGTACGATCAACGCCCTGATTGATATCCGGGGATTGCTTGCCGATAGCGCTCAATACTGCACAGGAGTTGGCGTCAAAGCCCATGTCCGAATGAACGTAGCCGATCTCGCGCACGGTCTTGCGGGTAATCTCTTCGATATCGACCCAGGCGCTGGTGGTGATTTCACCGCCGACCAAGACCATGCCGGTTTTCACGTAGGTTTCGCAGGCGACGCGCGCCTTCGGATCTTGTTCCAGGATGGCGTCGAGGACGGCATCGGAGATCTGATCGGCGATTTTATCGGGATGTCCTTCGGAGACGGATTCGGACGTGAAGAGGTGTTTAGCCATTGTGTTCTTTACCTTGCATAAGACGGGTTAGAAATTACTGCACAGCGCTGGAGATCCGGCATCGAAGCGAAGGGTCTTCCGCTGATGGCGCGAGATGCATCCTGCAACGCCCCTCAGGCAAAGCCGTTAAGCAGTTTATCAGTTAACCAGTATAGATGGATTAACATCTGGACGTCTATTTTAGGTCAGGGTTTAGCCAGATTGCCAGTAATTTTTTGCGCTTTCGCTCTTTTGCGCAAACGGGTTGGCGCCATTTTCATCGCTTGAAACAGTTTTCGGCGAATTTTCATTTTGCTTTTTCACCTGCTTACCGGTATAAACTGCGCGCGCGGTTCATTTGCTGCACAGTACGGCGGTCTGGCGTGGTGGAAGGTGCGATTAACTTCCGCTTTGCATTCGCCGGCGTTGCGCTATTATCCGTCGCGGGCGTTCGCCGTAAGCGCCGCCGCTTCATCGAACGGTCACGTTCTTACACTATTTTAGAGGCTGGGTCGTTCACTCCGAACGGCGCGCGTGGAGGTGGTTGGATTAATGATCCGTTGTCTACCGGTTGTTGGTTCTCAACAGCAGTGCCGTTCTGGCGCACATTCTTCTGCTATTTCCCGTCTTGTCTCTCTGTCACTTACCAGGTGCGATAAACACTTGGCCGCTACTCAGGATTCTCGGGCCGGCTAACGGTCGTCTGAAGAACTGAACAAGGGTAGCCTGCAGCCTTCCTGTGGGATGTTTCTTGGCCCGATTCACGAGGTTTGAACAGGGTGTCTTACAATTATATGAGTGATAAACCGATCGCTGACCGCGAACGGCAGTTCTCTTCGCTGCCGCCGGCGCGGCTTGTTGGGTTGTTCTCGCGGGTTGTAGCTGCGATAGTGGCTGACGGTTTCGTCAGTAGGGAATGTGAGGCGAACCATGTCTGATGATCTGTTGATTCACCGTCCGCCGGTTGCGGGCGAGTCTTTATCTTTGCGCTCCATGCAGGAGGTTGCCATGAATGATCGTAATGCCAGCAAGATGCTGCGTACTTATAACGTCGCCTACTGGGGCAACAATTACTATGACGTCAACGAGCTGGGCCATATCAGCGTGTGCCCGGATCCGGATGTCCCGCAGGCGCGCGTCGATCTGGCAGAACTGGTGAAAACGCGCCAGAAAGACGGCCAACGTCTGCCGGCGCTGTTCTGCTTCCCGCAGATCCTTCAGCATCGCCTGCGTTCGATCAACGCCGCGTTCAAACGCGCGCGTGAATCCTTCGGCTACCAGGGCGGTTATTTCCTGGTGTATCCGATCAAGGTGAACCAACACCGCCGCGTGATTGAATCGCTGGTGAATTCCGGCGAACCGCTGGGGCTGGAAGCCGGCTCCAAGGCCGAGCTGATGGCGGTGCTGGCGCATGCCGGCATGACCCGCTCGGTGATTGTCTGTAATGGTTATAAAGATCGTGAATACATTCGCCTGGCGTTGATCGGGGAAAAGCTGGGGCACAAGGTGTACCTGGTGATCGAGAAAATGTCCGAGATCAACCTGGTGCTGGAAGAGGCCGAACGGCTGAACGTCATACCGCGCCTGGGCGTGCGTGCGCGTCTGGCATCGCAAGGCTCCGGCAAATGGCAGTCGAGCGGCGGCGAAAAATCCAAGTTCGGTCTGGCGGCGGTGCAGGTGCTGAAGCTGGTAGAAACCCTGCGTGAAGCGGGCCGCCTCGACAGCTTGCAGCTGCTGCACTTCCACCTGGGTTCGCAGCTGGCCAACATTCGCGACATCGCCACCGGCGTGCGCGAATCGGCGCGCTTCTACGTTGAGCTGCACAAGCTGGGCGTCAACATTCAGTGCTTCGACGTGGGCGGCGGCTTGGGCGTCGACTACGAAGGCACCCGTTCGCAGTCCGATTGCTCGGTCAACTACGGCCTGAACGAATATGCCAACAACGTGATTTGGGGCATCGGCGACGCCTGTAACGAACACGGCCTGCCGCACCCGACGGTGATCACCGAGTCCGGCCGCGCCGTGACCGCGCACCACACGGTGCTGGTCTCCAACGTGATCGGCGTCGAGCGCAACGAATTCAGCGAACCGCAGCCGCCGGAAGCCGACGCGCCGCGCGCGCTGGAAAGCATGTGGGAAACCTGGCTGGAAATGAACGAGCCGGAGAACCGCCGCTCGCTGCGCGAATGGCTGCACGACAGCCAGATGGATCTGCACGATGTGCACACCCAATACGCGCACGGCATGCTGGACTTGACCAAGCGCGCCTGGGCCGAGCAGCTGTATCTGAACATCTGCAACAAGATCCAGCAGCAGCTCGATCCGAGCAACCGCGCACACCGCCCGATCATCGACGAGCTGCAAGAGCGCATGGCGGACAAGTTCTACGTCAACTTCTCACTGTTCCAGTCGATGCCGGATGCCTGGGGTATCGACCAGCTGTTCCCGGTGCTGCCGCTGGAAGGGCTGGATAAACCGCCGGAAGGCCGTGCTGTGCTGCTCGATATCACCTGCGACTCCGACGGCACCATCGACCATTACGTCGACGGCGACGGCGTGGCGACCACCATGCCGATGCCGCCGTACGATCCGGAGAACCCGCCGGCGCTGGGCTTCTTCATGGTCGGTGCGTATCAGGAGATCCTCGGCAACATGCACAACCTGTTCGGCGACACCGCCTCGGTTGACGTGTACGTGTTCCCGGACGGCAGCGTCGAGACCGAGCTGTCCGACGAGGGCGACACCGTGGCGGATATGCTGGAGTATGTGCAGCTCGATCCGAGCGCGCTGCTGTCAAAATTCCGCGATCAGGTCAAAGAAACCGATCTGGACAGCGAGCTGCAGGCGCAGTTCCTGGAAGAGTTTGAGGCCGGTCTGTACGGTTATACGTATCTGGAAGACGAGTAACCGCCTTCTTCATGGGGGGCGATATCGGCCCTCTTGAAGCATGGATAAAATGCGGCCATAATCTGCCGTATCGGTAGCACCGAAACACACATCGAATAAATCCCTTTCTCGTCGGGCTAACGACGCGGGAGGGATTTTTTTTTGTAACGGCCCGGCGTCTGCGCCCGGCAACTTGTTGAACTACGAGGGTTTACTATGAGCACCTTAGGCCATCAGTCCGATAATTCATTAGTGTCCAACGCCTTTGGTTTCCTGCGCTTTCCGCTGAACTTCATGCCTTACGACAGCGATGCAGAGTGGGTCATCACCGGCATTCCGTTTGACATGGCGACCTCCGGTCGCGCCGGCGGCCGTCATGGCCCGGCGGCCATACGCCAGGTGTCCACCAACCTGGCCTGGGAAGGCAACCGTTGGCCGTGGAGCTTCGATCTGCGCGATCGCCTGAACGTGGTTGACTGCGGCGACATCGTGTTCAACTTCGGCGATGCGCAGGACATGAGCGACAAGCTGCAGGCGCACGCGGAGAAACTGCTGAAGGCCGGTAAGCGCATGCTCTCGTTCGGCGGCGACCACTTCGTCACCCTGCCGCTGCTGCGCGCGCACGCCAAGCATTTCGGCAAGCTGGCGCTGGTGCACTTCGACGCCCATACCGATACCTACGCCAACGGCAGCAAGTTCGACCACGGCACCATGTTCTATCATGCGCCGAACGAAGGCCTGATCGATCCGCACCACTCGGTGCAGATCGGCATTCGCACCGAGTTCGATCACGACAATGGCTTTACCGTACTGGACGCCGCGCAGGTGAACGATCGCAGCGTGGACGACCTGCTGACCCAGATCAAAGGCATCGTCGGCGATATGCCGGTGTACCTGACCTTCGACATCGACTGCCTGGATCCGGCGTTCGCACCGGGCACCGGCACGCCGGTGATCGGCGGCCTGACCTCCGATCGCGCGCTGAAACTGGTGCGCGGCATGCAGTCGCTGAACATCGTCGGCATGGACGTGGTGGAAGTGGCGCCGGCCTATGATCAGTCCGAGATCACCGCGCTGGCCGCGGCGACCCTGGGTCTGGAAATGCTGTACCTGCAGGCGGCCAAGAAACACGCCTGACGCCAGACCACGCCTCGCTGAAAAAGCGGCTCCCATTGTATGGGGGCCGCTTTTTTTTTATTTCATTTGTCGCCATCCGCGCGGCGATTTTCAGTCTGTTGCAACGCCTTTGCGCAATTTTGCGCAGAAATGAAACGGAGTCAGTAAAAAGGAACCGGGATAACGGGGAGGATGAATATACTGCGCGCGGGTGCTCTGGATCTTTGTATCTAGAGCCTGCGTGAAAGGTACAAAGAGAAAAGCCCCGAGTCGATATTCATCAACCCGAGGCCTACTCTAACGCCAGCAACGTTAAGTTAGCCTCTTACCCGCCGCGAGGCAAGGAGAAGAAGGCATGATGCCGAACAAACGGAGCCTGTTAAAACTGGTGGTTATTTGTGCCACGGTAATATCACTGGCATGGATAACCCGTAGCACGCTGTGCGAGCTGCGGATCCGATCGGGCACTACGGAGGTTGCGGCCATTTTGGCTTACGAATCCGAACGGTAAGGCAACCCGGCGATGGGGGATGTCCCCCGTCTGCTGGTTGTTGGCGTCCAGATCCATGAGCACCCTCTCAAGGCCATTGGCTTTCTCTGCCGCAACGGTGCGGGAACAGACTATGCCCGTTTCACCTGCCGCGTCAGCAACATACGGCTAAACAGCGCGCCGCCCGCCAGCAGCGTCAACAGCTGTGAGGCAATCAGCACCGCAAAGCCCGAGGACACCTTGCCCTGGCTGGCCATCACCATGCCCATCGCCATCGGCACGAACGCCGAGAACAGATTGCCGATGCCGTTGATCAGCCCATAGGCGCTGCCGACCGCCTCCGGCCGCGCATAATGCTGGAGCAGCGTGGGGATCGCCGCGCCCTGCGCACCCCAACAGGCGTTGGCCGCCAGCAGGAAGAAGGCGATCCAACCAAGCTGATGGCTGTTCATTACGCCATAGATGCACAGTGCGGTCGCCGCGCCGCCAAAGACGAAGATCAGCGGCGCCTGATAGGGGCGGATACGATCGAGCAACGCGCCGCCGAGGTATTTGGAGGCGATGCTGACGATGAACGGCAGCGCCGCCATCCAGCCCATTTGCTTGATGGAGAACCCCTTTTCATCGGTCAGGTAAGCCGGCAGCCAGGCGCTGGAGCCCCACAGGTAGCTGAGCGTGGCGATCTCGATCAGCAGGATCCAGCCGAGCATCGGCGTGCGCCAGGCCAGCGCAAAGGTGTGCCAGACGCGGCTTAGCACCGGTTGCGAATCGGCAGGGCGTGAAGAAGATGAGGGTAAGGCGAGCGGATGAACGAACAACCGAACCAGCGCCAGGCCCAGCAGCAGGTTGAGCAGCGCCAGCAGGTGAAACGACATCGCCCAGCCGAAGTGCGCCATCAGAAAACTCACCAGCGGAAAGCCGAGCACCAGCCCCAACGAGACGCCCAGCGCGCTGACCGCGTTGGGCTTGCCGCGCTCGTCGGCGGCGAAATGATCGCTGATGTACATGGTTTTCAGCGAGAACAGCGGCCCTTCGCTGACGCCAAGCAGCGCGCGCACCGCGCACAGCAACAGCAGCGATCCCGCCAGCGGCGAGGCGGCGGTGAGCAGCGCCCACAGCACCACGCTCAGCGTCAGCGCGCGGCGGTAACCCATCAGCGTTTCCAGAAACGGCGTCAGCAACATGGCGGACAGGCCGTAACCGAGTAAAAACACCGTCATCAGCGTACCCTGGTGAGCGCGGTCACCGCCGAGTTGAAAGTGTTGCAGGAAGTCGGGATTGACCAACATCACGGCGATATTAACCCGATCCGCATAGGCGATAACGATCAGAAACAGCAGGGCGATCACCCCAAACCAGCGTTGACGTTGTTGCACGGCGCGTTCCTCAGTGCGAGCGGTTGACGAATTCAGGCAGCAGTAAACTCACCCGAGGATGCCATTTGGCGCAAACGCGGGGATGGGGCTGATTGATGTAAATTTATTGTTATCAAATAGGGTGTAAATGACAGAGGGAAAACACTTTTACGCGCAATTCGCCGCAGAGATCAACGCGTTTTTTGCCATAAATTAGCGAGGGAGCGCACAACTGACATAGGTTTTTCATATCGGTGCATGATTTCGTGATCCTTCCCGCATTTGTCATTTTTAAACAACCTTTCATTAACATTTGCCGTTCCGCTCGCTTGACGAAAGTTTCGCCAGACTTATAGTGGCTGTATTAAATAAGAAACTGAGTTTCATATATGAAACAATCAGATAGAGGATAAAAGCAATGAGCTGGAAGAATGTGTGCGAAGTGTCTCAGGTGAAAGAAGATTTTCCTTTCTCCGGCAAAGTGGAAGGAAAAGAGGTCGGGGTGTACCTGCTCGACGGTAACTACTACGCGCTGGAAGACGTCTGCCCGCATGCTTATGCCTTGCTCAGCCAGGGGTTTGTAGACGACGGCAAGGTTGAGTGCCCGCTGCACGAAGCGCTGTTTGACGTGCGCACCGGCCAGTGCCTGCGCGAGCCGGGCGGCCGAGATCTGCAAACCTATCCCACCCGGGTGGTCGACAACCAAATCCAGATCACCTTTATCGCGGAGGAGTAATCATGCAGCACATCACCGATTTCAATCCCTGGCTGCCGGACACCCAACAAGTGACGCCAGCCCGCGAAGGCGGCAACGGTCAAATCCATCAGCCGGGCCAGTTCCGCAATGTCATCTGGCAAAACCGCGCCCGGGTGCCGGACGGTTTCGAAACCGCCCTGGTGGCGGCGCTGGAAACGATCTTCGATCAGGGGGGGGAAGAGCTGGAGCAGATTGTTAGCGCGTTGAATCAGCGTCGTCTGTTCGATCGTAGCGGCCAGCCGTGGAATGAGGCGACGTTCCGCGAATTCCTTCACGTTAACGGTTTCTGATCGACACCCGGGAGAAGACAATGACAGCAAACACAACATCCTCCGAACAGAGCTTGCAGGACTATCTTGACCAGGGGCTGCGCGGCATGTGGTATCCGGTGCTGGCCAGCTGGGAAGTGGGCAACAACCCGGTCGGCATCACCCGCCTGGAGCAGCAAATCGTGGTGTGGCGCGACGGCGAAGGCCAGATCCACGCGCTGGAAGACCGCTGCCCGCACCGTGGCGCGCGGCTTTCCATGGGGTGGAACCTCGGCGATCGCATCGCCTGTTGGTATCACGGGGTGGAAGTCGGCGGTGACGGGACGGTGAAAGACGTGCCGGCGGTGGATCGCTGCCCGCTGGTGGGGCAAAAATGCCTGCGATCTTACCCGGCCAAAGAAGCCTATGGCGCGGTGTTCCTCTATTTCGGCGTGACGGCGGATGAAGCGCCGGCGGAGCTGACTTTCCCGCAAGAGCTGGCGGACGAAGCGTCGTACAGTAATTTTCTGTGCACCGCCAGCTGGAACTGCAACTACCAGTACGCCCTGGAAAACGTGATGGATCCGATGCACGGCACTTACCTGCACTCTTCTTCACACTCGATGGCGGAAGGGGATCGCAAGGCGGACATGGCGCTGGAGCCGACCGACAGCGGCTTTATCTTCAAGAAAAACGGCCAGATCGGCGTCAACTTCGACTGGGTGGAATTCGGCAACAGCGGCGCGTATTGGATGCGCCTGTCGATCCCGTACAAGAAGCGCTTCGGGCCGGGCGGTCACTTCTGGATCATCGGCATGGTGGTGCCGGAAGACAAAGATCACTGCCGGGTATTCTTCTGGCGCATTCGTAAGGTCAAAGACTGGCAGCGCGACATGTGGCGCTTCATGTACCGCAATCGCCTGGAATCGTTGCATTGGGATGTGCTCGAGCAGGATCGCATCGTGCTTGAGAACATGGCGCCTAACGCCCGCGGCCGCGAATATCTGTACCAGCACGACGTCGGTCTTTCTCGCCTGCGCCGCCTGATGCAGAAAGAGGCGCAAAAACAGCTGGCGACGCTGCGCGAGCGGGAGGCGGCGCAGTGAACGGTCTGCTGAACGATAAACGCATCGTGGTCACCGGCGCGGCGCGCGGCCTGGGCTACAGCTTCGCCGCCGCCATCGCGGCTGCCGGCGCGCAGGTGGTGATGTGCGACATTTTGGCGGATGAGCTGGCGGCGAGCGGCGCCGCGCTGCGCGAGCAGGGCGCTCAGGTGGAAACGCAAATCATCGATCTGGCCTCACCGGATTCGATCCGTTCGGCGTTCGAGAAGATCGCCACAGGCGGCGGGATCGACGGGCTGGTGAACAACGCGGCGCTGGCGACCGGCGTCGGCGGCAAAACCATGATGGAATACGATATCGAACTGTGGGATCGGGTGATGCAGGTCAACGTGCGCGGCACCTGGCTGGTGAGCCAGGCGGCGGTGCCGCTGCTGGCGCGCAACCCGCACGCCAAGATCGTCAACGTGGCGTCGGACACCGCGCTGTGGGGCGCGCCGCGCCTGATGGCCTATGTTGCCAGTAAAGGCGCGCTGATCGCGATGACCCGATCGATGGCGCGTGAACTGGGGCCGCAGGGGATCTGCGTCAACGCCATCGCGCCGGGCCTGACGCGGGTGGAAGCCACCGAGTATGTCCCCGCCGAACGCCACCAGCTGTACGAGCAGGGGCGCGCGCTGGCCGGGGCGCAGCACCCGGACGATGTGAACGGTACGGTGCTTTATCTGCTGTCGCCGCTGGCGGATTTCGTCACCGGCCAACTGCTGCCGGTCAACGGCGGCTTCGTATTCAACTGACGGCCCGCAGGGCAGGCGCACAGCGCAGGAGCGAGAGATGGCGGACGAGCAAGCATGTAAGTATCTGATCCCGGGGCTGGATCGCGGGTTGCAGTTGCTGCTGGCGTTTGGCGAGCAGCATAAGGAGATGACCTTCGCCGAGTTGCATCGCCTGGTCGATATGCCGAAGGCCACCGCTTATCGCGTGGTGCAGACGCTCGAACACCTGGGCTTTCTGGAGCGCAATCCGCGCACCAACACCTTTGCGCTCGGCATCAAGGTGCTGCGCCTCGGCTTCGAATATATCGCGTCGCTGGATGTGGCGCAGGCCGGCCAGCCGGTGATCGAGCAGCTGCGCGATCGCAGCCAGTGCAGCAGCCATCTGGCGATCCGCGACGGGCGTGATGTGATCTATATCGCCCGCGTCAGCGCTGCCGGTTCGCAGATCAATCAGGTCAGCGTCGGCACCCGCTTGCCGGTGCACCAAACCTCGCTCGGCCGCATGTTGTTGACCAGCGCGACTCGCAGTGAGTTCGAACAACTTTATCCAGACGCGCAGCTGCCGGGCAATGCGCCGGGCACCCCGGCGGATCGCGAAACGCTGTGGCAGATGGTGCAGCAAGACAAGGCGCGCGGCTATGTGATCGGCGAATCGTTCTTCCGCCACGGCATCTCCTCGATCGTCTATCCGATCTTCAACCGCGAGCAGCGGGTCGAGGCGGTGGTCAGCATCATGGTGCCGTCCGATGAGATCCCGAAAGCGGATCGCGAGCGGCTGCGCATGGAAGTGCGCGACGCGGCGGAGAAAATTTCCGGCTTCCTCGGCGCGCCGCCGCAGGCCAACGTCGGCTAACCGACAGGACCGACTCTTTTACTCAGGCAGGGATAAGGCCCGTAGCAAACACGGGCCGGGGTTCAGTCATGCCTGAAAACCGTATGCAGCGAGAATGTGAGGCTGAACAATGAGCGTAATCGGAATCGAAAAACTGGAATTTGGCGTCGAAGATCTGCCAACCTGCGAAAAATTCATGCAAGATTTCGGCCTGCAGCCCGCCACGCAACATTGGGGCGAAGCGCAGCGCGAATTCACTACCCTGAGCGGGGCGCGGGTTGTCCTGCACCCGTTGCAAAGCGCGGCGCTGCCTGCGGCGTTTGAAGGCGGTTCCACCCTGCGCCGCATGACCTGGGGCGTGGCCTCGCCCGCCGAACTGGCGCGCCTGCAGCCGCGTTTGGCGTTGATGCCCGGCTTCCGTCAGGTTGGAGAAGAGTTGGAATGCCGCGATCCCAACGGCATGACGCTGCGCTTCGTCGTCAGCCGCCAGCAGGCGGTCGAGGTGCCGGTCACGCCGATCAACCAGTGGGGCGACGTGCGCCGCATCGATCAACCCAGCCCGGTCTATTCGCAGGCGCAGCCGATCAACATTGGCCACGTGGTGTTCTTCGTCGACGATCTGGCGGCGACCGAGCGTTTCTACCGCGAGCTGTTGGATTTCCAGGTTTCCGATCGCTATATCGATCGCGCCGTCTTCCTGCGCACCCAGGCACGCGGCGGCCACCATAACCTGTTCCTGCTGAAGCTGCCGAACCGCCCACGCGGCCTGAACCACGTGGCGTTCACCGTGCGCGATATCCACGAAGTGATCGGCGGCGGCATCGCCATGAACAAAGAGCAGTGGAGCACCTTTATCGGCCCCGGCCGTCACCCGATCTCCTCGGCCTATTTCTGGTACGTCAACAGCCCGACCGGCGGCGCGTTCGAGTACTACACCAACGACGATTATCTGACGGAAAACTGGCAGCCGCGCGAGCTGGAGCATTCGCTGGTCTCCTTCACCGAATGGGCGGTAGAGGGCGGCATCGATCACGACACGCGCCGCCAGCATAAAAAAGCGGAGGCGTTATGAACCGGGCTGAACAGGCGGGCATCGTCATCGTCGGTGGCGGCCAGGCCGGCGGCTGGGCGGCCAAGACGCTGCGCGACCGCGGTTACAGCGGCCGGCTGACGGTTGTCAGCGACGAACCCTACGATTTTTACGAGCGGCCGCCGCTGTCGAAAGCGGCGTTGCTGGATGCCGCGGCTCCCCTCAGCCGGCTGTTCAGCGAACAGACGGTGGCGGAGCTGAATATCGACTGGCGCCGCCCGCTGCGCGCCGAGTCCATCGACGCCGAACAGCAAATCGTCACGCTCAGCGACGGGCGACGGCTGCAGTTCGAGCAGTTGCTGATCGCCACCGGCGGGCGGCCGCGTGTGCCGGGCGCCGCCTGGGCGCAGCACCCGCGCGTGATGACGCTGCGTTCCTGGGACGATGCGGCCCGGTTGCGGCAGGGGCTGCAGGGCTGTCGTCGCCTGGCGATCGTCGGCGGCGGTTGGATCGGGCTGGAGATCGCCGCTTCCGCGCGGCGTCTCGGCGCCGAGGTGACGGTGTTTGAACGCCAGCCAGCGCTGTGCATGCGCAGCGTCGGCGCCGATGTCTCGCAGGCGTTGCTCGAACTGCATCGCCGGCAGGGCGTCACGGTGCTGTGCGGCTGCGGTGAGATCTCGCTGGAAGATCGCGACGGCGCCGCCTGGATCGGCAGCGAAGTCAGCGATCCGCAGGCCTTCGATCTGGTGGTGGTGGGGATCGGCGTCGAGCTGAATCTCGAACTGGCGCGCAGCGCCGGGCTGGCGATCGAGTCCGGCATTGTGGTCGACGGCCAGGGGCGCACCAGCCATCCGGCGATCTTCGCCGCCGGCGACGTGGCGCGTCACCCGACGCTTGGCCTGTGCCTGCAGTCCTGGGCCTACGCGCAAAATCAGGCCATCAGCACCGCCTGCGCGATGCTCGACGCCTTCGCCGCCCCGTATGACGACGTGGCCTGGCTGTGGTCGGATCAATATGACGTCAATATCCAGATCCTCGGCGTGCCGAGCGGCGGCGTGCACCATGTGGTGCGCCGCACGCCGCAGTCGCAGGTGTTCTTCACGCTGAACGCCGATCGGCAGCTGGTGCAGATGGTGGCGTTCAACGACGCGCGCACCATCAAACTAGGCAAGCGTTGGCTGGCGAGCGGCCGGGTGCTGGATCTGCAGCAACTGGCGGATGCGGAGTTTTCTTTGATGGCGTTGAAATAACGCCCGAACCTCGGGAGCGTTTTATGACTACGCAAGACATTGACGCCCGCGCTGGACGGGCGGGGGAAACCGTTGCCGAAAATCCGCAGCAGCGGGTGCGCTGGTCGGTGCCGATCGCGCTGTTCGCCTGCGTGCTGCTGGCGTTTTTCGACAAGATCAGCATCGCGGCGCTGTTTTCCGACACCGAGTTTCAGCAGGCGTTGGGCATTGGTTTTGACCCGGCGCGGCTGGGCTTGCTGATGAGCGCGTTTCTGTTCTCCTACGGCATTTCCTCAATGCTGCTCAGCGGCATCGGCGATCGGCTTAATCCGGTCAAGGTATTGATTGGCATGATGGTGGTGTGGGGCGTGCTGATGGTGTTGATGGGGCTGGTGCGTTCCTATCACGCCATGATGACGCTGCGCATCCTGCTCGGCATCGCCGAAGGGCCGTTGCTGCCGATGGCCTACGCCATTATTCGTCAGGCTTTCCCACCGCAGCTGCAGGCGCGCGCCACCATGCTGTGGTTGCTCGGCACGCCGTTGGGGGCCGCGCTCGGCTTCCCGGTCACCCTGTACATCCTCAATACCTTCGACTGGCAGGCCACCTTCTTCTTTATGGCGTTTCTGACGTTGCCGGTGATGTTGCTGGTGCTGTTCGGCATGCGCCACCTGAACGTCTCGCGTCCGGCGGCGGCGGCCAAACCGGCGGTGTCCGAACGCAAACAGCACCGCCGCGAGCTGCTGCGCAGTCCGCACTTTTGGATGATCTGCCTGTTCAACATCGCCTTTCTGACCTACCTGTGGGGCATGAACGGCTGGTTGCCGAGCTACCTGATCAAGGGCAAAGGCATTCATCTGGAGCATGCCGGTTACCTCTCTTCGCTGCCGTTCATCGCCATGCTGCTCGGCGAAGTGCTGGGCGCCTGGCTGTCGGACAAGCTGGATCGCCGCGCGCTGGCCTGCTTCCTGTCGCTGTGCGGTGCCGGCCTCGGTCTGGCGGTGGTGTTGCACCTGCAGGGCACCTACAGCGTGATCGCCGCCATGGCCTTCAGCACCTTTATGTGGGGCGCCGGCGCGCCGAATATTTTCGCGCTGTTGGCGAAGGCCACCAGCAGCAAGGTGAGCGCCACCGCCGGCGGCATCTTCAACGGGTTGGGCAATTTTGCCGGCGCGCTGGCGCCGGTGCTGATGGGGGCGCTGATCGCCGCCACCGGCAATATGGATAACGGCCTGCTGTTCCTGGTGGTGATGGCGTTCGTCGGCTGCCTCATTCTGCTGCCGTTGCTGAGAAAGTACTGATTAATCAATCGTTTCAACAGAGGAGTGACAACATGTCTCAGGTTGAGAACAAAGCTGGCGTCAAGCCGCAGGATCTGTCGATGGAAAACTGGGTGGAGTCGCGCATTGCCCGTTTCGAAGGCCGCAAATATGACTGGAACGCGCTGAAATTCCAGGCCGATTTTGACCCGAAATACCGCCGCGCGCAGATGCGCTACATCGGCACCGGCGCCACCGGCGTGGCCAGCGACGCCAACACCATTCCGGCGGGCAACTTCACCTTCTCCACCATGGTGCTGCCGTCGAAGTGCGAGGGCCCGCTGCACCTGCACGACGACGTGGAAGAAGTGTTCTTCATGCTGAAAGGCAGCATCACGCTGATGATTCAGGATGGGGAAGAGTATTACGAAACCAGGCTGAAAGAGCGCGATCTGATCTCGGTGCCGGCGGGGGTGTATCGCGGCCTGTTCAACCACGGCGAGGAAGAGGCGCTGATGTGCGTGATGCTCGGCACCGCCAAGCCGGAGATCCCGACCTATCCGGCGGATCACCCGCTGTCCAAAGTGAAGCGCAACTGATGAACGGCCTGGCGCAACGCCAACGGGCGCGCTGCGGGGCGTACACCCTGAGCTGGCGCGAGGCCGGGCAGGGGCGGCCGGTGGTGTTGCTGCACGGCATCAGCTCCGGATCCGCCTCGTGGATCAAGCAGTTCAACGATAACGGCCTGACGGACGGCCACCGTCTGTTGGCGTGGGACGCGCCGGGCTACGGCGGCAGCCTGCCGTTGGCGGATCCGCAGGCCGATGCCGCCGGTTATGCTGCGGCGTTGGCGGCGCTGATTGATGAGCTGCAGCTGGTGCAGCCGCTGATCGTCGGCCATTCGCTGGGGGCGCTGATCGGTAGCGCCTATGCCGCCGGCTATCCGGATGGGCTGTGCGGGCTGGTGTTGGCGGATCCGGCGCAGGGCTATGCCACGGCGCCGGAGGAAAAACGCCGGCAGGTGTACGGCCAGCGCCAGCAGATGATAGAGACGCTGGGGCCGGTGGGCTACGGCGAGCAGCGGGCGGCGGCCTTGCTGCGTGAAGGGGCGGATCCGCAGGATATCGCCTGGGTGCGCAACGGCATGCAGCAGCTCGATCCCGACGGTTTTCTGAGTGCCGCCTGGATGTTGGCCAACGATGATATCGGTCGCTATCTGGCGCGCTATCGCGGCCCGCTGGAGGTGTGGTGCGGTGAACAGGATCGCATTACGCCACCGGAGAAGGCGGCCGAGCTGGCGCGCGAGCAGGACGCGACGCTGCGTCTGATCGCCGCCGCCGGTCATGCCAGCTACTTCGATGCGCCGGCGTGTTTCAACCGCTATCTGCGGGACTTTACGGGAGCAATCCAACGATGAATTTTCAGCTTGAGGATCGGGTGGCGGTGGTGACCGGCGGCTCGTCGGGCATCGGTTTTGAAACCCTGAAGCTGCTGTTGGCCGAAGGGGCGAAAGTGGCGTTCTGCGGCCGCGATCAGGACAAACTGGCCGGCGCAGCAGCCAACCTGCGCGCGGACTTTCCGCAGGCGGATATCCTGGCGCTGCGCTGCGACGTGCTGGACGCGCAGCAGGTGGCGCAGTTCGCCGCTCAGGTGACGGCGCATTTCGGCGGCGTGGATCTGCTGATCAACAACGCCGGTCAGGGCTTCGTCGCCCATTTTGACCAGACGCCGCGCGAGGCCTGGCTGCATGAGGCCGAGCTGAAGCTGTTCGGCGTGATCAACCCGGTGCAGGCGTTCTTACCGGCGCTGGAACGATCGGCGATCGCGTCTATCACCTGCGTGAACTCGCTGCTGGCGCTGCAGCCGGAAGAGCACATGATCGCCACCTCGGCGGCGCGTGCCGCGCTGCTCAACATGACGCTGACGCTGTCGAAAGAGCTGGTGGGCAAAGGCATTCGGGTTAACTCGATCTTGCTGGGGATGGTGGAGTCGGGCCAGTGGCGCCGCCGTTTCGACGAGCGCAGCGATAAAGATCAAAGCTGGGAACAGTGGACGGCGGCCATCGCCGAACGGCGCGGCATCCCGATGAAACGCCTGGGCAAGCCGCAGGAGCCGGCGCAGGCGCTGTTGTTCCTCGCTTCGCCGCTGGCTTCCTTTACCACCGGCGCGGCGCTGGACGTTTCCGGCGGCTTTAACCGCCATGTGTAGCAGGGGCCGAGAAAGATGAAGAAGATCATGATGATTGGCTACGGCGCGATGGCGAAGGAAGTGATCGCCCGTCTGCCGGAAGGCGTGGAGGTTGGCTGGATCCTGGCGCGCGCAGCTCATCATGCGGCGATCGCCGAGGCTTTTGACGGGCGGGTGCAGGCGCTGACCCATCCGGAGCAGTGTTCGCAGCGGCCGGATCTGGTGCTGGAGTGCGCCAGCCAGCAGGCGGTGGCGGAGTTTGGCGAGGCGGTGCTGCAGCGCGGTTGGCCGCTGGCGGTGGTCTCGACCGGCGCGCTGGCGGACGCCGCATTGCAACAGCGGCTGCAGCAGGTTTGCCGCCGCCATCACGGGCAGCTGATCGTGCTGTCCGGCGCGGTGGCGGGGATGGACGGGCTGGCGTCGGCGCGTGAAGGCGGGTTGGAGAGCGTGACCTATCAGGCCAGCAAGAGCCCGGCCAGCTGGCGCGGCAGCCCGGCGGAGCAACTGATCGACCTCGATGCGGTGCGCGAGGCGCAGGTATTTTTTGAAGGCTCGGCGCGCGAAGCGGCGCGTTTGTTCCCGGCCAACGCCAACGTGGCGGCCACTATTGCGCTCAACGGTCTGGGGATGGACGCCACCCGGGTGCGCCTGCAGGTCGATCCCGCCACCCGGCGCAATACCCACCGCCTGCAGGTGTGCGGCGACTTTGGCGAGTTTCACATTGAGCTGAGCGGCAACCCGCTGGCGAGCAATCCCAAAACATCAACCCTGGCGGCGCTGAGCGCGGTACAAGCCTGCCGCCGTCTGGTGGACGGCGGTTTTATTGCCTGAACGGCAGGAGCGGAGCATGGAACGATTGAATATTTTTGTCGCCGGGCGCTGGCGTGAAGGGCGCGGCGAAGAGATGGCTTCGGTATTCCCGGCCGACGGCAGCGTCAACGCGCGGCTGCGCGCCGCTAACGTCGAGGATGTCAACGAGGCGGTAGAGGCGGCGGAAAAGGCCTGGCGCGCGCCGGAATGGCGCGGGCTGGTGCCGCACCAACGCGCCTCAATTCTCTACCGCGTGAGCAACCTGATCCTGGCGCAGCAGGAACAGCTGGCCGAGTTGCAGACGCGCGACAACGGCAAACCGCTGGCGGAAACCCGCGGCCTGGTGGCCAGCGCGGCGGCGACCGCGCGCTACTTCGCCGCCGCCTGCGAGGTGTTGGAAGGCGAGCTGCCGACCCCGCGCAGCGCCGAAGTGATGACGCTCAGTCAGTATCAACCGATGGGGGTGATCGCCGCCATTACGCCGTGGAACTCACCGATCGCCAGCGAAATGCAGAAGGTGGCGCCGGCGCTGGCGGCGGGCAACGCCGTGGTGCTCAAACCGGCCGAAGCCACGCCGCTGATGGCGCTGAAGCTGGCCGAGCTGTTCGAACAGGCGGGGCTCCCTGCCGGGCTGCTCAGCGTGCTGCCGGGCAAAGGTTCGGTGATCGGCGAGGCGTTGGCGCGCCATCCGCTGGTGAAAAAGATCGCCTTTACCGGCGGGACCGGCACCGGGCGCCATTTGGCGCACATCGCCGCCGACAAGCTGATCCCCACCTCGCTGGAGCTGGGCGGTAAATCGCCGACCATCGTGCTGGAGGACGCCGATCTGGAGCAGGCGGCGCGCGGCATCTGTTACGGCATTTTCAGCTCTGCCGGCCAGGCGTGCATCGCCGGTTCACGGCTGTTCGTGCATCGTTCGCTGTATCAGCCGCTGCTGGCGCGCTTGACCGAACTGACGGCGGGGCTGCGCATCGGCAACCCGCTGGTGCCGGGCGTGCATCTCGGCCCGCTGATCAGCGCCAAACATCGGCAAAGCGTGGCGGACTACGTGGCGTTGGCGCGGCAGGAGGGCGGCCGGGTGAGCATCGGCGGCGAAGCGCCGGCCGATCCGCAACTGGCGAGCGGCAGCTATTACCTGCCGACCATTATCGAAGGTTTGAACAACGATGCCCGCGTGTGCCAGGAGGAGATCTTCGGCCCGGTGCTGGTGGCGCTGCCGTTCGACGACGAGCAACAGCTGATCGAACAGGCCAACGACTCGGTGTACGGCCTGGCGGCCGGCATCTGGAGCCGCGATTTCCCGCGGGCGATGGCGCTGGCGGAGCGGCTGGAAACCGGCACCGTCTGGATCAACACCTACAAAACGTTCTCGATTTCCACGCCGTTCGGCGGTTTCAAGGAAAGCGGACTGGGCCGCGAAAAGGGCCTGAACGGCATCAAGGCCTACATGCAGCAGAAAAGCGTGTATCTGGCGCTGAGCCATCAGGTGAACCGCTGGAGCGACTAGGCCGACACCTCTACGCATAACCCTAATAACGATTACCCTAAGAAGGCAGATGATGAGCGATAAAATCACGGTTGGCGAGGCGATAGCCCGGACTCTGGAACAGTACGCGGTGTCGGCGATGTACGGCATCATTTCGATTCATAATCTGCCGATCGCCGATGCGGTGGGGCAGCGCGATAAAATTCGCTTCGTGCCGGCGCGCGGCGAAGCGGGCGCGGTGACCATGGCCGACGCGCACGGGCGTTTCTCCGGCCTGGGCGTGGCGTTGACCAGCACCGGCGCCGGCGCCGGCAACGCGGTGGGGGCGATGATTGAGGCGCTCAACGCCAACACGCCGCTGTTGCATATCACCGGCCAGGTGGAAAAAGCCTATCTGGACGCCGACGCCGGTTTTATTCATGAAACCCGCGATCAGCTCGGCTTCCTGCGCGCCTGTTCAAAGCGCGCTTACCGGGTCAATTCGCCGGAGCAGGCGGTGGCGGTGATCCAGCGAGCGATCCTGGATGCGCAAACCGTGCCCTGCGGCCCGGTGGCGGTCGAGATCCCGATCGATATTCAAAGCAGCCTGGTGTCCCGCTCGGTGCTGGCCGAACCGTTGGCGCCGGCGCCGCTGCCGAAGGCGGACGCCGCAGCGCTGGAGCGGCTGCATCAGCGGCTGAAACAGGCCAAGCGCCCGCTGTTATGGTTGGGCGGCGGTGCGCTGGCCTGCGGCGACGCGGTGCGCAAGCTGGCGGACGCCGGCGTGGCGGTGATCTCCAGCACCCACGGGCGCGGCATTCTGCCGGACAGCCATCCGCGCAGCCTGCGGGCGTTCCACAACTCGCCGAGCATTGAAGCGATCCTGACGCAGTGCGACCTGACGCTGGTGGCCGGTTCGCGCCTGCGCAGTAATGAAACCCGCACCTGGACGCTGCCGCTGCCGCGCCCGTTGGTGCAAATTGACATCGATCCGGCGGCGGCCAACCGCAACTACCTGGCCGATGAACAGATCAATGGCGACTGTGCGGCGCTGCTGACGGCGCTGGCGGCGCGGTTGACCCCTGGCGAGAAGGTGAACGCCGAGTGGGATGCCGAGATCGCGGGAGCGGTGCAGCAGGCTGAGAGCGCGCTGCGCCAGCAGTCCGGCGAATACGCCAAACTCAATGACGCCATCGACGCCGCGCTGCCGCAGGACGGGCTGTTGGTGCGCGATATCACCGTTTCCGGCAGCGTCTGGGGCAGCCGGCTGTTCCGGGCGATTTCGCCGCTGTGCAACATACACTCGCTGGCTGGCGCCATTGGAATGGGGCTGCCGATGGCGATCGGCACCGCAATCGCCAACCCGCAGCGCAAGGTGGTGGGGCTGGTGGGCGATGGCGGTCTGGCGCTGGGTCTGGGGGAACTGGCGACCATGGCGCAGGAACAGGTGAACATCACCCTGCTGATCATGAACGACGGCGGTTATGGCGTGATGCGTGGCATTCAGGACAAGTATTTCGCCGGGCGCCAGTATTACAACGAGCTGCATACGCCGGCCTTTACCCAGATCGCCGAAGCGATGGGGTTGAAAGCCTGGAAGGTGGACGCGGCGGCGCAGTTCAACGGCGTATTGGCCGAGGCGATCAACTACCCGGGGCCGTCGGTGGTCGAGGTGGACATGAAGCGGGTCGGGCCGCTGACCTTCGCCGGGCCGCCGCAGAAAACCCTGTATTGATACGATAAAAAACGCCCGGCGGTTGCCGGGCGTTCTCGTTGTTACTTCTCTGCCGCGATGCGATCGCGAATGTGCTGCGCGCGCGCTTGGGAAGATGGGTGATCGTCGAACATGCTGCTCTGACGGCCGGCTTCCATTTGGGCCAGTTTTTCGAAGCTGGTGGCCAGGCCGTTCGGATCGATGCCGCGTTTTTTCAGCAGATCGAACGAGTAATCATCCGCTTCGCTTTCCTGCTTCTGCGAGAACTGGGCGCTGACCAGCTTCTCGCCGATATCCGCCAGCTGCGACTGCGACAGCGAGCCGATGACGCCGCCGGCGGAGGACGCCGCGGTGCGCAGCGCCACGGTGCCGTAAGCCACCTGCATCGCTTTACGGGTGTGGCCCAGCGCCACGTGGCCCATTTCGTGGCCCAGCACGCCTTCCACTTCGTTGTCGTTCATCATGTCCATCAGGCCGCTGTAGACGCGGATACAGCCGTTGGCCATCGCCCAGGCGTTGACGTCTTTGGTCACGTAGACCTTGTAGTTGGCCGGGGTGCCGTTGATGTTGTCGCCCAGCGCCGCGGCGATTTTGTTGAGACGCTTGGCGTAGGTGCTGCCGGCCGGCGCGATTTGTGCCTTGCTGTCCATCTCGGCGCAGGATTTATCACTCAGGGCCTTAACGTCGTCGTTGCTCAGGGTTGCCGCCTGGAACGCCTGCGCGCCGGACTGCATCAAGGTTTCGGTATTCAGGTTTTGACAGCCGGTTGCCAAGGTGGCAATGCCCAACGCAATCAAAGAGGTACGAATTTTCATAACGCCATCTTCCTGTGAAGGTAACAAGGTAAAAGAGTCATTTTGCTTTGAGGAAATCTTGTCGCAAGAGCCTAGTGTACGCCAGCTAAGGCGAGAATAGTGTTATTCCGAAAAAGCGTCCAATCGTGCTAATAAGTGGTGAACTCGCTCTCATTTGGCATTAGGGATTGCCGTTGTGATGTGGAGTCTGAGAAAATAGGGAACTTGACTGCTTTTTTTATCCGACCTGGAGTAAAACATGTCCTCTCGTAAAGAGCTTGCCAACGCTATCCGCGCACTCAGCATGGACGCCGTACAAAAAGCAAATTCCGGCCACCCGGGGGCCCCTATGGGCATGGCGGACATCGCCGAAGTCCTGTGGCGTGACTACCTCAACCACAACCCGACTAACCCGCACTGGGCTGACCGCGACCGTTTCGTGCTCTCCAACGGCCACGGCTCCATGTTGATTTACAGCCTCCTGCACCTCACCGGCTACGACCTGCCGATGCGCGAGCTGGAGAACTTCCGTCAGCTGCATTCCAAAACCCCGGGCCACCCGGAGTACGGCTACACCCCGGGCGTTGAAACCACCACCGGCCCGCTGGGCCAGGGCATCGCCAACGCCGTCGGCTTCGCCATCGCCGAACGCACCCTGGCGGCGCAGTTCAACCGCCCCGGCCACGACATCGTCGACCACCACACCTACGCCTTCATGGGCGACGGCTGCATGATGGAAGGCATCTCGCACGAAGTCTGTTCCCTGGCCGGCACCCTCAAGCTCGGCAAGCTGACCGCCTTCTACGATGACAACGGCATCTCCATCGACGGTCACGTCGACGGCTGGTTCACCGACGACACCGCCCTGCGTTTTGAAGCCTACGGCTGGCACGTGGTGCGCAACGTCGACGGCCACAACCCGGACGCCATCAAGGCCGCGATTGAAGAAGCCCGCAAGGTGACCGACAAGCCGTCACTGCTGATGTGCAAGACCGTTATCGGCTTCGGTTCGCCGAACAAGGCCGGCACCCATGACGTGCACGGCGCCGCGCTGGGCGCCGCCGAAGTGGCCGCCACCCGCGAAGCGCTGGGCTGGAAATACGCCGCCTTTGAAATCCCGCAGGACATCTACGCCCAGTGGGACGCCAAAGAAGCCGGTCAGGCCAAGGAAGCGGCCTGGAACGACAAGTTCGCCGCCTACGCCAGGGCCTTCCCGGAACTGGCCGCCGAGTTCAAGCGCCGCATGAACGGCGAGCTGCCGGCCGACTGGAAAGCCGACGCCAAAGCGTTCGTGGAAAAACTGCAGGCCAACCCGGCCAACATCGCCAGCCGCAAGGCGTCGCAGAACGCGCTGGAAGCGTTCGGCAAGGTGCTGCCGGAGTTCCTGGGCGGCTCCGCCGACCTGGCGCCGAGCAACCTGACCATGTGGTCCGGCTCGAAAGCGCTGAACGTTGACCCGGCGGGCAACTACATTCATTACGGCGTGCGCGAGTTCGGCATGACCGCCATCACCAACGGCATCGCGCTGCACGGCGGCTTCCTGCCGTACTCGGCGACCTTCCTGATGTTCGTGGAATACGCCCGCAACGCGGTGCGCATGGCGGCGCTGATGAAGCTGCGCAACGTGTTCGTCTACACCCACGACTCCATCGGTCTGGGCGAAGACGGCCCGACCCACCAGCCGGTGGAGCAGCTGGCGAGCCTGCGCGTAACCCCGAACATGAGCACCTGGCGCCCGTGTGACCAGGTGGAATCGGCGGTGGCGTGGCAGTACGGCATCGAGCGCAACGACGGCCCGACCACCCTGGTGTTCTCGCGCCAGAACCTGACCCAGCAGCCGCGCACCGCAGAGCAGCTGGCGAACGTGTACCGCGGCGGCTACGTGCTGAAAGACTGCGCGGGCACGCCGGACGTCATCCTGATTGCCACCGGCTCTGAAGTGGGCATCACGGTGGAAGCGGCGGACAAGCTGACCGCGGCGGGCCGCAAGGTGCGGGTGGTGTCGATGCCGTCGACCGACGCGTTCGACAAGCAGGATGCGGCGTACCGCGAGTCGGTGCTGCCGGCGGCGGTGACGGCGCGTGTGGCGGTGGAAGCGGGTATCGCGGACTACTGGTACAAGTACGTGGGGCTGAACGGCGCCATCGTGGGCATGACCACCTTCGGTGAGTCGGCGCCGGCGGAGCAGCTGTTCGCCGAGTTCGGCTTCACCGTGGACAACGTGGTGGCGAAGGCGCAGGCGCTGCTGAAGTAAGCGGCCTGGCGCAAGCCGATAAAAAAGCCGGTCATCATGACCGGCTTTTTTTATGGGCGGAAATCGCGCTTACGACGCGGCATTGGCGCTTTCGACGCCGCGCAACCGGTCGTAAGCCGCCGCCAGCAACAGCACCAGCAGCGTAGGCTGCAGCCAGACCAGCCCCTGTTCGGCCAGCGGCAGCTTATCGAACCAGGCGGGCAGCAGGCCGCTGAAGCTGGAAGCCTTCAGGCCGTCGGCCAGGCCAAACACCAGGCTGGTGGCGATCACCGGCGCGAAGACGCGCCTGGCGCTGCGCCAGCGGTTCTGGCTGAAGCTGAGCAACACCAGCGCGATGCAGGGCGGGTAGATCGCCGTCAGCACCGGCAGCGAGACCCGGATCAGATTGGCCAGCCCCATGTTGGAGACCAGCATGGCGAAGAGGGCGAGGATGACCACCAGCGTGCGGTAAGAGAGCGGCAGGTAGCGGGAGAAGAAGTCCGCGCAGGCGCAGGTCATGCCGACCGCCGTCACCAGGCAGGCGATGAACATCAGCACCGCCATAAAGACGCTGCCCAGATCGCCGAAGGTGTGCTGTACATAGGCGTGCAGGATTGCCGCGCCATCCTGAGCGCCGTTCTCGATCAGGCTACCGCTGCCGGCGCCGAGTTTGAACATGCAGATATAGACCAGCGTCAGGCCGACGCCGGCGATCAGGCTGGCCCACAGCGTATAACGCAGCAGCAACCCGCTGTCGCTGACGCCGCGCGAGCGGGCGGCGGTAACGATAATCGAACCGAACATTAGCGCCGACAGCGTGTCCATGGTTTGATAACCCTGTACGAAGCCGGTGGAAAACGCCGAGGCTTGATAGCTGCCGACGGCGGAGAGCGGCGCGCCTGCGGGCCAGACCAGGGCGGCGATGCCGAGCGCGGCCAGCGCCAGAATTTTCAGCGGCGCCAGAATATGGCCGACGTTATCGAGCAACCGTCCGGGATAAAGCGACACAATCATCGCCAGGGTAAAGAACAGCAGGCTGTAGATGAACTGCGGCAGGGCGCCGTCGCCGGTGAAAGGCGCAATGCCGAGGGCGAAAGAGACATTGGCGGTTCGCGGCGTGGCGAATAACGGGCCGAGCGCCAGATAGCAGACGGTCGCCAGCAGCAAGCCGGCGGTGCGGCCGATGGGGCCGGTCAGCAGGCTGATGCTGCCGCCGACGCGCGCCAACGCGATCACGGCGATCACCGGCAGGGCGACGGCGGTCACCATAAACCCGATAGCGGCCGGCCACAGATGTTCGCCGGACTGCAGTCCCACCAGCGGCGGGAAGATGATGTTGCCGGCACCGACAAACAGGGCAAAGGTCATAAAGCCCAGGGCGATAATGTCTTTCGGGGATAAACTCTTGGTCATAACGGTATGGCACTGCCTGTATTCATGAAATAAACGGCCTGCCTGCAGAGGGCTGGCGCGTGGGGCAGCGAGCGCCCGCAAAAATTTTCGTCCGGCAGGATATAATAATTCGGCGACAAAAACCTGATTAATCCAGCGCTGTTTATCCTTGCGTGAACCGGCCGCACAGATGAATCCTGGCGGCCGGCCCGGCAGCGCGTTAGCTCGCGCGCGCCACCATGTCTATCGACAGCGGGATTTCGATATGCGGTTTAAAAGAGTCATACGCGAAGGAGACGTGGCCGTCTTCGACCGGTTTTCGGGTGAAAAAGATCAGCATATCGCGGGTTGAATTCTTACGTTTGTCCTGCGCTTCCACCGGTGAGAGGCTGTGTTTGCGTTCATGGTCGACAATCAGCAGGGTATCGAGGAAATGCCGATGCTGTATTGCGCCCAAAATCCATTCCGGCCGGGCCCGATCGAATTTGATCCCGCTGGTTTCGCGCATATCGTGAATAAAGGTCTTGGCGCTGTCGTCGGTCATGTTGTCGCAGCCGAGGAAGGTCGTCATGGTGTGGTCGACGCCGTCGCTGTGCACGCCTTCCAGCGCCGGTTCGCCCAGCATCTGCGGCGTGGTGACGGTGCGCAGGTTGAACACCGTGCAGACGAACTTGTTGATCTCCTGATTAAGCCGGGGGCGCGGCGTCACGCTCACGCCATCGATCACGTAGGCTTTGAATTTCATCAGCGCCTGAAATGCCGTATTCAACTGCAGATCGTCGTTGATGCCGCGGAAATGGCGCACCTTTCCCGAATCGTAGCGGATGAAGTCTTCCTCGACCGAGAGCACGAAAGGCTGGAACTCCAGCCGCTCAATCCGGGCGCGATCGAAGTCGAAACAGAAACGGCCGTTTCTGGACTTGCGGAAAGGCAGCGTGGGATCGTCCGCCAGATTGGCGCTGACCTGCTGCAGCCTGGCGAAATCTTCCGGCCGCGCGCCCAGCGCCAGCAGGATTGCCTGCATGGTAGCGCCGGGGATAAAGGCTGAACGGTGTTCCTGGTATGCTTTCTTAACTTCATCAAGCAGAGATAACTGTCGCATTTCTCGGAGGCCTCACGAATGATGGGGCGGTTATAAAATCTTGCTGCCGATCTCCACGTCGAAATCGGGTTTCAGCAAGACGGTGCCTTGATCCCTGGTGACCGCGGCAAGAACCAGCACTTCGGATTTAAATCCGGCAACCCGCCTGGCGGGGAAATTAACGACGGAGATGACTTTTCTGCCAAGCAGATCATCCTCCTGATAGTTTTCGCATAATTGCGCCGAACTGTTTTTAATGCCAATTTCCTCGCCGAAATCAATGCGCAGCTTATAGGCGGGTTTTAACGCCTTGTCGTTATATTCCACGGAAATAATTTCGCCAATACGCATATCCAGTTTCATAAAATCAGTGATTTCGGCCATGAGTCAGTCCCGTTAATTAAATGGCTTCAGAAAGGCTAGCAAAGGGGAATTATCCCGACAATGTCGCCGATAGGGGAATATTTATACCTGATGTAGCAATTAATTTACATTATCGTAACGTAGCGCAATTAATTATAAGCTCGATGAATTATATGAAATTGAAACTTCATTATTCACCGGTAATTATGTGCACCACCTGAACTTGGGCGTTCGCTCGGCACTGTTAAGCCCGTGTTAAATTGGTTAGTATGCCCTCATTCATCAACCGCATTCTTTCAGGTAGTGATATGGAAATAACCCCGCGTGAAAAACGCGATCGGCGAAAGGCATTTATCGCGCCGTTTTTCCTGATATTAATTTGGTCGACGGGTTTTATTGCCGCGCGTGCGGTGGCGGATCATGCCGATCCCAACCTTTTCCTGACCTTTCGCTTTTTGATCGCCGCCGCGGTATTCGCTTTGCTGGCATTGCATTGCGCCTGGCCCAAGGGGCGGCAGTTCGTGATGCACCTGCTGACCGGCATGTTGATGAATGGCGTTTATCTCGCTGCAAGCTGGTGGGCGGTGGCGAACGGCCTGGCGGCCGGGGTGATGTCGCTGATCGGCGGATTGCAGCCGTTGTTCACCGCGCTGATTTTCGCGTTGGTGCTGCGCAAATCGATAGGGTTACGCTCCTGGGCCGGACTGGCGGTCGGTTTTATCGGCGTTGCGCTGGTGCTCTCCCCTCGACTGACCGGTATCGACGTCGGCAATATGGCGCTGTTGCCGATCCTGATGGGGTTTGGCAGCATCGTCGCGCTGACGATCGGCATCATGGTGCAGAAGTCTTCGCTGGCGGCGGCCGATCTGCGGGCGGCGGGCGCCATTCAGCACCTCGGCGCCGCGATCGTGACCGGCGCGTTGGCGGCCGTGATGGGCTCCGGCGCCTGGGACAATTCGCCGACGCTGTGGTTCTCGCTGCTGTGGTCGGCCGGCGTGTTGTCGCTGGGCGGCACCGCGCTGTTTATCTGGATGGTGCGCCACGGCGATTTGACTCGCATTACCGCGCTGATGCTGCTGGTGCCGCCGGCGGCGGCGCTGCAGGCTTACGCGCTGTTTGGCGAGGCGCTGTCGCTGGTGCAGTTGGCGGGGTTTGCCCTGACCCTGCTGGGGGTCGCCATCGTACAGCGAATTCGCCTGCTGCGGCGTTCTCGCCTGGCCGAATAGTTTGCGACAGGAAGCGCCGTAAAGCCCGCGCTGCCGGGCTTTTTTATTGGCTGAAAAACGTCCAACCTCACAAAACCGAAAGATAACAAAGCAACGCCGTTGCCTCGTCACAGTTATTAACTATATGTTAATTTTTAGTTTATTAAATGTGATCAGGGGATGGATGATGATGATGAAAAAAATCAGCGCGACCGTAGCGGCAATCACTTTGCTAGGCTCCGTTTCCGCCTATGCGGCCTTCCCGGCGGGCTACCCCGCCGACTACCAGAAACTGGTCGACGGCGCGAAGAAAGAAGGCAAGGTGGTGATTTACTCGACCACCGACACCAAGGCGGCGGCGCCGCTGATCCAGGGGTTCGAGGCGTTGTATCCGGGCATCAAGGTCGAATACAACGACATGAACAGCACCGAACTGTATAACCGCTTTATCAGCGAGCAGGCGGCCGGCGGCACCAGCGGCGACGTGGTGTGGAGTTCGTCGATGGACACCATTTTGAAACTGGCGGGCGATTACGCGCAGGAATACGCCTCTCCCGAGCAGGCTCAACTGCCGAAATGGGCGGTATGGCAAGATAAGGTGTATGGCACCACCTATGAGCCGGTGGTGTTTATCTATAACAAACGCCTGATCCCGCAAGGCGATGTGCCGGATTCGCATGCGGCGCTGGCCAAGCTGATCGCCGGCCAGACGGACAAATTCAAGAAGAAAGTCACCACCTACGACATCGAAAAATCCGGCGTCGGCTTCATGCTGTCGGTGCAGGACTTCAAGGCCGATCCTAACTACTTCAAAACGTTGGCCGACGTGGCCAAGGGTGGCCTGGCGGTGCAATCCTCCACCGGCACCATGATGGAACGCGTTTCCTCCGGTGAAAACCTGATCGGCTTCAATATCCTCGGTTCATACGCCGAGGCCCGCGCCAAGAGCGACTCGTCGCTCGGCATCGTCTATCCGAAAGACTATACCCTGGTGCTGTCGCGCGTGAGCTTCATCGGCAAAGAGGCCGGCAACCCTAACGCCGCCAAGCTGTGGTTTGACTATGTGCTGTCGGAGAAAGGGCAAAATATTCTCGCCAATCAGGCGGATATCCCCTCGATCCGCAACGACATCGAAGGCAAGAACGACATCGATGGCATGACCAAGCTGTTGGGTAACGCGCTCAAACCGATCCCGGTCGATGACAGCCTGCTGGAATATCTGCAGCCGGCCAAGCGTCTCGACTATATCAAACAATGGCGCGCCGCCGCGGCGAAATAACAGGGACTGCATTCGGACGCGCGCCTGTCGCACGGGCGCGCGCCCTTTGGTCGTCGTTTACAACCATAGGGAGCATTTATGCAAGCATGGCGCAGAAAGTGGCAGAGTCTGCCGCGCGGCCTGGTGGTGTTGATAACCGCGCTGGTTATCTATGTCCCCCTGTCGTTTATCATCATTCAAAGCTTCCTCTCGGCACCGTTTTTCTCTCCTTCCAAGGTTTTCAGCCTTGAGGCCTTCGAGTTCATCTTTACCGATCCGGATTTCTACAAAGCGCTGAAAAGCGGCTTTATTTTGGCATTCGGCCTGGTGATTATCGCCATCCCGCTCGGCGGTGTTTTGGCCTTCCTGATGGTGCGCACCGATCTGCCGGGGCGGCGGATCATCGAACCGCTGATTCTGGTGCCGATCTTCGTGTCGCCGATGGTGCTGGGTTTCGGTTACGTGGTGGCGGCGGGACCGGTAGGTTTCTTCTCGCTGTGGGCGGAGGCGCTGCTGGGCTTCGTGCCGTGGAACATTTACTCAATGGCCAGCATCGTGGTGATAGCCGGATTGACGCACGTGCCTCACGCGTATCTGTACATCTCCTCGGCGCTGCGCAGCGTGGGCTCCGACGTTGAAGAAGCGGCGCGCACCGCCGGCGCCACGCCGCTGCAGGTGATGACCGCCGTCAGTCTGCCGATGGTGCGGCCGTCTATCTTGTACGCCGGGGTGCTGTTGTTCTTCCTCGGGCTGGAAGTGTTCGGCCTGATGCTGGTGTTGGGCGATCCGGAAGGCAACCTGGTGCTGGCGACCTACCTGTACCAGTTGACCAACAAGCTGGGCACGCCGTCTTACCATCTGATGGCGGCGGTGGCGGTGGTGCTGATTTGCATCACTATTCCGTTGGTGATGCTGCAGCGCCGGCTGATGCGCACCGCCAATCGCTTTGTCACCGTCAAGGGCAAAGCCTCGCAGGCCCGCGCGCTGCCGCTCGGCAAATGGCGCTGGGTGGCCGGCGCGGTGGTGGTGTTCTGGCTGACCGTGACCATCGGCGTGCCGCTGATCGGCGTGGTGCTGCGCGCCTTTATCTCTAACTGGGGCGTGGGCGTGTCTGTCTGGGACGAGCTGTCGATCAACACCTTCCGCACCATCTGGGCGCAGCCCAACCTGCTGCGCGCCATCGTCAACTCGATGGCGATCGGGGTGATCGGCGGGGCGCTGGCGGTGGCGTGCTACCTGTTTATCGGCATCGCCATGCACCGCAAGCCGGATGGCGCCACGCGCTTCCTCGACTACAGCGTACTGGTGCCGCGCGCGGTGCCGGGGCTGTTGGCCGGTCTGGCATTCCTGTGGGTGTTCCTGTTCTTGCCGATGTGGCTGGACAAATCGCTCAAGGAGGGCTGGCTGTCGGCGTTGCCGATGGCCGAGTGGCTGCGTGCTAACTGGATTGTCTGGCTGCGTTCGCTGCGCAGCACTATCTTCAGCGTCTGGCTGGCTTACACCGTGGTATGGATGGCCTACGGCCTGAGGCTGATCTCTTCCACGTTGCTGCAGGTGGGGCCGGAGCTGGAGGAGGCGGCGCGCAGCGCCGGCGCCAGCCGCGGCCAGATCACCCGCCACGTCACCATTCCGCTGTCGCGCTATGGCCTGATCGGCTCTTGGCTGCTGATGTTCCTGATTTTTGAACGCGAATATTCCACCGGGGTGTATCTGCTGTCTCCGGGCACGGAAACCATCGGCTCGATGCTGGTTTCTCTGTGGGCCGCGGGCGCTATCGATATCGTCGCCGCGCTGTCGTTCATCAATATCCTGCTGGTGGTGCTGGGGTTGGGGATCGCCTTGCGCTTTGGAGTGAAATTACATGATTGAACTTTCGGTAGAGAATCTGCATTTGACCTATGGCGACAACCCGGTGCTGAAAGGGGTGTCGATGGATCTGAAACGGGGCGAGGTGGTCTCGCTGCTGGGCCCGTCGGGCAGCGGCAAAACCACGCTGCTGCGGGCGGTGGCCGGGCTGGAGAAACCGAGCCAGGGGCGGATCGTCATCGGCAATAACCCCGTGTACAACGGCAGCGCGCGCAGCGAAATTCCCGCCGAAGAGCGCAACCTGGGGCTGGTGTTTCAGTCCTATGCCCTGTGGCCGCATAAAACGGTGTTTGAGAACGTCGCTTACCCGCTGAAGCTGCGTAAGACCGCCTCGGCGGAAATCGCCCAGCGGGTGCAGGCGGTGCTGGATCAGCTCGGGTTGGGGCATCTGGCCAAGCGGCACCCGCACCAGCTTTCCGGCGGCCAGCAGCAGCGCGTGGCGATCGGGCGTGCGCTGGTCTACAACCCGCCGGTGATCCTGCTGGATGAGCCGCTGTCCAATCTCGACGCCAAGCTGCGCGAAGAGGCGCGGGTATTCCTGCGCGAGCTGATCATCAAGCTCGGTCTGTCGGCGCTGATGGTGACCCACGATCAGAACGAGGCGATGGCCATTTCCGATCGCATCCTGCTGCTCAATAACGGCAAAATCGAACAACAGGGCACGCCGCAGGAGATGTACGGTTCACCCACCACGCTGTTCACCGCCGAGTTCATGGGCAGCAACAACCGCTTGCCGGGCAAGGTTGTCGCGCGGGAAGGCGACCGGGCGCGCATCGAAGGCAAGGATTGGGCGCTGTGGGGCAAAGCGGGCGCCGGCGTGCAGGTCGGGCAGGAGGGCACGGCGGTGATCCGCGTGGAGCGCGTACGGTTGGGCGAAGATCCGCAGGGCAACCAGCTTGAGCTGCCGTTGCTGACCAGCATGTATCTCGGCGATCGCTGGGAATACCTGTTCCGCACCGTGGCCGAAGATTTCGTGGTGCGCGCCTATGGCCAGGAGGCGCGCGATCGGGCGCTATGCCGGCTCTCCCTGCCGGCCGATCATCTGTGGATATTCCCGAAAGCCTAATCAGGACGCCCGCTGATGCGGGCGTTCCGTTTACAGAGTTAAACCGTTAGCGGCGATCTTTTCCGAACTGTATACGTTTCCCGGCTGGCAACGTCGGCGAAAGTGCGGGTGACGGTCGAATTTTTGCGCGACTATTTCCGCGAGCACTACGGCGAAACGGGGCCGGCGAGCGAAAATCCACCGCGGCCTTAAGGCCAAAAATGTGCGCCAGATCATCTTATGCTCGTAAAACTCCCCTCCGTTACCTGAGGAACTGTTGCACCTGTTTCTTTTGCCAAAACTTTGGTTTATGCTCAGCTGAAGCGTTTCAGTTGAAGCACTCTTCGACAGAAATGCCGATGTGACGGCGGCGAAAAGCCGCTGAAGCGCGGGAATAATGCAAACTCGGCGATTCACAGCGGGCGGTGCGATCCACTACTCTATGCGGGTTAGTGAGACAACCAGTCAGCGCCGGGCGGCGCCGGTGAGTCACCCGGCGTGGACGGCCCTTTTTCAGGAGCAGCATGACCATCCGCATAGCGATAAACGGCTTTGGCCGCATCGGCCGCAGCGTATTGCGCGCACTGTACGAATCGGGACGACGGGCGGAAATCTCCGTGGTGGCGATCAACGAGCTGGCGAACGCCGAAGGCATGGCCCATCTGCTGAAGTACGATTCCAGCCACGGTCGCTTCGCCTGGGATGTGCGGCAGGAGTGCGACACGCTGAGCGTCGGAGACGACGCGATTCGCCTGTTGCACCAGCCGGCGGTGGAGCAGTTGCCCTGGGGCGAGCTGGGCGTCGACGTGGTGTTGGACTGCAGCGGCGTGTACGGCAGCCGGGCGGATGGCGAAGCCCATCTGGCGGCGGGGGCGAAGAAAGTGTTGTTCGCCCATCCGGGCGGCAACGATCTGGACGCCACCATCGTGTTCGGCGTCAACCATCAGACGCTGCTGGCGGAACACCGCATCGTGTCCAACGCCTCGTGCACCACCAACTGCATTATTCCGGTGATCAAGCTGCTGGATGACGCCTACAGCATTGAATCCGGCACCGTGACCACCATTCACTCGGCGATGAACGATCAGCCGGTGATCGACGCGTATCACGCGGATTTGCGGCGCACCCGCGCGGCGAGCCAGTCGATCATTCCGGTCGATACCAAGCTGGCTGCGGGCATCACCCGTATCTTCCCGCAGTTTTGCGATCGCTTCGAGGCGATCTCGGTGCGCGTGCCGACCATCAACGTGACGGCTATCGATCTCAGCGTCAGCGTGAGCGCCGCGGTGAAGGTGGCGGAGGTCAACCAGCTGTTGCAAAAGGCCGCACGGGAATCATTTCGTGGTATAGTTGACTACACGGAATTACCATTGGTCTCGATCGATTTTAACCATGACCCGCACAGCGCTATCGTCGACGGTACGCAGACTCGGGTCAGCGGGCAGCACCTGATAAAGACCTTGGTCTGGTGCGACAATGAATGGGGCTTTGCCAATCGGATGTTGGATACAACACGGGCAATGGCCGCCAGCGGTTTCTAGTACGGCGGCGCCGGCGTGATTGGCGCGCTGCTCAGGCAATTTTATAGAGATTCAATAAAGAGGGTTCACCATGTCTGTAATTAAGATGACCGATCTGGATCTGGCGGGTAAACGCGTACTGATCCGCTCCGATCTGAACGTGCCGGTAAAAGACGGTAAAGTGACTTCCGACGCGCGTATCCGCGCTTCCCTGCCGACTATCGAAGCTGCGCTGAAGCAAGGCGCCCGCGTGATGGTAACCTCCCACCTGGGTCGTCCTACCGAAGGCGAGTACAACGAAGAATTCTCCCTGCTGCCTGTGGTCAACTACCTGAAAGAACACCTGAAATCCCCAGTGCGTCTGGCGAAGGATTATCTGGATGGCGTCGACGTCGCCGAAGGCGAACTGGTGGTGCTGGAAAACGTCCGCTTCAACAAGGGCGAGAAGAAAGACGACGAAACCCTGTCCAAGAAATACGCGGCGCTGTGCGACGTGTACGTGATGGATGCATTCGGCACCGCGCACCGCGCGCAGGCTTCCACCCACGGCGTGGGCAAGTTCGCGCCTGTCGCCTGTGCCGGTCCGCTGTTGTCCGCCGAACTGGAAGCGCTGGGCAAAGCGCTGGGCAACCCGGCCCGTCCGATGGTCGCCATCGTGGGCGGTTCTAAAGTGTCCACCAAACTGACCGTGCTGGATTCCCTGTCCAAAATCGCCGATCAGCTGATCGTCGGCGGCGGCATCGCCAACACCTTCGTGGCGGCGCAGGGCAACAACGTGGGCCAGTCCCTGTACGAACCTGACCTGATCCCGAACGCGCAGAAACTGCTGGAAACCTGCGACATTCCGGTGCCGACCGACGTGCGCGTAGCGACCGAGTTCTCCGAAACCGCAACCGCGACCGTGAAGCAGGCCAACGAGATCCAGGACAACGAGCAAATTCTGGATATGGGCGACGTCTCTGCCGAGCGTCTGGCCGTTATCCTGAAGAACGCCAAGACCATTCTGTGGAATGGCCCGGTTGGCGTATTCGAGTTCCCTAACTTCCGTAAGGGCACCGAAATTGTCGCCCGCGCGATCGCCGATAGCGACGCTTTCTCTATCGCTGGCGGCGGCGACACTCTGGCAGCCATCGATCTGTTCGGTATCGCTGACAAAATTTCCTACATCTCCACCGGCGGTGGCGCATTCCTGGAATTCGTTGAAGGGAAACCGCTGCCTGCAGTCGTGATGCTGGAAGAGCGCGCTAAGCAGTAATTCAGACAACGGGAGGCGAAAGCCGCCCGTTTGTTTTATACCGCGCGGCTAACGCTGCGCGGCGTGAAAACATCGATTTACATCCATCTACGGCCGACGAAACAGGACAAAGTAACATGTCTAAAATTTTTGATTTCGTAAAACCGGGTGTCATCACGGGTGATGACGTTCAGAAAGTCTTCGCAGTTGCTAAAGAGAACAACTTTGCGCTGCCAGCGGTAAACTGCGTGGGTACCGACTCCATCAACGCAGTGCTGGAAGCCGCGGCTAAAGTGCGCGCGCCGGTCATCGTTCAGTTCTCCAACGGCGGCGCCGCGTTCATCGCCGGCAAAGGCGTGAAGACCGATGTGCCTCAGGGCGCAGCGATTCTGGGCGCCATTTCTGGCGCACACCACGTTCACCAGATGGCTGAACACTACGGCGTGCCGGTGATCCTGCACACCGACCACTGCGCGAAGAAACTGCTGCCATGGCTGGACGGCCTGCTGGACGCCGGCGAGAAGCACTTCGCCGCTACCGGCAAACCGCTGTTCTCTTCCCACATGATCGATCTGTCTGAAGAGTCTCTGGAAGAAAACATCGAAATCTGCAGCGCCTACCTGAAGCGCATGGCCAAAATCGGCATGACGCTGGAAATCGAACTGGGCTGCACCGGCGGTGAAGAAGACGGCGTGGACAACAGCCATATGGACGCTTCCGCACTGTACACCCAGCCGGAAGACGTGGCTTACGCGTACGAAAAACTGAACGCCATCAGCCCGCGCTTCACCATCGCTGCATCGTTCGGTAACGTGCACGGCGTGTACAAGCCAGGCAACGTTAAGCTGACTCCGACCATCCTGCGCGATTCTCAGAAATACGTTTCCGAGAAATTCAACCTGCCGCATAACAGCCTGAACTTCGTGTTCCACGGCGGCTCCGGTTCCAGCGATGCGGAAATCAAAGAGTCCGTCAGCTACGGCGTGATCAAGATGAACATCGATACCGATACCCAATGGGCGACCTGGGACGGCATCCTGCAGTACTACAAAGCGAACGAAGCTTACCTGCAGGGCCAGCTGGGCAACCCGAAAGGCGCCGATCAGCCAAACAAGAAATACTACGATCCACGCGTATGGCTGCGCGCAGCGCAGACCAGCATGGTGACGCGTTTGGAGCAGGCTTTCAAAGATCTGAACGCGGTAGACGTTCTGTAATCTTCGGCACCTGTTGCACGATGCAAAAGGCTCCCTGCGGGGAGCCTTTTTTGTTTTCAGCCCAGCAGGCCGGCGCCGACGTTGATCGACAGGCCCAGGATCAGCATGTTGAACACGAACGAAATAACTGACTGCACGAGCGCGATTTTACGCACCTCCGCGGCGCCGACCGCCACGTCGGCGGTTTGCGACGCGACCGCGATGGTGAAGGAGAAGTAGGCGAAGTCCAGATAGGTCGGCTCGGTGAGATTGCCGGGGAACAGCAGCGGCAAAGGATCCCGCTGTGCGCCCTGACGATAAAACTGATGGGCATAGTGCATGGTGAAGGCGGTCGGCAGCAGCAGCCAGGAGACTGCCAGCGTTGCGCCGGTTAACGCCAGATGTAGCGTTTTCAGCGAGTCGCTGGCCTGTTTGGCGCTGCTCAATTCGAACAGGATCGCCAGAATGCTCACCAGACAACCGAAACTGACCAGCGCCAACACCGTGCTGGCGCTTTCATCCTGTCGCCGGGCGATCTGGCGAATGTGCTGCGGCGTGCTGACCAGCATCAGCCGCCAGAGAAACAGCAGATAGAGCCAGGCCAGCGTATTCCAGCCGATCATCAGGCGCTGCAGCAACGAGAGCTGGGCGGGCAGCAGCAGAAAGCACAACAGCCCCGCGCCGACGGAAAACAGCAGCCTGGGCCGCACTTGCCAATAGTGTTTGAGCGAAGAGCGAATGTGCATGAAGAACGGATCTCTTGTCGTGAAATGGCCAACGCGCTGTTTTCAGCATAGAAGAAGCGGCGGGCGGTTTCGGCTATTTTTAACGCTGACGGTTGGCATGAGCCTTTAATGTTGGTTACCCTTAGGCGGTGGTTTCCTACTGGCTGCCGAAGCCAGTGTATTTTTGCGAGTTTCTCCCGTTAGGGACTGAGTTAGGACGACACGAATGAAAGATTTGAATGTAGTAGACGGCATCAACGGTGCCGGCGACTGGTTGGTGAAGAACCAGGATCTGTTGATCCAGTACGCGGTGAATATCGTCGCCGCCATCGTTATCCTGATCATCGGTTCGATCGTGGCCCGCGTGGTCGGCAATGCGCTGAACCGCGTGATGAAACTGCGCGGCATCGACGCCACGGTAGCTGACTTCCTGTCGGCGATCGTACGTTACGGCGTGCTGGCGTTCACCTTCATCGCGGTGCTGGGGCGCGTCGGCGTGCAGACCACCTCGGTGATCGCCGTGCTGGGTGCCGCCGGTTTGGCCGTCGGTCTGGCGCTGCAAGGCTCGTTGTCCAACTTCGCCGCCGGCGTGCTGCTGGTGATCTTCCGCCCGCTGCGCGTGGGTGAGTATGTCGATCTGGGCGGCGTGGCCGGCACCGTCGATCAGGTGCAGATTTTCTCCACCACCCTGCGCACCGCAGACAACAAAACCATCGTGGTGCCGAACGGTAAAATCATCGCCGGCAACATCATCAACTACTCCCGCGAACCGAACCGCCGCGTGGATATCGTGGTAGGCGTGGCCTACAACGCCGATATCGACGTGGTGAAAAAGGTGTTGGGCGACGTGATCGCCGCCGACAAACGCATCATGCACGCTAAAGGCGTGACCGTGCGTCTGAACGAGATGGCGCCATCTTCCCTGAACTTCGTGACCCGTTCCTGGACCACTAACGCGGAATACTGGAACGTGTACTTCGATCTGATGGAAAACTTCAAGCGCGCGCTGGATGCCCACAACATCGGCATTCCGTTCCCGCAGATGGACGTGCACCTGTATCGCACCGAAGACGCTTCCGCCAAGGCGGAATAACACAGAAGGGGGCCTTGGCCCCCTTTTTTATTGCGGGCCGAGACGCTACCGATGGCGTCTCGGCCTTTTATTTCCGCGAGTTCAGATGCCGGCCGCCGGTTCGGTCAACGGCGCGCGGCGGCGCAGGCTGAGGCGATAAAGCAGGAAGATGGCGGCTGCGCCCAGCAGCGCCGGCAACGCCAGCCAGAGGAAGAACACTTCTGGCGATCCGGCGGCGGTCATCATCCAGGCGCCGAGCACCGAGCCGACGATCGAGCCGAAGCGGCCATTGGCCATGGCCCAACTGACGCCGGTGACGCGGGCTGCGGTCGGGTAAAGGGTAGCGGAAACCAAGTTCAGGCCGTTCTGCGCGCCGGCCACGCCGAAGCCGATAAGGAACACAATGGCGGCCAGCGTGTAGACGTCGCCCATCAGATACCCGGTCGCGCCGATCACCAGCGCGGCGCCCAGGTAGGAGACGGCCAATACGCGGTAGGGCCCGACCCGATCCATCAGCAGCGCCATGAGGATAGCGCCCAGAGTGCCGCCGAGCGGCACCATGGCTCCGATGCGCGAGGCGTGGGCGATATCGTAACCGGCATCTTTGAGTATCGTCGGCAACCAGCTGGTGAGCAGGTAGAACACGAACAGCGAACAGAAGAACGCCGCCCACAGCAGCAGGGTGCGCACGGCGCGCCCTTCGATAAACAGATGCGAGATCGGCGATTTGACCTGCGCCGGACGCTCGTCATCGACAATCGTCACACCGGCCCAACGCTGGCCGGTGATGCGCTCGACCACCCGGCGCAGCCGATCGGCATGTTTGGCGCTGGCGGCCATAAAGCGTACTGATTCGGGCATCTGCCAGGCTAACAGCGGCAGCAGCGCCAATGGCGCAATGCCGCCGACCACCAGCAGGCCGCGCCAGCCAAATGCAGGAATGATCTGCCCGGCCAGCAGGCCGCCCAAGGCCAGCCCGGCGGTAAAGCCGCTCCAGCTCAGGGTGACCATCAGCATGCGCCGGCGCGCCGGTGAGTACTCAGAGCTGAGGGTGATGCAGGTCGGTATCGCGCCCCCGAGGCCAATGCCGGTGATGAAGCGCAACAGGGTCAGGGATTCGATCGAATGCGCATAGGCCGAAGCCAGGGTGCAGCCGCCAAACACCAGCACCGCGACGAGCAGCACGCGTTTGCGGCCGATGGCGTCGGCGAGCGGCCCGAACAGCAGGCTGCCGATCAGCAGGCCGAACAATCCCGCACCGAAGGCGGGGGAGAGCTGCGCTGGCTGCAGGCCCCACTCTTCGCGCAGCGCCGGGGCGATATAGCCGATGATGGCGGTATCGAAGCCGTCCAGCAGGGCGATCAGGAAACACAGGGCGAGGATGAGAATTTGATAAGGCGAGATCTTGGCGCGATCGATAATTTCGCTGATGCGAGCGGTATCTGGGCTCATGAGGGTTCCACTGTTATTAAGCTGGTGTGGGCTGGCTGAGGGGCCGTTCAGGCCGCTTTGGCTGGCATCGCGTAGAAATCCGAGTATACACCAGAGCGGGGGCGTTGCGGGGAGGGGGAGTCGATGATAATCGCCCGCCGCAGGAGGCTACTGCGGCGGGCGCTGGCGCGGTTATTTGGCCAACAGTTCTCGGCGCACGATTTCGGCGCCTGCGCTTAAGGCATTCAGCTTGCCGCTGGCGACCTGACGGGGCAGGGGAGCCATGCCGCAGTTGGTCGACGGATAGAGCTTGTCGGCATCGACAAACTGCAGCGCTTTGCGCAGCGTAGCGGCTACTTCCTCCGGCGTCTCAACGGCATGATTCGCTACGTCGATGGCGCCGACCATCACTTTTTTACCGCGAATCAGTTCAAGCAGATCCATCGGCACGTGCGAGTTATGGCACTCCAACGAGATAATATCGATAGTCGACGTTTGCAGCTTGGGAAACGCCTCTTCATATTGCCGCCACTCAGAGCCCAGCGTCTTTTTCCAATCGGTATTGGCCTTAATGCCGTATCCATAGCAGATATGTACGGCCGTTTCACACTTAAGCCCTTCAACGGCTCTTTCCAGGGCGGCGATGCCCCAGTCATTCACCTCGTCAAAGAACACATTAAATGCGGGCTCATCAAACTGAATAATGTCGACGCCGGCGGCCTCAAGCTCTTTGGCTTCCTGATTGAGGATCTTGGCGAACTCCCAGGCCAATTTCTCGCGGCTTTTATAGTGGTTGTCATAAAGCGTGTCGATCATGGTCATCGGCCCCGGCAGGGCCCATTTAATCGGCTGCTTGGTCAGCTGGCGTAAAAATTTGGCGTCTTCAACGAAAACGGGTTTTTGGCGCGAGACCGCCCCCACAACGGTTGGCACGCTCGCTTCGTAGCGATTGCGGATTTTAACCACTTCGCGTTTCTCGAAATCGACGCCGCTGAGGTGCTCGATAAACGTCGTGACGAAGTGCTGACGCGTTTGCTCGCCATCGCTGACGATATCGATGCCGGCCTGTTGTTGCTCTGCCAGCGACAAACGCAAGGCGTCCTGTTTCCCTTCGATTAATTCTTCATTCTGCAATTTCCAGGGCGACCACAGGGTTTCCGGTTGGGCCAGCCAGACAGGTTTGGGCAAGCTGCCGGCGGTCGACGTAGGGAGCAATATTTTCATGATAGATGACCTGTATTTGAGTGAATCAAAGCGCGTAGTGAGCAGACCATTGCTCAAGAAGAGGTTTGTAGGGTTTGATAAATTGCTCTTCCGTAAATTTCCCCTGCTCAATCGCCAACTGGCTACGCTCTTCGCGATCGTAAACAATCTTGGTTAATGAATGATCCTGGTTATTCAGGCTGGGCTGATAGCATTGCCCCGCCGCCGAGTTGGCATTGTAAATTTCAGGCCGATAAATTTTCTGGAAGGTCTCCATCGTGCTGATGGTGCCGATCAGTTCCAGATCGGTGTAATCGCTCAGCAAATCCCCGGGGAAATAAAACGCCAGGGGCGCGACGCTATTTTTCGGCATGAAGTAGCGCACCTGCAGGCCCATTTTTTTAAAATACCGGTCGGTCAGCGAAGCGCCGTCTTGCCGATACTCGTCGCCCAACACCGGGTGTTGATTGCCCGTCCGATGGTAGGTGTCTTTGCTGGACACGCTGAGGCAAATCACCGGCGGTTTGCTGAAATTTTCATGGTATTCGTTTGAATTGACGAAGTGCTTAAAGATATTGCCGTGCAAATCGCCGAAATCATCCGGAATGGTAAATTCCGCCGTGTTTTTATTGTGCGCCGGCAGCAAGACGCTAAAGTCGTAATCGCGCACGTAAGAGGAGAAATTGTTCCCAACGATGCCCTCGATACGCTTTTGCGTTTTTTTATCAAGGATGTTGGTTTTCAGGATTTCGATCACCGGGAAGCTGGCGCCCTGATCTTCAATGCGCATCTCAACCGAGATGATTTCAAGCTCGACCGAATAGCGATCGGCCTTGGGGTTATCCCAATGCGCCAACGTATTGAAGCGATTGTTAATCATCACCAGCGTATTGCGCAGGTTCTCCCGGCGATTTTCCCCTCTGGCCAAATTGGCGAAGTTGGTGGTGATACGCGTACTTTCAGAAGGGTTATAATCTTCATCGAAAGAACTGCTCTTAATCGTAAAGGTAAAGTCTCTATTCATCGTCTTATAGCATCCTGTTATATGATATGAAGGCTTAATTTATCCATTTATTTCAATGGGTTGTTTTTCTCTTTTTTCATTCAGCCGATTTCATATTGTCTGTCGTTAATGAGGTCTATTTTTGCCAGAGTCCCGGTGGGAGTGAAAGAGACTTAATTTCATTACCACATGAGCGGTATTCATGATCTGGCGTTCAGGTCGGTTTACCGCCGTTGCCCTGCGGCGCAAACCGCCGGTGGGTTGGGCCGGCAACCTGGTGCAGCCTGAAAAATTACGGGTATAATCCCTCCATGATCCCACGGCTTCAGACACGAACATGACAAAACTCACCTTACAAGAGCAGATGCTCAAAGCGGGCTTGGTAACCAGCAAGAAAATGGCCAAAGTCCAGAGAACGGCTAAAAAATCACGCGTTCAGGCCCGCGAGGCCAGAGAAGCGGTGGAAGAGAATAAAAAGGCGCAGCTTGAGCGCGATAAGCAACTGAGCGAGCAGCAAAAGCAGGCCGCGTTGTCCAAAGAGTACAAGGCGCAGGTGAAGCAGCTGATCGAGATGAACCGCATCGTCCTGGCGAAAGGCGATATCGGTTTCAACTTCACCGACGGCAACCTGATCAAAAAAATCCTGGTGGATAAGGCGACGCAGACGCAGCTGATCAATGGCCGCCTCGCCATTGCCCGCTTGGTGGTCGAGAATCGGGAAGAGTGTGAATACGCGATTATCCCCGCGAGCGTCGCCGATAAAATCGCGCAGCGCGATGCGGCCAGCATAGTGCTGCACAGCGCGCTGAGTCAGGAAGAACAGGATGAAGACGATCCGTACGCCGACTTTAAAGTGCCCGACGATTTGATGTGGTAAGCCGCGTTCAGAACGGCGCTGCGTGACGAGCGGTTATCCGCTCTCCGCTGATGGGGTGCACAAAGTCCAGCTCGCTGGCGTGCAGCATCAGCCGCGGCGTCTGTTCGGTACCCGGCAGCAGGCGCCCGCCATACAGATCGCAACCTAAAATAGGATGGCCCAATTGCCGGCTGTGAATACGCAGCTGGTGGGTGCGTCCGGTCTCCGGGGTGAGCTGCACCCGCGTCAGCGGCAGCGAGATCCCGCCTTCCATTTCACGATAAAAACGTTCGACGACCCGATAGCGGGAGCGGGCGGGCTTGCCGTGGAGGGCGCAAATCGACATCAGCGGGAACAACGCCGGATCTTTGGCGATCGCCGCGTCTATTACCCCTTCGTTATCCGCCAGATGGCCGCAGAGCAGCGCGCTGTACACTTTGCCGACGGTGCGTTCGCTGAACTGCCGACAGAGCGCGGCGTTGACGGCCTTGTTGCGGGCCACCACCATCAAACCGGACGTGCCGAAATCCAGGCGGTGCGCCAGGGCGCAGCCGGGGAACCTCTGTACCAGGCGGTGGTGTACCGAATCGAGATTCTGCGGATTCTTGCCCGAGAGGCTGAGCAGCCCGGCCGGCTTATTGATCAGCGCCAGATGATCGTCCTGATAGAGGATCTCTATCTGGTCATGGCATGGCGGGGCGATAAAGGTATCGGTGATCGTAGACATCGGGCGGCCGGCTGGAGGGTGGGTGCGGATGATAGCGAATTTTTCGCCGATGGGCGAATGCGGTTTTCGCTACACTGCGCCTCATGCCCGTTGGCACCCGATGCGGCAAAGCATCGGGTGCCACGGTTAAAGCCCCGGCGCGCTACTGCCCGTAGTAGGCGTGTTGGCCGTGTTTGCGCAGGTAGTGTTTGTCCAACAGTTCGCGCTGCATGCTGTGAATGCCCGGCGTCAGCTGGCGCGAGAAAATGCCCATGTAGGCAATTTCTTCCAGCACCACCGCATTATGCACCGCATTGTGGGCGTCTTTGCCCCAGGCGAAGGGGCCGTGGGCGTTGACCAGTACCGCCGGGATCGCGTTGGGATTGATATCGCGCCGGCGGAAGGTTTCGATAATCACGTTGCCGGTTTCCAGTTCGTAATCGTGCTCAATTTCATCCTGGGTCATCAGGCGAGTGCAGGGGATCGCGCCATAAAAGTAGTCGGCGTGGGTGGTTCCCCAGGCGGGGATGTCCAGCCCGGCCTGCGCCCAGATGGTGGCGTGGCGCGAATGGGTGTGCACGATGCCGCCGATATCGGCGAATTCGCGGTACAGCGCCAGATGGGTGGCGGTGTCCGACGACGGTTTTTTTACCCCCTCGACGGTGCGGCCGCTGGCCAGATCGACCACCACCATATCCTCCGCCGTCATATGCTCGTATTCAACGCCGGAAGGTTTGATCACCACCAGGCCGCGTTCGCGATCCACCGCGCTGACGTTGCCCCAGGTAAAGGTCACCAGCTTATGGCGCGGCAGATCGAGATTGGCCTCCAGCACCTGTTGTTTTAACTGAGTCAGCATGTCATGCCCCCTTGTTGCATTTTCTGTTCGATCCAGCGGCGTGCCTGAACGATCTCGGCCACCGGCTCCTCGGCTTTTTCGGTCCACATCTCAATCAGGAATGCGCCGCGGTAATTGAGGCGCTGCAGCGTGCGAAACACCTCGACGAAGTCGACGCAGCCTTCGCCAAACGGCACGTCGCGGAATTGTCCCGGCGAAACGGCGGTGACCGGGTAGGTGTCTTTCAGGTGAATGGCGGCGATGCGGTCGATGCCCAGCTCCAGCTCGCGCGGCACGTCATTGCCCCAGGCGCTGAGGTTGCCGACGTCCGGATACACCGTGAACCACGGCGAGGCCAGCAGGGCGTCCCAGGCTTTCCATTTACCGATCGAGTTCATAAAGGCGGTATCCATGATTTCCACCGCCAGCATCACCTGGGCGGCGGCGGCACGCTCTACCGCCCACTGCATGCCTTCGCTAAAGCGCGCCAGCGTCCCCTCGTCCTGCTCTTCGTAATACACGTCGTAGCCGGCCAGCTGGATGGTGCGGATACCGACGTCTTTGGCCAGCTGAATGGCCTGTTCCATCACGTCGAAGGCGCGCTGGCGGAGCGCCGGATCGTGGCTGCCAAACGGAAAGCGCCGGTGGCCGGAGAGGCACATCGACGGGATGCGGATGCCGGTTTCCAGCATGGCGTCCACCAGCGCCAAGCGCTGCGCCTTGCTCCAGCTCAGGCGCGCCAGGCGTTCATCGCTTTCGTCCACCGACATTTCGACGAAGTCGAAGCCGCAGGCCTTGGCCAGCGCCAGGCGCTCGGGCCAGCTCAGGTGTTTCGGCAGCGCTTTCTCGTAAATTCCCAACGGGTGCTGACGCATATCATGATCTCCAGATGTCATCGATGGCGGCGCGGAACTGCCTGGCGGCCGCCGGCGGATCGCCGGCCTCGGCCAGCGCGCGGCCGGCGATAAAGGCGGTGACGGCGATCTCTTTAAACAGCGGCAGGTCGGCGGGCGTGATGCCGCCGGTCACCGACAGCGCGATGCCCAGATCGGACAGCGCCTTCATCCGATCCAGATCCTGCCGGCCCCAGGTTTGCCCGCTGGCCTGCGCGTCGCGGCCGCGGTGATAGATCGCCTGGCGAATGCCAAGGCCGCGCCATTGCCGCGCATCCTCCAATGTCCAGCGGCCGAACAGTTCGATCTGGATTTCGCCGCCGTGACGCTCGGCGACCTCCCGCGCGCTGGCCATGGTGGCCAACGGCGCGGCGCAGATCACCGTCATCCAGTCCGCGCCTTGGCCGAAGGCCTGCTCGGCCAGCGTCGCACCGGCGTCGGCCACCTTGAGATCGGCCACCAGCGTGTGCTGCGGACAGCGCTCGCGCAACGCGCTAACCGCCTGAATGCCGGCGCTGATGCACAAAATGGTACCGGCCTCGATGATGTCCACATGGGGGCTGAGGGGCTCGGCGGTGCGCAGCGCCGTATCCAAACGGGTTTGATCGAGCGCCAGCTGCAGGCGCGGTTTCGTGCTCATGGGGCCTCCTTGTTGGCGGGCTGCAGATTTTGCAATGCAGCAATCAGCGCCTGATAACGTTGGTGTTTGTGGTTGTAAGCTTCGGCGGCGGCCGCATCAGGCAGCAGCCGCTCGATACGCGGCGCCAGCCGGCGCTGGGCGGCGGTAAAATCGCTGAAGACGCCGCTGCCGACCATGGCCGCCATCGCCGCGCCCAAACAGCCGGTTTCCTCCACCTGCGGCAGCTCAACCGGCAGGCCGCTGACGTCGGCGAACATTTGCATCCAGGGGAGGGATTTGGCGGGGCCGCCGGTCACGCGCAGCGCCTGCGCCTCAGGGAAACGCCGGCGCATGCGGTTAAGGTGCGTCATGTGGCAGAACACCACGCCTTCATAGATCGCCTGCACCAGGTGCTCGCGTTGGTGGAAGGCCTGCAGGCCGTAGAAGCTGGCGCTCAGCCCCAGGCCGGCGTTGGAGCCATACAGGAAAGGGGCGAACAGCAGATCGCCGGCGGCTTTCGGCAGGGCGGCGACCCAGCGGTTAAGCTGGTCGTAGTCCTGCAGCCCCCATTGGTGACAGAACCATTCCAGGTTGGCGGCGGAAGTGGGGCTGGCTTCGTGCACGATGTATTGGCCGTTTTCGGCGTGGCGGCCATAGACAAAGGGATGATCGAAACCCTCGACGATGGCGTCGGTGATGCCGCTGGTGACCGACCAGGTCCCCATCACCGCGTTGAGCCGGGTTTCGTCCTGCAGGCCGGCGCACAGCGCGGTGGACACCACGTCGAACAACCCGCCGACCACCGGGGTGCCGATTTGCAGGCCGGTAATGGCCGCGGCGTTTGCCGAGACGCGTCCGGCGATGTCGGCCGAACCGACAATCGTCGGCAGGGCGGGCATGATGTCGCCGATGCCCAGCAGCTGCGCCAGCGCCGGGTCATAGCGTCCGCTGCGCATCTGATACAGGTTGGATTCGGAGATATTGGTTTCTTCGCAGGCCAGCTCGCCGGTCAGGCAATAGCGCAGGTAGTCGTGCGCCATCAGCACGCTGCCGATGCGGGCGTAACGTTCAGGCTGATGCCGCTTCAGCCAGCGCAGCAGCGAGACCGGGTGCCCGGTCCACAGCGTTTGGCGCGTTTGCGGATACAGCGCCTGCGGCACGCCCTGCCGTTGCCATTCCTGCACCAGCGCCAGCGCGCGCTGATCGGAAGAGAGCATGGCGTTGCCCAGCGGCTGCCCCTGCTTATCCAGCAGAAACGCGCCCTTGCCCTGCGCCGAGATGCCGATGGCCTGGATGGCGCCGGCGGCAACGCCGCTGGCGGACAGCACTTCACGGATCACGTCGGCGGCGGTGCGCCACAGCGATGCCATATCGCGCTCGGCCCAGCCGGGATGCGGCGCGACGATCGCCAGATTGCGCCGCGCAACGCCGTGTTCATGGCCCCTGCGGTCGTATAAACCCGCCTTGATGAAGGTGCCGCCGCAGTCGAGCCCCAGCCAATATTCCATCATTCGCTCCTCGTACTGTGGTCGCATTTATTGGGCAGCATCAACGCCAGCACGGAGGCGATCGCCAGCGAGGCAGCCAGGCTGTAGACACCGACATCCTTGTTGAACAGGCTGATCAGGACGCCGACCATATACGGGCCGCAAAAGCCGCCGAGGTTGCCCAGCGCATTGATCACGCCGCGCGCGCCGCCGGCCACTTCGGCGTTGAACAATTTGGGCGGGATGGTCCAGAACACCCCGGCCGCCGCCTGAATAAATACGCCGCAGCCGACCAGCGCAGCGTAAGACCACCAGACGTGATCCTTCAGCAGCACCGACAGCGCCATGCAGGCGGCAAAGCAGGCCAGCGGCAGGGCGACGAAGATTTTGCGCTTGCCGGTGCGATCGGAGAGGGTGGAGATGATCAGCATGCCGAAGATGGCGCCGATATAGGGCAGGATAGCCAGCAGGCCCACTTGCTCCATATCGCCGTGGGTCAGCCCTTTCAAAATGGTCGGCAGCCACAGGGTGTAGCCGTAGATACCGGTCTGGTAGAAAAAATTCACCAGGATCAGCTGCCACATGATCCGGTCGCCCAGCACCCGGCGCAACGAGGCGTTGCGCACCGTTTTTCCTTTGATCAGCAGCTGTTCGTCGTGCAGGGTCTTTACCAGATACTCTTTTTCCGCCTGCGAGATCCATTTGGCCTCCTGGGGGCGGTTGCTGATGGTGAAGTACCACAGCGCCATGACTACCAGCGACAGAGCGCCCTCCACCAGAAACAGCATGCGCCAGTCCCAGGCGGTGATGATCCAACCCGACAGCGGGGCGGTGAGAATGCCGGCGATCGGCACGAACATGATGACGATGGCGTTGGCGCGGCCGCGCTCCTTATCCGGGAACCAGTTGCTGATCATGGTCAGCACCACCGGCAGCATGCCGCCTTCGGAAACGCCGAGGGCGAAGCGCAGGAACAGCAGCTGGTACTGGTTGGTGACCAGCCCGGTCAGCACCGAGATCACCGCCCAGGCCAACAGTGACCAGCCGATGAATTTCTTGCCGTTGCCGTATACCGCCAGCTTGCCGCCGGGCACCTGCAGAAACAGGTAACCGATGAAGAAGATGCCGCCGGCCAGTCCGGCCATCGAGGCGGTGATGCCGAGTTCGTCATCCATGCCGCCGGGCATGGCGAAGGCGATGTTGACCCGGTCCATGTAAGAAATGATGCAGGTGATGAGGATCGGCGGCACGATCCTCAGCCAGCGGAGCTTGGGGATCGCCTGGCTTTGGCTGACGGAAACGGAGGCTGTATTCATAAGGACCTCTTTCGATGTTCGCTTTTTTGTAGGGTCGGGCGTTATTGTTTTGCTTGATTTGGGCGCAGGGGCGCCCGCACAGGCCCATGGACCGGTGTTGTTATCGTTACGGGTGTGGCGGCTATCAGGCGCTAAACGACGCCAGCGGTATCTTCACCACCACCTTGCGTATCGCGCTGGGGCGTTGGTTAATACAGGCCGGGCGATGCACGTCCTGTGGGAAAAATACCGCGAAGTTGCCGGGCCGCATCGTGAGCCAGGATTCGTCGGCCACGTCCTGATAAAACAGGATGTCGCGCTGTGCCAGCAGCTCCTGATGAACGACGTTGTCGCCGTTGTCCGCCGCTACGCCGATAAGTTCGGTGCCGCTGACCAGAAACTGCACGTCGACGTTTTGCCGGTGGACTTCCGGGCGCAGCGCGTCCGGTGGTTGGGTATGCAGATCCAGCACCTGCACCACGTAGCCGGTGGCGGGATCTTCATAGCGCCCTGCGGGCAAGACGCTGAAATCGGTGCGCTGCAAATAGGCGACGGCGTTGGCGACCGGCGTCGGGTACTGCTCGGGCGCGGTGTTGGCGATGTGGCCGAATATCATGATGATCCTCCCGTTACAGCGCCTGAATGCGCGCCCAGACTCGTTCGTCGACCGGAATGCCGTCGCGCAGGTTCTCTGCCAGAATGCGCGGGAACTTGTGGCCTGGCAGGCGAATGGCGACGTCGGGGTTGTCCCGTTCGGCGCTGGTGACGTAATCTATGATGCGCTGCAGTTTTTGATCGCGGCTGTCGCCGTCGATCAACCGGTCTATCTCAATCGCGATGAACACCTGCGAGACGCCGTATTCGTCGCGGTGATCTTCCGTCACTTCCGCCACCGAGGCGCCGCCTGACAGCAGGGTGGCGATCATGTCCAGCACGATCGACAACGCCGATCCTTTCCAGTACCCCATCGGCAAAATGCGCCGATTCTCTTCGATGGTGGCCGGATCGCGGGTCAGATGGCCGTCGTTGTCGAAGCCGCCGTCCACCGGCAGGGTTTTGCCCGCAAGCCGGTTCAGCTCCAGCGCGCCGTAGGAAAACATCGACATCGACATGTCCACCATAGTGATCGGGTTGCCGGGCACGGCGACGATCAAAGGGTTGGTGCCGATACGGCACGTTTTGGCACCCCACGGTGGCATCACGGCGATCGAGTTGGTCCAGCAAATGCCGATATAGCCTTTCTCCGCCGCCTGCCAGCCGTAACCGCCGCCGCGCATCCAGTGGTTGGCGTTGCGCAGCGCCACCAGGCCGATGCCATGATCGTCGGCCAACTGCATGGCGCGATCCATCATGCGGCGGGCGGTAAGGTTGCCGATGCCCTGGTGCGCATCCCATTGCTCGATCGCCCCCAGAGACAACAGTTTTCTGGGTTCGGAGTCCGGCACGATATCGCCGGCGTCCAGTTGCTGAATAAAGCGCGGAAAGCGGTTAACGCCGTGGGAGTAAACGCCGCTGGCGGTGGTGTCGGCGAACATGCCGGCGCAGTCGTCGGCGAGATGTTCCGCCACGCCGCGCGCCAGCAGCACGCGTTTGAATTGCTGTTTTAATTCGCTGTAACTCACTCTCATGCCGGTTCTCCGCCTGTGCGAATTGTCTGTTTTTGGTTCGCTAAATTTCAATATGCGAAATTGCATTTCAAATAAATGCTATCCCGGCGATTCAGGGAAGTCAAAGCAAGGGGGAGTAAAATTATTCATGAAAAACATGACGTTAAAATTGAGTGGTGATTTTGTGATCGCCGCCACATTTTGGTGGAGATGGCGTGCTTCAGACGTGGCAAAGCAGGGCGGATCGAAACCCACCCTGCGTCTTGCAAGACCCCGGCTAACCGCGGGTGTTCAACACCATGCGGTAGAGCGAGGTGGTGGCGGTGATATAGAGCTCATCGCCGTTCGGGCCGCCGAAGGTACAATTGGAGACGCGTTCCGGCACGCTGATTTTGTCGATCTGTCGCCCCTCTGGATCAAAGACCAGCACGCCGTCGGCGCAGCTGCAAAACAGATTGCCGGCCCGGTCGACGCAGAACCCGTCCGGGAAACCGGGCTCCACCGTGGCGAAACGGCGGCCGGCTTCCAGCTCGCGGCCGTTGACCGCATAGACGCGCAGCTCGCGGCGGCCCAGCGTCGGGAAATCCACGATCGACATGTCCGCCACGTACAGCCATTTTTCATCCGGTGAAAACGCCAGGCCGTTCGGGCGCTGCAGGTCGCAGGCGGCGATGGTCAGCGAACCGTCGCGCGGATCGAAGCTGTAGAGGTAACAGCCGATCACCTGGCTTTCCGATTTGTAACCCTCTTCGTCGCCGATGATGCCGTAGGGCGGATCGGTGAACCACAGGGTGCCGTCGGAACGCACCGCCACGTCGTTCGGCGAGTTAAAGCGCTTGCCGTCGACGCGGTCGATCAACAGGCGCACTTCGCCATCGCTTTCGGTGCGGCTGATGCCGCGCCGCCCGTGTTCGCAGCTGACCACGCGCCCCTCGCCGTCGCGCGCATTGCCGTTGGCGTAGTGCGACGGCGAACGGTATAGGGCCAGCTCACCCCGGCGTGACCAGCGGAACATGCGATTGCCTTTCACGTCGCTGAACACCACCGCATCCTCCTGCGGCAGCCAGACCGGCCCTTCGGCCCAAATCGCCGGTGAGCACAAGCGCTCGAGCTGAGCGTGCGTGCGCAATGAATGCCGAATGCCGCCGTTCACTTCACGCCCCAGATCGCTTTGTAATGGCCCTGATAATCATTTTGCGGGTCATACAGGTTATTGGCGCCGCCGTCGGCGGCGATATTGTCGCGTGTCACCAGGTGCGCCGGCGTGACGTAGCCGGAAGGGGGCTGCTTGGCGAAGGCGCGGTTGAATTCGTCCAGCAGTTGCCAACCGTGCAGCTTCAAGGGCTCCGGCACCGTCGCCGACTGGCTGTCGCCTGACCGGATACGCTGGTAAGCGGAGATCGAACCGTCGCCGGCCGACACGTTGTAAGGCGCGTTCTTGCCGCCTTTGCCGGCGGTCTTCAGCGCCGGGGCCATAAAGTCGAAGTACAGATCGTTGATCGCCAGCGCATATTGGAATTTGTCGCCGTACTTCTGCAGCAGGCTGAAGGTCATCGCCGGCATGCGGTTGGCGGTATCGGCCAGCGGCGTGTCGATGAATTCCAGCAGCGTGCAGCCGCTGCATTTGGCGATCTCTTCTTTCATGACGTTGGCCTTGTCCAACGCGATTTGGTACAGCGAGTCGGTGAAGATCAACACGCTCGCCTTGCCGCCGGACTGAACCACCGCGTATTGCGCGGCGATGCGCGCCACTTCGTTGGAATCCGACGTGACGTTATAGAACACGTTGTATTTGGCGATGGGGCCCGGTTCCGGCACCGCGTGCCAGGCGGTCAGCACGATGCCCTGCTGTACGGCCTTTTTCAGCGGGATCTTGGCGACGTTAGGGTTCCAGCCGCCGATCACGATGCCGTCCGGTTTCTGGGCGATGGCCTGATTGAGCGATGCCAGCTGATCTTTCACCGAGCCGCCGCCGTCGAGCGTTTCCAGCTTCCAGCCGGCGGCTTTCGCCGCTTCGCTCAACCCCTGTTGCACCCCTTGCACGCCGCCGTTCTTCATGTCGGAGGCGATAAAAATGATCTTCTTGTTGGCCTGCAGCTGCGGGCCGCTGGTGGGGCCGTCCCACTGGGTAGCGCTGGCGGTGGCCTTCGCGACGGCGGCGGTGGCCTGATCGAGATAGGCGTCGGCCCAGACCGGCGATGCGGCGAGCAGCAAGGTCGTGAACCCCGGTAACAGCCAAATGCGTTTCATGGTGTGCTCCTGGTTTAAGGGTGGGTCGCTGTCTGATTGTTGTTGTCAGCCGGCGTCGCCTGGCTGCGTTGTACCGCTTTCTGATTGAGCAGCCGACGGCGTTGGGCATAGCCGGCCAGGGTGATCGACAGCAACAGCGTCGCGCCGTTGAACAGCGGTTCGACCCAGAATTCGCCGCCGAACTGCTGAATGCCGGCGATGCCGATTGCCAGAATGGCGATGCCGACCACGGTGCCCCAGACGTTGACGCGCCCTGGGCGAATGGTGGTGCTGCCGAGGAAGGCGCCGACCAGCGCCGGCAGCAGATAGTCCATGCCGACGCTGGCCTGGCCGACGCCCTGTTCGGCGGCGATCAATACGCCGCTGAAACCGGTGAGCACGCTGGAGGCGATGAAGGCGCCGATGGTAAAGCGATTGACCGAGATGCCGTTCAGACGCGCCGCCGCCGGGTTGCCGCCCACCGCATACATGCAGCGGCCGAGCGGGGTATGTTCGGTGATGAGCCACAGCACCACCGCGACGATCAGCACGTAAAACGCCACGATCGGAATGCCGGCGATCTCGGTGTGGTGCAGCGCGATAAAGGCATCCGGCAAGTCGCCGACGATCTGCCGCCCGCCGGAGTGCCACAGGGCAATGGCGTACAGTACGGTGCCGGAGCCGAGGGTGGCGACGAAGCTGTCGATATCGGCCAGCGCCACCAGAATGCCGTTCAGCAACCCGTACAGCGCCGAAATCGCCAGCACCGTCAGCACCGCCATCTGCCAGGAGAAGCCGTATTCCACCTGCAGCGTGATCGCCAGGATGTGCCACAGCACAATGCCGAAGCCGACGTTAAGATCGATCTTGCCCACGATCATCGGGATGGTCGCCGCCAGCGCCAACAGGGCGATTTTGGCCTTGCTCGACAGAATCGCCTGCAGCGTCAGCATCGATGCGAAGGAGGGGGTGAGCAGTGAGAACAGCACGACCAGCGCGATGCACAGCAGCAGCAGGCCATAGCGGGTGAGAACCTGCATCAGCCACGGGCCGGCGCCGTCCTGCGCCAGGCTGACGCGCTGCTCCAGCGCGGTTGATTTAACGGATGTTTTAGACATGGCCTACCTCGGATTCTGACGTGATTGCGACGCTTTCCCCGGTGCTGGCAGAGGCCAGCTCCAATAAATTGGCGAATGACACCTGTTGATTTTTCAATTCGCCGACCACTTTCCCGCGGTTGAATACCAGCGCGCGGTTGCAAATATGGGCGATCTCCTCGAAATCGTTGGAGATCACCAGCACTGCCACGCCTTCCGCCAGGGATTTATTCAACAGGTGGTAGATTTCCGCGCGCGCGCCGACGTCCACGCCGGCGGTGGGATCTTCCAGGATCAGCAGCGGCGCCCCCAGGTGCATCCAGCGCGCCATCACCACCTTTTGCTGGTTGCCGCCGGACAGCGCGCTGATATCGATATTGACGTCCTTGGGGCGTACGTCGAACAGCTGCACCTTCCACCAACTGGCACCGATCTCCGCTCGCCGCCCGTAGCGGGAGAGCAGCCGGTGGCCGCTGGCGCAGGGGTTGATAAACAGGTTTTCACGCACGCTCATCGACATCACCAGGCTTTCACCGGTGCGATCGCCCGCCACCAGTGAAACGCCGCAGGCCATCGCCTGCTGCGGGGAACTCGCCAGATAGGGCCGATCGCGAAACCGAATCGCGCCGCCGTCGGCCTGACGCAACCCGAACAGCAGACGGCCAATCTCTTCTTGCCCGGCCCCGCGCAGGCCGGCCAACGCCAGCATCTCGCCCGGCTGCAACTCGAAGCTCACCGGACCGATGTCGCCCACCGTGACGCTATCGAGCTGCAGCACCGGCGGACGATGCTCCGGCAGCGGTTCGCGCTGATCGTCCGCCATCGCTTCGCCAACGATGGTTTGCACCAGATCGCGCAGCGAGTAGTCGGCGGTGCGGCCGCCGGCGACATAGCGCCCGTCGCGCATCACGCAGACTCGATCGGCGATTTCGATCACTTCGTCCAAACGGTGGGTGACGTAAATCATGCCGACCTTTTTGGCGCGCAGCCGGTTGATCACGGCGAACAGATGACGCACGTCGTTGGCGGGCAGGGAGGCGGTCGGTTCATCCAGCACCAGCAGCTCGGCGTTGACCGCCACCGCGCGGGCGATCGCCAGCAGCGATTTTTCGGTGCGCGACAGTTCGAAGACGCGCGCATCGGGATCGAGCGCGATGCCGACGTCTTGCAGCGCCTGCGCCGCCCGGCGGCGAATGGCGCGCCAGTCGATCAACCCAAAGCGGCGGGGAAACCCCATCACCAGCGCCATGTTTTCCGCCACCGTCATCCATTCGATCAGGCCGAGATCCTGATGAATAAAGGCGATCGGCTGGCGGCTGGCGCTTTTTATCGCGGCGGCGGAGGCGATGCTTGCGCCCTGAAAACGAATATCGCCGCCGTCGCGCGGGTAGACGCCCGCCAGCACTTTGATCAGCGTCGATTTGCCGGCGCCGTTTTCGCCCAGCAGCGCCAGAACTTCGCCCGGCATCACCTGCAGGCTGACGTCGTTGACCGCCACGTTGCCGCCAAATCGTTTGACGATGTGGCTGAGGGTAAGGATGGGTTGTGCCGCATTATCGATAGTCATGTGATGCGCCCCTGGTGTTGCGCCCGTGCGAAGATGCCGGGCAAATCAGCTAAACCGCTGGTGAGTATCTGGCCTTTAAATTTCAACATGCGAAATTCAATTTCAAAAATAATATGACGTTCGTTGCGCTAAATCAAAGGCGATGAGGTTTTAATTGCTGTTATTAAACAATGGGTTATTTTTCACTTTGCGGAAGTGTGACCGATGGCTCACTTCAATGCGGGGGAAATATTGCGGATTTTTGGCCCGCTGCGGACAATGAAACGGCGTTCCGTCTTCACCTGATGCGGGCCTTGGGGTAACATGCCCGGCAAAGAGCCTGCTGACTTCGCCGCAGCGCCGGTTGGCGGTTCGACACTGGAGAGATTTTCGCTATGAGCCTGAAAGCCGTCGACGAGAAAGATGACAAGAAAGACAAACCGCTGGGCAGCCAAAGCCTGTTCCGCGGTTTGCAGTTGATTGAGATCCTGAGCAATTTTCCCAACGGGTGCCCACTGGCGCATCTGTCTGAGCTGGCCGGCATGAACAAGAGCACGGTGCACCGTCTGCTGCAGGGGTTGCACACCAGCGGCTATGTGACCCAGGCGCCGTCGCCGGGCAGCTACCGCCTGACCACCAAGTTCATTTCCATCGGCCAGAAGGCGCTGTCGTCACTCAACATCATCCACGTGGCTGCGCCGCATTTGGAGCAGCTGAACCTGGAAGTGGGGGAGACGGTCAACTTCTCCAGCCGCGAAGACGATCACGTCATCCTGATCTACAAGCTGGAGCCGACCACCGGCATGATGCGCACTCGCGCTTATATCGGCCAGCATATGCCGCTGTACTGTTCGGCGATGGGTAAAATCTTCATGGCCTACGGCAACGACGATTATCCGGCTCACTACTGGCAGACTCACCAGCAGGAGATTCAGACGCTGACGCGCAATACCATTACCGAGCTGCCGAAGATGTATGAGGAACTGGCCGATATTCGCCAACGCGGCTTGGCGATGGATCGCGAGGAAAACGAGCTGGGGGTCTCCTGCGTGGCGGCACCGGTGTTCGATATTCAACAGCGCGTGCCTTATGCGGTGTCTGTTTCTCTGCCGACCGCCAAGCTGCAGCAGATCGGCGTCAAAAGCCTGATCAAACCGGTGCTGGCCACCGCGCAACGCATCTCGCAGGAGCTGGGGTTCGTCACGCCGATTTGAGTATTAGCTCTGCTGATGCTGGATTAGAAACATCAATTTCAACTAATGATCGCTTCCTCGTATGATGCGCGTGTTGACCGATACGCGCCCACGTCCGGCGCCTTTTATCATTCGAGGAATCTCCCATGTTAGCCGTCTTCCTGCAGGGTTTTGCCCTGAGCGCCGCCATGATCCTGCCGCTGGGCCCGCAGAACGTATTCGTGATGAATCAGGGCATTCGCCGTCAGTATCATCTGATGATCGCCTCATTGTGCGCACTGAGCGATATCGTGCTGATCTGCGCCGGTATTTTCGGCGGCAGCGCGTTGCTGACCCGCTCGCCGCTGCTGTTGGCGCTGGTCACCTGGGGCGGTGTGGCGTTTCTGCTGTGGTACGGCTGGGGCGCGTTCCGTTCCGCCTTCAGCCCGCAACCGGCGCAGGCCGCGGCGCAGGAGCTGGCGCAGAGCCGCTGGCGCATCGTGGTCACCATGCTGGCGGTCACCTGGCTGAATCCGCACGTCTATCTGGACACCTTCGTGGTGCTCGGCAGCCTGGGCGGACAGCTGACGGCGGATGTGCGCTCCTGGTTCGCGCTTGGCGCGGTCAGCGCGTCGGCGGTGTGGTTCTTCGGCCTGGCGCTGCTGGCCTCCTGGCTGGCGCCGTGGCTGAATACGCAGCGGGCGCAGCGCATCATCAATGCGCTGGTCGGGCTGGTGATGTGGGGCATCGCGCTGCAGCTGGCCTGGCAGGGGGCAAATTTATAAGAATTTGTCACTAATCCGAATTCAAAACGCCGTGCGATATGCTACGTTTGATGCCAGGAATCCGGCGGTTCTCGCAGGGAAAAGCCGGCGATCAGAGACAGCCTGTCATTAAGGAGACACTGTGAAGCTAAAAGCATTGGCTATGGCCGCAATGGTCGGATTAGGGACGTTACCGATGGCGCTGCAGGCGGCTGAAGTGCCTGAAGGGCCGCACGTCGTCACCTCCGGCACCGCCAGCGTGGACGCCACGCCGGATATCGCCACCCTGGCGATCGAGGTGAGCGTTTCCTCCAAAGACGCCGCTCAGGCGAAGAAGCAGGTAGACGAGCGCGTGGCGCAGTACTTTGATTTCCTGCAGAAAAACAACATCGAGAAAAAAGACATTAGCGCCGCCAACCTGCGCACTCAGCCGGAATACGACTACCTGAAAACCGGCGAGTCGGTGCTGAAGGGCTACCGGGCGGTGCGCCAGGTGCAGGTCACTCTGCGCCAGTTGGACAAGCTGAACGAGTTGCTGGACGGCGCGCTGAAATCCGGCCTGAACGAGATCCGCGCGGTGGAGCTGGGCGTCGCCAAACCGGACGTATATCGCGAGCAGGCGCGGCAAAAAGCGATCGAGAACGCGACTCAGCAGGCCGAATCCCTGGCCAAAGGCTTCCATGCCAAGCTGGGGCCGGTGTACAGCATTCGCTACCGGGTCGCCAACTATCAGCCGATGCCGGTGGCGCGGATGTATAAGGCGGCCGGCGCGGCGGCGGAAAACGACGCGGCGCAAACCTATGAACAGCAAAGCATTCACTTCGACGATCAGGTGGATGTGGTGTTTGAGCTGCAGCGCAACGCCGCGCAGTAAGGGCGTTGTATTGAAGAAAAGGTTCGCGACGGCGAACCTTTTTTCGTTTTAATCCTGGCGCAATACCTGGTGGCCGTGTTCCAGCAACGCGTCGGTCACTTTTCGCATCATGCGGCTTTCCGGCGCGAAGCGGTGCCAGTACAGCATGCGGCGCTGGTACAGCCCCGGCGTCAGATCGATCAGTTCACCGGATGCCAGCTCCTTTTCGATCTGCAGATGCGGGATCATGCAGCAGGTGGTGCCCTGACGCGCCAGCTGGACGAAGGCTTCCGATGAGTTCACGATGTGGCAGGGCACGCTGCCCGGCGACAGATCGAAGTTCTGCTGCAGGAATGCCTGGTGCATGTCGTCGAGATGGTCGAAGGCCACCGCCGGCGCTTTCAGCAGCGCGGAACGGGTGACGCCGTTCGGGAAATAGCGCTCGGCGAAGCCGCTGGAGGCCACGAACAGGTAGTCCAGCGCCCCCAGCCGATCCACCAGGCAGCTCGGCAGCGGCTGCGGCTGAATACTCACCGCGCCCACCACCTCACCGCGGCGCAGCCGCTCCTGGGTGCGGGTTTCATCTTCCACCTGCAGATTCAGACGAATGGGGGAGTCCGCCAGCACCGGCTTCAGCGCCGGCAGCAGCCAGGTCGCCAGACTGTCGGCGTTGACCGCCAGCGACAGCAGCAGCGGCGTATCGACGCCGGTGTCATTGCCGAGCCACTCTTCTTCCAGCAGCTCCACCTGATGCAGCAGCGCCAGCAGCTTTTGCCCTTGTTCGGTCGGGCGCGGCGGCACGGTACGAACCAGCAGCGGTTGGCCGAACAGGTTTTCCAGCTGTTTGATGCGTTGGGATACCGCCGATTGCGTGATACAGAGTTTTTGCGCGGCGCGCTCGAAGCCGCGCTCACGGATCACCGCGTCCAGCGCTTGCAGCGTACGATAGTCTGGGCGTTTCATCGGAAAGATATCCCTTAAATTAGAATGATACCGGCACTATGCCACATTTTACGCATGGCGCAGGTGGAAAAATCACGCCCCCAGCTCGCCGCCAAGCGGGTAAAAATGCGGGCTGCGGTAAATAAGTGTGATCCTGCCGGCGTGAAAAACAGCGTTTTACCCTATAATACGCACACGTTTTCGTACAGAGGCAAGGGACATATTATGACGCAGGATGAACTGAAAAAAGCGGTGGGCTGGGCGGCGCTGGAATACGTGACGCCGGGCACCATCGTCGGGGTCGGCACCGGCTCTACCGCCGCCCACTTTATTGACGCGCTGGGCTCCATCAAGCACCAGATCGAAGGCGCGGTGTCCAGCTCCGATGCCTCCACCGCCAAGCTGAAAAGCCTCGGCATCCACGTGTTCGACAGCAACGAAGTGGACTCGCTCGATATCTACGTGGACGGCGCGGACGAAATCAACGGCCATATGCAGATGATCAAGGGCGGCGGCGCGGCGCTGACGCGCGAGAAGATCATTGCCGCCATCGCCAAGAAATTCATCTGCATCGTCGACGCCAGCAAGCAGGTGGACGTGCTGGGCAAGTTCCCGCTGCCGGTGGAAGTGATCCCGATGGCCCGTTCCTATGTGGCGCGTGAGCTGGTGAAACTGGGCGGCCTGCCGGAGTATCGCCAGAACGTGGTGACCGACAACGGCAACGTGATCCTCGATGTGCATAACTTGAGCATCACCGACGCCGTGGCGCTGGAGAACAAGATCAACGGCATCGCCGGCGTGGTGACCGTGGGGCTGTTCGCCAACCGCGGCGCGGACGTGGCGCTGGTCGGCACCCCGGAAGGCGTGAAAGTGGTCAAATAAACTTCTGCCGGCTGTGGCCCGGCAGTGCCGGGCCGCATAATTCTTCGGTTAAAATATCTTTTCTGAAAAACGGCAAATTTGGTGACTTATGTCACATTGTGAAAACTGACTCCCCAAAGCTTCTGCCGAAAACTTTCCCTATGGCATTTTCTGCCGTAAACCGCCATCAACGCTGCGCCTTGTCCTGCCGGGCAGGCAATCGTTTGTATTGCCGCCCGCGTTATTTTTGTTATGTTGGATGGGAGCTGTGTCGTCACAGCCGCTTCTGAAGTCTGAACATAGGGTCGGGTAAATGGCAAAAGTATCATTGGAGAAAGACAGGATTAAATTCCTGTTGGTGGAAGGGGTTCATCAGAGCACGGTCGATAATTTACGTGCCGCCGGTTATACCAACATCGAATACCACAAGGGTGCGTTAGACACCGAATCGCTGAAGGCATCCATCCGCGATGCACACTTCGTCGGCATCCGATCGCGCACGCATCTGACCGAAGAGGTGTTCGCCGCCGCAGAAAAACTGGTGGCGGTGGGCTGCTTCTGCATCGGCACCAACCAGGTTGAGCTGAAAGCGGCGACCAAACGCGGTATTCCGGTCTTCAACGCCCCCTTCTCCAATACCCGATCCGTGGCCGAAATGGTGCTGGGCGAGCTGCTGTTGATGCTGCGCGGCATTCCGGCCGCCAACGCCAAGGCGCACCGCGGCGTGTGGCACAAACTGGCCGTGGGCTCCTATGAGGCGCGCGGCAAAAAGCTGGGCATCATCGGCTACGGCCATATCGGCACCCAATTGGGCATTCTGGCCGAAGGGCTGGGCATGAAGGTGTTCTTCTACGACATCGAGAACAAGCTGCCGCTGGGCAATGCGCAGCAGGTGCGCCATCTGTCCGATTTGCTCAATATGAGCGACGTGGTGACGCTGCACGTGCCGGAAACGCCATCGACCAAAAATATGATGGGGGCGGAAGAGCTGGCGCTGATGAAACCGGGCGCCATTCTGATCAACGCCTCGCGCGGCACCGTGGTGGATATTCCCGCGCTGTGCGACGCGCTGGCCAGCAATCACCTGGCGGGCGCGGCGATCGACGTCTTCCCGGAAGAGCCTGCGACCAACAGCGATCCGTTCAACTCGCCGCTGTGTGAGTTCGACAACGTGCTGCTGACGCCGCACATCGGCGGTTCCACGCAGGAAGCGCAGGAGAACATCGGCGACGAAGTGGCCGGCAAGCTGGCGAAATACTCCGACAACGGATCGACTCTGTCCGCCGTCAACTTCCCGGAAGTGTCGCTGCCGGCGCATGGCCCGAACGCCAGCCGCCTGCTGCACATCCACGAAAACCGTCCGGGCGTGCTGACGCAGATTAACCAGATCTTCGCCGAAGAGGGGGTTAACATCGCCGCGCAGTATCTGCAAACCGGGCCGGAAATCGGCTATGTGGTGATCGACATCGAAGCGGAAACCGCGCGCGCCGACGCCGCGCTGCAGCGCATGAAGGCCATCGACGGCACCATCCGCGCCCGCCTGCTGTTCTGATTCGGCGGCATGCCGCAACGAAAAAGGCCGGAGCGATCCGGCCTTTTGCTATTTGGGCTCATGCCACGCCCAGCTGCAGAGCGGGGTGAGGATTTCCGGCAGCGGGATATCCCAATGTTCGGTCGGCAGGTGCTCCACCTGCTGGCAATCATGGGCCAGGCCGATGGGATAGGGGCCGCCGCTGCGCCAGTTTTGCAGGGTGCGATCGTAAAAGCCGCCGCCCATGCCCAGACGCTGCCCGGTATGATCGAACGCCACCAGCGGCGTCAGCACCACCTCCAGTTCACCCAGCGGCAACACCTGGCGCACATCGAGGCGCGGTTCGAGAATATTGAAGCGGTTGCGCACCAGCGGCGTTTCCGGCGCATAGCGCAGGAACAGCAGGTGGCCTGGGCTGAACGGATGCAGCACCGGCAGGTAAACCCGTTTGCCGAGCGTCCACAGCCGCTCGATCAGCGGCCCGGTATCGAGTTCGCCGTCAAACGACAAAAACACCGCGATGCTGTGCGCCGCCTGAATGCGTTCATGCGCGACGAGGCGTTCGGCTATCTTGTCTGCGGCAAAGCGTTGCTGGCCCGGCGTAAGCTCGCGCCGACGTTGGCGAATGAGTTGACGAATGGCTTGGCGCTGCTGCGCGAATTGGGGTTGAAAAGACATCGTATCAGGCTTGCTCAGTGTGGCGTTCAGCACACATAAACCGCTGAGAAGGGGAATCTCCGAGATGCCGTCGCAGGCTGTAACCCTTGAACCCATGGTTCAAGGTGAACGTGCCGTCGCAATCTTAAGGCTTCTCGGCGCACCGAGCGTGCTCACCGATCGCGGAGCAACACATTCTGTTTGTACTAAATATCGGCTCAGGGGACTGGCCCGCTGGCGAACATCTCAGAGAAATTTTGTACTCGTTGCCGAAACTTTGATTTCAACAACTTAAGTTATTCGAATTGTGCATCCTGACGTTCAGAGATGCGACCTTGTTCAAGCAGCGCTTGTTCAATGGTCTGCTGCAGCATCCGTATGCGTTGTTCCATATTGGACGCATAGTCACGGGTTTTCAACCGTTCTTGAGCAAGTTCGTGACAGACGTTCAATGCCGCGATGAAAACCAGTTGCTCAGTATTGGAGACTCTAGTGCGAACTTTAAGATCTTGCAACCGCTGGTTAAGATCGTCCGCCGCCATATTCAACGCATCTTGTTGTTCTGGCGGGCAATTGACTCTTAACGAGCGGCCAAAAATTTGAATATCTACCGGTTGTGCAGACATGCCACCTTCCTGCCTAAATTTCGCGCCAGCCTTGTCCGCCCTGGCCGGGCCGTCAAAGCGGGCGCCACTATATATACCTCGGTACCAAGATACAACCCCTTTTTCAGTACCTGGTTGTAATCTACTGTGGCGCACATTGCCAGTCAAAAAAGGGTTTCAAAATGCGTATTTACCGCACTTTCGCCACCCGCCGGCGCAGTGTGAAACCTGCCACATCGCGATTATAACTAGCCACTGAGGTGTCGCGCTTATCTGGTATAGCGACGGACCTTGGTGGTAGCATAACACGAACTTATCCTGCCAACGATGACGAATGCGCATGTCTATACAGAATACATTTCCAAGTTACCAATCTTTAACCGTGGCCCTCAACCAGCAGTCGGTGGCGTTGACCGCGGCAGAAATGCACGGCCTGATCAGCGGCCTGCTGTGCGGCGGCAGCCGTGACGCCGGCTGGCAGGCGCTGGTGCACGATCTGACCAACGAAGGCGTCGCCTTCCCGCAGGCGCTCAGCCAACCGCTGCAACAGCTGTATGAAGCGACGCGCGACACGCTGGAAGATGACGAATTCCTGTTCCAACTGATGCTGCCCGAAGGGGAGATCGTCAGCGTGTTCGATCGCGCCGACGCGCTGGCCGGTTGGGTCAACCACTTCCTGCTCGGGCTGGGCATGATGCAGCCGAAGCTGGCCCAGGTGAAAGACGAAGTCGGTGAAGCGATCGACGACCTGCGCAACATCGCGCAACTGGGCTACGACGAAGACGAAGATCAGGAAGAATTGGAACAGTCGCTGGAAGAAGTGGCGGAGTATGTGCGGGTCGCCGCCATCATGTGCCACGGCGAATTCGCCCGTCACAAGCCGACGGCACCGGAAAACATCAAACCGACGTTGCACTAAACGTTTTATCGCCCCTCCGCCGGCGGTGCGGATGGCATGATTTCAGGAGAAGGCAATGACTCAGCAGGAATTCAACAACCGCCGCCAGGCGCTGTTGGCGAAAATGGCGCCGGCCAGCGCGGCGGTTATTTTCTCTGCGCCGGAAACGACGCGCAGTGCAGATTCAGACTATCCCTACCGGCAGAACAGCGACTTTTGGTACCTGACCGGCTTCAATGAGCCCGAAGCGGTGCTGGTGCTGATTAAAAGCGATGAAACGCACAACCACAGCGTGTTGTTCAACCGGGTGCGCGATTTGACGGCGGAAATCTGGTTTGGCCGCCGCCTGGGGCAAGACGCCGCGCCGGCGAAGCTGGGCGTGGATCGCGCGCTGCCGTTCGATGAAATCAATGACCAACTGCACCTGCTGCTCAACGGCCTGGATGCGGTCTACCACGCGCAGGGCGAATACGCCTATGCCGATCAGATCCTGTTCGGCGCGTTGGACAAGCTGCGCAAGGGGTTCCGCCAGAATCTGCAGGCGCCGGCCACCGTTACCGACTGGCGGCCGTGGCTGCACGACATGCGCCTGTTCAAATCGCCGGAAGAGCTGGCGGTGATGCGCCGCGCCGGTGAGATCAGCGCGTTGGCGCATACCCGCGCGATGGAAAAATGCCGCCCGGGCATGTTCGAATACCAGCTGGAAGCGGAAATTCATCATGAATTCACCCGCCTCGGCGCCCGTTATCCGTCTTACAACACCATCGTCGGCAGCGGCGAAAACGGCTGCATCCTGCACTACACCGAGAACGAGAGCCAGATGCGCGACGGCGATCTGGTGCTGATCGACGCCGGTTGCGAGTACCAGGGGTACGCCGGCGACATCACCCGCACCTTCCCGGTCAACGGCAAGTTCAGCCGGCCGCAGCGCGCGGTGTACGACATTGTGCTGGCGTCGCTGCAGCGCGCTTTGGAACTGTTCAAACCCGGCACCAGCATCCGCGAAGTCAATGACGAAGTGGTGCGCATCATGGTGGTCGGGCTGGTGGAGCTGGGCGTATTGAAAGGTGAAGTCGATCAATTGATCGCCGAGCAGGCCCACCGTCAGTTCTTTATGCACGGGTTGAGCCACTGGTTGGGGCTCGATGTGCATGACGTCGGCCACTACGGCACGCCGAGCCGCGATCGGCTGCTGGAGCCGGGCATGGTGCTGACCGTGGAACCGGGGCTGTACATCGCACCGGATGCGGACGTGCCGGAGGAATACCGCGGCATTGGCATCCGCATCGAGGACGACATCGTGATCACCGCCGACGGCAATGAAAACCTGACCGCCACCGTAGTGAAAGATGCCGATGCCATCGAAGCGTTGATGGCGGCGGCAAGGTCATAGCATGAGCGTAATTATCGTTGGCGGCGGTATGGCGGGCGCGACGCTGGCGCTGGCTATCTCGTCACTTACTCAGGGAAGAATGGCGGTGGATCTGGTCGAGGCGACCCGGCCGGACGACCGCAGCCATCCTGGTTTTGACGCCCGCGCCATTGCTTTGGCGCAGGGCACCTGCCAACAGCTGGCGCGCATCGGCGTTTGGCCGGCGCTGCGCGACTGCGCCACGCCGATCACTCAGGTGCACGTCAGCGATCGCGGTCACGCCGGTTTCGTTAATCTGCAGGCGCAGGATTATCAGGTCGATGCGCTCGGGCAGGTGATCGAACTGCACGACGCCGGGCAGCGGCTGTTTGCGCTGCTGGCGAAGGCGCCGGGCGTCACGCTGCACTGCCCCGCGCGGGTGGTGGACGTGATCCGCACCGCGGAGCGGGCGGAAGTGCTGCTGGACAACGGCCAGCGTCTGCGCGGGCAGCTGCTGGTGGCGGCCGACGGTTCGCGTTCGGCGCTGGCGCAGGCCTGCAACGTGCAGTGGCGGCAGGAGGACTATCCGCAGTTCGCCACCATCGCCAACGTCACCACGGCGGAAGATCCGCAGGGGCGAGCTTTCGAGCGCTTTACCCGTTATGGGCCGCTGGCGCTGTTGCCGATGTCGCAGGGGCGCAGTTCGCTGGTGTGGTGCCATGCGCGCGAAGATCGCGCCCGGGTGGATGCCTGGGACGACGCGCGTTTTATCGCCGAGCTGCAACAGGCTTTCGGCTGGCGGCTGGGGCGCATCCTCAAGGCCGGTAAGCGGCACAGTTATCCACTTGGCCTGCTGACCGCCGATCGCCATGTCAGCCACCGGCTGGCGCTGGTGGGCAACGCGGCGCAGACGCTGCATCCGATTGCCGGGCAGGGGTTCAATCTTGGTCTGCGCGACGTGATGTCGCTGGCGGAAACGCTGGCGGAAGCGGCAGACAGCGGCGAAGATGCCGGCGGTTACGCATTGCTGAGCCGTTATCAGCAGCGGCGGCAAAACGATCAGCAGGCGACGATCGGCGTGACCGATGGGTTGATCCACCTGTTCGCCAATCGTTATAGCCCGCTGGTGGTCGGCCGCAATCTGGGGCTGATGGCGATGGCGCGTTTGCCGGCGGTGCGCGACGCCTTCGCCAAGCGTACGCTGGGCTGGGTGGAACGTTAGACACAGAATCGGGCGCCCTGTGGCGCGCCCAAAAACGCGGCGCGGCAAGGCGTCGCGCGTTATTTAAGGAAATCGAGCAGCATGCAATCATTTGACGTGATTATCGCCGGTGGCGGTATGGTGGGGCTGGCGTTGGCCTGCGGCTTGCAGGGCAGCGGGCTGCGCGTGGCTGTGCTGGAGCAGCGCCAGCCGGAGATGACGCCGCCGTCGGAGCAGCCTGCGCTGCGCGTCTCCGCCATCAATGCCGCCAGCGAGCGGTTGCTGCAGCACATCGGCGTGTGGGACGACATCCTCCAGCAGCGCGCCAGCGCTTACAACGCGATGGAAGTGTGGGATCGCGACAGCTTCGGCAAAATCGCCTTCCGCGGCGATGAGTGCGGCTTCAGCCATCTCGGCCACATCATCGAAAATTCGGTGATCCAGCAGGCGCTGTGGAAACGCGCCGAAAGCCTGTCGGACATCACGCTGATTACCCCGGCCGCGCTCAAGCAGGTGGCGTGGGGCGAGAATGACGCCTTCATCACGCTGGAGGACGGCCGTATGCTGACCGCCCGGTTGGTGATTGGCGCCGACGGCGCCCAGTCGTGGCTGCGCCAGCATGCCGATATCCCGCTTACCTTCTGGGACTATCGCCACCACGCTCTGGTGGCCACCATCCGCACCGAAGAGCCGCATCAGGCCACGGCGCGGCAAATTTTCCACGGCGACGGCATTCTGGCGTTCCTGCCGTTCAGCGATCCGCATTTGAGCTCCATCGTCTGGTCGGTCGCGCCGGAAGAGGCCGAGCGTCTCAAGCAGCTGGAGCCGGAACAATTCAACCGCGAACTGGCGATGGCCTTCGATATGCGTCTGGGCGCCTGCAGCCTGGAAAGCGAACGGCTGGCGTTCCCGCTGACCGGCCGCTATGCGCGCAGCTTCGCGGCGCACCGCCTGGCGCTGGTGGGCGATGCGGCGCATACCGTGCATCCGCTGGCCGGACAGGGCGTGAACCTGGGCTTTATGGACGCCGCCGAGCTGATTTCCGAACTGCGTCGCCTGCAACGGCAGGGCAAGGATATTGGCCAACACCTCTATCTGCGCCGCTATGAGCGCCGCCGCAAACACGGCGCGGCGGTGATGCTGGCCAGCATGCAGGGTTTCCGCGAACTGTTCGACGGCAACCACCCGGCCAAAAAGCTGTTGCGCGACGTGGGGCTGCGGCTGGCGGACAGCCTGCCGGGCGTCAAACCGAAGCTGGTGCGTCAGGCGATGGGCCTGAACGATCTGCCCGAGTGGCTTGCCTGACACCTGCCTTCTGCGAGCCCGCAGCGGGCTCGCGCTTCTCGCCTTATGCCATCGCGTTTCCTTATATAACCCCTCATTTGAAATAATCTAATTTCAGCCGCTTTTTATCATTACTTTTTCTAATTCCATGTTCGGTTATCAAAAGTCCGGATCCCATGTGCGGCCATAGGTTTGTTATATAAGTTCGGTGTTTTGCCGCTTTAATTGTTAATTTTGTGCCTTAAGGCGCATTTTTCCAGTGAAAAACTCTGCACACTAGCCCGGCGTTTTACCGCCCGGGAACGGCGATGAGCCTATTTTAACTTATGGTTAATGTGGTCGTTCGGTGATAAGTTCGAGGGAAAGGTATCGTTTGCGTCACGGCGGTTGCACGCAGTTTCCGCCCGTCCCGGCGCAGCATTTGTGTTGAGCAGTCAGTGCGCCATGGCGATCGGGCCGCGAGCCAGTCTCCGCCGCATTGCGTGGCAGCACCCTAACTTCTAGCGACGAGTGGAAAGAGGGAAAAGATGGCAAAGCAAACCCCACTGTACGACCAGCACGTGGCGTGCGGTGCGCGCATGGTAGACTTTCACGGCTGGATGATGCCGCTGCACTACGGCTCGCAGCTCGATGAGCACCACGCGGTGCGTCAGGATGCCGGCATGTTCGACGTGTCTCACATGACCATTGTGGATCTGCACGGCGCCCGCACCCGCGAGTTCCTGCGCTACCTGCTGGCGAACGACGTCGCCAAACTGACCCAACCCGGCAAAGCGCTGTACACCGGCATGCTGAATGCCTCCGGCGGCGTGATCGACGACCTGATCGTTTATTTCCTCACTGAAGACTATTTCCGCCTGGTGGTGAACTCCGCCACCCGCGACAAAGACCTGGCCTGGATCGAAGAGCACGCCGCGCCGTATGGCGTCGCGCTGACGGTGCGCGACGATCTGGCGCTGATCGCGGTGCAGGGCCCGCAGGCCAAAGAGCGCGCTGGCACCCTGTTCACCCCGGAGCAAAAAAGCGCGGTCGAAGGCATGAAGCCATTCTTCGGCGTGCAGGCCGGCGAGCTGTTCATCGCCACCACCGGTTACACCGGCGAGGCCGGCTATGAGATCGCGCTGCCGAAAGAGCAGGCGGCGGATTTCTGGCAAAAATTGCTGGCCGCGGGCGTCAAGCCGGCCGGTCTGGGCGCGCGCGACACCCTGCGCCTGGAAGCGGGCATGAACCTCTACGGGCAAGAGATGGATGAAGGCGTTTCGCCGCTGGCCGCCAACATGGGCTGGACCATCGCCTGGCAGCCGGAAGATCGCCGTTTCATCGGCCGCGAAGCGCTGGAACAACAGCGCGAGCAGGGCACCGAGCAACTGGTCGGCTTGATCATGACGGAAAAAGGCGTATTACGTAATGAGCTGCCGGTGCGTTTCACCGACGCGGCGGGGCAAACCCACGAAGGCGTGATCACCAGCGGTTCGTTCTCCCCGACGCTGGGCTTCAGCATCGCGCTGGCGCGTGTGCCGGCGGGCATCGGCGAGCAGGCTATCGTGCAGATCCGCAACCGCGAGATGCCGGTTAAAGTGACCAAGCCCGGTTTCGTTCGCGCCGGCAAGCCGCTGGCAAATTAATTTCTATTGATTGATTTTTTATTTCTTCGAAGGAGTAACCGGCGATGAGCAATGTGCCAACAGAATTGAAATACGCATCCTCCCACGAGTGGGTTCGTTCAGAAGGTAACGGCGTTTACACCGTAGGCATCACCGAACACGCGCAGGAACTGCTGGGCGATATGGTATTTGTCGATCTGCCTGAAGTGGGCCGCACAGTCGCCGCCGGTGAAGATTGCGCCGTGGCGGAATCCGTCAAGGCGGCGTCGGACATTTACGCACCAATCAGCGGTGAAATCGTGGCGGTGAACGGCGAGCTGGAAAGCTCCCCGGAGCTGGTGAACAGCGAACCTTACGGTGACGGCTTCCTGTTCCAGATTAAAGCCTCCGACGAAGGCGAGCTGGCGAACCTGCTGGACGCCGCGGCTTATCAGGCCTCGATCGACGAGTAATTGTGCCCACGCCCCAGGCCTTTCGCCCGGGGCGTTTTAGTTACCGTTCAAGCTATATCCCGTATCACGCAAGCATTCAGGAATTTGTAGCAATGACTCAGACACTCAGCCAACTCGAACACAGCGAAGCGTTCATCGAACGCCACATCGGCTCTTCTGCGGAACAACGCCAGGAGTTGCTGGCAGCGGTGGGCGCTCGCTCGCTCAGCGCGCTGATCCAACAGATCGTGCCGGCGGACATTCAGCTGCCGGGGCCGCCGCCGGTTGGCGACGCGGCGACCGAACACCAGGCGCTGGCTGAGCTGAAGGCGATCGCCTCGCAGAATCAGCGCTACAAATCCTATATCGGCATGGGCTACAGCGCTGTGCTGACGCCGCCGGTGATCCTGCGCAACATGCTGGAAAACCCGGGCTGGTACACCGCTTACACCCCTTATCAGCCGGAAGTGTCGCAGGGCCGTCTGGAAGCGCTGCTGAACTTCCAGACCGTGACCCTCGATCTGACCGGCCTGGATCTGGCCTCCGCATCGCTGCTGGATGAAGCCACCGCCGCCGCCGAGGCGATGGCGTTGGCCAAACGCGCCAGCAAGCTGAAAGACGCCAACCGCTTCTTCGTGGCTGACGACGTGCATCCGCAGACGCTGGACGTGGTGCGCACCCGCGCCGAAACCTTCGGCTTCGACGTCATCGTCGATAAAGCGGAAAAAGTGCTGGAGCTGGACGGCGTGTTCGGCGTGTTGCTGCAGCAGGTGGGCACCACCGGTGAACTGCACGACTACAGCGCGCTGCTGGCCGAACTGAAATCGCGCAAAATCATCACCAGCGTGGCCGCCGACATCATGGCCCTGGTGCTGCTGACCGCGCCGGGCAAGCAGGGCGCCGACGTGGTGTTCGGCTCCGCGCAGCGCTTCGGCGTGCCGATGGGCTACGGCGGCCCGCACGCCGCCTTCTTCGCCTGCCGCGACGAGTTCAAGCGTTCGATGCCGGGCCGCATCATCGGCGTTTCCCGCGATGCCGCCGGCAACACCGCGCTGCGCATGGCGATGCAGACCCGCGAGCAGCATATCCGCCGCGAGAAGGCCAACTCGAATATCTGTACTTCGCAGGTGCTGCTGGCCAATATCGCCAGCCTGTATGCGGTGTATCACGGCCCGCAAGGGCTGCAGCGCATCGCCGGGCGCATCCATCGCCTGACCGACATTCTGGCCGCCGGGCTGCAGAAGGCCGGCCTGACGCTGCGCCACAACACCTGGTTCGACACCCTGACCGTTGAAGTGAAAGACAAGGCCGCCGTGCTGGAACGTGCGCTGAGCTTCGGCATCAACCTGCGTACCGACATCCACGGCGCCGTGGGCATCACGCTGGATGAAGCCACCTCGCGTGAAGACGTGCAAACGCTGTTCGCACTGCTGGCCGGCGACAATCACGGTCTGGACATCGACGCGTTGGACGCGGCGGTGAGCAAAAACAGTCAATCGATCCCGGCCGCCATGCTGCGCCAGGATCCGATCCTGACCCACCCGGTATTCAACCGTTATCACAGCGAAACCGAGATGATGCGTTACATGCATCGCTTGGAGCGTAAGGATCTGGCTCTGAACCAGGCGATGATCCCGCTGGGTTCCTGTACCATGAAATTGAACGCCGCGGCGGAAATGATCCCGATCACCTGGCCTGAATTCTCCGAACTGCACCCGTTCTGCCCGCCGGAGCAGGCTGCCGGTTACCAACAGATGATCGGCCAACTGTCTCAGTGGCTGGTGCAGCTGACCGGCTATGACGCGGTGTGCATGCAGCCGAACTCCGGCGCGCAGGGCGAATACGCCGGCCTGCTGGCGATCCGCCGCTACCACGAAAGCCGCAACGAAGCGGGCCGTCACGTCTGCCTGATCCCGAGCTCGGCGCACGGCACCAACCCGGCCTCCGCCCAGATGGCGGGCATGAGCGTGGTCGTGGTCGCCTGCGACAAGAACGGCAACATCGATCTGCACGATCTGCGCGTCAAGGCGGAGCAGGCAGGCGAAGAACTCTCTTGCATCATGGTGACCTACCCGTCGACCCACGGCGTGTATGAAGAAACCATCCGTGAAGTGTGCCAGATCGTGCATCAGTTCGGCGGTCAGGTGTATCTGGACGGCGCCAACATGAACGCCCAGGTGGGCATCACCACGCCGGGCTACATCGGCGCGGATGTGTCGCACCTCAACCTGCATAAAACCTTCTGCATCCCGCACGGCGGCGGCGGCCCGGGCATGGGCCCTATCGGCGTGAAAGCGCACCTGGCGCCGTTCGTACCGGGCCACAGCGTCGTGCAGATCGACGGCGTAACCACCCAGCAGGGCGCGGTCTCCGCGGCGCCGTTCGGCAGCGCCTCCATCCTGCCGATCAGCTGGATGTACATCCGCATGATGGGCGCGGAAGGCCTGAAGCAGGCCAGCCAGATGGCGATCCTGAACGCCAACTACATCGCCACCCGTCTGAAAGACGCGTATCCGATTCTGTATACCGGCCGCGATCACCGCGTGGCGCACGAATGCATCCTCGACATTCGTCCGCTGAAGGAAGAGACCGGCATCAGCGAAATGGACATCGCCAAGCGCCTGATTGACTTCGGCTTCCACGCGCCGACCATGTCGTTCCCGGTGGCGGGCACGCTGATGGTCGAGCCGACCGAGTCGGAAAGCAAAGTGGAGCTGGATCGCTTTATCGATGCGATGCTGGCGATCCGCAGCGAGATCGACCGCGTCGCCAAAGGCGAATGGCCGCTGGAAGACAACCCGCTGGTGAATGCGCCGCACGTGCAGGCGGAGCTGGTCAACGACTGGCAGCACCCGTACAGCCGCGAGCTGGCGGTGTTCCCGGTGGCCGGCGTACGCGAGAACAAGTACTGGCCGAGCGTTAAGCGTCTGGACGACGTGTACGGCGACCGTAACCTGTTCTGCTCTTGCGTGCCGATGAGCGATTACGAATAACACGTTCGGCAAAGTTTGTGTTCGGGGGACACCGCATCATGCGGTGTCCCTTTTTATTTTATAGCGGCCTATTCTTTCCTGTACGTTCCCACGATTTGAGGAGTCACCATGCAAGCGGCAATCGTAACAGCGCTGGGGCAAGCCCCGGTTTTCGGCACCTTTGAGGAGCCCCAGGCGCAGGCGAATGAAGTGCCGATCGACGTTCTGGCGGCCGGCATCAAACAGCTGGATCGCGCCACCGTCGCCGGCACCCACTATTCCAGCCCGAAGCAATTGCCGATAGTGCCCGGCACCGACGGCGTGGGCCGTACGGCGGACGGAAAACGGGTGTACTTTGCCTCCTTCCGCCGTCCTTACGGTGCGATGGCTGAGCGCAGCGTCGCGTCATGGACGGTGCCGGTGCCGGAGGCGGTGGACGACGCCACGGCGGCAGCGCTGATCAATCCGGCCTTCGCCGCCTGGCTGCCGCTGCGTTGGCGGGCGGATCTGCAGCCCGGTGAAACGGTGCTGATCATCGGCGCCACCGGCACCTCAGGTAAGCTGGCGGTTGCCGCGGCGCGTCAGGCAGGGGCAGGGCGTATCGTTGCCGCCGGCCGTCGGCTGAGCGTGCTGGAAGCGTTGGGCGTGGATGCCACGGTGGATCTAAGCCTGCAGGGCGAGGCGCTGACGCAGGCCTTCGCGGCGGCGGCGGGGCCGGGCGGTTATCAGGTGATCGTCGATTACATCTGGGGGCCGGCGACCGAAGCGCTGCTGGCGACGCTCAATAATCACGATCTCTCGTCTTACGCCGGCGGACGCGGCATTCGCTTGGTCAACGTCGGTTCGATGGCCGCGCCGGACATCCGGCTGCCGGCGGCGGTGTTGCGCAGCAATCAGCTGCAGATCCTCGGCAGCGGCACCGGCAACTTCCCGCCGATCCCGGAAATGCAGCGCTACGCGACCGAGATTCTGACGCTGGCGGCGACCGGAGCGCTCACTATCGAGACGCAGGAACACGCGTTGGCGGAGATCGCCGAGGTGTGGGATCTGAATAAGAAAAGTGACGTGCGTTCGGTGATACGCATCGCCCGTTAAGCCCCGGCCGTTAGCGGCAAGGGCAGACCAGATGAATATCCTCCGGCTCACGGGCGAACAATTCCGTATCCGGCTGTTCGATGAGTCGGCAGCCTTGCGCCAGATAGAAGTCTACGGTGCTTTTATTGGGGATGGAGGAGACATACAGCCCGGCGGCGCCGTCTTGCGCCGCCTGACGCAGGCAGAGCTGGAACAGCTGCCTGCCTAACCCCTGGCCGCGTTTGTGCGCGCTGACGTAAAAGAACAGCAGCTGGCGCAGATCCCGCTGTGGGCCGCGCGGTTCGGTGTCCAGCGCCGCCGCCGCCGCGATCTCCTCGCCTTCGAACAGCGCGAAGAACGCCCCGCCGCGATCGAAGCACGCTTCGTGGATCGGCGTATAGGTTTCCCGATCGTGCGGATCCCAGCCGCGTACATCGTAGTAGTCCGGGTAGGGGTGCAACTTGCCGTCCTGCAGGCGATACAGAGTGTCGATAATTTCGCTGCGGTCGATATCCCATAGCCGGTCGAGTTGCTGCCGTTGCAGCAGAACAGGGGCAATCATGGTCGTGGTTCGCTCTCAGTCTGTGGCCGGTAACTTTCCGGCAAATCGATGATGAAGCCGATGCCGCGATCGTCGAGGCCTTCGGTGACGCGCAGCTGCGCGCCGATTTTGTCGGCCAGGTTGCGGGCGATGGCCAATCCGAGCCCGCTGCCGGTTTGCTGCGTGCCGGGCACGCGGTAAAAGCGCTCAAACAGGCGGGAACGGTGTTCTTCGCTTACTCCTGGGCCGTTGTCGCGCAACGTAATATAGCAGCCGAGCGGCGCCAGCGAGCGGATATTGGCTTCGATACGGCTGCCGGGGGGCGCGTACTTGAGCGCATTGTCCAGCAGATTGGTGAAGATGGCGATCAGCGCACGGCGATCGGTGCTCACCACCACATCCTCGCTGCCGTCGAGCGACAGTTCCACATCCTTTTCCAATGCATAGGGAACGTGCTGCGCGATGCATTTGCCAATTTCGGCGTAGATGTCCACCGCCTCAATCTTCAGCGGAAAATCTTCCGCCTCCAGCTTGGCCAGGTTGATCAGCTGGCGTGACAGCGACGCCGCGCGATCCAGCCCTTGTTGCATGTCGCCGATGATCTCCCGGCGTTCCTGCTGCTCGGTGACCTGGGTCAGCAAATGCAGCTGCGCCAGCACGGCGGCGATCGGCGTGCGCAGTTCGTGCGCGGCGTCGGCCATAAACCGTTTCTCGCGCTGATTGGCGGCGTCGATGCGGGCCATCAGTTTGTTGACCTCCATCACCACCGGCCGGATTTCCTGATACTGCTCGCTGACGTTGATCGGCGACAGGTTGCCAGGCTGGCGATCGGAGATGGTGCGGGCGATCTGGCGCAGCGGCCGCAGGCTGAAATAGGCGGTAAACAGCAAGGTGACGATGATGGCCGCCAGAATACCCAGCAGCGGTACGGCGGTGCTCTCCGCCGGATTGCCGAACAGCGTGGTGCGATCGTTGAACGATTCGCCGACGATCACCCGGTACTGGCGCTTTTCGCTCCAGCTGCCGGCGAGATGCCAGTTGGCGCCGGCGTAATTGACGGAACCGGACAGCACCGAAGGCGGCAGGCGCAGCGGCTCTCCCTGCGTTTGCGAACTGTAAAGCACCCGGTTGTCTCGATCGTAAACCACAAACAGCGGGTGATAGTCGATTTCATCCTGCATGCCGTTATTGATGGAATCAATGTACATGCCTTCAATAGTCTTGATGATGCCGCGGTAATCGATATTGTCAGTGCCTGTTTCGTCGAGAATATTGGCGATGCCTGCAGCGACGATGCGTTGCTGGTTATCGAAATATTTCTCCATGTCGGGGTAATACCAATATTTCACCCAGGCGACGAGGAGCCCCCACAATAATAAAATGGCCAGCACCTGGAAAATAATGGTGCGCATAAAGAAGGATTTGAAACCGATCATTCCGCTACTCTTTCTTCAGCAAATAGCCAATGCCGCGTACGGTAATCACTCTTTCTTTACCGATCTTGCGCCGTAAATTATGCATGTGCACTTCCAGCGAGTTGCTTTCCACGCTGTCGCCGTGGCCGAACAGCCGCTGTTCCAACACCGCTTTGCGCACCACGGTGCCGGCGCAACGCATCAGTTCGTGCAGCAGGTGATACTCTTTTTTCGACAGCATCAGCAATTCGTTATCCAGCATGACCTGATGGTTGACCGGATCGAGATACAGCGCGCCGAGGCTCCATGTTTGTGACGCGAAGCCCGCCATGCGCCGGTTGACCGCCTTGACGCGCGAGATGAGTTCGGGCAGCGCAAAGGGTTTGGCCAGAAAGTCGTCCGCGCCGGAGTCCAGGCTGTTCACCAGGCTTTCAATGCGGTCGCGGGCGGTCAGGATGATGATCGGGATATTTTGCCCGGCGGCGCGCCAGGCGATCAGCTTCTGCAAACCGTCGCCGTCCGGCAGCGTGAGATCCAGCAGCATCAGATCGAATCCGCCGGATGAAAGTTTATTTTCCGCGTCGGCGATCAGGCGCACCCAGCACAAATTAAAGCCGGCCAGCTCCAATGCGCGGCACAGCGCCTTGCCTAATTGCAGGTCGTCTTCCACCAACAGTATGTTCACGTTATTTCCGCTGAGATCCTTGAGTCGCGCTTATCTAACTATAACGCTGACGGGAAGACAACGGGGAAACCTGCTCGGCCTGCGCGTTCTTAAGCAAACCTTAATCTGGCTTTAATCTCGCGTTAAGGGAGCACGGAAGAATTTCAGTTATTTTGCTGCCATTCGAAATCATGGCTGGGGGAGCGAAACATGCAGACTGAAGGTTTCCCGAACGCGGGCGCCTCGCGGCGGCTGATGTATTCAAGCGTGGCGATGCTGCTCGTTCTGTTGCTGTTGTCTTTTCGCGGTGATGCGCAGAGCCATAGCCACGGCGGCCATCATGCTTCCGCTTTGCAGCGGGTGCATCAGGCGGCGGCGACGGATGCTTACGGCTGCGCCAAGTCGCGCATTAAAAAGCAGCTGCGCCGCCTGGCTCAGCTTTGAAGCGGTTTTTAGGACGCCGCTCTATACTCTGACGGGCATACGGGGCGCCTGCGGGCAGGCCGCTGTGTTGATATCGTTAACCAGAGAAAAAACAGTATGACGAAAGTGGCATTGGTAACCGGCGCAAGCCGGGGGATTGGCCGCGCGACCGCTCTGCTGCTGGCCCGGCAGGGCTATGCGGTGGGCGTGAATTACCTGCGTGACGAAAATGCGGCGCGCCAGGTGGTGGCGGAGATCGAGGCGCAGGGCGGCAAGGCGTTGGCGCTGCAGGCCGACGTGGCCGATGAAGCGCAGGTGATGGCGATGTTCAGGGCGCTGGATGCCGGGCTGGGCACGCTCAGCGCGCTGATCAACAACGCCGGCATTCTGTTCCGGCAGGCGAACATTGAACAGTTGACCGCCGAGCGTATCAATCAGGTGCTCGGCACTAACGTCACCGGTTACTTCCTGTGTTGCCGCGAGGCGGTGAAACGCATGGCGCAGCGTCATGGCGGGCAGGGCGGCGCTATCGTCAATGTGTCTTCCGCCGCTTCTCGTTTAGGCGCGCCGGGGGAGTACGTGGATTATGCCGCCTCGAAAGGCGCCGTCGATTCGTTGACCATCGGGCTATCGCTGGAGGTGGCGGCGCAGGGCATCCGCGTCAACGGCGTGCGGCCTGGGCTTATCTATACCGAGATACACGCCAGCGGTGGCGAACCCGGCCGGGTGGATCGCGTGAAGAGCAGTTTGCCGATGCAGCGCGGCGGCCAGCCGCAGGAAGTGGCGGAGGCGATCGCCTGGCTGCTGTCTGACGCCGCGTCTTACGTGACCGGCACCTTTATCGAGGCCGCAGGCGGGCGTTGAACGCATCCGGAGAATTTTGACATCCCTTCGGAGGTGAGGTATTTTGATTAAATAACAACCAAAATGTAGTTACAAAAATGTATGTTTATTTTGAATGGAATCAGGATAAAAATCACAGTAACCAGCGCAAACACCGTGTCAGTTTTGAGATAGCGCAACGGGTTTTTCTGGATCCCAACCATTTGGCTGTGCTGGAAAGGATCGAGGATGGAGAAGAACGTTGGCAAACGATCGGTATGGTCGGATCCTGTTTGCTGTTGCTGGTGGCACATACGACGATCGAAACGGATGTCGAAGGCGATACAGTAGAGATCGTGCGTATCATTTCAGCACGCAAGGCCGATGGCAAAGAGAGGGGAAGACATGAAGCGCAAAAATTCCGCCAAAAATCTGGCCCATAGCGTACTCCCGCCGTTGACGGAGGAGCAGAAAGCGCAAATTGCTTCACTGAGTGCGTTGCCGGACGAGGGCATCGATTATGCCGATGCGCCGGCGCTGGGGGAAGAAACGTGGCAGACTGCGGTTCAGGGGCGTTTTTATAAGCCGATGAAAGTATCGAAGACCATCCGAATCGATGCGGATGTGTTGGCCTGGCTTCAGCGGCCAGGCAAAGGCTATCAGAAACGCCTGAACGCCGTGTTGCGTGAGGCGATGTTGAAAGAGCATGAGCACGAGGAATAATGTGTGTCAGGCGGCTAACGATCCGGTGAGATTCTCACCGGATTTTTTTGCTGTTTTTCAGGTAAAGCCTACCAGCATTAGCTGCCGCTCGGCAGCGTTCGGTCAAAACCACACAAACGGTCATTAACGGTCATGCTGCGGAACGTGGAATTGTGACCGTTTACCGTTTCTCGCCAGTCTGCCTCAGGCGGTCGCGCATCATAACTGTCTGTTACTCCACACTTTCGTAATTATTCATTTCATTTCCTTCCCGATTTTTTTGACAACTATCACAGCGCGATCGTTGCCCGATCGCGGGGCGATGCGCTTTGCGTCTGCGCGCAAAACGCGGCGCGGCAAATCGATATCGTAATCATCGTCGTGGAGGAGAAAAGAAACATGCTGCCTGTAGAACGTCATCGCTTTATCACCGAAGTCTTGAGCCAGCGCGGCCGCGTGATGGTGCAGGAGGTGGCGCAGCTGTGCCACATCTCTATCGAGACGGCGCGGCGTGATCTGGCCCTGCTTGAACGGCGCGGCCTGCTGCTGCGCAGCCACGGCGGCGCGGTGTTCGTCGAGCCGCCGGCGGCGGAGAAAACCTATGTGCCCGCCGAGATAGACCAGGGGGAATCTTTCCGCCAGCGCAGCAACGAGGCGCCGGAGCAGAAGACGCGCATCGCCAAACGCGCGCTGGAGTTTATCGCGCCGGGGGATTGCCTGCTGTTGGACAGCAGCTCTACCAGCTGGTTTTTGGCGCGCCAGCTGCCGGATATCTCGCTGGTGGTGCTGACCAACTCGCTGCACATCATCCAGACGCTGGCCTGCAAGGCCAACGTGCGCACCATCGGCCTGGGGGGCGAGTATTCCGCCAAGTACGAGGATTTTATCGGCGTGCTGGCGGAGCAGATGCTGAAAGAGTTCGTGATCAACAAGCTGTTCTTCTCCTGCCACGGCATTTGCCAGGACGGCGGCATCCGCGAGAGCAACGAGCACCATGCGCGGTTGAAGCAACAGATGCTGCTGGCCTCGGAGCGCAAGTTCCTGCTGGTGGACAGCAACAAGTTCGGCCGCCGCTCGTTCGCGCGTATCTGCCACTACCGGGAGATAGATACCTTAATCACCGACAGGCTCAGCGACGACGAATTTCGTCAGGAACTGGCCTGGAACAACGTCGACGTGATTGAAGTTTCACCCGCCGCGAAAAGGGCGGCGCGATAACAACAACGAAAACCCTTTATTACAGCCAACACTTGTGGAGAGAGAACAATGAAAAAATCCGTACTGGTCGGTCTGTTTGCCTCGCTGCTGCTGTCGGTCTCCGCGCAGGCGGCGGATAAGCTGAAAATGGGCGTGGTGGTGAAGATCGGCGGCATTCCCTGGTTCAACGCCATGGAGGCCGGCATCAAAAGCGAGAGCGCCAAACGCGGCATCGACGCCTGGATGGTCGGACCGACGGCGGCGGATCCGGCGCTGCAGGTGCGCGCCATCGAGGATCTGATTGCGCAGAAGGTGGACATCATCGGCGTGGTGCCGAACGACGCCCGGGTGCTGGAGCCGGTGCTCAAGCGCGCGCAGGAAGCGGGCATCAAGGTGATCGTGCACGAATCCCCAGGCCAGAAGTACGCCGACTGGGATTTTGAGCTGGTGGACGCCTCGCAGCACGGGGTCAACCACATGAAAGCGCTGGCCGCCTGCATGAAAGAGCAGGGCAAGTACGCGGTATACGTCGGCAGCCTGACGGTGCCGCTGCACATCACCTGGTCGGACTCGGCCATCAATTACCAGAAGCAGCACTACCCGAACATGCAGCTGGTGGGCGACAAGTTCGGCGTGGGGGAATCGCTGGATGACAGCGTACGCACCACCAACGATCTGATGGCCAAGTATCCCGATCTGAAAGGCGTGCTGGCGTTCGGTTCGCAGGGGCCGATCGGCGCCGGGCGCGCGGTGCTCAACCGCGGAAAAATCAACGATATCTGCGTCATCGGGCCGTTCAGCCCGGGGCAGGGCGCTTCGCTGGTCAATCGCGGCGCCATCAAGGGCGGTTATATCTGGAATCCGATGGTGGCGGGCGAAGTGTTCGTGCGCATCGCCGACATGATGCACAAGGGCGAAAAAATCACCGATGGCATGACCATCGAAGGCATGGGCAAGGTGCAGGTGGATGCGCAGCAGCACACCATTCTCGGCAACGCCACCGAAAGCCTGGATAAGCAAAACTTGCCGAAGCTGGTGAAGATGGGGCTGTAATCATGGCGATTTCCGGCAATACGGCAATGCAGGGCGCGCCGCTTATCGAACTGCAACAGCTGTCGATGACCTTTGGCGGGCAGCGCGCGCTGAACGATATTTCATTGGCGCTGATGCCGGGGGAGGTGCACTGCCTGGCCGGCACCAATGGCTGCGGCAAGAGCACGCTGATCAAGGCGATCGCCGGCGTGTATCAACCGGATGATGGCAGCCGCATTACTCTTGATGGGCAAACCTTCGGCCGGCTGTCGCCTGATCAGGCGCGCGCCTTCGGCATTCAGGTGATCTATCAGGATCTGTCGCTGTTTCCCAACCTGACGGTGGCGGAAAACATCGCCTTTGAGCACAACCTGCGCGGGCTGTTGGGGTGGCACCGCCCGACCAGGCTGCGGCGCGCCGCCGAGCGCCTGCTGCAGGCGCTGAGTTTTAATCTGGATCTCGACAAACGGGTGGCGGAGTTGCCGATCGCCCAGCGCCAGCAGGTGGCGATCTGCCGCGCGCTGGTGGCGGAAGCGCGGCTGGTGATCATGGATGAACCGACAGCCTCGCTGACCCGCACCGAAGTCAACCAGCTGCTGCGTACGGTGGACTATCTGAAAGCGCAGGGCATCTGCGTGGTGTTCGTCAGCCACCGGCTGGACGAAGTGCTGGAGATCTCGGATCGCGTCACGGTGATCCGCGACGGTAACAAAGTCGGCACCTGGCCGGCGGCGGAGATCACCGGCGATCGTCTGACCGAGCTGATGACCGGCTTGAAGCTGGATTATCGCCTGAAGTCACCGAGCATGAATAAGGATCGGGTGATGCTGGAGGCGGATCGTCTCAGCCGCGCCGGGCAGTATCAGGATGTGAGCTTCCGGCTGCATCAGGGGGAGGTGCTCGGGCTGTGCGGGTTGCTCGGCTCCGGGCGCACCGAGCTGGCGCTGAGCCTGTTCGGCATGACCCGGCCGGACAGCGGCAAGCTTTACCTCGACAGTAAACCGGTGCGCTTTCGCGGCCATGAGGACGCGATCAAGGCCGGCATCGGCTACGTCTCGGAGGATCGCCTGACGCTGGGGCTGGTGCAGCAACAGTCGGTGGCGGATAACGCGGTGCTGACCATTCTCGATAAGCTGCGCGGGCGCTTTCGCCTGATCGACGACTACCGCAAGAATCGCATCGTCGCGGAGTGGATCGCCAAGCTCGGCGTGCGGGTGGCGGATCCGGATCAGGCGGTTTCGACGCTGTCCGGCGGCAATCAGCAAAAGATCGTGCTGGCCAAGTGGGTGCTGACCCAGCCGCGGATCCTGATCCTCGATTCGCCGACCGTCGGCGTCGACGTCGGCGCCAAGGCCAGCATCTACCAACTGATCCATCTGCTGGCGCAGGAGGGGATCGCCATTTTGCTGATCTCCGACGAGGTGCCGGAGGTGTATTACAACTGCGATCGGGTGCTGCACTTCAGCGGCGGCAGCGTGATCGGCGAATACCTGCCGGGGCAGGTGAGCCAGCAACAGCTGGCGGAGGCGGTCAATGCGTAGATTCAGTTTGAAACCGCGCGGCAACGAAGGCTATCTGGCCTGGGTACTGCTGCTGACGGTCATCGTCTTTTCACTGCTTAGCGATCGTTTTTTGACGGTGCAAAACCTGCTCGATCTCAGCGAAAGCTACGCGGTGAGCGGCATATTCGCCCTCGGCCTGTTTGTGGTGCTGGTGACCGGCGGCATCGATATCTCCTTCGCCGCGGTCGCCTCGGTGGTGCAGTACCTGATCGCCACGCTGGCGACGCACTACGGCCTGGCCAACCCAGCGGGCAGCATTTTGCTGGCGTTGGCGTTCGGCGCCGCGCTCGGCATGGTCAACGCGCTGCTGATCTACTGCCTGCGTATCGTCTCGATCATTGTCACCATCAGCATGCAGGCGTTGTTGTTCGGCATGCTGATGTGGTTGACCAACGGCCGCAGCCTGTACGCATTGCCGGACTGGTGGACGTTGCCGCGCAGCGTGCTGCCGTTCCAACTGGGTGAACAGAGCTATCAGCTCGGTTTGCCGACGCTGGTGATGCTGGCGGTGGCGCTGTTGACCTGGCTGCTGCTGAACAAAACGCACCTCGGGCGCCAGCTGTTTGCCGTGGGCGGTGATGCGGAGTCGGCGCGGCGCATCGGCATCCGCGTTGGCCTGCTGCATCTGTTCGCCTATGGCTATCTGGGGGCGATGGCGGCGATCGGCGGCCTGGTGCAGGTGTATCGCATGGGGGAAGTGGTGCCCAACGCGCTGGTGGGCGGGGAGCTCGACGTGCTGGCGGCGGCGGTGCTGGGCGGCGCCAGCCTGAATGGCGGCAAGGGCAGCGTGGTCGGCACGCTGATGGGCGTCTTCCTGATCGGCGTGCTGAAAAACGGCCTCAACCTGATCGGCGTGTCCAGCTACTTCATGAACGTGGTGATCGGTCTGGTGATCGTCGCGGCGATCACCGTCACTCACTACAAGAAACGCAAAGAAACCGACGTTGGTTTCGCCTGAGGAGCGCCTGATGGGCAACAACCTGAAATTTCGTCCGGACGGGGTCGCCGTCGGTCTGCTGGCATTGCTGCTGGCGGTGGTGCTGGCCTTTAGCCTGCTGATGCCGGGGCGCTTCTTAAGCGGCGCCACCTTCACCAGCGTGGCCTTCCAGCTGCCGGAGCTGGGCCTGCTGACGCTGGCGATGTTCATTCCGATCCTCAGCGGCGGCCTGAACCTGTGCATTATCGCCAGCGCCAACCTGACCAGCCTGCTGATGGCCTGGCTGTTCATCAGCTATCTGCCGGCGGACGCCGGGCTGGGCTTGCAGGCGCTGTGGCTGGCGTTGGCGCTGGCGGCGGCGATGCTGCTGGCCGGGCTTATCGGCGCGGCGACCGGCGCACTGGTGGCGTACGTCGGCGCGCATCCGATTCTGGTGACGCTGGCCACCATGACCACGATCAACGGCATCGGCATCTACCTGACGCGCGGCGCGGCCCTGAGCGGCATGCCGGAGATCGTGCGGTTTATCGGCGCTGAGCGCGTGCTGGGCGTGCCGGTACCGCTGTGGATCTTCCTGGCGGTCGCCGCCTTGCTGGCGCTGTTCTTGCAGAAAACCCGGCTCGGCAAATGCATCTACATGAGCGGCAGCAACATCAACGCCACCCACTTCAGCGGCGTGAATACCCATCGGGTGCTGATCGCTATTTACACCCTCTCCAGCCTGCTGTGCGTCATTGCCGGGCTGGTGATGATGGCGCGCTTCAACTCGGCGCGCATGGGCTACGGCGACTCCTACCTGCTGCTCACGGTGCTGGCGATCATTCTGGGCGGCACCGATCCGTTCGGCGGCTTTGGCCGGGTCAGCGGCGTGGTGTTGGCGCTGATCGTGCTGCAGGTGATCGCGACCGGTTTGAACCTGATGAACGTCAGCCCGCATTTCAGTCTGGCGATGTGGGGCGCGGTGCTGATTGCGGTGCTGGCGATGAAGTTTTTCCGGCATCGCTATCGGCAGCGGCGGGCGATGCGCCGCAGCGCGGCCCAGGCCAGAACCGCGGCGGGCCACTGATCCCTTTTCCCTTTTGCGCAGGATAACGCTAATGAAATACCAGATTTCACCTTCACTGATGTGCATGAACCTGATGGATATCCGCCAGCAATTGGCGGTGCTGAATCGCCGCGCCGATATGCTGCATATCGACATCATGGACGGGCACTACGTTAAAAACATCACGCTGTCGCCGTTCTTTATCGAACAGATCCGCCCGCACACCTCGTTGTTGCTGGATGTGCATCTGATGGTGGAGAACCCGACCGATTTCATCGACCCGATCGCCCGCGCCGGCGCGGACTTTATCTGCCCGCACGCCGAAACCATCAACCGCGACGCGTTTCGGGTGATCAATCAAATCCGCGCGCTGGGCAAAAAAGTGGGGGTGGTGCTGAACCCGGCCACGCCGGTGGAGTTTATCCGCCACTACCTTCACCTGCTGGACAAGGTCACGGTGATGACCGTCGATCCCGGCTATGCCGGGCAGCCGTTCATTCCCGAAATGCTGGACAAGATCCGCCAGTTGCGCGATCTGAAAAGCCAACAAAATCTGCGCTATCTGATCGAGATCGACGGATCCTGCAATCAGCGCACCTACCGCGATCTGATGGGCGCTGGCGCGGAGGTGTTGATCGTCGGCAGCTCTGGGTTGTTCAACCTCGATCCGGATCTGGAGACGGCATGGGAAAAAATGCTGGAACAGATGCGGCAGGCGGCCTGAGGCGGGGGATATGATGCGGCATTTTCTTGGCGTTGACGTTGGCGGCACCAATACCCGCCTGCTGTTGATGGATGATGACGGCGAGTTTAGCGCTTACCGCAAGATAGCGACCGCCGACTGGGCGCGGCAGGCCGATCCGCTGGCGGCGTTGGGCCGCCTGATCGCCGGGCATAGCCAGGATCGTCAGGTGGCGCAGGTGATGCTTGGGTTGCCGGGGATCCTCAGCCGCGATCGCTCGCGGGTGCTGTCGCTGCCGTTCATTCCGGCGCTGGACGCCCAGCCGGTGGCGGCGCTGTTGGCCGATTTGCTGGCGCTGCCGGTGCGAATGGACAAGGACGTCAACCATCTGCTGTGGTGGGATTTGCAGCAGTTGCCGGCGCTGCCGCAGGTGGCGGTGGGGCTGTATCTGGGCACCGGCATGGGCAACAGCCTGTGGCTTAACGGCGACTTTTACCACGGGGCGCACGGCGCCGCCGGCGAGTTGGGGCACATTCCCTGGCCGGGCCATCTGGGCGAGTGCCCGTGCGGCAAACGGGGCTGCGTCGAGAGTTTGACCTCCGGCCATTGGCTGACCGGCTGGGCGCGCGCCAACGCGGCGCAAACGCCGTTCGACCGGCTGTTCGAGCGCCACGGCGATCATCCGGATTTGCAGCGTTTCGTCGAACGATTGGCGCAGACCATCGCCATCGAAATGAACGTGATCGACCCCCAACGGCTGATCCTGGGCGGCGGCGTGATCGCCATGCGCGGTTTTCCGTTGGCGCGGCTGGAGCAAGAGATCCGCCGTCATCTGCGCGGGCCGCAGCCGGCACAGGGGCTGGCGATCTCCATCAGCCGCCTGACCGATGAAACCGGCAGCAAAGGCGCCTGTCTGGCCGCACGGCGCCACTTCCAATTAAGCAGGGAGTACCAGCAATGAAAGGCAAAGTCTGCGTGTTCGGTTCGTTCAACCTGGATATCGTCGCCGGCATGGCGCGGTTTCCGCAGCCCGGCGAATCGCTGATCGCCCGTAACAGCATGATGGGCGCGGGCGGCAAGGGCGCCAACCAGGCCACCGCCGCCCTGCGCGCCGGGGCGCGGGTACATTATATCGGCAAGGTGGGGCGCGACGACTTCGGCACCTTCGCCCGGCGCCATCTCGCCGCGGCCGGTTTCGATGCGGTGACGCTGTTCTCGACCGGCGATTGCCCGACCGGCAATGCGCTTATCTACGTTGCCGGCGAGGATGCGGAGAACATGATCGCCGTCGATCCCGGTGCCAACCTGACGGTCAGCGAGGACGAGGTGCGCCAGTGCCGCCCGGCGATCGCCGCGGCGGATATTCTGTTGACCCAACTGGAGAACAACCTGCCGGCGATCGAACAAGTGATCGCCATCGCCCGCGAGGCGCGGACGTTCATCATTCTCAACCCGGCGCCGTTTCAACCGGTGCCGGACAGCCTGTTGGCGCAGGTCGATCTGCTGACGCCCAACGCCACCGAATGCACATTGCTGACCGGCGTGCCGGTGCGGGATGTGGCTTCGGCGCGGCAGGCGGCGCAGGTGCTGCACGCCAAGGGCATTCGTTTGCTGATCGTGACCTTGGGCACGCAGGGGGCGTTGTTCTCTGATGGGGAACACAGTGAGCTGATCCCGGCGTTTCCGGCGCAGCCGAAAGACACCACCGGCGCGGGGGATGCGTTTAACGGCGCCCTGGCGGCGCAGTTGGCGAATCAGGTGCCGTTAGCCGATGCGGTGCGCTTCGCCGCCGCCTACGCGGCGGTCTGCGTGGAACGCGCCGGGGCGGCGGGGTCGATGCCGAGCTATGAGGAAGCGTTGGAACGCCAGCAGGCGTTCGCGTGACAAAGACGGGCTGCGGCCAAGAGGCGGCAGCCCGGTTCCCTTACTTCAACCAGCCTTTGCGCTGCGCGTCCCGCAGATGTTGCTCCGTGTTCCTGCCATAAAGCGGTGAAATACTCATACAGTGCGCCTGGCAGCATGCCCAATAGATGGCGCGCCACCGCTACTCATCACTGAACCGTTTCTGTCCCGGGTACGTTATGCCGGGCCGTCGCTGGCCTGCATTCGGGGGGCGGTGATTGCCGCGAAGGAGAGGGCGCACAAACCGTAGTAACTTTCACGCCGGGTTAAAGCCCGGCGTGAAAGTTACGCATGATAAATAACAGCTATGCAGCGACGGCATCGTGAGTAAAACTGCCAATGCCATTAACTTCCAGAACAGGTGAATCGTAATGGGCCATTTTGAAGGCATTGTCGTTTGTGAGACCAAAAATAATGTCATCGTTGTCCAAACTGTGATTCAGGTTCTTATCCACCATCACAAAATAGGATCCATTCAACGATAAGGCGCTGACTTCGCTCAATGTATTCTGACTGTGGCCTTGAGTGACTTTAGAGACCAATTCAATGAACAACTGTTGCGGAGTCGTATTCGTCTGAACATTCATTCCGGAGAGTAGCACTGTCAGGTCATTCAGGGATAAACTGCCGACGAGATCGATAGTCTTGCTGCCACCTGCGGAAAAGAGCCACTGCCGATCGACATCACCGACGACAATGTTGTCGCCTTCGACCCATGATGCATTTTGCGCGCTGCTGTTTTCGTAATCGTTAAAGGTGACCATGTTATCAATGGTACTGTGGCTGAATACCACCGTATCCGCGCCTTGGCCGGTTGCCAGACTCGTATTGCCCATTACGTTGTAGAGATGATTAGCCTGGATGCCGTTGGTCGTGGGGGCGTCGTTAGCGATCGACAGTTGGTAACCGGCCATTTGGGACATGATGGTAGCGTATCCCGTCAGTCCGTCTAATTGTTTTAGCACCTGATAGAACAACCCGCCGCCGGTCCCCCCTTGTTCCAGGGTCAAATTCAGTGGTGTGCTATTAGCCATGTGACTGGTGATAGATTTCAATTCTTCGCTGAAATTGTTTTTGATAGTGAGGTTAAGCGCCTTATCGCCAGTAATGTTAATTTCACTGATATGGTTGTCATGGCCCTCAAGGCGTAGGGTATTTTCCGCATCCCCTTTAGATGATATTTCCAAAAACTCTCTGACCTCCGGAATGTCAGAGTCAATATAGACAGTATCGGTTTTGAACGATAAGGTACCGGCATCAGCGTGAGTGATATTCTTTGCATCAAAAGTGATGGTCATCACTGGCGAAAAGTTTTTATAGCGGTAATCGGGAGCGTACTCAAAGGTAATATGGCTGTTTTCACCGGCATTACCGGTGATTTCCAGGGCGCGTTGGCTAAAAGGGGCATCCATAAATGAATCTACCGGCACATTAATCACCGTAACGTTATCGGCAAAGCCAGACAGCGTAAAACCGTATGAACCCGTAAAGCCGTTTGGCATTCCCCACGCAGGATCCCAAAGTTCGGGGGCTTTCAGGTCGGTGACATGCGTATAATCCTTGTTGTGTATATTAGCGATAGAGGGATCGGCCAAGAGACCTATATCAAATACGTGCCTGCCCTCGTTGCCGACTAATTGTCCGTCAACGTAGATAGAACCCGTACCTCGATAGCCCGCCAAATCGAGCTGGGGAAAAAGCGTAAAGTTACCTACATTGGTGGCAATCGTGCCGGAAAGCGCACCATCGACACCCGTAGTGAGATAAACATTCTTGGTGATAAGGTTAGCCGCTAATACCGAGCCTTGGTCATACCCCTTAATTTTGAACGTATCGCTGACGCTATTGGCGCCGTCATTGATGCTATTGCCTTGCCATTGCACATTGATATTTTTTGCAAAATTGAATCGAAGCTCACCGGTGGCATGCGCCATATCTGCATCTGCTGTGATGATGATATTTTGATTGTTTCCAGTAATAGGGTTTACCAAGGTGACATTCGGGTTTTTCAGGAATATATCAATATTATTGAGCGCTTGAGCGAACAACTTCAGCAAAACACTTTCAGTACCGTCGATGGTAAGAGTATGCCACCCATTCAATTGACTAATATCGATAGTGCCTGATGTTACGACGTTCAACGTAATGTCATTCAGCATGGATAACTCAGCGTTGGAGATAATATGTTCGACGCCATGATTATTTATTATCCCCGTTAACTCTCCGTTTTCACCACTTTTTGTCAGTACGCCCTGTTTGACATAGTTTAAGTTGGCCCCGATCTTTTGTTCGAATTGTTGGACTGCATAACTGCCTGGTGCTCCGCCATTGCCTGCAATAATACTCTCATTAGCACGGAAGTGCGCCAATACAGCCAGTGTCGCCTTCAGTGCATCGTTGCCACTTTCGTTCATAATTGCGACAGACTCGGCTGTCGTCATGGGTCTTCCCCATAGGTTATTGAATATTATCTGGTACGAGGCGGCTTTGGCGAAAGCAGGTTGCTTAGAGAACATGGCGAGGATGTCACTCTCGGATCGCCCAGCGGCTAATTGCTTACTGTAGGTATCCAATGCATTGGCATCAATATAATAACCGGCAATGCTCAAGTATATTGCAGTGATGGCTTCCTGATACTCCGGTGCGGGTAACTCTCCAGCAGCATAAACATGCGTGTTAGCCAAAAAAATTGCTTTGGCATCAGCATGAACGCTGGTTTCATCATTGCGGATATCATTAATCATGCGTACTATGACATCACCACGGCTTTCTGTATTGGTATTTAACCCGGTAGTATATTTTTGTAGTTGGTCGTTATCGGGGGCTGATCCAAAAATATTTTCATAGATTTTGAGGACGAAATCCTTGTCGCTAAGGTTCGACAATGTTTTTTTACCTTCGACAAACTTTTGTGCAATCAAATTCAACTTTTCAGGGTGACTATTTATCACATTACCCCAATAGTTTATCCCATCGGACGTCATCGTGGATTTCACTGCATAATAAAAACCTTGCACCCATTCAGCCCCGTCTGATACTGAGCTGTTAAAAGAGGGAAATAGCGTTTGATTAACGGTTTCAATCAACGCAGCTTGTTGTTCTTGCAAGAGGGCATCTTGCCCGGAGTAGTGCAGAAGATCGTTGCTCATGTAAGCGGCAAGGCTACCGAGATCACCGCTCTTCTCCAATCGACTGAGAAGATAAGTGAGAGTTTCTTCCGATGCGTCGGCACCATGAATATTGTGGTAAATAAACTGTATTTTCTCACGTTCATTTAACTCTGACAGGCGTGCTTGACCTAATTCAGAATTGATTAATTTATTTGCTAATGTAGAAAAGGAGAAATTTTCTTGCGTTGATTTTTTTGAAAAATAATCAATGTCCTTGATGTCGGCTTTTTTCCCTATGATGGCATAAAATAATGCGGCGACATCGCGTTGAACGAAGATTGAGCTCATGACTTTTCCCAGAGAAATAGATTCGCAAAAGGTAAGTAAAGAAGAGAATTTGGGCTTAAGCAAGTATGAGACAGGCTACGTGTCTGGCTAGGGAGCAGTGGCTTTGCCTTGAACTGACCGCTACGATGGCGGCTAAAAGCAAGCTATGGCGCCTCTGGAGATGAGGCGGCACTGTGAAATCAATAGGCTGCAGTGTACTCACTGCAGCAGATACAATTACTTCAACCAGCCTTTGCGCTGCGCGTCCCGCAGATGTTGCTCCATATGGTGCCACAGCTCGGGGTGTACGTCGGCGATCGACGCATTGCGCGCCAGCACCTGCTCCAGGCTGATGCCGTTTTCCACCCAGCTCTGGCCTTCGTTGTGCAGATTCATCAGCATCGGCATGGTGCGATCCAGCAGCAAGGCGAAGCGCGCATCGGCGCTTTCGCCATCTTCATACTCCTGCCATAAAGCGGTGAAATACTCGCGCTGAGCCTCCGGCAACATGCCGAACAGACGGCGAGCCGCCGCCACTTCCTGATCGTGGATCGCCGCGCGGGCCGCCAGATCGTAGACCAGCACGTCGCCGGCGTCGATTTCCACGATGTCATGCAGCAGCGCCATCTGGATCACGCGCTGAATGTCTACGTCATCACCGGCGTAGGGCGCCAGGCTCATGGCGGCGATGGCGAAGTGCCAGCTGTGTTCGGCGGAGTTTTCCTGGCGTTGGGTGCCCAGTACCTTGGTGCGGCGTTGTACGCCTTTCAACTTATCGATTTCCATCAGGAACTGGATGGTCTGGGTCATTGAACCGAAATCTAACGCGGGTACAGCGGATGACATGGTGTAAACCTCAAGATGGGTGGGTTGAAGCCTGACGATTGTAGACCAGCGGGCGGGGGATTTCGATGGTTACACGCGTTCACATTTTTATTTTAGCGTACACGTGTACACTGGAATTATTCTCAGTTAAGCTGCTTTGCGTTAATTTCGCACAAAGCAGGGCATTTTGAGGGGTTGCGCGTTATGGGGAAAACGGACGTAGTGAAAGCCGGAAGCAATAAGATGGTCGCCGCGGCTTATCCGTGGGCGGAAGAGATCGCCAACAGCATCAGTCACGGTATCGGGCTGGTGTTCGGCATCGTCGGCCTGGTATTGCTGTTGGTGCAGGCGGTGAATACCGGCGCCGATGCGACGGCCATCACCAGTTACAGCCTGTACGGCGGCAGCATGATCCTGCTGTTTCTCGCTTCCACGCTCTACCATGCGATCCCGCATCAGAAGGCCAAGCATTGGCTGAAAAAATTTGACCACTGCGCCATTTATCTCCTGATTGCCGGCACTTACACCCCATTTTTACTCGTGGGACTGGATTCGCCGCTGGCGAAGGGCCTGATGGCGGTAATCTGGGGATTGGCGCTGCTCGGCGTGCTGTTCAAACTGGCCTTCGCCCACCGTTTTGAAGCCCTGTCGTTGGTGACCTACCTGACGATGGGCTGGCTGTCGCTGATCGTGATTTATCAGCTGGTTACGCGGCTGGAGGCCGGCGGCGTCACGCTGCTGGCGATCGGCGGGGTGGTCTATACCCTGGGCGTGATTTTCTACGCCTCCAAGCGCATTCGCTTTGGCCACGCCATTTGGCACGCCTTCGTGCTCGGCGGCAGCGCCTGCCATTTCATGGCGATCTACCTCTACGTCTAAGCGTTCACGCTACGTCTGAATGCGTATTGAACTGGCGCCTCTTTTGTTTTAAAAAAGAGGCGCTTGCTTCTTTCGGGTATCCAGCAAGCCCGTTCCTTCATTTCTGAGCCCGCATACCGTTTCTTTAACCTCTGTTCAGGACTCACCAAGATGATCGTTCGCTTATCCAAAGCGCTGCTGGTCTGCGCTATCGCCTTGTTCGCTTCGCTGGTCGCCTTCGGCAACATCACCGACTACGGTTCCAACTTCGCCTTCGTGCGCCACGTCTTTATGATGGACACGATTTTCCCCGACGCCACCATCGGCTACCGCTCGATACAGACGCCGTGGCTGCATCACGCCGGTTATATTTTCATCATTGCGCTGGAGAGCCTGACCGCGCTGCTGTGCTGGATTGGCGGCCTGCGCCTGCTGTGTGGCCTGAAACTGCCTGCGCACGCCTTTAACGGCCGGAAAAAGCTGGCGGTAGTGGGGCTGACGCTGGGCTTCCTCACCTGGCAGGTCGGCTTTATGTCGATTGGGGGCGAGTGGTTTGGCATGTGGATGTCGAAGCAGTGGAACGGCGTGCCGGATGCGTTTCGCTTCTTCGTCACCATCATTCTGGTGCTGATTTATCTGGTGCAGCGCGACGGGGAATTGGACGAGTAATGAAGATGGCCGCAGGCAGGGGGCCTGCGGCCGACGGATTATTTCTCTTCGGCCAGCGAGTAGGGCAACGGTTTGATCGCCAACTGGCTGGCGGCATCGTCGCGCACCCGCAGCTGGCTGTCGGCATCCAGATCGTTGTTCATCACCACCTGCACCCACAGCGTGCCGTCGGCCAACTGACTCGACGCCAGTACGGTGCCGGTGCGGCGCCAGTTTTCCCCCAGCTGCAGCTCCAGATCCTCCGCCGCCTGCGGGGCGCGGGCCGCTTTACCTTCCAGCCAGTAGAGCGCACGCTTGTTGGCGCCGCGGAATTTGGCGCGCGCCACCATCTCCTGACCGGTATAGCAACCCTTGCTGAAGCTGATGCCTTCCAGCGCCTGCAGGTTGGTGGCCTGCGGGATCAGCTGCGCGCTGTTGGCGGCGTCGATAACCGGATAACCGGCTTCGATCTCCAGCGCCAGCCATTGGCTGCTGTCATTCAGTTCCGCCTGGTCATGCAGTTTGCCGATCAGCTGTTCGGCTACGGCGGGGCGGGTCACCAGCAGAAAACGTTCCGCCGGCGCAGCGAAGTGCAGAATCGTGGTCTCGCCGTCCTGCACCACCGGGTGCTCGGCGCTCGGCAGCGTGGCGAACAGGCCCGTCAGCGCGGCGCGCGCCTGGAAACCGGCGACGCCCAGCAATACCGCGTCATTATCGGCGGCGATAGTGACTTTGGAGAACACCGCGTATTTTTTGATTTCCGCCAGTTGGCTGTCCAGCACGCTGCGACGTTCCAGATAGGCGAAGCCTTCGCCTCGGTGGAACAGACGCAGGTTGCTCCACATTTTGCCCTTGGCGTCGCAGTGGGCGCACAGCACGTGTTGATCGGCCGCAAGCGCGTCGATGTCCGCCGTCACCTGGCCCTGGAGATATTTCACCGTGTCCGGCCCGTTCAGCGTCACCAGCGCCCAATCTTCCAGCGAGATCAGCGTCAGGGGAAGATGGGTGGAAGCGGAGGGCTGACGGGGTGGGAATGGAATGTTATGCGCCATAGTAAGTTCCTGCTCAACGTTTAGCTTACCTGAAGGGTATTGAGCCCATGGTAAAAGAGGCGGCGGGCTTTGCAAACTGTTATTCGCGCCGTGGCGCCGGGGTGCGCTTTTTTTGGCATTTTGCGCTTTATTGCGTTTTCCGCAGCAAAGCGCCTTCCCGGCGTGTATGTCAAATTGTTACTCTATAGGCTTGCGGCCAGGGTACCCTTGCAGACAGATCCCCGGCTGATGGAATTATATTGCGACGGCGTTGCCATACAGTGTGTCATTTGAACCCTGCGCTGGCGCTGCCGCGCTGAAAAGAGGTGAGTCATAACAACATGGATATTAACAACAAAGCACGTATTCACTGGGCTTGCCGTCGTGGCATGCGCGAGCTGGACATCTCCATCATGCCGTTCTTCGAATACGAATACGACAGCCTGAATGACGCGGACAAGGCGCTGTTTATCCGCCTGCTGGAGTGTGACGATCCCGATTTGTTCAACTGGCTGATGAATCATGGCGCGCCGCAGGACGGCGAGCTGCAGAGAATGGTGACCCTGATCCAAACGCGAAATAAAGACCGTGGCCCAGTGGCGATGTGATATCCGCATTTCCTGGCGCACCCAGCTGTTTTCACTGTTGACCCACGGCGTTCTGATCCTGCTGATCCTGATTTCGCCCTGGCCGGAGGGCTTTGGCCCGCTCTGGCTGGTGCTGCTGACGCTGGTGGTGTTTCAGTGCATTCGCAGCCAGAAGCGCATCGCCGCGGTGCAGGGCGAGCTGCGGCTGCTGGCGGACAGGCGTTTCAGCTGGCACGGCCGCGAGTGGCGGCTGGCGAAAAAACCGTGGATGCCGGGTTACGGCATGCTGTTGACGCTGCAGCCGATGGAGGGCAAAAAGCGCCGCCGGCTGTGGCTGGCTTCCGACTGCATGAGCAAAGAGGAGTGGCGCCACCTGCGGCAGCTGTTGCTGCATCCGCCGGCGGGTAACGGCGAGGAACCCTGATGAAACCCGTACTCTGGTTGGTGGAGGATGAACCCAGCATTGCCGATACGCTGGTTTACACGCTGGAGAGCGAAGGCTTCGAAGTACGCTGGTTCGAACGCGCGGAGCCGGCGTTGCAGGCGCTGGCGCAAGAAGGCGCGCCAGCGCTCGCTATCCTCGATGTCGGTTTGCCGGATATCAACGGCTTTGAATTGTGTCGCCGCCTGCTGGCTCAGGCGGCCGACCTGCCGATTCTGTTTCTTACCGCCCGCAGTGATGAAGTGGATCGCCTGATCGGGCTGGAGATCGGCGCCGACGACTATGTCGCCAAGCCGTTCTCCCCTCGCGAGGTCAGCGCCCGGGTGCGCACCATTTTGCGCCGCCTGCATAAGCAGCAGCGCCTGCAACAGAGCGCGCGCTACCATTTCGGCGCTTTCGCCCTCGACGAAGACGCGGCCACCATCTCCTACCATCAGCGGCCGCTGCCGCTGACCCGTTACGAATACCTGCTGCTGAAGACGCTGTTGTTGGCGCCTGGACGGGTGTTCTCGCGGCAGCAACTGATGGAAAGCGTTTGGGCGCAGGCGGAAGAAAGCCTGGATCGCACCGTCGATACCCACATCAAAACCCTGCGCGCCAAGCTGCGTGCGGTGGATCCCGGTGAGCCGCCGATCCACACCCACCGCGGATTGGGCTACAGCGTGAGCCGCCAGCCATGAAAATTGGCCTGCGCCTGCTGCTGGGATATTTTCTGATCGTGGCGGTGGCCGGGTACTTCGTGCTGAGCATTTTCGTCCAGGAAGTGAAGCCCGGCGTGCGGCGCGCTACCGAAGGCACGCTGGTGGACACTGCCAACCTGCTGGCGCAGATCGCCCGTCAGGACATGCAGCGCGGCGATGCGGCGCATGGCCAACTGGCGCAGGCGTTTACGCAGCTGAACCAGCGGCCAATCGGCGCCAATATCTCCGGCATCCGCAAGGATCGCAGCGAATACCACGTCTATCTTACCGATGTGCGAGGCAAGGTCATCTTCGATTCCGCCGGCCGCGCGCAGGGGCAGGATTATTCGCGCTGGAATGACGTTTATCGGACGCTGCGCGGCCAGTACGGCGCCCGCAGCACCCGCAGCGACCCGCAGGATGAAAACAGTTCGGTGATGTATGTGGCCGCGCCGGTGATAGAACAAGGGCGCATTATCGGCGTGCTTACCGTGGGCAAACCCAACAGCACCATGGCGCCGGTGATCAAACGCAGCGAACGGCGCATTTTGTGGGCCGGCGCATTGCTGCTGGGGATCGCGCTGCTGATCGGGGCGGCGTTCGTCTGGTGGATCAACCGTTCCATAGGCCGTCTGGTGCGTTATGCCGACGGGGTGGCGCAGGGAGAAAACGCGCCGTTGCCCAAAGTGGGCGGCCGGGAATTGACGCAGCTGGCGCAGGCGTTGGAGAGCATGCGTCTGAAGCTGGAAGGCAAAGCTTATATCGAACAGTATGCTCATACCCTGACGCATGAGCTGAAAAGCCCGCTGGCGGCGATCCGGGGGGCGGCGGAACTGTTGCAGGAGCTGCCACCGCCGGAGACCGCCCGGCGTTTTCTCACCAATATCGAACAGCAAAGCGCACGCATCCAGCAACTGGTGGATAAACTGCTGGTGCAGGCGCGGCTGGAGAGTCGGCCAGAAATGGAGACCGCGCCCATCGCGATCGCGGCGCTGATCGGCCAGACGATGGCGGGCAAAGAGGCGCAGGCGACGCAGCGCGGCGTCAGATTGCAACTGGAGGCGTTGGCGGAGGTGACGCTGAACGGCGATGCATTGCTGATCAGCCAGGCGCTGACCAACCTGCTGGACAACGCGATCGACTTTACCCCGCCGGGCGGTTGCGTCAGCGTGCGAGGGGAACGGCGGGAACAGCATTACTGCATCAGCGTCTGTGACGACGGCAGCGGCATTCCGGACTATGCGCTCGATAAAGTGTTCGAGCGTTTTTATTCGCTGCCGCGCGCCGAACGGCCTAAAAGCAGCGGGCTGGGCCTGAACTTCGTGCAGGAGGTCGCCCGTCTGCATCATGGCGGCATTCGCCTGCGCAACCGCCGGCCGCACGGGGTGGAAGCGACTTTCATGTTATCGCTGTGACTTCACCTTCCCTTCACATAACCACATTCTGATTTCACCTGCGGGTTTTATCGTGGCCTCATTACCTACGAGGAGCGAGCATGATGAAATCGGTACTTTTCTGGAAAATAACCACGTTGCTGGGATTGATGGTGGTGATGTTGATCCCCATCGCCCAACTGATGAGCGTGATCGACGAACGCAGCGGCTATCGGCAAAGCGTGGTCGGGCAGGTGAGCGAAAGCACCAGCGGGGCGCAGCGCGTGCTCGGCCCGTTGATTGTCATTCCCTATATCGAACGCGAAGAGAAGAAAGACGAGAAAGGGCAAACGGTGGTGCAGCGGGTGCAGCATTACCGCTATTTGCTGCCGGAGTCGCTTCAGGTGCAGGGCGCGCCGAAGGTGGAAGTGCGCAAGCTAGGCATCTATCAGACGCAGGTTTATCAGGGGCCGCTGAACTTCAAGGTGCGTTTCGGCCAGCCGGAGCTGACGGATTTGCAGCGCGCCAACGTGGCCGTCGGCCAGCCGTTCCTGCTGGTGGCGCTGAGCGACTCTCGCGGCATCAAGCGCATTTCCCCGCTGGCAACACCGCAGCCGGTGGCGTTTGAGCCGGGCACCGGCGTGGGTTCGTTGCGCCAGGGGATCCACGCACCGCTGACGCTGGCGGCGTTGCAACAAAAAGAGGGGCTGAACGCTGACTTCACCCTGACGCTGGCGGGCACCAGCAGCCTATCGCTGGTGCCGCTGGGGCGCAGCAGCGAGCTGCAACTGCAAAGCAACTGGCCACACCCGAATTTTCTCGGCAACTTCCTGCCGGACGAACGTAAGGTGACGGATCAAGGGTTTAGCGCTCGCTGGCGCAGCACCTGGTTCGCCAACAACATTAACAGTGCGTTCCATTACGACGATGGCATTATCGACGAGGACAAGCTGCCGGCCTTCAGCGCCAGCCTGGTCGAACCGGTCGATCACTATCAGCTGACCGAGCGTGCGGTCAAATACGCGCTGCTGTTTATCGGGCTGACGTTTATGGCGTTTTTCCTGTTCGAAACCCTGACCGGGCTGCGGGTGCACCCGATTCAGTACCTGCTGGTCGGTGCGGCGCTGGTGTTGTTCTACCTGATTCTGCTGGCCTTCTCCGAACACCTGGGATTCGCTCTCGCTTACCTGGCGGCCAGCATCGCCTGCAGCGGACTGATCGGCTTCTATCTGAGCGCCGTGCTGCGCGGCAAGCTGCGCGGTGCGCTGTTCGCCGCGAGCCTATTGCTGTTGTACGGCGTGCTCTATTTGCTGTTGCAGTCGGAGGACAATGCGTTGGTGCTGGGGGCGGGGCTGCTGTTCGCCATTCTGGCGGGCATTATGCTATTGACGCGCAAGCTGGACTGGTATCAGGTGGCCGATCCGGCGCGTTTGACCAAGGAAACGCCGGCCGGGGAAGACGAGCCACGCTTTCGTCTGTGGAAATAAGTGAGGGAAATCGGGCGCGTTACGCGCCCGATAGCGGCTACAGCAGCGGCTCCATCTCCAACAGGATCTGTTCGCACCATTGCTGCAGGCGCTCTTCGCTCAGATCGTATTGGTTGACCTCATCGAGCGCCAGGCCGACGAAATGTTTGCCGTCGGCGCTCAGCGGTTTGGGGCTGGTGAACTCGAAGCCCTCAGTTGGCCAGAAGCCGATGAACTGTACGCCCAGCGGCGCGATGTGATCGTGCAGCATGCCCAGCGCGTCGAGGAACCACTCACCGTAACCGAGCTGATCGCCCATGCCGTACATGGCGACGATTTTGCCTTTCAGATCCAGCGCCGCCAGCTGCGGCCAGATCGCTTCCCAGTCTTCCTGCAGTTCGCCGAAATCCCAGGTCGGGATGCCGAGGATCAGAATGGAATAGTCCTCCATCAGCTTGGGCGAGACGTCTTTCAGGTTGTGCAGGTCGACCAGGTCTTCACCCAGAATCTCACGGATTTTTTCTGCCGCCATTTCGGTGTAGCAGGTGCTGGAGCCGTAAAACAGACCAATCTTCATGTGTAAACCGTTACGTTGCTGTTTAGAGAATTGCAGCGAGTATACCTGATTTGCTCCGGCTTAAGGCATAATGGCGCGGGTGGAAATGCAACAAAGAGAGGACCGCGTGCAACAGCAAGACAATGCGCTGATTGAACAATTCCTGGATGCGCTGTGGCTTGAGCGCAATCTGGCGGAAAATACGCTGGCCTCCTATCGGCTGGATTTGCAGGCCCTGGGCGCCTGGCTTGGCCAGCAGAAGACCGATTTGCTGCAGGCGCAGGCGTTGGATCTGCAGGCGTTTCTCGCCGAGCGGGTGGATGGCGGTTACAAGGCCACCAGCTCCGCGCGTTTGCTGAGCGCCATGAGGCGCCTGTTTCAATATCTGTACCGCGAAAAGCTGCGCGCCGACGATCCCACCGCGCAGCTGGCGTCCCCCAAACTGCCGCAGCGCTTGCCGAAGGATCTGAGCGAGGCGCAGGTCGATGCGTTGCTGCAGGCGCCCTGCGTCGATCAGCCGCTGGAGCTGCGCGACAAGGCGATGCTCGAAGTGTTGTACGCCACCGGGCTGCGGGTTTCCGAGCTGGTGGGGCTGAACATCAGCGACGTCAGCCTGCGTCAGGGCGTGGTGCGGGTGATCGGCAAGGGCAACAAGGAGCGGCTGGTGCCGCTGGGCGAAGAGGCGGTCTACTGGATCGAAAATTATCTGGAGCACGGCCGCCCATGGCTGGTCAACGGTCAGACGCTGGATGTGCTGTTCCCCAGCACCCGCTGCCAGCAAATGACCCGACAGACGTTCTGGCATCGCATCAAACACTATGCCATCCTTGCGGGCATCGACAGCGAGCGTCTGTCGCCGCACGTGTTGCGGCACGCGTTCGCTACTCATTTGCTGAACCATGGAGCCGATCTCCGTGTCGTACAGATGTTGTTAGGGCACAGCGATCTCTCGACCACGCAAATTTATACACATGTAGCGACCGAACGACTGAAACAGCTACATCAACAGCATCACCCGCGCGCCTGAGCGGCGGGTTCGAAAGGATTGGAACAATGAAAAAAGGTTTAATGCTGCTCTCTCTGCTGGTGGCTTCGGTGGCCGGCGCCGCCCATGCCGATGACGCGGCGATCAAAAAAGCGCTCGCCAGCCTGGGCATCCAGCAGGCGGACGTGCAGCCTTCGCCGGTCAACGGCCTGAAAACCGTGCTGACCGACAGCGGCGTGCTGTACGCCTCCGAAGACGGCAAGCATATCCTGCAGGGCCCGCTGTTCGACGTCAGCGGCAAAGAGCCGGTCAACGTGACCAACCAACTGCTGAGCAGCAAGATGGACGCGCTGAAAGATCAGATGATCGTTTACAAAGCGCCGAAAGAGAAACACGTGATCACCGTGTTCACCGATATCACCTGCGGTTACTGCCACAAACTGCATCAGCAGATGAAAGAGTACAACGATCTGGGTATTACCGTGCGTTATCTGGCATTCCCGCGCCAGGGGCTGGCTTCCCAGGCTGAAAAAGACATGCAGTCGATCTGGTGCACCGCCGACAAGGCCAAGGCGTTTGACGCCGCCATGAAGGGCGACGCCGTTTCTCCGGCGACCTGCAAAACCGACATCAGCAAGCATTACGAGCTGGGCGTGCAGTTCGGCATTCAGGGCACGCCGGCCATCATCCTGGAGAACGGCATGATGATCCCGGGCTATCAGGGGCCGAAAGAGATGGCCGCCATGCTGGATGCGCACCAGGCCGCCACCAAAGCCGGTGGTTAATCGCCGGTGAGTATCAAAACGCAACTACGCCGCCGCCCGGCGGCGGACGACACGCATCTGCCCGCCAGTTTGCCGCCGCTGCTGCGTCGGCTTTACGCCCTGCGCGGCGTGCAGGCTGAGCAAGAGCTGGAACGCGGCGTCAAGGGCATGCTGCCCTGGCAACAGCTGGACGGCATCGACGACGCCGTCGGCCTGCTGCAACAGGCGCTGGCCGACGGCCGCCGCATCATGGTGGTGGGTGATTTCGACGCCGATGGCGCCACCAGCACCGCGCTGACGGTGTTGGCGCTGCGCAGCATGGGCGGCGCAGCCGTCGATTATCTGGTGCCTAACCGTTTCGAAGACGGTTATGGCCTGAGCCCCGAAGTGGTGGAGCAGGCGGCGGCGCGCGGCGCAGAACTCATTGTCACCGTCGATAACGGCATCTCCTCCCACGCCGGCGTCGACGTGGCGCACGCCAAGGGCATGCAGGTGCTGGTGACCGATCACCACCTGCCGGGCGAGACCCTGCCGGCGGCCGAAGCGATCGTTAACCCCAACCTGCGCGGCTGCGCCTTCCCGTCCAAATCGCTGGCGGGGGTAGGCGTCGCGTTCTACCTGATGCTGGCGCTGCGCGCCCGCCTGCGGGACAGCGGCTGGTTCGAGCAGCGCGCGCTGGCGATGCCCAATCTGGCGGAGCTGCTGGACCTGGTGGCGCTCGGCACCGTGGCCGACGTGGTGCCGCTGGACGCCAACAACCGCATTCTGGTGTATCAGGGATTAAACCGCATCCGCGCCGGCAAATGCCGACCGGGCATCCGCGCGCTGCTTGAGGTGGCCAACCGCGACGCCCGTCAACTGGCGGCCAACGATCTCGGTTTTGCTCTCGGGCCGCGGCTCAACGCCGCCGGCCGGCTGGACGACATGTCGATCGGCGTGGCGCTGCTGCTGAGCGACGACATCGCGCAGGCGCGCATGCTGGCCAACGATCTCGATGCGCTGAACCAGACGCGACGCGAGATAGAGCAGGGCATGCAGGTGGAAGCCCTGCAGCTGTGCGATCAGCTGGAGCGCACCAGCACCGAGCTGCCTTACGGATTGGCGATGTATCACCCGGAATGGCACCAGGGCGTGGTGGGCATCCTCGCTTCGCGCATCAAAGAGCGTTTCCACCGCCCGGTGATCGCGTTCGCGCCGGCGGGTGACGGCATCCTGAAAGGCTCCGGCCGTTCGGTGCCCGGCCTGCACATGCGCGACGCGCTGGAGCGGCTGGATATGCTGAACCCCGGGCTGATGATGAAGTTCGGCGGCCACGCGATGGCGGCCGGGCTGTCGCTGGAAGAAGCCAAATTCGACGAGTTCCGCCAGCGTTTCGGCGAGCTGGTGGGCGAATGGCTCGATCCGGCGATGCTGGAAGGGGTGATCTGGTCCGACGGCGAACTGGCGATGCAGGAGCTGTCGCTGACCACGGCGGAGCTGCTGCGCGAGGGCGGCCCGTGGGGCCAGGCGTTCCCGGAACCGACCTTCGACGGCAAGTTCCGCATCCTGCAGCAGCGGCTGGTGGGCGAGAAACACCTGAAGCTGATGGTGGAGCCGCTCGGCGGCGGCCCGCTGCTCGACGGCATCGCGTTCAACGTGGATACCACGCTGTGGCCGGACAGCAGCGTGCGCGAAGTGGAACTGGCCTACAAGCTCGACGTCAACGAGTTTCGCGGCAACCGCAACGTGCAGCTGCTGATCCAGCATCTTTGGCCGCGCTGAGGCGAAATTGAACACAATTCGGGGATTGGGCTCTCCAATCCCCGGCATCCTTCCCGATCGCCACAAAAACTGACCAACTCGCTATAAACTGCCGCCCGGATCCGTTAGAATTAGCGGTTCCAATGGCATTCCGCCATCGACGACATCAACGTAAAAGAACGAAACCATGTTTGAAATTAACCCGGTAAAAAACCGAATTCAGGACCTGTCCGAGCGGACTGCGGTTCTTAGGGGGTATCTTTGACTATGATGCCAAGAAGGAACGCCTAGAAGAAGTCAACGCCGAGCTGGAGCAGCCGGACGTTTGGAACGAGCCGGAGCGCGCACAGGCGCTCGGTAAAGAGCGCGCTGCGCTGGAAGCCATCGTTGAAACCATCGATCAGCTGGAGCAGGGCGGCGAAGACGTCGGCGGGCTGCTGGAACTGGCGGTGGAAGCCGACGATGAAGAGACCTTCAACGAAGCGGTCGCCGAGCTGGATCAACTGATGAGCAAACTGGATCAGTTGGAATTCCGCCGCATGTTCTCCGGCGAATACGACAGCGCCGACTGCTACCTGGATATCCAGGCCGGTTCCGGCGGCACTGAAGCGCAGGACTGGGCCAGCATGCTGCTGCGCATGTACCTGCGCTGGGCCGAAGCCAAGGGCTTCAAGACCGAAGTGATCGAAGAGTCCGACGGCGACGTCGCGGGCCTGAAATCGGCCACCATCAAGATCATCGGCGACTACGCGTTCGGCTGGTTGCGCACTGAAACCGGCGTGCATCGCCTGGTGCGCAAGAGCCCGTTCGACTCCGGCGGCCGTCGCCACACCTCGTTCAGCTCGGTGTTCATCTACCCGGAAGTGGACGACGATATCGATATCGAAATCAACCCGGCGGATCTGCGTATCGACGTGTACCGCGCCTCCGGTGCGGGCGGTCAGCACGTCAACAAAACCGAATCCGCCGTACGTATTACTCACCTGCCAACCAACATCGTGGTGCAGTGCCAGAACGATCGTTCTCAGCATAAGAACAAGGATCAAGCGTTTAAACAGCTGCGAGCCAAGCTGTACGAGTTTGAGATGCAAAAGAAAAATGCTGATAAGCAGACGATGGAAGACAACAAGTCCGACATCGGCTGGGGCAGCCAAATCCGTTCTTACGTGCTGGATGACTCCCGCATCAAGGATTTGCGCACCAACGTCGAAACGCGTAACACGCAGGCCGTACTGGATGGCGACCTGGATAAATTCATTGAGGCAAGTTTGAAAGCCGGGTTATGAGGAATAGAAATGTCTGAACAACAAGTACAGGGCGCCGATCAGGCGCTGGATCTCAATAACGAACTGCAGTCCCGCCGCGAGAAACTGGCCGGCCTGCGTGAGAACGGCATTGCGTTCCCGAACGACTTCCGTCGCGATTCCACCTCCGACAAACTGCACGCTGCGTACGGCGATAAAGACAACGAAGAGCTGGAAGCGCTGGGCGTAGAAGTGACCGTCGCCGGCCGCATGATGACCCGCCGCATTATGGGCAAGGCATCCTTCGTCACGCTGCAGGACGTGGGCGGCCGCATTCAGCTGTACGTCGCGCGCGACGATCTGGCTGAAGGCGTGTACAACGAGCAGTTCAAGAAGTGGGACCTGGGCGATATCCTCGGCGCGCGCGGCAAGCTGTTCAAAACCAAGACCGGCGAACTGTCGATCCACTGCACCGAACTGCGTCTGCTGACCAAAGCGCTGCGTCCGCTGCCGGATAAATTCCACGGCCTGGCGGATCAGGAAACCCGTTACCGCCAGCGTTACCTGGATCTGATCGCCAACGAAGAATCGCGCAACACTTTCAAAGTGCGTTCGCAGGTGATGTCGGCTATCCGCAACTTCATGGTGGAACGCGGCTTCATGGAAGTCGAAACCCCGATGATGCAGGTGATCCCGGGCGGCGCGTCCGCGCGTCCATTCATCACTCACCACAATGCGCTGGATATCGACATGTACCTGCGCATCGCGCCGGAACTGTATCTGAAGCGTCTGGTGGTCGGCGGCTTTGAGCGCGTGTTCGAAATCAACCGCAACTTCCGCAACGAAGGCGTTTCTCCGCGTCATAACCCAGAGTTCACCATGATGGAACTCTACATGGCTTACGCGGATTACAAAGACCTGATCGAGCTGACCGAGACCCTGTTCCGCACCCTGACCGAGAAAGTGCTGGGCACCTCTCAGGTGCAGTACGGCGATGAAGTGTTCGACTTCGGCAAGCCGTTCGAGAAGCTGACCATGACCGAGGCGATCAAGAAATACCGTCCGGAAACCGATCTGGCTGACCTGGCCGACATGGGCAAAGCGGTGGCCATCGCCGAATCCATCGGCATCAAGGTTGAGAAGAGCTGGGGCCTGGGCCGCGTCGTGACCGAGATCTTCGAAGAAGTGGCGGAAAGCCATCTGATTCAGCCGACCTTCATCACCGAGTACCCGGCTGAAGTGTCGCCGCTGGCGCGCCGCAACGACGTGAACCCGGAAATCACCGACCGCTTCGAGTTCTTCATCGGCGGCCGTGAAATCGGCAACGGCTTCTCCGAGCTGAACGACGCCGAAGACCAGGCGCAGCGCTTCGCCGATCAGGTGAATGCTAAAGACGCCGGCGACGACGAAGCGATGTTCTACGACGAAGACTACGTCACCGCGCTGGAGCACGGCCTGCCGCCGACCGCCGGTCTGGGCATCGGCATCGACCGCATGGTGATGCTGTTCACCAACAGTCACACCATCCGCGACGTGATTCTGTTCCCGGCGATGCGCCCACAGAAATAATTCCGTTTAGCGTGAAACAACCGGTGCAGGCAACTGCGCCGGTTTTTTTTCGCCCACTGAACTTAACCGCTTAAAACATCGGCAGTTACGCGCCATCTCCGCTTGCCCGCCGCCGATAACCGGTTATAATGCCTGTCGCACACCGATGCGGGTGTAGTTCAATGGTAGAACGGCAGCTTCCCAAGCTGCATACGAGGGTTCGATTCCCTTCACCCGCTCCAAAATCTCCCTATGCATCATCCCATTGAGTTATAACCGTTTTCAGAAAAGCTGATTCTCAACGATGCATCACCGTTTGGTGCGGGTTGACGTGTGAGTCGCTCAAGCCATTGGCCTGGCATTTAACCGCGATAACACAACGCGCCGCCCAATCCTGACGCGGGGGTGAGCCGCCGTCGCTGCCCACACCGCGTTATTGCCGCTTAACTCCATTTCTGTTTGGCCCCGGATGGCAGGCGATTATCCGTTTCTTCGCAGGAGCGGTCGCATTCTTTCGGCAGCAGGAAGGTGATACTTCCCGCCAGCAGCAGCGATGCCGCCAGCGCGCAAACCGCGACGTTCTGTCCGTACAGATAAATCATGACGCCGACCAGATAGGGGCCGCAAAACCCACCGAGGTTGCCCAGCCCGTTGATCACCCCGCGTGCGCTGCCCGCCACTTCCGCCGCCGCAATGCGTCCGGGAATTGACCAGAAGGGGCTGGTCGCCGCTTTAAGGAAGAAGCCGCACACCACCAACGCGATATAGGCGGCCACCACGTGCTCATGCAGGATCACCGAGGCTATCAGCGCCGCCGCAAAACAGTACAGGGAGATCCTGACCCACAAACGGCGTTTACCGCTGCGATCGCTGAACATCGAAATCACATAAATCCCCGCCAGAGTGGCAACAAACGGCAGAATCGCCAATACCCCAACATTGGCCATGCTGCCACCGGTCAGGTTTTTCAAGATGGTGGGCAGCCACAACGTATACCCATAGTCCCCGGTCTGGTAAAAGAAATTCAGCACGACCAGGCGCATCAATCCCTTGTTGCGAAACACCGCTTTTAGCGGCGCTTTGGCCGCCGGCGCCATCCCTTCCCGCGCTTTGCGCTCCCGGGCCAGCTCGGTCAATAAATAGTCGCGTTCCTTCGCCGGCAGCCAACGCGCTTCTTCCGGGCGGTCACTGATCACCAGCCACCAAATGGTCAACACCACGATCGACAATAAGCCTTCGATAATGAACAGCCAGCGCCAGTCGAGGGCGGCAATAATCGCGCCGGAAACCGGGGCGGTCAGCATCCCTCCTAGTGGGGCAAACATCATGACAAAGGCATTGGCCCGGCCCAGTTCTTTTTCCGGGAACCAATTGCTGACCATGGTCAGCACGACGGGCAACATTCCCCCTTCGGAGATCCCGAGAATAAAACGCAGCACGAGCAGTTGATATTCATGGGTGACGAACCCGGTGGCGATAGAGACAACCGCCCAGGCCACGAGCGACCAGGCGATAAAACGTTTCCCGCTACCGTAAACCGCAAGTCGTCCGCCAGGGATTTGCAGAAATAAATAACCAATAAAAAAGATACCGCTGGCCACGCCAGCCATCTGGCTGGTAATGCCTAAATCCTGTTCCATGCCGCCCGGCAGAGCAAAGCTGATATTAACGCGATCCATAAATGAAATAATGCAGGTGATAAGGATCGGCGCGATAACCCGCAGCCAGCGAGTTCCTGGTATTTTATCGGTCATAATAGCGTCTCGATGATATCCGCCATTCACAGAGAATATTGTGTTGGCGGATAAAAATGATTATTCGTAACTCAAACGATCATTTTTATTGAATTAACCCAGGAATATCCTGATGTGAAAAATAACCTGCCAGATTATCCAAAACGGATTGGCTCATTCCTTGACGAGTTTCTACGGTAGCGCTGGCCACATGGGGTTGAAGCAGAACATTCTCGAGCGCAAAGAACGCTGTCGGGACATGGGGTTCGTTTTCAAAGACGTCCAGAGCGGCCCCGGCGATAACATGATTTTGTAACGCCGTTATCAGCGCCGTCTCATCGACCAGGCTGCCGCGGGCGATATTGATAAGCCAGGCGCGTTCGGGCATGGCGTTAAATACGCTGGCATCAACAATCCCGCGGTTTTCCGCACTGCCGGATGCCGCGATCACCAGGAAATCACTCTGTGCTGCGAGCGTGTGCAGATCGGCGCACCACTGGTAATCCAGGCCGTCTTTGCGCTGGCGGTCAGTATACAGGATGGTCATATCGAAGCCTTTCGCCCGGCGGGCGATGGCTTGGCCAATATTCCCCATGCCGAAAATACCGATGCGTTTACCGCTCACTTTGGTCGCCAGCGGTGGCGGCGTCGTTTCCCAGCGGCCTTCACGTACAAATCGGTCCCCTTGGCAGAGGCGGCGGCTGGCGGACAGCATTAGCCCCAGAGCCAGATCTGCCACATCATCGGTCAGCACGCCGGCGGTGATCCCGACGCTGATATGGCGTTCCCGGGTGTAGTTGAGATCGATAGCGTCAGTCCCCACGCCAAAGACGGCAATCATGCCCACCTGCGGCAGCTGTTCCAGCGTCTCCCGGGTTACCCCCACATCACCACGGGTGACCACCGCCTGAACGTCTGCGCCATGGCGAACCAGGAAGGCTGGAATATCTGATTGTTCATAGAGACGGAATACCCGGTAACGGGCGTCCAACGCGGCCTGTAAAGCATCCATCACCGGTGCGATAAGCAAAATGGTAGGTTGAGTGTCAGTGTGCATCGTTGCGATCCTGTCTGAAAAATAGGGGATACCCTGTATCAGACGTTTTTTTACCGCTTATTTTTGCGATCTGCATCACGCCAAAGAGTGTTAAAAAAGCATGTTACTGCTGGCGTGATCTCGTGTGCAATTTCATGGCTTCTGTCAGTGACTATCGGGGCAAATAACCCATTATGCCCGTAGGAGGAGAATGCGAAATCGATCGATTTTGGCGAGAGCGGTGAATAACCAGTGATTTTCTGCCGTGGATCACAGGATAAGTAACGTTGTTTCGTAACACTTAATTAAGTGACTTTTGTCACAGTTTTAAGCGGCTAAAAACCGTGAGATAGGCCATGACTTATTTCACCATGCCGAATAGCCTCTCAGGTGGAGTTTACTCACAGTGGAGATAGGTTGTAAATATTAGAAACAAAGCGGTTTGCTTTGTTGCTTATTCATAGTGGCGCCCGTAGAGCGAACTAATAGCGATTCTACCGTAATTACGCCGAGATTGCGTGTTGCCATAAAACTACCCAGCCATTGTTTTTGTCGGTGAAATACCGAGCCGATATTGACCAGAGAAAATATTATGATAATTGATGCCTTAACCACTGCCGTAAATAATAGATTCTATCCGGCAGCCATTCGAAAAATGCTGGCCAGCATTATTGAAAGTGAGCCGTACAATTTACCTATCGGCCACTATCAGGTGCAGGGTAAACAGATGTTCTTTAACGTCGTTGAAGGGGAAACCAAACTATTGTCCGACCAGAAACCGGAGTTTCATCGCCAGTATCTGGATATCCATCTTGTCCTGGAAGGGAGAGAAGTGATTGGCGCCGGGGTTCTGGGGCTGCCTTTGCCCCTGAGTGAGCCATTTAACGAGGCGCAGGACCTTGGGTTTAGCCCGGCGATCCCCGGTGAGACTCTCATCCACCTGCAACCCGGTGAACTTGCCGTTATCTTTCCGGGGGAGCTGCATCGCCCGATGAGTACCTGCACAACACCGGCAGTTCTGCGCAAAATTGTGGCGAAAATCGACGGCGCCCTGCTGACGTAGCAAGACGTTCAGCGGCGGCTGGTATCGCTACTTCAGGCTGCCGGCGGAAAGCCTCGCTCATCCGCCGTCTGCCGCGATTCCGAAGAATACGCCTTTCCCGTCAACGCCATAACCCCTAACTTTTAAAAATTGAGTTGGGTTGAATAAATTTACGGCAGAGATTACGCCGTATTATTTACAGGGATATTTGCTTCAGGTTCAGATTACATCATTAAAGGCCGTGAGTTTACCTCTGTCGTAGAGGTAGCCAATCTCATAACGCCTTGATCTTTTAATGCGATTCCTCCCCATTAGCACAATTTTTTATTTTGGTTTGCCTGCGTTCTGATAGATATTAAAAAAACTATATAAAAATAAATTATTTCGGAGCTAATAATGTCGTTGCAAATCGTGCTTACCCGCAGGGAGGCGCTGGGGAAAATGGTGGGCGTCATCGTCGCCGCCAGCCTGTTGCCTTATTCAAATATAACCTATGCCGAACGGGCGCAAATTGCCGCCTCGCCCGTTGAATACGCGCAATTTTTACAAATTTCGAGAAAAATTACCGAGTTTGACGATTTGGACGTCACACTCTCCGCCCGCTATTTTTCCGCACTGCGCGAACATTTTCCGCAGTTGAACTCGCAACTCAACGCCCTGTTCATCCTGAGCCAGCAAGCCACCGATGCGGAAACCTTGAACCGACATGCGATTGAACAGGGGCAAAGGGAGCTTATCCAGGCGATCGTGACCGCGTGGTATACCGGAACCGTAGATCCTTCAAGCGCCGAGCAGGGGCAGTTGATTAGTTATAAAGAAGCGCTGATGTATCGCACGGTTCAGGATGCCCTGATTGTGCCGACCTGGTGCAATTTTGGCCCGCTGTGGTGGACCGGCTTGCCGCCGGGCGTTACCCGCCAACCTTCCATTCCCGCAACAGATTTGCCTGCCGTAGCCGATAAAAAATATGAGGATCGCGTGTGAAAAGCCCAATAATTAATGCTTCCGGCGATGCAGAGGCCGATGTCGTCATTGTCGGTTCCGGTATTGTGGGCGGTCTGATGGCGGATGCTTTGGTGAGCCAGGGCTACTCGGTGCTGGTACTTGAGGCAGGCCCGCGCATTGAGCGCGCACAGGCTGTGGAAAACTGGCGCAATATGCCACTGCACAATCGTGCGGGGTCGGATTTTCAGGGGCTTTACCCGCAATCGGAGTACGCCACCGCGCCGCTCTATTTCCCGGAGAACGACTATATCAAACTGACCGGCCCCAATGGCTCAGGCTTTAAACAGGGCTATTTGCGTGTGGTGGGGGGAACCACCTGGCACTGGGCCGCTTCTTGCTGGCGCAACCATCCCAATGATTTTCGCATGAAATCCCTCTATGGCGTGGGGAGAGACTGGCCTATTTCCTACGAAGATATCGAACCGTGGTACGCGAAAGCCGAAGAGGAAATAGGCGTTGCCGGCCCGAATAATCCGGAGTGGCAGTCCCCTGCGGAACGCAGCGGGCCTTACCCGATGGACATGGTGCCCTGGGCCTACGGCGACAGACGCATTGCTGAGATTGTTAATCCTCACGGTTTTAAATCGGTGCCCATTCCGCAAGGCCGCAGCACCCGGCCCTGGAATGGACGGCCCACCTGCTGCGGCAATAACAATTGCCAGCCGATTTGCCCGATCGGAGCCATGTACAACGGCATTCACCACGTTGAACGGGCCGAACACAAGGGGGCGAAGGTGATCCCCGAGGCGGTGGTGTACAAAATTGACACCGACGACAATAACCGCGTCACCGCCGTTCACTGGTACGACACGGCGCATAACTCCCATCGGGCGATCGGTAAAGCGTTCGTTCTGGCCTGCAATGGGATTGAGAACCCGCGCTTACTGCTGCTGGCGGCCAACGAAAAGAACCCGAACGGCATCGCGAACAGCTCGGATCAGGTGGGGCGCAACATGATGGATCACTCTGGCCTGCACTGCTCCTTCCTGGCGCGAGAGGCCCTGTGGGTTGGCCGCGGCCCGGCGCAGAGCAGCTGCATGGTGGGGTATCGTGACGGCGCGTTCCGCAGCGACCACTCCGCCAACAAGATCATCATCAACAACATCAACCGGGTGATCCCCTCCGCCCTTGAAGTACTGAAATCGGGCAAGGTCGGCAAGGCGCTGCAGGATGAAGTGCGCGATCGCGCCAGCCGCTCGGTGGATCTCTCCATTAGCCTGGAACCGCTGCCGGATCCGAACAACCGTCTTACTCTGAGCTCCACCCGCAAAGACAAGCATGGCCTGGCCTGCCCGGACATCCACTACGACGTCGGCGAGTACGTGCGCAAAGGGCTGGAAGTAGTCAAAACCCAGCTACGGCAGATTGGCGACTTGTTCGATGCGCAAGAGTTTGTGATTAACGACAAGCTGAATGCCAACAACCACATTATGGGCGGCACGATCATGGGCAGCGATCCCACGAACTCGGTGGTGAACGGCAATTGCCGCGCCCACGATCATGACAACCTTTGGATCCCGGGTGGAGGCGCCATGGTTTCAGCCAGCGTTGTCAACACCACGTTGACGATGGCGGCGCTTGGACTCAAGGCGGCCAATGACGTACTTCGAGCCCTGGAGAGCAAATGAATAAAATCACCCATTCGTTGGCAGCGACGCTGCTGCTGGGAAGCGGCTTCGCGGCGCATGCCCAGGACGGCGATCTGATCGCTAAAGGGCAAGCGCTGGCTATCGCCTCGGACTGCATGGCCTGCCATACGAATACGCAGCAGCAGGGCAAGCCTTTTGCCGGGGGGTACGGCATTGCTTCTCCCATGGGCACTATCTACGCCACCAATATAACCCCATCGGTAAAATACGGCATCGGTGGCTATTCCGAAGCGGCGTTTGCCGACGTTCTGCGCTCGGGGATCCGGCAAGATGGGACGTATCTCTATCCGGCAATGCCCTACACCGCCTACACCCGTCTGAGTGATGACGAGATCCACGCGTTGTATACCTATTTCATGCATGGCGTTGCCCCGGTCGATGAGCCAGCCAAGCGCCAAACCGATCTGCCGTTTCCGTTTAACATCCGCCTCTCCATGGCGGTGTGGAACATGCTTTATTTGGATAATCGGCGTTTCACCCCGGATGTGACGAAAGGTGAGGCGTGGAACGAGGGGGCCGCGCTGGTGCAGGGGCCGGCTCACTGCGGAACCTGTCATACGCCGCGTAATGTGCTGATGGCGGAAGACAATTCGCGCTTCCTGATGGGGGCATCGTTGGGTTCTTGGTACGCGCCGAATATCACCGCCGATCGCCAGGAAGGGATCGGCGACTGGAGCGAGCAGGAGTTAGTGAACTATCTGAAAACCGGTCGGGCGGAAGGGCGCGCACAAGCTGCGGGGCCAATGGCTGAAGCCGTTGAGCACAGCTTCCAATACCTGACCGACCGGCAGCTGCAGGCGATTGCAACTTATCTGAAGACCGTGCCGTCACAGGGCGAGGGGCGCCAGGGCAATGGCCTCAGTCAGGCGCACTACGACGTTGAGCACCATCTCCGCGGCATGAATTCGCCCAACGCCAACCACACGCTCAATAGCGGCGAGGCGCTCTACAGCGGCTACTGCGCCAGTTGCCATCAGCCGGACGGCAGCGGCAGTTTGAACCAGGCTTACCCTTCGCTATTCAACAACTCCACCACGGCCGCGAACAACCCGTCAAACCTGATTGCCGCCATTTTGCAGGGGGTTGATCGCCGGGTTGACGGTAAGCACGTCCTGATGCCGAGCTTTGGCGCCGGTTCCTATGTCGGAGAACTGACGGATAAGCAGGTTGCCGATATCGCTAACTTCGTGCTGCAGAAATACGGCAACAGCACGCTGAGCGTGAGCGAGGCCGACGTGAGTGAGGTGCGCGCCGGGGGTCCGAAACCGCTGTTGGCGCGCGCACAGCCGATGATTCTGCCTGGCATGGCCACCACGGCGGTCGTCATTATTCTGCTGATCCTATTCTGGCTCCGGCGCCGCAAGGCACGTTGAGGGGGCATTCGGTCAGGTGGGTGACGCCATCTGGCCGAATTTCTGGCCGGGATAGCGAGTGATGTTCTTCTGACGACGCGGGCAGCTATGGCCAGTGATGAAGTCACTGGCGGGGAACGCTATATTGTCTCCCCCATTGACAGGCGGAAGTGGAGATCGACATGTTCAATGGTCGGCAGCCCTTTAATTTTTTTTATTATGATCTCTGTCGCCACTTTCCCCATCTCATACCGTGGCGTCAGTACGCTGGCTAACCGGGGGGTAATGATCTGCCCGATCTCAAGACCGTGAAATCCGGCAATGGCAATTTGCGCTGGAACGCCGATACCGTTTGCCAGGCATTCCTGTAACACTCCCACGGCCAGATCGTCGTTGGTACAGAGAATACCGTCCATATCCGGATACATTTGGCTCGCAAGCGTCATCATGCCTGTCCCAATCGAAATGGAAGAGATCTTATTGGGGGAAATGCGACCGGTAGGCAAATCATGGTTAGCCATTGCCTGACAGTATCCCGTGTAACGCTGTTCATCGCGGATATCAGACATTGAACCAAAATAGATAATGCGTTTTTTACCGCTGGCCAGCAACATGGTGGTCATATCGTAGCCGGCTTTCACATTATCAAAACCCACGTTAATTCGATCTGCATTGCCTGACAGCCCCATGATTTCAGCAACGGGTATTTTTGCCGCCTTCAGGAGTTTTTCCGCCCGCAGGCTATGGACCGACTCGGTCAGCAGCAGCCCTTTAATCTTAAAAGCCAGGATCGCGGCAATTTGCTCCTCTTCGCGTTTGCTGTTGTAGTCATAATTGACGACCAGCGTCTGATAACCCTGTATAGACGTCACGGATTCAATGCCGGCGAGGACATCAGCAAATATCAGATTGTTAAAAGAAGGAACCAGAACGCCGATGAGGGGAGGGCTATTGGAATAGAGGGCGGGATTGTCGGGATCGGCCTGATAGCCGACTTCCTCGATCACGGCGGCGATGCGCGCAGCCGTTTCCGGTTTAACCCTGTCCGGCGTGCGCAGATAGCGACTGACCGTCATTTTGGTGACACCAGCCAGTACAGCAATGTCATTTAACGTAATTCGCTGCGACTTCACCATTCATACTCATCTGACCCAGACCGTGTTTGTCATTATGCCCACTGCTGAGCCAAAAGAGAATGCGCGCAATGCGCTGCCCCGGCCGTATCCGGTGACAACCGCACGATGCGCCGATCCCGGCCTCTTTTCCCGTTCCGGCATTATATGTCCGTTATCTCCGCATTTCGTAACGCGGGGAAAGAAAGGCACGCATCTGCGTGCCGTGGACGCGGTGGAAGAAAAGACGGGCAGTTTGATACCTTATTCGGCCTGCCCAATAAGATGAACGGGCCGATATGGCCGGGTTAACTGAGAATATCTTCGGCGATCACGTTGAACAGCGTATCGATCTCGCCCTGAGTGTTGTAGTGCATCATGCCGATGCGCAGCACGCCGCCGTCCTGCAGCCCCAGCTGTTGCACCAAGCCCAACGCATAGAAATGCCCGCTGCCGGCGCAGATGTTGTGCTGCCCCAGGCGGCGGGCGATCGCGTCAGGCGTATGGCCGCTGAAGGTCAGGGCGAAGGTTGGCGTGCGGCGCGCGCTGTCCGCCTGGGGATTGCCGTAGAGCCGCACGCCGTCGAGTTGCTGCAGCCGTTGCAAAAAGTGACTGCACAGCGCCTCTTCATGCCGGTGGTAGGCGGCGAAGCTCTCCTGCAAGCGCTGCCTTAACGGCGCTCCGGGCGCGCCCCACTGCGCCAGATACTCGATAGCGGCCGCGACGCCGGCCAGCGCCTCGAAGCTTTGCGTGCCGGTCTCGAAACGGCCGGGGCCGACGTCGGTGGCCGGCTCGACTTTGTACGGCCGCAGGCGCTGCAGCCACTGCGGCGCGATGTAGGCCATGCCGACGTGCGGGCCAAAGAACTTGTAGGCGGAGCACACCAGGAAGTCACAGCCCAGCGCCTGCACGTCGATCAGGTTATGCGGCGCGTAATGAACGGCGTCGACATACACCTGCGCGCCGACCCGATGCGCGGCTTCAACGATGGTTTTGATATCGACGATGCCGCCGGTGACGTTGGAGGCGTAGCTGACCGCCACCAGACGGGTGTTGGCGTTGATGCGCTCACACACTTTCGCGGCATCCAATGCGCAGTCGGCGCTCTCCAGCGGTATCTGATGTACCGTGGCCCCTTTGTCGGCGGCGGCCTGCTGCCAGCTGGAGACGTTGGCGTAGTGATCCAGCGCGGTGACGATGACTTCATCGCCGGCCTGCCAGTCGCGGCTGATGATGCGGCTGAGATGAAAAGTCAGCGTGGTCATGTTCATGCCGAAGACGATGTTGTCGGGCGACGGCGCATTTAACAAGGCGCGCACCGATTCCCGCGCCTGGCCCATCACCTCGCCGGTGACCCGGCTCGAGAAATAGTGGCCGCCCAGGTTGGCGTTGTACCTTCCCAGGTAGTCGGTCATTTTTTCCAGCACGCCCCGTGAAACTTGCGCACCGCCGGGGCCGTCGAAAAAGATGGCCGGTTTGCCGTCGATCTGCTGTGACAGGGCGCTGAACTGGGCGCGGGCGAGCTCGGGGGTAAAGGTCATGCTTTCTCCCCCCGCGCGGTGAGGACAAAGAGATCCAAATGACCTTCTTCTTCCGGGCTCACGGCGTTGATCGGCGTGGCGTTGTGCCACAGTTTGCTGTCCGCCAGCAGCACGGCCTCACCGTCCGCCAGCGCTTTTTTAAAGAAAGGATCGTGGCGGCTGTCGTCATACAGCATGATTTCACCGCCGACGATGTTGTGCCGGTGAATGGCGATCATCGCGATATGGTCGAAACCGTCCTGGTGTATGCCTTCCGGCGCCACCTGGGTGTCTTTCTCGATAGCGACCACGCGCATCTGGTGGATCTCTATCTCGGCGCCTTCCGGCAGGTCGTTGCTCTCTGCAAACAGGTTGCACATCTCTGCCATGCCGGCGCTCTGCAACACGGCGCTGTCGATAGGTTCGAAGCGGCGCACCACATTGCCCTGGAAGTGGTTGATCTGATCCGACTGCATGAAAGTGCGCGGCCCTACTTCGGCGACGTTGGGGTTGAGGTATTTAACGACCGAATAACGGCGCAGGCGATATTTGCCGTCGGCGTGTTGCGTGTGGGGCAAGGAGGAGAACGATGGCATCAGCTGTTGGGTGGCTTGCGGGCTTAGTACAGTCATACTTATTACGTTTTCGTGTTTCTGTAACATAATCACCTCTAATAATAATAATTTCTGATGTTGTAGGGGGTAATTCGATTGAATTGTAGACGACTCTATAACCAACGCAATTTAGCGGTGGCGAGGTGTGACGGCGGTCGTAAAGTGGGGTGAACAGCAGAGAGGATGAGCGGAAGGGAATGCTGGTATGAAGCCGTCATTCAGCAAAATAAGCGCTAACGGGGGAGAATTCATGCGCAAGCATAACGTGACCAAGGTTACGCTTTCAGGGATAACTCTCATGAATATGAGGTGCTTTACTATAATTCCGGGACAGAGTGACCGCAGTGGCATTGCCTGGTTGTTGAAAGAACAATCTTCAATTCCCCCTGAATAAGGACTCCGATCATGCAGCATGTCAGAAAATTCGTCATTTCCTGCCTGTTTGCGTCGATAATGTTCCCCGGCATGGCCTTCGCGGAAGATCCCCCCGTGACACCGTTGGCTACCGGGATCGTCAGCAGCGGCGTAGCCGAAGCGCAAGTGACCGAGGCCGTGCGCCACGGTGAAATCCTGACCATCAAAGTGCGTTTCAAAGGGTTGAAAGACAACCTTAATGGACAAGGCTTGTATAGCAGTCTGGATAAAAGCAGTCTTGAGAAATCCTTCTATATTCTGGTGGGTAATAAAAAATACCTGCTGCTTACCGATAGCAATAATGTCCCACTGGCCTCTCCCAGCGTGTCATTCAGCTCAAGTTCAGGCATTCCCTATGTCGCCACCTGGTTTGGCAGCTTCCCTGCGCCTCCACCTGATGTGAAAGAGGTGTACCTGACGATCGCCAATGTCGAGCCGCTCGGGCCGATAGCCATTACGGATCGTTGAGCGATGAACGGCCTCAGGAAAGCCGCCTGTGTGGGGGGGATGTTAGCCTTTGGGTTGGTGTCATTGGGTTCATGGGCTGACAGCGGAGAGCCGGCATCCGTGGGGAAACCGGTGATACTCGATCTTAAGGCCACCCGGCTGGATTTGGTTGGTTTGCCTTCGGGGCTGAATGCCGGCGTCCTTGATCTGCAGAGTAAGGCAGCGGATTTGGCTAAACAATCCGCCGACATTTCCGTCAGAGACAGCAAAAATGCCGTAACGTTATCGATGCGCAGCGATGTGCTGTTCGCCTTCGACAGCGATGCGATTGCTGCTAAAGCGGAGCCTGCGCTGCAACAGGTGGCGCAATTTATCGCGGCCGAACCGGTAGGGAACGTGGTGATCGAGGGGCATACCGATGCGGTGGGCAGCGATAAATATAATCGGGATCTGTCGCTGCGACGCGCACGTGCGGTGGCTGTTTGGCTGATCGCACATGGGGTAGAAAAATCTCGTCTGAGTGAACGGGGAAAAGGGGAGGCTGAACCGGTGGCTTCCAACGACACGCCGACGGGCCGGGCCAAGAATCGTCGGGTTGACTTCGTGTTGCCGAAAACCGCTGCCGCCGGTTAACCCCGCGCCGGTGGACGTTTCCTTTGCCAGAGCCGCTTTTAAACGGGCTCCTCCCGCTGACTGCTCGCGGAGTTCAGGCTGTATGGCGTGGGGCCGGTGACGTTAATGATTGATGAACATAATCGCGTCGCCAACAGCCTGTATCTCGCTTTCGGTTTTCGCTTTAGCGGCCCCGATAAAATGCGGGGTCAGAACGTCTCGAAATACAGCTCGCGCAACAGCCAGGATATTTCGTTATTGGTGCGGTTCAGGACGTCTATTCTGTGAACCCCTATCGCTTCTGCGCGCAGATCGAGCAGCAAGTTGCGAATCTGCCGGAATAACGGGGTTTGCGGGTTGGGTCTGGCCAACTGCTGGCCGCACAGTTTGATACCGGCGTCGCAACCGGTGGCGATGTCCGTCAGGCAGCACGGGCAGGTGGTATTTTGGCGCGCCATATTGCGGCATTGTTGCCCGATTACCTGGTTGAAGTGGCGTAATTGCAGGCAGACTTCCCGCGAGTTCAACGGGTTGGAATGGGTTGTCATCGGTTTCAGCTCCCTTGTCTGCGCCTATATTGGCACTTACCGATGAAGATAACCACGGACAAGCCGAGGGGGTATCGCCTTGTTGTGTCTGGAAGCGACGAAATCGATGAGGCCCGCGATGGCGGGCCGGTAGAGTCAGGCGCGTTTAAACAGATTCGCCGCCTGGAACAGCGCAAAGGAGCTGACCAGCATTTCGATGCCGACGATCGCCGTCACCAGCGTGACCGACGCCGCCGGGCCTGAACCGATCAGCATCCAGGCGATGATCAAATCGAGCACGCCGATAACGAACTGCAGCCAGTTGCCCGGCAATCCGCGGCGCATATAGCCGGCCGCCAGGCGCGCGATGCCGCCGAGCGCGAACAGTACGGCAAGGTACACCGCCAGCGCCAGAATGCCCGCCAGCGGGCTGGTGATGAACACATAGCCGATAATCAGGTAAGCCACGCCCAGCAGAATGCCGCCGATCATCGGCCAGGTATTTTGCGCCCGGTTGGCGATCATGGCGATAATCAGCCCGGCGCCGCTCAACAGCAGCAGGACGCCGACCACGATGCTCAGCGCCGCGCCGGAGGCGAAAGGGTTGACCAGGCACAGTATGCCGCCCGCCAGCAGCAGGAAGGCGATGATCAGCAGGGTGGTGCGTTGCTTTTTGAGCAGTTCTTCGCTCAGGAGGGGGAGATTATTGCGATCAAGGTTTAGCATGTTACAGCTCCATTCTCTTTGTTGCGATCCTCGGGGGCACTCTATTTTTCCGAGCGCTCTATTATAGTAGTCACTTTTTAATCGCTGCGGTAAATCCGGCGTGGCGTTTATGCTTGGAAGCGGCGTGTTATTCGGCCAGTTCATCAACGATGAAATCAATCAGCGCCCTTACCGAAGGGGGGAGTCCTTGTCTGGAAGGGTAAAACGCGACAATCTTGTGTTGTTCCAATGTCCAGTCGTCGAGCAGCGTTTTCAGGCTGCCGTCGAGCAGTTCCTGGCGGGCTAATTTCAGCGGCAGGCAGCCAACGCCGACGCCTTTTACGATCGATTCCTTGATCAGGCGAATGTCATCGCACACCATGCGCGACTCGTTGTTTATTTTGACTTCGCGATCGGCTTGTTGAAACGTCCAGGCGGCCTGAAGATGGGTCGATAACCACCCGACCGTTGGCAAACTGGAGAGATCTTCGGGCGTATTTATACTTTGGTACTGAATAGCTGCAGAGGGGGCGACCATAAATGCGGTGGGCACAGCGCAAATTCGACGCATCACCAAATTGCTGTTTTTGGGCTCATCGGCGATGAGTTTTAATGAGAGGTCATACCCTTCAGAAATAATATCCACGTTGCGATTAAATATTTTCACATGCAAATTGACCTTGGGATATTGCAGCATGAATCTCGCCAGCACTTCCGTTAGGCCAAGATCCAGGAGAATGTTTGAGCAGGTCAGTTTTATTTTTCCAGTGGGTTTTTCGCTTTTGTTAATAATAAGGCATTCCGCTTTCTCTGCGGTGCTAATCATCTGCAGGCAGTACTGAAAATATTCTTTTCCTATATCGGTGACCATGAGGTTTCGCGTTGAGCGCTGAATAATCCTGACATTAAGCCTTTTTTCCAAATTGGATATTCGTCTTGATAGCGTCGATTTGGGTATACCAAACTTCTTACTGGCGGAAAGAAATCCACCGCATTCAACTACTCTGGCAAACATAACCATCTCATTGAAATCTATCATATAAAATTAACCTTCCCAGTGGTGAAACACTCATTCCCAATAATCGTGCTATTTACCCGGCTGGTTCATTGCTAGCCTGATGTCGGAGCGTTTGAAAGCATGCTACATGCTTGGAATGCATGGGGCGATCGGAATTTGATGATTTTGATGATAAAGGAGAAGGGAATGACTTTTAAATATAACCGATTAGATAAGACACAGGCCGCCGTTTTATTAGTCGATCATCAGACGGGGCTACTGTCCCTGGTTAGAGATCAGGATCCGGATAAATTCAAAAATAATGTTTTGGCGCTGGCCGATCTGGCTAAATACTTCAATTTACCGACGATACTGACCACGAGTTTTGAAAACGGACCGAACGGCCCTTTGGTACCAGAGCTAAAGCAAACTTTCCCTGACGCCCCCTATATTGCTCGTCCCGGCAATATCAATGCCTGGGATAATGAAGATTTCGTCAAGGCGGTAAAGGCCACGGGCAAGAAACAACTGATCATCGCCGGCGTGGTGACCGAGGTTTGCGTGGCGTTTCCTGCGCTCTCTGCGCTGGAAGAGGGGTATGAGGTTTTCGTCATCACCGACGCATCCGGCACGTTCAATGCGATTACGCGCGATGCGGCTTGGGATCGCATGTCCCAGGCCGGCGCGCAGCTGATGAGTTGGTTTGGCGCGGCGTGCGAATTGCACCGCGATTGGCGAAATGATATCGAAGGGTTGGGGAACCTGTTCTCTCAACATATTCCTGACTATCGCAATCTGATGACCAGCTTCAGTTTGCTGACCTCAGGTAAACAGTAATCCCGACATCGCTGCATGGTTTGGCGCCTTATGGCGCCATTTTCCTCCCGCCGATCGCGCCGCAGCGGCCTCCGTGCCCGCTGTTTTCCGATAGTTGCCTCTTTCCCGCTTTTTGACTGACCCGGCGCAAATGTTACACTGTGCGGCTGAGGCGTATCAGAACCGAAAAGACGATTGGGGACAGGATTTGAGCACAGGAAGCAAGCTGGCGAGGTGGCGCCGCATCGCGGTGTGTCTGACATTGGGGCTATTGTTGGCCGGGTGTTCGGGTAAAAATACCTACAACCGCGACTACGACAAACTGCCGAAGGGCAGCTACACCGGCAAGTCCTACACCGTCAAACGGGGCGATACGTTGTACTACATCGCCTGGATCACCGACAGCGAAGTCAGCGATCTGGCCAGAATCAACAAGATACGCCCGCCTTATAGCCTGGAAGTGGGGCAAAAGCTGCGGCTGAGCGGCAGCGCGCCGACCAAAACCGCCGCCACGCGCCGTAAAACGTCTTCCTCCGCGATCGCCAAGCAAACGCCGCCGCCGGGCGCCGCCCGCTGTTGGCGCTGGCCGGCCAGCGGCCGGATCGCGCAGGCGTATTCCAATGCCGATGGCGGCAACAAGGGCATCGATATCGCCGGTAAACGCGGCCAGCCGATCTATGCTTCCGCCAAGGGCAAAGTGGTGTACGTCGGCAACCAACTGCGCGGCTACGGCAACCTGATCATGATTAAGCACGGCGAAGACTTTATTACCGCCTACGCGCACAACGACACTACGTTGGTGCGCAACGGCCAGGATGTGAAAGCGGGGCAGAAGATTGGCACTATGGGCAGCACCGGCACCGATTCGGTGTTCCTGCATTTCCAGATCCGCTATCGCGCCACCGCGCTCGATCCGCAGCGCTATCTGCCGCCGCAGGGATCGTCGCCGTCCTGTTAACGTCAATCCGGCTCCTTGCGGAGCCGGATGTCAGCTATTTCAGCGGCAGATAAAGATCGGTCACCAGTTCATATTCCGCCACCTCGTGCACGAAGTTGTGGTAGTGGAAATAGAGCGGAAAATCGCGCAGCTCCTCGCCGCTGGCCGGCAACCACTCGCTGTAAAGATAGCGGGCGCTTTCCGAAAGCCCATCCAGCGATCCGAGATGGCGCAGCACCGCACAGCGCCCGGCCGGCAGCGTGCCGTTCACCACGCCGAAGGCGTTGTCCTCCGGGATCGGCGCAGTGACCTCGCCGCAAATGAAGAAGCGGAAGTCCTGCGCTTCGGTGGTGGCCGGATCGTGCGGTGCGATACCGTAAGTGCGGCTGCTTCTGACCGGCGACAGGCCACTGGTTTTGCGCCACTCGATAAAGCGTGCGGCGGTTTCGTTGACCAGCGCGGACGGGCCGCGATGTTCGATCATCGCCACCGGCGTGGCCGGGAAGTCGACAATGTCTACTTTCATGGGTTGTTTCCTTTTGTGTTTCGGCTCGGGAAAGCGCTGCTGCCAATCGATCCAGGCCGGCCGTTTGCGAAACTGGCTTGGCGTTTGGCTGAACGCCTGTTTGAAGGCGCGGCTGAAGGACTCCGGGTTTTGAAAACCGGCGTCCAGCGCGATGTCAATCACCGGCTCCAGCGGGTTATACGCCAGGCGGTACGAGGCGCGTTTGAGCCTCATCCACTGGATATAACGCCACACCGAGATGCCACAATACGCGCTAAACTGGCGTTGAAAGTGAAAGCGCGAAAAGTGGGCCACTTCGCTCAGTTTTTCGACGGTGAGCGCCTCGTCCAGGTGGCGGTCGATATAGTCAAAGACCAGCGCAAAGCGCTTTGCATACGTCTGGGTCATGTGATTGTCTCCTCCATGCCTGAACTTTGCCCGAGCCGCCGCCGCTTCTCCTGACGGATGATGCTGAGTTGTCGCCGCAGGAAAATGGGAGGGTGCGGCGTTCGCCGTCGGCCAGGCCAAACTCATAACCCCGCGCGGCTGTGCGCCGCGATCCCGATCGAGAAGATGAATATTACATGATGGATCGTTCCCGTTTGCTGAAATTCCTGCTGCCCTATCTGTGGCCGAAAGACAACCCGCGGCTGCGGGGGTATCTGGTGGTGGCCTTCGTGTTCATGGTGGCGGCCAAGGTCAGCACCACGCTGGTGCCGCTGGCTTATAAAGCGATGGTCGATGCGCTGAGCGGCGAGACGGCGAAAATGCTGGCGGTGCCGCTTGGGCTGATCGTCGCCTACGGCGTGGCGCGGGTGGGCGGCGCGCTGTTTGAGGAACTGCGCAACGTAATGTTTATCCACGTCAGCCAGAACGCCACGCGCCTGTTGGGCGTGCGGGTGTTCCGCCAGCTGCATGCGCTGAGCCTGCGTTTCCATCTGGAGCGCCAGACCGGCGGGTTGTCGCTGTCCATCGAGCGCGGCACTCAGGCGGTGTCCACGGTGCTGTCGCGGCTGCTGTTCTCCATCGTGCCGATCCTGTTCGAGCTCTCGCTGGTCACGGCGATCATGTGGCATATGCTGAACGGCTGGTTCGCGCTGGCGATCCTGACGACGGTCGGCTGCTACATCCTGTTCACCGTGTTGGCGGTCAGCTGGCGCACTCGCTTTCGCCGCGAGCTCAACAAGGCCAACGCCGACGCCAACAGCAAATCCATCGACAGCCTGCTGAACTATGAAACCGTGAAGTACTTCGGCAATGAAGAGTTCGAGGCCGAGCGTTTCGACCTCTCGCGCCGGCTGTACGAATACGCCGCCATCAAGAACCAATTCAGTTTTACGGCGATCAACCTGGGGCAAACCGCCATTATTTCGATCGGACTGATCGTGATGATGACCATGGCGGCGCAGGGCATTACGCAGGGGACGATGACGGTCGGCGACTTCGTGCTGGTCAATGCCTATTTGCTGCAGCTGTATCAGCCGCTAAACTTCTTCGGCTTTATTTATTCCGAGGTGCGCCAGGCGCTGATCGACATGGAGAACATGTTCGATCTGCTGCAGGAACCGCGTGAGATCGTCGATAGCCCGGATGCGCAGCCGCTGCGCCTCGATCGCGGAGAAGTGAAGTTCGACGCGGTCAGCTTCGGTTACGACACGCGTCGGCCGATCCTCAAGCAGGTGAGCTTTACCATTCCGGCGGGCCACACGGTGGCGGTGGTCGGCGCCTCCGGCGCGGGCAAGTCCACGCTGTCGCGCCTGCTGTTTCGCTTTTACGACGTGCAGGGGGGCGCCATTACCCTCGACGGCCAGGACATTCGCCAACTGACCCAGGCCAGCCTGCGGCAGGCGATCGGCATCGTGCCGCAGGATACGGTGCTGTTCAACGATACGTTGCGTTATAACATCGGTTACGGCAAAACCGGCTCCAGCGATGAAGAAATCGAGCGGGCGGCGCGGCTGGCGCATATCCATGATTTTATCGTCGGTCTGCCCGACGGTTACGACACCCGGGTGGGTGAGCGCGGGCTGAAGCTGTCGGGCGGGGAAAAGCAGCGGGTGGCGATTGCGCGCACCATTCTGAAAAATCCGGCCATCCTGGTGTTTGACGAGGCGACCAGCGCGTTGGATACCCAGACCGAGCGCGAAATCCAGGGGCACCTGCGCGAGGTGAGCCGCAACCACACCACGCTGGTGATCGCTCATCGGCTCTCCACCGTGGTGGACGCCGATGAAATTATCGTGCTGGAGGCGGGGGAGATCGTCGAGCGCGGGGGGCACGAGGCGTTGCTGGCCGCGAACGGCCGCTACGCCGCCATGTGGCAAACCCAGTACAGTGAAGAGCAGGAACCGCACTGATGGAGCCGCCGTTCACGTTCACCCCTGCTGCTGGGCGGCGTTGAGCCGCTGCGCCACGTAGTCGCATGCGATGCGGCAGTCCTGCTTTAGGTCTGTCTCGTCGCCGGCCAGGCTGCCGCGCAGCCAAAGCCCATCGATCATCGCCGCCAGCCCGCGCGCCGCGTCGCGCGCCTGCTGCAGCGGCAGCTCGCGGCGGAACTGGCTGCAAATATTGGAATAGAGCCGCCGATCGTTGGCGCGCTGCAGGCGGCGCAGCACCGGCTGATGCATGCTGGCGGCCCAGAAGTCGAGCCAGGCGCGCATGGACACGGCGTTGGTTTGGCTGGGGTGGAAGTTGCCCTGGATAATGGCGAACAGCTGTGACTGGCTGTCGCTCGCCGCTTGCGCGCGGCACTCGGCCACCGCGTCGCGCAGATCGCGCAGGATCTTGCGCATGGTGGCGCTCAGCAACCCCTCTTTATCGCCAAAATAGTGGCTGACGATGCCGGTCGACAGCCCGGCTTCTTTCGCCACCTGAGACAGGGTGACGCCGGCCAGCCCGACGACGTTTATGGTCTCGAAGGCGGCGTTAATCAACTGCTCCTTGCGCTGCTCAGGAATGTCTCTGCGGTACATATTTTCCCCAACTGATAGGCAAATCACACTTTGAATTTGATTGATTGAACGGTCAATCAATGCTCTATATGCTGCGAAAATGTCAAATAAATGACGATAGAATGTTAATTAAAAGTTGCATTTAAATCGTCTGTCTTTCGCATCATGGAAGCCTGCCAATGACAACAAAAACTCCTCCATCGCTTGACGAAGAACCTGTCAGATTGAATGTTCCGGTATTTTTCGGCTCGGCGGCGGTGATCCTGCTGCTGGGATCGCTGGTCGTGCTGTTTCCCGCCGCCAGCAAACAGTGGTTGAACGCCGCGCAAAGCTGGGTCGCCGACGTGTTCGGCTGGTACTACATGCTGTTGATGGTCGCCTGCATGGTGTTCGTCTTCTGGCTGGCGCTGTCGCGCTTCGGCCATATTCGCCTCAGCCAGGATGACGAACCGCCGCAGTTCAGCTATCCCTCGTGGGTGGCGATGCTGTTCTCGTCGGGCATCGGCATTGCGCTGGTGTACTACGGCGCCTACGAACCGCTGGATCACTTCTTGTCGCCACCGGAAGGCAGCGGCGGCACCGTGCAGGCGGCGCGGCAGGCGATGGCGCTGACCTTTTTGCACTGGGGGCTGCACGGTTGGGCGCTGTATGCGCTGATCGCCACCGCGCTGGCCTATTTCGCCTATTGCCGCGGCCTGCCGTTGGCGCTGCGCTCTGCGTTATACCCGATCTTCGGCGAGCGTATCCACGGCGGCGCCGGCCATCTGGTGGACAGTTTCGGCATTCTGGTGACGGTGATTTCGATGGTGACCAACCTGGGGATCGGCGCGCTGCTGGTGAACTCGGGGCTGTTTTATCTGTTCGACATTCCGCAAAGCACCGGCGTGCTGCTGGCGCTGATCGTGGTGATGATGGTGGTGGCCACGCTGGCGGCGGTCACCGGCGTCGAGAAGGGCATTGCCATGCTGTCGAACATCAACGTCGGCTTCCTGTGCCTGTTGCTGCTGTTCGTGTTTCTGGCCGGCCCGACGCTGAATCTGCTCAACGGCATGTTGCAGAACCTTGGCGATTATCTCACTTCGCTGGTCAGCCGCAGCTTCGATATGTATCTGTACGGCAAGGCGCGCCAGTGGCAGGGCGCCTGGACGTTGTTCTATTGGGCCTGGTGGGTGGCGTGGGCGCCGTTTGTCGGGCTGTTCATCGCGCGCATTTCCAAAGGGCGCACCATTCGTGAACTGATCTTCGGCGTGTTGCTGATCCCGTTGGGCTTCACGCTGGCGTGGCTGTCGATCTTCGGCAATACCGCCATCAGCCTGGTGTTGGAAGGCGGGCAGGCGATCCTCGGGCAGGTGGCGCAAAGCGATCCGCCGATGGCGGTGTTCAAGCTGTTCGAATACCTGCCCTATACCCAGCTGACCGCCGGTTTTGTGGTGGCGATCAGTTTCGTGCTGTTCCTGACGCCGGTCGATTCCGGCACGCTGATGATAGCGAACCTCTCCTGCCAGGGCGGTTCCGCCCACGATGACGCGCCGGCCTGGCTGCGGGTATTTTGGGCGGCGGTCACCACGTTGATCTGCGCCGGGTTGCTGTACGCCGGCAGTTTCAGCGCGATGCAGACTGCGGTGGTACTGTGCGGCCTGCCGTTCTCGGCGGTGATCGTGTTGTACATGGTCAGCCTGCGCAAGGATCTGCGCGGTTACGCCATGACGCCGGCGCTCCCCTGAGGCGGTTTATTCGTCCGCGCGCGGCCGGTGATGCACGTATTCGATAATCGTGCCGTCCGGCAGGCGGGCATTGAAACAGGCGCCGGTGGGCACTTCCACCGGGCCAAAGAAGATATCGGCTCCGGCGGCCAGCAGCCGCTGATGGTAGGGATAAATGTCATCGACCAGCAATGTGCCGACGGTGCTGCGGAAAGGGCGCAGGCTTTCTTCCGAGCCTTCCAGGATCAGAAACGGCCCCACCGCCGCCAGCACCAGCCGATGCGCGGGAAAGTCGAAACGCATATCCGCTTCCACGCCGTGCAGCTGCTCGTAAAACGCGATGGTGCGGTCGATCTCGCCTTCGTCGACGTAGACCCGGATCAGCACGCGCGGCACGCGCAGCGATGAAGAGTCGGCGGTTTTGCGCCAAAAGCCCGCTTCTGTCAGTTTTGCCGTCATTGCTCATTCCCCATGGTGGCTCGTTTCCCCGTCATCATGCCGCAGTTTGGCCGCAGGGATTAGACTGAGTTGTTATGAATCAGCAGCGGCGGAAATAAAAAAGCCCCGGTAACGGGGCAAAGACCAGCTCAGGTCGGAATAGCGGGCTAAAGCGGGCGTCAGGCGCGATGGAATTCCGGCAACACCAGTTGACCGATCTCCTGCATCGTCTCTTCCAGCGGCCGCTGGTTACGGCGGAAATGCAGGCCGATGTGGTTGACCCCGGCGTCACGCATGGCGCTCAGTTCCTGAATCAATCCATTACGGCCGCTCTTGATGCCGAAGCGATGGCGCTGAATCGGCGCGTCGGCGTTATCGGTGAGGTCGAGATGAATAAAGCTGACGTAGGGCTTGTCACCGGCTACGTTACGCCAGAGTTTGACTCGCGAAACGTGGTCCGCAGGCGTGCCGGGATACGACAGCCAGCCATCCATATTTTTGCCCACCCACTCGGGCGTTTGCTGCGCCAACCCGGCGACCAGCAGCGGCGGCGGCGGCGTGGCCGGCAGCAGGCGCAATCCAGGCTGGAGCGCGCTGTCGGCTTCCCCTTTGAGAATGCCGACGCTGGTGCGGAAGTTTTCACCGCGCGCGGCGTAATCGGCGCCGAACAGCGGGTACTCCACGGGGCGATCGCCGCTGGCGACGCCGAGCAGCAGACGATCGCCGCTCAGCGTTTGCAGCGTGGAAGCCGCTTTGCGCACCAGCCACGGCTGGCGCAGCGGCAGCACCACGGCCGCGGTGCCCAGCAGAATATTGCGCGTCAGGCTGGACAGGTAGCCGAGGTAGGTAAAGGTCTCAAACACCTGCGCGGCGTCGCCGAAGTCCGGATCGTACAGCGGCACGTCGCGAACCCAGGCGGCGCGAAAGCCGAGCTCATCGGCCAGCTTGATGCGCGCAGCGTGTTCGCTCATGTCCGGCACGCCGAACGGTCGCCCGTCCTGCTGGCGTTTCAGCTGCCCGCTGGTGGACCAATCGTTGTCCAGCGGCAACTCGATGCCGATGGAAAGCGGCTCCCGGGTTAGTCTTTCGATGCTCATGTGTCACTCCGTCTCAGGCCTTGCGGCGCGGTGTCGAACGATGGCCCGAAGTGTTGCATGGCGCTAAATTGAGATAAACAGCCCTAATCGCAATAGATAATTGCTGTTGCGAGCATAATTGCTTTGCAGGATACGGCATGCTTGTCGTGATTTACGTCACGCTCTGCGCTTTTGCTATTGTCCAGATGAAATTATGTAATCCTGCCGATAGCCTTTCCCTCATAAGAGTTAGTTTGTTGTGCGGCAATAAAATAAAACGAAATGATTCAATAGATAAAAGTCAAACTGAATATTCCCCAGCGTTCATTCAATACGGATAAAAAATTAATAAGGCTGAAGAGTGATCGTTGAGATTATTCGCAAATGGCGTGGAAATAGGCATTTTTAACCGAAGAAAAATACCCGTTATTATTTTATTGTCTGTAAAAACATAGGGGTAAAATATCTTTTTGTGATAATGCGATTTTGAAATAGTACCGAATAAAAACTTCATTCGTCTCTAAGAAAGCGCCGGTTGACAGACCGCCGGCTTACGATAATTTTATGTCATTAACATGTTAATGAGTTGTTGTCGTGACGGAGGGCCAATATCTCTCTTGGCCGTGCGCTTAACACACTTATGCCATGGCGGCTTGCCATTCATAAGTTAACTTATGGACACATGACGCTATGAATACATCGCCAGAGCCTCGCAGCGCATTAAGTGAAGAGAACCGGTTGCTGATTATTTTATTTTTCGTTTTCGGCTGCGTGTTCGTCGATCGTCTGACCATCTCGTTTCTGTTTCCGATGATTGCCGCCGACCTCAAGCTCAGCAACGTGCATCTCGGCACCCTGTCGGCGGTGCTGGCGTTAACCTGGGCGCTGTCTGGCGCCGGGCTGGGGGCGATAGCCGATCGTTTTAATATCCGTAAACCGATGCTGATCTTGTCGATCCTGGTGTTTTCGCTGTTCTCCGCGCTGTCGGGGTTGGTCAGCGGCTTTGCCATGCTATTGATCTTCCGAGCGTTGATGGGGATCGCCGAAGGGCCGGTATTGCCGATCGCACAGTCGTTGATGGTGGAAAAATCGCAGCCGCAGCGCCGCGGTTTCAACATGGGATTGATCCAGGGCGCGGCGCCGGGGCTGCTGGGCGGCATTATCGCGCCGCCGCTGATCATCTATCTGGCGCAGAAGTGGGGCTGGAGCATGGCGTTTCACCTGACCGCCGTGCCGGGCATCATTCTGGCGTGGCTGATCTATCGCTATGTGAACGGCAAGAAGGATCCCGCTTTCAGCGCCCCGCCAGCGGCCGACAAGGCGGCGAACAAAGGTGCTTACGGCGAGCTGTTCAAAATCAAGAACGTGGCGCTGTGCATTCTGATCTCCTGTGTGTTCGTCACCTGGTTCATGATCATCATTACCTTCACCCCCAACTTTTTGGTGACCGACCGCGGCTTCGGTGAAGGCACGATGGGCGGCATCATGAGCGCCATCGGCGCCGCTTGGGTGTTCTGGGGCGTGGCGGTGCCGGCGATTTCCGATCGCTTCGGCCGCAAGCCGACGCTGATCTTCTTTTCGCTGCTGGCGGTGTGCTGCCCGCTGTTTCTGAGCTACGTCGATAACCCGTGGCTGCTGGGCGTGCTGGTGTTCCTGTCTTATACCGGCCTTGGCTGTTTCACGCTGTTTATGGCCACCATCCCGTCTGAAACGGTGTCGCCGGCCCGCATCGCTACCGCGTTGGGGCTGGTGATGGGGATTGGCGAGGTGATTGGCGGCTGCCTGGCGCCGTTTATCGCCGGGCTGATCGCCGATCGCTACGGGCTGGTCAGCGTGATGTGGCTGGCGGCCGCCGGCGCCGTGTGCGCCGGCGTACTGAGTTGTTTTCTCGATGAAACCGCCCCTGCCGTGGTGAACCGCCGAGCGGTGAAACCGGCGGGCGTCGCCGACGTCTGAGGCGGTTTTCATCCCATTCAATCAAGGAGAGCGAAGATGTCAGCAGAACCATCCGTACTGAATCAAAATGCCGAACCGGACTGGAAGAATTACGACGATTTCGCGCGCGGCATCGACACCAACCGGCTGCCGGGCACTCAGGACTGGCGCGGCAAAACGTTGCAGATCGCCTTTGAAGGCGGCGGGGAAATCACGCTGCGTTTCAGCGCCGATCGGCAGCGGGTGCTGTGGGCCTGGGGCGGGGAGAGCGGCGAGGACGCTTACGAAGAGGTGCAAACCTCCGCCGCGCGCTATTTCTTCAATATTCCGCTGCAGACGCCGGGCAACGAATGCCTGACGCTGGTGCTCAACCGCGACAGCGGCCGGGCGCTGCTGGTGCGCAGCACGTTGCTGCCCGAGCAAACGGTGGAAAAGGGATCCCGCCTCAAGCAAAGCTTCCACGTTGGGCAGATTGCCGGCGTCACGCCGGGCGGCGTCGCGCCGCATCTGACCCGCGAGCTTATCGGTTATCGCACGCTGAATGTCTACAGCCCCAACCACTATTACGAACACTTCTACGTCAACACCGAGCGCTACGCCTGGCAAAACCTGCGCGGCGAACAATTCGGCCACGGCGACATGGACTACGCCACTTACTACAAGTTTGAGGACGAGATGTTCCTGTTCACCTTCCGGGAAAAGATTATCCCGGTGTGCTCGGTGTTCTTCTTCGACTTTGTCTCCGGGCGCTGCACCGGCACCTTCCTCGGGTTGGACGCCGCCGGCCGGGTGTTGGTGTCACCGGCCGGGGCGTTCATCAGCAAGATGAGCTACAACGCCTACCCGGAAGGGGTACAGCCGCTTTGATTCAGGCGTTTCTGACCAGCGATCCGGCGTTGATCTCCGCAATGGTTTTCGCGCCGGTGAGCGTCATGGCGACGCGCATCTCTTTGTCGATCAGATCCAGCAAGTTAGCCACCCCGGCTTCGCCGGCCGCCGCCAGCGCATAGACGAAGGCGCGCCCCAGCAGCACGCTGTCGGCGCCCAGCGCGATCATGCGCACCACGTCCAGGCCGCTGCGGATGCCGGAGTCGGCCAGCAGGGTGATGTCGCCTTTCACCGCGTCGGCGATCGCCGGCATGGCGCGCGCGGTCGACAGCACGCCGTCCAGTTGGCGGCCGCCGTGGTTGGAGACGATGATGCCGTCGGCGCCGAAGCGCACCGCGTCTTTGGCGTCTTCCGGATCCAGAATGCCTTTGATGATCATCGGGCCGTCCCAGAACTCGCGGATCCACTCCAGATCTTTCCAGGAAATCGACGGATCGAAGTTGGCGCCCAGCCAGCCGATGTAATCTTCCAGGCTGGTCGGTTTACCGCGGTAGGCCGAGACGTTGCCCAGGTCGTGCGGCTTGCCGAACAGGCCGACATCCCAGGCCCACTGCGGATGGGTAAACGCCTGCAGCACGCGGCGCAGGGCGGCGTTGGGGCCGCTCATCCCTGAGTGGGCGTCGCGGTAACGGGCGCCGGGCACCGGCATGTCGACGGTAAACACCAGCGTTTTCACGCCGGCGGCTTTGGCGCGCTCCAGCGCGTTGCGCATAAAGCCGCGATCTTTCAGCACGTAGAGCTGGAACCACATCGGCCGATCGATCGCCGGCGCCACCTCTTCGATCGGGCAGACCGACACGGTGGACAGCGTGAACGGGATGCCTTTTTTGGCCGCGGCGCGCGCGGCCTGCACTTCGCCGCGGCGGGCGTACATGCCGGTCAGCCCCACCGGCCCCAGCGCCACCGGCATCGCCAGCTGCTCGCCGAACAACGTAGTCTCCAGGCTGAGTTCGGACATATTGCGCAGCACGCGCTGGCGCAAGGCAATATCGGCCAGATCTGCGGTATTGCGCTTCAGCGTATGCTCCGCGTAGGCCCCGCCGTCGATATAGTGAAACAGAAACGGCGGCAGTTTGGCCTGGGCGGCGGCCCGGTAGTCGGTTGACGCGGAGATGATCATAGTGTTTACCTTCTTGTCTTGCTTGCGATAACGAGTGTTCGGTCAGAGCGTGAGGATCGTTGCCATACCGGCCGCAATCCCGCCGTACGCCAGCATCGGCAGTACGGTCTTTCTGATGATTTTGCCTTCGGCGTTGCCGATCCCGAGGATCGAACAGACCGCGATAATGTTGTTCAGGCACACCATGTTGCCCATGGCGCCGCCGACGGACTGCAAGGCCAGCGTCAGGTTGACATCAAGACCGCTGCTCTGGGCGATCGACTGCTGAATGCCGCCGAACGTCAGGTTCGAAACGGTATTGGAGCCGGAGAAGAACGAGCCCAGCGCGCCGAGGAACGACGAGAACAGCAGCCAGCTGTCGCCGGTCAGCGCCGCCAGCGCTTTACCGATCAGGATCACCGGCGCGTTGTCGCCGCCCTGCATCATCAGGTTAACCATCACCAGCGCGCCGAACAGGGCGATAAAGGGCCGCGCGATGCGCCCGCCGGTTTCGCTGAACATTTGCCGCACCTGGCCGCCATTCAGACGGAACAGCGGAATACACAGCAGCACCACCAACAGGAACGGGATCAGCGCCGGGACATACAGCGTTTTGTAGCCGGCGGCGGCGGCGGTGCCCAGCACCTGCTGCAGTTCGACGATCAGCGCCTGGCTGATGCGCAGCTCCCCGAGCCAGCCGAGGTTTTCCTGCCACAGCAGCGCGGTGTTGTTGAGCAGCGCCTTGAGGCCCAACTGGTGGACGCGCGTCACTATCAGAATAGCAATCAGCAGCAGGGTCGGGGTCATGGCCTTGACCACCTGCATGAACGGCACCGCCTGCGCGGCACTCTGCGGTTTGTCGCCGCGGGCGAGGCCGATGCCACCGCGCGCCAGCAGCACCGACAGTGCCAGGCCGATCGCGCCGCCGACCAGCGCCGGGAACTCATAGTTCACCTGGGCCAACAGCAGATAGGGCAGGGTGCAGCTCAGCACGCTGAGCAGGATAAACGGCAGGTTGCGGCGGATATCCTGCCAGGAAACGATAAAGCGCAGCGCCAGCAGAGGAATGACGAAGCCGGCGACAACGTGGATCAGCGCGGTTTGCCGGCCGATCTCCAGCAGGCTGGCGTCCGACAGGCCGAGGTTGGCAAAGCCGAACCAGGTGGGGGTGCCTACGGCGCCGAAGGAGACCGGCACCGAGTTCATCACCAGCGTCAGCAGGGCGACGCGCAGCGGGTTGAAGCCCAGCCCGACCAGAATCGGCGCGGCGATGGCGGCCGGTGTGCCGAAGCCGCTGGCGCCCTCGATCATAAAGGCGAACGCCCAGCCGATAATCATCAGTTGGGCCACGGGATTGGGGCTGATGGTTTCCAGCCAGCGGCGCACCACGTTTTCCGCGCCGCTTACCTGCATCAGTTTGTTGAGCAGGATGGCGCCGGCAATGATGGTGATCGGCGTCAGCGTCGACACCAGCGCGGTGATGATATTGGCATGCAGCAGCCGCAGCGAGGCATCGAACCACAGGAGCTGTACGGCATACACCACGGCGGCCGTCAGCGGCAGGGCGAGGTAAGAGGGCACGCCATTCCTTTTAGTCATCATCCAAATCAGCAGGATGATGGGCGCAATACTGAAAAGCAGGGGCATAAGATCCTCAGGGTTATTATTTTTATGGGCAGAGAGATGTAGCTGAAAGGTTAATTACCGCAACATTTTCATTCTAATCACAACGTTGGCGATGATGCCATGCGGTAATTTTTTAACATCGGCGAACGGCGTCGGCGCAGGGAAAAACGCCGGTAGAAGGGGTTAAATTAATTGATTTAAAATCAGCATGATAGGGAGTGTTGATGTGCGATAAGTGCGCGAGCTCACATTAATTAGGCGGTAATGTTCAATAGATTATGTCCAAAAATGCCGTAATCCCCGCGGTCTTTCGCGGTAGCGGGGAAATAATCCGAGAGGAAAACTCAAAAATAATGGCTGATATTTTGGTAGGAACCGATGATATGTTCGATCAGCAGACGGGTTTTTAACGGCAGATTGCGGGTGTAAGGATAAACGGCGTAAATGCCCAGCACTTTGCCGCAGTGGCCGGCCAGGATCTCCGTCAGTTTACCGTCCTGCAAATCTTCATACACCATGCAGCGCGGCACCATGGCGATGCCGTGGCCGCCGATCACCGCTTTGCGGATCGCCCGCGCATTGTTGGCCGACAGGTTGCCGTTAACCTGCAGCTCGTAGATGTCGTTGCGCCCCGGCCGCTTCATCAGCCAGTTGGCGGTGCCGCTCTCTTGGTAGGTGTAGGTCAGGCAGTTGTGGCTCAGCAGATCGTCGGCGCTGCGCGGTTCCGGGTGGCTTTCCAGGTAGCCCGGCGAGCAGACGATCACCCAGCGGGAATCGAAGATAGGCCGGGCAATCAGGCTGGAGTCCGGCATGGTCCCGGTACGGATCGCCAGATCGATGCCTTCTTCCACCAGATCGACGAAGCGGTTTTCCAGCCGCATTTCGACCTTCAGGCTGGGATGCAGGGCGCAAAATTCCGCCACGCTTTCGCTCAGCAGCAGCTCGCCCGAAATGGTCGGCACCGACATGCGGATGGTGCCGGTCAACTCTTCGCTCTTTTCGCTGACGGCGTACAGCGCCTCCTGCACTTTGGCGCCGATCTCTTTGGCCTGCTGGTAGAGCGCCTGGCCGCTTTCGGTCAGCGTCAGGCTGCGGGTGGTGCGGTACAACAGGCGGGCGCCCAGCGATTTTTCCAACCGCCCGATGCGTTTGCTGACCACCGAGCTGGTGATGCCGGCGCTCTCCGCGGCTTTGCTGAACGAGCCGCAGTCGACAATCAGGGCAAACAGAATCAGGTCGTTGGCGTATTCGTGAGTCGCGAGCATAATCGGCTGTTCCCTTCAGCGGCAAGTGGCGCCAGTGTAAGTCTCTCGTTTCAATAAGCAATCATCAAAATGCCCTTGGCGTCGAAATCAGAGGCTGCGCGAGCAATGAGAATTCGTCTTGATCTCATTCTCGCGCCGCTTACAATGCCTGCCAGATCGCGACTTCAGAGGTTTTTTCATGGAACTGCTACGGGTGGTTTATCACCAGTATCGTTGGCCATTTCTGGCGGTTATGGCATTGACCATGACCAGCGCCGGCTTGGGCATCGGTATCATTGCGTTTATCAATCAATACCTGATGGACGCCGGCGGCGATGCATTGGCTGTGCTGCCGATGTTTCTCGCCCTGCTGGCATTGCTGATGGCGGTCACGCTGGGATCGCAATTGGCGCTGACGACATTGGGCCATTACTTCGTCTACCGCCTGCGCGGGCAGTTAGTGAAACGCATCCTGGATACCGATATTGAACGCCTTGAACAGTTAGGCAGCGCCTCATTGTTGGCCAGCCTCTCCAGCGATGTCCGCAATATCACCGTCGCCTTCGTGCGCTTGCCCGAACTGGTGCAAGGGGTGATTTTAACCCTGGGGTCGGCGGCCTATCTGGGGTGGCTATCGCCGAAAATGCTGGCGGTGACGGCGGTGTGGGTCGCCGTCACCGTGGTGGGCAGCGGCTGCCTGGTCTCGCGGGTTTATCGCCATATGGCCAGTTTGCGCGAGTCGGAAGAGCGCCTCTATCATCATTACGAATCGGTGATTGACGGTCGCAAGGAACTGACGTTAAACCGCAAGCGAGCGCAGGCGCTGTACGAACAGACCTATCAACCCGATGCGCAAGCTTACCGCCACCATATCATTCGCGCCGATACCTTCCATTTGAGTGCGCTCAACTGGTCAAATATCATGATGTTGGGGGCGATCGGACTGGTGTTCTTTATGGCTAACAGCCTGGGATGGGCGGACTCGGCGGTGGCCGCCACGTATTCCCTGACGCTGCTGTTCTTGCGCACGCCATTACTGCAGGCGGTCGGGGCGTTTCCGACGCTGGTCAGCGCCGAAGTCGCCTTCAACAAGCTGAAGACGCTGCGCCTGGCCGAGTACCAACCGGCGTTTCCTGCCGCCGCAGGCCGTTCCTGGCAGACGCTGGAGCTGCGCGACGTGGTTTTTCACTATGCCGATACGGAGCAACAGCCCGGTTTTGCCGTCGGGCCGCTTAATCTGACGCTGCGGCGTGGCGAGCTGGTCTTTTTGATCGGCGGCAACGGCAGCGGCAAGTCAACGCTGGCGATGCTGTTGACCGGGTTGTACCGGCCGGTGAGCGGGCACATCGTTCTGGATGGCGTCGCACAGACCGCGGCGGATATGCCGGGCTATCGTCGGCTGTTTTCGGCGATTTTCACCGATTTTCATCAGTTCGATCGTTTGCAAGGGCCGGAAGGCGGCGAGCCCGATGCGGAACTGGTCGCCGGCTGGCTCGAGCGGTTGAATATGAAAAGCAAACTGCAGTTCGACGGCGCCAGGGTGACCAACCCGCAACTGTCGCAGGGGCAGCGCAAGCGTCTGGCTTTGCTGCTGGCCGTGGCGGAACAGCGCGATATCTTGCTGTTGGATGAATGGGCCGCGGATCAGGATCCGCAATTCCGGCGCATTTTCTATCGCGAGCTGTTGCCAGAACTGCGCGCGCTGGGCAAAACGGTGTTTGCCATCAGCCATGACGATCACTATTTCGAACACGCCGATCGGCTGCTTGAGATGCGCTCGGGTCATTTACGTGAGCTGACCGGCAGCGAGCGTGAACACGCCAGCCGGGATTCCGTCAGCAGAATCGGTTAACTCACACCGGCCCGAGCGAGACTAAAGCGGGCCGGTGCTTCTCTCCGCATGATCCCAGTACGTCGCTTCATTTTATCCCCCACCTTCAGCGCTGTCTGTTGCCGATTTGGCTTATGTCCAGTCAAGTAATTGATAGTTGAATTATTTACCAGTGGTTTAATTTTGACCTTTAAAGATATGGCACACTGCACGTTCGTTCGCCTATCAATTCAAGTTATCGCCTGCCGATAACAGTGATATCCACGGTGCCGTTCTTACTGAGGCGGTGATGCAGGTCTATGGCTAGCAGCTGTTTTTTAAATTTCCATAGGAAAAAATGACTTTATCGATCGTTAAAACAGATCGATAATTGTTGTTTGAATGGTTTAATCTATTGGTTGGGGGCGCTGTGGTGAGCAAGGATGGATCTGATATCAAACGTAGAGCATGGCTGTGTGTGTTTATCGGTAGCGGGCTGTTCTGGCTGTTAACCGCCGCCGTGATTTATTGGTTACTGAGTTAGCAGGTTAAGCAGGAAGGCGATTCGTGAACAAAAAGCAGGCTAAAAACCGTGAGGGCGCTGAGCGTCGCGCACAGTCCAAAATTCCGCCGTCATGGGTGCTGAGCGATGAGCAGCGCGCCTTTATTGAAGATTTATGGCAGGACACCGACTCTGAGCCGGCGCGGCCCCCATTGCGCCGCAGCGTTAGCTGATCACGCGGCTGCGGCCGGCCAGCGCGCCGAACAGCATTTGCAAGACGGTCAGGCCCAGCAGGGCGATCAACGGCAAGCGCCAGCCTTCCGTCAGATCGTGCAGCAGGCCGAATAGGGTGGGCCCCAGCGCCGCCAACAGATAACCGACGGATTGCGCCATACCCGACAGCAGCGTCGCCTGATGATGATGCTGACTGCGCAATCCAAAGAACGACAGCGCCAGCACCAGCGAACTCCCCGCCCCCAACCCGGCAAACGTCAGCCACACCAGTGAACTGGCGGGTTGCACCAATAATCCCCCGACGCCGATGAAGATCAGCAGCGAGCTGCCCAACGCTATCGCCCGCTGATCGCGCGCCCGCGGCAAAATCACCACCATGACAAAGTTGGCGACGATCGCCACCACCTGGTAAACGAACAGTTCGAAACCCGCCTGCTGAGCGGAGGTGCCGTGGCTGGCGGCAAAAGCGCTGAACCAGCCGATGATGGTGTAGAAGGCGATCGATTGCAGCCCCATGAACATCGCCACTTGCCAGCCCAGCGCGCTGCCCCAGGGAGAGCGATAGCGTTGCGGCTCCGTCGGCTGCGGCTCTCTAGTGGCGGGAGTGGCGGAGCGCCGCAGTTGCGGCAACCACACCAGCAGCGCCAACAGCGCAGGCAAGCCCCAGCATAATAAGGAGAACCGCCAGCCAAGGTCGGCCAGCGAAGCCAGCGGCACGGCCAGACCGGAAGCGATGGCGGCAACCAGCGACATCACCGCCGCATAGGCGGCGATCATCGCGGCGGCGCGATGTGGGAAATCTCTTTTCACCAGCGTCGGTAGCACTACGTTGGCGAAGGCGATGGCGGCGCCGATCAGGATGCTGCCCGGCCATAGCATGGCGTCTTGCGGCAGGGAGCGCAGGGCGATGCCGCAGATCAGCAGCGCGAGGGCGAGGCCCAGGGTGCGCTCAATACCGATGCGTTTCGCCAGCGCCGGGGTCAACGGCGAGAGGATGGCGAACAGGATCAGCGGCAGCGAATTGATCAGGCCGGCGGCGGTGGCGGATAACGCCAGCTGTTGCTGGATCTGCTCCAGCAGCGGGCCGACGCTGGTCAGGGCGGCGCGCAAATTGGCCGCGATCAGCATAATGCCGACGATAAGCAGAATAGGGCGGTGTAACCGGCGACGCGGGGTCGCGGTGGACGCTGGGGGTGAAGCGGGTTGCGGCATGGGTTCCTCGCACCAAGGCATGCAGTCAATCAGTGCTGCATGGCGTGATGCGTTGATTGACGTTAACGCTTACGTACCGAAAATCGACGGTATCCGATCGCCAGTGTAGGGAAGATGGCTCGTGCTGACAAGGGTACGGCCCGGCGGGATGGCGGCGGTTAATCCCCGCCGGCCGCCGGATAATTGCCATTATGTGATCTTGGTCACTGAGTGAACTAAAAGTCATGGCGCGGAGCGCACCATGCGCCGCTTTCGCTTTCCGTGCAGCCCACGCCTCAGCGCTCCGGGGGTATCGCCCGTCATGGCATTTCACTTTTTCCCCCTTCCGCTTTTGGGCTTTTCGATCCGTTTCGATTCGAAAGGTTTTTTGGCGGTTTTTTTGCTAAAACGGGGCTGTAATCCCGATCACAATTTCATTGCTTTCGCTTTGCTGTAATGCGAGCGCAGTAGAGCGAAAGCCATCTTCTCCCCGGCGATGCCGGAAACCTGAGGACCGCAGCTCATGCCAGTGAATACCGCAAAGCGACGTGAACACATTATCGATCTGTTATGCGAGCACGGCAGCGTGCGCGTGGAACAGCTCAGCAAACAGTTTGCGGTATCCACGGTGACGATCCGCAACGATCTGCGCTTTCTGGAACGAAAAGGGTGTGCGCTGCGCGCTTACGGCGGCGCGATGCTCAATCAGCAATTCGCTTTCGATCGGCCGCTGCGGGACAAAGGGCGGTTGAATCGCGACGTCAAAACGCTGATCGCCAACGCGGCGGCCGGCTATGTGCGCGACGGCGATGCGCTGATCCTCGATTCCGGTTCAACCACCGCGCAGATCGTGCCGTTCCTGAAGGGGCGGCGCGATCTGGTGGTGATGACCAATGCGCTGAACATTGCCTACGAGCTTTCGGGAAACGACGGGGTGGAAGTCATGGTGCTGGGGGGCAGCGTGCGCCGCAACTCTTACTCGCTCTACGGTCCGGCTGCCGAGCAGCAATTGCGTCAGTACCGCTTCGACAAGCTGTTTTTGGGCGTCGACGGGTTCGATCTGAGCGCCGGCATCACCACGCCTCACCCCGGTGAAGCGCACCTCAATCGCGTGATGTGCGAGGTGGCGCGCGAGATTATCGCGGTGGCGGATGCCAGCAAATTTGGTCGCAAGAGCTTTTGCATGATTCGCGAAGCCGGACAAATCCATCGGCTGATCACCGACAGCCGTCTTCCGGACGATTACGAGCGGGCGTTAACCGAGCTGGGCGTGGAGGTCATCATCGCCGATCGGTAGCAGGGCGCCTGCATGGGGGCTTCATGCAGCAGTTGTTACAGCTTGTCGAGCAGCACAAGGCCGGTATGCCGGTCGGGATCTTTTCCGTCTGTTCCGCCCATCCCTGGGTTCTGAAGGCCGCGCTGCGGCAGGCCAAAGCCCGCGGCACGCCGGTGTTGGTGGAGGCGACGTCCAACCAGGTCAATCAATTCGGCGGCTATACCGGCCAAACGGCGGCCCAGTTCCGCGATGGGCTGTGGCGTCTGGCGGATGAAGTGGGCCTGGCGCGCGAGCGCGTATGGCTGGGTGGCGATCATCTGGGGCCAAACGCCTGGCAAGATCGCCCGGCTCAGGAAGCGATGGCGCTGGCGGAAATCTTGATAGACGATTACGTTCGCGCCGGATTTCGCAAAATTCACCTCGATTGTTCCATGTCGTGCGCCGATGATCCCTCGCCCCTGGGGGATGCCACGGTTGCCGAGCGGGCGGCGCGTTTGTGCGCGGTGGCGGAACGCGCCTGGGCGCAGAGCGGCGGCGAAGCGCCGGTCTATGTGATCGGCACCGAGGTGCCGGTGCCGGGCGGCGCGCAGGAGGCGCTGGCGGGTCTGCAGGTCACCACGCCGCAGGCGGTGGCGCAAACGCTGGAAACGCATCGTATCGCCTGGCAAAAAGCCGAGCTGAACGATGCCTGGCAGCGAACTATCGCGCTGGTGGTGCAGCCGGGCGTCGAGTTCGATCACCACAGCGTTGAGCATTACCAACCGCAGCGCGCCGACGCATTGAGCCATTTCATCGAACGGCAGCCGGGCATGATCTATGAAGCGCACTCTACGGATTACCAACCGCCGCAGGCCTACCGCCAACTGGTGCGCGATCACTTCGCCATCCTGAAGGTGGGGCCGGCGCTGACCTTCGCGCTGCGCGAAGCGCTGTTCGCCCTCGATCGCATCGAACGCGAATGGCTGGGGGAACGCCAGTCGGCGCAGCTGTGCGCCACGCTGGAGCAGGTGATGCGCGAGCAGCCGCAGCAGTGGAGCCGCTATTACCACGGCACGCCGCACCAACAGTATCTCGATCGCCACTACAGCCTGAGCGATCGGGTGCGTTACTACTGGCCGCAGCCGCAGGTGCAGCAGGCGGTCGACGGTTTGCTGGACAACCTGCGCCGCAGCCCGGCGCCGCTGGCGCTGCTCAGCCAGTACCTGCCGGATCAGGCGCGGGCGCTGAACGCCGGCGAATTGAGCGCCGATCCGCAGGAGTGGGTGCTGCATAAAGTGACGCAGGTGCTCGACGATTACCACGCCGCCTGTTACCCGGAGGGCCGCTGACATGCCGAACATTTTAATGACTCGCATCGACAATCGTCTGGTGCACGGCCAGGTGGGCGTGACCTGGACCAATACCCTCGGCGCCAACCTGGTGGTGGTGGCCAACGACGAGGCCGCCGCCGATCCGGTGCAGCAGAACCTGATGGACATGGTGGTGGCGGAAGGGGTGCAGACCCGTTATTTCACGCTGCAGAAAACCATCGACGTGATCCACAAGGCGGCGGATCGGCAGAAGATCTTCCTGGTGTGCAAAACGCCGCAGGATGTATTGACGCTGGTGCGCGGCGGGGTGCCGATCCGTTTCGTCAACGTCGGCAACATGCACTTCGCCGAGGGGAAGCGGCAGGTGCACAAAACGGTGTCGCTGGACGACGGCGACGTGGCCGCGTTCCGCGCGCTGGCGGAACTGGGCGTGGAGTGCGAAGTGCGCCGGGTGCCGGATGAATCGGGCGAGGCGATCGGCAAACTGCTCTTTTGAGCCAGGGGGGAAGCATGTTGACGGATGCGCTATTGATTGCGTTGTTGGCCGGATTGGCCGGGGTTGACCTGTTCGACGGTCTGACCCATTTCCACCGGCCGGTGGTGATGGGGCCGCTGGTGGGGCTGATTTTGGGCGACGTCTACACCGGGTTGCTGGTGGGCGGCACGTTGGAGCTGGTGTGGATGGGCATGGTGCCGCTGGCGGGCGCCCAACCGCCGAACGTGGTGATCGGCGGAGTGATCGGCACCGCGTTCGCCATTCTGACCAAGGCCGACCCTAAAGTGGCGATCGGCGTGGCGGTGCCGTTCTCGATTGCGGTGCAGGGCTGCATCACGCTGCTGTTTACGCTGTACTCACCGATGATGCACCGCTGCGATCGCATGGTGAAAGCGCTGAACTGGCGCGGCATCGAACGGGTGAATTACCTGGGCATCAGCATTCTGTTCATCTTCTATTTCGTGGTGGCGTTCCTGCCGATTTACTTCGGCGCCGATGCGGCCAGCGCCATGGTGCAGAAGGCGCCGGGCTGGCTGCTGGACGGGCTGGCGGTGGCGGGCGGCATGATGCCGGCGATCGGCTTCTCGCTGCTGATGAAAGTGATGATGAAAAAAACCTACGTGGCCTATTTTATCCTCGGTTTCATCTCGGTCACGTTCCTCAAGCTGCCGATCCTGGCGGTGGCGCTGGGCGCCCTGGCGATCGCCCTGATCGATTTCTTCAACACGCAACGCGGCACGGCAGAGGCGACCGCCCGGCCCGCTCCGCAGGAGGACGCCGAAGATGGCATTTAACGATTCCGACGATCTGCTGGCGCAAAAGGCCGAGCAGCGCATGGCGCAGGCGCTGGCCACCAGCCAGGTGGAGCAGGACGATTATCTGGACAGCCAGCCCGCCGAAGCGCTGACGCGCGGCGACATCAACCGCATGGCCTGGCGTTCGCTGCTGTTGCAGGCGTCGTTCAACTACGAGCGCATGCAGGCGGGCGGCTGGCTGTATCAGTTGATCCCCGGGTTGCGCAAGATCCACCGCAACCCGCAGGATCTGGCCAACTCGATGAAGATGCACATGGAATTTATCAACGTGCACCCGTTCGACGTCACCTTCCTGTCCGGTTTGGTGCTGGCGATGGAGCAGAACAAGGAGAAGATCTCCACCATTCGCGCGGTGAAAGTGGCGCTGATGGGGCCGCTCGGCGGCATCGGCGACGCGCTGTTTTGGCTGACGCTGCTGCCGATCTGCGCTGGCATAGGCGCTTCGCTGGCATTGGAGGGCAGCCTGTTCGGGCCGATCGTCTTCCTGCTGCTGTTCAACCTGTTCCACTTCGGCCTGCGTTTTGGGCTGGCGCACTACGGTTATCAGGCCGGCACCAGCGCGCTGGCGCTGCTGAAGACCCACACCCGGCGCATTTCTCACGCCGCGTCGATCGTCGGCATGACGGTGATCGGCGCGCTGGTGGCCTCGTATGTGCACCTGTCCACGCCGCTGGTGATGCACGCCGGCAAGGCCAGCGTGGCGCTGCAGACCGACGTGCTGGACAAGCTGATGCCAAACTTGTTGCCGCTGTGCTTCACGCTGCTCATTTTCTTCCTGATGAAGCGCGGTTTCTCGCCAGTGAAGCTGATTGGCGTCACCGTAGCGATCGGTGTGGCGGGCAAATTTATCGGTATTTTGTGAGGAGCGGGCTATGCCAGGCATTGTGATTACCGGCCACGGCGGCTTTGCCACCGGGCTGTTGCAGGCGGTGGAACAAGTGGTGGGGCCGCAGCGGCACTGTGCGGCGGTCGATTTCCCTGAACAGATGAGCACCGCGCAGCTCAACGACGCCCTACGCTCGGCGCTGGCGGCGGTGGCGCAGCCGGACGGTGTGGTGTTCCTGACCGATATGCTCGGCGGTTCGCCGTTTCGCAGCGCCTGCGAACTGGCGGATGCGCAGGGCGATTGCGAAGTGCTCACCGGCGTCAACATGCAGTTGGCGGCGGAAATGATGCTGGAGCGCGATGGGCTGAATCTGGATGAATTTCGCGAGATGGCTTTGGCGTGCGGTAAACGCGGCCTGACCAGCCTGTGGCATGAACGCCGCCGGGTGAAGTGCGAAGATGCGCAGGCCGATGGCATCTGAACGAAAACCGGGCGCGCCCGCGCCCGGCTTCGTGAGTTATGCCGGCAATGGGCTCAGCGCCAGGCGCGCCGGTTGGTCTTCGCCGCGGCTGAAGCGCCAGCAGGTCTGATGGTACTTCGCCACGCTGTTGCGGTGCGCTACGCTGATCAGCGTCATGTCCGGCAGTTCATCCACCAGCAGGCAGTACATCAGTTGCTCGGTTTCGTCGTCCAGCGCGCTGGTGGCCTCATCGAGGAACAGGATGCTCGGGCGAATCAACAGGGCGCGGGCGAACGCCAGCCGCTGTTGCTCACCCGGCGACAGGCGATGGCTCCAGTTGGCGGAGGTATCCAGCCAGCGCTGCAGGTGTTTCAGACGGCAGTTTTCCAGCACCCGCATCAGCTGTTCGTCGCTGTATTCTGACGCCAGGCTCGGGTAGCTCAGCGCCTCGCGCAGCGTGCCGATCGGAATGTAGCTGCGCTGGGGCAGGAACAGCGTGTTGGCGTTGGCCGCCACCCCGATGGCGCCCGCGCCGTAAGGCCAGATACCGGCGATGGCCCGCAGCAGCGTCGACTTGCCGCAGCCGGAAGGGCCGACGATCAGCAGGCGATCGCCGCGTTGCAGCGTCATCTCTGCGCCGGCCAGCAGCGGTTGGCCGTCGGGCAAGTTCAGGCTGAGGTTATCCAGCGTCAACGGATGGGCGGTCTCTTCCCGCAACTGAATGCCGCGCGGCTGATGGTGAACCTGATCGACGGCGGCGTTGAAGCCGGCCAAACGGTTAACGCAGGCTTTCCAGGTCGCCAAGTCGTTAAACGCGTCGATAAACCACGACAGCGCACCCTGCACCTGGCCGAAGGCCGAGGCGATCTGCATCAGGCCGCCCATCTGAATGGCGCCGGAGAAGTAGCGCGGCGCCGCCACCAGCAGGGGAAACACGATGGCGAACTGGCCGTAGAAGTTGGTGGCGATGTTCAGCCGCCGGGTGATGCGCATGATCGCCCACCAGTTGCTGCGAATGGTGTCGAAACGGTCACCCAACTGTTGCGCCTCGCGCGGTTCGCCGTGGTATAGCGCAATGGCGTCGTTGTTTTCGCGGATGCGGATCAGGCCGAAACGGAAGTTCGCCTCATACCGCTCCTGGTTAAAGCCCAGCATGACCAGCGGTTTGCCGACCCACCAGATCAGCAGCGATCCCAGCACCGCATACAGCAGCGCGAACCACACCATATAGCCGGGCAAGGTGATGGCGTGTTGACCGAGCGCGAAGGTCATCGGCCCGCTGACGTGCCATAAAATGTCGATAAAGGAAAACAGCGTCACCAGGCTGGAGAGCAGCCCGAGCGACAGTGACAGGGTATATTGAGTCAGTACGTTGAGATCTTCAGCGATACGCTGATCGGGGTTATCGACGATCTGCTGCTGCTCGGTATGGTAATACGCCTGGTGCGCCAGCCATTTTCCCATGAACTTTTCCGTCATCCAGCGCCGCCAGCGCATCTGCAGCCCCTGAGTCAGGTAGATCTTGTAGACCGCCAGCACGATGAAGATCAGCGCCAGATAGGTGAAGCGCCACAGCTGCGCCTTGAACACCGGGTAGTTTTTGTTCTGCAACGCATCGTAGAACACCTGGTTCCACTGGTTGATCTGCACGCTGATATAGACCAGACCAAGCGACAGGACGACGATGGCTGTTAGCATCATCCAGGCGCGCCATCGCTCCTCAGACACCCAAAAGGGTTTGATCAACTGCCACACGGCGTGTTTCTGCAAGGGGGTTGCGTTCATAACGGCTCGATAATTGCGGTGTTTTGTTCAGCATGGGCTGCGGGCCGGTAACAAACAAACCGCGACTGTAAGCAGTTTTGACTCCGCTAACCGTTTGAAATAAGGCGGCTGAATCGTCAGCGGCGCGCTGGCGGGCGCAATTGCGGCATACACTCCGGCGCAGGGCGGTTATACTGGCGCCGAATTTTTGCAGAAAGGATAAACGATGAAGGCTTGGTTTCCCCTGTTGCTGACCTGCGGCGTCTTCGCCAGCGCCCGGGCCTGGGCGCACATTGACGAGCCGGACATCGCCGCCGACTGTCAAAAGGTGGCGAGCTACGCCGAACTGGGAAAAAAGGCCTATCAGCGGCAGGATTACGCCAAAGCCGCCGACATCTTTCGCGATCAGGCGGCCTGGAGCGAGTTTTGCGGCCTGAGCGAGCAGGCTGTCGCCACGGCTTACAACAACGTGGCGCTGTCGCTGATGCACGCCGGGGAATTGCTCAAGGCGCAGGCCTATCTGGCGCTGGCGCCGCACGACGACAAATCGCAGCACAACATGAGCCTGTTGCGCCAACGCCTGGCGCAGCAGCCGCAGCCCAAGGGGCCGGGCGGCGTGTATTGGCAATACGCCGGGCGCGGCGTGTGGAGCGAAGTGGCGGTGAAGCCGCAGGGCGAGCGCTGGTTGATCGCGTTTTCCGGCTACGCCATGCCGCAGATGGGGCTGTATTACGGGCCGAACATGGGCGACTTCACCGCCGAGCTGCCGATCGAACACGGCAAGGCTGTCTACCACCAGCATGAAGCGGAAAGCGCGCAGGTCTGCGACGTGACGATGGCGTTTGGCGAACAAGCGCTGGAGATGCATACGCGGGGGGATTGCGGGTTCGGTCACAACGTGCGGGCGGAAGGGCGGTTCGTGCGGGTCGAATGACTCGCCCCGGCGATCGGGGCGAGAAGGGTTACGCCAGCGCGGCGGCGCCCAGCAGGTTCTTCCAGGCTTCCACATTGCCCAGATAGTTCCCGGCCGGCAGCAGATGCAGGTGGCCTTCGCTGTCCTGCAGCGCAAAGGTCGGGAAGCCCTGGCCTTGCACTTTGGCGAGCAGCGCCCGGCTTTCCGCGATGTGTTGCGCGGTCGGTGCGCCGCTGTTGAAGCGCATTTCGGCGATAAACGCCGCCGAAGGCAACCCCAGCTCTTTCGCCAACGCTTCCAGCACCGGCGTGTCGGCGATGCGCCGGCCTTCCTTATAGTGCGCCTGCTGAATGCGATGCAACATGTCCAGCCCGCGTCCAGACAGCTTTTCCGCCGCCAGGATAGCGGTGATCGGCGGTTCGGAATCCATCACCGCCGTGGTGTCGCGCAGTAGGCCGTTGAAATAGGCTTCGCCGAACGGCTGGCCCGTCATTTCGGCGATGCGTTTGTCGTGCGGAATGACATAGTTGCGCCACTCGTCGGTGATCTGGCGGCGATTGTTGCCGGTCATCATGCCGCCGGCGTGCGGCACGATCTTCAGCCCGGGGAGGCTCTGAGCCGCTTTCACCAGCGGCGCGGCGCCATAGCACCAGCCACACAGCGGATCGAAAATGTAATGTAACGTGGTTTCGGTCATCTTTACTCCTCGCTTGGCGCGCGGCAACTCGCCGCGGCGCCGGGGCTGGTTCAATCACGCAGGGGCGCTTATTGCGGCCACTTCATCTCGCCTTTCAGCACTTTTGCGCTCAGTTCCAGGCTCGATTCGTCTTTCAGCGTCGGGTAGTGCTTTTTCATCGCTTCAATCAGCGCGGCGGAGTCCTTGGCCTTCGGCAGTTCGGCTTCCAGCGTGGTCAGGTATTTCTGGGTAAAGTGCACCGATGCCAGCGTTTGCGCGGCGCCTGGCAGGAAGTGGCCCGGCACGACGACCTGCGGCTTCAGCGCTTCGATGTTTTTCAGCGTCTGCTGCCAGTGCTGGCGCGATTCCTCGGTCTGGTTGTCGGCGATCCACGGATGGATATTGTCACCGGCGACCGCGACGCCGCCCACGACCGCTTTCAGCGCCGGGATCCAGACGAAGGTGCGATCGGGGGTCGGGCCGTTCAGGCCTTTCACTTCCACTTTCTGGCCGTCGATGGTGAAGCTGTCGCCCTGCAGCGGCTGTGGCACGATCACGGTTTTCGGCGCGTTGTCTTTCAGGATCGGGCCCCAATAGGCGACTTTGCCGTCTTTGGTGGCGTTGATGTCCTTGATGGTGCCTGGCGAAGCGATGATTTTCGCCTCCGGGAAGGCCGCCTTAATCACGTCCAGACCGAAATAGAAATCCGGGTCTGAGTGGCTGATATAAACGGTGGTCAGCTTCTTGCCGGTCGCCTTGATCTTTTTCACCAGCTCTTCGGCATCGTTACGCTGGAACTGAGCGTCAATCAGCGCCACTTCGTGTTGGCCGCTGACGATTTCGGAAGACACCGGGAACACGCTTTTCTCGCCCGGGTTATACACTTCCATGGTCAGGGTATCGGCAGCGGTGGCGTAAGTGCTCAGTGTGGCGACGCCGGTGAAGGCCAGAGTTAACAGTGATTTCTTAAACATGGGCAGAGGTCCTTAGGTATCGGTTAATGTTGTAACGATGTTAGGTTGCATAAAGCGATAGAAAAACCGGATAATAAGCAATTATTCGTTGCATAAATCGGACTAATCATGGATCGCATTACCGCCGCTGAGGTTTTTGTCACCATCGTCGATCGCGGCAGCATGATCGCCGCCGCGGAAACGCTGGAGATGTCGCGTGCGATGGTGACGCGCTACCTGGCGCAGATGGAGCAATGGGCCGGGGCGCGTTTACTGCACCGCACTACCCGTAAGCTTAGTCTGACCGACGCCGGTGAGCGTACTCTGGAACGTTGCCGACAAATGTTGGCGCTGGCGGGGGAAATCGATCTGGTGGAGGAAGGGCAGAGCGACGAACTGCGCGGCCTGCTGCGCATCACCTGTTCGCAGTCGCTCGGGCAAACGGCGTTGGTGGGGGCGGTCGCTCAGTATCTGAAGCGTCACCCGCAGGTGGCGGTCGATCTGCAGATGAACAACCGGGCGGTGAACCTGGTGGAAGAGCGCATCGATCTGGCGCTGCGCATCACCAACGAGCTGGATCCCAACCTGATCGCCCGTCCGCTGTCCACCTGCGCATCGGTGGTGTGCGCCGCGCCGGCGTATCTGGCGGCACACGGCACCCCGCGCCAACCGCAGGATCTGGCGTTGCACAACTGCCTGACCTACTCCTATTTCGGCAAAAGCCTGTGGCACTTCGATGCTCAGGGCGTGAAATCGGCGGTGGCGGTCAGCGGCAACCTGAGCGCCAATGAGTCGGTGGTGTTGATGGCCGGCACGGTGCAGGGCGCGGGCATTTCCATGCAGCCCTATTATTCGGCGGCCCCGCTGCTGGCCAGCGGCGAACTGGTCGAATTGTTGCCGGATTACCGGCCGCAGTCGATGGGCATCTACGGCATCTACACCTCGCGTCGCCAGATGCCCGCCACCTTGCGCACCATGCTGGACTTTCTGGTGGAGTGGTTTGCCACCGATCCGCAGTGGCAGGCGACGCTGCGCTAAGGCCTCGGCAATATTCCCACGCCGCTTTCAGCGCCTGACAGCGGCGGCCAGCCGGGCGGAGAAGCGTGCCGCCTGCTGATGCAAATGGTCGATAAAGGCCGTGACCAGCGCCGATGAAGGGCGGTGCAGCGGCCGGATCAGGCTGACGGTGAACGGCACGTCGATGCTGAACGGCCGCACGTGCACGCCGCTGCCGGCATAGTCGAGCGCCGTCAGCGGGTTAACGATCGACACCCCCACGCCGGCTCTCACCATGGCGCACACTGACGCCGCACTGTGCGTTTCCATCACCATGCGGCGCTCGACGCCTCGCTCGGCGAACAGCGCATCCAGCAAGTGACGATAGCTGTCGGTGCTCGACAGGCTGATGAAGTTCTGCCCGGCGAAGTCCTGCGGCGTCAGCTGGTCTTTTACCAGCAGCGGGTGGCCCGTCGGCAGCACGCACACTTCGTTCAACGTCATCAGCGTCACCCGTTCGGTGCCCGCCGGCGTGAGGGTGGTTTCCGTCAGCCCGAGATCGTGGCGCTGGGCAGACAGCCACTCTTCCAGCAGCGGCGACTCTTGCGGGATCACGCTGAAGCTGACTTCCGGATAACGTTCGATAAAGGGCTGGCACACCGCCGGCAGCAGCGATTGGGAAAATACCGGCAGGCACACGATCGACAGCTGCGCCTGCTGAAACTGGCGGATGCCGGCGGCGGCGTTGACGATGCGATCGAGGCCGTAATAGGAGCGTTGCACCTCTTCGAACAGCCGTAGGCCCTGCACCGTGGGGGACAAGCGCCCGCGCACCCGGTCGAACAACTGCAGCCGAATCAGCTTTTCAAAGCGCGCCAGCTCGCGGCTGACGGTCGGTTGCGAGGTTTGCAGCAGGGCCGCCGCCTCGGTCAGGTTGCCGGTGGTCATCACCGCCCGAAAGATTTCGATCTGCCGCAAAGAGATACTGTGCATGGCGAGGCCGCTCGACTGTAGAGAAAGCCATATCATAAATGAATAGACTACGGCTAAATAGATATTTTTCACTCGATTCAGCGTGCGGCACTATGGCTTTATCTGCCGTCATTTTCGAATTGGGAATATCGCCATGCCACGCCCGTTGCACGACACCTCCACCGCGTTGAACGCCGCTAACCTGCTGGCTTTGCCGCAGCGTTTCGGCTGCCCGGTCTGGGCTTATGATGCGGACATCATCAGCCAGCGCATCGCTCAGCTGCGCCACTTCGACACCATTCGTTTCGCGCAGAAGGCCTGTTCGAACATTCATATTTTGCGCTTGATGCGCGAGCAGGGCGTGAAGGTGGATTCGGTGTCGCTGGGCGAGATCGAACGGGCGCTGCAGGCCGGTTTTCAGCCGGGCGGCGAACCGAGCGAGATCGTGTTTACCGCGGACGTGTTGGATCACGCCACGCTGGCGCGCGTCAGCGAATTGAAGATCCCGGTTAACGCCGGTTCCATCGACATGCTGGATCAGCTCGGCCAGGTTTCCGCAGGGCATCCGGTGTGGCTGCGCGTTAACCCGGGATTTGGCCACGGCCACAGCCAGAAAACCAACACCGGCGGCGAGAACAGCAAGCACGGCATCTGGTATGCCGACCTGCCGCAGGCGGTGGAGAAGATCCGCCGCTATGGCCTGCAACTGATCGGCGTGCACATGCACATCGGTTCCGGCGTCGATTACCAGCATCTGGAGCGCGTCTGCGATGCGATGGTGCAGCAGGTGATCGATCTCGGTCATGACATCAGCGCCATTTCCGCCGGCGGCGGCCTGTCTATCCCGTATCAGTACGGCGAAGAGGCGATCGATACCGAACACTATTTCGGTTTGTGGAATCGGGCGCGTGAACGCATCGCCGCGCATCTGGGGCATCCGGTGCAGTTGGAGATTGAACCCGGGCGTTTCCTGATGGCGGAAGCGGGCGTCTTGGTGGCCGAGGTGCGGGCGGTGAAAGACATGGGCAGCCGCCACTTCGTGCTGGTGGACGCCGGTTTTAACGATCTGATGCGCCCGGCGATGTACGGCAGTTACCACCATATTTCGCTGTTGCCGGCCGATGGGCGCGATACCTCGGGGCAAGCGCTGCGCGAAACGGTGATCGCCGGGCCGCTGTGCGAATCCGGCGACGTGTTCACCCAGCAGGCGGGCGGCGGCGTGGAAACCCGAGAGCTGCCGCCGGTGCAGATCGGCGATTATCTGGTGTTTCACGATACCGGCGCCTACGGCGCGTCGATGTCCTCCAACTACAACAGCCGTCCGCTGTTGCCTGAAGTGCTGTTCGAAAACGGCGAGCCGCGATTGATCCGCCGCCGCCAAACCATCGAAGAACTGATCGCGCTGGAACTTATCTGATCAGCCGGCGGGCGCCTGGCGCCCGCTTCACAGCGTTATGCGGCGGCATGATTACGGCTGTTCGTGCGCGTTGTTGAGGGTGGCGACCGAGTGGCGGCGTACCAGCGTTGGGCTGAACATGTTGGTGATTTCCGGCAGCGGTTGCCGGTTGGCCAGCGCCAGCGCCAGCTCCGCCGCCTGGGTCGCCATCGCCACGATCGGGTAGCGAATGGTGGTCAGGCGCGGCCGAAGATAGCGCGAAATCAACACGTCGTCGAAACCGATCAGCGAAATCTCCCCCGGAACGTCGACGCTGTTATCGCTCAGCACCGACAGCGCGCCGGCGGCCATCGGATCGTTGTAGCAGGTAATGGCGGAGAACGAACGGCCGCGGCCGAGCAATTCTGTCATCGCCTGTTCGCCGCCGATCTCGTCCGGTTCGCCATAGGCGATCAGCTTTTCATCCACCGCGATGCCGTGTTCCCGCAGCGCGTCGAGATAGCCCTGCAGCCGGTCGGTGGCGTCGGAAATCTGGTGGGTGGAGCAGATGATGGCAATGCGCTGATGCCCTTGCTGGATCAGATGACGGGTCGCCAGCCAGGCGCCGTAGCGATCGTCGAGCGCCACGCAGCGCATTTCGAAGCCCGGCAGCGTGCGGTTGATCAGCACCATGCCCGGGATCTGTTGCATCCAGCCGCAAAGTTCCTGATCGCTCAGCCTTTTGGCGTGCACCACCAGCGCTTCGCAGCGGTGCCGCACCAGCTGTTCAATCGCCTGACGCTCTTTTTCGGCGTCGTGGTAACCGTTGCCAATCAGCAGAAAATTGTGGGTGGCGTAGGCCACCTGCTCGACCGCCTTGACCATCGCGCCGAAGAAGGGATCGGAAACGTCGGAGACGATCAGGCCCAGCGTCTCGGTGGATTGCTGCGCCAGCGCTCGTGCGTTGGCGTTAGGGTGATACTGCAGCTGTTCCATGGCGGCCAGCACCGCGGTGCGCGACCCTTCGCTGGCCTTGGGGGAATTGTTTATCACGCGGGATACCGTGGCCACGGAAACCCCCGCCAGCCTGGCAACATCCTTTATCGTAGCCATATCAGTCAACACATCCTGGGTAATCGCTTACATCCCCCAGTTTTGCGGAAAAAAACCGGGGCTGCAAGCGGTCTCGTGCGCAACTTGTGGCGGCCGTTGCAGAATCTCTTCGAGTCTGTACGCATAACCATCGACGACCGAACGATAGCGCAATTTGTACGTTGGCACTGGCGGCGGGCTGAGGTAACGTCTGTGCATTCCGATTTGCGCCGAGAATGCCATGTCCATTAAACGCTATCCGCAGCTCGCCCATTGGGGCGCTTATACCGCCGTGGTTGAAGACGGCCGGCTTATCCGTTGTGAACCCTTCGTCGACGATCCCGATCCTTCGCCGCTGCTCGATTCCATCGTACCGATGGTCTACTCCGACAAACGCATCCGCAAGCCGGCGGTGCGCCGCTCGTGGCTGAAAAAGCGCGAGGGCTGCGACCGTACGCTGCGCGGCAGGGAAGATTTCGTCGAGGTGGATTGGGAGTTAGCGCTCGATTTGGTGGCGCAGGAGAATCGCCGGGTGCGCGATCGCTACGGTGCCTCCGGGCTGTTTACCGGCTCTTATGGCTGGTCGTCGGCAGGGCGGCTGCACCATGCCCGCTCGCTGGTGCGGCGGTTCTACTTCAGCGGCGGCGGCGGCGTCGATCAGCAGGGCAACTACAGCTGGGGCGCGGCGCAGTTTTTCCTGCCGTATGTGATCGGCACTTTCTCGCCGTTGACCGGGCGCGTCACCAGTTGGCCAAGCGTGGTGGAGCACTGCGAACTGTTTGTGGCGTTTGGCGGGTTGGCGCTGAAAAACGCCCAGGTGTCTTCCGGCGGCGCGGCGGAGCATGCGCTCAAGCCCTGGCTGCAAAAGCTGGCGCGCAAGGGCACGCCGGTGATCAACATCAGCCCGATGCGCGACGACTGCCCCGAGTTCGTCAATGCGGAATGGATCCCGATCCGGCCGAATACCGACGTGGCGCTGATGCTGGCGCTGGCTTACGAAATCCAGCGGCTGGGCGCGCAGGATGAAGCCTTCCTGCACAGCCACTGCGTGGGTTATCAACAGTTGGCGGATTACCTGAACGGCGTGAGCGACGGCGTGGCGAAAACGCCGGCCTGGGCCAGCGACATTACCGGCATTCCGACGGCGCGCATCGCGCTGCTGGCGCGGCAGCTGATCGGCGTGCGCAGTTTTATCACCTGTTCCTACTCCGTGCAGCGCGCGCATCGTGGCGAGCAACCGTACTGGATGATGATCGCGCTGTCGGCGATGCTGGGCCAGGTGGGGCTGCCGGGCGGCGGGTTCTCGTTCGGCCACGGCTCAATGAACGGCGTCGGCAACCCGCGCGTGGATACCCCCGCGCCGACCATGCCGGTAGGCGATAACCCGGCCGGGCTGGCGATCCCGGTGGCGCGCATCTGCGACATGCTGCTGCACCCTGGCGAAGCCTATCAATTTTGCGGCGAGACGCGGCATTATCCGGATATCCATCTGGTGCACTGGGCCGGCGGCAACCCGTTCCATCACCATCAGCAGTTGAACCGACTGGTGGAAGGCTGGCAGAAGCCGGATACGGTGATCGTCCAAGATATCTGGTGGACCGCGGCAGCCAAAATGGCGGATATCGTGTTGCCGGTCACCAGTTCGCTGGAGCGCAACGACATCGGCGGCTCGTCGCGCGATCGTTACGTGCTGGCGATGCATCAGGCGATTGCGCCGCAGCATCAGGCGCGAAACGATTTCGATATCTTCGCCGATCTGGCGGAGCGCCTGGGCTATCGCGAGCGCTTTACCGAAAACCGCGACGAGCGGGCCTGGATCGAAGCTATCTACCGGCAATGCGGCGCTGCGCAGCAGCGCGCCGGCGTCGCCTGGCCCGAGTTTGAGGCGTTCTGGCAACGGGGCTATGTCGAGCTGCCCGCGCCGGCCAAAGAGTTTGTATTTTTTGACGCGTTCCGCGCCGATCCCCAGGTTAACCCGCTGCAAACGCCCAGCGGCAAGATCGAGTTGTTCAGCGAGCGGATCGCCGGCTATCGCTACGAAGATTTCGCTCCGCATCCGCAGTGGCGGCCGCCGGTGGAGTGGCTGGGCGCGCCGCAGGCCAAGAATTGGCCGCTGCACCTGATCTCCATTCAACCGAGCGATCGCCTGCATAGCCAGATGGATCCGGCGCCGCTGGCGCAGGGCAACAAGACCGCCGGGCGCGAAACCCTGTATATGCATCCGGACGATGCGGCGCCGCGCGGGGTGGCGGACGGCGCCGAAGTGCTGGTCAGCAATGCGCGCGGCAGCTGTCTGGCGGGGGTATCGCTCACCGATGGTGTGACGCGCGGCGTGGTGTTGATGGCGACCGGTGCCTGGTTCGAGCCGGGTTTCGACGCACAGCGCCGGCCGCTCGAGCAGGCGGGCAACCCGAATGTGCTGACGCTGGATATTGGCACCTCGCCGCTGACGCAGGGGCCGAACGCCATGAGCTGCCTGGTCGAGGTCAGCGCGCGATGAGTGAAGATTTCACGTCTGGGTCACTGGCTCGTCGTTGTTATATTTATTTTCGTCGCTGCGGGAAGGTTTAAGTTTCATTGAGTTATTACAGCAGATCGCGGGAAATTTACAGCTGGTTGCATTTGGAGCAGAACTCTTGCGATTCGGCGGTAGTTTCCTGCACGCCATCTCTCTAGAGTAGGTGATCCCAGAGGTATTGATTGGTGAGAAATCAGCATACTCTGTATGTTGAAGCCATTTTCAATTGCACCAACCTACGCGGATGCGTAGGTTTTTTTTTGCCTGCCATATAGTATTCTTTTCCCTACAACGATTTACGCCTCCATGGCCAAGGGAGAAGGGCATGATCTTTTCACTGCTGCGCGCGCTGTTTCGCCTGTTGTTTCGGGTTCGGGTCGAAGGGGGCGTCCAGCACTTCGAACGGCAAAAACTGCTGATTACGCCGAACCACGTCTCTTTCCTCGACGGCGTGCTGTTGGCGCTGTTCCTGCCGATAAAACCGGTGTTTGCGGTTTACGCCAGCATCGGCGAGAGCTGGTTCATGCGCTGGCTTCGGCCCTACATCGATTTCGTCTCGCTCGATCCCACCAAGCCGATGGCCATCAAGCAGCTGGTGCGCATGGTCGAACAGGGGCGGCCGATCGTCGTGTTCCCTGAAGGGCGCATCACCGTGACCGGCGCGCTGATGAAAATCTACGACGGCGCGGCGTTTATCGCCGCCAAATCGGGCGCCACCGTGGTGCCGGTGCGGATCGACGGCCCCGAATTCAGTCCGTTCGGCCGCATGGCCGGGGTGTTCAAGATCCGCTGGTTTCCGCAAATCAGCATCCGCATCTTGCCGCCGACCACGCTGCCGATGCCGGAGGCGCCGCGTGCGCGCGAGCGTCGGGCGCTGGCGGGCGATCGGCTGATGCAGATCATGATGCGGGCGCGCATGGAGACGCGCGAACCGCAGACGCTGTTCCATGCCTTGCTGGCGGCGCAGCGCCGCTATGGGCGTCGCAAGCCGTGTATCGAAGACATCGCTTTCAAAGAGGACAGCTACCAAACGCTGATCAAGAAATCGCTGGGCGTCAGCCGCATTCTGCAGCGCTTTACCGCCGAAGGGGAACACGTCGGGCTGCTGTTGCCGAACGCCACCATCACCGCGGCGGCGATCTTCGGCGCTTCGCTGCGCAACCGCATTCCGGCGATGCTCAACTACACCGCCGGCGCCAACGGCCTGAACAGCGCGATGACCGCCGCCGGCATCAAGACCATCGTCACCTCGCGCCAGTTCCTGGAGAAGGGCAAACTGACCCACCTGCCGGAGCAGGTGACGCAGGCCAACTGGGTGTATCTGGAGGATCTGAAAGACACCGTTACGCTGGCGGACAAGCTGTGGATCCTGCGGCACTTGCTGCAACCGCAGCGCGCGGCGTTGCCGCAACGCCCGGAGGACGCGGCGCTGATCTTGTTCACTTCCGGCTCCGAAGGCCACCCCAAGGGCGTGGTGCATTCGCATGCCAGCCTGCTGGCCAACGTAGAACAAATTCGCACCATCGCCGATTTCACGCCGCGCGACCGTTTCATGTCATCGCTGCCATTGTTCCACTCGTTCGGCCTGACGGTGGGGTTGCTTACGCCGCTGATCACCGGCAGCCGCATTTTCCTCTACCCCAGCCCGCTGCACTATCGCGTGGTGCCGGAGTTGGTGTATGACCGTAACTGCACGGTGCTGTTCGGCACGGCGACCTTCCTCAACAACTATGCGCGCTTCGCGCATCCGTATGATTTCGCCCGCCTGCGCTATGTGGTGGCCGGCGCGGAGAAACTGGCGGACAGCACCAAACAGATCTATCAGGATAAATACGGCATCCGCATTCTGGAAGGCTATGGCGTGACCGAGTGCGCGCCGGTAGTGTCGATCAACGTGCCGCTGGCGACCAAGGTGGGCACCGTTGGCCGCATCATGCCGCAGATGGAGGCGCGCTTGATCGCGGTGCCGGGCATCGATAACGGCGGCCGTCTGCAGCTGAAGGGGCCGAATATCATGAAAGGCTATCTGCGGGTTGAACGTCCCGGCGAGCTGGAACCGCCGGCGGCGGAAGATGCGAACGGCGTGCTGCAGCCGGGTTGGTATGATACCGGCGATATCGTCAGCCTGGATGAGCAGGGTTACTGCACCATTCGCGGGCGCGTGAAGCGCTTCGCCAAGCTGGCGGGCGAGATGGTGTCGCTGGAGAGCGTCGAATTGCTGGCGCAACGGCTGTCGCCGGAAAAGCTGCATGCCGCCACGGTCAAAAGCGACAGCAGCAAAGGCGAGGCGCTGGTGCTGTTCACCACCGATCCCGCCATTACCCGCGAGGCATTGCTGCGGGTGGCGCGCGAGCTGGGCAGCCCGGAGCTGGCGGTGCCGCGCGATATTCGCCTGTTGAAAACGCTGCCGGTGCTCGGCAGCGGCAAACCTGATTTCGTCACCCTGCGTCATATGGCCGAACAGCCGGAGAGTGCCTGATGAATCCTTCGACCGAATCCCCTTTGTTGTCACGCGGCATGATCGCGGTGATTAGCGCGCAGTTCCTCTCGGCGTTCGGCGACAATGCGTTGCTGTTCGCCACGCTGGCGCTGATCAAGCAGCAGCTGTATCCGGACTGGAGCCAGCCGATCCTGCAGATGGCCTTTGTCGCCACCTACATCATCCTGGCGCCGTTTGTCGGCCAGGTGGCCGACAGCTTCGCCAAAGGGCGGGTGATGATGTTCGCCAACGCCCTGAAGCTGGCGGGGGCGTTGATGATCTGTTTTGGGGGGAACCCGTTTTGGGGTTACAGCCTGGTCGGCGTGGGTGCCGCCGCGTATTCTCCAGCCAAATACGGCATTCTGGGCGAGATCACCAGCGGCGAGAAGCTGGTCAAGGCTAACGGCCTGATGGAGGCCTCGACCATCGCCGCCATTCTCACCGGTTCGGTGGCCGGCGGTATTCTGGCGGACTGGCACGTGGTAGCGGCGCTGGCGGCCTGCGCGTTGGTTTACGCAGGGGCGGTGGTCGCCAACCTGTATATTCCACGTCTGGCGGCGGCGCGCCCAGGGGCTTCATGGCGGCCGCGGGCCATGACGAACAGCTTTCTTACCGCCTGCGTCACATTATGGCGCGATGGGCAGACGCGTTTCTCTTTGATCGGCACCAGCCTGTTTTGGGGGGCCGGCGTGACGCTGCGTTTTCTGTTGGTGCTGTGGGTGCCGGTGGCGCTTGGCATTGCCGATAACGCCACGCCGACGCTGCTGAACGCCATGGTGGCCGTCGGCATCGTGGTCGGCGCCGGCGCCGCCGCGCGCTTCGTCACGCTGAAGACGGTGAAGCGCTGCATGCCGGCCGGGATCCTGATCGGCGTCGCGGTCGCGGTGTTTGCGTTGCAAACGACCATGCTCAATGCCTACGTCTTGCTGGCGATCATCGGCATACTGGGGGGCTTCTTCGTGGTGCCGCTCAATGCGTTGCTGCAGGAGCGGGGCAAGCATTCGGTCGGCGCTGGCAATGCGATCGCGGTGCAAAACCTGGGTGAAAACGCCGCCATGTTGCTGATGCTGGGCCTGTATTCTTTGGTCGTGAAGCTGGGGGTGCCGGTGGTGGGCGTCGGCGTAGGGTTTGGCGTGGTGTTTGCGCTGGCGATTAGCGCATTGTGGTGGTCTCAGCGGCGGTGAAACGGGGCGCAGCCTGGCTGCGCCCTCAGAGGAATTAAGGCGCCGGAATGGTAAACCGGGTGTGGATTTCTTCGAGCGCCTGCAGCACGTCCTCATCCAGAATCACGTCAAGGCTGTCGAGGTTGATTTTCAACTGATCCACCGAGGTGGCGCCCAACAGGGTGCTGGCGACGAACGGCTGCTGACGCACGAAGGCCAAGGCCATCTGCGAAGGATCCAGTCCGTGTTTTTTGGCCAGCGCCACGTATTCGGCGATCGCCAACTGGGTTTGCTGCCCTGAATAACGGTTGAAGCGGGTGAACAGCGTATTGCGCGCGCCGGCTGGTTTTGCGCCGTTGAGGTATTTACCGCTCAGGGTGCCGAACGCCAGGCTGGAATAGGCCAGCAGTTCCACCCCTTCGTGCTGGCTGATCTCGGCCAGGCCAATCTCAAAGCTGCGGTTCAGCAGGCTGTACGGGTTTTGAATAGACACGATGCGCGGCAGCTCATGTTTCTCCGCCAGCTGCAGGTAGCGCATCACGCCCCAGGGCGTTTCATTGGAAACCCCGATATAGCGGATCTTGCCGGCGCGCACCTGCTCGGTCAGCGCCTCCAGCGTTTCCAACAGCGTGACCGTAGCTTTGTCGTCGGTGTATTGATAGTTGAGTTTGCCAAAGCAGTTGGTGGCGCGCTGCGGCCAGTGCAATTGATAAAGATCGAGATAATCGGTGTTCAGCCGTTTGAGGCTGGCGTCCAGCGCGGCGCGGATGTTCTTGCGATCGAGCGCCTGCTGCGGGCGGATGCTGCTGTCGGTGCCGCGCACCGGCCCCGAAACTTTGCTGGCCAGGACGATTTTTTCGCGATTGCCGCGCGCCTTGATCCAACTGCCGATATAGCTCTCGGTTAGGCCCTGGGTTTCCGGGCGGGGCGGCACCGGGTACAGTTCGGCGGTGTCTATCAGGTTCACGCCTGCGGCCAATGCATAGTCCAGTTGCGCATGGGCGTCGGCTTCGCTGTTCTGTTCGCCAAAGGTCATGGTGCCCAGTCCCAGCACGCTCACTTCTAAAGAACTGTGGGGAATACGGTGGTATTGCATTAACGGCCTTCCTTTCTTGTTAGCGCTGACGGGCCGCGCGGCCCGGTGAAACAGGAGCCCAATTCAGAAGACGGCGCAAAGTCCGTCGGGCGGCGATGTCGCCTTTCCTGACTATAACCAAGCGGTGAAGATGGGGGAAGCGGATTCAGTGCGCAGACGAATGAGGGCTACCGCGCTTGAATGGGCGATAGCCGGCGAGCGGTAATTAGCGTTCGATAACCTGGGAAACCTGATCGCCGTTGATCTGGCGGTGGTTGCCTTTCTCGTCTTTATAACTGATGAGTCCGGTGTCTGTGTCGATCTCCGGTTTTCCTTGCGTCAGGATCATGTTGCCGTCTTTAGTCGCCATGACGTAGTCGCTGGAACATCCCGCCAAACCGGCGGCCATAACCAGCGCAGACACTGCCATTACCCACTTTTTCATCCTGCGGATCCTCGATTATGCAGAAAACAATGTTCTTTCAAGATTAGCAAACTCTCGGCCGGGGGCGTCTCAGATAAGTCTTTATCTGATAAGAAAAAGTGAAATGAGGGGGCAATGAAACGGCGGAAGCCGCCGGTGGCGGCTTCCATATCGCGTTATTCCGGCGCGTGATTTTTTTTGCTGCGCATCAGATTGAGCGCTTCTACCGACATGGAGAAGAACATGGCGAAATAGATGTAGCCTTTCGGCACGTGCACCTGGAAGCTTTCCAGCATCAACGTGAAGCCCACCAGGATCAGGAACGCCAGCGCCAGCATTTTTACCGACGGATGGCGGTTAACGAACTCGCCGATCGGCCGGGCGGCGAACATCATCACGCCGACGGCGATCACCACCGCCGCCATCATGATGAACAGATGGTCGGAAAGGCCCACGGCGGTAATCACCGAATCCAGACTGAAGATGATATCCAACAGCATGATTTGCACGATCGCGCCGAAGAAGCTGTGCACCTTGGTGTGGTGCTCTTCTTCCGAACCTTCGATGGTTTCGTGGATCTCTTTGCTGGCTTTCCAGATCAGGAACAATCCCCCCAGCAGCAGGATTAAATCGCGGGCGGAAATGGCATGATCCAGCACGGTGAACAGCGGGTGCGTCAAGCGGATCACCCAGGCGATGGAGGCCAGCAGCGCCAGGCGCATCAGCATGGCGGCGGCCAGCCCGAGCCGGCGAGCTTTGTTCTGTTGCGCTTTGGGCAGCTTGGCTACCACCAGCGACAGAAAAATGATGTTATCAATACCCAGTACGATCTCAAGAATGGTTAGCGTACCTAACGCTAACCAGGCATTGGGATCCATAATCCATTCGAACATTGCCCGACACACCTTAATAAATGCAAAGCGTGAATTATACGCGTTTATCGCGGCGCTGACAGGGTTAGCTAAACCAGAGTTAAACGAAATCGCTTAGATTGAGAAATGTCTTGCCAGCAGCGCGCCGGTAAAGCCCTTTTTCAGATAGAAACCGCGCGGCAGCGTCATGATAGGTTGCCCCTGTTCGCCGATGGCTTCGGTGAGCGCCTTGTTGTTGGCCGCTTTGGGGCGCAGTTGCAGCACTTCGCCGTGGCGTGCGGTGATGCGTTCTACGTGACCGAGCACGATCAGATCCATCAGTTCTTCCCAATCGCGGCGCAACCTCTCTTCTTCTGCAAGGCTCGGGCTCCACAGCAGCGGCGAACCGACGCGGCGCTGGGCCAGCGGGATTTGCCGTTCGCCTTCTACCGGTATCCACAACACGCGCGCCAGCTTGTGGCGAACGTGGCTGCTGGCCCAGGTGACGCCGCTGTTGCCGGTGAGCGGGGCGACGCAGACGAAAGTGGTTTCCAGCGGTTTGCCGGCGGCGTCGACAGGAATGGTTTTCAGCTCAATGCCCAACTCGGGAAAATCCTGTTCCGGTTTGCTGCCGGCCATGGCGCCGAGATACAGCTCCAGCAGCATGCCCACCCAGCCTTTATCGCGTTTCAGATCCTTGGGGATCGGCAATTGCGCACGGGCGGCCAGTTCGCCAAAGCTGAAGCCGGCCAGCGCCTGAGCGCGCTCGAACAGCTGCCGTTCATTTTCCGGCGGGGGCGGCAAAGGGGATAAAAATGCCATAAATCAAGCCTGTCGAATTTGGTTGAAAAACGTACTGCAATTATACACGGCGAGCGATAACCGCTATCGCCTGGGGAAAAGAATAATAGTAGCATGATTTTACATGACTTTTTTTCTTTCTTTACGCGGGCGACAATGCACTCGCGGGGCTTGTTCACCTGAAGCCACCGACAATAAACAGGATCTTACACCTATTTATCCACAGATTTATGGGATAACCCAAATTTTTACCGATCACTGGTTCAATTTACAGCCTTGACTCAGGCGGGTTTTTACGAATTTGTCCGTTTTGTGCGTAACTTGCCCGGATAATCTGTGGATAAAAACGGCGTTGGTGGATCTTTCGCCAGGGTAAGATCCTTACCGTGCATAGATCACATTTTTGTCCTGTGCATCACTGCGAGATATTGGTTAACTATATGTTTTTAAGTTTAATATTTGTTTTTAGGTATGAGGGCGGATTTTAGAGGACGAGAGTTTTACCGGCTTATCCCTCGAGTTCTGCACACACCTATCCACAGAAAAAGTGAATAAAACCGGTCTGAAAGGCTGGGGTATGTTTATAACTTTGCCAATATCTGTGAGTTATCCCAATGTTATCCGGCCCGCAGCGCCGTAAAGCAGTGGTTTACCGCCTGTAGCTTGTGTGAAACAATCAGGACATCTATGCGAATTTAAGCTTATCGAGGTAGTCCGGTGATCGATGATGATGGCTACCGCCCGAATGTTGGTATCGTAATCTGTAATCGTCAGGGGCAGGTCTTATGGGCCCGCCGTTACGGTCAGCACTCCTGGCAGTTTCCCCAAGGTGGGATTAACCCTGGCGAAACTGCGGAGCAGGCGATGTACCGTGAGCTGTTCGAAGAAGTGGGGCTGAGTAAAAAGGATGTGCGCATCCTGGCTTCGACCCGCAACTGGTTGCGCTATAAATTGCCGAAACGTTTGGTGCGTTGGGACACAAAGCCGGTTTGTATCGGCCAAAAGCAAAAATGGTTTTTGTTGCAGCTACTGTGCAATGACGCTGATATCAATATGCAGCGCAGCAGCACGCCGGAGTTCGACGGTTGGCGCTGGGTGAGCTTCTGGTATCCGGTGCGCCAGGTGGTGTCGTTCAAACGCGACGTCTACCGCCGGGTGATGAAAGAATTCGCCGTGACCGTGATGCCGATGCAAGAGCAGGCGGCGCCGCGGCAGGCTCCCGCTTATCGCCGAAAGAGAGGTTAAGTTAAGCCGACTATGCTCACGCGCTTGCGAGAAATTGTAGAGAAGGTGGCCGCGGCGGCCAGTCTGACGGATGCGCTGGATCTGCTGGTCAATGAAACCTGTCTGGCGATGGACACCGAAGTGTGTTCCATCTACCTGGCGGACAACGATCGCCGCTGCTACTACCTGATGGCCACGCGCGGGCTGAAAAAGCCGCGTGGGCGCACTATCGCATTGGCGTTTGACGAGGGCGTCGTCGGGTTGGTCGGCCGCCGAGCCGAGCCTATCAACCTGGCCGATGCCCAAAGCCACCCCAGTTTCAAATACGTTCCGCAGGTGAAAGAGGATCGTTTCCGATCCTTCCTCGGGGTGCCGATCATTCATCGGCGCCAACTGCTGGGGGTGCTGGTGGTGCAGCAGCGCGAGCTGCGCCAGTTCGATGAAAGCGAAGAGTCTTTCATGGTCACTCTGGCCACGCAGATGGCCGGGATCTTGTCACAGTCGCAGCTCAACGCCATTTTCGGCCAGTATCGCCAAACGCGCGTGCGCGCACTGGCGGCCTCGCCTGGCGTGGCGGTGGCTGAAGGGTGGCAGGACAGTAGCCAGCCTTCGCTCGATCAGGTTTACCGCGCGTCGACGCTGGACACCGCCAGCGAGCGCGAGCGCCTGACGCTGGCGCTGGAAGAGGCCGGCGCGGAGTTTCGCCGCTTCAGCAAGCGTTTTGCCGCCAGCTCGCAAAAAGAGAGCGCGGCGATCTTCGATCTTTATTCTCACCTGTTAAACGACGCCCGCCTCAAGCGCGAACTGTTCGCCGAAATCGACAACGGCTCGGTGGCGGAGTGGGCGGTGAAACAGGTGATAGAAGCCTTTGCCGAACAGTTCGCCAAACTGCAGGACACCTACATGCGCGAGCGCGGCAGCGATCTGCGCGCGCTGGGCCAGCGCCTGCTGTTCCACCTCGATGACACCACCCAGGGCGCCACCCAGTGGCCGGCGCGTTTTGTGCTGGTGGCGGATGAGCTGACCGCGACATTGCTGGCCGAAGTGCCGCAGGATCGCCTGGTCGGCGTGGTGGTGCGCGACGGTGCCGCCAACTCGCATGCGGCGATTTTGGTGCGGGCGATGGGGGTGCCGACGGTGATGGGCGCCGACATCCAGCCTTCTCTGCTCAGCCAGCGGTTGCTGATCGTTGATGGGTATCGCGGTGAACTGTTGGTCGATCCTGAACCGGTGCTGGTGCAGGAATATCAACGGCTGATCAGCGAAGAGCTGGAGTTGAGCAAGCTGGCGGAAGACGACGTCGAGCAACCGGCGCAGTTGAAAAGCGGCGAGCGTATCCAGGTGATGCTGAATGCCGGCCTCAGCCCGGAACATGAACAACTGTTGGGCGGCCGAGTGGATGGCGTGGGGTTGTACCGCACCGAAATCCCGTTCATGTTGCAAAGCGGTTTCCCCTCCGAAGAAGAACAGGTCGCGCAGTATCAAGGCATGCTGCAGCTTTATCCGAGCAAGCCGGTTACGCTGCGCACCCTGGATATCGGCGCCGACAAGCAACTGCCCTATATGCCGATCAGCGAAGAGAACCCTTGCCTGGGGTGGCGCGGCATCCGCATCACTCTGGATCAGCCGGAGATCTTTTTGATTCAGGTACGCGCCATGCTGCGCGCCAATGCCGGCACCGGCAACCTGGGTATTTTGCTGCCGATGATCACCAGCCTTGAAGAGGTCGACGAAGCTAAACGCCTGATTGACCGAGCCGGGCGCGAGGTGGAAGAGGTGCTCGGCTACGCGATCCCGAAACCGAAAATCGGCGTGATGCTGGAAGTGCCATCGATGATTTTCCTGATCCCGCATTTGGCCGGGCGCGTTGATTTCATCTCGGTCGGCACCAACGACTTGACCCAGTACCTGCTGGCGGTGGATCGCAACAACACGCGGGTCGCCGCGCTGTATGACAGTTTGCATCCCGCGATGTTGCAGGTGCTGAACTTGATCGCCGAGCAGGGGAAAGCGGCCGGGCTGCAGCTTAGCCTCTGCGGTGAGTTGGCCGGCGATCCCATGGGCGCGCTGTTGCTGGTGGGCATGGGCTATCGCAATCTGAGCATGAATGGCCGCAGCGTGGCGCGCATCAAATACCTGCTGCGACATATTGACCTGGCCGACGCCGAAATGCTGGCTCACCGGGTGTTGAATACCCAGATGACCACCGAAGTGCGCCATCTGGTGGCGGCGTTTATGGAGCGGCGCGGCATGGGTGGGCTGATCCGCGGGGGCCGATAACCGCCGCGTGGTGTGATTTTTTTACAGAACTTTTCCCGCCCTGCCGGACCGGACCGCGCTAAGCCTATGTTATGATGCGCAACCTCAGCGCGGCGCATGCTCGTCGCCTTGCAGACCGCAGCGGCCAATGCCGCCGTTTGCAAGGCGCGGGATAATCTCCGTCGCCGCTTGGCACCTGCCGCCCCCGCATGGGGAAAAATAACAGACATGTTGTGGTGATAGATGAGCAATAGCTATCTGGCGTTTCCTAAATTTGATCCGGTCATTTTCTCCATTGGCCCGGTTTCTCTGCATTGGTACGGCCTGATGTACCTGGTCGGCTTCGTTTTTGCCATGTGGCTGGCGGTGCGTCGCGCCAACAAGCCGGGCAGCGGCTGGACCAAAGACGAAGTGGAAAACCTGCTCTACGCCGGCTTCCTGGGCGTATTCGTCGGCGGCCGCGTCGGCTATGTGCTGTTCTACAACCTGCCGCTGTTCCTGGATAACCCGCTCTATCTGTTCAAGGTCTGGGATGGCGGCATGTCGTTCCACGGCGGCTTGATGGGGGTGATTCTGGTGATGTTCTGGTTCGCTCGCCGCACCAAACGCACCTTCTTCCAGGTTTCCGATTTTATCGCGCCATTGATCCCATTCGGCCTGGGCGCCGGCCGCCTCGGCAACTTTATCAACGGCGAACTGTGGGGCCGCGTGACCACCGATACCCCTTGGGCGATGTTGTTCCCAAGTTCGCGCAGCGAAGACGTGGCCCTCGCCGCCGCCGATCCCTCTTTGTTGCCGTTGCTGAATCAGTACGGCGTACTGCCGCGCCACCCGTCGCAGCTGTATGAACTGCTGCTGGAAGGCGTGGTGCTGTTTATCATTCTGAACCTGTTTATTCGCAAGCCGCGGCCGATGGGCGCCGTATCAGGCCTGTTCCTGATCGGGTATGGCGCATTCCGCATCATCGTTGAAGCGTTCCGCCAGCCGGATGCCCAGCTCGGCCTGTTCGACGGCGTGATCAGCATGGGGCAGATCCTGTCCATCCCGATGGTGGTGGCCGGTATTATTATGATGATTTGGGCGTACCGTCGTCGCCCACAGCAACAACTGTCGTGAGGAACAAATGAAACAGTATCTGGATTTGATGAATAAGGTGCTCGCCGAGGGCACCCCTAAAGCCGACCGTACCGGCACTGGCACATTGTCGATTTTCGGCCACCAGATGCGTTTCAACTTGCAGGAAGGTTTCCCGTTGGTGACCACCAAGAAATGTCATCTGCGTTCGATCATTCATGAGCTGTTATGGTTCCTGAACGGCGATACCAACATCGCCTACCTGCGTGACAACAAGGTCACCATTTGGGACGAGTGGGCCGATGAAAACGGCGATCTCGGCCCGGTGTACGGCAAACAGTGGCGCGCCTGGGGCGCAGCGGACGGCCGTCAGATCGATCAGCTGAGCAACGTGCTCCAACAGCTGAAGCAAGATCCGGATTCGCGTCGCATCATTGTTTCCGCCTGGAACGTCGGCGAGCTGGATCAGATGGCGTTGGCGCCGTGCCACGCGTTCTTCCAGTTCTACGTGGCGGACGGCAAGCTCTCTTGCCAGCTGTACCAGCGTTCCTGCGACGTTTTCCTCGGCCTGCCGTTCAACATCGCCAGCTACGCGCTGTTGGTGCACATGATGGCGCAGCAGTGCGATCTGGAAGTGGGCGACTTCGTCTGGACCGGCGGCGATACCCACCTGTACAGCAACCACATGGAACAGACTCAGCTGCAGCTGACGCGTGAACCGCGTCCGTTGCCGAAACTGGTGATCAAACGCAAACCGGCTTCACTGTTCGATTACCGTTTCGAAGACTTCGAGATCGAAGGTTACGATCCGCACCCGGCCATCAAGGCGCCGGTTGCGATCTGACCTTAACCGCATCACACCAGGGGCGCAGCGATTGCGCCCCTTTTTTTATCCGCATTGCGTACCGCACCGCATTTTTTTGTCGCCGTCTGCCATCGTAGAGAAAACATTGCGCAGCTTGCCGCAGCGCTTGCGCATGCGGCTTTACCGCGTTGTTACGGCCCTTACACTGGCGGCATGAACGACAATACTCTCTCGAACATCGATGATCGCCAACGGGGCATGACGCTGATTGAGCTAATGGCGGCGATCCTGATCGCCGCCATGCTCACCGGCTGGGGCGTCGGGCAATGGCGCTATCATCAGCAAGCGCTGCGGCTGGAACACACGGCCCAACAACTGCTGGCGTTTTTGCTGCGATTACAGGCGGACGCCAACTGGCGTAACCGCACGGCGCTGCTGTGGTTCAAGAATGGCACGCCCTGGTGCCTGGGCGGCGGTGTGCCACCGACGGATTGCATTTCCGCCGAAGGTTCCGTTTTCTTGCCGCCTTATCGCGACGTTGTGCTGAGTGGCTACTCCGGCAAAGAGATTGGGTTTTATGGTTTGCGCAATACTGCGCAGGCGGGGCACATCCTTCTCAGCAACGACGCAGGCAGCCTGCGGCTGGTGCTGTCCGCCCGTGGGCGGCTGCGTTTGTGCAGCGAAGGGCTCCGGATAAGGGGGATCGCGCCATGCTGACTGTCGAACGCGGTTTTACCTTGCCGGAGGTGATGTTGGCGCTGGTGTTCGGCAGCGTGATCGCGCTCGGCGCGGCGAAAACTTACCCGCTGTTACGCCAGCAGAACGTGGCCGTCGGTCAGCACTTTCGGCTGGAGTCAACGCTGCGACAGTTGGCGTTCGGCATTGAGAAAGATCTGCGCCGCGCCGGTTTTTGCGCCGGGCAATGCGCTGGCCGGCCGCTGCTGATAGGCCAGGCATCGGGGGAAACGGCTGGCAGCTGCGTTATCGTTGCCTACGACATTGCTCGCAGCGGGCAATGGCTCACTTCGGGTGAGGATGCAGGCTATTTCGGTTATCGACTACGTAATGGCGGCTTGGAAGGGCAGCGCGGCGTGAGCCAATGCGAGGGCGGTGGCTGGGAGCGGCTGCTCGATCATGACGAAGTGCGCATTGAGCGGTTTCATGTGGCGATAGAGCGGGGCGATCACGGCGCGGCATTGGCTCGCCTGACGCTGACGGGGCGCTCCGCCAGCGATACGCGTATCAGGCGCAGCCTGAGCGGGAGCGTCGAAATGGCGGCGCTGCCATGAAGCGGCGAACCCAGCGAGGTGGTAGCACCCTGGCGGCGGTGATGTTGCTGCTGGCGCTGGGGCTGATGTTGCTCAATGCTCAACAGCGGCAATTGGATAACGCGCTGTTACTGGCCGCCGATCAGCAGCGTTACCTTCAGGCTTACAATCAGGCCGCTTCGGCGCTGAGTTGGGGCATGAGCCAGCGTTGGCCGCGCGCCGAGCTGAGTGCAGCGGCCTGGCTATGCAGGCAGCGCGTGGAACTGACGGCTTGCGCTCGGCTGTCAGCCAGAGCGGGAGTGGTGACGGTTCGCGGCCTTGGTGAGATGCGCGGCGGTGAACCGGTATGGCTGTATCAATGGGGCACCTTTAACGGCGCGGAGGCTGCTGGCAAGTTGCAAGCACAGCCGGGCGGTCGGCTGGATTTTTGTCCCGAGAAAAGGTTGGCCGACTGTGAAGGCTAACGCTCGGGCAGCGTGGATATCCCGCAACGGCTTCAGTCTGCCGGAAGTGTTGGTGGCGGCCTTGCTGTTCTCGGTGTCGCTGCTTGGCTTGTTACAGTATCATCAGGTGCTGTTGCAGTCGTTCCAGCGCCAGTGGCACTACCGGCAAGCCTGGGGGCTGGCGCACCAGCAGTTGGAGGCGTTCGCCGTCATCGGCCGGCTCGAGGCTGAACCGCTGCCGGAAGGGTGGCGGCGCGAGACGGCACTTGACGATGCGGGGAGCGATTGTCACCGATTGACGGTCAGGATCCAAACGCCGCAGCGGCAGTGGGCAACGCTGAGCCGCTGGTATTGCGCCCGTTTTTGAGCCGTATGTCTTTTGTTTTAAAGGAGTCTTCATGTTCACTGTTTATCATTCCAATCAGCTGGATTTGTTGAAAACGCTGACCAGCGCGCTGATAGCCAGAGATCCGTTGACCGATCCTTTTCAACAGGAGGTGGTGCTGGTGCAAAGCCCCGGCATGGCGCAATGGCTGCAGATGCAGCTGGCGGAACAGTTCGGTATCGCAGCCAATGTCGCGTTTCCGCTGCCGGCGACCTTCATTTGGGACATGTTCACCCGGGTGTTGCCGGATATTCCGAAAGAGAGCGCCTTCAGCAAGGATGCCATGACCTGGAAGCTGATGTGGTTGTTGCCGGAGATGCTGACTCAGCCGGCATTTGCGCCACTGCAGCACTATCTCACCGATGACGGCGACAAGCGCAAAATCCACCAATTGGCCGGCCGGGTTGCCGACCTGTTCGACCAGTATTTGGTTTATCGCCCGCAGTGGCTGGAGAGCTGGCAGCGCGGCGAGCGCATCGACGGTCTGCCCGAGGCTCAGCAGTGGCAGGCGCCGCTCTGGGCGCGGCTGGTGGAGTACACGCGCGAATTGGGGCAGCCGGAATGGCACCGCGCCAATCTGTACAGCCGCTTTATCCACGCGCTCGAGCAGGCAACAGCGTGCCCGCCCGGTTTGCCGCCGCGGGTGTTTATCTGCGGCATCTCGGCGTTGCCGCCGGTCTATCTGGAAGCGTTGCAGGCGCTGGGGCGGCATATCGACATCCACCTGATGTTCACCAACCCTTGTCGCTACTATTGGGGCGACATTCAGGATTATGCTTTCCTGGCCCGCTTGCAGAGCCGCAAGCGTCGTCATTACCACCAGGCTCGCGAGCAAGGGCTGTTTCGCGAGCCGGCCGACGCGGCGCGCCTGTTTGACGCCGAAGGGCAGCAGCAACTCAGCAACCCGCTGTTGGCCTCTTGGGGCAAGCTGGGGCGCGATCACCTCTATTTGCTGTCGCAGATGGAAGGGGCGCAAGAGGTCGACGCCTTTGTCGATATCCCGGCGGATACCATGCTGCACGCCGTTCAGCGCGACATGCTGGAGTTGGAAGATCATGCGGTGATCGGTATTACCGCGGAAACGCTGGAAAGCAGCTTCAGCAAACGCCCGCTTGATGAGAACGACCGCTCCCTCAGCCTGCACGCCTGCCACAGCCCGCAGCGGGAAGTGGAGGTGCTGCACGATCAACTGCTGACCATGCTGGCGCAGGATCCCGCGTTGACGCCGCGCGATATCATCGTGATGGTGGCGGATATCGACAGCTACACGCCTTATATTCAGGCGGTGTTCGGCAATGCCCCCGCCGAGCGCTACCTGCCGTTCGCCATTTCTGACCGCAAAGCGCGGCAGGCGCATCCGGCGCTGCAGGCGTTCATTTCACTGCTCGATCTGCCGCAAAGCCGCTTTACCTCGGAACAGGTGCTGGCGCTGCTGGAGGTGCCTGCCCTGGCCGCCCGTTTCGCCATTGGCGAAGAGGGGCTGCGTCTGTTGCGCCACTGGGTCGGTGAATCCGGCGTGCGCTGGGGCCTGGACGACGATAACGTGCGCGAACTGGATCTGCCCGCCACCGGTCAGCATACCTGGCGCTTCGGTATTACGCGCATGCTGCTCGGCTACGCGATGGACAGCAATGCCGGCGATTGGCAGGGCATTTTACCTTACGACGAATCGAGCGGGTTGGTCGCCGAACTGGCGGGGCAGTTGGCAGACCTGCTGGCGCAGCTCAGCCACTGGCGGCAAATTTTGAGCGAAGCGCGCCCGCTCGAGGCGTGGCTACCGCTGTGCCGGCAACTGCTGGATGCCTTCTTCGAAGCGGAGAGCGACACCGAAGTGGTGCTGGCATTGATCGAGCAGCAGTGGCAGCAGGCCATCAATTTTGGCCTAGCGGCGCGCTATCCCGATGAGGTGCCGTTGACCATTCTGCGCGACGATCTGGCGGCGCGCCTCGATCAGGAGCGCATCAGCCAGCGCTTCCTTGCCGGGCAAATCAACTTCTGCACGCTGATGCCGATGCGCTCCATTCCGTTCAAGGTGGTGTGCCTGCTGGGCATGAACGACGGCGTGTATCCGCGCACGCTGCCGCCGCTGGGTTTCGATCTGATGGCGCAGCAGGTCAAACGCGGCGATCGCAGCCGGCGCGATGACGACCGCTATCTGTTCCTGGAAGCGATTTTGTCCGCGCAACAGCGGCTGTATATCAGTTTCATCGGCCGTTCCATTCAGGACAACAGCCCGCGCTACCCTTCGGTGCTGGTCACCGAGCTGCTGGAGTACCTGGAACAAAGCTATTGCCTGCCGGGAGATGAAGAACTCAGCGCAGACGACAGTGCTCGGCGGGTTGGTGAGCATTTGCTTAAGTGGCACGCGCGCATGCCGTTCGCCGCCGAGAATTTCTTGCCGGGCTCGGAGGAGCAAAGTTATGCCGCCGAGTGGCTGCCTGCCGCCGATGGTCGCGGTGCGGCGCACCCGGCCTTCAACCAACCGCTGCCCGCCGAAGCGCTGCAGCAAATATCGTTGGATGAGCTGCTGCGGTTTTACCGCCATCCTATCCGCGCCTTCTTCCAGCTGCGGCTAGGCGTCAGTTTTATCCTGGAAGAGACTGAGCTGCCGGACGAAGAGCCCTTCACGCTGGATAACCTCAGCCGTTACCAGTTCAACAGCCAACTGCTGAATACCCTGATCGACGGCGACGATCCCGAACGGTTGTTCCAACGGGTGCGTGCCGCCGGCGGCTTGCCCTATGGCGCCTTCGGCGAGATCTATTGGCAAAAGCAGCAGGAAGAGATGAGCGAACTGGCCGAGCAGGTGCGTGCGGAACGCGCAGAGAGCCATAGCCTGGAGCTGGATATCGATATCGCCGGCGTACGTCTCAGCGGCTGGCTGCATCAGGTGCAGGATGACGGCCTGTTGCGCTGGCGGCCCGCCACGTTGTCGGCGGTGGACGGCATATTGCTGTGGCTGGAGCACCTGGTGTACTGCTGCGCCGGCGGCACCGGCGAGAGCCGCATCTACGGTCGCAAGAACTCCGCCTGGCGCTTTGCCGCGCTGGCGCCTGAAGAGGCGCAGGCGCAGCTGGCGGAACTGCTGGCGGGCTATCAGCGCGGTTTGTGTCAGCCGCTGCTGTTGCTGAACAAGAGCGGCTGGGCGTGGCTGAGTCAGTGCTATCAGCCGGAAACGCAGCAAATCGACTGGGAGGAAGAAGCGCAAATTAAGGCACGCGCCAAATTGCTGCAGGCTTGGCAGGGCGATCAGCGCATTCCCGGAGAAGGGGAAGATCCCTACGTGCAGCGAGTATTCCGCCAATTGGATAATGAATACTTAGCGCAAATACTGGCCGAAACAGAGCGTTATCTGCTGCCGGTGGCGCGACATAACCTGGGGTAACAATCCCCCGGTGGTGCTGTACGGCGGGAGGTGGTAAAAATAACGAAGGTTATATTCAACCATTGGGGTGATTCCCGGTCTTACATAACGTACAGGCATATACCCGCCGTGTTTCGGGCCGCCACATTGGCGAAGATCCCGGCGAGTACAGATTTGGTTATGTGGTTTTGATGCACGTCGCCAACGTCAGGGAGTGGGCGTAGCGACGTCAGAATAGGGGTTTATTTTGGATATGCGCAGACAGTTGGTCCGTATCACCGGGCTGGTACTATTGGCTATGTGTTGGGCACCGTTGAGTTGGGCCGCGCAAGGATGGCAACCGCTGACGGAGAAGATCAACAAGAGCGAACACGATCCGCGTCAGTATGAAGCGATCAAGTTGGCTAATGGCATGACGGTGTTGCTGGTGTCTGATGCCCAGGCGCCGAAATCGCTGGCGGCGCTGGCATTGCCGGTTGGATCGCTCGAAGATCCGAACAGCCAACTGGGATTGGCGCACTATCTGGAACATATGGTGCTGATGGGCTCCAAACGCTATCCAGAGCCGGAAAACCTGTCCGAATTCCTGAAAAAGCACGGCGGCAGCCACAACGCCAGCACGGCCTCTTATCGCACCGCCTTCTATTTGGAAGTGGAAAATGACGCGCTGGAGCCGGCGGTCGACCGCATGGCCGACGCTATTGCCGAGCCGCTGCTGGATCCGGGCAATGCCGATCGCGAGCGCAATGCGGTGAACGCCGAGTTGACGATGGCGCGTTCGCGCGACGGCATGCGCATGGCGCAGGTCGGCGCGGAAACCCTTAACCCGGCGCACCCGAGCGCGCGCTTCTCCGGCGGCAATCTCGATACGTTGAAAGACAAGCCGGACAGCAAGTTGCACGATGAACTGACCGGCTTCTATAAGCGCTACTATTCCGCCAATCTGATGATGGGCGTTTTGTACGGCAATCAGCCGCTGCCGCAGCTGGCTGACATTGCGGCGAAAACCTTTGGCCGCGTGCCGAATCATGACGCCAGCGTGCCGCCGATCACCGTGCCGGCCGTGACGCCGGAACAGCAGGGCATCATCATTCACTATGTGCCGGCGCAGCCGCGCAAGCAGCTGAAGGTCGAGTTCCGCATCGATAACAACAGCGCCGCGTTTCGCAGCAAAACCGATACCTACATCAGCTACCTGATCGGCAACCGCAGCAAGAACACCTTGTCTGACTGGTTGCAGAAGCAGGGGCTGGCGGACGCCATCAATGCCGGCGCCGATCCGATGGTGGATCGCAACGGCGGCGTCTTCGCTATCAGCGTCTCGCTGACCGACAAAGGCCTGGCCCAGCGCGACCAAGTCGTCGCCGCCATTTTCAACTACCTGAAAATGCTGCGCAGCGAAGGCATCAAGCAGAGCTACTTCGATGAAATCTCGCATGTTCTGAACCTGGACTTCCGTTATCCGTCGATCACGCGCGACATGGACTATATCGAATGGCTGGTGGACACCATGCTGCGCGTTCCGGTTGAGCATGCGCTGGACGCGCCTTATCTGGCCGACCGTTATGATCCTAAGGCGATCGCCGAACGCCTGGACGCCATGACGCCGCAAAACGCGCGCATCTGGTTCGTCAGCCCGGATGAACCGCACAATAAGGCGGCCTATTTCGTCAACGCACCTTACCAGGTCGACAAAATCACGCCGCAGCGCTTTACGCAGTGGCAGCAGTTGGAGAGCGGCATTTCCCTGTCGCTGCCGGCGCTCAACCCGTACATCCCGGATGACTTTACCCTGACCAAGCCATCGCACGAGTTCAAAAAACCGGAAAGGGTGGTGGATAAACCCGGCCTGCGCGTGCTGTACATGCCGAGTCGTTACTTCGCCGACGAACCGAAGGCCGACGTCACCGTCGCTTTCCGCAACGCCAAAACCATGGATTCCGCGCGCAATCAGGTGCTGTTCTCGCTGACGGATTATCTGGCCGGCCTCGCGCTGGATCAGTTGAGCTATCAGGCGTCGGTCGGCGGGTTGAGCTTCTCGACCTCGCCGAACAACGGTCTGATGTTTAACGCCAACGGCTTCACCCAGCGTTTGCCGCAGTTGCTGACGGCGCTGATCGAGGGTTATTCCAGCTTCACGCCGACGGAAGATCAGTTGGCGCAAGCCAAATCCTGGTATCTGGAGCAGTTGGACGCCGCCGAGAAGGGCAAGGCGTTTGAGCTGGCCATTCAGCCGGTGCAGATGGTTTCCCGCGTGCCGTATTCCGAACGCAGCGAGCGCCGCGAGGTGCTGAAGACGTTAACGCTGAAAGACGTGCTGGCCTATCGCGACAGCCTGCTGGCCGAGGCCACGCCGGAGCTGCTGGTAGTGGGCAACATGAGCAAGCAGCAGGTCGACACGTTGGCGTCGACGTTAAAACATCGTCTGGGCTGTACCGGTAGCGAATGGTGGCACGGCGAAGACGTGGTGGTGGACAAGAATCATCTGGCCAACCTGCAACAGGTGGGCAGCAGTACTGACTCGGCGCTGGCGGCGGTTTATGTGCCGACCGGCTACGACGAAGTGACCGGCATGGCCTACAGTTCGCTGCTGGGGCAGATTATTCAGCCGTGGTTTTACAGCCAGCTGCGCACGCAGGAGCAATTGGGGTACGCGGTCTTCGCCTTCCCGATGTCGGTAGGGCGCCAGTGGGGCGTGGGCTTCCTGTTGCAGAGCAACAGCAAACAGCCGGCCTACCTGTACCAGCGCTATCAGGATTTCTACCCGAAAACCGAGAAACGCCTGCGCGACATGAGCGAGGCGGACTTTGAACAGTACAAACAGGCGCTGATCAATGAGCTGAAACAGCGGCCGCAAACCCTGAGCGAGGAGGCCAGCCGGTTCGCCAACGATTTCGATCGCGGCAACTTCGCCTTCGATACCCGTCAGAAGCTGATCGCGCAGGTGCAACAGCTGACGCCGGCCAAACTGGCGGATTATTTCCACCAGGCGGTGATCCAGCCACAGGGGCTGGCGGTGCTGTCGCAGGTCAGCGGCAGCGGGCAAGACAAGGCGGATTACGCGGCGCCTAAGGACTGGGTCACCTATCCGAACGCGTCGGCATTGCAGCAGATTTTGCCGCGTAAAGTGGCGACGCCATGACGGAAATTGCCCCGCAGAGGTTGGAGCCTCTGTCGCTGCCGCTGTTCGGCGAACGCCTGATAGAAGCGTCGGCGGGCACCGGCAAAACTTTTACCATCGGCGCGCTGTACCTGCGTTTGCTGCTGGGGTTGGGCGGTGAAGCAGCGTTTCCCCGCCCGCTGACGGTCGAAGAAATCCTGGTGGTGACCTTTACCGAGGCCGCCACCGAGGAGCTGCGCGGGCGTATCCGCGACAATATCCACGGGCTGCGCATCGCCTGCGTGCGCGGTAAATACGCGGAATGCAAAAATCCGCTGTTTATCGCGCTGATGGAAGAAATTGACGATTTGACCGACGCCGCCTCGCAGCTGCTGGCGGCGGAGCGGCAGATGGACGAAGCGGCGATCTACACCATTCACGGCTTTTGCCAACGAATGCTGACGCACAACGCCTTCGAGTCCGGCATGCTGTTTGAACAAACGCTGGTGCAGGACGAGCTGCCGCTGCGGCGGCAGGCCTGCGCCGATTTCTGGCGTCGCCACTGCTATCCGTTGCCGCTGGGCGTGGCGCGTGCGGTCAGCCAGGAGTGGAGCGGCCCGGAAGCGTTGCTGGCCGATCTCTCCGGTTATCTGCACGGTGAAGCGCCGGCGCTGCGTCGGCCGCCGAAGGATGAAGAAACCGTCCTGATGCGCCACGAGCAGATCGTCGCGCGCATCGACGCCATCAAGGCGCAATGGCGGGCGGAGGCGGGCGATCTGGAAGCGTTGATCGCTCAGTCCGGCGTCGATAAGCGCAGCTACAGCAGTAAACACCTGCCGAACTGGCTGAACAAGGTCGGCGAATGGAGCGGGCAGGAGACTCAGGACTACCAGTTGCCGAAGGAACTGGATAAATTTCGCCAGTCGGTGCTGCTGGAGAAGACCAAGAAAGGTGAGCCGCCGCGGCATACGCTGTTCACGGCGATAGATGAGTTGTTCGCTGAACCCTTGACGCTGCGCGACCTGATCATGGCGCGCGCGCTCAGCGAGATCCGCACCTCCATTCAGCAGGAAAAGCGCCAGCGCGCCGAACTGGGATTTGATGACCTGCTCAGCCGGCTGGACGGCGCCCTGCAAAGCGGCGGCGGCGAACAGCTGGCGCAGGCGATCCGCCAGCGATACCCGGTGGCGATGATCGATGAATTCCAGGATACCGATCCGCAGCAATACCGTATTTTCCAAAAACTTTACGTCGGCCGGCCTGATTGCGGCCTGCTGTTGATCGGCGATCCCAAGCAGGCGATTTACGCCTTTCGCGGCGCCGACATCTTTACCTACATGCGCGCGCGTTCAGAGGTGAGCGCCCACTATACGCTGGAGACCAACTGGCGCTCGTCGCCGTCGATGGTCGCCAGCGTCAATCACCTGTTTTCTCAGGTAGAAAAGCCTTTCCTGTTCGGCCAAATCCCCTTTATTGAAGTTAACGCGGCGGAAAAGAACCAAGGGCTGGCGTTTGAATTGCACGGCAAGCCGCAGCCAGCGATGCAGTTCTGGCTGCAGCAGGGAGAAGGCGCAGGTGTAAGTGATTACCAACAGCTGATGGCGCGCCTGTGCGCCACGCAAATTCGCGACTGGCTCAGCGCCGGGCAGCAGGGCCAGGCGCGGCTGCAGAGCGGCAAGGAGTCACGGCCGGTACAAGCCTCCGATATCACGGTGCTGGTGCGCAGCCGCAATGAGGCGGCGTTGGTGCGCGATGCGCTGAGCGCGCTGTCTATTCCGTCGGTCTACCTGTCCAACCGCGACAGCGTGTTTGACACCCCGGAGGCCAAAGACATGCTGTGGTTACTGCAGGCGGTGTTGGCGCCGGAGCAGGAGCGCACGCTGCGCAGCGCCATGGCCACCGGGCTGATGGGGTTGGACGCGCCGACGCTGGACGGCCTGAGCCGCGATGAGCGCGCCTGGGACGCGCTGGTTAACGAGTTCGACAATTACCGCACGCTCTGGCTGCGCCGCGGCGTGTTGCCGATGCTGAGCGAGGTGATGAAAGCGCGCCAGCTGGCGGAGAACCTGTTGGCCAGCGCCGGCGGCGAGCGTCGCTTGACCGACGTGCTGCATCTGGGGGAACTGTTGCAAGAGGCGGCGGCGCAGCTCGACAGCGAGCATGCGCTGGTGCGCTGGCTGGCGCAGCAGATCGCCCAGCCCAATCGTCAGTCCGATAATCAGCAGCTGCGGCTGGAGAGCGACCGGCATCTGGTGCAGGTGATCACGATCCACAAATCCAAGGGGCTGGAGTTCGATCTGGTGTGGTTGCCATTCATCGGCAACTTCCGCCAGCAGCAACAGGCGCTGTATCACGATCGCCACAGTTTCCAGGCGTTGCTGGATCTCGACGCCAATGAAGAGAGCCAGGCCTGGGCGGAGGAGGAGCGGTTGGCGGAAGATCTGCGTCTGCTGTACGTGGCGCTGACCCGCTCGGTGTACCACTGCAGCATCGGCATCGCGCCGCTGTTCCAGGGCACGCGCAAGAAACAGGGCGATACCGATCTGCACCGCAGCGCATTGGGTTATCTGGTGCAGGGCGGGCAGGCCGGCGACGCCGTGTATCTGCAGGAACGTCTGCAGCAATTGGCGGGCGGGGGTATCGCACTGTCGCTGGTTGAACCGCCGGACGAAGAACCCTGGCAACCCCAGGCGGCACTGGCCGAAGCGCTGGCGGCGAAAAGCTTTACCCGGCGGATCCAGGATTTTTGGCGGGTGACCAGCTATACCGGTTTGCAACAGCACGGCGCGAGCCTGATGCAGGATCTGCTGCCGCGTCTGGATGTCGACGCGGCGGGCGAGCGGAGTGAGGAGAGTGAGCCAGCGCTCACACCGCATACCTTCCCGCGCGGCGCGGCGCCCGGCACCTTCTTGCACAGCCTGTTCGAAACGCTGGACTTCACCCAGCCGTTGGATGAACAGTGGCTGCTGGCACAGCTGCAACAGCAAGGATTTGCCGAACACTGGCAGCCGATTTTGCTGGCGTGGATGCAGGTATTGCTCAACACGCCGCTCGCCGACAGCGGCGTGACGCTGGCGGCGCTAACGCCGCAGCACAAGCAGGCCGAGCTGCAGTTCTATTTGCCGATCAACCGGCTGTTGCAGGCGAAGGAGCTCGATGCCCTGGTGAAGCGTTACGATCCGCTTTCCGCCCGCTGTCCGGCGCTGGATTTCCATCAGGTGCAAGGCATGCTGAAAGGCTTTATCGACCTGGTGTTCTGTTGGCAGGGCAAATACTACCTGCTGGACTACAAGTCCAACTGGTTGGGGGAAGACAGCAGCGCCTATACCCGGCCGGCGATGGAGCAGGCGATGGCGGAGCATCGTTACGATCTGCAATATCAGCTGTATACGCTGGCGCTGCACCGTTATCTGCGTCATCGGCTGCCGGATTACGATTACCGGCGTCATTTCGGCGGGGTGATTTATCTGTTCCTGCGCGGCGTGGATGCGGCGCACCCGGGCAACGGCATTTTCACCTGTCTTCCCGAGTTTGAGCTGGTGGCGGGGATGGATCGCTTGTTCAGCGGCGAGGCTGCTGCGACGGAGGATGGATCATGATCGCACTGCTGGAGCAGGCGGTGGCGCTTGGCGTGTTGCGCCCGCTGGACGTGCAGTTCGCCCGCGTGGTGGCGAACGAAGACGAGCCCGATATTTTGCTGGCCGCCGCCTGCCTGAGCGCAGAGGCGGGGGCCGGTCACGTCTGCCTGATGCTGGAGCAGCTGCAGGCGGATACGCTGTTTGAAGGGCGCCAACCGGCGCTGGCGCTGGCGGTGTGGGAGGCGGCCGGGCGGCCGGATGGCGTGCGTTGGCAGCAGCGCCTGGCGGCCAGCGCGGCGGTCGGGGACGGCAGCGAGGCTACGCCGCTGGTGCTGCGCGGGCCGCGCTTGTATCTGCAGCGCATGTGGCAAAACGAAGGTGAAGTGGCGGCGTTTATCGGCGGCGAAGGCGAGTCGCTGGCGGTGCCGGAGGCTGAACTGCGCACTATTCTTGACCGTTTGTTCGGCTCGGCGAGCGATGAACCCGATTGGCAGAAGATCGCCGCCGCGGTGGCCGCCACGCGGCGCATTGCGGTCATTTCCGGCGGGCCGGGCACCGGTAAAACCACCACCGTCGCCAAGCTGTTGGCGGCGCTGGTGCAGTTGGATGAAAGCGCGCGCTTGCGCATTCAGCTGGCGGCGCCGACTGGGAAGGCGGCGGCGCGCCTGACGGAGTCGCTTGGCAGCGCCAGCCGTCAGCTGGCGTTGACCCCGGCGCAGCAGGCGCTGTTCCCGACGGAGGCGGCGACGTTGCACCGCCTGTTGGGGGCGCAACCGAACAGTCAGCGCATGCGCTATCACCGTGGCAACCGGCTGCATTTGGATGTGCTGGTGGTGGATGAGGCCTCGATGGTCGATCTGCCGATGATGGCGCGCCTGATTGCCGCGTTGCCCGATCGGGCCCGGGTGATTTTCCTTGGCGACCGCGATCAGCTGGCCTCGGTGGAGGCCGGCGCGGTGCTGGGGGATATTTGCCGTTTTGCCGAGCAGGGATACAGCGATGCGCGCGCTGCAGAGCTGAGCCGCCTGACCGGCTGTTCGATCGAAGGACAGCTGGCCGTTGCGGAAGCGGCGGTGCGCGACAGCCTGTGCCTGCTGCGCAAGAGCTATCGCTTCGACGCCCGTTCCGGCATCGGTCAACTGGCGTTGGCGGTCAACGCCGGAGCGGGGGATCGCGCGCTGGCGGCACTAAACGGCAGTTTCGGCGATGTCATGGGTTATGCGTTGGCGACGAGCGAAGAGTATCAGACGCTGTTGGATGCCTGCGTGGCGGGCTATCGCGACTATTTGCGGCTGACCGCCGAAGGCGCAGACGCGGCGGCGGTGCTGGCGGCCTTTGGCCGCTTCCAGGTGCTGTGCGCGCTGCGTGAAGGGCCGTTTGGCGTCGCCGGCCTGAACGAGCGCATTGAGATCGGGTTGCAGCGCGCCGGTCTGATCGACCGTAAACCGGGCGTGTTCGGCCGTTGGTATCGGGGGCGGCCGGTGATGATCGGCCGCAACGACAGCGCGCTGGGGCTATTCAATGGGGATATCGGCATTACGCTGCCGGATGAGAGCGGCGATCTGCGCGTGCATTTCCAATTGCCGGATGGAAGCATCAAGTCGGTGCAGCCGAGCCGTTTGCCGGCGCATGAAACCGCCTATGCCATGACGGTGCACAAATCTCAGGGATCGGAATTTGACCATACGGTTCTGGTGTTGCCGAATCACTTCCTGCCGGTGCTGACGCGTGAATTGGTCTATACCGCGATCACTCGCGCGCGTAAGCAGCTCTCGCTGTATGCCACGGAGGCGGTGTTGCTGCGGGCCATTCGCACGCCGACCCAGCGCCGCAGCGGATTGGCTGAACGATTACAGGCAACGGAATAAACGATGAACGGGCGCGGCAACGGCCGCGCCCACTGGGATTACAGATCCGCCAGCAGAATTTTGGAGCGGCGCTGGTAGTTGTACAACGCCTGTTTCTGCATCGGCAGCACGTCGACCTCCGCCGGGGTAAAGCCACGTTCCTGGAACCAGTGGATGCTGCGGGTGGTCAGCACGAACAGCTTCTTCAGCCCCATCTGTCGCGCCTGGTTTTCTACCCGCTGCAGCAGCATCTCGCCGCGCGAAGAGCTGCGGTAATCGGGATGCACCGCCACGCAGGCCATCTCACCGATTTTTTCCTCCAGGAACGGGTACAGCGCCGCACAGGCGATGGTCAGGTTATCGCGTTCGATGATGGTGAATTTGTCGATCTCCATCTCCAGCTGTTCACGCGAACGGCGCACCAGAATGCCCTGCTGCTCGAGCGGCCGGATCAGCTCCAGGATGCCGCCGATGTCGTTGATTGTCGCCCGGCGCACCTGTTCGGCGCTCTCCATCACGATTTGGGTGCCGATGCCGTCGCGCGAGAACAGTTCCTGCACCAGCGCACCGTCTTCCTGGTAGCTGATCAGGTGGCTGCGGCGCACGCCGCTGCGGCAGCCTTTCACCGCGCCGCGCAGGAAACGCACGGTGCCGGAATGGTAATCGCCGCCTTCCTCCAGCTCTTCAAGGCGCTTTTGCGCGTCGTTGGGGAACAGCTCGGAAAGGATGTTGCCTTCCGCGTCGGTCACGCCCTGCGAGGAGCAGAAACCGATCATTTTTTCCGCCTTCAGCTTGATCGCCAACTGGGTGGCCACTTCTTCCGAGGTCAGGTTGAAGCTCTCGCCGGTGACCGAAACCGCGACCGGGCCAATCAGCACGATGGCGTTGCTGTCGAGCTGGCGGTGGATCGCTTCTTCATCGATGCGGCGAATGCGGCCGCTGTGGCAGTAGTCGATGCCGTCATCCACGCCCAGCGGCTGCGCGATGATGAAGTTGCCGCTGACCACGTTAATGTGCGCGCCTTGCAGTGGCGTGTTGTTGAGGCTCATCGACAGCCGAGCGGTGATGTCGAGCTGCAGCAGGCCGGCGGCCTGCTTGACCAGCTCGAGCGTATGGGCGTCGGTCACGCGAGTGTGTTTGTGGTAGATCGGCTCATAGTTGTGCTGCGCCAGATTGGCGTCGATCTGCGGCCGTGCGCCGTAAACCACCACCAGGCGAATACCCAGGCTATGCAGTAGCCCGATATCGTTGACGATGTTGGAGAAATTCTCGTGTTCGATGGCTTCCCCGCCGAGCATGATGACGAACGTCTTGCCGCGGTGGGCGTTGATATAGGGGACTGAGTGACGGAATCCTTGCACCAGCTCTGTACTACGTTCCTTCACGGCCAAACCTCTTTGCATATTTATACGATATTTTTGTATTTTTATTCTTTTATTGCGCCGATGGCAAGTGGGAAATCGTCATGAAGCGTGCGCTAAGGGCGCTAAATCGTTAATAAATTGAAAAACCATAAAAAGATTTTCTGATGACAGGGCTGGAATGATTGGTTAAAGTTTTCGGCATCCCCATTTCATTGGTGTTTTTTTCATCTGTTGTAAACAGCTATTACTGCCGGAGCCGCATGCCAAACGCTAATCACAATCTGGGCCGCCGTCGTTTATTACAGGGCGTTGCCGCCAGCTGGTTGCTGAGTGTGAGTCGTACGGGCTTCGCCGCATCATCGCACGTGATCGCCGTGCGCGTCTGGCCATCCTCCACCTATACCCGCGTCACGCTGGAATCCAACGTCGAACTGAAATACAAGCAGTTCGCCCTGACCAATCCCGATCGCGTGGTGGTGGACATCGAAGGTGTTCACCTCAACAGCGTGCTGAAAGGCATCGCCGGGCAGGTGCGCGCCGACGATCCTTATCTCAAGCAGGCGCGCGTCGGCCAGTTTGATCAGAATACCGTGCGGCTGGTGCTGGAGCTCAAACAAAGCGTCAGCCCGCATATTTTCACGCTGGCGCCGGTGCCGGAGTATCGCAACCGTCTGGTGATGGATCTCTATCCGACGAAGGGCGGCAGCGGGGGTGAGGAGTATGATCCGCTACTGGCGTTACTGGAAGATTACAACAAGGGCGATCTGGAGCGCACGCTGCCGCCGGAAGCGCCGCAGGCCGGCAAAGCGGGGCGCGATCGGCCGATCGTCATCATGCTGGATCCCGGCCACGGCGGCGAAGATCCCGGCGCTATCGGCAAGTACAAGACGCGCGAGAAAGACATCGTGCTGCAGATTGCCCGCAAGCTGAGCGCCATGATCAAGCGCGAGCCAAACATGAAAGTGTTCATGACGCGCAATGAAGACGTGTTTATTCCGCTCAAGGTGCGCGTCGCCAAGGCGCGCAAGCAGCGCGCCGATCTGTTCGTTTCGATTCACGCCGACGCTTTCACCAGCCGCGCCGCGCGCGGTTCATCGGTGTTCGCGTTGTCCACCAAGGGCGCCACCAGCTCGGCGGCCAAGTTCCTGGCGCAGACGCAGAACGCGTCGGACCAAATCGGCGGTGTCAGCAAGAGTGGCGACCGTTATCTCGATCACACCATGTTCGATCTGATCCAAACCGCGACCATCAACGACAGCCTGAAGTTTGGCAAGGAAGTGTTGAATCGGATGGGGAAAATCAACCGGTTGCACAAGAATCGTGTCGATCAGGCCGGTTTTGCGGTGTTGAAGGCGCCGGATATCCCGTCGATCCTGGTGGAAACGGCGTTTATCAGCAACATTGAAGAGGAGCGCAAGCTGCGCACCAGCCACTTCCAGCAGCAGGTGGCGGAATCGATTCTGGCGGGCATCAAGGCTTATTTCGCCAACGGCGGCGCGCTGGCGAGCCGATAAAAGCAGGGCCGGGCGCGAGTCCGGCTATTTTTGCGGATTGCAGATACAAAAAAACACCCGGAAGGGTGCTTATCTGTTGTCATCAAGAGTTGGTTGCGGAGGCCGGATTTGAACCGACGACCTTCGGGTTATGAGCCCGACGAGCTACCAGGCTGCTCCACCCCGCGTCCGTCTTGATGCTGTATTACGACGAAACCACCGTTCATGTTATGCCGCTGGTACGACATTCGGTTGGTTGCGGGGGCCGGATTTGAACCGACGACCTTCGGGTTATGAGCCCGACGAGCTACCAGGCTGCTCCACCCCGCGTCCGTATAATACTTTGTTATCGAAGCCAAACGCAAATACCGCCAATGCGGCATCGGTTGGTTGCGGGGGCCGGATTTGAACCGACGACCTTCGGGTTATGAGCCCGACGAGCTACCAGGCTGCTCCACCCCGCGTCCGATGGATGCGCACTATACTCTCCGTGCGTTTTGTTGCAAACCCTTTTTGCATTTTATTGGCCTAAACCCGTTTTTCTGCTGGATTTGCCCGCAATTTGCCTTCTTTTTCATCACCATCCTCCGGGCGGCTTTTTTTATTTGCAGCGATTCCTTTATCAATGAGCGTTTGTTATCGTTCAGCCGGTAGATCATATCAGTTTGAGAGTGTGCGCGATGAAAGGACGTTGGGGCAAATACCTGCTGGGCGGGTTGATGGTGGCGGTGTTGGCGGGCTGTTCGTCCAAGCCGACCGATCGGGGTCAGCAATATAAGGACGGCCGTCTGGATCAATCGCTGGAGCTGGTCAATCAGCCCAACGCCAAAGGTTCGCCGGTCAACGCCAAGGATTACTCGGATCAGCTGATGGAGATCAAGTACGCGTCGCCTTCGCTGTTTAACCGCAACAACAGCACCTATCAGGCGGTGCAAAGCTGGATGGCGTCTGGCGCCGACACGCGCATGCTGAGCCAGTACGGCCTCAGCGCTTACCAGATGGAAGGCGTCGACAATTACGGCAACGTGCAGTTTACCGGCTACTATACGCCGGTGGTGCAGGCGCGCTATACCCAACAGGGCGAGTTCCGCTATCCGCTGTACCGCATGCCGCCGAAGGGCAGGGGGCGCTTGCCGGATCGCGCGGGCATCTATTCCGGCGCGCTCGACGATCGCTATATCATCGCTTACACCAACTCGCTGATGGACAACTTCATGATGGAAGTCCAGGGCAGCGGCTATGTCGACTACGGCAACGGCCAGCCGCTGGTGTTCTTCGGCTACGGCGGCAAGAACGGCCATGCCTATCGCAGCATCGGCAAGGTGCTGATCGATCGTGGCGAAGTGGCCAAGGCGGACATGTCGATGCAGGCGATCCGTCAGTGGGCGGATACCCACAGCGCCGCAGAGGTGCGTGAGCTGCTGGAGCAGAACCCGTCATTCGTGTTCTTCCGTCCGGAAGCTTTTGCGCCGGTGAAGGGCGCCAGCGCGGTGCCGCTGATCGCCAAAGCTTCGGTGGCTTCCGACCGTTCACTGATCCCGGCGGGCACTACGCTGCTGGCCGAAGTGCCGCTGCTGGACAACAAGGGTAAATTCACGGGAAAATACGAGATGCGTCTGATGGTCGCGCTCGACGTGGGCGGCGCCATCAAGGGCCAGCATTTTGACATGTATCAGGGCATCGGGCCGGAAGCCGGCCACTCGGCGGGGTACTACAACCACTACGGCCGCGTCTGGGTGCTGAAGAACAACGGCGGTGGCCAGCTGTTCAGCGCCAATCAGTCAAACCGCGGCGGTTCGTTGCTGGCCACCCGCTGAACGCATACGGCGTGAAAAGATTGACCCGCAAGGGCCGGATTTTCCGGCCCTTATCATTTGCATTATGAAGGTAATTAAAGCGTTATGAGTACAGCTTATTCGGAAGCCTATCTGCAGCGTTTCGGCGGCACGGCGCGGTTGTACGGCCAGCAGGCGCTGGCGGTGTTCGCGCAGGCGCACGTCTGCGTGATCGGCATCGGCGGCGTGGGTTCCTGGGCGGCTGAGGCGCTGGCGCGCACCGGCATCGGCGCCATTACCCTGATCGACATGGATGATGTTTGCGTCACCAATACCAACCGCCAGATCCACGCGCTGCGCCAGCACGTCGGGCAATCGAAAACCGAGGTGATGGCGGAGCGTATCCTGGCGATTAATCCGGAATGCCGGGTGACCTGCATCGACGATTTCATCACCCCGGACAATGTCGCCGAGCTGCTGGACCATAACTTCAGCTACGTCATCGACGCGATCGATAGCGTGCGGCCGAAGGCGGCGCTGCTGTCATACTGCCGCCGATTCAAGATCCCGGTCGTGACCACCGGCGGCGCCGGCGGGCAGATTGACCCGACCAAAATTGAAGTGGCCGATCTGGCCAAAACCATCCAGGATCCGCTGGCCGCCAAGCTGCGCGAGCGGCTGAAGCACGATTTCAACGTGGTGAAAAACGGCAAGGGCAAGCTGGGCATCGACTGCGTCTTCTCCAGCGAGCCGCTGGTTTATCCGCAGCCGGACGGCTCGGTATGCGCTTCGCGCAGCACGGCGGAAGGGCCAAAAAGAATGGATTGCAGCGCGGGGTTCGGCGCAGCGACCATGGTCACCGCCACCTTCGGCTTCGTCGCCGTGTCGCACGCGCTGAAAAAGATGCTGGCGAAGGCGGCGCGTCAGGCGTAACGGGCGGCGATCGCCTGCACGGCGGCGGCCAACGCCGCCAGGCCGCTGGCGCGGGTGGCGCTCAGCTGCGCGCGCAATGCCAGGCGGTCGAACAACGCCAGCGGATCCAATGCGGCGATCTGCGGCGGCGTTTTCCCTTCCACTTCGGTCAGCAGCACCGCCAGCAGGCCGCGCACGATGCGGCCTTCGCTGTCGCCATAGAAATGCAGCGTGCCGTCTTCCAGTAACTGGTGCCCCAGCCAGACGCGGTTTTCACAACCGCTCAATTCCATTTCTTCACTGCGCAAGGCCTCCGGCAGCGGCGGCAGCCGTTTTGCGAGCATAATCAGCTGGCGGTAGCGGTCTTCCCACTGTTTCAGCGCGCTGAAGGTGGCGATCAAGGCTTCGGCGGTGATCTCTCGGCCAAAAGGATGGGGGGCGAGCATAGCGTCTCCGGGAGTCAAGTCAGTCGGCCAGCAGATCGAGGGCGTGAGTCAACGCGCTGACCAGCGTATCGACGTCCTGTTGCGTATTGTAGGGGGCGAATGACGCGCGCAGCGTGCCGCTGACGCCTAACGCCGCCATCAGCGGCTGCGCGCAGTGCTGGCCGGCGCGCAGCGCAATGCCTTGCTCCGCCAGCAGCGTGACGATGTCGCTGTGGTGTACGCCGGCGATGTCGAACGCCAGCAGGCTGGAGCCGGAGCTGCGGAAGCTGCGAAAGCCCGGCAGCTGCGCCAACCGTTGTTCCGCCTGGTCCGCCAGCTCGCGGCTGTAGCGCTCCGCCGCCGCCATGTCCTGTTCGCTGAGCCAGGTGAGCGCTGCGGCCAGCCCCAGCACGCCGGCGATGTTTGGCGTGCCGGCTTCGAAGCAGTGCGGCGGCTTTTGCGGGGTAAAGCCGTCGAACGATGCCTGGGTCAGCATCTTGCCGCCGCCTTGCCACGGGGCCATCTGCGCCAGCAGCTCGGCTTTGCCGTACAGCGCGCCGATGCCGGTCGGGCCATACAGCTTGTGGCCGGAGAAGGCGTAGAAATCGATGTCGAGTCGCTGTACGTCGGCCGGGCCGTGAACCACGCCCTGGGCGCCGTCGATCATCACGCGCGCGCCGGCGGCATGGGCCAGCGCGATAGCCGGCGCCAGATCCGGGCAACCGCCGGTGACGTTGGACATTTGCCCCAGCGCCAACAGGCGGGTTTTGTCGTTGAGCAGGGCGGGCAGCTGCGTCAAATCCGGCAACCGATCGGCGCCGATCGGCAGTTTCACCACCCGCGCGCCGGTTTGTTCCGCCACCATCAGCCAGGGGATCAGGTTGGCGTGGTGTTCCGCTTCGCTCACCAGAATTTCGTCGCCTGGCTGCAGACGCGGGCGCAGGTAGCTCTGCGCCACCAGGTTGATCGCCTCGGTGGTGCCGCGCGTCCAGACGATGTCGTCGGCCGACGGCGCATGGATCAGTTGCGCCACCTGGCCGCGCGCCTGCTCGAAGCGGGCGGTCAGATCCTGCGCCGCCCGATGCTGGCTGCGGTGCACGGTGGCGGCGTCATCGCGATAAAATTGCTGCGTGGCGTCGATCACCGCCTGCAGTTTCAATGCGGTGGCGGCGCTGTCCAGATAGATACCGTCCTGCGCGAGCGCGGGAAACTGTTGGCGAAAAAGGCTGGGATTAAAAGGCGTCATACCCTGATTGTCACTGGCTTGAGTCGATGGGTGATCCTGTCCTATTTTGCCGCCGGAGACAAGCGATCCTGCCTATTAGGACTTATCGCCTGGCAAAACTGAGAAAGTTTGTTATGCTATTAAATGTGCGCTTATTAATCGCATTTATACACACAAAAGGTATTTATCAGCATTTAAAACTACAAAGGAGTCCTCAATGAAGAAAACAGCCGCAGTTCTCTCTGCCCTGATGCTTACGTTCACCCTGGCCGCCTGTTCCAGCAACTACGTGATGCATACCAATGACGGACGCACCATTGTTGCTGACGGCAAGCCTAAAGTGGATAACGATACCGGCATGATCAGCTATAAAGACGCCAACGGCGTCGAGCAACAGATCAACCGCGCCGATGTGAAAGAGATGGTTGAAAGCGACCAATAAGCGTCAGGCAAAAAAAAGCACCGCAAGTTTTGCGGTGCTGCATAAAATCACTATGGACAGACAGGGTAAATGTACAGGAAGTGAAAAAACAGTAGCCTAGCTACCATGTCCGGAATCGCCGGACAATTTGCAAACACAACATCACAACCACAAGCCAAAAGTTCATCGGCGTCCTCGACACCCACTCCCTTTTCGTTCCGGCCCGGGAAGTGCCGCCACTATAGGTATTTGCTGGCGCATCCTCAACGGACAAATTATAATGGCTCGGATAAAAAAAACTAATGGCAATACGCCGTTAGCGTTTACCGATGGCTTGCCACGCAAAGCCGCCCGATTTTCGGCGCCGAATCATTCGGATTAATGTTACACAAAAGTAGCTAATTTAATGTCTAAACGCTTACCTCCCCTCAATGCGCTGCGCGTGTTCGATGCGGCCGCTCGCCACCTGAGTTTCACCAAGGCGGCGGAAGAGCTGTTCGTGACCCAGGCCGCGGTGAGCCACCAGATCAAGTCGCTGGAGGACTTCCTCGGGCTGAAGCTGTTTCGTCGGCGCAACCGCTCGCTGCTGCTGACCGAAGAGGGGCAAAGTTACTACCTCGATATCAAGGAGATCTTCTCTTCGATCAACGAGGCGACGCGCAAGCTGCAGGCGCGCAGCGCCAAGGGGGCATTAACCGTCAGTCTGCCGCCGAGCTTCGCCATTCAGTGGTTGGTGCCGCGCCTTTCCGGCTTTAACTCAGCTTATCCGGGGATCGATGTGCGCATCCAGGCGGTGGACCGCGAAGAAGACAAGCTGGCGGACGACGTCGATGTGGCGATTTTCTACGGCCGCGGCAATTGGCCGGGGCTGCGCGCCGAGCGCCTGTATGCGGAATATCTGCTGCCGGTTTGTTCGCCGAGCCTGTTGACCGGCGATCATCCGCTGAAAACCGCAGACGATCTGGCTTATCATACGTTGCTGCATGACGTTTCACGCCGCGACTGGCTGGCCTATACGCGCCAGCTGGGGTTGCAACACATCAATGTGCAGCAGGGGCCGATCTTCAGCCACAGCGCCATGGTGGTGCAGGCGGCGGTGCACGGCCAGGGCGTGGCGCTGGTGAATAACGTGATGGCGCAAACCGAGATCGAAGCCGGTCGCCTGGTATGCCCGTTCAACGATGTGCTGGTCAGTAAAAACGCTTTTTATCTGGTATGTCATGACAGCCAGGCAGAACTGGGTAAAATAGCCGCCTTCCGGCAGTGGATCCTGGCGCGCGCCGCCAGCGAACAAGAGAAGTTCCGCTTCCGCTACGAACAATAAGGCCGGCCGCCGCCTTGCCGCGGCCGGTGATTTTTAATGGGATAGATCACGATGAGCAGCCGTTCCATGCTGGTTTTCGCCGCTATCAGCGGCTTTGTGTTTGTCGCGTTGGGCGCATTCGGCGCGCATGTGTTAAGCGGAACGCTAGGCGCCAACGAAATGGCCTGGATCCGCACCGGGCTGGAATATCAGGGGTTCCACACCCTGGCCATCCTGGCGCTGGCGGTCGCGATGCAGCGCCGCGTGAGCCTGTGGTTTTACTGGAGCGGAGCGCTGTTGGCGTTCGGCACCGTGTTGTTCAGCGGCAGCCTCTATTGCCTGGCGCTGTCGCACCTGAAGGTCTGGGTATATATCACGCCGGTTGGCGGCGTGTGCTTCTTGATCGGCTGGATATTGATGTTGATTGGCGCTTTGCGTCTGAGGAAAAAGGCCGAGCGCCATGAATAAGATTGCGTTGTATTGCCGCCCCGGCTTCGAAAAAGAGTGTGCGGCGGAGATCACCGATAAAGCCGCCCAGCTGGAGATTTACGGCTTTGCGCGGGTAAAAGAGCACAGCGGTTACGTGCTGTTCGAATGCTACCAGCCGGACGATGCCGATCGCCTGGCGCGGGAGATTCCGTTCCGCGAACTGATTTTCGCCCGCCAGATGATCGTGGTGGGTGAGCTGCTGCGCGATCTGCCGCCGGAAGATCGGGTATCGCCGATCGTCGGCATGCTGATCGGCGTGGTCGATCGCGGCGGCGAGCTGCGGGTGGAAGTGCCGGACACCAACGAAAGCAAAGAGCTGATGAAGTTCTGCCGCAAGCTGACGGTGCCGCTGCGCGCCGCGATGCGCGAGCAGAAGGTGCTGATGGCGCGCGAGAACCCGACTCGCCCGGTGGTGCATGTGTTTTTCATCGCGCCGGGCTGCTGCTATGTCGGTTACTCCTACAGCAACAACAACTCGCCGTTCTACATGGGCATTCCGCGTCTGCGCTTCCCGGCCGATGCGCCGAGCCGCTCGACGCTGAAGCTGGAAGAAGCCTTCCACGTGTTCATCCCCGCCGACGAGTGGGACGAGCGCCTGGCCAGCGGCATGCACGCGGTCGATCTGGGTGCCTGCCCGGGCGGCTGGACCTATCAGTTGGTGAAACGCAGCATGATGGTGCATTCGGTGGATAACGGCCCGATGGCGCCAAGCCTGATGGAAACCGGCCAGGTGACGCACCACCGCGCCGACGGCTTCAAGTTCGAGCCGAACAGCAGCAAGATCTACTGGCTGGTGTGCGACATGGTGGAAAAACCGGCGAAGGTGACCAGCCTGATGATTCAGTGGCTGGTGAAAGGCTGGTGCCGTGAAGCGATCTTTAACCTCAAGCTGCCGATGAAAAAGCGCTACGAGGAAGTGTCGCAAAACCTGATGAGCATCCGCGAAGCGCTGGGCGCCGCCGGCATCAGCGCTGAAGTGCACGCCAAGCAGCTGTATCACGATCGCGAAGAGATCACCGTACACGTGCGCCGCATGTGGTCGGCGGTGCCGGGCCGCCGCGACGAGCGCGATTAACCGCGTGAAGCCTTAATGAAGGGCGCTGCTTGCAGCGCCCTTATTGTATCGGCAGGCGCAGCTGCTGCAGGTTGCCGTCCAGCGACAGATCGGTGCGCAGCGTGGCGACCCGTTTGCTGATGTAGGCCAGCTCGCGGTGCTGCTCCAGCTTACCGCGCCATTTCTCCGGCACCTGCTCCAGGTGCTGATAAAGCCCGTCCAGATTACCCGATTGCTGCAGCAGCAGCACGGCGGTCTTCGGCCCGATGCCGGCCACGCCGGGGATCTTGCTGCTGCCGATCCCCGCCAACCCCCAGTAGTCCGGCAGCTGCTGCGGCTGCACGCCAAATTCCTGTTGCACGAAAGGCATATCCAGCCAACGTTTCTGGAAGTAATCGCGAATTTGTACGTTCGGCGCCAGCAGTTGGCAATAGCCTTTGTCGGTGGAGACGATGGTCACCTGGTGGCCGCCGCCGGCGACCTTCGCCGCCAGCGTGGCCGCCAGATCGTCCGCTTCGTTGCCGGGCGAATGCCAGCTGGCGACGCCCAGTTCGGCAAAGGCATCGCGCAGCTGCGGCATCTCCTGCTGCAGGTTTTCCGGCATCGGCGAGCGCCCGGCCTTGTAGTCCGGCAGAATTTGGTGGCGCCAGCTGTCGCTGCGATCGTCCTCGTCGAATACCGCCACCGCGTGAGTTGGGCGGCTGTGCTGGAGCAACTGCTGCAGTGCGTGGCGGCAGGCGTTGACGCAAGGGGAGCCCTGCACGGCGTGAATGCGGCGGATGAGGTTCAGGGCGTCGACAATCAGTAGGTGTATCATCATGGGCGGTTAGGTCAGAAAAAACAGGGCGGCCGTTACGCCGCCCGGGATTGAGGGTCAGGCGACGATTTCGTAGCAGGGCACATAGGCGCTGCCCGGCAGCTTCATGCGGTGCTGGGCAACAAAGCCCTGCAGCAGGCTGTCCATCTGCTTCATCATTTGCGGTTCGCCGTGCAGCTTGTACGGGCCGAACTGCTCAATGGCGTGGATGCCGTTTTCCTTCACGTTACCGGCCACGATGCCGGAGAAAGCGCGGCGCAGCGCGGCGGCCAATTGCTCCGGCGGCTGGTTCGGATAAAGATTGAGGTTCGCCATGTTCTCATGGGTCGGCTCGAACGGCAGCTGCAGATCCGGCGCGATGCGGATCGACCAGTTAAAGCTGTAGGCGTCGCCGGTGTTGCGGCGGTTCTCCTTCACCAGCGGCATGGCTTTTTTCATCTGCCGCGCCACTTCCGCCGGATCGTCGATGATGATGGTGTAATGGCGGCGCGCTTCGTCGCCCAGGGTGTTCATGATGAACTCGTCCAGCACGCGGAAGTAGTCGGCGCTCTCTTTTGGCCCGGTCAGGATCAGCGGCAGCACCTGTTCACTGTTCTCCGGGTTCATCAGGATACCCAACAGGTACAGCAGCTCTTCGGCGGTGCCGACACCGCCCGGGAAGATAATGATGCCATGCGCGATGCGCACGAAGGCTTCCAGGCGTTTTTCGATGTCCGGCATGATCACCAGCTCGTTCACCAGCGGGTTAGGCGGCTCGGCGGCGATGATCGAAGGCTCGGTCATGCCGATGAAGCGGCTGTTGCGGTAACGCTGCTGCGCGTGACCGACCGCCGCGCCTTTCATCGGCGCTTCCATCGCGCCCGGCCCGCAGCCGGTGCAGATGTTCAGCTCGCGCAGGCCCAGCTGGCTGCCGACCTTGCGCGCGTACAGATATTCGTTCTCGTTGATCGAGTGGCCGCCCCAGCACACCACCATGTTGGGATCTTCATCCAGATGCAGCGTGCGTGCATTGCGCAGGATCGAAAATACCAGGTTGGTGATGTGGGCCGAGTTTTCCAGATTCAGGTGCTGGAAACGGCCGGCGCTGGCGATTTGGCCGTGCACGAACAGGATGTCGCGCAGCACGGCGAACAGGTTGGCCTGCAGCGAACGGATGATGCGGCCGTCGACGAACGCCTCTTCCGGCGGGTTGACCAGCTCCAGCTTCACCCCGCGCTCACGGCGCAGCACGTTGATGTCGAAGGTTTCATAGCGCGACAGCAGCTGTTTGCTGTTGTCGGTTTGGCTGCCGGAGTTCAACACGGCCAGCGAACAGTTGCGGAACAGGCGGTACAGGTCGCTGCTGGCGGTGCGCTTCAGCATGTCTACTTCCAGCTGCGACAATAAATCCATAGAGCCAAGCGGGCTGATGTGTGTAATCAAGGTAACTCCTTTGCACCCGGTGCGGGGCGGTAGTAATCCATACGCAGCAAAACAGCATCTCGTTATGGTTGGCGTGCTGCGGCGCAGCGGGCGCTCTGCCCGGCCGCAGCCTCGTTTTAACCTTACCGCCGTCCCTGGGCTTTTACCAACATAAACCGCTCGTTAGCTCAGTTGTTGAGCAATGTTTCGCACTTATTGGCGCGCCAGGCGGCCGTGCGCGGGAGCGAATGCGACGTTGCTGCGCCACGGGTTGATATCCAGACCGCCGCGGCGGGTGTAGCGGGCGTAAACCGTCAGGCTTTGCGGCCGGCAGTAGCGCATCAGATCGTTGAAGATGCGCTCGACGCACTGCTCGTGGAATTCGTTGTGGTGACGGAAGGAAACCAGATAGCGCAGCAGCGCTTCGCGATCGATCTTGCCGCCGCGATAGCTTATCTGCACAGAGCCCCAATCCGGCTGATGGGTGATCAGGCAGTTGGACTTCAGCAGGTGGCTGACCAATTGCTCTTCCACCACCTCTTCACCGGCGGCGTTCAGCAGGTAGTCGGCGCTGAACTCATAATTGTCGATGCGGATATCCTGCTGGTCGATGCAGTCGCCGGCCAGACGGGCGATTGGCGTGTCTTCCAACTGCTCGACGCTGAACAGGGTGACGCTGACCTCGCCCTGGGCGCAGGCGGACAGATCGCGCTGCAGGGTGCTGCGCACCATTTCCCAATCGGCGAACGGCGTTTGATTGAAGCTGTTGAGATACAGCTTGAAGCTTTTCGATTCGATCAGGTTCAGGCTGTCGGCGTTGAGGCTGATCTCGCCGACCGCTACCTGCGGCAGCCCGTTGGCGTTCAGCCAGGAGAGTTCGTACAGCGTCCAGATGTCGGCGCCGTGGAAGGGCAGGTTGTCGGGATACAGCCCCAGCGGCTCGCGGTTCATGCTGCGCGGCACCGCCTGCAGCAACGTGGCGTCGTAGCGATCGCGGTAAGCGGTGGGTTTGCCCAGCGTCAGCCCTGACAGGGCCTGGTGGTCTTGATAGGAGGACATCTGCTGTCACCTCGGTCAGAGATAGGTACAATGGCCGTCAGTTTAACGTATGCGAGAAAGAATATGGACCATGATGTATCGCACGCTCTGCGTGAATTCACTCAACGCTATGTCGAGTTGTGGCAGCAAGCGCGCGGCCACGCGCCGGCCAGCCAGGCGCTGTACGGCGTGCCGTCGCCCTGCATCGTGGAGAATCGCGAGGACGACGTGCTGTGGTTGCCGCAGCCTTTCGAACCGGCGGCGACGCTGGAGAAGGTAGAAGCCGCGCTGGAACTGCGTTTGCAGCCGGATGCGCACCGTTTCTACACGCAGCAATACGCGGGTGACATGAGCGCGCAATTTGGGGAGCATCGCCTGAGCCTGCTGCAGGTCTGGAGCGAGGAGGATTTTATCCGCCTGCAGGAGAACCTGATCGGTCATCTGGTGACGCAAAAACGTCTCAAGCTGTCGCCAACGCTGTTCCTGGCGACCACCGAATCCGAGATGACGATGGTGTCGCTGTGCAACGTCAGCGGCAACGTGGTGCTGGAACAATTCGGCAGCGATAAGCGCACCTTGTTGGCGGCGACGCTGGGGAATTTCCTCGATGCGCTGCGCCCGGTGCTGGACTGAAGCGCGGCGGATTCGCCGTCGCCCGTGTGAGAGATCTCTCACACGGGCTGTGAGATATCGCTCTTAATTTTTCCCACCTTTTTCCAGACTATGAGATTATTGTTATCCAGATCAATTGGTTAGAATTTCTTTAGGATAACTCTTAGGCTTAATTTAGTGTGAGACGTCTCCCAAACCCTTGTGATTCCGGGGAATTTAAGCGATCTTATCGTTACCGGAACGGAACCGGCGGAGCAGGAAAGCATCAGGATGATGCAGCTTCAGGACGAAGAAAGGGATGCGCTCAGGCAAGAGCGAAGGATGGCGTCAGGAGATGCCCAGGATGTTTCAGGATAGAAACCAGGGACACCTCCAGGACGGAGATTGAGAGCCGACACAGGACTGTCGGCGGGTCAGGAAGGCTGAGGAACCGCGTCAGGACGATGCTGCAGGATGATGCAAGGATCACTTGGTCAGGATGGCCGCAGGAAAAGTTTTCAAGGATTGAGCAGGGAGCACACTGTGTAGCGGGATGGCTATAAAACGAACCGGGGGCACTGTTAACGCAGTGCCCCCAACTTTTTGTTCTCTCCCGCCGTGCGTGCTCCTCTGCTGCTTAATCCATCGTCAGCGTTAACCAATCGCGCCCAGCGTATCGCCTGCGCCCTGTTTTTTCGGCAGCAGGAACAGCGTGGCGTAGATATCCAGCAGGTAAATCGCCGCCAGCAGGCTGATGGCGGCGGTGAACGACACCTGCGTCACCAGCGCGCCGATCACCAATGGCCCCAGGCCGCCGACGCCGCGCCCGAGATTGAACAGAATGTTTTGCGCGGTAGCGCGCGCCTGCACCGGGTAGGTATCGGAAATCAATGCGCCGTAGCCGCCGATCATGCCGTTAACAAACATGCCCATCACGGCGCCGGCGAACAGCATCAGCATCGGATCGCTCAACTGGGCGTAGCCGATCACCATCACCACCGCGCCTATCTGATACAACACGAAAATCTTCCAGCGGGCGAAGCGATCGGCCAGCATGCCAAACAGCCAGATGCCGAACGTCATGCCGACCACCGTCACCGCCGTCCACAGGCCGGACTTGGTGAGCGAGAAGCCGAAGTTTTTCGCCAGGTAAGTCGGCATCCAGATCATCAGCCCGTAGTAACCGAAGTTCTGCACCGAACAGAGAATGAAGATGCCGATGCTGGCCTTGCCGGTGGCGCGATCCTTAAACAGCAGGCGCAAACGCTGGAGGAAGGAGAGCGGTTGTCCGGCGTCTTTCTGCCGCACGAATTCCTCCGGTTCGCCCAGCGTGCGGCGGATCAGGAATGACGCCAGCGCCGGCAGCAGGCCGACCAGGAACATGCCGCGCCAGCCGATATGTTCCAGCAGCAGCGGCGTCAGGAAAGCGGCCGCCAGCACGCCCAATTGCCAGCCCATGCCGACGTACGCCGAAGCGCGGTTGCGCTTCTCCGCCGGCCAGGCTTCCGCGATCAGCGCCATGCCGATGCCGAATTCGCCGCCCAACCCGATGCCCGCCAGGGTGCGATAGGCCAGCAGATCCCAATAGCCTTGCGCCACGGCGCACAGGCCGGTGAACAGGGAAAACATCAGAATGGTGATGGTCAGCACCCGGATACGGCCGAAACGATCGCTGAGGTGGCCGAAGATCACGCCGCCCAGCACCGCGCCGATCAGCGTCCAGGTGACCAGCGAACCGGCGGCCGATGAGGATAATCCCAATTCGATGCTGATGGCCGGCAACATAAAGCCGAGGATCAGCAGGTCAAACCCGTCCATGGCATAACCGGTGACCGAGGCCAACATGGCCTTACCGGGCGTCGCGTGGTTTTTTTTCTCTGTTATTACGGACATGAATCTTTATCTGTGTGGTGAATTCGGTGGCCCTATTGTGCCGCGCGACGGTGAACGTCACCAGATAAAAACGGTGAGCTGTCTCAGGCGCGCCGAATTTGGGCTATAAAAATGCTATGCTTTGCCGCCTTTCAGCCAGAGCGCTGAATACCATGATGAAAAGAGATCGGGAATGCAGATGAGTATACATAACCAGGTGCGCCGCAGTTTGCAGGCGATTGAACAATCCATGCGCGATCTGGCGCTGTGGCAGGCCGCGCCGCCTGAGCATGAGGCTTTCTCCAGCACCGAGCCGTTCTGCATCGACAGCATGTCGGCCGAAGCCTGGCTGCAGTGGGTGTTCTTGCCGCGCATGTATGCGTTGTTGGACGCCGAAGCGCCGTTGCCGACGCGCTTCGCCATCACGCCTTATTTCGAAGAGGCGTTGAAAGATCGTGAACCGAGCAGCCTGCCGCTGCTGGTGCTGCTGCAACAGCTGGATTTGATGTTGAATAAAGAGCCGTAATGTGCTGGCGGCACGCAGATTTTTGCCGCCCGGCAGTGTAGAGTACTCGCGCGGATGCCGGGCAGGAGAGCCGACGGCGTCTTTCGGCTCGGTTTAACCGCAGCGGTTGACCGGGGGCTGCATTAGGATGATGAGGTGCTGCAATAATGGATTTATTAAGGTTTATCCTGCGTTTGCCTTTTACCCTGGTTAAGGGCGTTTGTCGCCTGCTGGGCGGGGCGTTGTCGCTGTTGGGGCGGTTGCTGAGACCGCTGGTCGGCAACCTCAGCTGGCGCGCGCCGGCCTGGTGGGCTGTGCTGCCGCGCGGTTTTTTGCGGCTGGAAAGCGGCGTGGATAAACACCCGAAAGCGATCGGTCTGGGCCTGCTGCTGTTGGCAGGCGCTGCGGGCGGCGCATTTTACGGTTGGCACTGGTGGCAAAACCGGCCCCAACCGATTGAACCGGCGCCGATGGTGGTTCAGGAGATTAACGCCGAGGTGGCCAACCCCGAGCCGATAGACTACACCGCCGCCCGGCAGGCGCCGCAAACGGTGAGCCTGACCTTCAGCGGCTCAGCTGCGCCGATAACCGCGGCGGGCAAAACCGTGAGCGCCGGCATCACTCTGAAGCCGACGGCGGAAGGGCAGTGGGCGTGGAGTAATGAATCAACGCTGGTGTTCACGCCGAAAAAACCGCTGCCGATGGGGGCGAAATATGATGTGACCCTTGAGCCCGCCGCCTTGCTGGCGCCGCAGGTCAAGCTCGCCAAAACCCGCTATGCCTTCACCGTGCCCGCGTTCGATTACCGTCTGGGGCAGGCCGAGTATTACCGCGATCCGCAAAATGCGCAGAAACGCAGCGCGATTTTCAATCTGCAGTTCAACGCGCCGGTCGATGTCGCCAGCTTTGAAAAACAGATTTCGCTGGGATTGAAGGAAGGCAGCACGTCCTCCGAGAAAAAGCTGAATTTCTCTCTGGTCTATGACGAGAAAAAACTGAACGCCTGGGTGCATTCCGAGCCGCTGCAGGCGCTGGATCAGGGCGGCGCGGTACATCTGACCGTCGGCAAGGGCGTTAAATCGACGGCGGCCGGCAACGCGGTCGAAGAGGCGAAAAGCAACTGGGTCAAGGTACCGACGCTGTACAGCCTGGCGCTGAGCGACGCCAGCGCCCAGGTGGTGGACACCGACGCCGGCCAAGGGCAGCGTGCGCTGGTGGTCGGTTTCAGCGATGCGGTGAAGGATAAAGAGCTGGCGCGGACCGCGAAAGCCTGGCTGCTGCCGCAGCACGATCCGAGCGATGCCGAGGCTGCCAACGATGCTGAAGATTTCTATCAATGGACGGTCGACAGCGTCGGTAAAAACGTGCTGGCGCAGGCGACGGCACTGCCGTTGGCGCTTAACGAGGCGGAAGAGGCCTACCAACCGCAGTTCAGCTTCCGTTTCGACGCCCCGGCGCACCGCTTTGTGCTGCTCGAGATCGATAACCAGCTGGTTTCCGCCGGCGGTTACAAAATGCCGAAGAAGGTTTACCGCGTGGTCGAAGTGCCGGAGTTCCCGAAATCGCTGCAGTTCATGTCGCAGGGCTCGCTGCTGTCGGTCAACGGCGACAAGCAGATCAGCGTGGCGGCGCGCAACGTGGCGGGCCTGCGGCTGGACATCAAGCGGGTGATCCCGAGCCAGCTGCAGCACATCGTCTCCTTCAAAAGCCGGGAATACTCGTCCACGGAATTCAACCGGCTCAACGACGAATATTTCACCGAGCATTTCAAATACCAGACGGCGCTCAACAACGAGCGGCCGGGGGAAGTGAACTATCAGGGCATCGATCTCTCCCGCTATCTCTCCACCAACGCCAGTTCCCATCGCGGGGTGTTCCTGCTGACGCTGTCTGAATGGCAGCCGAACCGAAAACCGGCGGCGGAAGAGGCGGGCGCCGAGCAGGATCAGGAACAGGATGAGAGCGAAGGGGAAGAGCAGTCCGACGTCGGCGATTCGCGCTTTGTGGTGGTGACCGATCTGGGCATCGTCGCCAAGAGCTCGCAGGACAAGACGCGCGACGTCTTTGTGCAGTCGATTCAAAGCGGCGCGCCGGTCAGCGGCGCCACCGTGTCGGTGGTGGCCAAAAACGGCGTGACGCTGCTCAGCCAAACCACCGGCGCCGATGGCCACGTGCGTTTCCCGGCGCTGGATGTGTACACCAACGAGCGCCAGCCGGTGATGTTCCTGGTGGAAAAAGAGGGGGATGTCTCCTTCCTGCCGACCGGCAGCTATAACGATCGCGGGCTGGACTTCTCGCGCTTCGACGTCGCCGGTGAACAAACGCCGACCGATCCGCGCACGCTCAGCAGCTACCTGTTCTCCGATCGCGGCGTTTATCGGCCGGGGGATACTTTCAATATTGGCCTGATCACCCGTGCCGCCGACTGGGGCGTTGGCCTGGCCGGCGTGCCGGTGCGCGCCGAAATCCGCGATCCGCGCGACAAGCTGATGTCCACCGTGCCGCTGACGCTGGGCGCCAGCGGTTTCAACGAGCTGAGCTATACCACCGATGAAAACTCACCGACCGGCGAGTGGAACGTCTATCTGTATCTGATCGGCAAAAACAACGACACCTCCACGCTGCTCGGCCATACCGCAGTCAATGTGAAGGAGTTCGAACCGGATCAGCTGAAAGTGAAACTGGCGTTGACGCCGGACCGCCAGCAAGGCTGGGTAAAACCGTCTGAGCTGAAGGCCAGCATCGATGTGCAGAACCTGTTCGGCACCCCGGCGCAGGATCGCCGCGTGACCACCAGGCTGACGCTGCGGCCGATGTATCCGAGCTTCGATCGTTTCCCGGATTATGCGTTCTATGAAAACCGACAAAACAGCGACGGGTTCGAGACCGAGCTGGAAGATCGCACCACCGATGAGCACGGCGCGGCCGATATTCCGCTCGATCTGAAATCCTACGCCGACGCCACCTATCAGCTGCAATTGTTGTCGGAGGCGTTCGTCGCCGGCGGCGGGCGTTCGGTGGCGGCTACCGCCCGCACGCTGGTTTCCCCTTACGATTACCTGATCGGCGTGAAGGCGGACGGCGATCTGGGCTATATCAACCGCGACGCGGAGCGGCATCTGAACGTGATCGCCATCGATCCGGCCCTGAAACAGATCGCCATGCCGAACCTGAAGCAGGTGTTGATCGAGCAGAAATACATTTCGGTGCTGACCAAACAGGATTCGGGCGTTTACAAATACCAGTCGAAGATGAAGGAAGTGCAGTTGTCGGAACAGCCGCTGGCGCTGGGCGAGCAGGGCGCGGATCTGCGTCTGGCGACCGATAAGCCGGGCGACTTCGTGCTGGTGATTGAAGATGCGCAGGGCAAGACGCTCAACCGCGTCGCCTACAGCGTGGCCGGCAACGCCAACCTGAGCCGCTCGCTGGATCGCAACGCCGAACTGAAGCTGAAACTCAACCAGGCGGAATACCAGCCCGGTGAGGAGATCGAGGTGGCGATCAATGCGCCTTATACCGGCAGTGGCTTGATCACCATTGAAAAGGACAAGGTTTACGCCTGGCAGTGGTTCCACACCGACACCACCAGCTCGGTGCAGACGATCCGCGTGCCGGCCGGCATGGAGGGCAACGGCTACATCAACGTGCAGTTCGTGCGCGACATCAACTCCAGCGAGATCTTCATGAGTCCGCTGAGCTACGGCGTGATGCCGTTCAAGATCAGCACCAAGGCGCGCCAAAACAGCCTCGAGGTGACGGCGCCGGAGGTCATCAAGCCGGGTGAAAACCTGACGATGACGGTCAAGACCGATGCGCCGCAGCAGGTGGCGCTGTTCGCCGTCGATGAGGGCATTCTGCAGGTGGCGCGTTACCGTCTGAAGGATCCGCTGGAGTTCTTCTTCAGCAAGCGCGAACTGAACGTGAGCAGCTCGCAGATCCTCGATCTGATCCTGCCGGAGTTCAGCAAGCTGATGGCGCTGACCGCGGCGCCGGGCGGCGATGCGGGCGAAGGGCTGGATCTCAACCTCAACCCGTTCAAGCGCAAGCGCGATAAGCCGGTGGCCTATTGGTCCGGCATTACCGAGGTCAGCGGCGAGAAACAGTTCGTCTATCCGGTGCCGGATTACTTCAACGGCAAGATCCGCGTCATGGCGATTTCGGTGACGCCGGAGAAAATCGGCAAGGCGCAAACCGCCGCCACGGTACGCGACAGCTTCATCATGACGCCGAACGTGCCGGCGATGGTGGCGCCGGGCGACGAGTTCGACGTCAGCGTGGGCGTCAGCAACAACCTCGAAGGGCTGAACGGCCAGTTGGTGGCCATCAACGTCCTGTTGACGCCGCCGCCGCAGTTGGAGGTGGTGGGCAACGCGACGCAAAGCCTGACGCTGGCGGCAAAACGCGAAGGCGTGATCACCTTCCGTCTGCGCGCCAAAGCCGTGCTGGGCGATGCGCCGCTGGTGTTCGACGCCCGTTACGGCGACCAGGCCAGCCGCCGCACTGTCAGCACCTCGGTGCGGCCGGCGGCGCCGTACCGCACCCAGTCGGTGATGGGGCGCATGAGCGGCGGCAGCCAGAACGTCGATGGCCTGCGCCAGATGTTCGACGCTTTCGCGCAGCGCCGGGCGGCGGTGTCGAATTCGCCGCTGGTGCTGACCAGCGGGCTGGCGCAATACCTGGCGGATTACCCGTATTACTGTTCCGAGCAGATCGTCAGCCGCTCCATTCCGCTGATGCTGCAGAGCCGTCATCCGGAGATGAAAAGCAGCCTGAGCCAGGCGGAAGTCAGCAAGCAGTTGCGCAATCTGCTGGGCGTGCTGCGCGCCCGTCAGAACGACAGCGGGGCGATCGGCGCCTGGCGTTCATCGCCGGATGCCGATCCTTTCGTCACGCCTTATGTGGTGCAATATCTGCTCGAAGCCAAAGCGGCGGGCTACGCCCTGCCGGAAGGCATGCTGGATGAAGCCAACGGCGCGTTGCGCGAGCTGGCGGCCAGCGGTTTCGACGATCTGTATCTGCTGCGCCTGCGCAGCTGGGCGGTTTACCTGCTGACGCTGCAGGGCGAAGTGACCACCAACTCGCTGGCGGCGGTGCAGGATACGCTGCAAAAACGCTATGGCGAAGAGTGGAAAACCGATCTGAGCGCGCTCTATCTGGCCTCTTCCTATCGCCTGTTGAAGATGGACGACGAAGCCGCCGCGCTGCTGCAACCGAGCTGGCAGCAACTGAGCAAGGCGTATGACAGCGCCTGGTGGACGCAGAACTATTTCGATCCGCTGGTGCAGGATGCGACGCGGCTGTATCTGATTACCCGCCACTTCCCGGAGAAGGTGGCGTCGATCCCGCCGCAGGTGCTGGAGAATATGGTCAAGGCGTTGAAAGAAGAGCGCTACACCACCTACTCTTCCGCGATGAGCATTCTGGCGTTGGAAAGCTACTCGGCCCAGGTGGCGGCGCAGTCCGCCAATGCGGATGCATTGGGCATCGCGCAGGTGGGCAAAGCCGGCGGCGAGCCGCAGCGCATCAGCGATCTGCAAGGGCTGTTCGTTCAGGGGCAATTTAACGCTGACGCCACTGCGGTGCGCTTCACCAACGGCGGCAGCGCGCCGGCCTGGTATGTGGTGACGCAGGCCGGTTACGACCTGAATGCGCCGCAAAAAGCGCTGTCGCGCGGGATTGAGATCGTCCGCGATTACACCGACGAACAGGGCAAGCCGGTGACGCAGGTGACGCTGGGGCAGAAGATCAATGTCCATCTGAAGGTGCGCGCCAACTCGAAAGAGGGGCAGAGCAACCTGGCGATCGTCGATCTGCTGCCGGGCGGGTTCGAAGTGGTGCAGCAGACGCCGCCGGAGCCGGCCGACGCCGGCGAGGAGAGCGACGATCGCGGCGGCTGGCAGTCGCCGCTGGCCGCCTCCGGCTCCACCTGGGCGCCGGACTACAGCGATATCCGCGAAGATCGGGTGATTATCTACGGCAGTGCCGGCACCGAGGTGCAGGAGTTTGTTTATCAGATCAAGGCCACCAATACCGGCAGCTTTATTGTTCCACCGGCCTACGGCGAAGCCATGTATGACCGTGAAGTGCAGGCCATGTCGGCCGGCGGCGGCAAGCTGGTGGTGGTGCCGGCGGGCAACGACTAGGCCATATCCGGCACCAGGCCAGCGTCTGGCGCCGGAATGCTGAGAGCGTATGAAGATCCTGACCGGGCGCGTGCTGCAAAACGGCTTGATGGCGGCGTTTTTACTGGCGCTGCTGTTGGCCGCGATTCGGCTGTGGCCGCATCCGCCCCTATGGCAGGGGCTGCCGCAGTCTTCCGTTTATTACGACAGGCACGGCGCGCTGTTGCGCATCACGCTGGCCAACGACGATCGCTACCGATTGTGGACCCCGCTGGAACAGGTGTCGCCGCTGGCGGTGCGCGGGCTGCTGCTGCACGAAGATCGCTGGTTCTACTACAACCCCGGATTTAACCCCGTCAGCCTGATGCGCGGCTTCTGGCGCAGCTATGTCGCCGGCGGCAAAATGCAGGGCGGATCGACCATCAGCATGCAGCTGGCGCGGATGCGCTGGCATCTCAATACCCGCACGCCAGGCGGCAAGCTGCTGCAGGTGCTGCGCGCGGTGCAGCTGGAATTGAGCTACTCCAAGCGTGATATCCTGGAAGCCTACCTGAATTACGCGCCCTACGGCCGCAATATCGAAAGCATCGGCGCCGCCAGCCTGATCTATTTCGCCAAGTCGCCGAAGGCGTTGACCCTGCCGGAGGCGCTGACGCTGGCGGTGTTGCCGCAGTCGCCCAGCTACCGTCTGGAGCCGAAAACCGGCGTGCTCGGCGCCGCATTGACGCAGGCGCGCAACCGTCTGTTCCTGCGCTGGCAACAGGTTTACCCGACTGACGCCAGCCAGCAAACGCTGTTCCGCCTGCCGCTGGCGCTGCGGCAGCCTGAGCAAGTACCCTATATTGCGCCGCACTTTATCGAACAGCTGCGCCTGCAGACGCAGCAACTGGTGCAGCGCGACACTCGCGTCGACACTACGCTGGACGCCGGGTTGCAGCGGCTGGTCGAGCGGCAGGTTAACGCCTTTATCGCCCGCAACCGCAGCCGCGGCATTCAAAACGCCGCGGTGCTGTTGGTGGACAGCCGCGATATGGGGGTGCGCGCGCTGGTGGGATCGGCGGACTATTACAGCCGTCCGATTCAGGGGCAGGTGAACGGCACCAACGCCAAGCGTTCGCCGGGATCGACGCTGAAGCCGTTCATCTACGCGCTGGGCATGGAGCAGGGCGTGCTGCATCCGATGACCATCCTGAAAGACGTGCCTTCGTCGTTCGGCGCCTATGCGCCGGAAAATTTCGACCGGCGCTTCCTCGGCCCGGTGACCGCCACCGACGCGCTAAATTTCAGCCGCAATATTCCGGCGGTATATGTCGCCTCGCAGCTGCGCCAGCCGACTTTTTATCAGTTCTTACGCCTGACCGGCGTCGCCAATATGGCCAATGAGAGCCACTACGGGCTGTCGCTGGTATTGGGCGGCGGCGAGGTAACGGCGCAGGAATTGGCGAAGCTGTATGCGCTGCTGGCGAATCGCGGTGAGCTGCGGCCGCTTCGCATGCAGTTGAACCAGGCCGAATCGACGCCGGTGCGGCTGCTGAGCGAGGAGGCCAGTTTCATCACGCTGGATATGCTGCGCCAGCACCGGCGGCCGGGCGATACGCTGGCGCAGCGTTCTTCGTCGCTGCCGGTGTACTGGAAGACCGGCACCTCCTGGGGCTTTCGCGACGCCTGGAGCGTCGGGATTTTCGGTCCTTACGTGCTGGTGGTGTGGGAAGGCAATTTCGACGGGCGCGGCAACAATGCGTTGGTCGGCGCTGAGGCGGCCGCGCCGCTGTTTTTCAATATCATCGACAGCGTCAACGCCAGCTATCCCGCCCTGCGGGAGCCGAAACATCCGTTCCCCCAACGGCTGCGGCGGGTGGAGATTTGTCTCGCCAGCGGCGATCTGCCGACGCCGTGGTGCCAGCAAAAGGGCAAGACCTGGTTCATTCCCGGCAAGTCGCCGATCAAGGTAGACAGCGTCTACCGGCCGGTGGTGCTGGATATTCACAGCGGCGAGGTCGTTTGCCCGCCGTATGATGCGGCGCAGACCCGCACCGAAATTTTTGAATTCTGGCCTTCCGATTTGGCCAACGTGTTCGCCCAGGCCGGGCTGCCGAAGCGGGCGCCGCCGGTCAATCGCTGCAAGGACAACGGCATCGCCGTCGGCGGCAACGCGCCGCGCATCACCTCGCCGTTGAAAAACACCACTTATACCCTGCGCCAGTCGCAGCAGGGGCGGGACAACATCGCCTTCAATGCGGTGACGGACGCCGACAGCAAGACGGTGTACTGGTTCGTCGACGATATCTATCTCGGCAGCAGCGCCAGTAAAAAACCGATCGACTGGCGGCCGATCAACAATGGGCGCTACCGCATTCGGGCGGTGGACGATCGCGGCCGCGCCGATACGCGCCTGGTGACCATCGAATGGGTGAACTAGCGTTGCGTCTCATGCCTGTTATACTCGCGCCCGAAACGGCTATTGACCTGGGAACGCGATGTGATTGAGATTTTGTATCAGGATGAACACCTGGTGGCGGTGAACAAACCGTCGGGCTGGTTGGTGCACCGCAGTTGGCTGGACCGTCATGAAACTCGCTTTATGATGCAGACGGTGCGCGATCAGCTCGGGCAGCATGTCTTTACCGTGCACCGTCTCGATCGCCCGACGTCCGGCGTATTGCTGATGGCGCTCTCCAGTGAGGTGGCGCGCCTGCTGTCGCAGCAGTTCGAGCAGCACCAGGTGCAGAAAACCTATCATGCGGTGGTGCGCGGTTACGTGCAGGAGGAGGCGACCCTCGACTACCCGCTGACGGCGGAGCTGGATAAAATCGCCGATAAACATGTCGATGCCGACAAGGGGCCGCAGCCGGCGGTGACGCACTACCGGCCGTTGGCGCAGGTAGAGATGCCGGTGGCCATCGGCCGCTACGACAGCGCGCGGTACAGTCTGGTGGAACTGCAGCCGGAAACCGGCCGCAAGCACCAACTGCGGCGCCACATGGCGCATCTTCGCCATCCGATCATCGGCGACAGCAAGCACGGCGACCTGCGGCAGAACCGCGGGATGGCGCAGCATTTCGGCTGCCCGCGCCTGATGCTGCACGCCAGCCACCTGCAACTGACGCACCCGGTGACCGGCGAGCCGCTGCAGGTAACGGCACGCTGGGACGAAGCCTGGCAAGGGGTGATGGCGCAGTTCGGCTGGGCGGGGGTATTCCCTGAACTTGCCGGGGTTGAGTTTAGCGCGGCTAACGGTCAGGATAGCTGACAATTTTTAAAGGTAATGAAGGGAGTAGGAGCCATGGCTCAGGTTGGTATCTTCGTGGGAACGGTCTACGGCAATTCGCTGCTGGTGGCGGAAGAGGCGCAAAACATCCTCAGCGAGCAGGGCCATGAGGTCAAACTGTTCGAAGAGGGCACGCTGGAGGCCTGGCAGTATTATCGTCAGCACTACGCGCTGGTGATCACCTCCACCACCGGGCAGGGCGATCTGCCGGACAGCATCGCGCCGCTGTTCCACGCTATCCGCGATCAGGTTGGCTATCAGCCGGAGCTGCGCTATGGGCTGATCGCCCTCGGCGACAGCAGCTATGACAACTTCTGCGGCGCCGGGCGCGCGTTCGACGCGCTGCTGCAGGAGCAGGGCGCCACCCGCGTTGGCGAAGTGCTGGAGATCGATGCGATGGAACAGCCGGAGCCGGAAGTGGCCGCCTGCCCGTGGGTCGAGCAGTGGGGCACGCTGCTGCAGTCATAACGTAAAAAGGCGCCGCAAAAGGGCGCCTTAACGATGATGCGGGTTAACCGATCCGCATTATTTGCCGCGGGTGAGTTTTTCCAGATCGGCTTCGATCTCGGCAATCTTGTGCGACACCACGCCTTCGAGATGGCGCAAGTCGTCGAGGATTTTACGCTTCAGATCCACTTCCACCTGATCGCGCTGGCACAGCTGATCCAGCTCGTCGATCACGTAACGCAGGTTCGGGTTGATCTCGTGAATTTCCTTGTAGCCCTGGCCGGCGTTGTCCGCCATCACGGTTTTACGCTGGCGCGGGTACTTGAACTTCACGCTCTTGGCGAAGAACTCGCCTTTGTCCTTGCGGAAATAGATCTTGAGGATGTCGTTGTTGGCCTCTTGACGCAGGCTATAGCGATCGACGTCTTCCGGTTGATTGATGCCCAAACTCTTCAAGTTATCGTACATACTGCGCCCTCTTTAGATGTGATCGTTATATTCCACGACTGCAATTATGGCGGAAAGCGAGATCTGCGACTGTGACTGCCAGCGAAACGCAGACAAAAAAATAGCGGGTGAATCACCCGCTATTTCAATTTAGTCGATAGTGCGCAATAACTCATTAATGCCGACTTTACCGCGGGTTTTGGCGTCGACTTTCTTGACGATCACCGCGCAGTACAGGCTGTAAGAACCGTCTTTCGACGGCAGGTTGCCGGAAACCACCACCGAACCCGCCGGCACGCGGCCGTAATGGATTTCGCCGGTCTCGCGGTCATAGATGCGGGTGCTCTGGCCGAGGTAAACGCCCATCGAAATCACCGAGCCTTCTTCCACGATCACGCCTTCCACCACTTCGGAGCGCGCGCCGATGAAGCAGTTGTCTTCGATGATGGTCGGGTTGGCCTGCAGTGGCTCCAGCACGCCGCCGATACCGACGCCGCCGGACAGGTGAACGTTTTTGCCGATCTGCGCGCAAGAACCGACGGTGGCCCAGGTGTCGACCATGGTGCCTTCGTCGACGTAGGCACCGATGTTAACGTAAGACGGCATCAGCACGGTGTTGCGAGCGATGAACGCGCCCTGGCGCACGGTGGCCGGCGGCACGACGCGGAAACCTTCCTTCTGGAAGCGCGCTTCGTCGTAGTCGGCGAATTTCATCGGCACTTTGTCGTAGTAGCGGGTTTCCGCGCCGTCCATCACCTTGTTGTCGTTGATGCGGAAAGAGAGCAGCACGGCTTTCTTCAGCCACTGGTGGGTGACCCATTGACCGTCGATCTTCTCGGCAACGCGCAGGGCGCCGCTGTCCAACAGGCCGATCACCTGGTTTACCGCTTCGCGCGTTACGGTGTCTACGTTCGCCGGAGTGATGTCCGCACGGCGTTCGAAGGCGCTTTCAATAACGTTCTGTAATTGCTGCATGCTGTTCTCTTTCCTGATGTTGTCGGTAAAAAGTTACTTGTATCACATTTTATCGTTTGGGGTGAGGGCCTCTGTCAACCGTTGCTCCAACTTTCTGCGCGTTTCTTGGTCGAGCGCGCGCCGCTCGCCGTCGGCCAGGATAAACAAATCCTCGACCCGCTCGCCGATGGTGGAAATGCGCGCGCCGTGCAGCGACAGCCCCAGATCGGCGAACACTTCGCCCACCCGCGCCAGCAGGCCGGGTTGGTCGAGCGCGGTCAGCTCCAGGTAGCTGCGGCGATCGGTGTGGGTCGGCAGGAAAGTGACCTCGGTCGGCACGCTGAAGTGGCGCAGCTTGGAAGAGGGGCGGCGCACGCGCGGCGGCTGGTACTCCCGCTGGGTGATGGCCTGCAGCAGCGCCTGGCGGATCGCCGCGTGGCGATCCTGCGCCAGCGGGCTGCCGTCCGGCTCCAGCACGATAAAGGTGTCCATCGCCATACCGTCGCGGTTGGTGAAGATCTGGGCGTCGTGCACGCTCAGGTTGCGGCGATCCATCTCTCCGGCGACGGCGGCGAACAGGTAAGGGCGATCCGGGCTCCAGATGAAGATCTCGGTGCCGCCGCGCGTCGCCTGGCGGCTGACCAGCACCAGCGGCTGGGTGGAGTCGTGGGCCAGCAGGTGGCGGGCGTGCCAGGCCAGCTGATTCGGCGAGTGGCGCAGGAAGTAATCGGCGCGGCAGCGGCTCCAGATGCGGTGCAGCGCCTCTTCGTCGATGTTGTCCATGCGCAGCAGCGCCAGCGCCTGCAGGCGATGGTGGCGCACGCGTTCGCGCAGATCCGGGCTGTTTTGCATGCCGCGGCGCAGCTGTTTTTCGGTGGCGAAATACAGCTCGCGCAACAGGCTCTGCTTCCAGCTGTTCCACAGGGTTTCGTTGGTGGCGCAGATATCCGCCACCGTCAGGCACACCAGATAGCGCAGGCGGGTTTCGCTCTGCACTTCGCTGCTGAACTGCTGGATCACCGTCGGATCCTGGATATCGCGGCGCTGCGCGGTGACCGACATCAGCAGGTGGCAGCGCACCAGCCAGGCCACCAGCTGGGTTTCTCGCGAGTTGAGGCCGTGCAGTTCGGCGAACTCCACCACGTCTTCCGCGCCGAGGATCGAGTGATCGCCGCCGCGCCCTTTGGCGATATCGTGGAACAAGGCCGCCAGCAGCAGCAGTTCCGGGTGCGGCAGGCGCGGATACAGCTCCACGCACAGCGGATGGCGCGGCCGGGTTTGCGCATCGGCGAAGCTCTCCAGCTTCTGCAGCACGCGGATAGTGTGTTCGTCGACGGTATAGGCGTGGAACAGATCGAACTGCATCTGCCCGACGATCTTGCCCCACTGCGGCATATAGGCCCACAGCACGCTGTGACGGTGCATCGGCACCAGCGCGCGCGACACCGCGCCGGGGTGACGCAGGATGGCCATAAACAGATCGCGCGCTTCCGGGATGGTGCACAGCGGCTGTTTCAGGTGGCGGCGCGCGTGGCGCAGCTGGCGCACGGTGGTGGAGTAAATGCCCTTGATCTCGCGGTTGCGCACCATCAGGTAGAACATGCGCATGATGGCTTGCGGCTCGCGGATAAACAGCGTTTCGTCACGCAGATCGATCAGATCGCCGCGCAGCTGGAAATCGTCGTTCAGCGGACGCGGCTTTTCGGTGGCGTCCAGCGCCAGGATGGCTTCGTCGAACAGCTGCAGCAGCATGTGGTTCAGCTCGCCGACGCGGCGCGTCATGCGGTAGAAGTCTTTCATCATGCGCTCGACCGGCTCGTTGCCTTCGCCTTCATAGCGCAGCAGCTGCGCCACGCTGAGCTGACGATCGAACAGCAGACGGTTGTCGTAACGCGGCAGCACCAGATGCAGCGCAAAGCGGATGCGCCACAGGAAGCTCTGGCATTCGTTCAGCTCGTTGCGCTCGGCCTGGGTGAGGAAACCGAAACCGACCATTTCGTCCAGCGAGGTGGCGCCGAAGTGGCGGCGCGCCACCCACAGCAGCGTGTGGATGTCACGCAGGCCACCGGGGCTGCTTTTGATATCCGGCTCCAGGTTATAGCTGGTGCCGTGGTAGCGCTGATGACGCTCCTGCTGCTCGCTGATCTTGGCGTGGAAGAACTGCGGCGAGGGCCAAAAGCCGTCGCTGAAGATATGCTTTTGCATCTGCAGGAACAGCGCGACGTCGCCGCAAATCATGCGCGATTCGATCAGATTGGTGGCCACGGTCAGATCCGCCAGCCCTTCCAGCAGGCACTCTTCCAGGGTGCGCACGCTGTGGCCCACTTCCAGCTTGAGATCCCACAGCAGGGTGATGAACTCGCCGACCCGCTGCGACTGTTGCTCCGTCAGCCGGCGCTGGCTGAGCACCAGCACGTCGATATCCGACAGCGGATGCAGCTCGCCGCGGCCATAACCGCCGACCGCCACCAGCGCGGTTTCCGGGATATCTTCAAAGCCGTAGAACGTCCACAGCCGGCGCAGCAGGCGATCGATGAAGTCACTGCGCGCCGCCACCAGGCTTTCGGCGCTGGAGCCGGCGTCGAACGCCGCCGCCAGCCACAGCTGGAACTGCTCCAGCCGCTGTTTCAGCAGCGGGCAGGTGAGCTCGTCGTCGCCGTAGACGCTGGGAGAGGCGGGCGGCATCGGCACGGCCGGTTGAAGGAGATTGTCAGACATAGTGCGCAGCCCATAAAAAAGGCCGGCATAAGCCGGCCTGGTGACATTCTGCACGCGGCGTGCGCCGCAGTGCTTACATCTCGTGCGTAATGATGTTGGGGATGGTGTCATCCTTGCGCAACGTCATTATCTCGCAGCCGTTATCAGTGACCACAATAGTATGCTCATACTGCGCCGACAAGCTGCGATCTTTGGTTTTTACCGTCCAGCCGTCTTTCATGGTGCGGATGCGGTAGTCGCCGGCGTTGACCATCGGTTCGATGGTGAAGGCCATGCCCGGCTGCAGCACCACGCCGCCGTCGTCCGCGTCATAGTGCAGCACCTGCGGCTCTTCGTGGAACACTTCGCCGATGCCGTGGCCGCAGTACTCGCGCACCACGGAGAATTTCTCGGCCTCGACGAATTGCTGGATGGCCTTGCCCAGGGTGCGCAGACGGATGCCCGGTTTGACCATCTTCAGCGCCAGATACAGGCTTTCCTGAGTGACGCGGCACAGGCGCTCGCCCAGAATGGTCGGTTTGCCGACGATGAACATCTTCGAGGTGTCGCCGTGGAAACCGTCTTTAATCACGGTCACGTCGATGTTGACGATGTCGCCGTCTTTCAGCGTTTTGTCATCGCTCGGGATGCCGTGGCACACCACTTCGTTCACCGAGATGCACACGGATTTCGGGAAGCCGTGGTAGCCGAGGCAGGCGGAGATGGCCTGCTGCTCGTTGGTGATGTACTCGTGACAGATACGGTCCAGTTCGCCGGTGGTCACGCCAGGTTTGACGTGCGGCTCGATGATCTCCAGCACTTCGGCGGCCAGGCGGCCGGCCACGCGCATTTTTTGGATGTCATCAGGTGTTTTAATTGAGATTGCCATGAAATTCGTCCGCAGGTGTCGTTATCGTCGACAATAAGAAGCAGTGACTTATGGTATCAGCCCGGCCGGGGGGCTGCCAAATTTCATTTCCTGACGCCCGGCGAAACGCAACAAAAGTTGGTGTCTGCGGCGGGTTTATGGTATAAAGCGCGCCGGCGATCCGCGACTTGGTTCTTGTGACCTGGCGGGAATCGGCCGAAAATACTTTAACTGCACTCATTTTGTGTAAATAACACACACGTATCGGCACATCCGCCGGGGTGCCCTGAGGTGACTTGTCGCCGCCAGGGTCGGCGTTATGGGATACGTGGAGGCATAACCCCAATTAATCTATAGAGGTTTAATCATGGCAACTGTTTCCATGCGCGACATGCTCAAGGCTGGTGTTCACTTTGGTCACCAGACCCGTTACTGGAACCCGAAAATGAAGCCTTTCATCTTCGGCGCTCGTAACAAGGTTCACATCATCAACCTGGAGCAGACCGTACCAATGTTCAACGCCGCTCTGGCTGAACTGAGCAAGATCTCTTCCCGTAAAGGCAAGATCCTGTTCGTTGGTACCAAACGCGCAGCAAGCGAAGCGGTAAAAGACGCTGCGAACAGCTGTGACCAGTTCTTCGTGAACCACCGCTGGTTGGGTGGCATGCTGACTAACTGGAAAACCGTTCGTCAGTCCATCAAGCGTTTGAAAGATCTGGAAATCCAGTCTCAAGACGGCACCCTGGACAAGCTGACCAAGAAAGAAGCGCTGATGCGCACTCGTGAACTGGCCAAGCTGGAAAACTCCCTGGGCGGTATCAAAGATATGGGCGGTCTGCCAGACGCACTGTTCGTTATCGATGCCGATCACGAGCACATCGCGATCAAAGAAGCCAACAACCTGGGTATCCCGGTATTCTCTATCGTTGATACCAACTCCAACCCAGACGGCGTTGACTTCATCATCCCTGGTAACGACGACGCAATCCGTGCAGTAAACCTGTACCTGACTGCTGTTGCTGCCGCTGTGCGTGAAGGTCGTTCTCAAGATCTGGCCGTTCAGGCGGAAGAAGGCTTCGTAGAAGCTGAATAATAAGGCAAGCTCGTCACTGAGCCCTTATTAACCAGGTATTGACATATGTTGGTTAGGGGGGCCTGTTAAGGCCCCCTTTGCTTATCTGAATGAGAACTGTCTCCACGCGAGATAACCGAGGAAAAAGAAATGGCTGATATTACCGCTGCCCTGGTAAAAGAACTGCGCGAGCGTACCGGCGCTGGCATGATGGATTGCAAGAAGGCGCTGGTTGAATCCAACGGCGACATCGAACTGGCAATCGAAAACATGCGTAAGTCCGGTGCGATCAAAGCCGCTAAAAAAGCAGGCAACGTGGCTGCTGACGGCGTGATCAAAACCAAGATCGAAGGCAACTACGGCATCATTCTGGAAGTTAACTGCCAGACTGACTTCGTAGCAAAAGACGCCGGTTTCCAGGCGTTCGCCGACAAAGTGCTGGATGCCGCTATGGCTGGCAAAATCACTGACGTTGACGTGCTGAAAGCACAGTTCGAAGAAGAGCGCGTAGCGCTGGTGGCAAAAATCGGCGAAAACATCAACATTCGTCGCGTTGCTTCCCTGGAAGGCGACGTGCTGGGCAGCTACCTGCACGGCGCGCGTATCGGCGTTCTGGTTGCGGCTAAAGGCGCGGACGAAGAACTGGTTAAGCAAATCGCAATGCACGTTGCGGCGAGCAAGCCAGAGTTCGTGAAGCCAGAAGACGTGTCTGCTGAAGTGGTAGAAAAAGAGTACCAGGTTCAGCTGGACATCGCCATGCAGTCCGGCAAGCCGAAAGAAATCGCAGAGAAAATGGTTGAAGGCCGCATGAAGAAATTCACCGGCGAAGTTTCTCTGACCGGTCAGCCTTTCGTTATGGATCCGAGCAAATCCGTTGCTCAGGTGCTGAAAGAGCACAACGCTGACGTGACCAACTTCATTCGCTTCGAAGTGGGCGAAGGCATCGAGAAAGTCGAAACCGACTTCGCTGCTGAAGTTGCCGCGATGAGCAAACAGTCTTAATGACTGTCGATGGAACCGCCGTCTGGCGGTTCCATACTATCCAGCCAGAATTACACCGGTGGCAGGCCCTGCAGCGTGATACTCACCTCAGGCGCGTTTCATCGGCTGAAATCCCCACTACTAATACTGCTTCTTAGGACAGAACACCATGGCAACCAATGCAAAACCCGTATATCAGCGTATTCTGCTTAAACTGAGTGGCGAAGCCCTGCAAGGTGCAGAAGGTTTTGGTATCGACGCCAGCGTTTTGGATCGCATGGCTCAGGAAGTGAAAGAGCTGGTCGAACTGGGAATTCAGGTCGGTGTAGTTATTGGCGGCGGGAACCTGTTCCGCGGCGCGGGCCTGGCGCAAGCCGGCATGAACCGCGTAGTGGGCGACCACATGGGAATGCTGGCTACCGTGATGAACGGCCTGGCTATGCGTGATGCACTGCACCGTGCCTATGTGAACGCCCGCCTGATGTCGGCGATCCCGCTGAACGGCGTGTGTGATAATTACAGCTGGGCAGAGGCGATCAGCCTGCTGCGCAACAACCGCGTGGTGATCTTCTCCGCCGGTACCGGCAACCCGTTCTTCACCACTGATTCCGCCGCTTGCCTGCGTGGTATCGAGATCGAAGCCGACGTGGTGCTGAAAGCCACCAAAGTGGATGGGGTCTACTCCGCCGATCCGGTGAAAAACCCGGATGCGACGCTGTATGAACAATTAACCTATCAGGACGTGCTGGAGCGCGAGCTGAAAGTGATGGATCTGGCGGCGTTTACGCTGGCCCGCGATCACGGTCTGCCGATCCGCGTGTTCAACATGAACAAGCCAGGCGCACTGCGCCGCGTGGTGATGGGTGAGAACGAAGGTACGCTGATCAGCAAATAAGGCTGTTCACACCCCTTTTTCGGAGCGCGTGACGCCAGGCGCCGCGCGCTCTTCGAGTACGATTACGGGCTATACTTGAGTATCGCCTGCCAAGTAACCAGCTTCCAAGGGTTTGCAACGTGACTAATGAAATCAGAAAAGATGCTGATTCACGCATGGAAAAAAGCGTAGAAGCATTCAAAAACCAAATCAGCAAGATCCGCACCGGCCGCGCTTCGCCAAGCATTCTGGACGGCATCATGGTGGAATACTACGGCGCCGCTACGCCGCTGCGTCAACTGGCCAACGTGACTGTGGAAGACTCCCGCACGCTGAAAATCAACGTGTTCGACCGCAGCCTGAGCCAGGCCGTTGAGAAAGCGATCATGAGCTCCGATCTGGGCCTTAACCCGTCTTCCGCCGGTTCTGACATTCGTGTTCCGCTGCCTCCGCTGACCGAAGAACGCCGTAAGGATCTGATCAAGATCGTACGCGGCGAAGCCGAGCAGGGCCGCGTAGCGGTGCGTAACGTGCGTCGCGACGCCAACGACAAGGTCAAGGCGCTGCTGAAAGACAAAGAGATCAGCGAAGACGAAGAACGTCGTTCACAAGACGAGATTCAGAAAATGACCGACGCTTACATCAAGCTGGTCGACGCCGCGTTGGCGGAGAAAGAAAAAGAGCTGATGGATTTCTAATCAGCATCGTGCAGAAACAAAGCGTCGCCTGGGCGGCGCTTTGTTTTTTGTGGCGCAGATCCCGTTTCATCGTACTGAAAGATCATGGACAAGCGGTGTCCAAGGTTCCACACTGGAGCACCTCCGATCTCATCAGACAGTTATTCAGAGTGAACTCATGAAGCAACTGACCATTCTTGGCTCGACCGGCTCGGTAGGGACCAGCACCCTGGCCGTGGTCAGGGCGAATCCCGAGCGTTTTGCGATCAAAGCGCTGGTGGCCGGCCGCAACGTCGCGGTCATGGCGCAGCAATGCATCGAATTCCGGCCCGCCTTCGCCGCGATGGCGGATGAAAGCGCCGCCCGCGAGCTGCGCGTCATTCTGGCGGAAAACGGCGTCGCTACCGAGGTATTGGCCGGGGAGCAAGCGGCCTGTGAACTGGCGGCTTTGGACGACGTCGATCAAGTGACAGCGGCCATCGTCGGCGCTGCGGGGCTGTTGCCGACGCTGGCGGCGATCCGCGCAGGCAAGCAGGTGCTGCTGGCCAACAAAGAGTCGCTGGTCACCTGCGGCCGCCTGTTTATGGACGCGGTGCGGCAAAGCCAGGCGCAACTGCTGCCGCTCGACAGTGAGCACAACGCGATTTTTCAGAGTTTGCCTGAGAGTATTCAGCGCCAGTTGGGATACTCTTCACTGGACAGTCATGGTGTTTCGCGCATCGTGCTTACCGGTTCTGGCGGTCCGTTCCGCACCACGCCGCTGGACCAGTTCGCCGCGATGACGCCGGATCAAGCCTGCGCCCACCCGAACTGGTCGATGGGCCGCAAGATCTCGGTGGACTCCGCCACCATGATGAACAAAGGTCTGGAATACATTGAGGCCCGCTGGCTGTTTAACGCCTCGGCCGAGCAAATGGAAGTGATCCTGCACCCGCAGTCGGTGATTCACTCGATGGTGCGCTATGCCGACGGCAGCGTGCTGGCGCAGCTGGGTACGCCGGATATGCGCACGCCGATCGCCCACGCGATGGCGTATCCGCAGCGCGTGAACTCCGGCGTGGAAGCGCTGGACTTCTGCCGCATCGGTTCGCTGACCTTCGCTGAACCGGAACGCGAGCGTTATCCTTGCCTGTATTTGGCGATCGACGCGTTCGAGGCCGGCCAGGCGGCGACCACCGCGCTGAACGCGGCCAACGAAATCGCCGTGGCGGCATTTTTGCAGCAGCAGATCCGCTTTACCGACATTGCGGCGGTCAACCGCCAGGTGGTGGAGCGTCTCGCGCTGCAGGAACCGACCTGCATCGACGCGGTCTTAGACATTGACCGCCAGGCGCGCGCCGTCGCCGAGGAACGCGTTCGCGCGTTGTGCGGCTGATCACGGCGATTATCCGATTTTGCTCGTAATTCGCGCGTGCCGCCGCGGGGTCGTTTGTTCATGCCCCGCTGAGGTGGTATAGTCTGCGCCACCTGTCAGCGGTTATACCGTTGAATTATGACCCGATTGGCGCCTTGTGCGCCAATGGCGACCCGGCTGTGTCGGGTATCGCGAGGGCAGGCTGAAAGCCGTGTCGGGCACACGGCTTTTTTTGCGCGTAAGGGCCTGATGTTCCGGAAAGGCAGTTATATTTCTATTGAGGAAATAAGTACGAGTTATGTCGTCCGCAAACCAACAAGAGGCTAATCCATCTTCCCCGGGGCCGCGCCATGTCGCCATTATCATGGACGGTAACGGACGCTGGGCCAAACGTCAGGGCAAGTTACGTGTCTTCGGTCATAAAGCAGGGGTGAAATCGGTTCGCCGCGCGGTCAGTTTTGCCGCCAGCCACCATTTAGATGCACTCACGCTTTATGCCTTCAGCAGCGAAAACTGGAACCGTCCGGTGCAGGAAGTCTCCGCCCTGATGGAGCTTTTTGTCCGCGCTTTGGATAGTGAAGTAAAAAGCCTGCATAAACATAACGTCAGGCTGCGGGTGATCGGCGATATTAGCCGGTTCAGCGCGCGTTTGCAGGAGCGGATCCGCCGCTCTGAAGCACTGACGGAAAATAACGATGGCCTGACGCTCAATATCGCTGCCAACTATGGCGGCCGTTGGGATATCATTCAGGGAGTAAGGGAGCTGGCCGAACAGGTACGGGTAGGGGAGTTGCACCCGGATCAGATCAGCGAGGAATTATTGAGCGAACGGGTTTGCATGAGCGACCTGGCGCCGGTGGATCTGGTTATCCGCACCGGTGGCGAGCATCGCATCAGTAACTTCCTGCTGTGGCAAATCGCCTATGCTGAACTTTACTTTACTGATGTGCTCTGGCCTGATTTCGATGAACTTGTCTTTGAAGGTGCGCTGAATGCATTTGCACAACGTGAGCGCCGCTTCGGGGGAACAACACCTATCGGCGCCGATGCGTCCTAGGGAGAACTTTTGCTGAAGTATCGCCTCATAACTGCTCTGATTTTAATCCCGATCGTTATCGCGGCGCTGTTCCTGTTGCCGCCGCTGGCCTTTGCTCTGGTAACGCTCGTCGTGTGCATGTTAGCAGCCTGGGAGTGGGGCCAATTGGCCGGTTTTACCTCCCGTTCGCAGCGCATCTGGCTGGCGATACTGTGCGGTTTTCTGCTGGCGCTGATGATGCTCAGCGTTCCCGCCTACCATCAATCCGTGCCGCAGGTAAGCGGCTCGCTGTGGCTGTCGCTGGCCTGGTGGCTGGCGGCGCTGCTGCTGGTGCTGTTTTACCCCGGCTCGGCCGCCATCTGGCGCAATTCGCGCCCGCTGCGCCTGCTGTTCGGCCTGCTGACCATCGTGCCGTTTTTTTGGGGCATGCTGGCGCTGCGCCAGTTCGGCTATGAGCAAAACCCGTTTACCGGCGCCTGGTGGCTGCTGTACGTGATGCTGCTGGTGTGGGGCGCGGATTCCGGCGCCTATATGTTCGGCAAGCTGTTCGGCAAGCATAAGCTGGCGCCGAAGGTCTCGCCGGGTAAAACCTGGGAAGGGTTGATCGGCGGGCTGCTGACATCGGCGGTCATTTCTTGGCTGTTCGGCCGCTACGCGCCGCTGAACGTGGTGCCGACCACGCTGTTGGCCTGTTCGGTGATCGCCGCGCTGGCTTCGGTGCTGGGCGATTTGACCGAAAGCATGTTCAAACGCGAAGCGGGCATCAAGGACAGCGGTCATTTGATTCCCGGTCACGGCGGCATACTGGATCGTATCGACAGCCTGACCGCGGCGGTGCCGGTGTTTGCCTGCCTGATGCTGTTGGTGTTTTAATCCGTCAATGACGGAAAGTGAGGGATGATGGTCAGCGTGCTTTGGAACCTGGTGGCGTTTCTGATTGCGCTCGGTATTTTGATTACCGTGCACGAGTTCGGACACTTTTGGGTTGCCCGTCGTTGCGGCGTGCGCGTTGAACGTTTCTCCATCGGCTTTGGCCGGGCGCTGTGGCGCCGCACCGATCGCCAGGGCACCGAGTACGTCATCGCTTTGATTCCGCTTGGCGGCTACGTGAAGATGCTGGACGAGCGCGTGGAGTCGGTGGCGCCGGAAATGCGCCATCAGGCCTTCAACAACAAAACCGTCTGGCAGCGCGCGGCCATCATCAGCGCCGGCCCCATCGCCAACTTCCTGTTTGCTATCCTTGCCTATTGGCTGGTGTTCATCATCGGCGTGCCGAGTTTCCGCCCGGTGATCGGCGAAATCGCGCCGCAATCCATCGCCGCCAAGGCTGAAATTTCGTCTGGCATGGAACTAAAGTCGGTTGACGGCATCGAAACGCCTGATTGGGAGTCAGTTCGTCTGGCGCTGGTGGCGAAGATCGGCGATGCGCAAACCGAAGTCGGCGTCGCGCCGTTCGGCTCTTCGCAGGTCGTGACCAAAACCCTGGATTTGCGCCAGTGGAACTTTGAACCGGACAAGCAGGATCCCGTTGTCGCGCTGGGCATTATGCCGCGCGGCCCGCAGATCGAATCCGTGTTGGCGGAAGTGCAGCCTAACTCGGCGGCGCAAAAGGCGGGTTTACAAGCGGGGGACAGGATCGTTAAAGTCGATGGTCAGCCGTTGGGTCGTTGGCAGACGTTGGTGAAGCGTATCCACGATGGCCCGGGGCAACCGCTGGCTTTGGAGATTGAAAGAAACGGCGCCCCCTTGTCTTTGACGCTGATACCGGATACAAAGCCGGTGGGAAAAGACAAATCGGTGGGGTTTGCAGGCATCATTCCAAAAGTGCTGCCGCTGCCGGACGAGTATAAAACGATTCGCCAGTATGGACCGTTCCCGGCGCTGTATCAGGCCGGTGACAAGACCTGGCAGCTGATGCGGCTGACGGTCAACATGCTGGGCAAATTAATAACCGGTGATGTAAAGCTGAACAACCTGAGTGGCCCGATCTCGATTGCACAGGGAGCTGGGGCGTCAGCCGGAGTCGGGTTCGTGTATTATCTGATGTTCCTGGCGTTGATTAGCGTCAACCTGGGGATCATCAACCTGTTCCCATTACCGGTGTTAGATGGTGGGCATCTCCTCTTCCTGGCGATAGAAAAGCTGAAGGGTGGGCCGGTTTCCGAGCGAGTACAGGACTACAGCTACCGCATAGGTTCGATCGTGCTGGTGTTGTTGATGGGTCTTGCACTTTTCAATGATTTTTCCCGCCTTTAGGGGCGGGGATAGGTTAGGAAGAACGCATAACAACGATGGCGATGAAAAAGTTGCTCATAGCGTCGCTGCTGTTTGGCAGCGCCACCGTATACGGTGCAGACGGGTTCGTAGTGAAAGACATTCATTTCGAAGGCCTGCAGCGAGTCGCCGTCGGTGCGGCGTTACTCAACATGCCGGTTCGCGTCGGCGATACCGTCACTGACGATGACATCAGTAATACCATCCGTGCCTTGTTTGCCACCGGCAACTTCGAGGACGTGCGCGTGCTGCGCGATGGTAATACCTTGATCGTGCAGGTGAAGGAACGTCCTACCATCGCCAGCATCACTTTCTCCGGCAACAAGTCGGTGAAGGATGACATGCTCAAGCAGAACCTGGAAGCCTCCGGCGTCCGGGTGGGCGAGGCGCTCGACCGCACCACGATCTCCAGCATTGAAAAAGGGCTGGAAGACTTCTACTACAGCGTCGGTAAATACAGCGCCTCGGTGAAAGCCGTAGTCACGCCGTTGCCGCGTAACCGTGTCGACCTGAAACTGGTGTTCACGGAAGGGGTCTCCGCCAAGATTCAACAAATCAACATCGTCGGCAACCATGCCTTCACCAACGACGAACTGATCTCACGCTTCCAACTGCGTGATGAAGTGCCGTGGTGGAACCTGGTCGGCGATCGCAAATACCAGAAGCAAAAACTGGCGGGCGATCTCGAAACCCTGCGCAGCTTCTATCTGGATCGCGGCTATGCCCGCTTTAACATCGATTCTACCCAGGTGAGCCTGACGCCGGATAAAAAAGGCATCTACATCACCATCAACATCACCGAAGGCGAGCAGTACAAACTTTCCGATGTTGTCGTGAACGGCAATCTGGCCGGCCACTCGGCGGAAGTCGCTCAGATCACCAAAATTGAGCCAGGCGAGCTGTACAACGGCAGCAAGGTGACCAAAATGGAAGACAACATCAAAACGATGTTGGGCCGTTATGGTTACGCCTACCCGCGCGTCGGCACTCAGCCTGAGATCAACGACGCGGATAAAACCGTCAAACTGCACGTCAACGTTGACGCGGGCAACCGCTTCTACGTGCGTCGCATCAAGTTCGAAGGCAACGACACCAGCAAGGATTCCGTACTGCGTCGCGAAATGCGCCAGATGGAAGGCGCCTGGCTCGGCAACGAGCAGGTCGAGCAGGGCAAAGAGCGTCTGAACCGTCTGGGCTACTTCGAAACGGTTGACGTGGAAACCCAGCGCGTGCCGGGCACCGCCGATCAGGTCGATGTGACCTACAAGGTGAAAGAACGCAACACCGGTACCTTCAACTTCGGCGTCGGTTACGGCACCGAGAGCGGCGTCAGCTTCCAGGCCGGCGTGCAGCAGGATAACTGGTTGGGTACCGGCTACTCGGTCGGCATCAGCGGCACCAAGAACGACTACCAGACCTATACCGAACTGTCGGTCACCAACCCGTACTTCACCGTTGACGGTGTGAGCCTGGGTGGCCGCATCTTCTACAACGACTTTAAGGCGGATGACGCGGATCTGTCGGACTATACCAACAAGAGTTACGGTATCGACGGTACGCTGGGCTTCCCGATCAACGAAAACAACTCGTTGCGTACCGGCCTGGGCTACGTCCACAACGGCCTGTCGAACATGCAGCCGCAGATCGCCATGTGGCGTTACCTCGACTCGATGGGCGTGGATGCGAACAAGACCGACCGCGCCAGCTACTCGACCGACGACTTTACGCTGAACCTGGGCTGGACTTACAACAACCTGGACCGCGGCTACTTCCCGACCTCGGGTAACCGCACCACGTTGAACGGCAAGGTCACCATTCCGGGCTCGGACAACGAATACTACAAGGTGACGCTGGACAGCGTACAGTACGTGCCGATCAACGACGATCGCACCTGGGTGCTGTTGGGCCGTGGCCGTCTGGGTTACGCGGATGGGCTGGGCGGCAAGGAAATGCCGTTCTACGAGAACTTCTACGCCGGTGGTTCGAGCACCGTGCGCGGCTTCCAGTCCAACACCATTGGTCCGAAGGCGGTGTACTACAACTCCAACTCGTACCAGTGTCAGTTCAACGCCGGCAGCACGACCGATCGTCAGAGCATCTGTAGCTCGGATGACGCGGTGGGCGGTAACGCCATGGCGGTCGCCAGCCTGGAGCTGATCACCCCGACGCCGTTCATCAGCGAGAAATACGCCAACTCGGTGCGGACGTCGCTGTTCATCGATGCCGGTACCGTGTGGGACACCAAGTGGAAGAATACCAACGAAACGCTGATGTACGGCGTGCCGGACTACAGCAAAGCCAGCAATATTCGTTCTTCCGCCGGTATCGCGCTGCAGTGGATGTCGCCACTGGGGCCGTTGGTGTTCTCTTACGCCAACCCGATCAAGAAATACGAAGGCGACAAGTCCGAACAGTTCCAGTTTAACATCGGTAAGACCTGGTAACGGGTCTCGCCTCTGGGCATAACAGTTATTAAGAATCGCAATGGCCAGGCGCCCGCCGGCAGAGGGAGATGATTCTCATTGTTTGGTGGGACAAGTCTGGCAAATTGTGTACTTCAGTGTCATATGACACAAATGGGTGATGGTAAGGAGTTTATAGTGAAAAAGTGGTTGTGTGCCGCAGGCCTCGGTTTAGCAATGGCTGCTTCAGCTGGCGTTCAGGCAGCAGATAAGATCGCTGTCGTTAACGTCTCCAGCATTTTCCAACAGCTGCCGGCCCGCGAAGCGGTCGCTAAACAGCTGGAAAACGAGTTTAAAGGCCGTGCAAGCGAACTCCAGAACATGGAACGTAGCCTGCAGACCAAAATGCAACGTCTGCAGCGTGACGGCGCTACCATGAAAGCCAGCGACCGCAGCAAGTTGGAAAAAGACGTGATGGCGCAACGCGAGCAGTTCTCTCAGAAAGCCCAGGCTTTCGAGCAGGACAACCGCCGTCGCCAGATGGAAGAACGTAACAAGATCCTGAGCCGCATTCAGGACGCGGTGAAATCTGTCGCCAGCAAAGGCGGTTATGACGTGGTGATCGACGCCAACGCCGTTGCCTATGCAGACTCTTCCAAAGATATCACTGCTGACGTGCTGAAACAGGTTAAATAACACATGCTTTCAATTCGACTGGCTGATTTAGCGCAGCAGTTGGATGCACAATTGCACGGTGATGGCGATCTCGTCATCACCGGCATTGCTTCTATGCATTCGGCACAGCCTGGCCAAATCACGTTTTTGTCAAACAGCCGCTATCAAGAGCAGCTGTCTTCCTGCCAGGCAAGCGCCGTGGTGCTTACCGAAGCGGATTTACCACACTGCCGTGCTGCGGCGCTGGTGGTTAAAAACCCTTATCTGACCTACGCGCGCATGGCGCAACTGATGGACACTACGCCGGCGCCGGCGCAGGATATCGCGCCAAGCGCGGTGATCTCGCCTGAAGCGCAGTTGGGGCAGAACGTCGCCATTGGGGCGAACGCGGTGATCGAGTCGGGTGCGGTGCTTGGCGATAACGTGGTTATCGGCCCGGGCTGTTTCATCGGCAAACACGCACGCATCGGCGCGGGTACGCGTCTGTGGGCGAACGTAACGATTTATCATGCGGTCGAAATCGGCCAGCGCTGCCTGATTCAGTCGGGCACTGTGATCGGCGCGGACGGTTTCGGCTATGCGAATGAGCGCGGCGAGTGGATCAAGATCCCTCAGTTGGGCACGGTGATTATCGGCGATCGCGTCGAAATCGGCGCTTGCACCACCATTGACCGCGGCGCTTTGGATAACACCCAAATCGGGAATGGTGTTATCATCGACAACCAATGCCAGATTGCACATAACGTCGTGATTGGCGACAATACCGCCGTCGCCGGCGGTGTGATCATGGCCGGCAGCCTGAAAATCGGCCGCTACTGCCAGATTGGCGGCGCCAGCGTGATCAACGGTCACATGGAAATTGCCGACAAGGTTGTTGTTACCGGAATGGGAATGGTTATGCGACCAATCACCGAACCTGGGGTATACTCTTCGGGCATTCCGTTGCAGCCTAACAAGGTTTGGCGTAAAACCGCTGCGTTGGTAATGAATATCGATGAGATCAGCAAACGCTTGAAAGCTGTCGAACGTAAAGTCGGAAAAGACTAATCATTGCCGCCCGCTCTCGCGGGTACAAAACGAAACGCGTTGGTCGTGAGACCAAAAGCGCAAAGAGATGTTAATTTGCGGCCTGCATGATGATCTCCTTTTGGGGTCAGCGCAGGCCGTGTTGTTGATGCCATCAGTTTTTAGAGACAGGAAGAGTATTTTGACTACTGACACTCATACTCTGGATATTGCAGAAATTTTGGATCTGCTTCCTCACCGTTACCCGTTCTTGCTGGTCGACCGCGTCCTCGAGTTTGAAGAGCACAAATATCTGCGTGCGGTGAAGAACGTATCGGTGAATGAACCGTTTTTCCAGGGCCATTTCCCTGGCAAACCGATTTTCCCAGGCGTATTGATCCTGGAAGCCATGGCGCAGGCCACCGGTATCCTGGCGTTTAAAAGCGTCGGCAAACTGGAGCCGGGCGAGCTGTATTACTTCGCCGGTATCGACGAAGCACGCTTCAAGCGCCCTGTGGTGCCAGGCGATCAGATGGTCATGGAAGTCACCTTCGAGAAAACTCGCCGCGGTCTGACTCGCTTCAAAGGCGTGGCGACCGTTGACGGTAAAATTGTCTGCGAAGCAACCATGATGTGTGCCCGCAGCCGGGAGGCTTAATCCGTGATTGACCAAACCGCCTTTATCCATCCTAGCGCGATAGTCGAAGAAGGCGCCGTGATCGGCGCCAACGTGCATATCGGCCCTTTCTGCTATGTCGGCTCCCAGGTGGAAATCGGCGCCGGCACGGTGCTGAAATCCCACGTGGTGGTGAACGGCATTACCAAGATTGGCTGCGATAATCAGATTTATCAATTCGCCTCTATCGGCGAAGTGAATCAGGATCTGAAATACGCGGGCGAACCGACGCGCGTTGAAGTGGGCGATCGCAACCGCATCCGCGAAAGCGTGACCATTCATCGCGGCACCGCGCAGGGCACCGGCCTGACCAAAGTGGGCAACGACAACCTGCTGATGGTCAACGTGCACATCGCCCACGATTGCGTGGTCGGCAATGCTTGCGTGCTGGCCAACAACGCCACGCTGGCGGGGCATGTGGAAATCGACGATCACGCCATCATCGGCGGCATGACGGCGATCCACCAGTTCTGCATTATCGGCGCGCATGTGATGGTAGGCGGTTGTTCCGGTGTCGCTCAGGACGTGCCTCCTTTCGTCATCGCTCAGGGCAACCACGCTACGCCGTTCGGCGTCAACGCGGTCGGCCTGAAGCGCCGCGGTTTTGACAAGGATGAAATGCAGGCAATCCGCAACGCCTACAAAATCCTGTATCGCAGCGAGAAAACGCTGGATGAAGCGAAAGCGGAAATCGAAGCCCTGGCCAAAGAACAGCCGGTGGTGCAGCAATACCTCGATTTCTTCACCCGTTCCACCCGTGGCATCATTCGCTGAGTTATGTCGAATCGTCCATTGACTATCGGACTGGTCGCCGGAGAAACCTCCGGTGACATTCTCGGCGCCGGCTTGATCCGTGCGCTCAAGGCGCAGATCCCCGACGCGCGTTTTGTCGGCGTCGCCGGCCCGCTGATGCAGGCCGAAGGCTGCGAAGCCTGGTACGAAATGGAAGAGCTGGCGGTCATGGGCGTGGTGGAAGTGCTTGAGCGCTTGCCACGCCTGTTGAAGATCCGCAAGGATCTCACCCGCCGCTTCGGTGAGCTGCGGCCGGACGTGTTTGTCGGCATCGACGCGCCGGACTTCAACATCACGCTGGAAGGCCGCCTCAAACAGCGCGGCATTCGCACCATCCACTACGTCAGCCCTTCCGTATGGGCCTGGCGGCAAAAGCGCGTTTTCAAAATAGGCAAAGCCACCGATCTGGTGCTGGCCTTTCTCCCTTTCGAAAAAGCGTTTTACGATCGTTTCAACGTGCCTTGCCGGTTTATCGGCCACACCATGGCGGACGCCATGCCGTTGCAGCCCGACCGGCTGGCGGCGCGCGCTCAGCTTGGCATCGCTCCGCAGGCGCGCTGTCTGGCCTTGCTGCCGGGCAGCCGCGGCGCCGAAGTCGAGATGCTGAGCGCCGATTTCCTCAAAACCGCGCAGCTGCTGCGCACCCGTTATCCCGAGCTGGAAGTGGTGGTGCCGCTGGTCAACGCCAAACGGCGCGAGCAGTTTGAGCGCATCAAGGCCGAGGTTGCGCCGGATTTGACCGTACACCTGCTGAATGGGCAGGGGCGCGAAGCGATGATCGCCAGCGACGCGGCGCTGCTGGCATCCGGCACGGCGGCGCTGGAGTGCATGTTGGCCAAGTGCCCGATGGTGGTGGGCTATCGCATGAAGCCGTTCACTTTCTGGCTGGCGCAGAAGCTGGTGAAAACGCCTTACGTTTCGCTGCCGAATCTGCTGGCGGGGCGCGAGATCGTCACCGAGCTGCTGCAGCATGACTGCGTGCCGGACAAACTGGCCGCCGCCGTGATGCCGCTGCTGGAAGAGAGCCCGGAAACCGACGCGTTGAAACACACTTTCCTTACCTTGCACCAAAGCATCCGTTGCGGTGCGGACGAACAGGCCGCTCAGGCTGTGTTGGAGCTGGCGAAAGCATGATTGAACCCTTTATCTATCCCGCTGCCACGCTGATTGCCGGTGTGGACGAAGTGGGCCGCGGCCCGTTGGTCGGCGCGGTGGTCACCGCCGCCGTGATCCTCGATCCGGCGCAGCCGATCGTCGGTCTGGCGGATTCCAAGAAACTCAGTGAAAAACGCCGCCTGGCGCTGTATGACGAAATTGTCGCCAAGGCGCTCTCCTGGAGCCTGGGGCGCGCCGAACCGGCGGAAATCGACCAATTGAACATTTTGCACGCCACCATGTTGGCGATGCAGCGCGCGGTGGCCGGGTTGCATATCGCGCCGGACATGGTTTTAATCGACGGTAACCGTTGCCCGAACCTGCCGATGCGTTCGCAGGCGGTGGTGAAGGGCGACAGCCGCGTGGCGGAGATCAGCGCGGCGTCCATTCTGGCGAAGGTCACGCGCGATCGCGAAATGGCCGAGCTGGACAGCGAGTACCCGGACTACGGTTTCGCGCAGCATAAAGGCTACCCGACCGCCTTCCACCTGGAGCGGCTGGCCGCGCTGGGCGCCACCGAGCATCATCGCCGCAGCTTCGCGCCGGTGAAAAGAGCGCTGGCGCTGTAGTCTGCGGGCCTGACCGGGCTCGACGATAGCATTAACCCGGGCTCAGCCTGCTGAGCCCCTTCAATCAGGTATCTGGAGATGGCCGAACCTCGTTTTATTCACCTGCGCGTCCACAGTGACTACTCCATGATTGATGGATTGGCCAAGACGGCGCCGCTGGTGAAAAGAGCCGCCGCGTTAGCCATGCCTGCACTGGCAATCACCGATTTCACCAACCTGTGCGGGCTGGTGAAATTCTATGGCAGCGCGCACGGCGCCGGGATCAAACCGATCATCGGCGCGGATTTCCATGTGCAAAGTGAAGAGCTGGGCGATGAACTGGCTCAGTTGACGGTGCTGGCCAGCAACAACGAAGGCTACCAGAACCTGACGCTGCTGATTTCCCGTGCCTATCAGCGCGGCTACGGCGCCGCCGGCCCGACTATCGATCGCGACTGGCTGATTGAACATCGCGAAGGGCTGATCCTGCTCTCCGGTGCGCGTCAGGGTGACGTCGGCAAGTTTCTGCTGCGCGGCAACCAGGCGCAGGTGGATCAGTGTCTGGATTTCTACCAGCAATATTTCCCGGACTGCTACTACCTGGAGTTGATCCGCACCGGCCGCCCGGACGAAGAGAACTATCTGCATGCGGCGGTGGCGCTGGCCACCGAACGCGGCTTGCCGGTGGTGGCCACCAACGACGTGCGCTTCCTGGTGGAAGATGACTTCGACGCTCATGAGATCCGCGTCGCCATCCACGACGGCTTTACGCTGGACGATCCCAAGCGGCCGCGTAACTACAGCCCGCAACAGTACATGCGCAGCGAAGACGAGATGTGCGAACTGTTCGCCGACATCCCGGAAGCGCTGCTGAACAGCGTCGAAATCGCCAAGCGCTGCAACGTCACCATTCGCCTTGGCGAATACTTCCTGCCGCAGTTCCCGACCGGCGATATGAGCACCGAGGACTTCCTGGTGCTCAAATCGAAAGAGGGGCTGGAAGAGCGCCTCGAGTTCCTGTTCCCCGATCCTGACGTGCGCGCGCAGCGCCGCCCGGAATACGACGAGCGTCTGGACGTCGAGCTGAAGGTGATCAACCAGATGGGCTTCCCTGGCTACTTCCTGATCGTGATGGAGTTTATCCAGTGGTCGAAGGACAACAACGTGCCGGTTGGCCCGGGGCGCGGCTCCGGCGCCGGTTCGCTGGTGGCCTATGCGTTGAAAATCACCGACCTCGATCCGTTGGAGTTCGATCTGCTGTTCGAACGCTTCCTGAACCCGGAACGTGTCTCAATGCCCGACTTCGACGTCGACTTCTGCATGGAGAAGCGTGACCAGGTAATCGAGCACGTGGCGGAGATGTACGGCCGCGAAGCGGTATCACAGATCATCACCTTCGGCACCATGGCGGCGAAAGCGGTTATCCGCGACGTGGGCCGCGTGCTGGGGCACCCGTACGGCTTCGTCGATCGCATTTCCAAGCTGGTGCCGCCGGATCCGGGCATGACGCTGGAAAAAGCCTTCGCCGCCGAACCGCAGCTGCCGGAGATTTACGAGGCCGACGAAGAGGTCAAGGCGCTGATCGACATGGCGCGCAAGCTGGAAGGGGTGACGCGCAACGCCGGTAAACACGCCGGTGGCGTGGTGATCGCGCCGACCAAGATCACCGACTTCGCGCCGCTGTACTGCGATGCCGAAGGGAACCACCCGGTGACCCAGTTCGACAAGAACGACGTGGAATACGCCGGGCTGGTGAAGTTCGACTTCCTCGGTCTGCGCACCCTGACCATCATCGACTGGGCGCTGGAGATGATCAACGCCCGGCGCGCCAAGACCGGGCTGGAACCGATCGACATCGCCGCCATCCCGCTCGACGACAAGAAAAGCTTCGACATGCTGCAGCGCTCGGAAACCACGGCGGTGTTCCAGCTTGAATCGCGCGGCATGAAAGATTTGATCAAACGTCTGAAGCCCGACTGCTTCGAAGACATGATCGCACTGGTGGCGCTGTTCCGTCCGGGGCCGCTGCAGTCGGGCATGGTGGATAACTTCATCGACCGCAAACACGGCCGTGAAGAGATCTCCTACCCGGACATTCAGTGGCAGCACGAGTCGCTCAAGCCGGTGCTGGAACCGACCTACGGCATCATCCTGTATCAGGAACAGGTGATGCAGATTGCCCAGGTGCTGGCCGGCTATACGCTGGGCGGCGCGGACATGCTGCGTCGTGCGATGGGTAAAAAGAACCCGGTCGAAATGGCCAAGCAGCGCGGCGGCTTTGAAGACGGCGCCAAAGCGCGCGGCATCGACGGCGAACTGTCGGTGAAAATCTTCGACCTGGTGGAAAAATTCGCCGGTTATGGCTTCAACAAATCGCACTCCGCCGCCTATGCGCTGGTGTCGTATCAGACGCTGTGGCTGAAGGCGCACTATCCGGCCGAGTTTATGGCGGCGGTGATGACCGCCGATATGGACAACACCGACAAAGTGGTGGGTCTGGTGGACGAGTGCTGGCGCATGGGGTTGAAGATCCTGCCGCCGGACATCAACAGCGGCCTGTATCACTTCCACGTCAACGACGACGGCGAGATCGTTTACGGCATCGGCGCCATCAAGGGCGTGGGGGAAGGGCCGATCGAAGCCATTATCGAAGCGCGCAACAGCGGCGAGCAAGGTTATTTCAAAGACCTGTTCGATCTCTGCGCGCGCTCCGACATCAAGAAACTGAACCGCCGCATTCTGGAAAAACTGATCATGTCCGGGGCGTTCGATCGCCTTGGGCCGCACCGCGCCGCGCTGATGAATTCGCTCGGCGACGCGTTAAAAGCGGCGGATCAGCATGCGAAAGCCGAAGCTATTGGCCAGGTGGATATGTTTGGCGTGCTGGCGGAAGCGCCGGAGCAGGTGGAGCAATCCTACGCCAATATCGCGCCCTGGCCGGAGCAGGTGGTGCTGGACGGTGAACGGGAGACGCTGGGGCTGTACCTGACCGGCCACCCGATCACCCAGTACCTGAAGGAGATCGAACGTTACGCCGGTGGCCAGCGTTTGAAAGACATGCACCCGACGGATCGGGGCAAAATGACTACCGCCGTCGGGTTGGTGGTCGCCGCGCGGGTGATGGTGACCAAGCGCGGCAACCGCATCGGCATCTGCACGCTGGATGACCGTTCAGGCCGTCTGGAAGTGATGTTATTCACCGAAGCGTTAGAAAAATACCAGCATTTGTTGGAAAAAGACCGTATCCTTATCGCCAGTGGACAGGTCAGCTTTGATGACTTTAGCGGCGGGCTTAAAATGATGGCCCGCGAGGTAATGGACATCAGTGAAGCCCGGGAAAAATACGCTCGCGGGCTTGCTATCTCGCTGACTGACAGGCAAATTGATGACCAGCTTTTGAACCGTCTCCGTCAGTCGTTGGAACCCCATCGATCGGGGACGATTCCAGTGCATCTCTACTATCAACGGGAAGATGCGCGAGCCAAGCTGCGTTTTGGCGCAACCTGGCGCGTGACGCCCACCGACCGCTTGTTGATCGACTTGCGGACGTTGGTAGGCAATGAGCAGGTGGACTTGGAATTTGACTAAAATAGGAATGCTATGAGTCTGAATTTTCTTGATTTTGAACAGCCGATTGCAGAGCTGGAAGCGAAAATTGACTCGCTGACTGCAGTCAGCCGTCAAGACGAAAAATTAGATATTAATCTGGACGAAGAGGTTCAGCGCCTGCGTGAAAAGAGCGTTGAGCTGACGCGCAAGATTTTTGCCGATCTTGGGGCTTGGCAAATTGCCCAATTGGCACGCCACCCGCGCCGTCCTTATACCCTGGATTATATCAAACACATCTTTACCGACTTCGAAGAGTTGGCGGGCGATCGCGCTTACGCTGACGACAAAGCGATCGTCGGCGGCATTGCGCGCCTGGATGGCCGTCCGGTGATGATCATCGGGCACCAGAAAGGCCGTGAAACCAAAGAGAAGATCCGCCGCAACTTCGGCATGCCGGCGCCGGAAGGCTACCGCAAGGCGCTGCGCCTGATGGAAATGGCCGCGCGCTTCAAGATGCCGATCATCACCTTTATCGATACCCCTGGCGCTTATCCGGGCGTGGGCGCGGAAGAACGCGGCCAGTCGGAAGCTATCGCGCGCAACCTGCGTGAGATGTCGCGTCTGAACGTGCCGGTCATCTGCACCGTCATCGGCGAAGGCGGCTCCGGCGGCGCGCTGGCGATCGGCGTGGGCGACAAGGTGAACATGCTGCAGTACAGCACTTACTCGGTGATTTCGCCGGAAGGCTGTGCTTCCATCCTGTGGAAGAGCGCCGATAAGGCGCCGCTGGCCGCAGAAGCGATGGGCATCACCGCGCCGCGTCTGAAAGAGCTGAAGCTGATTGACTCGGTGATCCCGGAGCCGCTCGGTTCCGCGCACCGCGACGTGCCGGCGATGGCCGCCGCGCTGAAAGCGCAGCTGCTCGCCGATCTGAAAGATTTGGATGGCCTGAACGACGAAGAGTTGCTCAACCGCCGTTACCAGCGTCTGATGAACTACGGCTACTGCTGAGTTCTGTGTTTCGCTGCAAGAAACCGCCTCCGGGCGGTTTTTTTTTGGCTACACACCGTCGGATTTTCGTGGTGTTATAGAGACTTGGCCGTTAACTGACAGGAGCTGCCGATGAATATCATCGCCATCATGGGCCCGACGGGCGTCTACTACAAAGATGAGCCGATTCGCGAGCTCCACGCTGCGCTGGCCGCCATGGGATTCCAGCTGGTGTACCCCAAAAACAGCGGTGACCTGCTGAAGTTGATCGAAGCCAACGCCCGCATCTGCGGGGTGATCTTCGACTGGGACGACTACAGCCTGGAGCTGTGCAGCGAGATCAACGAGCTGAACGAATACCTGCCGCTGTATGCCTTTATCAATACCCACTCCACTTTCGACGTCAGCCTGCATGAAATGCGCATGGTGCTCTATTTCTTCGAGTATGGCCTGAATGCGGCAGACGACATCGCGCAGCGCATCCAGCAGTACACCGCGGAATACATCGACACCATTACGCCGCCGCTGACCAAGGCGCTGTTCAACTACGTGCGCGAAGGGAAGTACACCTTCTGCACGCCGGGCCACATGGCCGGCACTGCGTTCCAGAAAAGCCCGGTAGGCTGCCTGTTCTATGACTTCTTCGGCGCCAATACCCTGAAGGCCGATATCTCGATTTCGGTCACCGAGCTCGGGTCGCTGTTGGATCACACCGGCCCGCATCTGGAGGCCGAAGAGTACATCGCGCGCACCTTCAACGCCGAGCAGAGCTATCTGGTCACCAACGGCACCTCCACCGCCAACAAGATCGTCGGCATGTATTCGGCGCCGGCCGGCAGCACGGTGCTGATCGACCGCAACTGCCACAAATCACTGTGCCACCTGCTGATGATGAGCGATATCACGCCGATCTATCTGCGCCCGCTGCGCAATGCCTACGGCATCCTCGGCGGGATTCCGCAGCGCGAGTTCACTCGCGAGAGCATCGCCGCCCGGGTGCAGGCGACGCCGAACGCCACCTGGCCGGTGCACGCGGTGATCACCAATTCCACCTATGACGGCCTGCTGTACAACACCGACTACATCAAGCAGACGCTGGAGGTGCCGTCGATTCACTTTGATTCCGCCTGGGTGCCTTACACCAACTTCCACCCGATTTACGACGGCAAGAGCGGCATGAGCGGCGAGCGGGTGCCCGGCAAGGTTTTCTACGAAACCCAGTCTACCCACAAGCTGCTGGCCGCCTTCTCGCAGGCCTCGATGATTCATATCAAGGGTGACTACGATGAGAGCACCTTCAACGAAGCCTACATGATGCACACCACCACTTCGCCGCACTACGGCATCGTGGCGTCGATGGAGACCGCCGCCGCCATGCTGCGCGGCAACCCGGGGCGCCGTTTGATCAACCGTTCGGTGGAGCGCGCGCTGCATTTTCGCCGAGAGGTGCAGCGGCTGCGCGAGGAGAGCGACAGCTGGTTCTTCGATATCTGGCAGCCGGAAGAGATCGATGAGGCACAGTGCTGGCCGCTGGATCCGGACGATAACTGGCATGGTTTCGGCCAGACCGATCGCGATCATATGTATCTCGATCCGATCAAGGTGACGATCCTGACGCCGGGCATGAATGAGCTGGGCGCGCTGGAAGAAGAGGGGATCCCGGCGGCGCTGGTGGCGAAGTACCTCGACGAACGCGGCATCGTGGTGGAGAAGACCGGGCCGTACAATCTGCTGTTCCTGTTCAGCATCGGCATCGATAAAACCAAGGCGATGAGCCTGCTGCGCGGCCTGACCGACTTCAAGCGCGCCTACGATCTCAACCTGCGGGTGAAGAACATGCTGCCGGATCTGTACGCCGAGGATCCGGATTTCTATCGCCATATGCGCATCCAGGATCTGGCCGCCGGCATTCATCGCCTGATCCGCCAACACGATCTGCCAGGCCTGATGCAGCGGGCGTTCGATGTGTTGCCGGAAATGAAGCTGACGCCGCACCAGATGTTCCAGGAGCAGGTGCGCGGTAATGTCGAAACCTGCGATCTAGATCAGTTGGTGGGCAAGGTCGCGGCCAATATGATCCTGCCTTATCCGCCGGGCGTGCCGTTGGTGATGCCGGGTGAAATGATCACCGAAGAGAGCCGGGCGGTGCTCGATTTTCTGCTGATGCTGTGTTCGATCGGCGAGCGCTATCCCGGGTTTGAAACCGATATCCACGGCGCCAAGCTGACGGAGGATGGGCGTTATCTGGTGAAGGTGCTGAAAGCCCCACAGCCATAATGGCATAACGCGCCCGGCGGTTTGGCAGGATACGTCGGGCTTTTTCATTGACGGCATTGTCGCCGCCGGATACCGTGCCTCATCAAAACGAACAGAAGAGAGTTTCTATGCTGGCGTTACGTCAGGTGCACCACATCGCGATCATTGGCGCGGACTACGCCGCCAGCAAGCATTTCTACTGCGACATTCTCGGATTTACCCTGCTGAGTGAAGTCTACCGCGAGGAGCGCGACTCTTGGAAAGCGGATCTGGCGCTCAACGGGCAATACACCATTGAGCTGTTTTCGTTCCCCTCGCCGCCGGCTCGCGTCAGCCGCCCGGAGGCCTGTGGCCTGCGTCATCTGGCGTTCAGCGTCGACGACATCGATCAGGCCATCGCTCATCTGCAGGCGGCCGGCGTCGCCTGCGAATCGGTGCGTGTCGATCCCTACACCCAATCCCGATTTACCTTTTTCAGCGATCCCGATGGTTTACCGTTAGAATTATACGAGAGTTAACGGCTTAATCGCCTCCCGGCGGCCACAGCCGGGGGCGATTATGCTATGATCGCGCCCTTGCCCTACATGCCTACAGAGTTATTTCCGCCATGCAAGAGCCTGCTTTTCGCGTCGGGGAGTGGCTGGTTACTCCTGCCGACAACACCATCAGCCGCGATGGTCGCCAGAAAACGCTGGAACCGCGCCTGATCGACATGCTGTGTTATTTTGCCCGGCACCCCGACGTGGTGCTGAGCCGCGACGAGCTGATCGACAACGTCTGGAAGCGCAATATTGTCACCAACCACGTGGTGACCCAATGTATTTCAGAGCTGCGCAAGTACCTGAAAGACGGCGACAGCGACAGCCCGGAATACATTATCACCGTGCCCAAGCGCGGGTATAAGCTGGCGACGTCGGTGATCTGGTGTGAAGAGGAGGAGACACAACCCGCTATTGCACCGGCGCCGCAGATCGCGGTGATCATGCATGAGCCGGAAGACGGCAGCGATGATGACGACGAGACGCCGTACGTGCCGCCGCGCCGGGCAAGCGGCGCGCCGTCTGACGCGCCTGGCGAAAAGCAGCCGCGTTTTTATCGTCGCCCGACCTTCTGGGTGTGGCTAGCGTTTCTGGCGGCGCTCAGCGTTTGCGTGGCGTTTGTCGGCATCGCCACGCTGTCGCAGCGCGTGCCGGTATCGACCATGCCGGTGCTGCTCAACCCGCGCGATATCGATATCCGCATCCAGGGCGGCGAGAGCTGCAGCAACTGGATGCCCCAGCTCTCTTATGTGGTGGGCGTCAGCGAGCTGATCACCGATTCGCTCAACACCTACTCGACCTTCCTGGTGCATGACCAAACCAATTACAACTATTCCGGCCCCAGCAATTCGGGCAAGTCGCTGTATATCGAGTTCGTCAATCAGCGCCACTACCGCGCCCAGCAGTGTTTCCTCTCCGTGCGGCTGGTGGATAACGCCGACAGCTCTGTCATGCTGGACAAGCGTTACTTCATTACCGCCGATAACCAACTGAAGATCCAGGCTGACTTCCTCGCCAGCCTGTCCGCGGCGCTGAAGCAGCCTTGGCCGCCACAGCTGGAGCAGCGTCTGGCGCAGTTGCTGCCCGACAACGGACCGTTGCTGCAGCGTTTCTACCAGGCGCATCAGTTGCTGATCCGCGGTGACGCCGATTCGTTGACCCGCGCCAGCGGCCAGCTGAGCGAGCTGATTAACAGCGCGCCGAACTTCCACTACCTGCTGGCTGAAAAAGCGTTGGTGGATCTGCTGCGCAATTCTTATCAACCGTTCGACAGCCCGGCCTTGGCGCAATTGCGTGCCGATATCAGCCATCTGGCGACGATCCCGGAATTGAAAAACACGCCGATCGTGCAGCAAGTTCTGGCGGTAGATGCTTTGACGCAGGGGCGGATTGACGAGGCTCACCGGGCGATCGATCTGGGGATTGAATTGCAAATGTCGTGGCTGAATTATGTGCTGCTGGGCAAGGTGTATGAAATGCAGGGGCAGAATCATTTGGCGGCCGACTCTTATATTACCGCCTTCAATCTTCGCCCCGGTGAGGATACCTTGCATTGGATCACCAATGGCGTATTCCAGACGTCATTGACCAACGTAGTGCCTTATTTAAATAACTATCAGCGCCAATAATTAATCCAATAGCACGCCGCCCTTATTCTTCGGGAATCATGGCGGCGTTATTTATTGGTGAAGCAATGTTGCATGAATGTATTATTTTGCTGCGCGATATTATTTCTTTTTTGCCATTTGTTATGCGTCATTAACCTTGTCATCTTTTTGTTTTTAAATGATGTTTATCTTTTCTTTAGCCTGTCTTTTTATCTTGATGTGTTAATGAAAAACCTCAGGTTATCATTTGTATGATCATGAGCGTAATCTCACTTTATCTTTAGGACTTTATTTCTGCCGATGGTTAGCATCCTGACTATCAAGCCGGCTCATTAAAATCTTTTATTTATGGGTGTGGCTTATAAGAAACGTAAATCAGGAGAAACTGACCATGGCTTCACCCAAGAAAATAGGGCTTATTGCCTGCACCGGCGTGGTCGCCGGTAATATGATGGGGAGCGGGATTGCCTTATTGCCCGCCAACCTGGCGAGTCTCGGATCCATCGCCATTTGGGGATGGGTGATCTCGATTATCGGGGCGATGTCGCTGGCCTACGTGTACGCCCGCCTCGCGACCAAAAACCCGCAGCAGGGCGGCCCTATCGCCTACGCCGGTGAAATTTCCCCGGCGTTCGGCTTCCAGACCGGCGTGCTTTATTACCATGCCAACTGGATCGGCAACCTGGCCATCGGCATTACCGCCGTTTCTTATCTCTCCACCTTCTTCCCGGCGTTGAACAACCCGGTGCCTGCCGGCATCGCCTGTATCGCCATCGTGTGGATCTTCACCTTCGTCAACATGCTGGGCGGGACCTGGGTCAGCCGCTTGACCACCCTGGGCCTGGTGCTGGTGCTGATCCCGGTGATCGTAACCGCCACCCTCGGCTGGCACTGGTTTGACGCCGCCACCTACCAGGCTAACTGGAATACCTCCGGCACCACCGACAGCCATGCGGTCATCAAAAGTATTCTGTTGTGCCTGTGGGCGTTCATCGGCGTGGAATCCGCGGCGGTCAGCACCGGCATGGTGAAAAACCCGAAACGCACCGTGCCGCTGGCGACCATGCTTGGCACCGGTTTGGCGGGCATCATCTACATCGCCGCCACCCAGGTAATCAGCGGCATGTTCCCGGCATCTGAAATGGCCGCCAGCGGCGCGCCGTTCGCCATCAGCGCCTCGGCGATTATGGGCAACTGGGCGGCACCGATGGTTTCCGCGTTCACCGCCTTTGCCTGCCTGACCTCGCTCGGGTCATGGATGATGCTGGTCGGCCAGGCCGGGGTGCGCGCCGCCAACGACGGCAACTTCCCGAAAGTGTACGGCGAGCTGGATAAAAACGGTATTCCGAAGAAAGGCCTGCTGCTGGCTGGCTGCAAAATGACCGCGCTGATGGTGCTGATCACCCTGATGAGCTCCGCCGGCGGCAAAGCCTCCGACCTGTTCGGCGAGCTGACCGGCATCGCGGTGCTGCTGACCATGCTGCCTTACTTCTACTCCTGCGTAGACCTGATCCGCTTTGAAGGGGTCAACGTGCGCAACCTGCTGAGCCTGATCGCTTCAGTGTGCGGCTGCGGCTTCTGCTTCATCGCGCTGATGGGCGCCAACTCTTTCGAACTGTCCGGCACCTTTATCATCAGCCTGATTATCCTGATGTTCTACGCCCGGAAAATGAATACCCGCCAGGCTGCCAACGCCGCGGCGGTCGATGAAAACACCACGGCCAAAGCGCACTGATTCGCGTCCGCTGACCGACTGAATTTACCCAGCCCCTTTCTTTCCGACCTGTCAGCCGCGACGGGAAGGGGCTTGCTTTGCCAGGAGAAATGCATATGAACGTTATCGCCATCATGAATCACATGGGTGTCTACTTCAAAGAAGAGCCCATCCGTGAACTGCATCAGGCGCTGGAAAGTCTGGATTTCCGCATCGTTTACCCTAACGATCGCGAAGACCTGCTGAAACTGATCGAGAACAACGCCCGTCTGTGCGGGGTGATCTTCGACTGGGACAAATACAACCTGGAGCTGTGCGAAGAGATCAGCCAACTGAACGAATACATGCCGCTGTACGCATTCGCCAACACCTATTCGACGCTGGACGTCAGCCTGAACGATCTGCGCATGCAGGTGCGCTTCTTCGAGTATGCGCTCGGCGCGGCAACCGACATCGCCGCCAAGATCAAACAGAACACCGACGAGTATATCGACACCATCCTGCCGCCGCTGACCAAGGCGCTGTTCAAATACGTGCGCGAAGGCAAATACACCTTCTGTACGCCGGGCCACATGGGCGGCACCGCGTTCCAGAAAAGCCCGGTGGGCAGCCTGTTCTACGATTTCTTCGGCCCGAACACCATGAAGTCGGATATTTCGATTTCGGTGTCCGAGCTGGGATCGCTGCTGGATCACTCCGGCCCGCACAAAGAGGCGGAAGAGTACATTTCCCGCGTGTTCAACGCCGAACGCAGCTACATGGTGACCAACGGCACCTCCACCGCCAACAAGATCGTCGGCATGTATTCGGCGCCGGCGGGCAGCACGGTGCTGATTGACCGTAACTGCCACAAGTCGCTGACTCACCTGATGATGATGAGCGACATCACGCCGATCTACTTCCGCCCGACCCGCAACGCCTACGGCATCCTCGGCGGTATTCCGCAGAGCGAGTTCCAGCGCGCCACCATCGCCAAACGCGTGAAGGAGACCCCGAACGCCACCTGGCCGGTGCACGCGGTGATCACCAACTCCACCTATGACGGCTTGCTGTACAACACCGACTTTATCAAGAACACCCTGGACGTGAAGTCTATCCACTTCGATTCCGCCTGGGTGCCTTACACCAACTTCCATCCGATCTATAAAGGCAAGTGTGGCATGAGCGGCGGCCGCGTGGAGGGCAAGGTGATCTATGAAACCCAGTCCACCCACAAACTGCTGGCGGCCTTCTCGCAGGCATCGATGATCCACGTGAAGGGCGACATCAACGAAGAAACCTTCAACGAAGCCTACATGATGCACACCACCACTTCGCCGCACTACGGCATTGTGGCCTCGACCGAAACCGCCGCGGCGATGATGAAAGGCAACGCCGGCAAGCGCCTGATCCACGGCTCTATCGAACGCGCGATCAAGTTCCGTAAAGAGATCAAACGCCTGAAAGTCGAATCCGACGGCTGGTTCTTCGACGTCTGGCAGCCGGAGCACATCGATGAGCCGGAGTGCTGGCCGCTGCGCTCCGACAGCGCCTGGCACGGTTTCAAGAATATCGACAATGAACACATGTACCTCGATCCGATCAAGGTCACCATTTTGACGCCGGGGATGAGCAAGGAAGGCGAGATGCAGCCATTCGGCATCCCGGCCAGCATCGTGGCGAAATACCTCGACGAGCGCGGCATCATCGTCGAGAAAACCGGGCCGTACAACCTGCTGTTCCTGTTCAGCATCGGCATCGACAAAACCAAGGCGCTCAGCCTGCTGCGTGCGATGACCGACTTCAAACGCTCGTTCGACCTGAACCTGCGGGTGAAAAACATGCTGCCTTCGCTGTATCAGGAAGCGCCTGATTTCTATGAAAACATGCGCATTCAGGATCTGGCGCAGAACATTCACCGCCTGGTGGAGCAACACAACCTGCCGGACCTGATGTACCGCGCGTTCGAAGTGCTGCCAACCATGGTGATGAATCCGTACCAGGCGTTCCAGAAAGAGCTGCACGGCGAAGTGGAAGAGGTCTATCTGGAAGAGATGGTCGGTAAGGTCAACGCCAATATGATCCTCCCATACCCGCCGGGCGTGCCGCTGGTGATGCCGGGAGAAATGCTGACCGAGGAGAGCCGGCCGGTGCTGGAGTTCCTGCAGATGCTGTGCGAAATCGGCGCGCATTATCCGGGCTTTGAAACCGACATTCATGGCGCCTACCGTCAGGCGGACGGACGTTATCGGGTGAAAGTGCTGAAGGCGAAATAACCGCAGCCAATCACAGGGGAGGCCTCGCGCTTCCCCTTTGTCGTTCACCGACTGATGGGAGACCACCATGAAAACACCCTCACAGCCGCGCGCAATCTACTATGTCGTAGCGATACAAATTTGGGAATATTTCAGCTTTTACGGCATGCGTGCGTTACTGATCCTCTATCTGACCCACCAACTCGGCTATACCGACAGCCGCGCCATCGATCTCTACAGCGCTTACGCTTCGTTAGTTTACGTCACTCCGATTCTTGGCGGCTGGCTCGCCGACCGCCTGCTGGGCAACCGCGTCGCGGTAATCGCCGGCGCGGCGCTGATGACCCTGGGGCATATTGTGCTCGGCCTGAGCGCGGTTTCTGCCCAGTCGCTCTATCTGGCGCTGGCGATCATCATCTGCGGCTACGGCCTGTTCAAATCCAATATCAGCTGCCTACTGGGCGAGCTGTATCCGGCGCAGGACTCGCGGCGCGAAGGAGGCTTCTCGCTGCTGTACGCCGCCGGCAACGTCGGTTCCATTTTGGCGCCGATCGCCTGCGGGCTGGCGGCCGAGCGCTATGGTTGGCACGTCGGCTTTGCGTTGGCCGGGATCGGCATGTTCGCCGGCCTGGCGATCTTCCTGCTGGGCGGGCGTCATTTCCGCCACACGCGCGGCGTGAATGCCCCGCTGATGCGCGCCAGAAGCCTGGGCCTGCCGCACTGGGGCTGGCTGTTGGCGGCGTTGCTGGCATCGCCGCTGTTCTTCACGCTGTTGTTTATGCGCGACTGGGCCGGTTATTTGCTCGGGCTGGTGTGCGTGGCGGCGGTGGCGCTGGTGGCGCGCATTATGCTGCGCGCGGACGCCGGCCAGCGCCGGGGGCTGTGGCAGATCGTGGTGTTGATGCTGCTGGGCACGCTGTTCTGGGCCTTTGCCCAGCAGGGCGGCAGCTCCATCAGCCTGTTTATCGACCACTTCGTCGACCGGCGCTGGTTCGGCTGGACGGTGCCGACCGCCTTGTTCCAGTCGGTTAACGCCTGCGCGGTGATGCTGGGCGGCGTGGCGCTGGCCTGGCTGGCGAGCGGCGATGGCGACCGCACGCTGCGCATCTGGTGCAAGTTCGCCTTCGGTCTGCTGTTGATCGGTGTCGGCTTTACGCTGATGGCGCTTAATACGCGGCTGCATGGGCCGGGGTCGATGGGGCTGATGATCGCCGGTTTGGCGGTGATGGGCTTTGCCGAACTGTTTATCGATCCGGTGGCGATGGCGCAGATCACCCGGCTGAATATCCCCGGCGCCACCGGCGTGTTGACCGGCATCTATATGCTGGCGACCGGTTCGATCGCCAACTACCTGGCGGGCATTATCGCCAATCAGACCGCCGAGGATCACATCGAAGGGGCGGCGATGCAGGCGTATGGCCGCATTTTCGCCCAGATCGGCTGGGGAGCGGCCGGGTGCGCGCTGGCGGTGATCGCGGCGCTGGGCGGCTGGTGGCTGCTGACGCGACGCCAGGCCCGGACGGTTAATGCTTGATTGATGGCGGTAGGCGGGGTTAACGTGCAGCTATGTAGAAGTGACAAAGCCTACCAATGGATACTGATCAATTAACGACGCGGGTGGCAGACCAGTTGGGCGCACAGCAGCGGTTGCTGGTGGCGTTCAGCGGCGGTCTGGACTCCAGCGTGCTGCTGCATCTGCTGGCGGAATTGCGCCGCCAACGTCCGGCATTGCAGCTGCGCGCGCTGCACGTGCATCATGGCCTGAGCGTTTTCGCCGATCGCTGGGTTGAGCATTGCCGCAGCCGGTGCGCCGAGTGGCGGATCCCGCTGATGGTGACGCACGTGCAGGTGGATGCCCGCCAGGGCGGCATCGAAGCGGCGGCGCGTGCGGCGCGCTATGCCGCTTTCAGCACAGCATTGGCGGAGGGCGAAGCGCTGCTCACCGCCCAACACCTTGACGATCAAAGCGAAACTTTCCTGTTGGCGCTCAAGCGCGGCAGCGGGCCGGCGGGGTTGTCGGCGATGGCGGCGCGCGCCACGCTGGGCGAGCACCTGCTGTTGCGGCCGCTGCTGGGCTGCTCGCGTCAAACGCTGGAAAATTACGCGCAACGCCACGGCTTGGCCTGGATAGACGACGACAGCAATCAGGACACGCGCTTCGATCGCAATTTCCTGCGGTTGCAGGTGTTGCCGCAGCTCAATCAACGTTGGCCGCACTTCGCCTCGGCGGTGGCGCGCAGCGCCAGCCTGTGCGCCGAACAGGAGCAATTGTTGGACGAGCTGCTGGCGGAACCGCTGCAAAGCCTGTTGGCGGCGGATCGCTCATTGGCGATCGACGGTTTGACGGCCTGTTCGCCGGTGCGGCGCTTCGCTCTGTTGCGGCGCTGGATCGCATTGTTCAACGTTACCATGCCGGCGCGTGAGCAGTTGCAGCGTCTGTGGGAGGAGGTGGCGCTCAGCCGGGAAGATGCCGAACCGCAGCTGCAGCTCGGCGCCTATCAGATCCGCCGTTTCCGCGGCCGATTGCACCTGTTGCCGCCGCTGGCGGCGCTGCGCGATGTGCATCTGCCTTGGCAGCCTGACGAGACGCTGACGTTGCCGGACGGGCTGGGGCAGTTGGTTGCCGGTGAGGGCGATCTGGCGCTGCGCGCGCCGCTGCCATCGCAGCAGATCAGCATTCGTTTCGGCGGCGTGCAGGGCGCGGTGCGCATCGTGGGGCGCGCCCATTCGCGGCCGATAAAAAAACTGTGGCAGGAACTGGGTATTCCCCCCTGGCAGCGTGAACGCATCCCGTTGATTTACTATGATGAGCAGCTGATCGCCGCGCTGGACGTATTTGTCTGTGAGGCGGGGCAGGTGCCGGAAGGCGAGCGCCCGTGGCGGCTGCGCTGGGAAAAAAATCATAATCGCGAGGAGCACTGATGAAGTTAGTGGGGATCACGCTGTTGGCCGCCGGCCTGTTCAGCCTGCCGGCGTTGGCGGCGGGGGATACGGCCGCCGGTCAGGCGAAAGCCGCCGCTTGTGCGGCGTGCCACGGCGCGCAGGGCAAGGTGACGGTGCCGATGTACCCGAATCTGGCCGGGCAGAACGCCATGTACCTGCAGCACGCGTTGCAGGCGTACAAGAAAGGGGAGCGCAACGGCGGCCAGGCCGAGGTGATGAAGGCCTATGTGTCGGGGCTGTCGGATGACGATATCGCCGATCTGGCGGCCTATTACGCCAGCCTGAAGCCGTAAATGACGAGGGCAGCCGTTGGGCTGCCCTGTTGGGATGGGGTTACCGCTGCTCAGTCCGACAGGCTGACGACCACGGTACCGATTTCCGGATGACTGAAACTGCTGATATGGTCCAGGCGCAGGTCGCGCTGCTGGCCGTTCTGTTCGATGGTCAGATATTCAACGCGTTTCTTTTGCAGCAGGTCGATCGCCTTGGCCTCGATCACTTCTCCGTCGCGTAACTCCAGCTTCAGAATAAGTTTATGCTGACAGGCGAGTTCCAGGTTGTCGTAGTCATCGCAATTGATGGGTTGGTACTCATCATTCATCAACATAGTCGCTCACCAATAAGTTAGCGGCGGCAAAGGCCGCCTGTTCCCTAACGGAGGACGGTAGCGCATCGTTCGCTGCGACATCGTCCAATGCCTTTAACGCACAAGCCAGCGCATCAGGCACGTAGCCAAGATCTCCACTGCCAATCTCGGCGTAAGTACGGCGTACTAACTCACAGTATTGTTGCACAGTTTCCTCCCTTAAGAACCTCTGCATCATCAAGACTACTATCGCGATGAGGCGCAGGCTCTCGGAGTTTTATCCTATCCTAGACGACTATAGCACAGCTGTTATGGAGTTATCAGCACCCCGGCACGCCTTTCGCACTGCCGCAGCCTGGCCGCGCTGGCGGGGTTTGGCCCTGATCAAGTACACTGTCGCCGGATAATAACGAGGTCACCCATGGCGCTGAAAGCAACCATTTATAAAGCCGCGGTCAATATTGCTGATATGGATCGTCACTTCTACCACGACGCCACGCTGACGCTGGCGCAACACCCGTCCGAAAACGAGCAGCGCATGATGCTGCGCCTGTTGGCCTGGATCTGTCATGCCGACGAGCGGCTGGTGTTCACCAAAGGGCTGAGCGCCGACGACGAGCCGGAGATCTGGCAGCGCAACGACCACAACGGGCTGGAAATGTGGATCGAGATGGGATTGCCCGACGAAAAACGCATCCGCAAGGCCTGCAACCAGTCGCCGCGCGTGGTCTTGTACGCTTACGGCGAGCGCGCCGCGCACGTGTGGTGGCAGGCGATGCAGGGAAAAGTGGCCGGCTACAAGAACCTGAGCGTGCGCTTCCTCGATGACGAACAGCTGGCGCGCCTGACGGCATTGGCCAGCCGCACCATGACGCTGCAGGCGACGCTGCAGGAGGGAACTATTTGGCTGTCCGATGCTCAGAATAGTCTGGAAATCCAGTTTGCCGAGTGGCAGCGGGCACAGGTGTGACCGGTGCTGGAACTGTCAAGAAACGTCGCCATACCGGATAATGAGCTTGAGTTGACGGCGATCCGCGCGCAGGGCGCGGGCGGCCAGCACGTGAACAAAACCTCAACGGCGATCCATTTGCGCTTTGACATTCGGGCCTCCAGCCTGCCAGAGTATTATAAGGAAAGGCTGCTGGCGCTGAATCACCATTTAATTACCGCCGATGGCGTGGTGATTATCAAGGCGCAAGAGTATCGCAGTCAGGAATTGAATCGCGAAGCGGCGTTGGCCAGGCTGGCCGCGCTGATTCGGCAGGCGATGGTGGTGGAAAAAACGCGCAAGGCGACCAAGCCGACGAAAGGGGCGAAATTGCGCCGTTTGGAAGGCAAGGCGCGTAAAGGCGCCACCAAGGCGCTGCGCGGCAAGGTTCGCACTTAGGAATACATGAACACAGTAGGAGAATAACTGTGAAGAAAATTACGGTAGCCCTGTTCTTGGCGGCAGGCGCACTCTCGTTGTTGGGATGCAACAATCATTATCAGCCGAAGGAACAACCGCTGCAGGCGATGCCGCAGAGTTATCAAGGTTTGTTGCCTTGCGCCGATTGCGGCGGGCTGGATACGGCGCTGTTCCTGGATGAAGACGGCACCTTTGTGCTGCAGGAAACCTATCGCGGCACCAAAGACGGCGATCAGACCTTTGCCGACTACGGCAAATGGGCGCGCACTGCGGATAAGCTGGTGCTGACCGACAGCACCGGTGAAAAACGTTACTTCCGTCCGGTGGGCAAAAGCCTGGAGATGCTGGATCGCAGCGGCGCGCCGATCGCCTCCAAGCTGAACTATCGCCTGGAGCCGATTGAAAAACCGTTGCCTAAAACCCCGATGGTGATGAAAGGCAGTTACACCTATATGGCGGATGCGGCAGTCTTTAAGGACTGCGCTACCGGCATCACGTTCCCGGTGGATAACAACATCGCGCTGGAGCAAGGCTACGCCAAAGCCAACAAAAATGCCGGCGAGCCGGTGTTCCTGACCTTCAATGCGCACTTCAGCGTGCAGCCATCGATGGAAGAAGGGCAGATAGAGAAGGCGGTGGTGCCGGACGGCAAAATCGCGTTCGACCGCAGCAAGAACTGCAGCAGCAAGTAAGCGTTTTCGGACATAAAAAAACCCGCCTAGGCGGGTTTTTTATTTTCTGGCGTTCGTCGCTCAGCGTTTGATCTGGCCCAGCAGGAAATCAACGATTTCGCCGGTTTTGATCATTTGCTTCTCGCCGACGCGGCGGTTCTTGTACTCGATCTCTTCGTTGTCGAGGTTACGGTCACCGATGACGATAGAGTGCGGCACGCCGATCAGCTCCATATCCGCGAACATCACGCCCGGACGCTCTTTGCGGTCATCGAGGATCACATCGATGCCGTGGGAGCGCAGGGTGTTGTACAGCTCTTCCGCCAGCGCTTGCACGCGGAACGACTTGTGCATGTTCATCGGCAGGATCGCCACCTGGAACGGCGCGATGGCGTCCGGCCAGATGATGCCGCGTTCGTCGTGGTTCTGCTCGATGGCGGCGGCCACGACGCGCGTGACCCCGATGCCGTAGCAACCCATGGTCAGCACCTGGTTGCGGCCGTCTTCACCCTGCACGGTCGCTTTCATCGCTTCCGAGTACTTGGTGCCGAGCTGGAAGATATGGCCCACTTCGATACCGCGTTTGATCAGCAGCGTGCCCTGACCATCCGGGCTGGCGTCGCCTTCCACCACGTTACGGATATCGGCCACCTGCGGCAGCGGCAGATCGCGCTCCCAGTTGATGCCGAAGTAGTGTTTGCCGTCAACGTTGGCGCCGGCGCCAAAGTCGCTCATCGCCGCCACGCTGCGGTCGGCTACCACCGGCATCGGCAAGTTGACCGGGCCGAGTGAACCCGGGCCGGCGCCGACGATGGCGCGAATTTCTTCTTCGGTGGCGAAGGTCAGCGGCGCGGCAACCTGCGCCAGCTTCTCTGCCTTGACTTCGTTCAGCTCGTGATCGCCGCGCACCAGCAGGGCGACCAGCTTGTGGCCGCTCTCTTCGGTGGCGCGCACCATCAGCGTCTTCACGGTTTTTTCCACCGGCAGCTGGAATTGCTCGACCAGCTCGGCGATGGTTTTGGCGTTCGGCGTATCCACCAGGCGCAGCGCTTCGCTGGCCGCCGCGCGCGGCTCTGCCGGCGCGACCGCTTCCGCCAGCTCGATGTTGGCGGCGAAGTCGGAACCGGTGGAGAACACGATATCGTCTTCACCGCTTTGCGCCAGCACCTGGAATTCGTGCGAGGCGCTGCCGCCGATCGAGCCGGTATCGGCCTGCACCGGGCGGAAATCCAGGCCCATGCGGCTGAAGATTTTGCTGTACGCTTCGTACATCGCGTCGTAAGTCTCCTGCAGAGACTCCTGTGAGGTGTGGAAGGAGTAGGCATCCTTCATCAGGAACTCACGGGAGCGCATCACGCCGAAACGTGGGCGCACTTCATCACGGAACTTGGTCTGGATCTGGAAGAAGTTCAGCGGCAGCTGCTTGTACGAGCTGATCTCGTTGCGGATCAGATCGGTGATCACTTCTTCATGCGTCGGGCCCAGCACGAACGGACGATCGCCGCGGTCGACGAAGCGCAGCAGCTCGGGGCCGTATTGCTCCCAACGGCCGCTTTCCTGCCACAGATCGGCAGGCTGAACCACCGGCATGGACACTTCGATCGCGTTAGCATTGTTCATTTCTTCGCGAACGATGTTTTCAACCTTCTTCAGAACGCGCAGGCCGGTCGGCAGCCAGGTGTAAAGACCGGAGGCCAGCTTGCGGATCATCCCGGCGCGCAGCATCAGCTGGTGGCTGATCACTTCGGCGTCGGCAGGTGTCTCCTTCAGTGTGGAGAGCAGATATTGGCTAGTACGCATGGTGTTTTGGTTCCGTTAGAACTGCAAATTGCATCGGGCTGCCAGAGTGGCGGCCAAAAGTGACAAAAGTGGTTTAGTTTACCAGCGCGAGCGGGTCGCCAAAAGAGAGGCGGCGGAATTTTAACGCGGGTCGAGCGCCAACACTTCGGTGTGGCCGTCCACGACGCGCCAGCGCACGTTGAAATCCAACAGCCAGACGGCGTAATCCCGTTCGACGTCCTCTCCTTTACGATAGGCGGGACGGGGGTCTTGCGCCAGCACCTGGCTGATAAAACGCCTTAATTGCGGGTAGCGCGCCTGATGTTGCTGCAGCTGTTGCTCGGCCTGCGGCGCGAAACGCACCGGCATATCGCCGGCGGGCGCGGCCTGGGCAAAGCCGGCGCGGGCCTGCGGCTGGCTCTCGGCGAACGGCAGATAAGGCTTGATGTCCACCACCGGGGTACCGTCGACCAGGTCGAGGCTGCCCAGTTCCAGCGCCACTTCACCGTTTTTCACCCGCACGCCTTTCAGCTCAATGAGCGACATGCCGAGCGGGTTGGGGCGGAAGGTGGAGCGGGTGGCGAACACGCCCATGCGGGCATTGCCGCCTAAACGCGGCGGACGCACCGTCGGGCGCCAGCCGCCTTCCATGGTTTGATGGAAAATGAACATCACCCACAGATGGCTGAAATCGCTGAGACCGCGCACCGCTTCCGCCTGGTTGTAGGGCGGCAGCAGCAGCAGTTCGCCGCCGCCGTCTTCGACCAGCCCCGGTTGGCGGGGCACGGCGAATTTCTCTTTATACGGCGAGCGGATCACGCCGATCTGCTCGAAAACGAATTCGGTCATTTGGACGAGACGTTAAGCGCCGAGCCCTGGCAAACGGCCTGCTGGTAACAACCGGCGACGCCGCTGACAATCTGGCAGTCGTGCAGCAGCACGGCGTTGGCCTTCATGTAAGACGCACGGATTTGCATGCGTTTACGGGCGGTAGCCAGATTCGGTGGGGAGTCTTGCACGGTGGTTTGGCACGATTCGCCGGACACTTCACCCAGATCGCGGAACGGCTTGCCCACGAGTTCTTCTGCACTTTTATACAGTTTTACCGGAGCGGGGCGGGCGGCCGGCGTGGTCTTGGCCGGGGCGGTCGTGGTCGGCTTGCTGGTGCTGTTTGTTGAGGATGGCGCGATACGTTGCGATGAACATCCGGCCAGCGCGAGCGCTAACAAACAGAGAGGTAAAACACGCATTGAGATTCCTCTGCCTTAATGAAAGTGGCGCTATTGAAGCAATCTATGGCGGAAATAACAAGACGGGCCTTGGCCCGTCTTGCAATTATAGGAATAAAATGGGTGAATAAGCGCTTACCAGCCTTTCACCGCACCGCCGTTGAAGATTTTGTTGGCGGCGGCGTCAACGTCGTCAGACTGATAGGCCTGCACGAATTTCTTCACGTTTTCCGCATCTTTGTTATCTTCGCGCGCAACCAGCAGGTTGACGTAAGGCGAGTCTTTATCTTCCACGAACAGACCGTCTTTCGCCGGCGTCAGGCCGATCTGGCTGGCGTAGGTGGTATTGATCACCGCCAGCGCGATCTGCTGATCGTCCAGAGAGCGCGGCAGCTGAGGCGCTTCCAGCTCAACCAGTTTCAGGTTTTTCGGGTTCTCGGTCACGTCCAGCACGGTCGGCAGCAGGCCAACGCCGTCTTTCAGTTTGATCAGACCGACTTTCTGCAGCAGCAACAGCGAACGGCCCAGGTTGGTCGGATCGTTCGGCAGTGCGATCTGAGAGCCCTCTTTCAGTTCGTCCAGCGATTTGATTTTCTTGGAGTAACCGGCGATCGGGTAAACAAAGGTGTTGCCGACCGGCACCAGTTTGTAGCCGCGATCTTTGATTTGCTGATCCAGATATGGCTTGTGCTGGAAAGCGTTCAGGTCGATATCGCCTTTGCTCAACGCTTCGTTAGGCAACACGTAGTCGTTGAAGGTGACCAGTTCAACGTCCAGACCGTATTTCTCTTTCGCCACTTTCTGCGCCACTTCAGCCACTTGCTGCTCTGCGCCGACGATTACGCCGACCTTGATGTGGTTCGGATTCTTTTCATCCTGGCCACAACCCGCCAGAGCCAGCGTGCCGATCAGTGCGCCAATTGTCGCGATGGATTTAAATGTTAACGACATATCCCTTCCTCATTAGACTCGCATTAATATGCGGTGAAATTATTTATGGGTAACGGCTTTGACGATGCGATCGCCGCAGAATTGGATCAGATAAACCAAAACTACCAGTAATACTAATACGGTATTCATAACTGTGGCGTTATAACCGATATAACCGTATTGGTAACCGATTTGGCCCAGACCACCGGCGCCGACCGCGCCGCCCATGGCGGAGTAGCCCACCAGGGTGATCAGGGTGATGGTCGCGGCGTTAACCAGGCCCGGCAGGGCTTCCGGCAGCAACACTTTCTTGATGATCTGCATCGGCGTGGCGCCCATGGCGCGCGCCGCTTCCACCAGACCGGACGGGATCTCCAGCAGGGCGTTTTCCACCATGCGCGCGATGAACGGCGCGGCGCCGACGGTCAGCGGCACGATGGCCGCCTGCAGGCCGATCGAGGTACCGACGATCATGCGGGTAAACGGAATCATCCAAACCAGCAGGATGATGAACGGGATGGAACGGAAGATGTTCACCAGCCCGGACAGGATCTTATACAGCGAATTGTTGGCGATGATCTGCCCCGGGCGGGTGACATACAGCAGCACGCCTACCGGCAGGCCGAGCACGAAACCGAAGAAGCCGGAGACAAAGGTCATCATGACGGTTTCCCACACGCCACGCGCCATCAACCACATCATTGCCTCAGACATAACCCAGAACCTCTACTTTTACCTGATTTTCTTGCAGGAACTTAATCGTCGCCAGCGCGTCTTCGTCGCTGCCGTGCAGCTCCGCCAGCATCACGCCGAATTTTACGCCGCCGGCATAATCCATCTGGGCGCTGATAATGTTGTTGTTCACGTTGAAGCGGCGAGCGGCTTCAGACAGCAGCGGCGCATCGACCGACTGACCGGTGAACTCCAGGCGCAGCAGCGGCTGACGGTCGCCCTGGCGCTCCGGCGACAGGCGCGCGGCGTAGTCGTCCGGAATATCCAGATGCAGCGTGGACTGAATGAACTGCTGGGCCAGCGGGGTTTTCGGGTGTGAGAACACTTCGCTGACGCTGTCTTTTTCGATCAGCTGCCCCTGGCTGATGACCGCGACCTGGTCGCAGATGCGTTTCACCACGTCCATTTCATGGGTGATGAGCAGAATGGTCAGACCCAGACGGCGGTTGATGTCTTTCAGCAGTTCCAGGATGGAACGGGTGGTGGCCGGATCCAACGCGCTGGTGGCTTCGTCGCACAGCAGCACTTTGGGATTGCTGGCCAGCGCACGGGCGATCGCCACGCGCTGTTTCTGGCCGCCGGACAGATTGGCCGGGTAGGCGTCGTGTTTGTCCGCCAGGCCGACCAGCTCCAGCAGTTCGGTCACGCGCTTTTTGATCTCGGCGCGCGACGTATTGTCCAGTTCCAGCGGCAGCGCCACGTTGCCGAACACCGTGCGGGAAGAGAGCAGGTTGAAGTGCTGGAAGATCATGCCGATTTGGCGACGGGCGCGCGTCAGTTCGCTTTCCGACAGAGACGTCAGATCCTGGCCATCGACCAGCACCTGGCCGGAGGTCGGGCGCTCAAGCATGTTGGCGCAGCGAATCAGCGTGCTTTTGCCGGCGCCGGAAGATCCGATAACGCCATAGATTTGCCCGGCAGGGACGTGAAGGGTCACGTCAGAGAGCGCGGTAATGGTGCGCGAACCCTGCTGGAACACTTTAGTGATGTTAGAAAGTTTAATCATATTCTTCTTATTTTAGCGTGGTTGCCCGTGGCTAGATAAAAGTAAACCTCGGCGTGGAACCAAGGTATGGTCAGATGTTAAGGCGTCTAGACGTCTAAGTCAACGGCCAGCGACGTTCTCCGGCGTTCTCAGTGCGGGGTAAAACATGCGATACTGTCAGCGTATTCAGCCCCTCAGGAGCAAAGCGGTGACACAAAGCGTTCCAGCAATTTTTCTCGATCGTGACGGTACGATTAACGTTGACCATGGTTATGTCCATGAAATCGACAACTTCCACTTTATTGACGGCGTGATTGACGCCTGTCGCGAACTCAAAAAGATGGGGTTCGCGCTGGTGATGGTGACCAACCAGTCGGGCATTGCGCGCGGCAAGTTCAGCGAAGACCAGTTTATGTACCTGACCGAGTGGATGGACTGGTCGCTGGCCGATCGCGACGTCGACTTCGACGGCATCTATTTCTGCCCGCATCATCCTGAGGCGGTAGTAGAGGAGTATCGTCAGGTCTGTGACTGCCGTAAACCGCAGCCGGGCATGCTGCTGCAAGCGCAGCAGGAATTGAACATCGATATGGCCGCTTCTTATATGGTGGGCGATAAACCGGAAGACATGCAGGCGGCGATCGCGGCCGGCGTCGGCACCAAGGTGCTGGTGCGTACCGGCAAGCCGGTGACGGAGCAGGGCGAAAAGCTGGCCGATTGGGTGCTAAATAGCCTGGCGGACCTGCCGGCAGCCATCAAAAAGCGGGTTTAATAGGCGTTACGAATGAATAGTGAGCGGTCAGATAAAAAATGCATATTATCGCTTGTCATTCTGAACCGGCTCCCTATAATGCGCCTCCATCGACACGGCGCAAGTGATTCACTTCACACAGCGGCCGGGAAGAAAGAGAAAAAATCCTGAAAATTAGGGTTGACTCTGAAAGAGGAAAGCGTAATATACGCCACCTCGAGTTAGCAAGCGAAAGCGCCTAACTCACTGCTCTTTAACAATTTATCAGACAATCTGTGTGGGCACTCCACAAGACGATATCCAGCATCTTCGGATGCAAAAAAATATCAAGTCTTGAAGAGTGACTAACTGAAGTAAAATTCATGCAGTAAATCTTTGAGCATCGCTTCTCGAGTGGAAGCAAATCAAGCTTTTAATTGAAGAGTTTGATCATGGCTCAGATTGAACGCTGGCGGCAGGCTTAACACATGCAAGTCGAGCGGTAGCACAGGGGAGCTTGCTCCCTGGGTGACGAGCGGCGGACGGGTGAGTAATGTCTGGGAAACTGCCTGATGGAGGGGGATAACTACTGGAAACGGTAGCTAATACCGCATAACGTCGCAAGACCAAAGAGGGGGACCTTCGGGCCTCTTGCCATCAGATGTGCCCAGATGGGATTAGCTAGTAGGTGGGGTAATGGCTCACCTAGGCGACGATCCCTAGCTGGTCTGAGAGGATGACCAGCCACACTGGAACTGAGACACGGTCCAGACTCCTACGGGAGGCAGCAGTGGGGAATATTGCACAATGGGCGCAAGCCTGATGCAGCCATGCCGCGTGTGTGAAGAAGGCCTTCGGGTTGTAAAGCACTTTCAGCGAGGAGGAAGGTGGTGAGCTTAATACGCTCATCAATTGACGTTACTCGCAGAAGAAGCACCGGCTAACTCCGTGCCAGCAGCCGCGGTAATACGGAGGGTGCAAGCGTTAATCGGAATTACTGGGCGTAAAGCGCACGCAGGCGGTTTGTTAAGTCAGATGTGAAATCCCCGGGCTCAACCTGGGAACTGCATTTGAAACTGGCAAGCTAGAGTCTCGTAGAGGGGGGTAGAATTCCAGGTGTAGCGGTGAAATGCGTAGAGATCTGGAGGAATACCGGTGGCGAAGGCGGCCCCCTGGACGAAGACTGACGCTCAGGTGCGAAAGCGTGGGGAGCAAACAGGATTAGATACCCTGGTAGTCCACGCTGTAAACGATGTCGATTTGGAGGTTGTGCCCTTGAGGCGTGGCTTCCGGAGCTAACGCGTTAAATCGACCGCCTGGGGAGTACGGCCGCAAGGTTAAAACTCAAATGAATTGACGGGGGCCCGCACAAGCGGTGGAGCATGTGGTTTAATTCGATGCAACGCGAAGAACCTTACCTACTCTTGACATCCAGAGAACTTTCCAGAGATGGATTGGTGCCTTCGGGAACTCTGAGACAGGTGCTGCATGGCTGTCGTCAGCTCGTGTTGTGAAATGTTGGGTTAAGTCCCGCAACGAGCGCAACCCTTATCCTTTGTTGCCAGCGGTTCGGCCGGGAACTCAAAGGAGACTGCCAGTGATAAACTGGAGGAAGGTGGGGATGACGTCAAGTCATCATGGCCCTTACGAGTAGGGCTACACACGTGCTACAATGGCATATACAAAGAGAAGCGACCTCGCGAGAGCAAGCGGACCTCATAAAGTATGTCGTAGTCCGGATTGGAGTCTGCAACTCGACTCCATGAAGTCGGAATCGCTAGTAATCGTAGATCAGAATGCTACGGTGAATACGTTCCCGGGCCTTGTACACACCGCCCGTCACACCATGGGAGTGGGTTGCAAAAGAAGTAGGTAGCTTAACCTTCGGGAGGGCGCTTACCACTTTGTGATTCATGACTGGGGTGAAGTCGTAACAAGGTAACCGTAGGGGAACCTGCGGTTGGATCACCTCCTTACCTAAAGATATTAGTTCGAGTGGCGTGCTCACACAGATTGTCTGATAGAAAGTAACGAGCAGAAATACCTTTATAGGCTTGTAGCTCAGGTGGTTAGAGCGCACCCCTGATAAGGGTGAGGTCGGTGGTTCAAGTCCACTCAGGCCTACCACTTCTCGGAAGTGGAAAAGGTACTGCGCGTGACTGTATGGGGCTATAGCTCAGCTGGGAGAGCGCCTGCCTTGCACGCAGGAGGTCAGCGGTTCGATCCCGCTTAGCTCCACCATATAGTCCGGTATTTCAATACTTCAGAGTATATTGGCGACAGTATGCTGCGAAGTATTTTGCTCTTTAACAATCTGGAACAAGCTGAAAATTGAAACATGACGGCTGAAATTTATCCCTCCGTAGACGTATTGGGATGAAGAGTAACCTGTCATAGAGTCTCTCAAATGTTTGCAGCACGAACGATGGAAACATCTTCGGGTTGTGAGGTTAAGTGACTAAGCGTACACGGTGGATGCCTAGGCAGTCAGAGGCGATGAAGGGCGTGCTAATCTGCGAAAAGCGTCGGTAAGGTGATATGAACCGTTATAACCGGCGATACCCGAATGGGGAAACCCAGTGTGTTTCGACACACTATCATGTCATGAATACATAGTGGCATGAGGCGAACCGGGGGAACTGAAACATCTAAGTACCCCGAGGAAAAGAAATCAACCGAGATTCCCCCAGTAGCGGCGAGCGAACGGGGAGGAGCCCAGAACCTGAATCGGCTTGTGTGTTAGTGGAAGCGTCTGGAAAGTCGCGCAGCAAAGGGTGATAGCCCCGTACACTAAAATGCACAGGTCGTGAGTTCGATGAGTAGGGCGGGACACGTGACATCCTGTCTGAATATGGGGGGACCATCCTCCAAGGCTAAATACTCCTGACTGACCGATAGTGAACCAGTACCGTGAGGGAAAGGCGAAAAGAACCCCGGCGAGGGGAGTGAAATAGAACCTGAAACCGTGTACGTACAAGCAGTGGGAGCACCTTCGTGGTGTGACTGCGTACCTTTTGTATAATGGGTCAGCGACTTATATTTTGTAGCAAGGTTAACCGTATAGGGGAGCCGTAGGGAAACCGAGTCTTAACTGGGCGAATAGTTGCAAGGTATAGACCCGAAACCCGGTGATCTAGCCATGGGCAGGTTGAAGGTTGGGTAACACTAACTGGAGGACCGAACCGACTAATGTTGAAAAATTAGCGGATGACTTGTGGCTGGGGGTGAAAGGCCAATCAAACCGGGAGATAGCTGGTTCTCCCCGAAAGCTATTTAGGTAGCGCCTCGTGAACTCATCTTCGGGGGTAGAGCACTGTTTCGGCTAGGGGGCCATCCCGGCTTACCAAACCGATGCAAACTCCGAATACCGAAGAATGTTATCACGGGAGACACACGGCGGGTGCTAACGTCCGTCGTGAAGAGGGAAACAACCCAGACCGCCAGCTAAGGTCCCAAAGTCATGGTTAAGTGGGAAACGATGTGGGAAGGCATAGACAGCCAGGATGTTGGCTTAGAAGCAGCCATCATTTAAAGAAAGCGTAATAGCTCACTGGTCGAGTCGGCCTGCGCGGAAGATGTAACGGGGCTAAACCATGCACCGAAGCTGCGGCAGCGACGCTTAGGCGTTGTTGGGTAGGGGAGCGTTCTGTAAGCCGTTGAAGGTGGCCTGTGAGGGTTGCTGGAGGTATCAGAAGTGCGAATGCTGACATAAGTAACGATAAAGCGGGTGAAAAGCCCGCTCGCCGGAAGACCAAGGGTTCCTGTCCAACGTTAATCGGGGCAGGGTGAGTCGACCCCTAAGGCGAGGCTGAAAAGCGTAGTCGATGGGAAACAGGTTAATATTCCTGTACTTGGTGTTACTGCGAAGGGGGGACGGAGAAGGCTAGGCTAGCCGGGCGACGGTTGTCCCGGTTTAAGCGTGTAGGGGGTGTGACCTGGTAAATCCGGTTGCATATCAACCCTGAGGCGTGATGACGATGCACTACGGTGCAGAAGTAGTTGATGCCCTGCTTCCAGGAAAATCCTCTAAGCTCCAGGTAACATTAAATCGTACCCCAAACCGACACAGGTGGTCAGGTAGAGAATACCAAGGCGCTTGAGAGAACTCGGGTGAAGGAACTAGGCAAAATGGTGCCGTAACTTCGGGAGAAGGCACGCTGGCATGTAGGTGAAGTCCCTCGCGGATGGAGCTGAAGCCAGTCGAAGATACCAGCTGGCTGCAACTGTTTAATAAAAACACAGCACTGTGCAAACACGAAAGTGGACGTATACGGTGTGACGCCTGCCCGGTGCTGGAAGGTTAATTGATGGGGTCAGCCGCAAGGCGAAGCTCTTGATCGAAGCCCCAGTAAACGGCGGCCGTAACTATAACGGTCCTAAGGTAGCGAAATTCCTTGTCGGGTAAGTTCCGACCTGCACGAATGGCGTAATGATGGCCAGGCTGTCTCCACCCGAGACTCAGTGAAATTGAACTCGCTGTGAAGATGCAGTGTACCCGCGGCAAGACGGAAAGACCCCGTGAACCTTTACTATAGCTTGACACTGAACATTGAGCCTTGATGTGTAGGATAGGTGGGAGGCTTTGAAGCGTGGACGCCAGTCTGCGTGGAGCCATCCTTGAAATACCACCCTTTAATGTTTGATGTTCTAACTCGGCCCCATAATCTGGGGTGAGGACAGTGTCTGGTGGGTAGTTTGACTGGGGCGGTCTCCTCCCAAAGAGTAACGGAGGAGCACGAAGGTTAGCTAATCACGGTCGGACATCGTGAGGTTAGTGCAAAGGCATAAGCTAGCTTGACTGCGAGAGTGACGGCTCGAGCAGGTACGAAAGTAGGTCTTAGTGATCCGGTGGTTCTGAATGGAAGGGCCATCGCTCAACGGATAAAAGGTACTCCGGGGATAACAGGCTGATACCGCCCAAGAGTTCATATCGACGGCGGTGTTTGGCACCTCGATGTCGGCTCATCACATCCTGGGGCTGAAGTAGGTCCCAAGGGTATGGCTGTTCGCCATTTAAAGTGGTACGCGAGCTGGGTTTAGAACGTCGTGAGACAGTTCGGTCCCTATCTGCCGTGGGCGTTGGAAGATTGAGAGGGGTTGCTCCTAGTACGAGAGGACCGGAGTGAACGCACCACTGGTGTTCGGGTTGTCATGCCAATGGCATTGCCCGGTAGCTAAGTGCGGAAAAGATAAGCGCTGAAAGCATCTAAGCGCGAAACTTGCCTCAAGATGAGTCTTCCCTGGGCCTTTAAGGCCCCTGAAGGAACGTTTAAGACTAAGACGTTGATAGGCTGGGTGTGTAAGTGCAGCGATGCATTGAGCTAACCAGTACTAATGATCCGTGAGGCTTAACCTTACAACACCGAAGGTGTTTTGGTGAGACCGAGACAATATTCAGCTTGTTTACAGATTGGATTGACTGGCTTCAGTGATGAAGCGGGTTGATTAAAACGAATTTGCCTGGCGGCAATAGCGCGGTGGTCCCACCTGACCCCATGCCGAACTCAGAAGTGAAACGCCGTAGCGCCGATGGTAGTGTGGGGTCTCCCCATGCGAGAGTAGGACACTGCCAGGCATCAAATAAAGCCGAAAGCCCTGAACTGACGTTCAGGGCTTTTTGCTATGCGTAAGAAGGAAAATCCCCGTTGTAATCCGCTTCAACTTTCATCGTACTGTTTAATATTCATCACAAAACCAACGCATTGTTTCTCTGAATGTCAGATATTCTTCGTCCGCTATTAAGTTTGGCTGTTAACTTATAAACAACAATAAAGTAACAACCAGGGCGGCAGGACGCCGAATTTCATCATTGCTATGGCTCGGAGAAAATATCATGACAGAAACAACCTCGGCTCTTGGGGATGAGCACGGCGTCGAACAGGAGGCGCTGGATAACAAGAAACGCATTTTCGCTATCGTCGGGGCTTCATCAGGCAATCTGGTGGAGTGGTTTGATTTTTACGTTTACTCCTTCTGTTCCATTTATTTTGCCGCCTCGTTCTTTCCAGCGGGCAACAGCACTACGCAGCTGCTGCAAACCGCCGGTGTTTTCGCCGCCGGCTTCTTTATGCGACCTATCGGCGGTTGGCTGTTCGGCTATATTGCCGACAAGCATGGCCGAAAAAACTCAATGCTGCTTTCAGTCTGCATGATGTGCGCCGGATCGCTGGTGATCGCCTGCCTGCCGACGTATGAATCGATCGGCAGTTGGGCCCCGGCGCTGCTGCTGATCGCTCGGTTGTTCCAGGGGTTGTCGGTGGGTGGCGAGTATGGCACCAGCGCCACCTACATGAGCGAGGTGGCAATCAAGGGGCGGCGTGGCTTCTACGCATCGTTCCAGTACGTGACGCTGATTGGCGGGCAACTGTTGGCGCTGCTGGTCTTGGTGATCTTACAGCAGATATTGCCCGCCGAAGAGCTGAAAGCCTGGGGATGGCGTATTCCGTTTGCCCTGGGGGCCGTGTTGGCGGTGGTGGCGCTTTACCTGCGCCGCTCGCTGAATGAAACCTCCGATGCGAAGACGCGTAACCACAAAGATGCCGGTTCGCTGACGGGGCTGTGGAAAAATCGCAAGGCGTTCCTGATGGTGCTGGGCTTTACCGCCGCCGGTTCACTGACCTTCTACACCTTCACCACCTACATGCAGAAATACCTGGTGAACACCGCCGGTATGGACGCCAAGCTGGCCAGCGCCATCATGACCGTTGCGCTATTCGTCTTTATGCTGCTGCAGCCGGCGGTAGGCGCGTTTTCGGACAAAATCGGCCGTCGCAGCTCGATGCTGATCTTCTCAGCCTTCGCCACGGTGTTGACGGTGCCGATCCTGTTTGCCTTGAAAGAGGTGACCAACCCCTTTATGGCGTTCGGTCTGATCGTGTTGGCGTTGTTCGTTGTCAGCTTTTACACCGCGATCAGCGGGCTGCTTAAAGCCGAGATGTTCCCGCCGGAGGTACGCGCGTTAGGGGTAGGCTTGTCTTATGCGGTGGCGAACGCCCTGTTCGGCGGTTCGGCAGAATATGTCGCGTTATCGCTTAAATCATTCGGCGTGGAGAATGCCTTCTTCTGGTACGTTTCCGGCATGTGCCTGCTGGCGTTGCTGGTTTCGCTTCGGTTGCATCGCAAAGGGAAGGAGATACAGCTGTAATAAAAACCCCGGCCTTGGCCGGGGTCAGAGTATCGCTTACAGGATACGGCTAATCAGCCGATCGATGCGGATACGCCGCAGACGGCGAATCAGCTTGCGCACCTTTATCGGATACTGCTGAATGCTTTGCAGCTCCTGATAGTGGCCGACCACGGTGGTGTGGGTGCGGATGCACTCCAGCTCTTTTTGCCGCTGTTCGCGCATCTCTTGTTTGGGATCGTGGATCAGAATGGCGTTTTCCAGATCCAGCCGCCAGGCGCGCGGGTTGAGATTATTGCCGGTAATCAGCTGCCACTCTTCGTCTACCCACATGCCTTTCAGGTGATAGCTGTTATCGCCATCCTTCCACAGACGCACGATCAGCTGCCCGGTATCGATATAACGCTGCAAGCGGCTCAGGAAGCGGCGCAGGTTGATCTCGTACAGGTAGGGCAGCGCGCCGATGATTTTGAACGGCTGGTCTTCCGGAATATAGAAATCGTTGGCGGTCTTGTCGCCGACAATGATCTCCACCTGTTTGCCCTGGCGCAGCAGATAAATGATGTTGCGCACCAGCAGCGCCGGCAGGTTGAAGTAGGGGGTACAGAGCGTCAGTTTCTGGTCGGCGCACGACATCAGGTGATGAATGGTTTTATTCAGCACGCTTTGCTTGCCAAGCCCAACCAGCGGCGTCACCGCCAGCTCATCGTTGCCGGCCTTGCCGCGGAAGTGGTAACCAGCGCGGCGCAGGGCGAAACGGAACAGACGGGTCTCGTTTTTGATCTCCGGGCTTTTCGGCCGATCGCTGCGATCGAGGCGCTGTACGGCGCCGGCGGTGAGCAGATGCTGCTTGATGTAATCGATCAAGGTATCGGCCAGCACGCCGTTGGTGATCAGCTGATAGCGATCGTAACGGTATTTCTCATGCTGATGCAGATAAACGTCGTTAATGCTGGCGCCGCTGTAGATCGCGGTATCGTCGACCACAAAGCCTTTCAGGTGCAGTACGCCTAACGCTTCGCGGGTATTGACCGGCACGCCGTAGATCGGCACCGACTGTTCCGGATGTTGGCTGGCCATGGCGCAGTACCAGTCGGCGTTGGTATTGGCGGCGGCGGCGCCGATGCGCCCACGCTGTGCGCGGTGCCAGTCGACCAGTACGCAGATTTCCAGCTCGGGCCGCCGCTGTTTGGCTTGATACAGCGCGTTGAGGATCTCGCGCCCGGCGTCGTCATGCTCCAGATACAGAGCCACCAGATAGATGCGTTGGGTGGCGTTGGCGATGGCGCTCAGCAGCGTGGTGCGAAAATCGGACGGCGCGTACAACGTACGAACATCAGCAACCGTCTGGGGGAGTTTGGGCAGTTGTGCAAGGTGTTGTTGATGTTTGCTACGTTTAAATTTTGACAACATCACAGTGCGTTTCTTCTCTCATGATTGATGGCCAGAACGCCACAGGCATAAAAACAATAAACCGAATAATCGGGCGATAATACCATTAGTTGCCCCGATTGTGCGTATGTTTTGGCGTTAAGTGATGGATTCGTAGCGCATTGCGACGCAGGTCACTGCGCGTCGGCGGCCTGCAGCGGCAGCGTCAGATTGACGATGCCGTCCTCAAGCTGCACCTCAATGCCAAAGCCCAGCCGCTGCGCCAGTGCGATCATGCCGCGGTTATTCGGCATGGTGATGCCGCTCAGACGGGTCAGGCCATGAGCGCGCGCATAGGCGATCATTTTCTCCAGCAACTGACGGCCCAGGCCCAGTCCTTTGAGGTCGGAACGCACCAGCACGGCGAATTCGGCGTCGGTGTTGTCCGGATCGGACAGCGCGCGGGTCACGCCGATGATCTCGTCTGCGCGCACCGCCACAAAGGCCATTTCTCGATCGTAGTCGATCTGCGTCATGTTGGCCAAATCGTCATGGGTAAACTCATTGATCTCGCTGAAGTAGCGATAATAGAGGTCTTCCTTGGTCACCCGGTCGATGAAATGCTTCAGCGCCGGCTCGTCTTCCGGCAGGATCGGGCGGAACAGGCATTGGCTGCCGTCTTTCAACGCGATGGTCTCTTCCAGCTCATGCGGATAAGGGCGGATCGCCAGCCGCGCCTGCGGATCGCCGCTGAACGGCGCGAGCTGCATCGAAACGTCCAGCAGAGTGAATTCGCTGCCGGAGGCCAACACCGGGTGAATATCCAGCCGGGCGATCTCCGGGCAGTCGAGGATCAGGTTGGAGACCTGCACCAGCAAGCGGCTTAGTCCAGGGATATCTAAAGGCCGCAGCGCGCTGCGCCCGCGGATCTTGCCGCCTTTCACCGCCTGCAGCACCAGATAACGCGCCAGCGCCATGTTCAGCGGCGGCAGCGCGACCGCCACCTGATTTTCCTGGCGCCATTCCACACCGCCTTCACCCAGCATGATCAGCGGGCCGAAAATCGCATCCTGCTCCACCGCGATGCGCAGCTCCTGGGCGCCGGCGCGGTTGGCCATGCTCTGCACCAGCAAGCCGTGGATGCGCGCCTGAGGGTAGGTGCGCTTCACGCGGTCGAGGATCGCCTCCGCCGCGCGCTGCACTTCGGTCGCGGTGCGCAGGTAGAGCATGACGCCCTGAACTTCTGACTTGTGCGGGATATCCGGCGAACGGAGCTTCAGCGCTACCGGGTAGCCGATCTGTTCGGCGATATGTACCGCTTCGGCGCTGTCTTCGGCGATCCAGGTCGGCAGGGTGCTCAGGTCATAAGCCTGCAGAATGGATTGCACCTCGTGGGTATCCAACTGGGTGGCGCCTTCGGCCAGCGCCTGATGGATCAGGCGGTGAGCGTCGGCGGTATTGGCGGTCAGGCCGACCGGCAGCGCCGGGGTCTCTTTCAGCTGCTTCTGGTTGCGGCGGTATTCCACCATATGCATAAAAGCGGTCACAGCGCCTTCCGGCGTGCGGTAGGTGGGTATGGCGGCCTCGGTAAACAGCCGGCGCGCCTCTTGAGAAGAGTATTCGCCGCACCAGTTGGTCAGCAAGGTGATGCGTTTGCCGCGCGCATGCCGGTGCAGCGCGTCGATCAGCCGCTGCGCCGTGGCGGTGCCCGGCGCCGCCGCGCTCGGCGCATGGATCAGCAGCAGCGCGTCATAGTCGTGGCTGTCGAGCAGCGCTTCGAGAGCCGCCAGGTAGCGCTGCGGCGTGGCGTCGTCGCGCAGATCGAGCGGGTTGCCGGCGCGAATGAAATCCGGCAGCGCATCGCTCAGCTTCGCCAGGCTCTCATCGTTCAGCGTTGCCAGCTTGCCGTTGCGCCCGAGCAGCTCGTCCAGCGCCATTGCCGCCGGCGCCGCCCCGTTGCTGACGATCATCAGCCGCTCGCCGCGCAGCGGATGCATATGGCTGAGGGTTTCCACCGCGGAGAACAGCTCATGAGTATCCTGCACGCGCAGCAGGCCGGCTCGCTGGATGGCGGCGTCGTAGGCGGCGTCCAGCCCCTGCTGGCTGTTGAGCAGTAATTGCGCCTGTTGGCTGCGGCCGCTTTTGATCACCAGAATGGGCTTGTTGCGTGAGGCGCTGCGCGAGGCGGAGAGAAAGCGCCGTGCGTCGCTGATGTTTTCCAGATACAGCAGGATGGCGCTGGTTTTGCTGTCGCGCGCCAAAAAGTCGAGCAGGTCGTCGACGTCGATATCCAGGCTGTCGCCCAGCGCGATGAAGTAAGAGAAGCCGACTTCGCGCTGCTGCGCCCAGTCGAGAATGGTGTTGGCGACGGCGGCGGACTGCGAGATAAACGCCAGCTTGCCTTTTTGGATCGGCACCGGCGAGAAGCTGGCGTTGATGCCTTGCCACGGCGCCAATAATCCCAGGCTGTTGGGGCCCAACAGCCGCATGGCGTAGCGCTGCGCGCAGGCTTTCAGCTCGGCGAACTGTTCTGGCGGTGAAGAGAGCACGATGGCGGTTTTGCAGCCGCGCTGCCCCAGCGCGTCGAGCAGCGCCAGATTACGCTTGGCGTGAGTGCAGATGATCGCCAGATCCGGCGTCAACGGCAGGCTGGCGACGTCGGGGTAGGCCATGACGCCGCATACCGCCTTGTAGCGCGGCGTCACCGGCAAGATGGGGCCGCCGAAACCGCCGGCCAGCAGGTTGCTCATCATCAGGTTGCCGGCGCGGCCCGGCTGCTGCGAAGCGCCCAGCACGGCGATCGATTTGGGACGTAGTAGCGCTTCTAACCCTCGCTGGCTCATGCACGGCTCCTTTTGGCAACGTTACGCCTGATTTTAGGCGCTTTATGGCTGCATTGCTGTGACCGATGCCTCCGGCCGGGTCGGTTTTCCCGCCAGATACTGTTGACGGAAATAGCGAAAATGCTGATTCAACCCTTCGGCGGCCGGCAGATCGCCCGCCTGTTGCAGCAGGGCGGCGGCCACTTCCGCCGTGCAGTGTTGCTCGGCGCGGCTGGCTTCGCGCAGTTGGTAGTCCGATGCGGCGTCGACGTTGAGGGAAAACACCGGGAATTGATTGAGATACGGGCTTTTACGGAACATTTTGCGCGCCTCCGCCCAGGTGCCATCCAGCATGATGAACAGCGGCGGTTTGCCGCCGACGGGCAGCGCGCTGAACACCGGCCGTTCGGCGTCGGCGTAGGACGCGGGGAACACCACATAAGGCTGCCGGGTGGGATCGTTGATGGCCGCCAGCAGGGCGGGATCGACCTCGGTACGCGACCAGAGGAACGCCTGGGTGTCCGGCAGGATATCGGCGATCAGGCGGCCGGTGTTGCTGGGCTTGAGCGGCTCGGCGCCGAACATGATCAGGCAGAAACGGCTGCCGGCCTGCTGTGGGCGAATGGTGTCGCACAGGCAGTTCTTATGCGGCAGCAGGCAACCCTGACAACGTGCCACCCGGCAACCGCGTGCCAAAAAAGGGCGGGTGGCGCGGTCTAAACGGAATTGGCGCAGGCGAAGTACGGCGTTGTCGGTCATAACGATCCTGGGGAAAAACCGTTATTGTAACGCAGAAAAAAGCCCGCCGGGAGGGGCGGGCTCGATCGGGGCGCGTTCGCGCGCAATGGCGGGATACGGCCTATACTTGCCGAATCACACTAACTCGTTGAGCCAGTTGTCAAACGGCGCTTTCGGCATCGCGCCGTTGAGCATGTCGACCATTTTGCCCTGACGGAACACCATGATGGTCGGGATGCTGCGGATGCGGAAACGGGCGCTCAGCTCCGGCTCGGCTTCGGTGTTCACTTTCACGAAGCGCACTTTGCCGGCGCGCTCTTCGGCCACGTCTTCAAAGATCGGCGCAAAGCTGCGGCACGGGCCGCACCACGGCGCCCAGAAATCGACCACGACCGGCAGATCGTCCTGCAGCAACTGGTCCAGCGTGGCGGCGGTGGCGTTGATCACTTCACCGTCGAAGAGCTCATGGCCGCAGCGGCCGCATTTCGCGTTGTCCGCCAGACGTTCTTCCGGCACGCGGTTGGTGGCATTGCAAGCTGCACAAACTGTATTCATGTTGACCTCGGGTACAGAGAAAGCATGGTCCCCGCAACGCGGTTGCGGAGATGTTTCTTTAATGCTGACAATTATCGGCAAAACCCGGCGCGTGAACAATGAGGTTTGTTCAATGGATGTGATAGTTGGGAGCTTTTAGCGCAAGTTGGTGGCTTCGTGCACCAACATCAGGTAATCTTCGCGCCCTGCGCGTTGGTGGAGAAGACAATGAACGATTCATTTAGTGGCAAGAACGGTAAAGTCAAAGTGATGTACGTCCGCAGTGACGACGACAACGGCGACGACCGTAACAAGAATAAACGTCCGGCCGGCAAAGGCCGTCCGGCTGACGGTGCGCGATCGGGCCGCACCGGTCAAGACAAGGCGCGCGGCGGCAACGATCGCCGCGGCGCCGACTCCCGCCGCAGTGAAAGCGATCGTCCTCGCCGTCCGGCGCGCTCTGAAGATCGCGGTGGCAATGAGTCGCCGTGGAGAACCGTCTCGCGCGCGCCGAATGAAGAGCCGGCGTTCGATCATGGCGGCATCAGCGGCAAAAGCTTCATCGATCCTGAGCAACTGCGCCGCCAGCGCGCGGAAGAAACCCGCGTTTACGGTGAAAACGCCTGTCAGGCGCTGTTCGCCAGCCGTCCGGAAGCGATTGTGCGCGCCTGGTTCGTGCAGTCGGTCACCCCGCGCTTCCGCGAAGCGCTGCGCTGGATGGCGGCTAACCGCAAAGCTTACCACGTGGTGGATGAAGAAGAACTGGCCAAGGCTTCCGGCACCGAGCACCACGGCGGCGTTTGCTTCCTGATCAAAAAACGTCAGGGCCTGGATGCGCAGACCTACCTGAAAACCGCACCGGCGACCGACTGCGTGCTGGCGCTGGAGGAAGTGGGCAATCCGCACAACCTGGGCGCCATCGTCCGTTCGTGCGCCCACTTCGGCGTCAACGGCGTGCTGCTGCAGGATCCGGCGCTGCTGGAATCCGGCGCGGCGGTGCGCACCGCAGAAGGCGGGGCGGAGCATATCAAGGCGATCAACGCTGACGATTTCCTGTCGGTGCTGGATACCTTCCGCAAGGCGGGTTACACCATCGTCACGACCTCGAGCCACAAAGGCACCGCGCTGGCGCAGGCCAAGCTGCCGGCCAAGATGGTGCTGGTGCTGGGCCAGGAACGCGACGGTCTGAGCGACAGCGCCTGGCAGCAGGGTGACATGAACGTGTCTATCGGCGGCACCGGCAAGGTGGAAAGCCTGAACGTTTCCGTGGCGACCGGCATTCTGCTGGCGGACTGGTGGCGTCAGAATCAGGCGTAATCTTTTCTACGTCGGATAAAAAAACGGGCGCCCCAGGGCGCCCGTTTCGTTTATTGCAGCTTAGTGCGCGCCGCCGCCCCCACCGCCGCCGGAGCTGAACGGCGGTTTCGCCACCCACACCAGCACCAGCAGCACCAGGAACACCCCGGCCGACAGCCAGAAGATTTCGTTGGCGGAGATGATCAGGCCCTGCGCGGTGATCTCGTTGGCGATGTACGCCGACGCCTGCTGCTTGCTCATGCCGAGCTGCTCCAGCTGGTGGTACATCTCCTGCGACTGCGGGTTGTACGGGTTGACGAACTCCGTCAGCTGCGAATGGTGCTGCGATTCGCGCTGCGTCCACAGGGTGGTGGTGATCGAGGTACCGATCGAACCCGCCAGCGTTCGCGTGAAGTTCGACAGGCTCGATGCCGCCGCCATACGCTCCGGCGGCAGGCCGGACAGCGTGATGGTGGTCAACGGCATGAAGAAGCAGGCGATGGCAAAGCCCTGGACGAACTGCGGCCAGGCGGAAGCGCCGAAGTCCATGCCCGGTTCAAACGTATAGGCGCGCCAGTAGAAGCACACGGCATACATGATGAAGCTGAAGGTCACCAGCCGGCGCATGTCGAGCCGGTTGCCGAACTTGCCGATGATCGGCGACAGCAGCACCGGGATCAGCCCGACCGGTGCCGACGCCAGCCCCGCCCAGGTGGCGGTATAGCCGTACACCTCTTGCAACAGCTGCGGCAACAGCACGATGGCGCCGAAGTACAGCATGTACGCCAGGCTGATGCACAGGCAGCCGATGGTGAAGTTGCGCGATTTGAACAGCGACAGATCCACCACCGGATGGTCGTCCGTCAGCTCCCAAACCACCAGGAACAACAGCGCTACCACCGCCACGACGGTCAGGGTGATGATCTCGGTCGAGTTGAACCAGTCCAGCTCCTTGCCCTGATCGAGCATCACCTGCAGCGAACCGATGCCGACGATCAGCAGCACCAGTCCAACCGTGTCGATCGGTTTGATCTCGGTTTTGGTTTCTCGCCCCTTCAGCGTCGCCATCGCCGCCATGATAACGAAGGCGCCGATCGGGATGTTGATGAAGAAGATCCAACCCCAATGGTAGTTGTCGCTGATGTAACCGCCGAGGATCGGCCCGAATATCGGCGCGACGATAACGGTCATCGACCAGAGCGCCAGGGCCATCGCTCGCTTGGCGGGCGGGTAGTTATTCAGCAACAGGCTCTGCGACAGCGGGATCAGCGGCCCGGCCACCACGCCCTGGATCACGCGGAAGAAGATCAGCATGCCGAGGCTGTTGGAGATGCCGCACAGCCAGGAAGCGAGGACGAACAGCGCGGTGGACCAGAGGAACAGCCGCACTTCGCCGATGCGCTTCGCCAGCCAGCCGGTGATCGGGATCGAGATGGCGTTCGCCACGCCGAACGAGGTGATCACCCAGGTCCCCTGCGAGTTGGAAGACCCGAGGTTACCGGCAATGGTGGGGATCGCCACGTTGGCGATGGTGGAGTCCAGCACCTGCATGAAGGTCGCCATGGCGAGCGCGACCGTCATCCAGGCGAGCTGGGCGCCTTCAAGCGGTTTCTGTGGCAAGATGGCCTCCCGCGCGCTTAGCCGGCGTTCGCATGGATCACGTCGGCGATCAGCTGGTTAACCGGCGCCAGATTCAACGCCAGCGCGTCGCTCTGGTACAGCGGTTTGTCGCGCACCACGTCAGACAACACGCGGCCGTCCAGGTTGGCGGTGTCGACGGTCACCAGCGTCGAAAGACCGATGCGCAGCGGATGATCGGCCACCTGCTTGGCGTCGAGCTCAATACGCACCGGCAGACGTTGCACCACCTTGATCCAGTTGCCGGTCGCGTTCTGGGCCGGCAGCAGCGAGAAGGCGCTGCCGGTGCCCATGTCGATACCGACCACTTTGCCTTGATACACCACGTCATCGCCGTAGACGTCGCTGACCACCGTCGCCGGCTGGCCGATGCGCATGTTGGCGATCTGGGTTTCCTTGAAGTTGGCGTCAACCCAGATGTGATCGGCCGGCACCACCGCCATCAGCGGCGAACCGGCGGCGATCTGCGCGCCGACCTGCACGCTGCGGCGCGAGACATAACCGGTAATCGGGCTGATCACCTTGGTACGCTGCAGCGCCAGCCAGGCGTCGCGCATCTGCGCGGCGGCCTGCTGGATCGCCGGCTGCTGTTCCAGCGGGGTATTCAGCACCATCGCCTGATTGGCGTTGTATTGCTGCACCGCCACTTCCAGGGCGGCCTTGGCGCTGTCGACCGCATCGCGCGCGTGTTGCAGTTCTTCGCGGCCGATGGCGTCGACGCTGCCCAGCACCACGCGGCGTTTCAGATCGTTCTCGGCCTTGCTCAGATCGGTCTTGCGCAAGGCGATGTTGGCCTGATACTGCTTGCTGTTGATGATCAGCTGGTGGGTCTGACGCACGCTGTTGGCCAGGCCGGTTTTGGCGCGTTCAAACGCCTGCTCGGCATCGGTCGGATCGAGCGTCAGCAGCACGTCGCCCTGCTTGACGTAGTCGGTGTTGTCGAAGTTGACGCTGTTCACGCTGCCGGACACCTGGGCCATGATCTGCACCTGGTTGCCGGAGACGTAGGCGTCGTCGGTTTCCTGATGATGACGCAGCACCAGGAACCAATACACTAAATAAGCCACCCCTATAACAATGAAAATAACCGTCAGCAACAGCAGCCAAAATTTGCGCTGCTTCTTTTTGCCGCTCGGCTGCTGCGGGTTTTGAGTTTCCGCGCTTGCGCTCATGGTGTTCTCCAAGCCTTATATTATTATGCTTTCGAATCCGCTGCGGCCGGGGCCTGATAGCCACCGCCCAGCGCGCGGATCAGTCCTATCTTCGCCTGCAGTAAATTGCTGCTGGCATTCAACTCCGCCTGTTGCTGCTGTAATAGCTGCGTTTGGCTGGTCAACAGATCGTCGCGCCCGATAATCCCTGCCTGGTAACGGGCGTTGGCGACCTGGTACACCTGTTGCATCGACTGGGCCGCGGACGCCGCCTGCAGCTGCTGTTGCGCAGAACTCTGCTGGATGGTGATGGCGTCAGCGGTTTCCTGTACCGCATTCAGGATGGTTTGGTTGTAGGATTCCACCGCTTCGTCATACAGCGCGGATTCCTCGCCCAGCTTGCTGCGCAGCGCCCCGGCGTGGAAGATCGGCAGCGAGATCGCCGGCATCACGTTCCAGGCCTGGCTGGCCGCTTCAAACAGATTCGGGCTGGTGCCACTGGTATTGGTGGTCATCAGGCCGGCGAAGGCTGAAATGGTCAGGCTGGGATAAAACTCTTTACGCGCGGCGCTGACGCGCTGGCTGTAAGATTCCACCAGCTGGCGTTGCGCGGCGATGTCCGGACGTTTACCCAGCAGATCCGCCGTCAGCTCGCCCTGCGGCGCCATCAGGTTGTCTGCGGGCAACGGCACCTGACGCAGGTGCTGCATGGCGTTCGGCCCCTGGCCCGCCAACGCGGCAAGCTGGTGTCTGAGCTGTTCGATTTGCGACTGCAGCTGCAGGATCTGCTGCTTGGCGACGTCGGACTGCGCCTGGGTCTGTTGCGGCACATCGACGCCGGTCAGCCCGGCCTGATAGCGCTGTTGGCGCAGCGCGGTCAGGCGCTCATTGTTGTTTACTTCCTGCTGCAGCAGCTTCTCGAGCGCCAGATTGCTCTGCAGCTGGTAGTAGGCGGACGCCACCGAGCTGGTCAGCGTCAGCGCCGCCTGTTCCTGCTCGGCGCGCGCGGCGTTGACCTGCGCCTTGGCGGCGTTCACCTGGTTGCGGTATTTGCCCCACCAGTCGAACTCGTACGCCAGGTTCAACCCCAGCGAGTTGGAGCTTTCGTAGATCGGCTTATGCGGATACCCCAGCCCCATATTGACGTTTTGCGGCACGCGCTGGCGCTGGGTGCTGGCGTTCAGATCCAGGTTCGGCCCGTTGGCGGCGCTGGCTTCACCCACCACGCTCTGCGCTTCGCGCACGCGGGCGGCGGCTTGACGCAGGGTCGGCGAGCTTTGCAGCGTCTGCGTCATCAGGGTATCCAACTGCGGATCCTTGAGGGCGCGCCACCACTGCGGGCTGACGGCCAGCGAACTGACTTTCGGCTGAGCCAACTGCAGGCTCTGCGGATCCATCAGCGTGGATTGCGGGGCAATATTATCGGTCGAAGCACACCCGGCCAGCAGTAACACGGCGAACAGCGGGGTGAATCTCCAGTGAAATGGGGATCGCATAAGTAGGTACCTGAACAGAAATTGTGAATTAGGGTAACTGTTCTGTGATTTCCATTTGATCCAGACGTGCCAGCAATTTGCGCGTCAGCTGTTCCAGCTGTTTTTGCTCATCGTCGGTCAATGTGGACCACAGGAAATGCAGACATTGATGCTGCGGCGGCAGCAGTTGACTGAGAAATTCTTCCCCCTGCGGCGTCAGGTGCAGATGCAGGCAGCGGCGATCGTTGTCGCTTTCCCGGCGCTCGATCCAGCCGCGTTTTTCCAGCTCGTCGGCGATGCGGGTCGCATTGGTGCGCGAGGAGCCTAAGGCAGAGCTTAGCTCAGAAGGTTGGATGCTGTGGCTTTCCTGCGCATCCAGGGTAATCAGCGCCATAAACAGTGTTTCGTTAATCCCCTGCGCTTTGAGCATCTTATTGCGGTTTTCCAGCAGCTTGCCTTGCATGTGCATGCACAGGCGGGTCAGCAGGATTTCCTGATAAGGGAAATCTTTCTGCCGCGTGGCGCGGAAATTCAGCATTTGTTCTATGGGGGCAAACGAGCTTTCCATAATTTAGGGCCTCATTAATTTCGTTCGAGATAGTAACGACGGTGACAAATAATGTAAATGTTCAGCCGTGCGGATAATTTAGCAATTCGTGTCATTTGTCAGTGTTTGTAAAGATGTGGCGCCTGAAAACGCCAGTGTGAAGCCAAACGATCGGGAGCGGCGTCAGCCCGCGCCGAAAATCATTAACAGCTTTAATGTGACGCCAAAGGCCGTTGCGCCGAGCAGCGTCGACAGAATGATGCTTTTGCTGCGGTAGAAGCACAGCGCCAGCGCGGCGAACCCCACCAACGTCGGCAGCAGTTTGTCCGGCTCGCGCATCACCACCGGCGTGCTGGAGACCACCAGCAGGGCGCAGATCGAGGCGATGCCGATGCTGTCGAGCAGCAGGGCGGCTTTACCGCGTTTGAGGCCGGGCTGGGCGCGCGCCGGCGCCAGCCGCAGCGGCAGATAACGGAACAGGTAATTGGCGCAGCCCACCACCAGGCCGATCACCAGCACATCAGTGTTCATGGCTGGCCTCCGCAGGGGCAGGTTGGAACAGAGCGGCGACGCAACCGGCGCCGATGCCGGCCAAAATGGCGACCGGGATGGAGAACAGCACCACGCCGAGCAGCGCGCCGGCCAATGAGGCAGCGATGGTCAGGCTCTGCGGACGCCGGAAGGCGGCCAACAGGAAGCTGAGAAACAGCGCCGGCAGCATGAAGGCCAGCGAGGCCTCGATCACCGGGAACTGCTCCAGCGGGCCGTTGCCGAACAGCGCGCCGAGCGCGGTGCCGGCCACCCAGGAGAGCCAGGAACAGAGCGCGATGCCCAGCATCCAGTTTTCGCTCCAGCTGCGGTTATTGCGCATCAGCCTGGCGGTGGCGGCGGCGAAGACCTCATCGGTCAGACCAAAGGCCCACATCGCCGTTTTACCGGGCGACATGCGCGAGACGATACGATGACGCAGCGCCGGGCCGTACAGCAGGTGGCGCACGTCCATCGCCATCACCGTCAATGCGGAGACCCACAGCGACATCCCGGCGCTCAGCAGGGCGGTGATCACGAACTGGCTGGCGCCGGCGTAGATGATGCAGGAGAAGAAAATGCTTTCCAGCGGGGAAAAACCCAGTTTGACGGCGCTGAGGCCGAAGGCGAACGCCACCGGGACATACCCGATGACGATCGGCAAACTGTCGACGACGCCGTTGGCGAAGGTGGCGCTGACGGCGGGCGGATTGAGGCTGTCTGCAGCTTGGCTTTGCATGGTTGTGGATCGCAGGGTAGATAGGACTTCAATAGTTTATGCCCAGAACATTACCAGAGAGTAAGTAATGTTTATACCCTGTACCGCTAATAAATTTCTTTAGTGACTATTTGCACGATAATCAGATTGGCGCGGGCCCCTGCGGATCGTGGTGCTTGCCGAGCCACCAGGCCAGCAGGTTGAGCAGGCATAACACCCCGCCGGCGGCGGCCACGCCGTACCAACCGGCATGTTGATAGGCCGAGGCGGAGAGCAGTGAACCGAGAGCGCCGCCGATAAAGTAGCTGGTCATGTAGCCGGCGGTCAGGCGGTTGCGCGCGTCCGGCATGATGCGGTACATCACGCTCTGGTTGGTGACGTGCACCGCCTGCACCGCCAGATCGAGGATCAGGATGCCGGCGATCAGCGCCCACAGCGATTGTTTGGCGAACGCGATAGGGATCCAGGACAGCAGCAGCAACACCAGGCCGACGGTGGTGGTCAGCCCGGCCTTGCCTTTGTCCGCCAGATGCCCGGCGCGCGAAGCGGCCAGCGCCCCGGCGGCGCCCACCAGGCCGAACAGCCCGATCACTCCCTCGGAATAGTTGAACGGCGGCGCGGCGAGCAGAAAGGCCATTGAGGTCCAGAGCACGCTGAAGTTGGCGAACGACAGGGCGCCGAGGATGGCGCGGGTGCGCAGCAGCGGCGTGCGGCAGAACAGGCTGAAGATCGAGGCCAGCAGCTGCGGGTAGTTCAGCCCGGAGTGTTGCTTATAGCGCGGCAGCGCGCGCCACAGGATCAGCGCCATCAGGAGCATCAGCACGCTGGCGACCCAGTAGATGGTGCGCCAGCCGCCGAACGACGCCAGTGCGCCCGCGACGGTTCGCGCCAGCAGGATGCCGAGCAGCAGGCCGCTCATGATGATGCCGACGGTCTTGCCGCGCTTTTCCGGGTGGGCCAGCGTGGCGGCCAGGGGCACCAGGATCTGCGCCACTACCGAGAACAGCCCGGTGAGCGCGGTGCCGAGGATCATCATCGGCAGCGTGGCGGAGGTGGCGGTGATCAGCATGCCGCCGGCGGCCAGCAGCGTCATGAAGACGATCAGGCTGCGGCGTTCGAACATGTCGCCGAGCGGCACCAGCAGCAGCAGGCCGGTGGCGTAACCGAGTTGCGCGGCGGTGACGATAAAGCCGGCCTGGTTGACCGACAGGTTGAAACTGGTGGCGATGGTTTCCAGCAGCGGTTGCGCGTAGTAGTTGCTGGCGACCGCCAGGCCGGTGGCGATGGCAATCAGCACGGTCAGCGCCGGGCTGAGGCCCGGATGGGCGTTTTGTGGGTTCATGATTTTTTCATCACGGGAAGAAGATAGCGCGCAGTATCCGGCAACGCGTCTGCGGAAACCAATGTATAATTTTCATTTGATTTATCTCATTTCAAGATAGATGCCATGAACCTGAAACAGATCCGCTACGCGCTGGCGGTGGCGGAAGAACAGAGTTTCACCCGGGCGGCGCAGCGCTGCCATACGGTGCAGTCGGCGCTCAGCCACCAGATCGCCAAACTGGAAGAAGAGCTGGGCTGTACGCTGTTTGAACGCACCTCGCGCCGGGTGCGGTTGACCCCCGCCGGCCAGGCTTTCATTCCGTCGGCGCAGCGACTGTTGGCGGCGCAGCAGGCGCTGGTGGAAGAGGTGACCGCCGCCGGCGATGCGGTGTCCGGCACCCTGACCATCGGCACGATTTCAACCATAAACGCGATTGATCTGACCGAAAAGCTCGACAAGTTTCATCGCCACTATCCGGCGGTGAACATCCGCCTGTACGTTGGCATGAGCGAAGCCCTGCTGGAGGATGTGCGTCAGCAGAAGTGCGATATGGCGTTCGTCGGCATTTGGCCCGGCGATGTCGATTTACTGCCGATGTCGCACCGGCAGTTGACCGATGAGCCACTGGTGGCGCTGGTGGCGCCGCAGCACCCGCTGGCCAACCGCGAGCGGGTAAACCTGCAAGCGCTGGCGGAAGTACCGCTGGTGGATTTCTACAGCGGCACCGGCGCGCGGCGCCAAACCGATCGCGCCTTCCTGGCGGCGGGCATCCGCCGACACGTCAGTTTTGAGATAGATCATATCGAATGGCTGGAGAATTTGGTGCGGCGCGGATTGGCGGCGGGCATCGTACCTGTCTCGACCGCGCAACGCTTAAGCGCGCTGGTGTCGATTCCGATTGAAGACGGGCCGCGGCGCCAGGTGTATTGCATCTGGCCGCAGCCCTTGTCGAACGCCGCCGCACGTTTTTTACAGTTCAGCGGCATCGATATGGCGGGGTAGGGGCGCGGCAAAGGCGGCGCCCCTGAACGGTTACGACTTCGCCGCTGCGGCGGCGGTTTTCACCCAGCCGTCGAAGGTCGCCTGGTGCGCCTTGATCCAGCCGTTAACGTGGTTCTGGATATCGGCTTCCGAAGCCTGGCCTTCATGCATGCGCAGGTTTTGCGCGTTGATGTCGGCGATCGGCAGCTTCATGATGGCGAACAGCTTGGCGGCCGCCGGGTTGGCTTCGGCCCACTGCTTGTTGGCGGCGATGCGCATGGTGTTGACCGGGAAGCCGTAGTTGGCGCCGTTAGGCAGCTTGGTGTCGACGTTCTTCTGCTCGCCCGGCAAGGAAGAGAACGGTACCTGCAGCCAGACCACGTCGCGGCCCGGCACCATCACATCGCTGACCCAGTACGGCGTCCAGGTGTAATACAGCACCGGTTTGCCCTCTTTGTAGCGGGTAATGGTGTCGGCGATCATCGCCGCGTAGTTGCCCTGGTTGTGTTCGACGGTGTTGCTCAGGCCGTAGGCCTTGATGTGGTGGTTGATCACCGCTTCGCAGCCCCAGCCCGGGGTGCAGCCGGTCAGATCGGCCTTGCCGTCGCCGTTGGTGTCGAACAGCTTGGCGATCTTGGGATCCTTGAGCTGCTCGACGTTGGTGATGTGGTATTGCTCGGCGGTTTTCTTGTCGATCAGGTAGCCCTGCGCGGCGCCGTTGACGTAGACGCCTTCGCGGTAGAACTTGGCGTCGCCGCCGGCGGCCTTGTACTGATCGGCGTGCAGCGGATCCCAGTTGACCGCGATAAAGGTCGCATCGCCGGAGGCGATCGAGGTGTAGGCGACGTTGTAATCCACTTCACGCGGTTCTTTCACGTCATAACCCAATTTTTCCAGCGCTTTGCTGACCAGCAGCGTCTGGAACGTCTCTTCGGATATGGTGCTTTGCACCGGCTGTACCGCGATCCCCTTGCCGGGTAAATCTGCCGCGCTCACGCTCTGTGAGCCAATCAGCGTCGTCAGGGCGAGAGCCCAGATGCCCGTGGTGCGCATAGTGTTTCCCCTCTTTCGATGTGGTGGTGTCATAGCCCGCCGGGGCCGCAGCCGCCGGCGGGAAAAGCGTCAGGCTTGCTTGATGAACGGGCGAGTCAGCAGCCCGATGGGGCCGCGGCGATACCAGCGGCCGATGCCTTTACTGCGGCGATCGCGCCCCAGCGATTGGGTGAGGCGATCGAGAATGATCGCCAGGATCACGATGCCGACCCCGCCGACGGCGGCCAGGCCCATGTCCAGCCGACCGATGCCGCGCAGCACCATCTGGCCCAAACCGCCGACGGCGATCATCGAGGCGATGACCACCATCGACAGCGCCAGCATCAGCGTCTGATTCACGCCGGCCATGATGGTCGGCATCGCCAGCGGCAACTGCACCTTGAACAGCAGCTGGCGCGGGCTGGCGCCGAAGGATTCGGCGGCCTCGATCAGATCCTCCGGCACCTGTTTGATGCCCAGAATGGTCAGACGCACGATCGGCGGCAGCGCGAAGATGATGGTGACCACCACGCCCGGCACGTTGCCGATGCCGAACAGCATGACGATCGGCACCAGGTAGACGAAGGCCGGGGTGGTTTGCATCGCGTCGAGCAGCGGTCTAATCACCTTGGCGGCGTGCTTGCTGCGCGCCAGCCAGATGCCGAGCGGCAGGCCGATAAGGATGCAGAAGAACAGCGCGGTCAGCACCAGCGCCAGCGTGACCATCGCCTGCGACCAGGCGCCAATGGCGCCGATGGCGATCAGGGAGAGCAGCGTCGCGGCGCCCATGCCGAGGCCCGAGACCTGCCAGGCGAGCAGCGAGAACACCAGAATGGCGATCGGCGCCGGCATGCCCAGCAGCAATTGCTGGAAGCCGCTCAGGATCATGTCCACCGGCACGCGGATGCCCTGGAACAGCGGGCGGAAGTGCAGCACCAGCCAGTCGATGCCTTGCGTGACCCAGGTGTCGAACGGCACCCAGGCTTTGTGGAACGGATCGAGCAGGCTGAAGTGCTCCGGCTGCGCCGGGGCGCCGCTGAGCCAATCGGCGCTTTGCCCGGCGGCGTCATGAGCGGCCGGCGGCGGCGCGCTGGACCAGGCGTCGCCGGCGTTGGCGGCGGCATCGCTGGCAGGTGCGGAGCCGGTATCGGCCGCTGCGGTAGCCCAGGGATCTTGGGTTTGCGTGGTATCACTCATTGGTTGAGCCCTCCTTGTCCAACGCCTGCAGCAGCATGGCCTTGGAGATGATGCCGAGATAGTTATGTTCTTCGCTCACCACCGGCACCGCGCACGGCGCCTGGGCGACCAGGGAAATCAGATCGCTGAGCGGCGTGTCGGCCGGCACGGCGGCGGGGGCCTCGAGCAGGGCATCGTCCAGCGTTTGATTGGCGGACAGCGCTTTTTTCAGCGACTCTATCGACACCACGCCGATAAATTTCTTCCCGCGTTCAACAACATAACCATAATCACGGTCCTCATCACGCAGCAGCTGCAGCGCCGAGCGAGGGCCAAAACCGGGGGTTTTGCGGATCAGCGTCACCGGGCGCCGTTGGGCGATATCCTTGGCGCTGAACACATGACTGATGTCCACGCCGCGGAAGAAGGTGCGCACATAGTCGTTGGCCGGGTTGTTCAGGATCTCGTCCGGCGTGCCGACCTGGATCACCTCACCGCCCTGCATGATGGCGATGCGATCGCCGATGCGCATCGCTTCGTCCAGATCGTGGGAGATAAACACGATGGTGCGCTGATGCTGAGCCTGTAATTTCACCAGCTCATCCTGCATTTCGGTGCGAATTAACGGATCGAGCGCCGAGAAGGCTTCGTCCATCAATAATATATCCGGGTTATTGGCCATCGCGCGGGCTAATCCCACGCGCTGACGCATGCCGCCGGATAATTCATCCGGATAAGACAGCGCATAATTCTCCAGCCCGACCTGACGCAGGGCGTCCAGCGCTTTTTCCTGGCGTTCCTGCAGCGGTATTCCGGCTAATTCCATGCCAAAGGCGGTATTATTCAGAACATTCATGTGCGGCATCAGCGCGAATGACTGAAATACCATGCTGATCTTATTTCGCCGCACGGTGCGCAGCGCGGTGTCGGATATTTTGGCGATGTCCTCACCGTCGATCAGCACCTGACCGCGGGTGGGTTCTATCAGACGATTGAGAAGGCGTACCAGGGTGGACTTGCCGGAACCGGAGAGCCCCATGATGACAAATATCTCGCCTTCTTCAATGGCCAGAGTGGCGTCTTTTACGCCGAGCGATAAGCCGGTTTTTTCAAACAGCCGATCTTTTGTCAGACCTTTATCCAGTAGTTTGAATGCGCGTTCCGGGTGCTCGCCAAATATCTTATACAGGTTCTTTACTTCGAGTTTAATTGCCATGCAATTTGCTGTTTCCTCTGGTTTAATTAACGCGTTATGGGCTGTCCTTAGCAAAATAAAAGAGCTTTTTACCCTAACACAGTGAATATCTGAGACAACCCTCAATGTCATTTAAATGGGATATTAGTGGTTTACATCAAGGTTTTAATTAGTTATGGTAATTTGGCCCGTGACTCAAAATTGACGGCCATTATTCGCCATAATGGTTTGGTTTTTGGGGAAATAATACGGTGTGGCGCAGAGAGATATTTGGGCGCCGCGCCTGCCGTTCGGATAATAAAAAACCCGACCAGAGGCCGGGCAAAAGTCATCAGTATTTCATCAGTTTTAACGACAGGTGCCGATATCGAGGGGGATATCGTCGAGCGTCATGTTATCGCCTTAGTATGACAGCCAGATGGCAGCCTCAGGCCTTGCGGTACAGCCGCCGCGGATGGCCGATATTGCCGTACAGCATCTCCACCCGCACGAACTGGGTGGCGACGCAATATTCCAGATAACGGCGGGCGGTGGTCTTGCTGATGCCGACTTGCTCAACCACGTCTTCCACCGCATGCGCCACCGCCGGCTGGGCGATAAACAGCGCCTGCACCAGCTCGAGGGTATTGGTTTCGATGCCTTTGGCGCTCGGCTCGCTGGAGAACTGCTTCGACTGCAGGTTGTACAGCGCATCGACGTTGTCCTGATCGATGATCTTGAAGGTGCGCTGGGTCTGCACGAACTGCATGAAGCGTTCGAGCGAATTGCGCAGTCGCTTATAGGACACCGGCTTGATGATGTAATCGAAAGCGCCGTTGCGGATCGCCTGGCTGCAGGTATGCATGTCGCTGGCGGCGGTGATGAAGATCACCGAACAGGCGGGGTTCTTCACCGCCGGCTCTTCCATCAGCTCGATGCCCTGGCCGTCCGGCAGGAAGTTATCCAGCAGGATCAGCCGCGGCTGATGCGCGTTGGCTTTGGCCCGCGCTTCGGCCAGCGTGGCGGCGTAGGCCACCACCCGCAGGTTGAAATTTTTCTCGATGAACTCTGCGTGCAGCGTCGCCAGTTGCGGCTCATCTTCCACGATCAGAACGTCCAGTGTTAGGTGTGACATAATCGGGTGCTCAAAAAATCGGGTTATGGGTTTTATTTAGGGATAAATATAGAGAATATCGCGCCGTGCGGCTCGTTGTCCGACACTTCTATGCTGCCGTGCGCCTGCGCCACATGGCTGGCGACCAGATGCAGGCCGATGCCGTGGTCGCTTTTATCCGCTTTGGTGGTGACGCCCTGTTCAAACAGCGTATCACGAATCTCCTCGGCGATGCCGGTGCCGCGATCCGCCACCTCGATCACCAGCTCGTCGCTGCCGTCGCTGATATAGAGTTCGATCGCGTCGTGCGGCGCCGGGCAGTGCAGCGTCGCTTCCACCGCATTATCCAGCAGATTGCCGACGATCGACATCAGTTCGGTCTCATTCAGCGCCGCCGGGATCTGCCGCAGCTGGCAGGCCGGATCGAAGCGCAGCTCGATGCCTTTTTCTCTGGCGCTGGAATATTTGCCCAGCAGCAGGCCGCACAGCGCCGCCGAACTGAAGCGCTGCGAGATGAAATCGAGGATCTCCTGCGCGCCCTCCGACTGGGCTTCCACATAGCGGATGGCCTCGTCGTAGCGCTGCATATGCAGCAGCCCGGCCAGCGTGGCGGTCCAGTTCAGCTGCTCGTGGCGCATGATGCGCAGATTGTCGGCATAGCGTTTCACCTGGCTGAGCTGGCTGCTCAGCGTATTGATATCGTTCTTGTCGCGGAAGCTGATCACCCAGCCTTGCAGCTCCTGCTCCTGCATGATGCGCACCCGGCTGGCGATCACCCGCACGTGGTTGAAGCGGCACACCTCGTCGTGCGTATCCTGGCCCAGTTGCGCGGCGGCGAAGAAGTCCGGCTGCGCCTGGATCACGTCGCCGATCGGCCGGCCCAGCAAGCTGGCGGCGGGCTGGTGCAGATCCAATAGCTCGCGCGCCGCATGGTTGATGGTGATGATCCGCAATTGCGGATCGATGGCGATCACGCCCTCATAAATGGCTTCCAGCAGCGCTTTTTGCTGGCGCACCAGCAGCGCGATCTCTTTCGGTTCCAGCCAGAACATCTGGCGCTTGAGATTTTTCGACAGCAGCCAGGAAAAAACGAACAGGGCGATCAGCAGCAGAACGATGGAGCCGATAATTTGCGTCAACGTCCTGGCATTTAAATTATCGATGTGCGATTTCAAATAGCCGACGGAAACGATGCCGATCACGTGATTATTTTCATCCAGGATCGGCGCCTTGCTGCGCAATGAAACGCCAATGCCGCCCTTGCGAATGGAAATAATGCTTTTCCCTTCCAGCACCTCTTTATTATCGCCGCCGATCATCGGCGTGCCCAAGCGGCCTTCGTATTCGGAATGATAAAGATGGCGGGCATGATTATCGCCGATGACGATATAACTGGCGTCGCTGCTGGCGCGGATTTTTTTCATCAGCGCGGCAATTCTGGCGGCGTCGTGTTTTTCCACCGCGTCCACCAGCGAAGGGATAAGGGCGATTTCCCGCGCCTGCACCTGGGCGCGGGCGCCGAGATCGCGGTGCAGTTGCGCATCCAGCTGGTAATAGGTGTAGGCGCCGATACAGGTCAGCAGCAGGCAGGAGAAGGCCACCAGGCACAGAAACAGTTTGATTTGAAATGAGAGTTTGAGGCGCATGGCGGAGCTTCACCGTAAAGAGATCCTGAAGCCTTACCCTATCACGAGAAGCGGGGTCTGTAATATTGCGCCCGATCAACTTGTGATCCCTCACACGGGATTAGAGTGAACCGGACGAGAATTGTTCGCCTGCGATAAAATTGATAAGCTTTAAAATAAAAACGGTATTAACACCATTAAAACCACGTCGATTTTTACATAATCTTAATTAACCCCATAGAAACCATAACCACCATTAAAAACCCTTTTTAACTTTGAACATAATCACAGCAGATAATCCGTGCGCTTCTCTATGATGGCTGAACAAACTAATAAGAGGCCAGATTATGAGCACAACAGATGATTCTTACCTCGTAGCCAAAGACAAGACCGCCGATATTCCTCTGCGTGAGAAATGGTGGCGGATACTGGACAATTATAAAGTAGGGATTATTCCGTTACCGTTCTTTATTCTGGCCGGCGTATTGATTCTGCTCGACTGCCTGGAAGGCAAATTGCCGAGCGATATCGTGGTGATGGTGGCCACCCTGGCGTTCTTCGGTTTCGCCTGCGGCGAATTCGGCAAACGGCTGCCGTTGATCGGCAAAATGGGCGCGGCGGCAATCTGCGCCACCTTCATTCCTTCCGCGCTGGTGCACTATGGCCTGTTGCCGGACGTGGTGGTGGAGTCGACCACCAAGTTCTACAAATCGACCAACATTCTTTATCTCTACATTTGCTGCATCATCGTCGGCAGCATCATGAGCATGAACCGCCAGGTGCTGATCCAGGGCTTCCTGCGCATCTTCATTCCGATGCTGTGCGGCGAGATCGTCGGCATGCTGGTGGGGATGGGCGTCGGCATGGCGCTGGGCCTGGAGCCGTTCCAGATCTTCTTCTTCCTGATCCTGCCGATCATGGCCGGCGGCGTGGGTGAAGGGGCGATCCCGCTGTCGATGGGCTACGCGGCGATCCTGCACATGGAGCAGGGCGTGGCGTTGGGGCGCATTCTGCCGATCGTGATGCTCGGCAGCCTGACCGCCATCGTCATCGCCGGCCTGCTCAACCAACTGGGCAAGCGTTATCCGCACCTGACCGGCGAAGGCAGCCTGATGCCGAGCAAGCAGGGCGACAGCGGCATGAACGCGGTGGAAAAAATCAGCGGCAAGGTGGACGTCAGCACCATCGCCTGCGGCGCGTTGCTGGCTATTCTGCTGTATATGGTGGGCATGCTGCTGCATCGCCTGATTGGCCTGCCGGCGCCGGTGGGCATGCTGTTCGCCGCCGTGGCGGTGAAGCTGGCGCACGGGGTATCGCCGCGCATTCAGGAAGGCTCGCAGGTGGTGTACAAATTCTTCCGCACCGCCGTGACTTATCCGATCCTGTTCGCGGTCGGGGTGGCCATCACGCCGTGGCAGGAGCTGGTGGATGCGTTCACCGTCCAGAATCTGATCGTGATCGTCACGACCGTCAGCGCGCTGGTGGCGACCGGTTTCTTCGTCGGCAAGAAAATCGGCATGCACCCTATCGACGTGGCGATTGTCTCCTGTTGCCAGAGCGGGCAGGGCGGCACCGGCGACGTCGCGATCCTCACCGCCGGCAACCGCATGTCGTTGATGCCGTTCGCCCAGATCGCTACGCGTATCGGGGGCGCTATCAACGTCTCGCTGTCGCTGCTGGTGTTGGCCAAGTTCTTCGTATAACTCCTATAAATCCTTAGCGTTACTTTGCCTTTCCCCGCCCCCGCGGGGATTTTTTTTGCCCGCGCGCCGGCCAGACGCGCGGGCAAGGGGAACGCCGGTTATGCCGCCTGTTTCATGGCGGCGTCGTACCAGGCGAAGTAGCGCTCTACGCCGCGGCGGCCGGATTCGATCAGCGCGCGTTTCTTCTCCTCGCTGATGCCGAACTCCAGCGTGCCGACGTCGAGCGTGTCGACATACACGGTGCGCTTCCAGTCGTCGCTGTCCAGATGCACCTTGGTTTGGATGTCCAGCATCACGTTGGCCACCGCCAGGGTGAAATCAAACAGGTTGTTGACCGGCGTGCGCGGGCCGGCCTGACCGGCGGCCTGGGCGATTTCACCGGCGGAGTCCAGGCGAAGGCCCAGGGTGCGGGTGTTGATGCGCTGGCTGGAGACGTCGATGTAAGGCGGCGTGGCGGAGAAGTCATAGTCGAATAGCCGCACCGGGTAGTTGTCGATCATGCCGCCATCGATGCACAGGTCGCCCAGGGTATTGTTCTTCGCCACGAAGGCGAACGGGAACGACATCGAAATGCGCAGGCCGTCCGCCACTTTCATGCGCGGCGTAGTGCGGTGCGAATAAACTTCGCGTTGGCCGCTGTTGAGGTTGGCGCCGATAAAGTAAATCGACTTGAACCCTTTCGCCGCCTTCATCGCTTCGAACTGCTCGAAGGTGATATCCGGGTTGCCGGTATATTGCTTGATAATATCGCGTGACCATTGATAGAAATAATCGCCGGGCGCGATGCCGTATTGATTGAACAGGCGATAGGCGTCCTGGAGCGTACCGAAAAAGCCGCCGTTATAATCGAGGAATTTTTTAAAATCCATCGCCGACAGAATTTTGGTTACGTCCGCCGAGCTGCAGCCCAGGCCGACCAGCAGCGCGGCGATGGCGCCCGCCGAGGCGCCGGAGGTTTGCTTGATCTGCGGCATGATGCCTTTGGCTTCCAGCAATTCCAGCGCGCCGCCATAGGCGATGCCTTTTACGCCGCCGCCTTCAAAGACCAGATTTTCGAATTGATAGTTCATGATATTTCCTCACTCTTGATTTAGGGAGTAAGAAAAATAACCAAGTCGCGAACCGGAAAATATTGATTGGGGTTGTGTGAGTCGGCAAACAAAATTATTCATAATAAATATATTGTTTATATATTTATCAAAGGCATTTATTAAACAGGCGCATCGGGCTTTTTGCGTCAATACTTAGCGCTGTTCAATTCTCGCAAGGAGTCATCATGTTCTGGAAACGTTGTCTGCTGGGCGCGGCGCTGGCCGTTATGTCATTACAGGCCGGGGCCGCCGCGCCGCAGGCCAAAACCCCGACGCCGGGATTTTACCGCATCATGCTGGGCAGTTTTGAAGTGACCGCGTTATCCGACGGCATCATTCGCCTGCCGGCGGACAAACTGTTGCTGAACACCACGCCGCAGCAGATCGCCGCCGGGTTGGCCGAGCGGCATCAAAGCCTGCCGGTGGTCACCTCGGTCAATGCCTATCTGATCAATACCGGCGACAAGCTGGTGATGATCGACAGCGGCGCCGGCCAACTGCTGGGCGACGGCCTGGGCAAGCTGGTGGATAACCTGCGTGCGGCGGGCTACCAGCCGGAGCAGGTGGATGAGATCTACCTGACCCACATGCACCCGGACCACCTCGGCGGCCTGACGCACGACGGCAAGGCGGTATTCCCCAATGCGGTGGTGCGCGCCGCCAGCCAGGACGCGGACTTCTGGCTGAGCGCGGACCAACTGAAACAGGCCAGCGCAGGCAGTAAAAGCAACTTCGAACGGGCCCAGGCGGCGATCAAGCCATACCAGGCGATGGGCCACTTTAAGCCGTTCAGCGGCGACGGTGAACTGTCGCCGGGCATTGCCGCCTTCGCCGCCCACGGCCATACGCCGGGGCACAGCGTGTATCAGGTGACCAGCCAGGGCAAGAAGCTGTTGCTGTTGGGGGATCTGATCCACGTGGCGGCGGTGCAGTTGCCGCATCCGAAGGTGGCTATCAGCTTTGATAGCGACGCCAAGGCGGCTGTCGCTCAGCGGCTGCGGATATTTGGCGACAGCGCGCGGCAGAGCGAACTGGTCGGTGGCGCACACCTGTCGTTCCCGGGGTTGGGGTATCTGAACCGCCAGGGCGACGGTTACACCTGGGTGCCGTTGAACTACGGCGCGCTGTAACGCCCGCTCTCGTTATCGGTTCCGCTCGGCGAACACCCGGCTGAACCAGTCGAGAAACACGCGCACCCGCGGTGACAGCTGGCGGTTGCGCGGATAAAGCAGCGAGACCGGCATCGGAGGAGAAGGCCAATCCGGCAGCAGCGGCAACAGGCTGCCGTCGGCCAGATCGCCGCGCAGGTGATAGCGCGGCACCTGAATGATGCCCAGTCCGGCGCGGGCGGCGGCGACCAGGCTCTCCGCCGCGGTGACCGACACCGTCGCCGGCAGCGTGACGGGTTGCGCTTGTCCCGCCACCGTGAACGCCAGCGGCATCAGCGCGCCGGTCGCCGAAGAGCGAAAGCCCACCATGCGGTGATGGCGCAGATCGTCCAGGCTTTGCGGCGTGCCGAAGCGCTGCAGGTAGGCCGGGGCGGCGCAGGTCACCTCTTCCAGCTCGCCCAGGCGGCGCGCCACCATGTCGCTGTCCCGCAGTTTGCCGACGCGCACCACGCAGTCGATGCCTTCCCGCAGCGCGTCCACCAGCCGATCGCCTTCGCTCATATAAAGCTCGATATCCGGGTATTGCGCCAAAAAATCCGGCAAATCGGGCAACAGAAAATGGCGCGCCAGCGTGCCGTGCACGTCGATGCGCAGCAATCCGCGCGGTTTGGCGCCGGCGAACGCCATCTCCGCTTCTTCGATGTCCGCCAGAATGCTCAGACAACGCTGATAGTAGGCTTCGCCATCCAGCGTCGGGCTGACGTGGCGGGTGGTGCGTTGCAGCAGCCTGACCTGCAGTCGGGCTTCGAGCTGTTTGATAGCGTCGGTCACGGTGGATCGCGGCAGGTTCAGATCCTGCGCCGCCTGGGTGAAGCTGCGTTGTTCTACCACGCGGGTGAACAGGCGCATGGCGTCGATTCTGTCCATAATTGTTCGTTTACTTCGGATAGTGATAACGAAGAATAGGGGATTATTCGCCATGCCGAAAGGTGCATGATGACTGTACATTAACCCGATGAGGAGATATCCATGAATCACGCGACTCAACGCGTCGCCATCGTCACTGGCGCATCCCGCGGCATCGGCGCGGCCATCGCCGAGCGTCTGGCCGCCGATGGCTTTACCGTCATCATCAACTATTCAGGCAATCCGGCGCCGGCCGATGAGCTGGTGGGCAAGATAGAACAGCGCGGCGGCCGCGCCTTGAGTGTCAAGGCCGACGTCAGCGATGCGGCTGCGGTCGCCCAACTGTTCGACAGCGCCGAACGGGCGTTTGGCGGCGTCGACGTGCTGGTCAATAACGCCGGGGTGATCGCGCTGGCGCCGGTGGCGGACATGCGTGATGAAGATGCGGATCGCCTGCTCGACATCAACCTGAAAGGCAGCTTCAATGCGATGCGCGAGGCGGCGAAGCGCCTGCGCGACAACGGCCGCATCATCAACTTCTCCTCCAGCGTGGTGGGGTTGCTGCAGCCGGGGTACGGCATGTATGCCGCCAGCAAGGCGGCGATCGAAGCGCTGACCAGCGTGCTGGCGAAAGAGCTGCGCGGCCGCAATATCACGGTGAACGCCGTCGCGCCGGGGCCGACCGCCACCGGCTTATTCCTCGACGGCAAAACCCCGGAGCTTATCGAGCGGCTGGCGAAGATGGCGCCGTTGGAACGTCTGGGCACGCCGGACGATATCGCCGCGGCGGTGGCTTTCCTCGCCGGGGCAGACGGCGGCTGGATCAATGGCCAAACCCTGCGCGCCAACGGCGGCATCATCTGATTGGCGACGCGCCGCCGCAGGATCGGGTATCCTGTGGCGGAACATATCACATCAAGGGCAACGTATGGCGGGCCACACTCAGCAATCCCATCCTGGCGTCAGATCGCCCTGCGTCAGCCTGTGCCGGATCGACGACGAAACCCAGCAGTGCCGCGGATGCCGGCGCTCGCGGGCGGAGATCGCCGCCTGGCCGACCGCCAGCGACGCGGAGAAACGCGCTATTTGGCGGCGGCTTGAGCTGCGTCAATCGGTGAAATAATCCTCTGCATTATTGCGCTGTCAGACTTCATGTAGCACAATTGAGCTACATGTGATTGACCGACGTTAGGAGCGATTATGTCGACGACGACCATTCGTATTCCAGATGAGCTTAAAGCCCGAGTCGCTGCCGTCGCCGAGCAGGTAGGCGTCACGTCTCACAGCTTTATTTTGCAGGCAATAGCGGAGAAAACGCAGCAAGAAGAGTTGCGCCGTGACTTTGAGAATGAAGCGGAAAAACGCTATGCCAAGATAATTGCGACGGGAGAGACGGTCTCTTGGAAAGAGATGCGCGGTTATTTGGAAAATTACGCAGCGGGTGATACTGCCGCTGTCAAACCTCCTGTTAAAAAACTGGGACGCTGATGGCAAATGTCGAGTTGGCGCCAGAGGTCAGGGATGATATCGAACGTGTTCTCGCTCATTTGGCTCAGTATGGCGCTGCGGATTCAGGGCGGCGCATTCAGGAAATCATCCAGGCAATTGCGGTATTGGAACATAATCCATTGATCGGACGGTCACTTGGCGCAGGGCTGCGTGAATTGATTATTGGGCAGCAAGCTCGCGGTTATTTGGCGCTCTACAAATACATTCCTGATATCGATACGGCGTTTGTTCTGGCGATCCGCAGTCAGAAAGAACAAGGGTATTGAATGCACGATACCGGCCTGAAAGACCGGCATCGCTGTCATGTCCTCAGAAATCCCAGTCCTCATCCTCGGTGTTGACCGCCTTGCCGATGACGTAAGACGAACCTGAACCGGAGAAGAAGTCGTGGTTTTCGTCGGCGTTCGGCGACAGCGCCGACAGGATCGCCGGGTTGACCTCCGCCATCGCCGGCGGGAACAGCGCTTCATACCCCAGGTTCATCAGCGCCTTGTTGGCGTTATAGTGCAGGAAGGTCTTCACGTCTTCCGTCCAGCCGACGCCGTCGTACAGCTCCTCGGTGTAACGCACCTCGTTGTCGTACAGATCCTGCATCAGGTCGAAGGCAAAGTTTTTCACCTGCTGGCGCCGCGCGGCGTCCACTTTCTCCAGCCCTTTCTGGAACTTATAGCCGATATAGTAGCCGTGCACCGCCTCGTCGCGAATGATCAGGCGGATCAGATCGGCGGTGTTGGTCAGTTTGGCGCGGCTGGACCAGTACATCGGCAGGTAAAAGCCCGAATAGAACAGGAACGACTCGAGGAACACGCTGGCGACCTTTTTCAGCAGCGGATCGTCGCTGCGGTAGTGCGCCAGAATGATGCCGGCTTTCTTCTGCAGCGCGCGGTTTTCCTCGCTCCAGCGATAGGCGTCATCCACGTCCGGCGTTTGGCACAGGGTGGAGAAGATTGAGCTGTAAGAGCGGGCGTGCACCGCCTCCATAAAGCTGATGTTGGAGTACACCGCCTCTTCGTGCGGCGTCAGCGCATCGGCGATCAGGGCCGGCGCGCCGACGGTGTTCTGGATGGTGTCCAACAGCGTCAGCCCGGTAAATACCCGAATGGTCAGCTGCTGCTCCTTCGGCGTCAGCGTGGCCCAGGAGGGGATATCGTTGGACAGCGGCACCTTTTCCGGCAGCCAGAAGTTGGAGGTCAGGCGGTTCCATACCTCCAGATCCTTGTCGTCTTCGATGATGTTCCAGTTGATGGCGCGCACCAGCGGCGCCGATGTTACGGTCGTCATAAGTTGCCTCACAGCGCGCAGGACACGCAGCCCTGCACCTCGGTGCCTTCCAGCGCCATCTGGCGCAGGCGGATGTAGTAAATGGTCTTGATGCCTTTGCGCCAGGCGTAGATCTGCGCGCGGTTGATGTCGCGGGTGGTGGCGGTATCGCGGAAGAACAACGTCAGCGACAGCCCCTGATCGACGTGTTGCGTCGCGGCGGCATAGGTATCGATGATTTTTTCCGGGCCAATCTCGTAGGCATCCTGGTAATACGCCAGGTTGTCGTTGGTCATGTACGGCGCCGGGTAGTAAACGCGGCCGATCTTGCCTTCCTTGCGGATCTCGATGCGCGAGACGATCGGATGGATGCTGGAGGTGGCGTTGTTGATGTACGAGATGGAGCCGGTCGGCGGCACCGCCTGCAGATTCTGATTGTACAGCCCGTGCATCATCACCGACTGACGCAGCGCGCGCCAGTCGTCGCGGCCCGGAATGGCGATGCCGGCGGCGGCGAACAGCTCGCGCACCCGCTCGGTCTGCGGCAGCCAGTCGCGCTCGGTGTACTTGTCGAAGTACTCGCCGCTGGCATAGCGAGAGTGCTCAAAGCCGTCAAAGGCGCCGCCGCGCTCGATCGCCAGCCGGTTAGAGGCGCGGATGGCGTGATAGGCCACGGTATAGAAATAGAGATTGGTGAAGTCGATGCCTTCTTCCGAGCCGTAGAAGATGCGCTCGCGCGCCAGGTAACCGTGCAGGTTCATCTGGCCCAGACCGATGGCGCGGGCGCTGCGGTTGCCTTCGGCGATCGACGGCACCGAGCGGATATCGCTCATGTCGGCCACCGCGGTCAGCGCGCGGATCGCGGTCTCGATCGCCTTGCCGAAGTCCGGCGCGTCCATGGTTTTGGCGATGTTCAACGAGCCGAGGTTGCAGGAGATATCCTTGCCGATGCGATCGTAGCTCAGATCCTCGTGATAGGTGCTGGCGCGGTTGACCTGCAGGATCTCCGAACACAGGTTGCTCATATTGATGCGCCCGGCGATCGGGTTCTCCCGGTTGACCGTGTCCTCGAACATCACGTAGGGGTAGCCGGATTCGAACTGGATCTCCGCCAGCACCTGGAAGAACTCGCGCGCGTTGATGCGCGACTTGCGGATGCGCTTGTCGTCCACCATCTCGCGGTACTTCTCGCTGACGGCAATCTCCGAAAACGGCACGCCATACACCCGTTCGACGTCGTAGGGCGAGAACAGGTACATTTCTTCGTTGTTCTTCGCCAGCTCGAAGGTGATATCCGGGATCACCACCCCCAGCGACAGCGTTTTGATGCGGATCTTCTCGTCGGCGTTTTCCCGCTTGGTATCGAGAAAACGCAGGATATCCGGGTGGTGGGCGTTGAGATACACCGCGCCGGCCCCCTGGCGCGCGCCGAGCTGGTTGGCGTAGGAGAAGGCGTCTTCGAGCATTTTCATGATCGGAATGACGCCGGAGGACTGGTTCTCGATGCGCTTGATCGGCGCGCCCACCTCGCGAATATTGCTCAGCATGAAGGCCACGCCGCCGCCGCGTTTCGACAGCTGCAGCGCGGAGTTCACCGCCCGGCCGATCGATTCCATATTGTCTTCGATGCGCAGCAGGAAGCAGGAGACCAGCTCACCGCGCTGGCGTTTGCCGCAGTTGAGGAAGGTCGGCGTGGCCGGCTGGAAGCGGCCGGAAATCATCTCTTCCACCAGATCCTGCGCCAGGGCGGTGTCGCCCGCCGCCAGCGTCAGCGCCACCATGCACACCCGGTCTTCGTAGCGTTCCAGATAGCGCTTGCCGTCGAAGGTTTTGAGCGTATAGCTGGTGTAGTACTTGAAGGCGCCGAGGAAGGTCTCGAAGCGGAATTTCTTGGCGTAGGCCTGTTGGAACAGCTGCTTGATAAACGGGAATTCGTACTGCGCCAGCACCTGCGGCTCGTAGTAGCCTTCTTCCACCAGATAGCGCAGCTTTTCCTCCAGGTTATGGAAGAACACGGTGTTTTGGTTGACGTGCTGCAGGAAGTAGTGCCGCGCCGCCAGCCGATCTTTATCGAACTGGATCCGGCCTTCCGCATCGTAAAGATTGAGCATCGCGTTGAGCGAATGGTAATCCAGCGCGCCCGTCTCGGGCCTGGTCAATTCTGTCGTTGCCAAAATGCGGTTACTCCCTGTCTAACGTTTTCAACGTCTTGCGTAGTGCCGAGCAGCTCGAAGCGGTACAAAAAAGGCACCTGGCATTTTTTGGCGATGATGTCGCCGGCGATGCCGTACGCTGCGCCGAAGTTGGTGTTCCCGGCGGCGATGACGCCGCGCAGGTATGAACGGTTTTGCGGAACGTTGAGAAAGCGGATCACCTGGATCGGCACCGCGCCGACGGCGCTGCCCCCGCCATAGCTGGGTACGATCAAGATATAGGGTTGTTCCATCAGCAATTTGCTGCGGGCGCCGGCGATCGGAATGCGGATCGCCGGCAGGCCCAGTTTCTCAACGAATCGGTGGGTGTTCTCCGAACTGCTGGAGAAATAGACCAGCGGATTCATCGCCGAGCCTCAGCAGGTGAGCGCCAGCGCGCCGATTTTGTCCGGCCGGAAACCGGACCAGTGATCGTCACCGGCGATAATCACCGGAACTTGCTGATAACCTAAGGATTTAACGTGGTTCAGCGCCTGCTGATCCTGGGTGAGGTCGATCACCTGATAATCAATCCCCTGTTTATCAAATGCGCGATAGGTGGCGTTGCACTGGACACAGTCCGGCTTACTGTAAATAATAATGCTCATGATTCGCATTTACCTTTAGGCTGAAGGAAAGGCGGACAAGTCAGATAACGGAGCATCGTTCCTGGCGTTTCTGACGGCGTTATCAACCGAACAACGGTCCCTGCGGCTGATAGATAAAATACTATATGTAGATATTTAATTTATCAACCACGCTATATATGGTGTTTTGTGGGGTTGGGTACGTAGACCGCGTCGGGGCTGGAAAAGGCGAGGGAAAAATTTTTTCGGGTGAGAAATTCTCCTCTCTCAGTGAAGAGGGGGAGTCGAGCGCATTCTGACGCATGCTGACGGCCAGACGATTGAAGGCGCTCTCTGATTAGCGCATCGACCATCCGGCGGGGCGGGGGTTACTGTCGGGGGGGCCAATTTCAGCCGGCGAGAGGAGGCGGAGCGGGCGGTACAGGGGCTGGCGCAGCTGTTTCGCACAAATTAAACGGCCCGCGATTTCCGCGGGCCAGACGCACATCTGTTTTATCTTTATGACTGCAGGGGTGTTAACGCCGGGCCAGCAGCACGCCGAGCACGATGCCGACGGCGGCACCGATCCCTACGCCCTGCCAAGGTTTGTCACGCACATAGCTGTCGGCTTGATCGACCGCGTCGCGCGCATGCTGTGTCAGACTGGTGGAGCCATTGAACCGCGCCCGGGCGTCGCGCAGCACGCCTTTCGCCTTGCTGTGCAGCTCTTTCAGTTCCTCTTTGGTCTTGTCACCGGACTCGCGCAACACTTCATCCAGCGTATCGGCCAACAGAGTGACGTCCTGATCGATATCGCGTTCTGTTCTTTCCGCTTTCTTAAACATTCAGCTCTCCATTTCGACACATGTCTTTCAAGTGTAGACCATGCCGAGATTTGCGTGGCCGATCACGGAAAAAAACCGCCGTCACGCAGGTGTTTGCCGGCGCCTGGGCTTTGTACATTTGGTTACTCGGCGAAACCAATCACTCACGGAAGCGGCGGTTTGATTCCACTAGTATCTGTTTCAACGGCTCCACCGGAGCTTACCGAAACAACACTCTGAGGATTTAAAGATGAAAAAAGTATTAGCGCTGATCGTTGCTGCCACTATGGGTCTGTCTTCTGTTGCTTTCGCTGCTGATACCGCAGCTACTGCTCCGGCTACCACCACCGCACCAGCTGCGACCACCACCACCGCTGCGCCAGCGGCTGCTGCTGAAAAAGCGCCAGCTAAAGCAACGCACCACAAGAAAGCCAAGCACCACAAAAAAGCGCCAGCCCAGAAAGCTCAGGCCGCTAAAAAGCACCACAAAAAAGCGCCAGCTCAGAAAGCCCAGGCTGCTAAAAAACACCACAAAAAAGCGCCAGTGCAGAAAGCTCAGGCCGCTAAAAAACACCACAAAAAAGCCGGTAAAAAAGCTTAATTAAGTGATGTTTGCGGAACCGGAACGTTCCGCACGCTCCAGTCCGTACTCCAGACACCCGGTTCTTCCGGGTGTCTTCTTTTGAGGCGACGCACGATGATCAATCGCTATCTGTTTGAAGTTATTTTCAGCGCGGTAACCCTGTGCGGGGTGATCGTCGGTTGGGAACTGTTTTTGGCCGGCAGCTTCCTGTGATCATTGCGCCGCGGCGGTTTCGTGCAAATGCCGCCAGCCGAGCGCGTTGGGCTGACGTTCAAATACCACCGTGGAGTAGCGCAGCGTAGCGCTTTGTCCCGGCAGACTCTGTTTTTCCCGGTAGCTGACTACCGCGCCCGTCGGCCATTCGGCCACCAGCTTCATCTCTTCTATCTCGATTTCCAAACCCGGTTTGGCGGCGCGATGCGCGTGGAAAAAAGCGCACAGCGCGGTGAAATCCAGCGGAGCGCCGTTCAGCGCGATCATGCTGAAATCCGGCGTAAAGCGCGCCAGCAGCGCCTGCTCTTCTCCGGTCCCTTTGCCCAGCCAGCGTTCAATGGCGATGTGGGCGTCGATCACTTCGGTAAAATACGGGTTCATAAAGCATCCTGTTGAGCGTTGAGTTGGCGCACGATGGCGCGGTTGGCGAGGCGCAGGCACAGCAGCAGCGGGATGAGTACGCTGGCGCCCGCCAGAATGAAGCAGGTGCGGTAAGCCGTCGCGGGCGGCAACACGGCCAGCAGCAGATTCAGCAGCAGGCTGAGCAGCGCCACGCCGAGGCAAAAACTGAGTTGGCGGTTGATATTCCACAGCGCGCTGGCGTCCGCCAGCTGAGCGTCGGGGATCTGCAGGAACGCGCTGCTCTGCGCGGTGCTGCTGCACAGGCTGCCGCCGAACCCCATCAGGGCAAAGGCGGCGATCTGCAACGCGTGCTGCCCGGCCTGATCGATCTGCGCCAGCGTCAGCATGCCGATGCCTTGCAACAGACAGCCGACGATCAGCAGCGGCCGCGGGCCGAGGCGGTTAAAGGTTTTGCCGGTCAGCGTGATGGCCAGGAACGACGCCAGCGCCCAGGGCAGCATCAGGCCGCCGACCTGTGCGGCGGGCATGCCCAGCTGGTTTTGCAGATACAGCATCGCCACCAGGCTGACGCCGATGAACAGGCCGGGAATACACAAATAAACCGCCATGGCGTTGCGCAGCAGCGGATCGGCGACCAGCCGCAGGTTCAGCAGCGGCTGCGGGGTACGCAGGCTATGGCGCAGATAAGAGGCCAGCACCAGCAGGCCGGCAGCCAGCAGCGCCGCACCGGAAACCTGATGGCCGGCTTCGCTCAGCCGGGTCAGGCCGAGCAGCAGCAGCGTCAGCGCCGCGCAGGCGCTCAGTAATCCTGTCGCGTCGAGCGGTTTGCGCGCCGCTGTCGGCGCTTCCGCGCGCAGCCACAGCGCCGCCAGCGCCAGGGCCAAGGCCGCCAGCGGCAGGTTGGCGAAAAACACCCAGCGCCAGTCCAACCGATCGACGAGCCAGCCGCCCAGCGCCGGTGACAGCGCCGGCGCCAGCAGCCCCACCAACATGATGGCCGCCGACAGCCCGGCGCGTTCATGGCTGCGGTACAGCTGATAGGTCAGCGTCTGGCCGATGGGGATCAGCAAGCCGCCGCCCATGCCCTGCAGGGTGCGCCAGCCGATCAGCGCGCCGATGCTGTCGGCGTTGCCTGCGCCGAGGGTGGCCAGCATGAACAGCGCCAGCGACAGCAGAAATACTCGCCGTCCGCCGATGCGCTGCGCCAGCCAGGCGCTGAGCGGGATCACCAGCGTCAGGCCGAGAATATAGCCGTTGCTGACCCACGCCAGTTGGCTGACCGATGCTCGCATCGCCTGGCCGATGGCGGGGTAGGCGACATTGGCGATAAACATATTGATCAGATCGACGAAAAAGCCGAGCAGATAGACGATTGCCACTTTGCTGCGATAAGACATGGTGCCTCCGGTTGAAGGCGAGCAGTGTATCGGGGGGAAAAGTGCGGATAAATCGGCGGCGGGCGATTACACTGTCAAAATGATTTTGACAATAAGGGCGGCGAAATGCTGAATTTGCAGCGTCTGGCGATCTTCGCGGCGGTGGTGGAAGCGGGCAGCTTTACCGCGGCGGCGGCGGCGCTGGGGCAAACCAAGGCGGTGGTGAGCTTTAACGTCAAGCAACTGGAGAATGAGCTGGGGGTGTCACTGCTGGCGCGCAGCACCCGACGATTGTCGCTGACCGATGCCGGCGAACGCTTCTATCAGCGCAGCCAGCAATTGTTGCAGGAGGCGGAAAACGTGCTGGACGACGTGCGACGCGATCATCACGGGCTGAGCGGCGTGCTGCGCATCACCAGCACGCCGGAGTACGGCGCGCAGGTGGTGGCGCCGGCGCTGGCGGCGTTTTCGCGCCAGCATCCGCGCCTGCGTATCCAGCATGTGTCTTCTTCCTATCATGCCGATCTGATTTCGGAGCGCTTCGACGTGGCGATCCGCTTGGGCCAGCTGGCGGATTCCAGCCACCGCGCGGCGCTAATTGACAGCTTCGCCATTTTTCCGGTGGCGTCGCCGGATTATCTGGCCGAGCAGCCGATTCATTCGCTGACGGATCTGGCGCAGGCGCAGTGGATCGCCCACAGCCGGCTCAGTTCGCCGCTCAGTTGGCAGGTGGTCACGCCGCAGCGCGAAGCGGTGCTGTTCAAGGTCGCGGACGCCGCCACGCTTACCGGCGACAGCGCCGCGGCATTGCTGGCGTTCGCCCTGCATGGCGCCGGGGTGGCGCTGCTGCCGGCGTGGCTGGCGCAGCCCGACATCGATGCCGGCAGGTTGCAGCGGTTGCTGCCGGATCACCGTTTCCCCGAGCAGAGCATCTATGCGCTCTACCCGAATACCCGTCACGTGCCGGAAAAGGTGCGGGCGTTTATCGATTTTCTGCGCGCGCGGGTGGCGGTAAAATCGTTAGCGAAATAATAATTCGTTATAACTCTCTCATTTATCATCAAATCTCATCGGGGTATGCTGGAACGCTTCGTCTACCCCGTCCGATGCGAGCCACCTTCGATGACCGCAGAAAATAACTTCCAACTGAACCGACGTATTTTGTCCGTGGTGATGTTCACCTTCGTCTGCTACCTGACCATCGGCCTGCCGCTGGCGGTGTTGCCGGGATTTGTTCATGACCACCTGGGCTACAACTCGGTGTTGGCGGGCCTTATCATCAGCGCGCAATACTTCGCCACGCTGTTCAGCCGCCCGCACGCCGGGCGTTACGCCGATCAGCTGGGGCCGAAGAAGGTGGTGCTGTTCGGCCTGGCGTGCTGCGGCGCCAGCGGCCTGTTTTACGCGCTGGCGTTCGGCGTTGACGGTTACCCGTGGCTCAGCCTGCTGTTGCTGTGCGTGGGGCGGGTGTTTCTCGGCGTCGGCGAAAGCTTCGCCAGCACCGGTTCCACACTGTGGGGCATCGGTCGGGTTGGGGCGATGCACACTGCGCGGGTGATCTCCTGGAACGGCGTCGCCACCTACGGCGCGATGGCGGCCGGCGCGCCGCTCGGCGTGTATCTGAACCAGCAGTGGGGATTGGCCGGGGTGGCGGCGCTGATTGTGCTGGCGGTCGCGGTGGCGCTGCTGTTGGCGAGCGGCAAGCCGGACGTCTCGATCGCGGCTGGGCAGCGCATCGCCTTCCGCGCGGTGTTCGGCCGCATCTGGGCCTATGGTCTCGGGCTGGCGATGGGCACCGTCGGCTTCGGCGTGATCGCCACGTTCATCACCCTTTACTACGCCGACAAAGGCTGGAGCGGCGCGGCGTTTTCGCTGACGCTGTTCAGCTGCGCCTTCGTCGGCATCCGCCTGATCTTCAGCAACGTCATTAACCGCCACGGCGGGTTGAAGGTGACGCTGGCGTCGTTTCTGGTCGAGATCGTCGGGCTGCTGTTGATCTGGCTGGCCGGCGAACCCTGGATGGTGCAAACCGGCGCGTTGCTGGCCGGCGCCGGTTTTTCGCTGGTGTTCCCGGCGCTGGGCGTTGAGGCGGTGAAACAGGTGCCGCCGCAGAATCAGGGCACGGCGCTCGGCACCTATTCGGCGTTCCTCGACCTGGCGTTGGGCATCACCGGCCCGCTGGCCGGGCTGCTTATTGGACAAGCGGGCGTGCCGTCGATTTATCTGGCGGCGGCGCTGCTGGTGGCGCTCGGGGTGCTGCTCACCCTGCGCCTGCTGCAGCGCCGCCGGGCCTGATTCAGGAATAGTCCGAAACCCGGATTCCTCCCCAGAAAATCATTGTTTCGGTGAATGATTACGGTAAGGTCGCTCAGCGGTCCAGAATGAGAGGAGGAATCGATGTATTTACGGCCGGATGAAGTGGCTAAAGTGTTGGAGAATACCGGCTTTGAGCGTGATTATGTCACCGATCAGGCCTATGGCTACCGCAAGGGTACGCATTATGTGTATGTGAATCGCGAAGCGCGGATGGGCAGAACCGCGTTGGTGATCCACCCGGCGCTGAAAGAGAGAAGCGTGCATTTCGCCACGCCGACCTCCCCGGTGCGCACCAGCGAGCAGTATCTGGAGTTTCCCCTGGATTTAAGCAGCGACGCCCCGAACCAGCGCTACGGCATCGCACACGGCTTCAGCTCGCGCGAAGCGCTGTCGCGCTACCTCTACAGCATGTTCCTGTAATCGGTCCCCCGCCCGGGGGACGCGATCAGCCGTGCGCCAACGCTTCGCGGTTGAAACGCTCGTTGTAGGCGCGGCGGAACTGCGCCAGTTCAAACGCATCGATATCCAGCTCGGCGAAGTAAAACAGCGCCGCTTCGGTGTGCTCGGCATGCAGCTCCGGCGACAACCCGGCGCGCAGCAGCACGTCGCGCCACAGGGCAATCTGTTCGTCGTCCGCCTGTTTGATGAACGTCAGGTAGATGAACAGCAGATAAGCCGCCTGGTGCATCTCTTCGGTGTAGCCGTTGTTCAGCATGCGGATAAAGGTCTGGCTTTGGCGGCCGCCCATTTCCTGGATCATCGATTCGATCAGCATCGGCTTGACCCTCAGCAGATGGGCCAGCGAATCGATGGCTTTGCGGGTGTCGGACGTCAAGATGCGGTAACCGATAATGAATACGACGATCAGGGCGGCGAGGATGATCCAGGTCATTTAGGCTTTATTACACTCTCAATACGCCAGAAGAGGGGCGGGAGGCGCTGTGCGACAGCGCCCGCTATCAATGCTGTTCGCCGCTGAAATTACCGACCGCGCTCTGTTGGCGCAGGTGGTGATTGAAGGTGGCCGCGTCTTTGGCCAGCGCGTCCAGATGGGCGCCGAGCATTTTGATCTGCTTGACCAGCGCATGCTGTTCCGGCACCGAACTGGCGGTGCTCAGTTTGCGCGCCAGTTGTTCATTCTGCGCCCGCAGCGCGGCTTCGCGCTGTTTGGCTTCTTCCAGCAGTTGCTGCAGCGCCTGGTAGCTCTGCTGCCATTCGCGGTGTTGCCGTTCGAAGCTGCTCTGCAACTCATTCATCGCATTTTGAAACTGGATTTCCAGCTCGCGCATTGTCATGGGCTCGATCCTTTGCGGCACTCAATGATGGCTTAGCAGTATAGCGAAAACTGTTCGCAAGCTCACCCGTTGACGACAAATGAGACACATGCCGCTGACAATTCCCGGCTTGCAACCGTGACAAGGCGTCTTACAATCGACCCCATTCCCAGCCGTAAAGGCTGCCGTTCAAGAGAGGTGGAACATGAGCGAGCAGGAAAAAGACTTTTTTGAACAGGCGATGGCGGACGTGGTGCCGCTGGCGAACGGGCGGCAGACGCTGTACCTCAAGCCGCAGGCGGCGGTGGACAAAAGCGCACGGCGCGACGCGCAGCGGCTGCGGCAGGAAAACTTCCTCAGCACCGATTTTCTCGAAGTGATCCCCTGTGAACAGCCGCTGGAGTTCAAAGGGGAAGGCATTCAGCAGGGCGTGCTGGACAAACTGCGTAACGGGCGTTACCCGCCGCAGGCATCGCTGAACCTGCTGCGTCAGTCGGTCGAAGCCAGCCGGCAGGCGCTGTTTCGCTTCATCGTGCAGGCGGAGGCGCAAAACCTGCGTTCACTGCTGATCGTGCACGGCCGCGGGCGGCAGAACGAAAGCCATCCGAATATCGTGCGCAGTTACGTCGCTAAGTGGCTGGCGCAGTTTGAACAGGTACAGGCATTTTGCCGCGCCTTACCGCGCGACGGCGGCGAGGGCGCCTGCTATGTCACGCTGCGTAAATCGGCGCAGGCCAAGGCAGAAAACTTTGAGCGCCACGCCAAGCGCAGCCGGTGAAAGGATAGCCGAAATAAAATGGCCGGCGAATATCGCCGGCCATCGATGAATTATTTATTAAATATTTTATAGTCCAGCGAATAACGGCCGGCGCCGGTTACCGCCAGCAACAGCAAACCACCAATGATGCTGATGTTTTTAAAGAAGTTGATTTCGTTGCCCATCATTTCCATGCCGGTCATTTTCCAGAACGGATGGCCGATAAACGCGGTGCCCAACACATACAGGGCGAAAATGACCGCGATAGGCCGAGTAAACAGGCCGAGAATAAGCGCGATGCCGAAAATAAACTCCACCACCACGGCAACGATCGCCGCCAAATAAGGCATCGGCGTGCCATAGCCTTCCATCGCCGTGACGGTCGCACCGAAGTTGACCAGTTTCATCCAGCCGAAAATGATAAACAGAACCATCAGTAGAATGCGGGACAGCAGAATTACGCCGTCTTTTGAGCTATCACCCATTTCGAACTCCTTAGCCACTGTCGGAATTATGTTGTCTTGCTGATTAAAGATTAGAACAATTTACGTTTTTTTCTAGCGGCGACGGGCGGTTGCGCCACTTTTTTCATTGGGTGAGACGCGTGGTGAAGCCGACGGCATTGCCTATACTTGAGCCTGGAGCAAAAACAATAAAACAGGCAATGTGAGGCCAAGATGGATGAGGAATTGACCGCCGCCGGTTACCGCCGTTATTCCGGCGACAAGATTGACGTTTATTTTAACAGCGCGATATGCCGCCATTCCGCCAACTGCGTGCGTGGCAACGCGGCTATTTTTACCCTGAACCGCCGGCCGTGGATTATGCCGGATAATGCCGACGCGGCCGAAGTGAAACGCGTTATCGACACTTGCCCCAGCGGCGCACTGAAATATAGGGAGAAATAATATGGAACATAAAATACTGGCAGACGAGAAGCGTTTTTATATCAATGACGAGCACGGCAAGCTGATCGCCGAGATCTCTTTCGTGCCGAGCGGCGACAAGCTGACCATTATCGATCACACCTGGGTGGATGAGTCATTGAAGGGGCAGGGCGTCGGCAAAAAGCTGGTGGCGCTGGTGGTGGAGAAAATGCGCGCGGAGCAGCGTAAAATCATTCCGCTATGCCCGTTCGCCAAGCATGAGTTCGATACCACCCCAGCCTATCAGGACATTCGCGCCTGAGGCGATAACGGGGCGCGGCGCGCCCCGATCATTCAGCAGACGCCGAAATCGCCGTCTTCGTGGTACAGCGCCACCTCGTTGGCCTGCACCTCCGTACGCTGCTCTTTACCCAGTTCATTCCAGCTGCAAACCAGGGTTTCGCCGTCGATCGCCACCACGGTCATCTTCGGGCCGCCGGTGGTGCGTTGTACAAAATCACCGATATTGAATGCCATGCGTTCCTCCACAACAGATTAAACCTCATCTATTGATAACACAGAATGGCGCCGCCGTTGGCAGGTGTTTCGTTATGTATTAAATTATATAGCGATTATCATCAAGGAGAGCAGACTAACATGCCGGGATTATTGATGTTTTATGTGGGCGGTACGGCGCCGGGCGCCAATATTGAGTTGCACGACGTGCAGTTTGCGGCGGTGGATCGGCCGGAAGAGGCGTATCCGCTGCTGCGCGAAAAGTGGTTCGGCGATAAGCGCAAGGTGCATGTCGACGGTTATGCGCGCATCGACTGGGCGGACGGTTACGACGTGAGCCTGGAGTCTGCGCCGTTCGCCGGTGAAGAGAAGCTGTTTTTCGTTAACGTGGGCGGTTACCGCAGCGATGAGCTGGCGGAACTGCACCAGTTCGGCCTGTTCGTGGCGCGCTCCGCCGACGAGGCGAAAGACAAAGCCAAACGGGTACTGCTGACTGACAGCGCGCAGCAGCACAAGGATGACCTGGCCGAGGTGGACGACTGTCTGCTGCTGCAGGCGCTGCAAGGCTACCACGTGCATCTGCGGGCCAACCCGCACGGGAAACCGGCCCGGCCGCTGTGGCAGGGGTATCTGCCAATCGGCGAACCCGCGCTATAACGCTGCTTCGAACACCTGCGGCAGGTTGAGATCGCGGCGTTTCAAATCCAGATGCATGATATTGAAAATGCCGTTCATGCAGCATGAGAGGCGCGGTATGCTGGCAAGCACAGTCATCAACACACCCAGGATTTACCATGACCATTGAGATTTACCCGGCGCAAAAGAGCGACGCCAAACTGATTCTGGATATGATTATCGAGCTGGCGGTGTACGAAAAGGCGCGCGAGCAGGTGCTGGCCAGCGTGGAAGACATCGAACGCAGCTTGTTTGGGCCGGGCGCCTGTTCCGAAGCGCTGATTTGTACGGTGAACGGCGAGCCGGCGGGTTATGCGGTGTTCTTTATGAGTTACTCCACCTGGCTGGGTAAAAACGGCATCTATCTGGAAGACCTGTACGTGGCGCCGAAGCATCGCGGCGCGGGCGCCGGTAAAACGCTGCTGCGGCACATCGCCCGGCTGGCGTGCGAACGGCAGTGCGGCCGCCTGGAGTGGAGCGTGCTGGACTGGAACCAACCGGCCATCGATTTCTACCTCAGCATCGGCGCGCAGCCGCAGGGCGAGTGGGTGCGTTATCGTATGGAGGGCGAGGCGCTGACGTACTTCGCGGCGCACGGGGCGTCGCTGCCGGCGTAACCGTCATTGGGGGGAGGCGGCCTCCCCAACTGTGGTGGTGTGATCGGTTTACTGCGGGTGAATCAGGTCAGGATCAGGCGGGTTTGCGGGCGGCGAGAATGAAGATCATCGGGCGCTCCTGCTCTTCGTCCAGCGCCGGGTTAGCGGCGATTTGCTGCGCGCTGGGGCCCCATTCGTTCAAATGCTGGATGATAAACCCTTGCTGCGCCAGCGGGTTGATATAGCTGCCAAGCGTGCGGTGCTGCTTGATGACGCCTTCCGCCAGCCAGTTGGAAACGCGCTGGCCTTCTCGCTGGTAACCGTTGACCGGCCAGGATTTCTGCCCGTTGCCGTCGGTCAGCCAGCCCTGCTGCGCCGGGGCGGTGTAGATCGGGTGCTCGGCGGTGAAGATGAACTGCCCGCCAGGTTTCAGCGCGGCGTACACCGTGGCGAACAGCGCGGACAAATCCTCGAGGTAGTGCAGCGTCAGCGAGCTGTAGACCAGATCGTAACGGTTCACAGGCAGCTGCAGCTGCGCCAAATCCTGCCGACGATACTCGATGCCCGCGTCGGCGGTCATCTCCCGCGCCTTGGCCAGCATCTTTTCCGAGACGTCCAGCCCCAGCACGCTGGCTGCGCCCTGTTCGCGGGCGCTGCGGCAGAACCAGCCGTAGCCGCAGCCGAGATCGACCACGCTTTTGCCCTGTAAATCCGGCAGGATGCGGCGGATGGCGGGCCATTCCGGCGCGCCGTCCAGACCGTGCTGCGAGCGGCTGAGCTGCGCATAGCCGTCGAAGAAAGCCTGATTGTCATAGATATTTTGCGTCATGATGACTCCTTGGGGTGAATGACGGCGGCGGAATGCCGCTGCCATACCCTGCATATTGCTGCATAATTCTACGCTGACAACATGAATAACGGGAATGACGATGGACATGATTTCGGTGCGGCAAGCGCCCGAGCTGGCGCCGCGCGCCATTGCGTATTTTCAGCGGCACTGGGCCACGGCAGAGACGCTGATGATGTATGAAGACGCCATCAACCGCAGCCTCGGCGCTGCCAACCCGCTGCCGCAGTGGTACCTGCTGATGGAAAATGACCAGATCCTCGGCTGCGCGGGGCTCATCACCAACGACTTTATCAGCCGTGGGGAGTTGTATCCCTGGCTGTGCGCGCTCTACGTAGAAGAGACGCAGCGCGGCCGAGGCTACGGCGCCAAACTGATTGAGCATGTAGCGGCGGAAACCCGCCGGCTGGGCTTCCCGCAGCTGCACCTGTGCACCGATCTGGAAGGATACTACGAGCGCAGCGGTTTCGTTTATAACGGGCTCGGCTATCACCCCTGGGGCGAGGCCTCGCGGGTCTATTCGCGGGTGCTGTGATCGCCGCCGCCGTGTAAGACAAACCTGACTTTTCATTCACCTTATCGCGCCTCGCGGGTTACACTGGCCGCTTGTTCGCCACCGACCGGGTTAATTCGCCGCCGCGATGAGAGTGCCACGCCAGCTACCGCAACGCTTCACCGCCTGCATCGCCATTATGGCGGTGCTGTTGCTGTTTGTGGCTCCGGTGGTGTCGAAATCGCTGATGCACCATCAGATGATGGGCGGCATGATGCAAACGGACGCCGCCATGCCGCACGACATGCACGGGATGGCGATGCCCGCCGCCGAGTATGCCGGCCACCACGGCATGGACTCGGCGGAGATGATTTTCTGCGGCTACTGCGAGCTGCTGATCCACGTGCCGCTGCTGTTGTGGGTATTCGTCCCGCTGCTGTGGCTGATGACGCGCATCGCGCGCCTGCCTTGCGCGCCGCGCATCGTCCCCCCGCCCATTCGGCGCCTTGCTCTGCGGCCAAGCCCGCGCGGGCCGCCCGGCCAGCCGTTTTTCCTTATTGCTTGATCATGGGTAACGCCGTTCGTATCGCTGCGGACGGTTTGCCTGCGCGCACAGTTTGAAAAACGAGAAAGGCCATGTCTTCGATAACCAAAACTCCACCTGCCGCATCGCCGAGAGGCGCGATGCTGAACCTGATCAGACGGCTGCATTTTTATATCGGCCTGCTGGTCGCCCCTTTTATTCTGGTCGCCGCACTGACCGGCACGCTGTATGTGCTGACCCCGCAGCTTGAAGAGGCGCTGTATCGCGATGCACTGTCTACCGAGCCGCACGGGCACGCGAGACCGCTGGCCGACCAGATCGCCGCCGCCCGCCGTGTGGCGGGTGACGAGGCGCGCATTTACGCCGTGCGCCCGGCGCCCGGTGCAACGGACACCACGCGTGTGCAGTTCGCGAGTGCCGATCTGGGCGCTTCCGAGTCGCGCGCGCTGTTTGTCGATCCTTACACTCTGGCAATCAAGGGGGATATGACGGTGTACGGCACCTCCGGCGTGCTGCCGCTGCGCACCTGGCTGGATAAGCTGCACAGCAGCCTGCTGCTTGGCGATCTGGGGCGCAACTACAGCGAACTGGCGGCCTCCTGGCTGTGGGTGGCCGCCCTGGGCGGCGTGGCGCTGTGGCTGGCGACGCGGCCGAAGCGCAAGCTGAAAAGGGCGAAAGGGGGCTTTGCCGCCAGCCGCCATTGGCATATCACGCTGGGCGTGGCGCTGCTGGCCGGGCTGCTGTTCTTCTCGGCCACCGGGTTGACCTGGTCGCAGTGGGCCGGCGGCAACATCGACACGCTGCGGGCCAACCTGGGCTGGCTGACGCCGCAGGTCAACACTAGCCTGCAGGCCGATGCGCCGCAGACGCCGGCCGATCCGCACGCCGAGCACCGCGGTATGATGCCGGGCATGGAGATGAACCCTGCCGCACAGACCAATGCGCTGAATGGCGACTGGGATCGGGCGCTGCACGCCGCGCGCGCCGCCGGAATAGACGCCGCTAAGGTCGAGCTGCGCCAGCCGAAAGGCGAGGGCAAAGCCTGGACGGTGACCGAAGTAGATCGCAGCTGGCCGACGCAGGTGGACGCGGTCGCCATCGCGCCGCAAAGCTTCGCCGTCGTCGATCAGGTGCGGTTCGAGACCTTCCCGCTCATCGCCAAGCTGACCCGTTGGGGCATCGACGCCCACATGGGCATTCTGTTCGGCTTGCCGAATCAGCTGCTGCTGGCGGCGTTCGGCCTCGGGCTGTGCCTGATGATTGTGCTGGGTTACCGCATGTGGTGGAGTCGCCGCCCGGCGGCGGGTGCGCAGCATCCGGTGCATACGCTGGTTGCCGCCTGGCTGGCGCTTTCCCTGCCTGCGCGCGCCGGCACGCTGCTGGTAGCAGCGGCGCTGGGTTATTGCCTGCCGGTAATGGGGGTGAGCCTCGCGGCGTTGCTGCTGGTGGACGTATGGCGCTGGCGCGGCCAGCGGCAAGGCCAGCGGGATGAAACGCCGGAAGCGGCCGCCCGCCGCGCCGAGGTGCGCAAGTTCCGCGCGGCGGTGGCGACGGTGGCGGTAGCGGTCGGTTGCGTGATGGGCCGAGCGATCCTCGGCGGCACCGTCGAACAGTTTCAGCTGCCGATCGGTGACTGGAGCGCACAGATGGTGATCATGCAGAGCCTGATGGTGTTGCTGTATACGCTGGTGTTCACCCTGCTACTTTCCATTCCGCTGTGGTATTTCTTCCTGGGGGAAAAAGAGGGGCGGTGAGAGGGGGGCCGGCATGCCTGCGGGCATGCCGGATATTTGGGAATGGGGCTTAAGCGCGTATCATCTCACCAAAGGGTAATTTCCACTGAAAGGAAGCGAACGATGACGTTTAAACAACAAAGGGATAAGGCGATAGCGCTGATGGAGGAAAAGAAGATGTGGCGGAGTAACTATGCGCCGCCAATCTTGCGCTTGCTGTGGCGAATGGACGTGAATATGCCACCGCCGCCGTTTGCGCCTTTCTGGCTGAATATGCTGTTCTTCGGCATTTGGTTTGGCCCGCTATGGGGCGTGCTGATGTGGTTCATGGTATGGAAAAATCAGGGACATACTGGTGACGAGGCCCTGATATTAAGCCTCGCCGCCGGCCTGCTGTTTGGCTTTTTTATGGCGCTTTTCCACTATTGGCGAAAAAAGGCGAACAGGTTGCCGGACTGGAACGATCTTTGACACGTTGGTGATGAACAGACACAAAAAAGCCCGCAACCGAAGTTGTGGGCTTTTTCGCTATTATCGCCGGGTCTATCTGGTTCACTGGCGACGTATTTGGTGGAGCTGGGGGGATTTGAACCCCCGTCCGAAATTACTACACCGTCGGCACTACATGCTTAGTCCAATCTTTACATTCGCCGGCCAGCTGCGGATGGACACGCTACTGACAGACTAGCCTGATTGAGTTTAACGCTTCAGCCCCAGGCAGGACATCCACGCGATCTCTTTTGGGTTTGACCTCTCTTGATCCCCGTCCTAAGAGCGGAGGCTAGGGAGAGAGGGCTCTAAGCAGGGTATTAAGCTGCTAAAGCGTAGTTTTCGTCGTTTGCGACTATTTTTTTGCGGCTTTTTACGAGGCCAACCGCCCCTCGGCATGCTCCTAGGGCTTCGCAAATCCCGTCGAATCCAGAATCAGCCCCAAGTAACTTTGTGCAGTATACCAGAAGTTTACCTCGATAAGCCAGCGGCTTAACGATTGGCGTGCTTCATGATACGGGCTTTCGCCGTCTGCCATTCGCGATCTTTGATGTCATCGCGTTTGTCGTGCTCTTTCTTGCCTTTGGCTACGCCGATCTTGATCTTGCTCCAGGCATTTTTCCAATACAGGGACAAGGCCACCACGGTGTAACCTTCGCGGTTGACGCGGCCGAGCAGGGTGTCCAGCTCGCGTCGGTTCAGCAGCAGTTTACGGGTACGCGTCGGATCGCACACCACATGCGACGAAGCCACGTTGAGCGGGGTGATGGTGGCGCCAAACAGATAGGCCTCACCGTCACGGAACGTCACGTAGCTGTCGCTGAGGTTGGCTTTGCCGGCACGCAGCGATTTAACTTCCCACCCTTGCAGCGACAGGCCCGCCTCGAATTCTTCTTCAATGAAGTATTCGAAACGCGCGCGCTTGTTTTGGGCAATGGTGGCGGAACCGGGTTTGTGTGCTTTTTTCTTTGTCATAGTGCGTTCATTATACTGGATGCTTCAGCGAAAGAAATCCTTTCCCGTTCAGCACCTGCGCAATTTTTCGCATTTTTGGTGCCCTCATCCCGTAGCAGATTTTTTGTTTGCCGCCAGATAAATGATATTATCTGTACGTTTTATGTCTTACAGGAAATGATATGCCCCAGATCAGTCGGTCTGCATTAGTGCCGTTCAGCGCCGAGCAGATGTATCAGTTGGTTAACGATGTTCATTCTTATCCCGATTTTCTGCCAGGCTGCACTGGCAGCCGGGTGCTTAACGCTACCTCCAACGAGATGACCGCCGCGGTGGACGTCGCCAAGGCCGGTATCAGCAAGACCTTCACCACGCGCAATACGCTGCTGGATAACCAGAGCATCAATATGCAGCTGGTCGATGGCCCGTTCCGCAAGCTGATGGGCGGTTGGCAGTTCACACCGCTGAGCGAAGAGGCCTGCAAGGTGGAGCTGCACCTGGACTTCGAGTTCACCAACAAACTGATTGAGCTGGCGTTCGGCAAGGTGTTCAAAGAGCTGGCGGGCAGCATGGTGCAGGCATTCACCCAGCGGGCGAAAGAGGTCTACAGTGTCTGACATCCAGGTCGAGGTGGTGTACGCCTTGCCGGAGCGGCAGTACCTGCGCAAGGTGAAGCTGGCCGAGGGCAGCAGCGTTGAGCAGGCGATCCAGGCTTCGGGCCTGCTGGAGCTGCGCCAGGATATCGATCTCAAGAGCAACAAAATCGGCATCTACAGCCGCCCGGCCAAGCTGGGCGATACGCTGAACGACGGCGACCGGGTGGAGATTTACCGGCCGCTGATCGCCGATCCGAAAGAGCTGCGCCGGCAACGGGCAGAAAAGGCAAAAAAATAAGGCGCTTATAGCGCCTTATTTTTTTATCTGAAATTGATTTTCTCTTCCGCGTTGCAGCCTGCGACTGTCATGAGGAACACCATGCCCCCCCATGGGCCGGAAGAGCGGGCGACGCCGATTACTTGGTCAGCGCCGGTTTGTTCTGGATATCGGTCAACACGCCTGCGCTGTCGAAGGTCAGCGTCAGCGTCTGCTGGGTGATATCTTCATGGCCAGGCTGCTGACGGAATACATAGAACCACGTTTGCGTTCCAAACGGGTCTTGCAGCATTGGGGTGCCCAATGTGTAAGCGACCTGTTGTTGGGTCATCCCTTTCTGAATTTTCGCCACGTCGGTCGACGTCAGGTAGTTCCCCTGGTTGATGTCAGGACGATAAACCACCTTTTCAAAAGTAGAACAGCCTGCAGTCAGCATCACAAGAACTACAGCGGCGGCAGTCAGCGTTTTACAGCGCATAGTAATCACATTCCTTTAGGGCATAGGATGCCGATGATAATAGACCTTGCGGCAGTTGGAAACCTTTATACCCTTCATCTTTCACGTTGCGACGCATTGGCTTTCCTTTAGCACCTCAAGCGCTTGGCCTTTTTCAGGCTGTTGAGATGGCTTTGGATCACCGCCGCGCCGCACTTTAGATATTTCTCGGGCCAACAGCGTCACTGTCAGACCGCAGGAAAGTGAAAAAGTTGAGCTTTTTTATGCCGCCAGCAGTTCTTTGGCGTTCGCCAACGTATTGCGGGTGACTTCGCTGCCGCCGAGCAGGCGCGCCAGCTCCTGCAGCCGGGCGCGTTTATCCAGCGGCGCCATCTGGGTTTCGGTGACCGTGCCGTCGGTCTGCTTGCTGACGAACAGGTGCTGATGCCCGCATCCGGCCACCTGCGGCAGGTGGGTGACGCACATCACCTGGGTGGATTCGCCGAGCTGGCGCAGCAGACGGCCGACGATGGCGGCGGTCGGGCCGCTGATGCCCACGTCCACCTCATCGAAGATCAGCGCCGGAGTTTCCATCTTGCGGGCGGTGATCACCTGAATGGCCAGCGCGATGCGCGACAGCTCGCCGCCGGAGGCGACCTTCGCCAGCGGCTGCAGCGGCTGCCCCGGGTTGGTGGAGACGCAGAACTCGGTGCGGCTGGCCCCTTCAGCGCTCAGGTGCTGCGGTTCGAAGCGCACGTCGATGTTGAATTTTCCGTGCGGCATGGAGAGCGCCTGCATGCTGTCGGTGATGAGCGTGGTCAGCTCGGCGGCGTAGTACAGGCGTTTCTGGTGCAGCTCTTCCGCCAGCGCCAGCGCCTGCTGGTGATGCAGGGTAACCGCCTCGTTCAGGTGCTCATGGTCGCTTTCCTGCTGAGACAGCAGCTGCTGTTCATCCAGCAACTGCTGATGCAGCTGCGGCAGCTCTTCCGGCGCGACCTGGTGTTTGCGCGCCAGGCTGATTTGACGCGACAAGCGCTGTTCCAGCTCGTGCAGGCGATTGGGATCGAGATCCATGCGATCGGCGTAATGGCGCAGTTCGTCGCTGGCTTCGCTGATCTGGATAGAGGCTTCTTCCAGCATGTCCAGCAGACCGCTGAGCTTATCGTCCAGCCCGGCCAGCTCAAGCAGCAGGTGTTTGGCGCTGTAAAGCTGGCTGAGCATGTTGTTCTCGTCGCTGTCGGCCAGCAGCTGCAGCGTTTGCTGGCTGAGGGTCAGCAGTTGGCCGCTGTTGGCCAGACGCTTGTACTCGGCGTCGGTCTGCTCGAACTCGCCGGCCTGCGGCGCGAATTCGTTCAGCTCTTTCAATTGGTATTGCAGCAGTTGCTTGCGCGCTTCGCGTTCGATGGACTGCTGCTGATGGTGCGCCAGTTCGCGGCAGCTCTGGTGCCAGCGCTGGTAGGCTTGGCTCATCGCCGCCAGCAGGGCGGGTTCGTCGGCGTAGGCGTCGAGCAGCGCTTTTTGGTGCTCCGGCTTGAGCAGCAGCTGATGGGCGTGTTGACCGTGGATTTGAATCAGGCGTTGCCCTAACTCGCGCAGCTGAGACAGCGGCACGGCGGTGCCGTTGATAAAACCGCGCGAACGGCCGTCGGCGTTGATCACCCGCCGCAGCAGGCATTCGTTGCTGTCGTCCAGCTGGTTCTGCTCCAGCCATTCGCGCGCGGACGGGGTGTCCGCCAGCGAGAAGCGGGCGCAGATGTCGGCGCGGGCGGCTCCCAGGCGCACCACGTTGCCGTCGGCGCGGTTGCCGAGGCACAGCCCGAGCGCATCGATAGCGATGGATTTGCCGGCGCCGGTTTCACCGGTGATCGCCGTCATGCCCGGTTGAAAATCGATTTCCAACTCACGAACGATAGCAAAGTTGCTGATGGTTAATTGCGCCAGCATGGGAACCTTCCTGTGTATAAACACATAACTGTAGTTTCATACAGTATAAACTGGTTTTATATACAGTAAAGTGGCCGGCGCAGATTTTAGAACAATTTTTTAGACCAGCCCAACTTGGTGCTTAACGTGTTGAAATAGCTGTAGTCCTTCGGGTGAATCAGGTTCAGATGGAAGTTGCTGCGGCGGATCAGCACTTCTTCACCTTCCTGGATCGGCAGCGCGATCTGGCTGTCGCAGCTAATCTCCAGATCGCTGCCGATCTGCGAAAATTTCAGGCGGATGGTGCTGTCGCCGTTGATCACCAGCGGCCGGGCGGAAAGGGTGTGCGGGAACATCGGCACCAGCGCGATCGCCTCCAGCGACGGGGTGAGGATCGGCCCGCCGGCGGAGAGCGAGTAGGCGGTGGAGCCGGTCGGGGTGGCGATGATCAGGCCGTCGGAGCGCTGTGAGAAGGCGAAACGATCGTCGATGTACACCTCGAATTCGATCATGTGCGCCACTTTGCCGGGGTGCAGCACCACCTCGTTGATGGCGGTGCTGATGCGGCACTGCTGGTGCTCTTTATGCACGATGGTTTCCAACAGGAAACGCTGTTCGTCGATGTACTCGCCTTCCAGCACGTCCGCCAGCTGCTGCAGAGCGTTGTCGGGATCGAGATCGGTGAGGAAGCCGAGGTTGCCGCGGTTGACTCCGATCACCTTGATGTCATAGCGCGCCAGCACGCGCGCGGCGCCGAGCATGTTGCCGTCGCCGCCGACCACCACTGCCAGGTCGGCCCGCTGGCCGATATCCGCCAGGCTGCCGATCACGGCGTCTTTCAGCCCCAAATCATGGGCGATTTGGCGTTCGACCATCACCGAATAGCCGCGGGCGACCAGCCAGTGGAACAGCATCTCGTGGGTTGCCAGCGCTGAAGGGTGACGCGGGTGGCCAACAATGCCAATACAGGCGAATTTTTTATTCATTTGCTGTGATTTTCCTCACCGGGACCCGTTTATGCCCCACATTGTGACCGGTTGACTTGAAACCCCGGTTTTGATCCCCATAATAAGCCAAGTTGCGAGATTAATGCTAAAACGCGGAGATATTCATGAGTAGTAAAGAACAGAAGACGCCAAACGAGCAAGTCTCGGAAGAAATGGAACAACACGCTCATCACGAGGATACGCTGCCGGAAGCGGCGGAAGGCGTCGATCTGCGCGATGCGCGTATCGCCGAACTGGAAGCCCAACTGGCGGAAGCTCAGCAGCAAGAGCGCGACAGCCTGCTGCGCGCCAAAGCGGAAGCGGAAAACATCCGTCGCCGCGCCGAACTGGACGTCGAGAAAGCGCACAAGTTCGCCCTGGAGAAATTCTCCGGCGATCTGCTGCCGGTGATCGACAACCTGGAGCGCGCGCTGGATCTGGCGGATAAAAACAATCCGGAACTGGCCGCAATGATTGAAGGCATCGAGCTGACATTGAAATCGCTGCTGGACGTGGTGCGCAAGTACGGCATCGAAATCGTCGGCGACGTCAACGTGCCGTTCAACCCGGAAGTGCATCAGGCGATGAGCATGATGGAATCCGCCGATCACCAGCCGAACCACGTGATGATGGTTATGCAGAAAGGCTATACGCTGAACGGCCGCCTGCTGCGCCCTGCGATGGTCGCGGTCTCCAAGGCCAAGGCGTAATCGCTCCGGCAACGATATAAAGAAAGGCACCCAAGGGTGCCTTTCTTGTCTCTGTGCTACGCCTGCAGCAGGCGTGGCATCCAGTCGATCGGCGTGAGCCCTTGCTGCTCCAGCAGCTGATTGGCCTGCGAGAAGTGGCGGCAGCCGAGGAAACCGCGGTGGGCGGAAAGCGGCGATGGGTGCGGCGCTTTCAGCACGTGGTGGCGGTTGCGGTCGATAAAGTTGCCTTTCTTCTGCGCGTGCGAGCCCCACAGCAGGAACACCACGCCTTCGCGGTTCTCGTTCAGGGCGGCGATCACCTTATCGGTAAAGGTTTCCCAGCCCAAATTGGCATGCGAGTGCGCGCGGCCGCCCTCTACCGTCAGCACGGTGTTGAGCAGCAGCACCCCCTGTTCGGCCCAGCTTTGCAGGTAGCCATGATCCGGGCGTTCGAAACCGGGAATGTCGGTCGCCAGCTCTTTATACATGTTCACCAGCGACGGCGGCGCCGGCACGCCGGGGCGCACCGAGAAAGAGAGGCCATGCGCCTGATTGGGCCCGTGATACGGATCCTGGCCGAGGATGACGACCTTGACGTCCGCCAGTTCGGTAAAGCGGAACGCGTTGAACACGTCTTTCTGCGGTGGATAAATGGTCTTACCGGCCTGACGTTCAGCGGCAACAAAGGCGAGCGTTTCAACAAAATAGGGCTGCTCTTTCTCTTTGCCGATCACGTCATGCCAGGTGAGGGAGGTGGCCATAAACGCTCTCCTTTGTTTTCTTTAGCAATTCATGGGCTATAGCTTACCGTGTCGGCTCGCGCAGCGAAACCCGCTTTTCATTTCTCGCCTCCGCGCGCCATGCAATTATTTTTGAAAATTTACAAAAATAATTGGTTTTTGCCGCGGTGGTAAAATTGATATAAAACATAAATTTGCCCCTTCACGCCCTACGCCTACCCGGTAAAAATTGACTTTAATCAAGGAACTGGCCCGGTCAGGCTGGTATACAGAACAACAAGACAACAATGGTTTTACCAAATGGCCGAAACCAGGATTGGGTTTTCTCACGACGTGAATTTTTACGCCCTTGTACGGAGGCAACATAATGATTACCGGTATTCAAATTACCAAAGCGAACGACCAGGCGCTGGTGAACTCTTTCTGGCTGCTGGACGATGAAAAAGCGGAAGCCCGCTGCGTGTGCGCCAAGGCCAACTACGCGGAAGATCAGGTTGTCGCAGTGAGCGACCTGGGCCAGATCGAATACCGTGAAGTGCCGCTGGAAATGCAGCCGACCGTGCGTGTGGAAGGCGGTCAGCACCTGAACGTCAACGTGCTGCGTCGCGAAACCCTGGAAGACGCGGTCAAGCACCCGGAAAAATACCCGCAGCTGACTATCCGCGTGTCCGGTTATGCGGTGCGCTTCAATTCCCTGACGCCGGAACAGCAGCGCGACGTTATCGCCCGCACCTTTACCGAAAGCCTGTAATTTGCGGCGCTGTCAATCAGGGAGCTTCGGCTCCCTTTCTTGCGTTTGACGGCCGAAAACGGAATGCGGATCACATTCTGTACAAAGATAAGCATTTCTAATACAGAACTCATCCGACCTGCCGATAGCTAAATCAGCACCTATTTAGGTGCTCAATAAAAAGTCTATCGACAAGGAGTCGGCATGAGTATGCCTTTAAGTTTTACCTCTGCAGTATCCCCGGTGGCCGCGATCCCTACACCTCGCGCCGTTGCCGAGACGGTGACGGCGGCGCAGCCCGCGGCAGCGCCGGCAAATTCGGCGCCGGTGGCCACTCCCTCTCAGAACTCGCTCAATGCGCAGGCCATGTTGAATACGCTGGTCGGCGATATCTCCGCGGCGGCGCCGACGGCGGCGGCAGCGCCGGGCGTGACCCGGGGGCAGCAATCGCAGGAGGGTGATTATGCGTTGGCGCTGTTGGCCAAGGACGTTTATTCACTGAACGGTCAGGGCGCCGCTGGGTTCAACCGCTTGAGCGACAGCGCGCTGCTCGGTTTCGGCATCGATCCCGCCAGCCTGCACGACGCAGGCAGCGGTTTCCAGGCCGGGGTTTACAGCAACGACAAGCAGTATGTGTTGGCGTTTGCCGGCACCAACGACTGGCGCGACTGGCTGAGCAACGTGCGGCAAGCGACGGGCTATGATGATGTGCAGTACAATCAGGCGGTTGCCGCCGCCAAAAGCGCCAAGGCGGCCTTCGGCGATGCGCTGGTGATCGCCGGTCATTCGCTCGGCGGCGGTCTGGCGGCCACGGCGGCGCTGGCGACCGGCACCGTCGCGGTCACCTTCAATGCGGCCGGGGTGTCAGATTACACGCTGAATCGCCTGGGTATCGATCCGGCGGCGGCGAAGAAAGACGCCGAAGCCGGCGGCATCCGTCGTTACAGCGAACAATATGACATGCTGACCAGCACCCAGGAGTCGACTTCGCTGATCCCGGACGCCATTGGCCACAACATCACCCTGGCCAACAACGATACCCTGACCGGTATCGATGACTGGCGGCCGAGCAAGCATCTGGATCGCAGCCTGACGGCGCACGGCATCGACAAGGTGATAAGCTCGATGGCGGAACAAAAGCCGTGGGAGGCGAAGGCCAATGCCTGAAGGGCGTCGCTTGCGGCGAGCGCTGGCGATAGCCTTACTGGCGCTGGTCGCGGTGACCGGTTTACTGATGATGGCTAAGGAGCAACAGATGGGGCAGGAGATTTCACCGTTTGACGGCCGCGGCAACTTGGCGCTGGCTCAGGCGGTGGCGCGCGGCGATGCGCAGGGCATCCATGCGCAGGCTACGCAGGATCGCTTGCGCGAACGAGGCGATCGGCAGGTCACGCTGTTGCAGTGGGCGGTGCTTTCGCAGCAGCCGGCCAGCGTGCAGGCGTTGCTGGATCTCGGGGCCGACCCGTCGGTAGCGGGGCTGGACGGCAACAGCGCGCTGCACACCGCGGCGATACTGCAAGACGTGCAGTATCTGCGGTTGCTGCTGGCTGAAGGGGCGCAGGTGAACGTGCGCAATGCCGTTACCGGCGCCACGCCGCTTGCGGCGGCGGTGCTGGCCGGGCGCGAGGAGCAACTGCGGTTGTTGCTGGCGGCCGGGGCGGACACCACCCTGAGCGATCGGCTGGGGGATACCCCGCTGCATCTGGCGGCGAAGATCAACGCGCCGCATCTGGCGCTGTTGCTGTTGCAGGCCGGGGCCGATGCCCAGGCGCGCAATCAGCAGGGTTATGCGTTCCAGTTTTATTTCTTGCAAACGCCGGCGCATTTGCAGAATGACGAGCTGAAGGCGCAGTTCCGCGAGCTGGATAAATGGCTGCAGGGGCGCCGCCTGGCCACGCATTACGCGCAGCAGTAAACGCCCATAAAAAAACCGCCTGTACAGGCGGTTTTTTCTTAGGCAGCGGTGGTTATTCTGCGTCGCCGGCCGGTTTGGCCTTCGCCTGACGGCGTTTTCCGACGTTTTTGGCGTCGCGATGGCGCACTTTCACCTTGGCCTTCTCTTTGTTCTTCGCTTTATCTTCCGCGCGTTTGGCCAGCACTTTCTTCGATGGCTTGCCGTTGCTCTTCTCGTTCGGCACCTTGGTTTTCGGCCGCAGTTCGTCGATCACGCGCGCTTTCAGCGGCTCGTTCAGGTAACGGCCCACTTTGCCCAGCAGCAGATGGTCGTGCGCTTCCACCAGCGAAATGGCGGTGCCTTTGCGCCCGGCACGGCCGGTACGCCCGATGCGGTGCAGGTAGGTATCCGCCGTGCGCGGCATGTCGAAGTTGAACACGTGGGTGATATCGAGGATATCCAGGCCGCGCGCGGCAACGTCGGTGGCCACCAGCACGTTAACCCGGCCATCCATCATGCGTTTGACCGCTTCGTTGCGTTTGGCCTGCACCATCTCGCCTTCGAGATAGCAGGTGTTGATGCCCGCTTCGCGCAGCCAGGTGGCCAGCTCATGCACGCGCTCGCGCTTGCGCACGAAAATCACCGATTTCTGCACGTCCGGCTGTTTCAGCAGGTGGATCAGCAGCGCGGTTTTGTGCTGCACGTCATCGGCGCGGTAGTACCACTGCAGGATCTTCTTGCGTTCGCGGCGCGACGGATCGGCTTCCACTTCCACCGGCTCTTTCAGGATGCGTTCGGCGAATTCGCGGATCGCTTCGCCTTCCAGCGTGGCGGAGAACAGCAGCGTCTGGTTGCGCCAGCGGGTTTCGGCGGAGATGGTTTCGATGTCCTGCGCGAAGCCCATGTCGAGCATGCGGTCGGCTTCGTCGAGGATCAGGGTTTCCACCGCGCGGCAGTCGAAGTTCTCTTCTTTAATGTATTGCAGCAAGCGGCCGGTGGTGGCGACCACCACGTCCTGGTTTTCGCTGAACACTTCCGCGTGGTTCATGTAAGCGACGCCGCCGGTGATGGTGGCGATATCCAGCGAGGTATGAGCAGCCAATTCACGCGCCTGGTCGGCGACCTGCATCGCCAGCTCGCGCGTTGGCGTCAGGATCAGCACGCGCGGCGGGCCGGATTTCTTGCGTGGAAAGTCCAGCAGGTGCTGCAACACGGGCAGCAGGAAGGCGGCGGTTTTGCCGGTGCCGGTCGGAGCCGAACCTAAGACGTCGCGCCCGTCCATCGCCGGCGGGATCGCTGCGGCCTGAATGGCGGTGGGGCGATCGTAGCCTTTGTCGCGCAGCGCGTCGATCAGGCGATCATCGAGTTCGAGTTCGGAAAAAGTGGTTGCTGTCATGGTCTACCTCTACTTGGGGCGCCGATTATAGACGGGTTGGCCGCGATCTTCACCTATTTAAGCGGAAAGCCGCTCTTTTCCCGCCGATCAGATTGCCTTATGCTACGCCAGTTTTATAGCCGGGTGGTGAGTGTGAGCAAGCGATCGAAAGCCGATTTTACCCCGCGCCGCGGGGGTTTTACCTTTAAACAATTCTTTGTCGCCCACGATCGTTGCGCCATGAAAGTGGGCACCGACGGGGTGCTGCTCGGCGCCTGGGCGCCGCTGGGGCAGGCGCGCCGGGTGCTGGACATCGGCAGCGGCAGCGGGCTGATCGCGCTGATGCTGGCGCAGCGCAGCGGCGACGAAGTGACCATCGACGCGGTGGAGCTGGATGAAGCCGCCGCCGGCCAGGCGCGCGAAAACGCGGCGGAATCGCCGTGGCCGCAGCGCATCCGCGTGCATGCGCAGGATATTCACCATTATGCGCAGCAGCATGCCGCTGAGTATGATCTGATCGTCAGCAATCCGCCGTATTTCGAGCCGGCGGTGGCCTGCCGCGACCAGGCGCGCCACAACGCGCGCTACACCGAAACCCTGACGCACGACGCGCTGTTGGCCTGCGCGGCGCAGCTGCTGGCCGCGCAGGGGACGTTTTGCGTGGTGCTGCCGCACGACATCGGCGCCGAATTCGAACGCCTGGCGCAGCAAAGCGGCTGGCACACGGCGGCGAAAGTGAACGTCAGCGATCGCGCCGATACGCCGCGGCACCGGATGCTGCTGGCGCTGACCCGGCGGGAAACGCCGCTGCGGGAGCAGGCGCTGGCGATCAAACAGGCCGACGGCGGCTATACCGACGATTTCCGCCGGTTGATCGCCGACTTCTATCTGTTCTACTGAAAGGAAAAGGGCGCCGATAAGGCGCCCTGTCGCTTCGTTTAAGGCTGCAAAATGGTCGGCAGCGCTTCCGGCAGCAAATCCGGGTAGTCCAGCGTGTAGTGCAGGCCGCGGCTCTCTTTGCGCGCCATGGCGCTGCGCACGATAAGCTCGGCCACCTGCACCAGATTGCGCAGCTCCAGCAGGTTGTTGGAGATGCGGAAGTGCGCGTAGTACTCGTCGATTTCCGCCTGCAGCGTGTTGATGCGGCGCAGGGCGCGCTCCAGCCGCTTGGTGGTGCGCACGATGCCGACGTAATCCCACATGAACAGCCGCAGCTCGTGCCAGTTGTGCTGGATCACCACCCGTTCGTCCGCATCATCCACCCGGCTCTCATCCCAGTGCGGCACCTGTTTGGCCTGCTGGATGAACGGCAGGCGCTGCAGAATGTCTTCCGCCGCCGACCAACCGTAAACCAGGCACTCCAGCAGCGAATTCGACGCCATGCGGTTGGCGCCGTGCAGGCCGGTGTAGCTGACCTCGCCGATGGCGTACAGCCCGTCGAGATCGGTGCGGCCATGCTGATCGACCATCACGCCGCCGCAGGTGTAGTGCGCCGCCGGAACGATGGGGATCGGTTGCCGGGTCAGATCGAAGCCCAGCGTCAGCAGCTTTTCGTGGATCATCGGGAAGTGCTGAGTGATGAATTCCGCCGGCTTGTGGCTGATGTCCAGGTACATGCAGTCGGCGCCCAGGCGCTTCATTTCATGGTCGATGGCGCGGGCGACGATATCGCGCGGGGCCAGTTCGCCACGCGGATCGAAATCCGGCATAAAGCGGCTGCCGTCCGGGCGCTTCAGGTAAGCCCCTTCGCCGCGCAGCGCTTCGGTCAGCAGAAAGTTGCGCGCCTGCGGATGGAACAGGCAGGTCGGGTGGAACTGGTTGAATTCCAGGTTGGCGACCCGGCAGCCGGCGCGCCAGGCCATGGCGATGCCGTCGCCGGAGGAGATGTCCGGGTTGGTGGTGTATTGATACACCTTGGCCGCGCCGCCGGTGGCCAGCACCACCGTTTTGGCTCGGTAGGTTTCCACCCGTTCCAGCTCGCGGTTCCAGACGTAAGCGCCCACCACTCGGCGGGTGCCCGGCAGGCCGATTTTGTTCGAGGTGATAAGGTCAACCGCGTTGCGGCGTTCCATCACGCAAATATTGGGGTGAGCGCTTGCTTTCCCCACCAGCGTGGTCTCTACTTCCTTACCGGTAGCGTCCGCGGCGTGCAGGATGCGGCGATGGCTGTGGCCGCCTTCGCGCGTGAGGTGATAATGCGCCTCGCCCTGTGCGTTGACCTCGGTGTCGAACAGCACGCCCTGATCGATCAGCCACTGCACGCAGTGGCGCGCGTTGCCGGCGATGAATTCGACGGCCTCTTTGTCGCACAGGCCGGCGCCAGCAATCAAAGTGTCATCAACGTGTGAGGCAATGCTGTCCGTCTCATCGAACACCGCGGCGATCCCGCCCTGGGCGTAAAAGGTGGCGCCCTCGCTGAGCGGCCCCTTGCTGAGGACGGTAACCTTGCAATGCTGCGCCAGGCGCAGCGCCAGTGACAGGCCCGCAGCGCCGCTGCCGACGATCAGGACATCGCTAACATGTTCAGATGATGGTTGCATAACGTATGATGTGTGCAGAAGAAGAGTGAATTTCATGTTAGCCTAACTGTCCGGGCAAAAGCCACGGATAGGGTGACATCAACAGAAAAAACAATGGCGATATGGAACTTCGTGTTCTATATGAACTCCAAGCGAGTGCTTGCTCAGGAAAATAATGTATGGCTGGCAGTACAATTTTACGCGTGGAGACGGATTTGGGGAGAGTTTACCTCGGATGAGCGAGCAGTTAACGGATCAAGTTCTGGTCGAGCGGGTCCAAAAGGGCGACCAGAAGTCGTTTAACCTACTGGTAGTGCGCTATCAGCATAAGGTGGCGAGTCTCGTTTCCCGCTATGTGCCGCAGGGCGATGTGCCCGATGTGGTGCAGGAGTCGTTTATCAAGGCCTATCGCGCACTGGAATCGTTCCGTGGCGACAGCGCTTTTTATACCTGGTTGTATCGAATCGCCGTGAACACGGCAAAGAATTATCTGGTTGCTCAGGGGCGCCGTCCGCCATCCAGTGATGTGGACGCCAACGATGCGGAAAATTACGAAAGTGCGGGCGCACTGAAAGAAATTTCGAACCCTGAGAACTTAATGTTGTCAGAAGAGCTGAGACAGATAGTTTTCCGTACCATTGAGTCGCTCCCTGAGGATCTTCGCATGGCGATTACCCTGCGGGAGTTGGATGGTCTAAGCTACGAAGAGATAGCCGCCATCATGGATTGCCCGGTCGGAACCGTACGTTCGCGTATTTTCCGCGCCCGGGAAGCTATCGATAATAAAGTTCAACCGCTGATCCAGCGTTAGCAATGGCGGGCACAGGAAGGGTACTTAGGCATGCAGAAAGAAAAGCTTTCCGCTCTGATGGATGGTGAATCGTTCGACAGCGAGCTGTTGAGTTCTCTGTCGCAAGATCGAACGCTTCAACAAAGCTGGCAGAGCTATCACCTGATACGTGACACACTGCGAGGTGATGTCGGGCAAGTGATGCATCTCGACATCGCCGATCGCGTCGCCGCTGCACTTGAGAAAGAACCCGCCCGGCTGGTGCCTTCCGCCGTTCAGGAATCTCAGCCGCAGCCTCACACCTGGCAGAAAATGCCGTTCTGGGACAAAGTGCGTCCTTGGGCGAGCCAGATTACGCAAATCGGCATGGCGGCCTGCGTGTCGCTGGCGGTGATCGTCGGCGTGCAGCAGTACAACCAGCCTTCTGCGACATCGAACGCGTCCGAATCGCCGGCCTTCACCACGCTGCCGATCATGGGCCAGGCCTCGCCGGTCAGCCTGGGCGTACCTGCCGACAGTTTCTCCACCGGCAGCGGCCAACAGCAGCAGGTGCAGGAACAGCGCAAGCGTATCAACGCCATGCTGCAGGACTATGAACTGCAACGTCGCCTGCATTCGGATCAGCTGCAGCTTGAGCAAGGCAACCCGCAACAGGCTGCCATTCAGGTTCCCGGAACTCAGTCTTTAGGAATGCAACAGCAGTAATGAAGCAAATCTGGTTCTCCGTTTGTTTATTGACGGGCAGCCTGCTCTATTCCAGCATCGCCCCGGCGCAGCCAACTGCGTCCGGGGCGTTATTGCAACAGATGAGCAGCGCCAGCCGTTCTCTCAATTACGAGCTCGCCTACATCAGCGTCAGCAAGCAGGGAATCGAGTCGTTGCGCTATCGCCATGCGGTGATCGGCAACGTGCCGCTCGGCCAGCTGCTGCATATGGACGGCCCGCGCCGCGAAGTGTTGCAGCGCGGCGGCGGGATCAGCTACTTCGAACCCGGTCTGGAACCGTTCACGCTCACCGGCGATCACATCGTCGATGCGCTGCCGGCGATCGTCTATGCTGATTTCACTCGTCTGGCGAAGTATTACGACTTCATCTCCGTGGGCAGCACCCGCATCGCCGATCGGCCGTGTGAAGTGCTGCGCGTGGTGGCGCGCGACGGTTCCCGCTACAGCTACATCGTTTGGATGGACGAAGACACCAAGCTGCCGCTGCGGGTGGATCTGCTCGATCGCGACGGCGAAACGCTGGAGCAATATCGGGTGATCTCCTTCGCGGTCGGCGCCGACGTGCAGGGCGCGATGCAGGGGCTGCTCAAAGCCAATTTGCCGCCGCTGCTGTCGCTGCCGGCGGTGGAAAACGTCCAGCTCAGCTGGAGCACCGGCTGGCTGCCGGCCGGCGTGGACGAGGTGGCGCGCAATCGCCGCAAATTGCCGAACGTCGCCGTGCCGGTGGAGTCCCGGCTCTACAGCGACGGTCTGTTCAGCTTCTCGGTCAACGTCAGCCCGGCGGGCAGCGGCGCCGGGCAGCAGTACTACCGTCAGGGGCGCCGCACCATTCAGACCGAAGTGCGCGCGGGCAACGAAATCACGATTGTGGGCGAATTGCCGCCGGCGACGGCCAAGCGCATCGCCGACAGCATTTCTTTCAAGGTATCGCCGTAATGATGAAAGAGTGGGCCACGGTGGTATCGTGGCAACAGGGCGTAGCGCTGCTGCGCTGTGAACCCAAGGCCGGCTGCGGCAGCTGCACCGCGCGCTCCGGCTGTGGCGCGCGTGCGCTGAACGAGCTGGTGCCGGAAACCGAGCATCAGCTGCAGGTACATATCGATCAGCCGCTCGAACCGGGGCAGCGCGTCGAGGTCGGCATCGCGGAAGGCAGCCTGCTGCGCTCCGCCATGCTGGTTTACCTGACGCCGCTGCTGGGCATGATGTTGGGCGGCACATTGCTGCAATATTGTTTCGGCAGCGACGCCTCGGCGGCAGTCGGCGCCGTATTGGGCGGTGGTGCGGCCTTTATGCTGGCTCGCCGCTTGGCTCGACGTCTGGGTGAGCAGGCCGATTACCAGCCGGTGGTGCTGCAGATTGGGTTGCCGCCTACCGCGATGCGCATGCAGGCGGAAAACTCCCCGCTGATTTAAACCGATGGCCGCGTCATCGCCGGGTTGTGATAGGCGGGGATGCGGTTGTGGATCATATGCTCCAACAGCGCGATGAACAGATCGGCGCTGAGCAGCGAATCGTAGTTAATCGCGAACAGCACATTTCCCTGGCCATCGAATAAGCGGATGCCGCGCTGCGGATGATTTTCCAACGTGCGGATCTGTTCGATAGGCACGTTTCCCCGTTCCGTCGTCAGCAGGGTGGCGCTCAGCCGCAGCGTTTCGGCCGGCGTGCCTTGCCGCTTGCCGAGCAGCAACTGCCACAGCCAGCGCGCGTCGCCCTCTATGGTGTGAAACGACACCGTCCCCCCCTGATAGAGCGCATTCAGCGCCAGCGGCCCGCGCTGCTGCAGCTGTTGGTCGACGATTACGTCCGCCAATCGCCACGAGTGGGCGACGTTGCTGAAAACCGTGCACCAGGGCTGATCCGCACCGGCGCGGAACGCCGTAACGTCAAACAGCCCGCCAAAAGCCTGGCCGCCGCGAAAGCGATAGATGTCGCTGATCTTCTCAAACGGGATGAAACGCTCTTTGTGATGGTGGCTGTCAAAGACCCGCACGCCGTGCTCGTACAGACGATAAGTCAGCGCCGGACGCAGGTAATGCCGCAGCGCCAGCAGCGTACAGCCGAGTAAAATCGTGCCCGCGCCGGCCTGCAACAGCGTGATGACCTGGCTCTCGTCAATGCTGCTCAGCAGCGGCAGCACCAACAGCGCCGCCCCCACACTAAACAGCAGCGCCGCCGCCGCCAGTATGCCCCAGTTGACCTTTGAAAAATCGTGCCGGCTCAGCATTTGCCCTTTATCGATCATAATGCACCTTCCAATCAACGTACGCAGATATGCTGGTGAACCCCGGTGGGCTGCCGATGTAGTGCCCTGAATAATGTTTTGTCGCGGAGCTCATGCCCTTTCTATCCGAGGGACGGTGGTGGCGTATATGGGGTTTTTCCTAAAGGAAGTGGGGCAAAATGGAATTCTAAGAGGTTGATCCAAATATTCTTTTTTTATAATTTCGGAGAGGGTTTATTGCGCTGTGGCCGGTTATGTATTAATGCCGGAGTTTGACGGCCACGAAGCACCGGCAAGCCTTGGGTTCAGGCCGCATCGTCCGCGTTAACATCTGTTTTCACCCGCCGGGGCGCCCTGTAACATTTAGCGGCGCATAATAGAATGCCTTCACTGCACCGATCGCTAGGTTTTCAGTGGTGTGGCATGTAGAATGCAGCGATTCAGGTGCAAGACGGCCTCACCCATTCACTGTCGCTTTAGGTCCATGCGGGTTTCTATAGGCGAGTAATTCAGAAATACCAAGGCAGAAAAACTTTTATAATGAAGCATATACGAAATTTCTCCATTATTGCCCATATTGACCACGGTAAGTCGACGCTGTCTGACCGCATTATCCAAATCTGCGGTGGCTTGACCGACCGTGAAATGGCTGCGCAGGTGCTCGATTCCATGGATCTGGAGCGTGAGCGCGGCATCACCATCAAGGCGCAGAGCGTGACGCTGGATTATAAAGCGCAGGATGGGCAGACCTATCAGCTTAACTTTATCGACACTCCCGGCCACGTTGACTTCTCCTATGAAGTTTCCCGCTCGCTGGCGGCCTGCGAAGGCGCGCTGCTGGTGGTGGACGCCGGCCAGGGCGTAGAAGCCCAGACGCTGGCCAACTGCTACACCGCGATCGAAATGGATCTGGAAGTGGTGCCGGTGTTGAACAAAATCGACCTGCCGGCCGCCGATCCGGATCGCGCCGCGCAGGAAATCGAAGACATCGTCGGCATCGACGCCACCGATGCCGTGCGCTGCTCGGCCAAAACCGGCGTCGGCGTGCCCGACGTGCTGGAGCGCCTGGTGCGCGACATCCCGCCGCCGCAGGGCGATCCGGATGCGCCGCTGCAGGCACTGATCATCGACTCCTGGTTCGATAACTACCTGGGCGTCGTGTCTCTGGTGCGCGTCAAGAACGGCACCCTGCGCAAGGGCGACAAGATCAAGGTCATGAGCACCGGTCAGGTGTATAACGCCGATCGTTTGGGCATCTTCACGCCGAAGCAGGTCGATCGCGACGTGCTGAACTGCGGCGAAGTGGGTTGGCTGGTCTGCGCGATCAAAGACATCCTCGGCGCGCCGGTGGGCGATACCCTGACGCAGGCGCGTCAGCCGGCGGATAAAGCGCTGCCGGGCTTCAAGAAAGTGAAGCCGCAGGTGTACGCCGGTCTGTTCCCAATCAGCTCCGACGACTATGAATCTTTCCGTGATGCGCTGGGCAAGTTGAGCCTTAACGACGCTTCCCTGTTCTACGAGCCGGAAAGCTCCACCGCGTTGGGCTTCGGCTTCCGCTGCGGCTTCCTCGGTCTGCTGCACATGGAGATCATTCAGGAGCGTCTGGAGCGTGAATACGATCTGGATCTGATCACCACCGCGCCGACGGTAGTCTACGAAGTGGAAACCACCGGCAAAGAAGTGATCTACGTCGACAGCCCGTCCAAGCTGCCGCCGCTGAACAACATCCAGGAACTGCGCGAGCCGATCGCCGAATGTCACATGCTGATGCCGCAGGAATACCTGGGCAACGTCATCACCCTGTGCGTTGAGAAGCGCGGCGTGCAGACCAACATGGTCTACCACGGCAACCAGGTGGCGCTGACTTATGAAATCCCGATGGCGGAAGTGGTGCTCGACTTCTTCGACCGCCTGAAGTCCACGTCGCGCGGTTATGCGTCGCTGGATTACAACTTCAAGCGCTTCCAGGCCTCCGACATGGTGCGCGTGGACGTGCTGATCAACAACGAGCGCGTGGATGCGCTGGCGCTGATCACCCACCGCGACAACTCGCAGTACCGCGGCCGTGAACTGGTGGAGAAGATGAAAGATCTGATCCCGCGTCAGCAGTTCGACATCGCGATTCAGGCGGCGATCGGCACGCATATCATCGCGCGCTCCACCGTGAAGCAGCTGCGTAAAAACGTGCTGGCGAAATGCTACGGCGGTGACGTCAGTCGTAAGAAAAAGCTGCTGCAGAAACAGAAAGACGGTAAGAAACGCATGAAGCAGGTCGGCAACGTCGAGCTGCCGCAGGAAGCGTTCCTGGCCATTCTGCACGTCGGTAAAGACGGCAAGTAACCGCGACGAGTTCGCGAAACGAGGGAGTTTGCATGGCGAATATGTTTGCCCTGGTCCTGGCGTTGGCCACTCTGGTCACCGGGATCATCTGGTGCTTCGAGCGCTTTAAATGGGCGCCGGCCCGCCGCGCGAAGATCGCGGCGGTCAACGAACAGACCGCGGGCGCCGTCGACGATAAAACGCTGGCGAAAGTGGCGAAGCAGCCTGGTTGGGTAGAGACTGGCGCATCGGTGTTCCCGGTGTTGCTGCTGGTCTTTGTGGTGCGTTCGTTTATTTACGAACCATTCCAGATCCCGTCCGGATCAATGATGCCGACGCTGTTGATTGGCGATTTCATTCTGGTGGAGAAATATGCCTACGGCATTAAAGATCCGATTACCCAGACGACGCTCATTGAAACCGGCCATCCGAAGCGTGGCGATATTGCGGTATTTAAATATCCGCTGGATCCGAAGCTGGATTATATCAAGCGCGTGATTGGCCTGCCGGGCGACCGTATTACTTACGATCCGGTGAATAAGCGCGTCACGGTGCAGCCGTCCTGCAACAGCGGGCAGTCCTGCGATACCGCGCTGGCCGTGACCTACGCCGATGCGCAGCCGAGCGACTTCGTGCAGCTGTTCAGCCGCAGCGGCATGGGCGAGGCCAGCAATGGCTTCTATCAGATCCCGCTGAACGATAACGTGCCGTCGGGCGGCATTCGCATGCGTGAGCGCCAGGAAAGCCTCGGCAACGTTACGCATCGCATCCTGACCGTGCCGGACGCGCAGGATCGGGTGGGCGCTTACTATCAACAGCCGGGCAAACCGTTGGCGGAGTGGGTGGTGCCGGCCGGGCATTACTTCATGATGGGCGACAACCGTGACAACAGCGCGGACAGCCGTTACTGGGGCTTTGTGCCGGAGAAGAATCTGGTGGGCAAAGCCACGGCCATCTGGATGAGCTTTGAAAAACAGGAAGGCGAGTGGCCTACCGGCGTGCGTTTCAGCCGGATCGGCGGCATTCATTAATCGCTGATTTATTCCCTGTCAATTTCACGCCGCAGCCTACTGCGGCGTGAAAGATTAAGGGGATATAAACACAGCATTATGTTTCCACTCGTTGTAGAATACTTTCTCGAGCGATAAAAGTTGGCTCCTGCTGGGAGCCACTGCAAACGAAACAGCTTTGGATCGGCTTTCGGCGAAGCAGGCCTGTTCCGTGTGCTGCAAGTTTTTGACGCATTCTTGATCTATTGGTAACTCATGAACCCCATCGTAATAAACAGGCTGCAGCGGAAGCTGGGCTACACTTTTCAACAGCAGGAGCTTTTACTGCAGGCTTTGACTCACCGCAGCGCCAGCAGTAAACACAATGAACGTCTTGAGTTTCTGGGTGACTCGATTCTGAGCTTTGTCATCGCCAATGCGCTCTATCACCGTTTTCCTCGCGTAGACGAGGGCGACATGAGCCGCATGCGCGCCACGCTGGTGCGCGGCAACACGCTGGCGGAGATGGCGCGCGAGTTTGACCTGGGCGAATGTCTACGGCTTGGGCCGGGCGAATTGAAAAGTGGTGGGTTCCGCCGCGAGTCAATCCTGGCGGATACGGTGGAGGCATTGATCGGCGGCGTGTTCCTGGACAGCGACATCCAGACCGTCGAGCGTCTGATTTTGGACTGGTATCGCAGCCGGTTGGACGAAATCAGCCCCGGCGATAAGCAGAAAGACCCGAAAACCCGTTTGCAGGAATTTTTGCAGGGGCGTCATCTGCCGTTGCCTTCTTATTTGGTGGTGCAGGTTCGCGGAGAAGCGCACGACCAGGAGTTTACCATCCACTGCCAGGTGAGTGGTTTGAGCGAGCCCGTGGTGGGCACCGGCTCGAGCCGCCGTAAAGCCGAGCAGGCGGCAGCGGAACAAGCGCTGAAAAAGCTGGAGCTTGAATGAGCGAAGTAAAACAACACTGCGGGTTTATCGCCATCGTCGGCCGCCCGAACGTGGGCAAATCGACGTTGCTGAACCAACTGCTGGGGCAGAAGGTTTCCATTACGTCGCGTAAGCCGCAGACGACCCGTCACCGCATCATGGGCATCGACACCGATGGCGCCTATCAGGCGATCTACGTCGATACCCCAGGGCTGCACATCGAAGAAAAACGCGCCATCAACCGTTTGATGAACCGCGCGGCCAGCAGCTCAATCGGCGACGTTGAGCTGGTGATCTTCGTGGTCGAAGGCACCAACTGGACCGCCGACGACGAAATGGTGGTCAACAAGCTGCGCAGCCTGCGTTGCCCGGTATTGCTGGCGATCAACAAGGTCGATAACGTTACCGACAAATCCAAGCTGTTGCCGCATATCGCGTTCCTCAGCCAGCAGATGAATTTCCTCGACGTGGTGCCTATCTCCGCCGAGAAAGGGATGAACGTCGACACCATCGCCGGCATCGTGCGCAAGCTGCTGCCGGAAGCGGAACACCACTTCCCGGAAGATTACATCACCGATCGTTCCCAGCGCTTTATGGCGTCTGAGATCATCCGCGAGAAGTTGATGCGTTTCCTGGGCGAAGAGCTGCCGTACTCGGTGACGGTAGAAATCGAACAGTTCGTGGCCAACGATCGCGGCGGCTACGATGTGCACGGCCTGATCCTGGTTGAGCGCGAAGGCCAGAAGAAAATGGTCATCGGCAACAAGGGCGCCAAGATCAAAACTATCGGCATCGAAGCGCGCCAGGACATGGAACAGATGTTCGACGCCAAAGTGCATCTCGAGCTGTGGGTGAAAGTGAAATCCGGTTGGGCGGACGACGAACGTGCGCTGCGCAGCCTGGGCTATGTTGACGATCTGAAGTAACGATCCGTGGACGGCTGGGAGCGCGCTTTCGTCCTGCATGGGCGGCCGTACAGTGAAACCAGTCTGATGCTGGATCTGTTTACCGAAGGTCATGGGAGGGTGCGCTTGCTGGCAAAAGGCGCGCGCAGCCGCCGCTCCAATCTGAAGGGTTGCCTGCAACCCTTTACCCCCCTGTTAGTGCGCTGGGGCGGCCGTGGCGAAGTGAAAACGCTGCGCAACGCCGAAGCGGTCTCTCTCGGTTTACCCCTCAGCGGCATGATGCTTTACAGCGGCCTGTACGTGAACGAACTGCTGGCGCGCGTGCTGGAGCAGGAAACCAACTACTCGGTGCTGTTCTTCGACTACTTGCAATGCCTGCAGGCGCTGGCGGCGGAAGACAGTTCGCCGGAACAGGCGCTGCGCCAGTTCGAGCTGGCTTTGTTGCATCATCTCGGCTACGGCCTCGATTTTCTGCACTGCGCCGGCAGCGGCCTGCCGGTGGATGACGCCATGACCTACCGCTACCGCGAAGAGAAAGGCTTTATCGCCAGCCTGGTGGTGGATCATTACAGCTTCACCGGGCGCGAACTGCGCGCGCTGGCGGAACGGCAGTTTCCCGATGCCGAGACGCTGCGCGCCGCCAAGCGCTTCACCCGCATGGCGCTGAAGCCTTACCTCGGCGGCAAGCCGTTGAAGAGCCGCGAACTGTTCCGCCAATTCGTGCGCAAACAGCCGAATACGCCGGTCGACGACGCCTGACCTTTTCCCCTTTTGCCGCCCTGCGCCCGCGTGTAAACTGCTGGCACTGAAAATCGTATTTAGAGGTTGTCATGGCTGATTTGCTGCTGGGCGTCAATATCGATCACATCGCCACGTTACGTAACGCGCGCGGAACCCAATACCCGGATCCGGTTCAGGCGGCATTCATTGCCGAACAGGCGGGGGCCGACGGCATTACCGTGCATCTGCGCGAAGATCGCCGCCATATCACCGACCGCGACGTGCGCTTGTTGCGCCAGACCATCCAGACGCGCATGAACCTGGAGATGGCGGTGACCGACGAGATGCTGGACATCGCCATTGAGCTGCAGCCGCATTTCTGCTGCCTGGTGCCGGAAAAACGCGAGGAAGTGACCACCGAAGGCGGCCTGGACGTCGCCGGCCAGCTGGACAAAATGAGCGTGGCGGTTGAGCGCCTGGCGCAGGCGGGCATTCTGGTTTCGCTGTTCATCGATCCCGATCATCGCCAGATCGACGCGGCGGTGGCGGTGGGCGCCCCTTACATCGAAATCCACACCGGCGCCTACGCGGAAGCGCAGGGCGAGCTGGCGGTACAGGCCGAGCTGCGCCGCATCGCGGTAGCCGCCGCCTACGCGGCCGAGAAGGGGCTGAAGGTCAACGCCGGCCACGGCCTGACCTACCATAACGTGCAGCCGATCGCCGCGCTGCCGGAAATGCACGAGCTCAACATCGGCCATGCGATTATCGGCCAGGCGGTGATGAGCGGGCTGCCGACCGCGGTTGCCGACATGAAAGTGTTGATGCGGGAAGCGCGCCGGTAATGGCGGTGCTCGGGCTGGGTACCGACATCGTCGAGATGGCGCGTATCGAAGCGGTGGTGGAGCGCAGCGGCGATCGTCTGGCGCGCCGGGTGCTGAGCGACGCCGAGTGGGCGCTGTATCAGCAGCACCAGCAGCCGATCCGCTTTCTGGCCAAACGTTTCGCGGTGAAAGAGGCCGCCGCCAAGGCGTTCGGCACCGGCATTCGCAACGGCCTGGCGTTCAACCAGTTCGAAGTGTTCAACGATGCGCTGGGCAAGCCGAATATTCGTTTGCACGGTCGCGCCGCCGAACTGGCGGGGGAGATGGGGGTCACCGCGATCCACGTTTCGCTGGCCGACGAACGGCGTTATGCCTGCGCGACGGTGATCGTCGAAAGCTGAAAAGAGAAAGGGCGCCTGTGGCGCCCTTGTCAGTCCTGCGGCGATTAAATGCGATCGGCGTGGTGCAACACCACGAACTTGTCCCACAGCTGCTCATTAGTCTCGCGATGCTGCGGATCGGTGATGATGGTGTTGTCGATAGGGCAAACCTGCTGACAGGTCGGCGTATCGTAATGGCCGACGCACTCGGTGCAGCGATCGGTATCGATTTGGTAAATGTCATCACCCATCGAAATTGCCTGGTTCGGGCATTCCGGCTCGCACATGTCGCAGTTGATGCATTTGCGTGTGATTAGCAGGGCCATGACGTATCTCTCATTATTAACAGGGGTATTTTCGCAGCGGCGATTATACCGGTTAAACCAACTTTTTCATTAACTGTTCGCTGTGCTTGATGCGATCGCGGGCATGATCGAGATCGTGCTGGATCAGGGCCATAAACAACAGGTCGGTGAGGGCGAACTGGGCCGTGCTGGAGGAGATGGCCGCGCTGCGGGTATGGGGCTCTTCGGCGATGGTATAGAGGCAGTGGTCCGCGCGCTGCTGCAGACCATTGGGCGAGAAGCTGGTCAGCGCCAGCACCCTGGCGCCGGCCTGGCGCGCCTCTTCCGCCGCCAGATTGATTTCACGCCGTTCGCCGCTAAAGGAGATAGCCAGCAGCAGATCGCGCTTGTCCAGCGCCTGCACCGCCGCCAACTGGACGTGCATGTCCGCTTCGGCCACCGCCATCACGCCGATTTTCAGCAGCTTGAAGGAAAAATCCTTGGCCACCAGCCCGGAGGCGCCGATGCCTATCAGCATCACCCGGCGCGCCTGGCGCAGCATGTCCAGCGCCTGATGCAGCCGTTCTTCGCTGTTGATGTCCAGCGTCGCGCGCAGCGCCGCCTGCTTTTCCGCCAGCAGCTTTTCACCGACGGTTTTCAGCGTGTCGCTGCTGAGGATGTGGTTGTGAACGGTCACTACCGGTTCGGCCTGTGGCTGAGCCAGCGTCTCGCTCAGCGCCAGCTTCAGCGCCGGGAAACCTTTATAGCCCAGTTTTTGGGCGAACTTCACCACGCTCGACTGGCTGATGCCGGCCAGGTGGGCCAGCTTTTGCGAGCTGAGATGGCGCGCCTGCTCGGCGTTATTCAGCAGAAAGTCCGCCAGCTTGCGGTCGTTGTGCGCCAGTGTCGGATACATCTGGCGAATGCGCAGAAGGGTACTCATTGTTCTTTCCCTGGAAACCAGCGGCCATTTTGCCATGCAGAGGGCGAAAACGCGCGGTGAAAATTTTTGTGAGCTCACCGTTAAAATAGCAAATAGCGCTCGCTTTGTTGAATAAAATATTCAAATATTGATTAATTTTTGTGAATTAAAAATTCAAAGGTGAACAGATGAACTTAGGCGCACTGGTATCGGAAACCCGCAACCCGGCCACCATGGGGCTGGATGAAATGTCGACGCTGGACATGGTCCGCTGCTTTAACCAGGAAGATCGCAAGGTGCCGGAGGCGATTGAAAAGGTGCTGCCGGCGATCGCGCAGGCGGTCGATTTGGCCGCGGTGGCGCTGAAGGCCGGCGGGCGGCTGATTTATTTGGGCGCTGGCACCAGCGGGCGCCTGGGCGTATTGGATGCCTCCGAGTGCCCGCCGACCTTCGGTGTGCCGCACGGTGTGGTGGTGGGGCTAATCGCCGGCGGGCCGGGTGCGCTGCTCAAAGCGGTGGAGGGGGCGGAAGATGACGCAGCCCTGGGCGAGGCCGATCTCCGGGCGCTGAACCTGACCGCCGTCGATATGGTGGTGGGGTTGGCGGCCTCGGGGCGCACGCCCTACGTGATCGGCGCACTGCGCTATGCGCGCGGACTGGGCTGCCCGACAGCGGCCATCTCCTGCAACCCGGATTCGCCGATTGCGCACGAAGCGCAGGTGGCGATTTCGCCGGTGGTGGGGCCGGAGGCGCTGACCGGTTCGACGCGCCTGAAATCCGGCACTGCGCAGAAACTGGTGCTCAACATGCTGTCGACCGGCGCGATGGTCAAACTGGGCAAGGTCTACCAGAACCTGATGGTGGACGTGAAGGCCACCAACGTCAAACTGGTGGATCGCGCCTGCCGCATCGTGGTGGAGGCCACCGGCGCCGAACGCGCTCAGGCGGAAGCGGCGCTGGCGCAGACCGGCTTTGAGGTCAAACCGGCGATCCTGATGCTTTTGGCCGGCGTCAGCGCCGAAGAGGCGCAGCAGCGGCTGCAGCGGCACGACGGCTACCTGCGCGCGGCGCTGGCGCGTTAATTCACGGTGGGGGCGGCGATGGACAAGACAACGGCATTGGCGACACAGATCCTGGCGGGCGTGGGGGGCGAGGGCAATATCCTCAAACTGGAGAACTGCATGACGCGGGTGCGCGTCGAAGTCAGCGACGAGCAGCGTCTGGATCTGGCCGCTCTCAAGCAGTTGCCCGGCGTGAAGGGCTATATCAAACAGGGTGAGCAGCATCAGTTTATCGTCGGCCCGGGCGCCGCCGCCAAGGTGGTGGACGCCATGCGCGCTTTGCTGAGCGGCAGCGCGCAGCCCGCCGTTGGTGACGCCGCCCGCATCAAGGCGCAGGCCAAACAGAAATACGCGGCGCCGATGAGCGGCGCGCTGAAAAAGCTGGCCGACGTTTTTATTCCGCTGATCCCGGCGTTTATCGCCTCGGGGCTGATCACCGGCATCATCAACCTGCTGAAACGGCCCGACATCGCCGGACAGTTGGCGTTGGACTACCCGAACGCGCTGGGGCTGTTGGCGATCTTCGGCAGCGCGGTGTTCGCCATCATGAACATTCTGGTCGGGGTGAACGCCGCGCGGGTGTTCGGCGGCTCACAGGCGATGGGCGGCGTGATGGCCGGCATTCTCTCCAGCCCGGCGCTGGCGCAGATCACCCTGTTCGGCGAGGCGCTGCAGCCGGGGCGCGGCGGGGTGATCGCCGTACTGCTGGTGGTGGCGTTGATGTGCTGGGTGGAGAAACGCCTGCGCACGCTGTTGCCGGAGTCGGTCGAACTGATCCTTAACCCGCTGCTGACCACGCTGGTCACCGCCTCATTGGCGATCCTGATCCTGCAGCCGATCGGGGGTTATATTTCCGATGCCATCGCCCACGGCGCCAATCTGGCGATCGACAAGGGCGGGCTGCTGGTGGGGGCGCTGCTCTCGGGGCTGTTCCTGCCGCTGGTGCTCTCCGGCCTGCATCAGGGGCTGGTGCCGATCCACGTCGAGCTGGTGCAGGCGCACGGTTCCAACCCGCTGTTGCCGATCCTGGCGATGGCCGGCGTCGGGCAGGTGGGGGCGGCGCTGGCGGTGCTGTTGAAAACCCGCAACGCGCGGCTGAAGCAGGTGATCAAAGGGGCATTGCCGGTCGGCATTCTCGGCATCGGCGAGCCGCTGATCTTCGGGGTGACGCTGCCGCTGGGCCGGCCGTTTATCGGCGCCTGCCTCGGCGGCGCGGTCGGCGGCGCGTTAATCAGCTACTGGAAGGTGGCGACGGTCATCACCTTCGGCATTTCGGGGCTGCCTTTGGCGTTGACCATCGTCTCAGGTAAGGTGATGCTGTATCTGGCGGGGATGTTGATTACGATTATCGCCGGTTTTCTCTTCACCTGGATGATGGGGTTCAACGATCCCGAGGAGTAGCGTTTGAGCGACAAGCAGCAACAACCGGCCGCAGAGGGGCGCCGCGTGGTCTTTTTTGATCTGGACGGCACCCTGCATCAGGAGGATATGTTCGGCAGTTTCTTGCGCTTTCTGCTGCGCCGCTTACCGCTGAACCTGTTGCTGGTGATACCGCTGCTGCCGCCGATCGGGTTGGCGCTGCTGCTGCTGGGGCGCGCCGCGCGTTGGCCGATGAGCCTGCTGCTGTGGGCGATCACTTTCGGGCGCTCCGAAGCGACGCTGAAGGCGCTGGAGCGGCAGTTTATCGAGGCTTTCCGCCAGAAGGTGACCGCGTTTCCGGTGGTGCAAATGCGGCTGCGGCAGTATTTGGATGAACACGATGCCGAGGTGTGGCTGATTACCGGCTCGCCGGAGCAACTGGTGGCGCAGGTGTATCGGGATTCGGCGTTTCTGCCGCGGGTGCGGTTGATCGGCAGCCGCATCACGCGACGCTGCGGCGGTTGGGTGCTGACCTTGCGCTGTCTGGGCGTACAAAAAGTGGTGCAGTTGGAACAGCGGCTCGGCGCGCCGCTGAAGCTTTACAGCGGTTACAGCGACAGCAAGCAGGACAATCCGCTGCTGTTTTTTTGCGAGCACCGTTGGCGGGTAAGCAAGCAGGGCGAGCTGCAGCAGCTGGAATAAACAAAGGGCGGAGAATTCCGCCCTTTGCTGTTACCGCTGCCGCGATCAGTCGTCGGTTACGTCGTGCGGTTTGCGTCCGAGCTGCCAAATCTTCTCCGCATAATGCCCCAGCGCCCACAGGCTCAGGCCGAGCAGCGCGAAGAAAATCGTCTTCGGCATGCTGTCCCAGAAGAACTCGAACAGGCGGGTGTACAGGTTGATGCCGAGGAAGGTCAGCCCGAAACCGCGCAGCATGGCGTCGTCATGCTTCAACCCCAGCCAGATGGCGGCGAAGGCGGCCAGCCCGAACAGCAGGCTCCAGTGGAACAGCTCAATCTGGCGCGCGCGGTACCAGCTGTCGAGATCGCCGTAGTTGCCGAAGATGGACAGCAGCCACAGCGCGATGAACAGGTACAGCAGGCCCATCGCCAGCGACACCCGCTGCAGGCCGCGCTGCGCCAATAGCGGCCGCAGCAGCAATGCGGCGGCGATCAGCACCGCGCCGAAGGCGATAAAGCGAATCGGGTAGCTCATGCCGAGCCAGTAGGCGCCCCAGCCGGACAGGTAGCCGGTCTCTGCGCCGAAGGCATTGCCGAGCGACAGCAGGGCGAACCACCACACCAGCCCGGAGCGGCTGAACCAGCCGATCGCGCCGTACAGCAGCGCGGCGACCAGCAGCAGTACGGAAACCCGGCCGCTGCCGTTATCCAGCCAGACCCCCAACTGCCATAAGGCGCAGGCGGTAAGCAACACGGCGACAAACAATGCCGCCTCGTTGCCGTAGCGTTTTTCCGGGTGCCGTTGGCGGCGGCGCAGCGCCCAGACGTAGGCCAGCGCCGCCAACACCCCGGCGATCGCCATGCGTACCGGCGCGTCGAAGCGGAACAGTTCGCTCAGCCATGCAAGCAGTGCGCTGTCGGCGAACAGGCTGGTGACGGCGATCAGCAGCGAGGCCAGCGCGGCGAGAAACGCATAGCGCGCCAGCCGCCGCCAGTCGAAAGGTTGTACGTCCACATGCAGCAGCAACTGCTGCCGTTGTTCGGGCGTCATGGCGCCTTCCCCAACCCAGCCGTCCAGCGCCTTGCGCACCACGACGGCGTTCTTTTTACTGAGTTTCATGCTTCTTGTCCCTGAATCACATGCTGATTCGGCCAGTATAGCCATTGGCGGGCGGCTACGACAAAGGGAGGCTAGTGTGTATAATGCCCGCCGCAAAAGCGCACGAGGAATTATGCGATGACTGAATATAACGATGAGTACTGGATGCGTCAGGCATTGCAGCTGGCCCTGCGCGCGCAGGAAGAGGGCGAGGTGCCGGTGGGTGCGCTGCTGGTGCTGGACAATCAGGTCATCGGCGAGGGCTGGAACCGCCCGATCGGCCGACACGATCCTACCGCGCACGCCGAGATCATGGCGCTGCGCCAGGGCGGCGCGGTGCTGCAAAACTACCGCTTGTTGAACGCCACGCTGTACGTCACGCTGGAGCCCTGCGTGATGTGCGCCGGCGCGATGGTGCACAGCCGTATCCGCCGGTTGGTGTATGGCGCCGCCGACGAGAAAACCGGCGCGGCCGGTTCGCTGGTGGACATTCTTCGCCATCCGGGCATGAACCATCAGGTGGAGATCGTCTCGGGCGTGTTGGCGGACGAATGCGCCGCCACCCTGAGCAATTTCTTCCGCCTGCGCCGCGAACAAAAAAAAGCGCTCAGGCTGGCGCAGCGGGCGGCGGATAAGCCGGAATAATCAGTAGTTGAGCGCCAGTTCCGGCATCACCGTCGGATAGCCTTGCCCCAACGCCTCCTGCTCGGCGGCCGCTTGCGCCGCCTTTCTCTCTTTTTCCTGCAGATAGCCCACCAGGCTGACCTGATAGCGGCGGATATTTTCTACATAGTTGTAGGCTTCACGCCCGCGCGCATAGCCGTAGGTCAACTGCGGGTAGTAGCGCTTTTGGCTGAGCATCGGCAGGCGTTGTTTGACGTCGACCCAGCTGTCCGGGTTGCCTTTTTGCGTCTTGGTCAGCTTGCGCGCGTCCAGCATGTGGCCCCAGCCCATGTTGTAGGCCGCCAGCGAGAACCAGATACGCTCGTCTTCCGGCACGCTGTCCGGCACCTTGGCCATCAGCCGCTGCAGGTAGAGCGCGCCGCCCTGAATGCTCTCTTCCGGATCGAGGCGGTCGTTGACCCCCAGGCCGTCGGCGGTGGCGCGGGTCAGCATCATCAGGCCGCGCACGCCGGTGGGGGAGGTGGCCTGCGGATTCCAGTGCGATTCCTGATAGGCGATGGCCGCCAGCAGCTTCCAGTCGATCTCGTTGGCGTGCTTCTCGAACAGCGGGCGGAAGTTGGGCAGCACCGAGTCGATGGCCGACAGGAAGGTTTTGGTGTCCACATAGTCGAAACTGCCGACGTGGCCGAGGTACTTCTCTTCCAGCCGCGCCAGGGTGCCGTCGTCCACCATCTGGCTGTAGAAATCCAGCATCGCCGCGTACAGACTGTCGTCGCCGTCGCGTTTCAGATACCAGGTGACCGGCTCTTCGTCGGTGACGTCGAACGCCACCGCCAGCTGCGGATGGATGCGCTGCAGCAGCGCGATGGTCACCGAATCGCCGAGGGTGTAGTCCAGCTTGCCGTCGGCCACCCGTTCCAGCAGCTCTTTGGAGGTGAGATCGCTGGAGGACTCCCAGGCGAGATCCGGGTATTTATCCTGCTTGAGCTGTTTTAGCGTGCTGACGTGCGCGGAACCGGAGGCGACCGCCAGCTTGCCTTTGATGTCGGCGAAGCTTTTCGGCCGCGGGGTTCCCAGCCGGTACACCAGCTGTTGGGAAACAGAATAGTAGGCCGGGCCGGTGCGCGCACGGCTGAGGCGTTCCTGGTTGTAGATAAGGCCCGCCGCCAGCAGGTCGGCGTCGTCGTCGTCCAGATCGTCGAACAGGTCATTGATGTTCTGATGGGGGATCACCACCAGCTTCACCCCGAGGTAGTTGGCGAAGCGCTTGGCCAGTTCGTAGTCGAGCCCACCCGGCCCTTGCTTGGTGTTGAAATAGGTCAGCGGTGAATTCAGCGTGCTGATGCGCAACTCGCCGCGGGAAATGATCTCCTGGAGTTGCCCGCCCTGGCCGCTGCGCCAGGTGATATTGGGCCACAGCGCGAGAGCCAGAAGCAGGGTGACAACGCCGATGAGGATGTAGTTTATTTTAAGACGTTTCAAATAGTTATCCAGTGGTGGCACAGGTACACCGGCGACGACAACCGCGACTTTTCTCATGGTTAAATCACCAGTGCGGGGGGCATTTTGCGCAACAAAACGCCAGTGTGCAACTTTATTGACACGTTATGACAATTCGACGGTGCGGCATGCTTTTATCAATAATCCCTACGCAAACGGTTTCGTCGGCGGCGAGGATTCTCTATAATGACGCGCGTTTTCCCCTGTTGCGCCCAATGAAGCGTCTTATCCGTCGCTTCGAAGACGAGAGAACTTTGATTATGGAAATTCTGCGTGGTTCGCCCGCTTTATCGGCTTTTCGCATTACCAAACTGCTGTCCCGCTGCCAGGACGCTCACCTGCCCGTCAGTGATATCTACGCCGAGTACGTCCACTTTGCCGATGTCAGCGCACCGCTAAGTGCCGAAGAACACGCCAAGCTTCAGCGTCTGCTCAAGTACGGTCCTTCTCTCGCCGAACACGCTCCCGAAGGCCGGCTGCTGCTGGTTACGCCGCGCCCGGGCACCATTTCTCCCTGGTCTTCCAAAGCCACCGACATCGCCCACAACTGCGGTTTGCAGCAGGTGCTGCGGTTGGAGCGCGGCCTGGCGTTCTACGTCAAGGCGCCCGAGCTGACGGAAACCCAATGGCGCCAACTCGCCGCGCTGTTGCACGATCGCATGATGGAAACCGTCTTCAGCGAGCTGCAACAGGCCGAACAGCTGTTCGCGCACCATCAGCCGGCGCCGTATCAGTCGGTCGACGTGCTGGGCGCAGGGCGCGCTGCGCTGGAGCAGGCCAACGTCCGGCTCGGCCTGGCGCTGGCGCAGGACGAGATCGACTACCTGCTGAATGCCTTTACCGGTTTGGGGCGCAACCCGACGGATATCGAACTCTATATGTTCGCGCAGGCCAACTCCGAGCATTGCCGCCACAAGATTTTCAACGCCGACTGGATCATCGACGGCGAACAGCAGCCTAAATCGCTGTTCAAAATGATCAAGAACACCTATGAGCAGACGCCGGACTACGTGCTGTCGGCGTATAAAGACAACGCCGCCGTGATGGAAGGCTCGCAGGTCGGCCGCTTCTTCGCCGCGCCGGACAACGGCACGTACGATTACCATCAGGAAGACGCGCACATCCTGATGAAGGTGGAAACTCACAACCACCCGACGGCGATCTCGCCGTGGCCGGGCGCCGCGACCGGCTCCGGCGGCGAGATCCGCGACGAGGGCGCCACCGGCCGCGGCGCCAAGCCGAAGGCCGGCCTGGTGGGCTTCTCGGTGTCCAACCTGCGCATTCCCGGCTTTGAACAGCCGTGGGAGCAGGACTTCGGCAAACCGGAACGCATCGTCACCGCGCTGGATATCATGACCGAAGGCCCGCTGGGCGGCGCGGCGTTCAACAACGAATTCGGCCGTCCGGCGCTGCTGGGCTACTTCCGCACCTATGAAGAGCGCGTCAACAGCCATAACGGCGTCGAGCTGCGCGGCTACCACAAACCGATCATGCTGGCGGGCGGCATCGGCAACATCCGCGCCGATCACGTCCAGAAAGGGGAAATCACCGTCGGCGCCAAGCTGGTGGTGCTGGGCGGCCCGGCGATGAATATCGGCCTGGGCGGCGGCGCGGCGTCATCGATGGCGTCAGGCCAGTCCGATGCCGATCTGGACTTCGCGTCGGTGCAGCGCGACAACCCGGAAATGGAACGCCGCTGTCAGGAAGTGATCGACCGCTGCTGGCAGTTGGGTGACCAGAACCCGATCCTGTTTATCCATGACGTCGGCGCCGGCGGCCTGTCCAACGCCATGCCGGAACTGGTGAGCGACGGCGGCCGCGGCGGCCGCTTCGAGCTGCGCGACATCCTCAACGACGAGCCGGGCATGAGCCCGCTGGAAGTGTGGTGCAACGAATCGCAGGAACGTTACGTGATGGCGATCGCCCCGGCGCAGATGGCGCAGTTCGATGAGATCTGCCGCCGCGAGCGCGCGCCTTACGCGGTGATCGGCGAAGCGACCGAAGAACAGCACCTGACGCTGAACGACCGCCACTTCGACAACCAACCGATCGACATGCCGCTGGACGTGCTGCTCGGCAAAACGCCGAAGATGACCCGCGACGTGACCCGTCTGCAGGCGCAGGGCCAGGCGGTGCAGCGTGAGAACATCACGCTGGCTGACGCGGTGAAGCGCGTGCTGCATCTGCCGGCCGTCGCGGAGAAAACCTTCCTGATCACCATCGGCGACCGCACCGTCACCGGCATGGTGGCGCGCGACCAAATGGTCGGCCCGTGGCAGATCCCGGTGGCCGACTGCGCGGTCACCACCGCCAGCCTGGACAGTTATTACGGCGAGGCGATGTCGCTCGGCGAACGCGCGCCGGTGGCGCTGCTGGACTTCGCCGCTTCCGGCCGCCTGGCGGTCGGGGAAGCGCTGACCAACCTGGCCGCCACGGAAATTGGCAGCCTGAAGCGCGTGAAGCTGTCCGCCAACTGGATGGCCGCCGCAGGCCACCCGGGTGAAGACGCCGGCCTGTACGAGGCGGTAAAAGCGGTGGGTGAAGAACTGTGCCCGGCGCTGGGCATCACCATTCCGGTGGGTAAAGACTCCATGTCGATGAAAACCCGCTGGCAGGAAGGCAATGAGCAACGTGAAATGACCTCGCCGCTGTCGCTGGTCATCACCGCCTTCGCCCGTGTGGAAGACGTGCGCCATACCGTGACGCCGCAATTGCGCACCGATAAGGGCGACAGCGCGCTGCTGTTGATCGACCTGGGCAACGGGCATAACGCGCTGGGCGCCACCGCGCTGGCGCAGGTTTATCGCCAACTGGGCGACAAACCGGCCGACGTGCGCAACGTCGCGCAGCTGGCGGGCTTCTTCAACGCCATGCAGCAGCTGGTAGCCGATCGCGCGCTGCTGGCTTACCACGATCGCGCCGACGGCGGCCTGCTGGTGACGCTGGCGGAGATGGCCTTCGCCGGTCACTGCGGCGTAGAGGTTAACCTCGATGGCCTCGGCGACGATGCGCTGGCGGTGCTGTTCAACGAAGAGTTGGGCGCGGTGATCCAGGTGAGCGCCGAACGTCTTGACGACGTGAAGCGGGCGTTCGCGCAGCACGGGCTGACCGACAACGTGCATCACATCGGCAGCGCGCAGGCCGGCGATCGTTTCGTCATCAACCAACACGGCAAGGCGCTGTACAGCGAAAGCCGCAATACGCTGCGCACCTGGTGGGCGGAAACCACCTGGCAGATGCAGCGTCTGCGCGACAACCCGGCGTGCGCCGATCAGGAACATCAGGCCAAGCAGGATGAACAAGATCCCGGCCTGAACGTGAAACTGACCTTTGCGCCGCAGGAAGACATCGCCGCGCCGTACATCGCCAAGGGCGCTCGCCCGAAAGTGGCGGTGCTGCGCGAGCAGGGGGTGAACTCCCACGTTGAAATGGCGGCGGCGTTCCACCGCGCCGGCTTTGACGCCGTGGACGTGCACATGAGCGATCTGCTGACCGGGCGCCGCGATCTGCAGGACTTCCACACGCTGGTGGCCTGCGGCGGCTTCTCTTACGGCGACGTTCTGGGCGCCGGCGAAGGCTGGGCGAAGTCTATCCTGTTCAACGAGCGGGTGCGCGACGAGTTTGAAGCGTTCTTCCACCGTCCGCAGACGCTGGCGCTGGGCGTATGCAACGGTTGCCAGATGATGTCCAACCTGCGCGAGCTGATCCCGGGCGCCGAACACTGGCCGCGCTTCGTGCGTAACCTGTCGGATCGCTTCGAGGCGCGCTTCAGCCTGGTGGAAGTGGCGGCCAGCCCGTCGCTGTTCATGCAAGGTATGACCGGTTCGCGCATGCCGATCGCCGTTTCCCACGGTGAAGGGCACGTTGAAGTGCGCGATGCGGCGCATCTGGCGGCGCTGGAAAGCCATGGCCTGGTGGCGCTGCGTTTCGTCAACAACGCCGGTCAGGTCACGGAGGCTTACCCTGCTAACCCGAACGGTTCGCCGAACGGCATTACCGCCGTGACCAGCGCCAACGGGCGCGCCACGGTAATGATGCCGCACCCGGAACGCGTGTTCCGCACCGTCAGCAACTCCTGGCACCCGGAAGAGTGGGGCGAGGACAGCCCGTGGATGCGCATGTTCCGCAACGCCCGTAAGCAACTGGGTTAAAAACGGCCACCACCGTACAGAGGGCGCAAGCAATTGCGCCCTTTTTTATGGCCGGCGTTCGCCGTCTGGCGGCAGTGTCTGCATTTTGCGACAGGCGCTATTTTTCGTGTCGCTAAATGGAGACATTTAACTGTTTGATTTTATTGTCGGTAATCAGGTTTGACTTTAGTTGTCTGCATTTGGCGACAGCACGGCGTTTTTTTCATCATTCATCACCGCGTAATGGACGAGGGAATTTGCTTGTTTTGTTTTATTTTCAAACAAAATCAATGTGTTATGATTTTTATTGCAAAATTGGCACGCTACGTGCATTATTCTCGGCGGCTGCTCATTCACCTTTTTATGACGGCGCCGTAATTAGACGGCAAATCGCCTCATAAGCCTCCGAATGATGCCAAAGAAATGGTGCCTATCGTCCAACCAAACCGATAACAGACCGTGCAAGCGGCTTTATCAAGCATCGGGCGACACGTGGAGTGAGGCACCGCCTGTATCCAACTGTGATGAAGGGTTCATCAATCCTGGATACTTACGGATGCTATTCGTCCTGTTCGATGCCAGCCGCTGTGCTACATCACCCTGGGGACGAGGTTTAAGGGCATCCACACTTTCCTTGCGTTGGGGCAAGTTTCTTGCCCCGATGTCAATTCTCAACGCTGCGCTTATGCCCCTTTCGTTGCCTATGTCCTCGAACGCAGACGCTATCCCCACACGCTCGTTTTCGCACCGGTTGATGTTACCGGGGCCGCATGCCGTCGGCAGGCCAGGCCTATGGGCGCGGTTCGCCGATTCTGCCGCTTTTTCCTTGTGCGTTCAGGATTCTCCCCTGCCGGGCTTTTCTCTTTCCGGCGAGTCAGTTAGCATCGTGACAGAGCTGAGAGAATGAGATGATTTCGTTGAAAAAATGGCGTTTATTCCCCCGTTCGCTGCGGCAATTGGTGCTGCTGGCCTTCCTGTTGGTGCTGCTGCCGCTGTTGGTGCTGGCCTATCAAGCCTACCAGAGCCTGGATCACCTCAGCGCGCAGGCGGCGGACATTAACCGCACCACGCTGGTGGACGCGCGGCGCAGCGAGGCGATGACCAGCGTGGCGCTGGAGATGGAGCGCAGCTATCGTCAGTACTGCGTGCTGGTCGATCCTACGCTGCAGAAGCTGTACCAGAACCAGCGCAAACAGTATTCGCAGATGCTGGACGCCCATGCGCCGATTCTGCCGGACGAGCGCTACTACCAAACGCTGCGTCAGTTGCTGACCCAGCTGGCGGCGATCAAATGCCATAACAGCGGGCCGGACCAAGAGGCTTCGGCCTTGCTCGAATCGTTCTCCCGTTCCAACGCCGAAATGGTGCAGGCCACGCGTGCGGTGGTGTTCTCGCGCGGCCAGCAGCTGCAGCAAGCCATCGCCGAGCGCGGCCAGTTCTTCGGCTGGCAGGCGCTGCTGTTGTTCCTGGTCAGCGTGCTGCTGGTGGTGCTGTTTACCCGCATGATCATCGGGCCGGTCAAGGCCGTGGAACGGATGATCAACCGCCTGGGGGAGGGGCGTGCGCTGGGCAGCACCGCATCGTTCAAAGGGCCGCGCGAGCTGCGTTCGCTGGCGCAGCGCATCATTTGGCTGAGCGAGCGGTTGGCGTGGCTGGAATCGCAGCGCCACGAATTTTTGCGCCATATCTCGCACGAGTTGAAAACGCCGCTGGCCAGCATGCGCGAAGGCACCGAGCTGCTGGCCGACGAGGTGGCGGGGCCGCTGACTTCCGATCAGAAAGAGGTGGTGGCGATCCTCGACAACAGCAGTCGCCACCTGCAGCAGCTGATTGAACAGCTGCTGGATTATAACCGCAAACTGGCCGATGGCCCGGCGGAACACGAGAACGTCGAGCTGCGCGAGATGGTCGATTTGGTGGTCGCCGCGCACAGTTTGCCGGCGCGGGCGAAGATGATTTCCACCGAAATCGCGCTGGAGGCGGAAATCTGCTGGGCAGAGCCTACGCTATTAATGCGCGTGCTGGATAATCTCTACTCCAATGCGGTGCACTACGGCAAGGAATCCGGTAACATTTGGATCCGCAGCCGTCAGGTTGGACAACGGGTGCAAATCGACGTCGCCAATACCGGCACGCCGATCCCCGAGGCTGAAAGAGCCATGATTTTCGAGCCTTTTTTCCAGGGTAGTCACCAGCGAAAAGGGGCGGTAAAAGGAAGCGGACTGGGGTTGAGCATCGCTCAGGACTGTATCCGTCGCATGCGCGGTGAGCTGCAACTGGCGACGGTCGCCGGTGCAGACGTCTGCTTCCGCATTGAACTGCCGTTAACCGCCGAGAATGAATAAATAATGTACACATGGTCTAAGCGCCTTCGTCTTTCACAGACCGAACGTTCACCGCGTGCCACGCACAGAGCGCCGCTCGGCAAACGCCCGATCAGCTGGTTGGGCGCCGTTTTCTTTATGCCGCTGTTGCTGGCGGGCTGCGTCGATCGCGCCGTCAGCGGCGGCCTGAGCGCTCAGCAGCAAGAGGCGATCCCGGATACCAAGGTGATCGATTACCGCACCGCGGCTTGCGATACCCTGTGGCAGTTGGACGACAAGGACGCGCTGGATAACGCGCTCTACTGGCTGCGCGCGATGGACTGCGCCGATCGCATCGGCTCAACCCAGGCGCGCGCGCTGGCGAAAACGGTGCCTGGCGACAGCTGGTCCGGCGTTTTCAAACAGAGCATCCTGCTGGGGAGCGCACAGCCGACCTCCGGCGAACGCCGCCAGATGATCGACAGGATCAACAGTTACCGGATGGAGTTCCCAGGCTCGCTGCGTCCACTGACGCAGCTGTGGCGCCAGCAGCAGATGCTGCAGATCACGCTGTTCGATGAGAAAGCGCGTTATCAGCATCTGCAGGAGAGCAGCGACAGCCAGATCGATTCGCTGCGCCAGAGCCAGGCGCGCTTGCAATCGCAGCTGCAGGACACCTCGCGCAAGCTGGAAAACCTGACCGACATCGAGCGCCAGCTCTCATCGCGCAAGCAGTTGCAAGGGGAAATACCGGACAGCGGCGCGAGCTCGCAAAAGGGCGACGCCGCCGGTAAAAACGGCGCGGCCGCCAAAGGGGCTGAGCCGCAGGACGAGCCGGAAAAGGGCACTGCGCTGCCGGTTGAACCGGAAGACACCTATACGCCGCACCCCGCCAATAAGGAGTCCCACGCGCAATGACCGCACGCAAACCGGCCAACCTGTTATTGGTTGACGACGATCCCAGCCTGCTGAAGCTGCTGGGCATGCGCCTGACCAGCGAAGGTTTTCACGTCACCACCGCCGAAAGCGGCCAGGAAGCGCTGCGCCTGCTGGCGCGCGAACAGATCGATCTGGTGATCAGCGATCTGCGCATGGATGAGATGGACGGCATGGCGCTGTTCGCCGAGATCCAAAAACATCAGCCGGGCATGCCGGTGATCATTCTCACCGCGCATGGTTCGATTCCCGATGCGGTGGCCGCCACCCAGCAGGGGGTGTTCAGCTTTCTCACCAAACCGGTGGATCGCGATGCGCTGTACAAGGCCATCGACGAGGCGCTCGCGCTGTCGGCCAGCCCGGCCGGCGACGATGCCTGGCGGGAAGACATCGTTACCCGCAGTCCGTTGATGCTGCGCCTGCTGGAGCAGGTGAAAATGGTGGCCCAGTCAGACGTCAGCGTGTTGATCAACGGCCAGAGCGGCACCGGTAAAGAGGTGGTGGCGCAGGCGATCCACGCGGCCAGCCCGCGCGCCAGTAAGGCGTTCATCGCCATCAACTGCGGCGCGCTGCCGGAGCAACTGCTGGAGTCCGAACTGTTCGGCCACGCCAAGGGCGCCTTCACCGGCGCGGTCAGCAGCCGCGAAGGGCTGTTCCAGGCGGCGGCGGGCGGCACGCTGTTCCTCGACGAGATCGGCGATATGCCGCTGTCGCTGCAGGTGAAGCTGCTGCGCGTGCTGCAGGAACGCAAGGTGCGGCCGCTCGGCAGCAATCGCGATCTGGACATTGACGTGCGCATCATCTCCGCCACCCACCGCGATCTGCAAAAGGCGATGGCGAAGAACGAGTTTCGCGAGGATCTCTACTACCGCCTCAACGTGGTGAACCTGAAGATCCCGGCGCTCAACGAGCGCGCCGAAGATATCCCGCTGCTGGCCAATCACCTGTTGCGCGAAGCGGCGCAGCGGCACAAGCCGTTCGTGCGCAGCTTCTCGACCGACGCCATGAAGCGGCTGATGACCGCCAGTTGGCCGGGCAACGTGCGTCAGCTGGTCAACGTCATCGAGCAGTGCGTGGCGCTGACCTCGGCGCCGGTGATTAGCGAAGCGTTGGTGGAGCAGGCGCTGGAAGGGGAAAACACCGCACTGCCGACTTTCGCCGAAGCGCGCAACCAGTTCGAGTTGCATTACCTGCGCAAGCTGCTGCAGATCACCAAGGGCAACGTGACCCAGGCCGCGCGCATGGCGGGCCGCAACCGCACCGAGTTTTACAAATTGCTGTCGCGCCACGAGCTGGACGCCAACGATTTTAAAGAATGACAGTTTCCCGCCGGCGCCTGCCACGCAGGTTCTCAACAAATCCGGCGGAATGATTTACACTCCGTTCTCTTTGCCGCGGCGCGCCCCGGCGTAGAGCACCATGGAACGTATTAAGCGGGATCGTACACAAATGAGCAGATCACTTTCCATCGCCCTGGCCCAGCTGAACCTGCTGGTCGGCGACATTGAAGGCAACACCGAACGCATGTTGCAAATCGTGCAGGAGCAGCAGAAGGCGGGAGCCGATCTGGTCATGTTCAGCGAACTGGCGCTGTCCGGCTACCCGCCGGAAGATCTGCTGTATCGCAATGATTTCTATGAGCGCTGTGATGCGCAGCTGCTGCGCCTGCAGCAGGCTTCCGCCGAGACGGCGATCCTGGTCGGCCACCCGTGGCGCGAAGGCGACAAGCTGTATAACGCGCTGTCGCTGTTCGCCGAAGGCCGCCTGCTGACCCGCTACTTCAAGCAGCAGCTGCCGAACTACGGCGTGTTCGATGAGAAGCGCTATTTCCACGCCGGCAACGACACCTGCGTGGTGGCGCTGAAAGGCTACCGTCTGGGGCTGCTGATTTGCGAAGATCTGTGGTTCCCTGAGCCGATCGACGCCGCCAAGGCGGCCGGCGCGGAGATTATCCTGTCGATCAACGCCTCGCCGTATAACCGCGAAAAACCGTATATCCGCAAAACGCTGATGGCCGGCCACTGCCAGCGCACCCAGCTGCCGCTGGTGTACCTCAACCAGGTCGGCGGCCAGGATGAGCTGATCTTCGACGGCTGCTCCAAGGTCTTCGACGCCGCCGGCACCATGACACACCGTCTGGCGGCTTTCGACGAGCAGGTGACCCGCCTGGAATTCAACGAGCTGGATGTGGTGCCGATGGCCGATCCGGCCGCCGAACTGCCGCAGCTGGCGCAGGTGTATCAGGCGCTGGTGCTGGCGGTGCGCGACTACGTGACCAAAAACGGCTTTAAAGGCGCGGTGCTGGGGCTGTCCGGCGGCATCGACTCGGCGCTGACGCTGGCGATCGCCGTGGATGCGTTGGGCAAAGACAAGGTGCAGGCGCTGATGATGCCATTCCGCTACACCGCGGATATCAGCATCGCCGACGCCAAGGAAGAGGCGGAAATCCTCGGCGTGGAGTTCGATATCGTCTCCATCGAACCGATGTTCGACGCCTTTATGGGCCAGCTGTCGCCGATGTTCGCCGGCACCGAGCGCGACACCACCGAAGAAAACCTGCAGGCGCGTTGCCGCGGGGTGGTGCTGATGGCGCTGTCCAACAAACGCCGCAGCATCGTGCTGACCACCGGCAACAAGAGCGAAATGGCGGTCGGTTACGCCACGCTGTACGGCGATATGGCCGGCGGTTTCGACGTGTTGAAAGACGTGCCGAAAACGCTGGTGTTCAAGCTGTCCGAATACCGTAACACCGTCTCCTACGTGATCCCGCAGCGGGTGATCGATCGTCCGCCGTCCGCCGAGCTGGCGCCGGATCAGGTCGATCAGGACAGCCTGCCGCCGTACGATATCCTGGATGCGATCCTGGAAGGCTACGTTGAGCGCGACAAGTCGGTCGCCGATCTGGTGGCCGAAGGGTTCGACGAAGCGATCGTGCGTAAGGTGATCCGCCTGGTGGACATCAACGAATACAAGCGGCGTCAGGCCGCCGTCGGGCCGCGCATCACCGCCCGTAACTTCGGCAAAGACCGCCGCTACCCCATCACATCCGGTTTTGGCCGCAAAAATTGGTAAAAGGAAAGAAGATGAAAAAGATCGACGCGATTATCAAGCCGTTCAAACTGGATGACGTCCGCGAAGCGCTGGCCGAAGTGGGCATCACCGGCATGACGGTCACCGAAGTGAAAGGCTTCGGCCGCCAGAAGGGCCACACCGAGCTGTACCGCGGCGCCGAATACATGGTCGACTTTCTGCCTAAGGTGAAGATCGAGATTGTGGTTGCCGACGACATCGTCGACACCTGCGTGGAAACCATCATGCAGACGGCGCAGACCGGCAAGATCGGCGACGGCAAAATCTTCGTCTTCGACGTGGCGCGCGTGGTGCGCATCCGTACCGGCGAGCAGGACGAAGAAGCGATCTGAGCCTCCGCAGGATCATCGGCCATCAGGGCGCAGCGTGCTGCGCCCTTGTCATTTCAGTCCCCCGCACATCGCACTTCTTCGCCTCATTGTTCCCCCCATTTTTGCCTGTCGGCATTCTAAAAAAGCGAACGCTATCGCGTTTTTGATACTTTTCCCGATCGCTTCTCTCGCGAGATCTACAATCAACGTAACTATTTTGATTAAGGTGATCCCCAATGAATTTCAAGTTGCGGCTAGGCGGCAAGGGCGTGCATCCCCAGGAGCTTACTCAAGTAAGTGACTGGGGTAAGCGAACGCAGACAACAACGCAGCGGCTTGAAAGGCGATGGGGATGATGACATTACGCCAAATCCGCCACTTCATCGCCGTGGCGGAAACCGGGTCGATCTCCGCCGGCGCCCAGGCGGTGTTTGTTTCCCAGTCTTCACTGACGCTGGCGATCCAGCAGCTGGAAACCGAGATCGGCGTGCGGCTGTTCGATCGCCACGCCAAGGGCATGACGCTGACCCATCAGGGGCACCAATTTTTGCGCCAGTCGTATCTGATCCTGGCGACGGTGGACAACGCCAAGCGCAGCCTGCAGATCGGCACCGAAAGCCTGACCGGCAAGCTGACCATCGGCGTCACCAGCCTGGTGGCCGGTTACTTCCTGGTGGAGTTGCTCACGCGCTTTAAATCGGCTTATCCCAACGTCACCGTGCAGGTGGTTGAAGACGAACGTCCGTACATCGAGCATCTGCTGGTCAGCGGCGAGATCGATATCGGCGTGCTGATCTTGTCGAATATCGAAGACCGCGACGCGTTGCAGACCGAGGTGCTGATGCACTCGCCGTATCGTCTGTGGCTGCCGCCGCTGCACCCGCTGCTGGAGCACGAGAGCATCAGCCTGGCGGACGTGGCCAAACAGCCGCTGATCCAGCTCAACGCCGATGAAATGGACGTGCACGCGCGGCGCATCTGGGCGCGCGCCGGGCTGAAGCCGGAGATCGCCATGAAGACCGCCTCGACCGAGGCGGTGCGCAGCCTGGTGGCGGCGGGGATGGGCGTCTCCATCCAACCGGACATGGCGTACCGCGCCTGGTCGCTGGAGGGCAACATGATCGAGGCGCGCAAGCTGGACGATTTGCTGGAGCCGCTGGACATCGGGTTGGCATGGCGGCGCGGCAGCGCGCGGCCGGAGCTGGTGACGCCGTTCCTCACCATCGCGCGCGAGAACGGCAGCAAACACGCCGCCGGGCTTAAGCATTCGATTTAATCGAACGCGTCGTTCAGTATTTAGAATTTGTTGCCCGCCAGAGGCTCGCTTAGGCTGATTAAAACTAACTTATTCACATTTAGTTAACGTTTTTGTCACTTAGGGGCGTCAGGCGATGGCGGATGTGCAGGTTCTCTCAGGTTTGTCCTGTCAGCAGTTCATTAACGGTCAGCTTATCGACGGCGAAGGCCAGCAGGAGTGCATCGTCAATCCGGCCAACGGCGAGACGCTGATCGCCCTTACCGAAGCCTCTTCGGCGCAGGTCGGCAGCGCGGTGAAAGCCGCGCAGCAGGCGTTTGGCCATTGGTCGCGCACTACGCCGGCCCAGCGTGCCACGCTGTTGCTGCGCATCGCCGACGCCATCGAGCGGCAGGCGCCGCAGCTGGCGCAGCTGGAAGCCCTCAACTGCGGCAAACCGCTGCATCAGGCGCTCAATGACGATCTGCCGGCGGCGGTCGACGTGTTCCGCTTCTTCGCCGGCGCGGTGCGTACGCAGCAAGGGCAACTGGCCGGTGAGTATGTGCCGGGCCACACCTCGATGATCCGCCGCGATCCGATCGGCGTGGTGGCCTCGATCGCCCCCTGGAACTATCCGCTGATGATGGCGGCGTGGAAGATTGCGCCGGCGTTGGCGGCGGGCAATACCGTGGTGTTCAAACCGTCCGAGCACACGCCGCTGACCATTTTGGCGCTGGTGCCGGCGCTGCAGGAGATCCTGCCGCCGGGCGTGCTGAATATCGTCTACGGCGGCGGGGAAGGGGTCGGCAGCCAGCTGGTGGGGCACCCGCAGGTGCGGCTGGTGTCGGTCACCGGCGATATCGTCACCGGGCAAAAAATTCTCCAGGCGGCGGCCAAAAGCGTCAAGCGCACTCATCTGGAGCTGGGGGGCAAAGCGCCGGTGATCGTCTGCGACGACGCCGATCTCGACGAGGTGGTCAACGGCATTCGCACCTACGGCTATTACAACGCCGGCCAGGACTGCACCGCCGCCTGCCGCATCTACGCGCAGGCGGGCATCTATCCCAAACTGGTGGACGCGCTGGGCGAAGCGGTCGCCAGCCTGCGTTTCGCCCGCAAGCGCGATCAGGACAACGAGATCGGCCCCTTGATCAGCAGCCGCCAGCGCGATCGCGTCGCCAGCTTTGTCGAGCGGGCGCTCAGCCAACCGCATATCGAATTGATCACCGGCGCCGCGGCGCACTCCGGGCCGGGATTCTACTATCAGCCGACCCTGCTGGCGGGCTGCCTGCAAAGCGACGAGATCGTGCAGCGCGAGGTGTTTGGCCCGGTGGTCAGCGTCACGCGCTTCGAACACCTGGAGCAGGCGGTCGCGTGGGCCAACGACTCGGAATACGGCCTGGCCTCGTCGGTGTGGACGCAAAATATCGATCGGGCGCTGCACATCGCCGCTCATCTGCAGTACGGCAGCACCTGGATCAACACCCATTTCACCTTGGCGAGCGAAATGCCGCACGGCGGCCTGAAACGCTCCGGCTACGGCAAGGATCTGTCCAGCGATTCGCTGCAGGATTACAGCGTTGTCAGGCACGTAATGGCGAAGTTCAAAGCCGGCTTCTAACGGTTATATCAAGAAAAATCAGGCGGCAGCCGTTCCCTGCCGCATACCGATAAGCAACACAGGGGTAATTACGATGGCAAAAACTACCGCAGTCACCACCACCGTCTCCGCGCTCTGTCTCACCGTGCTGTGCGGCTTGGCCCAGGCGGCCGACCTGCCGCAGTTGCTGGGCAAAGGTGAAGGCCGGCTGGACATCATCGCCTGGCCCGGCTACATCGAACGCGGCCAGTCCGACAAAAACTACGACTGGGTCACCCAGTTTGAGAAGCAAACCGGCTGTGCGGTGAACGTGAAGACCGCCGCCACCTCCGATGAAATGGTCAGCCTGATGGCCAAGGGCGGCTACGATCTGGTGACCGCCTCCGGCGACGCCTCGCTGCGCCTGATCTTCGGCAAGCGGGTGCAGCCGATCAATACCGCGCTGATCCCGAACTGGAAGAACATCGATCCGCGCCTGTTGAACGGCGCCTGGTACACCGTGGACGGCAAAACCTACGGCACCCCGTACCAGTGGGGGCCGAACCTGCTGATGTACAACACCAAAACCTTCCCGACGCCGCCGGACAGCTGGGCGGTGATCTTCCAGCAGCAGAACCTGCCGGACGGCAAGAGCAACCAGGGCCGGGTGCAGGCTTATGACGGCCCGATCTACATCGCCGACGCGGCGTTGTTCCTGAAGGCCACCCAGCCGCAGCTCGGCATCAGCGATCCTTATCAGCTCAACGAAGAGCAGTATCAGGCGGCGCTGAAGCTGCTGCGCAGCCAGCACGCGCTGATCCACCGCTACTGGCACGACACCTCGGTGCAGATGAGCGACTTTAAAAACGAAGGCGTGGTGGCCTCCAGCGCCTGGCCGTATCAGGCCAACGCCCTGAAGGGCGAGGGGCAGCCGATCGCCACCGTGTTCCCGAAAGAGGGCGTGACCGGCTGGGCGGATACCACCATGTTGCACAGCGACGCCAAACACCCGAGCTGCGCCTACCAGTGGATGAACTGGTCGCTGGAGCCGAAGGTGCAGGGTGATGTGGCGGCCTGGTTCGGGTCGGTGCCGGCTTCGCCGGCGGGCTGTAAGGCCAGCGCGCTGCTGGGTGAGAAGGGCTGCGAAACCAACGGCTTTAACCAGTTCGATAAAATCGCCTTCTGGAAAACGCCGCAGGCGCAGGGCGGCAAGTTTGTGCCATACAGCCGCTGGACCCAGGATTACATCGCCATCATGGGCGGCCGCTAAGCCGCGGGGCGCAGCCCGCTGCGCCCGAATTACATCAGAATGGAGCACAGAAAATGACCATTGCCGTGCAATTCATCGATGTTTCGCGGACTTTCGGCGATGTTCGCGCCGTGGATCGGGTATCCATCGACATTCAGGACGGGGAATTCTTCTCCATGCTCGGGCCGTCCGGCTCGGGCAAAACCACCTGCCTGCGCCTGATCGCCGGCTTTGAACAGCTCACTTCCGGCTCGATTCGCATCCACGGCCAGGAAGCCGCCAACCTGCCGCCGTACCAGCGCGACGTGAACACCGTGTTTCAGGATTACGCGCTGTTTCCGCACATGTCGGTGCTGGAAAACGTCGCCTACGGCCTGATGGTGAAGGGCGTCGCCAAACGCGAGCGGCTGGCGCGGGCGCAAGAGGTGCTGGAGAGCGTGGCGCTCGGTTTCGTCGCCGAACGCAAGCCGGCGCACCTGTCTGGCGGCCAGCGGCAGCGCGTGGCGCTGGCGCGCGCGCTGGTCAATCGGCCGCGGGTGCTGCTGCTGGACGAACCGCTCGGCGCGCTGGATCTCAAGCTGCGCGAGCAGATGCAGGGCGAGCTGAAGAAGCTGCAGCGCCAGCTGGGCATCACCTTTATCTTCGTCACCCACGATCAAAGCGAAGCGCTGTCGATGTCCGATCGGGTGGCGGTGTTCAATAACGGCCGCATCGAACAGGTGGATACGCCGCGCGAGCTTTACATGCGGCCGAAGACGCCGTTCGTCGCCGAGTTCGTCGGCACCTCCAACGTGGTGCGCAGCGAGCTGGCGCAGCGCCTGCTCGGCGAAAGCCGAACCTTCTCGATCCGGCCGGAACATATCCGCCTGCTGGAGCAAGACGGCGCGGCGCAGGACGAGATCCAGGTGCAGGGCACGCTGCAGGAAATCCATTACCAGGGCGCGGCCACGCGCTATGAAATCGCGCTGAACGGCGGCGAAAAGCTGCTGGTCAGCCAGGCCAATCCGCAGTGGATCGCCGATGGGCAACAGCGGCAGATCGGCCAGCCGATCGTCGCCTGCTGGCCGCGCGCGGCGATGGTGCCGCTGCTGGAGGAGAGGTGAGATGGACATGAGCATCGATTCCCCCCCGGCGCGCGGCGGTACCGTGCGCGCGCTGTCGACCTGGCTCTATCGCCGGCCGACGCTGTATCTGCTGTTACTGCTGGTGCCGCCGCTGCTGTGGTTCGGCGCGGTGTACCTCGGTTCGCTGCTGACGCTGCTGTGGCAAGGGTTTTACACCTTCGACGATTTCACCATGGCGGTGACGCCGGATCTGACCTTCGCCAACCTGGCGGCGCTGTTCAACCCGGCCAACTACGACATCATCCTGCGCACGCTGACCATGGCGGTGCTGGTGTCGCTGGCCAGCGCGGCGCTGGCGTTCCCGATCGCCTATTACATGGCGCGTTACACCAGCGGCCGCGTCAAGGCGTTCTTTTACATCGCCGTGATGATGCCGATGTGGGCCAGCTATATCGTCAAAGCCTATGCCTGGACTTTGCTGCTGGCGAAAGATGGCGTGGCGCAGTGGTTCCTGCAGCACCTGGGGCTGGAGCCGCTGTTGGCTTCGCTGCTGACGGTGCCCGGCGTCGGCGGCAACACGCTGTCGACCTCGGGGCTGGGGCGTTTTCTGGTGTTCGTTTATATCTGGCTGCCGTTCATGATCCTGCCTATCCAGGCGGCGCTGGAGCGCCTGCCGCCCTCGCTGCTGCATGCCTCGGCGGATCTGGGCGCCCGGCCGGCGCAGACCTTCCGCCACGTCATTTTGCCGCTGGCGGTGCCGGGCATCGCCGCCGGATCGATCTTCACCTTCTCACTGACGCTGGGCGACTTTATCGTGCCGCAGCTGGTGGGGCCGCCGGGCTATTTCATCGGCAGCATGGTGTACGCCCAGCAGGGCGCGATCGGCAATATGCCGATGGCCGCGGCCTTTACGCTGGTGCCGATCGTCCTGATCGCCATCTATCTTTCCATCGTCAAACGTCTGGGGGCTTTCGATGCACTCTGAACGCGCGCCCTTAGGGCTGAAGCTGGCCGCCTGGGGCGGACTTGTCTTCCTGCATTTCCCGTTGGCGATCATCGCCATCTACGCCTTCAACACCGAGGACGCGGCCTTCAGCTTCCCGCCGAAGGGCTTCACGCTGCACTGGTTCAATGTCGCCGCCGGGCGGCAGGACATTATCGATGCGGTGCTGCTGTCGGCGCAGATAGCCTGCCTGGCGACCGCCATCGCGCTGGTGCTCGGCACCCTGGCGGCGGCGGCGCTGTATCGGCGCGATTTCTTCGGCAAAGACAGCATTTCGCTGCTGTTGCTGCTGCCGATCGCGCTGCCGGGGATCGTCACCGGCCTGGCGCTGCTGGCGGCGTTCAAGGCGCTGAACATCGAGCCCGGCATCCTGACCATCGTCGTCGGCCATGCGACGTTCTGCGTGGTGATCGTGTTCAACAACGTCATCGCCCGATTCCGCCGCACCTCGTACAGCCTGATCGAAGCGTCGATGGATCTCGGCGCCGACGGCTGGCAAACCTTCCGTTACGTGATCTTGCCGAACCTCGGCTCGGCGCTGCTGGCCGGCGGCATGCTGGCGTTCGCGCTGTCGTTCGACGAAATCATCGTGACCACCTTTACCGCCGGCCACGAGCGCACGCTGCCGCTGTGGCTGCTGAACCAGCTCGGCCGCCCGCGCGACGTGCCGATCACCAACGTGGTGGCGCTGTCGGTGATGCTGTTGACCATGCTGCCGATCCTCGGCGCTTACTACCTGACCAAAGGTGGAGAAAGCGTCGCCGGCAGCGGCAAATAATTTCCTTACCCGACCTCTGATAAAAGGATAACCCTATGCAAAGCCAACTGTTGATTGACGGCCAACTGGTGAATGGCCAGGGCGCGACCCAGCCGGTGTATAACCCGGCGACCGGCGAAGTGATCGCGCAGGTGGCGGAGGCCAGCCCGGAGCAGGTCGATCGCGCGGTGCTGGCGGCGGACGCCGCGTTCGCCGCCTGGGGGCAAACCACGCCGAAGGAGCGCGCCGAGCATCTGCTCAAGCTGGCGGATCTGATCGACGAGCATGCCGAGACCTTCGCCAGGCTGGAGTCGCTCAACTGCGGCAAGCCTTATCACTGCGTATTGAATGACGAACTGCCGGCGGTGGCCGACGTGTTTCGCTTCTTCGCCGGGGCCAGCCGCTGCCTGACCGGCATGGCCGCCGGCGAGTATCTGGCCGGGCATACCTCGATGATCCGCCGCGATCCGCTCGGCGTGGTGGCCTCGATCGCGCCGTGGAACTACCCGCTGATGATGGCGGCCTGGAAACTGGCGCCGGCGCTGGCGGCGGGCAACTGCGTGGTGATCAAGCCGTCGGAGCAGACGCCGCTGACCACCTTCAAACTGGCCGAACTGGCCGCCGGGCTGTTCCCGCCGGGCGTGCTCAACGTACTGTTCGGGCGCGGCGCCAGCGTGGGCGATCGGCTGACCGGGCATGACAAGGTGCGCATGGTGTCGCTGACCGGCTCGATCGCCACCGGCGAGCACATCATCGCCCACACCGCCGCCGGCATTAAGCGCACCCATATGGAGCTGGGCGGCAAGGCGCCGGTGCTGGTGTTTGACGACGCCGATCTGCAGCAGGTGGTGGACGGCATTCGCGGCTTCGGTTTCTACAACGCCGGGCAGGATTGCACCGCCGCCTGCCGCATCTACGCGCAGAAAAACATTTATCCCGAGCTGGTCAAGCGGCTGGGCGAGGCGGTGGCCAGCCTGAAGCTCGGCGCGCCGGACGACGAGAGCACCGAGCTGGGGCCGTTGATTACCGCCCAGCATCTGGAGCGGGTGGCCGGTTTTGTCGAGCGAGCCAAAGCGTTGCCGCACGTGCAGGTGGTGACCGGCGGCGAGAAGGTGAAGGGGCCGGGCTACTATTTCCAGCCGACGCTGCTGGCCGGCGCGCGCCAGGACGATGAGATCGTGCAGCGCGAAGTGTTCGGCCCGGTGGTGACGGTGACGCCGTTCGACGACGAAGAGCAGGTGCTGGCCTGGGCGAACGAATCCAACTACGGCCTGGCGTCGTCCGTGTGGACCCGCGACGTGGGCCGCGCGCATCGCTTAAGCGCCCGCCTGCAATACGGCTGCACCTGGGTGAACACCCACTTCATGCTGGTGAGCGAAATGCCGCACGGCGGCCAGAAATTGTCCGGCTACGGCAAGGATATGTCGATGTACGGGCTGGAGGATTACACGGCCATTCGTCATGTCATGTTCAAACATTGATTTTACAGTAATTATCCGCACAATAGCGCGGCCTTCGAGCCGGCTCCGGCCGGCTGATGATAATAAAAATTGAAAGGAAGCCTATATGGGTATCACCAGACGAGATTTTCTCAACGGAGTGGCGATCACCATCGCCGCCGGGTTGACGCCGCTGCAAATCTTGCGCGCGTCGCCGCAAACCGCCAATCAAACCCTGTACTATCCGCCGGCGCTGACCGGGCTGCGGGGCAATCATCCGGGCTCGTTCGAGCATGCGCACCAGCTGGGGCGCGACGGCAAAACCTTTGATTTCGGCAGCGTGCCCGCCGTTGAAGAGTTCGATCTGGTGGTGGTGGGCGCCGGCATCAGCGGGCTGGCGGCCGCCTGTTTCTGGCAGCAGCTGAAAGGCGAGCAGCAGCGCATTCTTTTGATCGACAACCACGACGACTTCGGCGGCCACGCCAAGCGCAACGAGTTCAACAGCGACGACGGCATGCTGCTCGGCTACGGCGGCAGCGAATCGCTGCAGTCGCCGCGCTCCAACTTCAGCCCGGTGGCGATGGGGCTGCTGCGCAAGCTCGGCGTCGATATCGACCAACTGGAGCAGGCTTTCGACACCACCTTCTACCCGGATTTGAATTTGAGCCGCGGGGTTTACTTCGATCGCAAGAACTTCGGCGTCGACAAGGTGGTGAGCGGCGATCCGGGCCGCACGGTGGCGGACGACATTCCGCGCGATCGCCTCAACGGCCGCTCTTATGAAGCGTTCATCGGCGATTTCCCGCTGCCGGAAAGCGATCGCCAGGCGCTGATCGCACTGCACACGGTGGAGAAAGACTATCTGCCGGAGATGACGCTGGAGCAGAAGGTCGACTGGCTCGACAGCCACAGCTACACCCAGTTCCTGCGCGAGAAGGTGGGCCTGAGCGAACTGGCGATCCGTTATTTCCAGCAGACCACCAACGATTTCCAGGCGGTGGGCATCGACGGCACGTCGTGCAGCGATGCGCGCATTTGCGATCTGCCGGGCCTGAACGGCATGAATCTGCCGCCGCTGGACGAAGAGTCGCAGGCGGATCTCGACGATCCTTACGTGTTCCACTTCCCGGACGGCAACGCCACGCTGGCGCGCCTGATGGTGCGCCAACTGATCCCGGCGGTGGCGCCGGCCGGCAAGGACATGAACGACGTGGTGCTGGCTAAATTCGACTACAGCCAGCTCGATCGGCCGGAATCGCCGGTGAAGCTGCGTTTGAACAGCACCGGGCTGCACGCGGCCAACGTCGGCGACAAGGTGGAAGTCACCTACATGACCGGCGAGAAGATGACCAAAGTGCGCGCCGGACAGGTGGTGATGGCCGGCTACAACATGATGATCCCGTATCTGGTGCCGGAGATGGCGCACGAGCAGCAGGAGGCGCTGAAGCAGAACGTCAAGGCGCCTCTGGTGTACAGCAAGGTGGTGATCCGCAACTGGCAGCCGTTCATCAAGCTGGGCGTGCACGAGGTCTATTCGCCGGCCGCGCCGTACAGCCGCGTGAAGCTGGATTATCCGGTGAGCATGGGCGGCTATCAGCACCCGCGCGATCCGGATCGGCCGATCGGCCTGCATATGGTGTATGTGCCGACTCTGCCGGGCAGCGGCCTCAGCACGCGCGAACAGTCGCGCAAAGGGCGCGCGCTGCTGCTGGGCACGCCGTTCGAAGTGCACGAACAGATGATCCGCGAACAGCTGCAGGGCATGCTGGGCGAGGCCGGTTTCGATCATCAGCGCGACATTCAGGCGATCACTGTCAACCGCTGGTCACACGGTTACTCCTACTTCCTTAACGGGCTGTTTGATGACGAAGACGAAGCCAAGAAAATCATCGAAACGGCGCGGCAGCCGATCGGCAAGATCGCTATCGCCAACTCCGATGCCGACTGGAGCCCGTACGCCAACTCGGCGATCGATCAGGCGTGGCGTGCGGTGAATGAACTGGCCTACGGCAAGATTGCCGCCAAGGAGGGAGCATGAGTCTGCGCTCGCTGTACCTGTTGAGCCTGCTGGCCGCCGGCGGTTCTGCCCAGGCGATGTCGGCCGGGGAATACGTCGCCAAAGCCGGTGACTGCACCGCCTGCCATACCGCGCCGGGCGGCGCAGAATTGGCGGGCGGCATGAAGTTTCCGACGCCGCTCGGGGCTATCTACGCCACCAACATCACGCCGGACAAGCTGCACGGCATCGGCGCCTATTCGTTCGAGGAGTTCGATCGCGCCATGCGTCAGGGGGTGGCCAAAGACGGCCACCGGCTCTACCCGGCGATGCCGTACACCTCGTACGCCAAAATGAGCGCGGAAGACATGCGCGCGCTGTATGACTATCTGATGAATGAGGTGCCGGCGCAGAACGTCGCCAACCGGGACAGCGACATCAGCTGGCCGCTGTCGATGCGCTGGCCGCTGGCGGTGTGGAATCAGCTGTTCCACGACGACCAGCCGTATCAGGCGGATCCGCAGCAAAGCGCCGAGTGGAACCGCGGCGCTTATCTGGTGCAGGGCGCGGGCCACTGCGGCAGCTGCCATACGCCGCGCGGCTGGGCGATGCAGGAGAAGGGGCTGGACGGTAAGGAACCGGTGTTCCTGAGCGGCGCCGAGCTGGACGGCTGGTACGCCTCCAATCTGCGCGGGCTGCCGCCGGAAGAGGTGACGGCGCTGCTGAAGACCGGCCGCAGCCGCCATGCGGCGGTCGCCGGGCCGATGAGCGATGTGGTGACCCACAGCACGCAGTACCTCAGCGACGGCGATCTGAACGCCATCGCGGTGTACCTGCGCAGCCTGGCGCCGGACACCGCCGCCAAAGCCGCTGCGCCTGTCGTGCAGGCGGATAATTCGGGCGGCAAGGCGACCTATGCGATGTACTGCTCGACCTGCCACGGCAATAAAGGTGAAGGCACCGACTTCGCCATTCCGGCGCTGGCGGGCAACGCCACGGTAACGGCGGACAATCCGCTGACCGCGCTGCGGGTGGTGCTGGAAGGGGCGCATACGCCGATCACGCAGCAGGCGATGGCGTTCGACATGCCGGCTTACGGCTGGGCGTTGAACGATCGTCAAGCGGCGGATCTGATGAGCTATCTGCGGGGAAGCTGGGGCAACCAGGCGGCGCCGGTGACGGTACAGCAGGTCCAGGACGCGCGCCAACTGCAGGCGAAATGAAGAGGGAGCGCGGTCTGACGGCCGCGCTCCGCACGCATTACAGCACTTTATGCGGGCCGAAGCATTCGTAGTGGATGCGCTCGGCCTCTACCCCCATCTCCAGCAGCTGTTTGCCCACGAACTGCATGAAGGCCACCGGGCCGCAGAAGTAATAGTGCATCTGCGGATCGGCCAGGCTGCCTTGCAGCGCGCTCAAATCCATCAATCCGCGGCTGTGGTAGTCGCGGCCTTCCACGTCATCGGCACCCGGCTCGCGGTACCACACATGGCGGCTCAGATTCGGCATGCGCCCGGCAATATCCGCCACTTCATCGGCAAAGGCGTGCACGCTGCCGTTTTCCGCCGCGTGCAGCCAGTGGACCTGCGCCTGATGTTGGCTGTCGTGCAGGGTGTTGAGCATGCCGAGCATTGGGGTTTGGCCAACGCCGGCGGAGATCAGCGCCACCGGCGTAGTCGGCGTCACGTCGAGGAAGAAGTCGCCGTGCGGCGGGGCGATGTAGATCACGTCGCCTTCCTGCGCCTGCTGGTGCAGGTAGTTGGACACTTTACCCTGATCTTCACGCTTCACCGCGATGCGGTAGAACTCGCCGTTCGGCGAGGTGGTCAGCGAGTACTGGCGAATTTCCTGATGCTCCAGGCTGTCGTGCTTGATGTAAACCGCCAGGTATTGCCCCGGTTTGAAGTCCGCCACCCGGCCGCCGTCCACCGGTGCCAGCACGAAGCTGCAGATCACGTCGCTCTGCGGCTGTTTCTTCAGGATGCGGAATGCGCGCAGATCGCGCCAGCCGCCGTTGTCGGTTTCGCTCTGCTGATAAATCTGCTCTTCACGCTGGATAAATACGTTGGCCAGCACGCCGTAGGCTTTGCCCCAGGCGTCCAAGACTTCCTGGCCCGGGCTGAACATTTCGTCCAGCGTCGCCAGCAGGTGACCGCCGACGATTTGGTACTGCTCCGGCTGGATATTGAAGCTGGTGTGCTTCTGCGCGATGCGCTCCACCGCCGGCAGCAGCGCCGCCAGGTTCTCGATGTTGGCGGCATAGGCGCAGATGGCGTCGAACAGCGCCTGACGCTGATCGCCGTTGCGCTGATTGCTCATATTGAAAATGTCTTTCAATTCCGGGTTGTGGGCGAACATGCGATCGTAAAAGTGGGCGGTCAGCTTCGGCCCGGTTGCTGCCAGCAGGGGAATGGTGGATTTCACGGTGGCGATGGTTTGGCTATCCAGCATGGGGGCGCTCCTTGGGTTGGGATCTTGACGACAATTGTAATGATGTATTTTAAATGCATCTTATTGGGTTCCGCGCCGCTTGTAAATACCCTTGTTTTCGTTGCGGTGTTCTTCGGGCGTCGATCGCGCTCACAGAACATGAAAAAAGCGCATTGTTCGCATGAGGAAATGTCCGTTGATAAACGGGAGCGTTTCGCGGATCAAAGCCTTGCGCCGCCTTAAGCCAATCGTTTGCGTAAAAACCTCTGTCAAGACCTATCTTCGGTAGGGCGAAACGGTTTACACTGTGACCCAGAACCCAAACGGGTAGTTATTTGGTGATTTTTTAGTTAGCTGATTTAAGTCAGGAGATGCCGGATGTTAAAGCGTGAAATGAACATTGCCGATTACGATGCGGAACTGTGGCGTGCCATGGAGCAGGAAGTGGTGCGTCAGGAAGAGCACATCGAGCTGATCGCGTCTGAGAACTACACCAGCCCGCGCGTAATGCAGGCTCAGGGTTCCCAGCTGACCAACAAATACGCTGAAGGCTATCCGGGCAAGCGTTACTACGGCGGCTGCGAATACGTGGATATCGTTGAGCAGTTGGCTATCGACCGCGCCAAAGAGTTGTTCGGCGCCGATTACGCCAACGTGCAGCCGCACTCCGGCTCCCAGGCTAACTTCGCCGTTTACACCGCGCTGCTGCAGCCGGGCGACACCATTCTGGGCATGAACCTGGCGCACGGCGGCCACCTGACCCACGGTTCCCCGGTTAACTTGTCCGGCAAACTGTATAACGTGGTGCCTTACGGCATCGACGACAAAGGTCAAATCGACTATGACGATCTGGCCAAACAGGCGCAAACCCACAAGCCGAAAATGATCATCGGCGGCTTCTCCGCCTACTCTGGCGTGGTTGACTGGGCCAAAATGCGCGAAATCGCCGACAGCATCGGCGCTTACCTGTTCGTCGACATGGCGCACGTGGCCGGCCTGATCGCCGCCGGCGTGTACCCGAACCCGGTGCCGCACGCGCACATCGTCACCACCACCACCCACAAAACCCTGGCGGGCCCGCGCGGCGGCCTGATCTTGGCGAAGGGCGGCGACGAAGAGCTGTACAAGAAGCTGAACTCCGCCGTGTTCCCTGGCGGCCAGGGCGGCCCGCTGATGCACGTGATCGCCGGCAAGGCGGTGGCGCTGAAAGAAGCGATGGAGCCTGAGTTCAAGGTTTACCAGCAGCAAGTGGCGGTCAACGCCAAGGCGATGGTGGAAGTGTTCCTGCAGCGCGGCTACAAAGTGGTCTCCGGCGGCACCCATAACCACCTGTTCCTGCTGGATCTGGTCGACAAAAACCTGACCGGTAAAGAAGCTGACGCCGCCCTGGGCCGCGCCAACATCACCGTCAACAAAAACAGCGTGCCGAACGATCCGAAGAGCCCGTTCGTTACCTCCGGCGTGCGTATCGGCACCCCGGCCGTCACCCGTCGCGGCTTCAAAGAAGCCGACGTGCGCGAACTGGCCGGTTGGATCTGTGATGTGCTGGACAACATCAACGATGAAGCCACCATCGAACGCACCAAGAAGAAAGTGCTGGATATTTGCGCCCGCCTGCCGGTTTACGCCTAATCCCGCTTTCGCCTGACAAAACCCGCTGCGGCGGGTTTTTTTATGGCCGCTTGCGGCAAACTGTGAGCTGTCTGGCACTCTAACGCATTGAAGTGGAATGAAGATTGCGGGCCGGTGTGAGCTCTGTCAAAGTATTGCCCTCACACCGGAGGGATCATGGTTCTGCAATCCACGCGTTGGCTCGCGCTCAGTTATTTCACCTACTTTTTTTCCTACGGCATTTTCTTACCGTTCTGGGGCGTGTGGCTGAAAGGCGAGGGCATCGCGCCCGAAACCATCGGCATATTGCTCGGCGCCGGTTTGGTGGCCCGCTTCCTCGGCAGTTTACTGATTGCTCCCCGCGTTAAAGATCCCTCTCATCTGGTCGCCGCCCTGCGCCTGCTGGCGCTGCTGACCCTGGCTTTCGCGGTTGGCTTCTGTTTCGGCAACGGTTGGGGCTGGCTGATGCTGGTGATAGCGGGGTTCAACCTGTTCTTCTCGCCGCTGGTGCCGCTGACCGACGCGCTGGCCGCCACCTGGCAAAAGCAGATCCGCATGGACTACGGCCGGGTGCGGCTGTGGGGCTCGCTGGCGTTCGTCATCGGCTCGGCGCTGACCGGGCAACTGGTGGCGGTGTGGGGCCATAACGCCATTCTCTACAGCCTGATCCTCAGCGTGCTGGCGATGCTGCTGGGCATGCTGCTGAAGCCGAGCGTGATGCCGCAGGGCGAAGCGCGCACGCACGGCGGGGCCGAGCGTTCGCTGTGGGCGCTGCTGAAAGAGGGGCCGGTGTGGCGCTTCCTGCTGTGCGTCACGCTGCTGCAGGGCGCGCACGCCGGCTACTACAGCTTCGGCTCCATTTACTGGCAGGAGGCGGGCTATTCGGCCTCGACCATCGGTTATCTGTGGTCGCTGGGCGTGGTGGCGGAAGTGATTATTTTCGCCAGCAGCAACGTGCTGTTCCGCCGCTGGAATGCGCGCAACCTGCTGCTGCTTTCCGCCTGTTGCGGCGTGTTGCGCTGGAGCCTGATGGCCTACAGCACCGAGCTGGGTTGGCTGCTGCTGATCCAAATCCTGCACTGCGGCACCTTCACCGTCTGCCATCTGGCGGCGATGCGCTTTATCGCCGCGCGCCAGGGGCAAGAGGTGATCCAACTGCAGGCGGTGTATTCGGCGCTGGCGATGGGCGGCGGCATCGCCGTCATGACGGTCATTGCCGGGTTCCTGTTCGAACATTGGCAGGGCGGGGTGTTCTGGGTGATGGCGGCGGTCGCGGTGCCGGCCTTGTTCATCCGGCCGCCGGCGGTCAGCGTCAGCCGGTGATTAAGGGGCTTCCAGCAGCGCGCGGATGGCCTGGCGCTGGCGGTTTTCCAGCGGCAGTTCGGTATAGATCAGCGGCGGGTGCGGAGCGCTGTGCACCGCCGCGTAGGGGGTGATCACCAGCGTGACGCCCTGCGGCGCTCCGCCGCACAGATAGTCGCTCAGCGGCAGATATTTGATGTTCAGCGGCAGCAGCGTGAGCTCGCGGATCTGATATTCCACCTCCTCTTCCAGCTGCGGGTTGTCCAGCGTCAGCAACAGCACCTGTTTTTCCTGCAGCGCGTTGTCCTGCATCAGCCAGGCGCCGAAGCTGATGGCCACCAGGCCCGCCTCCTCGTTGGAAAAATGCACGCCGTACTCCTGTTCCAGCGGTTTCAGCGCTTCCTGCGTGGTGCGCATCAGCCGCGGGTATTTGCGCACCACGTCTTCCAGCAGCATATTGTCGATGCCGATGGCGAAACGGCAGCGCTCCAGCGCCGGCGCCAGGTGGGCGAACAGCTGGCTGACCAGCTCCGCCTTGTTGCTGAAGGCCATGTCGGAAAGCTGCTGGAAACGCTCGACCATGCTGTCGATCGCCGTCATCAACCGCTGCTCTTGCGCCGAGTCATTGCTGTGGTAGCTGTGATTTTTCAACAGGGTGAAGGTCAGCGCCAAAAAATCGCGCTCGTCTGCCTGCGGCGGCTGGTTAAACAGCTGATTGCAGGCCTGATGCAGCCAGGCGGCGGCTTGCTGCTCCGGTTTTTGTCGCAGCCAGTCGCGTTGAACGGCGTCGAAACGCGGATGCTGCTGCAGGCGATTTTGCCAGGCGCAGTAGAGCAGGTAATGCTGCAGAAATTGGCGGTCGCGCGCGTCGAAGTGGCGGTTAAGCAGCGGCCCGCAGGCGTCGATCGCCTCCGCCAGCGCAGACGTCGGGACGGCATCGGCCGCCAGCGCTTGCCTCAGGCGCGGGGCGAAGTCGCTTTCGACAAACAGCGGGCTGCAGCGCAGCGCCCGCCGCAGCCAATGGATCAGGCACAGGCGTTGGTCAAGCGCGCTGCCCCGCAGTTGGTAGCCATGGTCGGGATCGACGGCGATCTCCAGGTGATGGAAACGCTGGATTTCACTGGCTACCTCGGCTATATCTTGCCGGGTTATCGGGGGGGCGACGCCGTTGATTCGGCTTAGGGTCTCCAGTTGTAACTCGGGCTCCGGCGTGTACAGCATCAGCAGCAGATGGCAGCGCCGTTGTTGTCCGGAGAGCGCGGGCACGGGAGAGGTGTCCAGGCTCATTATCACCTTCCGGCATAAAAGGTTGCGATTATGCCTAAGCATAGCAAAAGGCTTTGCAACGTCAGGATGACAGCGCGGCTTTTACTTCGGCTTACAACTTTCGTCACAAATATCGCCGGGAGAGGCGGGCCGTTCGGCAGTTATTTGTGTTACGTTATAACAAATGCAGGTAAGACAGGATAATGATGAAGTTACGTCGTCTTTTGGCTGCTTTCGGCGCCGTGTTCAGCGCCGGTGCGATCGCGCATCCACACAGCTTTATCGACATGAACACCACCTTTGTCGCCAAGGACCAGCGGCTGGTCGGCCTGAAAATGGTGTGGGTGATGGATGAAATCACCTCGGCGGATCTGCTCTACGATGCGAAAAACGCCAAGAGCGATTCGGAAGTATGGAAAAAGCTGGCGGCGGAAGTGATGGCCAATGTGCTGGGGCAGCACTATTTCACCGATCTTTACCGCGACGGCAAGCCGGTGAAATACCTGAACTTGCCCAGCGAATATCACCTGTCGCGCCAGGGCAACCAGGCGGTGCTGGAGTTCGTGCTGCCGTTGGCCGAACCGCAGCCGCTGGCGGGCAAGCCGTTCGAACTTTCTACTTACGATCCGACTTATTTCGTGGATATGACCTATAAAGATCAAAATGCGCTGCATTTGCCGCCGGAGATGGCGCAGCAGTGCAGCTACAAGCTGATGACGCCGCAGCCGAATGCGTCGCTGCAGGCCTATGCGCTGTCGCTCGACAAGAACGACTCGCCCGGTGAAGACCTGGCGCTGGGGCAGCAGTTCGCCCAGCGGGTGACGCTGCAATGTCGCTGAATCTCTCGCAACCGACGACGAGCCGGCGCCACTGGGCCTTCGGCCTGTGGCCGCTGCTGCCGTTTACGCTGGCGCTGGCGGCCGCCGCGCTGCTGGCGTGGCACTATTGGCCGCAGCTGCTGATGCAGAGCGTGGTATGGCAAAAAGCGCTGCACCAGCAGATGGCGGGGCTATTGCAGCAGGTGAAGGCCGCGCCGCAGCAGGCCGGGCTGGCGCTGATGCTGTTCAGCCTCGGCTATGGCGTCTTGCATGCGCTCGGCCCCGGCCACGGCAAAGTGGTGATCGCCACCTATCTGGCCACCCATCCGGCGCGGCTGAAAAGCAGCCTGAAGCTGACCTTCGCCGCTTCGCTGGTGCAGGGCGGGGTGGCGATCGCGCTGGTCACGTTGATGCTGGTGGTGTTACAGCTCTCTTCGCGCCAACTGCATCAAAGCAGTTTCTGGCTGGAGAAGGGCAGTTTTATCCTGGTGATGCTGCTTGGCGTGCTGCTGAGTTGGCGCGCGCTGAAACGCCTGTTTGCGGCGATCAAGGCGATGCGCCCGGCGCCGGCGCTGCGCATCAACAGCCTGACACCGCTGGCGGCGGATCATGTGCACAGCGCCAATTGCGGCTGCGGCCACCGGCATCTGCCGAGCGACAGCGAGCTGCAGGCGGGAAGCGATTGGCGCACTCAGGCCGCCATCGTGCTGGCGATGGGCATGCGTCCCTGTTCGGGAGCGATTTTGGTGTTGCTGTTTTCCAAGGTGATCGGCGTGTTCGGCTGGGGAGTGATCTCCGCGCTGGCGATGGCGTTCGGCACCTCGTTGACCATCTCCATGCTGGCGCTGCTGGTGCATTACAGCCGCCGGCTGGCGGTGCGCCTCAGCCGTTCGCGCGCGCCCGCCGCCTGGAGCGCGGTGGCCTGGGGGGCGCTGGCGCTGGCCGGCGGTCTGATCCTGTTGGCCGCCGGGCTGTTGCTGTACGTCAGCGCGCAGCCGGAATTCGGCGGCGGCATCCGCCCCTTCTCCCGCTAACGGGCATAAAAAAAGCGCTGCATCGGCAGCGCTTTTTTTCGATTCGCTTCTGGCGATTAACGCTTCAGCGCTTCGCTCAGTTCTTCACGCATGGTGGCCAGCATGGCTTTCACCACGCGCGGGTTGCCTGCGACCACGTTGCCGGAGCTGAAGTGATTGTGGCCGCCGACGAAGTCGGTGACCAGGCCGCCGGCTTCACGCACCAGCAGTTCGCCTGCGGCGAAGTCCCACGGCTTCAGGCCGATTTCGAAGAAACCGTCCACGCGGCCGGCGGCGACATAGGCCAGATCCAGCGCAGCGGAACCGGTGCGGCGGAAGTCCGCGCACTGGGTGAACAGCTTGCCGACGATATTGATGTAAGGCGTGGCGTGCTGTTTGACTTTAAACGGGAAGCCGGTCGCCAGGATGGTGCCATCCAGATCTTTGGCGTTGGTGCCGCGCAGACGGTAACCGTTGAGCTGTGCGCCCTGGCCGCGCGTGGCGGTGAACAGTTCGTTGCGCATCGGATCGTAAACCACGGCCACTTCGGTACGGCCTTTGATGCGTACGGCGATGGAAACGGAGAAATGAGGGAAACGTTTGATGAAGTTTGCAGTGCCATCCAGTGGATCGATCACCCATTGCACATCGCGATCTTCGCCGATCAGCTCACCGCGTTCTTCGCTCACGATACTGTGTTGCGGATAAGACTTGCGGATGACGTCGATGATCAGATGCTCTGCATCGCGATCGACGTTGGTGACGAAGTCATTGGTCCCTTTCTGGCTCGCTTCTACAGCGTCCGGGGTTTCGTAGTTTTTGGCAATCAGGTTACCGGCCTTGCGCGCAGCGCGCACGGCGATAGTCAGCATCGGATGCATGGGTATCTTCCAACTAGGATGTTAAAGAACAGGAAACGGCGCGAAGTATAGCAGCTGTTCGGCAAATTGCCTACGGCTGTGTTAAGATGCTGCGATTTTCCGCCACGCTCAGAGTTTGTATGCTGCACAATATCCGCATTGTTCTGGTAGAGACTTCACATACCGGCAACATGGGCTCGACCGCCAGAGCCATGAAAACCATGGGTTTAACCAACCTTTATCTGGTTAATCCGCTGATCAAACCCGATTCTCAGGCCATCGCCCTGGCCGCCGGCGCCAGCGACGTGATCGGCAACGCCACTATCGTCGATACCCTCGATGACGCCATCGCCGGCTGCAGCCTGGTGGTGGGCACCAGCGCACGTTCTCGCACCTTGCCGTGGCCGATGCTGGAGCCGCGCGAATGCGGCGTGCGCGCGGTGCACGAGGGCGAGCACGCGCCGGTGGCGCTGGTGTTCGGCCGCGAACGCGTCGGGCTGACCAACGATGAATTGCAAAAGTGCCACTACCACGTCGCCATTCCGGCCAACCCGGACTACAGCTCGCTGAACCTGGCGATGGCGGTGCAGATCCTGGCGTACGAAGTGCGCGTGGCTTACCTCGATCGCCAACAGGCGGGCGCGCCGCAGTTGGAAGAGACGCCGTATCCGCTGGTGGACGACCTCGAGCGTTTCTATCAGCATCTGGAGCAGACGCTGCAGCGCACCGGCTTTATTCGCCCGTCGCATCCGGGCCAGGTGATGAACCGCCTGCGTCGGCTGTTCACCCGCGCGCGCCCGGAAGGGCAGGAGCTGAATATCCTGCGCGGCATGCTGACGTCGATCGAGAAACAGGATAAACATCAAGGTAATTAATTGATGTGGCATAACGGTGGGTGACAATAGTATTAGTTATCCAAAGGTTATAACATGTATTTTATATACCTTTGTTCTTGCTAAGTTCAAAACGTGCTAATACTTGAGTTAATTACTGGGTTAAATAGTTGACTGTTTTACTCAGGAATGTCAGACTTTCGGCCATATTTGACCAACAGGTAACCATTGAGCTATGAGACTGACATCCAAAGGCCGTTATGCCGTAACCGCTATGCTCGACGTAGCGCTGCATTCCCAGGAAGGGCCGGTGCCACTGGCGGACATTTCCGAACGCCAGGGTATTTCGCTCTCTTATCTGGAACAATTATTCTCCCGTCTGCGCAAGAATGGCCTGGTGGCCAGCGTGCGCGGCCCGGGCGGTGGTTATCTGCTGGGTAAAGACGCGGGTGAGATCGCCGTTGGCGCTGTCATCACTGCCGTCGATGAATCGGTAGATGCAACCCGTTGCCAGGGCAAAGAAGGCTGTCAGGGCGGCGATCGCTGCTTGACCCACGCCCTGTGGCGCGATCTGAGCGAGCGCATCAGCGGGTTCCTGAACAACATTACGCTGGCAGAACTGGTCAACAACCAGGAAGTGCTGGTGGTGGCGGATCGTCAAAACAACGATACGCGCCGCACGGCCAACGGCCGTCCGCAAGAAACTATCAACGTTAATCTGCGCGCATAAGCAGCTGGCGAAATTATTTTAGTTTTTGGAAGTGATGTACGGAGCACAAGAGCAATGAAATTACCGATTTATCTGGATTACTCAGCAACGACGCCGGTTGACCCGCGCGTTGCTGAGAAGATGATGCAGTTTTTGACCCTGGACGGCACTTTCGGCAACCCGGCTTCCCGTTCCCACCGTTTCGGTTGGCAGGCGGAAGAGGCGGTAGACATCGCCCGTAACCAAATCGCCGAACTGGTGGGCGCCGACCCGCGCGAAATCGTCTTCACCTCCGGGGCGACCGAATCCGACAACCTGGCGATCAAAGGCGCTGCCAATTTCTACCAGAAAAAAGGCAAGCACATCATCACCAGCAAAACCGAACACAAAGCCGTGCTCGACACCTGCCGTCAGCTGGAGCGCGAAGGGTTTGAAGTCACCTACCTGGCGCCGCAGAGCAACGGCATCATCAGCCTGCAGGATCTCGAAGCGGCGCTGCGCGATGACACCATCCTGGTCTCCATCATGCACGTCAACAACGAAATCGGCGTGGTGCAGGATATCGAAGCGATCGGCGAAATGTGCCGTGCGCGCGGTATCATCTACCACGTTGACGCCACCCAGAGCGTGGGCAAACTGCCTATCGATCTGAGCAAGCTGAAAGTCGATCTGATGTCGTTCTCCGGCCACAAAATCTATGGCCCGAAAGGCATCGGCGCGCTGTACGTGCGTCGCAAGCCGCGCATCCGCATCGAAGCGCAGGTACACGGCGGCGGTCACGAGCGCGGCATGCGTTCCGGCACCCTGCCTGTCCACCAGATCGTCGGCATGGGCGAAGCTTATCGCATCGCCAAAGAAGAGATGACCGAAGAGATGGCGCGTCTGCGCACCCTGCGTGACCGTCTGTGGAACGGCGTGAAAGATATGGAAGAAGTGTATCTGAACGGCGATCTGGAGCACGGCGCACCGAACATCCTGAACGTCAGCTTCAACTACGTTGAAGGCGAGTCGCTGATCATGGCGCTGAAAGACCTGGCCGTTTCTTCCGGTTCAGCCTGTACCTCCGCCAGCCTCGAGCCGTCCTACGTGCTGCGCGCGCTGGGCATGAGCGATGAATTGGCGCACAGCTCGATCCGTTTCTCCCTGGGGCGTTTCACCACGGAAGAAGAGATCGACTACACCATTCAACTGGTGCGTAAATCCATCGGCCGTCTGCGCGATCTGTCCCCGCTGTGGGAGATGTTCAAGCAGGGCGTGGACATCAACAGCATCGAATGGGCGCATCATTAATTCTCAGGTTTCAGGAGCAAGGTCATGGCTTACAGCGAAAAAGTAATCGATCATTATGAAAACCCGCGCAACGTGGGTTCTTTCGACAACGAAGATCCTACCGTCGGCAGCGGCATGGTAGGGGCGCCGGCTTGTGGCGACGTCATGAAGCTGCAAATCAAGGTTAACGATGAAGGCATCATCGAAGACGCGCGCTTTAAAACTTACGGCTGCGGTTCCGCCATCGCCTCCAGCTCGCTGGTGACCGAATGGATGAAAGGCAAGTCGCTCGATCAGGCTGAAGCGATCAAAAACACCCAGATCGCCGAAGAGCTGGAATTGCCGCCGGTCAAAATTCACTGCTCGATCCTGGCTGAAGACGCCATCAAAGCAGCGATTGCCGACTATAAGAGCAAGCATAGCGCCAAGTAATTTGTCTGAGTCGGCCCGGCTGCGCCGGGCTTTGATGTGAAGTGTGAGGTTGTGATGTCTATTACCATGAGCGACAGCGCTGCGCAGCGTGTTCAGGCGTTTTTGACGAACCGCGGCAAGGGTCTCGGTCTGCGTCTGGGAGTGCGAACTTCCGGCTGTTCCGGGATGGCGTACGTGCTGGAATTTGTTGACGAAGCCAACGATGACGACATCGTATTTGAAGACAAAGGCATCAAGGTGATCATCGACGGCAAGAGCCTGGTCTACCTTGACGGCACCGAGCTTGATTTCGTTAAGGAAGGCCTGAACGAAGGCTTCAAGTTCAACAACCCGAACGTCTCAAGCGAGTGCGGCTGCGGCGAGAGTTTCAACGTCTGACAGTCCATCGTGCTCCCCCGTTTCGGCGGGGGAACTTCATCCGCTAACGCCCAGAGCACGCTATGGATTACTTTACTTTATTCGGGCTGCCAGTTCGCTACACCGTGGACGGCAGCCTGCTTGCGTCCCGCTTCCAGGATCTGCAGCGCCAATTTCACCCCGATCGTTTCGCCAACCAGCCGGAGCGCGAACGCCTGATGGCGTTGCAGCAAGCGGCGACCATCAACGAAGCCTACCAGGCGCTGAAGCACCCGTTAAAACGCGCGGAGTATATGCTATCTTTGCACGGCTTCGATCTGGGCAACGAACAGCATACGATGCGCGACACCGCGTTTCTGATGGAACAGCTGGAGCTGCGTGAAGAGCTCGACGCCATTGAGCGCAAGCCGGAAGCGGAAAGCCTGCTGGCCGATTTCGGCGCGCGGCTGGCCACCTCCATCAAGCAGCGCAGCGCGCTGATGCTGCAGCAGTTGGACAGTGAACAGTGGGCGGATGCCGCCGACACCGTGCGCAAGCTGCGCTTTTTGGACAAACTCCAGCAACAGGTTGAACAACTCGAAGAAAAACTGCTGGGTTTTGAGTAACACCTTCTGATTCTGATTGTGGAAGCTTCAACATGGCCTTATTACAAATTAGTGAGCCTGGCCTCAGCGCCGCGCCGCACCAGCGACGTCTGGCCGCCGGCATCGACTTAGGCACCACCAACTCGCTGGTCGCCACGGTGCGCAGCGGGCAAGCGGAAACGCTGGCTGACGATCAGGGACGCCATTTGCTGCCTTCGGTGGTGCATTATCAGGCGGACGCGCAGCGCGTCGGCTGGGATGCGCGCCAACAGGCGGCGCAGGATCCGGCCAATACCGTCAGCTCCATCAAACGCATGATGGGCCGCTCGTTGGCGGACGTGCAGCAACGTTACCCGAACCTGCCGTATCAATTTCAGGCCAGCGACAACGGCCTGCCGCTGATCGTCACCGCCGCCGGCCCGGTTAACCCGGTCGGCGTCTCCGCCGACATCCTGCGGGCTCTGTCCGCGCGCGCGCAAGCGGCGCTGGAAGGCGAGCTGGATGGCGTCGTGATCACCGTTCCCGCTTACTTCGACGACGCGCAGCGCCAGGGCACCAAAGACGCGGCGCGTCTGGCCGGCTTGCATGTCCTGCGCCTGCTGAACGAACCGACCGCTGCGGCGATCGCCTACGGGCTGGATTCCGGCCAGGAAGGGGTGATCGCGGTTTACGATCTGGGCGGCGGCACCTTTGATATCTCCATTCTGCGCCTCAGCCGCGGCGTGTTCGAAGTGCTGGCCACCGGCGGCGATTCCGCGCTGGGCGGCGACGACTTCGATCATCTGTTGGCCGACTGGCTGCGTGAGCAGGCCGGCGTGGTCGATCGCAGCGATCACGGCGTGCAGCGCCAACTGCTGGATGCCGCCATCGCCGCCAAAATCGCATTAAGCGATGCCGACAGCGTGCGCGTTGAGGTGGCCGGTTGGCAGGGCGAAGTGACCCGCGCCCAGTTTGAAGCGCTGATCGCCCCGCTGGTGAAACGTACGCTGATGGCTTGCCGCCGCGCGCTGAAAGACGCCGGCGTCGCCGCCGACGAGGTGCTGGAAGCGGTGATGGTCGGCGGTTCCACTCGCGTGCCGTTGGTGCGTGAGCAAGTGGGCGCCTTCTTCGGCCGCACGCCGCTGACGTCGATCGATCCGGATAAAGTGGTCGCCATCGGCGCCGCGATCCAGGCCGACATTCTGGTGGGCAACAAGCCGGACAGCGACATGCTGCTGCTGGACGTGATCCCGCTGTCGCTGGGCCTCGAAACCATGGGCGGCCTGGTGGAGAAAGTGATCCCGCGCAACACCACCATTCCGGTGGCGCGCGCGCAGGAGTTCACCACCTTTAAAGACGGCCAGAGCGCGATGATGATCCACGTGCTGCAGGGCGAGCGCGAGCTGGTGCAGGATTGCCGTTCGCTGGCGCGCTTCACGCTGCGCGGCCTGCCGCCATTGCCTGCCGGGGGGGCGCACATTCGCGTCACCTTCCAGGTGGATGCCGACGGCCTGTTGAGCGTCACCGCGATGGAGAAATCCACCGGCGTGGAAGCCTCGATCCAGGTCAAGCCGTCGTACGGTCTGTCGGACAGCGAAATCGCCGGCATGATCAAGGATTCGATGGCCAACGCGCAAAGCGACGTGGGCGCGCGCAAGCTGGCGGAGCAACGAGTGGAAGCCGCGCGGGTGCTGGAAAGCCTGCAGGGCGCGCTGGCCACCGACGCCGCGCTGCTGAGCGAGGCGGAAAGCCAGGCGATCGCCGCCGCGACTCAGGCGCTGCAGCAGGCGGCGCAGGGTGAAGACCCCGCCGCTATCGAAGACGCCATCAAAACATTAGATGCACAAACGCAAGATTTTGCCGCGCGCCGCATGGACGCTTCCATTCGCCGCGCGCTGGCTGGCCATTCTGTGGATGAGGTTTAACCATGCCTAAAATTGTTTTCCTGCCCCATCAAGATCTGTGCCCGGAAGGGGCGGTTCTGGAAGCCGAAAAAGGGGAGTCGATCCTCAACGTTGCGCTGCGCAACGGCATTGAAATCGAGCACGCCTGCGAGAAATCCTGCGCCTGCACCACCTGCCACTGCATCGTGCGTGAAGGCTTCGATTCGCTGGAAGAGAGCAGCGAGCTGGAAGACGACATGCTGGACAAAGCGTGGGGGCTGGAGCCGGAAAGCCGTCTGAGCTGCCAGGCGCTGGTCGCCGACGAAGATCTGGTGGTCGAAATGCCGCGCTACACCGTCAACCACGCGCGTGAGCATTAATTGTTAGCCGCGGCGCCAACCAGGAGATCATAATGGGACTGAAGTGGACCGACAGCCGTGAAATCGGCGAAGCCCTGTACGACCAATACCCGGACACCGATCCGAAAACCGTGCGTTTTACCGACATGCATCAGTGGATCTGCGATCTGGAAGAGTTCGATGACGATCCGCAGGCTTCCAACGAAAAAATACTGGAAGCGATCCTGCTGGTCTGGTTAGATGAAGCGGAGTAAATAGCGTAACGGGCTGCCATGGGCGGCCCGTTTATTTTGTATCCGACAAGATTAATAAAAGAATAATCCGGAGTAAGAAGGCTATGACAACAGAATTCATGCAGGTCACGCTGTCGCAACAACCTGCCGACGCCCGCTGGGGCGAGAAAGCGCTGCTGAGCACCAACGGCGAAGGGATGACCATCCACCTGACCGGCGCCGACAAGCTGGGCGCGATCCAGCGCGCGGGCCGCAAAATTGACGGCCAGGGCATCAAAAACGTCAAGCTGGCCGGCGACGGTTGGGATTTGGAAAACAGCTGGGCGTTTTGGCAGGGCTACCGCGGGCCGAAAGGGCGGCGCAACGTCGAATGGGCCGAACTGCCGGAAGCCGCGCGTCAGGAGCTGGATAAGCGCCTGAAGATCGTTGACTGGGTGCGCGACACCATCAATATGCCGGCGGAAGAGCTGGGGCCGGAGCAACTGGCGACCCGCGCCGTCGATCTGATGTGCGACGTCGGCTGCGATGCCGTCAGCTACCGCATCACCAAGGGCGAAGATCTGCGCGAGCAGAACTATGCCGGCATCCACACCGTCGGCCGCGGTTCCGAACGCCCGCCGGTGCTGCTGGCATTGGACTTCAACCCGACCGGTAACCCGGATGCGCCGGTGTTCGCATGCCTGGTCGGCAAGGGCATCACCTTCGATACCGGCGGTTATAGCCTGAAACAGAGCGCCTTTATGGATTCGATGAAGGCTGACATGGGCGGCGCAGCGACCATCACCGGCGCGCTGGCGCTGGCGGCGGCGCGCGGTCTGAAGCAGCGCGTGAAGCTGTACCTGTGCTGCGCCGACAACATGGTCAGCGGCAACGCTTTCAAACTGGGCGATATCATTCGCTATCGCAACGGCAAAACCGTCGAGGTGATGAACACCGATGCGGAAGGGCGCCTGGTGCTGGCCGACGGTCTGATCGACGCTTCTGAGCAGAATCCGCAGCTGATTATCGACTGCGCGACCCTGACCGGCGCGGCCAAAACCGCGGTGGGCAACGACTACCACGCCCTGTTCAGCTTCGACGATGCGCTGGCGCAGGAGCTGCTGAGCAGCGCCGCCGCCGAGCAAGAGCCATTCTGGCGTCTGCCGTTGGCCGAGTTCCACCGCAGCCAGCTGCCGTCCAACTTCGCCGAGCTGAACAACGTGGCCGGCCCGGCCTACACCGCCGGCGCCAGCACCGCGGCGGCTTTCCTGTCGCACTTCGTCAAGAATTACCAACAGGGCTGGCTGCACATCGACTGCTCCGCCACCTACCGCAAAGGCGCGGTGGATCAGTGGTCGGCCGGCGCGACCGGGCTGGGCGTACGCACCCTGGCCAATCTGCTGCTGAGCAAAGCCAAATAATTGAACGCCCGCCGTGGCGGGCGCTAGAATGCGCATTATCTTCGGGGCCCAGCATGCTGGGCCTCGCTATTTGATCCTGGAGTTTGCCATGAGTGCCCATCATCACGATGCCGCCCCGAGCGAGAACGAACTTGAACGCCTGCTGAAGCTGGCGGTGACGGAGCCGGCCCACCGCCCGGCGTTCTTCCGTGAACTGCTCGATGCCACGGTGTTGATCCTCGGCGACAGCGAACAGGTGCAGCAGGACGGCGACATCACGCTGAACGCGGATACGCCGGTCAATATCCAGCATTGGGAAAAGCAGGACGGCGGCAGCATCATTCCGTTCTTCACCTCGCTGGAAGCGTTGCAGAAGGCCGTTGAGGACGAACAGCCGTTCATCGCCATGCCGGCGCGGGTGCTGTTCGAAATCACCCAGGGCGCGGATCTGTTCCTCAACCCGAAGGCGGAGTACGGCAAAGAGTTCTATCCGGAAGAGGTGGCGATGCTGCTGGCGACCGGCGGCGTCGTCAAACCGGTGGAGCATTACGTCGACAAAGAAACCCAAATCCTGTTGGGGCAGCCCGAAGAGTACCCGTCGGCGATGGTGGATGCGCTGACCACGCTGTTCAGCCAGCGCAAGCCGGTGCGCCGCGCGTTTCTGGCGCTGATGCACGACCAGGCGGCGGACGAGAAGCCGAATCTGCTGATCGGGCTGGAAGTGGACGCCGAGCCGGCGGAGATCGAGGCGTTGATCAACGAGGCCGGCAGCGTCGCCAGCGAAACGGCGCCGAATGACGAGCCGGTGGATTTCTGTCTGGTGTCGGAGAAAGAGCGCGGCATCAGCCACTACCTGATCGCCCATACGCAGCCGTTTTATCAGCGCCGCTGGGGCAGCTGGCTGCGCAATTTGATCCCGTCCACCGACAAAACCCAGTAACGCGGCGCGTGGTCGGAAATGCCGCAGGAAGATCATATTTTTTTAATGAAATGTTGATTTTCCCGTAGGCAAGCGTTAACGGCGCACATATAATCTGCGCCACTTGAGAAGGCCGGCAACATTGCAGACCGGCCTGTTTTGGAAGTCATACAGAGGCCATCATGACCGTAGAACGTACCTTTTCCATCGTTAAACCAAACGCTGTAGCCAACAACGACATCGGCGCTATCTACGCGCGTTTCGAGCGCGCCGGTTTCAAAATCATCGCCGCTAAAATGCTGCGTCTGACTCGCGAACAAGCTGAAGGCTTCTACGCTGAGCACAAAGGCCGCCCATTCTTCGACGGTCTGGTTGAGTTCATGACCTCTGGCCCAATCATGGTGCAGGTTCTGGAATCTGAAAACGCCGTGCAGCGCAACCGCGACATCATGGGCGCAACCAACCCGGACAACGCACTGGCCGGCACCCTGCGCGCCGACTACGCGGACAGCTTCACCGCTAACGCCGTTCACGGTTCCGACTCCGTTGAATCCGCACAGCGTGAAATCGCTTACTTCTTCAACGAAAGCGAAATCTGCGCACGTTAATCGTGCCGTTTCTGAGCTGATAGCCAGGCATTCACCGGCTGAAACAATAAAAATGCCCTGAATGCCTTTCAGCCATAGAAACCCGCTACTAAAATTTGTACAATGCCGCGCCCCTGATAAGACGACTTGTCAGGGGCGTGTTTTTAGTGCCGCCACCCGAATCATGCGGGCTGAAATGCACAACTTACTGTCCATTCTTTAGCGCCATAACGTGTAATAACGAGGCCAGAGATCATTATGTTAGAACCCATCACGTCCGAGCACACCGTGTCTGAAAATAATTCGCTGACTACCCCCTCCGTTAACGTGGAGCAACCGGCTGCGGCCAAAATCAACCTGCTGGATCTGAACCGCCAGCAAATGCGCGAGTTCTTCGCCGAAATGGGCGAAAAACCGTTCCGCGCCGATCAGGTGATGAAGTGGATTTACCACTACTGCTGCGACGATTTCGAGCAGATGACCGACATCAACAAAGTCCTGCGCGGCAAGCTGCAGCGCGTGGCGGAAATCCGCGCGCCGGAAGTGGCGGAAGAACAGCGTTCGGCCGACGGCACCATCAAGTGGGCGATCAAGGTGGGCGATCAGCAGGTCGAAACCGTCTACATCCCGGAAGCCGACCGCGCGACGCTGTGCGTCTCCTCGCAGGTAGGCTGCGCGCTGGAGTGCAAATTCTGTTCGACGGCGCAGCAGGGCTTCAACCGCAACCTGCGCGTGTCGGAAATCATCGGCCAGGTGTGGCGCGCGGCGAAGATCATCGGCGCGCTGAAGGTGACCGGCCAACGCCCGATAACCAACGTGGTGATGATGGGCATGGGCGAGCCGCTGCTCAACCTGAACAACGTGGTGCCGGCGATGGAAATCATGCTGGACGACTTCGGCTTTGGCCTGTCCAAACGCCGCGTGACTCTATCTACCTCTGGCGTGGTGCCGGCGCTGGACAAGCTGGGCGACATGATCGACGTGGCGCTGGCTATTTCGCTGCACGCGCCGAACGACACCATCCGTGATGAGATCGTGCCGATCAACCGCAAGTACAACATCGAAACCTTCCTGTCCGCGGTGCGTCGCTACCTGGAGAAATCCAACGCCAACCAGGGCCGCGTCACCGTCGAGTATGTGATGCTGGATCATATCAACGACAGCACCGACGACGCGCATCAGCTGGCGGAAGTGCTGAAAGACACGCCGTGCAAGATCAACCTGATCCCATGGAACCCGTTCCCGGGCGCTCCGTACGGCCGCAGCTCCAACAGCCGGGTGGATCGTTTCTCCAAGGTGTTGATGGAATACGGCTTTACGACTATTGTTCGTAAAACCCGCGGTGACGATATCGACGCCGCCTGCGGGCAACTGGCGGGTGAAGTGATCGACCGTACCAAGCGTACCCTGAAAAAGAAAATGGCCGGGGAACCTATCAACGTACGGGCGGTCTGAATCCTATAGCACCATTTTTTTGTTATCTAACAGCCTGTTATGTGAAATATTCACGCTAACGGGCGTTAGCTGGCGGCCGATAAGGAAATGAATGCGGGCATGAAGCTGAAACTGTGGGGTGTGTGGCTGGCGGCCGGACTGTTGGCCGGGTGTTCCGGTTCAGCGCCGGAAAAGGAAGCGCAAGTCTCTGAGGCGGGCCAGACGCGGTTGCAACTGGGCCTGGAGTACCTGCAGCAAGGCGACATGGACGCCGCGCGCCAGAACCTGGAAAAGGCGCTGGACGCGGCCCCGCAGGATTACCGCACGCAGTTGGGCATGGCGCTCTACGCGCAGCGGAACGGTGAAAACGCCGCGGCCGAACAGCGTTATCGGCAAGCGCTCAAACTTGCGCCGGGCAATGGCACCGTCTTGAATAATTACGGTGCGTTTCTTTGCGGTTTAGGGCAGTATGTACCGGCGCAACAGCAGTTTAGCGCTGCGGCGCTGGCGCCCGATTATGGCCAGGTCGCCGACAGCCTGGAAAACGCAGGTTACTGTTTTCTCAAGGCCGGACAAAACGATGAAGCGCGCACGCTGTTGAGGCGCGCGCTGAAAGTCGATCCGGACAAAGGCGCTCCGCTGCTGGCGGAGGCCGAAAAGCAATTTGGAGAAGGGAAGCGCGCCCAGTCGCAACTTTTATTGGATGTTTATCAGCATGTTCTGCCGGCCAGCGCCAGCAGCTTATGGTTACAGATTCGTTTCGCCGCGTTAGCCGGCCGCCAGGATAGCGTTCAACGCTATGGCAAGCAGCTAGCGCGAAGTTTTCCACAATCCAAACAGTACCAGCAGTTCTTAGCTAATGAATACTGAAGCCTCCCAAGATAAAACCGTATCCATGACGACGGGCCAGCGCCTGCGTCAGGCCCGTGAGCAACTCGGGCTGAGCCAACAGACCGTTGCAGAACGCCTGTGTCTCAAAATGTCCACCGTGCGCGATATCGAGGAAGACAGCGTGTCCGCTGACCTCGCGTCCACCTTCGTGCGCGGCTACATCCGTTCCTACGCCAAGCTGGTGCATCTGCCGGAAGACGAACTGCTGCCGATGTTGGCCAAGCAGGCGCCGTTGAAGATGGCGAAAGTGGCGCCGATGCAAAGTTTCTCGCTGGGCAAGCGTCGCAAGAAACGCGACGGCTGGCTGATGAGCTTCACCTGGCTTATCGTGTTCGTGGTGATCGGCCTGACCGGCGCCTGGTGGTGGCAAAACCACAAGGCGCAGCAGGAAGAGATCGCCACCATGGCCGATCAATCCTCGGCACAGCTTTCACAGAATAACGAAGGGCAGTCCGTGCCGCTGACCGACGGCAATGCCGACGCCGGCACCAACGTGCCGTTGACCGACAACAGCGCCGCGCCGGCTGATACCGGCGCAGCGACTCAGGCGCCGGTGGCGACCGCCCAGGCGCCGAGCGCGGCCCAGCAGCAGCCTGCCGTGGTGTCGCCAAGCCAGACCACCCTGCCGGAAACCGCGCCGGCGGCACAAGCGCCGTTGCCGACCGCCGATGCGGGCGTGGCTGCGCCAGCGGCCGATCCGAACGCGCTGGTGATGGATTTCTCCGCCGACTGCTGGCTGCAGGTGACCGACGCGAGCGGTAAAACGCTGTTCAGCGGCACCCAGAAGCAAGGCGGCAAGCTGAACCTGACCGGCACTGCGCCGTATAAACTGACCATCGGTGCGCCGGCGGCAGTTCAGATCCAGTATCAGGGTAAACCGGTTGATTTAAGCCGGTTCGTTAAGTCAAACCGTGTTGCTCGCCTGACCGTCGCCGCGCAGTAATCGCGCGGCTGGTCGTGATGTCAGAGCAGCAATGGAGAGTAAGTAATGCATAACCAAGCGCCCATCAACCGTCGAAAATCTACACGCATTTACGTCGGCAAGGTGCCTATTGGTGATGGCGCGCCGATTGCCGTGCAGTCGATGACCAACACCCGTACCACCGATGTTGAAGCAACGGTTAATCAGATCAAAGCGCTGGAGCGCGTGGGCGTCGACATCGTCCGCGTTTCGGTTCCTACCATGGACGCCGCCGAGGCGTTCAAACTGATCAAGCAGCAGGTCAACGTGCCGCTGGTCGCCGATATCCACTTCGATTATCGCATCGCGCTGCAGGTGGCCGAATATGGCGTAGACTGCCTGCGCATCAACCCGGGCAACATCGGCAACGAATCGCGTATTCGATCGGTGGTGGACTGCGCCCGCGACAAGAACATCCCGATTCGCATCGGCGTCAACGGCGGCTCGCTGGAGAAAGACCTGCAGGAGAAGTACGGCGAACCTACGCCGGAAGCGCTGCTGGAATCCGCCATGCGCCATGTGGACATCCTCGATCGCCTCAACTTCGACCAGTTTAAGGTCAGCGTCAAGGCGTCGGACGTGTTCCTGGCGGTGCAATCCTACCGCTTGCTGGCGTCGCGCATCGATCAGCCGCTGCACCTGGGCATCACCGAAGCCGGCGGCGCGCGCAGCGGGTCGGTCAAATCGGCCATCGGCCTGGGCATGCTGCTGTCTGAAGGCATCGGCGATACCCTGCGCATTTCGCTGGCGGCGGATCCGGTCGAAGAGGTGAAGGTCGGTTTCGACATCCTGAAGTCGCTGCGCATCCGCGCGCGCGGCATCAACTTCATCGCCTGCCCGACCTGCTCGCGTCAGGAGTTCGACGTGATCGGCACGGTGAACGCGCTGGAGCAGCGTCTGGAAGACATCATCACGCCGATGGACGTTTCGATCATCGGCTGCGTGGTGAACGGCCCGGGCGAAGCGCTGGTGTCCACCATGGGCGTAACCGGCGGCCACAAGAAGAGCGGCTTCTATGAAGACGGCGTGCGCCAGAAAGAGCGTTTCGACAACGAACAGATGATCGACCAGCTGGAAGCGAAAATTCGCGCCAAGGCCGCGATGATGGACGAAAGCAACCGCATCACGGTCAATCTGCTGGAAAAATAAGCGTTATCGCTACACGGCGGGCCTGTTGGCCCGCTTGTTTATGTACCTGAAGGGCGGAAAACCGCATCCGCGTTGAATACCGGGCGGCAAAGTCCCTATAATCGGGTTCATTTTTACAGACAACGGACAGAGAACTCACGTGGCAAAGAACATTCAAGCCATTCGCGGCATGAACGACTACCTGCCGGAAGAAACGGCATTATGGCAGCGTATTGAAGGCACCCTCAAGCAGGTGCTGGGCGGCTACGGTTACAGCGAAATCCGGTTGCCGATTGTAGAGCAGACCCCGTTATTCAAACGCGCGATCGGCGAAGTGACCGACGTCGTGGAAAAAGAGATGTATACCTTCGAAGACCGCAACGGCGAAAGCCTGACGCTGCGTCCGGAAGGGACGGCTGGCTGCGTGCGCGCCGGCATCGAACATGGTCTGCTGTACAATCAGGAACAGCGTCTGTGGTACATCGGCCCGATGTTCCGCTACGAGCGCCCGCAGAAGGGGCGTTACCGTCAGTTCCATCAGCTGGGCGCGGAAGTGTTCGGCCTGCAAGGCCCGGATATCGACGCAGAGCTGATCCTGCTGACCGCCCGCTGGTGGAAAGCGCTGGGCATCGCCGAGCACGTCAAGCTGGAGCTGAACTCCATCGGCTCGCTGGAGGCGCGCGCCAACTACCGCGACGCGCTGGTGGCGTTCCTGGAGCAGCACGTCGAGGTGCTGGACGAAGACTGTAAACGCCGCATGTATAGCAACCCGCTGCGCGTGCTGGACTCCAAGAATCCTGAGGTGCAGGCGCTGCTGAACGACGCGCCGCGCCTGTCCGAGTACCTGGATGAAGAATCCCGTGCTCACTTCGCCGGTCTGTGTGAACTTTTGGCGCAGGCAGGTATCCCATATACCGTTAACGAGCGCCTGGTGCGCGGTCTGGATTACTACAACCGCACCGTGTTTGAGTGGGTGACCACCAGCCTGGGCGCGCAGGGCACCGTCTGCGCGGGCGGCCGTTACGACGGTCTGGTCGAGCAACTGGGCGGCCGCGCCACCCCGGCGGTCGGTTTCGCCATGGGCCTGGAGCGTCTGGTGCTGCTGGTGCAGGCGGTCAACCCGGAATTCAAGGCGCCGTCGGCTATCGACGTGTACGTCATCTCTTCCGGCGCGGGCACCCAGAGCGCGGCGATGCGGCTGGCTGAGCAGGTGCGCGACGCGGCGCCGCAGCTGAAGCTGATGACCAATTACGGCGGCGGCAACTTCAAGAAGCAGATCACCCGTGCGGACAAATGGGGCGCGCGCATCGCGCTGATCCTGGGTGAGAGCGAAGTGGCGGCGCAGCAGGTGGTGGTGAAAGACCTGCGCAGTGGTGAACAAGAAACGCTGGCGCAAAGCGAAGTCGCTGCGCGTCTGGCTTTGATGTTAGGTTAAGGAGAAGGACACCGTGGAAGTCTATACCACTGAAAACGAACAAGTCGACGCACTGCGTCGGTTCTTTGCCGAGAACGGCAAAGCGCTGGCGGTGGGCGTGGTGCTCGGAATTGGTGCCCTGGTTGGCTGGCGTTACTGGCAGAGCCATGAAAACTCCAACATGATGGCGGCATCGCAATCCTATCAGGAAGCCAGCGATCGTCTGGCGGCCGGCAAGCCGGATGACGTGGCTGCCGCGGAGAAATTTGTCCAGGCCAACGGCAACAGCTACGGCGTACTGGCCGCGCTGCAGTTGGCCAAGCACTTTGTCGAACAGAATGATTTCGCCAAGGCGGAACAGCAACTGACGTTGGCGCAGGGCCAGACCAAAGACGACAACCTGTTGGCGATGATCGACCTGCGTCTGGCGCGCGTCCAGCTGCAGGAGAAAAAGCTGGATGAAGCGCTGAAAACGCTGGATGGCGTGAAAGGCGAAGGCTGGGCGGCGATGATGCAGGATGTGCGCGGCGATGTATTGCTGGCCAAGGGCGACGCCAAGGGCGCGCGCGAAGCTTACAGCAAAGGCATTGAGTCCAATGCTTCTCAGGCGCTGCAGGTTCTGCTGCGCATGAAATTGAATAACTTGTCCAGCTAAGGGGAATTCCCATGCAATTGCGTAAAACACTCTTGGTCGGACTGGTTTCCGCTGCCTTGCTGAGTGGTTGCTCGCTGTTTAACAGCGAAGAAGACGTGGTTACCATGTCGCCGTTGCCGAAAGTTGAAAATCAGTTTACGCCGAGCAAGGCGTGGAGCACCTCGGTGGGCGACGGCATCGGTGAGTATTACTCCCACCTGCGTCCGGCCTATCAGGACAGCACCATTTACGCCGCCGATCGCTTCGGCATCGTGAAAGCGATGGACGCCGACAGCGGCAACGAGAAGTGGAAGGTCAATCTCTCCGAGAAGACCGGCTTCTTCTCCAGCAACCTGTCTGCGCTGCTGTCGGGCGGCCTGACGGTCGCGGGCGACAAGGTTTACGTCGGCAGCGAAAAAGCGGTGGTTTACGCATTGAACACCGCCGATGGCGCCATCGCCTGGCAGACCAAAGTGGCCGGCGAAGCGATCTCCCGTCCGGTTGTCAGCGACGGTATGGTGTTGGTGCACACCTCCAACGGCATGCTGCAGGCGCTGAATGAAGCCGACGGCGCGGTGAAGTGGACGGTTAACCTGGACATGCCTTCGCTGTCGCTGCGCGGTGAATCCGCGCCGGCCGTCGCCTTTGGCGCCGCCATCGTCGGCGGTGACAACGGCCGCGTCAGCGCCGTGCTGATGCAGCAGGGCCAGATTATCTGGCAACAGCGCATCTCTCAGCCGAGCGGCGCGACCGAAATCGATCGCCTGAACGACGTGGACACCACGCCGGTGATCGTTGACGGCGTGGTCTACGCGCTGGGTTACAACGGCAACCTGACGGCGCTGGATCTGCGTTCCGGCCAGATCATCTGGAAACGCGAACTGGGTTCGGTGAATGATTTCATCGTCGACGCGGGCCGCATCTACCTGATCGACCAGAACGATCGCGTGGTGGCGCTCAGCACCGAAGGCGGCGTGACCGTGTGGACGCAGAGCGATCTGCTGCACCGTAACCTGACGCCGCCGGTGATGTATAATGGTTATCTGGTGACCGGTGACGCCGAAGGCTATCTGCATTGGATCAACACCACCGATGGCCGTTTTGTCGCCCAGCAGGAAGTGGACAGCTCCGGCTTCCTGTCTGCGCCGATGGTGGCCAGCGACAAGCTGGTCATCCAGGCTCGCGGCGGGAAAGTTTACGCTTTCACCCGCTAACGCCGCTCGTCGCGATCCTTCTTGCGCCCGAAAGATTTCGGGTTGCAGCCAGGCGGCAAGCGCATGAGTCCTCGGGAGCTTAGTGAGCTAAGTGACCGAGGCGAAGGTGCGCAGACAACGCCGCTGTGGCGCGAAAGATGAAGGGGAAAACGGCTCCTGAATGTTCAGGGGCCGTTTCGTATTTTATAAGCTGCACCGCTGGTGTCTATCCACAGTGCAGTAACGCATTGATTATTAAGTAATGAGGCTTCAACAATGATACCTGTCGTCGCGCTGGTCGGGCGCCCGAATGTGGGTAAATCCACCTTGTTCAACCGTTTAACCCATACGCGTGATGCGCTGGTTGCGGATTTCCCGGGGCTGACGCGTGACCGCAAGTATGGTCGTGCTGAAATCGAAGGCAATGAATTCATCATCGTCGATACCGGCGGCATCGACGGCACCGAAGACGGCGTCGAAACGCGCATGGCCGGCCAGTCGCTGCTGGCGATCGAAGAAGCGGATATCGTGCTGTTCATGGTCGACGCCCGCGCCGGGCTGATGCCGGCGGATCAGGGCATCGCCCAGCACCTGCGCAGCCGCCAGAAGGCGACCTTCCTGGTGGCCAACAAGACCGACGGCCTGGATCCGGACACCGCCACCGCCGATTTCTACTCGCTCGGCCTGGGGGAAGTGTTTGCTATCGCCGCTTCTCACGGCCGCGGCGTGACCCAGCTGATCGAACACGTGCTGGTGCCGTTCGTGCCGGAAAAACCGGAGGACGTCGAACTGACCGAGGAAGAGGCCAACGCCGCTTACTGGGCTGAGCAAAACGGTGAAACGCTGGAAGGCGAAGAAGACGAAGAGCCGGAAGAAGCGTTCAACCCGCAGGATCTGCCGATCAAGCTGGCGATCGTCGGCCGCCCGAACGTCGGTAAGTCTACGCTCACTAACCGCATCCTGGGCGAGGAGCGCGTGGTGGTGTATGACATGCCGGGCACCACCCGCGACAGCATCTACATTCCAATGGTGCGCGACGAACGCGAATACGTGCTGATCGACACCGCCGGGGTGCGCAAACGCGGCAAGGTGACCGAAACCGTCGAGAAATTCTCGGTGATCAAGACCCTGCAGGCGATTGAAGACGCCAACGTGGTGCTGCTGGTGATCGACGCGCGTGAAGGCATCTCCGATCAGGATCTCTCGCTGCTCGGCTTTATCCTCAATAGTGGGCGCTCACTGGTGATTGCGGTCAACAAATGGGACGGCATGAGTGAAGAAGATCGCGAGCATGTGAAAGAAATGCTCGATCTGCGTCTGGGCTTCGTCGACTTCGCGCGCGTGCACTTCATTTCCGCCCTGCACGGCAGCGGCGTCGGCAACCTGTTCGAATCGGTACAGGAAGCCTACGAGTGCGCAACCCGCCGCGTAAACACCTCGATGCTGACCAAAATCATGCAGATGGCGGTGGACGATCACCAGCCGCCGTTGGTGCGCGGCCGCCGCGTGAAGCTGAAATACGCCCATGCCGGCGGTTACAACCCGCCGATCGTGGTGATCCACGGCAACCAGGTCAGCGATCTGTCCGATTCGTACAAGCGCTATCTGATGAACTACTTCCGCCGTTCGCTGAACGTGATGGGGACGCCGATCCGCATCCAGTTCAAAGAGGGTGACAACCCGTTCGCCGGTAAACGCAATCTGCTGACGCCAACCCAGATGCGTAAGCGCAAGCGCCTGATGAGCCACCTGAAAAAGAGCAAGTAATCGCTCATGAGGGGCGCGGCAGTGATGCCGCGCCCTTTTTTATTGGCCCGAAATCGTTTTATTATCTGAGGATTACCTCGCCTGCCTGAAGGAACACCATGTCCTGGGAAACCTGGAGTTTTGCGTTTAACGTCACCGTGCCGAATTTGCTGATGATGCTGCTGGGGATCCTGCTGCGCCATTGGCGCCTGATGGATGACCGTTTCGTCGACGGCGCGACCCGCCTGGTGTTCAATTTGGCGCTGCCGTGCCTGCTGTTTTTCAGCATCGCCACCAACCATCCGCAACTGCTTGGCAATCTGCCGCTGGTGCTGTTCGGCGCAGTCGGCACGCTGGCGACCTTCCTGCTCTTGGAGCTGGCGGCCAAGTGGCTGGTGAAAGAACCGCGTGAGCGCGGGGTGTTCGTACAGGGCGGCTTTCGCGCCAACACCGCCATCGTCGGTCTGGCCTACGCCATGACCGCCTACGGCAGCGAAGGCATTGCGCTCGCCTCGCTGTACCTGACCGTGACGGTGATCCTGTTCAACATACTGTCGGTCATCACCCTCACGCGCAGCCTGCAGGGCGGGCAGGGCAAGAAAATCAGCCACCTGTCGCTGCTGCGCAGCATCGTCACCAATCCGCTGATCATCGGCCTGGTGTGCGGGCTGCTGTATGCGCAAACCGGGCTGGGCATTCCGACCGTGATCCGCCAGACCGGCAGCTATATCTCCGCGCTGTCGCTGCCGTTGGCGCTGCTGTGCACCGGCGCCAGCCTGGATTTCCGCGCCATGTTCCGCTCGTCCAACGTGGCGGCGCTGTCGTCGGCGGCCAAGCTGTTTCTGGTGCCGTTCCTGATGACGCTGGCCGGCTGGCTGTGCGGGTTTCACGGCGCGGCGTTGGGCATCATCTTCCTGTTTTCCGCCACGCCGACCGCTTCGGGCAGCTATGTGATGACGCGCGCCATGGGCGGCAACGCCACGCTGGCGGCTAACATTATCGCTATCACCACCGTCGGGTCGTTCTTCACCACCGCGTTGGGGATCTATTTCTTGCGCTCATGGGGCGCGATTTAACCTGGGAGCCGTTATGGATGCGCATTGTCCGCATTGTCGTCAGACCATGAATTGGGTAGCGGGTCACTACCATTGTGCCGCCTGTCAGCGTGATTATCGGCAGCAGGCGAGCTGCCCGGAGTGCGGGCAGCCGCTGCAAGAGTTGAAGGCCTGCGGGGCGGTGGATTACCTGTGCCAGAACGGGCACGGGCTGATCTCCAAAAAACGGGTGAATTTCAGCTATCAGCCGCTGTAAACCCTCACTCATCCACCTGGCCGGTTTTCCACAGATCCACCAGCGCTTGCGGCGCGCTGCTTTCCGGGATTAACAGCACGATCTCGGTGCTCAGGGTGGGGCTGGTGTAGTTGATCTGTACGCGGTAGTAGCGCTGGTCACCGCAGCCGGGGGAGTTGGGCTGGCCTTCTTCCTGCGCATAGGGCAGCGTCTGGTTCAGCAACTGATTCAGGCGCTGCCGCTGTTCCGGCGTGATATCGGCCAGCGCGATGCGGCGCTGGCCCGCCAGTTTGGGAATGTAGGCGAAGCCTCCCTCGCGCGCCAGCTCAATGACCGTATCCTGATTGAGCGTCGGCAGCGGTTTCATTATTCCACCCCCACCTGATGCCAGGCTTGCTGCACCTTGTCCGCCACGCTCTGGTCGAAACGCGCTTGCGCATGTTTCACCGTGGCGCGGGCGAAGGTGGCGAAGTCGGCATTTTGCGGCAGCGCTTTGTCGCACACCGTGTCATACCAGACGTAGCCGGCTTTCTCCCAGGCGAAGCCGCCGAGCGCCGTCGCCGCCAGGTAGAAGGCGCGGTTGGGAATGCCGGAGTTGAGGTGCACGCCGCCGTTGTCTTCCTTGGTCTGGATGTAATCCTTCATGCTGGCGGGCTGCGGATCTTTGCCCAGCAGCGGGTCATCGTAGGCGGTGCCGGGGGCCGACATCGAGCGCAGCCCTTTGCCTTTAATGCCCTTGGCGAGCAGCCCGGCGCCGATCAGCCAGTCGGCTTTATCGGCGGTTTGCTGCAGGTGGAACTGCTTGACCAACGAGCCGAATACGTCGGACAGCGATTCATTGAGCGCCCCGGACTGCTGGTAGTAGATCAGCCCGGCTTCACTCTCGGTCACGCCGTGCGCCAGCTCGTGGCCGACCACGTCGATGGCGATGGTGAAACGGTTGAAAATCTCGCCGTCGCCGTCGCCGAACACCATTTGTTGGCCGTTCCAGAAGGCATTCTGGTACTCCTTGCCGTAGTGTACGCTGCCGACCAGCGGCAGCCCTTGGTTATCCAGTGAGTTGCGGCGGTAGGCCTGCCAGAAGAAATCGTAGGTGACGCCGAGGTAGTCGTAGGCTTCGTCCACCGCCACATCGTGGTTGCTGGGCTGGCCCTCTTTGCGCACCGGTTTGCCAGGCAGTTGGGTGCCGTTCTGGGCGTCGTAGATATCGCGGAGCGCTTCGCCGGCTCGGGCGTTTTTCTCGGTCGGCGAACGCAGCGGCTTGTTGCCGAGCAGGCTTTGCACGTGGTTCAGGGTGTGCAGCGCGCAGTCGCGCTGCGGGGCGTTGCCGTGTTCAATGATGCGGCGCAGCATGTAGGGAGGAATGACGGAACGCATGCGCTGGGCTGGCATAGTGGCTCTCCTTAGGCAAAAAATTTTACCTCATCGAATGAATGCACTGTGCCTAAGTGTAGCCTACTCGTCATAAAGCCTGTGGTCATGCGTGCTCACCGCCGGCGCGGTCTTGTGCGGGCTGATGCGCCGCACCGAGGCGCGCACCGCCAGCCGGCCGTGCAGCAGCAGATTGCACGGCGGCGCGTCGGCGCGCAGCATGCGCCGCTGCAGCAGTTGGATCGCTTCGTAACCCAGTTCGTCGCGCGGCACCTGCACCGAGGTCAGCGGCACGTCATGGATTTCCGCCAGGTTGAAGCCGTCGGTGCTCATCACCGACACGTCGCCCGGCACGTTCAGCCCCCGCTTGTTGAGCGCCTTGACCGCCCCGACCGCCATGTAGTCGCCGCCGGCCAGGATCGCCGTCGGCAGCGGGGCGTGACCGTGGATGCCGTTGAGATAGGTGGTCAGCGCCTGCTCGGCCTCTTCGCCTCCGAAGCCGGAGGTGGTGATCAGATGGCGGCCGTCGTCGAACGGCAGATGATGCCGGGCGTAGGCCTGCCGGATGCCCGCCAGCCGCAGCTCCATGGTGTGGCGGCGCAGACACTGCAGGTTGAGAATATGGCTGTGCCCCTGCTGGAACAGGTAGCTGGCGGAGTAATCGCCGATCAGCTGATGATCCGGCGAGACGCTGTCCAGCCGCATCTGCCGATCGCTGCAGTTGATCAGCACGCAGGGCTTGGGCAGATCGGCGGCCAGGGTGTGGATATGCTCGTCGTCGATGCCGATGATCAGCGCCGCTTCGGTGTGCGGATCGCTCATCTTTTCCAGAAACAGCGCGCCGTCGCTGTGTTGCTCTTCCAGCCCGCAGTAGCGGATGCGCACCTCGTGCTCCATCAGCGCGGCGGCAATGCCCTGAATGACCTTGTAGTAGAAGATGTCGGTGCGCACGTCGAACGCGCGCTGCGGCGCGAACACCATCACGTTGTTCAGCATCAGCCGGCCGCTGGAAATGCCCTGCAGAATGCCATTTTGTTGCGCACAGTCCAACACCTTGCGGCGCGCCTCGGCGCTGGTGTTGGCCTTGCCGGCCAGCACGCGGGAAACGGTGCTGATCGACAGCCCGGTTTGGCGGGCGATCTCCTGGATTTTCAGCTTTCCGTTCATTTTGTGATCTCCTTCAAATTCGTCCATGAGAATATTTTCACTGCGCATTTTCAGCGTCTTGACCGGATTTAACGGTCATTATGGCTATTTTTTCACCCGCCAGTGAAAATCTTTGCAAAAAACCCCGTTTCGCTGTGCGCTATCGCTGAGTAGTCTGCATTGGTACACCAATTTTAACGACCTGTCAGTCCAATTTTAACGGTGTGCGAAAAAGAAAACAAAAAATAAATCATGGGGTTGTGATTGTCTGTCGGCAAATGATACGGCGCCGATCCGTTTTCACCGTCCCGTGTTTGATAGCACAACGTACCCTACCAAAACGCGCGTCGCCGTAGCCGGCCGCCGCGGGGAGAGAACCGATGAGTGTGGAGATCAATCAGGCGGTCGCGCAGAGCGGCCGGCGCAAGTTCAAATCGCTGCGCTGGTGGATGCTGGCGCTGTTCTTGCTGGGCGTGACGGTCAACTACATCACCCGCAACTCGCTGGGCATTCTGGCGCCGGAGCTGAAATCCAGCCTGAACATGAGCACCGAGCAATATGCCTGGGTAGTGGCGTCGTTCCAGCTGGCCTACACAGTGTTCCAGCCGATCTGCGGCTGGCTGATCGACGTTATCGGCCTGAAGATGGGCTTTCTGATCTGCGCCGGCATTTGGGCGGTGGTATGCATGCTGCACGCCGGCGCCGGCAGCTGGCTGCAATTGGCCATTCTGCGCTTCTTCATGGGGGGCGCGGAGGCGGCGGCCACCCCGGCCAACGCCAAGGCGATCTCCGACTGGTTCCCGAAAAAGGAGCGGCCGATCGCCGCCGGCTGGGCGGGCGTCGGTTTCTCCATCGGCGCCATGCTGGCGCCGCCGATCATTGTCATCGCTCACGTCTCCTTCGGCTGGCAGGGGGCATTCCTGTTCTCCGGCGGGTTGGCGCTGATCTGGGTAGTGCTGTGGTGGCTGTTCTACCACTCGCCGCAGCAGCACCCGAACCTTAGCCAGCAGGAGTTGGATCTGATCCGCGAAGACAACGAGCCGGTGATGCCGAAGCTGCCGTTCTTCACTTCGCTGGCCAGCCTGTGCAAGAACAAGAAGTTTTACGGCATTGCCATCCCGGCCTTTCTCGCCGAGCCGGCCTGGGCGGTATTCAGTTTCTGGGTGCCGCTGTACCTGGCCACCGAACGCGGCATGGATCTGAAACAGATCGCGATGTTCGCCTGGCTGCCGTTCCTGGCGGCAGATATCGGCAGCGTCGCCAGCGGCTATCTCACCACCCTGTATCGCAAATGGTTCGGCTGCAGCCGCGTCAACTCCGTGGTCGCCAGCTCGGTGACCGGCGCTTTCCTGATGGTGTCGCTGGCGTTCGTCGCGATCACCCAAAATCCCTATGTGGCGATCGCGCTGATCTCGATCGGCGGCTTCGGCCACCAGGTGATCTCCTGCATGCTCAGCGCGCTGGTGGTGGAGTCGTTCGATAAAAACCAGATGGCGACGGTCAACGGCATGCGCGGCTCCAGCGCCTGGATCGCCAGCTTCCTGTTCACGCTGCTGATCGGCGCGGTGTCCGACACCATCGGCTTCAACCCGCTGTTTATCGCCATGGGCTTCTTCGATCTGATCGGCGCTGTGTTCCTGATTGCCCTGATCGCCGAGCGCGGCGGTAAGAAAACCCCTTCACACAGCTAAGTGGGATATTTATGAAAACCTTGAAAAATTGGACGCTGGCGGCGCAGCATGCCGACCATGTCGAGCTGCTGGTCGATGAACGTCACCGTTTCTGTCTGTACGTGTTGGAAGACGGTTTGTTCCGCGTGTTGATCAAGCGCAACGGCGAGCTGGCGCTGGATCGCACCTGGAGCATCGCGCCGCAGGAGGATGTGCCTTGGGAAGGGCGCGAACGGCTCAGCGTCGCCGGCTTCAGCCTGCCGGGCTATCAGCTGCGCCAGGAGAGCGGTCGGCTGGTGGTCAGCACGCCGCTGCTGCGGGTGACGGTGCATCAGCCGCTGTGGTTGGAATGGGAGCATTGCAATGCCGCTGGCGAGTGGCGGCCGCTGGCGGCGGATCGGCCAACCAGCGCCTACCTGCTCAATGCGCACGGCGACGGCGTGGCGCACTACCAACGCCGCTTCGCCGATGAGCGCTATTACGGCCTGGGGGAGAAAACCGGCGATCTGGAGCGCACCGGCCGCCGCTTCGAGATGCGCAATCTGGACGCCATGGGGTACAACGCGGCCAGCACCGATCCGCTGTACAAACACATTCCGTTCACCATCACCCGTGGGCCGGAGGCGAGCTTTGGCCTGTTCTACGATAACCTGAGCAGCTGCTGGCTGGATCTGGGCAACGAGATAGACAACTACCATACGGCCTATCGCCGCTATCAGGCCGAAGCGGGCGATCTGGATTACTACCTGTTCCTCGGGCCGAAGGTATTGGACGTCACCAAGGCGTTCGTGCGCCTGACCGGCCGCACCCACTTCGGGCCGAAGTGGAGCCTGGGCTACAGCGGCTCGACCATGCACTACACCGACGCGCCGGACGCCCAGCAGCAGCTGCAACAGTTCATTGCGCTGTGCCGCCAGCACGCCATTCCCTGCGACTCTTTCCAGCTGTCGTCGGGCTACACCTCGATCAACAACAAGCGCTACGTGTTCAACTGGAACTACGACAAGGTGCCGCAGCCCAAGCTGCTCAGCCAGGCGTTTCACGACGCCGGCCTCAGGCTGGCGGCCAACATCAAGCCGTGCCTGCTGCAGGATCACCCGCAGTATCAGGCGGTGGCGGCGCAGGGGCTGTTTATCCGCGATTCGCAAAGCGACGCGCCGGAGCGCTCCAGCTTCTGGGACGACGAGGGATCGCACCTCGACTTCACCAATCCGGCGACGGTGCGCTGGTGGCAGCAGGGCGTCACGCAGCAGCTGCTGGAGATGGGCATCGATTCGACCTGGAATGACAACAACGAATACGAAGTGTGGGACGGCGAAGCGCGCTGCCACGGCTTCGGGCGGCCGATCGCCATCAAGCATATCCGACCGGTGATGCCATTGCTGATGATGCGCGCCTCGATGGAGGCCCAGCAGCGCTTCGCGCCGCAGCGGCGGCCGTACTTGATCTCGCGCTCCGGCTGCGCCGGCATGCAGCGCTACGTGCAGACCTGGAGCGGCGACAACCGCACCAGTTGGCAGACGCTGCGCTACAACATCCGCATGGGGCTGGGCATGAGTCTCTCAGGGCTGTATAACCTCGGCCACGACGTCGGCGGCTTCTCCGGCGACAAACCGGACGCGGAGCTGCTGGTGCGCTGGGTGCAAAACGGCGTGATGCACCCGCGTTTCACCATCCACTCCTGGAACGACGATGCGACGGTCAACGAGCCCTGGATGTACCCGGCCGCCACCCCGGCGGTGCGTGAGGCGATCAACCTGCGTTATCGGCTGCTGCCGTATTTCTACACCCTGCTGTGGCAGGCCTGCGCCGACGACGAGCCGATGCTGCGCCCGACCTTCCTCGATCACGAACAGGATGCGCGCACCTTCGGCGAGAACGACGATTTTCTGATCGGCCGCGATCTGCTGGTGGCCAGCGTGGTGGAACCGGGGCAACGTCGCCGTTCGGTGTATCTGCCGGATAACGGCGAAGGCTGGTACTGCTTCTACAGCGGCCAGTGGTTCGGCGGCGGCCAGACGGTGACGCTGGCGGCGCCGCTGGAGCGTCTGCCGCTGCTGGTGCGCGCCGGGGCGGCGCTACCGCTGTCGCAGCGGCTGGCGCATGTGGACGTGGCCGCCGACGATCGGCGCGAGCTGCGGCTGTTTCCGCTCAAGGGCTGCGGCGCAAGCAGCGGGCTGTTGTTTGAGGACGACGGTGAAAGCGACGGCTGGCGGCAGGGCGATGCGCTGTGGCTGCGCTGGGAAATGCGCTGCGACCCTCAGCGCATCATGCTGGATATCACGACGGAAGGGCGTTTCCGCCCGGCCTGGCGCACGCTGCTACTCAGTCTGCCGGAAGGCGAAACGCGCGCGCTGTGGGTGAACGGCGAACCGGGCGAGCGTTTTACGCTGGAGTAAGGCTTACTCGGCCGCGCGTTTCTTGCGCGGCTTTTTGGCGACGGTGATGGTTTTCACCTCACTTTCCACCCAGCCGTCCTGCAGGCGGGTTTTCAGCAGTTCGCCGACCTGCGCCTGCTTGGTGGTTTTCAGCAGCTCGCCGCGCGGAGTTTGCGTCACGCTGTAGCCGCGCGCCAGCGTCGCCAACGGGCTGACGGTTTCCAGTTGGCTGCAGGCCACGCCGAAGCGCTGGCGGTAGGCGTTGAGCTGCCGCTCCATCGCCTGCTGCAGACGGTATTCCTGCTGCTGCACGCGCTGCTGGTAGCGGTGAATGCGGCCCTGCGGCTGCACCTGCGCCAGCCGCTGCTGGGCGCGTTCGCTGCGGCGGGCGGCCTGGCGCAGCTGCTGCTGCATGCCGTCTTCCATCCGGCGTTGCAGCTTGAACAGCAGCGTCTGCTGGCGCGCCAGGCGCAGATGCGGATGCTGCTGCTGTAAACGGTGGTGAATGCGGGTGAACTGCTGCTGGCGCTGTGCCAGGTAGTAATCCATCGCCATCTCCAGCCGCTGCTGCTGCGACTGCAGCTGGCGCAACAGCTCAAGCTGATTGCGGCTGACCAGTTCGGCGGCGGCGGAAGGGGTCGGCGCGCGCAGGTCGGCGACGAAGTCGGCGATGGTGACGTCGGTTTCATGGCCGACGGCGCTGACGATCGGAATGCGGCTGGCGAAGATCGCCCGCGCCACGCGTTCGTCGTTGAAGCTCCACAGGTCTTCCAGCGAACCGCCGCCGCGGCCGACGATCAGCACATCGCATTCGTCGCGGCGGTTGGCGGCCTCGATGGCGCGCACGATCTGCATCGGCGCTTCCGCGCCCTGCACCGAGGTGGGGTAGATGACGATCGGCAGCGACGGATCGCGCCGCTGCAACACCTGCAGGATATCGTGCAGCGCCGCGCCGCTGGCGGAGGTGATCACCCCGACGCGCTTGGCCGGCGCGGGCAGCGGCTGCTTGAACTGCTGATCGAACAACCCTTCAGCGCTCAGGCGCTGTTTCAACTGCTCGAACTGTTGCTGCAGCAGGCCGTCGCCGGCGGGCTGCATGCTCTCGGCGATCAGCTGGTAGTCGCCGCGCGGTTCATACAGCGTGATGCTGGCGCGCACCAAGACCTGCTGGCCGTTTTGCGGCCGGAAGGTGACGCGGCGGTTGCTGTTGCGAAACATCGCGCAGCGCACCTGGGCGCGATCGTCTTTCAGCGTGAAATACCAGTGGCCGGAGGCGGGCTGGGAGAGGTTGGAGATCTCGGCGGAGAGCCAAATCTGCCCCATTTCCCTTTCCAGCAGTTGGCGAACCGTCTGATTGAGGCGGCTTACGGTAAAAATGGAAGGCGAAACAGGTAGCGTCATGTGACCCAGATCAAATTTCAAAACAATCACTTAATTGGTCGATACTACATGGCTGAAAAAGGTAATCAAGACTTTTTGTAAGAAAGTGCTGGAGGCAACCGATTCCGCTCTGTATAATGCCGCGGCAATATTTTATCTTTTTCACAGCCCACCCTGGTGAGATATTGCCCATGCTACGTATCGCTAAAGAAGCTCTGACGTTTGACGACGTCCTCTTGGTTCCAGCCCACTCCACGGTTCTGCCTAACACCGCAGAGCTCGGCACTCAACTGACCAAAACCATCCGCCTGAACATCCCTATGCTGTCCGCAGCCATGGATACCGTTACCGAATCCGGCCTGGCCATCGCGCTGGCGCAGGAAGGCGGCCTGGGCTTCATCCACAAAAACATGTCCATCGAGCGCCAGGCTGAAGAAGTCAGCCGCGTGAAGAAACATGAAAGCGGCGTAGTCACCGACCCGCAGACCGTTACTCCGGCCACCACGCTGCAGGAAGTGAAAGAGCTGACCGCGCGCAACGGCTTCGCCGGTTACCCGGTCGTTACCGAAGACAACGAGCTGGTCGGCATCATCACCGGCCGCGACGTGCGCTTCGTGACCGATCTGACCCAGCCGGTCACCGCGGTGATGACGCCGAAAGATCGCCTGGTCACCGTGAAAGAAGGTGAAGCGCGCGACGTGGTGCTGCAGAAGATGCACGAAAAGCGCGTAGAAAAAGCGCTGGTGGTGGACGACAGCTTCCACCTGCTGGGCATGATCACCGTTAAAGACTTCCAGAAAGCGGAACGTAAACCGAACGCCTGTAAAGACGAGCACGGCCGCCTGCGCGTGGGCGCGGCGGTCGGCGCCGGCGCCGGCAACGAAGAGCGCGTTGACGCGCTGGTGGCGGCAGGCGTTGACGTCCTGCTGATCGACTCCTCGCACGGCCACTCCGAAGGCGTGCTGCAGCGCATCCGCGAAACCCGCGCCAAGTACCCGGATCTGCAGATCGTCGGCGGCAACGTCGCGACCGCTGCGGGCGCCAAAGCGCTGGCTGAAGCCGGTGTGAGCGCGGTGAAAGTGGGTATCGGCCCTGGCTCCATCTGTACCACCCGCATCGTGACCGGCGTGGGCGTACCGCAGATTACCGCCATCGCCGACGCGGTGGAAGCGCTGGAAGGCACCGGCATCCCGGTTATCGCCGACGGCGGCATCCGCTTCTCCGGCGACATCGCCAAAGCGATCGCCGCGGGCGCATCCTGCGTGATGGTCGGCTCCATGCTGGCGGGCACCGAAGAATCCCCGGGCGAAATCGAGCTGTATCAGGGCCGTTCGTTCAAATCTTACCGCGGCATGGGCTCGCTGGGCGCGATGTCCAAAGGCTCTTCCGACCGTTACTTCCAGACCGATAACGCCGCCGACAAACTGGTGCCGGAAGGTATCGAAGGCCGCGTGGCCTATAAAGGCATGCTGAAAGCCATCGTGCACCAGCAGATGGGCGGCCTGCGCTCCTGCATGGGCCTGACCGGCTGCGCCACCATCGACGATCTGCGCACCAAGGCTGAGTTCGTGCGCATCAGCGGCGCCGGCATTCAGGAAAGCCACGTGCACGACGTGACCATCACCAAAGAGTCGCCGAACTACCGCATGGGCTAATGCCTTAACCTCTCCTGAGTGAGAGGCCGGGGTGGGGCGTTAAGCCCCATCCCAAAACACACATTTTCGCTCTTTTTCTCTTGTTGCTGGAATTCGCCTCACATGACACAAAATATCCATAAGCATCGCATCCTGATACTGGACTTCGGTTCGCAATACACTCAACTGGTCGCCCGCCGCGTGCGCGAAATCGGCGTTTACTGCGAACTGTGGGCCTGGGACGTTAGCGAAGAGCAGATCCGCGAATTCAACCCAAGCGGCATCATCCTGTCCGGCGGCCCGGAAAGCACCACCGAAGCCGGCAGCCCGCGCGCCCCGGACTACGTGTTCAACGCCGGCGTGCCGGTGCTGGGCGTGTGCTACGGCATGCAGACCATGGCGATGCAGCTGGGTGGCCATGTGCAGGGTTCCAACGAACGCGAGTTCGGCTACGCGCAGGTGGAAATCGTCAAAGAGAGCGCGCTGCTGCGCGACATCGAAGATGCCATCAGCCCGGCCGGCAAACCGCTGCTGGACGTGTGGATGAGCCACGGCGACAAAGTGACCGCGATCCCGTCCGACTTCGTGACCATCGCCAGCACCGACACCTGCCCGTTCGCCATTATGGCCAACGAAGAAAAACGCTTCTACGGCGTGCAGTTCCACCCGGAAGTGACCCACACCCGTCAGGGCCAGCGCATGCTGGAGCGTTTCGTACTGGACATCTGCCAGTGTGAAGCCCTGTGGACCCCGGCCACCATCATCGAAGATGCAGTCGAGCGCATCCGCGAGCAGGTGGGTGAAGACCACGTAATCCTCGGCCTGTCCGGCGGCGTCGACTCCTCCGTGACCGCGATGCTGCTGCACCGCGCCATCGGCAAACGCCTGACCTGCGTGTTCGTCGACAACGGCCTGCTGCGCCTGAACGAAGCCAAGCAGGTGATGGAAATGTTCGGCGACCACTTCGGCCTGAACATCGTGCACGTCGAGGCGGAAAATCGCTTCCTGACCGCGCTGGCGGGCGTGGACGAGCCGGAAGCCAAGCGTAAAATCATCGGCCGCGTGTTCGTTGAAGTGTTCGACGAAGAAGCCTGCAAGCAAGAGCAGGTGAAATGGCTGGCACAGGGCACCATCTACCCGGACGTGATCGAATCCGCCGCTTCCGCCACCGGCAAAGCGCACGTGATCAAGTCGCACCACAACGTGGGCGGCCTGCCGAAAGAGATGAAGCTGGGCCTGGTCGAGCCGCTGAAAGAGCTGTTCAAAGACGAAGTGCGCAAGATCGGCCTGGAGCTGGGCCTGCCGTACGACATGCTGTTCCGTCACCCGTTCCCGGGCCCGGGTCTAGGCGTGCGCGTGCTGGGCGAAGTGAAGAAAGAGTACTGCGATCTGCTGCGCCGCGCCGACGCCATCTTCATCGAAGAGCTGCACAAGGCCGACCTGTACAACAAAGTCAGCCAGGCGTTCACCGTGTTCCTGCCGGTGCGTTCGGTCGGCGTGATGGGCGACGGCCGCAAATACGACTGGGTGGTCTCCCTGCGTGCGGTAGAAACCATCGACTTCATGACCGCGCACTGGGCGCACCTGCCGTATGACTTCCTCGGCCGCGTCTCCAACCGCATCATCAACGAAGTGGACGGCATCTCCCGCGTGGTGTACGACATCAGCGGCAAGCCGCCGGCGACGATTGAGTGGGAATGATTTGGTGTCTGGCATAGACAGTGGGAGTAAGGTTTTTTATTAATATTTTTATTTTTAAAGATAAAATATGATTCTAGGCTGATGCGCTCTGTAATGTTAATGGTCTTTCGCATGGCTCGAAAAGGCTAAGTCATAAGATCTATCTCGGTACCATGCTTGGTGGAGCGTTCTAGGCATGGTATCGGAGCCAGCTAAGTTCCAGGCAGGAGGTTGTGCTGGGGTTAGTGGCCGACTACTGCCTTTGGTTGCTGGCAGCTAACGGCCAATTCCTGCCATTAGTGAAGGGCCGTTCACCATCCAAACCTGCCGGTCGCATACAGCGGGTGCTTTTAGGGGAATTGTCCCTGTATTGATTACTTCAATTCAGCCATCTACAGTGATGGCCATATGATTTCACGGTAGGGACATCATGCGGATCGAGCGCGTTGGGATTCAAAATTTCAGACTGCTTCAGAACGTCAGTCTTGGCCTAGAAGACGGCACCACACTGATCGTCGGGCGCAACAATTGCGGCAAAACCTCCGTAGCTGAGGTGTTCCGCCGGCTCCTTTCAGACCGGACTCCCTCTTTCAGGCTTGAGGATTTCTCCCTGGGGAGTCACGAAGAGTTTTGGACGGCATTCAATGCGTTTCACGGCGGAATAGCTCGCTCCGACGTTGCTGCCATGCTTCCCGTTGTCAGGGTCACATTGGACATTTCCTATGACGTGGATGCCCCAGACCTGGGGCAGCTCAGCGAATGCATAGTAGACCTAGATCCAGATTGCTCTTGCGCGCGCATCGTCCTGACGTATGGACCGCGGGCGACAGCCCTTGAGTCGCTTTTCGCAGAAACGAATGCCCCCGACCCTGTGCAGGAGGATCAACGTCCTAGCTTCTTCAGCCTGATAAAGAAGCGTTTGGTAGGGGCCTACGAGCCCCGTTTGGAAGCAGTTGACCCCAATGATCCTACGAACCGCAAGGACCTCGACCTAAAATCACTCACCACGTTGATCCGCGGCGGATTCATCAATGCGCAACGGGGCCTGGATGACGATACACACCGAGAGCGCGATGTCCTTGGGAAGGTGGTGGAGGTGCTGTTCCAATCGGCATTGACTGACCCCGCAGATCCCGAGAAACGAACTACGGCGGAGCAGCTCCATGGAGCGGTAGAGAAAATTCAAAAGGAGCTACATGACGGTTTCAACGCCGGACTGACTTCGCTGCTCCCTACGTTCGAGCTTTTCGGCTACCCAGGGCTAGAAGACCCCGGCCTCACCACTGTGACGACCTTCGATGTCGAGCGCCTGCTTAAAGACCACACGCAGGTCAGATACAGGGGGGTAAACGGCCTGACACTCCCGGAAAGCTACAACGGACTCGGCGTCCGTAACCTGGTGTACATCCTTCTGCAATTACTGAAATTCTTCAGAGAGTTCCAAGCTACGCCGGCAGCCGCAAGCGTACACCTCATCTTCATTGAAGAGCCTGAAGCACATTTGCATCCGCAAATGCAGGAGGTCTTCATCCGACAATTGCACATGATCAAGGGGGCATTTGAGCAGCAGCTGAATGGCAGCCGTCCGTGGCCAGTGCAGTTTGTAATTTCCACCCACTCTCCACACATGGCCAACGAAGCGCGCTTCGAAACTATGCGTTACTTTCTCTCTGTGAGCGGTGAAAACGGGATCCGGCAGTCCAAAATCAAAGACCTGAGGCAGGGTATGGGCCAGGCTCCTGCACCGGACAGAGATTTTCTCTATCAGTACCTGACGCTCACTCGATGCGACCTGTTCTTTGCAGATAAAGCCATCTTGATCGAGGGGACTTCAGAGCGATTGCTGCTACCAACCATGATCGCCAAAACTGACGCGGCTGCGGTGGGTGAACCTCAGTTGGCTAGTCAGTACTTGACGGTTATGGAGGTTGGCGGCGCGTATGCACATCGGTTTCATGATCTACTCACCTTCTTGGAACTGCGCACGCTGATCGTTACCGACATCGACTCCGTCAAACCGAATGCAGAAAGAAAGCGGAAAGCTTGTCTCGTTTCAGAGGGTCTGTTTACGAGCAATGCGTGCCTCAAAGACTGGTTTGGGGCCGAAGTCACTCCTGCCCAACTGCTGGCGAAAACGCCAGCAGATAAGACGATAGGGTTGAGGCGCATCGCTTACCAAATTCCGGAGGGGAGCGAACCCGGACCTTCAGGCAGAAGCTTTGAGGACGCGTTCATCCTGGCGAACCGTGATCGATTTCAGCTGGGGCAGGGCGATGTCGCATCCCTAGCTTACGAGTATGCGGCGGACCAGAAAAAATCAGCTTTTGCGTTGAAATACGCGATCGATGATACGAACTGGAACGTGCCTAGATACATTGCTGAAGGATTGCGTTGGCTAGCAGTTGGGACGCCGGTCGCTGATGCCCAAATGGCTGCTCGGGCCATGGCCGCAGTTGTAGAGGTTGTTGGTGAGGCAGCAGCTGCTGAAGGAGAGCAAGGCGATGTCTGACAATCACGAAAGTCCCGCGGACAGAGCAGGGCAAGAAGCACTTGAACGCATGTTCGCTTGTTTGGATGAAGGTCTAAGCTTTCGCCTAGAAGCAGGTGCTGGGGCTGGTAAGACCTATTCGCTGGAGAAGGCGCTCAGTCGATTGATTGAACACCGAGGTCCTGCGTTGATCCGGAAGCGTCAGCAAGTCGCGTGTATCACTTACACCAATGTGGCGAAAGACGAGATCATCTCTCGCTTCCAAGCGCATTCTGCAATCCGAGCCGAGACCGTCCATGGCTTTTGCTGGTCGTTGCTCAGAGATTTTCAAACATCACTGAGAGGATTTCTTGGCGCTGAAGCTTTTTGGCGAGAGCGTTTTGAGCCGGTGGGTGGCGTAGGTAACAGGCGCATCCATTACGAAATGGGTATTCCACGCGTATCGGAGGACGAGGTCTCGATTCGGCACGAAGATGTCCTGACATTGATGGTTCAGGCGCTTACGTCTCCGAAGTTCAGGGCCGTATTGACTTCCCGATACCCGATCCTGTTTGTCGACGAATATCAGGACACGGATGAACATTTTGTCGGTGCACTGAAGTCGTGGTTTCTAGATCGCGGTGAGGGACCGATGATTGGCCTGTTTGGTGACCATTGGCAAAAAATCTACGACGAGGGCTGCGGCCTAGTCGTGCATGACGCCCTTCAGCCGATCGAAAAAAATGCGAATTTCCGTTCAGCATCGCGGATTGTCGATGTGTTGAATGAGATGCGGCCAGGCCTGCACCAGGAAGTGAGCGATCCTAACTTGATCGGTGAAGCCCGAGTATTCCACACCAACCTCTGGCCTGGAGAGCGACGGACAGGAAGCGGGGGAGGACACTGGACTGGCGACACCAGTCCTGAGGCTGCTAGTGCCTACTTCGAATACTTGAAAGCTCAGCTCAGAGTGGAAGGATGGGATTTCTCTCCGAAAACGACCAAAATTCTCATCCTGAATCACAAAGGTATTGCTCGTGAGCAGGGATATTCCTCGATCCTTGAAATTTATGGGCAGTACAATGGTCCGTGGCTGAAGAAGGAAGATCCTCACATCAAGTATTTGGCAGATCAGCTTGAGCCAGCGTGTGTCGCATACCAACAGCGCCGATACGGTGCGATGTTCGGGCACCTGGCAAGCGATCGGCCAACGATTCGAAGGCACAGCGATAAAGCCGCTTGGGCTGAGGCAATGGATGCACTCCTCGAACTGAGATTGACCGGTACCATCGGCGAGGTGATTGACTACATCATAGCCGTGCCGCAGATGCAGCTCCCCAATGCTGTGCTACGGAATGAGCAAGGGTTACAGGCCGCCGGTGTTGAACCAGGTGAGGACGAGCCACGCAGGATTACCCAGCTTCGAAAGCTCAGGGCAGTATCTTACACAGAGCTGATCGCGCTAGACCAATTCATTGATGGGCATACGCCTTTTGCCACAAAACACGGGGTCAAGGGAGCCGAATTCGAAAACGTGATCGTGGTGTTGGGGCGCGGCTGGAACCAATATAATTTCGCTGAAATGCTCGAGTGGTTTCAGCCGGGGCCACCGGCGAATAGGCGTGAAAAATTCGAAAGCAATCGGAATCTCTTCTACGTTGCGTGCTCTCGACCCAAGGTCCGTTTGGCTCTGCTTTTCACTCAACTGCTGAGCCAGGCAGCGCTTGATCAGATCACCGCGTGGTTCGGCGCTGAGCATGTATTCGAGTTGCCTGCTAACCCTGGTTGAGAATTCTCGTGCAGCGCTCATTGTGTAGGTTAGTCGGCGCATGTCACATCCGACTAGCTGACTAGGCAGGTGGATAAACTGCGATGGTTGCTAAACGCCTCAGGACTAACACTGAATCGCCTCTGGTCTCCTAGACATTTTCCAAGCGGGACAGGTTCTCAAAGTTGATTTTGATCCTCTATGGTATTTCTCATGGTTTTAAAGTTTTTCGTGCCTTGTCGACTTCGGATTTACTGGTCTATGCGGGGCTATTGATAATTGAGTGGGAGTAGGTATGAGCTTCAACTATTTGATTTTGTCTAATAATATTTAATATTTGCGAGAAATACTACGTCACTAATGGCGTTGGTCATGGTGCGCAGTGCAGGTATCATCAGAAAGTTATGTCGATACCATATTCGGTTGGGTGATGCTGACATGGCATCGAGAGTGCTTACCGACGGAGAGAATATCCAATTACGTATCGAACTGATTGGGCGAGCCACGGTTCGGGATTGGGAACTTCAAGTTCGCGACTATCCTAGTAAATAAGAAAAGCTCCGATAATGCCTACGCTGCCCCTTCGGGGCAGCGGCACCAGGAGCAGCGCATTTTCCCCTTGGGATCCAAGCGAATGTAAAGCTTGATCGTTCTTATTGGAAAGTATCAATCTCTATGGGATGATAGCAAAAAATACTAGCTTTGCTTATTTTTCGCTATTTATCTAATGAGGCTGTGATGGACCCCTACCGTAATCCTTTTGCCCCCGGCGCTGGTTTTCCTCCGCCCGAGTTTGCTGGCCGAGATCCTATCTTGGAGATGGCTCGCATTTCCTGCGGGCGTGCAGTGAGAGGAAAGCCTGCGCGATCGCTGATGCTCTTGGGCCTACGTGGAGTAGGTAAAACGGTGTTACTCAACGAAATCGGGAATATCGCAAGAGAGCAGGAGATGCTCGTATCTCAGCTTGAGGCGCCGGAGAAAAACACTCTCTCAACTCTCCTTTATCCAGAGCTTCGACGGGTGATGCGTTCTCTTTCGGGATTCGAAGCGGCAAAGCAGATTGCCAGTCGGGGTATGGGCGCCCTTCGCAATTTTGCCTCGATCTTCAAAATCGACATAGGCGGTATTGAGGTCGGTGTTGAAGGTGCAGAGCCTGGGCTCGCTGATAGCGGCGATCTGCAGCACGACCTTCCAGACCTGTTCACTTTAATTGGTGAAGGCGTAAAAGCTGCCGGCAAGGGCTGGGTTCTGCTCATCGATGAAGTTCAATATCTCTCGGAAGATGATTTGTCTGCGCTCATCGTTGCAATGCATCGAATGGCTCAGCGCGGTTTGCCTGTGGTTATGGTTGGGGCAGGACTTCCTCAGGTTGCTAAATTGGCTGGTGAGGCAAAGTCCTATGCGGAGCGACTGTTCCAATACCCAGCTGTAGGCGCGCTTGATGAAGAAGCTGCAAAGCTTGCAGTACGCAAGCCTGTTGAGGATGAAGGAGAAGCGATAGAGGAAGCAGCTCTTGATGCTATTTTTGCTCGAACGAAAGGCTATCCATTCTTTTTGCAAGAGTGGGGTTCTACCTCATGGGATATTGCCCCAGGTCCTGGGATCACTCTCGCTGATGTTGAGCGCGCTTACCCTGAAACTCTCACCGGCCTGGATGCAGGCTTCTTCAGGGTTCGGTATGACCGACTTACCAAGGCCGAGATCCAGTTTGTGATGGCGATGGCCGCCCTTGGTAATGGACCATATCCGATGGCAAGTATTGCTAAGGAGATGGAACGCGATCAGTCATCGCTGGGTCCAGCTCGGGCCAACATCATTTCCAAGGGCATGATCTACAGTACAGATCATGGATACCTTGATTTTTCGGTTCCTCTTTTCGCTGAATACCTTCGCCGTCGCGGCGAATGAAAGCGGTGGCAACTCCCGGTTGTTACCCGCATAGAGTAGTGCAGTACCTGCGAAAATACTTTTTCACCAATGGTATTTTTCGTGGTATCAGCTGGCTTGAATGAAATAACAATATGATTTATGGATGTTTTTTATAATTATTCATGTTCGAGTGGGAGTGATTTGACACTTCCCGCAGCCTGTTCGTAACTAGGCCGAAGTGACTGAAACCCTCTGTTTTTACAGAGGGTTTTTCTTTATATGGCCATATCTTTTCTGCCTGTTGTCAGCCATAAGTAAAGCCGAACATCGTTTGTGGTCTAAATATGGCCTATGTTCTGACCTTGGTATGATTTGATAGCGCCAGGGGGCATGAAGAAAGTAGAGACCATCGGTTACGTTAAAAAGAACGGGCCATGCTCGATCTCTCTGAACCTATCTATGGGGGATCGCATCACTCGCCCTGCTCATCATACTTACGTTGGCACTCCTGAATCGCCTCGATATTCCCTAACGTCCAGTCGAACAGTATCGAGAACGGCCCCTGCAGGGATTTGCCGAGCGGCGTCAGCGAATACTCGACGCCAAGCACCCGCCCATCCAACACTTTGCGATGCACCATGCCGTTGCGTTCCAGCTTGCGTAGGGTCTGGGTCAGCACGCGTTGCGTAACGCCATCCAGACGGCGCTTGATGGCGTTGAAACGCTGCGGCTCGCGCAGCACTTCCAGCACCATCATGGACCATTTATCGGCAATCTGATCGAGCACGATGCGGCTTGGGCAGTCGGCGCGGTAAACAACATCGGTCTTATCCATCGGTATCCTCCTGCATCCCTGGGATGCTTAAGGTGCGTAATTGACGCCAGGTATGCAAAGTATACCATTTGAAACACGGCGCGAATAACCCGCACTTGTACCCCAGGTAAAAGGACATTGAGATGACAGATACAGATTTCAGCAAACTCAGGCTGTCTTATGCGCACGGCGTGATGACGATCGCTATCGATAACCCACCGGTAAACGTGCTTGATGTGGCGCTGATGTCGGAAATCAGCCGTTTATTGCTCGCGGTGCGTGACGATCCGGATACGCGGGTGTTGGTGTTCCAGAGCGCGAACCCAGCGTTCTTTATTGCTCACGTCGATATGACCTTGATCGATGAGCCGCACGCTTTCGACGAACTGGCGAGCAACGCGCCGGAGGGGCTAAATCCGTTCCAGGCGTTTGGCGAGCTGCTGCGCAGCCAGCCGCAGGTCACTCTCGTTAAGCTGGCCGGACTGGCGCGCGGCGGCGGCGCCGAGTTTGTGGCGGCGGCCGATATGGCTTTCGCTGCACGGGAAGCGGCGGGACTGGCCCAGTGCGAGGCCTTGATGGGCATTACGCCCGGCGGCGGTGCGACGCAGTATCTGACCAGCCGAATGACGCGCGGCCGCGCTCTGGAGGTGATCCTGGGCGCCGATCTCATCGATGCCGCTACCGCAGAACGTTATGGCTGGATTAACCGCGCCTTGCCTGCTGCCGAGCTGGATGATTTCGTCGATCGGTTAGCACGCAATATCGCGGCATTGCCTGTGGGCGTGATTGCGGCGGCCAAGCAGGCGATGCCTGCACTGGATCTGCAGGCCGGTTTTTATCGCGAGCACGACGCCTGGGCGGGATTGTTCGCACGCCCGGCCGCGGAGCGGTTGATCCGCGGTGGGCTGAAGGCCGGTGCGCAAACCCCGGAGGGGGAGCGTAACCTTGAAGGCCTGCTGCGTCATCTGGCCCGCTAAGATGCCGCCCCCCACTGCGTCAGCAGCGCATGCAGCCTGGCCGGCTCCAGCGGCTTGCGCAGCACCAGATAGCCTTCCTGCTCGGCCTCTTGCAATATTTGCGAATTGAACTCGCCGCTGACCATCGCGCCGCTCACGTCCGGCAGGCGTTCGAACAGCGCTTTCAGGATGTCGAAACCGCTCTCGCCGGAACGCAGGCGCTGGTCGCACAGCACGGCGAACGGCGTAAAACCGTCGTCGACGATGGCGAAGGCCTCCTCGGCGGAGGCTGCGCAGCGCACGGTGATGCCCCAGGTGCTCATCAGGCTCTCCCAGGCGGAGGTCACCAAGGGATCATCGTCCACCACCAGGCAGGCGCCGCGCAGTGGCGCATAGCGGGTAGGCGTGGCGGTGTTGTCGTAGGCGGCCGCGGTTTCCGGCGCTTTGTCTTCGCCGATGTATTGCGTGAAGCGCATCCAGAAACGCGATCCTTTGCCTTCGACGGAGTGCATGCCGTACTTCACCTTCATCAGCTTGGCGCAGCGCGCCACCACCGCCAGCCCCAGCCCGTGGCCGGCGCTGTCGATTTTCCACGCCAGCTCGGGGCGGTAGTAAGGGGAGAAGATTTTGCTTTTCTCTTCGTCGGCGATGCCCACGCCGGTGTCCCACACTTCCACCAGGCACTCGGCGCCGCGCGGGCGGATGGCGATCAGCACGCCGCCCCGTTGCGTGTAGCGCAGGGCGTTCTGGATCAGGTTGATCAGCGATTGCCGCACCAGCAGCGGATCGCCCATCACGCTGATACGCCGTCTGGGGCGCCAGGTGCGCAGCGTCAGGGCGCGGCTGTTGGCCTCTTCGCGGAACAGGGTGACCACCGAGTCGAGCAGGGCGCCGATATCCACATGGGTGGCGGCGGTGCGCACGTTGCCGGATTCGATTTTGCTGAGATCGAGCAGCGAATTGAACATCAAATGCACCGAACGCACGCTCTGCTGCAGATCCAGCAGCTGCGGCGTCAGGCTGTCGTCGCGGTTTTTGTGGATGATGGCCTCGATCAGAAAGCCCATGGCGTGCACCGGCTGGCGCAGATCGTGGCTGGCGGTGGTCAGGAACTGGTTCTTGTCCAACAGCGCCTGTTCCGCCTCTTCTTTAGCCTGGCGGAACTGCTCCGCCAGGCGCGAGCTTTGCTCTTCGAGCAGCGCCTGCTGAATAAAGAACGCATGCGAGGTTAATGCGTGGCGGTAAATGGCGAAGCCGTACAACAAGTTAAGCATCAGCACGATGAACATCACGTCTTCCAGCCGCCAGATGATGCCGAGGTTCAGCAGCCCCCAGGAGGCGAAGAAAAAGCGGGTAAAGGTGCTGATGACGGGCGTCAGGTGCGTTGCGTTGGCGGCGACGATCGCGGCGATGCTGATATTGAGCAGCAGGAAAAAGTCAAAGTTATGGGTCTGCGGCGTAATTAAATAGAGTGATGAGATCCCCAACCCGTGAATAAAGGCCACCTTATTAATACGCGGCAGCCAGCGGCGCAGCACGGCGTCTTCATCATTTTCTTTGGCTTCGCGCTGGTAGCGCCGATGCCCTATTCGGATCGCCACGGCGCATAGCAGGTAAACGATGATCCAGGCAATGGTTGGGCCGAGCTTGTCGCCCAGCAAATAAATCCAGATGGCGAAAGGGATGCCGACAAAAGGCACGGCGGTGAAGCTGAACACCAGCCGCATGAAGGTGTTGTCCAGCAGGCGGATCTGCGCGCGCGGGGAGATGCCATCATTTTGTAAATGCTGGAAAAACCTCATGACGACGGATCCCGTTTGCCGTGCAACAGCGTGATGGCTTCCACCCGGCTGTTGACGCCGATCTTTTTCAATATATTGCTGATATGTTCTTTGACGGTGGGTTCGGAAATAGACAGTTGCGTCGCAATTCTTTTATTTGGTAGGCCGCGCAGCATCATAGTTAATACGTCGATTTGCCTCGGCGTTAAATTGAATTTATTTAAGTTTTCATGGTGGCTTTTAACGGTGGCTTCATTACCGTCAGGGAACCATTCCTGATTATTATTCAGCGCAAAAACCGCCCTGGCGAATAATTCCGGTGGTTCGTTTTTTAACACGAATCCATGCCCGCCGGCATTGTTAACTTTCTGCCAGATATCGTTATTCTCGTCGCCGCTGACCACCAAAATCCGCACCTGCGGATAACGTTGTTTTACTTCTTTGAGTAATTTCAACGCGGTACCGGAAGAGAGCCAAAAATCGATCACCAGTAAACGCGGTGGGCCATTTTCCCTAATATGGCGGTAGCAACTTTCTTCATTGGTCACCACATGCGCCTGTTTGAATCGGCAATGCGTGCTGAGAAAATTGGCGATGCCGCTTGCTACCAATGGATGGTCATCAACGACCAACGCATAATCCTGCCCCAAAGGATTCTCCTTTCGCCTTCAAATATCAGATAGGTCTGATGAATTATTATCAACCCTCCCTACTTTAGGAGGGTTTTTTCGTTTAGGAAAGGGAAATATATTATTCGAGGATTTGGATAAGAGAAAACATAAAGCCAATCGGTAATTTTAACTGATTGGTTATAAAGGATAATTTATGAAGAAACCACTTATCGCTTTAACCGTTACGATGATGCTAGCCGGTTGTTCCACCCTGAAAACCGATCAGGCCATTCCATTACTGCAGGCGGAAACCGCCAAAATGCTGGGGCTGGGATCGTCGGACGAAATTACCGTGACCAACGTCAATGGCGCGCAGCCGGATGCGCTGGGCGGCCAAAAACTTTCTTATCGCGCCACCACGGAAAAAGGCCGCATTTTCGATTGCTCGTCGCTGATGATGCCGGGAATTTTAGGTTCATCGCCGTCGCTGAGCGCGCCGACCTGTACGCCGGTGGTCACGCATAAATAATTCGCTTTGGGGGGCGGTATTACCGCTTCCTGGTTTTTCATCGTCGGAGCGTCAGCGCCGGGGGGCAATAAGCTTTTGCTTCGACGATCACTAAACCGGCGTGCGCGAAATAACGCCTCACACCTCCTCTAGTGTATTGAGTTCCCTATAACAATAAATTTCGCGACATCACGCTAACGAGTACGGAGATAGCCCGTGAATGACAAGACATCGCACCCTTTAGCGGTTAGAACACCGCTTTCCAAACTTTACCTCGCTCTATTTTCCGCGCCGTTGTTGATGCTGGCGCCTGCCGATATCGCTCGCGCAGACGATGCCATTTTTGACGGCGACTCAAAAATTACCGAATCATTGGCCTACACCGGGGACGTTTACGTCGGCCGTAATCAAAGCGGCAACCTGCTGATCGAGAATGGCAAGATCAGCGCCTATAACATCAATATCGGCCGGATGTTCAACGGCCAAATTCATGACAGCCTGGTCACGGTCCGCGGGCCGAACGCCGAGCTGAACGCGGTGAACGATCAGTTCGTGCTGCGCGGCGGCCTGAATCTGGGGCGGGGCACTTTGCGGGTTGAAGACGGCGCGCTGGCCAGCGCGAAAGAGATCGTGGTCGGCACCACCCGCGGCTACGACAGCCACCTTATCGCCACCGGCGCCGGTTCTCGCGTCACCAGCAATTTTCTCAGCGTCGGCACCGACTTAGGGGCGCGATCCACGCTGGCGATTGAAGACGGCGCGGTGCTGAACACCGCCTTTGACGCGCGCATCGGCAATGGCAGCGGGCCGGGCGAGACCGATACGCTGAGCCCGAAAGCCACGGTCACGGGGGCCAATTCCCAATGGAACGTCGGCCGCGCGCTCACGCTTTACGGCGATCTGGACGTGCTGAACGGCGGCGCGGTCAACGTCGGTAATATTCAGGTGGCGGGCGTCTCGGGCGCGCGTAAAACCGCCGAGCTGACGATCGCCGGCAACGGCTCACGGTTTACCAGCGGCAGCAGTGTCAACGTCGGCGATTACGGCAATGGCGTGTTGGCGGTCATGGACGGCGGGACATTCTCCGCCGGCGGCAACGAAGTGGTGCTGGGCAAGGCCGGTTCCGGTTCTAACCGCGGCGCGCTGATTATCGGCAGCCGCGGCAACATGGATACCGGCACCGGGTTGACCGAGCCGACGCTCGGCGCGGCGGGCGCTGCAGGCACTATCGATGCCCAGACGGCGATCGCCCTGCGGGGCGGATTGTTCCGCAGCTATGTGTACTTCAACCATACCGACGGCAATTACGTCTTCAGCAACAAGATGAGCGGCGAAGGCGAGGTGATCAACACCGCCGGGCATACGACGCTGAACGGCGATCTCACTGGCCTGCAGGCGAACGTCACCGCGCGCGGCGGCAAGCTCATCATCGCCAGCGACATCAACACCCAGAAAGAAGACGACATCTTTGAGATCCAAACCCTCAGCGCCGAGAACGGCGGCACGCTGATCCTCAACGCGACGGCGGGCGCCGATGTCAATAACGGGCAGGGCTACAGCAGCGCAGCGTCGATCAAGGCCGGCGGCACGCTGGGCGGCAACGGCACGCTGGGCCAGACCGAGATCCTGTCCGGCGGCCATATCTCGCCCGGCGACGGCAATATCGGCACGCTGACGCTGAAACGCTACCTGAACTTTATCGGCGAATCCTTCTATGACGTCGATATCGCCGGCGACGGACGCAGCGATCAACTGCTGGTGGCGGGCAAAACCACCATCAGCGATCAGGCCAAAGTGCAGGTGACGGCGCTGGATCCGCAAACCAGCTATAAAACTGGCCAAAGCTACCGCATTCTGACCTCGGACGGCGGCATTGAAGGCCAGTTCGCGGCGGCGGTCTCCAAGTCTGCCTTCCTCGATGTGGCGTTGAAGCACAGCGCCAACGCCGTGGATCTGACCATCGCGCAGAAAGACACGGGGGGGGAAAACCCTGGCGGCGAGAATCCGGGCGGGGAAAACCCGGGCGGTGAGAATCCGGGCGGGGAAAATCCGGGCGGCGAGAATCCGGGCGGTGAAAACCCGGGCGGTGAGAATCCTGGGGGCGAGAATCCGGGCGGGGAAAACCCGGGCGGTGAAAACCCGGGCGGTGAAAATCCGGGGGGCGAGAACCCAGGCAGCGGCAAGCCGGGCATTTTCCAAACGGTGGCCGAAAGCGGCAACCAGTGGAATACCGCCGGCGCGCTCTCGACGCTGACGCAGAGCGGCCCTTCGCTGGCGCTGTACAACTCGCTGCTGCTGCTGAGCGCGCCGGAAGCGCGCGAGGCGTTCAATCAGCTGTCCGGCGAAGTCTATCCGTCGATGCAGTCTAACCTGATCGCCGGTAGCACCCAGCTGTTCAACGTGCTGAACCAGCGCATGCTGCGCCTGTTCGACAACGACAGCCTGCCGGTACCGCCGTTGGCGATGTCGCTGGTGCAACCGGCGCAGGCGCAAAACAGCGGCGTCTGGGGGCAGACCTTCAGTTCCTGGGGCAGAAACAGCGGCAACGGCAACGTGGGCAAGCTGGATGGAAACACCACCGGCTTCCTGTTGGGGGCTGATCGCAAACTGGCGGACCATAACGTGCGCATTGGCGGTTACTTCGGTTACAGCCGCGGCGACTACGACGTTGACAGCCGCCGCTCCAAGGCCGATACCGACAACTACCACCTCGGTTTGTATGCGGCCGGGCAGCAGGATGCGTTCTCACTGCGCGGCGCGCTGGGTTACACCTGGCACAAGATTGAAGGCAAGCGCAACGTCGATTTCAGCGGCTTCTCGGATCGGCTGAAGTCAGATTACGACGCGAACTCGCTGCTGGCGTTCACCGAAGCGGGTTACCGTTTCGGCCAGCCGGAGATGAACGTCGAACCGTTCATTAACCTGAGCTATATCCGCCTGCATACCGACAGCTTCCAGGAGTCGGGCGGCGCGGCGGCGTTGAGCGTGCGCAATGAAACGATGAATACCTTCTACTCCACGCTCGGGGTGCGCGGCGTGACCGAACTGCCGAAGAACGTCAGCCTCTACGGCTCGCTCGGATGGCAACATGCTTACGGCGATAAGAACACCTCATCGCGCATGGCGTTTGCCGGCAGCGACGCGTTCGTCACGCAGGGCCAGGCCGTGGATGACAACGTGATGGTGGGCGATATCGGCGTGAGCGTGAAACTGTCGCGCGCCGCGACGCTGGATGTCGGCTATCAGGGGCAATTCGGCGCCGATACCCGCGTTAATTCGGTCAACGCCAACCTGCGCTGGTCGTTCTGATTTTCCCTCTAGACTTCTCTGGTACCGACTGGCCCGCTTGATGCGGGCCTTTTTTATGGTGAGAACTCATTGGCGGCCTGCGACTGACTTTTATGATAAAAAAGCCCGCGCAACGGCGGGCTGAGCGGGGGAAGGCGTTTAACGCCCTTTTTTCTTGCGCCCCGGCTGGGTAAAGCGCTTGCGGCCGGCCGGCGCAGCGGTTTTATCGGCGCTTTTCGGCCCGCCGGCGCTCGGCTTTTTCGCCGGGGCAGATTTGGCCGGGGCTTTCTTCGTCGGCTTGGCCTCTGACGAAGAGCCTTCAATCAGCTTGAACAGCTCAATCAGCTCGTCATCGGTCAGATCGCGCCATTCGCCCAGCGGCAAGCCTTTCAGGCTGACGTTCATGATGCGCGTGCGTTCCAGCTTGGTGACTTCATAGCCGAAGTGTTCGCACATGCGGCGGATCTGACGGTTCAGCCCCTGCACCAGCGTGATGCGGAACACGAACGGCGCTTCTTTCTTCACCTTGCACTTTTTGGTCACCGTGCCCAGCATCGGCACGCCGGCGCCCATGCCGCGAATAAACTCGTCGGTCACCGGCTTGTTGACCGTCACCAGATACTCTTTCTCGTGATTGTTGCCGGCGCGCAGGATCTTGTTGACCAGGTCACCGTGGTTGGTCAGAAAGATCAGCCCCTGCGAATCCTTGTCCAGGCGGCCGATCGGGAAGATGCGCTTGCTGTGGTTGACGAAGTCGGCGATGTTGTCGCGCTCGCCGTCTTCGGTAGTGGTGACGATGCCGACCGGTTTGTTCAGCGCGATCAGAACCAGATCTTCTTCATTGCGCGGTTCGATCAGCTGACCGTTAACCTTCACGACATCGCCGGCAAATACCTGGGCGCCAACGGTGGCGCGTTTACCGTTGATGAAAACGTTGCCCTGTTCGATGTATCGATCGGCGTCGCGGCGTGAGCAGATGCCGCTCTCGCTAATGTATTTGTTCAAACGAATGGATGAGTTGGTCAGCATGGGATCTCCGTAAAACGCGGACTATACATTACCCGGATGGCGCTGCGAAGCGAATCATGCAGGGGGCGGCGGCTATGAACAAAATCCGTCCCTGCATCAAAAAGTGCAGACGATAAGTGGTGTCGACAGGCCTGCGTCTTATTGCGATGCTGTTGTCGTCAATAGACTTGCGATCGTCGTTTTGGCATAGCCGATGAATGCCGCCAACGGTTGCTGATGCTGAGACAGGTCATCTATCGCTTGTCCGAGATAAACTCGCCGCGCGGTGCTAAGTACCGGCTGGTGTTCAGATGGCAAGCGTTCCAGCAGCCATTCGGCGGCCACATCTTTGGGGGCGATCCGACCGGTTGCCGCGCTGAACCAGATGCGCGCCAGCGCAAGCACAATGTTGCATTCGTCGCCATGCCAGTCATCAGGTTCGTTCCATTGACTCAGGGTATCGGTGAGCGCGGCGATGAAGTCACTGCGAGGGACGCTGTCATACAGGAGTTCAAAGGAGGCGCCGAACAGATGTCGATGATGCTGCCGGGCTTTGGTAAGCAGGATCGCCACATCAGGATCCAAGGTGGCGGGGGAGACAATTCCCACCAGCAACTCTTCACGCAGCCATTCGCCAAACTGTAACTCACGTCGTGGCGGATAGCGCCAAGGTTTGATGTCGGTCTGTACCAGCACGGTGACTTCCAGCGGGCGAAAAATACTGTCGGCATCTGGCGGAGCCGACACGGTCAGCAAAGCTTTCATGAGGGCGGCCCGAGTGGTTGACATCAGCGGCTTGCTGATGACGACCAAGATGTCGATATCGCTGTTGGGTTTAAGACCGCCATCGACCGCAGATCCATACAGATGGATGCCCAAGAGTGTCTCGCCGAGTTGCTCTGTCAGCACATTGTATGCGGCGTCGATCTGTGCGGCGATTTCGGCTGGAAGTGTTTCTTTTATAGCTAATTGGCGATTGTTAAAAGATGGCTCAAACCGTTCCCCCACCTTCACCACCCGGGTGTTAAGCGGGGTGAGCGTCTGCCCGGCGTTGCCGATCGGCGTCAGGCGCGGCACGGGGCGGCCGCTGTCGCTTTCCACCAGCGTTGAATGCGCCTCTCCTTCGGCGAACAAATGATCTTCCCCCCACTGGCGCAGGCCAACGATCACCGGAAATAGCGCGCGGCCTTTCTCGGTCAGCACATACTCCTGATAGGCACTGCCGTCTGCGGCGGGCACGATCTCCAGCACGCCGTGCGTCACCAGGGCGCGCAGCCGGGTGGCAAGGATGTTCTTCGCCATCCCCAGCCCTTTTTGAAATTCGCTGAAGCGGGTGACGCCGTCGAAGGCGTCGCGCACGATCAGCAGCGACCACCAGTCGCCAATCACATCCAGCGTGCGCGCCACCGGGCACGGCGCGTCTTCCAGGCTCTTACGTTTCACGACGATTATCTCCTGCTGCACATTCTGGTTGCATTATAAAACCTCTACGCCTAAAGTTCATTGGGTTTAATAATGAAACCACATTGAGGTGTGCGATGAGCGACAAACTGCTGGAACCTCCCTGTGCGGCATTGGGGCGCCTGCCGGCCGCCCTGGTGCTGCTGTTGGCCGCCGCCAGCGCCTTTAGCGTGGCCAACGTTTACTATGCGCAGCCGCTGTTAGACGCCATCGCCCGCGATTTTTCCATCAGCCTGGCGGCGGTCGGCATGGTGATCGCCGTGACTCAGTTGGGCTGCGCGCTGGCGTTGCTGTTGGTGGTGCCGCTGGGGGATCGGTTGAACCGGCATCGATTGCTGGCGGGGCAACAGCTGGGGCTGATCGCTGCGCTGCTGCTGGTGGGCTGGGCGCCCAGTGCGGCCTGGCTGCTGGTGGGGATGATGTTGGTGGGGCTACTGGGCACCGCCATGACGCAGGGCCTGATCGCGTTCGCCGCCGCCCTGGCGCCGCCGCAGGAGCGCGGGCGGGTGGTCGGCGCGGCGCAGGGCGGGGTGGTGCTGGGGTTGCTGCTGGCGCGCACCTTGTCCGGCGCGCTGGCGGACGTTGGCGGCTGGCGCACGGTGTACTTCTTCTCCGCCGGAGTGACGCTGGTATTGCTGCCGATCCTGTCGCGCCTGCTGCCTGCGCCGCGCACCGCTCCCAGCACGCTGAGTTATCCCGCGCTGCTGCGTTCAATGCTGAGCCTGTTGCTGCATGACCGCACGCTGCAAATTCGCGGCATGTTGGCGCTGCTGATGTTCGGCGCTTTCAGCCTCTTTTGGAGTTCGCTGGTGTTGCCGCTGAGCCAGGCGCCGTTCAATTTCACCCATGCCGCGGTGGGAGCGTTCGGCCTGGTCGGCGCGATGGGCGCGCTGGCGGCGGTGCGCGCCGGGCATCTGGCGGATCGCGGGCTGGGGCAGGCGGCCAGCGGCGCGTGTCTGCTGCTGTTGACACTGGCCTGGCTGCCGCTCGGTTTGCTCGGCAGCGGCCTGGTTTGGCTGGTGGCGGGCATCGTGCTGCTGGATCTGGCGGGCCAGGCGATCCACGTGCTGAACCAGAGCATGATCTTCCGCGCGCACCCGCAGTCGCATAGCCGGCTGGTGGGCTGCTACATGCTGTTTTACGCCGTCGGCAGCGGGCTGGGCGCCTTTGCCGGCACCCATATGTACGTCTGGGCGGGGTGGAGCGGCGTCTGCTGGCTGGGGGCGGGCGTCAGCCTGAGCGCGCTGCTGTTTTGGCGGCTGACGCTGCGCGGGATGCCGGATGCCTAGGGTAATAGCTAGCGGGCCGGCGAATGCATCAGGTAATAATCTTCTTCGCCGTCGTTGCCGGTAGAGATAATACGCCAACCGTGTTTGCGGTAGAACGTCAGCGCCTTTTCATTCTTCACCAGGCATTTCAGCGAGCCGGTGGCGGTGAAGGTGGCTTGCGCCGCTTGCAGCAGCGCACTGCCGACGCCGCGCGGCGGCTGATGGGGATCGACATACAGGTTATGAATGAAGTTGTCTTCGCGGTAGATGGAGACGAATCCCAGCAGCACGCCGCCGTCTTCCGCCACCCAAATCGCTTCGCCCAGCGTCGCGCGGTCGAAATCTTCCAACTGGTAGTTTGAGGTATTGCGCCAACCGAACGCCGCCTTGCGCGACGCCAGGTACAGCGTGCGCAGGAAGGGGCGATCGGCCTCTTGGTAAGGTCTTATTTGCATGACATCTCCCGGTGGTTTGTGCTCACTATAGCGCATGGCGCCGGGCGTGCATGGCCACAAACGGAAAATGCTAGGCGTCGCCCCAGGCGGGCAGGCGATTGACTCCGTCGCTCAGCTCCTGAGCAAGATGGCGCACGGTGTCGGCGTGCAGGGCGGCCGACGGTGGATGAAAGTCGGGCGCCCGCAACGCTTGCGGCGCGCGGGAAAGCTGCGCCGCATACTCGGCGAGAACGCGCCCGCCCTGACGTTGCACCTCGATCAGCGCCTGGCGTTCCTGCGCGGACAGCGCCGCGCCGCCGCCTGCCAGATAGGTGTTGAGCTTTTCGCTGGTCAGCAACAGGCTGCGCGTCTGGTTAAAGATCAGTTGGATATGCCGGGTGAAGCTTTCATGATTATCGTCCGCCAGCTGCCAGGTGGGCTCCAGCGTCACCCGGGCCACCACCGCTTCGCAGCCCTCGATCTTTTGCCAGATGCCGATGGCGTTTGTGTTCTCGCCGCCGAGGAAGCGCGACAGTTCCCGCAGCACGTTGGCAACCTGCTGCCGCAGTGACTCCCCTTCGTATTCCGGCCACAGCGTGGCGTGAATGAAGGTGGCGAACCCTACCCCCAGCACGATGCCGATCAGGCGATCGCGGATCTCGGTCAGCTCGGTGACCGGGCCGAAGCTTTCCAGCAGCGCCAGGGAAAAGGTGAACAGGATCTGTACCCCGGCATAGCTTATTTTCTCGGAGCCGGCGGCGATCCAGGCGGAGAGGGCGATCACCGGCAGCGTCAGCAGCAGCAAGCCGACGAGGCTGTCGAGGTGAGGCATGATCCACACCACCGAGATCAGCGCCAGCAGGCTGCCGATCGCCGCGCCGCCGAGACGCAGCCGCGCCCGCCGCTGTGTGGCGCCGAGGCTGGGCTGCGCCACGATCAGGCAGCTCAGCATGATGGTATGAATGCCGGACCAATCGACGGCGGTATAAAACACGTAGGCGACCAGCACGGTCAGCAGCGTTTTCAACGAAAACTGGATGTAAACCGGGTTGGTCAGGGCATCAGGGGTAAAGAAGGGCACTTTTTGCGGCGGCGTGGCCTGCAGGGCGTCGGCGTAGTCGCTGCGGTTGGCGTAGACCTGCAGGAGGCCGGCCATTTCATTGAGCGGCGCAGGCACCTGCGGATCGTCGCTGCCGGCGATCGCGACGGAAAATCGCAGCGCGCTGTCGTGGCTGATCGCGGTTTGCAGCGCGCGGCAGGCGGCGTCTATCTCTTGCGCCAATTGACGCGCGGCCGCGCCGAAAGCCGGCGGCAGCTGGTAGGCCAGAATATTGAGCTGCAACACCAAGGTGATCAGCGCCAGATAACCGGGTTCGTTGGCGCGGCAGCGATCGCTGCGCATCACCGAAAAGCGCAGCAGCTTGTGCAGCTCGGTGGCGTGTTGCGAGATGGCGCTCAGATCGCGCGTCTCGCCGCCGCTGGCCAACATAGCGCGGGTTTCGTCCAACACCGCGTTCATCCGGCCCTTTAGCTGTTTCAGCGGTTCAGCCGGCAGCAGCAGGGTATTGACGATCAGGGTGAGCAGAATGGCGTAGTTGATCGCCACCCATACCCACAGCACCAGCCGTATCACCACTTCCGCCTGCGGAGTGAGATCGACAAAGCTTTGCGTGTAGATCACCACCAGCGCCATCAGGAAGAACAGCACCCCAACCTTGGTCACCCGCATCAGGAACACGCTGAGGAAAAACAGCGCGCTGGAGAGCAGGATGCGCAGCATCGGGTAGTCGTAGGTGAATTTCAGCACCAGGATAGCGGCGCCGATCGCCAGCGTGGAGCTGACGAAAAACAGGATGCCGATTGCGCGGGTGATCACGATATTGGACTGTGTGATAAAGAAGACAGCGATCAGTGACAGCGCCAGCCACGGCACCTGCAGCGTCTGCGAGATCACGATGGCGATCGCGCTGGAGAGCAGGGCGCGGATCACCAGGTTGATGCGGCTGTCCGAAGGGCGCAGCTCGTCGATCAACTGGGACAGCCAGCCGTGAGACATCGTTTTATTCTTCATGGCGCAGGTTCACCTTGGCCACCGCCGAAGCGCCCACGCGGAACAGCGCCGGGTTGGGGGCCTCTACCGCGATCTTGACCGGGAAGCGCTGCGAAACGTGCACCCAGTTGATGTTGCGCGACACGTTGGGCAGCCCGCCCAGCACTGTGCCGCCGTCGTCAGGCTGCACGCCGTAGCTGATCGATTCCACCTTGCCGCTGAAGGTCTGGCCGGCGTCGCTCATTAAATACAGCGTGGCCGGCACGCCGGGATGCACGCCTTTCAGGTCGGTTTCGCGGAAGTTGGCGACCACGTACCAGTGGCGGGTGTCGATCAGCGTGAACACCGGTTTGGCGCTGGAGGCATATTGGCCGACGGTGGTTTTCAGGGAGGCGATGCGGCCGTCGAACGGCGCTCTCACCTCGGTGAACTCCAGGTTCAGTTTGGCGATGGCGATGTCGGCCTGCACTTCGGCACGCTGCGCGACCAGGGCTTCGACGCCGCTGACGGCGGCTTCCGCCTGTTTCGCCTGCAGCAATGCGGCCTGCAGTTCCGCCTGCGCCGAGCGCTGGGAGGTGCGGGCGGTTTCCACTTCTTCCGCCGAAACGTAGTTCTTGCCGAGCAGCTTCTGCCGGCGGTTGAGGGTGTCGGTCGCCTGCGCCACCAGCGCCTGCGAGCGTTTGACGATGGCGTTCATCGATTCGGCGTTGTACTGCTGCGCGTTGACCGAACGCTGCGTCAGCTTGATCTGTTCATTCAGCGTGATCAGGCGCGCTTCGCTGGCCGCCAGCGCGTCCTGGTAAGGGCGCGGATCGATGCGGAACAGCAGATCGCCTTGCCGCACTTCCTGGTTGTCGCGGATCGGCATCTCGATGATGCGGCCGTTCACCTCCGGCACTACGTCGATGGTGTCGGCATAGGCGTAGGCATCGTCGGTAGTGGGGGCGTTTTCCACCCGCCAGACGACGACGGCGGCCACGATGAGCGTCAACGCCAGGATGGTAAGCACCAGCAGTCTGCGCTTGTTGGAGGTTTGTGGTTGGGTCATGGCGTCAGTCTCAGTGGGGGAAAACCAGTAACCAGGTCAGCATGGCGATCAGCGCGGTCAGCGCCGGATACGTCAGCAGCTGCGGCGCCAGCCAGGCGCGTTTTTCCGGGGTGCGCAGCAGCAGGTGGATCGCCACCATGCCCGCCACGCCGCCGCACAGGCAAAACAGCCAGTCGGGGAACGAAGCGCCGAACACCACCATGGACGGTGCCGGCGAGCACCCGGTGAGCAACAGCGCGGTCAGGCAGGTGATAAGCAGTTTTTTGTCGGGCATAGGGCGTTCTCTGGCGATTGGCTTGGTCGACGGGCCGAATGAAATGACTCTTTTTCAGTGAGTGAGGTCACTGTTTGTCACCCTCATGCTTGCGCAAGGGTAAACTAGAATAAATACTCTACTCTAAACTAGAGGGATTAATCTAGTTTTTTGTGTCACCCTGCCTTCGCGGCGGCAAATGGGTATAATGCGTTGATGACAGCGGGTAGAAACGAATATGCAAATCGACGAACACATCACCGGGCGAGAGCCGCAGCAGGAAAGAGGGCGGCAACGCGTACAAACCATTCTGGATTCAGCGGCGGCGATCGTGGCGCAGGATGGCCTGGCGGCGCTCAGCATGCAGCGGCTGGCCAAACACGCCAAAACCTCCATCGGCTCGATGTATCACTTTTTCCCCGATCGCCACGCGGTGATCAAGGCGCTGGCGGATCGGCACACTGAATCGATCGAGGCGCTGGTGCGCGACATGGCGTTGGCCAGCGACGACGAGTGGCGGCGCCTCTCCGCTGAAGCGGTGATCCAGCGGCTGTTTTCACCCTATGCGCAGTACCTGCGCGAGCACGCCGACTACCTGCCGGTGATGCGGGAAATGAACCTGCCGGACGAAAAGTCCAGCTTCCTGGCGCTGATCGCCCGAGTGCTGCAGCTGCGCCGCCCCGAGACCGCCGAAGCGGAGATCCTGCAGCAAACCCGGCTGTTGCAAAGCCTGGTGGCCGGCACCTTGCATCACATCTTCAAAACGGCGCCGCAGAGCGTGGCGTTTACGTTGGCGGAGCTGCCCGGCGTGCTGAGCCTGTATCTGGCGGGAAAAGAGGGCAACATCGCTTAGGCGCGAGCGAATTTATTCGCTTGTTTGTCCGCGCCGCCGCTGGCATGATCCCGCTCAGGGATTAACGCAACGTTGATCACAACCTATTGATTTTCATGACTCGGGGTGCCCTTCTGCGTGAAGGCTGAGAAATACCCGTATTACCTGATCTGGATAATGCCAGCGTAGGGAAGTCACGGCCGCCCAGCCGGCGCCGCCTTCTTGAACGCCGGTTGGGAGGAATATGATCGCTCGACCTGATGCACTACCCGGCGCTCGCGCCGCGGCCTGCCTGACTCAATTCCAACAGCGGCCTCCGCTGATCCACTGCCTGACCAACGAAGTGGTGCAATCGCTGACCGCCAACGTGCTGCTGGCGCTCGGCGCCTCCCCGGCGATGGTGGTGGAGCCGCAAGAGGCGGCGCAGTTCAGCGCGCTGGCCGACGGCCTGCTGATCAACGTCGGCACCCTCAACGCGCTGCGCGCCGAATCGATGCGCGCGGCGGTGGCCGCCGCCAATCGGGCCGGCAAGCCCTGGACGCTGGATCCGGTGGCGGTCGGCGCGCTCTCCTACCGCACCGCCTTCGCCAAACAGCTGCTGGACGAGAAACCGGCGGCGATACGCGGCAACGCCTCGGAAATCATGGCGCTCAGCGGGTTGCTGGCCAGCGGCCGCGGCGTGGACAGCGGCGACGATTCCTTGGCGGCATTGCCCGCCGCGCGTGAGCTGGCGCAGCGCAGCGGCGCGGTAGTCGCGGTCACCGGCGCGGTGGATTACGTCACCGACGGCCAACGCGATTGGGCGATCGAAGGCGGCTCCCCGCTGATGACGCGGGTGGTGGGCACCGGCTGCGCGCTGTCGGCGGTGGCGGCGGCGTTTTGCGCCCTGCCGGGCGATCGCCTGGACAACGTGGCGGCCGCCTGCCGGGTGATGTCCCACTGCGGCGGCCTCGCGGCCAGGCAGGCCGCCGGGCCGGGCAGCTTTACGCCGGCGTTCCTCGACGCCCTGTATCAGCTGCGCGGGGAGGATCTGTGATGAAACGCATTAACGCGCTGACCATCGCCGGCACCGATCCCAGCGGGGGCGCCGGCATTCAGGCCGATCTGAAGGCCTTCTCGGCGCTTGGCGCCTACGGCACCTCGGTGATCACCGCGCTGGTGGCGCAGAATACCCGCGGCGTGCAGTCGGTGTATTACATCGATCCGGCGTTTGTCGCCGCGCAGCTGGACTCGGTGTTCAGCGACGTGCGCATCGACAGCGTCAAGATCGGCATGCTGGCCAACGCCGATATCGTGCAGGCGGTGGCCGAACGGCTGCGCCATTACCGGCCGGAATTCGTGGTGCTGGACACCGTGATGCTGGCGAAAAGCGGCGATCCGTTGCTGGCCCCGGAGGCGGTAGAGTCTATCCGGCGCGAGCTGTTGCCGCTGGTGTCGATCATTACGCCAAACCTGCCGGAAGCGGCGGCGCTGCTGGCGTGCGCGCCGGCGGAAGATGAAGCGCAGATGCGCGAGCAGGGGCGGGCGCTGCTGGCGATGGGCTGCCGGGCGGTGCTGATGAAGGGCGGCCACCTGAGCGAAAGCGAGAGCCCGGACTGGCTGTTTACCGCCGAAGGCGAGCAGCGTTTTACCGCGCCGCGCGTCGCCACCCGCCATACCCACGGCACCGGTTGCACGCTCTCGGCCGCGCTGGCGGCGCTGCGTCCGCGCCATGCCGACTGGGCGGCCACGGTGGCCGCCGCCAAGGGTTACCTGCAACAAGCGCTGCAACAGGCGGATACGCTGGAAGTGGGGCACGGCATCGGGCCGGTGCATCATTTTCACGCCTGGTGGTGAGTCAACTTTTTGCCGCAATCGTGGTCTGACTAGTTCAGGCCCGGTTTTATGGGCGAAACCTGATTTAACCTAGGGAGAAGGACTATGACGGGACACCAGGCGCTGCGTTGCGCCCTCTTTGGCGCACTGCTCAGCTTCAGCGCGGGCAGCTTTGCCCAACAAATCGTCACCACATCGGATTTGATTCAGCTGCCGGGGTATCAGGCCAGCTGGCAAAACATGGTGAAAGGCCAGGCGCGGATGCCGGGCTGGGCGCGCAAGGGCGTCGGCACCTCTACGCCGGCGCAGAATCTGAACTGGAAGGGCAAAGAGTATCTGGTCGGCAACCTGTGCAAGCCCCACGACTGCGGCAATAACTTTTTGATCGTGGCGTTCAGCGCGGACAAATCCCAGGCCTGGGGCGTGCGGGTGGAAGTGGAAGATCGGCCGGAAGCCGTCGATCATCCGAAGAAGTATGCCAAGTACCAGTGGCTCGGCAAGCCGAATGACGACATGAAAGCGCTGCTGAAGCAGCAGTTCGAGAACAATCCCGATTGGAAATGATCTGACCGGGGGCGCCGGTGATGGCGCCCCCGGCGTTGATCAGCCGATGCCGGCCTGATGCAGATCGTGCAGGTTGAGCGCCCCCACCAGCACGCCGTCCATATCGACCACCGGAGCCGCGCTGATGTGTTGTTCGTGCAGCGCTTCCAGCGCCTCCCCGGCGCGCCACTGCTCTGGCAGCCGATAGCCGGGGCGGGTGATCGCCGGGCTGAGCGGATCCTGCAGGCTGTTGCCCTTCACCAGCCAGCGGCGCAGGTCGCCGTCGGTAAATACGCCCACCACCCGCTGCTGCGCGTCGCAGACCGCCACCAACCCCAGCCCGGTGCGGCTCAGTTCCAGCATCGCCTCCATCACGTTGGCGCTTTCGCTCACGCGCGGCAGGCGATCGCCGGTGCGCATCAGGTGATGCACGCGGTTCAGCAGACGCGCGCCCAGGCTGCCGCCCGGGTGCGATCGGGCGAAGTCTTCCGCGTTGAAGCCGCGCTGGCGCATCAGCGCCATCGCCAGGGCGTCGCCCATCATCAGGGTGTTGACCGCGCTGGAGGTGGGCGCCAGCCCCATAGGGCAGGCTTCGCGCTCGACGCCGATATCCAGCACGCAGGCCGCGGCCTGCGCCAGCGGCGACTCTTTGCCGCCGGTAACGGCGATCACCGGAATGCCGTTCTCCGCCAGCAGCGGCAGGATCAGATCCAGCTCTTTGGCGCGGCCGGAGTAGGAGATGAACACCACCACGTCGTCGGCGCCGATCATGCCGAGATCGCCGTGCAGCGCCTCCGCCGGATGCACGAAGAATGACGGCGTGCCGGTGCTGGCCAGCGACGCGGCGATTTTTTTGCCGATATGGCCGGACTTGCCGATGCCGGAAATCACCGCTTTGCCGCGGCAGTTCAGCAGCAGCTCGCAGGCGCAGACGAAGTTGTCATCCAGGCGCGCCAGCAGGCGCTGCGCTTCGGTCAACTCGATCTCCAGCGTTTCGCGGGCGAAGGCGAGCAGGGCGTTGGCGTTACTCATCGGGGTCTCCTACCAGAATGATATTGATGCCTTTCGCCTGCAGGGCGGCGAGGTAATCGGGGTTGATGTCTCGGTCGGTGATCAGCGTGTCGACGGCGCTGAGTTCGCACACCACGTTCGGGCTCTTGCGGCCGAATTTCGAGGAGTCAACCAACAGAATAATGCGGCCGGCGGCTTCGCACATCGCTTTGCTGACGTTGTGCACTTCGTTGAAGGTGGTGACGCCGGCGTTGAGATCGACGCCGTCCGCGCCGATAAACAGCTTGTCGAAGCTGAATTGCTGGAACGCCGATTCCGCCAGGCTGCCGTGGAACGAGGCCGATTTTTTGCGGTAGGTGCCGCCGGGCATCAGGATGGTCTGATCGTTGTCCAGTTCCACCAGCGCGTTGACGATGGTCAGGCTGTTGGTCATCACCGTGATGTTATTGAACTGCGCCAGGTGCGGCACCATCTGCAGCACCGTGCTGCCGGCGTCGAAGATCAGCGAGTCGCCGTCGGCGATCAGCGCCACGGCGGCGCTGGCGATGCGGCGCTTTTTCTCGGTGTTGATATGGGTTTTACGGTCGATTGGCTGATCGCCGTCGTCGCGGCTGAGCACCACGCCGCCGTAGGTGCGGATCACCTCGCCTTCTTCTTCCAGCAGGGTGAGATCCTTGCGGATGGTGGTGCCGGTGGTGGAGAAATGCTCGGCCAGGGCGTCCACCGCCGTTTTGCCATGCCGCTGCAGATATTCAAGGATAGCGGCCTGCCGCTGCTTTGGTTTCATCGCGATTCCCGTTCACAAGAGTTGGGCATTTCCCCTCGCTGAATAATTCACTATGAAAGGTAATGTCTTTTAATGTGAAAATATCACGATTTGGGGTCAATCGCTAACGATAGTGCAGACTGGCATGCGCGATCCTCGGGGAAGATCACATCCGGGCGCAAATCCCGCTGATGCAAACCGTGCAAATGAGGCAGCGGGCGGGGCCGGGCGAAAACGGTCAGGCCGCGCAGCAACAGGCTGCCGCACACCCGCCGATCGGCGTCGAAGGCCAGCGCCAGCACCACCCGCGGGCGAAAACGGCCGCCGGAGCGGCCGACGCCGACGGCGCCCAGTCGGCATAAGCCGTCGAAGGCGCGGTTGAAACGTTGCAGTTGCCACCAGCCGAAGGCGATTTGCAGCAGCCAGGCCAGCAGCGCGAAGGCGATCAAAGCTTGTGTCATGGGGTTCTCCTTAGGCCCCCTTCCGTGGAAGGGGGCGTCGATGGCGTCAGAACATCACCTGGCCGCCGGTGATGTTGATCGATTGGCCGGTGCAGTAAGAGGCCTTATCGCTGGCGTAGAACAGCAGGGTGTTCAGTACGTCCTGATAGTCGCAACCGCGCTTCAGCGGCACCTTGTCGATGTAGTACTGCTCCACCTGGTCCGGCGCGATGCCCAGTTTTTGCGCGTACTGCGGCAGCAGCGACTGGAACATCGGCGACTTCAGCAGGTTGCCGAGCATCAGCGAATGCACGGTAATGCCGTATTCCGCCAGATCGAGCGCCAGCGACTGCGTCAGCCCCACGCCGCCGAACTTGGCGGCGCTGTAGCCGGAGTTGTGCTTGCTGCCGACCTTGCCGGACTTGGAGTTGATCTGGATGATGCGCCCGGCGATGCCGTCGCGGATCATCAGGCGCGAGAACTCGCGGGCGCAGAGGAAATAGCCCACCAGGTTCACCTGCAGCGAGCGGTCGAAGTCGCCCAGCGGGAAATCGGTGATTGGCGCCGCCTTGGCGATGCCGGCGCTGTACACCAGCAGGTTGGCCTGGCCGAACGCCCGGTCAACCGCCGTCGCCAGCGCGATCACGCTCTGCTCGTCGGTGGCGTCGGCTTGAAAACCGCAGGCGCTGCCTGTGCCGTACTCTTCGTTGATCTGCTGTGCCACCCGATTGGCGTTGTCGGCGTTCAGATCGGCCACCGCCACCCGATAACCGGCCTGCGCCAGCCCGTGGGACAAAAAGGCGCCTAACGTTTGGCCGCCGCCAATCACTACAGCTACTTCAGACATGGTCTACTCCTTATGCGATAAATGACAGCGTGCTGCCCAACGGGATATCAGTCGGCGTCGGGCCGGAAACGTGGATCGAGCCGGGGAATTCGGCTTCGGCTTCGCCGTCGAAGCGCACGGTGATGTGGCCCAGCTCGCGCAGATTCTGCGTGGCGACGCTGCCGACGGCGGTGATGGCGTAGCGCTGCTGCGCCAGTTCCATCACGCCGCCGACCTGCAGCTCGCCGGCGGTTGCGCCGTGGCGGTGGATGAAGCAGAACTCTTCGATATCCGCCGGGGCGCCTTCACGGAAGGTGATCAGCATGTTGTCCAGCAACGCGTCGCGGGCGCAGCCGCCGATCTGCGTGATGGTGGTGTGAAAAATGGTGTGCATAAACGTCTCCCTGGGGATCACATTATTGATAAATGAAGGCCGAGGCGGCCCAGGCGATTAACACCGTCGGCGCGCCGGTCAGGAAGCGGCCGACCAGCACTGAAGGCACGCCGACCCGCACGGTGTCCTGTTTGGCTTCCGCCAGCGACAGGCCGACCGGAATGAAGTCGCAGGCGGCCTGCGCGTTGATGGCGAACAGCGCGGGCAGCGCCAGCTGCGGCGGAATATGGCCGAGGCCGATCTGTACCCCGACCAGCACGCCGATCACTTGGGCGATGACCGCGCCGGGGCCGAGGAATGGCGACAGCAGCGGGAATGAGCAGATCAGCGCCAGCGTCACCAGGCCGATCGGGCTGTTGGCGAGCGGCGTCAGGCCGTGAGCGATAAAGTCTCCGAGGCCGGAGGCCATGATGATGCCGATCAAGGCCGAGACGAACGCCATAAACGGCAGAATGGTCTTCAGCACGGTGTCGATGGTGTCGCGTCCGGCCTGGAAGAACACCGCCACCACCGATCCCATGCCCATGCCGACCTTCGCCAGCAGCCCGTCGCTTTGTTCGGTGATCTTCTTGCTGGTGTCGTAGTCGCGCGCCTTGGGCGGCGCTGCAACCGCGGCGGCGGGTGGGTTCTCCGTCGCGTCGATTCGGCTGATGTTGTGGTCACGCACGCCGGAGACATAGATGTCTTCGAGGATAAACTGCGCCAGCGGGCCGGACTGGCCGGTGGCATGGATGTTGACCGTCGGAATGCGGCGTTTCGGGTACAGGCCGCAGCGCAGGGTGCCGCCGCAGTCGATCACCGCCACGCCGATCTCTTCCGCCGGCGGTTCGCCCTCTTTGAAACCGTCGACGGCGGGCCAGCCGGTCAATTCGCTGAGGCGATCGACGATGGAAGGCCGGGTGCCGGCGGTGATGTACACCACTTTTTTGCCGGGCTCTATCGGCAGCTCCAGGGGGCCGCCCCAGCCGCTGGCGCCTTTTTCAATACGGATATAAGCACTCATGCTGCACTCCACGAATTAAAGTTGCACCTGGCGATCCAGACGGATGCCCATCTTGCGTTCAAACAGACTGGTGGTGAGATCGGTGACCCAGCCGCGGAAGAAGTTGGTGAACAGCCCCACCAGGAAATAGCTCACCGCCAACGGGCCGAGCGGCAGGCCGAGGGTGGTCAGGCCGCTGGCGATGCCGAGGTAAACGAACAGTTCGCCGGGGTTGATGTGCGGAAACAGGCCGTTCATCGAGTGGCAGCTGTAGGAGGCCGCCGCGTAGTAACTCGGCTTGTATTTCTCCGGCATGAAGCGCCCCAGGCTGAGGGTCATCGGGTTGCAGAAGACAAAGGTGCCGATCAGCGGCAGCAGCAGATAACGCGAAACGGGGTTGCCCGCGCAGCGCTGCGCCAATCGTTCGATACGTTCCTGGCCAACAAATTTGATCAGCGCGTTCATGATAACCAACAGGCTGATCAACAAGGGCAAAATGCCGGTCACCATGCCGACAAACACTTCACCGCCTTTCTGAAACAGGCCGATAAACCACTCGGCGCCGTGGGTGATTAGCTCAATCATTATGTTCTCCTGTAATGGACTGATATGGCCTGGAGCGAACGGCGGCTCTGTCGCCATGGGCCTTACAGTAGTCACTTTGTTGGGTTATTTGTTTTAAATAGATCACAATTTGAAAGATAAATATTTTATTTTGAAAGTTTAAAATGAAAGAAAGAGAAGGTGAACGGCGCGGGAGGCGGGATAACGGGCACAAAAAAGCCCGGCGAACCGGGCTTTGGGACAGGCGGTCCGTCACATCAGGCGATGGTGACCTTCTTGTCCAGATAGGCGTCTTGCACGGCGTTGATCAGCGCCACGCCGTCTTTCATCGATTTCTTGAAGGCTTTACGCCCCAGGATCAGGCCCATGCCGCCGGCGCGTTTGTTGATCACCGCGGTGCGCACCGATTCCTGCAGATCGTTCTCACCGGCGGCGCCGCCGGAGTTGATCAGCCCGGCGCGGCCCATGTAGCAGTTGGCTAACTGGTAACGCACCAGATCGATCGGGTGATCGGTGGTCAGCTTGGTGTAGACGCGGTCGTCGGTGTAGCCGAATTTCACTGCGCGGTAGCCGCCGTTGTTTTCCGCCATTTTCTGTTTGACGATGTCGGCGCCGATGGTGGCGGCGATGTGGTTGGCCTGGCCGGTCAGATCGGCGCTGGAGTGGTAGTCCACGCCGTCCTTGTTGAACGCCGGGTTGCGCAGATAGGCCCACAGCACCGTGACCATGCCCAGCTCATGCGCGCGCTCGAAGGCGATTGAGATCTCTTCGATCTGGCGGCGCGACTGCTCGGAGCCGAAGTAAATGGTGGCGCCGACCGCCACCGCGCCCATGTTGAACGCCTGCTCGACGCTGGCGTACAGGGTCTGGTCGTACTGGGTCGGGTAGCTCAGCGTTTCGTTGTGGTTGAGTTTGACCAGGAACGGGATCTTGTGCGCGTAGCGGCGCGATACCGACGCCAGCACGCCGTAGGTGGAGGCGACGCAGTTACAGCCGGCTTCAATCGCCAGCTCGACGATGTTCTTCGGATCGAAATACAGCGGGTTGGCGGCGAACGAGGCGGCGGCGGAGTGCTCGATGCCCTGATCGACCGGCAGGATAGACAGATAACCGGTGCCGCCCAGACGGCCGTGGTTGAACAGGGTTTGCATCGAACGCAGCACGCTGTTGGGGCGGTTGTTATCGATCATTACGCGGTCGACGAAGTCGGCGCCCGGCAGGTAGAGATTCTCGGCGGGGATAGTGGTACAGCGGTGTTGCAGCAGATCTTCCGCTTCCTTTCCTAGCAACTGCACAATATCAGTCATGATTCACTCCCGATTAAGCTTCTTCATACACCGGCAATGCAAGGGTTTTTGACCACCGGCGCAGTAAAAAGCGGTGATTGAAGCTGTAAAGCGATGCTACCGAACTTGCTCCGGCAAGGACAAACAATAGATGCGATTGAGAGGAAATGCCATTTGCGTGGCCAAATACGCGGGGGCGATCGCCCCCGGCTTGCTAAGCGGTTGATTATTCGATCTCGAACCACTCGGTGTTCTGCAGGGCGATCGGGGTGATGGAGTAGATCATCTCCTGCAGATGATCGTGGATGGCGCGCTCCGCCGCCTCGGCATCGCGCGCTTTCAGCGCTTCATAGATGCGGTAGTGCTGCTTGATCAGGCTCTCCGGCGGCGAGACTTCGCTCAGGCTGAGGAAACGCACCCGATCCATGGTGGCCTTGATGGTTTCGATGGTCTCCCACGCCAGCGGGCAGTCGGCAAACTGGGTCAGCAGCTGGTGGAACTCGTCGTCCAGCGCCAAAAATTCGCGCGTTTGCCCGTTCTGCGCCGCCAGCTCTTGACGGTGCAGGTTATGCTCCAGCGTCATCAGCTGCGCCGGAGTGGCGCGCTCAGCCGCGCGGCGCACGATGGCGCATTCCACCGCTTGACGGATAAAGCGCCCGTCGGCCACGCGCTTGGCGGAAATCTTCATCACGAAGGTGCCGCGCTGCGGCAGGATCTGCACCAGGCCGGCCTCCGCCAGCTTGATGAAGGCTTCGCGCACCGGCTGGCGCGAAACGCAAAAGCGGGTGGAGATCTCTTTCTCGGACAGCAGGGTGCCGGGGGGGATGGTGCAGTCGACGATATCTTTGCGCAGGAAGCGATAGATCTGCTGGTTGACCGGGACGTTGTTGGTGAGACTGTACGTTTCAGACATGGCGACAATCAGGCATCTGGCTGGAATTCGAATGCCACCATACTAGCAGATTATTGGGTGAGGGCGGGGGGATAAATCCACCCGCCGGGCAGGGTAACTCAGTGATGCCAATCCTGATACTCCTGCTTGCGCCGCGCTGGCGCGGTTTCCGGCATCAGGCTCAGGCCGAGGGCCGACACCACGCCCAGCACCATCATGTAGCCGGCCAGCCCGTAGTAATGGCCGCCGGTCACCTGCAGGATCTTCACCGCCAGCAGCCCGAGAATGCCGCTGCCGATCAGCGAGCCGATCTGCCAGATCAGCGCGATGCCGCTGCAGCGCACGCGGGTGGGGAACAGTTCCGGGAAGTAGGAGGCCTGCGGCGCGTAGCACATGCTGTGGCCGAAGGTCAGCACTACAATCATGGCGATCTGCGTCACCCAGAAATTATCGAGGTTGATCGCCATAAAGAACGGCACGATGCACACCACCTGCAGCAGCGCGCCGGCGATGTAAACCGGTTTGCGCCCCAGCCGATCGGAGAGGCGGCCCATCAGCGGAATGGCGAAAATCTCCAGCAGCACCGCCACGATCATCGCCTCCAGCAGAATGCTTTCGTTGAGGTGGTTGGCCTTACCGTAGGCCAGCACGATCACCGTGAACATGGCGAAGGCGCAGGCTTCGATCAGCTTGGCGCACACTCCTTTGGCGATAAGGCCGGGATAGCGGCGGGCCACTTCCACCACCGGCCGGCTCTCCACCGCTTTGGTGGCGCGGATCTGGGTAAACACCGGCGATTCGTCGATCTTCAGGCGAATAAACAGCCCGACCAGCACCAGCAGCAGGCTGAGCAGGAACGGAATGCGCCAGCCCCAGTCCAGCATCTGCGCCGGCGACAGCACGGCGGTCAGCAGCGCGAACAGCCCGGACGGCAGCAAGAAACCGGCAGGCGCGCCGATCTGCACCCAGCTGGCGTAGAAGCCGCGCCGCGGCGGCGGCGCATATTCGGCGGTCATCAGCACCGCGCCGGCCTGTTCGCCGCCGACGCCGAAGCCCTGCAGCACGCGGATAAAGATCAACGCGATCGGCGCCCAGATGCCGATCTGCTCATAGGTGGGCAGCAGGCCGATGCAAAAGGTGCCGAGGCCGACGATCAGGATGGTGATCACCAGCGCCTTCTTGCGGCCGACTTTGTCGCCGATGTGGCCGAACACGATGCCGCCCAGCGGACGCGCCAGGAAACCGACCGCGTAGGTGGCGAAGGCCGCCAGCGTGCTGATCAGCGGATCGGCGCTGGGGAAAAACAGCTGGCCGAAGAACAGCACCGCGGCGGTGCCGTAGGCGAAGAAATCATAGTATTCGGCGGCGGTGCCGATGGCCGAAGCGCTGGCGACGCGCCGCAACAGCGGTTGATTGCCGGTATTGACGGCATTATGCGTGGTGACGGTCATCGGAAACCTCCCGGTCGGTAAGCGGCAGAGCGGCGACGGCGGCTTTGGCCCCCAGGCTCAGCAGTTGGTGATAAGCGTGGCTGACGGCGTGGACGAAGTCAGGCGAATCGGGCAGATCGCGGCCGAAGACGCTGTCGAGTTGCAGCAGCGCCAGGACGCGGGGCCGGCCTTCCTCGCTGCCGGCGACCAACGCGGCGAGGCGTTCGCGCAGCGGATCGCTGATGGCGATCGGCTCGCCTTGTTCATCGCGGCCGCCGACGTAGCGCATCCAGCCGGCGACGCCCAGCGCCAGGCAGTCGAAGCGGCTGCCGCGCGCCAGATGCCAGCGGATCGCGTCCAGCAGCCGTTGCGGCAACTTCTGCGTGCCGTCCATGGCGATCTGCGCGGTGCGGTGCTTCAACGCGCGGTTGCGGTAACGCTGCAGCAGCGAGTCGGCATACTGCGCCAAATCGACGTTCGGCACCTGCAGGGTCGGCGCCTGTTCCGACAGCATCAGGTGACGGGCGGCGCGGACAAAATCCGCATCCTGCATGCAATCGCCGACGTGCTGATAACCGGCCAAATAGCCGAGGTAGGCGAGAAACGAATGGCTGCCGTTCAGCATGCGCAGCTTCATCTCCTCGTACGGCAGCACGTCGCTCACCAGTTCGGCGCCGACCTTTTCCCAGGCCGGGCGCCCCTGGGGAAATCGGTCCTCAATGACCCACTGGCTGAACGGCTCGCAGGCTACGCCGACCTCATCTTCGACGCCGCCCAGCCAGGTGCGCAACTGCCGGCGGGCCTCTGGCGTTACCGCCGGCACGATGCGATCCACCATGGTGGAAGGGAAGGCGACCTCTTGACGCACCCAGTCGGCCAGCGCCGGATCCTGCCGCTGCGCCAGTTCGACCAGCACCTGGCGCGTGACCCGGCCGTTGGCCGGCATGTTATCGCAGGACATCACGGCGAACGGCGGCAGCCCGCGTTCACGGCGCAGGCGCAGCGCCGCCAGCAGCAGCCCCGGCGCCGACTGCGGCTGTGCCGGGTGGGCGATATCATGCGCGATCGCCGGGTGTTCCGCCATCAGCCGGCCGCTGGCGGGGTGGTGGCAATAGCCCTTTTCGCTGATGGTCAGCGAGACGATGGCGATCTCGGGCTGCGTCAGGGCCGCCAGCACCGCCGCCAGCCCGTCGGTTTGCAGGTGCAGCGCCTGGCGCACCACGCCGATGACCCGGCCCCGCCAGCCGTCGTCGTCCATCTCCGCCACCGAGAACAGCAGGTCCTGTTGCCGTAGATCGGCGATCTTTTGCCGGCCGTGCTGCATGCTGATTTCGCAGTAGCCCCAGTCACTGCCGTGCTCGCTGGCCAGCCTGTCGGCGTACATCGCCTGGTGCGCGCGGTGAAACGCGCCGAAGCCGATATGCGCCATGCGCGGTTTCACGCGCTCACGTGCGTAGCCGGGCCGGATAACGGCGGCCGGCAGCGCGCTGTGGTCGGAAAGTCTCATGTTCAATGTCCCTGGAGAGGTAAGCAAAGGGGCGAAGCCGCCCCGTCTGGCGTTAGGGTTTTAAGATTTGCACGCCCGCCGTTGCGCGCGGCGCCTTGATCACCAGCAGCACCAGCAGCGCACCCAGCGCGGCGACGCCGCCCGCCAGCATAAAGGCGCTGTCGAATTTGCCGGTGTTCTGCACGATGTAGCCGGTGGCGATCGGCCCGATGATGCCGGAGACGCTGCCGATCAAATGAATGAACCCGCTGGCGCCGCCGACCCGGGATTTATGCACCACGTCCTGGATGATCGCCCAGTAGAGAGCGCCGGTAATGTAGAGGAAGAAGATCGACACCGACATCAGCATCACCGCCGGCACCACGCTGCTGACGGTGCCCGCCAACGCCACGCACACCGCCGCCGCCAGCAGGCTGGTGACCAGCACGATCTTGCGTGACAGCAGCAATTTTCCGGTGATGTTGAAGATCTTGTCGGAAATATAGCCGCCGAGCGCTAGCCCGACGAAGCCGACGATCCACGGGATCATCGTGGTCAGGCTCATCTCTTTGATGTTCAGGTTGTGCGCCTGCACCAGATACGAGGGGAACCAGCTCAGGAAGAAGAACAGGATGTAGTTGTAGCAGAAGAAGGCGAAGGCGGTGACCAGAATGATCGGCTGCTTCAGGTAGTAACCCAGCCCGTGCGGAGCGTCGCTCAAGGCGCTTTCCTCGCCGAGATTTTCCTGTTTCAACCGTGCGATCAGCGCCCGTTCTTCGTTGCTGACGCGTTGGCTTTTCGCCGGGTTATCCGCCACCACGAAGAACCACACCAGCATCCAGACGATGCCGATGGCGCAGATGATCATAAACGCCGGCCGCCAGCCGAACGCCAGCGCCAGATAGCCGACGATCGGCCCGGCCACCGCGCCGCCCAACGGCGAACCGGCGCTGAGCAGGCCCACGGCGGTCGCCGCCTGTTTCTTCGGGAACCAGCCGTTAATCATCTTGTTGGCCGAGGCGCAGATCGGCCCTTCGGCCATGCCGAACAGGACGCGCAGGATCAGCATTGAGTAAAAACCGGTGGCGATCGCCGTCATGCCGCAGAAGATGGACCACAGGCCGACCGCCACGCCCAGCACCAGCGTCGGGCCGAAGCGGTCGACCGCCAGCCCGCCGACGAAGTTGAAAATGGCGTAGCCGAAGAAGAAGCTGCCGAAGATCAGACCGAACTGTTCGGCGTTCAGCATCAGATCCTGTTCGATCATCGGCACGGTGATCGACAGCGCCACGCGATCGAGGTAGTTGATCATGTAGACCATGAACAGCAGGAACACGATGGTCCAACGCAGGTTTTTAAACATAAAGCACTCCACTGGGTGTCGTTTTAATCGTGATGCTTCGTTGTTTGCACGGGCGGCGGGCGCCGCCCCATGCCCCGATGCCGCCTTGGCGTTACTCGAACTGCAGCAGCACCTTGCAGCAGGTGCGCTGATCCCGCTCGAACATCTGCATCGCCCGTTCGACGTCGTCGGCGGGCACGCAGTGGGTGAGCAGCCGCTGCGGCTCCAGCTTGCCGTCCGCCATCCAGGCGATCACCTGCGGGAAGCGCGCGCTGTTCAGGCGCGAAGAGAAGATCGACAGCTCCTTGCTGGTGATGCTCTGCTGGGTCAGGGTGCAGGCGTCGCCGGAAAAGCCCATGATGCCGATACGCGCCGCCGGCGAAGCCAGCGCGATCGCCTCCGGTAAAATGGCGGGGTGGCAAGCGGCATCGACGATCAGCGTCGGCTGAACGCCGCGCTGCTGCAGCGCCTGCGGCAATGCGGCCTCGGCGTTGTTGAATGTTTCGTCGGCGCCGTTGGCGCGCGCCATGTCCAGCCGCTCGGCGATGCGATCGACGACCCATACCTGCTTGACGCCATACACCCCTTTCAGCGTCTGGATCACCGTGAGCCCCATCGGCCCGGCGCCGTAGATCAGCGCGATGTCGTCGGGGCGCGGTTGCAGATGGGCGGTAATGTTGGCGGCGATGCTGAAGGGTTCGATCATCGCGGCGTGGCGATCGCTGATGGCCGACGGAACCGGGTAGGCATTGCGCGCCGGTACGCAGGCGTAGTCGCTGAAGCCGCCGTCGCAGTGCACGCCGATCACCTGCAGCGAGGTGCAGACGTTGGGGCGGCCGACCGAACAGGGATAGCAGTGGCCGCAGCTCACCACCGGGTCTACCGAGACGCGTTCGCCGAGGCGCGCCGGATCGACGCCTTCGCCCAGCGCATCGATCAGGCCGAAGAACTCGTGGCCGATCACCCGCGGGTAGCGGGCGAACGGGTTATGGCCGTGATAGATATGGACGTCGGAGCCGCAGATGCCGGCGAATTTCACCTTGACCCGCACTTCGCCGGCCGCCGGTAACGGCAGCGCGCGCGTCTGGATCGCCAGGCGCCCGGGCTGTTCGATCACGACGCTGCGCATGGTGTTTACCAGTTCCATAAGGTGCCATCCTCCAGACGCGCGACCGGCAGGTAGGCCGGTTCATACGGGTAACGGGCCGCCAGCTTCTCATCGAACTCGATGCCGATGCCCGGCTTGTCGCCCGGATGCATATAGCCGTCGTCGAACGTCCAGCTGTGCGGGAACACTTCGAGCATTTGCTCGGAATAGCCCATGTATTCCTGCACGCCGAAGTTTGGCACCCACAGATCGAAGTGCAGCGCCGCCGCCATGCAGATCGGCGACAGATCGGAAGGGCCATGTGAACCGGTACGCACCTGATACAGTGAGGCGAAGTCGGCGATGCGCCGCATGCCGGTAATGCCGCCCGCGTGCGTCAGGGTGGTGCGGATGTAGTCGATCAGCTGTTCTTCGATCAGCTGTTTGCAGTCCCAGATGCTGTTGAACACCTCGCCGACGGCGATCGGCGTGACGGTATGCTGGCGGATGAGGCGGAAGCAGGCCTGATTTTCCGCCGGCGTCGGATCTTCCATCCAGAACAGGCGATACGGCTCGGCGCTTTTACCGAAGCGCGCCGCTTCGATCGGCGTCAGGCGGTGGTGCATGTCGTGCAGCAGGTGCTCGTTGAAACCGAACTTGGTGCGCACCGCGTCGAACAGTTTGGGGGTGAAATCGAGGTATTTTTCCGTCGACCACAGCTGCTCTTCCGGCCAGTCGCCCTTGGTGGCCGGCTCATAAGCCTGGCCTTTGCCCTTGGCCATGCCGTAAGTGGTTTTCATGCCCGGCACGCCGCATTGAACGCGGATCGCCTTGAAGCCTTGCTCTTTATGTTTGGCGTAGTCGTCGAGCACCTCGTCGATCGAGTGGCCGGTGGTGTGGCAATACACCATCACTCCCGAGCGCGAGGCGCCGCCCAACAGCTGATACAGCGGCATATTGGCGGCCTTGGCCTTGATGTCCCATAGCGCCATGTCGACGGCGGAAATGGCGGACATGGTCACCGGGCCGCGCCGCCAGTAAGCGCCTTTGTAGAAGAATTGCCAGAGGTCTTCGATCCGCTGCGCGTCGCGGCCGATCAACTGCGGGCAGAGGTGATCTTTCAGGTAAGAGGCCACCGGCAATTCGCGCCCGTTCAGCGTGGCGTCACCGAGGCCGATGATGCCGTCATCGGTGGTGATTTTCAGCGTGACAAAGTTGCGCCCCGGGCAGGTGACGAACACCTCGGCGTTGACGATTTTCATAACCTTCACATCCTGTAGCTGCGGAGAGATAGCGCGAAAATACGCCATGAACTAACTACCATACAAGTATGAATTAATGAATTTGCCGGAGAGGATCACATTTGATCGCGAGTGTAAGCGGATGAGCGGAGGGGAAGAAGCGGGGCGCAGCGGCTGCGCCCGACAAGGTCAGCCCAGCAGGGCGCAGTTAGGCGGCAGGCGGCATTCGATGGCCTGTGGCAACACTTCGATGCGAAAATGGCGGCCTTTGAGCGGTTCGCCGTCGAGGTTGAAAGTCATCTCATGCGGCGCGTCGATCTCGAGCCACGGCAGCGCCGCGCTGAGGATGCTGTTGCTCTCTTCGTCGTTGAACAGGGCGGCGACCAGCGCCGGCAGCAGTTCATCGGCGATCAGCAGGCGCAGCTGCAGCAGGCCGTCGTTGATCAGCGCGCTGGGGCACAGTTCCTGGCCGCCGCCGGCCTGTTTGCCGTTGCCGATGCCGATCACCAGCGCCTCGCCGGCCCAGCGGAAGTCCGGCCCGCGGATTTCACAGCGGTCGGCCTGCAGCGTATCCATGCGCAGCAGGCCGTGCACAAAGTAGGACACGCCGCCCAGCGCCGCCTTCAGCTTCTCCGGCGTTTCGGTGGTGATGCGGGTGCCGAAGCCGCCGGTGGCCATGTTGATGAAGTAGCGCTCGCCGTTGACCTTCGCCAGATCGATCGGCACTGAACGGCCCTTGATCGCCAGCTGCAGCGCCAGTTCGGGGGACGGAGGGATATTGCACGCCATGGCGAAGTCGTTGGCGGTGCCGAGCGGCAGGATGCCCAGCGCCGGCCGGTTGTGCGCCGGCAGCTGCACCAGCGCGGCGGCCACTTCGTTGATGGTGCCGTCACCGCCGCCGGCGACGACGGTGCCGACGCCGAGCTGCGCGGCTTCCGCGACATAGCGCGCGGCATCGCCGTGCTCCCAGGTGACGCGCACATGCAACGTTATCTGTTCTTCGCGCAGCCGGTTGACCGCCTGACGCAGCTCTTCGTTACCGGCGCCTTTGCCGTTGATGATAAGCAGGGCGGACGCATGTGAGTGTTGAGGCATTGCCGATATCCTCCGGCGGAAAACCAAGAATGCCTCAAGATAAACCAGCTGCCGCCACCAGGCCATCAGAATATTCAGCTAATTCCGGTTATTTCCCGGCGCTCAGTGAATATGAAGCAATGCGAATTTATCTGAATTTTACGCGGAAATAAGCAAAGTGTTAAAGAAGCGAGGATTAATCGCTGTAGCGTTATTTATATATCGAAGCGGCGTGATTATTATTATTAAAACGGATAATGGGAATAAGTTATGGAAATAGGCGTGGTGGAAAAAAATAGGCGCACCCATAAAGAAAAAGCCAGCCCAAGGGAGATTGGGCCGGCTAAGGAGGTGGTTCCTAGTATTGCTATGCAAATATTTTCGTTGTTCGTTTTAAGCAGCGTGATAGTAACCAAGCTGCGCGCACATTGATGTGATCCAATTCTAATATTTGCTAAAAATCGCCGCCGAATGACGGCGATTCATTTTTATGCCCCGGCGCTATTTTCTTCCGCCAAATTGCGGATCAGCAACGCATAATTGAGATCGATATCCTGCGGGATCGGCAAATAAACGATATGGCCGTTGCCCGGCGCCACCTCAATCGATTCGCCTTTCTTATTTTTCATGCTCTCGAGGGTGAACACCACGTTGCCGCCCGGTGTCATCATTTCGACGCTGTCGCCGAGCGCGAACTTATTCTTCACGTCGACTTCCGCCCAGCCATCACGGCGCACGCCGGTGAATTCGCCGACGAACTGCTGGCGCTCGGAGAGCGAGGAGCCGTAGTCGTAATTCTGCTGCGCTTCGTGCACGTGGCGGCGCAGGAAGCCTTCGGTATAGCCGCGGTGCGCCAGGCCTTCCAGCGTGGTGAGCAGGGTCGGATCGAACGGTTTGCCGGCGGCCGCGTCGTCGATGGCGCGGCGATAGACCTGAGCGGTGCGGGCGCAGTAGTAGAAGGACTTGGTGCGCCCTTCGATCTTCAGCGAATGCACGCCGAGCTGCGTCAGACGCTCCACGTGCTGGATGGCGCGCAGATCCTTGGAGTTCATGATATAGGTGCCGTGTTCGTCCTCGAAGGCGCTCATATATTCGCCTGGCTTTTGCGCTTCAGACAGCATGAACACCTTGTCGGTGGGCGCGCCGATGCCCAGCGTCGGCTCGACGGTTTGCACCGGGATCGGTTCGTGCAGGTGCACGATATTGCCGGTGTCGTCCTCTTTGCCTTCTTCCGCTTTGTACTGCCAGCGGCAGGCATTGGTGCAGGTGCCCTGATTGGGATCGCGCTTGTTGATGTAGCCGGACAGCAGGCAGCGGCCGGAGTAGGCCATGCACAGCGCGCCGTGGACGAAGATCTCCAGCTCCATGTCCGGCACTTCGGCGCGGATCTCGGCGATCTCTTCCAGCGACAGTTCGCGCGACAGGATCACGCGGGTCAGGCCCATTTGCTTCCAGAACTTCACCGTCGCCCAGTTAACGGCGTTGGCCTGCACCGACAGGTGGATGTCCATCTGCGGGAAGGCTTCGCGCACCATCATGATCAGGCCAGGATCGGACATGATCAGCGCATCCGGGCCCATATCGATAACCGGCTTCAGATCGCGCAGGAAGGTCTTCAACTTGGCGTTGTGCGGGGCGATGTTGACCACCACGTAGAATTTTTTGCCCAGCGCATGCGCTTCGTTGATGCCCTGCGCCAGATTCTCATGGTTGAACTCGTTGTTGCGCACCCGAAGGCTGTAGCGCGGCTGGCCGGCGTAAACCGCATCGGCGCCGTAGGCGAAGGCGTAACGCATATTTTTCAGCGTGCCGGCCGGGGAGAGAAGTTCCGGTGTAAACATAGTGTGTCTCGGTCTGATTTCAGGTCAGCACCACGCCACCTGATGGCGCAGTAAAAGCGGGGGATTGTAGCCGCAGCGCGGCAAGAAATCAGTAGTTAACCGGATTTATTCAAGGGAGATTGATCCCGGTCAAACGGAAAACGCGCGGTGGCGGCCACCGCGCGGGCGAAACGGGGGATCAGGCGCTCAAATCGCGGATGTCGGTGGTCGGGCCATTTTTCGTCACCGACTGGATACCGTTTTTGGCCGCGCTTTCGGAGCTGTACATTTCGCTGACGCCGATCACCTGATGGTTCTTGGCCTTCAGCACAAAATAGGGCTGATTGCTGGCGCTGTGCTTCAGTTCGTACTGCGCTTCGTGCGGTGAATTGGTCTGCACCGAGGCGATGCCGTTCTCCGCCGAGGCTTTGCTGGCATACATCTCGCTGGCCAGAATGATCTCGCCGTTACTGGCTTTCAGGTTGAAGTGGTACTGTCCGTTCTTTGCTTTTTTCAGCTCGTAATGACCGATTGCCATGGTTCTTCTCCTGTAGGTTCCGATTCGTGATGTAAGTGTAGCCAATCGCTTGAAAATCGGCGGCTAAACCTCACAGCAGCTTAGTCGAAAAAATGCGCAGTTTTTTTGCGCCGGCGCGGAGTTTTCGTCCGAGAAGCACAGCGCCGCACGGGAAGCTAAGGGAGCGGACGGCGATTGCGCAGTGGGCAGCATAACAAGGGGAACAGGGTTTCACCCCGTGAGATTGTGCGTTACTGTTTGGCCGTTTCGTCAATGTGGATGAAAAATGAGCGATATATCTTGGCATCGAAACGCTACAGGCATATGCTTTGGCCTATGCCTGCTGTGGAGGTGTCAAGATGGAAAGAATCGCAAAGCTGTTTAAAAACGGCAGAAATCAGGCGGTGAGGTTACCGGTGGAATTTGAATTTGATACGGATCGTGTCTATATCCGTCGCGATCGGGAGGGCAACGTGATTTTATCCAAATATCCGGCAAAGCCGGACAGCTGGGCACCGCTGCTGAGTATTATCGCCCAAACGCCGGTGCCGCAAGAATTTCTTGGCGCGGAAGATCGTCAGCAAGGGGTGGCAGACCGCGATCCGTTCTCAGAGGAAGAGTAGGCGATGTACATGTTTGATACCAACACCGTCAGCCACTTGTTTCGGCAGCATCCGCAGGTGCTTAACGTCATGGAAAAGCTCCCGCCTTCTGCCGTATGTATTTCCAGCGTCACGGAGGCGGAACTGCTTTACGGTGTGGCTAAACGGCGGAACAAGGCGTTGCAAAGCATGGTCGAGGCCTTTCTTGCTGCAGTGACGGTCTATGCATGGGATAGCGAGGCCGCCCGTTGCTACGGTGAAATGCGGGCAACCATGGAGAGAAAGGGCAAAATCATGGGCGCGATGGATCAACTGATCGCCGCTCACGCGCAGAGCCGTGGCGCGACGCTGGTGACCAACGATCGCGCATTCGCCATGATGCCCGGGTTGGCGGTTGAAGACTGGACGCGCTGATTTCCCCTAAACCCCATTCATCAGCCGGCAGGGCTCGGCTTCCCAGCGGTAGCCCACGCCGTATACCGAGCGGATGAAGGATTTTTCCCCGTCGATCAGTTCCAGTTTGCGGCGCAGGTTTTTGATGTGGCTGTCGATGGTGCGGTCGGTGACCACCCGGTAGTCGTCGTACAGGTTGTTCAGCAGCTGCTCGCGTGAAAACACGTTGCCCGGCTGGCTGGCCAGCGTTTTCAGCAGGCGGAACTCCGCCGGTGTCAGATCCAATAACTGCCCCTGATAGCTGGCCTGGAAGCGCGGTTCATCGATGTGCAGCAGGTCATCTTCCCGCGCGTTCTCCTGCGGCCGATAGCTGCGGCGCAGGATGGTTTTCACCCGCGCCACCACTTCGCGCGGGCTGTAGGGTTTGCAGATGTAATCGTCGGCGCCGATCTCCAGCCCCAACAGGCGGTCAATCTCTTCAATTTTCGCCGTCACCATCACGATGGGCACGTCGCTGAAGCGGCGCAGCTCGCGGCACACCGTCAGGCCGTCGGCCCCCGGCAACATCAGGTCGAGCAAGATCAGCGCCGGCGGATGCTGGTGCACGGTCGGCACCACCTCATTGCCGTTGGTCAGCCAGCGGGTGGCGTAGCCCGCCGCCTGGAGATAATCCACCAGCAGTTGGCCCAGCTTGGGCTCATCTTCAACAATCATGATCTGCACGGGTTGATTCTGAATGTCCATCAGGGCGCCTTATTTTTTATCGGGGTAGCAAATTCTACTGTAATGCGCACGCCGCCTAAAGGCGAATGCTCGGCGCGGATTTTCCCGTCGTGCGCTTCCACGATGTTGTGGCAGATCGCCAACCCCAGCCCGGAACCGCCGCTGGCGCGGTTGCGTGAACCTTCCGCCCGGTAGAAACGTTCGAAAATGCGCGTCAGTTGCTGATCGCTGATGCCCGGCGCGCTGTCCTGCCAGTAAAGGAGCAACCGCCCCGGCTGCTGCTCGACGCCGATCTCCAACCGGCCGCCGGCGTCGGTGTAACGCAGGCTGTTTTCCAGCAGGTTATTGAACAGTTGGTTCAGGCGATCGGGATCGCCGAACAGCGGCGCTTGCGCCGGCAGATGGGTGACGATCTCCAGCCCTTTGGCGCGGAAGCGTTCGCGGAAGGCGGCGACGGCGATCTGCACCAGGTGCACGCAGTCCACCGACGCCTTGCGATAGGCCAGCGCGCCGAGATCGGAGAGCGACAGCTGGTGCAGATCGTCGACCAGTTTGGTCAGGGTGGATACCTCGGCCTGCAGCGAGCTGAGCGACGCCGGCGTCGGCTGGCGCACGCCGTCCTGCAGCGCCTCCAGCTCGCCGCGCAGCACCGCCAGCGGCGTGCGCAGCTCGTGCGACACGTCGGCCATAAAGGCGCGACGCATCTGCTCGTTTTTTTCCAGCGAGGTGGCCAACTGATTGAAGTCGTGCGCCAGCCTGCCCAGTTCATCCTGGCTGCTGACCGCCACGCGGGTGGTGAAATCGCCGGCCGCCAGGCGGTGGGTGCCCGCCACCAGGCGCTTGACCGGGGCCAGCATGCCGCGCGACAGCAGCCAGGTCACCGCCGCCGCCAACAGGGTGGAGAGCGCGACGATAATCCAGCTGGTGCGCCGCTGCTGGCGATCGAAGTTGATGTCGGTATTGCGCGTCAGGCGCTCGACCGGGGTGGTGAGCACCCAGCCGACGATCTCGTTGTTGTAGCGGATCGGGTGGCGAGGCCCTTCCTTCGGCAACGGGCCGGAATGCCCGACCAGCCGATTGAACTGGCTGTCCACCACCCAAAACTGGGTGCGCCACCCCTTGGGCGGCAGATTGTGGCTGCTGTCGCTATTCTGCTCGAACGAACGCATGATTTGGTAGACCACCTGATCGTTGTTGCGCAGGAATATCCAGTTGCCATGATGGCTGTACTGTTCCTCCAGCGCTTCGCTCAGCATGTTGATGCGCTGCTCGTTGCTGCTCTTGATGTAATCGATAAAGCCGCGCTCAAAGCTGACACGGACCCCCCAATGCATGGTGATCAACACCAGCATGCAGGTAGCGAAAATGGCCAGGAACAGTTTTCCGGTAATGCCTATCCTCATTGCAACCTCGTTGAGCCGGTACCCGGCTCTTTGGTCAGCGTGCGGTTGGGCGCGCTATCGGCCGGCACGCGCGCGAAGGCGAGCGCGGGCAGAGCGATAATCAACGCCATACAGCAGTAGCTGTAAATGAATGCGCTGTGGATGGCCGGGCTATCGGCCACCACCTGGTGATGGGCGAAGCTGCCGATCAAGATGCCGGCGACGCTGACGCCGAGGCTCATCGACAGCTGCATGACCATCGACAGCAGGCTGTTGCCGCTGCTGGCCAGCCGGTCCGGCAGATCTTTCAGCGTCAGAGTGTTCATCGCCGAGAAGCGCAGTGAGTTGATCATCCCCTGGAAGAACAGCACCACCGGCAGCAGCCACAGCCAGCCGAGCATCGCCGCCAGCAGGAAGCTCAGGCTGACCAGCGCCAGCAGCAGCGTGGCGGCCACCAGCACGTTGCGGTAGCCAAAGCGGTTGACTACCTGCACCACGATGCGCTTCATGCCCATGCTGCCGATGATCATCGGGATCATCATCAGCCCGGCGTGGAACGGCGTGAAACCCATGCCCACCTGCAGGAACAGCGGCGTCATGAACGGCAGCATGCCGCTGCCGATGCGCCCCAGCAGGCTGGCCAGCAGCCCGATTTTGTAGGTCGGGGTGCGAAGCAGCCGCAGCGAGAACAGGGCGCGGCTATTGCCGTAGGCATGCCAAACATACCCCAACAGCGCCGCTGCGCCCAGCGCCACCAGGCCGGCGATGGCGCCGCCGGACAGCCCCATGCCTTTATGGCCGTCGAGCGCCAGCGTCAGCGACGCCATGCCGATCGCCAGCAGGATAAAGCCGCTGAGATCGAAGCGGCGGGTCTGCATTTGGTAGTTGGGCATCAGCAGCAGCGTGGCGATGGCGCCCACGATGCCCACCGGAATATTGATCAGGAAAATCCAGTGCCAGCTGGCGTATTGCACCAGGAAACCGCCCAGCGCCGGCCCCATCAGCGGGCCGATCTGGCCCGGCAGCGTCACGAAGGTCATCGCCGCCATGTACTGCTCGCGCGGCACGATCTTCATCACCGTCAGGCGCCCGACCGGCACCATCATCGCGCCGCCGACGCCCTGAAGCACGCGCGAGGCGATCAGCTCGTTCAGGGTTTCCGAACGGGCGCAGAGGAGGGAGCCGAGGGTGAACAGCACGATGGCGCTGAAAAACACCCGCTGTACGCCGACTTTGTCCGCCAGCCAGCCGCTGGCCGGCAGCGTCACCGCCACCGTCAGCACATAGGAGACGATCACCGACTGCATGCGCAGCGGGTTCTCTCCCAGGCTGGCGGCCATTGAGGGCAGGGCGGTGTTGACGATAGTGGTATCCAGCGTCTGCATAAAGAAGCCGAATGCCACTATCCAGAGTTGCCAGCGTACCGTGGCGGCGTGTTTCATCAGCATCAGTCGGCCATTAATGGGGCAGCGGAGCCAGTTGCTTGTTGCGGCGGAACTTCGCCTGCAGCCGGTCGAAGTAAAGGTAGACCACCGGGGTGGTGTACAGCGTCAGCAACTGGCTCATCACCAGGCCGCCGGCGATGGTGATGCCGAGCGGTTGGCGCAGCTCCGCGCCGTCGCCGCTGGTCAGCACCAACGGCAGCGCGCCGAACAACGCCGCCAGCGTGGTCATCATGATCGGCCGGAAACGCAGCAGGCTGGCCTGGAAAATCGCCTCGCGGGCGCTGATGCCGCCGTTGCGCTGCGCTTCGAGCGCGAAGTCGACCATCATGATGGCATTTTTCTTCACGATGCCGATCAACAGCATGATGCCGATCAGCGCGATCAGGCTGAACGGCGCGCCGAACAGCTCGAGCGCCAGCAGCGCCCCCACGCCGGCGGAAGGCAGCGTGGAAAGGATGGTCAGCGGATGGATATAGCTCTCATACAGCACGCCGAGCACGATATACACCGTGGCGATCGCCGCCAGGATCAGGATCAGCTGCGACTTCAGGGTGTCCTGGAACACCTGGGCGGTGCCGGCGAACGCGCCGCGCACCGTGGACGGCACGCCGAGCTGAGTCATGGTGCGCTCTATCGCCGCGGTGGCGTCCGACAGGCTGCCGCCGTCCGGCAGGTTAAAGGAGACGGTCGAGGCGGCGGACAGCCCCTGATGGTTGACCGACAGCGGCGCGTTGGCCGGCCGCCAACTGGCGAAGTAGGAGAGCGGTATCGCTTTGCCTTCGTTGTTGATGATGAACATTTTGTCCAGCGAGCTCACGTCCTGGGTGTAGGGCGGCGCCACTTCCATCACGACTTTGTATTGGTTGAGCGGTTGGTAGATGGTCGAAATCTGTCGCTGGCCGAAGGCGTTGTTCAACAGGTTGTTGGCGTCGGACACCGAAATGCCGAGGCGCGCCATGGTTTCGCGATCGTAGACCAGATCCATCTCCGAGCCTTTATCCTGCTGATCCGAGTTGACGTCCGCCAGCTCGGGCAATGCGGCCAGCGCGGTGCGGATCTTCGGCTCCCATTCGCGCAGCGCGGCGAGATCGTCCGCCAGCAACGTATATTGGTAGCTGGCGTTGGCCTGCCGGCCGCCGACGCGGATATCCTGCACCGCCATCAAAAAGAGGCTGGCGCCCGGTTCTTTGGCCAGGCGGGCGCGCAGGCGGGCGATCACTTTCTGCGCGTCGTCGCTGCGTACCGACAGGGGTTTCAGTGAGATGAACATCGAACCGCTGTTGGTGCGCGAACCGCCGGTAAAACCGGTGACGTTTTCCACGTCCGGATCTTCGCGCACGATTTTCATGAAGTCTTCCAGTTTGCCGCGCATTGCCTGGAACGAAATGCTTTGGTCGGCCTGAATAAAGCCCATCAGACGCCCGGTATCCTGTTCCGGGAAGAAGGTTTTCGGGATGCTGATATACAGCCAGACGTTGAGCGCAACGGTGGCGAGGAACACCGCCAGCACCCAGCGAGAGTGGCCGAGCACCCAGTTCAGCGAGCGCCCGTAGCCCTGCTGCAGCGCCAGCAGCATTTTGCCGAAGCCGCGCGCCCGCCGCTGCGAACGCGGCGGCTGGTGGCGCAACAGGTAGGCGCACATCATCGGCGTGAGCGTCAGCGAGACGATCAGCGACAGCCCGATCGACACCGACAGGGTGACGGCGAACTCGCGGAATAGCCGGCCGGGCAGGCCTTCCATCAGCAGCAGCGGGATAAACACCGCCACCAGCGAAACGCTCATCGACAGCACGGTGAAACCGACCTCCCGCGCGCCCAGCAGCGCGGCGTTGATCGGTTTCATGCCGGCCTCGACGTGGCGGGAAATGTTTTCCAGCACTACGATGGCGTCGTCCACCACAAAGCCGGTGGCGATGGTCAGCGCCATCAGCGACAGGTTGTTGAGGCTGAACCCGCACAGATACATGGCGGCGAACGAGCCGATCAGCGACACCGGTACGGCGACCGCCGGGATCAGCGTGGCGCGCCCGGAGCGCAGGAAGATGAACACCACCAGGATCACCAGCCCGATGGCGATCGCCAGCGACTGTTCCACCTCGGCCAGCGACGCGCGGATGGTCGGCGAACGATCCTGCGCGACGTTGAGTTGAATCGAGGCCGGGATATTCTCCTGCAGGGCGGGCAGCTCGGCGCGAATGCGATCGACGGTTTCGATGATGTTGGCGTCCGGCGCGCGGCTGATGGCCAGAATGATCGCCGGTTTGGCGTCGGTCATCCCGGCGTTGCGCACGTCTTGCACCGAGTCTTTGACCTCGGCCACGTCGGCTAAACGCACCGCCGAGCCGTTGTTGTAATGAACGATCAGCGGGCGGTAGGCGTCGGCGGTTTTCAGCGCGTCATTGGCCTGGATCTGCCAGCGCTGCTGCGGGTTTTCCACGGCGCCCTGCGGGCGGCGCACGTTGGCGTTGGCGATGGCCTGCCGTACGGTGTCCAGCGACACGCCCTGATTGAACAGCGCCGAAGGGTTCAGCTCCACCCGCACCGCCGGCAGCGAGCTGCCGCCTACGGAAACGTCGCCGACGCCCTCAGTCTGGCTGATCTTCTGCGCCAGCTGGGTGGAGGCGAAATCGTAAAGCTGCCCCTGGCTGTAGGTGTCCGAGGTCAGCGTCAGGATCATGATCGGCGCGTCGGAAGGGTTGACCTTGCGGTAGCTGGGGCGGCTCGGCATGCCGGTCGGCAGCAGGCTTTGCGCGGCGTTAATCGCCGCCTGCACGTCGCGCGCGGCGCCGTTGATGTCGCGATCGAGATCGAACTGCAAAATGACCCGGGTACTGCCGAGCGAGCTCATCGACGTCATTTCGTTAACCCCGGCGATGCGGCCCAGCGCGCGCTCCAGCGGCGTCGCCACCGAAGACGCCATGGTTTCCGGCGAGGCGCCCGGCAGCGACGCGCTGATCGAAATCACCGGAAAATCCACCTGCGGCAGTGGCGATACCGGCAACAGGCGAAAGCCGATCGCGCCGCTGATGGCGATGGCCAGCGTCAGCAGGGTGGTGGCCACCGGCCGGTGAATGAACAGGGCGAAGAATCTCACGGCAACTCCTGCGTATCCGGCTGGCGATGCGTGTTGCGCGCCAGTTTGTCAAACAGCAGGTAGATCACCGGGGTGGTGAACAGCGTCAGGATCTGGCTCATGATCAAACCGCCGACCATACAGACGCCGAGCGGATGCCGCAGCTCCGCGCCGACGCCGGTGCTCAGCATCAGCGGCAGCGCGCCGAGCAGGGCCGCCAGCGTGGTCATCAGGATCGGCCGGAAACGCAGCAGGCAGGCCTGATAGATGGCGTCGCGCGGCGATAAGCCCTGCTCGCGTTCCGCCGCCAGCGCGAAGTCGATCATCATGATGGCGTTCTTCTTCACGATGCCGATCAGCAGGATGATGCCGATGATGGCGATCACGTCCAGCTCGCTGCCGGCCATCATCAGCGCGAGCAGCGCGCCGACCCCGGCGGTCGGCAGGGTGGAGAGAATGGTGACCGGATGAATGAAGCTTTCATACAGCACGCCCAGCACGATGTACATCGCCACCACCGCCGCCAAAATCAGCCACAGCGTGCTGCCGAGCGCCGCCTGGAAGGCCAGGGTCGCCCCCTGGAATTGGGTAGTGATGTCCCTTGGCATGTTGAGATTTTTTTCCGCCTGGGTGACCGCGTCCACCGCCTCGCCGAGCGAGTAGCCGTCGGCGACGTTGAACGAAACGGTGGCCGACGGGAACTGGTCGAGATGGTTGACCGACAGCGGGCCGAAGCGCTCTTCGATTTTGGCGATGGCGCTCAGCGGCACCACGGCGCCATCGTTGCCGCTCAGACGGATCTCATTGAGCGCCGCCAACCCCGGTGTCGCGCTGACGTCGTGCTCCAGCACCACGCGGTATTGGTTGGCCTGGGTGTAGATGGTGGAGATCAGGCGCTGGCCGAACGCGTTGTACAGCGCATTGTCCACGTCGCTCATGGTGACGCCGAGGCGGGAGGCCGAATCGCGATCGACGTTGACGTAGGCCACCAACCCCTGATCCTGCCAGTCGCTGGTGACGTCCGCCAACTGCGGGGTTTGTTTCAGCTCATCCATCAGCTGCGGCACCCACAGGCTGAGATCGTCCAGCGACATCGCCTGCAGGGTGAACTGGTACTGGGTGCGGCTGACCTGGGTATCGATGGTCAGATCCTGCACCGGCTGCAGGTACAGCTTCACGCCGGGAAACTGCGCCGTTTGCTGCTGCAGGCGGCTGATGATCGCCGGAATGCGGTCGCTGCGTTCGCTCAGCGGCTTCAGGTTGATCTGCAACCGGCCGCTGTTGAGCGTGGCGTTGCTGCCGTCGACGCCGACGAACGAGGTCAGGCTTTCCACCGCCGGATCCTTGAGGATCTGCGCTGCGACCTGCTGCTGGCGCTCGGCCATGTTGCTGAACGAGACGCTCTGCGGCGCTTCCAGCGTGCCCTGAATGATGCCGTTGTCCTGCACCGGGAAGAAACCTTTCGGGATCAGCAGATACAGCAATACCGTCAGCGCCAGGGTGCCCACGGCCACGCCGAGCGTCAGCCAGGGATGGTTAAGCACCGTTTTCAGCCACTGGCCGTATCGCGCGATCACCCGCTCGAAAAAGCGTTCGGAGGCGGCGGAAAAACGGTTCTGCTTGCGCAGCGATTCGTGGCTGAGCATGCGCGCGCACATCATTGGCGTCAGCGTCAGCGACACCACGGCGGAGATCAAAATCGCCACCGCCAGCGTGACGGCGAACTCGCGGAACAGGCGGCCGACGATGTCGCCCATGAACAGCAGCGGGATCAGCACCGCCACCAGCGAGAAGGTCAGCGAGATGATGGTGAAGCCGATCTCGCCGGCCCCTTTCAGCGCGGCGTCGAGCGGTTTTTCCCCTTTCTCGATGTAGCGCGAGATGTTCTCGATCACCACGATGGCGTCGTCCACCACGAAGCCGGTGGCGATGGTCAGCGCCATCAGCGTCAGGTTGTTGATGGAGAAGCCGAGGAAGTACATGGCGGCGAAGGTGCCCACCAGCGACAGCGGCACCGCCACGCTGGGGATAATGGTCGCCGGCACGTTGCGCAGGAACACGTAGATCACCATCACCACCAGCGCGATCGCCAGCAGCAGCTCGAACTGCACGTCGCTGACCGAGGCGCGGATGGTGGTGGTGCGATCGGTCAACACCTTGACGTCGACCGATTTGGGCAGGCTTTTAATCAGCGTCGGCAGCATTTCGCGGATGCTGTCGGCGGTGGTGATGACGTTGACGCCGGGCTGGCGCTGAATGTTCAGCACGATCGCCTGCTGCTTGTTGGCCCAGGCCGCCAGCCGGGTGTTTTCCGCCCCTTGTTCGATGGTGGCGATATCCTGCAGGCGGATCGCCGCGCCGTTCTGATAGGCGACGATCAGCTGGCGATAGTCGTCGGCAGATTTCATTTGGTCGTTGGCGGACAGGGTGACCGATCGGGTCGGGCCGTCAAGGCTGCCTTTCGCCGAGTTGACGTTGGCGTTGCTGATGGCGGCGCGGATGGTTTCGCTGTTCAGGCCATAGGCGGCGACCGCCGCAGCGTTCAATTTTACGCGCACCGCCGGGCGTTGGCCGCCGGCCAGGGTCACCAGGCCGACGCCGGTCACCTGAGAAATTTTTTGCGCCACGCGGGTTTCCACCATGTCTTCCACCTGCGTCATCGGCATGGCGGTGGAGGTCACGGCCAGCGTCAGGATCGGCGGATCGGCGGGGTTAACCTTGCTGTAGATCGGCGGGTAGGGCAGATCGTTCGGCAGCAGGTTGGTGGCGGCGTTGATCGCCGCCTGCACTTCCTGCTCCGCGACGTCGAGCGGCAGCGCCAGCTGGAACTGCAGCGTCACCACCGAGGCGCCGCCGGCGCTTTGCGACGCCATTTGCTTCAGGCCGGACATCTGGCCGAACTGGCGTTCCAGCGGCGCGGTAATGGCGGAGGTCACCACGTCCGGGCTGGCGCCGGGGTATAGCGTCACCACCTGGATGGTGGGGTAATCCACCTCCGGCAGGGCGGACACCGGCAGCGCGCGATAGCCGATAATCCCCGCCAGCAATATCGCCACCATCAGCAGCGTGGTGGCGACCGGGCGCAGAATAAACAGGCGGGACGGACCGCCGCCGGCGTTGGGAGGCATCACCTGCATCAGGACTTCCTCTGAACGTCAGGTTCGCGCTTGGGGTTGGCCGCCGCAGGCGCTTCGCTCGGCGCGAGCACTTCCACCTGCATGCCTTCGGTCAGGCGATCGATGCCGTCGGTCACCACCCGATCGCCGGCGTTGAGGCCGGCGCTGATCACCACCTGCCGGCTGTCCTGCACGCCGGCGGTGACCCGATGTTTGCTGACCTTGTTGTCTTCGCCGAGCGTCCAGACGAAGTTGCCCTCGTTGCCCATCTGCAGCGCGGCGGTCGGGATCACCACCGCGTCGTGCAGGGTATCCACCTGCAGTCGCGCGTTGACGAACTGGTTGGGGAACAGCGCGTCATCTTCGTTGGCGAAACGCGCTTTCAGCTTGATGGTGCCGGTGGCGGTATCAATTTGGTTGTCCAGGCTCAGCAGCGAACCGGTCGTCAGCTTGTTCTGGTTGGTGCGATCCCAGGCTTCGACGCTCACCGGCCCGGCTTTTTGCGCCTTGAGCAGATCGGCGATGTTGCCTTCAGGCAGCGTGAACACTACGTCGATCGGGTGCGTCTGCGTGATCACCACCAGACCGGTGGTGCTGCCGCTGGTGACATAGTTGCCGACGTCGACCAGTTTCAGGCCGACGCGGCCGTCGATTGGCGCAGTGATGCGGCTGTAGGTGATCTGCAGTTTGGCGCTGTCGACCGCGCCCTGATCGGCCTTGATCGCGCCTTCGGTCTGCTGCACCAGCGAGGCCTGCGTATCCAGCTCCTGACGGGAAACCAGATTGGTTTTCACCAACTGCTGATAGCGCGCCAGATCGCGCCGGGCGTTGGCCAGCGTGGCCTGATCTTTTGCCAACTGCCCCTGAGCCTGGGTCAGCTGCACCTGAAACGGCCGGGGATCGATCTCCGCCAGCAGATCGCCGGCTTTGACCTGCTGGCCTTCGGTAAAGTGGATCGCCATCAGTTGGCCATCGACCCGGCTGGTGACGGTCACGGTATTGGCGGCGGTGGCGGTGCCCAAGCCGGAAAGATAGCGCGGCACGGTTTGTTGCGTGGCTGTCGCCGCCTGCACCGGCGACATCGGCGCGCCGCGTCTGCCGCCCGCCGCGCGGCCCGCTCCCGTTTTACCGGCGGCCTGGTGCGCGCCCGGCGTCGTCCCGGCGGTCGGTTGAACGGCGCTGAAATGGCGCCAGGCCAGAACGGCGACGATGATCGCAATCGCCGCAGCCAGCAGGCGCAGCAGCAGGGAACGACGTTGGGGTTTTGCATTCATGGTGGTGAAAATTCTCTCCAAAAGGCAGGGGCGCGGGCACTCATTGCCACAAAAATGACACTCCTTACAGGATACTAGTTTAGCCAGCGAAGACGGCATAAAAATGAAGGAAATATGGAGGAACCGTCAGCATTGTCTTAATAAGTGGGTGATTTGCGCGTGCTATGTTTATAAGTGATTTATTCCGGCTTATAGCCAATACGTTTTAACGATTTCCTGCATTTGGCGCTAATAATTAACAGGAAAATCATTTAACCCATGGAGCCTTTGTGATGAGCAAGAAACAACTGGGCCGTTCGGGCATTCAGGTGCCGGCGTTGACCTTTGGCGGCAACGTGTTCGGCTGGACGGCGGATCAAGCGACCTCGTTCAGTCTGCTGGATGCGCTGGTGGACAATCAGCTCAACTTTATCGATACCGCCGATGTCTATTCCAGCTGGGCGCCGGGCAACCGGGGCGGCGAATCGGAAACCGTCATCGGCGAATGGCTGAAGAAGAGCGGCAAGCGCGACCAGGTGATCATCGCCACCAAGGTGGGCAAACCGATGGGCGAAGGCAAACAGGGGCTGTCGCCGCGCTATATTCAGCAGGCGGTGGAAGATTCGCTGCGCCGTCTGCAAACCGATTATATCGATCTCTACCAGTCGCACGACGATGACCGCGATACGCCGCTGGAAGAGACGCTGGCGGCGTTCGATGCGCTGATCAAAGCCGGCAAGGTGCGGGCGATCGGCGCCTCCAACTATCAGGCGGATCGCCTGGAAGAAGCGCTGCGGGTGAGCGAGAACAACGGATTGGCGCGCTACGAAACCCTGCAGCCGGAGTACAATCTGTATGCGCGCGAAGGGTATGAAGCCGAGCTGGAAGGCGTGGCGCAGCGCCACGGGCTCGGGGTGATCAATTTCTTCGCGCTGGCCAGTGGTTTTCTGACCGGCAAATACCGCAGCAAAGCGGACGAGGGCAAAAGCCAGCGCGGCGATCGCATCGTCGAACGCTACCTGAACCCGCGCGGTTTCCGCATTCTGGCGGCGCTGGATCAGGTGGCGGGCAAACACGGCAGCTCCCCGGCGCAGGTCTCGCTGGCCTGGCTGATTGCGCGCCCGAGCATCACCGCGCCGATCGTCAGCGCCACCTCGTTGCCGCAGTTGGATGAGTTGGTCAGCGCCACCCGCCTGACGCTGGATGCGGACGACATTCAGACGCTGAACCACGCCAGCGCTGAGTAAAAGCCGCCGGCGATTTTGCTCTATGCTGAAGGGGTCAATATGACTTATTCAGGAAACTGCAATGTCTGGCGATATCATCAACGACCTCGCGGCGCTGGAACAGCTTTACGGCAAACCCGCCGCGCCCTCGGTTTTTAAAGAAGTCAGCTATATCCACCCGGCGTACCGTCCGTTTATCGAGGCGGCGCCGTTTGCCGCCCTCTCGACCGTCGGGCCGGACGGCATGGATGTCTCCCCGCGCGGCGATCCGGCCGGTTTTATCCAGATCGAAGACGAGAAAACCCTGCTGCTGCCGGACCGGCGCGGCAATAATCGCATCGATAGCCTGCGCAATATCCTGCACGATAACCGGGTGGCGCTGCTGTTGCTGATCCCCGGCATCGGCGAAACGCTGCGGATTAACGGGCGGGCGGAGATCGTGGTGGCGCCGGCGGTGCTGCAGCGCTTCGCTCACCGCAACCAGTTGCCGCGTTCGGTGCTGCGCATTCGGGTGGAGGCGGTGTTCTTCCAGTGCAGCCGGGCGATCTTGCGTTCGGGATTGTGGGAAGAGGGCAGCCGCCTCGAACGTTCGGCGCTGCCCAGCCCCGGCCATATTTTGGCCGCGGTGAGCCAAACGCGCTTCGACGGTGAGGAGTACGACAGCGCGCTGCCGCAGCGACTGAAGGATACGCTGTATTAATCGCCGTGGCGTTCGCGCCACGTTTGCCGGTTCAGCCGGTACAAGACGTGCTGTTGCAGCGGATGGCCCGCCGGCAGACGCGGGTGCAGGAAGGTTTCGCCGTCGAAGCGCATACCGATGCGCGTCATCACCCGGCGCGACGGCTGGTTATCTTCGGCGGTGAAGGACACCACTTCCGGCAAATGCAGCGTGTCGAAGGCGCACGCCAGCGCGGCGCGCGCCGCCTCAGCGGCGTAGCCGTTGCCCCAGTGGGCCGCCGCCAACCGCCAGCCAATCTCCACGCAGGGGGCGCAAGGCAGGTCGTCGCCCGGCCGCGCCAGCCCGACAAAACCGATAAAGGGCGCGCCGCTTTTCACTTCCACCGCCCACAGCCCCCAGCCGTGCTGTTGCAGGAAGGCGCGGATGCGTTCGGCCTGCGCGCGGCTTTCCTCGGCCGTCATCGGCGCCGGGAAATAGCGCATGACCTGCGGATCGGCGTTGAGCGCGGCGAAGGCCGGCAGGTCGTCGTCGCGCCAGGGGCGCAGCCGCAGTCTGGCGCTGTCGAGGGTAAGGATGGTCGACATGATGCATAGCCTCCAATGAACAAGGGCGCGGCGAGCCGCGCCCGTGGGCAGTCAACGGAACAGCGTTTGCGCCCAGCGCGCCAGCCCGGCGGTGACCGAGCCGAAGTCGTTGCCGCCGACGATCGGAATGCCCGGCAGCTGCTGTTGCAGCGCGGCGCGCAGCAGGGGGGAGCGCGCGCTGCCGCCGGTCAGGTAGATCACCTGCGGCGCGGTCTGGCTGCTGGCCAGCGCGGCGCTGACCTGCTCCTGAATGCGCATCAACGGCTGCGAGATGGCGTCGGCGAGCTGAGCCTGGCTGATGTTCTCCGCCAGATCGGCCTGCACGAAATTGAGCGGCGCGCTGATGGCCGTTTGGCCGGACAGGGCGATCTTACTCTCTTCTGCCGCCCGCACCAATCGGTAGCTCAGGCGCTGCTGGTACACTTTCAGCAGGCGCTTGACCTTTTCCGGCTCCGCCGCGTCGAGGATCAGATCGCGCAGCACGCGGCCATTGGCGGCGCTGTAGAAATCGTTTTGCGCCGGCACGTCGTTGGTCGCCACCGCATTCCAGTAAGGCAGCGCCGGCAGGGCGATGCCTTTCGCGGTTTCGCCGCCCAGGCCGAACAGCGGCATCAGCTGTTTGAAGGCCAGCATGATGTCCAGATCGTTACCGCCGACCCGGCAGCCGCTGTGGCCCAGCAGGCTCTGCTGGCGATCGGCGCGGTCGCGCCACTGCGGCCCCATCAGCAGCACCGAGCAGTCGGTGGTGCCGCCGCCGATGTCCACCACCAGCACGGTTTGCTCTTCGCTCAGCGTCGCTTCGAAGTCCAGCCCCGCCGCCACCGGCTCGAACTGGAATTCAATGTCCTTGAAACCGGCGCGTTCGGCGGCGCGCTGCAAAATGCCCTGCGCCTGCCGGTTGGCTTCGTCGCCGCCGATGCCCTGGAAGTTGATCGGCCGGCCGATCACCGCCTGATCGATGCCGGTCTGCAGCACGTTTTCCGCCTGGCGTTTGATGTGGAACATCATGGCGCACACCAGGTCTTCGAACAGCGCGATCTGCTGCGGTTTCAGGCCGTTGGCCCCGAGGAAGGATTTCGGCGAGCGCACGAAGTACACCTCTTCCGGATCTTCCATGTAGTGCGCCAGCGCCTGCAGACCGAACAGCACGCTGTCGCCGTTGACCGGAATGTCTTCTTCGCGGTTGTAACTGATGGCGCGGCGCAGCAACTGCTGGTTTTCTTCGCTGCCGGTCGGGATCTGCCAATGGCGGTGCAGGCATTCGCTCACCGCTTCGCGGGTCGGCGCGCACAGCATCGAAGGCAGATAGGGCGCGTTGTTTTCCAGCGTCAACAGCTCGGGGCCGTGGTCGCGCATCACTGCAACGGAACAGTTGGCTGTCCCGTAGTCGAATCCAATAAACATCTCTTTTTTGTCCCCATGCCAATGAAGGGGGGCGACTTTACCCGAGACGGGGCCGGCGGGCAATGCGCCAATGCGCGAGTGTCGAAAAATTTAGCGTGCGCGAACTTTCTCAGTGTGAATAACGCTCAAGCCGCAGCAATGGCACAGTCGGCTATGAAAATGGCGTGCTTCGCCCATCAAGACGCACGCCATTTCTTTATACTCAACAGGTATTCCGAGCGGGGAATGCCTTTCCCTATGACTCTGCGATGAGGATTCCATGACGCGCAACTCTACCTTTCTCATGAATATCGGCTGGCGAACCCTGCTGAAAGATCTGGGACTCCAGCCGACGGATGTTTTACGCCGGGCTGCATTGCCTGAAGATCTGTTGTCACGCACCGCTGAAGGGATCACAACGGAAGAATATTTCCGCTTCTGGCGCGCGATGGAGGAAGGAACGGGCGACCCGTTGTTTCCGTTGAAAATCGTTGCGCTGATGTCAACGGAATCGTTTGACCCTCCGATATTCGCCGCCCTGTGCAGCGCCAATCTGGCGCAAGCTGTCCAGCGGTTAGCGAAATACAAGCAACTTACGGCGCCGATGAGCCTGGAGCTCGCCATCGGCCCTGAAGGCGAAATGACGATTTCACCCCGCTGGCTGTTGGCGGAGGAGGCAGTACCGGCGTCTTTGCTGGTGGCTGAGCTGGCATTTTATGTTCGGCTGGCGCAGCTTGCCACGCGCGAACCGGTAAAAGCGCGCCGTATCACCTTGCCTGAACTGCCGCCTGCAGCGCTTTCACGCCCCTTGGCAGCCTTCTTCGGCTGCGCGGTAACGCCTGGGGCAGGGCCGGGCATTACTTTCTCCTCCGCAGATGCCTTGCGTCCCTTTTTGACAGTGAATGAGGGCATGTGGCGCGTTTTCGAACCCGAGCTGCGTCGTCGCCTCAGTGAACTGGGCGCCACGGCAACCACCGGAGAGCGCGTTTGTGCGGTGCTGCTGGAGTTGATTCCCAGCAATACCGCCGGCATCGATGCGGTGGCGGCAAGATTGGGCATGAGCCGCCGGACGCTGCAGCGGCGTCTGGAAGATGAGGGCGAGAGTTTTCGTTCGCTGAGCAACGGCACCCGGGAAAAATTGGCGCGCCACTATCTTAAGCATTCGACCCTTACCAGCGGAGAGATTGCCTTTTTGCTCGGTTTTGAAGAGCCGAACTCTTTCTTTCGCGCCTTTCACGAATGGACAGGGCAAACGCCGGAAGCGGCTCGCCAGGCGATGCGGCTGAATTAGCCGAGAGGCGCTGTTCACGTTGGCGCATTCTGCGAGTTGATTGGCGCGGTTCGACATGGTTGCGGCAGGGCCCGTCGCTTAAAGTGGACAACATACAGACTGCGCAGGCAGTCGCCAACGCAATCATCCTAATAAGGAGCAGTCAGTATGAAGTCCAAAGTGATCCTGGTGACCGGCGCTTCGTCCGGTATTGGTGAAGCCACCGCCGTCACGTTAAAGCAGCGCGGGCACACCGTTTATGCGGCCGCCCGCCGGGTTGAGCGCATGCAGGCTCTGGTTGCCGCTGGCATTCGCGTTTTGCCGTTGGACGTCACCGACGATGCTTCCATGGCGCAGGCGGTAAAGACCATCATCGCCGAAACGGGGCGTATCGATGTGCTGGTCAATAACGCCGGCTACGGCTCCTATGGCGCTATTGAAGACGTTTCTGCGGATGAGGCTCGCGCTCAATTTGATGTGAATGTGTTCGGTGCGGTTCGGCTGACGCAGCTGATTTTGCCGCACATGCGAGCGCAGCGCTCCGGCACCGTCATCAATATTACGTCGATGGGCGGAAAAATACATACGCCGCTGGGCGGTTGGTATCACGGCACCAAATTCGCCTTGGAGGCCATCAGCGACTGTCTGCGCATGGAGGTGCAACCTTTCGGCATCGACGTCGTGGTGATCGAACCCGGCGGCATCCAGAGTGAATGGGCGGATATCGCCGCGGAAAAACTGATCGGCGTTTCCGGCCAGAGCGAGTACGCCGCTCAGGCTCATGCTGTCGCCCACGCCATGGTCAGCGACGCCAGCAAGAAACGGCAATCGCCGCCGAGCGTGATTGCCGATACGATCGCCAAAGCCGTCGCCGCCCATCGTCCGAAAACGCGCTATGCGGTGGGGTTTGGCGCGAAACCGTTGATTTTTCTGCGGCGCTTGTTGTCCGATCGCGCCTTCGATGGGCTGATGCGTCGGGCATTGGGGGTACCGCGCCAGGGGCAATAAATCGTCGGGCTGCGGGGCTTTATGTCGGTGGCGGTAAAAATGGTGCGTCTGAACGCTGTTAAGACGCATAATCATTAAAGACAATCGCTAATCTGGACGGCGGGAAGGCGCGTAACTTAATGTCCGAATTCCGCACGTCAGCGCGCCAGCCGAGCCCCATAATGCCGAAAAAACCGACCCCGAGCGTTGCCATGAATACTCAACAGCAAGCGTTGTACGACGCGCTGCGCGCGCGTGACCGCAAATTCGACGGACGCTTTTTCGTCGGCGTCTCTTCAACCGGTATCTATTGCCGTCCGGTGTGCAGCGCCCGCACGCCGAAGCGGGAAAATTGCACCTTTTATCCGAGCGCGGCGGCGGCTGAACTGGCGGGGTTTCGCCCCTGCCTCAAATGCCGGCCGGAGCTGGCGCCCGGTCTGGCGCTGATCGATCTGGGCAACCGTTATGCGCAGGTGGCGGTGCAGCTCATCGAGCAGGGATATCTGTCCGAACACAGCTGCGAAGCGCTGGCGGCGCGGCTGGGCATTTCCGATCGCCATCTGCGGCGCATCTTCGCCGAACAGTTTGGCGCTTCGCCGATCGATTACGCGCAGTCGCACCGGCTGCTGCAAGCCAAGCGCCTGTTGGCGGATACCGATCTGCCGCTCAGCGAGGTGGCGTTCGCCGCCGGCTTCGGCAGCCTGCGGCGTTTCAACGAGCTGTTCAAGGCGCGCTACCGCCTGATCCCGTCAGCGCTGCGCAGCGGCGGCGCGCGCGGTGAACGGGCCGCCGCCAGCGGGCTGGTGTTTCACCTGGGCTATCGGCCGCCCTATGACTGGGAGCGCATGCTGAATTTCTTGCAGGCGCGCGCCGTGCAGGGCGTGGAACGGGTCGACGGACGCCGTTACCTGCGCTCGATCGCCGTCAGCCAGGGCGGCACGGAACACTGCGGCTGGGTCAGCGTGCAGCCGGAAGAGGCGCGCAATCGGGTTCGGGTCGAGATCGCGCCTGCGCTCAGTCTGGTGACGACGGAGGTGTTGCGCCGGGTGCGCCTGCTGTTTGATCTGGACGCCGCGCCGGATCGCATCAATGAGGCGCTGGGCTCGCTGGCGGCCGATGCGCCGGGGCTGCGCCTGCCGGGCTGCGTGAACAGTTTCGAGCAGGCGGCGCGGGCGGTGCTGGGCCAGTTGGTCAGCGTAAAAATGGCGGCGATCTTCGCCGGGCGGATGGCCGAACGCTGGGGGGAAGCCCTGGCGACGCCGCATGAGGGCATCACCCATGTCTTCCCCACCGCAGAACGGGTGGCGCGGCTGCAGCCCGAAGAACTGCGCCCGCTCGGGGTGCAGCTGAAGCGCGCGGCGGCGCTGATCGAGATCGCCCGCGCGCTGGGCGAAGGGCGGCTGCAGCTCGACAACGTGCTGGATATCGAGCGGGGCATCAAGGCGCTGACCGCGCTGCCGGGCATCGGCAGCTGGACCGCCAGCTATATCGCGATGCGCGCCTGGTCGTGGCCGGACGTGTTCCTGGCCGGCGATTATCTGATCAAACAGCGTTTTCCCGGCATGACGCCGCGCCAGATAGAACGCTACGCCGAACGTTGGCGCCCGTGGCGTTCTTACGCCACGCTGCATCTGTGGCACAACGACGGCTGGGCGCCGGAAGGGGAGAGTTGAACGCAGAGCTAGCGAGGGGCGTCGATCAGCTGCAGCAGGCGGCTCATGCCCTCGCGCATCAGGAACGCCAGCAGCTTTTCCCGCTCGGCCGGCGTCAGGTGGTAGTAATGCTCGATCCAGACCCGTATCGGATCCTGACGTTTGACGTCGTAGTCCGGATGATCGGCCTCGCGCAAGGCCGACAGGCTGCGCGCGCCGAACGGCAGGCTATCGATATGGTATTCCAGCGCTTTGCCCTGTACGCCGCTGCGGCGGCGGCTGACCCAGCCTTCACGCCGGGCCATCAAATTGACCCCTTGCGGAGTTGAAGGCAAGCCCGCCTTACCCATCAGTTCCCTGGCGGAAAACCATTTCTTTTCCATAGTCCCTTATCCCTGAGCCATCACATGTCGAGGAAAATCAACGGATACGCTGATACTCGCATGGGCGCTTCATCTTACTTAATCGTTTAAGCCTCAGGTGTTATTTATATCACTAATCTTGTCTTGGTTAACATAATGTGACGGATGAGGGAATACGGCGTGGTTTGAACGCGGCAAATGGCGGCGGGGGCTCTGTTATTCTGGCGAATCATCAGGGCACGTTTTCAACGATGTCATCCGGTGGAAAGGGCCGGCACAGGGCCGGCTTTTGGCGTATTACAGCAGGAACAGAGTGGCGAGGCCGAGGAAGATGAAAAAGCCGCCGGTATCGGTCAGCGCGGTGATGAGCACGCTGGAGCCGACCGCCGGATCGCGGCCCAGTTTGAGCATAGTCATCGGGATCACCACGCCCATCAGCGCCGCCAGCAGCAGGTTGAGCAGCATCGCCAGCGTCATTACGCCGCCCATCGCCGCGTCGCCGTAAAGCAGCCAGGTGACCACGCCCATGATGCCGCCCCACACCACGCCGTTGATGATGGCGACGCCCAGCTCCCTGAGCATCAGGCGCGAGATGTTGCCGACTTCGATCTGGTGCAGCGCCAGCGCGCGCACGATCATGGTGATGGTCTGGTTGCCGGTGTTGCCGCCGATACCGGCGACGATCGGCATCAGCGCCGCCAGCGCCACCAACTGGGAAATGGTGTGTTCGAACAGACCGATCACGCGAGAGGCGACGAACGCGGTGCAGAGGTTGATCGCCAGCCAGGCCCAGCGGGTCTTGACCGCCTTGCTGACCGGGGCAAACACGTCTTCTTCCGGGCTCAAACCGCCCATGCGGCGCAGGTTGGTGTCGCTCTCTTCGTTGACGGCGTCGACGATCTCTTCGATGGTCAGGCGGCCCATCAGTTTGCCCTTGGCGTCAACCACCGGGGCGCTGATCAGGTCGTAACGTTCGAACGCGCCGGCCGCTTCATCGGCCTTGTCTTCGGGCTGGAAGGTGGCGGGATCGCTGTCCATCACCTCGCGCACCGGGATCTCCGGGTCGTTCAGCAGCACTGCGGTCAGCGGCAGTTCGCCCAGCAGGGTGTTTTTGCGGTCGGTGACGAACAGTTTATCGGTGGCGTCGGGAATGGTTTTGCGCATGCGCAAAAAGCGGTGCACCGCGCCGAGCGTGACGTCCGGCCGCACCGTCACCAGTTCGAAATCCATCATCCAGCCGACGCTGTCTTTGGCGTACTGGCTCATCTCGCGCACCTGGGCGCGCTGTTCCGGCTCCAGCGAGGTCAGCAACCGGCCCATCAGGTTACGCGGCAGGTATTGCGCCAGATAGGCCTGTTCGTCCACGTCCAGCGTTTTGATCGCTTTGAGCAGGTCTTTATCGCTCATTTCTTCGATCAGGCTGTCCCAGACCGGTTCGGCGACTTCCACCAGCGTCTGGCCGCGCTTGCTGTTGCCCACCAGCCGCCACAGCGCCATGCGTTCGTCCTGCGGCAGCGCTTCCAGCAGGTCCGCCAGGTCGGCGGCGTGCATGTCGTCAAGCAGGCCGGTAATTTCCGCCGTTTGGTTCAGCAGTTCGCTTTGGCTGAGGGCGTGTTCATCCCCTGGCCGGCCGAGAATGCCGTCGACCAATTCCTTATTGTTCAACAACAGAGTGAGAATGCGCTGGCGGTGTTCAGCGACTTTTTTGACGTTATGGGTTGCGGCTGACATGGTGTTCCTTAACGGGCGCTCGGCGTTCCTGACGCAGGCTCATTAAAAGATAGAGCATAGCGAGTGCCGGCGTCATTTTTATGAAACGGACGGGGCGCGGCGGTTATTCAGAGGAGGCGTCCTGTTGCGGCGCGCTGACTTCGGCGGCGTTTTGCGCAGCGGCCTGCTTTTTTTCCTGATGATGAGGCACCGCCACCACGGCGGCGTACAGCAGTCGGCCGACTAAAATGATAAAGCTGATAAACAACACTATCTTCGTCATCTGTCCGGTGGTTTTCTTGCGCATATATCACCCGGTATGCCGGTGTCCTGTGTTATTCGCTCGAGAATTTGTAACCGGATTTTAGGCGCTGATGACAAAAGTTGTCCATTTTTTTCCGGCGAGCGGCGCGCCGTATTAGGGTTTCGTTTAGGTTGGCGGAGCGGGGGCGGAAAGAAAAACCCCCTGGCTGGCAGGGGGCGGAGGATCAGGCGGAGCGCTGTTCGTCTTGCGAACCTTCTTCGTCGATCAGCAGCTTCCAGCCGACGACGTCGTTCCAGTAGGCCTGCTCGCGCTCGAAGTCCAGCTGCACCAGGTTGTTTTGCGCCAGGTAGCCGGCCGGGAAGCGCAGCGTCCAGTGGTTGTCGTCGGTGGTCAGGCGCAGCGTTTCCGGCGTGGTGGTCGACTGCCGCTGGTTGTTGAGCAGGGTGCTCAGACGCAGCAGCTGGATCAGCGGCAGGTAGTGTTTCTTCTTGAACAGATTGAGGCGCGGCAGCTCTTCCAGCTTGATCGCTTTGCGGTGGAAACGCACCAGCGCCGCCAGCAGCAGCTGCTGTTCCTGGTTGAAGCCGGGCAGGTTGGAGTTTTGCAGAATGTAGGCCGAATGGCGGTGCATGCCGCTGTGGTTGATGCTCAGCCCCACCTCGTGCAGCATGGCGGCCCATTTCAGCAGGGCCTCCAGCTGCGGATGCACCAGCTTGGTGTTTTGCGCCATCCACTGCGAGTAGAGCAGCTCGGTGGTTTCCAGCACCCGCTTGGCCTGTTCGCGGTCGATGTTGTAGTGATCGGCCAGACTTTTGGCGGTGCGGCTGCGGATGTCCTGGTGGCGGAAGCGGCCTTCCATTTCATACAGCACGCCTTCGCGCAGCGCGCCGTCGGACAGGCGCAGATCGCGGATCGCCAGCGCGTCGAACACGCCGCACAGGATAGCCAGCCCCGGCACGAACACCGATTGGCGATCCTCCGACAGCCCCGGCAGGCTCAACGAGCCGAAGCTTTTGAACTGCAGCACCTGTTCGGCGAGCATTTCCAGACGATCCAGGGTGATGAGACCGTCTTTTTCGCCCATCGCCACCAGCACTTCGTGGGCGGCCTTGATGGTGCCCGAGGCGCCCAGCGCGTACTGCCAGCCCTGAATGCGGTACTGCCAGGCCAGCGTTTCCAGCTTCTGCGCCGCCGCCAGCCGCGCGCGGCGGAAGTTGTTTTTGCTGATCTCGCCGCCCGGGAAGAACAGCTGGGCGAAGCTGACGCAGCCCATGCGGCGGCTTTCCGCCAGCAGCGGCTCGAAGTCTTCGCCGATCACCAGCTCGGTCGAGCCGCCGCCGATGTCGATCACCAGCTTGCGGCCCTTCTCCGGTTGGGTGTGTTCCACGCCCATGAAGATCAGACGCGCCTCTTCCTGGCCGGCGATGATTTCGATCGGGTAGGGGATCACTTTGGCGGCGCGCTTGAGGAACACTTCAGCGTTCACCGCCTGACGCAGGGTGTGGGTCCCGACGATGGTGACGTTATCCGCCGGGAAGCCCTGCAGCCGTTCGGCAAACAGCGCCAGGCAGGCCAGGCCGCGTTCTATCGCCTCTTCACTGAGTACGTTGTTGCTGTCCAATCCGTCGGCGAGATGCACCCGCTGTTTTAAACGGCCCAATACCTGTAAGGCGCCGTTGACGACGCGGGCGATCACCATGTGGAAACTGTTCGACCCAAGGTCGATGGCGGCGATTTCCTGCGGTTTGTTCGTTGCAGTGTTTTTTAGCGGCATAGTTGCTGGCCTACTGTCCTGGTTGTTCCAGAGCTTTTAAATACTCGTAAATAGCCACCTGGGCGCGCACTTTGCGGCGGTTGCCGCGCGGCACGTACTGGTTGCTCAGTTCTTTATCCACATAACGGGCCTTGACCGTATCGCTGAACAGGATCTCCAGAATGTCCAGAACGCGCTGTTTCAGCGCCGGATCCAGCAGCGATACCGCCACTTCGATACGGTAATCTATGTTGCGGGTCATCCAGTCGGCGGAGGACAGATACACCCGTTTGTCACCTTTGTTGTCGAAAACGTAAACCCGATCGTGTTCCAAAAAGCGATCGACGATGCTGATCACCTGAATATTGTCGCTGATCCCCGGCAGGTTGGGAATCAGGGAACACATGCCCCGCACCAGCAGACGGATCTTCACGCCGGCGCCGGACGCGGTATATAACCGATCTACCAGCCCTTTATCCACCAGATTATTTATTTTCAACATAATGCCGGCCTGTTCCCCGGCCTGGGCGTTGGCGATTTCGTTGTCAATCAGCTCATACAACTTCAGGCGCGAGTTCTGCGGCGACACCATCAGGTTGTCGAAGGTGACCGGCCGGTAGGGGTTCTCGATAAAGTTGAACACCCGGCGCACCTCGTTGGTGATGCGCGAGTCGGCGGTCAACAGCGAATAGTCGGTGTAGATGCGCGCGGTTTTTTCGTTAAAGTTGCCGGTGCCGATATGAGCATAGCGCACAATTTCATCGCCTTCACGGCGCGAAATCAGGAACAGTTTGGCGTGGATTTTCAGCCCCGGCGCCGAGAAGATCACGTGTACGCCGGCCTCGGTCAGGCGCTTCGCCCAGTGAATGTTGGCCTCTTCGTCGAAGCGCGCCTGCAGCTCGACCACCACCGTGACTTTCTTGCCGTTGTGCGCGGCGTGGATCATCGATTCGATGATGCGCGAATCTTTCGCCACCCGGTAGATGTTGATTTTGATCGCCAGCACGCTCGGATCGAACGACGCCTGGCGCAGCAGCTCCAGCACGTGCTCAAAGGTGTGGTACGGGTAGTAGAGCAGCACGTCCTTTTCGCGAATGGCGTCGAAGCCGTTGCGGAAACCGTCGAACCAGATGTGGCGCAGGCGCGGCAGCGGCTTGTTGACCAGGTTGGCTTTGCCGACGTTCGGGAAGCTGATGAAATCTTTAAAGTTGTGGTAGCGGCCGCCGGCGATCACCGAATCGTAGTTGGAGATGCCCAGCTTGCCGCGCAGCAGCTCCACCATTTCGTTCGGCATGTCGCGCTGATAAACGAAGCGCACCGGCTCGGCGGTGAGGCGCTGTTTCAGGCTGGAGGACATCAGTTCCAGCAGGCTGGATTCCATTTCGGTCACCAGATCGTACTCGGCGTCACGGGTCATCTTCATCGAATAGGCGTTGAGCGCGTCGTAGTCGAAGAAGCCCTTGAAGATATCGTCCAGGCAGTAGCGCAGGATGTTGTCGAGCAGGATCATCGGCTTGCGGCGGCGCGGCGCTTCCGGCGGCAGATTGACGAAGCGCGGCACCTTGTCCGACGGGATCTCCAGCAGCGCATAGTCGGTGCGCGCGCCGCGGATAATCTCCACCGCCAGATAGGTGTAATCGTCTTTCAGGAACTGCACCAGGTTGGTGTCGTGGTTGATCAGGATCGGCGTGATGTGCTGGCGCAGGTGCTGTTTGAAATATTGCCGCAGCCAGATTTGCTGGTTCTCGGACACCTGGCGTTCGTTGATCAGGAAGATCTGGTTGCGCGCCATTTCCAGCAGCAGATCGTTGTACAGACCGTCGAACTCCTGATCGGTTTTCAGCACCTTGGCCTGGATCTTTTTCAGCAGATGGCGTGAAGAACCGGCGGAGCCTTGCTCTTCGCTGATCAGGATGCGCCGTTTGAGATCGGCGAAGCGGACTTTATAGAACTCGTCGAGGTTGTTGGAGTAAATGCCCAGAAAACGCATACGTTCAATCAGGGGATTGCTCTTATCTGCGGCTTCCTGCAACACGCGCTCATTAAAGGATAACCAGCTTAGTTCTTTTTCGATGTAGAGCTTTTCCTGACCCATTGCCACTCCAGTTCAAATTTAGAATAGGATCCGGGACGCAGCGCCCGAATGCCGCTCTAGTGTCCTTCATCATTATTGCGAGAGATTGACAGGAAAGTCCAACATATCCATTGCGTTGGCGCGCGGCGTTTTTCGGCGGCAATAAATTTTCTCAGAGGTGGGGCGCCAGGTGGCGAAATGAACAGCAGGAAATGACGATTAGCAGACTTATTCTTGGTGATATTAAGCGTGTTTACGTTCATTTTTCAGCAATATATCAAAGCCATATTGTCTTTTTGCAGTGTAAAAAACCTGGGTTATGGTGGGTAACTTTGTCATGCAAACGTCATAAAACTGACATAAGATGCCCGGTTATCTTACGGCGCAAGCCCGATTACATCAGCGACAGCGAGACACATGATACAGACGACGGCCAATCAACATCCCCGAGATCGCATGCGCGGGCGCATCGACCGCGGCGTGCAGGCGGCAGTGACCGCCAGCGGGCTGATGGTGCTGATGACGTTGATGCTGATCTTCGTTTATCTGCTGTTTGCGGTGCTGCCGTTGTTCAAACCGGCCTCGCTCGGCCAGGCGCAGCCGCTGCCGCTCACGGTATCGGCCCCGGCGCTGGCGCTGGGCATGGACGTGCAGCAGCGCGTCGGTTATCGCATCGACGCGCAGGGCTCGGGGCAATTTTATCGCCTGACGCCGGCGCCGAGCGGCCAGGCTCAGACGCCGCTGGCGCAGCAGACGCTGTTGGCCAAACCGACGCTGCTCGCGCAGGCCGCCGGCGAGCGCGATCTGTTTGCGTTGGCGCAGGCTGACGGCCGGTTGGTGGTGGCGCGCGCGGATTTCGCCACGGCGGAAAACGGCCGGCCGCAGTGGCAGTTCCCGCTCGGGCAGCAGCCATTGGCGCTGGATCCACAGCGCAAGCCGCTGAAACTGCTGTCGCTGGCGGATGCGCATCGCGGGCAGTATCTGCTGGCCGGAGTGACCGACGATCGGCGGCTGGTGTTCGGCCGCTTCAGCCCCGACCGGCCGCCACAGTTTAGCGAGCGGCCGCTGGAGCACGACGGGGAGCAGCTGGTGCTGACGCCGGATGGCCGCCAGCTTTATCTGCTGACCGGCAACCGGCTGGCGCGTTATCAGATCGACGGCGCACAGGTGCAGCTGCGTGAAACGCGTACCCTTGGCGAACATGCACCGTATCAGATGACGGCGCTGCCCGGCGGCAGCGCGCTGCTGATCAAGGGCGCCGACGGCAACCTGCGCGAGTGGTTCGAGGTGGAAAAAGATCGGCGCTGGCGCCTGACGCCGGTGCAGCATTTCGACCACGGCGCCGACGGGCAGGAGCTGACGGTGGCTGAACCTTATCGCCGGGTGTTCGCCACCCTGCGGCCCGATGGCGGCTTCTCGCTGTTCTCCGCCATTCAACCGCAGCCGCTGCTGAATACCCGTTTGGGCGCCGAGGTGCGGCAGATGGCGTTCGCGCCGCGCGGCGATGGCCTGCTGTTGGAGAGCGCGCAGGGCTGGCAGCGCTATGCGCTCGACAACCCGTATCCGGACGTCACCTGGCGTTCGTTGTGGGGCAAGGTGTGGTATGAGAACTACCCGCAGCCGGCCTATGTCTGGCAGTCCACCTCCGGCGAAGACAGTTACCAACCTAAATTCAGCCTGATGCCGGTGATCTTCGGCACCTTTAAGGCGGCGGCTTACGCGATGCTGTTCGCCATCCCGCTGGCCTTGGCCGGCGCCATCTATACCGCTTACTTTATGACGCCGGGGCTGCGGCGGGTGATCAAACCGGCTATCGAAGTGATGGGCGCGCTGCCGACGGTGGTGATCGGGCTGGTGGCCGGCATTTGGCTGGCGCCGATCATCGAGCAGTATCTGTTGGCGGTGCTGGCGTTGCCGCTGCTGTTGGCGGCGGCGGTGTTGCTGTGCGGCGCGTTGACCCATCGCTTTATGCCGCGCTGCCGGCCGGGCGTCGATCTGCTGTTGCTATTACCGCTGCTGGTGTTGACGGTGTGGCTGGCGCTCAGCCTGGGGCCGCGGCTGGAGGTGGCGTTGTTCGGTGAGCCGCTGCATTTCTGGCTGGGGGATAATTATGATCAGCGCAATGCGCTGGTGGTGGGCGTGGCGATGGGCTTCGCGCTGGTACCGATCATCTTCTCGCTGGCGGAGGACGCGCTGTTCAGCGTGCCGGCGACCCTGAGCCAGGGCTCTTTGGCGCTGGGCGCCACCCAGTGGCAGACGGTGATCAAGGTGGTGCTGCCATCCGCCAGCGCCGGCATTTTCTCCGCGCTGATGATCGGCTTTGGCCGCGCGGTGGGGGAAACCATGATCGTGCTGATGGCCACCGGCAACACGCCGATTATCGACGGCAGCCTGTTCCAGGGGCTGCGCGCGCTGGCGGCCAACATCGCCATTGAAATGCCGGAGGCGGTCTCCGGCAGCAGCCATTACCGCGTGCTGTTCCTGACCGCGCTGGTGCTGTTTGTCTTCACCTTCGTGTTCAACACGCTGGCGGAGGCGGTGCGCCTGCGGTTGCGCAAGCGTTACACGCCGAATCAGGAGGCGCCATGAAGAGCTGGGTGAAGAGCGGGTCGCCGTGGATATGGCTGACCGCCGGTTCGGTGGCCGTCAGCCTGCTGGCGCTGATCGGCATTCTGTTGCTGCTGGCTGGGCAGGGGATGCGCTATTTCTGGCCGAGCCCGGTTTATCAGTTCGAACTGAATCAGAACGGCGCCGGGCCGGTGACGGTGATCGGTGAGTTGTACCAGCAACAAAGTATTTCCCGGCGCCAGCTGGCCGAGGCGGGCGTCACGCCGCCGGGCGAGGCGCAGAGCGTCGAACGCTATCTGATTAAGGTCGGCAACCGCGAGCGCGAGGGGCAGGATTTCCGCACACTGCTGGCCAGAGACATCCGCAGCCAAAGCACGCCGCGCAGCCTGCTGGTGCTGGAGCGTGATAGCCACGGCACCGCCTACGGCTATCTGGCAGGGCTGCTGGAGGATGGGCAACCGCTGACCGGCCGCAATCTGGGGCAGGCGCTGCAGCAGCGGCTGCCGCAAATCGCCGCGCTCTCGCGCCAGGCGCACGACATTCAATTCCGCGACATGGCGCGCATCAATCAGCAGTTTGACGCGCTGCGGCTGCGGGAAAAGCGCCTGCAGCGCGACGATAAGCTGGACGCCCGCGCGCAGGACGCCATCAAGGCCGAACGGCTGGAGCTGCAGCGGCAGTATCAGCTGCTGTCCGAACGTCTGGCGGGGCTGAACCGCGATCGCCAGCGCGACGCGCTGCTGCTGCGCGACATGCACGGGCAGACGTTGACCATTCCGCTCAGTCAGGTGCGCGATGCCTGGTACCCGAACGCCATGAACACCGCCGAGAAGCTGGCGCACTGGGGCGAGCAGGTGAAGAAGTTCCTCACCGACAGCCCGCGCGAAGCGAATACAGAAGGCGGGGTGTTCCCGGCCATTTTCGGCACGGTGTTGATGGTGATCCTGATGTCGATCGTGGTGATGCCGTTTGGCGTGATCGCGGCGGTATATCTGCACGAGTATGCCGGCAACAATCTGCTGACGCGGGTGATCCGCATCGCGGTGGTCAACCTGGCCGGCGTGCCCTCGATCGTCTACGGCGTCTTCGGCCTCGGCTTCTTCGTTTATATGATCGGCGGCACGCTCGATCAGCTGTTCTATCCTGAATCCTTGCCCAACCCGACTTTCGGCACGCCCGGCGTGCTGTGGGCGGCGCTGACGCTGGCGCTGCTGACGCTGCCGGTGGTGATCGTCGCCACCGAGGAAGGGCTGTCGCGCATTCCCACCTCGCTGCGGCAGGGCTCGATGGCGTTGGGCGCCAGCCGGGCCGAGACGCTGTGGCGCATCGTGCTGCCGATGGCGGCGCCGGCGATGATGACCGGCCTGATCCTGGCGGTGGCGCGCGCCGCCGGGGAGACCGCGCCGCTGATGTTGGTGGGGGTCGTGAAATCGGTGCCGGTGCTGCCGGTGGACGAGATTTTCCCGTATTTGCACCTGGAGCGGAAGTTCATGCATTTGAGCTTCCAGATCTACGATATGGCATTCCAGAGCCCGAGCGTAGAGGCGGCGCGGCCGCTGGTGTTCGCCACCGCCTTCCTGCTGGTGACGATCGTGGTGAGTTTGAATCTGGCGGCGATGGGTATCCGCCATTCGTTGAGGGAGCGGTACCGAGCATGGTCGCAGTAACAATGACGCTATTTTTGGGGAGTGCGTAATGGGTTTGATGACGCCAGGCAGTTTGCCCCGGCTGGATGTCCAGCATCTCGACGATGAACAGACCGCGCTGGCGGTCAACGGCCTGAACCTGTTTTATGGTGACAAGCAGGTGTTGCACGATATCTCGTTACGTATCCCGAAGCACCGGGTGACGGCTTTGATTGGTCCCTCGGGCTGCGGCAAATCGACGCTGCTGCGCTGTTTCAACCGCATGAACGATCTGGTGGACAACTGCCGCATCGAGGGCGATCTGCAGCTGAACGGCGCGGCGATCTCCGGCGCGCAGATCGACGTGGCGGCGCTGCGGCGGCGGGTGGGCATGGTGTTCCAGCGGCCGAACCCGTTCCCGAAATCGATCTATGAAAACGTGGTGTACGGCCTGCGGCTGCAGGGCGTGCGCGACCGGCGCTTGCTGGATGAAGCGGTGGAGCGTTCGCTGCGCGCCGCCGCGCTGTGGCATGAGGTGAAGGACCGGCTGCGCGAAAATGCGTTCCGCTTGTCCAGCGGCCAGCAGCAGCGCCTGGTGATCGCGCGCGCCATCGCCATCGAGCCGGAAGTATTGCTGCTCGACGAGCCGACCTCGGCGCTCGATCCGATCTCCACGCTGACCATCGAAGAGCTGATTTCCGCACTCAAGCAGCGCTATAGCGTGGTGCTGGTGACGCACAACATGCAGCAGGCGGCGCGGGTCTCCGACTACACCGCCTTTATTCATCAGGGCCGGCTGGTGGAGTACAACGACACCGACGCCATTTTCACCTCGCCGCGCCAGCGCCGCACCGAGGATTATATTACCGGGCGATATGGGTGAGGGATGAGCGACGGAGGTTTTCGCTCCGTCGCCGGCAATGGCCGTTGCAGTCGGCCTGCGTCTGCTGTTTTATTTTACCCGCGCATTAAGCCGGCATGAATTAAGGCATGGCATAAGTCTGATTGCCGGCGAGTTTGTTTTATTCATTTTTCATCATGTGGAATTCAATCCATTCTCTGCAATTTATTATCAACCACAATTATGTTGTCGGTGATGATCAATATAATTGTTCATGTCGATAATGGCTGTGGCGGGCTCGGCGGTGCTGAAATGGTAATCCTTAATGCGCGCGGCCTTTAGCCGTAACCCGCAATACCAACCCCACCACCAACAACGCAGCGCCCGAGGCATAGAGCGGGAACCAGCGCGTCCACCAGAGCGGGGAAAATAGCGGGGTGCTATTGGGATCTGCAGGCGCGTAGCCGCTATAGGTATTCAGGCCGGCGGCGATGGCGAGCATCGCCAGGCCGATAAAAAGCAGCAGGTTTGAGACGGTTGTCATGGCATTTTTCCTTTGTAGAGGCAGAGGGTAACTCTTACTATCACTATTAATTATATTGGAGAATATTATTTATTTTCGTATTCATCAGGCTATTTCCTGACGATAAAATAACATGCCTTAATACTAGCCACTTATTTCCCAATAAAAAACCCGCCTTGGCGGGTTTTCTCTTTTTTCTCGCGAATTGTCACTTCACCAGCGGCTTATCGCTTGGCGTTTTGAACTTCGCCAGATATTGCGGCTGGAAAATGCACATGCGCAGCACGGTGCGGTATTCGCCGTTGACGAAGAACTCGTCGATCAGCTCGCCTTCCACGTTGAAGCCCAGCTTGCTGTAGATGTGGATCGCCTTCGGGTTCTCCTTATCGACGATCAGGTACAGCTTGTACAGGTTCAGCACCGAGAAACCGTAGTCCATCGCCAGACGGGCGGCGGTGCTGGCATAGCCTTTGCCCTGGTGGGCGGGATCGATGATGATCTGGAACTCAGCGCGGCGGTGGATGTGATCGATCTCCACCAGCTCTACCAGGCCGACCTTGGCGCCTTCGTGCTCGATGATAAAGCGGCGCTCGCTCTGATCGTGGATGTGTTTGTCGTAGAGATCGGAAAGCTCGACAAAGGCTTCGTAGGGTTCTTCAAACCAATAGCGCATGACGCTGGCGTTGTTGTCCATCTGGTGGACGAACGACAGATCGTCCCGTTCCAATGGGCGTAACCTGACGCTGGCAGTGCTGGACATGTGGGCTCCTCTGTGCCGTGAAATTGTGCAAAGTATAACTTCACAGAATGGATGAAGGCGAAAAAAAACGGCGCCGCGCGGGCGCCGTTTAGGCAAGGTTCAGGCTGCGCGCATCAGTCGGCGGCGTGACCCTGTTCAGGCAGGCGTTCGCCGTCCAGCCAGGCGGCGCCGTCGCGCATCGCCAGGCGGCCGTCGACGAACCAGCTCACCACCAGCGGATAGATCGTGTGTTCCTGGGTTTGCACCCGTTCAACCACGTCATCCTCTTCGTCGTCAGCGAAAATCGGCACCTTGGCCTGCAAGATCACCGGGCCGCCGTCGAGCTGTTCGGTCACGAAGTGCACCGAGGTGCCGTGTTCGCTGTCGCCGTTGTCAATGGCCTGACGGTGGGTATGCAGCCCCGGGTATTTCGGCAGCAGGGAAGGGTGGATGTTCAGCATGCGGCCGGCATAGCGCTGCACGAACTGCGGGCTGAGGATGCGCATGTAGCCGGCCAGCACCACCAGATCGGGCTGGTACTGGTCGATGGCGTCCGCCAACGCGGCGTCGAACGCCGTGCGATCGGCGTAGGCCTTGGCATCCAGCGTTTGGGCGGGGATGCCCGCCGCTTCGGCGCGTTGCAGGCCATAAGCCTGCGCCTTGTTGCTGAACACCGCCACGATTTCGGCGGCGATGCGGCCCTGCTGGCAGGCGTCAATCAGCGCCTGGAGATTGCTCCCCTGGCCGGAGACCAACACCACGATCTTTTTCATCAGTTGATGACCACTTGTTGTTCGTCGGAAGAGGCGGTCAGTTTACCGATTTTCCACGCTTTTTCACCTGCCGCGGTCAGCAGCGCGATGGCCGCTTCCACTTCGGCTTCCGGCAGGGCGATGACCATGCCTACGCCGCAGTTGAAGGTGCGGTACATTTCATGACGGCTGACGTTGCCGGCCTGCTGCAGCCAGGTGAACACCGCCGGCCACTGCCAGCTGGCTTCGTCGATCACCGCCTGCATGCCTTCCGGCAGCACGCGCGGAATGTTTTCCCAGAAGCCACCGCCGGTGAGGTGAGCGATGGCGTGTACGTCAACCTTCTCGATCAGCTCCAGCACGGACTTCACGTAAATTTTGGTCGGCGCCAGCAGGTGGTCGGCCAGCGGCTTGCCTTCCAGCTGAGTGGCGGTCGGATCGGTGTTGCTCACTTCCAGGATCTTGCGCACCAGCGAGTAGCCGTTGGAGTGCGGGCCGGAAGCGCCCAGGGCGATCAGCGCATCGCCGGACTGCACTTTGCTGCCGTCGATGATCTCGGATTTTTCGACCACGCCGACGCAGAAACCGGCCACGTCGTAGTCTTCGCCGTGGTACATGCCCGGCATTTCAGCGGTTTCGCCGCCGACCAGCGCACAGCCGGACTGCTTGCAGCCTTCGGCGATGCCGGTGATCACGCTGGCCGCGGTGTCCACATCCAGCTTGCCGGTGGCGTAGTAGTCGAGGAAGAACAGCGGCTCGGCGCCCTGAACCACCAGATCGTTGACGCACATCGCCACCAGATCGATGCCGATGGTGTCGTGGCGTTTCAAATCCATCGCCAGACGCAGCTTGGTGCCCACGCCGTCGGTACCGGAAACCAGCACCGGCTCGCGGTATTTCTGCGGCAACGCACACAGGGCGCCAAACCCGCCCAGACCGCCCATCACTTCCGGGCGACGGGTCTGTTTAACTACACCTTTGATGCGATCTACCAATGCGTTGCCTGCATCGATATCGACACCTGCGTCTTTATAGCTGAGAGAGGTTTTGTCGGTCACTGCGCGATTCCCCACGACGGTTTGCGGTTTGAAAACTGTGCTTCCGATGTTGATTCCGGAATAAGGCGCGGCAATTCTAACAGCGTAGGCAAACGTTTGCGAGCGGCTTGTGAACCGGCTCCGCTTTTTCGTCATCTATACTGATATTCAAACTTTTGTTGATCCCGATCGGGCTATTGTGGGTGGCGCGGCGAAAAAAAGGAGGTATAATCCCGCGATTTTTTTGGCCGCAACCACCTTAATAGGAGAAAAATGATGAAGATCGTTGAGGTGAAACACCCGCTGGTAAAACACAAGCTTGGCCTGATGCGCGAAAATGACATCAGCACCAAACGCTTCCGTGAGCTGGCCTCAGAAGTGGGTAGTTTACTGACCTATGAAGCGACCGCCGATCTGGAGACGGAAAAAGTCACCATCGAAGGCTGGTGCGGGCCAGTTGAAGTGGATCAGATCAAAGGGAAAAAGATTACCGTAGTGCCAATCCTGCGCGCAGGTCTGGGCATGATGGAAGGGGTGCTGGAGCACGTGCCGAGCGCGCGCATCAGCGTGGTGGGCGTATACCGCGACGAAGAAACCCTGGAGCCGGTGCCGTACTTCCAGAAACTGGTTTCCAACATCGAAGAGCGCATGGCGCTGGTCGTCGACCCGATGCTGGCCACCGGCGGTTCGATGATCGCCACTATCGATCTGCTGAAGAAAGCCGGCTGCCACAGCATCAAGGTGCTGGTCCTGGTCGCGGCGCCGGAAGGCATCGCCGCGCTGGAGAAAGCGCATCCGGACGTTGAGCTGTACACTGCCTCCATCGATCAGTGTCTGAACGACAAGGGCTACATCGTGCCGGGCCTGGGCGATGCGGGCGACAAGATATTTGGTACCAAGTAAACATTTGAGCCGACTTAACGAGTCGGCTTTTTTATGCTCTTCGTCTTTCAAGCTACAGCGTTGTTGGCTGCAGGCAATAACCCCAGTCACTTATTTGATATAAGCTCCTGGGGATTATTGCCCTGGCCGCCTGGCTGTAACTTGAAATCCATTGAGCATAGACAATTCAGCTTGCATAACGATTAATGACTCAGAGGAAAAGCACACATGACCCGTCGCGCCATCGGCGTCAGCGAGCGCCCGCCGCTGCTCCAGACCATTCCGCTCAGCTTCCAGCACCTGTTCGCCATGTTCGGCGCCACCGTGCTGGTGCCTATCCTGTTCAAGATCAACCCGGCGACCGTGCTGTTGTTCAACGGCATCGGCACGCTGCTGTATCTGTTCATCTGTAAAGGCAAGATCCCGGCCTACCTCGGTTCCAGTTTCGCGTTTATCTCGCCGGTGTTGCTGCTGTTGCCGCTCGGTTACGAAGTGGCGTTGGGCGGTTTCATCATGTGCGGCGTGCTGTTCTGCCTGGTGGCGCTGATCGTGAAAAAGGCCGGCACCGGTTGGCTGGACGTGATGTTCCCGCCGGCGGCGATGGGGGCGATCGTCGCCGTCATCGGCCTGGAGCTGGCGGGCGTGGCGGCCAACATGGCGGGGCTGCTGCCGGCGGAAGGCGCCAGCGCCGACTCGACCACCATCACCATTTCGCTGGTGACGCTGGCGGTCACGGTGCTCGGCTCGGTGCTGTTCCGCGGCTTCCTGGCGATTATCCCGATCCTGATCGGCGTGCTGGTGGGCTATGCGCTGTCGTTCTTCATGGGAGTGGTGGATTTGACTCCGATCCGCGAGGCGCACTGGTTCGCGCTGCCGACCTTTTACACCCCGCGCTTTGAGTGGTTCGCCATCTTCACCATTCTGCCGGCGGCGCTGGTGGTGATCGCCGAGCACGTCGGCCACCTGGTGGTGACCGCCAACATCGTGAAGAAAGACCTGATCCGCGATCCGGGCCTGCACCGCTCGATGTTCGCCAACGGCATCTCGACGGTATTCTCGGGCTTCTTCGGCTCCACGCCGAACACTACCTACGGCGAGAACATCGGCGTGATGGCCATCACCAAGGTCTACAGCACCTGGGTGATCGGCGGCGCGGCGGTGCTGGCGATCCTGCTGTCCTGCATCGGCAAGCTGGCGGCGGCGATCCAGGCGGTGCCGGTGCCGGTGATGGGCGGCGTTTCCCTGCTGCTGTACGGCGTGATCGGCGCCTCGGGCATTCGCGTGCTGATCGAATCCAAAGTGGATTACAACAAAGCGCAAAACCTGATTTTAACCTCGGTGATCCTGATTATCGGCGTGAGCGGCGCCAAGGTGCATATCGGCGCGGCGGAGCTGAAAGGCATGGCGCTGGCGACCATCGTCGGCATTGGCTTGAGCCTGCTGTTCAAGGTCATCAGCCTGTTCCGCAAGGAAGAAGAGGTGCTCGACGCGCCGGACGAACCGGCGGAGCAGAAGTAACGAAAAGGGCAGCCCAAGGGCTGCCCTTTTGACTTATGGCATTCGCCTTAGCTGCGAATTTTGCGGTACACGAACAGCACCACGATGGCGCCGATAACCGCCACCACGAAGCTGCCGAAGTTGAAGCCGTCAACCTTGCCGTAGCCGAAGAAGGTGCTGATATAGCCGCCGACCACGGCGCCGATGATCCCCAGCACGACGGTCAGAATAAAGCCGCCGCCGTCTTTGCCGGGCATGATCCACTTAGCCAAAATACCGGCGATCAGGCCGAAGATAATCCAGGAAATAATCCCCATTTACTGCTCCTTTCTTTTGTGGCTGAGAATAGCTTACTGCTGGGTGGCCGGCTGAGTATTGCCGTTCACCGCCGCATCGGTTTCTTGTTTCAACTCTTGCGCTTTGTTTTCGGCGCTGTTCTTGATGGCTTCGGTCTTCGCCTTGGCCTGCTCGGTCAAATCGTTGGCGCCGTTGATGGCGTCGTTTTTGATGGCCTTGGCCTGATCCACCAACTGCTGGCTCTGTTTGCCTGCGTCGTCTTTGATCGCGGCGGCTTTGGCCTTGGCGTCGTTGGTGATGGCGTCCGCCTGCTTGGCGGCGTCTTCTTTAATCGCCGAAGCTTTGTCTTTCAGCTGATCCGCCTGAGTGGCGGCCTCTTTTTTGATTTCATCCGCCGTCGCTTTCGCCTTGTCCGTCAGATCGTCCGCTTTTTTCTGGGCGGCGTCTTTCATCTGCTCGGCGCTGTCTTTGGCTTTATCCAGGTTGGCGTCAACCTTGGACGAGTCATCACAGCCGGCAACCAACAACCCGATAAAGGAGGCCAACAGCACTTTATTCCATACTTTCATCGTCTATATCCTTGCAGAAACCTTGTTGATGGTGATTGCGTTTAGCCTACCTATACTAGGCCAGATTTGGCTTAAATGACAAATTTAACCTGCGCAGGCATGGGGTTAGGGAATTAACTCGGATAATTCTTGCCTTGGCGGGGGCCGCAGCCAATCAAGCGGCGCTTAGGCATTGTTCACTATTGCGGCATAAGATCCAGCCGGTTCAACAGCGCCCGTTTTCTGTGTTAAACTGCCCACGTTTTTCTGCCAGTTTTGGTTGAGGTGCTTCTCTGAATACGCCGGCACAGCTTTCACTGCCACTTTATCTTCCCGATGATGAAACTTTCGCCAGTTTTTATCCGGGCGAGAACCCATCCCTATTAGCCGCGATCCAATCCGCCGTCCGTCAGGAACATGGCAGCTATATCTATTTCTGGTCGCGTGAAGGCGGCGGGCGCAGCCATTTGCTGCATGCGGCCTGCGCCGAGCTTTCGCAGAAGGGGGAAGCGGTGGGCTATGTGCCGCTCGACAAGCGCGCTTACTTCGTGCCTGAAGTGTTGGACGGCATGGAACAGCTGGCGCTGGTCTGCATCGACAATATCGAATGCATCGCCGGCGACGAAGAGTGGGAGATGGCGATCTTCAACCTTTACAACCGCATCCTGGAAACCGGCCGCACCCGTTTGTTCATCACCGGGGATCGCCCGCCGCGTCAGCTGAACCTGCGTTTGCCGGATCTGGCTTCGCGTCTGGACTGGGGGCAGATCTACAAGCTGCAGCCGCTGTCGGACGAAGAGAAGCTGCTGGCGCTGCAGCTGCGCGGCAAACTGCGCGGCTTCGAGCTGCCGGAAGACGTGGGCCGCTTCCTGCTGAAACGGCTGGATCGCGAGATGCGCACGCTGTTTATGACTCTCGATCAGCTCGATCGCGCCTCGATCACTGCCCAACGCAAGCTCACCATTCCGTTCGTTAAAGAAATTCTGGGGCTGTAGCCGCTACCGTAAAAGAAAGGGCGCAATAGTCCGCGCCCGAATTCGAATTTACAAAATCTCCAGCACCTGCTCCGGCGGCCGGCCGATGCGCGCCTTGCTGCCTTTCACCACGATGGGGCGTTCGATCAGTTTCGGGTTCGCCGTCATCGCCGCCAACAGTTGCTCTTCGCTCAGGCTGTCGTCCGCCAGCTTCAATTCCTTATACAGATCTTCTTTTTTGCGCATCAGATCGCGCGCCGATGTGAAGCCCAGTTCCTTCAACAGCTTTTTCAGCTCATCGACCGTAGGGGGCGTATCGAGGTACAGCACCACCTTCGGATCGACGCCGTGCTGTTCCAGCAGCGCCAGGGTTTCACGGCTCTTGGAGCAGCGTGGGTTGTGGTAAATCGTGACGTTTTTCATGGCGTTCATTCCTTGTTGAATCAGCTGCGCTGGTATTGGCGGAAGCGCTGTTGCAGTTGGCGCAGCTGGTCGATGCGCGCATCGTAACGCGCCTGTTTCAGGCTGCCGAGTTTTTGCAGCGAGCTGGCATTGCTGAGCAGGCCGATGGCCTGATCGAGCCGGCCGGTCAGCGCCAGGCTTTCGGCGCGGGCCGACAGCTCTTCATCGCGCAGCCCCTGAGCGGCGCTGGCTTGCGCCAGCAGATCCCAGCCGTTCGGATCGTCCGGATGGGCAAAGGTGTAGCGGTTCAGGATCTTCGACGCCTGCGCCGGTTGGTTGCCTTCGACATAGGCGTTGGCCAGGTTGAGCTGCAGCACCGGGTTGTTGTTCTGGGCGGCATTGGCCGCCTGCAGGCGTGCGATCGCCTGCGGCGCGCGTTTCTGGCCGAGATCGATGTCGGTCATCAGGTCGATCAGCCAGACGTTTTTCGCATCCTGCGCCAGCATCGGCTGAATGATGTTGCGCGCGTCGTCATATTTTTTCGCTTCATAGAACAGAATGGCGCGGCCGTATTTGGCGGCCGCCTGTTCGCGCACGTTGCCCTTGCTGAGCGAGCCGAGCAGCTCTTCGTTCAGGCCATAGCCTTCCGAACTGTACATGCCCAGTGCGCGCACCTTGGCCATCAGGTAATCCTGCGAAGACTGCACGATGTGTTTCGGCATCTGGTTGGCGCGGTTGCGCGCGTCTGAGAGGCGGCTGTCCGGCAACGGGTGCGTCAGCAGCATTTCCGGCGGCTTGGAGGCGTAGCGCGACTGATCCGAGAGTTTCTGCAGGAAGTCTGGCATGGCTTCCGGATCGAAACCGGCGCGTTGCAGCACCTGAATGCCGATGCGGTCGGCTTCCTGTTCATTCGATTGGGTAAAGCTGATCATGCCCTGCTGGGTGCCGGCCATGGTGCCGCTCAGCGCCGCCATGCCCATGGTCGGGTTGGCCATCGCCAGCAGAATGGAACCGAGCGCGCCTACCCAGGTCAGCGGGGCGTTGCGCTGTTGATCTTCCATTGCGCGCGCCAGGTGGCGCTGGGTGACGTGCGAGATTTCGTGCGCCAGCACCGAAGCCAGCTGGCTTTCGTTGTCGCTGACGCGGAACAGCGCGGAGTGCAGCACCACGTTGCCGCCGAAGAAGGCGAAGGCGTTGATCTCGTCGTTGCGCACCAGATAGAAATGGAACGGCGTGCGCACCGAATAGGCGCTGGCCACCAGCCGGTTGCCCAGCTGATTGATGTATTGGCTCAGCAGCGGATCGTTGATCAGCGGGGCGCTGGCGCGCAGTTGGCGCACATAGAAATCGCCCATCGCCAGTTCTTGTCCGATGCTCAGGGTGCCGCCGGCGGAGGTGCCCATATCCGGCAACTGGTCCTGGCTTTCCGCCTGTGCTGGCGCCAGGGCGGTGGCGTTCAGCGTGCTGAGCAGCAGCACCGCTAACGCGGTTTTGGTCAACCGGTTGGTCATAGTCAGGCGTTTCCCTTAAATAATCATTTCTAAGACGTCAGCAGCAGACAAGAGTTCTTTATTCCCGCGGCGCAATCCGCGCGAAAGTGCGGCGGCTCACAAACCGCGGCGGCGGCACCCATCACATCATAGTCAGCCGCAGGCGACAAGGAAACGTTAGCCAAGCGCGAATCGAGCAAAAAAGTTTTATTTTTCATTTTGAAGGGCGCTTTTTTGTCGCTGGCGACATACATTTTTAATAAAACACAGACAAACTTAGTCTGTGTTTTATTGACAAGATAAACGCAGACTCATATAGTCTGCGTTATTGAAGATTCACTGACGGTCGAAAACGGACATATGGCGTACATCACAACCAGCGTTGAATATGGCATTCACTGCCTGCTGTGGCTGGTCGGCGATAACCAGCGCGCGCTCAGCAGCCGCGAACTCGCCGAGCTGCAAGGCATCTCCCCCAGCTTTCTCGCCAAGATTTTTCCCAAGCTGGAAAAGGCGGGGATCGTCGCCGCCAGCGAAGGGGTGCGCGGCGGTTACCGGCTGGCCCGTCCGGCGGATGAGATCAGTTTTCTGGAAATTATCGACGCCATCGAGGGGCACAAGCCGCTGTTCGATTGCCAAGAGGTGCGCGGGCGCTGTGCGGTGTTCGATGATTCCCCGCCGGATTGGGCGGTCTCCGGCAAATGCGCTATACATGCGGTGATGCTGCAGGCGGAGAAGGCGATGCGCGATGCGTTGGCGGCGCAGACCCTCGGCGCCGTCGCCGCCCGTTTTGGCCGCAAAGCGCCGCAGGGCTTTTTCGGCGAGGTCAACCTCTGGCTCGACGAGCGCATGACGGAACGCACCGCGCGCAGCGGCAAAACGGCGCGCGCCAAAACCTAATCGCCGCCTTTCCTTAAAGCGAAACACACTTTTTCCCGCCTCTTCGGAAGGGGCGGGCGGGTCTTCTGCACCCTGTTACGGGAGCGGAACGGCATCGTTCATCCGAAAAAACTGCGGGCAGCCTTGTCGCCCGGTTAACCCTGTATGAAGGAGTCATCCCATGACGCAGAAAATAGTGATTGCCGGTTCCGGTTTTGCCGGTTTTTGGGCCGCCGTGTCCGCCATGCGCGCCATTACCCTTGCCGGTAAGCATGACGATATCGAGGTGCTCATGGTTTCACCGACGCCAACCGTTACCATCCGGCCGCGCCTGTATGAAGCCGTGTTGGAAAACATGAACCCGGACATTTCCGCGCAGCTCGCCGTCGTCGGTGTGCGCCACCTGGCCGGGACGGTAGAGCGTATCGATGCCGCTGCTAAAACGCTCACGGTGGCGCCGGCGGCGGGGGAACCCCTGGAGTTGGCCTACGATCGTTTGGTGTGGGCCACCGGCAGTCGGCTGTCCGTGCCTGCGGTGCCGGGCTTTGCCGAATACGGCTTCAACGTCGATACGCTGGAAAGCGCGCAGCGTTTGGATGCCCATATTAAAGCGCTGGCGGCCAAACCGTCGACGCCGGCGCGCAACACCGCCGTGGTGGTGGGGGCGGGGCTGACCGGCCTGGAGAGTGCAGCAGAGATGCCGCAACGGCTGCGTGATGCGCTGGGCAAAGACGAGAACGTGCGCGTGGTGATCGTCGATAGCGCCCCGGAAGTGGGCGCCGGAATGGGCGCGGAGCCGGGGGCGGTGATTCGCCAGGCGCTGGCGGAGTGCGACGTGGAAGCGCGGGCCGGCCTGCGCGTCTCGGCCATCGACGCTGAGGGAGTGATGCTGTCGAACGGTGAGCGCATCGCCGCCAACACGGTGATCCTGGCGGCGGGCGTGCGGGCGCACCCGCTGACCGAGCAGATCCCTGGCGAGCGCGACGGCAGCGGCCGGGTGATCGGCGACGCCTTCCTGCGCGCGCCGGCGGCGGCGGGCATTTTCGTGACCGGCGATACGGTGAAGGCGGCGACCGACGATCTCGGTAACCACAACCTGATGACCTGCCAGCATGCGCTGAGCCTTGGCCGCGTGGCCGGCCACAATGCGGCGGCGGAGCTGGCGGGGTTGCCGACGCACCCGTACAGCCAGCCGAAGTATGTGACCTGTCTGGATCTGGGCCCCTGGGGGGCGCTGTATACCGAAGGCTGGGAGCGCCAGGTGCGCTTTACCCGTCAGGCAGGCAAAAAGATTAAGCAGGAGATCAACACGCAGTGGATTTATCCACCGGCGGCGGATCGCGAGGCGCTGTTCGCCATCGCCAATCCGGATTTCGTGATTGTGCCTTAAGGTCGTCAAAACGGGAGCGGCAACGTTCCCGTCGTCATTTTCCCAACGGCAGGAATGAACGCTCCGGCACCACGGTTTTCATCACCAGCGTGGAGCTCAGGCGTTGCACGCCCGGCAGGGCGGAGAGTTTCTCGTCATAAAGCTGCTGAAAGGCGGGCAGATCGCGAGCGATCACGTGCAACAGATAGTCGGGGTCGCCAAACAGCCGCTGTGCCTGCACCACCTGCGGAATGTCCACCATGGCGTTTTCGAAGGTTTCAACGGCGCGGCGATCGCCTTCGCGCATGGTGACGAACACCAGGGCGGAAAAGTTATAGCCCAGGCTGCCGGGATCGAGCTGGGCGCGGTAACCCCTGATCACCCCGGACTCCTCTAATGCCCGCACCCGGCGGTGGCAGGGGGACACGCTCAAACCGATCCGCTCGGCCAGCTCGGTCACCGACAAACGGCCGTCGGCCTGCAGTTCAGCAAGAATCTTGCGATCAATCTTATCCATTTGGAAAAATTTCCCCGTTTATGCCGATTTCAGGCAAGTAATTGAAAGCACATTTTAACGTCATGAGGATATTCTTGCCATCTGTTGAACGGTTTTACGGCCGCCGCGGCAGGCGGAGGCCGTTCTTCTTCCACGAGGAAAGCGCAATGGTTCTCTGTTCGATGTGGCGCGGCGCGTTTGAGAGGGCGCTGGCATGACGCTCGCTCTTTTCGCCGCGTTTTGGGGGGTGTCGATTTTGTTGGTGATCACGCCAGGTATGGATTGGGCCTATGTGATCTCGGCGGGCATTCGCGGCCGGGTGGTGGTGCCCGCCGTCGCCGGCTTGCTGTTTGGCCACCTGCTGATGATTGCGATCGTGGTGGCGGGCGTCGGCGCGCTGCTGGTCGGCAACCCGCTGGCGCTGACGGCGCTCACCTTGCTGGGGGCGGCTTATCTGTTGTGGATCGGTTTCAACATGCTGCTGCACCCGCCGGTGCCCGGCGCCGGTGAAGATCAGCGTTCCGATTCCTGGCTGCGCTGGGCCGGCAAGGGCGTGTGCGTCAGCGGCTTGAACCCCAAGGTGTTTCTGCTGTTTCTGGCGCTGCTGCCGCAGTTTACCGACGCCCGAGCCGAATGGTCGGTGCCGATGCAGATGCTGGCGTTGGGCGTCGTGCATTTGATCAGCTGCGGCCTGGTGTATCTGCTGGTGGGGTTTGGTTCGCAGTCGGTGCTACGCACGCGCCCGCAGGCCGCGAAGGTAGTGGGGCGCATTTCCGGCGCGGCGATGATCGTCATCGCCCTCGGGCTGCTGGCCGAGCAGGCGCTGAAATAGCGCTACCGTCGGTAAATGTCCGGCCGGGCGATCTGCCAGACAAAGTCGGGGCGGTTGATGGCGCTATAGCCCACTTTTTCGTAGAGCCAGGGGGCGGTGCTCGTGACCAGCATGACTCGCCGCAGCGTCGCCATCAGCGGATGGGCCTGGCAGCATTCTGCCAGCCATAGGCCCAGCCCGCTCTTTTGGTACGTTTCCAGCACGTACACGTCGCACAGATAGCCGAAAGTGGCGTAATCGGTGACCAGCCGGGCGAAACCGATCTGTCTGGCCTCGTGATACAAACCGAAGCACAGGCTGTGGGCGAGCGACTGGCGGACGGTCTCTTTATCGATTCCCTCCGCCCATGACGAACGGGTCAGAAAAGCGTGGATGGCATCGAGATCCAGCAGAACGGGATCGGTGCTGACGAGATAGTCCGCACGCCGCCACTCCCGTGGGGCAGGGGTTGTCATGATGGTTCTTCTCCTGTGCAAGCGTTCAGGTCAGGGCCGCCGTTCAGGCGTGCAATTCGGCGACCGTCATGGTGAAAATCAGCGTGTCTTCGCCTTCGTTGGCGTACCGGTGCGGGCCGTCCGTTTTGGCGACCGCCGAACAGCCCGGCGCAATCATGAGCTCGGTCTGTTCGACGGCCAGGCTCAAGACGCCTTGCTCAACGTGCAGCAGCTCGAAGGTGCCCGTCGGGTGGCCGCCCGATGCATAGGCTTCCCCCGGCGCCATTTCCCACCGCCACAGTTCTATCATGTTCGGGCCTTGGGTGCCCGCGAGCAAGCGGGCCGAGCCGCCGCGATCGCCATGCCACAGCGTGGGAATATCTTGGTTTTCAATCAGGTAGGCGGCGGGCGCGCGGGTGACGTTGACGATGTCCGCCACCGACAGACCCAGCGCCGCCGCGAGCTTGCACAGGATGGCGATGCTGGGATTGGCGGCGCCTTTCTCGATCTCCACCAGCATGCCTTTGCTGACGCCCGCCCGGCGCGACAGCTCATCCAGCGATAGCTTTTGGCTTTTTCTTTGTTGCTTGATGCGGTGCGACACCGCTTCGCTGACGGTTTGCACGTCGGCGCCGAACTCGGTCGGTCTGTTGACTTTGGCGTTCATCGGTCAATATTATGAAATAAAATGGTCAATATAGGATTATTCAATGATTTTAGTCGATCCGTCAATCGATCCGGCCGTCGCTGCGCTGGCACCCGGTTTCCGGGCGTTAAGCATTACCGCGGTTGCGGCTCCCATAACCCATCCGGACGTGGGGGCATTGGCGTTGGCGCAAGCCTGTCGCGCCCTCGGCGAGGAAGACGCACCCTGGGCAGAGGCGCATCTCACGGCCTGGCGCGAGGTGTTCATGCAGTTTGGCGCCAAACCCAAGCGTACGCCCTGTTCCGCCGACGCCCTGCGCAAGCGCGCGCTGCGCGACGGCACGATGCCCAGCATCGATCCGGTCGTCGATCTCTATAACGCCGTCAGCATTCGTTATGCAGTGCCGGTGGGGGGCGAGAATATCGCGGCCTATGTCGGCGAGCCGCGGCTGATCGTCGCGGATGGCAGCGAACTGTTTGATACCGTCAAAGAGGGGGCGCTGATCCATGAATCGCCGGAGGCGGGGGAGGTGGTTTGGCGCGACGATCGCGGCGTGACCTGCCGCCGCTGGAATTGGCGCCAGGGGGTCAGAACCCGGTTGAGCGCCGAGGCCGAGCGGATGTGGTTCATCCTGGAGAGCCTGCCGGCGATGCCGTTGGCGGCGCTGCACGAGGCGGGCGACGAATTGATTGCCGGTTTACGGCAAATGATGCCCGGCGTCACGGTAGAGCAACGGCTCATCGGCTGCGCCTCGTAACAGGCGTCAGCACTGGCGGCGGACCAAACCGCTGATCAAATCCAGCGCGTCGTCCGCCGCCGCGATTTCGCTTTCGCTGAGCGCCTGCCGTTCGATGAAGCACTCGATAGCTTCCAACAGGGAGAAGACGCTGATTTCATCTCCTATCTTTACGACTTCGCAAACGCCACGCCCGATCGCCAGACAGATGGCTTCATCAAATTCACACGGTTTGCTGTTCATTTTTCCCCCTACGGCATTTGGGATTATATCGGCCATGCTACCGGTTTTTGCCCGGTGGCTGTCTGACGAAAATCCCATTTTTTCGTTGATGCTGACGGGCGCACGAGCGCGGGCATTGGCGAAATTCTGATTTCCTCACCGTGGCCAAATTTCCCTTGTGACCACCGTGCCGGCGCGGTATTGTCGCCAAATGACGACAATACCGCCTCATTGTCCGCATAAAAAATTCATGACGTTATCATCCCTTCATCCCGCTGCCGTGCGGGATTTTTTTATGAGGTTTATCTCAAAGTGCGGATAACCTCGACGCGATCGCTTGCCATGCTCTGAGAATAATCCTAGCTTGAAATAGTCATTTAGGGTTAGCAATCCCTCATGACCTCCTTGTAACACTTGATGCACCAGAACGTTTTCTCCCCCGCCGCGGCGGGGGTTTTTAATGACGTGCATCAGAAAAGGCCGTGAACGTAGAACCGACAGAGTTCGTGACGATAACCAGTTTAAGCATCAGGGGACGGGACAATGAAAAATGATCTGGCGGCGGCGATCGCGATTGGCTGTGTGTTGTTGTTCGCATTGGCGGTCGGTTCGCCCCTTTCTATCGTTACTTCGCTGTAATCTTCCGCGGCCCCGTTCGGGGCCGCTCATCGCGCCAGTCGCCGCGTCTGCGGATTTTTGCGTCGATCGCCTGCCCGCGCGATAAAATCAGCCAGTTCGCTGTTGATGTATGGCGAACTTTGAGTACTCTGAGTGCTTTGCACATCCCGCGTGCGCCCATTCTATCTATGCTTTAATCAGGCCTATCACAGGAATCGCCATGCCCGCCCGCCAAATCTCAAGGAGCCCGCTCTGATGCTGGAGATGTTATTACAGTGGTACCGCCGCCGCTTCACCGATCCTCAGGCCATCGCGCTGCTGGTGATCCTGGTTGCCGGGTTCCTTATTCTCTATTTTTTGCATGGCATTCTGACCCCGTTGCTGGTCGCCATCGTGCTGGCGTATCTGCTGGAGTGGCCGACCGCGCGCCTGCAGCGCATCGGCTGTTCGCGCACCTGGGCGGCGAGCGTCATGCTGCTGGTGTTCGCGGGCGTCGCCATGCTGCTGGTGTTCGTCGTCGCGCCGACCGCCTGGCAGCAGGGCATCAATCTGATGAGCGATCTGCCGGGCATGCTCAACCAGTTCTATAACTTCGCCGCGACGCTGCCGAAGCGTTATCCGGCGCTGGTGGATGCCGGCATCATCGACATGATGGCGGAAAACCTGCGCAGCCGGTTGTCCGGCATGGGCGAATCGGTGGTGAAATTCTCGCTGGCGTCGCTGGTCGGCCTGCTGACGTTGGCTATCTATCTGATCCTGGTGCCGATGATGATGTTCTTCCTGCTGAAGGACAAAGAGCAGCTGCTGAACGCGGTGCGCCGCGTGCTGCCGCGCAATCGCGGCCTGGCGGGGCAGGTCTGGAACGAGATGAATCAGCAGATCACCAACTACATTCGCGGCAAAGTGCTGGAGATGGTGATTGTCGGCGTGGCGACCTACCTGGTGTTCGCCGTGCTGGACATGCGCTACTCGCTGCTGCTGGCGGTGCTGGTGGGTTTCTCGGTGTTGATCCCCTACATCGGCGCGGTGCTGGTCACCATACCGGTAGTGGTGGTGGCGCTGTTCCAGTGGGGCGTCGGCGCCGATTTCTGGACGCTGATCGTCGCCTATCTGGTGGTGCAGGGGCTGGACGGCAACCTGTTGGTGCCCATTTTGTTCTCCGAAGCGGTCAACCTGCATCCGCTGGTGATTATCCTGTCGGTGATCGTGTTCGGCGGGATGTGGGGCTTTTGGGGCGTGTTTTTCGCCATACCGCTGGCGACGCTGGTGAAGGCGGTGATCCATGCCTGGCCGGATGAACTGCGGGTCGAGGTGGAAGACAAGGCCGACTGACTGGGAAGAAACGAAGCGCAGCAGGCCGCTGCGCTTCGTGAGAATTACTGCTGCAGGTAGTTCAGAACGATGTCGTGGTGATTGGTGGTTTTGAAATCATCAAACACTTTTTCAATCTTGCCGTTGGCATCGATCAGGAAACTGATGCGGTGAATGCCGTCGTAGGTCTTGCCCATGAAGGTTTTCTCGCCCCACACGCCAAACTGTTGTGACACCTGATGATCTTCATCAGACAACAGCGTGAAGTTGAGCAGCTCCTTTTCGGCGAAGCGCGACAGTTTTTCCGGTTTGTCGGTGCTGATGCCCAGCACTTCGACGCCGACCTTTTTCAATTCGTCCATGTTGTCCCGCAGGCCGCAGGCTTGCACGGTGCAGCCCGGCGTCATCGCCTTCGGATAAAAATAGACCAATACTCGCTGTCCCTGGAAGTCGGCCAAATTAATTTCCTCACCGTCCTGGTCAGGCAAACTAAATTTCGGCGCTGTGTCACCGGCTTTCAATGGGCTCATCACTACTCTCCATCTTTCTCGTCATGCTGTGGATAGTTCACCACGCTAATACTGCCTTGCGCGTTCAATTCTGTACATAGGCGATGGAAGGCTTGCTCAATATTTGAGGCGTCCCGATCGCCGGAGCTGTGGGCGGTGATTTGGATATACAGCTGCGGCGGCAGGTCGCCGTCCGCCGGCTGCGTGCGCGAGACCAGTTCGGCGATATTCATCTGGCTGGAGTCGAACAAATCGGTAAAGCGTTCGATGATGTGCGGCGAGTCCTTCACTTCCACCTGCACCCACACCGTGGCCGGCATCGGCGGCCTTTCGTGCGAGTTTGTGCGCTTCATCACGATCAGCAGATCCAGCTCCGCGCCTTTTTGCGGCAGGGTGGATTCGATCAGGGTGATGGCGTTCCAGCTGCCGGACAGCAGCATGATGAACGTGAACTCCTCTCCCAGCATGGCCAGACGGCTATCTTCGATATTGCATCCGCAACTGCTGACGTGGCGGGTGATGGTATTGACGATTCCGGGGCGGTCGGCGCCGAGCGCGGTAATCACGAGATAGTGTTCGTCTGACTGAGGCAAAATAGCGCTTCCTGTCGTGCTCAATGGGGTTACCATGGTAAACATAAAAAAAACCGCCTGCCAAGCGCTTACAACGCGGTTGTGCGCTTGCTTTTGGATAGGCAGCAAAAGTACCATGAGTGACTTGTTTGTGGAGGGGACGGCCAATGTTTACGGGAAGTATTGTTGCACTGGTTACGCCGATGGACGACAAAGGTGCTGTCGATCGCGCGAGCCTGAAAAAATTGATCGATTATCATGTAGCCAGTGGCACCGCGGCGATCGTTTCCGTAGGGACCACCGGCGAGTCCGCAACGCTTGCCCATGACGAGCACGTTGACGTGGTGCTGCAGACGCTGGAGTTGGCCGACGGCCGCATTCCGGTGATCGCCGGCACCGGCGCCAACGCCACCGCCGAAGCCATCGCGCTCACCACCCGCTTCGCCAACACCGGCGTGGTGGGCTGCCTGACGGTGACGCCGTACTACAATAAGCCGACGCAGGAAGGGCTGTATCAGCACTTCAAGGCGATCGCCGAGAGCACCGAACTGCCGCAGATCCTGTATAACGTGCCTTCGCGCACCGGCTGCGACATGCTGCCGCCGACCATCGCTCGGCTGGCGAAAATCAAGAATATTGTTGCTGTAAAAGAAGCGACGGGGAACTTAAGTCGCGTTAGTCAGATCCAAGTGCTGGTTGACGATGAAGATTTCATTTTGCTGAGCGGCGACGACGCCAGCGGGCTGGACTTCATGCAACTGGGCGGCAAAGGGGTGATTTCCGTGACGGCCAACGTGGCCGCGCGCGAGATGGCGGAACTTTGCGCGCTGGCGGCGCAGGGCAAATTTGCCGAAGCGCGCCGCTTAAATCAGCGCTTGATGCCATTGCATCAGGATCTATTTGTAGAAGCAAACCCAATTCCGGTGAAGTGGGCCTGTAAGGCGTTGGGATTGATGGCAACCGATACGCTGCGTCTGCCGATGACGCCGTTGAGCGAAGCCGCCCGCCCGGTGGTGGAGCGCGCGCTGAAAAGCGTCGGTTTGCTGTAACTCTAAGGGAAATTTGATGGCTTATTCATTGCAAAAGTCGACGGTAGCAAAAGTAGTAGGCATCTCATTGGTGATGATGCTGGCAGCCTGCAGCAGCGATCAGCGCTACAAGCGCCAGGTCAGCGGCGACGAGGCCTACCTCGACGCGGCTCCGCTCAAGGCGCTGAACGCGCCGTCCGGCATGATCCTGCCGGTGCAGAGCGGCAACTATGACGTGCCGGCCACAACGGTGCAAGGCAACGTCGGCAAGCAGCTGGACATTCGTCCGCCGGTGCAGCCGTTGGCGCTGCTGAGCGGTTCGCGTGCGCAATACGCCGGCGACAGCGGCACGCTGCTGCTGGAAAACAGCCCGCAGAACCAGAACCTGTGGTCGCGCGTGGTCAGCCTGCTGCAGGCGAAGAACATCGCGATCGCTTCCCGCCAGGACGCCGGTCAGACCCTGACCACCGACTGGGTGAAGTGGAACCGTCTGGACGAAGACAACCAGTACGAAGGCCGTTATCAGATCAGCGTGCAGCAGCAGGGCTACCAGCAGGCGCTGGTGGTGAAAAGCGTTGGCCTGCAGCAGCAGGGCAAGACCGAGCAGGTGACCGATCAGTCTGAGATCCAGCGCTACAACGGCATGATGATCAACACCCTGATCGAAGGCCTGGACAAGCAGGATAACCTGGCGAGCAGCCAGACGGCCAGCCGCTTCGGCGCGCTGGACGTGCAGAGCGGCGCCGATGACACCGGCCTGCCGATGCTGGTGGTGCGCGGCCCGTACACCGTAGTGTGGGATCGCCTGCCGCCGGCGCTCGAAAAACTGGGGATGAAAGTGGGTGACCGCAGCCGTCCGCAGGGCACCGTCGCCGTGACCTACAAGTCCCTGAGCAGCAGCGATTGGGATGCGTTGGGCGTCAAGGATCCTGAACTGACGGAAGGCGATTACAAACTGCAGGTCGGCGATCTCAACAACCGCACCAGCCTGCAATTCATCGATCCGAAAGGCAAACCGCTCACCCAGTCGAAAAACGACGCACTGGTGGCGGCATTCCAGTCAGCCTTCAGCAAAACCAGCGTTAACTAATCAAAAAGGGGCTTCGGCCCCTTTTTGTTTTGTCTATACGGTATCGTTTGCGTCGCAGGTTTGGCACAATAGTGTCCGGCACGCCAAAGAATTCATTAGGTCAATTCTATACCCCCTAATTTCGGGCCGCGCTCGGGAGACAACGGGGATACATCACTGGAGTAAGTAAGATGCAAAAGCTAGCTGAGCTGTATCGCGGAAAGGCAAAAACCGTTTACACCACCGAGAATCCCGATCTGTTGGTGTTGGAGTTCCGCAACGATACGTCAGCACTGGATGGTCAGCGCATTGAGCAGTTCGATCGCAAAGGCATGGTGAACAACAAGTTTAACCATTTCATCATGAGCAAACTGGAAGAAGCCGGCATCCCGACCCAGATGGAGCGTCTGCTGTCCGACAACGAAGTGCTGGTGAAGAAGCTGGACATGGTGCCGGTGGAGTGCGTGATCCGCAACCGCGCCGCCGGTTCGCTGGTGAAGCGTCTGGGCATCGAAGAAGGCCTGGTGCTGAACCCGCCGCTGTTCGATCTGTTCCTGAAAAACGACGCCATGCACGATCCGATGGTGAACGAATCCTACTGCGAAACCTTTGGCTGGGTGAGCAAAGAGCATCTGGCACGCATGCGCGAGCTGAGCTACCGCGCCAACGACGTGTTGACCCAGCTGTTCGACGACGCCGGCCTGATCCTGGTCGACTTCAAACTGGAGTTCGGTCTGTTCAACGGCGAAGTGGTGCTGGGCGATGAGTTCTCGCCGGACGGCAGCCGCCTGTGGGACAAAAACACCCTGGACAAGATGGACAAAGACCGTTTCCGTCAAAGCCTGGGCGGCCTGATCGAAGCCTACGAAGAAGTGGCGCGCCGCATCGGCGTGAAACTCGACTAAGCGTCGGCACCGCCATTCGGGGCGATCCGGCCGGATCGTCCCGCTATTCTGCGTTTTTCCAGAAAATTTCTACATTTCCTCCGCGGCAGACCATTTATAATGATGGATGCGAGATGACTAAAACCTATCCCACTCAGGCTTGAAGCTGCCTTTGCGCTTACGATCGCGGCGCAACTTCAACGAGCAGGGGAAATATCTGGAGTGTATTTATGCGTTGGCAAGGGCGTCGGGAAAGTGACAATGTTGAGGATCGTCGCGGGCAGTCTTCAGGTTTGGGCGGCGGCGGCGGCGGTTTCCGCGTGCCGGTGGGCGGCAAGGGCGGCATCGTCATTCTGGTGGTGGTGCTGGTGGCCGGTTATTACGGCATCGATCTGTCGCCGCTGTTGAACGGCGGTAACGTCGCGCCGCAGGGTCAACAACAGAGCGCCAGCATCAGTCCGAAAGACGATGAGCTGGCCAAATTCACCTCGGTGGTGCTGGCTTCGACCGAGGACAACTGGAAAGAGATTTTCCAGCGCATGGGCAAAACCTATCAACCGCCGAAGCTGGTGATGTATCGCGGCGTGACGCGCACCAGCTGCGGCACCGGTCAGTCGGCGATGGGGCCGTTCTACTGCCCGGGCGACAGAACGGTGTATATCGATCTGTCTTTCTATCAGGACATGAAGACCAAACTGGGCGCCGGCGGTGATTTCGCTCAGGCCTATGTGGTGGCGCACGAAGTCGGCCACCACGTGCAGAACCTGTTGGGCATCGAGCCGAAGGTGCGCCAGATGCAGCAAGGCGCCAGCCAGGCGGAAGTGAACCGCCTGTCGGTGAAAATGGAGCTGCAGGCGGACTGCTTCGCCGGCGTGTGGGGTAAATACGCCGAGAAGCAGCAGATGCTGGAAGAGGGCGACCTGCAGGCGGCGCTGAACGCCGCGCAGGCGATTGGCGACGATCGGTTGCAGCAGCAGAGCCAGGGCCGCGTTGTGCCGGACAGCTTCACTCACGGCACCTCGCAGCAGCGCTACACCTGGTTTAAACAAGGCTTCGACAGCGGCGATCCCAATACCTGCAACACCTTTGCATCCCGTTAACGCCTCAAGTGCCGGAGCCTGACTCCGGCATTTTTTTCGGATTGAGATACAGCCTTATGTTACAGGCAGCGCAACAACTCATGCGGCGGCAGGGCATCCGGCGCCTGCTGGTGCTCAGCGGTGAACCTGACTGGTGCCGCGAACAGGCGCAGCGGCTGGCGGCGACGCTGCCGGGCGACTGGCCGTGGGTGGGGGAAAACCCGCCGCCCGGCCTGACGGCTTTGCCGAGCCGCGCGGTGCGCCAATTGCTGGGGCAGGAGCGGCTGCACGCAGTGTTCGACGCCGGTCAGTCGCTGGACGTGGAGGCGTTGGCGGCGTTGTGCGGCGCATTGCGCGCCGGCAGTTGGCTGCTGCTGTTGACGCCGCCCTGGCGGCAATGGCCTCAGTTACCGGACGGCGACAGTCTGCGCTGGAGCGATTGTCCGCAGCCGATCACCACGCCGCATTTCATTCATCATCTGCAGCAGCATCTGGCCGATGACAGCGAAGTGACGGTCTGGCGGCAGGATGAGCCCCTGACGCTGGCCGCGCTGCCGGCGCGTGAGGGGTGGCAGCCGCCGGATGGCCGCCCGACCGAGGAACAACAGGCGATCTTGACGGCGCTGCTGCAGGCCGAGTCCGGCGTGTGGGTGCTGACCGCCGCCCGTGGCCGCGGCAAATCGACGCTGGCCGGCATGCTGGTGGCGCAGTCGCCGCTGACCTGCTGGATCACCGGGCCGAGCCGCGCCGCCACTGAGGTGGCCGGGGAATGGGCGCAGGGGCGCGCGCAGTTTTGGGCGCCCGATGCCTTGCTGGCGCAGTGCCGGGAAGGCGACGTCAGTGAGGTGGGCTGGCTGCTGGTGGATGAGGCGGCGGCGATCCCCGCGCCGCTGTTGCAGCAGTTGATCGGTTATTTTCCTCGTGTGCTATTGACCACCACGGTGCAGGGCTATGAAGGCACCGGCCGCGGTTTTCTGCTGAAGTTTTGCGCCGGGCTGCCGTCCTATCAGGCGTTGAGCCTGCAACAGCCGATGCGCTGGGCGCAGGGGGATGCGCTGGAACGGATAACGGACAATGCGCTGTTGTTCAACGAGCTGCCCGCCTGGCCGGCGGACGGCCAGGCGATCGATTACAGCCAGGCGGAGCAGCGTGAACTGTGCGCCGATCCGCAGCGGCTGGCGCGTTTCTATGCTCTGCTGAGCAGCGCGCATTACCGCACCTCGCCGCTGGACTTACGCCGGCTGATGGATGCGCCAGGCATGCATTTCGGGCTGGCGCAGGCCGGACAGGAAGTGGTCGGCGCCGTGTGGCTGGCGGAAGAAGGCGGCTTGAGCGCCGAGTTGGCGCACGACGTGTGGGCCGGCCGCCGCCGGCCGCGCGGCAACCTGGTGGCGCAGTCGCTGGCGGCGCATGGCGGCCAGTGGTGGGCGCCGACGCTGCGGTCACGGCGCATTACCCGCATCGCGACGCTGCCGACGCTGCGGCGGCAGGGTATCGCGCGTCAGCTGGTCGAGCGGCAACGCTGCCAGGCGCAGGGTCTGGACTTCCTGTCGGTCAGCTTCGGCTATACCGAGCCGCTGTGGCGCTTTTGGCAATCCTGCGGTTTCGAGCTGGTGCGCATCGGCAGCAAGCCGGAGGCCAGCAGCGGCTGCTATACCGCGATGGCTATCTTGCCCCTGAGCGAGCAAGGGGAGGCGCTGCGGCATGCGGCGCACAAGCACCTGGCGCGTGACTGGCCCTGGCTGCGGCAGCGTATCGAGCTTACGCTGGCGATCCCGGGCGACGACGGCGATACGTCGCTCGGCGAAGAGGACTGGCGCGAGCTGGCCGGGTTCGCTTTCGCCCATCGGCCGCTGGAGGCCAGCCTGGGGGCATTGCAGCGTTTGCTGTTGGCCAGCAGTCTGCCGCTGTCCGCGCTGCGCGGCCATCTGCAGCGGCGGCAATCCCCGGCGGCCTGCGTGGAGCAGGCGGGCGTAAGCGGCCAGAAAGCCTTGCTGCGCTACTGGCGGCACGAAACGGCGCAGGCGCTGGAACAGCTGAATGCGCAGCACTGCCGCTACTGGCGCGACTGGGCGCAGTCGTTGCAATAAATTGAATAACTCGCTCAATAAAACCCGATTTTCCCGATTTCTCAACGGCGTATAGTCACTGTCAGCGGTGCGGCGGCGACTGTCGCCGCACCAGGTATGGTTACAACTAAGGAGTCATCGATGAAACATGAGCATTTCGTTGTCCAAAGCCCGGCGACCCCGGCGGCGCAGCTGATCTTGCTGTTTCACGGTGTCGGCGACAACCCGGTGGCGATGGGGGAGATCGGCAGTTACTTCGCCAAAGAGTTTCCTCAGGCCCAGGTGGTGAGCATCGGTGGCCCCGAAGCGTTTGGCAACGGCGCCGGGCGCCAGTGGTTTTCGGTGCAGGACGTGACCGAAGAGAACCGCGCGGCCCGCATCGCAGCCGTGATGCCGCAGTTTGTGGCGGTGGTGCGCCATTGGCAGCAGTTGAGCGGCGTAGGCTATGCCGGCACGGCGCTGGTGGGGTTCTCGCAGGGGGCGATCATGGCGCTGGAAGCGTTAAAAGCGGAAACCCGACTGGCCGGGCGCGTGGTCGCGTTCAGCGGGCGTTTCGCCCAGTTGCCTGAGCAGGCTTTCGGCGACAGCGTGGTGCATTTGATCCACGGTGAAGAGGACGCGGTGATCGCGGTGCAGCACGCTCATGCGGCGGCGGAAGCGTTACGGGCCGGCGGCGCCGATTTCACGCTGGACGTGGAGGAAAACGTCGGGCACGCAATCAACCAGGGCATGATGAACGCCGCGCTGGAAAGGCTGCATTATTACGTGCCGCAGCGCTACTGGGACGAGGCATTGTCCGGCAAGCGCGGCGAGCTGATCGCCTTTCGCTGAAAACTCAGGGCGCCGATGAGCGCCCTGATGTCATTTCTTTTTCGGCCAGTCGTCTTCGTCATCCCACTGGGCGTTGTTGTCGCGGTGCGGCGGTATCTCCGGCTTGTTGGCCAGATAGCTTTTCACGTCGACGCGGCGCAGTTCCTTGATGCCGCTGACGACCATCCCCACCAGAACCAGCAGGATAATCCACCAGTAATCAGCTAACCATTGCATAGCTACTCCTTTCCTTCACTGCGTATAAAACGCGAAAAAATCGAGGGCAGATGGCGTTCGAGCCATTCGGCACCGGCGACCTCCTTATCATGCCAGGCCGCCAGCAACAGCGCCGGGGTCAGCAAATGTTCGGCCTCTTGCGCCAGCGGCCGGTAGCTCAGATGCCACGGCTCCACCGCCACGCCGCCGCTGTCTTCGGTAAAGGGGCGATAGAAACCGAACTCGGCCATATGCGCCGTCAGCCACTGGTTGAGTGGCGCAAAGTACCCGCCTTCTTCATATTCCCACGGCTCCAGCTGCAGCTTTTGCCCTTCCGGCAACAGCGACGGATCGTACACGTCCAAATCGCTGCCCCAGTGATGGCGGCTGGCGCCAGGCAAGGCTGACCAGCGCAGGATCGCCTCACAGCGCTCGGCGGCGGACAGCGGCGCGACGTCGATCGGTTGGCTGTCCTTATCTAATACTGGCCGCTGGCCGCAGAATTTGCCATTCCAAATCGCCAACTGACGGTCGAAATCGCGGAAGGTACTGGCGGGCTGGAGATCGAATCCCGCCTCACGCGCCGCCTGCTGCATCGCCAGGAAGGCGTTGACCGCCTGCGGCTGCAGGCGGTGGTTGCCGCTCAGCGGCGCCAGGTGTTCGGTTGAGCGGCCGGTGAGCATCTCTGCGTTGATCATGCGACCAATTGCTCCATGATGCGTTGATACATGCGGCTCAGCAGCTGCAGATCCGCGGCGTTGACACATTCGTTGACCTTGTGGATGGTGGCGTTAACCGGCCCCAGTTCCACCACCTGCGCGCCCATCTGCGCGATGAAGCGGCCGTCGGAGGTGCCGCCGGTGGTCAGCAGCTGCGGCGTCAATTCAGAATAGTGCTCGACGGCGTTGACCACCGCATCCACCAGCGCGCCGCGCGAGGTGAGGAACGGTTGACCGGACAGCCGCCATTCGATGCTGTAATTCAACTGATGGCGTTCCAGCAGCTCTTCCACGCGCTGCTTGATCATCGCGTCAGTCAGTTCGGTGCTGAACCGGAAGTTGAACTGCACGTAGAGATCGCCCGGGATCACGTTGTTGCTGCCGGTGCCGGCCTGCACGTTGGCGATCTGCATGCTGGTCGGCGGGAAGAACTCGTTGCCGCGATCCCATTCGATCGCTACCAGTTCATTCAGCGCCGGCATGGCGCGGTGCACTGGGTTGTCCGCCAAATGCGGATAGGCGACGTGCCCCTGTACGCCGTGGATATGCAGGTTGGCGGTGATGGAGCCGCGACGGCCGTTTTTCACCACGTCGCCGACGCGTTCGGTGCTGGACGGCTCGCCGACCAGGCAGTAATCCAGCCGCTCGTTGCGCGCCATCAGCGCTTCGACCACTTTAACCGTGCCGTGAGTGGCGCTGGCTTCTTCATCTGAAGTGATCAGAAATGCCAGGCGGCCCCGGTGATTCGGGTTGGCGGCGACAAAGCGCTCCGCGGCCACCACCATCGCGGCCAATGAGCCTTTCATGTCCGCCGCGCCACGGCCATACAGCATGCCGTCGCGGATCGCCGGTTCAAACGGCGGGTTTTCCCAGCGTGTTTCATCGCCGGTCGGCACCACGTCGGTGTGCCCGGCAAACGCCAGGGTTTGCCCTTCGCCGCGCCAGGCCCAGAAGTTTTGGGTGTCTTCGAAGTCCATTGCTTCGACGGTGAAGCCGATCGCCTGCAGACGGTCGATCATCAGCTGCTGGCAGCCTTCGTCATTCGGGCTGAGGGAAGGGCGCTTGATCAACTGCTGGGCCAGTTCGATAACCGGGCAAGTCATACGGCAACCTCGGCGATAAATTGTTGGTAAGCGTCGGCGTTAAAACCGAGCAGGGCGTGGCCATTGCCGTCGTCCAGCAGCGGACGTTTAATGATCGCCGGCTGCGCCAGCATCAGCGCGATGGCGGCGTCGGCATTATCACAGGCGTTGCGCTGCGCTTCATCCAGCTTGCGCCAGGTGGTGCCGCGGGTATTGAGCAGCGGCTCCCAACCCAGTTGCGCGACGAAACCGCGCAGTTGCTGTTCGGTCAGGCCGTCGGCGCGGTAGTCGTGAAAATGATAGGCCACGCCCCGATCTTCCAGCCAGCGGCGGGCTTTTTTGATGGTGTCGCAGTTTTTGATGCCGTACATCGTCAGCGTTGTTTGTTGCGGTTTGTTTGCCATGGCGTAAAGCTACCTGTCTCGTCGAGTCGATACTGAGCGGCGGGCGCGGTCTTAGGCCTTCTCGCCGCCCGGCGATAGCAGAGATAATGCCAGTAAAGCGGCGGCGAGATCCAGACAACGATGCGCGCGAGACACGATTGGGCGCCAGGGTGAGAGGTTGGCAAACTGATGAAACGGCGACCTTCGCCGGCGGTGCGCTTAAAAGACGCCGGCGAACGCGTTCTGCCGCCAATGCGGAGCGGGGAGGGAGAACTATTCTTTATTGATTCTTATGTTTAAACGCTCGGTCAAGCAACGCACGCGGGTAATATGCAACAGCGGTTTTATCCTGCTGGCGCCGAGTTTTTTCATGATTTGTGATTTGTAATGATTGGCGGTTTTATTTCTGATATTCATGGCATTGCTGATGTCGGCCAGCGATTTTCCCGTCGACCACTCCGAGAGAAAATGCGATTCGCGCTGAGAGAGTTGCGGCGGCTCGGTATAGTGACTGTAACGCTTATATAAGTCGCCGATCAGGTGGCTGAAACGGCTCAATGATATAAGGTTTGATAATATAATGGTCTTATTGTCGACAATCACCATCTCATGCAGGCAGTCGGTGATAATGATTATTTTGTAGGTATTGGGGTTGGCATATTCATCGCGGTAACACGCTTCAAAGTTGGCAATGGTGACATCGATAAAGCAGACCCTTTTGCGGCTAAAGCCGGCCGGCGCGCGTTTTTCCGCCCAGGTTTGGTTAATGAGTTGTCGGATGCCGACGGTGGTATAGGCGCACTCGCTGAAAATATCAATTTCCATTTTATTATAATCCTTTACTTTTTATTTCCCGGTGAGGATGGCTATCTTAAAACATAAAAAAAGAAATAATCTAAATAATTTCATGTTGAACTTTTCTTGCGTCGCAAACGAATGAGCGTTATCTGGGCGCCAGCTTTGAAGGGAAGGTTATATACTAGCATGATTTATAAAGAGTAAATCTTTTTTTCAACCGAATTTTTAAGCAAGGTAAGGTTAATAGAATAGACATCTTCTATTAATACCGCGGTAATTAAAAGGAATTAACATAGATTAAGACTATCAAAATTGGATAAACGATCGGTTTTGACGATCATCTAGTGGTGGTTGTTTTAGCTTAACGGATTAATAATTAAGATTTTTCTTGGTTCTGTCACGATGGGTGGCCTTATTTTGAACGTCACTAAAGTCGGCGCTGAAGTCATGAAAATATTAACGTTGAAATTGAGAGAAAGATAATTCTAAACAAAGAAACTGCGATGTTTTAAGCTGTAATCAGAGTGTGAACGTGGATGATTGATACGGAGAGCCGACGTGAAAAAATGTCATATCGAAATTTCCGAGCGGGTAACGCAGGAAATAACGTCCTGTATCGCGGAGGGATTGGATCGTTTTAATGATCAACATATCGGCTACGGCGATCGTCTGCCGCTGGCGGTGGTGGTAAGAGATCCCGACAGTGGGGAAGTTCTGGGGGGGATTACCGGACGCTCATCGTTAGGGCTGCTGTTTCTCGAGCTCTTTTATCTGCCGGAAGCGCTGCGCGGCGCGGGGTTGGGCAGCGAACTGTTGCGCCGTTTCGAGCAGGAAGGCCGCCGGCGCGGTTGCCTTTCCGCCGTGTTGTACACCATAAGCTTTCAGGCGCCGGATTTTTATCAACGGCATGGCTGGCAGCGTATGGGTGAAGTGCCTTGCTTGCCGCCGGGAACTCGCCGTATCTTTATGAGCAAAACCTTGTGATGCGCGTTTAACGCACGTAGCCTCCTTGTTGCAGGCGCTGCAGCGCAGCGCCGTCCGCATACACCATGCCGGTGGTCAAATCGTGAAAGCCGTACTTTTTATAGAAGGCCAGCTTTTCCGGCACCGAATAGATGAAAATCTTGCCGAGCGGCGCCAGATCTTGCATCACCCGATCCATCAACCTGCGCCCCAGCCCTTGTCCCTGAAAGCGCGGATCGATCGCCACGTCCGCCAGGTAGGCGACCGATGTCAGATCGCTGATGGCATGTGCAGTGGCGATCAACTCGTCGCCGATAAAACCCCAATAGCAAAACTGGCTGTGTTGGTAAACGCGCCGCAAGGTGTGCGGATCGCGCTTGCCCAGCCCGGCGGCCTCCAGCAATTCACACAGCCGCTGCCAGTCGATGGCGCGGCGGCTCGGATCGGTGATAATTTCCATCGTTTTCCTCTAACCGATAAGACTGAGATCGGCGGCATAGTGCCGAATGGCGCGTTGATAACCGCGGATGTCGGGGTCTGACGAGGTGTCCGCCAGCAGCAGCAACAGATCGGTCACGGCCCGTTTATTTTCACCCAGGTTGTACAGCGCCATGGCGCGAAACAGCATCAGCTCGTTGGCCTGCGGGAACTCGGCCAGGCCGTCGTCGAAAGCCCGTAGCGACGCCGAATATTCTCCCAGGGCGCGGTAGGTGCTGCCGAGACCCAGCCAGGCCTCGCGGCGCTGGGCGGGCGGCAAATCGCGAGCCAACGCCGCGAGGTAGCAGGGAATGGCCTGTTGCTCCAGGCCCTGTACGTCATACAGGCAGGCCAGCTGAAAGTGCAACATCGCCGCTTCCGGCTCTGCCGTCAGCTGCCTTAGCGCCAGCGCGGTCGCCTCCTGATAGCGGCCCTGCGTTTTCAACTGCGAGAGAGACAAAGAGCTGGACATGATCGACGCTCCATTGGCGTATTTTTATACCTTTTACACGCTACCGCGGAGAAATTGATATCACAAGGGAATAGCGGCACTAAACATTGATCAGATAAATACGAAAATGTGCGCTAAGCCCGGTTTCCGGGCCCGGCATCGTTCCCGTTTCCCTTCACATGGTCAAAAAACAGGCGTAGAATCCGCTTCGTCAAATAATTGAGGTTGTAAAGTATTATGGTTGATCGTGAATTAGGAAACTGGAAAGACTTCATTGATGAGATGTTGGGCAACTGACACAGCGTTGAAGCAGATGGCAAGGTTGAGTCATTGGAACGTCACTGAAACGCCTTGGGAACGAGATTTTCGTTCGAAATAAAGCAGCATCGGTAACCCGACGCTGCTTTTTTTATATCCCGCGGATCAGTCCCCGCTGGCCGGCGTATTGCCTGCCGGATGCGCTTTACCCGGGAAGCGGCGCCGTACCAGCACGAAGAACAGCGGCACGAAGAAAATCGCCAGCAGGGTGGCGGAGATCATGCCGCCCATCACCCCGGTGCCGACCGCATGCTGGCTGCCGGAACCGGCGCCGCTGCTGGTGGCCATCGGCAGCACGCCGAAGATGAACGCCAGCGAGGTCATCAGGATCGGCCGCAGGCGCATGCGGGACGCGTCGAGCGTCGCCGACATCAGATCTTGGCCTTTATGGTTCAGCTCATTGGCGAACTCGACGATCAGAATGGCGTTTTTCGCCGACAGCCCAATGATGGTCAACAGGCCAACCTGGAAATAGACGTCGTTCTCCAGACCGCGCAGCCAGGTGGCGGCGACCGCGCCGATCACCCCCAGCGGCACCACCAGCATCACCGAGAACGGTATCGACCAGCTCTCGTACAGCGCCGCCAGGCACAGGAACACCACCAGCAGCGAAATGGCGTACAGCGCCGGCGCCTGCGAGCCGGACAGCCGTTCCTGATAGGACATCGCCGTCCATTCCAGCCCGAAACCGGTCGGCAGTTGGCTGACCAGTTTTTCCATTTCCGCCATGGCGGTGCCGGTGCTGACGCCGTTGGCCGCCTCGCCGACGATCTCCAGCGCCGAGCTGCCGTTATAGCGCTCCAGCCGCGGCGAGCCGTACTCCCAGTGCGAGGTGGCGAAGGCCGAGAACGGCACCATGCCGCCCGCGCTGTTGCGCACATACCATTTATTGATGTCATCCGGCAGCATGCGGAACGGCGCCGCGGCCTGCACGTAGACTTTTTTCACCCGCCCGCGGTCGACGAAGTCGTTGACGTAGGTCGAGCCCCAGGCGGTGGAGAGGGTATTGTTGATGTCGTCGATCGATACGCCCAGCGCCTGAGCCTTGCGCTGATCGATATCGATTTGCAGCTGCGGGCTGTCGTCCAGGCCGTTGTGGCGCACGCGCGACAGCAGCGGATTTTGCCCGGCCAGCTGCAGCAATTGATCGCGCGCCGCCATCAGTTTGGCGTGGCCGAGCCCGGCGTGGTCTTCCAACTCCATGTCGAAGCCGGAGGAGTTGCCGAGACCGGTGATCGCCGGCGGGCTGCTGGCGATCACCCGGGCTTCGTTAATCTTGTTGAATGCCAGCGTGGCGCGATCGATGATGTCGAACGAGCTGTTGGCGCCCGAGGTGCGCAGGTCCCAGTCTTTCAGCCGCACGAACAGGCGTGCCACGTTTTGGCCGTTGCCGCCGGGCCCGGAGCCGATGATGGCGAACACCGACAATACGTCCTGTTTCTCTTCGGTGAGGAAGTACCGCTCGACCTTTTCCACCACTTTGGAGGTTTGCTGCAGGGTCGAGCCCGCCGGCAGTTGCACCTGCACGGTGAAGATGCCGCGGTCTTCCTGCGGCAGGAACGAGGTCGGCAGCTTGATGAACAGCAGCGCCATGCCGCCGAGCAACAGCAGATAAATCACCATGTAGCGGCCGCTGGCGTGCAGAATGCGCCCCACACCGCGCTCATAGCGTTCGGCGTTGCGGTTGAACATGCGGTTGAACCAGCCGAAGAAGCCGCGCTTGCCGTGATGGTGCCCTTTGGCGATCGGTTTGAGCAGCGTGGCGCACAGGGCCGGGGTCAGGATCATCGCCACCAGCACCGACAGCACCATGGCGGAGACGATGGTGATGGAGAACTGGCGATAGATGGCGCCGGTGGTGCCGCCGAAGAACGCCATCGGCACGAACACCGCCGACAGCACCAGGGCGATGCCGACCAGCGCGCTCTGGATCTGCCCCATGGATTTGCGCGTGGCTTCACGCGGCGGCAGGCCTTCCTCGCTCATCACGCGTTCGACGTTCTCCACCACCACGATGGCGTCGTCCACCAGCAGGCCGATCGCCAGCACCATGGCGAACATGGTGAGGGTGTTGATGCTGAAGCCGCAGGCGGAAAGGATGGCGAAGGTGCCCATCAGCACCACCGGCACGGCGATGGTGGGGATCAGCGTGGCGCGGAAGTTCTGCAGGAACAGATACATCACCAGGAACACCAGCAGGATGGCTTCCAGCAGCGTTTTCACCACGTCCTTGATCGAGGCTTTGACGAACGGGGTGGTTTCATAGGCCACTTTGGCCTCCAGCCCGTGCGGGAAGTATTGCGACAGCTCGGCGATCTTGTCCTTCACCAACTGGTCGGTTTGCAGTTCGTTGGCGCCGGAGGCCAGCTTGATGTTCATGCCCGCGGCCTGCATGCCGTTGTAGCGGCTGAGGTAGTTGTAGTTCTCGCCGCCCAGTTCGACGGTGGCGACGTTGCCCAGCGTCACCAGCGAGCCGTCCTGATTGACCCGCAAGGTGATCTGGCGGAACTGTTCCGGCGTCTGGAGCTGCGACTGGGCGTTGATGGTGGCGTTCAACGCCTGTTTATCGACCGATGGCGTGCCGCCCAACTGGCCGACCGCCACCTGGGCGTTCTGGGATTGAATGGCCTTGACCACGTCCTGGGTCGTGAGCTGGTAGCTGTTGAGCTTGTTGGGATCGAGCCAGATGCGCATGGCGTATTGCGAGCCATACACGTCCATGCTGCCGACGCCGTTGATGCGGCTGAGCGGATCCTGCAGGTTGGAGACGATGTAATCGGCGATGTCCTGCTTGTCCATGCTGTTGTCGGTGGAGACGAACGCCACCATCATCAGCGTGGTGTCGCCGGATTTCGAGACCGTGACCCCCTGATTCTGCACCGCCTGCGGCAAACGTTTGATCGCCGCCTGCAGCTGGTTTTGCACCTGCTGCATCGCCTCGTTGGGATCGGTGCCGGCTTCGAATGTCAGCGTGACGGTCGCCTGGCCGGTATTGGTGCTCTGCGACGACATATACATCATGTTGTCGAGGCCGGTCATATTTTGCTCAATGATTTGGGTGACGGTGTTTTCCAGCGTTTGCGCCGAAGCGCCTGGGTAAGTTGCGCTGATGCGCACGTTCGGCGGCGCCAAATTCGGGTATTGTTCTACCGGTAAAGAAAAAATCGCCAATGCCCCGGTCAGGCAAAGAATAATTGCCAGCACCCAGGCGAAAATCGGGCGATCAATAAAAAAATTGGCCATGCAGCGCGAACCTCGTTATGACTTGTTCTATCTTTAAAACGCATCGGAAATATGCATTTCAGCGGCAGGGAAGGATTCCGGCGCTATTGCACTTTACTCGGGATAGTCGAGGAAAGCGTGGAGAAAAAAAGGAGATAGTGTAAATAACGGTAGCGGAAAACGGCGCGGATGCACCGACGCCGATAATTGGACGCTATTAAGACATTTTTATTACTATCAAAGGCCTTGCGCATCTCTTCGCCGCAGGCAACCGAAAGTAAAAACTGGATTCACCTTACAGCAGGAGCTTGGCATGGGAATTAACCCGGTATTTGCCCGTCGGCTTTATTTATGCTGGCTGATCAGCCACAGTGAACGGCCCAATGTGCCGCGGTTGATGGCGCTGACCGGTTGGCCGCGCCGCACGTTGCAGGATGTGCTGAAGGCGCTGCCCGGCATGGGCGTCGAGCTGCAGTTCGTGCAGCAGGGCGTGCGCAACAACGACGGTTTTTATCAGTTGGAAAGCTGGGGGCCGTTCAACAAGAGCTGGGTGCATCAGCATCATCAGGCGCTGCTCGGCGCCATCGAGTAGGCGGCCCCGGCGTATTGGCCGGGGCGGGGCGATCAGTGGCTTTTGTACTCCAGGTACATCACCGTCGCCGCCACGCGAGAACGCACGTCCAGCTTGCGCAGTATGTTGCGGATGTGCACCTTCACGGTTTCTTCAGAGATATGCAACTGCGCCGCCACCTGTTTGTTGGACAGGCCGCGCGCCACCTCTTGCAAGACGTCCAGTTCGCGTTCGGTCAAGGCGGTGAAGGGATCGCGCTGCTCGCTGCGCGCCAGCAAATAGTCGGCCATGGCGTCGCTGATCACGTTTTGCCCCTCGGCGGCGGCGCTGATGTGTTCCAGCAGCTGCTCCGGTTCACTGTCTTTCAGCAGATAGCCGTCGGCGCCGGCGTCGATCAGCGCATACAGATCGCTGCGCGCGTCGGAGACCGTCAGCACGATGATGCGCGCGTCTACGCCTTCGTCGCGCAGAGCCCGCAGCGTATCCAGCCCGGACATGCCCTTCATGTTCAGATCCAACAAGATCACGTCGGGCGCGTGCTGCAGCGCCAGCGCAACCGCCTCGCTGCCGTTGCCGGCCTCCGCCACCACGCCAAATCGCGCATCCAGTCCCAGCAGTTGTTTGATGCCGCGCCGCATCAACGGATGATCGTCAACGATCATGACTCGGTATTGCTTCATCACCATGAAAAATGCTCCCTGTAGCAAGTAAAGCCACTCAAACGCGCCCGGAGGCGTGCTTCACAGTGGGACTGTCTCTTCAAAAATAGCGGCATTCTGCACCGCAAACCTCTCCGGGCGGCCTTCTGCCCGGCGGCAACCGTAACGCAGAGTGAACAGCCGCAAGGTCAGGGCGAGAATGTCAGGCAGACCGCCGTGCCGCCGCGGCTTCTGCGCCGGATGCGCAGCGTTCCTCCCAGTCGCGCCGCGCGTTCGCTCATGATGGTCAAGCCGTAATGCCCTTCCGGTTCTTCCAGACTGGCGATGCCGCAACCGTCGTCGGTAATGCTGAATACGTTGTCGCCTGCGGCGTTGACCTCGCAACACACCGCGATCTCGCTCGCTCCTGCGTGCTTGACGGCATTGAGCACCGCCTCGCGCACGATCTGCAGCGCGTGCACCTGCTGCTGGGCGTTGAGCGCCTGCGAGGGCAGCCGACAGTGTAACTGAATCCGCGCGGGGGTTAGCGCCTTTAATGGCTGCAACAGTTGCTCCAGCGCGGCATTCAGATCCGCCTCCTGAATGTTGAGGCGGAAGGTGGCCAGCAATTCTCTCAGCTGGCGATAGGCATCGGCCAGCGTGCGATCGAAATCGTCGATAATCGTCTGCGCCGCCGGATCGTCGGCGGCGCGCCGGAGCAGCGTCAACTGGATGCGCAGGAACGACAGCGTCTGCGCCAGCGAATCGTGCAGCTCGCGGGCGATGGTCCCACGCTCTTCCATCAACAGCAGATATTGGTGCTGCTTTTGCGCCCGGTTGAAGTAGACGCCGCGCCCCAGCATGTTGGCCAGGCTCTGCATCAGGTGAGGATGCGGCGGCTGCGCTTCGGGCTGCCATCGCAATTCACCCAACAGTTTATCGCCTTGGGTGATCGGCAGCGCGCTCCAGGTTTGCGCCGGCGCCGGCTCTCCTTCGTTCAGTTGCCACTGGCCATGATCGTCCGCCACGTTCAACCGGATGCAGCGCAGTCGTTCGCTTTGGCGCACGATGCGCAGCACATTCTCGAATGCCTGCTGATCGATCTGGCGCACGCTCAGCGCCTGTGAACAGCGATACAGCACCTCCAGCGTTTCGTTGGCCTGCTGCAGGCGCTGGGTTTTTTCCTGCACTTTCAGCTCCAGCGACTGATAGAGCCGGGCCAGCTCGTCCGACATGGCGCTGAAGGTTTGCGACAGCACGCCGAGCTCGTTCGGCAGCGCCACGTCCAGCTGCGGGTGGCGAAAGTCGCGCTGTTGCACGCGCTGGCTGGCGTCGACCAGGTGCTGCAGCGGCGTGACCACCTGGCGGCGCATAAAGCGGATGCAGAACAGCACCAGGCCGATGATGGCGGCGTAGCCCAGTACGCTGACGGCGGCCACCAGGGTGAGTTTCAACTCGGAATAACGCTGCAGAGCGGAAACAAAATGATCGACGCGGTTGACGTAGCCGGCGACCTCCGCCCGGTAGGCGGCGGCCTGCCCGTCGCGGATCTGCCGCTCCATCGCTTGCCATGTTCGTTGCAGCGCCAGATAGTGGTTGCGCACCTCGGCCGGGACGTAAAAGCGCGCCAGCTTTTGCAGCGCCGGCGCCTGCAAAGATTGCCGATACTGCTGCAGGTGCAGCTCCAGCTCCGGGCTCTGTCGATCGAGATCAAAGGCCAGGCGGTAGCTTTGCATGCGCAGCGAACCGGCGATGTTGATCGCCTCGGCATCGCTCTGGCTGCCGGCGACGGTCGTCAACGCCAACCCGGTGGCGAGCACCGACAGTATCACGATGCCGAACAGCGCCCTGGCCAGGCTGCCGGTCACGGAACGTTTAACAAGCAATCACGGAATCCTTTTCTCTCAGGTGAGGGCTGCGCCAGTTTCATTCGAAAGCAAAACTATAACTTTTGCAACTAAATTGCACCGCGATTTGTATCAAGTTGTCAACAAAACGGGAACAATTGTCGTCGTGTAATCAAATGAATAGCGAAATGCCCGCCGATGTTCAGCCGCCGCCCGGTTTCCACTGAGGATTTGTCTTTGCGGATGCGATTCGTCTGTCAGATTATGCGTCTGCCCACGATGTCTTTTTAATCCTGGTTTGCCCGGAGAGGCGTTGTGATTTTTGTTGCAAATCGTCTGCTGCGGCGCAGCGTAATCGCGGTATGATTTTCACGTTGCAACTCAAGGAAAAAGGGTCATGTCGTCGAAAATTGAGAATGTGAAGAAAGAGCTGTTGTCGGACAACTGGTATGTGCTGCACAAGTACACGTTCGATCTGAAACGCAAAAACGGCGGTTCGGTGCAACAGATGCGCGAGGTTTACGATCGCGGCAACGGCGCCACCATTTTGCTGTACAACCGCGCCAAGGGCACGGTGGTGCTGACCAACCAGTTCCGCATGCCGACCTACGTCAACGGCAACGAAAGCGGCATGCTGCTTGAGGCCTGCGCCGGTCTGCTGGACGCCGATTCGCCGGAGCAGTGCGCGCGCCGCGAAGCGGTGGAAGAGACCGGTTTTCAGGTGGGCGAGGTCAAGAAAATCTTCGAAGCCTACATGTCGCCGGGCGGCGTGACCGAGATCGTGCACTTCTTTATCGCCGAATACCATGACGATGAGCGGCGCGCGGCCGGCGGCGGCATTGAAGATGAAGATATCGAAGTGATCGAACTGCCGTTCAGCGACGCGGTGGCGATGATTGCCGATGGCCGCATTAAAGACGGCAAGACCATCATGCTGCTGCAGTATTTGCAGATTCATCGGGTGATGGAATAAAAAAAGCCGGTCATGATGACCGGCTTTTTTATCGGCTGGCGCCAGGCCGCTTACTTCAGCAGCGCCTGCGCCTTCGCCACCACGTTGTCCACGGTGAAGCCGAACTCGGCGAACAGCTGCTCCGCCGGCGCCGACTCACCGAAGGTGGTCATGCCCACGATGGCGCCGTTCAGCCCCACGTACTTGTACCAGTAGTCCGCGATACCCGCTTCCACCGCCACACGCGCCGTCACCGCCGCCGGCAGCACCGACTCGCGGTACGCCGCATCCTGCTTGTCGAACGCGTCGGTCGACGGCATTGACACCACCCGCACCTTGCGGCCCGCCGCGGTCAGCTTGTCCGCCGCTTCCACCGTGATGCCCACTTCAGAGCCGGTGGCGATCAGGATGACGTCCGGCGTGCCCGCGCAGTCTTTCAGCACGTAGCCGCCGCGGTACACGTTCGCCAGCTGCTCTGCGGTGCGCGGCTGCTGGGTCAGGTTCTGGCGCGAGAACACCAGGGTGGTCGGGCCGTCGTTGCGCTCGATGCCGTACTGCCACGCCACCGCCGATTCCACCTGGTCACACGGGCGCCAGGTGCTCATGTTCGGGGTCACGCGCAGGCTCGCCAGCTGCTCCACCGGCTGGTGGGTCGGGCCGTCTTCGCCCAGACCGATGGAGTCGTGGGTGTAGACGAACACGTTGCGCAGCTTCATCAGCGCCGCCATGCGCACCGCGTTGCGGGCGTATTCCACGAACATCAGGAAGGTCGCCGAGTACGGCAGGAAGCCGCCGTGCAGCGCGATGCCGTTGGTGATGGCGGTCATGCCGAACTCGCGCACGCCGTAATGAATGTAGTTGCCCGCCGGGTCAACGTTCAGCGCTTTCGAGCCGGACCACATGGTCAGGTTGCTCGGCGCCAGGTCGGCGGAGCCGCCCAGGAACTCCGGCAGCACCTTGCCGAACGCTTCCAGCGCGTTCTGCGACGCCTTGCGGCTGGCGATGTTGGCCGGGTTGGCCTGCAGTTTTTCCACGAACGCTTTGGCGTCAGCTTTCCAGTCGGCCGGCAGCTCGCCGTTCATGCGGCGCTTGAACTCGGCGGCCAGTTCCGGGAAGGCCCTGGCGTAGGCGGCGAACTTGTCGTTCCAGGCCGCTTCCTTGGCCTGACCGGCTTCTTTGGCGTCCCACTGAGCGTAGATGTCCTGCGGGATTTCAAAGGCGGCGTATTTCCAGCCCAGCGCTTCGCGGGTGGCGGCCACTTCGGCGGCGCCCAGCGCGGCGCCGTGCACGTCATGGGTGCCGGCCTTGTTCGGCGAACCGAAGCCGATAACGGTCTTGCACATCAGCAGTGACGGCTTGTCGGTCACCTTGCGGGCTTCTTCAATCGCGGCCTTGATGGCGTCCGGGTTGTGGCCGTCGACGTTGCGCACCACGTGCCAGCCGTAGGCTTCGAAACGCAGGGCGGTGTCGTCGGTGAACCAGCCGTCGACGTGGCCGTCGATGGAGATGCCGTTGTCATCGTAGAAGGCGGTCAGCTTGCCGAGCTTGAGGGTGCCGGCCAGGGAGCAGACTTCGTGCGAGATGCCTTCCATCATGCAGCCGTCGCCCATGAAGGCGTAGGTGTGGTGGTCGACGATGTCGTGGCCGGGGCGGTTGAACTGCGCCGCCAGGGTGCGTTCGGCGATGGCGAAGCCGACGGCGTTGGCGATGCCCTGGCCCAGCGGGCCGGTGGTGGTTTCAACGCCCGGGGTGTAGCCGTACTCCGGGTGGCCCGGGGTTTTGGAGTGCAGCTGACGGAAGTTTTCCAGCTCGCGCATCGGCAGGTCATAGCCGGTGAGGTGCAGGAGGCTGTAAATCAACATGGAGCCGTGGCCGTTGGAGAGCACGAAACGGTCGCGGTCAGCCCAGTGCGGGTTAGTCGGGTTGTGGTTGAGATAGTCACGCCACAGGACTTCGGCGATGTCCGCCATGCCCATAGGGGCCCCCGGGTGGCCGGAATTTGCTTTTTGTACGGCGTCCATGCTGAGTGCGCGGATAGCGTTGGCAAGCTCTTTACGAGAAGACATAACGAAACTCCAGTGCGATTACAGTTGAGCGGCCAACATGTCTTCCAGCTTCTGCTGGTCGACGGCGAACAGGCGAATGCCTTCGGCGAGTTTTTCCACCGCCATGGCGTCCTGGTTGTGCAGCCAGCGGAACTCCGCTTCGGCCAGCGGGGCAGGTTGGTGGAAGCCCTCGGTCGACGGGGTCAGCTTGCGCTCGACCGGCTGTTCGCTGTTTTTCAGCTGTTCCAGCAGGTTCGGCGCGATGGTCAGGCGATCGCAGCCGGCCAGCGCCAGGATTTGCTCAACCTTGCGGAAGCTGGCGCCCATGATCACCGTCTGGTAACGATGACGCTTGTAGTACTCATAGATGGTGCGCACCGATTTCACGCCCGGATCCTGATCGGCGTCGTAGTCGGCGGCAGGCTGTTTGGCCTGATACCAGTCATAGATGCGGCCGACGAACGGCGAGATCAGATACACGCCGGCTTCGGCGCAGGCGCGGGCCTGGGCGAAGGAGAACAGCAGCGTCAGGTTGGTGTTGATGCCTTCTTTTTCCAGCTCTTCGGCGGCTTTGATGCCTTCCCAGGTGGAAGCCAGTTTGATCAGGATGCGCGATTTGTCGATGCCCTGTTCCTGATACATGCCGATCAGTTTGCGCGCTTTGGCGACGCACATGCCGCGATCGAACGACAGGCGGGCGTCCACTTCGGTGGAGATGCGGCCCGGCACGCTTTTGAGGATCTCGACGCCGATGTTGACCGCCAGTTTATCGCTGGCGTTGATCAGCTGGGTTTCCTTGCTGCCGCCCTGGCGGCGGGCATACTCCAGCGCTTCGGTGATCAGCGCTTTGTACTGCGGCAGCGCGGCGGCTTTCAGGATCAGCGAAGGGTTGGTGGTGGCGTCCTGGGGTTCGAACTGGCGGATGGATTCGATATCGCCGCTGTCGGCGACCACCGTGGTCAGCTGCTTGAGTGCGTCTAATTGATTCATTGATAAGCTCCTTGACCAAGCTCAATGTAGGGAAATGAGAACCTTTTTCATCATAGGGGGAACACACTGCATCATCGGATCGAGAATGAAAATGCGCTTTTTCTGATTGTTGCGATGGATAATAACAATGAATGCCGAATAAACCCAGGCGGAGCGCGGCTTGCGCGCGACCGCCATCGAGACTGCAGGCGGTTTAACGCCGTCCGGCCGCGTTTTCGTAATAGCCGATTCGCTCGACTTTCGGCGCCGATCCTCCCCCTTCAAACTCCGATTCCAGCCAGGCATCGACGATGGTTTTCGCCAGTTCGGCACCGATGACCCGCGCGCCCAGCGTGATGATCTGAGCATCATTGCTTTTGCGCGCCCGTTGGGCGGAGTAGGTATCGTGACATTGCGCCGCACGAATGCCGGGCACTTTATTGGCCACGATGCTCATACCGATGCCGGTGCCGCACAGCAGGATGCCCCGCCGATGTTTTTCCTCCCGTATCGCCTGCGCGACGCGATAGGCGATATCGGGATAGATCCCCGTTTCTGCGGCGCGATCCGTCGTGTAGTCAATGACGGGGATGTCCCGTTGTTGCAGGTGGGCAACGATCAGATCCTTCAGTTCAATGGCGGCATCATCGGCGCCGATGGCGATAGGCAGCATAGCGGTCTCCTGATTGGTAACGAAAAGGGTGGCGATCCTCGGTGGCGCCACGTTCATTACCGTATCCCTGTTTAATCAAATGTTCAATTGATGTTCTTTTGTTTTTTGCTGGATTTTTCAGTTTGCCACTGTAAAAGGTGATATCAGTCACTAAAAAAGGGCTTTCAATCGTTGTTTACCCTAGTTGAGACGGGTTTTTGAGCGATATCACACTTTGATAAGTTCACTGTGGGCAAATTGAACGCGCGGCGTTAGTGTTCATTTGTTCTTTGTTTGTATTAATGATCAAAATAAGTTCCCCTACCAGAGGAGAGTGCTATGTGTCAGACCTGCATAACAGAGGCGAAAATGGCGGCCGGTATCCCCGAGATCATGAAGGCGGTTGTGGCGTACGCCCCGAAAGATTACCGCCTGGAACAGGTGCCGGTACCGAAGATCGGCCCGAAAGAGATCCTGGTGAAGATCGAGGCCTGCGGCATCTGCGCCGGTGATGTTAAAGCGTTCGAAGGGGCGCCCAGCTTCTGGGGCGATGAAAAACAACCGGCGTACATCAAGGCGCCGATGATCCCCGGCCATGAATTTATTGGCCATGTCGTGGGGTACGGCGAAGGCGTCGAGGGCTTCAATCTCGGCGATCGCGTGATATCAGAACAAATCGTTCCCTGCTGGCAATGCCGCTTCTGCAACCGCGGTCAGTATTGGATGTGCGAAAAGCATGACCTGTACGGTTTCCAGAAAAACGTTAACGGCGGCATGGCCGAGTACATGAAGTTCACCAAAGAGGCGATTAACTACCATGTGCCGGCCGACCTGCCGATCGAAAAAGCCATTCTGATCGAACCCTATGCTTGCTCCTTCCATGCGGTGCAACGCGCCAATATCAAACTGGGCGATGTGGTGGTGTTGGCCGGCGCCGGCACTCTGGGGCTGGGCATGATCGGGGCGATCAAAAAGTCCGGGCCTTCGAAGCTGGTGGTGCTGGATCTGTCCGACGAACGTCTGGCCTTGGCGAAGCGCTTCGGCGCGGATGTGACGCTGAATCCCACCCGTGACGACGTGCCCGCCGCGGTTAAAGCGATGACCGACGGCTACGGCTGCGACATCTACATCGAGGCGACCGGCGCACAGAAGTCCGTGGAACAGGGCCTGACGCTGATCCGCAAGCTCGGCACCTTCGTCGAATTTTCCGTGTTCAAGGATCCGGTGACCGTCGATTGGAGCATCATCAGCGACCGCAAGGAGCTGGACGTGCTCGGTTCGCACCTCGGCCCTTACTGCTACCCGCTGGTGATCGAAGGCATCGCCAATGGCGATCTGCCGACCGAAGGCGTGGTGACGCATACGTTGCCGCTGGAACAGTTCGCCGAAGGTTTCGAGCTGATGAAGCGCGGCATCGGTTCAATCAAAGTGGTGCTTAATCCAAACCTCTGAAACCTGCGTCGTTCCTCGGGGGCGGGCGAGCCTGCGCCTCCATAATCACATGTGCTGGGGTGTTCTATGTTGCATGGACTGATTCATCGCATTGGTCTGTCACCGAAACTGCTGCTGGGCTATGCCGGCGTGTTGGTGTTCATGATGGGCGAAGGGCTGGAACAAGGATGGCTGTCGCCTTATTTGATTGGCAAAGGGCTTAGCATTCAGGAATCGGCGCTGCTGTTCAGCGTTTATGGCTTTGCGGCCGCGATCGCCGCCTGGTTTTCCGGCGTGCTGGCGGAAATCTTTACCGCCCGGCGGGTGATGTTGGCCGGCCTGCTGCTGTTTCTATTCGGTTCGGTGTGTTTTTTGACGTTCGGCCTGCCGAGCAACAACCTGGCGATCATGGTGCCGACCTATGCGCTGCGCGGCTTGGGCTATCCGCTATTTGCCTACGGTTTTCTGGTGTGGGTGGCGTATGAGGCGCCGCCGGAAAGGCTGGGGTCGGCGGTGGGGATTTTCTGGTTCGTCTACAGCGGCGGGCTCAGCGTGCTGGGCGTGCTGTATTCCAGCATCATGCTGCCTTATCTCGGCGAGATCCACACGCTGTGGAGCGCGCTGATTTTCGTCGTGCTGGGCGCGGTGATTGCGCTGATGCTCAATCGCGACGACGGTGCGGCACAGAGCGGCAACCGGGAAAAAGCGTCGCTGGGTTACGTCTTGAAGGGCATCACCATCGCGTTTGAAAACCCGAAGATTGGCCTGGGCGGCATCGTGCGCACCATTAATACCTCTGCGGCTTACGGCTTCGTCGTATTCATGCCCATGTACATGATGGATATGGGGTTCACCCGCACGCATTGGCTGCAGATGTACGCCGCGCTGTGGACGGTCAACATCATTTTCAACCTGATTTTCGGCGTGATCAGCGACGGGCTCGGCTGGCGCAATGTGGTGATGTGGTTTGGCTGCGTCGGCTGCGCCTTGACCACGCTGATGTTCTACTACGTGCCGCAATTCTTCGGCGCCAATTATCTGCTGACCGTGTGCGCCGCCGGGTTGTTCGGCGCCTGTCTGGCGGCGTTTGTGCCGTTGTCGGCCATCATGCCGTCGCTGGCGCCGGATAATAAGGGCGCGGCGATGTCGATTCTCAATCTGGGCGCCGGCCTGAGCACCTTTGTCGGCCCGGCGGTGGTGGGGCTGTTTATCGGCAGTCTCGGCACCGTTGGCGTGATCTGGATCTTTACCGGCTTGTACCTGTTCAGCGGCGTGCTGATGAAATTTGTCACGCTGCCGAAAGAAAGCGCGACGGCGCAGGAGGAACGCGGCGCGAGTTTGGCGAAAATATCCTGACCGATCGTGAAGTTCACAGTTTTAAGGGGAAATTTATGATTAATCATCAAACTACGGCGCCGAGCGAGCTCTCGCTGCAGGGCAAGGTGGCGCTGATTACCGGCGGCGCTGCGGGGATCGGTCTCGCGATTGCCGAACGCTATCTGCAAAACGGCGCGCGCGTGGCGCTGCTCGATCGGGCGCCGCAGGTTGCGGAAGTGGCGCGACAGCTGGACGCCGAGGCGGCGTTGGGCGTCGTGGCCGACGTCACCGATGCCGCGTCGGTGGAGCGGGCGGTGGCGCAGATTGAGGCGCATTTCGGGCGGCTGGACGTGCTGGTCAACAGCGCCGGCATCGTCGCGCTGCATCCGGCTGAGGAGCTGCCGGAAACGGCGTGGGATGCAACCCTGGCGGTCAATCTGAAAGGCGTGTTTCTTACCTGCCAGGCGGTAGGGCGCCGTTTCATTAGTCAGCGCGGCGGCAGCATCATCAATCTCGCCTCGCAGGCCGGGGTGGTGGCTTTGCCTAATCACCTGGCCTATTGCGCCAGCAAAGCGGGCGTTATCGGGTTGACCCAGGTGCTGGCGCTGGAGTGGGGGCCGCACAACGTGCGGGTCAACGCCATTTCACCCACCGTGGTTTTGACGGAGCTGGGCCGTAAGGCCTGGTCTGGCGAGGTGGCTGAGCAGATGAAGCAGAAAATTCCGCTGCGGCGCTTTGCTGAGCCGCAAGATATCGCCGCCAGCGCCCTGTTTTTGGCCGGTGACGCGGCGGCGATGATCACCGGCGCCAACCTGGTGGTCGACGGCGGTTACACCATTCAATAATTTCTTATTCAGGCGACAGAGAGGCCGCGATGAACAGAATCATTAACGATCCCGATCACGTAGTGGAAGACGCCATCCAGGGCTACAGGCTGGCCCACCCGAACTATTACGCCGCCACCGACAATGCGCGGGTGTTGAAATATCCGCCTGCGCCGATCGCCGGCAAAGTGGGCATCGTCACCGGCGGCGGCTCCGGCCATGAGCCGGCGTTCCTGGGCTATGTCGGCAAAAACATGCTGGATGCCGTCGCGATTGGCGAGATTTTTTCATCGCCTACGGCGGGGGCTTTTCTCGACGCCTTCAAGGCGGCGGACAGCGGTGCGGGCGTCGCTTGCCTGTACGGCAACTACGCCGGCGATAACATGAACGTCAAGATGGCGATCAAGAAGGCGACGGCGGCCGGCATACGGGTGAAAACCGTGGTGGCCAACGATGACGTCGCCTCGGCGCCGGCCAGTGAGAGGGATAAGCGACGCGGCGTGGCCGGCGAAATTCTGATGTGGAAGGTCGGCGCGGCGGCGGCGGCCAAGGGATACGATCTGGACGGCGTGATCGGCGCGGCGCAAAAAGCCATCGACCGGTGTCGTTCGATCGGCGTCGGCCTCAGTTCCTGCACCATTCCCGCGGTCGGCAAACCCAATTTTCATATCGAAGACGGCAAGATGGAGATCGGCATCGGCCATCACGGCGAACCGGGCATTGAGGTATCGCCGATCCAGTCGGCGTCGGCGATGGCCGGCACCATGCTCGATTTTGTGCTCAACGATATGCCGTTGGAACAAGGCCAGGAGGTGGCGTTGCTGATCTCCGGGCTTGGCGCCACGCCGGTGATGGAGCTGTATATCTATTATGCCGAAATAGAGCGCCGGTTGACGGCGAAAGGCGTGCGGGTGCATCGGCGCTACGTCGGCAATTACTTCACGTCGCTGGAAATGATGGGCGTGACGCTGACGCTGATGACGCTGGATGACGAACTGAAAACGCTGCTGGACATGCCGGCGCAATCTTTAGGCTTAACCCAGGTGGAGTGAATCATGACGGAACAAATTTCAACCCGGTACGGCAGTGAGATCGTTACGGGGCTGATAGAAACCATTGTCAGCAACCGCGAATACCTCAGCGAAATCGACGGCGCCATCGGCGACGGTGACCACGGCATTAATATGTCGAAGGGATTCGCGATGTGCGGCGATGCCATTCGCGGCCGCGAGCTCACGCTGGCGCAGGCGTTCGATGCGGTATCGGATGCGCTGATGGAGGGCATCGGCGGTTCGATGGGGCCGCTGTACGGCAGCCTGTTCATGGGCATGGCGGAGAGCGTCCGTGAGCGCAGCGTGCTGGATAAGCAGGCATTTTTGGCGATGTTGCACGGCGGATTGAGCGAACTGCAGGACATCAGCAGCGCGGGCGTGGGCGACAAGTGTCTGATGGATACGCTGATACCGGCGGTGGCGGCGTTTGAGCAGGCGGCCGGGCGCGGTGACGACTTCGCCGCAGCGCTGGAAAAGATGAGGATCGCCGCGGAACGCGGGCGCGATTCCACGCGCGAGCTGGTGGCGAAAATCGGCCGCGCCAGCCGTCTGGGCGAGCGTTCGCGCGGCGTACTGGACGCCGGCGCGGTATCTTGCTGCCTGCTCTTGACCCGATTGGCGGACGAGGTGGAACAACGACTGAATACCGTTGCCGCTTGAACGCGTTATACTAGCGGGCATTCAGCCTTGTCGGAGGGGCGTGTATCGTCCCTCCGCCATCATCAACCGGCCTGCCGTGGGGAAACGTCTAACGGATGGAAAAACAAACTGTGTCCCAGGATAACGAACTGCTGACCGAAATCGCCGTTGCTTATTATCAGGATGAGATCACGCAGGAAGAGATCGCCAAAAAATTCGGCATCTCACGGATCAAAGTCGGTCGTTTGCTCAAGCGCGCCAAGGAAGAAGGCATCGTCGAGATCAACGTGCGTTATCACCCGGTATTCAGCACCCGGCTGGAACAGCAGATGATGGAACGTTTTCCCATCAGCCGCGCGTTGATCGCGCTCGACCATCAGGACGAAGAGGAACAGCGTCGGCAGGTGGCGGCGCTGGTGTCCAACTATCTGGCGATGTCGCTGAAAGACGATATGGTGTTGGCGGTCGGCCAGGGACGCAACGTGGCGGCGATCGCCGATCACGTCGGCAGCGTGACGGAACGCAACTGCAAGTTCATCTGCGGCATCGGCGGCACCCACCGTCCGGGCGATGCGATCAACGCCGACCATATCAGTCGGCGCTTGGCGAAGAAGTTCGGCGGCAGCAGCGAGACGCTTTACGCGCCGGCCTACGTCGAAAATCGCGCGCTGAAAGACGCCTTCATGCAGAACGGCACGATCAAGGAAACGCTGGACCGCGCGCGTAAGGCCGATGTGGCGTTAGTCGGTATTGGCGACATGAATGAAAACAGCTATATGGTGAAATTGGGGTGGTTTACGCCGCACGAGATTATCGACGCCAGCCTTAATCAGGGCGTGATCGGCGACATCGCCGGCTATGACTTTTTCAATGCTCAGGGGCAGCATGTCGACACGGTGATGAATGACAGAGTGATCGGGCTGAGCATTGATGAGCTGCGCAAAATCCCTTGCGTGATCGCCATTGCTTCCGAGAATACCAAGGCGTTGGCGATTTTGGGCGCTTTGCGCACCGGCGCCATCGACATTATCGCCACCAGCGCGCTCAATGTGCGCACTATCCTCAACATGTCGCAATAGCGGCACCTGCAAAAAAAAAGGGTTCAGCGCCAGGCTGAACCCTCAACGATCTCTTCATTTGACCGATTATTTGCTCAGGTTGACGTCGATCGCCTGATAGAAGGCGTTGGCGGTGTCGGCTATGTCCCACACGGCAAGGATCACGTGCGAACCGCTGCGATCTGCCGGTATGTTGCACTGGTGGGTGACCTGTGCGGCAGGGATGGCGCCGCCGTCGTTGAACTGGCAGAACGGCGTCAGGTCAAAGGAAGCGCGGGTCAGCGGCTGCGAAGCGTCCCAGTTCGGCTTGGTGATGAAATAGCGCCAGCTGGTGGTGCTGTGACGGGCGGTCAGCTTCCAGGTAAAGGAGTTCGGGCCGGTTTTCAGGTTGAGCTTGTTCCAGCGCGTCGGCGTTTGCTGATCCAGTTCGAAGAAGGTGGACTTGTCGGCGCTGGCGATGTGGCCGTCAGCCGGGCCGGCCTGTGGGAAGCCTTTCAGGCCTTCGACGCTCTGCGGTTCGTACTGCACGCTGCCGCACTGCGTGTTGAGCTGCAGTTTGCACTGATAGGCGCGGCTGGCCGGCGATTCGACATAACCGTGAGCATTCGCCTGTTGTGAAACGCCGAACATGGCCGCGCTCAGCAGGCCCAGAGAGAGCAGGGTACGGGAAGTTTTGTTCATAAGTCACTCCTGACTGAAATTATGTTGTAAGTTGAGCGTATTTCACCGACAAAATGAGAGACTAATAACGCAATTGGAAATAACCCCTCTTGTCGGCTTGTTTTATTTTTACCATTCTGGTTTGGCCGTAGATTGGAATGTTTTACTGGCTATTAACGAAAAATATTATGATGACGATCTTTGATCGTTAGGCCGAATTTATTTAACTGTCACAGTGTAAAAGTAGGGCGCTATGATGAATTTTATATCAGGTCGTGATGAATAGTATTTAAGATAGCGCTCTCATTTATGAAGTATATTGCTTGTTGCTATGAGTACCCTTGTTCGATTTGATCGATTTTTGTGCGCCACCACCTTGGGAATTTAGTGTCATTTTTCTTATTTTATTTTAAAGAGGAATTTGTATGACTAGATTATCCCTGGACGCGATTAAAATAATCAGCACCATCAAGAGCACCGGATCTTTCTCTATGGCGGCGGAGGCACTGCATAAAACGCCTTCGGCGATTTCTTATCGGGTTTCCAATATTGAAAGCAAACTCTGCGTGAAACTTTTTCATCGCAATGGCCCCATGATTACCCTGACGGATGAAGGGGAGTTTCTCCTGCAGGAGGGCAGCTGGATATTAAATGCGGTGCAGGATCTGGAAAGCCGGGTGCGCAACATTCCCAAGCTGGACAATAATATCCGCTTGGCGGTAGACACCTTCTTCCCGTTGGAAACCCTGACGCAGGATATCCGCGACTATATTCAGCATTGCCCGAACGCCAGTATCTCGGTGCAGCGGGAAGCGTTGAACGGTACCTGGGATGCGCTGAAGAACAACCGGGCGGATCTGATCATCGCCATCGGCCAAATTCCCGACAGCGTGCAGGCCAAAACCCTGATGCTCGGCAAGCTCAACTTTGTGCTATGCGTGTCGCCTTCGCACCCGTTCGCGGCGCAGAGAAAACCGGTGTGCAAGAAACAGCGGTTGAACGACATCGTGGTGGTGATCGCCGACAGCAGCCACGAGCTGCCCAAGCGCAATCACGGCACGCTGCCCTTGCAGCGTCAGTTGGTGGTATGCGACGTGGAAAGCAACCTGGCGCTGCTCAAACGCGGCATCGGCCACGCTTTTCTGCCGCCTGCTTTGATCGAAAAGGAATTGGCCAGCGGCGAACTGGTGACGGTGCCGGTGGAAATGCAAAAGGGCGACGAAATGATTTGGCTGGCGTGGCACCCGGCCAGCAAGGGCGCCGGGTTTAACTGGTGGCATGAGCGGCTGACGCGCAAAAGCGATGTCTACAGCCTGATGGGCCGCGAAGTGGTACGGGATGGCGGCTATCCGTGGTGCCACAACTGATGGAATAGACACGAAGGGACGCGAAAATCAAACGGTTAACTCAATGAAAACCCCGCAGCATTCGGCTACGGGGTTTTTTTACGGCTTACGCCAGGCGGCCCACCTTCAGCCAGGCGCTGTCTGAGCCGGGCGCCGAGGTGATGTAACCCCACTTGGTCTGCCAGACGTAGCCTTGGTAGGACACCAGCGCGCCCTGGGCGTAAGTGGTGCCCGGCACATAGGCCGGCGCGGTCATGATCGGCAGGTTGCCGGGGCCGACGCCGGTGTATCGCAGGCCGGTGCCCATATCCAGCTGGCTGTCGTCGTAGTCTGCGGCGTTGAAATAGCGATCCAGCGCGGCCAGCAGATCGCCGTTGCGGTTGTCTTGCCCCAAATGCCAGAACATTACGCCGCCCAGCTGCTGCTGCTTGATGTACTTCGCTTTGTATTTGAAGCTCTCGGCATCGTCATAGGTGACAAACAGCCCGTTCTGCGCATGATACAGATACGGGGTTTTGGTCTTATCGTTCCACAACCGCTGATAGCCGTAGTTGCCCTGCAGCATCTGCTCCAGCTGGCGATAGGAGGCGATGCGCGGATCCTTGTCGCGCACGCACTCGTCGCAGCCCACCAGCCAGTAATCGGCGTTCGGATACGGATCTTCGCCCGGCGTGCTGTGGCTGCTGTACTGGCCGCCGTTGCCGCCGCTGACGCCCTTGAAGGCGCGGCCGTAGAAGGGCACGCCCATGACGATTTTGGCGCTCGGCACGCCTTCCATCATCAGGTGCTGCTGCACGGCGGCGTCGACCGTCAGGCTGAACGGGCTGGGGAAGGCGCGGGTCAGCTCTTCCCAGCTCCAGCCCAGATTGGCTTCGCGCAGCGCGTTGTAGAAGGTCGGCCCGGCCGCGTCGCCGAACAGCGCCGCCTGGTGGTTGGTGATCTTCTCCCAGGGGCCGGCCAGATCGTAGGTCATCAGGTTGATGTAATCGAGTGGCGCGACGATTTGCGCCAGCTTGCTGTAATAGCGCGACAGGAAGAAGGCGCCGCCGGCGCCGGCGATGGTCAACTGATACGGCAACGCCTGGCGGCTGTCCGCGATGGTTTGCTGGTTCAGCAAGGTGCGGATCTCCTGCAGCGCGGCGATGAAACCGTCCACTTCCGCCGCCTGCGGATACTCCCAGTCGATGTCCACGCCGTCGAAGCCGTAATCCTTCATGATGCGCACGCAGGATTGGGCGAACTTGGTGCGCGCCGCCGGGGTTTTCACCGCGTTGACGTAGTTGGCGTGCGACACGCCCAGATCGTTGGAGTAGTACCAGCCGCCGATGGAGAACATGATGCGCAGGCTGGGGTTGTGCGCTTTGAGCGCGGTTAAACGATTGACCACATCGCGCGCCTTGGCGTCGTTGGTGGCCGGATCCCAGGCGCATTCCAGGTTGCTGTTGATATCCAGGAACGAGAAGTTAATGTGCGTCAGCTGTTTGGCTTTGGCCGGCGTGATGTTGGAAACCGGGAACGGTACGACAGACGTATCGGTCTCGGTGTAATTATTGATTTGGTTGGTCGGAATAAAATAATACCCAATAACGGCTTTGCGTGTGGACATGGCATTTCTCCAGAGTGGATGTTTTTCAATGGGGGAATATTCCCCGTCGCCATTAATGTTTATTTTCATCGAGAATAAAAGTCGAAATAAATCACCATAAGAATGAATTTTTATTAACTGCCGCATGCATTGGCGTTTTATGTGTTGTGCCAACGTTCAGCGTGAATGAATTCGACCATAGGGCCTGTATTTATTCATTTGCTTTGTAATAGCATCCTTAACTAGATTCTGAGTATCCGATGTCCCGCCGGCCGTGATTGGCATTTAATTAAAAATAAAAAGGAGATGAGCTATGTCCAGCATAGAGCCTGACGCTGTTGGCTTAATAGTCCAGCGAGTATGTGAATATCTTCAGCCGGTATTGAACGCCATTCTGGCCGGCGTGATGGCGCTATTACATGGCGCTTACCGCAACGTGGGCATTCGGCGCCGTTTATTGAATGCGGCGATGTGCGCGTTATTGGCCTGGACGGTGCGCGATGCGCTGGCGCTGATGGGCCTGGAATTAAAGTGGGCGAATTTGGCCAGCGTACTGATTGGTTTTATGGGGGCGGATTACATCAACGCCTTAATTAAAAAATTCATCGGCAAAAAGACGGGGTTTAAAAATGTTAAATGACATTGAAGAGATTCGTTTTACCGCCCGCAGCGAAGAGAACCTGCGCGGCGTGCACCCGGATCTGGTGCGCGTTATTCGCCTGGCGCTGCGTTATTCGCTGGTGCCGTTTTCCGTCAGCGAGGGGCTGCGCAGCATGGCGCGCCAGCGGGAAATGGTGCGCGCCGGCAGCAGCCAAACGCTGCGCAGCCGCCACCTGACCGGGCACGCGGTGGACGTGGTGGCGATGCCGGCGGGCGTGGCCTCCTGGGAGTGGGATTACTACGCGCAGATTGCGGTGGCGGTGCGGTGCGCGGCGCGTGAATGCGGCATCAACGTCGAATGGGGCGGCGAGTGGAAAACCCTCAAGGATGGCCCGCACTTCCAACTGCCGTTCCGGGACTATCCGGCATGAGCGGCTGGCTGCAAAAACTGATGCAGGGCGGCTTGCTGCTGTTGTTGCTGGCGGCCATCTGCCTGGGCGGCTATAGCTCGCTGTTGTCGCACCAGTTGGCGTCCGCGCGGCAACAGGCGGCGGAACTGCAAAAAAGCCTGGCGCAGCAGGCGGGGCTTATCGCCACCTTGCAGACACAGGATGCGCAAAATCGCGCGCTGATGGCGGCGCAGCAGCGGCAGGAACGGCAGTTGCGCCAACAACACGAGGCTTATCAGAGGAAATACCGTGAAGCGATTAAAAACGATCCCTGCGCCGCTCAGCCTCTGCCTGGCGCTGTGCTTGAGCTCCTGCGCCCGGCCGACGCCGCAGGCCGTGCCGCTGTTGCCCCCTGAGTCGGTGTTCGCTCCCTGTGAACAACCGCAGTTAGAGGGAGAGACCTGGGGGGATGCGGTGAGCTATGTCCTGGCGTTACAAACCTCGTTACACATTTGCGCCGGCCAGGTGGAGACGCTCAACGCCTGGCGCGCCACGCTGCCGCCGCGCTGACGGCGGCGTTTCTCTGCTCGTCTCGCAGATCTTCTTTTTTTACTTTTAAAACGCTCTTTCGACCAAGGTTATGGCGCGCTTCAAAGTTTGTGATGTTTCTCTCACTATACTTCAAGGCTGTGCCCTGTCATTGTAATTGGGCGCCATGGCCCACGGCAGGGCGCAGCCTCAAAGCCTTACCTCAACATAAAAGCAAAAAACAAAGGAATCCATAATGGACGAACAGCTCAAACAGAGTGCCCTTGATTTCCATCAGTTTCCTGTCCCAGGGAAGATCCAGGTTTCCCCTACCAAACCGTTGGCGACCCAGCGCGATCTGGCGCTGGCCTATTCGCCGGGCGTCGCCGCGCCTTGCCTCGAGATCGCCGAAGATCCGCTGGCGGCCTACAAATACACCGCGCGTGGCAATCTGGTGGCGGTGATTTCCAACGGCACGGCGGTACTGGGTCTGGGCAATATCGGCGCGTTGGCCGGTAAGCCGGTGATGGAAGGCAAGGGCGTTTTGTTCAAGAAGTTTTCCGGTATCGATGTATTTGATATCGAAGTGGATGAGCATAACCCTGACAAGTTAATCGATATTATCGCCGCGCTGGAACCGACCTTCGGCGGCATCAACCTGGAAGACATCAAGGCGCCGGAGTGTTTCTACATCGAACAGAAACTGCGTGAGCGCATGAAGATCCCGGTATTCCACGACGACCAGCACGGCACGGCGATCATTACCACCGCTGCGGTGCTCAACGGCCTGCGCGTGGTGAAGAAGAATATCTCCGACGTGCGGCTGGTGGTGTCCGGCGCCGGCGCGGCCTCCATCGCCTGCCTGAACCTGCTGGTGGCGCTGGGGCTGCGTCAGCAGAACATCACCGTCTGCGATTCCAAGGGCGTCATCTATAAAGGCCGCGACGCCAATATGGAACAGACCAAAGCCGCCTACGCCATCGAGGATAACGGCCAGCGCACGCTGGGCGACGCCATCCCGAATGCCGACATCTTCCTCGGCTGCTCCGGGCCGGGCGTCCTGACGCAGGATATGGTGAAAACCATGGCGCGCGATCCGCTGATCATGGCGCTGGCCAACCCGGAACCGGAAATTCTGCCGCCGCTGGCCAAAGCGGTGCGCCCGGACGCCATCATCTGTACCGGCCGTTCCGACTACCCGAACCAGGTGAACAACGTCCTGTGCTTCCCGTTCATTTTCCGCGGCGCGCTGGACGTGGGCGCCACCACCATCAACGAAGAGATGAAGCTGGCCTGCGTGCATGCCATCGCCGATCTGGCGCTGGCGGAGCAGAGCGACGTGGTGGCTTCCGCGTATGACGATCAGGATCTCTCCTTCGGGCCGGAATACATCATTCCGAAACCGTTCGATCCGCGCCTGATCGTCAAGATCGCGCCGGCGGTGGCCAAGGCGGCGATGGATTCCGGCGTGGCGACGCGCCCGATCGAAGACTTCGACGCCTATGTGGAGAAGCTGGCGGAGTTCGTCTACAAAACCAACCTGTTCATGAAACCGATCTTCTCGCAGGCGCGCAAAGAGGTGAAGCGGGTGGTGCTGGCGGAAGGCGAGGAAGAGCGCGTGCTGCACGCCACGCAGGAGCTGGTGTCGCAGGGGCTGGCCTTCCCGATCCTGGTCGGCCGGCCGAGCGTGATCGAGATGCGCCTGAAAAAGCTGGGCCTGCAGCTGACGCCGGGCAAAGATTTCGAAGTGGTGAACAACGAGTCGGATCCGCGCTTCAACGAATACTGGGGAGAGTACTACCAGATCATGAAACGCCGCGGCGTTTCGCAAGAGCAGGCGCGCCGCGCGGTGATCGGCAATCCGACGCTGATCGCCGCCATCATGCTGCATCGCGGCGAAGCGGATGCGATGATCTGCGGCACCATCGGCAGCTACCACGAGCATTACGACGTGGTGAAGAACGTGTTCGGCTTCCGTGAAGGCGCGCACGTCGCCGGCGCGATGAACGCGCTGCTGCTGCCGAGCGGCAACACTTTCATCGCCGACACCTACGTCAACGACGATCCGACGCCGGAACAGCTGGCGGAGATCACCCTGATGGCGGCGGAAACCGTGCGCCGCTTCGGCATCGAACCGAAGGTGGCGCTGCTGTCTCATTCCAGCTTCGGCTCGTCTGACTGCCCGGCGGCGCGCAAGATGCGCAAAACGCTGGAGCTGGTGAACGAGCTGGCGCCGGAGCTGGAGATCGACGGCGAAATGCACGGCGACGCCGCGCTGGTGGAGAGCATCCGCCACGATCTGATGCCGGACAGCCCGCTGAAAGGCTCGGCCAACCTGCTGATCATGCCGAACATGGAAGCGGCGCGCATCAGCTACAACCTGCTGCGCGTCTCCTGCTCGGAAGGGGTGACCGTCGGGCCGGTGCTGATGGGGGTCGCCAAACCGGTGCACATCCTGACGCCGATCGCCTCGGTGCGCCGCATCGTCAACATGGTGGCGCTGGCGGTGGTGGAAGCCCAGACCGAACCGCTGTAAGCCCGGGTTGAGTGACTGGCCCCCTGTGCCGTTGGCGCCGGGGGCTTTTTTATTTCCAGCGGGCGTGGTACAAATAATCGTCAAATATGTACATGTACAGGTAAAGAAAATGACTACGATTAGCTATACGGCGGCGAGAAACAATTTGGCCGAGGTGCTTTTGGAAGCGCAAAAACAACCGGTGGAAGTGACGCGCCGCGGACACGATGAGGTTTACATCATCAGTAAGGCCGACTATGAGGTTTTGGTCAAAGCCAAAGTGAAAGCGCGTATTCAGGCTAAACACGCGGATACGATTAAGGCGCTGGCGAATAGATGATCTTTTTGACCGCAGAGGATATTGCGGAGTTCAATGCTGAAATTGTGCCTCACGGCCGCCAGGAAGGCAGCAAAGTTGAGGCTGTAGCCAACCGCGTGCTCAATGCTTACCACTACGAGAACGTCACAGACGTATACCGCTTGGCCGCGCTCTATCTCATCGCCATCAGCCACGGTCACATTTTTCTTGATGTCAACAAACGTACGGCCTTCCAAAGCATGGCGCTATTTCTCGGTATTAATGGCATTGCACTGCGGGAAGACGCAGAACTGGTCGAAATTACGGTTGAAGCAGCTCAAGGCCGCCTCAACGTAGAACAAGCCGCTGAACACTTACGCCGGCTAACCGAATAACCCCCCTGCTCATTTCTTGCAGCGCGCGGCGATGGCGCGAATATCCTGCGGTGTGGTGCGGCAACAGCCGCCGATCAATTGCGCGCCGAGCGCGCGCCACTCCGCCGCCTGATCGACCAGGCTGCCGTGCTCGCCGTCGCAGGCGCGCCAGGTTTTGCTGACCGCATCGTAGTGCTCCCCGGAGTTTGGGTAGACTAGCAGCGGCTTGTCGGCCAGCGCGTTCAGTTGACGCAACGCCGGGGCGACCTTGTCCAGCGCGATGCAGTTGATGCCGATCGCCAGCACCTGCGGATTGCCGCGCAGCGCGGACATGACCTCCGTCAGCGGCGTGCCGTCGCTGAGGTGTTGGCTGTCGCGCAGGGTGAAGGCGAACCAGGCGCCGAGCGTCGGGAACTCCTGCAACAGCGTCAGCAGCGCCTGCAGTTCAGCGAACGACGGCAGCGTTTCGCAGGCCAGCAGATCGACGCCGGCGGCGGCCAGCGCGGCGAGGCGAGGGCGGTGGAAGGCAATGAAGTCATCCTGCGCCAGCCGATAGTCGCCGCGGTATTCCGAGCCGTCGGCCAGATAGGCGCCGTACGGGCCCACCGAGCCGGCGATCAGCAGCGGCGCCGCTTGCGGGTGCGCGGCCAGATAATCGCGGCGCGCCCGCTGCGCCAGCTGCACGCTTTTGGCGATCAGCGCCAGCGACTGATCCTGATCCAGGCCGCGGCGCAAGAAGCCCTGCGGTGTGGCCTGATAGCTGGCGGTGATGGCGCACTGGGCGCCGGCGTTGAAATAATCGAGATGCACCTGATAGATAAGCTCGGGATTTTCAATCAGCACCTTGGCCGACCACAGCGGATCGGTCAGGTCGCAGCCGCGCGCTTCCAGTTCGGTGGCCAGCGCGCCGTCCAGGATCAGCGTCGACTGTTCGGCCAGCAGGCGGGCGACGGGGTTGTTAACCGACATGTTGTTCTCCCAAAGCATTTTTTTGCCCGGCGCGCCGGGTCAGGAAATAGGTGAGGTAGCACAGGGCGACGAACGGCAGCCCGCAGTAGAGCGCAATGCGCTGCTCCGGATCGAACGCCAGCCCGATGCAGGCCAGCAGGCACAGCGCAAAGCCGAGGATCGGCGTCAATGGATAGCCGGGCGCGCGGTATTTCAGGCCGCTTATCGGCTGGCCGCTGCGCAGGTAGGCGCGGCGGAAAGCATAGTGGGCCGCGCAGATGCTCAGCCACACCGCCACTACCGCAAAGCCGGAGATCGCCGACAGGGCGACGAACACCGTGTCCGGCGCGATCACGCTGGTCAGCAGCGCCAGCACGCCGCCGAGCATGCTGAAGGTCAGGGCGTTGATCGGAATGCCGCGCGCATTGACGCGGGCGAAGTAGGCCGGCAAGGTGCGCTGGTGGGCCAGCGACCACAGCATGCGCCCGGAGGCGTACAGGCCGGAGTTGGCCGCCGACAGGATGGCGGTCAGGATCACGAAGTTGAAGATATCGGCGGCGTAAGGCACACCGATGCGTTCAAACACCAGCACGAACGGGCTTTTGACGATCCCCGCCTGATCCATCGGGATCAACGCCGCCAGCACGAAGACCGTGCCGATAAAGAACAGCATCAGGCGGATCACCGTGGTGCGGATCGCCAGCGGTACGACTTTTTCCGGGTTCTCGGTTTCACCGGCGGCGATGCCGATCAGCTCCGTGCCGGAGAAGGCAAAGTTCACCGCCACCATGGTCATCAGGATCGGCAGCGTGCCGTGCGGCAGCCAGCCGGAAGCGGTCAGGTTATGCAGGAACGGCGCCGGCGTGCCGTCTTTCATCGGCAGCAGGCCGAACATGGCGGCACCGCCCAGTATGATGAACGCCAGAATGGTCACCACTTTGATCAGCGAAAACCAGAATTCGCTTTCGGCAAAAAAACGGGTGGTCACCACGTTAAGCAGGAAAATGGCCGCACAGAAGAGCAGGCACCACAGCCACACCGGCGACTGCGGGAACCAGTACTGCATGCAGAATCCGGCCGCGGTCAGGCTGGAGCCCAGCGCCACCGTCCAGGTCAGCCAATACAGCCAGGCTACGGCATAGCCGGTGGCCGGCCCCAAATAGCGCGAAGCGTAGACGTGAAAGGCGCCGGTTTCCGGCATCGCCACCGACAGCTCACCCAGGCACAGCATCACCAGATACACCACCAGCGCGCCGATCAGGTAGGCCAGCAGCGTGCCGAGCGCGCCGGTGGTGGAGATGATGTAGCCGGTGTTGAAAAACAGCCCGGTGCCGATCACGCCGCCCAGCGACAGCATCACCAGGTGCCGGGCCTTCATGCTGCGTTTGAACTGTCCTGCGGCGGGTGCCGATGGTTGCATAATAATCTATCCGTATAGACGTCTAAATATCTGAATGGCTATTGGTTATACCCGCAATGCTTTTTCAACGCAATGCGCAGCCGGCGATCGCCGCGTAAAAAAATCGTTAAGCCAAATCTATATGCAAATGATAATTATTATCTATAATGTCGCCATTTTCGATAATGGGGCAACATGATGAGATATCTGATTTTATTGGCGGCGTTGGCGCTTGGCGCCTGCAGCCAAACGCCGGTTAAGACACCGGCCAGCGACGTCGCGAGTTTGGGAAGCATCACCGATCTGCACAGCGGCGCGGCCCTGACGCCGGAGCAGCTGTTGACGCGATTGGCGCAGCAGCCGCGGGTGATCCTGGGGGAGAAGCATGACAATCCTTACCACCATCAGATTGAGCAATGGCTGGTGCAGCAGTTGCCGCAACGGCGGCCGCAGGGCAGCGTGCTGATGGAGATGATCAACCCGAACCAGCAGGCGCAGGTCGACAAGGTCAAACAGTGGCTGCAGAGCGATCCCACGGTGCGTGACGGCCGCGTAGCGGAACTGATCGCCTGGCAGCCGGGCTGGAAGTGGGAGCTGTATGGCGGGGTGACGATGGCGGCGATGCGCGCGCCTTACCCGCTGTGGTCGGCCAACCTGGATCGCAGCGAGATTACGGCGTTCTATCAGCAGCCGCAGTTCCCGGCGGGGCAGCTATCGGCGCAGCCGGCGGTGCGCAAGGCGCTGGAAGAGACCATCCGCACTTCGCACGGCGGCAAGATTGAGGCCGACCAGCTGCATGCGATGCTGGCGATCCAGCAGCAGCGCGATCGGCGCATGGCGGAACGTTTGCTGGCGGCGCCCACGCCCGCGCTGTTGATCGCCGGCGGCTATCACGCCGCCAAATCGGTAGGGGTGCCGCTGCACGTGCGGGATCTGCAACCGGCGGCGGTGCCGACGGTGCTGATGCTGGCGGAACCGGGCGTACAGGTCGATGCGAACACCGCAGACTACCTGTGGATCACACCATCAGTGAAATGAATACGTTAAGAGAGTGAAAAGGGGTGTTAATTATAGTTGCAAATGATTATCATTAGTAAATGTGATCTGCAATCATTCGCAATTAAGCAAGCTAATGCCCCTATGTTAAGTCAGTCTTACTCCCTCCCGGCCTTTGAACTGCCGCAGCCGCGCTGGGCGCGCGGCCTGCTGCTCGCCCTGGCGGCTCACGCGGCGTTGGTGCTGCTGTTTTACTGGCCGCAGACGGCGCGGGAGCCGGTGGTGTTGCCGCCGCCGGCGGTGATGATGAGCTGGGCGGCGCAGATTGAAGCGCCGGAAAGCAAGCCACTGCCGCTGGGCGTGCAGCAGGCGGAATCCGCCGCGGCGCAGCCCGCTGAGCAGCAGCAACAGCCGGATCTGCCCAAGCTGGCGCGCGCCGATAAAGCAAAAATCGTGACGGCGCAGAAGAAGCGCGCCGAACACCGTCCCCCGCAAAAAGCGCAGCCGAAGCCGCAGGAACAGGCCAAAGAGACGCGCAATGCCGCCGCGTCCAGCGCCGCCGCGCCGCAGGCGCAGACGCTCTCCCACCACACCGCCGCCCCGATCAACAGCGACGCCAACAGCAACGCGCAGGCCAAGCTGTCGTGGGAGAGCCTGGTGAAAGGCAAGCTGAACCGCATCAAGGATTACCCTTTGGATGCCCGCAGCCGCCGGCGCAGCGGCATGCCGCAGGTCAGTTTCAGCGTCGATGCGCAGGGGCGGGTATCGAACGTGATCCTGCTGGCGCGTTCCGGCACCGCGTCGCTGGATCGGGAAGCGGTGGCGGTGGTATCGCGCGCGCAGCCGTTGCCGCCGCCGCCGCCGGAGATGCTGCAGCAGGGGGCCGTCAGGGTGACGATGCCGATCGATTTCAATCTGGCGGAGCTGAATGCCCGCCGTTAATGCCCGCAGGCGCCGCATCGCCGTCGTGCGCCTCTTCAAACTTCGTGAGGGATTATGAATCCGCTGTTATTCACCCCGCGCCGTCGCATCGCGGCCGCGCTCTGGCTTTCTTTAGGCCTCGCCGGCGCCGCGCTGGCGCAACCGCAGCCGCCGTTGGCGGAACGCGCGCCGAAAGCGCTGACGGCGCATGGCGAGACGCGCACCGACGATTACTACTGGCTGCGCGACGACAGCCGAAAAGAACCGAAGGTGCTGGACTACCTGAAGGCGGAGAACCGCTATACCGAGCAGATGATGGCGCCGTACCAGAAGCTGCGCGCCACGCTGTATCAGGAGATGCTGGGTCGCATGAACCCTGACGATCGTTCAGTGCCGTATCAGCTCAACGGTTATCGCTATCAGGAAAGCTACGCCGCCGGTAAAGAGTTCGCGCGGTATCAGCGCCAGGCGCTCACCGCCGACGCGCCGTGGCAAACCCTGCTGGACGCCAACCAGCGCGCCGCCGGCCACGCTTACTATCGCCTGGGGGCGATGGACATTAGCCGGGACAACCGCCGTCTGGCGGTGGCCGAAGATCTGCAGGGCCGCCGCCAATACCGCATCTCCCTGCGCGAGTTAGGCAGCGAACGCTGGTCGCCGGAAACGCTGGAAAATACCTCCGGCAACATGGTGTGGGCCAACGACAACCAAACCCTGTTCTACGTGCGCAACCACCCGCAAACGCTGTTGCCATACCAGGTTTATCGCCATCAGTACGGCACGCCGCCGGCGGAAGATAAGCTGGTGTACCAGGAAAACGACCCGGCGTTCTACCTCAGCCTCGGCCGCTCGTCCTCGCGCGATTACCTGATTCTGACCATCAGCGGCAACACCACCTCCGAGGTGCGCCTGATCGACGCCAGCCAGCCGCAGCGCGAGCCGCAGCTGTTCGCCGCCCGGCAGAACGGCCGCGAGTATTATCTCGATCACTACCGCGGCGAGTTCTACCTGCGCTCTAACCATCAGGACCCGAACTTCGGCCTGTACCGCACGGCGGCGGCGGGCAAACCCTGGCAGACGCTGATTGCGCCGCAGGCGCAGCACGAGGTGGAAAGCTTCAGCCTGTTCCGCGACTGGCTGGTGGTGCAGGAACGCGCCAACGGGCTGGTGCAGCTGCGGCAAATCAGCTGGGACGGTAAAACCGAGCGCGCCATCCCGTTCGACGACGCCAGCTACATGGCCTGGCTGGGCTATAACCCGGAGCCGGACAGCGATCGGTTGCGCTACGGTTATTCGGCGATGACCACGCCGACCCGCACCTATGAGTGGGATCTGAACAAGGGCGAGCGCACCCTGCTCAAGCAACAGGAAGTGAAAGGCGTCGATCCCAGCCTGTATCACAGCGAACGCATTTGGATCGCGGCGCGCGACGGCGTGAAGGTGCCGGTCTCGCTGGTGTACCGCACATCGCTGTTCAAAAACGGGCATAACCCGCTGCTGGTGTATGGCTATGGCGCTTACGGCATGAGCATGGATCCGGCGTTCAGCGCCAACCGCATCAGCCTGTTGGATCGCGGCTTCGTCTATGCGCTGATCCACGTGCGCGGCGGCGGCGAGCTGGGGCAGCGCTGGTACAAACAGGGCAAACTGACGCACAAACCGAACAGCTTCAACGATTTCATCGACGCTACCCAAGCGCTGATCAACGACGGCTACGGCCAACCGGGGCGCATCTACGCCATGGGCGGCAGCGCCGGCGGTTTGCTGATGGGGGCGGTGATCAATCAGGCGCCGCAGCTGTACAACGCGGTGGTGGCGCAGGTGCCGTTCGTCGACGTGGTGACCACCATGCTGGACGACAGCATTCCGCTGACCACCGGGGAATACGAGGAGTGGGGCAACCCGCACCAGCCGGCCGCCTATGCGCTGATGAAGTCCTACAGCCCGTACGACAACGTGCGCAGGCAGCGTTACCCGAACCTGCTGGTCACCAGCGGTTTGTACGACTCGCAGGTGCAGTATTGGGAACCGGCCAAATGGGTGGCGAAGCTGCGGCGCTTCAAGCAGGGCGATTCGCTGCTGCTGCTTTCCACCGACATGACCGCCGGCCACGGCGGCAAATCGGGTCGCCTGGCGCGGCTGGAAAACGGCGCGCTGGAGTACGCCTTTATTCTGGCGGCGGATCGGCAGGCGCAGAAATAACCTTCAGCGCCGCGGCACGCTGCGGCGCAATAAAACAATAACAACTTTTACCGCGCTTTCGGCGGGCTTTTTGCTGGGCATTGTCGGCCATCAAACCTTATTGGCTATTTCTGGGGATATATGAAAATCAAAATGATAGCGAGCCTGATTGGCGCGGGACTGGCGCTGTACGGGCCGGCTGCGGCCGCGCAGGAACAGGCGGAAAATAATAAAGGCAGCGTGGCGTTCAGCCCGCTCAACGTCTCGGCCGCCGACGGCGGCAAGAGCAGCGAAAAAGAGGCGTTGGCCAGGCCGGGCGCGTTCAGCTCGCGCGACGAAAACAAAAATCTGGAGTCGGTGGACAGCATTCTGCGCAGCATGCCGGGCACCTATACCCAGATCGATCCCGGCCAGGGATCGGTCAGCGTCAATATTCGCGGCCTGAGCGGCTTTGGCCGGGTCAACACCATGGTCGACGGCATCACGCAAAACTACTACGGCAACTCGCCGAGCGACGCGGCGCACGGGGGATTGCCCACCAGCCAGTTCGGGGCGCTGATCGATCCTAACTTTATCGTCGGCGTCGACGTGGCGCGCGGCAACGCCACCGGTTCCGACGGGGTGAACGCCCTGGCGGGCAGCGCCAACTTCCGCACCATCGGCGTGGACGATGTGGTGTTTTCCGATAACCCGTTCGGCGTGCGCACCAAATTCTCGGTGGGCAATAACGGCATCGGCCGCAGCGGCATGATCGCCGTGGGCGCCAAAACCGCCGCTTTTGCCGACGGCGGCAGTCTGGGGGCGATGGCGGCGATCAGCGGCAGCTCCATCACCTCCAACTACAAAAACGGCGCCGGTTTCGACAGCGAGATGTTCAACGTCGATAAAACCTACCGCCAGAACCCGAAATCCCAGCTGTTCAAGGTGGACATCAAGCCGGATGCCTTCAACAGCATCGAACTGTCGGCGCGCAGCTACCAGAATAAAATCACCCGCCGGCACATCGACAGCGACGATTTCTACCTTAAATACCACTACGCGCCGTTCTCCGAACTGATCGATTTCAACCTGACCGCCAGCACCAGCCGCGGCGAGCAGAAGTTCATGTCCGACAACATGGCGGGATTCAGCGACAGCACGGCGAAAAACATCTCCGATGCGCTGGATATCAACAACACCAGCCGTTTCAGCCTGCAGGACGTCGATTTCGCGTTCAGCTACGGCGGCAAGCTGGTGCGCAACGAGTATAAGAAAAAGGCCTCCGGTTTGGTGACGGATGACAATCAGGCGGAAAGCATGCCGGTGGGAATGTCGGGCAAGCAGGATATCTCCAGCCTGTACAGCGGCCTGCAGGCCAACTACGGCATCTGGCAGGGGAATTTCGATCTGAACTACACCACCTATCGCCTCTCCGGCTATAAGCCGGCCTGTGACGAGCGCGTAGAGTGCTTCCCGCAGGGCGCCGGCAATATCAACCGTAACGAACACGGCTTCAACCCGTCGGTCATGCTGTCGGCGCAGGTGACGCCGTGGCTGCAGCCGTTCGTCAGCTACAGCAAATCGATGCGCGGGCCGAATATCCAGGAGGTGTTCTTCGCCAACAGCGGCGGCCAGTCGATGAACCCGTTCCTCAAGGGCGAAAAAGCGGAGACCTGGCAGGGCGGGTTCAACGCCAATGCCCACGATCTGTTGTTCAAGCAGGACAGCTTCCAACTGAAAGCGGTCTATTTCGAAACCAGGATCAAAAACTACATCTCCAGCCAAACCTACCTGGTGTGTAAAGACCGCCAGAAGTGCAACCGTTCGCAGGCGACGCAGGAAGAGTGGGATAACGCGGACGTCAACGTCAGCATGACCATGTACAGCAACGCCCCCGAACCGGTCAAAATGCGCGGTGTGGAGATCGAAGCGCTGTACGACGCCGGTTTCGCGTTTACCAAACTGTCGTTAAGCAAGGAGCATACTTCCCAGCCGACCAACCAGGCCAGCAACGTGTTCGGCGCGGGTGATGTCAGCGAACTGCCGGAATTCTACTTCACGCTGGACAGCGGGGTGCGCCTGCTGGACGAGACGTTGACGCTGGGCGGGGTGGTGAAATACACCGGCAAAGCGGTGCGCCTGTCGCCTGATTCCACTCTCGATGAAAACGAACAGTTGATGAAGGAGCCGGCGCCGCATATTCCGACCATTATCGATCTGTACGGCACCTATCAGGTGAATCGCAATCTGCTGCTGAAGCTCAGCGTGCAAAACCTGATGGACAAGGACTACTCGGACGCGCTGAACAAGATGAATTCGCTGCCTTCGCAGTCACAAGATTTCACGCCGACCAACACCGCCCGTGGGCGGACTTATATCTTCGGGGGGGAGTTGCGCTTCTAAACCGCAGCAGAGCAGGGCGCAGTCACTGCGCCCGTTTCGCCTGCAGCAGCCATTTGTCCAGCTCGTTGGCGAACTGCTGGCGGTCGCGCTGGTTCAGGGCGTTCGGGCCGCCGGTCTGAATGCCGCTGGCGCGCAGGGTATCCATAAAATCGCGCATGTTGAGGCGCTCGCGGATGGTGTCCGGCGTGTAGCGTTCGCCGCGCGGGTTCAGCGCCACCGCACCTTTCTCGATCACCTCCGCCGCCAGCGGGATGTCGGCGGTGATCACCAGATCGCCCGCTTCGCAGCGGCGCACGATCTCGTTATCGGCCACGTCGAAGCCGGCCGCCACCTGCAGCGAACGGATGTGCTTCGACGGCGGCGTGCGCAATGGCTGGTTCGCCACCAGCGTGACGGTGATGGCGGTGCGATCGGCGGCGCGGAACAGCACCTCTTTGATCACGTTCGGACAGGCGTCCGCATCGACCCAAATCTGCATCATTTCGACTCCTGCAGCCAGTCGCGCACCGGCAGGAAATCGCGCGCCAGCGCCGCTTCCGGGCTGTCGGCCTCCGGCTGGTAGTTATATTCCCAACGCACCAGCGGCGGCATCGACATCAGGATGGACTCGGTGCGCCCGCCGGTTTGCAGCCCGAACAGCGTGCCGCGATCCCACACCAGGTTGAACTCCACATAGCGGCCGCGGCGATACAGCTGGAACTGGCGCTCGCGCTCGCCCCAGGTCAAGGCCTTGCGTTTTTCGACGATCGGCAGATAAGCGTCGAGGAAGCCCTGGCCCACCGCGCGGGTGAAGGCGAAACAATGGTCGAAATCCGGGGTGTTCAGATCGTCGTAGAACAGGCCGCCGATGCCGCGCGCTTCGTTGCGATGCTTGATGAAGAAGTAATCGTCACACCACTGTTTATATTTGGGGTAGACCTCGTCGCCGAACGGCGCGCACAGCTCGGCCGCGGTGCGGTGCCAGTGCACGGCATCCTCTGCGAAACCGTAGAACGGCGTCAGGTCAAAACCGCCGCCGAACCACCACACCGGGGCTTCGCCCGGTTTTTCGGCGATGAAGAAGCGCACGTTGGCGTGGCTGGTGGGCACGTAGGGGCTGAGCGGGTGGATAACCAATGAGACGCCCATCGCCTGGAAGCTGCGTCCGGCCAGTTCCGGACGGTGCGCGGTCGCCGAGGCCGGCAGGGTGGCGCCGGAGACGTGCGAGAAGTTGACTCCTGCCTGTTCGAACACCGCGCCGTTGGTCAGCACGCGGCTGCGGCCACCGCCGCCTTCTTCACGCGTCCATTGGTCTTCGGTGAACACGGCGCCGCCGTCGGCCTGGGCGAGCTGCGCGCAGATGTGATCCTGCAGCGCCAGCAGGAAGGATTTTACTTCAGCGATGTTAGGTAAACTCATGCGGGGTCTTTATAGCGTCTGGCTGAACAAGGCGCTGAGTATACTCTTATTCGCCGCCCGCGGCATCAGCGGGGTTTGCGTTGGTGTGCGTCGAAATAGTCGAAGAAGTTGACGATGCCGTCCGCGATGGCGCGGGCGATTTTCTCGCGAAACGCGGTGGTGCCCAGCAGCCGTTCTTCGTTCGGGTTGGTGATGAACGAGGTTTCCACCAACACCGAGGGGATGGACGGGGATTTCAGCACCGCGAACGCCGCCTGTTCGGTGCTGTCGCTGTGCAGATGGTGCACCGGGCGAATTTGACCGAGCACGTGGCGGCCGAGCGTCAGGCTGTTGTTGATGGTGTCGGTTTGCACCAGATCGAACAGCACCTGCTGCAGGTAGTTGTCCTGATCCTTGTACTTGCCGCCCGCCACGTCGTCGGCGGCGTTTTCACGGTTGGACAGGTAGCGCGCCATGGCGCTGCTGGCGCCGCGGTTGGAGAGGGCGAACACCGAAGCGCCGGAGGCCGACGGGCTGGTAAAGCCGTCGGCGTGAATCGAAATGAACAGGTCGGCCTGGTGCTGGTGGGCGATCTCGACCCGCTGGAACAGCGGAATGAACTCATCTTCTTCGCGCGTCAGGCGCGCCTCGACGTGATCGTGCTCATGCAGGAAACGGCGCACGTGGTTGGCGATTTCCAGCACGATGTGTTTTTCCTGCGAGCCTTCGTGGCCGACCGCGCCGGAGTCGATGCCGCCGTGGCCGGGATCGATCATCACCCGCTTTTTGCCGCCGGCCGGTTTCGCCGCTGGTTTGCTGTGCTGATTGCGCAGCAGGCCTTCCGCCTTGGCGCTGTGGCTTTTCACGCCGAACAGCGCCACCGCCAGGCCGGAAAGCAACAGTTGGCGTCGCGTCGGGGAAACGGCAAGCGGCTTAAAATTGAGGAATTGTTTACCCTGCTTTTTCATTACGCAACGCTCCGTCGACGTTTCTATTTTGCGACGTTATATCGTATTGATAATCATTAATCGACCCGATAACTATTTCCATTTATTACGCCTGTTACCGGCGATTTCCGGGCAAAATAGCGCGCTAAATCGCAGTTTGATATTGCGTAAGTGAATAATCACGCGATAATCAGATAAACACCTTAATTAACAGCGGCCAACATCGATGGAAATTCGCGTATTTCGACAAGACGACTTTGAAGAAGTCATTACCCTGTGGGAGCGCTGCGATCTGCTGCGGCCCTGGAACGATCCGGAAATGGACATCGAGCGCAAGCTGAACCACGATCCGGAGCTGTTCCTGGTGGCGGAAGTCGGCGGCGAAGTGGTCGGTTCGGTGATGGGCGGCTATGACGGCCACCGCGGCTCGGCGTATTACCTCGGGGTGCATCCCGACTATCGCGGGCGCGGCATCGCCAATGCGTTGATCAACCGTCTGGAGAAGAAGCTGATCGCCCGCGGCTGCCCGAAGATCCAAATTATGGTGCGCGAAGACAACGACACGGTGGTTGAGATGTACGAGAAGCTCGGCTACGAAATCCAGGGCATCACCAGCCTGGGCAAGCGGCTGATCGAAGATCAGGAATATTGATCGAGCGGCGGACGGCGGTATAGCCCGCCCGCCGCATCGCATTACGGCAGCTTTTTGACGGTTTTCACGTCCACTTCCACGCTGCTCCAGTCTTTATCCACTTTCCCTTCCAACTGCACCTTGTCTTTCGGCGTGACGGTTTGGCCGTTCCAGCGCTTGCGATCGATCTCGACCGTCAGGGTGCCGGTGGCGTCGCGGAAGGTGTAGGTATCGTCGCCGATGCGCTGCTCGATGTTGCCCTGAAGCATCACCCAGGTGTCGTCGCTCAGCGATTTCACCTTGTCCACGGTGGTCAGCGCCGCGCTGGGGCCGGAGAAACCACCTTGTGCGGTGGTTTGCGTTTGAGCCTGCGGCGCGGCCGGATCGAGGAACCCGCCTTGTTGCGCCAGTACCGGTGCGCTGCACAGCGCGATCAGAGCGGCCAGAGTCAGTTTTTTCATGTTGCGCTTCCTTATCGTTATTGAAAATCACATCCCGCTGATATCGGGGGCTTGCTTAGTGATAGGGATTAAAACACGCCGATCTTAAGAGCTTCTTAAGCCGACGCATTGAAATTCCCATCGCCGGTGCCCATCTGTAGCCATAGTCTTTATTCTGTTGGCAAGGAACGATCGTTGAAGCCATTCTCACCCCGGTTTTCCCCGGATGATTACGACCAGCACGGCGCGCTGCGGCTGCCGCTGGGATTTTGGGCCGTGCTGATTTTGCAGGCGCGCACTTGGCTATTGTTCGTGATGGCCGGCGTTTCGCGTGAGCAGGGCGAAAGCTTGCTGGCGCTGTTTTATCCGGATACCCAACGCTTTTGGTACGGCATGCTGCTCGGTCTGCCGGCGGCGCTGGCGTTTTTGCTGAGCGGCCGTCGCCACCAATGGCCGCGGCTGTGGCGCGGTTGGCGCTGGGGGCTGGCTGTCTCGCTGCTGGCGTCGCTCGGCGGCTCGCTGTTCAGCCTGTGGCGCCAGGACGGCGATGCGCCGGGGCTGGAGCTGGCGTTGGCGTTACTCGACGCGCTGGCGCTGAGCTATCTGTTGCTGAATGCGCGTCTGAAAGCCTGTTTCGCGCCGGCGGAGCACGCCGACTAATTGCCGAGAAGTGCGGCACTTTTCGCATTTTCCGCACTCCAAGCTGGCAACCGTTGGCGTAGTGCGGGCCGTTGTGAGAGGCTGGCATGCAGCAAAACGCCGAGTGCGGCAGGGGCGGGTTACCGCCCCGTGCCATTGATGTTTAAGGAGCTAGAGATGAATATTCGCCCCCTGTTGTTAGGGCTTCCGTTGTTACTGACCGGCTGTTCGAGCATGTCCAATTTCTCTTGGTCCAGCCTGTCGCCGTTCAACTGGTTCGGCAGCAGCCTGGAGGTCGGCGCCAAGGGCGTCGGCAAGCTCAACGCCGGCACGCCGATGTCGGAAAGCGCCATCAATGACGGGCTGGACGGCAACTACCGCCTGCGCGGCGGCATGGCGACCAACAACGGCCAGATCGTCTCTTATTACCAGGCGCTGTCCGGCGACGAAGTGAAACTGGTGATCACCGGCGAGCCGAAAGGGCGCCTGCAGCGCGTGGACGTGCTGGATCCGAAAGTGGCGACGGAGTGGGGCAACAAGCTCGGCACGCCGTTCGGCGATATGTACAGCAAGGCGTTCGGCTCTTGTAAGCCGGGCAGCGGCGAAGACGCTGGTAAAGTGGAGTGCGTGGCGGAGCAGAGCAAGTACGTCACCTACATCTTCAGCGGCAAGTGGGCCGGGGCGCAGGATATCATTCCACCGGACGACACCCTGAAAAGCTGGACGGTCAGCAAAATCATCTGGCACGCCAAGCCGCAGCAGTAACGCGTTCAACGGGCGCCGGTTCGCGGCGCCTGCCTTTTCAAGCCATTACCCCTATTTTCTTTGCGCTGCTGCAAGGCAATCGCCCGCGCTTGCGGTATGATAGCGCGCGTTTGTAACAGGGAACCCGCGCGTCAACCGCCATACCTGTTGCCTGGTTTTGGTATTGAGGATAACAACATGACACAGGTTCAGAGCGGCATTCTGCTGGAGCACTGCCGTTTCGCCATTTTTATGGAAGCCAGCGTACAGGGCGAATTCGCCGACTTGCGCCAGGGCTGCAAGCAGTTTTGTCAGACCCTGAGCGAGCTGCAGCAGCAGTTCCCCGATGCGCGCCTCGGCGCGGTGATCGCTTTCGGTTACGACGTCTGGCACGATCTCTCCAGCGGCCAGGGCGCGAAAGAGTTGAAGCCGTTCACGCCGCTCGGCAAAGGGCTGGCGCCGGCCACCCAGCGCGATATGCTGATCCACATCCAGTCGCTGCGTCACGACGTCAACTTCACGCTGGCGCAGGCGGCGCTGGCGGCGTTCGGCAACGTCATCAAGATTGAAGAAGAAACCCACGGTTTCCGCTGGGTGGAAGAGCGCGATCTGAGCGGCTTCGTCGACGGCACCGAAAATCCGCAGGGCGATCAGCGCCCGGCAGTGGCGACGATCGCCGAAGGCGAAGAGGACGCAGGCGGCAGCTACGTGCTGGTGCAACGCTACGAGCATAACTTGCGCCAGTGGCAGCGCTTTACCACCGAACAGCAGGAGCAGATCATCGGCCGCACCAAGCACGATAGCGAAGAGCTGCCGGCCGATCAGCGCCCGGATACCTCGCACGTCAGCCGCGTCGATTTGAAAGAGAACGGCAAGGGCCTGAAAATTCTGCGTCAGAGCCTGCCTTACGGCACCGCCAGCGGCAAGCACGGCCTGTTCTTCATCGCCTATTGCGCGCGCTTGCACAATATCGAGCAGCAACTGCTGAGCATGTTCGGCGATCTGGACGGCAAACGTGACGCGATGTTGCGCTTCAGCCGTGCAGTGACCGGCAGCTACTACTTTGCGCCATCGCTGACGCGCCTGCTGTCACTTTGACGCCGTCGCCGAAGCCGGCGCGTCCGGCTTCGGTCCGTTTTCCCGTCCCGAAAACGCCTCGCATTCCCTGCCTTATAGCGTTTGATGCTTGTAAATCACTAAACGGTATATAAAAGCGTTACAGCTCCGCACCGAGTTATAAATACACTGGTCGTCAATAAGGCGAAAGCCTGAAGGAATGACTCAGTGATAAGGTGCAGAATGAAACAAAACCGGGTTAAAAATCTCGTGCTGAAAGGTTGGCTGGCGGCTGCGCTGTTGGCGAGCGGCGCCGCGTCGGCGGCGGAAATGCTGAACAGCTCTTATGACGTTTCCCGTGAATTGTTCGTCGCGCTGAATCCCGGCTTTGAACAGCAGTGGAATCAGCAGCATCCGAACGACAAGCTGACCATCAAACAATCGCACGCTGGCTCGTCGAAGCAGGCGCTGGCGATCCTGCAGGGCCTGCGGGCCGACGTGGTGACGTACAACCAGGTCACCGACGTGCAGATCCTGCACGATCGCGGGCAGTTGATCCCGGCGGACTGGCAGGCGCGCCTGCCGAACAACAGCTCGCCGTTCTATTCCACCATGGCGTTTCTGGTGCGCAAGGACAACCCGAAGGGTATCCACACCTGGAACGATCTGGTGCGCGACGACGTGAAACTGGTGTTCCCGAACCCGAAAACCTCCGGCAACGGCCGTTACACCTATCTGGCCGCCTGGGGCGCCGCCAGCCAGGCTGACGGCAACGATGCGGCCAAGACCCGCGCCTTCATGACCCGCTTCCTGAAAAACGTGCTGGTGTTCGATACCGGCGGCCGCGGCGCGACCACCACCTTCGTCGAGCGCGGTTTGGGCGACGTGCTGATCAGCTTCGAGTCCGAAGTGAACAACATCCGCAAGCAATACGGTGAAGACAAGTACGAAGTGATCGTGCCGCCGGTCGATATTCTGGCGGAGTTCCCGGTGGCTTGGGTCGACAAAAATGTAGAGCGCAACGGCACCGAACAGGCGGCCAAAGCCTATCTGAACTATCTCTATAGCCCGGCGGCGCAGCAGGTGATCACCAGCTTCTACTACCGCGTCTATGACCAGAAAGCGATGGCTGCCGCGAAGGGGCAATTCCCGGACACCCAACTGTTCCGGGTGGAAGACCAGTTCGGCGGCTGGCCGCAGGTGATGAAAACCCACTTCGCCACCGGCGGCGAGCTGGATCAGCTGTTAGCGGCAGGGCGCAAGTAAATGTTGGCGTTGTCGTCCAGTAAGCGGGTGCTGCCCGGATTTGGCCTCAGCCTCGGCAGCAGCCTGTTTTATACCTGTTTGATCCTGCTGCTGCCGCTCACCGCGCTGGTGATGCAGCTGGCGCAGATGAGCCTGGCGCAGTACTGGGAAGTGATTTCCAACCCGCAGGTGGTGGCGGCGTATAAAGTGACGCTGCTGGCGGCCGGCGTCGCCAGCCTGTTCAACGCGGTGTTCGGCATGCTGATGGCCTGGATCTTGACGCGCTACCGTTTTCCCGGCCGTTCGCTGCTGGATGGCCTGATCGATCTGCCGTTCGCGCTGCCGACGGCGGTAGCCGGCCTGACGCTGGCCGGTCTGTTTTCCACCACCGGCTGGTACGGTCAGTGGCTGGCGCACTTTGACATTAAGGTCACCTTCACCTGGCTTGGGATCGCGGTGGCGATGGCGTTCACCAGCCTGCCGTTTGTGGTGCGCACCGTGCAGCCGGTGCTGGAAGAGCTGGGGCCGGAGTACGAAGAGGCGGCCGAGACGCTGGGCGCCACGCGCTGGCAGAGTTTTCGCCGCGTCGTGCTGCCTGAAGTGGCGCCGGCGCTGCTGGCCGGCACCGCCATTTCCTTTACCCGCAGCCTGGGCGAGTTTGGCGCGGTGATTTTCATCGCCGGCAACATCGCCTGGAAGACGGAAGTGACCTCGCTGATGATTTTTGTGCGTTTGCAGGAGTTCGACTACCCGGCGGCCAGCGCCATCGCCTCGGTGATCCTGGCGGCGTCGCTGCTGCTGCTGTTCAGCATTAACGTCTTGCAAAGCCGCTTCGGCAGACGTTTGGGAGGAGGGCACTGATGGCTGATATTTCCGCCTTCAACGGCGCCGAGCGCCCGCGCGTTAACTGGGGCAAGTGGACGCTGATCGCCATCGGCACGCTGTTTTCGGCGCTGCTGCTGGTGGTGCCGATGATATCGATTTTCGCCGAGGCCTTTTCCAAAGGATTCGGCGCGATGTGGAGCAATTTGCTCGATCCGGACATGCTGCACGCCATCTGGCTGACGGTCTTGATCGCGCTGATCACCGTGCCGTTCAACCTGGTGTTCGGTACGTTGCTGGCGTGGCTGGTGACGCGTTTCACCTTCCCCGGCCGCCAGCTGCTGCTGACGCTGATCGACATCCCGTTCGCCGTTTCACCGGTGGTGGCGGGGCTGATTTATCTGCTGTTTTACGGCAGCAACGGCCTGCTGGGCGGCTGGCTGGATGCGCATAACATCCAGATCATGTTCTCCTGGCCGGGCATGGTGCTGGTGACCATCTTCGTCACCTGTCCCTTCGTGGTGCGCGAGCTGGTGCCGATGATGCTCAGCCAGGGCAGCCAGGAAGATGAGGCCGCCATTCTGCTGGGGGCGTCCGGCTGGCAGATGTTCCGCCGCGTGACGCTGCCCAACATTCGCTGGGCGTTGCTGTACGGCGTGGTGCTGACCAACGCGCGCGCCATCGGCGAGTTCGGCGCGGTGTCGGTGGTGTCCGGTTCGATTCGCGGCGAAACCTACAGCCTGCCGCTGCAGGTCGAGCTGTTGCAGCAGGATTACAACACCGTCGGCGCTTTTACCGCTGCCGCGCTGCTGACCCTGATGGCGATCGTTACCCTATTTTTGAAGAGTGCGCTGCAGTGGCGTCTGGAACGTCAAAATGCGCGTCTTGAGCGGGAGGAAAATCATGAGCATTGAGATTAACGGCATCAACAAGTACTTCGGTCGCACCAAGGTATTGAACGATATCTCGCTCGATATTGCTTCCGGCGAGATGGTGGCGCTGCTCGGTCCATCCGGTTCCGGCAAGACCACGCTGCTGCGCATCATCGCCGGGCTGGAAAGCCAGAGCGGCGGCAAGCTGGGTTTTCACGGTACCGACGTCAGCCACATGCATGCGCGCGACAGACGTGTCGGCTTCGTGTTTCAGCACTATGCGCTGTTCCGCCACATGACGGTGTTCGACAATATCGCCTTTGGCCTGACCGTGCTGCCGCGCCGCGAGCGGCCGAACGCTGCGGCGATCAAACAGAAAGTCACTCAGTTGCTGGACATGGTGCAGCTTGGCCATTTGGCCAATCGCTACCCGTCGCAGCTGTCCGGCGGCCAGAAACAACGCGTGGCGCTGGCGCGCGCCCTGGCGGTGGAACCGCAAATTCTGCTGCTGGACGAGCCGTTTGGCGCGCTGGATGCGCAGGTGCGTAAAGAGCTGCGTCGCTGGCTGCGCCAGCTGCACGAAGAGCTGAAGTTCACCAGCGTATTCGTCACCCACGATCAGGAAGAGGCGATGGAAGTGGCCGACCGCATCGTGGTGATGAGCCAGGGCAATATTGAACAGGTTGGCTCGCCGGAGGAGATTATGCGCGAGCCGGCCAGCCGTTTCGTGCTGGAGTTTATGGGGGAAGTGAACCGTCTGAACGGCGAAATTCGCGGCTCCCAGCTGTTCGTCGGCGCGCACCAGTGGCCGCTGTCGTTCCAGCCGATGCACCAGGGCAGCGTCGATCTGTTCCTGCGCCCGTGGGAAATGGAAGTGGCGACCGAGAGCAGCGAGCGCTGCCCACTGCCGGTTCAGGTATTGGAAGTCAGCCCGCGCGGCCATTTCTGGCAACTGACGGTGCAGCCGATCGGCTGGCATCAGGAACCGATAAGCATAGTGTTGCCGGAAGGCAACGCCACGCCGGTGCGCGGCGGCCGTTATTACGTCGGCAGCCTCAATGCGCGGCTGTATGCCGGCGATCAACTGCTGCAACCTGTTGCGTTAGCCAAAAGCGCCTGATAGGTTTTAGCCGTCCTTTTCTTCAAGGCAACCCCGGGGTTGCCTTTTTACTTTACGCACACCAACACACAGGCAAAGATCGTGACAACGCTCGAACAATGCATCGGGAATACCCCGCTGGTACAACTGCAACGGCTGGCCGCCCAGGCGGGCAGCGAGGTATGGGTCAAACTGGAAGGCAATAACCCGGCGGGATCGGTGAAGGATCGCGCCGCGTTGGCGATGATCCAGCAGGCGGAGCTGCGCGGGGAGATCAAGCCCGGCGACGTGCTGATCGAGGCTACCAGCGGCAACACCGGCATTGCACTGGCGATGATCGCTGCATTGAAAGGCTATGCGCTGAAGCTGCTGATGCCGGAGAACATGAGCCTGGAGCGGCAGGCGGCGATGCGCGCCTACGGTGCGGAACTGATCCTGGTCAGCCGTGAGCAGGGGATGGAAGGGGCGCGCGATCTGGCGCTGGAGATGCAGCGCCAGGGGCAGGGCAAGGTGCTGGATCAGTTTAACAATCTCGACAATCCCTATGCCCACTTCACCACCACCGGCCCGGAGATCTGGCGCCAGACCGAAGGGCGCATCACGCACTTCGTTTCCAGCATGGGCACCACCGGCACCATTACCGGCGTGGGCGGTTACCTGAAGAGCCAGAATCCGCAGGTGCAGATCGTCGGCCTGCAGCCTGCGGAGGGCAGCAGCATCCCCGGCATTCGCCGTTGGTCGCCCGCTTACCTGCCGGGGATTTTCCGCCCGGAGCTGGTGGATCAGGTGTTGGATATCGAACAGGGCGATGCCGAGCAGACCATGCGCCAGTTGGCGCAGCGTGAAGGCATTTTCTGCGGCGTCAGCTCCGGCGGTGCCGTAGCCGGCGCCTTGCGCATCGCGGCGGCCCATCCTGGCAGCGTGGTGGTGGCGATCGTCTGCGATCGCGGCGACCGTTACCTCTCTACCGGCGTGTTCGACTGATCGCTCCTTCCCGGCGGTGTGTTCCGTCGGGAGAATCTTTCCCACTTTCCTTCCGACAGACGGCAGCCCCGCTTGCGTGGTAGCTGCCGCTTGCTCGTGCGCCAATGCCATGACTGAAGTAGAGAAATTGCGCGGCAGCGACCACAATAACGGTGGCGAGACGCAAAGAGCGATGTGTAAGGATTGAGTAAAACCGGCTGCGGGCCGGCGGAATTGGCGGGAAAATAACGAAAATCGGTGAAGGAGCAAGGCATGAAAATTTTACTGGTCGACGATGACCTGGAGCTTGGCACCATGCTGAGCGAATACCTGACGGGCGAAGGCTTCGACGCCACGCTGGTGCTGACCGGCAAGGCGGGGGTTGAGGGCGCGCTGTCGGGCGACTATACCGCGATGATCCTCGACATCATGCTGCCGGACATGAGCGGCATCGACGTGCTGCGCGATGTGCGTAAAAAGAGCCGGCTGCCGATCATCATGCTGACCGCCAAAGGCGACAACATCGATCGGGTGATTGGCCTGGAGATGGGCGCTGACGATTACATGCCCAAACCGTGCTACCCGCGCGAATTGGTGGCGCGTCTGCGCGCGGTGCTGCGCCGTTTCGAAGAGCGGCCGCAAGAGGCGGACGAGGAGGCCGCCATCAGCTTCGGCGAGCTGACGCTGAACCCTTCAACCCGCAGCAGCGAATGGCGCGGTAAGGCGTTTGATCTGACCGCTTCGGAATTCAATCTGTTGGAGCTGTTGCTGCGCGCGCCGGATCGTGTGGTATCGAAGGACGAACTGTCCGAGAAGGGGCTGGGGCGCCCGCGCGAGGCCTATGATCGCAGCGTGGACGTGCATATCAGCAATATCCGCCAGAAGCTGAGCGCGCTGGCCGGCAGTAAGCTCAGCATCGAGACGGTGCGCAGCATCGGCTATCGCATTCGGTAACCTGACATGCGCGGAAGACTGTTCTGGAAAATTTTACTCGGCTTTTGGCTGACCTTTCTCATCATGACGCAGGCGCTGTGGGTGGCGTTTTCTCTCTATGGCGATCGCTATGTGCCGCCGGAGAACGTCATGGCGCGGCGGGTCATCGGCCTGCAGCTGACCTCGGCCGCCACTCAGTTGCGCCGCGGCGGCATGCCGGCGCTGGAAGCCTTGATGCGCGACTGGCCCGAGGACGATCGGCGTCTGCTGTCGGTGACGCCAATGACCCAACCGCCGCCTGCGCCGGAAGAACCGGTGTTTGAAGGGCGGCGGATGCCGAAAGCGATTTCCGCCTGGGTGCAGACCGGGGAAGGGCAGGGTTACTGGCTGAGCTATGACGTGCGCGGGCTGCGGGAAGAGTATCGGCCGGAGCGGCGTTCCCACTTCTTCAACATTCCTGCGCCGATGCTGTGGGTCGGCGGGCTGGGCGGTTTGCTGTTCAGCGCCGTGCTGGCCTGGAACCTGACCCGGCCGATGCGTCAGCTGCGCGGCGGCCTGGATCGGGTGGCGCAGGGCGATCTCTCGGTGCGGCTGTTTCCGACGATGCGGCGCCGCCATGACGAGCTGTCCGACGTGGCGCGCGATTTCGACACTATGGCCGAACGCCTGGAGCTGTTGGTCAGCGCCCGCGAGCAGCTGTTGCACGACGTCTCGCACGAGCTGCGTTCACCGTTGGCGCGCCTGCAGCTGGCGATCGGACTGGCGCGACAGAATGCCGGCAACGTCGAAACCTCGCTCAAGCGCATCGAACATGAGTCGGGGCGGCTGGACAAAATGATCGGCGAGCTGCTGGCGCTGTCGCGTACCGAACACAGCAGCCTGCCGGACGAAGAGTATTTCGATCTGTACGGCCTGGTGGATGCGGTGGTGAGCGATGCGCGCTACGAGGCGCAGGTGCCCGGCGTGGATATCGTGCTGCAGGCCGAATCGGACGTGGAGTATACCGTCAAGGGCAATGCGGAGCTGATGCGGCGAGCGGTGGACAACATCGTGCGCAATGCGCTGCGCTTTTCCATCCACGGGCAGCGGGTGACGGTGGCGCTGTCGCGCGTCGATAACCAGTTCCAGATCGCCGTCAGCGATCAGGGGCCGGGGGTCGAAGAGGCGAAGCTGTCGAGCATCTTCGATCCGTTCGTGCGCGTGAAGTCGGCGCAGTCGGGCAAGGGCTACGGCCTGGGGCTGGCGATTACCCGCAAGGTGGTGTTGGCGCACGGTGGCCAGGTTGAGGCGCGCAACGGCGACAAAGAGGGGCTGGTCATTACCCTGCGTATCCCGCGCTGGCAATAATAGACTATCTTACTTGCCATTTTGAACTAGGGCAGTGCACGCCTTCGTCACGTACTGCGTGTACGCTTCGAAGGTTGCGCGCTGTCCATGTTCAAACTGCCTGCGCCGATAACGCCTATTATCCGCGGCATACCCAAAGGATTTCGAATTGCAGCTAGGCGGCAAGCGGGGGAATCTCCGGGAGCTTACTCCGGTAAGTGACCGGGGTGAGCACGTGCGGCCAACAACGCTGCGGTTCGAAAGACGAAGGGGATAAAAAAAAACGGCGCCGAGGGCGCCGTTTTTCTTGCTCATCCGCGATTACTTCTTGATGCGGATGATCGGGGTTTCGCCAACGGTCACGCTGCCCGACAGTTTGATCAGCTCTTTGATCTCGTCCATGTTGGAGATAACGACCGGCGTCAGGGTAGACTTGGCTTTCTCTTCCAGCAGTGGCAGGTTGAACTCGATAACGACGTCGCCTTTCTTGACGCGCTGGCCTTCTTCGGCGATGCGTTTGAAGCCTTCGCCTTTCAGTTCTACGGTATCGATGCCGAAGTGGACGAACAGCTCAATGCCGCTGTCGGATTCGATAGAGAATGCATGGTTGGTTTCGAAAATCTTGCCGATGGTGCCGTCAACCGGAGCAACCATTTTGTTGCCGGCCGGTTTGATGGCGATACCGTCGCCAACGATTTTTTCAGCGAACACTACGTCCGGCACATCTTCGATATTGACGATTTCGCCAGAAAGGGGAGCGACGATCTCGATAGTGCCCGTGTCTTTCTTGTCATCAGAAACCAGAGATTTCAGTTTATCGAACAAACCCATGATCTTCTCCTAAGCATTAAATTGGGCGGCGTTCCAGTGTCGTGGAAGTTTAGCAGAGCGTTTTTTCTTCGATGAATTTATTGACGCAATTCATCAGGTCTTGTGCCGTTGGCTGTGCCAAGGCCTGCGCTGCCAACGCCTTCACATCTTCGAAATTCGTGTTACGAATAATTTTCTTGATGCGCGGGATTGAAATCGCACTCATGCTGAACTCATCCAGCCCCATGCCCAATAACAACAGTGTAGCACGCTCATCGCCAGCCAGTTCGCCGCACATGCCGGTCCACTTGCCTTCCGCGTGAGATGCATCAATAACCTGTTTGATCAGGCCAAGCACTGATGGGGACATCGGGTTATAGAGATGAGAAATCAGCTCGTTGCCGCGATCTACCGCCAGAGTATACTGGGTTAGATCGTTTGTCCCAATACTAAAGAAGTCGACTTCTTTCGCCAGGTGGTGAGCGATGACCGCCGCAGCCGGTGTTTCCACCATCACGCCCACTTCGATGCTCTCGTCAAACGCCTTGCCTTCTTCGCGCAGTTGCGCCTTCAGCGTCTCGATTTCGCCTTTCAGATCGCGCACTTCTTCCACGGAGATGATCATCGGGAACATGATGCGCAGTTTGCCGAACGCCGAGGCGCGCAGGATGGCGCGCAGCTGGGCGTGCAGGATTTCACGGCGGTCCATCGCGATGCGGATGGCGCGCCAGCCGAGGAACGGGTTCTCTTCCTTCGGCAGGTTCATGTACGGCAGGTCTTTGTCGCCGCCGATGTCCATGGTGCGGACGATCACAGCCTGCGAGCCCATGGCTTCTGCCACGGCTTTATAAGCCTGGAACTGCTCGTCTTCGGTCGGCAGCGAGTCGCGATCCATGAACAGGAATTCGGTACGATACAGGCCGACGCCTTCCGCGCCGTTGCGCTCTGCACCCGCGACGTCGCGCACGGTGCCGATGTTGGCGCAGACTTCAACCTGATGGCCGTCCAGCGTAATCGCCGGCAGATCCTTCAGCTTGGCCAGATCGTTTTTCTCGGTGATGTATTGGTTCTGGGCGGCTTTCAGCTGATCGATCACATCAGCGGTCGGGTTAACGTAAATTTTGTTGTTAACCGCATCCAGAATCAGGTAGTCGTCGTTTTTCACCTGCTTGGTCACGTCGCTGGTGCCGACGATCGCCGGCAGCTCCAGGGAGCGCGCCATGATAGAGGTGTGGGAGGTGCGGCCGCCGAGATCGGTGATGAAGCCCAGCACTTTGTCCAGGTTCAGCTGCGCGGTCTCGGACGGGGTCAGATCGGTGGCCACCAGGATCACTTCGTCCTGAATGGAACCCAGATCGACGATCGGCATGCCCAGAATGTTCTGCAGCAGGCGTTTGCCGATGTCGCGCACGTCGGCGGCGCGTTCTTTCAGGTATTCGTCGTCCAGCTCTTCCAACGCTTTCGCCTGGCCTTCGATCACGGTGTAGGCGGCGGCGTCTGCGGAGGCCAGATCGTCTTTGATTAGGGCTATGATTTCCTGCTCAAGCTCTTCGTCTTCCAGCAACATGATGTGGCCTTCGAAGATAGCTTCCTTCTCTTCGCCGAAGGTTTCGCCAGCTTTGGTCTTGATCGCTTCCAGCTGTTCGGACGCTTTCGCGCGGCCAGCCAGAAAACGCGAGACTTCCTGCTCTACTTGATCAGCAGAGATTTTCTTCCGGTTGATGACGATGTCGTCTTCTTTCAGCAAGAGAGCCTTACCAAAAGCGATGCCCGGTGATACTAAAATGCCTGAAATCATAACCCTACCTTACTCTTGACTGGTGTTAACTAAAAAGACGGGCCGATTACTCAAGCTCTGCCATCAGTTTTACCAAGTGCTCAACGGCTTTCTGCTCGTCTTCACCTTCAGCTGAGATGGTCACTACGGTCCCTTGAGTCAGCCCCAGAGTTTGCAGTTTGAACAGGCTTTTAGCGCTGGCGCTTTTGCCGTTGGAGGTCACGGTGATGTCAGACGTGAAGCCTTTGGCTTCTTTAACGAACTGAGCGGCAGGGCGAGTATGCAGACCATTCGGAGCGGTAATAGTAACTTCTTGCTGGAACATTGATGTTTCCCCAACTTATTGGATTAATGTTGTGGAGTTAAAGTTTAGCCCAGGGGCCTGACTTTAACTTGTCTGGTTATAGCGCCTGACTATGGACAGGGGCGAACGTTGATGCAACAGAAAACGACGCGTTAGGCACTTCAGATCAAAAAACTCGGCTTTAGACGTCGTTCCAATCCGCTCCCCATTATGCCCGATTCGCCGCGTCGGCGACAGATGAGTAAATCGATTCAGCCTCGACCAGGCTCGGAGAGTGATTAATTTTGCGCATCGAAATAATGCACCGTTAAATACTAAAGGCGACGGGCAAAAGCAATCTTGGACTGCTATAAAGTTTGATCCAGTCCACAAAAAAGCACCCCGCAGGGTGCTTTTTTAGCGATTTGTGCAGTGGCGGAATTACTGCTGCAATTCCTGCTCGGTGAACAGATCGGCGAACAGCGCGGTGCTGAGATAACGTTCGCCGGAAGAGGGCAGGATGACCACAATGGTCTTGTCGGCGAACGCCGGTTCTTCGGCCAGTTTTACCGCCGCTGCGACCGCTGCGCCGGAGGAGATGCCTGCCAGGATGCCTTCTTCGTCCATCAGGCGGCGTGCCATGCTGATGGCTTCGTCGTTGGAGATTTTTTCGACGCGATCCACCAGGTCAAGATCGAGGTTGCCCGGTATGAAGCCGGCGCCGATGCCCTGGATCTTGTGCGGGCCCGGTTTCAGCTCTTCACCGGCCAGTGCCTGGCTGATGACCGGCGAGTCGGTCGGCTCGACCGCCACGGTGGTGATGGCCTTGCCTTTGGTGTTCTTGATGTAGCGGCTGACGCCGGTCAATGTGCCGCCGGTGCCGACGCCGGAGATGAACACATCGACTTCCCCATCGGTGTCTTCCCAGATTTCCGGGCCGGTGGTTTTTTCATGGATGGCCGGGTTGGCCGGGTTGCTGAACTGTTGCAGGATCAGGTAACGGTTTGGATCGGTGGCGACGATCTCCTCCGCTTTGGCGATGGCGCCTTTCATGCCTTTCGCCCCTTCGGTCAGCACCAGATTGGCGCCCAGCGCCTTGAGCAGCTTGCGGCGTTCGATGCTCATGGTTTCCGGCATGGTCAGCGTCAGCTTGTAACCGCGCGCGGCGGCGACGAAGGCCAGCGCGATGCCGGTGTTGCCGCTGGTCGGCTCCACCAGTTCCTTGCCGGCGGTCAGCACACCGCGTTGTTCCGCATCCCAAATCATATTGGCACCGATGCGGCATTTGACGCTGAAGCTCGGGTTGCGTGATTCAACCTTGGCCAGAATGCGTCCGTTGCCGATACGGTTCAGACGAACCAGCGGCGTATGGCCGATTGTTAATGAGTTGTCTTCATATATCTTGCTCATAGCCCGTCCTTTAACTCTATGAAAATGTGGGGAACATCGAAAGCATACGCTAACAGTACCGGCAGGGAAGTAAAGAATTGGTATATCTATATGTTATTAGGAAATAAGTTTTAAGCACAATGATAAGGGCGCGAAATGCGCGCCCTGTCGACAATTTCCGCGCTGTCGGCGGCAAAAAACGGCGGTTATCGGACGAATTGCGAGCGGTAGCGATCGACCCACATCGCGGTGGCGCCGCAGACGGCGACCGGCAGGATCACCAGGTTGAGGATCGGGATCATGGTAAACAGGCTGACCAGCGCGCCGAACTGCAGGTTGTCGGTTTTGTGCTGGCGCAGTGCGCGGCGCATGTCGGCAAAGCTCACCTTGTGGTTATCGAACGGATAGTCGCAATACTGAATCGCCAGCATCCAGGCGCTGAACAGGAACCACAGCACCGGCGCCACCGTCTGGCCGATGCCGGGCACGAAGTACAGCGCCAGCAGCAGCAGCGCGCGCGGCAGGTAATACATCAGTTTGCGCCATTCGCGCGCCATGATGCGCGGCAGATCTTTGGCGATGCCGAGCAGACCGGTGTCCGGCAGCGGTTTGCCGGTCAGGCTGCCTTCGAGCTGTTCGGCCAGCAGACCGCAGAACGGCGCGGCGATCAGATTGGTGATGGTGCTGAACAGATAGCTGAACACCAGCAGCACCGAAATGACCGCCAGCGGCCACAGCAGGTAGCTCAACCATTGCAGCCAGTCGGGAACGTGGCTCATCATCGCCGGGATCCAGTCGCCGAGGCGGCTGAACAGCCACCAGAAAGCGGAACCCATCAGCAGCACGTTGACCAGCAACGGCAGGACCACATAGCGTTTAATCCCCGGGCGTGAAATCAGGCGCCAGCCTTCGGCGAAATAGTGAATGCCGCTGGTCGATCGGGGAGGGGGCTGCGTATAGGACATATCTTAAGTTATCTCGTTGTCTGAACAGGCATCATTATCATATAGGGATGATTTTCCACTGGCTAGGGTAGGGTTGGCTGAAAAACCAGCAGAAAAAGGCAGTATAATCATCTTTATTGGCATAAAGTTCAGCACGGACTTGCACTTGTGTGCGCGGGCAAATAGAGTTAAAGAGTGAATGTTTGCCGCGGTGGCAATGTATTGGAACAACAGAGATAGCAATGATGCAGGATTTGCGTCTGATATTAATCGTTGTTGGCGCGATCGCCATAATAGCGCTGTTATTGCACGGTCTGTGGACCAGTCGCAAAGAACGGTCAGCGCTCTTCCGCGATCGCCCAGCCAAACGTTCCCAAAAGGAACGTGAACAAACTCCGATCGACGATCTCGAAGAAGGCGTCGGTGAGGTGCGCGTACGCGCCGCTCACCCGCAAGACGAGCCGTCATTCGGCCATTTCGATGCCGCACGCGAAGAACCCGTGGCCGCGCCGAAGCCCGCTCCGGCGGCTGCGCCTGCGCCCCGCGCCGTTCAGCCGGCCGCTCATCAGACGCCGCCTCCGCTGTCTCAGCGGCCGGAGTATGATGACATCCTGCTGAACAACTACGCGCCGGACGAAGAACCGGCCGAGCCGCAGCAATCGCAACCGGCCGCGCGCCGCGAGCCGCGCGTTGACGATCTGCCGCATGAACATGAGGCGCCGCTGGCGGCGGAACCGGCATTCCACGCCGAACCCGCCCCTGTGCAGCCAGCGCCGGAAGTCAAGCCTGCGTCGGAACCTGCACCGCAGCCGCAACAGCCGGCCGCTGCGCCAGTTCAGGCTAAACTGAAAGAGACCGTGCTGGTGCTGCATGTCGCGGCCCATCAGGGCGGCGTGATCGGCGGCGAAGTGCTGCTGCAGAGCGTGTTGCAAGCGGGCTTCCAGTTTGGCGAGATGGGCATCTTCCACCGTCATATCAGCCCGGCCGGCAGCGGCCCGGTGCTGTTCAGCCTGGCGAACATGGTCAAGCCGGGGTCGTTCGATCCTGACATGATGTCCGACTTCTCCACGCCGGGCGTGTCGATGTTCATGATGGTGCCGTCTTACGGCGACGCCAATCAGAACTTCAAGCTGATGCTGCAGTCGGCGCAGCGCATCGCCGACGACGTGGGCGGCGTGGTGCTGGACGACGAGCGCCGCATGATGACGCCGCAGAAGCTGGAAACCTACAAAGCGCGTATCCGTGAAGTGTTGGAAAACAACGCCTGACCGGGTTGCCGCGCGCACTGAACATCCGTAACAACAAAGCCCCCGCTAGCCGGGGGTTTTTTATCTTTGATGGTGAGCCATGGAATCGATAATCCAACAAATCAATCAACTACGAGCCACACTGCGCCATCATGAATACCAGTATCATGTACTGGATGCGCCGGAAGTGCCGGATGCGGAATATGACCGCCTGATGCGCGAACTGCGCGAGCTGGAGAGCGCGCATCCGGAACTGATCACCGCCGATTCACCGACCCAGCGCGTGGGCGCGGCGCCGCTGGCGGCGTTCGACCAGGTGCGTCACGAAGTGCCGATGCTGTCGCTGGACAACGTATTCGACGAAGAAAGCTTCCTGGCGTTTTACAAGCGCGTGCAGGACAGGCTCAAAAGCAGCGATCCGCTGACCTTCTGCTGCGAACTGAAGCTGGATGGCCTGGCGGTCAGCCTGCTGTATGAAGACGGCGAACTGGTGCGCGCGGCGACGCGCGGCGACGGCACCACCGGCGAGAACATCACTACCAACGTGCGCACCATTCGCGCCATCCCGTTGCGCCTGACCGGCGACAATATCCCGCGCCGGCTGGAAGTGCGCGGCGAAGTGTTCATGCCGCAGGCCGGTTTTGAACAGATGAACGAAGAGGCGCGGCGCAAAGACGGCAAGGTATTCGCCAACCCGCGCAACGCCGCCGCCGGCTCGCTGCGCCAGCTCGATCCGCGCATTACCGCCAAACGCCCGCTGACCTTCTTCTGCTACGGCGTCGGCCTGCTGGAAGGCGGCGAGCTGCCGCGCAGCCACTTTGAGCGCCTGATGCAGTTCAAGGCCTGGGGCCTGCCGGTCAGCGATCGCGCCCAGCGCCGCACCGGCAGCGAGGAAGTGCTGGCGTTCTATCGCCAGGTCGAGCAGGACCGCGCACAGCTCGGTTTCGACATCGACGGCGTAGTGATCAAGATTGACGATATCGATCTGCAGGAAACGCTGGGCTTCGTGGCGCGTGCGCCGCGCTGGGCGACGGCGTTCAAATTCCCGGCGCAGGAGCAGATCACCGTGGTGCGCGAAGTGGAGTTTCAGGTTGGCCGCACCGGCGCGATTACGCCGGTGGCCCGCCTTGAGCCGGTGCTGGTGGCCGGGGTGACCGTCAGCAATGCGACCTTGCACAACGCCGATGAAATTGAGCGGTTGGGGCTGCGCATCGGCGATACGGTGATCGTGCGCCGCGCCGGCGACGTGATCCCGCAGGTGGTGGGGGTGCTGGAAGACCGTCGGCCGCAGGATGCGCGCGAAGTGGTGTTCCCGCTGCACTGTCCGGTGTGCGGCTCCGACGTTGAGCGCGTGGAAGGCGAAGCCGTGGCGCGCTGCACCGGCGGGCTGATCTGCGGCGCGCAGCGCAAAGAGGCGTTGAAGCACTTCGTTTCCCGTCGCGCGCTGGACGTCGAGGGCATGGGTGACAAGATCATCGAGCAGCTGGTGGACAAGGAGTACGTGAAGAACCCGGCCGATCTGTTCCGCCTGTCCGCCGGCATTCTGACCGGTCTGGATCGCATGGGGCCGAAATCGGCGCAGAATCTGGTCAACGCGTTGGAGAAATCCAAGCAGACCACCTTCGCCCGTTTTCTGTATGCGCTTGGCATTCGCGAGGTCGGTGAAGCGACCGCCGCCAACCTGGCTGCGCATTTCGGTTCGCTGGAAAAGCTGTTCGCCGCCGATATCGAGGCGCTGAAAGAAGTGCCGGACGTCGGCGAAGTGGTGGCCAAACACACCCGCAATTTCCTCGATGAAGCGCTCAATCAGCAGGTGATCAACGAGCTGGTGGGCGCCGAGATCGGCATCCGCTGGCCGGCGCCGGTGGTGGTGGTAGCGGAAGAGATAGACAGCCCGTTCGCCGGAAAAACCGTGGTGCTGACCGGCTCGCTGAGCCAGCTGTCGCGCGACGAAGCCAAAGATCGCCTGACGGCGCTGGGCGCCAAGGTCAGCGGCAGCGTGTCGAAGAAAACCGATCTGGTGATCGCCGGCGAGGCGGCCGGCTCCAAGCTGGCGAAGGCGCAGGAGCTGGGTATCGACGTGATCGACGAAGCGGAAATGATCCGCCTGCTGGGTGACTGATGGAAAAGGAAAACCTGCTGGAGATCGCCAACACCGTGATGCCGTTCGGCAAGTACCAAGGGCGGGTGCTGATCGACCTGCCCGAAGAGTACCTGCTGTGGTTCGCCCGTAAGGGCGAATTCCCCAAAGGCAAGCTCGGCATGCTGATGGAGATGACGCTGGCGATTAAAATCGAAGGGCTTGACCACCTGGTCAAGCCGCTGAAGAAAAGCTGATCTGACGGGCCTCGGCCCGTCTTTTTTTACCCGCGCGACGCCTGCGCGTTGGGCACCGCCTGCTGCGTTTGCTGCTTGCGTTGATACCTTTTGGCCAGCACTGCGCAGGTCATCAACTGCACCTGATGAAACACCATCAGCGGCAGCACCATGATCCCCACCGTCGCCGCCGGGAACAGGATATTGGCCATCGGAATGCCGTTCGCCAGGCTCTTCTTCGATCCGCAGAACACGATGGTGATTTCGTCCGCTTTGCTGAACCCCAGCCAGCGCGCCATGTAAGTGTTCACCACCAGCACGATCGCCAGCAGCACGATGCTGCCGCCGACGATAAACGCCAGCGAACCGATCCCTACCTGATGCCAGATGCCGTGCGTCACCGCCTCGCTGAAGGCGGCGTACACCACCAGCAGAATCGAGGTCTGGTCGGTTTTGCCGATAAGCGGGCGATGGCGCTCGATCCAACCGCCGATCAGCGGCCGCAGCAGGTGGCCGGCGACGAACGGCACCAGCAGCTGCAGCACGATCGAGCCCACCTGCCGCAGGCTGCCGGTATCACCATGCACGTTCATCAGCAGGCCGACCAACAGCGGCGACACGAAGATCCCCAGCAGGCTGGAGGCGGAGGCGCTGCACACCGCCGCCGCCACGTTGCCGCCCGCCAGCGAGGTGAAGGCGATGGCTGACTGCACGGTGGCGGGCAGGATGCACAGATAGATGAAACCGGCGTACAGCTCGGGGCTGACGTCGATCGGCGCCCACCAGGCGAACAGCATCCCCAGCGCCGGAAAAATGATGAAGGTGCTGAACATCACCCACAGATGCAGCCGCCAGTTATTGCTGCCGGTCAGGATGGCCTCGCGCGACAGCTTGGCGCCGTGCATGAAGAACAGCAGGGCGATGGCGGCGATGGTCAGGGCGTTGAGCCAGCCGACGAACTCGCCGCGCGCCGGCAGGAACGACGCCAGCAGCACGGTGGCGATCAGCGTCAGGGTAAAACGATCGGGCAGGAATCTCATGGCGATGCGCTCGGGTAGAAAATCGATGGGGCTATTCTCCCGCGCGGGGATACAATAATTAAATTGATTTATTTAATTCATCTATGAATAAAACACATGAATTACTCACTCAAACAGCTGCGGGTGTTCGTCGTTGTCGCCCGCCACGGCAGCTTCAGCCGCGCCGGCGAGGCGATCGGCCTGACGCAATCGGCGGTCAGCCACAGCGTGAAAGAGCTGGAGGCGGAGGTCGGCGTGCGTTTGCTGGATCGCACCACGCGTGAAGTGGTGTTGACCGACGCCGGCCTGCGGCTGGCCAACCGGGTTGAACGGTTGCTGGACGAACTGCAGGCTGCTTTGCTGGATGCGCGCAGCTTTGGCGTACAGCGCAGCGGCACGGTGCGGGTGGCGACGAGCCAGACCATTTCCGCCCATCTGATGCCGCAGTGCATCGCCGCCGGCGAGCGCCAATACCCTGAGATCCGCATCATGCTGCGCGATCAGGCGCAGCAGCAGGTGCTGCACAGCGTGCGTAACGCCGAGGTGGATTTCGGCATCGTGGTCGATCCGGTGCAAGCGGTGGATCTGGAGTGCGAAGCGGTGCTGCATGAACCGTTCCTGTTGCTGTGCCGCGACGATCACCCGTTTGCTGCGCAGCAGGCGGTGCGTTGGTCGGCATTGAACGGCTGCCGTCTGGTGCTGCAGGATTATGCGTCGGGCAGCCGGCCGCTGATCGACAGCGCGCTGAGGCAGCAGGGGGTCGAAGCGCAGGTGGTGCAGGAAATCGGCCATCCGGCGACGCTGTTCCCGATGGTGGCGGAGGGGATCGGCATCAGCATTTTCCCGGCGTTGGCGCTGCCGCTGCCGGAAGGGGGGCGGCTTCGGGTACGGCGGCTGGTGCCGGAAATTAACCGCGCGCTGATGCTGGTGCGGCGCAAGAACCGCTCGCTGACGCCGGCGGCGGAGGCCATCTGGCAGGTGGCGCGTCAGCAGGCGGCGCTGCTGCAACAGCGCCGGCGGGAAAACGCGGAATATTGACTCAGATATAGACGTCCACCGCGTTGAGCGGCGTTGGGCGGTTTACGCCGTCGCCGGCTCGCGCCGCGGCTTTTTCCATTTGCTCCTGCTGCTGCTTTTCCATTTCTTCTTTCTGGATGCGCGCGATCTCGGCTTGCAACATCTTGATCTGCGCTTCGATCAGCTGTTTCTGCTTTTCGATTTCCTTAGGATCGGCGTCGGAGTCCTTCAGTTCCACCAGCTTTTGCTGCAGCGCCTGAATCTGCCGGTTCAGCGCCTTGATGCGCGCCGAGGCGCGGCTTTCGTTGAGATTAACCGGTTCGTCATTGCCGTTGGCGCGTTCGTTTTTCTCCATCTTGCCGCCTTGCGGCTGGTTGTTGACCGGCTTGGCCATCAGCAATTCGCCCTGATGGCCCGGCGCGCTGAAGACGTTGCTGACGCCGGGGACGGTATTCTTGATCGGTACGATCATGGTGATGGTGGTCGACATGGTTGCTCTCCCTGAGTCTGGATCTCGCTGTTCAGGGTATCGGCAGCGGCGGCTAAATCTTTACCTGCCGCAGACGCGGCCAACGCTGCAGCCAGCCTTTGTCGACCACGCGCTGGGCATAGGCCGCGCGATCGCCGTTTTTCGCGTTGAAGGTAATGGTGTCGTCGAACAGCGCCGCGAGCCCGAAGGGGGCCACCAGCGTGATGCTGTCGTCGGCGTTCAGGCGCGCGCCGATCGCCGTTTCCACTTCGGTCCAGAAGCTGATGGCCTCTTCGCTGTTGCGGTAAGGCGCCCGGCCGCCGCGCAGGTGCATCCGCGCCTGATTCTTGACCGACCACGGCTGCGGCAGCCACTGTTGCAGCCGCACCTCCAGCATGCGATCGCGTTCGGCGTCCGCCCGCTGCGCATCGAAGTGGATCACGTCGATATCGTTGAGCGGCGTGGGCTCCACATAGCCGTGGCGCCGATCCCACACCAGGTTGCGCACAAAGCCGGCGCCGAGGCACCAGTCATTCAGGCCGAGCCGGCGCACGGTGCGCAGGGCGGCCATGCGCGCGCTATCTTGTTGCAGCCAGTCGATAATTTGCCGTTGCGGATCCATCACCCCTCCTGTTTTCGCGGCTACTGTAACCCGAAGCGGCGGCGGGTGAAATGGAGAGAAGCGTGATGGCGGCGATCGCGTGCAAAATAATTTTCTTTTCCCACTGACTACACTTGGTGCAGGGTTGTTATCTCGTCACTCGGGGCAAGGGAGGGGGCTATGTATCAGGCAACGGTGGGCCAACGCGGCTATCGCTTTGGCGATCTGCGCCAGCTGATGGCGAAGGCTTCGCCGGCGCGTTCCGGCGATTATCTGGCGGAGGTGGCGGCGCAAAGCGCCGAAGAGCGCATGGCGGCGCGCATCGCGCTGGCGGATGTGCCGCTCAAGGCGTTCCTGCAGCAGCCGCTGGTGCCGTACGAACAGGACGAGGTGACGCGCCTGATCATCGACAGCCACGACGCCGCCGCCTTTGAGCCCATCTCGCACCTCACGGTCGGCGATTTTCGCGACTGGCTGCTGAGCGAGCAGGCGGACAGCGCCATGCTGGCGCAGGTGGCCGCCGGCATTACGCCGGAGATGGCGGCGGCGGTAAGCAAGATCATGCGCAATCAGGATCTGATCCTGGTGGCGAAGAAATGCCGAGTGGTGACGCGCTTTCGCAACACGATCGGTCTGCCGGGCCACCTCAGCGTGCGGCTGCAGCCCAATCACCCGACCGACAGCCTGCAGGGCATCGCCGCCAGCATGCTGGACGGTCTGCTGTACGGCAGCGGCGACGCGGTGGTCGGCATCAACCCGGCCAGCGACAGCCTGCCGCTGCTGGAAAAGCTCAACTATATGCTGGACGAGGTGATCCAGCGCTTCGCCATTCCCACCCAATCCTGCGTGCTGACCCATGTGACCAACACGCTGCGGCTGATGGAGCGCGGCGCGCCGGTGGATCTGGTGTTTCAGTCGATCGCCGGCACCGAGACGGCCAACCGTGGTTTCGGCATCAGCCTGGCGCTGCTGGCGGAGGCGCAGCAGGCGGCGCTGAGCCTTAGGCGCGGCACATTGGGCGATAACGTGATGTACTTCGAAACCGGGCAGGGCAGTTGCCTGTCGGCCAACGCGCATCACGGCGTCGATCAGCAGACCTGCGAGGCGCGCGCCTATGCGGTGGCGCGCCATTTCTCACCGCTGCTGATCAACACCGTGGTGGGGTTTATCGGCCCCGAATACCTGTATGACGGCAAGCAAATTATTCGCGCCGGGCTGGAGGACCACTTCTGCGGCAAGCTGCTCGGCCTACCGCTGGGCTGCGACGTCTGCTACACCAACCATGCCGAAGCCGATCAGGACGACATGGACACACTGCTGACGCTGTTGGCCGCCGCCGGGTTGACGTTCCTGATCGGCGTGCCGGGCGCGGACGACATCATGCTCAACTACCAAAGCACCTCGTTCCATGACGCGCTCTATATCCGCGAGCTGCTGGGGCTGAAGCATGCGCCGGAGTTCGCCGCCTGGCTGGCGGCGATGAACATCACCGACGAACGCGGGCGGCTGCGCGACGCCGCCGCCAATCACCCGTTGTTGCTGGCGCTGCAGGGAGAACGGACATGAGCAAATCGGTTCACGTCAACAGTTGGGACGCGCTGCGCGCTTTTACCGACGCGCGCATCGCGCTGGGGCGCACCGGCGCCAGCCTGCCGACCGACGAGCTGCTGCGCTTCGGCCTGGCCCATGCCCAGGCGCGCGACGCGGTGCATCAGCCTTTCGACAGCGAGCGGCTGGCGGCGGATTTGCACGAGGCCGGTTGGCCCACGCTGGCGGTGCACAGCCAGGCCGCCGACCGCGCCGCCTACCTGCGCCGACCGGATCTGGGGCGGCGATTGGCGCCGGACAGCCGCAGTCTGCTGCTCGGCTCACCATCGCGCCGTGTCGATCTGCTGCTGGTGGTGGCGGACGGCCTCTCCTCCAAGGCGGTGCACCGTCAGGCGCTGCCGCTGCTGCAGGCGCTGCGACCTTATCTCGATACGCTGGGATTGAGCGTGACGCCGGTGGTGCTGGCGCATCAGGCGCGGGTGGCGCTGGGGGATGAGATCGGCGAATGCCTGCAGGCCCGGGCGGTGGCGGTGCTGATCGGCGAACGGCCGGGGCTGTCGTCGCCGGACAGCCTGGGCATTTATTTAACCTGGGAGCCGAATGCGCGCAGAACGGACGCCGAGCGTAACTGCATCTCCAACGTGCGGCCGGAGGGGCTGGATTACCCGCAGGCGGCGTTCCGTCTGGCCTGGCTGCTGGAGCAGGCGTTCCAGCGGCGGCTGAGCGGCATCGAGCTGAAGGACGAGAGCGACAATCCGGCGCTGCACAACCGGGTGACACCGCTTTACCCCCAACTGGGCGGCTGACCGAGGGTTTGCTGCAGCAGGGCGGTGAAGGCCGCCAGCCGGGCGGACACCTTCGCCATCGGGCGCAGCAGATAGATGCCTTGCTGCTCATGGCGCGGATCTTCGAGCATCTGAACCAGTTGCCCATTCTGCACGTCCGGCCCCACCACCCAGTTGGGCAGGAAGGCGATGCCGAGGCCGAGCAGCGCCGCCTGGCGCTGCGCGGTGAAGTCGTCGCAGCGCAGCGCCATGGTGCAGCGGCTCATCAGCGCCGCGTCGAGGATCTGCGCCCAGCAGGCCGGCTGCTGTTTGTGGTAGCGGGCGATCAGCCGATGCTGCGGCAACGCTTCCAGATCGCTCGGCAGGCCATAGCGGGCGACGTAGGCGGGGCTGGCGCACATCACCCAGCGTTGCGTGGCGATACGGCTGGCGTACAGCGCGCTGTCCTTCTGTTCGCCGATGCGGAGGGCGGCGTCCAGCCGTTCCTGGGTCGGATCGGTCTGGCGTTCGGTCAGATCGAGATCGACAGACAGCTGCGGATGGCGTTCCGCCAGCGTCGGCAGCAGCGGCAGCACATAGGTTTTGCCGAAGGTCGGCAGGCAGCTGATGCGCAGCGTGCCCTGCGGCGTTTCGTTTAACACGCTCAGCTCGGCGTGAATACCGGTAATGTCCGCCATCAGCGCGGCGGCGCGCGTCAGCAGCAGCTCGCCGGCGTCGGTCAGCAGCAGCCCACGGGTGGAGCGGACGAACAGCGCGGCGCCGAGCGCGCTTTCCAATGCGTCGATATGGCGCACCAGCGAGGAGGGCACCATGCCCAGCCGGCGAGCGGCGGCGGAAAAGCTGCCCAGGCGGGCCACGTCGAGAAAGATCGGCAGATGTTCAACATAACGGGCGTCATTCATTTTTGCATTATATGCAAAAGCGTTTCTTATGAATACCCGCTTCTCTGTCGGCGGCGCTGCGGCTACTCTGGCTGCGGGTTGACGGCGGGCTTCAACGCCGCCGCATCCCGGCCGTATAGAGAAAAAACGCATAAACCTCGCGGCGCTTAGCACTAAATAACAGATGTTTTTCCCAGGCTGCATGAGCCGCCTGCGGAGTTGATTGTCGCTCCAACACCAGATTAACCGTTCAATTTGATATCCGACTCAGCATTAATGATTAGTGAGCCTTTACTTTCACACATCATGCCGTGGGTTCTGGATATCGGCCGGCCAGCCGTGCCGGTTTTTTTGTCGCCTCAGGCTGAATCGTTCCAACTGATGAACGCGCCTTAGGGGGCATCTTGGCCCGCCGTCGGTGGGTCTTTTGAACGCGCGGAATCGCGATCCCGCGCTGGTGGAGGAGTGAGTCATGAACGAAAAACACGGGTGTTCCTGTGCGCGCCATTTGGCGCAGGGTTTTGCCAGGCAGTCGATCAACGCCGGGGAGGGCGAAATCTATCAAATCTCGCTGATGAGCGCGCTCATCGACGGGGTCTACGAGGGTGAAACCACCATTGCCGAGTTGCTCAAACACGGCGATTTCGGCCTCGGCACCTTCAATCACCTGGACGGCGAACTGATCGCTTTCGACCAGGAAATACACCAGCTGCGCGCCGACGGCAGCGCCCGCCCAGCCGGTTTGCAACAGAAAACTCCTTTCGCCGTCGTCACCTTTTTCCAGCCCAGCATCAGCCAACAGTTCGACCGGCCGATTACCAAGGCGCAACTGCATCAGTGCATCGACGAACAGGTCGCCTCGCCGAACCTGTTCTGCGCGGTACGGGTCGACGGTGAGTTCAGTCACGTGGAAACCCGCACCGTGCCGCGCCAGGAGCGGCCCTACCGCCCGATGTTGGAAGCGATAGAAGAGCAGCCGACCTTCTCGTTTCATCAACGGCGCGGCACGCTGGTCGGTTTCCGCTCGCCGGATTACATGCAGGGCATCGGCGTGGCCGGCTATCACGAACACTTCGTTACCGACGACCGCAGCGGCGGCGGCCACGTGCTGGACTACCAGCTCGATCATGGCCGCCTGCAGTTCGGCGTCATCACCCGTCTCAATCTTCAGTTGCCGCATGATGCGGATTTCTTGCGCGCTAACCTCTGCCCAGAGGATTTGGATCGCGCGATTCGTTCCGCCGAGGGCTAACCCCGGCGATCGTTTTCTTAGGAGGTGGAACCATGGCACAGGAAAAAACAGGCAATGACTGGCAATGCGGCGCCGATTTGGTGGTGAAAAACCTGGAAGCGCAGGGCGTCAAACACGTTTTCGGCATTCCGGGCGCCAAGATCGATCGGGTGTTCGACTCGCTGGAGGATGCGCCATCGATCGACACGGTGGTGGTGCGGCATGAGGCCAACGCGGCCTTTATGGCGGCGGCGGTCGGCCGCCTGACCGGCAAGGCCGGGGTGGCGCTGGTCACCTCCGGGCCGGGCAGCTCCAACCTGATCACCGGGCTGGCCACCGCCACCTCGGAGGGGGACGCGGTAGTGGCCTTTGGCGGGGCGGTGAAGCGCGCCGACAGCCTGAAGCAGACGCACCAGAGCATGGATACCGTCAGCATGTTCCGGCCAGTGACCAAGTATTGCGCCGAAGTGCATGCCGGTTCGGCGATTTCCGAGGTGATCGCCAACGCCTTCCGCCGCGCCGAGTTTGGCCGGCCGGGAGCATCATTCGTCAGCCTGCCGATGGATATCGTCAATGAACCGGTCAGCGCGCCGGTGCTGGCCGGCTGCCGCTTGCCGCGCATGGGGGCCGCGGCGGCGGACGACATCCAGGCGGCGGTGAAGCTGATTCGCCAGGCCAAATGCCCGGTATTGCTGCTCGGTTTGCAGGCCAGCCGGCCGGAGAACAGCGAGGCGGTGCGCCATCTGCTGTACCGCACCCATATGCCGGTGGTCGGCACCTATCAGGCGGCGGGGGTGATCGACGTCAACCACTTCGCCCGTTTCGCCGGCCGCGTCGGCCTGTTCAACAACCAGCCGGCCGATCAGCTGTTGCAGAAGGCCGATCTGGTGGTGAGCGTCGGCTATGATCCGATCGAATACGATCCCTGCATGTGGAACAGCCACGGGCGGCTGAAGCTGGTGCACATCGACGTGCTGCCGGCGGATATCGACACCTGCTATCGGCCGGATGTCGAACTGGTGGGCAACATCAGCGCCACGTTGAACATGATGACCGAAGCGTTCAATGAGGCGGTCTGCGTGCCGCCGGAGGTGGAGCTGATCCTCTCCGATCTCGGCCGTCAGCGCACAGAACTGGCGGAACGCGCCGCGCGCCGCGGCGGCATGCCGATCCATCCGCTGCGCATCGTCAAGGAGCTGCAGGACATCGTCAGCGACGACGTGACGCTGTGCGTGGACATGGGCAGCTTCCACATCTGGATCGCCCGTTACCTTTACAGCTTCCGCGCCCGCCAGCTGTTGATCTCCAACGGCCAGCAAACCATGGGGGTGGCGCTGCCGTGGGCCATCGGCGCGGCGCTGGTGCGCCCCGGCGATAAGGTGGTGTCGATCTCCGGCGATGGCGGCTTCATGCAGTCGAGCATGGAGCTGGAGACCGCGGTGCGGTTGAAAAATAACATCGTGCACGTGATCTGGGTCGATAACGCCTACAACATGGTGGAGATGCAGGAAGTGAACAAATACCAGCGCAAATCCGGCGTGGAGTTTGGGCCGATTGACTTCAAGGCCTATGCGGAATCCTGCGGCGCGGTCGGTTTCGCCGTGCAGTCGGTGGACGACCTGCGGCCGATGCTGCGCAAGGCGATGGCGATCCAGGGACCGGTGGTGGTGGCCATTCCGGTCGACTACGCCGACAACTATAAGCTGATGGCGCAGATGAACTTCAGCCAGATGATTTAATTTCATCATCGCGCTGTTTCACCGGGGCAGGCCGCTTGCGCGCCTGCCCGTTTTTATGCGCGGAATTTGTCCTTTACATCGCTAACTGCATGATTTATTGCTATCCGTTGGGCTGTTTTTTCACCACTGGGGATAGCGCAATGAAAAGAAAAGCAATAACGATCGGGCTGCTGGCGTTGGCGATTGCCGGCGGCGCGCGAGCCAATACGCTGGTCTACTGTTCCGAAGGTTCACCGGAAGGCTTCAACCCGCAGCTGTTCACCTCCGGCACCACGGTAGACGCCAGTTCGGCGGCGATCTACAACCGGCTGGTGGATTTCAAACCCGGCACCGTCGAGCTGCAACCCAGCCTGGCGGAAAGCTGGGAGGTGAGCGAAGACGGCAAGCGCTATACCTTCCATCTGCGCAAGGGCGTGGCATTCCAGAGCAATAAATATTTTACGCCCACCCGCGATTTCAACGCCGATGACGTCATCTTCTCGTTTATGCGCCAGAAGGACGCCAACAACCCGTATCACAAGGTCTCCAACGGCGCCTACACCAACTTCGAGTCGATGGAGTTCGGCACGCTGATTGACCGGATCGTCAAGGTGGATGACCACACCGTGCGCTTTGAGCTCTCCCGCGCCGAGGCGCCGTTCGTCGCCGATCTGGGCATGTACTTCGCCACCCTATTATCGGCGGAATATGCCGACGCGATGCTGAAGGCCGGCACGCCGCAGCGGGTGGACAACGATCCGATCGGCACCGGGCCGTTCCAGCTGGTGCAGTACCAGAAGGATGCGAAAATCCTCTACAAGGCGTTCGATCGTTACTGGGAAGGCAAACCGAAGATCGACCGGCTGGTGTTTTCGATCACGCCGGATGCGACGGTGCGTTACGCCAAGCTGCAAAAGAACGAGTGCCAGGTGATGCCGTTCCCCAACCCGGCGGATCTGGCGCGCATGCGGCAGGACGGCAACCTTCAGGTGATGGAAAAATCCGGTTTGAATATCGGTTTCCTGGCGTTCAACACCCAGAAGAAACCGTTGGATAACGTTAAGGTGCGCCAGGCGTTGGCGCTGGCGGTCAACAAGCCGGCGATCATCGACGCGGTGTTCCACGGTGCCGGTCAGCCGGCCAAGAACCTGCTACCGCCGACCCAATGGGGCAGCAACGCGCAGCTTGAAGACTACCCGTATTCGCCGGAGCGGGCGAAGCAGCTGTTGCAGGAGGCCGGGCTGGGGCAGGGCTTCGACATCGATCTGTGGGCGATGCCGGTGCAGCGGCCCTATAACCCCAACGCCAAGCGCATGGCGGAGATGATCCAGGCCGACTGGGCCAAGATCGGCGTGCGCGCCAAAATCGTCACCTTCGAGTGGGGCGAGTATTTACAGCGGATTAAAAACGGCGAGCACCAGACCGCGCTGATGGGCTGGACCACCGCCAACGGCGATCCGGACAACTTTTTCGGCCCGCTGTTCACCTGCGCTTCGCTCGGCGGCTCCAACTCGGCGAAATGGTGCTATAAACCGTTCGACCAGCTGATCCTGCAGGCGCGTGAAGAGAACGATCACGCCAAACGGGTGGCGATGTACCAGCAGGCGCAGGTGATGATGCACGATCAGATGCCGGCGCTGATGATCGCGCACTCGACCATCTTCGAACCGGTGCGCAAGGAAGTGAAAGGCTACGAGATAGACCCGTTCGGCAAACACATCTTCAAACAGGTGTCGCTGGAGAAGTAACCAAAAGGCCGGGGTAACCCGGCCTTTTTCATGCCTGCGGCGTGTCGCAGTGGTAGCGGCCGCGCGGGATCACCAGCGGCGTGTGGGACAGCGGATCGTCGATGATCATGCACGGCATGCCGAACACTCGCTCCACCAGTTCGGCGGTGATGATCTCCGCCGGTTTCCCCTCTGCCACGATCTTGCCGTCGCGCATGGCGATGATGTGATCGGCATAGCGGCAGGCGTGGTTGAGATCGTGCAGCACCGCGATCATGGTTTGACCGCGCTCGCGGTTAAGCTGGCGGAACAGATCCAGCAGCTCAATCTGGTGCGCGATGTCGAGGTAGGTGGTCGGCTCATCCAGCAGCAGCAGCGGGGTTTGCTGCGCCAGCGCCATCGCCACCCAGACGCGCTGACGCTGCCCGCCGGACAGTTCGTCGACGCTGCGGTCCGCCAATTGGCTGACGTTGGTGGCCGCCATGGCGGCTTCCACCGCCTGTTTGTCGGCCTGCGTCCACTGTTTCAGCAGGCTCTGATGCGGATAGCGGCCGCGCGACACCAGATCCGCCACGGTGATGCTGTCCGGCGCGATTGAAGTTTGCGGCAGCAGGCCAAGCTCGCGCGCCAGCGCCTTGGTGGCGAAGCTGCTGATGTTCTTGCCGTCCAGCATCACCTCGCCGGCGCTGGGTTTCAGCAGGCGGCACAGGGCGCGCAACAGCGTCGATTTGCCGCAGGCGTTCGGCCCGACGATCACCGTGAAGGCGCCGTCGGGGATCGCCACGCTCAGATCGTCAGCGATGATTTTATTGTCGTAGCCCAGCTTCAGGTGTGAGGCGTGCAGGCGGTGGCTCATGGCATTATCACTCTTCATTATCTGCGGGCCTCTCGGATGAGCAGCCAAATCAGGTACAGGCCGCCGATGCAGACGGTCACGACCCCGACCGGCAGTTGGATCGGCGCGAAAAGATGTTGGGACACCACGTCGGCGCCGAGCAGCAACGCCGCGCCCATCAGCGCCGAGGAGGTCAGGGTGACCGAGGATTGTCCAGCCAGGCGACGGGCGATCTGCGGCGCCGCCAGCGCGATAAAGGAAATCGGCCCGGCGGTGGCGGTGACGGCGGCGGTGAGGGTAACGCCAAACAGCATCAGCCACAGCCGGCTGCCTTCGGCGTTCACGCCCAGCGCGCGCGCCGTGTCGTCGCCCATTTCCAGCAGCTGCAGCCGTTTGCCCATCAGCAGCGCGGCCGCGGCCGCCAGCACGATGAACGCCGTGGCGGGCTGGGCTTTTTGCCAGGTCATGCCGTTGAGCGAACCGGCCTGCCACATGGCGGCGTCCATGGCGCGCTCAAGCGAAGCGGTGATGATCAGCCAAGTGTTGGTGGAAACCAGCACTGCGCTGATGGCGATGCCGACGATGATCAACCGGAAACCGGCGATGCCTTGCCGCCAAGCCAGCAGATAGATGGCCAGCGCCGAGAGAATGCCGCCGGCCAGCGCGCCGCCGGCGATGTAATAGTAGCCGCCGTTGAACAGGGTGATGGCGATCAGCGCGCCGGTGTAGGCCCCCATGTTAAAGCCGATCACGTCCGGGCTGCCGAGCGGGTTGCGGATAATCGACTGGAAAATGGCGCCGCTCATGCCGAGCGCGGCGCCTAACAACAGCGCCATGGCGATGCGGGGCAAGCGCCATTGGGTGACCACGGTCACCAGATTTTTCGGCGCCTCGCCGCTGAGCGCGGCAAAGACTTGCTCCAGCGAGAGGTGCAGCGTGCCGTAGCACAGCGCGGCAACCGCCATCGCCAGGCATAACGCCAGCAGCGAAAGGTTGACCAACAGCAGGCGCAGCGGCACGCGCCAGTTGATGACGCCGTCCGGACGGCCGATATGCAGCGTGTGCGGCAGACTCATCACAAGCCCCCCAGCGTTTTCTTGCGGCGCACCAGCCAGATCAGTACCGGCGCGCCGATAAAGGCGGCGACGATGGAAACCCGCAGTTCACCGGCCGCCAGCAAGCGGCCGACCACGTCGGCGCACAGCAGTAAAATCGGCGCCAGCAGCATGGAATAGGGCAGGATCCAGCGTTGGTCGGGGCCGACCCACCAACGGGCGATATGCGGCACCATCAGGCCGATGAAACTGATCGGACCGACGGTGGCGGTCGCCGCGCCGCACAGCAGCGTGATGGCGATCACCGCGACGATCTGAGTCAGCACCACGCGCGCGCCGAGCGCGATAGCCAAATCTTCCCCCATGCCGATGGTATTCAGCGGCCGGGCGATGAGCAGCGTCAGCAGGCAGCCGAGCAAAATGGCGGGGGCGGTGACCGGCAGCGTGGACAGCGTGCGGATATCCAGCGTGCCGGCCTGCCAGAAGCGCAGTTGGTCAAAGGTTTGCGGATCGATCAGCGACAGCCCGGTGGTGATGCCGAGCAGCACCGCGCCGATCGCCACGCCGGCCAGCGTCAGCCGCACCGGGTTGATGCGCCCGCCCGCCAGCGTGCCGATCAGGTAGACCAGCAGGGTGGTGAGGGCCGCGCCGACAAAGGCGTAGGCCATATAGCTTTCGGTGGTGGCGGCGCCGAAAAACATGATGCCGATGACTACGGCGAAGCTGGCGCCGGCGTTGATGCCGAGCACGCCGGGATCGGCCAGCGGGTTGCGCGTCAGCGCCTGAATCAGCGCGCCGGCGGCGCCGAGCGCCATGCCGGCCAGGATGCCCGCCAGCGTACGGGGTACCCGGGCATTGAGAATGATGGTGCTGTCGGAACCGCTCGCGGCGCCCTGCAGGCTGAGCCAGACGGTATGGAAGGGGATGGCTTTGGAACCCAGCATCAGGCTGGCCATGATGCACAGCAGCAACAGCGCCAAACCGATACCGAACCCGGCGATGCGTTTGAAGCCACTGGCGTAAGCTGCGTGCGGTGCGGACGAAAGCGTCCGCTCAGTCGGAGTGGGTACGTTCACACCGGTAACTCCTGTATGATTTTTATTCTCATTGTTATTTGCGTTCATGCGGGTGCTTATAGTAGCACGAGTTTACGCCCGCATGCACCCGCCGGTTGGCGGCGCAGGTGCAATGATGATGTTAATAACTATTGATATTTCAATTGATTGAATGTGAATGCTTGCCCCGCTTGCGGAAAGCGTCGGCAGGGGGCTGGCCTGCCGACGGCGTGATTCAGGGCTTTTTGAACAACCGTTCGATTTGGTTCAGCATGTTGGTGGCGCTGTAGTAATCGAGGCGGAAGGTATCGTTGCCGACGGCGTAGACGTGCCGCTGTTCCACCGGCTCCAGATGTTTGAGGAACGGGTTGGTCAGCACCTCTTGCACTTTGCGCTCATTGGTGGCGAACAGGATCAGGGTTTTGCCATTCAGGCCTTCGGCCATTTTTTCGCCGGAGATCTGGATGATGTCATGGCGTTTCCCCATGCTGGTGTTGCCTTTGGCGCTTTCCGGCGGGGTGGCCAGTTGGAAACCGAGCTGGGTCAGCAGTTTGCCCTGGGCGGAACCCGGCGTCCACAGCATGGCCTCGCGGCCGTTGTCGGCATACACCAGCGGAGTGGTGGGCTGCGGCGGCAGCGCGATCGCCTGCTTCACTTGCTCCACGCGCTGTTCGAAACGATCTTCCGCCTGTTTGGCGCCGGCTTCATGACCGGTGATCTCGCCGAGCTCGCTGGCCAGCTGCTGCCAGCTTTTGTCGCCATAATCGAGCACCAGCGTCGGCGCAATGGCGGACAGCTGGTCATACAGTTTCAACGCCGAATCCCCGCCGGTCGCGGCGACGACGATCAAATCCGGCGCGGCGGCGGCGACGGCTTCGGCATTGGGCTCCACCTGGTACAGCCGCTCGACGTGGCGCTGCTTGGCCACCTCGCTCCATTGGGTAAAGAAACCTTGTTTATCGGCCACCAGGGGATTTGGGCTGGTGGCGGCGCTGGCGACCACCGGGGCGTCGATCGCCAGCAGCGTACCGGTGATGGTGACGCTGGTGGACACGATGCGCAGCGGCGGTTTTTCCAGCGTGAACTTCCCTTTGGCGCTGTCGATGGTGCGCGGCCAACTGCTGTCGGCAGCGGGGGCGGACGGTTTCTGCTCGTCGCTCTTGTCGTCCGGGCCGCAGCCGCTGAGCAACAGGCTGGAAGTGGCGATAAATGCAATGAACAGCTGGCGTAAGGATAGGGTCATGAGCGGGCTCTTTCTTTCCTTGAACTAAGGCGTATCAATCCGGCGGCGGATTGGCTGCGTGGTGGATGCCCGCTAATTTACCATTCAAGCCGGCAAAATGATAACCATTCGTATCTCAGCGCGTGGTGAATAAAGAAAGAGTAAGAAGAAAGGGGAAGGGGGTGAGACAGAAATGAAAAAAGCGCCCAAAGGCGCTTTTTTCTGAATTGGTGGGTCGTGCAGGATTCGAACCTGCGACCAATTGATTAAAAGTCAACTGCTCTACCAACTGAGCTAACGACCCGCAGAAGTGGTGGGTGATGACGGGCTCGAACCGCCGACCCCCTCCGTGTAAAGGAGATGCTCTACCAACTGAGCTAATCACCCACTTCAGGACTTCCAGGCACTGCTAAACGAGCGAATGATGGTGGGTGATGACGGGCTCGAACCGCCGACCCCCTCCGTGTAAAGGAGATGCTCTACCAACTGAGCTAATCACCCTCATTCGTTCTCATTTTTTCTCAACAAGATGGTGGGCGATGACGGGCTCGAACCGCCGACCCCCTCCGTGTAAAGGAGATGCTCTACCAACTGAGCTAATCGCCCCGTCTTGTTGGAGTCGCATTATAGGGATAGTTCAAAGTGAGTCAACGCTTTTTAAAATGATTTCAATCGTTCGCCGCAAATTTAGGCAGGGCGCGATAATTATCGCCAGCGGCGCCGATTCTTTGCGCGATGCTATGCGAAACTCGCCGCAAAACGCGCTAAATCGACTGGCGCAATATCGTGTCGGCGTTGAGGAATTAGCGCGTGGTGATACAATGTCGTCCACTCTTTTTTCAATTCCGAGCAATCGTCGGCAACCGCCGACACGCGTTGCGTAATAAGGCAGTGAACCCAATGAAAATCAAAACCCGTTTTGCACCGAGTCCGACCGGCTATCTTCACGTCGGCGGCGCGCGTACCGCACTTTATTCCTGGTTGTTCAGCCGCCATGCGGGCGGTGAGTTCGTTCTGCGTATCGAAGATACCGATCTGGAACGTTCTACCCAGGACGCGATCGACGCAATTATGGATGGCATGAACTGGTTGAACCTGGATTGGGATGAAGGCCCGTATTTCCAGACCAAGCGTTTCGATCGCTACAACGCGGTCATCGACGAGATGCTGGAGCAGGGCACGGCGTATAAATGCTATTGCTCCAAGGAACGTCTGGAAGCGCTGCGCGAGAAGCAGATGGAAAACGGCGAGAAGCCGCGTTACGACGGCCACTGCCGCGACAGCCAGTGCAGCCACACCGACGACGAGCCGCACGTGGTGCGCTTCCGTAACCCGCAGGAAGGCTCGGTGATCTTCGACGACAAAATTCGCGGCCCGATCGAATTCAGCAACCAGGAGCTGGACGATCTGATCATCCGCCGCACCGACGGTTCGCCAACCTATAACTTCTGCGTCGTCGTCGATGACTGGGACATGGAAATCACCCATGTGATCCGCGGTGAAGACCACATCAACAACACCCCGCGCCAGATCAACATTCTCAAAGCGCTGGGCGCGCCGGTGCCGGAATACGCGCACGTGTCGATGATCCTCGGCGACGACGGTAAAAAACTGTCCAAGCGCCACGGCGCGGTGGGCGTCATGCAGTATCGCGACGACGGCTATCTGCCGCAGGCGCTGCTGAACTACCTGGTGCGTCTGGGCTGGTCCCACGGCGATCAGGAGATCTTCTCCATCGATGAGATGAAAGAGTTCTTCACGCTGGAAGCGATCAACAAATCCGCCAGCGCGTTCAACACCGAGAAGCTGCAGTGGCTGAACCACCATTACATCAACCATATGCCGGCGGAAGAAGTGGCGGTGCATCTGGCATGGCACGTTGAGCAACTGGGCATTGAAACCCGCAACGGCCCGGAACTGAAAGACATCGTCAAGCTGCTGGGCGAGCGTTGCAAAACGCTGAAAGAGATGGCGGAGTCTTGCCGTTACTTCTACGCAGATTTCAGCGAGTTTGACGCCGACGCCGCCAAGAAGCACCTGCGCCCGGTCGCGCGTCAGCCGCTGGAAGCGGTGCGCGCCAAGCTGGCCGCCATCACCGTCTGGACGCCGGAAAATGTGCATGACGCCATTCAGGGCACGGCGGATGAGCTGGGTGTCGGCATGGGTAAAGTCGGCATGCCGCTGCGCGTCGCGGTGACCGGCGCCGGCCAGTCGCCGGGCATGGACGTGACCGTGCATGCGATCGGCCAGAAGCGTTCGCTGCAGCGCATCGACATGGCGCTGGCTTACATCGCCGAGCGCGAAGCGCAAGCCTGATTAGGTTGATACGCCATAAATGAAAAAGCCCCGTGGAGCAATCCCGGGGCTTTTTTTATTGCTTGCTGTCAGGCTTGCTCGCCGGCCGGTAAACCCGGGCGGTAGGCGAGGAAATACATTAGCCCGACAAAGCCGGCGCCGCCCAGCGCATTGCCGAGAAATACCGCGACGAAATTAGGCAGGTACTGCTCCCAGCCCATGCCGCCGGCAAAGATGGCCGCCGGGATGATGAACATGTTCGCCACCACGTGCTGGAAGCCGATGGCGACAAAAGCCATGACCGGGAACCACATGCCGATCACTTTGCCCGGCACATCCTTGCTGGCGAAGGCTAACCACACCGCCAGGCACACCAGCCAGTTGCAGCCGACGCCGGAGATGAAGGCGTGCAGGAAGTCCGCATCCACTTTGGCCTGCGCGATCGCCAGCGTCTTATGCAAAAACGCGCCTTCGGTCAGGCCCAGTAGGTGGCCGAAAAAGTAGGCGACGGCCACGCTGCCGGCCAGGTTGGCCAGGGTGACCCAAAACCAGTTGCGCAGCACGGCGATAGCGGGAATTTCACGGGCAAACCAGGCCATCGGCAAGGTCATCATGTTGCCGGTCAACAGTTCGCCGCCGGCCAGAATGGTCAGGATCAGGCCGATAGGAAAGACCGCTGCGCCCAACAGCGCGCCGAAAGAGCCCCATTCGGCCGGCAGGGTGCCGATGACGTGAATATCCAGCAGGAAGCCGGTGGCGATAAAGGCGCCGGCGAGAAAGCCCAGAATCAGCAGATTAGCGAGCGGGGCGCGGCTTTTGTTTACCCCGGCCTGAACGGCGAGGGCGGCGATTTCTTTTGGTGAATGCAAAGACATGACGGACTCGGTTTATAGTAATGAAGTTTATGGCGCGGGCAGTCTATGCCGCTCGGGAGTCCGACTCAAGCGCATTTCGCTAACATTCCGTTAATTAAAAATCAACGTGATATGCAGGGTCTTTCGCCATTTTGAGATGTAGCGCGCAAAATGGATGAACTCTGCGCAAAGTGATGATTTTTTGGCGCCAAAGATGCTGATTTGGCGGCTTTTTCAACGCTTGATTCAGTAATTCAATTTAGCCGTTGACAGCTTTGAGCGGGTTTCATATTATGCGCCCCGTTCACAGCACAAAGTGATTGTGGAACGGGGCTATAGCTCAGCTGGGAGAGCGCTTGCATGGCATGCAAGAGGTCGACGGTTCGATCCCGTCTAGCTCCACCAACCTTCTTCTCAGAGAGGTTGGGGAATACCGTAACGCCGGTCAACGCGTACCACTTTTGTGGGGCTATAGCTCAGCTGGGAGAGCGCTTGCATGGCATGCAAGAGGTCGACGGTTCGATCCCGTCTAGCTCCACCACCATTTAAAAAGCCGACCTTAGGGTCGGCTTTTTGCTTTGCATTATTCCACCGTCGCCGAAGGCCAGCCAATAAAAAAGGCGCCCGCAGGCGCCTTGTTATCCTGGCCGGTTCGAGGCTTAGCCCAGCACCAGACCCGCGATGGAAGCGGACAGGATGCTGACCAGCGTAGAGCCGTACACCAGCTTCAGGCCAAAGCGTGACACCACGTTGCCCTGGTGTTCGTTCAGGCCCTTGATCGCACCGGCCACGATGCCGATGGAAGAGAAGTTGGCGAAGGACACCAGGAACACCGACAGGATCCCCAGGCTGCGCGGCGACAGCTCGGCAGAGACTTTCTGCAGTTCCATCATGGCCACGAATTCGTTGGAAACCAGTTTGGTCGCCATGATGCTGCCAACCTGCAGGGCTTCGTGTTTAGGAATGCCCATGATCCAGGCGAATGGATAGAAGAAGTAGCCGAGGATTTCCTGGAAGCTCAGGCCGAAAATGGCGCTGAACACACCGTTGAGCGCGGCGATCAGGGCGATGAAGCCAATCAGCATCGCGGCGACGATAATCGCTACTTTGAAGCCCGCCAGGATGTATTCACCCAGCATTTCAAAGAAGCTCTGGCCTTCGTGCAGGTTGCCGAGGTGCAGCTCTTCTTCTTTATTGGTGTCGTACGGGTTGACCAGCGACAGCACGATAAAGGTGCTGAACATGTTCAATACCAGCGCCGCCACCACGAACTTGGCGTCCAGCATGGTCATGTAGGCGCCGACGATGGACATGGACACCGTAGACATCGCGGTCGCCGCCATGGTGTACATGCGCTTTTCCGACATCTTGCCCAGGATATCCTTGTAGGCGATGAAGTTTTCGGATTGGCCCAGGATCAGCGAGCTGACGGCGTTGAACGACTCCAGCTTGCCCATGCCGTTCACTTTCGACAGCACGGTACCGATAATGCGGATGATGAACGGCAGCACCTTGATGTACTGCAGAATACCGATCAGCGCCGAAATGAAGACGATCGGGCACAGCACCTTCAGGAAGAAGAACGCCAGGCCTTTGTCGCCCATGCCGCCGAATACGAAATCAGTCCCTTGTCCCGCAAACCCGAGCAGTTTGTCAAACAGCGCGGCAAATCCTTTTACGAAGCCCAAACCCGCTTCCGAATGCAGGAAAAAGTAGGCCAGCAGTACTTCGATAACCAGTAGTTGAATAACATAGCGAATGCGGATGCTTTTACGATCGCGGCACACCAACAGGGCCAGGATCGCCACCACCACTATCGCCAACGCAAAGTGCGCAATATGGGACATGTTTGCTCCAAATTTGAGGCAGGCTGAATTTCGGCTGTCATTTTATGTAACGCTACGTTTAAAAACGAGACTTCTATTGCAAATATGGAAAATCATAGTGGGAGTTCTCCTAAAGTGTTGCGCAAAAGCATAAAAAATCAAGATGTTAAAGCAGCAATAGGAAATTCGTATTCTTGTGCTAACCTGTCTTTCAGGGGTATTGCAGCCAAAATCCCATCCCAAAAGCACGGAAATCGGCAAGCTTCGCGCTGAACCCTTCGATAAAACCGTTAATGTTGGCTATTACAGAGATAAGTTTTACCGCTCCAAATGCGCTTGATAATTATTATCATTTATATAGAGTGGAGATAAACGTAATTTCAGTAAGGGTTCAACATATGCTGAACAGTCGCGTGGTTGAAACCACCTCCGGTCGCTCCGCCAGAAAAATCAAACTCTCGCTCATGGGGCCCGCCTTCATCGCCGCTATCGGCTATATCGATCCCGGCAATTTCGCCACCAACATCCAGGCCGGCGCCTCATTCGGCTACAGCCTGCTGTGGGTGGTGGTTTGGGCCAACGTGATGGCGATGCTGATCCAGCTGTTGTCCGCCAAGCTGGGCATCGCCACCGGGAAAAATCTGGCCGAGCATATTCGCGATCGCTTTCCGCGGCCGGCGGTGTGGGCCTATTGGGTACAGGCGGAGATCATCGCCATGGCGACCGATCTGGCCGAGTTTATCGGCGCGGCGATCGGCTTCAAGCTGCTGCTCGGCGTCTCTCTGTTGCAGGGCGCAGTGCTGACCGGCATCGCCACCTTTTTAATTCTGATGCTGCAAAAACGCGGGCAAAAGCCGCTGGAGCTGGTGATCGGCGGCCTGTTGTTGTTCGTCGCAGCCGCCTACATCGTCGAGCTGGCGTTCTCCCAGCCGCAGTTGGCGCCGTTGCTGAAGGGCATGGCGCTGCCCGATTTGCCTAACGGCGATGCGGTATTCCTGGCTGCCGGGGTATTGGGCGCCACCATCATGCCGCACGTGATCTATCTGCATTCGTCGCTCACCCAAATCGGCGGCGAGCACGACAAGGCGGAACGCTATGCCGCTACCAAAGTCGACGTCGCCGTGGCCATGACCATCGCCGGTTTCGTCAATCTGGCGATGATGGCCACCGCCGCCGCCGCGTTTCATTTCAGCGGCCACAGCGGCATCGCCGATCTCGACGTGGCTTACCTGACGCTGCAACCGCTGCTCGGGCACGCCGCCGCCACCGTGTTCGGCCTGAGTCTGGTGGCGGCCGGCCTCTCTTCTACTGTGGTCGGCACGTTGGCGGGGCAGGTGGTGATGCAGGGGTTCGTGCGTTTCCATATTCCGCTGTGGCTGCGGCGCGCGGTGACCATGCTGCCGTCGTTTATCGTCATCATGTTGGGGATGGATGCGACGCGCATTCTGGTGCTGAGTCAGGTGCTGCTCAGCTTCGGCATTGCGCTGGCGTTGGTGCCGCTGCTGGCTTTCACCGGCAATCGGGCGCTGATGGGGGAAATGGTCAACGGCCCGCTGGTGCAAAACCTGGGCAAGCTGATCGTGCTGGTGGTGGTGGGATTGAACGGCTACCTGCTGATCGGCAGCGTGCTGTAAGCAAAAACAGTGCGGGCCGGCGTTGCGCCGGCCCGTCGTCGTTAATCGCGGTCGTCATCGCCGTGGCGGCGCCAGCGATCGCGGTCATGATCGTGGTGGTGCTTTTTCTCTTTCTTCCAGTGGTGCTTATCGTAGTGTTTGTCGTATTTACGATAGCGTCCTTCATGGTAGTAATAGTGTTTACGCCAGTAGTCGCCATCGCGCCAGCGATAGCCGTCCCAGTAGTAACCGCGACGGCTGCGGTCGCCGAGATAACGCCCCTGATGGCCTTGCCACCAGTCGCGATCCCGCCAATCGTAACCATCCCAATAGCGGCCGCGGTTATCCTGATCGCCGATGCGCAATGAAACGCCCGGCATCAGATCGATGCTGATCCCTTCGGCATGCGCCTGCTGTGCGGCGGGCAGTACCGTCGCCGCCAAAATGGCGGCCAAGAGCAGAGGTTTAAACATAGCTTCTCCTTCCCGCTTGCGCGGCCTGGCCGTTTGTCACTTTATGAAGCGCGTTCATCAGTTTAAAAGCGGCCTTATCGTTATTTTTGCTGCAATATCGGCATCATAGCGCCGGCGCATAGGGTTGAATCTGAGAGCCACTCTGAAAATGATGCAGGAGGTTAAGATTTGAGATTTTTCTGGGGTAGCGCCGCTCGATTGAACGGCGGAATTTGTAAACGATTACAATAAGATTGTCTCGATCTGCGCGAGCTCTTCTTCACTAAAGTGACGATTGGCCAGCATGCCCACCGCGTCTTCTATCTGCGCATTCTTGCTGGCGCCGATCAGCACTGAGGTAACGCGATCGCCGCGCAGCACCCAGGCCAGCGCCATCTGCGACAGCTTTTGCCCGCGTTGCCGCGCCAGCGCATCGAGGCGGCGCACCTTGTCCAGTCGCTCGGCGGTCAGCTGCTCCGGCTGCAGGAAGCGGCTGCCGCTGGCGGCGCGAGAATCTTGCGGTATGCCGTGCAGGTAGCGATCGGTCAGCAGTCCGCCCGCCAGCGGCGAGAAGGCGATAGATCCGACGCCATGTTCCTCCAGCGTATCCAGCAACGCCGTCTCCGGCCCGCGTTCCAACATCGAATACTTCGGCTGGTGGATCACGCACGGCGTGCCGAGCCGCTGCAGAATGTCGAACGCCTGTCGCGCGCGCTCGGCCGGGTAGTTGGACAAACCGACATACAGCGCTTTGCCCTGGCGCACCAGCAGATCCAGCGCCGCCATGGTTTCTTCCAGCGGCGTGTCCGGATCCGGCCGATGATGATAAAAGATATCCACATACTCCAACCCCATGCGCTTCAGGCTCTGATCGAGGCTGGCGACCAGGTACTTTTTCGAGCCCCAATCGCCGTAGGGGCCGGGCCACATGGTGTAACCGGCTTTGGATGAGACGATCAGCTCATCGCGCCAGGCCCGTAGATCGGCGTTGAGAATGCGGCCAAAGTTCTCCTCGGCGGCGCCGGGCGGCGGGCCGTAGTTATTGGCCAGATCGAAATGGGTAATGCCGCGATCGAAGGCGCAGCGGATCAGGCCGCGGGCGTTGTCGTACAGCGTGGCGTCGCCGAAGTTGTGCCACAGCCCGAGTGAGACGGCGGGCAGCTTCAGCCCGCTGCGGCCGCAGCGCCGGTATTCCATATCTTGATAACGCGAGGGGGAGGCTGGGTAAGACATAGTTATCCTTGTCGGCGAGAGGTGAAGTGCTTTGAGTGTATACGTTTTCACCTCGCGCTGCCGCGGGAGGGATCACGGCGCCGGCATGTAACGCCAGGTTGCCGTTCGACGCAGGGGGGATTGTTCGAAATTCGAACGGCATCTTCGATACTTAAGATAATCGCTCCAGTTGCAGACAGGTGATGATCATGACTCAGACCTATACGGTGGCCGATTATCTGCTCGATCGTCTGGCCCAAATCGGCATCCGTCATTTCTTCGGCGTGCCGGGGGATTACAACCTGCAATTTCTCGATCACGTCCTCGCTCATCCGCAAATCACCTGGGTAGGCTGCGCCAACGAACTGAACGCCGCCTACGCAGCCGATGGCTATGCGCGCTGCAAACCGGCGGCCGCGCTGCTCACCACCTTTGGCGTCGGCGAGCTGAGCGCGCTGAACGGCGTGGCCGGCAGCTACGCCGAATACCTGCCGGTGATCCACGTGGTCGGCACACCGGCGCAGCGCGCCCAGCGCGCCGGTGATTTGCTGCACCATTCGCTGGGGGATGGCGACTTCACCCACTTCGCCCGGATAGCCAAAGAGGTGACCGTCGCGCAGGCCGACCTGACCGCCGACAACGCCGCGCTGGAGATAGACCGCCTGATCGGCGCCGCCTTACTGGAGCATCGCCCGGTTTACCTGATGTTGCCCAGCGACGTCGCGCAGGCGCCGCTGCCGAATAAACCGGCGCCGCTGATGCTGCGTCAGGCCAAACTGTCGCAGAGCGCATTGCAGGCGTTTATCGCCGCAGCGCGCGAAAAGCTGCTGTCGGCGCGGCGGGTGTCGCTGCTGGCGGACTTCCTCGCCGATCGCTTCGGCGCCGAAGCGGCGCTGGACGAGTGGCTGCAGGAGGTCGATATGCCGCACGCGACGCTGCTGCTCGGCAAGGGCGTGCTGGACGAGAACCGCGCCGGTTTCGTTGGTACCTACTGCGGCGGCGCCAGCGATCCGGCGGTGAAACAATTGATCGAAAACGCCGATGTGGTGATCAACGTCGGCGTACGCTTGACCGACACCATTACCGCCGGTTTCACGCATCATCTGCCGGTGGAAAAATGCATCGATATTCAACCGTTCGAAGCCTGGGTCGGGCGGCGGCGCTTTAGCCGCATTCCGATGCGCGAGGCGGTGCAGGCATTGCACCGCCTGAGCCTGTCGCTGGCGTCGCGTTGGCCATTGCCGCCGATCGTTCGCCCGGCGCTGCCGGAAGGCGATGGGGAACGGCTGGATCAGCACGCCTTCTGGCGGCAGATACAGGATTTCCTGCGGCCGGGGGATATCGTGCTGGCCGATCAGGGCACCGCCTGTTTCGGCGCGGCGGCGCTGAGGTTGCCGCGTGGCTGCCGCCTGATCGTGCAGTCGCTCTGGGGATCGATCGGCTATACCCTGCCGGCGACGTTCGGCGTGCAGACCGCCGAACCGCAGCGCCGGGCAGTATTGCTGATCGGTGACGGCGCCGCGCAGTTAACCGTGCAGGAACTGGGATCGATGCTGCGCGACGGGCTTAAACCGGTGATCTTCGTGTTGAACAATCAGGGGTATACCGTTGAGCGCGCGATCCACGGGCCGGAGCAAAGTTATAACGACATCGCGCGCTGGAACTGGACGCAGTTGCCGACGGCGCTGGCCGGTGAGCGGCCGGTGAAGGTGTTGCGGGTCAGCGATCCGGACGGATTGCGTCAGGCGCTGCGCGAGGTCGCGGACGACGAGCGGCTGGCCTTCATCGAAGTGATGCTGCCGAAGATGGACATTCCGGAACTCCTCGATACCGTCTCTCGCGCTATTCAGGCGCGCAACGCCGCCGCTTAGGGCAGGGTGTCGCCCAGCAGGCGCTCCAGCATCCAAAACCCCGCCGGGCCCGGCGGGGTCAGTTTGGACCATACCGCATCCACCGAAATCAGTTTTGGCCAGCCGCGCGGCCGCAGCTGGGTGAGTCTGCCGTGGCCGTATTGCTGTACCAGCCAGTGCGGCAACACCGCCCAACCGAATCCTTGTTCCGCCATCTCCAGCAACAGCAGATAGCTGGGCGCCGACCAAACCAGTCCACCCTGTCTGGCCGCCTCGGCGCCGGTGTAGGTATTCAGGATCAACTGGCGGGTGCTGGACAACTGCTCCGGCGTCGGCGCGGCGACCTGCGCCAGCGGATGCTGATGGGCGACGAACAGCCCCATTTCGGTCTGCTCAGGCAGCCGGGAGAAGGCGATATCCGGCGGATAACTTTTTTGCACTTCCACCATGCCCAAATGCGCGCGGCCGCTTTGCAGCAGATCGATAACGTCGCCTTCCTCGGCGATCATCCATTCCAGCTCAATTTCCGGGTAGCGCTGTTCGAACAGCTGCATCAACCGATCGTGATGCTTGGGCTGGTAGGTATCGGAAAACACCATGCTCAGGCGCGGTTCAACCTCGCCCGCCAGCTGAATGCTCAAGGCGTCGAGCCGTTCGCTGGCCGCGAGGATCGCCTGTACGTGCCCCAGCACTTTGCGGCCGGCGGCGGTGAGCACCGGCTGGCGCGCGCTGCGATCGAACAGCGTCAATGCCAGGTCGGCCTCCAGATTGGCGATGGCGGTGCTGACGGTGGATTGGCTTTTGCGCAGTTTGCGCGCGGCGGCGGAAAATGAGCCGAGGGCGGCGGCTTCCACGAACGCCTGCAACGCTTCCGGGGAATAGTGCATGATATATCTACTTTATCGATGGAACCTATTTTTAATCTACCCAAAAAAGCGATGATAATCACCAGGCTTTCGCAACAACTGTTGAAAAAAAGGTGATGTATGCAACTGCAAAACAAGTCTCTCATTGAACGTATCGTCCACGCCGTCGGTTTCGAGGCCATCGCCGTGATGGTTTGCGCCCCGCTGGGCGCGTGGCTGCTGAACCGCTCAATGGTGCAGGTCGGCGCGTTGGCGGTGATGCTGTCCACCGTCGCGATGCTGTGGAACATGGTTTACAACACGGTGTTCGACCGCCTGTGGCCGGTCAGCCGGGTGGTGCGTAACCTGAAGGTGCGTGCGCTGCACGCCGTCGGCTTTGAAGCCGGTTTTATCCTGATCGGCGTGCCGATCGCCGCCTGGATGCTGAGTATCTCCTGGGCGCAGGCGTTTATGCTGGAAATCGGTTTCTTCCTGTTCTTCCTGCCGTACACCATGGCCTATAACTGGCTGTACGACACGCTGCGCCAGCGCTGGTTCGAGGCGCGCCAGCCGATCAATTCCGGCGCCAAATAAGGCGTCGTCAGACTGACGATTCTCAGGTAAGGTCAGAGGATCGTCGGAAATGCTGAGGAACGAAGGATGAAAGTGTTGGGTCTGCTGGGCGGCATGAGCTGGGAATCCACCATTCCGTATTACCGCACCATCAACGAGCAGGTAAAGGCGCGCCTCGGCGGGCTGCATTCGGCCAAAATCGTGCTCTACAGCGTCGATTTCCAGGAGATTGAGCGCTTGCAGCACCAGGGCGATTGGGACGGCGCCGGCCGGCTGTTGGCCGAGGCCGCGGTGGCGTTGCGCGCCGCCGGCGCCGAAGCCATCGTGATCTGCACCAACACCATGCACAAGGTGGCGGAGGCGGTCGAGCAGGCCAGCGGCCTGCCGCTGATTCACATCGCCGATGCCACGGCGCTGCAGGTGCGGGAGAAAAACATTCGCCGCGTCGGGCTGCTGGGCACGCGTTTTACCATGGAGCAGACCTTCTACCGCGGCCGCCTGCAGGAATTGCACGGCATCGACGTGGTGACGCCGGTCAGCGCCGATCGTGACATCGTGCACCGCATCATCTATGACGAGCTGTGCCTCGGCAAAATTCGCGACGCCTCGCGCGACGAGTATCGCCGGATCATCAGCGATCTGGAACAGCAGGGGGCGCAGGGGATTATTTTCGGCTGCACCGAAATAGGCTTGCTGGTGAGCGAGCGGGATGCGTCGGTGCCGGTGTTCGACACCACCGCGATCCACGCCCGCGCCGCCGCGGCGTTCGCGCTGGCCTAATCGTCGTGCGGCGGTTGCCGGCGGTTTACCAGCATCAGCGGTTTGCCCGCCAGCGCCAGCCAGGCGGGCAGCATCACGATGCACAAGACCGGCAGCAGGTGCAGATCCGGCACTACCGCCACTGCCATAAACAGGCTCAGCCAGCCGTCGCGGGTCACCACCAGCACCAGCCCCATGATGGCGCAGGAGACGGTGATCGCCGCCGGCACCGCCGGAACATGCTGATGCAGCATCAGGCCCAGCGCCGCGCCGACGAACACCGCCGGGAAGATGCGCCCGCCGCGAAAACCGCAGGCGGCGGCGATCACCAGCGCCGCCAGCTTGGTCAGGGTAATGGTCAACAGCGCCGGCACCGAATAGCTGTCGTCCACCGCCAGGCGTTTCATCTCATCCAGCCCCTTGAACAGGGTAATCTCTCCGCCCAACAGCGCCAGCAGCCCCAGCACAAAGCCGCCCAGCCCTAACATCAACACCGGATTCTTCATTGAATGGAACAGGCGGTGAACGTGCGGGAAACACCACAGCGCCACCATGCCGAGCGCGATGGCGATCAGCGCCACGATGGCGCCGCTGAAGATGTCCGGCAGCCGCGTCACGTCGTAGGCGTCGAGCTGCAGGGCGAAATTGGGCACGAAGAACATCTGGGTGGTGACCGCGCCGGCGGCGGCGGCCACCAGCGGGGCGAACAGCCGATCCCACAGCGGCGTTTCGTTATTGCCGGCCAGGGTTTGCGAAAAGATCAGCGCGGCGGCGACCGGTGTGCCGAACATTGCGCCGATGGTGCCTGCCGCGGCCAGGATGATCCAGTCCATGCGCGGCACTTTCGGCAGCAGGCGCGCGCCGGCCGCCGCCGCCAGTGCGATGTTGATGGCGGTGATCGGATTCTCCGGCCCCAGACTGACGCCGCCGGCCAGGCCGACGATCAGCGCCAACCCCAACCCCGGCAGGGCGGAGAGCGGCAACGGCATGCCGATCAGCGATTCCGTCGCCGGATCCGGCCCGGCGTGACCCGGCATATAACGCACGATCAGGCCGACCGCCACGCCGGTCAGCGTCAGCATCGCAACCGGCCACCAGGGCGACTGGGCGTCCAGGCTCAGCGCATCGGGCAGCGTCACCCACAGTAATTGCTGCAATGCGGCGGCAATTTTCATCACCAACAGCAGCACCAGACTGGAAGCGGAACCGATAATCAGCGCAGGCAAAGCAAAGGCCAACATGGCATTGGCGCGCGGATGCAGCATGAATAATCCCTTGTCGATGCCTCCCTGCGGGGCAGGGAGAGCGGGTGGTTGGGCAGTGGCCACAGCTTGCCAGACTATCGGCGCGCAGGCACGCATTGATATTGCCCGGCGGCGATGGCGGTTAACAGTCGCCGGGGGGCATTTTTTGCCGCAATTTGTTTCAAATCGCGGCATAGCGGGCAAGCTGAAACGTTTTTTGTGATCCGGATCGCTATTGAGGTGCAGATCCGAGGCGGGTGATTGTTGTTTTCGCAGCAGGATTTTACAGTGTGGGCAGCGTGTTATTTTTCATTTTGCGGAGACGAAATCAATGACCTATGCCCTCGTGGGTGATGTTGGCGGCACCAATGCCCGCCTGGCGTTGTGCACTGTTGCGACGGGTGAGATTACCCAGGCGAAAACCTATTCCGGCCTGGAGTTCGACAGCCTGGAGGCGGTGATTCGCCACTATCTGAAAGCGTGCGATATCGAGGTGCAGGACGCCTGCATCGCGATCGCCTGCCCGGTGACGGAAGACTGGGTCGCGATGACCAACCACAGCTGGGCGTTCTCGATCAAAGAAATGAAGGCCAACCTGGGGTTGAGTCATCTGGAAGTGATCAACGATTTCACCGCCGTCTCGATGGCGATCCCGATGCTCTCGCCGGACGACGTGCTGCAGTTTGGCGGCGGCGATGCGCAGCCGGGCAAACCGATCGCGGTGTACGGCGCCGGCACCGGGCTGGGTGTTGCCCACCTGGTGCAGGTCGATCGCCGCTGGGTCAGCCTGCCGGGCGAGGGCGGCCATGTCGATTTCGCGCCGAACAGCGAAGAAGAAGACATTATTCTGGAGGTGCTGCGCGGTGAAGTGGGGCACGTTTCCGCCGAGCGCGTGCTGTCCGGGCCGGGCCTGGTCAACCTGTATCGCGCCATCGTCAAGGCGGACAACCGCCTGCCGGAGAAACTGGCGCCGAAGGACATTACCGAGCGGGCGCTGGCCGACAGCTGCATCGACTGCCGCCGTGCGCTGTCGCTGTTTTGCGTGATCATGGGGCGCTTCGGCGGCAACCTGGCGCTGAATCTGGGCACCTTTGGCGGCGTGTACATCGCCGGCGGCATCGTGCCGCGCTTTATGGAATTCTTCAAGGCCTCGGGCTTCCGCGCCGCCTTCGAAGACAAAGGGCGTTTCCGTGACTATGTGCGCGACATTCCGGTGTTCATGATAACCCATGGTCAACCGGGCCTGTTGGGGGCCGGCGCGCATCTGCGCCAGACGCTGGGCATGCGGCTGTAAGCCGCGCGGCTGGGCAATAAAAAAGGGGCGCACCCGCAGGTTGCGCCCCTTGTCGTTTTCGCGGGGTATCAGGCTTTGGCCAGCTCCGCCGCCTGTGCGGTTTCTTCGCTTTCCATTTCCACCGCCTTCGGCGCTTTGATGAACAGCGTAATCAGCAAAGAAGCGGCGGACAGGACGCCAATCACCATGAAGGTGGCGTGGAAGCCGCCGAAGTATTTGGCGACGAACGAACCGGCCAGCGCGCCCAGGCCGAAGCCCTGGTAGATGATGCCGTAGTTTTTGCTGTGGTTTTTCAGGCCGAAGAAGTCGCCGACAATCGCCGGGAACACGGTGATGTTGCCGCCGAAGCAGAAGGCCACCGCGCCGACGCAGATGAAGAACAGCGTGTGGTTCAGGGTCATGAAGCTCAGGGCGACAATCGCCAGCACGGTAACCAGCATGGTGAAGCTGATGACGCGCATGCGGCCCACTTTATCGGACAGCGTACCCAGGATGATGCGGCCGGCGGTGTTGAAGATGGCGACGGCGGACACGGTGTTGGCGGCGGTAGCCAAGTCCATCCCGGCCAGCTGAACGCCCATGTCTTTCACGATGCCAATCAGGTACAGACCGCTCATGCAGGCAGCGAAGAAGATGGTGAACAGCAGGTAGGCTTCTTTGGTGGCCAGCATCTGGCGCACGCTGAAGTCGTTGCCCAGACCATTGGCGCCTTGCTGTGCGGCGTTGGCCGCCAGCACCGGCTCTTTCAGCAACAGGGAACCGACGACGATCAGGCCCATCACGATGGCACCCCAGTAGAAGAAGGCGCCGGAAACGCCGACGTCAGCGATCAGGGCGGCGTTGACGTATTTGAACAGCAGGCTGCCGCTGCCGAAGGCGCCGACGGAGATGCCGGAAATCAGGCCTTTGTTGGCGGGGAACCACTTAATCAGGTTGGACAGGGTGGAGATGTAGGCGATACCGACCGCAAAGCCCACCACCACGCCGGCCAGCAGGTAAATCATGTCGAGCGAGCTGACGTGGGCGCTGGCGATGAGACCCAGGCCGACCAGAATGCCGGAACACAGCGTCAGATTGCGGATGCCGAAGCGTTCTTGCAGCTTGCCGGCGAACAGCGTGGCGAAGGCCAGGAAGAAGCTGGTGATGGAGAAGGTGGTGGCGACGTCCGCCAGCCCCCAGTGGAACTTGTCGACCAGCGGCTGGTTGAACAGGCTCCAGGTGTAGATGGTGCCCAGACCCATCTGACAGATGATGGTGCCGAGAACGATTAAGCTGCGATTTGCCGGTTTGGTGTTCATGGCCGGTCTCCTTCCTGTGTGTGCGTTGCCGGGCGTGAGCCGTTGGCTGAAATTTGCGGGGTGAATCTGTGTTCCCGCGGTATGGGCTTATTATATGGCCGGCGCCCCCGGCGGGCGGCGGATAGGGAATGAGTTGCACGATGGAAGGAATGAAATGCATTTTATACGGCGTGAGTTGCCGTTTTTGCGCCGAAAAGCGCGTGAAATGCCGGGGGTGACACGTGATCTACATCAAAGATATCAACGATTTATTGTTAATCACCGGTGAACGATTGTGGTGAAATTGTGAAGGATGCGTCTGCAAGGCGTAAATCGGCATTGCGCCTATAGAGCGGCGGCGAGCGCGGGACTATGTTATCTGCGATCGGACGAGGTCCGCTCTGCAGGAGTCCATGAAATGAAAAAAACGCTGTTGTTACTGGCCGCGCTGCTGGCGCTGCCGCTGGCGAGCCAGGCCGACGTGTCCATCGGCGTGAACGTGCCGGGCCTGTCGTTGCATATCGGCGATCGCGATCATCGCGGCCACTACTGGGACGGCTATCGCTGGCGCGATCCGCGTTGGTGGGCCGATCATCACCGGTATGAACGCCCGCGCGGGTACTATTACGGCCCGCCGCCACGGGTGATTTACTACGGGCCGCCGCGGCGCGACTGGCGAGATCGGCCGCATTACCGCATGCCGCCACCGCCGCCGCCCGGCTATTACTACCGTCCGGGCCCGCGCTGGTAAGCGCTTACAGGCGCATCAGCTTGCGAAACTCTTTCACCTTGCTGCGGCTGACCGGCACTTCAAACTCAAGATCGCTCAGCCGCAGAATGTAGGTATTGTTGAACCAGGGCACGATCTCGCGGATCTTGGCCAGGTTAACGCAGTAAGAGCGGTGGCAGCGGAAGAAATGTTCTTCCGGCAGCCGGCCGTAAAACTCGGTGAGGTTCATCGGCATCACGAACTCCTCCCGGCGAGTGTAGACCCGCGTCACCTTTTCATCGGCGGCGGCGTAATAGATGTCGTTGATGTCGGTAACGATGATCCGCTCGTCTTTGATCAGGTTGATGCTATGGCTGCCGCGGCTCGGCGCGCTGGTCGGTTCCGCCGCGCCGGCGGGGCGATGATGCAGCGCCTCCAGCTTTTGCAGCATGGTGACGATGCGCGCCTCGTGATAGGGCTTGAGGATATAGTCGAACGCTTCGATCTCGAACGCTTCCACCGCGTGCTCTTTATAGGCGGTGATGAACACGATAGACGGGCGATGCGCGAATTTGCTGATGTTTTGCGCCAGCAACACGCCGTCCAGCGACGGGATGTTGATGTCGAGGAAAATGGCGTCGACCTGGTGGGTCTGCAGGTATTTGAGGACGTCGAGGCCATCCTCGAAGGTGGCGACGATATCGATATTGCTGTGTTTCTTGATCAGGTAGCTGAGTTCTTCCTGCGCGAGGAATTCGTCTTCCACGATGATGGCTTTCATGAGGCCTCCCCGATCGGCGGCGCGCTCGATTCCTGATGCAGCTTGCCGCCGTTTTTGCTGATGTAGAACGCGATTTCGGTGCCCGGCTCCAGGCGGCGGATATGCAGCCCTTCACCGTACAGCAGCGACACGCGGTGGTGTACGTTGAGCAGGCCGATATTGTGGCCCGGCATCTCGTTGCGCGCCACCCGATCGATGGTTTCCTGATTGATGCCGTGGCCGGTATCCTTCACCGATATTTTCACCCGGTCGCCCTGATCTTTCACCGCGATCACGACTACCCCTTTGCCCTTGCAGGGCTGGATGCCGTGCACGATGGCGTTCTCCACCAGCGGCTGGATCAGCAGGCTCGGAATGCGCACCGAGACGTCGTCGTCGATGTCGTAAATCACCGTCAGCTTGGCGCCGAAGCGCGCCTGTTCGATGGCGATGTAATCCTGGATCTGATGCAGTTCCTTGCGGATATCGATCAGTTCGTCGTTCAGCTCCAGGTTGTAGCGCAGGTAGCGCGACAGGTTGATGATCAGCTGGCGCGCGGTGTCCGGATTCAGGCGGATGGAGGAAGAGATGGCGTTCAGCGCGTTGAACAGGAAGTGCGGGTTAATCTTGCTCTGCAGCGCGCGCATTTCGGCTTTATCCGCCATCTGGCGCAGATGCTCGATGCGCGAAACCTCCATCTGCGTGGAGATGATCTGCGACAGCCCGACCGCCATCACCTTCAGCGTGTTGGTGATCTGGTGAGCGTGGCAGTAGTAAATTTTCAGCGCGCCGGTCACTTCGCCCTTTTCCCACAACGGCACCACCAGCTGCGAATGGATCTGCGGCGCGGCCGGGTTTTCCAGGTTGTTTTTGATGATGATTTTGCCGTGGCGAATGCTTTCGCGGGTAACGCGGCTCAGCCCTTCGCGGCCGATCGGGTAGGCTTCGCGCCCCACGCCGACGTAAGCCAGCACCTGATGGGTATCAGTGATCGCCACCGCGTCGGCGCGGATGTCCTGGCGGATGATATCGCAAATGGTGGCCAGCGATTCGCTGTTGATGTTGCGAAAATAGGGCAGCGTCTTGTGGGCGATATCCAGCGCCAGCTTGGCCTGGCGCGCGGCGATCACCTCTTTTTCATCTTCGACGCTCTGCACCAGCAGCACGATCAGGCCGATGCACACCGTGCCGAGGATCATCGGCAGCGCGATCTGCGACACGATGTCGAGCCCAAGCTCGGTCGGCTTGGCCCACAGCACGATCAGCAGCATGGTGAGGGATTCGCACAGCATGCCGCCGACGATGCCGGCGCGCCAGCGCTGCTCTTTTCTCACCTTGAGGTTGATGTAGCCGGCGCTGATGCCGGCGATGATGCTGGTGATGAGGCAGGGCACCGAGGTGATGCCGCCGATGTCGATCAGATAGCGGTGCACCCCGGCGATGATGCCGGTGACGATCCCCACCCAGGGGCCGAACAGGATGCCGCCGGCCATGATGGCGATGACGCGCACGTTGACCAGCGATCCCTCAACGTTGATGCCGGAGTAGGTGCTGAACAGCGCGAACAGCGCGAAGATCGCCGTGACGATGCCGAGCTCAAGCGGCGTATGGTCTTCTTTTTGCAGCAGTTGGCGGAACAGCCGGGTGCGGGTCAGGAAAAACAGACAGATCAACATCAGCGCGGCGCGATCAAACACCGCCAACAGCATTTCAAAAAAAGGGTGCACGACGGGTTCTCGCTGCGGCCTACGGATGACGGCAGTATACCACAGCGAGAGAGGCCCGTGGCTGGGGCGGCGGTCAGCGCATGCCGAGCTGCGCTTTGCCCAGCGGCGTCAGCAGCTCGACGGTGGCGCGGCCCTCGAAATCCACTTCGAAATCGTCGGGGGCGAAGTCCGGCGGCGTTCTGCCGTCGATAAAGCTCGGCAGTTGGCGCTGCAGATAGGCGTCGTTTTTCTCGCAGCCCGGCGCGGCGGCGATGTACATCACGTTGCTGTCGAACTCGCCGTTATGTTCGTTCTCCACCGCGTGGATCACGTCGCAATGCCAAAATACCGTGTCGCCCGGCTCCAGATCGGGAATAGGGGAAATCCCGCTTAATAAAAGGGGATGCCATTTTTCCGAGATCGACAGCGCGCGGCCCGGTGCCGCATCGCACAGATCGTCGTCGGCGACGTCGTCCTGCAGCGCGCGCAGCAGCACATAGGCCATGGCGTTGGCGATCGGCACCAGGTTCAGCGTGCCGGCGTTGGTGCGTTGCGGCGTCAGCGCCGTCCAGCCCTGGAAGGTGCGGAACATCGAGCAGACCGCCGGGGAGGCTATTTCGCGCACTTCGGTGCGGCCGTCGGCGGCGAAGGGATCGTACTGCTGCCAGTCGCCGGAGAAGACGTGGCGATACACATAGCGGAAGTTCTCGTCCAGCCAGCGCTCGATGGTGCCGCTGTCGACGTGCGGCGACAGGCCCAGCGACGAGGAGTTCGGCGGGCGGCGGCGGGTGCGATCGGCGTAGGTGGCGACGCGAGTCGGATCGAAATGCTGCTTGCCGTTGCTTTCGGTGGCCCACAGGCTGTTGAGGAACACCTGCACCGCATGCATGCGCGCGTCCTGCCGCGCTTCAACCTGCGGTTTTGACCAATAGATGCCGTAGATCTGCGGCTTGCTGGCGGCCAGCTTGCCGAAATAGTTGTCTTCGGCGGCGTTTTTCAACCGCTCGACGAAGTTGTTGCGATCGAGGTAATCGCCGATTTCGCGGTTCCAGCCCTCGGCTTTGGCGCGCGGAAACACCCCGCGAATAGCGCAGGCGCCGCGCTGTTTGATCAGCGCTTTTTGTTGTTCAGTGACGCGCTGCTGCAGGATATCTTCCGCGTCAATTTGCGGCACCGGGTTGTGGCCGGCGGCCAGTTCGCGGCGAATCTGTTCGACCTGGGCGCGGATGTTCTCTTCCAGCGCCTGGAATACGTCGCGATAGTTGGGCAATGCCTGGCGCAGCTGACGCTTGACGTTAACGATCGCCTGCGGAATATCGTCGATGACTAAAGAGGCCATGGTGTTCTCCTGATGCCGCGTGGGTAACGGCGGCGGGCAGTTGTAGGGAATCGGGCAAGACGTTATGGTTTTGTGGTTTTAACGTAAATGATTATCGGCAACCAATCGGGGAAAATAAAGAGATATCTTTCATTCGTAAGTTCCTCTTTTTCGTTTTTCGGAGATTTTATGAAGCTGGTCACTGAACGTCTGCAATTACAGTCGATAACCGCCGAGGATTGGCCGCTGTTTCTGCGCCTGTACCAAGATCCCGAGGTGATCCGTTACATCTCCGATCCGCGCAGCGAAGCGGAGATCCGCGCACGATTCGAGGAGCGCCTGCCGGTCTGGGACAAACACGGCGACCAGTGGCTGTGCCTGGTGATGCGTGAGAAGCACAGCGGAGAGGCGGTGGGCATTACCGGCTTTCGCCCGCACTGGGTGCCGTATCGGCAGGCGGAAGTGGGATACGGGAGTTTGCCTTCCGGGCAGGGCAAGGGCTATGGCAAGGAGTCGCTGCGGGCGGTGCTGGATTTTGCGGTGAACGCCTGCGGTTTTCACAAGCTGACCGCCACCGTGACCGCCGGCAACCTCGCCTCGCGCGGCCTGCTGGAGTCGTGCGGTTTCCAGCTGGAGGGCACGTTGCGCGACAACTACCGTCTGGCGGATCAGTGGTGCGACGACTGGCTGTTCGGGCTGCTGGCGGCGGAGTTTCAGAGCGCTAAATAAAAATATCGCGCCGGGTATCGACAAGCTCGTCGGCGCTGCGCTATGTTCGATATTCGGTCAGTTCGCTGGCCAGCGTCGCTCGGACGGTCCGGGCGCTAACGTCTATCGAGGAATCCCCTATGGCTGATAACAGTCCACAGCGCCGTTTCACACGCATTGAACGCCTTCCCCCTTACGTATTCAACATCACCGCCGAACTGAAGATGGCCGCACGCCGTCGCGGCGAGGATATTATCGACTTCAGCATGGGTAACCCCGACGGCCCGACGCCGCCGCACATCGTGGAAAAACTGTGCGCCGTCGCCCAGCGCGACGACACCCACGGTTATTCCACCTCGCGCGGCATTCCGCGCCTGCGCCGCGCCATTTCGCGCTGGTATGCCGATCGTTATCAGGTGGATATCGATCCGGAAAGCGAAGCCATCGTCACTATCGGTTCGAAAGAGGGGCTGGCGCACCTGATGCTGGCGACCCTCGATCACGGCGATACCGTGCTGGTGCCGAACCCCAGTTACCCGATCCACATTTACGGCGCGGTGATCGCCGGTGCTCAGGTGCGCTCGGTGCCGCTGGTGGACGGCGTGGATTTCTTCGGCGAGCTGGAGCGTGCCATTCGGGAAACCATTCCGCGCCCGAAAATGATGATCCTCGGCTTCCCGTCCAACCCGACCGCGCAGTGCGTGGAGCTGGATTTCTTCGAGCGGGTGGTGGCGCTGGCCAAACAGTACAACGTGCTGGTGATCCACGATCTGGCCTATGCCGATATCGTCTATGACGGCTGGAAAGCGCCGTCGATCATGCAGGTGCCGGGGGCGAAAGACATTGCGGTGGAGTTCTTCACCCTGTCGAAAAGCTACAACATGGCCGGCTGGCGCATCGGTTTCATGGTCGGCAACCCTGAGCTGGTCAGTGCGCTGGCGCGCATCAAGAGTTATCACGACTACGGCACCTTTACGCCGCTGCAGGTGGCGGCCATCGCCGCGCTGGAAGGCGATCAGCAGTGCGTGCGCGATATCGCCGAGCAGTATCGGCAGCGCCGCAACGTGTTGGTGAAGGGGCTGCATGAGGCCGGCTGGATGGTGGAAAATCCGAAGGCGTCGATGTACGTGTGGGCGAAAATTCCCGAGCCTTATGCCCACCTCGGTTCGCTGGAGTTTGCCAAACGCCTGCTGGCGGAAGCCAAGGTCTGCGTCTCGCCGGGCATTGGCTTTGGCGACTACGGCGACACCCACGTGCGCTTCGCGCTGATCGAGAATCAGGATCGTATCCGCCAGGCGGTGCGCGGCATCAAGGCGATGTTCCGCGCGGACGGGCTGCTGAAGCCGGGCAAAGCCGGCAGCGCCAAATAATCCTGTCAGGCCGGGCGTTCGCCCGGCCTTATTTTTTTCCGTCCCAAGGTTTTCTTCATTATTTCCCCATTATGCTCAACTACGCTGAATTTTATTTTTTGGACAGAGTGAATGAGCAACCGCTACGCGCGATCGCAAATCGTTTTACATTGGCTGACGTTGCTGATGGTGATCCTCACCTATGCGGCGATGTTGCTGAAAGATTCGGTGCCGGAGGCGTGGGCGCCGATGGTCAAAAATCTGCATTTCAACTTTGGGGTATCGGTCTTTGTCCTGATGCTGATTCGGTTGGCGGTGCGTTCTTTCCACGCTGCGCCGCCGACCACGCCCCCGCTGGAAGAATGGCAGGAGGTAGGCGCGAAGATTTTCCATTGGCTGCTGTACGTGGTCTTCCTGATGTTGCCGTTGCTGGGCATGTTAACCCTGGCCTACGGCGGGAAATCGTGGTCTTTGCTGGGCTGGCCGGTGCCGCACTGGGTGACGCCGGAGCCGGTGATGCGCAAGCTGGTTAAAACGGTGCATGAGACGCTGGCAAACGTTGGCTACTTTATCATTGGCGCGCATGCGCTGGCGGCGCTGTATCACCACTACCTGCGCAAGGACGACACCCTGCGCCGCATGATGCCGGGCAAATGATCGCTCGCCGAAACGACAAAGGGACGCTTGCGCGTCCCTTTGTCTGTGTTCCTGGTGTGGCTGCTGTCAGGCAACCATCAACATGAAGGTGCCAACCCAGGCAACCAGCATGAATGACACGCCCATCAAAAAATATTTCACTGAACAACTCCTGTCTGGAGTCCTCGCCAGCAATGATCCCGATTGTTGTGCTGAGTATTTTATGGACAACCGGCTTGTCGGGCGGATTCTTCCAAGCGAAAGAACAACGTCCTCGAGCGCGGGGTGTCCGGTTGTCGCGCCTCATGCTCCGTGAGGTAAAATCCGAACCGCGACAGGATCGGCGCTAATGTACTCTCAATACTGGTCTGATTTCAATACTGTGTTTTTGATCACAATTTTAGGCTGTTTTTTAAACAGCACGGGCTGTTTTATAACGCTTTTTATAAGCAAGCGACAGAAAGTAGCCCGCTGTGGCGGGCTTTAAAATCGGGTATTGCAATACGGCGGCAGGCGCTCAAGCGACGGCGTTGATGCCGGTCGCCAAAATGACCCAAAAAACGAGACAAGACAGCAGAATAACGGCCCAAATATGACGGCGACTCCACTCCATTTTTAGCCTTCGTTGTTGCGACAAGTGATTAGGTAGCCATCATATCGGCGCAAAACGGGGAAAATTTAGCCCCCTTGGATAATATTTCGCTTACATATCGCTAACTTATTGACAAACTTCGCTTATTGTCACGCGCACTTCGTAGCCCAGCAGATACAACGCCTGCTCCAACGCTTCAATCTTCGAGGCGTAGCCGATATCCAGCAACCGCTCCATTTGCCCGCCGTTGAATCCCAGCTTGCGCGCCAGCGCCGCTTTGCCGGTGTTTTTGCGCAGCATCGCGTTGTGCAGTTCGATCTTCAGCGTCACCAGAGCCGGCAGATGTACCCTCAAGTCATCGGTTTGCAGAGGAGAAGGGGCGGGCAGGGGCTGCCCTTCATCCATCGCGGCGGCGATGGCGGCCAGCAGGCTTTCCTGTGCTTCCAGCTCGATGTCTTCGCGTTTATAGCAGGCAGATTGCCACTCGGGGAAGTCGTGGAAACCGATCTGCCAGGCATCGCTGTCGCTATCGAAGGTGTAATGGGCGGGGTAGTGGCTGTACATGGCAATCCCTGATTGAAACCAGAATGAGGCGCTATTGTGACGGCATGCCCGGGAGATAGCCAGCATGAATGTATACGTGGGGAATTTAAATTGAACTGAATAATTATTAGCAGGCAAATTTAATTTTCGTGTTAACAATAGTCTTATTATTTTTCCAAGAAGGTAGATTATTTAATTGGGTGTTTGGATTAATATTCCTGTTAGCCGGTGATAATGAGAATTAAAATCAAATATCACACTGGTTTTTATATAATTTCACACGAAAGAGTGAAAATAAGAATATTGGTCATAAATAAATCCCATCTTATTGATTTGTATTGTTTTAATTTTTATTATTTCACTTATTGATAATTGTGAAATTCCAGTTTCAGGCAGATATCACCTGGCTGCGGTATTCATTGGCGGATTTATAAAATACTCTTTTTAGGCAAAGGCGCATTCGATTCTATTTAAGCGTGCGCCAGACAGAAATATTCATTACTCCATGCTTATTACCCGACGGCTCTAGCCGACTTTTCGGGTGCCTGCTCGCATTTCTACTTTGCCAGGACAGCAGCTCACGGATTAAAGGAATACCTCGTGCCTAAAGTTAACTCGCGTTCATTACGTTTTACCGAACGCCACGCTACCAAATATGCGGCGTCATTGCTGTTTATCGGTTTATCCCTGCCGGCCACCGCGCTGGCGGATGAACGCTATGACGCGCTGATCCGTCAGGCCAGATCGGGCGATACTGCGCCGGTGCTGGCGTATTTATCGCAGCGGCGCGCTCAGGAGGGGTTGAGCCTGCAGCAGCGAGCCGATTATATCCAGGTGGCCGGGTGGGCCGGCCACGATGAAGAGGTCGTCGCGCTTTGGCGTGCCGACGGCGCCGCGCTGCAGCGGGATAGCGCCAGTCTGGCGACGGCGGCCCGCGCCTATCGCAACCTGAAGCAGTGGCAACCATCGCTGCGACTGTGGCGTACGGCGTTGCAGCTCGCTCCCGCCGACGGCGGCTTACAGCGTGGCTATGTGATGACGCTGGCGGATGCCGGGCAGGATGCGCAGGCGCAAACGGAGGCGTCCAAAGCGGAGAAACTGCTGGAGCCGGCGACGTGGTATCTGACGCGCGCCTATGTGGACCAGGCCGCCGGCCGCAGCTGGGCGGCGCTGGAAAACGCCACTCATGCCCGCGCGCTGGCGCCGTCCGACACCGGTATTCAGGCTTATTACGTGACGCTGCTGGCGGCGAATCGGGTCGCGGATCCGGCGCTGCGTGAAAGCCAGGGGCTGGCATTGCCGCCCGCGCAGCAGCGGCGCCTGCAGGCGGATGAAGCCGCCGAGCTGGTGCGGCTGTCGTTTATCGATGCTCGCGGTGAACAAGAACGTTTCGTCATCGCCGACCGCGCGCTGGCGCGCTATGACCAACTGCTGGCGCAGTGGCGGCCGCTGCCGGAGGCGCAGGACAGCTACCAACAGGCGCGCGTCGATCGCCTGGGCGCGCTGTTGGCGCGTTATCGAATGGCCGAAGTGGTGAGCGAATATCAAACCTTGCAGGCGGAAGGGCGCACGGTGCCGGATTATGCCCAGCGCTGGGCGGCGTCCGCCTACCTCTATCTGCAGCAGCCGGACAAGGCGCAGGCCATTTTCGGCCGTCTGAACGCCGCCGCGCCGCAGGCGGTGACAGCCGAAGACGAAACCGATCTGTTTTACGCGCAGGCGGAGAACGAACGCATCGATCAGGCGGTGTTGCTGGCGCAGCGCGTCAGCCAGCGCTATCCCTACGCGACCCGCCTGTACCAACTGCCGACGCTGGCCTACAACGATGACTGGCTGGTCGGCCAATCGCTGCTGGCGCAGTCGCGGGTTTATCAACGCGATCTGGCCGAGGCCGAACGGCAGTTGACCCATCTGGCGCGAACGGCGCCGGGCAATCAGGGTTTGCGCATCTCCTTGGCCAGCGTTTATTTGGCGCGCGGCTGGCCGCGTCGCGCCGAGGAGGAGTTGAAGCAGGTGGAAGGGCTGGAGCCGCGCAGCCTGCCGTTGGAGATCCAGCAGGGCTATGTCGCGCAGGCGTTGCAGGAGTGGCGCCAACTGGATTTGCTGGCCGACGACGTCATCCAGCGCGCGCCGGAAAGCGTTGCCGCTCAGCAGCTTGAACGTTCGCGCCGCATTCACCATATGTCTGAACTGCGCATCAGCGGCAATCAGGGCATTGATTCCGACGGGCCGGTCAGCGGCAGCCACGATTTCGGCATTCACGCCGCGCTCTATTCACCGCCGATCGACGACAACTGGCGGTTGTTCACCGGCTGGGGATTCAACACCGGCCAATTCGACGAGGGCAAGGGCATCAACCGCGATCTCAGCGCCGGCGCCGAGTGGCGCTCGCGCGATCTGTGGCTGGAGGCCGAGGTGGCCAACCGCAACTACGGCCACGGCAATGAGCTCGGCCTGCGCCTCTCATCCTGGTATGACCTGAATGATCAATGGCGCCTCGGCGGTTCGGTGGCGCGCCTGTCGGCCGAGACGCCGCTGCGCGCGTTGACCAACGGCATCAGCGCCAACGGCGGCAACCTGTGGCTGCGTTGGCAGCAGAACGAAAGCCGCGAGCTGCGCGCCAGCGTGGCGCCTTCGCACTTCTCGGACGGCAACAATCGACTGGAGTACGGCCTGGAAGGGCGGCAACGGCTGCTCGCCGGCGCCCGCTATCGGCTGGACGTGAACCTGACGCTGTCCGGCAGCCGCAACAGCCAGGAGAACGTGCCGTATTACAACCCGAAGCGCGACTTCACGCTGCTGCCGTCGTTAACGCTCGATCACACCCTGTATCGCCATTATCAGACCGAGTGGAGTCAGCAGTTCCAGGCCGGCGCCGGCAGCTATTGGCAGCGGGACTATGCGCGCAAGCCGATCACCCAGCTGGGTTACGGCCAGCGCGTCAGCTGGAACGGAGTGTTGGACGCCGGCGCGATGCTGCAGTTTGAGAAGCATCCGTACGACGGCAAACGCGAGCGGAACATCGGCGTGACGTTTGATCTGAATTATCGTTTTTAAAGGAATCATCATGCTTATTCGATCTTCACTTCTCGTGTTGGCCGCCTTGCTGACTACCGCCTGCAGTCAGGCGGACGTGCCGCGCTTCACGCCGCCGGCGGAGCGCCCCGTGGGGCCGATGGAACGGCCGTGGCCGGCCAACCGTTACGCGGTGCTGGCGTATCACGACGTAGAAGACGGCGCGGCGGACCAGCGCTACATGTCGGTGCGCACCAGCGCGCTCAACGAACAGTTCGCCTGGCTGAAGCAAAACGGCTACCAGCCGGTGTCGGTCGAGCAGATCCTGCAGGCGCAAAACGGCGGCCCGGCGTTGCCGAACAAGGCGGTGCTGCTGACCTTCGACGACGGCTACCGCAGCTTCTACAGCCGGGTATTCCCGCTGCTGAAGGCCTACAACTGGCCGGCGGTGCTGGCGCCGGTCGGCGTTTGGCTGGATGCGCCGGCCGGCAAGCCGGTCGATTTCGGCGGCCTGATGACGCCGCGCGATCGTTTCCTCACCTGGCAGCAGGTGCGGGAAGTGTCGGATTCCGGGCTGGTGGAGATTGGCGCGCATACCTACGCTTCGCATTACGGCGGCATCGCCAACCCGCAGGGCAATACCGAACCGGCGGTCGCCAATCGGCTGTACGACGCCAAACAGGGCCGTTACGAAAGCGAGACGGAATACCGCCAACGCATCGAGAAGGACGTGGCGTTGATCACCCAGCGCATCACCGCCGCCACCGGTAAGGCGCCGCGCGTGTGGGTCTGGCCGTACGGTGCGGCCGGCGGCGTGGCGCTGGACATCGCGCGCAAGCACGGTTACCGCATGGCGCTGACGCTGGAGAACGGGCTGGGAGACGTCAACGCGCCTGAGAACGTGCCGCGCATGCTGGTGGCCGGCAACCCGTCGCTGACGAGCTTCGCCCAGCAACTGACGCAGATACAGAACCGACAGATCATGCGGGTGGCGCACGTCGATCTCGACTACCTCTACGATCCCGATCCGCAGCAGCAGGCCAAAAACCTCGACAAGCTGATCCAGCGCATCTACGACCTGCGCATCAATACCGTTTTCCTGCAGGCGTTTGCCGATCCAAAAGGCGACGGCAACGTGCGCGAGCTCTATTTTCCCAACCGCTGGCTGCCGATGAAGGCCGACCTGTTCAACCGAGTCTCCTGGCAGCTCTCTTCGCGCACCGGCGTGGCCGTGTATGCCTGGATGCCGGTGCTGGCATTCGAGCTGGGGCCTGACGTGCCGCGCGTGCAGCGCCTCGATCCGCAAAGCGGGCAGCTGTCGGTAGACGACAAGCAGTATCGTCGCCTGTCGCCGTTCAGCCCGGTGGCGCGTCAGCGCATCGGTGAGATCTACGAGGATCTGGCGGCCCACGCCACCTTCAAAGGGATCCTGTTCCACGACGATGCCCTGCTGTCGGACTTCGAAGATGCCGGCCCCGACGCCGTTGCGGCCTACCGTCAGGCCGGCTTCGCCGATTCGGTGGCGGCGATACGCCAGGATCCGAAGGCGATGGCGCGCTGGACGCGCTTCAAGAGCCGGGCGCTGATCGGGTTTACCCAGTCGCTGACCGAGCGGGTGCGGGCGATCCGCGGCCCGCAGGTGCAAACCGCGCGCAACATCTATGCGATGCCGGTGCTCGATCCCGCCAGTGAAGCCTGGTTCGGCCAGAATCTGGCGGATTTCCTGCAGGCCTACGACTGGGTGGCGCCGATGGCGATGCCGCTGATGGAAAACGTGCCGCGCGCCGACAGCGGCCGCTGGCTGGATCAACTGGTGGGCAAAGTGGCCGCTTACCCCGGCGCGCTCGATAAAACGGTGTTTGAGTTGCAGGCTGTCGACTGGCGCAAGGAGCGCCGGGTCAGCCTGGATGACGGTCAACTGCTGGCCGAATGGATGCGTCGCCTGCAGCGCAATGGCGCTCAGAGCTTTGGTTATTACCCTGACAACTTCCTCGACGATCGGCCTAAGCTGGATGCCGTTCGCCCGGTGTTGTCCTCAGCCTGGTTCCCACTGCCATGACCGATCGTTTAATTGCCTTATTTATCCTGTGTCTGGTGTTGAGCGTGCCTTTCGGCATCGTCCTGCTGTTTACCGGCGAAATGCTGCTCAACTTCGTGTTCTTCTGGCCGTTGTTCATGTCCGGCATCTGGATCGCCGGCGGCATCTATTTCTGGCTGCATCGTGAGCGGCATTGGCGCTGGAGCCCGGACATGCCCGCGCCGGCGCTGCCGGGCAACCCGTCGATCAGCGTGCTGATCCCCTGTTTCAACGAAGGGTTGAACGCGCGTGAAACCATTTCGGCGGCGATGGCGCAGCGCTATGACAATATCGAAGTGATCGCCATCAACGACGGCTCCAGCGATGACACTGCCGAGGTGTTGGACCAGTTGACGCTGGAGTTCCCCCGGCTGCGAGTGATCCATCTGGCGCAAAATCAGGGCAAGGCGATCGCGCTGCAGGCGGGCGCAGCGGCGGCGCGCAGCGAGTATCTGGTGTGCATCGACGGCGATGCGCTGCTGGATCGCGATGCGGCAGCCTATTTGGTGGCGCCGCTGTTGGCCAATCCGCATGTCGGCGCGGTGACCGGCAACCCGCGCATCCGCACGCGCTCCACGCTGATCGGCCGCATCCAGGTCGGTGAGTTTTCGTCGATCATCGGCCTTATCAAGCGCACGCAGCGCGTTTATGGCCGCCTGTTCACCATTTCCGGCGTGGTCGCGGCGTTTCGTAAGCAAGCGCTCACCGATGTCGGTTACTGGAGTCAGGACATGATCACCGAAGACATCGACATCAGCTGGAAGCTGCAGCTGAAGCACTGGGCTATCTTCTTCGAACCGCGAGCGCTGTGCTGGATCCTGATGCCGGAGACCTTGCGCGGGCTATGGAAGCAGCGCCTGCGCTGGGCGCAGGGCGGCGCGGAGGTGTTTTTAAAGAATCTGCGCAACCTGTGGGCCTGGGAGCACCGGCATATGTGGCTGCTGTTCGCCGAATATTGCCTCTCCACGCTGTGGGCGTTCACTTACCTGGTCAGCGTGCTGATTTTTCTGGTCGGACTGGCGGTGCCGCTGCCGGAGGGCATCCGCATTCACTCGCTGCTGACGCCGGCGTTTACCGGCCTGGTGCTGGGCGTGGTGTGCTTGCTGCAGTTCACCGTCAGTCTGCTGCTGGAGAAGCGTTATGAGAAGGGCTTCGGCCGCTCGCTGTTCTGGATCATCTGGTATCCGCTGGTGTATTGGCTGCTCAGCTTGCTGACCACGCTGGTGGCGTTTTCCAAAGTGATGTTGAAAGCTCGGCGCGGGCGTGCGCGCTGGATAAGCCCCGACCGGGGCATTGGGAGGATCAAAGAATGACGGACGTCCTGATTTATTCCGAGCGCGGCCTGCTGCCGCGTATGGTAGACAGCCTGCTGACGCTTTTCGCCTGGTGCGGTTTCCTTTATCTGTTCAGTCGTGGCCTGATGTCGGTAATGGATCAGCACGGGGTGGGCTCCGCTCTGTCGCTGCTGGAAGTGATCTCGCTGTATATCATTGTGGCGTTGTTCAATGCCGTCACTCTGATCGCCTGGGCCAAATACAACCAGTATTTCTCCCGTCGCAGGGCGGCCGACCGCTGGCGGAAACAGCAACAGAACACCCACATCGGCTATATCACGCCGGAGCTGACCCGGCAGTTGCGGCGTTTGCCGATCGCCGTGGTGTCCCACAACAGCGGCGGCGGCATCAGCCAGGTTAGCGGCAGGCTGACGGCGGCCGAACCGGCAGCGAACAAGGTGGTGCCGCTGCGTTAATCGTCAGCGTTGCCGTCCGGCTTGCGGCGCAGCCCATCGGGCGGCAACAGCAGGGCGCAGATCATGACGGCCAGACTGAACAGCGGCAGCCAGCGCGCCACCGGACCGGGGGCGTAGTTGTTGAGCACCGAGCAAACGTAGCATGTTACGGCCAGCATCCAGCCGGGCAGGCCGATATCGTTGAGCCGAAACGCGGTTTTGGCCATAAACCATGCCACCAGGCCAAAACAGAACAGCGCCCACACCATGATGCACAGCAGATACAGCAGCACCGAGACGAATTCCTCGGTGTCGCCGTGCGCATGGGCGCGAAAATGGTTTTTATCCAGGTAGGTCGACAGAAACGACAACAGCACGATGCCAACGGCGAAGATCGCCAGCGAGAAAACAAAGGGTTTGCGCGAGATGCGCCCGCGGTAAAGGTCTTTGGCGAGTTGTCCGAGAGATTCCATCACAGTCCGTTGTCGTAATCATTGACCGCCCGGCGGCGGCCGGATGGCAAGCAGCCGGGCATTTTAACGGGGCAAACGGGGGCGTCAAGGTGATAACTTTTCTCATTTAGTCGCGGTTGAGATTCCACGCGGTCGCACCGGGCGTCCTTTCACCGTGCAAAACGTCACAATTTGGCACGTTTGGCTACCTGGCGCGGTAATTGGCGGCATAATCCTGTTTGTTCGCGTTGAACAATGCATTAACATAACTCCCACTTATCTCTTGCATGGCTATATGGATATCCGATGCGTCACCTGGTTGCGCTTTTACCGCTGATTACCTTGCTTGCTGCCTGTAGCAGCACGCCGAAACCCAGTACCACCGCTACGCCGCAGAGCACCCCGGTAAAGGGCGGCTTTTTGCTGAGCCCGGCGCACAGCGGCGCGCCGCTGGGAGGGGATTTCGCCAATAACCCGAATACCGCGCGCTTTATCGATAAGATGGTGCAGGAACACGGGTTTGACCGGCAGCAGCTGCACGACGTGTTGGCGCAGGCTCGGCGATTGGACTCGGTGCTGCGGCTGATGGACAGGCAGGCGCCGACGCCGTCTACCCAGGGCCCAACCGGGCCGAACGGTTCCTGGCTGCGCTACCGCAACAAGTTCATCACTCCGGATAACGTGCAAAACGGCGTAGTGTTCTGGAATCAATATCAGGATGCGCTGCAGCGCGCCTGGCAGGTATACGGCGTGCCGCCGGAGATCATCGTGGGGATTATCGGCGTGGAGACCCGCTGGGGCCGCGTAATGGGTAAAACCCGCATTATCGATGCGCTGGCGACGCTGGCCTTCAACTACCCGCGCCGCGCCGATTACTTCGCCGGTGAGCTGGAAACCTTCCTGCTGATGTCGCGCACTGAAGGCGACGATCCGCTCGAACTGCGCGGCTCCTTTGCCGGCGCGATGGGCTATGGGCAGTTCATGCCTTCTTCCTTCAAAAGCTACGCGGTCGACTTCAACGGCGATGGGCATATCAACCTGTGGGATCCGGTCGATGCCATCGGCAGCGTGGCCAATTACTTCAAGGCGCACGGCTGGTCCAAAGGCGAGCCGGTCGCCATTCAGGCCAACGGCCAGGCGCCGGGGCTGGAAAACGGCTTCAAGACGCGCTACTCGGTCGCCGCGCTGGCGGAAGCCGGCCTAAGCCCGCAGGGCTCGCTCGGCGATAATCAGGAAGCCAGCCTGCTGCGGCTGGACATCGGCACCGGCTACCAGTATTGGTACGGCCTGCCGAACTTCTACGTCATCACCCGCTATAACCACAGCACCCATTACGCCATGGCGGTATGGCAACTGGGCGAAGCGGTCGGGCGCTCGGCGCGCGGCGGCTTCTGACGCTGCGTCAATAAACGAAAAGGCCGCTTGCGCGGCCTTTTTTGCGTTCTGAGCAATCAGAAATCGTAGCGCAGGCGCATCACGGTCATATCGCCGAGGTTGTCGGTGCTCGATGTCAGCACATGCTCCACGTCAACGCGGAAACCGTAGTCAAACTGCACGGTAACCCCGAGGCCGTTGTCGATGCGCTGGTAGTTGCGGCCGGTGATGTATTCCAGGCGGTCGCCCATGAAGTACGGCATCACCGATTTCACCGCGTACTGGCCAACCGGCACGGTATAACCGGCCAGGTATTCGATACCCCATGCGTCGCCGGCGAAGTAATTATTGATGTCGGCTTTCTTGGTGGTCAGGAAGTCGTTGTAGTAACCGCCGCCGAAGGTGAGGGTCCAGTTGTCCGGTTTCCAGCTGATGGCGGTACCGAAAATGTTCTGGTCATAGCTCTTGCTGCCGCTGGTGGACGGATTGCGCATTTCGGCGCGGGTGTAGTTCCAGGCGGTGCCCCAGGTCAGGTCCTGCGTAATGTGGTAATCCACGCCCAGTGAGCCGCCGCCTTTGCGCTTGTAGCGCAGGCCGTTGCCCGGCAGATAGTCGCTGTCGCTGAATAGGTACGAAGCGTAAACGTCCGCATCGCCGAAGCGGTTCTTGTACTTCAGCATTTTGCGTGAGCGATAAGAGCCGTCGTAGTCGCCGTTGATGCCGTTGCCCGGTGCCTGGGCCAGCATGTCGTAGTCCCAGATATCGGTTTTGGCGCCAACCACATCGTAGTAAACGCTGTTCTGCTGACCGAAGGTCATCTGGCCCCAGGTGTTGCTTTTCAGGCCGGTGTACAGCATGCGGCGGCTGGTGTTTCTCGCGCCGTCGGCATAGTGGTGATCCCAGTCGAACAGCGCCGGAATGTTCACGCCCAGCTCGTAGTAGCTGATCCAGCTGATATCGTCGAACAGGTAATAGTCCGCCGCGAAACGGAAGCGGGTGCCGCCGTCGAAGCCGTTACGCTTGTAGGAGCCCTTGTCACCGTCACCCGTCATGTTGTTGAACTGCGGACGGATACTGCCGCCAACGGTGAAGTTCAGGCGGCTGAGCGGATCGCCAGCCTGCGGATCCTGCTTCAGCAGGGTGATTTCCGCCTGAGCGGCGAACGACGCGCTGCCGATCGCCAGACCCAGCGCCACCGCTTGAGTCAATACGCGCAATTTCATTGCCATGTGTTATCCCTGTTTTATGTATGACCGCCCCCATCAGCGCCGCCATGCCGATGTTTTGCGCAGAACGCTGCGTTTTCACGCATTTTGACGGTTTTTTTGGTGTTTTAGCGGCGGGCGGCATTTGTAACATAAACGGTGACATAAATAATTACTTTTCTTGCTAATTGTTGGCCGGTTTTTGACCATTTCGTGCGGTGAAAAGAGCCGTTTTTCATGCCTTTCGATTCGGATGAATTCATCTAACGCCAAGGTTTATATTTTTCATTTGTCAGTCATCGGCGTCAGCCTGTAATTTTATCCGTGCAAGAGATAATTAATTTCAGCCTGTCACCGCCGTATTAACGTTAGCCTTTTTCTGCGTAATCGGTCGGCAGGAATAAGCGATTGGGAGGTCGCCATGAGAAATCTGTTCATGTTGTTGGTGGGGGTGTTTTCATTACCGGCGATGGCGGCGGAATCGCACGTTTGTCATTCTCAAGCTTATGATTATGCAGAGGTTAGTAAGGTCAGGTTGTCTGACGATACCCAGTTTTCCTGCCGTGGCATAGGGCGCCTGACGATCCCGGAACTGGCGCGCAAAGGATGGAAGGTGATTCATTTGGCGCAGCAAACCGAATATACCGACTCCGTCGACAGCGATGGTGAGGTTATTAAAATTTATCAGGAAATCGTGGTGTATAAAGAATAACGCGACGGCAGCCTGTGATTATTTCAACGGCGGCGAGAATCCTATTATGAATGCAAGAATCGGTATTGACGGCAGGGCTGCGGCCGCCATGGTGGTGCTTTGCGCCATCTGGGGAATGCAGCAGGTGGCGATCAAGGCTGCCGAGGCGGATGTGTCGGCGGTACTGCAAATTGCCATTCGCTCGGGTCTCGCCGCGTTGGGGGTATACCTGCTGGCGCGTTGCCGCGGCGAGTGTTTCACCTGGGATCGCGCCACGCTGAGCGCCGGTTTGAGCGTAGGGGCATTGTTCGCGCTGGAGTTCTTTTTTGTCTCCGAAGGGTTGCGCTATACCAGCGCCTCGCATATGGCGGTGTTTTTGTACACCGCGCCGCTGTTTTCCGCCCTTGGCTTGCATTTCCTGATCCGTCAGGAGCGCCTGTCGCCGGTGCAGTGGCTGGGCATGCTCATCGCCTTTGGCGGCGTGGTGCTGGCCATATCGGGCATGGCCGAGGGAAGCGGCGGGGCCGATCGGCTGAAAGGCGATTTCTATGGCCTGCTGGCGGGGATCGCCTGGGGCGGTTCTACCCTGGTGATCCGTACCACGCGCCTGGCGGAGTGCCCGGCCAAACAGACGCTGCTGTTCCAGTTGACGGGCGCCTGTGTACTGCTGTCGCTGCTGGCGCTGGCGACGGACAATTTGCACGTTGTCCTGAGCCCCGTGGCCTGGAGCAGCCTGTTGTTCCAAACGGTGATCGTGTCGTTTTTCAGCTACCTGATCTGGTTTTCACTGTTGCGCCGTTATCAGGCTTCCTCGCTGGGCATTCTCACCTTTATGACGCCGGTATTCGGCATCCTGGCGGGGGCCGTCATTCTCGGCGAACCATTGCAAATTGAATTTGTATTGGGTGCCGTGCTGATCGTACTGGGGTTAATCGTAGTGAGTTGTTCATATCTTATTTATGTTGACCGAAGGGTGGCACCAAAAATATAAATTATGGATGTTGATGTACAGAACTACCAAATAAGCTGCGAAAGCCAATTCATTATTCAGCTGCAAATATCCCGCTATGCCTGGGGCGTGCCGCTGATTACGCTCAGCGATAACGGTGACTTTACCGTAATAAGAAGCCGGGGTTGGGCGAGGTTGGCTAATGGGATGCAATTGGAGGTTTATTATTTTGCCAATAATACCCTGCTGGCCTGGGATAAAAACCGCAAATATATCTCTTATTCAAAGGCCGGCCGGCTCTACGCCTGCGCGCTGCATTTTTCTTATTCTCCCAAAATAGAGCGCTAACCCTGCGGCCATCAGACCAGAGGGGAGATTTTCATGATCCACTGCTTAAACGCGAGGATCTTCGGCCACTGCCGCTCGGAGATGGTCGAGGTAAAATAGCAGTGTTCGCAGGGCACGGTCATATCGGCGAATGGAATGATCAGCTCGCCGCTTTTGATCCAGTCCTGCACCAGATTAAGCCGCCCCATGGCGACGCCAAGGTGCCGCGTAGCGGCCAGCACCGCGAGATCGGAACGGTCGAACTCCATGCTTTTACTGTCGGTATCCAGTCCCAGCGCAAAGTGTTGTGACCAGGTTTGCCACTCATCTTCGCCGGAGTTGTAGCGATCGTGCAGCAGCGTACAGTGAGCCAGGTTTTCCGGCGCACCATACAGATTGTGTGCGGCGGCGTACTGCGGCGTGCAGATCGGCACCATCGATTCCTGCATAAAGGCCTCTTCCAGATGCCGCCCCGAGCGCAGTTTGCCGAAGTACATCGCCAGATCCACGCCGCGGTTGGCCAGGTTGATGATTTCCTGCCCGGTCAGAATGTTGAGGTGAATGGTGGGGTGTTGGGCGATAAAGTCGCCGATGCGCGGCAGCAGCAGACATTGCACCAGGGACGGGTGCGAGTAGAGGGTCAAGGTCCCCGTCAACTCGCGATTTTTAATGTCCAGGATTTCCTGATTCAAGGTGTTGAAGGAACTGTCCAGCGCCCATTGCATGCGCTCGCCCTCCGGCGTCAGCGTAATTCGGCGATGAAAGCGTTGGAATAGCAGAAAACCCAATTCCTTTTCGAGCAAATTAATGCGGTGGCTCACGGCGCTGGGGGTGATCGACAATTCTTGCGCCGCCAGCGCAAAAGATAAATGACGGGCGACGCATTCGAAAGTATGCAGCCGGGAAAATTGATAGCTGGTCAGCGGGGTTGCCCGCTGCGAATGTTTTTTACTGGGGAACATGCTATTTCTCCATGCGCATAATACGGCAATGTTAACATTTAATGGCGCGGAGGATAAACCCAGACTGATTGATATATTCAGTTTTTACGCTGAGAGATATCGTTATGTTGAAGGGAAATTCACTTGCTTGCATAACAACCGGAAATAACAGGCAGTGGGCGCACTGAGTGAGAGGGTTATGATAATCAGCAATAGGACGAATATAATAAAAAGACGTGCCGTTAAGCAGCGAGTAAAGACGGTGTGCGCAGCCTGAACGATAAAGGCTCATGTTCCCTGCGGGATATAACGTTTTCGCCGCAATAATTTGTCGCATGGCGACACAGAATACGCGTTAATCCCAGCGGCAAACGAGCGGAGGCATCAATCGATAATACTGCGCCCGGTGGTTACCCTCCGGGCGCGACATTCAGGGAAAAGCGGTTTGCTCGCCGGCGCGTATCAACGGCGGCGCAGCAGCAGGCCGGCCAACAAACCTGCGCCGGCAACGAGTGCCAACGCGGCGAGGGGGTTTTTCTTCATCATACCGCCGGCGCAGCTCAGGGCGTCGCCGTATTTTTCTTGCAGCGCGCCCACTGCCTGGCGCGTGACGCCTTCGGCCTGCCAACGTTCGTTACCGCTGACGTCACCTGCGATTTCCTGCGCTTTGCCCGCCACTTTGTCCATCATGCCATTGGCTTTTTCGCTGTTCATTATGATGTGCTCCTAAGGTTCGATCCGTTTGGCGTTCGCACAGAGCGAAAGCCTGCATTTGCACCGCCATGTTATGCACTTCACTTTTGGCCTATAAGGGGCGTTTGCATCTGTTTGGGTAGTGCATTTGCAGGCTACTTGCCGTTCCTGGAGGCCGCTCCGCCGGTAAACAGCCCGCGCTCTCTGGCCCAGACGATGGCTTCGCTGCGGCTGTGCACGCCGAGTTTGGAATAGACCGTCGCGACATGATTGCGGATGGTGTTGAGCGCCAGATTGAGACGCGCCGCGATTTTCTTGTCCGGCAGCCCCTCGCAAATCAATTCCAGCACATCGCGCTCGCGTGGCGTGAGATCGCTGGCGGTGAGTCCAGCCTGGTCGGGCCGGTTGATGCTTTTCACGTTGGCCAGTTTTTCGATCAGGGTTTGGCTGAACCAGGAGGCGTCCTGCATCACTTCTTCGATGGCGCTTACCAGCTCCAGCTCCGAGCGTTTGCGTTCGGTAATGTCCATGAGCACCAGCAGATAACAGGGCGCATTGTGGATGCTGACGGCATCCGCCGAGGCCACACAGTCAATCGACTCGCTCCCCTTCTTGCGCACCCGGATGTCCAGCCCTTCGACGTTGCCGCTTTTTTCCAGGGCGGCAAACAAACGGCGGTTCGCCTCCGGATCGTCAATAAACGGGATCTCTCCGACCGTCTTGCCGATCAAGTCTTCGGCGGCGTACTCGGTGGCGCGGGTGAAGGCTTCGTTGACATCCAGCACGCGCCGTTCGTGCGCGGTACATAACAACGTCGGCACCGGGCTCAGGCGAAATGCCTTGGCGAACCGCTCTTCACTTTCTCGCAGCGCCGATTCCGCCTGGCGTCGGGGTTCGAGATCGGTGAACGTGAACAGCATGCAGTCGTCTTCATTGATATCCAGCGGTTGGCCGGCAACCACCACCAGCTTGCTTCCTCCGCCGGGCAGTTTCAGCTCGGCCTCCATCTGCGGGATGGTGGCGCCTTCCCCCAGGCGCTGCACCGCCAGCTCTTTGTGCTCCGCCTGTTCCAAAACGTCGAGTTCATAAACCGAACGCCCCATGACCTGTTCACGCTGATAACCCGTCATATCAAGGAAGCCCTGGTTGACCTTGACGTAGCGCAGGTCGCTGAGCCGACAAATGACCGCCGGCGCCGGATTGGCGTTGAAGGTTTTTTCAAAACGCTGTTCGGCGCTGGCCCACTCCGTCGCGTCGCTCAGGATCAGCGCCAGCAGCTCCGGCTGCCCCTGCGCATCGGTGATAATCAGGCTCCGCAGGCGGTGCACCCAGAAGCTGTCCGGATCGTCGACCTGCCGAACCTCCACCACCACATCGGTGAAGGTTTCGCCTTCGGCAACCCGGTTCAGCGGGTACTGTTCCAAAACCAGCGGATGATTGTTGCGATAGCGCAGGGCAAAACGCGCCGCGTACTCGCCGGCATCGGCCCCCAGAGCTTTCTGATGACTCACGCCATGCATGGCCAACGCGGCCTCGTTGGCCCATAGCAAGGTTTGATCGGTATCCGTCAGGATCACGCCGTCGGACAAGCCGGAGATGATTTGCTGCAGGTGGCCGCGGTGGGTTTCGCTGGCCAAAACGGATTGGCTCATGTGTTCTCCGCTAGACAGAAGGGGGACGGCCGCTTAAGGGGGCCGCGGGTTACGCTACTCGCTGAGCAGCTTAGTGCATAACGTGCGTATTCGCAGGGTGTGAATGCACTAGGCATTCTGATGCAAATGAACCGGGACGGCCGACAACGCCGCGCGGCAGACTGAATTTGTCTGCGCGGTTATCCGCCGTGCGTGCAATCACTTGTCCAGAAAATATAAGGAACAACGATGACCACTGTCTATGAATCAAATCGCTTAGCGTTTCAGGTGTCATGGGGCTCGATATTGGCCGGGAGTGCCGTGGCGCTGGTGACTTATCTGACCTTCAGCGTGCTGGGCACGGCTATTGGCGCTCAGGCCGTGGATATGATGCAACAGGGCAACCCGTTGAGCGGCTTTGGCACCGGCACCGGGATCTGGCTGCTGGTTTCAACGTTGGCATCGCTGGCCGCAGGCGCGTTCGTCGCCGGCCGCGCCGCACCGAATCGCGGCGGCTTGCATGGTTTGCTGAGCTGGGCGATCACCACCTTGCTGACCACCTGGCTGATGGTTTCATTGGCGAGCGGCGTGGTGGGGCTGGCGGGCAGCGCGGTGGGCAAAGGGCTTTCGCTGGCGGGCAGCGGCCTGGCGGCGGCGGCGCCAAACGTGGGCGAAGGCCTCAAGCAGCAGCTGGATAAAAAGGGCATCAGCCTTGACTGGGGAAGCCTGGAAAATCAGTTGAACGCCACGCTCAAGCAGACCGGCAAACCGGAACTGGATCCGTCTCGGTTAGAACAGAAGGCCGATAGAGCGACCGCCGATGGCAAACAATCGGCCATGGACGCGGCTGCCGATCCGGCGCAGGCCGCCTCTGAGCTTAAGCAGTGGTTCGACCGCGTCAAGCAGTCCGGTGAGCCGACGTTGAGCGCGGCCGACAAGGATGCGTTGGTGAATATCGTTGCGGCGCGCACCGGCAAGAGCCGCGATGAAGCGAGCCAAATCGTCGATAACTACGCTCAGGCTTACCAGCAGGCGGTGCAGAAAGTGGAAAAACTCAAGGCCGAGGCCGAACAGAAAGCGCGTGAAGCGGCCGATGAAGCGGCCAAACAACTGTCTCGCGCCGCGTGGGGGTCGTTGTTGGTGCTGCTGTTGGGCGCTGCGTTGAGCGCCGGCGTGGGGCGGATTGCCGAATCAACCCGCCGCACTGTCGCGCGGTAAGTTGAGATGAAAAAAAACCTGTCGTGCATCTCGCTGAATTATCGAAAAGTAGCGGGGGCCTCAGCTCCCGTGCTCGTCATCGATTTCTGCAACGAGAACAACGAGCGTTATACCCTGCGCTACAACCTGCCGCCGGATACTCCGGAGCGCACCGAGCGGCGGGTGTCTTTGCTGCTGTACCTGTTGCGCAAGCACAGATCCGCAGAGATCGACAACCTGGCTGATTAATCAGGCCGTTAATGAAAAGCCCTGCCTCGCGAGCCGGGCTTTTTGTTTGCGGCCGCCGGCCGTTCTGACAACAAGGCGCGGGCGAGTCGGCTCGGTATTTTGCCGGGGGAGAGATGGGCGATTCATGGGCGTAGACAGGGTTCCCAATGGGCGCGGTTTGTAAAATAGGGCATCGAGCAAGGTTTGTTAAGATATCCGTTTTCTCTGCGCAGGAACGATAAAAAAGAAACGCGCTATTGCGACGCGAGATTATAGAGACCGATGTTCAGCCTTGAGCTTATCCCTCCCGTCTTCTTTGACTGCCGGCCATACTTTTATATCTCTTCCGCAGTACGTTTTATCGGCGGGCCAAGCATATAAAATGCGTTTTCATTTGTGATGATGAAATTCCTATTCGGCCATGAAATCTGGCTGTAAAAAACACTTTAAGGTAAAACAATTAGCAAAAAGTGTGATTCTACCTGGCGTGGCAAGTGCATCTTTGATGAGTGCACTTTACGCGAGTTGATTTTGTTTTATGGGTTTCTTGCGGAGAGATTTATATAACATGATCATTTTCAGTTATTTATGCGATAGTTTTTCCTATGCCGAAAAAAATGAATTGACAGGCTGGTTTTTTTTAGGATTAATCTTAATGACTTGGTTTGGTTGGTTAACGATTTTAATAAAAAGGACGCGAATCTTATAAAAGCAAGGAGCACATATGGATTACAGAAAAGATATTCTTTTGCAGGTATTGGAATATATGGAAAAGAATATTGTTGAGGGGCTGTCAGTTGAAAAGGTTTCCATTATCTCAGGTTACTCTAAATGGCATTTGCAACGGCTGTTTAAGCATTATTTTGGTATAACGCTAGGGACTTATATAAGAAATAGAAAACTGAGTCGCTCTGCTATTCTGCTCAAACAGCACCAAGGGAACATATTGGATGTCGCCCTGGCATCCGGGTTTGCCTCACAACAATGTTACACGCGGGCATTCAAACGTTTCTTTGGCGAAACGCCCAACAGCTTTAGAAACAGCCGGGGGTGGGATTTTTCCACGCAGATCCCCCCGTATGGCAACGATAAGAAACCCTATTTCTACCACACGGTCATGCCGGATGACATTGAGATGTTAAAGCATTACAAATCGCTGATTTTTCATTCTATAAGAAAATTCAGAGATGCCGGCGACATTGCCCAGACCAATGAAAAATGGTTAAGCAAGCAGCGGGGGGCATGTAATGTGGAAAAGAAAAGGAGTAATAAATGGCATTCCAACAGCAAGGGGCAAGAGGTTTTCCATTCCATTTTTAACTTCTATATCCCTATGGGTAAATATATTGTCATTCCCTTTACGGGGGAGTTGTCAGAATATATTGACTTTTTCGATGTAATGTATGACGCTTATCTGCCAGCTATCAATGTCAAAATGCGGGAGAGCTTTTTTATAGAGTTATACAGGCAAGAGGATCTAAATGGGAAGGTTGTCAATGTCGATATACTTATTCCTGTGACATAGTGATGAGGCAAGAAAACATCATGAATAGAGAAAAACCTCTCGACTCGATTAATAAGCGGCCTCAAGCTCGCTTTATGCTATCTTCTATATTGTCTGCACCTGGCCGAACAATCGTTGCCGGCTTAGGTCGGCCGGGCATTCAATTAACTGCGGTGTTAATTTTTCTCATGTTTTCAGGAAATGCGATGGCCAATAATCGGGAACATCAGCAAATAGCGTTAGTCGGTACCTGGACCCATATTCCGGATGCGCCTGCGGTGCAGAAACCGGCAAGACCCAGTGAAGGGCTCTATCGCCTGACGGTTAATGGCGACGGCACGTTAACGCTGCTCGACGTGGTTAAAATGAAAAGCCCATCGTGGATCGTAAAATCTCGCGATGGCCGTTTCGCCTATGCCACCAATGAGGAGAACGCGGGAACGGTGACCGCCTTGGCAATAGACGACGCTGGCAGCGTGCGGGTGCTGAATACGGTGAACAGTGCGGGCCAGCAGCCGACGCACGCCACCCTCAGTCCGGATGGCAAGTTTCTGTTTGTCGCCAACTACTCCGTCGCCAAAGGCGGTGCGGGGATGACGGTATTGCCAATTGGCAGTGACGGCAAACTGGGTGAACGGGTGCAGCATTATCCGTTTATATCAGGTTCTGGCGTCGTGCAGGGGCGCCAGGAAGGGGGCCATGCGCACTCAACCACCTTCAGCCGCGATGGTAAATATCTGTATGCGGCGGATCTCGGCGGGGACAAGCTGCACGCCTATCGCTATCGCTCGGATAGCGCACAGCCGTTACAGGCGGATGCATCGCGCGATGTCAGCTTTGCGCCAGGCGCCGGCCCAAGGCACATGGTGTTCTCGCCGAAAGGCGAGTATGCCTATGTCATCACCGAAATGGCGGGTGAAATCGAGGCGTTTACCGTCAGTGACCATCGATTGACGCTACAAGGAAAAGTGAAACTGAACGGCGGGCAGGATTCCGCGGAGGCGAAAAGCGGCGGAGCCATTATCCTCAGCCCGAGCGGGAGATATCTTATTGCCACCAATCGCGGTGCCGATAACCATTTGCTGGTATTAAAAATTGGTGGGGATGGGCTGCCAGGGGAGACGACGCGCTATGAGGCCGGCGGCATTGAGCCGCGTGCGCTCGCTTTCGATGCCACCGGCAACCATCTTTATGTCACGAACGTGTTCACCAATACCGTTACGCTGTTCGATTTCGATGATGAGACGGGCGAGTTGAAGGCCAAAGGTGAGGCGGCGACGATTTCTACGCCGACGGATATCAAGTTTTTCAATTAATGCCAATCATAACGCGCGGAGGAAATCGGGTCTGAGGCGTGGAGAAGGGGGATTGCGGGTGCGGATGATGGGGAATGGCTTGATAATAAATAATGGTGTCCCCGACTGGAATCGAACCAGTAACTAGCCCTTAGGAGGGGCTTGTTATATCCGTTTAACTACGGGGACGCTGCGGGCTGGCAACCGAAGCTGCCGAGGCATTATACCTTTTTTTACCCGCAGAATAAGCGCTTAGCGGCGCGTTTGCTCAATACCTCGCCAGTTAGCGCCGAAATTTCCTCGCCTAACCGACGGCGATCACGGTTTTTCCCCGCCGTGGCGCCGTTTTTCCTGTTGCTGACGCGCCGCCCGTTTTTGGGCGCTCAAATCGTTGCGGATCTGCGCATGGCTTATCAACGCAAAGATAAAGGTGCCGCCGATGATGTTGCCCGCCAGCGTCGGCAGGGCGAACGGATAGACGAATTCCTGCCACCCAATCGCGCCGTTGAACACCAGATAGAGGATCTCTACCGAACCGACCACGATATGGGTCAGATCGCAAATCGCCACCAGGTAGGTCATCAGCACGATCACCCAGATTTTCGCTCCGCCGGCGGCCGGGATCATCCATACCATGGTGGCGATGATCCAGCCGGCCAGGATGCCGTTGGCGAACATTTCTCCCGGCGTATGGCGCATCACCTCTTCGCCCAGGCTGATGAAGGCGCCGCGCGTTTCGGCGTCGAACAGCGGCATATGGGTAAACGCCAGCGCCGCCAGCCCGGTGCCGATCAGGTTGCCGAGCAGCACCACGCCCCACAGGCGCAGCAGGATCAGCAGGTTGCGCGGCGTGGGTTTGTGCATGATGGGCAATACCGCCGTGACGGTGTTTTCGGTAAACAGCTGCTGGCGCGCCATAATGACAATGATAAAACCGAAGGTGTAGCCGAGGTTCTCGATGAAAAAGCGGCTGGGATCGTCCGGCAAGCGGGCGTGGAAAATGCCTTTCGCCGCCAGCGAGGCGCCCATCGACAGCCCGGCGGCGATCGCCGACCACAGCAATGCCAGCCCGTCGCGCTCCAGCTCTTTTTCGCCTTCCATCCGGATCTGTTCATGCACCGCCGCCGCGCGCGACGGCAGATTCTCTTCCCTGACTTCGATTTCGCGCTTGCCCTGTTCCTGTTCTTCGCTCTCTACCCGCATCGTCTCATCCTGCTCGTGCTCCTGGCGTTGCTGTTCGTTCATGCTGTCGCTCCTGCTCAATAAGGGTGAGGTCACGTCATTAAGCGTAGTTGCCCGGCCTAAATGCGGCGAAATACAGAAAAAGGTAACAAGAGTTAAAATCCGCCGGTTTTTTCCACGCATTCTTGATCCTGCTCGCCATATTGGCCCCTCGGCGCGCCCGCCGCAGGCTGCGTGTGGGGAAAGGCTTATGCTATGATTCGCTATCCCAAAGAAAAATATGAGTTCCCCGATGCTGGAAGCCAAAAGTCTGAGTTGCGTGCGCGATGAGCGCATCCTGTTTAGCGAGCTAAGCTTTTCAGTTCAGCCGGGCGATATCATTCAGGTAGAGGGGCCGAACGGCGCGGGCAAGACCAGTTTGCTGCGCATCCTCGCCGGTCTGGCGCGGCCGGACGGCGGTGAGGTGTGCTGGCGCGGGCGTGACACGCTGCGCGCTCGCGCGGATTACCAGCAAGATTTGCTGTTTATCGGCCATCAACCGGGCATCAAAGCCGTATTGACACCCTTTGAAAATCTGCAGTTTTATCAGGCGGTGCGCGGCGCGGCCGAGCATCAGGCCATCTGGCGCGCGCTGGAGCAGGTGGGGTTGGTGGGCTACGAAGATCTGCCGGTGGCGCAGCTTTCCGCCGGGCAGCAGCGGCGCGTGGCGTTGGCGCGCCTGTGGCTCAGCGCGGCGCCGCTGTGGATCCTCGATGAGCCGCTAACGGCGATCGATAAACAGGGCGTGGCCGAGTTGATTAGCCTTTTTGAGCAACATGCGCAGCGGGGCGGCATGGTATTGTTGACCACCCATCAGGATTTGGCCGGCGTCAGCCAAACGGTGGGCAAAATTCGTTTGGCGGAACACGACGCGGGGAGTTTGTGATGTTTTTGACCCTGGTGCGTCGCGAACTGAAAATCGCCTGCCGTAAAGGTTCGGAGATCGTCAACCCGCTGTGGTTTTTCCTGATTGTGATCACGCTGTTCCCGTTGGGGATTGGCCCGGAGCCGCAGCTGCTGGCGCGCATTGCGCCGGGCATCGTATGGGTGGCGGCGCTGTTGGCCTCGCTGCTGTCGCTGGAGCGGCTGTTTCGCGACGATTTTCTCGATGGCTCGCTGGAGCAGCTGTTGCTGCTGCCGACGCCGCTGCCGATGACGGTGCTGGGCAAAGTGTGTGCTCACTGGGTCGTGACGGGATTGCCGCTGCTGATCCTGTCGCCGCTGGTGGCGCTGCTGTTGTCGCTTGATATGCAAACCTGGCTGGCGGTGGCGGGTACGCTGCTGCTCGGTACGCCGACGCTGAGCCTGATCGGCGCTATCGGCGTGGGGCTGACCGTCGGCCTGCGCAAAGGGGGCGTGCTGCTCAGCCTGCTGGTGCTGCCGCTGTATATCCCGGTGCTGATCTTCGCCACCGGCGCGATCGACGCCGCCGCGATGGGCATGCCGATCGACGGTTACCTGGCGATACTCGGCGCGATGCTGGCGGGCAGCGTGACATTGGCGCCGTTTGCCGCCGCAGCGGCGCTGCGAGTGAGCGTGCACTAGCTAACAAATTGAATGAACAGACGGGGCAAGGCCGGCAAGAGCGTACCCCGCAGAAGATTTTCGCCGTTTCGATCGCTCGGGGCGGCCGACGCATAAAAATTACCGTGAGCACTGACGACAATGTGGAAATGGTTACATCAACTGGCGCGGCCTGAACGGCTGTATCACGTCTGCGGCCGCTTTATCCCCTGGCTGGGGCTGGCGGCGGCGGCCTGCCTGCTGCTTGGCTGGGCCTGGGGCTTTGGTTTCGCGCCGAAGGATTATCAGCAGGGCGACAGCTTCCGCATCATTTATATTCACGTGCCGGCGGCCATGTGGTCGATGGGCATCTATGCCTCGATGGCGGTGGCGGCGTTTATCGGCCTGGTGTGGCAGATGAAAATGTCCGATACCGTGGTGGCGGCGATGGCACCGATCGGCGCGGTGTTCACCTTTATCGCGCTGGTGACCGGCTCCGCCTGGGGCAAGCCGATGTGGGGCACCTGGTGGGTATGGGATGCGCGGCTGACCTCCGAGCTGGTGCTGCTGTTCCTTTATATGGGCGTCATCGCGCTGTATAACGCTTTCGAAGACCGCCGCCTGGCGGGCCGGGCCGCCGGCATTCTGGTGCTGGTGGGCGTGGTGAACATTCCGATCATCCATTTCTCCGTCGAATGGTGGAACACGCTGCATCAGGGCTCGACCAACATGCAGCAATCCATCGCGCCCAGCATGCGTACCCCGCTGCGCTGGGCGATCCTCGGCTACCTGCTGTTGTTCGTCACGCTGACGCTGATGCGCCTGCGCAATCTGATTCTGTTCCAGGAGCGCCAGCGCCCGTGGGTCGCCGGGCTGGTGAACAAGGAGCGTCAGTCATGAATGCCGCATTCGATTCCTGGCCGGCGTTTTTCGCCATGGGCGGTTATGCCTTCTATGTCTGGCTGGCGGTCGCCGCCACGCTGATTTCGCTGTTGGGGCTGGTGGCGCACACCGTCTGGCAGCGGCGGCAGTTGCTCGCCGAGATCGGCCGCCGTCAGGCGCGCGAGCGGCGCATTCGCCATGCGCAACAATCAAAACAAAAATCCGCCGCACCGCGGGAGAAATCATTGTGAATCCACGTCGTAAAAGCCGCCTTTATCTGGCGATCGTTGTGCTGATCGGTATTGCACTGACCGCGACCCTGATGCTGTACGCGCTGCGCTCCAACATCGATCTGTTCTATACCCCGGGTGAGATCCTGCAGGGCAAGGGCGAAAATCATGAGAAGCCCGAGGTCGGCCAACGGCTGCGCATCGGCGGCATGGTGATGCCGGGCTCGGTGAAACGCGATCCCAATACGCTGCAGGTCAGCTTCAAGATTTACGACGCGCGCGGCGCGATCGGCGTGACCTACACCGGCATTCTGCCGGATCTGTTCCGCGAAGGGCAGGGCGTGGTGGCGCAGGGCGTGCTGGGCGAGGGCAACGTGGTCAACGCGCGTGAAGTGCTGGCCAAGCACGACGAGAAATATACGCCGCCGGAAGTGGCCGACGCGATGAAAGAGAATCACAAAGGGCCGGCGGAAGCGTATAACGCGCCGCAGGCGGAGGGCGCCAAGTCATGATGCCGGAACTGGGCAGTTTTCTGCTGTGCCTGGCGCTGGCGATCGCGCTGCTGCTGAGCATTTACCCGCAGTGGGGCGCGGCGCGGCAGGACAGCCGCATGATGGCGGTGGCCCGCCCGCTGACCTACGGCATGTTCGCGGCGATTGCGCTGGCGTTCCTGTGCCTGGTGCATGCCTTCGTGGTCAACGATTTTACCGTCGCCTACGTGGCCACCAACTCCAATACCCAATTGCCGGTGTATTACCGCATCGCCGCCACCTGGGGGGCGCACGAAGGTTCGCTGCTGCTGTGGGTGCTGCTGCTGAGCTGCTGGTCGCTGGCGGTGGCGTTGTGCAGCCGGGCGATGCCGCAGGACGCGGTGGCGCGGGTGCTGTCGGTGATGGGCATGATCACCGCCGGCTTCCTGCTGTTCATCATCATGACCTCCAACCCGTTCACCCGCACGTTGCCTAACTTCCCGATCGACGGCAGCGATCTCAACCCGCTGCTGCAGGATATCGGCCTGATCTTCCACCCGCCGCTGCTGTACATGGGCTATGTCGGCTTCTCGGTCGCCTTCGCGTTCGCCATCGCCTCGCTGATGGCCGGCCGGCTCGACACCGCCTGGGCGCGCTGGTCGCGCCCGTGGACCACCGCCGCCTGGGTGTTCCTCACGCTGGGCATCGTGCTCGGATCGGCCTGGGCCTACTATGAGTTGGGCTGGGGCGGTTGGTGGTTCTGGGATCCGGTAGAGAACGCCTCCTTTATGCCGTGGCTGGCCGGCACCGCGCTGATGCATTCGCTGGCGGTGACCGAAAAACGCGGCACGTTCAAAGCCTGGACGGTGCTGCTGGCGATCACCGCCTTCTCGCTGTGCCTGCTGGGCACCTTCCTGGTGCGCTCCGGCGTGCTGGTCTCGGTGCACTCCTTCGCCTCCGATCCGGCGCGCGGCATGTTTATTCTCGCCTATCTGGTGATCGTCATCGGCGGTTCGCTGCTGCTGTACGCGGTCAAGGGCGGCCAGGTGCGCAGCCGGGTGCAGCACGAGACTTTCTCGCGCGAGACCTTCCTGCTGGGCAATAACGTGTTGCTGATCGCCGCCATGCTGGTGGTGCTGTTGGGCACGCTGCTGCCGCTGGTGCACAAACAGTTGGGGCTGGGCAGCATTTCGATCGGCGAGCCGTTCTTCAACACCATGTTCACCTGGCTGATGGCGCCGTTGGCGCTGCTGTTGGGTATCGGGCCGCTGGTGCGCTGGCGCCGCGATGAGCCGCGCAAGCTGTGGCGCCGCCTCGGCGTGGCGCTGCTGGTGACGCTGGTGCTGTCGATTCTGCTGCCGTGGCTGCTGCAGGACAGCATCGCCGGCATGACGGTGGTGGGTCTGATCATGGCGCTGTGGGTGATCATCCTGACGCTGATGGAGCTGCATGAGCGCGCCACCCACCGCCACGGTTTCTGGCGCGGTCTGCGGCAGCTGTCTCGCAGCCATTGGGGCATGGTGCTCGGCCACCTCGGCGTGGCGGTGACGGTGATCGGCATCGCCTTCAGCCAGAACTACAGCGTGGAGCGCGACGTGCGGATGAAGGCCGGCGACAGCGTGGATATCCACAATTATCACTTCGTGTTCCGCGACGTGCACGACATTCGCGGCCCCAACTACAGCGGCGGCGTCGGCATCATCGACGTGACGCGCAACGGCAAGCCGGAGGCGACGCTGCATGCGGAGAAACGCTACTACAGCGTGGCGCGCAGCATGATGACCGAGGCGGCGATCGACGGCGGGTTCAGCCGCGATCTGTACGCGGCGCTGGGCGAGGAGCTGGAAGACGGATCTTGGGCGGTGCGTCTGTATTACAAACCCTTCGTGCGCTGGATCTGGTTCGGCGGCGTCTTTATGGCGATCGGCGGCCTGCTGTGCATTCTCGACCCGCGTTATCGCATGAGCAAAAAGCTCAAGCGCGAAGGCAAGCTGGAGGCGCAATCATGAAGCGTAAGCTGCTGTTTATCCCATTGATACTTTTCCTGCTGTTGGTGGCGGCCCTGATGGTGCAGCTGACGCGCAACGCGGGCGGCGAAGATCCGACCATGCTGGAGTCGGCGCTGATCGGCAAACCGGTGCCGACCTTCAAGCTGGAATCGCTGGATCAGCCCGGCAAAACCTACGATCAGGCGGTGCTGCGCGACGGCAAGCCGATCTTGCTCAATGTCTGGGCCACCTGGTGCCCGACCTGCCGCGCGGAACATCAGTATCTCAATACGCTGGCGGCGCGCGGCGTACGGGTGGTCGGCCTGAACTATAAAGACGATCGCGCCAAGGCGGTGGCCTGGCTGAATTCCCTGGGCAATCCCTATGCGCTCAGCCTGTACGACGGCGACGGCATGCTGGGGTTGGATCTCGGGGTGTACGGCGCGCCTGAGACCTTTCTTATCGACGGCCAGGGGATCATTCGCTATCGCCACGCCGGCGACATGAATGAGCGCGTCTGGCAGCAGGAAGTGCTGCCGCTGTATAAAAAGTACGGGGGTGAGGCATGAGGTTGATTGTTCTGCTGTGCGCCGCGCTGCTGAGCTGGAGCGCCGCCGCGGCGATCGATACCTATCGCTTCAACTCCGTCGAGCAGGAGCAGCAGTATCGCGAGTTGACCGAACAGCTGCGCTGCCCGAAATGCCAGAACAACAGCATTGCCGATTCCAACGCCATTATCGCCGCCGACATGCGCACCAAAGTGTACGAGCTGATGATGCAGGGGCAAAGCAAGCAGCAGATCATCGATTACATGGTGGCGCGTTATGGCAACTTCGTCACCTACGAGCCGCCGGTAACGCCGGCGACGCTGATCTTGTGGATCGGCCCGCTGCTGTTCGTAGTGATCGGCGGGGCGGTGGTGATCCTGCGCACCCGTCGCAAGCCCGAGGCGGTGGTGGACGATGCATTCTCCGAACGGGAACGGCAGCGCCTGGCGGCGCTGTTGCAAGAGACTGACAGGAAGAAACCCTAATGGCTTTTTGGCTGATTATTTGCGTGTTGCTGGCCGGCGCCGCCGCGTTGCTGGTGGTGCCGGCGATGCGCCACGGCAAGCAGAGCGCCGCCACGCGCGATGCGTTGAACAAGGCGTTTTATCAGGATCGCCTCAGCGAGTTGGAGCAGGATGAGCAGCAGGGCGTGGTAGCCGAGCGTCCGGAACTGGTCAAAGAGCTGCAACAGAACCTGTTGAACGATATCCCGGCCGAGCAGATGGCGCAGGCGAAACCGATCAACCGCTGGGCGCTGGTGCCGGGCGTGCTGTTATTGCTGGTGGTGACCGTTGGCTTTTATCTGAAAACCGGCGGGCTGGCGCAGGTGCTGGACTGGCGCTTGGTGCAGGCGCAAATGCCGGAATTGCGCGAGCGCGTCGCCAATGAGCGCGCCAAACCGCTGAGCATGGAAGAGATTGCTCGTCTCGGGCTGGGGCTGCGCACCGCGCTGCAGCAGGACGATCGCAATATCAACGACTGGATGATGCTGGGGCGCGTCGGCATGGCGTTGAACAATGCCACTACCGCCACGCAGGCCTTTGCTCATGCTTATCAATTGGATCCGAATAGTCTGGAAGTGCGGCTCGGCTATGCCGAGGTCTTGACGCGATCCAACGATCCGGAGGATAACAAGCAGGCGACGCAGCTATTGCGGCGCATGATCGCGGAAAACCACAGCGATCCGCGGGTGCTGAGCCTGCTGGCGTTCAATGCCTTCGAACAGGGCGATTTCAAACAGGCGATCGGCGCCTGGCAAGTGATGCTGCAGCTGCTGCCGGCTAACGATCCGCGCGCGGAAGTGATAAAGCGCAGTATTGCACAAGCAAAAGCCCAGGCCGGCGGAGAAACTGTTAAACTGAATGTGACTGTTTCACTGTCACCGCAGGCGGCGAAAGCCATGCCGCCGCAGGGGACGCTGGTTATCTCGGTGACCGACGGCGTCAGCCCGGTGCCGGTCGCGGTAAAACAATTGCCGTTGAGCCGTTTTCCGCTGTCTTTCTCTCTGGACGACAGCAACGCCATGATGCCCGAGCGTCTACTCTCGGCACAGCATCAGGTGCAGGTGCGTGTGCGCCTCTCACAGGACGGATTGGCCACGCCGCAGCCGGGGGACTGGTTCGGCGAAAGCTCGCTGCAGACATTCAGCGGTAAAGAGCAGGTTAGCGTTCAGATAAACAAGCAGGTCCCTGAAAAATAAGACCGAACGTGTTTTTATGGAGAAAAATATGAACTTTCGCCTGACTGGGGTGGCATTCGCAGCGGCATTACTGGTGGGCTGTGCCAGCACGCCAGACAATGAGCCGCAAGGGCGTTCCGATCCTCTGGAAGGATTTAACCGGACGATGTTCGACTTCAACTACAACGTCCTGGATCCTTATATTCTGCGTCCGGTCGCGGTGGCCTGGCGCGACTACGTGCCGATGCCGGCGCGTAACGGCATCAGCAACTTCACCTCCAACCTGGAAGAGCCGGCCAGCATGGTCAACGCCTTCCTCAAGGGCGATCCCTACCGCGGGATGATCCACTTCAACCGTTTCTTCCTGAACACCCTGCTTGGGATGGGCGGTCTGATCGACGTGGCCGGCATGGCCAACCCGAAACTGGCGCGCGAAGAACCGAACCGCTTCGGCAGTACGCTGGGCCATTACGATGTGGGTTACGGCCCGTACGTGATGTTGCCGGGCTACGGCAGCTTCACGCTGCGTGACGAAGGCGGCGACTTTGCGGATACGCTGTATCCGATGCTGAGCTACCTGACCTTCTGGATGTCGGCGGGCAAATGGGTGGTCGAGGGTATCGAAACCCGCGCTCAACTGCTGGATTCCGACGGCCTGCTGCGCAACTCTTCCGATCCTTATGTCATGGTGCGCGAGGCTTACTTCCAGCGCCACGATTTCATCGCCAACGGCGGCTCGCTCAAGCCGGAAGAGAACCCGAACGCCAAGGCGATTCAGGGCGAACTGGACGAGATCGACTCGCAGTAATCCCGGGCATTATGCCAATGAAAACCCGCCGTCAGGCGGGTTTTTTTTATGCCGGCGGCAAGCGGCAGGCAAAGAAAAAGCGCCCCAGGGGGCGCTTTGGCATCCATCTCAGGCGAGATTAGAAGCGGTAGTTGAAGTTGGCGCCGTACAGCCAGGCTTTACCCACCGAGTTGAAGGTGTAAGGGCCTTCGTTGATGGTGACTTTCTGGCCGTGCATGTAGGACACGCCGACATCAACCGAGGCGTCTTTGTTGAACGCATAGGTAGTACCGGCACTCAGCCAGAAACGGTCCTGATCGGGAATGGAGATCGAACGGTTTTGGGCGGGCACCGGGCTGTCATCGAAGGCGATACCGGTCCGGAAGGTCCAGTTGTCGTCATAGAAGTAGGTGGTGCCCAGCGCGATACGGTAGGCATCGCGGAAGCCTTCATGCTTCTCGAACAGGGTCTGGCCGTTGTTGCCGGTGGCTCTCAGCTCCTGGAACTGGCTCCAGCTGGTGTAAGCCAGGCTGTAGTGGATAGCCCACTGCGGCGCCACTTTGTTGTAACCGGACAGCTCCCACATTTCCGGCAGGTTCAGATCCAGAGAGCCCGGAATGGTGCTGCCGTTGGTGCCCAAAGGCAGGCCGAGGGAACCCAGAATTGGGTTATAGGCCGATGGCAGGCTGCTCTTGTAATCGCCGTCAAACTTGATTTTCACTTCGGAGCGATAGGTGAAGCCGTAACGGTTGTTTTCGTCCACTTCGTACAGAATGCCGGCGTTCCAGCCGTAACCCCATTTATCGCCTTTCAGATGCGAAATCTGGGTATCAGCCGGGATCTGTGATACCGGACCGGCCAGCTGCGGCGGTAATTGGCCGGAACCTGCGATCAGTTTCGGCAATTCACCGGCGTAGCGTTCCAGTTTGGCTTTGGCGTACACCGCATCGAAGCCCAGACCGAAGCTGAAGTGTTGATTCAGACGGTAGGCGCCGCTCAGGTTGAGGTTAACGGTAGTCAGATCGGTCTTACCGCCGTAAGCGCCGGCGGTATAACCGTCGTTGAATTCGGTCGCCAAACCGAAGTTGCTGGTGACCGAGCCGCCTACGGCGAACTGATCGTTAATCGGGTGAACATAATGCAGGTTCGGCACCCAGGCGACAGGGGCGATATTTTTGGAGTCCAGGCTGGCGCCGGAAGGCGATTTGCCGGTGATGTCAACGTCCGGGTCGATGAAGACTGCGCCGATGGACAGCTCGGGACGGGTATACATCATCAACAACGCCGGGTTGCGGCTTGCGGAAGCCGCCGTATCCGCCATGGCGCCTTCGCCAGAATACGAACGTCCTAAACCAGCTGATGAGAACTCATTCAGCTGGAATCCTGCGGCAGACACGTTTGAAGAAATAATTGCCACTGCAGCTGCGAGAGCTGATTTAGTCAATAGGTTTTTCTGGCTCATGACCAAAACCTCATTATGTGTTTATTATTTAAACTATTGTTACACGAAGTAACAAGGAGCGCGGGATTGTAGGGTCCGTTATCGTTCAGACAAATCAGACCAGTGGCTGAAGTATAGGTCTGACCTGTGAAATTGTTGCAAGTTTGTTTTTGAAATATTTCCAACCTGATATCAAAAAAGAGATCTGCTTAACAAAAAGACAGCGGTAAATAACAAAATTCTTACCGTTCCTTAGCAGACGCTCATTTTTATTTGTGATTTCCATCACTTAAAACACCCAGTAAAAGTAAGTGCTAGTGATTGCCGGCGTGGAAGCGTAAAATACCCGCAGAATTTTGTGGCTTTGTGCCGGTGAGTGAAACGGCAATTTGGGCTGATAACAGAGGCCCTTGAGGAGAACCAATCATGTCAGATGCAATTAATAAATGCAGCGCCCAGGAAACAGCCGCGTGTTGCTGCGTGGATGTCGGCACCGTGATGGATAACACCGATTGCACCGCGTCCTACAGCCAGGTGTTCGGTAATCAACAAGATGCGGAGGCGATGCTGGCGGCCCTGAGCGAAAAGGCGCGCGCTGTCGAGTCCGATCCTTGTGACATCAGCAGTAGCATTAAACCGGTTGACGGCGGCGTGCAGTTGGAGGCCGATTTCACCTTCGCCTGCCAGGCGGAAACCCTGATCTTCCAGCTCGGCCTGCGTTAATCCCCGCTTTACCCCCGGCGCAGCCTGCTGCGCGCCGGGGATTTCCTTCTTCGCCTCGTTCCCCATAGAAAGTGCGCCTGCTCGCAGTTTTGATCTCTGCCGGTTTGCCAAATGTAACCGTTTGGTTAACAATGACCTCATCAGGTCAGACCTCTTTCTGCCCATTGCGCTGACGTTATTTTCTTCAGGAGCATTTATGAGTAAGGCACTGCCGTTGGTGACCCGTCATGGTGACCGCATTGCGATTGTGAATGGACTGCGTACCCCCTTTGCCAAACAGGCGACTGCCTATCACGGCATTCCGGCGGTGGATTTAGGGAAAACGGCGGTGAGCGAGCTATTGGCGCGCAGCGGCATCGATCCAAAACTGATCGAACAGCTGGTGTTCGGCCAGGTGGTGCAAATGCCCGAGGCGCCGAACATCGCGCGTGAAATCGTGCTTGGCACCGGTATGAGCGTTCATACCGACGCTTACAGCGTGTCGCGCGCCTGCGCCACCAGCTTCCAGGCGATCGCCAACGTGGCGGAGAGCATCATGGCCGGCAGCATCAGCGTCGGCATCGCCGGCGGGGCGGACTCTTCTTCCGTCTTGCCGATCGGGGTCAGCAAGGCGTTGGCGCGCACGCTGGTGGACGTCAACAAGGCGCGCACGCTGTCGCAGCGTCTCAAACTGTTCAGCCGGCTGAAATTCCGCGATCTGATGCCGGTGCCGCCGGCGGTGGCGGAGTATTCCACCGGTCTGCGCATGGGCGATACCGCTGAGCAGATGGCGAAAAGCCACGGCATCACCCGCGAAGCGCAGGATGCGCTGGCGCACCGTTCCCACGAACTGGCGGCCAGAGCCTGGCGTGAGGGGTGGCTGCGCGATGAGGTGATGACGGCCTACGTGCCGCCTTACCGCGCGCAGCTTTCCGAAGACAACAATATCCGCAAAGACTCCAGCCTGGCTTCCTACGCCAAGCTGAAACCGGCGTTCGATCGCAAGCATGGCAGCGTCACCGCGGCCAACAGCACGCCGTTGACCGACGGCGCGGCGGCGGTACTGATGATGAGCGAATCGCGCGCCAAAGCGCTGGGGCTGCAGCCGCTCGGCTATCTGCGCAGTTTCGCCTTCGCCGCCATCGACGTGTGGGAAGACATGCTGCTGGGGCCTTCTTACGCTACGCCGCTGGCGCTGGATCGCGCCGGCATCGGTCTGGCCGATCTGACGCTCATCGACATGCATGAAGCTTTCGCCGCGCAAACGCTGGCTAACCTGAAGATGTTCGCCAGCGAAGCGTTCGCCCGCGAGAAGCTTGGCCGCAGCCAGGCGATCGGCGAGGTGGACATGGACAAATTCAACGTCTTGGGCGGTTCCATCGCCTATGGCCACCCGTTCGCCGCCACCGGCGCGCGCATGATCACCCAGACACTGCGCGAGCTGAAACGCCGCGGCGGCGGGTTGGGCCTGACCACCGCCTGCGCCGCCGGCGGGTTAGGCGCCGCGATGATCGTGGAGGTGGAATAATGAGTGCCGAAAACGCATTGCACGAACAGCGGGCCAAACCATCGGCCTTTCAGCTGACGATTCGCCCCGACAATATCGGCGTGATCACCATCGACGTGCCGGGCGACAAGGTCAATACGCTCAAGGCCGAGTTCGTCGAACAGGTGAATGACGTGCTGATCCGGGCGCAGCAGCACACCGCGTTGGAAGGGCTGGTGATCGTTTCCGGCAAGCCGGACTCGTTTATCGCCGGCGCCGATATCACCATGATCGCCGCCTGCACCAGCGCCAAAGAGGCGGAAACGCTGGCCAAGAAAGGGCAGAGCACGCTGGCGCAGATCGCCGCGTTCCCGGTGCCGGTGGTGGCCGCCATCCACGGCGCCTGCCTTGGCGGCGGCCTGGAGTTGGCGCTGGCCTGCCACGGCCGCGTCTGTTCGCTGGATGACAAAACCGCGCTCGGTCTGCCGGAAGTGCAGCTGGGCCTGCTGCCGGGCTCTGGCGGCACTCAGCGCCTGCCGTGCCTGATCGGCGCCGCCAAGGCGCTGGACATGATCCTGACCGGCAAGCACATTCGCGCCCGCCAGGCGCTGCGCATGGGGCTGGTGGACGACGCCGTGCCGCAGTCGATCCTGTTGCAGACCGCCATCGAGCGGGTGAAACAGGGCTGGAAGCATCAGCGCGAGCTGCCGTGGCAGGATCGCCTGCTCAATGGCCCGCTGGGCAGAAATCTGTTGTTCAGCATCGTGCGCAAAAAAACGCTGGCGAAAACCCACGGCAACTACCCGGCGGCGGAGCGCATTATTCAGGTGGTGCGCACCGGGCTGGATCACGGCAGCGCCAGCGGTTATGAGGCCGAAGCGCGCGCCTTTGGCGAGCTGGCGATGACGCCTCAGTCGGCGGCGTTGCGCAGCCTGTTCTTCGCCTCCACCGCGCTGAAAAAAGAGCGGGGCGGCAATGCCAAGCCGCATGCCCTGCATCGCGTCGGCATTCTCGGCGGCGGCCTGATGGGCGGCGGCATCGCCTGTGTCACCGCCACGCGCGGCGGTTTGCCGGTTCGCATCAAAGACATCAATGAAACCGGCATCAATCACGCGCTGAAATACAGCTGGGATGTGCTCGGCAAACGGGTACGCAGCAAGCGCATGCGCCCGGCGGAGCGGCAAAAACAGATGATGCTGATCTCCGGCTCTACCGATTACACCGGCTTTGAGCAGGCGGATATCGTGGTCGAGGCGGTGTTTGAGGATCTGGCGCTGAAACAGCAGATGGTGGCCGAGGTCGAAGCAAACTGCGCGCCGCATACCGTGTTCGCCTCCAACACCTCTTCGCTGCCTATCGGCCACATCGCCGAAAAGGCGCAGCGGCCGCAGCAGGTGATTGGTCTGCACTACTTCAGCCCGGTGGATAAAATGCCGCTGGTGGAAGTGATACCGCACGCCGGCACCAGCGAAGAGACCATCGCCACCACCGTGGCGCTGGCGCACAAGCAGGGCAAGACCGCCATCGTGGTGGGCGACAGCGCCGGTTTTTACGTCAACCGCATCCTGGCGCCGTACATCAACGAAGCGGCGCGCTGCCTGCTGGAAGGCGAGCCGATGGAGTCGCTGGACAAGGCGTTGGTGGACTTCGGTTTCCCGGTCGGCCCGATTACCCTGCTGGATGAAGTGGGCATCGACGTTGGCACCAAAATCATTCCCGTGCTGGTCGAGGCGCTGGGGCCGCGTTTCGCCGCGCCGGCTGCGTTCGATGCGGTGCTGAAGGACGGGCGTAAAGGGCGCAAGAACGGCCGCGGCTTCTATCTCTACCCGAGCGAAGGGCAGCAGCGGCAGCGGCGTAAACGTGCGGATACCTCATTGTATACGTTGCTCGGCGTCACGCCGAAGTCGCACATGCTGCCGGCGACCGTCGCCCAGCGCTGCGTGATGATGATGCTGAACGAAGCGGCGCGCTGCCTGGATGAAGGCGTGATCCGCAGCGCGCGCGACGGCGATATCGGTGCGGTGTTCGGCATCGGCTTCCCGCCGTTCCTCGGCGGCCCGTTCCGCTATATGGACGAGCTCGGCGCCGAAAAAGTGGTGAAAACGTTGGAATACCTGCGCCAGCAGCACGGCGAGCACTTTGCGCCGTGCGAACGCTTGCAGCGCATGGCGCAGCAGGGCGAGCGTTTTTACCCGCAGGGGAGCTGAACGCAGGACGGCCCGATTTGCACTATAGTTGCAACAGGGTCGCGTTGTGATCGCCATCACTCCTTGCAACAGCGTCAGCCGGTGAGGCTGTACAGCAAGGCGCAGGCAGCGGTAAGTTAGCTTGACCGTCATCAATAAATTTCATGGCGGCAAGGTTAAAATTTAACCCGTTGAATTGATTGTTCTGTGAGCAATCGAGGTTTGCCAGGGGAGGGTTGCTGTAAAAAACAGCATTTTCTTTAGGCAAACTTTCAGGCAAAATGCCCGGCCGCCATAAAGAGACGGCGCGTTATCGTTTTAAAGCTTTGGCTTTGGGTTGGAAAACTCGGCGGTACAGCACGCACGGCGTTTCTGTATAGCGTTACTTTGTCAACAACAGCGGTGCAATATGCAAGTTTTGATTATGCGTCACGGAGAGGCGGCGCTCGAGGCAGCCAGCGATGCGGTAAGGCCCCTTACCCTGTGTGGCCGCGACGAGTCCCGTCAGATGGCGGCCTGGTTGAACACCAAGTCTGTGGATATTGAACGCGTGCTGGTCAGCCCCTATCTGCGGGCCGAACAGACGCTGGCGACGGTGCGTGAAGCCTTGACGCTGCCGGAGGGCGAAGAGGTGCTGCCCGAGCTGACGCCGGGCGGCAACGCCGAACAGGTCGGCAGCTATCTTCAGGCGCTGGCGATGCAAGGGGTGAGCTCGGTGCTGATCGTGTCGCACCTGCCGCTGGTGGGGTATCTGGTGGCTGAACTGTGCCCGGGCGAGTGCCCGCCGATGTTCGCGACCTCGGCGATTGCCAACGTCGATCTGCCGGCCGACGGCAGCTACGGCAAGTTTGAATGGCAGGTCAGCCCGTCGCAGGTGATGGCCAAAGTGTGAACCGCGGATGCGGTGCGGAATAAACTCAGGGCGATGTCTGACATCGCCCTGAGTCGTTTTTGCAGGAACTACTCGGCCAGTTCCACCAACAGCAGGATGGCGGCGTTGCCGCCCCATTCCTTCGGCGCCTGGTGGAACGCCAGCACGTCGGGATGCTGCGCCAGCCACAGCGGCGTTTGCTGTTTGAGGATGTGCTTGCCGTGCCCGTGCATCACGCAGGCGCAGTGCACGTGCTCGCGTTTGCAGGCGGCGATCAGCGCCCCCAGCTCCTGCTTGGCCTGCAGCTGGGTCAGGCCGTGCAAATCAAGAAACAGTTCCGGCGAATAATCGCCGCGTCGCAGCTTCTTCAGCTCATACGGGCTGCTGCCGGGGCGCACGTAGCGCGTCGGGCCTTCCTCTTCCAACTGCGGCTGGTATTCATCTGAAAAATAATAGCTGGCATCGACCTGCTCCTGCAGCAATCGCTGCGGCGCAATCTGTTTGACCTTGGGCTTCGGCGGGCGGTGGACGATGGTGTCCTGGCGTAGCTTTTTCGCGCCCGCCACCGACTCTCTGAAGAGCTGTTGTTCGTCTTTGCTCAGAGGGGGCTTGTTCTTCATGCTTCATTCACCGGAAATCGTTTATTTCGCTAGTTTACCTTGTGAATGAGCGCTGTCGACGCAAAACTCGGGCCAGAGTGAAAAGCGCGAGGGGCAAGCGTGATTTGTCGCGGGCTTCATGGCAAACTATGCGGCTAAATCATGAAACACAGCGCCTGCCGGAGGGCAAATTGGACAAAATTTTCGTCGACGAAGCAGTGAACGAACTGCACACCATTCAAGATATGCTGCGCTGGACGGTAAGCCGCTTCAACGCCGCCAATATCTATTATGGTCACGGAACCGATAATCCGTGGGACGAAGCGGTGCAATTGGTGCTGCCAAGCCTGTTCCTGCCGTTGGACATTCCGGAGGACATGCACACCGCCCGTCTGACTTCCAGCGAGCGCCATCGCATCGTTGAGCGCGTGATTCGCCGCGTCAACGAACGCATCCCGGTCGCTTACCTGACCAACAAGGCCTGGTTCTGCGGCATGGAATTCTACGTCGACGAGCGCGTGCTGGTGCCGCGTTCGCCGATCGGCGAGCTGATCAACGATCGTTTCAGCGCGCTGATCCCGCACCCGCCGCGCCATATCCTCGACATGTGCACCGGCAGCGGCTGCATCGCCATCGCCTGCGGCTACGCTTTCCCGGAAGCGGAAGTGGACGCGGTGGACATCTCCAGCGAAGTGCTGGCGGTAACCGAGCGCAATATTCAGGCGCACGGCGTCGAACATCAGGTGATCCCGATCCGTTCCGATCTGTTCCGCGACGTTCCCGCGATCCAGTACGATCTGATCGTCACCAACCCGCCGTACGTCGATGCGGAAGACATGTCGGATCTGCCGCAGGAGTTCCGCTTTGAGCCGGAACTGGGTCTGGCGGCGGGCAGCGATGGCCTGAAGCTGGTGCGCCGCATCCTGGCCTGCGCGCCGGACTACCTGACCGACGACGGCGTGCTGATTTGTGAAGTGGGCAACAGCATGGTACATCTGATGGAACAATATCCGGACATTCCGTTCACCTGGCTGGAGTTCGAAAACGGCGGCGACGGCGTGTTCATGCTGACCAAACAGCAGTTGGTGGATTGCAAGGAACACTTCAGCCTCTATCGCAGCTAAGCCGCATTTCCAAGGCCCGTATGGCGGGCCTCATAACGATAAAAGACTAACGGTAAGGAGCCGTGATGGCAGGAAACAGTATTGGGCAGATTTTCCGCGTCACCACCTTCGGTGAATCTCACGGGGTGGCGCTGGGTTGTATCGTCGACGGCGTGCCGCCAGGCATCCCGCTTACCGAAGCCGATTTGCAACACGATCTGGACCGCCGTCGTCCGGGCACCTCGCGTTACACCACCCAGCGTCGCGAACCGGATCAGGTGCGTATTCTCTCCGGCGTATTCGAAGGCGTGACCACCGGCACCAGCATCGGTCTGATCATTGAAAACACCGATCAGCGTTCGCAAGACTACAGCGCCATCAAAGACGTGTTCCGTCCGGGGCATGCCGACTACACCTACGAACAGAAATACGGTCTGCGCGACTATCGCGGCGGCGGCCGCTCTTCGGCGCGTGAAACCGCCATGCGCGTCGCGGCGGGCGCTATCGCCAAGAAATACCTGCAGCAGAAGTTCGGCGTGCAGGTGCGCGGCTATCTGGCGCAGATCGGCGACGTGACCTGTGAGCTGAAAGACTGGGATCAGGTCGAGCAGAACCCGTTCTTCTGCCCGGATCCGGACAAGCTGGAAGCGCTGGACGAACTGATGCGCGCGCTGAAAAAAGAGGGCGACTCCATCGGCGCCAAGGTCAGCGTGATCGCTGAAAACGTGCCGGTTGGCCTGGGTGAGCCGGTGTTTGACCGCCTCGACGCCGATCTGGCGCACGCGCTGATGAGCATCAACGCGGTGAAAGGCGTGGAGATCGGCGACGGGTTCGCCGTGGTGACCAAACGCGGCAGCGAAAACCGCGATGAAATCACCCCGGAAGGCTTCCAGAGCAACCATGCCGGCGGCATTCTCGGCGGCATCAGCAGCGGCCAACCGGTGATCGCGCATCTGGCGCTGAAACCGACCTCCAGCATCATGGTGCCGGGGCGCACCATCAATCGCCAGGGCGAAGCGGTGGAAATGGTGACCCGCGGTCGCCACGATCCGTGCGTGGGCATCCGCGCCGTGCCGATCGCCGAAGCGATGATGGCGATCGTGTTGATGGATCACCTGCTGCGCCAGCGTGCGCAAAACGGTGATGTGGTTTCCGACGTGCCGCGCTGGTAATCGCCATGAAAAACTGGATGTTGGGCCTACTGGCCCTGACGGCCTCCGCTTCCGCCATGGCGCTGACGCCGTGGCAGAAAATCGACCATCCGGTGGCCGGCGCGCCGCAGGCGGTGGGCGGTTTCGCCAACGGTTGCGTCATCGGCGCGCAGCCGCTGCCGCTGAACTCACCGAACTACCAGGTGATGCGTACCGACCAGCGCCGCTATTTCGGCCACCCGGATCTGCTGGCGTTCATTCAGCGTCTCAGCAGCCAGGCGAATCAGAAAGCGCTGGGCACGGTGCTGATCGGCGACATGGCGATGCCGGCCGGCGGGCGCTTCAGCAGCGGCCACGCCAGCCACCAGTCGGGGCTCGATGTCGACATCTGGCTGCAGTTGCCGCGCCAACGCTGGAGCGCGCAGCAATTGCTGAAGCCGCAGCCGATCGACCTGGTGTCGGGCGACGGCAAGCAGGTGGTGGCGCGCCAATGGCAACCGCAAATTGAGTCGCTGATTAAGCTGGCGGCACAGGATGCGGAGGTGACGCGCATCTTCGTCAATCCGGCGATCAAGCAGCGCCTGTGCCTGGATGCCGGCGCCGATCGGGCCTGGTTGCACAAGGTGCGGCCGTGGTTCGGCCACCGTGCGCACATGCACGTGCGTCTGCGTTGTCCGGCCGGCAGCCTGGAGTGCCAGGAGCAGGATACGCCGCCGCCGGGCGACGGCTGCGGCGCCGAACTGGCGAGCTGGTTCGTACCGCATCAGCCGAACGCGAAGCCGGGCAAACCCGTGCCGCCGCCGTTACCGCCGACCTGTCAGGCATTGCTGGATCACCATTTCTCAGCGGAATAACACATGGACTGGTTCGTCATTGGCCCCGAGATGCTCGGGGTGTTGTTTGCGGTAGCGCTGCTGGCGGGGTTTATCGACTCCATCGCCGGCGGCGGCGGGTTGCTGACGGTGCCGGCCCTGCTGGCGGTGGGGGTTCCTCCGGCGCAGGCGCTGGCGACCAATAAGTTGCAGTCGGTCGGCGGCTCCTTCTCCGCCAGTCTGTACTTCATTCGTCGGCGAGCGGTGAATCTCAACGACCAGAAGCTGACGATTTTTCTGACGCTGATCGGCTCGATCGCCGGCGCCATTTTGGTGCAGCATATGCGCGCCGATTTGCTGCGGCAGATGTTGCCGCTGCTGGTGATCGGCATCGGTCTCTATTTCTTGTTGATGCCGCGACTGGGGGAGGAAGATCGTCAACGCCGCCTTGGCGCCTTGCCGTTCGGGCTGGTGGCCGGTGGTTGCGTCGGGTTTTACGACGGCTTTTTCGGCCCCGGCGCCGGTTCATTCTACGCGTTGGCCTACGTGACGTTGTGCGGTTTCAACCTTGCCAAGTCCACGGCGCACGCCAAAGTGCTGAACTTTACCTCCAACGTCGGCGGGTTGGCGCTGTTCATCATCGGCGGCAAGGTGGTGTGGAGCATCGGTCTGGTGATGTTGGTGGGGCAGGTGCTGGGGGCGCGTCTGGGCGCGCACATGGTGCTGACCCGCGGCCAGAAATTGATTCGGCCGATGATCGTGATCGTTTCGCTGGTGATGAGCCTCAAGCTGCTGTACGACAATCACGGCGCGGAAATTCAGCAGTGGTTGACCGCCTTGATGCACGGTTAAAGATGAAAAGGGGGCGCTGCTTACGCGCCCTGTCTTATCGGGTATAATGGCCTCTTTATTTTTGTGGTTATAGAGTTTTTATGTCAGACACGCAGACCCGTCATCGCTATGAACAGCTGATCGAGATCTTCAATCGCTGCTTCAGCGATGACTACAATACTCGCCTGGTGAAGGGCGACGACGAACCCATTTACCTGCCGGCCGACGATGAACTGCCGTATCACCGCATCGTGTTCGCCCACGGTTTCTACGCCAGCGGCCTGCACGAAATCTCGCACTGGTGCATCGCCGGTGAAGCGCGCCGTCAATTGGTGGACTTCGGTTATTGGTATTGCCCGGACGGGCGCGACGCGCAGACCCAGAGCGAATTCGAAGCCGTGGAGATAAAACCGCAGGCGCTGGAATGGATGTTCTGTGTGGCGGCCGGTTTCCCGTTTAACGTCAGCTGCGACAACCTGAATGGCGACTGCGAGCCGGATCGCATTGCGTTCCAACGCAAGGTGCGCGACCGGGTATTGACGCTGCTGGAGCAGGGAATACCCACAAGGCCTGCGCGCTTTATTCAGGCGCTGCAATCGTTCTACAATACGCCACCGTTGGCGGCCGAGCATTTTCCGTATCCGGAAGATCTCAACTGACGCCACAGTCCGTTATTTAATGAGGAAATTTGATGATCGCAGAATTTGAAGCGCGCATTTTGGCGCTGATTGATGACATGGTAGAGCACGCCAGCGATGATGAACTGTTTGCCGGTGGCTACCTGCGCGGTCATCTGACGCTGGCGGTGGCCGAAGCGGAAGAGCAGGGCGAACACACCGCTGAAGCGCTGAAAGCGCGGGTGGAGGAGAGCCTGCACAAGGCGATCGCCGCCGGTGAACTTTCGCCGCCGGATCAGATCCTGGTGCGCGGCATGTGGGAAAACCTCTATCAGGCTGCCACCCCTGCCGCCTGACCGCCATGCCGGGGCGCGATCGCCGCGCCCCTCCGGGTTGATTAAACCGCACGTCCCTTCAGTAATTTCCGCACCCACATCCGATTCGGATTCAACGCCGCCAGCAGGCGCGCATCGCCCGGCAACGGCTCGCCGAACAGCTGCGCCGCCAAAATTTCCGCCGCCAGCGGCGCCGAGCTCAACCCGCGCGAGCCTAATCCGCCGATAGCGAACAGGCCGGGATAGACCGGCGCATCGGCGACGGTTTCGCCGCGCTGATTTTGCCGCTGCAAATCCTGATACTGCGTCAGCGTGGCCTGATAGTCCGGCAGCGCGCCGACCATCGGCAGATGATCGCGGGTGGCGCTGCGCACGCCGCAGCGCGCCTGGCGTGCGCTGACGTCCACCTGCTGCGGCCAGGCCTGCTCCGGCAGGCAGCGCAGCAGGCGCTCGCGGTTTTCCTGTTGCTCCTGCTCGCGGTAGTCGGTGGCGATGTCGCCGCGCTGATAGCTGGCGCCAATGCAGTGCTGGCCGTTGTTGGCATTAATCGGCGTCAGGTAGCCGTCGTAGCACAAGACTTGCTTCAGTTGACCGAGGGCCGGCGAGGTCGGGATATGCGACACCTGCCCGCGTACCGAATACAGCGGCAGGGCTTCTGTCGGCGCCAGCTCGGCCAACCGATGGCCGTTGGCCAGGATCACCGTCGCATGGCGCCGGCTGTCGCCGTTGGCGAAATCGATGCGCCAGCCGTTTTCTTCCTGCGTCAGCATCTTTGCATCGTGCCGATAGCGGCAGACCAAGCCCTGGCGCTGCGCCAGCGCGATAGCGCCGCGCGTCAGCTCGGCCGGGCACAGCCAGCCGCCTAGCGGGTAGGTGATGCCGCCAAAGCCGGTATCGACGCCGCAGCGTTCGCTGAGCGTCTCGCGGTCGGCCGCCATCGCCAAGGCCTGCGGCCAGTCGGTTTTCAGCATATTGGCGATCTTGGCGCTGCTCTTTTCGTCATAGGCCAACTGACTGACGCCGCACCACTGGTGATCGAAGGCGACGCCTTGTTGCAACAGGGCGTCGTATTGGCGGCGGGCGAAGGGAAACGCGGCGCTGAAGAAACTCTCCAGCGCGTCGCCGCTGCCGTTCAGCAAAGGATAAATCGCGCCCTGGCGGTTGCCGGATGCGCCTTCGGCCGCCTGTTCATCGGCGCAGTACAGCGTGACGGTGGCGCCGCGCCGCAGCAAGGCCAGCGCAGTGAGCGCGCTGGCGACGCCGCCGCCGATCAGGGCGATGTCGGCGGTGTTGTCCGCCGCCGGGCGTCGATACCAGGGCGTTGGGTGTGCGGCGGGCTGCGCATCGGCCGGGAGCTCGCCGGCGAGCATTTCACGTTTTTGGCCGAAGCCTTTGCAGCGGTTGACCTGAAAACCGGCCTGTTGCAAGCCGCGGCGCACGAAGCCGGCGGCGGTAAAGGTGGCGAAGCTGCCTCCCGGCCGGGCGAAACGCGCCATGGCGGCGAACAGTTGATCGGTCCACATGTCGGGATTTTTTGCCGGCGCGAAGCCGTCGAGGAACCAGGCATCCACCTGGTTATTCATGCTGGCGTCAAACTGCGGCAGCAGATCGTTGACGTCGCCGAACCACAGATCGAGCGTAATGCGGCCTTCGGCTAACAGCAGGCGATGGCAACCCGGCAACGGCAGCGGCCATTGGGCGCGCAGTTCGTCGGCGTAAGGCGCCAGCTCCGGCCAGCGCGCATGCGCCGCCGCCAGGTCAGCCTGCTGCAGGGGAAATTTTTCGAAGCTGACAAAGTGCAGGCGCTGCAGCGTTGCGTCCGGCTCGGCCTGGCGAAAGCCGGCGAAGGCCTGCCATAGCGTGAGGAAATTGAGCCCGGTGCCAAACCCGGTTTCCGCCACGACAAACAGCGAGCGCGGGTGGACGGCGAAACGCTGCGGCAGCCGATTGCCGTGCAGGAAGACATAACGGGTTTCTTCCAGCCCATCCTGATTGGAAAAATAGACGTCATCAAACTGTTTCGAAACAGGTGTACCCTGTTCGTTCCAGGTTAGCGTTGCGGTTTGGATGGGGGCGTGGTTCACGGTCAATGGCTCGAAATTCAAGGGATGCCGCGAATTCTAACGGCGCTGGCGCCCTGGCGCAAACTGGACAACAATAAAGCTGAAAAACGCTGATCGGACTTGTTCGGCTTACATCTGTACGCTAAAGTGCGATGCAAAATCCCGTAGGTAAATAGTGGAAGAGGTATTGAATGAAACGTGCAGTGATTACTGGCCTGGGAGTTGTCTCCAGCATTGGTAATAACCAGCAGGAGGTCCTGGCGAGCCTGCAGGAAGGACGTTCTGGGATCACTTTCTCCCAGGAACTGAAAGATTCCGGCATGCGTAGTCACGTATGGGGGCAAGTTAAGCTCGACACGACCGGCCTGATCGACCGCAAGGCGGTGCGTTTCATGAGCGATGCTTCCATTTATGCCTTCCTGGCGATGCAAGAAGCGATCGCGTCTTCCGGTTTGAAGGAAGAAGAGTATCAAAACAACCCGCGCGTAGGCCTGATCGCCGGTTCCGGCGGCGGTTCTCCGCGTTTCCAGGTGTTCGGCGCCGATGCGATGCGCAGCCCGCGCGGCTTGAAAGCGGTTGGCCCGTACGTGGTCACCAAAGCCATGGCTTCCGGCGTTTCCGCCTGCCTGGCGACGCCATTCAAAATCCACGGCGTGAACTACTCCATCAGCTCCGCTTGCGCGACCTCCGCACACTGCATCGGCAACGCGGTTGAGCAAATCCAGCTGGGCAAACAGGACATCGTGTTCGCCGGCGGCGGCGAAGAGCTGTGCTGGGAAATGGCCTGCGAGTTCGATGCGATGGGCGCGCTGTCCACCAAGTACAACGACACGCCGGAAAAAGCCTCACGCACCTACGACGCCGATCGTGACGGTTTCGTCATCGCCGGCGGCGGCGGCATGGTGGTGGTTGAAGAACTGGAGCACGCGCTGGCGCGCGGCGCGCACATCTACGCAGAAATCGTCGGCTACGGCGCAACGTCTGACGGCGCCGACATGGTTGCACCTTCGGGCGAAGGCGCAGTGCGCTGCATGAAGATGGCGATGCAGGATCTGGACGCGCCGATCGACTACATCAACGTGCACGGCACCTCCACACCGGTGGGCGACGTGAAAGAACTGGGCGCCATTCGCGAAGTGTTCGGCGACAATACCCCGGCTATCTCCTCCACCAAGGCGATGACCGGTCACTCGCTGGGCGCCGCGGGCGTGCAGGAAGCGATCTACAGCCTGTTGATGCTGGAGCACGGCTTTATCGCACCGAGCATCAACATCGAAACGCTGGATGAGCAGGCGGCTGGCATGAACATCGTGACTCAGCCGACTCAGCGCGAGCTGACCACCGTGATGTCCAACAGCTTCGGCTTCGGCGGCACCAACGCCACCCTGGTGATGCGCAAACTGGCGAAATAATCCCGCCTGAGCCTCACCTCGCCATCAAGCCCGCGTTTTCGCGGGCTTTTTATTGCTCAAAGCCCACTTGCCGGGCGCTCGGAGTTTTCCCAAATCACATCCCCTGACACATCATTACCTCGCCATTACACGCGTTGGGCATACAATAGCCTGGTAGCGTGATTATCGCTCGGCGTAGCTTTATAAAGTGATCGAACATTGAGGCAAGAAGTATGAAAAAGTTAATTGCGGTTGGGTTACTGTCGGCCGTGTTGGCCGGATGCGCCACCGATTCTCCCTGCGTGCCGGTCTACGATGACCAGGGGCGTCTGGTGCATACCAACACCTGCATGAAGGGCACTACTCAGGATAACTGGGAAACCGCGGGCGCGATCGCCGGCGGCGCGGCGGCGGTTGCCGGTCTGACCCTCGGCATCATCGCGCTGACCAAGTGATCGGCGCGGAACAGGACTAAGCCCGGCCATGGCGTGCCGGGCTTTTTTTATCTCACTGCGCCAAAAACGCTTTGAACTGCGGCGTCATCACGGCGCTGAAACCGTCGTCGGTTTTACTGATCAGGTAGACCGCCAGCCCTTTCTCTTCCGCGAGCTGCAACGCTTTCTCCGTGCCCAGCACTATCAGACCGGTATCCCAGCCGTCGGCCTCGAGCGCGGTCGGGGCGATCACCGTGGCGGAAACCAGCCGGTGGTTGATCGGCCTGCCGGTGGTCGGATCGATGACATGGGAGTAGCGCTGGCCGTTTTGTTCAAAGTAGTTGCGGTAGCTGCCGGCGGTGCTGATGCCGTAACCGTGCAGATCAACCAGCGCCTGCACCGCATTTTCACGATCGGTCGGCTTTTGGATCGCCACCCGCCAGGGTTTGCCCTGGCCGTTGACGCCGCGCGAAGAGACCGCGCCACCGACCGATACCAGGTAGTTGGTAATGCCGTTGCGGTTCATCAGGCGCACCAACTCATCCGCGCCATAGCCTTCGCCCAGCGTTGAGAGATCGACATACATATCCGGCAGATCTTTTTGCAGCCACTCCCCGCGGTTGTCGCTGATCAGCTTCAGGTGCTGCAGGCCGGTGCGCTGCTTCGCCGCGTCGATCTGCGCCTGTTCCGGCACCTTGACCGGATGTTTGTCTGGGCCGAATCCCCACAGGTTCACCAGCGGGCCGACGGTGATATCCATGGCGCCGCCGGTATCGCGGCCGATGCGTTGAGCCATCAACACGATGTCCGCCATGCCGCGTGGGATCGGCTGCGCCCCGAGGCTGGCGCTGCGGTTAAACCGCGACAGCACCGAATCGGCGCGGTAGGTAGAGATATCGTCGTTGGCCCGTTCGAGCACCGTGTCGATCTGCCGCTGCAGCTCTTGTTTGCCGATCGCGACGTCACCGCTGACCTTAACGCTGTAGAAGGTGCCCATGGTCTTGCCGTCGATATCGATTTGCGGGCGGGAGGAGGAGGCATTGTCGCAGGCGGCGAGCAGGGCGCATAAGGCGCTCAGCAACGCCCCTTTGGCGAACAGGGAAGCCATAACATGTCCTTTGAAAACGAGAAAGCCGCTACAAATAAAGTAAAGCGCGGCAAATGAAAAGCGGATAAAGGTAAAATAGCATTTTGCTGGCGCTGAAGCCGCGTCTGAGCTAACGTCTGCCCATTCTTTTCGGTGAGGTTCACGCAGCCACCATGAGTTCAACCGCCATTTCTCGGCTTATCCACCCCTTTATCAAAGATCGCTTCTTGCATGCATTGCTGCTGGCCGGCGTGGCGATGTTCGCTTTTCATCCGCAACCGCTGACAGCGCTGGGTGGTTTTATCGACGGCCGTACCCTCATCACCCTGTTGGGGCTGATGCTGCTGACCAAAGGCGTGGAGGTCAGCGGTTACTTCGATTTTGTCGGCCGCAAGATTATCAACCGCTTGCTCAGCGAACGGCGGCTGGCGCTGTTCCTGGTGTTTTCCGCCGCGCTGCTGTCGTCGTTTCTTACCAACGATGTGGCGCTGTTTATCGTCATTCCGCTCACCATCACGCTGAAAAAGCTGTCGGCGCTGCCGGTTGGCCGCTTGATCATCTTCCAGGCGCTGGCGGTGAACGCCGGTTCGTTGCTGACGCCGATCGGCAACCCGCAAAATATCCTGCTGTGGAGCCGCTCCGGCCTCTCTTTCCTCGGTTTCATCGGCCAGATGGCGCCGTTTGGCGCCGCAATGATGTTGAGCTTGCTGGCGCTGACCTGGTTAAGCTTCCCGGCGCGCGACATTGTGAAAGCGCCGAATACCGAGGGGTATCCCTACCAGCGGCCGCTGTTGCTGAGCTGCGTAGGGCTGTATGCGGTTTTCCTGCTGAGTCTCGATTTCGATCTGCCGTTGTATGGGCTGTTGGCGGTGTTCGCCGGTTTCTTGCTGCTGGCGCGCCGGGTGCTGTTGCAGATCGATTGGAGCCTGATTTTCGTGTTCGCCGCCATGTTCATCGATGTCGGCCTGTTTACCCGTTTGCCGCCGCTTCAGCCGGCGTTCGCCGCCATCGCCGGGCTGAGCGAGGGCGGCGTGTATGCGTTGGGCGTTGGGCTGTCGCAGATCGTCAGCAACGTGCCGGCCACCATACTGTTGCTCAACTATGTGCCTTCCAGCGCTCAGCTGGCCTATGCGGTCAACGCCGGCGGCTTCGGGTTGGCGATCGGATCGCTCGCCAACCTGATTGCGCTGCGGATGGCGGGGGAGCGCATGATCTGGTTGCGCTTCCACTATTATTCGCTGCCGCTGTTGGTATGGGCCGCGTTGCTCGGTTGGGTGATGAGCTAAGCCGCTTGGCCGCTTTGCCGCGCGGCCAGCAGGCAAATGCTGCGGGTCACCTGATAGGATTTCACGAAGGCGCTGACGGGTAAAAACTCGAAGCGCGAGTGGAAGTTATGCGCGCCGGTGAAGTAATTGGGCGTCAGGATGCCGCGGCTGGAGAGCGCCGCGCCGTCGGTGCCGCCGCGCATCGGGATCACCTTCGGCGGGATGCCGTGGGCGGCGAGGGCGCCGAAGATCAGATCGATAGCGCGCCGGTCCTCGCCGATGGCGTTGCTGATGTTGCTGTAGATGTCGCTGACGCTGCAGCTGACGTTGGCGCGCGGATAGTTGGCCGCCACCTGGCGCACCGTCTCCTCAAGGCGGGCCTTGCGCGTCTCGAACGCCGCGCGATCGAAGTCGCGAATCGACACCTTCAGCGTCGCCTGATTGGCGTTGGCGGCCAGATCGGTGAACCAGAAATAACCCTCGCGCCCCTCGGTGTGCTCCGGGGTATCCTGCACGTCGAATCGGTTTATGATGTCGTTGGCGATGCGTATTGGGTTGATTAACACGTTTTTCGCCGACATCGGGTGGGCGGTCACTCCCTCGATGCGGATCTCCGCCGCCGCCGCGTTGAAATTCTCGTATACCACTTCACCCAGTTCGCAGCAGTCGATGGTGTAGGCGAAATCGACGGGGAAGCGCTGCAGATCCAGCGCCTTGGCGCCGCGCAGGCCGATTTCTTCGTCCGGCACGAACGCCACCACGATATCGCCGTGGCGATCGGCCGCGGTCAGGTTGGCCAGCAGCGTCATCACCACGGTGACCGCCGCCTTATTGTCGGCGCCCAGCACGCTGGTGCCGTCGCTGAACAGGATCTCTTCGTTCCGGTAGGGCAGGATCTCCGGATGCTCGGCGACCCGCAGCCAGATGTCTTGCTCGGCGTTCAGACATAAATCTTCGCCGGTGAAGCGCAGGTGCTGCGGGCGAATCTCGGGCGAGAGGCCAACGTCCACGGTGTCGATATGCGTGATGAAGCCGATGCGCGGCGCGCCGGGTTGGGTGCCGGGCTTGCGCGCGGTCACGGTGGCGTGCTCGTCGATTTGCACGTCGGCCAGGCCGAGCCGGCGCAGCTCGTCCGCCAACAGTTGCGCCATCTCATGCTGCCCCGGCGTGCTGGGCAGGGTGGCTGCGGCGGCGTTACTCTGGCTGGTCACCGCCAGATAGCGGAAGAAACGTTCGGTAAGCTGTTCGGCAATCGGGCTGGTCATCGGAACTCCTCGCGGTTGGCAATCTACCGGTTTTAAAACGAAATCAGCCGTTTGTCCAACGGTGCAATGCGTAAACCGCCAGAATGCGAAGTATCGCGCAGAAACGAAAAATAGCGGTGCAACTAGGAAATAGTCGCAGGTTTCTGCGGCAAAATCGGTGTTAGCTGTGGGCCGGGATGCGCCCACATAACACTTATCTGTCCCTCAAGGAGAATTCATGCACACGGGTCACGCTCTGCTTATCACCTTACTGTCCCTGGGTATCTCTCACAGCGCCTGGTCGTCTGCCGATACCGGGCACGCCAACAGCAACGCCAACAGCCGCGAGGTGGCCAGCGCGTTGGGCGGCCTGAAGAACAAAACCTACGAACTGGAACAGGCGCCGAAGATCCGCGTCGCCAGCTTCAATATCGCCGCCGGCAAGGTCAGCGATATGACCGCCATCGCCAAGGCGATTCGCGCGATGAACGTCGACGTGGTGGCGCTGCAGGAGGTGGATAAACTCACCGCCCGCAGCGGGCGGGTCGATCAGGCGGCGGAACTGGCGAAGCTTACCGGCATGCAGGCGGTGTTCGGCCGGGCGATCGATTTCGACGGCGGTGAATACGGCCTGGCGTTTCTCTCGAAGTATCCGCTGCACGATGCCGTGATCTATCCGTTGCCGTCCGGCCAGCGCGAGCAGCGCATCGCCTTCAGCGCCAAGGTCGATGTGCCGGAGTTCCCGACGCCGATCACCCTGTTCAACACCCACCTCGATACCAAGGAAGATCCGACGATGCGTCTGGATCAGGTACGGGAGCTGAACGATCGCACCATCGAAGTGCGCGGCATCAAACTGCTGTTCGGCGACATGAACGACGTGCCGGGCAGCGTCACCTGGCTGGAGCTGAGCCGCTATTGGAACGATATCATGCCCAACGGGCAGGACGGCCGCAGCTGGCCGGCGGAAAACGCCGAAATCAAGGTGGATTACATCTTTAGCGGCAATGCGCAGCGTTGGCATCTGGACAGCCTGACGGTGCCGAACGCCAGCGGCGATTGGAACGGCGTGCACTGGCCGGCGGTGAGCGATCACCTGCCGCTGGTGGCGGAGATGCGCCTGACCGAGCAATAAGCCGGCCGGCGTCTCTCCGGGGCAGGGCTAAGCCGCGGCGATCCGCGCTAGCCGCTCGACGGCGCTGCGGATCTCGCCCGGCGTCAGGGCCGAAAAGCCCAGCAGCCATCCGTCGCGCTGGGCCTGAACCGTTTGGTATTGCGCAGTTAACCCGGGCGTAAGGACGCCGAGCCGCCGCGCCTGCCGGCTGAGCGCCGCCTCCTGGCCGGGCGGCAGCCAGACGCTGAGCTGCAGGCCGCCGGCGGCGGGAGCGGGTGTGGCGAAGTGGCCGAGTTTTTCGCGCACTGCCGCCAGCAACACATCGCGCCGGCTATGGTAGAGTTGGCGCATGTAGCGGATATGCGCGGCGAAGTGCCCCTGGCGGATGAATTCGGCGGTGACCGCCTGCATCAGCTGCGCGCTGTGGCCGTCATACACCGTGCGCGCGGTGACGAACGCTTCAACCAGCGTGGGCGGTACGATCAGGTACGCCAACCGCAACGAAGGGAACAGCGATTTGGAGAAGGTGCCGAGGTACAGTACCCGGCCACGGCGATCCAGGCCCTGCATCGCCGGTATCGGCAGGCCGTCGTAATGAAACTCGCTGTCGTAATCGTCCTCAATGATCCAGGCCTGCTGCCTTTCCGCCAGCGTCAGCAATGCCAATCGGCGCGCCAGGCTGAGCGCTGCGCCGGTTGGGTATTGGTGCGAGGGCGTCAGATAAATCAAACGCGGCTCGGGCAAGGGGGGCTCAGCGTGCAGGCCGTCGCCGTCTACCGCCACCGGCGTCAGGGCGGCGCCGGCGCTGATAAAGGCGTTTCTCGCCCCGGCGTAACCCGGTTCTTCCATCCAGACGCTGTCGCCGCTGTCCAGCAGCAACGTGGCGATCAGCTGCAGCGCCTGCTGCGAACTGGTCAGCACGATAACCTGGTTTGCGTCGCAGATTACGCCGCGCGTTTGGTTGACGTGGGCGGCAATCGCTTCACGCAGCGGCAAATAGCCCTGCGGGTCGCCGTAGCGCAGCAGGCTTTCCCCCTGTAGCCGCAGGCGCTGCGCGGTCAGCTGCTTCCACAAGGCCAGCGGAAACGCGCGCAGATCCGGCGAGCCGGCGGCAAACGCCTGTGGCTGCTGCGGATCGCGGCAGCCGCCGGTTTGCACGATCTGTTGGCCGCGCTGCGAAAGGCGCGGCAAGCCGGAGCCGGCTGCCGGCGGCGGTGATTTGGCGATGGTAATCGCCACAAAGGTGCCCTGGCCGACGCGGCGCTGCAAATATCCTTCCGCCTCCAACTGGCCGTAGGCTGCTTCGACGGTCACCCTTGAGAGGCTCAGATCCCCAGCCAGCACTCGGCTGGAGGGCAGGCGTTGCCCAATGCTCAATGCGCCGTGGTGGATGGCTTGCCGCAATGCCGCGCACAAACGATCGCGCAGTGTGCCGACGGCCTGGGGCGATTGCTGAAACAGCGTGATCAGCGTGTGCCGCATAATGGGTCTTATCATCTGTGGATAATGGGTATCAATCATAAGACCAAAATGGGGCACTATTGTCATCTGTCTTGATGCACGGGAGTAAGTGATATGTCGAAAGAATCATTGGTGCTGGCTTTTCCGCCGGCGGCGCCGGAAGAGAGTTTGGCCTACCTGGCGGCCAAACTGAGCCGCTATGCGGATGCCTGGGATGTGGCGGAAGATCTGCGCAAAGGCGTGGACGGGATAGTGGTGATCGATACCCGCGCGGAGGCGCTGTACGCCGCCGGGCATATTCCCGGCGCGTTCAGCTTGCCGCATCGCCTGATGGATGAAGCCGGCACGGCGCATCTGGATCGTCAAAAGGTGTATGTGACCTACTGCGACGGCATTGGCTGCAACGGATCCACCAAAGGCGCTTACAAGCTGGCGAAACTGGGATTCAGGGTGAAGGAGCTGATCGGCGGGCTGGACTTCTGGCTGCGCGATGGCCATCCATTGGCCATCGGAGAACAGCCGGGATCGCTGCGCGATCGGGCGGCTGCTGAGGACTGCGGCTGCGCCTGAGGCGTTAAAACACCAGCGCCAGCACGACCGCCAACGCCAACAGCAACAGGATCAGCGCCACGGCCGGCTTGCTGAGCGCTTTCTGCAGCGGCAGAGGCAGAGCGGCGATCAGCGGGTTGAGCAGCGGCTGCGGTTCGACAGGGTGGCTGGCGATCGGCTGCGCCTGGCCGGCTTTATCCAGACGGCGGGCAAACAGCTGATGAATGGCGTCGCTCATTTGCGGGTGCGTCAGCGGTGCATTGGCGCCGCAGTTGAAGCGCGCCTGGCAATAGTCGTTCATCTGCTGCAGTTCTTGCTCATCCGCCGGCTGTTTTAGCGCCGCCAGCAGGTTGTTCAGCGTCGGCGCGTTCTGCGGGCTGAGCGCCACCTTCACCTGTAAAAACTGGTTCAGCAGCTGGAAGTGGCGCGCCGGCAGCGGATCGTTGGTTTTCACGCCCGCCAGATCGAACAGCGTTTGCCAGATTTTAGCCGGCGCTTCGCCGGTCGCGGCGCTGAGTTTGGTGATCTGCTGCTGCAGGCTTTGATGCTCTGCGGGCAGCAGCGGGCGATCGCTGGTGGCGGTTTGCTGCGGCTGGGGAATGGTCAGGCCGCCGGTCTGCAACAGATTCAGCACCTGCTGCAATTGCGGTGGGCTCAGCTGGCTCAACACCGTATGGCCGAACTGCTGGCGAATAAAGTCGCTGACCGCCTGGCGGTTATTGCCCTGCGGCAGCAATTCGGCCAGCTGTTGCAGCAGTTGGCGCCCGGCATGGTTTTGTTGCGCCTGCGTCAGGCGCGTTTGCAGCAGCTGTTCCGCCGGTTGAAAATGGCGCGCCAGCAGTTCGCCGCCTTTGTCGGCGCCGAGATCGTGACGCAGAGACGCCCAGATCTCCGCCGATTTGGCCGGGCTGAGCGTCATGATTTTCACGATCAGTTTTTCCAGCGTCGTGCGCTGCGCCGGAGAGAGGGGTTGATCGTCAGTGGCCGCCGTTTTGCCCGGGGAGGGGGGGCGTTCGCCGGCGATTGGGGTGCCCGGCCCACTCAAAGGTTGCATATCACCAGTCCTTCGCTGTGTATCCCCGCAGTGTGCCTGGAGGAGAGAATCGTCATCGTACCCGGCGAAAAGCGCAGGCTTACCGTCTATGATACCTGTAAATCGCCGCCATCAATACCGCCGCTCAGACATTTCTTTACCGACAAAACGTTGCTAAACGCGTCTGCGTCGCTAAGATAACCCCAGATCTGAACATGAGGATGGCATGGTTAAACGGCAGCGGATTGCAAAATGGTTTTTATGCCTGGCTTGCCTGGTGGTGCTGACGTGCATGACCCAGCGCATGGCGGGCCTGCATGCGCTGCAGCAAACGCTGGGGATCCCGGCCGCCACTGCCGTGCAATCCAGCGACGCCGCCGCCGAAGCGCAGCCGACGCCTTGTGAACTGAGCGCCAAATCATTGCTGGCCGCGCCGCCGGTAATGTTCGAAACCGTGCTGTTCGGGCTGGGTCTGCTGCTGGCGCTGTTGGCGCCGACCATTGCCGCGCGTCTGCGCATTCCTCCTCCTCGCGCCATTTCTCCGCCCACCCTCAGGGTGCACCTTCGATTATGCGTCTTCCGTGAATGAGTTAATCGCCCGTTTTTCGCGGTGAATTAATCATTTATGGAGAATTAACATGTTGAAAATTATCAGGCTGGCCTGCGCTTGCCTGTTTATGCTGTGGCTGCCCGCCTTGCAGGCGGCGGACAGCGGCTGGCTGCAAAATCCGGCCAACGATCATGCCAAGGTGCGGCTGCGCGCCGACACGTCACTGCCGGGAGAGATCCGCCTGCTGCTGTCGGTCGAGCTGCAAAAAGGCTGGAAAACCTACTGGCGCTCTCCAGGCGAAGGCGGCATCGCGCCGGCTATCGTCTGGCAGGGTAACCCGCCGCCGGCGACCTGGCACTGGCCGACGCCGCAGCGTTTCGAGGTGGCCGGCATTTCCACCCAGGGCTATCACGATCGGGTCACGCTGCCGATCGTGATGCCAGGCCAGGTGTCCGGCCCGCTGGCGGGTACGCTGACGCTGTCCACCTGCAGCAACGTCTGCATTCTGACCGACTACCCGTTCAGTCTGGATCTGACCACGCCGAACGATCCGCAGTTTAACCATGACTTCGCGCAGGCAATGGGGCAGGTGCCGATCGCCGCCGGGTTGGCGGAAAGCGTCAAGGCCGGGTATCGCAGCGGCGAGCTGCAGATTTCCGCCGAACGCGCCGCCGGCTGGCAACAGCCTGCGCTGTTCTTCGATACCCTGGCGGATGCCGATCTCGGCAAGCCGCAGGTCGAGACCGACGGCGCTCAGCTGTTGGCGCGAGTGCCGGTCAGCGATGGCTGGGGCGATGCGGCGCCGGATCTGCGCGGCAAAACGCTGACGTTGGTGATCGACGACGGCGGCATGGCGCAGCAGATAACGCTGCCGATCGGCGAGCCGCTGGCCGCGCCGGCCGGTGCGGCGTTCCCGCTATGGCAGGCGGTATTGATGGCGCTGGCGGGCGGGTTGATCCTCAATCTGATGCCGTGCGTCCTGCCGGTGTTGGGCATCAAACTCGGCTCCATCCTGCAGGTGGAGCGGCGCGATCGGCGCAGCGTTCGTCTGCAGTTTCTGGCGTCGTCGCTGGGCATCGTCGCCTCGTTTATGGCGTTGGCCCTGCTGATGACGCTGCTGCGGCTCGGCAACCACGCGCTCGGCTGGGGCATTCAGTTCCAGAATCCGTGGTTTATCGGCTTTATGGTGCTGGTGACGCTGCTGTTCAGCGCCAACCTGTTCGGCCTGTTCCATCTGCGACTCTCATCCGATCTGAATACCTCGCTGGCGACCCATAACGGGCACGGTCTGAGCGGCCATTTCTGGCAGGGCGCGTTCGCCACGCTGCTGGCGACGCCGTGCTCGGCGCCGTTTCTCGGCACGGCGGTGGCCTTCGCGCTGGCGGCGTCGCTGCCGGTGCTGTGGGGCATGTTCATCGCGCTCGGCATCGGCATGAGTCTGCCGTGGCTGCTGATCGCCGCCTGGCCGTCGCTGGCGCTGCGGTTGCCGCGCCCCGGCCGCTGGATGAATACCGTCAAGCTGGCGATGGGATTGCTGATGCTGGCGTCGTCGCTGTGGTTGCTGAGCCTGCTGAGCAATCATATCGGCGCGCAGGCCACGCTGTGGCTGGGGGCGCTGGCGTTGCTGGCATTACTGCTGGCGGTGTGGCGCCAGCAAGGGGCACGGTTGGCGGCCAAGCTGGCGGCGGGCACGTTGGTGCTGGCGGGCGCGGCCTTGCTGGCCGGCTCGCTGACCGCCGGTCTGTGGCGTCAACCCTTGCAGGATCGGGTGCAGTGGCAACCGCTGAGCGAACAGGCGATCGCCGAGGCGCTGGCGCAGCATAAGCGGGTGTTCGTCGACGTGACCGCCGACTGGTGCGTGACCTGCAAAGCCAACAAATTCAATGTGCTGCTGCGCGATGACATACAGCGGGCGTTGAGCGCCGATGATGTGGTCGCGCTGCGCGGCGACTGGAGCCGCCCGTCGGCCGACATCAGCGCCTTCCTGCAAAGGCGCGGCAGCGTCGCCGTGCCTTTCAACCAAATCTATGGCCCCGGCAGCCCGGACGGCGAGGTGTTATCCCCGCTGTTGACCCGTGACGCCGTGCTGCAAACGCTTTCCCATGCCAAAGGAACCGAACAATGAAAAAACTACTGATTTTACTGATGATCATCGCCGCCCCGGTGTGGGCCGCCGAGCCTTTCACCCCGGCGCAAGAGGCGCGTATCAAAGAGATGATCCGCGAAACGCTGGTGTCCAACCCGGACATTCTGGCGCAGGCGGTGGACGCCTGGCAGCAGCAAACCGCCAGCCAGCAAATCAGCCAGGCTATCAAGCAGAACGCCAAAACGCTGTATCAGGATCCGGCCAGCCCGCGGCTGGGCGCCGCCAACGCCAAACTGACGCTGGTGACCTTTACCGACTATAACTGCCCGTACTGCAAGCGGTTTGATCCGATGCTGGAGAAGATCGTCAAGCAATACCCGGATGTGGCGCTGGTGGTGAAGCTGCTGCCGTTCAAGGGCGAAAGTTCGGTCAGCTCGGCGCGCGTGGCGCTCACCACCTGGCAGCAGCACCCGGAGCAATTCTGGGCCTTGCATCAGCGGCTGATGGCGAAAAAGGGCTTCCACGACAATGCCAGCATCGCCGCCGCGCAGGAGAAAACCGGCGTCAAGGCGGTGGCGCCGAGCGAACAGAGCATGACCACGCTGCGCAGCAATATGGCGTTGGCGGAGCAACTGGGCGTACAAGGAACGCCGGCGACGCTGATCGGCGATCGGATGCTGCCGGGAGCGGTGTCGTATGAAGAGCTGGAAACGATGGTGAAGCAGCAGCTGGCGAAGGCCAACAATGGCTAAGCTCAAGCGCTGGGGGCGCGAGTTGCTGCTGCTGGCGCTGATCGCATTGGCGGTGGTCACGGTGATGGATTGGCTGAACGCGCCGCAGGCGCCGCCGGCCTTCGATGCCCAGACGCTGACCTCGCTGGACGGCGAGCGCGTGTCGTTGGCGCAGCTTAGCCATGAGCGGCCGCTGCTGGTTTACTTTTGGGCCAGCTGGTGCGGCGTTTGCCGTTTCACCACGCCGGACGTCGCCCGCTTGCAGGCGGAGGGCGGCAACGTGCTGACCGTCGCGCTGCGCTCGGGCGACGATACCCAGGTGAAACAGTGGCTGGCGCGTAAACGGCTGGCGCTGCCGGTGGTCAACGATCCGGCCGGCGCGCTGTCGGCACAGTGGCGGATTGGCGTGACGCCGACCTTCGTGGTGATCTCGCAGGGCAAGGTGGTGCAGAGCACCACCGGCTGGACCAGCTACTGGGGGATGAAGCTGCGGCTGTGGTGGGCCGCCGTCTAACCGGCGCTTTTCTCCGCTATCACTTCCTCAATCGCCCGGCACAGCCGGGCGATACCTTCTTCAATCTGCGGCGGCGAGTTGGCGGCGAAGTTTAGCCGCAGGCCGTGTGCGCCCAGCTGTTCCTGCGCATAGAAGCATTCACCGCGGGCAAAGGTGACACCGTGCCGCCAGGCCGCCGGCATCAGTTCGGCGGTGGTCACCGTCGCGGGCAGCGTCAGCCAGATAAACAAGCCGCCTTGCGGCGTTTCGAAACGGCACCCCGGCGGCAGCCGCCGTTGCAACGCGTCGATCATCACTTCCAGATGCAGGCGATAGACGCGCCCGGCGCGCCGCAGCTGCTTATCGTAACGGCCGACGGTGACGAACGCGTCCAGCGCCCGCTGGATCAGGCTGGAACTGGTGAAGCTGTCGACGTGCTTCAGCCTGGCGAAACGCTGATAGTGTTCGCTGTCCGCCACCAGATAGCCGATGCGCATGCTGGGCAGCAGCATTTTGGAGAAGGTGCTGACGTAGATCACCGCGCCCGGCTGCGCCAGCGCGCGCAGCGACGGCAGTTGTTTGCCTTGATAACGCAGATCGCCGACGAAGTCGTCTTCCAGGATCACCACGCCGGCCTGTTGGGCGATTGCCAGCAGACGTCGCCGGCGCGTCTCGCTCAGGCAACGGCCGGTCGGGTTGTGGAAGTTGGGGATGGTGTAGATCAGTTTGGGGCGGTGGCGTTCCAACAACTCCGGCAGCAAATCCACCCGCATGCCGTGGCGGTCGCCGGGCACGGTGACGATATTGATGCGGTGCTGGCGCAGCAGACCCAGCGCTTCGGCGTAGGTCGGCTCTTCGACGATCACCGTATCACCCGGCGCCAGCAGGCTTTGCACCACCAGACTGATGGCATGCTGCGAACCGTTGGTGATCAGCACCTGTTCCGCCTGCGTGGGGATGCCCTGGGCGCTGAGGATGCGGCTCAGTGTATCGCGCAGCGGATAGTAGCCGCAGTATTCGCCGTAGCTGAAGGCCTCTTCCGCGTGGCGGCTGAGCACCGACAGCAGCACTTTGCGAAACGCCTCCAGCGGAAATATTTTGGGGCTGCCGACGCCGGCGGCGAAGTTGATCAGCCCCTCCGGCAGCGGGGCGTCGGCGTAGCCGTCCAGACGCGAGGTGAGGGTGGTGAAGCTCTCCAGCGGGAAAGGGGCGTCGCTGGTCGGGCGGGCCGGGCGAGTTTGCGCCTGCGGGTGCGCGACATAGGCGCCGCTGCCGCGCCGCTGATGCAAAAAGCCCTTGGCCGCCAGCTCGGCGTAGGCGTTATCCACCGTTAAACGGCTGACTGCCAGCTCGGTCGCCAGCGTGCGCGTCGAGGGCAGCTTGTCGCCATCGACGAACACGCCGGTGAGGATGGCGCGCCGCAGCGCTTCTTCGATCTGTAAATAGAGCGGAACGTCCTGTTCGCGATCTAACGGGATGTGCATGCGAAATTGGCCCGGTTAGGGAGAGATATTTTCACTATACCCCATGTCAACAGGGCTTCAAGCGCAGAAAAGTGGCCTGCATGACAACGCCGCAAAGTGGCTATAGTGAGAAAAAATGGCCGCGTTACACTCTGTGCCTGAGTATTTATGTCGCCATTTCTCCGAGGATCTCATGTCATTACCGTCAGGCGTTTCCGCCCGGCCGGCGCTGCCCGGCGCGCGCCTCTTTCAGGGCAGCAGCCAGGGGTACGTCATCGCCATTATCAGCGCCATGCTGCTGGCCTTTACCGCCATCATCATCCGCGCGCTGACCGAGTATTACCACCTGCCGACCTTCGTGCTGGCGTTCTGGCGCGCGGCGCTGGTGGCGTTGGTGTTGTTGCCGCTGCTGTTGCTGGTGAAACCGCAGTGGGCGCGTCTGCGCCGTGAGCAGGTGGTGTTCTACGCGCTTTACGGGCTGCTGCTGGCGCTGTTCAACAGCCTGTGGACGCTGTCGGTGGCGCTGAACGGCGCGTCGGTGGCGACCATTCTGACCTACTGTTCGGTGGGCTTTACCGTATTCCTCGGCTGGGTGATGTATAGCGAACGCCTGACGCTGCGCCAATTGCTGGTGATCGCCATCAGCCTGGGCGGCTGCTTCCTGGTCAGCAACGGCGACAGCATGGGGAACAGCCACTTCGATCTGCTGGGGCTGCTGGTGGGGATGCTGTCGGGCATCGGTTATACCCTGTATACCCTCGGCGGGCGGGTGGCCAGCGAACGCGGCTATCCGGTGTGGAACACCATCCTGTACGTGTTCGGGTTTTCGGCGCTGTATCAGCTGGCGTTCAATGCGGCGCTGACGGCGTTCCCGTTGGCGGCGTTCCACGGCATGGCCGGCGATCTGTGGTTCCTGTCGCACAGCGCGCAGGGCATTCAGTGGAGCGGCTGGCTGTTGCTGCTGGCGTTGGCCGCCGGGCCGACGCTGCTGGGTTTCGGGTTGTATAACATCAGCCTGAAAACGCTGCCGCTGGCGGTAGCCAACCTGATCCTGTCGCTGGAGCTAGTGTTCACCGCGGTGATCGCCTATTTCCTGCTGGGGGAGAACATGAATCAGCTGCAGCTGCTGGGCAGCGCGTTGGTGATGGGCGGGGTGCTGCTGTTGAAAAGCAAGACCGCCGAGGCGTGATCGGTTAGCATTACGCCTCGCAAGAGAGGCGGTAATGATGAATAACCCGAGATTGAAACGAGCGCTTATCGCTTGAATGGCCGTGTTGAGTGAACGACAACACGGCCACAGACACTCCGTTCCGTGGCTTTTATTCCCGTAACAAGAGAATACGCCATGTCCGAAAAACACTGGTCCAACACTGAGCTTCTGCATCAGACGGTGACCAACCCGAATATTATCGTCAAAGGCACCCACAGCTACTACAGCGACTGCTGGGACAACGGCTTCGAACGCTCGGTGGTGCGCTATCTGCACGGTGACGCGGTCAGCCGGCAATGGCAGCCGCTGGGCGAAATAGACCGTTTGCTGATCGGCGATTACGTGTGCATCGCGGCCGAAGCGGTGATCCTGATGGGCGGTAATCACACCCACCGCATCGACTGGCTGAGCCTGTACCCGTTTATGGCAACCATCAAGCAGGCATACCGTCCCAAAGGCGATACCCGGCTGGGTGACGGTTGCTGGATCGGCATGCGGGCGATGTTGATGCCGGGGGTATCGATAGGCGAAGGGGCGATCGTCGCCGCCGGCAGCGTGGTGGCCGGCGATGTTGAACCTTATGCCATCGTCGGCGGTAACCCGGCGACGTTTATCCGTTGGCGATTCACGCCGGAAATCATCGCGCGGTTGCTTGCGTTGCGCCTCTATGACTTGTCCGAGGCGGACTTTGCGGTGATCCAGCCTCTGCTTGCCGATGACGATATCGGGGCGCTGGAAAAGGGAATTGCGGCCTTGCGCCGTTAAACATCACGGGCGGGGATCCCCGCCCGTTTCGCGTTATTCGGCCTTGGCCTCGGCCGCCGGTTGGCGGCGTTTGCGCATCAGGCGCAGCAGCGGCGGCAACGCCAGCACCGCGACCGCCAATACCAGCAGCGTTTGCGCGATGCTGCTGCTCCACAGAATGCCGAACTCGCCGTTGCTGATCGACAGCGCGCGGCGCAGGTTTTGTTCCAGCATCTCACCCAGCACAAAGCCCAGAATCAGCGGCGACATCGGGAAATGCATTTTCCGCAGAATGTAGCCGAACACGCCCAACCCGACCATCAACAGCAGGTCGAAGGTGGTGCTGTGCACCGCATAAACCCCTACCGCCGACACCGCGGCGATCGCCGGCACCAGGAACCACAGCGGGATGGTCAGCATGCGGGTGAACAGGCCGACCAGCGGCAGGTTCATGATCAGCAAAATGACGTTAGCGATCAGCAGCGCGGCGATCAGCCCCCAGACGATATCCGGCTGTTCGGTGAACATCGCCGGGCCGGGGGTGATGTTGTACAGCGTCAGCGCGCCCATCATCACCGCCGTGGTGCCGGAACCCGGCACCCCCAGCGTCAGCATCGGAATGAACGAGCCGCAGGCCGAGGCGTTGTTGGCCGCTTCCGGCGCCGCTACGCCGCGAATGTCGCCCTTGCCGAAGGTGTCGCTGTTGCCGCTGATTTTCTTCTCGGTCATGTAGGTCAACGCGCTGGCGATGGTGGCGCCGGCGCCCGGCAGAATGCCGACGAAGAAACCGATCACCGACGAGCGCAGGGTCGGGCCTGCGCACTGCGCCGCCTCTTTACGGTTGAACAGCAGGCGGCCGGTTTTACGCACCAGCTTTTGCCCGGCGCTGGTGCTTTCCAGCATCAGCAGGATTTCGCTGACCGAGAACAGGCCGATCACCACCACGATAAACTGCACGCCGTCGGAGAGATGCACGCTGTCGAAGGTAAAGCGGTAAACGCCGGTGTTGGCGTCGACGCCCACCGTCGCCAATCCCAGGCCGATCAGCGCCGCCAGCAGCGATTTTAGCGGGTTCTGGCTCATCATGCTGCCGAGGCAGGCGATGGCGAACACCATCAGGGCGAAATACTCGGCCGGGCCGAAGGCCAGCGACCAGCGGGCCAGCAGTGGCGCGAACAGAATGATGCCGCCGATGGCGATCATCGAGCCGACAAACGAGCTGACCGCCGAGATGGACAGCGCCACGCCGGCGCGCCCCTGCTGCGCCATCGGGTAGCCGTCCAGCGCGGTCATGATCGCCGCCGCGTCGCCCGGCACGTTGAGCAGAATCGACGAGATGCGCCCGCCGTATTCGCAGCCGATATACACCGTCGCCAGCAGGATCAGCGCCGATTCGGCCGGCAGTTTGAGGGCGAACGCCAGCGGCAGCAGGATCGCCACGCCGTTGATCGGCCCCAGCCCCGGCAACAGGCCGACGATGGTGCCGACGAAGCAGCCGATCAGGGCGATAATCAGGTTCTGCGGCACCAGCGCCACTTCAAACCCTTGGGTCAAATACATCCAGGTATCCATCATCGCTCCCGTTAGCTCAGCCAGATGCCGAGCGGCAGTGTGACATCGAGAAGTTGGTCAAAGGCGTAGTACAGCGCTGCGCCCATGACGACGCCGGAGATGGCCGCCGCCGGCAGGCTGGCCTGAAACAACAGGCCGATGCTGAACGTCAGCAGCGCGGTCGCCAGCGGAAAGCCCAGCCATTCAAAGCCCCAGGCATACAGCACCAGGGTGATCACCAGCACCAGCAGCCGCTGCAGCACCTTGTGGTGCGGCCATTCCACCGCCTGTGGGCGGCGCAGCAGCAACAGGGCCGCGCACAGCGCCATCAGGCTGAGGATCGCCAGCGGGAACGGGCGCGGCCCCAGCGGTTCATAGCTGTATTCGCTTTGAATGCCCCAGCCGATGAACAGCCCGCCGATACACAGCAGCAGCCAAAAGCCGGCAAAAATACGATCGCTCATGGTTTTCCCCTGCGGTTATTTGGCCAGGCCGAACACTTTCGCCTGCTCACGGTATTGGGCAACCTGATTCTTCACGTAGGCGTCCAGCTCTTTGCCGGTCATATTGAATTCGAACAGGCCACGCAGATCGCGCTGCTGCTTGAATTCGTCTGTTGCCATCATTTTCTGGAAGGTGTCGATCCACCACTGATACTCTTCATCGCTGACTTTCGGCCCGACGTAGAAGCCGCGAATGATCGGCCACACCAGGCTGTACCCCTGTTCTTTGGCGGTCGGAATGTCGGCCAGCTGGCCCGGCAAACGTTGCTCGGCATACACCGCCAGCACGCGGATTTTGTCGCCCTGCAGGTAAGGCACCATCTCGCTCAGGTCACCGGAAACCGCCTGAATATGGTTGCCCAACAGCGCGGTGACCGGCTCGCCGCCGCCTTCGAACGCCACGTAGCGCATCTTGCGCGGGTCCACGCCGACTTCGCGCGCCAGCAGCGCGGTTTTCATCCAGTCCTGGCTGCCGATGGAGGCGCCGGCGCCGAACACCACGCTGTTGGGATCTTTTTGGAAGGCGTCCATCAGGTCTTTCAGGGTTTTGTAAGGCGAGTCGGCGCGCACCGCGATCATGCCGTAGTCGGTTCCGACCGCCGCCAGCCATTTCACGTCGTCCACGTTATAGCGGCCGAACTTGCCCTGAGCCAGATTGAGCAGCGAACCGCCGGAGAAGGCCACCACGGTGCCGAACTCCGCCGGGCGCTGCGCGACGATGGCGTTGTAGGCCACCGCGCCGACGCCGCCGGGCATATAGGTGACGCGCATCGGTTTATCGATGGCCTTGGTGTCCTGCAACGACACCTGAATCAGCTTGCAGGTCAGATCGAAACCGCCGCCGGGCTTGGCCGGCGCAATGCATTCGGTGCGTTTGGGCGCTTCCCCGGCAAAGGCCTGAGAGGCCGCCAGCAACAGTGCGGCGGCGGTCAAGGTACGGGTCATTATTTTTTTCATTGTGGCTTGCCCTCGGTATTGTTCTGGTTGTGAATCCCGCTGAGCGCGGTTGCAGGATTGTTAAAACAACAACCTTTCATTTACCTTTCAGTGGCCGGAAAAGTTTCCAGTCTGTGATTAGGGTCTCTTGTCGCTAGCGAATCACGGGTGCGCTACCATAGAAATGCTGGCAGGAACAGGGCGCAAAACCGGCCAAAATCCTGCGTAATATCAGGTTTGCCGTTTTGCTTTCGCGATAAAATCATGATCAGTGAAATGAATAGAGACGCAGTGATATGTTTTCGTTAGGGAAATTGTTTAGCGGCAGGGACAGCGCCAAAGTATGCGCGATTAAACGGTTGCCTGAGGTCTACGCGGAGATGGTCGGTGGAACCGGGCAGTGCCGTTTGAAGCGACTGCGCGCCGAGGTTGGCGTGTTTGAGCTGCATTTCGTCAACGCCGCCGGTGAAAGATATGCCTGCCAGATGACCGCCTGTGTGACCGGCATCGATCTGGTATTTGCCGTCAACAATCGCTCCGTGCTGGTTTCTGCACCGTTTACCGCCGACAAGCTGCGCTCGGTGCTGGACATTGCCGTGGCCGATAGCCCCATTCCGCTGATCTGACGCCGCCCTGCGATCGCGCTCCATACGCATAATTGTGTGCCAGCTCCCAAAACTGGCGGCGCGGCGCTCTTTTATCCCCTTATTTTCCATGCCATTCTCTGTTATCAGCCTGTTAACGGACGCCGTGTCGGAGCCAGGTTGTTCAGATAAATCAATGGAATGGGAACATGCGACTGTTATTGGTTGAAGATCACCCCGAGCTGTCTCACTGGTTGCAAAAGGCGCTGACCGGCGCCGGGTTTGCCGTCGACGTCGCCCCGGACGGCGTGGCGGCCGATCATCTGTTGCTCAACGAGCGTTATGCGCTGGCGGTGTTGGATGTGGCGCTGCCGCGTTTGAACGGCCTGGATTTGCTGGCGCGCCTGCGCAAGCGCGGGCAGGATCTGCCGGTGTTGCTGCTGACGGCGCGCACCGACGTGGCCGATCGGGTAAAGGGCCTGAATCTGGGGGCGGACGATTACCTCACCAAGCCGTTCGAACTGGACGAGCTGGAAGCGCGTATTCGGGCGCTGCTGCGCCGCAGCGTCGGCGCCCCGCAGCCGGCGTTGCAGTACGGCGCGTTGACCTACCATGACGAAGGCTATTTTCTGCTGGAGAGCAAGCCGCTGGCGCTGACGCCGCGCGAACTGGCGGTGTTGACCGCGCTGATGCATCGGCGCGGCCGCCCGGTGGCCAAACAACAGCTGTTCGAGCAGGTGTTTACGCTGTCCGACGAGGCCAATCCCGAGAGCATCGAGCTTTACGTACACCGCCTGCGGAAAAAGCTGCAGGGCAGCGACGTGGCGATCGTCACGCTGCGCGGTCTGGGCTACAGCCTGGAGCTCTGCAATGCGGTGGTTTAATGCGCCGCGTTCGCTGTTCTATCAACTGCTGCTGTTTTTTGGCCTGCCGCTGCTGGCGTTGGGCGGTATCTCTATCTACACCCACTATTTCAGCGCCATGAGCGCCGCCACATTGGCTTACGATCGCACGCTGCTGGCGTCGGCGCGCACCGTGGCGGAGCGACTGGTGGTGCGCGAAGGCAAGCTGGCGGTTGATGTGCCCTATGTAGTGCTCGACAGCTTCGAGCGCAACATGAACGATCAGCTGTATTACGAGGTGATTTCGCCGCAGGGAAAAAGCATCTCGGGCTATGACGATTTGCCGTCGCTGCCGCCCCATATCCCGCGCTCCACGCTCTACCCGGCGCTGGTGCATTTTTATGATGCGGAATACCTCGGCCGGCCGATCCGCGTGGCGGCGCTGTTTCAACCGGTCAACGAGTCGGGGGTGAGCGGCATGGCGACCATTTTGGTGGCGGAAACCCTGGAATCGCGCCGTTACCTGGCGCGGCAGATGATGATCGCGGCGCTGCTGAGCCAGGGCACGGTGGTGGTGTTGACCCTGATCCTGGCGTTCGCGCTGCTCAAGCGGGTGTTGAAGCCGATGCGTAAACTCTCCGGCATCATGCTGCGGCGCGATCCGGGCGAGCTGACGCCCTTGCCGCGGGTATTGCCGTGGTCGGAGATGCAGCCGCTGCTGGTGGCGTTCAATCGCTATATCGAACGGCTGCGGCTGATGGTGGCGCGTCAGGAACGCTTCAGCGCCGACGCTTCCCACCAGCTGCGCACGCCGCTGGCTGTGTTGAAGACGCAGGTCGGGGTGGCGCTGGCCAGCGATCGGCCGCAGCAGTGGCGTGAAAGCCTGCAGGCGATGAGCGCGACGTTGGACAATACCGTGGCACTGACCGACCGCCTGCTGTATCTCTCACGCCTGAAGGCCAGCGAGCACCAGGCCGAGCGCAAGCTGCAGCCGGTCAACCTGGCGCAGGTGCTGCGCGACGCCTGTTTTTCGCGCTTGCCGCAGGCGCGCAGCAAACAGATCGATCTCGGTTTCGAAGGTGAAGCGGCGTGTCAGGTGGCAGGGGAACCGCTGCTGTTGGCCGAACTGTGCGCCAACTTGTTGGACAATGCGTTGAAATACACACCGCGTCAGGGCGTGGTTACCGCTCGCCTCACGCAGGGAAAGGAGACGGGGGAAGGCGTGCTGGAGATTGAAGACAGCGGCCCCGGCATCGCCTTACAGGACAAGGCGCTGGCGCTGCAGCCGTTTCACCGGCTGGACAACGTGGGCGATCAGCCGGGCGCCGGCCTGGGGCTGGCGCTGGTGAAGGATATCACCGCGTATCACGGCACCCGCCCGGAGCTGTTGAGCTCCGCCGCGCTGGGCGGCCTGTTGGTGCGGGTGCGTTTCAGGCTGTTGTCTTAAGCCTGTTCTTTGCAGGACTCGACGTCAGCCGTCGGGACTTTGGCTTTACGCGTCAGCGGCGTGCGCAGCCGCTGCGACAGGATAACGCCCAGCAGGGTAATGCCGCCGCCAATCAGGTGGTAACCGTGCAACTGCTCATGCAGGAACAGCACGGCGATAGCGGCGGTAAACACCGGCGCCAGGTTCATGAAGATCGAGGCGGTGTTGGCGCCCAGGCGCATCACGCCCTGGATCCACAGGAACGGGGCGATGATCGAAGCCGGAATGCCGGCGAACAGCACCAGCGGCAGGTTATGGCCGTTCAAGCCGACATCCTGCGCCATCAGGAAATTAGGCAGCAGCAGCAGCACGCCGAACAGGATCTGCACGTACAGCGATTGCCAGTTCGGCAGCGCGATGGCCCAGCGTTTGGTCAACACGCCATACAGCGCGTAAGAGGCGGTGGCGAGCAGCATCATCAATTCCCCCTTGCCGATACCGTGCTGCAGCAGTACGCCGGGCTGGCCGCCGCTGACCAGCCAGATCAAACCGCCGAAGGAGAGAATACTGCCGAGCAGCACGCCGACGGTCGGCGCAATGCGCAGCAGGACGATGCTGATCAGGATGGTCAGCAGCGGGATCAGCGACACGATGATGCCCATAAACAGCGCGCTGACGCTGTGCGCCGCGTAATAGGCCAGGCTTTGATACAGCACCATGCCCAGCAGGCCGAGGATCATCAACTTCCACCAGTTGGCGCGCACCTGCGCCCAATTGCGCAGCACGCCCGGCAGCACGAACGGCGTCAGGGCAACCAGCGCCAGCAGCCAGCGGTAGAGCGAAATGGCCGCCGGATCGATGGCGGTGGCGGAGAGTTTGCTGACGACGGCGTTAATCGACCAAATCAGCACGGCCAACAGCGGGAAGAGCATATTCATGATAATTATTCTCAATAACGTCCAACATGCTGGCTAGTCTACGCGTGTCCGGTTTATCATATATAGCGATATCCAGACAAAAATCGGCGTAAACAAGACAAATCACGGGACGAAACCATGCCAGAAATCCGCCATTTCCCCGAGTCGCTGATCCCGGCGCCCAACCCGGTGCAGTTCCGCTGCGAAGAGTTTAACGCGCGCACCGAATTCCAGCCGCACAGCCACACCTGGGGCCAGTTGATGTGGGTCAAGGCCGGGGTGATGGTGCTGCGCATCGGCGGGCAGCGCTTTCTGGCGCCGCCGGAGTTCGTGTTGTGGGCGCCGGCGGGCATCGAACACTCCTGCTACAACCAGCGACTGGCGCAGTGCCGCATGGTGGACATCACGCCGGCGCTGTGCGCCGGTATGCCGGCCGACCCCTGTCTGGTGAGCGTCACGCCCATCTTCCGCGCCATCGCCGAGGATTTCTATGCGCGCAAGCAGTACATTCCGCAGGCGGAGGAGGATTTGCGCCTGTGCCAGGTGCTGATCGATCAGCTGCGCCTGTCGCCGCGTCAGCAAACCTATCTGCCGTCGTCGGACGACAAATTTTTGGCGCCGGTGCTGGAAGCGCTGGAGCATTGTCCGGCGGACAACACCTCGCTGGCGACGTGGGCGGCGCGGGTCTACACCACCGAGCGCACGCTGTCGCGCCGCTGCCAGCAGGATCTGGGCATGTCGTTCAGCGAGTGGCGCCAGCGCCTGCGTTTTCTGCATGCCGTGTCGTTGCTCGAGCAGGGCAAAACCGTGCAGGACGTGGCGTTGGACGTCGGCTACAGCTCCGCGTCGGCCTTTATCGTCATGTTCCAGCAGATCGCCGGCACCACCCCTGAACGCTTTCGCCGTGCCTGATTCAGTGGCACACTATTTCGCAGACAAATAGCCGTAAACCGTCGGAGAACGCAGTGAAAATTCTGGTTGATGAAAATATGCCCTACGCGGCCGAGCTGTTCAGCCGCTTGGGCGACGTGCAGGCGGTGCCGGGGCGTCCGATCCCGCGCGAGGCGCTGGCGGATGCCGATGCGCTGATGGTGCGTTCGGTCACCAAGGTCAATGAAGCCTTGTTGGCCGGCAGCCGCATTGGCTTTGTCGGCACCGCCACCGCCGGCACCGATCACGTTGATGACGCCTGGCTGCAACGGCAGGGCATCGGGTTTTCCGCCGCGCCGGGCTGCAACGCCATCGCGGTGGTCGAGTATGTGTTCTCCGCCTTGATGCTGCTGGCCGAACGCGACGGCTTCCAACTGCGGGATAAAACCGTCGGCATCGTCGGCGTGGGCAACGTCGGTTCCCGCCTGGACGCGCGCCTCAAAGCGCTGGGCGTGCGCACGCTGCTGTGCGATCCGCCGCGTGCCGATCGCGGCGACGCCGGGGAGTTTTGGCCGTTGGAGAAGCTGGTGGCCGAGGCCGATGTGCTGACCTTCCATACGCCGCTGAATAAATCCGGCCCTTACCATTCGCTGCATCTGGCGGATGCGGATCTGTTGGCGGCGCTGCCGGACAACCGCATTCTGATCAACGCCTGTCGCGGGCCGGTGGTGGATAACACCGCGCTGCTGCAGGCGTTGGAAAAGGGCAAAAAGTTGAGCACGGTGCTGGACGTGTGGGAACCCGAGCCGGATCTCGCCTTGCCGCTGCTGGCGCGGGTGGATATCGGCACCGCGCATATCGCCGGGTATACGCTGGAAGGCAAGGCGCGCGGCACCACCCAGGTGTTCGAAGCGTTCAGCCGCCATCTGGGGCAGCCGCAGCAGGTGGCGCTGGCCTCGCTGCTGCCGGTGCCGGAGTTCAGCCTGATCCGCCTCAACGGCCCGCTGGATGAAGCGCGGTTAAAACGATTGATGCACTTGGTGTATGATGTGCGCCGCGATGATGCGCCACTGCGCAAAGTCGCCGGGCAACCGGGCGAATTCGATCGCCTGCGCAAGCACTACCAGGAGCGCCGCGAGTGGTCTTCGCTGGCCGTGCAATGCGATGACAGCGCCAGCGCCGAGCTGCTCGGCAAGCTGGGCTTCAGCGTGGCGTAGCGTAAGGTTGTCTTAAGCCAACGCCGCTACAGTGAGCGGTAAAGATTATCGGGCGGTGATTGCACTGCCCGTGTGCTTTTATGAATGAAATACTCTGGAGAAAACCCGATGTCTGACGGCTGGAATATCGCGCTGCTCGGCGCCACTGGCGCGGTAGGTGAAGCGTTGCTGGAATTGTTGCAGGAACGCCAGTTCCCGGTGGGTGAACTCTATCCTCTGGCAAGCGAACGCAGCGCGGGCGCCAATGTGCGCTTCAACGGCAAGTCTCTTCTGGTGCAAAACGCCGAAGAGTTCGACTGGTCGCAGGCGCAGCTGGCCTTCTTCGTCGCCGGCAGCGACGCTTCCGCGCGCTATGCCGAAGAAGCCGGCAACATGGGCTGCCTGGTGATCGACACCAGCGGCCTGTTCGCCATGGAGCCGGATGTGCCGCTGGTGGTGCCGGGCGTGAACCCGCAGGTGCTGGCGGATTACCGTAACCGCAATATCGTGGCGGTGGCCGACAGCATGGTCAGCCAACTGCTGACGGCGATCAAACCGCTGACCGAACAGGCGGGGCTGTCGCGTCTGCACGTCACCACGCTGATGTCGGTATCGTCGCGCGGCAAGGTGGCGGTGGACGACTTGGCCGGCCAGAGCGCGCGCCTGCTGAATGGCATTCCGGCCGAGGAAGGCGTCTTCGGTAAACAGCTGGCGTTCAACCTGCTGCCGCTTGTCGCCGACGAGCAGGGCAGCGTGCGCGAAGAGCGCCTGATCGTCGATCAGGTGCGCAAGGTGCTGCAGGATGAAGGGCTGCCGATTTCGGTGAGCTGCGTTCAGTCGCCGGTGTTTTACGGCCACGCGCAGGTGGTGCACCTGGAAGCGCTGCGCCCGCTGTCCGCCGAAGAGGCGCGCAGCGAGCTCGAAGAGGTCGAAGACATTCAGCTGAGCGAAGAGGACGATTACCCGACCCAGGTCACCGACGCTTCCGGCAGCGATGCGCTCAGCATCGGTTGCCTGCGTAACGATTACGGCATCCCCGAGCTGCTGCAGTTCTGGACGGTAGCGGACAATGTGCGCTTCGGCGGCGCGTTGATGGCTATCGAAACCGCCGAGCGTCTGGTGCAGGAGCAGATGTACTGATGTCTGAGGTGGTCTCGCCCGCTCAGCCGACGCTGAAGGTAGCGCTGGGCATCGAATATGACGGCAGCCGGTACTACGGCTGGCAGCGGCAGCAAGAAGTGGCCAGCGTGCAGGAACGCCTGGAGCAGGCGTTGAGCAAGGTGGCGGATGCGCCGATTACCGTGCTGTGCGCCGGGCGCACCGACGCCGGGGTGCACGCCACCGGGCAGGTGGTGCATTTCGAAACCACTGCGCGCCGCAAGGACGCCGCCTGGACGATGGGGGTGAATACCCATTTGCCGCCGGACATCGCGGTGCGTTGGGTGAGCCCCGTCGCCGACGATTTTCACGCGCGTTTCAGCGCCACCGCGCGCCGCTACCGCTATATCATTTTCAACCATCGCTACCGGCCGGCGGTGCTGCAGCAGGGGGTGACGCATTTTTATCACCCGCTGGACGCCGATCGCATGCACCGGGCGGCGCAGGCGCTGCTGGGCGAGAACGACTTCACGTCGTTCCGCGCGGTGCAATGTCAGTCGCGCACCCCGTGGCGTTGCGTAAAACACGTTAAGGTTACGCGCTACGGCGAATATATTGTGGTAGATATCAAGGCGAATGCCTTTGTGCATCATATGGTTCGCAACATCGTCGGCAGCCTGATGGAGATCGGCTGCGGCAATCAGGGTGAGAACTGGATGGCCGAGTTGCTGGCGCTGAAGGATCGCAATCTGGCGGCGGCGACGGCGCGAGCCGAGGGGCTGTATCTGGTTGCCGTGGATTACCCTGACCACTTTGGTCTACCGCGGCCGCCGATGGGGCCGCTGTTTTTGCCCGACGATTAAACGCCGGCACGCCTGAAAGCGTTGCTCCCTTGTGCTTCTGCCGGGTGATTGAAACGCCCGGCATCAATGAGAGAATTTATGGACATCATCAAGTTTATTATTGATTTTATTCTGCATATTGATGTGCACTTGGCCGAACTGGTCGCACAATACGGCATGTGGGTCTACGCTATTCTGTTCCTGATCCTGTTTTGCGAAACCGGTCTGGTGGTGACGCCGTTCCTGCCGGGGGATTCTTTGCTGTTCGTCGCCGGCGCGCTGGCGGCGTTGCCGACCAACGATCTGAACGTGCATACCATGGTGGCGTTGATGGCCGTGGCGGCGATCATCGGCGATGCGGTGAACTACACTATCGGGCGGTTGTTCGGCGAGAAGCTGTTCAGCAACCCGAATTCGAAAATCTTCCGCCGCAGCTACCTGGACAAGACGCATCAGTTCTATGAGAAGCACGGTGGGAAAACGATTATTCTGGCGCGATTCGTGCCGATCGTGCGTACTTTTGCGCCGTTCGTCGCGGGCATGGGGCATATGTCCTATCGCCACTTCGCCGCCTACAACGTGATTGGCGCACTGGTTTGGGTGCTGCTCTTCACTTATGCTGGCTATCTGTTCGGCGATCTGCCAGTGGTGCAGGAGAACCTGAAGCTGTTGATCGTCGGGATCATCATCGTTTCGATTCTGCCGGGCGTGATTGAAATTTGGCGCCACAAGCGCGCGGCCGCCCGCCAGCAAAAACAGTAAAAACATCGCTTAACCTGTCGGTTCGACCAGTTTTTTGTCCACAGCGTCGGGCCGATATGGTTTAATGAGCGACATTATGGTCTGTTCCTGCGAACAACCCTGAAGCCGATGCCTCAGTCGCCGCGCTTGCCGCGCCGCGAACGGGCATTTTTTCATTGGGGTGTTTTCGGGGGGATTGTTAAAGCATGAACAGCGGACTGGCGTGTGCCAGGTTCAAACAGAAAGGTCATCGATGAGCTGGATTGAACGAATTCTTAACAAGAGCAATATCACACAAACCCGTAAGGCGAGCATTCCTGAAGGGGTCTGGACTAAATGCGACAGCTGCGGCCAGGTTCTCTACCGCGCCGAGCTGGAGCGGAATCTGGAAGTGTGCCCGAAGTGCGACCACCACATGCGTATGAGCGCGCGCGCGCGTCTGCATACCCTGCTGGACGAAGGCAGCGAAGTGGAGCTGGGCAGCGATCTGGAGCCGAAGGACGTTCTGAAATTCAAGGATTCCAAGCGCTATAAAGATCGTCTGGTCGCCGCACAGAAAGCGACCGGTGAGAAAGACGCGCTGGTGGTGATGAAGGGCACGCTGTACGGCATGCCGATCGTCGCCGCGTCCTTCGAATTCGCCTTCATCGGCGGCTCGATGTCTTCCGTGGTCGGCGCGCGTTTCGTGCGTGCGGTTGAGCAGGCGCTGGAGGACAACTGTCCGCTGGTGTGCTTCTCCGCCAGCGGCGGCGCGCGCATGCAGGAAGCGCTGATGTCGCTGATGCAGATGGCGAAAACCAGCGCGGCGTTGGCCAAAATGCAGGAGCGCGGCTTGCCGTATATCTCCGTGCTGACCGACCCGACCATGGGCGGTGTCTCCGCCAGCCTGGCGATGCTGGGCGACATCAATATCGCCGAGCCGAAAGCGCTGATCGGTTTTGCCGGCCCGCGCGTTATCGAGCAAACCGTGCGCGAGAAACTGCCACCAGGCTTCCAGCGCAGCGAGTTCCTGATCGAAAAAGGCGCGATCGACATGATCGTTCGCCGTCCGGAAATGCGCCAAACGTTGGCGAGCATTCTGTCCAAGCTGACAAACCAGCCGCAGCCGCATTTCGATGAGGCCGCGCCGGTCATTGAGCCGGAGCCGCAGGCCGACGCCTGAGGCAAAGACAGATCCCGCCCGGGTTCAGCCGCCACTTTGTGGCTAAGTGACGGCTGATGCCCGCTCCCTGCCGGCCGTAGCCTTTCCGCTGCGGTTTGCAGGCTGGCGGCAGTCACGAAGCGCATCGCCTTTACCGCGGTGAGGGTGGTGCCCTGATGGATTAATGAACCCAAGTTCAGTGATGGGACTCATGCAAAACCACCAAATTCCCCAAGCCACGTCGCCATTGAGCTCGTGGCTTTACTATCTGGAACGTCTGCACAGCCAGGCGATCGAACTCGGCCTTGAGCGCGTACAGCGCGTCGCGGCGCATCTGGATTTACTGACCCCCGCACCCACGGTGTTCACCGTTGCCGGCACCAACGGCAAAGGCACCACCTGTCGCACCCTTGAAGCTATTCTGCTGGCCGCCGGCCTGCGCGTCGGCGTCTACAGTTCACCGCATCTGGTGCGCTATACCGAACGCGTGCGCATTCAGGGCGAAGAGCTGAGCGAAGCGGAGCACAGCCGCTCGTTCGCCGCCATTGAAGCCGGCCGCGGCGAAACGTCGCTGACCTATTTCGAATTCGGCACCCTGTCGGCGCTGCAGCTGTTCAAACAGGCGCGACTCGACGTGGTGATCCTGGAAGTGGGGCTGGGCGGGCGTCTCGACGCCACTAACATCGTCGATCCGAGCGTGGCGGTGATCACCAGCATTGCGCTCGATCACACCGACTGGCTGGGCAACGATCGCGAAAGCATCGGCCGTGAAAAGGCCGGCATTTTCCGCAGCGGCAAACCGGCGGTGGTCGGTGAACCCGATATGCCGGACAGCATTCGTCAGGTTGCCGAAACGCTGGGCGCGCCGCTGTCTCGCCGTGGTGAAGCCTGGCGCTTCAGCGAGCAGGGCGATCGCTGGCAGTGGCAGGGCGGCGACACGTTGCTGACCGATCTGCCGACGCCGAACGTACCGCTGGCCAACGCCGCTACCGCGCTGGCGGCGCTCAACTGCAGCGCGCTGGAAATCGACGAACGCGCGATTTTCACCGGGCTGCAGCAGGCGACGTTGCCGGGGCGTTTCCAGATCGTGCGGCGGGAGCCGACGCTGATCCTCGATGTGGCGCACAACCCGCATGCCGCCGGCTATCTGGCCGGGCGTCTGGCCAAACTGCCGCGCAACGGCGGCAAGGTGCGCGCGGTGGTGGGCATGCTGTCGGACAAGGATATCGCCGGCACGCTGGCCTGCCTCAGCGAGCAGGTGGATGAATGGTACTGCGCGCCGCTCGACGGGCCGCGCGGCGCCAGCGTCGAACAGCTGGCGCAGCATCTGACGGAACCGCGCCGCTTTAATGATGTCGAAACTGCCTGGCGGCAGGCTATGCAGGATGCTGATAAACAGGATATTGTGATCGTCTGTGGATCGTTCCACACCGTGGCGCAGGTGATGGCGGCGTTAGACGAGATGCGGGGAGTGTGAGTGGCGAGTAAATTTCAGAACCGACTGGTCGGAACCGTGATTCTGGTGGCGCTGGGGGTGATCATCCTGCCAGGGTTGCTGGACGGCAAAAAGAAGCATTACGAGGATGAATTCGCGGCCATTCCGTTGGTGCCAAAGGCGGGCGACGTCGAAGAGAACGACGTGCTGCCACCGGTGACGCAACCGTTGCCGGCGCAGCCGCCGGAAGGGGCGGGCGCGCTGGTCGAACAGCAGGCGGCCAACGAAGCGGCGGCGCAACAGGCGGTGCGGCAAGGTGCTCAGCAGCCAGCGCAGGTGGCGCCGCCACCGGTCGAGACGCGTCCTCAGCCGGTGCCGCAGCCCAAGCCGAAACCGGTAGAAACCAAACCGGTAGAAACCAAACCGGTGGAAGTGAAACCGAAACCGGTGCCGCAACCGAAACCGGTGGAAGTGAAGCCGGTACCGAAGCCGGAGCCGACGCCGAAACCTGAACCGACGACGCAGCCGAAACCGGCGGAAGAAAAAGCGCCGGCCGGGCAAGCCTACGTCGTGCAGCTCGGGGCGTTGAAAAATGCCGCCAAGGCGAACGAGATTGTCGCCTCGCTGCGCCTCTCGGGCTATCGCGCCTTTACCGTGCCGTCAACGCCGGTGCAGGGGCAGATCACCCGTATCTACGTCGGCCCGGACGCTTCCAAGCAGAAGCTGCAGGCGGCGCTGCCGTCGCTGAACTCGATCAGCGGGCTGAGCGGGCAGGTGAAGCCGTACGGCCGTTAAACCCCGCAGGGGCGCAGCACGATGCGCCCCTGAATTAAGGAGTGGTGGAGATAAAGCGAGAAAAACCGCGCCTTTTACAGGCGAAATCACCTATGTAGGCGCGGCGATTGGGAATTTTTTGATCGCCGCTTTTTATTTGTAACGTGGTAGGAAATCCCCTACGCAAACGTTTTCTTTTTCTGTTAGAATTCGCCGCGAATTGGATGCAGGGGCGATTCATCATTGGAATAGTTCATGGTCTGGATTGATTACGTCATTATAGCGGTGATTGGATTTTCGGCTCTGGTGAGCCTGATCCGAGGGTTTGTTCGCGAAGCATTGTCACTTGTGACATGGGGATGTGCGTTTTTTGTTGCCAGCCATTTCTACTCTTACCTTGCGGTCTATTTCACTCGTTTTGAAGATGAACTGGTGCGAAACGGCATCGCGATCGCGATTTTGTTCATCGCGACCTTGATCGTAGGGGCTATTGTTAACTATGTGATTAGCTCACTGGTAGAGAAAACCGGGTTGTCGGGCACCGACCGGGTGTTGGGCATCTGCTTCGGCGCGCTGCGCGGAGTATTGATCGTCGCAGCGATCCTGTTCTTCCTGGATACCTTTACCGGCTTTTCACAGAGTGCCGACTGGAAACAGTCACAGCTCATTCCCCAGTTCAGTTACGTCATCAGGTGGTTCTTTGACTACCTGCAGAGCACGTCGAGTTTCTTGCCGACCCAATTGCCGGGGCGGTAGCGCTGATGAGGAAAAGACAACATGTGCGGTATTGTCGGTATCGCCGGTTTCATGCCGGTAAACCAGTCGATTTATGATGCGCTGACGGTGCTTCAGCACCGTGGCCAGGATGCCGCAGGCATCGTCACCATTGACGCCCACAACGGGTTCCGTTTGCGTAAAGCCAACGGCCTGGTGAAAGATGTGTTTGAGGCGCGCCATATGCAACGCTTGCAGGGCAACATGGGCATTGGCCATGTGCGTTACCCGACGGCCGGCAGCTCGAGCGCCTCTGAGGCCCAGCCTTTCTACGTCAACTCGCCGTTCGGCATTACGCTGGCCCACAACGGCAATCTGACCAACGCCCATGAGCTGCGCCAAAAGCTGTTCGAAAGCGGCCGCCGCCATGTCAACACCACCTCCGACTCGGAAATCCTGCTGAACGTGCTGGCCAGCGAGCTGGATCGCTTCCCGCATTATCCGCTGGAGGCCGACAACATTTTTACCGCGGTCGCCGCCATGCATCAGCAACTGCGCGGCGCTTACGCCTGCGTGGCGATGATCATCGGCCATGGCCTGCTGGCGTTCCGCGATCCGAACGGTATTCGTCCGCTGGTGATCGGCAAACGCACGCTGGAGGATGGCCGCAGCGAGTACATGGTGGCTTCCGAGAGCGTGGCGCTGGATACCCTGGGCTTTGAGTTCCTGCGCGACGTGGCGCCGGGCGAAGCGGTGTATATCACCACCAAGGGCCAGCTGTTCACCCGCCAGTGCGCAGAGAACCCGAAAACCAACCCGTGCCTGTTCGAATACGTCTATTTCGCGCGCCCGGACTCCTTTATGGACAAGATCTCGGTCTACAGCGCCCGCGTGCGCATGGGCCAGAAGCTGGGTGAGAAGATTGCCCGCGAATGGGAAGATCTGGACATCGACGTGGTGATCCCGATCCCGGAAACCTCCTGCGACATCGCGCTGGAGATCGCGCGCATTCTCGAGAAACCCTACCGCCAGGGCTTTGTGAAGAACCGCTACGTCGGCCGCACCTTTATCATGCCGGGCCAGCAGGCGCGTCGTCAGTCGGTGCGCCGCAAGCTGAACGCCAACCGCGCCGAGTTCCGCGACAAGAACGTGCTGCTGGTGGATGACTCCATTGTGCGCGGCACCACGTCGGAACAGATCGTCGAGATGGCGCGCGAAGCGGGCGCCAAGCGTGTGTACCTGGCTTCCGCCGCGCCGGAAGTGCGTTTCCCGAATGTCTACGGCATCGACATGCCGAGCGCCAACGAACTGATCGCCCACGGGCGTGAAGTGGATGAAATCCGCCAGATTATCGGCGCCGACGGGCTGATCTTCCAGGACCTGGACGATCTGATCGAAGCGGTGCGCGAAGAGAACCCGGACATCACCCAGTTCGAATGCTCGGTGTTCAACGGCATCTACGTGACCAAAGACGTCGATCAAAGCTATCTGGAATATCTGGAGTCGCTGCGCAGCGACGACGCCAAGGCGCTGCGAGGGCAAACCGAAGCGGAAAATCTGGAACTGCACAACGAAGGCTAACCGGCCGCGTTGATTACTCGGGGGGGCATCGCCGCGTCTGCAGCGGTGCGCCTTGCTCCTGTGAACTTGCTTATCCCTCGCCATTGCGGCAAAGTCTGCCTGATCTTACTTTTTACGGCAGAGGCCATTTTCCATGAAACGACTCATCATCGGCATTTCCGGCGCCAGCGGCGCGATCTACGGCGTGCGCCTGTTACAGGTTTTGCGCGACGTCGCAGAGGTGGAAACCCATCTGGTGATGAGCAACGCTGCACGGCAGACGCTGGCGCTGGAAACGCCGTACAGCCTGCGTGAAGTGCAGGCGTTGGCCGACGTGGTGCACGATGCGCGCGATATCGCCGCCGCCATCTCTTCCGGTTCCTTCAAAACCCTGGGCATGGCGATCCTGCCATGCTCGATCAAAACCCTGTCCGGCATCGTCAACAGCTACAGCGACGGGCTGCTGACCCGCGCCGCCGACGTGGTGCTCAAAGAGCGCCGCCGTTTGGTGCTGTGCGTGCGGGAAACGCCGCTGCATCTGGGACACCTGCGGTTGATGACGCAGGCGGCGGAGATGGGCGCGGCGATCATGCCGCCGGTGCCGGCGTTTTACCACCAGCCGAAAAGCGTGGAAGACATCATCGATCAGACCGTCAATCGGGTGATCGATCAGTTTGATATCGAACTGCCGGCCGATCTGTTCACCCGCTGGCAGGGTGCTGATTAACATTTTCATCCCCAAATTGGCACATTTGTGCAACACCGCACTGAATTAGGGCGGCGCATGCACCATAATGATCCCACTTCATCACGTTCACTGTTTCATGGCGCCGCCTTATCGCGGCTGCCAGTGGCGCGGCCCCGAGCGGCCGATTTAATTTTGCGGTTATCGTCCCAGGAAACAGTATTGTGAAGGCCGGAGCCGTTCCCTCCGCCCGTAGCACCTAATGTGGCACGATTACTGCAAATTGATTTGGTGGGGAAAAGTAATGCCCGTAGTGGCATCAAAAAATCAATTTGAGGGTAATTTATGAAAAAGCGGGTTTTGATTTTGCCGTTAGTTCTGGCTTTGAGCGCCGCCAGCAGCGCCTTTGCCGCCATTCCTTCCACGCTGAAGATTGGCACCGATCCGACTTACGCACCGTTTGAATCCAAAAACGCCAAAGGCGAATTGGTTGGCTTTGACATCGATTTGGCCAAAGAGCTGTGCAAACGCATCAATACCCAATGCACCTTCGTGGAGAGCGACTTCGACGCGCTCATCCCATCCCTCAAGGCGAAGAAAATCGACGCCATCATCTCTTCGCTGTCCATCACCGAAAAACGCCAGCAGGAAATCGCCTTTACCGACAAGCTGTATGCCGCCAACGCGCGTCTGATCGCGCCGAAAGGATCCAAGCTGTTGCCTACCGTGGACGCCCTGAAAGGCAAGAGTGTGGGCGTGTTGCAGGGCACCACCCAGGAAGCCTACGCCAACGCCATGTGGCAGCCGAAGGGCATCACCGTCGTGCCTTACCAGAACCAGGATCTGGTTTACGCCGATTTGGCTTCCGGGCGTATCGACGCCGCCTTCCAGGATGAAGTGGCGGGCAGCGACGGCTTCCTGAAACAGCCGCCGGGCAAAGACTATGCGTTCGCCGGCGAATCGGTGAAGGATGACAAGTTCTTCGGCGTCGGCACCGGCATGGGGCTGCGCAAGACCGATACCGAGCTGAAAGCGGCGCTGGACAAAGCCTTCGCCGAGATGCGCAAAGACGGCACCTACGACAAATACGCGAAAAAGTACTTCGACTTTGACGTCTACGGCGGGTAATCCGCTTACCGTTCCATGCTGTGACTGCGGGGCCGGCGTGCCGGCCCCGATGGTTCGGATCCTAGACCACAGGGTGAAGTAGATGCTGCAAGGCTATTCCCAACTGATTTTCGAGGGGGCTCTGGTGACGCTGGAGCTGGCCCTCAGTTCCGTGTTGCTGGCGGTGGTAATCGGCCTGATCGGCGCCGGTGGCAAACTGTCTCATAACCCCTTTATCTCCGGCCTGTTCGGCGCCTATACCACGCTGATCCGCGGCGTGCCCGATCTGGTGCTGATGCTGCTGATTTTTTACGGTCTGCAAATCGCGCTGAACAATATCACTACGCTGCTGGGCTTCGCGCAGATCGATATCGATCCGCTCGGCGCCGGCATCATTACCCTCGGCTTTATCTACGGCGCTTATTTTACCGAGACCTTCCGCGGCGCTTATCTGGCGGTGCCGAAAGGGCAGATCGAAGCGGCGACGGCCTATGGCTTCAGCGGCGCGCAGATCTTCCGGCGCATTCTGTTCCCGGCGATGATGCGTTTCGCCCTGCCGGGCATCGGCAATAACTGGCAGGTGATCCTGAAGGCGACGGCGCTGGTGTCGATTCTCGGCCTGAACGATGTGGTCAAAGCCACGCAGCTGGCGGGAAAAGGCACCTATCAGCCGTTCTTCTTCGCCATCGTGGCCGGCGTGGTGTATCTGATCTTCACTACCGTTTCCAACGGCGTGCTGTTGTGGCTTGAACGGCGTTACTCACTGGGCGTCAAGAGGGCCGAACTATGATCGAGATCCTGCAACAGTATTGGCAGTCGCTGCTGTGGAGTGACGGCTACCGCTTCACCGGCGTGGCGATCACGCTGTGGCTGCTGATTGCCTCGGTGGTGATGGGCGGGCTGCTGGCGATCCCGATGGCGGTGGCGCGCGTTTCTTCCCTTCGCTGGGTGCGTTTCCCGGTGTGGCTCTACACCTATGTGTTTCGCGGTACGCCGCTGTACGTGCAACTGCTGGTGTTCTACTCCGGCATGTATAGCCTCGAGATCGTGCGCGGCAGCGAGTTTCTCAATGCGTTTTTCCGCAGCGGGCTCAACTGCACCATCCTGGCGCTGACGCTCAACACCTGCGCTTATACCACCGAGATCTTCGCCGGGGCGATCCGCTCGGTGCCGCACGGTGAAATCGAGGCCGCCAACGCCTACGGTTTCTCGCGTTTCAAGATGTATCGCTGCATCATTTTGCCTTCGGCGCTGCGCACCGCGCTGCCGGCTTACAGCAACGAAGTGATCCTGATGCTGCACTCCACCGCGCTGGCGTTTACCGCCACCGTGCCGGATCTGTTGAAGATCGCGCGCGACATCAACGCCGCGACCTATCAGCCGTTTTACGCCTTCGGCATTGCGGCGGTGCTGTATCTGATCATCTCCTACGTGTTAATCAGCCTGTTCCGCAAAGCTGAGAAACGCTGGATGGCACACGTTAGTCACTGATAAATGACGGGAAGAAAACCATGTCTGAGAATAAATTAGCCGTCACGGAACTGCACAAACGCTATGGCGACCACGAAGTGCTGAAGGGCGTCTCGCTGGCGGCCAACGCCGGGGATGTGATCAGCATCATCGGCTCCTCCGGCTCCGGCAAAAGCACCTTTCTGCGCTGCATCAACTTCCTTGAGAAGCCGAGCGAAGGTTCGATCAGTCTGAACAACGAAGATATTCGCATGGTGCGCGACAAGGACGGCCAACTGAAGGTATTCGACAAGAAGCAGCTGCAGCTGTTGCGCACCCGCCTGACCATGGTATTTCAGCACTTTAACCTGTGGAGCCACATGACGGTGCTGGAGAACGTGATGGAAGCGCCGGTGCAGGTGCTGGGGCTGAGCAAGGCCGACGCGCACGAGCGCGCGGTGCGCTACCTGGACAAAGTGGGCATCGACGAGCGGGCGCGCGGCAAATACCCGGTGCACCTGTCGGGCGGCCAGCAGCAGCGCGTCTCTATCGCCCGCGCATTGGCGATGGAGCCGGAGGTGCTGCTGTTTGACGAACCGACGTCGGCACTGGATCCCGAACTGGTGGGCGAGGTGCTGCGCATCATGCAGAAGCTGGCGGAGGAGGGGAAGACCATGGTGGTGGTGACGCACGAAATGGAGTTTGCGCGCCACGTTTCCAACCACGTGATCTTCCTGCACAAAGGGTTGATTGAAGAACAGGGGCCGCCGGCCGAGCTGTTCGGCAACCCCAAAAGCCCGCGCCTGCAGCAGTTCCTGTCCGGCGCGTTGAAGTAACGTCAGATCAGCGGGCTTCGGCCCGCTGATTGACAACGTCATCCAACGCCTGTTCCAACTCCAGATAGCGGAAGTGGAAGCCGGCTTCTTCCAGCCGTTTCGGCACCGCCCGCTGGCCGCCGAGCACCAGCACCGCCGCTTCCCCCATCAACAAGCGCATGACGAACGCCGGCACCCGCAGAAACGCCGGGCGATCGAGCACGTTGGCCAGTTGGGCGGCGAACTGTTCGTCATGCACCGGGTAGGGGGCGACCATGTTGAACGGGCCGGTCAGCGTGGCGTGATCCAGCAGATAAATAATGCCGTTGACCATGTCGTCGAGATGGATCCACGGCAGATATTGGCGGCCGTCGCCGATCGGGCCGCCCAGCCCGAAGCGGAACGGCGGCAGCATTTTGGCCAGCGCGCCGCCTTGTGGCGCCAGCACCACGCCGGTGCGCAGCAGGCAGACGCGGGTGGCGTCGCTCTGCGCCTGCAGCGCCAGCGTTTCCCAGCGTTGGCACAGCTGGTGGGTGAATTCGTCGTGCGGCGGCTCCTCTTCGGTGACCACCGCCTGCCCCTGATCGCCGTAGTAGCCGACGGCGGAACCGGAAATCAGCACGCCGGGCGGCGTGCTGCCGGCCTTGATCAGCTGCGCCAACCGTTCGGTCAGATCCCAGCGGCTGCGGCACAGGCGCTCTTTCTGCTGCGCGCTCCAGCGCTTGTCGGCGATAGGTTCGCCGGCGAGGTTGATCACTGCGTCGAAGTCATCCAGCGACTGCCGGTCGTCCAGCGTTTGCCAATAGCTCGGCCGGTCGCCCAGCCTGGCTCGGGCGCGCCGCTCGTCGCGGGTCAGTACCGTAATGTGGTGAGAAAGCGCCAGCAGTCTTGCCGTCAGGCTGCTGCCTATCAATCCCGTTGCGCCGGTGATCAGGATCCGCATGGTCGACCTCCCTGAGTTAGCCCCGGCGGTAGCTCATGGTCATGGAGACCGAATCGGCGTAGCGCAGAGCCAGAAGTTTATCTATCTCCACTTCAGCATAGGTTACCCAAGCGTGTTCTTTTACGATGTCGAGCACATCCTGCGTTAATTTTTCCAGCAATGCGAAACGGTTATCTTCCACATGGCGGATGATCGCTTTGGTGATGGTGCGGTAGTTGAGTGCGTCGGCGATGTCTTCGCTGTTGCGCGCCTTATCCGCCGGGTAGTGGATCACCACGTTGATCAGAACGTCCTGTCGGTTGTTGATTTCCTCTTCCTTGATACCGATGAACGTGCGCAGCCGCAGATTTTTAATGCGAATAACGGCGTCGGGTTGACTGAAAGACATCAGAGATTCTCCATAGGTCTGATTATTAGCGTTCAGAATACACGGAAAGTAAGGAAATGATAACGTGAGGACGATGTGACTCCCCGGCCGACGGGGAGTCGGGGGAGGCGCTTAGGCTTGTTCGGCCAGTTTGTAGGCGCGCTCGGTCGCCGGGCGGTTGCTGATGCGCTCGAACCAGTTGCGCACCGCCGGGTAATCTGCCAGATCGATGCGCTGGCGCGGATGCGACACCACCCACGGGTAGGTGGCGATATCGGCGATGCTGTAGTTGTCGCCGCCCAGGTACGGGTGTTTTTGCAGTTCAGCTTCCAGCACGCCGTACAGCCGCTTGGTCTCCAGATGGTAACGCTCGATGGCGTAAGGCACCGGCTGCGGCGCGTAGTGATTAAAGTGATGATTCTGCCCGAGCATCGGCCCGAACCCGGCCACCTGCCAGAACAGCCACTGCAGGGTGGCGGCGCGTTCGCGCAGGCCCTTGCTCAGCAGCTTGCCGGTCTTCTCCGCCAGATACAGCAGGATTTCCCCGGACTCGAACAGGCTGATTGGCGCGCCGCCGTCCACCGGTTGCTGATCGACGATCGCCGGGATTTTGTTGTTGGGAGAAATGCTCAGAAAGTCCGGTTTGAACTGCTCGCCGGCGCTGATGTTTACGCGATGGATACGGTAGGGCAAGCCGACCTCTTCCAGAAACAAGGTGATCTTGTGACCATTGGGAGTAGGCGCGTAATACAGGTCAATCATGTTGCCTCCTGCGGTAAGGTGATCTGTAATTCATTACACGTTGCTGCGGTCTTCGCCGCGCACAAAGGTATATCAGAGATCCAACAATAGCAGCTAAGGATAGCAGGCTATGTGGGATTCGTCCGATGCTATCTGCGCAGTTGGATCACAATTCTCCACCGGGGCGGTCGGCGGTTTGCCGCACGGCGCCGGCGCGGTAAAATGGCGCTTATTTCCCTCTATAGGACAAGGTTATGAAGCTGATGTTCGCCTCGGATATCCACGGATCGCTGCCGGCTACCGAACGCGTGCTGGAATTGTTCGCACAACACGGCGCCGACTGGCTGATTCTTCTGGGTGATTTGCTGAATCACGGCCCGCGCAACGCGCTGCCCGCCGGGTATCAGCCCGCTCAGGTTGCCGAACGATTGAATCGCTATAGCGACAAGATCATCGCCGTTCGCGGCAATTGCGACAGCGAGGTCGATCAGATGCTGCTGACGTTTCCCATCGAGGCGCCCTGGCAACAGGTTTTACTGCAAAAAAGACGATTGTTTTTGACCCACGGTCACCTTTATCATCCCTCGGCACTGCCGCCGTTATCCCGCGGTGACGTCCTGGCCTACGGCCATACGCATCTGCCGCAGGCGGAGCGGCAGGGTGAGATCTATTGCTTCAATCCAGGCTCGGTCAGCATCCCGAAAGGGGGCTTTCCGGCCAGCTACGGCATGTTGGATCGGGGCACTTTGCGCGTGCTGGCGCTCGACGACGGCAAGGTCGTCGCGGAGGTGGCGTTAACACGCTAAACGCACTAATTTATACACACACAATAAAAATCTTTGAAAAACACTCATTGATTAACCAGCGCGCGGGATGCATCGCGCCAAAATAGAAGGTTTTAGAGGATGGCGGAACAGGGTCAGGCTGCAGATACCGAATGGGTTGATATCGTCGACGAGCAAAACGAGGTGATTGCGCAATCCAGTCGTCAACAGATGCGGGCGGAGCGGCTGCGTCATCGTGCTACCTATATTGTGGTGCATGATGGGATGGGAAAAATTCTGGTGCAGCGTCGCACCGAGATCAAGGACTTCTACCCGGGCTGGCTGGACGCGACGGCGGGTGGCGTAGTGCAAAGCGGTGAAAACGTACTGGATTCGGCGCGCCGCGAGGCTGAAGAAGAGCTGGGCATCGCCGGCGTGCCTTTCGCCGAACACGGTCTGTTCTACTTCGAAGAAGAGCAGTGCCGGGTGTGGGGGGCGCTGTTCAGCTGCGTATCGCACGGCCCGTTCGCGCTGCAGGAAGAAGAAGTGGCTGAAGTGTGCTGGCTGACGCCGGAAGAGATCACCGCGCGCTGCGACGAGTTTACCCCGGATTCGCTGAAGGCGCTGTCGCTGTGGCTGACGCGCAACAACGAACAGGATTACGGTAAGCCGCTCGACAACCACTGAGACGCCAACGCGTGAGAAAGCCGGTCATCGACCGGCTTTTTTTATGCTGTGGATTCAGCAACTGTCGCGGCGGCACAGCGTGGCGGGCAGGGAGCCCGCCGGTTGCCAGGGTTGCTCGTTCAGCCGCGCCAGCAGCGCCTGGCCGGCCTGAATGCCGATATCGCGATGCGGAATGGTCATGGTGGTCAGCGGCGGCTGGCACACCCGGCTGAACTCGCTGTTGCCGAACCCCACCACCGCCAGATTGTCCGGCACCTTGATGCGCCGCCGCTGGCATTCATACAGCGCGCCGCCCGCCAGTTCGTCCGAGGCGCACACCAGCGCGTCCAGCTCCGGCCAAGCCAGCAAGAATTCCGGCAGCTGCTGCGCGCCGGTGCTGAAGCTGGCGGGCTGCGCGGCGTTGATCACCCGATGCGGCGACATATGGTTGCGCAGCAGCGCCTTGTGCCAACCCTGCAGGTGTTGCTGGAAAATCCACTGTTCCTGATTGGCGCACAGCAGCCCGATATTCTGATAGCCGCCGGCGATCACCGTTTGCGTCAGCTGATACATGGCCGCCACGTAATCGATGCCGATGCTCATGTCGATCGGATCGGCGCGCACGGCGCCGATCTCCACCACCGGAATGTTGGCGGCGATCAACGCGTTGCGGGCATTTTGCGAATGCTCGACGCTGAGCAGCACCGCCGCCGCCAGGTTGTAAGAGAGCAGGGTCTCCAGCAGTCTCTCCTCGCGTTCCAGGTGGTGCTGCGACTCCGCCAGCATGATGTGATAGCCGGCGGGCTGCAGCACTTTCTGCAGACCGGCGAACATCTCGGCGCAGCCGGATTCGGACAGGCTGGGCACCACCATGGCGATGGTGTAGGAGGAGGCCGACGCCAGCGAACTGGCGGCCAGGTTGGGCAGATACCCCAACTCGCTCACCGCGGCTTCAATCTTCTCGCGCAGTTTGTCTGAAACCTGCTCCGGCGTGCGCAGCGCGCGCGACACCGTCATGGTGCCGACGCCCGCCAGCTGCGCTACGTCAGCCAACGTCACCCTGCCCGTGCTGCGGCGTTTTTTACCGATCGACATGCCAAATCCCGACTGAAATGCGCGCGCGGCGCATAAAAATGGTGAGGGTGGGAAGCCGACGGCGCGGCTTCGACGATCCCCGTATGTGGCACATTCTACCCCGTTACCCGAAAGAGCGAGAAAAAATTGTGGTTAACGTCATGCCGCGGCGCGGCGTTTTGATAGCGCTATCACAGATCTGCATGATAGCGCTTTGGTAGCGCTATCTTTGTGATATCCATCACTGTGTGGCCGGGAGGAGTTGATTAAAGTTTTACCGTCGTCGGTGAATTAATCACCGGCCGCAATCATCGATTCTCGGGAGGATAACGTGCTGAAAGAGTGGCTGACCGCCGATCATATACAGCTGTGCGAACGGGTGGAGGACTGGCGCCAGGCGGTAACGCTGAGCGCGCAGCCGCTGCTGCAAGACGGCGTGATTACGCCGAATTATCTGACGGCCATCTTTCATCAGCAGGAGAAGCTCGGCCCTTACTTCGTCCTGGCGCCGGGCATCGCCATGCCACACGCCCGGCCCGAGGAGGGTGCCAACGCGCTGGGGTTATCGCTGTTGAAGATCCATCAGGGGGTTAACTTTCATTCCGCGGATAACGATCCGGTTCAGGTGGTGGTGACGCTTTCCGCGCCTGACGGCAACAGCCACATCGAATTGATTTCGCAACTGGCTGAATTATTTTCAGACAATCAGGCAATGGAGGCGTTATTTCACGCCAAAGATAAACGACAAATCGAGGATATTATCGCCCGCTATTAACGTTTAATCACCAGGAGCACGATTAATGCTAACAACGCCGGGAATATGACCGGCGGCGCTACCCTACACGCTAAATTCAACAGGTGGATATCATGAAAATCATGGCGATTTGCGGTTCTGGTCTCGGCAGCAGTTTTATGGTGGAAATGAATATTAAAAAGGTGCTGAAAAAAATGGGCGTGGAGGCCGAGGTCGAACACTCCGATCTGTCGTCGGCCACCCCCGGCGCAGCCGACGTGTTCGTGATGGCGAAAGACATCGCCGACAGCGCCAGCGTGCCGGCCGAGCAGCTGGTGGTGATCAGCAACATCATCGACATCAATGAGCTGGAAGCCAAGCTGCGCGCTTACTTCGAAGCCCACTCAATCCTCTGAATAAAACGATTGGCGAGGTGGATATGTTTATCCAGGAAACGCTTAAGTTTGTGGTGGATATATTAAAGGTGCCTTCGGTGCTGGTCGGGCTTATTGCGCTGATCGGTTTGCTGGCGCAAAAGAAATCCTTTTCCGACGTGGTGAAAGGCACGGTAAAAACCATTCTCGGCTTTATCGTTTTGGGCGGCGGCGCCACGGTATTGGTCGGGTCGCTCAATCCGTTGGGCGGCATGTTCGAACACGCATTTAATATTCAGGGCATCATTCCGAACAACGAAGCGATCGTCTCTATCGCGCTGGAGAAATACGGCGCTTCCACCGCCTTGATCATGGCGTTCGGCATGGTGGCGAACATCGTGGTGGCGCGCTTCACCCGGCTGAAATACATCTTCCTCACCGGCCACCACACCTTCTACATGGCCTGCATGATCGGCATCATCCTGACGGTGGCGGGCTTCGAGGGCGTTCAACTGGTGTTTACCGGCGCGTTGACCCTGGGGCTGGTGATGGCGTTCTTCCCGGCGATCGCCCAGCGCTATATGCGCCGCATCACCGGCAACGACGATATCGCTTTCGGCCACTTCGGCACCCTGGGCTATGTGCTGTCCGGCTGGATCGGCTCGAAGGTGGGTAAGAACTCGCGCTCGACCGAGGAGATGAACCTGCCGAAAAACCTCAGCTTCCTGCGTGACAGCTCCATTTCGATCTCGATGACCATGATCGTCATCTACCTGATCCTGGCGATCTGCGCCGGGCGGGCCTATGTGGAAAGCGAGCTCAGTGGCGGCCAGAACTACCTGGTGTATTCGATTATCCAGGCCATCACCTTCGCCGCCGGGGTGTTCATCATTCTGCAGGGCGTGCGCTTGATTCTGGCGGAGATCGTGCCGGCGTTCACCGGCTTCTCGGAAAAACTGGTGCCTAACGCGCGGCCGGCGCTGGATTGCCCGGTGGTTTATCCCTATGCCCCCAACGCGGTGCTGATCGGCTTCCTGTTCAGCTTCCTTGGCGGGTTGGCCGGGCTGTTCCTGCTGGGGCAACTGAAGATGGTGCTGATCCTGCCCGGCGTGGTGCCGCATTTCTTCACCGGCGCTACCGCCGGGGTTTTCGGCAACGCGACCGGCGGGCGGCGCGGCGCGATGCTGGGCGCCTTCGCCAACGGACTGCTGATCACCTTCCTGCCGGTGCTGCTGTTGCCGGTGCTGGGGGCGCTTGGCTTTGCCAACACCACCTTCTCCGACGCCGACTTCGGCGTGATCGGCATCCTGCTGGGCAATATGGCGCGCTTTATGTCGAAGGAGATGATCATGCTGGCGATCGTCGCCGTGTTCGCGCTGCTGGTGGCGCATAACTTCTTGAGAAAACGCAAAGGCGCGCCGGCCGCTGACCGCGTCGAGAAATAACGAGGGCAGACTGATGAACGACACAATGAGCGAAACGGAAATTGAAGAGCTGCGCACTCTGGCGCGCGCGATCCGTCTGGAAACGCTGAAAGCGCTGACCGGGCTGGGCTTCGGCCACTACGGCGGCTGCATGTCGGTGGTGGAGACGCTGGCGGTGCTGTACGGCGGCGTGATGCGCATCGATCCGGCGGACCCGGACTGGCCGGAGCGCGATGACTTCGTGCTGTCGAAAGGGCACGCCGGCCCGGCGCTGTACAGCACGCTGGCGATCAAGGGCTACTTCCCGCTGGCGGAACTGAAGACCCTCAATCAGAACGGCACGCGCCTGCCGAGCCACCCGGACCGGCTGCGCACGCGCGGCGTGGACGCCACCACCGGCTCACTGGGGCAGGGCGTGTCGATCGCCGCCGGCATGGCGTTATCCCATCGGCTGGCGGGGCGGCGCAATCGGGTGTTCAGCATCCTCGGCGACGGAGAGCTGAATGAAGGGCAGTGCTGGGAGGCGTTCCAGTTTATCGCCCACCACAACCTGAACAACCTGACGCTGTTCATCGATTACAACAAGCAACAGCTGGACGGCGCGCTGGACGAGGTGATCCAACCGTTCGATCTGGCCGCCAAGTTCCGCGCCTTCGGCTTTGAGGTGCAAACCATCAAGGGCGACGACATCGCGGCGCTGCTGGCGGCGGTAGCGCCGGCGCGCGGCGGCGAACAGCGGCCGCTGGCGATCGTGCTCGACAGCATCAAGGGACAGGGCGTGACCTATCTGGAAAACCTGTCGAACTCACACCACCTGCGCCTGACGCCGGACGTGCAGCTGGAGATCGAAAAAGCCATCGCCGAACTGGAGGCCGCCCATGTTTAACGTAGTGACGCAGTTGGAAAACGACGCCGTCGAAATGCGCAAAGTCTACGCCGGCGCGGTGCGGCGGCAGATTGAGGCGGGCGCGCCGATCATCGCGCTGGAGGCGGATTTGATGAGCTCAATGGCGATGGACGGCGTGCACAAGGATCACCCGCAGCACGTGATCAACTGCGGCATCATGGAGGCCAACGTGATCGGCGTCGCCGCCGGGCTGTCGCTTACCGGCCGGGTGCCGTTCGTGCATACCTTCACCGCCTTCGCCAGCCGCCGCTGTTTCGATCAGCTGTTCATGTCGCTGGATTACCAGCGCAACAACGTCAAGGTGATCGCTTCCGACGCCGGGGTAAGCGCCTGCCACAACGGCGGCACCCACATGTCGTTCGAGGACATGGGCATTGTGCGCGGGCTGGCGCATTCGGTGGTGCTGGAAGTGACCGACGCCACCATGTTCGCCGACGTTCTGCGCCAACTGATGGATCTGCGCGGCTTCTACTGGGTGCGCACCATTCGCAAGCAGGCGACGCGCATCTACCAGGACGGCTCGCGCTTTACCATCGGCAAGGGCAACCTGCTGCGCGATGGCGACGACGTCACGCTGATCGCCAACGGCATCATGGTGGCGGAGGCGTTGAAAGCGGCGGAGATGCTGGCGCGGCAGGGCGTCAGCGCGGCGGTGATCGATATGTTCACCCTCAAGCCTATCGACCGTGAACTGATCAAAACCTACGCGGCCAAGACCGGACGCATCGTCACCTGTGAGAACCACAGCATTCATAACGGGCTGGGATCGGCGGTGGCGGAGGTGCTGGCGGAAGAGTGCCCGACGCCGATGCGGCGCGTGGGGGTGAAGGAGCGTTACGGCCAGGTGGGCACCCAGGCGTTTTTACAGCAGGAGTATGGCCTGACTGCCGAACATATTCTGGAGGCTGCCGGGCAGTTATTGTAAAGCAGAATAGGAATTACCGGCATTCTTAATCGGTAATCGAATTGGTTATTACCCGCGAGTTGTTCTGCCCTGAGACGTTTATCAACATGCTATCCATTACAAAGTCCCTTAGGGGACTTTTTTTTCCATTGATAATAACTGGTCAACACAGGGATAAAATATGATAATGAGAAAATAAATCAAATAAATACAATATGTTAAATTTATTTGGTGAATGATTTCCGTCATGCTGTCTTATTCATACGTGCAGTGAATAAGACAGTGTGTGAATTTTTTATAAACCCTATGATTAAATGACATCCGGCTCTCAAGGAGGAGATTATGGCCGTGGTTCCATTACTGCCGCCAGGCGGTTTTACTGTTCTTGCCAGAAACTTGCGCGAGGCGCGCAGGCAGGGGCAACCGCGCAACATGGCGTTGCCTGGTACTTACTATTGGTTCTACCATCAGGTAAAAAATCGGGGCCCCTGGGATTACAAACAGCAAAATCGCGCCTTGGCTAACTTTGGTAATTTCAATTATGGTGCAACCGGTACCGCGGCTGGAATTCCCGCAGATATTTTGTTGATGGGCGCTGGATTTGCTCAGTCACGTGCAGGAACATCGCGGTTAGAATGGAGTCATTGGTATCAACGCCCGCCGTATGGTGATGACCCTCGGGATCAATATTGGATCAAACAAGGAATTGATTATGCAACTCGGCATGGTTACTAAATGGGCTCATCGGCTATTGACGACGGTTTTGTTGGTTATTGTCGTTGGCTTTGCGGGGTATTGGTATGCCACCCGCGAGACTTATGACGATAAGCTCTACAGCAAAAAGCAGTTGACCGACGAGATTTGGCTCTATGTCACCGAGTACCAGAATGCGGGGGCCACCGACACGGATGTGTATCGTTACTATTTGAACGGAAGCTTGGATGGCGACCCTATCAACGTGCTGAGTCAAAGCGCGCCAATTTTGACGGCGGATCGGGCTGATGCAACTATCCGCGGTGAGGGCAACCGCGTCACCATCAATTTTTCCGGGAAGGTGTATTCCTTTACGAATTCGGCATTTTTCTATGCCACGAACAGCCAAACCCCCATCATGCCTACCATTGATTTTTCTGCACGGGGCGTCAGCGCTTGGCGATGATGGTGGGTGCTGCGGATTTGGCGGGTATTGTCTAAAACAGCATCATCACCAAGAATATCAGGCATAAAAAAGCCAGTCAGGATTACCTGACTGGCTTTTTTTAACGGTTTATTACGCCTTGGCGGCAGCGTCAGCCTGGGAAGACTGGATCGCCGTCAGCGCGACGGTGTAGACGATATCGTCAACCAGTGCGCCGCGCGACAGGTCGTTCACCGGCTTGCGCATGCCTTGCAGCATCGGGCCGATGGAGACCAGGTCAGCGGAGCGCTGTACCGCTTTGTAGGTGGTATTGCCGGTGTTCAGATCCGGGAAGATGAACACGGTCGCCTGGCCGGCCACCGGCGAGTTCGGCGCCTTGGACTTGGCAACGTCGGCCATGATGGCGGCGTCGTACTGCAGCGGGCCGTCGATGATCAGGTCCGGGCGTTTTTCCTGCGCCAGACGGGTCGCTTCGCGCACTTTCTCAACGTCGCTGCCCGCACCGGAGTTGCCGGTGGAGTAGGAGATCATCGCTACGCGCGGCTCGATGCCGAAGGCCGCGGCGGAATCCGCAGACTGGATGGCGATTTCAGACAGCTGCTCGGCGGTCGGATCCGGGTTGATCGCGCAGTCGCCGTAGACCAGTACCTGGTCAGGCAACAGCATGAAGAACACGGAGGACACCAGCGAGCTGCCCGGCGCGGTTTTGATCAGCTGCAACGGCGGACGAATGGTGTTGGCGGTGGTGTGAACCGCGCCGGAGACCAGACCGTCGACTTCGCCCTGTTCCAGCATCAGGGTGCCGAGCACCACGTTGTCTTCCAGCTGCTCGCGCGCGACCACTTCGGTCATGCCCTTGCTCTTGCGCAGCTCAACCAGACGCGGCACGTAGTTTTCACGCACGGCGACCGGATCGACGATTTCGATGCCTTTGCCCAGCTCAACGCCTTGCGCTGCCGCGACGCGCTGGATCTCGTCCGGGTTGCCGAGCAGCACGCATTCCGCGATGCCGCGTTCGGCGCAGATGGCCGCCGCTTTCACGGTGCGCGGCTCGTCGCCTTCCGGCAGCACGATGCGCTTGCCGGCTTTACGCGCCAGTTCGGTCAGTTCGTAACGGAACGCCGGTGGAGACAGACGGCGTGAACGCTCAGAGGTAGCGGTCAGCGAGTCGATCCACTCGGTGCTGATGTGGCTGGCCACGTAGTTCTGCACTTTCTCGATGCGCTGGTGGTCGTCCGCCGGCACTTCGAGGTTGAAGCTCTGCAGGCTCAGCGAGGTCTGCCAGGTGTTGGTGTCGACCATGAACACCGGCAGGCCGGTCTGGAAGGCGCGTTCGCACAGCTTCTTAATCGGCTCATCGATGGCGTAGCCGCCGGTCAGCAGGATGGCGCCGATTTCCACGCCGTTCATCGCCGCCAGGCAGGCGGAGACCAGCACGTCAGGACGGTCTGCGGAGGTCACCAGCAGGGAGCCTGGGCGGAAGTGTTCCAGCATGTGCGGGATGCTGCGAGCACAGAAGGTCACGGACTTCACGCGGCGGGTCATGATGTCGCCTTCGTTGACCACGCGGGCCTTCAGGTGGCGAGCCATGTCGATGGCGCGGGTGGCGATCAGATCGAAACTCCACGGCACGCAGCCCAGAACCGGCAGCGGGCTGTTGGCGAACAGCTGCGCAGGATCGACGTGGGCGATGCTGGCTTTGGTGGAGTCGTCGAAGATTTCGGACAGGTCAGGACGGGTGCGGCCCTGATCGTCGACCGGCGCGTTCAGCTTGTTGATGATAACGCCGGTGATGTTTTTGTTCTTGCTGCCGCCGAAGCTGGTGCGCGCCAGTTCGATGCGCTCTTTCAGCTGCGCCGGGGAGTCGTTGCCCAGCGCCAGTACGAAGACGATCTCGGCGTTAAGGGTTTTGGCGATCTCGTAGTTCAGCGCGTTGGCGAACTGGTGTTTGCGGGTCGGCACCAGGCCTTCGATCAGCACCACTTCCGCGTCTTTGGTGTTCTCGTGGTAGCGCGCCACGATCTCTTCCATCAGCACGTCTTGCTGGTTGGAGCTCAGTAGGCCTTCAACGTAATCCATGCGCAGCGGTTCGGCCGCCGGGATGGTGGAGTTGCTGCGGATGATGGTGGTGGTCTGGTCGAGCGCGTTGTCGCCGGTGCGCGGTTGAGCGATAGGCTTGAACACGCTCAGACGAACGCCTTTTTGCTCCATGGAGCGGATGACACCCAGGCTGACGCTGGTCAGGCCGACGCTGGTGCCGGTGGGGATCAACATAATAGTACGTGACACAGAATAGTCCTCTTCACGATTAACATGAGGCTAAAACAACACCGTCAGCCTGGGCTGACGGTGTTTTGAGAGCATTACGCGGTCAGGCGGGATGCGTCCTGCGCGATGACCAACTCTTCGTTGGTCGGGATCACCAGCGCCAGGCGGCTGCCGTCTTTGGTGATGGCGCCGGATTTGCCGAAGCGAGCGGCCATGTTGCGGTCGTGGTCGATTTCGAAGCCCAGCAGGCCCAGTTTGTTCAGGGTCAGCTCACGCACCATGCCGGCGTTCTCGCCGATGCCGCCGGTGAAGATCACCGCGTCCAGACGGCCTTCCATCAGCGCGCTGTAGGCGCCGACGTATTTGGCCAGACGGTGGCAGAACACGTCCATGGCGCGTTTGGCATCGGCTTTGCTGTCGTAGTTGTCTTCAACGTAACGGCAGTCGCTGGTGACTTCGGTCAGGCCCAGCAGGCCGGATTCTTTGGTCAGCATCTTGTTGATCTGGTCAACGCTCATGCCCAGAGAATCGTGCAGGTGGAAGATGATAGCCGGATCGATATCACCGCTGCGGGTGCCCATTACCAGGCCTTCCAGCGGGGTCAGACCCATGGAGGTGTCAACGCACTGGCCGTTGCGCACTGCGGTGACGGAACCGCCGTTGCCCAGGTGGCAAGTGATCACGTTCACTTCTTCCACCGGCTTGTTCAGCATCTTCGCGGCTTCCTGAGTCACGTAGAAGTGGCTGGTGCCGTGTGCGCCGTAGCGGCGAACGCCGTGGTCGCGGTACAGGCTGTACGGCAGGGCGTACAGGTAAGATTCTTCCGGCATGGTCTGGTGGAACGCGGTGTCGAACACGGCAACGTTCTTGTCAGCCAGGTGAGGGAAGGATTTCAGCGCTTCCGCGATGCCGATCAGGTGAGCTGGGTTGTGCAGTGGTGCGAACGGCACGGAATCTTTGATACCCTGCAGAACTTCGTCGTTGATCACGGCGGAGGCGGTGAACTTCTCGCCGCCGTGCACGATGCGGTGGCCGATAGCGGTCAACTGCGCGGAAAGCTCTGGTTTTTGTGCCAGAATAGTATTAACAATGAAGTTCAGCGCTTCGCTGTGTGCAGCGCCGGCCCCCAGGGCAGCTTCGTGTTTGGCGCCGTCCATTTTCCACTTGATGCGAGCTTCAGGCAGGTGGAAACACTCGGCCAAACCGGAGAGGAATTCGTCGCCGTTAACGGCATCGATGATGGCGAATTTCAGAGAAGAACTGCCGCAGTTAAGAACCAGTACTAGCTTACTCGACATGGAAGTACCTACTTAAATAGTCGTGTTGTTAAAAGAAAATCGAACACACGTGGTGAATTAATCGTCAATCAGACAACAAGCGTAGCGCATAGTGCCGATGACATTTATGATTAACATCATGTGAAGTGCACAAATCACAGGATGATGGAAAAACCGATGATTTCTCTGCGGTTTAAATAATCTTGATTTTTATAGGGCTAAAAGTTGACAAAATTTACGTCATCTTCTACCGGCCACAAGGCCGGCTTAGGATACCGATAGCCCGGTGCAAACACAAAATAAATTTAAAGCTTCAAATTTTTTAGTATGGTCTCTGGCAGCACGCTTTTAGTTTCTTTACGTGACGTTGAGGTACGCAATGACGAGCAAACCGTCCGGTTCCGTAAGCTGGTTTCAGGTCTTCCAGCGCGGGCAGCATTATATGAAAACCTGGCCGTCAGACAAACGTCTGGCACCGGTCTTTCCGGAGAACCGCGTTGCGCGTGCCACCCGTTTCGCTATCCGTTTCATGCCGCCGTTGGCGATTTTCACGCTGACCTGGCAGATCGCGCTCGGCGGCCAACTGGGCCCGGCGATCGCCACCGCGCTGTTCGCCTGCAGCCTGCCGATGCAGGGCTTGTGGTGGCTGGGGCGTCGTTCGGTCACGCCGCTGCCGCCGACGCTGCTGCAATGGTTCCATGAGGTGCGCAACAAGCTGACGGAAGCCGGACAGGCGGTGGCGCCGCTCGAAGGCACGCCGACCTATCAGACGTTGGCTGATTTGCTCAAGCGCGCCTTCAAGCAGCTGGACAAAACCTTCCTCGACGATCTGTAAATGAAAAAAGGCCGCGTTGTGCGGCCTTTTTCGTCTAAGCGCCAATAACCCCGGTTTAAATCAAAGAACGGTCGAGTTGTGATTTCCTGCGTTCTTGCGCTGTGCGATGCTCCCGCCATCACACAGAAATGAGGAAATCCTGATGGAAATGACCAACGCCCAGCGGCTGATCCTGTCGAATCAGTACAAGATGATGACCTTGCTCGATCCGGACAACGGCGATCGTTATCGCCGGTTGCAAACCATCGTCGAACGCGGCTTCGGTTTGCAAATGCGCGAGCTGGATCGCGATTTCGGCGAACTGAGCGAAGAGGTGTGCCGCACCATCATCAACGTGATGGAAATGCATCATGCGCTGCAGGTTTCCTGGGGCAACCTGAAAGAGAAGCAGGATCTGGACGAGCGCCGCCTGGCGTTCCTCGGCTTCGACGCCGCGACCGAGGCGCGCTACCTGAGTTACGTGCGTTTCCTGGTCAGCACCGAGGGGCGCTATACTCACTTTGATTCCGGCAGCCACGGTTTTAACGCCCAGACCAAAATGTGGGAAAAATACCAGCGTATGCTGGCGATCTGGTTGGCCTGTCCGCGCCAGTATCACTTGAGCGCCGTTGAGATAGCGCAAATCATCAATGCTTGATTAAGAAGAGGTTTTCTGTGGAGTGTAAGGGTTTTCTGTTCGATCTTGATGGCACCCTGGTGGATTCGCTGCCGGCGGTAGAGCGCGCCTGGACGCACTGGGCCGAGCGCCGCGGCGTCGACCCGCAAGCGGTGCTGGACTTCATTCACGGTAAACAGGCCATTACTTCTCTGCGCCATTTTATGCCGGGCGAAAGCGAAGCGGAAATTCAGCGCGAATTCCAATTGCTGGAGCAGGTGGAAGCGCAGGATACCGATGGCGTTCGCGCGCTGCCGGGCGCGATTGCGTTGCTGGAGCGCCTGAACGCGCTCGGCATCCCTTGGGCGATCGTCACCTCCGGTTCGGTGCCGGTGGCCGGCGCTCGCCGCCAGGCCGGCGGTTTGCCGCAGCCGGCGGTGTTCATCACCGCCGAGCAGGTTAAACATGGCAAGCCGCAGCCCGACGCCTATCTGCTGGGCGCCGAGCGCCTGGGGCTGGCGCCGCACGAGTGCGTAGTGGTCGAAGACGCGCCGGCCGGCATTCTCTCCGGCCTGGCGGCGGGTTGCCAGGTGATTGCGGTCAACGCCCCGGCCGATGCGCCGAAGCTGGAGCAGGTCGACCTGCGGCTGGATTCGCTGGCGCAGATCGCCGTCGATAAAACGGCGCAGGGCGCGATCGTTCGCCGGCTGGTTTAAGCGGCATGATCTTCACCCTAATTGATTAGACCCCGCTTCGGCGGGGTTTTTTTATGCTATTTTTTAGACCCTTGGACATTTGCCGGATGAGGCCGTTTTGAACAGCGAATTACTGTGGGTGCTGAGTTTACTGCTGATTGCCATCGTGCTGTTTACCACCAACAAGCTGCGGATGGACGTGGTGGCGCTGTTGGTGATCATCGCTTTCGTGCTGAGCGGCACGCTCAGCTTGCAGGAGGCGACGGTCGGTTTCAGCGATCCCAATGTGATTTTGATCGCCGCGCTGTTCGTGATCGGCGAAGGGCTGGTGCGCACCGGCGTGGCTTATCAGGTGGGCGACTGGCTGGTGAAAGTGGCCGGCAGCAGCGAAACCAAAATGTTGATGCTGCTGATGGTGACGGTCGCCGGATTGGGGGCATTTATGAGCTCGACCGGCGTGGTGGCGATCTTTATCCCGGTGGTGCTCAGCGTGACGGCGAGAATGAAGATCGCGCCGGGGCGGCTGATGATGCCGCTCAGCTTCGCCGGGCTGATCAGCGGCATGATGACGCTGGTGGCCACGCCGCCCAACATGGTGGTCAACAGCGAACTGGTGCGTGAAGGCATCCATGGTTTCGGTTTCTTCAGCGTGACGCCCATTGGCCTGGCGGTGCTGGCGCTGGGCGTCGGTTACATGCTGATCGCCCGGCGTTGGCTGGGCAGCGGCGACACGAGCAAAGCAGGCGACGACTGGCAGCGCCGCACCTTCCGTGACCTGATCCGCGATTACAAGCTGACCGGCCGCGCGCGGCGGTTGGCTGTCCGCAGCGCTTCGCCGCTGATCGGGCGTTCGCTGGACGAGCTGCACCTGCGCGCGCGCTATGGCGCCAACGTGGTGGGCATCGAGCGCTGGAAACGCTTCCGGCGGGTGATGGTCAGCGCCTCCGGCAGCACCGAACTGCGCGAGGGCGACGTCCTCTTGATCGACATGTCGGACAGCCAGGTCGATCTGCGCGAATTCTGCGGCGAGCAGCGGCTGGAGCCGATGGTGCTGCGCGGCGATTACTTCTCGGAACAGTCGCGCAACGTCGGCATGGCGGAGGTGTCGCTGATCCCGGACTCGGCGCTGCTGGGCAAAAGCCTGCGCGAAGCGGCGTTCCGCAGCCGTTACGATCTGAACGTGGTGGGCATCCGCCGCCACGGCGAGACGCTGGGCGGCAAGTTGGTGGACGAGCCGCTGGAACTGGGCGACATCTTACTGGTGATCGGCGATTGGAAGGCGATTCGTCAGCTGCAGGCCAAAACCCACGACTTTATCGTGCTCAATCTGCCGGCCGAGGTGGACGAAGTGGCGCCGGCCATCACGCAGGCGCCGCATGCGCTGTTTTGCCTGGCGCTGATGGTGGCGATGATGCTGACCGACGAAATCCCCAACCCGATCGCGGCGCTGATCGCCTGTTTGCTGATGGGCAAGTTCCGCTGCATCGATATGGAGAGCGCCTATAAATCGATCCATTGGCCGAGCATTATTTTGATCGTCGGCATGATGCCGTTCGCGCAGGCGCTGCAAAAGACCGGCGGGGTGGATCTGATCGTCAGCGGGCTGATGGACGTCGCCGGCGGCGCGGGGCCGCGCGTGATGCTGCTGTGCCTGTTCGTCTTGTGCGCCACCATCGGCCTGTTTATTTCCAATACCGCGACGGCGGTGCTGATGGCGCCGATCGCCATCGCCGCCGCGCGCGAAATGGGGGTATCGCCATACCCGTTCGCGATGATTATCGCCGTCGCCGCGTCCGCCGCCTTTATGACGCCGGTTTCTTCACCGGTCAATACGCTGGTGCTGGGGCCGGGCAATTACAAGTTCGGCGATTTCGTGCGGCTCGGCGTGCCGTTCACCCTGTTGGTGATGGCGGTCAGCGTGATTGTGGTGCCGTGGCTCTACGGTTTTTAACGGCGCAACGAGGCTGCGCCGGCGGGGTTACAGCGAGCTGTCGAGGCTGATTTCGTCCAATGACAGACTGAAACTGGGAATGAACACTTCCATGAAGTAGTCCATCTCCGGGCTGCGGCGCTGTTCCAGGGTTTTATCCAGCCGCGCCTTGGCCAGGGTAAATTCGTTGTTACCGGCAGACAGCTCCTCCAGGCATTTCAGGTAGGCGCATAATGCGTCCGCCTGCTTTACCACCTGCTTTTCATCTTCGCTGTAATAGTGCTCATCGAGAATGGTGCGGAAATCGTTGCGCAGTTCCGCGGGGATCATGTCCAGCAGCTTTTGCTGGGCGATCTTTTCGATCTTCTTGTACTCGTGGGCGATCTGCGGATTGTAGTACTTGATCGGCGTCGGCATGTCGCCGGTGATCACTTCGCTGGCGTCGTGATACATCGCCAGCAGCGCAACCCGGTCGGCGTTGAGATTGCCGTTGAACTTGCGGTTCTTGATCACCGCCAACGCGTGGGCGACAAAAGCCACCTGCAGACTGTGTTCGGAGACGTTCTCGGTGCGCACGTTGCGCATCAGTGGCCAGCGGTTGATCAGTTTCAGGCGGGACAGATGGGCGAAGAAATGGCTCTGGCTCATGGTGCTCTCTTTAACGGCAAGTGAGGCCCCCATTGTGAAGCAGTGACGGCGAATTTTGCAACCGGGCAATGAGAGAAGGGCGCAGCAAGGCGCTGCGCCCCAGGCGATTACTGATGGTAGCCTTCAAGGAAGCGGCCCAGCTTGCCGACCGCCATTTCCAGCTCGTCTACGCGCGGCAGGGTGACGATGCGCACATGATCCGGGTAGGGCCAGTTGAATGCGGTTCCCTGCACCAGCAGCACTTTTTCCTGCAGCAGCAGATCCAGCACCAGTTTCTGGTCGTCATGGATATTGAAGCGTTTGGCATCGATGCGCGGGAACATGTACAGCGCGCCCTGCGGCTTCACGCATGAGACGCCCGGAATGTCATTGAGCAGTTCCCAGGTGCGATTGCGCTGTTCGTACAGACGGCCGCCGGGCTGAATGAATTCGCTGATGCTTTGATAACCGCCCAGCGCGGTTTGAATCGCGTGCTGCATCGGCACGTTGGCGCACAGGCGCATCGAAGCCAGCATCTCCAGCCCTTCGATATAGCCTTTGGCGTGCTTTTTCGGCCCGTTCAGCACCATCCAGCCCTGGCGGAAGCCCGCCACGCGGTAGGTCTTCGACAGGCCGTTGAAGGTCACGGTCAGCAGATCCGGCGCCAGCGCGGCGATAGAGTGGTGCTCCGCTTCGTCGTACAGGATCTTGTCGTAGATCTCGTCGGCGAAGATGATCAGGTTGTGTTGACGGGCGATCTCGACGATCTGTTCCAGCAGCGCTTTGCTGTACACCGCGCCGGTTGGGTTGTTCGGGTTGATGATCACGATGCCGCGGGTGCGCGGGGTGATCTTGCTGATGATGTCGTCCAGATCCGGGAACCAGCCGGCCTGCTCATCGCACAGATAGTGCACGGCTTTGCCGCCGGACAGCGAGACCGCGGCGGTCCACAACGGGTAGTCCGGCGCCGGCACCAGCATTTCGTCGCCGCTGTTGAGCAGCGCCTGCATGGATTGAACGATCAGCTCCGAGACGCCGTTGCCAATGTAGATATCCTCAACGGTCACGTCACGCATGTTGCGCGCCTGATAGTGCTGCATGATCGCTTTACGCGCCGAGAAGAGGCCCTTGGAGTCGGAGTAGCCTTGCGCCGTGGGCAGATTGCGGATCACGTCGACCAGGATTTCGTCCGGGGCGTCGAAACCGAACGGGGCAGGGTTGCCGATGTTCAGTTTCAGGACTTTGTTGCCTTCTTCTTCAAGACGTTTAGCTTCTTTAAGCACCGGGCCGCGAATGTCATAGCAGACGTTGTCCAGTTTGCTGGATTTCTCAATGGGGGACATAAAAAGTTGAGCCTTTTGCTGGGATAGGGGCGCTCCTACCGTGGGACGCCGCAACCCGCCCAATGTACTCCTGGCGTAGTTGCTTTTGAAGGGTTTTGCACGCCTTTGGTGCAAATGCATGTCGTAACGGGGGATTTTAGTTATGATAAGCAAAGGTAAAGTTATTTTGTGGTTCATAATTTCATGAACTATAATTTTACTAGGGTTTTGTTCTGTAAAATCACGTGTCGATAAACGAGACGTGTCGGCGATCGCGGCCGGCAGCAGTGAACTGATAAGCCGAAAGTGAGAATAGGCTTCAATAAACTGTAAAGGAACGATAATACCGGAGTTGTCTGATAGCGGGTTGCCGGTTAGCGCACCACACTAAAAAAATGGCATATTTACATTAGCTTTACTTTATATTTCAGCTTAAGCATTGTTTATGTGGTTATAGGATTATTATTTAAAGTAAAAATCTTACTGATTGAATTTATTAAATTCATTGAGTGATAACACGACGTTGGTGCCGTTAATTATTTATTTTTCTTACTCTGTAATGCAGCCTGAACGCCGGTTGATAAGGATTCTCAGTAGCACGAATGGAGTGGAAATTAGGCAGTATCAATGAGTAAAATCTCAGGTTCGGTGGGGGTTTTCCCTTCCCACCGGTATTCAGTCCCCCGCGTTCTATAAGCACCATCGATAGATCGCATTTTAAAAAGCGATAGAGGTAACGAATCATAAGTAATTTTTTTGCCCTCCACTTATGAGTGGGGTACTGTCATAACAGGCTCCGTCCTTTTCAACGGCGTCTGAGAAACACACCAGGGTAGTAGTTCGTAAATTAGAATTTAAAAAAGTGAAGAATACACTATGACAACTGCAAATCGTCCGATACTTAATCTCGACCTCGATCTGCTAAGAACCTTTGTTGCGGTTGCTGATTTGAATACCTTCGCGGCGGCGGCTGTTGCCGTTTGCCGTACGCAATCAGCCGTCAGCCAACAAATGCAGCGATTAGAGCAACTGGTCGGCAAAGAACTGTTTGCCCGCCATGGGCGCAACAAACTCCTGACTGAGCATGGTATTCAGCTTCTCGGTTATGCCAGGAAGATCCTGCGCTTTAACGACGAAGCCTGTACCTCGCTGATGTACAACAATATTAAAGGTGTTCTGACCATCGGCGCTTCCGACGACACCGCCGATACCATTCTGCCTTTCTTGTTGAACCGCGTGACCGCCATTTATCCGAAGCTGGCCATTGACGTGCGCGTAAAGCGCAGCACGACGATGGTCGATCTGCTGGAAGAGGGGGAGATCGATCTGGCGGTGACCACGGCCGATCCGGCCGGGCACCCGCACATCGTGCTGCGCACGTCGCCGACGCTGTGGTACTGCGCTGCCGATTATCACTATCAGGCCGGCGAACCTATCCCGCTGGTGGTGATGGATGAACCAAGCCCGTTCCGCGCGCTGGCGATCAAACAGTTGGACGAAGCCGGTATCCCGTGGCGTATCGCCTACGTCGCCTCCACGCTGTCCGCGGTGCGGGCGGCCTGTAAGGCCGGCCTGGGCGTGACCGCGCGGCCGATCGAGATGATGAGCCCCGATCTGCGGGTGCTGGGCGCGGTGGAAGGTTTGCCGCCGCTGCCGGATACCCAGTATGTGCTGTGCAAAAACGCGCAGTGCAGCAACGAACTGGCCATGGCCATCTTCAGCGCGATGCAGGGCGGCGATGACGGCTATGGCTTCAACGGCGCGGAAGCCGGTCTCCAGAGCGATCAGGATGATGCCAGCCTGGTGGACGAAGAAGAATAACGCCGCGACGTGATATCTGATGAAAAACCTCTGCTTCGGCGGAGGTTTTTTTTGGCCGTTTTTTGATGATTTCTACTGTTATAGAGGTTTAAGTGTGATTTTGTTATGAGTCGTCTGTTTTATTAACTTTTAAGCGTTGCTGAAAAGAGAGTTTGACCGGATTTAAGATGCTGGGTTCGTTTTTTGCACAATAAGATTGAATGAGTTAAAGGCATGGTAATAGCAGGGTTATTTTGTTAGCTTATGGCGGTCGTTTTTGCGGCTTAATTTGAGGGAAATTGTTAAAGGGCCACACTTTTTTTGAGGATTTATGCTGAAAACGTGTCCTGGATCAAAAAAATACCCCTAGGTAGTGAGTGGAAGAACAGGGAATTCCTGAGACAATGGTATAGTAAAACTGAAATGTGCATGTTGGTTTATATCTATCTGTTTCTACACAAAAATTAACTGACACGATTTAGCCTGTCCCTGGCGCATCAAATGTTAATCAAATGATACGTATGTAAACTAGTGTGTAGATACTTTTGTCAAAGTTGACAAAAGGTTATAGAAAGGAGTAAAAAGCCCACAGAAAAACGCTGCCTAACTCGCTGTAAAAGCAGTTTGTTTGTGTGGTTATTTATCCTTCCCTTAAATCGATGTGGCGCACTAACTGCCGGTGACAAGAGCAGTGCGATCGACGCCACTTTTGATGAGTAAGCATAGAGTATGTCAACAACCACTGAAGTTATCGCTCATCACTGGGCGCTCGCCGTATTTCTCGTCGTGGCTATCGGGCTTTGCGGCTTAATGCTGCTGGGTGCGTTCTTCTTGGGCGGGAGAGCCCGGGCGCGCGCCAAACACACCCCGTTTGAATCAGGCATCGACTCGGTCGGCACGGCGCGCATGCGCTTGTCCGCCAAGTTCTACCTGGTGGCCATGTTCTTCGTTATTTTCGACGTTGAAGCCTTATACCTGTATGCCTGGTCGGTCTCGATTCGCGAGAGCGGCTGGGTGGGCTTTATCGAAGCCGCCATTTTCATTTTGGTGCTATTGGCCGGTCTGGTTTATCTGGTGCGCATCGGCGCGTTGGATTGGACTCCGGCGCGTTCCCAACGCCGCAGCAAACCGAGCACGATCACTAACACCAACAGTCATCCGCAGTAACAGCGAGGCATTAAGATGGACTATACGCTCACCCGCATAGACCCGAACGGTGAGAACGACCGTTATCCCCTGCAAAAACAGGAGATCGTCGCCGATCCCCTGGAACAACAGGTTCACCGCACGGTTTACATGGGTAAACTCGAACATGCGCTGCATGACATGGTGAACTGGGGGCGTAAAAACTCTATTTGGCCGTATAACTTCGGCCTTTCGTGCTGTTACGTGGAGATGGTGACGTCGTTTACCGCCGTTCACGACGTGGCGCGTTTCGGTGCGGAAGTGTTGCGCGCCTCCCCGCGTCAGGCTGACCTGATGGTGGTAGCCGGGACCTGCTTCACCAAAATGGCCCCGGTCATCCAGCGCCTGTACGAGCAGATGCTGGAGCCTAAGTGGGTGATCTCGATGGGCGCCTGCGCCAACTCCGGCGGCATGTACGACATCTATTCCGTGGTGCAGGGCGTGGACAAGTTCCTGCCGGTCGACGTGTACATTCCCGGCTGCCCACCGCGTCCGGAAGCCTACATGCAAGCGCTGATGCTGCTGCAGGAATCCATCGGCAAAGAACGTCGCCCGCTGTCGTGGGTTGTCGGCGATCAGGGCGTTTACCGCGCCAATATGCAGTCTGAAAGAGAGCGTAAACACGGCGAGCGCATCGCGGTGACCAACCTCCGGACGCCTGACGAGATTTAAGACGTTCATTTAACGTCCATCTTAGTGCGCTATTGGTTAACACAGCGAAAAGTGAAACTTGCGGCGAATAACCCTTTAGTGTGGTGAAAAAAAATTATGACAGATTTGACGACGCACGACGCCTTGCCTGCCTGGCAGACCCGAGATCACCTTGACGACCCGGTGATCGGCGAACTGCGCAACCGTTTTGGGCCGGAAGCCTTTACTGTTCAGGCCACTCGTACCGGCATGCCCGTGGTATGGGTTAAACCTGACCAGTTACTGGAAGTAATGACGTTCCTGAGAAAACAGCCGAAGCCGTATGTCATGCTGTTCGATCTGCATGGCGTGGATGAACGCCTTCGCACCCACCGCGACGGCCTGCCCGCTGCGGATTTCTCCGTTTTCTACCATCTGATCTCCATCGAGCGCAACCGCGACATCATGCTGAAGGTGGCGCTGTCTGAAAAAGACCTGCACGTGCCGACGGCGACCAAGGTGTTCCCGAACGCCAACTGGTACGAGCGCGAAACCTGGGAAATGTTCGGCATCACCTTCGACGGCCACCCGCACCTGTCGCGCATCATGATGCCGCAGACCTGGGAAGGGCACCCGCTGCGCAAGGACTACCCGGCGCGAGCCACTGAATTCGATCCTTTCGTGCTGACCAAGCAGAAAGAAGATCTGGAAATGGAAGCGCTGACCTTCAAGCCGGAAGACTGGGGCATGAAGCGCGGCACCGAGAACGAAGACTTCATGTTCCTCAACCTCGGCCCGAACCACCCGTCCGCGCACGGTGCGTTCCGCATCATTCTGCAGCTGGACGGCGAAGAGATCGTCGACTGCGTGCCGGATATCGGCTATCACCACCGCGGCGCCGAGAAGATGGGCGAGCGTCAATCCTGGCACAGCTACATCCCGTACACCGACCGCATCGAGTACCTCGGCGGCTGCGTGAACGAAATGCCTTATGTGTTGGCGGTCGAGAAGCTGGCCGGCATCAAGGTGCCCGAGCGCGTCGACACCATCCGCGTGATGCTGTCCGAGCTGTTCCGCATCAACAGCCACCTGCTGTACATCTCCACTTTCATTCAGGACGTCGGCGCGATGACCCCGGTGTTCTTCGCCTTTACCGATCGTCAGAAAATCTACGATCTGGTGGAAGCGATCACCGGTTTCCGTATGCACCCGGCCTGGTTCCGCATCGGCGGCGTCGCGCACGATCTGCCGCGCGGCTGGGATCGCCTGCTGCGTGAATTCCTCGACTGGATGCCGAAGCGTCTGGACTCCTACGTGAAAGCGGCGCTGAAGAACAGCATCCTGAAAGGCCGCTCCATCGGCGTCGCGTCTTACAACGCCAAAGAAGCGCTGGAGTGGGGCGTGACCGGCGCCGGCCTGCGCGCGACCGGCGTGGAGTTCGACGTGCGTAAATGGCGTCCGTACTCCGGCTACGAGAACTTCGACTTCGAAGTGCCGGTCGGCGACGGCACCAGCGACTGCTACACCCGCGTGATGCTGAAGGTGGAAGAGCTGCGCCAGAGCCTGCGCATCCTCGAACAGTGCCTGAACAACATGCCGGAAGGCCCGTTCAAGGCCGATCACCCGCTGACTACGCCGCCGCCGAAAGAGCGCACGCTGCAGCACATTGAAACGCTGATCACCCACTTCCTGCAGGTTTCCTGGGGCCCGGTGATGCCAGCCAACGAATCATTCCAGATGATTGAAGCCACCAAAGGGATCAACAGCTACTACCTGACCAGCGACGGCAGCACCATGAGCTATCGCACCCGGGTACGTACGCCGAGCTTTGCGCACCTGCAGCAGATCCCATCGGTCATCCGAGGCAGCCTGGTTTCCGACCTGATCGTCTATCTGGGTAGTATCGATTTTGTAATGTCAGATGTGGACCGCTAACTATGCATGATCAAAAAGACAATCACGCAGTCAACGATGCGCTCGAGCCCATCAACGCAGCCGCTCCTCAGAGCGGCGTTGATGCATTTGTACTGAGCGCGGAAGAACGTGATGCGATCGAGCACGAAAAGCACCATTACGAGAATCCGCGCGCCGCGTCCATCGAAGCACTGAAAATTGTGCAGAAGCAGCGCGGTTGGGTTCCGGACGGTGCGATTTACGCCATCGCGGAAGTGCTGGGCATCCCCGCCAGCGACGTAGAAGGCGTGGCCACGTTCTACAGCCAGATTTTCCGTCAGCCAGTAGGACGTCACGTGATCCGTTATTGTGACAGCGTTGTTTGTCACATCACCGGTTACCAGGGCATTCAGGCCGCTATCGAGAAGAAGCTGAACATCAAGCCGGGTCAAACCACCTTTGATGGCCGCTTCACGCTGTTGCCGACCTGCTGTCTGGGCAACTGCGATAAAGGGCCGACCATGATGATTGACGAGGACACTCACAGTCAGCTGAAGCCTGAAGATATCGAGACGCTACTGGAGCAGTATCAATGACCAAGCACATTGTACGCACTCCCGAAACGCATCCGCTGACCTGGCGTCTGCGCGATGACAAGCAGCCGCTGTGGCTGGACGAATACCGCAGCAAAAACGGCTATGCCGGCGCAGAGAAGGCCCTCAAAGGCCTGGCCCCGGACGAGATCGTCGGCCTGGTGAAAGATTCCGGGCTGAAGGGCCGCGGCGGCGCGGGCTTCTCCACCGGTTTGAAGTGGAGCCTGATGCCGAAGGACGAATCCATGAACATCCGTTACCTGCTGTGTAACGCCGATGAGATGGAGCCGGGCACTTACAAAGACCGCCTGCTGATGGAGCAGCTGCCGCACCTGCTGGTGGAAGGCATGCTGATCTCCGCGTTCGCGCTGAAAGCCTACCGCGGGTACATCTTCCTGCGCGGCGAGTACATCGAAGCGGCGGCGCACCTGCGTCGCGCTATCGCGGAAGCCACCGAAGCCGGCTATCTGGGCAAGAACATTCTCGGCACCGGATTTGATTTCGAGCTGATCGTGCACACCGGCGCCGGCCGTTACATCTGCGGCGAAGAAACCGCGCTGATCAACTCGCTGGAAGGCCGCCGCGCCAACCCGCGCTCCAAGCCGCCATTCCCGGCCAGCGCCGGCGTCTGGGGCAAGCCGACCTGCGTCAACAACGTCGAAACGCTGTGCAACGTGCCGGCCATTTTGGCGAACGGCGTGGAGTGGTACACCGGCATCTCCGGCAGTGAAGACAAAGGCACCAAGCTGATGGGCTTCTCCGGCCGGGTGAAAAATCCGGGCGTCTGGGAACTGCCGTTCGGCACCACCGCGCGCGAAATCCTGGAAGACTATGCCGGCGGCATGCGCGACGGTCTGCGTTTCAAAGCCTGGCAGCCGGGCGGCGCGGGCACCGACTTCCTGACCGCCGATCACCTCGATCTGCCGATGGAATACGGCGCGATCGGCAAAGCCGGCAGTCGTCTCGGCACCGCGTTGGCGATGGCGGTTGACCACGAGATCGGCATGGTGCCGCTGGTGCGCAACCTGGAAGAGTTCTTCGCCCGCGAGTCCTGCGGCTGGTGTACGCCTTGCCGCGATGGCCTGCCGTGGAGCGTGAAGATTCTGCGCGCGTTGGAAAACGGCGAAGGGCAGCCGGGGGATATCGAAACCCTCGAACAGCTGTGCCGTTCCCTCGGCCCGGGCAAAACCTTCTGCGCCCACGCGCCAGGTGCCGTAGAGCCACTGCAAAGCGCGATTAAATATTTCCGTGAAGAGTTCGAGGCGGGTATCGCCGTGCAGCACTTCGGCAACGCGCATGCGATTGGCGGCATTCAGCCGAACAATCTGCTGAAGCAACGCTGGTAAGCCGACTCGCCCGAACACGGCCAGAATTTTTGATTAACGCCTGCCGCAAGGCAGGCCACTTGGAAGCATGCTGACTATGGCTACGATTCATGTAGACGGCAAAGAGTATGAGGTAGACGGGGCGGACAACCTGCTGCAGGCTTGTCTCTCCCTCGGCCTTGATATTCCTTACTTTTGCTGGCATCCGGCGCTGGGAAGCGTCGGCGCTTGCCGCCAATGTGCGGTAAAGCAATACCAAAACGCGGAAGATACGCGCGGCCGTTTGGTGATGTCCTGTATGACCCCGGCATCCGATGGCACCTTCATCTCCATCGATGACGGCGAAGCGAAGCAGTTCCGTGAAAGCGTGGTCGAGTGGTTGATGACCAACCACCCGCACGATTGCCCGGTCTGTGAGGAAGGCGGTAACTGTCACCTGCAGGATATGACGGTAATGACCGGCCACAGCTTCCGTCGCTACCGCTTTACCAAGCGCACCCACAACAACCAGGAGCTGGGGCCGTTTATCTCGCACGAGATGAACCGCTGCATCGCCTGCTATCGCTGCGTGCGTTACTACAAAGACTATGCGGACGGCACCGACTTCGGCGTGTACGGCGCGCACGACAACGTCTACTTTGGTCGCCCGGAAAGCGGCACGCTGGAAAGCGAGTTCTCCGGCAACCTGGTGGAAGTGTGCCCGACCGGCGTCTTCACCGACAAAACGCACTCCGAACGCTACAACCGTAAATGGGACATGCAGTTCGCGCCGAGCATTTGCCAGCAGTGCAGCATCGGCTGTAATACCAGCCCGGGCGAGCGCTATGGCGAGCTGCGCCGTATCGAAAACCGTTACAACGGCAGCGTGAACCACTACTTCCTGTGCGACCGCGGCCGTTTCGGTTACGGCTACGTCAACCAGAAAGATCGTCCGCGTCAACCGCAGCAGCTGCGCGGCGATGACTGGATCACCCTGAACGCCGAGCAGGCGATGCAGGGCGCGGCGGACATCCTGCGTCAGGCGAAGAAAACCATCGGCATCGGCTCCCCGCGCGCCAGCCTGGAAAGCAACTTCGCACTGCGCGAGCTGGTCGGCGCCGAGAACTACTACACCGGTATCGCTCAGGCTGAGCAATCACGCCTGGCGCTGATGCTGAACGTGCTGAAAAACGGCGGCGTTCATACGCCGGCGCTGCGCGAGATCGAGGATTACGACGCGGTGCTGGTGCTGGGCGAAGACCTGACGCAAACCGGCGCGCGCATCGCGCTGTCCGTGCGTCAGGCCGTCAAGGGGAAAGCCCGCGCGATGGCGGCGGCGCAGCGCGTTGCCGACTGGCAGATCGCGGCGGTGCAGAACATCGGCCAGCACGCCAAATACCCGCTGTTCACCACCAACGTCGACAACACCCGCCTGGACGACATCGCCGCCTGGAACTACCGCGCGCCGGTTGACGAGCAGGCGCGCTTCGGCTTCGCCATCGCTCACGCGCTGGATAGCGCAGCGCCGGCGGTGAACGATCTGGCTGAAGGCCTGAACAAGAAAGTCGATATCATCGTGCAGGCGCTGACCGGCGCACGCAAACCGCTGATCATTACCGGCAGCAACGCCGGCAGCGAAGCCATCATCGAAGCGGCGGCCAACATCGCCAAAGCGTTGAAGGGCCGCGGTGCCGACGTCGGCATCACCTTCGTGGCGGGCGCAGCCAACAGCATGGGCCTGGCGATGATCGGCGGCGGTTCGCTCGATCAGGCGCTGGAACAGCTGGCGAGCGGCGCAGCCGACACCGCCATCGTGATGGAAAACGATCTCTATCGTCATGCGCCGGCGGCGCAGGTGGACGCGGCGTTGGCCAAGGTCAACAACCTGATCGTCGCCGACCACCAGCGCACCGCGATCATGGACAAAGCCAACCTGATCCTCTCCTCGGCCAGCTTCGCCGAGAGCGACGGTACGCTGATCAACCAGGAAGGCCGCGCGCAGCGCTTCTTCCAGGTGTACGATCCGGCTTACTACGACGACGCCAAGAAGAATCAGTTCACCGTGATGCTGGAAAGCTGGCGCTGGATGCACTCGCTGCACTCCACCTACACCAGCCGCCATGTGGACTGGACTCAGCTCGATGACGTGATCGCCGCTTGCGTCGCCGCGTTGCCGCAGCTGCAGGGCATCGTCGATGCCGCGCCGGACGCGACGTTCCGCATTCGCGGTCAGAAGCTGGCGCGTTCGCCGCACCGCTCCAGCGGCCGTACCGCCATGCGCGCCAACATCAGCGTGCACGAGCCGCGTCAGCCGCAGGATAAAGACACCATGTTCGCCTTCTCGATGGAAGGGAACAACAGCCCGCTGGCCGATCGTCAGCAGATCCCGTTCGCCTGGGCGCCAGGCTGGAACTCACCGCAGGCATGGAACAAGTTCCAGGCCGAAGTGGGCGGCAAACTGCGCCACGGCGATCCGGGCGTGCGCCTGATTGAAGCGGGGGAGGGCAGCCTCGGTTACTTCGATCGCGTGCCTGCCGCCTTCAATCCGAACGACGGCTGGCGTGTCGCGCCTTACTACCACCTGTTCGGCAGCGATGAAATGTCGCAGCGCTCTCACGTGATCCAGCAGCGCATGCCGGAAGCCTACGTGATGGTCAACCCGGCCGATGCGGCGACGCTTGGCGTCAACGCGGGCAGCCTGGTGGAGTTCAACTGCGCGGGCCAGACCCTGCGTCTGCCGGTGCGTCTGAGTGAAACCCTGACCCAGGGCCAGGTTGGTTTGCCGCTCGGCTTGCCAGGGATCCCGCCGATCTTGGTGGGTGCTAAGGTAGACAATCTGCGGGAGGCGGCACGATGAGCTGGTTTACCCCTGAGGTGATCGACATCTTGATCGCCATTCTTAAAGCGGTCGTGATCCTGTTGGTGGTCGTGGCGTGCGGGGCGTTCATGAGCTTCGGCGAACGCCGTCTGCTCGGCCTGTTCCAGAACCGCTACGGACCGAACCGCGTAGGCTGGGGCGGCTCGCTGCAGCTGGTCGCCGACATGATCAAAATGTTCTTCAAGGAAGACTGGGTGCCGAGATTCTCCGACCGGGTGATCTTCACCCTGGCGCCGATGATCGCCTTTACTTCCCTGTTGCTGGCATTTGCCATCGTACCGGTCAGCCCGACCTGGGCGGTGTCCGATCTCAACATCGGTATTCTGTTCTTCCTGATGATGGCCGGCCTGGCGGTGTACGCCGTGCTGTTCGCCGGATGGTCGAGCAACAACAAATACTCGCTGTTGGGCGCGATGCGTGCCTCCGCGCAAACCCTGAGCTACGAAGTGTTCATCGGCCTGTCGCTGATGGGCGTGGTGATGCAGGCGGATTCATTCAACATGCAGGCCATCGTTGAATCTCAGGCGCACGTCTGGAACGTCATTCCGCAGTTCTTCGGCTTCGTGACCTTCGCGATCGCCGGCGTGGCGGTGTGTCACCGTCACCCGTTTGACCAGCCGGAAGCCGAGCAGGAACTGGCTGACGGTTACCACATCGAATATTCCGGCATGAAGTTCGGTCTGTTCTTCGTGGGGGAATACATCGGTATCGTCACCGTGTCCGCCCTGATTGTGACGTTGTTCTTCGGCGGCTGGCAGGGTCCGTTCCTGCCGCCATTCATCTGGTTCGCGTTGAAAACGGCCTTCTTCATGATGATGTTCATCCTGATCCGCGCCGCGCTGCCGCGTCCGCGTTATGACCAGGTGATGTCCTTCGGCTGGAAAGTGTGCCTGCCGCTGACGCTGCTGAACCTGCTGGCAACCGCCGCGGTCATTTTGTACAACGCTCAATAAGGGGTGAATAAACCATGACATTGAAAGAGTTAGTGGTTGGTTTCGGCACCCAGGTGCGCAGCATTTGGATGATTGGCATGCATGCCTTCGCCAAGCGCGAAACCCAGATGTATCCGGAAGAACCGGTTTACCTGCCGCCGCGCTACCGCGGCCGCATCGTGCTGACGCGCGATCCGGACGGCGAAGAGCGCTGCGTCGCCTGTAACCTGTGTGCGGTTGCCTGCCCGGTCGGCTGTATCTCGCTGCAAAAGGCAGAACAGAAAGACGGCCGTTGGTATCCGGAGTTCTTCCGCATCAACTTCTCGCGCTGCATCTTCTGCGGCCTGTGCGAAGAGGCTTGCCCAACTACCGCTATCCAGCTGACGCCGGATTTCGAACTGGGCGAGTACAAGCGTCAGGATCTGGTGTACGAAAAAGAGGATCTGTTGATCTCGGGGCCGGGTAAATATCCGGAATATAACTTCTACCGGATGGCCGGTATGGCGATTGACGGCAAAGCCAAAGGCGAAGCCGAAAACGAAGCCAAACCGATCGACGTCAAAGGTCTGTTGCCCTAAGGAGCCAGCAAGCATGGAAATTGCATTTTATCTGGCAGGTTTGATTGCGGTGGCCGCGACGATTCGCGTGATCACCCATACCAACCCTGTGCATGCGCTGCTGTATCTGATCGTCTCGTTATTGGCGATCTCGGCAGTCTTCTTCTCTCTCGGCGCCTACTTTGCCGCCGCGTTGGAAATCATCGTTTATGCGGGCGCCATCATGGTGCTGTTCGTGTTCGTGGTGATGATGCTTAACCTCGGCAACGTGCAGCAGCAAGAGCGCGACTGGATGAAGCCGACGGTGTGGATCGGGCCTGGCCTGCTGTCGCTGGCGCTGCTGGTGGTATTGATCGTTGCGATCCGCAGCGTATCCGATCAGGGCATCAGCGGTGAGATGGTTGACGCGAAGGCGGTGGGCATCAGCCTGTTCGGGCCTTACGTACTGGCGGTTGAGCTGGCTTCAATGCTGCTGTTGGCGGGTCTGGTTGTCGCCTTCCATATCGGCCGCGAGCACAAGCCTGGCGAGGTGCTGAGCAACGCGCCGGTGGGTGGCGAAATGGCGAGAAGAAAATCGGAGGAGCAAGCATGATCCCTCTTCAACACGGCCTGATCCTGGCGGCTATCCTGTTTGTGCTCGGTTTGACCGGGCTGCTGGTGCGCCGCAACCTGCTGTTTATGCTGATCAGCCTGGAAGTGATGATCAACGCTGCGGCGTTGGCGTTTATCGTGGCGGGAAGCTACTGGGGCCAGGCGGACGGGCAGGTGATGTACATCCTGGCGATCAGCCTGGCGGCAGCTGAGGCCAGTATCGGCCTGGCGCTGCTGCTGCAGCTCTACCGTCGTCGTCATACCCTGAATATTGATACTGTCAGTGAGATGCGCGGATGAACCTATTATATTTAACAATTCTGCTACCGCTGATCGGGTTCCTGCTGTTGGCATTTTCCCGCGGTCGTTGGTCTGAAAACACGGCGGCCACCGTCGGCGTGGGTTCTATCGGCCTGGCTGCGCTGGTCACGGTGTATGTGGCGATGGATTTCTTCGCCCAGAAAGCCGCCGGCGTGCAGCTGTTCGAGCAAAGCCTGTGGACCTGGATGGCCGTTGGCAACTTCAATATCGGCGTGACCCTGGTGCTGGACGGCCTGTCGCTGACCATGCTGTCGGTGGTCACCGGCGTCGGCTTCTTCATCCACATGTTCGCTTCCTGGTACATGCGCGGTGAAGAGGGCTATTCGCGCTTCTTCGCTTACACCAACCTGTTTATCGCCAGCATGGTGGTATTGGTGCTGGCGGACAACCTGCTGCTGATGTATCTGGGTTGGGAAGGCGTGGGCCTGTGCAGCTACCTGTTGATCGGTTTCTACTACAAAGATCCGGCCAACGGCGCGGCGGCGATGAAAGCCTTTATCGTCACCCGCGTGGGCGACGTGTTCCTGGCGTTTGCGCTGTTCATCCTCTACAACGAGCTGGGCACGCTGAACATCCGCGAGCTGATGATCCTGGCGCCGCAGAAACTGGCGGTGGGCGATACGGCCATCACCTGGGCGACCCTGATGCTGCTGGGCGGCGCGGTCGGTAAATCGGCGCAGCTGCCGTTGCAAACCTGGTTGGCGGACGCGATGGCGGGCCCAACCCCGGTTTCCGCACTGATCCACGCGGCGACCATGGTGACCGCGGGCGTCTATCTGATCGCCCGCACGCACGGCCTGTTCCTGATGGCGCCGGAAGTGCTGCACCTGGTGGGCATCGTCGGTGCGGTCACTCTGCTGCTGGCCGGCTTCGCCGCGCTGGTGCAGACCGACATCAAGCGCGTGCTCGCTTACTCCACCATGAGCCAGATCGGTTACATGTTCCTGGCGCTGGGCGTGCAGGCATGGGACGCGGCGATCTTCCACCTGATGACCCACGCGTTCTTCAAGGCGCTGCTGTTCCTGTCGTCCGGTTCGGTGATCCTGGCTTGCCACCACGAGCAAAACATCTTCAAGATGGGCGGTCTGCGCAAGAGCATCCCGCTGGTGTACGTCTGCTTCCTGGTGGGGGGCGCGGCGCTGTCCGCGTTGCCGCTGGTCACGGCCGGCTTCTTCAGTAAGGACGAGATCCTGGCGGGCGCGATGGCTAACGGCCACATCAACCTGATGGTTGCCGGCCTGGTCGGTGCGTTCATGACCTCGCTGTACACCTTCCGAATGATTTTCATCGTGTTCCATGGCGAAGAGAAAATCAAAGCGCATGCCGGTAAAGGCATCACTCACCACCTGCCGCTGCTGGTTCTGCTGGTGCTGTCCACCTTCGTCGGCGCGATGATCGTGCCGCCGTTGCAGGGCGTGCTGCCGGAGACGACCGAACTGGCGCACGGCAGCGTGCTGACGCTGGAAATCACCTCCGGCGTGGTGGCTATCGTCGGCATTCTGCTGGCGGCCGCGCTGTGGCTGGGCAAACGCAGCCTGGTCAACAGCATCGCCAACAGCGCGCCGGGTCGTTTCTTCTCGACCTGGTGGTTCCATGCCTGGGGCTTCGACTGGCTGTATGACAAAGTGTTCGTCAAGCCGTACCTGGGCATTGCGAAGCTGCTGCAGCGCGATCCGCTGAACTCGCTGATGAACCTGCCGGCCGTCTTCTCCCGCTGGGGGAACCGCGGTCTGACGGTGAGCGAGAACGGCCAGGTGCGTTGGTATATAGCGTCTATGGGTGTGGGTGCAGTGGTCGTATTGGCTCTGTTGATTTTGGTTTAATTGAATAATTTAAACAGACGCATTTTTCGGGCGTAGCGCCGGGCAGGCGCTACGTACAAAGTTTGAAATTATTCGTATAAGGGACACAAAACGCCATGCTATTACCTTGGCTAATTCTTATCCCCTTTATCGGCGGTCTGCTGTGCTGGCAGCTTGAGCGCTTCGGTACTAAGGTGCCGCGCTGGATAGCGCTGATCGCAATGGGGCTGACGTTGGCGCTCTCTCTGCAGCTGTGGATGCAGGGCGGCTATACATTGACCACGCCGAAAGGCATTCCGCAGTGGCAGAGCGAATTCCTGCTGCCGTGGATCCCGCGCTTCGGCATCTCCATCCACCTGGCGCTGGACGGTCTGTCGCTGCTGATGGTGGTGTTGACCGGTCTGCTGGGCGTGCTGGCGATCCTCTGTTCCTGGCGTGAAATCCAGAAATATCAGGGCTTCTTCCACCTCAACCTGCTGTGGATCCTGGGCGGCGTTATCGGCGTGTTCCTCGCCATCGACATGTTCCTGTTCTTCTTCTTCTGGGAAATGATGTTGGTGCCGATGTACTTCCTGATCGCGCTGTGGGGCCACAAGGCGTCGGACGGTAAAACCCGCATCACCGCGGCGACCAAGTTCTTCATCTACACCCAGGCCAGCGGTCTGGTGATGCTGATTGCGATCCTGGGCCTGGTGTTCGTGCACTACAACGCCACCGGCGTGTGGACCTTCGATTACGAAGACCTGCTGCAAACGCCGATGTCCCACAACGTGCAATATCTGCTGATGCTGGGCTTCTTCATCGCCTTCGCGGTGAAAATGCCGGTGGTGCCGCTGCACGGCTGGTTGCCGGACGCGCACAGCCAGGCGCCGACCGCAGGTTCCGTCGACCTGGCGGGCATCTTGCTGAAAACCGCGGCCTATGGCCTGTTGCGTTTCAGCCTGCCGCTGTTCCCTGAGGCTTCGCACGAGTTTGCGCCAATCGCCATGTGGCTGGGCGTGGTCGGCATCTTCTACGGCGCCTGGATGGCGTTCGCGCAGACCGACATCAAGCGTCTTATCGCCTACACCTCGGTATCGCACATGGGCTTCGTGCTGATCGCCATCTACACCGGCAGCCAGCTGGCTTACCAGGGCGCCGTGATCCAGATGATCGCGCACGGTCTGTCCGCCGCCGGTATGTTTATCATCTGCGGCCAGCTGTATGAGCGTCTGCACACCCGTGACATGCGTCAGATGGGCGGCCTGTGGGGGCGTATCAAGTTCATCCCTGCGCTGTCGCTGTTCTTCGCCGTGGCTACGCTGGGGATGCCGGGTACCGGTAACTTCGTCGGCGAATTCATGATTCTGTTCGGCAGCTACCAGGTGGTGCCGGTGATCACCGTGATCTCCACCTTCGGTCTGGTGTTCGCTTCGGTTTACTCGCTGATCATGATGCAGCGCGCTTACTACGGTGCGCCTAAGTCAGACCAGCCGCTGCAGGGCATGACCGCGCGCGAATTGTTCATCATTCTGCTGCTGGTGGTGTTGCTGGTTCTGCTGGGGGTTTACCCGCAGCCGATTCTGGATACTTCCAACGCGGCGATGAGCAACGTGCAACACTGGTTTGGTTCGTCAGTTTCAGCAATTTCAACAACAAGGCCGTAATTCGCCATGACAATAACTCCTCAACAACTGATCGCACTGCTGCCGCTGTTGATCGTCGGATTGACGGTGGTGGTTGTGATGCTAGGCATTGCGTGGCGACGCGACCACTTTATCAACGCCACCCTGACCGTGATCGGTCTCAACCTGGCGCTGCTTTCGCTGTACTTTGTCGGCCAGGCAGGCCCAATGGACGTCACCCCGCTGCTGCGGGTTGACGGCTACTCGATGTTCTACACCGGGCTGGTGCTGCTGGCGAGTCTGGCGACCTGCACCTTCGCCTATCCGTGGCTGGTCGGCTATCCGGATAACCGCGAAGAGTTCTACCTGCTGGTGCTGATCGCCGCCATGGGCGGCATCCTGCTGGCGAGCGCCAACCATCTGGCTTCGCTGTTCATCGGCATTGAGCTTATCTCGCTGCCGCTGTTCGGCCTGGTGGGCTACGCCTATCGCCAGAAGCGCCCGCTGGAAGCCGCCATCAAGTACATGCTGCTGTCCGCCGCCGCGTCGTCGTTCTTGCTGTTCGGCATGGCGCTGCTGTACGCCGAATCCGGCGATCTGTCGCTGGCCGGCCTCGGCAAGAGCCTGCAGGAAAACATGATGCACCAGCCGCTGATCCTGGCCGGCATGGGCATGATGATCGTCGGTCTGGGCTTCAAGCTGTCGCTGGTGCCGTTCCAACTGTGGACGCCGGACGTGTATCAGGGCGCGCCTGCGCCGGTTTCGACCTTCCTGGCGACCGCCAGCAAGATCGCGATCTTCGCGGTCGTGATGCGTCTGTTCCTGTATGCCCCGGCCGCCGACAACGAAGCGCTGCGCCTGGTGCTGTCGATCATCGCGTTCTGTTCTATCTTGTTCGGCAACCTGATGGCCATCAGCCAGACCAACATCAAGCGTCTGCTGGGTTACTCGTCGATCGCTCACCTGGGCTACCTGCTGGTGGCGCTGATTGCGGTGCAAACCCATCAGCTGTCGCTGGAAACCGCCGGCGTTTATCTGGCCGGTTACCTGTTCAGCAGCCTGGGCGCCTTCGGCGTGGTCAGCCTGATGTCCAGCCCATACCGCGGTCCGGATGCGGATTCGCTGTTCTCTTACCGCGGCCTGTTCTGGCATAAGCCAATCTTGTCCGCGGTGATGACGGTGATGATGCTGTCGCTGGCCGGTATTCCGATGACGCTGGGCTTTATCGGTAAGTTCTTCGTGATCGCGATGGGCGTCAGCGCACACCTGTGGTGGCTGACCGGCGCAGTCGTGGTAGGCAGCGCCATCGGCCTGTACTACTACCTGCGCGTGACCGTCAGCCTGTTCCTCAGCGCGCCGGAATCGCTGCAGCGCGACACCCCGAACAACTGGGCGTTGACCGCCGGTGGCGTCGTGGTGCTGATCTCCGCCGCGCTGGTGCTGCTGTTGGGTGTTTATCCGCAGCCGCTGATTTCGCTGGTGCAGATGGCGCAGCCGACGTTCTGATAACGCTTCAGACAGTAAAAAGGTCGCTTCGGCGGCCTTTTTTTATGGGTGAAACGGCACTCAGCCGTAATGGGCGCTAAACGACGTTTCCAGCGCCTGCACCACCGCCCGCACGCGGGCGGCGCGTTGCAAATCGGGGTGCAGCACCAGCCAGATATCCACCCAGTCTTTGTTCTCCGGGAACAGGCGCACCAGCTCCGGGTCTTTGTCCGCCAAAAAAGCGGAGAGCAGGCCGATGCCCAGCCCGCTGCGAGTGGCGGAACGCAGCAGCAGCTGCGAATTGCATTGCAGCACGACGTTGGGCTCGTGCAGAGCCTCGCCGCAGAAATTGTTCCAGTGGCGCGGCACCAGCTCGCGCGGGAACATCAGCAGATCGTGGCCGCGCAACTGCTCGCCTTTGACCGGCATGCCGCGCCGCGCCAAATAGTGCTGAGTGGCATACAGGCCCATTTCGATGGTGGCTAACCGTTTGATGATCAGCTCATCGTCATCGGGACGGGCGCCGCGGATCGCCAGATCTGCGCCGTGGTAAGAAATATCGGCGATGTTGACCGCCGTCAGCAGCGTGACGGTGATGGCCGGATAGCGTTCCCGCAGATCTTGCAGCGCCGGCATCACGAAGGCTTCGGCCAAGGTATCGGTAGTGGCGATGCGCACGTTGCCGCACAGGCTTTCGTCACCGCTGGCGGCTTTACGGTTGATCGCCTGCACCGCATTTTCCATCTTCATCACGTCCGCCAGCATTTCTTCCCCCAGCGGGCTGAGGGCGAAGGATTTCGGCGTGCGGATAAACAGCTTGGAGCCGAGCGCGTCTTCGAAAGCGGAGAGCCGTCGGCCGACGGTCGCCTGATCGACATGCAGCTGGCTGGCGGCTTTGCGTAGCGTGCCGCAGCGCGCAACGGCGAGAAAAAATCGGGCGTCGTCCCAGTTCATTGCGCACCTCCTCTGTACAGACTGGCGGGAGGGGGAAGGAAGCGGTGTGATGCGGTGTTTATTCTGGTGTGGGGACCGAAAAAAATGCTTCGTATCATCATTATTTATAATGTTTCAGGATATGTATAAATGCATCACCGTGAAGCGGTTTTGCACCTTTATTTTTGTCTGGTAATGCTTATTCTTATCGGCGCTTATGCTGCGACCCGACGCATATTTTACACCAAGGCTACCCTAATGCATAAGCAATACGAATAAGAGCCGGTTCCCGTTATTTCTGGGCGACCGCCAAGTGGGATCGACTCTGAATCAAGTTAGCTCACGATGATATGACTGGATATAAAAAAATGGAGTCTCACGCAGAGATGCTGTGCCCCCCCGTTGCGCTGGCGACGGAGGACGGAGTCAGAGTTACCGTGGCGCCAGGCGCCGAGAAGATGGAACGCAACAACGCCGATATCATTATTCAAGGCCTTGCAGCGCGCGGCATTCAACATATCTTTTTGGTCCCCGGCAAACTGGTTTACCCGTTAATCACTTCTATTGACCGTTCCGAGATTGTCGGCATCGTCGGTGCCCATGAAACCGCATGCGGATTTATGGCCGATGGCTATGCCCGCGCCAGCCGAAAGTTTGGCGTCTGCTTGGGCATTTCAGGCCCCGGCACCATGAATTTCCTGCCGGCGATGGCCGCCGCGCAAGCCGATAAGATCCCCGTGCTGTACCTGGCCGGCAGCATCGCCACCTATCACGAGGCGCAGGGCGCTTTTCAGGACGGCAGCAACAGCGGCATCGATGAGCTGACCATCGTCAAACCGTTGCTTTGCGCCGCGATAGAAACGAAAAACAACCTGACCTTGCAGCATGAGCTGCGCCGCAGCCTCTCCAGTCTGAACCCACAGCGGAAAGGGCGCGCCTATCTGAGCGTGCCGGTCGACATGCAGAAGAAAACCGCGTTCGGCGATCGTCGCGACCAGCCTGAGCGAGTGCCACAGCACCGTGAAGCGGCCGTGGATGTGCAAGCGGTGGAACAGCTGCTGCATGATTATCTGCTGCGCGGCCTCAACGTCGCCTGCCTGGTGGGCAACCGGATGAACAATCCGCAGGATGCCGCGCTGTTGTTGCGGGTAGCGGAAAAATACCGCTTGCCTGTCGCCACGACGTTGTCCGGCAAGGGCGCGTTTCCCGAAGGGCACGCCCTGGCATTAGGGGTCTACGGTTTTGCCGGGCATGCCCGCGCGGTAGAAACCCTCAACGGTGAAGGCGTCGACGTGCTGCTGGTGCTGGGCTGCGATCTCAGCCAGCGCGACAGTCTGAACTGGAACCCGAGACTGCACGGCAATAAAACGCTGGTGGCGATCGACGAAGACTTCGACAAAGTGAGCTCGCATTACCAGCCGGATCTGCAGATATTTTCCAGCCTGAGCGGTACGTTGCACTGTTTGTTGGCCGCGGTTGGCGATGAGGACGCGCGGCTTGGCGACGCGGCTCACTTGCGTGACGCCTGGTTGGAAGGGGTTCGCGCACTGCCGCTGGAACAGCCGCAGCCGACGTTGCAGGCGCGCATCGCCCAGGGCGAAAGCCGGCTGTATCCCGGCGATGCGATTAAACACATTCGCAGCCGCATGAATCCGGATACCAACGTCGTGGTCGATTCGGGCGCACACCGCATCTTCATGGCGCATCACTGGCTGGCGGCCGGGCGGGGAGATTATCACACCTCCAGCTCCCTGGCGCCGATGGGGTGGGCCATTTGCGCGGGCATCGGCATCAAGCTGGCGGCACCGCAGCGGGATTGCGTCGTGGTGACAGGCGACGGTTGCATGCTGATGCACGGCATCGAAATTCAGACCGCCGCGCGTTATGGCGTGAAGGTGGTGTTCGTGGTGATGAACAACAACGCGCACGGCGCCATGCACATCGACACGCTGCAAAATCGCGGCATTTCCGCTGACTATACCGCTTTGCCCAGCCATGACTGGAAAGCGTTTGCCAACAGCCTGGGGGTCGCCTCCGCGAAGGCGGAGACGCTGGAGGATCTGGACGAAGCCCTCGACGCCGCGGCGAAACATCCGGGGCCGTACCTCATCGAAGTGATGGTGGGCAACTTTGCGGCGCCTAACCGCTATTACGCCGAGAGCATCGCGGAATACGAGCAGCGCATCAAAGGACTGTAGCACAACGCTGTTTTTTCAACTCGCCAGGTTCACCGCGCGCGGCGCCTGGCATTTTTACTCGCGGCAGTCATGGAGCGATCAGATGGTTAAGTGGAGCATTTTGGCATTGTTGGCAGTATTTCAGGGGCCGGTTCAGGCTGCCGAGGGGCATGGCGAAGGCATCGTCAAAACGACGTTGCTCAAGACCGACAGCGCGTGGGAGGGCTCGGCATATCGTCAGTATCCCGCTGGCGCACCGCAGATCACCATGCTGAAGGTGACGGTAGAGCCGAACAAGGTACTGGCCTGGCATACGCATCCTTGCATCAGCGCAGTGTACATGAGCGGCGGCAGCGTTTCGCTCACCGTCAGGACAACCGGTGAACGCCGCACGTTCCGGCAGGGGGATTCGTTTACCGATACCGTGGATATCGTGCACCAAGGCGTTTCCGGCGAGCAAGGCGCCGAAATGCTGGTGTTCTTCGCTTGCGCGGACGATAAACCGTTGACGGTGAAAGCCGCCGGATAGTGTTGATACGGCCCAGACCAAAGGCCGTTAATAAGAGAAGATCATGGTAGCTTTGTGGATGGTCGTCGCCAGCGGGTTCTTTGCGCTGATGGGTGCTTGCATCAAGTTGGCGTCGACGACGGTCGGATTTTTCGACATCATTTTTTATCGTTCTCTCATCAATGTGCTGATCGTCGCGGCGCTGATCAAGATCCAGCGCCTCGGTTTTCGCACCCGTCATCTCGGATTGCATATGAAGCGGGCGGCGATAGGCAATGCGGCGATGTACTGCGGTTTTTATTCGCTGATACATCTGCCGATCGCCACCGCCACCACGTTGGGTTATACCAATCCCCTCTTTCAGTCGGCGATCGCGTTTATCACGACCCGAGGGCAACTGACCGGTCGGCTGTTGTTTTCCGTGCTGTTGGGCTTTGCCGGCATTTTGGTATTGCTGCGCCCCGACGCCCCCAACGGGGAGTACGTTGCCACGCTGGTCGGGCTGGCGGCCGGTCTGTTGACCGCGCTGGCTTACTTTAACGTCGGCAAGCTGGTGCGGCACGGAGAGCCGGAACTGCGCGTGGTGTTCTATTTCTCGCTGGTGGGAACGCTGGTTGGCGGCCTGATGACTGCGTTACTGGGCTTTTCCTTGCTGGACGGCGCAATGCTGCTGTGCGTCTGCGCCATCGGCGTCTTCGGCAGCCTGGGGCAGATCGCCATGACTCGCGCCTACGGGGGCGGCAATGCGGTGATTGTCAGCATTCTCTCTTACAGCACCATTATTTTCTCTACGCTGCTTGGCTATCTGATATTTGGCGAACAGCAGTCTTATATCGCCGCCGCCGGTATGGCGCTGATCGTGTTGTCCGGCGCGTTGGCGGTGCGCAAGCGTGCTTCGGCCAAGTCCGAGCAGGCGGCGGTGGCATAACGTGATAAGGAACGAAACAATGAACATGCGTCCGGTTGGCGGCATGGCGATGGCGGTCTTGTTTGGCATGGTGGCGACGTTGGTGATGGATGGGGTGAACAGTGTCGCCTCCAGCGTCGGTCTCATCGGCAAGCTCAACCTGGCCTTCATCGGCAAACTGATGAATCAATGGCTGCAGGGGCAATTTTGGTTTTTGCGGCCTGGCGACATTCCCGATGTGCCAGAGGCTCTGATGATGGGCTACGGCGCGCACTATTTTGCCGGCATTAGCCTGGCGATCCCGTTCTATCGCCTGATCTGCCCGCGCATTAAGTCCGGGGGCGGCCTGTTCGTCGGGGCGCTGACGTATGGCCTGGCCTGCTCGCTGATCTCGCTGTGCTTCATTTATCCCTCGGTGGGGTTGGGGCTTTGGGGAATGGCCGGTAAAAATCCGGCTTTGCTGATCGCCAGCCTGGCCAACCATGCAGTGTATGGCGTGGCATTGGGCGGTTGCGCCATCGCCTGGCGGCGTCGCATGCTGCAGAAATGCATGCCTGACGCTGCGATGCTGCATTAATGAATCACGATGATGCATTCTTGGCTATTTTGGGCGTGATAGCCCAACGCTATGATAAGCGCGCTTCCTGAAGCCGCGTGGCCTACGGGAAGGCGCATTTATTTAGGGCGAATGCCTGATCGATTCGGGAGTTGAACATGTCAGAAAGTATCGCCGTTGAAGAAACGGCTAAAGCGAAGGCGGGTACATCGCATTTCGCTATCTTGCTGTTTCTGGCGTTGGCATTGATGTCAGCGCTGTTGAACAGCAGCGCGCCGACGCCGCTTTATCCGCTTTATCAACATGAGCTGGCGTTGAGCTCGGTCAGCCTGACGATCATCTACGGCGCTTATGCCGCCGGCGTGCTGATTTCGCTATTCGGCGTAGGCAATATGGCGGGGAAAGTAAAAGACCTGCGCAGCATGATCGTGCCGGCGCTGTTGGTGGTGTTGCTTGGCGCGCTGCTGTTTTCGGTGGCGTCATCGTTCTTCATGATGTTTATGGCACGGCTGCTGGCCGGCGTCGGCACCGGCGCCCTGACCGGTGCGGCGAATATCGCGTTGGTGCGTTTCGGGCCGCAGGACGGCGGAAAAAATGCGGCGTTGATCGCGACGCTGTCCTTTACCACCGGATTGGCCCTGGGCCCGATCTTTAGCGGCGTCGCCCTGCAAACCGGTTTTCATACCACGTCATTGCCGTTCATCATCATCATGGCCATCGCCGCCGTCGCCGCACTGGGCGTGATGCTGCGTTGGCCGCGAGAGGCGGTGGCGGCGCAGGCCGATAGCGCAGCGGCGGATAACGCGCCGGTGGCGAAGAGCTCTCTGGCGGATGGCCTGCGCGCGACCGGCGGCAAATTCTTCCTGTGCGCCGGGGCATTGTTCATTTGTTGGGCGGTTGCCGCCAGCATTCTGGCGATAGGGCCGAGCGTCGCCGAAAAGCTGTTGGATATGCAGAGCCGTGGCGTCTTTGGCTATGTGGTCGCCGTCTATCTGGTGATTGCCGGCATCAGCCAGATTTTGAGTCGTCGCATCAACGCCCGCCATTCGCTGTTGTTCGGTTGCCTGGCTCAGGCTTTGTCGGTCGGGGTGTTCGCCGTGGCGATTCAGATCCATTCGCTGGCGCTGGCCGCCGCAGGCATGGTGATCGCCGGTTACGCCTATGGCGCGATCTTCGTCGGCAGCGCCACGCTGGTGAATCTGATTTCACCGAAAGCCAGCCATGCGCGTTTGATCTCCCTGTTCTACGTGATCGCTTATATTGCTAACTGGGTGCCGATCCTGTTGGGCGTTGTGATCGACCACGCCGATTTGCATTTGGCGACCCACTTGTTATTCCTGAGCAGCGCCGTGATTTGTTTGACGTTGAGCGTCATGGTAACGCGTGCGGGCTTCCCACGCTGAAACCGGCGTTCGGGAGGGAGGCGACAGGCGTCGCATGTAGGCATTTCATTTGAGATCGTGATTTCCCTGGTGTTGTGTTATTCCAGCGTGCTCGTCACGCTGGCTTTTTTTGTGATACACATTGATTTTTTGATATTTACATTTCCTTATTTGCATTTTTTTCGTGATTTTAGTCACGAAAAAATCACTCGCTTCGGTTAAACTGCGCGCTTTATTTTTGCCGCGGGTCACTTTATGAACGTTCTTTTCGCCATTGCCGTTACTACCGGGATCCTCTCCGGCGTTTGGGGCTGGGTTGCCGTCAGCCTGGGGCTGATCGGTTGGGCCGGTTTTCTGGGCTGCACGGCGTATTTCGCCTGCCCGCAGGGCGGGCTGAAAGGGCTGTTGATTAGCGCGTTGACCTGCTGCAGCGGCGTCTTCTGGGCAATGGCGATCATCCGCGGCAGCGAACTGGCCCCGCAGTGGAATCTGCTGGGGTATCTGCTGACCGGCGTCGTGGCGTTCCTGATGTGCATTCAGGCCAAACAGCAGTGGTTGGGGTTCGTGCCCGGCACCTTTATCGGTGCCTGCGCGACCTTCGCCGGCGGCGGCGATTGGCCGCTGGTGACGCTTTCCCTGCTGGTGGGGCTGCTATTCGGCTATGCGATGAAAAACAGCGGTCTGTGGTGGGCGGCGCGCAGCGAAAAAGCCCGCGCTACGCCGCCGGTTGGCCCGAATGTCGGCTCAAACGGTGCCGCCGAGTGAGAGACGGCAGTTCACCACCAGCGTTTGGTCACCCGGCGTTTGGGTTACGCCGGCCCATTGTGTGATGTCCTGTCGCGTAACGCGGAGGTGTTTCATTCGGTGGCCTTCACGGGCGGCGCGGCAAGGGGGATAGCGGTATTTTAATCCATCGATTTGGCGATAACAATGAATGCACTTCTATTGGAAATAGCCATTTTTCAATCGGATAGATGATCTTTCCCCTCTTGCTGCCTGCGTGAGATCACGTTAAAGGTAACAGGGTTTCGTAACATGATTTTCAGTGATTTCCATCACGTTTTTACCGGTAACAATCGGCTGAGATAGAGGCCTGTCCGATTGGAGGCCTGATGGCCGGGAATCACCATGAACAATCTGTTTTCACTGGATAACAAGACCGTCTTGATCACCGGCGCCTCGCGCGGCATCGGTTTTCTGCTGGCACGCGGCCTGGCGCAACAAGGCGCGCATATTCTGATCAACGCCACCACCGAAGAACATGCCCGGCACGCCGCCGATCGTTTGCGCGAAGAGGGGCTGCGCGCCGAGGCGGCGGCGTTCGACGTCACCGACTCTCAGGCGGTGCATGCCGCCATCGACCGTATCGAAGCGGACATCGGCGCGATAGACGTTTTGATCAACAACGCCGGCATCCAGCGCCGCCACCCGTTCACCGAGTTTCCGGAGCAAGACTGGGACGACATCATCGCCGTCAACCAGAAGGCGGTCTTCATCGTGTCACAGACCGTGGCGCGTTACATGGTGCCGCGCCGGCGCGGCAAGATAGTCAACATCGGCTCGATGCAAAGTGAGCTGGGCCGCGACACCATCACCCCTTATGCGGCGTCCAAAGGGGCGGTGAAAATGCTCACGCGCGGCATGTGCGTGGAGCTGGCGCGCTACAATATTCAGGTCAACGGCATCGCCCCCGGCTACTTCAAAACCGAGATGACGCAGGCGCTGGCCGACGATCCGGCCTTCACCGCCTGGCTGACCCAACGCACGCCCGCCGCGCGCTGGGGCGATCCGCAGGAGCTGATCGGTGCGGCGGTGTTCCTGGCCGCCGACGCCTCCGCCTTCGTCAACGGGCAACTGCTGTTTGTCGATGGCGGCATGTCGGCGGCGGTGTAACCTTTTTCCGTGGAGTCTGGAGATGAAAATTCAAACCCAGTCCTGCGTGGTCAACGGCAAGCGAGACGTGGCGGTGATCGCGCAAGAAGTGGATTATCGGGGGCAGGGAACGCTGGTGAAAATCAGCCGCGGCGGCATCTGCGGCTCGGATCTGCATTACTTCCAGGAAGGCAAGGTCGGCAATTTTCAGGTGCGTCAGCCGATGGTGCTGGGCCATGAGGTGATCGGTGAGGTGGTCGCCAGCGATTCGCCGCAGCTGCCGGTCGGGCAGAAGGTGGCGCTCAATCCCAGCAAACCCTGCGGGCAGTGTAAATACTGTCTGGCGCAGCAAAGCAATCAATGCGTCGAGATGCGCTTTTTCGGCAGCGCGATGTATTTTCCGCACGTCGACGGCGCTTTTACCCAATACAAAGTGGTGGATAGCGCGCAGTGCATTCCTTACGCCGCCGATCGCGACGACAGGGTGATGGTGTTCGCCGAACCGCTGGCGGTGGCTGTCCACGCGGCGAAGCAGCCCGGCGATGTGACGGGGAAAAAGATTTTCGTGTCCGGCGTTGGCCCGATCGGCTGTCTGCTGGTGGCAGCGCTGAAAGCGCTGGGCGCCGCCGAGATTGTCTGCGCCGATCTCAGTCCGCGCTGCCTGACGATCGCGAGGCAAATGGGGGCAAATCGGTGCCTGCATGCTGCGGACGACGATTTTAGCGACTATCAGCAGGACAAGGGCTATTTCGACGTCGCCTTCGAAGTGGCGGGACATCCGCTGTCGCTGCAGCGTTGCCTGGAGCTCACCCGCGCCAAAGGCACTGTGGTGCAGGTGGGCATGGGCGGCAGCTTCCCCGATTTTCCGCTGATGTTGTTGATTGCCAAGGAACTGAATCTGCTTGGATCGTTCCGCTTCGTGGCGGAGTTCGCGTTGGCGGTGGCCTGGCTGGCCGACGGCGTGATCGATCCGCTGCCGTTGCTGTCGGCGGAATTCGCCAGCGGGCAGTTGGCGCAGGCGCTGACGTTTGCCGGCGATAAACGCCAGGCCGCCAAGGTGCAATTGGTGTTTTAGGGTAAAAGTCCGATGGCCGCAGGCGGTGATCCTTGTCTATAGTGTAGGAACGCTTAATTTTTCAACCACGGAGATCTCACGATGGCAAGACATACGGATGCTGAGCAAACTACGCTGGATGACGATCTGAGAATGCTGACCGAGACGCTGGAAGAAGTACTGCAATACACCGGCGATCGCGCGGATCAGGCCTATATCGACATCAAGTCGCACGCCGAGCAGGCGCTGAGTGAGGTCAAGGCGCGCTGGGCGAACACGGGCGAATCCTACTATGCGCGCGCCAAAGAAGCGGTGCACCGCACCGACGACTACGTGCGGGACAAACCCTGGCACGGCGTGGGCATCGGCGCCACCGTCGGGCTGGTGCTGGGGCTGCTGCTGGCCCGCAAATAAATCATGTCATCGGGGCGGCGCAGGCCGCCTCGTGCTTTTCTGCAGACTGTGTCGTTCATCCCGCCGTTTCCCCGATCGCTTGCCCTTATCCCGCCTATACTTCCCGCTAGCCGCCGTTGGAGCGCCTCTATTTCCCTTGTTTTTGTATGGACGGATTGAGCCGGCGTCGCCGCAAGTGTAAAGTATTTGTGTTTTAATTGTTTATTTTTTGTTCTAAATCAAATAATTATCTGGTGTAAACACTCAGGGATATACGGCGTTTTTGCGCTGGCGCAAAAGCCGTGAAAATAACACCTCATATAATACAGAGCGTAACTACAGGCGCGGCGTCCGTCGGCTGCGCCGGAGACGATCTCTGCTAACTGACTTGTGAGCGAACTATGTCGACAAGTGTTTTTAATCGCCGGTGGGCGGCTGTGCTGCTCGAGGCGCTGGCCCGCCATGGGGTGAGGCATGTTTGTATCGCTCCGGGATCGCGCTCCACGCCGCTGACGCTGGCCGCTGCGGCCAACCGATCGTTTATCTGCCATACCCATTTTGATGAGCGCGGGCTCGGCCATTTGGCGCTCGGTCTGGCGAAGGCGGCGCATGAGCCGGTGGCGGTGATCGTCACGTCCGGCACCGCGGCGGCGAACCTTTATCCCGCGTTGATCGAAGCCGGCCTGACCGGTGAACGGCTGGTGTTTCTCACCGCCGATCGGCCGCCGGAACTGATCGACTGCGGCGCCAATCAGGCGATCCGTCAAAACGGTCTCTACAGCAGTCACCCGACGTTGGCGATCGATCTGCCGCGTCCGACGCCGGATATTCCGGCCGCGTGGCTGGCCTCCAGCGTCGACAGCGCGATGGCGCGCCTGCAGCATGGCGCTTTGCATATCAACTGCCCGTTCGCCGAACCGCTGTACGGCGGCGATGAGCGTCAGTATGCCGATTGGTCCGCCGCGCTGGGCGACTGGTGGCAGGGCGATCGTCCGTGGCTGCAGGAAAGCGAGACGCGTGCGGCGCCGTCGCCGCAGCCGGACTGGTTCTTCTGGCGGCAAAAACGCGGCGTGGTGCTGGCCGGCCGCATGAGCGCGGAAGAGGGCGCGCGGCTGGCCGACTGGGCCGAGACGCTGGGCTGGCCGCTGATCGGCGATGTGCTGTCGCAGACCGGGCAACCGCTGCCCTGCGCCGATTTATGGCTCGCGCATCCGCAGGCGCAGCGCCTGTTGCAAGACGCGCAGCTGGTGGTGCAGTTCGGCGGCAGCTTGACCGGCAAACGCCTGCTGCAGTGGCAGACGCAGTGCCGGCCGGAAGAGTATTGGGTTATCGACGAGCTGCCGGGGCGGCTCGATCCGGCCCAGCACCGGGGGCGGCGCTTGCGCGCCGGGGTGGCGCAGTGGTTGGCGCAGCATCCGGCGCAACCGCGCGCGCCGTGGGCCGCCGGGCTGGCGGCCTTGGCGGATAAGGCGCTGACGGCGGCGTCCACGCATCTGCACGATAACTTTGGCGAAGCGCAGCTGGCGCACCGCCTGCCGGAGCTGCTGCCGGAGAACGGCCAGCTGTTTCTCGGCAACAGCCTGGTGGTGCGACTGATCGACGCGTTAACGACGCTGCCTGCCGCTTACCCGGTATTCAGCAACCGCGGCGCCAGTGGCATCGACGGTCTGATTTCCACCGCCGCCGGCGTACAGCGCGCCACCGCGAGGCCGACGTTGGCGGTGGTGGGCGACCTTTCCGCGTTGTATGACCTCAATGCGCTGGCGTTGTTGCGCCACGGTTCGGCGCCGACGGTGCTGATCGTCGTCAATAACAACGGCGGCCAAATTTTCTCGCTGTTGCCGACGCCGGACGAGGAGCGCCAACGCTTTTACTGCATGCCGCAGAACGTCGAGTTCAGCCACGCGGCGGCGATGTTCCAGCTTGACTACGCGCGGCCGGAAAACTGGAGCCAGCTGCAACAGGCGGTTGAGCAAGGCTGGCGGCGCGGCGGCGCTACGCTGATAGAACTGCAGGTGCCACCGAGCGCAGGGGCCGAAAGCCTGCAATACCTGGTGCAACAGATGGCGGTGCAATGATGCTGGCGACGCGAATTTTGCAACAGGGCGAAGCGGGCCGCCCGTGGCTGGTGTGGCTGCATGGCCTGCTCGGCAACAACAACGAATGGCGGGTGATCGCCGCGCGCTGCCCGGAATGGCCGTCGCTGGCCATCGATCTGCCCGGCCACGGCGATTCCGTGGCGGTGACCTGCCGCGGCTTCGACGACATCAGCGCGCAAATCGCCGCTACGCTGCAGCTGCGCAATATTGAACGTTATTGGCTGGTGGGCTATTCGCTCGGCGGGCGCATCGCCATGTATCACGCTTGCCTCGGCCGCCATGCCGGCCTGCAAGGCGTGATCGTCGAGGGCGGCAATCCGGGGCTGGAGGACGAACAACAGCGCCGCCATCGCTGCGAGCAGGATGCACTGTGGGCGGCGCGTTTTCGCAGTGAACCGATCGCCGAGGTGCTGGCGGACTGGTATCAGCAGCCGGTGTTCAAAGAGCTTAGCCATGTGCACCGTCAGGCGTTGATCGCCGCGCGTTCGGTCAACAGCGGCCCGGCGATTGCCGACATGCTCGAAGCCACGTCGCTCGGGCGGCAGCCCTATCTGACGCCGCAGCTGCGCCAACTGACCGTGCCGCTGCGGGTGCTGTGCGGTGAGAACGACCCCAAATTTCAACGGCTGGCGCGCGACGCCGGGTTGCCGTTGCGCATCGTGCCGCAGGCCGGCCACAACGCGCATCTGGCCAATCCGCAGGATTTCGTCGCCGAGCTGCAGACCTTTCTCGTTAACCCTGGTTAAAGGAACCGAACATGCTTTATCCGAATGAAGAACACCTGTATGCCGCCATCGCCTGGCAGGATTGCACCGGCGATTTCGAAGACATTCTGTATCACAAGTCCGCCGACGGCATCGCTAAAATCACCATCAACCGGCCGCAGGTGCGCAACGCGTTTCGTCCGCAAACGGTCAAAGAGATGATCGACGCGCTGGCCAACGCCCGTTACGACGACGGCATCGGCGTCATTATTCTGACCGGCGCCGGCGATAGGGCCTTCTGCTCCGGCGGCGACCAGAAAGTGCGCGGCGACTACGGCGGCTATCGCGACGACAGCGGCGTACATCATCTCAACGTGCTGGACTTTCAGCGCCAGATCCGCACCTGCCCGAAACCGGTGGTGGCGATGGTGGCCGGCTATTCGATCGGCGGCGGCCACGTGCTGCACATGATGTGCGATCTGACCATCGCGGCGGATAACGCCATCTTCGGCCAGACCGGCCCGAAAGTGGGCTCGTTTGACGGCGGCTGGGGGGCGTCTTACATGGCGCGCATCGTCGGCCAGAAGAAGGCGCGCGAAATCTGGTTCCTGTGCCGTCAGTACGACGCCGCCGCCGCGCTGGACATGGGCCTGGTCAATACCGTGGTGCCGCTGGCCGATCTGGAAAAAGAGACGGTGCGCTGGTGCCGCGAAATGCTGCAGAACAGCCCGATGGCGCTGCGCTGCCTGAAGGCGGCGCTGAATGCCGACTGCGACGGCCAGGCCGGTTTGCAGGAGCTGGCGGGCAACGCCACCATGTTGTTCTACATGACCGACGAAGGGCAGGAAGGGCGCAACGCGTTCAACGAGAAGCGCCAACCGGACTTCAGCAAATTCAAGCGTAACCCGTAATGAGCGGAGCAAACCGCAGCGCGGCGCTATACCGTTACAGCCTGCCGATGGAGGCGGGCGTGGTGCTGCGCAATCAGCGGTTGAAAACGCGTGACGGATGGGTGGTGCAACTGTGCCAGGGCGAGCGTGAGGGGTGGGGCGAGATCGCGCCGCTGCCGGAATTCAGTCGGGAAACGTTGGCGCAGGCCGAACAGGCCGCGTTGGGCTGGCTGCAGGCCTGGTTGGCGGGCAACGAACCGGATGACAGCGCGCTGCCCTCGGTGGCCTTTGGGCTCAGCTGTGCACAGGCCGAGCTGGAGCAGCGCTTGCCGATGCAGGCGGATTTCCGCAAGGCGCCGCTGTGTACCGGCGATCCGGACGAGCTGTTCGAGACATTGAGCGCTTTGCCGGGCGAGAAAGTCGCCAAGGTGAAAGTAGGGCTGTATGAGGCGGTGCGCGACGGCATGATCGTCAACGTGCTGCTGGAGGCGCTGCCGGATCTGCGGCTGCGGCTGGATGCCAACCGCAGTTGGACCCGCGCCAAAGCCGACGGCTTCGCCAAATACGTCAACCCGGCGTGGCGCGATCGCATCGCCTTTTTGGAAGAGCCCTGCAAGACCCGTGATGAATCGCGCGATTTCGCCCGGGCGACCGGCATCGCCATCGCCTGGGATGAGAGCGTGCGCGAGGCGGACTTTGTGGTGCAGGCCGAGCCGGGCGTGGCGGCCATCGTGATCAAGCCGACGTTGGTCGGCAGTCTGACGCGCTGCCAGGCGCTGGTGGCGCAGGCGCACGCGGCGGGGCTGACGGCGGTGATCAGTTCCAGCATCGAGTCCAGCCTGGGGTTGACCCAGCTGGCGCGCATCGCCTATTGGCTGACGCCGGACACCGTGCCGGGCCTGGACACGCTGGGGTTGATGCAGGCGCAGGTGCTGCGCCCGTGGCCGGGCAGCGCGTTGCCGCTGCTGGATGTCTCGGCGCTGGAGTGTCTATGGCGCGGTTAAGCGATTGGCCGTGGCGGCACTGGGCGCGCCTTCAGCCGCAGGCGACGGCGCTGTTGCTCGGCGAACGGCCGCTGAGCTGGCTGGCGTTGCAAAGCCAGGTGGATGAACTGGCGGCGGACTTTCAGCACCAGGGCGTAGAACCGGGCTGCGGCGTGGCGCTGTGCGGCAAAAACAGCTATCCGTTGCTGTTGGCCTATCTGGCGCTGCTGCAATGCGGCGCGCGCCTGTTGCCGCTCAATCCCGCCTTGCCGACGCCGCTGTTGGCGCAGCTGTTGCCGGAATTGGATATAGCCTTCGCTTTCGGCCCGGACTCGTTGCCGGCGTTGCCGGAAGAGGTGATTCGGTTGACGCCGCCCTCGACCGAGCCGCGTTGGCCAGACCTGCCGACGTGGGATGCGCAGCGTCTGGCGACGCTGACGCTGACCTCGGGTTCCAGCGGCATGCCGAAAGCGGCGGCGCACAGCTACGCCAATCATCTGGCCAGCGCCGCCGGGGTGTTGCGGTTGATGGATTTTCAACGTGAGGATTGCTGGCTGTTGTCACTGCCGATGTTTCACGTCTCCGGCCAGGGCATCGTCTGGCGCTGGTTGGCGGCGGGCGCCCGATTGGCGGTGCGCGAGATGCACCCGCTGGCGGAGGCATTGGCGGGATGCACGCATGCTTCGCTGGTGCCGACGCAGCTCTGGCGGCTGCTGGCGCAACCCCTGACGGGCATGATGTTGAAAGCGGTGCTGCTCGGCGGCGCGATGATCCCGGTGGAGCTGACCGAACGGGCGGAGGCGGCGGGGATCCGCTGCTGGTGCGGCTACGGGCTGACCGAACTGGCCTCCACGGTGTGCGCCAAGCGCGCCGATGCGCGGCCGGGCGTCGGCCTGCCGCTCGGCGGCCGCGAAGTAAAACTGGTGGGCGAAGAGGTCTGGATCCGCGCCGACAGCCTGGCGCTCGGCTACTGGCGTCATGGCCATCTGCAGCCGTTGGCCGATGAACAGGGCTGGTTCGCGACCCGCGATCGCGGCGTGATGGCTGAGGGAGAACTGCGCATTCTCGGCCGGCTGGACAACCTGTTTTTCAGCGGCGGCGAAGGGGTGCAGCCCGAGGATATCGAACGCGTGCTGGCGGCGCACCCGCAGATCACGCAGGCGTTTGTGGTGCCGATGGCGGACGCCGAGTTCGGCCAGCGGCCGGTGGCGGTGATCGACGGCGATCCGTCGCTGTCGCTGGCGACGCTGCTCGCCTGGTCGCAGGACCAGCTGGCCAATTTCCAACGCCCGGCGGCGTTGCTCCCGTTGCCTGACGAGCTGAAAAACGGCGGCATCAAGATTTCGCGCCGCCAGTTGCAGCAGTGGGTGGCGGAGAGCCTGCGTCCGGCATAAAAAAAGCCGCCCGAAAGGGCGGCTGAGTAGATGGCAACAGAGGGTTATTTCAGCCCCAACGCCTTGGCGACGCCGGCGCCGTAGTCCGGATGCACCTTGGTGAACAGCTCGACCTGACGGCGCTGGATCTGTTCCGGCACCTGCGACAGTTCGCCGGCGATGCGGGTGAACATGCGCTGGTGCTCTTCGGCGCTCAGCAGGTTGAACAGCGCGCGCGGCTGGCTGTAGTAATCGTCGTCTTCACGATGGTTCCAGTGATCGGCCGCGCCCTCAATGCTCAGCGGCGGCTCGCTGAAGTCCGGCTGCTCCTGGAACAGGCCGAAGCTGTTCGGTTCGTAGGTGGCGCCGTTGCCGCTGTTGCCGTCCACGCGCATCGCACCGTCGCGATGATAGTTGTGGAACGGGCATTTGGCGCCGTTCACCGGGATCTGGTGATGGTTGACGCCCAGGCGGTAGCGGTGCGCATCGCCATAGGAGAACAGACGGCCCTGCAGCATTTTATCCGGCGAGAAACTGATGCCCGGCACCACGTTGGCGGGGTTCATCGCCACTTGTTCGACTTCGGAGAAGTAGTTGTCGGGATTGCGGTTCAACTCGAAATAACCGACGTCGATCAGCGGGTAGTCGCCGTGCGGCCATACCTTGGTCAGATCGAATGGGTTATATGGCGTCTGAGAGGCTTCGTGTTCCGGCATGATCTGAATTTGCAGCTTCCAGCGCGGGAAGTCGCCGCGTTTGATCGCCTCGAACAAATCGCGCTGTGAGCTTTCGCGATCCTTGGCGATGATCGCTTCCGCCTCTTCATCCATCAGGTTTTCAATGCCCTGTTCGCAGCGGAAGTGGAATTTCACCCAGAAACGTTCGTTGGCGGCATTGATAAAGCTGAAGGTGTGGCTGCCGAAGCCGTGCATGTGGCGGTAGGACTTGGGAATGCCGCGATCGCTGAAGTCGATGGTCAGCTGGTGCAGTGATTCCGGCAGGTGGGAGAAGAAGTCCCACTTGTAGACCGGATTGCGCAGGTTGGTATGCGGATCGCGTTTCACCACGTGGTTGAGATCGGGGAATTTCAGCGGATCGCGCAGATAGAACACCGGCGTATCGTTACCCACCAGATCCCAGTTGCCTTCTTCGGTATAGAACTTCATGGCGAAGCCGCGAATGTCGCGTTCGGCGTCGGCGGCGCCGCGTTCACCGGCGACGGTGGAGAAGCGGATAAACATGTCGGTCTGCTTACCGATTTCGGAGAAGATCTTGGCGCGGGTGTAGCGGGTGATGTCGTGGGTGACGGTAAAGGTGCCGTAGGCGCCGGATCCCTTGGCGTGCATGCGACGCTCGGGGATGACTTCACGGTCGAAGTGGGCCAGTTTTTCCAGGAACCACACGTCCTGCAACAGCATCGGGCCGCGTTTGCCCGCGGTGATCACGTTATTGTTATCGACAACCGGGGCGCCGGCTGCGGTGGTCAGTCCTTTCTTGCTCATCACTTGCTCCTTATCGTAGTGCAGTTAAGTAAAGACTCGGGCGGTTTAAGCGTTCATCAGCATAGTCCTTTGGCGGGGCTTCTTCCCCTGACCTTGGTCAAAGCCACTACTAGTTGTAGCCCTATTGCCGAGCGACGGCAAATAGGTCTCGGTTATCGTTGGCATCGCCTTGACGAATATGGATTTTTGTTTGCAAATTTTTACATTTATTTGATTATTGAAGAATTTTTTCGCTTTTATCCCTTAAATACTCATTGCGCTTTGGTATAGACTCGTGACGTTATTATTATGCGTTGATTCGATCATTCGGTACGGATGACAAACCAGAGGGAAAGATGATGAAAAAGACTTGGGTCGCGTGCGCGGCAGGATTGCTGTTGGTGACCGGCGCGGCGAACGCCATCAGCGTGTCGGGCGAAGCCGGGCAACACTACACCAACCTGGGCGTCGGCATGAGCACCGGCTCTTCAGGTCTTGGCCTGACCGGCAACTGGGCGCGCAGCGACCACGACGGCAACGTCGGCAGCCTGGGGTTGAACTTCGGCGTGCCGCTGGGGCCGTTGACGGCGACCGTGGGCGCCAAAGCGCTGTACCTCAGCCCGAAAGACGGGAAGAGCGGCGGGGCGGTGGCGCTGGGCGGCGGCCTGGAGTGGGAAATTAACCGTTACTTCAGCCTGCACGGCGAAGGGTACTTTGCCCCTGAGTCTTTCACCAGCGGCGTGAAGGCCTATAACGAAGCCAGCGGCGGCCTGCGCTGGAAGTTCCGTCCGCTGAGCGTGGACGTGGGCTACCGTTACATGCAAATGGAAGGCAAAGACGGGCGTCGCGACAATACGCTGGCCGATGGCCCTTATGTCGGCGTGGGCCTGAGCTTCTGACGCTCAGCAAAAAGGGGCCATTGCGGCCCCTTTCTCTTTATCATTTCTTGTCTTTCGTCGCTTACCCGACCGCCGGCAGCATGCCGCTGGCGATGCCCAGTTGGATGGCGATCACCGTCACCCCGCAGACAAACACCAACGCCAGCGCCGGCGTACCGCCCCAGACGCGATACTGCGCCTGATGCTTTTGGCGGGTTTTCCACACCAGCAGTGAAGGCAACAGCAGCGCCAACACCGACAAGGCGATGGCGGCGAATCCCAGCGCCAGCACGAAGCCGCGCGGGTAGAACAGCGCGAAGGCCAGCGGCGGCAGGAAGGTGATGGCGCCGGTTTGCAGGCGGCCGCGCACGTTATCTTGCCGCTTGAACAGGTCGGCCAGGAAATCGAACAGCCCGAGCGCCACGCCGAGGAACGAGGTCGCCAGCGCCAGATCGGCGAACAGGTGCACCGCCAGTTCAACGTGCGGCGAAGCCACCGCGTCGCGCACCGCCTGCAACAGGCCGTTCAGCCCGGCCTGCTGCGCCAGAATGCCGACGAAGGTGTCGGAGCTGATGCTGCCCAGCGTCGCCAGCTGCCAGAAGATATAGGCCATCAGCGGGATGGCGCTGCCGATGATAAATACCCAGCGCAGTTTGCGAATGTTGCCGCCCATGTAGTTGACAATGCTCGGCACGCTGCCGTGGAAACCGAAAGAAGTGAAGATCACCGGAATGGCCGACAGCGCCAGGCCTTGCTCCAGCGGCAATGTCATCAGATTGGTTTGGTGGATATTCGGCAACATCAGGCCGAGCATCACCACCAGAAATACCACTTTGGCGCTGAACAGGATGCGGTTGAACAAGTCGACCGAGTGGGTGCCGATGCACACCACGCCGCCGGCCACCAGGGTGAACAGCAGGACGCCGAGCGACACCGGGAAGTCCTGCGATGTCCATTGGCTGATGCTGGTGGCGAGCAGTTCGCCGGCGCCGCTGATATAGGCGGCGGTGAGGGCGTACATCAGGAACATCATGCTAAAGCTGGTCAGCCACTGGCCGCCGCCGCCGAGATAACGTTTGGCGAGCGTGCCCAGACCGGTATCCGCCTGCTCATGCTGGTAAACCTCCACCAGCAGCAGCGCGGTGTAACACATCAACAGCCACAGCCCGACCAGTAAGGCCAGCGTGACGCCGAAGCCGACGCCGGCCGCTGCCAGCGGCATCGCCAGCATCCCGGCGCCAATGGTGGTGCCCGCCACGATAAAAACACTGCCAAGAGTGCGATTCTTCACGTTTTTTCTCTACCAGCCGAAAGATTTTGAAAATTATAGGTAACGATTTATGAGGATGGCAGGATAGTGGAAGCCCTAATTTGTGTCAAACCGGCGTTACGCGTGATGTAAATAAATATTTACATTGCGGCGACCGGCATGGCACATGAGAAACGGACCCAAGGCTGAAATTATCCGAAGGCGGCTAGTGAAAAGTTATTTACGGGCTTCTATAGTGGAATGACCAAAAAATGTGGGAGAGATCAATGTTAAGGGTGGAGATGCTCAGCACCGGCGATGAGGTGCTGCACGGGCAAATTATTGATACCAACGCCGCCTGGCTGGCGGACTACCTGTTCCAGCAGGGGGTGCCGATGAGCGGGCGTGAAACGGTCGGGGACAGCCTCTCTGCGTTGATCGAGATCCTGCAGGAACGCAGCCATATCGCCGATGTGTTGATCGTCAACGGCGGCCTGGGGCCGACCAGCGACGATCTCAGCGCGCTGGCCGCCGCGAAAGCCAGCGGCGTAGAGCTGGTCGAACGGGCTGACTGGTTGGCGCGCATGGAAGCCTATTTCGCCGAGCGCGGGCGGCCGATGGCCCCTTCCAATCGCAAGCAGGCGCAGATCCCGGCCAACGCGGAAATGCTGGATAACCCTGTGGGCACCGCCTGCGGGTTCGCATTGCAGCTGAACCAATGCCTGATGTTCTTCACCCCCGGCGTGCCGTCGGAATTCAAAGTGATGGTCGAGCAGCAGATCGTACCGCGTCTGCGCCAGCGCTTCACCTTGCCAGCGCCGCCGCTGTGCCTGCGCCTGACGACCTTCGGCACCTCCGAGAGCGATCTGGCCGCCGAGCTGGACGGCATGCCGCTGCCGCCGGATGTGGTGTTGGGTTACCGTTCCTCCAGCCCGATCATCGAACTGAAGCTGACTGGGCCGGAAAGCCGGCGTGCGGAAATGGAGCTGGCCTGGCGACGCGTGCGCGAAGTGGCGGGGGACAACTGCATTTTTGAAGGCACCGACGGGTTGCCGGCGACGCTGACGCAGCGCCTGAATCAGCAAGGGCTGAAGCTGGCGTTGAGCGAGCAGTTCAGTGGCGGTTTGATCAATCTGCAGCTGCAGAGCGAAGGGGCGCCGCTGGCGGGTGGCGAGCTGCTGCCGGCACACTGCATCGAAACGCTGGAAACGACGCTGGCGCGCGCCCGCTCGCTGGCGGAATTGACCGGCGCGCCGTTGGCGTTGGCGGTCAGCGCCATGCGCGATGAGCAGGTGAGCATTGCGCTGCACACGCCGCGCGGCGGCATTGGCCAGACCGTGCGTTATCGCGCGTCGCGCCACGGTCTGCGGTTGCGTCAGGAGTCGGTGGCGATGCTGGCGTTGGATATGCTGCGCCGCTGGCTGAATGGGAGCCAGGCGTGCGGTAAAAACGCCTGGCTGGAAGTGGTGGAAATTATCGAGTGACGGGCATCGGCGTTGCTGAGTCTCCCGCGTCTTGTCGGCCTCATCGCGCTGCATCAGCCGTTCGGACGCCAGGCGTGAAAGACGTATTGCGGCCGCGCCTCGCGTTTGCAGTTCTGTACCGTAGTTCCTGAGTGCCTGCCCGGCGCTGTCTGAGTGCGCCAGATGCGCCGCCAGGCTGGCGGCGTCTACCAGCGCGGTGTTGGCGCCGAGCCCACCCGCCGGGCTCATGGCGTGCACGGCGTCGCCGAGAAAGGCGATGCGTTCGCTGTGCCATTCCGGCATCGCCGCCGTAACCTGCACCGTCCGCACGCTGAGCGACAGGGGATCCGCCAACGCTAACGCCGTTTGCAAGGCGGGCGCCCATCCCTGCGAGATATGCCGTACGCGCGCCCGCAACGCGGTGCTTTTTTACACATCGGCGGGAAAGGGGCACTAAGCGAAATACTTTGAGGATGGTTATATATCCCTGATTAATCATAATCTTATAGGGGATATTCGCGGTGAGGGAATGCTGTTACTCTCTTGACGGGTGCTTGAGACTGTTCGTCTTGGGCATTGTGTGACAAGGCGGATAGATGAAAGCCCCAGACTGACTCTCAAATCAGAATGGGGCTGCCCTAACGCCTAGACACCGTTATGGTAGCCCCTTCACAGCAAGGAGGCAAGCATGCGCTTAAGGCATGTGTTTCACTCGCTAACCGTTGTATGTATTACGGTTTTGTTATTTATCTGGATGATAAGAGACTCGCTGTGCGAGCTGAAAATCTACCAGGAAAATATCACTATCCTGATCAGGTTGGCGTGTGAGGTGAAGCGGTAATCCTAGGGCGGGGGCAACCCCGCCTTCTGGTCTTCAGGCGCGGTTTCCGGCACCCGACTTTACATTTCCAGCTCGATATCCGTCAGCGGCATGCAGCAGCAGGGCAGGATTTCGCCGGCGTTGATAAACGCCAGCGGCTGTTGGCGGTAGGCCACTTCGCCTTTCACCAGCTTCAGGCGGCAGGCGCCGCAATAGCCGGAGCGGCATTGGTACTCCACCTGCACGTCGTGCAGTTCCAGCACGTCGAGCAGGCAGTTTTCACTGTTAGGGCAAGAGAGCTGCGTGCCGGCGGCGCGCAGCGTCACGGTTGGCGTCGTCATCGCTTACAGTTCGAAGTCGCTCAGGTCGTCGGCGTTGATCTCCGAGTCGATCTGGCCAACCAGGTAGGAGCTCACTTCCACTTCCTGCGGCGCTACCTGCACGTTGTCGGACACCAGCCAGGCGTTGATCCACGGGATCGGGTTGGAGCGGGTTTCGAACGGCAGACCGAGGCCGACCGCCTGCATGCGGATATTGGTGATGTATTCCACATACTGGCACAGGATGTCTTTGTTCAGGCCAATCATCGAGCCGTCGCGGAACAGGTATTCCGCCCACTCTTTCTCCTGCTGGGCGGCCAGCACGAACAGATCGTAGCACTCTTGCTGGCACTCTTCGGCGATCTCCGCCATTTCAGGATCGTCGGCGCCGGAACGCATCAGGTTCAGCATGTGCTGGGTGCCGGTCAGGTGCAGCGCTTCGTCGCGAGCGATCAGCTTGATGATCTTGGCGTTGCCTTCCATCAATTCGCGCTCGGCGAACGCGAAGGAGCAGGCAAAGCTGACGTAGAAACGGATCGCTTCCAGCGCGTTCACGCTCATCAGGCACAGGTACAGCTGCTTCTTCAGCGCACGCAGATTGACGGTGACGGTTTTACCGTTCACCTGGTGGGTGCCTTCACCCAGCAGGTGATAGTAGCTGGTCATCTCGATCAGATCGTCGTAGTAGCCGGAAATGTCTTTCGCGCGCTTCTTGATCTCTTCGTTGGTGACGATGTCGTCGAACACCAGCGCCGGATCGTTGACGATGTTGCGGATGATGTGGGTGTAGGAACGGGAGTGGATGGTCTCGGAGAACGACCAGGTTTCCACCCAGGTTTCCAGCTCAGGGATCGAGATCAGCGGCAGCAGGGCGACGTTCGGGCTGCGGCCCTGGATGGAGTCCAGCAGCGTCTGATACTTCAGGTTGCTGATGAAGATGTGCTTCTCGTGCTCCGGCAGCGCCTGATAATCGATGCGATCGCGGGAAACGTCAACCTCTTCCGGGCGCCAGAAGAAGGAGAGCTGTTTTTCGATCAGCTTTTCGAAGATTTCATGCTTTTGCTGGTCGAAACGCGCAACGTTTACCGACTGGCCGAAGAACATCGGCTCTTGCAGCTGGTCGTTTTTGGTCTGAGAAAAAGTGGTGTAAGCCATAAGCCTGAATCCATCGTAACGTGGCTAAATGAAGGGGCCGGAAAACTCCGGCCCGCTAGGTCAAACTTTAGATCTTGCAGGCGCCGCTTTCGCAGTCGTCATCGCCGGCCTTGGCAGGCTGCAAATCTTCCTGGGCGTCTTCCGCGCCGTCGCGGGTGTTTTGGTAGTACAGCGTTTTCACGCCGAACTTGTAGGTGGTGAGCAGGTCTTTCAACAACTGCTTCATCGGCACCTTGCCGCCCGGGAAGCGGGTAGGATCGTAGTTGGTGTTGGCCGAAATCGACTGGTCGATGAATTTCTGCATCAGCCCCACCAGCTGCAGATAGCCGTCGTTGCTCGGCATTTCCCACAGCAGCTCGTAGTTGTCTTTCAGACGCTCATACTCCGGCACCACCTGGCGCAGGATGCCGTCTTTCGACGCCTTGATGCTGATGTGGCCGCGCGGCGGCTCGATGCCGTTGGTGGCGTTGGAAATCTGCGAAGAGGTTTCCGACGGCATCAGGGCGGACAGCGTCGAGTTGCGCAGACCGGTTTCCTGGATCTCTTTGCGCAGGGTTTCCCAGTCGTAGTGCAGCGGCTCGTTGCAGATCGCATCCAGGTCTTTCTTGTAGGTGTCGATCGGCAGGATGCCCTGCGAATAGGTGGTTTCGTTGAACCACGGGCAAGCGCCTTGTTCCTGAGCCAGGCGGTTGGAGGCTTTCAGCAGGTAGTACTGAATGGCCTCGAACGTTTTGTGGGTCAGGTTGTTGGCGCTGCCGTCGGAGTAGCGCACGCCGTTTTTCGCCAGGTAATAGGCGAAGTTGATCACGCCAATGCCCAGGGTGCGACGACCCATCGCGCCACGGTGCGCGGCCTTGATCGGATAATCCTGATAATCCAGCAGGGCGTCGAGTGAACGCACCGCCAGGGTCGCCAGCTCTTCCAGATCGTCCAGGCTGTCGATCGCGCCCAGGTTGAAGGCGGACAGGGTGCACAGCGCAATTTCGCCATTCTCGTCGTTGACGTCTTCCAGCGGCTTGGTCGGCAGGGCGATTTCCAGGCACAGGTTGGACTGACGCACCGGCGCGATCTGCGGATCGAACGGGCTGTGGGTGTTGCAGTGGTCGACGTTCTGGATGTAGATGCGGCCGGTAGAGGCGCGCTCTTGCATCATCAGCGAGAACAGCTCAACCGCTTTCACGCGCTTCTGGCGAATGCTGTCGTCTTTCTCGTACTGGGTGTACAGACGTTCGAATTCGTCCTGATCGGCGAAGAATGCGTCATACAGCCCCGGCACGTCGGACGGGCTGAACAGGGTGATGTCTTCGCCCTTGATCAGACGCTGGTACATCAGGCGGTTCAGCTGCACGCCGTAGTCCATGTGGCGCACGCGGTTGCCTTCAACGCCGCGGTTGTTTTTCAGCACCAGCAGGCTTTCCACTTCCAGGTGCCACATCGGGTAGAACAGCGTTGCCGCGCCACCGCGCACGCCGCCCTGCGAGCAGGATTTGACGGCGGTCTGGAAGTGTTTGTAGAACGGAATGCAACCGGTATGGAAAGCTTCCCCGCCACGGATCGGGCTGCCCAGCGCGCGAATGCGGCCGGCGTTGATGCCGATGCCGGCGCGTTGCGAAACGTATTTCACAATGGCGCTGGAGGTGGCGTTGATGGAGTCCAGGCTGTCGCCGCACTCGATCAGCACGCAGGAGCTGAACTGACGGGTTGGGGTGCGCACGCCGGACATGATCGGCGTTGGCAGCGAAATCTTGAAGGTGGAAATCGCGTCGTAGAAACGTTTGACGTAGTCCAGACGAGTTTCACGCGGGTAGTTGGAGAACAGGCAAGCGGACACCAGCATGTACAGGAACTGGGCGCTTTCGTAGATCTCGCCGCTGACGCGGTTCTGCACCAGATACTTGCCTTCCAGCTGCTTGACGGCGGCATAAGAGAAGTTCATGTCGCGCCAGTGATCGATAAAGGAGTCCATCTGCTCGAACTCTTCAGCGCTGTAGTCTTCCAGCAGATGTTTATCGTATTTGCCCATCTCGACCATGCGCGTCACGTGAGCGTGCAGCTTCGGCGGTTCGAACTGGCCGTAAGCCTTTTTGCGCAGGTGGAAGATCGCCAGGCGAGCGGCCAGGTACTGATAGTCCGGCGCATCGCGGGAGATCAGATCGGCAGCGGCTTTGATGATGGTTTCGTGAATATCGGCGGTTTTGATGCCGTCATAAAACTGAATGTGGGAACGCAACTCTACTTGAGAAACCGAGACGTTGTGTAATCCTTCTGCGGCCCAATCGATGACCCGGTGGATTTTGTCGAGGTTGATGCGCTCTTTACGGCCATCGCGTTTAGTTACAAGCAGACTTTGGTTCATGTGGTGTTTTACCTGTCCGTATGGTGCCCCTAAGCAGAAGTGTAGTCGCTCTGCTCAGTATGTAAACACTATATATAGGGGTTGTATGTCGGTGAGGTAACAAGATAGTGAGAAAAAACGGCGTTTGCAAGTGAACAAAACCCGCCTAATTTGTGGATAACTTGGGGGTGAAATGTCACTTGCCTTTCGCAGTGCGCGCCGTGACTGGCGCGACAAGCTTGTCAATAAGCGAGATCAGATTTTCCTTAAAAACTGAAAAAACCGATCGTTTGGCGCTTTATTAAACGTTAGAAAAAAACGGCATATTGATCTGATTTAATATTCTAAAAAACTGTTTACAACCGCTATTTTGATCGAAGTCGCGAAAATTAGGTATTTTTCCGAATACGTCAATGGCGCCGCCCCCCGGTAATGCAGGGCCGGCGCGGTTTACCGCGTTTAACCTTCGTGCTGGGTGTGCACCATGTAGTTCACGTCAACGTTGCGCCCAAGCTTGAAATGATCGGTGATCGGGTTGTAATGCAGGCCGATCATGTGTTTTTCGCGCAGCGGCGTGCCGTCGACCCAGCCGATCAGTTCGGAAGGGCGAATGAACTTCTTATGATCGTGGGTGCCCTGCGGCACCATCTTCAGCACGTACTCCGCGCCGATCACCGCCATCAGCCAGGCTTTGGTGTTGCGGTTGATGGTGGAGAAGAACACGTGGCCGCCCGGTTTCACCAGTTGGGCGCAGGCGCGTACCACCGAGGCCGGATCCGGCACGTGCTCCAGCATCTCCATGCAGGTGACCACGTCGTAGCGCTGCGGGTTGGCCTGAGCGTGGCTTTCCACTGTCTCCTGTACATAGGTGACGTCCATGCCGCTTTCCAGGGCGTGCAGCCGGGCGACCTGCAGCGGCTCCGCGCCCATGTCCAGCCCGGTTACCTTGGCGCCTTCGCGCGCCATGCTCTCCGCCAGAATGCCGCCGCCGCAGCCCACGTCGAGCACCTGCTTATCAAAAATGCCGCCGGCGCGCTGCATGATGTAGTTCAGGCGCAGCGGGTTGATGCGGTGCAGCGGTTTGAACTCGCCTTCCAGATCCCACCAGCGGGAGGCGACGGCCTCGAACTTGGCGATTTCCTGGTGGTCAACGTTTTGCACTCGGCTGGATGATTCTGCGTTCATGGGCTTGTCTGGCTCCTTGTTCTCGTTGCGCGGATTATACATGTTCCGGCGCGGCATCGTCTGTGCCGATGCGTTTTTAGCGCACTTATCTGCACAATTTCCGTGAAACAGCGGCGGTTATTTTCCCGTAAAGCGTGCTTTGTGATATAGTTTTACACCTTTGCCACTATGGCAGCGGGCAGATGAATCATTAGTAGAGGGATAGCAGCTCCATGAGCGACCTTGCCAGAGAAATCACACCGGTAAACATCGAAGACGAGTTGAAAAACTCGTATCTGGACTATGCGATGTCCGTTATTGTCGGACGTGCCCTGCCAGATGTTCGTGATGGACTGAAGCCGGTTCACCGCCGCGTTCTGTACGCGATGAGCGTATTGGGTAACGACTGGAATAAACCATACAAGAAATCGGCCCGTGTCGTCGGGGACGTGATCGGTAAATATCACCCGCACGGTGACAGCGCGGTTTACGACACTATCGTGCGTATGGCTCAGCCGTTTTCACTGCGCTACATGCTGGTGGACGGTCAGGGTAACTTCGGCTCCGTCGACGGCGACTCCGCGGCGGCGATGCGTTATACCGAAGTGCGCATGTCCAAGATTGCTCACGAACTGTTGGCGGATCTGGAAAAAGAAACCGTCGACTTCGTGCCTAACTATGATGGCACCGAGCAGATCCCGGCCGTCATGCCGACCAAGATCCCGAACCTGCTGGTCAACGGCTCGTCGGGCATCGCCGTGGGCATGGCTACCAATATTCCGCCGCACAACCTGGCGGAAGTCGTCAACGGCTGCCTGGCCTATATCGACGATGAAAACATCAGCATCGAAGGGCTGATGGAACACATCCCGGGGCCGGACTTCCCGACGGCGGCGATCATCAACGGTCGCCGCGGCATTGAAGAGGCCTACCGCACCGGGCGCGGCAAAGTCTACCTGCGCGCGCGCGCGGAAGTGGAAGCCGACGCCAAGACCGGGCGCGAAACCATCATCGTTCACGAGATCCCGTATCAGGTGAACAAGGCGCGTCTGATCGAAAAGATCGCCGAACTGGTGAAAGAAAAACGCGTGGAAGGCATCAGCGCACTACGCGACGAGTCCGATAAAGACGGCATGCGCATCGTGATCGAAGTCAAACGTGACGCGGTCGGCGAAGTGGTGCTGAACAACCTGTATGCGCTGACGCAACTGCAGGTCACCTTCGGCATCAACATGGTCGCGCTGCATCAGGGGCAGCCTAAACTGCTGAACCTGAAAGACATCCTCGAAGCCTTCGTGCGCCACCGCCGCGAAGTGGTCACCCGCCGCACCATCTTTGAACTGCGCAAGGCCCGCGACCGCGCCCATATTCTGGAAGCGCTGGCTATCGCGTTGGCCAACATCGACCCGATCATCGAGCTGATTCGCCGTGCGCCGACCCCGGCGGAAGCGAAAGTCGCGCTGGTGGCGCAGCCGTGGGATCTGGGCAACGTCAGCGCCATGCTGGAACGCGCCGGTGACGACGCCGCTCGCCCTGAGTGGCTGGAGCCGGAGTTCGGCATCCGCGACGGCAAATACTACCTGACCGAGCAGCAGGCTCAGGCGATTCTGGATCTGCGCCTGCAGAAACTGACCGGCCTGGAGCACGAGAAGCTGCTGGACGAATATAAAGAGCTGCTCAACTTTATCGCCGAGCTGATCTTTATTCTGGAAAGCCCAGAGCGCCTGATGGAAGTGATCCGCGAAGAGCTGGTGGCGGTCAAAGAGCTGTACAACGACGGCCGCCGCACCGAGATCACCGCCAATACTTCCGACATCAACATCGAAGACCTGATCAACCAGGAAGACGTGGTGGTGACCCTGTCTCACCAGGGCTATGTGAAGTATCAGCCGCTGTCCGACTATGAAGCGCAGCGCCGCGGCGGCAAAGGCAAGTCCGCCGCGCGTATTAAAGAAGAAGACTTTATCGATCGCCTGCTGGTGGCCAACACCCACGATACGATCCTGTGCTTCTCCAGCCGTGGCCGCCTGTACTGGATGAAGGTGTACCAACTGCCTGAAGCCAGCCGCGGCGCGCGCGGCCGCCCAATCGTCAACCTGCTGCCGCTGGAAGCCGACGAGCGTATCACCGCCATTCTGCCGGTGCGCGAGTATGAAGAAGGGCGCCACGTGTTCATGGCCACCGCCAGCGGTACCGTGAAGAAAACCGCGCTGACCGAGTTCAGCCGCCCACGCAGCGCCGGCATCATCGCCGTCAACCTCAACGAGGGCGATGAACTGATCGGCGTCGATCTGACCGACGGCAGCAACGAAGTGATGCTGTTCTCCGCTAACGGTAAAGTCGTGCGCTTCCCGGAAACGCAGGTGCGTTCGATGGGCCGTACCGCGACCGGCGTGCGCGGCATCAACCTCGGCGAAGGCGATAGCGTGATCTCACTGATCGTGCCGCGCGGCGAGGGCGACATCCTGACCGTCACGCAAAACGGCTTCGGTAAACGTACTGCAGTCACCGAGTACCCGACCAAGTCACGCGCCACCCAGGGGGTTATCTCCATCAAGGTGAGCGAGCGTAACGGCCAGGTGGTCGGCGCGGTGCAGGTGGAAACCAGCGACCAGATCATGATGATCACCGATGCCGGCACGCTGGTGCGTACCCGCGTTTCGGAAGTCAGCGTGGTCGGTCGTAACACCCAGGGCGTGACGCTGATCCGCACGGCGGAAGACGAAAATGTCGTCGGTCTGCAGCGGGTGGCCGAACCGGTGGAAGACGAAGAGCTGGACAGCCTGGAACCGGGCGCGGAAGCGGTGGAAGAAGACACCACGCCGCTGGACGATGGCGACGACGCGGCTGAGCCGGTGGACGACGACAACGTTTAAGCAAGGTGAGGGCGTCGGCATGCCGACGCCGTAATGCACTGAGACAAAAGGGCCTGGCAGCGATGCTAGGCCCTTTTTCAGTTATATGGTTTAATTGGCGCACCGAGCCGCCGGCCGCCGCGCCGGCGACAACGCGCGCCGTCACTGACTTTCGTATGGTATCCGATTGAAATACTTAGCCTCTTTTCGAACTACGCTGAAAATATCCCGCTACTTGTTCCGGGTGCTGGCGATTTTGCTGTGGTCGTTGGGGGCGCTGCTCACCACCTTTTATATTCTGAATATCCTGCATCAGAAAGAATCTGACATCCGGCAGGAGTACAACCTCAACTTCGATCAGGCGCAGGGCTACATCCGCCATTCCGCCGACATCATCCGCGACATCAAGTATATGGCGGAGAATCGCCTCAACGGTTCGGTCAGCAGCCTGGACATGTTCAGCGGCGTGTTTCCCGGCAAAGGCAGCCCGCCGCAATTCTTTCCGCTGTACCCGGAGTCCAACTGCACGCTGAGCACCACCTACCGCAGTTCGCTCGATTCGCTGAGCGGCCTGATCCAGTATTGGAAAGAAAACTTCGTGGCGGCCTACGATCTTAACCGGGTGTTCTTCATCGGCGGCGACAGCCTGTGTATGGCGGAATTCGGCGGCGGCAACGCGAGCGCCAATCGGGAAAACGTGCTGAAGTCCCTGCATGAGCGCATTCTGAAATACCGCAACGCCAAGAATCTGGACAAAGACAACAACCTGTATTGGATCAGCCCCAGCGCGCAGCGGCCCGACATCGGTTATCTGTATGTGCTGACCCCTCTCTATATCGGTAATAAGCTGGAGGCGCTGCTGGGCATCGAGCAAACCGTCCGGCTGGAAGATTTCGTCACCGCCGGCAGCCTGCCGATCGGCGTCACGCTGTTGGATGAGAACAACGAGCCGGTGCTGCGTCTGGCGGACGGCGATCGCTATGCCGCTGCGCTCAACAGCTACCCCGAAGAGCATGCTTACTTCGGTTATGTCGACAATTACCGCGACCTGATCCTGAAGAAAGCGTTGCCGCCTTCATCGCTGAGCATCGTTTATGCGCTGCCGGTGAAAAGCGTGGTGGAACGCTTCAAGATGCTGATCCTCAACGCGCTGTTGCTGAACCTGTTATCGGCTATCGTGCTGTTCACGCTGGCCTGGCTGTTTGAGCGCAAGATGTTCTTGCCGGCTGAGGAGAACGCCTTCCGTCTGGAAGAACACGAGCAGTTCAACCGCAAGATTGTCGCCTCGGCGCCGGTGGGCATCTGCATCCTGCGTATCAGCGACGGCACCAATATCCTGAGTAACGAACTGGCGCATAACTACATCAACCTGTTGACCCACGAAGATCGCGATCGTATTACGCGCATCATTTGCGAACAGCAGGCGAATTTCGTCGATGTGATGACCAGCAACAACAACAACCTGCAGATCAGCTTTGTCCACTCGCGCTACCGCAACGAAGAGGTGGCGATCTGCGTGCTGGTGGACGTCAGCGCGCGCGTGAAGATGGAAGAGTCGCTGCAGGAGATGGCGGCGGCAGCGGAGCAGGCCAGCCAGTCCAAATCGATGTTCCTGGCCACCGTCAGCCATGAGTTGCGCACGCCGCTGTACGGCATTATCGGCAACCTCGATTTGCTGCAGACCAAGGCGCTGCCGCAAGGGGTCGATCGGCTGGTCAACGCGATGAATAACTCTTCCGGCCTGCTGCTGAAAATCATCAGCGATATTCTCGATTTCTCCAAAATCGAGTCCGAACAGCTGAAGATCGAACCGCGCGAGTTCTCCTGCCTGGAGGTGATCACCCATATCGCCGGCAACTATTTGCCGCTGGTGGTGAAGAAACGTCTGGGGCTGTACTGCTTTATCGAACAGAACGTGCCGGAGCGCATTTTCGGCGATCCGGTGCGGCTGCAGCAGGTGCTCTCCAACCTGGTGAACAACGCCATCAAGTTCACCGATACCGGCTGTATCGTGCTGCAGGTCTGCACCCGCGGCAGCTACCTAGAGTTCAGCGTGCGCGATACCGGCGTCGGCATCCCGGAGAAGGAAATCTCGCGCCTGTTCGATCCGTTCTTCCAGGTGGGGACCGGCGTGCAGTGCCACTTCCAGGGAACCGGCTTGGGGCTGGCGATCTGCGAGAAGTTGGTCAACCTGATGGACGGCGACGTCTCCGTCGAGTCCGAACCGGGGCTGGGCAGCTTGTTCAGCATTCGCATTCCATTGTTTAACGCCCAGTTCCCGATCCCGCAGGCCAGCGATACCTGGCAGGGCCGGCGGCTGTGGCTGGATATCCGCAATCAGCGCCTGGAAAGTTACCTGATGGCGATTCTGGGCGGCTACGGCGCCGATATCCAGCGCTATGACGGGCAGGATACCGCCGCCGGCGAGGTGATGCTCAGCGATTACCCGCTGATGATGAACACGCCGCTGCTGGCTCAGATCCAATTCTCCACCGAACATATCGGTCCATCGCAGGAAACCCGGCCGGGCTATTGGATGCACAGCACCTCTACGCCGCGTGAAACGCTGACCTTAATCAACCGGTTGTTCGGCGTCGGCAACGGCGCGGCAGAGGCGCTGGTGCAACTGCCGGTGCCCGCCAAGGCCAGTGCGGCGGACAACGGCGATATTTATCTGCTGGTGGTTGACGATCATCCGATCAACCGTCGTCTGCTTTCCGATCAGCTGGGGTCGCTGGGGTATCAGGTGGTGACCGCCAATGATGGCGTCGACGCGCTCGGCGTGCTGAAACAGCACCACGTCGATATTGTGCTGACCGACGTCAATATGCCGAACATGGACGGCTATCGTCTGACGCAGACCCTGCGGCAGATGCAGTTCAGTGCGCCGGTGATTGGCGTGACGGCGAACGCGTTGGCGGAAGAGAAACAGCGCTGCCTCGAGGCGGGCATGGATAATTGCCTGTCGAAGCCGGTCACGCTGGAGACGCTGGAGCAGACGCTGGCATATTACAGCCAACGGGTACGCTACAACCGCAGCGAGGTCTGAAAAGCAAACAGGCACGGCGGATGCCGTGCCTGTTTGGCGTTAACCTGCCGTGAGGCGGGCTTTAGTCTTTGTCCAACGGCGTCATGCTGACGGACGAGAGGTAGTTGAGCAGGGCGATGTCGTTTTCGACGCCCAGCTTCATCATCGCCGATTTCTTCTGGCTGCTGATGGTTTTGATGCTGCGGTTGAGTTTCTTGGCGATTTCGGTCACCAGGAAACCTTCGGCGAACAGACGCAGCACTTCGCTCTCTTTCGGCGACAGGCGTTTGTCGCCATAGCCGCTGGCGCTGATCTTCTCCAGCAGTTTGGAGACGCTTTCCGGCGTGAACTTCTTGCCTTTTTGCAGGGCGGCCAGCGCCTTCGGCAGATCGGTCGGCGCGCCTTGTTTCAGCACGATGCCTTCGATATCCAGATCCAATACCGCGCTCAGGATCGCCGGGTTGTTGTTCATGGTCAGCACGATGATCGACAACTGCGGATAGTGGCGCTTGATGTATTTAATCAGCGTGATGCCGTCGCCATACTTGTCACCCGGCATCGACAGATCGGTGATCAGCACGTTGGCGTCCAGCTTGGACAGATTGTTGATCAGTGCGGTTGAGTCTTCGAACTCCCCAACGACATTCACCCATTCAATTTGCTCAAGTGACTTCCGGATGCCAAACAGTACGATAGGATGGTCATCAGCAATAATTACGTTCAGGTTATTCATGTTGTTGGCTACCTTGCTTCAGCAGTCTGCTGACGAAAAAATCAATCTGACTGATGTTATTCTCGATCTCGGGCGCATCACCTTCCGCGATGCGCTGTTCTAACGATTCGCACAGTTGCTTGCCGGGAAGCAGATTTAACATGGCAAACACGCCTTTCAGGCGGTGTGCGGTTTGTGACAGCGCATTGAAATCACTGCTGCCCGCCTCAGTATACAGTTTTTTGACATCGTCGGGTACTGTATCGACAAACAGCCCATAGTAATCACTTGATTTCAATTGTTTTTCATAGAGTTGGATATCTTCTGAGCTCAATGAAAGCGGGCTTTCTTCCTGTTCCAGCGCGGCCATTTGCTGTTCGATCAGCATCAGCACGGCGTCGATTAAAGCGCCGTTCAGATTATAGTTCACCCGAATGTAGCGTTTATCCAGCGCTTGCCAGCCCGGTTCATCGGTCGCCAGCAACAGGGTGTAATCATCGGCGCGCTGCGGGTTATCGGTCAGCAGCACGTCATAATCGCGGTTGACCGCGCGATCTTCGGCGACGAGGCAGTCGGCGCCGTAGGCCTGCAGCAGACGAGTCACGATGCCGCGCACTTCATCCGACGTAACGTCCAGCAAGGCGGTGACGCCGTCGAGCAGCTTTTCCTGCTCCTTCGATTCTTTTTTCTCCATCTCCATGGCGACGCGAATGGTGTAGCGAGTGCCGATATCCACCTTGCTGCGAATGTCCAACTGGCCGTTAAGCTTCTTGCACAGCTGATTGCACAGGAAGAACGTGAGGCCGGAACCGTGGTTGAAGCGATCCACCAGCGTCTGGCTGAGGAACGGATAGTTAAGGTTGCTGATCTCTTCGTTGGAGATGCCGGAGCCGGTGTCGTTGATTTGGAAAATCAGGCGGTCAGGGTGCTCGGGCTCATGGTCGATAACCAGAGAAACCTTGCCGCAGGCGGTGGTGATAATGGCGTAATGCACCAGCAGCGAGATCACCTTGCGCAGCGCGTTGGCGTCGCCGATATAGTTCTGCTCGACGTCCAGCTGGAAATGCTTGAACAGCGCCAGCCCCTTCTGATTAAGGGCAGGCAGGGCCTCCAGCAGCAACTCGTCGATCATCGCCGTCGGGTTGAACGGCTCGCGCGTGGGTTGCCAGTCCTGGGTTTCCAGCCGGGTCAGCAGGGTGATGTTATCGATCAACTCCAGCACCGAAGCCGACGCCGCCGTCAGCTGGCCCAGCAGAGCTTGCTGTTGTTCCTCATCCGGCCGGCTGTGCAGACGGTCGACCAGATCGTGCATCTTGCGTACCGGCTGATTCAGCTCGATGCCAAGATTGTGCAGCATCAGCTTGCGCGCCTGAACGTTTTTGTCGTATTCGCGCCGCGCCTGCTGCAGCCGCTTATTCACCATCACCTCTTTATCCTGATCGTGCATCAGGAACAGGTAGGTGTCCGGCGACAGCTGGCTGCGGAAAATGCGGATTTCATACACCTCGTTGTTGACCGTCGCCTGGATCACCCCGTGATGCTGTTCGGCCATATGGGCGATCTTTTGCAGGCTGAGGTGCGGCAGCAGGTGCTCGGCGATTTTGTTGCTGGCGATCACCGTATTGTTGGCGAAGCTGTAGACCAGCAGGCCGGAGGGCAGGCTGGAGATGATCTCCTGATTCAGCGCGCGCTCGGCCTCCAGCTCTACCGCCATGTTTTCGCTCGGGCGAATGTACTGGCGGCGGATAAAGTAGATGCTCAGCATCGACAGCGCCAGCAGCAGCAAGTTGACTGCGATCAGCCAGATGTTGTTGCGCAGCAGATCGATGGCCAGATTGATGGCCGAAACGCGATACACCACCTTCAGCGGCGCATTGGGCAGAGCGGCGCTGAACTCCACCCAGCCACCGCTCATCGTCGCATGGGTACCGAGGACGGTGTCCGCCGGGATGGCGCTATCGTCGAGATCGACATCGTCCGGCAGCAGCAGGAAATTGGCGCGGGCCAGATTGGCCGGAATGATGTCGTTGATTGGCAAATCGAAGGCGATCACCGTCGCCAGATGCCCCGGCTGATTGAACGTGGTGCGAATCGAGAACGAATAGGCGTTCTGGAAGCGCTGCTTGCGCAGGTCGGAAAAGCTCTCGCGTTCGTCGAGCATATTGGCCTGTTGCAGCATCTCGGCGCGGCGTTCGTCCGCCGAGGTGGTCAGGTAGCTTTCCCGAAAGCGCGAAGCCAGCTCTTTGAGCGGCTGGGTGGTGATCAGGCTGAGGCTATTGTCCTGACCATTGAGGTAATACATGGCGTAGTTCTCGGTCTTGGCGCCCCAGCGGGTGTCCAGGTAGTCCGAGATATTGGCGATCATCGCCAGCGTGTTTTCGTCATGGCTGCCGAAGATCACCGCGTCGGTTTTCTTGTGCGGTTTCTCGACATAATAGACATCGGGCCGCAGGCGGGTTTCCTGCAAACCGGGATCGACATTCTGCGCCGGCGCATTGCCGAATTTGTCATAGACCTGATAGGTCATATAGCGGTAGGCATCGATACGCTTTTGCAGCGAACCGGCGATGCTGTTCAGCGTGTACTTCTTTTCCGCCAGCCAGGCGTTGGTGTAGTTGTAGCCATACAGGCCGATGCCGATCGTCAGCAGCACGATAAACAGCAGGAAGCAGCGGGTAATGTTGCTGGAGCTTATGGTCAATTGTTTATTTTGCATAGTGGCTGCGCATTCCTGAATCAGCGAGTGACGGCCCTGGCGCTGGCGGCCACCGCCAACAGCAGAACGGCTACGCAAGCGAAGGCCGCCGTCAGGCTGGAAAACTGAGCGATGAAGCCGATCAACGCCGGGCCGGCCAGAATACCGGCATAGCCGACGGTAGTGACGGAGGCGATCGCCAAATTGGCCGGCATGTCGCGCTGGTTGCCTGCGGCGCTGAACAGGATCGGTACGACGTTCGAGGCGCCCAGCCCGACCAGCATGAAACCGACCAGCGAAACGGTCGCGTGATTGAAGGCGATGGCCAGGCTCAGGCCGAGAGCGGCGCACAGGCTGCCCAGCAGCAGCACCCGGTAGCGGCCCAGCGAGTTCACCACCCGATCGCCATTGAGCCGGCCGAGCGTCATGGTGATGGAAAACAGCGCATAGCCCAGACCGGCCTGGCTGTGTTCGACGCCGCGCAATGTGGTGAGAAACAGCGCGCTCCAGTCGAGCATCGATCCTTCCGCCAGAAACATGATAAAGCACAGAATGCCGATGAACATCACCCAGCCGCGCGGCAAGACGAACATCGGCCCGCCGTCATCGGCGCCGCTCTCACGCAGCAGATGGCGGCTGGCCAGCGTCAGCAGCGCGATCACCGCCAGCACGGTGAGCAGGGTGGATTGCAGCGGCGTCAGCCCCAGCCACAGCAGCGCGCTGACGCCGCCGGCGCCGGCAATGCCGCCGATGCTGAAGAAACCGTGAAAACCGGACATCATCGCCTTGCCGCTGGCGCGTTCGACGATCACCGCCTGCACGTTCATCGCTACGTCGATCATGCCGATCGCCGCACCGAACAGCAGCAGCGCCGCGGCCATGCCGCCGAGGGAATCCATTAGCGCCAATAGCGGCAGATCGATGCACAACCCGAGCCCGGCCATCAGGATCACCGCACGGCAACCCAGTTTGCCGGTCAGGAAACCGGTCAGCGGCATCGCCAGCATGGAGCCGGCGCCGATACAGAGCAGCAACAGGCCGAGCGAGCCATCATCGATACCGATGCGCGCTTTGGCGAAGGGGACCAGCGGCGCCCAGGCGGCCATGCCGAGACCGGCGACGAAAAAGGCCAGACGGGTGGCGATCTGTTGAGGAACGCCGGGCGTTTGCTGTTCATTGCACAAGGTGGCTGTCATGTAAGCGTCAGGATCTTGGGTCAAAAGAATGGTGAAAGTTACTGACAGTTTTTATCACAATCCGCGATCCGGGTCGAAAATATTCGTGCCCGACACATCCCCGGCGCCGCCTCTGCGCACCAGCCACAGCGCGATAACCTGGACAATATAGTCCTTTTGCTGCTCGTCCAGTGCGACGCCTTGCGCTATGCCGTGCCACTTTTCCAGACAGCCGCGGCAGCAGGTGGCAGTGGCATGCTGGGCGACGAACACCGGGTGGCCACGCATCGGGGTTTGCTTGCCGTCGTTTTTAGGATGGGCGGCGGCCAGGCGGCGGTCGATAAAATCGCGGGCATGGCTGAGGATCAGCGGCAATCCCTTGCCATCGAGATAAGTCTGGTCTTTGGCATTTAAACGGAAGCGAGCGCGGAAGGGGGAACTTTGCAGCCGCCGCCACAGCACGTCGGGTTGAAAGGGCATCATGAATTTTACTCGCTGAAGGTGCGCTTTTTTCAGATTACCAGAACTGAAACTCGGCGGCTAATGGTGCCTGCGGCGGGAAATAATTGATGCGATAAAGCACGAAATGAAAAGCAAGTTCAATTTGTAGACTAAAATAAGGAAAAAGATTAGCAATTAGTGCGAAAGTGAATTAATGAAACTATATCATTGGGTTATTTATTTGCGTGCTATTTGTACGGGCTGAAATTGTGAGGGGAGTATGGGGGGAAATAAAAAACCGGCCAGAAGCCGGTTAAAGGAATGCAGAAATTATCTTCGGATAATGAAGGTAATAATGAAAATAATGATGATAGCGAGGTGATTATAGCGGCTGCGTGTGGGCTGCGTTTTGGCACAATGTGCTTATTGTCTGGCTCAATTGTATGGTTGGCTTTTTTTTCTTAAAGATATGTATAACTACATGATTTTTTATCAATTAATCTATTCTTTGTCTTTAAGTGCTTTATTTTGTTTGTCTGTAATGTTTTGTGAAAGTTCGCGCGTATTTACATTTTGAAACCTTTATTAATTATAATGAAACACTATCGGATACTTGGTATCATTTTCTTTCTGGATTAATATAACCCTTGTTACCAGAATGGTAATGCACAGTCGTGCTAATAATGCTCGAAAAGGGCAGTGGCCGTAGCTCGACATAATTAACGAGGATAATAACGATGAAACTTCGAGTACTCTCTCTGATGGTACCCGCACTGCTGGTCGCAGGCACAGCAGGCGCGGCGGAAATCTACAACAAAGACGGTAATAAACTGGATTTGTACGGTAAAGTCGACGGTCTTCACTATTTCTCCAGCGACAACGGCGTGGACGGCGATCAGTCTTATATGCGTTTTGGCCTGCGCGGCGAAACGCAAATCAGCGATCAGCTGACCGGTTACGGCCAGTGGGAATATCAGGCGAACCTGAATCACGCTGAAAGCCAAGACAACAAGAACTTCACCCGTTACGGCTTCGCCGGTCTGAAATTCGGCGACTACGGCTCCTTCGACTACGGCCGTAACACCGGCGTGCTGTACGACGTCGCGGCGTATACCGACTTGCAGCCTGAGTTCGACGGTATGACCTACGGCGCCGACCAGTTCATGTTCCAGCGTTCCAGCGGCCTGGCGACCTACCGTAACAACGACTTCTTCGGTCTGGTTGACGGCCTGAACTTCGCCCTGCAGTACCAGGGTAAAAACGGCAACGGCGAAGAGACCAACAACGGTCGTGACGTTCTGGGCCAAAACGGCGAAGGCTACGGCATGTCCATGAGCTATGACATGGGCTACGGCATCAGCGCGGCGGGCGCCTTCTTTAACTCTCGCCGCACCAGCGAGCAGAACGGCGCCGGCGCGTACCGCAATATTATGGGCCGCGGCGACAAGGCCGAAGGCTACTCCGGCGGTCTGAAATATGACGCCAACGACGTCTACCTGGCGGTGATGTTCACCCAGTCCTACAACGCGGCGCGTTTCGGTAGCTCCGACAGCAGCGTTTACGGCTACGCCAACAAGGCGCAGAGCTTCGAAGCCTATGCGCACTACCAGTTCGACTTCGGTCTGCGTCCGTTCGTCGGCTATAACCAGACCAAAGGTAAAGACCTGGGCCGCGCCGGTAACGGCAAGGACTACGGCGATCAAGATCTGGTCAAATTCGTCGACCTGGGTGCGACCTACTTCTTCAACAAAAACATGTCCACCTATGTTGATTACAAAATCAACCTGGTGGACAACAACGATTTCACCGACGCTGCCGGTATCAACACCGACAACGTGGTTGCCGTGGGCCTGGTTTACCAGTTCTAAGCACCAACGTGTGAATGACACAGCGCGGCCTTTGGGCCGCGTTTTTTTTTGCTGGTAAAAAGCACGGATTGATCCGTTGTCGGCTCGAGAAGCGCTTCGGAGCGCCTCTGTTCGACCTACGCTGTCAGAACGGAAAACAGAGCGGAGGTGATATGGAACTCAAGATCGACAAGGTGATCGAAACGGTGCTGTATGTCAGCGATATTGAACGCGCGGACGCTTTTTACCGGGAGGTGCTGAAGCTGCCGACGATGGCCGCCAACGAACGGTTTCGCGCCTACAACGTCGGCGATCGGAGCGTACTGTTGCTGTTTATCGAAGGTGATTCGCTGCGCGGGGCGCACTATCCGACCGGGTTTATTCCTGCGCACGATGGCGTGGGGCCGGCGCATATCGGGCTGGCGGTGACGAAAGAGCAACTGCCGCATTGGGAACGGCATCTGGTGGACAACGGCGTGGAGATTGAGGGGCGGATGCGCTGGGAACACGGCGGGGAGAGCATTTATTTTCGCGATCCCGACGCCCACCTGTTGGAACTGGTGACGCCGGGCATTTGGGCCAATTACTGATCGAACCCGCCTTGCGCCAACATGTCCAACGCGGCATTCAGCACCTGCAGCGCGGCCTGCGGTTGCCGCTCTATCTGCACTCTGACGATGGCGCCGTCGATCAGCATCGCCAGCATTGCCGCCCGCTGTTCCCGCTGTGGGCCGGCGGGCAGGTGACGCGCCAGTTCATCCGCCATTTGCCGCTTATGCCGGCCGGCGATTTGCAGGCTTTCCGGCAGCAGGTCGGCGATTTCCACCGCCGTATTGATAAACGCGCAGCCGCGAAAGCGCGGATCGTCGAACCATTCCGCCAGGCAGGGCGCCAGCGCCGGCAGCAACCCACCGGTTTGTGCCACATGGCGATCCAGCGCTGTGCTGAACCAGGTGAGCCACTGCTGGTGGCGATAGGCCAAAAACGCCGTAATCAAATCGTTCTTGCTGGGAAAGTGGCGGTAAAACGTCACCTTAGTGACGCCTGATTCTTTGATGATGCGATCGATGCCGGTGGCGCGGATCCCTTCCTGATAAAACAGATCGTGAGCCGTCAGCAGGATGCGCTGGCGGGCGGGTAAGGTATTGCGATCGACGGTCATCATTTTCTCCAAGCTATTTTCGAGTGATTGTAGACAACTCTGTCTACATGCGCTAGCGTAATAATGTAGACAGAGTTGTCTACATGCCTTCACTCAGGAGATAAGCATGAGCATTAAACCCCCATTGCCGCCTTTTACCCGCGAATCCGCTATCGAGAAGGTGCGGCTGGCGGAGGATGCCTGGAACAGCCGCGATCCTGAGCGGGTGTCGCAGGTGTATTCCCTCGATACCCACTGGCGTAACCGCGCGGAATTTGTCGACGGCCGCGCGGCGGTGGTCACATTTTTGCAACGCAAGTGGGCGAAAGAGCTGGAGTATCGGCTGATTAAGGAACTGTGGGCGTTTGACGGCGCGCGCATCGCGGTGCGTTTCGCCTATGAGTGGCGCGACGATTCCGGCAACTGGTATCGCAGCTTCGGCAATGAAAACTGGGAGTTCAATCAGGAGGGGCTGATGATTAACCGCCATGCCTGCATCAACGACATGCCGATTCGCGAACAGGATCGGCGTTTTCATTGGCCACTCGGTCGGCGCCCGGACGATGTCCCGTCGCTGAGCGATTTCGGCTTTTGAATCCGATGTCGTGCCCGCGCCGGCCGATCGCGAGAAAAAGCGCACCGATCGACAAACGGGAATTTGTAGAAAAGCCTTTCCGCTTCTAGACTTAGGGGACAACAAACGTACTCCAAGAGGACAAGCTATGACGAAGAAGTTGGTTTTGGCCGTCGGTACTGCGGCGGTATTTTCCATTCTTGCCGGCTGCACCGCCTATGACCGTGCAACCAGTTATGTCAATGAGCCGGTGGTCAGCGATGTCAAAGTAGGGATGACCAAGCAGCAGGTGCGGGCGATTGCCGGTCCGCCGTCGACGTCCGCCACGCTGATTCATGCGCAAGGCACTTGCGATACCTATGCGGTCGCGCCGCGCGATGGCAAAGTGCAAACGTACTTTGTCAGCTACAACGACACGGGCCATGTCATGAACAAGGGCTATCAAACCTGTTCCGACTACGATTCGCAGCCGAAGTAAACGCGTTTAAGCCGAACATAAAAGCCTCGCTTTCGCGGGGCTTTTCATTTTTTAAGCGTTTAAGGCTTGAAGTTTAGGCAACCGCACCGTCCATGCCATTTTTTTGCATCAAAATGATAGACATTTCATAACGGTATCGCTAATATCAGCGCCCATTGGAAGGATGGCCGAGTGGTTTAAGGCAACGGTCTTGAAAACCGTCGAGTGTAACAGCTCCCAGAGTTCGAATCTCTGTCCTTCCGCCAAATTCAGCCGGCTTAGCTCAGTAGGTAGAGCAACTGACTTGTAATCAGTAGGTCACCAGTTCGATTCCGGTAGCCGGCACCATGAGTGCCAAAAAACCGCCAACCGCAAGGTTGGCGGTTTTTTGCTTTACGCGGTTCTCAACGCGGCGCGCAGGGACTAGGGCAGCCAGGCGCCAAGCACCACCCCGATAATCGCGTACTCATCGGCATTCTGCGCCGGGCAACCCGGCATGCTTCCCTTAAGCCATCGATGCCCGGCTTCCTCGACATACCTTCTAAAGATGAGCTCCGCGCTGTCACAGCGTTTCGCTATCACCTTATCGCCGGACACGAGCTCGGTTATGCCGGCAGTAACGGGTTCGACAAGTATCAAGGCGCCCTTTGGGTAATTGGCGCCGGCAGAGCCGTTCATCGTGTTATCCCGCACCGGCAACCAGTAGGCCTGAGCGCTGCATTGCACCATCGCCGGGTAGTGGACGGTCGTTCCTTTGCGCAGCTGTTCATGAGACAACGGCAATGTCCACGTCAGCAGCGGCAGCGTTTTACCCAAGGCCTGCGAAGTCTTCTGCCTGACGGGGCGTAGCCCGATTTGCTCCAGGCCATCCAGCCAGCCGATTTGCACGGCGAAGTACTGTTCAATCCTTCGCGCCATGTCGCCACTGATGCCCTTTTTGCCTTTCTTGCCCGGCGGGTAGAGCAGGCGAGAGACATAGTCAGCGGCAATACCGAGCGCCTCCGCAAGGCGCTTTTGCCCCCCGACGCCGAGGTTATCGATCAGGATGATCAGGCGCTCTCGCCGCATCTCCTGGAGGTGCATTTTTTGCTCGTTTTTCATGAGGCCATCGTACCTAAATTTACCTGCAGGTAAATGGATTTTCGCTATTGAAAAAAAGATACCTCTGGGTATACTTGATACTGGTTATTTATACAGTATTCGGTGTAATGCCCTCGGCGAGCACGCCGGGCGGAGCGGTTGTTGCGTGTTGGCGCACGCCGAGCAGAAGGGCGGCTCGACCGACGTCGGTCAACGACATGGAGCCCTGGCGATGTGGCAAACGCCCAAAGGAGGTAGAAGCATGAGAGATATGAATGAAGTGTTGGAGCGGTGGGGCGTATGGGCCAGGGATAATAGCGGCATCGATTATTCCCCCATTGCTGCCGGGTTCAGAGGACTGTTGTCCTATAAATCGAAAGGCGAGCGTTCCTGTTGCGATGATGATGGCCTGGTGATCGACGGTTGCGTGGGCAGATTGAAGAAATACAAACCCGAAGAGTTCGATCTCATCATTGCCCACCATGTTTATGGCATATCTCTGCGTAAGATCGCCCTGAAAAGGAAATGTTCAGACGGTACAATACGTAAAGAGATGCAAACGGCGGAAGGGTTCATCGGGGGATGCCTGGCGATGTTGGATATAAAGTTGACTATGGATCGCTGAAACTGCTGCCGTTGAAGTTGATGAGGGTTTATTTCTCGTTTCACTGTGACATCAGGAATAATAATGGCGTATGCGCGTTGCAATAATTTAAAAAAAGACTCACGCGTACGCAAATAAACGCGTAATCTGATAAAACTGAGTCGTTGCCGGCGCCGCCGCACGATAGCCAAACCTCGCTCCGGCGGGGTTTTGTTTTTTTATAATAAAAGACTCACGCGTACGCAAATAAGCGCGTAACCTGATAAAACTGAGTCGTTGCCGGCGCCGCCGCACGATAACTAAACCTCGCTCCAGCGGGGTTTTGTTTTTTTTATAATAAAAGACTCACGCGTACGCAAATAAACGCGTAATCTGATAAAACTGAGTCGTTGCCGGCGCCGCCGCACGATAGCCAAACCTCGCTCCGGCGGGGTTTTGTTTTTTATAATAAAAGACTCACGCGTACGCAAATAAACGCGTAATCTGATAAAACTGAGTCGTTGCCGGCGCCGCCGCACGATAACTAAGCCTCGCTCCGGCGGGGTTTTTCATTTTTAGCCTCCTTGTCAAAACGGTCAATCACTCACTGAATAATGACTGTCGTTGAATGATCACGGCGGAAGGCTAATCCTTCTCATTTATAAAACGGCGCAATCCTTATTTCTCTTCTCAGGTTGAGCAGAACGGATAAGCCATTTTCGACAGCGTAAATGGCCGCTTATTTAAATGGAACAGGAATGACGGAGAGGGGCGCCGCATTTAGCCGCTCTTTTCCATGACTCCCGACGATCGGGCTATGCCCCGGTAAGGGGAGGGTGATGATTATGCCTTGGAAAAATGAACCAAACATCCTTTCAATGCTGCTTGCTTTCGGCATGACGCTGCTGGGGGCGATCGCCAGCTATTCCTTCAAGGTTTTGAACGGCGAAACCTTTAGCTGGAGGACGCTGTTTTTGCAGTTGTTCGTCTCTATTTTCGCCGGTTTGACCATGGTGATGATTGCGCTGCATTACGACTGGCCTTCGGAGGTGATGGGCGGCGTATGCGGCATGGCGGGGTGGTCGGGAGCATCGCTGATCAAGGCATTGGAACGCCGATTTCTCAATAAAGCGTCAGGAGGAAACCAATGAAGATAAGTGATGATGGCATGGCGCTGATTAAGCGTTTCGAAGGCCTGCGTTTGCAGGCTTATCAGGACTCGGTCGGCGTTTGGACCATCGGCTACGGGTGGACTCAACCGGTAGCGGGACGAAAAGTTGGGGCCGGCATGGCGATCGATGTCGCAACGGCCGAGCGTTTGCTGGTGTGCGGTGTCGCCCAATTCGAACGGGGCGTCGAACGGCTGGTGGCGGTGACGATCACGCAGGGGCAGTTCGATGCTCTGGTGAGCTTCGCCTATAACCTGGGCCTGCGCGCGCTGGAGAACTCGACGCTGCTGCGCCGGCTGAACGCCGGCGATCGGCAGGGGGCGGCCGACCAGTTCGGCCGATGGGTGAATGCGGGCGGTGTGCGGCTCGATGGGCTGGTTGCCCGGCGCGCGGCGGAACGCGCGCTGTTCCTTACCTGATGCCTGAATGCGTCTGTAAAACGATTCCCCCTCAAAACGACGGAGACCTTGCCCAAATGATTGAAGATGAAATCCAACGCTCGCTGGCCGCGCTAACCCATCTGGCGGTTCATCCGCTGATCTTGCCGGATCCGCAGCAAGAAGGCGTGACCTATCAGAAGATCAGCGATCTGAAAGTGAACACCGGTCTGGTTGACAGCTCGCTGGTGCAGAGCCGTTTTCAGGTCGTGTTGTACGTAATCGACGATTACTCCCGGCTGATCGCTCTGGATAAAGCGGTTTTGAACGCCTGGGAAGGGGTTCGACATGGTCATATCGGCGAATGGCCGGTACAAGCGGTCACGCGCAGCACCCTTTTGCAGAGCGCCACGCCCCTGGCGGATAACCGCGTCCAGTATCGGATGGCCCGTGATTACCTCATCACCCATTCCGAGGTGGCGGCGTGATCGCCATAAACGTTACCGGCATGGCGGAATTGACTCGCCGCTTGGAAGCGATTCGGCGCGAGGTCGCCAGTCACATTCTGCCGGAGGCCGGCCACGCCGCGCTGGCGCCGCTACTTAGCACGATGCGGCAGTGTGCCGAGCGGGGGGCGTCAAACAGCGAACCCTCGCTGAGCGCCGGCATCGCGATACGCCCGGCCGTTACCGGATGGAACGCGGTGACGTTGCGTGTCGGCCCCAGTAAACAGCATTACCACAGAGCTCTGGCGCAGGAGTACGGCACGGCAACGCAAGCCGCCGCCCCGTTTATTCGCCCTGCGCTGGATCACCATAAGCACCAAGTGTTACGCATCCTGGCGGCTAACGTCCGCTATGGCATCGAAAACCGGTAGCGACCGCTACCATCCTTCATCAAAAAAGAGAGAGAAAAACTATGGCTGATAAAACCTCGCCAGAATACGCCATGCTGCCTGCCGGCACTATCGTCAAATGGGGCACCGTTGGGGCTGCACCGACGGCCATGAAGGCGCTGACCAACTGTAAAGCGGTAGGTGAAATGGGGCAAACCGGCGGTTTTGTCGATTGCACCACGCTGCTGGATACCGCCAAGCAGTTTATTTCCGACCTGCCGGAAGGCGCGGAGAAGTCCATCGGTTTCATCGACGATCCGTCCAACGCCGATTTCGCGGCGCTGCTGAATGCGGCGGACAAGCGCGAAACGGTGCAGTTCTACGTCGAGCTGCCAAATGGCCGCACCTCCACCTCCATCCTGTCGCTGTCCGGCTGGAAAATGAATGAGATCACCGCCCCGGCGAGCGAAGTCATTCAGATTACCGTCCAGGGCAAGCAAAACAGTAACACCTGGGGCTCGGTCACCCCGAAAGTGTGATCCATTGGCGGTTTGCCGCGGGTTAACGCCTGAAGGCGAACGCTTCCGCCGCGGGCCATGTGGCCTGCGGCAACCTGCTTATTACAGAGTAAACCGAATTGAACAAGGAAAAACCGATGAGTGAGAAATACGATCTGAAAGCGCTGAAAGCGGCGCTGCTGAAATCCGACGATCACGTGATTGAAACGCAGATCTTTGGCGCCAAAGCCTTTATTCGCCGCCTGAAAGCCGCGGAACTGCAGGAAAACGAAGACGGCATGAAGGCCGCTATCGACAGCGGTGACATGAACAAAGCCGCGCAGCTCAACGTGCAGCTGCTGCTGTCTTGCCTGATGACGCCGGACGGCAAACGCATCCCGGCCGGCGCCTTGCCGAGCGTAGACGATCTGCTGGCGGCGCACGACAACCCGACGCTGGTTGAAGCCATCGGCGCCGTCAAGCGGCATGCGGTCGGTAGCCTGGAGGAAGCGGAAAAAAACTGACTGACTCGCCCTGGCTGATGTTGGTGTTCCAACTGGCCGATCGCTGGGGTGAGTCGGATCCTCGCAAGATCGCCGCGATGCCGGCGCACATCCTGAATCACTGGCGGGCATACTTCAAACTGCAAGGCATGACGGCCGATGCGGCGGAGAGTGCCCCCGTTCATCAATCCGGTCAGCCCGCGCAAAGCAGTATTGATATGCAGTGTGCTGACGTTATGCGAGTGCTGGGAAATGGCTGATACCGCACAGTTGGTCGTCGGGTTGCAACTGAATGACACCAACTTTAAAAACAAACTGACGGCGGCTTACCGTACCGCCGGGGAACAATCCGCCAAATTTAACCGCCAGGCTCAGCAGGACGCGAAGAAGACCGACGAGTCGTATCAACGCATCGGTGGCACGCTTGGCGGCCTGGCGGGGAAACTGGCGGGGCTGGCCGGCATTGAGCTGTCGCTGCAGAGCCTCGCCGCCACCTCGCGCCAGTATGGGCAGGCGCTCACCGAACTCGCGTCCATCACCGTCGCCGCGACGGCGCAGATGAAACAGTTGGACGACGCGGCCCGCCAGGCGAGCAGCGCTTCCGGCGAAGGTGGCAGCCGGGCGGAGGAGATGCTGAAACTGGCCGGTGGCCTGAATGACAGCGCGGCGGCCTGGCGCGATCAGGCGGCGGCGGCGCGCGGGGCGGCTCAGGCGACATCGGGCGTCGGCGCGGCGTCTCGCGTCGCCAACGTCGCGCTGTGGGCGCTTGGCGGCCCGATCGGTGTCGCCATCCAGGCGGGATTGGGGATGGCATACTTTTATGAGCAAACAATGCAAGCCAAAGAGGCTGCGGTAAGTCTGAAAGATGCTGCGATTCTAACTACGTCAGAGCTTATCAAACTGTCTAGTAAGCAACTTGCCCTGAGAAAATTAGATCTCAGTGAGCAGCTCGAAGAACAGCTTAGTGAGCGAGATAAGCAGCAGAATTTGTTGAATTACGCAAACGAGAGAATAGAACGAATCCAGAGTAACCCTGGTTGGCTGGGCGACATATTTGGTGTTGAAAAGCAGATGCAAGCTACGCGGGTGCGTGCAGAAGCGGCTCTCGAGTCAATTGACATCGGGATTCAAAATACTCGCACTAGTATGCAAAATATTGACCAAGCTAACCTTCTTGTTTTGACAGGGGCTGCTCGTCAATTTAATCAGCCAGCCGGCAATATTTTGCCCGTTACTGCGCCAGCACAATTGATGGGCCCCCCACCCCCCGATTATCCATTGGATATGGTAAGTACAGATAATCGTGGTCGTGAGCGACAGCAGGCTCTTGATCAGTACCAACAGCTGCGTCAGGAAATCGAGCAGGCGCATCTGAGCAGCCTCGACAAAATCACCCAGGATGAACAAAGCGCACAGGCCAAACTGGCGTCAGCGGCCAAGGCGGCCGGTGCCGGGCAGGCCGATGTGCAGCGTGCGATGGCGCTGAACGCCGAGAAGTACCAGCGGCAGCGGCAACAGCTCGCTGAACAATACGCGCCAGGGCAGGCGGCGGTGCGTAAAGAGCAAGAGGTTGGCAAGGAGCTGAAGGCGTTGTATGACGGGCGGCTGTTGACCGAGCGCGAGTACCACACCGCCAGCCGGATGCAGCAGCAAGAAATGACGCGCCAGCGGCTGAAGGCCGAAACCGACGCGCTCGCCGCGCCGCGTATGAACATTGCCGGTGAGGTGGATCCTGTCGCTCGGCTTAACAACCAATTGGTGCAGCAGCAGGCGCAATACCAGGCCTACTACCAGCAAGGCTTGCTGGATAAACAGCGCTATGAACAGCTGATGCAGGCGTCGACGCAAGAATCGTCGGACGCTCAGTATCAGCAGGCGCTGAGTCTGTTCGGCGGGCAGAGCCGCGTGCACAAGATGGCGCTGGGGCTGGTGGACATGACGCGGGAACGGACCTCCGGCATGATGTTCGATCTGCTGACCGGGACGCAAAACTTTAAGCAAAGCATGCTCGGTTTGATGACCTCCATGACGCAGTCCATCATTCAGCAACTGATCGATCTGGCGATGCAGGCGCTGTTAACCAGAACCTTTCTCTCTACCTTTATGAACATCGGCGGCGGTTTGCTGGGCGGGGCTGCAAGCGCCGGCGCGGGCGCGGCCGGTTCAGGCGCGATGGGCATGCCGACCGGTTGGCAAGGCTATGTCCCCAACGCCAAGGGCGGTGTATATGCCTCGCCTTCGCTGAGCGCATTCAGCGGCCAGATCGTCAGCAATCCCACGTTGTTCGCGTTCGCCAGAGGCGCCGGCTTGATGGGCGAAGCCGGGCCGGAGGCCATCATGCCGCTCAAACGCGGCGCGGACGGTTCGCTCGGCGTGCGGGCTATCGGCGGCGGCCCGCAGTCTGCGGCGACGCCGAATGTCTACATCACTATCGAGAACGGCGGCAACGTCAGTTCGCAGGCCGATCCGGGATGGGGAGAGTTCGGTAAACGGATGGGCAATATCGCCGCGCAGGAAAGCCAGAAGGTGATCAACCGTAACCTGATGCCGGGCCAGCCGATTTGGAAAGCAATCAAGGGGATGTAATGGGCATTCAGACATTTGAATTTCCGGCGCGCGTCAATGCCGCCGGCGATACGCGCTTTCGCGTCAGAAAGGCGCAGTTCGGCGACGGCTATGCGCAGGTCTCCGGCGACGGCATCAACCCGATCGTGCGCTCCTGGGATCTGACCTTTGTCGGCAAGTATGACTACATCACGCCGATCATCGTCTTTCTGGAAAACCATCACGGGGTGAAGTCCTTTCAATGGACGCCACCGACGCAGGTTCCCGGCCTGTTCCGCTGCGAGGGCTATAAACCGGTCGCGATGGGCGGGGATAACTATTCATTGACGGCCACGTTTACCGAGGCCTTTCACGTTTAACCGGGGGAGATGATGCTGAATTCAGATTTGCAAAAGCTGGAGCCGGGCAACCGCATCCGCCTGATTGAGGTGGACGGCACCCGGTTTGGCGCCGATATTCTGCGCTTTCATTGCGATACCCTGCCGTTTACGCCGCAAGAGCTGGCCGCTGCGGGCGGTGATGAAAGCAAACTGCCGGCGAAATCGGTCTGGTGGCAGGGGCTGGAGTACGGCCCGTGGCCGTTTAGCGTCGAAGGGCTGGAGATCTCCGCCGACAGCCAGGGCAACGCGCCCAAGCTGTCGGTCGCCAATATCAACGGCCTGATCAGCGCGCTCTGCCTGCAGTTTGAGGACATGGCGCAGGCCAAGGTGCGGATCCACGACACGCTGGTGCACTACCTTGACGCCCGCAATTTCCCGCAGGGAAACTCTTCGGCCGATCCGCTGCAGGAAAAGCTGCAGGTGTTCTACATCGATCGCAAGGCGACGGAAAGCGACGAGGCGGTGGAGTTCGAACTCTCCAGCCCGGCGGATCTGCGGGGGTTGCGCATTCCGACCCGGCAAATCCACAGCCTGTGCACCTGGTGCTCGCGCGGCGACTATCGCACCGGCAAGGGCTGCGATTACGCCGGTAGCCGTTACTTTGACGACAAAGGCAACCCGGTGGAGGACCCGAGTCAAGATCGCTGCGGCGGGCTGCTTAGCGACTGCCAGAAACGCTTTGGCGAGCACGAACCGCTGCCGTTTGGCGGCTTCCCGGGCGCGGCGTTAATCCGGCAGTAGGGGGCGAGTATGAAAGAAAAAACCGCGGCGGCCATTATGGCGCACGCCAAGGCCGAGTACCCGCGCGAATGCTGCGGCGTGGTGGCGCAAAAATCCCGCGTGGAGCGCTATTTCCCGTGTCGCAACCTGGCGGATAACCCCACCGAGCAGTTTCATCTGGCGCCGGAAGACTACGTGGCCGCCGCCGAATGGGGCACCATCACCCTCATTGTGCACAGCCACCCGGACGCCACCACGCAGCCGAGTGAGCTGGACAAGGCGCAGTGCGACGCGATGGAGTTGCCCTGGGCGATAGCCAGCTGGCCGGAGGGGGATTTGCGCACCATTTTGCCGCGCGGCGAACTGCCGCTGGTGGGTCGCCAGTTCGTGCTGGGGCATACCGACTGTTGGGGGCTGGTCATGAGCTATTTCCGCCAGGAACACGGCATAACGCTCCAGGATTACCGCGTTGATTACCCGTGGTGGGAGCGGGGTGAAAACCGCTATCTGGATAACTGGCATGCCTGCGGCTTTCGCGAGTTCGATGGCCCGCCGCGCCCAGGCGACATGGCGATCATGCAGGTTTCGGCGCCGGTGGCCAACCACGCCGGCATTCTGCTGGCAGATGGCCTGTTGCTGCACCATATGTACGGCATGCTTAGCCAGCGGGTGCCTTATGGTGGTTATTGGAAGGAGCGAACGATGAAGGTGTTGCGGCATAGAAAAATGATGTAATTCTCTGTTAAGATGAAAAAAATAACAGAGGGATTACTGATGAAAAAACTCCTATTACCCATCACGTTGCTGATGCTGACAGGTTGCGCAAATCCAGAACTAACAAAAAAGGTTACTGCTGAGTTTACGTCTCAAAAAGATGCCAATAGTTTGGCTGTCTGCATTGCAGAAAAATCGGACAAGCGTACCTTCAATGGATTGCGAATTGAAACAGTAAGTAAGCCCACACGAGAGAGTGGGATTGCACTGGTTTTGATTAATGGTAATGGTTATATCGACATTTTAGATAAAGGGTCTCAACAGCAAGTAATATATAGAGGTGAGGCCGCAAATAGTAATTGGGGTAAACTGACCAATAGAAATGGTGAGGTTATTTCTGACATTAAATCATGCTTGTAAAAATTAAATTTCCAATTAGACCCACCTTTGGTGGGTTTTTTTATGAGGAAAAATACATGTCGTTAATTGAAGTTCCACTCAGAACGGTAAGATTTCACGGGCCGTTGATCAACGCTTTTGGGAGAGAGTTCAAATATCGGGCTACGACGGTACCCAAAGCCATTGATGCAATGAAGAACTTGTTACCTGGTTTCGAACGCTACATGCTGGAGGCGCACAAACGCGGCCTGACATTTTCTATTTTCGTCGGTAAACGCAATGTCGGACAGGATGAGCTGGAGTTCACCAAAGGGTCGGAAGATATTCACCTTGTTCCCGTCGTGATTGGCAGCAAGCGCGCAGGCTTATTCCAGACCGTGTTGGGCGTGGCGCTGGTTGCCGTGGCTATGTATGTTTCTGCGGGCGCAGGGACGGGGGCTCTGGGGGCATTTACGGCGGGTGGGGGAACTGGCATGGCGGCGATGGCCGGTGCTTCCCTTGCCCTCGGCGGCGTCGTCCAAATGCTTTCCCCGCAAATGGGCGGGCTGCGCATGCGGCAAGGCCCGGAAAATAAACCGAGCTATGCCTTTGGCGGGCCGGTCAACACCACGGCGCAGGGCAATCCCGTCGGCGTGCTGTACGGCACGCGTGAAATTGGCGGGGCGATTATCTCCGCAGGCATTTATACCGAAGACCAGCAATAACGACATCCGTTTGAACAGACAGCCGCAATAGCGGCTTTTTTTATGGGCGAAATATGGCACAGAACATGATCCGTGGGCGAAAAGGCGGCGGCGGTGGCGGCCACACGCCGGTAGAATCGCCGGACAGCATTCAGTCGATCGCCAGAGCGAAGATGTTGTTCGCATTGGGCGAAGGAGAATTTGCCGGCGGGCTGGATGGCACAAACATTTTTGTTGACGGTACGCCGGTGCTGAGCAGCGACGGAACGGAAAACTTTCCCGGTTTCCGCTGGGAGTTCCGCCCTGGCTCGCAGGCGCAGGAATATATCCAGGGCATTCCCGCCGTTGAAAATGAGATCTCGGTCGGCAGCGAACTGAAAAGCGGCGCGCCGTGGGTGCGCTCTGTCTCTAACCTGCAACTTTCCGCCGTCCGCCTGCGCCTGGGGTGGCCCATGCTGCAAAAGCAGGCGGACAACGGCGACGTCAACGGCTATCGCATCGAGTACGCCATCGACGTGGCGACCGACGGCGGCAGTTACCAGGAGGTGTTAACGGCGGCGATCGACGATAAAACCACCTCGCTGTATGAACGCTCGCATCGCATCAATTTGCCGAAGGCCACCACGGGATGGCAGCTGCGCGTGCGCCGGTTGACGCCTAACGCCAACAGCGCCCGGATCGCCGACCGCATGAACATCGAGGCGCTGACCGAAATCATCGACGCCAAGCTGCGCTATCCGAACACTGCGCTGCTTTACGTGGAGTTCGACTCAAAGCAGTTCCCCAACATCCCGAAGATCAGCTGCAAACCGCGCGGCCGCCTGATCCGCGTGCCGGACAACTACGATCCGCAAACGCGCAGCTATACCGGCATCTGGAGCGGCGGCTTTAAGTGGGCCTACAGCGACAACCCGGCGTGGGTGTTTTACGACATTATTTTGGCCGAGCGTTTCGGCCTGGGCGATCGCATCGACGCCTCCCAGGTCTCCGAGTCCGAACTGTACCGCATCGCGCAGTATTGCGATCAGCCGGTGCCGGACGGGCGCGGCGGCGAGGGTATGGAGCCGCGCTTCACCTGCAACGTTTATCTGCAGTCGCGGGAAGAGGCCTGGACGGTGCTGAGCGATTTGGCCGGCATCTTCCGCGGCATGACCTATTGGGGGCAAAACCAAATGGTCGCCCTGGCGGACATGCCGCGTGATATGGACTTCACCTACACCCGCGCCAACGTGATCGACGGCAAGTTTACCTACTCGTCCGCCAGCGAGCGCACCCGCTACAGCACCGCGATGGTCAGTTGGTCCGATCCGGGCAACCATTACGCCGATGCGATAGAGGCGGTATTCGACAGCGATCTGGTGCGCCGCTACGACGTGAACCAGACCGAACTGACGGCCATCGGCTGCACCACGCCGAGCGAAGCGAACCGCCGCGGCCGCTGGGCGCTGTTGACCAACAGCAAGGATCGTACGGTCAGCTTCTCCGTGGGGCTGGACGGTATGATCCCCATGCCGGGGCATATCGTCGGCGTGGCGGACCAGATGCTGGCCGGACGAGTGATTGGCGGGCGCCTCAGCGGCGTGGACGGACGTAAACTGACGTTGGACAGGAGGCCGGGCGCTAAAGCCGGCGATCGCCTGATCGTTAACCTGCCTTCAGGTAAAGCGCAGGCGCGCACCGTGCAGGCGGTGAATGATCGCGTAGTGACCGTCACCACCGCCTACAGCGAGACGCCGGCGCCGGAAGCGGCTTGGTCCATCGATGCGGACGATCTGGCGGTGCAGCTTTACCGCGTGGTGGGCATCGCCGACAACGGCGATAACACCTATACCGTCAACGCCGCGGAACACGATCCGAACAAGTACGCCCGCATCGATACCGGCGCGCGTATCGACGATCGTCCGATCTCCATCATTCCGCCCGGCGTGCAGGCGCCGCCGAAAAACATCACCATCGACAGCTACTCCTCGGTGAGTCAGGGTATCGCCATTACCACCCTGCGCGCCGCCTGGGGTGCGGTTGAAAATGCCATCGCCTATGAGGCGGAATGGCGCAAAGATAACGGCAACTGGGTGTCGGTGCCGCGCACCTCGGCGCTCGGCTTTGAAGTGCCGGGGATTTACGCCGGTCGTTATCGGGTGCGGGTGCGGGCCATCAACGCCAGTGACGTATCGTCTATCTGGGCGACGTCGATGGAAACCTACCTCAAGGGCAAAGAGGGTAAACCGCCGATGCCGGTCGGCTTCAAGGCATCGCCTTTGCTGTGGGGCATCCAGCTCGACTGGGCGTTCCCTACCGGCGCTGAAGATACGCTCAAGACCGAAATTCAGTATGCGGACAACGCGGCCGGAAATAACGCGATGCTGCTGGCTGATATCCCGTATCCGCTGCACACCCACGCTATGGCCGGGCTGAAGGCGGGACAGGGCTTCTGGTTCCGCGCGCGGCTGCAAGACCGCACGGGCAATCAGGGCGACTGGACTGGCTGGAGCGCCGGGCAGGCGAACGCGGACGCCGGCGATTATCTCGAGAACATCGGCGACGATCTTCTGACCGCGAAAGACGGCGAGCGGCTGGTGGGCGATATCGACACCAACATCGACGCCATCTTGCAGAATGCGCTGGCAAACAATGCGACGGTGGATCACCAGTGGGCGCAGTATGGTGAAGTGCGTGCCGACATCATGGTGGTGAAAACCACCATCGCGGAGGTCGATCGCGGGCTGGCCGAGATGAAAACCCAAGTGCAGGCGCAGATTGACGACGTGGCGGCGGTGCTGGAAGACAAACTGACGGCGACGGTAGACGCCGACGGCGCCACGGCCATCCATACGCTGAAAGCGGGCGTGCGGGTGAACGGCACCTTCTATAACGCCGGCATGTCGATCGCGGTATTGGCGGAAAACGGCAGGCCTGTCACGACTCGCGTCGGCTTTAACGCCAATCAGTTCGTGCTGATGAGCGGCAACAACAGCAATCAGTATTCGCCGTTTGCCGTGGTGGATGGGCAGGTGTTTATTAGCGACGCGTTTATTCGCAATGGCACTATCGATAGCGCAAAGATCGCACAGCATATCCAGTCTTCTAATTGGATAAGTGGGCAGCGTGGCTGGGCGATAAATAAAGATGGTGGGGCACAATTCAATAACATTAGCGCCCGTGGAGCAATATATGCCGACACCGGTGAGTTTAAAAATGGTGTGATTGGCAATTGTCGAATTCTTGAAAACTGTTCCATTGAGGGAAAACTTTCCGCCGCAAATATCGAGGGCGCGATCATGGATGGCTCGATGTTAAGCTGGACGGGTTATCATACTAATGAGAGTCGGTTATTACGTTTTGGCGGTAATAATGTTATTCCCGTTCGTGTTTTTGGACAGATTCAAATTAGAAGAAGCGGACGCGGCTATCCTCACGGTTATGGCGGGGTTAGGCAAAATGCAACCGGTGGAGGCTATATGCCAGAGGTTCCCGTTAGTTCCAGTTCAGGTAGCGGGCAACCTTCGGTATCCATCGTTTATGTCGATGCATTAATTGGGAAATCTTCGACTGCCTTTTGGCAGCTTGCTTCAGGAGAACTCGATCAAGGACAAGGACATTCAACGACCTTCATTGTGAACATTTTTGCCACGCCACAATATACGGCCTTTGCGCTGGAGTAATCATCACCTCCGTAACGAGGTTTTATCAGGCTAATTCAGGAGGATACTTATGCCAGCAGGCACTCTCACCCTAACGAGTAATTCCATAATAGTAAAAGGTACCGGAACGGCCTTTAATACCGAATTAAAATCCGGTGATTTCATCGTGAGCGTGGTCGGCGGCGTCACCTATACGCTGCCGGTGAAAACCGTTGATAACGCCACGCAGGCCACGCTGATTAAAGCCTATGATGGCCCAACGCAGGCGGGCGCAGCATGGTATGCCGTTCCGCGCGACGCGATGAACGTCATCACCGCCCAACTGGCCGCTGAGACGGCCAAAGCCCTGCGTGGGCTGAACCTCGATAAAGAGAACTGGCAGCAGGTCTTCAGCAATACCGGAAATATTACCGTTAAGTTGCCGGATGGCAGCACCTATAGCGGCCCGGCCTGGAATAATATTTCAGCTTCACTCAATAATAAGTTAGACAAGACGATTAGCGCTGCCCAGGAAATTAAAGGTTCACTGTCTTTACAGGGTTCTTTGGTGACAGGGCAAACGGCAAACCTTGACGTTGGGGGATATTCACGCTTCCGTAAGTCAACGACATTTGATGATACAATTTTTTCTCCTAAAGGACTCATTGCTGATGGGGGAAATAATGAATCTCCCTCAGTCATCTGTCATCGCACATCGACCGCCATGGCTGGGCAAGTAACAGGAGGGACTTTTTTATCAACGCTGAAGCAAAACGGTTTGAAAACCGCGATGGTCATGGCGTTACGTCGCGAGATTGGCATTGAAGACTATGGGTATATTTCATATCAGGACTATGTCGGGAATTGGCATGAGGCTCGCTGGTTGGCTAGCGGGAACATTAATAACATGACAGGAAGTTGGGTGACCGGGTCCGATCTTCGAATAAAAACTGACATTGAAGTTATTAATGATCCTATTTCCCTTGTTCGAGGCTTGAAGCTTTATTCTTTCAATCGTGATGGCAAGCCACAGATAGGTGGAATTGCTCAGGAAATTGAAAAGACGATGCCGTTATTAATCAGTGATGGCGGATCTATCACATTAAAAGATGGTAGAAATATCGAAAAAGTAAAATCCGTCGATTATTCAACGCTGGGATATGTGGCCCTGGCCGCATTGAATCAGGCTCTGGATAGAATCGATCGCCAGGATGAATTAATCAAAGAACTTATGGAGAAAGTACAATGACATTAATCAGCGGCGTATTAAAAGGCCCTTACGGCGATCCTCGCTCCGGCGTAACCATTACCCTGCGCGCAGTCAGAACCTCGTCAACGGTCCTGAGCTTGGCTAAATCACAATCAGTGACGGATGATAGCGGTAAATATTCCCTACCCGTGGAGCCGGGCGCTTACGAGGTCATCATCTCGGTGTATGGCGCGCAGCCGGAGCGAGTGGGGGCTATCGAGGTTTATAACGATTCGCTGCCCGGCACGCTCAATGATTTCCTGCGTCGGCCAGGGGAAAGCGATATCACGCCGGAGATTGTGCAGACCGTCGATCGTCTGCGTGCTGAAGCGGCAGCGTCCGCCGACAAGGCTTCTTCCTCTGCTGCTGCGGCAAAAGTGAGCGAGCAAAATGCGGCGAAGAGCGCCGCTCAGGTGGTGACCGCCTTTGATAATGTGCGCTTTAAGCTGCCGGAGAACAATACCAGTACCTCTGCCTGGTTCCTGCTGGGGCAGTTTAAAAATGCGGGGCAAAATGGCGTAGGCGTCGCCCTCAATTTTTATGGTTCAAATGGTTTTAACGGTTTTACTTATAACGCGGGCATGTCACGTCTGATGTTGAGAACGGGCAATCAGAGCGCCAGCGATTCGACCAACAAGGTCAACCGTATCGGTGGCACCTTTATTAACGATACCGGAACGGCGATCTTGGATATTCAGGTTATTGAATCTAGCCGAGATGATTATGATATCTATTTGAAAATTAATGCATTTTCACTCAACTGCTGGTATACGGTTGAGCAAATCACCTACGCGAACGCTGCCGGCCTGCGCTGGGAGCATAAGGCGGTAAAACAATCGGTGGAACCGGTCGGGGTGATGAAAGTTGATATGCGTACGGGCGTTTCGTTCTCGCAATCCCAGGCGTTGCCCGAATATGCCACGGTCGCCCAATCTGCTATCGCCGGTTTTGGGATCGGGCCGGTTCATACTGAGGATGCATTCGCGAAGGATAATAAATCTTCCATTCAGCGCTACACGGTGGCGACGGCCAATCGGCCGGGCAATGTGTCTGGGGGGCTATTAACGCTGCCGGTGGATGGCGGACCGTCGTGTGCGTATTTTGCCACATCGGTTTCGCGGCAGGCCTGGGTGGGGAGTTCCTCTACCGCATTGCCTTCGACCATCACGTGGTCGCGGTTATTCAGCTCGTCCGATCAACCCACTGTCGCAGACATTCCAAACCTGAAGGACTGGGGGTTGAGTAAAGGCGTGACGGCGGCGAGTAAAGGCAACTTCAATGCGCAAATGCAAAGCCGGCGCGGTTATGTGAGCACGGATCCCATTGGCAACCCCTTCAAAGACGTTGGCACATATTTCCTCGATACGCGCTCATGGGCGGTGACGCAGGCGGGAACCGACGACAGCTATCGAACGGTGCAAACCTGTTACGGCTATGGCGTGAGTGCTGCACAGACGGGAAAAATTGCCGTGCGCAGCTGGAATGGCACCGCGTTTACCCCCTGGGTTTGGATGTGGTCGGAAGCCAACACCACGGTTGACGGCAACGGTTTTATCAAGAAAGCCTCGCCGATCGCGAGATTGTCCGCGGTGCCCGAGCATATGCAGGCTGACTATCTGGACGGCGGCTTTGCGCTGGCCGGCTGTGTCGCCGTTAACGGTGAGGCGACAGGGGTGAGCGCAGAGCGAATCTCCACCGGCGTTTATCAGTTGAGTGGTTCGCTGGGGTTGGCAAAGGAGGGCTGGACCATCGAAGTACCGCAGGACGTGAACGGCAACCGCCTGTGCTTTGTAGAAACCGCCACCGACAGCGACGGCGTTATTACGGTGAAAATCAGCAAACGCCGTTTTGACATCGATACCGCGACGGTCGTGGCCGGCGAAGCGATGGATATTCCTGAAGGGCGCTGGATCGATCTGCGCCTCGCCATGCCGGCGCGTGAAGAGGTGGAGGTGTTGCCGCCGGACGCGCTGGTATCAAACGATGACGTGTCATCGGAAACCAACGCGGTTTCATAAATAAAGTGGATGCCAGGTAAATGCCGGTGCAGTAGGTTATTGGCCGCCTATTGCATCGGCGCCGGCATTATCACCGAGAGGCTCGGGCAAACACGCTGCCCGTTCTGCCCGGCAAGGTTCCCGCTGAGTGGGAGTCAATAGCGTTGCTGCCCGTCAAATATCAGTGACCAGCCACTGATCCGCTTCTTCGAACATCTCTTCCAACATTCGGTTCAGCTTCTCACGATCGCTTTTGCTGGCGTCGGAGTTCAGGCCGTTGGCCTGCATCGGTTTTACGCGCACGTCAGCTTCCGGAAACAGCGCATGCACGCGTTTTTCCAGCTCGTTGCGAATAATCTCGGCGGCGTTGGGCAGCCCAGCGACGTTGCGTTTGTCGTACACCAATTCTACAAACATGACTCACCTGTAAACACTGATTTAATGTACAGTATTCTGGCCTGAGGAAGACCGGTTGGCAAGAGGGCGCGCGGAATTTTGCCTGATGCGATCATTCTTGCGCGGCGTGCGCTAAAACCTGCAGCTGAATCACCAATTCCGCCAGGCTGGCGGCCTGCATTTTCTCCATCACTTTTGCCCGGTGAACCTCTACGGTGCGCAGGGCGATATTCAACCGTTCCGCCATTTCTCTGTTCATCATGCCTCGCACCACCAACTGCGCGATGTCGCGTTCTTTCGGCGTGAGCGTGCGGTAACGGCCGAAAGTTTCATGGCGTCGCCAGGCTTTGGCCGAGACTTGCTGCGCCCGTTCGAGGGCGGCGATCAGCGGTTCAGCGGCGATCGGTTTTTGCAGGAAATCCACCGCGCCGTACTTCATCTGCTCCACCGCCATCGGCACGTCGCCATGGCCGGACAGGAACACCACCGCCAGCGTGCTGCCACGGCGGCGCAGCTCAGCGTAGGCCTGATGCCCATCGAGTATCGGCATCCGCATGTCCAGCAAGACGATCCCGGTCTGAAACAGATCGGCCTGCGCCAAAAAGCCGGCGCTGTCATTCCAGCATTGCACGTCGTGGCCGAGGCTGGTCAGCAAAAAATGGCAGGCGTCGGTGACGGCGACGTCATCATCCACCAGATGAATTAGCGACATGGTTTTCCTCATCGTTCAATATGAAATGCAGGGTTACGCACAGCCCCTTGCGGCTGTCGGGGGCGAGGCGGTTAGCCAGCAGGATCTCGCCGCCGCCATAGCGGGCCAGGCGCCGGCAAATGGCCAACCCCAGCCCCATGCCGCCGGCTTTGGTGGTGTTGAAGGGGCGAAAAGCCTGTTCCAGCCCGGCCGCACTCATCCCACCCGCGTTGTCCTGCAGATGCAACTCGATCGCCCGTTCGCTCTGGACGGCGGAAAGCCAGACGGCGTTGGCCCCGACCTGCGCCGCATTCAGCAGCAGGTTCGCCAGCAGCTGTTCCAGCAGCGCCGGCGGCAGGATTAGCGTCAGCGAAGGTGCCACATTGTTGAACAACGTCAGGTCGGGATAGCGCTGCGTCAGGCGCAACAGTGTCCACACCCGCTCGGCGGTTTCGCTCACCGCGATGGGGCGCCAGCTCGCTCTGTCTCCCTTCTCGCTGGGGGACTGGACCCACTGGCGCAGGTTATGAATCGTCTCGCCGCCGCGCTGCGCCTGCCGGTCGATATTTTCCAGCGGCGTCAGCAGCGGGTGCCCGGCGTCCGTTTTGCGCAGTTGGATCAGGCACCCCTGCGCATAGTGGCGAATAGCCGCCAGCGGTTGATTGAGCTCGTGTGCGAAGCCGGAGGCCATTTCCCCCAATACGTTCAGCTGTCTGGCATTCTCCAGCGCCTGCTCCTGTCGCCGCAGTTGCTCTCCGGCATGATGCAACTGCCGCCCGCGCCGGCGTACCAGCAGCGCGATCCAGATATGGTTGACGATTAACAGCGCCAGCACCGCCAGCGACAGGCCGACGGCCGTCTGATGCTGGATCAGCCAGCTCTTGATATCCAGCCACAGCCGCCGCTGTTCCGGGTGTTGGTTGACGGCGCGCAGCAAGGCTTCCACCTCGCTGGTCGAGGCCGGGGCGCCCCACAGGAAGGGAGATTGCGGTGGGGCGGTCAGCAAGGCTCTTGCCACCGCATCCACCAGTGAGTTATCCAGACCGGGCAGGGCGGCGAACGACCAGTTGGGGTAAAGCGGCGTGCTGGTGACGCAGGGAACCGATGTGGGCCGTTGCAACAGCGGGCGAAAATCCGCCGGGTTGATCAGGCCTTCCCGATCCATTTTCTCCAGCAGACAGACGGGAACGATGGCGGCCTGAATGGCGCGCTCGCGCAGCAGATAGAGCAGGGCATCGGCAGGGAAACCGGTAAAGCGCAGGTGAAAATCGCGCTCGGGCCGTATGCCGGCGTCGCTGAGCGCCTTATAACCGGTCAGATAGCCGCCGAAGGCCTGCGGATCGATGGCGCCCACCGTTTTGCCCATCAGCGCCTGCGGCGTCGTAATGCCGCTGTCGCGCCGCACCAAAATCACGCTGCCGATGATGTTACCCGTTGCCCGATCGCCGTTGGCGGCGCGCAACGACGCCAGCCAGCGCAGATGATAGTGGTTGTTCAACTGCACGAACTGCGCCGGATTAGTGACCACGAACTGCACGCTGCCCCGATTGACCGCTTCGCGCATCTGCGCCAGATCGAGCGGCTGCAGGCGGAAGCGTTCACCGCCGACGCTGCCGTTGAGACTGTCGATCAGCGGCTGCCAGTCACGCGCGGTCGCCGCATCGCCGCGCATCGCCAGCACGCCGACCGACCACTCTCCCGCCTGTGCCGCCATACCCCAGCCGAGACTGAACAGCAGTAATAACACGACCCTCACAGCCCCTCCTGATGGGCAATCTGCCTGCCGTCACTTGTTTTAGATCAACGTTAGGTTCGGTATGTGGTTAACCACAATAGAGCTGAGCCCAATGTCATTTTTACACTGTAAATCATCGACATTGTTTATTCATCTAACGGGCATCAATAGCGTGATCGGGGTGATGCCCAGGGCGTGGGAGAGGCGCATGGATTTCGGTAAACGGCAGTTTTTACAGCGGCTGGGCGTGTTGACGGCGGGGGCTTCGCTGATCCCCGTGGCGGAGGCCGGGCTGACGTTAGCGCCGACGCGGCGCGAGGGGGATGCGAGCCGCCGTTACGCGATGCTGATCGATCTGCGGCGCTGCGTAGGGTGCCAGGCTTGTACCGTGAGCTGCGCCATTGAAAACCAGACGCCGCACGGTGAGTTCCGCACCACGGTAAACCAGTACCAGGTCAGCCTCGAAGGCGAATCCGTCGCGACCAACGTGCTGCTGCCCAGGCTGTGCAACCACTGCGACAACCCGCCCTGCGTGCCGGTATGCCCGGTACAGGCCACCTTCCAGCGCGAGGACGGGATCGTGGTGGTCGACAACAAACGCTGCGTGGGTTGCGCCTATTGCGTGCAGGCCTGCCCGTACGATGCCCGTTTTATCAATCACGCCACCCAAACGGCGGACAAATGCACCTTCTGCGCGCACCGGCTGGAAGCGGGATTGCTGCCGGCGTGCGTGGAGTCGTGCGTGGGTGGGGCGCGGATCATCGGCGATATGCGCGATCCGCACAGCACGCTGAGCAAGCTGCTGCGGCGCCACGAGGCCGAGATCAAGGTCCTCAAGCCGGAGAACCAAACCGCGCCCCACGTGTTTTATCTGGGGCTGGATGACGCCTTTGTCACGCCGCTGCCGGGGCGGGCGCAGGTCGCCTTATGGGGGGAGGGACGATGAGCCGCCAACTGATGATCGCAGAAGTGCTGAGCCAGCCGCAGGCGGTGAGCTGGCTGCCGTGGGCCGTGCAATATTTCTTCTTTATCGGCATCGCTGCCTGCGCCGCGCTGCTGGCCTGCGTGTGGCGCTGGCGCGGAGGGGACAACGCCGCACGCCTGGAGCGCGCGGCGCTGTTTATCGGGCTGACGTGCGCCATCACCGCGCCGCTGGCGTTGACCGCCGACCTGCATCAAACCGCCCGCTTTTGGCATTTCTACGCCTACCCGACGCCCTGGTCGTGGATGCCGTGGGGCGCGCTGTTCTTGCCGCTGTTTACCCTGCTGATCGGCCTGTGGTTTATCGCGATTGAATTTACGCGGCTGACGGGCAGACCGGTTGCGCTGCTGCGTGGGATCGCGACCGCCTGCGCGCTGGTGGCTATTGGCCTGCTGTTGTACACCGGGCGAGAGGTTTCCATCGTGCGCGCCCGCCCAATCTGGTTCAGCTACGGATTTCCGATCGTGATGTTCCTCAGCGCGCTGCAGGCGCTCTTGGCTTTGCTGCTGCTGACATTGCGCGAACGGCCCGATCTGCAAGCGCCGCTGGCGCGTGCGATGTTGCTGACGTTGCTGCTGCTTGGCGGGGCGATCCTGCTGTGGGGATGCGGCGATACGTTATCCGGCGCGGCGGTACGCCACTGGCTGCAGACGCAGGCGATGGCGCGCCGGTACGCCGCGGGATGGATTGCGCTGTGGGGGCTGACGCTGGCCTGCGCCGCCTGGACCGGCTATCGGCGCTTGCCGCGCGGCGGCGCGCCGCTGCTGGTGGCCGGCGCACTGGGGCTGAGCTGGCTGATGCGCTGGACGCTGTTGATCGAGGTACAAACCATTCCGAAATACAACGCGTCTAACTCCCCTTATAGCCTGCCGCTCGGCACCGACGGTTTGCTGGCGATCGTCGGCACCTTCGGGTTGTGGCTGGCGTTAATGATCATGGTGCGTGAAGCACAGGCGTTTTTACTGCGGAGAAAACAACATGGCTAAATTCACCCGGCGTCAGTGGTTGAAAGTGGGCCTGGCCTTCGGCGGATTGTCCGCTTTCGGCCTGAGCTATCGCGAAGTCGCCAAACGGGCGATTGACGGCTTGATTCACGGCACTTCAGGGCGGGTGACTCTGGATCGTATCAACGGCAACTCCCTGCCGCCCGAAGGACGGGCAATGCCGGAGTGGCAAGGCAATCCGCAGCAGGCCATCTCGATGACCCAATGTTTCGGTTGCTGGACGCAATGCGGCGTGCGGGTACGGGTGGACAGGCAGACCGACCGGGTATTGCGCATTGCCGGCAACCCGTATCATCCGCTGTCTCAGGAACGGCACGTCGACTCTGCGTTGCCGCTGCAGGACGCGTTGGCGCAGCTGGGCGGCGAAAGCGGCCTCGACGCCCGCTCCACCGCCTGCGCGCGCGGCGCCACGTTGCTGGAGGGGCTTTACAGCCCGCTGCGCGTGCTGGAGCCGATGAAGCGCGTCGGCAAACGCGGCGAGGGCAAGTGGCAACGCATCAGCTTTGAGCAGTTGATCGCCGACGTGGTGGAAGGCGGCGATCTGTTCGGCGAGGGGCATGTGGACGGCCTGCGGGCGATCCGCGATCTGGAGACGCCGATCGATGCCCGACGGCCGGGGCTGGGGCCGAAAGCCAACCAGCTATTGGTGACCAACGCCGGTGACGACGGGCGCGATAGCTTCCTGCGGCGCTTTGCCCAGAACAGTTTCGGCAGCAAAAACTTCGGCGCGCACGGCGCTTACTGCGGGCTGGCCTACCGTGCCGGTTCCGGCGCGTTGATGAACGATCTGGACAAGAACCCGCATGTGAAACCCGACTGGGAACAGGTCGAATTCGCACTGTTTATGGGGACTTCGCCGGCGCAGTCCGGCAACCCGTTCAAGCGCCAGGCTCGGCAACTGGCCAGCGCCAGATTGCGCAGCGAGTTCCGTTATGCGGTGGTGGCGCCGGCGCTGCCGCTGACCACCACGTTGGCGGACGATCATGGCCATTGGATCCCGATATTGCCGGGTACCGACTCGGCGCTGGCGATGGCGATGATCCGTTGGATCCTCGACAACCGGCGTTATCAGGCCGCTTATCTCGCCATCCCGTCGGAGGCCGCCATGCAACGCGCCGGCGAGAAGAGCTGGACCAACGCCACGCATCTGGTGATCGCCGAGAGCGAGCATCCGCGCGCGGGGCAGCATTTGACGTTGGCCGATCTGAACGGCGCCGGGTCGGCGTCGCCGCTGGTGGTCAACGGCGCGGGTGAGCTGGTGGCGGCCGAGACGTGCGACAGCGCAGAGCTGTGGGTAAGCCGTACGGTGACGCTGCACGATGGCGCGCAGGTGGGGGTGAAAAGCGGCTTCCAGTGTTTGAAAGAGGCCGCCGATAAGCTGTCGCCGGAGGCGTACAGCCGGCAATGCGGCGTGCCGGTGGCACGCATCGCGGCACTGGCCGAGGCTTTTACCGCCCACGGGCGCAAGGCGGCGGTGATCGCCCATGGCGGGATGATGGCGGCGAACGGGTTTTACAATACCTGGTCGGTGATGATGCTTAACGTGCTGATCGGCAACCTGAGCCTGGCGGGGGGCGTGTTTGTTGGCGGCGGTAAATTCAATGGCTTCGCCGAGGGGCCGCGCTATAACCTGGTCGAGTTTCCCGGTCTGGTAAAACCGAAGGGGCTGAATATCGCGCGCAGCAAGGCCGCCTATGAAACCTCCGACGAATACCGCGAAAAAGTGGCGGCGGGCGTTTCCCCCTGGCCGGCCAGGGCGCCCTGGTATCCGTTCGTCGCCGGGCAACTGACCGAACTGCTGACATCGGCGTTGGCGGGGTATCCGTACGGGCTGAAAGCCTGGATCTCGAACATGACCAACCCCTTGTACGGTATCGCCGGGTTGCGCGGCGTGGCGGAGGAACGATTGAAAGATCCGGCGCGTTTGCCGCTGTTTATCGCCATCGATGCGTTTATCAACGAAACGACGGCGCTGGCCGACTATATCGTCCCGGACACCCATAATTTTGAGAGCTGGGGGTTCAGCGCCCCCTGGGGCGGCGTCGCCAGCAAGGCCACTACCGCGCGCTGGCCGATAGTGACGCCGGCGACCGCGAAAACGGCGCAAGGGCAACCGATTTCCATGGAGGCGTTTTGCATCGCCGTCGCTAAACGCCTGGCGCTGCCGGGGTTCGGCGATCGCGCTATCGGCGACGGTCAGGGCGGGCAGCTGCCGCTCAACCGCGCCGAGGATTATTATCTGCGCGCCGCCGCCAACGTGGCGTTTGCCGGCAAGGCGCCGGTGCCGGCCGCGAGGGCGGACGAACTGACGCTGAGCGGCGTCGATCGCTTGTTGCCGCAGCTTGCGCAGACGCTGCGCGCCGATGAAATCGACCGCGTGGCGTTTATTTACAGCCGCGGCGGCCGATTCGCGGATCATGACAGCGGCCGCCGCGACGGCAGCGTGGGCAACCGCTGGGAGAAACCGCTGCAGATCTGGAATGCGGAAGTGGCGAAACACCGGCATGCGATCACCGGCGAGCGTTTCAGCGGCTGCCCCACCTGCTATCCGGCGCGTTTGTCGGACGGCCGCGCGGTGGAAGCGCTCTACCCTGAACGGCAGTGGCCACTGCGCCTGATGTCCTTCAAATCCAACGTGATGAGCAGCTCCACCGCGGTGATCCGGCGCCTGCACGACGTGAAGTCGGTGAACCTGGTGGCGCTGAATCCGGCAGACGGGGCGCGTTTCGGCATTCAACACGGCGACCGGGTGCGCATCAGCACGCCGGGCGGCAGCCGCGAGGCGCAGATCAGTTTACTGGCGGGCGTGATGCCCGGCGTGATCGCGGTGGAACACGGCTACGGCCACCGGGAGATGGGGGCCAGTCAGCACTACCTGGACGGCGAACCGCTGGCGATGGATGAGCGCATCGCCGCCGGCATCAACCTCAACGATTTGGGCTTTGCCGATCCGACGCGCGAAGTGCCGAATACCTGGCTGGATTGGGTGACCGGTGCGGCGGTGCGTCAGGGGATCCCTGCGACCATCGTCAAGCTTTCCGCGTAGGCGCAGCCGTAAATCTGCTGTGGCTGCAGGTGGGGGTGTTAAGCCTGCGTCAGCAGCTGCAAAAAGCGACTCAGCGCGGCAAAAGGCGGTTCGCTGTTGCGCCAGAAGACGCCCACGCTGCCTTTCTGCTCTATCTTCGGCAGATTCAGGATCGCCAACTGCCCCTGGCTGGCATAACGCTGCGCCAGCCGTAGGGAAAGAATGGAGATCATATCGCTGCTTTGCAGCAGGTTGGTACTGACGTTCATGGATGCCGATTCAACCGTGTTTTCGGGCAGCATCACGCCGTTATCCGCCAGCGCATTATCAATGCTGAGGCGGATGGGCGTGCCGGTCGGCCAGACAATCCAGCGCCAGTGGGTGAGATCGTGCCAGGTGAGGGAGGCGGATTTTGCCAGCGGATGGTGAGGGCGGGCAACAAAGCATACCGGTTCGGTGTAGAGCACTTGATAGTTGAGCGGCAGTTGCAGCGCCCGCCCGCCAACGCGGCCCACGACGACGTCCACCACGCCCGCGAGCAGATCGTGCAGCAGCGGGGTCATCACCTTTTCCTCAATATTGAGATGCAGCGTTGGCATTTCTTGCAGCAGGCTCAATATGGCCTGCGAAACGCAGTCGGTGGCGACCGGCGAACAGCCGATTTTCAGGCTTCCCACCAGCCCGCCTTGCTTAAAGCGGGCGATTTCAGACTGCGAACGCTCCAGATCATTGATCAAACGCTGCGCATGCTGAAGCAGCAATTTCCCCCCCTCGGAGGGGCGCAGCCCTTTGCTATGCCGCTCAAACAGCGTGATCCCAATCTCATCTTCGAGCTGTGACAACCATTTTGACAGAGCGGGTTGGGAGATGTTCATCATCCGGGCAACGTGGGTCAGATTTCCCTGCTCGCCCAACGCCACCAACATTTGCAGATGGTGAAGTTTCATTTTCTGCGCCCAGTTCGCCATTTGCTATAACCCTCCGGTTATGTCTCCGCCTGAAAAGCCATTGTACATTTTATCGCTAAGGATACAAATTCGTAACATACCTAAAACAAGACAGACATCTCCCTACCCGCACCGAGGCGCTCACTATGACTCAATGGCGTGATTTACAAGCTCTGATCGATGCTGCTCCCATCGGTAAGACGCAGTGGCGCGTTATCATCTGCTGCTTTTTGGTGGTGATGCTGGATGGTTTTGACACCGCCGCCATTGGTTTCATCGCACCCGACATCCGCGCCCAGTGGCAACTGACCGCCGGTGAACTGGCGCCGCTGTTTGGCGCGGGGCTGCTGGGGTTGACAGCGGGTGCACTGCTTTGCGGCCCGCTTGCTGATCGCTTTGGCCGCAAGCGTGTCATCGAGCTTTGCGTGGCGCTGTTTGGCGCGCTGAGCCTGATTTCGGCCTTCTCCCCCGATCTGTCAACGCTGGTCGTTTTGCGTTTTCTCACCGGCCTGGGGTTGGGGGGCGCGATGCCGAACACCATCACGATGACCTCTGAATATCTGCCCGCTCGCCGCCGTGGCGCGCTGGTCACGCTGATGTTCTGCGGTTTCACGCTCGGTTCAGCCCTGGGCGGGATCGTCAGCGCCCAACTGGTGCCGGTGATGGGGTGGCACGGCATTTTGGTGCTCGGTGGCGTTTTGCCGCTGATGCTCTTTGTGGTGCTGCTGTTTGCCCTGCCGGAATCCCCGCGCTGGCAGGTTCGCCGCCAACTGCCGCACAAGGTGGTTGCCAAAACGGTCAGCGCCATCACCCGAGAGTGCGATGAAGAAACCCATTTTTATCTGAGCGAAGCCGCCACGGCGGCCAAAGGCAGCATCAGCCCGCTGTTTGCCGGCCGCCAGTTGCGTATCACCCTCATGCTCTGGGCGGTTTTTTTTATGAGCATGCTGATCATCTACCTGCTCTCCAGTTGGTTGCCGACGCTGCTTAACCACCGCGGTATTGATCTGCAGCATGCCTCCTGGGTGACCGCCGCTTTCCAGATGGGGGGCACGGTGGGGGCGCTGGGGCTGGGCGCGTTGATGGACAAATACAATCCCTTCCGGGTCTTGGCGGTGAGCTACGCCTTAGGCGCCGTCTGTATCGCCATGATTGGCCTGAGCGAGAACGGCCTATGGCCGATGGCGCTGGCGATCTTCGGCACCGGCATCGGCATCAGCGGTTCGCAGGTTGGGCTGAATGCCTTGACCGCCACGCTCTATCCGACGCAAAGCCGGGCGACCGGCGTCAGCTGGTCCAATGCCATTGGCCGCTGCGGCGCGATTGTCGGCTCGCTTGCCGGCGGCGTGATGATGGCGATGAATTTCTCATTCGATACGCTATTTTTCATTATTGCCGTGCCGGCGGCGATCAGTACGGTGATGTTAATGCTGCTGACGGCTGTCGTTCGCCAGTCTGCCCCAGCCCCTGATACGTTGCCTCGCGCAGCGTCGTGAATGAAAAGGAGAATCCCTATGCCTGAACGCAATCAGGATGTTAATCCCAGCCGCCAGCAGTTCTACCGGCATATTTCAGGGCAGAACCTGACCCCATTGTGGGAGTCGCTGCACCATTTGGTGCCGCCGACGCCGAGTGCAAACTGCGCCCCGGCTTACTGGAACTATCAGGCGATTCGCCCGCATCTGCTGGCCAGCGGCGAGTTGATTGGCGCCAAAGAGGCGGTTCGCCGCGTGCTGGTGCTGGAAAACCCGATGCTGCGCGGACAGTCCTCCATTACCCCGACGCTGTATGCCGGATTGCAGTTGATCATGCCGGGCGAAGTCGCGCCGAGCCATCGCCATAATCAGTCGGCATTGCGGTTTATCGTCGAAGGGAAAGGGGCATTTACCGCCGTTGACGGTGAACGTACGCAAATGCATGAAGGCGACTTCATTTTGACGCCGCAGTGGCGCTGGCACGATCACGGTAATCCCGGCGAGGAGCCGGTGGTATGGCTGGACGGGCTGGATTTGCCGCTGGTGAACCTGCTGGGTTGCGGTTTCGCGGAAGACTATCCGCAAGAGCAGCAGCCCGTGACGCGCCAGGAGGGGGATTATTTACCGCGCTATGCGGCCAATATGCTGCCGCTGCGCCACCAGAAAGGCAACTCATCGCCCATTTTCAACTACCGCTACGATCGCAGCCGGGAAGCGCTGCATGACCTCACCCGCATGGGGGACGCCGACGAATGGGAAGGGTACAAGATGCGCTACGCCAACCCGGTGACCGGCGGCTACCCCATGCCCTCGATGGGCGCCTTCCTGCAGCTGCTGCCGAAAGGCTTTTCCTCACGGAAAGCGCGAACCACGGACAGCACCATTTATCACGTGGTGGAAGGGCGCGGTCAGGTCAGCATCGGCAGCGAAACCCTTCACTTTTCGGCAAAAGATATCTTCGTGGCGCCGACCTGGTTCGACGTGTCGTTCCAGGTGGACGAAGACACCGTGTTATTCAGTTTTTCGGACCGGCCGGTTCAGGAAGCCCTGGGACTGTTCCGTGAAGCACGTTATTAATTTGGGAGAGACAAAATGACGCAATACGTATTTGCACCGCAAGCCCCCGTGACGGTTCCTGTCGTGGGGAGTGATAAACAGTTTCCCGTGCGCCGTGTCTACTGCGTCGGGCGCAACTATGCCGCGCATGCCCGCGAAATGGGCTTTGACCCGGATCGTGAGCCGCCGTTTTTCTTCTGCAAGCCTGCCGATGCGGTGGTGCCGGTGGCGGCCGGCGAAACGCTGGCGTTGCCGTATCCGTCGCAAACCGACAACTACCACTACGAAATCGAACTGGTGGTGGCGATTGGTAAACGGGGGAGCGATATTCCGCTGGAAAAGGCGCATGAATACATTTGGGGATATGCCACAGGCCTGGACATGACCCGCCGCGATCGGCAGATGGACATGCGTCAGATGGGGCGCCCATGGGAAATCGGCAAGTCGTTCGATCTTTCTGCGCCCATCGCGCCATTGCATAAAGCCGGCGACAGCGCAGACGTGAACAACGCGCCTATCTGGCTGCAGGTCAACGGCAGCGATCGCCAGCGCAGCGATATCCGCCATCTGATCTGGTCGGTGAATGAAACCATCAGCTATCTGTCCGGCTTTTTTGAGCTGCAGCCCGGCGATCTGATTTTTACCGGCACGCCGGAAGGGGTAGGCGCGGTGGTGAAAGGCGATGTGATTACCGGCAATGTAGAGGGGCTAACCCCTATCGCCGTGAAGATTGTCTGAGGCCGATTCAGAGGTGAATGATGAAGCTGTACAGTTTTTTTAATAGCTCAGCCTCCTATCGCGTGCGCATTGCGCTGGCGCTGAAAGGCCTCCATTACCAGACGGTGGGGGTCAATATTCGCATCGGGCAGCAGAATGAGCTGGCTTATCGGCGCATGAACCCGGTCGGGCTGGTGCCGACGCTGCTCACGGACGACGGCGAGTCTCTCAGCCAGTCGCTGGCGATTACCGACTGGCTGGATCGCCATTTCCCTCAGTCGCCGCTGTTGCCGGCGGCCGATCCGGCGCGCAGCCGGGTACTGGAAATCGTCTATGTCATTGCCTGTGATATTCACCCGGTCAATAACTTACGGGTGTTACGCTACCTGAGTGAAGAGCTGAAGGTGGGCGATGAAGAGAAAAAACGCTGGTATGCGCACTGGATCCGCCAAGGGCTGAGCGCCGTAGAACAGCTGTTGCTCCAGAGGCCGCCAGGACCCTTCTGCGTTGGCGATACCCCGACGTTGGCGGATTGCTGCCTGATCCCTCAGTGGGCGAATGCCCTGCGGATGGGGTGCGATCTGAGCGGGTATCCGCGCTGTAAGGCGGTTTACGACGCCTGTACTCAGCTCCCGGCGTTCATCGCCGCGGCGCCCGAAAACCAACAAGACAAAATTTCAGCCTGAGCTTGATAAGGCGAAAGGCCGTCGCGAAAGCGAGGCGCGCAATGATCGTTGGGGGAGACAGTGGCGCACCGGCTGCGCCCTCATCCTCTCGACGTGCAGACGAAAAAAAACCTGCTGTTACAGCAGGTTTTCTTAAATTTGGTCGGCATGAGAGGATTATGCGCATCTTCGATGCTTGCCCTGCGGGCCGTTGCTAAAGCAACGTGGTCTCACTACGTTCGGCTCAAACCTCCTTCGGAGATTCTCATCCTCTCGACGTGCAGACGAAAAAAAAACCTGCTGTTACAGCAGGTTTTCTTAAATTTGGTCGGCATGAGAGGATTATGCGCATCTTCGATGCTTGCCCTGCGGGCCGTTGCTAAAGCAACGTGGTCTCACTACGTTCGGCTCAAACCTCCTTCGGAGATTCTCATCCTCTCGACGTGCAGACGAAAAAAAACCTGCTGTTACAGCAGGTTTTCTTAAATTTGGTCGGCATGAGAGGATTCGAACCTCCGACCCCCGACACCCCATGACGGTGCGCTACCAGGCTGCGCTACATGCCGACGCTATGAAAAATCATACTACCGATTCCCGATGTTAATGCAAGCGCCTCGCCACTTGATTGCTTTAGTTTTAAGCAGTTAGTTGGCGATAAAGCGTTTTACATCGGTCAACACCTGCAACAGCAGAGCAAGCTGCGGTTTCTCGTCCTTTATCTCTTCGCCGTTCTGATCGTAGACGCGATAGTTACCGCTGTTGTCCAGCATCAGCGTTTGTGTCGGCGTGGTTATCACCAGCTGGTTGCCATCGCCGGTGGCGATCCAGTTGTTGCGGCGCTGGGCGGTGAACAGATCCTCGCCTTGCGAATAGTCTTTCGGCGCGGTTTTCACGTGCAACAGGCGTTGCATCAAGGTGCGCATGACGTCGTTATGGCCGGTCAGCTTGCTGATGGTCTGCGCCGGGGTGCCCGGCCAGTGGATCACCAACGGCACCTGTAGCTGCGCCTGGTTGAAGGCGGTGCCGGCGCCCCATTGGCCTTTGCCGCTGTCGTTGAACTCGACGCCGTGCTCGGCGGTGATTACCACCACGGTTTTATCCAGCAGGCCGCGCTGTTTCAGCGTGTCCAGCACCTGGGCTATCTGGGTATCCACATCTTGTGCGCCGGCGCGATAGCGCCGAATAAAGTCGGCCGGGACCGGTTTTTTGTCGCCTTCGGTCGGCTCGGCGCCGCTGAAGTTGATATAGGAGAACCACGGCTCTTTGCTACCCTGGTCTGCCAGCCAACGCTGCCATTGCTGGGTGGTCTGGGCGTCGCTTTGCGGCGCCGGCGTCGGCAGCGAGAAGTCGGTCAACAGGGCCTGGCGGTACAGGCTGGCATTGAAGCCATCGGAGGAGAACAGCCCCAGCTGGTAGCCCCGATCGCCGAGCGCATTGATCAGTGCTGACGGCTTGCGGCCGGCGAGCACGCTGTCCAGATAGGTCGGGGAAATGCCGTAGAACAGGCCGAACAGCCCGGTATCGGCATGGTTGCCCGAACTGTAATGATCGCTGAAACGCACGTTTTCCTGGGCGAAGCGGGTCAGGGTTGGCATGTCCTGCGCCACGTCTTTGGCGCGAATGCCGTCCACTACGATCATCAGCAGGTTATAGCCGCTGCCTTTATCGCCGTAGCTGAGATCGCTGAGCGGATACTCCACCGACACTGCTTCCGGGTTGCCCTGTTGCACCAGACGGCGCTCATACTCTTGCTGGTCGAGCAGGCCGTGTTTTTCGAGGAACTTGCGCGCGGTCATCGGGTACGAGAGCGGCAGGTTGGCCCGCTGCATGGTGATCGGGCGATAGAAGTTGGCGTCGGCCCAGATATAAATCAGGTGCGACGCGAAAAAGGCGCTGATAAACAGCGCCGCCAGCGGCTTGCCGAAGCGGCGGCGGTTCAGGCTGCGCAGCTTCTGCCAGCTCCAGGTGCCGAACAGCATCTCCACCAGGAAGATCACCGGCACGCAGATAAACATCAGCTGCCAGTCACGCGACAGTTCGCTTTGATCCGGGTTGACCACCAGATCCCATACCACCGGATTGAGGTGCAGGTGGAAATGGGAGAACACTTCGCTGTCGACCAGCAACAGCGTGAGCCCGATGGTGGCCAGCGCGGCGGAAATAAATCGCAGCAGCCGCTGCGACATCACCACGAAGGTGAGCGGGAAGATCACCAGCAAATAGCCGGCGAACACGATAAAGCTGAAATGCCCCAGCAGGCTGACAAAGGCATAGACCCGGCCCAGCAGGGATGCGGGCCAGTCGGTGACAAACAGGTAGCGGCTGCCCAGCCCAAGGGCGAGCAGGATGTTGAATAAGGCGAACCAGTGCCCCCAGCTGATCATCTGGGAGACTTTTTCACGATAACGCTGACGGTTTGTCACCATAAGTCAATATTAATGTGCTTTATCTTCACGGACAGAAGCCTGCAGGGCTTCCGCGAACGATCTTGCCAGGGTTTTCCGCTGCGCGGGGGCAACGCTGGTGTTGATCAAATTAGTGACCATGTTGCCCAGCACCATCAGGGAAAGATCGGTGGGGGTATGGTGTTTTTCCAGAACATTGACCAGCTCTGAGAGCAGTTGTTCAACGTGTTCGTCACTGTAACGGGATGATTGTGGCATAAAATTGCGCTTAGTAATCTGCAAAGTGCCCTATCTTACCGTATAGGGCAGTGATTTTCCGCTCTTTTATCACTTCCTGTCATTTGGGGAAGGGGGCGCCCGTGGCGGGGCTGCTCCTCGCAGCGCCTTTCCGGTTTGCCGCGGCTTTTTAGTATTGCAGGGCGGGGTCTTCAGTGTTTGAATACGCGCCTAAAGAACAGGAGGATTTATCATGAGTCTGGATATCGACCAGATCGCTCTGCACCAATTGGTGAAACGCGACGAGCAAACGCTGGACGTGGTGTTGCGCGATACCTTGCTTCCCACCAACGCGGCGGTGGAAGAAATGATGACGGAACTGCATCGCGTCTACAGCGCCAAGAGCAAGGCCTTGGGCCTGTTCAACGAAGGCAGCGAGCTGGCGGAAGCGCTGCGCACTTGCCGCAAGGACGATAAGGACTTTCTGGCCTTCAGCCGCGCGGCGACCGGCCGCCTGCGCGACGAACTGGCGAAGTATCCGTTTGCCGAAGGCGGCGTGGTGCTGTTCGGCCAATACCGTTATCTGGCGGTGGAGTACTTGCTGATCGCGGTGCTGAATAGCCGTAACAGCATGCGCGTCAACGAAGAGCTGGATATCAACACCACGCACTATCTGGACATCAACAACGCCGATATCGTCGCGCGCATCGATCTGACCGAATGGGAAACCAACCCGGAATCGACCCGCTATCTGACCTTCCTGCGCGGGCGCGTAGGCCGCAAGGTCGCCGACTTCTTCATGGATTTCCTGGCGGCGTCCGAAGGGTTGGACACCAAGGCGCAAAACCGTGGGCTGCTGCAGGCGGTGGACGACTACTGCGCCGATGCGCAGTTGGACAAGAACGAGCGCCAGTCGGTGCGCCAACAGGTGTACAGCTACTGCAACGAACAGCTGCAGGCGGGCGAAGAGATTGAACTGCAGGCCCTGTCGCAGGAGCTGTCGCCGGTCGGCGAGAAAGACTTCATGCAGTTCTCCAGCGAGCAAGGGTATGAGTTGGAGGAAAGCTTCCCGGCGGATCGCGGCACGCTGCGCCAGCTGACCAAATTTGCCGGCAGCGGCGGCGGCATCAGCCTGAATTTCGACGCCATGCTGCTGGGCGAGCGCATTTTCTGGGATGCGGCCACCGACACGCTGACCATCAGAGGCACGCCGCCGAACCTGCGCGATCAGCTGCAACGCCGGACCGGCAGCGGCAAGTAAGCGTGCCGAATCGCAGACAATAAAAAACGCCGCAATTGCGGCGTTCTTTATTTCGGCGTCCCGAAAGGTTCGAAAACGTAGCGATTAAACGCGAACGAAGTCGATGTGAGCCAGTTTTGGCTTGAACGGGTGACGCTGTACAGCCTGAACCTTAACTTTGGTTTCTTTACCGTCGATAACCAGAGTTACTGCTTCGCTGTAGAATTCTGGTTTAGCTTCCATGTTCTTAACAGAATCATGGTCCAATTCGATGGAAACTGCAGCTTCTTTGCCACCGTAAACGATAGCTGGGAATTTGTTTGCTGCACGCAGGCGGCGGCTCGCACCTTTACCCTGGTCTTTACGTACTTCTGCATTGATAGTGAACATTGTTTTTTCTCTTAAAAGAAAATTTACCCTGCTACAGGCGACCCAAGTAGCAAGTTCGGAATTCCGCTTTAACGCTGGGCAGGCCCAGGTAAAGCGCGCGGCATTTTAACGGAAAGCCGCCCGCAGGGCAACGAAAACCTGCCCAGATTGAGGGCCGTTCGCTCAGGCCAACTGATTGGCGCGGCGGAAACGGCCTTGATAATCGAACACTTTCTCGCGCACCTGCCAAAACTGGCCGCGTTTGCGCGCCACCACGAAATCCGGATGGCGCAGCGCCTGCTGTTGCGCCAGCACGTCGGCGGCGGTGTGCCAGGCGAACGGCACGCCCGGCGCGCGCTGGTGCGGGCGCAGGAACAGCATCTCGAACGCTTTGCGCTGCGCCGGCGTCTGCAGACGGAAACGCTCGCTGGTGCTGGTGCCGTCCTCGTCGTAATAGGTGGCCTTCAGCCATTCGCCCTTGTCATCGCGGCCGCTCTGCAGCTCCATGCCGCCGCAGCGCAGCACCAGCGCGTCTTTCAGCTTCAGCGCCGCCTTCAGCATGTCGTCGGGATCGACCAGCACCTCCTGACACTGATGGCAGCGGCGTGCGGCGATGTCGTTCTCCGCGCCGCAGTGCGGGCAGCTCTTGAACCGGAAGCGGTAATCGCACTGTTCGCGGTGGCCGTCGTCGTCTTCCAGCCACCCCTGGCAGCGGCGGCCGTAGTGCTCGATAATGTCGCCGTTCTCGGTGCACTTGCCCCAGAACAGATTGGCGAAGCCGCAGGCCGGGCAGAACACCTGCACCGGCTGGCTGTCGCCGTGCGGCTTGCTGACGCCGACCTCCGGCGTAAACAGATCGTGCGGGTTGCCGGCGTAGTCGAGGATCAGACAATCTTCCTTGCCGGGCGCCAGCCGCAGCCCGCGGCCGACGATCTGCTGATACAGACTGACGGACTCGGTCGGGCGCAGGATCGCGATCAGATCGACGTGCGGCGCGTCGAAACCGGTGGTCAATACCGCGACGTTGACCAGATAGCGCAGCCGCTGCTGTTTGAACGCCTCGATCAGCGCATCGCGCTCGGCGGGTGGCGTTTCGGCGCTGACCAGCGCGGCTTCGCCGTTCGGCAGCAGGCCGTGGATTTCGCGGGCGTGTTCGACGGTGGCGGCGAAGATCATCACGCCTTTGCGATCCTCTGCGTATTCCACAATCTGGCTGATGATGTGCGGCGTGACGCGGTTTTGCCGCTTCAGCTCGCGGTTCAGATCCGCTTCGCTGAACAGGCCGTTGCTTCTGGCCTCCAGCCGGCTGAAATCGTACTGCACAATCGGCATGTCCAGCCGCTCAGGCGGCACCAGGAAGCCGTTCTTAATCATATAGCGCAGCGGCAGCTCATAGATGCAGTCGCGAAACAGGCTGGCGCCGTCGCCACGGGTGAAACCGTGGTAGTGATACTGGTAAATCCAGCCCTTGCCCAGACGATAGGGCGTGGCGGTCAACCCCAGCAGCCGCAGCTGCGGGTTGGTTTTCTGCAAATGCTGGATGATTTGTTGGTACTGGCTGTCGTCGTCATCGCTGATGCGGTGGCATTCGTCGACGATCAGCAGCGAAAAGGCGCCGTTGAACAGCGGCAGGTTGCGCGCCACCGACTGCACGCTGCCGAACACCACTTTGCCGGCGCTTTCTTTTTGTTGCAGGCCGGCGGCGAAGATGTCCGCCTCCAGGCCGTAGGCGCAGTATTTGGCGTGGTTTTGCGCCACCAGTTCCTTGACGTGCGCCAACACCAGCACCCGCCCACGGGCGCGCTTCGCCAGTTCGGCGATCACCAGGCTTTTGCCGGCGCCGGTCGGCAGCACGATCAGCGCCGGTTCGGGACGCTGCCGGAAATGGTTGATGGTGGCTTCGACCGCTTCCAGTTGGTAGGGGCGTAGGGTAAAGGCCATAAAATGAACGCCGTAGAGTGGAATGGGCCGCCGGGTACAGATCTTGTCGCCTCCGTTCCCACAGAAACAGCGACATTTTACGCCCCGGGCGGCCGAAAAATTTCTACTATTATGCCTTCTGCGCACGCGCGGTGCGAGAAGCGTGAAAATTACCTCTGTCGGGCAACGCGTAGTGTCGCTATACTTGTGTGACAGCAATCGCTGTTCCCCCACGCGATTTCCCCCCTGAACCTGCTATTTGCACCTGGTGCAACGGCGGGCGTCATATTTTGGCAATACGATCAATGCGATCATAACAACGACAGGCAAAGCAGATCCCATGCGATTGGACAAGTTTTTATCTCAGCAGTTAGGCATCAGCCGTGCGCTGGTCGCGCGCGAACTTCGGGCTAAACGCGTCACCGTGGACGGTGAGGTGGTGAAGAGCGGGGCGATTAAACTGACCCCGGAGCAAGAAGTGGCGTTCGACGGCAATCCGCTGCAGCAGCAGAACGGCCCGCGCTATTTCATGCTCAACAAACCGCAGGGCTACGTCTGCTCTACCGACGATCCCGATCATCCGACGGTGCTGTATTTCCTCGATGAGCCGGTCGCGTACAAGCTGCACGCCGCCGGGCGGCTGGATATCGACACCACCGGGCTGGTGCTGATGACCGACGACGGTCAATGGTCGCACCGCGTCACGTCGCCGCGCCACCACTGCGAGAAAACCTATTTGGTCACGCTGGAGCACCCGTTGGCGGAAGACACTGCGCAGCGTTTCGCTGAAGGGGTGCAACTGCACAACGAGAAAGATCTGACGCGGCCGGCGACGCTGGAGCAGGTCGACGAGCACGTGGTGCGCCTGACCATCAGCGAAGGGCGCTACCACCAGGTGAAGCGGATGTTCGCCGCCGTCGGCAACCGGGTGATCGCGTTGCACCGTGAGCGCATCGGCGCCATCGCGCTGGATGACGATCTGGCGCCGGGCGAATACCGCCCATTGACGGAAGAAGAGATCGCCAGCGTGGGCGCGCCGCACCTGCAGGACTGATAACCGATCATTGATTGCGGCCGATTAAGGAGTCGTGGAACGTGCAACAGAACCGAACCTCTCATCTCGGTTTGATTTTCATTCTGGGCCTGTTGTCCATGTTGATGCCGTTGGCCATCGACATGTACCTGCCCAGCATGCCGGTGATCGCCGCCCAGTTTGGCGTCGAGTCCGGCAGCGTGCAGATGACGCTCAGCGCCTATATGCTCGGCTTCGCCTTCGGGCAGCTGTTCTATGGGCCGATGTCGGACAGCATCGGCCGCAAGCCGGTGATCCTGTGGGGAACGCTGATCTTCGCCATCGCCGGCTGCGCCTGTGCCATGGCGCAGTCTATCGATCAGTTGATCGGGCTGCGTTTCCTGCACGGTTTGGCGGCGGCCGCCGCCAGCGTGGTGATCAACGCCCTGATGCGCGATATGTTCACCAAGGATGAGTTCTCGCGCATGATGTCGTTCGTCATTCTGGTGATGACCATTGCGCCGCTGCTGGCGCCGATGATCGGCGGTGCGCTGTTGCTGTGGTTCAGCTGGCACGCCATCTTCTGGACCATGGGCGCCGCGGCGCTGATCGGTTCGCTGCTGGTAGCCTTGTTCATCAAGGAGACGTTGCCGAAAGAGCGGCGACAACGGTTCCACCTGCGCACCACGCTGGGCAACTTCGGTTCGCTGTTCCGCCATAAGCGGGTGCTGAGTTATATGTTGGCCAGCGCCTTCTCGTTTGCGGGCATGTTCTCGTTCCTCAGCGCCGGGCCGTTCGTCTACATCGAACTGAACCACGTTTCGCCGCAGCATTTCGGTTACTATTTTGCGCTGAACATCGTCTTCCTGTTCCTGACGACGCTGATCAACAGCCGCAACGTGCGGCGCTTCGGTGCGGTCAAGATGTTCAAGCTGGGGCTGCTGGTACAGCTGGCGATGGGGCTGTGGCTGATGGCGGTGAGCACCGTGGGCCTGGGATTCTGGGCGCTGGTGATCGGCGTTGCGGTCTATCTGGGGTGCATCGCGATGATCTCCTCCAACGCCATGGCGGTGATCCTGGATGATTTTCCGCATATGGCGGGCACCGCTTCTTCCCTGGCCGGCACGTTGCGCTTCAGCATCGGTGCGCTGGTGGGGGCGGTGCTGTCGATGGCGCCGGGCAAAAGCGCTTGGCCAATGGTCACCTCGATGGCGCTGTGCAGCATCGTGGCGGTGCTGTTCTATGTTTACGCCAGCCGGCCGCGCGATCGCGCAGCCTGATGTTCTCCCGATGCGGGGCGTGTCGCTCCGCATCGTCACGGGGTTGCGCCCTGCCATTTCAGGGAGCAACCGGCAATGAAAAATTTGTTGCTAAATATACGCAAGCTAATTAATTGGCCGTTTTCCCATCTGTGTGCTTTTTGTTAAAAAAATCCGCCAGCGTGCCGCCCAATATTCCCCGAGTAGCGCGGCGCGCTGTTGGCTGAGCAGCGCGGGGGGTTTGTATTAGGGTTGATGTAAATCAAGGTATTAGCAACAGTGCCTGCGCTAACGTGACGGGTAAGATGTTTCTTCATTGTAAAAATATGGCGACGAAAAAGTAGTCGCATTGCAAGAAAAAAGAGTTGAGATCGCTGCGGGAAAGGGTTACATATAACGCAAAAATGCGAGCTGAGTCGCAAAATGCCGTGAAATAACACCGCACGGCGCGCCAAAAAGTGGCACGGCATCGGCAAGCACGGGGTCAGGTTAATGGCTTGCGGCAAAATTTACATTTAAATAACATTTGTGCGCGGCAGAGTCGGGAGTCAACGGCTATAACTTAGTAACCCTGTCAGGTAAAAGTGTTTCACCTTTTCAAACTAGGGATTTCATGTGGAGAGTATCCAACTTTCGGTAGTGCATCGCTTGCCGCAAAGTTATCGTTGGCTATCCGGTTTCACCGGCGTGAAGGTCGAACCGATTCCGTTTAACGGAATAGACGAAGATAACAACCTGATTGGGCTGAAGTTGCTCAGCCATGAAGGGGCCGAGGCCTGGCAGGTCATGCAACAGCTCAATCTGTCGTTGCAGGAGATTCAGGTCGACTGTGCGATCGTCGAATGGGAAGGGGAACCTTGCCTGTTCGTGCAGCGCAGCGACGAGAGCGCCACCATGTGCCGCCTGAAAAACGTCGGTGCCGCGATCGCCGAACCGCTCAGCGCGCAATACCCCTTCTGAATTCGCCGCTAATCCGCCAACTTCAGCAGTTGACGGGTATAGTCGGCCGCGGGCGCCGCGAAAATCGCCCGGCAGTCTCCCTGTTCAACCACTTCCCCCTGTCGCAGTACGATGACCTGGTGACATAGCGAACGCACCACCTGCAGGTCATGGCTGATGAACAGATATGCCAACCGGTGGCGTTGCTGCAGCGATTTCAGCAGCGTCAGGATCTGCGCCTGCACCGATTTATCCAGTGAAGAGGTCGGCTCGTCGAGGATCAGCAGCTGCGGCTGCAGGATCAGCGCGCGCGCGATGGCGATGCGCTGGCGTTGGCCGCCGGAGAACTCGGTGGGATAGCGGTGGCGAAGCTGCGGATCCAGGCCGACTTCCCGCAACACCTCGATCACGCGTTGTTCCCGCTGCTCGGGGCTAAGTCGCTGGTGCACCTCCAGCCCCTCGGCGATGATCTGCTGCACGCTCAGGCGCGGATTCAGTGCGGAATAAGGATCCTGGAAGACGATTTGCATTCGGCTGCGGTAGGGCAGCATCTGTTTCATCGTGAGCGGGTGCAGCGGTTCGCCGTCGAACCAGATGGCGCCCTGCGAGGCCAGCAGACGCAATAGCGCAAGCCCGGTGGTGCTTTTACCCGAGCCGGATTCTCCCACCAGCCCGACGCTTTCCCCGGCGCGCAGCTCGAAACTCAATGATTTCAATGCATAATGATAGTCCACCGTGCGGCGCAGCAGGCCACGCCGAATGGGGAAGCGCACCTGCAGATCTTCCACCTTGAGCAGCGGCCGCTCGTCACCGGAGCGCGCGTTGGCCGCGGCAGGCAACGGCAGCGGCTCACCGACGTCTTCGGCGGCCAGCAGCTGCTGCGTGTAGGGATGCTGCGGCCGGCTGAACAGCTGCGCGCGGCCGTTTTGCTCTACGCAGCGCCCCTGGCGCATCACCGCCACGTTGTCCGCCAGGCGGCGCACGATATTCAGATTATGGGTGATGAACAGCAACCCCATGCCCATCTCTTGCTTCAGCTCTTGCAGCAGCGTCAGGATCTGCGCCTGGATAGTTACGTCGAGCGCGGTGGTGGGCTCGTCGGCGATCAGCAGTTTCGGGCGGGTCAACACCGCCATGGCGATCATCACCCGCTGGCGTTCGCCGCCGGACAGCTGATGCGGGTAATCCTGCAGCCGGCTCTTGGCCTGACGGATGCCGACGCGCTCCAGGCATTCGACGATCTCTGCGCGCGCGGCTTCGCGCCGCAGGCCGCGGTGCAGCATCAGCACTTCCGCCAGTTGCTTCTCGATGGTGTGCAGCGGATTGAGCGACACCATCGGTTCCTGAAAGATCATCGCGATCTGATTGCCGCGCACCTTGCGCAGTGCCGCTTCCGGCGCATGCAACAACGACTCGCCGTTGAACAGAATATCGCCGGCAGGGTAAACCACCGGCGGCGCAGGCAGCAGACGCAGTATCGACAGGGCGGTGACGCTTTTGCCGGAGCCGGATTCCCCTACCAGCGCCAGCGTTTCCGCCGGCGCTATTTGCAGCGAGAGTTCGTTGACCACCGGCGTGACGGTGTCGCCCTGGCGGAAGGCTATGCTGAGATCCTGAATAGCGAGCAAAGGAGTGGCCATATCAATGCGCCTTGCTGGGGTCAAAGGCGTCGCGCACCGCTTCGCCGATAAAGATTAATAACGACAGCAGCACTGCCAATACCAGGAAGGCGGTGATGCCGAGCCACGGCGCCTGCAGATTGTTTTTGCCTTGCAGCAGCAATTCGCCGAGCGACGGCGAGCCTATCGGCAGACCGAAACCGAGGAAATCGAGCGACGTCAGGGTGGTGATCGAGCCGCAGAGGATAAACGGCAGGAAGGTCAGCGTCGCCACCATGGCGTTGGGCAGCATATGGCGGGACATGATTACCCGATCCGGCACGCCCATGGCGCGCGCGGCGCGGATATAGTCAAAATTGCGGGTGCGCAGGAATTCGGCGCGCACCACGCCCACCAGGCTCATCCAGCCGAACAGGATGGTGATGCCGAGCAGCCACCAGAAATTGGGCTGGACGATGCTCGACAGCAGAATGATCAGAAACAGCGTCGGCATGCCCGACCACACTTCGATAAAGCGTTGCCCCCACAGATCGAAACGCCCGCCGTAATACCCCTGCGTCGCGCCGACGCACACGCCGATCAGGCTGGAAAACAGCGTCAGCGCCAGGCCGAAAAGCATCGAAATGCGAAAACCGTACAGCACCCGGGCCAGCACGTCGCCGCCGTTGCTGTCGGTGCCCAGCAGGTTGTGCCGCGAAGGCGGCGAAGGGAAGGGCACCTCGGTGGCGAAGTTGATGGTGTCGTAACTGAAGCGGATCGGTGCCCAGACCGCCCAGCCGTGCCGTTCGATCTGCCGCTGCACGAACGGATCCTGATAGTCGGCTTCGGTATTCAGTTCGCCGCCGAAGGCGGTTTCGCTGTAGCTAATCATAAACGGCAGGTACAACCGGCCTTCATAACGCACCAACAGCGGTTTGTCGTTGGCGATCAGATCGGCGGCCAGGCTCAGGGTGAATAGCACCAAAAAGATCCACAGCGACCAGTAGCCGCGGCGGTTGCGGCGAAAACGCGCCCAGCGCGCCTGGTTGATCGGGCTAAGGCGGCTCATTGGCGGGCCTCGAAGTCAATGCGCGGATCGACCAGGGTGTAGGTGATATCGCTGAGGATATTCAACAGCAGGCCGATCAGGGTGAAGATATACAGCGTGCCGAACATCACCGGGTAGTCGCGCTGCAGCGTGGCGTCGTAACCCAGCAGCCCCAGGCCGTTGAGCGAGAACATCACCTCAATCAGCAGTGAGCCGGTGAAGAACATGCTGATAAAGGTGGCTGGAAAACCGGCGATCACCAGCAGCATGGCGTTGCGGAACACGTGGCGGTACAAGATTTTTTTCTCGTCCAGCCCTTTGGCACGGGCGGTGGTGACGTACTGTTTGCGGATCTCGTCGAGGAACGCGTTTTTGGTCAGCATGGTCAGGGTGGCGAAGCCGCCGATCACCGTCGCCAGCACCGGCAGGGTGATATGCCACAGATAGTCGGCGATCTTCGCCGGCCATGAGAGGGTGTCGAAGTTGCTCGATACCAGGCCGCGCAGCGGGAACCAGTCCAGGTAGCTGCCGCCGGCGAACAGCACGATCATCAGAATGGCGAACAGAAAAGCCGGAATGGCGTAGCCGATGATAATCAGCGTGCTGCTCCAGGTATCGAACGCGCTGCCGTTGTGGACGGCCTTGCGGATGCCGAGCGGGATCGACACCAGATAGATGATCAGCGTGCTCCAGAGGCCCAACGTGATGGAGACCGGCAGGCTCTGGCCGATCAGTTGCATCACCGAAGCGCCGCGAAACAGGCTGTCGCCGAAGTCGAAGCGCATATAGTTCCACAGCATGGTGAAGTAGCGCTCGTGCAGCGGTTTGTCGAAACCGTAACGTTGGGTGATCTCGGCGATCACCTCCGGATCCAGGCCGCGCGAACCGCGATATTGGCCGTCGCCAGCCGCGATGCCCGTCCGGGCGTGGCCCAGGCCTTCGCCGACACCGCCGCTGCCAAACCCGCTGCCGTGCCCGAGCTCGATGGCGGCGATGGCCTGATCGACCGGACCGCCGGGGGCGATTTGCACGATAAAAAAGTTGATGGTGATGATCGCCCACAGCGTGGGGATCACCAATAACAGTCTGCGTATCAGATAGGCCGCCATTCCGACTCCTTATTGCCGCTGAGCCGGTAAGCGCGCCGCCTTGTTGACGTCGTACCACCAGTTGTCGAAGCCGATCGCATAGGCCGGGCGAATCGACGGCGTGGAGAATTTGTCCCAATAGGCGTAGCGGTCGTGGTTGGAGTACCACATCGGCAGCATGTAGTTGTTCCAGGTCAGCACCCGGTCCAGCGCGCGGCCGAGCGGCAAGAGGGCTTTTTCGTCGCCCTGATGGGCGGCGATTTGTCTGACCAGGCTGTCGACCGCCGGATCTTTGACGCCGGGGGTGTTATAGCTGGAATCAATGTACTGCGAATCCCACAGAATTTGCAGATCGGCGCTGGGGAACGGCATCGCCATATACACCGTCGACATCATGTCGAAATCGCGCTCGCGCATGCGGCGGGTGTACTGCGAGGCGTCAATCTCGCGGATTTGCATATCGATGCCCAACCGTTGCAGGTTGTGGCGGAACGGCAGCACGTACTGGAAGTTGCTGCCGCTCAGCAACATCAGTTCAAAGGTGAACGGCTGGCCGGTTTTGGCGTTGACCAGCTTTTGATTTTTGACCACCCAACCGGCTTCTTTCAGCAGTTGGGTCGCCTTCAGCAGGTTTTGTCGATCGTTGCCGCTACCGTCGGAGGAGGGCGGTTGGTAGATGCTGGTAAATACCTCCGGCGGTATCTGGCCCTTGAGCGGTGCCAGCAAGGCCAGTTCAGCGGCGTCCGGGTAGCCGCGGGCGGCGTAGGCGGTGTTTTGGAAATAGCTGTCGGCGCGCTGATAGGCGTTGTAATACAGCGCCTTGTTCATCCAGTTAAAATCGAAAGCCAGGCCGATCGCTTCCCGTACCCGACGATCGGCGAACAGCGGTTTTTGCAGATTGAACGCCAGCCAGCGGGTATTCTGCGCCGCCTGGTTGGTCTCGTCTTGCTTGATGATGTAGTTGCGCGCGAAGTTGCCGCCCTGATATTGGGTGGCCCAGCTTTTGGGCGACGGCTCGATGCGGAAATCGTAAGCGCCGGCCTTGAAGGCTTCCAGCGATACCTTATCGTCCAGATAATAATCGTAACGAATGCTGTCGAAGTTGTAGCGGCCGCGGTTCACCGGCAGATTGGCGGCCCAGTAGTCGCGCACCCGCTGATAGATGATGTACTGGCCGAGGCGGTAATCGCCGATTTTATACGGGCCGCTGGCGAGCGGCGGGGTGCTGAGCGGTTCGTTGAGCTTATGGTTTTTCCAGAAGCTTTCCGGCAATACGCGCAGGCTGAGCAGACTGAGGATTTGCTCACGGTTCGCCTTAGGCAGCTCGATGCGCACCGTCAGCCGGGAAATGGCTTTGACCGTGACGCCTTTGTAATAGGAGCGAAACTGCGGCACGCCTTCGGCCATGAATTTATTGAAGGTAAAGGCCACGTCGGCGGCGGTGATCGGGCTGCCGTCCTGGAAGCGGGCGCGGGCGTTGATATCCAATTCCATCCAGCGCATGTCGGCCGGGAAACGGGCCGATTCGGCAATCAGCGGGTAATAGCTGCCGGGTTCGTCGTCGGAGTTGGTGAACAGCGTATCGTACAGCTCCATCGTGCGCTCGCCGGGCACGCCGCGGGTAGCGAAGCGGTTGAAGTTGTCGTAGGTGCCGATGGCCGCCAGCCGTACGTCGCCGCCCTTGGGCGCCGCCGGGTTGACGTAGTCGAAATGGCTGAAGTCGGTGGCGTATTTCGGTTCACCGAGAAGGGCGAAAGCGTAGCTTTCGTTGAGGGCTTCGGCCCGCAGACCGAAGCTCAGTGCCGAGAGCACCAGAGCAGCGAAAATGCGCACGGACATCAGACGGTAAGCTCCTGCTGTGGAATAAAGTACAGCCTGCGCCCAGCATAACATTCTTCGGGCGGGCGCAGGGTAAAGATGCTTAAAGATTAACTATTTTTTTCCTGATAATCAAAGACCTGATGAGCATTGCAGTAAGCGACGAAATCATCGATGCTCAGCGGCTTGCTGAAGTAGTACCCCTGCATGAAGTTGACGCCGTGCTCTTGCAGGAACTGCATCTGCTCGGCGGTTTCCACGCCCTCGGCCACCGTCAGCATTTTCAGCTTTTTCGCCAGCGAGATCACCGCATCCAGCACCGGCGCGGTGACCGTATCCTGGCCGATGGTGTTGACGAAACCACGGTCAATCTTCAGATAATCCATGGTGAAGCGCTCAAGATAGATCAACGCGCTGTGCCCGGTGCCAAAATCGTCCACTGCGATCTCGATGCCCTGTTTGTGCAGCCAGTCAAACTCCGCCAGCGCGCTCTCTTCTTCCACCATGCCGCGTTCGGTGATTTCAAACACCAGCGTAAAGTAATCGCCCGGCAGCTGCGTCAACAGTTCATACACGTCCTGGTGGAACGACGGCGCGCTGAGGTGGGCGGGGGAAATGTTGAGGCCAACTTTACCTCCCCGTGGCAGCGCTTTGGCGAGCTGTGGCACATCTTCGGCGATCAGCCTGAACAGGTGGCGGGTAAGCGGCACGATTAGCCCGTTGCTTTCGGCGTAGGGGATAAAGACATCGGGCGGAATACGGCCCTCGATCGGATGCTGCCAGCGGATCAGCGCTTCCAGCCCGCCGATGCTGTTGCTGTCGGTGTGGAACACCGGCTGGTATTCGATAAAGAACTCGTTGCGCTTGATGCCACGCAGCAGCGCGCGTTCCGGGCTTTGCCGCAGCAGCAGCATGTAGTAGCAGAGTACGCCGGTCATCAATGACAGCACCAAGCTGCCCAGCAGCGTCAGGCGAATGTCGTTGGGGGTTAGTTTCTCGTTGTAGAACAGGATGGTCAGCGGCAGATTGGGCAGCGTCAGGTTATCCGCCTTGCCCTTCGGCAGCTGATTGACCGGCATCAGGTTCGGGCTGAAAGTGGTCAGCGCGCGGTTGCCCATCACGATGGCGATGCCCGGCGCCTGTTCGTCGTGCGAGGTGAACAGCAGGTAGGGCATCAGATCGATGTCCAGCGTAGCGAGGATGCCGGTGGCCTTTTCGCCGGGATGCCGCAGCCAAACCGCAACCGCCGGTTTGTTTGGCACCATCGGCGTACCCTGCTGCAGCTTGAGATCCAGAGGCAGATCCCAGTCGATATCCTGGTAGATATTTTTCATCGGCAACATCATGTCGCCCGTGGCGGAGGAGCAATAGGCGTAACCGTCCTTCACCAACAGGAAGGTGCGCACGCCGCTGGTAAAGGCCGCCTGGTAGGTAATGTCCGACTGGCTGGAGAGGCAAGGCTTGTCCAGCAGCGGCATCATTTGCCGCATCACCGCCGTCAGATGCGAGATATAACCCAGCGTGAACTTTTGCGTGCGCGCTTCGACCTTATGTTGATATTGCGTGCGCTGGTGATTGATCAAAGAAAGCGTGACCGCGGTGAATAGCGTAAAAAATACCAGGGCGGCGACACCGCTTTTGGCCAGGCTGCGTTGTCGGTGAGACACGCTGCGGGCGAAAGCTCTTTTCAAGCCCATAACCGAGCCCTCTGCAACAGGGCGTCAGGCGTGTCGCGCAGCCAGTTAATGGATTGTGCCAGCGGCTTTTTTTTCATTTTTGCCTTTTTATCCCGTACCAACCGGCGGCGCCGTTTAAATATGCGGCGTCGCCGACAGAAATATCATGCGCATAATATCAGCGGAAACGTTTTAAATAACGCCGGGGCGCCGTTGCCGTCATCTGACGATAATAGGCGAGTTTTTCCTCGACGGCGCGATTTCCTGCCAACAGTTTATCAAAATAACGACGTGCGGCAGTGTTAAGTGGGGAACGGTGACGATAAGGCAGGGATCAATCTTGATGATACCCGTTCGACAGCCCAAAAAAAACGCCGCCCGTGGGCGGCGCTTATCGCTCGTTTGGTATTCAGGATCTTCAGGGCGTTGCGCCGTCAGCCGTTGGTCAGCACCCGGCGCGCTTCTCGATAACGTTTATTCCAATAGTTATCGGTCAGCTTGGAAATCATGACCCCACTGCTGGTGGAGGCGTGAACGAACTGATCGTTGCCTAAATAGATGCCGACATGGCGCCCGGTAGAACCGGCGCGGAACAGCACCAAATCGCCGGCGCGCAGCTTGGTGCGCTGGATTTTCTTGCCGAGATCTTCCTGTTCATAGGTTGAACGCGGTAAATCCATGCCGAACTGTTCGCGGAAGGTGCGCTGCACAAACGCCGAGCAATCGATGCCGCGCTTGGTGTCACCGCCTAAGCGGTAGCGAACGCCTTTCCAGTCCGCGTACTGATCCATAATCTTTGACTTGACGTCAACGTTGCGGACCATCGCTTCGAATTCATCCTGAGAGGCTTGCAGTAAAAGACCGTCTTTGTCATTAACTGCACGCATCTCAGTTTGTGCGTTATTCAAGTTCGAAGTGTGAGTCGAGCTGCACGCTGACAGCATAACCGCAGCGGCAATTGCAGGGACTACCCGCAAAAAATATCTCAGAAACGGTTGAGATTTGACCATTGTTGTTGTTTTCCCTTGAAGTCCTTAACGACGAAAGTCGCTACCTGAAAAATGCCAAACGAAACGAGCCTAGTCCGCACCTGTTGCATCGACAACCAGTTACCGTTGAAAACGTGCGAGAACGCACATTTTTATCGGATTTCATACTGATTCGACTTAAACCAGGCACAAACGCATCTGAGATTACCGGAACCAATAGGGGATTGCGAGCCTTTTTCCCGTCTTTTTTATATGAATTTGTGATGTAACATAATGTAAATCTTCATATAAAAAACGCCAATTGTCCGATGTATGAATCTGGCGTGAAATCAGGTTGCAAAAGCGTTAACGAACGGCGGGGAAATTTTTGCGCGCGGCGAGGGGGAGAGGACGGGAGGCGGGCGCCTCCCGGAATGAGTCATAGACACAAATTATGGTTGGCCGGGGCGGTGCTTGCCGGGCAACAGGCGATTCAACCGATCGACGATCCAGTCGCTGCAAGGCGTCATCAGCACCCAGCTGGCGCCAACCAGCACTACGGACAATGAGCCGACGGCGATATCGGTAAACCAGTGGGCGCCAATCATCACGCGCGGCAATGAGAAGACCACCGTAATCAGCAGGGCGACGGCGAAGGCGCCGCGGCCGAAATAGCGCAGCATAAAGCAGGAAAAAATAATCAGCATCATGCCGTGGTCGCCGGGGAAGCTGTCACCAGAAGCGTCCTTGGTGGGGATGCCGGTCAGCTCGCTGACGCGATGGATATTGTCAAAGGTCAGGGTGGGGCTTGGATGTTTCACCGGCAGCAGGTGGCCAAGCTGGTTCAGCACCACGGCGGTCAGCAGCATCACCACGCCGGTGATCACCAGGCGGCGGCGGCCGGCGGCGTCCTGCTTCAGATAAAAGTACAGATACAGCAGCCCCATGGCGAGCAGCGAGATCGCGTCGAACGCGCGGTTGTTGGTGATGGCGACCAGATGCAAAAACGCCGGGTCGGTGGCCAGATGGCGGTTAAAGAAGAAGAAGATCGCCGAATCCAGGGTAAACCAGCCGCCGTGATTGGCCGGCAGGAACCAGGACAGAAACAGCGCAACGCCCAGTAAATTGAAGAAGAGAATGAAGGGTAAATTGCGGCGTGTCATGACATAACCTGTTGGAAAAATGAAAACGAAATAAAACCCGGCTACCCTGCGGCAACCGGGGGGCAACGGTACGGGGTCTAACTTAAACGAATCTTAAACAAGGCGGATTGCAGGGCATTCCAATCGGCATTTTCGCTGTGGATAAGCTCAATTCGGCTGTCGAGCGGCGCGACCGGGCGGGTTTCGATGTTGAGATCCTGCCCCTGACGATTGATCAGCAATGTGCCTTCGGGGATGCGCACCACGCCTTTGGCGCGTTCGACCGGCGCGAGTCGCACCCATTCCATGAAACCGACGGTGTCGAACCGGGTATCGCCGTCAAAAATCCAGCCGCAGCTGGTGAAGCCTTGCCCTTCATTCAACGCTCGCCGCCAGCGGGCGTGCTCCGGCAGCCGCAGCGCCGCCAGCCCCTGCTTTTTCGCCTGACCATGATGATGCTGCGCGTCCGGCAATTCTGTACGATTCGTGCGAGGAAGTGACAACAACGCGACATCCGTTTCGCCTTGCGCGATGGCGTAGCAGGGCCGCTGCAGCGGGTCTTGCGCCCTCCAGGCCTCCAGCGCCCGCCTGTCTTCCGGCTGATAGGTGTCGCTTTTGCTGGCCAAAATAACGTCGGCCGCGGCCAGCTGATCGCGGAAGTTTTCGTTGTCGCGGTAGCGGGGCTGGCTGAGCTGGCGGGCATCCAGCAGGCACAGGGTAGCCTGCAGATCGATCCAGCCGGCATAGCTCTCCTGGGTCAGCAGCGACAGGATTTGTTTCGGATGCCCGAGCCCGGTCGGCTCGATCAGCAGCCGGTCCGGTTTGGCCTGCTGCAACAGCATATTCAGGCCCACCTGCATCGGCAGGCCGTTGACGCAGCACATGCAGCCACCGGGGATCTCTTTGAGCACCGCGCCGCTGTCCGCCAGCAGCGCGCCGTCGATGCCAATCTCGCCGAATTCATTGACCAATACCGCCCAGCGTTCATGTTCGGGTTTATGAGCCAGCAAATGGCGGATAGTGGTGGTTTTACCGCTGCCGAGGAAACCGGTAATCAAATTGGTTTTGGTCATTAATCATTCCTGGCGCAAAAATTAACCTGCTTAATAAATGAGTTACGCAGCCGTATCGGTGAAACGACCGCGATTTAATTTGTGCTCTATCTCGCAAATTTTGCACGTCACCCTGCGCTTTTCAACCGATAAAATCCACCTTTCTTTGCAAGAAAATTCTTAGATAAAACCCTGTATTAGATACGGTTAACTTTTGTTAGTAGCTTGTTTTTACATTGTTAATGACGCGATTAACGATCAAATCCTGTCCCTTTCCTTGCGATTATTCCTAACAAGATCCTCTATGGTTAAATTGGCTTAACTAAAAATGAGGTTGCCATGAATACCTTTCGGTTATTTTTGATCGTAGGAATGTTGTTTTCATGGACGGCAGTGAGTCATGCAGGCGTGGCCGGCGGGGTAATTCGCTTCGTCGGTTCTATCGTTGAAAGTCCTTGCACGGTCAATATTGCAGATTCTAAGGCGAATACGCAATGTTACCGCAACGGCCAGCGTTATCAGGCCCAGCAAGCGTTGTCAGGTTTTGATACTACACGCAAAGAACTTCCGCTAAATCTAGGCACAACCGAAATGAAGTGGGTGGACCAACAGAAGAAACTTGCTGTTATGACGGTCGTTTATCGTTAAGTCGTTCCGCCATGCCGGCGTAACGTTACGCCGGCATGGTTATTCTCGGCCCTGCAGGCTCCTCACCGCATCACCCACTCCTTCACCGTTTCACGCGCGCCGCGATCGCGCAGCGATAAATAGGCTTGCGTCACCGCTTCGGTAAATGCCGCATGCGCCGCCAGCGCTTCGCCGAATACCGATTTCAACGCCAACAGCGCCGCTACGCGCCGCCGATCGTCCGGCGTTGCGGCGATCGTCTGCTTCAGCACGTCTGCCAGCGGATCGCGAATGTCGATCGGCTCACCGGCGTCATCGACGCCGCCGACGTAACGCATCCAGCCCGCCACGCCCAGCGCCAGCCCGCTATAGTCGCCACCGTGCCGCAGATGCCAGCGCACGGCGTCCAGCAGGCGCTGCGGCAGCTTTTGCGTGCCGTCCATGGCGATCTGCCAGGTGAGGTGTTGCAGCGCCGGATTGCTGAAGCGCGCGATGAGCTGCGCGGCGTAGTCGGGCAGGCTGATGCCGGTGACGCTCAGCGTCGGCGCCTGTTCGTCCAGCATCAACCGCAGGGCGGCGCGGCGGTAGTGCTCATCCGCCATGCACTCGTTGATATAGCGGTAGCCGCCCAGGTAGCCTAAGTAAGCCAGGAACGAGTGGCTGCCGTTCAGCATGCGCAGTTTCATGTGTTCAAACGGCAGCACATCGCTGACCAACTGGGCGCCGGCCAACTCCCACGCCGGGCGTCCGGCGGTGAAGTTGTCTTCCACTACCCATTGAATGAAGGGCTCGCAGGCGATGGCGCATTCGTCGCGCACGCCGCCCAGCGCGGCGGCGATCTCATCCAGCGTGGTCGGCGTGGCGGCCGGCACGATGCGATCCACCATGGTGCAGGGGAAGGTGGCGGCGGTGGCGATCCAGTCGGCGAGCGACGGATCCCGCGCCTGCGCCAGATCGAGCACCGCCCGGCGCAACACGTGGCCGTTCTCCGGAATATTGTCGCAGGAGAGCAGGGAGAAGGCGGGCAGGCCGCGTTCGCGCCGCAACCGCAGCGCTTCCACCAAAATGCCGGGCGCGGTCTGCGGCTGATGCGGCCACGCCAGATCGGCGACGATCCCCGAATGCTGTCGATCCAACCGTCCGCTGCCGGGTTCGATGCAGTAGCCTTTTTCGGTGATGGTCATCGAGACGATCGCCACCTGCGGTTCGGCCAGCTTCTCCAGCACCGCGGCGATGCCCTCCAGCTTGCGGTGCAGGCTCTCATGCACCGCGCCGACCACGATGGCCTGATGGCCGTCCGCGCCTTTCTCCAGCACGCTGTACAGATGATCCTGTTGCCGCAGCGCCTCAAACAGCGGCACGCCGCCGGAAAGACTGATCTCGCAAATGCCCCAGTCGCCGCCGTGGGCGTTCAGCACCCGATCGGTCAGCAGCGCTTGATGCGCGCGGTGGAACGCGCCGAAGCCAAGGTGCACGATGCGGCTGCGCAGGGCCCGGCGGTCATAGCCCGGCTGCCGGACGGCGCCGGGCAGCGGGGTGTTGGCGATCGTTTTCATCTCATCTCCAAAGCGTGTAAGACAGCTGGCGGGCCACTTGCGCCAAGTTAGCAGACCAGTTTTCTGCCACATAGACAGGGTGGCGCCGGCGATAAAAAACTGCGACCAGTGTAAGGATGTCGGCCGGTTAAAGGAATTGGTCAGTCCAAAATAAGCCAGAAGCGTGAAGTGGATCAACCAATGAGGGGTTCGGTTTTGACAGCGCGTGGCGAAAGAGTAAGTTAAAGATAACTGACATCTAAATTAAACTGGTATAACAGCATTGCGGTGCGAGACAGGCATAAGGACAATACATGGAACAAACATGGCGTTGGTATGGCCCGAACGATCCGGTTTCTTTGGACGACGTGCGTCAGGCCGGGGCGACCGGGGTGGTGACGGCGCTGCATCATATCGCGAACGGCGAAGTCTGGCCGATCGACGAGATCCGCGCGCGACAGGCGCTGTTGGCGGAAAAGGGGCTGGTGTGGTCGGTGGTGGAGAGCGTGCCGGTACATGAGGAAATCAAAACTCACAGCGGTGACTGGCAGCGGCATATCGCCCATTACCAGCAGACGCTGCGCAACCTGGCGGCCTGCGGCATCGATACCGTCTGCTACAACTTCATGCCGATCCTCGATTGGACGCGCACCGATCTGGCCTATTCGCTGCCGGACGGCGCCAAAGCGCTGCGTTTCGATCAGATCGCCTTCGCCGCGTTCGAGCTGCATATCCTGCAGCGCGCCGGCGCCGAGGCCGACTATACGCCGCAAGAGCGCAGTCAGGCGGCGGCCTATTTCGCCGCCATGAGCGAGGAGGAGAAAGCCACGCTGACGGGCAATATCATCGCCGGGCTGCCTGGGGCGGAAGAAGGTTATACGCTGGAGCAGTTCCGCCGCCGCCTGGCGGAATACGATGGCATCGACAAGGCGCGGCTGCGCGAAAACATGGCGGTCTTTCTGCGCGCCATCGTGCCGGTGGCGGAAGAGGCCGGCATCCGGCTGGCGGTGCATCCCGACGATCCGCCGCGGCCGATCCTCGGCCTGCCGCGCATCGTCTCCACGATTGAAGACATGCAGTGGCTGAAGCAGACCGTCGACAGCATTCATAACGGCTTCACTCTGTGCACCGGTTCCTACGGCGTGCGCGCCGACAACGATCTGGTGCGGATGATTGAAACCTTCGGCGATCGCATTCACTTTACCCACCTGCGCGCCACCTGCCGCGAGGAGAACCCGAAAAGCTTCCACGAGGGGGCGCATCTGCAGGGCGATGTGGACATGGTGGCGGTGATCGAAGCGATCCTGACCGAAGAGCTGCGTCGGCAGCGGGCAGGCGATCGGCGGCCGATCCCGATGCGCCCCGATCATGGGCATCAGATGCTGGACGACTTGAAAAAGAAAACCAATCCGGGCTATTCGGCCATCGGGCGGTTGAAAGGGCTGGCGGAGCTGCGCGGCGTCGAGCTGGCGCTCAAGCGGCGTTTTTTCCCGGAGTTGCCGTAGCGGAAAATGAAACGGGGCCGAGCATCGGCCCCGCTGGCGCGACTAGTCGGCGCGGCTCATGTAGCGGCGTTCGGCGATATGAATGCGAATTTTGTCGCCGGCGCTGAGGTATTCCGGCACGTGGATCACCAGACCGGTCGCCATGGTGGCCGGTTTGTTGCGGGCGCTGGCAGAGGCGCCTTTGATGCCCGGCGCGGTCTCGACGATTTCCATATCCACGGTCTGGGGCAGCTCCAGCGCCAGCACCTGGCCATCCAGCGTCAGCACCTGCATGCCCGGCAGGCCGCCTTCCGGAATGAACAGCAGCTCGTCTTCGATCTGGTCTTTCTTGAAGATGTACGGGGTGTAATCTTCGTCATCCATGAACACGTATTCTTCGCCGTCGATATAGGAGAAGTTCACCTTGCGGCGCGACAGGGAAATGGTGTCCAGGATATCGTCGCCCTTGAAGCGTTCTTCCACTTTCAGGCCGGTGCGCACGTCGGAGAAGCGCATTTTGTACAGGGTGCTGGCGCCGCGGGCGCTCGGGCTCTGCACGTCGATATCTTTTACCAGCAGCAGCTTGCCGTTGTAGCTGATCGCCATGCCGCGCTTAATTTCGTTAGCTCTTGCCATTTCAATTCATCCGCAATGAAGAGTATTAGAGAAGTTGCGACAAGGTACTCGCGCCGCCGATTTCAGGCAATAGCCCGGCGCAAAAACAGTGCGGGAAAGGGAGGGCGGCCGCCCTCCCGTCGGGGATTAGTGGAAGACCGGCAGCAGGCCGAACAGCGACAGAATATGCGCGGCGGCGTTGATCAAGCCGAACAGGATGACGAACAGGATCACGCCGTTGCCGCCCGGTGCGCGGTAACCGGCCTGCGGATAGCGGCGGCGGCTGGCGCGCGCCATCAGCGCCGGCACGATCACCGCCCAGATGGTGGCCGCCAGCCCGGCGAAGCCGATGGCGTACAGGAAACCGTTCGGGAACAGCAGCGCGGCCAGGGTCGGCGGCACAAAGGTCACCAGCGCGGTCTTGCTGCGCCCGACGGCGTCGTCCTTGAACTTGCAGAAGTCCGCCAGGTAGTCGAACAGGCCCAGCGACACGCCGAGGAACGAGCTGGCCAGCGCCATATAAGAGAAGGCGTTCAGCAGTTGGCTGACGGTCTGGCTGCTGGAGACGTTGCCCATTTGCTTGAGCAGGCTGCCGATATTGCCGCCCTCGGCGATCACCTGCTTAAAGGCGTCGCGTGCGATATTGCCCTGAATCACATACTGCCACAGGATGTAAATCGCCAATGCCAGCAGGGTGCCGTACACCAGGCTGCGCACCACGGAGCCGCTGTCCTTGTGGTAGTACTTCACCAGCCCGGGAATGTTGCCGTGGTAGCCGAACGAGGTCAGCAGGTAAGGCAACGCCGCCAGGGCGTAAGGCAGATAGCTGGCCTGGTTATCGCCGGTATTGAACAGCACCGCAGGCTGCACGTGGGTGAACATGTCGCCCACCGACATCACGAAGGTGATCACCATGCCGCCGATCAGAATGGTGCTCAGGCGGTCGACCGCGCGGGTGGAGAGCCAGACGATAAACGCCACCACCAGCGCGAACACCAAACCGGCGGTGGTCTGGCCGACGCCGACGATGCCCTCCAGCGTGTGCGCGATGATCGAACCACCGGCGGAGATATAGGCGTAGGTCAGGATGTACAGCACGAACGCCACCGACAGGCCGTTCACGGCGTTCCAGCCCTTACCCAGCAGATCCTTGACCATGGTGTTGAAGCTGGCGCCGCTCGGGTAGTGCAGCGTGGCTTCGAGGATCATCAGGCCGGAAAGCAGCATGCAGGCCCAGGTATACACCAGCAGCGCGACGGAGCCGCTGAACCAGACACCGGAAGTGACGATCGGAATGGAAAACATGCCGGCGCCAACGGCGGTTCCGGCAATGATCATCGCGCCGCCGAGGACGGAAGGGCGGGCCAGCTTCTGGATGGTGTCCGTAGACATGTGTGCTCCTGATGGAAGAGGTTCTTTTGTACTAGCTCAATGGTACATGGGTGCATGGCGCATGTAAAGCGGGGGAATTGCACGTTTCACGCACTTTCGAGTTTAAATAAAGGTTTGTTGAGCGTTTATTCGCTATGGGATGAGCCGGCCGGCGCAGGGCGATGAGTGTAAAGATCGCAGGGGCGCAGGGATTCTGCTGGCGGCCACCGCACGCGGCTGCTATTGTCGCGCTTCTTTTCCCCAGCCCGCCAGGAGTAGCGCTGATGGACTGTCGCAGCGACTGCGGCGCCTGCTGTATCGCGCCGTCAATATCCAGCCCGATCCCCGGCATGCCGAACGGCAAGCCCGCCAATACCCGCTGCATTCATCTGGATGAACGGCTGCGCTGCGGCCTGTTTCATTCGCCGTTGCGGCCGAAGGTGTGCGGCAGCCTGCAGCCGAGCCGCGACATGTGCCACGATCACCGCGATCAGGCGCTGATTTATCTCGCCAGGCTGGAAGCGGACACCGCGCCTTAAGCGTCTTTCAACCGCCACAGACACAGCGTCGCGCCTGCCGCCATCGCCAGCGCGGCGTAAAACACCGCATGGTAGCTCCAGATTTCCGCCACCGCGCCGGCGAGGGCGCCGGCGATGATCCAACCCACCCGAATGGTATTGGTGAACAGCGTGGTGGCCGTGCCGGCCTGACCGGGCATCAAATCCTGGAAATAGAGCATGCCTATCCCCGCCAGCACGCCGATAAACGCCGCATTCAGCAGCTGCAGAGCGATGAGTTGCCCACTGCCGGTGATAAGCAGCAGACCAGCGTAGAACAGCACGCCGGCGGCCGCCGCCACGCGCATCAGGAAACGCTTGCCGCAGCGTTTCGCCGCCAGCCCGGCGAGCAGCATGATCGGGATCTCCAGCCCGGCGGCGGCGCCCATCAATATCCCGGCCAGCCGCTCCGGCAGCCGCAGTTCGTGCACTACATACAGCGGCATAGTGATCAGGTACATGCTGTTGGCGGTCCACATCAGGGTGCAGGCGGCGAACAGCAGCAGCGCATCGCGGCGATGCTGCCGCGGCGCGGCCAGCGGGGCGCCCGTCGCCACGGCTTTCGGCATCGAAGGCAACCGCTGCCACACCAGCAGGCCGCACAACACAAAGGCCGCCGCGCCCGCCAGATACAGGGTCTTGAAGCCGAATCCCAGCGCCAGCGCGAAGGCGATCGGCGGGCCGATTACCCAGGCGAGCGAGACCTGGGCGCGCATGATAGAGGTGAACATCACCGCCTCGCGCCCGGTGCGATCGGCGTGTTCGCGTGCCAGCGCGAACATTTGCGGGTTAGCGGTGGAGCCGAAGCTGGTGAGCAGCACGCCGACGAGCAGCAGCAGGTAATAGTTGCGGCTCCAGGCGAACAGGGTGAACCCCAACGCGCCCAGCATGCAGCAGAGGAAGATCAGTGATTTGCGGTCGCCTTTTTTATCCGAACGGCCGGCGAGAAACTGGCTGACCAGAATGCCGATCACCGCGCTGCCGGTAAAGAATAGCCCGACCAGCGCCGGCCGCACCTTGACTTCGGTTTCCAGAAACAGGCTCAGCGTCGGGGTTTGCAACGCGCCGGCGATGCCGGTCAGGAAGGCCACCGCCAAAAAGGCCAGCGAAGTGAGATCGGGCGTGCGTCGCGTTACTGCGGATGAAGTCGGCATGGCGGTTGATAATTCGTCGAAAAAGGGAGCTCGCGCGCATCATACGCCCGTTGAAAAGAAACGCAAACCGCTATCCCTCGGCGCAGAGTCAGCGACTCTGTCGCGCGGCGACGAGGAAAACAGGGGCGCGCCGCGCCCCCTTGCTTGCCGGTAAATCAGGCGCCTTGCGGCACCGCGTGTGCGGTATTTTTCAGCGCCGGCCCCTGATATTTCTCGATCTGCAGCTGCGCCATCTGCCCGCAGTTGCCCTGCGCCAGGCTGGAAGAGCCGATGTCGAAGGTCAGGCAGTTGACGTTGCCGTTCTTGCACAGCGAGCCGGGCTGCGCCGGATCGGCCGGATCGAACCAGGCGCCTTCGCTGATGCGCACCACGCCGGGCCGCACGTCTTCGCTGACCACCGCCCCCACCAGGATCTGGCCGCGATCGTTAAACGCCCGCACCAGATCGCCGCCGGTGATGCCGCGCGGCTGCGCGTCCTGCGGGTGGATCAGGATCGCCTCACGATCCGCCACCGCGTATTTCTTGCGCAGCGGCGTATTGTCGAGCTGGGAATGCAGCCGATTGGTCGGGTGCGCGGTATTGAGCGACAGCGGATACTTGGCCGCTTCCGGCCCGCGATACCACTCGTGCGGCGGCATCCAGGTCGGGATGCCGGGGCAATCCGCATAATGCATTTTGGCGATGGCGTCGGAGTAGATTTCGATCTTGCCCGACGGCGTGCCCAGCGGGTTAAGCAGCGGGTTGTCGCGATAGTCGGCAAAGCGCACCCACTGCTTATTGGCCTCCGGCACCGGGAAACGCACGTAGTTGTTGGATTGCCAGAACATGTCGAACGGCGGCAGCGCCACCCGCGCGGCGCGCGCCTGGTTTTTCATGTCGTCGTACATGCCTTTCAGCCACTGGGTTTCGTCCTTGCCTTCGGTAAAGGCTTCCTGCACGCCCAGCCTGGCCGCCATCGCCGAGAAGATGTCGAAGTCGCTGCGCGATTCGTGCTGCGGCGGCACGCATTGATGCATCGGGAACACGTAGAGCTGCGAATAGTCGCCGCCCATTTCCAGATCGTTGCGCTCGTAGCTGGTGGTGGCCGGCAGCACGATATCGGCATGCTTGGCGGTGGCGGTCCAGTAAGGCTCGTTGACCACGATGGTGTCCGGCCGCTGCCAGGCTCTGACCAGGTTATTAGTGTCCTGATGCTGGTGGAAGGTGTTGCCGCCCGCCACATACACCATTTTCACCTCGGGGTAGGTGACCTTGGCGCCGTTGAAGTCGATGGTTTTGCCCGGATTGCTCAGGCATTCGGCGATGCGCGCCACCGGGATCGGCGCCGGCGAGTTCTTCGGCGCATTGCCGGCGGAGATGCCGGCGATGATGCCGCCCTTGGCGGTCGGGCTGCCGCCGGACGAATAGTGGTAGCTGAAGCCGAAGCCGCCGCCCGGCAGGCCGATTTGGCCGAGCATCGCCGCCACCGTCACCAACAGCCAGTGCTGCTGTTCGCCGTGGTGCTGACGCTGAATGCCCCAGCCGCCCATGATCATGGTGCGGCTCTTCGCCATCTCGCGCGCCAACGCGCGCAGCGTGTCGGCATCGACGCCGCTGATGTCGGCCGCCCATTCGGCGGTTTTCGCCACGCCGTCGTTCTCGCCCAGCAGGTAGGCCTGGAACTTGTCGAAGCCGACGGTATAGGTTTTCAGGAAGTCCGGGTTATGCAGCTTCTCGGTCAGCAGCGTGTGGGCGATGCCGATCAGCATGGCGCCGTCGGTGTAAGGGCGCGGGGCGATCCACTGCGCATTGACGAACTTGGCGCTGTCATTGTGCACCGGATCGATGCTGATCACCCGGGTGCCTTTCTTCTTCAGCGCTTCGAAGCCGGTCTGGCCGACGTGATCCGGCACGTTCCAGCTGTTCTTCAGCGTGACCATCGGGTTGCAGCCCCACAGGATCACCAACTCGCTGTTCTCGATCACGTTCGGCCAGGCGGTCTGCTGTTCGTAGACCTCCATCGAACCGACCACGTGCGACATGATCACCTGCGCCGCGCCGGTGGAGTAGTCGCCGGCGTAGCCGAGGAAACCACCGGTCAGGTTCATCAGGCGCTGCAGCAGCGTGCGGCTGTTGTGCAGCATGCCGACGCTTTTCCAGCCGTAGGAACCGGCGTAGATCGACTGCGGGCCGTGATCTTTCTGCAGGCGAACGATCTCATTGCACACCAGCTCGGTCGCTTTGTCCCAGCTGACGCGCACCCACTCATCGCGGCCGCGCAGCTCGGTGCGGCTGCCGGGGCCGCCTTCCAGCCAGCTTTTGCGCACCATCGGGTATTTGATGCGGTTCTCGGCGTGTACCTGATAAGGCGCCATGGTGATCAGCTCATTGGGATACGGATCGTCCTGCACCGGCTGCACGCCGACCATCTTGCCGTCCTGCACGATGGCCTCAAATGCGCCCCAGTGGGCGCCGGTCAGGATGCCTTTTTGCGCCTGACGCAAGACGATGAACTGCGGCAGCGCTTCGCTGATGGCCTGCGCCAGTGCCGCTTTGGGCCATAAGCCCGCCAGCAGCGGGGCAGCGGTCAGCGCGGCGGCGCCGGTCAGGAAGCGGCGGCGGCTCATTTTTAACGGTTGTTGGTTGCTCATTGCGCTTCTCCCTTAAAGCTTGGCCGGTGCGGCAGGTGGCATGTCGCTGGCGTGTTTTTGTACGTATTGCGTCAGCACGCGCAGCTGTTCCTGCGTCAGCGAGGTGCGCGGCGCCATGCCTTTGATGACGCCGATCCATTGGTTGGCGTTGAAGCGATCGAGCGCGGTCAGCCCGTGGCAGCCGGTGCAGTTGGCCGACATCATGTCCGCGGCGTAACGCCAGATTTTTTGCTGATCGTCGATCAGCTGCTTGCGCGGCAGCCACACCTGCAAAGAAACCTGATGCCAGACCAGGCCGGTTTCCGCATCGGTCTGAGTCGACGCGGTCTTCAGCTGTTGGCGCGCGTCCTCACCCAGCAGCACGCTGAGGATGCGCTTGCCCTGCGCGGCGTAAAACACTTCGCTGACGCCGTCTTGCTGCCAGCCGCTCACGGTGGCCAGCACCTTGTCGCCCTCCTGTTTCACCACCTGCACTTCGGTGGACGGCATCAGGTTGCCGGCGTTATGGCTGTCGTCCGCGCCGAGGAAGAACGGTTCGGTGGCGATGGTGTAGAGGGTGGTGGCGCCCGGGGCGGTCAACGCCGCGGCCTTCGCCAGCTCGGCGGCGCCGGCCTGGGTTTCGCCGCTCATGTCCGGCAGGATGTGGGCCACGCCCTTGTGGCAGTCGATGCAGGTTTCGCCCTGTTTGATCGCCACCGGGTGTTGCAGGCGCGCCTCAGGGCGCTGGGCGGTGATGTCCATGGCGTCGTAGCTGTGGCAGGAACGGCAGGTGGCCGAGTCGTTCTCTTTCAGCGTTTTCCAGACCGACTGCGCCATCGCCAGCTTGTGCGCTTCGTATTTTTCCGGCGTATCGATGGTGCCGACCATCTCGCCGTAAATGTCTTTCACCGCGCGGATCTTGGTCCACAGGTAGTCGATCGGCTGGTGCGGCACGTGGCAGTCGGCGCACTCGGCGCGGATGCCCTTGGTGTTTTGGAAGTGGACGCTGCCCTGATATTCGGCCAGCGGCTGTTGCATGGTGTGGCAGGAAACGCAGAAGGTGGTATCGCTGGTTTTATGGAAGACGGTGGCGGTCCCGGCCAACAGCGCCGCGCCGAGGATAATCCCCAGCAGCAAAAGCCATAGCCATCCCCACCGGCGCTTTTTTTCAAAGCCAGTCAGTTTTTTGCTCATGGTAAACCCGCTTATAATTATGAATTTAAAATAAAATCTTGCCAAAAGGCCACCGACCGGAGGTCAGAATGCCACGTCGATTGCAGGGGTAATGATAGAAGAGGGTTAACCCTATAGGGTTATCCGTAGTCAAAAAAATGGCATATATCGCAAAAAATAGCGTTATATTCTATTTTATATAGCGGTGGGCGGCGCAGCGCGCGCTCGCGATGGGTCAGGCCGTGGGCAGATAGGCCTGGCCGCTCAACCACAGGCGGATCGCCGTGCGGCTGGCTTCGAAATGGGGTTCCGGCAGGGCGTCCGGCGCGCACCAGCGCCATTCGGCGCATTTCTCGGGCTCTTTCAGCTCGGCGTTGCCGCCGGGGTGATCCACCTGCAGGCAGATAGACACGGTGTGTTTGCCTTCGGCGCGCCAGGTTTGCAGATTGTTGCTGACGCCAATGAAGCGCGGCGGATCGATAAGCAACCCGGTTTCTTCGGCGATTTCGCGCTGGGCGCACTGCTCGAAGGTTTCACCGGCATCCAGATGCCCGCCGGGGATCGACCAAAAGGGCGCGTGGGAGCCGCAGCGTTTACCCAACAAAATCTCGCCTTGAGGGTTGACGATGATCACCCCGACGCCCGTCACTACGTTCATGCTTTTCTCCGTCAGCAAAGTTTCAGCACAGTATGTCATTTTGCTCCGGCGCTGACCAATGAGCCGATGAAAGTGTGCGTAAGCTCAAAAATCTGCAATGGCGAAAGGGAGAAAGCTTGCTTTCGTCTTGTGCAGCTCACACACTCCTTGAAACGTTTCAGCGTTGTCCGGCCGCTTGTGGCGAACGGGTAACGCTCCTTTTTCTCAATAAAGCTGAAACGATTCAATTCAGCAGGAGAGGAGAATCATGTTCCAGTTGTCACCGCAAGACATTCATCTGGGCGCCGTTGCCGACGGTAAGCAAGAGGCCATCCGCCTGGTGGCCGCCGCCCTGACCGACGCCGGCTGCGTCAGCGCCGGTTACGTGGACGGCATGCTGCAGCGCGAACTGCAGACGTCCACCTATCTGGGTAACGGCATCGCCATTCCGCACGGCACCACCGATACTCGCGATCTGGTGTTGAAAACCGGCGTGCAGGTGTTCCAGTTCCCGCAGGGCATTGCGTGGGGCGAAGGCCAGACCGCCTATGTGGCGATCGGCATCGCCGCCCGCTCCGACGAGCATTTGGCGCTGCTGCGCCAGCTCACTCACGTCCTGAGCGATGACAGCGTGGCGGAGCGGCTGGCGCAAACCACCTCTGCGGAGGAACTGCGCAGCCTGCTGATGGGCGAACAGCAGAGCGCCGAATTCCAGTTCGACGTCTCGCTGATTGCGCTCGACGTCGCCGCCGACAGCCTGATGACGCTGCAGGCGCTGAACGCCGGCCGGCTGCAAAAGGCCGGCGCGGTCAACGCGCAGTTCGTCAGTGATGTCATCACCCGCAAGCCGCTGAACCTGGGGCAGGGCATCTGGCTGAGCGACAGCGTCGAAGGCAACCTGGGCAGTGCGGCCACCGTCAGCCGCCCGGCGCAGGCTTTCGTGGAAGACGGCGAGCCGGTGGCGCTGCTGCTGACGGTGTCGGTCGCCGACGCGCAGCCGCTGGCGGTGCTCAACTACCTCAGCGATCTGCTGCTGGCCAGTAAAGCTGAACGTTTGCTGAAGGCGGATGCCGCCGGGGTGCTGGCGCTGCTGACCAGTGAAGTGGCTGAGGAAAGCAGCGTGCTGAGCGCCGAATTCGTGATCCGCAACGAGCATGGTCTGCACGCGCGGCCGGGCACGGCGCTGGTCAACGTGATCAAAAGTTTCAACAGTGACATCACCGTCACCAACCTGGACGGCAGCGGCAAGCCGGCCAACGGGCGCAGCCTGATGAAGGTGGTGGCGCTGGGCGTGAAGAAAGGGCATCACCTGCGCTTTACCGCCAATGGAGAAGATGCTGAAGCCGCGCTGAAGGCGATAGGCGAAGCGATTAATGAAGGACTGGGCGAGGGCGCAGCATGAGCAGAAGAGTAGCAACGATCACCCTGAACCCGGCGTACGATCTGGTGGGTTTCTGCCCGCAGATCGAGCGCGGGGAAGTCAACCGGGTAAAAACCGCCGGCCTGCACGCCGCCGGTAAGGGCATCAACGTCGCCAAGGTGTTGAAGGATTTGGGCATCGACGTCACCGTCGGCGGCTTCCTGGGCAAAGACAATCAGGACGGTTTCCAGCTGCTGTTCAGCGATCTGGGGATCGCCAACCGCTTTCAGGTGGTGCCGGGGCGCACCCGCATCAACGTCAAGCTGACGGAAAAAGACGGCGAAGTGACCGATTTCAATTTCTCCGGCTTCGAAGTGACGCCGCAGGACTGGGATCGCTTCGTCAGCGACTCGCTGAGCTGGCTGGGCCAATTTGACATGGTGGCGGTGAGCGGCAGCCTGCCGGCCGGCGTCGATCCCGACGCCTTTACCGACTGGATGACCCAGCTGCGCGCCAAGTGCCCGTGCATCATTTTCGACAGCAGCCGCGAAGCGCTGGTCGCCGGGCTGAAGGCCTCGCCGTGGCTGGTCAAACCGAACCGCCGCGAGCTGGAAATCTGGGCCGGTCGCCCGCTGCCGACGCTGGCGGACGTGGTCGAGGCCGCGCATGCGCTGCGCGAGCAGGGCATCGCCCACGTGGTTATCTCCCTTGGCGCGGAAGGCGCGCTGTGGGTTAACGCATCCGGCGCCTGGATCGCCAAACCGCCGTCCTGTGAGGTGGTCAGCACCGTGGGCGCCGGCGATTCGATGGTAGGCGGTCTGATTTACGGCCTGCTGATGCGCGAATCCAGCGAACACACTCTGCGTCTGGCCACGGCGGTAGCGGCGCTGGCGGTCAGCCAGAGCAACGTCGGCGTGACCGATCGTCCCCAGTTGGCCGCGATGATGGCGCGCGTCGATCTGAAACCTTTCAATCAATAGCAGGAGGCAGAATGAAAACGCTGCTGATGGTAGACAGTTCGCTGGGGCAGGCCCGTGGCCACCTGGCGAAACGCATGCTGGAGGCCGCCGCGGCCAAAACCGGCCTGACGCTGGTCGAGTCGCTGCAGGACGCCGAACTGGTGGCGGTGGCGGGGCAGGCTGCCCCTGCTGACGCCGGGCTGAACGGCAAATTGGTGTATGTGGGCGATGTAGAACAGGCGGTGCGTGAACCGGACGCTTTTCTGGCGCGCGCCAGGGCCGAAGCTGAAACCTATCAGGCACCGCAGGCGGCGGCGCCGGTGAAAGCCGATGGGCAAAAACGCATCGTGGCGATCACCGCTTGCCCAACCGGCGTGGCGCACACCTTTATGGCGGCCGAAGCCATTGAAAGTGAAGCGAAGAAACGCGGCTGGTGGGTGAAAGTGGAAACGCGCGGCTCCGTGGGCGCCGGTAACGCCATCACCCCGGAAGAAGTGGCGGCGGCGGATCTGGTGATCGTCGCGGCGGACATCGAGGTGGATCTGGACAAGTTTGCCGGTAAACCGATGTATCGTACTTCCACCGGTCTGGCGCTGAAGAAAACCGCGCAGGAACTGGACAAGGCGCTGGCCGAAGCTGAAGTGTTCCAGCCGCAGCAGCGCGGCGGCGCGGCGCCGGCGGCGAAGAAGAAAGAGGGCAACGGCCCGTATCGTCACCTGCTGACCGGCGTGTCCTACATGCTGCCGATGGTGGTGGCCGGCGGCCTGTGTATCGCGCTGTCTTTCGTGTTCGGCATCAAGGCGTTTGAAGTCAAAGGCACGTTGGCGGCGGCGCTGATGCAGATCGGCGGCGGCTCCGCCTTCGCGCTGATGGTGCCGGTATTGGCCGGTTTCATCGCCTTTTCCATCGCGGATCGTCCGGGCCTGACGCCGGGCCTGATCGGCGGCATGCTGGCGGTGAGCACCGGCGCCGGGTTCCTCGGTGGCATCATCGCCGGTTTCCTGGCGGGTTACGTCGCCAAGGCGATCAGCAGCAAGCTGCGTCTGCCGCAGAGTATGGAAGCGCTGAAGCCCATCTTGATCATTCCGCTGGTGGCCAGCCTGATCACCGGTCTCATCATGATTTACGTGGTCGGCACGCCGGTGGCGAAAATCATGGAAGGCCTGACCCATTGGCTGCAATCGCTGGGCACCGCCAACGCCGTACTGCTGGGGGCAATCCTCGGCGGCATGATGTGCACCGACATGGGCGGCCCGGTGAACAAAGCGGCCTATGCATTCGGCGTGGCGCTGCTCAGTTCCTCGGTGTATGCGCCGATGGCGGCAATCATGGCGGCGGGCATGGTGCCACCGCTGGCGATGGGGCTGGCGACGCTGCTGGCGCGCCGCAAGTTCCCGAAATCCGAACAGGAAGGCGGCAAGGCGGCGTTGGTGCTGGGGCTGTGCTTCATCACCGAAGGGGCGATTCCGTTCGCCGCCCGCGATCCGATGCGCGTGCTGCCGTGCTGCATCGCCGGCGGGGCGCTGACCGGCGCGCTGTCGATGGCGTTCGGCGCCAAACTGATGGCGCCGCACGGCGGGCTGTTCGTGCTGCTGATCCCGGGCGCGATTTCGCCGGTGCTGCTGTACCTGGTAGCGATCGCCGCCGGCACGCTGTTGGCCGGGGTGGCTTATGCCCTGCTGAAACGTGCTGAAGTACCGGCGGCCAGCGTGGCGTAACGGCGATCCAGCCATAAAAAAACCGGAGCCCAGGCTCCGGTTTTGTCGTTTGGGCGCCGCGTTACTGCTGCGCCTTCAGCCAGGCGATCTCTTCCGCCCAGATGTCCGGGTTTACCGTTTCCAGAATCAGCGGGATATTGTCGAAACGCGGATCGCGCATGATGTAGCTGAACACCGTTTTGCCGATGTTGCCTTCCCCCAGGCTGTGATGGCGGTCGACGCGGCTGTTGAACTCGCTCTTGGCATCGTTCAGGTGCATGCCGCGCAGGTAATTGAAGCCGACGATGTCGCCCAACTGCTTGAAGGTGCGCTCGCACTCTTCTTCGGTGCGCAGATCGTACCCGGCGGCGAAGGCGTGGCAGGTGTCGATGCAAACGCCGACGCGGCTTTTGTCTTCGACGCCGTCGATGATCGCCGCCAGGTGCTCGAATTTGAAGCCCAGATTGCTGCCCTGGCCGGCGGTGTTCTCGATCACCGCCGTCACGCCGGCGGTTTTATCCAGCGCGATGTTGATCGATTCGGCGATGCGCGCCAGGCACTTGTCTTCGTCGATTTGCAGCAGGTGGCTGCCGGGGTGGAAGTTCAGCAGCGTCAGCCCCAGCTGTTCGCAGCGCTGCAGCTCGTCGATAAACGCCTCGCGCGATTTTTCCAACGCGTCGGCTACCGGGTGGCCCAGATTGATCAGGTAGCTGTCGTGCGGCAGGATCTGCCCCGGCCCGAAGCCGTACTGGGCGCAGGCGCTCTTGAACTTATCGATAACGTCGGCGGCCAGCGGCGCGGCCTTCCATTGACGCTGATTTTTGGTGAACAGGGCGAACGCGGTCGCCTCCAATTCGTGCGCGCGGATAACCGCCTGATCCACGCCGCCTGACGCGCTGACATGTGCACCGACAAACTTCATCTTCATTCTCCTGTGTTATCGGTGACATTATGGCATTGATGGCGGGCGGATTGAATGGCGAAAAGCGGCGGCCCGCCGAAGCGGGCCGCCGAGGGCGATTACAGCAGGTGTTGCACCAGTTGGTTTATCGCGCCGCCGCCGACCAGCAGCCAGACGAACAGCAGCGTCGCCAACAGAATCGGTTTCACCCCGGCCTGGCGCACGGCGCTGATGTGGGTGGTCAACCCCAGCGCCGCCATCGCCATCGCCAGCATCCAGGTGTCGGCGGTGATCAGATGGCGCACCAGCGTGGCCGGCAGCAGGTTGAAGGAGTTCAGCCCGGCGACGGCGATAAACAGCACGGCGAACCACGGAATGGTGATGGCGGATTTTTCCGCCTTGCCTGCGCTGCCGCGGCTGATGTAGCCCGACAGCAGCAGCAGGAACGGCGCCAGCATCATCACGCGGATCATCTTGGCGATCACCGCCGCATTTTCGGCGTCCGGCCCGATGGCGTGCCCGGCGGCGACCACCTGAGCCACTTCGTGAATGGTGGAGCCGGCGTAGATGCCGAAGGTTTCCTGGCTGAACGGCAGCCACTGGAAGTGTTCATTCAACTGATACAGCCACGGATAGACGAAGATCGCCAGGGTGCCGAACACCACCACGGTCGAAACCGCCACCGCCACTTTGCTGGAGTCGGCCTTCAGCACCGGCTCGGTGGCCATCACCGCCGCCGCGCCGCAAATGCTGCTGCCGGCGCCGATCAGTATCGCGGTCTGGCTGTCGATGCCGAACACTTTCTTGCCGAGCCAACAGGCCAGCAGGAAGGTGGTGATCAGGGTCAGCGCGTCGATGATAATGCCGCTGGCGCCCACGTCGGCGATCTGCTGAAAGGTCAGCCGGAAGCCGTAAAGAATAATCCCCAAACGCAGCAGGCGCTGTTTGGCCAGCTGCACGCCGCCGTGACAAACGGTTTGCCAGCGGGGGTACAGCGTGTTGCCCACCAGAATGCCGATCAGGATCGCCAGCGTCAACGCCCCCAGCCCCAGCTCCGCCACCCAGGGAATATCGCCGGCCCAGACGGCCAGCGCGGTGAGCGCGCCGGTCAGCGCCAGCCCCGGCACCAGCCGCGGCAGGCCGAACAGCGGAAAGCGTCGCTCGGGGTAAGTGTGAGTGGTATCAGTCGCCATAAAAGTCAGTCCTTCAGTCTGTTTCTCGCTGCTAAGAGTACGTTTGGGCTGAATAAAAGAGAAATTGATTATATATTTATAACCTATCTGAATAAGTGGTATTGCGTCAGGCATTGGCATAAAGTCGCATTGCGGCTAGGGTGAGGTGGAGCGGCAAGCCGCCGTCAACTTTCCAACTGAACAGGAGCAGGCGATGGATACCGACGATCAACGCAGAGAGCAGGTAGATCAGGAAGTGGGGCGCGCGGTGCGGCGGTTGATTGAAGAAAACAAGGCGATCGACCGCGACCATCTCGTGGCGATGCTGCAATTGATACAGCGGGACGAAGCCGGCACGCCGCGCGAGGCGGCGCTGGCCGCGGCGGCGCAGCTGGTCGCCTTGGGCAAGTAGCGCGCCGAACTGGCCGCAAACGGGGTAGCCTGGCCGGGCTACCCACATCATGTTGACATTAATTTTGCGGTTCTCTGGCAGAACCCTTTTCAATACCGGGACGGCTATGCATATCACGTTGCGTCAACTGGAAGTCTTCACCGAAGTGCTGAAAAGCGGTTCGACCACTCAGGCCTCGGTGGTGCTGGCGCTGTCGCAGTCGGCGGTCAGCGCGGCGCTGGCGGATCTGGAGGGGCAACTGGGCGTGCAGCTGTTCGATCGCGTCGGCAAACGGCTGGTGATCAACGAACACGGCCGGTTGCTGTATCCCAAGGCGCTGGCGCTGCTGGAGCAGGCGGGGGAGATCGAGCAGCTGTTTCGCCATGATGGGGGGGCGTTGCGCATCGCCGCCAGCAGCACCATCGGCAACTACATGCTGCCGGAGATGATCGCCCGTTACCGCCGGGACTTTCCGGCCACGCCGCTGGAGCTGAACGTTGGCAACAGCCAGGACGTGATCGTGGCGGTGGCGGATTTCCGCGTCGATCTGGGGCTGATCGAAGGGCCTTGCCATATGCCGGAGCTGGTGACGCAGCCGTGGCTGGAGGATGAGCTGGTGGTGTTCGCCGCGCCGGACAATCCCTTGACCCGCCAGCCGCCGACGCTGGAGGCGCTGGCGAATGCGCCTTGGATCCTGCGCGAGCGCGGTTCGGGCACCCGCGAGGTACTGGATCATCTGCTGCTGGCGCACCTGCCGCACTTCCAGCTGGTGATGGAGCTCGGCAACTCGGAGGCGATCAAGCATGCGGTGCGGCACGGTATTGGCATCAGTTGCCTGTCACGGCGCGTGGTGGCGGAGCAGTTGGCCAGCGGCGCGCTGGTGGAACTGCCGGTGCCGCTGCCGCCGCTGCGGCGCACCCTGTACCTGATCCGCCATCGGCAAAAGCACATTTCCAACGCCTTGCAGCGTTTTCTCAGCTATTGCGCGTTGTAATCGACAGCGCGTCACGTCTTCTATCGCCGCGCAGGCAAAAGAAAGCATAAAAACCTGCGCGCGCTCACATTAATGAGAGTAAGTAAGGCCATAAGGGCCGCGGCTAATAATTGCCTCTGAATTATGAAGCTATCTTATATCGGTGCAATGTTGCTAGTTCACCGGCGGGTATTTGTTACAATCCGCCCTCATTTTTCGAAGAGCAGATAGATAGGGAACGAATGGCTCAGCAGGATATAAAAACATCGGGGCAGCAAGCTCCCGGATTGCGCCGCGAGCTGAAAGCCCGGCATTTGACCATGATCGCCATCGGCGGCTCCATCGGCACCGGCCTGTTCGTCGCCTCGGGCGCCACGGTTTCTCAGGCCGGCCCCGGCGGGGCGCTGCTGTCTTACGCTCTGATCGGTTTGATGGTGTACTTCCTGATGACCAGTCTGGGCGAACTGGCGGCCTTTATGCCGGTCTCCGGTTCATTCTCCACCTACGGCGCCAAATACGTGGAAGAAGGCTTTGGCTTCGCACTGGGCTGGAACTACTGGTACAACTGGGCGGTGACCATCGCCGTTGACCTGGTGGCTTCGCAATTGGTGATGAGCTACTGGTTCCCGGACACTCCCGGCTGGGTTTGGAGCGCGCTGTTCCTCGGCCTGATGTTCCTGCTGAACTACATTTCGGTGAAAGGGTTCGGCGAGGCGGAATACTGGTTCGCGCTGATCAAGGTCAGCACCGTGATTATTTTCATCGCCGTCGGCGTGCTGATGATTGTCGGCATTCTGAAAGGCGGCGAGCATGCCGGCTGGCAGAACTGGACCATTGGGGATGCGCCGTTCGCCGGCGGCTTCTCGGCGATGATCGGCGTGGCCATGATCGTCGGCTTCTCGTTCCAGGGCACAGAACTTATCGGCATCGCGGCCGGCGAATCGGAAAATCCGGGTAAAAACATCCCGCGCGCGGTGCGTCAGGTGTTTTGGCGTATCCTGCTGTTCTATATCTTCGCCATTCTGATCATCAGCCTGATCATTCCGTATACCGATCCGAGCCTGCTGCGCAATGATGTGAAAGACATCAGCGTCAGCCCGTTCACCCTGGTGTTCCAGCATGCCGGCCTGCTGTCGGCGGCGGCGGTGATGAACGCGGTGATCCTGACGGCGGTGTTGTCCGCCGGTAACTCGGGCATGTACGCATCGACCCGCATGCTGTTCACCCTGGCGTCCGAAGGCAAAGCGCCGCGCATCTTCGCCAAGCTGTCGAAAGGCGGCGTGCCGCGCAACGCGCTGTACGCGACCTGCGTGGTGGCCGGGCTGTGCTTCCTGACCTCGATGTTCGGCAACCAGTCGGTTTACCTGTGGCTGCTGAATACCTCGGGCATGACCGGCTTCATCGCCTGGTTGGGCATCGCCATCAGCCACTACCGTTTCCGCCGCGGTTACATGCTGCAGGGGCGCGATCTCAACGACTTACCGTACCGTTCCGGGTTCTTCCCGCTGGGGCCGATCTTCGCCTTCGTGCTGTGCCTGATCATTACCCTGGGCCAGAATTACCAGGCTTTCCTGCAAGACAAGATTGACTGGTACGGCGTGACCGCGACCTACATCGGCATTCCGCTGTTCCTGCTGATTTGGTTCGGTTACAAGCTGTCGCAAGGCACCCGTGTCGTGAAGTACAGCGAAATGGAATTCCCGAAGATGGACGTGAAGTAATCTTCGGTGAGTGACACGCGGCGGGAGTTCCCGCCGCGTTTGGGTTTACTTTTTCCCGCCTTTGGCTTCCGCCAGCGCCTGCTGCGCCGAGCTCATCAAACTCTCTACCGTCGCGTAATTCTGCGTCAGCGCCAAAATGCCGGCGTTAAGCCGCATGTTCACCTCGCCGAACGCGCCAAAATCGTAGGGCGCCTCCAGCGGCGGCACAATGCGCGCCAGAAACTCGCTTTCCGCGCCGTAGGGCAGATCGTGCACCAGAATCAGAAACAGACCGCCGGTATAGCGGCAGACGTAGTCGCTCGGGCGGATCAGCGTCTTGAGGCGCTCGCCGACGGTGCGCAGCACGTCGTCGCCGATCTGGACGCCGTGACTTTGGTAGAGCGCCGCCAGCGGGCCGAATTCGAGAATGAACAGGTGGGAGATCGGCTGCGCCGCTGCGGGGCGGCAGATGCTGCGCATCACTACCTCGCCGCCCGCGCGGTTGAGAAAGCCGGTCAGGCGATCGCGGTGCGATGCCTGCTGCTTCTCCCAGGCCAGCGTGACGTGCTGCACCAATTGGCGATGGTAGCGCGCGATCATGCCATGGGCCAGCACCAGCCACAGCGGCGCGAGATCCGCCAGGACAAACAGATTTTGCACGCGCGACAGCGGCGCCGCCAGCAGGTAGGGCAGCGTCAGCGCGCTCACCTCAAGCAGCGCGAAGCGCGGCGCGGCGGCATGGCGCTGCATCAGCCAGCAGGCCAGGGCGGTAATGGTCAGGCCGGCGAACAGGATCAGCACGAAGCGGCCCGACAGCATCGCCAGCGCGGCGCTGGCGCCAACCAGCAGCGCCCACAACAACACTGTCACCAGCATGGCGTTCGGCCAGGCGGGTTGGCGTCTTTGCGCCAACCTGGCGCGCCCGGCGGTCAACAGCAGCAACAGCAGCAACAGGCCGATACCGACCAGCGGTTGGTTCAGCCAGGCGTACCCCGCCAACAGCGCGGCCGGCCCCACGGCATTCAGCCAGGGGGTGAGAGGAGAGGGCGTCAGCGTGAGACGCAGCTGGCGTTGAAACGGTTCGTCATCGGCGTGCAGCGGGCTGTGCAACAGCCAGTTCAGCAGCGCCGGGCGTTTGGGCGTTACCGCCGGAGATGGACTTCTCATTACAGCCTCGTCAATAAGGCCGCTCTTGCGGCGGCCTGAAAGTTTTTTGCACGCGCGGTGCTGTGGTTTTGGATTCTATGTGGTTTTGCCGCTATTTGTCAGAGTCTGGTCGGATCAGGAATAATTTTCAGAATAATTAACCTACTGGCCGTTGGCGGGGGAAAGCGTGGTGGTTTGAAAAATGGCGAGAAAAAACAAATTATTACATTTCGACAACGCTGTTTTCACCTATTGATATGATTGATAAGTATTATCGTTTGCTTTATTGTGGGCGGCTGCGCGCAGGCGGTCGCCGCGCGCTTTCCGGTTTACGGCGGACGCCTTCGCGCCGCTGTCATGATGGTTGTAACAGGTATCTTAACGAATGAGCGTATCCACCGATCCCATGACTGACGCCAAGGGGCAACCCAACGCCGGCGTGATGGGGCGTTATCAGCATATTCTTCGCCATCGCCTGTTGATGATGGGCGTGTTGGCACTGGCGATCCTGGGCTCGCTGCTGCTGGATTTCACCATGGGGCCGTCCGGCCTGTCGCTGTCCTCCTTATGGCAAACGCTGCTTGACCCCGCCGCGGCCGATGCCGGCACGCGGGTGATCGTCTGGGACATACGCTTGCCCTATGCGCTGATGGCGGTGGTGGTGGGCTTTGCGCTCGGCCTGGCCGGGGCGGAAATGCAGACCATCCTGAATAACCCGCTGGCCAGTCCCTTCACCCTCGGGGTGTCTTCTGCCGCGGCCTTTGGCGCCGCGCTGGCGATCGTGCTCGGCATCGGCATTCCGGGCATTCCCGATCAGTGGTTCATCTCCGCCAACGCTTTTATCTTCGCGCTGTTCGCCGCGCTGATGCTCGACGGCATCACGCGCTGGACGCGGGTCGCCACCTCCGGCGTAGTGCTGTTCGGCATCGCGCTGGTGTTTACCTTCAACGCGCTGGTCTCGATGATGCAATTCATCGCCAGCGAGGACACGCTGCAGGGGCTGGTGTTCTGGACCATGGGCAGCCTGGCGCGCGCCTCGTGGGACAAGCTGGGCATTCTGTTCGGGGTGTTCGCCGTGCTGCTGCCGCTGTCGATGATGAGCTCGTGGAAACTGACCGCGCTGCGTCTGGGCGAAGACCGGGCGGTGAGCTTCGGCATCGACGTGCGTCGTCTGCGGCTGACCACGCTGCTGCGCATCAGCATGCTCTCGGCGCTGGCGGTGGCTTTCGTCGGGCCGATCGGCTTTATCGGCCTGGTGGCGCCGCACATCGCCCGCATGATCTTCGGCGAAGATCACCGTTTCTACCTGCCGGCCAGCGCGCTGATTGGCGCGCTGGTGCTGTCGATGGCCTCGGTGGCGTCGAAAAATCTGGTGCCCGGCGTGATCATTCCGGTGGGCATCGTCACCTCGCTGGTCGGGGTGCCGTTCTTCCTGAGCATTATTCTGCGCCATCGGGGGAACGTATGAACCAGGGCTTGCGCATAGAACACTTCTCGGCGGGCTACCCGAAACGTCAGGTGATCGACGATCTCTCGGTGCCGATGCTGCCGCGCGGGCAAATCACCGTGCTGCTGGGGCCGAACGGCAGCGGCAAATCGACGCTGCTGCGCTCGCTGGCCGGGCTGAACCCGGCGCAGGGCAAGCTGTGGCTGGACGACGGCGATCTGATGCAGATGCCGTTCGCCCGTCGCGCGGAGAAAGTGGTGTATCTGCCGCAGTCGCTGCCCGCCGGGGTGCACCTGCACGTGCTGGAGTCGATCATCGTGGCGCAGCGCGCCTCGGGCGGCCGCAGCAACGCCGGCAGCGAAGCGGAGGTGATGGCCCTGCTGGAGCAACTGGGCATCGCCCATCTGGCGTTGAGTTATCTCGATCAGCTGTCCGGCGGGCAGAAACAGCTGGTGGGGTTGGCGCAGTCGCTGATCCGTCAGCCGTCGCTGCTGCTGCTGGATGAGCCGCTGAGCGCGCTCGATCTCAACTATCAGTTCCACGTGATGGATTTGGTGCGCCGTGAAACCCGCAAGCGCAATATCGTGACGGTGGTGGTGGTGCATGACATCAACATCGCGCTGCGTCACGGCGACCACGTGCTGATGCTGCAGGATGGCGATCTGATCGCCGATGGCGCGCCGGATCAGGTGATTACGCCGCAGAGCCTGGCGCGGGTCTACGGCGTGCGCGGGCGCATCGAACGTTGCTCGCAGGGCACGCCGCAGGTGCTGATAGACGGTTTGGTAAACCAGCCGACGATTTAACCCAAGAAAAAGCCCGGCATCGCCGGGCTTTCTTTATCGCGCAGTGTGATTCAGCGCCTCGCTCACGCGTTCGACGACGTGTTGGGCGGTGACGATGCCGCCGGACAGATAGACCTCGGCCGCCGGCAGGTAAACCACCTGGCCTTTTTTCACCGCCGTGGTTTTCTTCAGTGCGGTGCCGGTGAGGATTTTCTGCGGCGCCACCGCGTTCGGCCGCCCGGTCGCGGCGTCTCTGTCGATGACGAACAGCCAGTCCGGATTCAGCTTGGCCACCTGCTCAGGCGTCAGCTTGTTGCCGCGCACGTCTTTTTCATCGGACTGCAACGCGGACGCGAAGCCGAGGGCGTCATAGACGAAGCTGAAACGGCTCTTGGGGGCGTAAGCGCTGATCTTGCCGCCGGAGAACAGCACCACCAGCCCGCGTCCGGCCTGGGCGGCCTGCGGTTTGACCGCCGCGATCTGCGCATCCAGCTTGTCGATCGCCGCCTGCGCCTGTTGCTGCTTATCGAACAGCTCGCCCAACTGCAAGGTGCGCTGTTTCAGGCTGCCCAACTGATCCTGCTGATCGACGGACATGTTCAACGTCGGCGCCAGCGTGTTCAGCTCGTCATAGGCTTTGGACGCCCGGCCGGCGATCAGGATAAGATCCGGTTTGGCGGCGCGCAGCACGGCCATATCCGGTTGGAACAGGGTGCCGGCATTGAGGTATTTGTCGTCCTGATAGCGCTTCAGGCTATCCGGCAAGTTCTTGCGGTTGCCGGGCAGCGCCAGCGGCTCGACGTCCAGCAGCTGCAGCGTTTCCAGCGAGGCGTAATCCAGCACCACGATGCGCTGCGGGTGCTTCTTCACCTCGGTGCTGCCGTTCAGGTGCTGGACGTTGACGGTGGCCGGGGTAGCGGCTACCTGCGTATCGGTTTTGCTGTGGCAACCCGCCAGCGCCATCGCGGCCAGCAGGGCGATCATCAGGGGGGAGCGGCGTAATTTCATGGAGCTTCCTCACGGTGATGGAATGAAAAGGGCGCGCGGCGCGCGCCCAGGGGCATCAGAAGTTGTAGGTCATGCCGACGGTGTATCGGCGGCCGTCCAGCGTGGTGTTGTAGTGATCGTAATCCACGGTCTTGTCGAGGATGTTGTAGACCCCGCCGGTCAACTGCAGGTTTTTCGCCGCCTGGTAGCTCAGGCCCGCATCGACGAAGGTGTAGGACGGTGTGCTCTTGGCCATCGAGGTACGGCTCAGATACTCAGACGTTTTGCTGCGGAAATTAACGCGCGACCACAGGCTGAGGTCCTGCGTGGCGCGCCAATCCAGCACGGTGTTAACCATGTGCTTCGGCATCTGGTTGAGCGCCTTGCCCTGGAACTCGCCGCTCTTCTGCTCGGAAGAGGTGTAGGTGTAGTTAGTGTTCCACTTCCAGTCTTTGTTGATCTGCCAGCCGAAGGTGGCTTCTACGCCGCGCATATTGGCTTTGTCGACGTTGACGCGATCGCTGATAAAGTCGTAGACGTCATTGCCGATCTTACAGTCTGGCGTGTCTTCGCAGCGGCGCACTTCGGTGATCTTGTTCTTGAAGTCGGTGTTGAAGACGGTGACCCCGGCGTTGACGCCTTTCAGGCTATCCCACATCAGGCCGATCTCTTCGCTCAGGCTCTTCTCCGGCTGCAGATCCGGGTTGCCGACGATGATGCCTTTACGCACGCCGCCGCCGGTGACCTGGCCCCAGTTGGCGGAGGATTGGCGCAGATCCGGCGAACGGTAGCCGGCGGAAACGCCGCCTTTCAGCGTCCACTGCTCGGTCAGGTGCCAAACGCCGTACATGCGCGGCGACCAGTGGCTGCCGAAGTTCTGATCGCGGTCCATACGGATGCCGCTGGTCAGGCTAAAGTCATTGGTCAGCGCCCATTCGTCTTCGGCGAACAGCGCCCAGCTCCAGCGCGTCAGTTGATTGACGTCTTGCGCCGAGCTTAGCTGGTTGCCACTGTCGCCCAGTTTCTCATAGCGGTATTGGCCGCCGAGGTTCAGCATGTGAGAACCCAGCTCGAACTGGTTCTGGGTGTTGAAGATGGTGTTGTACATCTTCATTTTGCGGCCCGGGTTGTTGGTCTCTTCCCGCTGAACGTAGCTGGTGGAGTTGCCGAAGTCGTAATAACCGTTGTGGGTCAGCGAGTAGTTGGTACGGGTGTAGAGATCTTCGCTGCGGGAAGTTGGGGTGCATTTGCCTTTGCTGCAGCGCTCCGCCACCACCGATTTGCCCGGCGTGCTGTTGCGATCCTGCAGCGAGCGGCCGATTTCGAAGTCGAATTCGTTTTTTTCGTCCGGGGTCAGGGTGAACACCGCAGTGCCGCTGCGCATGCGCTGTTCATTGTAACCGTTGACGATTTTATCTTCCGCGCGGCGTGAGAGCAGGCCGTTGACCCGCAGGCCGAGCAGGCCTTCAACCAGCGGGCCGGACGCGTAGGCGTTGGTCTGGAACAGGTCGCCGGAATCGCGGTTTTCCTGAAGGGTGGCATCGCCGTGCAGCGAGCCTTTCCACTCGGTGCGTGAGGTTTTGCGGGTGATGACGTTGATCACGCCGCCCATGGCGTCGGAACCGTACAGCGAAGACATCGGCCCGCGCACCACTTCGATGCGCTCAATGGCTTCCAGCGGCGGCAGCCAGCCTTGTTCGATGCCGGCGTTGTCGCTGTTCGGGCGGGTGCCGCGGGTATCGACGCGCTTGCCGTCCACCAGGATCAGGGTGTACTTGGAAGACATGCCGCGGATGCTGATGTCGCTTTTGCTGCCGCCGTCGGTGACCACCACGCCCGGCACGTCTTTCAGCGCGTCGGTGATGTCGCGGTAAGCCTTGTCTTCGATTTGCTGGCGCGGGATCACCGAGATGGAAGCGGCGGAGTCCTGAATTTTTTGCTGGAAGCCGGAGGCGGTGACGACCATGGTGTCCTGGGTGTCGTCCTGCGGCGCGGCCAGTGCGGCGGTGGCGCTGAGTGAGGCAATCACCAGAGCGGCGAGCTTGCTGTAACGTGGCGTTTCCATGAGGTGAACCTTTCCTGGATTGAAGTGAAAGTAATTAACCAATTGAATTTCTAATGAAATTATTCATCGTTCGCTGAGAAATACTTCGCTTCGTCAGCGTTGCGTGAGGGTATTGTAAGGATTTTTTACTGAATGTAAACGCTAATGATAATTCATATCATTTGTATGCTTGTTCTACTGACGGGAAAGGGTAACCGGATGAATTAAAGGGAAAAGCGGCGCAGCGGGCGTGCGCCGGGGGCATCAGCGTTTCTGGATGTAGGTGATGGCCAGCGCCAGCGCCAGCACCAGGCCTTTGATAATGTCCATGGCGTAGTAGGGCACCGACAGCATCACCAGGCCGTTTTGCAGCACGCCGAGGATCACCGCGCCGATCAGGGTGCCGAGCGCATTGGGTTTGCCGGAGCCCGCCAGCGAGAAGCCGATATAGGCCGACGCCACCGCGTCCATCAGATAGCCGCCGCCGGCATTGACCTGCGAAGAGCCGATACGTGACGCCAGCAAGATGCCGCCAAGCGCCGCCAGCCAAGAGGAAATGACGTAAGCGGCAACCCTGTAACGCACGGTGCGGATGCCCGACAGACGCGCCGCCTCGGGGTTGCCGCCGATGGCGTACATCCGGCGACCGTGCTTGGTCAACGACAGAAACAGCTGCACCGCCACGGTGACCGCCAGCATGATCAGCACGATCACCGGCACCTGGCCGAGGGCGGAAAACACCTCCGGGATCAGGCCTTCCGCCATGTCGCCATTCGGTAGCACCATGTTTTGGGTGATGGAACCGCCGTAGCTGTAGGTCATCGCCACGCCCTGGATCACGAACAGGCTGGCCAGCGTCGCCAGCATATCGGGAATTCTGAACACCACGATCAGCAGGGCGTTGAACAGGCCGACCAGTGTGCACAGCAGCAGCGTCACCACGATGGCGCCGGTGGTGCCGAACCCGTGCCAGACGAACAGCGAAATCACCAGCGCGTTGGCCAGTGAGGCGGTTGAGCCGACTGACAGATCGAAACCGCCGACCGACAGCGAGATAGAGACGCCGATGGCGATCACTGTCACGATGGCGATCGAACGCAGGATATTGATGATGTTGTTGGCATCGAGAAAATTGTCCGACGCCAGGCCAAACAGGGCGATCAGCGCCGCCACGGTCAGCAGCATGCCCCACTTGTAGAGGAAATCGAACAGCTGTTGGCGCCAGGGCAGCGCCGGCCGCAAGGCAAATTCTTTACTCACGCAGGGGTTCCTCCGGTGGAATAGAGCAATAAGGTTTCTTCGTCGATGTCGGCGGCGTTCAACTCCGCCACGATGCGGCCGTCCCACAGCACGCAGATGCGATCGCACAGGCCAATCAGCTCGGCGAACTCGCCGGAGGCGTAAATCACGCCTTTGCCGGCGCGGGCCAGGCCGTCGATCAGGCTGAACAGCTCCTGTTTGGCCTTGATGTCCACGCCCTTGGTCGGCTCATCGAAGATCAGCACCTCGGCGTCGCCGCGCAGCCATTTGCCGATCGCCACTTTTTGCTGATTGCCGCCTGACAGGCGCGCCAGCCGCTGTTGCGGGCCGGAGGCGCGAATGTTCAGACGCTGCATGATCTCGCGCGCCCAGCGCAGTTCTTGCCGCCGGTTGAACAGGCTCCAGCGCGAGAAGCTGTCGTCGGCGCTGACGCTCAGGTTCATAGGGATCGCCTCGTCGATGAAAATGCCTTCTTTGCGGCGTTCTTCCGGCACCAGCGCCAATCCTTGTTCGACCGACAGGTGCGGCGCGCGTGGCGCCCAGGGCTGCCCGCGCAGTTCGCCGCGCTCAAGCTGCACGGCGCCGGCGCCGAACAATGCCTTGCACAGTTCGGTTTTGCCCGCCCCGGCCAGCCCGGCGATGCCGAGGATCTCGCCCTCATGCAACCGCAGCGAAACGTCGCGCAGCTTATGGCGATCGCGCAAGCCCTCCACCTGCAGCAGCGTTCGCTCTGGGTGCGGCGGGCGCGGCGGCGGGAAAATGTCGTCCAGCCGATGGCCGAGCATCTTCTCGACGACCTGTTCGCCGCTCAGCCCGCGCATGGCGTCTTCGCTGACGCGCCGGCCGTCGCGCAGCACCGTCAGCCGATCGCAAATGTCGCTCAGTTCGTGGATGCGGTGGGAAATAAACACGATGCCGATGCCTTCGGATTGCAGGCGGCGCACCACGTTAAACAGGCGCTCGCTCTCGGCGCGATCGAGCGGCGCGGTCGGCTCGTCGAGCACCAGAAAACGGCAGCGGTGCGACAGCGCGCGCGCCAGCAGCACCTGCTGTTTTTCCGCCAGCGTGCAGTCCGCCAGGCGTCTGCGCGGGTTGAGCGGCAGCGCCCATTGCTGCAGCAGCTGCGCGGCGCGGCGGTGCAGCTCCGCCCAGTTCAGCCAGTGGCCCGGCTCGTTCAGCCAGTCAAGCATGATGTTTTCCGCTACCGACAGCGTGGTGATCAGCGCGACGTCGACCTCTTGCTGCACCACGTGAATACCGTGACGGCGCGCCTGCAGCGGGGAGTGGATCGCCACCGGCTGGCCGTCGATCAGGATCTCGCCGCGATAATGATCGTGGGCGCCGGAGAGGATCGCCATCAGCGTCGACTTGCCCGCGCCGTTGGCGCCGACCAGCGCATGGATTGATCCGCCCTGCAGCGTGAAGTCCACGTCCTGCAGCGCGTTGAAGCCGGCGAAGGCGATCGAGATATTGCGCATCTCGAGGCGTGAAGGCGTTGCGGTTGACATAGGGTAGTAAGGCCGTTTAGATGTTTAGATGGCTGTTTTGCTCTGTTGTAACACAGATTGCGCCGTTGGCAACCAACAAAATGGCATAACGGCGATGAAAAACGTGGAGAGGCAGGGGCGCAACCCGCGTCAGGCTGCGCCGGTGCGAGAAGCGGTCAGAAGGTGGTAGGGGTGTGTGCGCTGACGATGCGGCAAATGCGCGCCGACGTATTGCTGAAGCTGTGCGGAATGCCGGTGTTGATGGCGTAACTCTGACCGGCGGTCAGGCAATAGCTCTGGCCGTTGATGGTCAGCACGATCTCGCCCTCCAGCAGGGTGCCGATCTCTTCGCCCTGATGCTTGATCTTTTCGCCGGTGGTGGTGCCGGGCTGGTAGGTTTCCAGCATCATCGCCAGGTTGCGCGTCGGGCTGCCGTTGTGCACCAGCTTCATCGACACCCCCTGGCTGCCGATCTCAATCAGATCTTCGGCGTCGATCACCACGCGCGGTTCGTCGACGGCCTCCGGTTCGGCAAAGAATTCAGACAGCGACAGGCCATACACCTTCAGCAGCTTTTGCAGCGTGCTGATGGCCGGGCTGACCTTGTCCTGTTCGATGGTGCTGATCGCACTGTGGGTTAACCCGGACAGTTCGGCGACCCGGCGCTGCGACAAACCCAATTGCTGACGGATCTGTGACAGGCGTTTGCCCGGTGCCAAGCTGGCTTCGCTCATAGCGGTACTTCCTTCTGGTAAGGGCGACAGGTAGAAATGAAGATCGCTATCGGGTGCCTGTCTGGTCGATAACGATGCTGCATGATATCGGTAGTTAGGGTGGGTTTGGAAAATATATTGCCCATATTCACTCTCGGTGCGTTGGACGAAATAGTTGACGTAAAAATGGCAGCAAGGCCTTTTCGGTCAATATTTTATCAATTTAGCAGTCGGTGATGAATAATCAAACAGGATTGTAACATTTGCAAACCCATTCTGTTAATACTATGTTTCATATTGTGGATGTTATTTTGAGCGCCCGGCAGCGGCGCGACCTGGCGAGAAATCCAATCATGTGTTGAATCGAACGGCGGACGGGCGCTAACGCGCCTTAAGAGCATAATGGCGGGTGACGTATGCAAACCAATAGCGCAGCAGTTGAACATTTTGCACAGCATCATGAAGAGAGGCGAAGTAGCGCGTTCCAAAATGAGGTTGCTCATTATTTGGAACGCTATCCCGCCACGCAGTATGTCGATATCCTTCTCACCGATCTCAATGGTTCCTTCCGCGGCAAGCGCATACCCGTCTCAGGGTTGAAAAAACTGGAAAAAGGCAGCTACTTCCCCGCGTCGGTGTTCGCCATGGACATCCTCGGCAACGTGGTGGAGGAGACCGGTCTTGGGCAGGAGCTCGGCGAGCCTGATCGCATTTGTCTGCCGGTGCCCGGCTCGCTGACGCCGTCGGCCGCCGATCCGGAGCATATCGGCCAGGTGTTGCTGACCATGCTGGATGAAGATGGCACTCCCTTTGACGTTGAACCCCGTAATGTGCTGAACCGCGTGTGGCAGGCGCTGCGACAGCGCGGCTTGTTCCCGGTGGCAGCGGTAGAGCTGGAGTTTTATCTCATCGATAGGCTGCGCGACGCGGAAGGCGATTTGCAGCCGCCGTGTGCGCCCGGCACCCAGGAGCGCAACACCCAAAGCCAGGTGTATTCCGTCGATAACCTGAACCATTTCGCTGAGGTGCTGAACGATATCGACGCGCTGGCGAAGCTGCAGGGGCTGCCGGCGGACGGCGCGGTGGCGGAGGCGTCGCCGGGGCAGTTCGAGGTCAACCTGCGTCATACCGACGATATTTTGCTGGCCTGCGATCACGCGCTGGCGCTGAAGCGGCTGGTGCGGCTGGTGGCCGAGAACCACGGTATGCACGCCACCTTTATGGCCAAACCCTATGAGGATTACGCCGGCAGCGGCATGCACGTGCATGTCAGCATGCAGGACGGGGCGGGCAACAACCTGTTCGCCGACGGCGAAGGCGAGGATTCATCGTTGCTGAAACAGGCGCTGGCCGGAATGATCACCCTGATGCCGGCGTCGATGGCGCTGCTGGCGCCGAACGTCAATGCCTATCGGCGTTTCCAGCCGGGGATGTATGTGCCGATCCAGGCCGCCTGGGGCCACAACAATCGCACCGTGGCGCTGCGCATCCCCTGCGGCGAACCGGAGAATCATCGGGTGGAGTACCGCGTGGCCGGCGCCGACGCCAATCCGTATCTGGTGATGGCGGCGATCCTGGCCGGCATGCTGTACGGGTTGGACAACGCGCTGCCGTTGCCTGAGCCGGTGACTGGCAACGGGCTGGAGCAGGAGGGGCTGCCGCTGCCGATCCGCCAGAGCGATGCGCTGTACGAGTTTGAACATCAGCACGCGTTGACCCACTATCTGGGCGAGCGTTTCACCCAGGTGTATCACGCCTGCAAGACGGACGAATTGCTGCAGTTTGAACGGCGGGTGACGGAAACCGAGATCGACTGGATGTTGAAAAATGCCTGAATGGGCGTATAAAGTAAGAAGTATGTGCGGGCGACCGGCCTGCCGGTAGCGGATTAATTCGCCTGCCGGGCTGGTTTTCCGTTCGATCGACAAAAAGAATTTGTATTTGAGGGCTTCCGGATCTTGTCATCCGGAGGCATTCTGGTGCAAAATATCTCAAATGCAGATAGCCGACGTTTTGAAAGCGTCGGTTATTTTTTTTGCATTTAGTTTTACCAACGTAGCGTTTCATACACCAAGCGAGGCCGGACACCGATCCGGATAGATAAATAGTTTCGTGCACGATCAAACAAAACTTTATGGTCGTGACTCATGAGGATTAGAAAGATGGGGCAATTTTTCACTTTAGCGCCGGTGCCCGCCGGTTTCCGCTGTGGCCGCAGCGACTATGGAGCAGCCGAGGTTACCTCGACCCGTTATCCAGCTTACAACCCCCTTCTTTTAGAATTAAGTCGCTCGTTGCGAAGTTTCCCCGCAACCTTAAGTCTTGGCGTGTCCGCCATCCGCAAGGCTCAAGGTAAGGGGGGGCTGAACAATGTCCGATAACACCCTTAACGCCGCTCCGGCTCAGCGCACTCAGCTGCGTAAAACCCTGACATTGGTTCCGGTAGTGATGATGGGTCTGGCTTATCTGCAGCCAATGACCATCTTCGATACCTTCGGCATCGTATCCGGCCTGACCGATGGTCACGTCGCGACCGCGTACGCCTTCGCTCTGCTGGCGATCCTGTTTACCGCCCTGAGCTACGGCAAGCTGGTGAAGAAGTTCCCTTCCGCCGGTTCCGCCTACACCTACGCCCAGAAAGCCATCAGTCCGCACGTCGGCTTTATGGTGGGCTGGTCATCGCTGCTGGACTACCTGTTCATGCCGATGATCAACATTTTGCTGGCCAAGATTTACCTGGAAGCGATCTTCCCGGGCGTCCCGTCCTGGATCTTCGTGGCGGTGCTGGTCGGGTTGATGACGATTTTCAACCTGCGCGGCATCAAGCTGGTGGCTAACCTGAACTCCATCATCGTGGTGGTGCAGGTGGCGATCATGATCGTATTCCTGGGCCTGGTGATCAACGGCGTTTACCACGGCGAAGGCGCCGGTACGCTGGTCAGCAGCCGCCCGTTCTGGTCCGATAACGCTCACGTGGTGCCGATGATTACCGGCGCGACCATCCTGTGCTTCTCGTTCCTGGGCTTCGACGGCATCAGCTCGCTGTCCGAAGAAACCAAAGACGCAGAGAAAGTGATCCCGAAAGCCATCTTCCTGACGGCGCTGATCGGCGGCATCATCTTTATCGTGGTGTCTTACTTCGTGCAGCTGTATTTCCCGGACATCTCGCGCTTCAAGGATCCTGACGCGTCGCAGCCTGAAATCATGCTGTACGTGGCGGGCAAGTTCTTCCAGTCGGTGATCCTGGTGTTCTCCTGCGTGACGGTATTGGCGTCAGGCATGGCGGCGCACGCGGGCGTTTCGCGTCTGATGTATGTAATGGGCCGCGATGGCGTGTTCCCGACTCGCTTCTTCGGCTATGTGCATCCGAAGTGGCGTACCCCGGCGCTGAACGTGCTGCTGGTTGGCGCCATCGCGCTGTCCGCAGTGTCGTTTGACCTGGTGACCGCGACTGCGCTGATCAACTTCGGGGCGCTGGTGGCCTTCACCTTCGTCAACCTGTCGGTGATCTCGCAGTTCTATATTCGCGACAAGATGAACCGCACCGTGAAGGACACGTTCAACTACCTGATCTTGCCGGTTATGGGCGCACTGACCGTCGGCGCGCTGTGGATCAACCTGGAAGCCAGCTCGATGACGCTGGGCCTGGTCTGGGCGGCCATCGGCCTGATCTACCTGGCCTTCGTCACCCGCAGCTTCCGTCTGCCGGTGCCGCAAGCGAGCGAAGACGCCGCCTAAGCGCGAGCCGTCTCCTCAGCCACAAAAAAGGCCGCTTTCGCGGCCTTTTCCTTTTCTGCTTGCTGCGGGTTTTATCCCACCAACTCTTTGCCGTAATCGAACAGCGCTTTCAGCAGGGCGGTTTTCTCTTTGTCGCCTTCGTGCAGGTTATACAGCGATTCGAGCTGCAGCAGATAGCTCTGCACGCGCTCCGCGCTCAAGGCTTCCTGACGGTGTTGCAGCCAGCGGCGCTGCTCGGCGTCGTCCAGCGTATTCGGGTAGTTGCGCGCGCGGAAGCGGAACAGCAGCTCTTTCATGCGGCCGTCGCTGAAGGCCAGATCCAGCGCCGGCAGGTTCTGCGGCTTGGTCTGCTGGATAATCCTCATCGCCGCCTTGTCGGCGTCGCTGAAGAAACCGTCGTACAAGCGGGCGTCGACGTCGTCGGCGCCTTTGAACGGCTCGGCTTCGGCGAACAGCGCGACCACTTTCTCGCGCACTTCCGGATGCTGTTTCAGCAGCTGCAGATTTTGCAGACACGCCTGACGATCGATGCCCAGCCGCTCGGCGTTCTCCGGCAGCAAGGTTTTGGCCGGCGCCAGCACCGGACATTTGTTGATGTGCACCAGCTTGATCGGCACCGGCGCCTGATCCGGCGCCAGATCGTCGCGGCGGGTGTACAGCCGTTCACGCAGTTGCTCGGCGCTCAGCGTCAACAGCGGCGTCATGTCGCCGGCCAGATCGCACATGATCACCGCGTTCTTGTTGTCCGGGTGCCAGGCCAACGGCGACACCCAGCTGGTGTTGCCGCGCGCCGCGCCGAACATGCCGGAGACGTGCACCAGCGGCGTCATGTCGGCGACGTCGATCAGGGCGTTCAGCTTGTGCTTGTTGCGGTGCTGCAGCAGGAAATCGAACAGCCGCGGCTGCGCCTGCTTGACCAGCTTGGCCATCGCGATGGTGGCGTAAACGTCCGACATCGCATCGTGAGCCTGCGTGTGTTCGACGCCGTTGGCGCGCGTGAGGTGTTCGAGGCGGAAGCTGGGGAAACCGTCTTCGTTTTCCGGCCAAACGATGCCGTCCGGGCGCAGAGCGTAGCAGGCGCGCATCACATCCAGCAGATCCCAACGCGAGTTGCCGTTTTGCCAGCTGTAGGCATAGGGATCGTAGAAGTTGCGATAGAAGATATTGCGGCTCACTTCGTCATCGAAACGGATGTTGTTGTAACCGAGAATGCAGGTGCCGGCCACGCTGAAGGCCTGATGGATTTGGCGGGTGAACTCGGCCTCGTTAACGCCTTTGGCTCGCGCCACCTGCGGCGTGATGCCGGTGATCATCACCGCCTCGGGTTCCGGCAGGTAGTCGTCGGCCGGGGCGCAGTAGATGACCAGCGGCTCTTCGATAATGTTGAAATCCATATCGGTGCGCACGCCGGCGAACTGCGCCGGGCGGTCCAGCGACGGGCTCTTGCCGAAGGTCTCATAGTCGTGAATGTAAAATGTGGCCGTTGCCTTGCTGCTCAAAATCGCGTCTCTTCAGTGGCGGATACAATATGCCCCTATTGTAACGGCGTGGGGAGCGATGCCAAGCGGCGGTTAGCGAAATGCGCGCAATTACGCACGGCGATAGAAATCCAGCCGCTGATGAAAGTAGGGGAGCAGGTGGTCGGGGATCTGTCGTTCTGTTTCCGCCTGGGTCGAGGCGATGCCGTAGCGCTCGTTGTAGATCACGCTGATGGCCAGCAAATCGGTTTCTATTTTCTCGCGTTGCGCCTGCGGTAAGCTATCCAGCTTTCGAACCATCGTTATCTCCCTGTTAACCTTAGGGTATAATAGGATCGTTAGCGGGTCTTGTCCCTACCCATTCCGAGGGGAGGTGGACGCCTGAGCGCTTTGCTGTGAGCTGGAAGTCAGACTGTGACGCGCGGCGAACTCGCTCTGCGCCTGGTGCGCATTGAGGCGATCCGCCCGGTTATACAGCGAACAGGCGCCGCTTATCACCGCCCCCCAAAACAGGGTGCACAGCAGTAAAACCCCCAACCAGATTTTTTGGTTATAGGTCATAAGTCCTCCACGGACGAAAAGAGAAATAACATTGACCGTTAAATTAAATCAGGCACTACATCAATGGTATTTAAACGGCGGAGATTAATCATGGAATCTACGCGGTTCTTTTGTTACTAAACCCAGGGTGGATGTTTCAAAAGATTCCTTAAGATAATATTAAGAAAAGTGAGTCTGGGCGCCGTAATTCTATTTAATATTTGTTTAAATATCCGCAGATACAATCTCCCACATTCAATGCCAATGTGGGTGACAATGATGAAAACGCTACTGTTGACCGGCGCTACCGGCTTTCTCGGTGGTGCAGTTCTTGAAAAATTATTGATTGAAAATCAGTCTATTAATTATCTTTTGCTGGTGCGCGCCGATGATGCGCAGCAAGGGCTGGCCCGTATTCGTGCGAATATGGAAAAGTTTAATATCGACGCGAATCTGCTGTCTAAAATTACGATGGAAAATATATTGTTGGGCGATCTTTCCGAGCCGGCCGACTTTTTAACTGACGCACGTATTAACAATGTCACGCACGTTATTAACTGCGCGGCCGTTGCTTCATTTGGTAATAACCCGCTCATTTGGAAGGTAAACGTAGAAGGCACTCTGGCTTTTGCTGAAAGAATGGCGCAGGTGCCGGGATTAAAACGCTTCCTGCACGTCGGCACCGCCATGTCCTGTTCGCCGGAGCCGGGTTCGCTGGTGGCGGAGAGCGGCGAATTTGAGGAGGACGCCGAGCACCTGGTGGAATATACCCGTTCCAAATCCACCATCGAACAGCTGATCCGCCAGCGCTGCCCGCAAATGCCGTTGACCATCGCTCGTCCGTCGATTGTGGTAGGGCACACCCGCCTGGGCTGCCAGCCTTCCAGCAGCATTTTCTGGGTGTTTGGCATGGCGCTGATGCTGCGCAAGTTCATGTGCTCGCTGCAGGACAATATCGACGTGATCCCGGCGGACTACTGCGCGGATGCGCTGGTGATGCTGATGAACAGCGAAACGCTGGAGAACGACGTTTATCACATCTCCGCCGGTGAGGAGAGCAGCGTCAGCTTTGCTGAAATTGACAACGCCATGGCGGCGGCCCTGGAAAAAGCGCCGGTGGGCGATGAGTATGCGCAGGTGACCTATGACGCGCTGGTGAAAATGCGCCGTCAGCTGAAAGACATTTTCGGCCCGTGCAACGAGCGGCTGATGCTCAAAGCGATGCGCCTGTACGGCTCGTTCGCCATGCTCAACGTGCGTTTCAGCAACGAGAAGATCCTCAAGCTGGGCATGCCGAAACCGCCGCGTTTCACCGACTACATCGCCGGCTGCGTGCAGTCGACGCGCGGGCTGTCTATCCAGCAGCAGATGGTGGTGGACTTCAAATAACCGCCGGGCGCAACGGGCGCCCGAGGTTGCTCTGCTACCAGGACGAAGACGACCAGAAGACGCGGCCGAGCACCACCAGTTGCTCCTTGCGCTGCTGATAGCTGAGATGCTCGTCCTGGTACTCTTCCCGGTTGAGGGAGCGGATGATGACGCCGCCGTCCGGCTGCTCGATCAGCACCTTCACCCGCAGCAAATTGCCGTGGCGGATGGCGTAGGTCTTGCCCTCGCGGATGCGCGTGTCGTCGGTGTTGATGCCGACCACGTCACCGTCCTGCAGGCGCGGCTCCATGCTGGAGCCGGAGATGCGGATAATGCGCGCGGCGTTGACCGCCACCCCCATCTTGTGCAGATAGTAACGGCGGAAGATCAGCGAAAACTCCTCGCGATCGACGATTTCGTAGCAGCCGTCGCCGGCGGAAAAATCAATATCCAGCAGCGGGATTTCCACAAACTCTTCCTTGTCTTGTTCGGTATCTTCCCATACCACCGGTTTCAAACGGGCGGGCTGGAAGTCCGACTCCGCCGCCACGTTGTCAAACGGGCGCACCAGCTGCTTTTCGTGAAACACGTCGAACCAGCCCTTGGGCAAATTCAGCCTGGCCTCGATCCGCCTGGCCAGATTGTCGCCAAGATTGCGGGAGGATTTTTCCCCGATGATTTGGCTCAGCGTCGGCGCGGAAGACTCAACCAGCGTGGCGAACTCATTCTGGTTGACGCCTTGCCGGGCGTAGCGGGCCATCAATTCGCGCAGATTGTTGCGCCTGATTTCTTTAGTTTCCATCGTGCAATGATCGCACTCTTTAGCAAAAAGGTAAATAACGATTTTGCTAAAAAACACTTGCGCATAATTTAGCAATTAGCTAAAACAAAAGGGTGGGCCAAGGGTTCACCCGTGCGGGGCGGCCTGTCATGATGAGGAGCCGCTCAGTGAAATCAAACGAGAGAGGGACTTTACGATGTACAAGATTGATTACAATAGCTACCGATCGGTCGCCAGCTTCGGCCACCGCGTGCGCTTTCTGGTGCTGCACTACACGGCGCAAAACTTCGCCGACTCGGTGACGTCGTTGACCGGAAAATCGGTCAGCGCGCACTATCTGGTGCCGGATCCGACCGAGGCGACCTATCAGGCGGCCGGCTTCAGCGGCGTGCGCATTTTCAACCTGGTGGACGAGAACGAGCGCGCCTGGCATGCCGGCAGCAGCCAATGGGGCACCCGCAGCAATATCAACGACACCTCGATCGGCATCGAGATCGTTAACCTGGCGAGCGGTGACGGTGAAAACATCACCTTCCCGCCGTTCAATCCGCAGCAGATTGAGGCGGTCACCCAGCTGGCGCAGAACATCCTGCAGCGTTATCCGGACATCTCGCCGGTGAACGTGGTGGCGCACTCCGACATCGCGCCGGGCCGCAAGAGCGATCCGGGCCCGCAGTTCCCGTGGCAGCAGCTGTATCAGGCCGGCGTCGGCGCCTGGTATGACGAAGCGACCAAGCAGCAGCGCCAGCAGGAATACTGCAGCCAGGGCCTGCCGGCGCAGGCCGATCTGCTGAAACTGTTCGCCCAATACGGCTATGACACCTCGGCGGCGAACACCGCAGAAGGCTATCGCCAGCTGGTGCGCGCGTTCCAGCTGCACTTCCGTCCGCAGAAGTATGACGGCGTGATGGATGTCGAAACCGCCGCCGTTCTGCGCGCGCTGGTCGACAAGTACGCCGCCTGAGCCTGACCGCGAATGGGGGACGCCTCATTCGCCTTTTCCTCGCCGGGCTTCCTCCGCTAAAATAGCGGCCTGGCTGGTCTTTATCGGAGGCATCGTGCGCCTCGATCGAAAAATCTCTCCCCTTGAACTGCTGACCTATCGCCACTATCGCGTCGTTCACGGCGTGCGCATCGGGCTGGCGTTTATCCTGACCTTTCTGCTGATCCGCCTGCTGGCGGTGCCCGAAGGCACCTGGCCGCTGATCACCCTGGTGGTGGTGATGGGGCCGATCTCGTTTTGGGGCAACGTGCTGCAGCGGGCGCTGCAACGCATTGCCGGCACGGTGTTCGGCGCCGCGTCCGGCCTGATCGCCCTGTATCTGGAACTCTATTCGCTGCCGCTGATGCTGGTCTGGTGCGGCGTGGTGATGTTCGTCTGCGGTTACCTGACGCTCGGCAAACGGCCGTATATGGCGCTGCTGGTGGGGATCACGCTGGCGGTGGTGTGCGGCGCGGGCGCCGGCGACATGCACACTGCGCTTTGGCGCAGCGGCGACGTGATCTTCGGCTCGCTGCTGGCGCTGCTGTTCACCAGCATCTACCCGCAGCGCGCCTACATTCTGTGGCGCATGCAAATGGCGGACTGCCTGCAAACCGCCGCCCGAATTTACGGCGCCTACTTTTCGCCGAACGTCATTGAGCGGCCGCGGCTGGAGCCGCAGCTCAAGGATCTGTTGAATCAGGTGGTGAAGCTGCGCAGCCTGATCGTGCCCGCCAGCAAGGAAACCCGCATCCCCAAAGCGGTGTTCGAGGCGGTGCAAACCCTCAGCCGCAATCTGGTGTGCACGCTGGAACTGATGGCCGACGCCTACTGGGCTTCGCGCGAAACGCACTTCATCATGCTAAACGCCCGCACGCTGCGCAGCACCCAACTGCTGACGCTGAGCTCGCTGGAATCGCTGGCGCTGCTGATGCGCGAAGGGCCACAGGCGCAGCGGCAGGCGGCGGCGGGGCAGCTGGCGGAGATCGCGGGCGAGCTGAAAACGCTGATGCAGGAGGTCAGCCTCGGCCAGCACGGCGAAGCGCCGATTTACGGCTATGTCTGGCTCAGCATGGAGCTGGCGCAACAGCTGGAGGAGTTGGGGGATTTGCTCCAGGTTTGCACCGCCGCCGGGCGTGAATAAGGGGTCAGATCATGAAGGCGGCGCTTTGGGTTTTGGCCGCCGGGGCAAAGTGGGTAAGATAAGGCAATCACTGTTGTGCCGGACCGCCACAAACCTGTATCTTGGTGCCATGTGGCCGTAAGCAAATGAATCTGTGTATTACTAAAGCAAGGGTATAAAGATGGATAATGCAAATAAGCCAAGTTTCCAGGACGTGCTGGAGTTTGTGCGTATGTTCCGCCGCAAAAACAAACTGCAACGCGAAATCGTCGACAACGAAAAGAAAATTCGTGATAACCAGAAGCGCGTGCTGCTGCTCGACAACCTGAGCGAGTACATCAAGCCCGGCATGAGCATTGAAGACATTCAGGGCATCATCGCCAACATGCGCAGCGACTACGAAGATCGCGTTGATGACTACATCATCAAAAATGCCGATCTGTCCAAAGAGCGCCGCGAGCTGTCCAAAAAGCTGAAAGCGATGGGTGAAGTGAAGTAACCCGCTTTATCGGGCCGGGCGCGATGCCTGGCCCGCATTCCTGCCAATCATCTTCTTCCTGCCGTTTCGATCATCTCCCGATCCTCATCGATCCCGTAAATGGGATCGCGATCCGCATTTGTAGCATTTTTAGCCGCAATGTTAACGAACTGTGATTTTGCTCAAACAATTATTTTTGCAGCTTTGGTTATATGTCGATCAATGTTCACGTTGTCATTTTGAGTTTTCGAGATGTTTTATGATTAATTTATTGAAATTTAACATGTTGTTTCGCTGCTCGTTTTTTGTTGAATAAAAATGACAACGTCAACATTTAGAATTTTCAAGCGTTTAACGAGTGTATTGGAGGAAGAGATGAGCCAGTTGCCGGAAAAAATGCGCGCGGTCGTTTGCCACGGCCCGCAGGACTACCGTTTCGAACAGGTGCCCACGCCGCTGCCGAAGGCGCGCGAGCTGGTGATCAAGGTGGAAGGCTGCGGCATCTGCGCCGGCGACTGCAAGTGCAAGAACGGCGCGCAGATGTTTTGGGGGGAGAACCCGTGGGTCAAACCGCCGGTGGTGCCGGGACATGAGTTCTACGGCCGCATCGCCGCGCTGGGCGAGGGCGCGGAAGGCAAATACCGGATCGGTGAGCGGGTGATCGCCGAGCAGATCGTGCCGTGCTGGGAGTGCCGTTACTGCAAATCCGGCAGTTACTGGATGTGTGAGACGCATAACATTTACGGCTTCCAGAAAGACGTGGCGGAGGGCGGCATGGCGGAATACATGCGCTTTTCCGAGAACGCTATCGTGCACAAGATCCCGGAAAGCCTGAGCCATGAAGACGCGGTGCTGATCGAACCGATGGCCTGCGCCATCCACACCGTGGCGCGCGGCGACATCCAGCTGGACGACGTGGTGGTGTTGGCCGGCGCCGGGCCGCTCGGGCTGTGCATGGTGCAGGTGGCGCGCCTGAAGACGCCGAAGAAACTGATCGTGATCGACGCCATCGACGAGCGGCTGGCGCTGGCGAAGGAATTCGGCGCCGACGTGGTGATCAACCCGCTGAAGGAAGACGCCGACCAGATTGTCAAATCGCTGACCGGCGGCTACGGCTGCGACGTGTATATCGAGGCCACCGGCGCGCCGATCGGCGTCACCCAGGGGCTGCAGATGATCCGCAAGCTGGGCCGCTTCGTGGAGTTCAGCGTATTTGGCAAGGAAACCACCGTCGACTGGTCCATCATCGGCGATCGCAAAGAGCTGGACATTCGCGGCGCGCACCTGGCGCCCTACAGCTATGAAATCGCCATCGATCTGTTCGAGCGCGGGCTGGTGACCTCAAACGGCGTGGTCACCCACAGCTATTCATTGAACGACTGGGACGAAGCCTTCGCCCTGGCGGACTCGACCGATTCCATCAAGGTGATCCTGGTTCCCTGATTTTCCCGCCGTACCGCTGTTGCAGTCACGACCGCCGGCCCATCCGCAATGGGGGGCCGGTCGGTCGGCCAAATGTAAAGACATGCTGTTGCTCTGATAACCACAACAAGAAGCTTCCCTACAGGAGAATTGGCTATGTTTTCATTATTCAAAAAGACCCTGCCTTTTATCGTCGCCGGTGGAATGTTGGCGGCCAGCCAGGTGGCGCTGGCCAAGCAAATCACGATCGGTATGTCGTTCCAGGAAATGAACAACGACTACTTTGTCACCATGAAACAGGCGTTGGATCAGGCGGCGGCGGATATCGGCGCCAAGGTGTACGTGGCCGATGCGCGCCATGACGTTGCCAAACAGATCGGCGACGTGGAAGACATGCTGCAGAAGAAGGTGGATATCCTGCTGATCAACCCGACCGATTCGGTGGGGGTGCAGTCGGCGGTGATCTCCGCCCATAAGGCCGGCGCGGTGGTGGTAGCGATCGACGCGCAGGCGGAAGGGCCGCTGGATTCGTTCGTCGGCTCGGAAAACTACGACGCCGGCTTCCAGGCGGGCGAATATCTGGCGAAAGCGCTGGGCGGCAAAGGCAAGGTGGCGATCCTCGACGGCATCCCGGTGGTGCCGATCCTGGAGCGCGTGCGCGGCTTTGAAGCGGCGATGAAAAAATACCCCGACATCAAGATCGTCACCAAGCAAAACGGCAAGCAGGAACGCGACACCGCGCTGACCGTGACCGAAAACATGCTGCAGTCGGCGCCGGATCTGGCGGGCATCTTCAGCGTCAACGACGTCGGCGCACTCGGCGCCCTGGCGGCGATCGAAAGCAACGGCGCCAAGGTCAAGCTGGTGAGCGTCGACGGCCAGCCGGAAGCCATCAAAGAGATCCTCAAGCCGAATTCGCCGTTTATCGCCACCTCGGCGCAGTTCCCGCGCGACCAGCTGCGCATTGCGCTCGGCATTGCGCTGGCCCGCTACTGGGGCGCCACGGTGCCGAAAACCGTGCCGGTCAAAGTGAAGCTGATCGACCGCAGCAATGCGGCCGGCTTTAGCTGGTAACAGCGGCCAGGTTCGCCCCGCTGCGGCGGGGCGTTCGGCGCGGAGGGCAATGCGGTGACACCTTTACTGGAACTGAAGCGAATCAAGAAAAGCTTTCCCGGCGTGAAGGCGCTGGACGGCATCGATCTGGCCATTCAACGCGGCGAGGTGCACGCCCTGCTGGGCGAAAACGGCGCCGGCAAATCGACGCTGGTGAAAATCATGTGCGGCATCTATCAGCCGGACGAGGGCGATATTTTTATCAACGGCGAGCAGCGCCGCTTTAACAACTATCGCCAGGCGATCGAGGCCGGGGTCGGCATTATTTTTCAGGAATTCTCGTTGATTCCCTATATGAGCGCCATCGACAACATCTTCCTCAACCGGGAGATCAGGAACCGCTGGGGCCTGCTGGATCGGCGGGCGATGCGGCGCAAGGCCGAGGCGATCTTCAAGCGGCTGACGGTGACTATCGATCTCGATTGCCCGGTGGAGCAGCTGAGCGTGGCACAGCAGCAGTTCGTTGAGATCGCCAAGGCGCTGTCGCTGGAGGCGCGGGTGCTGGTGCTGGATGAACCGACCGCCACGCTGACGCCGGGCGAGGCCGAGCACCTGTTCAGCGTGATGAACGATCTGCGGCTGCTGGGCGTCGGCATGGTGTTTATCTCGCACCACCTGGACGAGATCTTCACCATCTGCGATCGCATCACCGTACTGCGCGACGGCGCCTACATCGAAACGCTGGCCACCGGCGACACCAACGTGGAAGAACTGGTGCGGCTGATGGTCGGGCGCAAAATCGAGAACGCTTTCCCGGCGAAGCAGCACCCGGTCGATACCGCGACGGTGCTGCTGGAGGCGGAGATCCAGCGCGAGAAGCACGGCGCGACCGACCGTTTCCACCTGCACAAAGGCGAGATCCTCGGCTTCGCCGGGCTGGTGGGCTCCGGGCGCACCGAGACCGTCTCGGCGCTGATCGGCGCCAGCCGCTGCCACCGCAAACGCGTCAGCCTCGGCGGCCAACCGGCGGCGCTGTGCTCCCCGGCGCAGGCGCTGGCGCAGGGCATCGGCCTGCTGCCGGAGAGCCGCAAAACCGAGGGCCTGGTGCTGCCGTTCTCGGTGGCGCAGAACATCACCCTCAACCGGCACCACCGGCGCGGCAAGATCTTCGTCAGCGCCCGCAAGGATCGCGATGTGGTGCAGCGGCTGATCCGCGCCGTGGGCGTGAAAACCCCGGACGCCGAGACTGCCGTCAGCACCCTGAGCGGCGGCAACCAGCAGAAGGTGGTGATCGCCCGCTGGCTCAACAATGACTGCAACATCCTGATCTTCGACGAGCCGACGCGCGGCATCGACGTGGGCGCCAAGGCCGAGATCTACCAGCTGATGCAGCAACTGACCCAGCAGGGCATCTCCATCATCATGATTTCTTCCGAACTGCCGGAGATCATCGGCGTGTGCGACCGCGTGCTGGTGTTTCGCGGCGGCCACATCGTCGCCGAGCTGACCGGCGACGACATCGAATCCAACCACATCATGCTTCACGCGACCGGGAGTGCCTTATGATCGGAATTGAACAACCCGCCGTGGCGCGCCGCGCCGCCGGCCCCAGCCTCGGCAAGCGCTGGGAAAAACTGCTGCATCACCCGGCGGTCTTGCCGTTTATCGGCTTTGTGATCCTGTTCGTGCTGATGAGCCTGTTGAACGACAGCTTCCTCAGCGTCAACAACCTGACCAACGTGGCGCGCCAGGTGTCGATCAACGCCATCATCGCGGTGGGCATGACCTGCGCCATCCTGACCGGCGGCATCGATCTCTCGGTGGGGCCGGTAATGGCGCTGGCCGGCTCGGTCGCCGCCGGGCTGATGCTGGCGGCGGTGCCCATTCCGCTGGCGATGGTGGCGGCGCTGGCGGTCGGCGCGCTGTTCGGCCTGGCCAACGGCGCCTGCATCGCCTACCTGCGCATGCCGCCGATCATTGTCACCCTGGCGTCGATGGGCATCGCCCGCGGCCTGGCGCTGCTCTATACCGGCGGCTACCCGATCTCCGGTCTGCCCGACGTTTTCTCATTCTTTGGCCGCGGCACGCTGCTGGGCATTCAGGTGCCGATCCTGATCATGCTCGGCGTGTACGTGCTGGCCTGGCTGATGCTCAATCAGCTGCCGTTCGGCCGCTACGTCTACGCGATGGGCGGCAACGAAGAGGCGGCGCGCCTGAGCGGCATCCGTGTGCCGCGTTACAAGATGCTGGTGTACGTGATCAGCGGCCTGACTGCCGCGCTGGCCGGGCTGGTGCTGACCTCGCGCCTGATGAGCGGGCAGCCCAACGCCGGCGAAGGCTTCGAGCTGGACGCCATCGCCGCGGTGGTGCTGGGCGGGGCGGCGATCTCCGGCGGGCGCGGCGCCATCGTCGGCACGCTGGTGGGGGCGATGATGCTCGGGGTGCTCAACAACGGCCTCAATCTGATGAACGTATCGCCGTATATCCAGAATGTGGTGAAGGGCGGCATCATCCTGGCCGCCATCTACCTCAGCTCCGTGCGGCGCAAATAGGAGGCGCGATGTCAGTCTTTCTTGGCATAGACGTCGGCGGCACGGTGATCAAGGCCGGGCTGTATCGGGCCGATGGCGAAGAACTGGCGATCGCCGAGCGCGACGGCGCGGCGATCGCCGCTCAGCCGGGCTTCAGCGAACGCAATATGGACGCGCTGTGGGATGACGTTTGCGCGGCGATCCGCCAGACGCTGCACGCGGCGGGGCTGGAGGCCGGGCAGGTGCGCGGCGTCAGCTTCTCGGCGCACGGCAAAGGGCTGTACGCCATCGATCGCCACGGCAAACCGGTCGGCAACGGCATCCTCTCTTCGGACAACCGCGCGGCGGCCACGGTGGCTGAGCTGCGCCGCGCCGGCGTGGACGCGCAGACCTACCCGCGCAGCCTGCAGCCGCTGTGGCCCAGCCACCCGGCGCTGCTGCTGCGCTGGCTGAAGCAGCGGCAGCCGGCGCAGTACGCCGCCGTCGATCGCATCCTGATGGCGCACGACTACCTGCGCTTTCGCCTCACCGGCGAGGCGGCGGCCGAGGTGACCAACATCTCCGGCAGCAACCTGTTTAACCAGCACAGCGGCGCTTACGATCCGGCGCTGATGGCGGCCTTCGGCATCGAAGAGGCGCAGGAGAAGACCGCGCCGGTGATCGGCTCGGCGCAGCTGGCCGGGTGGGTGACGGCCGCGGCGGCGGCGCAGTGCGGCCTGCGAACGGGCACCGCGGTATACGGCGGCCTGTTCGACGTGGTGGGCGCGGCGCTCAGCTCCGGCGTGGCCGACGATCGCACGCTCAGCGCGGTGGCGGGCACCTGGTCGATCGCCACCTGCGTAACCGAGCGCATCATTCCCGCCGATTATCCCTACGCCTGGGGGCGCTACTGCATCGACGGCCGCTATTTCGTGCACGAAGGCAGCCCGACCTCGGCCGGCAATTTGGCCTGGTTTCTGCGCCAGTTCTGCGCCGACGACCGGCAGCGCTACGCCCAGTTCAACGCCTGGGTGGCCGAGCGCCGCGAGCAGCCGAGCGGGCTGCTGTTCCTGCCGTATCTGTACGGCTCCAACCTCGGCGGCAACACGCCGGGCGGGCTGATTGGCCTGAGCGCCCACCACGAGATGGCGGACGTGGTGCAGGCGATCTACCAGGGCATCGTGTTCTCGCACCTGATCCATCAGGAACGCATGGTGCAGCTGAACCCGCGCATCGAACGGGTGCGCATGACCGGCGGGCCGACGCAGTCCGAGGTCTGGATGCAGATGTACGCCGACGCCGGCAACCTGCCGCTCGAGGTGGTGGAAACGCGCCAAGGAGGCTGCCGCGCCGCCGCCCTGTGCGCCGCCGTCGGCGCCGGGGAGTACGCCGGGTTCGCCGAAGCGATCGCCGCCGCGCCGCCCAAATTGCGCTGTTATTATCCCGCGACCGCCGCCCATCGGCGCCTGCGCGCCCAGCAGGCGCGCTATCTGGCGGTCGCCCAGGCTTTGAGTGAGGTGACTGATGCAAACGACTAACGCCGCCTGTCTGGGGCTGTATGAAAAGGCGCTGCCCGCCGATCTGAGCTGGCCGCAGCGGCTGGCCACCGCCGCCGAGCTGGGCTTTGAATTTGTGGAGATGTCGATCGACGAGCAGCCGGCGCGCCAACAGCGGCTGGACTGGGATCGCCGCCAGCGGCTGGCGTTTATCCAGGCGCGGCTCGATAGCGGGGTGACGGTGCCGAGCCTGTGCCTGTCGGCGCACCGGCGCGATCCGTTCGGCAGCGCCGACGCCGCCACCCGCGAACGGGCGCGGGTGCTGATGAGCAAGGCGCTGGAACTGGCGACGGATCTCGGCATCCGCAACATCCAGCTGGCGGGTTACGACGTCTATTACGAACCCGCCGATCGCCACAGCCGCGAACGCTTTATCGAGGGCATGCAGTGGGCGGCGACGCAGGCCGCCAGGGCGCAGGTGATGCTGTCGGTGGAGGTGATGGACACGCCGTTCATCAACAGCATCAGCAAATGGCGCGACATCGCCCGCCACGTCAACAGCCCGTGGTTCACGGTGTATCCCGATCTCGGCAACCTCAGCGCCTGGGGCAACGACGTCGCCGCCGAGCTGGCGCTGGGCATCGGCAACATCACCGCCGTGCACCTCAAAGACACCGTCGCGGTGGGGCCGGGCAGCGCCGGGCAGTTCCGCGACGTGCCGTTCGGCGAGGGCTGCGTGGATTTCGCCCACGCCTTTTCCGTGCTCAACGCGCTCGGCTATCGCGGCCCCTATCTGCTGGAGATGTGGGCGCGCGAAGACGGGCGGGATAAGCAACGCATCGCCCAGGCCAAGGCCTGGATCGAACAACAGATGAATGAGGGAGGCATCGCATGCTGAACGAACTCAAGCGGCAGGTGCTGGCCGCCAACCTCAGCCTGCCGGCATACGGGCTGGTGACCTTTACCTGGGGCAACGTCTCGGCGATCGACCGCCAGAGCGGGCTGGTGGTGATCAAACCTTCGGGCATCGCCTACGAGGCGATGACGCTGGAGGATCTGGTGGTGGTGGATCTGGAGGGCAAGGTGCGCGAAGGGCACCGCAAGCCTTCATCCGACACCGCCACCCACCTGGCGCTGTACCGCGCCTTCGCCGATATCGGCGGCGTGGTGCACACCCACAGCCGCAACGCCACCATCTGGGCGCAGGCCGGGCAGCCGATCCCGGCGCTGGGCACCACCCACGCCGACTACTTTTACGGTGACATTCCCTGCACCCGGCCGATGAGCGAGGCGGAGATCGCCGGGGATTACGAGGGGGAAACCGGCAAGGTGATTATCGAGACCTTCAGTCAGGCGGGGCGCGATCCGCAGCAGGTGCCGGGAGTGTTGGTTTACTCCCACGGCCCGTTCGCCTGGGGCAAGGACGCGGCGGATGCGGTGCACAACGCAGTGGTGCTGGAGGAGGTGGCGATCATGGCGATGGCGACGCGCCAGCTGGCGCCGGCCATCGTCCCGATGCAGCCGGAGCTGCTGGACAAACATTTCCTGCGCAAGCACGGCAAACACGCCTACTACGGGCAATAGCGCCCGTCAGCGATTCAACAGCGAGCCGGTGAAGAACTCTCTGCGCACCGGCAGTTCGCCGCGCGGGCTGTTAATGGCGCTGAACAACAGCTCCGCGGCGATCTCCCCCAGTTTCTGCGTATCGTGATACACCCCCGGAATGTGCAGGCCGTAAGCGCCGGCGCGCGGCGGCTCGTCTATCGAGAAGAACTTCACCTGCTGATAGAGCCCCATCTCGTGGCAGATGGCGATGGCGCCCAGCGTGATGATGCCGTTCAGGCCGATGATGTAATCCGGGCGGTTCTCCGGCTGCGCCAGATAGGCGCGCACTTCGCTCTCTTGCGAGGTGAAATCGTAGTCGCCGTTGATGATATGAATCTCACGGCCGCTGCCCTGCAAGGCCGCGACGATGCCGGCGGTGCGCGTTAGCGTAATTTCCGAATCCGCCGGGCCGCCGATAATCAGCAGCTTCTGCTCCGGCTGCTCCGCCAGATAGCGCCCGGCCAGCACGCCGATCTCGCGGTTATCGAGGAACACGCCGCTCAGCTGCTGATCGTAGAGATCGCGGTCGATAAGGATCAGCGGCACGCCATACACCTCGGCCAGCTCGAGATAGGCGGGGCGGTAGCGCTTGTCGTCGCGCACCGCCGACAGCAGGATGCCGCGCGCCTTGTAGCCGAACAGCGCCTGAATGGCGCGCATTTCCGCCTCTTCGCTGCCGTCGGTGTCGAACAGCATGATCTGGTAGCCCTGCTGACGCGCAATGCGCGACACGGTCTTGATCAGGCCGGAATAGAACGGGTTGTACATGCTGCTGGTGACGATGCCGATAATCTGGCTGCTGCTGCTTTTCAGCCCCTGCGCAAAGGCGTTGGGCACATAGTTCAGCTCTTTGGCGATGGCGTGAATGCGCTCGCGGGTTTCCGGCTTGACCAGCTCGGGCTTATTGAAGGCGCGGGAAACGGTGATATTGGTCACCCTGGCGCGGCGGGCGATATCCACGATAGTGGCATTGGGATTGGCTTTCGACACCGTCTTTCCTTGCGTTATGCCTCAACAGATCCCTTATTGTAGGGAAAGGGCGGGGGCGGTGCTAGGGGGGAGTTGGGGGGATGGTTGGAGGCTTTGGAGTGGGAACGGGAAAATAACGAAATGAAAACGAAATTAATAATTTCATTTATTTATTAATTACGAATTAAATCATTTTATGTGGCTGTATTTTTTTGAGGAGAGGTTGGTAAGGTGTGTCTCATTGTTGAAGTTAGTAAGAATGACTGTTTTGTGCCAAGAGCAGACAAAGCCTATAGAGCTAGAGCGCATCTACCGGGACGAAGTTAGTCCATATAACTCCATTGTTCAATGTTTAACTCGTTGTAAAAGCAACATAAAAGATGTAGTGTTAGGAATCGAATTGTACTGGAATATGCTAATTTCAGTTAAGTTGTAGGTGGCTAATTAGGTTGTAATTTAATTTGGGTGAACTATGAAGAAAAAAATAGCAGATTTATTAGCCTTTAAAACAAATATACTTGAAGTGTTCGTTGTTGCAGTATTAATTGCTTTGGGCGTAAATATACTTTCCTCAGGAATTATTAATTATTTTGAATTATCATTTTTGAAAATGATTACAGTTGGCTCTCTACTTATGATTTTAGGCGCTGCAATCTTTCTGAGAAACGCCTATCCTATGAATAACGGAAAGTATAATTTTGATGGGGTGGTGTGCTTAGATGATGAAAACAAAGGATTAGTGCCAATTGAAGGTTACGATTTTGCAGAGGAGGTTAGTCGTTATCTAAAAGGTTTGTGTGCAGAAAATAAGGCTATCCATAAATTATGGACTGAAAATTCAATTGGCTATGGTTATGATATTCAAGGTGGTGTGGTAACCATGAAAAAAAACAAAGCAAATAAACTGTTTGTTGAAGCAATAGAATACTATGTTTTAAAAATGCTCGCACTTCATTTAAGTGGTCATTTTAATGGCAATAAATCTGTTTCTGAGGATTATTTAGTTAAGCTAGATAGGAAGAGTATCCCTGGTGTTCTTATGGGAAATAGATTTATTGATACTTTCTCTAGGCCTATGGATGAGCGTGAGCAATTTATTGACCATGGTCCCTCACCATCTATAGGTAAGGTTGTATATGCGTATGGGAAAGGGGGCGCAATTTTTGACCATTTTGAAATGGTTCTTCCCAAAAACAGTTCGGTCATAAGAGAGAGTGACTCCAGCATAAGTGTGATTACCAAAAGATTCAAAATAAATTATCGGCCTTTGTTCGAAGGCTTGAGTGATAATCTACCAAGAAGATTTGAGGAACTCTATTTAGGTAAGGACTTTCATTCATTGTCAACCTATTCAGTAGGCTTGGTCGTTACTGTGGATTTTAATGTTAAGTCGTTACTAACAACCAAAGGTTGGGAGTATTATTGGTGGCTTGATTCTTTTTTAGGGAAATTGGAAAGCTCATTTTCAAAAGAAATATTCTTATCTAAAATTTCTTGGGATCAAAATGCTGCAATGTTTCTTATAGCTGAGAATAGGAGGAAAATCCAACACAAGGGAGAGTCTTAAAATAAGGTAACAGACAAGCAGGAGTCATGGGCTTTAATGTGGAAGCACGGTCGATAAATTGTTATTATATATAATATGGTAAAATATATTGCTTTAGCTTGTTGGGATTTAAATTTAATTTTTGGTTATGATATGCAACATGAAAACTGTAATTATAAAGAATATACTAATTTATCAACTTGACATCTCGGGTTATTTAGAGGTATCCCATTATTTATGCAGAGAAAAGTGGCCTTATCACAGGAAATCGTTTGGAAGTTGGATTCTATGCGCCAACGTGTGCATCTACGCATTCAGCAAAAGGCAAGTAATATTAATGGGACATTTGACCAAGTTAAGGCTAGTAAGATTTTACTGGAAGTTGCCGATCAGCTCTCACCGGAGAATGGAACGCTCGGCCGAGAGCATCAGGAACGACACACCCGAATTATGTTCCGGCTAAATCTAAAGAAGGACTTGCACGTCGCACTTCGGTAACGCCTTGAGTGTATCCGAGTCGGATTTGGAAAAACTCAAGGCGTGATAATTAAGCAGAAGCTGGTAAGCAACTTAACGATTCGACTGATTGACTAAGCGCAAGAACATACTCAAGATATCTTAAGGGCCGAGTGACAGCGAGTAACACAGGAGTGCTTACCCTCAAGCACTTATGTTTACAATATCTAAGCCTGACTCAAGGGAGTAGTGAAAGGTGGGGTTTACGTCCCTGATGCTAACCACTAATTCCGAATCAGGTCAGGTTCGTTGGCCAGTGCTTATTTCACTTTCCACAACTCTTGGAGTATGGTGTATGGCATTAAGTGATATTTAATTCTACTAAGGTATTTGTATACTGTTTGATCACATAGGTTACCAGTTTGTGGATTTGCCCCTATAACTCCAGACTCATCGACTCTCTTATTTAGGCCTGCCGGCGTCGCAGATATTCCCGCGGCGAACGGTAGCCTAACGCACTGTGCGGATGTCATTCGTTGTAATGTTCGAACGCCATCGCCAGATTCTGCACTGCCGTTCGGGCATCCGGACGTGGCATAACGCTGATGTAGTCGCGTTTCATCGTCTTCACGAAGCTTTCTGCCATGCCATTACTCTCCGGACTACGTACCGCAGTTCTTTTCGGCTCCAGCCCCAGCAACCGGGCGAACCGCCGGGTATCATGTGCTCTGTAGGCCGAGCCGTTGTCTGTCAGCCACTCGATGGGGGCTGGCGGAAGACGGTGTCCGAAGCGACGCTCCACCGAGCCCAGCATAACATCCTGAACGGTATCACTGTCGAAGCCACCGGTTCCAGCGGCCCAGTGCAACGCCTCGCGGTCACAGCAGTCCAGAGCGAAGGTGACACGGAGTTTTTCACCGTTATCACAGCGGAACTCGAACCCGTCAGAACACCACCGTCGGTTACTTTCACTGACGGCCACTTTTCCGGTATGCGCCCGACCTACCGGCTGCATTCTGGGTTTTCGTCCCAGCAACAACGCATGCTGGCACATGATCCGGTACACCCGTTTGGCGTTGACGACCGCCACTGCCAGCGTCTCAGATTCGCGGCGCAATAATGCCCAGACGCGGCGGTAACCATAGGTTGGCACTTCACCGATAACGCCATGGATCCGCTCAAGCACGTCGGCATCATCGGTCTGGCGCTTTTTTCGCCCATCCTGCCAGTCCCCAGGACGATGCTTCAGAACATGCAAGTGCGCACGCGAGACCTGGAGACAACGACTGACGAAGCTCAGTCGCCATCCCCGGGCAATAAGGGCGCGTGCGCTATCCACTTTTTTTGGCGACCATACTCGACGGCTTCCTTCAGCAGTTCGTTCTTCATGGTCTTTTTACCTAGCAGACGCTGTAGCTCTTTGATTTGTTTCACCGCCGCCGCCAGTTCCGAGGCGGGAACAACATCTTCGCCAGCCATAATTGCGGTGAGACTACCTTCCTGATACTGCTTTCGCCAGGCGAAGATTTGGTTTGCATTCACACCATGAAGCCGTGCGACATGGGAAACGGTCATACCTGGCTGAAGCGTCTCTTGAACGATGGCAATTTTTTCCTGTGGAGAACGGCGCCTGCGGCGCTCTGGTCCCAGCAACTCTTCGATCATGCTTATCTCCCGACTAGTCTAATGACTAGTTTTAAGACTAGTCATTAATTTAAGGTGGGTCGAAGTGTCTGGAGATTCAGGGGGCCAGTCTAGTTTGAGAAACGTCCGCTCGTCGCTCAAAACTGCCCTTCTAACCCCTCCGCTAAAAGCAATAAATCAGGCCAGTAGCGCTAGGGTGAAGGCGGTGATGGCTCATTGGGGGAAAAAAGCATTTCCTATTTAGGAACGTTCGGACCAACAGCGCAGGTGATTATCCCCACGATCGACTACCGATAACAACACCGCTAATCTAGCAACGACTTTTCACTCCCCAACCCCCCGCCACAACCCCGGCAACAGCGCCAGCGTCTCATCAATCAGCGCCCGACGGTCATTGCCCGGCTTCCAGATAGTCACCATGGTTTGGCTGATCCCCTGGCTGCCTACTTGGGTGCGCAGCGTGTTGACGTTTTTCCACTGTTCGGCATGCATATGCGTCGGCAAGAATCCCCAGCCGCAGCCTTGTTCGAGCAGGGCACGCAGCATTTCCAGTTCGTTGGTAAAGATAGTGTGCCCGGAAATTTGCAGGCGGCGCGCCACGGGTTCGTCAGAATCCGGGTGCATGATTACCTGCGGCGTGAGCGAGAGCTCCAGCAGCGAAAGCGGCTGTTCCGCGCCGGGGAAAAGCGCTTTAGACGCGTAAAAATCCATCTCTATCGCCCCTAAGGCGCGCCACTCCATGGCGTCGCCCACGCTGCGGTTGCGCGCCTGGCAGATGCCCAGATCGGCATGGCCGTTTGCCAGCAGGCTTTCCGCTTCGTCGCGCGAGGCATTAATTAGGCTCAGGCGCGTGTTGCGTTGGGCCATGGCGGCAATCAGCGCCTGCAGTAGCGCGCGGGGCGTAAAGGGATCGTAGACCAGTGAGATTTCCTGCGCCGCGCTCTTCGGCACGTCTTTGGCGAACGCCTCAAACGCTTTCACCTGGCGCATCAGCAGGTGCGCCTGGCGTTGCAGCTGTTCGCCCTCCGGCGTCAGGTGCAGGCTGCGCCCCTCGCGCAGGAACAGCGCATAGCCCAAGCCATCCTCGAGAAAATCAATCAAATCGCGCAGCGTCGTGCGGTCTTTGCCCAGTTTGAGCGCGGCTTTCGCCAGGCTGCCGTGCTCGGCCACGGCGGTGAAGGCTTCCAGTTGGGCAAAGGAATAAATCAGGCTTGGCACGCGGTTCTCCCGTCGATTTTGCGGGGGATTTTCCCCCATCAGGCGTTTTTTATTATAGGCCGCGTTTTTTTAAGCTGAACGCCTTCCTGAGCTAAGCGAGAAAAAATATGAAAAGCAAAGTGTTTAACCGCAGCCTGCTGGCAGGCGTTGTCATCAGTCTCTGCAGCGGCCTGTTGGCGCCCGCCGCGCTGGCCGCCTGTGCGGGCACCGAACTCAGCGCCTGTCCCGCGCCTTTCGATGCGCAATTGCCGGACACGCACAAGATGCTCACCTGGAGCCAGAGCGACCGGGTGATCGGTTTTCGTAATGACTACCGCAACTATGCGGGGGATGTGTTTCATCACGGCAATGCCATACCGCTGGTGGCTGCCGCTAAACCGTTAACGGACGCCAGGTATCGGGTGAATGGCAAAACCTATAGCCTGCAGGATTACCTACAGCGCCAGAACGTCAGCGGCATGCTGGTGCTGAAAGACGGCAAAATCGCCTGGAAATATCTGGGGGAGGGCAATACCGACGCCACTTTGTGGACGTCGCGCTCGGTGGGAAAATCGGTGGTCGCCACGCTGGTGGGCGTGGCGATTAAACAGGGCAAGATCCGCTCGCTCGACGATCTCATCACGCAATACGAACCCGATCTGAAAGGCACCGCGTGGGACGGCGTGACCCTCGGGCAGCTGATCACCCACACCTCCGGCGTGGCGTGGAATGAGGATTACACCAACCCGAAATCGGACTTTGCGCAGCTGACCGAGTGTGAAGCCAGGCCCGGAACCTACGCCTGCGTGCGCAAGCTGGTGGCCGGCTTGCACCGTGCACATCCGGCCGGGCAGAACTGGTCTTACTCCTCCGGCGGCGCGTGGCTGCTGGGCGACGTGCTAGAGCGCGCCACCGGCATGCCGCTGGCGGCCTATCTGCAGCAAAGCATCTGGCAGCCCTACGGCATGGCGAGCGACGGCGTGTGGCATGCCTACGCCAAAGGTCAGCACGACGTAGGCGCGCACGGCTTCAACGCCACGCTGGAAGACTGGGGGCGCTTCGGCGAATTCATTCTGCATAACGGGAGGTTGCCGAACGGCAAACAGATCTTGCCGGCTGATTGGGTAGCCCAGTCGTCCAACTGGACTCGGGCGGCAGGCTCGGTGTCGGCGGCGCACCCTAACGGCATTTACGGATTCCAATGGTGGAACAACGAAGTGCCGGCCAATGCGGCCAACGTAGAACCTGCCCCGCAGGCATCCCTGAAGCATTCCCTGTGGGCGCTGGGGATCTTCGGCCAGATGATTATGGTCAATCAGGCGGAGAATCTGGTGATCGTCCAGTGGTCTACCTGGCCGCAGGCGGAGCCTTCTTTCAGCGCGCAACCGCTGGAGGCATCGCTGATGTTTAGTGCGATAGCGAAGGCATTGCGTTAACGTCGGCTGGGCAAGCAGGGGCTGGATGGCGGTTGCCATTCAGCCCCTGAACGGTATATTACATGTCTTCGACGTCGACCTTAGGGGAGTCTCAATTCTCTACAGGTAGTGGAGGCCAGTCACCACCCTTTTTAATTAATAACTCTTTTATCTTGTCAATTTTCTCTTTATCCTCGGCATCTCCTACGCCTCTATCTATAAAGCGCTGAAGCTGATTGCCCATAGTCCAACCAAACTTCCCTTTGATTTTACTATCCGCACCTCTCTCTAACAAAAGAATCGTATGATCAAACGAATGAGAATCCAATGAGCTTATTAACAAGGTGTTTCCCAATGAGTCTCTTGTATTTATGTCTGCGCCATAATCCAGCATCACCTTTAACGTTTCAGGGTTTTTGGCTTTGATTGTTTGGAATACAATGGGTTCATTGAATACCTTGTCTTTTGAGTTTGGCGGTAAACCGCCGTCGAGCATGGCTTTGACCCAAATCCCCTTGTCGGCTTTCATGACGAATTCCGCTGGGCTGCTCCCGCCCTCTGGTCTGGGTTGCAGCGGGTCTGCGCCACTTTTTACCAGGTCGGTTATTATTTTCAGCCTTTCCGGCGTATTTTTATCATAGATCGCGTTTAGCACCGACCAAAACAGCAGGGTCATGTCTGCTTTCACTGGTCGATTCAGTTCTTGCTTGCTTATTGAAGGAAGCTTTTCTTTCAGTTTCACTTCATCGCCATCATAAATCAGCTGTGCGACTTCCAGTTGACGGCCTTCAAAAAAATCCTGCGGCTCATATTCCATATTTTTTTTGCATCCTTGCATCATGAGAACAGTAAACAGTAACGCCATGGCCATTATCAACTTGCTCATATTCTCCCCCTGATAGTGGCGATATCATCGTCTTTCTGGTCTTCAATCAACTTTATTGTCTGGTCTATACCGTGTTTATCGAGCAAGGTTCCTGTCCCACCGGCAAGAGTGTGTGGTATGCCGGCGGCATCAGGTATCGCCAGTGATGACCACTCTTTCAAGGTGAAAGGCAATGCTGTGCCCCAGGGTTTTTGCAAAGCATCGGGCAGGGCATTTTTTATAAGCTCATAATCACTTTCGTTATTAACCTCCTGTAACGTGGTTAACAGTTCTCCTTCCACTCGATAGGCCTGTATGTTCTTGGCTGAACCAAGAGCCTCCCCTCCGTATTTTCTAATTGTTCCGCTGTTGAGCCCGGCTGCATTAAACGTCCATGCGGGTTTTCCACTGGTCATTGATGCTGCGGAGGCCATTCCGCCACCTAATGAATGACCAGTAATATCAATGCCGGGGTTTTTTGATATGCTTTCGCCAATATTGATGGCCTTTTTATAATACTCGGAGTTTGCCCCCATCCCCTGCGCGCCATTATTTATCCAGTCATTCACATTTTTAATTCCTGACAAATCGCCCTTAAGGGCCTTTTTGGCGGCGCTGCCGATTCCCTCCGGGAACTCTGGCGCTCTTGATCCTCTGAACACGACCGTCGGATTCATCTCTTTACCAAAAATACTGTTGTCAGGTTGATATACCCTTGCCAAAAAATCCGGCGATTCATCTCTGTCGAAGAGCATATTTCTGTTTAGCCCAATTTTACTCAGGGCCGCATTATCGTTACTGATATCTTTCCAGCCCTCGGGAACGCCGGGTGTATCCTTTAGCGGATTCGTGGTCTTGTAGATATTCTCCGCCAGCTTTGCCTTCTCGACGGCGACATTGTTTGCCGCCAGGCGTTCCGAGGCGATTCGGGCGTCCGGGTAGATACTCCGTTGCCCGCGGCCAATGAGGTATTTTCGCTCCTGCCAGCGTTGCGCTTTGGTCAAGGGGCCAGACACGACCGACTGTGAGGCTCTTCTACCTTGCGCCGGGATATCCGGGCCAAGGGCCGGTTTGGCCCGCGTGACTTGTGCGGGGAAGACGGATGGGCGCGCCCGGCGGCCACCGTAAGACTTCACGGCCTCTTCGTACCGCTTCACTATCTTGTCCACCGGGTAGTTGGGCTCTTGTCTTCCCTGCGGTATCAGGTAGCCGTCGATGTCGGCGTAAAATGGCCCCATCGTCGCCAACACGCCGGGCCGGGTTTCGACCGCTACGACAACGCCGCTCATCAGGTCGCTCTGCACTCTTGCGCGCAGGTTAGAGCTTATTCCGTTTTGCGTAACGCCGACTTCACGGCGGATCCGTCCGCCACCGCGAAAACCAGAAAAAAGCGACAGAATGTCATTGTCCGGCATGTATGAAAGGCTGTGACAGGCGCTGGAAGGGCTGACTATACGGGGGAATTCATCAGGTGAAATAATATCATCGGCGATATACAGCAGTTTCAAACGGGAAAACATAGTGTGTCTCTTCCTTTGCTTGCTGCGTCTTGGCCTGTTCAGGCGGGCGCTCGCACTCCTTGCACTCGATGGCGCCCTGAGGGGGCATGTTATCGAACGGCAGTCAGCGGTAGCTAACGGCGCATAGGACACCAGATAAGGGATAATAACGGCTCAAGCCAATTTGTAAAGCCGGCCAAAGGTTAACCGGAAAGTTCTTGTTTTCCAAAGGCTGCTGCGGGTTTTTAACCCCGCCGATCAAACCGATAAACCAGCGCCAACGCCAGCGCCAAAATCAGCAGCGGCGGGGCGAGGGCGGTGAAGGGCGCGTTGAGGGTGAACAACAACCCCAGGTTGAGGACGATCTGGTAAGCGATGTAGGTCAGCAGCCCGATGATGACGCCGAGCGCTAATCGGCTGCCCATGCCGGGGGCGCGCGGGGCGGTGAAGGTAAACGGGATGGCCAGCAAAATCATCGCCAGCACCAGCAGGGGCTGGCCGAGTTTTTTCCACAGCGCCAGGCGGTATTCGGTGCTGGGCTGCCCCGAGCCCTGCAGGTAATCGATATAGCGATCCAGCTGTTGGAGCGAGAAACTGCCCGCCGGCAGGGTCAGCTCTTTCAGGCTCGGCACCGCGAACAGCGAGCGCCAGAGCAGGCTGTCTTGCCGCGCAATCGTCTCCTTTCTGCCTTGCCAGCTTTTCTGCATCACGTTATGCAGCAGCCAGTTGCCGTCGGCGGCGGTGCTGGCGCTGTCGGCGTAAATGTAAGATTCCAGCGCGCGGTTGGCCTGATAACGGAAGATCTCTATGCCGTGGGGCTGGTCGTTCTCATCGACGGTTTTGACCGTCACAAACTCGTTGCCGCGCCGCGCCCACAGCGGGTTCACGGTGACGTCGTTACTGTTCGACTGCGCCAGCGCGTTGTTTTTCATCTGCAGCGCGCGTTGTTGCAGCGGCGAGGCGGCCCATTCATCGAGGGCGCCGAGCGAGAGGTTCATCAGCAGCCCGGCGGCGAGCATCACCAGCGCGATGCGGAATATCGACATCCCGGCGGAACGGATCGCCGTCAGCTCCAGGCTTTTAGACAGCTGCCCCAGCCCGACGATGCCGCCGAGCAGCGCAATAAACGGCCCCAGATCGACCAGGCTGCGCGGCAGCGTCATCACGGTCACCAGCAGCGCCTGCTGCCAGCGGTAGCCGCCCGGAGTGACGTCCTCCAGCTCGTTGATCAGCGTAAAGGTGGTGAACAGCGGGATGAGCAGCCCGGCCGCGGCGGCGAAGCCGATGAACACGTTGCGGATCAGGTAACGGCTAAAAATAGTCATCGGGAGGGTTTCCGCAGCAGGGATAAGTCGCGCGCCAGCAGCAGGGCGATGCCGACAGCCATCGCCAGCGGCACCAGCCAAACGCCGGGGATCGTCGGCAGAGAGCCGTTGGCCACTAGCGTGCGGCAAATGTTGCCGCCATAGAAAATCACGGTAAACAGCACCGTCAGGGGCAGCAGCGCGGCGTAGCGCCCCTGCCGCGGCTTGATGCGGCTAAAGGGGATCGCCAGCAGCACCATCAGCACGGTGGTCAGCCCACGGCTCTCGCGCCATTGCAGTTCGGCGGCGTCGCCCGGATCGGCGGAGCGCGCCAGTTCCGCCGGCGAGGCCGACTTGTGCCGGCTCTCGGCGCTGGGCACGAACGGTTTGAGCGCGATGTCAAAGTTGTCGTAATTCTGGCCGTTGTCGTCGGCGCCCTGGCGATCCAGCACATAGGCGGTGCCGGTTTTCAGCCGCACGGCGGGGCTGGCGGGAGAGGCGTCGAGCACTTCCACCGACTGCGCGCGGTACAGGTTGGTGTGATGGCCGCCGCGCACATAAATCAGGGTGTCCGTCAGGTGGTTGGCCGTTTTGTCGACGTGATTGGCGAGGATCATGCGGCCGTTGCCGCTGACGTTGAATTTGTCGGCCTGCAGGTGGCTCACGTCCAGCACCGATTGCGACTGTTGCTGCAGCTGATAAATATTGGCGTACGCCCAGGGCCTGCCATACAGCGACAGCAGCGTGACCGCGATCGCCAGCGGCACGGCGAGCAGCAGCACCGCCTTGTACAGCCGCAGCGGGCTGGCGCCGGCGGCCAGCATGGCGGTGATCTCCGCGTCGCTGTACATCTGGCTCAGCGCGACCGCCACCGAGACATACAGCGCGACGGGCAATATCATCTCCAGCGCGATCAGCGATTTATAGAAAACCACGTCGGCCACCACCCGCAGCGCCAGCGTGCCGTTGGCGGCGTCGGTCAGGTAGCGCTGGGCGGAGTAGCTGGCGAACATGAAGATCAGAAACCCGGCGATCATCATCACCAGGCGGCGGATCTCAACCGTGATATAGCGTTCAATCAAAGACATGCGTTATCAGTTCCCGGCGGCGTGCGCTTCATGGCGTCTCCTGCGCGATCAGCGCGCGCAGCAGGGCGATCACCTGGTCAACTTCCTGCGGGGTGAGTGTGCCGTCCTTCGCCCACTGCACGCGCCCGGCCTTGTCCAGCACTACGATGGTGGAGCTTTCCTCCGGCAGCCGCCAGGCCATGCGCCCCAGCCCGTCGCTGTCGACGATGAATTGCGCCCAGGGATAATGCCGCTTGTTTTTCTCGATCTTGCCGCGCACGAAGAAGCCGGAGCCCGGAATCGCATCGTCGGTGTTGACGATGGTGGTCGGCTGGAAGCGATCGCCCGGCAGGTTCGCGTCCTTAACGGCGTTGATCAGCAACGAGTTCTTCTTTTTGGCGGAGGTGCGCCCGGCGATGTACTGGATCACCCGCACCTTGCCCGCCAGTTTTGCGCTGTTCCACGGCCGGTAGCTGAAATCGCCGTTGCGCAGCAGCAGCTCGCCGCGATCGGCGATGGCGATCGGCGCCACCGGCCGGCCATGCACGAAGTTATGCGCGGATGCCGCCAGCGGCGTCAGCAGCAGGGCGAGGGCCAGCAAGCGAGGTAACGTCATCATGGCTACGGGCAATGCGCTTATCTGCCCGCCGCGATGGCCGGCTGGGAAAACGACAGGGGAAAGCGCGCCAGCAGCAGCTCCAGGCGCTGGCGGATGTCGATATCCAGGATCGCCGGCCGATCATAGATATCGCCGCCGGCCAGCTTGTCCGCCACCATCACGTCATGCCGGTCACCCATCAGGCCGTTAATCGCCGCCAGGAAGCGCGAGATCTGCCGGGCCTCGCGGTTGTCGGGATCGATCGATCTCAGCGTGTCGTAGAACGAGACCTGGCGGCTGACGATTTTGCGCACGTCATGGAACTGATGCCCGGTCAGCGCCGGGCCGGCGATCAGCGTTTGCAGCTGGCGCATTTGCTCCTGACGGTAGGTGATAAAGCCCTGTGCGCTTTCCAGCCGGGTGTGGCGCAGCGCATAGCGCACGTAAGACCACACCGGCTTGCTGAGCAGCAGCCGCAGCAGGTTGCCGTACAGCGTCAGGTTCTTCTGGTTGCCGTTGCGAAACGCGTCCTGAAAATGGCCGAGCACCACGGTGGTGGTGTGGAACAGGCGGTTGGCGCGGTGGGGGGCGCCGTACAGCTGCTGGGCGAAGCGCAGGTGCTTATAGCGGGCGCGGATATATTTGTAGCGCATGCGGGTCGCCGCCGCCAACTGCGGGTCTTGCAGGAAACCGTTCACCAATTGCAGCAGCTCGCGACGGGAAAAGCCGTCTTCCCAAAACTGCAGGCACAGCGCGTAGTTGTCCCGAATGCTTTCGGGGGAGCATTCCAGATCGATCTGCTGCGGCAGGCTGATATTCGCCTCAACCAGGTCGTCCTCTTCCACCGCGACAAACAGCGCCTGGGTGGTTTCGGCGGAGAACTTTTTCCAATTATTGCTAGCGGTCATTGATTACTCTCTTTGGGCACATTCAGCCCCAACATAAAGCGATTGCGGTAGGCGCCGATCGTCGGTATCAGGGATAACAGAACGTCTAAACATTGCCCAAGTAAATAAGCGAAGGCGGCGCCCTGCACGCCGAAGGCATACGCCATCGACACCAGCAGCGCAATGTAGGCCGCCGAGGCCGTCGCCTGCGCGATCAGGAAAGCGCGCTGCTTGCCCGCCATAAACAATAAGGATTCCTGCGGGAAGCCCATCATGGAGACGATGATCGCGCCCAGCATGATTTGAATCAGGTCATAGGCTTCCAGGTATTGCTGCCCGAAGACCGCGGAAATAAGCGGCTTGCCCACCAGCAACATCAACACCGCGACGGCCAGGCCGATGCCGCCGGCCAGCAGCGAGGAGCGCAGGCCGAGCAGCCACGGGGTCTTGGTGCGCGGATCCAGGCGCATGATCTCGGGATAGAAGCTTTTCTCCAGCAGCTTGGCCGGGGTGCCCGTCGCATCGAAGAAGGTCATGGCGATCTTGAACAGCCCGGCGGCGGCCGGCCCGAGCACCACGCCCACCAGCACGGTGGTGCAGGAGTTGCGCGCGGCCCAGATGGTATGGGCGATGTTGGTGGTCCAGACGAAGTTCCAGGCACCCTCGATGCGGCGCGCGACGTTGAACAGACGCGGCCTCAGCGCGCCGTGGATATCGCGGCGGCGCAGTTCGCGCGCAGTGAACCACCAAAACAGCGTGCCGCCGATCAGGTTCGAGGCGTACCAGGTGACGATAAAGCCGGGGAACCCCAGATCGAAATAATAGGAGATGACGCTGCCCACCGCCTGCAGGAACGGCTTGATCGCCTGCTGGATGGCGATGAGATCGAAGCGGTTGAAGGCGCGCAGCACGCCGGTCGGCGTGGACGAGGTCATCGATGGGATCAGGGTGCAGTACAGCATGGCGAGCCAGAAGCTTTCGCTGTCCAGCCCCAGGGCGTGAGACAAGAACGGCAGCATGATCATGCCGCCCAGCACGGCGATGACGCCGCTGGCGATATCCAGGCCGAAGGAGAAGGCGACGACGTCGCGGAAGCGCCCGGTATTTTGATGCTCCAGCGCCGGAGTGCCGAATTGCACCACAAACTGCCAGGTCTGGAATTTGATGAAATCGCTGACCGCTTTGGTATAGGCCTGGATCACCACCAGCACGCCGAACATTTCAGGCGACATGCCTTTACCGGCGCAGGAGAGCGCCAGCAGGCCGAGCAGCGCGCTGGCGACGCTGCCGGAGCCCAGGTAGGCGGCATTACGTAAAATGGAACGAAACGCGCCGTCGGAAAACCACCGTTTCATAGCCCAAACCAGCCGTTATCGTTGTTTTGCTGCATTTTGTGTTCCGCAGTCATGCGCTTGCCCTGTATTCGTTTAATAAACCTGAGTTTCTTTACCGGCGTTCTCGCCGGGTTGCCCGAGATCGCTCTGCGGGCGCTTCGCGGGGTTCACCACGGCGGAAATGGCGTTGAGCGCATTGCTCAGCACCTCGTCGTAAGGGGCTCTGGCGTCCAGCTCGATGATGCGCGCGCCGTTGTATTGCAGGCGCACCATGGCGGCGATCTTGTCTTTCAGCTCTTCGTAACTGTGATCGGGCTTGCGGGAAAAGGCCGTATCGACGTCGATATCAAGGCGAATGATCAGCGCTGGCCGATAGACGGCCATGCGTTGATATAAACGGCGTTCGCGCGCCGCCAGGCGGCTCAATAGCCACCCTTTTGCGCGTTCCACGCCGATGCCGGGCCCATCGTAGTAAAAACCTGAGATTTCCGCCTGCGGGTAGCGATCGCTTATCACCAGAACGCCGCTCTGCGCCAGCTGCCGCACCTTGCGCAGGTTGGATGCGCGCCACAGCGAAAAACCGTACATGATCAGCGCCGCCCACAGCGCCGGCGGCCTGTTGCTCATGCGCTGGGTTTTGTCGGATTTCGCCGCCAGGCGCCGTTCCAGCCACACGCCGATGAACGGCAACTTTTTGATTTTGTCGCCGTCTTCGCCGGAGATCAGCCCCAAATAGCGCCGCTCCGTGGGGCGATGTTGCTGCAGGTTTTTCACCAGGTCGGCGGTCAGCGTGGACTTGCCCGTGCCGTCGCTGCCCACCACGGCAATCAGCCCGGTGATGCAGACGGGAGAGGTATCCTGTTCGGCGGTGAGTTTATTTTTATTCATCTGTTTCGGTACGAAAAGGTTATTTGTCGGCTAGGCATTGGCGGCCCTCAGCGATATTTTAACGGCGCGCAGCGATGCGTCGAAAATACGGTCGGCGGGTTCGCGGCCGTCTAAATCCAATATGTTAGCGCCGTTAAACGTCAGGTGCGGGATGACGGCGATCTTTTCACGCAACGCCGCCAGCGAGTGATCGGGTTTGCGTGAATAGGCCGTTTGTTCGTCAATATCCAGCCGAATTAATAATAAGGGCTGATAAGACGCCATCCATTGGTACAGGTTTTGTTCGCGCTTTCTCAACCAGCGGATCCAGCGATTGCCGCCGGCGGTTTTCGCCAACTGCGGGCCATCGAAACGAAACCCCGCCACTTCGGCCTGCGGATAACGATCGGTGATCAGTAATGCGCCGCTGCGGCTTTTCTTCAGCATGCGACGGAATTTATAAACGCGCCAATAGGAGAGTAAAAATATCACCAGCGCCGTGGCATTATCCGGCGGTGTGGAAGGGCGCTCATGCACGCGTTCCGATTTCTTCAGCAAATAACGCCCGAAGGGCGCGCCAATAATCGGCAGCGAACTGATCCATTCGCCGATGCGCCCGGAAGACTGGCCGAGATACAGCAGTTCGGCAGGTTCTTGTGCCGATAACGCGTTGACCAGGCTGGCGGCTAATGTGGATTTTCCCGAGCCGTCACAGCCGGTTATCGCTATTACGCGCACGGGCGAGCGATCAGATGAAGGTCTTATCTGCTGACTCACAATAATTGATCCAATGCGAAAAAAACTATTGTATTCCAATACGCCTTGGGTTCAAGATATTTATTGTGCTTTGCTGCGATAAAATAATGAGATCGGCATTCTTCTTCGTTATTTGAATTGATATTTATGGCGTTTGTTCTTGTTATTTTGTGCTAATTGTTCGTGCGTGGGCCGGTTTCGCTTTTTATGTTAATTTTCGGCATGGCTCGCGGCGAAAAAAGAGCAGAGGTTTTCAATTTTCGCTTAATATTTTGTGCTTTTTGGCGCTGCGTATGGCAAATTTTTTTTCACGCAGCCGCCGCGGCAATGATAAGCGAACGTTCGCTTCAAATATGGCACGCCGTTTCTGGTGTATTGAAAGAGAGTCTTATTATGAGTGCAAAATTTCCGCCGCTGATTGCGGTTATCGGCAGCGACGGATCGGGTAAGTCCACCGTTTGTGAACATCTGATCGAGTATGTGAAACATTATGGCCCGGCGGTGCAGGTGCATCTGGGCAAACAGGCAGGCAACGTCGGGCGCGCGGCGGCGAAATTGCCGCTGCTCGGGCGCTCGGTGGGCAAGGCTATCGAGAGCAATACCAAAAAAGTCAAAACGAAAAAATCCCGGATTGGCCTGTTGCCGTCGGCGGTGATCATCGCTTTCGTGGGGCGGCGGCTGCTGCGTTTTCGCCGCATGCTGGCGTATCGCCGGCAAGGGTTCATCGTGTTGACCGACCGTTTTCCGCAGGCGCAGATCCCTGGCGCTTACGATGGCACGGTTTTTCCCGTCGACGTTGAAGGCAGCCGTTTCGTCCGTTGGCTGGCGGCGCGTGAACGGGCGGCGTTTCAATGGATGGCGGGGCAAAAACCGGATCTGGTGCTCAAGCTGAATGTCAGTCTGGACGTGGCCTGTGCGCGCAAACCCGATCACCGCAAAGCGGCGCTGGAGAAGAAGATCGCCGTCACGCCTTTATTGACGTTCGAAGGCGCCGACATCGTGGATCTCGATGCCGATCGGCCGATCGAGGAGGTGCTTTCGGCGGCGGAAAAAGCCATCGCGGAATTTATGGCGGCGCAGGGGTATCGCTATTCGGCTGATGGGGTATCAACGGCTGCGCACTGAGGCGCGCATCGGTTCGGCAGGGCGGCGAGGCCATTTTCGGCACCGCCGCCGCGGCCGAGAGGGAAAGGCTTTATTTTTTCAGCGCCGCAAAGGCGCGCACGATGGCGTCGATTTCTTCATCACTGTGCGCGGCATTGACGCTGCAGCGCAGCAGGGTCACGCCCGCCGGCGCGGCCGGTGGCAGCACCAGGTTCACATAGACGCCGTGGGCGATCAGCTCGCGCCAGAAACGCAACCCTTCTTCCTTTGAACCGATCATGACCGGCACCACCGGGCTGATGCGCGGCCCCAGGGTATAGCCCAGCTCGGCGAGGCCGTGGTACAGACGGTGCGCATTGCTCCACAGTTTTTCCCGCAGCTCGGGATGGCGGGCGATTTTTTGCAGCGCCGTGCGCACCGAAGCGATGCTGGACGGCGACGGCGAAGCGGTAAAAATATACGGCCGGCTGCTGTAGCGCAGCACGTCCATCCCCTTGCCGCCGACGGCGAAACCGCCGATCGAAGCCAGGCTTTTGCTGAAGGTGCCCAGGATGATATCCACATCTTGCTCGACGCCCAGCGCTTCGGCCAGGCCGCGGCCGCGCTCGCCCATTACGCCGAAGGAGTGCGCTTCGTCCACCAGCAGATACCCGCCCAATCGCCGCTTGATGTCGACGATTTCCACCAGCGGGGCGACGTCGCCCAGCATGCTGTAGATGCCTTCCACGATAATGATCGCTTCGCGGGCGCGTTCGCCCAGGCGCACCATGCGGCGCTCCAGATCGGCGGCGTCATTGTGGCGGAAGCGAATAATTTCCGCGCCGCCGAGGGCGCAGGCGTCGTAAATGCTCGCGTGGCTGTCCGCGTCGATCAGCACCACGGCGCCCGGTCCCGCCAGCGTGCTGATAACGCCCAGGTTGGCGGTATAGCCGGTGGAGAACACGATGGCGCTTGGGCGATCGAAGAATTCCGCCAGCTCCCGTTCCAGCGTCAGGTGCGATCCGTAACTGCCGTTCGCCATGCGCGAGCCGGTGGTGCCGGTGCCGAGCGCGGCCAGAGCCGCCTGGCCGGCGGCGATCGCCTGCGCATCGAACGTCAGGCCAAGGTAATTATTGGTGCCGGCGAGGACAATCTTTTGAGCGCCGATGCGCCCCTGGGTGGCGGAATACACTTCGTCGATACAGGTGCCGAACGGATTCAGACCGGACGTTTGAAATTGTTCACGGTCATTGGCGAGTCGCGCAAACTTATCATACAGTCCCATGGTTTTTCTCCAGATAAGGGCGCAGCGCGTCAAGCAGTTGCTCAGGCGTTCTGACATCAAGCAATATATTGATAGGAATGGAGATATCTAATTCATCTTCCAGCATCATCAGCAGATCCAAGACTCTGATGGATTCCAGGCCAAGATCATTGACGAGATCGCTATCAGGTTTGATTTCCACTCCGCCTTCGACGATACCTTGCAAACACGTCAGGATATAATCCATTACAGCATCGCGATTTAGCATAAGAACGTTGACACACCTCTACTTGGAATAATTAAAACAGCCCTTCACGCAGCGCGCGTTCCAAACTCACCTGTGGAAACCAATTAATCTGTTGCGACAGCGCCTGATTATTGGCGGACCAGTCGCGATGCGTTAATTCGCGTATTTTGCTGCGCGTCAGCATCGGCTCTTGTTTTACCAGGCGGTTCCACAACACGCTGATATCCGCCAGGGCTTTCAGCAGCGGCAGCGGAATGCCCACCAGACGCACCGGCCCGTGACGCACGGCGGCGCCGATGTCCCGCAGGCGCAGCCAGTTATAGCCTTCGGCCACGCCGTCGCACAGTTCGTAAATATTCGGCTGCGCGGGTTCGGTCTGCACCCATTGACTGACCGCCTTTGCCAAATCGCTCACGTGCAGAAAAGAGAGCCTGGCGTCAGGCGCGCCCAGCCGGGGCAGCACGCCGCGCAGCAGGCCGTTGAACAGCGGTTTCAGCTCTTTATCGCCGGGCCCGTAAACCGCCGTCGGGCGGAAAATCCCCAGCGCGATATCGCCCGTGGCGGCGATGAGTTGCTGCTCGGCGGCCTGTTTTGAATGGGCGTACCAGGACAGCGCCGGATGGCGGGCCGCCAGCGACGACATGAACAAGAAGCGATTGCAGCGGCCGTTCTGTTTGGCCGCCTGCATCAAATTCAGGCTGCCGGTGACGTTGCAGCGGGTGAATACCGCTTCCGCATGCCCGCGCACCTGGCCCGCACAATGCACGACGCACTCCGCGCCGCGCACCAGTTCGGTGAGCGAGGGCCGATCTTCCAGCGCGCCGGGGATCCACTGCAGGTTGTCTACGGCGGCTTTTCCGGCTTGCCGCGTCAGGGCGCGCACGCTAAACCCTTGCGCCAGCAGTTCCTGGACGATATGCCGGCCGATAAAGCCGGTCGCGCCCGTCACTGCCACGGTGCCGCTCATTGCGCGAAACCGGCCAGCTGCGGCATTTGCGGGTAGAGCGAAGCGCTCAGCCAGCGTTTCTTGGCCTCCGCGCGCGCGGGTTTGCCCGACGACGTGCGGGGAATGCTGTGCGGCGGCAGCAGCTCGATGTCCACCGCGATGCCGAACTCGCTTTGAATGCGCGCGCTCAGCGAATGCACGATTTGTTCACGGCGCTCTTCCGAACTGACTCGGCACTGGATCTGCAAAATGATCCTGGCCGCTTCGTCGTGTTCTTCGGTCACGAAGGCAATCGCATCGCCGGAACGGATTTCCGGTTCGGATTCCGCGACGTACTCAATATCCTGCGGCCAGATATTGCGGCCGCGAATGATGATCAAATCCTTCTTGCGGCCGGTGACGTACAGATAGCCGTCCAGCAGATAGCCGAGATCGCCGGTGTCCATCCAGCCGGTCACCTGGATCTGCTGCTGGGATTCATCGTCGCAGAAATAGCCGTTCATCAGGCTGGGGCCGGATATCGTGATATGGCCGACCTGGCGCTCCGGCAGCGGTTGCCCGGTTTCGCTGCGGATCTCGATGCGATGGCCGGGCAGCGCACGGCCGCAGTTGACGAAGGTCGAGACGGCGCGGGTCTTCTTGCCCGGCGCGACCGCTTTACCCTCGTACTCCAAAATATCGCGGTCGACCGCGTTGGTTTGCGGGCCGGAGCTGGGGTCGGAAAAACTCACCGCCAGGGTGTTCTCGGCCAAGCCGTAGCACGGCATGAAGGCTTTGCTGTCGAAGTTGATGCTGCTGAAGTGTTCGCCAAACTGGGCGAGCAGCTCGGCCGGGATCGGCTCGGCGCCCACGCCCGCAACCCGCCAGCTGGAAAGATCCAGATCGGCCAGCTCTTTGGCGTTGCTGCGGCGCAGACACAGATCGTAGCCGAACGGCGGGGCGACGGACACCGTGCCGCGATTCTTGGCGATCAGTTTCAGCCACTGCATCGGGCGCATGGCGAAATCTTGCGTGCGCAGGTAGTCGACGGACAGCTGGGTCGCCACCGGCGTAAGCAGGAAACCGACCAGGCCCATATCGTGATAGAAGGGCAGCCACGAAACGCAGCGGTCGCCGGCGCGCAACTTGATCCCGTCGCGACTGATCGCGTTCAGGTTCGCCATGGCCGCCCGCTGGGTAATGATCACGCCGCGCGGAAAACGGGTGCTGCCCGAGGTGTATTGGAGATAGGCGATATCGTCGGGCGAAGGCGCCGGCAACGCGATCTCCGGCTCTGGCAAGGCGTTAAAGTCCGCGTCGCTGAGGATGTGCATCGCCGACGTGTTTTCCGTGGCCGACGCGATGAGCGGCGTCCACTCTTCGCTGCTGACGATCGCCGCGGGGTTGCAGCTGGCGATCAGCCCTTTCAGTTTGGCGGTGTAGGAGTCGCGCTGGCCAACGCCCATCGGGATCGCCAACGGCACCGCCACCAGGCCGGCATATTGGCAAGCGAAAAAGGCTTCGACGAAGCCCGGGCTGGTTTCGGCGATAAGCGCCACGCGATCGCCTTTCTTGAGCTTCAGGGACAATAAACGCCGCGCGCCCGCGATCGCTTTTTGCTGCAGCGTGCGATAGTCGAGAACGGTCACGAGTTGATTGCGACGGTCGTAAAAATTCATTCCCGTATTACCGAGCGCCGCGTAATCCAACGCGTCCACTAACGTGGGGAAGTCCGCATAGCGCATGGGAAGAGAATGAACGGAACTTGTTTCAGACATAGACAAACTTAGCCATAGATTAAAAATCACCAAAAGAGAGAAATCACTCTTGGCGAGGTAATTGATGTTTTACTATGAATAGGTTTTGAATAAGTTTGTTATTCAACCATCTTCATTCCGCGAACAGCGTATATTGCCGTGCTCGAGCGGCATGCCGGTTATTAACCGGGCAGAACGTAAGTAGCCCGAGTCATCAGCCTTGAGCGGCACCCTGGCGAGATATGAGAGACTATTGTAATATCCGGACTTCGCCGTTCTTTAGTCTGCATCTGTCGGGCAGGAAATAACTGTCGGCTCATAGGTTATGACCTCATGCATGGCTATCTTGGAACTTAAACACTTCCTAAACAGTATGCCGCAAGAAATTCAAAAGTGAACGATTCATTTAAGGCTAATCTTAAAAATAGCATTAAGTGGTAAAAATGGCGGCGCACCTCCTGATTAAAGTCGGTACACTAAAAGCGGCGAGTTTCTTTTACCATAACAGCACGAAATAATAAAAGAGCACTATTAGCGTAGCCTGGCTGCGCCGCTTTCTGTTTCCTTTTTTTATCAATTATGGACATCACAGGGTGAATGTCAGGCAACACGTTGCTGATTCGCCGGGGGAAATATTCGGTTTTTCTTATCATTGAGCCGGAGGCATTACACAATTCAATAAAAGGGAACCGCATAAAAAATGCTAAAGGCGTTGTCGCGTGCTTATTTAATTATTTTATTAAAACGTAAGGCTATTTATGATCCGTATTGAGAAAGTTCTGGATAAACGCGAACTTAAAGAATTTATTGCTTTCCCCTCGCAACTGTTTCGCGATGATCCGAACTGGATTGAGCCGCTGCATGTAGAGCGCGAAGAGCACCTGTCAAAGAAAAATCCCGGAACCGACCATATTGAATGGCAGGCATGGGTGGCCAAAAAACAGGGCAAAGTCGTTGGGCGCATCACGGCGCAAATCGATTCTCTGCACCGGGAGCTGCATGGCGAGGATACCGGCCACTTCGGCATGATTGACGCCGTTGACGATCCCGCCGTGTTCAGCACCTTATTCACGGTAGCGGAGGAGTGGCTGAGGTCGAAAGGCGCGCGTAAAATCACCGGGCCATTCAGCCTCAATATCAATCAGGAAAGCGGCCTGTTGGTCGAAGGGTTCGATACCCCGCCTTCCGCCCTGATGACGCACGCGAAACCCTACTACGCGGCCCAGATAGCGCAGCAGGGCTACAGCGAGGGGATTGATTTGCTGGCCTATTGGATGAAAAGAACCGACCTGCATTTTTCGCCGTCATTAACCCGGATGATGGATCAGGTGCGTAAAAAGGTGACCGTCCGCCGTCTCAATCGCAAGCGCTTTCGCGAGGAGATGCAGGTGCTGCGCGAGGTGTTCAACTCCGGATGGCAACATAACTGGGGGTTTGTCCCGTTCACCGAGCACGAGTTCGCCACCATGGGGGATCAGCTGAAGTTCCTGGTGCCCGACGATATGATCCATATCGCCGAGGTGGATGGCGCGCCCTGCGCCTTTATCGTCGGTCTGCCGAACATTAACGAAGCGATTGCCGATCTGCAGGGGCGCTTATTGCCATTCGGCTGGGCGAAGCTATTGTGGCGCCTGAAAGTCAGCGGCGTGCGCACCGCGCGCGTGCCGTTGATGGGCGTACGCCAGGAATATCAATTCAGCCGCATCGGACCCATTATTGCGCTGCTGCTGATTGAAGCGCTGCGCGAGCCTTTCGCCAAGCGCAATATCGACGCGCTGGAAATGTCGTGGATCCTGGAAACCAATACCGGCATGCGGACGATTTTAGAACGCATCGGCGCGGTGCCGTACAAGCGCTATCGCTTGTACGAGAAAACGCTTTAAGCGGCTGATATCGCGTCCTCTTTTTACGCTCCCAGAATAATAACCGCGCCAGGGCATTTTCGGGCGGTGCCGTTTCAGGAGCAGGGTGACGGCGAGTGAGCGAATGCATCGTCTCCGGAAAGAGAACGGTTAAGGTTTTTAATTAATAAACTCAAGATAAATTCACGCTGCGTGATTTATTTGCGAGTGACTGTCGCAGTTTTGACGAGAGCTGATTGTATGCCTGTGGAAAAGAAAAAAGGAATAAGCCGATTAACCTACAGCATTAGGAATTCCTGGGCCGGGTTTATTGATGCCGTGCTTACCGAAGATGCGTTCCGCCAATTATTGGTTATTAATGCTATCTTACTGGTTGTTACATTTGGTTTAGATATTACAAATATAGAAAGGCTGTTATTAATCACCTGCAGTTTTCTGCTATTGGTGGTTGAGCTGCTTAATACGGCGATTGAAACCGTGGTCGATCGCATTTCGCTGGAATTACATCCGTTATCCAAACGCGCCAAAGATTTGGGCGGCGCAGCGCAGCTGGTGGCCGTGGTGATGACTATCATTATTTGGGGAATGGTGCTGCTGGGGCGATAGGGGCTTTGGTGGCTCAACCAGCAAGCCGGTTGCCGTGGCGATATAAGCGGTTATCATCGTTGGTTTGCGTTTTATGCCATTTCAGCAAGGAGAGTTGGCCGTTATGCCCGTAAATTTTGATCTCAACGATCTCTATGCGTTTCGCGCGCTGGTGGAGTACGGCAATTTTCGGCTGGCCGCAGAGTCTATCTGCCTGTCGCAGTCGGCATTGAGCCGCAGGATTGAGAAACTGGAAAACGCGCTGGGCATCAAACTGTTCGATCGCACCACCCGGCGCGTGACCTTGACGCTGTACGGGCAGGCCTTTGCCGAACGTTCTGAGCAGTTGCTGATGAACGTCGAAGCGGTGATGGCCGATATCGATAAGGTCAGTCAAGAGCGGGTGGGGCTGGTTACCGTCGCCACGGTGCCCTCGGCGGCCTACTATTTCATGCCCGACGTGATACGCCGTTTCCGGCTGCGCTATCCGCGCGTGCGCGTCAAGCTGATCGACGGCAGCGCAGGCAATGTGATTGAGGCGGTCACCGGCGGCCAGGCCGATTTCGGCATCTGCTTTGCCGGGCGGCTGCAGCCTAATCTTGAATTTGTGCCGCTGGTGGGGGACGTCTACGTGGCCGCCTGCCGACGTGACCATCCGCTCGCCGGTAAAAAGAGCCTCACCTGGCGGGAATTTTATCAGCAGGATTACGTCTCGCTGGATAAAACCTCCGGCAATCGCAATCTGCTCGATCAGCGCCTGGAACACCTCGTGCCGGAACGCCCCAGCGTGTGTGAAACTCGCCATGTGACAACCATGCTGGGCATGGTTGAGGCGGGCATCGGCATTGCCGCCGTGCCCGCCATGTCGATGCCCGCTTCAGAACATTCGGTGTTGACGTCGGTGCCGCTGGTTGATCCGGTGGTGAAACGCACCGTCGGTCTGATCCGGCGCCGCGGCCGCATGCAGTCTTTCGTCGCCGCCGAGCTGGAAAAGCTGATTACTGAACAGTATCACTCTGCCTGACTGGCTGCTGTGCCGGCACGGTTCGCATGCCGGTCGCGCGAATGGTCGGCTGCGCCTGAGAGGAGGCGAGGAAGTTCAGCAGCGCTTTGCCTTCGCGGCGGTGCTCCGCCTTAGCGGTCACCGCGCCGGCGAAGCGGGTGATGTACTGCACGTTTTCCGGCAGCTCGCCGATAAAGGTGACGCCCGCCACGGGCAGCAATTCGCTGACCTGCTGGAAGCCCAGCGCGTATTTCCCTTGCGCCACTTCAGAGGCCACCGGGATGCGCTCAACCTTATGCGCCTTTCCTTTCACCTGTTCCTCGATGCCGAGCTTTTTGAACAGTTGGCCGCTGACGTAGCGGCCGCTGGCGCTGTCGGAATAGGCGAAAGAGTCAGCTTGCAGCAAGACATTGCGCAGCTCGGCATCCGTTTTTATCGCCGGTTTGGGCGCGCCCTGTTTCACCACCATGCCGATCGGCGAGTCGGCCAGCTCCACGCGCGAACCCGGCTGGATCCAGCCGCCTTTGTCCAGTTGGGCCAGCGCGTCGCCCACCATGATTACCACATCGGCTTGCTCTCCACGCGCCAGCCGCGCGGGGATCGCCTGCGGCGTTTTACCCATCGAGGGGCCGGACACCAGAATGATTTTGTCGCCGCTTTGGGCTTCATATTCCGGAGCCAGTTTTTCCAGCGCGGCTTTGAAGCCGCCGGAGATCATCACGGTCACGTCTTTGGCCAGCGCCGCCGTACTGCAGGAGGCGCACACCAGCGCGGCGAGGATCGAACGAGTGAGTTTCTGCATGACATGATTCCCTGTTGCGATTGCGGGTTAGCGTGCGGTTTGCAGCGGCATGGCGATGCGGCGATACAGATACAGCGTCGCCAGCAAGGCGCACAGCGCGGCGAAGCTCATCCAATAGCCCGGTGAAGCCTTATCGCCGGTGTATTCGATCAGGGCGGTGGAGATCACCGGCGTAAAGCCGCCGAACACCGCCGTCGCCAGGCTGTAGGCCAGCGAGAACCCGGCCACCCGCACTTCCGTTGGCATGATCTCCGTCAGGGCCGGGATCATGGCGCCGTTATAGAGGCCGTAAATGAAGGACAGCCACAGCAGCACGGCCAGCATCATGCCGAAGCTGGGGGCGGCGGCGAGCAGGCTCAGCGCCGGGTAGGCGGTGGCCAGCGTCAGCAGCGTCATGGCGACCAGAACCGGTTTGCGGCCGAAGCGGTCCGACAGCGCGCCGCCGATGGGCAGCCAGATGAAGTTGGAGATCGCCACCAGCAGGGTGACCAGCAAACTGTCGGAAGCGCTGAGCAGCAGCACCTTTTTGCCGAAGGTCGGCGCATAGACGGTGATCAGATAAAACGCGGTGGTGGTCATGGCGACCATCAGCATGCCGGCGATCACCACCGGCCAATTTTTCAGCAGGGTTTTAAACACGTCGCGCATCGCCAGGTGGTGACGGCGGGCGGTAAACTCCTGCGTTTCTTCCAGCTTGCGGCGCAGGAGGAAGATGAAGGGAACGATCAGGCAGCCGAACAGGAAAGGAATGCGCCAGCCCCATTCGCGAATGGCGCTTTCTTCCAACGCCGCATTGAGCGCGAAGCCCATTGCCGCCGCCACCATAATCGCCACCTGCTGGCTGCCGGACTGCCAACTGGTGTAGAAGCCTTTACGGCCCGGCGTGGCGATTTCGGCCAGATAGACGGACACGCCGCCCAGCTCCGCACCCGCCGAGAAGCCTTGCAACAGGCGCCCGCACAGCACCAGCAGCGGCGCCCAAAGCCCGATGCTGTGGTAAGAGGGGATCAGCACAATCAGGAAGGTGCCCGCGGCCATGATCGACAGGGTCACGATCAGCCCTTTGCGGCGGCCGACTTTATCGATGTAAGCGCCTAGCACGATGGCGCCGATCGGGCGCATCAAAAAGCCCGCGCCGAACACCGCAAAGGTCATCATCAGTGAGGCGAACTCGCTGCTGGCCGGAAAAAAGGTGTGTGCGATGTAGGTGGCGTAAAAGCCGAACAGGAAAAAATCGAACTGCTCTAAAAAGTTGCCGGAGGTGACGCGCAATATCGCGCCGGCTCTGGCCCGGGGAGTCATGGGTGAGGTAGAGGAATGCATCTTTATCTCCAGTTTGTTATTGGCGCCTGACGCCGCGCCTGTTGCTGAAGACTCGCTCAGGAAAATAAAGTAAATAAGCGCAATAAACGCATGGCGCGATGCGTTTGGCGCATCAATCGGCGTTAACAATGTTGCCTAACCCGATGTAACGTGGCGTTAACAAGTTTGCCGCTCACCGCCCGCTGCGTAGAACGTCGAAAACGTTATGCGCTTTTTGTGACAGGGTTCATAAAGGGGCGGCGGGGAAACGTTCCGTGCCTCTGAACGATTGTTCGATACCGTGCGTAAAAAGCTGAATGCCTCGCACTGCGTTTGCAAAATGCGTGGATGTACGTTCAGCCTTGCAGTATCCACGCATGCCTTTGCATGCTATCCCAGCGCCTCTCTGCTATAGCTTTACATCTATATAGTTACTGATCTATGTTTTAGGGGGCCCGTGTGGGAAATTAAAACAACGGATGCATTTGATCATTGGTTCAGATCACTCAGCGATGCCGATCGGGCCGGCGTACTTGCCGCATTGATGGTCCTGCGGGAAAAGGGGCCGGGGCTGCCCAGACCCTATGCCGATACGGTTAAAGGCTCACGTTACAGCAATATGAAAGAGTTGCGCATTCAGCGCCGAGGCGAACCGTTGCGGGCATTCTTCGCTTTCGATCCGTACCGTATTGGCATTGTGCTTTGCGCGGGCAATAAAGCCGGTAATGAAAAGCGTTTTTACGATGGGATGATCCAGGTTGCCGATCGGGAATTCACGAACTGGCTGAACACATTAAACGAGAAGGAGTGACGCGATGGGCAGAACGTTGGAACAGCTTATTGCGGATGAAAAGCCCGAGGTCGTGGCCAAAGCGCAGGCGCTGGCGGCGGACATCATGCTGAACATTCACCTTGCCGAGCTGCGTGAAAAAGTACAGAAAACGCAGGTTGAAATGGCGCAGGCGCTGGGGATCAGGCAGCCGACCGTTGCCGTGATGGAAAAACCGGGCCGCGATCTGAAACTGTCTTCGCTTAAACGCTATGTTGAGGCGGCCGGCGGCAAACTGCGCCTGGACATTGAACTGCCGGACGGCTCTCACTACGAGTTTGTGCTGTAAGCGCTAACGGCAGAAAGGCACAAAGCCCGCTCAGATTCCCCGGTGCGGGCTTTGTGCTTTGACACAAGCAGGCGGCCGTGAAAGTAACGAGGCGCAAGACGGGCAGGCTGTCTGAGCGCTTTCGTTTGGGCCGGATAGCGTTAAACAAGCCACTTGCACTCCCTTCGCGATGTCTCGCTTGCCCGTAACTGTCCCCTTGCTCCTTAGCTGAAACGATACAAATTATGTTGATGAGTAGCTCGTTTCATGTGCAAAAACTCAACGTCTTTCATTAAAACTGCGATGAAATTCGTATTTCTATTGCACTATTTCTTCAAATACTCACCCGGTGAAGCTCATCACATTTCTTTAACCTGCTTAACAGTAGATTTTCCCTTGTTTATAAAAAATCGATTCAGCTAAAGGGGAAGGGAAATGAAAAAGACATGGGTGATGGCGGTGTTTTCGGCCCTGATTTCAGGACAGGCGGCGGCGCAGAGTTGGGTGCTGACCAGCGCTGAAGATGGCGTGGAGAAAGGAAACTGGAAGATTTCGAGCGAGGCGCTGAAGATTAAGGATAAAACGTTCAGCATTGAGCAGAAGGTATTGCACGGCGGTAAGCAAGAAGGCAGCAAAGTCGTGATTATCCGCAGCGAGGATGGCCTGACCATCACGCTGAGTCCCACCCGCGGCATGAACCTCCTGCGGGCAGAAGGATTTGGCGCGAAAATGGGATGGGATTCCCCGGTCAAAGAGGTGGTCAACCCCGCCTTTATCAACCTGGAAAGCCGCAATGGGCTCGGCTGGCTGGAAGGTTTCAATGAGATGATGGTGCGTTGTGGCTATGAGTGGACCGGTCATCCAGTGACCGAAGGAGGGCAAATTTACACGTTGCACGGCAAAGCGGGCAATACGCCGGCCTCGCGGGTTGAGGTTGAGGTCGCGGATACGGCGCCGTATGAAATTCGTGTTCGCGGCCTGATCAAAGAGAGCACATTTAAAAAAGCCGATCTGCAAACCCTGACCGAATTGCGCTATGTGCCCGGCAGCAACAGTTTCCGCCTGCATGATGTGTTAACCAACCGGGCGGATTATCCCCATGACTACCAGATTATTTATCACAGCAATTTCGGCGCGCCGATTCTGGAAAATGGCGCTCGCTTCCTGGCGCCGATGGCCACCATCAGTCCGTTTAACGACTATGCCAAAGCCGGGCTGAAGACCTGGGGAACCTATGCCGGTCCAACCAAAGGGTTCGATGAAATGGTCTTTAACATTAAGCCATTATCGGATCCGAATCATCAGACACTGGCGGCGCTGGTCAATAACGCGGGCGACAAAGGGGTGGCGATTCAGTTCGATACCCGCCAGTTGCCCGTCCTGACGCTGTGGAAGAATACCGATACGTTAAAACAGGGGTATGTAACGGGGATTGAGCCGGGCACCAGCTATGCCTACCCGGTCACTGTCGAGCGCGAACAAAAACGCGTTAAGCAGTTGCAGCCTGGCGCCAGTGCGCAGTTTGATCTGACCTATACCTTGCTGCACAGCAAAGCGCAGGTAGCGGGTCTGGCGCAGAAGATTGCGGATATTCAGGGCAAGGTAAAAATTGATGAGAATGACGCGCCGATAGCCACAGAGTAACGCTGCCTGTCGATGCATTTAGCGTTAAAGCAAAAAGCCCGCTTAAGTTTCCTTAAGCGGGCTTCTCTAAATATGGCTCCTCTGACTGGACTCGAACCAGTGACATACGGATTAACAGTCCGCCGTTCTACCGACTGAACTACAGAGGAATCGTGTGAACGGGGCGAATAATAGCGGGGCGCCTGGGGTTTGTCAAAGCGCTAAACTGCAAAAAAAGCGCGTTTGCTGAGGTAATGAGCACCTTGCGCTGTTTTTCGGCATTTTCCATCGCGATGCGTTGATTTTTGCATCCCCAATCGTTTTGACGCCGCTTGCACACGCCTTTGCACGGCGATGGTGCAGGGTCACTCTCGCTATCCTGCACCTTCCCATCTTGGCCGTACGGCCCAGCCCCTGTTATCCCCGCCACACGCCGCGCCGCAACTGATATGTAGGATGAATAAGCAAACAATATGTATTCGTCGTCACAATGGCTGGATTTTTGCTTACCCATTTTTGGGGAATGCGACTGCGCTCTCAAGAAAATTATTTTCCCCGTCTACACATAAAGTGACTGATCCGCGCCCCAGGGCGTTTCGCTACAACAGTGCTGAGGAAGATAACAATGTCATCGAAATTGATAAAAAGTCCGCTCGCTGCTTTGCTCATCGGTTGTTTAGGTACGGCGTTTTCCGCGCAGGCTGATATCGTCATCGGCGTCGCCGGGCCGTTCTCCGGGCCGAACGCCACTTACGGCGATCAGTATTGGCGCGGGGCTTCGCAGGCGGCGGCGGACATCAACGCCGCCGGCGGCATCAAAGGGGAAAAAATCAAACTGGTGCAAGGGGATGACGCCTGTGAACCGAAACAGGCGGTCGCGGTCGCCAACCGGCTGGTGGATCAGGACAAGGTCTCGGCGGTGGTCGGCCACTTCTGTTCCTCATCCACCATGCCCGCCTCCGAGGTGTATGACGAGGCCGGCATCATCGCCATTACCCCCGGCTCCACCAACCCGCAGATCACCGAGCGCGGCATGAAGACCATGTTCCGCATGTGCGGGCGCGACGATCAGCAGGGCGTCATCGCCACCAACTACATGCTGGATACCCTGAAGGCCAAACGCATCGCGGTGATCCACGATAAAGACACCTACGGCCAGGGGCTGGCGGACGCCGCCAAGGCGGCGATGAACAAGCGCGGGGTTAAAGAGGTGCTGTATGAGGGGCTGTCGCGCGGCGAGAAAGACTTCAACGCGCTGGTGACCAAGATCGCCTCGGTCAAACCTGACGTGGTTTACTTCGGCGGCTGCCATCCGGAAGCCGGGCCGCTGGTGCGCCAGATGCGCGAGCAGGGCGTGACCGCCAAGTTCTTCTCCGGCGACTGCGTGGTGACCGAAGAGCTGGTGACCGCCGCCGGCGGGCCGCAGTACACCAACGGCGTGCTGATGACCTTCGGCAACGATCCGCGCCAGATCGCGGAAGGCAAGGCGGTGATCGCCAAGTTCCGCGCCAGCGGCTTTGAGCCGGAAGGCTACACCCTTTACTCCTACGCTTCGATCCAGGCGATCGCCGCCGCCTTCAACGCCACCGGCGGCAAAGACAGCGCCAAGGCCGCCGAATGGCTGAAGTCGCACGACGTGGACACCGTGATGGGCAAAAAAGCCTGGGATCAGAAGGGCGATCTGAAGGTCTCGGACTACGTGGTCTATCAATGGGATGACAAGGGCAAATATCACCAGCTGTAAACGGCCGAACCGTGAAGTTATGACCCTATGACCGACGGGCCGCCGCCCTGGCGCGCCCGTTCCGCGACTACCTTTGGCCGCGTCGGACTGCGTTGGCGGCCTTACCAGGCGAGACTGCTCATTATGGATGTATTCTTTCTGCAACAGCTGATCAACGGCCTGACCCTCGGCGCGGTGTATGGCCTGATCGCCATCGGCTACACCATGGTTTACGGCATCATCGGCATGATCAACTTCGCCCACGGCGAGGTGTACATGATCTCCGCCTACCTGTGCGCCATCGGTCTGGCGCTGCTGTCGTTCTTCGGGCTGCACTCGTTCCCGCTGCTGATCCTCGGCACGCTGGTATTCACCATCGTCATCACCGGGGTGTACGGCTGGGTGATCGAGCGCATCGCCTACAGGCCGCTGCGCAACTCCACCCGCCTGGCGCCGCTGATCTCCGCCATCGGCATGTCGTTAATCCTGCAAAACTATGCGCAGATCAGCCAGGGGCCGCGCCAGCAGGGCATCCCGACGCTGCTGAGCGGCGTGTTCCGCCTGGAGTTCGACGGCGGCGTGGTGCAGATCACCTACACCAAGGTGTTCATTTTGGTGGCGTCGCTGCTCGGCATGGCGATCCTCACCTACATCATTCAGCGCACCCGGCTGGGGCGCATCTGCCGCGCCACCCAGCAGGATCGCAAAATGGCCTCGATTCTCGGCATCAATACCGATCGGGTGATCTCGCTGGTGTTCGTGATCGGCGCCGCCATGGCCGGGCTGGCCGGGGTGCTGATCACCATGAACTACGGCACCTTCGATTTTTACGTCGGCTTTATCATCGGCATTAAGGCCTTCACCGCCGCGGTGCTGGGCGGCATCGGTTCGCTGCCGGGCGCGATGCTCGGCGGGCTGCTGCTCGGGGTCGCGGAGGCGCAGTTCGCCGGCATGGTGAATTCGGATTACAAGGACGTGTTCTCCTTCGGGTTGCTGGTGGCGATCCTGATCTTCCGCCCGCAGGGCCTGCTCGGCCGGCCGCTGGTCGCCAAGGTTTAAGGAGAACGCCATGTCGCAATCCGTAATCAACGGCGGGCTGGACGTTAAACGCAGCCTGCTGGATGCCGTTTTGGCCGGGCTGATCGCCCTGATCGTGTTCGGGCCGATCGTTGGCATCGTGCTGAACGGCTACAGCTTCAACGTCGAGCCGCGCCGGCTGGTGTGGATCATCGTTGCGGTGATGGCCGGGCGGCTGTTGCTGAGCCTGTTCCTGCAAACCGCGCCGGGCCGCAAGGTGCTGGCGCGCTTCGACGGCGGCAACGACGGCGTTTACGTGCGCCCGCTGGGCTATAAATCCAATCTGCGCTGGTTCCTGCCGCTGATGGCGGCGATCGCGCTGTTGTTCCCGTTCGTCGCCACCAAGTACCTGCTGACGGTGGCGATCCTCGGCCTGATCTATGTGCTGCTTGGGCTGGGGCTGAATATCGTGGTCGGGTTGGCGGGGCTGCTGGATCTGGGGTACGTGGCGTTTTACGCCATCGGCGCCTACGGGCTGGCATTGGGCTACCAGTATCTCGGGCTCGGTTTTTGGGCGATGCTGCCGCTCGGGGCGCTGATGGCGGCGCTGGCCGGCGCGCTGCTGGGCTTTCCGGTGCTGCGTATGCACGGCGACTATCTCGCCATCGTCACGCTCGGGTTCGGCGAGATCATCCGGCTGGTGCTGAACAACTGGATGTCGCTCACCGGCGGGCCGAACGGCATTTCGGTGCCGGCGCCGACGGTGTTCGGTCTGGAGTTCGGCCGGCGCGCCAAGGACGGCGGGGTGCCGATCCACGAGTTTCTCGGCATCGATTACAATCCCAACCTCAAGTTCATCTTCATCTACGCGATGCTGTTCTTGGTGGTGCTGCTGGTGCTGTACATCAAGCACCGGCTGACGCGCATGCCGATCGGCCGCGCCTGGGAGGCGCTGCGCGAGGACGAGATCGCCTGCCGTTCTTTGGGGCTGAATCACGTGCTGGTGAAGCTGTCGGCGTTTATGCTCGGCGCCTCCACCGCCGGGCTGGCGGGGGTGTTTTTCGCCACTTACCAGGGGTTCGTCAACCCGACGTCGTTCACCTTCTTCGAGTCGGCGCTGATCCTGGCGATCGTGGTGCTGGGCGGCATGGGCTCCACCCTCGGCGTGGTGCTGGCGGCCTTCGTGCTGACGGTGGCGCCGGAGTTGCTGCGCAGCTTCGCCGAATACCGGGTGCTGCTGTTTGGCGTGCTGATGGTGGCGATGATGATCTGGCGGCCGCGCGGGCTGGTGCGCATTAGCCGATCCAGCTTCGCCGAACGCAAGGGGGTGGCGCCATGAGCGACGCCATTTTGCGGGTGGAACACCTGATGATGCGCTTTGGCGGCATCAAGGCGCTGAACGACGTCAATCTGGAGGTGGAGCGCGGTTCCATCACCGCCCTGATCGGCCCCAACGGCGCCGGCAAGACCACGGTGTTCAATTGCCTGACCGGCTTTTACCGCGCCAGCGGCGGTGCGATCCTGCTCAATACCCACAAGCGGCCGACCGACGTGATCCAGGTGCTGGGGCAGAAGTTCCGCGCCGGCGACTGGATACGCCCGAAGCGGCTCGGTTCGCGCCTCTATTACAAGATGTTCGGCGGCACCCACCTGGTCAACCGCGCCGGGCTGGCGCGCACCTTCCAGAATATCCGCCTGTTCCGCGAAATGTCGGTGGTGGAGAACCTGCTGGTGGCGCAGCACATGCAGAGCAACCGCAACCTGATCGCCGGGGTGCTGAATACGCCGGGCTACCGCCGGGCGGAAAGCGCCGCGCTCGATCACGCCTTCTATTGGTTGGAGGTGGTGGATCTGGCGGACTGCGCCAACCGGCTGGCGGGGGAGATGTCCTACGGCCAGCAGCGGCGGCTGGAGATCGCGCGCGCCATGTGCACCGCGCCGGAGATGATCTGCCTCGACGAACCGGCCGCCGGGCTGAACCCGGTGGAGACGGCCGCGCTGAGCCGCATCATCCGCTTCCTGCGCCAGCATCACGGCATCACGGTGCTGCTGATCGAGCATGACATGGGCATGGTAATGGAGATCTCCGATCGGGTGATCGTGCTCGATCACGGCGATGTGATCGCCCGCGGCACGCCGCAAGAGATCCAGCACAACGAGGCGGTGATCGCCGCCTACCTGGGCGCGGACGAAGAGGAGCTGGCGGGATGAGCGAAACGATGTTGGAATTTCGCGAAGTGGACGTGTTTTACGGGCCGATCCAGGCGCTGCGCCAGGTGTCGCTGCAGGTGAACGCCGGGGAGACGGTGGCGCTGATCGGCGCCAACGGCGCGGGCAAGTCCACGCTGTTGATGTCGATCTTCGGCCAGCCGCGCATCGCCGGCGGGCAGATCCTGTTTCGCGGCGAGGACATCAGCCGCCGCTCCACGCACTTTGTTGCCAGCAGCGGCATCGCGCAGGCGCCGGAGGGGCGGCGCATCTTTCCGGACATGAGCGTGGAGGAGAACCTGTTGATGGGCACCATCACCGTCGGCAATCGCTACCTGGAGGAGGATTTGCCGCGCATGTTCGAGCTGTTTCCGCGCCTCAAGGAGCGGCGCAACCAGCGGGCGATGACCATGTCCGGCGGCGAGCAGCAGATGCTGGCGATCGCCCGCGCGCTGATGAGCCGGCCGAAGCTGCTGCTGTTGGACGAGCCGAGCCTGGGGCTGGCGCCGATCGTGGTGCGGCAGATCTTCGGGGTGCTGCGCGAGCTGACCCGCAGCGGCATGACGCTGTTTCTGGTGGAGCAGAACGCCAACCACGCGTTGAAACTGTCCGATCGCGGCTATGTGATGGTCAACGGCCAGATCCGCCTCACCGGCAGCGGCCAGGAACTGTTGAACGATCCGGAGGTGAGAAAGGCCTATCTGGGCGGCGGCTGAACGCCGCCTCACGGGCAGGGATGCCCGCGTTCATCCCTCGATGGCGTTTCGCTCTTGATCATCGTAGTGCGAGCGGGCCGCTCTGAAGGCGTCGGCGGAGGCGATAATCCACGACCAGAGCGGCAGCATGTTGAGCAGCATCTCTTCCCCCGCGTCGGTGATGGTGTAAACCACGCGGGGCAGTTTTTCCTGATAATCGCAGCGCGATATCAATCCATCCCGCTCGAGATGGCGCAGTGTCCGCGTCAGCATTCTCTGCGTCACGCCCGCTAATTGGCGGCTTATTTCGCCGTGGCGCAGCGGCCCGTGGGTGCCCAGGATATGCAATACCCCCAGCGACCAACGGTTGCCCGCATGTGCGAGGATCTCGCGCTTCAGCCCTTCATCGTCGTTGCTCAATGCTTCACAGAACGCCTGCGAAAATTGCAGCAGCGCTTCCCGATCGCTCGTCATATTCCTCTCCGGTATCACGCGTGTACCTAATTGAACCCGTTTTTGTCAGCTGTCAGGATGACGCAGTGTCAAGACAGGAGGCAAGCATGAAATCCACAAATCCATCCATCAATACCGTGCTCATACTCGGCGCCGGTGAACTGGGGCTGCCGGTATTGCGTGCGATGAGCCGGCAGGCTCGGCTATATCCATCTTTAAAAATCAGCGTGCTGCTCCGGCCGGAGGCCGCCCGCGCCGTCAACGGCCCGCTCCGGGCGCGGCGGGATGCGCTGGCGCGGCTCGGCATCGCCGTGGTGGAAGGCGATCTGCAGCAAAACGGCGTGGAGGCGCTGAGTGCGCTATTCCGTTCCTTCGACGCGGTGATCAACTGCAGCGGCTTTGTCGGCGGGGCGGGCACGCAGATAAAGATCACCCAGGCCGTCTTGCAAGCGGGCGTGGCGCGCTACTTCCCGTGGCAGTTCGGCGTGGACTACGATGTTGTCGGCAAAGGCAGCGGGCAACAGGTGTGGGATGAACAGCTCGAGGTGCGTCACCTGCTGCGTGCGCAGCGTGCGACGGAGTGGGTGATTGTTTCCACGGGCATTTTCACCAGCTACCTGTTTGACCCCGGCTTTGGCGTGGTGGACGCGGCAACCAAAACGGTGCGCGCGCTGGGCGACTGGCGCTACGCGGTGACGCTGACCACCCCCGAGGACATTGGCCGGCTGACGGCCGCGATTTTTTTCCATCGGCCCGCGTTTCGCAACCAGGTGGTCTATATCGCCGGCGACACGCTGACCTACCGCGAGCTTGCCGATGTCATGCAGGCGCGCTGGGGCGTGGAGGTCAACAGGATCCTGTTGGACAAAGAGCGGCTGCGGGAAGATGTGCGGAACCATCCGCGTGACGTCGGCGCCAAATACCGGTTGGCTTTCGCCCGGCCCGACGGCGTGGCGTGGGATAAGGCGAAAACCTTCAATGCGCGCCAGGGCATAGCCACCACCACCGCCGAACAGTGGCTGGCGCAGCAATGGCCGATCCCTCAGGACGGTTAATCGCCTGAGCGCCGCAATCAGAACTGGCGCTGCATCCAGCGCACGTTCAGCCGCACCAGCGCGATGATGGCGCTGGAGAGCAGCCGCAGCCCGCCGGGCATGTCGCGGCGGCGAATGTCCAGCAGCAGCACGGTGCGCACCTGCGGGCTGTCGTTCCATACCTCGTGCTCGAAGGTATCGTCCCAGAGCATGAACTCCCCCTCGTGCAGCCGGTATTCGCGGCCGTCCACCTTCAGCACCGCCGCCGGCGCGCCGTCGGCGCGTTTGGGCATGTCCAGCACCAGATAGCCGCGCAGAATGCCGCGGAACGGACCGCGATGGGGCGGCACCTGTTTGCCGGGCGCCAGGAAGGAGAGCGACGCGGACAGCACGTCCGGCGAGGAGGCGATCAGCGCCGCCAGCGTCGGACAGCGCGCCAGGTTGCGGGGGATGGGCTGGCCATAGGCCTTCATGATGAACATGCGCCAGTCGCGCGCGTCGTTGGCGGAGATGGACGCCTGCTGGCTCATGATCTCGTGAAAGCGCGGGATATTGTGCAGATCGTGGGCGACCGTCAGCGCCTCTTCGCGGATCTGCCGCCATTGGGCGGTGAAGCGTTCGGCGTCGGGGAAGAGGGCCGCGCTGTCGAGCACCGGCTGGCCCTGGATGCGGCGATCGTAAACATTGCGCAGGGCAAGTACGGACCAATCATAAATCGCGGACATCATAATGACCTCGCCTCAGGAAACGCCAAAGGGACACTGCGCGCTTCTTCGGCGCGGCGCGTGGACGGCCGGGGAGAAACGGCAGGAAAAATTGGTACGCTTCAATAGATTAGCACAGCATTTGTGCAACCGTGTGTCTGCGAATGTGTCGAAATGCGGCGAAAAAAACCACACAATTAAAGTGTGACGCGTATCGCATTTAGCGGGCCGGTTGGTTAAAATATCGCGACTTGCCCGCACCTGTCCGGATTTCTTTTACCATGGAACACGCTCCCGTTTCGCGCTCAACCGCCTGGTTGCGCGTGGTCATCCTCGCCGTCTCGGCCTTTATTTTCAACACCACCGAGTTTATTCCGGTCGGTCTGCTGAGCGATATCGCCGCCAGCTTCTCGATGCAAACCGAACAGGTCGGCCTGATCATCACCATTTACGCCTGGATCGTCGCCGCCGCCTCGCTGGCGTGCATGCTGCTGACCAGCAAAATTGAGCGCCGCAAACTGTTGATCGGCGTGTTCATGCTGTTTATCGCCAGCCACGTGCTGACCGCCGTGGCCTGGAACTTCACCACGCTGGTTATCTCGCGCGCCGGCGTGGCGCTGGCGCACTCGGTGTTCTGGTCGATCACCGCCTCGCTGGCGATCCGCGTGGCGCCGCCGGGCAAGAAAGCCCAGGCGCTGAGCCTGCTGGCGGGCGGCACCGCGCTGGCGATGGTGCTCGGGTTGCCGCTCGGGCGGGTGGTCGGGCAACTGCTCGGCTGGCGCATGACCTTTATCGGCATCGCGGTGTGCGCCACGCTGGCGCTGGTGCTGCTGTGGCGCCTGCTGCCGGTGCTGAAAAGCGAGCACTCCGGTTCGCTGGCCAGCGTGCCGCTGCTGTTCAAACGCCCGGCGCTGGTGGCGCTGTACATGCTGACCATCATTGTGGTGACGGCGCACTTCACCGCCTACAGCTACATCGAGCCGTTTATCCAGACCGTGGCCGGGCTGTCGGAGAACTTCACCACGCTGATGCTGCTGCTGTTCGGCGCCGCCGGCATCGTCGGCAGCCTGCTGTTCAGCCGCTACAGCGAGCGGTTTCCTTCCAGCTTCTTCATCGGCGCCATCACGCTGCTGGCCTTGAGCCTGCTGCTGCTGTTGCCGGCGGCCGGCAGCGAAAGCCACCTGACGGTGCTGTGCATCTTCTGGGGGATGGCGATCATGGCGATCGGCCTGTCGATGCAGGCCAAAGTGCTGAGCCTGGCGCCGGACGCTACCGACGTGGCGATGGCGATTTTCTCCGGCCTGTACAACTTCGGCATCGGCAGCGGCGCGCTGCTGGGCAACCAGGTGAGTCTGCATCTGGGCATGGGCAACATCGGCTTCGTCGCCGCGCCGCTGGCGCTGATCGCCCTCGGCTGGTGCCTGTTGAGCGTCTACCGCAGCGAACGGCTGCAGCAGCACCACAGCCGTTAACCTGCGGATTCGGGATGCCGCTGCGGCATCCCGCGCTGCATTTTCCTGCTATAAAACAGGCTGCTGCAGCGTTTTATGCTTAACTTTTTTTCATAGTCTGCTAATTAAAAATTTAACTCCGACGCCGCTTCGCTAGCATAGAAAGTCATTAAAAATGTTAATGCGAGGTTAACGGTGAGTGACTCTGTAGCGGCGTCGCCGATCCATGCGCGGGATTTGGCGGCCAGAATCGACGCCTTGCCCGCGTCGGCCGGCCTGTGGCGCTTTATCATTCTGCTGTCGCTGGGCGGCTTTTTCGAACTCTACGATCTGTTCCAGACCGGCTATATCAGCACCGGCCTTATCGCCGACGGCATTTTCCACACCGGCGCGCAGGGCGTCTTCGGCGTGTCGGATCAGGCGGCCTTCGCCTCCGCCACCTTTCTCGGCCTGTTCGTCGGCGCCAGCCTGCTGAGCCCGTACGCCGATCGCTTCGGCCGGCGCGCCACCTTTATGTTCGCCCTGATCTGGTATGGCGCCTTCTCGCTGCTGTTGGCGTTTCAACAGCAGGCGGAATGGGTGATTTTTCTGCGTTTTCTGGTGGGCGTCGGGCTCGGCATCGAGTTGGTGACCATCGATACCTACCTGACGGAGTGGGTGCCCGCGCATCTGCGTACCCGGGCTTTCGCCTTCGCGTTCTTCGTGCAGTTTCTGTCGGTGCCGGCGGTGGCGCTGATGTCCTGGTGGCTGGTGCCGCAGACGATTTGGGGCCTGAGCGGCTGGCGCTATGTGGTGATCGCCGGCGCGCTGGCTTCGCTGGTGATCTGGCTGGTGCGCAAGGGGCTGCCGGAGTCGCCGCGCTGGCTGGTGCAACAGCGGCGCTATGCGCAGGCCCGGCAGGTGATGCGGGACATGGAACGGCGCTGCGGCGTGGCGGCCGCGGACTTCCCGTCGCGCCCGGTTGACGATGCCGAGGGGGCGCCGCTGCGCGGCCGCTTTCGCGACATCTGGGCGCCGCAATATCGCGATCGCACGCTGATGCTGGTAGTGATGAATTTCTTTCAGGCCATCGGCTTCTTCGGCTTCGGCAACTGGTTGCCGGCGCTGCTGTCGGGCAAGGGCGCTTCGGTCACCCACAGCTTGCTGTACGCTTTCTTCATCACGCTGGCCTACCCGCTTGGCTCGCTGCTGTGCAGCTTCTACGCCGACAAGATGGAGAACAAGTGGCAGATCGTGTTGTCCTGCCTGGTGACGGTGATCTTCGGCTCGCTGTTCGCACTGCAGAACAACCCACTGTGGCTGATCCTGTGCGGTTTCTTCATCACCTGGTCCAACGCCTGGCTGACCTACAGCTACCACTCGTATCAATCCGAGATCTTCCCGACCCATATCCGCGCCCGCGCCGTCGGTTTCTGCTACTCCTTCAGCCGCCTGTCGACGGTATTCAGCAGCATCATCATCGGCATTATCTTGCAGTACGGCGGTTCGCTGGGGGTGATCGCGTTTATCGTCGCCAGCATGCTGATCGTGATGCTGGTGATCGGGCTGTTCGGCCCAAAAACGCGCGGTATCGATCTGGAAAACATCTGACGTTTTGCGCCGGCGGCGACGCCGGCTTCTTCAGCAAAAAAACTCGCGATCATGCGAAAATTATTCCGTTATCACTGCCTTTACGCCTGCCGTACTGTTAACCCGTACAAAATCCAATTCGATACCGAGCGGGGAACACGTCATGAGCACCCTTACCGCGCCCGATGGCGCACGCATTTTCTATAAGGATTGGGGCCGCGGCCAGCCGATCCTGTTCTCCCACGGTTGGCCGCTGTCCGCCGACGCCTGGGACAACCAGCTGCTGTTTTTCGGCCAGAGCGGATTCCGCGTGATCGCCCACGATCGCCGCGGCCACGGCCGTTCCGATCAAACCTGGCACGGCAACGACATCAATCAATACGCTGACGATCTGGCCCTGCTGATCGAAACGCTGGATCTGCGCGATCTGATCCTGGTCGGCCATTCCACCGGCGGCGGCGAAGTGGCGCGCTACATCGGCCGTCACGGCAGCGATCGGGTGGCGAAGGTGGTGCTGGTCGGCGCCGTACCGCCGCTGATGCTGCAAACGCCGGTCAACCCTGAGGGTACGCCGATGGCGGCCTTCGACGGCATTCGCAGCGGCGTGGCGGGCAACCGCTCGCAGTTCTTCAAAGATTTGGCGGTGCCGTTCTATGGCCTCCACTGCGACGAGGTGGAGAGCAATGCGGGGCTGATCGACCACTTCTGGCTGATGGGCATGCAGGGCGGCGTGAAAGGGCAGTACGAGTGTGTGCGCGCGTTCTCCGAAGTGGATTACACCGCTGACCTGCTGGCGATCGACAAGCCGACGCTGCTGGTGCACGGCGACGCCGATCAGATCGTGCCGATCGGCGCCTCGGCGCTGAAAGCCGCTAAGCTTATGCAACAGGCGGAGCTGAATGTTTACGCCGGCGGTTCTCACGGTTTGGCGCAGGTCGATCCCGATCGCTTCAACGCCGATCTGCTGGCCTTCATCCAAAATTCGCCGTTTTAAGGGGGCGCGATGAACCTGACTGCTATCGCCGCCCGCTGCGCACAGCGGCTGCATGCGCCCGCGGTGCGCTGGCTGCTGCTGCTCGCCATTTGCGCCGCCTATATTCAGGGCGGGTTGGTCAAAGCGCTGAACGTCGAAGGCGCGATCGCCGAGATGAGCCACTTCGGTCTGCAGCCGTCGGCGCTGTTCGCCGTGCTGGTGACGCTGCTCGAACTGGCGGCGTCGGCGCTGATCCTGAGCGGCTTTTATCGCTGGCTCGGCGCGTTGGCGCTGGCCGGTTTTACCCTGATGGCGACGCTGATGGCCAATCCGTTCTGGCAGTTCGACGGGGCGGAGCGCGGCCAGATGATGAACGGATTTTTTGAACACCTCGGGCTGGCCGGCGCGCTGTTGCTGGTGGCATTTAACGATTTGAAGGAGCGAACGGATGGCTGAACAGACGGAAAACAAGGCGGCGGCGGGCGGCTTCGCGCCGCTGAAAATCCCATTATTTGCGGTGCTGTGGGGCGCCACGGTGCTCGGCAACGTCGGCAGCTTTATGCGCGACGTCGCCAGCTCGTGGCTGATCACTGACCTGTCGAGCAACCCTTCGGCGGTGGCGCTGATGCAAACCGCCGCTACGCTGCCGGTGTTCCTGCTGGCGATCCCGGCCGGGGTGCTGTCGGACATTCTCGATCGGCGGCGCTTTCTGATCTTCGTGCAAATTCTGCTGGCCTGCGTGAGCGGCAGCCTGCTGGTGCTGTCGCAGACCGGTTCGCTGACGGTGGAATATTTGCTGGCGCTGACGTTCGTCGGCGGCATCGGCGCGGCGCTGATGGGGCCGACCTGGCAGGCGATCGTGCCGGAGCTGGTGCCGCGCGCCGAGCTGAAAAACGCCGTGGCGCTGAACTCGCTGGGCATCAACATCGCCCGTTCCATCGGCCCGGCGGCCGGCGGTCTGCTGCTGGCCAGTTTCGGCGCCGGCGCGGCCTACGGCGCGGACGTGATGAGCTATGTGCTGGTGATCGCGGCGCTGCTGTGGTGGAAGCGGCCGAAGGCCGAGGACAGCGGCCTGTCGGAGCACTTTTTCGGCGCCTTCCGCGCCGGCCTGCGCTATGCCCGTTCCAGCCGCGAGCTGCACGTGGTGCTGCTGCGGGCGGCGGTGTTCTTCGCCTTCTCCTGCTCGGTCTGGGCGCTGCTGCCGCTGGTGGCGCGCCGCATGCTGGGCGGCAGCGCCGGTTTCTACGGCGTTCTGCTGGGAGCGGTAGGCGCCGGGGCGATCCTCGGGGCGATTGTGCTGCCGCGCCTGCGCCAGCGGCTGAATGCCGATGGGCTGGTGCTGTTGGCGGCGGTGCTCACCGCCGTGGTGATGGCGGCTCTGTCGCTGGCGCCGCCGCAGTGGTTGGCGGTGGTGTTGCTGTTGGTGCTGGGCGCCGGCTGGATTATCGCGCTGACCACGCTCAACGGCGCGGCGCAGGGCGTGCTGCCCAACTGGGTGCGCGGCCGCGGCCTGGCCATTTACCTGATGGTGTTCAACGGCGCGATGGCGGCGGGCAGCCTGCTGTGGGGGCTGGTGGCGCAGGAGCTGGGCGTGGCCGCCACGCTGCTGGTCGGCGGCGTCGGCCTGTTGGCGGCGGGGCTGCTGTTCCATCGCCTGCGCTTGCCGACCGGCGAGGCCGATCTGCAGCCGTCGAACCATTGGCCGGAGCCGTTGGTCAACACGCCGGTTGAAAACGATCGCGGCCCGGTGATGATTCAGGTGGAGTACCGCATCCGCGAACAGGATCGGCCGCAGTTCTTGCGCACGCTGCTGATGCTGGAGCGGGCGCGCCGCCGCGATGGCGCTTACGCCTGGGGCATCACCGAGCATACCGGCGATCCGGAATGCATCATGGAGTGGTTCCTGGTGGAGTCCTGGGCGGAGCACCTGCGGCAGCACCAGCGGGTGTCGCACGCCGACGCCGACCTGCAGCAGGAGGCGCTGCGCTTCCATATCGGCCCGGAGAAACCGGTGGTGCATCACTTCCTGTCGCTGGACAGGCGGCAGGTGAAGCATTAACTGCACGGCCGGGCGGTGAGAAGGTGCTATGCTTTTGGTCGGTTCGGCGGCGTGGCCGCCGTAAGACGAATGTAGTCAGCACAGGGAGACACATTGATGACGGCACCTTCTGCTTTTGCCCGCGAGCTTGGGCTGCGCTATCCGATCGTTCAGGGGCCGATGAACGGCGCGTCGCCGCCGGCATTGGCGGTGGCGGTGAGCAACGCCGGGGCGCTGGGATCGTGCGCGGCGGCGCTGTTTTCACCGGCGGTGATCCTCGAACGGGTGCAGCAGATCCGCGCGCAGACCGCCGCGCCGTTCAACATCAACCTGTTTCTGCTCGATGAGCAGCACCCGGATCTCGCCGAGCTTAAGCGCGCCCAGCACCTGCTGCGGCCGTTCCGCGAAGCGCTGGGGCTGAGCGAGCCGCCGATCCCCACCCAATTTGCCGAAAACAACCGCGACCAGATCGCGGCCCTGCTGGAGGCTGCGCCGCCGGTGGTCAGCTTCACCTTCGGTGTGCTGCCGCGCGCCACGGTCACGCAGTTCAAGAAGGCTGGCTCGCGGGTGATCGGCACCGCCACCACGGTGGCGGAAGCCCGCGCCTGGGAAGAAGCGGGCGCCGACTTCGTTTGCGTCTCGGGCGCGGAGGCGGGCGGCCACCGCCCGACCTTCCTCGGCGATATCGAACAGTCCTGCGTCGGGTTGATGGCCCTGTTACCGCAGGTGGCGGCGGCGGTGAAGATCCCGGCGATCGCCGCGGGCGGCATCATGAACGGGCGCGGCATTGCGGCGGCGCAATTGCTGGGCGCGCAGGCGGCGCAGCTGGGCACCGCGTTTCTGTGCAGCCCGGAGTCGGGCATCGCCGAAGCCTGGCGGGCGGCGCTGCGCAACGCCGGCGATGACAGCACGCGCTTGACGCGCGCCTTCAGCGGCCGCCCGGCGCGCGGCATCGTCAATGACTTCATGCGGCAGATGCGCGCGGAAGAGGCGCAGATCCTGCCTTATCCGGTGCAGAACGCGCTCACCGGCGATATCCGCCAGGCGGCGGCCAAGGCCGGGCGCGGGGAGTTTATGTCGCTGTGGGCCGGGCAGGGCGTGGGCCTGGCGCGGCCGATGCCGGCGGCGGAGCTGGTCGCCACCCTGGCGGCGGAGCTGGAAGCGGTGTGAGCTCGTCTGCGCGATTTATTGCTGTGGCAATGTAAAAAGACGCCGGGGTGAGGCCTGAGAAGAGATGAACAGCCCGGCGTTCACGCCGGGCTGCGGGTTTACCCCTGCTAGACGAGAATATCGGCGGAAGCGTCGACATGCCCAACGATTTTGACAAGGAAATCAGGTAATTGATTGCCGGAGAGATTGATGGCCAGATCGGTGACATTCTGCTGCGCGTCATAATTCAGCGCCGCTTCATACAACGAGCCGCTTAAACTATCCACGAAGTGCAGCTCGCTCCCATCGGCCTTAGCCGTCTGGTTGAGCCACGACAGATCGATTTTATCCACCGCCGTCTGGAAATCGCGGATCCAATCCGGTGCGGCGGCTTGGCTGTCGCCGGCTTCGCGGAAGACGAAGGTGTCCGCGCCTGCATTGCCCCAGAGCTGATCGGCGCCGCCGGCACCGTAAATGATGTCGTTGCCTGCACCGCCTTTTAGCGTATTGTTCAGCGCGTTGCCCACTAAAATGTCTGCGCCGCTGCCGCCGATGATATTTTCAATCTGCGCGCCGTAGGCGATGGCGATATTTGCCTTCAAGCCGCCCACATCAGAGAATGCGCCTTCGTTAATGTTGATGTGCTGATCCTGGCTGTAGCCTGAAAAATCCAGCGTGTCATTGCCGCCAGCATCCCAGATAGCCGCCACGATTTTGTCCGTGGACGCCTTAACGCTCAGAAAGTCTCTGTCCGTATTCGAGTTGAAACCATAGGTGGTATCACCGGTGCGCGTGGTGGTATTCGCGCCGTAAAGCTTCTGTATGGCGGTAATATCATCCAGCTGCGGCCCTGATGGCCAAACGCCTTTATAGTCAGCGCTGGTGTATTGTTCGTTAAAATAGCTCATCAAAGAATATTGATGGTCGTCTTCATAATACTTCGCCGAGTTGGCGTAGGTGGGGTAGGTGGCATTTGACGCATCATAATTGCCGGGATGAGAAAGCCCTAACGCATGCCCTATTTCATGAGTCAGCGTATCCCTGGCGTAGTTATTGGTTTGCGGATTGGAGGCGTCGTAGCCGTTATTGCCGCTGATCCAAATGGTGCTTTTGAGATTGCTCTGCGTACTTTCATACGAGGTGTAATTGCCCCCGCTGGCCGCCTTATAAAAACCAAACTTTATATCTGCATTTTTCGCGTCGTTGCCTTTAACCTCGGTGAACGTGATGTTGGCCACATCCGACCAGGATTGCAATGAAAGCTTGGTTTGGGCTTGCTGGGCGGCGGTAAGCTGCGCGGCGCCCGTCTTGTCGCTGCCGGTATAGACGGGGAAAGAGTAGGTCAAGGTAGCCGCATGGTCGGTCACGCCTTTGCCATTGGCGGAATAATGGCTCCTCAGCAGCAGATCTGAAACTTCTTGTGTGGTATATGACGGTTTACTGCTCCCCGCGTGATCGCCTCTTTCATAACTGGTTAAATAACCGGAAATCTTATCGGTCGCTAATGACATATCAAACTCCTTTGGACGTTGACAATATTGCACCTAACGCTCTATATGCTCGTACACAGGTTTGAAAATCAGGGGTAATTAATGTGATATCATTGGCTTGCCTCCTTGGTCCGGCTTGAATATTGCGTTCAAGCAGAATATATCCTTATCATTAATCACGGTGAGGAATTAATTGTGCACTGTGATTGCGTTAAAGCAGTATAAACACAATTATTTTATTAATGAGTTATTCTTATATGAATCTTTTACATAAGATATGCGTAAAAGGCGTGCTTAAATAACCAGGTGGAATTAAATATTTATTTAATATTACACTGTAATTGGCTCGCGGAGTTTACGTGATTGATTTATCTTTTTGCTTTTATTTGGCTTTTGTCTGTGAATGGCGGCGAGTAGCCGCCATTGCCGCAATGCATATGGGCGGCTCCTCGCCGGCGATCGTCATTAATTGAGTACGGGATTATTAAGGGCGCCCGCGTACACCAATTAACTTACCTGATACTTAAAAACTGTAGGTGCCCTGCGCCAGCACGAAGTTCATGTTTTTCAGCCCGGCATGTTGCTGCAGGCTGTTGCTGACGTCGAAGTAGACGTAGGCCACCTTGAACTGGAGATCGCTTCTCGGCGTCCAGGTGGTTTCGACCTGGTACTGGTTGCCGATAAAGCGCGAGCCCTGTTCGCTGCCTTTCACCGGGCGCATTGGCCCGAGGTAGAAGGCGTCCTCGCGGCGTTGCCGCCATAAGGCGTCCCAGCTGAAGTCGATGGCCAGGGTTTGCCACGGCGTAATCGTGACCGAAGGATGGATGGCGATCAGGTTAGCCGGCGCCACCAGCCCGTTCTCGGTCAGGTAGGGCAGCTTGGGGTACATGGCGTTAAAGGTGTTAAGCTGCCCATCGTGACCGTTTTTATCGCCGCTGGCGATGCCAATCTTGCCGCCAAAGCGCGGCTGCCAGCGCCAGTCGCTCACCGTATAGCCGGCGTGCGCCGACGCCGACCAGGCGCGGATATCACGCTGCTCTGCGCTGCCGAACTGCCAGGCGGCTTCATTATCCCAGTCGAACCCCTGCGCCGCGCCGAAAATGCGCGCGCCGACGGTATAGCGCCGCTCTTGCCCGCTGAGCTGCGCGTAGTGGGCATCGTTATCCTCAAAGCCAAAGGTGTAGAGATCGAGCGAGGACGCCAGCGGCGTCAGCGGCGTGGTGCCGTACAGCCCCCACACCTTTTGGCTGTTGTCGGTATCGTCGTCGAAACTGCCAGTTTTAAGGGTGACAGGATGGCCGATAAAGGCGTCGAGGCGGTTTTTATCCTTGACCCAGCTGGCGCGGATAGCATCGAAGGAACGGCGCACGTTGGGGCCGTCGCGGGTGCCCAGCAGGTGCAGCGAGCCCAGCGCAATCTCCTGGCGGCCGACCCGCAGGGTGCCGAGGCCGTAGGCAGTGGGCAGTTTCATATCCACATAGCCCTGGCCGAGGTAGGCATGATCTTCGTCGGTCGGCTTGCGCCCGCGATCGCGCGGCGTGGCCAGCGACGATCCCACTTGCACATAGGCGCCGAAATAGTCGCCGTAGTCGAGGCGCGCGCCAACCAGCAAGCGCTGCATGAAAGTGTCGTCGCGTCCGCCATTCAGATCCCGTTGATCCGTCCATTCATAGCGCTCGCGCAGTGAACCGTCGAAAGATAAGGTGGCCGCATCGCCCAACGGGATGTTTTTCCAGGGGGAAGCGGCGGGCTCCGCCGCCAGCGCGGGGAGCGAGGAAAACAGCAACAGTGCGGGTAGCGTGCGTTTCATCATGAATATCCGAAGAAAAAGCGCGCCGCAGCGCGCCTTGGGTTTATTTAGCCGTCTGGTGAATTTCGGCGATATAGCCGCCGGGGAAACTCACCAGCGCCGAGGCGCGGCGTTCCGCCGCCGTCGAATGCCACAGCACCTGCGCGCCAGTGGCCGTCGCTTTGGCCAGCGTGGCCTGCAGATCCTCGACGCCATAGCCGGTGCGCTCATGGCCGAACGGATAAGGCAGATGCCCATCGGTGACGAAAATGCGCGTTTTGCCAAAGCGCGAGTCCAGTTCGATCTGGCGGATTTTGCCGTTATCGTTGCGGCCGATCGCCGCATCGCTGACCTGTTCGTCGCTCACCACGTTGCCGTGCGAGAACGTCTGATAGCTTTTCAGGAAGTCATCGATGCGGTAAGCGGAGAGGTACAGGCGGTTTTCCGGCACGCTCAGCAGCGGCTTGTAGTTGGGCGCTTTGGTGTGCCAATAAAGCTGCATGTTGACGCCGCCGGGCCACTGGATCACCGCGTCGCGGCCAATCGGATCGTCGAAGGGTTCGACCTGCACATCGGCGCCGGCGGCCCTGGCCTGCCGGATGGCGGCGTCCATATCCCTGACCAGAAAACCGTTGCGCTCAGCGCCAAACGGATGCGGGATCGGCGTTTTGAAATCGAACACCGAGAAGCTGCCGGCCGGCGTCAGTATCAGCTGGGAGTAGGTTTCGCTGGGCGTGGGCGTGACGTTGACCAGCACGCGTTCGGTGCTGGTGCCGCCGAAGGTTTTCAGGATGCTGTCGACAAAGGCATCCATCTTGCCGCGTTCGACGTAGACATGGGTGGTGTCATATTGCGGCCCCACGGCAAGAGACGCCGTATCGGCCGCCCATGATACGGCAGGGAGCAGCAGCGCAAGGGCCGATATCCTCAGCCGACGAGAAGAAATACCGATAGTATGTTGCATGTTGACCTCCAGGTAGCGGTTATTTTCCTGAGTGAAACGTCATTTCCTATGAGCTTTCCCGTCGGCTGAAAAATAAAAGCTAAAAACGCAACGTGCGCCGTGAAACATTAACGAAGGGCGAACGTCAGACGCCTGAACGAATATCGCGCAGGTGCAGATCATCTATTTTTATGGCGTAAAACGATGGGGGCGCCTTTGCCGGCCAAACCCGCTGCCGCTAAGGAATGGCGATGGTCATTAGGCCCGCCTCGCCGCGTGTTGAGGTGAGTCGAGGATAATCCATAACGGTGTTCTCCTTGATGGGATATATCGTATTAGCGCGCTGAAGTTACGTTCTTCATTGCCCTCTAAATATAAATACAGCATTAAAAGAATTGCCCCCCATCAAATTTTTATATGACTTGTTGAGTAAATGCGAATAAGCGGGAAAAGAGAATATCGCAGCGCCAGCCATGGCTCGCCGAAGCAGGCCGTTGAGGAGGCTTACGCCAGGTTTGGGCGATCGTCGTAAGGGTTATTGATGTTCTTAGCAGGAAGGAACAGCGCGAAGATCAGCATTACATAGGGTGTGAAGCAGAACCAGGTCAGGCACCAACCACCGGAGTAACCCGCATCATGCAAACGGCGCACATTGGCCGCTAGCAAAGGCAGCAAAAACGCCGCAAGCGCGAAAATGGAAATCTCATTCATCTTGCTGGCGATAACGGCGAGATAAAGCAGAAACCAAACGTGCTGGCACAAAAGCAGCATTGAATAAGGCCCACGGCTTTCGCGGCCTGAGTAGGTGAAGGTCTTTTTGTAACAGTTGAGTAGACTATTCAGGATTCTCGGTTGTTTAGACATTGCGTTCTGATTGTCCTGACTTGTTGACGAGCCATAGCGACGAACAGGTTAAAACCAGAGAAATAAGCGCTGGGCCAGCAAGGTTAAACTGTTCAAGAGCAATTGCATCCATCGGGATTTTGTTGAGAGGTTCCAGGAACTTGCTCTTAAGTATCAAGATGAAGAGAAGGTAGACGAAGTGGATACCCACCCAAGTGCTATAGATAACGGCATATCGTCCAAGGGATTTTGATTTTTTTGTCAGTACGATCTGCGTCAGGATGATGACACCGCACAAAATGAAAATCCCGGCAGTCTTGAACTGGGTAACGACCGTTGCTGCAACGTCAGAAACAAACAATGCTTTCCCGGCAAAGTAGAGCTTTGCCATTGGGAGGTGCAGAAAATAACCAATAAAACCATAAATGACTATCAGACTAATGAACAGCATCGTTTTCTTCATTTTTTTAGCTCCTTGGCGCTGCTCAAGGATAACATCAAATTTTTCATTTCTAGTTCAGTACGAATCATTATCAGATTCTTGGTCGTCTTGTTGTATTTTGCCATTGCAGTAGGGGCTGATTGTCCACCGTTGCTCATAATGAATGAGACGTCTTTCCTGCCATAGAGCTTCATCTCTGGGATAGGATCTTGGCCATAAATGTAAGGTGTGGGTACGTTAATCTTATAGGATTTCCCTAAAAAGTCGGGAAGGGGTGCTTTTGCTCCATCCAGAGGCGTTACTCTTGTTTCAAATCCGGCGAACTCCAGTGAATAGAGCGTGCTGCCCCCTTGTTTGTCTCTACTGACCAAGTCGTTGCCCATCAGTATCTTAAATTTTTCCCAAATGCCGAGCTGTGTATAGTCGATCTTTCGCCCCTCCCAAAAAACCTCTTGTTCCTTACGCAATTGGTAGACGTAGCGCTGGATTTGTACAGCAGAAGGAGAGAAGTGTCCTATGGACGGGAGTCCATTTTTGCTGAAAATTTGTTCTTTAATGATAAATATTCCTGTTTCTCCGTAAACATTAATATCGTCCATGATTACTCCTATTTAATTGATTTTTAATATTTTTAAATTGTCTTTGTATGCATTTAATCGCCTAAACTATCATGGGGTTATAAATTTTATCAATCAGTTAGTCATTTTTATGTGTTGTGTCGTCGGTTTTTTTACCCTCAAATAAAAAAGCCCGCCGACTTACCGTGGCGGGCTTTGTGCTGTCGCTAAGTTACGCCAGATCGAAGCGATCGAGGTTCATCACTTTGTTCCAGGCGGCGACGAAGTCGTGGGCGAACTTCTCCTGCGCGTCGGCGCTGCCGTAGACCTCGGCCAACGCGCGCAGCTGCGCGTGCGAACCGAACACCAGATCGACGCGGGTGCCGGTCCACTTGACCGCGCCGCTGCGGCGATCGCGGCCTTCGAACAGGCCGTCTTCACCGACCGGGTGCCAGGTGGTGCCCATGTCGAGCAGGTTGACGAAGAAGTCGTTGGTCAGCGCCTGCGGCCGCTGGGTGAACACGCCGTGCTGCGTGCCGCCGACGTTGGCGCCGAGCACGCGCAGCCCGCCGACCAGCACCGTCATTTCCGGCGCGGTCAGGGTCAACAGCTGCGCCTTGTCGACCAGCAGCGTTTCGGCCGGCACGCGGTATTTGCCCTTCAGGAAGTTGCGGAAACCGTCGGCGAGCGGCTCCATCGCCTCGAAGGAGTCCACGTCGGTCTGTTCCTGCGAAGCGTCCATGCGGCCCGGCGCGAACGGCACCGTCAGGGCGAAACCGGCGTTCTTCGCCGCCTGTTCCACACCCGCCGCGCCGGCCAGCACGATCAGATCCGCCAGCGAGATGCGCTTGCCGCCGGTCTGCGCGTCGTTGAAGGCGCGTTGAATGCTCTCCAGCTTGGCCAGCGTCGCGGCGAGCTGCGCAGGTTGGTTGACCGCCCAGTCCTTTTGCGGCGCCAGGCGAATGCGCGCGCCGTTGGCGCCGCCGCGTTTGTCTGAACCGCGGAAGCTGGAAGCCGAAGCCCAGGCGGTGGAGACCAGCGCGGACACCGACAGGCCGGAAGCCAGCACGGCGTTTTTCAGCGCGGCGATGTCCTGCTCGTCGATCAGCGGATGATCGACGGCCGGGATCGGATCCTGCCAAATCAGCTCTTCCTGCGGCACTTCCGGGCCAAGGTAGCGCGCGCGCGGCCCCATGTCGCGGTGGGTCAGCTTGAACCAGGCGCGGGCGAAGGCGTCGGCCAGTTCCTCCGGGTGTTCATAGAAGCGGCGCGAAATCTTCTCGTAGGCCGGATCGAAACGCAGCGACAGATCGGTGGTCAGCATGGTCGGGCGGCGCTTCTTGTTCGGATCGAAGGCGTCGGGAATGGTTTCACCGATGTCTTTCGCCACCCACTGGTGCGCGCCGGCCGGGCTTTGGCTCAGCTCCCATTCGTATTCGAACAGGTGGCGGAAGAAGTCGTGGTTCCACTGGGTCGGGGTGGTGGTCCAGGTGACCTCCAGGCCGCTGGTGATGGCGTCTTTGCCGACGCCGGTGCCGAAGGTGCTGTGCCAGCCGAGGCCCTGCGCTTCCAGCCCGGCCGCTTCCGGATCGGCGCCGACGTGAGACGCCGGGCCGGCGCCGTGGGTCTTGCCGAAGGTGTGGCCGCCGGCGATCAGCGCCACGGTTTCTTCGTCGTTCATCGCCATGCGGGCGAAAGTTTCACGGATGTCGCGCGCGGCGGCTACCGGATCGGGATTGCCGTCCGGGCCTTCCGGGTTAACATAGATCAGGCCCATCTGCACCGCCGCCAGCGGGTTTTCCAGATCGCGGTCGCCCGAGTAGCGGCTGTTCGGCCCGCCGCTCAGTTCCAGCCAGATCTTCTCAGAACCCCAGTAGACGTCGTCCGGCTCCCAGGTGTCGGCGCGGCCGCCGGCGTAGCCGAAGGTTTTGAAGCCCATCGATTCCAGCGCCACGTTGCCGGTCAGGATCAGCAGATCGGCCCAGGAGATGTTGCGGCCGTATTTCTGCTTGATTGGCCACAGCAGGCGGCGCGCCTTGTCGAGGCTGACGTTGTCCGGCCAGCTGTTGAGCGGGGCGAAGCGCTGCTGGCCTTCGCCCGCGCCGCCGCGGCCGTCGCCGATGCGGTAGGTGCCGGCGCTGTGCCAGGCCATGCGGATGAACAGGCCGCCGTAGTGGCCGAAGTCCGCCGGCCACCATTCCTGCGAGTCGGTCATCAGGGCGTGCAGATCCTGTTTGACCGCCGCCAGATCGAGGCTGTTGAAGGCATCGGCGTAGTTGAAGTCTTTATCCATCGGATCGGACAGGGGGGAATGCTGATGCAGCGGTTTCAGGCTGAGCTGATTAGGCCACCAATCCTGATTGGTGGGGCCGTTCTGCGGTGCGGGCTGCTTGCCGCCCGAAAACGGGCATTTGCTTTCAGTTGTCATAATGCGCTCTCTGCTTCCGTAAAGATGCTCCAGCCGCCGGGCATGGAGCGGTTAACAAGGCATGCGGGTAAGGCTTGCGTCGGGTATTGCGCTAAATAACTGAACTCAATCGATTTACGTCATCCTCGCCGCCAACGGGCAAAGGGTGACTCATGGCTAAGCTTAGTCAGCGGCGGCGGAGAGATAAAATAGGAATGAGTGAATATTGTGATAGCTTGCGGCGATTTATGGGTGTGCTATTGATAGTCAACACGCCGCGTTATCGGCGCCGCAGCATGAACGCGAGCACCGCGTCCGCCAGCTTGCCGAACGGCGCACGCAGCAGGTCGGTAAAGCGCCAGCGGCTCTGGATGAAAACGCCCTTGGCGTGGCTCAGCGCCCGAAATCCCTCGATGCCGTGACAGGCTCCCATGCCGCTGGGGCCGATGCCGCCGAACGGCAGGTCGTCCTGAGCGAAGTGCAGCAGGGTGGCGTTGATGCTGACGTTGCCGGAGGCGGTGCGCGCCAGCAGCCGATCCTGCTGCGCGTCTGCCGGGCCAAAGTAGTACAGCGCCAGCGGGCGCGGCCCGGCGTTGATAATGTCGATCGTTTCATCAAAGCCGGCGTAGGTGCGCACCGGCAGCAGCGGCCCGAAGATCTCTTCTTGCATGATCCGGCTGTCGTCGGGGGCGCCGACGACCAGCGTGGGGGCCAGGGTTTTCGGCCGTTCAGACGCCGAGTCCGGGCGATGGCCGACCGGAATGATTTGCGCGCCTCGCGCCTGGGCATCGGCGAGCAGATCGTGCAAGCGGTGGTAGTGCCTGTCGTTGATGATGGCGCCGTAGTCGTCGCTGGTTGGCCCGTCGGGATAAAAGGTTTTGACCGCCGCGTCGTAGAGCGCCATGAAGCTTGCCAGATCGTCCTGATGGATCAGCAGGTAATCGGGTGCGATGCAGGTTTGGCCCGCGTTCGACAGCTTGCCGAACGCCACGCTCTGGACGTTTCTGGCGTTAACCGCGCCGCGCGCCATGACGGCGGGGCTTTTGCCGCCCAGTTCTAGCGTTAACGGCACCAGATGTTTGCCGGCCGCCTGCATGACCTGACGGCCGATCGCCGTGCTGCCGGTGAACACCAGATGGTCGAACGCCAGCTCGCTGAATCTGGCCCCGACGTCCGGCCCGCCGGTCACCACGGCGACCTCATCGGCGGGAAACCGCGCCGCCAGCATCGTTTCGATGAGCTGGCTGGTATGCGGCGTGAGCTCCGAAGGTTTCAGCATCACGCGGTTGCCGGCGGCCAGGGCGGTGGCCAGCGGGATGAAGGTCAACGATAAAGGGTAGTTCCACGGCGCCATGACGCCAATCACGCCCTTGGGCTGATATTGCACATAGGCGCGTGCGGCCTGATACGGCAGGGCGACGTGGCGGCGCTCCGGCTTCATGAAGCGTTTCAGGTTGCGCAGCAGGTAATCGATCGCCTGCACGGTGACCAGAATCTCCAGAATGTCGGTTTCGTAAGGCGAACGGTGGCCGAAGTCCGCGCTGACGGCCGCCGCCAGCGCGGTGCGCTGAGCCAGAATGGCGCTCCGCAAGCGGCGCAGGGCGGCCTTGCGCTGTTGCATCGTCGGCGCGCCGTCGCGCAGGAAGGCGTGGCGCTGGGCGGCAAGCCGCGGCTCCATCGTCATGAGGATGTCATCTCCCTGCACTTGAATTCTCCTGATGCCGAGTGAAAGCGGGAATGCGGTTTGCCGAATTGGGTTTGACCTTAAAGTGAACTTTAAACCTATACTCGTTAAACGATCAACGCAAGATCGTCGGCCAACCGGGATGAGGGAGCCAGAGATCCCGGCGCCGTGCGCAGTATAAACCTTCTTTTTTAACCAGAGTGTAAATGGGAGAAACGACATGGGTTATGTAACGACCAGCGATGGCGTCGAGATTTTCTACAAGGATTGGGGCCCCAAAAACGGCAAGGTTATCTATTTCCACCACGGCTGGCCGCTGTCGAGCGATGACTGGGATGCCCAGATGCTGTTCTTCGTGAACAAAGGATTCCGCGTGGTTGCGCACGATCGCCGCGGCCACGGCCGCTCCAGCCAGGTATGGGAAGGGCACGACATGGATCACTATGCCGATGACGTCGCCGCGGTGGTAAAACACCTCGGCGTACAGGGCGCCATGCACGTGGGCCACTCGACCGGCGGCGGCGAGGTGGTGCGCTATATCGTGCGCCACGGCGAGGACAAGGTGTCCAAAGCGGTGTTGATCAGCGCGGTGCCGCCGCTGATGGTAAAAACCGACGCCAATCCGCAGGGCACCCCAAAATCGGTATTCGATGATTTCCAGGCGCAGCTGGCCGCCAACCGGGCGCAGTTCTATTACGACGTGCCGGCCGGCCCGTTCTACGGCTATAACCGCCCGGGCGCCAAGCCGTCGGAGGCGATTATCTGGAACTGGTGGCGCCAGGGCATGATGGGCGGCGCCAAGGCGCACTATGACGGCATCGTCGCCTTCTCGCAGACCGATTTCACCGAAGATCTCAAGAAGATCGCCATTCCGGTGCTGGTGATCCACGGCGACGACGATCAGGTGGTGCCTTATCAGGATTCCGGTGTGCTCTCGGCCAAGCTGGTGCAAAACGGCACGCTCCATACCTATAAGGGCGCGCCGCACGGCATCCCGACCACCCATGCCGATCAGGTCAACGCCGATTTGCTGGCGTTCGTGAACAGCTAAGCGCGAAAAAGCACCTTTGCTCCGCCCTGAGTGGGTGGAGCTTTTTTCATTGCGATGAGGAACGTCAATGCAAACGATCCTGGGCGCCAGTGGCCAGATCGCCCAAGAGCTGGCGCGTGAACTGAAGCGCGCGCACACCGATGATTTAAGATTGGTCAGCCGCCACCCGAAGAAGATCAACGACAGCGATACGCTGGTTGCGGCCGACCTGCTCGACGCGCAGCAGACCCTGGCGGCGGTGAAGGGCAGCGAGGTGGTGTATTTCGCCGCCGGCTTGCCGCCGGATTCGGCGCTGTGGGAGCGACAATTTCCGACCATGCTGCAGAATGCGCTGGACGCCAGCCGTACCGCGGGCGTGCCCTTTGTCTATTTCGACAATACCTATATGTATCCGCAGAACGGCGAGCCGCAGACGGAATCGACGTCGTTCGCGCCTCGGGGGCGCAAGGGACGGGTGCGCGCTCTGATGACCGAGAAGGTGCTCGACGAGATGAAGCGCAAGCAGATCCCCGTGCTGATCGGCCGTGCGCCCGAGTTTTATGGGCCGGGGAAAACGCAGAGCTTCACCAATGCGTTGATCGTCGACAGGTTGAAAGCGGGGGAAAAACCGCGCGTGCCGGTTCGCGATGACAGGCTGCGCACGCTGATTTGGACGCCCGACGCCAGCCGCGGGTTAGCTCGGCTCGGCAATACGCCCGACGCGTTCGGCCAGACGTGGCATCTCCCGTGCTGCGACGAGCGGCTCACCTATGCGCAGTTCGCCGCGTTGGCCTGTGAGGTGTTTGGGAAGGACATTTCATATTCCGTTATCGGCAAATGGGCGTTGATCGCCGCAGGGCTGTTTTCATCCGGGGCGCGAGAGATGCGCGAGCTGCTGCCGCGCTACGAGCACGATAACCTGTTCGACTCGACCAAGTTCAAACAGCGTTTTCCCGACTTCGCCGTCACGACGTATCGCGCCGGGCTGGAAACGATTTGGCGGGAGTGGAAAAACGCGCAAGCGCCGCGCTGAGGCGTCCGTCACGCCATGAGCAGGCGCATTCGGCACTTTGGCATCACTCTGCCCTCATGATCCTCTCGCACCGTCTCGATCGGCGCGAGCGAGCCTCGCCCTTCACCGGGCGGGGCTTTTTATTGGCTGCGCGAAAGCGGATCACCAGTGATAGCTGATGCCCATATCGAGCTTGTCCGACGCATCGACGCCGGCCGCGTGCTGCGAAAGGTTATTGAATTCATAGTTAATAAACACCTGCATGTTGCTGTTGAGCAACCAGGTCACCCCCAGCTCCTCGTAGTTCAATAAGTCGGTGTTGCGGCCTGCCCGGGCCTGTATTAAACGGGTATAGCCGATGTTGGGCTGAATATGGTCCGTCAGCCGGTATTTGACGAGCGCTTCATAACTTGACGCCGAGCCGCGGTTAGCGGTTTGTTGTGGGCTGATGGCGTTGTCGCTTTGGGTGAACACGGCCGCAAGATAGATTTTTTTCGACGCATAGAGAACCCCTTCGGCCAGCGTATCGATGCGTCGGCGATAGCCGGCGGCGTGTTGCTGCCGCTGCGTGGTTTGAGACGCCGAGGCGGCGGCGATGAGGCTGAGCGTCGGCGTCAACGCATAACGAAAGGAGGCGCCGAAACCGTTGCCGTTTTGTTTGCCCGTCGCTTGCCGATCGTCGCCGTCTTTGAATTGATATTGCAACGCGAGGGCGGCGCGCCGCTGAAACAGGCTGAAAGTTTGGCGGTAAGTGAGCAGGTTATGCGCCCGGCCGCGCATAAAGTTATCGATGTAGTTGTACGCTATTTCCCTAAACAGCGGGGAGCGATCGGTCAGGGCGGTCACATCATAAAGCACGCCCCAGTTGCGGCCGATATCGAGGCTGCCCAGGGTGGCGTTTTGCACGCCGATATAGGCGAGCCGGGTGCTGTTTCGGCTCGCGTCGGCGAAGCTGACGGTATATTCCCAGTGGGCGTAAGCCTGCCAGCGCGGCGCGATCTTTTTTTTGCCTATCAGGCCGAAATAGAGGTAGCTGCGGTCGCCGTCGTCGCGTTCGTTTTGGCCGCTGTAGCGTCTGGCGATAATCGTGCCGTAGAAATTCAGGCTGTTTTGCTGCGATCCCATCAACGACACGGCGAAGGCGCCGCGCGGCAACAGGGCCAGCAGGGGGAACAGCATGCCCGCCGAAAAATAACGAGGATTGCGTTTTATCATGATGGCACCGTCCCTGTGCGCGGCAAACCCGTGTGCTTGCCGCCCCGGCGAAGCTTAAGCGTGCGTTTCGCGTTTAAAGTAACTGACGATCCCCTGAGCGATCGCCGTGGCAATTTTATTTCGGAAGGCGGGGGTGCCGAGCAGCCTTTCTTCCTCAGGGTTGGTGATGAAAGAGGTTTCCACCAAGACGGAAGGAATATACGGGGACTTTAAGACCACGAAGGCCGCCTGTTCGGTATTTTTGGCATGCAAATGATGGATGGGCGCAATATGCTGAATCAGGTGCGAGCCCAGCGCCAGGCTCTCTTTGATTGTTTCCGTCTGCTCCAAATCAAACAGTATCTTCTGCAAATAGCGATCTTTCTTGATGACGTTGGGGCCGGCGAGATCGTCCGCCGCGTTTTCACTGTTCGATAAGTATTTCGCCATCGCGCTGCTGGCGCCTTTATTGGAAAGCGCAAAAACCGACGCGCCGCAGGCACTGGGGCAGGTAAAGCCGTCGGCGTGGATGGACATGAAAAGATCGGCGCCATGCCGGTGCGCGATCTCCACCCGATCGTACAGCGGAATAAAAACGTCGCTGTCGCGCGTCAGGCGGGCATCGATGCCGTGTCGATCAAGCTGTGCACGCACATTTCTGGCGATCTCCAGAACGACATGTTTTTCCAGCGAACCGGTGTGGCCAATGGCGCCGGAGTCGATGCCGCCATGACCGGGATCCAACATGACCAGGAATCTTTTTCGCGCCCCCTGAGGGCCGTTCTGCTTTTTGGGACGTGGCAGGCCGTGGGCGTGAGCCAGCGGGGAAACGGCGCCGTTCAGCGCCAGGGCCGCCAACCCTGCCAACATCATTCTGCGGCGAGATAACCGGGTGTTCAAAAGGTCCGTCTTAGCCATAAGGTTAACCAGCATAAAAGGAAAGGGTGTTTTTGTTATAACATAACAATTTCACGCGCCGGCGGGGTTGTCTGTTAGCGGCTGTTACTTTTAATGTCATTCCTTAAATTCACTGGTTTTTTATACTGAATTTATTTTGTTTATTGAGTGTTTATATTGATATAAATTTGTTTTGCATTTGTTAATTCTTATTTTGACACACTATTTAATCTAATATTTCAAATGAGATTTATTCTCCTCTTTAATTGATATGTTATAACGTAAACATTAAAACGGATAAAAAGCGGGGTCTTTGCCGCCGGCATGAAGCTACTCACGTTTTTGGAGCGTTAACATGACTTTTAAACACCAGGAAAAAGAGACACTAAATATATTCGCCGTTCTCGCGGTCTCGTTAAGCACGGTCATCGCCATGCTCGACAGTACCATCGCCAACGTGGCATTGCCGGTGATCGCCAAAGATTTCGGCGTTTCCGAATCGGCCTCCATCATGATTATTAATGCCTACCAGTTTGCTGTTGTCGCCTCTTTGATGCCCTTCGCGGCGCTGGGCCGCGCGGTGGGCAATAAAAAGATCTTTATAGCCGGGGTGGTGCTGTTCGCTTTTTCATCCTTGGGCTGCGCGCTGTCCACGACGCTGTCGATGCTGACGGCATTCAGGGTGATACAGGGCTTCGGTGCGGCGGCGGTGCTCAGCGTCAATGCGGCGCTGATCAAGGAGATATACCCGGAAAGGCTGCTGGGGCGCGGCCTGGGGATCAATGTGATGGTGGTGTCGGTTTCCGCCGCCGCCGGGCCGTCCATCGCCTCGGCGATACTTTCTCAGACGAGCTGGAACTGGCTGTTTACCATCAATGTTCCCATCGCCTGCCTGTCGCTGCTGCTGAGCCTGATCTTCCTGGCCCCCCGCGAGCGGCGCAGCGTTGGATTCGACAGCGGGGGGGCTCTGTTGGTGTTTGTGCTGTTTATCGCTTTCTCGCTCAGCACGATGAGCATGACCACCCACCATCTGCCGGCGGCGGCGCTCAGCTTTGCGGTATTCGCCGGGCTGGCCGGGTGGCTGTACATCAATCAGAAAAGAAAGGCCAACGCCGCGCTGATCCCGATCGCGATGCTGCATAACCCGACGCTGTCATTGTCTTTGCTGATGTCGATGCTGTCTTACAGCACCCAGCTTTTGGCTTTTGTATCGCTGCCTTTCTATTTCCACAATGTCCTGCAAAGAAACGTGGTGGACATCGGTCTGCTGCTGACCGCCTGGCCGCTGGCCACCATGGCGTCTTCGCTAATTTCCGGCGATTTGGCCAAGAAATACGATCCCAATCTCGTCGCCCTGTCAGGCCTCGCCTGCTTGTTGGCCGGCATGCTGCTGATGGCCAATTTGCCGAGCGATCCGTCGAATGGGGCGATCGTATGGCGCGTGGCGCTGTGCGGCATCGGTTTCGGCCTGTTTCAATCACCGAACAACCTGCTGATCATGACCTCGGTCTCGCACGAAAACAGCAGCATCGCCAGCGGCCTGTTGGGCAGCTCCCGGTTGATCGGGCAAATCGTCGGTTCGGCGTTAGTGGCGATTTTCTGCAATATGCGCGGCGCGCAAGCGACGAATATCAGTTTAATGGCGGGGGCGGCATTCTCGTTCCTTTCTCTGGTCGTGAGCTATATGCGCTTCAAGTCCGCCGTTACGTTAAAAACCAGCAAATAGAAGCACGAGGTTTCCCATGCGATTTATCCCATTAGTGCCGTTGGTTATCGGGATGGCGGCGTTTTCCCTTGCCGGTTGCACGACCTACCACGACGTGGCGTTGCAACAAAAAGAGGCGGGGCTCAATAGCCCGTATTACCTGCTGCAGCCGCCGGTCTATGTCGGCGACCAGTTGAAATATGGCCTGAAGGACGGCAGCGGCGGCGAGCTGAAGGTGGCGAAGGTGGAACCTAAAGACATCGTCGCCGACAGCGGAAAAATCATTCCCCTGGCAGAGCTTTCTTTCCTGCAACGAAAAGACCTTTCCACGGGAAAAACCGCCGCGTTGGTTGGCGGCGGCGCGGTAGCCACCACGGCAATCGTCTTTGTGGCCGGGATAACCATTATGGCAGCAGGCATCGCCGCGTCGGCCTAATACAGCCCATCGACGCGCGCCGCCGAGCGTGCGCGCAGGAGGCACCATGTGCGTAACAGTGAAATTTATCGCCACCGCGCTGCTGGCCCTATTTGCCTTGCCGACGGTGCCTTGCGCCGGCGCCAGTCTGCCGGCGGCGGCCGAGCCGTTGCAAAGCGCGGCGACGCAAACGCTGCCCGGCAGCTACCCGCGGATCGTCATCACCGGCAACTGCCCCTTCGGCGTGATCCTGGCGAACGAGGCGGCCTATCGGCACGTCGTCGGCGTGGGGCCCTGGGCGTTCATGCATGCCGATAGGCATGTGTTGAAGGACATGAAGCCGGATATCGGCAGGATCACGTCCGATTTCATCAATAAAGACTATCGGGTCAACATGGAGTCGTTAATGAATCTGCGGCCCGACATCATTTATTACTACGGCAAAAGCCAGGACGATCGGCTGGAAAGGGCGGGCGTGATGACGGTCGATCTGGACGCCGGCGGGAAGACCAAATACCAGCCGATGGTCACCCAGGTGTATTGGGAAAATACCTTCGCCGACACCCTCGGCCTGCCGCGTACGCATAAATTCAAAGACGCCTGGGAAAAGACCCTGAAGCAGATCCGCCCCTATGCCGCCGCCATCCGCGCGCAGCACGTCAGGGCGTTATATCTGGAAGAAAGCGACGGCAGGCAGCTGAAGGTGAGCGGCCCGCACACCTACGGCGACACCTATCTGAAAATGGCCGGCATGGACAACGTCGCTGGGGATTTGCCGGTGAAAGGGGATGCCGGCAGGTACATCAACGTTTCGATGGAGCAAATCATGGCCTGGGATCCTGATGTGATTTTCGTGGTGTTCGGCAGCGCCAAAGCGCTGCTGCACGGGGGGATCCCCGGCCAGGCGTGGGAGACGCTCAGGGCGGTGAAAAACGGCAAGGTTTTCTCGACGCCGGTGGGCATTCACAACTGGGGGGGCCTGTCGGCGGAAACGTCACTGCTGCCGCTGTTTATGATCAACCGGTATGCCCCTGAAGACATTAGCGACAAAACGCTGCGGCAGGAGACGCGCCGCTATTATCAGACGATGTTCTCTTATGCGATCCCGGACCGGTTGCTGGATGAGGTGCTGGCACAGCGCTAGTGCCACGGTTGAATAGCGTGAGTTCGTTGGAGGAGCTTGGGGATGCCGGGCAGAGGAAAATATGTGGCGATCATGGCGGGATTGTTTATTTCGCTTTGTGTGGTCGCCTTCGCATCACTGTTTGCCGGCCGCTATGCCTTGTCGGCCCATGACGTGGTGCAGATTTTATGGCGGGGGAACATGCCGGGGGAAAACCAGGCCCGCTATTCGGTGATTTTTAACCTGCGCGCGCCGCGGGTGGTGGCGGTGATGCTGGTGGGCGGCGGGTTGGCGGTTGCCGGCGCGACCTTTCAGGCGGTGCTGAAAAACGCGCTGGCCAGCCCGGACGTGCTGGGCACCTCTTCCGCCTCCGCTTTTGGCGCTGCGCTGGGCATTTTGTTGAGTTTGCCTTTTGCCCTGAGTTCCCTGCTGTCGTTTCTTTTCGGCGTGGTGAGCTTGCTGCTGGTGCTGGGCATCTGCCGCCTCAAACGCCGGCAGGATGCACTCACCACGATTTTGTCCGGCATGATTATCGCATCGCTGTTTATCGCGTTTGTCTCGGTCATAAAATATGTCGCCGATCCGCAGGATACCTTGCCGGCGATCGTCTTCTGGCTGATGGGCAGTTTCGCTTCGGTAGCGAAAGCGCAGGTTTATTGGCTGATCCCGCTGTTTGCGGCGTGTTACCTGACTATCTACCGGCTCAGGTGGAATATGAACATTCTCTCTCTTGGGGACGACGAGGCGCGCATCGCCGGCCTGAATCCGCCTCGGCTGAAGATCCTGTTGCTGATCGCCGCCTCTCTGCTGGTTTCCGCCTCGGTGAGCTTGGCCGGCGTGGTGGGGTGGGTCGGCTTGGTGATCCCGCATTTGGTGAGAAGCGTGTTGGGGTATAACCACGGCCGCCTGATCCCCGCTTCGGCGCTGAGCGGGGCGCTGTTTTTGCTGGTGATCGACAATATCGCCAGAGGGGCCACCTATGCTGAAATCCCGATCGGCATCCTGACCGCGCTGATCGGCGCGCCGCTTTTCGCTCTCCTTTTTATTACGAGCAGCAAACATGATCACAGTTAACCAGTTGACCCTGGGTTTCAAGGGGCGAGAACCCCTTCTCGACAACGTCAGTTTTCATCTGGCGCGGGGCGAGATCCTCAGCGTGCTCGGGCCGAACGGCGCCGGTAAAACCACGTTGCTGAGACACATCGCGGGCCTGTGCCGGCCCCTGTCTGGCGGGTGCAAGATCGGCCTGGTCGACAATCGGCCCGCCCGGTTGGCCTATGTGCCGCAGGCGAAAACGCCGCATTTCGCTTATGGGGTACTCGATTTTGTCACTTTCGGCTGTGCCCGCCAGGCGGGGTGGTTCGCCAGGCCGCGGCGGCAAGATGTCGCCAAGGCGCAGGCGGTGTTGCATGCGCTGGAGATCGCGCCGCTGGCGCAGAAAAATATCAACCAGATCAGCGGCGGGGAACTGCAGATGTGTTATTTCGCCAAGGCGCTGGCGGCGGATCCCGACGTCATGATCCTCGACGAACCGGAATCGAACCTGGATTTTTACAATCAGGCTAAAATGATCGAGATGCTCTGGCGCCTCGCCAAAGAGCGGCAGATGACGATCGTGCTGAATACGCATTTTCTGCATTATGCCGATCGTATCTCTGACAAGTGCCTGCTGATGAATAAGCGACAGTGCATGTTTGGCGATAAAAACGCCTTGCTGCAAGAGGACATCCTGGAGCGTTATTTCCAGGTGCCGGTGAGAAAGTGCCGGTATGAATATGCCGGCGTCAGCGAAGAAACGTTCATTGTCGCGCTACGGCATCATGCTTGAGCGCCGCCAGCGCGAGGGTGATTGAGGGATATCCCTCATTGCGGCCCCGCTGGCGGTTATTTAAGCTGAAAGAGAAATGCAACGGTGAATATGGAGATAATCATGACTGATTCAGTGTCCAACGATCGTAATCCCACCCCGGATGTGGCGGAAGACAACGCGTTCTTCCCATCGCCTTACTCCCTCAGCCAGTACACCTCGTCCAAAACCGACTTCACGGGCGCCAGCTACCCGAACGCCTATCGCGGCGGCAAGTGGAAGGTGCTGATGATCGCCTCGCAGGAGCGCTACCTGCTGATGCAAAACGGCAAGTTCTTCTCTACCGGCAACCACCCGGTCGAGATGCTGTTGCCGATGTATCACCTGGATCTGGCCGGTTTCGAGATCGACATCGCCACGCCGTCCGGCGATCCGGTGAAGCTGGAGATGTGGGCGTTCCCGCATGAAGACCCAGCGGTCAAGGCCACCTACGAGAAGTACCGCAGCCAGCTCAAGCAGCCGAAAAAGTTGACGGAAGTGGTGAAGGATCTGGATGGCGGCAACTACCTCGGCGTTTTCATTCCCGGCGGCCACGGCGTGCTCAATGATATCCCGTTCAGCGAAGAGGTGAAAAAGACCCTGCACTGGGCGCATGACAACGATCGCTACGTGATTTCGCTGTGCCACGGGCCGGCCGGTTTGCTGGCGGCGGGCATCGGCGAGAACAAAGAGGATTTCCTGTATCGCGGCTATGAGATGTGCGTGTTCCCGGACTCGCTCGATACCGGCGCCAACATCGATATCGGCTATATCCCCGGCCCGATGCCCTGGCTGGTGGGTGAACGCCTGCGCGAGCGGGGCGTGAAGATCGTCAACGCCGACATCACCGGCAAGGTGCATAAAGATCGGCGCCTGCTGACCGGCGACAGCCCGCTGGCTTCCAACAACCTCGGCAAACTGGCGGCAGAGACGCTGCTGGCCGACGTCGCCACGCGATGAGCGACGAGATCGCGCAGCGCGCTTTCCAGACGGCGCTGGCGATGGACCACGAGCGAACCCTGTCCGCCATTCAGGGGCGGGTTCGCGCCTTCGCCGCGCCGTTCGGTTTCGATCGCTTTGTGCTGTTTTCCGCTTCCGCCATGGCGGAAGCGGGGATCGAGCATATCTATTGGGTCGAAGGCGACTGGTTCGGCGAGGGGGAGGCGGTCGATGCGCTGACCTACGTGCGGCACTGCCCGGTGACCCGGCACATGCTGCGGGCCAGCGAGCCGTTCTTCTGGACCAAGACCCGGGCGCGGCAGGGCGAGCGTTACCGGATTGTGCGCACGCCGCGCGGCGCCGGTCTGCACGGCGTGCAGATCCCGGTGTTCGGCCCCGCCGGCCTGGAGGGCGCCGTCAGCCTGGGGGGCGAGCGCATCGACACCTCGCCGCCGGTGCGGCTGGCGCTGTCGCTCGTGGGTTCGGCGGCCTTTCTGGCGGCGCGGCGGCTGTTCGAACCGGCAGCCGGTGAGGGGGGGAGCCGGCTGTCGGCGCGCGAGCGCGAGGTGCTTAGCTGGACCGCCATTGGCCGGCGGCAGGCGGATATCGCCGCGATGCTCGGCCTGTCTGAACGCACGGTGGAAAACCACCTGCGCCGCATTCGCCAACGCCTTGGCGCCGCCACCACCGCGCAGGCGATCAGCGTGGCGATCCGCCTGGGGGAGATCGCCCCCGAGAGCCGTTAGCCCGCCGCCATTTGCCGCAGCAACCACTCGCGTAGCGCAATGATATCGGGGCGCTGCGCAGTTTCTTCGGTGGCCATCAGATAGTAGTTGGCGCCGGGTAACGCCATCTCGAACGGCGCGGCCAACACGCCGCGCTGCAACAAATCGCGTGCCAGCAGCCGGCTGGCGATCACCACCCCCTGGCCGGCCACCGCCGCCTGCAGCGCATGGGTTTCGTCGCTGAAGGTCAGCCCGGCTTCCACGTTCAACCCTTCCGGCCCGTAGCGCCGCCGCCAGTTTTCCCAGGTCGGCGCATCGGCGGGCACCTGCCGATGTTCCACGTGAAACAGCGTTACCCGCTGCAAATCCTCGATGCGCTCCAGCGCCAGGGCCGGGCTGGCCACCACGATAAAACGATCCTCATGCAGCAGGGTGCAGTGCAGATCGCTTTCCGGTGTTTCGCGGTAGCGGATGGCGACGTCCACGGTGCGCTGGCTGAGATCGACCCGCTCGACGCTGGTGTGCAGGCGCAGATCGATGGCGGGAAACTCCACCTTGAAATCGGCCAGGCGCGGCACCAGCCAGTGGGTGAGAAAATTGGAGGTGGTGGTGACGGTCAGCGCCGGCGGCTGCTGGGCGCGGGTGATTTGGGCGACGGACTGCTCCAGCGCGGCGAAGGCGCGCTGGGTGCCGGCATACAGGATCTCGCCGGTCTCGGTCAGGCTGACGCCCTGCGCGCTGCGCTCGCACACCCGGCATTCCAGCACCGACTCCAGCAGCTTGATCTGGTGGCTGACTGCCGTCGCGCTGACGCCCAGCGCTTCGGCGGCATGTTTAAAGCTGCGGCAGCCTGCCACGGCGTGGAAGGCGCGCAGCGCGCCCAGCGGCGGCAAACGGGTTTTTCTCATGGCTGAATTATTCTCATCCAAGGCTGAAAACTATGAGTTTGTCTGAGCGATTATACAAGAGATAGGCTACTGACATGTGAACAGGGAAATGAATTTATTTCATCATTTCCATCATGTCGGGAGTGAACGATGAGCCTTTATATCAACAACGGTGCCCTGGGCGCCATGGCACACACGGGAGCGGCGGCGAGCGCCCTGGCGCTCAGCGTGCCGGCCGCGGCGGGCGCCTTGCTGCTGAAGACCGAAAATCTGCTGGGCATCGGCGCGACCCTGATGCTGCTAACGGCATTGGCGCTGGCGTTTCTCGGCGGCGCCGCACTGGCCCGTCTACGGCCGCTGCGGAACCGGCCTGCGCTGGCGATTCTTCGCTACGGCTTTTTACTGGCAGCGGTGGGGTGGCTATTGACGCTGCTGATGCTGTTCGGCGGCCATGATTGGCCGGCCCTGCTGCTGGGCATCGCCCTCGGCGGCCTGGGGCAGGGCGTCGCCTACCGCACGGCAGTGGGGGAGAAAGCGGCGTTCGCCGTGGCGTGCAGGCTGACGACGGTGGTGACTATCGTGGCCGTAGTGATTGCCGCTTCGCTGGTGCAAACCTATGCCGCACCGGGGATAAAGGGAGCCTGTTTCGCGCTGGCGTTGCTGGTCGACCTGGCGTTGCTGGGGGCATTGATGGCGCGGGTTGCGGAGCGGGATGGGGGCTGAGAAATGGCTGAAGGTTAAAGGCCTGCCTGGAGGGCGAGGCGGGTCTTTAGGTGTTTGTGGAGATTGTTGAGTAGGTGATCCGCCGGGGCAGTTTTGTGCCAGGAGCGGACATTACAGATATGGCCGCACGGTGTCACTTGCGGGGGTTACATGATTTACCTGTAATCAAGTGCAATAGCAAACGGGCAAATATTCTTGAGGCTGCGGGGAAGTGCAGCCTCAGTGATATGACTGTGGAAAGCGGTTTATTATTTCTTTGCTGCTCGAATCAGGCCGTCAAGCCATTCCTGATGACCATTAAGCATTGGGTTCGGGCGGGTATTTGCCAGATCTTTTGCCGGGACTCCGTTCTGTGTTTCCTGCGTTAGGATACGGACCCTGTGACCGGAAAGATCCTCCAGTAGCCACGCATGATGGACATCGAGTCGTTGAGCGGTATCTTTTTCACCGGCCCATCCGTGCCATGCCAGGCGAGCAGGTTTACCTTCAGCAGGTGGAACAAACTCCACAACCTGAGCTTCAACTGGGAAACCAAACGTGCTGAAGTAGAAGCGAACCCCATTTTCCAATTCTGGACCTTTGTTGTCATAAAAGCGCACATCGGCGGAATTTTTATAGTATTCCGGCCATAGCAATGGCTGACTCAGGAGCGGCCAGACATCATTGACGTTCAGACCTGAGATGATCATTTCATTAGAAACAAAGTTATCGGTAAAACCCGGAATAAAGCCTTCAGGCCAGTTAATCGCGTTCATAAATTTCTCCAATTGCTATAGTTGAGTGTACTGCGTGTGTCATTACGGCAGTAACGTGATGACAGTGATTATTGGTGCAATGGAGTTATAAGGCGAATTGTCATTACTTATATTCTTAATAAAATAAATTATATCAGGGCGCGGGATGTTGGCTTACTTCTGCGCATAAAGCACGAATCCACTGATGACTTGGGTCACGATGGGTTCGCTCATGCCAGGCCATGCTCTTGGTAAAGCCGGGTACTTTCAGGGGCAAAGGGAGAATGATGAGATCGTTGTTAGTCAAGACCATGCGGTGAGGTACAACTGCAATCATATCAGTCACTTGCAATATATCAGGTATCACCTGAAAACTATTAACTGACATGCCTACTCGTCGTGTCAGACTGAGCTTAGCCAGTGCTTCATCTGTAACACCGGTGAAGTTACCTTCTGATGACACCAGAATATGTTCCTGTTTGCAAAATTGTTCGAGCGTCATTTCTGAACTCGCTGCCAGAGGATGATGACGTCGTGCTACGCAGACATAATCTTCTTCATAGAGCGCTCTTCCATGCAGGTCTTCGGGGGTTGTTTGCGGTGTTATCAAAGCCAGATCAACTTCACCCCGAGACAACTGCTGATACATTCGCTCATTGTCCACGGGCCGCACGGCGATTTTAATATTCGGTGCACGTTGTTTTAGCTCAGCCATCAACGGAACGACAACAGCCTTAAGTGCATAGTCCGTTGCGACGATGGTATAAGTCAGTTCCACCGTCACCGGATCAAATTTCTTTGGTTTCAGCAGGATAGCGATATCGGTGAGGATTTGTTTTACCGGCGTAGAAAGTTCGTTGGCCCGCATTGTGGGGACCATACCGTGGCTGGTGCGAACAAAGAGTGGATCGTCAAAGTAATCACGCAAGCGAATAAGCATACCACTGACGGCAGGCTGCGTCAGGGAGAGGCGCTGTGCAGCCCGAGTCACGCTTCCCTCATCCAGTAATGCATCAAGGGCCTTAAGAAGGTTAAGGTCGAGGGTTCTGATATCATTTTTCATAATGAACTAGCCTGACAGATATTAAAATTTTAATTCAGGCTAAATGCTCGGGAAAAGGTTGTCTAGAAGGTTTGCGAGTGTTTTCCGTTTGGGGGAACTTCCATTTCTGGATGGTAAGCCTTGTACGGATAAGTCCGCTCTTCGCTCATAGCAGACCTTCGTCTGCCCTGCGCCAGAAGCGAACTATCGTTTCGCCAGACCAAATCAGCCTCAGTGCGATGAAACAAATACCGACGCAGGCTGCGCGGGCGGAATGGCGAAGTGACGCTGCATGCGTTTTATCTCCTCCGCCGGTGGCAGGCCAAACAGACGCTTGAATTCGCGATTAAATTGCGATGGGCTTTCATAGCCAACGGCGTAACTCGCGGCGGCGGCGGTGATTTGTTGGCGCACCATCAGCATCCGTGCCTGGTGCAGGCGTACCGATTTCACATACTGCATCGGCGGCATCTGCGTTATCGCTTTGAAATGGCTATGAAAGGTCGGCACGCTCATGCCGGCCAGCATCGCCAGTTGCGCCAGCGTTAACGGCTCCGCGTAAGTGGCGTGGATGTGCTGCAACGCTTTACCGATTTTGCCAAACTGGCCCTGTAAGGCTAGCGCGGCACGCATCGCGTTGCCCTGAGCGCCTGTCAGCACGCGGAAATAGAGCTCTCGTACCCGCGCCGGACCGAGGATCGCCGCCTCAAGCGGGTTGGCCAGGACGTCAAGTAAGCGAAGTACGGCCATTTTTACCGTGTCGTCCATGGGGCTCGACATCATGCTTTGCGGCGCGGCGGGAGGATGCGGGGCGCCATGTTGTTCAATCTGCAACATCAGTTCCGCGGCAAGCTGAAAATCCAGATGCATGTAAATCGCCAGCAGCGGATGCGCTGCCGACGCGTCGGTTTCCATCACAAACGGCACTGGCACCGAAACCGCCAGGTAGTGCTGCTCATCATATAAATAGGTCTGTTGACCGAAATAACCGCGTTTGCTGCCCTGGCAGACAATCACGATCCCCGGATCGTACAGCACCGGCGTTCTGGCAAGCGGGCGATCGGAACGCAAAATTCGCACATCAGGTAGGGCAGTGAGGTTGTATCCCTCTTGCACCGCAAGTCTATTCATCAGGGCAATCATGTCGGACATCCCACCACCTCATAAAATCAGGCAAGAAAAAGAGAAGATACGGCCTAAAAATGCGGCAGAGCAGAGAATACCATGCAACCTTCATGGTTCATGGGAGTTCTTTTTATGGCATCTGCAAAAACGATTTTAATTACCGGCGTCAGCAGTGGCTTTGGTCAGGCGCTGGCGCGGGAAGCCCTCGCCGTGGGGCATCGGGTTATAGGGACGGTGCGCAACAGCGAAGCGCTACAGGCTTTCGGCGCGCTCGATACGCAGCGGGCTTTTGGCTATCTGCTTGATGTCACGGACGTTGAGCGTATTGATGAGGTGGTTGGAGAGATTGAGTCCGCCGTCGGTCCGATAGATGTGCTGGTGAACAATGCCGGTTACGGTCATGAAGGCATTCTGGAAGAATCTCCGCTCGCAGAGCTGCGCCGCCAGTTTGACGTCAATGTGTTTGGCGCGGTGGCGATGATCAAAGCCGCGCTGCCGGGCATGCGCCAGCGCCGTCGCGGCCACATTATCAATATCACCTCAATGGGCAGTTTCATTACCTTGCCCGGTATCAGCTATTACTGCGGCAGCAAATTTGCACTGGAAGGGATATCAGAAGCGTTAAGTCAGGAGCTTACCCCGTTCAACATACGCGTGACCGCAGTGGCGCCCGGTTCGTTTCGAACGGACTGGGCCGGGCGTTCAATGGTACGCAGCCCTCGCCGTCTCCCGGACTATGACGCGTTATTTGAACCTGTTCGTCAGGCGCGCCAGGAAAAAAGCGGCAAGCAACTCGGCGATCCTGTGAAGGCGGCTCACGCCATACTGGCATTGATCGAGAGCCAGACCCCACCCACGCATCTGTTGTTAGGCAGTGACGCATTAAGTTTGGTGCGGCAAAAGCTCGAGGCGTTAGGTCAGGAAATTGCACAATGGGAGAAACTGACCCGTTCAACGGATGGCTGAACGGTGTCGGGTAGGGAGGGCGTAGGGATCACCGATTATGACCGCCCGACAGCAAAAAGCCCGCTTAAGTTTCCTTAAGCGGGCTTCTCTAAATATGGCTCCTCTGACTGGACTCGAACCAGTGACATACGGATTAACAGTCCGCCGTTCTACCGACTGAACTACAGAGGAATCGTTTGAACGGGGCGAATAATAGCGAGGCGCCGTCGGCATGTCAAAGGCGGATTACACATTCTGTGACTGTTTGCTTACAGAATGCGCAACCCGTTGAGTTTTTTGGCAGATTTAGCCCTCTGGCGCTCGCTGCAGGCGCAGCTGATAGCGGTAAACGCCGGCGGTGAGCAGGTAATCCCGGTGCACGCTCGGGCTCCAGGAGTCGTCGCCGCCCACTCCCATGTGGAAGCCGTCCAGGTGCAGCCAGGTGCCTGCTTCTGGCTGCAGCAGATGCTGGTGGCTGCAGGCCATCAGCTGTTGCAGGCCGTAACGGCTGAGCGAGAAGTGGAAGCGGCCGTCGATGCGCCAGCCGCCGTAGCGCAGGCTGCGGGTGTCACAGCGCAGGCCGTTCTCGCCGGGGAAAATATACGGTGTATGCAGGTCCGCCAGCGGCAGGCGCCAGCGCCCGTGCTGCGCGGCCAGGCGGCGATCCGGGTAGTTTTCGTGCGGGCCCAGGCCCAGCCATTCCGCCTGCGGCTGCACCGTCGCCAGTTGGCAGTGCAGGCCGATGCGCGCCGGCGGCGGCAGGGCGTCGGCCACCTCGACCTCCACGTTCACGCTCACCGCGCCCAGCGCGTCGAACAGCCACTGTTTGCGGCTGATCAGCAAAATCTCCCCGTCCACGCCGAACTGGTGTTCGCTCACCACCCGCACGCCGTTTCGCAGCGCATCCGCCTGCAGCCGCGTGCAGCGCTCTTCCAGCCGGTACAGGCCTGCCAGCTTCCAGCGTTCGACCCAGGCGTTGGGATCGATATGGTTCGCCTCGCTGACGCCGATGTCGTTATCGATCGGCGCGCGCGCAAAGCCGTCGCGCAGCGGCGTCAGCAGCTGCGGCTGTTCATTCTGCCACCACTGCGTCAGGTGGCCGCTGCTGCGCTCGAAGCGCCAGCGCTGGTCGCCGTGGGTGAGCGTCAGCCCCTGATCGTCTTCAGTCAGCGTGGGCGGCACGCCCTGCGCCGGCGGCGGCGCGGGATGCAGCGCGCGCGGCACCCGCCACTGATCCCAGGCGCAGCGGTGGTGCGCTTCGGACCAGTCGGTGGCCTGCGGCTGCACCACCTCCACGTTCAGCCACAGCTCGCCGGACTGATGCAGCATCGGCAGCCGGTCGAGCAGGGTGAAGCGAGTGCTGCCCTGAGGCGGCAGCGCCAGATCGAAGCTGCCGCTGGCGCGCTCCACGCCGTCCAGCTCCAGCCGCCAGTTGAGCTGTTCGTTGTCGGTGTGGCGGAACAGGTAATCGCTGGTGACGGTCAGCGTCAGCGAGGCGGCGTCGAAGGCGAAGCGGAACAGCTGCTGGGCCCGCTGCGCTTCGAACAGTGCCGGGTGTGGGGTACGATCCGCGAACACCAGCCCGTTCAGGCAGAACTGGCGATCGTTAGGGGAGTCGCCGAAGTCGCCGCCGTAGGCCCAGAACTCTTCGCCGCGCTCGTCGCGTTTGATCAGCGCCTGATCGACCCAGTCCCAGACAAAGCCGCCCTGCAGGCGTGGATAGTGGTGGAACGCGCGCCAGTAGCGCTCAAAGCCGCCGAAGCTGTTGCCCATCGCATGGGCGTATTCGCACAGGATCAGCGGGCGCTGTTCCTCCGGCAGGCCGATCCACTTGCCGATCGCCCATTTGGGCACCGCCGGGAACGGCTGATCCTGATCCACTCGCGCATACATCGGGCAGATGATGTCGGTAGCGGCGGTGTCGGCGCCGCCGCCTTCATATTGCACCGGGCGGGTCGGATCCTGGCTTTTCACCCAGCGGTACAGCGCGTCGTGGTTTACGCCGTGGCCGGACTCGTTGCCCAGCGACCAGATAATGATGCAAGGGTGGTTGCGATCGCGTTGCACCATGCGGGTGACGCGCTCGCTCATCGCCGGCAGCCACAGCGGATCGTCAGCCAACCGGTTCATCGGCTGCATGCCGTGGGTCTCGATATTGGCTTCGTCCACCACGTACAGCCCGTAACGGTCGCACAGCCGGTACCACAGCGGGTGATTGGGGTAATGCGAGCAGCGCACCGCGTTGAAGTTGTGCTGCTTCATCAGCAGGATGTCGTGGCGCATCGTCGCCTCGTCCATCACCTGGCCGTGGCGCGGATGATGCTCGTGGCGGTTAACGCCGCGGATCAGCAGCGGCTGTCCGTTGAGCTTCAGCAACCCGCCGCTGATTTCTACCTGACGGAAGCCGACGTCATAGGCCTCCACCTCGATAATCTCCCCCTCGGGCGAGAGCAGGGCGACGGTGGCGCGATACAGCGCGGGCGTTTCGGCGCTCCACAGCGCCGGGCGTTCCACCGGCAGGCGCAGCGTGGCGCGATCGTCATAGGCGCCGCGCTCGTCCACGATCTCGCTGCCGAGCGGCTGGGTGCGCTCGGCCACCCGCGCGCCATCGCGCCACAGCTGAACCTGCACCAGCAGCGGGCCGGGCCGGCTGGCGCGCGCCGTCACCACCAGTTCGCCGCGGGTAAAGCCGTCATGCAGCGGGGTGGTGATGCGCACATCGCTCAGGTGCGCGGCGGGTTTGTGCAGCAGGCTGACGTCGCGGAAGATGCCGCTCATGCGCCACATGTCCTGATCTTCCAGATAGCTGCCGTCGCACCAGCGCAGCACCATCACCGCCAGCCGATTTTCACCCGGCTGCAGCCACGGGCCGAGATCGAACTCCGCCGGCAGGCGGCTGTCCTGCGAATAGCCGACCCAGTGGCCGTTGCACCATAAATAGAACGCCGAGTTGACGCCGTCGAAGATGACGCGCGTCTGGCCGGCGGCCAGCCAGGCCGGATCGACGTTGAAGGTGCGTGAATAGCAGCCGGTCGGATTGTCTTCCGGCACGCGCGGCGGATCGACCGGGAACGGGTAGCGCACGTTGGTGTAAATCGGCGCGTCGTAGCCGGCGAGCTGCCAGTTGCTCGGCACCGCCAGCGGGGCGGCGTCCGGCAGATCCTGCTGCAGCCAGCTCTCCGGCGCCGCCTCTGGGCGCGGGAAATAGCTGAAGCGCCACTCGCCGTTCAGCGACCGGCGGCTGGCGCTGGGGGCGTCATCGCGCGCGTCTTCCACCGTGCGCCAGCTGGCGAACGGCGGGTGAGCGTCCAGTCGGCTGTAGTGGGTGCAGGCCGGGTTTTGCCAGTCACGGCGGGCGAGGATTTCGGTCAGGGAAGCATGGGGCGCAGCAGGCATCGGCGATCGTCCAGTCGGCTAGGTGATGCTCACCAAGATGCTGACCGGCGCATAAAAAGTAAAGCGGTTACACGCAACCTTGCAAGGGCGATCAAATAACCATTAATGCGGTTCGCCGGCGCGGTAGATCCGCTGTGGGCGGCCGACCTTGCCGTAAATGATCTCGGCGCGCAGCTGCTGTGCGGCGGTGCAAAACTCCAGATAACGGCGCGCGGTGGTGCGGCTGAGCCCCATTTTTTGCGCAACGCTTTCAGCGGTGTGGCGCGCGGCGGGTTCGGCGAACAGCGCGCGGATCTTGCCCAGCGTCAGCTCGTCGATGCCGGCGGGCAGCGCCGCCTGCTGTTCGCCGCGGGCATAGGTGTTGAACATCTCGTCGATGCGGCGCTGGTTGAGGCGCGCTTTGTCCTTCAACGCTTCGCGGCGCTGGCTGAAGCGCTGCAATGTCTGGCTCAGCCGGTCATAGGCCAGCGGTTTGATCAGGTAGTCGAACACGCCGTAGCGCAACGCCTCGGCCACGGTGGCCATGTCGCTGGCGGCGGTGATGAACACGATGCCGCCGCGATACCCGCTCAGCGTCAGTTCGCGCAGCAGGGTGATGCCCTGGCCGTCGGGCAGAAAGTTGTCCAGCAGGATCAGGTCCGGCTTGAAGCGCTCGGTCATGGTGCGCGCCTGCGCCAGGGTGCCGGCCAGCCAAATCTGGCGGCAGCCGCCGTTCTGGCGGATAAACTCCGCGTGCATCTCCGCCAGCGGCGTTTCGTCTTCAACGATCAGGATGTTCAGCCATTCCATAATGAAACCTACTATTGCAATCAAGATGCTAAATGAATGTAAGTAAATTGCGGCGCTAAATAAAGATTATCTCAATAATAAACACCATAAGATTAATTAAGCAAATAAAGAACATTAAATAACTTATTAACCGGGAACGGTTTGTGAAATAGGTCAATAATTGGCGTTTTTTTTCTGTTTACCATTGATTTATCGAACGCGAAACGGCGTTTATCTTCATGGTTTTTAAGGTTTTAATTGCCGTCATTGATGTTAATTAAAATGCCTTTTTGTATTTAACTTGTTGTGTGCCAGTTAACCCAGAGAGCGTGTTATGTTAGGCGATGCCGTATTTAATCGGGTAAAGCGATCGGATCATAAAGCGATTTCGGAAATAAGCGCCTTCTTGCGCAGTAACGATCTGAATATCGACACCACGGTTGAAATATTTATTACCGTTACCCAGCACGACAAATTGGTCGCCTGCGGCGGTATCGCCGACAATATTATCAAATGCGTCGCCATCAGTCCGCTGATGCGCGGCGAAGGGTTGGCGCTGGCGCTGGCGACCGAGCTGGTGAACCTGGCCTACGAGCGCCATCACACTCAGCTGTTTATCTACACCAAGGTGCAGAACGAGCCGCTGTTCCGCCAGTGCGGTTTCTACCCGATCGCCACCGTGCCGGGCATCGTGGTGCTGATGGAAAACAGCCCGTGTCGCCTGAAGCGCTACGCCGCCCAACTGACGAGCCAACGTCGGCCGGGCGATACCATCGGCAGCATCGTGATGAACGCCAACCCCTTCACCCGCGGGCATCAGTATCTGGTGCGTCAGGCGGCCAAACGTTGCGACTGGCTGCACCTGTTTCTGGTGAAGGAAAACACCTCGCGCTTCAGCTATGAAGACCGGCGCCGGCTGGTGCTGGCCGGCACCGCCGATATTCCCAACCTCACGGTACACGAAGGCTCGCAGTACGTGATCTCGCGCGCCACCTTCCCCTGTTACTTCATCAAGGATCAGGGCGTGGCCGACGACTGTTACACCGAAATCGATCTGAAGATCTTCCGCCAGTATCTGGCGCCCGCGCTGGGCATTACCCACCGCTTTGTCGGCAACGAGCCGTTCTGCGCGGTGACCGCGAAATACAACCGCGACATGCGCTACTGGCTGGAAACGCCGGCGCTGCCCAGCCCGCCGATCGCGCTGGTGGAAATCGAGCGTTTGCAATATCAGGGCACGGCGATCTCCGCCTCCTGGGTGCGCAAGCTGCTGGCGGCGGGGGACTTCCACGCCGCCGCGCCGCTGGTGCCGCCGGACACCCTGTACTACCTGCAGGATCTGCAAACGCAGCGCCGGGCCAAGGCGGCCCCGCATCCTTTTGAGTCCGCACAATCAGGTGAATGATGAAAATTATCCGAGAAGCAATGGCCGGCACGCTGGAATCCAGCGATGTCATGGTGCGCATCGCGCCCGCCGAGGGGCCGCAGCACGATCTGTTGATCGCCAGCAGCGTGGAAAAACAGTTCGGCACGGCGATCCGTCGCACCCTGCTGGAGGTGCTGCAGCGCTATGAGGTGGAGCCGGTGCAGGTGATCGTCGACGACAAGGGGGCGCTGGACTGCGTGCTGCGCGCCCGGCTGGAAACCGCGCTGATGCGCGCCTGCGAGAGCGGCCAACTGCCGTGGGAGGCGAAAGATGAAAACGCTGAATAAAACCCGGCTGCGCCGCAGCATGCTGTTCGTTCCCGGCGCCAATGCGGCGATGGTCAGCAATGCCTTTATCTACCAGGCCGATGCGCTGATGTTCGATCTGGAAGACTCGGTGATCCTGCGTGAAAAAGACGCGGCGCGCCGGCTGGTGTACCACGCGCTGCAGCACCCGCTGTACCAGGAGGTGGAAACCATCGTGCGCGTCAATGCGCTCGACTCCGCCTACGGCCTGGCGGACCTGCAGGCGGTGGTACGCGGCGGCGCGGACATCGTGCGCCTGCCGAAGACCGACAGCGCGCAGGACGTTGTCGACATGGAGCGCGAGATCGCCGCCATCGAGGCGGCCTGCGGCCGGCCGGTCGGCAGCACCGGGCTGCTGGCGGCGATCGAATCGGCGCAGGGCATCACCAACGCGGTGGCGATCGCGCACGCTTCGCCGCGTCTTATCGGCATCGCGCTGGGGGCGGAAGACTATGTGCGCAACCTGCGCACCGAACGCTCGCCGGAGGGTATCGAGCTGCTGTTCGCCCGCTGCTCGCTGCTGCAGGCGGCGCGCGCCGCCGGCATTCAGGCGTTCGACACCGTCTACTCCGACGCCAACAACGAAGCCGGCTTCCTGCAGGAAGCGGCGCTGATCAAACAGCTCGGCTTCGACGGCAAATCGCTGATTAACCCGCGCCAGATTGAGCTGCTGCACAACCTGTATGCGCCGACCGCCAAAGAGGTGGCGCACGCGCAGCGGGTGGTGGACGCCGCCGAGGCGGCGGAGCGGGAAGGGCGCGGCGTGGTGTCGCTCAACGGAAAAATGGTCGACAGCCCGGTGATTGAACGCGCCCGGCTGGTGCTGGAGCGCGCCGCGCTGTCCGGCTTACGGGAAGAACCGGCGCAGCACGGGGAGGAAGCATGATGAACCGCCAACAACGATTGATGACCTTCGCCAACCCGGCGGATCTGCCGGGCTATCAGGACGTGTCCAAAGCCAACCTGCAGGCGCGCAAACCGCGCGATCTCAAGCTGTGCGACTCCTTGCAGGAAGCGGTGCGCCGCAGCGGGCTGCAGGACGGCATGACCATCTCCTTCCACCATGCGTTTCGCGGCGGCGATCTGGCGCTCAATCAGGTGATGGAGACGCTGGCGGCGATGGGGTTCCGCAACCTGACGCTGGCCTCCAGCTCGCTGACCGACTGCCATGCGCCGTTGGTTGAGCATATCCGCCACGGCGTGGTGAGCCGCATTTACACCTCCGGGCTGCGCGGCCCGCTGGCGGACGCCGTTTCGCGCGGCCTGCTGGCGGAGCCGGTGCAAATTCACTCGCACGGCGGCCGGGTCAACCTGATTGAATCCGGCGAGCTGAAGATAGACGTGGCCTTCCTCGGCGTGCCGGCCTGCGATGAGTTCGGCAACGCCAACGGCTACAGCGGTGAAGCCTGCTGCGGCTCGCTCGGCTATGCGCGGGTGGACGCCGAGGCGGCGGGCACCGTGGTGCTGCTGACCGAGCAGCTGGTGCCGTATCCGCATCATCCCGCCAGCCTGGCGCAGGATCGGGTGGATCTGATCGTGCAGCTGGAGCGGGTGGGCGACGCCGACAAGATCGGCGCCGACGCCACGCGCATGACCTCGAACCCGCGCGAGCTGCTGATCGCCCGCCGCGCCGCCGAGGTGATCGCCGGTTCAGGTTACTTCACCGAAGGGTTTTCGCTGCAAACCGGCACCGGCGGCGCCTCGCTGGCGGTGACCCGTTTCCTGGAGGACAAGATGCGCGCCCGCGGCATTCGCGCCGCGTTCGCCCTCGGCGGCATCACCTCGACCATGGTGGATCTGCACGAGAAAGGGTTGATCGGCAAGCTGCTGGACGTGCAGAGCTTCGATCGGGCGGCGGCGACCTCGCTGGCGCGCAACCCGCGCCATATCGAAATCAGCGCCAACCAGTACGCCAACTTCAGCTCCAAGGGCGCGTCGGTCGATCGGCTCGACGTGGTGGTGCTGAGCGCGCTGGAAATCGACACCGGCTTCAACGTTAACGTGCTGACCGGCTCCGACGGCGTGCTGCGCGGCGCGTCCGGCGGCCACTGCGACACCGCCGCCGCCGCGCGGCTGGCGATCATCGTCGCGCCGCTGGTGCGCGGGCGCATCCCGACGCTGGTGGAGCAGGTGACCACCTGCGTCACGCCGGGTTCCAGCATCGACATTCTGGTGACCGACCACGGCATCGCCGTCAACCCGGCGCGGCCGGAGCTGGCGCAGCGCCTGCGGGAGGCCGGGCTCGAGGTGGTGAGCATCGACTGGCTGCGCGCCCGCGCGCTGCAGCTGACCGGCGAACCGCAGCCGATCGCCTTTACCGACAAGGTGGTGGCGGTGGTGCGCTACCGCGACGGCTCGGTGATCGACGTGGTGCATCAGGTGGCGGAGTAACCGATGGCCGCCGTCGATCCTCAACTGGCCGCCGAACGCGCGGTCAGCCTGCCGGAGCTGCTCACCAGCCGCGAATGCCGCCAGGCGCGCCAGCAGGCGTGGCTGGCGCAGCACGAGTGCACGCTGCTGGTGCTGACGCTGGTCGTCCCCGGCCCGGTGAAGGACAGCGCGCTGACGCGCGGCATCTTCAACCTCGGGTGGGCGGCGCTGCTGCGGCTGCGCGCCGAGCAGGGCTGGCCCAGCCCGCAGGCCGAGGCGCTGGCGCTTTCCACCGGCTGCGAAGGGTTTGTGGCGCTGCGCGCCGACGCCCAGCGGGTGAAAGATTGCGCCATGCAGCTGGAGGTGAGTCGCCCGATCGGCCGGCTGTGGGATATCGACGTGCTGGATGCGCAGGGGCGCATTTTGTCGCGCCGCGACATCGGCCTGCCGGAACGGCGCTGCCTGCTGTGCGGCCAACCGGCCAAGATCTGCGCCCGCCAGCGGCGGCATGGCAGCGAGCAGCTGCTGCAAGAAATGGAAAGGATGTTCAACGATGCGATCTCTGCCGATTAATCCACCCGCCCGTCGCACCGAGCCGGCCTGCGACTTCGCCCGCGCCGCTTTCCGCGCGCTGCTGGTGGAGGTCAACCTCACGCCCAAACCGGGGCTGGTGGATCGTCATAACACCGGCGCCCACCGCGACATGGATCTCGGGCACTTCTACCGCAGCGCCCGCGCCATCGGCGTGTGGCTGCCGCGCTTTATCCAACGCGGACGGGAAGACGCGGCTTTGCCGGCAGAGCAGCAGCTGGCGCGGCTGCGGCCGCTCGGCATGGCCTGCGAAAACCAGATGTTTCGCGCCACCGGCGGCATTAACACCCACAAGGGCAGCGTGTTCTCACTCGGGTTGCTGTGCACCGCCTTCGGCCGCCTGCAGCAGCAGAGCCGTGACATCGGCGCGGAGGCGCTGTGCGGCGAGGTAGCGGCGATGTGTCGGGGGCTGGTGGACCGTGAGCTGCGGCGCAACAACGCCGGGCAGACCGCCGGCCAGCGCTTGTTCGCTGCGTATGGCCTCAGCGGCGCGCGCGGCGAGGCGGAGTCCGGTTTTCGGTTGGTGCTTGACGGCGCGCTGCCGCTGTATCGGCAACGGCTGGCCGCCGGCGGCGACGAACAGCGGGCGCTGCTGGACAGCCTGCTGTGGCTGATGGCCCACAACGATGACACCAACGTCGCCTCGCGCGGCGGCCTGCGCGGGCTGCGCTGGCTGCGGTGCCGGGCGGCCTGGCTGCTGGCGCAGGGCGGCTCGGCGGGGGAAGCGGGCCTGGCGCGCCTGCGGCGCTTCGATGCCGACTGCATTGCCCGCAACCTCAGCCCCGGCGGCAGCGCCGACTTGTTGATAGTGACCTGGCTGCTGGCGCAGCTGGGTGCCCAAGAATAATAACCAAGCCTTCAGGAGAGTCCCTATGTCACAAACCCAGGAAAAGATCTGGAAAGCGATAGCGCCGCTGGCGGTGCTCGCGATCCTGTTATTGATACCGGTGCCCGACGGCATGCCGCCGCAGGCGTGGCACTATTTTGCCATCTTCGTGGCGATGATCGTCGGCATGATTCTGGAGCCGATCCCGGCCACCGCCATCAGCTTTATCGCGGTGACCGTCAGCGTGCTCAGCGCCAACTGGGTGCTGTTCGGCGCGCAGGAACTGGCGGAGCCAGGCTTCAAGGCCGGTAAAGAGGCGCTGAAATGGGGGCTGGCGGGCTTCTCCAGCACCACCGTCTGGCTGGTGTTCGGCGCCTTTATCTTCGCGCTGGGCTACGAGGCCACCGGGCTGGGGCGGCGCATCGCGCTGTTCCTGGTGAAGTTCATGGGCAAGCGCACGCTGACGCTGGGCTATGCGGTGGTGATCATCGATATTCTGCTGGCACCGTTCACGCCGTCCAACACCGCGCGCACCGGCGGCACGGTGTTCCCGGTGGTGAAAAACCTGCCGCCGCTGTTCGATTCCTTCCCTAACGATCCCTCTTCGCGCCGCATCGGCGGCTACCTGATGTGGATGATGGTGGTCGGCACCAGCATCAGCTCCTCGATGTTCGTCACCGGCGCCGCGCCGAACGTGCTGGGCATCGAGTTCGTCGGCAAGATAGCCGGGGTGCACATCAGCTGGATGCAGTGGTTCCTGGCGTTCCTGCCGGTCGGCCTGCTGCTGCTGATCATCGCGCCGCTGATCTCCTACTACCTGTACAAACCGGGCGTGACCCACAGCAGCGAAGTGGCCGCCTGGGCGAATACCGCGCTGGGGGAAATGGGCAAGCTGACACGCAAGGAGTACACCCTGATCGGCCTGGTGCTGCTCAGCCTGTGCCTGTGGGTGTTCGGCGGCAAGGTGCTGGACGCCACCGCGGTGTGCCTGTTGGCGGTGTCGCTGATGCTGGCGCTGCACGTGGTGTCGTGGAAAGAGATCACCAAATACTCCAGCGCCTGGAATACGCTGGTTAACCTGGCGACGCTGGTGGTGATGGCCAACGGCCTGACGCGCTCCGGCTTTATCGACTGGTTCGCCCAGACCATGAGCACCCACCTGGACGGCTTCTCGCCGAACATGACGGTGGTGGCGCTGGTGCTGGTGTTCTACTTCGCCCACTACCTGTTCGCCAGCCTGTCGGCGCACACCGCCACCATGCTGCCGGTGATCCTGGCGGTCGGCAAAGGGTTGCCGGGCGTGCCGATGGAACAGCTGTCGATGCTGCTGGTGCTGTCGATCGGCATCATGGGCGTGCTGACGCCGTACGCCACCGGGCCGGGGGTGATCATCTACGGCTGCGGCTACGTGAAATCGAAAGACTACTGGCGCCTGGGCGGCATTCTCGGCGTGGTGTACATCGCCGCGCTGCTGCTGATCGGCTGGCCGATCATGAGCCTGTGGTACTGAGTTGACGCACAGCGGCCGCCGCCCGGTGGCCGCTGGTACGATCTTTTCCCGTGAACCCTGTCACACACTTGTCACACTAACCCCGCCATCATACGCAGGCAAACGCTAACACCTTAAAAATAATCATTTTCCGGGAGCCTCTGCGGATGAGAAAAAAAACGTTATTGCTGTGCCTGCCCTTGTTATTCACCGGGAACGCGCTGGCGGACGCCGGCGGTTATCAACTGGAACAGGTGCTGGTGATGAGCCGCCATAACCTGCGCGCGCCGCTGGCCAACAACGGCAGCGTGCTGGCGCAGTCCACGCCGAAGGCCTGGCCGGCCTGGGAAACGCCGGGCGGCCAGTTGACCACCAAGGGCGGGGTGCTGGAAGTGTATATGGGGCACTATTTCAACGCCTGGCTGAAGCAGACCGGCCTGTTGCCGCAAGAGGGCTGCCCGACCGCCGGCAGCGTGTACGTCTACGCCAACAGCCTGCAGCGCACGGTGGCCACCGCGCAGTTCTTCAGCAATGGCGCGTTCCCGGGCTGCGACGTCAGCGTGCACCATCAGGACAAGATGGGCGAGATGGATCCGACCTTCAACCCGATCATCACCGACACCAGCGAAGCCTTCAACCAGCAGGCGCTGGCGGCGATGAATGCCGCGCTGGGATCGCTGAAGTTGGACGCCTCTTATCAGCAGTTGGCGAAGATCATCGACTACAAGGATTCCGCCGCCTGCAAGACCGACAAACACTGCGACCTGACCAAAGAAGCCAGCGTGATGAGCGCGGTGCCGGGCAAAGAGCCGGGCGTCTCCGGCCCGCTGCGGGTGGGCAACTCGCTGGTGGACGCCTTTATGCTGCAGTATTACGAAGGTTTCCCGATGAAAGAGGTGGCCTGGGGCAAAATCGTCACCCCGCAGCAGTGGAAGCAGCTGGCGCAGTTGAAAGACGGCTATCAGGATTCGCTGTTCACCTCGCCGGTGGTGGCGCAGAACGTCGCCAAACCGCTGCTGACCTACATCAACAACGCGCTGCTCGGCGAGCGCAAACCGGACGCGCCGAAGCTGACGGTGCTGGTCGGCCACGACTCCAATATCGCCTCGCTGCTGTCGGCCATGCAGTTCCAGCCGTATCAGCTGCCGCAGCAGTACGAGAAAACGCCGATAGGCGGCAAACTGGTGTTCCAGCGCTGGCGCGACGCGCAGAACAGCCGTGAATTGCTGAAGATTGAGTACGTCTATCAGTCGACCGAACAGCTGCGCAAGGCGACGCCGCTGACGCTGCAAACCCCGCCGCAGCGCGTGACGCTGGCGCTGAAAGGCTGCCCGATCGACAAAGACGGTTTCTGCGCCTGGAGCGATTTCGAAAAGACCATGAAAGGCATCTTGTAATGCCCAGCCTCTCTCCCGACCGCGGGGGAGAGGCCTCTCCCCATCCCGGCTAACGTGCCGCCGTACGAGCCTTAACGTCATTTATTTTGCCCAGGGTCATTGTTGCAGGCGGTTTCGGGGGCTAACATCATCAGCCTGCCTGCTTATCATGGATACTGCCGTTGCCCACTTTTATCCGCAATATCGAATTTTTCACGCCGGACGGCTATCCGGGCCAGGTGGCGCGCTGCCAGTTTGCGCTGGCGGAGTATCGCGACGAGAGTTTTCCCGAGGCGGGCTTTGCGCTGCCGGACCATCTGGCGCGCGCGGTGCCGAAACGCCGCGCGGAGTATCTGGCCGGGCGTGTGCTGGCGCGACAGCTGCTGGCGCCGCTCGGTTTCGCCGACTTCACCCTGGCGCGCGGCGAAGATCGCGCGCCGCAGTGGCCGCCGGGCATCGCCGGGGCGCTGAGCCATAATTCGGATACCGCGCTGTGCGCCGTACACCGCGAGAGCGGGCTGGGCGGCGTTGGGTTGGATGTGGAGACGCTGCTCTCCGACGTGCGGGCGGAGGAGCTGTGGGGGGCGATCGTTTCGGCGGGGGAGCGCGAGGCGTTGCTGCGCGAAACGCTGCCGTTCAACGAGCTGCTGACGCTGACGTTTTCCGCCAAAGAGAGCCTGTTCAAGGCGCTTTATCCGCAGGTGCGTTGTTACTTCGATTTTCTCGATGCGCGCATGGTCGCCGTGGATACGCAGCGGCAGACGTTCGTATTAGCGTTGCTTAAGACCTTGACGCCAAATTGCCCCGCCGGCCGCCGGTTCAGCGGGCATTTTTGGCGTGAAGGTGACGACGTCACGACCTTTATTTTTTGCTAAAATACAATAATAACAGTGTGTTATTTCTTGCTGCGCCGTAACGTGGATTTGCCGCAGCGAGCGGAAAGATTCATTCATCGGAGATTGACCCTCGGTGGGGAATCGGTGTAATTTATCCTCCTTTTACAGCTAATGATAATTATTCGCATAAACATTATCATTGGTGAGGCGCAACAAAGGAGTGGTCTGTGGCGACACTGACGACAGAAAACCAAACCTTCCCCGGGTTTGCGTACGCCGAACAATCGACCTTTTTGTACCGGTCCGAATTCCGTTCCCTCTCCGCCAGCGGCGTGTCCGAACGGATTGAGACGCCGGCGTTCGGCGGCGAGCAGGAAGGCAGCGCGCTGGCGCAGCATATTCGCCAGGCGCTGGCGCGAGCCAACGCCGCCGGCCAGGAGACGCCGGTGGTGGTGGGCGCCATTCCGTTCGACACGCGCCGGCCTTCCTGCCTATATGTGCCTGAAAGTTATGAGTTTGTCGCCAACGACAGCTTTACCCGCGCCGCGCGCCCGATGCTGCAACAGCCGCATCGCCTGGCCGCCTGCACCAGCATTCCGGACGAGCCGCGCTTCAAGCACGCGGTGGCGGAAGCGGTCAGCCGCTTTAAACAAGGCAAGCTGGACAAGGCGGTGCTGTCGCGCATCCTCGACATCGAGCTGGAGCAGCCGGTGGCGGGCCACCAGATCCTCAATAACCTGATGGTGCAGAACCCGACCGGTTACCACTTTTCCCTGCCACTGGCCGATGGCGGCGTGTTGATCGGCGCTAGCCCGGAACTGCTGATCCGCAAGCAGGGCGGCGAGATCCACACCAACCCGCTGGCGGGCTCGGCGCGCCGTCAGGACGATCCGCAGCAGGATCGCCTCGGCAGCGAGCGCCTGATGCGCTCGACCAAAGACAAATACGAACACAAGCTGGTGATCGACGACATCCGTCGGCACCTGGCGCCGCTGTGCGCCAGCCTGAGCGTGCCCAGCGGCCCGTCGCTGCTCAGTACCGGCACCATGTGGCATTTGTCCACCCGCATTCGCGGCGAGCTGCTGAACCCGAATCTCAACGTGATGCAGCTGGCCTGCCTGCTGCATCCGACGCCGGCGCTGTGCGGTTTCCCGACCGAGAGCGCCCGCCAGCTGATCGCCGATCTGGAGCCGCACGATCGCGGCCTGTTCAGCGGCATCGTCGGCTGGTGCGACGCCAACGGCGACGGCGAGTGGGCGATCGTCATCCGCAGCGGCCTGCTGCGCGGCAACCGGGTGCGGCTGTTCGCCGGCGCGGGGATCGTCGCCGCCTCGACGCCGCAGTCCGAGTGGCTGGAAACCGCCGCCAAACTGGGCACCATGCTCAACGCTTTCGGCCTGAACAGCGGTGCGCTGTAGGGCCACTTTGCGGCGCAGCGCGCGCCGCATCCTATCCTTTTCGCAGGAGACAATGATGAACAACAACATGACCCGGCTGTGCGCCCGGATGGCGGTGCGCGCATGAGCATTCAGATGGATTTCACCGGCAAACGCGTGTGGGTGACCGGCGCGGCGCGCGGCATCGGCGAGCAGATCGCCCGGCATTTTTTGACGCAGGGCGCCGAGGTGGTGGGGTTTGACCGCGAGTTCGCCAACCCGGATTTGCCTTACCCTTGCGTGACGCTGGACATCAGCCGGCCGGAGCAGGTGGAGGCGGTGTGCCGCCAACAGCTGGCGGAAAACCCGCAACTGGACGTGTTGGTCAACGCCGCCGGCATTCTGCGCATGGGCAATACCGAAGATCTGAGCGTGGATGACTGGCACCAGTGCATCAACGTCAACGCCTCGGGGGCGTTTTACCTGTTCCGCGCCGTGCTGCCGCACTTCAAGGCGCAGCGCAGCGGGGCGATCGTCAGCATCGGTTCCAACGCCGCGCACGTACCGCGCGTGCAGATGGCGGCCTACTGCGCCTCCAAGGCGGCGCTGACCAGCCTGAACCACTGCGTGGGGTTGGAGATGGCGCCGTTCGGCGTGCGGTGCAATCTGGTGTCGCCGGGCTCGACCGACACGCCGATGCAGCGCGGCATGTGGCAGACCGATGATGCGCAGCAACGCACCATCGCCGGCTTCCCCGAGATGTTCAAGTTGGGGATCCCGCTGGGCAAAATCGCTCGCCCGGACGAGATCGCCAACGCGGTGTTGTTCCTGGCCTCCGACTTGGCCAGCCACATCACCATGCAGGACATCGTGATCGACGGCGGCGCGACGCTGGCCGCCTGAGTCAGACCCGCTGGCGGCGCAGCAGGTGCCGCGCGCCTTCCGCCGCCAGCAGCAGCACCGCCAGCCAGATCGCCAGATAGGTCGGCCATTCGCTTTGGCCGATGCTTTCGCCGAGCAGCAGCGCGACGATCACCAGCAGCACCGGTTCCACATAGCTCAGCAGGCCGAACAGGCTGAACGGCAGCAGGCGGCTGGCGAGGATGTAACACACCAATGCCACGGCGCTGATGACGCCGAGCAGCGGAATGTGCCAATACAGCTCGGCATTGATCGGCAGCGCCGCCGCGCCGCCGTCGCCGAAGGCGAACCAGGCCGCCGCCGGCAGCATCAGCGCCAGCTCGCACCACAGCCCGCCGAGATTGTCGGTGCCGAAACGCCGCCGCAAAATAAAGTAGAGCGGATAACCCAGCGCCACCACCAGCGTCGGCCACGACACGCCGCCCGCCTGATACAGCTCATTGCCTACCCCCACCATGGCGCATGCCACCGCCAGCTTTTGCAGCAGCGACAGCCGGTCGCGGTAGATCAAACGGCCCGCCAGCACCATGGTCAGCGGCAGCAGAAAATAGCCGAGCGACACGTCGAGCGCCTTGCCGTGCAGCGGCGCCCACAGGAACAGCCACAGCTGCACCCCCAGCAGCGCCGAGGTGAGCAGCAGGCCCAGCAGACGCGGCGGCCGTTGGCCGATCCCGACCAGCGTGTCGCTCACCTTGCGCCAATCGCCGGACAGCGCCATGAACAGCGTCAGGAACGGCAGCGTCAGCAGCGTGCGCCAGCCGTAGACCTGTTCGCCGTTCAGCGGGGTGAGGGTAGAGGTGAAGTAATACATCGCGCCGAACAAGATGGAGGCGACGACCGAAAGAGTGATGCCCTTAATCACACGCATTCCTGGTGAGTGATTGATTTTATGGCGGCTACTGTAGAGAAATTTGCCGCCAACGACAATGGCGCCGCCGGGCGCTGGACAATCGGCGGCAGCGGGTTACAATGGATACTGTGTATTCATACAGGCTTTAGCGATGACAATCGATCTTTTTGAAGACGCGCTGCCGCCGCCGTGGCGCGAAGAGATCGCCCCCGGCGCGGTGGTGATGCACGGCTTTGTGCGCGATCACGGGCCGGCACTGCTGGCGGCGGTGCAGGGTGTGGTGGCCCAGGTGCCGTGGCGGCATTTGACCACCCCCGGCGGGCACGTGATGTCGGTGGCGATGAGCTGGTGCGGCAACGGCTGGACCAGCGACAGCCGGGGCTACCGCTATTCGGAACGCGACGCGCGCAGCGGCAAACGCTGGCCGGCCATTCCGCCGATCCTGATGGCGCTGGCGGACGAAGCTGCGCAGCAGGCGGGCTTCGGCCCCTTCGTGCCGGATTCCTGTCTGATGAACCGTTACGATCCGGGCAGCAAGCTGTCGCTGCATCAGGATAAAGACGAACACGACTTCGGCGCGCCGATCGTCTCGGTGTCGCTCGGGCTGCCGGCGGTGTTTCAGTTCGGCGGCCTGCAACGCAGCGACCGGGCGCGGCGCATTCCGCTGGCGCACGGCGATGTGGTGGTGTGGGGCGGCCCATCGCGGCTCTGTTTTCACGGCATCCTGCCGGTCAAGGAAGGCTATCACTCGCTGGTGGGGCCGCACCGCATCAACATCACGCTACGCAAGGCGCTTTAACTGCGGCTCCTGCGCCAGGCAGGCGACGAGATAGTCGATAAACACCCGCAGTTTGGGCGGCAGATACTGGTTGGGCGCATAGAGCAGCCACAGGCCGCCGTGATAGCTGCTGAGGAAATCCCATTCTGGCAACACCTGCACGATCTCGCCCTCGTCGAGCGCCTGGCGGGCGGTAAAGTACGGCAGGCTGCCGATGCCGATATGCCGTTTCACCGCGTCCAGCCGCACGCCGGTGTGGTTGGCGGCGTAGCGGCCGCGCACGCTGACCGTCACCGTTTTGCCGCTGCGGCGGAATTTCCATTGCGCGTCGCTCGGCGTTTCTCCCAGATAGATGCAGCTGTGCGCCGCCAGATCGTGCGGGTGCAGCGGCGTGCCGTGTTGCGCCAGGTAGTGCGGCGTGGCGCACAGCAGATGGTCTATTCTCATCAACTGGCGGCCGACCAACCCGGGCGACGGGCGATCGGTAATGCGCAGCGCCAGATCGACCCGATCGTCGATCAAATCCATGTAACGATCTTCCAGCCGCAGCCTCACGTCCACCTTCGGGTAGCGGCGCAGGAACTCCGGCATGTGCGGGTGCAGCACGAAGCGGCCCACCGCTTTGGGTACGCTGACGCTGACCAGCCCTTCGGGCTCCGCGGCGCCGCGCCCGCCGATCGCCATGACCGCGTCGGCCGCCGCCAGCAGGGTGCGGCAGTGCGCAAACGCCTCTTCGCCGCTTTCGCTCAGCCGCAGTTTACGGGTGGTGCGGTGCAGCAGCTGCAGCGCCAGCGCCTGCTCGAGCTTCGCCACGCTGCGGCTGACGGCGGAAGGCGAAGCGCCCAGCTTGCGGGCGGCGGCGGAAAAACTGCCGCTCTCTACCACCTGAACGAAAACGGCCATTTCGGCCAACAGCGCGTAAGAAAGATTTGTGCTCATGACGCAAAGGTCCATTGTGATGGCGGCGGATTATGCTCCGATTATGACATGAATATAATGGCTCTTCGAACCGAGGAGAAAAATGATGACCGAACGACGTTATTACTACAGCGACGATTTACAGGGCCAGGCGCAGGTGTTGAGCTGTGCGCCGGCCGAGGCGGGCGCTTACGCCGTGGAGCTGGACGCCACGCTGTTCCACCCGCAGGGCGGCGGCCAGCCGTCCGATGTGGGTTCGTTAGGCGGCGTCACCGTGCTGCGGGTGCAGCAGCAGGGGGATACCGTGGTGCACTTTACCGCCGCGCCGCTGCCGAACGGGCCGGTTACGATGCAAATCGATGAAGCGCAGCGCCGGCTGCACGCCCGCTGGCACTCCGCTGGGCATCTGATCGGCTGGTTGGGCGAAACCCGGGGCTGGCGGCCGGTCAAGGCGCACCATTGGCCGGGGGAAGGGCGCATCACTTTCGCGCCGGGGCCGGATGCGCAGACGATAGAAGCGGATTTTTTGCAGGCGGAGCTGGCTCGCTTGATCGCCGCCGATCTGCCGCGCTGCCAGCAGGCGGTGGACGGTTTGCGCCAGGTCGGTTTCGGCGAGTTGCCCGCCTACGGCTGTGGCGGCACCCATGTCGCCGCGCTGGGCGAGGTGGGCGCGATCGCGATTACCGGCCTAAAGATGAAGAAAGGGCAGTTGAACGTGCAATATGAGCTGGGTTGAATGAGGGGGGCGGCTCAGCGCCCGGCCTGCCGCAGCTGGGTGCAGAACGCGCATTGGCATCCCGCTACCGGCACCGCCGCGCAACTGCCGATGCTCACCGGCTGGGCGTCCATGGCGTGAAAGCCGTAAAACAGATTCTCGATGTTTTGTTCCGCCGCCCGCGCCTGCTCCGGGCGCGGTTCGGGCACTTTCGACTGAAACGCTGCGGCCTTGCCGGCCAGCAGGCTGAGAAACAACAGCGACAGCTGGATTTTCATCGTCGTCTTCCCTTTACTTGTTTTTTGATACGTTATAACAAAAGCAAGGCGCCGCCAAGCGCCGCGCTCGCGCTCGGCGCCCGCCAGCGCGTGAGCCGGTGCGGTGAACGCCCGCGTTTAATCCGCCTTTCTATTTGATTTCATTGAAATTGATGAAATAGTCAGATGCCATCATCCAGGGCATGACAGGGCAGCCAATATTCTAAATACTTAATCGAAGAGGCGCTCGGGGCAGGAGAAGCGCTTTGGGATCGCGCTTTTGCACGGCGCGCCCGCCGTTTTGGCATGGACTGCATTTTTTCAGTGTCGTGGAATGTAAAATGGATTTTTGTAACCGGATTTCCGTGTGTTTATTGACGTTTAATTCATCGCGCTTGCTGCGTGACGTGTTGCAACCTGTGGCGGCGTTCGCCGATGAAATCATCGTGGTGGATTCGGGCAGTACTGACGGCACGTTGGCCATTTGCGACGACTTCAATATCAAGCCTCTTTATCACCCGTTTGAAACCCATGGCCGGCAAATGAATTACGCCATATCCTGCGCGCGGCATGACTGGGTTTTGTGCCTGGACAGCGATGAGATCATGGATGATGAAGCTGTCGACGCGATGCGGCTTTTCAAGCGCACCCCAGGCCCTGACAAAAACAACGCCTATCGCATTCGTCGCGATTGGTTTGTGTTGGGACAGGCGGTCAGAACGCTTTATCCCGTCTCGTCACCGGATTACCCCATTCGCTTTTTTCATCGCCAGGTGGTGAAGTTCAATGATGCGCCGGTAGATGATGCGGCGGAAGGGGGCGCATCCACCTTGATACTGGCCGGGCACGTTAAACACGACACTTTTTTCTCAATCGAGGAAGTGTTTGCCAAGCTGAACAGCTATACGGCGCGCGTGGTGAAATACAAGGCGATAAGGCCATCGATTCTCCGAGGGGTGATTAGCGCCATCGGCGCATTTTTCAAGTGGTACATTTTCAGCGGCGCCTGGAAAGCGGGCCGGGTCGGGGCCGTGACCGGCGTTTACGCGGTGTCCTACAGCTTTTTGAAGTATTTCAAGGCGTGGTACCACAGATAGCGAAGGCGGGGGGCGAACCGCCTTCATCTCCTCGTTTAAACGCTGTCTTCAGCGATCAGCACCTCAGTGATATCAATGCGATGCAGCAGCTTTCTCTGTTTCTCATGGCTGATTTTCTTCATGCGGCGCAGCCGGTACAGCTCTTCTCTTTCCGCGTGCAACGAGGCTAAGTACAGCTGCTTTTCCAGCCGCTTCAGCGCCACGATATTCTTAACGTCTTCTTTGGTCAGAATTTTACGTTGCAGCACGTCCAGCATCCGCCGCGTCGTTTCTTCAATCAGCTCCGGCGTGGCGTCGTCCGGCGGGGCGACGAGCAGCTTTTCCTTGGTTTCGTTGACGGCTTTGGTCGCCGCGCTCGCCAAGGCTTCTGAAACGGAGAAAGCCTCTTCCTGATCTTCTTCCGGCGGCAGATTGCCGCGCAACAGGAAGGGCAGCGTGACGATGCCGACAACGATCGACAGTAGGATGACCCCCGAGGCGATAAACACCAGTTGATACCGGCCCGGGAATGGCGAGCCATCCAATAAAAACAGCGGAATTGACAGCACGCCCGCCAGGGTCACCGCCCCTCGCACCCCGGCAAAGGCGGCGACGAACAGATCGCGCGTGCTGAATTTCGAAAATAACAACGGATCTTTGCGCATCAGGGTCGCGCTGCCGACCTTCATCAGCCACAGCCAAATCAAACGCACGGCGATCAAACTAAAATAGATGATCACCACGTAAGCCAGCAGCGTCTCCAGGCTGATGGAATGATCGATACCGGTTTGCGCCACGGTGAAGTTCAAGATGCCCGGCAGCTGCAGCCCAAGCAGAATAAACACCATGCCGTTAAACACGAACTCGAGCATTTCCCAAATATTATTGGTGCGTAAACGCACCAGCGGCATGCTGCGATTCACTTTGGATTGGCCAATCATCATGCCGGCGCTGACGGCGGCCAGTATGCCGGATACGCCGATTCTTTCCGCAATCAGATAGCAGGAAAAGGGCAGTAACAGCGAGAAAATAATCTGGGTGGCGGAATCGTTATACATCCATTTATGGATGAACTTAACCATTTGATTATAGAGAAAAACAATAATGATGCCGCACAGCACCCCACCAATCGATACCTGCAGAAAGGTCAGAAAGGCACTCTCCAGGGTAAACGCCATCGCGCCGAGCGCGACAGCGATGGAGAAGTTGAGGGAAACCAACCCGGAGGCGTCGTTCATCAACGCCTCCCCTTCGATCACGCTCATCACGGGTTTGGGCATGCGTCCTTTACCGACGATGCCGGACAGCGCCACGGCGTCCGTTGGCGACAGAACGGCGGCCAGGGCGAACGCGGCGGCGAGGGGGATTGACGGGAGCAGGAAGTGAATCAGATAACCCACCCCGACGACCGTGATGATCACCAGCACCAGGGCTAGACAAAGGATTTCTCTGCCGTAATGGATGAACTCTTGCGCCGGCGTTTTCCAACCGTCGGCGAACAGCAGCGGGGGAATAAACAGCATCAAGAAAAGCTCGGGATTGAAGTCGATATGCAACCCAAACTGCGGCCAGGCCAACACGGCGCCAACGATGATTTGCATCAGCGGAAGCGGGATCTGGAAGGGCAAGATGCGCGTCACGACGCCGGACAACGAGACGGTGAGCAATAAGATCAATATGGTGAAGAATGTTTCCATCGTGAACCTTTTGTGGATTTAATTTTTCTCGCCGTTATCAAACGGTTTTTCTGCATGCCGCCCCTCAGGCGGGCTCGTCGGCCAAGGCTGAACAGCGGCCACGGCGGCCGCTGTCGATAAAGAAAGCGCAGTTGAGCAAGGCCGGTCTTCGCCCCGCTTGCCTGTGTGATGGCGCAGTCAAACGGGGCAACGGGTTAAGGCAGCGCAAACGCCATCACGTAATCGCCGGTTTCTGTCGAATGCGCGGCGCCGCCGACCACAATAACGATGTATTGCTTGCCGGTTTTAGGCGAAATGTAGCTCATTGGCGTCGCGCTCGCGCCGACCGGCAGCGCATATTTCCAGACTTCTTTGCCGGTGCTGCTGTCGTAGGCGCGCAGATAATAGTCCTGGAAGCCGGCGAAGAAGACCAGGCCGCCGGCGGTCGTCATAGTGCCCGCGTAGGTGGGCATGCCAACCGGCATCGGCAGGTGCGATCTGATGCCCAGCGGCCCCATTTTTTCGGCGGTGCCGGCCGGTATCTGCCAGGCGATCTTTTTGTTTTTGTAATCGACGGCGGTGATCGTGCCGTAAGGGGGTTGGTTGCAAGGCACTTCGAGCGGCGACATCCACATCAACGTGATCATGCCGTATGGCGTGCCGATCATGGGGGAAGGCCCGTGGCCATCGATCACTTTTTGCGGGTACTGTTTCGCGACGCGTTCATAGCTGTCGCGCGCCACTAACCAAAACACGTTCGGAATGCGCACATCGTTCATGTAAGCCATATGGTTCACAGGATCAATCGACATGCTCCCCCAGTTGAGTCCGCCTAAATTGCCGGGCTGCTCTAGCGTTGGGCGGGTGCCGATCGGGGTCATGTCGCCCTGGTAATTCATCTGTTTGAACAGGATGCGGCAGGCCATCTGGTCAAACAGGGTGGTGCCCCACATTTTTTCTTCGGTCAGGCGTTCGGCGCCAATGGTCGGCATGCCGACGGAGAACGGCTGGGTTGGCGAGAGGCGCTCTTCCTTTGCGGCGCCTTGGGTCGGCACGGCTTTCTCTTCAACCTGCGCCAGCGGTTTGCCGGTCTCCCGGTTCAGGTAGAAAATCTGCCCGCGTTTGGTGCCGAGCAAAAGGGCGGGCACCGGGCGATGTTGCTCATCAAAACCGTCCACCAGCGCGGGTTGGGATGCGAGGTCATAATCCCAGATGTCGTGATGCGTGGTTTGGAACTTCCAGCGCTCACGGCCTGTTTCAATATCAATGGCGACCAGGGCAGAGTTGTACTCATCCGAATTTTCCGGGCGATTCATGCCGTAATAGTCGGGCGTTGCATTGCCAAGCGGCGCATACAACAAGCCTAATTTGTCGTCATAGGCGGCGGTGGTCCACATATTCGGCGTACCGCGCGTATAGGTGCTTCCGGCCGGCGGAGCCTTGGTGATGCCCGGGTTGCCTAAGTCCCACGCCCAGTCCAACTCGCCGGTTTTGGCGTCGAACGCCCTGATGACGCCGGAAGGCTCGCCTTTCATCACGTTATCGATAACCCAGCCACCGACGATAATCTTCCCTCTGGCGATGGTCGGCGCCGAGGTTTGGAAGTAATAGCCCGGTTTCACTTCCCCCATATGCTGACCGAGATTCACCTCACCGTTTTGACCGAAGGCGGGACATTTCTGGCCCGTTTTGGCATCCAGCGCAATGAGGCGGGCATCGATCGTGGTGTGAACGATCGCTTTCTCGCACAGAGCGCCTGGCGCAACATCCTCATTTTTGTAGTAGCCAAGCCCGCGGCAGCGTTGCCAAACGGGGGAGGTGGAATGCGAGTCAAATTTCCAGCGCGCTTTACCCGTATCGGCATCGATAGCGGTGATAAGACCGTTGGGCGTACAGCTATACACCAAATCATCGATCGCGAGCGGGGTATTTTGGTCCACGCCCGGCCGGAAATCGCCGGTGCGATAAACCCAGGCGAGTTTCAGGTCTTTGACGGTTGAACGGTTCACCTGATTGAACGGCGCGTAGCGCGTTCCTTCCGTCGTGCGGCCATAGGCGCTCCAATCGGCTGGCGCATTGTCGCTTTTGCTCTCGATAAACGTCACGTCGCCAGAAGGGGTAATTTCGCCATGGGGAAAGAAGGCGCCGATAAAGAAAGCGACAAATGCCACGGATAATACCGAACCGGCGATGTAAGCCTGCTTTTGACTCTTGGCGCTGTGCAGGTACGAGGGAAGTAAAAACGCGGCGATAATAGAGAGGCCGGCGGGCACCAGCAGGCGAGGGAACAATGCCCAGTAGTTAAGCCCCGACTCCCAAAGCGCCCACGGCACCGTCATCAAAAACAGCAGGCCGGTTAAGTAACAAGCTGATTTGCTGCGCTTGAGGACCAGCACTGCGGCGGCGATGTAGCCTATCCCGGTAATGGCATAGTAGAACGATCCGCCGAGGGCGATAAGCCAAACTCCCCCCACGGTTAACGCGACGCCAGAAAAAACCAGCAAGCAAAAGAACGTGATTATAGCGGCTCTCTTACCAAACGATGTTCTAATCATATGTTTTCCTTTGACTTTTAAATCCACATTGGATCACCATCCCATCGCTGCCAACGTGTGAAAATGCCGGCGCGAAAGGCAAGGCATTTCCCGCCTTGAGACTTTTTATTCTTTAACGCTTTAGGGGCATTGAGTTGTCGTTTTGATATCCATTTCAACAGTGGCCATTGCGGTTTAGATCAGTCGCCGGACCAAGATAAGGGGATTTTATTGGGCGATGACAGAACGCGCGCGATAAAAATAACCATCAATGTTTTTATTTAATACCGGGTTGTAACCGTTTCGCAGAGATACGGTTTTGGGTGTGCTGGGCAATCCGATATTCTAGTGCAGTGATAAACGCATTGAATGAAAGAGCCTCTCTGGACTAATTATTTAGAGTGATGATGAATGCGGAATCGCTTTTAATCACGAGGTTGCGTAGAGGTTTACCCTGCGTTGAGTTCAGAGTGAAACGTCATTCTTTATCAAGCCGGTGTCGGTAGAAGCGGCGAAAAAAATGATTCAATGCCATTCTTTCTCCATCGACATAGACAATATAACCTTTCCCGCGTTCGCCGACGGTGACTTTTTCAACATTAACATTAGGATAGTGTTTTTTTAGGTTTTTAGACCATAATTGAATACTCATAACTCTATTTTCCTGACGCGCTTTATTCTTGTTTAAGGCATATTGATAGCACCCGTAAAAATAAGTCTCGTGGAAATAAAATATCGTCACTATCTGGGGATGTCTACAAGCGTGCGGGCGGGATAAAGCGAAAAATGTCGGCTGCGCTCAGGCGAGGGGTTTAGAAAAAATTGAATAAAAACAATAAGTTACCTAATCGATCGCACAAAAAGCAAATGTAGGTAACGTATTGATATTTAAGGTTTTGGTACGTAAGTCATATCGAAGAGAACGCTTGACGGATAAGCGGTTATTCCTTGTGGGGGCGAGAAGATCCCATCTTGGCGCGATTTTCAGGGAGATATTAACGTGTTTTCCAATTAGATAAGTCTTAAAGTTGGTGCTTTTTGGCAAGTGGATAATGCGTGGTTTTGAGCCTAAATTCATCATAATTCTTTATTGATAAATATAAATTATTACCATTTTTAATAAATAGCAACGCCGATCGTGACAGGGTTACCGCTCTGGCCCTGGCGCTACCTCTTTCTCTCTGTGTTTGATCGGGAAGACAATGGGGATATAGGTCTTCATCTCTATTCTATCGCCGCCTTTGGGGTTGATAATTTCAATGAGAAAGCGATCGATCATGCCAACTTTATTTATCGGGAATGATTTGGTGTAGATGCTTTGCGTGAATTTTTGCGCCTCATCGCTTGCGCCATCAAAACTGAACTCTGCAAAAAGTTGCATGTCTTTTTTTCCCTGGGCGTCGGCCAGAGAGGCAAGCACGTTGCCAAGACAGTCTTCCTCAGAAATATAGAGGGTCTTCAAATAGATGCTGACGTAATTCTCTTTCCTGATGCTCGCGCCAAAATTGAAAAAGTTAATCACGCCGCTATCCGTTTTTTTCATGTTATCAATTGCCGCCAATCGCAGCGCGGAAACCGCAGGATGGAAGTGATGTATCTCTGCATCAACGCCATCCCCTGAATCGTCGAAAAATTTTGGCAGGTGCACATAGCGATGCTCGGGAATGCCGTCGAGAAACAGCAATGGGATGGCGGAGGACACGTCCCACGATTTACTTTTGCGATACTGCATCGGCGAGGTTCTGAATTGCTTGCGAAAGGCCCGTTCAAAGGATTGATAGGACTGAAAGTTCAGCGCTTTAACGATATCGGAAATAGAGAGGTTAGTCGCTTTCAACATAAATGCGGCGCGAATGAGTTTTCTGCCCCTCACATAGCTTCCGAAAGTCATCCCTGTTTCATCTTTAAACGCTTTTTGGATATGCCCGCGTGAATATCCGCTTTTTTCTGACAGCATCTCAACGGTGAGCTTCTCATTGAACCCACTTTCTTCCACCCAGGCGAGCAGCTCCTCAATGACTTTAGTTATAAACATGCAGGAGCTCCCTTTTAGTTATCTGCCTAATGGTTGCGTTGGGTAAAATAACGCGATATCGGTATTCAGCGATAAGCCCCAATTCATCCGATCTTTTAGGCAATATCCTGAGTATAGAACGCGTGCAATATTAACGCGGTAAATTAAAAAAAATGTACTTAAAAGTGTCATTTACCAAATAGCAGCGTATGGCGAAGAAGTAGAAAGTGTATGGATACATTTTAAGTATATTAATTTGTTGATTTTTATTAATTTATATGAATGAACCAAGCTGGTGGGAGCACAATTTTTGCTCATTGATAGATAAAAACACTATATGGCTGCCAATTTATTGACAGTAACATCTTTTCGAATCGAAATAATTAACTATTCTATGTTTAAGAGTAGGGGGAAGCGGAAAATAGGCCCGGCAGGGGGTTGTGAAATTAAATAATGGTTAATTCAAGGGGGTATCAAGGCTAATGACATTCAGGGAGGAATATGGGGGGTTATTTTCGCGAAAAATAGCGATTGCTATTTATCTTCTGGCTGTGGCCTGCGTTTTTCTGTCTTGGCGCTCGTGGTTTATCAGCGTTTTTCCACACGACTTCTTTGCGAGTCTCATCTTGTGCGAGAGGTGAATCGGCATCTTTCACCTTGGAAATGATTTTTGTGCAACGTGATGCGTGGATATATTTGAACGGGTATGGGAATGCCATTCTTCGAAAGAAAGCAAGTCGGGCAGCTTTTGGTTCTGCAAGAAGAGGGATGCATTCAATAATAAAAATAGCAAGATGACAGGCTTTACTATGGATTGTTCTAACAAGTTCAGACGCAATATTTTAGATGAGATAATCGCTATCATTGAAAAAGCCATTGATACACAAAGCCATGTATCAATAAGGGCGTTATCCGTTAAGTCAGGGTATTCCATCGGGCATTTACAACGGATGTTCTATTTGTATGAAGGGATGAAGATAGGGACCTATATCAGAAAGCGCAGACTAAGCCGCTCGACGTTATTGCTGAAATGTACCGATATGAAGATCTATGAAATCGCGTTGCTCTCTGGATTTAGTTCTCAGCAATCATTTAGCCGTGCGTTTTCAAATCAGTTCGGTTGCCCGCCGAGAACATTCAGAACCCTGCGCGATTGGCCTTTTCTCAATTACCAACCGATTATTGGCTTCGATAAAGAGCCTTTCCCCAGCAGCATCGTGTACTTGAATTTGCATGAGTATTACGAGAAAAAAAGGATCGTGCAACTGCTTTCGCCGGTAATCAGCCGGGGGCAGATGAAGGTAAACGTAAAGAATCCAATAACCTGTAGCCTGTACAACGCATCGGCAAAGTACATTGCGATCAGGCGCAAAGAAAAAAAGATGAGTGAAAACGAGTTCATCCTATCGCTCTATGAGGGGGTGTTGGCTTCTTTGGATATCTTCATCACGCAAAGCGTAATCTTTAAAATCCACGATCACTGCCCAGGTGAAAAGGAAAACGTCAGCATGTGGTATTTCATCCCGATAAAATGAGCTTTGTTTATCGTACGCGGCAGAGGGTTGCCTGATTACAACGGAAAGCTTTGGTTATGCCATCGATATTTTGATGGCGTCCACCTGTCAACGCCCCATAAGCCTGTTTCAACCAACGGAACGGTTGGCAAGGAAGAAAAAAAACCGACCGCGAGGGTCGGTAAGCATGGGGTATTCAATAGGTATGACAACACTACAATTAAATAATAGCGCGCGTTGGGGGTTTTTATTTACCGAAAAGTGTTATCTCACGGAACAATAGACCCGGCGTGCGCGCATCCTCTCTGGCAATAAGACGGGGGGCCTGCGCAACGCAGGCGTCATAAAATGAAGATAAAAAAAGCCGGCGATTAACGCCGGCCAATGAAACATCGACAATCTCTCTGAGATGCACGACCCCTATACGGGAAATAAGGTCATGCAGTTCCTATGTAACCCTACCTGGCGCGTTTTTTTTTACCAAAAAGCGATATTTTTTGGCCGGTGAGACGGAGAAATAAAAAAGCCGGTCATGACGACCGGCGAATGCGAAAATAACAGGGTAACGTTAATTGAAAGTGCACATAAAATGATAGCGAATTAATCCTAGCACTGACATCGGCGGTATATTTTACCTAAAAATGTCTTTGCGGCATTGGCCTTACCGCTCGGTTCCGGCGGCGGTATGGGGTTGCGTGGAGAGGCGAAAGGGCGACCGATGCTGCTCCCCCTCGAAGCCAGGCTAAGATCCCCGCGGCCAGACCGCCTCGCGCACGGCGATCGCTCTGGGCAGCAGCCCGAGGGCGTAGAAGCGGTCGGCGATGCTTTGCTGCTGACGGATCACCTGTAAATCCATGGCGCGAACCTCATGGCTGCGGCGCGACAGCGCGAGTTCCAGTGAGGCGCTCGCCAGCCCCAGTTCGTTGGAAAGGTGACGAGCGGCTTCTCTCGGCTGCGCGGCGATGTAACGGCCGGTGTGCTGCAGCGCCTGCATCAGCGGCCGCAACAGATCGTCCGAACGCTCGGCAAAGCCGCGGCGCGCCAGGTAGAATTGCTGATTGAGCACCCGCTGGGTGCCGTCGGCGATCACGCGCAGTTCCCCGTTGCGCTGCGCGTCGCTGAGCAGCGGATCCCACATCATCCAGGCGTCCACCGCCTGCAGGTCGGTCGCCGACAGCGGATACTTCGGCGGCGCGTAGACGATACGCACGTCGTTCAACGTCAATCCCTGTTCGTCCAGCATCTGCAGCAATAAATAGTGCACGTTGGAGCCTTTGTTAAGCGCGATGCGTTTGCCGCGCAGATCGGCGGCGCTGCGTATCGGGCTGTCTTGCGGCACCACCATCGCCACGCTCTGCGGCGCCGGCGGCTCAAAACCGACGTACACCAGCGCATTGCCCTGTGCCTGGGCGAAGATCGGCGGCACTTCGCCGGTGGTGCCGAAGTCTATCTCATCGCCGTCGAGCGCGTGCAGCAGCTGCGGCCCGGCGGGAAACTCGCTCCACAACACGCTGATGCGCTGTGTGGCGAAGAGCTGTTCCAGGCTTTGCCGCGCCTTGAGCACCCCGAGGTTGCCGAACTTTTGATAGCCGATGCGCAGTTCGCGTTCGGGCAGAGACGCTGCGGCGATGGCCGGTGAATGTGCGGGTGCGCCGGCGCTGCGACGGCGCGGTTTGATCAGACCAAGATGTGCCAAATGGGTGCGCAGGGTATTGCGGCTGACGCCGAGCAACGACGCCGCTTGCAACTGGTTGCCGCCGCTGCGTTCGAAGGCGTTGCGCACCAGCGCATCCAGCACCCGTTGGTAAAGCTGTGCGCTGTCGCCTTGCAACTGCCGCTGCACAAAGCGGTCGATGGCGTCGTCGCCGCCGTCGTTATCCGTCAGGCGATGGGTGAGCTGCAGTTGCTGCGGTGCGATCGCCCCCTCCTGGCTCAGCAAGACCGCATTATGCAGCGTGTTCTCCAGCTCGCGCACGTTGCCAGGCCAAGGGTAGTCCAGCAGCGCCTGCTGCGCTTCCTCCGTCAACCGCGGCAGTGGCCGTTCCAGACGGTGGGCGTACAGCGCAAGAAAATGTCTGGCCAGCACCGGGATATCGTCCGGCCGCTGGCGCAAGGGCGGTAACGTCACCGCCGCCACGTTCAGGCGGTAATAGAGATCTTCACGGAACCGCCGTTGGCGAATCGCGCCGGCCAGATCGACGTGGGTGGCGGCGATGACCCGCACATCGATCTTCAGCGGTTTGCGCGAACCGACGCGGGTGATCTCCCGCTCCTGCAGCACGCGCAGCAGCTTGACCTGCAGCGACGGGTTCAGCTCGCCGATCTCGTCCAGCAGCAGGGTGCCGCCTTCCGCCGCTTCGAACCAGCCCTGATGAGTGCCGACGGCACCGGTGAAGGCGCCTTTCTCATGGCCGAACAGTTCGGCTTCCGCCAGGCTTTCCGTCAGCGCGCCGCAGTTGACCGCCAGGAAAGGTTGATGGCGGCGCGCGCTGTGGTGGTGCAGATAGCGCGCCACCACTTCTTTGCCGGTGCCGGTTTCACCGACGATCAGCACGGTGGCGTCGGTGGGAGCCAGCCGATCGAGCACGCTTTGCAGAGCGAGCGACGCCGGATCGATCAGCACCGGCTTGTCGGCGGCGAACGGTTGAGGATCGTACATGGGCGTCTCCTGTCTGACGACGATGGGGAAAAAATCTTATCCCAGCCAATGAGCAGCCGCGAGAGGATAAAAGGCGCACGGTGCTGCATTGGCAACAGCCTTCCGCCGCCGCCTGCTGCCAATGCAGCAGTGTTTTTACGTCGATATCTCATCAATCTATTGATATGTATTGGTTTTTTAAAACCTGCAATGTGGCATGCATCCTGCTTTTCTTTTTATAACCAAGCAAAGTTTTTCTATCGATAAATACTGAAAATAGTTATATAGGAAAGGCATAAATGACTGAGTCAGTGAAAGATCGCATCAACGTTTTCTGGTTTCTGCCGACCCACGGCGACGGCCGCTATCTGGGCACGGCGCAGGGCGGGCGCCCGGTGGACCTGCCTTATTTGCAGCAGGTAGCGCTGGCCGCCGACAACCTCGGCTATTACGGCGTGCTGATCCCAACCGGTAAAAGCTGCGAGGATTCCTGGCTGGTGGCGGCGGCGCTGGCGCCGATCACCCGCCGGTTGCGCTACCTGGTGGCGGTGCGCCCCGGTCTGCAGCCGCCGAGCCTGGCGGCGCGCATGGCGGCGACGCTGGATCGGCTGTCGGACGGACGCCTGCTGATCAATGTGGTAACCGGCGGCGATCCGGTGGAAAACAAAGGGGATGGCATCTTCCTCAGCCATGCCGAACGCTACGAGGTGACTCAGGAATTTCTCACGGTGTATCAACGGCTGCTGCAAGGAGAAAAGGTGGACTTCAGCGGTAAGCATATTCGCGTCGAAGGCGCCGAATTGCTGTTCCCGCCGGTGCAGGAAAACGGCCCGCCGCTCTATTTCGGCGGCTCATCGCCGGAAGCGATCGATATCGCCGCCGGGCAGATCGACACCTACCTGACCTGGGGCGAGCCGCTGGCTCAGGTGGCGGAAAAGCTGGCGGCGGTGCGCCAGCGCGCCGAGCGGCAGGGGCGTAAACTCAGCTATGGCATTCGCCTGCACGTTATCGTGCGCGAAACTGAAGACGAAGCCTGGGCGGCGGCCGAGCGACTGATCGCGCATCTGGATGACGACACCATCGCGGCGGCGCAGCAGATCTTTGCTCGCATGGACTCCACCGGCCAGCGCCGCATGAGCGAGCTGCACGGCGGCTCGCGCGAGAGTCTGCGCATCGGCCCCAACCTGTGGGCCGGCGTCGGCCTGGTGCGCGGCGGCGCCGGCACCGCATTGGTGGGCAACCCGCAGCAGGTGGCGGCGCGCATACGCGAGTATCAGGCGCTGGGCATCGACAATTTCATCCTTTCCGGCTATCCGCATCTGGAAGAGGCTCACCGCTTCGCCGAGCTGGTGATGCCGCTGCTGCCGCTGGCGCAGTCGGCTCATCAGACGGCTCGCACGATCAATACCGGCCCGTTTGGCGAAACCATCGGCGGCGATCGTCGTCCCGCCCCGGCGCAGCGGGAGGGCTGATGGCGAAGCGTGCCCATATTATCGTTATCGGCGGCGGTTTCACCGGCGCGGCGCTGGCGATCCAGCTGGCGCGCGGAGCGGTGGATGTCACGGTGATTGAACCGCGCGCCGCGCCGGGCTATGGCGTGGCGTATTCGACCACCGATCCGACCCACCGCATCAACGTCCCGGCCGATAGGATGCAGTTGGCGGATGAACCGGCGGGGGATTTTGACCGCTGGTTCCGTCAGGGCGGCGGGTTGACGGCCGATCCGCAGGCGTTATGGCGCGACGGTAAGGCCTATCCGCAGCGCGGCGCCTTCGGCCGCTATGTCGAGGAACGTTTTCATCAGGCGGCGCAGACGGGCCAGGCCCGCGTGCGGCACCTGCGCGATCGGGCGCAGCACCTGCAGCCGCAGGCGCAGGGCGCGTCCGTCATCACCGCCGGCGGCGAACGGCTGTGGGGCGATTATGTGGTGTTGGCGACCAGCCATCCGCCGCCCGCGCTGCCGCGGCAAATCGCCCCGGAACTGGCGCGCGACGCGCGGTTGATCGCCAATCCCTGGGCGGAGGGGGCGCTGGATGAGATTGAGCCCGATGAATCGTTGGCGATCGTCGGCAGCGGGCTGACGATGGCCGATGCGGTGGCGGCGTTGCACCGCCGCGGGCATCGCGGGCCGATTATCGCGTTCTCTCGTCACGGCCTGTTGCCGCGTGCCAATGCCGAAGGGGAGTACCCGACGTGGTCGTTTACCCCGCCATCCGGACTGCGTGACGGGGTGCGGCAGGTGCGCCTTGAGGTGGTGCGCGCCGCTGGGCAACGGGTGCCGTGGCAGGCGGTGTTGGACGCGGTGCGCGCCCAGGGCCAGCGTCTGTGGCAAGCATTGACGCTGACCGAACAGCAGCGCTTTCTGCGGCATCTGCGCGCCTATTGGGACGTGCACCGCTATCGCATTGCGCCGCAGGTGAGCACGCTGCTGGCGGAGCAACAGGCGGCGGGCACGCTGCAGGTATTGGCCGCTCGTCTGCGGCGGGCGGAACCCTCGCCGCAGGGCGTGCGCTTGACGATTCTGCCGCGCCAGGGCGCAGAGCGAGCGCTGCAGGCGCAGCGGCTGCTGATCGCTACGGGTCCGGCTCATGCCGGCCTGATCGCCGCCAGCCCGTTGCTCAGCTCGCTGGCTGAGCAGGGGGCGCTGCGCGCCGATCCGCTGGGATTGGGGCTGTGGGTCAATGCCGACAGCCAGGCGATCGGCGGCGACGGCCTTGCCAACCCGCGGCTGCTGGTGGCCGGCCCGGCGGCGCGCGGCCGCTTCGGCGAACTGATGGGGCTGCCGCAGGTGGCGGAACACGCCCAAAGCGTCGCGCAATACCTGTTGGCGCGATGTCCGGCTGCAAACTGATCGTCCATTCCCGTTTTTAACACCCTAAGACCCCCCATCCGGCCCGGCTTCGCCCGCGGCCGGCAGATAATTGTGGAGCTCGCTATGTCATCGCAACGTGAAATTCGTCTTAACGCTTTTGATATGAACTGCGTCGGCCATCAGTCGCCGGGGCTGTGGGCGCACCCGCGCGACCGTTCCTGGCAGTATAAGGATCTCGAATATTGGACCGATCTGGCGCGCCTGCTGGAACGCGGCAAGTTCGATGGATTGTTTATCGCCGACGTGCTGGGGATTTACGACGTGCTTAACGGCAGCGGCGACGCGGCGATCCGCCAGGCGACGCAGGTGCCGGTTAACGATCCGCTGGCGCTGGTGACGCCGATGGCGCTGGTTACCGAACATCTCGGCTTCGGGCTGACCGCCTCGCTGTCATTCGAGCACCCTTATCCTTTCGCCCGCAGATTGTCGACGCTTGATCACCTGACCAAGGGGCGCATCGGTTGGAATATCGTCACCTCTTACCTGGAGAGCGGCGCGCGCAATATTGGCCACCGGGCGCAGACCGATCACGATGCGCGCTACGACTACGCCGATGAATACCTGCAGGTGGTTTACAAGCTGCTGGAGGGCAGTTGGGAAGACGGCGCGATTTTGCGCGATCGTCAGCGGCGCATCTTCAGCGATCCGGCGAAAATTCATCCGATCAACCACAAAGGCGAGTTCTTCCAGGTGCCGGGCATTCACCTGAGCGAGCCTTCGCCGCAGCGCACGCCGGTGCTGTATCAGGCCGGCGCTTCCAGCCGCGGCAAGCAGTTTGCCGCGGAGCACGCCGAATGCGTGTTTGTCGCTTCTCCTTCGAAAACATTGCTGAAAAAAACCGTGGCCGATATCCGCCGCCGCGCCGCCGAGGCCGGGCGCGACCCGCGCAGCATCCTGATCTTCAACCTGCAGACGGTGATCGTCGGTGAAACTGACCGACAGGCGCAGGAAAAATGGCGGGAATACAAATCCTATACCAGCTACGAAGGCGCGCTGGCGCTGGTGTCCGGCTGGACCGGCATCGATTTCGGTCAGTATCAGCCGGATCAGGTGCTGAAGCATCTGCACACCAATGCCATTCAGTCGGCGGTGGAAACTTTCTCCAGCGCCGATCCCAGCCGTGAATGGACCGTACAGGGCATCGCCGAATGGGTCGGCATCGGCGGTTTCGGCCCGCTGTTGGTGGGCGGCCCGCAAACCGTGGCCGACGAACTGCAGGCGTGGGTGGAGGAAACGGATGTTGACGGTTTCAATTTGGCCTACGCCGTTACCCATGAAACCTTCACCGACGTGGTGGAACTGCTTATCCCCGAGCTGCAAAAACGCGGAGCGTACAAGCGCGACTATACGGCAGGCACTCTGCGAGAAAAATTGTTCAATCAGGGGCCGCGCCTGGCGGAGCCGCACCCGGCGGTGGGCTACCGCTGGCCGGCCGGCGCGCCCTTGGCCGATGCACTGAGCGTCAAGTGAGGATGCGATGATAGAGATTGAAGGATTGCACAAGGCTTACCGCGCGCCGGACGGGCGACGGATTGAGGTGCTGAAGGGCGTTTCGCTGCAGGTGCCGGCCGGATCGATTACCGCCGTGGTCGGCCCCAGCGGGGCGGGCAAATCGACGCTGGCGAAATGCATCAGCCTGCTGGAACGGCCGAGCAGCGGCAGTATCCGGGTGAACGGCCAGGACTTGTCGCGGCTTGCGGGCGAGGCGCTGCGCAGGGAGCGGCGTGCGATAGGCACGGTGTTCCAGTCTTCCGCGCTGCTGCAGCGCAAAACCGCCTGGCAGAATGTGGCGCTGCCGTTGACCTATCTGGGCGTGGTGCCGCGCGATATCGACAAGCGGGTAAAGAGCCTGCTGGCGGCGGTGGGGTTGACGGACAAGGCGGCGTTTTACCCGGCGCAGCTGTCCGGCGGCCAGCGCCAAAGGGTCGGCATCGCCCGCGCGCTGGCGCTGAATCCGTCGGTGCTGCTGGCGGATGAGGCCACCTCCGGGCTGGATCCGGACGCCACCGGGGCCATTCTCAGCCTGCTTAAACAGCTGCGCGATCGGTATGGCCTGTCGATCATCCTGATCACCCACGAGATGGATGCGGTGCGCGACGCCGCCGACGCGGTGGCCGAGATCCGCGACGGCGTGATTGTGCAGCAAGGGCCGGTGCGCGAGCTGTTGGCGGCGCCCGATTCCTCGCTGGGCCGCCGGTTGTTCCCGCTGAAGACGCTGGCGTCCGACGCCGCGCTGCGGCTGCAGGTAACCTATTCCGCCCGTCAGCCGGCGGCCTCCGACTGGATCAGCCGCATCAGCCGCCAACTCGACCTGCAGATCGATCTGCTGGGCGGCCACGTTGAAGTGGTGGGCGGCAGCCTGGCCGGGCGGTTGGAGATTGCGGTGCGTTTTGGCGGCATTTCGCGTTCGGCGGCTGAACTGCAGGGCGAGCTGCGGCGGTTGGGCATTCTCGCCGAGGTGCTGGAACAGCCGGCGGCCTTGCGGGAGGCGGTATGAAAAATCTGTCTGACAGCGTGATGAGCCAGGACACACCCTGGCGCGAGATCCATCGGTTGATGCTGCCGGCCTACGGCGAAACCTGGCTGATGGTCGGCATCGTGATGCTGTTTGTGGTGGCGATCGGCGGCGCCGTCGGCGTGGTGTTGTTCAACACCTCATCGCGCGGCTTGTTTCCGCGCCCGGCGCTGAATCGCGCGCTGAGCTGGTTGGTGAATATGGGCCGTTCGCTGCCGTTTCTGGTGCTGATGGCGGCGATTATTCCGTTCACCTTCTGGTTGACCGGCACCACCATCGGCATTCCGGCGGCGGTGATCCCGATGATCGTCGCCGGCATTCCGTTCTTCGGCCGGCTGGTGGAGAACGCGCTGCGCGAACTGCCGCCGGAGGTGACGGCGGTGGGGCTGGTGTCCGGCGGTTCGATCTGGCAGATAGTCACCCGCGCGCAGCTCAGCGAAGCGCTGCCGGCGATCGTCGCCGCCATCACGCTGAACGTCATCTCGATGATCGAGTATTCGGCCATCGCCGGCACCATTGGCGCGGGCGGCATCGGCTATCTGGCGGTGGTGTACGGCTACCAGCGTTTCGACAATCACATCATGATCGCCACCATTGTGGTGCTGATCGCCACGATTCAACTGATTCAGTTTATTGGTGACCGCCTGGTCGCCGCGTTGCGTCATCATCAGGAAACCTTTTAATCATGCCTAATCACGATTTTGAGATAGTGAAGAAGAAACGCTGGCCGTGGCCGGTGGGTATCGCGGCGGTGGCGATTATCGCCGCCGCGGTTTGGCACTTCAGCGCCCGCCAGCAGCAGACGGTGCAGTTCGGCAGCACGCTGAAAGTGCACTTTGAGCCGGCGATGGCCGGAGAGCAGCGGGTGATCGAGTACGTCGGCGAACATATCGCGCCGGATTACGGCCTCAGGCTGGAGGCGGTTGGCCTGCAGGATCCGGTGCAGGCCGATCGTGCGGTGGCGCAGGGGCAGTACGCCGCCACGATCTACCAGCACCAGTGGTGGCTAAAGCAGGTGGTGGATGCCAACGGTTTTAAGCTGACCCCGACGCTGCCGGTGTTTCAGTGGGCGTTTGGCATTTATTCCGACCGCTATACGTCGATCGCCGAGTTGCCGGACGGCGCGGAGATCGTGGTGCCCAACGACGGCGCCAATCAGGGGCAGGCGTTGTGGCTGCTGCAGCGCATTGGACTGATCGGGCTGGATCCGGCGATCGAGGCGCGCACCGCCAGGCTGAAAGACATTCGCGAGAACAAGCGCCATTTTAACTTCACGGAGTTGGATTTGCTGACCATGCCGCGCGCGCTGAATTCGGTAGATGCGGCCATTGGCTATGTGTCGCAGTTCGACGCCGGCAAGGTGCCGCGTGAGAAGGGCATCTTGTTCCCACCGGCGCCGAAAACCTTCGCTTCGCAGCTGGTGATTGGCACGCCCTATCTGCAGGACGAAAATATTCGCAAGCTGCAGCGGGCGTTTGCCGATCCCAGGTTGCAGGCGTGGCTGAAAAGCACCGACGACCCGCGGGTGAAAGGCGTGCTGGTGCCGGTCTCGGCAGAATAATCCCCGCCCGAAATGACCGTGATAAAGACCGGATTAACGCGCGTTAATCCGGCGTTTTTGTTACGCCGTAACGGTGTTTAATTTATTGATATTAATGATATTTATAGAAGAAATTGTTGTTTGTCGGCGTAATTTTTTCACCCTATAAACGAGGTGTCACCTGCCAATTACAACGAGGAAGCTATGAGTACCTTAAATATCGATACCGCGCCGCCGTTATCTGCGCCCATCGGCTCGGCCAGCGATGTGGCGCGTTTGATTAACCAGCGCAGCGAGAAAAATACCCATGCGCGCATGATCGTGCTGTTGGCGCTGGGCGGTGTTTTTCTCGATGCCTATGACCTGACCACGCTGTCTTACGGCATCGATGACGTGGTGCGTGAATTCAGCCTCAGCCCGCTGCTGACCGGGGTGGTAACTTCTTCGATCATGGTCGGGACCATTCTCGGCAACCTGGTCGGCGGCTGGTTGACCGATAAGTACGGCCGCTATCAGGTGTTTATGGCCGATATGCTGTTTTTTGTGGTTTCCGCCATCGCCGCCGGGCTGGCGCCCAACGTCTGGGTGCTGATCGGCGCGCGCTTTTTGATGGGTATCGGCGTCGGCATTGATTTGCCGGTGGCGATGGCCTATCTGGCCGAATTCTCCAAATTCACCGGCAAGGCCAACAAGGCGTCGCGCCTGGCGGCCTGGTGCCCGATGTGGTACGCCGCTTCGTCGGTGTGTTTTCTGATCATCTTTGCGCTCTATTTTCTATTGCCGGCCGAATATGCGAACTGGCTGTGGCGCGCCTCGTTGATTTTCGGCGCCGTGCCGGCGTTGCTGATCATCATGGTGCGCAGCAAGTTTATGAACGAGTCGCCGCTGTGGGCCGCTAACCAGGGCGATCTGAAAGAGGCGGCGCGCATCCTGCGCGAGTCATACGGCATTGCCGCCCATGAGGCGGAACCTGACGCCGCCCAACCGGCGGCGCCGCCGAAGGTCAGCTTCCGCGTGCTGTTCCGCAAGCCGTACCGCGAGCGCACTCTGGTCGCCAGCGTGATGAACGTTTGCATTTCCTTTGAATACACCGCCATCGCCTTCTTTCTGCCGTCGATTCTGGCGCAGTTTCTCGGCGCCGGGGTGTTTGAAACTATCTCCGCTTCGCTTGGGCTGAACGTGCTGTTCGCTTTTACCGGTGGCCTGCTCGGCATGCGTCTGGCATGGAAGTATCCGTCGCGCCACGTGGCGATCGCCGGATTCGCGCTGCAGTTTATCGCGCTGATTGCCCTGGCGTTGATCGGACATCCGCAGGCGGCGTTCGGCGTTGGGCTGGCGATCCTGATGTTGGGCCTATGGCTGTTTGCCGAAGGATTCGGCCCCGGCGCGCAGATGATGATTTACCCGGCGCTCTCTTACCCGACGGCGATCCGCGCCACCGGCGTCGGTTTCGGCCGTTCGCTGTCCGGTATCGGCAGCGCGCTGGCGCTGTTTATTCTGCCGATTTTGCAGGCGCGCTTCGGCACCGACATGTTTTGGATTGTTTCACTGGCGGCGGCGATCCCCATCGTCTTCCTGCTGATCATTCGCTTTGAACCGACGGCGCGCGATATCGACGATCTGGCCGATCGCGCTTAACCACAGAGGACACTGACATGACGCAACACCTGTTATCCACCGGAGCAGACTACGCACAGCTGGCCGCGCGTTTTCGGCCGATCTTCGCCGAAATCGCCGCCGGGGCGGTGGAGCGCGAGCTGTCGCGCACGCTGCCGCATGAACCGATCCGTTGGCTGAAAGAGGCGGGGTTCGGCAGGGTGCGCCTCCCGCGTGAAAAGGGCGGCGACGGCGCTTCGTTGCCGCAGCTGTTCGAACTGCTGGCCGAACTGGCGGAGGCGGACTCTAACCTGCCGCAGGCGCTGCGGGCGCATTTCGCCTTCGTGGAAGATCGGCTGAACGCGCCGGACGGCCCGGAGCGCGATCGCTGGTTCGAACGCTTTCTCGACGGCGAGCTGGTCGGCAGCGGTTGGACCGAGATCGGCGGCGTGAAGCTGGGGCAGGTCAATACCCGGGTAACGCCGCAGGCCGACGGCTGGTCGCTCAACGGCGAGAAATTTTACAGCACCGGCAGTCTGTTTGCCGATTGGATCGACGTGTATGCCGAGCGCAGCGACAGCGGCGGCCCGGTGATCGCTTTGGTGAACGTCGCCCAGCCGGGCGTAGAGCGCGACGACGACTGGGACGGATTTGGCCAACGCACTACCGGCAGCGGCACCACGCGTTTTATTGATGCGCGGGTCGAGCAGGCGCACGTCTATGACTTTGCCGAGCGCTTCCGCTACCAAACTGCGTTCTATCAGCATGTGTTGCTGGCGACGCTGGCGGGGATCGGCCGCGCGGTGCTGCGAGACGTCGGCGAGGGCGTGAGGCAACGTAAAAGGATCTATAGCCACGGCAACGCCGGTTGGGTGAAGGACGACGTGCAGATCCAGCAGGTGGTGGGGCAAATCAGCGCCTGGGCCTATGCGGTTGAGGCGACGGTGCTAAAAGCGACTTCCTCGCTGCAGCAGGCTTACGAGGCGCATCGATCCGGCGATGAAGCGCTGCTGCAGGCGCTTAACGTGACGGCGGAGCTGGACGCCGCCAGGGCGCAGGTCATCGCCGGGGAGTGGGTGCAGCGCGCCGCCGGTGAATTGTTCAATGCGCTCGGCGCTTCAGATACCCGTACCGGCAAGGCGTTGGATCGCCACTGGCGCAATGCGCGCACGCTCTCTTCACATAATCCGGTGATCTACAAGGCGCGCAATATCGGTGACTGGGAAATTAACCGCCATACGCCGACCTTTATCTGGCAAATCGGCAGTGGCGGTTGAGGCCGAGGCTATTCCGTCCAAACCTGCGTGCTGCGCGGGCTGTCCATCTGATAATCCGAGTAGGGGCGGGTGAAGAACTCGCGCCCCAACTCGCGGGCGGCCCGCAGCGGGTTGCGCGGATCGCGGGCGATCTCGCCGCGCTGGTTGCCGGCGCCGTGCACCAGCCCGACGAAGGCGGAATGGGTGTAGCGGCTGAACTCCTGGATCTGATGCACGATGCCCAGCGCCGCGCCGGGATAAGTTTCTTCCGACGCCACCGCCAGCCCGATGCGTTTGCCGCTCATGCGTTGGTGCACCTGTTCCGCCTGAGGGTAGGCGTTGGAATAAAAGCTGAACGAGCGATCGAAAAAGGCCTTGGTTTGTGCCGACATGCCGTACCAGTAAATCGGCGTGCAAAATACCGCGCCGTCGGCCGGCAGGAAGTGCTCCAGGAACAGCTCGGCGTAGCGATCGGTCGGCGGCGGCGTATGGCGTTCATCGCTCAGGAAACCGCTCAGGTAATCGTCGAGAAAATGCAGGCTGGCGGAAGTGCCGGCTTCGGCGGCGCCCGCCATGATCGCCTGCGCCAGCGTGGCGCTGTTGCCGTCGCGGCGCGGGCTGCCGACCAGCACCACCAGGCGTTTGGATTGATGAGTTGTATTCATGTCATGTTCCTTGGTGTGAAGTGAACTCAGCCTTAATTTAGAGGCAAGCGTCCGCAGGCGACAAATGACGGTTTTTCTGCCAGGATGAACTCAACTCATCTCAAGAGGCTTCGCCATGTTCGCCACGCTGCCCGTCAACGCGTTACGCACCTTTGAATCCGCCGCTCGCCTGCGCAGCTTCAAGCTGGCGGCGGCCGAGCTGGCGGTGACGCCGACGGCGATTTCGCACCAGATCAAGGCGCTGGAACAGCAGCTGGGTTTTGCGTTGTTCGAGCGGGTGCCGCGCGGCGTGCGGCTGACGGCGAAGGGCGAAACGCTGTTTGCCGGAGTGCATGGCGCGCTGCTGGACGTCGCCGCCACGCTTGAGGGTCTGCGGCCGCAGCCCAGCAGCGGCTCGCTGTGCGTCTCGGTGACGCACTCGTTCGCGGCGCTGTGGTTGGTGCCGCGCCTGGGGCGTTTCTACCAGGCGTACCCGCACTATCTGGTGCGCCTGGAGGCCTGCGCCGAGGTGATCGATCTGCAGCAGGACGCCAGCGTGGATGTGGCGGTGCGTTACAGCCGCGCGCATTATCCCGCGCTGCATCAGGCGGCGCGGCTGGAGGAAAGCTTTGGCGTTTACGCCGCGCCGGGGCTGGCCGCCGCCGAACCGGAAAACCCGGTGCTGATCACCGTCAAGTGGGGGGATTCGGCGCTGTACGACAGCGGCTGGCATGACTGGTGCCGGGCCGCCGGCGTGGACTGGTGGCAGCGCCATGCGGCGATGCGCAGCTATCACGAGGAGCATTACGCCCTGCAGGCGGCGGTGGCCGGGCAGGGATGGGTGCTCGCCAGCTCGGTGATGGTGTCCGAGATGGTGGACAACGGTCTGCTGGTGGCGTACCGGCCGGAGGTGCGCGTACCGGGCGCCGCCTACAGCGTGCTGTGCGCGCCGGGGCGCGAGCGGCACCCGCCGGTCAGGGCGTTTCTGGCCTGGCTGCAGCGGGAACTGCCGCAAGGCAATGGCACGAAATAAAAGTTTTACCGTCCTAAGCTGTGGGAATATCAGCGAACTTTTGTTTTTACTTCACTGCGAGAACCTATCATGAGCCAGCCAAGAATCTCCGATTACCCGATTGACGCGCAATTTATCGAGCGCTGGTCGCCGCGCGCGATGACCAACGACGCCATCGACGATCAAACGCTGCTGAGCTTCTTTGAAGCGGCGCGCTGGTCGCCTTCGGCCTACAACATTCAGCCGTGGCGCTTTGCCTACAGCAAGCACGGCTCCGACAGCTGGGAGAACTACCTGGAGTTCCTGATCGACTTCAACCGCGGCTGGGCGCAACACGCCTCGGCGCTGGTGGTGATCGTCTCCAAAACCACCAGCCTGAACGGCGAGCGGCTGGTGGACAACCCGACCCATGCGTTCGACACCGGCGCGGCCTGGGCCAACCTGGCGCATCAGGCGCATCTGAAAGGCTGGCTGACCCACTGCATGAGCGGCATTCACCACGACAAGATCAAAGCGGCGTTGCAGCTGCCGGACGACTATGCGGTGCACGCTATGGTGGCGATCGGCAAACCGGGCGACAAAGCCTGCCTGCCGGATTTCCTGCAGGAGAAAGAAGCGCCGTCGGGCCGTCTGCCGCTCGGCAAGACCGTCAGCGAAGGGCTGAATTTCACGCTGTGATTGCCCGCTTTCTCGCAGGCCCGCTTGGCGGGCCTTTTTTATGCGGCGAGTAAAACTTAGGGAGTATGTTCTCGTTCGCTCATTCGATATATATTTTGTTATATAGCGATTGCGTGGTGAGGAGGAACCCGTGGGAGATCATTTTGGCAAAGGGCTGTTGGCGGGGTTAAAGGCGGAGAACCTGAAGCCGGAGGCGGAGCTGTCGCGCTTTTGCTCCGACTACAAGCGCGGCTTCGTGCTCGGCTATGCCCACCATTTGGCGCAGCGCTGCGGCGACGAGAACCGGGCGGCGTTCGAGGCCGGGCAGCTCAGCCGCGCCTATGGCCTCGGCAGCGAGCCGATGAGCGAGTTCTTCTCCGGCGGCGACAGCCGGTTGGCGGAGAAGTTTTTCCACGCCGGCTATAACCAGCCGACGCAGGGGTAGCGCCGGCGAGCCGTCAGGCGGCGCTCAGCACCGCCACCATATACACGCATGCCTCATCGCTTTGGTTTTCAAAGCGGCAGTCCGCCGGTGGGCCGAGCTCCAGACAGTCGCCCTCGGCCATTTCATGGCGCGCGTCGCCCTCAAGAAAGACCAGCTCGCCGGATAAAACCCAGATCAGCTGACGCTTGAAGGCGTACACCGACGCCGGCATCGGGATCGCCGCGCCGGCCGGCAGTTCGATGCGCACCAGATCGAGCGGCAGATCGGTGCGCGGCGACACGTGGCGCCGCACGTAGCCGCTCTCAGGATCGACCCACACCGGTTGATCTTCCCTGCGCAGCAGCCGGCCTTCTTGCGTTTCCGCGCGGGCGATCAGTTTGGACATGCTGAGGCCGAACGCCCCCGCCAGTCTGCCCAACAGCATCGCCGTCGGGCTGCTCTCGCCGCGCTCGATCTTATGCACCATCGCCCGTGAGACGCCCGCCCGTTCGGCCAGATCGGACAGCGACCAGTGGCGCGCCTCGCGTTCAATGCGAATGCGCGCGCCGATCAGCTGATTTAGATTGTCTAATTTAATGTTCATATCGTAGTATTATAGTGGACAACTGGCCGGGGTAAACCATGATTATACGAAATGCGACGCTCAACGATAGCGCGGCGATTGCCGCTATCTATAACGACGCGGTGTTGAACAGCACCGCCATCTGGAATGAACAAACCGTGGATGCGGCCAACCGTGCGGCGTGGATCGGCGAACGCCAGGCGGCGGGCTACCCGGTGCTGGTGGCGGTGAACGCCGCGGACGAGGCGATCGGCTATGCGTCGTTCGGCGACTGGCGCGCCTGGGATGGCTATCGCCATACCGTGGAACATTCGGTGTATGTTCATCAGGCGCATCGCGGCGCAGGGATTGGCAAGACGTTGCTGCTGGCGCTGATCGCACGGGCGCGGGAAATCGGCAAGCACGTGATGGTGGCCGGCATCGAATCCGGCAATCAGGCCTCGATTGAGCTGCATCTGGCGCTGGGGTTCCGCGAGGTGGGGCGCATGGAACAGGTGGGCGCCAAATTCGGCCAATGGCTGGATCTGACGTTCCTGCAGCTGACGCTCGACGAACGGGCGACGCCGCCCGCGCGCTGATCCCGGGAGACAGGGCGATGAATATGCTGTTACTGCTGATCGCGGCCGGGATGGGGCTGGTGGTGCAGAATCTGCTGATGGTGCGCATTACCGAAAGCGTTTCGACCATCCTCATTACGCTGGTGATCAACTCCAGCGTCGGTTTGTTGTTGCTGGTGGGGTTGCTGCTGGCCAAAAACGGCCTCGGCGCGGTGGCGGAAGTGACCGGCGCCGCCAGGTGGTGGATGCTGTTGCCGGGGCTGCTGGGATCGCTGTTCGTGTTCGCCGGCATCCTGGGCTACCAAAAACTGGGCGCGGCGGCCACCATCTCGATCCTGGTCGCCAGCCAGCTGTGCATGGGGCTGTTGGCGGACGTCTACCGCGCCGGCCCGGCGGCGCTGCGCGAGAATCTGCCGGCGCTGGTCGGCGCTCTGCTGCTGGTGGCGGGCGCCTATCTGGTGGCGAAACGCAGCTTTTGACGGCAACTGAAAGGCAAAAAGCCCGCTCGGGTTTCCCTGAGCGGGCTTCTCTAAATATGGCTCCTCTGACTGGGAACGCTTTTGCCAGTAACTGGCTAATAAATAAGCTAATGAAGAATTCCCTGCCTGTCAAGACCCCCAGGATGACCACCAAAAATTGTGGGTTACATAAAGCTTGTTTGAACATTCCTTAGCATATGTTGATTGTTACTATTTTGTGGAGGGACATGTCTAGCAAACGTTTCTGTATATCTGCCGCTAAGACGCTCATCGTTCAGTTGCTGATGCGCATTTATCAGGGCGCATCACTGAGCTGGCACTGGAGCGCAGGCGTTTTGGCTACCGCCGCATCTGGCAGTTACTGCGCCGTGAAGGGCTTCATGTTAATCACAAGCGCGTGTACCGCCTTTATCATCTGAGCGGGCTGGGTGTAAAACGCAGACGACGTCGTAAAGGGCTGGCAACAGAACGTCTGCCGCTGCTCCGCCCGGCGGCACCCAATCTGACCTGGTCGATGGATTTCGTCATGGACGCACTGGCCACCGGTCGCAGGATCGAGTGCCTTACCTGCGTCGATGACTTTACGAAGGAATGCCTGACGGCCACTGTTGCCTTTGGGATTTAGGCGTGCAGGTCACGCATATTCTAGACAGCATTGCGTTGTTTTGCAGCTATCCGGCTACGATAATACCTGACCAGGGACCGGAGTTTACCTGCAGAGCTTTTGACCAGTGGGCTTATGAGCATGGCGTGGAGCTGCGGCTTATCCAACCCGGCAAGCCGACACAGAACGGATTTATTGAGAGTTTTAACGGACGCTTTAGCGATGAATGCCTGAATGAACACTGGTTCAGTGACGTCAGTCATGCCAGGAAAACCATCAGTGAATGGCGACAGGGTTATACGCGGGTGTTTTGACCGCAGGTTCAGCCCTTCCAGACAGTAAATCCGATGGGTTTTCTTGTGGTTAACCAGCTAGCCCTCGCGCCGCAGCAGGATATGGATCCGCTGCACACCATAACGAATGAGGATTTCTGCAATCACCCATATCCGCTGCGTAAGGGCCCGGTCATCGCGGCAACTGCGGTAGTTGTAGACCGTTCGGCTCTGCATCATCAGCCGGCATTCCCTGCGAACCCCGATGCGGTTCGGCGCCAGCATGTATTCGACCGCATCGCGTTTCTTCATCGGCCTCAGAACTTTTTTCGGATGACGTCCTGCAGCATTTCCTTGCCCAGACTGAGATCGGCGACCAGCCGTTTCAGGCGGTGATTCTCTTCCTCCAGATGGTGTAGCCGACGCAGTTCCGTTACGCCCATGCCGCCAAATTTCTTCTTCCAATTGTAAAAAGGAGCTTCAGAAATCCCCATCTTTCTGCACACTTCCTCCGCCCGCGTACCTGTTACCGCCTGCTTGAGGGCAAAAGCGATCTGTTATTCGGTATAACGCGTCTTTTTCATGCCGGATGACCTCATTTGTTCAGGGAAAGAAAGGCCGGAAACCCCATTTACGGCGGTACTGAACAAAGGGAAGAGATCAAATTGATCAAGTTATGACTATTCACGCACACAAATCCCTTAAAAAAAGATGCTGTTTTAGATATGCTAACTACATAACTTTCGGACAACTCCGAAAAGTCTAAGTTGTTGAATATCTTCGAATAATGCTTATGGGGATTCCATGGTGGCTACAGAAATTATTATGCAGTTTTTAAAAAAGGGACTCATCGACCTTAATGGTAGTGATGAAAAATTAGACAAACTCATCAATACCACTGCTTCAGTGGTTGAATTATTAGATGAGACACCTTCTAAAACCCTTGCTTACACGTTGATAGCGCTTGATCCTCAGTCTCCCGAAGACGACCCAGTTGTGAAAGAGATCATTGCTGTTTTGGAATCAAATTGGACGACGTATTTTAATACTTTCTCCGGTACGCCAGTTCAAGTGGTACGGGCCATATTGCTCCAGGCATTGGTAGACCAATCAGATAAAGATCATTGTGTAGCAATTGCATTTGTTTCTATTGTTAGAAACATGCTACCAAAAATGGAGGTTGGGAATGAGAGCGATATGTGGGGTGATTTGGTCGGAAGGATTGAGCATAGCTTAAATGCTAAGGCGGAAGAAGAATGGGCTACACCCGAAACAATCAAAGTAAAGCCGTTTGTATATAACCACGGGCAAACAATAGAAATTGTTTCAACTGAAGCTGTAGTCGATAGAGATAGCTTGAAAACTGGAATCGAGAAAGCAAGTGGCCCCGCTAATCCACAAGGCCAGGCAACTAATGGAAACCAGGTATGGCCGAATTCTCACCAAGCATGGGTAAATCAATTTACTCCACTCATGGCAACAGCTATAGCTGATACCGTGGATGCAGCCCTGGCAGAAGCACAAATTGAACCTGTAGATCTTTCGAAGCCACTAAAGGATTTATCAAAAGCTGTAGCAACACATATCGACTCAACTTTGAATGCGGTGAGTTGTGCAACTGCAGGATTACAACGCCGAAGTGGTTTGTTATGGTGGAAGGAATCACTTTACTCATTAAGTGCTTCATGTAGTTATCGTCAAATGCCAGTCAGTATTGCTGCTGCAATAATGGCATACGATTTGTTTATAAAAGTCCCTACTAGCTCACCAGCCAGCGTCTCTGCTTTTCTATATGAAATAGTTACCTCATTTACTGAGTCTGAAAAAAATAAACAGTTTGGCATTGCACAACTTATAAAAGAGGTCAGGGAAACTGATTTTGCAGAAACATTATGTGGATATATCAATCAAACATTGCCAAAAACTGAGGGACGCGGACTTTTGATAGCACTTCTTCATTCGGATTCAGTTTATAAAAATGATCGTGAATTTTATGGATTAACTGGGCTAGCGGCAAAATCAAAACTAACGCTTTCCGAATGGGCTTCATGGATATTTAGGGAATTACAAGCCATCAGAGCAGTAGCCATTGAGGAAAATTCCGATGACTAGATGTACTCTACCCGGTTGCTATGCTCCAGATGTGGCCTGCTCCATGGGAGAAACAGAGCTATGTCATTGTAAAAATTGGGCTTCTGATGATAATGATGACAATGATTCAGACCCAAAAACTCTCAATGAGTTTCACCTTCCATGGACTGGTTTAGCCATGGGATTAACTGACGTAGGATTTGTTAGTGGTTGCTCAAAGCCTAAAATTATTGGTGTGCTGGGTGCCGCAAATGCGGGAAAGACATCACTTCTGGCCGCAATTTATTTACTAGTTTCAAGAGGATTAGCCAGTAAAACAAACAAACGTTTTGCGGGCTCGTATTCCTTGAATGGTTGGGAGGCTGTTTCGACTGCGCTGAGATGGGAACCTGGCCTTTCACCGTGTTTTCCCGCACATACACCAAGTGGCTCACGCCGTTCCCCAGGATTGTTGCATCTTGCTTTTCAGGATATTGAATCTAACCTTCTCCAGGATTATTTATTTGCTGATGCTCCAGGTGAATGGTTTGGCAAATGGGCTTTGAACTCGGACTCCCCAGATGCTGATGGAGCACGTTGGTTATCTGAAAATGCTGATATTTTCCTTTTGATTGTGGATAGGGAAGCCTTATGCGGAGATAGCAAAGGCTTGGCTAGATCTGAATTAATGCGACTAACTCAGCGTCTTGCCGGAGAGTATAGACAAAGGCCTGTGGCGTTAGTCTGGACCAAAGGAGATATTTCTGAAGATGAATCTATGGAAAATCTTGTTAGGGAAGGCATTATCTCTGCCCTTACAATAGATGAAGAGTTTAAAGTTCAGGTTCTTATTAATAATGATCTTCAATCTAAGCCTGAGGAAACGATTTCAACATTATTCAATTGGATAATGAAGCAAACGTTCATGAAAGGTATTTTGCCGTCAATAACTCAAAATACAACAGATCCATTTTTCATGTTCAGACAAGGGTGAGAATATGAAGTGCAATGATAGCTCGGTATTAATTATCGGCGAGTCTGGTGTTGGGAAGACTCATTATGGTGCTCAGCTTCTTATGAAGCTTCAGAAAAAAAATGCACAGTTGCAGATGAATGGTGCAGCTAAAAATTTAGAACCTTTTTCTGAAGCGATGGATAAATTGAATGAGGGGCTTGCCGCAAAACATACACCAGCTATAAGTTACGTTGAAAGTATATGGCCAATTAAGGATTTTGATGGCTTTAAAGGCCAATTGATTTGGCCTGATTATGGCGGTGAACAAGTATCCAATATATCTACGTTTCGAAATATACCTAAAGAATGGATACAACGTGTGACAGACAGCACATCATGGTTATTTATGCTGCGAACTAATTTATATCGTTTGCAAGATGATGTTCTTTCTCGTCCAATAAATAATGAAAAAAATCCAGAGGCCCAACTGATTGAGAAGAAAGAAATTTCGGATCAAGCACGTTTGATTGAACTTATACAGATTCTAATTTATCTACGTAAGATCTCAGGCTCAAGAACAATGCCAAAAATTTGTTTTCTACTTAGTTGCTGGGATGAGTTGAATACAAGCACTACTCCTCCAGATCTTTTAAATCAATCACTTCCTATGTTATATGATTTTATTCATTCACGTTGGGATAGCCCATTAATTATGGGGCTGTCTGCTCTTGGAAAAAATCTGGATAAAATAAATAAAGATCAAGCATATGTAGAGACTGGGCCGGAAAACTTTGGATATGTCGTATGTCCTGATGGTACCTGCAATCCGGACATTACAATTCCCATAAATTTCTTGATTTCTTGAGAGAAGTTATATGAAGATTGAAAAAGCCATATTTGGGCAGGTTGGGCAAGGACATGGCCTTCGGAGCTGTAGTTCAAATCCTGAGTTTTATAGAAAAATATCCCAATGGTTAGATCTTCCCGATGTGGTACCCGCTGGTGTGGATTTTTCTCCATATATTTCAGGTTTTCCTTTTGAAAGTAAATATATTCTTGCCAGAAGTTTTATTGATATAAGTGCTTCACGCTCAGGAATGATGGTTGTTTATGCTGTAGCCATTGACTTAAATGAAATATCAAAATTTGATAACTTAAATAACCTAATAGAGTTACTTCCTCTTCTACCAGGTAATGATGATGTATTCATTGAATCATGTGATTTATGTGAATATCGTGAAATGGAAGTTGAGCAACAGAATGGGCTGAATCACAATGTTATTGAATTATTGGTTGACAGAAAAGATGGACCATTAATCCATGTAGGTCTTGATGGTTTCGAAAACTTAGTCTGTCAGATATGGTTTAAACTATGGCCATGCATGCGAGAAAATTTCTCTTTTAGGTTGAGTATGAGCCCAAAAGATTGTGTTGAGACTACGGTTCCTCACTTAGTTTGTATTCCTACATCATTGCTATCAAGATGGAACAATCATAAAGTCATAAAAGAATTTTCGGGCCAGAGTTCTCCTTCGTCAGCAATTAAAGCATTTAATGCAGGTTACTCTGAATTTGAAAGTTTTTGTGAGAACTTTGGGATTGAAATGAAGGAACCCGCAATGGTTGGGTTGCTTTCTGAGGCTAAATCAAAATACCAAAGTGTTCCATTTACATTCAATGACTGTATTTCTTTAATTAGATATCTAGAGGTTCTTTCTCCTAGCAATATAAAAGGTCGGGAGGCGAAAAATATTTTGGTGACACAATGCGCTGAACTCGTTACTGATTCTGATATAGCTGATGTGTTAAAACTTAGAAATTTGAAAGGGATTGGGTTTGGAGACCTGAATGTCGTTTGGGATGTAATTTCTTCTAAGTTATCACATTGTAAGTATTTAGAAGTTGATGATACACATTTTATTAAAATGATTCAGATTGCTCTATTTGATAATAATGCTGTGTCCGACTGGATAAACTCTGTTAATGCAGGGCTTTTAGGCGCAATATCATCTCTTAACTCATTAGTATTTGTGGCTATTTGGCGATGGAGCAAAATTGATGTAAGTGTATTAAGTAGACTTGTCGATAAATTAGACATCAATGATAGCATTGAGTGTCTGATTGCAGAAAAGATTCCGAAAGATTTATCAAATTCAATAGCTGAGCATTTGGTCAATTTGTTCTCAGATAAAAAATTACTTATATTGCATGGCACAGTTTTGGCCTTGTATTTTCCAGCGAAAGAAGCATTTAAAAAACAATTGGAAATTGATACTAATGCTGGATACGTGAAGGGATTGAATGCGATAGCAGCCAATGTGGATCAAAGTCAATTATTATCTTGTTGTTTGTACTTAAATGATGTGCGTGTAATAGATATTGTAGTAAATCGAGCTGCAATTAACCCTTCTATTCTTGAGTCTGTTTCTATTACGTCAAATATTAGCTTACTTATTTGGACAAGAGCGTTAAAGCTGAATCCAGAACTTTGGAATGCGCCATTAGAAGCGCAAGGGATATTTTTTTCATTGCTGGATAAAGCGTTAGTAGCTGGCTGTCATGATTATGATGTGCTTATAAATTTGCTCTCCATATCCCCAGTTTCTGATTTATGTGATTACCAAAATGTCAATGAAATATGGAGTGTTTTTGATAATACTACCAGATTTAATTATTTGAATGCAACTGCCAAGGGATGGTACAGAAGAGCCCTTAATCTGAACTTTGTTAAGCTCGATGATGTTCTTGAACATGCTATATACCATTTGGATGGTCTGATTGATGAAATGGTCAGAGATTCTATGTTTTTTTGTGAAGGTGTGATTGGTATTTTTTGTCGGGTAAATCTCTTCACTGAAGCTGAGTTCAAAAAATGGTTAGAAGCGTGGTTTATTCATCAACCTAGTCAACAAAGCTATAATTCAAAAGCCATTGGGGAAATTATCAAGAATAAAAACTGGGAAATGGTGGCTAAATTTGTCTTAGAAAAAAACAAGTCATTTTCAAGCAATGCTTCCCTAATTTTAAAACATTGCAAATCAATCTTACCACTCTGGGAGAGGTTGCGATTATGTGACTGGACAACTGAAGAGAAGTGGGAGTTTTTGACTTCGATTTTAATTGAGTTATATCCTTCTGGACCGGACGAAAATGATATATGGTCTCGGTCTGGTGGGCATTCATGGGATATATGGTCTTTTGGTTCTGGTTACGAACGTTGGAGGCGTGCGATAGAAAAAATAAAAAAAGGGGCTAAACCAAAAGTTGATGACTTACTGAAGGAAGTCATCGCAGACTTTCCAAATAACGAAAGAGTTGAAGTTATTAGAGAAATTTTCAAGGCTAAAAAATGAATCTATGTAAATTATTTCCAGAAGCTTATGCACTTATTATTGCTATTTCTGAATATGAAGGGAGTAATGCACTTCCTTACACTGTAACTCAGGATGCATTGGACGTAGCTGGAGTGCTTATGTCTGATGACTATTGTGGTTATAACGCCTCAAATGTGACAAGACTAATTAACTCTGACGCCAAACTGATTAATATCCGTACTGCACTGTCTGAATTGGCACAAAAAGCAGGAGAAGCTGATACAGTTTTTATTTATTTTTCAGGTCATGGAGCTAACTTAGGAAGTGATTCTAAACCAGATTGCTCATTGGTTCCTGTGGATTTTTCATCCAGTGACGGAGGCTTATTGGGTGAGGAGGAGTTGTCATATTTACTCTCTTTAATTAAATCTGAGAGATTGTTATTTGTAATTGATGCTTGCCATTCTGCTGGTGTTGCAGGTATTAAAAATTTATTGCAGTGCAATGAATACCACATGGGTTTTTCAAATAAGTCACTAGAACGCCTTTCTCAAGGGCGCGGTAAGGTGTTGCTTGCGTCATCAAGGGATACGGAGACGTCACTGATTTTGCCCGGAGATAAAAATAGTCTTTTCACTAAACATTTCTTGGATGCATTAAAGGGTGCGGCTGGGCCATTTGATGACAATTTCATCCGTGTATTCGATATTTTTACTTATCTTGAAAGTCGAATACCAACTGATGCCAAAAGATTCGGTGGAGAACAACACCCTGTTTTCAAAAGCAATTTGGAAAATAACTTTCCTGTAGCACTCAAATGTGGTGGTGTTCAAAAAATGGTTGGCTCGGCGGAGCAGCCAAAACATGCTGGAAGGGATCGCAGACTTGAAGAGATTCTGGCTGACTTATATCCAGCTGGCCCAAGTGATCAAGACATTTGGCAGAGAGCTGGGGGAGATATTTCACGGTTAAAACTTAACGGTACAGGTCGTGCTCAGTGGTTTGCGGCTTTACGCTTACTACGGCAAGGCGGTGGTGGAGAAGGCATTCATCTTGAGGCTCTCATGGACGAAGTTCGAAATGATTTTCCGAATCATCATAGTCTTCCTTAAATAAGCATATGTAATTCATTTCATCGTATGATTGTTTGTTTTTATAGCCGCCAATATTGGTTGTTGGCGGTTCACTAAGATAGCTGAACCGCACCGGGAATCTTGGAGACTAGGCTGTGTCCCTTTGTAAGTATCCCTGCAAAACGGACCATTCACATTTAGAGATCTTCCGGCATACTGATTATGTCCCCGGAGGAGATCGCCATGCGCAAAACCCGACTCACCGAACACCAGATCATCGCCGTTCTGAAGTCCGTTGTAGTGGCACAGTAAATTTGGCCACCTGATTAAAGGTGATATTCTCACCTCAACATGAAACAGGTGACTTAATGAACAAGAAAACTAAGCGTACTTTCACCCCTGAGTTCAGGCTGGAATGTGCACAGCTGATTGTTCATGCTGGCAAGAAGACGGGAGGCGTGGTTCTCTGACCATGTTCTGTTGCTTTTATGCCAGCTCAATGCAACGTGCTTAAATGTTTTTCCGGAGAGCGGGCAGCTTTCTCTGCGATACGTTGCTGTGATGGATTGATATTCTGCGTCAGCAGTTTGCGTATGCTATCACGTTGCTGACGAGCGTAAGCCAGAGAAACATCGGGATAGGTACCCAGGCCGAAGCGGGATTCTTTACCATTGACTCGATATTTCAGATACCAGAGACGTGAACCGCCTGGATTGACTAAAAGGTACAGGCCATGAGAATCGGAAACTTTGAAGGGTTTTACGGATGGTTTTGAGTTGCGGATTTTTGAGTCGTTAAGAGACATTTGGGGGTCACTCCGTCATCGAACCAACTTGCCCCCAAATCTGACCACCAAATTCTCCCGATGCGGAGGGTTAACTGAAAATGCGTCGGGAAGACTTTTCACGCTAACTTATTGAATCAGCATCACATAAGGATTCGCAAAGCGGCATGAAAACAAGAATTTGGCTCCTCTGACTGGACTCGAACCAGTGACATACGGATTAACAGTCCGCCGTTCTACCGACTGAACTACAGAGGAATCGTGTGAACGGGGCGAATAATAGCGGGGCGGTTGTGGCTTGTAAAGCGTGAAGACGTCCGAGGCGTTCGTTTGCTGCAAGATTGCCCAACCTGCTGCTTTTTCTCGCTTTTGTCGCTTATCCCGCGCGCAGCGTCGCCGGGTTGCCCGTTGTTTGGCGCATTTGCCTGCCGATGGTGCAACGGTTGCCCTGCGCGGTGGCGCGCGCCGCCCGGCGAACGGCCATTTACCGCCTTGTACCCCGCTTCCACGGCCGTTTACCGACTCTGGCCTGGATCTTGCTGTGATTGCATGACCGGATTTCGGCATTCTCAATTTAGCGGCTCGCTGGAGGCACTATGAATTTCAGACGTCTGAAGTACTTCGTGAAAATCGTCGATATCGGCAGCCTGACCCAGGCGGCGGAGGTGTTGCACATCGCCCAACCGGCGCTCAGCCAGCAGTTGGCGACGCTGGAAGGAGAGCTGAAGCAACAGCTGCTGATCCGCACCAAGCGCGGGGTGCAGCCGACCGAGGCCGGCAACATTCTGTATGCCCACGCGCAGACCATTCTGCGCCAGTGCGAGCAGGCGCAGAGCGCGGTCAACAGCGCCGGACAGGCGATGAGCGGCCAGGTGTCGCTCGGGCTGGCGTCGGGCAGCACCGCGGCGCAGCTGGCGCTGCCGCTGTTGCAGACCCTGCGCGATCAGCAGCCGGGCATCCTGCTCAGCCTGCATGAAAACGGCGGCGCGGCGTTGGCCGGGCAGGTGGCTAACCAGACGCTGGACATGGCGATGGTCTACGGCGCCAAAATGCCCGCCGGGCTGCACGCCATCGCATTGATGCGGGAAGATCTTTATCTGGTGGCGACGCGCGCGGTGCCGCATCCCGGCAACAGCGTCGAGCTGCTGGACGTGGCGCGGCTGAACCTGTTCCTGCCGCGCGAGGGCGATGCGGTGCGCAACCAGCTGGAGGAGGCGATGGCGCTGCGCAAGCTGGCTGCCAACGTGGTGGGGGAGATCGAATCCTCGGGCGCGCTGAGCGCCGCGATCGCCAGCGGGTTAGGGGCGACCGTGCTGCCGGAATCGGTGGCGCGCGCGATGATCGGCCCGGCCAAGGCCTGGATGGCGCGCATCAATGCGCCGACGATGTCGGTGCCGCTGTCACTGTGCATGTCGAGCCAACAGGCGCTGTCCGCCCCGGCGCTGCTGGTGAAAGACCTGTTGCTGTCGATCGCCGGCGGCCGCAGCCAGGAGAAGCGCGCGTTGGCGCTGGTGCGTTGAGGAAAAAACGGCCCGCCGCAGCGGGCCTGAGCACTGTTACCGGAACGGCGGTTCGTTGAAGGTGCGCAGCTTGCGCGAGTGCAGACGATCGCCCTCGGCGCGCAACAAATCGATGGCGCAGATGCCGATCTGCAGGTGTTCGGAGATCGCCCCTTCGTAGAAGCGGTTGGCCTGGCCCGGCAGTTTGATCTCGCCGTGCAGCGGTTTGTCGGAGACGCACAGCAGCGTGCCGTACGGCACCCGGAAGCGATAACCCTGAGCGGCGATGGTGGCGCTCTCCATGTCGACCGCCACCGCGCGGCTGAGATTGAAGCGGCGCGCCGAAGCGGAGTAGCGCAGCTCCCAGTTGCGGTCGTCGGTGGTGACCACGGTGCCGGTGCGCAAACGCTGTTTAACCTCTTCGCCGGGCATGCCGCTGACCATCTTGGTGGCGTCGTACAGGGCGCGCTGCACCTCGGCGATGCTCGGGATCGGGATATCCGGCGGCAGCACCGCATCCAGCACGTGATCGTCGCGCAGATAGGCATGGGCCAGCACGTAATCGCCGATCTTCTGGCTTTCACGCAGGCCGCCGCAGTGGCCGATCATCAGCCAGGCGCTCGGGCGCAGCACCGCCAGGTGATCGCAGATGGTTTTGGCGTTGGACGGGCCGACGCCGATGTTGATCAGCGTGATGCCCTGGCCGGTGCGCGAGATCAGGTGATAGGCCGGCATCTGGTGGTTTTTCCACGCCAGATCGGACACCGCTTGCTCGGGCGCGCTGGTTTCCGGCGTGATGTAGGTGCCGCCGGCGCTGGAGAGCGCGATGTACGGGCTGGCCGGATCGGCGATCTGGGCGCAGGCCCAGCGCACGAACTCATCCACATAGCGGGTGTAGTTGGTGAACAGCACGAACGGCTGGAAATGCTCCACCGGCGTGCCGGTGTAGTGTCGCAGACGCGCCAGCGAGAAATCCGCGCGCAGCGCATCGAAATGCGACAGCGGGAAATGGTTGTCGGTGGCGTGGTACAGGCCGTCGGCGGTCTCGTCACCGATCTGGGCCAGCTCGGTGGTGGGGAAATGCTGCGCGATGCCGGCGCTCATTGAACGATCGAGCGCCAGGCTGGAGCCGTCGATGACATAAGGGAACGGGATCTCCTGCTGCGACGGCGCCACTTCGATATGGGCGGCGTAGTCGTGTTCCAGCATCGCCAGCTGTTCGGCCAGATAGTTGCGGAACAGCTGCGGCCGGGTCACGGTGGTGCTATAGCTGCCGGGATGGGTAAAGCGGCCGAAGGCGCGGGTTTTGCTCGGGCCGGATTGCTGCCCGTCCCAGCTGACGCGCAGTTCGGGATACACGAACAGTCCGGCGGCGCGCGCTTGCGCATCCGGCAGGGTGCCGTGGCTGATAAAGTCACTGACCGCCTGCCGCAGCGCGTCTACCGCGGCGTCATACAGGGCTTCCAGTTGATCGAGTGCCTGATCGGCGCTGAGGCCGCTGCGAGGTGGGGCATAGCTCATACTTTCTCCTTCGATGTCCCGGCTCTGGCGGGATTGGCGGCGTTTCACCGTCACAGGTTAGCCGAAGAAGGGCGTAAAAGCTTGGTTGAAATGACGGGCGCGGCAAAGAAATTACCGCGCCCGTGAAGGCGGAGAGATCAGGAGGCGGGAGCGGCCGCTTCGACCTTCAGCGACACCAGGCCGATGCCCAGCTTCTTCGGCGTGAAGCCGCCGCTGGCGTTCTCTTTCGGCTCGGTCGGCGCCGGCGGGGTAATGCTGATCTTCTGCGCGCCGCGCGGGTTATCGAAGCGCAGGGTGACGGTGCTGTCCTGTTCGCCGAGCGACACAAAGCGCTCTTCGTCGCCGACGCGCACCGAAATCGGTTCGCCGACGTTGTTGCCGTAGGCGCGGGCGCGCAGCACCAGATCGAAGCTTTTCGGCAGCGGGTCGACGTAATCGATGTCGACCGCCGGCGCCAGATTGGCGTCGGACCAGCGGCCCCATTCCTCGACGGCGGAGACGCCGGTGATGGCCTTCACCTGTTCCGGCATGCCGGGCAGCATGAACTCGATGGCGTCCGCCCGGTATTTCACCGCCGCGTCGTCCACCTGCAGGCGGGCGACGGCGTTTTGGTAATCGGCGACGCTGTCCGCCGCCGGGCCGGTGAAGTTCACCTTGCCGTTGAAGCGTTCGCCGCTGGCCTGCGCGATCTGCGGCGGCGAGGCGAGGGTGCCGGAGGCCACGCAGATGTCGGTGCTCAGCGCCAGCTGCGGCGCCCAGACCCGGCCGATCTCGTAGCATTTATCGACCCAGACGAATTTCTCCCCCGCCCCCAGTCCGGCCAGCTGTTTGCGCAGCGGGGTGGAGAGGTAGACGTTGAACATCGGTTCGATGCGGTTATCGCCCACCCGCAGGATGAACGGCACCTTGTAGGTGACGCCGGAGAAGCTGAAGCTGCGCTGGCGCGTGTCCACGCTGTAGTCGCTGATGCGGTTCGGTAGGCCCCACTGGTTGATCACCGCCGGTTTCCAGCCATTGATCTTCTCTTCGATATTCAGGAACACCGTAGACAGCGACGGCGCCGACAGGCTGCTGCGGCCAAGGCCGATGTAGTTGTCGCCGCCCATCACGTCCAGCACCGTGGCGCCGTTGTCCAGCGTGCTGCGTTTCTCGTTGCGCTGTTCCGCCAGCGGCCGGGTGCCGTCGATGATGAAGAACAGATTGCGGCGCTTCTGTTTGGTCAGGATGTCGTAGGCGGTGTTGTTCATCGCCAGATGATCGGAGGACACCACGATCACGGTGTTGCTGAAATAGGGCGAGCGTTTGATCTTGTCGATCAGCGCGGCGATGTGTTGCTGGCTGCAGGCTACCGCGCTCAGCGAGCGGTTTTCCTTGTTCTGCCAGGCGTAGCTTTTCTTGCTGCAGCCGGCGGAGATAAAACCGTCCGGGTGATGGGTATCGACGGTCAGGGTGAACAGCGAGAACGGCTGGCGCTGTTTGGACAGCTCGACGAACTTGCCGTACACCACGTCCAGCACGCTGTCGTCGTACCAGCCCCAGTCGTTTTTGTAGCTCGGATCGGCGACCTGATCGCGCAGCTCTTTGAAGCCGTAAACGTGGTCGAAGCCGTGGGATTTCAGGAAGGTGTCTTTACCGGCGAACGCCAGCTCGGCGCCCTGATAGAAATAGTTGCTGTAGCCGGCGGCCTTCAGCACGTCGCCCAGGCAGACGTTCTCCGGGTAGAAGGTGGAGACCGCGCTGGAGGCGTTGCCGTCGAAGGGCGCGAACAGCGGAATGCCGCACTGTGAGGCGACCATGCCGGCGATGGTGTAGCCGGTGCCCGGCAATTGCTGGGTATTGCTGAAATCGATGCTGTCCGCGCGCAGGGCGTTCAGCTCGTCGGCCAGGCCGGGAAACAGCTCGGTATCGAAGTAGGTGCGTTCCAGGCTCTCGGCATAGATGTACACCAGGTTCGGCCGCTTGCCCTGTACGGTTTTTTTCGGCGCTTTGTAGTAGGTGGTGAAATCGGCGGTATCGCCGACGATCTGGCTTTTGACCAGCAGCGAGATGTCCTGAAATGCCGGGGTGGTGCCGACCGAAAACAGCGCCAGCAGCACGGCGACGAGGCTGTAGGCCACGCTGCTGCCTTTGGCTTTGCGGCGCAGCAGGCTGCGGGCCAGCACCGCGAAGATAAGCCCCAACGCCGCCAGCAGGCCGATGAACGGCAGCACGTATTTGCTGATGCCCGCGCCTTTGAGGCTGCTGGTGACGGTGTAAATCACCGCGTCGGTGATGCCGTCGCCGGTAAAGTAGTTGCTGGCGATCAGGATGACGTTCAGCACCAGATAGCTGCCGAGCAGCGTCAGCAGAATGGCGAACCACCAGCGGTTGGCGGCGGCCCGGGTGCGATAAATCAAAATCGACGCCAAAAAGAGAACAAAAGAAACGACTGCTAAAACCATCCGCCAAACCTTGTCTGATTGGAAAAAAACGTTGCTGCCCTGGTCTGCGCCGCCGACCGTGCCGCGGCGCGAAAAGTGAAGGGTATAGCCTATTGCCGGCGGCGGAACAACGCGCGATCTCCCGCTACGGCCGACGAACGGCGGCTATTGTACATTTTTATGACAATAGTGTGACGTTAATCACGCCGACGGCGGCCGCGGCGGCGAAAGCTTGCTGGTCGGAGGTTTCGCTCTACGCTTAATGAGCGCCGGACGGTGCGCCCATCAGCCATTCAGGAGGAAGTATGCAGACAATCCCCGCAGCGGTACTCGACGATCTGGCCCCGCAAGGCGTGTTGCGCGCGGCGATCAACTACGGCAATCCGGTGCTGGCGCAGGCCGGGGCCGGCGGTAAACCGCAAGGCGCTTCGGTGGAGCTGGCCGCCGCGCTGGCTCGCGAACTGGGCGTGGCGCTCGAACTGGTCACCTATGACGCGGCGGGCAAGGTGTTCGCCGACCTGGACAGCGGCGCCTGGAACCTGGCGTTTATGGCTATCGAGCCGGTGCGCGCGGCGCAAATCGCTTTCAGCGAACCCTACGTGATCATCGAGGGGACTTACCTGGTGGCGAACGACGCACCTTACTTTGAGGCGGCGCAGCTCGACCGGCCGGAGGTGCGCATCGCGGTCGGCCAGGGGGCGGCGTACGATCTGTTTTTATCGCGCACGCTGCAGCAGGCGCAGCTGGTGCGGGCGGCAACCTCCGCCGAGGCGATCGCGCTGTTTTTCGAACGGGGGCTGGAGGCGGCGGCCGGCGTGCGTCAACCGCTGTTGGCCGCCGCGGCCGCCCATCCCGGCTACCGGGTGCTGGACGGGCATTTCACCGCTATCCGCCAGGCGATGGCGGTGCCGCGGCAAAAAACGCAGGGCGCCGCCTACGTGAACGCGTTTATCGAACGCTGCAAGGCCAACGGGTTGGTGAAGGCGGCCTTGCAGCGCAGTGGCCAGGGCGAGGTGACGGTGGCGCCGCCGGCCGCCTCGGCATGATCAGTCGAGCTCCACCGCGTACTGTTCCACCGGGGTGATTTTCTTGATCAGCTTGTTGTCGAACAGGAACTGTTCGTAAGCCTGGTAGCGGGCGCGATCCAACTTGGCCGGATCGCGCGCGAACAGCGGCAGGCTGGCTTGCCACGCCTGTTTGTTCAGCTCGGTATTCAGCTCCGGGTGCGCCTTGGCGAACGCCAGCCAGGTGTCCTGCGGGTGCGCGTGCAGGTAGTCGCTGCCTTGCTTCAGCGCGGCGAGGAATTTGCGGATTTTCGGCTCGTTCACCGCATCGCGGTTGGCGACGATGATCAGCTCGTCGTAGGCCGGCACGCCGTAATCTTCGACGTTGAACACCACCGGTTCTTTACCCTGCAGCTTCAGCTCCAGCGCTTCGATGTTGCGGTAGCCGCCGATCACCGCATCGACCTGGCCCGCCAGCAGGGCGCTGGTCAGCTGGAAGTTGACGTTGATAAGCTTGATGTCCTGCGGCTTGAGGTGTTCGTGTTCGACCATGGTGGCCAGCGTTGCCTGTTCGATGCCGCTGACCGAGTAACCCACCGTTTTGCCCTTGAGATCTGCCGGCGACGTGATGTTTTTATCCAGCGCGATCACCGTATTCAACGGCGTGTTGATCAGCGTGCCGACGCGCATCAGCGGCAGGCCCTGATCGGCGAAGAAATGCAGCTGCGGTTGATAGGTGATGGCAAGGTCGGCCTGTTTGGCGGCCACCAGCCGCGGCGGCAGCGCCGGATCGGACGGCGGCACGATCTTGACGTCCAGCCCTGCGGCCTTGAAGGCGCCGATCTGCTCGGCTACCATAATCGGCGCGTGATCCGGGTTGATGTACCAGTCGAGCACCAGCGTCAGCTTTTCGGCAGCGCCGGCCTGGCCGGTGATGGCGGCGCCCAGCAGCAGCCCGCAAACGGTTTGTTTGATCATGGTCGTTCCTTTATCCCTGGTTATGGTTGCAATCATCAGTCGTTTTCCGGCGCCCAGGCGATCAGGCGCCGCAGCAGCGCATCCACCGCGGCCCACAGCAGCACGGTCATCAGCACCAAAATAAACAGCGCGGCGAAGCAGACGTCGGTCTGCATGCGCGCGTTGGCGTTCAGCATCACGTAGCCCAGCCCTTCGGCCGAGCCGACCCATTCGCCGATGATGGCGCCGATCGGCGCGACGGCGGCGGCCATGCGCAGGCCGGAGCCGAAGGCCGGCAGCGCCGCCATCAGCCGCACGTGCCGCAGCTGCGCCCAGCGCGAAGCGCGCATCGTGCGCGCCAGATCGAGATAATCGTTGTTGACCCGGCGCAGCCCGTCGAAAAAGGCCGACACCACCGGGAAGAAAATCACCAGCACCGCCATCGCCACCTTGGCGCTCATGCCGAAGCCGAACCACAGCACCAGCAGCGGGGCCAGGGCGAACACCGGTATCGCCTGGCTGGTGAGCACCAGCGGCATCAGCCAGCGTTGCAGGCGCGGCGAGAAAATCATGCACAGCGCCAGCGCCGCGCCGAGCAACACGCCGAGCACCAGCCCGCTGACGATCTCCGAAGCGGTGACCAGCGTGTGCCAGGCGAGATAGCCGCGCCCGTCCCACAGCGCCTGCGCCACCGCGCCCGGCGTGGGCAGCAGAAAGGCCGGAATGCCGCTTTGCGCCGCCAGCCACCACAGCAGCAGCAGGCCGGCAAACACCGTCAGCCCGCGCCGCAGGCGGGTGAGTCCACGCTCTTTGGCGATATTCATTGCGCCGCCCTCACCAGTTGCTGCAGCAGCTCGGCCTGGCTTTTCAGCAGGCCGGCGTCATCCGTCGCGCGTGGCGGTAGCCCGCTGATGCGGTGAGTATCGTCGAGGCCCAGCGGCCAGGGAGACAGCACCAGCAACCGGTGGCTCAGGCGGCAGGCTTCCATCGGATCGTGGGTGATCAACAGCACGGTATTTTGCGCCAGCAGCTCGGCGGCCAGGCTCTGGATCTCGGCGCGGGTGATGGCGTCCAGCGCGGAAAAGGGTTCGTCCATCAGTACGATCGGCTGGCGTTCGTAGAGCGTGCGGGCGATGGCGGCGCGCTGGCGCATGCCGCCGGACAGCGCGGCGGGCAGGCTGTGGCCATGCGCGGCCAGGCCTACGCGCTCCAGCAGATGCGCCACCCACGCCCGGTCCGGCGTCTCGCCGCGCAGCCGCGAGCCGAGGGCGACGTTCTCTTCGACGGTCAGCCACGGGTAGAGCAGGTCTTTTTGCCCCATGTAGGCGATGCGCCCGGCGATCGGCAAACCGTCGCTGCCGATCACCGTACCCGAACTGGCCTGCGCCAGGCCGGCGATGATCTTCAACAGGCTGGTTTTGCCGGCGCCGCTGGCGCCGAGCAGGGCGACGAAGCTGCCGCCGGCGATGTCGAAGCTCAGCCGGTCGAAGACGATTTGCTGACCGAAATGCAGGCTGAGATCCCGCACCTGGATGCCGGGCGGGAGAAGCGGGGAGGTCATGAGGCGTTCAGCCCCATCTGCCAAAATGCCGACTCCAGCTGGGTGGCGGTGGTGAAAATCTGCGCCAGCTCGGTGAAGCGGCCCTGTGCGCCGCGCTGCTGACCAACGGTTTCCAGCAGTTCGATGGCGGCGCGCACGCCGGCCAGATAGCCCTCGTCGCCGTAGTTGCGGATCCAGGAGGCGTAAGGATTGCCCTCCATCTGAGTGGCGGGATCGTGCAGCAGCCGCAGGCCGATTTCGGCATAGCCGGCCACGCAGGGCAGCAGACCGGCCAACAGATCGAGGGCGTCGCCGGCATGGCCGATGTCCAGCACGTAGCGGGTATAGTTCATGGTTTCCGCCGCCTCCGGCTGGGCGGCGATCTGCGCTTCGCTCAACCCCCATTCGGCGCAGTAGGCCACGTGCAACGGCAGCTCGGCGACGATGCCGTTGAGCGAGGCGGTGGCGGCGCGCATCTCCGGCAGAGTGCGCAGCTTGCTGACCAGCAGCGCGTAGGCGCGGGCGAAGTGCAGCAGAAACAGATAGTCCTGGGTCAGGTAGCGGCGAAAAGCGCGTTCAGGCAAGGTGCCGGCGGCCAGCTGCTGCAGAAACGGATGATCGACGTAATCTTGCCAGTGGCTGCCGGCATGGTGGCGCAGCCGGCCGTAAAGACCGCTTTCGAACAGGGTAGTGATGGACATGGGACCTCCTTGAGTCAGTGGAGATCCGGGCACGCTGGGGTATGAACAGGCAACGGGTGATCGCGTTGTTGCCTAACCGTCCCTTCGCTGGCATGACCCAGATCAGGTTCAAAGGGTTCGGCTTGCGCCATCTCAGCCCGTAACAGGACACCCCTCGGAGCTGCTTGTTATACGACATTTGTTTTTTGATTACAATCGCCGGGCGGCGCGGCGGCAATCGGTTCGTTTAGTGCGATCGGGGGCGATTTTGCTGGCGCAGAGCGCGCGGTTTTTGTCACTGTAGGCCCATGTTTTGCCTCTGAGGATGATGCCCGATGAAAAAAATTGGTTTTCTCTCGTTTGGCCACTGGTCGCCTTCCGCCCAGTCCGGCACCCGTTCCGCAGCGGATGCGCTGCTGCAGTCCATCGATCTGGCGGTCGCCGCCGAAGATCTGGGGGCGGACGGCGCCTATTTTCGCGTGCACCACTTCGCGCGCCAGCTGGGATCGCCGTTCCCGCTGTTGGCCGCCATCGGCGCCAAAACCCAACGCATCGAGATCGGCACCGGCGTGATCGACATGCGTTATGAAAACCCGCTGTACATGGTGGAGGACGCCGGCGCGGCGGATCTGATCGCCGGCGGGCGGCTGCAGCTCGGCATCAGCCGCGGTTCGCCGGAGCAGGTGATCGACGGCTGGCGCTATTTCGGCTATGCCCCGGCCGACGGCGAGACCGACGCGGACATGGCCCGCCGCCATACCGAAGTGTTCCTGGAAGCGCTGCGCGGTGAAGGGTTCGCCGAACCCAATCCGCAGCCGATGTTCCCGAATCCGCCTGGGCTGCTGCGGCCGGAGCCGTTTTCCGCCGGGCTGCGCGATCGCATCTGGTGGGGCGCCGGTTCCAATGCCACCGCCGTCTGGGCGGCGAAGCTGGGCATGCATCTGCAAAGCTCGACGCTCAAGAACGACGAGACCGGCGAACCCTTCCACATCCAGCAGGCCAAGCAGATCCGCGCCTACCGCGCCGCCTGGCAAGAGGCCGGCCATACGCACGAGCCGCGGGTTTCCGTGAGCCGCAGCATCTTCGCGCTGGTGGATCAGCGGGATCGCAACTACTTCGGCGGCGGCGGCAAGGAGGGCGATCAGCTGGGGTATATCGACGCGCAGACCCGAGCGATTTTCGGCCGCAGCTATGCCGCCGAGCCGGACGTGTTGATCAAGCAGCTGGCGCAGGACGAGGCCATCGCCGAAGCGGATACCTTGCTGCTGACCGTGCCTAACCAACTGGGCGTGGATTACAACGCGCACGTCATCGAATCGATTTTAACCCATGTCGCGCCGGCGCTCGGCTGGCGCTAAACGGAGGAGTGGCATGTCACGCATTTTCATTACCGGCTCGGTCGACGGGCTGGGCCGCGCCGCCGCGCAAACGCTGTTGGACGAAGGGCATCAGGTGATCCTGCATGCGCGTGAGCCTGGCCGTTTGGCCGCGGTGCGCGATTTGCTGGATCGGGGCGCGCAGGCGGCGATCGGCGATCTGTCCGATGTGCAGCAGATCCGGCAGCTTGCCGAGCAGGTCAATCGCCTCGGCCGCCCGGACGCGGTGATCCACAATGCCGGCATGTTTACCGGGCCGCAGGTGATGCCGGTGAACGTCATGGCGCCCTACCTGCTGACGGCCCTGATCGAACGCCCCAAGCGTGTCGTCTACCTGAGCAGCAGCATGCATTTTGACGGCGTGGCGGAACTGAACGGCGTGGATTGGCTTGGCGGCGCTGGCGGTTCTTATTCGGACAGCAAGCTGTTCGTCACCGCGCTGGCCGCCGCCGTGGCGCGCCTGTGGCCTGACGTGATCAGCAGCGCGGTCGATCCCGGTTGGGTGCCGACCAAAATGGGCGGCGCGGACGCGCCCGACGATCTGGCGCTGGGGCATGTGACGCAGGCGTGGTTGGTGACCAGCGATGAACCGCAGGCCCTGGCGTCCGGCGGCTATTGGCACCACCAGCAGCGGCTTGAACCTCACGCGGCGGTGCACGATGAGGCGTTTCAAACGGCGCTGTTGGCGCAATTGGCGCGCGCCGGCGGGGCGCACCTGCCGCAGGCTTGATGGCCGTTCCTTCCTGGCCCGCCGGTGATTATCGGCGGGCTTTTTTTATGCCCGCAGGGTGAACCGACGGGGCTTTTCTTATACAGTGGTCGCCTGGCCTGTTTTGATTGTTATTTATATTATCGCCATGCACTCATTCCTGATTATCGTCCCTGAAGGGGGCATGCTGTTCGAAGCGGCGGGCATCGCCGATATCCTGATGCAGGCTAATCGCCTGAGCCCTGCCGAGACGCCGCTGTATCAGATCGCGGTCGCCACCACGCAATCTCACCGGGTGGTGCACGGCCTGTCCGGGCTGAGCCTGTTGGCCGATCATCGCCTGGCGGATCTCGATCCGGCCCAGCCGCGCGATACCGTGATCGTCGCCGGCAAGGGGGCGACCGAAGAAGAGGGCGCCCTGGTCGCCGATTGGCTGCGTCGCGCGGCGCCGCAGGCGCGCCGTATCGCTTCGGTTTGCGGCGGGGCTCTGCTGCTGGCCGAAGCTGGGTTGCTGGACGGGCGGCGGGCGACCACCCACTGGCGGCTGGCGGAGACGCTGCAGGCGCGCTTCCCGCGAGTGCAGGTCGAAAACGGCCCAATCTACGTGCAGGACGGGCCGATCTGGACCTCCGGCGGCGTCAGCTCCGGCTTCGATCTGACGCTGGCGCTGGTGGAGGATGATTACGGCTTCGTGCAGGCGCGCGAAGTGGCGCAGGATCTGGTGATGTTTCTGCGTCGCCCCGGCGGGCAGGCGCAGTTCAGCCGCTATCCGCTCAACCAGGCCAAATCGCCGGGGCCGATCCGTGACCTGCAATCCTGGATCCTGGAAAACCTCGCCGACGATCTCAGCGTCGATCGGTTGGCCGAGCGCGTGGCGATGAGCCCGCGCAACTTTACCCGGGTGTTCACCCGCGAGACGGGCATTTCTCCCGCCAAATTCGTCGAAGAGGGGCGGTTGCATACCGCCAGGCAGCGCCTCGAACAGAGCGCGGAAGGCATCGAGCAGATTGCCTTAGCCACCGGCTTCGGCAACGGCCTTAACCTGCGGCGGGTGTTTGAACGCAAACTGCAATTGACCCCGAGCGAATACCGCGAGCGCTTTCATGCGCGCAATTTGGCGTAAATTGATTGGTAAACGTCATTTACGCCGTTTCTGGTCGGCGCTAGATTTTAGGCAAAGCCCAAAAACGAGGAGTGCATCATGGTGAGAGTAGGCATTAACGGCTTCGGCAGGATCGGGCGCAACGTGCTGCGCGCGGCGCTGGGGCGCAGCGATTTTGAAGTGGTGGCGATCAACGATCTGACGGACAGCAAGACGCTGGCGCACCTGCTGAAATACGACACGCTTTCCGGCACGCTGGCGGCCAGGGTGGAAGCCGGCGACAACCAGCTGCTGCTGGACGGCCGGCCGATTCAGGTGTTTTCGCAGCGCGATCCCGCCGAGATCCCCTGGCGCAGCGCGGGCGTTGACGTGGTGATCGAAGCGACGGGCTTCTTTACCGACAAGGCCAAGGCGGAAGTGCACATCACGCACGGCGGCGCCAAGCGGGTGATTATCTCGGCGCCGGCCAAGAATGACGACATTACGCTGGTGATGGGGGTTAACGATCACCTCTACGATCCGGCTCTGCATAAGGTGGTCAGCAACGGCAGCTGCACCACCAACGGGCTGGCGCCCGCCGCGCAGGTATTGCATCAGGCGTTCGGCATCGAATACGGGTTGATGAATACCACGCATGCCTATACCAACAGCCAGGCGCTGCACGATCAGCCGGAAAAAGATCTGCGCGGCGCGCGGGCGGCGGCGGAATCGATCGTGCCTTACTCCAGCGGCGCGGCCAAGGCGCTCGGCAAGGTGATCCCCGAACTGGACGGCCGCCTGACCGGTTATTCGCTGCGGGTGCCGGTGCCGGTGGTTTCCATCGTCGATCTGACGGTGACGCTGAAACGCCCGGCGACGGTGGAGGAGATCAACGCCGCTTTCCGCGCGGCGGCGGCGTCCGGCCCGCTGAAAGGGATCCTGGGGTACAGCGATGAACCGCTGGTGTCGAGCGACTATCGGGGCGATGCGCGTTCGTCGATCATCGACGGCCTGTCCACGCTGGTGATCGGCGGCAACCTGGTGAAAGTGCTCGCCTGGTATGACAACGAGTGGGGCTTCTCCAACCGCTTGGTCGATCTGGCGCTGCTGATGGAACAACGCGGGCTGTAAACGCCCAACAGCAAAAAGCCCGCTTAAGTTTCCTTAAGCGGGCTTCTCTAAATATGGCTCCTCTGACTGGACTCGAACCAGTGACATACGGATTAACAGTCCGCCGTTCTACCGACTGAACTACAGAGGAATCGTGTGAACGGGGCGCATGATATCCAGCGGCCCCGGGTGTGTCAACGCTAAATTGCCCCGGGCGGTGCGACTGCTCGGTATCTGAGCAATAAGCTCGTCAATCCGCCCATTGCGCGTCGTTTTCCGCCTGGCCGCGCAGCAGGCGCGCCAGCGGATCCTGGCGGTAGAAGCGGCAAAAGTGCTGATACAGCGCCGGGAAGCGTTCGGCCAGCAGTTCGGGAGCGCTGAAGAAATACTCCGACAGCACGGCGAAGCACTCGGCCGCATCGGTGGCGGCGTAGGCATCCATGCTGGCGGCCTCTTCGCCGACCATGTCGATCTCGTCCTGCAGGCTTTCCATCGCGGCGTGCAGATCATGTTCCCAGGCGGCCACCTCGCGCAGCGGGATCGGCGGCACGCCGGTGGCGACGCCGCCGTTGCGCATATCCAGCTTGTGCACCGCTTCGTGGATCACCAGATTGAAACCGGAAAGGTCGAAAGAGTCCTGCACGTCTTGCCAGTTGAGCACGATCGGCCCCTGTTCCCAGCTTTGGCCCGACTGCACCACCGGCCCCGAGTGCACCAGACCGATCTCGTCCTGCCATTCGTCTTCCACCACGAACGGGGTGGGGTAGAGCAGAATTTCGTTGAAGCCGTCGAGACACTCCGCGCCGAGTTCCAGCACCGGCAAGGCGAACAGCAGGGCGATGCGCGCCTGCATTTGCGAGGTGAGCTGCAGCCCCTGCAGCGGCACGATGCGCTTTTGCTGCAAGATCTGCCCGGCGACGGCCACCAGCCGCTGCCGCTCCTGCTCATTCAGCGGCGAGAACAGCGGGATCGCCAGCGCGTCCTGCCACTGGGCCTCGATGTCTGCCTGGGGTTGAGAGGGTTGAGTCGCTTTCCACGGCCATTTAATCATCAGGTTGCTCGTAAAGTCGTCACTTGAACGTTCAGCGGTATGCTAATGCTGTAAAAATGCCGCAAAAGCGGGCATGATAGCAAGCGTTGTCAGGAGAGATGCCGGAGCGGCTGAACGGACCAGTCTCGAAAACTGGAGTAGGGGCAACTCTACCGGGGGTTCAAATCCCCCTCTCTCCGCCACTAAATTTCATTATATCATTGAGTTAAATAGTTTTTTATCATTTCACTATCTTCCGGTATGCCAATCAGTATGCCATTCATGACTAGCTTGCTTTGATTCCTTCTGGACTCTATTAGACAACTTTCTGCAGAACACGTTATCACTTAGCCAGCATATTCGGGTAGTGCTTTGCGACTATGTCATTCAATTTGTGAACTAAGTCGTAGCGTTTGAAAGTGATATGCGCGGTCCCTTTCTGGAAGTACCTTATCGTAAACATCTCATCCTCGTAGCTAGTGCTGTTCCTTTGCGCGTGAATGTGATCGCCGAGACGGCGAGTGACATCTTCGCGATTGTCCGGGATCGGTTTGCTATCAAGCAACATCAGCATGCGTTCAAGATCTGTCAGCCGGTCACGTTGCCAGCCCCAGTTCAGACCAAACCCCCATCTGTCGTGTTTTACGACGCCCTCCACAATGATTTTCTTACCAAACTTACAAGGCGAGTTCGATTTGTAATTCCAGCTCAGATTTTTGAAAACGTTAATCGCCCCACGTTCAAATACCTCCTCTTTGCTCTGATGGAGTTGTTCAAACGTACTGAGGATGTTGCTTTCGTTGATGGCGGGGATATTTTCTTTTTCCAAGCCGTTGTGCCATTCAGCGCAAGCCTGTGCATCCATCAGGCTCAGCATTCCCGATTTATTCATGAGGTCTCTCCATATATCGCGATCAATACTGCGGGTAATGGCTTTCATGGCGGTTTCCGGCTTTTCTGTAAAGCAATAATCGTAGCGATGCCCCGGCCGCATCCCCCAGTCTTTGGCGATGCCACCACCGATGCTGTTGGTCAGCGTTGAGATAGCATCAAGCCGGTGGATTAACGTTTCAATTTGCGCCAGCGCGGTATTTCGACCAGTGACGATACGTTCAATGCTGGTGGAGCAAATCACCGCTGTGTAGTCAGTTAATACTTCAGGTTCAGTCTGCATATTTTCTACTCCATAATGAAAACACCCGCCGGTTTAAGGGCGGGTGCTATGTTGTGGTAGCTGTCATTGTGTTCGGGTCAGGGAGCATGCCGGGGCATTCACCAGTCAAAGGTCTCAATCCCCGACAGGATATCGCCTGCCGCATCGAGATTCAGAAGAGCGATAGGGTGATGATTCATCAGCGTAACAACCAGCCGACGGCAGGCTTTTGACACTCCTAGCCGTTTAAGATGAAGTACCGGATGTCGCCAGGCATTGAGCCTAATCAGGTACCCCGCTCCGGTAAAATGGAGCCACTCACCGTGGCCATACTCTTCCTGTTGGTGTGATGCGTGATACAGCAGAGAGTTATCGCCGTCGGTGATGTGGGCGGTACTGCACTGGATACCCGTGAGCAGCGCGCCGATGGGGAGAGTGTCGCAGTTCATGAGCGCTTGCCTCCCTGGATGGCACGTGTGACCTCCCGGTAACCTGCTCGCGTCATCAGGCCGCAGGCCCGGCGGGCACGTAGAATATCTATGGCGTTCACGAGGGGCAATTGCGCCTGACCGGTGAAGCCCCGGCGGTCAATGCGTACCAGATCAAACTTTTCCACCATGGCATTCAGCGCATCCGTGAGGGAGATATCGTCACCGATATGGGCCTGTATTACGGATCGTCGCTGAATGCGGTGTCGTTGAGCATCAGGCCGTAGTGCTGCGCCAGCAGGTAGGCGAGCAAGGATTGCCAGACAGTTATGGGGGACGGGCACGACGAAGCCGCCCGAGTGGATGATACGGGTACTGTTCGCATAAGGCGTATCTCTTTTGTTGGATAGTAAAATGATGTGAGACTAAAAATACGGGAGAGTTTTACCTGAGTGTTTCAGGTGTCGGATAAATCGAAATGTAGACGTAGCCGTATGAGCCGAGGCTGTCTGCTTCACAGGTCAGGCCATGGCAATACAGCGTGACACAGTGCTGATGGCGCGGATTGAGCTCACCAGATAGCAGCATCAATTCCAGATGCTTGATAAATTGCGGAAAAGCATTCTCCAAGTCACGGCGCTGGGCGTCGCTGAAAATTCCGCCGATGTCAGCGTGGTCGGCCAGAAAATGCAGTCGTTCCCCCTCCTGTACCAGACGGGCGCCAAACTGCGGCGTGACGTTGCGTTTTAGTCCCAGGCGGGAACATTATGGGGTGATGGCATGTAGTACCTCCTAATTGAGTCGGATAAATCATAAGAGCCCGTGTTCGGCGAACGAGTACACCGTCAGACCGCCGACAATGCAGTGGTCCAGCACCCGGACGTCAATCAGCGCCAGCGCGTCCTGTATCCGTTGGGTGATAAGTTTGTCTGCCTCGCTGGGGTCGGCATGGCCTGAGGGATGGCAGTGCGCCACGATGACCGCGGCGGCGTTATGCTTCAGTGCACCCTTCACGATTTCACGCGGATGCACCTGGGTGCTGGCGATGCTGCCGCTAAACAAGGTCTCATGCGCCAGCAGGCGATGCTGGTTATCGAGATAGAGCACCATAAAGACTTCGCGCTCCAGCCGGGCCATCTGCAGGCGCAGCCAGTCGCGTACCATGAACGGGGCAGTGAAGGGCTCACCCGGTTTGCGTAAATGCTGCTCCAGCAACGCCAGAGCACGTTGAATGGTGCGTTGGGTGGGTAACGGCAGACCGGCGGTTGTCGGGGGTAAGGTGATATTCATCATGATGGGGTGTCGTTGTCTGAAAGGTTAGTCGATGATGCGCATAATGGCGTTGCTTTCGGGATGGATGAGGGCGTAATCCCGCAGGCGATAGTAGTGTTCGGTCATGGCGTCGCATTCGGTGCGGCAGGCGTGATGGCTGTAAGTGATGAGGCAAGCAATGATACCGGCGGCCTCATGTCCCACCGTTGCGCTATTGCCGTTGAGTGCGTTAAAGAGCGTGTACTCGCCTTCGGCAGACGGGATAATGAATGCTCCCCCGTTACTGAGGGTGTAAAACTTCCAATAATCTCCGTGATAGTCCTTACACAAGAGGTTGAGCCAGGAAAATATCGGTGACTCGAGATGTAGCCATTGCGGAATGTCACCAAAGTGCTGTAGCCAAAATGACAGGCGATCTTCGTCGTTAACGAGATTCACCATCAAACAGCATAACTCGGTCTATAGCAACGGGGTCCTGTTTCGCTGATTGCCCGAAAAGCAGGTATGATAGCAAGCTCGAAAGATGAACAAGTCCGATGCCCAAGGAGGTGCGAATGACTGACATTGACTGTCTCAGCGGCTTTCACGTGCGTGTATCCATGGTCGACAACCAGCTTTGCCGCTTCGAACTTAATTTTAACAAAAAATTTGAGGTAATAATGAATATTGAAATCAAACCTGTTATAGACCCGTCAAATGACAAACGTGTTATTTTGTTAATTGAACAATTAAACGCAGCTCTTAATCACATAACAGGAAATGATGGTTCGAAGAATGCCGATTTAGCAGATTTTTCCCAAGAAAGTGCACTGTTTCTACTGGCGTTGAGAAACGGAGAGGCCGTTGCATGTGGCGGTTTTCGTCCTTTGAGTTCTACAACTTGTGAACTCAAAAGGATGTTTGCAATGGAAAAGAAATCCGGACTAGGACTAAGAATTCTGCAAGAGTTAGAATCCGCGGCTAAAAGTTATGGTTATCAGCGTATCTGTCTCGAAACCAGAAGGATTAATCATGTTGCGGTAAACTTTTATTTGAATAACGGTTATCAGGTTATTGAAAATTATGGGGTTTATGTTGGCCGCTCTGAAGCTGTATGTTTCGGCAAGATGTTGGGTTTTTATTGAAAATAAGAAGTTCTTATTCCATAGCTCATTGTCATAAAATCCTCTTATGAAATTAGGTAAGGGTAAAAAATCTATGCTATCCGATTGATTTTTTTGTATTTTAACCTCACTGGTAATTTTTTGTTTTTTATCTCAACAATTGCCATTAGCATTTTATTCTTTCTCGGGACTAAAAGTTAGTGAGGTGGCAAAATAATGATAAGGATTTTGGTTTTTTATGTGAAAGCAATGCCAGTCTAAAGGGTGATTTGATTTTTGTGAATTTTTCATGTCAATGGTATTGACACTTCATTACAAAGATATATAGTAAAAAAACTAAAGTTAATTATTAAATAATAATACATAAAATATAATTTTATCTTATAAGTAGTAATTTATTGCCAGGAATAAACGTGGTGCCTTTTCGGTAGGCGCTTTTCAATGTTTTTTCTGGTAAATAAAAATGAATATAGCCATCGTTGCAATGCAAGGGGTTTTCCCAGGCGCCGAAGACGTCGATTTGTTATGGAAAAATATTAAGTCTGGCATTGTTTCAATTCATGAGTTTCCAGCAACCACTGAAGAAAAACCGGGGCAAAATTGGATCCATCGTCGTCCACTTCTCGAAAATCCTCAATTTTTTGACGCCGAATTTTTCGGGTTAAGTGCAATAGAGGCCGAAGCTCTCGACCCGCAGCTTCGGTTGTTGATGGCGCAATCTTGGCTGGCATTGGAACAGGCTGGCGGATGCCATGAAGATCAGCGCTTGCGCACGGGTATTTTCGCCGGTGTACGCCACTCCCGCTATTTCGAAGAACATTTACAGCACAACCCCCGTCATTTAGCCGCTTTTGGCCCGGACTATTTGCAAATGATGAACCGCAAAGACAGTGCGGCTACGCTTATTGCCTATCGTCTGGGCTTGGGTGGCCCGGCCATTAGTGTCAATACGGCCTGCTCGACGTCGCTGCTTGCCGTTCATCTTGCCTGTAACAGTCTTCTGACCTGGGAATGCGACGTTGCGCTGGCGGGCGGGGCCGCAATACCGGCTTTTAGCGCTGAGTCTCAGTTAGCCATCCCCGGTGGATTCTTATCACCGGATGGCCTGTGTCGCCCATTTTCAGTGGATGCTAATGGCACGATCGACGGTGCCGGTATTGCCATTGTTGCTCTCAAGCGCCTTGAGGATGCGCTTCGAGATGGTAATGCTATCCACGGAGTGATCCTCGGCAGTGCTGTTAACAACGACGGTAATGACAAAGTCGGGTATTCCGCTCCCAGTGTCAGCGGGCAAGCTCGCGTTATTGCCGATGCGCTGGCTGTTGCGAATGTCAGCGTAGACGATATCGGTTATATAGAAACTCATGGTACCGGCACTCAGTTGGGTGATTCTATTGAAATTCGTGCGCTGACTCAGGCCTGGATGCAGCATACTGGGCGTATTGGTTTCTGTGCGCTGGGATCTATCAAGGCCAATATCGGCCATCTTGGTACCGCCGCCGGGGTCACCGGGCTGATCAAGGCATGTTGTGCAGTACGTGATGGGATTATTCCCCCACAGCCGCATTGTGAAACTCCTCACCCAGCATTGAAATTAACAGAGTCACCGTTTCGTATTGCACAACAGGAAGAGTCCTGGCAATCCGACCGCATGCCGCGTCTGGCCGCTGTCAGCAGTTTTGGTATTGGCGGCACCAATGTCCATTTGATCTTGCAACAACCGCCAGAACAGACCTCTCAGCCTGTAACCCTCGCGCAGCCGTCGCTGTTACTGCTGTCAGCTAAAAGTCAGGCTGCTCTGGAACACCAGCGGCAAAATCTAGCGGCGAAGCTGGCGTCACACACGGATGCTGATTTAGCGGGTCTGGCAACCACGCTGGCCTTAAGCCGTAGCCACTTTACCTGGCGCATGGCAATCACGGCAGAAAAGGTCGATCAGGCGGCCAAAAAGTTACTGGCGGCGGATATCAGTACAAAGGTTATCAGGGACGACTGCAGGGTGGCCTTCCTGTTCCCTGGACAAGGTTCTCAATACCCACAAATGACGCTGGCGCTTTATCATCAACGGGCGGATTACCGTGACTGGCTGGATCAGGCGGCACGCTGTCTGCATCGCCATCTTGACGTTGACCTGCTGACACTGCTGGAGTCGGATGCAAACACGTTAATGTCCACAGAGTATGCGCAACCGGCCTTGTTTGCGACCGGGTGGGCGCTGGCACAATGGTGGCGTCAGCATGGGGTTGAGCCGGAGATATTACTCGGCCACAGCATTGGCGAGTGGGTCGCCGCCTGTGTGTCGGGGGTATTTTCCCTTGATGATGCCATGCGTCTGGTGTGCCTGCGGGGACGTCTGATGCAGGCCGCATGCCCCGGACGCATGATGTCGGTGTCGCAAAGTGCCACTATCCTGAAGACTCTGCTACCGCCTGGGCTGGAAATTGCCGTCATCAACCAGCATAACACCTGTGTGGTGGGCGGCGATGCTACGCTGCTTGAGGAGCTGGAAAAGGTTCTATTGCAACAGGAAGTCGCCTGCCGTTATTTGCAGACTTCACATGCATTCCACACGGCCTCCATGACGCCTGCGGCACAAGAGTTTCTTCAGTCCGTGGCTGCCACACCCCGTAATGCGCCCCTCATTCCGATTGTTTCGAATGTCACCGGCCAGATATTGACCACTGAAATGGCGTTGTCCGCGCATTATTGGGCGGATCACATCCGTGAACCGGTGCAGTTTGCGGCGGGGCTGGAATGTATTGCTTCGCAGGGAGTGGACGTCTTGCTGGAGTGCGGACCGGGCAACGCGTTGTCATCACTGACCCGCGGCGTCTTGCCTGACGCCGTGACGATCAGCAGTCAGCCACATGCCTCCCGTGCAGAACATTCAACTGCCGCGCTGCTGCAGGCCGCGGGGGAACTGTGGACCCAAGGTGTAGCGTTAGATTATGGGGCACTAATGACCACTCCTCTGGATCTTCAGCGGTATAGCCTGCCGGGCTACGGATTTAACCGTAGCAATTACTGGGCAGAACCTCATCCTATCGCTGATACCACCGCCATCAGTCAGTTGTTAGCCTCTCGCGGTGCGACACTGAGTCTTGATGGTAAGGAATATCGCAGCCAGCAAGAGATTCAGGCCTTTTTTAGCCAATTAATGGTAATGGCACCACCTGTCGATTCTCATACCTCAACCCCTGTCAGGAACCTCACGATGAAACAACCCGATGCCACCAGTCCTGCTCTGGAGAGTGATATTCAGACGCAAGTCACCGTTATCTGGCAGGAAGTACTGGCTCTGCCTTCTATCAAGCCTGATGAGAATTTTTTCGATCTCGGTGGCAACTCGTTATGGGCTTTGCAGATTGTAAGCAAGATTAACGCCAACTTTGGCTGCGAGATCCATCTCTCCGAATTGCTCCATGCCGCCACGATAGCAGATCTCTCCGCGCTTATTGAACAACGTCTATTCAACAGTGTGGATGATGCAGAGTTGAACATGCTGCTCGGCGAGTTGGGTAACCTTTCCGAAAGCGAACTGCTGGCATTGTTGCAGGAAGGGCAAGGGGCAACTGATGAATGAATTCCTCAAAGAAAAGTTGGCGGGGCTGACGCCTCAGCAAAGGGAGCAACTGCGTCAGCGTAGCACGCAAAGAGCACAGAAACCGTTGCCCGAGACCACCGGCACACTAGATTTCAGTTTGTTTTTTTTCTCGGCCAGTGATGAAGATGGCGCGGCCAATAAATATGACATGTTGTTCCGCTGTGCCGAATTTGGAGACCGCAACGGGATTAAAGCTATCTGGTTGCCGGAGCGGCATTTCACCGCGTTTGGTGGTCTGTATCCCAACCCTTCAGTGCTGGCCGCGGCACTGGCCGTGCATACAGAAAATCTGGAACTGCGGGCGGGCAGTGTCGTGGTGCCTCTGCACAATCCGGTGCGGATTGTCGAGGAGTGGTCGGTCGTTGATAACCTCTCCAATGGGCGAGTTGCTTTGGCACTAGCCAGCGGATGGCACAAAGGAGATTTTGCCTTACGCCCTGAAGCCTGGCATGACCGTCGTGAGCGGGTGGCCAGAGGAATGGAACAAATGCAACGTCTGTGGAGAGGGGAAGAGGTCACCGTGCCGGGTGTTGACGGGGAAAAAGTTAAGGTCCGCACCTGGCCACGCCCGGTACAGCCCGCGCTGCGCTACTGGCTGACCTGCAGTTCACCGGAGGGCTGGGTTCGGGCCGGAGAGCAAGGTTGCAACGTGCTTTGTATGCTGGGCAATTCTCTCAGCATGCTGGAAGAGAACATTATGCGTTATCGCCAGGCCAGAGAAAAAGCAGGCCTTGAGCCGCAAGAGGGAACCATCAGCGTGATGTTGCATACCTATCTGGACAACGACATCCACCGGGCTAAGTCACTGGTTCGTGAGCCCATGTTGCGTTATCTGGAGGGATATATCCGCCAATACGATGGTCTGGTGGATGCGGATATCAGCCAAAGTGTGAATGCCAACAAAGAGCAGTTCCTCGAATTTGCTTTCGAGCGTTATTTCGAGCAGGCCGCGCTCTTTGGCCCGGTAGAAAAATGCCGCCGGCTCACCCACACCTTGAGTGCCATGGGAGTCAATGAGATCGCCTGCCTGATTGATTTTGGCGTCAGTGTCGAAGATACGCTGGCGAGTCTGGCCCTTTTGCGTGAGCTTGCTCCCACTCATTCCTGCCCGGTAGGGCAAGAGCCTAAGGTAAACTGATATGTCTGATGTGAATCCATCCTTGTCTGCCCTGAGCCCAGAATTGAAAAATAAGCTGCTGGCTCAATTATCCCGACGCGCTAAAACTGCCAATGAAGTCCAAGAGGTGCTGGAAAATCAACCTGCGCCTTGGCTGACCCTGGATCAGCGGCCATTACTGACGCTTTTTGCTGCCGGAGAAGAGCCGCCGGTCGATGCGGTGTCTATTACATGCCTGAACGATCGTGTGGTGGGTAACGGTTTTAGTTTGCGGGATATTACCCACGGTATTTGCGGTGATTTACCCCTGCTTAGCAATATCCGTCAGCTTCCTGAAGGACGGATCGCTACGCTGACGTTGCCGCGCACCTACGGGCAAATATATTCTCAAAGTGGGGATATCGTCCGGCTGGTTGAGCAAAGCCTGAACATTGCCCATTCGCTGGGCGCGCGCGCCGTTTCACTCACGGGTCTGATCCCATCGGCCACCCGCTATGGTCAGGATATCCGCCATCGCCCTGACCAACCTCTGATCACTACGGGGCATGCGACCACCACATCGGCTGTGGTGCTGTCATTGCAAAAACTGCTACAGGTTGCCGGTCGCAATCTGACCGATGAGGATCTGAGTTTCATTGGACTAGGGTCTGTAGGCACTGCGGCACTTACGCTGATGTTGAAGGTATTGCCCCATCCGCGCAGCCTGACGTTGTGCGATCTTTACTCCCGCCGTGAAGCTCTTGATGCGCTGATGCGGCATCTGCGTGAAGATCTGGGCTATGAAGGCAAACTCAGGTTTGTTCCCTCGGGGCGAGTTTGCCCGGATGAAATTTATGAGGCGACGACATTGGTTGGGGCAACTAATGTCCCTGACGTTGTGGATGTCTCGCGGCTGCGCCCGGGTACGCTGGTCGTGGACGATTCGGACCCTCATTGCTTCGATGCATCCAGGGCGATTGAGCGCCTGGAAACGCAGGGCGATATTCTGTTCACCGAAGGCGGAGCGCTGCGCGCACCAGCGGAAATCCGGCACCGCATTTATGTGCCAAAGGCGCTGGAGTGGGCACTGCAATACCCGGCAGACGATGACAATGCCCATCATATCACCGGCTGTATTCTTTCCAGCCTGCTCTCCGGTAAGTTTGATTACCCGGCGACCTTGGGGATGGTAGAGCCGCAACATGCCGTGACGCACTATCAGGCGCTGGTGGAAAGAGGGTATCAGGCTGCCAACCTTCACTGTGGCCCCTGGCGTGTACCGGCTTCGGCGATCGCCGCATTCCGCCGCCAGTTTAGCGCGGGGGAGATTTAAATATGGTATCGCCGGTAGATCGTCTCGTCTGTTTTCATCATGTGATTCAATACTGGGCGCAAAAACGCCCGGAAACTATTGCTTTCCATTACTTGCCGGATGGGGAAAGTGTCACTACGACCCTGAGCTATGCACACCTGGACCGACAGGCTCGTCAGGTTGCGCAAATGTTACGCAATCATGACCTGAGTAAGCGGCCGGTACTGCTCCAGTTCCGGCCAGGCACTGACTTTATCGTGGCATTTTTCGGCTGTTTATACGCGGGAGCGATTGCCGTCTCTGCGTATCCACCGGGGAGCAACCGGTCGAAAACGGACCGCTTGCAAAAACTTATTGCCAGCAGTCAGGCCACCACAATTCTGACCAATCAGGAAACCCTGGCAGAGGTACAGCGTGAAAGTGAAGGTGAAGTTTTTACCATGCTCTGCCTGGAAGAGGCGTTGTCTGAAGAAAGTATTGAATGGCAAGAGACGGCTCTGACGGGGGAGGATATTGCTTTCCTGCAATATTCCTCAGGTTCTACCGGTGATCCGAAGGGCGTGATCGTCACTCATGCAAATCTGATGAGCAATCAGCGGGCTATCCGTCAGGGGATGGGCAATGGCGACCATACAGTGTTTGCCAGCTGGCTACCTCTGTTTCATGACATGGGACTTATCGGCAATGTCATGCAGCCGCTGTATCTGGGCGTAAGCTGCTGGCTGATGCCGCCGATGGCATTTTTGCAAAAACCACTGCGCTGGTTAAAGCTGATTTCTGAGGCGGGGGTGACCTGCACTGGGGGGCCGGATTTTGCCTATGCGTTGTGTGTAAATAAGGTGAGCGAAGCAGAGCGTGAAGGTTTAGATCTATCACGCTGGGCGGTGGCCTACAACGGTGCGGAGCCTATTCGCAGTGAAACCGTGGCACGTTTTCAGGCCGCCTATGCCCCTTATGGCTTGCAACCTGGGGCGATGTATCCCTGCTACGGTCTGGCGGAGGCGACGTTGTTCGTTTCTGGTGATCGGGCGGGGACGCCTCTGACCACGTTACTTATCGACAGCGAAGCGCTCAGTGCCGGTCTGGCACTGGCCAGCCAGGAGGGTAAAGGCGTCACGCTGGTTAGCAGCGGACATATCTGGGGGGAGATGCAAGTAGTTGTCGCCGATCCTCATAAGCTCACCCGCTGTGCAGACGGGCAGGTTGGTGAAATCTGGCTATTGGGTAACAGCGTCACTAAAGGGTACTGGAATGCGCCTGAAGCCAACTCAACGCTGTGGGCATCTTTGGCGCAAGAGCCGGACAAAAGCTACCTGCGTACCGGCGATCTGGGATTTCTCCATGAGGGCCAGCTGTATGTGACCGGACGCTTAAAAGAGGTGCTGATTGTCCGTGGTCGTAACCACTATCCGCAAGATATTGAACACACAGTGCAATGTGCCTGCCCTGAGTTTGTCAGCGGCAGCGGTGTGACGTTTATGGCGGGTGACGAACTGGTGGTCGTACAGGAAATCAGGCGCAGTGCCTTGCGTCACTTTGATTTTGAACGGGCGCTGGAACAAACCCGTAGCGCTGTTGCCCTGCAGCATGGCTTGACGCTGGCGCATCTGGTTGCTGTCAAACCCGGCACGGTAGCAAAAACGTCAAGCGGTAAACTGCGCCGGCGTTTTATGTGCAGCCAATGGCAAGCGGGGCAAATTTCAGCGATCGGCACCTCACACCGAGCAAAATCTTCAACGATCCGTGATTCGGCGCTTATCACGTTGCTGGAGGCCAAAGGGCTCAGCGTCCGGCCACAACATACGCTGAGCGAGCTGGGGATTGATTCGCTACAACGACTTGAATTGCACGCCTTTCTGGAACAGGAACTGAACAGGTCAATTCCGCTGGAATTATTACTCGACGATCTGACTCTGGACACTATCGATCAGCAGCTTCAGACGCAACCAGTTTCCGTGCTGGCGGACCAATCCCCGGAAGTTCACACAGAGCAAGTTTCGGAGATCACACCCTGGCAGCAGGCGATCTGGTTGCATCAGCAGGCTAATCCCGATACCGCATTCTACAATCTGGCGACGTTAGTCGATCTTCCTGACGGCGTTACATCACAACAGGTGCAACGTTCGCTGGATACACTGACCATTGCCCATCCACAGCTCTCTGCAACGCTGAATCACAATGAGTGGAGCATTGGCACCGGTGTGATGCTGGAATATGTGGATGTCTCTGGTTGGACACCGGCGCAGCGCACGGCATGGCTGATGGATTTCCGCTCACGTCCCTTCGATTTGGCTGCGACAGCTCCGTGGCGTTGTGCGCTGCTGTCCTCTGATGGACTGGGCAGCCAACTGGCACTGGCGGCTCATCATCTGGTTATCGACCACATGGCTGCACAGACGTTGTTAGCGGATTTGGCTCGGGTGGTCGCCGGAGAGCATTGCGTGACGGGAGATACCCCGTTGCCAGTCATGCTGGGTGCCTCTCACGCCAGTGCTGCCTCTGATCAAAAAGCCGATGCCAGTTGGCTGGCGTCGCTGATCATGGCGCCGGAGCAAATAGAATTCAATCTGCCTATACCGTCGCAACCGGCGGTGATGGCCAGCGTACGCCACATTTTGCCTGCGTCTGAGATCCAGGCGCTGAAACACCATACGAGGCTGACGAGAACGACGCTGCATGTTTTACTGGCCAGCGGGTTTACCGCATTACTTGCACGCTACAGTGGTGAAACGCATATCACGCTGGGTGTGCCGGTTTCAGTCCGTACACCCCGGCAGGCGCAATGGGTGGGTAATGCGGTCAACATACTGCCATTGCCGTTGCAATTAGATGAAGAGACGACCCTGAATACGTTGCTAGAACAGGTCACGGCAAAAACTCATTTGCTGCTGCGTCATCGTTTTCTGCCTTACCTTTCGCTGCTTGAGCAGGTGCGTGAGCATCAGCCACGTCGTAACAGCCTTTATCATGCTGTATTCGCATGCCAAAACGAAATGCCGCATTCCCCGCGTTTCATCCCCGCAGCGGCAGCGCAAAGTACATTTTCACTGCTGGTTTTCCCCTCACCGCAACAGATTGTACTAGAGCTGGAGTTTGAGCCAACCCGCTGTGATATCGCCACGGCACAACGGCTGTTGGGACATTTACAACAGTGGCTGAGCGAGGCTTTACGTCAGCCTGACACTGCAATTAACCGGTTGGGGTATCTGCCGGTCCATGAGCAGGCGGCACTAGGTCTGCTCTGGCGGCCTGCAGTGCCTGATTTACGCCGGGATGATGTGATAACCCGTTTCTGCCAACAGGCAGGGAAACATCCTGCGAAGATCGCTGTTGAAGACCGGAACGGCAATTGTTCTTATCGGGATTTACTGACACTGGCTGAAGGTTACTCGGCACTGCTGCATAAGCAGAATGTTCAGCCGGGCGAACGTATTGGCCTGGCCATGGCGCGCGATCGCCACCTGCCTGCAGCCATGCTGGCGATTCATGCCGCAGGAGCCAGCTACGTGCCCATGGATTTCAGCTACCCGGCGGAACGTCTGGCGATGATGATGGAAGACAGCCAGTGTCGTATCGTGATGACGCGTGAATGTGCACGATTCCCAGAGCATCGGGTCATTACTCCGGAAGATTTAATGCCGGAAGTCACAGGGCGCCTAGCTGCGGCACAGTCTGACTCTGTCGCTTATGTTTTGTACACTTCCGGCTCTACCGGCAGACCGAAAGGGGTCCAGGTAACACATGCCAATATCGCCGCGCTTCTGGACTGGGCACAGGGTTGCCTGAGTGATCAGGAGCGGGAGCGTGTACTGGCATCGACATCTGTCTGTTTTGACCTGTCGGTATTTGAAATTTTTGTGCCACTGTGTCTGGGCACCTGTTGCGTCATGGTTGAACGCATCCTCGATCTGGCCGTACATCCGGTGGATGTTTCGCTGGTGAACACCGTCCCCTCTGCTGTTGAAGCCCTGCTTCAGGCTGATGCTTTCCCTGAGCGCGCGCGGGTGGCGCTGGTGGCCGGTGAACCTTTCCGCCAGTCCCTGGTTGATCGCCTCCTGAGATGCGTACCGCTCCCAAGGCTACTGGATCTATACGGGCCGACTGAAGACACCGTTTATTCCACCTGCGCGCAGAGATATCTCGGCGGCGAAGAAACAATTGGGACCCCGCTACCAGGTACCCGGGCTTATGTGCTGGACGAATTCCTGCAGCCTGTTGCGCAAAACATGCCGGGAGAGCTGTGGCTGGCTGGCGAGAAGCTGTCGCAAGGTTACCTGCAACAGCCTGAGCTGAATGCTGCCGCCTTTATGTTGCCTGCGGCGTTGAGTCATCTTGAAACCCGCGCCTACCGTACCGGTGATCGCGTCCGCCTCCTTCCTGACGGGCGTTTGGTTTATCTGGGACGCCTGGATCACCAGATAAAGTTGCACGGCTATCGTATCGAAATTGGCGAGATTGAACGCTGCTTGCTGCGTGCACCGGGCCTGCGTGAAGTCGTCGTCAATGTGATTGATAATCCTGCAGGACAAAAGCAGTTATCCGCATGGTACATCCCCGCAGGGCGTGACCCGGGCGCTGTGGCATTGCGCTGCCACCTTTTGCAGGTACTGCCAGAATGGATGGTGCCTTCGGCCTGGCTGGCGATGGATACATTCCCACAGACACCGAACGGCAAAATTGATCGTCGCGCCTTGCCGCAGCCTGTGGCGGGAGATTCTCCATCGCAGCCTTTGTTGCGTGAGGATGAACATCAACTGGCGGATTTGTGGCATCAGGTTTTGGGGCAGCGCCCTCTGAACCGGGAGGCGCATTTCGTCAGTCTGGGGGGGAATTCCCTGCTCGCTGTGCAACTCCGTCAGCGGTTAAGTCACTTCTTTGATGTCGAGATTCCAGTGGCTTTGCTGCTCAATCACCGAGTGCTGGGGGAACAGGCGGATGCCTTGAATGCCTATCTGCAACAGAACGCATCTCGCGATGATCTTGAGGAAATTTCATTATGAACCAGATAATTGCGCTCTATGAGCAGTTAACGGCGATGGGCGTAGCCCTGGAACAGGCCGGGGGAAAATTACGTATCCGGGCGCCGAAAGGGGTAATAAATGAAGAACTTAAAAACCGCTTGCAGTTGCACAAGTCTGGGTTACTACAACTGTTGACCGGCGAAGGTGATGGTATACCTGCCAGTGAAGGACAGACCCGGCTTTGGTTGTGGCAACAACAACAGGCCGGTGATGCCTATCATCTGGCTCTGGGCTTGCAACTCTCGGGGCCACTGGATCCGGCATTGCTTTGCCGGAGTTTGAATGAAGAAATTGCGTCTCACCCAGCACTATGTACCCGGCTGGTAGAAACCGATCAGGGCTTATACCAGCGCCTTGCAAATGGACCTGCGGAGATTATTTTACGACAGGCTCCTGCCGGTACGCCGCAGGAGTGGCTGAATGCGCTGGCCGCTCCGGCTTTTGATTTAGCACAAGAGGCACCGCTTCGCGCGCAATTACTGCAGCGGAGCGAAAATTGTCATATGTTGCTGATGGTTTTTCATCATACGGCGCTTGATGGCTGGAGCCTGGGAATAGTGCTCAGCAGATTGGCTCAACGCTATCAGGGACAGGCACCGGCGGGAGAGAACCTGCCTTTATATCGTCGTGTCGCCGATACTCATGAGGCTGATACCTGGTGGGACGCCTACCTGCAAGATGCACCCGAACCTATCTTGTTCCCGTCAGCCGGACGTGAGCCATCGCAGACTGACCATCTGGTATTTCCCGTCGACGACGCGCTGTGGAAGCGTCTTTCAGATTTATCCGGCCAGAGCGGTATTAGCCTGCACCATTGGCTGAATGCTGTCTTCCATCTGCTGCTAAGTAAACTGTATGGAAAAAACGACACTATTTTGCAAACCCCTTATGCCAACCGCAATGACATGCAGGACTCCTCGCGCGTAGGGTTTCTGGTCAATACGCTGTTCAGTCGTGCGCGTATGAAACCTGAACAAACATTACATTCGCTGGTGCAGGCGCTGGCGGAGCAGACGCAGGAAAGCATGCTTCACAGTCACGCCTCATATCGGGAGCTAATGTTCCGGCACCCGAATGCCGTAAGCAATATTATGTTCAGCCTTGAAAGTGATCTTACTGACGGGTTTGCATTGCCCGGCATTGATATCAGCCTGATTCGTTATCAGCCCCGGCAACCCAAGTTTGACCTGATGCTTACCGTCATTCCGGGTAAAAAGCCGCAGTGCCTGTTCGAATTCCGTAAGGGGGCATTAACGTCTCAGGAAGTGAGCAGAATGGGCGAGGCCTATCTGCGCCTTTTGCAACAAATGGCAGAGGCGCCTTACGCGCCGCTTCAGGCAACACGTCTCTGGACGGATACCGGATTACCGGTGCTGCCGCAAGCGCCGGATAGCATACTGGCGCGCATTGAACGGCAGGTCAAACGGACGCCACAGGGCATCGCCGTCGCACAAGGAGATGAATACTGGTCTTATGCGCGACTGTGGGCAAGAGTCGGGCGAATAGTGGAATGGCTGCGTGCGGAGGGAGTTTGCCCTGGCTCCAACGTAGGCATTTGCCTGCCTGCCGGACCGCAGTCGTTGGCGGCGACCTTAGGTGTCCTGGCCGCCGGGTGTGCCTATGTGCCATTGGATAATCAACAACCTCAAGCGCGTTTACAAGGCATGATTGCGGATGCCGGGCTGGTCCGGGTGATTAATCCACACACTCTCCCTGCGGGAGAGTGTGCTGAGGATTGGGTGCCGTGCTCTCCTTCACCGCTTGACCCTGCCTGGCTGATATTTACCTCCGGTTCAACGGGAACGCCTAAAGCAGCGATTGTGCATCACGGTGGGGTGTCGCGCCTGCTGGACTGGTATCTGCAAGAGCTTACGCAAGAAGAGCCGATGCACGCACTGTTGATCAGCAATACGTCTTTCGATTTAACGCAAAAAAATCTGTTTGCGCCACTCATGTGTGGCGGGCAGGTCCTTTTCCCTGTGATGGAGCAGTTTGATCCCCAGGCCATTCTGGCTGCTCTGACGCAATTCCGTGCCACCGTCATTAACTGTACGCCGACTGCTTTTATCTCCCTACTGCAAGAATCTAGAGAACGGGACTATGTCGCACTAGACTCCCTGCGGTATGTGGTGCTCGGAGGGGAACCGATCCTGCTGGCACCTCTTCGCCAGTGGCAACAACAACGACCGACGCCATGCCATTTCATCAACAGTTACGGGCCGACAGAGTGCGCCGATGTGGTGGCCTGGCACCGGCTGGATCGTCCTCTGGACGCATGGGATAATCCCGTCCCCATTGGGCGGCCTGTTCCGGGGGCTGTTCTTTCTGTGGTCGATCTTCACGGGCAGCCCCTGCCGCCGGGCGCCACAGGTGAACTGATGATCGACGGGGACTGCGTCGGGCTGGGGTATCACCAACGGCCCGATATCACAGCTCGACAGTTTTTACCCGCGGGATGCGGCGTCAACCATCGGCGTTATTTAACCGGCGACCGCGCTCAATTACGCGAAGACGGCAATCTTTATTATCTCGGCCGCAGCGATCGCCAGATAAAGCTTAATGGCTATCGTATTGAAATTGAAGAAATCGAAGCCGCATTACTGGCCACAGGTTGGGTGGATAAAACAGCCGTTTCCTTACGTGAAGATACCCGCGGTCATGCCATTCTGGTCGCTTTTTATTGCAGTACCCAACCCGATTTAACTGAGCGGAACTTGCGCGATGCACTCAGTCAGCGGCTGGCGCACTATCAGATGCCGGCACGTTACGTGCTGCTGGATGATATGCCGCTGACGCGCAGTGGAAAAATTGACCGTAACGCGTTACCACAGACTCTGCCGCCGGGCCAATATGTTTCGTCGGAGGGTATGTTACATCCGGGGCTGGAGAAGGAGGTAGCGGAGATCTGGCAATCATTGCTGGGCTGTCTGGTTGAGGATCGTGATGCCGATTTTTTTGCGCTTGGCGGGCATTCACTACTGGCGATGGAAATGGTGCGCGAAGTCCGTCGTCGTCTTAAGCGACCTGCGCGTACCGGTCTGTTGCTGCACAAGCCTCGTCTTGCCGATTTTGCCGATGCGCTGGCCCGGTTACCCGTGGATCAACCTTTACCGGCAACTGTGTACACCCGTGATCCCCATGCGCAGCATCCTCTTACCGCGATGCAGCAAAGGTTGTGGTTCCTTTGGCGTCTCGGCGGGGCGGGCAGCGATTATTCCATGTGTGCCGCCTGGCAACTGGAGGGCATGCTGGACAGCTCCCGGTTGCAGAATGCACTGGCCGCAGTGGTCGCGCGGCATGAAATCCTTGGCAGTCGGTTGATTGAGGATCAACAGGGACCCCGTTACGCTGTCTCGCTACAGGATGGTCCGGTAGCACTGGAAGAGTATGACATTACCGAAGGGGATTTCCCGGCGTTCCGTCAGCAGTTTCATGCGGAACCTGTTGATCTTGCACAGGATCGTTTTATCCGTTTTGCGCTGGTGCATACGGCACAAAAACGTCACTACCTGTTGGTTAATCTGCATCATATTGCCGCTGACGGGTTGTCATTGCCGGTGCTGATGGAGGATTTACAGGCTGCATGGCAGAACGTTCTTCCTGCCGAACCTGCGCCACAGTTTTCCGGGTTAATCCGCCTACGTGAGATGAATTATCCGGAGTTACGCGAGCACTGGAAAAGCTGGTTGACCGATGCGCCGCAAACGTCACTGTTTCCGGCGGATGGCGCAGAGGGGCAATATCCGGGGCGTGAGGCAGGGGTCCAAAAACTAGAACTGTCGCCACAACAGTGGCAGCACGTCAGGCAACAGGCACGCCAATGGAACGTCACGCCGTTTATTGTGATGTTAAGCAGCTGGTTCATTTTGTTGCAGCGATACAGTCGTCAGGATGATCTGATTCTGGGCGTACCGGTTGCACTGCGTGATGATCCTGAGAGTGAGCGGGTCATCGGTCCATTGCTTAATAACATCCCGTTGCGGGTGCAGTGTGATAGCGCCCTGTCAACAGAAGAGATAGTTCGTCGGGTGGCGTCATCCTTTGATCAGGCCATGAGCGCAGCCGAACTGCCTTTTGAAGAGATTGTGGATGCCGTCAATCCGTTACGAAATGCACAACAGTCACCTTTATTTCAGATTCAGGTGGTGGAAGATCCGGCTAACCTGAGCAGGCTGGAACTTGAGGGGATAAAAGTCACTGCCTGTCCTGCGTTGTCGCAGCAGGCAAAATATGATCTTAACGTTCATTTCCAACCGCAGGATGAGGCCTTCAGCGGTTATCTCGCTTATCGCACGGCTTTGTATGGCAAAGACACGATGGCCCGGTTGGCACAGGCCTGGCAACGGCTGCTCATCGCCATGTTGGCAACACCTCAGGAAGCTACGGGCAAACTGAGTCTTCTATCCGCAGAGGATTTTGCGGGCCAGCAGGAAAGGTTGTGTCACACCGACCTCTCGCTCGATACCACGGGCACATTGCATGGGCTATTCGAGCAACAGGTGCAGCGCACGCCGCAGGCGACGGCGGTCATAGGGCCTGACGGCAGCCTCAGCTACACGCAACTTGATGAGTGGGCCAACCGGCTGGCACATGGCCTTATCGCCGCAGGGGTGTCCTCCGGTGACTGTGTTTCCGTGTGTCTGCCACGCAGTGCCGCCCGAATTGCGGTGCTATATGGCGTACTTAAAGCGGGCGGTATGTATCTGCCTGTCGATCCGCAGTGGCCCGCAGAACGACAATCTTTGGTACGCGATCAGGCACGACCTACGCTGCATATTGACGAGCATTGCCTTGCATTACTTGCGGAAGGGCAGCCTGACACGGCGGTCAACCGGAGGGTTGATGCACAGATGTGCTGTTATCTGATGTACACCTCAGGCTCCACTGGTGTACCAAAAGGTGTGCCTATCCGGCACGGAGGCGTGGCGCACGACTTACTGTTCCTGATCCGCCGTCTGGCGCTGGGGACTGGCGACCGTGTGCTGCAACTCACGTCTTTCAGTTTTGATCCCGCTGTGCGCGATCTGTTCGCCACTCTAGCCTGTGGTGCAACCGCTATTTTGCCTGATGATGCCACGGCAACGCATCCGGCACGCATTCTGACCCTGATGGCCGAACATCGCGTCAGTCATGTGCTGTCGATGGTCCCTACGTTACTGCGTGCATTGCTGGCAGAAAACCAGGCCCTTGGCGCACTGCGGGTACTTATGCTTAACGGCGAACGGCTGCGCGGTGACGATCTCACTCATTCCCGGCGTGTTTTTGGTCAACAGCTTACTCTTATCAATCAGTACGGGCCTACCGAAGCCACCATGACCAGCGCCACACATGTCGCGACCCTTGGCGATGAACAGGCCCTGACCGTGCCACTGGGTATTGCCAACCCCAATACGCAATTGCTGGTGATGGATGAGCAAGGGATGGTTTTGCCAGAGGGGGCCGTGGGTGAAATTTGCATTGCCGGACCAGGTTTGTCAGAAGGGTATTTCGGACAGAACTCCTCGGAAACGTTTGTCTGGCGCACCTTACCCGATGGCGAACGCCGCCGATTCTATCGCAGTGGGGACCTTGGACGCTGGAACAATGACGGTGTACTGACCTTCCTTGGGCGACTGGATTTCCAGGTCAAATTGCGCGGTAACCGTATCGAACTGGGTGAAATTGATGCCTGTCTGGGGCAACTGCCGGAAATACGTCACTGCGCAGTTAATGTGATTGGTGATGAACGAAACCCTGTGCTGGCGGCCTGGATTGCGGAAAGTTCACCGGGCGCGGTAAAGCTCGATACCCTGAAACAGACGCTGATGACAAAACTGCCTGCCTACATGGTGCCTTCAAGCTTCACGCTTTTGCCAGAACTGCCTTTAACGGCCAGCGGCAAGGTGGATCGCCGTCGTTTACCCCAGCAAATCCCCCAGCAATCACGGGGAAAAGTTACTCCGCTCACCTCTGACGAACGGGTTATCGCTGAAGTCTGGCAACAGTTGCTTGAATTAAACGCGCTGCCCGATTGTGACACCAATTTTTTCGAGATGGGTGCCAATTCATTGATGATGGTACAGGCCAGCGAGCGGATCACTCGAGCGTTAGGCCGCCCTCTGGCGGTCGTTGATCTGTTTGCTAACCCTAACATCAGGGCGCTGAGTCGATCCCTTGAACAAAAGGTAACCGGGCCACAGGTGCTCTCCGATATCAATACGCATGCCAGCAAACGCCGCGCCGCGCTGGCACAAGTTCGCGAACGCCGTACACCCGTTCAGACACAAAGGAATAACTCATGAGCAACACTCACCCGGATCGCCTGACACGTGGTATGCAAACTATTGAATCTTTGGCATTGCCGATGGGTAACCCGCACGGGCTTCTGCACGGGATGCGTCTGCATGCCCCTAAGTTTAAACAACATTTCTTGCAGGAACTGGGCGATCATTTTGTAACAGAACAGGCTGTCGATGAGAAAACCCGCGTTCTGTTGTCGTTAGTACTGGCCTGCGCGGCAGGTACGCCTGCTGCATTGCTGGAGTTTTGTACCGGTGCGGCATTAAGACAGGGTTGGCAGCGGGAACAAGTTTTGAACGCGGTTGAACTTACGGCGTTATTTAACGGCTGGCCGGCGGCGATTGAAGCGACTCAGACCGTAATAGCGACCTTCGGCAAACTTGATACTGTCACTCAGGAGACTCAAAAAAATGACGCATGCTGAGGCACATGGCCGCTTCTTTCCGTTGGATGAACACGGATACATTGTCAATGACACCTCACACAGTTATTTTCCGGCTGAATTTGGTCAACGGTTGGTCGGGGCGTTCCAGCATGCTTTTCCGTCCGGGCTGCGGGCCGTTTATCTGCGAGGTTCAGTGGCACGCGGCACGTTTGTACCGCATCTGTCTGATCTGGACGCCTTTGCCGTCCTCGATGATGCGTGCCCGACAGAGCCGTTAGCCATAGAGGCTGCCTTAGCTGCTGAATTACGCACATTACTCCCAGGGGTGACGGAGCTGGAATTTACCACCTGCCATGAATACGAAGTGTTGGGCAATTATCTGGGGGTATGGCCATTTTTTATTAAAACCCAATCACTGCTGCTTTACGGGGTGGATTATGCCTCTTTGCTGGCGCCTTATCGACCCGGCGTTGCCATCATGGGGGAGGCGTTGTGGCTACCTCAGCGGGTCGCTGAATATCAGCGGCGTCTGATCCAGCCTGAATGGCAGGCAAAGCCGCAGTTTCTGTGCGAATGGATGATGAAGGCAGTGGTCCGCGCCGCGTTCGAGCTGACTATGGAACAACAGCATTGCTACACACGGGATCTAGCACTTTGCTGTCAGGTATTTTGCATGCAGTACCCACATCAGGCCGGTCTGTGCCGTCAGGCAATGGCATGGGCCATTTCGCCGGATGAGGATCTTGCCGGTCAGCAGCGGTTGCTTGGCGAATTCTGCCCCTGGATAGAAAAACAATCGAAACGTTTGATGGTTGAGTATCGCCTTGATCCCACTGATTACCATCTAGCCCCTGCCGGGGAGGGCGCTCCATGAGCAATCTTACTGAAACACTGCGTAATAAAAGTCTGCAAACCATCTGGTCAGCGGTTTTGATCAGTACACTGGGTAATTTTTTACTGATGCTTTCACTGTCGGTTTATGTATGGCGGATCACCGGCAGTAATTTTCTGGCATCGGCAGTTTTTGCCGTGCAGTGGGGAGCTATTATATTTTCCGCGCCGCTGGTCAGTCGCCTTTTGCAACGTATTCCTGCTGCCAGACTGGCTGCGGGAAGTGAGTGGTTGGGGGGCGTGGTGTCACTGGCAATAGGCCTGAGTTATCAGCATTTGTGGCTAATATTTGTACTTCTCGCTTTGCGCGGGCTGGTGGAAAGCCTCAGTAAAGCGGCGCGTGTGGTCGCGCTTAAAAGTAGTGTTCCCGCGCCTTTATTGGGGCGTGCTGCATCGCTGTTCGGTACCGGGACTTTTATCGGTATTGCCGTCGGCTCTTTGCTTGGGGCTGCATTAGTGGAAAAAGTCTCGTTGGAATGGGTAGCATTCATTGACAGTCTGACTTTCGTGGTCTCAGGCAGTCTGTATTTCCTGTTATGGCTTCGTAACCGAGGAATGGAAAGCGCTGCGCCAGCCAGCAGTGGCAGCGCATTACGCCCGGCATTCGATGCACTGCGTCAACAACCCCAACTGCGCCGGCAATTTGTCTGGGTGATCCTGACCACGGCACTTTTGCAGGGGTTTCATAATGTCGCGCGGACCCTGTTGCCCATCAATCTGCTGGGGCTGGGGGAAGAGGGGGTCATGTTGCTGCAGGCGATAGCCAGTGCCAGTTTCTTTTTCGGTGCGTTAGTGGTGGCTTTGCTGATGCAGGGTGAAAACCAAAGCTGGCGTAATCAACCGTGGCTTATTGCGTTACTGAGCATTGTGCTGATGCAGTTCTCGCTGTTGACGCCTGTGGTCTGGTTGAGTTTGACCAGCTACGCACTCTATCTGTTTGTCTTCGAGATAGCCTTCACCTTCTGTCAGAAAAATATGATTGTTCAATGCCCTCAGTCGGCGATGGCGGCGGTGTCATCCAGTGCGTTATCGATTTCCACGCTCGGTATGGTGCTGGCTATTATTGTGGGTGGGGCGCTTTCTGACCGGGTTGGGCTGGTCGCGACGGGCTGGGTATTCTGCGCGCTGTTTGCTGCAGTTTTGTTGTGGGTCGAATTGCCTTACTGGCTGGGGAAAAACCAACGTTCAACGCTGGAGGAGCAGGCAAATGATTAACTGGTTGCGCAGCGATTTGAGCGAAAAGCTGGTGTGGTGGATGAAACCCGGCGCTGACAATACGCCGTTGTCTGACCTGCTGACCATCCTGCAACGCGGAACGCTGACGGGTGAACTTCCTCCCTACATTTTAGGAGAACGCCGCTGCATCGCTTTTACTGAAATTCCCCTTATTCAGGCTGCACGGCTGCTGCTCAATGCGCGGTCGGCGGGGTTAAATTTTGCACCTTACGGGTTGCAGTTCGATCGCAATGCCATGTTTGCCAAGGGAGCACGGCAAACCATCCATCAACCTTTGTTTGAGGCGGAATGCCTTAGTGCAGATCAACGTTTTCGTCACGTCACGCTGGTACCGGAAAACGGGATGGACTTCACATGGAAGCGCGAATGGCGGCTGCCGATGGATGAGTACGTATTTGACGCAGACCAGTGCACGCTGATTTTGCCCGACCGTCAGGCATTGCAATGGTTAAGACAGCATTTTTCATCGCCAATGACTGGCAACGTACTTCTTCTGGAGGATCTTTTATGACCCTGGCATTGTCCCACGGCGCATCACCACAGCATAGTTTATGGTCGCTCAACTCCCTGCAAGACGCACTCCGGTTGGCAGCGCGTCATCCGGATAATGGGATTGAAACCCTGAATGCTGAAGGAGAGCGCTCGTTCTGGCGCTACGCAGATTTTTATCCACAGGCTATTGCTGCCAGTCATGCGTTGGCAGAAGCGGGAATAAAGCCGGGGGAACGGGTTTTGTTGCGCCTGCTCTGCCCAGCAGATTTTGTACTTTCTCTCTGGGGATGTTTGTTGCTCGGTGCTGTTGCGGTACCGATTGCCGCCGGACAACCCTGGCCGGAGAATGAGCAAGCGTTAACACAAGCACTGGCAGCCCTGAAGTTAATTCGCCCTGCTGCAATGATTGGTGCGGGTCGAGATCTGGCGCATTTCCGGTTGCTCCAGAAAAACATGCCACAGGCACAGATGCCTGTTATTGACGTTGCGATGTTACGCGCACGGCCTGCCAGTCGTGAACTGACCCGGACGGTAGCACGAGGTGATGATTTAGCCGTCATTTTCCCTACATCAGGCTCTACCGGGCAACCCAAGCTGGTGACTCAAAGTGTCCGTGCATTGCTCGCGATGGCAGCAGGAAGCGCGCAGATGAATAATTTTACGGAACAGGATGTCTTCTTGAACTGGATGCCTATGGAACACGTTGGTTCAGTGGCATTTTTGGGTATTTTGCCTACCTGCTGCGCGGCGCAACAAATCCATCTGGCCACCGCCTGGGTAGAAGCCGATCTGGGGCGTTTTCCTCGCCAGGTCGCACAGAACCGGGCAACAGTCGGTTGGGTACCTAATCATGTCTTCAGCCAACTGGCACAATGCCAGGCTGCACCTGACTGGGACTTCAGCAGCCTGCGTTTTCTGGTTAATGCCGGAGAAAGTATCAGTGACCAGATGGTTCACTGTGTCAGGCAATTCGCAGGTTATGGGTTAACAGCTGCTGCATTGCGGCCCGCATTCGGCATGTCAGAAACTTGCTCGGGGCTGACCTGGTCAGATGGCGATGGCCAGCGGATCAGTGGTTATGTCGATTCAGGTATGCCTATCCCCGGAGCAAGTTTGCGTGTCACGGGTGCGAAGGGAGAGTTACTCCGGGAAGGTGAGGTGGGCGATTTGCAGGTCCGAGGTCCTTCCGTGACTCGGGGATACTTTAACGGTGAGGCCGAAAGCTGCTTCCTGCCCGAGGGCTGGTTTGTGACAGGCGACCGCGCATTTCTGCAGCAAGGGCGATTGTATATCACCGATCGTGAGGGCGATGGTATTGAGGGTATCGCGATGCCCGGTTATCAGCTTGAAGCCGAGCTGGAACGGTTGCCAGGCGTCCGTGCTGGCTACACCGCTGTCTGTATGGCAGCCGGACTCATCGGTATTTTTTACGTCGTCCAGACGGGGGCCGATGCCCAGACGGTAGCCAGCCGGATAGCGCAGCGTGCAGGCGAAATTATCGACGCAGTGCCGTACCGTTTGTTCCGGTGTGAAAGCCAGAACATACCACGGACATCCATCGGCAAAATTCAACGTAAGGTATTGCGCCGTCGTCTGGCTGGGATGATTGAACAGGAAGCCGTTGAATGAAATGTCATGCATTCGGTTATGCTGGTAGCAGCGATAACGCTTTCATCTCGCTTAATGCCGGATGGCCACGGGCATTATCGCTGCGACAGTACGTCTATCCCGGGCGAGGAAGTCGTGTATCGGCCGATTTTGCTGCCTCGCTGGGGTTATTAGCACGCCAGGCGGCACAAGAGATCGCTACAGAGCAGCCGGTGGTACTGCTAGGTTACAGTCTTGGGGCGCTGGTGGCTTATGAAACGGCACGGGTCCTTCGTAGCAAGAATAAGCAGGTGGCAGCGCTGGTGGTCTGCGCGATGAATGCACCACATTGCCAACAGCCGTCCCGACAGGTGCATCAGATGGATTTGCCTGAACTGACTCGTTATCTGGCAGACCTCGGTGGTACACCGCCGGAAATTCTGCGCTCAACAGAACTGATGGCTTGGTTTGCTCCGGCAATACAGGCCGATTATCGTTTACTCGACGGCTATCTGCCGCCTTCGGAAGGCGCTCTGGACTGCCCGATCGTGGCACTTTATGGTGAAGACGATCCGCTGACGACGCTGACGGGGATTAAGGAATGGCGTCGTTGCACCCGTGCCTCTTTCGAATGCGCCAGCCTTCCTGGCGGACACTTCTTCCTGCAGAATCAGCCTGAAACCATGAATTCTTTGTTATTCAATCTGTTACCTTCCCTCACGCTGAAGGAAATATCTGTATGAACGCAGATCTTTGTTTCGAATTTTGTGCGATGAACAGCCGCGTCGGTGACATTGCCGGCAACAGTCAGCGTATTCAGCAAGCCTGGCAGCAGGCGCGGGCACGTCATGCTGACTTGCTGTTTTTACCAGAGATGGCGCTGTCCGGCTATCCGGCTGAAGATCTGGTGTTGAGGCGCGCCTTTATGCAGCAGATCGAGCAGGAAGTTACTGCTCTGGTGGCACTGTCGGTCAGCGCGGATACGGCATTAATGCTGACGACACCGTGGTATGACCAGGGAAAACTGATCAATAGCGCGTTGCTGATTGATAAGGGGAGGATTGTACAGATTATCGCCAAGTGCGAACTGCCTAACTACGGCGTTTTTGATGAAGCGCGCTGGTTTCAGCCGGGGCAGTCACCTTGTCCGGTGACGTTCCGGGGGCAACAACTGGGGGTGATGATCTGTGAAGATGCCTGGTTGCCACGTCTAGCCCGACAACTGGAACGTGCCGGAGCGACGGTGCTTATTTCTCTCAATGCTAGCCCGTGGACACAAAACAAACGAGCCCAGCGCCTGCAAGTGTTGCGCCAGCGGGTCAGTGAAACCCGTCTTCCGCTAATTTATCTGAATCTGCTGGGAGGACAGGATGAACTGGTATTCGACGGGGGTGGTGCCGTATTGAATGCGCAGGGGAGTGTGGTCATGCATTGGCCCGCCTGGCAGGAACAGTCATTCACTGTTTATCTCGACAGACAAAGTGGTCAGCCGCGTCTGATGCAGTCTGTGCCAGAGCCCGATGAGGATCCGCTTGCGGATTTGTACCATGCATTGCTGTTAGGCTTACGTGATTACGCCGTGAAAAATGGTTTTGGCAGCGTATTGCTGGGGCTTTCTGGCGGTATTGATTCAGCACTAGTGGCGGTACTGGCCGCTGATGCCTTGGGTGTCGGGCAGGTTCGTGCAGTGATGTTACCTTCACGTTATAGCAGTCACGGAAGTATGGCGGATGCGCGGGAACTGGCGCAACGCTGCGGTATCATGCTTTATTCACTGCCGATAGCAGAACCGCATGCCGCATTAGAACAGACGCTTTCCTGGTTCCTGGGGGATGAACCCTTACAAGACCTCACGGAGCAAAATCTTCAGGCTCGCATCCGTGGTACGCTCCTGATGGCGTTATCTAATCAGTGGGGCTCTCTGCTGCTCTCTACGGGGAATAAGTCCGAAGTTGCCGTGGGGTATTGCACGCTGTATGGCGATATGTGCGGGGGCTTTAATCCCATCAAGGATGTCTACAAAACGCTGGTCTATGCCCTCTGCCAGTGGCGTAACCAATATCAGCCTCAGCAGGGATACCTGCGGGCGACGGATGTGATCCCACAAGCGATTCTGACCAAAGCGCCCAGCGCGGAATTGAAGCCGGGTCAGCAGGACAGTGACAGCTTGCCGCCTTACGAAACCTTGGATGCCTTGTTACGGCTTTTGATCGAAGAAAACCTTTCCTGCGACGAACTTAAGGCTAAGGGTTTTTCGTCTGAGGATATCCATCGGGTCGCGGGGTTGTTGGAGAGAGCTGAATACAAACGGCGCCAGGCTGCGCCGGGAATTAAAATCAGTGAGCTAGCACTTTCAAGAGAGCGGCGCTATCCCATCACTAACGGCTTCGTTTTGTCGGCGAATCACACTGCAAGCGAGGTTTTAAACGCATCATGATTGTGTCGAACATGTTGTTAACTTTTGTTCTCACTAATTTGGCGTTAAACGTAACGCCTGGTCCGGCGGTGATCCAGGTTACGAGCCATGCGTTTACTCAGGGCTGGCAGCGGGCGCAACTGTCAGTGTTGGGCATTTTGTGTGGTAACGCGCTGTATTGTCTGCTTTCTGCCGTGGGGTTGGGGGCATTGTTGATGGCGTGGCCGCATGTTTATCAGATCCTGCGCTATGCTGGGGCACTGTATCTGGTCTGGCTGGCGTTAAAACGTTTGTGGCAATCCTCCAGAGGTTCTGCCCTGAAAATTGCACACAAAGAGGTGTATTCCTTATCTTCCCTATTCCGTGAAAGTTTTCTGTTGCAGCTTTCTAACCCTAAATCGCTCCTGTTTTTCTGCGCGCTGTTGCCGGTATTCATTGGCGTCTCTGACGGACAGGGCGGGATAGCTATCCTGCTGCTCGGGCTGTTGGCTATCGCGTTGGAATATCCTGTGTTGCTCGGCTACACGCTGGTCAGTTCGACTCTGGCAAAACGGATAAATCAGGGAAATGACCGCGGACGCAGAGTGATCGATGTGATTTGCGCGTTTCTATTGCTGTCTTCAGCATCACTGGTGCTTTTTGCCTGAGGGATACGGGGTTTTTATGTCAAAGGGTTATCGTCGTACAGGTAAGATTGTTTTGGGGTTGGTCACAGGCATTTTTATATTGCTGATGCTGTCCGCTATGGCTGGCTGGCTGGCATTGCATCAGAGTCTGCCCACGTTGGACGGCACGTTGAAGGTATCCGGACTGACCGGTGAAGTGAAGGTCATGCGGGATCGACGTGGTGTGCCGGATATTGTTGCAGCAGATAGTCAGTCAGCCTATTTTGCTCTCGGTTTTTTACATGGTCAGGAGCGGTTTTTCCAAATGGATCTGCTGCGTCGCAGCGCCGCAGGCGAGCTGGCAGCACTGCTAGGTAAAGGCGGTCTCAAGATGGATCGGCAGCGACGGATATTTCAACTACGTGAACGGGTTCGGCATGAATTATCGGTGCTTCCTGAAGCTCAGAGGCAGCGCTTAGCGTCCTATACTGACGGGGTGAATACTGGCTTACATGCTCTGAAAAACCGCCCATTCGAGTACTGGCTATTGCGCACGTCACCTGAATCATGGCGTGATGAAGACAGCTTGCTGGTCATTGCTGCCATGTATTTCGACCTTCAGGGGACTCAACCTGGCAGGGAATATGCACGTGGATGGATTGCCAGAAACAATCCTTCACAGGCCGATTTTCTTCTGCCTACAGGTAGTCGCTGGGATACGCCGCTTTCCGGTAATGTCCCAGTATCACCGGAAATCCCCCATACTGCACCGGTTTGGTGGGGAAAACCTGGCGGTACTGGCGAGGTGAAAACCGGGGAGGATATGAAAGGAAGCAACGGCTGGCTGATTACCCGGGATGGCAAAGCTTTTCTGGCGAATGACATGCATCTTGGGCTAGCGTTACCCGGGATCTGGTATCAAGCGCAGATCCAATACGTGCAGCAAAATGAAAAGATAAAGCTGGCTGGGATCACGCTTCCCGGTGTGCCGTTCTTACTCAGTGGAAGTAACGGTAATATTGCTTGGGGTTTTACTAACAGTTATGTGGATACCTTCGATTGGGTCATCGTGGATGAAAGTGTAAAAATACGCTCACAACAGGTCGCACTGGCGGTGAATCATGGTCTGGCGGAAACATTCACGGTTCGCACTAGCGACTGGGGGCCGGTGGTATCAACACCCCTCGGTGATATGGCGATGCGATGGGCAATTGAATTACCTGGAGCACTTAACCTTAACTTGATGGCGATAGGTGAAGAGAAAAGTGTTGATGCTGCCCTAGAGACGGGGAAACGCGCGGGGATCCCGGTGCAAAATCTCCTGGTGGCCGACAGCCATGGCAATATTGGCTGGACCCTGGCTGGCGCACTACCCGACCGGTTTTCTCCCGGGCAGCAAAACACGTTTCCGCTTCAGGCTACGCCGCAGAGTCAGTGGCGTGCAGAGTCTCTTAACCCCGACCGCCACCCACTGCGTGTTAATCCTGCAGAAGCTGGTATTGTTACCGCGAATAATCGCCTACTGTTTGATACCACAGGAGATGAACTCGGCGACGGTGGAGCGGACATGGGGGTTCGTTCTTTTGCTATTTCGCAGAAGCTGAAATCGAAAATCTCTGTCAACGTCCAGAGCATGCATGAGTTGCAACTGGACAATCAAGCGCTGTTGCTGCAGTCATGGCGTGACTGGTTGCTACATAGTCTCGGCCAGCGTCAGGAAGGAGAAACCACTGACCGCACACGGATGCGCACCCTGCTGGCCTCATGGGATGGCAATGCCAGCGCCGGTTCGGCCGCTTATGCACTCGTCGCCCGCTGGCGTGATGATCTCTACTCAACGCTTTTCGGTGAGCTGGACAGCCAGCTGGCAAGCCAATGGCCGCAGGCTATTTACCGGCGTGCCAACCCTCGCTGGGATGAAACCTTATTCTCACTGATGAATGCGGGAAAATGGGTGCCAGAAGGGAATAGCAGTTGGGAAGACTTTACGCGCCATTCGCTGGATATTGCCTGGCAGGCGATGGCAGCAGGCCATACGACCTGGGGCGATGTCAATCGTAGTGATTATGAGCATCCGCTGGCGAAGTCACTGCCGTTAGTGGGGCGTTACTTGCGTTCACCCGCCGTGCCGTTATCAGGGGATAACAATGTTATCCATGTGAATCGCCCGTCATTTGGGGCCTCTGAGCGAATGGTTGTTTCCCCTGGAGATGAGCAACAGGCCACGCTGAGCTTACCGTCAGGGCAAAGTGGTAATCCACTTAGTCCTTGGTGGTTAAATAATTTTTCTAATTGGACACAAGAAGATGCTCAGCCGATGTTGCCGGGTGAAGCTAAATATCAATTAATTATTGAAGGTAATTAATATTAGATAATACCCTTCCCTCAGGTTTGACTCTTGGGGGAGGGATTAATTTGCTATACTCGGTCATTGGTTTCACTCTAATTCTTCAACGGTTGCGTGTTGAGTTTTACATTGAGAGACTTGAACCCAATTGTTTGCGTAATCTGCGAAGGCATCGGCCTGCAGCACGCCATGATAATGGCGAAGATGTTGTTGAGGATGTTTCCCCTGCCGGTCCGGTGAGAAGGCGAACGTGGAGATGCCGGCGGTAGTACCCACTCCAGTAAAATCCTGGAAATCCTTCGCCGCCGGGATATGTTCTATGCTTGTGATAAACGCAGTCGCAGTGTGGAGCTGGCAGTATCTTCATCGGCATGATCCGCTACATACCTAGCTTACAGCCTCACTGGCACCATTACCTGCACTTCTCGCGCCTGAACAGCTAGATATATTGCGCCAGCAATCTTCGTTACCACAAACGGTAATAACACAAACACAGCAACAGCTCGCTCGATTGGACAAACGTCATTTTGACTGGAATATTGCGTATAGCAGAAAACTCATAGAACAGGTACAGGTGCCGTGGCCGAAACAGGCCAAATTTCTGGTACCGGAATGGCAAAAAATTTAATGCTGCCATATTAAAAGTGGAGCAGCTAAATGACTGGTGTTAGGGAATGACAACGCTATAAAAGCTAAGTGATCGGATGAGCTATGTTGATGAGAAGAAGGGCAAATACATGACGGTAAGCTAACTGAAGTCCATTGTATTTGCGGCTATCATTGGTGGTACTCTAGGGGGAAGTGTAGCAGCCGTCAGAGGAGTGACGCGGAAATTAGGGCTATCTACCCCCGATCTCCGGCATGGGTGGAAGAGGAACTGGAATGAATACGTCAGAATTATGATAAAGGTATTTCCTTTGTTTGCTCACTTCTGCCAAAATGCGCATATATGAGATTCGCATCTAGGCAAGCATGATGGGCGTGACTACACCATCTGGATCAATGCGGATCGTCAGTATTTCGAGATGCACCATGTCAGTCTGCTCATTTTGAAAATTGCGGTAGCGTTGGTTGAAGCACCCAGCGCTTCGCCAATATGGTCTTGGCCACGCGAGTTGACACGAACCATATTCCTTGGACAGAGCAGGAAAAACTTCGTGCCTATTATACGGCGCATCGGTAGCCTGTGTACAGGCCCAGCTTCTAGGACGTACTAAGGGATCAAGAGGTGTATAGGCTAATAAATTGGGGATAAGTGAATCCCAGAGCTGGTCACCTGAAGAAGGTGAAATTTTTTGAGAGCAGTATTCTTATCTTGGTACAGAGTTTGCAAAAAACTTCCCCATCGAACTGTGGCAGTAATTAAAACTCAGATCAGACGGCTGGGGGTTAAGAAATCCGATAACAGAAAAAGGATTTTCATTCCCTGGGGGGAGAGGTAACAAAAAATACACATCTGAGTGTAATAGTAAAGCTAACGATGCTCTGCCATGAATAAAATATATACTAATTCAGGTAAGGGGCGATGGATGATTTCTAATTACAATATATAGAGGTTGTGAGTCAATGAGAATTCTTTCCTATAGCGCCGCGCGGGAAAGGTTCTGCGCCAGCGTTTCGCGCGAGCCTCCTTCGAAGTCCCGAAACGGTTGGAACAGTAAAATTTCCAGGCCCAGTTCGGCGCACAACTCACGGATTTCCGCCGGTGAGCCGGGGTAGTAGACCAGATCGTTATCGAAAATTTCGACGCCATCAAAGCCTGCGGCGGCGATAGCCCGCAGTTTTTCCGGCAGCGAACCCGATACCGAGACCGTCGCGATAGAACGTTTCATCATTGCCTCCAGTTAAGCGGTCATGGATGACCTGAAAGCGACCATTCAGCAGCGAGGCGGACCACCGACGGGAATTGAATCATGTTATGGACCAAATGAAATGTTTCGTCAATTCAGAACATTCCATTACCTTTGGTTATATAAAGCGATCGGTTTTCTCACTTTACTTTTACATATTGCGCTTCCTACACTCTGTCGACATGTACCCTCAAATAATAAGGATACCGGGATGAAAAGTGATTGGATGGCGCGAGAACTGGTGCATCGCGATTACAGTCATCACCCGCCGGCGCTGGCGCCGCTGTATAAAACCAGCGTGCTGCGGTCGCCGCGCAATGCATTAATTTCATTGCAAAACTCGCTGTCTGAACTGACCGCCCCCGTCTTCACGCCAACGGATATCGGCCCGCTGGATCACGATCTGATTCTGAATTACGCCAAAGACGGCTTACCGATCGGCGAGCGGATCATCGTGCATGGATTTGTGCGGGATGCCTTCGGGGCGCCGGTGCGCAACGCCCTGGTCGAGGTATGGCAGGCCAATGCGGGAGGGCGCTATCGTCACAAGAAAGATCAGTATCTGGCGCCTATCGATCCCAACTTTGGCGGCTGCGGCAGGATGCTGACCGACGACAACGGGTATTACTGTTTTCGTACGATCAAGCCGGGCCCGTATCCCTGGCGCAATCAGGTCAGCGACTGGCGTCCGGCGCATATTCACTTCTCGCTCTCCGGCGAGGCGTTCGCGCAGCGCTTGATCACGCAGATGTATTTCGAAGGCGATCCGTTGCTCGTTCGCTGCCCCATCTTGCAGTCGGTAGGCAGTGACGATGCGATGCGCACGCTGATTGCCGAGCTGGATATGCACGCCGCCGTGCCGCTGGACAGTCTGGCTTACCGCTTCGATCTGGTGCTGCGGGGCCATCGAGCCACGTGGTTTGAGAACCGTACACAGGGAGCCGCGTGATGAAAAAGTATTTGTCTGAAACGGCCTCGCAAACCGCCGGGCCTTATGTGCACATCGGTTTGGCGCCGCATGCCGCCGGCTTTGATATTTTCGAGCGTAATTTCACCCATGTGTTGACGCAACCGGAGACGCGCGGGGAGCGCATCGTGGTGGAAGGGCATGTCTATGACGGTTCCGGCACGCCGGTTCGAGACGCGCTGGTCGAAGTCTGGCAGGCCAATGCCGCCGGGCGATATCAGCACCCCGCCGACGGCCAGTTGGATAAGCCCGACGATCCGGCGTTTCGCGGCTGGGGGCGAACCTGTTCGGATTTCACCAGCGGCCTGTGGCAATTCGAGACGATTAAACCGGGGCGCGTGACGGGGCGCGACGGCCGGTTGATGGCGCCCCATCTCAATCTGTGGATAGTGGCCCGCGGCATCAACATCGGGTTGAACACGCGTCTCTACTTTGCCGACGAACAGGCGGCCAATGCCGAAGATCCGGTGTTGAATCTCATCGAGTGGGAAAAACGGCGCAGCACGTTATTGGCGCAAAGGCGGCAGCGCGGGGATCAGACGGTGTACCATTTCGACATCTGGTTACAGGGCGAGAACGAAACCGTTTTTTTTGATATTTGATCCTCCGTTCGCCCTGACAATGAGCTTGCCGCGCCGGCGGCAAGTTAATACTATAAATCATGAACATGACTTCTCGCTTTAGCCAACGCATCCGCCTTCGTCATCTGCACGCCTTTGTCGCTACCGCGCAACAGGGGACGTTGGTGCGCGCCGCACAGCAATTGGGCATCACGCAGCCCGCGCTCTCTAAAACGCTCAACGAACTGGAAAGCCTGGCCGGCGAGCGCCTTTTTTCGCGCAATCGGCAGGGGGCGGAACTGACCGCCGCCGGAACGCGTTTCCTGCAGGATGCCAGCCGCGTTTTGGATGCGCTGAATGTGTTGGGGCGCACGCTTGCCTCGGACAGCGAGGCGCTGCCGGCGCCGCTGCATATCGGCGCGCTGCCCACCACGCTGGTGAGCCTGGTCGCGCCGGTCGTGGTGGGGTTGCAGCAGCAATCCCCCGGCTGGCGCATGCAGGTTACGACGCTGGCCAACGATGCGCTGATGATGGCGGTGAGATCGGGGCAATTAACGTTAGGCATCGGGCGCATGTCAGACCCCTCCCGCATGGAAGGGCTCAACTTCGAGCTGCTGTATCATGAAACGCTGCGGCTGGTGGTTGCTCCTCATCATCCGCTGTTGCATTCGGATGTCTCGCTGGCGGAGGCGTTGAGCTGGCCATTGGTGCTCTCCCCGCGGGGTACGGTGCCGCGTCAGAATGCGGAGGCGCTCATTGTCAGCCACGGGCTGGCGGTGCCGGAAGGGTGCGTCGAGACGTTGTCGGTTACGCTGGCGCGCTGCCTGACGCTACAGTATGGCTATGTGTGGCTGGTGCCTTACGGCACGGTGCGTGACGACTTGTTCAGCAATCACCTGCGTGCGCTGCCGTTGCCTACCCAGGGCATGGCCGAGCCACTGGGCATCATTACCCGGCAAGAGGCGCTCTCGTCCCCTGAGCAGCAGCGCCTGATTGCTGCGCTGCGCCAAAGGGTGCTGGATGTACCGGTATAACCGCGTCTTCTAGTCGTCCGATCGCCGCCCGGCGTCGTGTTCGGCAAAGACGGACTGCGCCAGATGAAAAGCGGCGTTCGAGGCGGGTAAGCCGCAGTAAAGCGCCGCATGCATCAGAACTTCTTTGATCTCTTCACGCGTGACGCCGTTATTGAAGGCGGCCCGGATATGCATTTTCAGCTCAGCTTCGCGATTCAAGGCGATCAGCATCGCGATGGTGATCAGGCTGCGGGTATGGCGCGACAAGCCCGGACGCGTCCATATTTCTCCCCAGGCGTAGCGAGTGATGAAATGCTGAAACTCCTCGTTGAGCGGCGACAGCGCCGCGAGGGTATTATCGACATGCTCATCGCCCAACACCGCTCTGCGCACCGTCAGGCCTTGCTGATAACGTTGCCGCTGCGTGAGCTGCTCATCCAAAAAGGCCCGGAACGTGCGGTTAAATGCCCGCCAGGCTTCGATGCTGGACAGGTGGGCGGCGGGCAGGATGACGCATTGCGCGTCGGGAATGCCTGCCGCCAAGGCTTTTGCATCGTCGACGGTCGTTACCGCATCCTCATGTCCGGCGATAACCAGCGTCGGAACGCGGATGCCTGCCAGCTCGGCGCGTAAATCGGCGGTCGCCAGCGCGTCGCAGCAAGCGGCATAGCCCTCGGGATCGCAGGCGGTGAGCTGTTGCACGACGGTTTGCACCTTGACGGGGGCGGATTGGCAAAATGCCGGGGTGAACCAGCGCGCTGCCGCGCCATCGCTGACGGCGGACATGCCGCACTGGCGCACCTGCGCGGCGCGTTCTCGCCAATGCTCCGTCACCCCGATTTTCGCGGCGCTATTGGCGATCGTCAGCGTCAGCAAGCGATCGGCATGAAAGCGCGCCAGCCATAACCCCATCAGCCCCCCCATGGAGATGCCGCAGAAATGCACCCGATCAATCGCCAGAGTGTCCAGCAGGGACAGCACCTGTTCACCCAGTCGCGCCAGCGAGCCGGGCTGTTCATCGGGCGCAGAGTCGCCGTGGCCGGCAACGTCGTAGCGCAGAATGCGATAGTGGGCGATGAACGCGTCGCGCTGCGGCTGCCACATTGCCAATGAGGTGCCCAGCGAGTTGCCAAACAGAATAACCGGGGCGTTTTCAGGCCCCTCAAGGACATAATTCAACATGATTGCTCCCTCTCGGCCATCGCCAGGACTTGTTGAATGAAACGCTGCGTGCTGCCGGTGGCATTGGCCGGATCGAGCAAGGTTTCCAGGGTTTCCCGGCTGAGTCGGGAAGAGACTTCCGCATCGGCGCACAGGAGGGTTAACAGGGGTTGCTGGGTGGCCAGGGCTTGCCGGCAGCACCGTTCTATATGATGGTGCGCCTGTTGACGGCCGAGGGTGGGGGCTAAGGCCAGGGTAACCGATTCAGCCATGATCAGCCCTTGCGTCAGCGCCAGATTGCGCCGCATCGCCGCTTCATGCACCTCCAGACCGTTAATGAGATCCAGGCTTTGCGCCAATGCTGCCCCGCTCAGCACCAGGAGCTGCGGCAGGCTTTGCCACTCGGCCTGCCAGCCGCCCAGCGCGCGTTCGTGCTCCTGCACCAGGCCGGCATACAATCCGGACATCAACGCAGGCAGACGGTTGGCCGCGCTGAGGATGGCGGCGCAGAGCACCGGATTGCGCTTATGCGGCATCGTGGAAGAGCCGCCGCGTCCGGGGGCCGACGGTTCGCTGATTTCAGCGACTTCGGTCTGCATCAACAAAGACATGTCGCGCGCCAGCTTGCCGAGCGAGCCCGTCAGGCCGGCATACCAACTCGCCAGCTCCAACAACCGATCGCGTTGGGTATGCCACGGCGTGGCGCTGCGCGGCAGGGCCAGCGCTTGCGCCAGCGCCCGCTCAACGCGCTCGCCCTGTTCGCCGAGCGAGGCGAGCGTGCCGGCCGCGCCGCCGAATTGCAACGCGAGCACGCGTGGCCGCATTTCAGCCAGACGAGCCCGATAGCGCAGCAAGGCGTCTAGCGTGCCGGCCAGCTTCAGCCCCAGCGTCGTTGGCAAAGCGTGTTGCAGCCAGGTGCGGCCCACCATTAACGTTGCGCTATGGCGCCGGCATTGCGCCGTCAGCGCCGCAATCAGCTGATTGAGCAGCGCGTCGGTTTTATCGAGCGCGTTGCGCAGTTGCAGCACCAGCCCGCTGTCAATCGCATCCTGACTGGTCGCCCCCCAGTGAACGAAACGCGCCGCTTCCGGTGAGGTTTGCGCCACCAACGCCGTCAATTGTTTGACGAGGGGAATGGCTAAATTGCCCGCCAATCCGGCGGACTGCGTCAGCGCGGCGGCGTCGAGCTTTTCCGCCTGGCAGTGGCTGCGTATGATCCGCGCGGACGCGTCATCGGTAATCCCTGCAGACGCCAGGGCCTGCGCCAGACCGGCTTCGAAATCAAGCATGCCCTGCAGCAGCGCCGTGTCGCTGAAGCAGGGCGTTAATGGGGAAGCCATAAACATTGCGCTATAGAGAGACATTCGTTATATCCGTTCCAGAATCAAGGCGACGCCTTGCCCGACACCGACGCACATGGTGCACAGGGCAAAACGCCCGCCGGTGCGCCGCAGTTGATAAGCGGCGGTCATGGCCAACCTGCCGCCGGATGCCCCCAGGGGATGCCCCAGCGCGATAGCGCCGCCGTTAGGGTTGACCTGCTCCGCGTCATCCGGCAGTCCCAGGGCGCGCGTCACGGCCAGCGCCTGGGCGGCAAAGGCTTCATTCAACTCGATGACGTCCATTTGCGCCAGGCTCAAACCGGTTTGCGCCAGCACTTTGCGGACCGCGGGAACCGGCCCGTAACCCATGATGCGCGGCTCTACGCCGCAGGCGGACATGCCGACCACACGCGCCAGCGGGGCGAGTCCATACTGCACCGCCGCGCGTTCGCTGGCAATGAGCAGGGCGCTGGCCCCGTCGTTGATGCCCGAGGCGTTGCCGGCGGTGACGCTCCCCTCGGGGCGCACGACGCCTTTCAGGGCGGACAGCGCGGCCAAAGAGGTGCTGCGGGGATGTTCGTCGCGAACCAGGCTGAGCGGCTCGCCTTTGCGTTGCGGAATGCTGACGGCGATCAGTTCCTCATCAAACAGACCCAGCTCCTGAGCGCGGGCGGTGCGCTGTTGGCTACGCAATGCAAAGGCGTCTTGATCGGCGCGGCTGACGGCGAAATCGCGAGCCACATTTTCGGCGGTTTCAGGCATGGTTTCGACACCGAACTGCGCGCGCATTTGCGGGTTGATAAAGCGCCATCCCATCGTCGTATCTTCCATTTTCAGCGATCGGCTGAAGGCGCTGTCCGCTTTGCCGGTGACAAAGGGCGCGCGCGACATGCTTTCCACGCCGCCCGCGATGATGACCTCCGCTTCGCCGCATTTAATGGCGCGCGCCGCCATGCCTACCGCGTCCAATCCCGAACCGCACAGGCGATTGAGGGTGGTGCCCGGCACGGTGTGGGGCAACCCGGCCAACAGCAGCGCCATTCGCGCCACGTTGCGGTTGTCTTCACCGGCCTGGTTGGCGCACCCCAGAATAACGTCATCAATGGCGTGGGGATCCAACTGCGGCAGTCGGGCAAGCAGCGCCTTCAGGGGCAGAGCGGCCAAATCGTCGGCGCGCAGCGCGGATAATGCGCCGCCGTAACGGCCGAATGGCGTACGAACGGCATCGCAGATAAAAGCCTGTTGCATGGCGATTTCCTCAAGCGGGGATCAAGTCAGATTGCAGTAAACGTATCGGGGTTAACGCTTGCAGCGCGTCAAAGGTGAGCCCCGGACACAGCTCCCGCACCTGCGGGCCGTCCGGGGTGATATCAATGATTGCCATATCCGAATAAATGCGGCTGACGCAGGCCAATCCGGTCAACGGATAGCTGCACTGTTCCACCAGCTTGCATTCGCCGGTCTTGGTCAGGTAGTCCATCATCACATAGACTTTGCGCGCGCCGATGGCCAGATCCATGGCGCCGCCCACCGCCGGGATCGCGTCTTCGGCGCCGGTGCTCCAGTTGGCCAGATCGCCGGCAGCCGAGACCTGATACGCCCCCATCACGCAGATATCGAGGTGGCCGCCGCGCATCATGGTAAAAGAGTCGGCGTGATGGAAATAACTGCCGCCGGGCAGCAAGGTCACCAGTTCTTTACCGGCGTTGATGAGTTCCGGATCTTCTTCGCCCGGCGCGGGTGACGGCCCCATGCCGAGCAGGCCGTTTTCGCTGTGCAGAATCACCTCTTTGTCGGCGGGCAGGTAGTTAGCGATGCGGGTCGGAAGCCCAATCCCGAGGTTGACGTAGGCGCCTTCCGGAATATCGCGCGCTACCCGTTGGGCTAATTGGTCGCGGGTTAATTTTTGCATGTTATGACTCCTCAGGCAGAGAGGGAAAAGGTCGCGGGGTGCGCCACCGCCACCAGGCGCTGGACGAAGATGCCCGGCGTTATCACGTTTTCCGGATCCAGTGCGCCCAGCGGCACCAATTCAGCGACCTGCGCTATCGTCGTGGCGGCGGCCATCGCCATCACCGGGCCAAAATTACGCGCCGCTTTGCGGTAAACCAGATTGCCCCAGCGGTCACCCCGATGGGCCTTTATCAAGGCGAAATCCGCCTTTAAGGGCGTTTCAAACACGTAATGCCGCCCGTCGATTTCACGCGTTTCTTTGCCTTGCGCCAGCGGCGTGCCAAAGGCGGTTGGGGTGAAAATGCCGCCCAATCCGCTGCCGGCGGCCTGCATGCGGGCGGCAAGGTTGCCCTGAGGCACCAGTTCCAGTTCGATCGCGCCGCGGCGATAAAGGTCGTCAAAGACCCACGAATCGGCCTGGCGCGGGAAGGAACAAATCATCTTTCGCACACAGCCGGTCTTGAGCAGCGCCGCGAGGCCGCTGTCGCCGTTGCCGGCGTTATTGCTGATTACCGTCAGCTCACGGGCACCGCGTTCAATCAGCGCATCGATCAGTTCCAGCGGCTGTCCCGCGGGGCCAAAGCCGCCAATCATGATGCTCGCACCGTCCGGAATGATGGACACGGCGTCTTCCAGAGTGGCCACACTTTTATCGATCATCTGTTGTTCCTTTCATTCGGCGCCCGCCGGGGGAGTGTTTATCGTCAATGGGAAAAGTAGATCGTCCCTTTCAGGCAAACAATACCGATTATCGAAAAAGTGTGCGATTATCGGCTATTCTTTGAGAGGCATTCGCAGGTTGTGATCGTCGGCACACCGATATTTCAGGCAGACAGCGGGGTAACGAGAATGGAAAAAGAACAGGAAATTACGCGCAGCAGCACCGATCCCTGGAAGGGGGATCCCGACTTTATGGCCTCTTTGGCGCGAGGATTGGAGGTCCTGCAGGCTTTTACGCCGCAGCGGCGGCTGATGTCGGTGTCGCAGATTAGCCAGCGTACCGGCATTCCGCGCGCGGCGGTGCGCCGCTGCCTTTACACCCTGAGTAAGCTGGGCTTTGTGTACGCGGAAGACGGTAAGAATTATGAGCTGCGCCCGCGCGTCTTGTCGCTGGGTCACAACTGGCTGGGGGCTTCGCCGTTGGCCAACGCCGCGCAGCCGGTGTTGAGGCAACTCAGCCAGACGCTCAATGAGTCCTGTTCCATGGCCATATTGGACGGCGATGACATTCTTTATATCGCCCGCGCATCAACTTCGCGGATCATGACCATCGATTTGCACGTCGGCAGTCGCTTACCCGCCAGCACGACGTCGATGGGGCGGGTGCTGCTCAGCGGGCTCGCCAGTGAGACGTTGAATGACTATTTGGCGCGATTGACTCAACTGCGTTACACCAGCCATACCCTGGTGAGCGTCAGCGCATTGCGGGAAGAGCTGGCGCGCGTGCGTCAGCAGGGATATGCCATCAACGATCAGGAACTGGAGATTGGCCTGCGTTCACTGGCGGTGCCGCTCACCACGCCGGACGGCCGCATCGCCGCGGCGTTGAACGTCGGCGTGCATGCCGGCCAGGTTTCCGCAGAGCGTTTGCATCAGCACCACCTGCCTTTGTTGCGCTCGGCCGCCGACGAGATATCGCTGCTGTTGCACGACTAACCGTGGGTGATCGCGCCGGGGTGCGTATACGGCCCGATTTTTCCGTATCCTGCAGCGCGATGCGGTGTTGTACTGTTGCCCGCGGGTAAGGTAATTTGCTGAGGGCATGATGACTGACGCAGGGGGCAACGGACATGAATGAAAGGATCGACTACCACATCGAGAAATACCACTTCGCGCCGCTGGATGAAGCCCCGCGGCTCGCGCGCCAGTGGAGCGAGGTGTTGAACGAGTGTCGCCAGACGCAGGCCGGGGCGGAGCAGCGTCTGCGCATTGCGCTGCTCAACGTGGACTATGTGACCAGTTTCGAATTGCCGTTTCGTTTATTGCTGGTGCGGGCGCCGCAGCTGATTGCCGGCCTGCGCAATGAGTTGTCGATCAGTCAAAAAAATGTGGTGTTCAACGGCAAGCGCTTTGGCTGCGTTTACAGCCTGAAAAGCGATTTAAGCGACGTGCCTGAGGCCTTTCAATACGGCCTGTCGACCCGTATTCACCGCACTTCGGCGTCGGGCGTGGACGCGTTGCCTTACCGGGAAATCGCCAAAGCGCTCAAGGCGCCGCGTGAGCGACTTAAGCTGGCGCTGGAGCAGGGGCTGCGGGTCACGGCGTTGGACGGACTGTTCTGGTTCGGCATACAGCGCATTGCCGCCGAGGTGCGCAGGCTAAGAAAAACCGGCATGGCGATCGTGACGGCGGAAACGGAGATCTTCGACACCCTGACCGGCACCACGCGCAAGGTTCCGGTATACCGCCTGGCCGAGAGTTGATGACCGATAGTCGGCGGTTCAGCTTATGAAGCGCGATTCCCGCCGGGCTCCTCTACGGTTCTTTTTTACCCGCATCTCCTTGTCGCTCAGCAAGAAAACCGACGTGACATATTCCTAAAATCTGACCTGTGTTCGTTCTGCCGTAGCACAACGCAAACGACGGGCCACCGCCGATAGCCGGTGCCACGATGGTGTTTCCGGTTGGCGGCGCCGTTTGCCGCCCACCTTTGGCTAACATCGACGAGGGTTTGAAGGAGAAGAGTATGTTGAAACGTTTCGCACTGTTGTGCTGGTGCCTGATCGGCGCCAATGCGCTGGCGGCGGGCCCCAACGCCAATATCAAGTATTACGGCTATGACTGGCTGGACTTTTATGAAACCGCCACGCCGTCTTTCAGCGCCACAGAGGCGCTTAAGGCGATTACCGGCACCGGCTTCAGTATGACCAATCTGAATGTGGTGCACACGTTGGCAAGTCTCAATCTGCCCGTTTGCGCCGGGGGGACTTGCGCCGTGAACATTCAGGCTGGTTCGGGGGCGGTATCGGGCTCGCCGTTTATCGATATCTGCCCTGGGGCGGTCTCGAACAGCAACTGCCAGGCCGCAGGTTCCTGGAACGCCATCTGGACGGTGGTCAAGAAGATCGCCGAAGCCAAATATAAGCCCGGCGCCATTTATTTTATCGATGAGCCGTTCGACGTTCCTGCCTTACAGACCGGGGGAAAATATGACGCTTACCAATACTCCAGCTATGTTTGCACCCTGCGACAGGCCATGCAGGAGTACGGGGTCGCGATCCCCGTCTACACCATCTTGTCCTACCGACATGCCAACAACGCCGAATGGATCCGTGAAATACAGCAGGGCGCGCCCGCGACCGCGTGTCCGACCAATGTAAAAAGCACGCCAGATTGGGTTGGAGTGGATAACTACAACTGGTCGGTGGCGGATATGTGGAGTACCTACAATCGCCTGGCGCCGATAAGCGCAGCCGGACAAAAGTGGGTGTTGGTACCGCCTTCTACGGCATCGTTAGGAATGAACGACCAGCAACTGCATGCGCAAATTCAACTGTATTGGGATTTTATTAATCAATATCCGACTGCGCCCGTGGTTTACATCATGAACTGGCGGTTTGATCGCGCGGTCACCGAGAATCGCGCGGCCTTCCCCGAATCGACCGCCTTATTGTCTTTCATGGCGAACACGCTGCTCACCCAACCTTAAGCGTGCAAAAAGGAGGTTCGCCATCAGGAACCTCCTTATGGATTGCACGGCTTACCGATAGGCTTCATTGCGCGCGATCGCGTATTTGCCGCTGCCCAGCAGCAGGATGGCGAGCCCGCCCATAAAGAACACCAGCTCGTTTTCAATGCCCCAGGCGCCGACGTCGGTGACGCTGAACACCTTGCCGGTGCCCACCATCAAAAACGCCACCACCAGCGTAAAGGCGTAAACCAGCGCGGCGGGGCGGGTGAACAGCCCCAAAATGATCAGTATCGGCGCCAGGATCTCCCCCACATACACGCCGTAGGCGATGAAGGCGGGCAGCCCGTGATCCTGCAACGCACCGGCGATCCAACCGACGCCGTGCTGAATCTTCGCCACGCCGTGAAACAGCATCAGCCCGCCGAAGGTCAGCCTGAGCGCCAACTTGCCGGCGTCCGGACGATCAAAAAGGCGCGTGAACACCGCATTCAATGACTTAACCATGACCCTTCCTCCTGAATAGGAATGATTTTCAATCAATATATCAATAAGGTGAATGAGAAAGATGTTCTGGATCAGTAAAACGGCGGACTTTACGCCGAATCACCGGGTGAGATTTAGCGGGCGCTTCACGCGGCAACGCAGGCTGTCCCCGCGACCCAAATCGCGGTAAAATGCAGCAGTTCACCTTATCGCACGTCATCAGGCCGTCGTACTCGCTATGAAAATGCGCAAACCGCGCCGTCCGCCCGGGCGGTGGATTTATTACATCCTGCATGAAGACATGCTGTGGCCCTGCCCGGTCAAATGGGAGTGGGAGAGCGGCTATAACGCCTGGCTGCCGTTTTATTATTCCCCTACGCTGGAATTCGTCGCCGGCAACCCCGCTCGCGCCACCAAGGTCAGCAGCGGCCGGCGCTAAGCGTGCTGCCCGCCTTGCCGCCCGGCATCCGCTCACCTAAGATCATTGCATCACCCACAGGTTTCCGGGAGCGTCCATGTCTACTCTGTTTCGCACGTCTCTTTGTGGCGCGGCGGCGTTGCTGCTGCTTGCGGGTTGTCAGCAGACGGCGCATCAACCGGCGCCGCCGCTGCAGGCGCAATTGGATCACATCGCTTTGATGCTGGCCGGCGGGCATTTCCTGCGCGTGGACTGCGGGCGCAGCGACGTGCCGGACGACGTGAAATTGCAACGCACTGCGATGCGTGCAGCGCAGCACCGCGGCTGGGATACGCATGCGGCAGGGTATCGGCAGTTGCCGGCGCTCACCCAGGCGCGTTACCTGACTCTGCAACAGGATAATCAGCTGCTGACGGACAAATGCGCCACGCTCAGCCGCAGCACCGCGCGCTTTATCGCGGCGGCGCAGGCCGATCAGGAAGACTACATGGAGTAGCGCTACGGTGTGCCTGTCGGGCGCTCGCCACGGGCGCCCAAAAATTCTTTGCAGGATAATGATTTATCGATCATCATTTGAAATGATGTTTCACTTTTATCCATCGAGCCCACCTTGAACCTGTATGCCGCACTGCGTCAGCGCGTGGAAAATACGCCTTGGTACGCCAAACGGAAAAGCTACCGCGTGCTGTTCTGGCGCGAAATCACGCCGCTGGCGGTGCCGATCTTTCTGGAGAACGCCTGCGTTCTGTTGATGGGGGTGCTGAGCACCTTTCTGGTGAGTTGGCTCGGCAAAGAGGCGATGGCCGGGGTGGGGCTGGCGGACAGCTTCAACATGGTGATCATCGCCTTTTTCGCCGCGGTGGATCTCGGCACCACCGTGGTGGTGGCCTTCAGCCTCGGCAAGCGGGATCGCCGGCGCGCGCGGGCGGCGGCGCGTCAGTCGCTGGTCCTGATGACCGGTGTGGCGTTGCTGTTGGCGGCGGGCATTCACCTGGCGGGTGAACCTATCATTGATGTGATCGCCGGTGCGGCCTCGCCGGAGGTGAAAGCGCTGGCGCTCTCTTACCTGCAAACCACGGTGTGGAGCTACCCGGCGGCGGCGATTGCGCTGATTGGCAGCGGCGCGTTGCGCGGCGCGGGCAACACCAAGATCCCGCTGCTGATCAACGGCGGCATGAATATCCTCAATATCATCATCAGCAGCATCCTGATTTACGGCATGCTGGGCTGGCACGGGCTGGGCTTCGTCGGCGCCGGGCTGGGGCTGACGATTTCCCGCTATATCGGCGCCATCGCCATCCTCTATGTGCTGGCGATCGGTTTTAATCCGGCGCTGCACATCACGCTGAAAAGCTATTTCACACCGCTGAAGATGAGCATCCTGTGGGAAGTGCTGGGGATCGGCATTCCCGCCAGCGTCGAATCGGTGCTGTTCAACGGCGGCAAACTGTTGACGCAGATGTTCGTCGCCGGCATGGGCACCAACGTGATCGCCGGTAACTTCATCGCCTTCTCCATCGCTTCCTTGATCAACTTGCCGGGCAACGCGCTGGGCTCGGCTTCGACCATCATCGTCGGCCGGCGGCTCGGCAAAGGCGAGATCGGTCAGGCGGAACGGCAGCTGCGCCATATTTTCTGGCTGTCTACCCTTGGGTTGACCGCTATCGCCTGGGGCACGGCGCCGTTGGCCGGGGTATTCGCCGCGTTTTATACCTCGCAGGATGACGTGAAAACGGTGGTGAAAACCCTGATTTGGCTCAACGCCGCCTTTATGCCGATCTGGGCCGCTTCCTGGGTGTTGCCCGCCGGGCTGAAAGGCGCGCGCGACGCCCGCTTTGCCATGTGGGTGACGATGCTCGGCATGTGGGGCTGCCGCGTGGTGGCGGGCTACGCGTTGGGTATCGAACTGGGCATGGGCGTGGTGGGGGTCTGGTTGGGGATGTTCCTCGATTGGGCGGTGCGCGGCGCCTTGTTCTACTGGCGCATGGTCAGCGGACGCTGGCTGTGGAAATATCCGCGGGCCAAACGCCGGGAGGCCGGGTAACCGGCCGCCTCAGTATAAAAGCGTCATCGCGCTGAAGAACAACAGCGTCAAGGCGATGATGATGAGGTTTTGCGTGGCTTTGCGCACCAGTTTACTGGCGCTCAGGCGGCTGTCGATGACGTAGAGCAGCGGCACCATCAGCAGCACGTAGGCGAACATCAGCATGGCGGTAAAGGGTTGCAGGTTCATTCTCGCCCCTCCTGTGCGCCATCATAGCCGACCAGGTGCACCAGCACGGCCTTCGGCTGATGGGGCAACGCAATAAAGGGCGGGGTGGCTGGGGAGTCCGCCGCGAACGGCAGACCGGCGCGCCGCGTCCTCACCGCCGCTTGCAGAATTTTCTTTCGATGTTTCCGAGTATGGTCGACCATGCGCCTCCGAATAAGGCCGCCGGCAGGCGGCCGATCGCTGTATTGCAAGGATTACAGGCCGCTGCCGGGGCCATGCATTCATAATATTGCGAATGATAACCATTATCAATGGTGGGGGGTGAAAAAATTAAGGGTATTGCAAGGGGGCATCGGGCGGTGGCGTAAAAAGAAAAAGCACGCCTTGCGGCGTGCTTTGCGGGGTACTAACGGCGGTGGTTACTTCTGATCGGGCAGAGCGTAAGCGACCACGTAGTCGCCCAGCTTGGTGCCGAAGGAACCGTGGCCGCCGGCGTAGATCAGCACGTACTGCTTGCCGTTGACCTCATAGGTCATCGGCGTCGCCTGGCCGCCGGCCGGCAAGCGCGCTTCCCACAGTTTTTCACCGTTGGTCACGCTGAAGGCGCGCAGGTAGTTGTCTGCGGTGGCGCCGATGAAGAACACGTTACCGGCGGTGGTCACCGGGCCGCCCAGCATTGGCATGCCCATTTTGAACGGCAGCGGCAACGGTGAGCTGTCGCGCACGGTGCCGATGCGTTTTTTCCACACGATGTCGTTGGTTTTCAGATCCACGGCGGAAATGTAACCCCAGGCCGGCTGTTTGCACGGCAGACCAAACGGTGACAGGAACGGGTTCAGGGTGACGCCGAACGGCACGCCATACTGCGGCTGTACGCCGGATTCGGTGCCGCTGCCGCCTTTGTCGCCTTCCGGCGGCTCAATCGGGTTGCCTGGGCCGCGCGGGATCAGTTTGGAGACGAACGGCAGCGCGATCGGGTTGGCGATGGCGATTTCGCGATCGGTATCGACGGCCAGGCCGCCCCACTCGAACATGCCCAGGTTGCCCGGGAACACCAGCGTGCCCTGCTCGGATGGCGGGGTGAAGGTGCCTTCGTAGCGCAGGCTGTGGAACATCACGCGGCAGACCAGCTGATCATAGATGGTCGCGCCCCACATGTCGGCGCCGGTCAGTTTCTTCTCAGGACGGAAGGTCAGCTCGGAGAACGGCTGGGTCGGTGACAGGCGATCGCCTTTGGCCGGGCCCTGCGGTACCGGTTTCTCCGGCGCCGGCACCACCAGTTCGCCGTTGGTGCGGTTCAGCACGAAGATGTTGCCGGTTTTGGTCGGCACGTAGATGACCGGCACTTTTTTACCGCTCTTGTCGGTAATGTCCGCCAGGGTCGGCTGCGCCGGCACGTCCATATCCCACAGGTCGTGGTGGACGGTCTGATAGAACCAGGCCAGTTTGCCGGTGGAGGCGTTCAGCGCCAACAGGCCGCTGGCGTAGCGTTCCATTTCCGGGGTGCGATCGCCGCCCCAGATGTCCGGAGTGGAAACGCCCATCGGCAGGTAAACGATATCCAGCTTGGCGTCATAGGCGGCAGGCGCCCAGGAGTTCGGCGAGTTCGGCACGAAGTGGTGCTCGTCCGCCGGGATGGCGTTCGGATCTTTCGCGCCCGGATCGAAGGCCCACAGCAGCTTGCCGCTGTTGATGTCGAAGCCGCGGATCACGCCGGAAGGCTCGCGGTTGGAGTAGTTGTCGGTCACGGCACCGGCGATGACGATCACTTTATCGGTGATCACCGGCGGCGAGGTCGGCTCGTAGTGGCCCGGCGTCGCATACGGCATGTTGCTCTGCAGGTTCAGCTCACCGTTGTTGGCGAAATCCGGGCAGGGTTTGCCGGTTTCGGCGTCCAGCGCGAACAGACGGCCGTCGTTGACCGGCAGAATGATGCGGCGTGCGCACATTGCCGGTGCGGCATCGCCTGTGGCGCCTGCGGCTGCGGCGGTTTCGTGGTAAGACACGCCGCGGCAGGTGATGTGCTGGAAGGTTGGGTTGTATTTCAGCTGCGGATCAAACTTCCACTTTTCTTTACCGGTGGCGGCATCCAGCGCAAACAGCTTCTGGTGCGGCGTACACATGTAAAGGGTATCGCGGATTTTGATCGGCGTGACTTCGTTGGTGATCTCACCCGGATCGTTGGCGGTCTTCAGATCGCCGGTCTGGAAACGCCAGGCTTCTTGCAGCTGGCCAACGTTTTTGTCGTTGATCTGGCTCAGCGGCGAGTAACGGGTGCCTTCCTGGGTGCGGCCATAGGCCGGCCAGTCGGCGCCGGTGGCGTCTTTCGGCTGTACCTGCGCGGCGTCGAGCGTGCCGTTGATCTCTTGCGGATCGTTGAACACGGCATAGGCCAACGCGATGACGGTGATCGCCAGCGCCGCGCTCAGCGCGCCGTAGGCGAATTTGCCGTTGGCCACCAGCTTGCGGTAGATAAACGGCAACACCAACCACAGGCCGAAGAAGAAGGTGACGTCCAGGCGCGGTGTCAGCGCCCAGAAGTCCGGGCCCACTTCCCACAGGGCCCAAATAGTGGTGCCCAACAGAAATACCGCGTACAGCAGCAGCGCGGTGGCGCGGCGGCGGAACAGCAGCCAGGAGGTCGCCAGCAGCACCAGCCCGGCGATGATGTAATACAGCGAACCGCCCAACTTGGCCAGCCAGATGCCGCCGCCGAGCAGATAAAGCCCGCTCAGCGCGGCAAACAGCGCCGTTATGACGATAAGCGGCGATAGTGACGCTTTATTTTGCATAGCAATACCCTTACCAAAAATGAAAGTCCCCGATTTAGAGATTAAGCCAAATCGGAAAAAACACGCGGTTTCTCCCTACTATTTCAGCGAGAAGCCGCTAGGGTGACGTAAAACCCATCCCGTTTTTTAACCTTAAGGTGCTTTGCCTTATTCAAAGCGATAAGACAAGGTGGCGCCGCCACCCCAGTTGCGCCCCGGCGCCGGCTCGAAATAGCGGCCGTTGCCTTCGTTGACGATCACCGAACCGACGTATCGGCGATCGAAAACATTGTCCACCCGGCTGAACACGTCCAGCGCCCAGCGGTCCCAGGTAAAGCGATAGCCGGCGTTTACGCCGGCCACGGTGTAAGCGGGGGCCTGCGCGCTGTTGGCGTCATTGGCCTGAATGTCGCTCATGTAGCGCAGTTCCGCGCCGGCGTGCCAGCCTTCCGGCGGCGCAAACGCCAGCGAGGCGTAGCCCATGTTGCGGGCGATGCCCGGCAGGCGATTGCCGGCGGGGGGGCAGCCGGCTTTGCCGCACATTTCGCTGCGGTAGGTGGCGTCCAGCAGCGTCCAGGCCATATGCAGCCGCCAGTCCAGCGCAAACTCCTGATCCAGCGCCAGCTCCAGGCCGCGCCGCCGGGTTTTGCCGGCGTTGGCGTAGCTGGTGCGTCCGCCGCTGCTTTCTGCCACCACCAGCTCGTTGTCGGTATCGGTCTGGAACAGCGCAGCGCTCACCAGGCCGTTGCCGAGGCGCAGTTTGCTGCCCAGTTCGACGGTGTCGCTGGTGGATGGCTGCAGGCCGATATTGAGGCCCGCCTGGCCGTCGGGGCGGTAGGAGAGTTCGTTGATGGTCGGGGTTTCAAAGCCGCGGCCGGCGGAGAGATAAACGTTCCACGCCGGGTTGATCTTGTAGTTGAGCGAGCCCATCGGCAGCCACTGGTGGTAGCGTTTGCTGCCGCTGTCGTCGCCGTTGCGCGGCGTGATGTAGTAATCGGTCGAGTCGAAGCTGACCGTGCTGTAGCGCAGGCCGGCGTCCAGCGTCCAGTGTGGCGTCAGTTGCCAGGAGGTTTGCAGGTAAGGATCCAGGTTCCAGATGCGGTTCTTCTCGTTGCGCCGCTGGTCGCCTTTCTCGCCGTAGTCCACTGTGCCGTCTCGCAGAATAAAGTTTTCGAACCCCTGGCGGCGTTCGGTCATGGTTTCATAATCCAGACCGCCGATCAGTGTTACCGGTAACGATGCGAGAGTATCCTCATGCTTCCAGCGAGTGTCAATGCCCTGATATTTTCTTTCCAGCACGATCACCCCGCCGGCGTGGGTGGGGTTGAGCTGCGGCCCCATCGGGATCGATTGGTACTGCGTGGTGTGGCGTTCGCCGTGGTAAGCGGTCAGCGTCAGTTCGTCGCGCTCGCTCATCTGGCGCTGATAGCGCAGGCCGGCCTGGGTTTGATCGAGCGATTTGCGGGTGTTGTATTGATCCGCGCGCGGCGCCTGGCGCGGGTTTTCCTTCCATTCCGCTTCGGTCAGGCCGCCCGGATCGCCGGCGTCAATCGAGACGCTGTTGAACATCAGCGTCAGGGTGCTGACGTCGTCCAGCCGCACGCCGAGCTTGCCGTTGCCGAGGTTTTTCCGCGCGGCGCTGTGATCGCGGTAGCCCTGAGTGGTGAAGCGGGTACCCGAAATGGCGTAGTTGACGTCGCCGGCCTGGGTGCCGTCGCCGGTGGCGCCGGTCGCTTTCACCCCGTAGCGCCAGGTGTTGTCGCTGCCGAAATAGCCGCCGGCCTCCAGCGTAGGCGGCTGGGTGCCGGTAATCGTATCAACATTGATCACCCCGCCCGAGGCGTTGCCGTACAGCGCGGAATAGGGGCCGCGCAGCACCTCGATGCGTTCGACGGAATTGATGTCGATGTTGGAGGTTTGTCCCTGGCCGTCGGGCATGGTGGCGGGAATGCCGTCGACGTACATGCGCACGCCGCGCACGCCGAACATCGAACGGCTGCCGAACCCGCGTATCGACAGCTGCAGATCCTGCGCATAGTTTTGCCGGTTTTGAAGCTGCAGGCCCGGCACGCTGCCGAGGTTTTCCGACAGGTTAATCTGCGGGGCGGCGTTGCGCAGGTCCTGGCCGTCGATCACGCTGACGGACACCGGCGATCCCAGCTCGGTCAATCCGGTGGGTTGCGCCATCACCACCAGGGTGTCGCTTTTCTCTTTATTATTTTCTGCCGCCAGCGCCTGGCTGGCAAACATGGGATGTAGCAATAGCATTGCAGCCGGGGTCAGCACGGCGCTTTTCTTATTGGTCATGGGATAAATCTGCCACTGGTATTGAAAGGGAATCGCAGGTCGATTCAGAGTTAGCCATCTGTCGCTCCATCTACATGACGCTAAACGAAAAGGGTAAGGCATCCTGACATCAGTATAGAGTATCTCGGGCAGGAACGTTCCCGCAAAAACGCTGGTCCCAGCAACGGTTAACGGATTCATGAGCCTGGTTCATAAGCTCAAGCGTATTTTGCCCCATAGTCATGGCGGCAGCCGCCTTTTACAGTCACCACACCGGAGCGGCGCCGCGTCAGGCGGAGCCGGTATCATTCAGTGGGAGAGTGAAGATGCAAACACGCAAGTTAGGGCGAGAAGGGCTGGAAGTATCGGCGTTGGGTCTGGGCTGTATGGGGCTGAGTTTTGGCTACGGCCCGGCCACCGACAAACGGCAGGCGATCGATCTGATCCGCGCCGCGGTTGACGAGGGCGTGACGTTCTTCGATACCGCCGAGATTTATGGTCCGTTCACCAACGAGGAATTGTTGGGCGAAGCGCTGGCGCCGGTGCGCGATCGGGTCGTCATCGCCACCAAGTTCGGTTTCGATCTGCCGCAGCCGGCGGGGCAACAGGTGTTGAACAGCCGTCCGGAGCATATTCGCCGGGCGGTGGAAGGTTCGTTGAAGCGCCTGCGGGTAGAGACGATCGATTTGCTGTATCAACATCGCGTCGATCCCGAAGTGCCTATCGAGGAGGTGGCCGGTACGGTGCAGCAACTGATTCGCGAAGGGAAAGTGAAGTACTTCGGCTTGTCGGAAGCCGGAGCGCAAACCATCCGGCGAGCCCATGCGGTGCAGCCGATTACGGCGCTGCAAAGCGAATATTCGCTATGGTGGCGCGAGCCGGAGCGTGAAATCTTGCCGACGCTGGCGGAACTGGGCATCGGTCTGGTGCCGTTCAGCCCGCTCGGCAAGGGCTTTCTCACCGGCGCCATCACCGAAGACACCGCCTTTGACAGCGGCGATTTTCGCAACCTGGTGCCGCGCTTCAGCGCCGAAGCGCGCCGGGCCAATCAGGCGCTGGTGAGCGTGCTGGGGCAGATAGCGCAGCGCAAGGGCGTGACGTCGGCGCAGATCGCCTTGGCCTGGCTGTTGGCGCAACAGCCGTGGATCGTGCCAATCCCGGGAACCACCAAGCGTCATCGGCTGCAAGAGAACCTCGCGGCGGCGTCGGTGGTGTTGGCGGCGGACGAACTGGGCGAGATTGAGCGCGCGCTCTCCGCTATCGACGTGATCGGCGATCGTTACCCGGCGCATCTGCAGAAAAACGTCGGGCGTTAAGCCCCGCGCCGCAACGCCTCAATCAGCAGCGCAAAGGCGGTGGTGTGTTGCCTGCGGCTTGGATAATAGAGGTAATAACCGGGAAACGGCGGGCACCAGTCGTCCAGCGCCATCTGCAACCGCCCGTCGGCCAACGGCTCGGCGACGCTGTCTTCCGGCACAAAGGCGATACCGAGGCCGAGCTGCGCAGCGTCGATCCGCTGGCGCAGGCTGTTGAAGGTCAGTTGCCCCTCCACACGTACTTTGATCTCCCGGCCATCGCGGGCAAATTCCCAGGCGTACAGCCCGCCGAGGGTGGGCAAACGCATGTTGATGCAACGGTGGTTTTGCAATGCCTGCGGCGTGGCGGGGAGGCCGTGACGGGCGAAATAGGCGGGTGAGGCGACGGCCACCATGCGCATGTCCGGCCCGATGCGCACCGCGATCATGTCCTTCGCCACCTGTTCCCCCAGCCGGATGCCGGCGTCGAAACGCCCGACGACGATGTCGGCCAGACTATTGTCGACGGTGATTTCCACGTTGATGTCCGGGTAATCGATGAGGAAAGTGCGCAGCACCGGCCACAGCACCGCATCCACCGCATGTTCGCCGGCGGTAATGCGGATGTTGCCGGCCGGGCGATCGCGCATTTCACCCAGCGCGTTCAGCGCGTTTTCTATCTCCGCAAAGCGCGGACCGATGCTGTTTAGCAGCCGCTCACCGGCCTCGGTAGGGGCGACACTGCGGGTGGTGCGCGTGAGCAAGCGCAGCGCCAGGCGCTCTTCCAGCCCGCGTATAGCGTGGCTGAGCGCCGATTGGGAAACGCCAAGCTGCGCCGCCGCTTTGGTGAAGCTGCGTTCTCTGGCCACCATCAGGAAAGCGATCAGGTCGTTAACGTTTTCTTTCAACATATCGGCACCGAAGAGCAAGGTTAGGGCGCGGCCGCGCGTAGATTTATGAATTTAGCTCATAGCTCCTTGCGCATTTTACCCGCTAGTCGGCGGAAAAGCATGGCGCTATCTTGGCATCACTCACTTATGACTATCAGCGCCGGTTGTGAGAGCCGGCGCGGAGGATAAAACAGATGAAAATACAACGCAGCGGTTCGATCCCATCACAGCGCGGTTCGGCGGATTATTTTACCGGGCAGGTGCGCATCGACGCGCCGTTCGCTGGCGAAGCGCCGGCCAGAGTGGGCGGCGCAACCGTCACCTTTGAGCCCGGCGCCCGCACGGCCTGGCATACGCATCCGCTCGGCCAGACGCTGATCGTCACTCAGGGACGCGGTTGGATCCAGATGTGGGGCGAGGCCACGCAGGAAATGCACCCCGGCGATATCGTCTGGATCCCGGCTGGCGTCAAACACTGGCACGGTGCGACGCCGGACACCGCCATGACTCATATCGCCATCGCCGAAGCGCTGGACGGCACTCCGGTGACCTGGCTGGAGCCGGTCAGCGAGGCGGAGTACCGGCAATAACGGCGCTCAGGACCTGCGGTTCTGTTCGCAGAACCGCAGGCGGTTGCCGAACGGATCGGTGAGGTTCAGTTCCTTGCCCCAATCGACAATCTCCAGGCCCGGCCGTGCATAGCGGTAGTTTTTGGCCGTGAGCTCCCGGTGCAGCGCATCGATGTCCTGCATCGGAATGAAAATGGCGGCGCCGGGCGTGCTGTCGCCGTAGTGTTCGCTCAGGTGCAGCGTCAGCCCGGCGCGGGCAATCTGCATGTACAGCGGCAGGTCTTCGCTGAAACGGTGCTCCCATTCCAGCGTGAAACCGAGAAAATCCAGGTAAAACTCTTTGGCCTTGTCGACCGAAAAGATACGCAGGATCGGAATGGCGGGCGAGAAGGCGATCATCGTTGACCTCATTGTCGCGTTAGCGGCAGCCGATGTGGATATCGACCGCGTCGGGGCCGGTATAGGCTTCGAAGTCGGTCAGGAAGCGGCGTTCGATCTCAGGGTGTTGTTCGAAGTAGGCCCAGATGCGCTGCCAGCTTGCGATGACCGCCGCCGGCATCGCGCCACGGGCGGGGAAGACCAGATAGCGGCCGGGTTGGATGTGTAAACCGCTCTGTGCCTCACTGCCGGCGGTGACGTCAAACGGCCCGCTGGCGTCGGAAGCGTAATTGGAATAGACCCCGTATACCGGCAGGGCGGGTGAGGTAGCGAAAAAATCCGACCACAGCGCGGGAATCTTTGCCGTTTCGGCTTGGGTTTCGTTCTGGTTGGTGGTTCTGACCGTTTGGCCGGCGACGTAAAAGCCGGGCAGATGTACCGAGATGGGCCGCATAGAGACAATCCCTTTTAACCGCACAAAGATGCCTAACCTAAAGATAGCAAACGCCAGACAGAACCCCCGCAGGTGCGGGGGCCGAACGCATCAGGCATCCACGCCGCCAAGGCATAGGTATTTGATTTCGAGATAGTCCTCGATGCCGTACTTCGATCCTTCGCGGCCCAAACCGGAGTGTTTCATGCCGCCGAACGGCGCCACCTCGGTGGAGATCAACCCTTCGTTGATGCCGACGATACCGTACTCCAGCGCTTCGGCCACGCGCATCACCCGGCCGATGTCTCGGCTGTAGAAGTAAGCGGCCAGGCCGAACGGCGTGTCGTTGGCCATCTCGACGGCGTCGGCCTCCTGGCTGAAGCGGATCAGGGGCGCCACCGGGCCGAAGGTTTCCTCGCGGAAGATTTTTGCCGTGCGCGGCACGTCGGTCAGGATGGTTGGGGTGAAGAAATTGCCGCCCAGCGCGTCAGGCTTGCCGCCCAGCAGCACCGAGGCGCCGTGCTCGACGGCGTCGGCGATATGCTCGCGCACTTTCTCCACCGCGTCCGGGTTAATCAACGGGCCGATGGTGACGCCGTCATCCAGGCCGTTGCCGACTTTCAGCTTGGCGACGGCGGCTTTCAGTTTGGCGGCGAAGGCGTCGTACACGCCGTCCTGCACCAGAAAACGGTTGGTGCAGACGCAGGTCTGGCCGGCATTGCGGTATTTCGAGGCGACCGCGCCGGCCACGGCGGCGTCCAGATCGGCGTCGTCGAACACGATAAACGGCGCGTTGCCGCCCAGCTCCATGCTGGTTTTCTTGATGGTGGGCGCACACTGGGCCAGCAGCTGCGCGCCGACTTCGGTGCTGCCGGTGAAGGAGAGTTTACGCACGTCCGGGTTGGCGGTGAGCTCGCCGCCGATGCCTTTGCTGGGGCCGGTGATCACGTTGCATACCCCGGCGGGCAGCCCGGCGCGCTCCGCCAGCACGGCGATCGCCAGCGCCGAGAACGGGGTCTGGCTGGCGGGGCGGATCACCCCGGTGCAGCCCGCCGCCCAGCCGGGGCCGGCTTTGCGGGTGATCATCGCCGCCGGGAAGTTCCACGGGGTGATGGCGGCGAACACGCCGATCGGCTCTTTCTGCACGATGATGCGGCGGCCCGTCTGGGGCTGCGGAATGGTGTCGCCGTAGACCCGCTTGCCTTCCTCGGCGAACCATTCGATAAAGGAGGCGGCATAGGCGATCTCACCGCGGCTTTCAGCCAGCGGTTTACCCTGTTCCGCCGTCATGATGCGCGCCAGATCCTCCTGATTTTCCATCATCAGCTCAAACAGCCGCCGCAGTTTGCCGGCGCGCTCTTTGGCGGTCAGCGCACGCCAGGCGGGCAGCGCCTTCTTGGCGGCGGCGATGGCGCGCGCGGTTTCTTCGGCGCCGAAGGCCGGCACATGGCCAACCAGCTCGCCGTTGGCGGGGTTATGGATGGCGATCGCGTGGCCTGCTTTGGCCGGCAACCATTGCCCGTCGATGTAATTGGCCTCGCGGAACAGCGTGGGGTCCTTGAGGGTAGCGCAGATGCTGGTGCTCATGAGTCTCTTCCTTCTTTGCTGAGTTCAACAGAGTGGTCTATCCCATACGGCTACCCTTTACCCTAGCAAATTTTGCCGCCGCCGTTTGCCCGCGCGGCAACAGGATGATCGTTTTCTTTATGCGCACCTTCTGTACAAAAAATATCCTCCGCCGGGCCGATACTGAAAGAGCAGGCATATGACCCTTTTCGATGTAATTAAAAGGAGTGTGCGAATGATGAAATCAGTGGACAGACATCTCGCGGCCTACGGCAGCGAAATGGATTTTTTGGCGTCGAGCATCGCTCTGATGGAATGGCAAGGGCGGCAGATTGACGCCGGGCAGGTGGCCGGCAATATGTCGGAGCAGCAAAGCCGCCTGTTCTTTGCGCGGTTGAATTATTTTCGTCAGCTTTATCAGGCCGCATCGGCGGCCGAACACAGCCTGTAATTTCCGATCCAGCCCCGCCGCCGCGGGGCTTTTCATTTCAGCGCTGCCACACCCCGGTCGCCAGCGTCGCCGGCGAATACTCCAGATTGCGCCCCCGCCACGGCAACGCTGCCGTAAAACGCCAGGCGCGACGAACGTCAAACCGCCAATAGCGTTCTGCGCCTTCAACGGCGGGATGCCCCTCCGCTTGCCAGAGGATCTGCGTTTCCCCCTGCAGATGCATCACGTCGCCGCGTTCAAAATCGATGAACAGCAGCGCCGCCCGCGGTTCGGCCAGCAGATTGCCCAGCGTGTTCATATAGCGGTTGCCGCGAAAGTCCGGCATCCACAGCGTGTCACCTTCCAGGTGGATAAAGCCGGGGCGGCCGCCGCGATGAGAAATATCGACGCCGCCCTGCGTCAGTGCCAGGTGCGCGCAGCTGGCAACGAAGCTGGTATCCGCGGCGCGGATCAGCGCCTGTGCCGCCGCATCCAGCGAGGCTAAATGCTCAACCGGCTGTGGCCGGCTGTCCACCGGGTAGAGTTCGCGGCGCTGAATGTACTGCGGGCAGTTACCGAAGCTTTGTTGAACGACGATCTCCACCCGGTTTTTGTCGGTGCGGCCGACGGTGCCGTTGGCGCGGTTGCGCCGCCGGTTGCTGAAGTCGAGCCCGAGCGCGCCGATCGGTTTGCCGGGCAGCAACAGCGCCTGGGCGGGATCGTCGCTGCGACGCGGCGCGCTGATGCGTAAATGCGTGTCGTCCGGCGCGCGTAAAAATCCGGGCGGGCCGGTGAACAGGGTGGCGATCGGCCAGCCTTGTTCATCCAGCGTGGCGACGAACAGGTAGGGCAGCGCGGCGAAAAACGCGCGGTGCTGATCCGGCATCGCGGGATAGATGCCGCCGCCTACGCCGCCAAACCCGGCCAGCGTCTGCGCGCGCAGCTCGTCGGGATGGAACAGTTGCGGAATCATGGCGTCAGCTCCCCGCCGGCGCCGGCAGGGCCGGCATGGCGAAGAAACCGGGAAGCGCCGCGATGCGCACCGTCCAGCGGCGTATCGCAGGGTAAGGCGCCAGCGAAATGCCGCCTTCGGCCGCGACCGCCACGTAGCTGTGGCAGGCCAGATCGGCGATGGTCAGGTGTTCGGTGGCCAGGTAGTCGCGCTCGCTCAGGTGCTGTTCCATCTGCGGCAGGAAACGATCGCTGATCGCCCGCGCTGCCTGATAATCCTCCGGCACGGCGAATTGGGCGATCAGTCGGCAAGAGGCCGGGCCGTAGCGAACTTCACCGGCGGCTTTGGAAAGCCAGGCTTGCACTCGCGCCGCCGCGGCCGGCTGTTCCGGCAGCCAGTGGCTGTCCGGCGCATAGCGTTTCACCAGATAGACCAGAATGGCGTTGCTGTCGGCCAGCGTCAGATCGCCGTCCTGCAAGACCGGGATCTGGCCTAACGGGTTGAGCCGGCGAAAGGCTGCGCTCTGCCGCACCTCCGCCGAGGCTTCGACCCATTCATAGGGCAGCGCCAGCATGCGCAGCAGCAACGCTACGCGGTGAACGTGGCCGGAAAGCGGGGTGCCGTAGAGAGTGATGGCGGACATGGCGTTTCTCCTCAGTGCTTTTTGTCAGCATACTCTTGCGCTGAGTGAGCGGAATACGGCAATGTGGAAATTGATAATTTCACTTTTCGGAAGAATCTATGGATCGGCTAGACGAGTTGGCCATCTTCGTGGCGGTGGTGCAGCAGGGCAGCCTGGCGGCGGCCGGGCGCAAACTGCGGCGTTCGGCGCCGGCGATCACCCGGGCGATCGCCGCACTGGAACAGCGTTTTGGCACCCGGCTGGTGGAGCGCACCACCCGACGGCTGGCCCCCACCGAAGCGGGTATGCGGCTGTTGGAACGCGCGCAACAGCTGCTGCAGGATTATCAGGCGGTGGTGCAGGATACCGCAGAAGCGCAGCTGAGCGGCTTGCTGCGCGTTACCTCGCCGGTGCAGTTCGGCCGCCGGTACGTGGCGCCGGTGGTGATGGCATTTCTCGATGACTACCCGCAGATGCAGATCGAAATGGTGTTGAACGATCGCAATCTCGATCTGATTGACGAAGGGTTGGATATCGCGGTGCGCATCGGTCATCTGCAGGACTCTTCCCGCGTGGCGCGGCGGCTGGGGCAGGTCAGCCGGGTGACGGTCGCCAGCCCGGATTACCTGGCGCGCTGCGGTGAACCGCGATCGCCGGCGCAGCTGGCGGAGCACGCCACCATCGTCGGCACCCAGCGGCCGTCGCTGCGCGAATGGCGCTTCGGCCCGCAGGAAAACGGCGAACGGGTGCGATTGGCTCCCCGACTGTTGCTCAACGACGTGGAAGCGCAACTGCTGGCGGTGCGCGCCGGCAAGGGCATCGCCCGGTTGCTCTCTTATCAGGTAGCGGACGATTTGGCCGCCGGTATGCTGGTGCGGCTGTTGACGGATCATGAGCCGTTGCCAATGCCGGTACAGCTGGTGGCGCAGCAGGCGCAACGCATGCCGCTGAAGGTGCGCGCCTTTTGGGATTATGCATTTGAACGGCTCAGCGCCTTGCCGCAAATTCAGCCGGACTGGCGGGGGAAATAAACGCAAAAAGTTTCATGGGTTAAACTTTTTCATTATTCATCAGGTTTTATTTTACCGGGCGCGCATTGCTGGTGCGCCCGTCTTGACAATATTTTTGGCGATGCTAATAGTTAATTTACATCTTAAATAATAAACGAAGTTTAATATATGAAACCACTTGCGGGGAGTTATGACAACGGCGCCACGGTGGATAATGAAGCGGCTATTTTGACTTCATTTCAAACTCGCAGCGCGGCTGTTTATAAACAGACGCGCCATGAAAATAATATTGCTTATGGCAACGGCGAACGTGAAACATTTGATTGGCTCTATTCTGCAAAGCAGCACCAGGGGACGTTAATTTTTATTCACGGCGGCTATTGGCAATTCTGCGATAAGGCGGATTTTGCCTTTATCGCCGCCGAACCGTTGGCGTTGGGTTTTGACGTGGTGCTGGTGGAATATGCGCTCGCGCCGGCGGTGGATCTTGACGAAATATGCCGCCAGATCGGGGGGGCGTTGAATGCCATTCAGCGCCGCCTGCCGCCGCACTATGCCCATCCGGTTTATCTGTGCGGCCATTCTGCCGGCGGGCATCTGGCGGCGTTCTGGCAGCAGCATGCGTTGGTGGATGCTGTCTTTCCCATCAGCGGCCTGTTCGAGCTGGCGCCGCTGCAACAAAGCTATGTCAATCGGGCGCTGCAGCTGAGTGCGCGGCAAATTGAAACGCTCAGCCCGGCGCGCCGCCTGCCGACGCGCGGCAAGCCGCTTACGCTGTATTACGGCGCATTGGAGCTGCCGGAACTGAGAGGTCAGTCGCAACACTATCATGCGGCGCTGCGTCAACGCGGGCTGCCGGCCGACCTGGTCGCGGTACCCGGCGCCAATCATTTTACCATTCTGGATGCGTTGTTCGCCGCCGACGGCGCGCTGCTTCGCCAACTTAACCACCACGGGAACCACTGACATGCGCGAGATCGTAGAAACCGGGCTGCCGGAGATCGGCCAGCCTTTTTCCTGGGCCACCCGGGGCGGCGGCATGCTGTTTACCGCTCACGGCCCGGTGCGGGCGGACGGCAGCATCGACACCGGCGCGCCGGAGCGACAGATTACGCTGACCTTCGATAATCTGGCGCAGACGCTGAAGGCGGCGGGCAGCCACAGCGATAAGGTTCTGCAGGTGATCGTGTATCTCACCGACGTCAATGACGTTAAATTACTCGATGATATTTACCGGAAATACTTTAATTATCCTTATCCCAATCGCTCCACGGTCATTGTCGAAAAATTGGTGGTGCCGGGAATGAAAATAGAAATTACCGTCAGCGCCATCGCCTGATTTAATTTCTTCTTAAGTCAGTCTTAATATTAATTCAATAACGAGTTAAGGATGAGTCATGTTTAAACAGATTACACCTTCCGCCGCCGATCCTATTATGTCGCTCATGGAAGCCTATTTGCAGGATCCCAATCCGAAAAAAGTGAATTTAGGCATTGGGCTGTATTACGACCGACAGGGGAATATTCCGCTGATGCAGGCGGTTGAGGCCGCTGAGCAGCGGTTGCTGGCGCTGCGTCGCCCGCACGGTTATCCGCCGATCGAAGGTTCGCCGCAGTTCGCTCGCCAGGTGCAGACGCTGCTGTTTGGTGAGCAACAGGCGGCCGAGATCGCCACGGTGCAGACCGTCGGCGGCTCCGGCGCGTTGAAGCTGGCGGCGGATTTTTTGCGCCACTTTCTGGCGCGCGGTGAAATTTGGGTGTCCGATCCCACCTGGGCCAATCACTGGGCGATTTTCGAAGGCGCCGGGCTGCGGGTGAATACCTATCCCTACTTTGATGAAGCGGCGGGCGGCCTGCGTTTCGCCGCCATGCTCGACGCGTTGGACAGCCTGCCGCCCGGCAGCGTGGTCCTGTTGCATCCTTGTTGCCATAACCCGACTGGCACCGATCTGACGGCGGAGCAGTGGCGCGCCACGCTCGCCGTGCTGCAGCGGCGTAACCTGCTGCCGCTGTTCGACATCGCCTATCAGGGCTTCGGCGACGGGCTGGAGGAGGACTGCTTTGCGTTGCGCGAAGCGCTGAAAACCGATCTGCCATTTTTGGTCTGCAACTCGTTTTCCAAAAACGTCGCGCTGTACGGCCAGCGTCTGGGCGCGCTGTCGGTGCGCTGCGCCGATGCGGAAAACGCCGTCAACGTCAAAGGGGCGTTAAAAACGCTGATCCGCCGCAGCTACTCCTGCCCGCCGACGCACGGCAGCCAGATCGTGGAAGCCCTGCTCGGTGACGCCGAACTCGGCCGGCTTTGGCGCAATGAGCTGGCGGAAATGCGCTCGCGCATCAAGCAAATGCGTGAACAGCTGGCCGCCGGCCTGGCGCAGGGCGGTTCTTCGCTGGATCATCGGCGCATACGCGATCAGCGCGGCATGTTCAGCTATACCGGCCTGAACGAAGCGCAGCTGCAGACTCTGCGACAGCGCTACGCCATCTATCTGGTCTCACCCGGCCGCATGTGCTTGCCGGGGCTCAATCCCGGCAACATTGACTACGTGACCGCCGCCATTCTCGACGTCACCCGTACCGCCTAACTCCGCCCGGGAGCACAGCCATGCCACAGATGAATGATTTTGAGCATATCGCCCGCCGTCAGGGCGGGTTGAACAAGCATCTTACCGCCGGACAGATGTCGATGCTGGCGATCGGCGGCGCCATCGGCACCGGGCTGTTTCTTGGCAGCGCCTACGCCATTCAGATGGCGGGGCCGTCGGTATTGTTGAGCTACCTGATCGGCGGCGTCATTGCGCTGCTGCTGATGGGGAGCCTGGCGGAAATGACCTCCGAACACCCGACGCCCGGCTCGTTCGGCGATTACGCTGAATTCTATCTCGGCCCGTTGTTCGGTTTTCTGGTGCGTTATTCTTACTGGTCCTGCGTGGTGTTGGCGGTGGGCACCGAAGTCACCGCCATCGGCATGTACATGCAGTTCTGGTTCCCGGCGACGCCGACCTGGCCGTGGGTGCTGCTGTTCTCGGCGGCGGTGATCGTTGTTAACGTGATCGGCGTGAAATCGTTCGGCCAGGTGGAATACGCGCTGTCCACCGTCAAAGTGACGGCGATCGTGGCGTTTATTCTGATCGGCATCGGCATTCTGGCATTCTCGGGCAACCCGGCCTACGGCCTGCGCAACCTGACCGCCGGCGGCTTCATGCCGTTTGGCGTCAAGGGCATGTGGTTCGCCGTGATCGTGTCCATCTTCAGCTACCTGAGCATTGAAATGATCGCGGTGGCCGCCGGCGAGGCCAAGAATCCGGTGATTGCGGTGAAGGCGGCGTTCAAGGGCACCATCGTGCGGCTGTTCATCTTCTACATGCTGTCGATCGCCCTGATGCTGGCCATCGTGCCCTGGCGCCAGTCCGGCACCGGCGAAAGCCCGTTCCTGATGGCGATGAACGTGATCCATCTGCCCGCCGCCGCCGGTATTTTCAACTTTATCGTGCTGGTGGCGGCGCTGTCGGCAATGAACAGCCAGCTGTATATCACCACTCGCATGATGTTCTCGCTGTCGCGCGCCGGGCAGGCGCCGGCGGCGTTGGGGCGCGTCAGCCGGCGCGGTATTCCGGTCAATGCACTGGCGATGTCGTGTATCGGTATCGTGGTGTCTATCGTGCTGAGCCTGGTGGCGCCGGAAACCTCGTTCGCCGCCATGATGTCTATCTCGGTGTATGGCGCCTGCTTTACCTGGCTGATGATTTTCGTCACCCACCTGTTCTTCCGCCGCCGGCATCGGCAGACCCACCTGAAATTTCGCATGTGGGGCTTTCCCTATACCACCTTGCTGGGCGCCGGGCTGATGGCGGCGTTGATGATCTCGACCGCGTTTACCGAATTTTTCCGCATGACGTTGTGGTTCGGTATTCCGTTCACCCTGTTGCTGGTGGTGGCTTATCACTTCCAGAGCCGCCGCGCGGCTGAGCCGTCGCCGCTCAAGGCGCCGGAAGTGAAGTAATGCGGGGGAGGGGCTGAGGCGCGCCTTCAGCCCTTGTGACTACAGCTGGCTTTTCGGGATCAGGTGGTCGCCGAAACTCAGGCGTTGGCGGCCCGGCTCGATTTCGGCCAGCGGCGCCACTTCGTGCAGCGAGGATTTGCAGCGCTGCACCAGATCCTGATACTCGCGGGTGCCGGCGATCTTCCAGGCCAGCTCCTGTTCGGTCAGATCGCGCAGCACGCGCGCCGGGCTGCCGACCACCAGCTTGTTGGCTTCGATCACCGCCGCGGCTTTGACGAACGCCATCGCGCCGACGATGGTGTTCTCGCCGATCTCCGCACCGTCCATCACCACCGCGTTCATGCCCACCATCGCGTTGCGGCGAATGCGGCAGCCGTGCAGGATGGCGCCGTGGCCGATATGACCGTCTTCTTCCACCACCGTGTCCTGCTGCGGGAAGCCGTGCATCACGCAGTTGTCCTGAATGTTGGCGCCGTCGCAGATCACCAGGCGGCCAAAATCGCCGCGCAGGCTGGCGTTCGGGCCGATATACACGTGCTTGCCGACGATCACGTCGCCGATCAGCACCGCGGTCGGGTGCACGTAACTGCTGGGGTCAACGACCGGCGTCAGGCCGTCAATCTGATACACAGGCATAGCGTGAGTTCCTTAATATGCAGGGTCGCGCGGCAGGCCGCCGAAGCGCCGATAGTAGCCGGCGGCCGGCGCGGGCAGGGCGCCGATGGTGGTCTCCGCCAGCGCGCTGACGTATTCCGTCGCGGCGCGATCGACCTGCTGATAGAGATTGATGCACAGGTTGCGGGCGATCTGGCCCTCCCACTGCGCGGGCAGCAGCGCGTCCGGCAGCAACGGATCTTTCAACACCACGCGACGGAAGAAGTGAATCAATAATAGCTTAATCTGGAAGCAGCGCAGCGGCGTCAGCGCCGCCGGGTCGACTTCGCGCAGCAGCGCCATCAGCGGCCGGAAGGAGACGATAAACTCGTGATAGCCGGCCGCCACGTCGCTGAGCGACCAACAGTCGGCCACCAGTTTCTGCAGGGTTTGCTCGGAGCGGTTATAGGGGTAATCGGCGCGAAAGTAGATCACCTGCTCGCTGGCGTTCAGTTCGCCGAGCAGCGCCGTCACGTCGGTTTGCGCATGGGTGGGGGCGGCCATCAGATTGTTGGCGATTTGCCCGAACCCGAGCCAGCCCAGCTCTTTTTTCAGCCGCGCACGCGCGTTTTTTTCGGCGCATTCCAGCAGCAACAGCTCCCACTTGCCGTCCCAAGCGGGCTGCTCGCGCAGATAGATCTTCGATTCGGCGTGGCGGAACTGGCGCATTCCCTGCTCGGTCACGCGGTAGAAGCTGCGGCGGCCGATTTTCTCCACCGCCAGCCAACCTTCTTTTTGCAGGCGGAACACCGAGGTGCGCACGAAACGATCGCCGAAACCGAAGGCCTCCAGCAGCGCGCTCAGGCTGCCGAGCCACACTTCGCCGCCGCGGTGGCTGAGCGCGTCGCCGTACAGCGAAATGATCAGCGACGTGCCGCTGATCGGCTGGGCGTCGACGGCATGGCGAATGAACTCATCCAGTTTATGTTCCATATTTTTCCATGGGTTAGCCTTCGATGAGCCACAACATTAACATAATTTGGGGCGGCGTCATCCGTGACGCCGTGCGCCTCAGCGCGGCCGCAGATCGACCACGCGCTGCGCCTTGCCTTCCGAGCGCGGAATATCGCCGCAGTTGGCGATGCTGACGTCGGTGCTGACGCCCACGATCGATTTAATGTGATGGCGCAGCTGGTGGCAGATATCGCAACGCTGCTGATGGCTGAGGCTGAGCGCCGATTCTTTCAGCTCGACGCGCACCGCCAGCGTGTCCAGATGCCCGCTGCGGCTGACCTGCAGTTGATAGTGCGGCGACAGCTGCTCGAACTGCATGATCTGTTCTTCCACCTGCGACGGGAAGACGTTGACGCCGCGGATGATCAGCATGTCGTCGGAGCGGCCGGTGATCTTGCCCATGCGGCGCATCTGGCGCGCGTCGCCCGGCAGCAGCCGGGTGAGATCGCGGGTGCGGTAGCGGATCACCGGCAGCGCCTCTTTGGTCAGGGTGGTGAACACCAGTTCGCCGTGTTCGCCGTCCGGCAGGGCGATGCCGGTCTCCGGACAGATGATCTCCGGCAGGAAGTGGTCTTCCCAGATGGTGGGGCCGCCGCCGCTTTCCAGACACTCCATCGCCACGCCCGGCCCCATCACTTCCGACAGGCCGTAAATATCCAGCGCCTTGATGCCCATGCGGGTTTCGATTTCGTGGCGCAGGGCTTCGGTCCAGGGTTCGGCGCCGAACACGCCGAGCCGCAGCGAGCAGCCGCGTGCGTCGCCGCCCATTTTGCGTTCCAGTTCGTCGATCAGCGTCAGGCAATAGGACGGCGTCACCATGATGATGTCGGGTTTGAAGTCGAGGATCAGCTGCGCCTGGCGTTCCGTCTGGCCGCCGGACATCGGGATCACCGTCGCGCCGAGCCGCTCCGCGCCGTAGTGCGCGCCCAGGCCGCCGGTGAACAGGCCGTAGCCGTAGGCGACGTGCACCTTGTCTTTGGCGGTGGCGCCGCCGGCGCGCAGGCAGCGGGCGACGATATCGGCCCAATTATCGATGTCGCGCTGGGTGTAACCGACCACCGTCGGGCGGCCGGTGGTACCCGAGGAGGCGTGGATGCGCACCACCTGCTCCATCGGCACTGCGAAGGTGTCGAACGGGTAGTTGTCGCGCAGATCCTGCTTGGTGGTGTAGGGGAAGCGCGCCAGATCGCTCAGCTGTTTGAGATCGTCGGGGTGTACGCCGGCCTGGTCGAATTTGCGTTTGTACATCGGCACATTGTCGTAGGCGTGGTGCAGCGTCCACTTCAGACGCGCCAACTGCAACGCTTCAATCTCATCGCGCGAGGCGAATTCGATCGTTTCGAGGGGCTGTGGATTTATTGTCATGGTTAGCCTCAGGGGTCAGACACGCTCAATGATCATGGCGATGCCTTGGCCGACGCCGATGCACATGGTGCAAAGCGCATAGCGGCCGGCTCGCCGTTCCAGTTCAAACAGGGCGGCCAGCGCCAGGCGCGCGCCGCTCATGCCCAGCGGGTGCCCCAGAGCGATCGCGCCGCCGTTGGGGTTAACCTGCGGGGCATCGTCCGGCAGGCCAAGCTGGCGCATCACCGCCAACGCCTGGGCGGCGAACGCTTCGTTCAGTTCGATGACGTCCATCTGCGCCAGGCTCAGCCCGGCGATCTCCAGCACCTTGCGGGTGGCCGGCAGCGGGCCGATGCCCATCAGGCGCGGCTCCACGCCGCAGGTGGCGGTGGCAAGGATGCGCGCGCGCGGCGTCAGCCCCTGGCGCGCCGCCATCGCTTCGGAGGCGACGATCAGCGCCGCCGCGCCGTCGTTCAGGCCCGAGGCGTTGCCGGCGGTGACGCTGCCGGGCTGACGGAACGGGGTTTTCAGCGCCTGCAGCTGCTCGAAGGTGGTGTCGGCGCGCGGGTGTTCATCCTGGCTGAACAGGGTGACCGCGCCTTTTTTACCGGTGAGGCTGACCGGGGCTATCTCCTGCGCCAGGTGGCCCAGCGCCTGCGCCCGGGCGGCGCGCTGCTGGCTGCGCAGCGCAAAGGCGTCCTGATCGGCGCGGCTGATATTGAACTGCGCCGCGACGTTTTCGGCGGTCTCCGGCATCGAATCGGTGCCGAACTCGGCCTGCATCCGCGGATTGACGAAGCGCCAGCCGAGGGTGGTGTCGTACAGCTGCGCCTGGCGGCTGAAGGCGCTGTCGGCCTTGCCCATCACCAGCGGCGCGCGGGTCATCGATTCCGCGCCGCCGGCCAGCAGCAGCCCGGCGTCGCCGGCCCTGATGCTGCGCGCCGCCATCGCCAGCGCATCCAGGCCCGAACCGCACAGGCGGTTCACCGTAGTGCCGGAAACGCCGACCGGCAATCCGGCCAGCAGCAGCGCCATGCGCGCCAGATTGCGGTTGTCTTCCCCGGCCTGGTTGGCGCAGCCGAGGATCACATCGTCCAGCTGCGCCCAATCCACCTGTGGATAGCGCTCCAGCAGCACGCGCAGCGGCAGGGCGGCGAGGTCGTCGGCGCGCACCTGGGCCAGCGCGCCGCCATAGCGGCCGATCGGGGTGCGCACGCCGTCGCAGATAAATGCCTGATTCATGCCCGATCTCCTAAAATGCTGTGACCGAGGCGGTGCGCGCGGCCACGGAACCAGGCGACGGTTTTGCCCAGTTGGTTAACGATCTCGACGTCGTACAGCCCGGTGGCTTTGCCCTGGTGGCGCACCGCCGCGCTGGCGGTGAGGCGATCGCCGGCCAGCGCCGGGCGGACGAAGTCGATGCTGCAGCCGGAGGCCACCGCCGCCAACCCCTGGCTGTTGCAGGCGTAGGCGAAGGCGGTGTCCGCCAGGCTGAACAGCTGGCCGCCGTGGCAGGTCTGGTGGCCATTGAGCATCTGCGGGCCGACGGTCATGCTGACCTGAGCGTACCCGGCGTCGACGGCGTCGATATGCATCCCCATCGCCTGAGCGCAGGTATCTTGCTGGAACATCTGTTCGGCGCAGCGCTGAGCCAGCGCGCGCGGCGTATTGGCGTTCATCGTTCGGCTCCTGAGAAAGAGGCGGGGGAAGCGTAGCGGCGCAGCAGCGGCATCGGGCGATAGCGCGCTTCGCCGTAATAGCGTTGCAGGTTTTCCAGCGTTGTCAGAATGTGGCACCAGCCGAGTGCGGCGCCCCAGGCCAGCGGGCCGCGCGGATAGTTGACACCGCGCAGCATCGCCAGATCGGTATCTTCGGCGCCGGCGACGCCTTTGTTCACCACGTCGAGCGCTTCGTTGGCCAGCATGGCCAGAGTGCGCATCGTCAGCAGGCCGGGATAATCCGGCAGTTGAATGACCTGCTTGCCGAGGGACTGCAGCTGGCGAATCGCGTTGGCATTGTGTTGCGCGCCGTTTTGCGCCGCGCAGCTGATGGCGATGGCGGAGGCATGCGCATAGTCGGCACAGAGATCGAACAGCACCACGGGCGTTCCACGTTCGTCGGCCAGTTGGCCGGCGGTTTTACCATTGGTTAACATCAGTGTAACGTCGTCGATCGTGAGGTACGGGCTGGTCTGGCCAGGTTGTTTGATCGCCCCCGCATTTTCGATCAACAGTTCCGCCAAATCGGCCAGCGAAGACCAGTCGCCGTGCAGCGTGACGCGTTGCGGCGGCGCGGCCTGCGCCGGCGGCGCAAAGGCGATCATCTCTGCGACGGGGCGTTGCGCGTCGTAGCGGTAGAAGCCGCGGCCGGATTTGCGGCCGAGATGTCCGGCGGCCACCAGCTCCTGCTGCACCAGTGAGGGGGTGAAGCGCGGATCCTGGTAGAAGGCCTGATACACCGAGTCTGTCACGGCGTAATTGACGTCCTGGCCGATCAGATCGGTCAACTGCAGCGGGCCCATGGCGAAACCGCCGGCGTCGCGCATTACCGCATCCAGGGTGGCGGCGTCGGCCACCCGTTCCTCCAGTGCGCGCAAGGTTTCGGCGTAGAACGGCCGCGCCACGCGGTTGACGATGAATCCCGGCGTCGAACGACACACGACGCTCTGCTTACCCCAGCGCTGCGCCAGGGCTTGCAGCGCGGCGAGGGTCTCGGCCCCGGTCTCCAGACCGCTGACGATCTCCACCAGCTTCATCAGCGGCGCCGGGTTGAAGAAGTGCAGCCCGGCCATGCGCTGTGGGTGTTGCAAGGCGCCGGCGATGGCGGTGATCGACAGCGAAGAAGTATTGCTGGCGAACAGCGCCGTGGGCGAGCAGATCGCTTCCAGATCGCGGAACAGGCTCTGCTTGATCGCCAGATTTTCCGCCACCGCTTCAATCACCAGCGCGCTGTCGGCCAGTTGCTCGAGCGAATCGGCGCGTTCGAGACGCGCCAGCAGCGCCTCGGTGGTGTTTGCGTCGGCCTTGCCGCCGTCGACCCGCTGCCGCAGGCGGCGAGCGAGTTCGTCGATCGCGCGCTGGGCGGCGGCGGGGGCGATATCGAACAGCCGCACCGGGTGACCGGCGGCGGCGGCCACCTGCGCAATGCCGATGCCCATGGTGCCGGCGCCGATCACTGCCACCTGGCCGTTAAGAAGGGGCGCGTTCATGGCTATTTCCCGCTGAAGTTTGGCGTGCGTTTGGCGAAGAACGCGCTGACGCCTTCGCGATAGTCGTCGCTGCGGCCCCCCAATCGCTGCAGATCGCGTTCCAGATCGAGCTGTTGATCGAGGCTGTTGGTGGCCGAACTGTAGATGGCTTTCTTGATTAGCCCCAGACCGTAAGTCGGCTGGGTGGCCAGATGGCGCGCCAGCGTTTGCGTGCGGTCGGCCAATTCATCCGCCGGCACCACCTGCCAGATCATGCCCCACTCCAGCGCCTGTTGGGCGCTGATTTTGTCGCCCAGCATGGCCATGCCCATCGCGCGGGCGTGGCCGGCCAGCCGCGGCAGGAACCAGCTGCCGCCGGAATCCGGCACCAGACCCAGGCGGCAGAACGACTGAATAAAGCCGGCGTTGTCGGCGGCGATGACGATGTCGCACGCCAGAGCCAGCGCGGCGCCGGCGCCGGCCGCCACGCCGTTGACTGCGCATACCACCGGTTTCGGCAGGGCGGTCAGGCGGCGGATCAGGGGGTTGTAGAAACGTTCGACCGACAGGCCGAGATCCGGCGCCTGTTGATCGGCGCTGACGTTGCGATCGTTGAGATCCTGCCCGGCGCAGAAACCGCGCCCGGCACCGGCGATCAGCAGGCAGCGCACGCTGTCGTCGCGCTCGGCTTGCGTCAGCGCTTCGCTCAGCTGGCGATGCATCTCGTCGTTAAAGCTGTTGAGCCGATCCGGCCGGTTGAGGGTCAGCGTCAACACGCCGGCGTCGAGATGGCTGAGAATCAATGCGTTATCCATAAATCAGCGCCCCTGATAGTTTGGCGTACGTTTTTCGAAAAAGGCGGCGATGCCTTCGCGGCGATCGTCGGTGGCGGCCAGGGTGACAAATTGCTGACGCTCCATCGCCAGCCCCTGGCTAAGGCCGATTTCCTCGGCCTGTTTCAGCGCCTGTTTGGCGGCGCGCAGCGCCAGCGGCGCCTGGCGGCTGATGCGATCGGCAATCTGCTGCGTGCGCTCCAGCGTCAGGGCATCGACACATACTTCGCTGATCAGGCCGGCCTGCAGCGCGGTGCGGGCGTCGATGGCTTCGCCGGTCAGCACCATCTGGCTGGCGCGCGCCTTGCCGACGCAGCGGATCAGGCGCTGGGTGCCCCCGGCGCCCGGCATCAGGCCGAGGGTGATCTCCGGCAGGCCGAAGCGGGCGCTTTCGCCGCCGATGACGATGTCGCAGGCCAGCGCCAGCTCGCAGCCGGCGCCCAGGGCATAACCGTTCACCGCCGCCAGCAGCGGTTTGCTGAACTGCGCCAGCCGCTGCCACAGCTGCGGACGGCGATCCGCCAGCGTGGCCGGCAGATCCTGCTGTTGCAGTTCGCGCAGATCGGCGCCGGCGGCGAAGAAGCGCGCCGCGCCGGCGATCACCACGGCGCCCACGCCGCTGTCGGCGTCGGCCTGCTCCAGCCGGGCAACCAGCTGTTCCAGACACGGCGTGCTCAGGGCGTTACGCGCCTCCGGGCGATGCAGCGTCAGCGTGACCACGCGGTGTTGCTGCTGATGCAAAATAAAGGGGGTGTCCATCGCGGCTCCTAGACGTCGAAGTCCAACACCACGCCGTCGCCTTTCGGCCACGACTGGCAGCTCAATACATAGCCCGCCGCCAACTGATCCGGCTCCAGGCTGTAGTTGACGCCCATCTCCACCTGGCCGGCCTTGAGACGGCATTTGCAGGTGGCGCACACGCCGCCTTTGCAGGCGTAGGGCAGATCGGCGCCCTGGCGCAGCGCGGCATCGAGAATGCTGTCGTCCTGTTCGCCGACCTCGATATCCAACCGGCGGCCGTCGAGCAGGATCGCCACCCGGGTGGCGTTGCGATCGCCGCTGTGGCGCGGGCGGGTGACCAGGCCGCTGGTGTTGAAGCGTTCGCTGTGGATGTGATTGGCCGGTACGCCGGCCTGCTCCAGCACGGTCTGCGCGTCGTCCATCATCGATTCCGGCCCGCAGATAAAGGCGTGGTCATAGTCGCGGAAATCCAGCAGCGCGCCGCCGATCGCCGCCAGGCGTTCACGGTCGATGCGGCCTCTGAGCAGCGGGCTGTCGAGGCTCTCTTGGCTGAACAGGTACAGCGGCTGAAAACGCTGCGGGTAGCGGTTTTTCAGATCCGACAGCGCCTCTTTGAACATCATCGAACGGCTGTTGCGGTTGCCGTAGATCAGGGTGAACCTGCTGCCCGGTTCGAACTGCAGCGTTGCCTTGATGATCGACAGCATCGGTGTGATGCCGGAGCCGGCGGCGATCGCCAGGTAGTTGCCGCGGCGCTCCGCCTGCGGCTGATAGCCGAAGCGCCCCTGCGGCACCATCACTTCCAGCGCATCGCCGACTTTCAGCATGCGGTTGACGAAGCCGGAGAAACGGCCCTGATCAATCGCTTTTACGCCGATCTGCAGCAGGCCTTCCTGCGGCGAACTGCAGATGGAATAGCAACGCCGCAGTTCTTCGCCGTTGACTAGCGCCTTGAGCGTCAGGTGCTGGCCGGGGGTATAGCGGTATTGGTTTTGCAGCTCTTCGGGCACCCGCAGGGTGATGGCTACGGCGTCCGGCGTTTCGCGCTCGATGGCGGCGACGCTCAGGCGATGAAAGACCGTCATGGTGTCAGCGCTCCTATATGCATTTGAAATAGTCGAACGGTTCCCGGCAGTCGCAACAGCGGTACAGCGCTTTACAGGCGGTGGAGCCGAACTCGCTGATCTTCTCGCTGTGGGTGCTGCCGCAGCGCGGGCAGGCTACCGGGCCGTGGGCATGCGGCCGATCGCAGGTGTGGCCCTGCGGCGGCGCTACGCCGTATTGCCGCAGCCGCTCGCGGGCGTCGGCGTTCATCCAATCAGTGGTCCAGGCCGGGCTGAGACGGATGTCCACCTGCACCGGGCTGAAGCCGGCGGCCGTCAGCCGCTGCTCAATGGCGTTGAGCAGAAATTCGGTGGCCGGGCAGCCGGAATAGGTTGGGGTGAAGGTCACGCGCCAGCCGCTGCCGTCGCGGGCCACGTCGCGCACCATGCCCAAATCGGTGATGGACAGCACCGGCAGCTCGGGATCGCTGATCTGTTGCAGACAGTGCCAAATCTGCGGGATTTCAGCGGGTTGCAAACGAGTGACGTTCATCGCAGCCTCCTACCATTGGCCGTTTGGATAGGCGCGTTGCAGGAACTGCATCTCCGCCAGCAGCGGGCCGAGGTGTTCACTGTGTCGGCCTTGTTTGCCGCCGTGCCGGAACGCCTGCTCGGCGGGCAGCGTCAACGTCGCCTGGCGCAGCGTCTCCTCCACCTGCGCTTGCCAGGGAGCCTGCAGCTGGCGCGGATCGACGGCGATGCCCTGTTCCGCCAGCTCAAGCTCCAGCGCGTCGGCGTGGAACAGCTCGGCGGTGAAGCGCCACAGGTTATCCAGCGACTGCTGGATCTTGCGGTGGCTGATGTCGTTGCCGTCGCCGAGGCGGATCATCCAGCCGCGGCTGAAGCGCAGGTGGTAATCGGCCTCCTTCAATGACTTGGCGGCGATGGCGGCGATCTGCGCATCGCCGCTGCGGCTCAACGCCTGATGCAGCTGCACGTGGTAGACGTCGAGCAGGAACTGGCGCACCAACGTGTCGTTGAAACCGCCGTTCGGCTGTTCCGCCAGCAACAGGTTATGAAACTGGCGTTCGTCGCGGCCGAAGGCCAGGCTGTCTTCGCTGCAGGGCGGCCCGGCCAGTTCGGCGGCGTAGCTCAGGAAGTTGCGCGCCTGGCCGAGCAGATCGAGCCCGATGTTGGCCAACGCCAGATCGATTTCCAGCTCGGGCGCGTGGCCGCACCAGGCGCACAGACGCTGGGCGAGGATCAAAGGCGTGTCGCCCTGGCGGAGCAAATAGCTGATGCGCGGATCGTTAACCGTCATGGTCGCCTCTACATGTTCTTGATGCCGTCGGGAATGGTGTAAAACGTCGGATGACGGTAGATCTTGTCTTCGGACGGATCGAAGAAGGCGCCGCGGTCTTCCGGCTGCGAGGCGATCAGATGGCGGGATTGCACCACCCAAATCGAGCAGCCTTCATTACGGCGCGTGTAGGCGTCGCGGGCGTTTTCCAGCGCCATTTGGTCGTCGGCGGCGTGCAGGCTGCCGACGTGGCGATGCGCCAGCCCTTGTTTGCTGCGGATAAACACTTCATACAGCGGCCATTCAACGTGGCTCATGATCTCGGTTCCTTATGTTGGCTATGCGGCGGAAGCGGCGTTTTTCGCGGCGTGGGCCATGGCGCCGTCACGCACCCAGGCGCCGTCTTCCCAGGCGCGGCGTTTGGCCTGCAGGCGTTCGTGGTTGCATTGGCCACGCCCTTTGATCACCTCATGCAGCTCGCTCCAGTCGATCTCGCCGAAGCGATAGTGGCCGGCGGCGGCATCCCAGTGCAGATCCGGATCCGGCGCCGTCATGCCCAGCGCTTCCAGCTGCGGTACGGTGTTGTCGACGAACTTCTGCCGCAGCTCATCGTTGCTGTGGCGTTTGATCTTCCACGCCATGCTCTGGGCGCTGTGGGGGGAGTCGGCGTCGCTCGGGCCGAACATCATCAGCACCGGCCACCAGAAGCGATCGATGGCGTCCTGCAGCATGGCGCGCTGCGTGTCGCTGCCGTTGGCCATCGCCATTACCGCCTCATAGCCCTGGCGCTGGTGGAAGCTTTCCTCTTTGCAGATCTTCACCATCGCCCGCGCATAGGGGCCGTAGGACGCGCGGCACAGCGCCACCTGGTTGACGATGGCGGCGCCGTCAACCAGCCAGCCGATCACGCCGATATCCGCCCAGTTGAGCGTGGGGTAATTGAAGATAGAGGAGTACTTCATCTTGCCGTCGAGCATCTTTTGGTAGATGTCCTGGCGCGAACAGCCGAGGGTCTCGGCGGCGCTGTAGAGGTACAGACCGTGGCCGGCCTCATCCTGCACTTTGGCCAGCAGCACCGCCTTGCGGCGCAGCGTGGGGGCGCGCGTCAGCCAGTTGGCTTCCGGCAGCATGCCGATGACTTCCGAGTGGGCGTGTTGGCCGATTTGCCGAATCAGGTTCTGACGATAGGCGTCCGGCATCCAGTCTTTGGCCTCAATGGCGATATCCGCCGCGATCTTGTCGTCGAAATGCTGCTGATACTGTGCGTCAGTTGTCATGCTTGCCTCTTGGTGATTCGTATTTTTCACATTAAATATAAAAATGTGAATCACTTTAACTAACCATAAGGCTACAAACTGATAACAAAAAGATCAAACGAGATTTATGTGGTTTTGCGAGCTCACTCACAAGTGTTTGTGTTAATTTTTTGATTTTATTTAATAAATAAAAGCAATGACTCCGTGTTAACGCCGGAAAATCGGCTTGAAAGCGCTTCTTGTTCTCTTTTTGTTAAAATTGAGTTTGGCGTCGACTGGCATTTATGTGATACGTAATTAAGCTGTATGGTGAAAATTTATGAATTCCGGAGGGCACATGCAGCAGTTACACAGTTATCTTTCTGGCGCCTGGGTGTACGGGCAGGGAGAGACGCGCGAGATCCGTCACGCCGTGACCGGCGAAGCGTTGTACCAGGTCTGCTCCGACGGCCTGCCGTTAGCGGCGAGCCTGAGCTATGCGCGCAGCCACGGCGGCCCGGCGCTGGCGCACATGACATTCCAGCAGCGCGCCCAGATGCTGAAAGCGGTGGCGAAACACCTGCTGGCGCATAAAGAGGCGCTGTATCAGATTTCCTATCAAACCGGCGCGACGCGCGGCGACGGCTGGGTCGATATCGAAGGCGGCATCGCCACGCTGTTCGCCTATGCCGGCATGGCCGGCCGCGATCTGCCGGATGATACGCTGTGGCCGGAAGATGAGCTGATCCCGCTGTCGAAGCAGGCGCAGTTCGCCGCCCGCCACGTATTGACCTCGCGCCCCGGCGTGGCGCTGCATATCAACGCCTTCAACTTCCCTTGCTGGGGCATGCTGGAAAAACTGGCGCCGACCTGGCTGGCGGGCATGCCGGCCATCATCAAGCCGGCCACCGCCACCGCGCAACTGACGCAGGCGATGGTCAGGCTGATTGTCGACAGCGGGCTGGTGCCGGAAGGGGCGCTGCAGTTGGTATGCGGCGGCGTCGGCGACATGTTTGCGCACCTGGATTACCAGGATGCGGTGACCTTTACCGGCTCGGCGCAGACCGGGCAGCGGCTGCGGGCGCATCCGCGCCTGTTGGAAAAATCGATCGCGTTCACCATGGAGGCGGATTCGCTCAACTGCTGCGTGCTGGCGGAAGACGTGACGCCGGAGATGCCGGAATTTGCGCTGTTTATCAAAGAAGTGTGCCGTGAAATGACTGCCAAGGCGGGGCAGAAATGCACCGCGATCCGCCGCATCATCGTGCCGGCGGCGCAGGTGGCGGCGGTACGTCAGGCCTTGTTGCAGCGTCTGGCGGGAGTGACGGTGGGCGACCCGCAGTTGGAGCAGGTGCGCATGGGGGCGCTGGTCAGCCACGAGCAGCGTGATGATGTGCAAAGCAAGGTGGAGTTCCTGCTGCGCAACGGCTGCGAACCGCTGTGCGGCGCGTCGCTGGATAAGCTGGAAGTCATGGGCGACGGCGCGCGCGGCGGGGCGTTTTATCCGCCGACCCTGCTGTATTGCGCCGATCCGTTCACCCATCAGGCGGTGCACGGCACTGAGGCCTTCGGCCCGGTGGCGACGCTGATGCCGTATGCGGATACCGAGCAGGTGATCGCGTTGGCGTTGCTGGGGCAGGGCAGCCTGGCGGGATCGCTGGTGACCGCCGATCCGGCATTGGCCAAGCGATTCATTCGCGCGGCGGCGTGCGCCCATGGCCGCATGTTGATTTTGGATGAACAGGCGGCGGCGGAGTCCACCGGCCACGGTTCGCCGCTGCCGATGCTGGTGCACGGCGGCCCGGGGCGCGCCGGCGGCGGTGAAGAGCTGGGTGGACTGCGCGCGGTGAAGCACTATATGCAGCGCACGGCGATCCAGGGCAGCCCGGCGATGCTGGCGGCCATCGGCGGCGAATGGGTGCGCGGCGCGCCGGTCGCCGAACACCCGGTGCACCCGTTCCGGAAATACTTCGAGCAGCTGCAGCTGGGCGACAGCCTGTTGACCGCGCGCCGCACAGTGACCGAAGCGGATATCGTCAACTTCGCCTGCCTGAGCGGCGACCACTTTTACGCGCACATGGACAAGATCGGCGCTGCCGATTCGCTGTTCGGCGAGCGGGTGGCGCACGGTTACTTTGTGGTGTCCGCCGCGGCTGGGCTGTTTGTCGACGCCGCCGTCGGGCCGGTGATCGCCAACTATGGCATGGAGAATCTGCGCTTTATCGAACCGGTGAAGATCGGCGACACCATTCAGGTGCGGCTGACCTGCAAAAAGAAAATCCGCAAGCCGCAAAAAACCGCCGAAGATCGGCCGCACGGCGTGGTGGTGTGGGATGTTCAGGTGTTGAATCAGGAGCAGCAACCGGTGGCGCTGTACAGCATCCTGACGCTGGTGGCGCGCCAGCAAGGGGACTTCGAGGCATAATGCGCGTTTCGCCGCCGCCGGCATCCCGGCGGCGGCGAGTCATTCAGATCAGCGGCTGCCCGCGCAGCTGTTCCAACACTTTCAGCGGCGAACGCTGCGGATCCTGCATCTTGTTCACCGGCAACAGGAAGGTCTGTTCCAACATAAACTGGCCGCCCATCGCGGCGTGCGGCGTTTGATCCGAGAAGCAAATCCAGCTGCTGCCTGGCGGGAATTCCAGCGCCAGCTGCGGACCCCGTTGCTGATAATCACCGTCGGCCTTCATGGCGTCATGCAACTGCAGCATCAGGTGGTCATAATGGCTGCGCCGGGTTTTGGTGATGCGCACCTGGTGCTGCAGCCAGCTGCTGAAGGCGGAATAGCGCGCGAGGCGCGGCATAAAGCGTTGCGCAAGTTCAGGAAACGGCTCGCCGACGCGCCATTGGCGACGCTCGCCGTGCGGGTTGATGTTGGTGAAAATGCGCAGAATGCGTTCGCCGTAGTTCGGGCGCGACGGGAAAGCGTCAACGTGCAGGCGGCTGTCGTCTTTGCGCCAGGAACTGGTCGCCCGCCAGGCGGAAACCGGGTGCAAACGCAGGCTGCCGGTGGGGTGGTGCAGCGCCTCCTGATACTCGGGCAACAGCCCGGCGATCAGCTGGCGGCAAGATTGATAATAGCGCTCCAGCAGTTGCTGAACCTGTTGCCGGCGTTCCGCGACGGCGACGCCGCTCAGCTTGCCGGACAGCGGTTGATAGCTGATGTTTTTGCGCTTCGGATCGACCAACGTCGGATCCAGCAGCGGCATTTCCTGCTCAGATAGAGTGAAGGCCAGCTCGGGCAGAAACAGCACCTTGCCCTGTTCCAGTTCGCTGACCGCGCTGGATGCTTCCGCTGCCGCCCATTGTCGCAACGGCAGCGTCAGGACGGCCTGTTCACGCATAATATCGCCAGTAGGCATGAGATCTCCTCGCAAATCTATATCGCTTTATTCCCGCTTTCAGGTTGCCGCGTGGTTGGCTGCACTGGCTTGCGCCGTGGCTGGCTGGAGCGGCGTCAACAGGCCGCCCAATTGCAACGTGAAATTTGTGGGTTCTATTATGGATGTATCAGCAGGGCGCAGTGCGCCGAAGCGTGCGATGGCTTCCTGATATAGAGAATAGTCCTGATAAGAGTATCACCGGCAATACCAATGAAAAGTAAACGAGGGCTAAACGGAGCTACGTGTAGGCACGAATAATCAAAAATGGCACGAATTGTCTGCGGAATGGTGAGTTTCTTATCTCATTGAATTTTAATAGAAATAAATATTGCGCTTATTATTGGCGTTATTTTATCCAGAGCACAGGGTAAACCGGGGAAATAATGTTGCGGAGGGGAATTATTTCATTTGGGTTAGTAATAAATCGGGCCGCCAAATTTTGGTGGCCCGATTAATGATTAAGCGCCGTAAATGCAGTTTTTGCCTTTTTTCTTGGCCTGATACAACGCACTGTCCGCCTCATTGATAAAGCTGATCGGCGTATCGTTATACATATGCGGCACTTTGGCGCAGATACCGATGCTGATGGTGACGATGCCGTGCGGATTACCCTGATGCGGAATTTTCAGATCGCGCACCGCGCTGATGACGCGTTCGGCGAAAATCAGTGCGCCCTGGACGTCGGTATCCGGCAGGATAATCCCCATCTCTTCGCCGCCGTAACGCGCCAGAACGTCGTTGCTGCGGCACGCCAACCCTTTGAGCGTTTGGCCGATCTGCTGCAGGCATTGGTCACCGGCGACGTGGCCATAGCTGTCGTTGTACTGTTTGAAATAGTCGATATCCAGCATCAGCAGCGCCACGCTGCGGTAGTTGCGCGAAGCCCGCGCCAGCTCGTTCTTCAGCGCGATATCAAACTGGCGGCGGTTGGCCAGCCCGGTCAGGCCGTCCAGCAGCGCCAGCTCTTCGAGCATCTGGTTGATGCTGGTCAACTGATCGCGGGTACGCATCAGCTCAGCTTCGGTTTGCATGCTGTGCTTGATTTGCCGCAGCAGCACCATGCCCATCGCCAACAGGATCACCAGCAGCGAGAGGCCGCCGGCGGCGAACAGCCCGGCGTCGGTGCGCCAGTCCGCCAGCGCGTCGCGTTTCGACAGCCCGGCGGCGATCACCAGCGGAAAGCGGTTGACCCGCGAATAGCCGTAGATGCGCTCTACTTTATCGTACAGCGAGGTGATGGTGGCGTTACCGAATTCCGAATGCGGCAAAATTTCGCTGAACAGCACGCCCTTGGCGATGTTTTTACCGATCGACGCCGCCGAGTAAGGGCGGCGGTAAAGGATGGTGCCATCCGCCAGCAGCAGGTTCAGTGAGGCGTCGGTGTTGAGGGCGAAACTGTCGTAAAACTGGCGGAAATAATCGATGTACAACGTCGCCAGCACCACGCCGCCAAAGCTGCCGTCCGGGTTGTTGAAACGCCGCGAAACGGGAATGATCAGATCGCCGGTGGTGCGGCTGCGGATCACCTTGCCGATGTACAGGCCGCCGTCGTCGCGGTTTTGATGGTATATGAAGTAATCGCGATCGGCATTGTTGGCGTTCTTGATGAATTTGCCCGAGGAGGTCGCCAGCCAGCGGCCGCGCGCATCGTAGAGAAACAGCCCATGCAGCTGCGGCAGGTTGCCGACCTGCGTTTGCATCACCCGCTGCAGCCGGGTCAATTGCGAGGGCCCCAATCCGTCGTTCTGGAGACGTTCGGTCAGATCGAGCAGATTGCCGTCCACCTGCATGAAAGTATCGTCGGCATGCTGCGCCAGCGAGCGGGCGAGGTTGGCGGATTCATGCTCGGCGCTGCGCAGATCGCGCTGGTGTGCGTTCCAGATTTGCCAGCTGTTAAAGAGGATCAGCGTGGCGGCAACGATGATGACAAACACGCCGGCCTGAAATAATAATGGGGAGCTTTTAACGCTGCGCGCCGGCACGGCATCCTGTATGGGTTGCTGCTGAGTCATGTCACCCTTGTTGTGTGATTACTATTCAGTTTGAGTTAAGAGCAATCTTATATTTTATGCATAAATGCGCCAGACCTCTAGCCTTTAACGAGGCGATAAGGCGAAAGGTCGATCGCAGCCCGCATCAGCGGCGGTGTGAGCACCTCGGAGTGAAAGAGCAATGTCTGATTACATCATTATCGCTTTACTGACGCTGGCGGTGTATTACCCCCTTACGCTGGGAACGCTGGCGGTGATGATGTACTTCGCCTGGCGCCGCCGCCGGTCGCCCTATTGGCGGTTGGGATTGGCGCTGTTGGCGCTGCTGTTCGTGCTGTTCGCCAAAGCGGCGTATGACTGGCACCGCTACAGCTAGCGGCGCCATGCGGGGTTATTCGACGTTGATCATCCAGTTGACGCCGAATTTGTCGGTCAGCATGCCAAAACCTTTGGCCCAGAAGGTGGCTTGGTAAGGCATCGTCACCTGGCCGCCCTGCGCCAGATTGTCGAACAGTTTGCGTCCTTGTTCCGCATCGCTGGGATTCAGCGACAGCGAGAAACCTTTGTGGGAAGCACCGCCGCTGTCATCTTGCGGACAGCCGTCGGAGGCCATCAGTACGCCGTCGCCGATCAGCAGGCGCGCATGCATGATCGCTTCAGGATTGACGTCCTCCGGCCCGCCTTGGCGGGCTTCTTCGGGCATGTCTTTGAAGCGCATGACCATTTCAATTTTGGCATTCAACTGCTGTACATAGAAGTTAATCGCTTGCTCACAGTTGCCGCTGAAGAACAAATAGGGTTGTACCAGCATGACATTGACCTCGGTTGTGGCCCGACAGGCAACGACCGGCCCTCGGGCGGGAAGAAATGATTGCTGGCGGCAATAATTGCCGTCGGTGACTTATTAGTGTAGTCCCCCTGACGTAGAATGCTCGTGCGAGGTGAGCGCCTTCGCCGCCGGTAGGACGGGCAAAGGCGTGAACGCGGTTAATACAGCGACGGCTCGCCGGGTGGGCGGGTTTTAAAGCGGCGGTGCAACCACATGTATTGATCGGGCGCCAGCAGCACCTGTTCTTCCACCACGCGGTTCATCATGGCCGCCGCGCGCGTTTCATCATCCAGCGGGAAGTCCGTCAACGGCGGCTGCACGATCAGCTCATAGCCCTGAGCGTTTGGCAGGCGGCGCGGCACGAAAGGCACGATCGACGGCCGCCCCATGCGCGCCAGGATAAAGGTGCCGGTGGTCGTGGCGGCATTTTCCACGGCGAAGAACGGTGTGAATACGCTACTTTGCGGCCCATAATCGTGATCCGGCGCGTACCACAGGATTTCGCCCTGTTTCAGGTTGCGGATCATGCCTTTGATATCTTTACGATCGATCATGAATTTATTCGAGCGCAGCCGGCCGCGGGTCTGTACCCATTCCATCAGCTTGTTGTTGTGCGGGCGGTGCACGCCGATGCCGGGGTTTTGCATGCCGAAAATGCGCGCGCCCAGTTCCAGCGTCAGGAAATGCAGACCGATCAGCAGAACGCCTTTGCCTTCCTGACGCGCCAACCGCATGTTTTCCATGCCGCTCACCTTGAACCAGCGGGCGATGCGCCAGTCGGGCCAGAACCAGGCCATGCCGACTTCGAACAGCCCCATGCCGACGGACTCAAAATTTTTGACGATCAGCGCCTCGCGCTCGGCGGCGGGCATCGCGGGGAAGCAGAGTTCTAAATTGCGGCGCGCTATTTTTACCCGGCGTTTCATTAGGCGCATGGCTATTCTGCCAAGGGCGTGTCCGAGCCGATAAATGAGCGGGTAGGGCAGTAATACCAAGAGATAGAGTATTCCCAGTCCTATCCACAACAACCAATAACGAGGGCGCAAGAATTCGCGCTCAAAGCGTTGGTTAGAAAGCATTTTCCTGTTATTCCTTTTCTTTCCCAATGGGACCTTAACCCAAATTTCCATAAGGAAGATGATAGAATATTTTGTGCTAAACAGGATTTTCCATTAATGCTTTTTTTACGCTTTATTTAAACGCAGGCGAAAAACGAAGCGAAATAGGATTTTTACCGAGGGAGGAGGGGATATTTTCCGCTATTTCAACCGGCTGGCGAAATTGAAAAATAAAGACACAATTAAGCGCATCGCAAAAGTGACAACGGCTATGTAACCTCAATGAAACAGTAACGCCGCGGAACCGTCCCAAGCGGCGGCCAGTGCGTACAGTAGCGCGAGGATCAGGACAACGGGGGCATTGAACATTGGCGTTTCCTCCAGGAGGATGTGTTTAAAGTTTAGCCTTGCAAGATGACAGCGGGATGAAATCAGATCGTTTTTTGTATGGTGAAATTCAGACGGACGGAAATGGGTAAACCGCTGATTTTTTACTATAGTCATAGTGTGAAGTTGTGCGTTTGCCGCCGGACGCCTCCGCATTGAGCGGCAGCGGGCAGATTGCCCAGAGCAAGATCGCGGAGCGGACGGCGCCTGGCGCGAAACATGTGACGAAATTCTCAGAGAGTTGGTCTGTAAGGGTTTGACATGTCATATGAAAATGACGATCTAAACGGTGTTGAGCAACCGAGCGACTACGTGAAAACCACCGCCTGCGAAGTGAGCAGTGGTGTAAAAGCAGCGCTCGAGCAATCATGTGCCTGCCTTAAGGATAACCCTTGGGCGGGGATAGGCGCCGGCGCCGTCGTGGGCCTGGTAATAGGATTTCTGTTAGGCAAAAGGTAATAGGGAGAGTAAAGATGGGCATCATTTCCTGGATCATTTTTGGTTTAATCGCCGGTATCCTGGCCAAGTGGATTATGCCGGGCAAAGACGGCGGCGGCTTTATTGTGACCGTTATATTGGGGATCGTGGGCGCCGTCGTCGGCGGCTATATCAGCACCTTCTTCGGTATGGGCCGCGTTGACGGTTTTAACCTGGGCAGCTTTGTGGTGGCGGTAATCGGTGCTCTGGTGGTGCTTTTTGTCTACAGGAAGATCAAAGGCTAAGCAGCCGTTGCTCAACAGGGTCGCCGCGGCGGCCCTTTTTCGTGAAATCAATCCGGCGGTGCGGCGCGGGCCGTACCCGCTGAAAGGGGAATATCATGGGTCTGTTCGATAGCGTATTGGGTAACATTCTGGGCGGCGGCGCCAACGGTGGTAAAGGTATCGACTACATCGCCATTATGCAGTGGGTCGAGCAACAAGGCGGCCTGCAGGCCATTTTGGACAAGTTCCGTCAGGGGCAGTTCGGCGATATCGTCGGTTCCTGGCTCGGCAATGGTGAAAATCAGTCGATTACCGGCGACCATGTGCAGCAGGCGTTGGGTAGCGACGCCATCAACCAACTGGCTGAAAAGCTGGGCATCGATCCGGCACAGGCGTCCAGCACCATTGCACAGTTCTTGCCAACGGTCGCGGATGCCGCCTCACCAAACGGTGAAGTTCAGCAAGACAGCAACGAGCTGGGCGATATGGTCGGTAAACTGTTCAAATAATGATTAGGCTCCCGGCGCCTGGCCGGGAGCCTTCACTCCGCTAATTCCCTCGATCGCCGTCAACGCCTGCTGCAGATGCGCCACCCAGGCGCGCACTTTCTCCGGAATAAAACGTAAGGCGGGATAGACCGCGTGCAGCTCCATGGGCGGGTAGCGGTATTCCGGCAAAACGGGCACCAGCGCCCCCGTCGCCAGCTGCTCGGCGATTAACGGCCGTTGGGCGCCGCCGATACCGGCTCCAGCCTCAATGGCGGCCAGCAGCGATAGCGTATTGTTGGCGCGGAACGTGGGCCGCACTGCAACCATCTCGGGGCCGTGCGGCCCGAACAGAGTGAGCGTATCGCCGTCGTTCAAACCGCTGTAACGAATGTGCGCATGTTTAGCCAGCTCCGCCGGCGAACGGGGCGTGCCATGTTTGTCCAGATAGGCCGGTGACGCCACCAGCAGGCGTTGCAGCTCGCCCAAACGTTTCGCCACCATGCCGGGCGCATGCAGTTCACCGAAACGCAGCGCTACGTCGATGCCTTCGCCGATCACGTCGGCGCGACGATCGTCCAGCAGCAGCTCGATGGCGAGGCTCGGATGACGTTGCTGGAAAGCGATGGCCAGCGGCGTGACGTGCAACTGCCCGAACCCGGTTGGGGCATGAATGCGCAGATTGCCCTGTAACTGGTGGCGCTGGCCGCGCAGCGCTTCTTCCGCTTCGTCGACCGCCGCCAGAATCGGTTTGAGGCGCTGATAATAACTGCTGCCGGCATCGGTCAGGGTGACCGCCCGGGTGCTGCGAAACAGCAGTTGGGCCCCGAGTTGCTGCTCCAGGCCGGCGATTTGCTGACTGACCGCCGGCTGCGTCAAACGCAGATCGCGAGCGGCGGCCGACAGGCTGCCCAGCTCCGCCACCCGCATAAAGGTTTTCATGGCGTTCAGCTTATCCATGTCGATCTTGCCTCTAGATTTTTCTTATAAGTGTTAGTGGAAAGTCTCTTCTACCGCAAGCATTACTAATCAATGACACTCAGGGCATCGATAACCCGAGGAGTGACAAGATGAATGCAAAGCGGCAGGCATTGGTGATCGGCGCCAATGGCGTGATTGGGCGCCGATTGATTGAGGAACTGGCCGGACAGGGCTGGCAAGTGGTGGGGGTCTCGCGGCGGGGTGGGCAACCGGCGCCGGGGGTGCGCCACCTTCAGGTTGATCTGCTGGATGCGGCGGCGACGCGCGACGCGCTGCGGCCGCTGAGCGCGATTAGCCACGTTTTCTATGCCGCCTATCAGGATGCGCCGGACTGGGCGGGGCTGGTGGCGCCGAACCTGCAGATGCTGCAACACGTCGTCGAGGAGCTGGAGCCGGTCGCGCCGGCGTTGGAACATATCAGCCTGATGCAGGGCTATAAGGTGTATGGCGCGCATTTGGGGCCGTTTAAAACGCCGGCGCGCGAAAGCGACGCCGGGCATATGCCGCCGGAGTTTAACGTGGCGCAGCAGCAGTATCTGGCGCAGCGGCAGGCCGGTAAGCGCTGGCGTTGGAGCGCCATCCGTCCAAGCGTGGTGGGGGGCTTCTCCCTCGGCAATCCGATGAATCTGGCGTTAAGCATCGCGGTTTACGCCTCGATCAGCAAAGCGCTCGGGCTGCCGTTGCGCTTCCCGGGTAAACCGGGCGCTTACCACAGCCTGCTGGAAATGACCGACGCCGGGCTGTTGGCGCGCGCCACGCTGTGGGCGGCGACCGAGCCGGCGGCGGCCAATCAGGCGTTTAATATCAACAACGGCGATCTGTTTCGCTGGAGCGAGATGTGGCCGAAAATCGCCGCTTACTTTGGTCTGGAATGTGCGCCGCCGCTGCCGATGCCGCTGGAGAGCATGATGGCGGACAAAGCGTCGCTGTGGCGGGAGTTGGCGCAGCGGCACCAATTGGCCGAACCGGACTATCGCGCGGTGGCCGGCTGGCGTTTCGCCGATTTCGTCTTTTCCTGGGACTATGACATGTTCGCGGATGGCAGCAAGGCGCGGCGCTTCGGTTTCCACCAGTTTGTCGAAACCGAAGCCATGTTTTTCTCGCTGTTCGATGAGTTCCGCCGCCGCGGCATCATTCCCTGAGTGCGGCATCGGTTTCCCCGCAGCACCGGCCGCGGGGAATAGGCTCAGAACGTCAGCATGATCTTGCCGATGTGCTCGCTGGACTCCATCAGCGTATGCGCGGCCGCGGCCTGCTCAAGCGGGAAGGTTTTAAAAATTTGCGGTTTCAGCACGCCGCGCTCCAGCAGCGGCCAAACCTTTTCGCGCAGATCGGCGGCAATCTGCGCTTTGTCCGCCACGCTACGCGAACGTAACGTCGACCCGGTATGGGTCAGGCGTTTCAGCAGCAGCGGCATCAGATTGAGCTCTTTCACCACGCCGTTTTGCGTGCCGATTTGCACGATGCGGCCTTCCATCGCTGCGGCCTGATAGTTTTTGGCGACATAATCGCCGGCGATCAGGTCGACGATGACGTCGGCGCCTTTACCGTTGGTGGCGTCTTTGGTGCGTGCGACAAAGTCTTCGCTGCGGTAATTAATCGCCACGTCGGCGCCCAGCGCCAGGCTGGCCTGACGTTTCTCTTCGGAGCCGACGGTGGTGATCACCTGGGCGCAGAAGGCCTTTGCCAGCATGGTGGCGACCGTGCCGATGCCGGAGGTGCCGCCATGGATCAACACGGTTTCGCCGGCTTTGAGATGACCGCGCTGGAACACGTTGACCCAGACGGTGAAGAAGGTTTCCGGCAGCGCGGCGGCCTCGGTCAGGCTCAGCCCCGCCGGCACCGGCAACGCATTGCTTTCATGCACGGTGCAGTATTCCGCATAGCCACCGCCGGCGATAAGGGCGCAAACCCGATCGCCGAGCGCGAAGTGGGTCACGCCTTCACCGATGGCCACCACTTCGCCGGCAATTTCCAGGCCGGGGATATCCGAGGCGCCGGGCGGCGGGGCATAGTTCCCCTGGCGCTGCAGCACGTCGGGGCGGTTAACGCCGGCGGCGGCGATTTTCACCAGCAGTTCGCCCGCTTGCGGAACGGGCACCGGGCGTTCGGTAACGACCAGAACGTCGGGAGCGCCCGGTTGGCTGATTTCAATCGCTTTCATCGTGTCGGGCAGCGCTGCATTTGTTGACATGGTTACTCTCCTCATCGTGGCGGACGTGATTATCAGGCGGAACGTCCGCAATAAAGTCTGCTGTTAGCTTAGCGAAATCGAATGAGGCGCGCGTGGTTGAATAGAGCGGTTTTGCGAGGAAGGGGCGAAGCCGCCGCGATGGGCGGCAGGGCATTAATCGTTAGGCGGGATGCGGAACCCTTTCAACGAGACGATGAAGTGTTCTTTTCCTTTGGAGATTTTGGCGCCTTTATCGCACCACAGGCTGGCAAGCTGGAAGAAGTCGTCGCTGCCGATATCGTAGGCCAGTTCGATTTTCTTGGCGGTGCCGGCGCGGATGAGTTTTTCTGCTTCCTGATGGTTTGCAGCTTTAATTATGGTCATGGGCGAAATCCTTGGTGTTAAGCCAGAGCGGATAAACGCGAATCATCATATGGCCATAATGTGACAATTTTGTGATGAAAGCATGACAGCCCGCGAAGGCGCGGCGTGCGATGTGCCGGGCCTTCGCGGTGAAAGCGCATTGTCGGTTACCGATCGTGCGGGCGGACGAGTGTGCTTTTTTTCTGAGATTTTAAATGCTTGTAGAGGGCGAAGCCCGCAATGCCGGCCAAGACGGCCAGGAGGGCAAGGGATCCTGTGGCCATGAACGTTACCTCCGAATAAGAATGGCAAGGAGGCGTATTTGTGACATTCATCACTTTGTGGGGCAATGAGAGCAATCTGTAATCGGAAGACGCTTTGAGGGATAGGCCCCAAAAAAAAAGCGCCTATAGGGAGGCGCATAAAGATTTGCAACACAGCTTGTTGTGTTCAACACCAGGAGGAGTGGTGAACTGAGGCATATTCTATGCAGCGGCAAAGGAGGCTGATATAGGCATTACTCCGAAAGCGCCACTACCACTCATAGCCCAACTGGATGTTGTAATCGGGATCCTGATTGGTGGAATAAGGATCAGACTGGCGACGGCGATCGGTTTTCTTCACCGGGCCTTCATACGCGGGATAAGGTTTGGCGCGCGGTTTGCTGCAGCCAGGATGATCGCACTCAATATCGACGCGAAAACCGCTTTTATCTCTCGCCTCTGTCCAGGCGATCGGCGGTTTTCCCGTTTTGGGGGCCGGCTCAGAGGGGGCAGGCGGCTTGGGCGCGGGAGCCATGCTGGGGTCGGGGGCTTGATAATTGAGCTCCAGTGCACTCTGCGGAGCGCTGTAAGCGGCAAAGGCCAGCAGGGCGGCGGTACTGACAGCCGGTAATGTAAGCCATCTCGGCATGGTGAATCTCCCTGAATGATTTCGTCAGGCAACTATAAAACAGCAGAACGAGAATTACTATCATTTGCCTTGGGCGTTATGGGCGAGTCAGGCGGCGGCCCTATCGGCAGACAGGGTCAATTCCTGTGCGTTTAGCCGAGATTAGCGCCCCATTGCGGCGAAAAAGGTTGCTATTGCCGCTCGCTCATGAGTTAATGATGTCGGCCTGTGGTACAGACCTATTTATGCACGACATTTTGAGTAAAGTAGTTCAAATTTAAAGCGTTATCCCGGATAGCCCTTCTCTGACGAATTTCCTTTCCAGTGCCTCCATAAGTAACTGATGACCGGCTACCTCGCCCATGGCGGCTTACATTTATTATTGAAGGAAATTAGACATGTCTAACATGATCAAAGGTCAAGTGAAGTGGTTCAACGAAGCTAAAGGTTTTGGTTTCATCACCCCAGCAGACGGCAGCAAAGACGTATTCGTACACTTCTCTGCTATCCAGGATCAAGGCTTCAAGACCCTGGCTGAAGGCCAGAACGTACAGTTCTCTATCGAGAACGGTGCGAAAGGTCCATCTGCGGCTAACGTTACCGCTATCTAATTGGCGCCTGGCGCTGATTGAGAAAAACCCGCCGCGGCGGGTTTTTTTATGCCTGCAATTCAGCGGTGCGCAAAAAAAAGCCCGCAAGTCTGCGGGCAAAAGTTCCTTGTTACTTCTTCATTTGCGAGCGCTTCTCTGGGGGGGAAACGCCTGAAGACAGGCTACGCGAGACCGGCTTAAGATTCTGCGGCCAAACCGTTAAGAAAGTGAAAATCCAGGCGGCTGCTACGCTGATAGCAGAGGCCGGCAGGGCTGGAGCGGTGTCCATCACCTCCGGTTTTGTAATACACTGACGGCAATCGCAAATAATGGAGAAGGGTATGCAGGTTAACGATCGAGTGACGGTAAAAACAGACGGCGGCCCGCGGCGTGAAGGCGTCATTCTGGCCGTAGAGGTGTTCAACGAAGGCACCATGTACCTGGTTTCTCTTGACGACTACCCGGCGGGCGTCTGGTTTTTTAATGAAATCGACAGCCGTGACGGCACGTTTGTGGAGCCCTGTCGCGAGCACGGGCAGTAACTTAGGCTAATCTCATTAATTTGCTAATGAAATTGTCCATTTTGAGATTATTTCATTGCGGTAAGATTTTTTTTATCGACGGCAAAAAAATACCCGTTGCGCTAGCGGGGGATAACGCAGCAGGTATTTTTTTGTGGTTCCAGCGGCGGCTATCCAGATGACATTATCACCGGGTATTTAACGGCTGGTAAAACAGAGCGGGGGCGTTCTCTGTGGTTCAGCGGCTATTGACGAATATTCCACTGGTCAATGTATCGGTCAAACGAACAACGTGATAAATGATCTGCTTGTTGTGCGTTTTTATTTTCCGCTTGATGTTTCCCTTGTGGGAAGAGACCGTTTTGGCCTTTATTTGCATCTGGTCTGATATCTGGATGGTGCCTTGACCGGACATCCACATGCGTAACATGTTTGATTCAGTCTGGCTCAGCGTTACCGGCGTTTGATCCAGAGAGGATTTCTCCGTACGCAGAGACGTTCTCTCGAGATAGTGACTAAGTAGCTGATTCATAGTCTCTGGCTTGATGGATTTTGACGATATGATGACGTTCTTGCGAACATATAAATAATCGTCGAAATGTACGTTGGTAATGGCCATGAAGATGAAGAATAACGTATCCGGGTGCAGTGAAATGACCCGTTTTATTCGCTCGGTGGCGTTTGCTTCGTGGATGAAGCAGTCCTCGTTAATAAACACCAGGCTCGGATTCAACTTGCTGCATTTTTCATGCAGGCTGTCAATGTCCTCGATGGCATTAATATGGCGCTTCTTCACGCCATGCGAAGTCAGATAGTCGGTTAACCCCAATCTGGTATAGCTACATGAATCCATGATAATCGTTGGCATATCGCACCCCCACTTAAATCCGTTTTACTGCGGTAATATGAGAAAAAGCCTAAAAAGCCGAAAGGCAAAATGGAGCAATAATTCAGTGTAGCGAGTGTTCTATCAATAAACACGGCGTCACTCAATGATATTTTCATACTAAACTTATTAATTGCATGAATCTATAAGTTTGGCTTAAGTCAGAGCGATCTGCTGCTCGTCCAGCTTCGGCATGTTGAGCCTGATCTGCGCTTGGCGCCCGTGCCTGTCTGCATTGCTTGCCGCGAATCTGTTCATCATGTCACGAAACAAAATTTTAGTTTGCTAGGAAAAGTCTTAAAAAAAATTCATGTGTCGTTTTTTTGACGTCTTTCAGCGCATTTTTTGAGTGGGCGAAAAACGCTCTCTCTGGTGTTTTTCGTTTTTTTTATTTAAAAATCATTAAGTTATGGTGTTTTTCTGCTTTCTATGCTAATGATTAGCACTTCTTTTTTTATCATAACGGCAAACGAAAGTTAACATTATGGCCGGAATGTGTAGCTTATTTGTTGCTATAAATCACCGTTTTACAATGAGTTATCTGGATATTTATTTTACATGAAATAGTTTTCGTGAATGTTTAACGGTGATTCAGTGATTTCTCTAAACTATCATCCTGCGGCCCGATCCGCAGGGGAGGAATGGCAGGTCGGAGTTGTCTCTGGCTCGCGTTGGTTTTAACTTGCCTCTCCACCTTTCAAAAACAGGATGTCGCGGTGAGACGGAATCAGTATGGGCAGCCGATAGGCGAAGCCCTCCCTCATTGGCAGCCGGCAGGCATGCCCGGGCACTCGCCGCTACAAGGGCGGTTTTGCCGCCTCGAACCGCTTAACCTCGCGCGCTGGGGGGAGGCGCTTTATCAGGCTTATCAATCCGCCGAGGACGGTCGCGACTGGACTTATCTGTTTTGGGAACGGCCGCAGTCGCGCGCAGATTTCCAGCGTTATCTTCAGGCTCAGGCGTCCAGCGCTGACAGAAACACGATGGTAGTGATCGATCAGTCAAACGGGTGCGCGGTGGGAAGCTGCGCTTTTTTGCGCATCGATCCTGCCAACGGCGTGGCCGAACTGGGCACCATCAACTGGTCGCCGCTGATGAAGCGCAGCGCGCTGGGCAGCGAGGCGATTTTCCTGATGCTGCGGCATCTGTTCGACGATCTTGGCTACCGGCGCTGCGAATGGAAATGCGATAGCCTCAATCTGCCTTCACGCCAGGCCGCCGAGCGCTTGGGTTTCCGCTATGAAGGCACGTTCCGCCAGGCCGTCGTCGTCAAAGGACGCACGCGCGACACCGACTGGCTGTCGATCGTCGACGGGGAATGGCCGGCGCGGCGCGCGGCGTTTGCCGCCTGGCTGTCGCCGGATAACATCGGCGATGACGGGCGGCAAGAACGGCGTTTGCAGGCCTTCCAACTCGGGTAATACGCCGCGCGCGCTAGGCCGTTTCCGCCAGGCAATGGCGCAGCGAGTCCAACGCCAGCCGGATGTCCTGTTCCTCCGTCATCCAGTTGACCAGCGCGGCGCGGATCCCCGGCTGACCGTTATAGCGCGTAGGGGTGCAGCGCACCACGCCGTGCCGGCTCAGGCGCTCGAGAAAGCGATCGCGCGCCGCCTCGCTGTCGCCCAGTGGATGGCTGAGTGCGAAGCACACCACGTTCAAATTCACCGGCGCCAGCAGCTGGAAACTGTCATCGGCTGCCAGCGCCGCCCCCAGCGCCTGCGCCAATCGGACGTTGCGCTCGACGATATCCCGTATGCCGCTGCGGCCATAGGCTTTCAGCGTCAGCCAAAGCGGCAGGGCGCGGAAGCGGCGCGAATTTTCCGGCGTCAAATGCAGATAGTTGTCTGGCCGCAATGTCGGTGCTTCCAGGTAGGCCGAATGGTTCTGAAATACCTGCATTTGCAGATCCAAATGGCGGGTAAATTGGATCGCGCTGTCATAAGGCACGTTCAGCCATTTGTGCGCGTCGACAGTGATGGAATCGGCATGCTGCCAGCCCTCAAGTCTTGGAGCGTAGAGCGGCGAGCAGGCCGCCACGCCGCCAAATGCCGCATCGACATGCAGCCAAAACGGATAACGCTCCCGCAGCGCCAGCAGACGCGGCAGGTCGTCGAAAGCGACGGTGTTGACCGTACCGGCGCTGGCCAGTACCAACGTTGGCTGGCCGGCGCCGGCGGCGAGCTGCCGTTCCAGTGCTTCCATATCCATGGCTTCAGACTCCGGCAGGCTGGCGACGGTCGTCAGCGCCTCGCGGCCGATACCGAGCATGCTGAGCGCCTTCACGCTGCTGGAATGTGGATTGGCCGACAATACCCGGATGGAACCCAGCGCCGCCAGGCCCTGTTGGGCGATATCCACGCCGTGCTGTTGTCCCAGCCACTGCCGGCCAATGGCCAGCCCGGTGAAATTGGCCATGGTCGCGCCGCTGACCAGGCTGCCGCTGAACGTTTCCGGCAGGCCCAGCAGGGATTTCAACTGCGTCACGGCCGCCAGCTCGATCGTGGCTGCGATGGTATCATGGCTGAGCAAGCTATTTTGGTCTGTCACGCTAACCAGCCAGTCCGCTGCGACCGCCGCCGGGGTGCCGCCGCCGGTGACGAAGCCGAAATAACGCGGGCCGGCGCTGGCGGAAATGCCGGCCTGATAACGTTGCCAAAAACGCTCCAGCGCCGCCAGGGCGCCTTCGCCGTTTTCATCTAGTCGATCGTCGCCCGGTTGCAGCTGCTGATGCTCGAGCGGCGGGCAGACCGAGCGTTGCTGCAGCCCGGTCAGGAAATCTTCCGCCAACTGGCGGGTGTGGTCGAGGATCTGCGGAAACTGCGCGAGATCCTGTTGTAAACGTGGGTGCATGGTGGCTCCGAAAGCGTCAGGGATGATGGGGTAAACATAGAACATTTGCCTGCCGGTCAAAATCGATGAAAAATAACCTTTTTGGATAGCCTGGTTAACCAATGATGAATGAACGCATTCCCCTGCATGTCTTGCCGACCTTTGCGATCGCCGCCAGGTTGGAAAATTTGCGCGCTACGGCGGAACAGGTGCATTTGACGCACGGTGCGGTCAGCCAGCAAATTCAGCTGCTGGAGCAGGCGGTCGGCTATCCGCTGTTTGAACGGCGCGGGCGCGGCGTGCGCCTGAATGCGGCCGGGAAAGAGATGCTGGCGGCGGTGGAACCGGCGCTGCAGGCGCTGCAGCAGGGCGTCGCCCGCGCCCGGCGTGCGGCGACAAGCCAGACGCTGCGCATCAGCGTGTTGCCGTCTTTTGCCCATTATTGGCTGTTGCCGCGTCTGCCTGCTTTTCATGAGGCCTGCGCCGATATTGCGCTGGATATCGATGCGTCGCTGGCGCTGCAGGATCTGTCGCAGCGAGGGTTCGATGCGGCGATCCGCATCGGCAGCGGTCAATGGGCGGGGCTGCAGGCGCAGCGTATCGCGTCGGGTGACGTGCTGCCTGTCGCTTCGCCGGATATGGCGCGAGAATGGGGGGCGGCGTTCGAGAACGGTGGCGATATTCCGTTGCTCGAGCACGACGTCAGTCCCTGGCGCGACTGGTTCAACGCGCAGGGGCGGCCGTTATGCGGGCGGCAACAGGCGTTATTCAACGATGCCGGATTGTTGATTCGCGCGGCGGAGCAAGGGTTTGGCATCGCGTTGGCGAAAAAGCTGCTGGTCCAGGATGCTCTCGACGCGGGGAGACTGGTGGCGTTGGCCGCGCCCCGTCGTCTGAGCGATGACGACGTTTATCTGGTGTGGCCGCAGACCGCCGGGTTGACGCCGGCGGTCACCCGCTTGCTGCAGTGGCTGCAGCAACAGTTGGCGGCGATTTAGCGGCGTAGCCATTCCGGTTGCGAGGTGCCGAGCGTAGTCGCCGGCAGCGCCCATTGCAGCGCCGTGCCCTGCAGGCTTAACGGGGCGCGCAGGCGTTGCGCGGCCCCCCAGTAAGTCAATTCCGTTTCCGGGTTCTCGTCGGCGGTTCCGGCCGGTGCCAGCGGTTCCGGCCGGTAGTCTGCCGAACAGGGATGCGCCAGCAGCAACTGCGCCGTGCGCGCCAGCGACAGCCGCGCGTGGTAGCCGGTGCCGCGGCTCAGGCGCTGCGCCATACCGGTCAGCACCGCCGCCGCCATCAAATAGCCGGTGGCGTGATCCAGCGCCTGTACCGGCAACGGCACCGGCAAACTGGCGCTGCGCCAAACCATGCCCGCCTCCGCCAACCCGCAGCTCATCTGTACCAGGCTGTCGAAACCGCGCCGGGTGCGCCACGGCCCGCTCCAGCCGTAGGCATTCAGGCAGACGTCTATCAGGCCCGGCGCCAGCGCGCGTCTTTCCTCCACGCCATAGCCCAACTTCTCCAGCGCACCGGCACGGTAGCCGTGCACGATCACGTCGGTGTTTCTCAGCAGATGTTCAAACGTATGGCGATCGTGCGCATTGGTCAGGTTGAGGCGCGCGCTGCGTTTGCCCAGCATGACTTCATGTTCAACGCCGGGCTCATCCCAACCGTAGGGATCGATGCGCAGCACGTCGGCGCCCAAACCGGCAAGAAAACGCGTGGCGATCGGCCCGGCGAGAATGCGCGTCAGGTCCAGCACCCGCACGCCGTGCAGCGGCCGGGCGACGGGTAGCGCCCAGCACGGCGGTGGCGCTTCCGGCTGCAGCGAGGCGTGGATCAGCGGTTCGAGCGCCACGCTTTTGCCCTGAATATGTTGTCGCCACGCGGCCGCCGAGCGCATTTGGGCCGCGCAGCCGCCGGCCTCGATCACCGCTTCCTCCAGCTCGCTTTTTTTCCAGCCCAGCACGCGTTCCGCCAGCGTGCCTTTATCCGATGCCGAACCCAGCACCTGCTCCACCGCTCGCCGATGGTGCGGCGCATTGGTATGCAGGCGTATCCAGCCATCCGCCGTCGCATAGTCGCCGGCCAGTGCATCCCAGGCCGCAGGCAGCGTCCACCCCAGCGGACGCAGCGTCCAGCCGAACCAGAGCGAGGCCAGGCGTTGATCGATCCAGACCTGCGGCGCGTCGGCCGCCTCGCGGCGAAGCAACTCGGCGCAGGCCAAACCGGCGGCGCCCCAGGCGGCGGTAGCCAATTCGGTCACGGGAAACGCCGAAGGCAATGCGCCGGTGCCGCTTACGGTTAGCCGGTCGGCGGGGGCGGGGCGCTGCCCCAGGCTTTGCCAAATTTCGTCGAGCAGAGTGTGGATCAGAGGCGTCATCGGCCACTCCTTGCGGGTCGTCGGAAATATAGCCTAGCGTAGCCCACTGCCGGCGACCTTGCTAAGGCGCAACGTCGAACGTGCGGCCGTCGGCCAGTGTGGCGCGCAGGCTGTGGGCCGCGATGCCGGCGAAAGGCTGCGCGCTGAAATTGGCGGTCAGCGCTTTGTCCCATAGGGCCTGATGCAGCGGCCGGAAGGCGGCGTCGGCGTCCAATGTCGCCATCTTCTATTTGTGACATCGAAATATCATCGCCGTATTCCAGTTTATTTTTCGTTTAATAAATTAGCCTTTACTTCATTATCCGACGTCACTATACTCAGCCAAAATTTCGGTGGAGAAACCCAATTGGACAGTTGTAGTTGTAATAAAACAAATAAGGCAAGCTGACCAATTCTCTTCTGATTTGTTGCTTGCCGTTATCGGCGGGCAGCACCCCTCTCCAGTTATTTCTGAGCTGTGCATACCCGAGTAATAAACGTTTCCTGATGCCTGACGGTTTCAGGTGAATCGAGTTGGACGTTATTATGGTATTTTGCAGCCACAGCCTTTTCCCTCCAGGCACGACACGCTGATTCGCTGATTTATTTTCAGCGCGCTTTCGCGTGTGCTAAACAGCACATGATTTTATCTCCTTCGGTTATTAAGGGGACAGTCATGGCGATGACTCCTTTCGTTTTAAATTTATTGCTGGCGATGTGTCTGGGCGCGGTCATTGGCGCCGAACGCCAGTGGCGCCAGCGCATGGCCGGCCTGCGCACCAATGCGCTGGTAGCGACCGGTGCGGCGGTCTTTATTCTCAGCTCCATGTCCACCGATCCGGCCAGCGCCGGCCGGGTGGCCGCGCAGATCGTATCCGGTATTGGTTTCCTCGGCGCCGGCGTTATCATGCGTGAAGGGCTGAACATTCGCGGCCTCAACACTGCCGCCACGCTGTGGTGTTCGGCGGGGATTGGCGTCCTGTGCGGCCTGGGCCAGCATTGGGATGCGGTGGTCGCTACGCTGGTGATCCTGTGCGCCAATATCCTGCTGCGCGAAGCCGCGCAGCGCATCAATCTGCAGCCGCATCAGCAGGTGACCGATCTGGAACTGTGCTACCGCATTCAGGTGACCTGCGGCGAGCAGGACGAAATTCTGGTGCGCACCCTGATCCTGCAGGCGCTGAACGGCGTCGCCTTGCGGCTGCAATCCTTGCGCAGCGCCGATATTTCCAGTCCGGGGCAATTGGAAGTGTGCGCGGAAATTACCGCCACCCCGGCCGCGCAAAAAGAAATCGAAGGTATTGTTTGCCGCGTCAGTCTGGAAAAAAGCGTGAGTGCCGTTCGCTGGCGCGTCGCGTCCGAATTACCGGTCTGAATAATAATATAAATATTGATTAACTTGATTATATGTTCGGTTTTATTCATGAGCACCTTGAATAACGTGGGGCATTAAGGAGGCGTTATGGACGATGACCCCGGAAGGGAAATGATTCTTGCGTGGCTGACAGGGTAATTCCGCCATTTAGTCACGCTAATTAAAAATTCCACTCTGCGCAGAGCCACCTGTTTATCGGGCGGGATATCCCTGTGCGTAGAACGAAAATAAGAGAATAGCGTTATGACTCAGATTAATGAAAGAATGCGTCGCCGTGATAAAGATGCGGCGGCCTACGCCATTGCGCAAGAGGCGACCAACAGCATCGCCCAAACGCTGGCGAACCTGAAGTGCAACCGCAACGGCTTGACCCAGGACGACGCCGATGAGCGGCTGGAGCAGTTCGGCGCCAACCAGGTCGCCCACGACAAGGCACCGCATGCCTTGATTCAGCTGATCAAGGCCTTCAACAACCCGTTTATCTTCGTACTGATGGTGCTGGCTGCGATCAGTTTCTTTACCGATTATTGGCTGCCGCGCCAGAACGGTGAAGAAACTGAACTCACCGGCGTCATTATCATTCTGACCATGGTCACGCTGAGCGGGCTGCTGCGTTTTTGGCAGGAATACCGCACCAACAAAGCGGCGGAAGCGTTGAAGTCGATGGTGCGCACCACCGCCACGGTGCTGCGCCGCAGCAGCTACAGCGCGCATCCGCTGACGCTGGAAGTGCCGATCCGTGAACTGGTGCCGGGGGATATCATTCAGCTCTCCGCCGGTGACATGGTGCCGGCCGACGTGCGTCTTATCGCCTCGCGCGATCTGTTCATCAGCCAGGCGATTTTGACCGGCGAAGCGATCCCGATCGAGAAATACGATGCCATGGGCAACGTGGCGCAGAAGTCGAGCGAAGGGGAAGTATCCAGCGAGAATGCGCTGCTTGAGCTGTCCAATATCTGCCTGATGGGCACCAACGTCGCCAGCGGCACCGCCACGGCGGTGGTGGTGGCGACCGGCGGGCGCACTTACTTCGGCTCGCTGGCCAAGTCGATCGTCGGTTCGCGGGCGCAAACCGCGTTCGATCGCGGGGTGAACAGCGTCAGCTGGCTGCTGATTCGCTTCATGCTGGTGATGGTGCCGGTGGTGTTGCTGATCAACGGTTTCACCAAAGGCGACTGGAGCGAGGCGGCGCTGTTCGCACTGGCGGTGGCGGTCGGTCTGACGCCGGAAATGTTGCCGATGATCGTCAGCTCCAACCTGGCGAAAGGGGCGATCGCCATGTCGCGCCGCAAGGTGGTGGTGAAGCGCCTGAACGCCATTCAGAACTTCGGCGCCATGGACGTGCTCTGCACCGACAAGACCGGCACGCTGACCCAGGATCGCATCATTCTCGAGCACCACATCGACGTCACTGGCGCCAGAGATAACGAGGTGCTGCACCTGGCCTGGCTGAACAGCTTCCATCAGAGCGGCATGAAGAACCTGATGGATCAGGCGGTGATCCGCTTTGGCCGCGGCAAACCGGGGATTGAAGCCCTGGGGCGTTTCAGCAAGGTGGATGAGCTGCCGTTCGATTTCGTGCGCCGCCGTTTGTCGATCGTGGTGGCGGACGAAAATGGCAAGCAGCAGCTGATCTGTAAGGGCGCGGTAGAGGAGATGCTTGAGATCGCCACCCACGTGCGCGAAGGCGACAAAACGCTGGAACTGGACGACGCGCGCCGTGCGGCGCTGCAGGCGTTGGCTCGCGAGTATAACGAAGACGGTTTCCGCGTGCTGGTGCTGGCGACGCGCGAACTGGATGCGAAGCGCCCGGCCGAACCGTTGAGCGTGGCCGACGAGCGCGACATGGTGGTGCAAGGGTTACTGACTTTCCTCGATCCGCCGAAGGAGAGCGCGCAGCAGGCGATCGCCGCGCTGCAGGAAAACGGTGTGACGGTGAAGGTGCTGACCGGCGACAACCCGGTGATCACCTGTAAGATTTGCCGCGATGTCGGCCTGGAGCCGGGCGAGCCGCTCTCCGGGCTGCAGATTGAACAGATGGATGACGAAGAGCTGGCGCGCGAAGTGGAACAGCGTACGGTCTTCACCAAGCTGACGCCGCTGCAGAAATCGCGGGTGCTGAAAATGTTGCAGAGCAACGGCCATACCGTCGGCTTCCTCGGCGACGGCATCAACGATGCGCCGGCGCTGCGCGACGCCGACGTCGGCATCTCGGTCGACACCGGCACCGACATCGCCAAGGAATCGGCGGACATCATCCTGTTGGAAAAGAACCTGATGGTGCTGGAAGAGGGGGTGATCAAAGGGCGCGAAACCTTCGGCAATATCATCAAGTACCTGAACATGACCGCCAGCTCCAACTTCGGCAACGTGTTCTCGGTGCTGGTGGCGAGCGCTTTCATCCCGTTCCTGCCGATGCTGGCGATCCACCTGTTGATTCAAAACCTGATGTACGACATTTCCCAGCTGTCGCTGCCGTGGGACAAGATGGACAAAGAGTTCCTGCGCAAGCCGCGCAAGTGGGATTCCAAAAACATCGGGCGCTTTATGCTGTGGATTGGGCCGACCTCGTCGATCTTCGATATTACGACCTATGCGCTGATGTGGTACGTCTTCGCCGCCAACAGCGTAGAACACCAGGCGCTGTTCCAGTCCGGCTGGTTCATTGAGGGGCTGCTGTCGCAAACGCTGGTGGTGCATATGCTGCGCACCCAGAAGATCCCGTTCATTCAGAGCACCGCGGCGCTGCCGGTGTTGCTGACCACCGGGTTGGTGATGGCGCTCGGCATCTACATTCCGTTCTCGCCGCTCGGCGCCCTGGTTGGCCTGCAGCCGCTGCCGTGGGAATACTTCCCGTGGTTGGCCGCTACGCTGGTCAGCTACTGCGTGGTCGCCCAGTTGATGAAGCGTTTCTATATCCGCCGCTTCGGCGAGTGGCTGTAAGCCGCCTCGGCGTTCGCTCCAGGGGCGAAATTCTTCGCCCCTGCACCGCTACAGCAGTTTGTTGACCAGCAGGCCGAGCATGATGGTCAGCGTGAAGGAAAACAACGTGCCGAGCAGCACATACTCGGTACGCATCTTATCGTCGCTCTGGCGCAGATCGCCGAAACGGAAGATAGATTTGGCCGCCAGCAAAAAGCCGATCGCCGGGATTTGCCCCAGCAGCACAAAGGTCAGGATCAGCGTTCTCTCCAGATAGCCAATCTGTTTGCCCGCGCGCAGCAGCGAGTCGTTGTCGGCCTTGGCCGAAGGCGGCATTTGCGGCGTCCAGTGCGCCAGCAGTTGCCCGATCAGCAGGCTCATCGGCAGATAAATCAGGCTGTAGGCCACCAGCACCAGCCCGGTTTGCCAACGCCCCAGCTGCCGCCCCAGCGCGGCGAGCAGTTCACCGGCGTTCGGCGTTAGCCCCAGCCACAGCAAGGCGATCACCGCCAGATGCAATCCCTGATCGAGCAGGAAACTGCGGGCCGGGCTCAGGCGGTTCATCGCGGTGACTTTCAGCAAATCGATCAGGTAGTGGCTGACGGCGATGACCAGCAGGCTGGCCAGCACCTGCAGTGAAGAAAGCCCGCCATGCAGCAGGCCGAAACCGGCCACCGCCCAGGCGGCCAGCACCCCGTGCAGCAACGCGTGCAACACCAGAAAACGCGAACGCGCGCGATGCCGAATTTTATCTTCCACCCAACTCAGCGGCTGCAGCGGAAAATCCGCCAGCAGATGGAAGAGCAACAGCCAGGCCAGCAAAGGCGCATAGGTCAGATCCATGGTCAGACGATCCTGTTAATGGCGTGAATAAACCGCATGATTTCCTCGTAGGCCGCGCGTTTCAGCGCGGCGGAGACCGTGGAGGCGGCTTTTTGCAGCTGGTCCGCCACGGCGGCGCCGCTGTCGGCGAACATTCTCGCCTGAACGATGCGCGCTTCGGCCTGTGACAGACGGCCAATCACATGATCTAACATCGGCAGCAGATCGCTGACAATGGCGTTTGTCCGATCGTTGTCGGTTTTCAGAGCCAGCCGGCAATTTTTTGCCATGGCGTCCAGCGCGCTGCCAGAGTTGATAAAGGCGCTGCCGTAACCGGCGGCGTCGGGCCGTTGGCTGCCCAGCCCGACGGCGATGCGCGCATCCCAGTGCGCGGCGCCCATCGCTCGCAGCGCGAGGCGAATGTACACCGCCAGCAACAGCCCGTCCTCCGGGGCGGCCTGCGCCTGGAAGGCATCGCCGCGAAAGATTTCCACCTGATGCAGCCGCCCGTCACGCCGCAGTCGATCGAGCAGGTTATGCAGCCCATTGAGGTAGTTGACGGTGTCTGATCGGCGGGAATCGACCAGATCGCCGCTGATTACGCTGATTGGCGTCGGCATGGCGCGTTCCATTGTTTGTGGAGAGATAACTATAAATTCGCACCTGGATACGAATATGTCAATAATTCGCCTCTTGATGCGAATTTACGGGGTTTTCGCCTGTGGGGACGAAACGAGGCAGGATGAGGAACGGGGAATGAACGGCCGGGAATGCGCGGGCCTGTCAGGCTCGCCACCGGCGGCGTAGAGGGAAAATGGCCGGCAACCGGCTGTTCAGAAGCTTTTAACCAGCACGTCACGCGGCATTTCGCTGCCGTGTTTCAGCAGATGCTCAAACGATCGCTCGCTGCTTTTCAGCTGCTGCAAAAATTCCTGCGGCGACAGATCGTGTTTTTTGCCGCTCATGTAAGCCAGCGCCAGTTCTTTTGCCTGATAGCGGGAGAAGTTGTACATGGTGTCCTCGATACGGTGAATGTCAGTGCTCACGATTGTAGCGAAAGAGCACATAATGAACAGCGGCTTTGGCGTATGGAATCGATAGCCGAAACTTAACTTGCAGGCTGCAACAGCTCATCGCACAGGCGCTTGATCACCTGAGCTTGCGGCAGGCCGTTGTGCAACATCTGGCGGATATGCTCCGAATCGCTGATGCCCTGGCGGACATGGCGCTCGACGGCCTGCAGCAGGGCACGATCCTCCCGTCGCTCGGCAAAACCGCTCAGCGCTTCGAGAGTGTGCAGGATGTGGGCGGTCAGGCTGCTGCGGCGCAGCGTCGCGGGATCGACGTATTCGGCGGCAAAGCCGCTGCGATAGGCGTTGATCTTGTTGTAATTGGTGAAGGCATCGTATTCCGGCGCGATCGGCGAACGGCGCTGCAACAGAAAATCGGCCAGCAGGCGGCAGTAACCGACCAGCAGCACGGCGTGGGAGATCCGCAGCGGCGTATCGCAGATGCGGATCTCCACCGTGCCCAGCTCCGGTTTTGGCCGCGCATCCCAGTAAATATCCTTGACGCTTTCAATCACGCCGGCGGCATTCAACCGTTCGTAGTAGGCGTTGAATTCATGCCAGCTGTAGATGTGTTCCAGGCATCCGTAGTTGGGGAAGGAGTTCTGAGCGCTGAAGCGGGAACTGGCAAAGCGCGTGTCGACGCCCTGATACAGCGGCGACGAGGCGCTGAGCGCGATCAGCTGCGGAAAGTAGGGCGTCAGCGCATGGCACAGGTACATCGCCTCGTCCCCGTCGTTGACGCCGAGGTGAATGTGTTGGCCGAACACGCAGGCCAGCTTGGAGAGATAGCCAAAACGGCTGGCCAGCTGCCTGTAGCGCGCGTTGTCGCTGATGACCTGCTTGCGCCAGTCGTTGCTCAGGTGGCGGCCACCGCCGCAGACGTCACAGCCCAGGCGCTGCGCGCAGCGCCGGACGGTATGGGTCAGGGCGCGCAGCTCGGTGTGCAGCTCATCGAGATCGCGGTGCACCGAGCTGTTCAGCTCCACCATCGATTTGGTGAGCTCATGCTTGACGCGCCGGCGGTCGCCGACCGCGCTGACCACCCGATCGGCTCGATCCGTAAGATCGTAGTGCTCGGCATCGACCAGCTGTAGCTCTATTTCGGTGCCGATGGAGAGCCTTTCCGAACGTTTGAATGTGAGCGGCATGGTACCTCCTTCCTGCAAGAACGGCATAAAGATAAGTATATGTCTCGGTGAGGAGGGCAACGTTTTGCATTTTATATTTGTTTTTTCGAATGTGAAGCTGGTATCTTCACGAGCGAGCTGTGATGAAGAGAAAGGTTAACGGGAGTGTGACATGCCGTCATTGACGCCGCTGAAACTGTTTAAAAACCTGTCTGACGAGACGCGCCTGACCTTGGTGCTGCTGTTGCGCCACGCCGGTGAACTGTGCGTGTGCGAGTTGTCGGGCGCACTGGCGCTGCCGCAACCCAAGATTTCAAGGCATCTGGCGATGCTGCGTGAAAGCGGGCTGCTGCTCGATCGGCGCGATGGTAAATGGATACATTATCGCCTGTCGCCGCATATGCCGGCCTGGGCGGCGGCGATTATTGAGCAGGCTTATCAGTGCCGGCCAGAACAGATGTCGGAGTTAGCGCAACGCGTGGCGAAAGGTTGTCCGTAACGGTAAAAAATTTACGCGAACACATATGAAAAATCGAATATGTAAACTTAAAAGGGCGGAAGGGCAGCGATGATAGTGGCAGGGGCGATCTTTATTCTGACGTTGATCTTGGTCATCTGGCAACCGAAAGGGCTGGGTATTGGCTGGAGTGCGTCGATCGGGGCGGGATTGGCATTATTGAGCGGCGTGGTGCACGTCGGCGACATCCCCGTGGTATGGCAGATAGTCTGGAATGCGACTGCGACCTTTATCGCCGTCATCATCATCAGCCTGTTGCTGGATGAAAGCGGCTTTTTCGCCTGGGCCGCCTTGCACGTCGCGCGCTGGGGCAACGGCAGGGGCCGCTGGCTGTTTACCTATATGCTCCTGTTGGGCGCGGCTGTGGCGGCGCTGTTCGCCAATGATGGCGCCGCGTTAATCCTCACGCCGATCGTGATCGCCATGCTGTCGGCGCTCGGTTTTCGTCCTGCTGCGGTGCTGGCTTTCGTCATGGCGGCGGGCTTTATCGCCGATACCGCCAGCCTGCCGCTGGTGGTGTCCAACCTGGTGAATATCGTTTCGGCGGATTTCTTTCACTTGGGCTTTACGGAGTATGCGGCGGTGATGGTGCCGGTCAACCTCGTCGCCGTGGCGGCGACGCTGGTGATGTTGCATCTGTTCTTCCGCAAGGATATTCCGCCGGGCTATGCGCTGACGCGTTTACCGGCGCCGCGGGAAGCGATTCGCGATCGCGCGACGTTTCGAGCCGGTTGGGCGGTATTGGCGCTGTTGCTGATTGGCTTTTTCGCCCTGGAACCGCTCGGCGTGCCGGTGAGTTTGGTCGCCGCCAGCGGCGCGCTGGTGCTGCTGGCGGTTGCGAAACGCGGGCGGGCGATCGATACCGGTAAAGTGCTGCGCGGGGCGCCCTGGCAGATCGTGATTTTCTCGCTGGGCATGTATCTGGTGGTCTATGGGCTGCGCAATGCCGGCTTGACCGATCTGCTGTCCGGCGTGCTGGATGCGCTGGCGCGGCAGGGGCTGTGGGCGGCGACGCTCGGCACCGGCTTCCTGAGTGCGTTTCTCTCTTCCGTCATGAATAACATGCCGACGGTGCTGGTGGGGGCGCTGTCGATCGACGGCAGCGGCGCAGAAGGCGTCATCAGGCAGGCGATGATTTACGCTAACGTCATCGGCAGCGATCTCGGCCCTAAAATCACCCCGATCGGCAGCCTGGCCACGTTGCTGTGGCTGCATGTGTTGGCAAGGAAAAACATCGTCATTACCTGGGGCTATTATTTCCGCGCAGGACTGGTGATGACGCTGCCAATTCTGTTCGTCACCCTGGCAGCGCTGGCGCTGCGGCTGTCCGTTTTATCCTAACCGGAGAAACCGTCATGAGCAGTATCAAGATTTATCACAACCCGGCCTGCGGCACGTCGCGCAATACGTTGGCGCTGATCCGCAACAGCGGCGTTGAGCCGGAGGTGATTCTGTATCTGGAAACGCCTCCCAGCCGCGAACGGTTGATTGCGTTGCTGGCCGACATGAACATGCCGCCGCGCGCGTTGTTGCGAAAAAACGTCGAGCCTTACGCCGAGCTGCAGCTGGACGACAGCGCCTGGAGCGACGAACAACTGATCGACTTCATGGTGCAACAGCCGATCCTGATCAATCGCCCCATCGTGGTGACGCCGCTTGGCACGCGCCTATGCCGTCCGTCGGAGGCGGTGTTGGAGATTCTGCCGGATCCGCAGCGCGGCGCCTTCAGCAAAGAAGACGGCGAGCCGGTGATCGATGCGCAGGGCCGCAGGATAACCTAAGGCTGATCGCTGCGGCCCCGCATTTCGGCCAATCAGTGCAGTTCGGCGCCGCTGCGATCGGCCAGCGCTTCCAGCAGCGGGGCGGAAGGCACGAAGAACAGGGTGCCGGTCACCGCGCGGCTAAAATCGAGCAGCCGATCGTAGTTGCCGGCCGGGCGGCCGATAAACATGTTTTCCAGCATCTGCTCGATCGGCTGCGGGGAGCGCGCATAGCCGATAAAGTAGGTGCCGAACTCGCGCAGGCCGGGGCGGCCGAACGGCATGTTGTCGCGCAGAATTTTCACCTCGTTGCCTTGCTCGTCGGTGATGGTGGTCAGCGAACTGTGCGACGACGACGGTTTGACCGCTTCATCCAGCTCGATGTTGGACTGCTTATGGCGGCCGATGATCTTCTCCTGCGTTTCCACGCTGAGCGAATTCCAGCCCTGCATGTCGTGCAGGTATTTCTGCACCAGCACATAGCTGCCGCCGCTGAACGCCGCGTCTTCGTCGCCGATCACCGTGTAGTCGAAGGCTTCGTGCCCTTCCGGGTTCTCCGTGCCGTCGACGAAGCCGATCATGGCGCGCTGATCGAAGTAACGGAAGCCGTGCACCTCCTCGATCACCGTCACGGCGTCGCCGAGCTTGGCGGTCAACTGAGAGGCCAGTTCAAAACACAGATCCATTTCATCGGCGCGGATATGCAGCAGGATGTCGCCAGGCGTGGCGACGGCGACGCGTTCCCCGCTGCCGATCGGGCTGAACGGATGCAGCTGGCGAGGGCGCGGCGCGCCGAACAGCGTATCCCAGGCCTGGGAGCCGAAGCCGCAGACGCAGGTGAGGTTGCCCGCCGGCGCGCGTTTGCCGACCGAACGCACCACGGCGGCGATGTCGCCGCACCAGGCGCGCACCGCCGCCAGATGGGCGGGAACGGGCGACAGGGTGGCGACGATAAAGATGGCATGGCGCGTCACCGGCGTGAATACGGCTTGCGGCAGGGGGGTATTTGCATTCATTGCATTCGGCTCCAGTGTGTTCGGGTGAAATAGCTCAGATCAAATTAAAGTGCTCGTCGGGTTTCATCGGCGGCGGCAGCGGGCTTTGGTCATTCATTTCCAGCAGGTTGCGCTCGATGGTGTTGCAGATGGCGTTTAACGGCAGATGGTTGGCCGACACGCCAAACGGATCCTCCAGCTCTTCGGCCAGTGAGTCCCAGGATAAGAAGGTATAGGAAATGAACACCGAAACAAACGGTGTCATGTAATGCAGGTCGGTCACCAGGGCAAAAGGCAACAGGCTGCAGAACAGGTAAACGGTGCGCTGCAGGATCAGGGTATAGGCGAACGGCACCGGCGTGCTGGCGAGCCGTTCGCAGCCGCCGAGGGCGTGGGACAGTTCGCTCAGCTTGTTGTCGAGCAGCTCGAAAGTGATGTCGCTCAGCAGCCCCTGTCGGCGCAGCTTGCCGATCTCCTGGCCCAGCATCAGCAGGATGCGGTTGGTCGGCATCGGGCTGGCGATCACCTCGGCCAGCTCTTTGCTGCTGAGATTGTGGTACAGATCGGCGGTGGGATCGGTGGCGCGCAGTTGATGCTTCAGGCTCCAGCTGAAGGCGATCAGCAGCTTGGCGACCTTTTGCTGCACCGCCGGTTCGTCCGGCAGCAGGCTTTTGATCTGTCGCAGCAGGGATCGCTCGGTAATCAGCAACGAGCCCCACAGGTTGCGCGCTTCGACAAAGCGGCTGTAGCCGGCATTATTGCGAAAGCCGAGAAAAATCGCGATGGCGATGCCCAGCAGGCTGAACGGCGCGATGGTTAAATGCACGCCGAGCTGTTCGTACCATTGGTAGCTGATCACCGCCACTATCGACATCAGCACGTTCAGCGACAGACGAAAGGTGATCTTTGACAGCACGGAACCGTGCCAGGCGAACAGGCGAAAAAACCAGTTCTGGTGCGGGCGAATTATCATGAAGTGGATGCTTCCTGGTGTCCTGCTATTGAGAATAGTCGATTCTTATCCGGCGGCGTTAGGCCGCCGTTGTCGATTGCCAGAGCCGCTGCGGGTGCGTATAGACGGTGGCGCGCCCCGGCTTGCTGAAGCCCACCAGCGTCAGGTTGCTGCGCTCGGCCACCTCCACCGCCAGGCGGGTGGCGGCGGAAACGGCGAACAGGATCTCGACGCCGCACATGGCGGATTTTTGCACCATTTCATAGCTGGCGCGGCTCGACACGAGCGCCGCACCCTGCAGCCACGCCTGTTGGCTGCGGTAGCCCAGCAGCTTATCGAGCGCCACGTGGCGGCCGACGTCTTCACATCCGCCGCTGAGCGCGCCGTCCGGCTGGATCCAGGCCGCCGCGTGGGTGCAGCCGGTCAGTTTACCCACCGTTTGCACGTCCTGCAGCTGCGCCAATGCCCGGTCGAGCAGCGCCAAATCGAAACGTTGCGTGAAAGGCAGCGGCGCGATGGGCTGAGCAACCTCCTGCAGCTGTTCCACCCCGCAGACGCCGCAGCCGGTGCGGCCGGCCAGGCTGCGGCGCTTCTCTTTCAGCTGCATAAAGCGGCGGCTCGAGAGTTCCACATGCACTTCAATGCCGTTGCAGGCCGGTTGCTGGCGGATGTCGTAGATGTCGTCGGGGGAGGCGATGATGCCTTCGGACAGCGAAAAACCGATGGCGAAGGCCGCCAGATCTTTTGGCGTCGCCATCATCACCACGTGGGAAATGCCGTTGTACACCAGGGCGACCGGCACTTCTTCCGCCAGCCAATCCTGCTGCGCCTGAGCCAGATCGTTGCGCTGCCAGACCGCGTGGCGCGACAGGCATTCCTGTTTGATATCGTCGGTTTCTGCGAAGAGTAGGTGCTTGTTCATAACGTTCTCGTGACCGTCGGTGACGAGGCGCCGACGAGGATGAATTCTTATTAGCAGGTGTGGGGATTATACAGGATTCTGATCCCGCTCGCGTAGGGAATCACGCCCTGCAGGTTATCCACAGTTTTGGTGGATAACGTGTGTGCAAGGGGCAGTGAAACACTTAGCAGGCGTAAAAAAAAAATCGCTCAGAAAATTATTATATTACGCGACAAAGCGCGATCCGCAGGGGGATAGGGGGTTGCACGCGTTCGCGTTTTGTTTATGCCTTGCTGTATAAATATACAGTTTGGTTATGATTATGCTGAGCAATTCAAGGTTGTATGCTTTTTCACCAGGTGAGCCCCTGACGTTACCGCTGTTTGCCGATCGCGTGGCCTGCAGTTTTCCCTCCCCGGCGCAGGACTATGTCGAGAGCCGGCTGGATATCGGCAAACTGCTGGTGCGGCATCCTAATGCCACTTATTCGTGCGCGCCAGCGGTGAGATGGAGCGAGCAGGATGGATCAGGCACTGAATTTTTCACTCAGCTATGCGCAGCTGATCCGGGAAGCAGAAGATGCGATTAAAAAATGCAATCTGAACCAGGGCGGGATGGGTTACACCCTAGAGTTGGGTAAGGCTTCTGTCATTCTGAGTTTCTGGTACGGTCTGGCGCTGCAGGGCTATCCGGGCACAATAATGGATGAACGTGTTGATGCCGACCGGCTGCGCCTGCATGTCCTCATCTATAAGAGAGAGGAGTGACATCGTGGCAACGGTTAACGTCCGCCGGCCGTCGCCGCTGTAGAGACGGATGCTGATTGTGCTGGCCGAACCTGCGCGCCCCCTGCCTGCTGCTGTGGCGCGCGGACGGAACGTTCATAAAGCTGGAAGGTGACGCGCTGCAGGTCGCCGGCGGGTATCAGGCCGCGTATGATGCCGGACTGCCGGTGCAGATCCAGGTGAATGACGGCCGTATCCGGGCAAAGGAATAGACGCTGGGGTTGGAGCCTGTCCTCATCGGCGCTATGCTGGAGACTGATGCGGAAGTATGCCGCCCCCAAACGGTAACTGATATTTTGCTGGTTGAGCAGATAGACCGCCTGACCCGTCTCAGCAACAGTGACTGGATGACGTTGAAAAAGCAGATTGAGCAGCATGAGTTACGGATTGTCAGCCTGGATGTCCCTACCTCATGGCAGGCGCTGTCAGAGAAAGATCCTTCACAGGCGGACCCGATCACCCGTGCAGTAATAACCGCCATCAATAACATGCTAATCGACCTGATGGCCGCGATGTCACATAAGGACTGGTTGAGTCGCCGCCAACGGCAAAAGCAGGGAATTGAACGGGCGCATACGTTGGGTAGATACCGGGGAAAGCAGGCAGATCAGGAACGACATCAGAAAGTCCTGTACTACCGACAGATTAAGAAACTGAGCATCCGAGAAACAGCAGACGCGACAGGCTACAGTACTTCCCAAGTTTGTCGCATTCAGGCCTTCTATAAAGAAGTTGAGACTGATTAAAAAGCAGCCTTAATGTACAATAATTTTCGATATCCAAACTGACCCATGAACAATCAATGAGTTAGAGGTGAAAGATGATTTCATACAAAAAAATCATACCTGCTCTTGTCATATTCGCTTTATCTAATGCTGTGGCATATGCGAATGATTTCGACAAATCAAATGAAGCGATGGCAATTTCAGCAATAGGTTTTTCTGGCTCAAATGCTCGTGTTGCACATGATGTTTGTGGGGCAACCAATGAGAAAATTGATAAATATAAAAAACAAATAAAAGACTCATTAACTAGAACATTAAAGTATGAACAGTCAGGATTCGATACGCATTGGGATAATGGTTGGAAAAATGCTGATTTTTTGGTTAAGTCATTAAGTAATGATGAAGCCTATAAAAAAAGAATATTGCCGAGAGGTTTTAGATGGAATTAATAATCCGGAAATGAATTAAGGATTATTCCTTATTCGGGGTTCTACGCCGGAACCCCAGATTTTTCCGTCCGCTAAAATTATCCCCGGTTGAGCAGCTTTATACCGTCAGCTCGCAGTGGACCATCAGGGGAAATGTGGCGGTACAGCGTTTGTCGGGTTATCCCAAGCTCCTGGCATAACGTACTGACTTTCGTCTCTGGCCGTCCCATTGATGCCATTGCCAGTCGCAATTTTATTGGCGTCATTTTGTAAGGCCGTCCGCCGTTCCTCCCGTGGGCTCTTGCTGAGGCAAGGCCTGCCGCTGTTCTTTGCGGCGCTGTACGCAGCAGAGACCGACGGCCGCGCGCGACTGGCTCGACACCCGCTTAGCCCCGCCCTCTGGTCAAATGCAGGCTGACGTGTACAGCCTGCAGGCAGAGGATTTCGTCTGGCAACCGGTATCGCCCGCCGTCGGCGCCGTTCGCAATGACAATCCCTCACTCATCCTGCCCATCGATACGCCAACGGTCTGAGTGCCGCATTATCCACAGTTTTGGTGGATATCATGTGTGCAAACACACGTGAAGAACGCCAAAAGCTGCAGGAAAAATCGCTCAGAAAATTATTATATTACGCGGGAAAGCGCGATCCGCAGGGGGATTGGGGGTTGCACACGTTCGCGTTTTGTTTATGCTTAACTGTATAAATATACAGTTTGGTTATGATTATGCTGAGCAATTCAAGGTTGTATGCTTTTTCACCAGGTGAACCCCTAACGTTACCGCTGTTTGCCGATCGCGTGGCCTGCGGCTTTCCTTCCCCGGCGCAGGACTATGTCGAAGGCCGGCTGGACATCGGCAAGCTGTTGGTGCGGCACCCCAACGCCACCTATTTCGTGCGCGCCAGCGGCGAGTCGATGATCGACGGCAATATTCAGGATGGCGATCTGCTGATTGTCGACAGCGCCCTGACGCCGGAGCATGGCAATATCGTGATCGCCGCGGTGGATGGCGAATTCACCGTCAAAAAACTGCAGCGTCACCCCGACGTGCGGCTGTTGCCGATGAACCCCGCCTACGCGCCGATCGTGTTCGACGACGAAGCGCAGCTGGAGATCTTCGGCGTGGTGACCTTTATCGTCTACGCGGCGCTGTAACCATGTTCGCCCTGGTAGACGTCAACAGCTTCTACGCTTCCTGCGAGACCATTTTCCGGCCCGACCTGCGGGGGCGACCGGTGATAGTGCTGTCCAACAACGACGGCTGCGTGATCGCCCGCAGCGCCGAGGCGAAGGCGTTGGGCGTGCCGATGGGCGCGCCTTATTTCAAAATCAAAGAGGAGATGCGCCGTCGCAACGTTGCGGTGTTCTCCTCCAACTACGCGCTGTACGCCGATATGTCCCGCCGGGTGATGGACACGCTGGAGGAGATGGCGCCGGCGGTGGAGATTTATTCGCTGGACGAAGCCTTTCTGCGGCTGGACGGTGTGGCCCACTGCGAGGCGCTGGAGCCGTTCGGCCAGCGGGTGCGCGATCGCATCCGGCGCGAGCTGCATTTGACGGTCGGGGTCGGCATTGCGCCGAGCAAAACGCTGGCCAAGCTGGCCAACTTCGCTGCCAAGAAATGGCGCGGCACCGGCGGCGTGGTGGATTTATCCGATCCGGTGCGCCAGCGTAAACTGCTGGCGCTGCTTCCGGTGGAAGAGGTGTGGGGCGTGGGGCGCCGCCTGACTCGCCAGCTGCAGGCGATGGGTATTCACACCGCGCTACAGCTGGCGGACTGCGATACCCGGCTGGCGCGTAAAACCTTCAGCGTAGTGCTGGAGCGCACGATACGCGAGCTGCGCGGCGAATCGTGCCTGCAGTGGGAAGATGAGGCGGCGGCGAAAGAGCAGATCATCTGTTCCCGTTCGTTCGGCCAGCGGTTGACACATTATCCGCACATGCGCGAGGCGATCTGCAGCTACGCCGAACGCGCCGCCGAAAAGCTGCGGCAGGAAAAGCGCTACTGCCGCAACGTCTCGGTGTTTATCAAAACCAGCCCGCATTCGGCGGGCGAAGGGTATTACAGCAATATGGGCACCGCCCGGCTGCAAACGCCGAGCAACGACAGCCGCGACATCATCGCCATGGCGGTGCGCGCGCTGGAGAGCATCTGGCAGGAAGGGCGGCGTTACCTGAAGGGCGGCGTGGTGCTGGGGGATTTCAGCGCCGCCGCCATGGCGCAGATCGACCTGTTCGACGACTGCCCGCCGCGCCGCAACAGCGAACGGCTGATGGCGACTCTCGATCGCCTGAATCAGGAAGGGCGCGGGCGCGTATGGTTCGCCGGGCAGGGGATCGTCAAGCCGTGGCAAATGAAGCGCGACATGCTGTCGCCGGCCTACACCACCCGGCTGGCGGATATTCCGGTGGCGCGGCTGGGGGAGCGGGCGCCGCGCACCGCTGAATCGAAGGAAGAAAAACGCCGCGGGTGACAACCGGCGGCGTGGGTAGGCCGAGTGTTACTTCACCGTCGCCGGATCCGGCTTATCGGGGGCGATGCCATACAGTACCATGGCGCGGTTGACCTCGCTGCGGGCGATACGGCCTTCGTCAGCCAGCAGCTTCAACGCGGCGAGCGCGATGAAATGGCGGTTGACCTCGAAGAACTCACGCAGCGCCTCGCGGGTGTCCGAGCGACCAAAGCCGTCGGTGCCCAAGGCGATAAAGGTACGGTCGGGCAAGAACGGTTTGATCTGATCGCCGACGATCTTCATATAGTCCGTTACCACCACTACCGGGCCGGGATGCGCCGCCAGCAGGCTCTGAATATAAGGAACTTTCGGCGGATCTTCCGGATGCAGCAGGTTCCAGCGTTCGGCCGCCATGCCGTTGCGGCGCAGCTCGCTCAGGCTGGTGGCGCTCCAGATATCGCTGGCGACGCCAAAGTCCGCCGCCAACAGCTCCGCCGCCGCCAGCGCCTCGCGCATGATGGCGCCGCTGGCGACCAGTTGAGCGCGCGGGCTCTCTTGGTTTGCCGCTTCGTTCCGTTTGAGCAAATAGGCGCCCTGGATAATCCCGTCCTCCACGCCCGCCGGCATCGACGGCTGCGGGTAGCCCTCGTTGAGCAAGGTGATGTAGTAGTAAATATCCTCTTGTTCAACGAACATTCTGCGCATGCCGCTCTGGACGATCACCGCGAGTTCATAGGCATAGGTCGGATCGTAGGAGACGCAGCTGGGGATCACCGAAGACAGCACGTGGCTGTGGCCGTCGTCATGCTGCAAGCCTTCGCCCATCAGGGTGGTTCTGCCGGAGGTGGCGCCGAGCAGGAAACCCTTGGTGCGCGCGTCGGCCGCCGCCCAGGCGAGATCGCCCACCCGCTGCAGCCCGAACATGGAGTAGAAGATATAGAACGGGATCGTCGCGACATCGTGGTTGCTGTAGGCGGTGCCGGCGGCGATCCAGGTCGATATTGCGCCGGATTCGTTGATGCCTTCCTGCAAAATCTGGCCGTCTTTGGCCTCTTTGTAGTAGCTGAGCTGCCCGGCGTCTTGCGGGGTATACAGCTGGCCGAGCCAGGAATGGATGCCAATCTGGCGGAACAGGCCTTCCATGCCGAACGTGCGCGACTCGTCCGGCACGATGGGCACGATCAGTTTGCCGATGTTGGCGTCTTTGAGCAGCACGCCGAGGATATTGACGAAAGCCATGGTGGTCGACATGTTGCGTTCGCCGCTACCCTTCAGGAGGCCGTCGAAGCGCGATAGTTCCGGTATCGCCAGCGGAGCGGATTGGCCGAAGCGGGCAGGGATGTAGCCGCCCAGCGCGGTGCGCGTCGCGGTGATGTACTTCGCCGCCGCGCTGTCGGGTTCGGGCTTCAGGTAAGGGATCTCTGCCAGTTGGGCGTCGGAGATGGTCAGCCCTAAACGGTCGCGGAAGGCTTTCACCGCATCCTGGCTCATTTTTTTCAGCTGGTGGTTGATGTTCTGCCCTTCACCGGCTTCCCCCATGCCAAACCCTTTGACGGTTTTGGCCAGCACCACCGTCGGCCTGCCCGTGGTATGTACCGCCTGATGGTAGGCGGCGTACACCTTTTGCGGATCGTGGCCGCCGCGGTGCAGCGCCCAGATCTCATCGTCGCTCAGGTCGGCGACCAGCTCGAGCAATTCCGGGTACTTGCCGAAGAAATGCTCCCGCACATAGGCGCCGCTTTGCGACTTGAAGGTTTGGTAATCACCGTCGACGCACTCCATCATGCGCTGCATCAGCAATCCGGAGCGGTCTTTTTGCAGCAGTTTGTCCCAGCCGCTGCCCCAAATTACCTTGATCACCTGCCAGCCGGCGGCTTTAAAGGTGCCTTCCAGCTCCTGAATAATCTTGCCGTTGCCGCGCACGGGGCCATCCAGCCGTTGCAGGTTGCAGTTCACGACGAAGATCAGGTTATCGAGTTTTTCTCGCCCGCCCAGCGCAATCGCCGCCAGTGATTCCGGCTGATCCATCTCGCCGTCGCCGAGAAACGCCCACACCTTTCTCCCCTGGTGCGGTTTCAGTTCGCGGTATTCCAAATAGCGCATGTAGCGCGCCTGGTAGGCGGCGGTCAGCGGCCCCAGCCCCATCGAAACGGTGGGATATTGCCAGAAATCCGGCATCAGCCGCGGGTGCGGGTAGGAGGAGAGGCCGCGGCGTGTGGATTCGCGGCGAAAGTTGTCGAGCAGTTCCTCGTCGATGCGGCCTTCGAGATAGGCGCGGCCATAAATGCCGGGGGCGGAGTGGCCCTGGATATACACCATGTCGCCGGCAAACTCATCGGTGCGCCCGCGGAAAAAGTGCGTGAATCCCACATCGTAAAGCACCGCGGCCGACTGATAGGTGGCGATATGCCCGCCGACGTTGGAATGTTTGCCGGCGCGCAGCACCATCGCCATGGCGTTCCAGCGAATAAACGCATTGATGCGCGCTTCAGCGGCCAGATCGCCGGGATACGTCGGTTGCTTATAGGCCGGGATCGTATTCACGTAGGGCGTGGTGACCAGGCTGAAGAAATCACCGTGTTTTCGCTGATCGGCTTCGGCCATTCTTTCCAACAAAAAATGCGCGCGTTCACGGCCGTCGATGTCAGTGACACCTTCAAATGCCTCAAGCCATTCAGCCGTCTCCTGTGGGTCAAGATCTGCTTTTACCGCGGGTTGGTTCATAAAGGCTCCAAATGTACTTACCTGATAAGGCGCTGAGCGATACAGGGATTTAGTGAGTTGCAGGTGCAAGAATTGCAAATGCAACAATGGCGAAAGCCACTCTATCCCTTTACAATTGCAATTGCAACTCACCGGTTTTAACGAGAAAAATGACATGACAGATAAACAACCCGACCTGTGGTTCTCCTTTGTGCGCGCGCATCGGGCGATGATCAGAAAGATAGAGGCGAAGTTGTCGGAGGCGGGGCTGCCGGTTTACGCCTGGTATGACGTGTTATGGGGATTGGAAAGCGGGGAAAACGGCACACGCCGCATGCATGAGCTGGCGGACGTGTTGGTGATTGAGCGTTACAACCTGACCCGCCTGATGGATCGCCTGGAAAAAGAGCGGCTGGTCACGCGTTTTCGATCGGATGACGATCGCCGGGCCTCCTTCGCGACTATCACCGAGGAAGGCAAGGCCCTGCGGAAAAAGATGTGGGAGATCTACCGTTCGGTGGTCAACACCCACTTTCTCAACCAGTTCAGCGAAGAAGAGATCGCACGCTTCTCCGACGCGTTGAACAATGCGATGCAGCTGGCCAGAGAATGATCAGGCATCGGGCGTGATGTGCAGAACGCGCAGCGCATCGGCGATCAGCGCCGAAGGGATTTTCTGCTCGTCGGCCAGCAGTTTGAGGGCGCAGAGCGCAATCCATTCCGCCTGCGGATAGTGAATTTCGCCCCGGGTGCGAGAATCCGAACCCACCGCGGCAAAGCGTGCGGGAATGAACCGCTTGAGCTGGTTGGCGAGCAGATGCGAATAGTCGGTGACGGCGACGACGGGGGCATTCCCGGCGCCCAGACACGTTTTCAGATGGCATTCGCCGCCGCTGTCCTGGCGCTGCATGTCGGCGAGTTCGGCGTCCTGCGCCAACCGCGTGTAGCTGGGGCAGCTCCAGATTTCGGCCGCGATACCCCAATTTTTCAACACCTCAGCCGCCTGCTGAACGCGGGCGAGCGCACGGCCGGCGCCGCACAGGCGAACCTGCAACGGCGAGTCCGCCGCCGCCGCGACACGATACATCCCCTTGAACGCCTGTTCTGCGACAAACGGCTCCCCTGAAGAGAGGGGGCCATTGTCTGCGTTGGTCGCGAGATACACCATCTTCCTCGTTCCCTCCAGATAGAGCGCGCGCAGGGCGTGATGGAGTATCGCGCCGGTTTCTCTTACATTGGCCGGATCGAAAGGCAACCAGCCCGGCATGGCCGTGAGCTGAAGCGGGAACCAGGCCTGAACGCCTTTCGGCAAATCGGCACTGCCGGTATCTGCATCGCTGATGAAAATCCCCTTGCGATTGGTTTCCGGCTCAAGCCCGCGGAGCATGTCCACCGAGGGCGTGTTGACGCAGTAAAACAACGGCTTCTCATAACGCTCTGATTGATGGCCAAACCAGAGCGGCCAGGCGGTGGCGTAGCGGGAACTCGGCGGCTCGGCGCGCCTTCTGCCGTCGATAAGCCAGATGTCGCCGCTGGCGTTGAGTTCGCTCAAGGCTTCCGCCGTCCAGGCGGTGGAAGAGGGAAGCGACGCGCCGGCGTTCTGGCTGACGGAGGCCATCTTGCGGATACAGGCTTCGGCCAGAGTTCTGGTCCTGGCGGAGGCGGCAGGCATTGTTATACGTTGAGGCGACATGCGGAGCATTCCCTTTAAGTTGCAAGTGCGATGATTGTAATTGCAATTCACGGCATGTGCCAATGACTTCTGAACAGGTCGCAGCCATCCAGGCGTGACCCGCGGCGATATATTCAGGTTATGCAGACGCGATCCTATTTGTTTCACCGACCAGACAGCCGCCATCCGTTGTCCTTATTTCTGCGGTTTTTTATAAATGACGGGCAGCTAAAAACGGTTTGCCGATAGGGATAATGCGCGTGTCAATCCGCGTTAAACGAGAATATCGGCATCTTAAAAATAAAACGAAATAAGGATGAAAGCATATGCCTGGATTTAATTATGGTGGTAAAGGAGATGGAACTAACTGGAGTTCTGAACGCGGTACGGGCCCTGAGCCGGGGGGCGGCGATAAAGGCCATTCCGGCGATCGCGATCGCGGCGGCGCCGGCGTTGGCAACAGCCCGGAACAGCAACAGATAGCGGCGATCCAAAACGATCCGGCGCTGCGCATGAAACTGGAGGCGGTGATCAAGGCGGCGCGCAGAATTAACCCGGATGCGAAATTGCATATTGAAAGCGTCAGCCCATCCGGCACGCTGAGCCTTTCCGCCACCGGTTTGACGGCCGATCAGGCGAAGCACATTGGCCTGGGGGGGCTGGTGATGGGGGTCAACGCCAAGGGGGTGACAGTGGCGATCGGGGATATCGAAACCGGCCATGCGCGCAAGCCCTCACCCCCTGGCAAAGGCGGCAACAATGGCCTGAATGCCGGGCAGATCGGCGCCTCTTCCTTAGGCAGTTTCGTGACAGACTCGCATCGCGATCGGCCCGTCAGCGGCTGGCATGGCAACGGCAAAACCGGCGAATTCTCGACGACCCGCACGACCGGGAGTTACTACGGTTTTCATCATTTGAAGGTGGAAAAGCAAGACGGAGTGGCGACCTACAACCTCTACTATAAGGCCAATAAGAACCGGCCCGCGTTTATCGCCGTGGTGAGAGGGGATAACCTGAATGCCATGGAGGTGAAATATGCCAACGGCAAGCCGGTAAAATCGCCCGGCTCGGTAAAAACGATCGTTAAGGAGTTCGTCGAATATCAAAATGCGGAATTAAAAGCCATCAAGGATGGCGTCAGCCTGGCCGCAGGTATCAATAAAGATATCGCGGAAAAGATCGGCGCGAAATACGCCAAACTCGCCAAGGATTTGGAGGCGGGAATTCAAGGAAAATATATCCGCAACGTGCAAGATGCGGAGAAAACCTACGAGCAATTGACGAAGGGCCTGAACAAAAAGCTCAAGGCGCAGGACAAAGCGGCGATTGTCGCCTGGCTGAAAATGATCGATGCGGAACAGTATGCCCGCAATGCGCGGGTATTGGGCAAGGTCTTCACCGGGGTGGACTGGGCGATCAAGGGCGCGGATCTGGTAAACGCCGCGATTGAAGGTTTCTCTACCGGCAACTGGAAAGCGTTCCGCAACCAGCTCGAAGCGCTCGGGTTGTCGATCGGCGCAGGGTATACGCTTTCCGCTATCGCCGCGTTTTTCGCGCCGACGCTGGTGTCGTCGACGGTGGGCATTTTCGCCTTCGCTTACCTGTTTGGCTGGGCCACCAGCTATATCGATGCGGAACGTGCGGGGGAGCTGGAGAAGTGGGTCGCTGACCTGTAACGGCATGAGGGGGCTGGCCCCCTCATTTTATCCCTCACACCCTCTACCTCTTTCACACCACCGGCGCCACCGTCAGCAGCAGGTTGGCGAAACGGCGTTGTTCGCCGGAGGCGATCACCAGCAGCGTCCGATCCGATTTGACCGCGGCGTAAAATGCCTCGCGCGGCAGGTATTCTATCGGGCAATGCTCTGGCAGCAGCTGCCGGTATTCGGCTTCGATGGTGTTGGTGAAGTCCGGCGGGCAGGCCATCAGCGCCGCGCTTTCCACGTTGATGCAGGCCAGCAGTTTTTCCAGGATCGGCGGGGCGGCGAGCGTGCCGGGCGCCAGGTTCAGATAGACCACGGTGGCGTCTTTCGGCGCGTGGGTCACGCAGGCGTAGTTGCCGTCGGCGATCAACACCTGGGTTTTATGCCCGCATTGCGCCAGCGCGGCAAGCAGCGGCGGGTGAGTGATGGCGGATTTGATCATAAAGCGATTCCTGAATGGGCGGGCGGCAAGCGCGCCGCCCGCAGCTGAATTACATGCGGTAGATGCCGCCGTTGATGTCGAGAGTCGCGCCGGAGATGAAGCCGTCGTATTCCGCCGCCAGGAAGGCGATGGCGCGCGCCACGTCGTCCGGTGCGCCTGCGCGGCCCAGCGGGATGGCGCGAACGGTTTCCTCCGCCGATGCCTGGGTAGTGTGGCGATTGTGGAAACGGGTGCCGAGGATCAGGCCGGGCGCGACCGCATTCACCCGGATGCCGTGCTCGCCCAGCTCCGCCGCCAGCGAGCGCGTCCAGGTGAGTACCGCGCCCTTGGTGGCGGAATAGACCAGCGAGCCGGCGTGCCCGCCGGCGCGGCCCGCCTGTGAGGCCAGGTTAACGATGCTGGCGCCGTCCGGCGCCGCTTTCAGATGCGGCAGCGCGCTCTGGGTGACGTTCAGCATGGTGGTCATGTTCACGTCGATCACGGTTTGCCAGAAGGCGCGGTCGATCTCGCCCAGCCATTTGCGCCCGACGATGCCGCCGACGTTATTGATCAGGATATCGATGCCGCCGAGAAACTCGGCGCCGGCCGAGACGCAGCGCTGCGTTTCGTCGGTATCGATGAGATCGGCGTAGCCGTAGGCGGCCTTTTGCCCCAATGAATGGGCCAGCGCCACCAGCGCTTTGGGGCCGCTTTCGTCGCTGTGGTAGTGAAAATAGATGTCGCAACCGGCCTTGATCAGCCGCTCTGCGGTGGCGCGGCCGATGCCCTGTTCCGCCCCGGTGATAAAGACCTTTTTGCCCGCAAGATCGCCCATGATTGACTCCTTATTGGTTCGTTAAGAATTGATGACGCCTTCACGCTGTTTGGCGCAGTAGAAAATGCAGATCAGCCCGGTGGCCAGCAGGCACGAGGCCAGGAAAAACAGCCCCGGCGCGCTGCTGCCGGTCAGATCGTTCAGCACGCCCACCGCATAGGGGGCGACGAAACCGCCGATATTGCCGATGCAGCTGACCACCGCCAGCCCGGCGGCCGCGGCCGCGCCGGTGGAGATATTGGCGGGCATGGATAAAAACGGCGGCACGGCGGTGTAGATGCCGATGGCGGCGATGCACAGGAACGACAGCGCGACGAGCGGGTCGTATTTAAAAAACGTCACCGCCCCCATCAGGCCGATGGCGGCGACCACCATGCTGAGGCCGGCAAACACGCCGAGTTTTTTGGTTTTGCTGGCCCACAGGCTCCACGGATACACCAACAGCGCAGCCAGGCCGTAGGGAATGAGCGCCAGCAGGCTGACGCGGAAGATATCGCCGCCGGAGAGGGCGCTGATGATCGACGGCAGCCAGGTGCCGAAGCCGTAAATGCCGCACACCATGCCGAAGTTGAGCAGCGCGTAGAGCAGGTATTTCTTGTTTTTAATCCCTTTCAGGAAGTCGGCCAGCGTGATTTTAGAGCCGGATTTGGAGCGGCCGGCGTTGCTCATCAGCCAGGCCTTTTCCTCCACGTTCAGATAGCCGACATCTTTGGGCGAGTTCTTGATCAGGAACGGGATCAGCAGGCCGATGACGATCGGCGGCAACCCTTCGAGGATGAACAGCAACTGCCAGGGGGCGAATCCGAACCAGTCATGCTGAATATTGAGAATAAAGCCGGAAATCGGCGAGCCGACGGCGTTGGACAGCGGCTGGACGATGATAAACATGCCGAGAATTTTAGTGCGGTACTTTTCCGGGAAGAAGACCGTGAAGTAATACACCACCGAGGGAAAGAAACCGGCTTCGCACACGCCCAGCATAAAACGGCAAATATACAGCTCCAGCGGCGTGCGCACAAAACCGAGCAGGGTCGCGAAGATGCCCCAGGAAATTAATATTCTGGCGAACCAGATGCGCGGGCCAAATTTAATGGTGCCGGCGTTGCTGGGTATTTCAAACAGGAAATAGCCGATAAAGAAAATTCCGGAGGCGAAGCCGAAAGCCGAGGCGGTCAATCCCAGATTATCTTCCAGCGCTTTGGCGGCGTAGGCCATATTGTTGCGGTCGAGAAAGGCCAGGAAATACAACAATATCATGAGGGGCACAATATGCAGCGTCAATTTCCTGATGGCGCTGCGTTCAATATCCTTTGGCATTGTTTTTTTCATCATGGTTTTTCCCATGTGGTTAATCGGAATAATAGCGTCCCGGCCCAAAGCCATGAGCGGAGAGCTGAATAACAACGTTGCGTGCATAAAAGCGTCGCGCCGTTTATTTATTGCGACGATTCTATTTTTTCTGCTTTTAGCTGTGGCGATCCGGACGATGCCGACTGCGCATCGTCTGGGAAAGTCGTTTTTACCGTATTAACCGGCGGCTTTGACCGAGCGCCGGCTGATGACCGTCGGCGGAAAGAGAAACTCGCCGGGCGGTTTCGAATCATTGTTGATGCGGCCGATCAGGCGTTCGACCATCAGCTGCGCCATCTCCGCCAGCGGCGGGCCAATCGACGTCAACCCCGGTTCGGCCAGGCCGGCCAGCGCGATATTGTCGATGCCGATCACCGAGATGTCTGCGGGCACCTGGACGCCGGCGGCGCGCAGGCCCACCATCAGGCCGATGCCCAACGCATCGTTAATCGCCACGATGCCGTCCGGGCGCGGCGCCAACGCGAGAACGCGCGGCGCCAGCGTCAGCCCCAATTCGAACATTTCCGTGTCGCCGTAGGCGCTGGTGGCTTTGCCTTCGATCACCCGTTGGCGTTCGCTTAGACTGTGCCCCAGCGCGCTCAGAAAACCGTCGATCTTGTGGCTGCGCCCGACGGTCAGCGTCGCTTCGGTGGCGAACACGATGTGTCGGCAGCCGCGCTCGAGCAGGTGCTGCGCGGCCAGGCGCCCGGCGGCGATATTGTCCATCGACACGCTGTCGAACAACCGGGTATCGGTGGCCATCGGCTCGGCGAACGGGCTGTCGTAGCTGACAATCTTCATGCCTCGCTCGGCGGCCCGAACAAAATGAGTCTGGCGAATGTCGCTCGCCGCCACGATGATGCCGCGCACGCCGTGCAGGAACATATCGTCGATAAACGCGGCTTCTTCCTGTTCCTGTCGGTAGGCGTTGCCGAGCAAGACGCGGTAACGGTGAGCCCGCGCCGCGCCGTCGACCGCATGCGCCAGCGCCGAAAAGCTCGGGTTGACGATCGACGGCAGCAGCAGGCCGATGATCTTCGCCTGCGGCGCGGGCGCCGCCGCTCGGGCCGGCCGGTATCCCAGGGTTTCCATCGCCCGTTCGATGCGCTCACGGGTCTGCGCGCTCATCTGGTGGCTGCGATTGTTCAGCAGGTTCGACACGCTGCTGATGGACACGCCGGCCAACCGCGCCACATCACGAATATTTGCCATTTGCCGATACCTTGCTGCCTGCCGTTAGCCTGCAATCTATAAGGGAAGCCGGCCGCAGGCAAGCCGCAACCGGGGCGCTGCGCGCATGGGATTGCGCATTTGTGAGAGTCGTCAGGCGGCAGCCGTGTTGTTTACTAAACAACAAAGGGGCAGGGGGCATGTGTTAACGCAGATGAGTGAGATCTGCGAAGCACCTCTCGTTTATCGTCCTTCGGGGCGGCGGGTTCTGTACTATTGTTTTCTCTTTGCGGCACGTTCCAGGCCGATGGGGCGCTGGGCGCAACGGAGATCACAGATGAACAAACGGGACTTAGAAAGCGCGATTGTTACCGATTTTTCCAAACGCATGAGCTATGGCGACTACCTGTGCCTGGACTCGCTGCTGGACTGCCAGCACCCGCTCTCCAACCCGCCGCATCATGACGAAATGCTGTTCGTGATACAGCACCAAACCTCCGAACTGTGGATGAAGCTGATGCTGCACGAGCTGCAGGCGGCGTTGCGGCTGGTGCAGCAGGACAAACTCAGCCACTGTTTCAAAATCCTCGCGCGCGTCAAACAGATCCAGCGGCTGCTGTTCGAGCAGTGGGCGGTGCTGGAAACGCTGACGCCGTCGGAGTACGTCGAGTTTCGCGACGTGCTGGGCAGCTCATCGGGCTTCCAGTCGCACCAATACCGGTCGATCGAGTTCCTGCTCGGCAACAAGAATGCGGCGATGCTGGCGGTGTTCAGCAACGACGCGGAAAAGCACGCCGCGCTGAAGGCGATCCTCGAAGCGCCGAGCCTGTACGACGAATACTTGCTGTACCTGGCGCGCCACGGCCTGCCGATCCCGCAGGAGTGCCTCAAGCGCGACTGGACGCAGCCCTACCAGCGCAACCCGGATCTGCTGCCGGCGTTTAAAGTGATCTACGACAACCCGCAGACCTACTGGGAAGCCTATGAAATGGCGGAGAAGCTGGTGGATATCGAAGAGAGTTTTCACCTGTGGCGTTTCCGCCATATGAAAACGGTGGAGCGGATCATCGGCTTTAAGTCGGGCACCGGCGGTTCCAGCGGCGTCAGCTTCCTGAAAAAGGCGTTGGATCTGACCTTTTTCCCCGAGCTGCTGGATGTGCGCACCGAAATCGGCGCCTGAGATAACGAAAGAGGATAAGGGCGATGAGCGTGAGGATTATCGATAAGGCGGCGGAGAGGGTGGTGGGTGTCAGAGTCGTGGGGCCGTATCCGCAGACGATCCCGCAGGGCTCGCAGCAACTGCTGGCATGGCTGCAGCGCCACGGCGTGCCGTTTGGCAAATGGCTGGTGCTGTATTGGGACGATCCGGCGGAAGTGGCGCCGGAAAAGCTGCGCGCCGACGTGGTGATGAGCGTGGCGGACGATTTCGCGCTGCCGGCGGGCAGCGAGGGCGTTACCGTGCAGACGCTGCCCGCCGGGCAGTACGCGGTCTACCACGTGCGCATCAGCGATGGCGATTTCGAGCGGGTGTGGGGCGAGTTCTATCAGAAGCTGCTGCCGGCCAGCGGCTACCAGCCGGTTGAGGGGGTGAGCTACGAACACTATCTAAACGACTGCGAGGCCGACGGCTATTTCGACCTCGAGATTTACCAGACGGTGAAGAAGTGGTGAAGGGGCTAACGGCGCGGTAGCGTATCAAAAGGCTCTTTGGGAGCCTTTTGATGGGGTATTTAAAGACTCATTTAAAAGTGGAAAGGTCATAAGAATAATTATTCCATGTCTATATCATGGAATGTATGTTTAAGGTTTTTTATAAAATCTATTGTTTGCAGTAAGCGAACTTAATAGAGTGCTAGTGAAAAATGAAACCCAGCAACTTTATCTTATATCTTGCTGGTTGTGATTCACCCGTCGCCGTGATTATTGTTATTCTTTTTTTGTGCATGTCCGACTCTACTGGTTGAACATAGATATCCAGATTTTCATTTTTATATGAAGGTATTGGGTCATATGGATACTCTATGACTTTTATTCCGCTTATTTTTTCTGCGATCGCCTTCCTGATGTTTTCATCTATATCCCATATGGGTATCGCAGAGCTGTTATCATAAAGTACTTTTTCGTTAGAGTTAGGGATGGATACTTCTTTTTTAAATAAGTGAAACTGCTCTTCGTTACCATCAAACAGTTGCTTATCTTTCTTCACGCTAACGTATTTTTCGCTCATAATTCCTCAAATTGGCCGGATTCGGCCTTCTGCAAGAAGTTGACTGATGGATTTGGACAGTTCAAATTGTGTTCCTCCACCAGCTTGGTTAAACCACGGTATAGCAGGCCCCATATCTGCTTGGATTGGTTTAACCACCTCATATACTCGATACGGTTTTTCCAGTGTATCTAACGGTAATGCCCGGCTGCCAAAAGAGGCTCCAGCAGGAGAGACAAAGGTACCTCGGTCGTTGAATACGCCATTATTTGTCCAGCCACCGTATCTATCAATTTTTGCTCCAGGCATAAGAGTAGTAGGCGTTGCTTGTACAAAACCTCTATTGGGAGGCCATGAGCCATGCCCCATGAATTTTTCTAAGGCCGCCCAATCTTGTTTTTTCCACAGATTATAAGCTTTAGATGCCTGGCTTCTGGATGCAAAAACACCTTTCGACTTCGATTGAAAATTATTCCAGGAATTGCCGCAACTCAACCCCAACGGATCCACCCAACCCAGCGGGTTCGGCGCGTATTGGTACAGGTTGATCCCACCGGCCAAACCTATCGGATCGTGCTGGGTAAATCTGCCGATATCCGGATCGTAATAGCGGAACAAATTGTAGTGCAATCCCGTTTCCCGATCCAGGTATTGACCCTGCAGGCGCAGGTTTTGGGAGTAATCCAGATCTTGCTGATTTTCCTCATACTTTATGCGGCCCCAGGCGCTGCTGTGGCTCTGCCAGCGTAGCGTTCCGTCGCTGTCGGTCAGGCTTTCCGGTTCGCCGTTCGGCGCCGTGTGGAAGTAAAATACTTGGGCCGGCGCGTGGCCGTCGATGCGCGCCAAAGGTTCATAGCTGCCCTGATCGGCATAGACATAGGTGAGGGGCATGCCGTCGCGAGTTTCCTGCAGCAGCCGGAAACCTTCCCACAAAAACGTGGTGGTTTGGCATTTGCCGGCCGGTTGGCGCAGATCCTGACTTTGCTGCCACACCCGCTTTTGCGTGCGCCGCCCGAGCGGATCATAGTGGAACTGCACATGCTGCTGTGCTTCGCTGCGATGCTGGCTGTAGCGCACCACCTCGCAGAGGCGATGATCGGCGTCGTAGAGATATTGCCAACGGTAGTGGCCTTTGCGTTTTTCCACCGTGCGGCCAAAGACATCGTACCGATAATCAACGCCCTGATAATGCAGTACGCGGTTGTGCCGCTGGCGGAATTGCCCCTCATCCAGCAGGTTGGATGCCGGATCGTACCGGTAGCGCTCGGTATCCGGCAGCGTGCCGTCCCGGTTCAGCAATCGACCGGAGGCATCGTACTGATAACGCTGGTAGGAGAACGGGTTGGCGTTGTGTTCTTCGCGCGTCAGGTTGTTTTGATAGTCGTAGGTCCATTGGCGCGAGCTGCTGGCCGGCGCCGGGCGCTGGCGGTTGTCATTGAAGATCTCCCGCCGGTCTTTGCGCCCCAGCCGGTCATAATGCACTCGGCTGGTCAGGCGACCCTGCGTACGGCTCAGCTCGCGGTGCAGATTGTCGCGTTCGAACTCGCTGAGGGTGATATCGTCCAGCGCCAGCTGCAGCAGGTGGCCGCTGCCATAGTACAGCGCGCGCAGCGCGCGTCCGTCGGGCAATGTGGTTTGCGTGCGGTTACCCATCGGATCGTAATCATAGCGCAGCGTACCGTTGGCACCTTGTTCACGGGTTACCCGCCCCAGCAAGTCATAGTCAAAACTGACCTCGCTCTGAGCCGTTGTCGGCTCGTCATGCCATGCGTTGCCGCGGTCACTGGCGGCATGCAGCAGTTGGCCGATCGGGCTGTAGCGGTAGCGGGTTTCTCCATCGGGCGTTTGTTTGCTCACCAGTTGGCCGGCGGCGTCATGGCTGAAATAGTGCGAGAAGGAGGCGGAGGTATTGGCGGCGAAGCGGCGCTCGACGACCCGGCGGCATTCGTCGTAACGATAACGGGTGCTGACGCCGTCCAATCCGATTTCTTCCTGCAACAAGTTGCAGGCCGTCCAATGGAACAGGTAGCTTTCGGCATTCTCGTTGCGCAGCGCCGTTAATCTGCCGCGGGCGTCGTAGTGGCGCACCACCTCGCCATCGAGCGGATTGCGCGTGGCCAGCAGGCGGCCGGCTGCGTCATAGCGATAATGCGTCAGGCGCCCATTGGCCCCCTGATAGCGATCCAACTGGCCCTGCGCGTTCCAGCTCAGCGTCTCTTGCCAGCCCTCGGCGCGCTGCAGCTGTGTCAGGCGACCGGCGGCATCGTAGCGGTAATGAACGCGTTCGCCGGCGGCGTCGGTTACCTCGCTGAGCCAGCCTTGAGCCGTATATTTGTAGAGGGTTTGTTTGCCGGAGCAATCGCGGGCGCGCAATAATTGCCCGTGCTCATCATAAGCGAAATGGCTGATGCCGCCGTTGGCGTCGACGGCTTGCACCACCTGGCCATAGCCATCGCGCAGGTAGCGCTGGGTATGGCCGAGCGCATCGATCTCGGCAATCAAGGCATGGCGCTCGTCGTAGTAGAAATGCTGTGTGGCGCCGTTGGGCTCCTTGACGCTGATCGGCAGCGCGCGCTGCGGTAGCCAACCGGTGAGGCGAATATGGCCGAGCGGGTCCTCTTCCTCGACCAGATTGCCGGCTTCATCGTAGCGGAAATGCCAGCCGTGGCCGAGCGGATCGCGCGTGGCGATCAGCATGTCTTCGTCATTCCATTGATAATGCCAGACCTCACCACGCTCGTCGGTATATTCGACGATCAGCCGTTGGGCGTTCCAGCGGTGCTGGTGCCGCAAGCCGTCATACTCGGTGACCGTCGTTAACCCGGTGGCCAAATCGTAGTCGATTGTGCAGCCGCCGCCGGCGCTGTCGCGGTGTTCCACCACGCGCCAGTCGTCGAACATCGCCCAGCGATACTCGAAGCTGGGCCCACCGGCCTGTTGGTGGCGGGTCAACAGATGTTGGGCGTTATAGTGAAATTCACGCGTGACCAAGCCGCCGGCGTCGATCACCTGATGCAGATCGCCGCCGTCGTCATAACGGTAGCGTACGCGTGCTTCGTCGTTATGCCGCAAGGCGGTGACGCGATCGTCGAAGCGCGGATCGCCGTATTCCAGCCGCAATGTCATGGCGCCGGCGCTATCGGTGATACTGCTCAGGCGCTGTCGTTCGTCGTAGTTCAGCAGCAGCGCGTTATCGTACTCATCGCTCAACGACACTAGCCGCAGGCGGGAAGGGTTCTGCGGCAGCGGCACGAACAGGCGCCAGACGCTGCCGTCGGTGTCGGCGATCAGCAGCTGTCCCGCTTCACCGCGGCGGAACATCAGCCCTTCACCGGCGCTGAAGCTCGGCTGGTTCACCTCAGGCAGCGGGAAGCGTAGCTCACGACCGGTTTCATCATGCAGGCAACACTCAACGACGCCGTCCCGGTCGTTAAGATCGACCCAAATTTCAAAAGGCGTGCGCCAGCCGTGGCCAAACAGTCCCTGATAGCCATTGCGGCTGTTGTAATTGCGCTGCCAGACCAGCGGAAAGCGCGCCGGCAGCAACAGGTCCAGATCTTCTTCGCCGTTCAATACCTTGGCGCCGGTGGCGGCATGCACCGGGTTAAAGGCGGCGTGGATCGCTTCGCCGAGGGCGTTAACGCCCGCCGCCGCCAGACCGCCGCCGATCATGCAAGGCAGGTTCTTAACCAGCTTGGCCGGATTACCGAGCAGCAGCGGCAGCACGGTCAGCGCCAAACCGATACCCGGCAGCTTGCCGCTCTTGATGTCGCGTACCACCGCCGTGCCGCCGCCGATCTGCACATTTTTGGAGACGTCGGTCGAGACTTTCGCCTCGCAGGTTGAACGGTCATTGCTGCGTACGGCCGGTTGGCCGTTGATAAATACTTTACGGGAGCCTTCCGCCAGGTATTGCGGAAGCGGGTGTTTGTCGCAGCTGATTTTATCTTCTTCCAGCGGTTGGCTGGGCTGGCTGGGGCCGGCGACACCGGGCTGCCATAGCTGCGAGAGGATATTACCGCCGGCGGCCAGCAGCTCGGCGCCATAATCCCAGAAGCTTTGCGGCGGCTGTGGCGCCGGTAACGCTTTGATCTCTGCGGGCGTGAGTAAGCGACCGGCGGCGCGTGCCGCCGGTTTGGCGTTGGTGAAGACGTTGGGGGAGCCCGTGAGAATGACGCCGGAGACGGAAGGCGGGAAGAGCCAGTTGGCCACGGCGTCGCAGCCGTTGCTGATATGTTCTCCGACGCCGGTCAGGCTGGTGGCAAAACCGACGATTAGCCCGGCGCCGACGCAGCCGGAGGCCGCCGTCGCCGCTGCGCCGAGCACCGCCACCCCTGCCAATGCCGGCGCTGCGGCGGCTGCTGCTGCGGACACGGCGGCGGTCGCTACCGCATATACCGCGACTTCCGCGACGGCGCTGGCGATGTCCGCCAACGCGCTGGTGTGGATCAGTTCGTCATCCTTTCTTGCTGCCCAGATCTCAGCCATGGCTATCGTTCACTGTGTTCGGTCAAGACCAGCGACGCTTTCACCTGCTGCCAGTGAGCGTCATCCTCGGGGGTGAAGGGGCGCATGGCGGCATAGGTGACGATCAGTAACGTCTGGCTCTCGTCCGGCTGCACCGTCAACTGATGCTGATGATGGTGGTGTCCGGCGCGGATAAAGCGACTGGTGACTTCAATCGCCTTGAGATGGCCCTGCGGCCCGGCGCTGATGCGCCGGCGCGGCGACTGTTGCAAATCGCTGATCTGTGGCAGCAGTGCTTGCCACTGCTTCTCGAATTCGTCCTCCAGCGTGGCACCTTGTGGAATGATGCCGCGGGTGATGACCAGCGAGGCGCCGGTTTGCGGGTTTTTGAGAATATTGACCGTGCAGTCCTGCCAGGCGATGGCGGGTAGGGTGAAATAGCCTTCCTGGAAAAGGTAATCCATGGATGTCCTTGCAAGTAATCAGGGGGAAAGGACGCGGCGCAGGGCCGCGTCGGCATCAGGATTTCGGGAACAGCTGATCGACGGCGCTCTGGATTGCCGCCTGATGGCCGCCACCCGGTGCGGCGGTGCGCGCGGCGCCGCCAGGCTGGTTGAGATCCAGCTGGCCGCCGGTGTTGATCTCCCCGTCCTCTTTCACCGTGATATTGAAGCTGGTGCCGGTGATGTTGATTTGGCCGTTCGCCAGTAGCTCGATCACGCTTTCGCCGCACTCCAGCCGCAGCGATTCGCCGGAGCCGAGGGTAAAGGCGTTGACTACGGCGTCGCTGCGCGTTTTGCCGGTCAGCGCGGAGGATTCGCCTTTGACGCCGGTCGCCTGATTGAGCACCACCCGTTTGATCTGGTTACCGCCCACCAGATGCGTGTGGTCGTTAGCGATGGTGTGGCTTTCATCGTTTTTCACCTGGGTGTCCATGTTGCGTTCCGCCTGGATCCACACCTGTTCGGCGCCGGCCTTGTCTTCGAAACGCAGGGCGTTGGCGTTGTCGGCTGTGCCGTCCTTGGTGCGGCTCATAAAGCCCATCTGGGTGGCGGCGGCCGGCAGCGCCCACGGCGGCATGCTGGCTTCGTTATAGACGCGCCCGGTGACGATCGGCCGATCCGGATCGCCGTTGATAAAGTCCACCACCACTTCGTCGTTGACGCGCGGGATCTGCACGCCGCCGTAGCCCTGGCCAGCCCAGGCGCTGGAGACACGCACCCAGCAGGAGCTGCCGTCGTCTTTCGGTCCGAAGCGATCCCAGTGGAATTTCACCTTGATGCGGCCGTATTTATCGGTCCAGATCGATTCGCCGGCCGGACCGACCACCCGGGCGGTCTGCGGCCCGTGGGTTTTCGGCCAGCTGGCCTGCTGCGGCGGGTGCCAGGGCACGTCCGCCGGCAGCACGGTGAAGTCAATGCGGTGTTCACTGCTCTGATCGTCGCCGCTGGCGTAGCGGTTCTCTTTCAGATGGTAGTTGGCCTGCAGCGTCAGGTACTCGCGGTTGTCGTCGGCGTGCGGGGCGTTATACAACGTAAAGGTGCTGCCGGGAGCGATGCCCAACGCGGTGGCGGTGCCCCGGATCTGCTGATGCTCGGCCTGCCAGGCCTCCTGGCGCACGCGGGCGTAGAACTCCCCCTGCTGATGCTCGGTGTAGCGGCCTGGCCAGTCGTAAACGTCGATCTGCCCCGGCGTGGGGGAGACCGGGTTTTGCCGCGCCTGGAACAGCCAGGCGTTCGGTTTGCGAAAATCGTAGTCGTCCAGGCTGTAGATGCCCGGCGTGACGCGATCGGACAACGTCCACTGGCTGATGCCTTCCTCGCTGGTGCTGCCGCCGGACGGCGTCAGGTGGTAGGGGATCATCTCGTAGCCGGGATAGGGCTGGTGGTGGTGGGGCGCATCCCCGAGCACCAGCGTGTGTTTGCCCATCTCGTGTTTGAAATAGTAATAGATGCCCTCCAGCTCCATCAGGCGGCTGATGAAGTTGAAGCTGCTTTCGTTGTACTGCACGCAGTAGCCCCACAGGCGATAGTCGCCGGTCAGCTGATCTTCCAGCTGCACGTTGTGCTCCGCCAGCAGGGTCTTGACGATCTGCGGCACCGTCTGTTCCTGGAAGATGCGGAAGTTGCGGTCTTTGGTCATCGGCCACAGATCCGGCTGCACGTGCAGGTTATACACCGCGTAGCGCGTGCCGCCGATCTCTTCGCTGCTGACGGCGATGGCGGTGATCTTGCCGTTCAGGTAGCGCGGGGCGCCGAGAAAGCCCTGGGTCGGGATCTCCAGCGTCAGCGGTTGGCCGAGCAGCGCTTTGCGATCGAGCCGCGCGTCGGTGCTCAGCAATTCAATAGAGAAGTCGAAAGGAGTGGAAAGCGCTTCGATGCCGTCCAGCGAGCGGAACAGCAGTTGCTCCTGGCCCAGCGGCGTGTGCGCAATAATGCGATCCAACATGAGAACGTCCTCTGTGATTGACGTCATGCCCTGCATACTCCGGCGTTGCAGCGGCTTTGCCGTGCGGCCAATGAGGATGGGCAGTGGTGCGCCAGTCTCATGAAATAGGGAAAACCCCGCCGCGGCGGCGTTTAAGAACGGGATTAACCGGCGGTGGCCGGGTTGACCAGCCAGGTTCCGGCGGTGTCGATGCTGAGCTGTTGGCGGCGCAGCCGATCGTTGTGGCGGATCTCCAACTGATAACGGCCCGGCGCCAGGTTCAGGCTGGCAAAGCCATTTTCGCCCGCAGTGACCTGCTGCGGTTTGCCGTCGAGGCTGACCTGCTCACCCGGTTGCAGTTTGAAGTACACCAGCGCCACCGGCTGCGGTGGCGGCGCCGCTTTTTCAGGTTCCGCCGCGGCAGGCTGCGCGGCTTGCGGCGCGCTCGGCTGCTCCGTCAGGGTTTTCTGCGCCGGTGACGCCACGGTGTTTTGGGCGACGGCCTGGGCGTCGTCCTTGCCGCCGCTCAGCCAGGCGACGGCGCCGATCACCAGCAGCGCCGCGACGCCTGCGCCGGCCATCATCGGGCGCGAGAATTGGGTGCCGCGCGCGGTAACGGCGCCGGCGGCGGCCGCAGCGGCGGCCGGGTTGGCGGCGACCAACAAGTTCTCCGGCGCGGCGGCCGGGGTGCTGATGATTTCGTTTTCATCGGCGATCGGCAGATGCAACAGCTCGGCCATTTCATCGATGGTCTGCGGGCGGTCTTCCGGCTTCAGCGCCAGCGCGCGATCGACGGTGCGCAACAGCTCCGGCGAGTAGCCGGCGGGGCGGCGCTCGGCCAGCGGCTGGTAGCTGTCTTCGATGCTGCGCACCACGCTGACCGGCGGCGGCGAACCGACGATCAGCGTGTGCAGCACGGCGCCCAGCGCATAGATATCGGTCCACGGCCCCTGTTCGCCGTCGCTGTTCTCGGTGTACTGCTCGATCGGCGCGAAGCCCGGTTTGAGCATGATTTCCGTTTCGTCCGACAGGTTGCCGATCTCTTTGCGCGCCGATCCAAAGTCCAGCAGCACCGGCAGCTGGCTCTCCTGGATCTGGATGTTATCCAGCGAAATGTCGCGGTGCAGATAGCCTTCCTGATGGATGGTGTTGATGGCGCTGAACAGCGGCGGCAGCAGCCGCCGGATCCACGCCTCGTCGATTTTCTCCGGCTGCTGCGCCTGCAGGTTTTTCAGCGTGGTGCCGCTGTAAAACTGGGTGCCCATGTAGGCGGTGCCGTTCTCTTCCCAGAAGCGCAACACGTGCAGCAGGCCGGGATGCGAGAAGCGCGCCAGCAGACGCGCCTCCTGAATAAAGCTGTTCAGCCCGGCCTGGAAGGTTTTGCCGAAGCGCTCGCCGCGCAGCCCGATGCTGAGATCGTCGTTGCGTTTCGCCAGCGAGGTCGGCATGTACTCCTTGATGGCGATGGTGCGTTCCAGTTGGTGATCGTAGGCGCGGTAGACGATGCCGAAGCCGCCTTCGCCGATCGCTTCCTGGATCTCGAATTCGTTGAATCGATAGCCGCTCGGCAGGCTGTTCGAATTCGGTTTGGTTATCCCGGTTCCCGACATAGTGATGACTCTCTGTATTCAAAGGGCCGCCGTCTCGGCGGCCGCGGCGTTATGCCTGAAATTGACAAATGAATTCGTGGTTCTGCAGCGCGATGTGCAGCTGGCGATAGCGCTGGTCGTTGGCGCTGCCGGTCAGCAGGGTGTGGCTGATCTGCGGCAGCAGGGTGTTGGTCAGGATGGCGTCGACCATGCGGCCGCCGGACTCCACTTCGGTGCAGCGGCTGACGATCTGCTCGATGACCGCGTCGTCGAAGGTGCAGACGATGTCGTGATTCTCCGCCAGGCGACGCTGGATGCGGCCCAGCTGCAGGCGCACGATGTTGCCCAGCGTGGCGTCGGTCAGCGGGTAATACGGCACCACCAGCAGACGGCCGAGCAAGGCGGCCGGAAACACCGACAGCAGCGGCTGGCGCAGCGCGCCGCTCAGCGCCTCCGGCTCCGGCAGCAGCTCCGGATCGCTGCACAGCCCGGCGATCAGATCGGTGCCGACGTTGGAGGTCAGGATGATGATGGTGTTGCGGAAATCGATATGGCGGCCTTCGCCGTCCTCCATCCAGCCCTTGTCGAACACCTGGAAGAAGATTTCATGCACGTCCGGGTGCGCCTTCTCGATCTCGTCCAACAGCACCACGCTGTATGGACGGCGGCGCACCGCCTCGGTCAGCACGCCGCCTTCGCCGTAGCCGACATAGCCGGGGGGCGCGCCTTTCAGCGTCGAAACGGTGTGCGACTCCTGGAATTCGCTCATGTTGATGGTGATGACGTTCTGCTCGCCGCCGTACAGGGTTTCCGCCAGCGCCAGCGCGGTTTCGGTCTTGCCGACGCCGGATGGCCCGGCCAGCAGGAACACCCCGACCGGCTTGTTCGGATCGTCCAGCCGCGCCCGCGAAGTGCGCACCCGACGGGCGATCAGATCCAGCGCATGGCGTTGGCCGATGACGCGCTGATTCAGGGTGTCGGAGAGCTGCAGCACCGCTTCAATCTCGTTTTTCACCATGCGGCCCAGCGGGATGCCGGTCCAGTCGGCCACCACCGCCGCCACGATGTTGGCGTCGACGGCGGCGAAGATCAGCGGCGCTTCGCCCTGCAGCGCGCTCAGCTGCTGCTGCAGTTCGCCCAGCTGGGTGCGCAGCGCGTCGGCGTCAGGGGCTGCCTCCGTTTCTTCGCCGGCAGGCTCCGCTTCCTGCTGGTGCAACTGCGCGCGCAGCGTGATGATCTCTTGGATCAGCGCCAGCTCCTGCTGCCAGCGGTCGGTCAACTGTTCCAACTCCTGGCGCAGCGCGGTCAGCTGGGTTTCAATCTCCTGCGGGCGCAGGGGATCGCCAATGCCGACCTTGGCTTCGCGGCGGGCGATATCCAATTCGATCTGCAGCGCATCGATGCGGTGGCGGCAGTCTTCGACCTGGGCGGGCTCGGCGTGTTGGCTGACCGCCACGCGCGCACAGGCGGTATCCAGCAGCGCTACCGCCTTGTCCGGCAACTGGCGGGCTGGAATATAGCGATGGGACAGCCGCACCGCGGCGTCCACCGCTTCATCCAGCAGCAGCACGCGGTGGTGTTGCTCCAGCGGGCTGACGGTGCTGCGCAGCATCAACAGCGCTTTGTCTTCGCTCGGTTCGTGTACCTGCACCACCTGGAAACGGCGGGTGAGCGCCGGGTCTTTCTCGATGTATTTCTTGTATTCCGACCAGGTGGTGGCGCCAATGGTGCGCAGTTGGCCACGCGCCAGCGCCGGTTTCAGCAGGTTGGCCGCGTCGCCGGTGCCCTGGGCGCCGCCGGCGCCGATCAGGGTGTGAATTTCGTCGATAAATAGGATGATTGGCGTCGGGCTGGACTGCACTTCGTCGATCACCGCCTGCAGCCGTTTTTCAAACTCGCCCTTAACGCCGGCGCCGGCCTGCAGCATGCCGATGTCCAGCAGGCACAGCTTCACGTCGCGCAGCTGCGGCGGCACGTCGCCGGCCACGATGCGCAGCGCCAGGCCTTCCACCACCGCGGTTTTGCCGACGCCGGCCTCGCCGGTCAGCAGCGGGTTGTTCTGGCGGCGGCGCATCAGGATATCGATGATTTGCCGGATCTCCTCATCGCGGCCGGCCACCGGGTCGATCTCGCCGTCGCGCGCTCTGGCGGTCAGATCCTGGGCATACTGCGCCAGCACGCTTTCACCGCTGCGCGCCGCGCCGGAGGCGTTCTCGGCGCGGCTTTCCGCCGGCGCATCCTGGGCGTTTTCCGCCGAGTGAGCGGTAATGGCGGCGAACTGCTCCATCAACAGATCGGCGTTGATGCGCTCGAACTGCGGGGAAATGGCCTTCAGCAGATGGCGCAGGCTGTAGGTTTTCAGAATGCCGAGCAGCAGGTGGCCGCCGCGGATGCGCGACGCGCCGAATTTCAATGAGCCATAGACCCAGGCGCGCTCTACCGCGCTGTCGATGTGCTCGGACAGATCGGAGATGGCGCTGGCGCCGCGCGGCAGGCGATCGAGCGCCTCGACGATGTCGCGCGCCAGCTGCGCCTCGTCCAACGCGAAGTGGCGAACGATCTGCTGCAGATCGCCGTCCGGCGATTGCATCAGCTGATGCAGCCAGTGCGCCAATTCGACGTAGGGGTTACCGCGCAGCTTGCAAAACGCCGTCGCACTTTCCAGAGAGGTGAATAACAGGCTATCCAGTTTGCCAAATAATACCGAGCGGCTGATTTCAGACATGGTTTTCCTCAGGTCTCAGGGTGGCCTGACGCCACGGGGCGTCGGCCGAAATAGGGTCAGAACGGATTTTCCAGCGGTTCAGGGCTGAAGATCAGATCGTCGAGATCGCGCTGTCGCCGATGGTTGGCCAGCCAACTGCTCAGGCCCAATCGCTGCGCGCCGCCGAGCTGAGTTCCGTGCGCCTGTTCCTTCGCCAGGATCAGGCGCACTTCCCAGACGAACTCGATGCCCAGATATTGGCGCACCCAGTCGCGCAGTTGCCGGCACAGGTCTGCGCCCGGCAAGAAACGGTCATAGTCCTGCTGCGGCATCGGCCCCAGCTCGATGCGGAATTTGTGCTGAATATCGCGCACCGCGATGCCGAGAAAGGCCGACTCGCCGAGCCGCGGCGCACCGCGCCCGGCCTTGAGCCGCGCCTGCTCGCGCGGCTCCACCCGCAGCCAGTGCGGCACGTTTTCGACGATGCGCACCGGCACCTTGAAATACTGCTGCAAAATTTTGCTCAGGCCTTCCGGATCGCGGCTGTGGCGAATCAGATGACCGGCCATAAAATGCTTGGCGTGGGCGTTGATGCTGTCGCGCTCCTGCTGCGCCGGCTGGCCGATGCCGATCAGGCTCGACAGGTACTCGTCGAAGCGCCGGTTGTCCGGGCGATCCAGCGATACCGTCGGCTGTGCGTCGGCCCAGGCGCGATAAAACAGCAGCGTCAGGCGGTGATGGAACAGGTTGGTGAACGCCAGCAGGGTGGTGTCCTGATGGTGGTATACCCGTTCGCGCACGTATTCGGTCAGGTGCAGCGGCAGCGGCCCGTTGGGGCCGAACAGGCCGAAACTGAAGATCGAAACGTCGTGCAGCGGGCCGTTGGCGCGCGGCGTCACCTGCGCCAGCGTGGAGGGCGCGAACGACAGCGACGGCTCCTGGCCCAGGCGCAGCATCTCGTGGCGCGGCAGCGGCGCGCGCCCCAGCAGGTAGGGCTGGCCGCCCTGGGCGTCGATGCGGCGCAGCAGCTGAAACAGATCGTGCTTGTAAGGCGCGCTGCGCAGCCGCGGCCAGAAGTCGTCCGGCAGGCGATACAGCGCGTTGATCTGCGGCGGCGCCAGTTCGGTGGCGATCATCTCCGCGCTCATATCAGCGTCCTTTTGCCCATGCGCGCCTGCCAGTGGGCGATCTCGCCGCGCTGCTGGCTGGAGAGCGTCATCTCGGTGAAGGTGTTCATCGCCACCAGGCGCGAGAACAGGCGCTCCAGCACGCTGCCGAGCAGGTAAGGGCTGTTGCCGGAGAACGCCTGCTCATCGACCGTCAGATCGATGGCGATGCCGCGCGCGAATACGATGGGGCCGGGTTCAGGCACTCGCCGATAGACCGGCCGCAGGTTGCAGTGGCGCACGCCCTGGATCTGTTTGGCGATCGCCGGCTCGCTCAGGTTGCCGTACAGCCCCAGCAGCTGGCGCAGGCTGGCGGCGCCCTGTTCCGGATCGCCGTCCATCATGCTGAGGTAATTCAGCTGCAGCTGACTGATCAACCGCCAGGTGATCATCCCTTCGGCCAGCGCCGGGCGTGGCGGGGTGGGGCCTTTGCGCAGTGAGACCTGCTTGATCGGGATCGAATCGGGCATCACGAAGTTGCCCTGATCCTGCTGCAGCAACATCAATGGCAGGTCGCGGCTGGTGCACAGCACGTCGGCGGTGAGGTATTTCAGATCGCTGTGCCACGGCGATTGCCGCTCGTCCACCAGCGACACGAACACTTCCGAACCGGCGTAGCCGGTGCGGGTGCCGTAGCGGCGGGCGTGCTCCGACAGCGTGCGCTGTTCGCGCCGCAGCGAGAAGTAGGCGCCATAGTTGCCGTCGTCCGCGCTCAGGGTGCTGTAAAACGGCCGAAACTCTTGCTCGTAGCGTTTTTCGCTGGCGCTGCCGCCGAGCCGCTGCACTGAAAACACTTCGTAATCCAGCGGCCGGATATTGTCGACCACCAGATGGTATTCGTGGTTTTTTTCGTTGATCGCGATGCGTTCGGCGACCTTCGGAAACAGGTTGATCACCGGCGTGCAGTGCAGCGCCAAATGGGCGGCGTCGACCACCCGTTCCAGCGCGGCGTCGTGTCGATCCAGCAGCACCACGATCTCGAACTGGCGCAGCCCCTTTTTCCCTTCGCGCACGCTCTGCAGCAGCGGACGCAGGCCGTTGACGCTGAAGAACTGGAAGCGCGCCGGGAAGGCGAAATACTCCTGCAGCAGCCGGTAGCCTTCGAAGTTGCGCAGATCGTTGGGCAGCAGCGCCTGATCGGCAGCGAAGCCCTCCTGTCGCAGCCCGTCCAACGCCAGCGCCCGCCGCTGCGGCTGAGCCTCCACCGTTTGGCAGACAAGCCCGACGCTGTGCTGCATCAGCAACTCCAGCAGCTGCTGCGCCTGCATGTCCGGCCCGGCCAGGTAAAACATCAATTGATCCAGCTGCAGATTGTTGAGCGTCACGCTTTCGTAGCACTCAAGACGAATGCGCAGCGCGCTGACGCAGCCGCTGTGCTGCAGCCCCAGCGAGGCCAGCGGGATATCGGCCGGAATGCCGCCCAGCTCGACGCCGGCGATGCGCACCGGCTGCAGCGTGACGTCATGCGCCGTGGTGTAACTGCAGGTGATGCCGCTTTTCTTCAGCGTCTGGCTGTCCATCATGGTACCGCGCGGCACTACGAAGCCGTTGCTGATGTCGCCTTTGCTGCTGTCCGGCTGCAGCTCGGCGATCGCCATCGACGGCGTCGGTGACAGGTAGTTGGGGTAGATGATCTCCAGCAAGCGCTGAGAAAAGCGCGGGAACTCGGCGTCCATTTTCAGCTGCACGCGCGAGGTGAGGAAGGCAAAGCCTTCCATCAGGCGCTCGATATAAGGGTCCGCCACGTCGATGCCGCGCATGCCGAGGCGGCCCGCAACCTTCGGGTACTGTTCGGCGAACTCGGCGCCCATCTCACGCAGATAGGCCAGCTCGCGGTTGTAATAATCTAACAGTTTACTGTCCATCGCCTTACCCTATGTCTTTCAGATCGAAGTGGCCATTTTCCAGATCCACGTCGGTACGGAACAGAAACTCCAGCGGATAGGGCACGCACCACAGGCGGCCCTTGATTTCGATCGACAGCACGTTGTGCAGCTCCAGCGAGCCGGTATCCGAGATGCAGCGCACCTGGAGCCCCTCGGGCAAAATGCGCGGCTCGAAATGCAGAATGGATTCGGTCAGCGCGCGCTGAATGTCGAGCCATTCGATGTCCGACATGCGCTTGCCCGCCAGCGAGGCGATGCCGTAATTCAGGGTGGAGCGCCGCACCTGCGGAAAATCGCCGAGATCCAGATTGGATTCGCTGTTGACGCAGTTGAACAGCCACTGCAGATCGCGCAATACCCGGCGGCGCAGCTCGCTGTGCGACACCAGGTTGCGCGCCTGCGCCTCCTGCTTTTTCTGCGGTTCGTCGTCGGTCAGCATATCGAGCAGCACCGGCTGCATTTTGTCGCGCGAGGTCAGGCGTTCGCTGTCCTGACGATAGCGATAGCCCTGGTGGCGTAGATCGCTGCCGTCGTAGTGGGGTGGGCGCTTATCGTTCATGGTCAGGCGCTCGCGTCGAAGCTCAACTGCCGCAGGCTGTGCAGTGGGAATTCATCGCTTTCGCTGAGCCAGGTTTTCAGGCCCAGCCCCGCATAGTGGGTGCCGTCGCCCAGCGGTTGCCATTCGGTGCGCTTGCCGAGCAGCAGCGCGTCGTCGCTGCCTTCTGCCAGCGGATAACGGGCGGGCAGTTGGCACACCTGTTCGCGGCCATCGGTCAGGCGCACCAGCGCATGGCTCCACACCAGGTCGATGGCGCTCTGCGGCGCCTGGAATTGGATCGCGGCGATGTCGGCAAACGGCAGCCAGTAGTAAACGCCGTTCAGCGCCAGTTCGCATACCGGCCCGAGGCGGCCGTCACCGTCGGTCAGCCAGTCGAAACGCAGCTGCCGTTCTTGGTCGCCTTCGGCCAGCGTTAACTGCCCGGCGCCGGCCGGGGCGGCCTCCAGCGCGTCATCGCGCAGCGCCTGGGCCTGTTCGGCCGCCCCTTGCGCATCCTGATGCAGCGCCTGCACCATCAGTTTCAGCCAAGGCTGATCCTGCCGCAGCAGCGCCGGCGCGGCCGTGCCGGCAAACACCGCCTGGCGTTGCAGCTCGGCGTTGACTGACTGCATCAGCAGCAGCGTGGTCGGTTGGGCGATCGGTTTCAGCGCCTGCCAGGATTTCAGCTGCGCGTTGGCGCGCGTCCAGTTGCCGCTCAGGCACAGCAGTTGCACCAGCGCGGCGCGCAGGTCGGCATCCGCCGGTTTCGCCTTGATATCGTTTTCGACGGTGGTGATGGCCGCGCCGATCGACTGGCCTTGCAGCATGCTTGCTAATGATTTCACAGGCTTTCCTTATAATCAGTGAGGGGCGCCGTTAACCGACAGGTAGCTGCCGCTGGCGGGATCAACGCGGTCTGTGGCCAGCTTTTCCACCAGCTTGAAAGTCAGCGGGGCGGGGGCGCTCAGCAGCGGCTGCCAGGCGGTTTGCGCCTGCTGCACGCGCTGTTTGATCTTGTTCTCATCGGCGGCGTCGACGCGCGGCATTTCAACGATCGCTTCACCGTTGAACGCCCAGGCGTGCAGCTTCGGTTCGAAGCTCAGCAGCAGGAAGCTGCCCGGAGCCTGCGGGTTGCCGCCCAGAACCAGCCGTTGGGCGTTGGCGCTGACGACGGTCAGCGCGCGATCGCCGCCGTTAACCTGCGCCAGCGGGTAACCTTGCAGGAACCACAGCGTCGGCGAGAGGGTTTGGCCGCCTTGTTGCAACGTGACCGCGCTGCGGCCCTGCAGCCAGCCGTCCTCGCCGCAGCGCAGCGCAGCGCCGGCGGGAATGAACAGCGCGCCGCCGTTGGCCTCGTCACTCCAGTAGGTGCGGAAGTGGCAGCCCTGCGGCAGGCTGAAACGCTGAGCCGGCGCGCTGTCCGCCTGCGGAGACGTCACGGCCACCGCCGCAGGGATCGCCGGTTGCGGTGGGGTTTCCGGCGGCTCGGAGGCCTCTTGTTTGACCACCGGTTTCCAGCCGCGCGCTTTGGCGGCTTCGCCGCTGGCCAGTTTCTCTCCGCGCTTGTCGGTCAGCGTCCAGGGCAGGTGGCCGGCTTTCGGACACTGCTTTTCCAACAGATTGCCGACGCGCGGCAGAAAGTCGTTCAGCACCGCCGGATCCTGGCTTTGCGCCGAGACGATACGCAGCGGGATGCTTTTGCCGCACCAGCTTGCCGGATTGCTGTTTTTGACGTCATCGATAAACACTTCCAGCTTCTGGCTGGGGGAGTAAACCAGGCGATAGTTCATCGCCTGCGCGGTCGGTACCGCCATCAGGGCGACGAGCCCCGGCATCCAATATTTCATAGTGAACCTTGCTGTGAATGTGCGCTGCTCAGTCGCGGCTCAGAAACCGCTCCGCATCCGCCAGCGAATGCAGCAGGGTGGTTTCCTGCGGTGAGCCAATCCAGACGGCGATAGCGCTGTAGTTATCGCTGTTATTGTTTTTCTTCCATGCCTGTTGCATCAGGGCGATCCACTCGCTGGGGGAGTTGACCATATGCAGCGACTGTTCCAGTTCGGCCTGGCTGAAGCTGTGCCAGAAGCCGTCGGTGCACAGCAGGAAAACGTCGCCGTCCTCCAGCTGCAGCACGTCGCTGTAGGTGGCGTCGCGCTCTTCGTTGAGCCCCAGCGCGAAATACAGCAGGTTGCTGTTGATGCCGTTGGTCTGATAGCCGGCGTCCTGCATCTGTTGGATCAGGCTGTGGTCGGTGGTGACAGCATGCAGGTAGCCGCGGCGGAACAGGTACAGGCGGCTGTCGCCGGCGTGCGCCCAGTAGGCCAGCTGATAATCGCGATCGATAAACAGACTGACCAGCGTGGTGCCCATCTTGCTGTATTCGTCCGACTGCCGCTGCTGCTGGTGGATGGCGGCGTTGGCGCGCGTGATGTGCTGACGAATGCTCTGGGCGTTCAGGTGCTTTTCGCCGTCAAAGTTTTGCAAAATGGTGTCGCGCGCCAGTTTGGCGGCGATATCGCCGCCCGGAAAACCGGCGATGCCGTCGCACACCACGAAGCAGGCGGCGCGGTTGCCGAGCACCTCGCCGGTCTGATCCTGGTTGGAGGCGCGGCCGCCCTGGTTGGAAGTAGAGGCTATGGTGATATTCATTACGCGTCCGGTTTGGTCTGTGAGTCTTTGTATTGATTCACTTCAACGTCATAGGCGTGCAGGAAGGCTTCGCCAAACAGGGTGTGGAAATCGTCCTCGATCTCGCCGGAGGTTTGCTGATAGTTCTTCACGAAGTAGTCCCACAGCGCAGCCTTGCGGTTGGCGGGCAGCGACAGGCGCGGCGCCACGCCTTCCTTGCGCGCTTCCTCTTCGAGGCGCTCCGGGTTGAACGACTGCAGCATGGCGGCGATGATGGCGCGAATACCGGCGATCATCCCAAGCTGGTGCGCCTGCAGGTCGATCAGCGCGTCGCGCACCGCTTGCTCCGGCGGCATAAAGCCCGGCATCTGGCTGCCGAACATCTGCATCAGCACCGTTTTTCCCGAAGGCAGCAGCTTGAACGGGTTGTTGGCTTCGTCGAGGATCATGGTCATCTCGGCCTTCACGCCGCGCTTGAGGATCGAGCGGGATGAGAGCAGGGCGACGGTGCCTTGCGAGAACAGGCTCAGCAGGCGACCGGCCAGGCGGATCTGCTGTTCGTCAAAGTGCGGCTGCGGTTGCAGATCGTCGAGACCGATGCCTTGCAGCAGCGCCGCCAGCAACGGCCCCTCCAATGCGTCGCCACTCGGCGCGGCGGCGTGCTGCCGCTGAGCGGACTGATAGGCGACCGGATCGATGCCCAGGCGGTTGCCCTGGCGCGGGCGCGGCGGCTGCGCAGGCGGCTCCTGCGGGCTGAACTGCGGTGCAGGTTGGGGCTGTGGCTCAGGCGTCTGCACGGGTGGCGGCGTCGGCTGCGGGCGCGGTGCTTGCGGTTGTGCGGCCATCGGTGGCGGAGACGGCGGCGCGGGCGGCTGTACCGGCTCCTCCGGCTGGGCCAGCGGCACGGCGCCGCCCATCAGCAGACCCAGCGGATCGTTGCTGTTTAACGTCTCTGGCGAAGCGGGCGCGGATGAACCGCCGAACAGCGCCAGTGGATCCAACTCCTGCTCCGGTTGCTGCGCATTCCGGGCCGGAGTTGCCGGACGCGGCGGCGCAGCCTGCTCCGCCAGCAGCGCGCTGGGGGTGGTATCGGCCAGAATGTGTTCGCGTTCAAAAGTGGTGTCGGTGTTGAACAGCGCCGCCGGATCGGTTTGTTGCTGTTGCAGCTGGCGCAGATCGACCTCGCCCGCCAGCTGCGCCAGCGGATCGGCCGGGTTCAGCTCGCGAGCGGGGGTGTCCAACAGCGGATGGCTGTCTGGATTGGCGGCCGGTGGCGGCGTGACGGCGGCCGGCGGGTTCGGCGTGAATTCTTCCACCAGGCTGTCCCAGATTTCGTTGGGGATTGGCGCGGCGGATTTTTCTTTGGCGGCGGCAGCAGGGGGCGTAGCAGCGGCAACAGCCTTGGCCACCGGTTGAGCCTGTGGCGCGGCGTGCTGTTGCAGCGCGCTGACTTCAATCTGGTAATCGTCGATGCCGAGCACGTCGCCGTCCTGCAGTTCAACCTGGCGGCCACGCTCCAGCGGAATGTCGTTCAGCAGCACGCGGGTAACGTTGCCGCGGTTGGTGATGCGGCATTCGCCGTCAGCGGAAATATGCACAATCGCCTGCAGGCGGGAAATGGCGCGCTCTTCGTCCGGCAGCACCAGGTTGTTGTCCACGCTGCGGCCGATGGTGCCGCCCGGCGGCAGAAAATCGCAACTGCTCTGCGGCGGAACCTGACCGCTTTTGTTTTTTACAATGGAAAATCGCATAAGGCATTCCTGCTGATAAGATCTTATGGCTAGACAGTGGAACTCAATAACGGGATGAATTCGACTTTATTTCTTTCCTAAGAGAGATCTTTGAACGTGAGTGACTAAATTTTTTTGGTTAACGCATTATATGGTCGAAAACTTCAATGTAATAACGTGAGGCTGTATGTGTCAGGTGATGCCTTTGCTATTGCTATCATTATTCTTACCCTTTTTCTTGTAATAGAGATTAGTCGGTAGTTGAGACAAGTAAATTAGGGCAAATATAATGCTGGCGTACCATACCTCGTCATAATCTTGGAATTTTATATTGAGCATTGAATCCAGTATCTCAGAACCATAGTTAAATATTAAACCTTGGGTGATGCTTGAAAATAGATTTACTATGGTAACTATCACAAAAAGAGAGTAAGATTTTTTATTGTTAACTTTCTGTTTTAGGTGATACAGCCCGACAAAAACTACAACTGACAGGAAAAAGTATAAAAACACAAATGAGTAAGAGTAGGTGGAAAGCGTGACGTCATCGCTCACTGTTTTGTTTCCTCATCGATTAATTTGTAAATTCCATAGCCGGTTATGGCATTGGAAAAAACCTCTGTGCCTAATGGAACCGTGCCAAGCTTTTTCCATCCAATAATATAATCGCTATTTATGTGTTTAAACAACCGCCAAGAGTCTGGTCTTAATGACTTGCTAAATATACCGTACCCAGATAGTGAGATGTCAACGGAACTATAAACGATGTCAGCTTCATTTTTATTATAGCCTAGATAGTTAGCCGCGTAGTGGTATGCCTCTCTTATACTGCCAACCTTATCTTTTCTGAAAAGTAAATAATAGCCACTTTCGTAAAAATTATTTGCTCCTTGAGCCATTAACGGTACGCCAACGCCCCCGCAGGCCATGCCTGCAGAAAGTGCACAGGTTCCGATTCCGGCAAATATCTGAGAGCCGCCACTGACAAAACCAACTTGTTTCATCACCAGGTTTGAAAATCTTTCTCTTTTTTCTTTTTTTATTGCGACAAAGAGCTTGGCTTTACCTGTATTAATGTTGAATTCTTGTTTTTTGAGGTTGTTGATTTCTTCTTCGATTATACTGATTGCCCCAGCGTAGGATGTGCAGTGTATACTGATATCCCTTTTTGCAAACTGAATAAGTTGGTCTATTTCCAGTGAGAAATTAGCTCTTGATTCGTTGGTGTATAGATACTGTCGTGAAAACGTTCTTGATAGTTTTTTGAGTTCATCGATAGATCTATCCAGATCTACTTTTGTTTTGTATTGCATAAGGATTCCTTTCCTATTCTTTATACCAACATTTACCCTGTGAAGGGATACGGATTTACTCTCAGTTATCGTCTTTCCCTTGGTACTTCTTGATGATGGCTTGTAACGCTTGGCTATGTACAAGATCGATGCACTTTGCCATCGTCATCGGCTCCCCAGACATGCTGTCATAGTGCTTTGCCAGAAATTCTTTTGCCAGCGCCCTGACAGCGGTATGCGCTTCCAGAGAATAATCGCCGAACTCCATGTAACCCCTGGCGGTGGCGGTGGCATCGTTTTTGACTTCTTTTGCTGAGTACCCCTCGGCGATACAAACGCTAAGCGCGTAGTTTTTGAGGTACTCGGCAGGGGAATAGTCAATTTCTGTCGCTGCATTGACGTTCAACGTTGCGGCGATGGCCACAGTCAGTGAGATTTTTTTCACTGATTATTTCCGAGGAGGATTTTCATTTACTCTGTCCGGATTGTCTTTCACCCAATTATCATTAGGGCGCTGTACATAATCTTTCGCAAGTTTATCAAGCTCTTCACTATGGTACATATCCATGCACTTCATTAAATCTAAGCGGCTTTTCCCATCCTTAGCATTGTAATTCTTTTGCAAATACTGCTTTGTCAGCTTGATGATAGGGGATTCTTCATCACGAATTGCATAGTATGACCAAGCATCGATACCATTCGATGAGGCAATTGCATCTTTGCTAGCCTCTGGTGATGTCTTATAAGCGACGGAAATGCAGTAGGTCAGAGCAATATCCTTGTAGTTTTGCAAATAGTTTCGGTACGCCGCTTGCGGTGGCCACTTTTCAATGGGTTCTTCTTGGTTTTTCTGTGCTATAGCACAAGTAGCATATATACAAAGAAAAGAGATAAGGATTTTTTTCATCTCAATACCCAAAAGTTAGCGTAATTTGTTGTATAGCGAGCTTCTGGTTCATTGAAATAACAATGATCATAACAATCGCCGTTCCCATTCCAAAGCGTAGCATGTCCTCCAGCATCGCTCCAACCTGCAATTTCAAACAGTATGATCCCTTTCTTTCCGGCTAATTCACCACCACCTGGAGGAGGGAATTTGACTCGAAGGTCGGGTTTGCCCCAGATCTTTGTCAGATAAGCGATAAGATCTTTAACTCTAAAAAAATACCATTGACGATCGGCGCCTGATACGGTCTGATCTTTTACATAAGGAATGGGGAAGCCAGATTTATTCAAGATGTAGCTCATACGCACAGCGCAGGTGTTTTCCCACTTTCCATTGGGCGCAATATTCATGGCGACACGCCCGCCGATAATCTTGGCAACATTTTGAGCTGAATATTGCGCGTTATATATTTTAGTGCTTGCAGCCCATGCTGCTGAAAAAATGGGGCGATTATTATTCATTGTTATTTCCCTATATTAATCCCCCCGGCCGTAACCGGGGGGCATGCAGATTAAGCTTCGCGGTTTTCCTTGATGTTCCAACCTGCGCTGCTTTCGGCGCCTTTGCCGCCTTTATCGCTCTGCTCCCAGTACTGCTGTTTCACTTTCGCCGCCTGGAAGGAGTAGGTGACGCCCACGGTGTCTTCGCCGCCTGCACCAGTGTACTGCACGGCGGTGACCAGCACGTCGTCCAGGGTGATTTTAACGTACTCAACCTGAGTACCGCCCGCCTTGCAGACAGACAACTCAACCTTGGTCAGGTGCTTACCGCTGGAGCAGTGCTTCAGCAGCGCCGGGGTTGACTTGTCGACCAGCGCGTTGACGTGCAGATCGTTGAAGCACACTTTACCGGCGCCGCCGCCGCCGCCAACGCCCATATTGCCCGGTTGAGAAGCGCCCCAGGAGAAAGAAGTAATGTCGGTCCAGCCTTTGTGATTCGAATCTTTAGATTCGCCGCTGGCACCTTCAACTTTCAGGAACATATCAATAGCCATAGTTTCTTCACTCTTTATTAAGGGTTAACAGTAGTATTAACGTTACGTTGAAAAACTCAGGTAATAGCAGCAGGAATTGCAAGTGTGGTAATGCATTACCAATTTATATCCTTGTGCCATGCACCTTCTTAAATACCGAAAACTATCGGTACGGGTTACCGAGCCACTATTAAGTGCTAATGGCTCAATGCTTAATTATTTCGCGTTATCTTGATTCCACGTGCGATCCGGGTTTTCTGCGATAGGCTGACGATGAGGTTGATGTATCAGCCAGGCCGCACTATCGCGGCCTGACTTCAGCCCATCAGGACGCGTCGTTTTGTTTCAGCGAAGGCAGTTTCGACACCAGGCGCAGGGAGACGGTCAGACCTTCCAGCTGGTAGTGCGGGCGCAGGAAGAACTTGGCGCTGTAATAGCCTGGGTTGTCTTCGATCTCTTCCACCTGCACTTCCGCCGCGGCCAGCGGTTTGCGCGACTTGGTTTCCTGCGAGGAGTTGGCCGGATCGCCGTCCACGTAGTTCATGATCCAGTCGTTCAGCCAGCGCTCCATGTCGTCGCGCTCGCGGAAGGAACCAATTTTGTCGCGCACGATGCACTTCAGGTAATGCGCGAAGCGGCAGCAGGCGAACAGATACGGCAGGCGCGCGGAAAGCTGGGCGTTGGCGGAGGCGTCGGCGTCGTAGTATTCCGCCGGCTTCTGCAGCGACTGTGCGCCGATAAAGGCGGCGAAGTCGGAGTTTTTGCGGTGCACCAGCGGCATAAAGCCGTTTTTGGCCAGCTCGGCTTCGCGGCGGTCGCTGATGGCGATCTCGGTCGGGCACTTCATGTCCACGCCGCCGTCGTCGCTCGGGAAGGTGTGGCACGGCAGGTTTTCCACCGCGCCGCCGGACTCCACCCCGCGAATGGCGGTGCACCAGCCGAACTCTTTGAACGAACGGTTGATGTTGGCGGCCATGGCGTAGGCGGCGTTGGTCCAGGTGTAGTTGCCGTGGGTCGCGCCGTCGGTGTCTTCTTCGAAGTCAAACTCGTCCACCGGGTTGGTGCGGATGCCGTACGGCAGGCGCGCCAGGAAGCGCGGCATCACCAGCCCCAGGTAGCGCGCGTCTTCCGACTCACGCAGGCTGCGCCAGGCGGCGTACTCGGTGTTCTGGAAAATCTTGGTCAGATCGCGCGGGTTGGAGAGCTCCTGCCAGGACTCCATCTGCATCACGCTCGGCGCGGTGCCGGCGATGAACGGGCAGTGCGAGGCGGCGCCGATCTTGGCCATTTCGCCCAGCAGCTCCACGTCCTGCGGGCTGTGATCGAAGTAGTAGTCGCCCACCAGGCAGCCGAAGGGCTCGCCGCCGAACTGGCCATACTCTTCTTCGTAGACTTTCTTGAAGATCGGGCTCTGATCCCAGCCCACACCTTTATAGCGCTTCAGCGTGCGGCCCAGCTCCTGCTTGGAAATGCTCATGAAGCGGATCTTCAGCATCTCGTCGGTTTCAGAGTTGTTGACCAGGTAGTGCAGGCCGTGCCACGCGCCTTCCAGCTTCTGGAAATCGTCGTGGTGAATGATCTGGTTGATCTGCTGCGACAGCTTTTCGTCGATTTCCGCGATCAGCGCCTGGATGGTGCGGTAGGCGTCGGAAGAAACGGTGACGGTATTTTCCAGCGCCTGCTGCGCCAGGGTTTTCACCGCGTTCTCGACGGCTTCTTTGGCCTGATCGGTCTTTGGCCGGAACTCTTTGTTCAACAGCGCGCTGAATTCATCGCTGGAAAAAGTCTCGGTGGTTTGCAACGCATTCTGTTGCTGAGGCGAGTTGCTCATCGATTAATCCTCACGCTCGTTGTTGTCATCGTTAACCGCCGGCTTCGGCGCGTCGGTCAGGGATTGCAGCAGCGCCGGGTTTTGCAGGATCTTGGAGATCAGCTCTTCGGCGCCGTTCTTGCCGTCCATGTAGGACAGCAGGTTGGAAAGCTGGGTGCGCGCATCCAGCAGATTGTCCAGCGCGTCGACCTTGCGGGCGATAGCGGCGGGGGAGAAGTCTTCCATGCTTTCGAAGGTCAGATCGATGTTCAGCTTGCCTTCGCCGGTCAGGGTATTGTCAACCTGGTAAGCGACGCGCGGTTTCAGCGACTTCATACGCTCGTCGAAGTTGTCGACGTCGATTTCCATGAATTTGCGTTCTTCCACGCTGGCTTGCGGATCGACCGCTTTCCCCACCAGATCCGCCATCACGCCCATTACGAACGGCAGCTGGATTTTGCGCTCTGCGCCATAAATTTCGACATCGTATTCAATCTGTACGCGCGGCGCGCGGTTGCGGGCGATGAATTTCTGCCCGCTGCGGGATTTCGAGTTTGACATGATTTACTCCATCTAATGGCGATTGGGAACGCGCCTCGTCCGGCTGGGAGAGTCAGGTTCTGATTCGGGTCTGCGCAGGGGCAGACGGTATCGGATGCGTCAAGAGAACAAAGGTCGGCGGCTAGCTGTTCTCCTCGTTGTCGGGGCGACCGAGAATGGTCTCCAGTTGGTTAAGCCCATCGGGCGCCAAATCGCGGACGATTTGCATAAAGTCCAGCGTAATCAACCGCTGGACCCGATCGATCATCAGCGGCGCCGGGTGGCTCGGCTCATGAAGACGAAAATAATTTTTCACCTTATCCAGCATCAACTGGGCATCGTCGCGCGACTGGATCTGCGCGCTGCGCCAGTTGAGCGGGGCAGTGGCGCTCTGTACGGAGGCCGGTTGCTGCATGGCCGCCGTTTCAGGCGTCGCGTCCGCTTCGGCGGCGGCGGGCACCTCGCTCTGGCCGGCGAGCGCCACCAGAGAAAACACCTTGGTCAGCGCGCTCATTTCTGGCAGCGCGCTTTCCCCCAGATGGCGGGTCACTTCGCTGCGGATGGCGCTCAGGGTGTTGGCGATGCGCGTCACCAAGGCGCCCTCGGGGCGATCCTGCTGCGCCAGTTCATCCTGCAGCCGCGCGCGGCCGCCGGGAAAGTTGGGGCACTCCTGCTTGCTGCCGTCGAGCAGGGCGCCGGCATCGCGCAGCGAGATTTCTCCGGCGGCGCTTTTCAGCAGCGGGGCGGCGCGCACGCTGGCGGCCAGCGCGGCCTTGTCGCCAAGGTCGGCCAGCGCGTTGATGCGAAACAGCGGGTCGGCTTCCCCATCGAACTCCAGCGGCGGCTGCAGGGTGTCCCAGTAACGGGTCATCGACTGGTGGACCAGCGTCAGCCCGTCGGCGTAGCCCGGCAACCCGCGCAGCTGGGTCCAGGCGCGGGTGAGATACAGCATGACGCGCAGGTCTTTGGTGCGCGTCAGCAGCGAGGTCGCGAGGCGCTCGACCTGCACCCAGTCCGGCGCTTCTTCCGGAATGATGGTGCTGCCGAACTGTTGTTCGGCCTTGCCGGTGGCGGCTTGTTCCATCGCCAGAAAGTCGGCGTCGTATTCCAGGTTGTCGCCGCAGGGATTGTCCGCGTCAACCGGGGCCAGCAGGGTATCGGTATCGATAGCCATAAAATTTCCTTCAACGAACGATGTTAATCAAACATTTGCGGGTACTGGCCGCCGCGGCCGGGGCGCGCCCAGCCGTTGGGCTCGAACAGCAGTGAAAACAGCTGCACGGTGAGGTTGCCGCTGTGCACGTGGGTGTAGAGCGGGTGTCCGTCTGCCTGATTGGTCCACCAGAAGCTGGTGTACTGCGCCGGATCGAAGCAGTCGGCGGCCTGTTGCCAGCCGAGGCCCGGCACGTCCGGATGCTGGAAACCGATAATCGACAATATTTCGGAATCCGCTTCCGCCGGCGGGCTGGGCAGCGCCGGGATCGCCTGCAACGCGCGGTCAATTTGCTCGGCGGAGAAACCGTTGCGCACGCCGTTCAGCAGGGTATGACCGAGCTGTTGGTACCAACTCGCCGCCATGTTCAACTGTTGCGATCGCCAATCCTGCTGGCTGAACAGGCGCAGCGCGCAGATCGGGTAGCGCCGCCCGACGCGGTCGCGCGCCGGCAACAGGCAGCCCATCTGCACGTACTGGCTGCCGAGCGTGGCGGGGATCACGAAGTTCCACACCGGCGCGTTGCTGAATGGGTGATCGTTAGGCCCTTGCGCATCGCGCTGCAAATTCACCAGCCCGTTATGGAACCAGTGGGCCCAGTTGTTGACCACCGGATCGGGCAAGCGGCGTTGCAGGAAATCGCCGGCGGAGGGGAGTTTGCCGTACCAGCCAATGCTCGTCGGGGCGCTTGAATCAGTGCTCATGGTCATGTCCTTTCGGGGCTACGGGCACGAGAAGGCCGGCAGTTGGAACGGATTGCGGATGCTGTTGGGCGTAAACTCCAGCGTGACGCGGTGGCCGTCGAGATTGAAGGTCGCCTGACGGCCGAGGCCGGCGGTGCCCGACGATTGCGCCATGTCCACCAGACGGTTCAGCGCCCACGGCCCGCTGGTCACCAGACTGGCCGTGGTGCCGTTGGCCAGCGCCAGCTGCAGATGCACCTGGTTGGTATTGCGGGTGCCCGGCCAACTGACCACCAGCGGCACCTGTGGGCCGTGGCTGTATTTGAACAGCTGCCCGTCGATATCCAGCGTCAGGTTGAGGATGTCGTTATCCATCCGCACCGGCCGCACGGTCACGCGGTAAGAGGGCGTCGCGGTGCCGTTGGCGAAAAAGGCGTCGCGGATGCGCTGCGCCTGCTGGAACGAGCGCAGGATACCTTCGCCACCGGGCAGCGTCTTGCCGTCCACGCCGGGGGTGAAACGCCAGTTGGCGCGGGTGGTGTCGACCTTGCCCTGCAGGTTGTCGCGGAAGAAGCTGTCCATCAGCCCGCTGTTCGGTGCGAACATGCGCGCCAGATCGTCCGGCGTCACTTCCTGGCGCGCCCGGGCCACCAGCGGATAACGCCCGGCGATCGCCTGGCGGCAGAAGCTGCCGACCTCGAAGCTGATGCGTTTTTTCACGTTCTCCATCTCTTTGCGCTGGGTGTCGCTGCTGGCGCCGATCGCCAGCGACAGCAGCATCTGTTTGAACGGCACCGGCAAGCGGCCGGACTCGGCCTGCAGGCGCGGGATGATGTCGCTCGGCGGCGCCGACATGCCGCTGTTGGCCGCGCCCTGAACCGCCGTCAGATAGCTGTACAGCTCATCGACCTGCTTCAGCACGCTGTCGAAAGGGATCGCCTTATTGCCTTCGCCCTGGCTTTGCGCCAGCTCCAGCAGCGGCGCGAAGTGCGCCATCACCAGCTGTTCCGGCTGGGCCGACACGTCGCCGTCGGCGTTGGCCGGCCGGTTGGTGAACAGCGCCTCCAGCGTGCGGTTGGCGTTTTGGTTCAGCCTGTCTTCGGTTTTGGCCAGCAGCGAGCGGGAGTCGGCGTCGCTTTTCTCGTCGCGCAGGGTGACGTTTTTGCTGACGTTGACCAGCAGGTTGCGCATCGGCGACGGATTGCCGGACAACAGGCGCGCGCTGCTGATGCGCTGGGTCAGGTTGCCGATGTTGGCCAGTTGGATATCCCCCAGCAGCTCATCCCAGGCGCTGATGAAGTCCTGCATGTACAGCTGGCGGATGGTCTTGGTCAAATCGGCGCTCTTCTGCTCCGGCGTCTGGCTGTTCAACACCCAGACGTCTTCCTTACGCAGGGTGTCGGTCACCGGGTCGATGTTGTCGTTGAACGCTTTCCAGTACCCTTGTGAGGTGAACAGGCCCGGCACGCCGTCGGTGACCGGTTTGCCGCTTTTGCGGCTGAACGCCAGCTCGGTTTGCGGGCCGGCCAAATCGACCAGGCTGACCGGCTTGATGTCGGTCTGTTTCAGCAGCAGGCGCTTGAGGCGGCCATAGACGCGCTGCGACAGCGGCGCCCGGTTGATGGCGGCCTGCGCCTGCGCCACCAGCTGTTCGTCTTTGGCGTAGGGCGAGGCCTGGATCTGCGCATCCAGCAGTTGGCTCAGGTGCCATTCGATCTGTTGCAGCTGTTTTTGGGTGCTGCCCTGCGGCAGGTTGCGCTGCAGGTTGAGCATCACCCAGGCGCGCAGGAATTTGCCGTCGTACTGCTTCGGCAGATACAGCATCTGGTAGGCCTTCAATGCTTCATAGCTGAAGTCCGCGTCGCCGTGGTTATCGTTGCGCAGCGTGGTGGCGATCTGTTGCGCCACCTGCGGCAGCAGCAGCTCTTTCAGCGCTTTTTGGTACAGGGCATTGCCGGCGTCACCGACCTGATCGCCGCGGAACAGCCCCATGCGGTAGGTGAACGGCGGATCGTCCAGCGAAAAGTTCTGGCTGTCCGGCAGGTGCAGCAGGCTGTTGAGGAACGGCAGCAGCGAGAACATGTCGCCGTTGCCCACCTGCGTCAGGCTTTGCCCCTGGCGCTCGACGCCGGGCACCTTGGCGGCCACTTCCGCCAGATAGGCCTTGTTGTTGCCATAGCTGGTGAACCAGAGCATCGCCAGCACCGCCAGGACCACCGCCAGCGCGATGTAACCCGCCCAGTGCAGGGCGCGGTTGCGATATTCCCACCAGCGGTTGCTGCCCGCCAGCCCGGACTCCTGGAAGACCACCGATTCCAGCGTCTCTTTCAGGAAGAAGCTCTGGCCCTTGGCCGCCGGGATTGGCGTTTCTTGGCCCACGCTGTCCCAGGCGGTGTTGGTCTGCGCCCCTGAGTTTGCCGTTGGCAGCTGCAGGTAGCGGTTCAGCTCGCCCATCACTCGGTCGAACGGCAGGCCTTCCTGGGTGCCGCTGGTGAAATAGATGCCGCGCGGGGTAAAGCGGGTTTCAAAACTGGAGGTAGCGAACACCTGATCCAGATAGTGGCTCAGCAGCGGGCGCAGCGCGGCGAATTCTTGCGGGAACAGGTAGCTTTCGGCGCGCTGGCGCGCGTCGTGTTCCATCAGCAGCGTATCCGGCAGCGCCGCGTCCAACCGCTGTTGCAACAGGGCGTAGTGCTGTTCGAAGGCGGCGTTCAGGTTGAAGTCCGGCTGCCGCGAGCGCTCGTAAGGGAAGGTGAACCCCCAGATCTGGTCGCGCTGCGCTTTGTCGAAGCTGCCGAAATAGGCCATAAAGCCGTTGAGCAGGTCGGTTTTGGTCACCAGCACATAGACCGGGAAGTGAATGCCCAGCTGTTCATGCAGTTCGATCAGGCGTTTGCGCAGCGCGCTGGCCTGGGCGGCGCGCGCTTCGGCGCTGTCGCTCAGCAGATCGGCGACGCTGATGGTGACCATCACGCCGTTGATTGGCTGGCGGGTGCGATATTTTTTCAGCAGCGCGACAAAGCTTTGCCATTCGCCGGCGTCTTCTTCGCGCTGGCTTTCCTGGGTGGTGTAGCGGCCGGCGGTGTCGAGCAGCACGGCGTCGTTGGTAAACCACCAGTCGCAGTTGCGGGTGCCGCCCACGCCGCGCAGCGCGGATTTGCCGAAGCGATCCGCCAGCGGGAAGTGCAGGCCGGAATTGACCAGCGCGGTGGTTTTGCCGGCGCCGGGCGCGCCGATGATCACATACCACGGCAGCTGGTAGAGGTATTGGCGGCTAAAGCGGGTCATCCAGCGGTGTTTGCCGTCGCCCTGGCCCGGTGCGAAGCGCGCCTTTTTCAGCAGCTGCGCCGCTTCATCGAAGCGCTGCGCCAGCTGATCGTCTTGTTTAACCTCGGGCTTGCCGTCTTCCGCCGGCACCGTTTCGGCGGTGCGCAGGTTGCTCAGCAGGCGGCTGTTGAACCAGGCGCTGTAGAGGCGCGGGATCAGGCGGCACAGGAACCAGATCAGGTAGATGACGCCAATGGCGATCTGGCGGTTGAGTTCCGGCTCCAGCGGGCGATAGTCGCCGATGGCCACCAGCGGGCCGATCATCCAGATGATGAACGCCAGCGCGGTAATGCCGACAAAGCCCCACAGCAGGCGGCTGGTGATGATGGAGAATAACGTACTGAGCATTACTTTCCGGTTCCTTGCGGCAAGCCGTTGATTTCCGCCTGGGTGTTTTCCGGGGCGACCAACAGCGTAATTTCTACCCGGCGGTTCAACGCGCGGTTCACTTTGTTATCGTTCGGCGCGACGGGGTTGCTCTCGCCGCGGCCCTCGGCCTTGACCCGCTGCGGGTTGGCGAGGTGTTTTTGCAAGCGGGCGCTGACCGCTTCGGCGCGCGCCAGCGACAGCTCCCAGTTGGAGGCGAAACGGGCGCTGCGGATCGGCACGTTGTCGCTGTAGCCGGTGACCAGGATTTTGCCGCTGACGCCGTTCATGGCGGCGGCGATGCGGTCGATGACCGGGATATAGTTGGCGCGCACCGTGGTGGCGGCGGAGTCGAACAGCCCGTCGCCTTTGAGGATCACCACGCTTTGCTGCGCTTCGTCGCGCACCACCACCAATCCTTCGGCGATCTCCTTGCGCAGGAAGCTTTTCAGGCTCAGCGTCGGCGGCGCGGCCGGCGCCGGGTTACCGATCGCCACCTGCGGCAGATTGGTTTGGTAAATCGCCGCCAGCACCGGGCTGGTGTTGTCGCCCAGCCGCCAGTTGAGGGCGATAAACAGCAGCGAAGCCAGGAAGCCGGTCAGCGCCACGCAGGCCCACAGCGGCACCAGCGGGCGCCACAGTTTTTGCTGTACCGGCAGATCCAGCGCATGAGGCGACAGGGGAGGGGCGTAGCCGCCGCGCACCGTCCGGATCAGCTGCAGCAGACGCTGTTTCATGGTTTCCAGCTGAGAACGGCCGTTTTCCATGACCCGATAGCGGCCTTCAAAGCCCAGCAGCAGGCAATAATTGATCAGCTCCAGCAGGTTGATGTGCTCACGCGGGCTCTGCGACAGCTTGGCCAGCAGCTGGAAAAACTTTTCGCCGCCCCAGGTTTCGTTATGGAAGGTCACCAGCAGCCCGCTGCCGGACCACACGCTGTTGCTGCCCCACGGGGTCAGCGCCGCCGCTTCATCCAGCGCGGTGCACAGGCAATAACGCGCGCCGATGATCACTTCGTACGGCAGATTGGCGCGTTGGCCGCGGATCTCGAAGCGGCGCATTTCGTCGATCAGCTGTTGGCGCAGCTGCGCCGGGTTGGCGTGCGTAGCCGACTGGCGGATCTGCGAAATGGCGTTCAGCAGCGGGTTGGCGGCGTCCACCAGCGGATTGGCCGCCGGCGCCATGCTATTTTCCTGAGTCATAGGTTACCGGTCCGTATGGCTGCGAATCGCCCAAAATTCCATGTCCAGCCCCGGGAACTCGCCGGCCAGGTGCAGGGCGAAGGCGCTGGATTTTTCCATCTGTTTCCACAGGTCGCCGCCTTTTTCCAGCTCGAAATAGGTGTAGCCGGCGTGATAGGGGATCTGACGCGGCGCGGCGGGCATGGTGCGCAGGCCGATGCCCGGCAGCTGCAGCTGCACCAGATCGCGGATGCGCGTGACCGGGGCGATCTTCATCTGCGCCGGGAAGTGGGTCAGCAACACCTCGGCGGCCACGTCGGCGCGCACCGCCAACACGAAGCCGAAGTCGCGCATCATTTTGGCGTCCTGCACGGTGGCGACGTTCAGCCCGTGGGATCGTTCGACCAGGGTCAACTGAATGGCGTTGTCTTCCAGCACCACCGACAATCCTTGACGCAGCAACAGCATCAGCTTGCCGAAGCACAGCGCCAGGTTGTCGTGGTCGTACACCGGCAGGCGGCCTTCCGGGGTACGCTGCGCCGAGAAGCTGGCGAGCTCGGTGGCGAACTGCAGCCAATCGGCGAACAGGCGCTCCGGGTGCAGATGATCGAGGTGATAGGCGTGACTCACCTGGCCGAGATGGCGGTTGATCAGCTGCAGCAGCATGAAATCGACCATTTCGGAACTGCCGCCGCGCCCCGGCTGCAGCAGGCGCTGGCTCATCTGCTGGCTGCGCTGTTGCAGCAGGCCCTGCAGATCGTTGATGAAGGTCTTCAGTACCGGGTTGCCCTGGCAGTTCAGCATCGGCGGGATCTGTGCGGTATCGAGACGCAGGCTGTTGTCGCCGCGCTTTTCCAGCACGCGGGTAACGCCGAGCGCCGTCCATTCGGCGTTGAGTTCACTCTCCAGCATCAGCCGCAGGCGCAGGCGGCCAAATTGCAGCGCCGCGCTGCCCACCGAGACGGCATTAAGATCGTCGACTTCGTTCTCGTAAGCCAGATAGCGCGCCAGCGCCTCCGGGCTTTCCTGAAAGATCACGTCTTCACGCCCTGCGCGGTAAGTCGGCAGGGCCAGCACCACGTTTTCACCGGTCTTGTTTTCGGCGATGCTCAGCGGCGCGGGCGCCTGCTGGGCGCCGGCAAAGCGAAACGGCGTGCCGTCCGGCATGATGCCGCTGGCTGCGTTGAGCGCAATCTTGCCCTGGCGCAGCAGCGTTTGGTCCAGATCCAGGGTGAGGAACCCCCAGAAACAGCCGCTGTGGGCCTGACCCCAGTTGCGCATATAGCCTTCGAGATAGTTTTCCGCCTGCTGGAAATGGTGAGGGCGCAAAAACATCCCCTCAGTCCAGACAACCTTATGAGCATCTTTCATCATCACACCTATAGTTACTTCGCTTCAGCGCAGCGGTAGGTCAGTCGACCTTTTTTACGGGACGCAGGCCATTCACGCCCGCGACGATATGCGCTTCCAGCTCATCCGGCGAGAATTGCCATACCTTGTAGAAATTGGTTTCGGTGGGCTCCGGCAGCGGCAGCGAAATGCGCCAGGTCTTGCCGTCCAGGTTTTGATACTCGGCGATTACGCCGATGTAACGTGCGTCCAACGCGCTTTGCCCGCCGAGCGTCTTGCCGGTCTGGCCCGGCGTCAGGAAGAACTGATCGCTGTCCAGCAGGCTATTGCCGAGCACGCTTTTGGCGTCGTTTTGCAGACTGAAGAAGTCGGCATCCATGAATTCCGCATCCGAACGCAGCAGCAGCACGCGAATTTTTATCGGCGCCGGTTGCGCGCCGGCGGCGGCGTTGACCTGGCGATCGGCATCGAACACCAGGCTGTAGCGCGACGGCACGCTTTTGGCGGAAGACATGCAGCCGCCGAGCGCCAACGCGCCCAGCAGCAGAAACAGCATCCCGCACCAGCGGGAAGCGATAGGGGTCGTCATCATGGGAATCTCGTCGCCCGCAGGCGTACTGACTACTGGAGGATCCAGGTGGCTGAGCCGGCGTTTTTACACGCCTTGCTGTCGCCGCCGACTTTGACGCAGTCCTGTTTGGCGGCGCGCGCGCGGCGCGGCAGATCTTTGCGCAGCGTCGATTTGTAGCGCGCTTCCGGCACGCCGGCGTTGGCCTGGATATAACCCACCAGATCGCCGCCGCGGATGGCGGAGATCGCCAGCCAATTGTTTTCCACTTCGCCCAGCGCGTAGAACGCGGCGGCGTTGTCCAGGCTGCCGACGGCGGTGCCGGTATAATCGGGGCTGCTCATGATGCTGGCGGCGTACAGGCTGCGGTATTCCTCACCGAGCGGTTTGAACTGTTTCGGCGCGCTCACCGCGGCGCGGTGCTTTAGCGTGACGCCATTGACTTCACTGCTGACGATGGCGTCGTTATTGAGCGCCGGCGGCGGTGGCGGCGGGGTGGAGCAACCGGCAAGCGTCAGGGCGGTCAGCAGCGTCAGGGTAATCCGTGTTTTCACAATGTCCTCTTCTTCTTGATTGAATGGCTGTGTAATAAGGCGCCGTCATCAGGGCGCAAGCAGCAACACTTTTAATTGGCTCGGCACGATGCGCATGCCGAGCGCGTTGGTGGAATTCTGCAGGCTGAGGCTGGTCAGCCGGGTGGCCGGGGTGCCTTTGAGCAGCACGGTAAAGGCGCCGGTCAGGTGGCGGGACGGCCCCATCACCGTCCCGGAAGCGACCCCGGTGGCCACGCCGGGGTTGTCGCCGTTGGTCAGCGGCGTCACCGTCGCCATGTTGTGCGCCGGGGTGCCGACGAACAGAATATTGAATGCGTTCGGGATGGCGGTCGGCGCGAGGGCGATATCCGGGTAGGGCACGGGCACCGGCGCCGGGCTTGGCGTCAGACAGACGTCGGGAAACGCCAGGTCCACGCCGATCATTTGGCTGTTGGCAAACATAAAAGGCCTCCGCAGGTTATCCGACGTGGATTTGTTCCGAATCCAGCTTGGTGATGTCTTTCGAGGTAATCAGCGTGTTGCGGGCATGAATGCGGGCGTAATCTTCCGCCTGGTAATCCAGCTGCCCGGCGCGCACGTGCTCGGTTTGGCGCACTTTGCGGAACAGCGAATGGCTGATCTGGCTGACTGAATGCCACAGCGACTCGCAGCGTTTGCCGACCAGGCGGCTGAGGCTGACGAAGGCCGACAGCTCTTCGCCGCTGTATTTCATCTTGTCGACGTGGCAGTCGCCGCTGTTCGCCTGCAGCGTCATGGCGTCGCCGCTCAGGTTCAGCGCCTGCGCGCCGTGCAGCGACAGCGAACCGTTCGGCGTTTCAATCTGCAGATCGCCTGCGACGCAGAGCCGCGCCGCGTTTTGCGGTTCCGCACGTTCGAGGACGGCGATCGCCCACAGCTGGTGGCCGCAGCCGGCGACCAGCACGTTATCGCCGAGGGCCGGCGTCAGCAGGCAGCTCGCCGCCCGGCGGCAATGCCAGCCGCGGCCTTCGCACTCCACCACCAGGCTGCCGTCCGGCAACAGATTGACGATCTGGCCGGCGGCCTGCTGGGGCGGTGCGATGTTGACGGCGCGAGTTGTGTTGGCAACGCTCATGGTGATCCCCTCGTGAAGTGGTCAATGCATTCAGATTCGGCTCTGGCGCTGTGCGCTCCAGGTTTCAGCGGCGTACAGCTCTTCGTCGCTCTCGAGGATCCCGCTGCGATCGCCCCAGCGTGTTTGCTGCTGGTGGGCGCGGTGCATGCGGGTGCGCATAAAACGCGCACGCCGGAAATCGGCGGCGCCGATGTCGGCGTAACAGAAGTCGGCGTAGGTCAGGTCGCTGTCGCTGAAATCACAGCGCGCCGCGCGGCTGCGCTGGAACACGCATTGATACAGGCGCGCCTGGCTAAAGTTGGCGGCGTCCAGCGTCGCTTCGCTGAAGATCGCCTGATCGAACTGCCCGCTGCGGCACTGCGCGTGGCTCAGATTGGCCTCCAGCCACAGTGACTGCTGCGCTTGCACACCCGTCAGGTTGGCGCGCCGCAGCGAAGCGCCCTTGAAATTGCTCTGGCGCAACGTCGCCTGGCTGAAATCGACGTCGTCCAGTTGGTTATCGGTAAACTGGCAGGCGATGAGGCGCTGCCCGGCGTAACTTTTGCCGCGGTGGTCACATTCGAAAAACGTGACGCGGTCGAAATCAACCCCTTCAAGCCTTGTTTCACAGAGATTTAATCGAAAGAATGTGACAAGTGACAGCCTCGTATGGCTTAAATCTGCACCGTCGAGCGGGCTTTCGTAAAAGGTGGTGCGATCGTGCTGAGTGGCGGAAAAATTCGCGCCGGCCAATTGGCATGACATCCAGTGGCTTTGGTTGAGCGACAGCCGGCTGAAGTCGCTCTGTTCGAGCCGGCAGTCGTTGAACATCGTCAGTTCGATATGGCTCTCGCTGAAGCGGCCGCCCGCCATGACGCACTGATTGAAGGCCGTTTGCTTCAGGTTCGCCCGCGCAAATTGAGCGTGTTCGAGCCGGCAATCGCTGAAGACGCTGTCGCGCAGATCGCAATCGGAGAAGTTCACGCCGTTCAGGTTCAGTTCGTTGAACATGCCGCCGGCCAAATCCATACCGGCGAATGACAGGCCGTGCAAATCCTCACCGGCAATCAGCTCGCCGCGTTTCACGCGCTGGCGTATCTGCTCAGGTTTTGACGTCATACTTCCTTCCCGTTATGGCGAGGCAATGTTTTCACCCTGGCGGTATAGGCACCGTCGAGCCGTGTCGCCTGATCCACTTGCGACTGCGACAAATCGGCCCGGAACAGATTGGCGCCCTGCAGGTCGGCGCCTGACAGCACGCATTTTTGCAGGATCGCCGCGATGAAATTGGCGTCGCGCAGGTTGGCCTGGGACAGATCGCAGCGAATGAACAGGCTGCCGCTGCCGTTGGCCTGACGGAAATCGGCCTCGTTCAGCCGGGCTTCCGACAGGTCGCAGTTGTCGAGGCGCGCGCGGTTGAAATTCGCCCGCTGCAACGGCATCTGGCGCAAATTGCACTGATTCAGCGTCGCGTCGCTGAAATCCGCCTGCGGCAACAGCGTCTTGGCCGCGAAGGCGCAGGCGGTGAGGCGTGCGGCGCGGAAGCTGAGGCTTTGCGTCTCGGTATCAACCCAGGCGCAGCTCTCTAGCCGCGCCCGATCGAAGTTCACCGCCAGCAGCCGGCATTTGACGAAGCTGACTTTGTCGAGCCGGGCGTGGCTGAATGTCAGCTGCTCCAGTTGCAGCTCCATCAGCGTAATGTTGGCCAGCGTGGCGCGGTTGAAGTCACACTGCCCGAGCAGGGTTTCGTATCCCAGCAAGTCGCGTAACGACGCCATCGTGAAATCGCAGCGTTGAAACAACGTTTGCTGAATGTTGGTTTCGTGCAACTGCGCGCCGCCGAAATCCGTCGCTTCGCATTTCGCCAGGGCCAAGGAGGCGTGGCTCAAATCGGCCTGCTGTAAGACGGCGCCGCTGAGATCGGCGCGCGCCAACATCGCCTCGCGAAGATCGCAACCCACCAATTGGGTTTGGCGCAGATCGGCGTTTTCCAGCAAAGCGCCGCGCAAGTTAGCCTGGCAGAGATCCATGCCGGACAGATCGGCGCCGGTGAGATCAAGACCGCTGAGATCTTTATCGCGCAGCATGGCGGCGGCGACGCGTTGGCGAATGATTTGCGCCAGATCGCCACGCAAACGCAGTGCAGGGCTTTGCGCCTGCGCCGACATTAAATACATTTGATGCAGCGCGCGCTCGCTTTCCCCACGCTGTTTAGCGCTAAACGCGTCGGGATGGCGGCGCGCCTCCTGGAACAGCAGATCGCGTTGCTGCTGGTAGCTTTCCGCACCGGATGGCGGCACGTGATCCCCACCGGGGTTGAGCGGGTCGATGCCCTCGGCTTGCGTCAGCTTGAGCATGTCCTGATACTGCGCCTCGGCCTGGTTTTCCAGACGCTCGACGAATTCGGCGAGCTGGTCAAGCTTCGGCGGCGCCTCTTGCGACGGGCGCGGGAAAAGTTCATCGATGTCTTGCCCCTCGCGCAGCAGACGCTGGCGATGCTCTTCGCGTTGCTGGTGCTCGTAGGCGGCGATATTTTCCGCCATCGGGCTTTGCTGCGTCGGCGTTTCCGTATCCAGCCAGGCGCCGATGCACGCCTCCGGCAGCAACTCTTGTTCACGAAAAGCGTGCAGAGCACCCCGTTCTTTATCCAGCCGCTGGGCCAACACCTGCCGATAATGCGCGGCGGAGCGGGGCTCGCCTTCGGTTTCCAGGGCCGGCATCAGCTGCATCACGTCGGCGGCATCGTCTTCATTGATGCGTGTGCTGCCCTGATAAATCAGCAGCATCTGTTCCCGATGTGGGAAGAACCAGACGGTGGTGTGGCGCATCGCGATCTCTTCGAAATGCGTTTCGCCGCCGCGCAGCCGGTTGATGAAGCAGCGCGCGCGCCACGGCGGCAAATGCCCTTGCTGCACCGGTTCTGAAGGGTGCATGTTCCAAATCCGATAGGCGGCCCGGGGCGGCAAGCTGTCGCGTTGAGGAAACTGCTGATCGCTTTCCGCCATGTTGAACAGGCGCCAGTCGATATCGTTGGCGAAGCCGGGAAAGCCGTTTTTCAACCAGTCGGCGTCGTAGTTTTTGCCGATGCGGGAGAAGCGGCGCGGCCAGGTGATATCCAACGCGTCAAAGCTTGCCGGTTGCGCGCTTTGCCGAGAAGACGCAAGGCGCCCCTGCAGGGGTTCAACATTGGGTAGGCGATGGATGCGGCCTTGCGGAAATGTTTCTGGGGTGGCGCCGATGCCGTGCGGATTATCGGCGAACTGTGCGCCGCCGTAAGCCCGGCGCCAGTCCAGACGCATCTCTGCAAAAGGGAGGGGAGTAGAGGGGCGATCGTTGATCCAATGGCGATCGCCGAAAACCACCAGCGTTTTTTCCAGCGAATCAAGCTGGATCTTCACGGCGCAAGCGGTTTTGTCTTGTTGATGATGGGTGTAGGCGTTGCCGGTGGCGAGAAACTCCGCGCAGGCTTTTGGGATAGCCAAATCGAGCACGCCGCCGCTCAACGTGAGTTCGTCGGCGGCCAACTGCCACAACTCCGGTTCGGGACGCAGGCGCGGGGCTGCCCCCATGTCGGCCAAGGCCAAAACGGAAACGCCCAGATGGTTTTGCCCTTGCCAAGAGAAGGGTCGATGAAGCGCGCTGAGGCGCAGAGGTTTTACGACTTTCATTGTGTGTGTAAAGCTTCCTGTGGATATCAGCCGGCAGCCAGGCTGCTTGCTCAAAAACAATCCGTTTTTCGGTTTAATAGATATCAGGCTATGTCACAACAGATGAAGAAAACGATGCGGCGTTCAGAGCCGATCGCCAATGCGGGGAGCGCCCCGCTTCGAAATGGATGATCAAGAGGACAGTGCGTTGTCCTTTCCGCTTATTCCACGAGCCAGCAGCACGGCCGCCACGGACAACGCCGCGGCGATCGCCTTGGCGATCAATTGGCCGGCGCTCTCCAGGTGATAGGGCGCAAAGAAGCCGACGTCGGCGGTGCCCAGGATCAGCAGCGCGGCGAGCGCCGCAAAACAGGGCAGCTCTATCGCCAGCGCCAGGCGGCCGGTGGGCGCCGCACCCAGGTAACTCATCAAAAAGCCGGGAAAAATCAGCAATCCGATCAGTTCTGCGGGGGCATTCACCGCAGACATCACCTGCTGGTTGTATTTCAGGAGCGCCAGCATCAGCGCGACAAAGATCAGCAGCCGCAAAGGCAACGTGACCGCTCGGTTGGCCGACAAGAAGGTTTTGCCGATCGCAGCGAGCAATACGCAGCCAACCAGGATGCCAAAGAAGGTAAACAGGATTTGTCCCCAGAGGCTGTCCTGCGTCGAAAAGGCAATGAACGTGCCCATCGTGACACTTCCTTATGCAAGGTGATTTCGCGAACTGATGAACGATAAGCCGTTTCGGATCGCGTGATTGAAGGGATGCTTTTCGCTCAAAGCCGGGAAAGCTCTTCGATCACCGCTTTTTTGGGATTCTTCGGATCGTACTTTATCGCGATGAAATGGCCCGGCTGATAACGCGGCAGATCCACGACGCTGATCGGGCCTTTCGCCACGGCCGTACGGTTTTTCCCGTCTTGGGCGATGTACTTGACTTCGACTTCGCAGACCGGCCGATTCCCGTCCCACAGGTTGGTCTGGCGAATGCTGACGATTTGCCCTGAGGCGGAAATACCGTTCTCCATCACGCTGAGGGAAGAACCGATATGTTTGAAATAACCCCAGATATCGACCGTGATGAATTTGAAAAAGCCCACCAGGCTGAGAATGGGAGCCAATAAAATCAAACCGATAACGGTGAAAACATTTTTGGCCTTCGACATGGGTGTCCCTTTACAAGAAGATCGCCAGCGCCTTGGTGCTCAATCGTAAGGCACCGTTGGTCACCAGCGCGCCAAGCTGTGTGAACGTCATGGGATCATTACTGAGCTTGAAATTGGTTTTGCTGATCGACAGCGGGTTATGCGAAATATCGAGCATCGTGTGTTTCAGGCTGGCCCCTGTCAACGCAAGATTTGAACCGTAAAAGGCGAAGTTGGCCCCGGTCGCCACCCATTTCAAGCCGTGGCAGTTGTCTTTCCAGCTCGGTGTTTGCACCGATACGCCGTCGCTGCTGGTGATATTGATCGTTTTCGCTTTGATGGTCAGCGTGCCGGTGATCGTTGTGCTCTGATCGTTTTTGTAGGTCTCGGTGACATTCCCGGTTACGGTGGCGGTTTGGCCGCCGCCTTTAATCGTCAATTCCTGCCCGCCGGCGGAGATGGTGGTGTGCTGCCCGCCGGAAGTGATGTTGACCGTTTGCCCTTGTTTGATGGTGCTGGTTTGTTGCCCCTCGGTAATGTCGAGGGTCTGGTTGCCTTTGACCGTGACATGCTGGGTTTGCGTAATGTTTTGCGTCTGCGCGCCGTCGAGCTTGAAGGACTGATTGCCGGTGATGTCGATTTTATCGCCGCCGTCGATAATCGTCAGGTCGCGGCCGCCTTTGATGTTCACCGTCTGATGAGCGTTCAGGTTGGCGGTTTCCAGCCCATTGACCGTCGTGGTGCGTTTCGCTTTGTACAGGAACGTGGCGTCGCCGGTGACGGTGTCGTCCTGCTGGCGACCGATGATGGTGGTGCGACTGCCGTCAATATTGACGTTCTTGTCGTTTTCCACCGTCATGTTCATGTTGCGTTCGGCGTGCATGTCGAAAGATTCGTTGCCGGGCGCATCTTCCAGGAACAGGAAGCTGGCATTGTCGGCGCCGCCGCCTTTACTGCGGCTCATAAAGCCCATTTTGGTGGCGTCGCCGGGCAGATCCCACGGTGGCATGCTGTCTTCGTTGTAAACGCGGCCGGTGATGATGGGGCGATCCGGATCGCCGTTGATAAAGTCGACCACCACTTCTTCACCGACGCGCGGGATCTGGATCCCGCCGTATTTCCAGCCGGCCCAGGCGCTGGAGACGCGCACCCAGCAGGAGCTGGTTTCGTTGCCGCTGCCGTGGCGATCCCAACGGAACTTGAGTTTCACCCGGCCATATTTATCGGTCCAGATGCTTTCGCCTTCCGGGCCCACCACTTCGGCAGTTTGCGGGCCATGGGTTTTCGGCCAGGGCGTGGTGCGCGCCGGGCGCCAATTGATGTCCGCCGGAACGACCTGAAATTCGGTTCGCTGCTCGCCGACGTCGTTATCGTTGCTGGCGTAGCTGTTTTCCTGCATGAAGTAATGCGCGCTGACCACCAGGTAGGCGCGGTTGTCTTCCATACGCGGCGCCTGGGTCAGTTGAAAACGGTAGCCGGGCGCAATGCCCTGCGAATTGCCTTCGCCGCTCATCTGCTCATGCTGCGCTTCGAACTCCTGTTGGCGAACCTTGACGTAAAACTGGCCATGGGCGTGATCGGTATAACGGCCGGGCCAGTCGAACACCTCGGCTTTGTCCTGCGCGAACGAGGCGGGATTTTGCCGGGCTTCCAGCAACCGCGCGCGCGGCTTGCGAAAATCGTAGTCATCCAGGCTATACAGGCTGGGCGTGATGGCGTCAGAAACGCTCCAGCTATTGATGCTGTCTTTGTTTTCCACCAGGCCGCCTTCCGCGAGCTGATAGGGAATGCTGGCGTAGCCGGCGAGTTCCTGATGCGCCGCCGGCGCGTCAGCCAGCACCAGCGTATGGCCGTCTTGCTGGTGCGTGAAATAGTAATAGATGCCTTCGTGTTCCATCAGACGGCTGATGAAATCGAAATCGCTCTCCTGGTACTGCACGCAGTACCCCCAGATGCGGTAGTCGTAACTCAGGCGGTTATCGATTTTCACCTGATACTGCCCCAGCACCTGAGTCAGGATGTCGGGAACGGTCTTTTCCTGGTAGATGCGAAAATCGCGGTTTTGCGTCAGATACCACAGCGTGGGGCGCAGCACGGCGCGGTAGATATAGTAACGGTTGCCGCCGGCTTCTCGTCCGGAGAGGGTCATGCGCGTGATATTGCCGTTGAGATAACGCGGCGCCAACGGATTGCCCCGCAGCTCCAGCGTGATTTTTTGTCCCAGCAGCGCTTTCAGATCGAGCCGATTGTCGGGGCTGAGCAGCTCGACGTCGAATTCGAACAGGCCGGCCAGTTTTTCCTCACCGGAAAGGCTTCTGAACAACAGCTGATGGGCGGGCAAAGGCGTGTGCGCAATGATAAGACGATCCATACTATTCCCCGGTTTAGGCATAGCTACCGCACGAGAATTGACGCGCGATCCCGATGGCGTATCTGTCACGAATGGAGACAGGAACTGACGAAAGATTTAACAAAGTTTACACAAAGGCACGATTTGTGCAGTCTACAATAGAGCACTGCATTTGCAAAATAGCCTTGTGGATCAATGCTCAATTCGTTAACTTGCTCACGATCTTGTTTTTTATCATTTAAAACATATGGATGCGGGTAGATCATTTTTTATCTCAAATTATTGGGTAATTGGTCATACCAAAAAATAAATGTGTAACACATAAGTCAACGTGCTTATAAAACAACTCTTTTTTTACGTAAAAAAAGTCACTGACTGTTTTTTATCCTTACCATTTGCCAGTTAAAGATGATCAAATATATAAATTTGGCGAATGTTAATTCGGATGATTCCTATTTGGTGGGCGTCCCAGGGCCCGCCGACGGGCCTGGGAACATGCGTTTGAACGGTTGAAAATGCAGCGAATGCCGCCGTTAGCGTGGAGAGGAGGCGAAGGAGAGTTGACCGATCAGCTCGCAGAGCCAGATTAAAGCCGGGTCGCGTTGCGCCTGCCGGCCGGCGATCAGCTCAATGGGGAAAGGCGCGATGGCCAACTCGTCAGGCAGCGGGAGAATGCGTACGCGTTGCGGATCGGAAAAATGCCGGGCCGCGCTGGCGGCCAGCGTGGCGATCAGATCGCTGTCGGCGACCACGGCCGGCAGAGCGGCAATGTGTGAAAAGGTCACGGCAACGCGCCGTTGGCCGCCGATTTCCGCCAGACGCCGGTCGACCAACCCTCTGGCAGAGCCGTCGTCTGCCGGTGCGTACAGCCCATGCGGCAGGCTGAGGTAGCGCGCCAGATCCCAGCGGCCGTCCGCCAGCTGTGGGTGTGAACGGCTGGCGATACACACCAGATGTTCTTCAAACAACGTGCGCACATAGTGGCTTTCCGCACCGGAAAGGTGCCCTCCCAGCGCGATATCCACCTCGCCGCGATCCAGCTGCCGGTAAATATTGTGGCGATCCAGGCGCGAAACGCGAATATCGATGCCGGGTGCAGTCTGACGCAATCGACTGATGATGGCGGGCAGCAGCAAGATATCGGCATAGTCGCCGGCCGCCAGCGTAAAACGCCGCTGCCCGGCGGTGGCCGGGTCGAAACGGGCAGGGGGCGCCAACGCCAGATGGATCTGTTCAAGCACCCGCTGTATTTGCGGCATCAGCTGGTGGGCGCGCGGCGTGGGCGCCATGGCGCCGCCGCTGCGAATAAACAGCGGATCGTTCAGAAGAATGCGCAGCCGTGCCAATGCATTGCTGACGGAAGGTTGCGCGCGGTTAAGACGCCGGCCTGCGGCGGTGACGTTGCGCGTCTGATACAACGCCTCAAACACCACCAGCAAGTTGAGATCGACGCTGGATAAATTCATTTTATGAATACCCTATATAAAGATAATCCATTTCCAGAATCATACTGCGTTCTTTAGGCTGGAAGTACACGAATTTAGCCTTCAATCAGGGGAAATGATGAACAAAGTCTTGATCACCGGCATTGAGCCGTTCGATGGTGATGCGGTGAATCCTTCCTGGCAGATTGCGCAGGCGTTGGCCGGTGAACATATTGCCGGCGCGGAGATTGTGGTGCTCGAGCTGCCCTGCGTATTGGGCGTGGCCAATCAGCAGTTGATCGCGGCGATTGAGGCATTGCAGCCGCTGGCGGTGATTTGTCTGGGGCTGGCCGGCGGCCGAGCCGAGATATCCCTGGAACGGGTGGCCATCAATCTGATCGATGCCCGCATTCCCGACAATGCCGGTAAACAGCCGATTGACGTGCCGGTGGTGGCCGGCGGGCCGGTGGGCTATTTCAGTACGCTGCCCGTCAAGGCCGCGGTGCAGCAACTGCGCCGGCAGGGGATCCCCGCGGCGGTCTCTTATACGGCAGGCACCTACAACTGCAACCATATTTTTTATGGTCTGCGTCACTATCTGGAGACGCATCATTCGCGGGTCAAGGGCGGGTTCGTGCATATTCCGTACAGCCATGAACTGGCGGCAGCGCACCCGGGCAAGCCGAGCATGGCGCTGGTGACGATGGTGGAAGCGGTGCGCACTGTCGTGCAGGTGACGCTGACGGTAGAGGAAGATGTGCGATTCGGCGATGGTGCCGTACATTAGCCGTACATTAAAAGCAGGGCGTGGCGTACCACGCCCTGCTGCGGGTTATTCGTCGGCGACGCGGATCACCAGTTTGCCGAAATTTTTGCCCTGCAGCAGGCCGATAAACGCCTGCGGCGCCTGCTCCAGCCCGTCGACGATGTCTTCGCGGAACTTGATTTTCCCCTGTTCGACCCAACTGCTCATTTGTTGCAAGAACTCGTCAAAGCGAGCGCCGTAGTCGTCAAAGATGATAAAGCCCTGCATGCGGATGCGTTTGCGCAGGATCAGCCCCTCCAGCAGCGGCAAGCGGTCCGGCCCCGCGGGTAATCCGGTGGCATTGTAATGGGCGATGATGCCGCATACCGGAATGCGCGCTTTGGTGTTCAACAGCGGCAGTACGGCGTCGAACACCGCCCCGCCGACATTCTCGTAATAGATGTCGATACCCTGTGGGCAGACAGCGGCCAACCGTTCGGCAAAGTCTGGGGCGCGGTGATCGATACAGGCGTCGAAACCCAACTCTTCCACCACATAGCGGCATTTTTCCGCACCGCCGGCGACGCCGACGACGCGGCAGCCTTTCAGTTTGCCGATTTGGCCGACCACCGAACCAACCGCACCGCTGGCGGCGGCCACCACCAGCGTTTCACCCGCCTGCGGTTGGCCGATGTCGAGCAGCCCCATGTATGCGGTAAATCCCGGCATGCCGAGCACGCCCAGCAGGCGGGAAGGGTGCGGCAAATGCGGACCGAGGTTGCGCAGGCCGCTGCCGTCGGACAGCGCATATTCCTGCCAGCCGTCATATCCCAACACCCAATCGCCGACGTTGAAATCGGGATGCTGTGAGGCCGCCACGCGCGATACCGTACCGCCCACCATCACCTGACCGATCTCCACCGGCGGCGCATAGGAGGGGGCATCGCTCATGCGTCCGCGCATATAAGGATCCAACGACAGATAGACGGTGCGCAGCAGCAGTTGGCCGGCACCGGGTTGCGGTGCGGGGACGGTATCGAGACGGAAGTTCGCCGCCGTCGGTTCGCCGTGCGGACGCGAGGCCAGCAGGAAGCGGCGGTTCTGTTGAGAAGGGGACATCGAAAGCTCCTTTGTGTTGCGGCAAACAAGGTCCGTTAAGCCTAGTCCAGGGGCGCTAAGGGGACGTGACCGAATGTGCTTAGCTCAGAGCGGAACGATCAGCACGTCGATATGACTGATATTGATAAAGCGGGCGGCGGAACAGGAGACTTTGTTCATCATGCTGTCTCGGTGATTGCCGCAGAGCAGCAGGTCAAACGGCTGACGGCGGCTGGCGAATGCCAGGCTGTCACCCAGCTCGCCATGCACGATCAGCGTATCGGCGATAGGGTAGCCGGCGCGTTGGCGCAGTTCTTCCATAAACAGCCGGGTTTCCTCTTCCATCAGCGAGCGCAAATCGCCCAGCATCGGTCCGGCGAAATTATTGTACATTTCCGGATTGGCGAGGGTGCTTAACAGGGTGATGCTGCCGCCGTAAGGGCGAACGATGGAGACGGCCTTTTCCACCAGGCGGTGGCTGTCAGGGGCAACGGCGACGGTGACCAGAACGTTTTGATACCCCATATCCGACTCCTTGTTGTATCCATCGTGTTTCAGGCTGCCGCATCGGCGGCCTTGGTGGAAGCACTGCGTCGGATAAAGGGTAGAACCTGGTGAGCCTAATAAATGTGTTTCATATCACGCGCGGCAATAAAAGCTGAATTTGCCCCGGTTATATAGCAATAAAAGATAAAACCGTTGCCGCACGTAATTTCACTGAATTAAAGCACCTGTGCCCACAGCGTTTTCGGCACCTTGCCCAGATCGAACAATTTACCGGCAACCAGCTCGGCGCGACGGTGGTCGGCGGCACGGTACATATTGCTCATTTCCGTATCGTTTTCAATGGAGTAGTTCAGTTTGTCGTACACCTTCTCCAGGCTGTCCAAAGAGGAGCATTTACGAAATGTCAGCAGATATTCGAGCGTATCGGTCATGATTAAAATATAGCCTGTTAATAGTTAAAGCCGGGTGAATAACACATGGCGACTCACGGCGACGCCGTCGAGGCAGCGATGTACGACCTGACAAAAATCATTTCAATTAGATAAATTGCACTGGGTAATGATGTCACGCCGCCCGTAGCGGCGCTTTGATAAATCATAATATGCCAGTGCGCCGTCAGCAATCTCAGCCTGCTGATTAATGGAGAAATAGGGAAAGTCTCAGGGCGGTTGACGGCCGACGCGTCGTCATTCGTGCTGTGCACCAGCGCGCGGTGCCGTGCCGGGCCTCTTTTGCGGTGATTTTTTCACCCGGCCGTGGCGCCGTCGCGCCATTGGGCGGTGTTTGTCGCCACTGCCTGCGTTGAAAAACCGTTTTTTCGATGACGAAATATCAACAGTAAAACAAAACTGCGTTTTATTTTATGACAATGAAGTGATGAAAGCCAAAGCCATGTAAATAATCTGTGGGGTGAGGGGGAATTATCTCGGCGTCAGAAAAAGAAATAAAAAGCATTAAAGTTTTATGAATTGCCGCCGATATAACGTTTTGGGGAAATTTAACTCAAAAAAAGCATTCTTGCATCGTGCTAATACGGAAACATATCGTTACGTCTGTTAGCTTGTTCACTACGCCTGCGAATCATTGATAAGCCATAATCACCTGATGTTGAAAATTAGAACAGCCTCAGGCGGAGGGCTTAAGTCAAATCCGATAGCTAATAACCTTATAGTTTACATTGGTTATTTTTCAGCTTGGATATTTTTTAGTAACTCAAATGGTTATTTATACTGAGTTTGTTGCCTATATGCAGATTTTTGTTCTGTTATTTTGGTTTGGTGATGCTTTTGTTCGAATTGATCTAAAAAAGATAATTTTTTGGCGGATAAACATTGTTTTTAAGACGTTTTTTTACCTATGGCTGTTTTATGAGCAAATTGGCGGTCAATAAATGAACGTATTTGGGTGTATTTGGCTTAATTATTTTTTATTTTTGTGATCTATGTCACATTGTATTTAAAATTGCCTCTCACTTACATTGTGTGTGCTAATGGTTCGGGGGTAGAGTTGCGCTGCTTTAGGAATAATCTTATTAAATTTGTAAAAATAGTTTCATGGTGACTAAACACTATCGAAGCAGAATGCTGTACATCCATACACGTTGGTTTACGCTCGTAGCAAATACTGAACAGTGGTCGAATTTAGCGATTGTCGAAAATTATAGCAGTCGTTTTTGAGAGATTAATTTGCCAACTTTGGGAAACAACCCAAGTCACGGGCGATAAAATTTATCACCCAGCGTATGTTTTTAAACATAGTCTGTCGGGATGGGGAATATGGGTACGTCTGAATTACTTAAGCATATTTATGACATCAATCTGTCATATTTACTTTTAGCACAGCGTTTGATCAACGATGAAAAAGCGTCCGCAATGTTTCGCCTGGGTATTGATGAAACCATGGCCGATGCGCTGGCGCAGCTGACTTTGCCGCAAATGGTTAAACTGGCCGAGACCAACCAGCTGGTTTGCCACTTCCGCTTTAACGAAAGCCAGACCATCGAACGCCTGACCAAAGAGTCGCGCGTCGACGATCTGCAACAAATCCATACCGGCATTTTGCTATCAAGCCATTTACTGCAAGAGCTATCGAGTAAAGACGCTAGCCCGACGAAGAAAAGAGCCTGATGATGGTTGAGAAAAGTATCGTTCAAGAAGCCAAGGACATTCAGCTCGCCATGGAGCTGATTTCGCTGGGAGCCCGATTGCAGATGCTGGAGAGTGAAACCCAGCTCAGCCGCGGGCGCTTGATTAAACTTTACAAGGAGTTACGCGGCAGCCCGCCGCCAAAAGGAATGTTACCGTTCTCAACCGACTGGTTTATGACCTGGGAACAAAATATTCACTCGTCGATGTTTTACAACGCTTACCTGTTTTTGATGAAAAGCGGGCAGTGCAGCGGGGTGGAGGCGGTGATCAAAGCCTATCGCCTCTATCTCGAGCAGTGTCCGCAGCAGGCCGGCGAGGCGCCGTTGCTGGCGCTGACCCGTGCCTGGACGCTGGTGCGCTTCGTCGATAGCGGCATGTTGCAGCTTTCCGCCTGCAGCTGCTGCGGCGGCGCATTTATCACCCACGCGCACCAGCCACTGAATGGTTTCATCTGCAGTTTATGCCAACCCCCATCCCGCGCCGTAAAAAGACGTAAACTTTCGCCGCAACTGGCCGATATTATTCCTCAACTGCTGGACGAGCAGGTCAAACGCGCCATTTGAGCCGCCACATTGCCGGCTCTCGGCAATGAATACCGACGTGTGATACGCAGGGGCGGCATGCCGCCCCCAGACATGCAGCCTGGTCTGTCGCGCCAGGGCGCGTTTGCCCCACCTTCCATCCACATTGTTAATTTAAGGAATGCGTGTGCTAGTTATTTTGGGTTATCTCGTGGTATTGGGTGCGGTGTTTGGCGGCTACCTGATCGTGGGCGGTCATCTCGGTGCGCTCTATCAGCCGGCGGAGTTTCTGATTATCGGCGGGGCGGGGGTCGGCGCTTTCATCGTCGGCAACAACGGCAAAGCGATCAAAGCCACGCTGCGCGCCCTGCCGCGCCTGATGCGCCGTTCCAAATACAACAAAGATCTGTATATGGATCTGATGGCGTTGCTGTTCCGTCTGCTGGCCAAATCGCGTCAGCAGGGCATGCTGTCGCTCGAGTTCGATATCGATAATCCGCAAGAAAGTGAAATTTTCTCTAATTATCCGCGCATCCTTGCCGATAACACCCTGGTGGAGTTCATTACCGACTATTTACGGCTGATGGTGAGCGGCAATATGAATGCGTTCGAGATCGAAGCGCTGATGGACGAAGAGATCGAAACCTACGAGCAGGAAAGCGAAGTGCCCGCCGGCAGTCTGGCGATGGTGGGCGACTCCTTGCCGGCGTTCGGCATCGTCGCGGCGGTGATGGGGGTGGTGCACGCCCTGGCTTCGGCTGACCGTCCGGCCGCTGAACTGGGCGCGCTGATCGCTAACGCCATGGTCGGTACTTTCCTCGGCATTTTGTTGGCCTACGGCTTCATCTCGCCGCTGGCGACGTTGCTGCGCCAGAAGAGCGCCGAAAACGTCAAGATGATGCAATGCATCAAGGTCACGCTGTTGTCGAGTCTGAACGGTTACGCGCCGCAGATCGCAGTCGAGTTTGGCCGCAAAACGCTGTATACCACCGAACGTCCTTCTTTCGTTGAGCTGGAAGAACACGTGCGCCGCGTGAAAGCGCCGGTGCAGCAGGCGACGGAAGAAGAAGAAGCATGAAACAGAATCATCCGGTCGTTCTGGTCAGAAAGCGCAAATCGCATCATGCTGCTCATCACGGCGGCTCCTGGAAGATCGCTTATGCCGACTTTATGACGGCGATGATGGCGTTCTTCCTGGTGATGTGGCTGCTGGCGATCGCCAGCCCGCAGGAGCTGACGCAAATCGCCGAATATTTCCGTACGCCGCTCAAGGTCGCCCTGACCAGCGGCGACAAGAGCAGCTCCGAGAGCAGCCCAATCCCGGGCGGCGGCGACGATCCCACGCAGCAGCACGGCCTGGTGAGAAAACAGGTCGATTCGCCGGACGCGCGCGCCGAAGAGCTGCGCCTGAACAAGCTGCGCGAAAAGCTGGATGAGTTGATTGAGTCCGATCCGCGCCTGAAGGCGCTGCGCCCGCATCTGCTGATCAACATGATGGACGAGGGGTTGCGCATTCAGATTATCGATAGCCAAAACCGGCCGATGTTCAAAACCGGCAGCGCGCAGGTCGAGAGCTATATGCGCGATATTCTGCGGGCGATAGCGCCGATCCTCAACGACTTGCCGAACAAGATCAGCCTGTCCGGTCACACCGATGATATCCCTTACGCTACCGGCGAGCGCGGCTACAGCAACTGGGAACTGTCGGCCGATCGCGCCAACGCCTCCCGACGCGAGCTGATCGCCGGCGGCCTGGCGGAAGGCAAGGTGCTGCGGGTGGTGGGCATGGCGGCCACCATGAGCCTGAAACAGCATGGCGCCGATGACGCGATTAACCGACGCATCACCGTGTTGGTGCTGAACAAGCAAACGCAAGAGGGCATCGAGCACGAAAATGCCGAAAGCAACGCGCTGGATATCGCCCAACCGGACAGTCTGAAGCAGCTGGCGCCGTCGGCGACCGCACCGGCCAGCCAAACGCCGGAACCCTCGGCGACAGCCCCGGAACCGGCGGTGCCAACGCCAAGCGCTCCACCGCAGGCATCCCCGGCGATAGCACCGGCCGATCAGGCGCCGGAACAACCGGCTTCCGCACCCGCACCGACTAACCGCGACTCACAGCCAGAGGTGACCCCGTGAGCATGGACATTAGCGATTTTTATCAGACCTTCTTTGATGAGGCAGACGAGTTGCTGGCCGACATGGAGCAACACCTGCTGGAGCTGGATCCGCTGGCCCCCGATATCGAGCCGTTGAACGCCATCTTCCGCGCGGCGCATTCGATCAAGGGCGGCGCGGCGACCTTTGGTTTTTCGGTGCTGCAGGAAACCACCCACCTGCTGGAGAACCTGCTGGACGGTGCAAGACGCCAGGAAATGAGCCTGAGCACCGAGATTATCAACCTGTTTCTGGAAACCAAAGACATTATGCAGGAGCAACTGGACGCCTATAAAACCTCGCAACAGCCTGACGCTGAAAGCTTTGAATACATTTGTCAGGCGCTGCGCCAGCTGGCGTTGGAAGCGCAACAGCAGCAGGAGGCGCCTGCGGCTCAACCGGCCGTTCAGCAGCCTGTCGTTAAGCCATCGGCCGCGCCGGCGGCGATCGAGGGCGGCATGCGCATCAGCCTGAACGGGCTGAAAGCCAGTGAAATCCCCTTGATGTTGGAAGAGCTGGGCAACCTCGGCGAGGTTAAAGATCCGCATCAGACGGAACACAGTCTGGACGTGACGTTGCTCACCTCCGCCAGCGAAGACGACATCAGCGCCGTGTTGTGCTTCGTGCTGGAACCGGAACAAATCAGCTTCTCGACGCCGCCCCAGAGCGAACCGGCCATCGCAGAAGCGAGCTTACCGGAAGCGGTCGCCGTGCCGGAGCCTGCGCCTGCGGCGGTCGCGAACGCCGCGCCGCCTGCCGCCAAACCGACCGAAGCGCCAAAAGCGCGCGCCAAGGCGAGCGAGTCCACCAGCATTCGCGTGGCGGTGGAAAAGGTGGATCAGCTGATCAACCTGGTGGGCGAGCTGGTGATCACCCAGTCGATGCTGGCGCAACGCTCCGGCACGCTCGATCCGGTGAACCACGGCGATCTGCTGAACAGCATGAGCCAGCTGGAGCGTAACGCGCGCGATCTGCAGGAGTCGGTGATGTCGATCCGCATGATGCCGATGGAATACGTCTTCAGCCGCTATCCACGCCTGGTGCGCGATCTGGCCGGCAAGCTGAACAAGCAGGTGGAGTTGACGCTGCAAGGCAGTTCCACCGAACTGGACAAGAGCCTGATCGAACGCATTATCGATCCGTTGACCCACCTGGTGCGCAACAGCCTCGATCACGGCATCGAAGAGCCGGCCACCCGCATCGCCGCCGGCAAGTCGGCGGTGGGCAATCTGGTGCTGTCGGCCGAACACCAGGGCGGCAACATTTGTATTGAAGTCATCGACGACGGCGCCGGCCTGAACCGCGAAAAAATTCTCGCCAAGGCGGCTTCGCAAGGGCTGGCGGTCAGCGACAGCATGAGCGACGAAGAGGTCGGCATGCTGATCTTTGCGCCGGGCTTCTCTACCGCCGAACAGGTGACCGACGTTTCCGGCCGCGGCGTCGGCATGGACGTGGTGAAAAGGAATATTCAGGAGATGGGGGGCCACGTCGAGATCCGTTCGCAGGCCGGTAAAGGCACCACCATCCGCATCCTGTTGCCGCTGACGCTGGCGATCCTCGACGGCATGTCGGTCAAGGTGAACGACGAAGTCTTTATCCTGCCGCTGAACGCGGTGATGGAATCGCTGCAGCCGCAGGCGGAAGATCTGCATCCGTTGGCCGGGGGTGAACGCGTGCTGCAGGTGCGCGGCGAATACCTGCCGCTGGTGGAGCTGTATCGGGTATTCGAAGTGGACGGCGCCAAAACCGACGCCACGCAGGGCATCGTGGTGATCCTGCAAAGCGCCGGCCGCCGCTATGCGTTGCTGGTAGATCAACTGATTGGCCAGCATCAGGTGGTGGTGAAGAACCTGGAAAGCAACTACCGCAAAGTGCCGGGCATCTCCGCCGCGACCATTCTGGGCGACGGCAGCGTGGCCTTGATCGTCGATGTCTCGGCGTTGCAAACCTTGAACCGTGAAAAGCGTCTGACGGACGCCGCCGCATAATAATGAGTTTATTGATTTAAAAGGTGAATGATATGGCAGGATTGGCAGCCGTCAGCAAATTGGCTGGCGAAACGGTAGGGCAAGAGTTTCTGATTTTTACCCTGGGCAACGAGGAGTATGGCATCGATATCCTCAAGGTGCAGGAAATTCGCGGCTACGATCAGGTGACCCGCATCGCCAACACCCCGGCGTTCATCAAGGGCGTCACCAACCTGCGCGGCGTGATTGTTCCCATCATCGATCTGCGGGTGAAGTTTTCGCAGCAGAGTGTTTCCTACGATGAGAACACCGTGGTGATCGTGTTGAACTTTGGCCAGCGCGTGGTGGGCATCGTGGTTGACGGCGTCTCCGACGTGCTGTCGCTCACCGCCGATCAGATCCGTCCGGCGCCGGAGTTCGCGGTGACGCTGGCGACCGAATATCTCACCGGCCTCGGTTCGCTGGGCGAGCGCATGCTGATCCTGGTGGATATCGAAAAGCTGCTGAGCAGCGAAGAGATGTCGCTGGTCGACAGCGTGGCGAAAAGCGTCTGATTTCAGACTCAAGGGGCGGGGCGCCGCCCCCTTTAACCTTCACTTTCCCTTGATCTGTCGCGATGGCCTCAGCCGCGCCCGGAACCCCCACTAAAAATAGTTACTTTCCCGCATAAAGTTTTGCCGCACGGCGCCGATAACTCTCACATTCAACGTCATCAGAGCCTGTCTGCGCGGGCTTCAACAAGGGAAATCATGTTAAATCGTATGAAGGTGGTCACCAGCCTGTTGCTGGTGTTGGTGCTGTTTGGCGCCTTGCAGTTGATTTCGGGCGGACTGTTTTTCTCCTCGCTGAAAAGCGATAAGGAAAACTTTACCGTCCTGCAAACGATCCGCCAGCAGCAGCTGCAGCTGAGTGAAAGCCGCGTTGACCTGCTGCAGGCGCGTAACTCCCTGAACCGCGCCGGTATTCGCTACATGATGGATACCAACAAGATCGGCAGCGGCGCCACCATTGATGAACTGCTGGCCAAAGCGAAGGAAGAGCTGGGTGAAGCGGAAAGACACTACGCCGCGTACGAGAAAATTCCTCAGGACCCGCGCCAGGATCCTCAGTCGGCGGAACGCCTCAAGCAGCAGTACGATGTGCTGTACGGCGCGCTCTCCGAGCTGATCCAACTGCTGGGCGAAGGCAAAATCAACGCTTTCTTCGATCAGCCTACGCAGAGTTACCAGGACAACTTTGAGCAGAGCTACAACGTTTATCTGGAGCAAAACGGCAAGCTGTACCAAATCGCGGTCGACGGCAGCAACAGCTCCTACAACTCGGCCATTTGGACGCTGATCGTGGTGCTGGTGGTGGTGCTGGCGGTGATCGTACTGGTCTGGACCGGTATCCATCACATCCTGGTGCGCCCGCTGAACCGCATGATCGACCACATCAAACAGATCGCCGCCGGCGACCTGACTCAGCAGATCGTCGTCAACAGCCGCAACGAAATGGGCGTGCTGGCGGCCAGCCTGAAACACATGCAAAGCGAACTGATCGAAACCGTCAGCGGCGTGCGTCAGGGCGCGGACGCCATCTACAGCGGCGCGTCAGAAATCGCCGCGGGCAACAACGATCTCTCCTCCCGCACCGAGCAGCAGGCCGCGTCGCTGGAAGAGACCGCCGCCAGCATGGAACAGCTGACCGCGACGGTGAAACAGAACGCCGAAAACGCCCGTCAGGCTTCACAGCTGGCGCTGAGCGCCTCCGAAACCGCGCAGAAAGGCGGCAAGGTGGTGGCCAACGTGGTGCAGACCATGCACGACATCGCCGGCAGTTCGCAGAAGATCGCCGATATTACCGGCGTGATCGACGGCATCGCCTTCCAGACCAACATCCTGGCGTTGAACGCCGCAGTGGAAGCGGCGCGCGCCGGCGAACAGGGCCGCGGCTTCGCGGTGGTGGCCGGTGAAGTGCGCAACCTGGCGCAGCGCAGCGCACAGGCGGCGAAAGAGATCAAAGGCCTGATCGAAGACTCGGTCAGCCGCGTCGATATGGGCTCCGTGCTGGTGGAAAGCGCCGGGGAAACCATGGGCGACATCGTCAACGCCGTCACCCGCGTGACCGACATCATGGGCGAAATCGCCTCGGCTTCGGACGAGCAGAGCCGCGGCATCGATCAGGTTGGCCAGGCGGTAGCGGAAATGGACCGCGTCACCCAGCAGAACGCCTCGTTGGTGGAAGAATCCGCCTCGGCGGCGGCGGCGCTGGAAGAACAGGCCAGCATGCTGACCCAGTCGGTAGCGGTATTCCGCTTGAGGTCGGAAGGCCAGGAAGAGTTTAAGGCGCCTGTCACCAGCAAGGCGCCGGTAACACCGGTAATCAATCATAAGAAAATGAACGCCAGCGATCTGCAGGATAACTGGGAAACGTTCTGACCGGTATCGGGCCTCTCTCGCAGAGGCCCTTTTCCCTACGTAGGCCGGTCGCCGGCCGGCTGCAAGGAGGTTCACAGTGTTTAACCGAATCCGTATCTCTACCAGCTTGTTCCTGTTGTTGATGACCTTCTGCGTTCTGCAATTGGCCAGCAGCGGCCTGTCGTATTCCGCGTTTCGCTCCGATAACCACAACCTCGACATCATCACCCTCGGCAGCCAGCAGCGCGATTCGCTCAGCCTGAGCTGGGTGTCGCTGTTGCAGGCCCGCAATACGCTGAACCGCGCCGGCACCCGCGCGGCGTTGAAACTGCCGCAGGAGCAGGTGAACGAATTGATGAGCAGCGCCCGCAGTTCGCTGCAGAAGGCCGACCTCTATTTCAATCAGTTCATGGCGGTTGAACGCAGCAGTGAACAGCAGAACCAGCAGACGGCCACCACCAAGGCCAGCTACGAGCGGCTGCGCGGCGCGCTGCGTGAACTGATCGGTTTCCTGGAAAAGGGCGAGCTGCAGGCGTTTATGGATCAGCCGACGCAGAAAACCCAGGACCTGTTTGAGGCTGACTTCGTGCAGTATTTGCAGTTGGTCAATGGCGACATCAGCGAGGCTCGAGACGCCAACCAATTCTCCTTCACGCTGGCGGGCCTGATGCTGGCGGGGGCGGTCTTGATGCTGATCGTGGTGACCGGCAGCGCCATGTGGTGGTTGCGCACCATGTTGGTACAGCCGCTGAACCAAATCCGCAGCCACTTTGAACGCATCGCCGCCGGCGATTTGGCGACGCCGATTCAAGTGTATGGCCGCAATGAAATCAGCATGTTGTTCGCCAGCCTGCAACGCACGCAGCAGTCGCTGATCGGTACCGTCGGCGCGGTGCGCGACGGTGCGGAGTCGATTCTGATCGGCCTGCAGGAGATCGCCGAAGGCAATAACGATCTCTCTTCCCGTACCGAGCAGCAGGCCGCTTCGCTGGAAGAAACCGCCGCCAGCATGGAACAGCTAACCGCGACGGTGAAGCAGAACGCCGACAATGCGCGGCAGGCCTCTCAGCTGGCGCGCGACGCTTCGGCCACCGCGGGCAAGGGCGGCGAACTGGCCGGGGACGTGGTCACCACCATGCACGATATCGCCAACAGTTCGCAGAAAATCGGCGCCATCACCAGCGTGATCGACGGCATCGCCTTCCAGACCAACATTCTGGCGCTCAATGCGGCGGTGGAAGCGGCGCGTGCCGGCGAACAGGGGCGGGGTTTCGCCGTGGTCGCCGGCGAGGTGCGCAACCTGGCGAGCCGCAGCGCGCAGGCGGCGAAAGAGATCAAGGTGCTGATCGACGAATCGGTCAGCCGCGTCAAACACGGCTCGGTGCTGGTGGAAAATTCCGGCGCCACCATGCAGGACATCGTGCGTTCGGTGACGCGCGTAACCGACATCATGGGCGAGATCGCCTCGGCATCGGATGAACAGAGCCGCGGCATCGAGCAGGTGACGCAGGCGGTGACCCAGATGGATCAGGTCACCCAGCAGAACGCCGCGCTGGTGGAAGAATCCGCTTCTGCCGCCACCGCGCTGGAAGAGCAGGCCATTACCCTGGCCGACGCGGTCGCGGTATTCCGTCTGGCGGACGATAACGTCGTCGCGTCAGGTAACAGCAGCAACGCAGTTTCACCCGTGGTAAAGGAAGCCCAAGATTGTTAAACCGCATAAGCAGCACGTTTTTCTCCGGTGAGGCGGCATGAAACAGGCGCCGTCAACTTCTAACCGGGATACAGCGTCGATGTTGACGCAAATGGTGCAGCGTCTGCCGCTGTCGGACGTGCATTTTCGCCGTATCAGCCAGTTGATTTATCAACGCGCCGGCATCGTGCTGGCGGAGCATAAGCGCGAGATGGTTTACAACCGCCTGGTGCGCCGGCTGCGGCTGTTGGGATTGCACGATTTCGGCGACTACCTGGCGCTGCTGGAAAGCGATCCGAACAGCGCGGAATGGCAGGCGTTCATCAACGCGCTGACCACCAACCTGACGGCATTTTTCCGCGAGGCGCATCACTTCCCGATCCTGGCGGAACATGCGCGCTCGCGGCCGAACGGCTACAGCGTCTGGAGCACTGCGGCCTCGACCGGCGAAGAGCCGTATTCGATCGCCATCACGCTGAGCGATGCATTGGGTCAGCGGGCCGGCAGTTGCCAGGTCTGGGCCAGCGACATCGATACGCAGGTGCTGGAAAAAGCGGAGGCGGGCGTTTACCGCCAGGAAGATCTGCGCACCCTGACGCCGACCCAAATGCAGCGCTATTTTCTGCGCGGCACCGGGCCGCATCAGGGTTTGGTGCGCGTGCGGCCGGAGTTGGCGGCGCGAGTGAACTTTCAGCCGCTGAATCTGCTGGCGCCGGAGTGGGCGCTGCCGGGGCAATTCGACGCCATTTTTTGCCGCAACGTCATGATCTATTTCGATAAGGCGACGCAGGAGCGCATCCTGCGCCGCTTCGTTCCCTTGCTTAAGCCGGGGGGGCTGATGTTCGCCGGCCACTCCGAGAATTTCAGCCAGATCAGCCGGGATTTCTACTTGCGTGGGCAGACCGTGTATGGGCTGACCAAGGAGAGGTAATGAGTAAAATCAGAGTGTTATGCGTAGACGATTCGGCACTGATGCGCCAGCTGATGACGGAAATCGTGAACGGCCATGCCGACATGGAAATGGTGGCGACCGCGCCGGATCCGCTGGTGGCGCGCGATCTGATCAAAAAATTTAATCCTCAGGTGCTGACGCTGGACGTCGAGATGCCGCGCATGGATGGGCTGGATTTCCTCGAGAAGCTGATGCGCCTGCGGCCGATGCCGGTGGTGATGGTCTCTTCGCTGACCGGCAAAGGCTCGGAAATCACGCTGCGCGCGCTGGAGCTGGGCGCGGTGGACTTCGTCACCAAACCGCAGCTCGGCATTCGCGAGGGCATGTTGGCCTACAGCGAGCTGATTGCCGAGAAGATCCGCACCGCTGCCAGAGCGCGCCTGCCGCAGCGCTCCAGCAGCCCGGCGCCGGCGATCCTCAGCCATGCGCCGCTGCTGAGCAGTGAAAAACTGATCGCCATCGGCGCTTCCACCGGCGGCACCGAAGCGATTCGCCAAGTGCTGCAGCCGCTGCCGGCCACCAGCCCGGCGCTGTTGATCACTCAACACATGCCGCCGGGATTCACCCGTTCGTTCGCCGAGCGGCTGAACAAGCTGTGCCAGATCACGGTGAAAGAAGCGGAGGACGGCGAGCGCGTGCTGCCGGGCCACGCTTACATCGCCCCGGGGGATCGCCACCTGGAGCTGGCGCGCAGCGGCGCCAACTATCAGGTGAAGCTGCATGACGGCCCGGCGGTTAACCGCCATCGTCCGTCGGTCGACGTGCTGTTCCGCTCGGTGGCGCAATACGCCGGCCGCAATGCGGTGGGGGTGATCCTCACCGGCATGGGCAACGACGGGGCGGCGGGGATGCTGGAGATGCACCGCGCCGGGGCCTATACCCTGGCGCAGAACGAGGCGAGCTGCGTGGTGTTCGGCATGCCGCGCGAGGCGATCGCCAGCGGCGGCGTCAGCGAAGTGGTCGAGCTGGACAGAATGAGCCAGCGCATGCTGGCGCAGATCGCCGGCGGCCAGGCATTGCGCATTTGATTTTAGTCCGCAGGGTCTACCCGGCGGCGATATGACCCAGGTTCTCCGCGCGGTGGCCTGCGGTGTTGCATCATTAAACGGTTAACTATTTCAGGAGTAATAATGGCAGACAAAAACCTCAGATTTCTGGTTGTGGACGACTTCTCCACCATGCGCCGCATCGTCAGAAATCTGCTCAAAGAGTTGGGCTTCAACAACGTCGAAGAGGCTGAAGACGGCGCGGATGCGCTGAACAAGCTGCGCGCCGGCGGTTTCGACTTCGTGGTGTCCGATTGGAACATGCCGAACATGGACGGACTTGAGCTGTTGCAAACCATCCGCGCCGACAGCGCGCTGGCCGCGATGCCGGTACTGATGGTGACGGCGGAAGCCAAGAAAGAAAATATCATCGCGGCGGCGCAGGCCGGCGCCAGCGGTTATGTAGTGAAACCATTTACGGCGGCGACGCTGGAAGAAAAGCTCAACAAGATTTTTGAAAAATTGGGCATGTAAGGAGAGGGCGATGAGAGACATTCCAATGCCTGCCAGCGATGCAGCGACCGCGGGAGAGATCATCTCCCGCATCGGCCAACTGACCCGAATGCTGCGCGACAGCATGCGCGAACTGGGGCTCGATCAGGCGATCGCCCAGGCGGCAGAGGCGATCCCGGATGCGCGCGACCGTCTTGACTATGTCGTAACCATGACGGCGCAGGCGGCGGAACGGGCGTTGAACTGCGTGGAGGCGGCGCAACCGCGCCAGGCGGAGCTGGAATCCGGCGCCAACGCGTTGAAAGGGCGCTGGGACGAGTGGTTCGCCAATCCCATCGAACTGGACGACGCGCGTTCTCTGGTCAACGACACGCGTCAGTATCTGGATCAGGTGCCGGGCCATACGGCCTTCACCAACGCCCAGCTGCTGGAAATCATGATGGCGCAGGACTTCCAGGATCTGACCGGTCAGGTGATCAAGCGCATGATGGACGTGGTGCAGGAGATCGAAAAGCAGCTGCTGATGGTGCTGATGGAAAACATGCCGGAGCAGCCGGTGAAGGAAAAACGGCCGAACGACAGCCTGCTGAACGGCCCGCAGCTCGACCAGAACGGCGTCGGCGTGATCGCCAACCAGGCGCAGGTCGACGATCTGCTCGACAGCCTCGGTTTCTGAGGCCTTTCGGGGCGCGCGACGGCGCGCCCCGACAACAAGCCACGCAGTTTTCGTCTCATCCCCTAAATAACCCGCCTTTTTCCCCGTTGTTCCGCCAATGACATCGCCAATTTTTTGGCATGCTGACCGCCATTCTTTACCCTCCCGATACAGGAACGGCGTTTCGTGGCTGAAGACAGCGATCTGGAAAAAAGCGAGGCCCCCACGCCCCACAGGCTGGAGAAGGCGCGTGAAGACGGCCAGATCCCGCGCTCCCGCGAGCTGACCTCGGTACTGATGCTGCTCTCGGGCCTGGCGATTATCCTGATGTCCGGCAGCAACATGGCGCAACAGCTGGCGGCGATGCTCACGCAAGGGCTGAACTTTGACCACGGCATGGTCAGTAACGACAAGCAGATGCTTCGCCAGCTCGGCATGCTGTTGCGACAGGCGGTGCTGGCGCTGCTGCCGATCATGGCGGGATTGGTGCTGGTGGCGCTCGCCGCGCCAATGCTGTTGGGGGGAATTCTGTTCAGCGGCAAGTCGATTAAATTCGACGTGAAGCGGCTGAACCCGCTGTCCGGGTTGAAGCGCATCTTTTCCAGCCAGGTGTTGGCCGAGCTGCTGAAAGGGATCCTGAAAGCGACGTTGGTCGGCTGGGTGACCGGCCTCTATCTGTGGCACAACTGGGCGGCGATGCTGCATCTGATGACCCAGCAGCCGCTCGATGCGTTGGGCAATGCGCTGCAGATGATCCTGTTCTGCGGTTTTCTGGTGGTGCTTGGGCTGACGCCGATGGTGGCGTTCGACGTGTTCTATCAGCTGTGGAGCCACTTCAAAAAGCTGAAGATGACCAAGCAGGATATCCGCGACGAATTCAAGGATCAGGAAGGGGACCCGCACGTCAAGGGACGCATTCGCCAGCAGCAGCGGGCGATCGCCCGGCGCCGCATGATGGCCGACGTGCCTAAGGCGGACGTGATCGTCACCAACCCTACGCACTACGCCGTCGCGTTGCAGTACAACGACAAGAAAATGAGTGCGCCGAAGGTGCTGGCCAAGGGGGCCGGCGAAATCGCCTTGCGCATTCGTGAGCTCGGTGCGGAGCACCGCATTCCTATGCTGGAAGCGCCGCCGCTGGCGCGTGCGCTGTATCGGCACAGCGAGATCGGCCAGCATATTCCGGCCACCCTGTATGCCGCGGTCGCCGAAGTGTTGGCCTGGGTATACCAGCTGCGCCGCTGGCGGCGCGAGGGCGGCCTGATCCCGAAAAAACCTGAACGTTTACCGGTGCCGGAAGCACTGGATTTTGCAAGAGAGAGTGACTCTGATGGCTAATTTGGCCTCCCTGCTTCGTTTGCCGGGCAATTTTAAAGATACGCAGTGGCAGGTGCTGGCCGGCCCGGTGCTGATCCTGCTGATTCTGTCGATGATGGTGTTGCCGTTGCCGGCGTTTATCCTCGACCTGCTGTTTACCTTCAACATTGCGCTGTCGATCATGGTGCTGCTGGTGGCGATGTTCACCCAGCGCACGCTCGAATTCGCCGCTTTCCCGACCATCCTGCTGTTCTCCACGTTGCTGCGTTTGTCGCTCAACGTCGCGTCGACGCGCATCATCTTGCTGGAGGGGCATACCGGTTCCGCCGCCGCCGGCCGCGTGGTGGAAGCCTTCGGCCACTTCCTGGTGGGCGGCAACTTCGCCATCGGCATCGTGGTGTTCATCATCCTGGTGTTAATCAACTTCATGGTGATCACCAAGGGGGCGGGGCGTATCGCCGAAGTGGGCGCGCGTTTCGTCCTGGACGGCATGCCGGGTAAACAGATGGCGATCGACGCCGATCTGAACGCCGGCCTGATCGGTGAAGACGAAGCGAAGAAACGCCGCGCCGAAGTGACCCAGGAGGCCGACTTTTACGGCTCGATGGACGGCGCCAGTAAATTCGTGCGCGGCGACGCCATCGCCGGCCTGATGATCATGGTGCTGAACGTGGTTGGCGGCCTGTTGGTCGGCGTCGTGCAACACGGCATGGAACTGGGAGCGGCGGCGGAAAGCTATACGCTGCTGACCATCGGTGACGGCCTGGTGGCGCAGATCCCGGCGTTGGTGATCTCCACCGCCGCCGGCGTTATCGTCACCCGCGTCGCGACCGATCAGGATGTCGGCGAGCAGATGGTGGGCCAACTGTTCAATAATCCGCGCGTGATGCTGCTGAGCGCTGGGGTGCTGGGGCTGCTGGGCCTGGTGCCGGGCATGCCGAATCTGGTGTTCCTGCTGTTTACCGCGGCTCTGCTGGGCCTGGCCTGGTGGCTGCGCGGCCGTGAGCAACAGGCGCCGAAAACGGTGGAGGATCCGGTGATGCCTGAGAATCCGCAGGCCGCCGAGGCCAGCTGGGCCGACGTGCAGTTGGAAGATCCGCTGGGGATGGAAGTGGGCTACCGGTTGATTCCGATGGTCGACTTTCAACAGAACGGCGAGCTGCTGGGGCGTATCCGCGGGATCCGCAAGAAATTCGCCCAGGACATGGGTTATCTGCCGCCGGTGGTGCACATTCGCGACAACCTGGAACTGCCGCCAGCCAGCTATCGCATCCTGATGAAAGGCGTCGAGATCGGCAGCGGTGAAGCGCAGCCGGGCCGGTGGCTGGCGATCAACCCCGGCAATGCCGTTGGGGAGCTGGCGGGAGACAAAACCGTCGATCCGGCCTTTGGGCTCGAGGCTGTGTGGATCGACAGCGCCTTGCGCGAGCAGGCGCAGATCCAGGGCTTTACTGTGGTGGAGGCCAGCACCGTGGTGGCGACACACCTCAATCACCTGATCGGCCAGTTCGCCAGCGAGCTGTTCGGCCGCCAGGAGACCCAGCAGTTGCTGGATCGCGTGTCGCAGGAGATGCCTAAACTGACCGAAGACTTCGTGCCGGGCGTGGTGTCGCTGACGACGCTGCACAAGGTGCTGCAAAACCTGCTCGCAGAGCGCGTCTCTATCCGCGATATGCGCACCATCGTCGAAACGCTGGCGGAACATGCCCCGGCGCAGAGCGATCCTTATGAGCTGACGACCGTGGTGCGGGTGGCGCTGGGCCGGGCGATCACGCAGCAGTGGTTCCCGGGCAACGGCGAAATTCAGGTTATCGGGCTGGATACCCAGTTGGAGCGCTTGTTGTTGCAGGCGTTGCAGGGCGGCGGTGGCCTGGAGCCGGGGCTGGCCGATCGCTTGCTGGATCAGGCGCGCCAGGCGCTGCAGCGGCAAGAGATGCTCAGCGCGCCGCCGGTGCTGTTGGTTAACCATGCGTTGCGTCCTTTACTGGCGCGCTTCCTGCGTCGCAGCCTGCCGCAGCTCGTGGTGCTGTCCAACCTGGAGATTAACGACGATCGCCAGATTCGCATGACCTCGACCATTGGAGCCGCCTGATGAGACGCTGTCTGTTCGTATTTTGTTTGCTGGCGCCGCTCGCCGCCTATGCGGTGTCCGGCTCCTGGGTGGCCGAAGGGGCGGGCGTGACGCTGGAACAGGGCGGCATGCGTGATGAATCCGCCGCTTTGCGGCCGCCGAACGCGCTGCCGGATGCCCATGCGCGCATCACCCGCGTCAGCTGGCGCTACCGTTTGCTGGGGCCGGAGCCCGTGGGGCTGCAGGCGCAGCTCTGCACGGTGAACCGCTGCATTCCACTGGGCGGCGGCAGCGGCAGCAGTGACGGTCTGCAGGGCGAGCCGGCCAATGCGGAATTGCGCTTTATCTATTACGTGCAGTCGCAAGGCGGGTTGAACCCGCCGCTGCGGGTGATTGGCAATCAGGTGATCGTCAATTATCAGTAACATCAGGCCAGAATTTGCAGGCCGTTGCGTTCCACCAGCGTCAGCAGTTTCATCGCGGCGGAGTTCGGTTGCGCTTCGCCGCGCTCCCATTTCTGCACCGCCTTTTTGCTGACGTTGAGATACAGCGCAAACACCGGCTGACTGACGTTTTCCCGTTCGCGCAGCGCGCGGATCTCGGCCGGCCCGAACTGCTTCACCGGCCGCAGGCACAGCATGTCGAAGGTGCGCATGGTCACGTCGTCGACGAAACCGGCGCGGTGCAGGCCCTGAACTTCCTGGTGGATCTCGGCAAGAATTTTACTCATCGCTTAGCCTCCGTAACTCCCTGTTGTTGACCAGCTGGTAGAGTCTGAATGGCGAATAATCCAGATATAGCGCAGCCAGATGTTTCAATCCCTGTAACTCATCCGTACTGATGTTTTCTCTCTCACTTTTGGCAAAGCCGCGCATAAAAAACAGGCGTTCTTCATCGCGAAAAACGATCAGTACCCGATAGCCGCCACGTTTGCCCGCACCAGCCCGAGCGATGCGCTTTTTGTATACGCAACCGCCAAGATTGGCGTCGTACAGCTGATGTTGCATCTCTCGCGCCGCTTTCACTATCGTGGCATCACTGATGCGCTCGCGTGCGGCAAAACCCTGAAAGGTTTTGGTGAGATAAATGTCGACCATTCGCTCTCCCTGCGAATCTATACCCGTTAAGGGTATATTTCAAGTGGTTTAAAAATAACCACAGGGTGACAAGCGGCTAAAGGGAAAGAAACAGCCAAATTCACGCCATGCGCAGCCTGGCGCAAAGTCTTAAGTGAACTCAAAGAGTGATAGGGAGAAAATGCGACGGGATGCGCAGAAGCCGGTTAACGCATGCCCGGTGATAGGCTCACCGGGCGAAATGAGTCAGGTCAGACGCCGATTTTTCTGCCGAGCAGGCTGCCGGCGTGCGACTGGCCATCTGGGCCATACAGCGATTTGTTGTTTTTGCTGAGGATGGCCAGCGCCTGCGCGTTATGGTCGATCTGCTGATTGAGCAGCAGACCGTTGTGCTGGTTCTTTTCGCGCAGCGTTTGGCTCAGCAACTGAACGCGCTGCCAACGATCGGCCAGGGGCGCTTGGCTGGCATAGGGGGCGCGTTGCCCGCAGGTTTTTTCCTGCCCCAGGCGCTGTTGCTCGAGGTAAGCGACCGTCGCCAGCAGTTGGCTTTTGGCATCGGTGACGCGCTGCAAGGCCACGCCCGGCAACTGGCCGGAACACAGCAAGTCGTGCTCTTCCTCCAGCACGCCGTTGAGCGCCTGCAGCGTTTCCAACAGTTTGTCCAGCAGTTGTGCCAGGTTTTCCATAGTAATGACTTATCCTTTACCGCTACTCGCCGCGCGCTGTCAGTCGCGTCCGGCGATCCATTGAACATCGCTCTGCGCGTCTTGCAGCAGCGCATCGGCGATTTTGCCGGCGTCCATCTTCAGTTCGCCGTTGCGGATCGCCTGCTTGATGGCCTCGACCCGACCCATATCGATATCCTGGGTGCCCGGCTGCATCAGGCGCGCCTGCGCCTCGCTCAGTTTGACCTGCGTGCCGCTGACGGCGGTTTCCGCCACGGCGGCCTTGCGCGATTGGAGCGGGTTGTCGGCCGGGGTTTCTCGCGGTTGCACAGTGGAAACCGGCTGTAACCGCTGGGTGCGATCGATACTCATGGTCCATCTCCGTTTACGCCGTGACCGCTCGCGGGCGACGACGCTGCAATGAAAGTTTTGCGGCCCTGGTGGCCAATAAAATGCTGCTTGATTTGTCTTATCGGCAAGGTTTGCGGAACCTTTACTTTTTTATAACGTAATGCGGATCGCGCCGTCGTCCCCGACCACGCCGCTGACGATCTGCCCGGAGGCCATGCGCACCCGCACGCTGTCTTCGGCGGCGGCGTTGTTCATCGCCTTGCCCGCACCGCTGATGCTGAATCCTTCGCCCTGTGCGTTGACCTGCACCGGTTGCCCTGCCTTGATAATCCAGGCGCGGCGCAGCATGGCGAGGGTCAGCGGCTGACCGGGGCTGATGTTGCGCAGGCTGACGGCGCCCAACGCTTTGCCCGCTTCGGTCAGCGCGCGCGGCGGCAGGGTATCGAGCCGGCCTGCTTTCAACGCCAGATCCGCCGCCGTCAAGCGGCTGCCGGCGCTGATGCCGCGCGCCGAAACGAGATAGCGGCCGAACACCTGCACCTGCGTCTGGATAAAACGCCGCTCCTGCCCACAGCGCGCCGAAATGCTGACGTTGCCGCCGATCCGCGCGTTGGGTGGCAGCGACAGCTGCGGCAGTTCGCAAGCGGGCCATTGGTTCGGCGGCGTGCGCACCCGCACTTTTACCTGTACCGGTTCACCGCTGAACTTGCCCTGGATGAAGCTTTCGATTTGCGTCGCCAGATCGTCGGCGCGCGCGTTCAGACTGCACAGCAGGCCGATAAGCAGCAGCATTTTACCTTTCATCGTCATCTTCTCAAGCTTCATCGGGATACGCGTAAGTGTACCCGCAGCGCGCGCAGGCTAAGCAGATAAATAGCGCCCCATTTTGCGTTTATTCCCGCGATAGGGTGGCGCAGGGGGCGTTTATGCTGTCGACTCCAAATTCTAACCTCGCGGAGGGAGCATGCTCGACAAACTGGACGCGGCTCTGCGCTTTGGCCAAGAGGCGCTGAACTTGCGCGCCCAGCGGCAGGAAATTCTGGCCGCCAACATCGCCAACGCAGACACGCCGGGTTATCAGGCGCGGGATATCGATTTCGCCAGCCAATTGAACAAGGTGCTGGAGCAGGGGCGCGTCAGCGGCAACGGCATGGCGCTCAACCTGACGGCGGCGCGCCACATCCCGGCGCAGACCCTGCAGCCGCCACAGCTCGATCTGCTGTTCCGAGTGCCGGACCAGCCGTCGATGGACGGCAACACGGTGGACATGGATCGCGAACGCACCAACTTTGCCGATAACAGCCTGAAATATCAGACCGACCTGACGCTGCTCAATGGGCAGATCAAAGGGATGATGTCCGTGCTGCAACAAGGATAAGGCACATGTCTTTACTGAATATTTTTGATATCTCCGGCTCGGCGTTATCGGCGCAATCCCAGCGCATGAACGTCAGCGCCAGCAACATGGCCAATGCCGACAGCGTGACCGGCCCGGACGGCGAACCTTACCGCGCCAAGCAGGTGGTGTTCCAGGTCGCGGCGGCGCCGGGGCAACCGACCGGCGGCGTGCGCGTCGCCCAGGTGGTGGACGATCCGGCGCCCGAGCGTCTGGTGTATCAGCCGGGCAACCCGCTGGCGGACGCCAAGGGGTATGTGCGCATGCCGAATGTCGACGTGGTAGGGGAAATGGTCAACACCATCTCCGCTTCCCGCAGCTACCAGGCCAACGTCGAGGTGCTCAACACCACCAAGTCGATGATGATGAAGACCCTGACGCTGGGTCAGTAACCGGAGCTTCCCATGGCTATTGCCGCAACCACCAACGAGTCGTTGGATAACACCGTCATCGGTAACAACAGCAAAAATACCAACAGCCAGGATCTGCACAACAGCTTCCTGACGCTGCTGGTGGCGCAGTTGAAAAACCAGGATCCGACCAATCCGATGCAGAACAACGAGCTGACGTCGCAGCTGGCGCAGATCAACACCGTTCAGGGTATCGAAAAGCTTAACACCACGCTGGGGTCGATCTCCGGCCAGATCAACAGCAACCAGTCGCTGCAAGCCACCGCGCTGATCGGTCATGGCGTGATGGTGCCAGGCAACAACATTCTGGTCGGCAGCAAGGATGGCAAGGTCAGCACCACGCCGTTCGGCGTGGAACTGGAGCGCGCCGCCGATCAGGTGACAGCCACCATCACCAACGCCAGCGGGCAGGTGGTGCGCACCATTGAAATCGGCGGCCTGACCGCCGGCGTGCACGCCTTCACCTGGGACGGCTCGCTGGATGACGGCTCCACCGCGCCCGACGGCGCCTACAAAGTGGCGATTAACGCCAAAGGCAACGGCGAGCAACTGGTGGCGCGCAGCCTGCACTTCGGGCTGGTGAACGGCGTGATCCGCGACGGCAACGGCGCCAAGCTGGATCTCGGCCTGGCGGGCAACGCCACCCTGGAAGACGTGCGACAGATCTTATAACCCCAAGCATCAGGCTCAATCGGACGATAGCCTGACCACTATTCGGAGAATAACATGGCCTTTTCTCAGGCAGTCAGCGGCTTGAACGCGGCAGCAACCAACCTGGACGTGATCGGTAACAACATCGCCAACTCCGCGACTGCGGGCTTCAAATCCGGCAGCGTCTCCTTCGCCGACATGTTCGCCGGTTCGCAGGTCGGGCTGGGCGTCAAAGTGTCCGGCATCACCCAGAACTTCAAGGGCGGCACCACCACCGGCACCAGCCGCGCGCTGGATGTGGCCATCAACGGCAACGGCTTTTTCCGCATGCAGGATAAAGATGGCGGCATCTTCTATACCCGCAACGGCCAGTTCAAGCTGGACGAGAACCGCAACCTGACCAACATGCAGGGCCTGCAGCTGACCGGCTACCCGGCGGCCGGCTCTCCGCCGACCATCCAGCAGGGCGCCAACCCGGTGCCGCTGAGCATTCCTGAAGGCATGATGAACGCCAAGGCGTCCACCTCCGGCGAGATGGTGGCCAACCTGAAGTCCACCCATAAAGTGCCGGAGAACAAGACCTTCGATCCGACCAAACAGGACAGCTACAACTACGTCAACACCATCACCGCCTACGACTCGCTGGGCAACGCGCACAACATCAACGCCTACTTCGTGAAGACCGAAGACAACAAGTGGCAGGTCTACACCCAGGACGGCAGCGCGGCTCCGGTGGATGCCGGCACCATGGAGTTCAGCACCAGCGGCAACCTGGTCAAAACCACCAGCACCAACGGCGCGCCGGGCGAGTTCAGCATGGTGATCCCGATGGCCGCCAAAGACGGCGCGCCGGCGCAAAACTTCACCCTGAGCTTCGCCGGCAGCATGCAGCAGAACGTGGGCAGCGACTCGGTGAGCAAAGTGGCGCAGGACGGCTATGCCGCCGGTGAATACACCAACTTCCAGATCAACAACGACGGCACAGTGGTGGGTATCTATTCCAACCAGCAGACTCAAGTGCTGGGCCAGATCGTCATGGCCAACTTCTCCAACCCGGAAGGGCTGGCGTCGCAGGGCGATAACGTGTGGCAGGAAACCGGCGCGTCCGGTCAGCCGCGCGTCGGTCTGTCGGGCGGCGGCGGCTTCGGTAAGCTGACCAGCGGCGCGCTGGAGTCTTCCAACGTCGATCTGAGCCAGGAGCTGGTGAACATGATCGTCGCACAGCGTAACTACCAGTCCAACGCCCAGACCATCAAGACGCAGGACTCCATCCTGCAGACGCTGGTTAGCCTGCGCTGATAGGGCCGAGTTATGGATCACGCGATTTATACCGCGATGGGCGCGGCGCGCCAAACGCTGGAACAGCAGTCCATTACCGCCAACAACCTGGCCAATGCGTCGACGCCGGGCTTTCGCGCCCAGCTCGCCGCATTGCGCGCGGTGCCGGTCGACGGGCCGAGCCTGGCGACACGCACATTGGTAACCGCGTCGACGCCGGGCGCCGACATGAGCCAGGGGGCGCTGAACTACACGGCGCGCCCGCTGGACGTGGCGCTGCAGCAGGACGGTTTCCTGGCGGTGAGCCTGCCGGGCGGCGGTGAGGCCTATACCCGCAACGGCAACATTCAGATTTCCTCCACCGGGCAGTTGACGGTGCAGGGGATGCCGGTGATGGGCGACGGCGGCCCAATCGAGGTGCCGCCGTCGGCGGAGATCACCATCGCGGCCGACGGCACCATTTCGGCGCTGAACGCCGGCGATCCGCCGAACACCATCGCGCAGATCGGCCGCCTGAAGCTGGTGAAGGCCGATGCGCGCGAAGTGATGCGCGGTGACGACGGACTGTTCCGCCTGACGCCGGAAACCCAACAGCAGCGCGGCAATCAGTTGCAAAACGATCCGCAGGTGCGGGTGATGCCCGGGGTGCTGGAAGGCAGCAACGTCAAGCCGATGGAGACCATGGTCGACATGATCGCCAACGCCCGCCGTTTTGAAATGCAAATGAAGGTCATCCACAGCGTGGATGAAAACGAACAGCGTGCCAACTCACTGCTCTCAGTGAGCTAAGCAGCAAGGAAATAACCGATGATTCCATCCTTATGGATTGCCAAAACCGGTCTGGACGCGCAGCAGACCAACATGGACGTGATCGCCAACAACCTGGCGAACGTCAGCACCAACGGCTTCAAGCGCCAGCGTGCGGTATTTGAAGATCTGCTGTACCAGACCATGCGTCAGCCGGGCGCGCAGTCCTCCGAGCAGACTACGCTGCCTTCCGGTCTGCAGATCGGCACCGGCGTGCGTCCGGTGGCGACCGAGCGGTTGCACAGCCAGGGCAACCTGTCGCAGACCAACAACAGCAAAGACGTCGCCATCAAGGGGCAGGGTTTCTTCCAGGTGATGCTGCCGGATGGCACCCAGGCCTACACCCGCGACGGGTCGTTCCAGATCGATCAGAACGGCCAGTTGGTCACCTCCAGCGGTTTCCAGGTGCAGCCGGCGATCACCATTCCGGCGAACGCGCTGTCCATCACCGTCGGCCGCGACGGCATCGTCAGCGTCACCCAGCAAGGGCAAACCACCGCCCAGCAGGTGGGCCAACTGACGCTGACGACCTTTGTCAACGACAGCGGTCTGGAGAGCGTGGGCGAGAATCTGTATCAGGAAACCGAAAGCTCGGGCGCGCCGAACGAGAGCACGCCGGGGCTGAACGGCGCCGGTCTGCTGTATCAGGGCTACGTGGAAACCTCCAACGTCAACGTGGCGGAAGAGCTGGTCAACATGATCCAGACTCAGCGCGCTTATGAGATCAACAGCAAAGCGGTATCGACCTCCGATCAGATGCTGCAAAAGCTGACGCAACTGTAATCTGTCCTTGACGGGCCCGGCATGCCGCGCCCGTCATTCTCTTTCGTGAAACAAAGGCGATACCCGTGGTAACCACATATTCGATGGCAATCCTGCCGCGGCAGGGACAACGCTGGCTGGCGGGAATGGTGATGCTGACGCTGAGCGGCTGCGCTTATATTCCGCACAAACCGCTGGTGGACGGCGCGACCACGGCGCAACCCGCGCCGGCCAGCGCGCCGATGCCGAACGGCTCGATCTTCCAGACGGTGCAGCCGATGAACTACGGCTATCAGCCGCTGTTCGAAGACCGCCGGCCGCGCAACGTCGGCGACACCCTGACCATCGTGCTGCAGGAAAACGTCAGCGCCAGCAAAAGCTCCTCCGCCAATGCCAGCCGCAACGGCGCCAGCAAGTTCGGCGTCGCCACCTCGCCGCGTTACCTCGACGGCCTGTTGGGCAATGCGCGTGCCGATATGGACATTTCCGGCGACAGCACCTTCGGCGGCAAGGGCGGCGCCAACGCCAACAACACCTTCAACGGCACCATCACGGTGACGGTCAACCAGGTGCTGGCCAACGGCAACCTGCACGTGGTGGGGGAAAAGCAGATCGCCATCAACCAGGGCACCGAATTCATCCGCTTCTCCGGCGTCGTCAACCCGCGCACCATCAGCGGCAACAACTCGGTGACCTCGACGCAGGTGGCGGACGCGCGTATCGAATACGTCGGCAATGGCTATATCAACGAAGCGCAGACCATGGGCTGGCTGCAGCGCTTCTTCTTAAATGTTTCACCGTTCTAAGGATTGACTGATGCTGAAAAAATGGTTTATCGCGCTGTGCGTCGGGCTGGTGTGCTTGCCGGCGGCGGCGGAGCGCATCCGCGATCTGGTGACGGTGCAGGGCGTGCGAGACAACGCCCTGATCGGCTACGGCCTGGTGGTGGGGCTGGACGGCTCCGGCGACCAGACCATGCAGACGCCGTTCACCACCCAAAGCTTGAGCAACATGCTGTCGCAGCTGGGCATCACCGTGCCGCCGGGCACCAACATGCAGCTGAAAAACGTGGCGGCGGTGATGGTGACCGCCAAACTGCCGCCGTTCTCACGCGCCGGGCAGAACATCGACGTGGTGGTTTCTTCGATGGGCAACGCCAAGAGCCTGCGCGGCGGCACCTTGCTGATGACGCCGCTCAAAGGCGTGGATAATCAGGTCTATGCCCTGGCGCAGGGCAACGTGCTGGTCGGCGGCGCGGGCGCGGCGGCCGGCGGCAGCAGCGTGCAGGTCAACCAGCTGGCGGGCGGGCGCATCAGCAACGGTGCCACCATCGAGCGCGAGCTGCCGACCACCTTCGGCAGCGGCGGCGTTCTCAACCTTCAGCTGAACGACGAGGATTTCACGCTGGCGCAGCAGATCAGCGATGCCATCAACCGCCAACGCGGCGGCGGCACCGCGACGCCGCTCGACGCCCGCACGATCCAGGTGCTGGTGCCGCAGGGCAATAGCTCTCAGGTGCGCTTCCTGGCGGAGATTCAAAACATCACCGTCAACGTCGGGGCGATGGACGCTAAAGTGATCATCAACTCGCGCACCGGTTCGGTGGTGATGAACCGCGATGTGATCCTCGATTCTTGCGCCGTCGCCCAGGGCAACCTGTCGGTGGTGGTCGATCGGCAGAACACCGTCAGCCAACCGACGACGCCGTTCGGCGGCGGCCAGACGGTGGTGACGCCTAACACCCAGATCTCGGTGCAACAGCAGGGCGGATCGCTGCAGAAAGTGAACGCCAGCGCCAACCTGAACAACGTGATCCGGGCACTGAACGCGCTGGGCGCCACGCCGATCGATCTGATGTCGATCTTGCAGGCGATGCAGAGCGCCGGCTGCCTGCGCGCCAAGCTGGAAATCATCTGATGGCCGGCGATCTGATGGCGATGTCGGGCGCGGCCTATGACGCCCAGGCGCTGAACGGCCTGAAGCGCGACGCGGCGGCCGACCCGCAGGGCAACCTCAAGCAGGTGGCGCAGCAGGTAGAAGGCATGTTCGTGCAGATGATGCTGAAAAGCATGCGTTCCGCCTTGCCGCAGGACGGGGTGTTGAGCAGCGACCAAACGCGGCTGTATACCTCGATGTACGACCAGCAAATCGCCCAGCAGATGTCGCAAAAAGGGCTGGGGCTGGCCGACATGATGGTCAAGCAGATGAGCAACGCCAACGCGGTGCCGAGCGAAACGGCGGGCCTGTCGCCGATGGCGCTGGACAACGAGGTGCTGCAAACGCTGCCGAACCAGGCGCTGGAGCAAATGGTGCGCCGGGCGATGCCGAAGGCCCCGCCGGCCGCCGCGCCGCTGTCGCTCAACAACGGCAACTTCGTCGCTCGCCTGTCGATACCGGCGAAGGTCGCCAGCCAGCAGAGCGGCATTCCGCATCAGCTGATCGTCGCGCAGGCGGCGCTGGAGTCCGGTTGGGGGCAGCGCGAAATCCCGACATCAGACGGCACGCCGAGCTACAACCTGTTCGGCATCAAGGCCGGCGGCAGCTGGAGCGGACCGGTGACGGAGATCACCACCACCGAGTTCGAACAGGGTGCGGCGAAGAAGGTGAAGGCGAAGTTCCGCGTCTACGGTTCCTATGTGGAAGCGATCGCCGATTACGTCAAGCTGTTGACCAACAACCCGCGCTACGCCGATGTGGCCGCTGCGCGCAGCCCGGAGCAGGCGGCGCATGCGCTGCAACGCGCCGGGTACGCCACCGACCCGCAGTACGCCAGCAAACTGGTCAGCGTGATTCAGCAGATGAAGAACGCGGGGGAGCAGGCGGTGAAAGCCTATACCCACGATCTGAACGATTTGTTCTAAATCCCCCGTCATTCTTGACGCTGCAGCGGCGTTGATTGCACAAGCTCGCCCCGGTCACTTGGCTTAATCAAGCTCCCGGGGGCTCCCTTGCTTGTCGTCTTGCTGCGGCGCCAATTATTTAGGGGATAGGCGGTAATGGAGGCTCGCTGGATGCTGACCGCATTGCCGCTTTTTTTCCTCAAGTTCTTCTCATTTTTGCCGATAACCGAAACAGGCTGAGCGAACAGGCTCGGCAGCTCAATTAAGAACCCTGTGGGCCACCGGCGCCGCAGCATAAGGAATTCCGATGTCCAATAGCTTAATCAATACCGCGATGAGCGGGCTGAATGCGGCTCAGGTGGCGCTCAGTACCGTCAGCAACAACATCTCCAACTACAACGTGGCGGGCTATAACCGTCAGACCGCGATCCTGGCGCAGAATGGCGGCATGGCCACCATGAGCGGCTTTATCGGCAACGGCGTGACCGTCACCAGCGTCAACCGCGAATACAACCAGTTCATCACCAACCAGCTGCGCGGCGCACAAAGCGCGTTCGGGGCGCAAAACGCCTATTACGAGAAGATTTCACAGATCGACAACCTGTTGGCGAGCAAGACCAACCCGCTGTCGACCAACATGCAGGACTTCTTCACCAACCTGCAGAACCTGGTGAGCAACGCCGGTGACGACGCCGCGCGCCAGACGGTGCTGGGCAAGGCTAACGGCCTGGTGAACCAGTTCAACAACACCGATAAATTCCTGCGCGATATGGATAACGGCGTTAATCAGCAGATCAGCGATACGGCGCAGCAGATCAACAGCTACGGCCAACAGATCGCCAAGCTGAACGACGAGATCACCCGTTTGCGCGGCAGCGCCGCCGGCGAGCCGAATGCGTTGCTGGATCAGCGCGATCAGCTGGTCACAGAATTGAACCAGCTGGTGGGCGTACAGGTCACGCAGCAGGACGGCGACGCCTATACCGTCTCCTTCGCCAACGGCTTGACGCTGGTGCAGGGCAGCAACACCTATCAGGTGGAAGCCGTGCCTTCCAGCAGCGATCCTTCCCGTCTGACCATCGGCTATAACCGCGGCAACGGCGCCAGCGAAGTGCCGGAAGGCCAGATCACCAGCGGCACGCTGAGCGGCGTGCTGAAATTCCGCAGCGAAACGCTGGACGGCGTGCGCAATCAACTGGGCCAGTTGGCGCTGGCGATGGCGGACAGCTTTAACCAACAGCATCGCGCCGGCTTCGATCTGAACGGCGATGCGGGCGGCGACTTCTTCAGCTTCAGCGGCGGCCGGGTGGTGGATAACACCCGCAACACCGGCGACGCGTCGCTGTCGGTCGCTTACACCGATACCGGCAAGGTGAAAGCCAACGATTATCGCGTCGAGTTCGACGGCAGCAACTGGCAGGTCAGCCGCCTGCCGGACAACGTGAAAGTCAACGCGACGCCGGGCACCAGCGCCGACGGCAAACCGACGCTGAACTTCGACGGGTTGGAAGTGAGCATCGACGGCAATGCGCAAGCCAAAGACAGCTTTACCGTGAAGCCGGTCAGCGACGTGGCGGGCAACCTGAAAGTGGCCATCACCGATTCGTCCAAGATCGCCGCCGCCGGTAAAGACGACAGCGGGCGCGGCGATAACGAAAACGCCAAGAAGCTGCTGGATCTGCAGACCAAAAACCTGGTGGACGGCAAGGCGACCCTGAGCGGCGCTTACGCCGGCATCGTCAGCGGCGTCGGCAACCAGACCGCTGCCGCCAAGGCCATCGCCACGTCGCAGGCCAAGATCGTCACGCAACTGGGCGCGCAACAGCAGTCGATGTCCGGCGTCAACCTTGACGAAGAGTATGGCGAGCTGCTGCGTTTCCAGCAGTACTACATGGCCAACGCGCAGGTGATTCAGACCGCCAGCTCGCTGTTCGACGCGCTGCTGAATATTCGTTGATTTCATTGTTAATCGGCGCCGATAACGGCGCCGGTCGCTCAGAGTAAGGAACCCACAGCATGCGCATGAGCACCAGCATGATGTACCAACAGAACATGAACGGCATCACGGGCAACCAGTCGCTGTTCATGAAGGCGGCCGAGCAGCTTTCTTCGGGCAAGCGGGTGATCAACCCGTCCGACGATCCGCTGGCGGCGTCGCGCGCGGTGATGTTGTCGCAATCGCAGGCGGAAAACAGCCAGTACACGCTGGCGCGCACCTTCGCTCGTCAGAACGTGTCGATGGAAGAAACGGTATTGGCCGGCGCGACCTCCACCATCGCGGACATGAAGGCGCTGATCGTCAACGCTGGCGGCACCGAAAGCGATAACGATCGCCAGTCGCTGGCCACCCAGCTGCAGGGGCTGAAAGATCAGCTGCTGAATCAGGCCAACAGCACCGACGGCAACGGCCGCTATATGTTCGGCGGGTATGTGAACGACAAGGCGCCGTTCGTCGATAACGGCGGCACCGTCAGCTATCAGGGCGGCGACAAGACGGTTCAGCAGAAAGTGGACGCCAACCGCACCATGACCATCGGCCATACCGGCAACGCGGTGTTCATGTCGTTGACCAGCAACCCTAAGCCCGAGCCGGACGGCAGCGCGCCGGTCAGCAACGTATTCGAGAGCATCGATATCGCGCTGAACGCGCTGAAAACCCCGCTGCAGGGCGCCGACGAGGCCACCAAGCAGCAGGTGAACGATGCGCTGGCGAAAGCCAACCGCGGCCTGGACAACTCCTACAACAACGTGCTGAGCGTGCGCGCCGAGCTGGGCAGCCAGCTGCAGGAGATGGATCAGCTGGACAGCATCGGTAAAGAGCGTGACATGACCAACCAGATCCAGATGAGCGCGTTGACGGATGCCGACCTGGCCGAGTCTATCTCGTCTTATTTCATGCAGCAGGCGGCGCTGCAGGCGTCGTATAAAACCTTCAGCGATATGCAGGGCATGTCGCTGTTCCAGATGAATCGTTAAGAGCAATACCCCGTTGCCTGACCGCGACGGGTTTCCCTTTAGTGCGCTTAGAAAACGCCTTCTCCGCCCCGCGGGGAGGGAGGCTTCTTGAAACCGGGCGCACTCGTTTGGCGCGTCACTCGTTCTCCCACTACTGACTGAGTGACGCGCCTTTTTTTCATCAGGAAAGTAATAATAAGATTGTCACCCCTGTTTAATGCGTAACGGCATTATTGAAATCAGTGGCGGAAAAATCGCGATAGATATTATTTCCCTGACGATAAATAGCGCTGCTATTTCTTTTTCTTCTCCACTTTCCATTTTCCGCCGTCGGCCGTCTCGGTAAACGAAACTCTAAACTTGTTGCTTTTCCAGTGGGTCAAACCAAATAACCGGCGTGCTTTTCGGTTGCTTTTCGCTTTAATCATGAATTCGCTCCTGTGGTTAGCAAAGGTCGATGCTGCGCCCTGCAGCCGGCGGGCGCCGGACGCATTTATTCAGGGTGTAAGTTATCTGTCGCGCATTTAACTCTGCGTGACTGCGTTATTTTTTATTTTCACTTGGGAGTCAACGTTTTTATCGCCGCTGATGGCTAGCGTGGTACAAGCGATATTTCTGTTGCCGGGTCTATTCTAGGTCGGGGTTTTATTTATTCAAGCCGCCGGAGACATTTGAACCTTAATCCGGATAAAAGCCGTTTCTCAGGCTTTTGTCCCAAGAAAGCGTTTTTATTGCCATTTTGTCTTAGGCGGAAGAGGGGGAAGGAAGGGGCCGCCGGATTCAGAAGGTCATGCCGCCGATCACCGCCGCCAATCGATCGAACACTTCGCCGAACAGGTGTTCGCAGAACGGCGCCAGCATCGGCATCATCATGCCCAGCGTCATGATGCCGAAGGTCATGGTGACCGGGAAGCCGATCACGAAGACCGACAGCTGCGGCGTCATGCGGTTGAGCAGGCCGAGCGCCATGTTGAGCGTCAGCAGCAGGCAGATCAGCGGCAGCGCCAGCATCATGCCGTTGATGAAGATCAGCGAGCCGACCTGAGTCAGCACCAGGAAGCCGTTGCCGTTCAGCGGCTGCGTTTGGACAGGCAGGGTGTGGAAACTGTCCGCCAGCAGCGAAATCAGCCACAGATGGCCGTCAAAGCTGAGGAACAGCAGCATCGCCAGCAGGTTGAGCAGGCGCGCCAGCACCGGCATGTTCGGGCCGCCGCTGGGATCGAAGAAGGTGGCGAACGACAGGCCCATCTGCATGCCGATCACTTCGCCCGCCAGGCGCACCGCCGCGAAGGCGAACTGCATGGTCAATCCCAGCGCCACGCCGATCAGAATCTGTTGGATCGCCAGCCACAGGCCGGCGGCGGAGAAGATCGGGATATTGCTGGCGGGCAGCGTCGGCGCGATCAGGATGACGATCAGCCCGCCAAGGCCGATTTTGACCTTTTTGCTGATCTGCTTTTCGCTGAATATCGGCGCGGTGCCGATCAGCGCCAGAATGCGCAGTAGCGGCCAAAAATAGTGGCTGAGCCAAACGGTGAGTTGGGCGCTGTCGAAGGCGAGCACGGTCAGCCGATCAGGGTTGGCAGGTTGCTGAACAGGGTGCGCATGTAGTCCAGCAGCAGGTTCAACATCCAGGGGCCGGCGATGATGATGGTGGCCACCACCGCCAGAATTTTAGGGATGAACGACAGCGTCATTTCGTTGATCTGGGTGGCGGCCTGCAGCAGGCTGACGACCAGACCGCTGATCAGCGCCGCCAGCAGCAGCGGGGCGGCCAGCGCCAGCGCGACTTTCATCGCCTCGGTGCCGAGCGCCATAACCGATTCAGGTGTCATCTCGCGTTCTCCGGTCAGGGGTTACGAATAGAAACTCTGCGCCAGCGAGCCGAGCAGCAGCTGCCAGCCATCGACCAGCACGAACAGCATCAGCTTGAACGGCAGCGAGATAGTGGCCGGCGGCACCATCATCATCCCCAGCGCCATCAGCACGCTGGCGACCACCAGGTCGATGATCAAGAACGGAATAAACACCGTAAAGCCGATCTGGAAGGCGGTTTTCAGTTCACTGGTGACGTAGGCGGGCAGCAGTATGCGCATCGGCACCGCTTCCGGGCCGGCCAGCGGCGGCTGATTGGCCAGTCTGGCGTACAGCGCCAGGTCGGTTTCGCGCGTTTGCCGCAGCATGAATTCGCGCAGCGGCTGCGCGCCTTTATCCAGTGCGACCTCCAGCCCGATCTTGTCCTGGCTGAACGGCAGATAGGCGTCCTGATAAACCTTGTCGAACACCGGCGACATGATGAAGAAGGTCAGGAACAGCGCCAGCCCCAGCATCACCTGGTTCGGCGGCGCCGAAGGCGTGCCCAGCGCGTTGCGCAGCAGGCCGAGCACGATGATGATGCGGGTGAAGCTGGTCATCATCAGCAGCATGGCCGGCAGGAAGGTCAGTGAAGTCAACAGCACCAGCGTCTGCACCGGCAGCGACCAGCTTTGGCCGCCATTGGCCAGCGGTTGGCTGATCAGCCCCGGCAGTTGTGCAAAAGCCGCCGGGCTGATCAGCAGCAGGGCGGCGGGGAGCCAAACCGCCGGGCGGCGGACGAGGGTATGAAGAGTCGAGGTCATGCCGATTTTTCCGGGCGTTTCATAACTTTTTGCATCAGTTGACGGAAGTCCGCCGGTGTCGCCGCGTCGGCCGCGCCCTCGTCTTTCGGCGGGGCGGGCAGGGTGTGCAGCGGGGTGATCTGCTGGGCGGTGACGCCCAATACCAGCAAGGTGTCGTCGACTTCCACCACCACCACGCGTTCACGCTGCCCGACCTGGCAACTGGCGCGCAGGTTGAGCAGTTTGTTGTTGCGCGCCTGCGGGGCGAAACCCAGCCGACGGAACAGCCAACCGGCCAGCAGGATCAGCAGCAGAATGCCGCCGAGCGCGCTGCTGACCTGCATCAACACCGAACCGGCCGGCAAGGCCGGCGCGGCGGGGGGGTGGGTGCTTTGGACGGTAACGGGTGCCGCGGCGGTCATCAGCGGCTCAGTCGACGCATGCGTTCGGAGGGGGTGATGATGTCGGTGATGCGCACGCCGAACTTGTCGGCCACCACCACCACTTCACCTTGCGCGATCAGGTAACCGTTGATCAGGATATCCAGCGGTTCGCCGGCCAGGCCGTCCAGCGCCACCACCGAGCCTTGCGACAGGCGCAGCAGCTCTTTGATGGTCATCTTGGTGCGCCCCAGTTCCACGGTCAGCTTGACCGGAATATCCAGGATCAGGTCGATATCCTGCAGGCTGCCGAGCGCATCCTGAGCTTCCAGCGACTTGAACACCCCTTCGGTGCTCGCGCCGGATTTCTCTGAAGACTGCTGCTCGTTAAACGCATCAGCCCACAGATCGTCTACGGATTCCTTTCCTTCGCCAGACGGTTGCTTAGGATCACTCATTGGGCTGTTCCTCACTCAGAGCATTCAAAATAGGGTTAATCAAATGTTCAACACGCAGGGCGTATTGCCCGTTCAACGTGCCGTATTGGCTGGTCAGAACCGGTACGCCGTCCACATGGGCGATCAGGCGTTCCGGCTTGTCTATCGGTAATACATCGCCCGGTTGCAGCTTCAGGACTTTCGACAGCCGCATCGGGATATCGACGAAGTTGGCGATCAGTTCCAGTTCGGAATGCTGCACCTGCTTCACCAGGGTTTCGCGCCAGTGGCTGTCTTCCTGCCGCGAGTTTTCCAGCGGCGGGTTGGTCAACAGCTCGCGCAGCGGTTCGATCATCGCGAACGGAATGCAGATGTTGAACTCGCCGGTCAGCGCGCCGATCTCCACCTGGAACGGCGTGGTGACCACGATGTCGTTCGGCGAGGTGGTGATGTTGGTGAACTTCACCTGCATTTCGGCGCGCACGTATTCCACGTCGATTTTGTAGATGGCGCTCCAGGCGTCGCCATAGGCGTCCAACGCCAGGCGCAGCATGCGTTTGATCACCCGCTGTTCGGTCGGAGTGAATTCGCGGCCTTCGACCTTAGTCGGGAAGCGGCCGTCGCCGCCGAACAGGTTGTCGACGGCGATGAACACCAGACTCGGCGCGAACACGAACAGGGCAGTGCCGCGCAGCGGATTCAGATGCACCAGGTTCAGGTTGGTCGGCACCGGCAGGTTGCGGGCGAACTCGTGATACGGCTGGATTTTGATCGGGCCGACGGTAATGTCCGGGCTGCGGCGCAGCAGGTTGAACAACCCCATGCGGAACTGCCGGGCAAAACGTTCGTTGATGATTTCCAGCGCGTGCAGACGCTCGCGCACCACGCGGCGCTGGGTGTTCGGATCGTAAGGCTTGACCTCGCTCTCTTTGCCGACCACCGCCTCGGGTTCATCACCCGCGCTGTCGCCGTTGAGCAAGGCGTCGATCTCTGCCTGTGAAAGAATGCTATCGCCCATAGTGATTACCGCAGTATGAAGGCGGTGAACAGCACGTCGCTGACCACCTGCTTCGGTTGTCCCTTAACCAGCGGCGGGCTGAGCACGTCCTTAATCTGCGCCACCAGCTGTTGCTTCCCTTGTTCATTGGCCAACTGGCTCGCTTCCTGGCGGGAGAGCAGCATCAGCAAGCGGCTGCGCACTTCTGGCAGAAAATCGTTCAGCTGACGGCGGGTACTTTCGTCCGGCAGACGCAGCGTGAGGCCGATGTACAGCACGCGATCCGGGTTGTTGTCCGGCGTCACCAGGTTGACGGTAAAGGTGTCGAGCGGCATGAACACCGGCGCGGCCGGCGGTTGCTGTTTGGCGGCGGCCGGTTCGGCGCCGTTTTTATGCTGTTGCAGCAGCCACCAGCTGTAGCCCGCGGCGCCACAGGCGACGACGCTGATCAACACCAGCAGGATGACCAGAAGGGAGCGTTTCGGTGCTGCCGGAAGGGTGTTCTGAGACATAGCCAAATCTAATTCCTGTTGTTCCACCCGCGGCCGGCGAGGCGGCGGGCATGGCGCGCGGCAAAGCCGCACGCATGACATGTAAAGGTATTATCGCGTCTATCGCGGCGTGCAATAGCCTGAATAGACGCGCAAATGGGTGCCAGCTTGGGCGTTTGCGGCGGCTCAGGCGAAAATATCGACGCCGTTGACCGCGCTGGCCATGCGCTGCAGCGCCATCGGCGCGCTGACGCCATCGGCGGCCGCAGCCTCATCGCCAGGGTGTTCCGCATAGCTGGAACGCCCCTGGCTGTTGGAGGCCTGCTGCTGCGCCTGTTGCCATTGTGGCGTGGACTCGCCGCCCACGCTGCTCTGCCCCAGGTTGATGCCGCTCTCCGCCAGCGCGTGGCGCAGCTGCGGCATCGCCGCTTCCACCGCCGCGCGCACCTGGCCGTGAGCGGAGGCGATGTGCAGTTGCGCCTGCTGATCGTCCAGTTTCAACGTGATCTGCAAGGCGCCCAGCTCCTGCGGATGCAGACGCAGCTCGGCGCTTTGCTGGCCGTTGCGATGGAACATCAGCACCTGTTGGTTCAACGCCTGCTGCCATTCCGGGCTACCCAACTGCGCGTTTAACTGCGGCGTAGGCGGCGCCGTCACCAGTGAGCCGGCCGGGGCGGCCGTTTGCGTTGGGCTGGCGGCGGCCAGGGCGACGGCGTGATTGAGCGTCGGCTGCTGCTGGGTATCGCCCGCCGGCAGCGGCTGTGCGGCACTTGCGCGCTCGCCGCTGGTCGATTGCGGGAGCGCCGCCGTGGCATTATCGCCATCGGCTGCAGGCGTTTTCGTGCCTGTTCCTGTCGGAGCAGGGGATGCCGATGAACGCGCGGCGGTGTTATCACCGGCCGCCGCAATGTTCAGCAGGCCATTGCCGGTCTGCAGCGCGGCCGCATCGTCAGCGTTTTCCACCGGCAGCGGCCGTTGGCCATCGGCTGGCTGAGGCTGGGCGACGATCGCGGCCGGCAGCATGGCATACAGCGCCTGCAGCGTCGCGGCATCCAGCTCTTTGGCGGCGGCGATCGGCGGCTGCGCCGGTTTATCGCCGGCCACGAGCGTCTCGCTCTCGGCGCCTTCAGGTGAAAGCGCGTCGGCTGGGGTTGCCAGACCCGGCAGCAGGCCGCCGCGCTCGCCGAAGGTGGCCAGCAGTTGATTGAGCTGATTGCGGCTCAGGGCCGGGGCGCGTTCATCGTCCGCGCTCAGCGCGACCGGCGGCTGTTTGCCGTCGGCGGCGGGCGCAAAACGTGCGCCGAGCAGTTGGGCGAAAGCGGATGACAGCTGGCTCTCATCCAGCGCCGACGTCAGTTCGGCCAGACCGCCGGCATCGCCGGGTAAGGCCAGGCCGGGCAGGGCGTTCAGATTCATGGGTTGATATTCCTTTGTGCACTGCGTTGAGCGAACTCATCCATCAGTTTTTGATCCCGTTTATTCTCCTGCTGCTGCTCCGCATTTATGGCGCGGGTATGCAGAGTCTCGAAAGCATTCAGCCGCTGTTGTTTGTCTTGCCATTGCTTCACCGCATGATCCACTTTCTGCCCCCACTGCAGCAGCTGCTGGCGGTGCTGGTCGATGGCCTGTTCCAGCGTGCCGATAAACTGCTGGTAGTTTTGCCAGCGAGAGCTGTCCATGCCGTCGCAAAGCGTATGATTCAGCTTCTGGCGATATTCGTCCTGATAGTTGAGCAGCATCGACAGCTGTTGCTCCGCCGCCTGCTGCGCCTGCCGCACCTGGCCAAGCTGTTGCGCGGCCTGTTCCACCGCATCCTGCGCCAGATCGCGCAGGGTAATCAGGGGGGATTGTGATTTCATCGCTGTGCGCCTCTGGTGACGTTAAACAATCAACTGCTGCAGCTGTTGACAGGCTTCATCGTAGCCGCTGCGTTCAAAGATGCCCTGTTGCAGGTACGCTTCCATCTGCGGGTACAGCGTCATCGCTTTGTCCAGCAACGGATCGCTGCCCGCCGCGTAGGCGCCGACGCTGATCAGATCGCGGTTGCGCTGATAGCTGGCCAGCATCTGCTTGAAGGTGCGTACCCGGCGGTAATGCTCTTCGTCGATCAGCGATGTCATGGCGCGGCTGATTGACGCTTCGATGTCGATCGCCGGGTAGTGGCCGGCCTCCGCCAGCCGCCGCGACAGCACCACGTGGCCGTCGAGGATGGCGCGCGCCGAGTCGGCGATCGGATCTTGCTGATCGTCCCCTTCGGTCAACACGGTGTAGAAGGCGGTGATGGAGCCGCCGCCGCTGATGCCGTTGCCCGCGCGTTCCACCAGCGCAGGCAGCTTGGCGAAGACCGAGGGCGGATAGCCTTTGGTCGCCGGCGGTTCGCCGATGGCCAGGGCGATCTCACGCTGCGCCATGGCGTAGCGGGTAAGGGAGTCCATGATCAGCAACACGTGCTGCCCGCGATCGCGGAAATCTTCGGCGATGCGGGTGGCGTAGGCCGCCCCCTGCATGCGTAGCAGCGGCGACACGTCCGCCGGCGCAGCGATCACCACCGAGCGCGCCCGGCCTTCGGCGCCGAGAATGTTCTCGATAAAGTCTTTGACCTCGCGGCCGCGCTCGCCGATCAGGCCAACGACGATCACATCCGCCTGGGTATAACGGGCCATCATGCCGAGCAACACGCTCTTGCCGACGCCGGAGCCGGCGAACAGGCCCATGCGCTGGCCGCGACCGACGGTCAGCAGACCGTTGATGGTGCGCACCCCCACGTCCAGCACCTGCTCGATCGGCGTGCGCTGCAAGGGGTTGAACGGCGCGGTGATCAGCGGCGCGCGGTAACCGGTTTCCGGCGAAGGCAGGCCGTCGAGCGGTTTGGCGCTGCCGTCCAGCACGCGCCCCAGCAGCGCCGGGCCGAGCGGCAGCTGTTTGCCGGCGCTTTGGCCTTCCGGCGCGATGCGGGCGTAAACCCGCGCGCCCGGCACGATGCCTTCGACTTCTTCCAGCGGCATCAGGAACAGCCGTTGGCCGTTGAAGCCGACCACTTCGCTTTCCACTTCCTGCACCTCACCGGCGTCGTGCCGTTCGATGAGGCAGGTCGCCCCGAGCGGCAGCTGCAGGCCGGTAGCCTCCAGCACCAACCCGGTGGCGCGGGTCAGGCGACCGTAGCGGCGCACCGTCGGCGCGCGGGCGATGCGTTTTTCCAGCGTATCCAGAGAACTCAGCCAGCGGCCGAGACGCGCGGTCATCAGACTTCTCCCGGTGCCGCCAGGCGGCACAGTTCATGCCAGCGCGTCGCCAGGCTGGCGTCAAGATCGCCTTCCTCGGCGCTGACCTTGCAGCCGCCCGGATGCAGTTTGCCGTCCGCCAACAGGCGCCAGCCGTGCAGGCTGAGGGTAACCCCCAACTGCTGCTCGACGCGTGGATAGTCGTCCGGGTGGACCCGCAGCTGCGGCTTGCCGTTGAACATCGGCTCCTGTTGAATCAGCTGTTGGATCTGCGCGAGCAGGGCGGTGCCGTCGCACACCGGCGGCTGGCCCAGCACCTGTTTGGCGGCGGTCAATGCCAGTTGCATCAGCCGCGAAGCGATCACGCTGTCGAGCGCGTCCAGCGTGTGCTGGAATTCAGTAACCAACTGCTGCCAGTGGGCGGTCAGCGGCTGTTGCTGCTGCTGCGCTTCCAACAGCCCTTGCTGACGGCCTTCTTCCAGACCGGACTGAAAACCGGCTTCATAGCCTTTTTGCTGGCCGTCGGCATAGCCCAACTGCTGGCCCTGTTGCTCGGCCTGCAGCCGCAGCGTCGCCAACTGCTGCTGCAATTCGGCCTGCGCGTCCGGCGACGGATCGCTTTGTTCGAGATCCGGCAGCGGCGGCAGTTCGAACGCCGGTTTCTGTTCGCCCAAATCGTTGAGCGACCAGGGCTGCCAGGGCAGGGTGTTAATGCGATCAGACATAGGTGTCCTCGCCGCCGCCGATGATCATTTCGCCGGTTTCCGCCAGGCGTCTTACCACCAACAGGATGGCTTTCTGCTCGTTCTCCACCTGCGACATGCGCACCGGCCCACGGTTGGCCAGATCGTCGCGCAGGATGTCGGCGGCGCGTTGCGACATGTTCTTGAGGAACTTCTCGCGCAGCGGCTGTTCGGCGCCTTTCAACGCGATCAGCAGCGACTCGCCTTCCACTTCCTGCAGCAGGCGCTGGATGCTGCGATCGTCGACTTCCACCAGGTTTTCGAACAGGAACATCTCGTCGATGATCTTCTGCGCCAGCTCGCCGTCGTATTCGCGCATCGCGTCGATGACCGCTTCTTCCTGCTGGGTTTTCATCAGGTTGATGATCTCGGCGGCGGTGCGCACCCCGCCCATTTTGCTGCGCTTGAGGTTCTGGCCGTCGAGCAGGTTGTTCAGCACTTCGGTCAGCTCTGCCAACGCCGCCGGCTGCACGCCGCCGAAGGTGGCGATACGCAGCATCACGTCGTTGCGCAGGCGCTCGTCGAACAGGGCCAGGATGTCCGCCGCCTGGCCGCGTTTGAGGTGCACCAAAATAGTGGCGATGATCTGCGGGTGTTCGTCGCGGATCAGATCGGCGGCGCTCTGCGGCTCCATAAAGTTGAGCGTTTCCATGCCGGTGGTGGTCTCGCGCGATTCGAGAATGTCTTCCAGCAGGCTGGCGGCGCGCTCTTCGCCCAGCGCCTTGACCAGCACCGAGCGCAGGTAGTCGCTGGCGTTGACGCTCAGCGCCGCGTATTGCTCGGCGTCGTCTTCAAACTCGGTCAGTATTTCGCCGAGCTGTTTGTGTGAAACCTGGCTCATGCCGGCCATGGTGCCGCTCAGCAGCTGTACTTCGCGCGAGGAGAGGTGTTTGAACACCTCCGCCGCGCGATCTTCACCCAGCGTCATCAGCAAGATGGCGCTTTTGTCGGTTCCGGTCAGGCTCATATCTCGTTACTCATCCATTGGCGGATTACCAGAGCGACCACGCGCGGGTCTTTGTCAGCCAGATCGCGGATCCGCTGGCTCTGGACTTCTGCGCTGACGCGCTGCTGCGATTTGCGACGCTGCGCCAGCTCCTCGTTGCTCGGTTTGTTGCTGTCGACCGCTTTGGCGGCAGGGGCGTTGGCGGCGGCGATGGCGGCCTGTTGCGCAGCCTGGCGCTGTTGCAGCTGCGGCCGCACCAGTTTGCGCCACAGCAGCCAGGCCACCAGCAGCACCAGCAGATAGCGGCCCGCGTCGATCAGGCGATCGATAAACGACTGGCTTTGCCAGAACGGCAGTTCGCCACCGGTCACCTGAGTGTCGGTAAACGGCGTATTGACCACGTTCAGGGTATCGCCACGGCTGCTGGAGTAGCCCATCGCTTCACGCACCAGCGCTTCGATCTGCGCCAACTGCTCTTTGCCCATCGGCTGCGGTTTGCCGTCTTTACCGGTGCCCAGGTAGTTGACCACCACGGCGACCGACAGACGCTGCACGGTGCCGGCTTTGTGCTGGGTATGGCGGATGGTGCGATCGAGCTCGTAGTTGGTGGTCGCGTCGCGTCGGGTATTTTGCGGCACGCCGCTGGCCGCCGCGCTGCGGGTGGTTGCGGCGTTTTGCGCGGTGGCGTTGGCATTGTTGCCTGCCGCGGGCTTGGCGGTTTCAATCGGCGCGGTGGCCGGCGCGCTCGGTTGGTTGGACAGCGCGCCTGGCACGCCACCCACCTGCGGCCCGCCGATCTGTTCGCTCAGGCTGGTTTGCTGGGAGCGGATAGCGGCTTTGTCCGGCTGCTGGTTCGGCTGGTATTGTTCATCGGTTTGCTCGCGCGTGGCGAAGTCGATCTGCGCTGTGACCTGCGCACGCACGTTGGCGCTGCCGACCACCGGAGCGAGGATCGCTTCGATGCGGCGCTGGAAGCCGTTTTCCACTTCGTTGGCGTATTTCAGCTGCGAAGCGTTGAGATCGCGCCCGGTGCCGTCGGACTGGGTCAGCAGGCGGCCGGCCTGATCGACCACGGTTACGTTGCCCGGCGGCAGGCCGGCGACGCTGCTCGACACCATATAAACGATGGCGTTGATCTGGCCGTCGTCCAGCGCACGGCCGGGTTGCAGGGTGAGCGTTACCGAGGCGGAAGGGGATTTCTGTTCGCGCACGAACAGCGAAGGTTTAGGCAGCGCCAGGTGAACGCGGGCGTTTTGCACCGGCCCCAGCGATTCGATGGTGCGCGACAGCTCGCCCTCGAGGGCGCGCTGATAGTTAATCTGCTCGCTGAACTGGCTGATGCCGAATTTTTCCTGGTCCAGCAGTTCGAAGCCGACGGCGCCGCCTTTCGGCAGCCCTTGCTGCGCCAGACGCAGACGGGTTTCATGCACCTTTTCCGCCGGGATCAGCAGCGCCGCGCCATTCTCGGCAAAGCGGTAAGGGATGTTCATCTGCGTCAGTTGGGTGACGATGGCGCCGCCGTCGCGGTCGTTCAGATTGCTGTACAGCACGCGGTAGTCGGGGCTTTTCACCCACAACAGCAGCGCGACGACGATCGCGATCGCGGCGGAAGCGGCGACCAGCAACGGAATTTTCGGGTTGGCGCGCAGACGGTTCCAGATGGCCTGCAGGCCGTTGTCGCGGCTTTCGCCGGCGGTTATCGAAGCACTCATTTTAGGTCTCGTCCTTCAATGGCGCTCACGATCCCGTACGGGCCGCTGAGCAGCTCCCTGCCAGGCTGATGAACGGTATGGTTAGCGTTGTGTGACAAAACAGACTCCCTGATACACATATCTTCTAAATAGCGGCGCTCCCATTTCTGGGCAGGCCATTATTCGCCTTATCAGACAATTCCGATTGCCCGATAAGCCGGGTTTTTTGCAGTTAATTAACCGCTTTAGGTCCGAAAACGCTGTGCTAGGGTGTGCATCATTGGAGAAGTGCAGGGTGAAAACGTCACCCGGCGAGACGAGATGATTGAGGACCAGATGGCGATTCAGGGCATTGAAGGGGTGCTGCAGCAGATGCAGACCATGGCGGTTCAGGCCGGCAAGATGGGGCAGAATGCGGCGCCGCAGGGCGTCAGCTTCGCCAGCGAACTGACCGCGGCGCTCGGCAAAATCAGCGAGACCCAGCAATCGGCGCGCAAGCAGGCGCAGGATTTCGAGCTGGGCGCGCCAGGCATCAGCCTGAACGATGTGATGGTCGATCTGCAGAAATCGTCGGTGTCTTTGCAGCTGGGCGTGCAGGTGCGCAACAAGCTGGTGGCGGCCTACCAGGATATTATGAATATGCCGGTGTGATACTACGCGACATCAGCGTGGTTTCTCACCTGCTGAAAGCGGCCTGACTGGGAGGTGGTAGGCCGCTTTATGGCTTTAACCCTTTCTTATCTGTGCTTACACCTCTCTGTATATAGCGATATAGCGCTCCCCATTTTTATCGTAAACACCCATTATTCGGTCAATAGCGGATTTCCCCGTTTGGCAGCGGTCCTGTAGTACCTGAAACAGCGGTTATAACTCTGTGACTCTGAGAATTCTTGATACGTTCATAATACGGCACGCTGCCGTAGTCTGCGCTCGTTATTTCCATTCTTCTGAATCTACACCGAGGTGTTTATGAATAATTTAAGTGCCGCTGCCACCGTAATTAATGATACTGATGTAACTTCGCAATTAGGCAGCATTAATAATGGCTATACCAATGTGCATGCGCAACTTGGCGTGACGCTATCGCGATTCGGAGCCGATCCTACGGGCAATACCGATTGTCGTGAAATATTTCAGCAGGCATTGGATTATGCGGCGACAACGCAGCATAAAACCGTCTGGATCGATGGAACCTTTCTTATTACCGGCGATGTTTCGTTAAAAGTGCCTGTTGGGGTCACCGTCAGAGGTTATCGAACTGGGCGAAATCAAAGCATAATGACAGCTGGTTTTAATCCTAAAGCTGAACCTTCGGTGTTGTTAGTGCGTACAAAGCCAGCAACACAGGGGGAACCAGGAACTAATCTATTCGAATGTACAATCAGTCCTTCATTTGATGGCTTCGTGATCTATTACGATGAACAGCCAAAGAATATCACCGATCCGGCAATGTTTATTCAGTATGGTTATACTTTTCACACCGTAGGGCGTTCATGTTCAGTTACTAACATTCTATATGCTGGTGCCTGGAATTTTTTCTCGCAGCAAGGTGAGGCGCCGTTCTGCCAAAACATTTATGGTTTTGCTTATGGCATCGATTTTCATGTGGAGAAGTGCGCCGATGTAGGGGTTTTTGATAATATTCATTGCAATCCGAATGTTGTTCGGCCTAATTTTAGTACTATCACCGCAGCGGCTAAGCTGGAAACAAGCATTATGTTTGATTTTTCAGAGCATGACGGCATGATGCTGAGCAATATTCATGGTTTTGGTAAAGGAGTTGTGTTCAACAATGATCAAAAAGGGACCACGCGGCTAATGACCCTGTCAGGTAGCAATTTTCTTTTTGATAAATGTGGCACTCTCGTGAATTCGAATGCTTCTGGTGCAAGAATTGTGGACTTCTTTGGCGGAACATTCATTCATGACTATGCACGCTTAAAGGGCATGATGACGCTAAGTAACTCGACCCAAACACAGATAGCGCAATATTATCTCAATGGATGGAAATTCCAACTGGGTTCTCCCTTACTGGGGGAAAGCACTGACACCTTCTTTTACTTTGCTGACCCTGCGGGTTGCAGCTTGATTCTGAACTCAGCGATTTTGCCATCAAAGGGAACATTAGAATTAAATAACCCATTAAAAAGCAATATGATGAATGGTGACATTACCATCGGAAGTCGGCGGATTAATCTTGAAAGAACCTATGGTAATTATATTCCCAATTCCCGCTTGCTGACTGTTGACCAGAATAACGGGATGCCTGTGGGTTTTAATATTTCCGGTAACGGTGTTAAGGTTGTTGCGCAAGAGGTGACAAGCAGTAATACTGCGACGTCCTATTATTCCGGATTATTAAATAGGACCTTTGATGTCAACCAGACCGGTACGATGACCGTTATGGCTTATGCAACTGCTATCGGCGATTCTCCGGGTATCCGGGTGACGGCAACCGATGATAACTATACTGAGGCGACAAAAATAGAGAAGAAAATCCCGTGGACGATTGAAGGTGGCTATTATGTGGCGCGTATTACCATTGAAAGCACCCCTCTTTATTCTATTTGGGATATCTGCTGTGCAGCGCCATCGATATCGGGCGGCGCATTGCGGATGCATAGTGTGTCGTTGATACCTTCACCGGTATTTAACTACTCGTCTGAATTGAGAGAGCCGCCTTTATTAAAGTCACAGGTGGGTAGTATGGCAACAACGATGTTGCTTCAAGCGAACACGCCTACGATGCTTCAACGTTCAGTGTGGGGGAAAACAAGTGGAGTAGCCAGAGTTTATTTAAAAACTGACACCACGGTTGCGATATTTACATTATATAAATTGAAAGATAGTGAACCTGTCACTGTCGTTAAAGATGTTTACTATCAAGGTGGTGATGATGTTTTAAATCTTACGTGGCCCACTGGCGGCCGCTTAACACTTTCAAGCAGCGCCGGTGGGAATATACAAATACGCATTGATGGCGCTTAGGAAAATAAATTAGGCAATGGACTGCCTTTCATCCTATTGATATTTTTGCGTCAGCCCACTAACTCCACGATCCGCTGGTGGGCATTCGCCAGCCCCTGCGCGAGGCCGTGCGGTCTCATATCCAGCCCTTCGGCATAGATAAATTGCACGTCGCCGATCCCCATCAACCCCAGCACCGAACGCAGGTAGGGCGTTACGGCATCGGTCGGATGCCCGGCGTGCATGCCGCCGCGTGAACTGAATACCAGCGCATTGACGCCTTCCACCAGCCCCACCGGGTAGGTGGCGGTATAGTTGAAGGTCATCCGGGCGCGGGCCACCAGATCGAACCAGTTTTTCAGCTGGGTCGGGACGTTGAGGTTGTACATTGGCGCGCCGAGCAGCAGCAGATCGCTCTCTTTCAGTTCGGCAATCAGCCGGTCGGAGAGCGCCACCGCCGCTTTGGCGCGTGGGCTGATGTTTTCCGCGCCGCGCAGCGCACCGAACAGCTCGCCGTCCAATACCGGCAGAGCCAACGCCGTCAGATCGTGTTCGACGATCCGATCTTCGTGTCCTTTCGCCTTACGCGCCGCCAGATAGCGGTCAATCAGGTTATTGGTCTGCGAGTCATTTCCCATAATGCTGGATTTGAGTACCAGTATTTTTTTCATGCTGTTGTCCTCTGACGGTCATCTGTGGTTTTCACCGGGGATTCGGAATGACTGCAGGTTATCATTGCTTGATGTTCACCAGTGGTGATAGGTTTTCACTAAATTGATTCCAATTTGGATGCATTAAGATGAAAAGCGATCTCAGCGCACTGCCGGCGTTTGTCGCCGTGGCGGAAGGCGGCAGTTTCGCCGCCGCCGCAGAGAAACTGCATTTGACGCGCTCTGCGGTCAGCAAAATCGTATCGCGTCTCGAGGCTCGGCTTGGCGTGATGTTGTTTATGCGCACCACGCGCAGCCTGAGCCTGACGGATGAAGGGGCGCTGTACTATGAGCACTGCCGGCAGGCGTTGGCAAACGTTCAGGCGGCGGAAAACCAGCTCGACAGCGGCAAGATGCAGGTCAGCGGCCGGCTCAGAGTCTCGGTGCCGGTGCTGTTCGGCCATTTGTGCATTGCGCCCGTGTTGACGGCGCTGGCGAATGAACATCCCTTGCTGACGCTGGAAATTTCATTCAGCGACCGCAGGATCGATCTGATCGACGAGGGGTTCGATCTGGCGGTTCGCATTGGCGAGCTGGCGGACAGCGGCAGCCTGGTTGCCCGGCGCTTGGGCGAACACGGCATGCTGCTGTGCGCCTCGCCCGATTATCTGCAGCGCTGCGGCGAGCCGAGAACGGTAGAGGCGTTAAGCCGACATCAGGCGGTGGGGTATCTGCACGCCGGCGCCGTGCTGCCCTGGCAGCTTCGCGGCGAAAACGGCGAGCTGCGGCCTTTCAGGCCACCGGCCAAGATGATGATGGATGACATGCAGGGGATCGTCGATGCGGTGTCCGCCGGCGCCGGTATTGCCTGGCTGCCGGAGTGGCTGGTGCGCGAGCGCTTGATGGCGGGGACGTTGGTGGAGATCATGCGCGGTGAGTCCAGCCTCAGTTTCCCGGTGAACGTCGTGTGGCCCTATATGCCTTACCAGCCGCTCAAGGTGCGGCTGGCGGTAGACAAACTGGTGGCGGAGTTGCCTGGCAGGCTGACGCGGTTCGCGTCGGCCTGAGCGTGTATGTGGTGGCAAGCGGTCCAAGGGACGCTTGCCGATGTCAGAGCGCGCGCTGTTGCGTTGATCGTGGCATTGACGGCTGTGTTTTCCCTGTCAACAGGCAACTGAAAATAAGAACCCAAATGAACCCGTAAGAGTAATCGGGGTTGGCGGCGCAGGAGCCCAAAAATGCGGAGAAAAGCATAAATTTAAGCATGGAATGGGCTTCGTTGCCGGCGACGTTATATTGCGAACGAATAAGCTTGGATACGATAAAACCGACTAACAGTATCGTCCCCAATATTCCGAAGTTAGCAAGTAGGGACAGAGGCAGAGAAGATATTCTTGCGCTACCGATACCGACGCCCAAGCCAAAGGTATTATACATAATTTCAAGGGCATTGTAGTTGGAGGCGGAGCGCACGAGGTGAGAGATCGTTTGCGCTTTTTTATCCGCGTAATCGGTTATTTTCTCCAGGAAAAAGATGAATGTGAGCTTTGATACGATGACCAAAGCCAGAGAAAATAGAGCTTTTTGTATCAGGCTAAAACGCGTACTGAAAATGAATGTGCCGCACAGCGACGTAAGCAGGGTAAAATAGCCCGATGTAGAGCCGTTTTTAACCAAGAGCAGCACCATCAATAGAGCCACTAGCTTCAGTCGCAACCCCTTGGCAACCAAAAGAGGCACGATGGTTGCGCCGATAAAGATACCGGCGAATGACGGTTCACCGAAGGTACCGCTCAGTCTGGATTCAAAAATGGCATTGGCGTTATGCATGCTGTTATACATCAAAATCTGAATCGCATTCGCCAGCGGCCTGGCAAGGAGCCAAATCAGACAGTAAGCGGAGAAAACCAGCGTCGTGAAAATGATGGTTTTCAGTGCGTATTCAGGCGTGATTTCACGCCGCTTGACGTAAATGACATACAGCGTTATCAGGTTCAGCGTGATTAGAATCAGTTGCTTGATGTTGTTATTGCCCCACACAAGCGAGATACCTTTTTTGGCGTAATTATTTTCAAAGCTATAAGCCGGTGAATAAACTCTTACTCCTTCAAATAGGTGGGTTAACGCATAGGTGAAGAACCAAAAAAGAACAATTATTACCAGCGATTGCAGTAATACCCGGTGTTTTAAGTTCCAGACGGACGTGCTGTTTTTTGAAGTGAAAAAAAACCGGGTTATTAAAACCAGTTCGATAAAGTAAAATATAGGTAGGCTATTACTCCCTGTGTTAATAATAGCGCTTGATTGAAAGATGGATGCAAGAATCAACAGGGCGAAAATGGTTCTGTGGTGTAGGAAAAAAGTGGCGAAAGCAAGAGCCAGCCAAACAAAACTTAATATATTCACATTATATTCCCTAAGTTACTTATCCTATATGGCATCGTCTGGCTTCAGATTAAAGTAGTTATAAAAACCAGCGTATTTCCGCGCGCTATCATACAATAAGAAGGTGGGACGGTCTAGCTGCAAGGGTAGTATATTCAGGGGGTTATAGAATTAGACTGCAAGTATATGTCATTCTTATAATTAACGAGCTAATCAAGTCGCGCGGGTTTTGCGCTTGGGATAGTGACGATTGGCCCTCGGAATTTGCCGTGGCAGCAGGAAACAGGCCACCGGTGCAATTAATTCAGTAATAAAATAAATAAATAAAATTAATTAAAAATCACCGAGGAGCAACGACCATTGCAATGCGTAATAAAGCAGCAACAAGAGACAGCTGGCAAGCACCAGCTTTTCACCAGCTTGCTTAAGCTTGGCTTTAACGTTGTTCCTTTGTCGCATTTTTACGTTCTCGCTTTAGACAGTCAGATAGAAAAGCAGTATAGCAAGCAAATTTTAGGCGTCGGTCAAAATAGGAAAATACTTAATGCTTTGGTGGAGAACCGAGCAGTGGGTTGTGCGGGATAAATAGCCAGCGGCAAGAAGAGAACAACCAGGAAAAGGTGCCAGCGGTCGCTGGCGGATACGTCAAGATAGGTTGCTCGGCACGCCCACATCATGGCGATGCCATCGTTTATCCGGGCTAAATTGCCGTGTTTGCCGCCATTGATTAGCCGGAACCGTAATGCTGTTCAAAGGCAGGTTCCATTATTCTCTGATGACCGCGAATGGCGGTAGGGGCGAAACCGAAGCGTTTGCGAAAACGTTCGGCGAAACGCGAGGCGCTTTCATAACCCACATGTTGCGCGATGGCGGAGATCGGCCAGTCGGTCGACTGCAGCAGGGCCAGCGCGCTACTCATGCGCACGTCAATCATCAGGTTGCGCAACGCGGTGTTTTCCATCGACAGTTTGCGGCGCAACATCACTTCACTCATCGACAGGCTCTCCGCGACTTTGGCCGCCGTCCAAATGCTGTGCGGATCGGTCGCCAGGCAGCGGCGCACGCGCTGCGTCAGATCCTTGGCTTCGTTGTGAATAAAGCGAATGCCGAATTGGGCCAGCCACAACAGAATTTCCAGCATTTTGTGCCGCACGATGATGGTAGGAAAGCGTTGCCGCAGCGTCAGCGCCAGGCCGGTGGTTTCAAAGCTGTGCTTTAGGGCGCAGGGCAGGTTGCGCAGCGCCAGGACGGCATCGAACGGCATCGGCGCCGGCGTTTCCTCGGCCGGAGGTTGGACGGTGAGCAACAGGGGATCGCAGGTCAGCAGTTGGCAACTGAATACGCCGTCTTCGGACGGGCCGTTAATAATGTCCACCGTTTGCCCGCCATCGATAATCAACAGCTCGCCGGGATGAGCGACCACTTCGTGTTGTTGCCAGCGTACGCGCTTATGGCCTTGTTGTATCAGATACAGATGTGGTTGCTCAAAATAGACTGAAGGGAATAATAATTCAGTATACTGAATGATGTGCGCTGAGGCGCCAATTCCAGGACAGAGATTAATTGTACGTTCCATCGATATTCATTTCGCAGCCATTATCTGGGAATATCTTTACGCTTTGATCCGCGCTGGAGCAACATTTTTCCATGGGCCGTGAAACACAGCGGCGAGTTTTATCTATCAAAAATCAATTTCCTGCTGAACAGAAAACGTCCGTGTCGGGATGATGTTTATCCATTAAAGTGAGAGCCAGGCTCGAAGCGCGCATTTTACCAATTACCCATAAGCTGAATAATTCAAATGCCATAGATTAATATCCTAACGTAACCCGAGAGTAATAGCGCATAGTGCTATTTAATCCATTTTCGTCAGTATTGTCGATCTTATCGGACCTGTGGTTCCCCCAGCAACAGCGCACGATCATGAAACTGGCCGTAGGCATTGTTGACCACGTTCTGGCGCGTGGACTGTTCGATCAACATTTTCAGCTCATCCATACGCTGCTGTAACAGACGTTTGAGTTCGGTTTCGTTGTCGAGGATCTGTTGCAGCTTATTGCGCAACATCTCCTGCAGCGCCATGGACGGGCCGGCTTGCCCGGTAAAGGCGGCGGTTTTTTCCACCGCCGTCACGTAAGCGAATTCGAGCTCGACGAGCTCCTCCCAGCGCCCGGTTTGCGCCAGCGCGATCATCTGGCTGCTCAGGCTGTAAATTTGTTGATAAGCGGCTAACAGCTGCTGTTGACGTTCCATTACACGGCGTCCTGCGAAGGTTGGTAGTTAGGGCCAATCTGGCGCCAGGCGTCGGCGATGTTTTCCAGCAGTTTAACCACTTCGGCGATCGCCGCTTCGTCGTTGTGCAGATTGGCCTGCATCAGCCGACGCTTCATGTAGTCGTACAATGCCGCCAGATTTTCGGCGATCTCGCCGCCCTGTTGAGGGTCGAGGCCGCTTTTCAGGCCGTTGTCGATGATATTGATGGCTTTGGACAGCGCCATGCCTTTGCCGGCGATATCGCCCTGGTTCATCAGGATGCGTGCGCGAAGCAGGGCGCTGAGCGCCCCGTCGAACAACATCACGATTAACTGGTGCGGGCTGGCGCTCATGGCGCCGCTTTCCAGACTGACCTGTGCATAGGCCTGAGTGCCGCTACGGTTATACATGCTGTTTTCTTTACCTTGTTAAAGGGTTACTTGAACTGTTGAGCCAAATAGTTACTGGTGCCGTTCATTTTCGACATCATGGTATCCAGCTGAACGAACTGTTGTTTATAACGATCGATGGTGTTCTGAATGCTGGCGGTGACCGTCGTGATCTGGCTGTTCAGGCGATCGAGGTTGGTGTTGATGCTTTTGGTCGAGTTTTCGATGATGCCGCCGGATTTGATGTAGCTCTGGATCTCGTTGTGGATCTCGGTGGCCATGCCGGTGTCTTTGCCGTTACCGACGAAGAAGTTGCTGACTTGATCCGGCTTCTCATCCATCGCTTTCTTCAGCTTGGCGCTGTCGATTTCCAACTTGCCGGTTTTGGTGTTGGTGGAAATGCCGAGGTTGCCCAGGCCTTTCAACTCCGGGTTGTCCTGGGCTGCGCTCAGCGCGCTTTTGATCGACGACTGAACGCCGCGCAGGGTGTTGTCGCCCAGCAGCGGGCCGTTGGTTGGGTTTGGCGCTTCGCCGGTTTTCACCGGGGTGAACTTGGACAATGCGTTGAAGGTGTCCAGCAGGGAGTTATAGCTGTCGACCCACTCTTTGATCTTGTCGGTGGTGCCGGCGGTGTTGGTGCTGATCACCAGATGCTGTGGTTCATCGGTTTTGGTTTTGGTTTTCAGATCGATGGTGACGCCCTGCAGGGCATCGCTGATCGAGTTGGTGCTGCGTTTGATGGCCGTGCCGTTCACCATCAGCTCCGCATCCTGCGGCGCGACCGTCTGCTTCATGGCGGTGGAGGTGCCGCGCGTGGCGTTGTAGTTCAGGATATCGCCCAGTTTGTCGTCATTGTCGACCTGGAGGGAAATCTTGTTGTTTTCGCCGGTGGTGGAGGAACTGACCGCCAATTGATAATCGTTGTCGCCAACGCGCATGATGCTGGCGGTGACGCCGGCTTTGGCGCCGTTGATGGCGTCACGCAGCTCAACCAGCGAGGTTTGATCGTCACTGAGCGGGATTTTGGTTTCTTTCGGCGGGTTGCCGGCGGTGATGGTCAGGGAGCGGTCGGTGACGCCTTCAGCGCCTAATTTAGCGCCTTGATCGCTGACTTTCGCCTGCGTGGTCAGCGTTTGCGCCTGCGCCAGGTTTTTCACTTCCACCACGTAGTTGCCCGGCACCGCCTTGGCGTTGGTGGTGATCTTGAAGGCGTCGTGTTCGGTGGCGGTGGTGGCCTTGAAGAAATCTTCTTTCGCCATCTCTTTGCTGAGATTGTCGAATTTTTCCAGCGCGCCTTTCAACGTGCCGTAACCGGTCAGCTGGGCGTTGTAGCTGGATTGCTTGGTGGTGTAAGGGGTCAGACGCTGTTGTTCCGCTTTGGTCAGCTTATCCAGCAAGCCATTGAGGTCGAGCCCTGAGCCGAGACCTAATGAACTGATCGTTGCCATGAGTAATTCTCCTTGATGATGACTTTATTCGCTTTACGCGTTATCGGCCCAGTGGTGAAAAAGTTTACCGAAAAAAACAAAAAAACGATGGCGCAATAGAGGAGGGAAAAACCGCGTTATTTCCGCCATTGCAGCGGGCGCAAAAAATTTTAAAAAATTGCTAAAGGTTGTTAGGGGAGGGCCGATACCTGAGGGGACGGTGGTTGACGCCGTGGGCAAACAAGCCCGAACCTTTTAACCGTGTTGCGAAGAACGCAACTGACTCGTAAGGAAAGCAAACAATGGCACAAGTAATCAACACTAACAGCCTGTCTCTGATGGCGCAGAACAACCTGAACAAATCTCAGTCTTCTCTGGGCACTGCGATTGAGCGTCTGTCTTCCGGTCTGCGTATCAACAGCGCGAAAGACGATGCTGCGGGTCAGGCGATCTCCAACCGTTTCACCGCTAACATCAAAGGCCTGACTCAGGCTTCCCGCAACGCCAACGACGGTATCTCTCTGGCGCAGACCACTGAAGGCGCACTGAACGAAGTTAACGACAACCTGCAGAACATCCGTCGTCTGACCGTACAGGCGCAGAACGGTTCCAACTCTTCCAGCGACCTGAAATCCATCCAGGACGAAATCACTCAGCGTCTGTCTGAAATCAACCGTATCTCCGAGCAGACTGACTTCAACGGCGTGAAAGTGCTGAGCAGCGATCAGAAACTGACCATCCAGGTTGGCGCTAACGACGGTGAAACCATCGATATCGACCTGAAAAAAATCGATGCTAAGCAACTGGGCATGGATACTTTCGACGTTACTACTAAATCTGCAAAAGCGGGCGCTGAAATCGCTACTGGTACCAAGATCACTGTTGATAGTGATGCAACAAAACAGGCTGACGCTGATGTGACCGGCTTGGCTAAAGGCCAGACTCTGGTTTCAGGTACCGACGCAGACGGTAAATCAGCTTACTTCATCGCAACCAAAGATGACGCAACGGGTGATGTTGCTTACACCAAAGCTAAAGTTGCTGATGACGGTAAAGTGACTGATTCCGGTACTGACGCTGGTGTTAAAAACCCACTGGCTACCCTGGACAAAGCGCTGGCACAGGTTGACGGCCTGCGTTCTTCCCTGGGTGCGGTACAGAACCGTTTCGATTCTGTTATCAACAACCTGAACAGCACCGTGAACAACCTGTCCGCTTCTCAGTCCCGTATCCAGGATGCTGACTACGCGACCGAAGTGTCCAACATGAGCCGTGCCAACATCCTGCAACAGGCTGGCACCTCTGTCCTGGCACAGGCTAACCAGTCTACTCAGAACGTTCTGTCCCTGCTGCGTTAATCGTCTCTCCCGATTAACTGTCGCAAAGAAACCCCGCTTCGGCGGGGTTTTTTTATGCTCGCGCACCGCGCGGTTATTACATGGCGCAAATAAAGCCCGTTTTGTGCGACTGTTCTGCCGATTGGCATTTCGCCCCCTACGCATAATAGCGCTGACTCTCTTATCCGCAGGTTTAAGACATAGTGAGCGATCTGTATACCGCCGAAGGCGTGATGGACAAAAATTCTCTCTGGTTGCGCTACGTGCCGTTAGTGCGCCACGAGGCATTGCGCCTGCAGGTCAGGCTGCCCGCCAGCGTGGAGCTTGACGACCTGCTGCAGGCCGGGGGAATCGGGCTATTAAACGCCGTTGAGCGTTATGACGCCCTACAGGGAACCGCCTTTACCACCTATGCGGTGCAGCGCATTCGCGGCGCGATGCTCGACGAGTTGCGCAGCCGCGACTGGGTGCCGCGCAGCGTGCGGCGCCACGCGCGCGAGGTCGCGCAGGTGATGCGGCAACTGGAACAGCGTTACGGCCGCCCGGCGAGCGAAACGGAAGTGGCGCAGACGCTGAACATCTCGCTGGATGAGTACCGTCAAATTCTGTTGGACACCAATAACAGCCAGCTTTTCTCCTACGACGAATGGCGCGAGGAGCATGGCGAGAGCGCGGAACCGATGCTGGAAGGGCATGAGGAGGCCAACCCGCTGCATCACCTGTTGGAAGGCAGCCTGCGCCAGCGGGTGATCGACGCCATCGAGGCGTTGCCGGAGCGCGAAAAAATGGTGCTGACGCTGTATTACCAGGAAGAGTTGAATCTCAAAGAGATCGGCGCCGTGCTGGACGTCGGGGAATCCCGGGTCAGCCAACTGCACAGTCAGGCGATCAAACGGCTGCGTGCGCGGCTGGCGAACGATACCTGATGGCGGAGCGCCGCCCCCAACTCGATGACTCATGCGACAATCGGACTGCCCCTTATGCCAGGAATACTGTTGAAGAAACGGCCGCTTAGCCGTTACCTGAAAGATTACAAGCACAGCCAGACCCATTGCTCCCAGTGCGGCAAACTGTTGGACCGCATGGCGCTGGTGTTTCGCGGCAAGATAATCAATAAAGAAGCCATCGCGCGCATGGATCAGCCGATCGACGATGCGGTCTGGCAAAACGTGCAGCACGAACTGACCGCGCTGTGCCGCTTTTGCAGCGAGATTTCCTGCAACAGCCACCCGAGTTATTTCGACATTATGGCGTTCAAGCAGTATCTGTTCGAACAGACCGAGATGAGCCACAGCACCATTCGCGAGTATGTGGTGCGGTTGCGCCGACTGGACGAAATGCTGGTGGCGCGTAATTACCCGGCGGACAAATTCGCCAACAGCGCCAGTCATCAGCGCATCATCGACGATCTGCCTACCGCGGCGCACAACAACTACCGCATTGCGCTGCGCAAATACGATCAGTATCTCGCCTGGCAGCGCAGCTACTGAGATTTTCCCCGGCCGCTGGGCCGGGGTCTGCGGATCCCCCCGTGATAAAGGATGATTATTCAGTTCACATCTGCTAAATCTATCGGTTATCAGATGTTGATACTCGATTCCCTGGGGGGAAGTAGTGAACCTGCAACAACAACTGGCGCAATTTCCGCGTCTGGATCTGGTTGGCGTCGCCACGCCGCTGGAAAAACTGTCCCGTCTCTCCGATTATCTCGGCCGTGAAATTTACCTTAAACGTGACGATGTCACCCCTATGGCGATGGGCGGCAACAAGCTGAGAAAGCTTGAGTTTTTGGCTGCCGATGCGCTGAGGCAAGGCGCCGATACGCTGGTTACCGCCGGCGCCATTCAATCCAACCACGTGCGCCAGACGGCGGCGGTGGCGGCGAAACTGGGCCTGCACTGCGTCGCACTGCTGGAAAACCCTATCGATACCCGCGCGGAAAACTACCTGACCAACGGCAACCGCCTGTTGCTCGGCCTGTTCAACGCCGAGGTGGTGATGTGTGAAGCGCTGCACGATCCGCAGCAGCAACTGGCGGAACTGGCGACGCGCCTCGAGGCGCAGGGCTTCCGGCCTTACGTGGTGCCGGTGGGCGGCTCCAATGCCCTGGGCGCGCTGGGATACGTGCAGTGCGCATTGGAAATCGCCGAACAGAGCCGGCGCAGCAACGTGGCGTTCAGTTCGGTGGTGGTGGCGTCCGGCAGCGCCGGCACTCACGCTGGGCTGGCGGTGGGGCTGCAACAGCTGCTGCCTGAAACCGAGCTGATTGGCGTGACGGTCTCGCGCACCGTGATCGATCAACTGCCGAAGGTGGAGCAGATCCAGAAAGCCCTGGCCTGTTCGCTGAATATCGACGAACTGGCGCCGATCGCGCTGTGGGACGATTATTTCGCGCCGCAGTACGGCATGCCGAACGAAGAGGGCATGGCGGCGGTGCAGCTGCTGGCGCAGCAGGAGGGCGTGTTGCTGGATCCGGTATACACCGGCAAAGCGATGGCCGGTTTGATCGACGGCATTGCCCAGCGGCGTTTCCGCGACGAAGGGCCCATCCTGTTCGTTCACACCGGCGGTGCGCCGGCGCTGTTCGCCTACCATCCGCAGGTGTAAATACCGCTTGTTATTCCATTTTGAACTATATTTATAAGGTTATATTCCTTTATGCGGGCGGTTGCACTGTTAAAGTGCTGATATCAAAAAAGATAAACAACATACAGGGGTGTTTATGATGTTTGCAAAAGTTCGTCGCCAATGGTTGTTGGGCGTGGTGGGCGTTGCGTTGGCCGCCGGTTTGACGACTCAAACCTACGCCGCCGACAATCTGCTGCAGCAGGTGAAGCAGCGCGGCACGCTGATCGTCGGGCTGGAAGGCACCTATCCGCCGTTCAGTTTCCAGGGGGAAGACGGTAAATTGACCGGTTTCGAAGTGGATTTCGCCAACGCGCTGGCGGAACATCTGGGCGTGAAAGCCAAGCTGAACCCGACCAAGTGGGACGGTATGCTGGCTTCGCTGGATTCGAAGCGCATCGACGTGGTCATCAATCAGGTGACGCTCTCCGATGAGCGCAAGAAGAAATATGACTTCTCCACCCCTTACACCGTTTCCGGTATTCAGGCGCTGGTGAAAAAAGGCAACGAAGGCACCATTACCAAGCCGGAAGACCTGAAGGGCAAAAAGGTCGGCGTTGGCCTGGGCACCAACTATGAGCAATGGCTGCGCGAGAATGTGCAGGGCGTGGACGTGCGTACCTACGACGACGACCCGACAAAGTATCAGGATCTGCGCGTCGGCCGCATCAACGCTATCCTGGTGGATCGCCTGGCGGCGTTGGATCTGGTGAAGAAAACCGGCGATACGCTGGCGGTGGCCGGCCCGGCATTCTCCCGCCAGGAGTCCGGTGTGGCGCTGCGCAAAAATAACCCAGAACTGCTGGCCGCGATTGACCAGGCGATCGCCGAGATGCAAAAAGACGGCACGCTGGCGAAGATCTCCGAAAAATGGTTTGGCGCGGACGTAACTAAATAATGCACGAAAGTATTCAACTGGCGCTGGATTCAGCGCCATTTTTATTGAAGGGCGCCATACTGACGCTGCAGCTTAGCCTGGGCGGTATGGCGCTAGGCTTGTTGCTCGGTTTTCTGTTGGCGCTGATGCGCCTTTCGCCGCTGTGGCCGCTGTCGTGGCTGTCGCGCATTTACGTGTCGCTGTTCCGCGGCACGCCGTTGATCGCCCAGCTGTTTATGATCTACTACGGTCTGCCGCAGTTCGGCGTTGAATTCGATCCCTTCCCGGCGGCGCTGATTGGCCTGTCGCTCAATACCGCCGCCTACACCTCAGAAACGCTGCGCGCGGCGATTTCGTCGATCGACAAAGGGCAGTGGGAAGCCGCCGCCAGCATCGGCATGACCCGTTGGCAAACCCTGCGCCGGGTGATCCTGCCGCAGGCGGCGCGCACCGCCTTGCCGCCGCTGGGCAACAGTTTTATCGGCCTGGTGAAGGACACCTCGCTGGCCGCCACCATTCAGGTGCCGGAACTGTTCCGCCAGGCGCAGCTCATCACCTCGCGCACGCTGGAAGTGTTCACCATGTACCTGGCGGCATCGCTGATTTACTGGGTGATGGCGACCCTGCTTTCCGCACTGCAAAACCGTCTGGAAGCCCACGTTAATCGCCAGGATCAGGAGTAACGCATGAGTGCCATTGAAGTTAAGCAATTGACCAAGCAGTTCAAAGGTCAGACGGTGCTGCATGGGATCGATCTGGCGGTGGACGCCGGTGAAGTGGTGGCGATCATCGGCCCGAGCGGTTCCGGGAAAACCACCTTGTTGCGCTGCATCAACCTGCTGGAGGAGCCGGATTCCGGCACCATTCGCGTCGGCGATATCCTGATCGACGGCAGCAAGCCGCTGAGCAAACAGAAAAATCAGGTGCGCGCGCTGCGCCAGCAGGTCGGTTTCGTGTTCCAGAACTTCAACCTGTTTCCGCACCGTTCGGTGCTGGAAAACATCATCGAAGGGCCGGTTATCGTTAAAGGCGAGGCGAAAGCCATCGCCGAACAGCGCGCTCGTGCGTTGCTGGCCAAGGTGGGGCTGAGCGGCAAAGAGGCGGCTTATCCGCGTCGGCTGTCCGGCGGGCAGCAGCAGCGGGTGGCGATCGCGCGCGCGCTGGCGATGCAGCCGGAGGTGATTTTGTTCGATGAGCCGACGTCGGCGCTCGATCCCGAGCTGGTGGGGGAAGTGCTCAATACCATGCGTTCACTGGCGGAAGAGAAACGCACCATGGTGATCGTCACCCATGAGATGAGCTTCGCTCGCGACGTGGCCGATCGGGTTATCTTTATGGATCACGGCCGCATCGTCGAACAGGGCCCGGCCAAAGCGCTGTTCGCCAATCCGCAGCATCAGCGTACCCAGCAATTCCTCGATAAGTTCCGGAATCAATAAGGCGTCGGGGGCGTTTCCCCCGACCGCATTCACTGCGCTTTCAACCATTCATTGCGCGCGGCGGCGGCGAGAAATCCGCTGCGGCTGCCGTATCCCGGATATTACCGAACCCGAAAGTCAATACGTCTCGTAGCGCTCTGACGCGGCTTTCAAGCAGAGTAATCCGTCTATGTTGTTATCGTCCATGAGCGACGCCCCACCCTGTAAGGATAATAAGGCGCTAACGGCAGGTCGGCCTGCGGACAATAAAAAAACCCTGCACTCGTGCAGGGTTTGCGTAGCGGCGAGCAAATCAGGCGGCAATGGATTGCCGCCTTGAGGATGCGTTAACCGATGGTCATCAGGCTGGCGTTACCGCCGGCGGCGGCGGTGTTGACGCTCAGCGAACGTTCGATCAGCAGGCGTTCCAACAGGATGTTGGTTTCACCGTGGGCGAAGCCCTGCACCGAGACGATGGCGCCGCCGCGCTGCGCGATCTGCTCGCACAGGGTGCGCAACTGGTCGGCATCGCCGTGGTAGATGGCGGCGTCGAACTCGACCTTGTCCTGCTGCCAGTCTTTGCTGAAGGCGATGCGCGCCTGCACATCGTTCGGCAAGCGGCGGAACAGATTGCGTTGCAGTTCCGCTTCCGGCCACAGCGCGCAGCTGCCAACCGCCAGCACGGCGGCCAGCTGGATCAGCGCGTCGGTTTCGTTATCCGCCAGGCACAGCACGCGTTCACGCGGCAGCAGGGCATAGGTGTTGCGCTCGCCGGTCGGACCCGGCAGCGGACGTACGGTGCCGCCCTGGCCCAATTCCGCATAACGTTGCGCCAATGCCGCCAGTTCGCCGTGCTGGCTGGTGACCGCCCACTTCTCCAGCGATTGCAGCGCGCCCAGCAGCTGCGGCCGCGCGGTGGCTTCCATCGGGCGCTCTTCGTCCTGGCGGTGCAGCGTACGTTGCAGCGCGTCGTCCGGACGGTTGGCCAGCAGACGGTACAGGTACAGCGGGCCGCCGGCTTTCGGGCCGGTGCCCGACAGGCCTTCGCCGCCGAACGGCTGCACGCCGACCACTGCGCCGACCATGTTGCGGTTGACGTACAGGTTGCCGACCTTGGCGCGTTCGGTCACCCGGGCGATGGTTTCATCGATACGGGTGTGAATGCCCAGCGTCAGGCCGTAACCGGCGGCGTTGATCTGATCGACCAGCGCGTCCAGATTGTTGCGCTGGAAGCGCACCACGTGCAGCACCGGCCCGAAGATCTCTTTCTGCAGCTCGTCGAAGCTGTCGAGCTCGATCAGCGTCGGCTTGATGAAGGTGCCGCGCGCCCACTCTTTTTCATCCTGCGCGCTGCCTTTGGCGGCCTGGTACACCTTGCGGCCTTTGGCGCGCATTGCCTGGATGTGGCGTTCGATGCCGGTTTTGGCTTCGGCGTCGATCACCGGGCCCACGTCGGTGGAAAGGCGCTCCGGGTTGCCCATGCGGCATTCGGCCATCGCGCCGCGCAGCATTTGCAGCGTGTGCTCGGCCACGTCTTCCTGAATGCACAGGATACGCAGCGCGGAGCAACGCTGCCCGGCGCTGTCGAAGGCGGAAGCCACCACATCGGTCACCACCTGTTCGGTCAGGGCGGAAGAGTCGACGATCATGGCGTTCAGGCCGCCGGTTTCGGCGATCAGCGGCGTCGGCCGGCCTTGCGGATCGAGACGACCGGCGATGCTGCGCTGCAGAATGCCGGCGACGTCGGTGGAGCCGGTGAACATCACGCCGCGGACGCGGGCGTCGTTGACCAGCGTCGAGCCGACGGTTTCACCCTGGCCCGGCAGCAGCTGCAGCACGCCTTGCGGAATGCCGGCCTCCAGCAGGATGCGCACCGCCTGCGCGGCCACCAGCGGCGTTTGCTCGGCGGGTTTGGCCAGCACGCTGTTGCCCGCCGCCAGCGCGGCGGCGATTTGGCCGGTGAAGATCGCCAGCGGGAAGTTCCACGGGCTGATGCAGACCACCGGGCCCAGCGGGCGGTGGCTGTCGTTGGCGAAGTCGTCGCGCACCTGGCCGGCGTAGTAGTGCAGGAAGTCGACCGCTTCACGCACTTCGGCGATGGCGTTGTTGAAGGTTTTACCCGCTTCACGCACCAGAATGCCCAGCAGGCTTTGCAGCTGGCTTTCCATCAGTTCGGCGGCGCGTTCGAGGATCGCGGCGCGTTCCGTCGGTGGCGTAGCGAACCAAATTGGGCCGGCGGCCGCGGCGGCGTCGAGCGCGCGGCTGACTTCGCCTTCGGTGGCTTCACGCACGTAGCCGACCACATCGCCCGGCTCGGCCGGGTTGATCACCGGCTGCTCCACGCCCTGATCCAATTCGGCGTCGATAATCGGTTCCGCGCGCCACGGATGGCTGGCGCTGGTGAGCAGGGCGCTGGAGAGCGAGGCCAGACGCTGTTCGTTGGACAGATCCAGACCGCTGGAGTTAACGCGTTTCTCGCCGTACAGCTCGCGCGGCAGCGGGATGCGCGGATGCGGCAGGCCAATCTGGCCTTCGTTGGCCGCCAGCGCTTCCACGGCGCTGACCGGATCGGCCACCAGTTCGTCGAGCGGCAGGGTGGCGTCGGCGATGCGGTTGACGAACGAGGTGTTGGCGCCGTTTTCCAGCAGGCGGCGCACCAGGTAAGCCAGCAGCGTTTCATGGGTGCCGACCGGTGCGTAGATGCGGCAAGGGCGGTTCAGTTTGCCGTCGGCCACTTTACCCACCACCTGTTCGTACAACGGCTCACCCATGCCGTGCAGGCACTGGAATTCATACTGGCCAGGGTAGTAGTTGTTGCCGGCCAGGTGATAGATGGCGCTCAGGGTATGGGCGTTGTGGGTCGCGAACTGCGGATAGATCAGGTTCGGCACCGACAGCAGTTTGCGGGCGCAGGCCAGGTAGGAAACGTCGGTGTACACCTTGCGGGTGTAAACCGGATAACCTTCCAGGCCGTCCATCTGGGCGCGTTTGATTTCGCTGTCCCAGTAGGCGCCTTTCACCAGACGGATCATCAGGCGGCGGCGGCTGCGTTGCGCCATGTCGATCACCGCGTCGATGGCGAACGGGCAACGTTTCTGATAGGCCTGGATCACGAAGCCGATGCCGTTCCAGCCGGCCAACTGCGGCTCGAAGCACAGCTTCTCCAGCAGATCGAGCGAGATTTCCAGGCGGTCGGCCTCTTCGGCGTCGATGTTGATGCCGATATCATACTGACGTGCTTGCAGGGTCAGCGACAGCAGGCGCGGATAAAGCTCTTCCATCACGCGTTCGTACTGCGCGCGGCTGTAGCGCGGGTGCAGGGCGGACAGCTTGATGGAGATGCCGGGGCCTTCATAGATGCCGCGGCCGTTGGAGGCTTTGCCGATGGCGTGGATCGCCTGCTGGTAGGAAACCAGGTAGGCCTGCGCGTCGGCTTCGGTCAGGGCGGCTTCGCCCAGCATGTCGTAGGAATAGCGGAAACCTTTTTCTTCCAGCTTGCGCGCGTTGGCCAGCGCTTCGGCGATGGTTTCGCCGGTCACGAACTGCTCGCCCATCAGGCGCATCGCCATGTCCACGCCTTTGCGGATCAGCGGTTCGCCGCTCTTGCTGATAATGCGGTTCAGCGAACGGGACAGATTGGCTTCGTTATGCGTGGACACCAGCTTGCCGGTAAACAGCAGACCCCAGGTCGCGGCGTTGACGAACAGCGACGGGCTGCGCCCCAGGTGCGAATGCCAGTTGCCGTTGCTGATCTTGTCGCGGATCAGGGCATCGCGGGTCGGTTTGTCCGGAATGCGCAGCAGCGCTTCCGCCAGGCACATCAGCGCCACGCCTTCCTGCGAGGAGAGGGAGAACTCTTGCAGCAGGCCTTGCACCATGCCGGCGCGGCCGTTTGCACTTTTTTGGTTACGCAATTTCTCGGCGATGCCATAGGCCATTTTGTGAGTGGCCTGCGCAAGATCGGCGGGTAATCGCGCCTGTTCGAGCAACATCGGCACCGCTTCGGTCTCTGGGCGGCGATAGGCGGCGGTGATGGCGGCGCGGGTCACCGACTGAGGCAGAATTTGTTCGGCGAAATCGAGGAATGGCTGGTGTGACTCTTCCTGCGCTTGCGGCATAATGTCGTCCGCTTCAGGCTGGCCCGCTGCGGCCAGAGCTGGAATTTCAGGAATATCGGTACCGCTCTCGAGACGCTCGAGGTAATTAAAGATGGCCTGCTTGATGAGCCAGTGCGGCGTGCGATCGATGCGCTGCGCGGCGCTCTTGATCCGGTCGCGTGTTGCCTCGTCGAGTTTCACGCCCATTGTGGTAGTGCCCATGCCTGTCCAACTCCTGTGTTTAGAACCTATCCCATCAGGCTAGACAAACAGCAGGCCGGAAAGCCTGTTGGGATAGGTTCGTGAGATGTGTGGGTTAAGAATGCAGACAATATCCTGCATGTTGCAACTTTGTGCAACCTTGTTAAATCAGGCTGATGAGCGAAGTGTGAGTTTCATCGATTTTTTAACACGGGCAGTTGGCATGAATGTTGCGTTATTGAGCGAATGCGGCGGGGTTTATGATGCCGCAGGCGCTTTACCTTGCGGTATATAAGGGTAATAGCAAGGTGCAACTCATTTTGCTTGTCGTGAGTGCAACCTTTGAGCCCGGTAAATGTGACGCAGGGTAAACTTTGTGTAACTTTGTTGTTAAATATCTTGTTGGTTGATGAAAGGCTCATCTAGGATAACCGACGGTCAACAATTACGGGCAGAAACTATTTTACCTGCACTTGCTCGCAGGCTGCGCCACGTTCCGGCGCGGCGGCCAGTGAAATGCATTGCGCGTGGGTTTACCGGCGCCGGCATGGCCGGAGCGAAACGCGAATAATAATGAAAGTGGAGAATTAAATGACAATGAGCACACCTATGCTGGTGACCTTCCTGGTGTACATTTTCGGGATGGTGCTGATCGGCCTGCTTGCCTACCGGGCAACCAATAACTTTGATGACTATATTCTCGGCGGCCGCAGTTTGGGCAGCGTGGTGACCGCGCTGTCCGCCGGCGCTTCCGACATGAGCGGCTGGTTGCTGATGGGCCTTCCGGGCGCCATCTTCCTCTCCGGCATCTCTGAAAGCTGGATCGCCATCGGCCTGACCATTGGCGCTTACCTGAACTGGAAGCTGGTGGCAGGAAGGCTGCGCGTGCATACCGAAGCCAACAATAACGCCCTGACGCTGCCGGACTATTTCACCAGCCGTTTTGAAGACAACAGCAAGCTGCTGCGGGTGATCTCGGCCATCGTCATTCTGGTGTTCTTCACCATTTACTGCGCCTCCGGCATCGTGGCCGGCGCGCGCCTGTTCGAAAGCACCTTCGGCATGAGCTACGAAACCGCCCTGTGGGCCGGCGCCGCGGCGACCATCCTGTATACCTTTATCGGCGGTTTCCTGGCGGTGAGCTGGACCGACACCGTACAGGCCAGCCTGATGATTTTCGCGCTGATCCTGACGCCGGTGATCGTGATCTTCGCCGTCGGCGGCATCGATACGTCGATGCTGGTGATCCAGGCGAAGAACCCGGCCAACCTCGATATGCTGAAGGGGCTGAACTTCGTCGCCATCCTGTCGCTGCTGGGTTGGGGCCTGGGCTACTTCGGCCAGCCGCACATCCTGGCGCGCTTCATGGCGGCTGATTCTCACCGCACCATCCGCAGCGCGCGCCGCATCAGCATGACCTGGATGATCCTGTGTCTGGCCGGGACCATCGCCGTCGGTTTCTTCGGCATCGCTTACTTCGCCAATAACCCGGATCAGGCCGGCAACGTGTCGCAGAACGGCGAACGCGTGTTCATCGAACTGGCGATGTTGCTGTTCAACCCATGGGTGGCGGGCGTGCTGCTGTCGGCGATTCTGGCGGCGGTCATGAGCACCCTGAGCTGCCAACTGCTGGTGTGCTCCAGCGCGATCACCGAAGACCTGTACAAGGCGTTCCTGCGCAAGGGCGCCAGCCAGCGTGAGCTGGTGTGGGTCGGCCGCGTGATGGTGCTGGTGGTGGCGTTGATCGCCATCGCCTTGGCGGCCAACCCGGAGAACCGCGTACTGGGCCTGGTGAGCTATGCCTGGGCCGGTTTCGGCGCCGCCTTCGGCCCGGTTGTGCTGATCTCGGTAATGTGGTCGCGCATGACCCGCAACGGCGCGTTGGCCGGTATGCTGGTCGGTGCGGTGACGGTGATCGTCTGGAAACAGTACGAATGGTTGGGCCTGTACGAAATCATCCCTGGCTTCATCCTGGGTTGCCTGGCTATCGTGGTGGTGAGCCTGATGGGCCGCCAGCCATCCTCAACCATGACCGAACGTTTCGATCAGGCGGAAGCCGAATACAAAACGGTATAACGCCGTTCGATGTCAGTCGGCAAGGGGCGCGCAGAGCGCCCCTTCTTTTTGCCTGTTTGCCCGTCATTCAGCTGTAACACCTGGCGACATTTGATTAGAAAAAATCACGCTTGCGCCTCTTGTATTTCTTTTTGCCAGAATGATAATCACTCTCGTTGTATTTTACGTTTCTTTACATACTCGCCGCGGCTCATTTCGAGCCGGTTTGCTCTGCCGCCGCGGTCTTTTCAGGGGTGATTAGTTATGTTCGTTCCCTTTCTTATCATGTTCCGTGAGGGGCTGGAGGCCGCGCTGATCGTCAGCCTGATCGCCAGCTACCTGAAGCGCACGCAGCGCAGCCAATGGCTGGGCGCGGTGTGGATCGGCGTAATTGTCGCTGCGGCGCTGTGTCTGGCGCTCGGCATCTTCATCAATGAAACCACCGGCGAGTTCCCGCAGAAGCAGCAGGAGCTGTTCGAAGGCATCGTGGCGGTGGTGGCGGTGCTGATCCTCACCTATATGGTGTTCTGGATGCGTAAGGTGTCCAAATCGGTCAAGGTGCATCTGGAAGGGGCTATCGATCAGGCGCTCAGCGCCGGTAAAGGGCAGGGATGGGCGCTGGTGGCGATGGTGTTCTTCGCCGTGGCGCGCGAAGGGCTGGAGTCGGTGTTCTTCCTGCTGGCGGCGTTTCAGCAAGACGTGGGCGCCGCGGCGCCGATCGGCGCGGTGCTCGGCCTGGTGGCCGCCATCGTGCTGGGCATGATGATTTACTGGGGCGGGGTGAAGCTGCACCTGGCCAAATTCTTCAAATGGACCAGCCTGTTCATTCTGTTCGTCGCCGCCGGCCTGGCCGCCGGGGCGATCCGCGCCTTCCACGAAGCCGGTCTATGGAACCACTTCCAGGACATCGCCTTCGATTTCAGCAGCACCCTGTCGACCCATTCGCTGTTCGGCACCCTGCTGGAAGGCATTCTCGGTTACCAGGAAGCGCCGACGGTCAGCGAAGTGGCGGTCTACTTCCTGTATCTGATCCCGGCGCTGATTTTCTTTTTCCTGCCGCAGCGCGCGGAGCCGGCAGCGGCCCCGGCGCAACGTAAAATCAATCATTAATGTTTAATAGGGAATCTCGTATGTCTACTCCGTTATTTCGCCGCAAGGCGTTGCACGCAGCATTACTGGCTATCCCGGCGTTTGCGCTGAGCCTCGACGCCTTGGCGGCGGACGTGCCGCAGGTCAAGGTTACGGTTAACGACAAGCAGTGCGAACCGATGCAGCTGACGGTCCCGGCCGGCAAGACGCAGTTTGTGGTGCACAACACCAGCCAGAAAAACGTCGAATGGGAAATCCTGAAAGGGGTGATGGTGGTGGAAGAGCGCGAGAACATCGCGCCGGGCTTTACTCAGAAAATGACCGCCACGCTGGAAGCGGGCGAATATGACATGACCTGCGGGCTGCTGAGCAATCCGAAAGGCAAACTGATCGTCACCGCAGCGGCCAACGGCGCCACCGACGGCAAGCCGAACGCGCTGGACTTGGTTGGCCCGATCGCCGAATACAAGGTTTACGTCACCAAAGAAGTCGATGGGTTGGTGAAACAGACCAAGCTGTTTACCGACGCGGTGAAGGCCGGCAACGTGGAGCAGGCGCGCAAGCTGTATGCGCCGACCCGCCAGCACTATGAGCGCATCGAGCCGATCGCCGAGCTGTTCTCCGATCTGGACGGCAGCATCGACGCCCGCGAAGACGACTACGAGAAGAAAGCGGCGGACCCGAACTTCACCGGCTTCCACCGTCTGGAGAAGGCGCTGTTTGCCGACAACTCGACCAAAGACATGGGCAAATATGCCGATCGTCTGTATCACGACACCGTTGAGTTGCAAAAACGCGTGAGTGAACTGACCTTCCCGCCGAGCAAGGTGGTGGGCGGCGCAGCTGGGCTGATCGAAGAAGTGGCGGCCAGCAAGATCAGCGGTGAAGAAGACCGTTACAGCCGCACCGATTTGTGGGACTTCCAGGCCAACGTCGACGGCGCGCAAAAGATAGTCAATCTGCTGCGCCCGCTGCTGGTTAAGGCCAATAAGCCGCTGCTGGACAAGATCGACGCCAACTTCAAAACCGTGGACACCATTTTGGCGAAGTACCAAACCAAAGAGGGTTATGAGTCCTATGAGAAGCTGACCGATGCCGATCGCAATGCGTTGAAAGGGCCGATCACCACGCTGGCGGAAGATCTTTCCCAGCTGCGCGGCGTATTGGGTCTGGACTGAGGCATACGGTTATGAGCAACAAGGCAGGCCCGCATAACGGGCCGCATCCGCAATCGCAGGGGGCGGCATCGCCTTCGCGACGCCGTTTGCTGCAAGGGCTGGGGCTGGGCGCGCTGGCGCTGGGCGGCAGCCGCCTGGCGCAGGCGGCGGGCAACGCGGCGGAGCCGTTGGCGACGCCGCAGGATGAGCGCTGGCAGAAACAGCCGTTTTATGGCCGCCATCAGGCTGGGGTGCTGACGCCGCAACAGGCGGCGATGATGCTGGTGGCGTTCGATGTGCTGGCGACCGACAAAGCGGGGCTGGAGCGCCTGTTCCGGCTGCTGACCGATCGCATCGCCTTCCTGACTCACGGTGGCAAGGCGCCGGAGGTAGACGCCAAGCTGCCGCCGCTCGATTCCGGCATCATGGGGCCGGAGATTTACCCGGACAACCTGACCATCACCGTGTCGGTCGGCGCATCGCTGTTTGATGAACGCTTTGGTCTGCAGGCGCAAAAACCGCTGCGGTTGCAGAAAATGACCCGCTTCCCCAACGATGCGTTGGACGCCGCGCTTTGCCACGGCGACCTGCTGCTGCAGATCTGCGCCAACACCAACGAAACGGTGATTCACGCGCTGCGCGACATCATTAAGCATTCGCCGGATCTGCTCAGCGTGCGCTGGAAGCGGGAGGGGTTCATCTCCGCGCACGCGGCGCGCAGCAAAGGCAAAGAGACGCCGATCAACCTGTTGGGGTTCAAAGACGGCACCGCCAACCCGAAAACCGACGACAAACCGCTGATGGATAAGGTGGTGTGGGTCGGCGACAACGTCGGTGAGCCGGCGTGGACGGCGGGCGGCAGCTATCAGGCGGCGCGCATTATTCGTTTTCGCGTCGAGTTTTGGGATCGCACGCCGCTGCAGGAGCAGGAAACCATCTTCGGCCGCGAGAAGCACAGCGGGGCGCCGCTGGGCATGAAGCATGAACATGACGAGCCGGACTACGCGAACGATCCCGACGGCAAGGTGATCCCGATGGATGCGCACATCCGGCTGGCTAACCCTCGCACGCCGGAAAGCCAAAGCAACCTGATGCTGCGGCGCGGCTACAGTTATTCCCTTGGCGTCTCCAATGCCGGGCAGCTGGAAATGGGGCTGCTGTTCGTCTGCTATCAGGCCGATCTGGAGAAAGGCTTCCTGACGGTGCAAAAAAGGCTGAACGGCGAAGCGCTGGAGGAATACATCAAGCCGATTGGCGGCGGGTATTTCTTCGTGTTGCCGGGCGTGAAAGAGGGCGGCGATTATCTGGCCAGCGGCCTGCTCAAGGCCTGAAGCAGGAATGACGAGGCGGGATCTTCCGCCTCGTTTTACGTTGACTTGCCTATTGTGCGGGACATTAAGCGACGGAGTTCAATTCAATCCGTCGTCTGCGGATTAAAAAATCTGAAGGGCACGCCGACTTTTGGTTGTGCAAAATTTAATCAGGAAACCAAAGTGTCATTCGCGGTTTTTAATTGTAATTCGTTGAAATTTATATGTTAAAAATTTTTATGGTATGACGTGTCGCGCGTGATATAGTGTTTTAGCGATAACTAAAAACAAAACATATAAAATTTTTTTACATTTTAGTAACGCGACGGGATTGAATGTCATTATACTGTAATCATCTGGCGGTAGTTTTCACACGGTGCACAGCTTGAAGCTGTAAATATCACTGCGGGGATCGCTAATGGTAAAGTCCTTGGTTGGGCTGGAAAGAAAAAATAACACATCTCCCCTGATTTCTCGTTGTAACGAGGGTTCTCTCTCCGACTCTCTTTTACCGGCAACTCCGCACTCTTATCGCTACCGAATCTCATCGCTTTTTACTCCACGTTTATTGATGCAGTCCGCGTTGTCCCGTGAAGACACGGCGCTTAAGCGTTGCCGTCGATTCACTTTGTCCCTTGGCTCTTATTGGCTCGGAGGAGGCCAAAACCTAATACGTGTGTGAAACATAATCGCGCGGCCTGGCCGTTGCGGTAGGTGAAACAAACTGTAAGGTGCCACTATGGGTAGACAGAAAGCAGTGATCAAAGCACGTCGTGAAGCGAAACGCGTTATTCGTCGTGACGCTCGTAGTCATCGCCAGCTGGAAGAAGAGTCTGTGACCTCGCTGGTGCAAATGGGGGGAGTCGAGTCTATCGGCATGGCGCGAGACAAGCGCGATAGCTCACCCATCGAGGCTAGAACCGAAGCTCAGGGTCATTACTTATCAGCCATAGAGAATAAGCAGCTGATCTTCGCCACTGGCGAAGCCGGCTGCGGCAAAACATTTATCAGCGCCGCCAAGGCGGCGGAGGCGCTGATCCATAAAGAGGTGGATCGGATTATCGTTACCCGTCCTGTTTTGCAGGCGGATGAAGACCTCGGTTTCTTGCCGGGGGATATCTCCGAGAAGTTCGCGCCTTATTTCCGCCCGGTGTATGACATTCTGGTGCGCCGTTTAGGGTCTTCCTTTATGCAGTACTGCCTGCGCCCGGAAATCGGCAAGGTAGAGATTGCGCCGTTCGCTTACATGCGCGGGCGCACCTTCGAAAATGCGGTCGTTATCCTGGATGAAGCCCAGAACGTGACCGCCAGCCAGATGAAAATGTTCCTGACCCGCCTGGGGGAAAACGTGACGGTTATCGTTAACGGCGACGTGACCCAGTGCGACCTGCCGCGCGGCGTGAAATCCGGCCTCAGCGATGCCCTGGAGCGCTTCGAAGAGGACGAGATGATCGGCGTTATCCGCTTTGAAAAACAGGACTGCGTGCGTTCCGCTCTGTGCCAGCGCACGCTCAACGCTTACAGTTAACCTATCCGCTAATGGAAAGGCCGCTTCGGCGGCCTTTTTTATCTCCGCAATTTCCTCTCTCGTTTAACCTTTGTGTAAATTATTGTGGTTTTCTGTATAGATTTTCGTTGAGTTAGCGTTAATGATTAATGGGTTCCAGATTGGCGCGCAATTTGCCTGTGCCGCCAAAAGGACATTATCTGGGGTGTGCGCCGCGCGGCGCATAGCGTGTGGGTTCCTTGATGCGATTCAAACATGAAATACATCATTCTGCTTTTGCTTATTTTATGCGTCGTCTATGTGCATTACCGCGGGCGGGTGCGCTACAACGTGTGGCGTCAGCTGTCTGACCATTCCACCTTTACCGCACCGCTGAACGTCTTCATGTATCTGTTTTCCCGTGTGCCGACCACGCCGTACCTGAAGCCGGAGCAGTTTCCTGAGCTGACGGTATTGAGAGATAACTGGGAGGCCATCCGCGACGAAGGACAGAAGCTGATGGAGATCCAGCAGATCAAGGCGTCCGATCAATTCAACGACGCCGGTTTCAACTCGTTCTTCAAGACCGGTTGGAAGCGCTTTTACCTGAAATGGTATGAGGACAGCCATCCGTCCGCCATGACCCTGTGCCCGCAGACCACGGAACTGCTGCGCAGCCTGCCTTCGGTCAAGGCGGCGATGTTTGCCGAACTGCCGGATGGCAGCCGGTTGCCGCGCCACCGCGACCCTTACGCCGGTTCGCTGCGTTATCACCTGGGGCTGATTACCCCCAACGATGACCGCTGCTTTATTGAGGTGGACGGCGAACGCTACAGCTGGCGCGACGGTGAAGGCGTGATGTTCGATGAAACCTATCTGCACTACGCGGAAAATCAGAGCGGGCAGAATCGTCTGATCCTGTTCTGCGACATCGAACGGCCGATGCGCTACCGCTGGGCGCAGGCGGTTAACCACTGGCTGGGGCGCAATCTGATGAGCGCCGCCACCGCGCCGAATGAAGAGGGCGATCGTACCGGCGGCGTCAACAAGATGTTCAAATACATCTATGCGATACGCCGGGTGGGGAAACGCCTGAAGGCCTGGAACCGTACCGGTTATTACATCATCAAGTGGATTTTGTTCGGGGGGATCGCCGCGGCGATATTCTTCTCGGTATAACGAAGGCAGGGGCGCACAGAGTGCGCCCCTTTTTGATCAGGCGAAGATCGTCATCATGTAGGCGGCGAACAGCGCCAGGTGAGCGGTGCCGTTCAGCACGTTGGTGCGGCCGGTCGAGAACGACAGCTGGCACAGCAGCAACACCGTCAGCATCACCACGATATGCGGCGTTTGCAGGCCGAAGATCAGCGTCTGCCCGGTCAGGGTAGCGATGATGGTGACCGCCGGCACCGTCAGGGAGATGGTCGCCAGCACCGAACCGAAGAACAGGTTCATGGCGCGTTGCACCTGGTTGTTCAACACGGCGCGCAGCGCGCCCAGGCCTTCCGGCGACAGGATCAGCAGCGCCACCAGGAAGCCGGTGAACTGCGCCGGCGCATTCATCTTGGTCAGCAGGCCTTCCAGCGGATTGGCATTGAACTTGGTGACGGCGATAACCGCGATCAGGTGCACGATGAGCCAGGCGGCGTGCCAGGCGCTGCTGTGCGAAGAAGGCTTGCCGTGGTGCGGGTCGCCATCGTCGTCTTCATGCTCGTACACGAACAGGCTCTGGTGGGTTTTGGTCTGGATCACCAGGAACACGCCATACATGGCGGCGGAAATCAGCGCCACCAGCAGCGCTTGCCCGGTGCTGAAGTTGCCGCCCGGCAGCGCGCTCGGGAACACCAGCACGATCACCGCCAGCGGGAAAATCGCCATCAGATACTGCTTTATGCCGCCGAGGTTGACGTACTGGGTGGCGAACTTGCGCCCGCCGAGCAGCAGCGCGAAGCCGACCAGGCCGGCGGAAACGATCATGATGATGGAGTACAGCGTGTCGCGCATCAGCGCCGGCGCGGCGTCGCCGGTGGCCATCAACGCCGAGATCAGGCTGACTTCGAGGATCACCACCGATAGACTGAGGATCAGCGAGCCGTAGGGTTCGCCCAATCGGTGGGCCAGCACGTCGGCGTGGCGCACCACGCTGAAGGCGCTGCTGAGGATCCCCACCAGCGCGAGAATATTGATGCCGACAATCAGCGGAAAGTTAGCGGTGCTGCCCCATAAATTCAACACCACCAGCGCGGCGATGGGGAAGATCAGCGAGTATTCGGTGTGGCGAGACTTGGTGGATCGGCCAGGATCGTGTTGCGACTTCATGAGGGTGGCACTCCTTCTCAAACAGCGTAGCCCGTCAGCGCCGGTCGCCGTGATGCGGCAACTCTGCGTTTCCAGTAGGTATTTTATATTAGGATACACCCGCGGCGCCGGTGTGATGTTGTTTTTATCTGAGAAAGCAATTGCTTGCTTTATGTGATCAGGGTAACAAAAAAACCGCACGGGGTGCGGTTTTATTTACTTACTTTTACGCAATAACGCTAATTTTTAACGTTAGATTTGAGAAAAGTCGTGTTTACTTGTTTAGTGCTCGGTTAATCAAGGAGAATGAGACGGTCAGTCGTCAATATTATCCATGATTTCATGCCGTTTATTGTGGTAACCCTCTTCATTTAGCCCCTCACGCCAGTAAGGCACGGCATAAAGACGATTACGATCGCATTGACGTTCGCGCCGCAGGTAACGGCGCAACTCTACTACCAGGCGATCTTCACCGGCGAGCCAGAAATGCGCTTCACCCTGCGGCACGGACTGCGCGCGGAACCGAGCGATCAATTCGTCGGTTTTCTCTGTGCCGCCGACGACCCAATTCACCTCAACGCCGGTAGGCTTTTTCAGGTCAATCACGTCGGCAGTGCTATCGACGCGGACGAAAGCGCGCCCGGCACCGTGCGGCGGCAGGTTTTCCAGCAGCGCGGCCAACGCCGGCAGCGAAGAAGGATCGCCCGCCAGGCAGTAGAAGTCGGCGGCCGGCAGCATCGGTTTGGGGCCGCCTGGATTGCTGATGCCGATTTTATCGCCGATTTTCGCCTGGCGCGCGAAGTCGACCGCCGGTCCCTGGTGATCGTGAATGGCGAATTCGATGTCCACTTCCGCCTGTTCCGGGCGCACGGCGCGAATGGAATAGGTGCGCACGATCGGGCGCACGGCATCGGCAGCCCAGCGCGGGCCGTTTTCAGTCAGCGTCGGCAGATCCGGCTGCGTTTGGCCGGCGAGCGGCAAAAAGACCTTGATGTGCGCGGCGGCGGCGTTGGCCGGGTAGTAGCGCAGATCGGGCGCGGTAAAGGTGATGCGGCGCAGGTGCGGCGTAATGTCCTGTACGGCGCTGACGGCGATCAGGTAGGGGGCGCGTGAGCGAGGGGCTTCGGTAGTCACGGGGATCTCCTTATAGGTCGTTTGGCGGTGAGTATACCATGCCGTTTGATAATGAGAATTGTTTGCTCATTGAGGCGTAACCGCGTGTGGGCTAGGCTTAAGGTTCACGCAATACGCACGGGAGGATGTGATGCCATACCAAGACACGAACGACTTGCCGGACAATGTGAAGCATGTGCTGCCGGAACATGCGCAGGCGATCTATAAAGAAGCGTTTAACAGCGCCTGGCAACAATACCGGGATCCCGACGATCGGCGCGGTGACGACAGCCGGGAGGAGACGGCGCATAAAGTAGCCTGGGCGGCGGTCAAGCAAAGCTATCGCAAGGGCGACGACGAACGCTGGCATAAAAAGTAACGCCTCTATGCCCCGGTAAGAATCGCGCAGACGTTATGCTGACCTCGGCAATTAATATTGTTGCTGCTCAGTACAAATACTTTTCCACGTTAACGCCGCTTTGCAACTTGATTGCGCGGCGGGAAAAGAATATGGTCATTATTAATCGGCGCGGTTATTGAATTAATAAAATTCCGCACCAAAAAATAAAATTGCAAAGGTTCAGTAGTGGCGAGGGAGGACGAGAAATCGTATTCCCGGGAGGTTGTAACAGTGTTAACGCGAGATTTTCTGCAAAAAGCGGATTGCAAAACCGCCTTTGGCGCTATTGAGGAGTCGCTGTTGCTGACGCCTGAACAGCGCGCAGCCTCGTTGGAATGCACGCTATCGCGCCGGCCGGATCACAGCCCGGTATGGGTATTCGGTTACGGTTCGCTGATGTGGAATCCGGTTTTCGAATCTGAAGAAGTGCGGCCCGCCATGCTGCAGGGCTGGCATCGGGCGTTCTGCATGCGTTTGACCGCCGGGCGCGGCACGCTGCACCAGCCGGGGCGCATGCTGGCGCTGAAAGAGGGCGGCCAGACCACCGGATTGGCGTTTCGTCTGCCGGAAGGCAAGCTGCGTGAAGAGCTGGAGCTGCTTTGGAAGCGCGAAATGGTGACCGATTGCTACGTGCCGACCTGGTGTGAACTGCAGTTGGATGGCGGAGAGACCGTCACGGCGCTGGTGTTCGTGATGAACGCGCAGCACCCGCTGTTTGAAGCAGACACCAGCCACCAGGTGATCGCGCCATTGATCGCCAGCGCCAGCGGCCCGCTGGGCACCAACGCGCAATACCTGTTTGCGCTGGATAACGAGCTGAAGCACCACGGCATGCAGGATGATTGCATCGGCGATCTGGTGCGCTATGTACAGCAATGGTTGCAGCAGAACCGCACCGGCGGCATCGGCAGCGAGGCCACCGCCTGAGGCTGCTGCGGGAATGCGAACGGTGAGGGGCTCAGCATGCTGGGCCCTTTTTTATATCTAATGCCTCTATTTAATAACTTTATTCTGCATGATGACTTAAGTCGCTTTATTTGTGTGGTTATTTATCTCTTTATTTTTAAAGCCATTCATCATTTTCCCCCGTCCTCATCACCCGAGAGCCACGATAAATAATTCACTTAGTATTAAATTGCATAAGTAAAGGTTATTTCTTATTTGTTCAGTCCCGCAGGACTCCGTATCAATATGGCAGACGCTACTGCAAGAAACAGGGAGACGGGGATGAACTTTCAACAATTAAAAATTATTCGCGAATCGGCACGCTGCAACTACAACCTGACCGAGGTCGCCAATACCTTATTTACTTCGCAGTCCGGCGTTAGCCGGCATATTCGCGAGTTGGAAGAAGAGCTGGGCATCGAAATATTCATTCGCCGCGGCAAACGGCTGCTGGGCATGACCGAGCCCGGCAAAGAGCTGCTGGTGGTGGCGGAGCGCATTCTTAACGACGCGAACAACATCCGTCGCCTGGCGGATGTCTTCAGCAGCAACGATTCGGGGCAGCTGCATATCGCGACGACGCACACCCAGGCGCGCTATAGCCTGCCGGGGGTGATCAAAGAGTTTCGCGCGCTTTACCCACGGGTGCGGGTGGTGCTCAATCAGGGCAGCCCGGAGGAGATCGTCTCGATGCTGGCCGCCGGTGAAGCCGACATCGGCATTGCCAGCGAACGGCTGATGAGCGACGAGTCGCTGGCGGCGTTCCCTTACTACCGCTGGCATCACACCATTCTGGTGCCGGAAGGGCACGAGTTGACGCGGCAGCCGCAGGTGACGCTGGAGATGCTCAGCACCTTGCCGCTGATCACTTACCGCCAGGGCATTACCGGCCGCGCGAAGCTGGATGCGGCGTTCAAATCGGCGGGCCTGACGCCGGACATCGCGCTCAGCGCGCAAGATTCCGACGTAATTAAAACCTATGTCGAGCTGGGGTTAGGCGTGGGCGTGCTGGCGGACATGTCGTATGAAAAAGAGCGCGATCGCGGGTTGGTCAGCCTCAACGCCGAGCATTTGTTTGAACCCAATACGGTCTGGCTGGGCCTGAAACGCAGCCAGCTGCAGCGCAACTATGCCTGGCGCTTTATTCAGCTGTGCAACCCGACGTTGTCGCTGACCGAAATCAAAGACAAGGTCTTCTCGTCGCAGCTGGATGCGGTGATTGACTACCAGATTTAATCGATAGCGGCAGGCAATGCCTGCCGCACATGCTGCATCGCCTGCCTAATAATCAAAATCCCATCTATATACATAAAAAGAATATCTATAGTGATTTAAGTACCTTCAGCTGCCGATCGTGCTCGCATACACTCGCAAAATTATTATAAATTCCATCCGCTTGGAGAGTTTCAGATGAAAGCGCTCGTTCCTTCTTTGCTGTTTTTGGCCATGGCGGCCAGCGTAAACGCACAGGCGGCGACGCCGGCCAACACGCTGGTGATCGCGCAATCTATCGATGACGTGGTCAGCTTTGACCCGGCCCAGGGATTTGAGTTAACCACGGTGCAGTCGTTCAACAGCCTGTATCAACGTCTGATCCAGTCAGATCCGCACAATCCCATCGATCTTAAACCAACCCTGGCCAGCAGCTGGCAGGCCGGCGCCGACGACCGCAGCCTGACTTTCAGCCTGCGCCCGGACGCCACGTTCGCCAGCGGCAATCCGCTGCGGCCGGAAGACGTGATCTTCTCGCTTTCACGGGTGGTTAAACTCAATCTCGAACCGTCGTTTATCCTGACGCAGCTGGGCTGGAACGCGAAGAACGTGGAGCAACACCTGAGCAAGGTGGACGAGCACACGGTAAAAATCAGCTGGAGTGAGAACGTCAGCCCGGCCTTCGTGCTCAGCCTGCTGTCGGCGCCGGTATCCTCGATCGTTGACGCCAAAGAGGCGCTGGCGCACCAGCAGGGCGACGATCTGGGGCATCAATGGTTGAACAGCCACTCCGCCGGCAGCGGCCCTTACAAAATCCGCACCTATGTGCCGCACGAAGTGGTGGTGCTGGACGCCAATCCCGGCTCGCCGGAAGGGGCGCCGACGCTGAAAACCATCCTGATCAAAAACGTGCCCGATCCGGCGGCGCGCCGTTTGCTGATCGAGCAGGGCGATGCCGATATCGCCCGCAACCTGGGGGCGGACCAGATGGCGGCCCTGAAGGGCAAGCCGGGCGTCAAACCGTTGGCCATTCCTTACGCCTCGCTTTATTTCCTGCAGTTCAACGCCAAGGCGTCGCCGGCGCTCGGCAATCCGGCGTTCTGGGAGGCGGCGCGCTGGCTGTTCGATTACCAAGGCATCGCCGACGATCTGCTGAAAGGGCAATTCCAGAGCCATCAGGCATTCCTGCCGGACGGTTATCTGGGCGCGCTCAAGGATCAGCCGTACAGCTTCAATCCGCAGAAAGCCAAAGAAATACTGGCCAAAGCGGGGCTGAGCAACGTCAGTTTCCGCCTGGACGTCAACAACCAGCCGCCGTATCTGGATATCGCCCAGGCGCTGCAGGCCAGTTTTGCCCAGGGCGGCGTGAAGGTCGAACTGGTGCCGGGCATCAGTTCGCAGGTCTCCACCAAGGTGAAAGCGCTTAACTACGATGCGACGCTGACCTCCTGGGGGCCGGATTACTTCGACCCTAACACCAACGCCGCCGCCTTCGCCTACAACCCGGAAGACGGCAGCAAGACGCTGGCCTGGCGCGCCAACTGGCAGATCCCGGCGCTGAGCAAGCTGACGCTGGCCGCCACCGCGGAAAATGACACCGCCAAACGGGTGGCAGACTACCAGCAACTGCAAAAACAGGTGCAGCAAAGCTCGCCGTTTGTCATCGGCCTGCAGGCGCGCAGCCTGATTGCGGTGCGTGACAACCTCAAGGGCTATGTGCAGGGCATCAACCCTGACATGGTGTTCTACAGCAAGGTCAGCAAGTAATGGCCGCTGACCTGTCCGCCGGCGCCGGGGCGGCCCGGCGGTATTGGCGCTGGGGCGGGCGGCTGCTCGGCGGCGCGCTGTCTCTGGCGCTGACGTTGCTTGGCCTGCTGCTGTTCACCTTCATGCTGTCGCACCTGGCGCCGATCGATCCGGCGCTGCAGGTGGCGGGCGATCACGCCAGCGAAGCCACCTATGCGCAGGTGCGGCACGAGCTGGGATTGGATCAGCCGCTGCCGGTGCAATTTTGGCGTTACCTGGTGCACCTGGCGCACGGCGATTTGGGCATTTCGCGTATTACCGCGCAGCCGGTGTTGAGCGATCTGTTGCGCACCTTCCCGGCGACGGTGGAGCTGGCCACCTGCGCCATTATCCTCGGCGCCCTCGGCGGCATTACGCTGGCGTTTCTGGCGGTGCTCAAACCGGGCAGCTGGCTGGATAACGCGGCGCGTCTGCTGTCGCTGATCGGTTATTCGGTGCCGATTTTCTGGTTGAGCCTGCTCGGACTGTTGCTGTTCTACGCCACGCTGCATTGGTCGGCGGGGCCGGGGCGGCTGGACGACATTTACTTGTACAGCATGGAGCCGCGCAGCGGTTTCGTGTTGATCGACAGCTGGTTGTCCGGCGATCGTGAAATGTTCTACAACGCCATCGGCCACCTGTGGCTGCCGGTGGTGGCGTTGGCGCTGCTGTCGATGGCGGGCATCACCCGGCTGCTGCGGGCGGCGATGCTGGAAGAGTGCAACAAGGAATACGTGACGCTGGCGCGTTCCAAGGGCGCCGGCCGCCTGCGCATTCTGCTGCGCCATGTGTTCCCCAACGTGTTGGGCACGCTGATCACCGTACTGTCTCTCTCCTACGCCAGCCTGCTGGAGGGCGCGGTATTGACCGAAACGGTGTTCGCCTGGCCCGGCGTCGGGCGTTACCTGACCTCGGCGCTGTTTGCCGCCGACACGCCGGCGATCCTCGGCGCCACGCTGCTGATCGGCACCTGTTTCGTGCTGTTGAATGCGCTGGCCGACGCCTTGACCTATTTAGTGGATCCGCGAACCCGATGAGCCAATATCTCTCTGAACACGAACCGCAAAGCGAGCCGGCCGTCGGTTACCGCCGCGGTCGACGTCTGACCACGCTGACGCTGGGCGCGGCGCTGGTGGCGATCCTGATCGTCACCGCGCTGCTGGCTCCGTGGCTGGCGCCTTTCGATCCCAATCTGCAGCATATCGAGCTGCGGTTACTGCCGCCTTCGGCTGCACATTGGCTGGGCACCGACGGCTTTGGCCGCGATTTGCTCTCCCGCGTGATTTACGGCGCGCGGCCGACGCTGATCCTGGTGTCGCTGATTCTGGTGTTGACCATTCCCATCGGCCTGCTGGTCGGCATTTGCGCCGGTTACCTCGGCGGCTGGGTCGAGCGCATTTTGATGCGTCTGACCGACATTTTCCTGTCGCTGCCGAGTCTGGTGATCGCGCTGGCGTTCGTGGCGGTCATGGGACCGGGGCTGATGAACGGCGCGCTGGCGCTGGCATTGACCAGCTGGCCGGCCTTTGCCCGCCAGGCGCGGGCCGAAACCCTGGCGCTGCGCCGCAGTGACTACCTGGCGGCGGCGCGCATGCAGGGCATCAACGGGTTGCGGCTGATGGTCGGCCACATTTTGCCTTTATGCCTGCCGAGCGCGGTGGTGCGTGCGGCGCTGAGCCTGGGCGGCATCATCCTGTCCGCCGCCGGTCTGGGGTTCCTCGGCATGGGCGTCGCGCCGCCGACCGCCGAATGGGGATCGATGGTGGCCGAAGGCAGTAAAGTGATTTTCGACCAATGGTGGGTCGCCGCCGCACCAGGCGGGGCGATCCTGTTCGCCAGCCTGGCGTTTAACCTGCTGGGCGATGGCCTGCGCGACAAAATGGATCCTCGTCATGGGCACTGATAACACGTTATTGACCGTTGAACGGCTGGCGATCGGCGTGCCGGGGCCGCAGCCGGCGGCGCTGGTGAAGAATATCTCGTTCAGCATGCGGCGGGAGCGGCTGGCGCTGGTCGGCGAGTCCGGCTCCGGCAAATCGTTGACCGCGCGCGCTGATGGGGCTATTGCCGCCGCCGTTGCAGCTGCAGGCGCAGCGCCTGACGCTGGGCGACGAAGACTTGACGCGCCTGAGCGAGCGCCAGTGGAGCCGCCTGCGCGGCGACCGGGTGGCGATGGTGATGCAAGATCCCAAGCATGCGTTGAATCCCAATCAGCCGATCGGCCGTCAGGTGGAGGAACCGCTGGTGTTGCATGCCAAGCTGAGCCGCGCCGAGCGGCGTGAAAAAGTGCTGGAGATGCTGGCGGCGGTGGGATTGCCCGATCCGGCGGCGCTGTGCGGCCGTTATCCGCATCAGCTCTCCGGCGGCATGGGGCAGCGGGTGATGCTGGCCATTGCGTTGATCAACGATCCGCAGCTGTTGATTGCCGATGAACCGACTTCGGCGCTGGATCACCAGATGCGCGATCAGGTGCTGCAACTGATAGACAATCTGGTGGCGCAACGCAACATGGGGCTGATCCTGATCAGCCACGATTTGCAGCAGGTGGCGCACCACTGCGAGCGGGTGCTGGTGATGTACAAAGGCGAGCTGTTGGATCAACTGCCGGCAGCCGAGCTGGCGCAGGCCACGCATCCTTATACTCGCACGCTGTGGGCGTGCCGGCCGAGCCGCGAGACGCGCGGCAAACCGCTGCCGGTGCTGGACCGCGCGCTGTTGGAGACGTTGAAATGAGCGTAATTGCACTGGAGAACCTGAGCGTCAGTCACCGCCAGGGCTACGAGCTGCGCACCGTGGTGCATGAGGTTAACCTGCACATCGAACCGGGTGAGTGTTTCGGGCTGGTGGGGCCTTCCGGCTGCGGCAAGTCCTCGTTGCTGTGGGTGCTGGCCGGGCTGAATAGCAGCTGGCAGGGCGGTTTTGAGCTGCTGGGGCGGCGGCTGCAACCGGGGCAGGCATTTACCGGCGAGTTGCGGCGCGAGGTGCAGATGGTGTTTCAGGATCCCTACGCTTCGCTACACCCCAAGCACCGGCTGTTGCGTACGCTGTCGGAACCGCTCAAATTGATGCAGGAAAGCGACATCGAACGCAAGATCAGCGCGGGCTTTCGCCAGGTGGGGTTGGATCCGCGCCTGCTGGATCGCTACCCGCATCAGCTGTCGGGCGGCCAGCGGCAGCGCGTGGCGATCGTGCGCGCATTGTTGCTGCGGCCGAAGTTGCTGCTGCTGGATGAACCGACTTCGGCGTTGGACATGTCGGTGCAGGCGGAGATCCTCAATCTGCTCAACGAGCTGAAACAGGCGGGCGATCTGACTATGGTGCTGGTCAGCCACGATGCGGACGTGATTGACCACATGTGCGATCGTTCGGTGGCAATGGCGCACGGCCGCATCATCGTTTGACCCAATGCCCGCCAATGCGGCGGGCATATCCATCTTGGTAATAAATAAAGCAATTTATCGTCGTTCTTCTGTTAATTCTTACCCCCTACACTCGAAAAACAACGCAACCGCGTGATTATGGAGAGTGTATCGATGAAACGGTTAATCCCAACCTTATTGTATGGCGCGCTGGCGGCCGCTTTCGGTGCGCAGGCTGCCACCCCGCAGGATACCTTGGTGGTGGTCAGTTCGTTGGAGGGCATCATCAGCCTCGATCCGGCGGAGAGCTTTGAAACCGTCAGCTCGGCCAATCTGGTCAACCTCTATCAGCGCCTGGTGGCGCCGGATCGCGCCGCGCCGCAAAAGCTGGCGCCGGATGCCGCAGGCAGTTGGCAAGCGGGCGCCGATGGCCGCAGCCTGACCTTTACCCTGAAACCGCAGCAGCGTTTCGCTTCCGGCAATCCGCTGCGGCCGGAAGATGTGATTTTTTCGCTGGTTCGCGCGGTGAAGCTGAACAAGGCGCCGTCGTTTATTCTCGGCGAGTTTGGCTGGACGCCGGATAACGTTGAGCAGCAGCTGAAGAAGGTGGGAGATAACCAGGTGCAACTCAGTTGGCCCGCCAACATCGGCAGCGAATTGGCGCTGCGGCTGCTGACGGCGAATGTGGCTTCGATCGTGGATGAAAAGCTGTTGAACGAGCATGCGCAGCAGGGGGACTACGGTAACGCCTGGCTGCGCAGCCATTCCGCCGGCGGCGGCCCGTATCGGGTGAATAACTATGTGCCGCATGAAGCGCTGCTGTTTGGCCGCAATGAGTACGCCCCGTCGCCGGCAAGGTTGAAAACGGTGTTGTTCAAGAACGTCAGCGACGCCGGCACCCGCCGTTTGCTGTTGCTGAAAGGGGATGCCGACGTGGCCTACGATCTGGGCGCCGACCAGTTCGACTCACTGCGCAACGCGTCTGGCGTGCGCATCGAGCAGGCCGATGCGCCCCGGATCTATTACCTCGGTTTCAACACCGGCAGCAAAGACAATCCGGCGCTGGGCAATCCGGCGTTGTGGCAGGCGGCGCGCTGGCTGGTCGATTATCAGAGCATCGCCGAGCAACTGCTGAAAGGGCAATATCGCGTGCATCAGGCCTTCTTGCCACAGGGATTGGACGGGGCACTCGACGATCGGCCGTTTAAGCTCGACGTGGACAAAGCCAAACAGATCCTGCGCGATGCCGGCATCGCTGAAGGTACGCGCATCGATCTTATCGTCATCAACCAACCGCCGTATACCGACATCGCGCAGGCGCTGCAGGCCAGTTTTGCGCAGGCCGGGCTGCGGTTGGATATCCATCCGGTGGTAGAAAGCGATCTGTGGGGCAAGATGCGCGGCCGCGATTTTCAGGCGATCTTCACCTACTGGGGCGCCGACTACCTGGATCCGAACACCAACGCCAGCGCCTTTGCCTATAACGTGCCCGGTGGGCCGAAAACCCTGGCCTGGCGCACCCAGTGGGGCATTCCCGCCATCAGCGCGGAAACGCGCGCCGCGGCTGCGGAGGGGAACAGCGCCGCGCGCAGCGCACGTTACGTCACGTTGCAACGGGAATTGCAGGCCAGCTCGCCCTATGTGGTGGCGCTGCAGGGGCAAACGCTGGTGGCATTGCGGGACAACGTCGAAGGTGCCCGGCTGGATATCGCCAACAGCATGCTGTATCTGGATCGGGTCAGCAAGTAGCGGCAACGCCGCGCGCCAGGCCGAGCTTTCTGTCGCACCAAAGGCCAACAGCGAGTGAAATCGCTTGCTGTTGCCACCTCGAATCGCGAGATGTTGTGTCAGGGTGAAATAAAATGAAATTTCATAACGCGCTCATATGACGGTGATAGATTGGCACTGAAAGGCGGCGTTGTTTACGCCTTTCACCGCGGTCGTCCGCAATGATGCGGACACATCACGTCAGGAGATATTATGGACAATAACGAAAACGTTTCAGGAGCGCGCGCAGCAAGCTTGCTCGCCACCGGTGAGGTTGTTACGCCGGAACAGTTTTATCAGGACAGCGACGGAAGCAACTGGGGGCCGGCGATCAACAAAGCGGCGGCGGCGGCGCTGCAAGCCGGCGGTACGCTGTCCCTGGGGAAGCGGGTGTATACGGTCGCCGGACACGTACTCATTCAGACGACAACGGACATCTACGGCGGCATCGGTTTGCGGGTGGTCGGATTGGGGCGGGCGACCAAAATTGTCAAGACTGCGGACAGCAGTTACACCAACGAACAGGGCGAAACGAAGAAAGCGGTGATCGTGGTGAAAGGCTTCGCCAATCTGACGCTGCACGGCTTGACGCTGCGGGATGATACCGGCGTAGATGACACCCACGGCGTGTGGTTCAGCGATCGCAACATGACGAAGTTTGATATTCGCGACATCTACACCAAGGTCGGCGGTTATTCGCTGTTTGTCTCGGGCGACATGTTCATTAACTGGCTGGTGAACGTGCAGATGGAGGCAAACGCCAATCGCCCGGGCGATGGGGTGCTGTGGATGGACAAGTCCGGCACCACCAATTTTATAGACGGCCTCTACGCCGCTCGCGCCAAGGGGACTGCGTTCAGAATTTCAGGGTTTTACTCTACTATCGGCTCGTTGGCTGCGGATGACTGCATCGGCGATATCTACTCTTTCAAAGATTTTAACGGCACGATCAATTCGTTGGGTTGCGAGAACCGCAATACGCAGCGCGCCGCCAATGTCAGCGTGTTGTCCACCAACTTTGCCCAGGGCACGATAGGCAATATCAATATCCAGGACGCGCAGAATGTGGAGAGCGGGGGCGTGTTGTGCCGATTCATCAACGAATCTCGTTGGGATATCGGTCAGTTGACTCTTTACAGCGGTTCTAAGACGCCTTTCCTGGCGGCGATCGCCGCCTGCAGCAACAATACCGAGGTAACCTTCAGTAACGTATACAACGGCGGCGTCCCGGTGGCCGGCAAAAGCACCGTCGATGTGACGTCGTTTTTAAGCGGGGTCGAAGCGATGTACAGTCTGGGCGAGCGGGGAATTGCCCCTTCCGCCACCAGCAACCATTTGCCGCGCAATATCTCGAAACAGCAATCGTGGACTTTTTTAGGCACCCTGACCGCGCCGGATCGGCAACCTACAACGCGCATTACTCTTCAACAGGGCGTAAGCACCAAGGTGCTGGCGTGCGATTTATATATCACGTTCGATCTGTCTTCGCAGGCGACCGCCTTTGTCGTCAATAAAGGCAGCTATAGCGCGAAAGGCGCCTTTATGTTGCGGCGCACCGGGCCGTTGAGCTGCGAAATATATTACCGCGTCGAGAAAGATTTCGGCTTTGGCAGTTATCAGGTGCAGACTACGCGCGGCAGTTACTGGCGGCCGGACGGCGTTTCATTGAGCACACCCCCCTCCGATGCGTTGGAAATCCGCAGCGATGAGGTGTTATCCACGACCAGGCTCGCGGTGATCCAGCCACTGGCCAATCCGACAACGGCCAGCACGGCGGAAGTGGCCGGATTGCTCAATCGGCTGATCGAGACACTGAAGAACTAACCGAATAACGCCGGCGCGTTCTGGCCGGCGTCCATCAAGAGCAACAGCCAGCCGGCTGCCGCCAAGGCGATGCCGAAAGGTTGCCGTGTTCGCCAGGCGCGGCGGTTGCGTCGGCCGCGGGTCAATGCCATGCCTAATCCGAACATGGCCGCCAGACAGACCAACAGCGGCAGCATCGTCCAACCGAGCCAGGCGCCCAGCGCCGCCAGCAGTTTGAAATCACCCTGGCCGATGCCGTCACGCCGCCGCACTTTCCGATAAAGCGCGTTGAGCAGCCACAAACCCCCGTAGCCGGCGGCGGCGCCGATAACCGCGTCGCTCAGCGTCGCCCAGCGAGCGTCAAGATTGCACAGCATCCCGCCCCACAGCAGCGGCTGGGTCAACCGGTCCGGCAGCCACCGGTGGCGCCCGTCTAGCCAGGCCAGGGCGATCAGCAGCGCCGCGGCCGGCGGCAACCACAGCCGGTGCGCTGCCGGCAGGTCGAAGGGCAGCGCCGTCAACGCCAAACCGAAGGCCGTCAGCAGCAGGCTGCGGCGGCGCAATCTCGGTGGGCTGGCGCGCACGGCCGCCGTTCGCTCCAACCGGGTGATGAGCGCGAAGGCGACCATACCTGCCGACAGCAGCGCGGTGAAAAACAGCGCGGGCCACAGTAAGGAAAGAAACATCGAGACTCCGTCAGTCGTGAAATAGATGTTTAAAATAACGGCAAAATGCGTATTTCATCGGGGTGAAATGCGGTGAGTGGTGAGGAATGCGCAGTCGTACGCATCGCCACTTCACGTATTGCAGAGTGATGCAATGTCATGCGCGGAGGCGCGCAACAGTGGGGTGTTGCGTTGTTTATCGGCAAAATCGGCGCTGAAATAGTGTGAATTCACCTGGCGGCCGGAATGGATCGGTAAATGGCGTAAGTGACGGCGTCACTGGGGAGTGATTGGGGTTTATCCTATTGTTTCTGTTCGTCAAGCCGTTAGGCTTTAAGGGAGAGGCGCCCCGGTCTTGATGGGGCGTAGGGTATACAGATCTGCCGCGGGAAAGGCGACAGCAAAGCAGTGGGTTGGCATGCTCCAGGAGGGAGGGTGGCCAACGGTGCCATGAAAGACGAAATTCAGGCGGGACTCATCAAAACCAAAAAACGACTCTGGCACAGCCGCCAGACGGTGTGGCTGACCGGGACGCTGGTGTGGCTGGCTGGCGCGCCCGCATGCGCCGAATCCCCGCCGGCGCCGGCGAGCGTTGTCTCTTCCGAACCGGCCGCCGCAGATCCGGCCGCGAATTTGCCCGAACTGGGCGGCGCGCCCGATGACGCCGCGCGCGAGAAGCAGTGGGCCGAGATGGCCAAGCAGTTCGGCGAAAAAGATCTGAATAACGTTTCCCGTCAGCAGATGCGCAGCCGCGCCGAGGATTATCTGCTGGGCCAGGCGACCGGCGCGCTGCAACAGCAGGCGCAGGCGCTGCTGTCGCCGCTGGGCACCGCCCGGTTATCGCTGAAGATGACCGGTGAGGGGGACTTTACCGGCAGCAACGGGCAGTTATTCAGCCCGCTGTACGACGTCGACGGATTGCTGACCTATAGCCAGATCGGCTGGTTGCAGCAAAGCGCCGGGGCGCTCGGTAATTTCGCGCTGGGGCAACGCTGGATCGCCGGTGACTGGCTGCTGGGCTACAACACGGCGCTCGACAGCGATTTCGCCCGGCAGCGCAATCGCGGCAGCGTCGGCGCGGAGGCCTGGGGAGACTACCTGCGTTTCTCCACCAACTATTACTACCCGCTGTCGGCGCTGGCGCAACAGCCTGGCGATGGCGTGTTTTTCAGCCGCCCGGCGCGCGGTTACGACATCACGACGCAAGGCTATCTGCCGTTTTATCGCCAGATCGGCGGTTCGCTCAGCTATGAACAGTATCTCGGCGATAATGTCGATCTGTTCGGCAGCGGCAAAAAACAAAACGATCCGCGCGCGATGCAGCTGGGGCTCAATTACACCCCGGTGCCGCTGGTGACGATGAAGGCGCTGCATAAGATTGGCGCGGGCGGGCAGAGCCAGGATCAGATCGAGCTGGCGCTGAGCTATCGGCTCGGGGTGCCGTTGGTGAAGCAGATTTCGCCGGAGTATGTGGCGCAGGCCAAGTCGCTGCGCGGCAGCCGCTACGATCCTATCGAACGCAAGAACGTGCCGGTGCTGGAGTTCCGCCAGCGCAAAACGCTGCAGGTGTTCCTGGCCACGCCGCCGTGGAGCCTGCATGCGGGGGAAACCGTGCCGCTGGTGTTGGAAATCAAGGCGCTGAACGGCATCGCTCACGTCAGTTGGCAGGGGGATACGCAGGCGCTGAGCCTGACGCCGCCGCACAACGCCAACGATCCGCAGGGCTGGACGGCGATCGTGCCGCCGTGGGACGACGCGCCGGGCGCCGCCAACAGCTACCGGCTATCGGTCACGCTGGAGGACGATAAACAGCAGCGCGTGACGTCCAACTGGATAGAGCTGAAAGTGGCGCCGCCGCTGACGGCGACCGCCGGTGATGACGCGGGCCTGCCGCCGATCAAAACCCTGACGCCGCCGCCGATCCCGGCGCAAACCGGGCCGCTGTACGGCGGCGATTAACCGTTTTTACCCTGCAGCACCCACACGGCGGCCTCGACGCGGGATTTGAGCTTCATCTTTTTCAGCAGGTGTTTGACGTGCACCTTGACGGTGCTTTCGGTGATGGTCAGGCGGCGGGCGATCAGCTTGTTCGGCAGCCCTTGGGCGATCAGCTTCAGGATATCCCGTTCGCGCGGCGTCAATTGCTGAATATCGCGATCGGCGCTGGGGCGGTTTTCCCGCAGGCTGGCGGCGAGGATCGGTGTCAGCGTTTCGCTGAGCACCATCTGCCCGGCCGCCGCCTGATGCAGCGCCTTCAGCAGATCCTCCGGCTCCATGTCTTTCAACAGATAGCCGTCGGCGCCGCGTTTGAGCGCGCTGACGACGTCGTCTTCATGGTTGGATACGCTGAACACCACAACGCGCCCCGACAGGTCGGTCTGGCGCAGGCGATCCAGCGTTTCCAGCCCGTTGATGCCGGGCATGTTGAGGTCGAGCAGGATCAGATCCGGATCGTGCTGCTCCGCCAGCGTGACCCCTTGTTCTCCGTTGCTGGCTTCGGCGATGACCTGCAGGCGAGCGTCCATGCCAATCAGCTGTTTTACGCCGTTGCGCAGCATCGGGTGGTCGTCGATCAGTAAGATTGTGGCGGCGGTTTCTGTCGTCATGGTGTCTCCGTTAGTCGATGGCGTGGTTATCCGGCGTGAAGCTGACCCGCACCTCGGTGCCGCCGCCGCTGCGCGGTAAAATGTCGCAACGGCCGTGCAGGCTCTTGGCGCGATCGCGCATGATGATCAAGCCGTAATGGTCGGGGCGGGATGTTTCGGCCGGCAGGCCGCGTCCGTTGTCGCATACGCTCAGGGTCACTTCGCCCCGTTTGTTGATGACCTGAATGCTCACCTCGCTGGCTGCGGCATGCTTAAGGATGTTACTGAGCGCCTCGCGGGCGATCTGCAGCAGATGAATGGCCTGATAGGCGGGCACCGTGCGCGGCCCCAGTTGGTAATCGAGGCTGATGTTCAGGCCCAGTTTGGGATTGAACTCCGCTACCGTCGATTGCAGCGCCGCCAGCAGGCCCGGTTCGGTCAGCTGCAGGCGGAAGGTGGTCAGCAGCTCGCGCAACTGGCGATAGGCGCCGTTCAGCTCTTCGCGCATCTGCTGCACCAGCGCCTGGCTGGCGGGCGAGAGCGTTTCGCCCTGCATCTGCAGGCAGGCGATCTGCATTTTCAGGCAGGAGAGCGATTGGGCGATGGAGTCGTGCAGCTCGCGGGCGATCGCCGCCCGTTCTTCCATCAACATCAGCTGCTGCTGGTGGTCTACCTGACGTTCGATGGCCAGCACGCTGGTCAGTTGCTCCACCAGAGTGTTGACCAGCTGGCGGTGCTCCTCGTTCAGCGGCTGTTGCGGCGCATGTTGCGCCACGATCACGCCGTAGTCGCCAAGCTTGTCGCTCAGGCTCCAGCTCAGCGACGGGCTGTCGGGATGCTGGCGGTCGCTGTCGTGCAGGCAGGCGCTGCACACCGGATTATGGCAATGCTCCGGCCGCAACGGCTGGTTGCCGCTCAGCTGCAGCAGCGGCTCCCGGCTGTCGTTTTCATACAGCCGCACCTGAATGGCGCGCAGCGGCGTCAGGATTTGCAGTTGGTTGAGCAGCGGCGTCAGGCGGCTGCACAGCGGCTCGCTGGCGTGCAGCAGGCGGCTGGCGCGATAGAGAAAACTCAGCATCTGATTTTTTTGCTGCAGGTCCGCGGTCTTCTCGGCCACGCGCTGCTCCAGCCCGCTGTAGGTGGCCGACAGTTCGTCGGACATGGTGTTCAACGCGCCGCCGAGCGACGCCATTTCATCCTGATGGCCGCGCTGCGCGAAGCGGCGGCTAAAGTCGCCGCGGCCCACCGCCAACGCCATTTCCACCAGCTGTCGCCACGGATGCAGCAACCGGCGGCGCAGGTAGCAGGTGGTGCCTATCAGCAGCAGCAGGGTCAGCGCGATAAAGCCGGCCTGCACCAGCGTCACCATCAGCAGGCGGCGCTCGGTTTGCCTGTCGATATCCGACACCAGCTTATCCAACAGCTGCACGAAGTGCGCCACCTGCGGCGCGGCGTCGGCCGGGCGCTGCGCGCTGCGCAGGCGAGGTTGCAGGGTCTGTTGCCAGTAGTCGCGCAAGGCGTCGAAAGGTTGCGTCAACCCTTCCTGTTCCACCGAACGCTGCAGGTCGGGGCTGTTTTCGTCGCGCTCCAGTTCGCGGATCAACGCTTCATGCCGTTCATCCAGCGGCACCTGCGCCAGCAGACGGTAGCTTTGCATACGCAGCGAGCCGGCCTTGTTGATGGCATGCGCGTTGCCCTGAATGCTTTGCGACATCCAGGCGGAAATCCCCATGCCGGCCACGCCCAGAATGCCCGACAGCAACATCAGCAGGGCGACCTGATTCACGATCGAAAGCGGGGCCAACAGGCGTTTCATAAGCGCGGGTTCCTGGCATTTGGCGCCGCTGAAGCTCAGGGGCGAAGGCGGCGACGGGGTAAACAAGTAACGATTCAGCCGTATTTTTGATTATCCCTGAGCATAACCCCATACCTCGAATGAAGTACCCATTAGTTTCCAGGGGGGCGGCGAAGCGGTGAGGATGACGAAGTGCTTCATTCTAATTTATTGATTGTAAATGATTTAATTTTTATGCAGAACGTACCCCTAAGGGGATGAAGGCGCTATTTGTGCCGCCAACTACTTGCATTCGGGTTGATATACATCAACTTTGCCGCCGGGACCGCCCCCTAGGGTGTCGGAATAATCCCCCGTGTCTGAGGTTTTTATGTCGCAACTTGCAACGCCTTCATCAAAGAAAACCGGTGCGCTGATTCAGGATTGGCATCCTGAAGACAGCGCCTTTTGGCTGCAGCGTGGCCATCGCATCGCCACCCGCAACCTGTGGATTTCCATTCCCTGTCTGCTGCTGGCCTTCTGCGTCTGGATGCTGTTCAGCGCCGTGGCGGTCAACCTGAACAAGGTTGGCTTCAACTTTTCCACTGACCAATTGTTCCTGTTGACAGCGCTGCCGTCGGTCTCGGGCGCTATTTTACGCGTGCCGTATTCCTTCGTGATCCCGCTGTTTGGCGGCCGTCGCTGGACCGCTATCAGCACCTGCTTCCTGCTGGTGCCGTGCCTGTGGCTGGGATTCGCGGTGCAGGACAGCAGCACGCCGTACAGTGTATTCGTCATCATTTCCCTGCTATGCGGTTTTGCGGGCGCCAACTTTGCCTCCAGCATGGCCAATATCAGCTTCTTCTTCCCGAAAGCGCGTCAGGGTGGCGCGTTGGGTCTCAACGGCGGGTTGGGGAATCTGGGCGTCAGCGTCATGCAACTGGTCGCGCCGTTGGCGATCTCTTTCAGCCTGTTTGGTCTGTTTGGCGGCACGGCGCAAGATCAGGCAGAAGGGGGACAGCTGTGGCTGGAAAATGCCGCCTGGATCTGGGTACCGTTCCTGCTGGTCGCCACCTTGGCGGCCTGGTTCGGCATGAACGATCTGGCGGCGGCCAAGGCATCGCTGCGCCAGCAACTGCCAGTGCTCAAACGTGGGCATTTGTGGATGCTGAGTTTGCTGTACCTCGCGACCTTCGGTTCTTTCATCGGTTTCTCCGCCGGTTTCGCCATGCTGTCGAAGACGCAATTTCCGGAGGTCGTGATCCTGCATTACGCTTTCTTCGGGCCGTTCCTCGGTGCGCTGGCACGGCCGGTCGGCGGCGCGCTGTCTGACCGTTTCGGCGGCGTGCGGGTGACGTTGATCAACTTTGTGGTGATGGCCGTGTTCGCCGCGCTGTTGTTCCTGACCTTGCCGGCAGCGGGCGAGGGCGGTTCGTTTATCGCCTTCTACGGCATCTTTATGGTGTTGTTCCTCACGGCGGGGCTGGGCAGCGGATCGACTTTCCAAATGATCGCCGTCATTTTCCGTAAAATCACTGTCGATCGCGTGAAAGCGGCCGGCGGCAGTGACGAGAGCGCACAGCGTGAAGCGGTGACGGACTCCGCCGCCGCATTGGGCTTTATCTCGGCGATCGGCGCCGCAGGCGGTTTCTTTATTCCCCAGGCATTCGGCACCTCGCTGGCGCTGACCGGTTCGCCGGCGGGGGCAATGAAAGTATTCCTGGTGTTCTATATCTTGTGTGTGGTCATCACCTGGGCGGTGTATGGCCGCAAGAAAAAGGCCTAAGTATCAAACCGCTTTCTCAATCCCTCCCGACAAGGGAGGGATATTTCTCTCATTCCGAGTCATCTCTCCTCGCCTCCTCAGTGAAATTTTCTGCCTTTAGGTAAAATTCTCATCTTCGCTTGCCGTTTTTTTCTTTTTTTATAGCACTATCTCTCAATGTGGGAATATTTTCGCCAAAACGGATTATATTATTTGCACGTTTTTTTCGTTTTATTGAGAGTATTCTTACATTAAGACGTTAATGTCTTTTCGCAGATTAAATGAAATTTCCGGGAGGGGAAGGCATAATTAGTGCGATTGTTATAAAATCAGTAATAGGGTTTTGTCTTAGATGCTGCACACGCCGAGTGGAATGTGTGACGGGGTTAAATCAGATAACTCTCATTCTGTTTTTTTCGGCTTTTTGTAGTCTATCTGACAATCAGATTAGGTGGGAAAACACAATGAATTCACGGATAGGAATGAAATTTCACAATTTCATTCGATTAACAATCGAACAACATGGTTAGTTTTTCCTTTTTAAATCAATGAGGTGTTCATTTGAATTTTACGGTGACCATGAAAGAAATCCATGTTGCCAGCAGGGAAAAAGAGTCATTTGGATAAACGGAACATCCTTAATATGGCCTAATGTAAAAAATGAAATCAGAAAATTTTTATAAAGGCCAATATCCGATGAATGCAACCTGTTGAGTTTACATTTAATTTCTTGAACATTTTTTGATATTTCTATACAAAGTGTGCAGGACAGGCACGCTAAGGAAATTAAAAGTGAATCTTGATAAAAGAATAAAGATTAGGAATCTCGATGTTCTGACTCCTGCCGGGGAGAAATTTCGTCTGCGTTGGAAGGAGTATCAAATTCTTTCGCTGCTTGTCGCCAGATCACCAGAACTGGTTACCCGAACGGAAATTATAGAAAATATCTGGAAAGGAACCTATTGCTCAGATTCAACGATAAATCAAACAATTAAATCTATTCGCCAAAAGATTAGCGACACGGAACACACGCTTATCAGAACCATTCCTCGTTTGGGTTACAAGGTGGAAAATCAAGCGGCTTTTCACTTTATATCCGAGGATGAAGACTACGCTGATGATGATATATTAAATGGCGGTGAAGATATTGGTGTTGATATTCAAGCGGAACTTTCTGAAAGTGAAAGTGAGTCGTCTGAAACAAACGATGAAAAAATAGATAAGCCGCATAAATCGACGCTGGTTGCTGCGCCTGTTGCAACGGTGGAGTCATCCAAAGAACCGGTGCGTGAAAAAAAGTCGGCGGCGGTGCGTCGCTTTTTCAGCATACCCGCCAGCCGTGTAGTGAAATACCTGACGGTATTCGCCTCTTTGCTGGTTATTTCACATTTTTCATATGTGCTCGGCAACCAAACCCGCCCCCCGGTGATCAATGATATTCAGAACAACACGCGCGTGGTGTTGACGCTGACGCTGAATAACCCCCATACCAACAGCCCGCAAACTCTGCTCTGCCTTTACCAGGGAGAGAACATGGATCAAGCCACCATCGAATGTGTCGATCCTAAGCAAGGGCAGCTTAAATTGCCGGTAAAATATGAGACCTCTTCGACGCCCGGCAAAGGTCGGATTAATCTCATATTGCCGAATAAAACCTTGCAATATCAAGTTGCTTACGATGTTAAAAATTAGCGCTGAATGAGGTTTTATCTTTAGCGATAATTTTACATTTGATGAAATCTTTTATTTCATTATTTGTTATTTGAAAGCCAGGTTCGATTTGTCCAGTCTGGAACTCATTACCTAACGCGTATTAGCGTCCTGTCCCAATGGGGCGACAGGAATAATGAGAACCTGCTGAGTGACAAATTATGGATAAGCGTAAAGTAGCTATTATCGGGGGTTCCGGTTTTATCGGAACACGCCTGGCGAAACGTCTCAGTGCGCGCGATGATCTGACGTTGGTCATCGTGGATAAGCAACCCAGCGCACATTTTCCCGCGCTCTATCAGTATGGCGATGTGACGCAACCTCAGACTTTGCAAGAACCGCTGACGGGCTGCGACGCCATCATTAATCTGGCGGCGGAACATCAGGACAACGTCGATCCCATTTCGCTCTATTATCAGGTCAATGTCGAAGGCGCGCGGCATGTCTGCATGACCGCCTCCGCTCTGAATATCCGCCAAATCATTTTCACCTCCTCCGTCGCTGTTTACGGCTTCGTCAAACAGGAAACCGGCGAAGAAGGAAGTTTCGAGCCTTTCAACCATTACGGCAAGTCCAAGCTCGAGGCGGAATACGTTTATGAAGCCTGGCGCAAGGCCGATGTGGAAAATCGGTTGACTATCATCCGTCCAACGGTGGTATTCGGCGAAGGCAACCGCGGCAACGTGTATAACCTGTTCCGTCAGATCGCCAGCGGACGTTTCGTGATGATTGGCAGCGGCAATAATATGAAGTCGATGGCCTACGTTGAAAATATTGCCGCGCGGCTGGAACATGCGCTGGATCAACAGTCAAGTTATCAGGTCAGCAACTACGTCGATAAACCGGACTTTACGATGAATCAATTGGTCGACGTCATTTCCTCTTCATTGGGGAGAAAAAATAAGACAATTCGCATTCCTTATGCCGTAGGCATATGCGGCGCAACCGCATTGGATGTTGTGAGTAAAATAAGTCGAAAGAAATTCCCAATAAGCCGCGTCAGAGTACAGAAATTCTGCGCCAGAACGCAGTTTAAAAGTAATGTGCAAAATAATTTCGTGGCGCCTGTTGAACTTGATTCGGCAATCGAAAGAACCATTAAACATGAGTTTTCTGATAGATAACTTAACCGCACGCTGACGTTATTTACTTATTTCCGCCGACAAGCGGATAAATCTGTATTTTTCAGGATTAATTCATGCTGACTTATATCCTGGCAGGATCAATTTTGTTTTTGTTAATAGCGCATTGGGAGCTGTAACTCAAGGGCGGTAGCGTGCTTATTCGCTGGAGGAACGATGTTATATCAACTGAGCGTGATATTTGTGCTGGCGGTCGCGTGGATCCTTATTGCCCGCCGGGTCGCCTTGACGGTGGGATTAGTGGATAAGCCCAATGCGCGCAAGCAACATCTGGGACATATTCCGTTGGTCGGCGGCATCGCCGTGTACCTGACGCTGATGCTGATGGCGCTGTGGCAACCCGCCTGGCTGCCCGACAGCACCGTCTATCTGCTGTGCATTACGGCGCTGGTGGTGTTGGGCGTGCTGGATGACCGCTTTGATCTGCCCGTGGCGCCACGCGTCATGGTGCAGGGAGGGATCGCGCTGGCGATGATGCTGGCGGCAGGGATGCAGCTTTCCTCATTGGGCCATGCCTGGGGCCATCAGGAAGTGATGCTCGGTTATGGCGCGTTGCTGCTCACGCCGCTGGCGGTATGGGGGGCGATCAACGCCTACAACATGGTGGATGGCATCGACGGGCAACTGGGCGCCTTGTCCTGCGTGACCTTCGTTGCGCTGGCCATCGTGTTCGGACTGGGTGGCCGGGGAGATCTGGCGCTGTGGTGCCTGGGCGTGATCGTCGTGCTGGCGGCTTATCTGCTGTTCAACCTGAGCCTGTTCGGCGCGCGTAACAAAATCTTTATGGGAGACGCCGGCAGCATGGTAATCGGCTTCAGCGTGCTGTGGCTGGTATTGCTGGCGACGCAGGGGCAGCAGGCGGTAATGCGCCCGGTCACCGCGCTGTGGCTGATCGCCATTCCGCTGATGGACATGGTGACCGTGATGGTGCGCCGCCTGTTGCGCCGCCAAAGCCCCTTCAAAGCGGGCCGCGATCATTTGCACCATATTCTGATGCGTCGCGGACTCAATGCGCGTCAGGCACTGGCGATGAGCACCATGCTGGCGGTGACGCTGGCCTGCATCGGCATTTGCAGTGAAGTGTTGCAACTGCAGGAAAGCCTGATGCTGGTGGCGTTTCTGTTCTGTTTTTGCGGTTATTTCACCATGTTGCGCGAACCGCGTCAGGCGACGATGCTCAGCGATAATCCAACCGTCGGGCGTTAATCCTCTCACGGGCTGCGGCAGCAGCCCGTTTATCACGGTACTTCCATGAATTTTCATTTGCCTCTTTTGATGCCGTTGGCCTTCACCTCCGCGTTATTGAGCGGTTGTACGGTGGTTCCCGGCTCACATTTACCGACCAGCGGAAAAGCCATCGTCGTGCAACAAGACGACGATTTCGATTTGAACAGCCAGGTACAGGTCTACCGCATGTCACCGATGCTGCTGCAGAAAATGCGGCGCGTTGAACCGGTCGCCCAGCCGAATCCGGCGCTGGACCAGCGGTTGCAGAGCTACCAATACCGTATCGGCGTCGGCGACGTGTTGAACGTCACCGTCTGGGATCACCCCGAGTTGACCACGCCGGCCGGGCAATATCGCAGCGCCAGCGACACCGGTAACTGGGTGCATGCGGATGGCACGATCTTTTACCCCTATATCGGGCGCGTGGCGGTGGTGGGTAAAACCGTCACCGAAGTGCGCAGCCTGATCGCCGGCCGTCTGGCGCAGTATGTGGAAAGCCCGCAGGTGGATGTCAGCATCGCCGCGTTCCGCTCGCAGAAGGCTTATGTGACCGGTGAGGTGAAAACCTCCGGTCAGCAGGCGATCACCAACGTACCGCTGACCATTCTGGATGCGATCAACGCCGCCGGCGGCCTGACGGACAATGCCGACTGGCGCAACGTGGTGCTGACGCATCAGGGCAAAGAGCGGGCCATCTCGCTGCAGGCGCTGATGCAGCGTGGCGACATCAGCCAGAACGCGCTGCTGCAGCCGGGCGACATCCTCTACATTCCGCGCAATGACAACTTGAAAGTGTTCGTGATGGGCGAGGTGGGCAAGCAAGCGACGCTGAAGATGGATCGCAGCGGCATGACCCTGACCGAAGCCCTCGGATCTTCCGAAGGGATCAGCCAGACGGTGGCGGATGCGACCGGGGTGTTCGTGATCCGGCCGAGCGGCGGCAACCCCCCGCAGCGGCTGGCGACGCTGTATCAGTTCGATCTCTCCGACGCCAGCGCGCTGGCGATGGGCGCTGAATTTCAGCTGCACCCTTACGACGTCGTGTACGTCACCGCGGCGCCTATCGCGCGCTGGAACCGTTTGATCAGCCAGCTGGTGCCGACCATCAGCAGTTTTAACGATCTCAGCGAGGCTACCTTGCGCGTGCGCAACTGGTAACTCCGCAGGGTGAATAAGGAACAGAAGATGAAAAACAATGCGCTGTCCGTGATGGTGGCCGAACAAGATGAAAAGCTGGAGTGGGAGCGTCTGGTAGGGCCGCTGTGGGATAACCGCTGGCGGATCGCCGTCGTGACCGGCGTGGCCGGTGCGCTGGGCGTCGCCTACGCCCTGTTGGCTACCCCGGTGTATCAGGCCACGGCGGTGGTGCAGGTGGAGAATCAGCTGTCCGGCGATTCGCTGCTGCGTGAAACGCTGGACAGTTCGCTGGGGCAAAATTCGACGACGCAGGATGAGGTGACGCTGGTCAAGTCGCGCTACGTGCTCGGCAAAACGGTGGATGCCCTCGGCCTGACGGTGCGCGTCGAACCGGACTATTTCCCGGTATTCGGTAAAGGTTTCGCCCGACTGAGCGGTGAAAAGACGCCGGTATTGGACATCGGTACGCTGACAACGCCGGCGGACATGCAGGGCGAAGCGCTGACGCTGACGGTGCGCGATGGGCAACATTACGAGCTGAGCCATGACGGCGCCAAATTGTTCAGCGGCGTGGTTGGGCAACCGGTGGCGCAGGGCGAGTGGAGCATGACCGTTTCGGCGCTGGATGCGGCGCCGGGCACCCGTTTCACCGTGGTTAAAGTCGCGCGTCAAGAAGCGGTGGACGATCTGCGTAAATACCTGGGCGTAGTGCCGAGCGGCAAGGACAGCGGCATCATGACGTTTACGCTGCCGAGTGAAGATCCGCAGCGTGCCGAGGCGGTGCTGAAGAACATCACCGATAACTACCTGCAGCAGAACGTGGATCGCAAAACGGAAGAGGCGCAGAGAATGCTGGCCTTCCTGCAGGAGCAGCTGCCGCAAACGCAAACCTCGTTGAACAACGCCGAAAACCAGCTCAACCAGTTCCGCCAGCAAAACGATTCGGTGGATCTGTCGCTGGAAGCCAAGTCGGTGCTGGACACTCAGGTGCAGCTCGAAGCCCAGCTCAACGAGCTGACCTTCAAGGAGGCGGAGATTTCCAAGCTTTATACCCGCGTGCACCCGGCTTACCGGGCGCTGATGGAAAAGCGCGCCACGCTGGAGGCGGAAAAGGCGCGGCTCGGCAAACAGGTACAGACGCTGCCGAAAATGCAGCAGGAGATCCTGCGTCTCACCCGCGACGTGCAGGTGGATCAGCAGGTTTACATGCAACTGATGAACAAACAGCAGGAGCTGAGCATCAGCAAGGCCGGCACGGTGGGCAATATTCGCATCGTCGACGAGGCGGAAACCGCTATCCGACCGATTCAGCCGCAAAAGATGCTAATCGTGTTGTTGGCGTTGATACTGGGCGCTGCGGGCACCGCGGCCGTGGTGCTGCTGCGCACGGCCTTCCATCGCGGCATCAATGATATCGATACGCTGGAGAAGCGAGGCATCAACGTCTACGCCACCGTGCCGCTGTCGCCATGGCAGGCGAAACGCAATCGCGAACAACGCCTGCTGTTGCCCAAATCCGGCGGTCGTCGCCTGCCGATCCTGGCGGTGGTCGAGCCGGCGGATCTGTCGGTGGAGGCCATTCGCAGCCTGCGCACCAGCCTGCATTTCGCCATGCTGGAGGCCAAAAACAACATTTTGATGGTCTCCGGTGCCAGTCCGGAAAGCGGCAAGAGTTTTACCAGCACCAACCTGGCGGTGGTGGTGGCGCAGGCCGGGCAGCGGGTGCTGTTGATCGATGCGGATATGCGTAAAGGATTTTTGCATCGTTGGTTATCGGACGACGCTCATCAAGGGCTGTCCGACATGCTGGTGGGCAAAGTGATGACGGAACAGGCGGTGCGGAAAACCGCCATCGCCAATCTGGACTTCGTGCCACGTGGTCAGGTGCCGCCGAACCCGTCCGAGCTGCTGATGCATCGCCGTTTCGCCGATTTCCTGCGCTGGGCCGGGCAAAACTACGATCTGGTGCTGATCGATACGCCGCCGATTCTGGCGGTGACGGACGCGGCCATCGTCGGCAATCACGCCGGTACGTCACTGTTGGTGGTGCGTTTTGAGGTGAACACCGTCAAGCAGATCGAAACCAGCATGCGCCGTTTCGAACAAAATGGCGTGGCGATCAGAGGCGTAATCCTCAACGGCATCGTGAAAAGGGCGGCGACCGACATGAGCTATTACAACTTCGCCTATCCAAGCCATCGGGAAGATCAGCGGCAGGCAGAGGAATAAGCGGGTGAAGGCCATTATCACCAATGCCCTGTGGCTGATGCTGGAACGCGTTTCGCTTAGCCTGTCCGGCATCTTCGTCTCCATTTACGTTGCGCGCTATCTGGGGCCCGCCCAGTTTGGCGCTCTCAACTATCTGTTGGCGACGATCGCCATCGTGGTGCCGCTGGTGCAGCTGGGCGCCGACAGCATCATTTTCAACCGCGTCGCCCGCCGCCCGCCGAGCGGCATTCGCCTGATGTTGGCTTCGATGCGTTTGCGCCGCCGGCTGTTCCTGGTGGTGGCGCTGCCGATGCTGATATGGAGCTATTTCAGCCAGCCGCCAGCCGGTCAACTGATGACGCTGTTGCTGCTTATCAGCGCCTATTTCTCGATTCAGGACGTGTACAAAATTTATTACGATGCCCGCCTGCAGTCGAAACGCAATACGCTGATCAACAACCTGGCGCTGCTGTTGTCGATCGGACTGCGGCTGGCGCTGGTGAGCGCCGCGCTGCCGCTGGTGTGGTTCGCGGTACCCTACATCCTCAGCAGCGCCGTACCTTATCTGGTGCGCCTCTGGCTATTTCGTGGGGAAGCTGCGGCCTCGCCGCGGGTTACGCCGCGCCAGGCCGGGCGCTATGGCCGTTATTTGCTGAAAGTGGGCCTGCCGTTGGCCATCTCCAGTCTGGCGATAGTGATTTATACCCGCATCGATCAAATCATGCTGGGCAATCTGGTCGGCGAGCAGGCGGTGGGCTGGTTCAGCGCCGCGACCACCCTCAGCCAGGGGTGGGTTTTTGTGCCGATGGCGCTGATCACCTCGTTGATGCCGGGTATTGCCAACTGTCGCGACCCGTTGGAGCAGGAGTACCGCATCCGGGTGCTTTATCTGGTGGTATTGGGCCTGTCGTTGCCGGTGCTGCTGGGTCTGTGGTGGTTCGCCCACCCGGCTATTGCGCTGCTGTATGGCGCCGCTTTTCAACCGGCTGCCGACATCCTGGCTATTTGTACGCTGACCTCGCTGTTCTCAGTGATGGGGACGGTTTCGTATCGCAGCATCGTGCTGTTCGCCGGTTATCGCTTTATCGCCATCAAGATGCCGTTGGTGGCTCTGCTGAACGTGGCGATGAATCTGCTGCTGATCCCGCGTTACGGCCTGACCGGCGCTGCGGTGTCTACGCTACTGGCGGAATTCATTTCGTTCTTCGTTCTGAACAGTTTATTCCGTGGCGGGAAAATTACCCGACTGCAGCTGACCTGTTTTTACTGCCTGCCGCGTCTTGTCAGCAAATTAAGGAGAGAGCATGTTAAACACCCTGGTTAAAAGCATTTCCAAGCGCCTGCCCGATGCCTGGCACCATCAGGTTAAATACGCGCTCTATTTCAAAAAATTGCCGCACCTGTCAAAACCGACCGGCTTCAGCGAAAAGATCATGCGCCGCAAAATTTATCCGCGCAGCATCTACACCACCTTGTCGGACAAATACAAGGTCCGCGAATTTATTGCCGGCCTGTGGGGCGAAGAGTATCTGGTGGAGCTGTATGCGCATGGCACTGAACTCAGCTACGACACGTTCAGGCAGTTGCCAGACGCCTTCGTGCTGAAGGCCAACCATGGCAGCGGCTATAACCGGTTGGTGTTCGACAAGCAACAGGTTAGCTACGCGGAATTGTACGATCTCAGCAGTTCGTGGATGCGCAGCAACTTTTACGAGCAGAGTCGCGAAAAGCATTATCTGGACATCGAACCCTGCATCATGGTGGAACGCATGTTGCTGGATGGTGAGCAGGTGCCGAACGATATCAAATTTCATTGTTTCAACGACAACCATGAAATTCGCATGTTTATCCAGGTGGATTACCAGCGTTTCGGCACCCATCGGCGCGATATTTTTGATCTCGACTGGAACCGCACCGAAATCCGCATCAACTTGCCGAATGCCGACGAACCGATGCCGCGACCTACGCGGCTGGAAGAAATGACGCGTTTGGCTCGCCAGGTTGCGCAGCAGTTCTCTTATGTCCGCGTGGATTTCTACCAGGTCGGTGAGAAGGTCTATTTCGGTGAATTGACGTTTACGCCTGGTGCGGGATTAAGCAAGCTTAAGCCGGAAAACATCGAGCAGGAATGGGGCAGTTATTTTACTGAGTAAACGCTTATGCAGAGAGTCGCCTCCAATTTTCACATGCATGCCAATGTTGGTTATAATCAGTCGCGGGATTTGGTCAATCAATCAATCATATTGACCTTCCTGTTAATCTTTTTCGTGAAAACTTTCCTGACCTCGGGATCGTTCAACAGCGAGCTGATTAATAAAACCGTGATGGGGCTCAATGCCCTGATGTTGCTCTATGTCGGCTATGCATTTTTCATCGCTACGATGGCGGAAAAAGCGGTTGCGGGTTTTTTGGTTCTGCTGTTTCTGGTTAATATCGCCACCGGACATGGTGATTACCTTTTTGGCGCGGTATTCAGCTCTGCGGTGATAATTTTATTCCGCCGCATCGAGATGGTGCGCGGCGCTGAAATGTTCGCTATCGCTTTTGTGGTTGCCGGGCTGTTGATGGTTATCCCTTATACCTTTTACACCAATGGATTTGTTTACCTTGATGAGCGCTATGGCAACAGATTAACGCTGGGTTTCGATAACCCGAATACCTTGGCGTATTATTCTTTTGCCTTGTTCGCCATGCTGCTGTGCCTGATCGACCATGCGAAATTAACGCGTGGAATGAAAAATATCGCCTCACTGGCGGTGTCGGCGTTAATTATCCCGGTGCTGATGTATTCCTATTCCCGCACCTGTTTTATGTTGGCACTGTTGATGTTGTTGCTGTTTTGGCTGGCGCCGCTGTTGCGTTTTACCCCCAATAGAAAAGTCTGCATTGCGCTGACGTTGGCCATCGTAGGCTTCCAGTTCGCCAGCGTTATACGCTGGGGGAGCAATCCGGCATTGGATGCGCTGTTGAACCAGGCGTTGACCGGGCGCATCTGGTTCTCCTGGCAGATGTTTCAGGCGGTGGGGCTACCCAATCCGCTGTTCGGCATGAATATCGAACCCTATAAGCCGGTCGATTTCTTCTTCATCGCCATGTTTTATTCGGCTGGTGGGATCGCCTCTGTTGTCATGCTTTTTTGTTATTTTCACCTGTTGGGTAATATGCGCAGGCTGAGTCGATTCATGCGCTGGGTGGTGGTTGTTTTTCTGCTGACAACTTTTACGGAAACCTATTTTTTGGTCCCGGTATTTAACGTGTCGTTATTGCTGCTTTGCCGTGGAAAAGAAATGATAAATTCTAAGTTGGAGGGTTAAGAAATGGATTTCTCGATCGTGATCCCTATTTATAATAGTGCGCGTTACCTGCCTAAAACTCTGAAGCGGATTTTCAGCGCTTGCCAAGGGTTCGACTATCAGGTGATTTTGGTTGATGATTGCTCTGACGAGGATGATATCAAATATATTCGCCAGATAGCGGCGACTAATAGCAACGTGATGCTACATGAGAAAAAACAGAAGAGCAATGCGGCGGTATCGCGCAACCTGGGCGCCAATTTAGCGCAATCGGAGATCGTGTTTTTTCTCGATTCGGATGATTACTTTACTACCAACTATATTATTCGCCGCATGAAGAAGCATGAAGATCGCCATATTGATATTATCTTCGGTAATTATGCAGAGGTGAGCGGTGATTCGGTACGCGACTTCAACTTTCACTACAAATCCGGTTCTTCCGGCGAGGATTTTCTTTTTCTGGAAATGGGCGATATTCGGTCATCCACCATCAGCATGCGTAAAAAAAGCGATCGCCGCTTTTTATTTCCCGAGTTTCTCAACAAGCATCAGGATTGGGGCTTTCTGGTCAACGCCACCAATTTGGGCGCGCAAGTGGCGTATGACGCCGGTGGCGGGGTGTTTCTCGACGTGGGGCGTTACGGACGCATGACGGCGAAGCTTAATCTGGAGGCCAGCGACCGCTTTATCAATACCTTCCTCAGCCCCAGCGATCGCCATATCAGCGGATTCGCCTGCAAGCACCTGCTGGCCTCGCTGTATTCGGAAAACGCCCAGGCGTTCAATTATTACTCGTCGCGCATCGTGCGGCACAGCCTGAGCGGCAAGTTCAAGATGATCAAATGGTATGGCGATTGTCTGACGCGGCTGGGGTTGTTCTCGGTTGGCGGCCGGCTGTTGCGCAATGTGCGCCAGGGATTCAGGAGATGATATGCAAGCACGCAAGGTAATCATCGTCATCGAAAATATGGCGGGCAAGGGCGGCACTGAACGGGTCGCCAGCGGTTTGGCCAATGCGCTGGCGCGTCTGCCGAATTACGAGGTGGCGGTGTTTTCGCTGTGTGGCGAGCGGAGCTTCTTTCCGCTGGCGAGCGACGTCCGGCTACGCTGTGGCGGCGGCGATTCGCTGTTCTGGCCATGGCGGCTGGCGTTCGCACTGCGGCGTGAACGCGCGGACGCGATCATTACCGTTTCCATGGGAAAACTGTCGGTGGTGATGACGCCTTTTCTACGTTTGTTCTGTGCCCGCAGCCGGCTGTTATTGAGCGAGCACGTCAGCTTTCACCAGTATCCGCGCGTATTTAAATGGCTGAAGTTGTTGGTTTACCGGTTGGGCGATCGCGTGATTTTCCTGACGCGGCAAGATCGCGACGCCATCGCTCGCTGGGTGGGCGCCGGGAAATGCCGGGTGATCGAGAACGTTTCGCCGTTCGGCGCACAGGCGCCGACGCCGGCGCTGCAGGAAAAGGTGGCGCTGGCGGTGGGGCGGTTGAGCAATCAGAAAGGCTTCGATCGTCTGATCGCGCTGTGGCGCGGGGTGGCGGCGCAAATGCCGGATTGGCGGCTGTTGATTATTGGCGACGGCCCTGAGCGTGACGCACTGCGGCGGCAGATTGAAGGCGCCGGGCTGGAGCGGCAGGTGAGCCTGCTGCCGGCCACCGCCGACGTGGCGGCCTATTATCGCCAGGCCAGTCTGTATTTGATGACGTCGCGCTATGAGGGGTTGCCGATGGTGCTGATCGAAGCCATGAGTTTCGGCCTGCCGTTGGTGGCCTACGATTGCAAGACCGGCCCGGCCGAGCTGATAGACAACGGCGTCAACGGCTATCTGGTGCCCGATGACGATGCCGCCACCTTCAGCGAAGGCGTGCTCGAACTGATGCGCGACCCGGACCTGCGCGATCGCTTTTCTGTCGCCGCGCTAGATAAGTCTCGCCGTTTTTCTCCCGAACGTATTTATCCCCAGTGGCAACAGCTCATTGAGTGAGGACAGAATGGAAAAGATATCCGTGATAATGCCCGCCTACAACGCGGCAAACTCTATCAAAGAATCGATCCTTGGCGTGCTGAACCAGCAATTTACCGACTATCACCTGTATGTGATCGATGATGCGTCCACCGACAACACCGCCGAGGTGGTGCGGCCGTTTATCCACGATCGCCTCACCTATATACGCAATGAGCATAACCAGGGCGTGGCGGAAACGCGCAACATCGGCATTGAGGCGGCGAGCGGGGACTATATCGCCTTCTGCGACAGTGATGACGTATGGCTCCCCAACAAGCTGTCGCGCCAGGCGAGCATTTTGCAAACCCGCCGCTATGACGTGGTGTGTTCCCATTATTACACCTTCGAAGACGACCTGAAATTGATCAAAAACACCCGTGGTGCGGATGAGCTTATCGGCTATCAGGACATGTTGAAAAGCAACTGGATCGGCAATCTCACCGGCATCTATAACCAGAAGCGCATCGGTAAGGTATATCAGCAAAAAGTGGGGCATGAGGACTACTTGATGTGGCTGGCGGTGCTGCAGAAGGCGCGTAACGGCCTGGCCTACTGCATTCCCGAACCGCTGGCCTGTTACCGGTTGTCTACCCATTCGCTGTCGGGCAACAAAATCCGCGCTGCGGACTGGCAATGGCGGATTTACCGTCAGCATTTGGGGCTGTCTTACCAGAAATCCTGCTATTTGTTCGCCACCTATCTGTTCAATGCCGTGGTGAAAAGGAAATGACCATGAGGGGGATGTATCAGCGGGCGGCTCTGGGCTGTTGCGCCTTGTGGGGCGCAGCGGCTCTGGCGCAGAACTGCCAACCCAATCTGTTGACCAACCCCGGCTTTGAGCAGGGGCTCAGCGGCTGGCGAGCGCAGGGCGCGCAGGCCGACGGCGATACGCACAGTGGCAGGGGGAGTCTACGTTATGACAATGCAGATATAGCGCGATACCGTACCTTCAACCAGGCGCTGCAGGTTGAGCCCGGACAGACGATAGATTTCGGCGTCTGGCTCAAGACCCGCGGCGTGCGCGGGCAAAGCCGCGACGGCGGGGCTGGGGTTTATCTGCAGAGCTTTGATGCGCAGGGGCGCTTTCTGGAAGGCAGTTATCCGGCTGGGGTGACCGGCGACAGCGGCTGGCGGCAGGTGAACGCCAGCTATACCGTGCCGCCGCAGGCGGCGCGAATCACTTTTGGCGTTTATCTGCGTAAGGGGAGCACCGGTACCGCCTGGTTTGACGACGCCTATGCGTGTGCTCGCGCGTCTATGCCGGCGTTGTATCAGCTCGGCGCGTCGGCGCAGGGAAAGGTCGACACGTTGGTCGTCACTGCGCAGCCGCAGCATTTGCAGGTCGACAGCGAATTGCTCAATGCCGAGGGGCAGGTTGTTCACCGTAGCCGCGACCGTTATCAGGTTGAAGGGCAGCGCCGTATCGAATACCAACCGCCGGCCGGCCTGGCACAGGGGGAATACCGCCTGCGTCAGCAGGTCACCGGTCAGCAATCCCAGCCGGCACAGGGCAGCGAGCTGTCTTTTCGCGTCGGGCAGCCTGCGGCCAAAGTCGCGATCGACAGCGAAGGCTTTACCCTGCGCGATGGTCAACGGCTTTTTCCGTTGGGCATTTACGCCAACGTGGCTACCGATGAGCATTTGGCGCGCATCGCCTCGGCGGGATTCAACACGGTGCTGAATTATGATTATGGGGAAAAGAAAGATCCTTACGCCTTTTTCCGCAACGCAGGCAAGCGCGGGCTGCTGGTCATTTACTCCGTCAAAGATCAGTACCGCGGCAGCCGCTTCGCGCCGGCCGCGCGCGGTGGCGACTACGCGGCGATGACGGCCTGGTACGTGCAGCGCTTGCGCTCTCAGCCCAACCTGCTCGCCTGGTACATCAACGATGAACTGGGGCCGGAATATCTCGATAAGATCGAGGAAAAAAACCTGCAAATAAAGCGGCTTGACGGCGATCATCCCACCTTCCAGGTGTTGAACAAAACCGGGGAGTTGGACGCCTACTTTAACAGCAGCGACATTTTGGCGACCGACCCTTACCCGGTGGGGAACGATCGCGATCTGACGCGCACGACGCGTTATACCGAACTGACGGTGCAGGCCGCCCGCCAGGCACGCGGAGCCTGGGTGGTGATGCAAATCATGGATCACGCCGCTTATGACGCCCGCCGCAAGCCACATCCGCCGTCAGAGGCGGAAATTCGCAATCAGGCCTGGCAGGCGCTGATCGGCGGCGCCAAGGGGCTGTTGTTTTATTCTTATACCGATCTGTTTTATAAGCGTAAAACCGGCCGCTTCGACCAACGGGAGTTTGACGCCACCTGGCGTGGCGTGGCTGCCGTGTCGCAGCAAATCGCCGCCTTCACCCCTTATCTGCTGACGGGAAAATCGACGCCGCTGGCGGGAAGCGACCCGCAAATGCCGGCGCGGATGTTTATTCTGGGCGATCGCGCCTTGCTGTTGGTAGCCAATCCTTACTATCGAGAGGGAAGCACCCGCTTGCGCCTTCCGGCGGGTTGGCGGCAGCAGGGAGAGGGCACGGAGGTCAAGCTGACGTTGCCCGCCGTGGGTACCGCGACGCTGTGGCTTCAACGCTGAAAGCGACGAGTCAGCATCACGCGGGAGGTTTCTCCCGCGTCCTACCCCCAAATACCCCGCCTTGCCTCCCAGCTGTCCGCCTTCATCTTGATATTCTCCTTTATTCATTTTAATTCAATTAATTAACCTAATTTATCGCACCTATACTTTGGTGGTATTTCACCCCCGACGCGCGCGTCGCCTCCCGCTTTCTCTTGATCGCAATCAATTTGCCGCCGGTTGGCCGTCAGTAGGCTGGCGGCAGATTGAGCATGTCTTCTTATAACGACAAGAGCCTTCAGGAGCATTCCGGATGAGCAAATTTTTAGACCGTTTCCGCTATTTCAAGCAGTTGGCGGAGCCTTTTTCTGGCGAGCACGGCCAGACCTTGAACACTAACCGCGACTGGGAAGACGGCTACCGCAGCCGTTGGCAGCACGACAAAGTGGTGCGTTCCACCCACGGCGTGAACTGCACCGGTTCCTGCAGTTGGAAAATCTACGTGAAGAATGGTCTGGTGACCTGGGAAACCCAGCAAACCGACTATCCGCGCACCCGTCCCGATCTGCCCAACCATGAACCGCGCGGCTGCCCGCGCGGCGCCAGTTACTCCTGGTACCTGTACAGCGCCAACCGGCTGAAATACCCGCTGATGCGCAAGCGTCTGCTCAAACTGTGGCGCGAAGCGAAAGCGCAGCACAGCGATCCGGTCACGGCCTGGGGCTCTATCGTCGGCGATGCGGAAAAAGCCAAAAGTTACAAGGTGGCGCGCGGCCGCGGCGGTTTCGTCCGCTCCAGCTGGCAAGAGGTCAATGAACTGATCGCCGCCGCCAACGTCTATACCGCCAAAACCTTCGGCCCTGACCGCATTATCGGCTTCTCGCCGATCCCGGCGATGTCGATGGTGTCCTACGCCGCCGGCGCCCGCTACCTGTCGCTGATCGGCGGTGCCTGCCTGAGCTTCTACGACTGGTATTGCGATTTGCCGCCGGCCTCGCCGATGACCTGGGGCGAGCAGACCGACGTGCCGGAATCTGCCGACTGGTACAACTCCTCCTACATTATCGCCTGGGGCTCCAACGTGCCGCAGACGCGCACCCCGGACGCCCACTTCTTTACCGAAGTGCGTTACAAGGGCACCAAAACCGTGGCGGTGACGCCGGACTATGCCGAAGTCGCCAAGCTGTGCGACCACTGGCTGAATCCGAAGCAGGGCACCGACAGCGCGATGGCGCTGGCGATGGGCCACGTGATGCTGAAAGAGTTCCATCTCGATCGCGAAGTCGGCTACTTCCGCGACTATGTGCGCTGTTATACCGACATGCCGATGCTGGTGCTGCTGGAGCCGCGTGAAGGCGGCCACTACGCCGCCGGCCGCCTGCTGCGCGCCGCCGATCTGGTGGACGGATTGGGCCAGGAAAACAACCCCGAGTGGAAAACCGTCGCTATCGACAACCGCAGCGGCGATCTGGTGGCGCCGCAGGGCTCCATCGGTTTCCGCTGGGGCGAGAAGGGCAAGTGGAACCTGGAACAGCGTGAAGGCAAGGCGCAACAGGAAGTCGAGCTGCAGCTCAGCCTGTTGGGCATGCATGACGACGTCGCCGAGGTGGGTTTCCCGTACTTCGGCGGCGCCGACAGCGAGCATTTCAACAGCGTGGCGTTGGACGAGATCCTGCTGCACAAGCTGCCGGTGAAACGCCTGCGGCTGGCGGACGGCAGCGAAGCGCTGGTGACCAGCGTGTACGATCTGACGCTGGCCAATTACGGCCTGGAGCGCGGGTTGGGCGACGCCAACTGCGCCGCCGACTATGACGAGGTCAAGGCTTACAGCCCGGCCTGGGCCGAGCAGATCACCGGCGTATCGCGCCACAACATCATCCGCATTGCCCGCGAGTTCGCGGAAAACGCCGAGAAGACCCACGGCCGTTCGATGATCATCGTCGGTGCCGGCGTCAACCACTGGTATCACATGGACATGACCTACCGCGGCCTGATCAATATGCTGATCTTCTGCGGTTGCGTCGGCCAGAGCGGCGGCGGCTGGGCGCACTACGTCGGCCAGGAAAAACTGCGGCCGCAAACCGGCTGGCTGCCGCTGGCGTTCGGCCTCGACTGGCAGCGCCCGCCGCGCCACATGAACAGCACCTCGTTCTTCTACAACCATTCCAGTCAATGGCGCTATGAAACCGTCGGCACCGACGAGCTGCTGTCGCCGCTGGCGGACAAGTCGCGCTTCGGCGGCAGCCTGATCGACTTTAACGTGCGCGCCGAACGCATGGGCTGGCTGCCGTCTGCGCCGCAGCTGGGCGCTAACCCGCTGCGCCTGGCGGAGCAGGCACGCGCGGCCGGCCAATCGCCGGTCGAATTTACCGTCGACAGCCTGAAGAACGGCTCGCTGGGCTTCGCCGCCGAGCAGCCGGACAATCCGCAGAACTTCCCGCGTAACCTGTTCGTCTGGCGATCCAACCTGCTGGGCTCCTCCGGCAAGGGTCATGAGTACATGCTCAAATACCTGTTGGGCACCGAAAATGGCATCCAGGGGAAAGATCTCGGCCAGCAGGGCGGCGTGATGCCGCAGGAAGTGGAATGGCGCGAGCAGGGCGGCGAAGGCAAGCTGGATCTGGTGGTGACGCTCGATTTCCGCATGTCGAGCACCTGCCTGTACTCCGACGTGGTGCTGCCGACCGCCACCTGGTACGAAAAAGACGACATGAACACCTCCGATATGCACCCGTTCATTCATCCGCTGTCGGCGGCGGTCGATCCGGCCTGGGACTCGAAGAGCGACTGGGAAATCTACAAGGGCATCGCCAAGGCCTTCTCCGAGGTGTGCGTCGGCCATCTGGGCCAGGAAACCGACGTGGTGACCCTGCCTATCCAGCACGACTCCGCCGCCGAGCTGGCGCAGCCTTACGGCGTACAGGACTGGAAGAAGGGCGAGTGCGATCTGATCCCCGGTAAAACCGCGCCGCACATCATCGCGGTGGAGCGTGATTACCCGGCCACCTACGAGCGCTTTACCTCACTGGGGCCGCTGCTGGACAAACTGGGCAACGGCGGCAAGGGCATCAGTTGGAACACCCAAACCGAGGTCGACTTCCTCAAGCAGCTTAACTATGTCAAGGCCGACGGCCCGGCGGCGGGGCGGCCGAAGATCGAGAGCGCGATAGACGCGGCGGAAGTGATCCTGTCGCTGGCGCCGGAAACCAACGGCCAGGTGGCGGTGAAAGCCTGGGAAGCCCTGAGCAACGTCACCGGCCGCGATCACCGGCATCTGGCGCTGAACAAGGAAGACGAGAAAATTCGCTTCCGCGACATTCAGGCGCAGCCGCGCAAAATCATCTCCAGCCCGACCTGGTCCGGTCTGGAGGACGAACACGTTTCCTATAACGCCTGCTACACCAACGTGCACGAGCTGATCCCGTGGCGCACCCTCAGCGGCCGTCAACAGCTGTATCAGGACCATGAGTGGATGCGCGCCTTCGGTGAAAGCCTGCTGGTATACCGGCCGCCGATCGACACCCGCGCCGCGCGGCCGCTGCTGAACAGCAAGCCGAACGGCAACAAGGAGAAGGCGCTGAACTTCCTGACGCCGCACCAGAAGTGGGGCATTCACTCCACCTACAGCGACAACCTGCTGATGCTGACGCTGTCGCGCGGCGGCCCGATCGTCTGGCTGAGCGAAGACGACGCCAAAGATCTGGGCATTGCGGACAACGACTGGATCGAGGCCTTCAACGCCAACGGCGCGCTGACGGCGCGCGCGGTGGTGAGCCAGCGTATCCCGGCCGGCATGACCATGATGTACCACGCACAGGAGCGCATTGTGAATCTGCCGGGGTCGGAGATCACTCGCCAACGCGGCGGCATCCACAACTCGGTGACCCGCGCCTGTCCGAAGCCGACCCACATGATCGGCGGCTATGCGCAGTTGGCCTACGGCTTCAACTACTACGGCACCGTCGGTTCCAACCGCGACGAGTTCGTGGTGGTGCGCAAGATGAACCGCATTGATTGGTTGGACGACGAAGGCAACGACTACGCGCAGGGCAGTCAGCAGGAGAACAGCAAATGAAAATTCGTTCGCAAGTCGGCATGGTGCTGAATCTGGACAAGTGCATCGGTTGCCACACCTGTTCGGTCACCTGCAAAAACGTCTGGACCAGCCGCGAGGGTATGGAGTACGCCTGGTTCAATAACGTGGAAAGCAAGCCCGGCGTCGGGTATCCGCACGCCTGGGAAGATCAGGAAAAATGGAAGGGCGGCTGGATCCGTAAAATCAACGGCAAGCTGGAGCCGCGCATGGGCAGCCGCGTCGGCGTATTGTCGAAAATCTTCGCCAACCCGGACGTGCCGGCGCTGGACGACTACTACGAGCCGTTCGATTACGACTACCAGCATCTGCACACCGCCAAACAGGGCAAGCACCAGCCGGTGGCGCGCCCGCGCTCGCTGATCACCGGGCAGCGCATGAACAAGATCGAAAGCGGCCCGAACTGGGAAGAGATCCTCGGCGGGGAGTTCGAAAAACGATCGCAGGACAAGAACTTCGACAACCTGCAGAAGGCGATGTACGGCCAGTTCGAAAACACCTTCATGATGTATCTGCCGCGCCTGTGCGAACACTGCCTCAACCCGGCCTGCGTCGCCACCTGCCCGAGCGGGGCGATCTACAAGCGCGGCGAAGACGGCATCGTGCTGATCGACCAGGACAAGTGCCGCGGCTGGCGCATGTGCCTGACTGGCTGCCCGTACAAGAAAATCTATTTCAACTGGAAAAGCGGCAAGTCCGAGAAGTGCATCTTCTGTTACCCGCGTATCGAAGCCGGCCAGCCGACGGTCTGTTCGGAGACCTGCGTGGGCCGCATCCGCTACCTCGGCGTGCTGCTGTACGACGCCGATCGCATCGAGCAGGCGGCGGCGGTGGAGAACGACAAGGATCTGTACCAGAGTCAGCTCGATATTTTCCTCGATCCGCATGATCCGAAGGTGATTGCTCAGGCGCTGGCGGACGGCGTGCCGCAGGGCGTCATTGAAGCCGCTCAGCAGTCGCCGGTGTACAAAATGGCGATGGACTGGAAGCTGGCGCTGCCGCTGCACCCGGAATACCGCACGTTGCCGATGGTGTGGTACGTGCCGCCGTTGTCACCGATTCAATCGGCCGCCGACGCCGGCGAGCTGGCGCACAGCGGCGTATTGCCGGACGTCGAGAGCCTGCGCATCCCGGTGCAGTATCTGGCGAACCTATTGACCGCCGGCGATACCGAGCCGGTGCTGCTGGCGCTGAAACGCATGCTGGCGATGCGCCACTACAAGCGGGCGGAAACCGTCGACGGCGTGGTGGACACCAGCGCGCTGGAGCAGGTCGGTCTGAGTGAAGCGCAGGCGCAGGAGATGTATCGCTACCTGGCGATCGCCAACTATGAAGATCGCTTCGTGGTGCCGTCGAGCCACCGCGAGCTGGCGCGCGAAGCCTTCCCGGAAAGCAAGGGGTGCGGCTTCAGCTTCGGCGACGGCTGCCACGGCAGCGATGGCAAGTTCAATCTGTTCAACAGCCGCCGTATCGATGCCATCGACGTGACCGCGAAAACCGCGCGGCCGGAGGATGCCTCATGATCAGCCTGAAAGTGATCGCCCGCCTGCTGGATTACCCGGAGCAGGCGCTGTTTGACCATCAGCAGGCGCTGATCGAAGCGCTGGAGCCGGCCAGCGAGCTGGATCTGCACCACAGCGCGCAGCTGATTCTGTTTATCCGCCGCCTGTGCGCGCGCCCGTTGCTGGACGCGCAGGCTGACTATTGCGAACTGTTCGATCGCGGCCGCGCCACCTCGCTGCTGCTGTTTGAGCATGTGCACGGCGAGTCGCGCGATCGCGGCCAGGCGATGGTTGACCTGATGGCGCAGTACCGCGCCGCCGGGCTGGAGATCGACAGCCGTGAGCTGCCGGACTTCCTGCCGCTGTACCTGGAGTATTTGGCCAGCCGCAGCGCGGCGCAGGCGAGGGAAGGGCTGCGGGACATCGCGCCGATCCTGGCGCTGCTGGGCGCGCGTCTGCAGCAGCGCGAAAGCCCGTACGCGGTGCTGTTTGATCTGCTGCTGGCGCTGTCCGGCAGCGAGGTGCAGGCCCAGGCGTTGGAGACGCAGGTGGCGCAAGAGGCGCGCGACGATACGCCGCAGGCGCTGGATGCGGTGTGGGAAGAGGAGCAGATCAAGTTTCTCGGCGAACAAGGCTGCGCCTCCGCCCAGCAGACGGCGCACCAGCGGCGCTTCGCCGGCGCGGTGGCGCCACAGTATCTGGACCTGACGGATGCGTTAACCGGAACCAAAGGACGCTAATCATGCAATTTTTGAATCAGTTCTTCTTCGATATCTACCCTTATCTGGCCGGCGCAGTGTTCCTGATCGGCAGCTGGCTGCGTTACGACTACGGGCAGTACAGCTGGCGCGCCGGCTCCAGCCAGATGCTGGATAAAAAGGGCATGCGGCTGGCGTCCAACCTGTTCCACATCGGCATTATCGGCATCTTCGCGGGCCACTTCCTCGGCATGCTGACGCCGCACTGGATGTATGAGGCCTTCCTGCCGATCGACGTGAAGCAGAAGCTGGCGATGATCGCCGGCGGCGCCTGCGGCCTGATGACGCTGATCGGCGGCGCGCTGTTGCTGAAGCGCCGGTTGACCAACCCGCGGGTACGCGCCACCAGCAGCTTCGCCGACATCATGATCCTGACGTTGTTGGTGGTGCAGGTGTGTCTGGGGCTGCTGACCATTCCGTTCTCCGCCCAGCATATGGACGGCAGCGAAATGATGAAGCTGGTGGCCTGGGCGCAGGCGGTAGTGACCTTCCACGCCGGCGCCTCTGCGCACCTGGCAGGGGTGGCGATTATCTTTAAACTGCACATGGTGCTGGGCATGACGCTGTTCGTGCTGTTCCCGTTCTGCCGCCTGGTGCATATCTGGAGCGCGCCGGTAGAGTACCTGACCCGCCGTTATCAACTGGTGCGCAACCGCCGCTGAGCCTGACCCCGCCGCCGCCGATCGCCAGCGGCGGCGCTATTCCGATAATTCCCCCGCCGTCTGCCCATTCTCGCCGCCTTGTCGTAAACTCACTATCTCAGTTATGTTACGCTTATGCTTCCGCCGACGGACGTCGGCCCGTGGTAGCCGATAACAAGAGATACCGCCTTGATGAAAGGCTTTTTGGGACATAAAAACCGGGGATGATCCGCGTGGCCTTCGTGCCGTGCGGGAGAATCGCTTTATGGATAGTCAGGTTAATCAATAACAATAATGACCACACAATGTCGCTCACCCGAGCTGTTGCCTCTGAAAATCATCGCCACCGGGGCCGCATTGCCGCCCAACCGCGTGGCCTCCTCTACGCTCGACGCTCGCCTGGGGAAACCGGCCGGTTACGTTGAAAAACGCTCGGGCATCGTTTACCGCTATCACGCCGCCGACGACGCCAGCCAGGCCGAGCTCGCCGCCGCTTCGCTGCAAGATGCGCTGGCTCGCCGCGCCATTCCGGCAGACTCGATCGATCTGCTGATCTCCGCCTCGGCGATTTCGGTGCAGGCATTGCCGTGCACCGCCGCGCATATTCTCAAGGTGGCGGGGCTGGCGGCGGGCACGCCAGGCTTCGACATCAACAGCAGCTGCGTCAGCTTTATCTCTGCGCTGCAGGTGGCGGCGGGGCTGCTGAACGCCGGAACGTATCGGCGTATTGCCATCGTCTCAGCGGATCTCGCTTCACGCGGCATCGACTGGCAGCATGAAGAGTCGTCGCTGATCTTCGGCGACGGCGCCGCCTGCGCTATCGTAGAGCGCGGCGACGGCGCCAGCGGCATCCTCGCCAGCCTGGTGGAAACCTACCCCGGCGGCAGCGAACTTTGCGAGATCCGCGCCGGCGGCACGCGCCGCAACCCGCGCGCCGGCATGTGCGAGCAAGACTTCCTGTTTCATATGCAGGGCAAGCCGCTGTTCCGTCAGGCGTCGGCGCTGATTGAGGGCTACCTCGATCGGCTGCTGAGCGCCAGCGGCTTGACCCTGGCGCAGATCGCCACCGTGGTGCCACACCAGGCCAGCCATTTGTCGCTCGAACACATGCGCAAGCGGCTGCACGTTTCGAGCGAGGCGCTGGTAGATATCTACCGCCACCACGGCAACCAGGTGGCGGCGTCCATCCCGACGGCGCTGCATGCCGCCGTGACCACCGGGCGCTTCAACCCCGGCCAGCCGGTGATGCTGATCGGCACCGCCGCGGGGCTGGCGTTGGCCGGCATGGTGTTGCTGCCATGAGGGTGCTGGTCACCGGGGCGACCAGCGGGCTGGGGCGCAACGCGGCGCAGTGGCTGCTGGAAGCCGGACATCAGGTGCGAGCCACCGGCCGCGATGAACGGGCCGGCGAAGCGTTGCGTCAGCTGGGCGCCGAGTTTTGTGCGCTCGATCTGGCGCAGGTGACGCCGCAGCAGTGCCGGCAGTTGGTGACCGACTGCGAGTGGGTGTGGCACTGCGCGGCCAAGTCTTCCCCCTGGGGCGGCAAAGCGGAGTTTCACCGCATCAACGCCGCGGCGACGGAGAAGCTGGCGGAGGCGGCGGGGCGCTGCGGCGTGCGGCGCTTCGTGCATATCTCCACGCCGGCAATCTACTTCGATTTTCAGCCGCATTACGATCTTGACGAGGGTTACCGCGCCCGGCGCTTCGCCAATCACTATGCCGCCAGCAAGCACGCCGCCGAACAACGCCTGTTGGCGCAGGCGAAGATCTATCCGCAAACCACCTACATTATGCTGCGACCACGCGGCCTGTTTGGCCCGCACGATCGGGTGATCGTGCCGCGGCTGTTGCAGCAGCTCGAACGCGATCGCGGCGTATTGCGATTGCCCGGCGGCGGACAAGCGCTGCTGGATCTGACCTTTGCCCCCAACGTGGTGCACGCGATGGATCTGGCCAGTCGGCAGCGCGGATTGCCGTCCGGCGCCGTGTACAACATCACCAACCACCAACCGCAGCGGCTGGCGGAGATGCTGGATGCGCTGCTGCGTCAGGAGCTGGGGCTGAGTTACCGGCTGCAGGCCGTGCCCTATCCGCTGCTGCATACGCTGGCCGGCGGCATGGAGCTGTGGGCGACGCTGAGCGGCAAGGAACCGCTGCTGACGCGCTACAGCGTGGCGGCGGTGCATTTTGACATGACGCTGAACCAGACTCGTGCGATCGAAGAGTTGGGCTATCGGCCGCGTTATTCGATGGAAGAGGGCATTCGTCTGACCGGCGAGTGGCTGCGGCGGCAAGGAGGCGGACAGCATGGCTAAGGTCACCGTTTTTGACGTGGGCTATTGCACGCATATCGGCTGCATGGCGCTGCGCGGCGCCGGGTTCCGGGTATGCAAATTCCCGGCGCGCGCCTATCTGCTGGAGGTGGGGGAGCGCCGCTGGTTGTGGGATACCGGCTACGCGCGTTATTTTCAGCAGCACACGCAGTCGGGGGTGTTCAGCCTTTATCGCCGCATGACGCCGGTCTATTTCGATCCCGCCGAGTCGCTGGCGCACCAACTGCGCGAAGCCGGTTACGCCGAGGGCGATATTCAGGCGCTGATCGTCTCGCATTTTCACGCGGACCACATCGCCGGGCTGCAGGATTTCAGCCAACTCGACTTTATTTGCTCCGGCGAAGGCTGGCGGCAAACCCGTGGATTGCGCGGTTTCGCGGCGCTGAAGCGCGCCTTTATTCCCGGCCTGATCCCGGCGGATTTCGAGAGCCGCCTGCAGTTTATGGAGGCTTTTCCCTCGGTGGCGTTGCCCGCGCTGCTGGCGCCGTTCGATCGCGGTTACGCGCTGCCGGGCAGCGAAGGGCAGATCGTGTTGGTGCCGCTGCCGGGGCATGCGGCCGGCCATATCGGCGCCTTTATTCTCACCGACGCCGGCTGGACGCTGCTGGCCAGCGACGCCGCCTGGTCGCCGCAGAGTTACCAGACGCTGCGCGGGCCTTCGCGCCTGGCCAATCTGGTGATGGACGATGCGGCGGCGTACACCCGCACGCTGGAGCGGCTCAACCAGCTGTGGGCGGGCGGGCAGGTCAACATTTTGCTGTGCCACGAGGGGGATCTGTGATCCCTTTCATGACCCTTTGGCACTATTTCCGCGCCCGGCGCCTGCGCTTTGGCGATCGTGCGGCGCTGGAGGCGCATCAGGCCCGGCAGCTTGAGAGCTTTGCCCGCCGGGTGCTGAGCAAGAGCCCCTATTTTCAGCGTTTCAGCCGCCGGCCGTTCGCCGAATGGCCGCAGATGGACAAGGCGCTGATGATGGCGCAGTTCGACCGGATGAACACCGCCGGGCTGCAGCGCGATGCGGTGCTGGCCTGCGCGCAGCGCAGCGAGGCGGATCGCGATTTCACGCCGAAGATCGGGCGCTACAGCGTCGGATTGTCGTCCGGTACCTCCGGGCAGCGCGGCGTGTTTGTCGTCAGCCCGCGCGAGCAGCAGGTGTGGGCCGGCGGCATGCTGGCGAAGATGCTGCCGGACGGGCTGTTGGCCGGCGAGCGCGTTGCGCTGTTTCTGCGGGCGGACAATAATCTCTATCACAGCGTGAACAACCGTTGGCTGAGCCTGGCGTTTTACGATCTGCTTGCGCCGTTCAGCGAGCATTTGCCCGCATTGGAACGGCAGGCGCCCAGCATCATCGTGGCCCCGGCGCAGGTGCTGCGCGCCTTGGCGCTGGCGGTGCTGGCCGGGCAGGTGAAATTGCCGGTCAAAAAAGCGATCTCGGTGGCCGAGGTGTTGGAAGAGCAGGACCGCCGCCTGCTGCTGCAGGTATTTCCGGCGGTCGGCGAAGTGTATCAGGCCACCGAAGGATTTCTTGCCGCAACCTGCGCGCACGGTACGCTGCATCTGAACGAAGAGTTTTTGCATATCGAACCGCAGTGGATCGACGAACGGCGTTTTACGCCGTTGATCACCGACTTTACCCGCAGCACGCAGCCGATCGTGCGTTATCGGCTGGACGATGTACTGGTGCTGCGCAAGGAACCCTGCCCGTGCGGGCAACCGACGCGGGCGATCGCCCGTATCGAGGGGCGGCGCGACGATCAACTGATGCTGCCCGATGCGCAGCGGCAACCGCAGGCGGTGTTCGCCGATGCCTGCAGCCGAACGATCGCCAATGCGCTGCCGCTGACCAGCGATTACCGCCTGATCCAGCGCGGCGAACGGCGGTTGGAATTGATTGCCGATTGCAGCCCGGCGGCGTTGGCGCATTGTCAGGCGCAGCTGATCGCGCTGTTCGCTCGCCAGGGCATCGCCACTGAGCGCCTCGAATGGCGGCTGACGGCGCAGACGGTACTGCCGCAGTTCGATCGCAAGCGGCGGCGCATCGTTCGCCAGGCGGAGGAAACATGAAAAATACGCTGTTCAGACTAGGACACATGTTGCTCGGCTGGGGCACGGTCGGGGTGGTGTATAGCCTGACCGATCGCTTGCAGGGAGCGGGAACCTTGCTGCCGCCGTCGGCGCTTGACCGGGCGATCCCGTTCAGCCCCACGGCCATCTGGCTCTATCTCTCTTTCTTCCTCATCGTTCCGGCGGGTTATCTGCTGGCGCCGCTGCAGCGGGTCACATGGCTGACGCGGGCGATGCAGCTCACCGCGCTGGGCGCCGGGGCGGTTTATCTGCTGTGGCCGACCACCATGGCTTATCCGCAGAACGATGGCGTCGGGATCAGCGCGCAACTGCTGGCGGCGTTAACCCAGGTGGACTCGCCGCAGAACTGCCTGCCTTCGCTGCATATGGCGCTGACGGTGCTGGCGGTGTGGGCGCTGAGCGACGGCGAGCGCAAAGTGCGCACGGCGCTGTGGATGCTGTGGGGCGTGGCGATCGCGTTCTCGATTCTGCAACTGCGCCGGCATTTGTTTGTCGATTTGGCCGGCGGCGCGCTGCTGGCGCTGTTCGCCGGCTGGCTGGCCCTGCGCATGAACACCCTGCGCCGGCGCGCGGTTAAAGGAGAAGTGGGATGAGCGATCTGGCATTGCCGATAGTGTTCATGCTGTTCATCGTGGTGGCCGAGGCGGTGGCGCTGCAGTGGGGGCGTCGCGAGCCGGTCAACTGGCACGATCTGGTGTTCAACCTGAACTCCGGCCATATCATGCTGTGGCTGTTCCGCGGGCTGGAGATCACCTGCTACGGCTACGTGGCCGCGCATTTCAGCCTGGGGCTGCTGGACGCCTGGCCGCCGCTGTTGATGTGGCTGTTTGCTTTGCTGGCGTGGGACTTCGGTTTCTACTGGCTGCACCGTCTGCATCATCGTTTCCGCCTGCTGTGGGCGGTGCATGTGGTGCACCATCAGGGCGAGCATTTCAATCTGTCGCTGGGGGTGCGCAACTCTTGGTATTCGTCACTGACGTCCATCCCGTTCTTTTTGCTGCTGGCGCTGGCGGGCGTGCCATTGCCGGTGTTCGTCGCGGTCTCGATTTTTCACTACAGCATTCAGCTGTTCAATCACAACGCGCTGACGCCGAAGCTTGGCGTGCTGGAGAAAGTCCTGGTCACGCCGGCGCATCACCGAGTGCATCACGTCAAGGACATGGCCTATTCCAATAAGAATTTCGGCGGCAGCTTTATCTTCTGGGACAAGCTGTTCGGCACCTTCTGCCCGGCATTGCCGACCACGCCGTTCAGCTACGGCGTCAGCGGCGACAGGCCATCCGCCAACCCGTTCTGGGCGAGCAATCTGCCGTTCCTGCGCTATTTCCGTATGGCATGGCGCCCGGCGCCGGGCCGGCTACGCGACCGCCGTTCGGCGCTCAGCGTATTCAGCGGCGCCATGCTGCTGTTCTCGCTGGTGGTCGGTTACGTCTACCAATACGGTTACGGCTACGGCGACATCAGCTGGCCGCAAATGGCGCTGCTGGTGCTGCTGGCGTTGGGCTCGGTGGCGCTGGGCGGCATGACGGAAGGGCGATCTTGGGCGAGCGCCGTCTGGTTGCTGGTCGCGTTGGGCATGCCGCTGCTGTTTATCGGCTACCTCGGCTGGCCGCAGCGTTATTGGCATATCGCCATGGCCGCCGTGGCGTTGCATGCCCTGTGCGTCGCGCTGGGCTGGGGACGGGGGGCCGCACCGGCCGCCGTGGAGGAACCGCATGGCTGAAACATTGCCGCCGCTGCGTTTTCCCGCCGATGGCGAACAGGCATTCCACCGCGATCTCAAGCGCGCGGCGCACGCCTGCCTGGCGGGCGATCATCGCTATGCCGATGCCGCGCGATTGGCCAAGGCTGCGCTGTTGCTGGCGCTGTGCGCCGGGTTTTACGCGCTGAGCCTGCTGCAGCATCAGCCCTGGGCGTTTTTCCTCTGCTATTTCCTGTTCGTGGCCATGGGCATGCTGCTCAACGTCAACGTCAACCACGATGCTTCGCATAACGCCTTCTTGCGCGCGCCCTGGGCGAATCGCCTGGTGGGGCGACTGGTGACGCTGCCGCTGGGCGTCGATCCGGACTATTGGCGCACGCGGCACGTGGATTACCACCACGTCTACGCCAACGTCGAACACTACGATCTGGACACCGAAGAGAATGGCTTTTTCCGCCAGACGCCGTTCCAGCGCTGGCGACCGCATATGCGCTATCAGCATCTGTACTGGCCGCTGATCGCCGCGCTCTCCTTGCCTTACATCGCGTGGATTTTCGATTGGTCCGATCGGCTCGATAAAACGCCGCTGCGGGAAAAACGCGTGCTGGCGGAACGCGGCGGTTGGGCGTTGTTCGTGCTGAGCAAGTTGCTTCATGTGGCGCTGGTGCTGGTGGTGCCGCTGATCGTGGGCCACCAGCACGGCATCGGTTGGGGCTGGGTGTTGCTGGCCTATGCGGTCGGCCAGATGTGCGCCTCGCTGCTGGTGGTGTTCCTGCTGCTGGGCACCCACTGGGCGCAGGCCGAGTTTTACCCGGCGCCGACGGGTGACAGCATGCCGCAAGGCTGGTACCGGCACAATTTCGCCACCGCCTGCGACTGGCAACCCGAGCCGCACTGGCTGGAGCACCTGACCGGCGGGCTGAACTATCACCTGACGCATCACCTGTTCCCCGGCTGGAATCACCGCCACTACCCTGCGTTGGCCGCGGCGCTGGCGGAGGTGGCACAGCGGCACGGCATGGCGTATCGCTGCATCGGCTATCGTGAATTGCTGGCGCAACAACAGCGCTTTTTGCGCCGGATGGGGCAGCCGTGAAACCGCTGCGTCCGTTAGCCTATCGGCGCGACGACAGCGGGTTGCACCGCGCGCTGATGCAGGCCGCCCAGCACTATCTGGCGGCCAACGGCGATCACCGTTTCGCCGACGGCGGCATGTTGGCGAAGGTGGCGCTGCTGCTGGCGCTGTGTGGCCTGTGTTACGGGCTGGGCCTGCAGCAGCAGAACGGCTGGGCATTTTTCGCCTGCTATTTCGGTTTTATCTTTATCGGCATGTTCCTGACGGTGAACGTGGTGCACGACGCCTCGCACAACGCGTTTTTCCGTCGGCCCTGGGCCAACCGCGGGCTGAATGCCCTGGTGAGCGTGCCGCTGGGGCTGGATCCGGACTGCTGGCGCGTGCGGCACGTGCTGTTCCATCATGCCCATAACAACATCGAACATTACGATCCCGACATCGACGCCAATGGCGTGCTGCGGCAAACGCCGTTCCAGCGCTGGCGGCCCTTTATGCGCGCGCAGCGTTACTATTGGCCGCTGGTGGCGGCGCTGACGTTCCCGTACTACATCTGGCTGTTCGATTGGCTGGACAGGGCGGGCCGCACCCGCGTGGCGGCGCGCATGGCGCAGCAGGGCGCGCGCGGCTGGTGCGCGTTTCTGGCGGGTAAGGCGGCGCACCTGCTGCTGGCGCTGGCGATCCCGTGCTGGCTGCTGCCGCCGGCTATCGGCATCGGGCAAATTCTGCTGGTCTACTTGCTGAGCCAAATGCTTTCTTCCTTGCTGTTCGTGATGTTGATCATCGGCACCCACTGGGCCAAGGCCAACTTTTATCAGGCGCCGGCGCAGGGCGCGATGCCGCACGGCTGGTATCACCACGTGTTCGCCACCACCTTCGACTGGCTGACCCGGCCGCGCTGGCTGGGATACTGGCTCGGCGGAGCGAACCTGCATTTGACGCATCATCTGTTTCCGCACTGGAGCCACCGCCATTACCCGGCGCTGAGCCGCATCATCGGCGAGGTGGCGCCGCGTTTCGGCATCGACTACCGCCTGCTGGAACTGGAGGAGCTGCTGCGCCTGCAGCAACGTTTCCTCAGCGCGATGGGGCGCAAGCCGCGATAGCGTTGCATGCGGATTGTGCGAGGCGTTACGCAGTTCACTAATTGAACGATATTTGGCGTTCCAGTAGACTTTCCCTCGGCGAATCAACGACCACAGGAGGTGGAGTATGCGCAGCTTGCCGATTCGGTTATCCAATGAAATCGACGACAGTTTGAACGATATTGCCCGGCGTCACGGGATGGCCAAAACCGACGTCATACGCCTGGCGTTTGCTTTAATGACGATTGCCGACCGTGAGTGGATGAAACAGGATGGTTCCCGCCTCGGTATCGTGCGTGAAAGCGACGAGGGGCTGGAGGCAGTCGCCGTGGTGGTGGGGATTTTTCCATGAAGCCGCAACATGAGCGCCCGCAGCTCGATGCTGAAAGGTTATATTTGGATCCTTCGCTGGTCTTCGACGAAATGGAGCGGCTGCGCCTGGCGCGCCAGGTACTGTGCGGGATATTTGCGGTCAGCGTGGGCGTATTCGCCGCCCACGCGTATTGGGACAAAAACGAAGCGCTCGGTCAAGTGTTCGAGCTGGTGAAGATCGGCGCCTTGCCGCTGGTCACGCTGGTGGTCTCTTTTTACTTTCCCAACAGCGCGTCCAGATAAGGCGCCGCGTTAATGCGACTTCATGCCCGCCGCGGTCATCAGCAGGCGGAACAGCGAGGCGACCACGAACAGCCCCAGCACGCTGGCGCTCCAGATGATCACCAGCCAACCGATGCGTTTCCACCAGGGCGCCGGAGCGGCGGCTGCCGTTTTATCTTGCATAGCGTCCTCCCTCCTCAGTGATAGCCGTGCTCATGGCTGATCTTGCCGCGGAACACATAGTAGCTCCAGAAGGTGTAGACCAGGATGATCGGGATGATGAACAGCGCGCCCACCAGCATAAAGCCGAGGCTCTGCGGCGGCGCGGCGGCGTCCCACAGGCTGATGGCCGGCGGGATCAGGTGCGGCCAGATGCTGATGCCAAGCCCGCTCAGGCCGAGGAACACCAGCAGCAGCGTCAGCATGAACGGCGAGTAGTGCGCGCCGCGTTTCACCCCGCGGTGAATGCCCCAGGCGCTGAGCAGCACCAGCAGCGGCACCGGCAGCAGCCAGAACAGGTTCGGCAGCGTAAACCAGCGGGCGGCGATTTCCGGATGGGCGATCGGCGTCCAGACACTGACCGCAGCCAGCACCAGCAACAGGATCGCCAGCAGCGGCGTCGCCAGGTGATACATGCGCGCCTGCAGATCACCGGCGGTTTTCATCACCAGCCAGGTGCAACCGAGCAGGGCGTAGGTCACCACCAGCCCCAGCCCGCAGAACAGCGCGAACGGCGTAAGCCAGTCCAGCGCGCCGCCGGCGTAGGTGCGGCCTTCGACCGGGAAGCCGTTGATCACGGCGCCCACCACCACACCCTGGCTGAAGGTGGCGAACAGTGAGCCCCAGATAAACGCCTTGTCCCAGATATGGCGCTTCTCCGGCGTCGCCTTGAAGCGAAACTCGAAGGCCACGCCGCGGAAAATCAGCCCAATCAGCATCAGCGTCAGCGGGATCGCCAGCGCGTCGAGGATCACTGAATAGGCCAGCGGGAAGGCGCCGAACAGCGCCGCGCCGCCCAGCACCAGCCAGGTCTCATTGCCGTCCCACACCGGGGCGACGGTGTTCATCATCAGATCGCGGTCGCCGCTCTCTTTCACCCACGGAAACAGGATGCCGATGCCCAGGTCGAAACCGTCCATCACCACGTACATCATGGTGCTGAACACGATGATGACAAACCAAATCAGCGGAAGATCGATACCCATGTTCAGCTCCTGTCGTCCAGAGTGTCGTTGACCGCGGACAGCGGACGCGCCGGGCGGCCCTCGGTATTGTCTTCTTGGTGTTCATGCGGCTGCGGCCCTTTGCGGATCAGGCGCATCATGTAGGAATACCCCACGCCGAACACCGAGCAGTAGACGATAATGAACGCCAGCAGGCTGATGCTCATGTGCAGATCGCCGTGCGCGGAGACCGCATCCTTGGTGCGCAGCAGGCCGTACACCACCCACGGCTGGCGGCCGATCTCGGTGGTGAACCAGCCCGCCAGCAGCGCCAGCAGTCCGGATGGACCCATCCACAGAATGAAGTACAGGAACGGGCGCGACTGATACAGCCCGCCGCGCCAGCGCAGCCACAGGCTCCACACCCCGGCCAGAATCATCAGCATGCCCAGCCCGACCATGATGCGGAACGACCAGAACACCACGGTGGAGTTGGGGCGATCTTCCGGCGGGAACGATTTGAGCGCCGGCACCTGCTCGGTCAGGCTGTGCGTCAGGATCAGGCTGCCGAGGTAGGGCACTTCCAGCTTGAAGCGGGTCTCTTCACGCTGCATGTCCGGCCAACCGACCAGGATCAGCGGCGTGGCTTCGCCCGGCGGGTTTTCCCAGTGGCCTTCGATGGCGGCGATCTTCGCCGGCTGATGTTTCAGCGTATTCAGGCCGTGCGCATCGCCGATCATCGCCTGCACCGGCGCGACGATCAGCGCCATCCACATCGCCATAGACAGCATTTTGCGCATCGCCGGGGTATCGCGGCCGCGCAGCAGATGCCAGGCGGCAGAGGCGCCGACGAAGAACGCCGAGGAGAGGAAGGCGGCGGTGGACATGTGTAACAGGCGGTACGGGAAGGACGGGTTGAAGATCACCTTCAGCCAGTCGACCGGCACCACCTGGCCATTGATGATTTCATGCCCCTGCGGCGTCTGCATCCAGCTGTTGGAGGCCAGGATCCAGAAGGTGGAGATCAGTGTGCCGAGCGCGACCATGCAGGTGGCGAAGAAGTGCAGCCCTGGGCCGACGCGGTTCCAGCCGAACAACATCACGCCGAGGAAACCGGCTTCGAGGAAGAAGGCGGTCAGCACTTCATAAGTCAGCAGCGGCCCGGTAATGCTGCCGGCAAACTCGGAGAAGAAGCTCCAGTTGGTGCCGAACTGATAGGCCATCACCAGCCCGGACACCACGCCCATGCCGAAGTTAACGGCGAAAATCTTTGACCAGAAGTGGTAAAGCTCACGGTAGGCTTCATTGTGCGTTTTCAACCATAATCCTTCCAGCACCGCCAGATAGCTGGCTAAACCGATGGTGATGGCGGGGAAAATGATATGGAAAGACACGGTGAAGGCGAACTGTATTCTGGCGAGTTCCAGTGCATCAAGACCCAGCATGGCGCCTCCTAGGGTTGAACATAAATTAACCTCTTGAGTATAGCTGTCATTTTTATGTGAAAAGCTTGGCGTTAAGTTAATCACGAAGTACAGTGACTATAATAGTGACAGTTATTTTACTTTTTCATATAACAGTTAATGGTTATGACCCGATACGAGCAGCTTGCGCAGCAGATTAGAGAACAGATCCAGAACCGGGTGTGGCGGGCGGGCGACAAGCTGCCTTCGCTGCGCGAGAGCGGCAAACGCGCCGGATTGAGCCTGATGACGGTGGTGCAGTCTTATCAACTGCTGGAGAGCCAGGGGTGGATCGTCGCCCGGCCGCAGTCGGGCTACTATGTGGCGGCGCGTCCGCAGCCGCTGCCTCAGCCTTCGCGCGGCGAGAAACTGCTGCTGAGCGAGCAGGTGGACATTAACGCCTTTATTTTCGACGTGCTGCAGGCCTGCAAGGATCCGGACATCGTGCCTTTCGGTTCGGCGTTTCCCGACGCCACGCTGTTCGCCCAGCCGAAGCTGGCGCGGGCGCTGAGCAGCGTAGCGCGCAAGTTCACGCCGCACAGTTCGCTGGCCAACCTGCCGCCGGGCAACGACGCGCTGCGGCGGCACATTGCCCAACGATATGCGCTGAGCGGCATGCAGGTTGCGCCGGACGAAATTGTCATCACCGCCGGGGCGATGGAGTCGCTCAGCCTCAGCCTGCAGGCGGTGACCCAACCTGGCGACTATGTGGCGATCGAGTCGCCGGCGTTTTACGGCGCGTTGCAGGCGCTGGAACGGCTGCGGTTGAAGGCGGTGGCGATCGCCACCCATCCGCAGGACGGCATCGATCTGGACGCGCTGCAGCAGGCGGTGGAACAGTATCCGATCAAAGCCTGCTGGTTGATGACCCACTTCCAGAACCCGCAGGGCGCCACCCTGCCGGAAGCTAACAAACAGCGTCTGGTGGCGCTGCTGCGCGAACGGCAGATCTCGCTGATCGAAGACGATGTCTACGGCGAGCTGTACTTCAGCGCCGAACGGCCATTGCCGGCCAAGGCGCTCGACAGCGGCGGCCAAATTCTGCACTGTTCGTCGTTTTCCAAATGCCTGGCGCCGGGCTTTCGCGTCGGCTGGGTGGCGGCGGGGCGTTATGCGCAGCAGATCCAGCGTTTGCAGCTGATGAGCACCGTTTCCACCAGTGTGCCGACCCAGATGGCGCTGGCGGATTATCTGCTGCACGGCGGCTACGACACCCACCTGCGGCGGTTGCGCCGCCTGCTGGCCCAGCGCCAAAGCGCGATGCGTCAGGCGATCGCCCACCATTTCCCGCCGACGGTGAAGGTCAGCCAGCCCGACGGCGGTTACTTCCTGTGGCTGGAGCTCGATCCGGCGCTGTCGTCGATGGAGCTGTACCGGCGGGCCCTTTCCCGGGGCATCAGCATCGCGCCGGGGCGCATGTTCACCACCGGCGACCATTTCAACCACTGCTTCCGTCTCAACGCCTCTTTTGAATGGAATGACCGCTTTGAAGAGGCGATAAAAACCTTAGCCAAACTTATCCGGGGGCTGGCGGCGGCCGGCTGAACCGCATTTTTCCCGCCGCTTCGCCCCAGAAAAATTCATAATGCTTTTTTCGGCAATGGAATGCCGGTTTCGTTGTTAGACAGCCCTCCAGCCGCCCATTACTCTGCGATAAATTTTGTCACATTTTTATCAACGGGTAGACGAGGGGCAGTGGGTGAGTAGAATAAAAAACAAGCTAAACAAACTGTTGCGTTATCGGTTGACGCCGCTGGCGTTGATCTGCGCGCTGGGATTGAGCGCCGGCGCGCAGGCGGAAACGCTGGCTGAAGGCATCACGCCGGCCAGCGACGTCAGCCGGGTGCCGGCCGCCGCCAAGCTGCGCAAAGACACCGTGGTGGCGGGCATCTCGGAACCGCAGGGGATTTTCAACCCGTATCTGTTCACCAACGGCTGGGACGAGAACGTGACCGACGTGATCTTCAGCCGCCTGATCGGCCTGGACAGCCAGGGCAAGCCGGAAGGGCGCCTGGCGGAATCCTGGCAGGTCAGCCCCGATAATCTGACCTATACCATCAAGCTGCGGCCGAATCTGGTCTACAGCGACGGCTCGCCGCTGAAAGCCGACGATATCGCCTTTACCCTGACGCTGCTGCACGATCCGGCCTATGACAGCGACACCGATATCACGCCGGCGCACATCCAGGGCGGCGCCGAGTATAAAAACGGTACCGCCGCCGGCATCAGCGGGCTGAAGGTGATCGACGATCGCACCATTCAGATCGTCACCACCCAACCGGGCGCGACCACGTTGCAACTGATTGGCGGGCCGGTATTGTCGCGGGCTTACTACGGCAAAGACTATCAGCGCGGCAAGCTCGACAGCGTGCGCGCTTTCAACGGCAAGCCGCTCGGCAACGGCCCCTATATTTACGACAAGTACGTGCCGGGGCAGGAGATCCGCTTCCACGCCAACCCGAACTTCTACCTCGGCCCGCCGCCGATGGCGCGCTTTATCTACCGCGTCACCAACCCGGCCACCAACTTCCAGTTGTTCCAGACCGGTGAGACCGACTACGACGCCTTTACCGCCAAGCCGGACGATATCGAACAGCTCAAGCTGCTCGGCTTCGCCAATATCAACCTTTACAGCTCAAGCGATTACAGCCGCGTTGATTTCAACCTCAGACGCCCGGCGCTGCAGGACAAGCGGGTGCGTCAGGCGCTGATTTACGGCCTGGATCGGCAAAAATTGATCGCCGTGGTGTACCAAGGGTATGGCAAGGTCGCCAACCAGCCGATTTCGCCGATCTCCTGGGCTTACGACGCCAACGGCATCAATCCTTACGCTTACGATCTCGATAAGGCCAAAAAGCTGTTGGACGAGGCTGGCTGGCAGGTGGGCGCTGACGGCATCCGGCAGAAAGACGGTAAAAAGCTGGAGCTGACGCTGCTGGTGACCAAAAAGCTGATCAACGACGCGCTGGTGCCGATCGCCAAGGATAACTACCGCCGGCTCGGCGTGGTGCTGAAACCGCAGGTATTGGATTTCAACGCGCTGCTGGCGCAGCGCAAGGCGGGCAATTACGACCTGGCGTCCCTCAGCACCAGTACGCTGAACGATCCGCACGACGGCGTGCGCGATTTCATCAGCCGCGAGAGCGAGACCGGCTACCATAACCCACAGGTGGATGCGCTGATCGCCAGGGCCAACGCCACGCTGGATATCGCCCAGCGCAAGCCGCTGTACCACCAGCTGTATCAGGCGCTGTCGGACGATCCGCCGGTGATCCTGCTCGGCAACCGCGAGATTTTGAGCGCCAGCAGCGCGCGCGTCACCGGCTTTAAACCGGATATCTATAACGGATTGGTCGGCAGCCTGCCGAACGTCAAACCGGCGCCGTAACGCCCTGACGCCGCCGCGCCATTCCGGGCGGCGGCGATGGAACCTGCGATGAGAAACTTTATCTTGCGCCGTCTGTTGCAGACTATCCCGATGCTGTTGTTGGCTTCCTTGCTGATTTTTTGCATTTTCGCCCTGGCGCCCGGCGACTTTATCGACGGCAACATCAACCTGACCGCGCAACGCGCCGCCGAGCTGCGGGCGCTGTACGGGCTGGATCAGCCGTTGTTCAGCCGCTATCTGCACTGGCTTGGCCGGCTGCTGCAGGGCGACCTCGGCTTTTCACTGCAGTACCAGATCCCGGTCAGCACGCTGCTGAACCAATACATCTGGAACTCGTTCCTGCTGGCGGCGGTGGCGATGGTGTTGTATTGGGGCATCGCGCTGGCGGTGGGGGTGATCTCGGCGATGAAACCCTATTCACTGTTCGATCATCTGATCACCGTGGCGGTGTTCGCCGCCATGTCGTTTCCGACGTTCTTCCTGTGCCTGTTGCTGATCAAATGGTTCGCCGTCGATCTGCACTGGCTGCCGGCGGGCGGCATGCTGCGCACCGGCAGCGAGGCGAGCGGGCTGGCCTGGGCGCTGGAGGTGGCGGCGCACCTGCTGTTGCCGGTGCTGGCGCTGGTGATGCTGCAGGCCGGCAGCCTGACGCGCTATTTCCGCGCCAGCATGCTGGAGGTGATCCGCATGGACTATATTCGCACCGCGCGCGCCAAAGGGCTCAGGGAGAAAACGGTGATCCTCAAACACGCGCTGCGCAATGCGCTGTTGCCGATCATCACCCTGCTGGGGTTCGAGCTGCCGGGATTGTTCTCCGGCGCGCTGATCACCGAAAAAATCTTCAACTGGCCGGGCGCCGGACATATCCATATCGATTCGCTGGCGGCGCGTGATTACCCGGTATTGATGGGGTTCACGCTGTTTCTGGCCGCCTTGACCATTCTCGGCAATCTGCTGGCGGACATTCTGTACGCCTACGCCGATCCACGCATTCGCTTGAGGTAACACGATGTTGGCTACGTTGTTTTTCGGCCGCCGTCGCCGCTGGCGCCAGGCGCAACTGTCGCCACCGCCCGCGGCGCAGGCCTGGCGACGGCTGCGCCGCCACCGGCCGGCGATGATTTCGCTGGCGTTGCTGGTGCTGTTGGCGTTGCTGTGCCTGATTGGGCCGTCGTTGTCGCCGTGGCGCGACGATGCCGGCGATGTGCTGAATATCAATCAGGCGCCCAGCGGCGCGCACTGGTTGGGCACCGACTTTCTCGGCCGCGATATCTGCACCCGGCTGCTGCTGGCGGGGCGGATATCGCTGACCATCGGCCTGGTGTCGATGCTGCTGTCGGTGACGCTGGGCTACGTGCTGGGGGCGCTTTCCGGTTATCTGGGCGGCGTGGCGGATCGGCTGATCATGCGCTTCGCCGATCTGCTGATGACCATTCCCGGCCTGCCGCTGTTGATCATCATGGGCGCGATGCTGACCGAACTCGATGTGTCGCCGGACTACCGCATCTACATGGTGATGATCATGCTGAGCCTGCTGGGCTGGCCGTCACTGGCGCGGCTGGTGCGCGGCCAGATCCTGTCGCTGCGCGAGCGGGATTTCATGTTGGCCACCGAAGTGCTGGGGCTCTCCACCCGGCGGCGCCTCTTCGGCCATCTGTTGCCCAATACCGTGCCGATTTTGGTGGTGGTCGCCACCATGGCGGTGGCCAACGCCATCCTCAGCGAGTCGGCGTTGAGCTACCTTGGGCTGGGCGTGGTGCCGCCGACGCCGTCGTGGGGCAACATGATGGACGCCGCCAACAGCCTGATCGACTTTCAGCGCCGCCCTTGGCTGTGGATGCCGCCGGGGCTGGCGATCTTCGTCACCGTGGTGGCGATCAATATCTTGGGCGACGGCCTGCGGGACGCGCTCGATCCGAAAATGAGCGGGGTAAAACGATGAGTCAACCGCTGGTGGCGTTCGACCGGCTGTCGGTGTCGTTTCAGGGCGAGCAGGGGCCGGTGCGGGCGGTGCAACAGGTCAGCCTGGAACTGCAGGCCGGGCAAACGCTGGGGATCGTCGGTGAATCGGGCTGCGGCAAAAGCGTGACCGCCATGGCGCTGATGGGGCTGTTGCCGCAGCCGCTGGCGCAGATAGACGGCGGTGAGATTCGCTTTGAAGGGCAAAACCTGCTGTCGCTGCGGGCATCCAAGATGGCGGATCTGCGCGGCAACCGGCTGGCGATGATCTTTCAAGAGCCGATGAGCGCGCTGAATCCGGTGTTGACCCTCGGCGAACAGCTGGTGGAGCCGCTGATCAGGCACTTGCTTCTGTCGCCGAAAGCGGCCTGGCGTCAGGCGATTCAACTCTTGACGGAAGTGGGGTTGGCGCGCGCGGAGGCGCTGATGCGCTGCTACCCGCATCAGCTTTCCGGCGGCATGCTGCAGCGCGTGATGATCGCTATGGCGATCGGGTGCCGCCCGGCGCTGTTGATCGCCGACGAACCGACTACGGCGCTCGACGTTACGGTGCAGGCGCAGATCCTGGCGTTGCTGCGCGAGCAGAGCCGGCGACACAACATGGCGATGATCTTGATCACCCACGATCTCGGGGTGATCGCCCAGATGGCCGATCGGCTGGCGGTGATGTACGCCGGGCGCGTCGTCGAGCAGGGAACGACCCGGGAAGTGCTGGACGAGCCGAGGCATCCCTATACGCAGGGGCTGATCGCCTCGCGGCCGGTGCCGGGGCAGCGGCGACGCCGCTTGTACTCCATTCCCGGTCAGGTGCCGGATCTGGCGCGGCTGCCGGAGCATTGCGCTTTCGCCGAGCGCTGCGCGCAGGCCTCCGCTCGCTGCCGCGACGGCATTCCGCCGCTGTACGGCTCCCGTCAGCGTCAGTCCGCCTGTTTTCTCAATGCCGGAGGGCATCCGTATGTCGACTGAACCTTTGGTGGAGGTAAAGGGGTTAAAGAAATATTTTCCGCTGCGCGACGGGCTGTTCGGGCGCACCACCGGCCAACTGAAGGCGGTGGATGATGTCAGCTTCAGCATCCGCAAGGGGCGCGTTTTCGGGCTGGTGGGCGAGTCCGGCAGCGGCAAAACCACCGTCGGCCGCACGCTGCTCGGCCTGCACGATAAAACCGCCGGCGAGGTGCTGTTCAAAGGGCAGGCGCTGGATAGCCTCAACAAAGACGCGCTGCGCGCCCTGCGGCCGAAAATGCAGCTGGTGTTTCAGGATCCGTACAGCTCGCTGAACCCGCGTCTGCGCGTGGGCGACGCCATCGGCGAAGCGCTGTTGCAGCACGGCCTGGCAAGCAAGACGGAACTGCGCGAACGGGTGCTCGATACCCTGGCGATCTGCGGGCTGTCGCCGCAGCATTACGGGCGGTTTCCACATGAGTTTTCTGGCGGCCAGCGGCAGCGCATCGGCATCGCGCGCGCGCTGATCCTGCAACCGGAATTTATCGTCGCCGATGAACCGATATCGGCGCTCGACGTGTCGATCCAGGCGCAGATCATCAATCTGTTTTCCGATTTGCAGGAACGGCAGGGGGTGACGCTGCTGTTTATTTCGCACGATCTCGGCGTGGTGGAGCATCTGTGCCAGGACGTGGCGGTGATGTATCTGGGGCAGATCGTCGAGAGCGCCGACCGCGATTCGCTGTTTCGCCAGCCGCTGCATCCCTACACGCAGGCCTTGTTGGCGGCGGTGCCGACGTTGGATGCGCAACGTTCGCCGGCGTGGGCGGCCGGCGGCGAGCCGCCGAACCCCGCCAACCCGCCGCGCGGCTGCCGCTTCCATCCCCGCTGCCCGCTGGCCACGGCGCAATGCCGTGAACAGGCGCCGCATCTGCGCAGCGTGGCTCCCAGCCATCAGGTGGCTTGCCACGTGGTTGGCTAGCGTCAGGACAGATAGTGCTTCAATGCGCGCCCGGCCTGGTGGATCGCCGAATGCACCGCCGGGACGTGGGCGAGCGGATTCAACAGGCCGTAATCGTGGATCAGGCCGTTGTAGCGGGTGGCGGTGACCTCGACGCCGGCGGCGTCAAGCAGACGCGCGTAAGCTTCCCCTTCATCGCGCAACACGTCCAGCTCGGCGGTTTGCACCAGCGCCGGCGGCAAGCCCCGCAGCTGTTCCGACGTGGCGTTGAGCGGCGAGGCGTAGATGTTTTTGCGCTGCGCCTTATCGGGCGCATAGCTGTCCCAAAACCACTTCATCATGTTGCGGGTCAGGAAATGGCCTTCGGCGAACTGATGATAGGAATCGGTATCAAAATGGGCGTGCGTGACGGGCCACAGCAGGATCTGGCAACGCAGCGCCGGTATGCCTTTCTCTTTGGCCATCAGGCTGACCACCGCCGCCATATTGCCGCCGACGCTGTTGCCGACCACCGCCAGCCGTGACCCATCGACGTTGATTTTTTCGCCGTACTCGGCCACCCATTCCGTGGCGGCATAGGCCAGATTGATCGCCTGTGGGTAATGCGCTTCCGGGGAACGGGGGTAGTTGACGAACACCGCCGCCGCGCCGGAGCTGTAAACCAGATCGCGCACCAGCCGTTCATGGGTGGGAAAATCGCCCAGCACCCAGCCGCCGCCGTGAAAGAACATGAATACCGGCAACGCCTCCTTGACCCTGGCCGGTCGCACCAGATGCAGCAGAATATCCTGGCCCTCAACGTGGATGGTTTTCTCGCTGATTTCCACCTCGCGCAGCGGCACCTCGACGCTGCGTTGCGCGTCCTCCAAAACCCTGCGCGCCTCTTTGGGCTTCATCTGCTCCATGGGTTTACCGCCGGCGGCATTCAGCGCGTCGAGAAACGCGCGGATGTCGTGTTGGGCGTGCGGCTGGCTGAGATCGACGGTTTTCTTGGGCATGGTGGCTCCTTGTGCGCAGAAGAGAAGGGGCGGTCAGGATCACAGTGTAGTCGCTGGCGTACAAAGCAGGAACCGCGGTCAACGCGGCTCCTTTTGCGCGAGCATAGCGGGTGGCGTCGCTGCCGCGTTGCACCATGCTGGCGCGCCGCCGCACCCGATGGGGGCAAAAAGTGTGATAGCGAGCAAATTGGGTGAAATTATTTTTGCGAGCCCGATCAGAAATCCTGAAGTTTTTCGTAATTGAATAGGATTTCGCACGCAATGATGATTTTAGGCCTTATTTTTTAATTTATGCATTACCAATGCATAGAAAATGAATAAATATTCACTATAAGCCGTTGTTTTAACGTAAAAAATAGCAAAATCCGGCAAAAATCCCGTTTTGGCACGATAGCTGCTCTACACTCTTTATCAAACGACATGTATTTTAACTGCTCGTTAACATTTACTCCCCGTTCAGGGACCGGATATACGCCATAAATAGTGAAAAACCGATTTTATGTAACAGATTTGTTTCTAAATCAGCGGTGAGGGACAGCATTTTCTCCGCCGCGAAAGTCGGTTTTGAACAACGGTTTTTTTGCATTGTGGCGGTCTAACCGGGCTTGAGCGGCCCTTACAGTCAAAATTCAGCCTTTGCTGAGATTATGAGGTCACTATGGAACAGCCAATCGCAGTTACCCGCCAGTCTTTCGATGACTGGATGGTCCCGGTTTATGCCCCTGCCGATTTTATTCTGGTGCGTGGCGAAGGATCGCAGGTGTGGGATCAGCAGGGTAAGTCTTACATCGATTTCGCCGGCGGCATCGCGGTTAACGCGTTGGGCCATGCGCACCCGGCGGTCAAGGCGGCGCTGGTGGAGCAGGCGGGCAAACTGTGGCATCTGGGCAATGGTTATACCAACGAACCGGTACTGCGTCTGGCCAAAAAACTGATCGACGCCACGTTCGCCGACAAGGTGTTTTTCTGTAATTCGGGTGCAGAAGCCAACGAAGCGGCGCTGAAACTGGCGCGCAAGCATGCGCACGACCAGCACGGCGCCGGTAAAGATCAGATTGTGGCGTTCAACAACGCGTTCCACGGCCGTACGCTGTTCACCGTTTCCGCCGGCGGCCAGCCGAAATATTCGCAGGATTTTGCGCCGCTGCCGGGCGGCATCACCCATACGCCGTATAACGATCTGGCCGCAGCGGCCGAGCTTATCAACGATCGCACCTGCGCGGTGATCGTCGAGCCGATCCAGGGCGAGGGCGGCGTGCTGCCGGCGGAGGCCAGTTTCCTGCAGGGGCTGCGTGAACTGTGCGATCGTCATAACGCGCTGCTGATCTTCGACGAAGTGCAGACCGGCGTCGGCCGCACCGGCCACCTGTATGCCTACATGCAGTACGGCGTGGTGCCGGACGTGCTGACGACCGCCAAAGCGCTGGGCGGCGGCTTCCCGATCGGCGCGATGCTGACCACCGATGCGCTGGCGAAAACGCTGGGCGTCGGCACCCACGGCACCACCTACGGCGGCAACCCGCTGGCGACGGCGGTGGCGGGGGAAGTGTTCTCCATCATCAACACGCCGGAAGTGCTGGAAGGCGTCAAGCAACGTCACCAGTGGTTCATCGACGGGTTGAACGACATCAACCGCCAGTACCCGATCTTCGCCGAGATCCGCGGGGGCGGTTTGCTGATCGGCTGCCAATTGAAGAAAGATTATGCCGGCAAAGCGAAGCAGATCACCCAACTGGCCAACGAAGAAGGCGTTATCGCGCTGATCGCCGGCCCGGATGTGGTGCGTTTCACGCCGTCGCTGATCATCCCTGAGCAGGATGTGAAAGAGGGGCTGGCGCGATTCGCGCGCGCCGTGGCGCGCATTTGCAGCTAATCAGCGGGCTGCGCCTTCACCGGCGCAGCCTGATTCAGAAGAGGTTCGCATTATGATGATTATTCGCCCTATAGAGCGTCGCGATCTGGCGGATTTACTGACGCTTGCCGGTAAATCCGGCATCGGTCTCACTTCACTGCCGCAGAATGAAGATACCTTGTCGGCACGCATTGAGCGGGCGTTAAAAACCTGGCAAGGCGAACTTCCGCAAAGTGACCAGTGTTATTTGTTCGTGTTGGAAGACAGCGAGCGCCGGCAGGCGGTGGGGGTCTGCGCGATCGAAGTGGCCGTCGGCCTGGCGGAACCCTGGTACAGCTTCCGCGTCGGCACGCAGGTGCACGCTTCCAAACAGCTGAACGTCTATAAATCGGTGCCGACGCTGTTCCTCAGCAACGACCATACCGGGCATTCGGAACTGTGCACGCTGTTCCTCGATCCGGATTATCGCCACGGCGAGAACGGCAAACTGCTGTCGAAGGTGCGTTTCCTGTTTATCGCCGCGTTCCGTGAACGCTTCTCCCGCCGTCTGATCGCCGAGATGCGCGGTTTCTCCGATGAAAACGGCCGTTCGCCGTTCTGGGAGAGCGTCGGCCACCGTTTCTTCTCCATCGAGTTCGCCAAGGCGGACTACCTGAGCGGCACCGGGCAAAAGGCGTTTATCGCCGAGCTGATGCCGAAACACCCGTTGTATGTCGATTTTCTGGCCGAAGATGCGCAGAAAGTGATTGGCGAAGTGCACCCGCAAACCCTGCCGGCGCGCCGGTTGCTGGAGGCGGAAGGCCTGAGCTATCAGGGCTACGTCGATATCTTCGACGGCGGTCCGACGCTGGAAGCGGAGATCGACCATATCCGCGCGGTCAAGCAGAGCCGCCTGGTGAAAGTGGTGCTGGATGACACGCCGATGCGCGCCGATGCGCCGGTGCATCTGGTGGCCAACGACAACTATCAGAATTACCGCGCACTGTTGGTCAATGCCGATCTGTATGACGACCGCCTGCATATCAACGCCGCCACCGCTGCGGCGCTGGGCGTCGAACAGGGCAGCCCGGTGCGGGTGCTCCCCCTTATTGCACAGGAGAAAGCATGATGTCCCATCCTGCTCTGTTGATTAACGGCGTCTGGCGGCAGGGCCGCGGCGCCGAGTTCGGCAAGGCCGATCCGGTCGGCAACCAGCCGCTGTGGCGCGCTAACGCCGCCGACGCCGACGACGTCGCCGCCGCCTGCGAAGCCGCGCGCGCCGCGTTCCCCGCTTGGGCGCGCACGCCGTTCGAGCAGCGCGAACTGCTGGTGAAACGCTTCGCCGCCTTGCTGGAAGAACACAAGCAGTCGCTGGCGGAAACCATCAGCCGCGAGACAGGCAAGCCGCGTTGGGAAACGCTGACTGAAATTCAGGCGATGATCGGCAAAGTGGGCATTTCGCTGCAGGCCTATCAGACGCGCACCGGTTTTAGCCAGACGGCGATGGCCGACGGCGCTTCGGTGCTGCGCCACCGTCCGCACGGCGTGCTGGCGGTGTTTGGGCCTTACAATTTTCCCGGCCATCTGCCGAACGGCCATATCGTGCCGGCGCTGTTGGCCGGTAACTGCGTGGTATTCAAACCGAGCGAGCTGACGCCGTTGACCGCCGAGGAGACCCTGAAACTGTGGCTGCGGGCCGGTCTGCCGGACGGGGTGATCAATCTGGTGCAAGGCGGCCGCGAAACCGGCGAAGCGTTGGCGGCCAGTGCGGATATCGACGGTCTGCTGTTCACCGGCAGCGCCGGCACCGGCTATCACCTGCATCGCCAATTGGCGGGGCAGCCGGAGAAGATCCTGGCGCTGGAGATGGGCGGCAACAATGCGCTGATCGTCGACGGCTTCGAGGATCGCGACGCGGCGGTCAACCTGGCTATCCAGTCGGCGTTTATCTCCGCCGGCCAACGCTGCACCTGTTCGCGTCGGATTCTGGTGAAGCAAGGGGCGGAAGGCGACGCTTTTATCGCGCGTTTGGTTCAGGTGGCGGGCGAACTGCGCGTCGGCCGTTGGGATGCCGAACCGCAGCCGTTCATGGGCGGGGTGGTGTCGGCGGCCGCGGCGGAAAACATGCTGAAAGCGCAGCAACGTTTGCTGGCGCTGGGCGGCAAATCGCTGCTGAGCATGCGTCTGCTGGAGCCGGGCAGTTCGCTGCTCAGCCCGGGCATCGTCGATCTGACCGGCGTGGCCGGCGTACCGGACGAAGAGTATTTCGGGCCGTTGACCACCATCGTGCGTTATCGCGATTTTGACGAGGCGCTGCAGCTCGCCAACCGGACACGCTACGGCCTGTCGGTGGGGCTGGTATCGCCGCAGCGCGAGCTGTTCGAGCGGCTGTTGCTGGAAGCGCGCGCCGGCATCGTCAACTGGAACAAGCCGCTGACCGGGGCGTCCAGCGCTGCGCCGTTCGGTGGCGTGGGGGCCTCCGGCAACCATCGCCCAAGCGCCTTCTATGCGGCGGACTATTGCGCCTGGCCGATGGCTTCGCTGGAAAGCGAAAGCCTGTCGCTGCCGGCCACGCTCTCGCCGGGCTTGTCGTTCCGTTAATCGTCTGCGGCGGCGCGATGGCGCTGCCGCACGCTATCCCCAGGGGATAAACATGTCAGGATATGAAGTCAATTTCGACGGTTTGGTGGGGCCGACGCACCACTATGCCGGGCTGTCGTTCGGCAACGAGGCGTCAACGCTGCATCAAAACAGCGTATCGAACCCGAAGCTGGCGGCGAAACAAGGTTTGCTGAAAATGAAGGCGCTGGCCGATCTCGGTTTCCAGCAAGGGGTCTTGCCGCCGCAGGAGCGGCCGCATTTGCCGATGCTGCGTCGCCTGGGTTTCAGCGGCAGCGATGAGGCGGTGCTGGCGCAGGCGATGCGTCAGTCGCCGCGCCTGCTGTCGGCGCTCAGCTCGGCGTCGTGCATGTGGACCGCCAATGCGGCCACCGTGTCGCCTTCGGCGGACAGCGCCGACGGCAAGGTGCACTTCACCGCCGCCAACCTGAACAACAAATTCCACCGCGCCATCGAAGCGGAGACCACCACCGCCGTATTGCGGGCGATGTTCAGCGACGATCGGCATTTCGCCCACCACGAGGCGCTGCCGCAGGTGGCGTTGTTCGGCGACGAAGGGGCGGCCAACCATAACCGTTTGGGCGGTGATTACGCCAAGCGCAGCGTGCAGGTGTTCGTCTATGGTCGTCAGGAATTCGGCGGCGAAACGGCGCCGGCGCGTTATCCGGCGCGCCAGACGCGCGAAGCCGGCGAGGCGATCGCTCGCCTGCACCAATTGGATGAACAGCATACGGTCTTCGTGCAGCAAAACCCGGCGGTGATCGATCAGGGCGTGTTCCATAACGACGTGATTGCGGTCAGCAACCAGAACGTGCTGTTCCATCATCAGCAGGCGTTTTACCGCCAGCAACAGGCGCTGGATGAAGTGCGCCGCAAGATGGCGACGCTGGACAGCGAGCTGGTGGCGATCGAAGTGCCGACAGAGCGCGTCTCGGTAGCGGACGCGGTGGCGACCTATCTGTTCAACAGCCAAATTCTTACCAAACCGAACGGCAAGATGATGATCGTCGTGCCGGAGGAGTCGCGTCAGCACGCCGGCGTGTGGCGTTACCTCAACGATATGGTCGGCAGCGGCGGCCCGATCGATGAAATCCGCGTGTTCGACCTGCGTGAAAGCATGCGCAACGGCGGCGGCCCTGCCTGCCTGCGGTTGCGGGTGGCGCTCAACGAACAAGAGCTGAGAGCGGTCAATCCGCGCGTGATGATGAACGATCGGCTGTTCGCAACATTGAACGAGTGGGTCGATCGTCATTACCGCGACCGCCTGACGCAGGATGACCTGGCCGATCCGCTGCTGCTGCGCGAAGGGCGCGAGGCGTTGGATGCGTTGACGTCGATCCTCGGTCTCGGCGCCATTTATCCGTTCCAACGCTAAGGGAGGCAGCATGATCGATCTACTGCCCCTGACGCTGGAAGGGAACGAACCCGTCGAATGGCAAGGTGAAACACCGCAGCTGCGGTGGCGCTGGCAGGGGGAAGGGGTGCTGGAGCTTACGCCGCGACAGCCTTACCGCCAGGCGATGGTGATGTCGGCGGGCGTGCACGGCAATGAAACCGCGCCGATTGAACTGCTCAATCAACTGGTCGGCGATCTCCTTGCCGGCCGGTTGCCGCTGACGGCGCGACTGTTGGTGGTGCTGGGCAACCCGGCGGCGATGCGGGCCGGCAAGCGTTATCTGCACAGCGATATGAACCGCATGTTCGGCGGCCGCTACCGCAACTTCGCCGCCAGCGGCGAAACCGTGCGCGCGCAACAGTTGGAGCGTGCGCTCGCCGCCTTTTTCGATGGGGAGCAGGCGGCGCGTTTCCATTACGATTTGCACACCGCCATCCGCGAATCGCGTTTGCCGCGTTTCGGCATTCTGCCCTTTCAGAAACGCCCGTACAGTGAGCCGATGTTGAAGCTGCTGGATGCCGCCGATCTGGATGCGTTGGTGGTACACAGTGCGCCGGGCGGGACGTTTAGCCATTACTCCAGCGAACATCTCAATGCGGCGAGCTGTACGCTCGAGCTGGGCAAGGCGCGGCCGTTCGGCAGCAACGATCTGCAGCAGTTCGCCGCCATCGATCGCGCTCTGCGGGCGGCGGTCAGCGAAGGGGCGCTGCCGGCGCGTGCGGGCGCCGAGATTCGGGTTTTCCGTGTGATGCACTCGTTGATCAAGCACAGCGAAGATTTCAAACTGCATCTGGACGATGACACGGCCAACTTCACCGAGCTGGAACCGGGCATGTTGCTGTGCGAGCAGCCGCAGGAGGACTATCGCGTCGGCCAGGAGGGGGCGTGGATACTGTTCCCTAACCCCAGCGTGGCGTTGGGCCTGCGTGCCGGCATGTTGTTGAGCGAAGTTTCCCGCTCTACGCTGTATTGATTTATCCACGGTGGCGCCGTCAGCGCGCCGCCGTTATTCCTTTCATTATTTTAATCTGCTATTTCCCGCTATTTTTATTCCCGTAAGGCGAGTTTTATTCGTCACGAATCCGTGTCTTTATGCGAATGAATAGAAGGCAGTGTCAGGTCGTTATCTGAAAGCCTTAATTGCCTGGTGAATTTGTTAAGATAAAAATGTGAAATAAGTAACGTTTTTAATAACCATGCTAATTTTGTTGTTACTTTTGAATCGCGCAGAAAGCACGCAAAACGAAACTGAATTGCACTATGATGGTGCATTGCACCGTTTTGGTTATAACTTATGTGATAAAAAATTCTTATATTCAATGGGTTGAGTGATTTCTTTTTTGTAATATTTGGTTACACATAAACATGCTTTCTCCTCGTTGTTTCATGAACTTTTTGATTTTAAGTTTTGATTCATGATGCTAATGTCACATCACCCCGGCATTAGGGGAGCTCATAAAATACCAAAAGATAAAATCACAGCCCAAATTATAAATTGGGCGTGACGGGCAGGGTTCTAATTATAATATCTAGGAAAATAAATGATGAAACGCAGTGTATTAGCCTTAGCTGTCGCCCTCGGGGCGATCACCTCCTTTGCCAACGCGGCTGAAATCTACAATAAGGATGGCAATAAACTCGACCTGTACGGCCGCGTTAACGCCAAGCATTATTTCAGCGACAGTAAGTCCAACGACGGTGATATGACCTATGTTCGCCTGGGCTTCAAAGGCGAAACGCAAATCAATGACCAGTTGACCGGCTACGGCCAGTGGGAATACAACGTCCAGGCCAATCACGACGAAGCGCAGGGCACCGCCGGCACCAAAACGCGTCTGGGCTTCGCGGGGCTGAAATTCGGCAACTACGGTTCTTTCGACTACGGCCGTAACTACGGCGTGGTGTATGACGCCGAGGCTTACACCGACATGCTGCCGGAATTCGGCGGCGACTCCTACAGCTATACCGATAACTTTATGACCGCCCGTTCCAACGGTTTGGCCACCTACCGCAACCGTGATTTCTTCGGTTTGGTGGAAGGCCTGAACCTGGCTGTGCAGTATCAGGGTAAAAACGACGGTGACGGCCGCAGCGTGACCAAGCAAAACGGCGACGGTTACGGCCTGTCTCTGGATTATCAGGACATCGGCGGCACCGGCATCGGCGTAGCGGCGGCGTTCTCTGATTCCAACCGCACCAGCAAGCAAAAAGAGCTGCAGTATGGCAAGGGTGACAGCGCTACCGCCTGGACCACCGCGGTGAAATACGACGCCAACCAGGTTTACCTGGCCGCGATGTATGCTGAAACCCGTAACATGACGCCGATCAGCGTCAACGGCACTTCCGGCTTCGCCAATAAAACGCAAAACTTCGAAGTGGTGGCTCAGTATCAATTTGAGAACGGCCTGCGTCCTTCCGTGGCTTACGTGCAGTCCAAAGGCAAGGATATCGAAGGGATCGGTGATGCCGACCTGGTGAAATACGTGGAAGTGGGGGCGACTTACTACTTCAACAAAAATATGTACACCTACGTCGATTATCAAATCAACCAGCTGAGCGACGATAACAAACTGAAACTGGCCAACGATGATATCGTTGCCGTCAGCCTGACGTATCGTTTCTAATTCTGCAATTTCATTACCTTCATCCTGTGTCGGGATTGGTAATCAGGCAGGGCGCAAGCCCTGCCTTTGTTTTATCGGGAACTCAGCCTTTTGGCGCCAACCCGACCAGCTCAATGGCGGAACGCAGCGCGGCGAAACGTTGCTGATCCTGCTCCCGCTCTATTTCGGTCACCAGCTGTGAAAGAATATTGCCGCCGGATACCTTTTTATGGTTTTTGATTAACTGCAACACTGCGTCGCCTAACGCCAGGCTGACGTCGCGCAGCAGAGTTTCATATTGCTCGTTGGAATGAGCCGATACTGGCATGACCTTTCTCTGTCTCTCTCTTCTTCGGGAGCCGCAATTTAGCAAAACAGCGGCCTTATGCCTCGGAGGAAGACGAAGTTTCCGATGAAATCAGAAATTCCTCAGCATCGCGCGGGGAGGAGGTTAAAAATCGGAATATTCGCTGGCTGGCAACCAGAAGCCGTCGATAAACTCTTCCATGGGATAACAGCCGGCGTGTCGCAAGTTCTGTTCCTTCATCGCGACCAGGCATTGCGGCTCGTCGCGCAATATATCGACCACCATTTCACTGCAGCCGCCATCCAGATAACAGACAAACATCACCAATGCGTACATCGTTGCACGCCTCCTTCGTCGAGTTACCTTGTCTGCAACAGTGTAGGTAGAAAAGCGCGATTTTTCAGCATCATTGCGCGATTAATCGCCATGGAAACGCCGCTGACGACACTTTCGGAATACTCTACCCATTTCTGACGCCGTAAGCGGATGGCATATCCTTTTGTCGATGCTAAGCTTAACAAGCCTTACTTAAACGCATTACTGCAACCATCAAAAGGAGTGAATATGGGCTTGTTTAACTTCGTCAAAGAAGCGGGCGAAAAACTGTGGGATACAGTCACCGGCAATGCCTCCGCCGAAGATCAAAGCGCCAAACTCAAGGAACATCTCGATAAGAGCGGCCTGCCGGGCACCGACAAAGTTGATGTGCAGGTGGTCGATGGTAAAGCCGTAGTGACCGGCGACGCCGTCAGCCAGGAGTTAAAAGAGAAGATCCTGGTGGCTATCGGCAACGTGGCGGGGATCAGCGGCGTGGAAGACAAGGTGGCGGTAGCGCAATCCGACGCCGAGAGCCGCTTCTATACCGTGAAGAAGGGCGATACGCTGAGCGCGATCTCTAAAGAGATGTACGGCAACGCCAATCTGTACAACAAGATTTTCGAAGCCAACAAGCCGATGCTGTCGAGCCCGGACAAGATTTATCCGGGGCAGGTGTTGCGTATCCCGCAATAACGCATCGGTCTACCCAGGCCCGGTTACGTACCGGGCTTTTTTTTGTCCTCTGCAATAGGCGTCTCTTATTTCCCTGCGATCTCCATTCCAGTTACATCTCCCCTGTGTACCTGCTCGCTCGCCGGCAGGCGCGGTGTTGACCCTGATGGGGAAAATTGATAGCGTCATCCCCCGGTTGAGGCCGGAGCGACCAAGTCAGCGACGTTGGCGCCTTATTCTGAGGGGATGTTTTGCCCCGTCAAACAGCAATGCAGCAGTTGAACGAGTGAAAACCGATTTAGTGAAACAACAGCGTAACGCCTCAACGGATAAAAATTATCGAGAAACCTTGGGTGATGCGCAATTTGCGATCGTCGTGTTGGCGGTGGCGTCCTGCTCACTGATTATCTTTACGCTGGCGGTCACGCTGTGGGTGACCTGACGCGATTAACTAGGGGAGATAAAATGGAGCCTAATCTCCATGATGAAACCAAACTGCTGGCGATCATCGGCCTGTTGGTGTCCGTGCTGCTGGTGGTATCAATTCTCTTTGGCGTGACCTATTTCTCCGATCTCAGGCACGCGCATGATGATATAGACATCAAGAGCTGCTATATCAAAGCACCCTGAACCGCGCGGACGTGCCTGCACGTCGTCGCTCTGCGGGGGAGCTGTCCTGTGTTAAGCTTGGGCGGTTACCCTTGGCGAATCGGCGCCATTCAGGAGGTCTTTGCGATGAGTCAGCCACGTCCTACGCTCTCTTCACCTTCACGCGAGTGCCCCGTCGTTGACGGCGTGCGCCAGATACAACGTATTGCCGTGCGTAACGCCGAAGTGGGGGGCATTCCGATCAACCGCGCATTGCCAACCCGGGAGCGGCGCACCGTCGGCGCCTGGTGTTTTCTCGATCACGCCGGGCCGACGGTATTCAACGGCACTTCGCCCGGCATGGATGTGGGGCCGCATCCGCACACCGGGCTGCAAACGTTCACCTGGATGATAGAGGGTGAGGTGCTGCACCGAGACAGCCTCGGCAGTGAGCAGGTGATTCGCCCGGGGCAGGTTAACCTGATGACCGCGGGGCACGGCATTGCGCATACGGAACAGTCGGTGGGCGAGCAGCGGCGGTTGCATGCTGCGCAATTATGGATCGCGCTGCCGGCCGAACATGCCGACATGGCGCCACGCTTCGATCATTATCCTGACTTGCCGCAATGGCAGAATAACGGCGTGAATCATCGTTTGTTGGTCGGGGAATTTGGCGCTTATCGTTCACCGGTGTTTACTCTTTCGCCATTAATCGCCATTGATCTGGAATGGGAAGAAGCGGCAAGAATCGAATTGCCGTTGCGCGATGATTATGAAATCGGCTTTTTGCCCCTTATTGGTGCATTTGAACTTAATGGTGAAATCTTTTCACCTGATGAATTCGCCTATTTGGGCATGAAGAATAACTCTATTGGGTTAAATGCACAGAAGGGGAGCCGGGGATTACTCATCGGTGGGGCGCCATTAAACGAAGAGATCCTTATCTGGTGGAATTTCGTTGGCCATACCAAGGCTGAAATTACTCGGGCTCAGCATGATTGGGAACAAGGCGCGCCGCGTTTCCCGACGGTTAGCGGTTATTCTGGTGAGCGCATGACCGCACCACGCCTGCCTTGGAACGATGTTTGATAGCGTTAGGATATAATCGCCGCGATTATTCGGCTTATTTCGCTCTAATAAGGCGTAATTAATGTGATCGCGGCTCCAGCTTTACGACAATATAAGGGTTCTCGGCGGAAAAGTGATCTGGCGCATATAACGACAGTGAGAAGAAGTTTAGGATAATCCTCAGGAAGTCAGGTTGTCTCCCGTTAGTCAGATGTCAGTGAGGTCATTATGAGCCAGGTACTTTATCGTGCAAGATTGTCCCATGTCGTGGTTGCCACGGCGCTGTTTTGGGTCTCTGTCGCGGCATTGTTGGTCGCCGTATTAAACTAACCTCAAAAAATGACTCCTGCATAAACCCGCTTCGGCGGGTTTTTTTATCTCCGCCGATGGGATGGTGAGCGAAGGAGTTTATAATTGATGACATCTTCAATAAACGACTGGAACCACCATGAAGTTCTTTGCCGATATTTTGCTGCTGCTCATCGCAGCGCTCCATCTTTATATCCTGGTGCTGGAAATGTTCCTGTGGCGTACGCCACTCGGCAGGCGCGCATTCGGCACAACGGCGGATTTCGCCGCAGCCACGCGGGTGTTAGCCGCCAATCAGGGGCTGTACAACGGCTTTCTGGCCTTGGGGTTGGCATGGAGCTACTGGCGTGAGGATATGGCACTGCAGCTGTTCTTTCTCGGGTGTGTGCTGGCGGCCGGGGTGTTCGGCGGGTTGAGCGCCAGCCGCAAAATTCTGTGGGTGCAGGCGCTGCCGGCCACGATTGCGATGCTGGCGGTCTGGGGGGCGCGTTAACCCGCCGATTTGCGGCGGGCTTCAGGCGGATTTTTGGTGAATGACGTGCAGCGGCGGATCGATGTGCAGGTCAACGCTCAAATCCTGGCGGAAATCATAGGGTGTGATATTAAAACGCTTTCTGAACATGTAGGTGAAGTGGGACTGAGAACCGAAGCCAAAGTCCAGGGCGATGTCGAAGATCGACGCTTCACTGCTGCGCAGTTGATAGACCGCGCCGGCCAGACGGCGTTCGCGAATGTATTTACCGAGCGAAATCCCTGTCGCTTCTTTGAACAGCTTCTGCATGTGCCACAGCGAGTAGCCGGAGTACTCGGCCAGCTCTTCGAGATGGATCACTCGTCCGAGGTGAGTTTCGACCCATTTGCTGAGGGCGCAGACCAACGAGAGGTGGTGTTCTTGTATCATCAGTGCGTCAGTGTGAGACCTACATAGCGGTGAAGTATACACAACTTGCCGCCGTGGACAAAAATGCCGCCCGTGACGGGGGGCAATTATTCGGAAAAACCGTTTGACCGCCGCTTGTCAGCCGAAAGGAAAAACGGCTAATCTGGGACTGTCGCCGCCGCGGTGGGGAACGCAAAGAAAGCCGCAGCAAGAACCGCCAAAACAGAGTCAGCCGTAACAACTCAACGTTGATGGGGTGATCGCATGTTAATGACAGTGATTATTACTCTGGTTGTAATCGTGGGCGTCGGCGCTTTTATGGCGACGCCGGTGATGAGCATGAAAAATGCGGAAGGTGTGGGAGGTGAAGAACCGTGAGAGCAAGAGACATGCACGCCGCTGAGCGGGGCGAGCGCTAATCGGGAAAGCCTGGGTCAGAAACCCGGGCTTTTTGTTGCGTAACCGCTCAAACGTTTTTCCGCTCGACGGTTTCCTCTCCCCAATAAAGCTGGTCGGCGGTGGTTTTGGCAAAGGCCTTCTCCAGCGCCTCATCACTGCCTTCTTCCCAGATTTTCTGCGCCAACACTTCATCGTTCCCTGCCAGCTCAAAAATGGCTTCGGCGATTTCCACCGAAGTTTCACGCACTGTCGCCCAGGATTTCACATTGTGATTCGCCATAACTTTCTCCTGTTGGTTGTGGCTTGCGGGTGGTTTTTACCACCGCCATGCAGCAAGTATAGGCCAATCCGCCGCAGGCTTTTGCCCGCCGGTGCGCAGAATGGGGAAAAAGACGGGGAGAGCGGGCAATGGCGCGGACGCCATGCTATTCTGTGCGGCGTTTGAATCAAGAAGGAAATTTATTATGTCTGACATGCTGAGCAACGAGCAGGAACTGGCTTCCGATCTGGTCGCTTGCCAACTGGTCATCAAACAGATTCTGGACGTTATCGACGTGATTGCGCCGACCGAAGTGCGCGACAAGATGGCGGGTCAGCTCAAAAGCATCGATTTCTCCACGCATCCTGCCGGCGCCGATCCGGTGACCCGCCGAGCGATTGACAAGGCGATTGCGCTGATCGAGATGAAGTTTACCCGCAACTGAGGCGGGGCCGCCGCAGAGCGGCGGCGTCGGGCGGTGGCGGTTAATCCACCACCGTTTCGATTTTCTTGAACAGCGGGCAGTCGGATACGCCGATGAAACCGTTGTCGCCATTCACGTACTGGGCGATCGCCACGTTGCGCGCCGTCAGGTATTTGCACTGCAATCCCAACCCGCCAACGTTTTTGTTGCTGCCGATCAGCACGCCGTAGCCCGAGATCAAAAAGCCGCCGTAAATGACCGCCAACACCAATACCCACTTAATCAATTTGCTCATCGTATTTCCTCGTTATCCCTGAGAGTTCATCTAGCCACGGCGCCTATGCGAGGGCAAGGGTAACAGTCTGAAAACCGGGCGATAGCCAGAAATCTAAACGGAAAGTTAAACTTCGTTTAACTTCGCTGTGATAACATGCGCGATAGATTACCAAGATAACAATGAGGCTGCTAAATTTGTTGCGAAAAAAAATCCTCGTGATAATGACGGCCGTCGCTGCCTGCCTGTTTTTCTACCTGCTGGCGCTGGACAGCTATTGCGACGATGGTGGAAATTTTGCGTTGGGCATCTGTTCGGTGACCCGCTTCGTGCCCTGGTAAGCAATTTTTGGCAGGGATGTTCGCACGGCCGCCGCGAGTGTTAAGATGGCGGCCTGAATTTCGCAGTAGATAGGGTTGTCCATGTACGATTTAGGTTTTGGCCAGAACGGCCTGTTGTCGCTGGCCCTCGCCGCCGTGGCGTTGCTGGCCGGGCTGTGGGTCTGGTTCCTGGTGAACCGCGCCAGCGTGCGCGCCAACGAGCAGATTCGCCTGCTGCAGGAGATTGCCGAGCAACAACGCCAGCAAACGGCGCTGTTGAAGCGTATGGCGCACCGCGCCGGCGCAGACGGCGCCGCTGCTGCTGACGACGATCTCAACCCCGCGCTGGATTTCAAAGGTTTCATCCCCGAACGTTGAGCATGATGCCCCGGCCGACGGCTGCGTCGCCGGGGCGCCTCAGTAAAACACCATGCCCTGATACGGCTTTTCCCGGCATGCCGCCAGGCGGCTGGCCAAATCGCCGGCATGGATCTCCAATTGATGCCCATCGGGATCGAGAAAATAGAGTGATTCGCCTTCGCTGCGATTGCTTTTCCACTCTTCGACGCCGGCCTGGCGCAACCGCTCGCTGACCTGCTCAATGTGTTCCGGCGCGACGCTGAAGGCGTAATGGGTGTAATCGCGCTCGCGTTGTTGCATGCGCGTTTCATCCAGCGACAGGCATAGCCACAACGGCCCTAACGAAAGATAGGCGCCGCCTTGCCAGCGGGCGTGCGGGATAAATCCCAACAGATGACGATAAAAATCGAAGCTGCGATCGAGATTGCTGACGGCGAGCGTCAGATGGTTAAGGCCGGTCAACATGCATGCGTTCTCTGGGCGCTGAACAGGGAGAAAAGTTTACGCAGGCGCTAAGGAAAGATAAAGGGGACAAAGCATTAGTAGAGATAATGTGAAAACCGGCGGCGCTGTCATAAAACTGTCGTACAGACATCGTAATGTAGCGCGAACCTTACGAAAGATGGATGAAGCCGATGATTAAATGGTACGAAGAAAGCGATGCCGAAGTGAACCGCAGCATTGCGCTGCTGACCGGAGAGAACCCGGACAAGTGGTATCCCTACGGTGGTGTGAAAGGTAAAGATTACTGCAAGAATCCCTCCGATGCCTGGCCGATCATTTGCGCCAACAAAATCAGTCTGAACCCCGACAACCAAAGCGACAGCCCGCAGTGGCAGGCGCGCATGAGCACTCAGGGCGGTGAATGGCAGGCGGACAGCGCCAGCCCGCTGCGCGCGGCGATGATCTGCTTCCTGATGAGCCGACAGGTTAACTGAGTCGAACAATACCGGTGATTGGTAAGAGTTTCTCCTTTTTCTAATAACAGAGCTGTCGTTGGCGGAGGCTGTTTATGAAGCGCATCATCAAAGGTGATAAAAACTTGTCTCATCTGGTGATTGCCCATGCGGCGATCGATCGTCATGCCGAAAGCTTCGGCCAGCGCCGTCAGGGCTGGCCCTCGACCTACCTGATAAAATATCAAAACGATCGCGTGGCGGTGGAAGTGGTCACGCGTAGCCAATCTTATGTCGCCACGCTGATGATCGGCGCGCGCAATCTGACCAAACTGTGCGGTATGCCTGGCTGAACGCTGCCGTTATCCGCTTTCTCGCGGTAAAAAAATCGCGCTCCGGCCTGCCGTCTCGGGGCGCTTCTCCTTGATGCTCACGGGGTTAAGTGTTAAAAAGCCGCCCGCAGATACATTTATTGATTGGTGAAATCTTGGCCGATAGCGGCAAGGGTATACGCCATATGAGGATAAGATGGGCGGTCAGCATCAGGATACTCCGCTAAAACGCGGTTTAAAAAACAGACACATACAGCTTATTGCCCTCGGGGGCGCCATTGGTACCGGTTTATTTCTCGGCATTGCGCAAACCATTAAAATGGCCGGCCCCGCCGTGCTGCTGGGCTACGCCATCGGCGGTTTTATCGCATTTTTGATCATGCGCCAGCTGGGCGAAATGGTGGTGGAGGAGCCGGTCGCCGGCTCTTTCAGTCACTTTGCCTATAAATACTGGGGCGATTTCGCCGGCTTCCTTTCCGGCTGGAACTACTGGGCAATGTTCATTCTGGTCGGCATGGCGGAATTGACCGCCGTCGGCATCTACATTCAGTACTGGTGGCCGGAGATCCCCACCTGGGCCTCCGCCGCGCTGTTTTTCGTGCTGATCAATCTGATTAACCTGGTGAACGTGCGCCTGTACGGCGAAACCGAGTTCTGGTTCGCCATCATCAAGGTGGTGGCGATTGTCGGCATGATCGTCTTCGGCGCCTGGCTGTTGGCCAGCGGTAACGGCGGGCCGCAGGCCAGCATCACCAACCTGTGGCAGCAGGGCGGCTTTATGCCGCACGGCTTCTCGGGGCTGGTGATGGCGATGGCGGTGATCATGTTCTCGTTTGGCGGCCTGGAAATGGTCGGCATCACCGCGGCGGAAGCCGCCGATCCGCGTCGCAGCATTCCCAAAGCCACCAATCAGGTGGTGTACCGCATCCTGATCTTCTATATCGGCTCGCTGACCGTGCTGCTGTCGCTCTATCCGTGGGGGCAAGTGGTGGAGGGCGGCAGCCCGTTCGTGCTGATCTTCCATGCGCTGAACAGCAATCTGGTGGCAACGGTGCTCAACGTAGTGGTATTGACCGCCGCGCTGTCGGTCTACAACAGCGGCGTTTATGCCAACAGCCGCATGCTGTTCGGGCTGGCCAGCCAGGGCAATGCGCCGAAGGCGCTGACGCGCGTGAATAAACGCGGCGTGCCGGTGCTGTCCATCGCGCTGTCGGCGTTGATTACTTCGATCGGCGTGCTGATCAACTACCTGATGCCCGGCAAGGCGTTTGAGCTGCTGATGGCGCTGGTGGTTTCAACGTTGGTGATCAACTGGGTGATGATCTGCCTGGCGCACTTGAAATTCCGCGCCGCCAAGAACCGCCAGGGCGTCATTCCCAGCTTTAAGGCGCTGTGGTATCCGTTCGGCAACTACCTGTGTCTGGCGTTCCTCGGCCTGATTCTGGTGATCATGTATTTCAGCGAAGGGATCCGCATTTCGGTGTTGCTGATGCCGGTGTGGGTTGCGGTGCTGTGGTGCGGGTTTATGCTGACGCGCCGCAAAGGCGGCAAGCGTTAATCCGTGTGCTGCGGAGGCGTATGGCACGCCTCCGCTCCTTTTCTCGTTAGCCGCGCGGCATAAAGGCGCGGCCCTCACCGTGACCCCGCCCCAGCAGTTTCCGGCACAGCAGCAGCAGAGTGCTGATCACGTCGATGGCGACTACGCTGAGCATCAGCAGAGTCAACATGAAGAATCCAAGCAGCGAACCGCCCAGCAGCACCAACGGTGCAGGCACGCGCAGCCGGCGGAACTTCATGGCGAAATACATTTTCCAGTATTGCTTCTGCGCCAGCAGCGCGCTGCGAATACGGCGCCCCAGGCTTGAGCCTGATTTGCGGGATGTAGAACGACTCATAACTTCTCCTTTTCTGTATGCCCTACAAGTCAATCACAAAGATCTTAAGAGAGTCTTAACGGGCTCTTGGCGGCCCTGGCTTTCCATCGGAGTGAGACAACAGCATACGGCAAAAGGTCCCGAGATGCAGCGCACGGCTGACAAAGTGCGAGCTTCATCGGGTTTGTTACACTGAAAGTCATGCCCGCGCAGGGCGCAGTGGTCGGGAGAAAAGGCAGGATGAAAAGAATCAACCGTTATTACGACGCGGCCAAGGCGCATCATACGCCGGAGGGATTTCGCAACCTGGAACCTTCGCGGCGTCAGGAGGGCGATCTTCAGCGTTGGCAAGATGAACGCAAGCGGCAGGGGCTGCCCAGACCGCCGCAGCAGGGCTACGCACAATTTACCGAACGCTGGTGGCAACCTGCCGATCTCAGCGGCAGCGACGACTGCGTTTGGTGGTTGGGGCATGCCTCGATGCTGCTGCGGTTGAGCGGGCGTTATATCCTGATCGATCCGGTGTTGTCCGAACGCGCATCGCCACTGAGCTTTTACGGCCCGAAGCGCAGAACGCCACCGCCGCTGACGGTGGAGCAGCTGCCGGCGGTGGATGCGGTGCTGATCTCCCATAACCATTATGACCACCTTGACAGGCGCACGGTGCGGCAATTGGCGCGGCGTTTCCCTCAGGCCGAGTTCATCGTGCCGCTTGGCTTGAAGCGCTGGTTCCGCCGTTATCGGCTGAAGGCGCATGAGCTGGACTGGTGGCAGAGTCTGCCGTTGGGCGAGCTGACGGTCTACGCCACGCCGGCGCGGCACTGGAGCATGCGCACGCTGTGGGATCGCAATCGCTCGCTGTGGTGCGGGTGGGTGATCCACCATCCGGCGCTGCGGTTTTATTTTTCCGGCGACAGCGGTTATTCGGAACGGCTGGCGGAGATCGGTCAACGGCTGGGGCCGTTCGACGTGGCTGCGCTGCCGATTGGCGCCTATGCGCCGCGCTGGTTTATGCAGGAGCAGCATATGGATCCGCAGCAGTCGGTGGCGCTGTATCGCGAGCTGAATCAGCCGCGCGCCATTCCCATCCATTGGGGGGTATTCGAACTGGCGGATGAATCGCTGGACGAACCGCCGCAGCAGTTGAACCTGGCCCTGAGCGAGGCGGGGTTGGAGCAGCATCAATTCCTCCCGCTGAAGATTGGCGAGCGCATCGCGTTGCAGGATGCTCAGCAAGCGTTGTCTCTTCGCCCTGCGGTACAGAGGAAAGAATAAGAGCAACGGTTTGAAAGCGCGGCAGTAATTAGCAAAATTGATAAGATCGGGTGGTGATTCAAATAACCACCCGATCTTCAGGATTTAATTCAACGCCACACTTTTGCTATTCATAAGATTATTCCGGCTATTGGGGATAATGACCTTCGGATTATTTATGATGGAACCACAGGCAAGCGGGATATGTGCCGGCGCTTTGCATGCTTATGCATCCGTTGCGCAGGGCGGAGACGTCGCCGCCGACCCGCGCGCCGTTGTCGCCCGCGCCGTTTGGCGGCAGGGCTGAAAGCCGATGATGAATGGGCTTTCCGGCGGTAAATGGTCGGAGGAGCGATGAATAAATTGGCCCCCGTTCATCGATATTCAGATGTTGCATATCAAATTCCATAAAGATTCAAATTTTTTAACGCTATAAGCGGCCAAAAAGCGGAAATGATGAGACGGAAAGGCGTCAATACGATGAAAGTTTTGTTAAAACTCCAGCAGAATGCGGGGTCTGGCGCAGTGATTTTGGCAAGCAGAAAATAGCCGATGCTTCAACATCTTTTGGCCTATTTAAGCAAATGTGGCGCTCGACCGTTTCAAATATGTGCGACATGTCGTTCAGTGATTAAAAATGGCTTGCCATCGCATACAGAGTATGTGATAACGCATCTGGGTAAAACGAGGTACAGTTCTGTATATGTGTGGCATTTTCAGTAAAGAAGTTCTGAGTAAAGACGTTAGCGTTGAATACCGCTTCTCTGCCGATCCTTATCTTAGTGCCTCAAGCAGTAACGACTCTAGTTTGTCTATGTAACGCCCTCGGGCGGTTTAAACAATCCAAAGGAAATACTCAAGATGGCAAAGATCAAAGGTCAAGTTAAGTGGTTCAACGAGTCTAAAGGTTTCGGTTTCATCACCCCGGCTGACGGCAGCAAAGACGTGTTCGTACACTTCTCTGCAATCCAGGGTAACGGCTTCAAAACCCTGGCTGAAGGCCAGAACGTTGAGTTCGAAATCCAAGATGGCCAGAAAGGCCCATCTGCAGTAAACGTTACTGCTATCTAATCAGCGTCAGCTGTACAAAAAGCCCGCCTTCGCGCGGGCTTTTTCGTTTCCGTCATCCGGCGGCGATGATGATGCCGGCGTACTGGTTGCGGCCTTTGATCCCCGGATGCGTCGGATCCTGCGCGCGCCGGTGGCTGTTGCGGCGATAGCTGGTGTATTTGAAGCGCTGCGGCCGCTGCGGGTCGACGTCCGGCGTGCAGATGGTGCAACTGCCGGCGCGGTCAACGGCGGCGAAGCCGAGCGCCGCCAGCTTGTATTCGGCAATTGCGGCCAGATCCAGATGCCGGTAATGCGGGCTGATCAGCGTGGCGGGCAGCGGCAGGCGCTGTTTAAAACTCTCCACCAGCGCTTCATCGACTTCGTAGCAGCACGGGCCGGCGGCAGGGCCGATGGAGACGACCCAATCGGCGGTGTCGCCGTCCTGGCGAATGCGCGCTGCCATCTGTTCCAGAATGCCGTCAAGCAGTCCGCGCCAGCCGGCGTGAACCGCTGCGATGGCGCCGCCGTCACGGCGGCTGAACAGCACCGGCAGGCAATCCGCCGTCAGTACGCTGAGCAGAATGCCGGGCTGGCGAGTGTAGAAACCATCGGCCTCGCCGCACGCCTGCGCCGGCTGCAGCACGTCGACGATGCGGGTGCCGTGCACCTGTTTTTTTTCCGGCAGCGTGGCGCTGTAGGGCAGCAGGTGCCCGGGCAGCAGCGCGAGTTTGCTGCCGAAGCCGTGCTGAATATGGGGCACCGCATCGAGCAGCGCGGAACGATCGCTCATAAGTTATGTTCACCTGCGTGAGAAAACAAACTCTCAGTGTAGCCAGCTTTTTCCCCGCTTGGCCAGGTGTTGTTGGCGGCGAAAGCGAGCGGGGATGCGCCTTGCATCAAGCCGACGCCTTCTTTAGACTAGCCGCGCCCTGTCTTTCTGGAAGCCCATTCATGTCTTATCAATGCCCTCTGTGTCATCAACCGCTGTATTTTTCATCACAACACTGGCGTTGTGACGGCAATCATCAGTTCGATCAAGCCAAAGAAGGCTACGTGAATCTGCTGCCGGTGCAGCACAAACGATCGAAGCAGCCGGGAGACAGCGCGGAAATGATGCAGGCGCGGCGCGCGTTTCTCGACGGTGGATATTATCAGCCGTTGCAAGCGCAGGTGGCCGAGTGGCTGGATTTGGCGCTGGCGGCCGATGCAGGCACGTTATTGGACATCGGCTGTGGGGAAGGGTATTACACCGCCGCCGTGGCCGCCAGGCTGGCGCAGGAGCGCACTATGGCGGTCTATGGGCTGGATGTCGCCAAGGTGGCGATCCGCTATGCCGCTAAACGTTATCCGGCGGTCTCGTTCTGCGTTGCCTCCAGTCACCGTTTGCCGTTCGCCGACGGGGCGCTGGATGCGGTCTTGCGCATTTATGCACCCTGCAAGGCGGAGGAGCTGGCGCGAGTAGTGAAGCCGGGCGGCGTGGTGCTGACGGTGTCGCCGGGCCCGCGTCATTTGTACCAGCTGAAAGAGCAGGTGTACCAGCAGGTGCAGCTGCATGCCGAACAGGATGAACAGTTCGACGGATTCGACTGCGAGCGCAAAGAGGCGCTGGCCTATACGATGACCCTACCGGGCGCGCAGGCCGCCAATCTGCTGCAGATGACGCCGTTCGCCTGGCGCGCTACGCCGGAGGTGCAACAGCGGTTGGCCGAGGGCGGCGAGTTTGTGTGCGAGACGGATTTCGTGCTGGCGTTGTACCGACGTCGCGCTTAAGGGGCCTTGAACTCAGAAACAAAAAAACCTGCCGCGGCAGGTTTTTTTGCAGTTCGGTCACCTCAGGCCAGGTAGCCGAGGTGCTCCAGCAGGATGTTGACGCCGATACCGATCAACACCACGCCGCCGAGGATTTCGGCGCGTTTGCCCAGCAGCGGGCCGATAAAGCGGCCGATCATCATGCCCAGGGTCGCCATGATCATGGTGGCGCAGCCGATGGCCATCGCGGTGTGCACGATGTTCACCTGCAGGAAGGCCAGACCGACGCCGATCGCCATGGCGTCGAGGCTGGTGGCGATGGCGGTGGCCACCAGCAACCAGAAACCATGACGTTTGACCTTCTCTTCTTCGTCGGGCCTGTTGCGCACCCCTTCGACGATCATGCGCATGCCGAGAATAAACAGCAGCGAGAAGGCGACCCAGTGATCCCATTCCATGATGTATTGGCTGGCGAACAGGCCGATGGCCCAACCGATGAGCGGGGTGATCGCTTCGACCACGCCGAAGATCAGGCCGGTGCGGATCGCTTCGCGAAAGCGCGGTTGATGCAGACTGGCACCTTTGCCGATCGAAGCGGCGAAAGCATCCATGGACATGCCGAAAGCGAGAATAAGCGTTGCTGAAAGGTTCATGTGAAATAGCCTCGGCCGGGTGGCTCCATATACACGTAACCCACCCCCAACCAAACGACGGAGTTACGTGTCTATGGTCTCGCCAACCTTACCTGGCTGCCCGCACCACGTTTCATACGGCGAAACGAGTATGTTGATACGGGCGTTTCTGGTTTTTATTCTCCAGAAACCGGCTACTCCCCAATGACGGCGCAACCATACCATATTATTTCCGGTGCCGACAACTTTATTCTGGCGTGATTTTTGTTCTTAATTGAGACTCGTTTTCATTAATCTGAGTTCATGTGGGAATATAATGTAGACGCGGGTAACAATGTTGCGGAAATAATAGTCAGAAAGGAAATGGCGCTGCCGATTAATTATCCACAAGCAGCGCAAGGTTTGAGCGAAAGTAAAATGAGTTTTTCTTTACTTATTGATTATCAATGAAAAAGTGGTAAATCTTCTCCAGGTCGTCCAAGTGCGTCACCTGAACCAACAGCCGGCGCTGTTCCAGGTCGACGGCCAGAATGCCGTCCTCCGATAAATTCATGGCTTTAATGCGGTTATATTCGACAAACACATTGGCGAAGAAAAATCCGTGCGCTTTAAACACCATCTTGGGCGCGCGAATATAAGAAACATAGATAGCGAGCAGCGCCAAAGAAATAAGCAGATAGGTGGTTAATACCGCGCCGTTGTCGGTGACATTGCGGTAAATCAGAATGGCGATCAGGCCGACGAAAATCAGGCTGTCGAGGCGGTTACGGCGTTTGAGCGGCACTTTGAGCCGCGTTTTGCCTTTCAGCAGATCCATGCCGAATTCGTCATACAGCGAATACAGCAACAGCAGGGCGATAAACAGCATCAGTACGGCGTCGGTCAGTGACATCTCTTGCTCCACACATAAAAAAGCCGGGGGTTGCCCCCCGGCCGTTTCGAACGATTACAGGCCCAGCAGGCCAATCCAATAGCCAAAGATGCCAATGACGAAGAAGCCGATAATGATCCACAGCGCGTTGACTTTCTTGCGCAGCAGCCACATACAGGCGAAGGTCAGCAGCAACGGCACCAGGCCCGGCATCAGCTGGTCGAGGATGGTCTGCACCGTGGTGACGTTGGTATGCCCGGTCTGGTCGGTTATCTTGGACACCACCAGCGGGATATTCACGTGCGTCCACTTGTTGACCAGCGCCCCCATGACAAACAGGCCGAGAATGGACGCTCCTTCCGTCAGTTTCTGCAGGAAGCCGCCGCCCATGTCGTTGACGATATCGACCCCTTTGCGGTAACCGTAGGCCACGCCGTAGTAGCGGGTCAGCAGGCGCACCAGGTTGAACAGCACGAAGAACAGGATCGGTCCAAGCAGGCTGCCGCTCATGGCGATGCCCGCCCCAAGCGCGGCGAATACCGGCCGCACGGTGCCCCAGAAGATCGGGTCACCGACGCCCGCTAGAGGCCCCATCAAACCGACCTTGATGCCGTTGATTGCGGCGTCGTCGATCGGCGCGCCGTTGGCGCGTTGTTCTTCCATCGCCATGGTCACGCCGAGCACCGGCGCCGCCACGTAAGGGTGGGTGTTGAAGAACTCCAGGTGACGCTTGATCGCCTGTTTGCGATCGTCATTGTTTTCCGGATACAGGCGACGGATCACCGGCACCATCGAGAAACAAAAACCCAGCGCCTGCATGCGTTCGAAGTTCCATGAACCCTGGAACAGGTTCGAACGCAGGAATACGCCGCGAATATCGGCCGGCGTGAGTTTCTTTTGAGCAGTTGTATCAACCATTTCTCTCACCTATTCCTAGTCGAGTTCGTTATCGAGATCGTTCGCGTTAGCCGGGCCGGCCTGGACAACCTGAGACTTGTTGTATTTCGGGCTGAGCTGGATATACAGCACGGCCATCACCACGCCGATGACGCCGAGCGCCACCAAGTTGAAGTTGGTGAAGGCGGCGGTAACGAAACCGAGATAGAAGAACGGCATCAGGTAGCCGGCGCGCATCATGTTAATCACCATTGCGTAACCGACCACCACGATCATGCCGCCGGCGATGTTCAGGCCGCTGGTGACCACTTCCGGGATCGAGTTGAGCAGGGCGTGCACTCCGGCGGTGCCCACCGAGATGGCGACGATGACCGCCGGGATGGCGATACGCATCGCCTGCAGCAGCAGGGCACCGACATGGATCCAGCTAATGGCGCGCAGGCTGCCGCGCTCCGCCGCGCTGTCGGCTGCGTGCTGGAAGGCCACGGTGAGGGTTCGCACGATGATGGTTAACACCTGGCCGGCCGCCGCCAGCGGAATGGCCAGGGCGATACCGGCGCCGACGCTTTGCCCACCGGCAATGACCAGGATGGTCGAGATGATGGACGCCAGGGCGGCATCCGGCGCGACCGCCGCGCCGATGTTCATCCAGCCGAGCGCGATCATTTCCAGCGTACCGCCGATGATGATGCCGGTTTTCATATCGCCGAGAATGAAGCCGATCAGGGTACAGGCGACCAGCGGACGGTGGAACTGGAACTCGTCGAGGACGGAACCCATCCCGGCGATACAGGCAACGATAAATATCAGCACAATCTGAAGAGTGGTGATCTCCATTGCACTTCTCCTATGACCAAAAAAGCTCTGAGTAAAATAATCAGCGGCTGGCGCCACTAATTGAGTTTGTTAATCAGGTCCATCATTTTTAGCCGGCTGTCGGACGAGACCTTACGCACCTCCAGCTCGATACCGCGATCGTTCAGTTTCTTAAACGCTTCGATATCTTTTTCATCGACGGAAACGGCGTTGTTCACCTGGGTTTTCCCCTGGCGGAACGCCATGCCGCCGATATTGACGGATTGAATATCCACGCCGCCCTCCACCAGACGCCAGACGTCGGTCGGATTGGTAAACAACAGCATCACGCGGTCGTTGGCGTATTTGGGGTTGTTCCAGACGCGGATAGCCTTCGCCACGTCCACCACGTGGGCGGTGACGCCCGGCGGGGCAACCTGAGTCAGCAGGGTTTTGCGCACATGGTCGGCGGCGACTTCATCGCTGACGACGATAATACGGCTGACGTTGGTCTCTTTGGTCCAGCGGGTAGCGACCTGGCCGTGGATTAAGCGATCATCGATGCGCGCCAGGCCGATTTTCATGTGGTCGTTCGGCCCCAACGGCGCCTGAGGGGCAGCGGCTTTGGCGACGGGCGCTGCGGGTTTTGCGGGTTCTTCCTGCGGTTTTTTCAGCGCTTTCACGCCTTCTCGGCCGGTTTCCAACGCCAGCGCCACCAGTTCATCGAAAGCGGGGTTGTCGTCCCGCGCCATGAAGGTTTCCACCAGCATCGGGATGTTGACCCCGGTGACGACCTCATAGTTTTCTTTGTCGACCGCAATGCGGCTGGCGGCGTTGAACGGGCTGCCGCCCCAGGTATCCACCAGGAACAGCACGCCGCCGCTGGTATCCAATCCACTGATTTTCTCGTTGTACTTGACGATTAACGTTTCGGCATTCTCACCGGGAACGAAGTCTATAAAGGCGACGTTGTCCTGCTCGCCCAATAGCATCTCCGCCGTTTTCAGCAGTTGTTCCGCTGCAGCCCCGTGTGTGCCGATGATAATAGCTATTGCCACTCGCTACCTCCTCGTTGAACTCCAGACGCGGTTTGTGTCGTTTCTCCGCGCCGTCTTGGCAGTCACTTCCGCGGTTCAGATACATTATGGTAGAAAAAAAGAAACGCACGCCTAACATTTCTCACGCAGTTTCAAATGCCTGTGCGTGATACTTCACGAACGCGAGATTTATTTTAGTGAGTGAAAAAATATTTTTTGTGACGCTGCTCCGCTATTGAATGCTCGGAGAAATCTTAGCTGTCGCAGACGATATGGCGTGGCGTCACCCTAAACCGCCGTTGAAAAAGCCGCTTTGTCCCCCAGAAAAATCCTGATACAGTAATTTCCTCTTTCATCACTAAGGAGTGAAGGGCCTCAGCCCTCCCTATGGACTGTCACCGAAGTAACTGTTTTTCCAGGTTTCACCCGCCACCTGCTGGCGTTGCATATGCTGTTCGGCCCTTCGGCCATCTCCCGGTAATCCCATCCCGTCACTTTGCTATTGTCGACTGCGCCCATGCAGCGGTGGCATCGTCACGTTTGAGCGGCGTGCGCTCATTCCCACTTTTCTCTGGAGTCTGATATGGAATTTTTAATGGACCCCTCTATTTGGGCGGGGTTGCTTACGCTGGTGGTGCTGGAAATCGTGTTGGGCATCGACAACCTGGTGTTCATCGCCATTTTGGCCGACAAACTGCCGCCTAAGCAGCGCGATAAGGCGCGCGTCATCGGCCTGTCGCTGGCATTGCTGATGCGTTTGGGCCTGCTGTCGGTGATCTCCTGGATGGTAACCCTGACCACGCCGCTGTTCAGCGTCGGCGATTTCAGCTTCTCCGGCCGCGATCTTATCCTGCTGTTCGGCGGGGTATTCCTGCTGTTCAAGGCCACCATGGAGCTGCATGAACGGCTGGAAGGGCAGACGCACCAGGATGGCGCCAACCGCGGTTACGCCAAGTTCTGGGCGGTGGTGGTGCAAATCGTGATCCTTGACGCGGTGTTTTCGCTCGATGCGGTGATTACCGCCGTGGGCATGGTGAACGATCTGCCGGTGATGATGGCGGCGGTGGTGATCGCGATGGCGGTGATGCTGCTGGCGTCCAAACCGTTGACCAACTTCGTCAACGCGCACCCGACCATTGTGGTGCTGTGCCTGAGCTTCCTGTTGATGATCGGTCTGAGCCTGATCGCCGAAGGCTTCGGCTTGCATATTCCTAAAGGCTATCTGTACGCCGCGATCGGCTTCTCGATCCTGATTGAATTGTTCAATCAGATCGCGCGTCGCAACTTCATCAAGCATCAGGCGCGTCGCCCGATGCGCGAGCGCACCGCGGAAGCGATCATGCGCCTGATGGGGCAGCAGCGCGCGCAGCAGGCGGACGATGAGGTCGCCTTGCCGCGGGATGAAACCTTTGCGGCGGAAGAGCGTTATATGATCAGCGGCGTGCTGACGCTGGCCTCGCGCTCATTGCGCAGCGTGATGACGCCGCGCACGGATATCTCCTGGGTCGACTGCGAGCGCTCCCGTGAGGAGGTGCGCGCACAGTTGCTGGATACGCCGCACAGCCTGTTCCCGGTGTGTCGCGACTCTGTGGATGAGATCGTCGGCGTGGTACGCGCCAAGGATCTGCTGGTGGCGCTGGAGCAAGGGGAAGATATCGCCGAGTTTGCCGCGCGCACGCCGCCGATCGTGGTGCCGGAAACCATGGATGTCATCAAGCTGCTGGCGGTGCTGCGCCGCGCCAAAGGGCGCCTGGTGGTGGTCACCAACGAGTTCGGCGTGGTGCAGGGGCTGGTGACGCCGCTGGACGTGCTGGAAGCGATCGCCGGCGAGTTTCCGGACGAAGATGAAACGCCGGACATCGTGGCGGAAGGCGACGGCTGGCTGGTCAAAGGCGGAACCGACCTGCACTCGCTGGAACAGGCGCTGGCCTGTGACGACCTGGTCAGCCCAACCGCAGACTACGCCACTCTGGCGGGGCTGCTGTTAGCCCACTACGGCCAGATGCCGGTGGTGGGGGACACCATTGAACTGAACCACCTGCGCTTCGATATTGTCGAGGTCTCCGACTATCGCATCGAGTTGGTGCGTGTCACCCGCGCCGTCTTCGACGAACCGGCGCACTCGTAACCCATCCGCCGGAGGCTCAGGCCTCCGGCGGATGCTCTTCCGCTTTCCTGACGCGCGATTCGTACTGCTGCAACCACAGCGGGAAAACGTGGATCGGCATCGGCTTGGCGAAATAATACCCCTGCAGGGCATTGACCTCGCGTGAGCGCAGATAGTCGGCCTGTTCCGCCGTTTCTACCCCCTCCGCCACCAGCTTTAGTTTCAGCCGCTGCGCTAGCGTAATGATGGTATCGGTCACCGTGGCGTTGACCGCGTCGGTGCCGATGGCCGCGGTAAACCCGCGGTCGATCTTTAACACGTCCGGGCTAAGGTTCTTCAGGTAGCTCAGCGAGCTGTGGCCGGTGCCGAAATCGTCGATGGCCAGCATGATCCCCATGTCTTTCAGCGTCCGGATCTGGTCATGCTGGATCGCCGACAGCGCGGTGCGCTCGGTCAGCTCCAGCATCAGTGACGGCATCGGATGCGCCGGCAGCCAAATCCGGCGGATATCGTCGATGATGTTGAGCGTTTTAAAGTGTTCGGCGGCGACGTTGATGCTGATGTAGAACGACGGTCGCGGCGGGAACAGCTGCAGATTTTCCGTCACGGTGTTCATCAGATAACGGGTCAGCGGAATGATCAGCTCATGCTGCTCGGCCAGCGGAATAAACACGTCGGGGGAGATCCACCCTTGACGCTTCTTTTTCCAGCGCAGCAGCATTTCGACGCCGGCGCAGCGCCCGGTGTCGCTATGAATGATGGGCTGGCAATAGACGCGGAACTCGCGATGGGTGATGGCATGGCCGATGTGATAAGACAGGCTCATACGGTTAGCGGTGAGCAGATAGACCACATAGGCGGCCAACAGGCTGATCAGCAGCGCCAGCGGGATATGGCGCGGCAGTGCGGAAAGCGCCAGCATGCCGATCTGCGGGCCGAACAGCGAAATCGAGAACGGGTATAGCGCAGAGCCGGCGGTGTAGCGCAGATCGTTGGTCAGGGTGTCGCGGCTCAAGATTTCGCGTCGGCCGTATTCCAGGCTGCTGTCAGCCACGTTCAGCACCACGCGCTGAACGTAAGGCTCCTGTGGCTCGAGTAAAAAGTTGGACAACAGCTCGATATTAAACACGTGCAGCACGCCACTGGTTTTATCGCGTGGGGATGGCGTCCACATCACCAGCGTGGGCAGGCCTTTGCTCACCGCCAGCGAGGGGCGCAGCGCCAGCCTGGCGTTGCTGTTGACGAAGGTAGGCATGACCGCGGCCAGCTGATAATGACGGGAACCAAACAGGCTGGAGCAGTAAATAATGCCGTTTTTTACCAGCAACATGGCGCGTAGCGCCTGATTCTGCGCGGCGCGAAAGCGCAGGGTCGACGAAACGTTCTCGCAGGGCTGGTCCAGCATGTCCATGCTGCGCTCCGCCTGCAGCTGAGCCGGTGTCAGCAACTGGTTGAGCTTGCCGACGGTGCGGGTGGCCAATGTCTGTTGGCTCAGCTCGATACTTTTGACCTCTTGATAATAACGGGTATACAGCGATACCAACAGAATAGCCGCGCCCACCGCTCCGGCCAGCAGCCAACGGTAATAACGATATCGGGACGCGGCGAGGTGGGTCATCAACATCCGGTAAATCCTTGTTCGGTAATCCAGCCCCGAGTCACGGTCAGGTCATAGATCCTTAAGTTGCGCTCGGCTAATTCTAGCCTGAGGTTATACAAGATTGATGGTAACTCAGTAAATTATTTCGATTTGGCAAAACAGAAGGTCAATTTGCAGGCTAACCGCCGGATCGATGAGAGAAATGCAGGATTTTTTCTGGTGACATTGTCACAAAAAGCGGCCAATGAATTGATTACCCACAAAAAACCCCGCCGGATGGCGGGGTTGTCTGTCAGTCGCATTGCACCTTGATTGCCAGGCCGCCGCGTGACGTTTCGCGGTACTTGGCGTTCATGTCTTTGCCGGTTTCGTACATGGTCTCGATCACCTTATCCAGCGAAACGCGCGGCTCGCTGGTGCGGCGCAGGGCCATGCGGGCGGCGTTGATCGCCTTGACCGAGGCGATGGCGTTGCGCTCGATGCACGGCACCTGCACCTGGCCGGCGACCGGGTCACAGGTCAGACCCAGGTTGTGTTCCATGCCGATCTCCGCCGCCACACAGACCTGCTCAGGGCTGCCGCCCAGCAGTTCGGCCAGACCGGCCGCCGCCATGGAGCAGGCAACGCCGACTTCACCCTGGCAACCGACTTCGGCGCCGGAAATGGAGGCGTTCATCTTGTACAACGCGCCGATGGCGCCCGCCGCCATAAAGTAGCGGATGTAGATATCCGGGCTGACGGACTCGATGAAGTGATCGTAGTAAGCCAGCACCGCAGGCACGATGCCGCAGGCGCCGTTGGTCGGCGCAGTGACCACGCGGCCGCCGGCGGCGTTTTCTTCGTTAACCGCCAGCGCGAACATATTGACCCAGTCGATCACGTTCATCGGATCGCTGGACAGTTTGTCCGACGCCACCAGCATGCGGCGCAGCGCGGAGGCACGGCGCGGTACGCGCAGCGGCCCCGGCAGTACGCCTTCGGTGTTCAGACCGCGATCGATACAGGCGCGCATGGTTTGCCACACGTTGCCGAAGTAGGTCTCGATCTCTTGCTTGCTGTGCAGCGCCAGTTCGTTCTGCATCACCATGCCGGACAGCGACAGGCCGGTCTCGCGGCAGTGGTCGAGCATTTCGCGCGCGGAGTTGAACGGATATGGCATTTGCAGTTCTTGCTCGGCGGCCTTGCCGAAATTCTCCTCGTCGACGATGAAACCGCCGCCGATAGAGTAATAGGTCTTGCTGTACACTTCTTTATCGCCGGCGAAGGCGTGGATCTGCATGCCGTTTTCGTGCAGCGGCAGGTTGTCGCTGCGGAAGACCATGCCGCCGTCGCGAGGGAAATCGACTTCATGCAGGCCGTTGGCCAGCATCAGGCGTTGACGTTGTTCTACATCGCGAATAAAACCCGGAATGCTATCGATATCGACGGTGTCCGGCATGTTGCCGGCCAGGCCGAGAATGATGGCGATATCGGTATGGTGACCTTTGCCGGTCAATGAGAGTGAGCCGTAAACGTCTACGGCAACACGCGTGATAGAAGGCATCAGGCCTTTATTTACCAGATCGTCGACAAACTGTTTGCCGGCTTTCATCGGTCCAACCGTATGAGAGCTGGACGGGCCGATGCCGATCTTAAACATGTCGAAAACGCTAATCACGCTAAAACTCCTTAAAGAGACGTATTGTTATGGCTGCGGCGGTCAAAAACCGCGCAGGGAACAGCGATATTGTAAAAGGGCCGTGCGGGTTCAGCTGCCTTTTTCGCATGAAATTAAATAATCCTTGGTGTCGCTTTTTTTACTGATTACCCGGGGCGAACCCTTGTGCGGGGTATCCGCTTTCGCCCAAGCTCCATTAACGGTAATCGCGCCAGCTTTCCGTGCTGAACGCCGCCGGCTTAATCCCTGTTTCTACAGTGGTTTATCTCGGACGGTGGTATTTTACAGGTATTTCGTAAGGTTTAAGAGAGGGTTTACAGTTTTTTTAAAACCATTCAAACGGAACGGTAGTTGAAAAAGCGATCAAATGAAGTGATATCGATCGCTTTACCCGCCGCGGAGGCCGGCAACCGTGCCAGATTGCGAGTCAGATCACGTAATGCGGGCTAAATACTGACCTGTTGCGCCAGGCGCCGAATGATGGCGGCGGTCAGCCCCCAGATAAACTGGCTGTGATACCAGGAGAGGTAGATGCGGTGGGTATGGCCGGCGCGATGAATATCCAGCGGATAGTAACGCGACAGGGTCAGCGCTTCCCGCAGGGGCATCTCGAACACATCCGCCACTTCGCCTTCATTGGCGTGGAACTGCACGTCCGGTGGGATGAGGCCGACGATAGGGGTAACCTGAAATCCGGTGCTGCTGTCGAGCGGCGCCATTTGGCCGAGGACAGTCACCGCTTGCGGCGGTATCGCCACTTCTTCCTGCGCTTCTCGCAGCGCCGTGACGATCGCCGATCCGTCTTCGGCGTCGGTTTTTCCGCCGGGGAAGGCCACTTGACCGGCATGTTTGCGCAGCGAGTCGGCACGGCGGGTCAACAGCAGCGTCGGCTCGGCGCGGCAGACGATCGGGATCAGCACCGCCGCCGGGCGCACATTGTGCGAAATCTGCGTCGCCTGCGGCAGCTGCAGTTGAAAGCGGCTGATAAAGGCGCGCAGTGAGGCCGGTGAGTTCGATGGGATCACGACAGGGCATACTCCCCTAGCTGCGGCAAAATGCGGCCAACCTTGTCGAAGGTCTCCTGGTATTCCGCCTGCTCCTGGCTGTCCGCCACGATGCCGCCGCCGGCGGAGCAGTGGATGCGACCGTTTTCGGTGACGAGCGTGCGAATGGTGATATTGGTGTCCATGGTGCCGCAGGCGCTCAGGTAACCGATGCTGCCGCAATAGGCGTTGCGGCGCTGCGGCTCCAGCTCTTCGATGATTTCCATCGCTCGCACCTTGGGCGCGCCGGTGATCGAACCGCCGGGGAAGCAGGCGCGCAGCAGTTCGGCCGCCGAGGTATGGTTTGGCAGGGTCGCGGTGATGGTGCTCACCAGGTGATGCACAGCGGGGAATGGCTCCACGGCGAACAGTTCCGGCACCCGTACGCTGCCTGGTTGGGCGACGCGGCCGATATCGTTGCGCAGCAGATCGACGATCATCAGATTTTCAGCGCGATCCTTGGGTGAATCGGCCAAACGGCGAGCCTGCGCGGCGTCCTGTTCCGCGTCCGCCAACCGCGGCAGCGTGCCCTTGATCGGGCGGGTTTGGATGCGTTGCTGCTCCAGCCACAGGAAGCGCTCGGGAGAGACGCTCAGTACGCTGTTGTGCGGCAAGCGCAGGAAGGCCGAGAATGGCGCGCGGTTGCAGGCGCTCAGGCGGCAGAACGCCTGCCATTCATCCCCCAGATAGTCGGCGGAGAACCGTTGGGCCAGATTAATTTGGTAACAGTCGCCGCTGCGCAGGTAGTGCTGAATACGTTGGAACTTCTCGCCGTATTGCCGCCGGCTCATATTGGCGCGCCAGTCGCTCAGCAGCGTGAAAGGGCGTTCTGTAGGCGCAGTTTGGCTATTGAGCCAGCGCCAGCGCTGCTCGACATCGCCATAGCTGAGCAGCGTCAGGGTTTGCAATTGGTGGTCGGCGATCACTGCCCAGTCATAAATGCCCACTGCCATATCCGGCAAGGCGAGGTCGGCTTCGGCCAACTGCGGCAGGGTTTCCACCCGGCGCCCGAGATCGTAGCCGAACAGCCCCAGAGCTCCGCCCTGAAACGGCAGGTCCGGATTAAACGCCGGCTGCCAGCCTTGCGCCGCCAGTTGCTGCTGCAGCAGGGAGAACGGATCTTCCTGCGACTGAATGGTGACGCTGTCACTTTCAATTGTCGTGCCGGCACCGTGGGTGGTGAGTGTAACGCGCGGTTGTGCGACCAGGATATCGAAACGGTTATGCGAATGGTCGGCGAAGCCCGAATGCAGCAGCATCGCCCAAGGTTGCGATGAAAGCGGGGCGAAAAGCGTCATCAGGGCACGGCGGCTGTAGGGCAAAGATTTTATGTTTGGGGCGGTTACGCTCATGAACGTCAATAAACCTGGATGTGAGGACGGCGATATCTGGCGGCTAGTGTGCCATAGACGGTCACGTCATGCATGTTTTGCCATGCGCGACATGCAGCACAGTTCACATAAACGGCAGTTCAATAAACCTGAAATAAGGCATTTTTTGCGCCATTGATTATACTTCGATATGTTAAAAATTTAACATCAAATGCACTGGAAGCCTATTTATCGAGGGCGCAATACCCGAGAAATATAAAAAAAGATTCGTTAATTTCATAAATTTATTATTTCTGCTTGTTATTAGAAGCGGGAGGGATGTTGTTATGCCCGATTTTAGCCAACGTCGCCGCCCTTTGGAATTAATGGCTTAATTACTCAGCGCTTTTCTGGCGCTGGTTTGAGAAAGAAAGGCCGGTTCGGTCCCATTAGTCACTGCGGGAATTTGCAGGTTTCACGCCTATCCCAAGCGTACGCTGACCGAATGAGTCTTTTAGAAAAATAAAATTATTATTTTGTTACATTATCATTGAAGAGCTGACTATGTCGTTAATGCTGAGCGTGATCGTCCCGATGCACAATGCGGGGGAGTTATTGGAGCCTTTCCTGGCCTCGCTGCTGGCCCAGCGTGAGCAACGGTTGGAGGTGATCATCGTCAATGATGGTTCCACTGACGGTTCGGGAGAGATCGCACACCGTTACGCGGCGGTACATCCGCATATTCGTGTGATCGATCAGGCCAATGCCGGTGTTTCTAACGCGCGTAATGCCGGGCTTGCCGTTGCCCAAGGCAAATATGTGGCGTTTCCCGATGCCGACGACTTGCTGGCGCCGGAGATGTATTCCACGCTGCTGGAACAGGCGGAACAACATCAATTAGACGTGATGCAATGTAATGGCGAACGCTATTTTACCAGCCAAGATGAATTGCAGCTGATTTTTCCTGAGGCGCGTTTGCGCACCACCGACGTTATCACCGGCGTGCAGTGGTTTGAACGTGCGCTGAAATCGCGAAAGTTTATTCACGTTGTATGGCTGGCAATATATCGCCTCGACTTTATTCGCCAGCATCGGCTTTATTTCGAGCCGGGATTACATCACCAGGATATTCCCTGGACGACGGAAGTCATGTTTAATGCCAAACGGGTCAAATATTTAAGTACGCCGCTGTACCGTCAACGGGTGCACGACAAGTCGATCAGTAACCGTCGCCGCATCGGTAAGGCGAACGTGGAGTATCAACGCCACTATATGAAAATCGTAGAAATGCTGGAGCGGCTCAACCAGCGCTATGCGGGCACTGTCGCCATTCGTCCGGCTTTCCATTGGCAAATCACCCGCGAAGCGCTGGGCATTTGCCACAGCATTCGTCGTGAGCCGGAACCGGCCGCTCAGAGTCAGATCACCGAAGAGTTCTATCAGCGCGGCATCGACAGAGCGATGTTCGCCAATGCGCGCGGCCTGAAGCAGGGGTGGCATGTCATGCTGTGGCGGCATCGCCTGAAGCAGTGGCGCAACGATAACGGCTGTTCGCAACCGGCCTGAGGCACCAGACGTTGGGATCCGCCGCGTTAGCGCGTATACTCCTTCTCCCTTTTGCCGGAGAGAACGACACATGCATGCAGGTATGCCATTACTGAATCACGCGGAGCAGCAGGAAGCGGCGGATCGCATCCATCAACTGATGGAGCAGGGCATGAGCAGCGGTGAGGCCATTGCTCGCGTTGCGCAGGAAATTCGCGAGAAGCATCAGGGCGCTCAGGTTGCGGTACTGTTCGATGATGAAGACGAGCAGCATGAGGCCGCACCGGAGGCGTCGCGGGATGACGATGCTGAAGAAGACGAAGACTATTGACGTTATCGGGGCCGCGCATGCGGCCCCGTGAGTATCAGCCGTTGACCGCCACGGCGGCGGCGGCTTGTTTCGCTTGCTCCACCGCCAGTTCCGTCGTGCTCGCCGTCGCCAGCGCCACGCCCAGGCGACGCTGCCCGGCGATCTCCGGTTTGCCGAACAGACGCAGCTGGTTGTGCCCGCGCAGCGCATTTTCCAGGCTGCTGAAACGCACATCGCTGCTGGTGAGCTGCGGCAGGATCACCGCTGAAGCGGAAGGGCCGAACTGGCGGATGGCGCCAATCGGCAACCCGAGAAACGCGCGAACGTGCAGGGCGAACTCGGACAGATCCTGTGAGATCAACGTAACCATGCCGGTATCGTGCGGCCGCGGAGACACTTCGCTGAAGATCACGTCGTCGCCGCAGACGAACAGCTCCACGCCGAACAGTCCGAACCCGCCCAGGGCTTTCACCACCTTCTCCGCGATAGCCTGAGCACGGCTCAACGCCGTAGCTGACATGCGCTGCGGTTGCCAGGATTCGCGATAATCTCCGTCTTCCTGACGATGGCCGATCGGCTCGCAGAAATGTACGCCGTCCACGGCGCTGATGGTCAGCAACGTAATTTCAAAATCAAATCTTACCAACCCTTCGACGATCACCCGGCCGCCGCCGGCGCGTCCGCCCTGTTGCGCGTAATCCCAGGCGCTTTGCAGCTGCTCAGGCGTGCGGATCAGGCTTTGTCCTTTGCCGGAAGAACTCATCACCGGTTTGACGATGCACGGGTAGCCGATGTGCTCGACCGCTTGCCGGAAAGTCGCTTCGCTGTCGGCAAAGCGGTAGCTGGAGGTGGGCAGGCCAAGTTCTTCCGCCGCCAGACGGCGGATGCCTTCGCGGTTCATGGTCAGGCGCGTGGCTTCGGCGCAGGGCACCACGCGGTGGCCCTGACGTTCAAGTTCGACCAGCATGGCGGTGGCGATCGCTTCGATTTCGGGAACGATATAGTCCGGCCGCTCTTGTTCGATAACGGCTTTCAGCGCGTCACCGTCCAGCATATTGATGACGTGACTGCGGTGCGCCACATGCATGGCGGGGGCGTCGGCATAGCGATCGACGGCGATCACTTCCAGACCGAGGCGCTGGCATTCAATGGCGACTTCTTTACCCAGCTCCCCGGAGCCGAGCAACATGACGCGGGTGGCGGAAGGACGCAGGGCGGTTCCAATCGTTAACATAGTTTCGTACCTGGATCGGTGAAAGTAAGCGGATTGATGATCGGCGGGCAGTATATACGAAAACGATTGCGTTCACAGCCGCCACGCCAGGTTTGTTGCTAACTTACTGTTTTTATAACAAGCAGAAATATTTGCCCTGCCTGGGCGATTGTGCGTTAATAAGCGACGGCGAAAGAAGGCCTATATATAGCAAGGTTTTCGCGTCTCGTGCCGTCAAGGCAGGTTTATCAAGTAAAGGAAACACAAATGAGCAAGATCACTGGTCACGTTAAATGGTTCAACGAAAGCAAAGGCTTCGGCTTCATTACGCCTGCCGACGGTTCTAAAGACGTTTTCGTTCATTTTTCCGCTATCGTTAGCGATGGTTTCAAGACCCTGGCTGAAGGCCAGCAGGTTGAATTCTCCATCCAGGACAGCCAACGTGGCCCTGCCGCAGCCAACGTCGTTGCGATTTAACGACTGCGTTGCCAAGAAACCCGCCGCCGGCGGGTTTTTTTATGCCCGCAGCCCGTAACGCCGCCCATCTCTGTTATCATTTACCGCTGATTCGGCGCCAACCTGCGGGCGCGCCGCCATTCCATTCGTCATATAAGAGTTATCGCCGTGAGCACAGTTTCTTTTTCTTCCCTGCCGCTGCCAGCCGAACAGTTGGCCAACCTCAACGAACTGGGGTACGCCGAAATGACGCCGGTGCAGGCCGCCGCGTTGCCCGCTATCCTGCAAGGGCGAGACGTGCGCGCCAAGGCGAAAACCGGCAGCGGCAAAACGGCGGCATTTGGCATTGGCTTGCTGAATAACATCGTCGTTACTCAGGTTGCCACACAGGCGCTGGTGCTCTGTCCCACCCGCGAGTTGGCCGATCAGGTGAGCAAAGAGCTGCGTCGCTTGGCGCGTTTCACGCAAAACATCAAAATTCTGACGCTGTGCGGCGGCCAACCGATGGGGCCGCAGCTCGATTCGCTGGTGCATGCGCCGCACATCGTGGTGGGGACGCCGGGCCGTATCCAGGAACACCTGCGCAAGAAAACGCTGCAGCTGGACGAGCTGAAGGTGCTGGTGCTGGATGAGGCCGATCGCATGCTGGACATGGGGTTCGCCGACGACATCGACGATGTGATCAGCTATACGCCGCCGCAACGTCAGACGTTGCTGTTTTCCGCCACGTACCCGGCAGGCATCGAGCGCATCAGCGCGCGCGTTCAACGCCAGCCGCTAAGCGTCGAGGTGGACGATGGCGAAGCGCAGACCTCCATTGAACAACGCTTTTATGAGACTACGCGCGATCAGCGCCCAGCGCTGCTGGTGTCGGCCATTCGCTATCATCAACCTGCGTCTTGCGTGGTGTTCTGCAATACCAAACGCGACTGTCAGACGGTGCTTGAGGCCCTGGAGGCCCGCGGCATCAGCGCGCTGGCGCTGCATGGCGATCTGGAACAGCGCGACCGCGACCAGGTGTTGGTGCGTTTCGCCAACCGCAGTTGCCGGGTATTGGTGGCGACCGACGTCGCCGCACGCGGGCTGGATATTAAAGAGCTGGAGCTGGTGGTCAACTACGAACTGGCGTTCGATCCCGAAGTGCATGTGCACCGTATCGGCCGCACCGGCCGCGCCGGCATGAGCGGGCTGGCGATCAGCCTGTGCACGCCGCAGGAAATGGCGCGTGCGCACGCGATTGAAGACTATCTGCAGATGAGCGTCGACTGGTCGCCGGTGTCCGAGCTGAGCGGGGCGGCCAACGGCTCGCTGGAGGCGGAAATGGTGACGCTGTGCATCGACGGCGGCCGCAAGGCGAAGATTCGTCCCGGCGATATCCTTGGCGCGCTGACCGGCGACGCCGGGCTGACGGCGGCGGAAGTGGGCAAGATAGACATGTTCCCGGTGCATGCCTACGTCGCGATCCGCAAAGCCAGCGCGCGCAAGGCGCTGCAACAGTTGCAGCAGGGCAAAATCAAAGGCAAAAGCTGCAAGGTGCGGCTGCTGAAATAAGCCGAAGGCGGGCGGCGGTTTGCCTTCCCGCCACGATCTATTTATGCTGTACATAATTACAGTGATTTGAGTATTTGAGGACGCACGCATGGCGGTTGAAGTTAAATATGTGGTGGTGAGAAACGGTGAGGAAAAAATGACTTTCGCGAGCAAGAAGGAAGCCGACGCCTACGACAAAATGCTGGATCTGGCGGACAACCTTGGGGAGTGGCTGCTGCAGGCGCCGCTGAACCTGGATGACGAACAGCGCGAAGGGCTGAGCTTCTTCCTGGCGGAAAATAAAGATGCGCTGGGTCTGATTCTGCGCGGCGCATCGCCGGCGGAAACCCTCAAGAAACCGGCGGAAAGCAAAGCGAAAAAAGCGGCCTCTAACCCAAAAGAGGGATCTGCGTCAGAAAAGCAGGCGGCATAATGACTTATGTTGCGGTGTTGTGATGAAAAAGGATCTAAAATGAGCCGTGAAATAACTTTCTTCAGCCGCTTTGAGCAAGACATTCTGGCCGGGCGCAAAACCATCACCATTCGGGATGCCAGTGAGTCGCACTTCGAACCGGGCGAGGTATTGCGCGTCAGTCGCAATGAGGACGGCGTATTTTTCTGCTTTATCGAAGTGCTGTCGGTAACGCCGGTGCGCCTGGATGCGCTGACCGAACGCCACGCGCAGCAGGAGAACATGTCGCTCGGCGAACTGAAGCAGGTGATCAAGGAAATCTATCCGGGCCTGGATGCGCTGTTTGTCATTGAGTTCGTCAAACGGTAACCCTTTGCCGACGCCCTGTTGTGAGCCAGGGATGGGCGCCCGGATAGCGCTAATCACAACGGGAGGACATATGAAAAAAACGGGTTTGGCTATCGCCTTGTTGGCCATGATGGGAGCATCGACGGCGGTGTGGGCGCAGGATCACGAACAGCGCGCCGCCAAGGTAGGCCAGTGTGCGGGTCTGCAACCGGCGGATATCGCCGCCCAGGTTAAGCGCGACTTCTTGCAGAACCGCATTACGCGCTGGGAGTCGGACAAAAAGCTGCTGGGCACCGCAACGCCGATCGCCTGGGTTAGCCCGGATGCCATCAGCGGCAAGGATCAGATATGGCAGGTGCCGTTGACGGTGCGTGGCACCAAGTCAGATAAAACCTACAACGTGACGCTCAACTGCAACACCGGTGAAATCGCCTACAGCGCCCCGCAGTAACGCTTTCCCGGCAATAAAAAGCCCGCCGAGCGGCGGGCTTGATGTCCTCGGACGGCGTCAGTCGCTGAATGGGATCACCAATTCACCCGGTTTCACTTCCAACCCTTTCGCCAGTTTTTTCGCCAGCGCTTCGGTTTTGCTGTTGTCAGGATTCAGCACATAAGCCGGCTTTTGGTCGAAGTAGGATTTCAGCGACTGGTTCAGATACGGCGTCAGCGCTTTCATTACCGTCTGCATTTTTTCCGGCTGCACGCTGTAATCGGTCAGCTCCATGTCCTTCAGGAAAATGGCGCCCTGCGCCCGGTCGTAGACCGGCTGCGCCTTCAGCGTCAGCTTCAGATCCGCGGTCTGCGGGCCGAGAATCGACGTGATGTTGACCTTGGCGTCGCCGGAAAGGGTGACTTTACCCGGTTCGCTGCGGCCGATTTGGCTTTGCAACTGAGTCAGCACGATGTTGGCGTCCAGCAGGCCGGGCACGCCGATCTGCTTCTGGTAGTCATTATGTTTCTGCAGGTAATCATTCACTTCCTGCTCGCTCAGGGTGTACTGGGTCAGTTGATTGCAACCGGCCAATACGCCGGCGAACAGCAGGGCGGCTGCGCCCATCAGGATCTTCTTCATTAATGCCTCATTGCGACTGCTGGCGAAAAGTGCTGCAGATAATTGATTAATCATTATAAACGTTCCGCCTGCGCGTGAAAACGGCAGGCGGCGATGTGCAGAGGATAGTGCGCGCAAAAGCGGGCGACACCTATCGGATAACGCCGAAAGCGTCAGCGCCGCAATCGCAGCGCCAAGAGGATCACGCCGGCCAGGCAGGCCGCTCCCCCCAACAGCGGGAACAGCGGAATGCCCCACAGCTGCAGTGAGGAGTGCATCAGATAAGGCGCCAGGCCCAGGGCAAAAGCGGCGGTGACAATGGCGATAGCCAGGGTGACGGCGGCGCGTTCCAACGCCTTGCTCAACTGGCCGAGATTACTGACGTTGATATCGGCATTGAGCTGCCCGCGTTTTAGGCGGCGCACCAACAGCCGCAGGGTTTGCGGCAGTTCTTCCCCGGCGTCGAGCGCTTCCCCGCCCAGGGCCAACAACCGCTGGCGCACGGCGTCAGGGGCATAGCGTTGCAGCACCGTTTGTTGCAGCATCGGTTTGAGGGTGGCGACGATGTCGAAGGCCGGATCCAATCGGTGCAGCACGCCGTCGGCGGTGATTAACGCCTTGAACAGCAGCATCAGATCGGGCGGCAGCGCCAACTGGTGTTCACGCGCCATCACCAGCAGGTCGGTCAGAGCCTTGCCCAACGTCAGGGTGGTGGCGGCCTGTTTGTCGAGAAAGTTTTGCGCCGCCAGCTCCAGATCCATCAGATCCAGCGGCTCGCTGTCCGACCAGGCGATCAGCGTGTTGACGATGCCTTCGGACTGACGATCGGCAATGGCCTGCAGCAGCAGGAGCAGCTGGTTGCGCCGCCGTTCGGACAGCTGGCCCACCATGCCGAAGTCGATGAAGCCGACGCGGTCGCCGCTCAGCGCCATCACGTTGCCGGGGTGCGGATCGGCGTGATACAGCCGGTGCTCCAGCACCATGCTCATAAAGGCGCGGGCGCCGCGCTGCGCCAGCAGCGGGCCGTCAAAGCCCGCTTCCGCCAACTGCCGGGGGTTCTCCGGCGCGGTGCCGGGCAAGTACTCCTGCACTAACAGACGTGGGGAAGACCATTGCCAATAGATTTTGGGCACGACCACGTCGGGTTCACGCGCGAACATGCCGGCGACGCGATCGCAGTTATGCCCTTCATGGGTCAAATCCAGTTCATGATTGAGCGCCGTCGCTAGCGCTCTGACCATCTGCCGTGGTCGATAGCGCGCCAGCGCCTGACTCTGCTGCTCTACGGTTTCCGCCAGCGAGGCCAGCAGACGCAGATCGGCGTGAATGGTTTTCGCCAGGCCGGGCCGCAGCACTTTCACCACCACTTGTTCGCCGCTGTGCAGGCGCGCGCGGTAGATTTGCGCCATCGACGCCGCCGCCAGCGGTGTGCGATCGAATTCAGCAAACAGTTGCTCGGGATCATCGCCGAGATCGGCAACGATCTGCGGCGCCAGCGTTTCCCATGGCAGCACCGCCGCCTGGCTGTGCAGGCGATCCAGTTCGTCGGTCCAGGCCGGATCCAACAGGTCAGAACGCGTGGCCAGGATCTGGCCGAATTTGACGAAGGTTGGGCCTAGCGCCTCGAGCGCTTCGCGCAGCCGCTCGGGCAGGGTTTGTGCGTCCAATTGGGCGGGTTCAGCGCGGGCGCCGCGCAGCAAAGCCCCCAGGCCCAGCAGACGCAGAACGTCTTGCAGGCCGTAACGAATCAGAACGGAGGTAATTTCCTTCAGCCGCGCCCGATCGCGAGCGGTGGCGAGCACCATTTTCAGCATCAGTACGCCATATCCTTTGGGTTATTCAAACGTTATTGTTCCATGTCCAGCAGCAACGGCACTTCGCTGCGTTGCGCCATGCGGTTGCGGTAGGTTTCCACGTTGTCCGGCAGCGCAACCCCGGCGACGATCGACAACGAGCGCAGCAGCGGGAACAGGTGGATATCGTCCTCGGACAGCTCGCCGTTTACCGCTTCGGCGGAGACGATCAGCGGTGACAGGGTTTGCAGATCGGCCTCCAGCTGGGCGATCAGATCGGCGCTGTTGGCGAGATGCTCGGCGAAATCACCGATTGACGCCTGCTTTTTATCGATAAAATAACGGCGGGCGCTGTCGGTGGCGAACTCTTCGAAATCGGCATGCGCAATACGCGGCAACAGCAATTTTGCGCTGTACTCGCCGACCCGCTGCAGCCACTCGGCAATGGCGGGGTTGGTGCAGCCGGTCAGCACCGGCTTGCCGTCCAGGTTATCGACATAGCGTACGATATCCAGGCTTTCCGGCATCGCTTCGCCGTTGTCTTTGACCAGGATAGGCACCATTTTTTGGCCGATCAGGTTGAGCGGGGTCGTCTCATCGTCGTTGAGCAACGTGACCAGGCGAATCGGCAGACGTTTCAGGCCGAAAATCATGCGGGCTTTAACGCAGAATGGGCAATGATCGTAAATGAACAGTTTCATGCTTGCTCCGGGTTGTCAGGTTTTAACAGCAATAGTTACCACAGCTTATCGAGGCTGTCTTGACGTGCGTGTTTTGGATGGTGCGTTATTGCGATATTGCCCGCGCACCGGCGCGGGCTAGGGGGCGTTATTTCTTGGCCGGTACCGAGTTGAGCACATCGATCAGGTGAATGCGAGCTTCTTCCAAGTCGATTTTGTCACGTTCGTTGGTGGCGGTGACGACCTGCAGCTGTTTGATAATATCGTTTTTCAGGCCGGCGTCGCTGGCGAGGATATGGGCCAGGGCTTTTTCCACCAGGGTGGAACGCGCATAAATCATGCGCAAGTTCAGTATCATATGTTCGAGTAGTTGCGGTAATTTTGCTTCTTCGTTCATGCCGACGGGCTCCTGTGGGTGTTTTTACTAACAGGATAGCAGCTGTTGCCGATTCGGCCGGATTTCTATGGCGTTAACCGCCACGCAGCATCATCGATGCACTGCGCCGCGGGCTGAACTGCCAGTACAGCGCCAGCAACGTAGCGAAGCCCACGGCTCCAAGCAGCAACCAGGGTAACTCCGGCATGTTCATCGTCCGTCCGGTATCGTACATCCAGCCGCCGCCGGTGTAACCTAACGCGCCACCCAGCGCCAGACCAAGGCGGCTGAAGCCCATATAGCTGCCACGCGCACGTGGATCGGCCAGTGAAGCGCTCAGCGTCTCGCGCGCCGGTTCGGCGATGATCGATCCCAGATAGAAGCAGCAGATCAGCGTGAACACGCCCTGCAAGCTGGTGGCGAGACCGATCGGCAACAGGCTGAGCGTCATCAGCAACAGGCCCGCCATCAGGCGCTGCTCAAGCCGGAAGTGTTTTTCTCCCCAACGCGCCAGCGGATAGAGCAGCGACAACGACAGCGCCGCTTCAATCGCATACATCCATTTCACCGCCGCCGGTGAGCCGGCGATTTCGTTAACCACGATCGGCATCATCAGCATCACCTGTACCGCCAACATGTAATAACCGGTCAGCGTCAGGACATAGGTGAGGAAGCGGCGATCGCGCACGACCCGCAGCATGCCTTCCTTCATCGGTATACGCACGGTAGAGATGCGGTAAGCCGGCAGTAGCCAAGCGTTCCAGCCAGCGGCGAGCACGAAGATCGCCGCCCCCACCCAGCAGACAAAGTGGAAATCGTACTGCAGCAGCCAACTGCCGAGCAGCGCGCCGACCACCGCACCCGCGCTGTCCTGCATCATCAGCAGCGAGAAAAAACGGCCGCGTTCATGCGGGCGGGTCAACTTGATTACCAAAGCGGTGCGCGGCGGATCGAATAACGTGCCGCCCAGGGCGGACAGCGCGCAGGAGAACCACAGGATCCAAGGCTCATCCGCCATCGCCATGGTAGCGAAACCGGCGGCGCGCAGCAGCATGCCGGTGACGATCATCGGCTTGGCGCCGAAGCGATCGGCGATGGCGCCGCCAAAGATGCCGAGCCCTTGTTGCAGCAGTTGGCGCAAACCCAGCGCGATGCCGACGATCAGCGCCGCCCATCCTAATTGATCGACAAAGCGGATCGAAATAAGCGGGAACACGACAAAGAAGCCTAAAACCACCAGCAGGTTGTCGAGCAACAGAAAATATTTACCCAAGCTGCGCGCTTGCGACACCAGAGACATGCATCACCATGAGCAATTAAGAGAGAGGGGGAAGGCAACCCCACCATTCTCTACCCAATTGCCGGACGGCGACAGGGGCGGAGTAGATAATATTTTTTTATCGTCAAGGTGTTACCTGCGCTGCAAAATAGGCGGAAAAACACCGTAAAACGCGTATTCGGTGATTTACTGAGCGACCGGGATTTTACCTCGAGGGCGGGCTACGGTTATATTGAATGCAGGGAAGTGCGGTTCTGAGGCGCTATTGGCTAAATAAAGTCATGGCATTAGATCGGCGCCGGATAATTAACCATGCGACTTCCCAATAAATACTTCTTATCGAACCGTTTTGACTGCGGGGGAAATGATGTTCGGCTACCGCTCTGCATCGCCAAAAGTACGTCTTACTACCGACCGGATGGTGGTCCGTTTAGTGCATGAACGGGACGCCTATCGTCTGGCGGATTATTATGCCGAGAACCGAGCCTTTCTCAAACCCTGGGAGCCGGTGCGCGACGAAAGCCACTGTTATCCTTCCGGCTGGCAGGCGCGTCTGGGCATGATCGCTGAAATGCAAAAGCAGGGCAGCGCCTACTATTTTATCCTGCTCGATCCGCAAGAGCAGGAAGTTCGCGGCGTGGCGAACTTCAGCAACGTGCTGCGCGGTTCGTTTCACGCCTGTTTCCTCGGTTATTCGCTGGGGGAGAAATGGCAGGGACAGGGGCTGATGTTCGAAGCCTTGCAGTCCGCCATCCGCTATATGCTGCGCCAACAGCGCATGCACCGCATCATGGCCAACTATATGCCGCACAACCAGCGCAGCGGCGCATTGCTGACGCGTCTGGGATTCGAACGCGAAGGTTACGCCAAGGATTACCTGCTGATCGACGGCCAGTGGCAAGACCACGTTTTGACGGCATACACCAATAAAGAGTGGCTCCCCCCACGTTGAGGCCAAACGATGAAATATGAATTGAACGCCAGAGAGGCTCGGGTTATCGGCTGCCTGTTGGAAAAACAGGTCACGACCCCGGATCAATACCCGCTTTCGCTGAATGCCATTACGCTGGCATGTAACCAAAAAACCAACCGTGAACCGGTGATGGATCTGAGCGAAAGCGAAGTGCAGCAGCTCCTCGATCTGTTGCTGCGCAAACATTTCCTGCGCACCCTCAGCGGGTTCGGCAACCGGGTAGTGAAGTACGAACAGCGGTTTTGCAACTCCGAGTTCGGCCAACTGAAACTTTCGCCCGCCGAACTGGCGGTGATCGCCACCTTACTGCTGCGCGGCGCGCAAACGCCCGGAGAGCTGCGCACCCGTACCAATCGGATGCACGAGTTCAGCGATGTCAGCGAGGTCGAACAGGTGTTGCAACAGCTGGCCACGCGAGAAGATGGCCCGTTCGTGGTGCGCCTGGCGCGTGAGCCGGGCAAGCGCGAAAGCCGATTCATGCATCTGTTCAGCGGCCAGATTGATGAAGCGCCGCCCGCGGCGTTCGAATCCGAGGACGACGGCGAACTGAGCGCCAGGGTTAGCGCATTGGAAAGCGAAGTGGCGGAACTGAAACGGCAGTTGCAACACCTGTTGGTGAGGGATGCGAATGACTAAATTGCGTGTAGGCGTGGTGGGATTGGGCAGTATCGCGCAGAAGGCTTACCTGCCAATCCTCGGTCAGGCGGCGGATTGGACTCTGGTGGGCGGTTTTTCGCCCAATCAGCAAAAAGCGAAGCCGCTGTGCGACAGCTACCGCATGGCCTGTTTCTCTCGGTTGGACAGCCTGGCCGAACAGTGCGACGCGGTCTTTGTTCACAGCAGCACCGCCAGCCATTTTTCGGTCATTGGCGAGCTGCTGAACCGCGGCGTGCACGTTTACGTCGATAAACCGCTGGCGGAGACGCTGGAGCAGGGCGAGCAGTTGCTTGAGTTGGCCGAGCGGCGGGGCAAAACGCTGATGGTGGGGTTCAACCGCCGTTTCGCACCGCTTTACCGGCAGCTCAAGCAGCAAATGAATCAGCCGGCCTCCATTCGCATGGATAAACATCGGGCGGACAGCGTCGGCCCGCACGATCTGCGTTTTACCCTATTGGATGATTACCTGCACGTGGTGGACACGGCGCTGTGGCTGGCGGGCGGAGGCGAGCAACTGCTGAGCGGCAGCGTGCGCGCCAACGCCGCAGGCGAAATGCTGTACGCCGAGCACCACTTCGCCTGCGGCGACACGCAGGTGACGACCAGTATGCATCGCCGCGGCGGCAGCCAGCGCGAAAGCGTGCAGGCGGTGACCGACGGCGCGCTGTATCAGTTGACCGATATGCGCCACTGGCTGCGTGAAGATGCGCAGGGCGAGTTGGAACAACCGGTGCCGGGCTGGCAAAGTACGCTGGTGCAACGCGGCTTCGACGGTGCGGTGCGGCATTTCCTTGATGCCGTCGCCAATCAGAGCGCGCCGGAAACCGGCGGCGAACAGGCGCTGCTTGCCCAGCGGGTGGTCGAGCGTTTGCTACGGGATAACTCTATGTAACATATGGCGGTAGCTATTCTTTTCCGGATGCGTAAACTGAGCCGATTGTTTCACTGACGCCTGCTGTTGCAGGCGTTGATATTTACGGTACCTATCAGACAACCACATGAACCTACTCAAATCCTTGGCTGCCGTCAGCTCGATGACGATGTTTTCGCGGGTGTTGGGCTTTGCCCGCGATGCGATCGTCGCGCGGGTGTTCGGGGCCGGCATGGCAACGGACGCCTTCTTCGTGGCGTTCAAACTCCCGAATCTGTTACGCCGTATCTTTGCCGAAGGCGCGTTTTCGCAGGCCTTCGTGCCGATCTTGGCCGAATACAAGAGCCAGCAGGGTGAAGAAGCGACGCGCACCTTTATCGCCTATGTCTCCGGGCTGCTGACGCTGGTACTGGCGGTGGTGACGGTACTGGGGATGTTGGCCGCGCCCTGGGTTATCTATCTCACCGCGCCGGGCTTTACCGATACGCCCGACAAGTTTGCCCTGACGTCGGCGCTGCTGCGCATCACGTTCCCCTATATTCTGTTGATCTCGCTGGCGTCGCTGGTGGGGGCGATCCTCAATACCTGGAACCGCTTCTCGATCCCGGCCTTTGCGCCAACGCTGCTTAACGTCAGCATGATTGGCTTCGCGCTGTTCGCCGCGCCGTATTTCCACCCGCCGGTGCTGGCGCTGGCCTGGGCGGTGGTAGTGGGCGGCGTGCTGCAACTGGGCTACCAGCTGCCGCACCTGCGCAAGATCGGCATGCTGGTGCTGCCGCGCCTCAAATTGGGCGATGCCGGAGTCTGGCGGGTAATGCGTCAGATGGGGCCGGCGATCCTTGGGGTGTCGGTCAGCCAAATCTCGCTGATCATCAACACTATCTTCGCATCGTTCCTGGTATCCGGCTCGGTGTCCTGGATGTACTATGCCGACCGCCTGATGGAATTTCCTTCCGGCGTGTTGGGTGTGGCATTAGGCACCATCCTGCTGCCGTCGCTGGCCAAAAGTTTCTCAAGCGGCAACCACGACGAGTATTCGCGCCTGATGGATTGGGGGCTGCGCCTGTGTTTCCTGCTGGCGCTGCCGAGCGCCATCGCGCTGGGCATATTGGCCAAACCGTTGACCGTCTCGCTGTTCCAGTACGGCAAGTTCAGCGCCTTTGACGCGGCGATGACGCAGCGCGCGCTGGTGGCTTATTCGGTGGGGCTGATGGGGCTGATCGTGGTTAAAGTGCTGGCGCCGGGCTTCTATTCGCGGCAGGACATCAAAACGCCGGTCAAGATCGCTATCATCACGCTGATCATGACGCAGGTGATGAACCTGGCGTTTATTGGTCCGCTGAAGCATGCCGGCCTGGCGCTGTCGATCGGCTTGGCGGCTTGCCTGAACGCCTCGCTGCTGTATTGGCAGCTGCGCAAGCAGAAGATTTTCCAGCCACAGCCGGGTTGGGCGCTGTTCCTCACTAAGCTGGTGATCGCCGTGCTGGCGATGTCGGCGGTGCTGATTGGCGTGATGTGGCTGATGCCGGCTTGGGATCAGGGCAATATGCTGGAACGTTTGCTGCGTTTGGCTGCGGTGGTGGTGGCCGGTGTGGTGGCCTACTTTGGCGTGTTGGCCGGGTTGGGCTTCCGCCCGCGTGATTTTGCACGCCGCGTCGCCTGAGCCGAATGCAAGAACAAAAAAAGGTCGCCTTGGCGACCTTTTTACTTTCCGCGCGGTGCGGCTTACATGCGTTCGACGGTTTCGATGCCCAGCGTATCCAGCCCGGTTTTCAGCGTTTTAGAGGTCAGCAGCGCCAGCTTCAGGCGGCTCTGACGGGTTTCTTCGCTGTCGGCGTTCAGGATCTGGCAGTGCTCGTAGAAGCTGGAGAACAAGCCGGCCAGATCATACAGGTAGCTGCACATGACGTGAGGCGTGCCTTCACGTGCAACGGTGGTGAGCACCTCTTCGAACTGCAGCAAGCGGGTAGCCAGCGCAATTTCACGCTCTTCGGTCAGCGTCAGCGGCAGTGTCAGGCTGCTTTCGTCGATCCCGGCGCGCTTGAATACCGATGCCACACGGGTATAGGCGTATTGCATATAAGGCGCGGTATTGCCCTCGAAGGCCAGCATGTTGTCCCAGTCGAAGACATAGTCGGTGGTGCGGCTTTTCGACAGATCGGCGTATTTCACCGCGCCGATGCCGACCACGCGGGCCACGGTCTTCATTTCATCTTGCGGCATGTCCGGGTTTTTGCCGGCGATCAGCTGTTCGGCGCGTTCGATGGCTTCATCCAGCAGATCGGAGAGCTTCACCGTGCCGCCCGAGCGGGTTTTGAACGGCTTGCCGTCTTTGCCCAGCATCATGCCGAACATGTGGTGCTCCAGCGAGACGGACTCCGGCACGTAACCGGCCTTGCGCACGATGGTCCAGGCCTGCATCAGGTGCTGATGCTGGCGGGAGTCGATGTAATACAGAACGCGGTTGGCGCCCAGAGTTTCGTAGCGATACTTGGCGCAGGCGATATCGGTGGTGGTGTAGAGGTAGCCGCCATCCTTTTTCTGGATGATGACGCCCATCGGGTCGCCGTCCTTGTTCTGGTATTCGTCGAGGAACACCACGGTGGCGCCTTCGCTTTCCACCGCCAGCCCTTTGGCTTTCAGATCGGCGACGATGCCCGGCAGCATCGCGTTATACAGGCTTTCGCCCATCACGTCGTCTTCGGTCAGCGTGACGTTCAGGCGGTTATAGGTCAGCTGGTTTTGCGCCATGGTGATGTCGACCAGCTTGCGCCACATTTTCAGGCAGTACTGATCGCCGCCCTGCAGCTTCACGACGTAAGCGCGCGCGCGCTCGGCGAACTCGGCGTCTTCGTCGTAGTGTTTCTTGGCTTCGCGATAGAACTGTTCCAAATCGGACAGGCCCATATCGCTGGCGTTTTCGTTCTGCATTTTTTCCAGGTAGGCAATCAACATGCCGAACTGAGTGCCCCAGTCGCCGACATGGTTGGCGCGAATCACTTTATGGCCCAAAAACTCCTGGGTACGCGCCGCGGCGTCGCCGATGATGGTGGAGCGCAGGTGGCCGACGTGCATCTCTTTCGCCACGTTCGGCGCGGAATAGTCGATAACGATGGTTTGCGGTTCAACCGGCGCAATGCCCAGCTTCGGTGCGTTCAGCACCTGATCGGCCTGGCGGGCGACCCAATCGCTGTTCAGGAAAATGTTGATAAAGCCGGGACCGGCGATTTCCACTTTACCGGCGACGTCGCCGAGATCCAGCAGTTGCACCACTTTTTCCGCCAGCTGACGGGGCGGCATGCCCAGCTTTTTGGCGACTGACATCACGCCGTTGGCCTGGTAATCGCCAAACTGCGCCTTGGCGGAAGGGCGGACCTGCGCTTCGCAATCGGCTGGCGCGCCAGCGGCGATCAGCGCCTGGCTGACTTTATCTGAAAGAAGAACCTGAATATTCACCGGGTTACCTTAATGACGAACGAGGGGCTGAAGCCAGCCCCTGCGGGATTCAACGGTGGCGGGCGCGATGGGCGACCGCCACAAAACAGCCTGTAATTGTAACCGATCTGACGAAGCCCGTCAGCAGTTGGCGCGGCCGCTGCGATGAAACAGTTGTCGGGTGCGGCGCGTTGATTGCCGAAGGTGAAAGCAGAATGACCTGAACAGAATGTACGAAGGGGAGAGTTGCGAAGCTAGCGTTTTTTATTGCGGCGACCGGCATCCAGCGTGTTGACGCTGCGTGATTTGAAATGACGGTAGATGGCGTATACGGCGATAATTATCAACACCAAGGATATCGTCAGCAATAACATAATGATCATCTCGAATTTAAATTTCCTCCAAAGTAGCGGAGTTGTCTTGGTGAATCAATTGTCTGGGGGTAAATTAAGATAATCCTTAGCTTCCCATCAATTAATGGGGTTTATTTTCTTTTTTTACAATAGGTTGTGCTTATGGTTTTATGTGACTTCGATAAGTGAATCAGGTTTGATTAAACCAGACTATTCAATCGACTTGACCAATGGAGTGCAGAGGGTTTTGTGCAAAATAACTTAAATCATAACGTCATGAAGAGAAGGTATAATGGCTTGCGAAAAATCTTATTTTTTATTTTTCTGTTGCTTTAATAAGCTGTCATCTTAATAAGAAACTGGTTTTTATTCTCCCCGTCCGCAACCAAAAATCATTCTGAACCGCCGCCGAAAAACGTCGCCACGGTGGCGAGCGCTGCCGCCACCGTGTAAATTACGGCGTTTAACTTTGCGCTCCGTTGTTTTGAGGTTTCTATGACCACTCCCTTGCAGACCGTTGCCGAGCTTGACGATCTGACGCTCGATTTGCCGCGTTTCGAGCAGGCGCTGTATCAATTTGCCGCCAAATTGCGGCTTGATCTGGCCGCGTTCACCGCCGATCACATCTCCCTGCGCTGTCACCAGAATGCCACCGCTGAACGTTGGCGCCAGGGGCTGATGCAGTGCGGGACACTGCTATCCGAATCGATGATCAACGGGCGGCCTATCTGTCTGTTCGATTTGTCTCAGCCGCTGGCCGTAGGGCCGTGGCGGATAGACTGCATCGAGCTGCCGTATCCTGGGGAGAAGCGCTATCCGCACGAAGGCTGGGAACACGTCGAATTAGTGCTCAGTGGCGATCCTCAGACGCTGTACGCTCGGGCGTTGAGCCACCTTGCCGATGAGGCATTGTTGGCGCCGGGGATCAAGCTGAAGCAAAGCTCGCCAAAAGGCGAGGGCGAGCGGCTACCGAACCCGACGCTGGCCATCACCGACGGAACGGTCACGATCAAGTTTCATCCGTATTCCATTCGAGACATCGTCGCCAGCGAACAAGGTTAGCCAGGCAGCGCCGCACAGGCTCGCGCCATGCGATCGAGCGCTTCATCGAGCAGGGCCCATCGGCAACCAAAGTTAAGCCGCACAAAGCGCCGATCGCCGAAATCCAAACCGGCGCTTAATCCAACGCCCGCGCGCTCGAAGAACTGATGCGGATTGTCCACCGGCAACGCGCCGCAGTCGATCCAGGCCAAATAGGTGGCTTCAATCGGCAACAACTTCAATCCCGGCATGGCGTTGATGCGTTCTGTCACCCGATCGCGATTGGCGCGCAGATAAATCAACTGCTCGTCCAGCCAGGGTTGCCCGTATTGATAGGCCGCCTGGGCGGCGACCAGCGCCAGCAGATTGACCTCCGGCACGATGCCGCTGCGCGCGCGTTTCAGCTTTTGTCGCAGCGCCTCATTAGGGACGATCGCCATCGAGGCGCCGAGCCCGGCGAGATTAAACGTCTTTGACGGTGACATCAGCGTCACGCTGCGTTGGGCCGCGTCTTCATTCAGGGTGGCGAAGGGGATATGGCGCGCGCCGGGCTCAAGCAGCAGTTCGCAGTGAATTTCATCCGAACAGACGATTAAATCGTGTTCGCGAGCGAACCGGTGGTGCTGCAACAGCTCCTCTCGGCGATACACGGTGCCACCGGGGTTCTGCGGGTTGCACAGCAACAGGAGTTTTTCGTTGCCGTTGAGCCGATCATGCATCGAGGAAAAATCCAGCCCCCAACGCTGGTTGACCGCTGTTAGCGATACCGAAAGGTGTTTACGCCCGGCGAATTTGGCCGCTTTGCGAAACGGCGGATAAATGAGCGAGGGGGCCAGCGTGCTCTGATGTTCTTCGGTGCAGGCTCGCACGCACAGGTTCAGGCCGCACACCAGGCCAGGCAGGAAAATGATCCATTCAGGCTTGATGTGCCAATCGTAGCGCTCTACCATGCGGCGGGTAAAAACCTCAATAAGATCAGGGGATGGGTGGGTGTAGCCGAATACGCCGTGTGCTACGCGGCGCTGCAAGGCTTCGATCACCGCCGGCGGTGAGGTGAAATCGCTGTCGGCGACCCAAAGCGGGATGATGTCGCTGCCGCGATATTTATCCCACTTAACGCTGTCACTGTGACTGCGGTCTACCCATTGATCAAAATTGAATGCCATAGTGATAACCCTGAGCCGGTTTATGCCTATGCATGAGCCTACGTGAGAAATGAAGAAATGAACAATTGCCGCCGTATGTTGGCCGTTATCTGGGGGTGACAATGATAAAACTGGAAGTTTGTTGCTTTAGCGTCGACTGTGCGCTGACGGCCGAACGGGCGGGCGCCGATCGCATCGAGTTGTGCGCCAGCCAGAGCGAAGGGGGATTGACGCCGAGTTATGGCACGCTGCGTCTGGCGCGTGAGCGGGTTTCGATCCCGGTGCATCCGATCGTTCGCCCGCGCGGTGGCGATTTCTGTTACGGCGCGGTGGATTTCGAAGTGATCAAACAAGACATCCGCCAAATTCGCGAGATGGGGTTCCCCGGTGTGGTGGTTGGCATGCTGGACGACGAAGGGCACATCGATCTGCCGCGCATGCGCGAAGTGATGAGGCTGTGCGAAGGCATGGCGGTGACGTTCCATCGCGCGTTCGATATGTGCCAGAATCCGATGGTGGCGCTGGAGCAACTGACCGAGCTGGGTGTGGCGCGCATTCTGACCTCCGGCCAGCAGCAGAGCGCCGAACTTGGCCTGCCGTTGCTGCGCGATTTGCGCCAGGCCAGCCAAGGCCCGGTGATCATGGCGGGGGCCGGTGTGCGCCTCAGCAATCTGCATAAGTTTGTCGATATCGGCCTGCATGAACTGCACAGCTCTTCCGGCCATCTGGTGCCGTCGACCATGCGTTATCGCAAGGCGGGCGTCACCATGTGCTCCGATAACGAGTTTGACGAATTTAGCCATTATTGCGTGGATGGCGAAATGGTGGAGGCGATGAAAAACGCGCTGGCCTTGGTTGATCCTCTGGCGCAAAGCGCATAAACACGCAGTTAGCCGCGTTTGACAACCGGTTTCCGGGCCGTAAGACCCCTTTGCGTGTCACTGAGTCCTCGGCGATCACGCAAGTACCAGGCCCCGGCGTTTTGCCGGGGCTTTTTTTATGTTTTGTAAAGACCATTAGCCGTTTCAACGCGGTATCTCGGTCGACCAACCCCCCATCTCTTCTTGCGATCGTCATGCCCTGCTGATAAGTTTGTGAATTAAAATCCTTTAAATATCACAATATTAAATGATTTTTTGATATGCATTGATGCAGTGAATTATTGGCGCCATGCCTCTCAATGCTGCGTCTGCATTTTCATGTCCGAACACGGCTTGGCTGATGGCCGAAACATCACAGCATCAATGAGGAGAGCCGTCAGCTCGACTGCAGAGCGCGTTGGCGGCGGACTTAACAAGGAGATAATGATAATGACCCGAACGGCACACTGTTGGACCGCTGCGCTTTTACTGACGTTGGCCCTGACCGGCTGCCAGACCGCCAAGCGGCCCGTTTCTACATTGAGTAAGCCGCCCAGCGCAGAAGAAGTTGCGGAGCAGGATAAGCGGCAGCGTGAGGCCGAGCGCATGCAGCAGTGCCAACGCGAACTGGATGCCATGCGCGGCATGGATAACGAGAAATATCAGAAATTCAAACGCGAGTTCGATACCTTGATGAGCGGTGCGGCGCAGTATGCCGGCGTGCGCCAGCGGATCAATACGGGCACGCAGGAAACCGTCGATGCGCTGTATCGTTATCGCACCAGCCGTCTCTGCGCAGACATCAGTTCTGCCATGATGACCGGTCTGGCTGAGCGCGGAGAACGCGCCCAATGATCCCTCGTGCGAGAAAGGCACTGCTGAGCCTGATGATATCGCTGGCGCTTGCGCCAACGCTGGCCGTGGCGGATGACGATGTGCCTGCATTATTGCAGTTTGCCGAGCGCTACCAGCAACAGGATGCACCGGCGGCTGACGTCGCGGTTACCCCGCCCCGGGAAATCCAAAAGCCGGCGTCCCGGCCGGTTCAACTTCGTGAAACGGCTGCGCAGAGAAAGCAACTGACGCAGTTGCAAAAGGCGCTGCGTGAGAAAGAGACTCGATTGGAACAACAGCAAGCCGCTATTCAATCACTGCAGCAGGAGCTGACCGCGCTGCGCGTTGCGTCATCCCTGACGGTTGCCGATAAACCGGCACCGGCTCCCGATCTGAGCGCGTTGAGCGACTTCGCCAGCGGCGTGCGACAGGCGCTGAACCTGACGCCGCAGGAGCGCAAGGCTCAGGCGCAGATCGCCGAGGCGCAAGCCGCGTTAGCGCGGCAAAAGCAACAAACCGCGGAGCGAGATCGGCGCATTGCCTTGCTGGAACAACGGCTGGCGGCCTTGCCCAAACAGGCGGAAAACGTTCGGCAGCAGGTTTGGGAGGAGAAGCTGGCGGCGGCGCAAACCGCCAATGATAAAGCGCGTCAGCGTTATGAGCAGGACAAAAAAGCGGCCGCCGCTGAGCTGGAACGACAAAAGGTCGAGGCCGCCAAGTTGACGGATGAACTGCAGCGGCAGCTGGCGCAGCTGCAGAAAGAACAGGGCGTCCAACGACAGCAGGAGGGGCAACAAGAGAAAAGCCTGAAGACGGCGCTGGAACAACAAAAAGCCGAAGCCGCCAAGGCGGTGGGCGAGCTTCAACAGCGGCTGGCGCAGCTGCAGAAAGAGCGTGATGACCAACGTCGGCAGGCCGAGCAACAAGAGAAAAGCCTGCAGGCGTCGTTGGCAAAGCAGGCGATAGAAGCCGCCAAAGCGACGGAGGAACTGCAGCGGCAGTTGGCGCAACTGCAGGAAAAAAACAAAGCGCAAACCGAGCAGGCCAAAATGCTGGAACAACGTCTGGCGGCGGTGACGGCGGAAAGCGCGCAGGTAGCGCAGAAGAGGGATGAAGCGACGCAACGGGCGGATAAAACGGCAGCGGAGCTGGCTGCCGCCCATCAGGCTCAGCAAGCTTTGCAAGACGAACTGAGCGGGCTGAGATCGCGGGCCAAATGGTTGCCGGAAGTGAAAACGCTGAAGAAAAAACCGGAGCAACAGAGCTATGCTGCCGGCGTCGCCTTGGGGCGCGATATCCAAACGATGCTGGCTGAGCGTAAAAATTGGGGCATCACACCCGATAAAACCATGTTGCTGGCCGGCGTGATCGATACCTTCAACGGCCATTACCAGTTGAGCGATGCGCAGCTGACCCGCGCGCTGGCGGAGTCGGAAAAAGCGGTGAGTGACGCCAGAAACCAGGCGGCGAAGACGCAGACCAGCAAGGGTGAGGCGTTCGTTGCCGAGTTCAAAAAGAAGAAGGGCACGCAGAAATCGCCTTCCGGCTTCTGGTATCGCATCGATTATACGGGTGATGAAACCATTGCGGAAAACGCGCGGGTAGACATCGTGGTGAAAGAGAGCTTAACCGACGGCAGCGTGATTCAGGATATGGATCGCAGTGGAAAGGTGATGTCTCAGCCGCTCTCCGCCTATCCGCCGTTGTTCCGCGAGGCGATCGGTCATCTGAAAAATCACGGTTCGCTGACGATGGTGGTGCCGCCGGCGTTGGCGTACGGTGAAACGGGCTATGCGCCGCAGATCCCGCCGAACGCGACGATGGTCTATGAGTTGCGGATTGTCGATGCCAGCAACGGGTAACTGGGGGCCGGCGCAGGCCGGCCCGATTAAGCGAGCGCTAGGGTTTTTTTGCAGTCAGCACGGCGCGCAGGGGCGCCGGATAGCCTTCCACCGTTTTGCTGCGATCGTTCGGATCGAGGAATTCGGCCAGTGATTCGCTGGTCATCCAGTCGGTGCGGCGCTGCTCTTCGAGACTGGTGACGCACATATCGGCAATCTTCACGTCGACGAAACCGCACTTCTCCAGCCAGCATTTCAGCGCCTCGGCGGAAGGAATGAAATACACGTTGCGCATCTGCGCATAACGATCGCCCGGCACCAGCACCTGGTGGCGATCGCCTTCCACCACCAGCGTTTCCAGCACCAGTTCGCCTTCAGCTACCAGCTGATTTTTCAGTTGATACAGATGATCGAGCGGCGAGCGGCGGTGATACAGCACCCCCATTGAGAACACGGTGTCGAACGCCGCCAAATCCGGCAATTGCTCGATGCCGAGCGGCAGCAGGTGGGCGCGCTGATCGCCGCCCAACAGCTTGCGCACCGCTTCGAACTGGCACAGGAACAGTTGCATCGGATCGATGCCTACGGCGAGATGTGCGCCGGCGCCGATCATGCGCCACAGGTGATAGCCGCTGCCGCAGCCGACATCGAGAATGGTGCGTCCGGCCAGCGGAGAAATGTGCGGCAGCACGCGATCCCATTTCCAGTCGGAATGCCATTCGGTATCGATATCGATGCCATACAGCGAGAACGGCCCTTTACGCCACGGCATCAGGGTGCGCAGCATTTTCTCGACGCCTTCAAGCTGGCCCGGCGACAGGCCGGGCTCCATCTCAGCGCGCACGCCGTGCAGCAGATCGAGACGGGTGGGGGTCAGCATCGGCAAATGTTCCACCGAGTTGAACCACTGCTTGAATTTGCCGTGCAGCGATTCGCGTTGCCAGGCGCTCAGCTGTGCGGGCAGCGTATCCAGCCAGTGGCTGAGAGGGCTCTTGGCAATGCGCTGATAGAAATCACCGAATTCGATCATTGCGCATCCCCCGCTTTCAGGGCGATCAGTGAACCGAAGTTGAAGCACTGGAACCACACCTCAGCATGCTCGAATCCGGCCTGTTGCAGACGCGCTTTGTGCGCTTCCACTGAATCGGTCAGCATCACGTTTTCCAGCATGCTGCGTTTTTGGCTGATCTCCAGCTCGCTGTATCCGTTGGCGCGTTTGAAATCGTGGTGCATGTTGAACAGCAGCTCGCCGACTTCGGCGTCTTCAAAGCTGAATTTTTCCGACAACACCAGCGCACCGCCCGGGCGCAGGCCACGATAGATTTTCTCCAGCAGGCGCAGGCGATCGGCCGGTTCGAGGAACTGCAGCGTAAAGTTCAGCACCACCATCGAGGCGTTCTCGATGTCGATGTCGCGAATGTCGGCTTCGATGACGTCAACCGGCGTGTCGGCGCGGAAGGCGTCAATATGGCGGCGGCAACGTTCCACCATCGCCGGCGAATTGTCGACGGCGATGATAGTGCAGCCGGGCACCTTGATATTTCGCCGCATTGACAGCGTCGCTGCGCCCAGTGAGCAGCCCAAGTCATACACCCGGCTGTCGGGTTGCACAAAGCGTTCGGCCAGCATGCCGATCATCGAGATGATGTTGGAATAGCCGGGAACCGAGCGTTGGATCATGTCGGGGAACACTTCGGCGACGCGTTCGTCGAAGGTCCAGTCGCCCAATTTGGCGATGGGAGCGGAGAAAAGGGTATCGCGGTTTGGCATAGCGGCAAATCAGTTCAGAATTCGAAGCTGCGTAGTCTAACAGAAAAGCGCAAAAAAGCGGAGCGGAAGCAGGCGGCACGGCCGCCTGATGATAAAACGGGATCAGTGCAGGCTGAAAATCAGATCCCAAGGCAGATAGAAGATATTTGCCAGAACCATCAACAACAAAGAGATATAGGTCGCGGCCATGCCGGAACGGCGCCAGCGAACCTCACGGTTGCGTAAACCGTAGTAATGCACCAGCCGCCCGGCCATCAGCATCAGGCCGCAGAGGTGAATCATCCAGATTTCCGCACCGTTCATTTCCATGATCACCAGCAATACGGCAGCGATAGGAATGTATTCAACGGCGTTGCCATGCACGCGTATGGCGGTCTGCAATTCGTAGAAACCGCCGTCGCCGTAGGCTACGCGGTACTGCATCCTTAATCTGACTACGTCATAAGAGAGTTTGATCAACAACAATGCGCCGAGCACCACATAAAGCGCGCTTACCATTTTTAACTCCGTTCCCTAACCAAAACTGGCAGTCAGCATCATAGCCGTCATTGTATTCACTGTCGCGGGGAAATATTTGATGTTATTGGTCAGATTAATAGGTCAAAACAGTGCATCTTGTTCTGGCCAGTCTGGCGGCGCAGGCAAATCAGGGATCGCCAGGCGCAACTGCTGCCAAATTTTTTGCGCCTGCTGGGGCGAATCGCCGTTGTCCGGCGTATGAATAAACAGATAGGGCTGATGCTGTTGCTGCCACTGCGGCAGTTTTTGCTGCCAGGCTTCGAACCAGCGCAGGTTATCGGCCAACTGGTCACCGCCGATAAAGCGCACCAACGGTTGGTCGGCGGTGACCAGCGCGTGTACCGGCAGCTTCGGTTTTTTCTGCTGGGCATCGCGTACGGCAGCGGTGTTGGGGGCGGCGTGATGCACCGGGCGGCTGTCGAGGATCACCCGATTGATGCCGCGCTGGTGCAACCCCTGATTCAACGCGCGCTCTTCCTCGCCCTTGGCGAAAAACGACGGATGACGCACTTCTACGCCGTAGGTGAATTCCTGCGGCAGGCTTTCGAAGAACTGCCACATGCGCGGCAGCTCATCGGGGCCGAAGGCGGCGGGCAGCTGCAGCCACAACTGGCCGATGCGCTGATGCACCGGGCTCAGACAGTGGTAAAACGCCTGCAGCTCGGCGGCGCAGTTGCGCAGGGCGGCCTTGTGGCTGATGTCCGACGGGAATTTGAAGCAGAAGCGAAAATCGTCGCCGGTCATGTCGCGCCAGCGCTGCACGATGTCCAGTTTCGGCAGCGCGTAGAAGGTGGTGTTGCCTTCCACGCAGTTGAAGTAGCGGCTGTAATCCGCCAAATCACGCAGCCCGATACGGTTCCAGGCTGCATGTTGCCACTGCGGCAGTCCGATGTAGATCACGGCGTCGTCTTCCTTTACTTGTGCTTGGTTTGTCAGGCTACAACTTAACGTTACCGGTCGAGCGCGGCAAGAATTTCGCCGGTGTCGCGCACCCGCGCCAAACGCGGGAAGATGTGTTCGAACGCGAAACGGTGCATTTCCGCGTTCTGCGCGCTGCAGACGTCTTCGGCGATCACCAGCTCATAGCCGTGTTCCCAGGCGGCGCGGGCGGTGGACTCCACGCCGATATTGGTGGATATGCCGCCCAAGACTACGGATTTGATGCCGCGACGGCGCAGCTGCAAGTCCAGATCGGTGCCGTAGAAGGCGCCCCATTGGCGCTTGGTGATCAAAATATCGTTATCGCAGACCGCCAGCGGCGCGGGGAACTCCCACCAGGTGGCCGGCAAACCGCCGGCGGGCGCGGGAGCCGGTTTATCCACCGGTTGTTTCAGCGCCTCGGCGAAGGAGTCTGACCAACCGACGCGCACCAACAGCACCGGCGCGCCCAGCATGCGAAAACGCGCGGCCAGCAGGGCGGCGTTCGCCACCACCTGGTCGGCGCCGTGCGGGCCGCCGGCGTAGGGCAGAATACCGTTTTGCAAATCGATCAGCACCAGAGCGGTGGTTTGGGCGTCAAGTTTCAGCATGGATTTCATCTCGTTGCGAAGTGGATAAAAACTGTTCGGCGCGTCGGACGAGCTGCGTTCGGCGCAAAACCGGGGGAGAATCAGGCTACGTGAAAAAACTGTCGCAGGTTAATGGGAAATTTGTTAACCGATGTGTTGATTCGGACAAAAACGCGCCATTTAGTGCAGTAACAATGCTGTGTTCGCACTTATCGGGCGGATGAATTTCCTTTATAATGACTCCCTTTTTTCAACACTCTTTAATCCAACGACCTATGCCGATTTATGAATATGCATGTGGTGCTTGCAACCATCGGTTAGAGAAATTGCAAAAATTTTCCGATGCGCCGCTGGCAGACTGCCCGGCGTGTGGGCAGCCCGCGTTGACCAAGTTGATCTCATCCTCCGGCTTCCAGCTTAAGGGCACCGGCTGGTATGCGACGGATTTTAAACCGGGTAACAAGTAGAATTTATCAGATAACAGCCGCGCGACAGGGGCGCAGTAGCCCGGCGCGGCATCGGCTGTGTAAAAGGATAGCGTATGCGTACTGAATATTGCGGGCAGTTGAATCTGTCCCACGTGGGCCAGGAAGTCACTCTGTGTGGTTGGGTCAATCGTCGTCGCGATCTGGGCGGCCTGATCTTTATTGATATGCGCGACCGCGAAGGCATCGTGCAGGTGTTCTTCGATCCGGACCAGAAAGTGGCGTTCGACAAGGCCTACGACCTGCGCAATGAGTTCTGCATCCAGATCGTCGGCACCGTGCGTGCGCGTCCGGACAGCCAGATCAATAAAGATATGGCCACCGGCGAAGTGGAAGTGTTTGCCCACGCGCTTGAGATCATCAACCGCTCCGAGCCGCTGCCGCTGGACTCCAACCAGGTCAACAGCGAAGAAGCGCGCCTGAAATACCGTTACCTCGATCTGCGTCGCCCGGAAATGGCCGAGCGTCTGAAGACTCGCGCCAAAATCACCAGCTTCGTGCGTCGCTTCATGGACAGCCACGGCTTCCTCGACATCGAAACGCCGATGCTGACCAAGGCGACGCCGGAAGGCGCCCGCGATTACCTGGTGCCGAGCCGCGTGCACAAGGGCAAATTCTACGCGCTGCCGCAGTCTCCGCAGCTGTTTAAACAGCTGCTGATGATGTCCGGCTTCGATCGTTACTACCAGATCGTCAAATGCTTCCGCGATGAAGATCTGCGTGCGGATCGTCAGCCTGAATTCACCCAGATCGACGTCGAAACCTCCTTCATGACCGCCGAGCAGGTGCGTGAAGTGATGGAGAAACTGGCGCGTGAACTGTGGCTGGACGTGAAGGGCGTGGATCTGGGCGATTTCCCGGTCATGACCTTCGCCGAAGCGATGCGTCGCTTTGGTTCCGACAAGCCGGACCTGCGTAACCCGCTGGAGCTGGTGGACGTGGCCGACCTGGTCAAGGACGTCGAGTTCAAAGTGTTCTCCGGCCCGGCCAACGACGCCAAAGGCCGCGTGGCGGCGATCCGCGTACCGGGCGGCGCACAGCTGACCCGCAAGCAGATCGATGAGTACGGCGCTTTCGTCAACATCTACGGCGCCAAAGGCCTGGCCTGGCTGAAGGTCAACGACCGCGCCGCCGGCATGGAAGGCGTGCAGAGCCCGATCGCCAAATTCCTCAGCGCGGAAGTGCTGGAAGCTGTCCTGGCGCGCACCGACGCGCAGACCGGCGACATCCTGTTCTTCGGCGCAGACAGTTTCAAGATTGTCACCGATGCGATGGGCGCGCTGCGCCTGAAGCTGGGACGCGATCTGGGGCTGACCCAACTCGACAGCTGGGCGCCGCTGTGGGTGGTCGACTTCCCGATGTTCGAAGAAGACGAAGAGGGCGGCCTGGCGGCGATGCACCACCCGTTCACCTCGCCGCGCGACATGAGCCCGGAAGAGCTGGCCGCCGCGCCGGTCAACGCTATCGCCAACGCTTATGACATGGTGATCAACGGTTACGAAGTGGGCGGCGGTTCGGTGCGTATTCACCGCAGCGAAATGCAGCAGACGGTATTCAGCATTCTGGGCATCGACGAACATGAACAGCGCGAGAAGTTCGGCTTCCTGCTGGACGCGCTGAAGTACGGCACGCCGCCGCACGCCGGCCTGGCCTTCGGCCTGGATCGTCTGGTGATGCTGCTGACCGGCACCGACAACATCCGCGACGTCATCGCTTTCCCGAAAACCACCGCGGCGGCCTGTCTGATGACCGACGCACCGAGCTTCGCCAACCCGGCGTCGCTGCAGGAGCTGGCGATCAGTGTGGTAAAGAAAGTCGGTGCGGAACAAGAGAGCGAGTGATGAGTTACAAGCGCCCTGAATCTATCCTGGTAGTGATTTACGCGAAATCCAGTGGTCGGGTGCTGATGTTACAGCGGCGCGACGATACCGAGTTCTGGCAGTCGGTCACCGGCAGCCTGGAACAGGATGAGTCGCCGCCGCATGCCGCACGGCGTGAGGTCATGGAAGAAGTGGGCATCGATATCGAAGCAGAGCACCTGCCGTTGTTCGATTGCCAGCGCTGCGTGGAGTTTGAACTCTTTGTCCATTTGCGACATCGCTATGCGCCGGGAACCACGCGCAATAAAGAGCACTGGTTCTGTCTGGCGTTGCCCGAGGAGCGCGATCCGGTAATTACCGAGCATCACGCTTACCAATGGCTTGAGGCGGCCGAGGCCGTGAAGTTGACCAAGTCGTGGAGCAATCAGCAGGCGATTGAAGAGTTCGTGATCAATTCAGTCCAGTAGTTTTTTTCGGAGATTTTTTATGGCAGGTCATAGTAAGTGGGCCAACACAAAGCACCGTAAAGCGGCGCAGGACGCCAAGCGCGGTAAAATTTTCACCAAGATTATTCGTGAGCTGGTCACCGCCGCGAAGCTGGGCGGCGGCGATCCGGATTCCAACCCGCGTCTGCGCGCGGCGATGGACAAGGCGCTGTCGAACAACATGACGCGCGACACCATGAACCGCGCGATCGCGCGCGGCGTGGGCGGCGATGATGATACCAATATGGAAACCATCATCTATGAAGGTTACGGCCCTGGCGGCACCGCCGTCATGATCGAATGCCTGAGCGACAACCGCAACCGCACCGTGGCGGAAGTGCGTCACGCCTTTACCAAATGCGGCGGTAACCTGGGTACCGACGGTTCCGTGGCTTATCTGTTCACCAAGAAGGGCGTGATCACCTACGCACCGGGCCTGGATGAAGACAGCGTAATGGAAGCGGCGCTGGAAGCCGGTGCGGAAGACATCGTGACCTATGACGATGGCGCCATCGACGTGTTCACCGCCTGGGAAAGCCTGGGCGCGGTGAAAGACGCGCTGACCGCGGCGGGCTTCGAAGCTGAAGCGGCGGAAGTGTCGATGATCCCATCGACCAAGGCCGACATGGACGCGGAAACCGCGCCTAAGCTGCTGCGCCTGATCGATATGCTGGAAGACTGCGACGACGTGCAGGAAGTTTACCATAACGGTGAAATCTCCGACGAAGTGGCGGCGACGCTGTAATCCGGTAAAACGGGCGCCGCCGTTCGGCGGCGCCGTGCATGCAAGGTGGATGTAGATATGGCGATCATACTCGGTATCGATCCCGGCTCGCGCGTCACCGGCTATGGCCTTATTCGCCAGCAGGGGCGTCAGTTGAGCTATATCGCCAGCGGCTGCATCCGTACGGTGGTGGACGACATGCCGACGCGGCTGAAGCTGATTTACGCCGGCGTCAGCGAGATCATCACCCAGTTTCAGCCCGATTTCTTCGCCATCGAACAGGTATTTATGGCCAAGAACCCGGATTCGGCGCTCAAGCTCGGTCAGGCGCGCGGCGTTGCGATTGTCGCGGCGGTGAATCAGAATCTGGAAGTGTTCGAATATGCGGCGCGGCAAGTCAAACAAACCGTGGTCGGCACCGGCGCAGCCGAAAAGGCGCAGGTGCAGCACATGGTGCGTTCGCTGCTCAAACTCTCGGCCAACCCGCAGGCGGATGCCGCGGATGCCCTGGCCATCGCCATCACCCATTGCCATCTCAGCCAGAACGTGCTGCGGATGAGCGAAGGGCGGTTGAACCTGGCGCGCGGGCGTTTGCGCTGACGCGAAGCGATGATTGCTCAGGCTGGATATTCATCCAGCCTTTTTTATGTTATAAGCTTTACCAGCAACGGCATGGCAGGGCGCCATGCCCGGTCATTCTGCAGGAGGGTAAATGATAGGTCGTCTCAGAGGAAATATTCTGGAAAAGCAGCCGCCGCTGGTGTTACTGGAGGCGAACGGTGTGGGTTATGAAGTGCACATGCCGATGACCTGCTTTTACGAGCTGCCGGAACTGGGGCAAGAGGCCATCGTGTTTACCCACTTCGTGGTGCGTGAAGATGCGCAGCTGCTGTACGGTTTCAACGATAAGCAGGAGCGCGCGCTGTTCCGCGAGCTGATCAAGGTCAACGGCGTCGGGCCGAAACTGGCGCTCGCCATCCTGTCAGGCATGTCCGCGCAGCAGTTCGTCAGCGCGGTGGAGCGCGAAGAGATCACCGCGCTGGTCAAGCTGCCGGGCGTAGGCAAGAAAACCGCCGAGCGCCTGGTGGTCGAGATGAAAGACCGCTTCAAAGGGCTGAACGGCGATCTGTTCAACAGCAGCAGCGAGATCAGCCTGCCGTCCGCCGCGGAGAAAGCGCCTGAGGCTGACGCGGAGGCCGAAGCGGTCTCGGCGCTGGTAGCGCTGGGCTATAAGCCGCAGGAAGCCAGCCGCATGGTCAGCAAAATTGCCAAGCCGGGTGCCGACTGCGAGACCCTGATCCGTGACGCGTTGCGCGCTGCTTTGTAAGGCCGCTAAGAGGTAGATAATGATTGAAGCCGATCGCCTGATCTCCGCCGAACCGATCAATGAGGAAGAAGTCCTCGATCGCGCCATTCGTCCCAAGCTGCTGACCGAATACGTGGGTCAGCCGCACGTACGCGAGCAGATGGAGATCTTCATCCAGGCGGCCAAGCAGCGCGGCGACGCGCTCGACCACCTGCTGATCTTCGGCCCGCCGGGGCTGGGGAAAACCACCCTGGCCAACATCGTGGCCAACGAAATGGGCGTGAATCTGCGCACCACTTCCGGCCCGGTGCTGGAGAAGGCGGGCGATCTGGCGGCGATGCTGACCAACCTCGAACCGCACGACGTGTTGTTCATCGACGAAATTCACCGTTTGTCACCGGTGGTGGAAGAAGTATTGTATCCGGCGATGGAAGACTATCAGCTGGATATCATGATCGGTGAAGGGCCGGCGGCGCGTTCGATTAAGCTCGATCTGCCGCCGTTCACGTTGGTGGGAGCCACCACCCGTGCCGGTTCGCTGACCTCGCCGTTACGCGATCGCTTCGGCATTGTCCAGCGGCTGGAGTTTTATCAGGTGGCGGATCTGCAGCACATCGTCTCGCGCAGCGCCGGGTGCCTGGGGCTGGAGCTGTCCGACGAGGGCGCCCATGAAGTGGCCCGCCGCGCGCGCGGCACGCCGCGTATCGCCAACCGCCTGTTGCGCCGGGTGCGTGATTTCGCTGAAGTGCGCGCCAACGGCGTGATCAGCGGTTCGGTGGCGGCGCAGGCGCTTGATATGCTCAACGTCGATGCCGAAGGCTTCGACTATATGGATCGCAAACTGCTGCTGGCGATTATCGACAAGTTTACCGGCGGCCCGGTCGGGTTGGACAACTTGGCGGCGGCGATCGGTGAAGAGCGCGAAACCATCGAAGACGTGATTGAACCGTTCCTGATCCAGCAGGGCTTTATCCAGCGCACGCCGCGCGGCCGCCTGGCGACGCAGCATGCCTACCGGCACTTTGGTCTCGAACGCGAAGAGTAAATTTTTAATCCGCCAATAAGAAAGGGCCGCAGATGCGGCCCTTGTCATATCCCGGCTTTAATCAAGCCTGCTGTTTTTTGAACAGGCTCAGCGTGAACAGCACGGCGGCGCTCAGCACTACCGAAGGGCCGGCCGGCGTATCGTAAAACGCCGAGAAGGTCAGGCCGCCGGTGACGGCCACCATCCCGAGCAGCACCGCGACGCCGGCCATCTGTTCCGGCGTGCGCGCGAAGCGGCGGGCGGTGGCTGCAGGGATGATCAGCAGCGAGGTGATGATCAGCGCGCCGACGAATTTCATCGCCAGGCCGATGGTCAACGCGGTGACCAGCATCAACACGGTGCGCGCCCGCGCCAAATTGACGCCATCGACGTGCGCCAGCTCCGGGCTGATGGTCATCGACAGCAGATCGCGCCATTGCCACCACAGCACCAACAGCACCACGGCGACGCCGCCGGCGATCATCACGATGTCGCTCAGCGTGACCGACAGCAGATCGCCGAACAGGTAGGCCATCAGATCGACCCGCACGTTGGACATCAACGCCACCACCACCAGCCCCAGCGACAGGGCGCTGTGGGCCAGAATGCCGAGCAGCGTATCCACCGAGAGCTGCGGGCGACGTTCCAGCCACACCAGGGCCAAAGCCAACAGCAGCGTAATGGCGATCACCGCATAGAAGGGATTGATGTCCAGCAGCAGACCAAAGGCGACGCCGAGCAGCGAGGCGTGCGCCAGGGTGTCGCCGAAGTAGGACATGCGGCGCCAGACCACGAAGGAACCCAGCGGCCCGGCGGCGCTAGCCAACAACACGCCGGCCAGCCAGCCGGGAAGTAACAGTTCAATCATGCTTCGCGGCTCCCGGTTTTCTTCAAGACAATTCTTCCCTGCAGATCGTGGCGGTGATTGTGATGGTGGCGATACACCGCCAGTTGCTCTGCGCCGCGGTTGCCGAACATGGCGATGAATTCAGGATGCATCGACACCACCTCCGGCGCGCCGGAGCAGCAGATGTGCTGATTGAGGCACAGTACCTCGTCGGTTTTCGCCATCACCAGATGCAGATCGTGCGACACCATCAGCACGGCGCAGCCCAGCTCTTTACGCAGCTGATCGATCAGATCGTACAGCGCCAGCTGGCCGTTGACGTCCACCCCTTGCGTGGGTTCGTCCAGCACCAGCAGCTGCGGTTTGTTCAGCAGCGCTCGCGCCAGCAGCACGCGTTGGTTTTCACCGCCGGAGAGCTTTTGCATTGGCTGGTCGAGCAGGTGGGCGGCGTGCACGCGCTTGAGCGCCGGCAGAATGTCGGCTTTCTTTACGCCAGGTTTAAGACGCATAAAACGGCTGACGGTCAGCGGCAGGGTGGCGTCGAGGTGCAGCTTTTGCGGCACATAGCCGATGCGCAGATCGGGCTCACGCTCCAGCGTGCCGGCGGTCGGTTTGACCAATCCCAGCACCACGCGCACCAGCGTGGATTTGCCCGCGCCGTTCGGGCCAAGCAGCGTGAGAATACGGCCGGGTTGCAGGCTGAGGGAAATGTTCGACAGCACCTTGCGGCTGCCGAAGGCGACGGAGATATTTTTTAGCGTTATCAGTGTAGACATCTCGAGATTACAGGTTGCAGAACGAAGCGAATGTTATAATATCACGCCTTGTTGATGAAAACGATGGGATTACTGATGATGGCAAAGAAAAATAAATGGCTGCAGCGTACGCTGTTGGCCAGCGCACTGTTGATGGCCGGCCCGCTGAGCAGCGCTTCCGCTGCGGTGGTGACCTCGATTCGCCCATTAGGCTTTATCGCTTCGGCCATCGCCGACGGCGTGACGCCGACCGAAGTGTTGCTGCCGGACGGCGCTTCGCCGCACGATTTTGCGTTGCGTCCTTCGGATATCCAACGCTTGCGTTCCGCTGATCTGGTGCTATGGGTTGGGCCGGACATGGAAGCGTTCCTGAACAAGGCGCTGGTGCCTATCTCGGCGACCCGAAAGCTGGCTGTCAGCGAACTGCCGGCGGTGAAGCCGTTGCTGATGAAAGGCGAAGATGACGACGATCATGATCATGCAGGCGAAGCGCATAACCATGCCGATGACGATCATGGGCATCATCACGGCGAGTACAATATGCACGTTTGGCTGTCGCCGGAGATAGCAAAAGTGACCGCGATCGCGATTCACGACAGATTGTTGGAACTTATGCCGCAAAATAAGGACAAATTAGACGCAAACCTGCGCCAGTTCGAGAATCTGCTGACGCAAACTGACAAAAATGTTGGTAACATGCTTACGCCTGTGCAAGGTAAGGGTTATTTTGTTTTTCATGATGCTTACGGCTACTTTGAGAAACACTACGGTTTGAGTCCGCTGGGCCATTTCACCGTCAATCCCGAAATTCAGCCTGGAGCACAGCGCCTACACCAAATTCGAACACAGTTGGTTGAGCAGAAAGCGGTATGCGTTTTTGCTGAGCCACAATTCAGGCCGGCCGTAATCAATGCCGTCGCCAAGGGTACCAAAGTGCGTTCCGGAACGCTGGACCCGCTGGGCACCGGCATCGCGCTGGGGAAGGACAGCTACGGGAAATTCCTGGCTCAGCTGTCAAACCAGTACGTGAGCTGCCTGAAGTAAAGCTTATGAGGATAATATCGAGTGCAGCAGATAGTCCGAACTATCGCTCTGGCGTATAACAACCTGCCACGGCCCCACCGCGTCATGCTGGGGTCGCTGACAGTCGTCACATTGGCCGTCGCTGTTTGGCGGCCTTTTGTTTACCACCCAGAACACAACCCCATCGCCAAGAGCGTCGAGTTAGAATCCAGCCAGATGCGGTCATTGCTCCCCGAAGCCAGTGAACCGATAGATGCCGACCAACCCACCCCCGATGACGAAATCCCGCAGGATGAGCTGGATCAGAAAGATGCCGGCGACGACGGTGTGCATGAATATGTGGTTTCCACCGGTGACACCCTTGGCAGCATTCTGACGCAGTACGGCATCGATATGTCGGATGTCACCTTGCTGGCTTCGCAAAACCGCGATCTGCGTAATCTGAAGATCGGCCAACAGCTGTCGTGGACCGTGAACGATGCGGGCGATCTGCAGCAGTTGACCTGGGAAGTTTCGCGCCGCGAAACCCGCACCTATGACCGCGTCGGCAATAGCTTCAAAGAGTCTAAAGAGGCGCAGCAGGGCGAATGGCGCAACAACGTGATCAGCGGCCGGGTCAACGGCAGCTTCGTCAGCAGCGCCGGCGACGCCGGGCTGAGCCGTAACGAAATCAATGCGGTGATCAAGGCGTTGCAGTGGCAGCTCGATTTCCGCAAGCTGCGCAAAGGCGACCAGTTCTCCGTGCTGATGTCGCGTGAGCATTTCGACGGTAAGAAATCGCAAAGCCAGCTGTTGGGCGTGCGTCTGCGCACCGGCGGCAAGGATTACTATGCGATCCGCGCCGAAGACGGCAAATTCTACGATCGCCAGGGCTCTGGCCTGGCGCGCGGCTTCATGCGTTTCCCGACCATGAAGCAGTTCCGCATCTCCTCCAACTTCAACCCGCGCCGCGTGAACCCGGTGACCGGCCGCGTGGCGCCGCACAAGGGCGTCGATTTCGCCATGCCGGTCGGCACGCCGGTGCTGGCGGTCGGCGACGGTGAAGTGGTGATCGCCAAGCGCAGCGGCGCAGCGGGCAACTATGTGGCGATCCGCCACGGCCGCCAGTACACCACGCGTTATATGCACCTGAAAAAACTGCTGGTGAAACCAGGGCAGAAGGTGAAACGCGGCGATCGCATTGCGCTCTCCGGCAACACCGGCCGCTCCACCGGGCCGCACCTGCACTTTGAACTGTGGACCGGCCAACAGGCGGTGAACCCGCTGACGGCCAAGCTGCCGCGTTCCGAAGGGCTGGGCGGCAAAGACCGCAGCGATTATCTGGCGCAGGTGAAGGAAGTGGTTCCTCAGCTGCAACTGGATTAACGTCCCCCTTTTTCCGGCGCTTCGGCGCCGCTAATTTCATCGGCCTGATTGCGGGCCGATGCTGTTTTATCTGGGCGGTTCGCGGTTGTTAATTGCAAAATCGGTGCTGGCAATTATGATTAGCCGAATCGCTAAGCCAAGAGCATGTGCATGCAAAACGAGAAGAAATCGAACGTAGAGTTCATCCCGCAGTTTCAAAAAGCCTTTTTATACCCGCGCTACTGGGGCGTGTGGTTGGGAACCGGCCTGATGGCCGGCGTTTCGCTGGTGCCTGCGCGTCTGCGCGATCCGGTGCTGGGGGCGGTCGGCAAACTGGCCGGCAAGCTGGCGAAAGGCGCGCGCCGTCGTGCCCGCATCAACCTGCTGTATTGCTTGCCGGAATTGCCGGAAAGCGACCGTGAGCACATCATCGACCAGATGTTTGCCTGCGCGCCGCAGTCGATGGTGCTGATGGCGGAATTGGCCTGTACCAAGCCCGAGAAAGTGCTCAAGCGCGTGCGTTGGCACGGTGAAGAGGTGTTGGACAAGATCCGGGCGGAAGGGCGCAACGTGATTTTTCTGGTGCCTCATGGCTGGGCGGTAGATGTGCCGGCGATGTTGATGGCCGCGCGCGGCCAACCGATGGCGGCGATGTTCCACAACCAGCGCAATCAGCTGATCGACTACCTGTGGAATGCCGTGCGTCGTAAATTCGGCGGCCGCATGCACGCGCGCAATGACGGCATCAAACCGTTTATCAGTTCAGTTCGGCAGGGGTATTGGGGTTATTATCTGCCCGATCAGGATCACGGCGCTGAGCACAGCGAGTTTGTCGACTTCTTTGCCACCTATAAGGCGACCTTGCCGGCGGTCGGGCGGTTGATGAAAGTGTGTCGTGCGGCGATCGTGCCGTTGTTCCCGGTATACGACGGCAAAACCAGCATGCTGGATATCTATATTCGCGAGCCGATGGACGATCTGGCCGACGCTGATGACCCACGGATTGCCCGCCGTATGAATGAAGAAGTGGAAAACCTGGTGGGCCCGAATCCGGAGCAGTACACCTGGATCCTCAAACTGCTGAAGACGCGCAAGGAAGGGGAGATTGAACCCTACTCGCGCGACGATCTGTATCGTTAATCCTTTCTACCGCTAACGCCGGTCGGGCTACACCCCGGCCGGCGTCACTTCAGATGTGCACCATACAGCCGCGGGCCCGCAGGATGTCGACGATTTTAGGCGTGTGGGTGAAATCATTCCAGCGCAGATCCAGCTTGCGCAGCCGGCTCAGTTCGCCGAGGCTTTCCGGCAGGTCGCTCAGGCGGTTGGCGCGCAGATCCAGGCTTCTCAGCGCCGTCAGCTCACCGATATTTTTCGGCAGGCGCGTCAGCTGATTGAAACGCAGGTTCAGCTCGCTCAACCGCGGCAGCCGGCAGAAGGCTTCCGGCAGTTCGGCGATGGCGTTGTTGGCCGCGTCGAGTATCTCCAGCTCACCGAGCTGTGCCATTTCCGCCGGCAGCGCGGTCAGGGCATTTTGCATGATATGCAGTTCGCGCAGCGCGCGCAGCTGCCCGATTTCGCCGGGCAGGCTGCGGATGCGATTGTTGTATAAACGCAGCTCCTGCAACGCCGCCAGCCTCGGTATCGCCAGCGGCAAAACGGCCAGGCGGTTGTCGGTCGCATTGAGGTAAACCAGCTGCTGTAGCTGCGCCAGCGAGTGCGGCAGATCGCTAAAGCCGTTGTCGCTCAGATAGAGGTATTTCAACCGGTGCAACTGCCCCAGTTCCTCGGGGAGTTCGCTTGCGCGATTGTGGCCAAAGTCGAACATCTCAAGCTGTTGCAACTGGCCAATCTCCGGCGGCAGGCGGTCGAGCTGATTGCAGGAGATGTTCAACACCTGTAGATTGCGGTGCCGGAAGAGGGGGGCGGGGATGGCCGCCAACTGATTATCATACAGGCTTACCTTGCGCAGCGCGTGGCCGGCTAACTGTGACGCGTCGAGCTGCGTCAGGCCGTGGCCATCGAGATCGAACTCATCACCGCTCGCTGCGGGATTGCGTTGGTGGAGCATGGTGTTCTCCGTCGTTTATGGCGGTACCGGGGCAAAAAAAATGCCGGCCAACGTGAGCCGGCCGGCATGTCGTCTGCGGTGTGGATTACTCGACGCGCAGAATACGGCTGGTATTGGTGGTGCCGACGGTTTCCATCACGTCGCCCTGGGTGACGATCACCAGATCGCCGGAGACCAGGAAGCCTTTGTCGCGCAGGCGATTGACCGCTTCATTGGCGGCGATCACGCCGTCTTTGTGGCTGTCGAAATACACCGGTGTCACGCCGCGATACAGCGCAGTCAGGTTCAGCGTGTGCTCATGGCGCGACATGGCGAAGATCGGCAGGCCGGAGCTGATGCGCGACATCATCAGCGCAGTGCGGCCGGATTCGGTCATGGCGATCAGCGCGGTGACGCCTTTCAGGTGGTTGGCGGCATACATCGAAGACATGGCTATCGCCTCTTCGATGTTGTCGAACTGTACGTCCAGGCGGTGTTTGGAAACGTTGATGCTCGGGATCTTCTCGGCGCCCAGACAAACGCGCGCCATCGCCGCTACGGTTTCCGCCGGGTATTGGCCAGCGGCGGTTTCCGCCGACAGCATGACGGCGTCGGTGCCGTCCAGCACGGCGTTCGCCACGTCCATGACTTCGGCGCGGGTCGGCATCGGGTTGGTGATCATCGACTCCATCATCTGGGTCGCGGTGATCACCGCGCGGTTCAGAGTGCGGGCGCGGCGGATCAGTTTCTTCTGAATGCCGACCAGTTCCGGATCGCCGATTTCGACGCCCAGGTCGCCACGGGCAACCATCACCACGTCGGAGGCCAGAATAATGTCGTCCATCGCTTCGTCGGTGCAAACCGCTTCGGCGCGCTCAACCTTGGACACGATCTTGGCGTTGCAGCCCGCATCGCGCGCCAGGCGGCGGGCATAGTTCAGATCTTCACCGGTACGCGGGAAGGAGACCGCCAGGTAGTCGACGCCAATCTTGGCGGCGGTCACGATGTCCGCCTTGTCTTTTTCGGTCAGGGCTTCGGCCGACAGGCCACCGCCGAGTTTGTTGATGCCCTTGTTGTTGGACAGCGGGCCGCCGACGGTCACTTCGGTAAACACTTTCATGCCCTGAACTTCGAGCACTTTCAGCTGAACGCGGCCGTCATCGAGCAGCAGGACGTCGCCCGGCACCACGTCGGCTGGCAGGCCTTTATAGTCGATACCGACTTTTTCTTTATCGCCTTCGCCTTTTGACAGGTTGGCGTCCAGCAGGAATTTATCGCCCACGTTGAGGAAGATTTTGCCTTCCTTGAAGGTGGAAACGCGAATTTTCGGCCCTTGCAGATCGCCGAGGATAGCGACGTGACGCCCCAGTTTGGCAGCGATTTCGCGCACTTTGTCAGCGCGAGCCTGGTGATCTTCCGGGCTGCCGTGGGAGAAGTTAAGCCGAACTACGTTGGCGCCGGCGGCAATGATCTTTTCCAGATTATTGTCGCGGTCTGTAGCCGGACCCAGGGTGGTAACGATTTTGGTTCTTCTGAGCCGTCTGGACATGTATTACTCCGTTGACTGGTGAAGCAAATATTGGTGTTGCGATAACGTCGGATAACGAAACCAGGCGTGAAATGTAATTTTACAACACTGATATTTCACCCGGGTTACCCGCATGAGCATGTTAACAGGGTACCGCCTCTGATGCCGTCATTCAAATGTCTGTTGAACGGCGATTTTTTCTTCGTCGGGTCACGAATCAAAACTGTTGGGAATGACCACGCCTTTATCAAAGCGCGATTCTTTGAGCGCTTCTTTGACCCGCTTCAAGTTATCTCTGAATTTAGCCCCTCGGCGCAAGGTAAATCCGGTGGCGAGCACGTCAATGAGCGTTAATTGCGCGATCCGCGACACCATCGGCATGTAAACGTCGGTGTCTTCGGGCACGTCGAGCAGCAGGGCCAGGGTCGCCGCCTGGGCGAGCGGGGTGTCGCGCGAGGTGATAGCCAGCACCGTGGCGTCGTTCTCCCGCGCCAGGTGGGCCATCTCCACCAGATTCTTGGTGCGGCCGGTGTGTGAAATCAGCACCACCACGTCGCCTTCGCCGGAGTTCATGCAGCTCATGCGCTGCATGACGATGTCATCGAAGTAGACCACCGGAATGTTGAAGCGGAAAAATTTGTTCATCGCATCGTGCGCCACCGCCGCGGAGGCGCCCAGCCCGAAGAAAGAGATCTTTTTTGCCTGGGTGAGCAGGTCAACCGCACGATTGATTGCGGCAATATCCAAATTTGCCTTTACTGTATCCAGGCTGGCCATTACCGATTCGAAGATCTTGCTGGTATAGGAATCGACGCTGTCATCTTCCTCAACGTTACGGTTTACGTAGGGCGTGCCGTTAGCCAGGCTTTGGGCGAGATGCAGTTTGAAATCGGGAAAGCCTTTGGTATCAAGGCGGCGGCAAAAGCGGTTGACGGTAGGTTCGCTGACGTCGGCCATGCGCGCCAGCGTGGCGATGCTGGAGTGAATGGCGGTCTGCGGGGAGGCCAGGATCACCTCGGCGACTTTCCTTTCAGATTTGCTCAGGCGTTCCAGATGGCTCTGGATTTTGTCCAGCGTATTCATATAACGAGAGTCACTCATGGTTTTATCCCTGTGGCTTTCAAGCAACAGCGTCGAATTTCGCCCGTGTTCGCCGTGCAAGCAGACGCCAAACGAGCGGCTGTAACCTGGAATCGATAGGGTATGTCGATTTCAAACAAAGGAGAAATCAATGCCGGTTTAGTGAAAATATACTACGTGCTGGTAACCGTTGGCAGTCTCGACACGGCGTATGCAGGGTTTTTTCACCAGAATATGACCTGTGTCTAACTTTCATAATGGTAACAGAGCGTCAAAAAAGACGAAAAATTACAGTTTTGCCCGTGGTGAGGGCGTTGGCGTAGATTGGCGCTTTCCACTGGAATCTTGAGGCCTTTTTTTCTGCTTTGCTCCGGGTTTGCTGGCCGTAGTCAAACAGAGTACATTAGTAATGTAAGAAAATTACAAATATCCTGCAACGAGGAGATGAACATGGCGGTAACCTCTACAGCCCAGGCGTGTGACCTGGTTATTTTCGGCGCGAAAGGTGATTTGGCGCGCCGTAAGCTGCTGCCTTCCCTGTACCAGTTAGAGAAAGCCGGACACATCCACCCGGATACGCGGATCATCGGCGTCGGCCGCGCGGAGTGGGATAAACAAGCCTATACCGAAGTGGTCAAGGAAGCGCTTGGCACCTTCATGAAGGAAAAACTGGATGATGAACTCTGGGCCACGCTAAGCGCGCGCCTGGACTTCTGCAACCTAGACGTCAACGACAGCAAGAACTTTACCAAATTGGGTAAAATGCTGGATCAGAAGCACCGCACCACCATCAACTACTTCGCCATGCCGCCAAGCACCTTTGGCGCCATCTGCAAAGGGCTGGGCGAAGCCAAGCTGAACCATGAGCCGGCGCGCGTGGTGATGGAGAAACCGTTGGGCACCGATCTGGCGTCCTCCCGCGTGATCAACGATCAGGTGGCGGAGTTCTTCAATGAGTCCCAGGTCTATCGCATCGACCACTACCTCGGCAAAGAGACGGTGCTGAACCTGTTGGCGCTGCGTTTTGCCAACTCGCTGTTCGCATCCAACTGGGATAACCGCACCATCGATTCGGTGCAGATCACCGTGGCGGAAGAGGTGGGCATTGAAGGGCGCTGGGGCTATTTCGACCAGGCCGGCCAGATGCGCGACATGATCCAGAACCACCTGCTGCAGATCCTGACCATGATCGCCATGTCGCCGCCGGCGGATCTGACGACCGACCGCATCCGCGACGAGAAGGTCAAGGTGCTGCGCTCACTGCGCCGCATCGATCAGACCAATGTCCGGGAAACCACCGTGCGCGGTCAGTACACCGCCGGCTTCGTCCAGGGCAAGAAAGTGCCGGGTTATCTGGAAGAGGAAGGGGCGAACAAGAGCAGCAGCACCGAAACCTTCGTCTCTATCCGCGTGGATATCGACAACTGGCAGTGGGCCGGAGTGCCGTTCTACCTGCGTACCGGTAAACGTCTGCCGACCAAATGTTCGGAAGTGGTGGTGTACTTCAAAAACCCGCCGCTGAACCTGTTCAGCGATTCTTACCAGCAGTTGCCGCAGAACAAGCTGACCATCCGTCTGCAGCCGGACGAAGGCATCGAAATTCAGGTGCTGAACAAGGTGCCGGGGCTGGATCACAAGCACCGTCTGCAGACCACCAAGCTGGACCTGAGCTTCTCGGAAACCTTCAACCAGGAGCACGTGGCGGACGCCTACGAGCGCCTGCTGCTGGAGACCATGCGCGGCATTCAGGCGCTGTTCGTGCGCCGCGATGAAGTGGAAGAAGCCTGGAAGTGGGTCGACTCCATCATGGACGCATGGAAAGCCGACAACGAGGCGCCTAAGCCTTATCAGGCGGGCACCTGGGGGCCGGTGGCCTCGGTGGCGATGATCACCCGTGACGGCCGCTCCTGGAACGAGTTCGAATAATACGTAATGCCGGCGGCCTGTCTGCCGGCTTTTTTTTGCCTGCGATCTGCGCGTGGGCCACATCACTTACGGTACGGCCGGACGTCCGCGCATGCGGAGCCCTGTGGCAGGGGCGTGCCATTGTTAACCGCGAGTAATGGAGAAATAACGATGAAAAACTGGAAAACCAGCGCCGAGCAGATCCTGACGGCGGGGCCGGTGGTGCCTGTTATCGTGATCAACAAGCTGGAGCAGGCGGTGCCGCTGGCGAAAGCGCTGGTTGCCGGCGGCGTGCGGGTATTGGAGGTGACGTTGCGCACCGCCTGCGGGCTGGAGTCTATCCGCGCTATCGCCAAAGAGGTGCCGGAGGCGATCATTGGCGCCGGTACGGTGATCAACCCGCAGCAACTGCGGCAGGTGACCGAAGCGGGGGCGCAGTTCGCCATCAGCCCGGGGCTGACCGAAGCCTTGCTGCAGGCGGCGACGGCGGGGTCAATCCCGTTGATCCCGGGCATCAGCACCGTATCTGAACTGATGCTGGGCATGGATTACGGCCTGCGCGAATTCAAATTCTTCCCGGCGGAAGCCAACGGCGGCGTGAAGGCGCTGCAGGCGATCGGCGGCCCGTTCCCGCGGGTGCGCTTTTGCCCGACCGGCGGCATTACGCCGAACAATTACCGCGATTATCTGGCGCTGAAAAGCGTGCTTTGCATCGGCGGTTCCTGGCTGGTGCCGGCGGACGCGCTCGAAAAAGGCGACTATGCGCGCATCACTGAACTGGCGCGCAGCGCCGTCAGCGGCGCCGCGTTGTAACCCGCACCAGGCCTGGGGTTGGCGCTTATTTGCGCACCCGCGAATACCGCAAGGCTCAACGCTCCGTTGGGCCTTTTTTAATTTTTATCGTGATTAACTTTCTTATTTTTAACCCGTTTTTTTCTGCTTTTTTATGAAAACGGCAGTTTGCTTTCTTATTTTGGCTGTGGTAAAAATATCTCAGTTGAAAATTTTACTTTTATGAGGATATTGGGCAAATCGCACGGTGTGCGGCTGATAATAGAGAACTATTATGATGACTATTAACGGAACTACCCTCAGAACCTCTACGTGCCAACTCTTCCTGTCTGCGATCCTTGCCAGTGAGCATCACTGGTGCAGCGAACTATAGCGTCTTTCTCCCTTAACCGGTGCTGGTAGCGGGCTTACGCCTTCGCTCTACCGTTCAGCCGGGCAAACATTCTTTTTGCGTTTGGGTCAGTTTATCCCCAGGGATCTCTGCGTCTTGCGCGCCGTACTGCGGCCGTTCGACGAGATAAATCGGGATAAATATGCCTTGGCGCGCGTTATTCGCCGTTTGGGAGAAAAATTATGATTTATTGGATCTTTTTAGGTTTGGCCATCATGACCGAAATCATCGGCACCTTGTCGATGAAATACGCCAGTGTCAATGGCGGCATGATCGGGCATATCGTGATGTACGTGATGATCACCGCGTCTTATGTGTTGCTGTCAGTAGCGGTAAAACGCGTGGCGTTGGGCGTGGCTTATGCGCTGTGGGAAGGCATCGGCATTCTGTTCATTACCCTGTTCAGCGTGCTGTGGTTCGACGAGCCCATTTCGGCGCTGAAGGTACTGGGTCTGGCTACGCTGATCGCCGGTATCATGCTGGTGAAATCCGGTACCCGCAAAGAGCGAAAACAGGTCAGCCCGCGAGGTGACAACCATGCAACAGTTTGAGTTGTACCACATTGGGTTCCTGGGATTGGCCATCGTGCTGGAAATCATCGCCAACATCTTCCTGAAGATGTCGGACGGTTTCCGTAAAATTTGGCTGGGATTGCTGTCGCTGCTGTCGGTGCTCGGTGCGTTCAGCGCCCTGGCGCAGGCGGTGAAGGGCATCGATCTGTCAATCGCTTACGCGTTGTGGGGCGGTTTCGGCATCGCCGCCACCATCGCCGCAGGCTGGATCATGTTCGGCCAGCGGTTGAACGCCAAAGGCTGGATTGGCCTGGCGCTGCTGTTGACGGGGATGGTGATCCTCAAACTGTCCTGATAGCGGGCAATAAAAAACCGCAGGCGTTGCCGTCTGCGGTTTTTTTTCGTCTGCGCGTGGCTTACAGCGCGGCGATGATTTTGATTTCCACCTTGTACTTCGGATTCATCAGCTGAGCCTGCACGGTGCAGCGCACCGGCGCGCTGCCGGCAACGACCCAGGCGTCCCAGGCGGCGTTCATCGCGGCGAAGTCGGCGGTATTGGCCAGGAAAATGGTGGCATCCAGAATACGGCTTTTGTCCGAGCCTACGCGCGCCAGCAGCACGTCGATGGCGGCGAGGGCGTTGGCGGTCTGCGCGGTCGCGTCATCATCCAGGTTCTCCGGCACGCTGGTGTAGTAAACGGTTTCGTTGTGCACCACGGCTTCGGACCAGCGCTGATCGGGATCAATTCTTTCGATATTCATTTGCTTATCTCCATATCATAGTCCCGCTAAGGGTAGCACAGCCGGTGATGAAAAAGCGCGGCGATAAAGTGGGTGGTAGCCGGGCGGCAGGCTTGGCATAATCACCGCTGAATGACACCGGCAGAGAGACAGCGTGACAGACGATTTTGCAACAGACGGCGCATTGGCGCAGGCTATCAAGGGATTCAAACCGCGTGAGCCGCAGCGGCAGATGGCGCAAGCCGTCACCGAGGCGATCAATTTCAAGCAGGAGCTGGTGGTGGAAGCCGGCACCGGCACCGGCAAAACCTTCGCTTATCTGGCGCCGGCGCTGCGCGCCGATCGCAAAGTGATCATCTCGACCGGTTCGAAAGCGTTGCAGGATCAGCTGTATGCGCGCGATCTGCCCACCGTCGCCAAGGCGTTGAAGTACAAAGGCAAGCTGGCGCTGCTGAAGGGGCGCTCCAACTACCTGTGCCTGGAGCGGCTGGAGCAGCAGTCGATGGCCGGCGGCGAACTGGCGGGGCAGACGCTGATCGATTTGGTGCAGCTGCGCAAGTGGTCGTCACAGACCAAAGAAGGCGACATCAGCACCTGCAGCGAAGTGGCGGAAGACAGTTTCGTTTGGCCATTGGTGACCAGCACCAATGACAACTGCCTGGGCAGCGATTGCCCGCTGTATCAGGATTGCTTCGTGGTCAAGGCGCGCCGCCGTGCGATGGATGCGGATGTGGTGGTGGTGAACCATCACCTGTTCCTGGCGGATATGGTGGTGAAAGAGGGGGGTTTCGCCGAGCTGATCCCGGAAGCCGAGGTGATGATTTTCGACGAGGCGCACCAAATCCCCGACATCGCCAGCCAGTATTTCGGCCAGCAGCTCACCAGCCGCCAGCTGCTGGATCTGGCGAAGGATATCACCATCGCCTACCGCACCGAGGTGCGCGATGCCGCTCAACTGCAAAAAAGCGCCGACCGTCTCAGCCTGAGTACGCAAGATTTTCGCCTGAATCTGGGAGAGCCGGGGTTCCGCGGCAATCTGCGTGACGTGCTCGGCGAACCCAACGTGCAGCGCGCTCTGTTGCTGCTCGATGATGCGCTGGAGCTGTGTTATGACGTGATGAAGCTGTCGCTGGGGCGTTCGGCGCTGTTGGACGCCGCCTTTGAGCGCGCCACGCTGTACCGCGCGCGCCTCAAACGCCTCAAGGCGGTGACGGAACCGGGCTACAGCTATTGGTATGAGTGCAATTCGCGCCACTTCGTGCTGGCGCTGACGCCGTTGACGGTGGCCGACCGGTTCCGTGAAATGCTGGACGAGAAGCCGGGCAGCTGGATCTTTACCTCGGCCACGCTGTCGGTCAACGATCAGCTGGGCCACTTCACCGAACGGCTGGGGCTGACCAAGGCCAAAACGCTGCTGCTGCCGAGCCCGTTCGACTATGCCAAACAGGCGTTGCTGTGCGTGCCACGCTTTTTGCCTTCGCCGAATCAGCCCGGCGGGGCGCGCCAGCTGGCGCGCATGCTGCGGCCATTAATCGAAGCCAACAACGGCCGCTGCTTCTTCTTATGCACCTCGCACCAGATGATGCGCGAGTTGGCGGAAGAGTTCCGCGCCACGATGACGCTGCCGGTGCTGTTGCAAGGGGAAACCAGCAAAGGGCAACTGCTCGCGCAGTTCGTCGCCGCCGGTAACGCGCTGCTGGTGGCGACCAGCAGCTTCTGGGAAGGGGTGGACGTGCGCGGCGATGCGCTGTCCTGCGTCATCATCGATAAGCTGCCGTTCACTTCACCGGACGATCCGCTGCTGAAGGCGCGCATTGAAGATTGCCGCCTGCGCGGCGGCGACCCGTTCAATGACGTGCAGTTGCCGGATGCGGTCATCACCCTGAAACAGGGCGTCGGCCGTTTGATCCGCGACACCGACGATCGCGGCGTGCTGGTGATTTGCGATAACCGTCTGGTGATGCGCCCTTACGGCGAGGTGTTCCTCAATAGCTTGCCGCCCACGCCGCGTACCCGCGATCTGAAGCAGGCCATCGCCTTCCTGCAGGCCGCCGATGCGTCGGCCACGTGAAAGATGAAGGGCTTACGGGGCTGTGCTACAATGCGCGCCCTGTATGAAAAACCCAGTTTTATTCCCGCCAGAGGTTGGCATGTCCACGCGAATTTTAGCGATCGATACCGCGACGGAAGCCTGTTCCGTCGCCGTCTGGAATCAAGGCGAAACCCACGCCCTGTTTGAGCTGTGCCCACGTGAGCATACGCAACGAATTTTACCTATGGTGCAGCAGGTGCTGGCGGAAACCGGTCTGGCGCTCAACCAGCTCGATGCGCTGGCCTTCGGTCGCGGCCCCGGCAGCTTTACCGGGGTGCGCATCGGTATCGGCATCGCTCAAGGCCTGGCGCTGGGCGCCGATCTGCCGATGATAGGCGTTTCCACGCTGCAAACCATGGCGCAGGGCGCCTGGCGCGTCAGCGGCGCGGAGCGCGTGCTGGCGGCGATCGATGCGCGCATGGGTGAAGTTTACTGGGGGCAGTTCGAGCGCCAGGCGGACGGCAGCTGGTTGGAAAGCGAAGGCGAGGCCGTGCTGTCGCCAGCGCAGGCGCTGGAGCGTGCGCAGCGCCTGCAGGGCGAATGGGCCCATGTTGGCACCGGGTGGCAAACCTACCCCGACTTGGTCAAGGGTTCCGCGTTGAGCCTACGTGACGGCCAAATGCTGTTGCCGCAGGCGCAAGACATGCTGCCGCTGGCGCTGCAAGCCTGGCAAGAAGGGCTGGCGGTAGCGGTGGAAAACGCCGAGCCGACCTATCTGCGCAATGAAGTCACCTGGAAAAAACTGCCGGGCCGCGACTGATCGCGGCGTATTGTGCTGATGTTGATGCCGGGCGATGAGGGGCTGCAACTTGAACGATGAAACGCGGTCAAAGTTACAGCCATTTCAGGAGATTGCGACCATGTTAATCCGCACTGCAAGTAAAAAGCTGTCGCTGCTGGCCGTCGCCTGCGGCGCGCTGGTTTTATCCGGGTGCGTCACCGTACCGGATGCGATCAAAGGCTCCAGCCCTTCGCCGGTGACTCAGCTTTCCTCGGTACAAAATGCGCCCAACCTGTTTACCGGCGCGGAAGCCCGTTTCGGCGGCACCGTGGTAAACGTCGCCAACGAACAAGGGCGCACGGTGCTGGAGATTGCGGCGGTGCCGCTCGACAGCGGTGCGCGGCCGATACTGGGCGAACCGTCGCGCGGCCGCTTGCTGGCCACGGTAAACGGCTTCCTCGAACCGGTCGATTTCAAAGGCCAGCTGGTGACCGTCGTCGGCGCCATTACCGGCCTGAAAGAGGGGCGAATCGGCATGACGCCGTATCGCTTCGTGACGATGAACGTGACCGGTTTCAAACGTTGGCATCTGGTGCAGCAGGTGGTGATGCCGCCTGCGCCAATGGGCCCCTGGGGCTGGCGCGGAGGTCCGTGGGGACCCGGTTGGGGCGCAGGCTATGGCTGGTATAACCCTGGCCCGGCACAGGTGCAAACCATCGTAACCGAGTAGCATACGCTTGATGTGAACACATTTGACAGGGCGGCTCAGGCCGCCCTTTTGTTTTTTGGGATAAGGAATATCCGACAATTAGTGACGTACATCGCAACCTGAATAATGTTTAAAACCCGAACTGGTCTGCTGAGTTAAAATATTGTTATGGTTAGGCTGCGAGTTTGAGGGCTGCGATGATAATTAGTAATGATTTCAGGAGTAATACCTTGGATAAGGTCTGGTTAAAACGGTATCCGGCAGATGTGCCCGCAGAGATTGATGCCGATCGCTATTCGTCGTTGATCGAAATGTTTGAGCATGCCGTGCAGCGCTATGCCGATCAGCCCGCCTTTATCAATATGGGCGAGGTGATGACCTTCCGCAAACTGGAAGAACGCAGCCGGGCTTTCGCGGCTTACCTGCAAAATGAACTGGGCCTGAAGAAGGGCGACCGCGTCGCGCTGATGATGCCTAACCTGTTGCAATACCCCATCGCCCTGTTCGGCATTCTGCGCGCCGGCATGGTGGTGGTCAACGTCAACCCGTTGTATACCCCGCGAGAGCTGGAACACCAGTTGAACGACAGCGGCGCCAGCGCCATCGTCATCGTCTCCAACTTTGCCCATACGCTGGAAAAAGTGGTGTTCAACACTCAGGTCAAGCACGTGATCCTGACGCGCATGGGCGATCAGCTGTCGGCCGCCAAAGGCACGCTGGTCAACTTCGTGGTTAAATACGTCAAGCGCCTGGTGCCCAAATACAACCTGCCGGATGCCATTTCATTCCGCAGCGCGCTGCAGCGCGGCCGCCGTCTGCAATATGTAAAACCGGACATCATTAATGCCGATCTGGCCTTCCTGCAATACACGGGCGGCACCACCGGTGTGGCGAAGGGCGCGATGCTGACGCACCGCAATATGCAGGCCAACCTCGAGCAGGCCAAAGCCGCCTATTCGCCGCTGTTCCGCGAAGGGCAGGAACTGGTGGTGACGGCGTTGCCGCTTTATCACATTTTCGCGCTGACGGTGAACTGCCTGCTGTTTATCGATCTGGGCGGGCGCAATTTGCTGATCACCAACCCGCGCGATATTCCGGGGCTGGTGAAGGAGTTGGGTAAATACCCGTTCACCGCCATGAGCGGGGTGAATACCTTGTTCAATGCGTTGCTGAACAATGAAGAGTTCCACAAGCTCGATTTCTCTACGCTGCGTTTCTCGGTCGGCGGCGGCATGTCGGTGCAAAAAGCGGTGGCCGAGAAGTGGGAAAAAACTACCGGTAAACACCTGCTGGAAGGCTATGGCCTGACGGAGTGCGCGCCGCTGGTGGCCGGTAACCCTTACGATCTGAAACACTACAGCGGCAGCATCGGCCTGCCGGTGCCGTCGACGGACATTCGGTTGGTGGACGACAATGGCCACGATGTGCCGCCGGGCGAACCGGGCGAACTGTGGGTCAAAGGGCCGCAAGTTATGTTAGGCTATTGGCAGCGCCCGGAAGCCACCGACGAAGTGCTGAAAGACGGCTGGTTGGCGACCGGTGATGTGGTGACCGTGGACGAGCAGGGGTTTGTGCGCATCGTTGATCGCAAGAAAGACATGATCCTGGTCTCCGGTTTCAACGTTTACCCGAACGAGATCGAGGATGTGGTCAGCCAGCATCCGAAAGTGCTGGAATGTGCGGCGATCGGCGTGCCCAGCGAGGCCTCTGGCGAAACGGTGAAGATCTGCGTGGTGAAGAAAGACGCCTCGCTGACCAAGGAAGAGCTGTTGACCCATTGCCGTCGGCACCTGACCGGGTATAAAGTGCCTAAAATTGTTGAGTTCCGCGATGAACTGCCGAAGTCTAACGTCGGCAAGATTTTGCGGCGAGAACTGCGCGATGAGTTAAAAACGCCGAAGCCGGCCGATGCCGCCTAGGCGTCGCTCTCGCGCCTGACTATCAACAACGCCGGTGAATGCCGGCGTTGTTGTGTTTGAATCCTACAAGAGAATGATGTTTTGAATTATCAGTTGATCACTACCGATGCCGGATTGCAGCAGGTCTGCGAGCAGGCGAGAAAGCATGCCCAGATTGCGCTGGACACCGAGTTTGTCAGAACGCGCACCTACTATCCGCAGTTGGGCCTGATCCAGCTCTACGACGGTGAACAACTCTCCCTTATCGATCCTCTCCCGATCAAGCAATGGCAGCCGTTTGTCGACCTGCTGGCCGACACCGCCGTGGTGAAGTTCCTGCATGCCGGCAGTGAAGATCTCGAAGTGTTTCTCAACGCCTTTAAAACGCTGCCGACGCCGATGGTCGATACCCAGATCCTGGCGGCCTTTACCGGCCGGCCGCTCTCCTGCGGCTTCGCGACGCTGGTGGCGGAGTACATGAAGGTTGAGCTGGACAAGAGCGAGTCGCGCACCGACTGGCTGGCGCGCCCGCTGACCGAAAGGCAATGCGTGTACGCGGCCGCCGACGTGTTCTATCTGCTGCCGATGGCTAAACAGCTGGTGCAGGAGACCGAAGAGGCCGGTTGGACCGCGGCGGCCAATAATGAGTGCCTGCTGCTGTGTCAACGCCGTAGCGAGGCGCTGGCGCCGGAAGTCGCCTACCGCGAAATCAGCAATGCCTGGCAGCTGCGCCCGCGTCAGCTCGGTTGTTTGCAGAAGTTGGCGGAATGGCGGCTGCGCCAGGCGCGTGAGCGCGATCTGGCGGTGAACTTCGTGGTGCGTGAGGAGAACCTGTGGCAGGTGGCGCGCTATATGCCGTCTTCGCTGGGAGAACTGGATTCTCTGGGGCTGAGCGGGCCGGAGATCCGTTATCACGGCAAAACGCTGCTGGCGCTGGTGGCGGAGGCCGAAGCGCTGGAGGAGTCCGAGTTACCGGCGCCGTTGGCCAACCTTATCGATCAGCCGGGCTACAAGAAGGTGTTCAAAGACATCAAGGCGGCGATCGCTACCGTCAGCGAGCAAAGCGGGTTGAGCAGCGAGCTGCTGGCATCCCGTCGCCAAATTAACCAATTGCTGAACTGGCATTGGAAACTGAAGGACGGCGAAAGTCGCCCTGAATTAATCAGCGGCTGGCGCGGCGATTTATTAATGGCGCCGTTGCAGGACATCCTGAAAGATTATTAATCGCTGATTATCACCTGGGCAGGGTAGGGAAACTCTGCTCGGGTGAATATAGGCAGGAAATAATGCGTTGAAGGTAAATCTGGCCAGAATTTACTTTAAACGAGGCGGCGGCAAAGTTAATTGGGAATAGTCCCAAAGGGAAAAATCGCTTTTTTGCTACCGATAAAGCTTAATAACTGGATGCACATACAGTTACCCCCTGCATAAAATATACAGGGGGTAATTAATGCGTCGCAATCATTTAGCTGCTTCTTCCGATTCCGGCAATGTCACGTTAAGTTCAAGTACCGAAATATCGTCCCCTTTCTGCTCGAACTGCACGTGCAGCATTTCAGGATCGATCTGAATGTATTTGCAAATAACCGCCAGAATATCGCGTTTCAGATCAGGCAGATACGGGGGCTCACTGTCCCCGCGGCGACGCTCTGCGACGATAATCTGCAGCCGTTCCTTGGCTATATTGGCTGTCTGTTTTTTGCGGGACAGAAAGAAGTCTAATAAGGCCATGGTTTATCCCCCAAAAAGGCGTTTCAGGAAACCCTTCTTCTCTTCTTCAATGAAGCGGAATGGGCGTTCTTCCCCCAACAAGCGGCAAACGGTATCGTCATACGCCTTACCGGCGTCTGACTCGGCATCCAGAATGACAGGCTCACCCTGGTTGGAAGCGCGCAGCACGGACTGGTCTTCCGGGATCACGCCCACCAGCGGAATGCGCAGGATTTCCAGCACGTCTTCCATGCTCAGCATGTCGCCACGGCTGACGCGGCCCGGGTTATAACGGGTCAGCAGCAGGTGTTCCTTGATAGGCGATTCGCCTTTCTCGGCGCGGCGTGATTTGGAAGAGAGAATGCCCAGGATACGGTCGGAGTCGCGTACCGAAGACACTTCCGGGTTGGTGGTGATGATAGCTTCGTCGGCGAAATACAGCGCCATCAGCGCACCGGTTTCGATACCGGCCGGTGAGTCGCAGACCACGAAGTCAAAATCCATCTCGCCGAGATCGTTGAGGATTTTTTCAACGCCTTCGCGGGTCAACGCGTCTTTGTCGCGTGTCTGCGAAGCTGGCAGGATATAGAGGTTTTCAGTGCGTTTGTCTTTGATCAACGCCTGATTCAGCGTGGCATCGCCCTGAATCACGTTCACGAAATCATAAACTACCCGACGTTCGCAGCCCATGATCAGGTCAAGATTACGCAGACCGATATCGAAATCGATCACGACGGTTTTCTTGCCTTTCTGGGCCAGGCCGGTAGCGATGGCCGCGCTCGAAGTGGTCTTGCCAACGCCCCCTTTACCCGATGTAACAACAATAATGCGTGCCATGAAATGGATTCCTTGTCAAAAGGGCTTAATTTAAAGGTTGTATGGTTAAAGCGTTATCCAACAGGCTGAGTCGTACGGCCTGCCCGACGTAATCGGACGGGATTTGGTCGCTCAACCAGTACTGCCCTGCGATAGAGACTAGCTCAGCCGCCAGGTGGGTGCAAAAAATCTGACATTGCGTGTCGCCTGACGCGCCTGCCAGTGCGCGACCGCGCATCATGCCGTAGACATGAATATTGCCGTCGGCAATCAGTTCGGCGCCGGCGCTGACGCTGCTGGTCACGATAAGATCGCTGTTGCGGGCGTAAATCTGTTGGCCGGAACGGACAGGCGTACTGATGATGCGCGTTTTGGCGGGGGCGTTATCCGCCACCACAGGCGCTGGCGCAGGCTCCGGCGCCGCCATTTTCTGGCCTTTGCCTTCGCTCAGCAGCGGCAGCCCTGCGCGGGCTATCGCGCGCTTTTGACGCTCATCTCTGCAACCGCTGATACCCACAACGCGCAGACCTGCCGCCGCGACAGCCTGTTGAAGTTCTTTCCAGTTCGCATCGCCTTCCAGCGTTGCGACGTTGATAACAACAGGAGCGTTTTTCAGAAAAGCGGGCGCTTGCTCAACTTTTTCCTGTAACGCCTGGCGTATTACCTCGGGCTGCGAATTATGCAAATGAACAACCGATAGGGTAAAACTGCTGCCTTTTAGCTCAATTGGCGATTGTGACATCTATCCTGACTCAGTCTCAGCAACTTTAAATCCCCGGAATACCACTCGGGGTGCGATATTCCGATGTACTATAAGCATGTTATAGTCAGAGTTATATCCAGGCAAGACGCTCCCTCAATTAAATAGAGTTAAAAAAATGCTTTGTGTGATCTATAGAAGCCCGAAACGCGATCAAACTTATCTTTATGTCGAAAAAAAAGACGATTTCTCTCGTGTGCCGGAAGAGCTGATGAAAAGTTTCGGCGTGCCGCAATTCGCCATGATGCTGTCGCTCGATGAGCGCAAGAAATTGGCCTCGGCGGATATCGAAAAGGTGAAGCAGGCGTTGAAAGACGAAGGCTATTATCTGCAGTTCCCGCCGCCGGTTGAAAACCTGCTTAATCAGCATCTGGCGGGCGATAAGGCCTGAGACAGTCGCCACGGCCAGGGGAGGCGCGATGACACGTTCGGCGAGAAAGACCGTATTGGCCGCCTGGTTGGCGCTGGGCGGAGTGCTGATGCCCGGCGCATCGCAGGCGGCGCAGGAGACGACGCTGGCGGCGAGCGGCCGCGATCCGGCGCAGTTCCCGGCGTATGTCGATCAACTTAAGCGCCGGGCGCGGGAACAGGGCATCAGTCAGGCGACTCTTGATCGCGCGTTTGCGCAAATCCACTTCGTCGATCGAGTGATCAAGGCCGATCGCAATCAGCCGGAGCAGAAGATCACCCTGGACGATTACCTGCGGCGGGTGATGTCACCCGCCAAGGTGCGCCAGGGGCGAGAACGGTATCGGCAGCGCCATGCGCAATGGTTGCGGGCCAGCGAGCGCTATCGGGTGCCAGGGCGTTATATCATCGCGTTGTGGGGGATGGAGAGCGCCTACGGCAAGATTCAGGGGCGGGAAGACGTGGTGTCTGCGCTGGCGACCTTGGCGTTTGAAGGGCGCCGTGAAGCTTTTTTCAGCCAGGAACTGATGGCGGCGCTGCAGATAGTCGAGCAGGGGCACGTCGGCGATACGCCGCTGAAAGGCTCCTGGGCCGGCGCGATGGGGCAATGCCAGTTTATGCCGAGCTCCTTCTTGCGCTACGCGGCGGATGGCGACGGCGACGGGCGCATCGATATCTGGAACAACATTGACGACGTTTTCGCGTCTACAGCCAGCTATCTGTCCAAAGAGGGCTGGCAGCCCGGCATCGGCTGGGGGCGCGAGGTCAAACTGCCCGCCGGCTTCAATCCGACCGAACTGGGTTTGAAAGACGCGCAGGCGCGCAGCGTCAACGACTGGCAGAAACGCGGCGTGCGCCGTGCGGATGGCAGTGCGTTGCCGCATGCCGTGCAGCGCGGTTGGATTATCGCGCCGGATGATCTGCAGGGGCGGACGTTCCTGGTCTATGATAATTTCCGCACCCTCATGCACTGGAATCGCTCTTACTATTTCGCCCTCGCCGTGGGTATGATGGCAGACGCGATCGGGCATTGATCCGGCACACCAATAATCGGCTTGGCGCGCCAAGCCTCTACAGTTTGGGAGAAGCGGTATGTATCAACATAGAGACTGGCAGGGTTCGCTGCTCGATTTCCCGGTGAACAAGGTGGTCTGCGTCGGCAGCAACTACGCCGATCATATCAAGGAAATGGGCAGCGCGGCGTCCGTCGAACCGGTGGTGTTTATCAAACCGGAAACGGCGTTGTGCGATATTCGCCAGCCGGTGGCCATCCCCAAAGAGTTCGGTGCGGTGCATCATGAGGTGGAGCTGGCGGTATTGATCGGCACACCGTTGAAACAGGCCAACGAAGATCGCGTTGCGCGGGCGATCGCCGGTTATGGCGTGGCGCTCGATCTGACGCTGCGCGATCTGCAAGCAGGCTTTAAAAAGGCTGGCCAGCCGTGGGAAAAGGCCAAGGCCTTCGACGGTTCCTGCCCGATGTCGGGATTTATCCCGGTGGCGGAATTCGGCGATCCGCAAAACGCCGAGCTGTCGTTGACCGTCAACGATCAATTGCGCCAGCAGGGCAATACGCGCGACATGATCACGCCAATTCTGCCGCTTATCAGCTACATGAGCCGCTTCTTCACGCTGCGCGCCGGCGACATCATCCTGACCGGCACGCCGCAGGGCGTGGGCCCGATGGCCTCCGGCGACATGTTGAAAATCAGCCTGAACGGCAAAACGCTCAGCACCCGGGTGATCTGACCTCTCTTCGCCGCCGGCATCGTCGGCGGCAAAGCTTGCATCTTGCCGCTAATATGTCTATATAGTCCCCCCTCGAACCTGTGCGCAGGTGACTTATCCATTTACCGAAACCGGACGCTAACATGTCACAACTCGCTTTTTGGCAACAGAAAACGCTGGCGGAAATGTCAGAACAAGAGTGGGAATCGCTGTGCGACGGGTGCGGGCAATGCTGTTTGAATAAGCTGATCGACGAAGATACCGACGAGATTTATTTTACCAACGTAGCCTGCAACCAGCTCAACATCAAATCCTGCCAATGCCGTAACTATGAGCGGCGCTTCGAGCTGGAAGAAGACTGCATCAAACTGACGCGCGAGAACCTCACTACCTTCGATTGGCTGCCGCCGACCTGCGCCTATCGCCTGATCGGCGAAGGCAAGCCGCTGTTTCCCTGGCACCCGCTGATCAGCGGCTCCAAAGCGGCGATGCACGGCGAGCGCATCACGGTGCGGCATATTGCGGTGCGCGAGAGCGAAGTGGTGGACTGGCAGGATCATATCCTCAACAAGCCGGACTGGGCCAGGTAACGCGGATGCCTTGACAGATGTTGCTCGGCAACACGAGTTTTAATGCCAGAGGGCGGCGTGTTAAGACATCCCGCCCTCTTGGCTATTGAGCTCACGCGCATGAGACTCTTGCTTCACGCTTTTTTGTCGCGGCGATGCCAGTTAGCCAGATTTTTCAGCGGCTGCTTCACATACGGGCTGGCCTTGATCAGGCTGAACAGCAGTTTATTCACCACCGTACCCACTTTGTCCATTGGCCGGTCGACATCGAGAAACAGCACAGCGCGCAGCTCGTCGGTATCATTGCGAACTTCGTGTTCGTAGGAATCATCAAACAAAATCACCTTGCCTTCATCCCAGTGCAGAATTTGGTCGTCAACGCGGATCCAGAGCTTGTCCCGATCCTTTGGCACGATCAATCCCAGATGCGCACGCACGACGGCTCGAGTCGGGCCTTTGTGAGGCACGATGTGATAGTGCGGTTTAAGAATCGAAAACATGGCGGTGCGCATGCCGGGGATCTCGCTGACCGCCTCTGCTGTGCGCGGGCAGATGGCGCAGTTTTCATCAACCCGTTGCCCGTAGACAAACAGCCCGAAGGTTTTCCAGTTATCGCCTTTAGAGATGCGTTTCTGATCCGGTGATATTTGGTGGAACGCTGGGATATCCTCCGGGTGTTCCAGCAACCGATCCAACTCCTCGCGAATGGCCGGCCAACGGGCTTCCAGCGCCGTCACCCAATTAAATTCATGATTGCCGATCCGCGGCGTGGTGGAGATGAGCGAATGGCGAGTCTGAAATTCGCCGTTCCAGCGCAGGAATTTTTTCCCGGCTTTGAGCAGCATGCGCCGCAGGAAGGGGCGCTGAGACGAAGGCGGCAATGTGGTATCCGGCATAGTATCGTGTCCTTGATGTCATATGATGTGCTGTAGTCAGCCAAAACCTGGCTCACAGGAAGAAAGGGCGAAAGTCAACACGTCATTCAGCATAGGGAAAGCATCGCGAACGATTTTAATCTTTAGTGCGCGAATGGCGTTGATGCTTGGTGCCGGATAGAGAGAAATTCCAACAATTTATTTAACGATGGTAAGGGCTTGCGTGAGGGGGGAAGAGGGGAAAAAAGCCCCTGCAAAGATGAGGGGCAAGACACACAACAACACCAGGGAAATCGGTAGTACTCACTTTGCCGATACTATAAGGATTTTATGGGTAAACTTCACCAAAATATTGTGCTCTGAATGTGACAAAGGTGCAGTCGTTCATAAGTAACGGTAATTTATTGATGCTCGAAGGCTGAAAGGTATGTGCCAGAGCGGCCTGTTTTTAGTCGCCGATATGGCAGAAGTTTAATGTTATGTAAATTACGCCCTTAGCCGTGCCGGGATGCTTCTTTTTAAACGATAAGTTGGGTAATTTGGCCGCTCTCCCGCAAGTTCGAGAGTATAACAATGAAAATGATCCGCCTGTTTGCCGTAGCTGGAGCGCTGATCGTGCTCGTTTACTTCCTTACACATACCTGAGGTGGCTTTATCTCGGAATGTGACAGCAATAACTAAAAAAACGGCGCCTTCCGGCGCCGTTTTTTGTTTGTCTGCCGATCAGCGGCCGAACAGGTCGCGGCGGCGTGGGCGAACAAACTGCGCGACCAGCACAATCAGCGCCACCAACAGATAGGCACCGAAGATGCCGACCAACCATTGCGGCATTTCCAACGTCAGGAATTGCCATTGACGCACGGAGCAGTCACCGGAAGCGTGAAACACCGCCGGCAGCCATTTGTCCAGCGGCAGCCAGGACGGGAAGCTGACGAAGAAATCGCAGGTATTGAATGGCGAAGGATGCAACTGGATCATGGTGTGCTTCCACGCCAGCTGTACGCCTTCCCAGGCGCTGTAGATCCACAGCAAGATCGCCGCGTAGCGCAGCGGAGTTTTCGGCGCGATGGCGCCCACCAGCGAGGCGCCGAGGATGCCGAACAGCGCGCAACGCTCGTAAATGCACATCACGCACGGCTGCAGCAGCATAACGTGCTGGAAATAGAGCGCGACCAGTTCCAACACCAACGCTGTCAGGGCCATCAGCAGCCAGGCGCCGCGTCCTTGTGAACAGCGGTTAAAGAATTGCAACATATCTAGATTCTTCCATGCAGTAAGCAATTGAACCGGCAGTGTAAACCAATTCCTCTTCGCTGCCAGCCACCTGGGCCGGATTCAGCGTAAAAATAGTCGGTTCACCCTGCCGGCGCCGTCTCAGTGGCCGACGGCGTCGATGGACGGCAGCGTCAGCCAATGCCACTGCGTCAACAGCTCGGTCGCCGGTTCCAAGGTGAACTGGACGCACAGCAGGCCAACCACCGTCAGCACCACCGTATAAGGCAGGGCCATCCATACCATGCGGCCATACGACAAACGCACCAGCGGCGCCAATGCCGACGTCAGGAGGAACAGAAACGCCGCCTGTCCGTTAGGGGTGGCGACCGATGGCAGGTTGGTACCGGTATTGATGGCGACCGCCAGCAGCTCGAACTGCTTCAGCCCGATCGCGCCGGTTTCCAGCGCGGTGCGCGCCTCGTTGATGTAAACCGTGCCGACGAACACGTTGTCGGAAACCGACGACAGCAGGCCGTTGAACAGGTAGAACAGCGAAAGCTGAGAGGCGGGCTCGGCGCGCAGCACAAACTGGATCACCGGGCTGAACAGGTGCTGCTCGATGATGACCGCGACCACGGTGAAAAACACCGTCAGCAGCGCGGTGAACGGCAGCGCTTCCTGGAACGCTTTGCCGATGGCGTGCTCGTCGTTCACGCCGCACAGGGAGGTGGCGAGGACGATCACCGACAGGCCAATCAGCCCCACTTCAGCCAGGTGGAAGGCCAGCGCCAGCACCAGCCAAACGCCGATCAGCGCCTGCATCACCAGTTTGAGCCGTTCTTGTTTGCTACGGCCCGCAGTGGCCTTGCGGTCATACTCTTTCAGCACGTCGCGCACCGCTTCCGGTAGCTGCGCGCCGTAGCCAAACAGGTGAAAACGTTCTACCAGCCAACACACCAGCAGGCCGCACACCAACACCGGCAGCGTGACCGGCGCCATACGCAGGAAGAAATCGATAAAACCCCAGCCCGCGTTTTTGGCGATGATCAGGTTTTGCGGCTCGCCCACCATGGTCATGACCCCGCCGAGCGCGGTGCCGACGCCGGCGTGCATCAGCAGGCTGCGCAGAAAGGCGCGGAATTGCTCCAGCGTCTGTTTGCGCTCTTCGCCGGTAAAATCGCTGTCATCGCCAATGTCGCCGTCAGGGCGGTTTGACGTCACGTTGTGATAGATGGAATAGAAGCCGGTGGCCACGCTGATCACTACCGCCACGACCGTCAGGGCGTCGAGGAAGGCGGAAAGGAAGGCGGCGGCCAGGCAGAACGCCAGCGACAGCAGGGTTTTCGAACGGATGTTGAGCAGCAGCTTGGTGAACACGAACAGCAGCAGCTGCTTCATAAAGTAGATGCCGGCCACCATAAAGATCAGCAGCAGCAACACGTCCAGATTATGTTCGATTTCCTGCGAAACCTGCACCGGGCTGGTCATGCCGATGGCCACGGCCTCGAGCGCCAGCAGGCCGCCCGGCAGCAGCGGGTAGCATTTCAGCGCCATCGCGAGGGTAAAGATGAACTCGGCCACCAGCAGCCAACCCGCGATAAACGGGCTGGCGAAAAAGAACACCAGGGGGTTGATCGCCAGAAAAATGAGAATGGTCAGTTTGTACCAGTCGGGAGATTGCCCCAGGAAATTTTTGAGCAGGGCGCTACGCAGGGTTGTTTCCATTGTGCTCTATGCATCCTTCAATCAGTCGTAGCACGTACCCTAACAATGCGGTGGGGGCGTGCGCAACCTGAGCTTGTTTTACCATGAGAAAATTCCTCCGACCGGTATTTTTGCTCGTTTTTTGCCACGTTATGCACACTTTCGTTTATTGTTTTTCGCTCACGCTATGTCATGTCAGCACGATCTGGTATGATGAGCTGATTACTTTTACTGATTTTATCGTCGCAACGGAACGTCAAACACATGGTCATAAAGGCGCAGAGTCCTGCCGGTTTCGCGGAAGAGTACATTATTGAGAGTATTTGGAATAATCGCTTCCCCCCTGGCTCTATTTTGCCCGCGGAGCGTGAGCTTTCGGAGTTGATTGGCGTCACGCGCACCACGTTACGTGAAGTGTTGCAACGTCTGGCCCGCGATGGCTGGTTGACCATTCAGCATGGCAAACCGACCAAAGTGAACAATTTTTGGGAAACGTCCGGCCTCAATATCCTTGAGACGGTGGCTCGTCTCGATCACAAAAGCGTCCCTCAGCTGATCGATAACCTGCTGTCCGTGCGCACCAATATCGCGTCGATCTTTATTCGCGCCGCGGTGCGCAATCATCCGGAGCAGGCCCAGGAAGTGTTGGCGAAGGCCGCCGAGGTTGAAGATCAGGCGGACGCTTTCAATCTGCTCGATTACGAGATCTTCCGCGGTCTGGCGTTCGCTTCCGGCAATCCGATCTACGGCCTGATCTTCAACGGTCTGAAAGGGCTGTACACCCGCGTGGGCCGTTACTACTTCTCCAACCCGGAAGCGCGCAAGCTGGCGCTGACCTTCTACAGCAAGCTGTCCACGCTGTGCCATGAGAAGCTGTACGACCAGGTGATGGACACCGTGCGCAACTACGGTAAGGACAGCGGGGCGATTTGGCAGAGCATGCAGGGCACCATGCCGAGCGATCTGACCGAAGCGCGCCGTTAATCGCGAGTCAATGAAAAAGAAAGGGCGCCATTTTGGCGCCCTTTGTCGTTGCGGCGGTTACAGCGGCGTAGGCCGCGGCGGGCAGCGATCGAGCAACTCTACACTGCCGTCTTCATTTTGTTGCTCGAGGATCACGTCGAAGCCCCACAGGCGATGCAGGTGCTTCAACACGTCGCGGCGGCTCTTATCCAGTGGCGCGCGTTCCTGCGGGATGTAACGCAATGTCAGCGAGCGGTCACCGCGCAGATCCACGTTCCAGATCTGAATGTTCGGCTCATGGTTGCTCAGGTTGTATTGCGCCGACAGCTCCTGGCGGATCGCCCGGTAACCGGCTTCGTTATGGATCGCGGCAATCTCCAGATAGTTGTTGCGATCGTCGTCCAGCACGGTGAACAACCGGAAATCACGCATCACTTTGGGTGACAGGAACTGGCTGATAAAGCTCTCGTCCTTGAAGTCGCGCATGGCGAAGTGCAATGTCTCCAGCCAGTCTTTTCCGGCGATGTCCGGGAACCAGTAGCGGTCTTCTTCGGTCGGCGATTGGCAGATGCGCTTGATGTCCTGGAACATGGCGAAGCCCAGCGCATAAGGGTTGATGCCGTTATAGTACGGGCTGTTGTACGGCGGCTGATACACCACGTTGGTGTGGCTGTGCAAAAACTCCAGCATAAACCGCTCGGTCACTCGGCCCTCGTCGTACAGATGGTTGAGGATGGTGTAATGCCAGAAGGTGGCCCAACCCTCGTTCATCACCTGAGTCTGCTTTTGCGGGTAGAAATACTGGCTGACTTTGCGCACGATGCGCAACACCTCACGCTGCCAGGGTTCCAGCAGCGGTGCATTCTTTTCGATAAAATAGAGGATATTTTCCTGCGGTTCGCTCGGATACCGGCGCGCCTGCTCCGGCGACTCTTCACGTTCGACGCGTGGCAAGGTCTTCCATAACGTATTCACCTGGCTTTGCAGATACTCTTCGCGGCTTTTCTGGCGCGCTTTCTCTTCCACCAGGGAGATTTTCTGCGGGCGCTTGTACCTGTCGACTCCATAGTTCATCAGCGCGTGGCAGGAGTCCAGCAGTCGCTCCACTTCATCGACGCCGTAGCGCTCTTCGCATTGGCTGATGTAGTGGCGGGCGAACAGCAGATAATCGACGATGGAGCTGGCGTCGGTCCAGCTGCGGAACAGATAGTTATTCTTGAAGAACGAGTTGTGGCCATAGCAGGCGTGCGCCATCACCAGCGCCTGCATGGTGATGGTGTTTTCCTCCATCAGGTAGGCGATGCAGGGATTGGAGTTGATGACGATTTCATACGCCAGCCCTTGCTGGCCCTGTTTGTAGCGCTGTTCGGTTTCGATGAACTTCTTGCCGAAGGACCAATGGGTATAGTTGATCGGCATGCCGACGCTCGAATAGGCGTCCATCATCTGCTCGGAGGTGATCACCTCGATCTGATGGGGGTAAGTGTCGAGTCGGTAATGCTTGGCGACGCGGTCAATCTGCTCCAAATACACCTGCAGCAGTTCGAACGTCCAGTCCGGTCCATCGCTCAGACGTTTATCATCCTTAACCTTTTCTTCATGTGTTGAAGTAGTCATCAGCGCACCCTCATTATTCACGGGTCTTGCTCAAACGGCAGACCCTGTAACAAGCATAGTTCAAGTCATAATTAACCATTGCAAATCAGTGAAATAAAAATGCCGGTACGCAAAGGAGCGAACGGCGGTCGATCCGGCGCCCGTCCCGGCAGAAGGCGGCGCGGCACCGCACTCCCTCTTCGAGTATAACCCTGCGGCAGGGGGGCGCAACACAATGCCTGTTGCACGACAAGGATTGAAAATTGTTATGTTATATTGTAACTTTTAGTTTTCATGGTAACGGACAAGGAGCGCATTTTGGCGAGGCATTTTGGCAAACTGGCGGTGGCGCTGGCCGCGCTGTTTATCAGCGGGCAGGCGTGCGCCCACGGGCATCATTCACACGGCAAGCCGCTGACGGAGGTGGAAAAAAAGGCGGAGGCGGGTGTATTCGACGATAAGGACGTCAAAGATCGCAACCTGGCGGATTGGGAGGGGGTGTGGCAATCCGTGTATCCCTATCTGCTCAATGGGGATCTTGACCCGGTGTTCAAGAAGAAAGCGGCACAGGACAAGCGCAAGACCTTCGCCGAAGTGAAGGCGTATTACCGCAAAGGGTACGCCACCGATGTAGATACCATCGGCATTGAAAACGGCGTCATGGAATTTCACCGCGGTGACCAATCCAGCGCCTGTCAGTATAAGTACGCCGGGCATAAGATCCTGACGTATGTTTCCGGTAAAAAGGGCGTGCGTTATCTGTTTGAATGCCAGGATGCCGGCAGCCTGGCGCCGAAATTCGTGCAGTTCAGCGATCACATTATCGGCCCGCGCAAATCGGCGCATTTCCATATCTTTATGGGCAACACGTCGCAGGAAGCGTTGCTGAAAGAGATGGATAACTGGCCGACTTACTACCCATTCCAACTGCAAACTAAAGAAGTCGTGGATGAGATGCTGCATCATTGATGCTGCTCGCTCCCGCAACCACAAGCCCGCCTGTGTGGGCTTGTGCTCAGTCAAACGGTCTGATTTGCAGGTAATCGTCCGTCACTTCCATTTCAAATAGCGTTTTATCTGCCAACAAGGTCGCACGCATTCGTTCCCGGGCTTGCCGGTAGCGTTCATCCAATTGAATATCACCGGCGCTTTCCCATGCGACTCGGCTTGGCCATTGCGCATAGCCGATAAACTGCCCGCCCATATCCCGATGCAGGCGCGAGCCGAGGCTGGCGCTGCAGATAGATGCCTTGGGTCAACGCTAGCCAAGCCTGGCGAAAGGCGTGTTCGTGTCCGGGTTTGACTGAAAACTGGTAAATGGCGATGAACATAAGGCGTTCTCCACAATAGCGACAGTGTGAACTTTAGGCGCTGCTTCTGGCTTTAACGTTCATATCGTGCTGCAGCGTTCAACATAAGCGGGCGGGCTAAGGGCTCGGGTGTTTTATTCCAGTAGTGAAAGCAAGGTTAACGGCAGCTGAAATTTTGCGCGATTTTTCTGCTGCGGAGGGAGGAGGCTCTTTTTGTTTGTTATGTTGGTATTTTTTATTTTATTGGGTTTTTATTCTGTTTAATTGTTGGCTGGTATTTTTATATTCTGTTAAATCAATGTTACTTATCACGCCTTTTTTGAGTGCTATCATTGATAGCGTTGATATCAATTCAGTGGCGGTATGACGCCATAATCCCCTCTAAACCGCATCTTATCGCTATTTTCAGACGGCTATTGCAAATGCATGGCTCATCGACGATAAATTAATTGTGAATATTGTCACGTTTGATGACGAAGTTGTTGGACGGATTTTTTCACTGAGTTAATTTCCTGTGAGCAGAAGATTATGCTTTGTGAAGCCTTGAGCTGGAGTCAGCGATGCGAGTGGTAATTTTAGGTAGTGGAGTGGTGGGCGTAGCCAGTGCCTGGTATTTGGCGAAGGCGGGGCATGAGGTGACGGTGATCGATCGTCAGCCAGGCCCCGCACTGGAAACCAGCGCGGCGAACGCCGGGCAGATTTCACCGGGTTATGCCGCACCTTGGGCGGCACCGGGCGTGCCGCTGAAGGCCATCAAGTGGATGTTCCAGCGCCATGCGCCGTTGGCCATCCGCCTCGACGGCAGCAGCTTCCAACTGAGCTGGATGTGGCAGATGTTGAAGAACTGCAACACCGAACACTACATGACCAACAAAGGCCGCATGGTGCGTCTGGCGGAATACAGCCGCGATTGTATCAAGGCGCTGCGTCAGGAAACCGGCATCCAGTACGAAGGTCGCCAGGGCGGCACGCTGCAGCTGTTCCGCACTCAACAACAGTTCGAAAACGCCGCGAAAGACATTGCGGTATTGGAAGATGCCGGCGTGCCTTACAGATTGCTGGAAGCCGGCCAACTCGGCAGCGTCGAGCCGGCGCTGGCGCAGGTGGCGCACAAGCTGACCGGCGGCCTGCAGTTGCCGAACGACGAAACCGGCGATTGCCAGCTGTTTACGCAACAGTTGGCGAAGATGGCAGAGCAGGCGGGCGTCACTTTCCTGTTCAACCGCAGCGTCGATCGTCTGCTGGTGGAGGGCGACAAGATCGCCGGCGTGCAGTGCGGCGAGGAAGTGTTCAAGGCCGACAGCTATGTGGTGGCGTTCGGCTCGTACTCCACGGCGCTGCTGCGCGGCCTGGTGTCCATTCCGGTTTACCCGCTGAAGGGCTATTCGTTGACCATTCCTATCACCGACGAAGCGGCGGCGCCGTTCTCTACGGTATTGGATGAGACGTATAAAATCGCCATCACACGCTTCGACCAGCGCATTCGCGTTGGCGGCATGGCGGAGATCGTCGGTTTCAATACGCAGCTGGAGCAAAAACGGCGCGAAACGCTGGAAATGGTGGTGCGCGATCTCTACCCGAACGGCGGCCGAGTGGAAGAGGCGACGTTCTGGACCGGCCTGCGGCCGATGACGCCGGACGGCACGCCAATTGTCGGCCGCACCTCGCTGAAGAACCTGTATCTCAATACCGGGCATGGCACGTTGGGCTGGACGATGGCCTGTGGCTCCGGGCAGTTGTTGTCCGATCTGATGTCCGGCATTACGCCGGCGATCCCTTCCGATGACCTGGCGGTGGCGCGTTACAGCGCCGGGTTTCGTCAGCAACACGCGGTTCCGCTGAACGACGTGCATCCCGCACGTTAATCGTCGACGCTGTCATAGACTTTCCCGGCCACGCGCAGGCGCGCGTGGCCGCCGTACGCTGCCCCAAGGAGAAGCGATGCCCCGTCCCATAACCGCCACGATGCATCTCGGCGCGATTGAAAATAACCTGCAGGTGGTGCGCCGTTTCGCCCCCGGCGCCAAAATCTGGGCGGTGGTCAAGGCTAACGCCTATGGCCACGGCATCAAACACGTTTGGCGCAGCATGGCGCAAACCGACGGCTTCGCCATGCTGGATCTGGCCGAAGCGGTGCTGCTGCGCGAGTCGGGTTGGCAAGGGCCTATCCTGTTGTTGGAAGGCTTCTTCCAGCCGCAGGATCTGGCGTTGCTCGACCGTTATCGCCTGACGACGGCGGTGCACAGCGACTGGCAGTTGGCGGCGATCGCCGACGCCACGCTGAACGCGCCGCTCAATGTCTATCTGAAAGTGAACAGTGGCATGAATCGGCTGGGGTTCGCACCCGAGCGGCTGCATGAGGTGTGGCGCAGGGCGCAGGCGGTAGCCAACATTGCCGAGCTTACGCTGATGAGCCACTTCGCCACCGCCGACGGCCCTGAAGGCGTGACCCGGCAAATGGCTACCATCGAGGCGGCGGCTACCGATATACCGCTGCCGCGCTGCCTGGCCAACTCGGCCGCCACGCTGTGGCACCCTTCGACCCACGGCAGCTGGGTTCGTCCTGGGATCGTTCTCTATGGCGCTTCGCCGAGCGGTTGCTGGAATGACGTTGCGGCGACGGGGCTGCAGCCGGCGATGACGCTGAGCAGTGAAATCATCGGCATACAGCAGCTGAAGTCTGGCGATCGTGTGGGTTACGGTGGCCGTTACAGCGCCGCAGGCGCACAGCGTATCGGTGTGGTGGCCTGCGGTTACGCCGACGGCTATCCGCGTCATGCGCCGACCGGTACGCCGGTATGGGTTGACGGCGTGCTGACGCGCACCCTGGGAACGGTATCGATGGATATGCTGGCGGTGGATCTGACACCCTGTCCGCAAGTCGAACTGGGCGCCGAAGTGGAGCTGTGGGGGAAACGTCTGCCGGTGGATGAGGTGGCCACGGCGGCAGGGACGTTAGGCTATGAGCTGCTGTCGGCGTTAGCGGCGCGAGTGCCGGTCGCCACCGAAGCCTGAGCCGGGGCTCAGGCGACTTTTCTGATCTGCCCTTTAATCTGCTTGCTGAGCCGCCGCGCGTGCAGCGCCAGCAGGCAGCCCGCCAGCATCACCAGCGCCAGCGACAGCTTGGGTTGCAGCGGCAACGCCATCGCCACCAGACCCAGCGCGGCGCCGCCCGCCATCTGCACGAAACCGACCAGCGCGGACGCGACGCCGGCCTCATTGGAGTAGGGTTCCAACGCGTAGCTGGTGGCCGGGCCCATCACGAATGCCAATCCGGCGCAGGCGCTGGCGACTGGCAGCATATACGCCAGCCAGTGCGCTTGCGCCGTCGCGGGCAGCAGCATGACGCCCAGCAGCAGACCCAGACAGCCCAGCCCCATCAAAATGCCGCCGGTCGCCAGACAAACCGGGCGGCCGACCTTGTGGATGATGCGGTTGGCGAAGAAGCTGACCAGCATGATCCAGAAACCGTTGGCGCCGAACACCAGCGAGAATTGCAGCGGTGTCAGGCCAGCGGTGCCCATCAGCACGTTCGGTGCCAGAGAAACGTAGGTCAGCGCCATGCCCATCGCCCCGGAGTTCACCACCGCAAAGGAGAGAAAACGCCGTTCGCTGAGGATGCGCGCGTATTGACGCACCGGCAACCCCTTGACCGGCACGGTGTCGGCAGGGCGAGTTTCCGGCAGGCGCAGCGCGATGAGCGCCAACACCAGCAGCGCGTAGCCGACCAGGAACCAGAAGGGAGCGCGCCAGCCGAAGGCTTCGGCGAGCAGGCCGCCGAGCAGCGGCGCCAGCGCCGGGATGATGTTCAGCGTGCCGTTAAGAAAGCCGAAAGCGCGGGCGGCGTCGTCGCCATTCAGGCGATCGCGCACGCCGCTGAAGGCGACGACGGCGGTGCAGCAAACCGCCACCCCTTGCAGCAGACGCGAAGCGATGAAAATCGTCGGGCTGGTGGCCAGCGCCGCCATCGCGGCGCCGATCATGTAGAGGATAATGCCGGCCAGCGCCACCGGTTTGCGGCCATAGTTGTCCACCAGTGGGCCGGCAATGACCTGGCCGAGGCCAAGCACCAGAATAAATAGCGATATGGTGGATTGGATCAGCGCTTCGCTGCTGCCCAGACCGACGGCAATAGCGGGAATAGTCGGCAGATAAAGATCGATGCCTAATGGGCCGAGCAGCACCAGGCTGAGAAGCATAAACAGAAACTTTTGCATAACAGGAAAGGCACGTCCGAGTGACAAAGAGGGCTAGAGTAGAGACTCTGGCGGCAAATGAAAAGGGGCAAAGCGGGTCAGCGCTGCGCCCCCTGGCGGTAATAGAGCGCCGAGACGGTATCGGCCACATAACGGGCCTGGTGGCGAGCATCATCCAGCGCCCGATGCGGCATACCTTCGAACGGGCGGGCCTTTTTCGGGTTAAAGCCGTGCAGTTCCGCCAACGTGATCACCGTGCGCACGTCCTGGGTATCCCAGAATTTCCACGGGCAGGGCATTTCCAGCTGCTGGAAGGCGTGTTCGAGGATCGCGCAGTCGAACTCTTTGCCGTTGCCCCAGACTTTCACCGTGTCGGTGCTGTTCATATGGATGAAGCGGCTAAGGCTGCTCAGCACGCGCTTCAGGCTCTCGGTGCCGCCGAAGGCCTGCTTGCGCGCTTCATCGGACTGTTTCGCCCACCAGGCGACCGTGTCAAGGCTGATGGTTCGGCCCGGTTGGTCTTTCTGGCTGCTGACGGCGGCTTCGAATTCGGCGCCCAGTTCCCCGGTTCGGGGATCGAAAAACACCGCCGCAACCACCAGAATGACGGCGCTGGGTTTTATATCCAGGGTTTCAATGTCTAACATCAGATGGTGCATCGGCGTTTCCGGTGGTGGGCGTGGTGGCTTAATGTTACTACAGAACGTGTGCCGATGCGGCCGGTGCGCACATGAAATCCTTTTAAAGCGCCTCGTTCAGGTTATGATGCTCGTGATACTCTTGTCAGGTTGGTCGCTATCGGTGAGAACGCTTATCTTTATTCTGTGCATGGCCGGCTACTTGCTGTTGCTGGGCTACCTTAGCATGTTCGTCACGGACAAGATCTGTGAGAAGGCGGGTAACTACACCAAAATATGCCGTGTCGTAGACATTTCCGAACCTCATATTCCCAAATAGCCCCAGTTTATCCCAGATAGTCGGTGGTAATCAGCGGCGTCAGGATGGCCGCCAGCGCCGTGAGCGCCCCCCATTGCCGCCAGCCCAGCCGCGCCAGCCAGTCATGCCGCTGCGGCGGCGTGGCCAGTTGCCCGACGGCCACGGCGCCGGTCAGCAGCAGCGTCAGAATCAGCAGCACCAGGCAACGGCTCACCAGCGTGAACTCAACATGCAGCACATTGGCGTAATACAGGCGCATCAGAATAAAATAGCTCAGCAAGATCCAGGCGAAAACGACGTTCTTCTTGAGCACCTGCTGCAGCATCAACGCGAGAAACAGGCTGTGAAACAGCGACAACAGCGGAGCCTCGATCGGGTGCCGAACGCAGACGTTGTAGACCGCCATATAAATATTGAAAACCAGCAGGATATAGACCACATAAATGTACCAGCCGTAGATGACCTTGAGCTTTTTCGGGTTCGGCGGCAGGGAGAGTGCGTCCGGTTTCATTAATGCCTCCTGATGATGCCATGCAAACGCTGTGGTTGAAGACGGCGCGGCGACATCGTAATTTAAAATCCACAGGGTATATATCACCCGAGCGCTAAATGACAATTAAACGCGGGATCGGCTTTATTTCCGCGTTGGCCTGGAACTCTTTAGCGCCCGCGGGGTCGATTGGCGTACGAATGCCTGGCGGTTTTTGCACTATGATGATAGATATAATTTATTGATATGAAAGATTATAAAAACACTTCGGGCACAAAAATCCTGCTGCTGTTCAGCCTGGCGTTTTATACGCTGTTGCCACCGTTGCTGACAGCGGCCGTGTTCAACCGTTTCAATCTTAATCCGTTCGCGATCGTCAAATTTTTTCACTTCAACCCGTTTTTGGCCGATCGGGGCATACCCGGTTATCAGACTTTCTTCTACTTGCTGATGCTGTGGTTGGGGTTGAATGCTTTGCTCTGGCTGCTGGTGTGGGGGGCGGGGCGATTGTATCAGCGCTGGCGATCGCCGCGCGGCGGATAGTTTCCCAAAGGGGAAAAGTTGCGTAGGGAAATGACTTTACATTCAATAATGAGACGTATTATCATTTGATTCGCCGGTGAGGGGAAAAGGGTTGTCTCCTTCTGTGCCCCCCGATCCGGCACGACATTGCTCACATTGCTTCCAATTTTCATGCCAGCCTTGCGCTGGCACTTTTTTATCCCACGCCAAAAACCATGACGCCGGTGGTCAGCCTCTTTTCATTAACATGACTGTTTAAAAGCCACCGCGCGACATTGGGGCGTTAGAACAGCGAAAACAGCAACACCACCGGCAGGCTCAACGGCCAGGTTAACCCGATGGTCAGTGCGCTGATGCAGCGAATTTTGACGGTGTCCCGGCTAACCAGGTAGGTGAAAACCATAGAAACTAACAGACCAATAAAATAACAGTATTGCGTTGCAACCCACAGCGGCGACATGAAACCCGATCCCAGTTGTATTTTTACGCGCGAATTCTAGGAGCTTGGCCGGGGATAATCAATGACCAAAGGCCCTTTATTCAAACCTTTATCCATAAGTATGCATAATTTATTTCTATAAAGAACGTAGGGTTATTAACGGCTTTGCGTTTATTGCCAAAAGAAATCAACAGCATAGTTACCGGTAACATTTTGCGTCAGGCAAGTCTTCCTTCGGGGGTGAACTCCGCTGAGCAGTAAAAGAGTCGGTGAAGGGGGAAACGCGGTGGGGTTATGACTCATAAAAACTAATGATGTATTTGCGGACAGCAAGTCTAAGGTGAGGTGGCGTCGGGTTTTGACGGTACGTGAACCCTTCAGGTGCCGGTTTTAGCGCATCAGTCGCGATGCGCCGCTTGCCCGCCTGGGAGGGGGATGGTTGTCGTTACGGGGTTAATGAATGTTAAGACCGTAGACGAACAGCCACGAAAACAGCAGCGCCAGCAGACATGCCATAAAAACGATGGAGATCATTTCCTTCACAACTTCATTCCTTTTCCCGGTGGACCAAATTTACTTCTCTTTGTTTTTGCGCGAAATTTTAGATCGGTATGGGTAAAAATCCTAGTTTTAATCCTTTTTTTTCCCGGCCTTGCGGCGTAAGCCGCTTCGATAAGCCGTGGCGGCGGTGGAAAATCGGGGGCGTTAACTCGCCGTCGCTATTGCTGAACGCCATGAGTCTGACTATATAAAATAGGGACCGCGTGGCGTCGAAGGCAGCCAGGCCCGCCCCTTAAGGGGCCATTCATCTGCCTGCGGCGCTTTCCTATGAGATGAAGGAGTCGGCAATGAGCACAAAACCAACTATCGTGCTGGTACACGGATTCTGGGGCGGCGCCGCGCACTGGAGTAAGGTCATCATCGAGTTGTCGCGCAGGGGATATACGGCGATTCATGCGGTGGAAATGCCGTTGACGTCGCTGGCTGAGGATGCGGAACGTACGCGCAAGATGGTCGCGCAGCAAGCGGGGCCGGTATTGTTGGTCGGGCACTCTTACGGCGGTGCCGTGATCACGGAAATGGGCAACCAGCCTAACGTGGTTGGCCTGGTCTACATCGCCGCATTTGCGCCGGATGCCGGTGAAAGTGCCGGCGGTATTACGCAAGCGCATCCTCCTGCGGCAGTCGAGAATCTGGCCCCGGACAGCGACGGTTATCTGTGGATTAAAACCGACAAGTTTCACGAAAGCTTTTGCCAGGATCTGACCGGCGACGAGGCGTTGGTGATGGCGGTGGCGCAGAAGGCTCCGCTGGCTGATACCTTTGGCAACACCATCGGCGAACCCGCCTGGAAACATAAGCCGTCATGGTATCAACTTTCCAGCGACGATCGCATGATAGCGCCGGAGAATCAGCGGCGCATGGCGCAGCGGCTGCAGGCCAAGAAAGTGATGGTGCTGAATGCCAGCCATGCCTCGCTGGTTTCCCATGCCGATGAGGTGGCGAGTTTGATTGACGAAGCGGCCGGTTTGAAATAAAGCAGGGGCAGGAAGGTTCTCCGGACTAAAAGGTGACATCCTGCGGCAGATTATCCCTTCGCTGCCTATTACGCCGGACGAAAGCGCCGGCGTAATAGGCGCTAATTAGGGATAGGCGCTGATGTCGCTATAACAGCATCATCAACACGACGGCGGCGGCAATAATGGCGTAGAGGTCTGCCTTACGCATATCGCCTTAGCGCCCGTTAACGCCGATCATTTCTATCGCCGCGCGATGCAGCCGCTGAAAATAATCATCGGGCTGCTTTTCTATCTCCTGGATAAGGCTGGCGAGCAGGTTCTGTTTGGTTATCGGCTTGTTGGCGGTCAACACCAGCAGCACGTTTTTGCCGAGCAGGCAACATATTTGCTTATGGTATTCATCAACATCGTGCTTGTTGAGGCCATAGAGGGTGTAGTCGATCATGATGTCTAACCTGCTGACAGGTAAATGCCCGCCGCAGCGGGCTGAGAAGCCATAGAAAAATAAAATGAGGCAAATTTCGCTTAGGAAGAGACTTAAGCGATGGGGTAACGATAACTGAATGGGAATATTCCTATCAAGCCGTGCGGGGGCAGAGGCGGATGTTTAGGAATAACCTCAGAAGAACAAATAATAGAGAGGACCGTTCTGGGGAATCTGACTTATTATTGTTGTTGTCATTGTTTAAAAAATAAACATGGGTTTTGCAAATATATAATGCGAAAAAGAAACAGCCGGAAAACGGCGCTTTCCGGCTGTGGTGACATTCACGCGGCGTTATTCACACGGTCTGCTTACGGAACAGTTCGCGGAATACCGGATAGATATCGTCCGGTTCGCGGATATGCTGCATGGCGAAGTTGTCGAATTTCGCCTGCAGATCCTCGTATTCGCGCCACAGCGTTTGGTGAGCGCGGCGAGTGATTTCTATGTAGCTGTAATAACGCACCATCGGCAGGATCTTTTTCGCCAACAGCTCATGACACAGCGGTGAATCGTCGGCCCAGTTGTCGCCGTCCGACGCTTGCGCGGCATAGATATTCCATTGCGCCGGGTCATAACGCTCTTCGACTACGTCATTCATTAACTTCAGCGCGCTGGAAACGATGGTGCCACCGGTTTCCTGCGAATAGAAGAACTCCTGTTCGTCCACCTCTTTCGCCTGGGTGTGATGGCGAATGTAGACCACCTCGACGTTTTTGTAGGTTCGGCTCAGGAACAAATAGAGCAGAATGTAAAAACGCTTGGCCATGTCTTTGGTCGCCTGGTCCATCGAGCCGGACACGTCCATCAGGCAGAACATCACCGCCTGGCTGGAGGGCTCCGGCCGGCGCTCATAGTTTTTGTAGCGCAGGTCGAAGGTATCGATAAACGGCACGCTTTCGATTTTCTTGCGCAGTTCGGCAATTTCCTTGCGCAGCCGCTCCTCTTCCAGCAATTGCACCGGCTCGGTATTTTCCAACTGGTTCAGCGCATCTTCCAGCTCGTGCAACGCGCGTCTTTTACCGGCGGTCATGGCGGTACGTCGCGCCAGCGAGTTCTGCAGCGAACGCACGACGCTGATGTTGGCCGGCACGCCATTGGCGGTATAGCCAGCACGATGGGTTTTGAACTCGGTCAACTGCTTGTACTGATTCTTTTTCAGATTGGGCAGGGCGAGATCCTCGAACAAAAGATCGAGGTACTCGTCTTTGGAGATTTGGAAGACGAATTCATCCTGGCCTTCACCATCCTGGCTGGCGTTGCCCTGGCCGCCGCCACCGCCTGCGCCGCCCTGAGGCCGCTCAACGCGATCGTTCTGCACGAAGTGGTCATTGCCAGGGTGAACGCGATGGCGTGTGCCGCCGCGCCCCTGATGAAACATCGGTTCGTTGATATCGTCAGTGGGGATGGAAACCGACTCCCCGCTGTCTACGTCGGTGACCGAACGCTTGTTGATGGCTTCGGCAATCGACTGTTTGATTTGCGACTTGTAACGGCGCAAGAAGCGCTGGCGGTTCACCATGCTCTTGTTTTTGCCGTTCAGCCGCCGGTCAATGAAATAGGCCATACTTCCCCCAAACGACGTTGCCAACTCTTCATGTCCCGGTCGCGACAGCGCAATGTGTTAGCCCCTCCTTGGGCTGCGCTGCAGCGTCCATGACTGTGGACATGGCCCTGATAATGCCGCTTACCTGAGGCGTTATGAGGATTTTCTGACCCGCAGATACCATTCACACAACAGGCGCACCTGCTTGCGGGTATAGCCTTTCTCCATCATGCGGTCGACGAAGTCGTCGTGTTTTTTCTGCTCGTCCGTCGACGTTTTGGCGTTAAACGAAATCACCGGCAACAGCTCTTCGGTATTGGAGAACATTTTCTTCTCGATCACGGTGCGCAGCTTCTCGTAGCTGGTCCAGTTCGGATTGCGGCCGTTGTTGTTGGCGCGGGCGCGCAGCACGAAGTTCACGATTTCGTTACGGAAATCTTTCGGGTTGCTGATACCGGCCGGTTTTTCAATTTTCTCCAGTTCGGCGTTCAAAGACTCGCGGTCGAACAGCTGACCGGTGTCGGGGTCGCGATACTCCTGATCCTGGATCCAGAAGTCCGCGTAGGTCACGTAACGGTCAAAAATGTTCTGTCCGTATTCCGAGTAGGATTCCAGATAGGCGGTCTGAATCTCTTTGCCGATAAACTCGGCGTATTTCGGAATCAGATAGCCTTTCAGATGTTCGAGGTATTTCTCGGCCAAATCCTGCGGGAACTGTTCGCGCTCGATCTGTTGCTCCAGCACATAGAACAGGTGTACCGGGTTGGCCGCCACCTCGGCGTGATCGAAGTTGAATACCCGCGAGAGGATTTTAAAGGCGAAACGGGTGGAGAGGCCGTTCATGCCTTCGTCAACCCCGGCGTAGTCGCGGTACTCTTGATAGGACTTGGCTTTCGGATCGGTATCCTTGAGGCTTTCGCCGTCATACACGCGCATTTTCGAGTAAATGCTCGAGTTTTCCGGCTCTTTCAGCCGCGACAGCACGCTAAAGCGCGCCAGCGTTTCGAGGGTGCCCGGCGCGCAGGGCGCGTGAGTCAGCTCGCTGTGGTCCAGCAGCTTGTCGTAAATCTTGATCTCTTCCGACACGCGCAGGCAGTAAGGCACCTTGACGATGTACACGCGGTCGAGGAATGCTTCGTTGTTCTTGTTGTTGCGGAAGGTCACCCACTCGGATTCGTTGGAGTGCGCCAGAATAATGCCGCTGAACGGCAGGGCGGAGATGCCTTCGGTGCCGTTGTAGTTGCCTTCCTGGGTTGCGGTCAGCAGCGGATGCAGCACCTTGATCGGCGCTTTGAACATCTCGACGAATTCCATAATCCCCTGGTTGGCGCGGCACAGGGCGCCGGAATAGCCGTAGGCGTCCGGGTCGTTCTGCGCGTGGTTCTCCAGTTTACGGATGTCCACTTTACCGACCAGCGCGGAGATGTCCTGGTTGTTCTCATCGCCCGGCTCGGTTTTGGCGATGGCGATCTGTTCCAGAATGGAAGGGCGCACTTTCACGACTTTAAACTTGGTGATGTCGCCGCCGAACTCATGCAGGCGCTTCGCCGCCCACGGCGACATGATGGTGCCGAGATAGCGACTTGGGATGTTGAACTCTTTTTCCAGGATCGTGGCATCTTCCTGCGGATTAAACAGGCACAGCGGATGGTCGTTGACCGGGCTGCGTTCGCCGTTGGCGCTGAGGGTGTAGATGGGCACGCGCTGCATCAACGCTTTAAGACGTTCTGCCAGCGAGGACTTGCCGCCGCCCACCGGGCCCAGCAGGTAAAGGATCTGTTTCTTCTCTTCCAGGCCCTGCGCGGCGTGTTTCAGGTAAGAGACGATCTGTTCGATGGCCTCTTCCATGCCGTAGAATTCTTCGAAGGCCGGATAGCGTGCGATCACGCGGTTGGAGAACAGGCGCGACAGGCGTGATTCTAGCGCAGTGTCGACCATCACAGGTTCACCGATAGCCATCAGCAGACGTTCGGCCGCGTTGGCATAGGCACTGCGATCTTGCCGGCAAATGGTAAGAAATTCCTGCAGTGTGAACTCTTCGTCCTTGGCAGCTTCGTAGCGCTGGCGATAGTGGTCAAATATGTTCATGATGCCCGTCCTTTCGTTATTAGCACAGGTTAAAGAGAGCGTGTGATAGTGTTCTGGCTCCCGAAAGATGAGAATACGCCTGAGTACAGCAACCCGTATGCCAACTTGGTGCGCTTATTATCGCGAGTTGCGCTGTATGCCACTGGGCCCAGGATAAATTCACCTTCTGATTTAAGCTTAGTTTGCTTGCCGGAAAATTTCCTGCCGCAGAAAAAGCTTTTTTTAAGTCATATCAATGACTCAGTTATTACCGTGGAAGCCAAATGCCTTGTCTGGCGCGGCCTGCGGGATAAAACGTCATCGTTCCGCCATGATTAATTCATAATTCCGCTATAAGTTATTCGATCTTGGTCGTTTTCCTTTGTAAAGATTAGGCACGCAACTAAATTTTCACATAAACTATCGCGGCTATTAACCCTGTAATTTATGGAAAAAGAACCAGTGAAGATTTCAAAACTCAAAACGCTAGCAATTATCGCTTCCGCAATGGTTTGTGCGCAAAGTGCTCAGGCAGGGACCTGGTCACTCGGTGCTGCCGCGCTGGTTAGTCCGGACGCGTATCGCGGTTATCAGGACCGCGTTTATCCGGTGCCCGTCATCGACTATGAAGGTGACGACTTCTACTTCCGTACTCTGACCGCCGGTTACTACCTGTGGAAAGATCAAGAAAACCAGCTGAGCATCATGGGTTACTACACGCCATGGGGCTACCGTCCGGGCGACAGCGACGACGATCGCATGAAGCGCCTCGACAAGCGTCGCGGCACGCTGATGGCCGGCCTGGCCTATTCGCACAACGCGGAATGGGGCACCCTTCGTACCACTTTCACCGGCGACACGCTGAACAACAGCAACGGGCTGGTGGGCGATGTCGCTTATCTGTACAAGTTTGATCTGGACGCGCTGACGCTGGTCCCGGGCGTGGGCGTGATGTGGAACAGCAAGAACCAGAACAAATATTACTACGGCGTCAGCGCCAATGAATCACGCCGCAGCGGCCTGGACAGCTACACTCCTGGCGATAGCTGGGCCCCGTATCTCGAATTGAGCGCCAATTATCAGATCAACAAAAGCTGGAACGCCTTCTTCGTCGGCCGCTATGTGAAGTTGTCGGATGAAGTAAAAGACAGCCCGATGGTGGATAAATCTTACACCGGTTTGTTGATGACGGGTGTGAGCTACACCTTCTAATCACGCATTGCACGGTTATCGTGCATGGCGTGCATCAAAAAGGGGCGCCGGCGCCCCTTTTGCACATCAGTGGTGCGCTTCCGCGCACGGTTCCTCAGGCCTTCTTACGGCTGCGGAAGGTGACTCCCAAACGGGCGGGTTGCTCGCCGGCAGCGACCAGCGGTTTGCTGACACGCCCTGTCTCGATGCAGACCATGGTCTTGTAACCGTCGTTCGGCATATCCCCCATGCTGCAGGAGAGTTCCACGCCGGGGTTCCAGGCGATGACGTCGCTCATATGATGGTGGTGAACCTCGATGGTGCGAGCGAGCGCCGGATCGCGGATCTGGCTGAAAGCTTCCGGGCGGGTATAGACGCGGTCGGTTTGGCCGACGAAGGTCACTTCGCCCGTCTGGTGCGCCTCTGCGCCGCCTGCCACCTTGTCGATATAAGGCTCGCCCAGACCCGCCACGCTGACCCGATCGATGTCGCCGACCTGGAAGTAACTGTGCAGCGCCGCCGTGGCTTGATAATCGCCGTGCGATTCCAGCTCGATTTCGCACTCTTCACCCAGCTTGAAGCGAGCAATCAGCGTGAAGGCGTGCGGCCACAGTTTGCGGGTCTGCTCATTGTCTTTCAGCGTGAAGGTCAGGATGACGCCGTTGTCATCTTCATCGTGCGCCGTCAGACTCCAGGGCTGGTTGCGGGCAAAGCCGTGGGAGGGTTGCGCCACCGGGCCGAACCACGGCCAGCAGATCGGCACGCCGCCGCGGATGGCCTTGCCTTTGGCGAAAGGCGTATTGTTGCTGAGCCAAATCACCGGCTGCTCCCCGCTAGGTTGCCAGGCCAGCAAATGCGCGCCTTGCAGCGCGACCGCCGCGCGTACTTTCGGGTGCGACACCACAACCACGCCCAACTCATCGAGTTGCCGCTGGCTGATATAAGGAGAAATCTGTTCGGAAACGGGCAGGGTGAAAATTTTCTCGTTCATTTCATGACCTATTGTTTGCCGGAGATACAAAGAAACCTATAGCTTTCGGGTCACGGCCAGGCGGCAAGCACAGGAACCCTCAAGAGCTTACCGAAGTAAGTGGCTGGGGTGAGCGTGTGCAGCCAACAACGCGGTGACTCGAAAGATGACGGGTAAAAAAAGGGCGACAAAAATGTCGCCCTCATTATCAGCTTAACATCATGCCATTACTTGGAGATGTGAGCGATCAGATCCAGAACCTTGTTGGAATAGCCGGTTTCGTTGTCGTACCAGGAAACCAGTTTCACGAAGTTGTCGTTCAGTGCGATACCGGCTTTGGCATCGAACACGGAAGTCAGCACTTCGCCGTTGAAATCGGTGGAAACCACGTCGTCTTCAACATAGCCCAGAACGCCTTTCATAGAGCCTTCAGCGGCGTCTTTGATGGCTTTCTTGATTTCTTCGTAGGTAGCCGGTTTTTCCAGACGCACGGTCAGGTCAACAACGGACACGTTAGGCGTCGGTACGCGGAACGCCATGCCGGTCAGTTTGCCTTTCAGCTCTGGCAGAACCACGCCAACCGCTTTCGCTGCGCCGGTAGAAGAAGGGATGATGTTCTGGGATGCGCCGCGGCCGCCGCGCCAGTCTTTGTGAGACGGGCCATCAACGGTTTTCTGAGTCGCGGTGGTGGCGTGAACGGTGGTCATCAGGCCTTCAACGATACCGAAGTTGTCGTTGATGACTTTAGCCAGTGGCGCCAGGCAGTTGGTGGTGCAAGAGGCGTTGGACACGATGTCCTGGCCGGCATATTTGTCAAAGTTGGCGCCGCGAACGAACATTGGGGTCGCATCTTTGGATGGGCCAGTCAGAACCACTTTTTTAGCGCCGGCGGTGATGTGTTTACGTGCGGTTTCGTCGGTCAGGAAGATACCGGTCGCTTCAGCAACCACATCAACGCCCACTTCGTTCCACTTCAGGTTAGCCGGGTCTTTCTCTGCGGTAACACGGATGGTTTTGCCGTTAACAACCAGGTGGCCGTCTTTAACTTCTACCGTACCGTTGAAGCGGCCGTGAGTAGAGTCATACTTCAGCATGTAAGCCATGTACTCTGCGTCCAACAGGTCGTTGATTGCAACGATCTCGATGTCAGAACGCTCTTGAGCAGCACGGAAAACAATGCGACCGATACGGCCAAAACCGTTGATACCTACTTTGATAGTCATATATTCCACCAGCTATTTGTTAGTGAATAAAAGGTTGGTTGTAAAATTACAAAAACCTTACCCAGCGTCAAGCGGAATCGTGTCAATACTTGCGGCAAGTCAAACCGGAGGGGTGGTTTTGCACGCTTATTGCACAGTCCATTTGCGCTCGGCCTCATCCGTTATATGGGGACAAGCCGCCAAGTATAAAGTCAGCATACGCAAGATGTGTGATCGTTATCACATATCATCGTGACGTGGCCTTTATGGGCTACAGTTTAGGCCAAAAACCCCTGCAGCGGTGTTAATTTTTTGTTATTATTAATCATTGTTTTCGTTGACATTATCCACATTCAGAGATAAGCACAAATGGCTAAAGAGACAACCCCCGGTCATCCGGTCACGGAACTGAATGAAATCCAACGTTATGTGACGCAACAGCGTGGCACCGAAGCGCCGTTCAGCGGCAAATTGCTGCACAACAAGCGCGAGGGCGTGTACCATTGCCTGTGCTGTAACCAGCCGCTGTTCTATTCCGAAACCAAATACGATTCAGGCTGCGGCTGGCCGAGCTTTTATGAGCCGGTTTCCGCTGATGCAATCCGTTATCTTGATGATAATTCACATAATATGCATCGTGTTGAAATCCGCTGCGGCCACTGCGACGCTCACCTGGGGCACGTTTTCCCCGATGGCCCGCAGCCGACTGGCGACCGCTACTGCGTCAACTCCGCCTCGCTGAGTTTCACCGATGGCGAAAATGGCGACCAAACGGCCGGTTAAGTGGTAATTTAACCAACAAAATCGATTCAGCTAATTATTCATCCGTAAGCGAGAAAGGCTCTGATGGACGTGAAAGATCTGATTGCGGCGATGACGCCCGAGATATACCAGCGCCTGGTACAGGCGGTTGAGCTGGGCAAATGGCCGGACGGCGTGGCGCTGACGCCGGAGCAGAAAGAAAACAGCCTGCAGGCGGTGATGCTGTGGCAGTCGATGAACAACGTCGATCCGCAGCACATGAGCATTGGCACCGACGGGCAGATCGTGATGAAGAGCAAGCAAGAGCTGAAACAGCAGTTCGTTGCCGAGCCGCTGGTCAAACTCAAACCGCAGTAAAGCTCCTCCCCTAAAGCGGGGCGATGTCGCCATCGCCCCGTCGATTTACCGTTTCTCGCCCTTTATGTTCAGCGATTCCGCCAACTGCTGCGCCAGCCGGTTGTTATCGTCCGCGCCGTATTCCCAGAACATCGCACCGCCCAATCCCTGGCTTTTGATGTACTCGGCCTTGATGGCCACCGAACGCGGGTTCTCGTAGGAGATAGCGAACAGCGGTTTGCCTTCGGCGGATTGCAGCGTCAGGTATGGCACTTTGGCATCGTCATCCCAGTGCTCGCGGAAACGCCGCTGCGGATCGTTGAGCAATTTGTTGACGATATCGTGGTATTTAAAATAAGTGTCTTTGCTGAGATCCAGCCCCAGTGCGTTGAACAGAGCGGTTTCTCGCGCACTGAAATAAGGCTGCGTCACCGGATGTTTGGCGGCGTCCGGCTTGTCCCAGTCGATGCCCGGCTCGGTCGCTCGTTTCGGCACCCGGCCGTAGAAACCGATACCCAGGTTCATCTGCGCCGGTTTTAATCCGGCGGCAAGATAATGTTTTACCACGGAATCGGCGCTGTAGCGGTCGGCGGCCGCCACGGTTGGCCAACGCGTTGAATCGTACAGGTTGGCATTGAAGTACTGCGTGCCGTAAGCCATATCGTAGGTCATCAGATTGATGTAGTTGAGGTAAGGGGCAATACTTTTCACATCGACCCATTCCTGCGGGCTTTTGACGTTGGCCCCGACGGCGATGGTTAACAGCTTGCCTTTACCCAGCGCCTGATGAAGCTCTCTCAGCAGCAGGGTGAAGTTGTCGCGGTCTGCCGGTTGGCTTTCCACCAAACCCCAGGCGCCGTTTACCGGGTATTCCCAGTCCAGATCGATCCCATCCAGCCGGTACTGTGCGATCGCCTGCAGCGCGGAGCGAATGAATATCGCGCGGTTTTCCGCGGTGGCGGCGGCGCCGGAGAAACCGCGTGCACCCCAGCCGCCGACCGACAACAGCACTTTCAGCTCGGGGTTCTGTTTGCGCAGCACCGGCAGCCGTTGCAAATCGGCCGTGACTTTCGGCGACAGGTAGATCTGGTGGCGGCGAGCGGGGTCTTTCAGCGCCGCATTGGTTTCGTCTTTCTCGTCGTTGTAAATCAGGCCGAACGAATAGTTGAGGTGGGTGATTTGCGTCACGTCCAGCTTGTCGATGTCGCCACCGGGGCCGGCGGTGATGTCGCCGCCGCCGTTGAAGTAGCCGACGGAGAGATAGGCCGCCTGGGCCGTGCTTGCGCCAGCCATAGCCAATTGCACCGCCGCCAGCAAAGGCAGCAGTTTTCGGGTTATTTTCATGTCAGTCTCCTTGTGGTCGGCAAGGCCGACCGTACCGCCAGGGGCGGGCACAATAAAGCCGGGCTCAGCGGGCCCCGGATGCGTATAACCGATTGACGCCAAAAGCGTCGCAGTCATAACAGCAAAAGCGCCTGCCGGTCACAAGCCGTTGGGGAAGAAGAAAGGCGGGATTGTGAGCAGCGTCGATAATTTCGCCGCCGCGCAGAGAGGGCGCCGGTGGCGCCCGAGCGGATTTAGTTGGCGAGAAACTGTGACAGGGTAACTAGCTGCGCGCCGGCGCGCGCCATGTCCTGCAGCGCTCGCTCACTGTCGTCCGGTTGCAGATTCACGCCGCGGCAGCCGTCGACGATCACCTGCGTCGGGTAGCCGGCAGCCAGTGCATCCAGCACGCTGAACTTCACGCAGTAGTCGGTCGCCAGGCCCATGATCGCCAGCCGCTGGACGCCCTGCGATTGCAGCCAGCCGTGGAGTTCGGTTTGCGCACGGTGGCCGTTATCGAAGAACGCGCTGTAGCTGTCGATGTTCGTATCTTGCCCTTTGCGAAAGACGGCATTGAGGTGTTGCCGCTGTAACTGGGGATGAAAATCGGCGCCGTGGCTCCCTTGCACGCAGTGCACCGGCCACCACACCTGCGGCAGGCCTTCCAGCTCACCGAGGGTGCCGACCTGCGCATCGGAGTTCACCGCAAAGCTGCGGTGATTGGCGGGATGCCAGTCCTGGCTGGCCACCACCGGCTCGCCCCGCGCCAGGCAGGCGGCGATCGCCTGATTGGCGACCGGGATGACGGCGTCGCCCTCCGTGACCGCCAGCGCGCCGCCGGGGCAGAAGTCGTTTTGCAGATCGATCAACAACAGGGCCGTTTTCATCGCCGCTCCAGAGTTCAGTAGGTTAACCGTTGATGCTCAGCTCGCCGCGCAGATCTTGCTGCATCATGGCGCGGATTTGTTCCGGCGTCAGCGGCTGGCTCAACAGATAGTGCAGCTTGGTCAGGGCGGCTTCCACCGTCATGTCGAAACCGCTGATCACCCCGGCGTGCGCCAGCGCGTTGCCGGTGGCGTAGCCTTCCATATTGACGCGCCCGGAGATGCACTGCGTCAGGTTGACCACCACGATGCCGCGTTCAGAGGCCGCACGCAACTCGTCGATCAGTTCGGCCTTTTGCGGCGCGTTGCCGACGCCGTAGGAGCGCAGGATCAGCGCCTTGACCGGCTGCAGCAGGAAATTGCGCACCACCGCGCCGGAAATGCCCGGATAGATGGTGACCACGCCGATCGGCTGCGGCGTGATGTCATGCACCTGCAACGCGCCATTGCAGGCCGGGCTGTCGATGCCTTGCTGGCGGCGAATGTGGATGCCGGCTTCCAGCAGCGGCGGCAAATTCGGGGAGGCGAAGGCGTCGAAGCCGTCGGCGTGCGCTTTGGTGGTGCGGTTGCCGCGGAACAGCTTGTTGTTGAAGAACAGGCTGACTTCGTTCACCGGATGGTTGGCCGCCAGATACAGCGCGTTGAGCAGGTTGGTTTGGCCATCGGAGCGCAGCTCCGCCAGCGGAATCTGCGAGCCGGTAACGATCACCGGTTTGGCCAGGTTTTCCAGCATGAAGGAAAGCGCAGAGGCGGTGAACGCCATGGTGTCGGTGCCATGCAGGATCACGAAGCCGTCGTAGCGATCGTAGTTCTGCTTGATGTCGTCGGCAATGTGCTGCCAGTCTTCCGGCGTCATGTCTGAAGAGTCAATCAATGGCGCGTATTCATGAATGGTGAAATCCGGCATCTCCGGCCGATGGAATTCGGGCATCAGCGCCAGCTGGCGCTGTAGGTGGCCGGAAACCGGGATGTAGCCATGATCTGAGCGCTGCATGCCGATGGTGCCGCCGGTGTAGGCGACGTAAATGGATTTCTTTTGCATGGTTATGATTTTAACAAAGATAAGATGGGCTGAATTATAGGGACATGGCGGCAGAAAAAAAGCCCGGCGGTGGCCGGGCTGCAGAATTATTTGTTAGCGGACATCTCCGCAGGTGAGACAGATCGCATAACGGTTTTGCGGATCGTTGAGGTTATTGAACAAGCCCGGTTGTTCTTTCACCGCGTTGGCGACCGAGGCCAGCGGGGCGGGCAGCATGGCCTGAATCGCGGCCGGCAGCATGGCGTGAATGGAAACGCCGAACTGGCTGAGCACCATATCGCTCAGGCTTGGGGTATCGACGAACCAGTCGAGCTGCCACTGCTGCAGCTTTGCCAGCTCGGCGGCTTTCTTCACCGCGTCGTCGAAATCGCCCAGTTGATCGACCAGGCCGTTGGCCTTGGCGTCGCTGCCGAGCCACACGTGGCCCTGCGCGATTTGGTCAACCTGCTGCGGGGTCATCTTGCGTGATTTGGCGACCAGATCGAGGAAGTTCTTATACCCGTTTTCGATGTTCAGTTGCATCATCTGCGAGAACTCCTGCGGCAGCGCCTTGGTGACCGCGATATCGGCCAGCGGCGAGGTCGCCACGCCGTCGGTGTGCACACCCAGCGTATCCAGGGTTTTCTCGTAGGTATTGATGATGCCGAAAATGCCGATCGAACCGGTCAGGGTGCTCGGGCTGGCGATGATATAGTCGGCCGGCGTCGAGACCCAGTAGCCGCCCGACGCGGCCATGCCGCCCATCGACACCACCACCGGTTTGCCGGCGGCGCGCACGGCGGCCAGCTCGGAGCGGATCACTTCGGACGCGCTGACGCTGCCGCCTGGGCTGTTGACACGGAACACCACGGCCTTGACGGCCGGATCCAGACGCGCCTGGCGCAGCTCGGCGGCGGTGGTGTCACCCCCGACGTTGCCCGGCGTCTGCGGGCCGTCCATGATGGCGCCGTTGGCGAACACCACGGCGATCTTGCCGCCCTGGTTGGCGTCCGGCTTCGGCTGATAGTCATAGATGCTGATGGCGTTGAAATCGTTCACCTGTTTGTCCCAGCCGAAGGTCTTGACCAGCTGATTTTCGATCGCGGTGCGCGACGCCAGTTCATCCACCAGCTTATTGTCCAGCGCATAGCGGGCGGTGTCGCCACCGGCCGCCTGCAGGCCGCTCAGCACGCCGGCGGCGCCCGGGAACAGCTGCTGCGGCGTCAGTTGGCGGTTGGCGGCCACGGTCTCCAGGTAGTTCTGCCACAGGCCGCCGATCCAACGGCTGTCCGCTTCGCGCGCCGCCGGGGACATATCGTCGCGGATCAGCGGTTCGACCGCCGATTTATAGGTGCCGACGCGGAAGATATTGGTGGTGACCTTGAGCATGTCCAGCAACGACTTGTAGTACAGGTTGTTGGTGGCGAAACCGTGCAGATCGACCGCGCCCTGCGGTGACAGGAAGACCTTGTTGGCGTAGCTGGCCAGGTAGTATTGCGTTTGGTTGTAGCTGTCACCGATGGCGAAGATCGGTTTGCCGCTGTCGCGGAACTCGCGCAGCGCTTTGCCGATATAGCGCAGCGACGGCTGATCGGCGCCGACGAAATCATTCAGCTGCAACACCATGCCGGTAATGTTTTTGTCGTCTTTGGCCTTGCGGATGCTGTCGACTACGTCGAACAGCGAGTTCTCCTGCAGGCGGCTGCTGGAGGCGCCCAACAGTTCACGGCCCCATTGCCGCACCCGGTTGTTTACCGAAGGCTGATCGACCACCACGCCGCTTAAATCGACCAGCAGCGCGCCGCGCGCCGGGGCCGTCGAGGTGGAGGAACTTTGGAAGGACAGATAGATGCCAACCCCAACCAGGATCAGCAGGACCAGGAACAGGTTAAGGATCAGTTCCCTGATAAAATTCAGCAGACGCCATGTCCACCGGAAAATGCCGGCAATAATTTGCCACAATGTGCGCATGTGCTCTCCAACAAGAGTCGAGAATGTTCCGCTATCCTAATGAGCGGCCGGGTAAATGTCAGCTTTAAATCGTGGCACACAGACGCTATCGCCAAGGCTGTAACTCGTCGTTTAGCTATGTTAACGTGGCCGGAATGAAAATTGTTATCAGGAGTTTACGATGGATGCTCTGGATCTTTTATTGAATCGCCGCTCGGCTTCGCGCCTGGCGGAACCGGCGCCGGCGGGGGAAGTGCGCCAAAATATCATCAACGCGGGACTGCGTGCGCCCGATCACGGCGCGCTGCAGCCATGGCGTTTCGTGATGATCGAAAATCAGGGCCTGGAGCGTTTCAGCCAGCTGCTGCAGGCGGCGGCGAAGCAGGATCAACTGGACGAAGCGGCGATTGAAAAAGCCACCAAGGCGCCGTTCCGCGCGCCGCTGATCATCACCGTCATCGCGCATTGCACTGAAGAAACCAAGGTGCCGCGCTGGGAGCAGGTGGTTTCCGCCGGTTGCGCCGTGCAGGCGATGCAGATGGCGGCGTTGGCGCAGGGTTTTAACGGCATCTGGCGCACCGGCGCCTGGACCGAGCATGCGCTGGTGCGCGAAGCCTTCGGCTGCCGCGAGCAGGATGAGATCGTCGGTTTCCTCTACCTGGGCACGCCGCAGTTGAAGGCCGCCACCAAAGTGACGCCGCCAGACAGCACGCCTTTCGTCAGCTATTTCTAAGTTTTTTCCAACGGGGCGCGGCGAAAATGCGCCAAACCCCGCAAAATTGCATGGTTTCTGAGCAGGCCGCTCGCTTATCCGCGGCGCGCTCTTATCAATCCCCTCGGCAAGCGCTACCCTATGTTATCTTGAGTGCCGTTACCGAAGGGAGTGGACTATGACATCGCCAGCGATCCGTTTAACCCAGTACAGCCATGGCGCTGGCTGCGGCTGCAAAATCTCACCGAAAGTTCTCGAAACCATCTTGCACAGCGAGCGGGAAAAATTTGTCGACCCGCGTCTGTTGGTCGGCAATGAAACCCGCGACGACGCGGCGGTGTATGACATCGGCAACGGCGTCGGCATCATCAGCACTACCGACTTCTTCATGCCGATCGTCGACGATCCGTTCGATTTCGGCCGCATCGCTGCCGCTAACGCCATCAGCGACGTCTACGCCATGGGCGGCAAACCGATCATGGCGATCGCCATTCTCGGCTGGCCAATCGCCAAACTGCCGCCTGAGGTGGCGCAGCAGGTGATCGACGGCGGGCGTTTCGCCTGCCAACAGGCAGGGATCGCGCTGGCCGGCGGCCATTCCATCGACGCGCCGGAACCTATCTTCGGCCTGGCGGTCACCGGCGTGGTCAATACCGAGCGAGTGAAAAAAAACAGCGCCGCACAGGCCGGCGCGCAACTCTATCTGACCAAGCCGCTGGGTATTGGCGTGCTGACGACAGCCGAGAAGCAAAGCAAGCTGCGCCCTGAGCATCAAGGGCTGGCGACGGACGTGATGTGCCGCCTTAACAAGCCGGGCGCCGACTTTGCCGAGGTGGCGGGCGTCACGGCGATGACCGATATCACCGGCTTTGGCTTGCTGGGTCACTTGAGCGAGGTATGCCAGGGTTCCGGTCTGCAGGCGACGGTCTGGTTCGATCGGGTGCCGAAGCTGCCGCACGTCGAGGCGTATATCGCTGAGGGCTGCGTGCCGGGCGGCACCGGGCGCAACTTCGACAGCTATGGCCATCTGGTGGGCGAGATGAGCGATTTGCAGCGCCAACTGCTGTGCGATCCGCAAACCTCCGGCGGTTTGCTGTTGGCGGTATTGCCGCAGGCGCAGGCGCAGGTGCTGGCGATTGCCGAGCAGCACGGCATCACGCTCAATCCTATCGGTGAGCTGCATGCCGCACAGGCAGGTAAACCGCTGATCGAGGTTGTGTAGTGTCCAAGATGCAAGGCAGGCCGGACAGCGCCGATTATCAACGCATTTTTCTGCAGGACGTGCCGCTGATTGACGTGCGCGCGCCGATCGAGTTTCAGCAAGGCGCCTTCGCTCAGGCGGTGAACCTGCCGCTGATGGTCGACAGTGAGCGGCAGGCGGTGGGCACCTGCTATAAGCAGCATGGTCAGCAAGCGGCGATCGCGCTCGGCCACAGCTTGGTGAACGGCAAACTGCGCGAACAGCGCACCGCCGCCTGGCTGGCGGCCTGTGCGCAGCGACCCGAAGGCTATATTTACTGCTTCCGTGGCGGGTTGCGCTCGCAGCTGGTGCAGCAATGGCTGCATGAGGCCGGCGTCGAGTACCCGCGTATCACTGGCGGTTATAAGGCGCTGCGCAATTATCTGCTGGGCGTGTTGGCGCAAAGCGCGGCATTGCCGATGGCCCTGGTGGGCGGCAATACCGGCAGCGGCAAGACGTTGCTGGTCAACGAACTTGCCGACGGCGTCGATCTGGAAGGCGCGGCGCGCCATCGCGGTTCATCTTTTGGCCGAACGCTGGCGGGGCAAAGCTCACAGATCGATTTTGAGAATCGTCTGGCTGTGTTATTGCTGAAAAAACAGCATGGTGGCAGCCGCCGTTGGGTGCTGGAAGACGAAGGGCGGATCATCGGCAGCAACAATCTGCCGTTGCCGTTGTTCAACGGCATGCAGCAGGCGCCGGTGGCGGTGATCGACGATCCGTTCGATATTCGTCTGGCGCGCCTGCAGGCCGAATATATCGACGGGATGCGCGAACAGTTCGAACAGGCCTATGGCATGGAAGAGGGCTGGCGACAGTATGACGACTATCTGCACCACGGCCTGTTCGCCATACGCCGCCGCCTGGGGCTGGAACGCTTCCAGCAACTGACGCAGCGGCTGGAAGCGGCGCTGCGGGCTCAGCGACTCAGCGGCCAGGGCGAGGCGCACCGTGAGTGGTTGGCGCCCCTGTTGCAGCAGTACTACGATCCGATGTATTGCTATCAGTTGGAAAAGAAAGCCCAGCGGATTGTCTTCCGCGGGAACTATGCAGAAGTAAGAGAATTCTTGATGACGTTCAGCCAGAAAAACGGTGATTAATGCGACTGTTCATAGCCGAGAAACCGAGTTTGGCGCGCGCCATTGCCGACGTCTTGCCCAAGCCGCATCGCCGCGGCGACGGGTATATCGCCTGCGGCAACAACGACGTGGTGACCTGGTGCGTCGGCCACCTGTTGGAACAGGCTCAGCCTGACGCTTATGACAGCCGCTATGCGCGCTGGTCGTTGGCGGATTTGCCGATCATCCCCGAAAAATGGCGGTTGCAGCCGCGGCCGTCGGTCAGCAAACAGCTCAACGCCATCAAAAAGTTGCTGCTTGAAGCCGATGAAGTGGTTCACGCCGGCGACCCGGATCGCGAAGGGCAACTGCTGGTGGATGAGGTGCTGGACTACCTGGATTTGACGGCGGAAAAGCGCCAGAAGGTACGCCGCTGTCTGATCAACGATCTCAACCCGCAGGCGGTGGAGCGCGCGGTTGAACGCCTGCGCGACAACCGTGATTTCATTCCGTTGTGCGTGTCTGCGCTGGCGCGTTCGCGCGCCGACTGGCTGTACGGCATCAATATGACCCGTGCCTACACGCTGCTGGGCCGCAACGCCGGTTACGACGGCGTGCTGTCGGTAGGCAGGGTGCAGACGCCGGTGCTCGGATTGGTGGTACGGCGTGATGAAGAGATCGAAAACTTTGTGCCAAAAGACTTCTTTGAGGTCAAGGCGCACATCGTTACGCCGAAAGAAGAGCGTTTCGTGGCGCTGTGGCAGCCCAGCGAGTCGTGCGAGCCTTATCAGGACGAAGAGGGGCGTTTGCTGCACCGGCCGTTGGCGGAGCACGTGGTCAAGCGTATCGAGGGCCAGCCGGCGCTGGTCACGTCCTATAACGATAAACGGGAATCAGATACCGCGCCGCTGCCGTTTTCGCTCTCCACGCTGCAGATCGAAGCGGCCCGGCGTTATAACCTCAGCGCCCAACAGGTGCTGGACGTTTGCCAGCGGTTGTACGAAACCCATAAATTGATCACCTATCCGCGTTCCGACTGTCGCTACCTGCCGGAAGAGCATTTCGCCGGCCGTCACGCGGTGCTGAACGCCATCAGCGTTCACCAGCCTGAGCTGTATCCGCAGCCGGTGATCGACAGCGATCGCCGCAACCGCTGCTGGGACGATAAAAAGGTCGATGCGCACCACGCCATCATTCCCACCGCCCGCGCCGGCAAGATTAATCTGACGCAGGATGAACGGAACGTGTATGGGCTGGTGGCGCGCCAGTATCTGATGCAGTTCTGTCCGGATGCGGTATTCCGCAAATGCGTGATCGAGCTGGATATCGCCGGCGGCAAATTTATCGCCAAGGCGCGATTCCTGGCGGAAGCCGGCTGGCGTACGCTGCTGGGCAGTAAGGAGCGCGACGAGGAAAACGAAGGTGCCCCGCTGCCGGTGGTGGCTAAAGATGATGAGTTGTTGTGCGAGCGCGGTGAAGTGGTGGAGCGCCAGACGCAGCCGCCGCGGCCGTTTACTGACGCCAGCCTGTTGTCGGCCATGACCGGCATCGCGCGGTTCGTACAAGATAAAGCGCTAAAGAAAATCCTGCGGGCGACCGATGGTTTAGGAACGGAAGCGACGCGAGCGGGAATCATCGAATTGCTGTTCAAGCGGGCGTTTCTGTACAAGAAGGGACGCTATATTCACTCCAGCGAAACCGGGCGCGCGCTGATTCACTCGCTGCCGGATCTTGCTGCGCGTCCTGATATGACGGCCAACTGGGAAGCCACGCTGACGCAAATCAGCGAGAAATCCTGCCGCTATCAGGACTTTATGCAGCCGTTGGTCGGCACGCTGCAAGAGCTGATTTATCAGGCCAAGCAGAGCCGGGCGAGCATGGCGTTTCGTGGATTGCCGCCGCCGCCCTCCAGCGGGGGCAAAAAACGCAGGAAAAGCGCCGGCAAGGCGCAGGAGAAGAGTGAATGAAGCGTGGACTCACTGGGGTATTGGCTGCCGCTGCCCTGATGTTTTCCGGCCTGGCCGCCGCCAATCGCGGCGATGTGGACGTGGTGTTGCCGGTTTCGCCGGAGATTTGGGGCACGGCAAAAAGCGGCGTCAACCCGCCGCCGGCGCAGCCCTGCAACCGCTGTTGCGTCTACCAGAATCAGAACTATTCCGAAGGTGCGGTGCTTAAAGTGGAAGGGGAAGTGCTACAGTGCGTGCGTGAGCCTAACACCATCGGCACCAACCCCTTGATTTGGGTGCGATTGAAGAAGTGACGATGTAACCTATCGCCGCGTTCAGCGTGAATCGCCTTGCGCGGCGATATACTCCGCCAGCAGTGGAACGTCAGCGGGTGCCAGAGCGTATTCCTGCGCCTGTTGCGGCGTGACCCAGACCAGCGCCGAGTGGCAGCGCTGTTGCAGTTCACCGGAGAACTCCGCGACTTGCCAGGCGTGCAGCCGGATGAGGCGTTCGCCTTGCTGCCACTGATTGCTGCCCACATAGTTGCCGATACGGGCGCAAATCCCCAATTCTTCATCCAGCTCGCGCGCCAGCGCCTCTGGCTGGCTTTCGCCGGCTTCAACCTTGCCGCCGGGAAACTCCCACAGACCGGCCTGATCGCTGCCTGCGCCGCGCTGGGCCAGCAAAATGCGGCCATTTTGTTCCAGAATGGCGGCTACCACGTCGATAATTTTCATTGGCTTCACAGAGTAAAACCCCGGCGAGCGCCGGGGTGATGGGGTTACAGCGTAAATTCCGCCCAGACCGGCGCATGGTCGGAAGGTTTCTCCATGCTGCGGGTTTGGTAATCGATGCCGGTGGCGATGCAGCGCGAAGCCAGCGGGGTGCTGGCCAGCAGCAGATCGATACGCAGGCCGCGGTTGTCATCGAACCCTTTGGAGCGGTAGTCGAACCATGAGAACTCGTCGTTGCGCCCCGGGTTGGCGTGGCGGTAGGTATCGACCAGGCCCCAGTTCAGCAGGCGATCCATCCATTCGCGCTCTTCCGGCAGGAAGGAGCATTTACCGGTGCGCAGCCAGCGTTTGCGGTTGTCTTCGCCGATGCCGATATCGTAATCGCTGGGGCTGATATTCATGTCGCCCATGATCAGCACCGGGGATTCCGCCGATAGCTGCTGCTCCAGGTAGTTTTGCAGATCCTGATAAAAGCGTGTTTTAGCCGGGAATTTGATCGGGTGGTCGCGGCTTTCCCCTTGCGGGAAGTAGCCGTTGATCACCGTCAGCGTGCCCTGCGGCGTAGCCAGATCGGCCATGATGATGCGACGCTGCGCGTCTTCTTCATCGGTTGGGAAACCGCGGCGCACGGCCAGGGGCTCCGCTTTGGTCAGCAGCGCCACGCCGTAATGGCCTTTTTGCCCGTGATAGAACACGTGATAGCCGTGCTGGCTGACTTCTTCCAATGGGAACATGTCATCGTGAACTTTGGTTTCCTGCAGACCGATCACGTCGGGCTGGTGCTGTTCGATAATTGCCGCCAGCTGATGCGGACGCGCGCGCAGTCCATTGATATTAAAAGAGACAAACTTCATGAGCGGTGCCGTTTTCACGAGAAAAATGTGCTGTGATAGTAGCAGAGTTTGGCGGGAAATGTAACGCAGACAGCGGCGGGACCGCTGACTGCGCAGCGGGTTTATTTCGCCCAGCGGTCGTAATTTTTAGGTTGATAGTCGTCAAACTGTTGCAGCAGCGTCTGTGCCGATTCGCTGATGTGCAGGGTGCCGAGATAGTCGTGACGCATAAAGCCCTGATCGGCGACGTGCTCGAGGAACTGGCTCAGCGGGCGGTAGAATCCGTTGACGTTCAGCAGGCCGACCGGCTTGTTGTGATAGCCGATTTGCCCCCAGGTCCAGATTTCAAACAGCTCTTCCAGCGTGCCGATGCCGCCGGGCAGGGCGATAAAACTGTCCGCCAGCGCCGCCATACGGGCTTTGCGCGTATGCATGTCTGGCACCACTTCCAATTCAGTCAGGCCACGATGCGCCGTTTCCGCTTCAACCAGGCGCTCGGGGATAATGCCGACCGCTTCACCGCCTGCGGCCAACACCGCGTCCGCCACGATCCCCATCAATCCTTTTTTGCCGCCGCCGTAGATTAAACGGCGCCCCTGTGCGGCCAGCAGTTGCCCCAGTTGACGAGCCTGCTCGGCATAAGCGGGATTGACGCCTTCGCTGGCGCCACAAAAAACGCAAATATTGTTTCGCATCCACCTGTTCCTTACTGCACTAAAGAAGCCAGTGGTATAGCGAATTGTCGGCCGGAGTTCAAGTTACGGCTGGGAGAGAGGAACAAAACGGCTGGATGAAAGCGGTTAATAAGGGGAGATAACTTGATTTATTGATATGAGAACATTAGATGCAACGTGTTTTAAGTAGGGTTTGGGATTTTCTTCAAGGGATGGTGGTGGGGGAAGGATGATTCGTCGCTGTGCGACTCACCCTGCGGGCCGCGCTGAAGCGCGTTGTCTCACTGCGTGAGACTCGAACCTTGGTCGAAGCTTCTCATCCTCCCCCAATGCGGAGCATTATGAGGCGATGTGCTTGTAATTCGGTTGGGGGATTTTCTGCAAGAGATGGTGGTGGGGGAAGGATGATTCGTCGCTGTGCGACTCACCCTGCGGGCCGTGCTGAAGCGCGTTGTCTCACTGCGTGAGACTCGAACCTTGGTCGAAGCTTCTCATCCTCCCCCAATGCGGAGCATTATGAGGCGATGTGCTTGTAATTCGGTTGGGGGATTTTCTGTAAGAGATGGTGGTGGGGGAAGGATGACTCGTCGCGGTGCGACTCACCCTGCGGGCCGCGCTGAAGCGCGTTGTCTCACTGCGTGAGACTCGAACCTTGGTCGAAGCTTCTCATTCTTCCCCAATGCGGAGCATTATGAGGCGATGTGCTTGTAATTCGGTTGGGGGATTTTATGCAAGAGATGGTGGTGGGGGAAGGATTCGAACCTTCGAAGTCTGTGACGGCAGATTTACAGTCTGCTCCCTTTGGCCGCTCGGGAACCCCACCATGGTATTCATGGATTTACAAATTGTTGTTCCGGTTTCATCCGGAAGAAACCTGGCCGGTTTCTTTACTGCCTCTTCGCTCCTGGCGGAGAAAAGATGGTGGTGGGGGAAGGATTATTCGTCACTTCGTTCCTCACCCTTCGGGCCGCGCTAAAGCACGTTATCCTTCCCTTTCTGATTCGCTTTAACTCAATGCGTAGCAGCAACGAGAAGATGGTGGTGGGGGAAGGATTCGAACCTTCGAAGTCAGTGACGGCAGATTTACAGTCTGCTCCCTTTGGCCGCTCGGGAACCCCACCATATACATGGCTATTTAACTGGCCTTGCTTGCGAGAGCGCTGTCTCGGTAAGCGGGGCGCATCATATCAAATGAAGCGGATGTGTAAAGTATTGAAATGCAGAAAATGAATCGTTTGCCGTTTTTTTATTCTTGGCGGTGCATCCCTGAACGAAATGCACCGATTTATTGAACGATTACAGAATAACGGTGCGGTTGCCGTAGACGAAGACGCGCTGCGCCAGCACCTGATACAGGGCGCGGCTGAGCACATTTTTCTCCACGTCGCGGCCGGCGCGCATCATATCCTCGGCGGAATAGGTGTGATCGACGTGGATCACGTCCTGCATGATGATCGGGCCTTCGTCGAGATTGTCGTTAACGTAGTGGGCGGTGGCGCCGATGATTTTTACCCCGCGCTCGTAGGCCTGGTGATAAGGCCGCGCGCCGATAAACGCCGGCAGGAACGAATGGTGAATGTTGATTACCTGATTCGGATAATGTTGCACGAAGGCCGGAGTCAGCACGCGCATATATTTGGCCAGCACCACGTAATCCGGCTGATATTGATCGATCTTGGCCGTCATTTCGCGGTCGTGCTGTTCGCGCGTCAAGCCTTCGTGGCTCACCAGATGGAAAGGAATATCGAAACGCTCCACCAGCGATTGCAGCGTGTCGTGGTTGCCGATTACGGCGGCGATCTCAACGTCGAGGCCGCCATAGGCGCTTTTCATCAACAGATCGCCCAGGCAGTGCGCCTCTTTGGTGACCAGCACTACGATGCGCCGGCGCCCGGTGCTGTGCAGTTCACGCAGCGAACCTTCCGGCAGGGCGCTGTCCAGATCGGCCAGCAGCGTGTTGTCGTTGAAAATGCCTTCCAGCTCGGTGCGCATGAAGAAACGCCCGGTGCGGTGATCGACGAACTCATTGTTCTGGACGATATTGAGTTCGTGCTTGTAACAGATGTTGGTGATCTTGGCGATCAGCCCTTTGGCGTCCGGGCAGATGGTGCGTAACACTTTCCGTTGTACATTTTGGTGCGGCATGGGTTTGAGGATCCTGTCTGATACTGAACGGCCTGTCTGCGCAGGCGTAAACGTGAAGCGCCGGCCGGCTAGCGCCCGCAGCACTTCTTGTATTTTTTCCCTGAGCCACAGGGACACATCGCATTTCGGCCGGGCTGGGGTTTGGTGCCGTCGATATAATACCAACGTTGATCGCGACGAAGGAAGCGCGAGCGCTCATGCATCGCCTGCGGTTCGCCGCTTTCGCCATCGGTGAAACGGGCGATGAATTCGACGAAGCCTTCATCCGGCTCATGACCGGCTTTCTCTTCCACGATCGTCAGGCCCAGCCACTCGGTATTCTTAAAGCTGTCGACGATTGCATTGCGCCACGCTTCGGCGCCACAGTCGGGGTGCCAGGTGGCGATCAAATAGTCGACGTTATGATTCACGTAGGCGGTGAAGCGTGAACGCATCAGTTGGCCGGGCGTCGGCGCCGGCTGACTGCCGCTGATAAAAGGGGCGCAGCACGCGTTATACGCCAGTCCGCTGCCGCATGGGCATGATTCGGGCAAAATGACTCCTGATAAAACGAGGCTCAAAATGAATTTAGCGCATATGTTACCTAACAATATTCGTCAGTGACAATCTACCCTGAAAGCAGGGAACACCGTTTACCGAGAGGATGGCGCTATGCGGCAAATCAAGATCGGACTGGCGCTGGGAGCGGGCTCGGCTAAAGGCTGGGCGCACATCGGCGTGATTAATGCGTTAAAGAAGCTGGGGATTGAGGTCGATATCGTTGCCGGCTGCTCTGTCGGCGCGTTGGTGGGGGCCGCGTTCGCCAGCCATCGCCTGCCGGCGATGGAGCAGTGGGTGCGATCGTTCAGCTATTGGGACGTGATTCGCCTGATGGATTTTTCCTGGCAGCGCGGCGGCCTGTTGCGCGGCGAGCGGGTGTTTAACGCCGTCGGACAGCTGCTGAAGATCAATGATATCGCCGATTGTGCGTTGAAGTTCGGTGCCGTGACGACCAATCTCAGCACCGGGCGTGAGCTGTGGCTGACCGAAGGCGATATTCATCAGGCGATACGCGCTTCCTGCAGCATGCCAGGCCTGTTGGCGCCGGTATGGGCCGACGGCTATTGGCTGGTGGATGGCGCGGTGGTCAATCCGGTGCCGGTGTCGCTTTGCCGCGCCATGGGCGCCGATATCGTCATCGCGGTCGATCTGCAGCATGACGCGCACCTGATGCAGCAGGACCTGTTCTCGATACGTATCGAGGAAGAAAGCCCCAACGATGCGCCTGCGGCTACCTGGCGCGGGCGTCTGCGGGAACGCGTCGGCAGAATGCGTAAGCGCAAACCGGCGACGGCGCCGACGGCGATGGAGATTATGAGCACATCGATTCAAATGCTGGAAAATCGCCTCAAGCGCAACCGGATGGCGAGCGATCCGCCGGATGTCTTGATCCAGCCTTTTTGCCCGCAAATCTCAACGCTGGATTTCCACCGCGCCGATGAAGCGATCGAGGCGGGGTTGCTGGCGGTTGAAAAACAACTGGATCGGTTGTTGCCGTTGATAAAAAATAGATAATTCTCGGTTCTTGGTTGGCAATGCGCAGTTGGTCTGTTTCAGACGAGCATAAGTGACCTTTTTGAGCCACTATTACACTATGGAAAGGGACGAGGCTCGGCTGATGGCATTACCACTCACTCACAAGCGCATCTTGATCGTTGAGGACGAACAGGTTTTTCGTTCCGTGCTGGTCGGTTATCTGACCTCGCTGGGCGCTGAAACCGGCGAGGCGACCAACGGTTTACAGGCGCTGAGTGCCGTCGATGACTTCAAGCCGGATCTGATTCTGTGCGATCTCGCGATGCCGGAAATGGGCGGTATCGAATTTGTTGAACATCTGCGTTTGCAGGGGCTGCAGATCCCGGTGCTGGTGATCTCGGCCACCGACAAGATGGCCGACATCGCCAAGGTGCTGCGGTTGGGCGTGCAGGATGTACTGCTCAAGCCGCTGACCGATCTCAATCGCCTGCGTGAAGCGGTGCTGGCGTGTCTATACCCCAATATGTTCACCTCCCAGGCGATTGAAGAGGTTGAACTGTTTCAGGACTGGGATGCGTTGAGCAAAAATCCTTCCGAAGCCGTCAAACTGCTTAAGCAACTGCAGCCGCCGGTACAGCAGACCATTGCGCATTGCCGGATCAACTATCGGCAGTTAACCACCGGCGAAAATCCCGGCCTGGTGCTGGATATCGCCGCCTTGTCAGAAAAGGATCTGGCATTCTATTGTCTGGACGTCACGCGCGCCGGCGATAATGGCGTATTGGCGGCATTGCTGTTGCGCGCATTATTTAATGGGCTGCTGCAGGACCATCTGGCTAATCAACAGCATCGTTTGCCGCAAATGTCGGCATTGTTAAAGCAGGTTAATCAATTATTGCGGCAGGGGAAATTAGACGGTCAATTCCCTCTGTTGTTGGGATATTATCACGCCGAAAATAAAAACCTGATTCTGGTTTCCGCCGGGCTGCATGCCAACGTCAATACCGGTGACAATCAAATCCAGTTGAGCAACGGCGTGCCGCTGGGGACGCTGGGGGCTACCTACATGAATCAGATCAGCCAGCGTTGTACCGCCTGGCAATGTCAGGTATGGGGCAGCGGTGGCCGATTGCGACTGATGCTCAGCGCTGAATAGCAGGCAGCGATCGGCGCGATCTTAAGCTATTTACTTATCTGTAATTAAACCGTTTATTTATTCTCCGGATTATCCGAACGGGTAATAGTCCTAAATGTTTTCTATTTGTGTTCTGGTTAATGCTCGGCGCGCATAAGCTGGTATACTCCGAAGGTTTTTTTATATCGAGCCCAAGCTCATAAAATGAGCGCTTTAGCTTTAAGAGAGGAAATAATGCCTGCTGTAAATCGCAAAGTCAGAAAAGCCGTGATCCCGGTTGCAGGCTTGGGTACGCGGATGTTGCCGGCCACCAAAGCCATTCCGAAAGAAATGCTGCCGCTGGTTGATAAACCTCTGATCCAATACGTCGTCAATGAGTGCATTGCGGCGGGGATTAACGAGATTGTGCTGGTCACCCACTCCTCCAAGAACTCGATCGAAAACCATTTTGATACCAGTTTCGAACTCGAAGCGATGCTGGAAAAACGCGTCAAGCGCCAATTGCTGGACGAAGTGCAGTCGATCTGCCCGAAAGGCGTTACCGTGATGCAGGTTCGTCAGGGTAATGCCAAAGGCCTGGGGCACGCGATTATGTGTGCCTACCCGATGGTGGGCGATGAACCGGTCGCGGTGGTGCTTCCGGATGTGATCCTCGACGAATACAGCGCCGATCCGAAAAAAGACAATCTGCACGAAATGCTGCAGCGCTTCGAAGCCACCGGCGTCAGCCAGATCATGGTTGAACCCGTGCCGCATAAGGATGTCGGAAACTACGGCGTAGCCGACTGTAAGGGCGTTGATTTGCAACCGGGCGAAAGCGCGCCGATGGTCAGCGTGGTTGAGAAACCGTCGCCGGATAAAGCCCCTTCCAACCTGGCGATTGTCGGTCGTTACGTGTTGTCTGCCGATATTTGGCCGCTGTTGGCGAAAACGCCTCCAGGCGCCGGCGATGAAATTCAGCTGACTGACAGCATCGAAATGCTGATGCAGCAGGAAACGGTGGAAGCGTATCACCTGAAAGGCGTGAGCCATGACTGCGGTAACAAACTGGGTTACATGCAGGCCTTCGTGGAGTACGGCATGCGTCATGCCAGCCTGGGCAAAGAGTTTTCTCAGTGGCTGCAGCAGGTTGTTGCCGCTGACAAGAAGTGATTTGATCTTTCGTCTTAATTTGAAAAACTAGGATTTTCACATGAAAGTAACAGTTTTTGGTATTGGTTATGTGGGGCTGGTACAGGCCGCCGTGCTGGCTGAAGTTGGCCATGACGTTATGTGCATCGATGTTGACGAGCGAAAAGTCGAGAACCTGAAAAAAGGGAATATCCCGATTTTTGAACCGGGCCTGACGCCGCTGGTGCAGCAAAACTATGAGGCCGGGCGCCTGCATTTCACCACCGATGCCAAAGCGGGCGTGGCGCACGGGAATATCCAGTTTATCGCCGTCGGTACGCCGCCGGATGAGGACGGTTCCGCCGATCTGAAATATGTCACCGCGGTGGCGCGCACCATCGCCGAGCACATGACCGATCGCAAAGTGGTGATCGACAAATCTACCGTGCCGGTCGGCACGGCGGACAAAGTGCGTCAGGTGATGGCGGAAACGCTGGCAAAACGCGGCAGCAACGTGCCGTTCGACGTGGTGTCCAACCCTGAATTCCTGAAGGAAGGCGCTGCGGTGGCTGACTGCATGCGCCCTGAGCGCATCGTGATCGGTACCGATAATAAAGAGGTGATCGAGCCTATTCGCGAGCTGTACGAGCCGTTTAACCGCAATCACGATCGTATGATCATGATGGATATCCGCAGCGCGGAGCTGACCAAATATGCCGCCAACTGCATGCTGGCGACCAAAATCAGCTTTATGAACGAAATGTCCAACCTGGCGGAAATGTTGGGCGCGGACATCGAGAAAGTGCGTCAGGGCATCGGTTCCGATTCACGCATCGGTTATCACTTCATCTACCCTGGCTGTGGCTACGGCGGTTCTTGCTTCCCGAAAGATGTTCAGGCGCTGATCCGCACGGCGGAGCAGATCGGTTACCAACCGAAGCTGTTGCAGGCGGTAGAGCAGGTCAACTACCAACAAAAAGACAAGCTGAACAGCTTTATCAAAGACTATTTCGGCAGCGATTTGAAGGGCAAAACCTTCGCACTGTGGGGCCTGGCGTTCAAGCCGAATACCGATGACATGCGTGAAGCGTCCAGCCGTGTGCTGATGGAGCAGCTGTGGGCTGCCGGCGCCACCGTCCAGGCCTACGATCCGGAAGCGATGAACGAAGTTCAGCGCATCTATGGCCAGCGCGACGACTTGAAGCTGATGGGTACCAAAGAGGCTGCGTTGCATGGCGCCGATGCTCTGGTGATCTGCACCGAATGGCAGAATTTCCGCGCACCGGACTTCGATGTGATCAAGAGTGCGTTGAAACAGCCGGTGATCTTCGATGGACGTAACCTGTACGATCCTGAGCGTTTGGCGAATCGCGGCTTTACCTACTATGCGATTGGCCGCGGTGCCTCGATTAAACCGGTTATTTAAGGAGTGGGCATGAAATTCCTGGTTACAGGCGCCGCAGGGTTTATTGGTTATCACGTTGCAGAGCGTTTGTTGACCGCCGGGCATCAGGTTATCGGCATCGATAACCTGAATGACTATTATGACGTGGGCCTGAAAATGGCCCGTCTGGACAGGCTGGCGGATAAGCCGGGATTCCGCTTCATCAAGCTGGATTTGGCCGATCGTGAGGGCATGGCGGCATTGTTCGCCGAGCATCAGTTCCAACGAGTCATTCATTTGGGTGCCCAAGCCGGCGTGCGTTATTCGCTGGTCAACCCGTTGGCTTATGCGGACGCTAACCTGATCGGTCATTTGAACGTTCTGGAAGGCTGCCGTCATAATAAGGTCGAGCATTTACTTTACGCTTCCTCCAGCTCTGTTTATGGCCTCAATCGCAAGTTGCCGTTTGCTACCGAAGATTCTGTCGACCACCCTGTGTCACTGTATGCGGCAACCAAAAAAGCCAATGAGCTGATGTCACACAGTTACGCTCATTTATACGGTCTCCCGACGACGGGGCTACGCTTCTTTACCGTATATGGTCCCTGGGGGCGTCCGGATATGGCGCTGTTCAAGTTTACCAAGGCCATATTGGCGGGGGAGAGCATCGATGTATATAACCACGGTGAAATGCACCGTGACTTTACTTACATTGATGATATCACCGAGGCGATTGTGCGGCTGCAGGCGGTTATTCCGCAGGCAGATCCGTCATGGACCGTTGAACAGGGATCGCCGGCGACCAGTTCCGCGCCGTATCATGTTTATAATATCGGCAATAACACCCCCGTTAAACTGATGGAATATATCACGGCGTTGGAGCAGGCTTTGGGGGTAACTGCCCGCAAGAATATGCTGCCTATGCAACCTGGCGACGTGATGGATACCAGCGCGGATACCGCAGAGCTTTATCGTGACATTGGTTTTAAGCCGGAAACCAGCGTTGAAGAGGGTGTGAAGCGCTTTGTTGATTGGTATAAGGCATTCTACCAGGTTCAATAATTGAACGAGGGTATATGCGACAAAGGGGCCTTAGGGCCCTTTTTTTTCGCTGGAACCCCATGCAAGGAACAAAATGCGAATTAGGATATTTACTAAAAGGAAAGGGATGAGGCAGGATCACGTCGATAAGCTTTAAAATGAAAAGGCCCCCCGCAGGGAGCCTTTCAGATACGGGCCGAATCGCTATTACAGCAGGAAATCGTCCAGAGATTTACCTTGCTCTTCGATAGCTTTCTTAATCACCGCAGGAGTACGGCCTTGGCCGGTCCAGGTTTTCAATTCGCCGTTTTCGTCTTTATATTGGTATTTAGCAGGACGTGCTGCGCGTTTTGCTTTACCGGCAGCCTTGTTGGCAGCCATGGTTTGCAGCAGTTCATTCGGATCGATACCGTCAGCAATCAGCATTTCGCGGTATTGCTGCAGTTTACGGGTGCGTTCTTCGATTTCTGCTTGAGCCTGGCTGTCTTCTTCGCGACGTTCGTTCACAACAACTTCCAGTTTCTCGAGCATTTCTTCCAGCGTTTCCAGTGTGCATTCTCTTGCCTGGGCGCGCAGAGTGCGGATGTTGTTCAAAATCTTTAATGCTTCGCTCATTGTCCTAGTCTCAAATTATATTGGTGGGGGGCGTCTCGATAATAATAGAGCGCTATTTTCTTTTCTGCAATAGCCAAATTGACTTGAATACTCAAATTTACCTTTTAAAAAACCGTTAATCGGATCTGTCCGACTAATATAGGAAGGGCTGTTAACTATTACCCTTGTCGCACTTAAGTCAAAATTTCAACAGGCATGCTTTAAAAGGCGCGTGTCGCAAGGCTTTCATCGATAAGTTATCGCCGTAATTTATATCAATATTACAATGGGTTCTGTGGGCTTAATCACGTCATGGCTAGGCAGACATTGTAAACAATAGGGGTATATAGGTAAAGATTGCGTCAGGAAACGTCGGGGACAGCGAAGGTGATTAAATGCCCTGTATTGGCCCCGAGTATAATAGACTGGCGCGCCGTTGCGGTTGCGGCACCCGCCGCGGTGAAACCGTGATTATGCATTAATGGGCAAATGATCGCGGTTAACCATTAGCAAGAATTAATAGTGATGACAGGCATACATTATCCTGTAAATAGCTGTAAAAAGAACGGGCCGACAGAACGATATGTTTCGCTTGAAAGCGCATTATTACGGCGAACGCAATATTCGTTCGCTTTGGGCTGAGCCTGGGGGGCGGCTTATGGTACACTTACCGTCCTAATCGACATTTGAATATTTCTTATACCATCGGAGTTGCGGGGCCATGGCTCAACTTTATTTTTATTACTCTGCGATGAATGCCGGCAAGTCCACCGCGCTGCTACAGTCTTCATATAACTATCAAGAACGTGGTATGCGCACGCTGGTGTTCACTGCGGAGATCGATCACCGCTTTGGCGTAGGTAAGGTCAGCTCGCGCATCGGTTTATCCTCGCAAGCCCAGCTCTATAACAACGACTCGATGCTGTACGCCATGATTCAGCAAGAGCATCAACAGCAGCCGGTGCATTGTGTGCTGCTGGATGAAAGCCAGTTCCTGACCAAGGCGCAGGTTGAGCAATTGTGCGATGTGGTGGACCAACTGGACATTCCCGTATTGTGCTACGGCCTGCGTACCGATTTTCTCGGTGAGCTGTTTACCGGCAGCCAATATTTGCTGGCCTGGGCCGATAAGCTGGTGGAATTGAAAACCATCTGTCACTGTGGGCGCAAAGCCAATATGGTGTTGCGTTTGGATGAAAACGGCCAGGCGATGCACGCCGGTGAGCAGGTGGTGATTGGCGGTAACGAGAGCTATGTCTCCGTCTGCCGCAAGCATTATAAAGAGGCGATTCACTCCCTGGAATAGGGGAGAAAACGCCGCCAAAGCCCGCTGAGGCGTTTTGGCGGCGTGAGTCGAAATGCAGCGCCTCTGGCGCAATAAAAAACCCGCCGTTTGGCGGGTTTTTTTATCGGTTTACGAAACCGTTATTTCTTGGGCTTCTTTACCGCGGCTTTGGCTGCAGCCGGAGCTGCCGCCTCCTCGTCGACCGCTTCGCTGAATTCGCGGCCGTAGAAGGTATCCAGCATGATTTGCTTCAGTTCGGCAATCAGCGGATAGCGCGGGTTGGCGCCGGTGCATTGGTCGTCGAACGCGTCTTCCGACAGCTTGTCAACTTTCGCCAGGAAGTCCGCCTCCTGCACACCCGCCTCGCGGATGGAAGTCGGGATGCCCAACTCGGTTTTCAACTCGTCCAGCCAGGCCAGCAGTTTCTCAATCTTCTGCGCGGTGCGGTCGCCCGGCGCGCTCAGGCCGAGATGGTCGGCGATTTCAGCGTAGCGGCGGCGCGCCTGAGGGCGATCGTACTGGCTGAAGGCCGTCTGCTTGGTCGGGTTGTCGTTCGCATTGTAGCGAATGACGTTGGAAATCAGCATCGCGTTGGCCAGGCCGTGCGGAATGTGGAACTCCGAACCCAGCTTGTGCGCCATGGAGTGGCAAACCCCGAGGAAGGCGTTGGCGAAAGCGATACCGGCGATGGTGGCGGCGTTGTGCACGCGTTCACGGGCAACCGGGTTTTTCGCGCCTTCTTTATAGCTGGCCGGCAGATACTCTTTCAACAGTTTCAACGCCTGCAGCGCCTGGCCGTCGGAGTATTCGTTCGCCAGCACCGAGACGTAGGCTTCCAGCGCGTGGGTGACCGCATCCAGACCGCCGAAGGCGCACAGAGATTTCGGCATGTTCATCACCAGGTTGGCGTCGACAATCGCCATGTCCGGAGTCAGCGCATAGTCGGCCAGCGGGTATTTCTGCCCGGTAGTGTCGTCGGTGACGACGGCGAACGGCGTGACTTCCGAACCGGTGCCTGAGGTGGTGGTGATGGCGACCATTTTCGCTTTCACGCCCATTTTCGGGAACTTGTAGATACGCTTGCGGATGTCCATGAAGCGCAGCGCCAGATCCTCGAAGTGGGTTTCAGGATGTTCGTACAGCACCCACATGATTTTCGCGGCGTCCATCGGCGAACCGCCGCCCAGCGCGATGATGACGTCCGGTTTGAAGGAATTCATCTGCTCGGCGCCTTTGCGCACGATGCTCAGCGTCGGATCGGCTTCCACTTCAAAGAACACTTCGGTTTCGATGCCGTGAGACTTCAGAACCTTGGTGATCTGGTCGGCATAGCCGTTGTTGAACAGGAAACGGTCGGTCACGATGAAGGCGCGTTTCGCCCCGTCGGTCGCCACTTCTTCCAGCGCGATAGGCAGCGAGCCACGGCGGAAGTAGATCGATTTCGGAAGTTTATGCCACAACATGTTTTCTGCTCGCTTCGCTACAGTTTTCTTGTTGATCAGGTGTTTAGGTCCGACGTTTTCAGAGATGGAGTTACCACCCCAGGAACCGCAACCCAGCGTCAGCGAAGGCGCGAGTTTGAAGTTGTACAGGTCGCCGATACCGCCCTGAGAAGCCGGGGTGTTGATCAGAATGCGAGCCGTTTTCATTTTATCGCCGAAGTAGGCGATGCGAGCCGTTTGGTTATCCTGGTCGGTGTACAGGCAGGACGTGTGGCCGATACCGCCCATGGCGACCAGTTTTTCGGCTTTGGCGACGGCGTCTTCGAAGTCTTTGGCGCGGTACATCGCCAGGGTAGGCGACAGTTTTTCATGCGCGAAAGGTTCGGACTCGTCGACCAGCTTCACTTCACCGATCAGCACTTTGGTGTTGGCCGGCACTTTGATGCCTGCCATTTCGGCGATTTTCGGTGCGGATTGCCCGACGATGGCCGCGTTCAGGCCGCCGTTTTTCAGGATGATGTCCTGCACCGCTTTCAGTTCTTTGCCCTGCAGCAGATAGCCGCCGTGGGAAGCGAAACGTTCGCGTACCGCATCATAGATAGCGTCAACGACGATGACCGACTGTTCGGAAGCGCAGATAACGCCGCTGTCGAAGGTTTTGGACATCAGGATAGAGGCGACCACGCGTTTGATATCTGCGGTTTCGTCTACCACGACCGGCGTATTGCCGGCGCCGACGCCGATAGCCGGTTTGCCGGAGCTGTAGGCGGCTTTCACCATGCCCGGGCCACCGGTGGCGAGGATCAGGTTGATGTCAGGGTGGTGCATCAGCTGGTTGGACAGCTCGACGGTAGGCTGGTCGATCCAACCGATGATGTCTTTTGGCGCGCCGGCGGCGATAGCGGCTTGCAGCACGATATCGGCGGCTTTGTTGGTGGCATTCTTCGCACGCGGGTGCGGCGAGAAGATGATGCCGTTACGGGTTTTCAGGCTGATCAGCGCTTTGAAGATCGCGGTAGAAGTTGGGTTGGTGGTAGGAACGATACCGCAAATCAGGCCGATAGGTTCGGCGATAGTGATGGTACCGAAAGTGTCATCTTCAGACAGGATGCCACAGGTTTTTTCATCTTTATAGGCGTTGTAGATGTACTCGGAAGCGAAGTGGTTTTTGATCACTTTGTCTTCGACGATACCCATTCCGGATTCTTCCACGGCCATTTTGGCCAACGGGATACGGGCATCAGCAGCGGCGAGGGCGGCAGCGCGGAAGATTTTATCCACTTGCTCTTGAGTGAAGTTGGCATATTCGCGCTGGGCTTTTTTGACACGTGCGACAAGCTCGTTCAGTTCAGCGACATTCGTTACAGCCATAATGCTCTCCTGATAATGTTAAACTCTTTCAGTAAATAAGCCGTGCGAGCCACTAGTATAGTCATAACGGGAATAAACGGTGATTCGAATACCGGGGCTTTCCCGCGTTATTTCTTCGCATGCTGCTGATTTGCTTAAAGAGCTTTACCCTACGCCAACCGGAGGGGCAGGCAGTGAAGAGAACGGAACCGGCTGGATTGCCACCGACTTTGTTCTACTCCCTGACTACGACTAAGAGCTTACCCACTGTTGGGTAGTTGATTTGTGATCTAAATCATGAAAAGTGCAAGCTGACACCTTTCAGCTTGGCGGTGTTGAGAGTGATTATCAATAACTGTGATCGATGACTCTTTTTTCAACATAAAAAATCAAAAGGCCATACATCACTTTAACAAAGGGTATTTGTTTTGTTGCCTAACTTGCTGGCAGTCAAAAATGCTGCTTTCGCCGGATGGATTACCCGCGGCAATTCCATTACATTAGCGCGCATAGGCAGCACACCTTTTATAGCACTTAACGCGGAGCCATCTGTGGGCCAATCTCTGTTGGATCTTTCCGGCTTTATCAAGTTCTTTGTCGGTCTGTTTGCGCTGGTCAACCCGGTGGGCATCTTGCCGGTGTTTATCAGCATGACGAGCTACCAGGCGGAAGCAGGGCGCAATAAAACCAACCTGACCGCCAACCTGTCGGTCGCCATTATTCTGTGGACATCGCTGTTCCTGGGCGAAGGGATCTTGCGGATGTTCGGCATCTCCATCGATTCGTTCCGCATCGCCGGCGGTATTCTGGTGGTGACCATCGCCATGTCGATGATCAGCGGCAAGCTGGGAGAAGACAAACAGAACAAACAGGAAAAATCGGAGAGCGCGATCCGCGAGAGCATCGGCGTGGTGCCATTAGCGCTGCCGCTGATGGCGGGGCCGGGGGCGATCAGTTCCACCATCGTGTGGAGTTCCCGTTATCACAACTGGCAAAGCCTGCTCGGCTTTACGGTCGCGATCGCCTTGTTCGCCTTTTGCTGCTGGTTGTTGTTCCGCGCCGCGCCGCTGTTGGTGCGTTTGCTTGGGCAGACCGGCATCAACGTGATCACCCGTATCATGGGTCTGTTGCTGATGGCGCTCGGGATCGAGTTTATCGTTACCGGCATTAAGGCGATATTCCCCGGCCTGTTGTAATACCCTTTGTTTAGCCGCGCACCTTTCGCCTTGGCGCGGCTAAAATTAATTTTAAAGTTTAAATTATTTATTGGTTCGCATTATTATAGTGCACAGGATGAATAAAATTTATGCGGTTGCACTCTTATGTTGCATAAATCTCATGTTGCTGTGCAAAAAAAACGCTAAGCGTTATTTCAGACACTTTTCCTCCCCCATTTCCGCGCGTTTTGCCCCCACTCAACGGTAAAGCTGTTGTTAAATTAATCACATCATTCTGTGGGGCTTGTCTCACTTTCATCCAGGTGTTATTAGTGATTAACCGACCATAGGCAGGTGTTTGTTCTTTGAATGCCTGGATTGTTAACTGAATGTTTCTTTGTGCGGTAATGAGATTGCGTTGATGGTTTCAAATGAAATGATTTCGTCTTTTTTTCCTTTAAAATCATAGCGATGATTTTGTTTCTCCGCGTCCCCTAGCTTGGGGGCCGGATCGGGCTTCGTGCGATAAAAGAGAATTGCTTAACATTTTCGTAAAATTTATTGGCTATGGAATTTGGCTTCTGCTAATTTCCGAGCAACTTTCCCGTGGTCAATTAACTGAAATGCGCCATAAAAACGGGAATGATTTTTGCTGGTATCCGTTTATTTAGAATTCTTATAAACACTTCACAAACTTCGATAAGCGATGCTTGTCGGTGAAAAGGAGCCTCGATTATGCAGCAAACCCTGAAGCGCACTTCTTTGACCTTGTTGATTAGCGGCGCGCTGAGCGTCGGCGCCATAAATAGCAGTTTGGCGGCGGAAGTGCCGGCCGGCGTTCAGTTGGCGCAGCAGCAGAATATTGTGATCAACAACGGCAGCGAAGTGGCTTCATTGGATCCGCATAAGGTCGAGGGCGTACCGGAAAGCAATATCATTCTTAACCTGCTGGAAGGGCTGGTGAGCACCGACGCCAACGGGCATGTGGTGCCGGCGGCGGCGGCGAGCTGGGAAAACCAGAATTATCAGCAATGGACCTTCCACTTGCGCCCCGGCGCGGTGTGGAGCGACGGCAGTCCGGTGACCGCGCAAGACTTCGTCTACAGCTGGCAGCGTCTGGCCGATCCGAAAATCGCCTCTCCCTATGCCAGCTACCTGCAATACACCAAAGTCGACAATATCGACGACATCCTGACCGGCAAGAAGCCTCCGCAGACCCTCGGCGTCAAGGCGCTGGACGACCAGACGCTGCAGGTGACGCTGAGCGAGCCGGTGCCGTATTTCATCAGCATGCTGAGCCACACGTCGCTCAAACCGGTGAAACGCGCGGTAGTGGAGAAATTCGGCGATAAATGGACGCTGCCCGCCAACTACGTCGGCAACGGCGCTTACCGCCTGAAAGAGTGGGTGGTGAACGAGCGCATCGTACTGGAGCGCAGCCCGAGCTACTGGAACAACAAGCAGACGGTGATCAATCAGGCGACCTTCTTGCCGATCGCTTCCGAAGTCAGCGACGTCAACCGCTTCCGCAGCGGCGAGATCGACATCACCAACAGCGCGATCCCGCCGTACCTGTACGTCAAAATGAAGCGCGAAGTGCCCGAGCAACTGCACGTTAACCCTTATCTGTGCACTTTCTATTACGAACTCAATAACCAGCGGGCGCCGTTTACCGATCCGCGGGTGCGTGCGGCGGTGAAGATGACGCTGGATCGCGACATCATCGCCAACAAGATCATGGGCCAGGGGCAGATCCCGGCCTACAGTTTCACGCCGACCTTTACGGAAGGCGCCAACTTTACGCCGCCCGCGTGGGCCGGCTGGAGCCAGGAACAGCGCAACGCCGAAGCCAAGAAACTGCTGGCGGAAGCGGGTTACAGCGACGCCAAGCCGCTGAAGTTCTCGCTGCTGTACAACACCTCCGATCAAAACAAACAGCAGGCGATCGCCGCCGCGTCGATGTGGAAAAAGAACCTCGGCGCCGACGTCACGCTGCGCAATCAGGAGTGGAAGACCTCGCTGGAAAGCCGCCATCAGGGGCAATACGACGTGGCGCGCGCCACCTGGTGCGGGGATTACAACGAGCCCAGCGCGTTCCTGAACCTGGTGCTGTCCAACAGCAGCATCAATACCGTGTTTTATAAGAGCCCGGCGTTCGACGCCATCATGGCCGCCACGCTGAAGGCGCCGGATGAGGCCGCGCGCGCCGCGCTCTATCAGCAGGCAGAAGCGCAGCTGGACAAAGACTCCGCGTTGATCCCGGTGTATTACCGCGTCAGCGCGCGGTTGATTAAGCCGACGGTAGGCGGGTTCACCGGCAAAGATCCGCTGGACTATACCGACGTTAAAAATCTTTACATTATCAAGCAGTAAAAGGGGTATTCCTCTCGCTAGCTCGCGGAGGAATATAGGGAAGGCCGGCCGCCGCATTCGTTCCGCGGCGGCGGGAAACAGAGTCCGCTTACGGGCAACGCAGGTTCCACGAAGAGCCTGTGATAATAAAAACTGGAGTCGATAAGTATGACCAACATCACGAAGAAAACGCTCATTGCCGCCGGCGTCATCGCCGCGCTGGGCATCACAGCAACCACCTCCGCCTTTGCCGCCGACGTTCCTGCAGGCGTGCAACTGGCCGACAAGCAAGAAATCGTCAAAAACAACGGTTCCGAAGTGCAGTCGCTTGACCCGCATAAAATCGAGGGCGTGCCGGAAAACAACGTGACCCGCGATCTGATGGAAGGCCTGGCGAACAACAGCCCGGACGGTTCCATCGTGCCGGGCGTCGCGGAAAGCTGGGATAACAAGGATTTCAAAGTCTGGACCTTCCACCTGCGCAAAGACGCCAAATGGTCTAACGGCAAGCCGGTGACGGCGCAAGATTTCGTCTACAGCTGGCAGCGCGTAGTGGATCCGAAAACCGCGTCGCCTTACGCCAGCTACCTGCAGTACGCCCATGTGGAAAACGTTGATGACATCATCGCCGGCAAAAAAGACAAGTCGACGCTGGGCGTGAAGGCCATCGACGACCACACCTTCCAGGTGACCCTGAGCGAGCCGGTGCCTTATCTGGTTGAAATGACCCCGCACTACGCCATGAAGCCGGTTTACAAAGACGCGGTGGAGAAATTCGGCGAGAAGTGGACGCTGCCGGCCAACTACGTCAGCAACGGCGCTTACAAACTGAAAGACTGGATTGTCAACGAACGCATCGTACTGGAACGCAACCCGGAATATTGGGATAACGCCAAAACCATCATCAATAAAGTGACGTTCCTGCCTATTTCGTCGGAAGTGACCGACGTTAACCGCTACCGCACCGGTGAAATCGACATGACTTACAACAACATGCCGATCGAACTGTTCCAGAAGCTGAAGAAAGAGATCCCGAAAGAGGTGCACGTCGATCCTTATCTGTGCACCTATTACTACGAAATCAACAACCAGAAGGCGCCGTTCACCGATGCGCGCGTGCGTGAAGCGCTGAAGCTGGGCATGGATCGCGACATCATCGTCAACAAGGTGAAAAATCAGGGCGATCTGCCGGCCTACAGCTTTACGCCGCCATACACCGACGGCGCCAAGCTGACCGCGCCGGAGTGGTTCGGCTGGACGCAGGAAAAACGCAACGAAGTGGCGAAGAAACTGCTGGCCGACGCCGGCTACGGCCCGGGTAAACCGCTGACCTTCTCCCTGTTGTACAACACGTCAGACCTGCACAAGAAGCTGGCGATCGCCGCCGCCTCCATCTGGAAGAAAAATCTGGGCGTGGACGTGAAGCTGGTGAACCAGGAGTGGAAAACCTTCCTGGATACCCGCCATCAGGGCACCTATGACGTGGCGCGCGCCGGCTGGTGCGCCGACTACAACGAACCGAGTTCGTTCCTGAACATGATGCTGTCCGACAGCAGCAGTAACACCCCGCACTACAAGAGCGCCGAGTTCGACAAGCTGATGGCCAACGTGTTGACCGCGAAGAGCAAAGACGAGCGTGCCGAACTGTATCAGAAAGCGGAAGTTCAGCTGGATAAAGATTCCGCCATCGTTCCGCTGTATTACTACGTGAACGCCCGTTTGGTGAAACCTTACGTTGGTGGCTACACCGGCAAAGACCCGCTTGATAACGTGTACGACAAAAACCTGTACATCATCAAGCATTGATACGGTAAGAGCCGGCGGCGCAGGCCGCCGGCCCATGTTGAGAATAATAAGCCGTCATCAGGCTGTCGCACAGGGTTAGGGCAATGCTTAAATTTATACTTCGTCGCTTATTGGAAGCGATCCCGACACTATTTATCCTTATTACCATCTCATTCTTCATGATGCGCCTGGCGCCCGGCAGTCCATTTACCGGGGAACGCGCATTGCCGCCGGAAGTCATGGCGAATATCGAAGCCAAATATCATTTGAACGACCCGATCTGGAAACAGTACGGTCATTATCTGGCGCAGCTTGCGCAGGGAGACTTCGGCCCGTCCTTTAAATATAAGGATTATTCGGTCAACGATTTGGTGGCCAGCTCTTTCCCGGTCTCCGCCAAACTCGGTCTGGCCGCGTTTTTGCTGGCGGTGGTGCTGGGCGTGAGCGCCGGCGTGATCGCCGCGCTGAACCAGAACACCAAATGGGACTACACGGTGATGGGGTTCGCCATGACCGGGGTGGTGATACCCAGTTTCGTGGTGGCGCCGCTGTTGGTGCTGATCTTCGCCATCACGTTGAAATGGCTGCCGGGCGGCGGCTGGAACGGCGGCGCGCCTAAGTTCATCATCTTGCCGATGGTGGCGTTGTCGCTGGCCTATATCGCCAGCATCGCCCGTATCACGCGCGGCTCGATGATTGAAGTGCTGCACTCCAACTTCATCCGCACCGCGCGCGCCAAAGGCTTGCCGATGCGTCGCATCATTTTCCGCCACGCGCTGAAGCCGGCGCTGTTGCCGGTGCTGTCCTACATGGGCCCGGCGTTCGTCGGGATCATCACCGGTTCGATGGTGATCGAAACCATCTACGGTCTGCCGGGGATCGGCCAGCTGTTCGTTAACGGCGCGCTGAACCGCGACTACTCCCTGGTGTTGAGCCTGACCATTCTGGTGGGCGCTCTGACCATTCTGTTCAACGCGATCGTCGATGTGCTGTATGCGGTCATCGATCCGAAAATCCGTTATTAATCTGGAGCACGCGAATGATGTTGACTAAAAAGAACAGCGAAGCTCTGGAACACTTCAGCGAGAAGCTGGAAGTGGAAGGGCGCAGCCTGTGGCAAGACGCGCGTCGGCGTTTTATGCACAACCGCGCGGCGGTCAGCAGCCTGTTCATACTGGCGCTGATCACGCTGTTTGTGGTGCTGGCGCCGATGCTGTCGCAATTCGCCTACGACGATACCGATTGGGCGATGATGTCCGCCGCACCCAGCGTTGAATCGGGGCACTATTTCGGCACCGATTCCTCCGGGCGCGATCTGCTGGTGCGCGTGGCGATCGGCGGGCGCATCTCGCTGATGGTCGGCGTGGCGGCGGCGCTGGTGGCGGTGATCGTCGGCACCCTGTACGGCGCGATGTCCGGCTATCTGGGCGGCAAGATCGACTCGGTGATGATGCGCCTGCTGGAGATCCTCAACTCCTTCCCGTTCATGTTCTTCGTGATCCTGCTGGTGACCTTCTTCGGCCAGAATATCCTGCTTATCTTCGTGGCGATCGGCATGGTGTCGTGGCTGGACATGGCGCGTATCGTGCGTGGCCAAACCCTTGGTCTGAAGCGCAAGGAGTTCATCGAAGCGGCGCTGGTGTGCGGCGTCTCCACGCGCAACATCGTGCTGCGGCATATCGTGCCGAACGTGCTCGGCGTGGTGGTGGTGTATGCCTCGTTGCTGGTGCCGAGCATGATCCTGTTCGAATCCTTCCTCAGCTTCCTGGGGCTGGGCACGCAGGAGCCGCTGAGCAGCTGGGGCGCATTGCTCAGCGACGGCGCCAACTCAATGGAAGTTTCACCGTGGTTGCTGCTGTTCCCGGCGGGTTTCCTGGTAGTCACTCTGTTCTGTTTCAACTTTATCGGCGATGGCCTGCGTGACGCCCTCGACCCGAAAGATCGTTAAGGAGTGCCACCATGAGCACCATTGAACATCCACAACTGCAAACCGCCGTCGGCGTTAAAGCGTCGCCGCTGCTGGACGTGAAAGATCTGCGCGTCACGTTCTCCACCCCGGACGGCGACGTGACGGCGGTGAACGATCTGAACTTCGATCTGCGCGCCGGTGAAACGCTGGGCATCGTCGGCGAATCCGGCTCCGGCAAATCGCAGACCGCGTTCGCCCTGATGGGGTTGCTGGCCAGCAATGGCCGCATCGGCGGTTCGGCCAAATTTAACGGCCGCGAAATCCTCAACCTGCCGGAAAACCAGCTCAACAAGCTGCGGGCCGAAGAGATCTCGATGATCTTCCAGGACCCGATGACCTCGCTCAACCCGTATATGCGCGTTGGCGAACAGCTGATGGAAGTGCTGATGCTGCATAAGAAAATGAGCAAAAGCGAGGCCTTTGAAGAGTCGGTACGCATGCTTGACGCGGTGAAAATGCCGGAAGCGCGCAAGCGCATGCGCATGTATCCGCACGAGTTTTCCGGCGGTATGCGCCAGCGCGTGATGATCGCCATGGCGCTGCTGTGCCGGCCGAAGCTGCTGATCGCCGACGAGCCGACTACTGCGCTGGACGTGACCGTTCAGGCGCAGATCATGACGCTGCTCAACGAGCTCAAGCGTGAGTTCAACACCGCCATCATCATGATCACCCACGATCTGGGCGTGGTGGCCGGCATCTGCAACAAGGTGCTGGTGATGTACGCCGGCCGCACCATGGAATACGGCAGCGCGCGCGAGGTGTTCTACCAGCCGAGCCACCCGTATTCCATCGGTCTGTTGAACGCGGTGCCGCGCCTCGACGCCGAAGGCGAAGCGTTGCTGACCATTCCCGGCAACCCGCCGAACCTGCTGCGGCTGCCGAAAGGCTGCCCGTTCCAGCCGCGCTGCCCGTACGCTATGGAACAGTGCGCGAGCGCTCCGCCATTGGAGCAATTTGGGGAAGGGCGCCTGCGCGCCTGCTTTAAACCGGTGGAGGCGTTGGTATGACAGCGGTAACCGACAAGAAAGTGCTGCTCGAAGTGGCCGATCTGAAAGTGCACTTCGACATTCATGACGACAAGCAGTGGTTCTGGCAGCCGCCGAAAACCCTGAAGGCGGTCGATGGCGTTACGCTGCGGCTGTTCGAGGGGGAAACCCTGGGCGTGGTCGGCGAATCCGGCTGCGGCAAATCCACCTTCGCGCGCGCCATCATCGGCCTGGTGAAGGCCACCAGCGGGCGCGTCGCTTGGCTGGGTAAAGATCTGCTGGGCATGAACGACGCCGACTGGCGCAAAACCCGCAGCGATATCCAGATGATCTTCCAGGATCCGCTGGCCTCGCTCAACCCGCGCATGACCATCGGCGAAATCATCGCCGAGCCGCTGCGCACCTACTACCCGAAAATGCCGCGTCAGGAAGTGAAGGACAAGGTTAAGGCGATGATGCTGAAGGTCGGTCTGCTGCCTAACCTGATCAACCGTTATCCGCACGAGTTCTCCGGCGGCCAATGCCAGCGCATCGGCATCGCGCGCGCGCTGATCCTCGAACCGAAGCTGGTGATCTGCGACGAGCCGGTTTCCGCGTTGGACGTGTCGATTCAGGCGCAGGTGGTAAACCTGTTGCAGCAGCTGCAGCGCGAAATGGGGCTGTCATTGATCTTTATCGCCCACGATTTGGCGGTGGTGAAGCACATTTCCGATCGCGTGCTGGTGATGTACCTGGGCCATGCGGTAGAGCTGGGCACCTATGACGAGGTGTACCACAATCCGCAGCACCCATACACCAAGGCGCTGATGTCGGCGGTGCCGATCCCGGATCCGGACAAGGAGAAGGAAAAGCAGATCCAGCTGTTGGAAGGGGAGCTGCCTTCGCCGATCAATCCGCCGTCCGGCTGCGTGTTCCGCACTCGCTGCCCGATCGCCGGGCCGGAGTGCGCCAAGACGCGTCCGCTGCTGGAGGGCAGTTTCCGTCATGCGGTTTCGTGCCTGAAGGTCGATCCGCTGTAATGCGCCGCTAGCCGGCAACAAAAAGCCCCGCTGAATAAGCGGGGCTTTTTTTATCCGATGCGCTGGCGGCGAATCACTCTTTCCACAGAATGTGGCACAGCTTGTGGTCTTTCTCGCGGCAGATCAGCACGCGGGCGAACACGTCGTTGATCGGCTCGCCGTCGCTGTCCGCCAGACCGATCACCACTTCGGCGAAGAAGTCCGGGTTCAGGTCGTAATCCACGTGCTCGCTCCAGTCTTCGGAGGGGTCGTACAGTTCTGCGCCGCCGCGCTCTTCAAACTGCAGATTGAACAGCAGAATATCCGCCGGATCCAGATTGTCGCCGGCCAATTCGAGGAAAATGTCGTAGGCCTGTTCCAGCGTTTCGTCTTCGGTAAGGCGGTTATTCAAATCCATAAAAAAATCCTGATAACAAATGATTTGGCGCTATTAAAGCACGCTCGCCGCGGCTTTTACAGCAACGGGCTGAAAAAGTAGAACAGGCGTTCGACCAGGCGATGCCAGAACGGGCGCTTCAGCCACTCTTTGGCGTTTAACAGTTTGGAACGGGCGATATAGTCTTCCTGCACGCAGGCCAGATCGCTGCCGAAGCCGTCGTCGTCGATCACCAGGGTGATCTCGAAGTTGAGCCACAGGCTGCGCATATCCAGATTGACGGTGCCGACCAGGCTGAGCTGGCCGTCGACCAGCACGCTTTTGGTGTGCAGCAGGCCGCCTTCGAACTGATAGATTTTCACGCCGGCTTCCAGCAGCTCGGAGAAGAACGCCCGGCTGGCCCAGCGCACCATCATCGAATCGTTGTCGCGCGGCACGATGATGCTGACCTCGACGCCGCGCAGAGCGGCGGTGCAGATGGCGTGCAGCAGATCGTCGCTCGGCACGAAGTACGGCGTGGTCATGATCAGCTGCTCGCGCGCGGAATAGACCGCGGTCAACAGCGCCTGGTGGATCATTTCTTCGGGGAAACCGGGGCCGGAGGCGATCACTTGAATGGTGTGGCCGCTTTCCTGCTCGAACGGCATGATGTTGACGTCCGGCGGCGGCGGCAGAATGCGCTTGCCGGTTTCAATCTCCCAGTCGCAGGCATAGACGATGCCCATCGTAGTGGCCACCGGGCCTTCCATGCGCGCCATCAGATCGATCCATTGGCCGACGCCCGCATCCTGCTTGAAGTAGCGCGGATCGACCATGTTCATGCTGCCGGTATAGGCGATGTAGTTGTCGATCAGCACCACCTTGCGGTGCTGGCGCAGATCCATGCGGCGCAGGAATACGCGCAGCAGGTTAACCTTCAGCGCTTCGACCACTTCGATGCCTGCGTTGCGCATCATCGCCGGGTAGGGGCTGCGGAAAAATGGCAGGCTGCCGGCGGAGTCCAGCATCAGGCGGCAGTGCACGCCGCGCCGCGCGGCGGCCATCAGCGATTCGGCCACCTGATCGACCAGGCCGCCGGGCTGCCAGATATAGAACACCATTTCGATGTTGTGGCGCGCCAGCTCGATGTCGCGGATCAGCGCTTTCAACGTGTCGTCGGTAGTGGTGAGCAACTGCAGCTGGTTGCCCTTGACGCCGTCGATGCCCTGGCGGCGGTTGCACAGCTGGAACAACGGTTCGGCGACTTCGCTGTATTCGGTGGCGAAGATGCGGCGGCTCTCTTTCAATTCCTTCAGCCAGCGCGCGGTCGACGGCCACATGGCCTTGGCGCGCTCGGCCCGGCGCTTGCCCAGGTGCAGTTCGCCGAACGATAAATAGGCGACGATGCCGAACAGCGGCAGAATATAGATAACCAGCAGCCAGGCCATGGCAGAGGGAACCGCACGGCGTTTCATCAAAATGCGCATCGTCACGCCGGCGATCAGCAGCCAGTAGCCGAACACCATGAGCCAACTGATTACGGTATAAAATGTTGTCATAAAGGCGAAAAATCCCGTTCGCAAACCACCAATGATGAGTGTACGCACAGATCGGGCAAGGCGAAACCTTTTATCGGCGCTTATGTTACATAAATATGATGAAGTTAAGGCACTTGCCGAAATTGAAAGGGCGGCTTTTGCCCGCGTGGCGTTCGCTGTGCCGCCGATAACGGCGGCTTGGATCGCGGGCGGAAAGGGCTATAATGCCCGCGGTTGGCATTAGACGAACGAGTGACGGAATTATGAGACGCAGTAGAAATGAAGTGGGCCGCTGGCGCATGTTGCGGCAGAGCCAACGTCGGCGGCATCGCTGGCTGGAACGCCAGTCGTGCAGCAATCGCCATATTATCCGGGTGCGGCGGCGCCTGGACGATCAGCATCGGCGCGCGCTGCTGTTTGCGGTATCCTGCGAGTGGTAAAACGAAAACAGTCCCGTGAGGGACTGTTTTGTTATGGCGTCTGAGTTATTTGCCCAAATAGGCGTTGAGCATCCAGACCTGTTTTTCCTGCTCTTTGATGTAATCGCTCATCAACGACGCGGTGCCTTCGTCGCCAGCGTCTGCCGCCACCGTCAGCAGCTCACGCTGCTGTTGCAGCAAGATTGAATACCCTTCCAACAGGCCGCGCAGCGTACCCTTATCATCGGTCACGTTGGTGTGTTCCTTGATGTCGGCGGTTTTCAGATAATCGCTGAAAGCGTGACGCGGCTGCGAGCCCAACGTCAGAATACGTTCCGCCAGCTCATCCACCTTGGTCAGCAGATCGTTATATGTCTCTTCGAATTTCGCGTGCAGTTCAAAGAACTGCGGGCCGGTAATGTTCCAATGATAGCCGCGCACGTTCATATACAGCACCTGATAGTTTGCCAACAGCGCATTCAACGCTTCGGCGAGTTTTGCCGATTGTTTACTGTCAAGGCCGATATGGGTTTTCGCTGCTTTCTTTGCCGTTGCCATAATAATCTTCTCCTGATTATTTGTTCCGATAGTAGACAGAATCAATTTCCATAGCTGTTACAGTAACCGGATTTATCGCAGGGTTAAATACGATAACAGGCATTATTGCCATCGCTCAAACCGATGACGATAAATCCGTCGAGCAAATTGCCGAATCAGTTTACGCAGGTTCCGCAGGCGAAAAAAGTCGCTTTTCTCGGTTACTTGCGCAGCGCCAGTTTTACCACACCTGCGCCCAGCGCCATTAACAGCGCGGCGGCGATCAGTACCGAAATAAAGGCGCGATCAAAGGCCAGACGCGCCAGCTGCGTCAACTGCTGCGCGCGATCGGCCGCCATTCCGGCCGCCAGGCGCAACGCTTCGTCGATGCTGTCGTAGGCTAAATCGCTGACCGGCAGCGCCGCCGGCAGCGCCAGGCTGTGACTGTAGACCGCCGTCATCAGCCCGCCGAGCAACGTCACGCCCAGCACGCCGCCCAGCTCGTAGGAGACGTCTTCGATAGATGCCGCCATGCCGGATTTCTCCTCCGGCGCGTTCAGCATGATGGCGGTGGAAGCGGCGGTGATCACGCCGCCGAGGCCGAAGCCCACCAACGCCAGGCTCGCCAGCTGCGGCGCTATGCCGCTCTGATAGAACAGGGCGAGGCCGGCGATGCCGAAGGCGGTCAGGGCGAAACCGCCGAGAATGATGCTGCGCTCACCATAGCGCGGCAGCAGCAAACCGGCCATTGGCCCCGCCAGCGCCGAGGCCAGCGGGATCGGCAAGATGAACAGCGCCGCCTGCAGCGGACTGAGGCCGAGCACCAGTTGCAAGCGTTGGCTGAGCACCAGCTCGACGCCGATCAGCGCCACCATCGACAGCAATGCCACGCCGATGCCGCCGGCGAACAGCCGGTTGTGGAACAGGGAGAAATCGATCATCGGGTGGGTGCTGCGCTGCTGACGACGCACGAACAGCGCTAGGAACAGGGTGCCGATCAGGGCCGCTGCGAGCAAGGCGCTGACGTCAGGCGCCGGCTTGCTCAATTCCTTCAGCGCATAGATAGCGCCGACCAGGCCTATCATGATCTGCACCGAGCCGATGATATCGGCGGGGCGCGGGTTATCGCCGCCGCAGCGCGGGATCAGTTTCCATGCCAGCGGCCAGACCAGCAACACCACCGGCACATTGATCAGGAACACCGAGCCCCACCAGAAATACTCCAACAGCAGGCCGCCGACCACCGGGCCGATGGCCGCGCCGCCGGAGGCCACCGACGCCCAGATGCCGATCGCCAGCGCGCGTTCGCGTTCGTCGGTAAAGACGTGGCGTACGATGGACAGCGTGGCGGGCATCATCATTGCCGCGCCAACGGCGAGGAATACCCGCGCGGCGATCAGCCACTCGGCGGTAGGCGAGAAAGCGGCGCACAGCGACGCGACGGCAAACACCGGCAGCCCGGCGAGAAACAGCCGTTTATGGCCGATGCGATCGCTCAGCATGCCGGCGCCAGGCAACAGACCGGCCACCACCAATGGGTAGGCGTTGACGATCCAGAGCTTTTGCGAGGCGCTGGCATCCAGCGCCTGGGTTAAACGCGGCAGGGCGGTATATAACACCGTCATATCGATGACGATCAGGAACAGGGCGCTGGCGACCATTGTCAGGATTAACCAGCGGTTCTTGGCGTACATAAGTCATAATCCAGTTAACGTGGGCGGCGCGAAGGCGCCGCCATTGTGGTAACCCTCCGGCGATGCCGGGTGGTATACTGGCGATAATATATATCCATACGTTCGTATTGAAAAGAAGGGTTTCTTAATGGGACGTCAACGCAGCATCGATCGCGACAAGGTTTTGGACACCGCCGAAGAGATCGTCGCCACCCAGGGCGCCGCCGGCCTGACCATCGACGCCGTCGCCAAAGCGATGGGGATCTCCAAGGGCGGGGTGCAGTACTGTTTCGGCAGCAAAGACGCCCTGATTGACGCCATGTTCGATCGCTGGGGCAGTGCCTACGAGACGCTGTTCGCCGCTATCGCCGGTGACGATCCTTCGCCGCAGACCGGCGTGCGCGCGCATATGCTGGCGACGCAAAGCTCGGATCAGACCGCCAGCGCCAAGGCCGCCGGGCTGATGGCGACGCTGATTCAAACGCCGGAGCATCTGGCGAGCACGCGCGAATGGTATCGCAGCCGCATCGCCGGTTTGGATTTGACGACGGAAGGAGGCAAGCGCGCGCGCCTGGCGTTTCTCGCCACCGAAGGCGCCTTTATGCTGCGTTACTTTGGTTTGATGGATATCGACCAGGCGGAATGGGAAACGATGTTCACCGATATGCAGGCGTTGATTTTAACTGAGGGTGCCTATCGCACTGATAGCTAGTAAAGCCCGCAGTGAAAGGCGTATGTTTATCGCACAAGATATTCCCTCGAAGAACTTTTTAGCCAGCCACTCCGTGCTGGCTTTTTTTTGTTCGCAGGCAAGCGCCCCAGCGGGGCCCCCTGAAGGAGGGGGCGGGGGAAATTATTTACGGGCGTCCAACAGCGCTTGGGCGTTCTCTGCGGTAACGACGGTCCACGGAATGTAGTAATGCTTCTGCGTGCCGCCCTCCCATTTCAGATCCTTGGCGTACTGCTTCCAGATGTCCGACTGCGGTTGATAGCTTTCACCTTTCACGGCGCGCAGCGCGACGTCGATGGAACCCTGCATCTGGCCTTTGGCATCTTGCAGAATAGAGACCATTTCACCGGCCTGCACCGCATGAATCGCGTCAGAGACGCCGTCAACGCCGGCAATCGCGAAGTCCTTCACATTCAGGCCGGCGCCTTTGATCGCTTCGATAGCGCCCAGCGCCATCTCGTCGTTCTGGCCAATCACGCCGTTGATTTTACCCCGGTGTTTCTGCAGCCAGTTTTCCATCAGCGGCTGCGCTTCCGCGCGTGACCAGTTGGCCGTTTTGCGCTCAAGTACCGTGACCTGGCCGGCGCCGCACTCGGCAATCGCTTTATCATTGCCTTTGCCGCGCTGGATCTCGCCGCTGCCGCCTTTCGGGCCTTCGATAATCACCACGTTCACCTTCCGGCTCTTGCAGTCGAGTTTGTCCAGGACGGCTTTGGCTTCCAGGTATCCCCCCAACTCGTCATTAGACACCACTTCAGACGTCATCGCGTCCGTGTTCAGGCGCGCGTTGGTGACCACCACCGGGATTTTGGCTTCGTTGGCATTGGTGACGATATCGATATTGGCCTCAAAATCCATCGGGTTGACGATAATGGCATCGGCGCGCGTCTGGATAGCGGTGGCGGCCTGATCGTTTTGCACCGATGCATCATAACGCCCATCGTAGAAAGTCAGTACGGCTTCGCCGCTTTTCACCGCCGGGTGTTCCTTGCCGAACCTTTCCATCAATTGCACGAACTCGGCTTTGTTGCCGTACATCAATACCGCGATTTTTACCGGGGCGGCCTGAGCCGCCGACAGGCTACCGAGCATCATGGCAGAGGCAAACAACGCTATCTTGGTCTTATTCATGGTTTTCTCCTGGTAGAGTTGGGTCTGATGTTATTAATCGCGCTGTTGCTTACGCGATGGGTCGAGCAATACGGCAAGAACGATCAATGCGCCTTTGATAATTTGTTGGTAATACGATTGCACGCCGAGCAGATCGAGGCCGTTATTCATCACCCCGATAATCAGCACGCCGAAGAAAGTGCCGACCAGCGTACCGACACCGCCGGCCATGCTGGTGCCGCCGATCACCACCGCCGCGATGGCGTCTAGCTCATACCCTGCGCCTGCGTTGGTCTGCGCCGAACCGGTGCGCGCCGTAAGGATCAGGCCGGCGATGCCGGCCAGCGCGCCGCACAGCGTATACACCAGTATTTTGATGCGGGTGACGTTAATCCCCGAGGTGCGCGCGCTTTTCGGGTTGCCGCCGACGGCGTAGATGTAACGCCCGAAGAGGGTTTTATTCAGCACCAGCCAGGCGAGGGCGAACAGCACGATGAAGATGATGACGGGCACCGGAACGCCGCCGACATAGCCATTGCCTAACCAGCGGAAATCGCTGTTCAATTGCGATACCGGATTGCCGTTGGTGGTCAACATGGTTAACCCGCGCGCCGCGGAGAGCATGCCCATGGTGACGATAAACGGTTGCAACCGGTAACGAGCCAACACGGTGCCGTTCACCAGGCCGCAGACGATGCCGATGCCCAGCGCCACGATCAGCGGCGCCATGACGGCGGTCGCGGTGTCGCCGATAGCCAATCCGCTGTTGTTGGTGGCGAAACGGGCGGCGACGATCCCGCTTAACGCCAGCACCGAGCCGACGGAGAGATCGACGCCGGCCGTAATGATGACGAAGGTCATGCCGATCGCCAGAATACCGTTGATCGAGACCTGGCGCAGGACGATCAGGGTGTTTTCATTGCTGAGAAAATAATTGCTGCTCCAGGCCCCCTGGGCGACCTGATATTCGCCAATCAGCGCCACGATCAGGCACAGCGCGAAGAAGGCGATGATAATGCCGTATTTGTGCATACGGCGTTTATTGCGGGTGAAAAATGAAATTCCTGGTGATAAGGAGTGGGCGCTGCTCATTTTTTTTCTCTCTCTGTTAAACCGCAAGTTTCATCAGTGCTGCCTGGCTCGCATCGGCCGCCGAAAGCTCGCCGGCCAACTGCCCGTCACGAAACACTAGGATGCGATCGCTCATGCCGATAATTTCCGAAAGCTCGGAGGAAACCATGATGATCCCCTTGTTTTGCAAGGCGAACTCCGACATAAATCGGTAGATCTCTTTCTTGGCGCCGACGTCGATGCCGCGCGTCGGCTCGTCGAGCAACAACACCTCCGGATCCAGCAGCGCCCAGCGGCCCAGCACCACTTTTTGCTGGTTGCCGCCGCTCAGGTTGCCCACGGGCTGTTCGCCATCGTGGGTTTTAACGTTGAAGCGCTGGATCATGTCGCGGGTTCGCGCTTGCTCCCGTTTTTCGCTGACGAACCCCATTCGGCTGATGCCGGCAAAAGAGGCGATATTGATGTTTTCACTGACGGAACGGCACAGCACCAGGCCGGTTTCCTTGCGATCTTCCGTCACGTAGGCAATGCCGCTGTCGATGGCCTCTCGCGGGGAATGGCGGTTAAGCGTCTTGTCGCCTAAGCGGATCGTGCCGCTGTCGGCATGCTGAATGCCGAAGATAAGATCGAGAAACTCGCTGCGGCCCGATCCCACCAGGCCGTAGATGCCCAGGATCTCACCGTGCTTCAGTTGCAGGCTGATATCCTTTATCTTGCTGCGCCAACACAGGCCGTTGACCTCCAGCAAGACCTCTTCGCCGGGCTGGTTGAATTTGGCGAACTCGCTGTCGTACTCGCCGCCGATAATGTGTTCGATCAGCTGCTCACGGGTAATGTCAGCGATATAGCCTTCATGGATATAGGCGCCGTCGCGGAAAATGGTGTAGCTGTCCGCGATTTGGAATATCTCTGACAAACGGTGAGAGACGTAAATAATGCCTTTACCTTTCGCCGCCAGTTGCTGAAGCGTCTGAAAGATTTTTTGCGCATCCTCCTCGCCAATCGCCGAGGTGGGTTCATCCATGATGATGATGTCGGCGTTGGCATGCGACAGCGCTTTGGCGATCTCGACCAGTTGCTGCTCGGCGACGCTCAGGTTGCGCATTTTTTCTCGGGCGTCGATCTTGAAATCGAGTTCCTTGAGCAAGCTGGTGGTGCGCTGGTTGAGCGTCGCGAAATCGACGAACCCCAGGCGTCTCGGCTCACGGCCCAGCCAAATGTTTTCGGCCACCGTCAGATCCGGGATCGCGCTCAGCTCCTGCTGCACGATGGCGATGCCGGCGTTGAGGGCTTCCCGGGGATGATGAAATTCACAGCGTTGGCCATTGATAAAAATGTCGCCGCCATCGGGTTGAATAAAGCCCATCAGAATGCTGAGAAAGGTGGATTTACCCGCGCCGTTGCCGCCGCACAGGGCATGGATGGATCCACGCCGCAGGCAAAACTCCGCATTCTTGAGCGCCACGACCGGGCCAAAAGCTTTCCTGACGCCGCTGACCTCCAGCAGGTAGGCGGGCGCTTGCGTCTGGGGATCTCGCGTCACAGTTGCACCTCCGGATAGGTCTGCTGCAAGCGTTGCAGGTACCGTTGATAAAGCGTCTCGTATTGCGCCTGTCTGCCGGCATGTGGCCGTGCGCGCGTGGTCTCATCCAGCGCAACGAAATGCCGGCACAGTTCGGCCAGCAACGCGCCGGCGTTCCGCTGCGGATCGTCGGCCAACGTCGTCGCCCACATCGCCTGAATGGCGCCGCCCAGCGCGGCGGTCTCTTTGGCTTTCAGACAGACTACCGGGCACCCCATCACGTCCGCGACGATTTGTCGCCAGGCGGCGCTGCGGGCGCCGCCGCCGGTGAGGCGGATCTCGCGCGCTTCAATGCCCTGACGGCGAAACAGCTCGATGCCATAGCGCAGGCCATAGGTGGCGCTTTCGACCACCGCCAGGCAGAGATTGGCGCGGGTAAAATTGTCGCTATCGAGGTTATGCAGACTGGCGCGCGCGTGGGGCAACGGCGGAACGCGTTCGCCATTGAAGAACGGCAGCATCTCGACACCGCCTGCGCCGGGCGAGGCCTGCGCCAATAAACCGTTAAAGCCGGCAAGGTCTTCGTCCAGCAGCGTTTGTACTGCAGTGGTGGCCGAGGTGACATTCATTGTGCAAATCAATGGCAGCCACCCATTGGTGCTGGAGCAGAAGCCGGCAATCATGTCCGATTCCGCCGTGACGGGGGCGGCAGACCAGGCGAATAGCGTGCCGGAGGTGCCCAGGCTCAGGGTGAGGGTGCCGGCCTCGATGTTGCCGGAACCGATGGCCGCCATCATGTTGTCGCCGCCGCCGGTCGATACCCGCACCGTTGGGCCGAGGCCGAGTTTTTCCGCGGCGGCGGAGCGCACCGTGCCGATGCAGCATTCCGCGCTTTTGAGCGGTGGCAGGGCCTGCCACAGGCGGCCGCTGTCGTCGATGAGATCGACCGCGGATTTGCTCCAACGACGGGTGCGCACATCGAACAATCCGGTGCCGGAAGCGTCGCCATATTCCGCTACGCGCTCCCCGGTCAGCCAGAAATTCAAGTAGTCATGGGGCAACAACACGGTGTGCAGTTTTGCCCAGAGCGCCGGATGGTGTGTCTTGAACCAAAGGATTTTTGACGCGGTATAACCGGTGGCGATCCGCAGGCCGAGCGTTTCCAGCGAGCCGTTGGCCCCGCCGAGCTGCTGCAGGAGCCGTTCGTTTTCCTCTGCGGTTTCGGTATCGCACCACAGCTTGACGCTGTGCAGCACGTTGCCGTCTGCGTCCAGCGGCACAAACCCATGTTGTTGGCCAGAGACCCCCAGAGCATGAATCTCCCGTGCATCAACGCCGGCGTTAGTCACGGCTTGGCGAAAAGCGATGACCAGCGCCTCAATCCACCAGTCGGCCTCCTGTTCGCGCCGGCCATTGGCTTGGCTGATGAGACGGTGAGGGGCGTTGCCCTCACCGAGGATCACGCCCTGTGTGCTGTCGACAATCACGACTTTCGTGCCTTGCGTACCGCAGTCTATGCCAGCATAGAGCGCCATAGGATCACTCCATTTCCAGCATGATTTTGATGTCCGAGGCATGTCCCGCCGCCGCGCGCTCGAAGGCGGCCACGCTGTCGGAGAACTTGTAGGTTTGGCTTATCAACGGCTGGACGCGCAATTTGCCGCTGCTCAACAGCCGCAGCGTGCGCGGGTACATGTTGGCGTAGCGGAAAATGGTCTTGAAGGTGATTTCCTTGGCCTGCGCGGCGACGATATCCATCGGCGCGGCATCGATCGGCATGCCGACCAGCACGGCGGTCGCTCCTGGCGCCGCATGTTCGGCCAGCGTAGCGATAGCCGGTTTGGCGCCGCTGCATTCAAACACGACATCGGCGCCATTGCCGCTGGTGAGCGCGGCCACTTTCCCCGCAAGGTCGCCGGTTTTGATATTGACGGCGTGCAGCCCCTCATAACTGGCCGCCACGGCGAGTTTTTCGTCAAACAGGTCGCAAATAATGACGTCCGAGCAGCCGCCCGCCAGCGCCGCGAGGGCGGTGACCACGCCGATCGGCCCGGCGCCGATCACCAGCGCGATATCGCCGGGTTTGATCCCGGCTTTGGTGGCCGCTTGCATGCCGATGGCTAAGGGTTCCACCATGGCGCCCTCAGCGAAGCTGACGTTGTCCGGCAATTTGAACGTGAAGGCGGCGGGGTGGATGACGGTTTCGCGCAGGCAGCCGTGCACCGGCGGCGTCGCCCAGAAGCGCACGGCCGGATCAAGGTTGTAAATGCCGGCGCGCGTCTGGGCCGAGTTGAGATCCGGAATACCGGGCTCCATGCAAACGCGATCGCCGATGCTGAGATGAGTGACGTTTTTACCTGTCGCGAGCACTACGCCGGAGGCCTCATGGCCGAGCACCATCGGGGCGTTAACCACGAACGGGCCAATGCGGCCATGTTGGTAATAGTGCACATCACTGCCGCAGATGCCCACGGAATGAATTTTTATCTGCACATCATCGGGCCCCAGCGTTTCGGCAAGCTGGACGTCCTCAATAGCGATTTCCCCCGCTTTGGCCAACACTAATGCTTTCATATTGCCTCCTGGTGAATCATTTTTATGGTAACGATATCATTTCAATGCGGCGATAGTGGGCTAAAGCGGGGGGTTAAACTGTGATCGATGTTGGAATTACTCGACGGGAGTTAATTTTGCTGGTGGGTTGTTATTCAATATGGGGATGAAGATCACAAAATCGGCGATGCAATGACGGTTTTAATATCAGCATGCTGATATCGATACCGTTACTTTGCAGGGGAAATGATGAGCAAACAACAACGTGCCATAGCCGCTACGCTGGAATACTTGCGCGAGGCGGACATTGTTCTGACCGAAGAAGAGCAGCAACGTATTGAAATTGCGACGTTTGGCTTGGCTGACTATCCCGTCTCAGGGCTGCAACTGCTGACCTATGTCAACTCACCTCGGTATTGTGCGAAAGAGTTGGTGCTGTTTCCTGAGCAGACTTGCCCAGAGCATTTGCATCCTCCTTTCGCCGGCACGCCCGGCAAGCAAGAGACGTTTCGCTGCCGTTGGGGCGAGGTGTTTCTGTTTGTCGACGATGAAAACCTGACGCTTAATGACGCCGGCGGTGAACCGGTATGCCGGGTGCCGGAGGGCGCGGAGCCTTGGTATACCTGCAATCGCTATATCCTCTTGCGGCCTGGCGAACAATACACCATCGCGCCCAATACCCGGCACTGGTTTCAGGCGGGGAAGCGGGGCGCGGTGGTGTCCGAGTTTTCTTCCGAGAGCCGTGACGAGCTGGATATCTTTACCGATCCCCGGATTAACCGCCTGGCAGGCGTAAACCATTAGCGCGACGATGAAAGTTCTGTCATGATGTTGTTAATGGTACAAAATGATAACCTTAAGCTAAGGAGCTGCATTTGGCGGTGGGGCGAGGACGGAAAGCGACGCTGGCTAGCGTGGCCGCACAGGCAAACGTCAGTAAAATCACCGCGTCGCGGGCATTTTCACAGCCGGACAAGGTTCATCCGGAAACGCTGCGCCGCATTCGGGAGACCGCTGCCGAACTCGGTTATGTGGTCAATGCTGCGGCGCGCAATCTGCGGGCGAAAAGCAGCAGAACCATCGGCATCGTCAACCCTGATATGGCCAACCCGTTCTTTGGCGGCCTGACGCGGTTGATGACGCTTGAAGCGCAAAAAATGGGATATGACACTCTGGTGTTCGATTCCTATGAGTCACAGGAAAGCGAAGACAGAATCATCGACAAACTGATTGGCTACAACGTCGATGCGATCATTCTCTCGGTCATTTCCAACGATCATCTGTACCAGCCTTCCTATCTAAAGCGGTTGGAAACATTGAATATCCCGGTGGTATTGATCGACCGTGAGCTGGACAATCGCCACTGCAGCGGAGTGTATATCGATAACCTGGACTGCGGCCTTCAGGCGGGGCGCTGGCTTCTGGAACAGAAAGCGCAGCGGGTGGTGGTGGTGTCCGGGCCGGAGAACTCCAACGTTGCACGGGACAGGGTTACAGGGCTGCAGGCGGCGCTGCAAGGGAAAGTGGCGTCGTTTGAAGTGCTGTATGCCGATTTCTTTATGGATATCGCCTGGCAAGAGACGAGCCGTTGGCTGGCCAATAACCGCGCCCCGGACTTTTTCGTTGGCTGCAATAACCAGATCTCCCTGGGCATTATCAAAGCCTGCATCGAACATCGGCTGCCGTTGATGCAGGACGTGTCGTTGTTCAGCATCGATGAGGTTTCACATGCTGAGATCTACGGTTTTCATTTCCCGTGCGTGTCACACGACTTGCAAGAGATCGCCTGGCAAGCGTTGAATCTGGCGATCCGTCGTATTGCCGACCCCGAGATCAAGCCGGGCAAGGTGGTGGTACGGGGGAAACTCGTCGCGTAACGGCGCCACCATTCGCTTATCCGTCATTTTTCAGCGTGTTGCGCTGTTTTGGGCTCATCACGCCCGGCGGGACGGATGAGCAGCCACAAACCGCTTCCTGCCGCCGCCGCGCCTAGCAACATGGGCCAGGAAAGAGGTTCATTGAACATTAACCCTGCCCAGCAGAAGGTGACGAAGGGGCTGAGAAACAGCAGGCTCGTCACGCGCAGCGCAGAAGTGCGCCTTAGACAAAACCAGTACAGACCGTAGCCGGCCAGGGTCGCCAGTAGCGCGGTCCAAAGCGCGCCGATCACAAACCCCGTCGTTACCGTTGGCAGCAGCGGGCCTTCCGCGCCGGCCATGGCGGCGAAAGCCAGCGCGGAAACCGCGCTTTGTATCCCCAGCGCGGCTGGCAAACTCATTGCTTGCGTTCGCGGCAGCCGTTCCTGCCACAGCGTTGCCAGCGCCAGCGACAGCATCCCCGCCAGCGGCAACAGGTAGCTCCACAATGGGGCGTCTCCCCATGAGATGGCGCTGCCGGTCGCCAGCGCTACCCCGCTAACTCCCAAGGCTAACCCGGACCAAACGCGGCCATCGGGCAAGCGGCGTTGTAACAGCATGCTCAGCAGCGCGGTGCCGAGCGGGAGCAAATCGGCGATGAGCGCGGCCAACCCGGCCGGCACGCCATATTCGATGCCTTTGCTGACGCCGGTCAGGTAACCGGTCATGGCGAGCAACCCAATCCCGGCGTGAACAGCTATCGTCAGCGGAGATGCGCGCCTGATGGCGCGCAGACTAAGCGGCAGCAACACGAACGCGACCACCACGCAGCGCCAGAACGCCACCAGCAACACCGGCGCGTAATCGGCGGCGAAGCGGATGCCGACGAAGCCGGAGCTCCAGGCCACGATCAGCAGGATCTCGGCCGCAGCCAGCCAGAGGGCGGCTCTGCCGCGATGTTTGCCGCAGCGGGAAGAGGGGCGAAATGGTGCCAGGGACATGATGGTCACCTCCTTTCCGCCCGATGGTAGTGAGTGGCTATAATTTAATAAATCGAATAATTTTCGCCCAGTTGTTTAATGAGGTTAAATCATGCGGCCGACATTGGATATCGATCTCTTACGCACTTTTCACGCTATTGCGCGTTTGGGGCAATTTCGCGCGGCGGCGGCATTTGTCAATCGCAGCCCCGCCGCCGTGAGCGTGCATATCCGGCGTCTGGAACAGGTGGCGGGCGGCCGCCTGCTGGAGCGTGACAATCAGTCCGTGGCGTTGACGCCGTTGGGAAACAAGCTGCTGGCCTCGACGCTCGGGCTGCTGAGCGCCCATGACGATATTCTGCGGGAACTGCAGGGCGCGCCGCTAAGCGGCCATATCAAATTGGGCTTGCCTGATGAGTACGCTTCTCATGTGATACGCCATATTTTGCCGCGGTTTACCGACAGTTTCCCCGCGGTGGAGCTGGAGGTCTCTACCGCTGCCAGTCAGGCGCTGGCGGAACAAGTTGGCCGTAATCGGCTGCATCTCGCGCTGGTGGTTCAACCTTCGGGGAAACAGTGCCAGACACCGCTCGCGGTGACTGCGCCAGTGTGGACCGGAGGCCGTTCGCTGGCGCTGCAGGCTAACCGGCCACTGCCGCTGGCGTTGCATGCCGCCGATTGCCCTTATCGTGAGGCTATGATCGATGCATTGACCAGGGCGGGAAGGCACTGGCGGGTGGTTGTGAGCAGCCCGTCGGCCAGCGTGGTGGCGGCTGCCATCGAGGCGGGATTGGCCGTCACGCTGCTTGACCGCGCACGGGTTTCGGCGGCGATGCGGATACTCGACGAATTGCCGTCGGTCGCACCACATGAAGTGCAACTGCTCCGTTCTGCCACGGCCGCCAGCCAACCGGCGGTGGCGATGCTGGAAAGCGTCATCGGTGAGTATTTACGGGGGGGAACATGAATATCGGCCGCGTGGGGAAGACGAATCGAGCACGACGGTGACGCAGAGATGTGGCTAGCGCCGGGAACGCTGTATTGCGGGGCGTTCCCGGTATTCGGAGGGCTGGAGATCAGAACACCTGTTTGAACGGTTTCACCGTCACGTCGGCATAGACGCCGGCGGCGACGTACGGATCCTGCTGCGCCCAGGCCTGGGCTTCCGCCAGCGAGGCGAATTCGGCGATCACCGTCGAACCGGTAAAGCCGGCGGCGCCGGGATCGTTGCTGTCGATGGCCGGGTTAGGGCCGGCGACCACCAGGCGGCCGGCGTCGCGCAGCGCCTGCAGGCGCGCCAGGTGCGCCGGGCGCACCGCCAGACGGTTTTCCAGCGAGTTGGGGACGTCTTGCGCGTAGATCAGATAAAGCATGTTTCACCTTTAAAATCATGGCTATAAAACGGTGCTACCAAGGTAGCGCAAAAGGCGCGGCAGGGGAACGGCATCGGGCGAATTTCCCGGCGGATTGGCGCTTATGCCTTGAAGCCGCTACTTTTTATTCGTATAGTGCGGCGCGCTTAAACTGATATGCCATTGAGGTGAGGACATGACGGAACTGGTAAGGGAAAAACTCGATTTGCCGGCGGGCAAAAAAAAACTGCTGCTGCATTCATGCTGCGCGCCCTGTTCCGGCGAGGTGATGGAAGCGATTCAGGCCTCCGGGATCGAGTACGCCATTTTCTTCTATAACCCCAACATTCACCCGCAAAAAGAGTATCTGCTGCGTAAAGAAGAGAACATCCGTTTCGCCGAGCAGCACGGGGTGCCGATTATCGATGCCGATTACGACACCGACAACTGGTTCGCCCGCGCCAAGGGGATGGAGAATGAGCCGGAGCGCGGCATTCGTTGCACCATGTGTTTTGACATGCGTTTCGAGCGCACGGCGCTGTATGCGCATGAACATGGTTACGACACTATCTCCAGCTCGCTGGGCATCTCGCGTTGGAAGAACATGCAGCAGATCACCGACTGCGGCATCCGCGCGGCGGAAAAGTATCCCGATCTGGTGTACTGGGATTACAACTGGCGCAAGAAGGGCGGTTCGTCGCGCATGATAGAGATCAGCAAGCGCGAACGCTTCTATCAGCAGGAATACTGCGGCTGCGTCTATTCGCTGCGTGACACCAACCTGCACCGTAAGGCGCAAGGGCGGCCGCTGATCAAGCTGGGCGTGCTTTACTATGGCGATGAAGAATAACGCTGACTCACCGCAATTAACCCGCTCCGGCGGGTTTTTTACTTTTTGACGCCTGGCCAAACGTTAATGAAGCGTGTCGCCCAGGCGGTAAAAAAGCAACGGCCAGGTTAATATCCTTATGAGTTTGCTGGTTTTAGCCGCGCATACTGACGATTAAAGCGATAGTTTGCCTTTCGTTATTGAATATGATTGCTATTTGCATTTAAACTTGGCGAACCAGAGGAAACAGAATCATTATGCCGCTAAAAAAGATGTTCCTTAATCGCCGTATATCCGTGCCTTTCGTCTTATCCGTAGGCTTGCACAGCGCCCTGGTGGCGGGATTGCTTTACGCTTCGGTAAAAGAAGTGGTGGAGCTGCCGAAGCCAGAGGACGCGCCGATCAGCGTCATGATGGTCAACACCGCCGCGATGGCCGAACCGCCACCGCCGGCGCCGGCCGAGCCGGAGCCGCCGCAGGTCGAACCTGAGCCGGAGCCAGAACCGGAACCTATCGTGGAGCCGCCGCCAAAGGCGATCGTGAAGCCGGAGCCGGTCAAGCCGAAACCAAAACCTAAGCCGAAGCCGAAGGTCGAAAAACAGGTCAAACCGGAGCCGAAAAAAGTCGAGCCGCGCGAACCGTCGCCGTTCAACAACGATTCGCCGGCCAAGCCGATCGACAAAGCGCCGGTGAAACAGGCGCCTGCCGCGCCGGTGCAGGGCAACTCGCGTGAGGTCGGGCCGAGGCCGATCAGCCGCGCCAATCCGCTCTATCCACCGCGGGCTCAGGCTTTGCAGATCGAAGGCAACGTGCGGGTACAGTTCGATATCGACAGCGACGGGCGCGTCAGCAACGTGCGTATCTTGTCGGCCGAACCGCGCAATATGTTCGAGCGTGAAGTGAAGCAGGCGATGCGTAAATGGCGCTATGAAGCCAAAGAAGCGAAAGATCGCACCGTCACTATCCGTTTCAAGCTGAACGGCACCACCGAATTGAACTGAGTTCGGTCACACCAAAAAGAAAGGGTCGCCTCGGCGACCCTTTTTGCATTTGCGGCGCAGCCGCAGGCTTACTCTTCGAAGCCGACGCGGAAGTTCATTTTGCCCTCGGGCAGCGCGCGCGAGTTGCCTTCCGCATCGACCGCCACATAGGTGAACACCGCTTCGGTCGCCCGGTAACGCTGGCCGATCGGGGCGGAAGAAACTTTCTTTACCCACACTTCGATATTGATGGTGATCGAGCTGCGCCCGGTGCGGATACAGTGCGCATAGCAGCAAACCACGTCGCCTACCGCCACCGGTTTCAGGAAGGTCATGCCGTCTACGCGCACCGTCACCACGCGCCCTTCGGCGATCTCTTTTGCCTGGATGGCGCCGCCGATGTCCATTTGCGACATCAGCCAGCCGCCGAAGATATCACCGTTGGCATTGGTATCGGCCGGCATCGCCAGCGTGCGCAGCACCAGCTCGCCGCTGGGTAAAGGTCGTTGTTGTGTCATAGCAGTCTGCTTTTAAAAGGAGGGAATAACATCATACTGCCCGCGGCAAGCGCCGCAGGCATTAACAATTTTGTAACTATTTTTTCTGTTCTTCCGGCATGTGCCGGTAAATATAGATACCGCTGAGGAGGGTGAAGACCAGCGTCAGTACCGTCAGGCCAAAGACTTTGAAATTGACCCAGACGCTTTGCGGCAGCCAGAAGGCGACATAGATGTTCGCCAGGCCGCAGGCCAGGAAGAAGATCGCCCAGGCCAGGTTAAGGTTGCTCCACACTTTGTCCGGCAGCGTCAGCTCTTTGCCCAGCATGCGCTGAACCAGCGGTTTTTTGAGCACCCATTGGCTGATCAGCAGCGCCAGCGCGAACAGCGCGTAAATCACCGTGACCTTCCATTTGATGAACAAATCGTTGTGGAACACCAGCGTCAGGGTGCCGAACACCAGCACCATCAGGAAGGTGATCAGCGTCATCTTCTCGACCTTGCGGTATTTCACCCAGGTGAACACCAGCGCCAGCGCGGTGGCGACAATTAACGCGCCGGAAGCGACGTAAATGTCGTACAGCTTGTAAAAAGCGAAAAAGACAATTAGCGGGAGGAAATCAAGAAACTGCTTCATAAATCAATCCATCATCTGTTCATCGGCCGACTATACCGGATTCGGCGAGCTCTGTGTACCGCCGGGCGTTGCCGATTATCGGCGTTTGGCCGGCGGATTTCTGCCGCGAAAGCAGGAATTTGCATAAACTTACGCAAGAAAGCGCCGGCAGATTGCCAGCGCGGGCCGCAGGCCGCATAGTAAGCGTCATAATAACCAGATAATTTACCGCGGAAAACAACATGCAGTGGAAATCTCTCCAGGCCCTGACGCCTGGTTTGACGCATTTATTGGGCTATCAACGCAGCTGGCTCAAGCCGGATATTCGCGCCGGCCTTTCCGTCGCCGCCGTCGCCCTCCCGGTGGCTATCGCCTACGCCGAACTGGCCGGGGTCAGCCCGGTAGTGGGGCTCTACTCCTGTATCTTGCCGATGATGGCCTACGCGCTGTTCGGCTCGTCGCGCCAGCTGATCGTCGGGCCCGACGCCGCCACCTGCGCGGTGATCGCCGCAGTGGTGACGCCGCTGGCAGCGGGCAATATGGAACGCCATTGGCAACTGACCATTATGATGACCGCCATGATGGGCGGCTGGTGCCTGCTGGCCAGCCGGTTCAAGCTGGGGGCGCTGGCGGATTTGCTGTCGCGGCCGATCCTCAGCGGGCTGCTGAACGGGGTGGCGATCACCATTATTGTCGATCAGATCGGCAAGGTGTTGGGGTTCACGGTGCGCCCGGCACAACTGATCGAGCGCATCTATGCGCTGCCCGGTAACTTGCTGCACAGCGACTGGCTGACGATGGCGGTGTCGTTGCTGACGCTGGTGACGCTGCTTGGATTTAAAAAATGGCGGCCTAACTGGCCGGCGCCGCTGTTCGCTATCGTGCTGGCGGCGTTCGTGACCTGGGCGGGCGGCCTGCAGCAGCATGGCGTGGTGACGGTGGGCGGTTTCAGCGGCGTGCTGCCGATCGTCCAGTGGCCGGATTTCCAGCCCGGTTTGCTGCGCGACATGGTGATCCCGGCGCTTAACCTGGCGGTGGTGAGCTTTGTCAGCATGATGCTCACCGCCCGCAGCTTCGCCGCCAAAAACGGTTATGAGGTAAACGCTGACGCCGAGTTTCGCGCGCTGGGGCTGGTGAATATCGTCTCTGCGCTGTCGCAAGGTTTCGCCATCAGCGGCGCGGATTCGCGCACCGCGGTGAATGATGCCAACGGCGGCAAGAGCCAACTGGTGTCGATCATCGCCGCCGCGGTCATCGCCTTTGTCTTGCTGTTCCTGATGGCGCCGCTGCAGTTTATTCCGGTGGCGGGATTGGGTGTGGTGCTGATGTATGCGGCTTGGTCGCTGCTGGACATCCGTGGCCTCTGGATCTTGCGCCGTCGCAACGCGCAGGCGTTCCGCCTGGCGCTGTTTACCTTCCTCAGCGTGCTGCTGGTGGGAGTGATCAGCGGCATCGGGCTGGCGGTGTTGCTGGGGCTGATGCAGTTTCTGCGCACCGTTTTCCGGCCGACGGAACAGCTGCTGGGCGTCAACGATGAAGGCATGATCCATTCCATGGGCAATAACAATGGGGTGAAGGCGGTACCTGGCGTCATGATGTATCGCTTCAATTCGCCGCTGACCTATTTCAACGTGGCGTATTTCAAACGCCGTATCCTCAATTTGGTCGACGGCACACCGTTCCAGCCACGTTGGGTGGTGGTGGATGCGGTGGCCAGTTTCACCCATGCCGATATCAGCGTGCTGGCGGCCATCGACGAACTGAAACGCGACCTGTTACAGCGTAACGTAAAGCTGGTGCTGGCGGGGCGCCGCACCGAGCTGACGCGTTGGTTCCGCATCAACCGCTTAGGGCGCGATAAAGAGTTGATTTTGGTACCGGATCTGTATCTGGCGCTGAAGCTGATTCAGAGTAAGGAGCAGGCGGAAGCCGCCGTGGTGGGGTAAACAAAAAAAGGGGCGCGCCGAAGCGCGCCCCTTGGTTTTTGCTGACGCCGGCGTTAGCCGCGCAGCAGCATATACAGCCGGAACAGGTAGATCAGCAGCAGAGCGGAGACCAGATTGCTCAACGCGGTCAGCACCACGCTGGCAACGTTCGGCGTCAGCACCGACAGATGGCTCACCAGGAACAGCACCAGCAGCTTGGCCGCCAGCCACAGCATCATCGCCGGCACCAGCACGCGCGCATTGGCGAAGGCCAATTTGCTGCTCAGCTTGAGCGAAGCGAACACGCCTTTTTTATCGACGGAGGCGATCACCGGCGCCAGCGCGAAGGCGATCGCCATCAGCACGCCCGGCACCACAAACAGCGTCAGACCGAGCTGGATCAGCAGGGTGCAGATAAACAGCAGCAGCAGCAGGCGCGGCAAGTCGGGCGCCGAGGCGCCGAGCGCGCGCAGGGCGCTGGTGCGTTGCCCTTGCGACACCAGACGGATCAGCGTCAGCATCCCGCCGACCAGCAGCACGTTGCCGACCAGCGCAGAGAAGGTGGCGGCCGCCGACACTTTCAGCAACACCATCTGCTGTTCCGGCGTCATCTGCTGGATCACTTCCTGAATGCCCATGCCGGTAGACGAAGCAAAATCGCTGGTGGTGGCAGCGAGCGTCGCCAACTGTTCGGCATCAGGGCTGAAGGCCTGATTCAGCAGCACGGAGATAAACGCCGTCAACAAAGCCAGCATCAGGATGCTGGCCAGTTGGTTGCGTAAAAAGTTAAAACTGTCACGGTACAAAGCGTTGGCCGTGATAGGCATGCAGACTCCTTGGCGTCGGGAAAACAGAGATAAATCAGTGGGTGATTGTACCCTGTTCCACGCCGCTGTGGCACCCCGCGAATTGCACTACGCCTATTTCTTCAACGATCGTCGCGTCAGACAGCGATAGCGGCAAGGGCACCGGCAAGGGCGGCAGGCCGTAGCGTTCCCGGGCGCGATCGCAGGCTTCGTTGCGCAGGCCGTTTTCACCGGACTGATCGAACTCCCTGCACGGGCTGGGCCGATTAAGGTAGATCGAGCAGGAAACGGCTTTACCTATTTCACCGTCCAGCGCGGTACAGCGGGGGGACTTGCTGTTGGTCCCCTGCATGCAGCGCAGGAATGGGGTCAAAGGCTCTGTTAAGGAAAGGGGAACGGTGCCGCCGCCGTCTTCGGCTTCGGCCCAATAGAATGACACTCGAAAATAACCGCAGCATGCGCCGCAGCTGACACAGGGATTAAGGATTTCGCTCATCTTGATTGCCCACCGACTCCTCACGGCACCAACCAAAACCAACACGGAAAATGAAATTACCTCAGCCGCATTTTTCTCCGCAACAGAAATTTGAACATGTAGATAATTTGCAACAAAATCGTTTTTTTGATGCAGATCAATCCTTGATTTATTAGACGGTTAGGTAACCTTGTTTTTGGTGGGATTTTAAATTTTTACACATAAGATGTGATCTCGATGGGATCACAAATACCCGAAAGTAGGTATATTCCCCCTCGAGCGATTAACCACACAAATGGAATGGATAATGAAAAAGACAACTCTGATGGTATTGGCGACGATGATGGCGCCTATGTTGGCAAGTGCGCATCAGGCCGGTGATTTCCTGTTCCGCGCGGGCACCGCGACGGTGCGTCCAAATGCAGGTTCGGACAACGTACTGGGGTTGGGTTCGCTGGATGCGAAAAACAACACTCAGCTCGGTCTGACCTTCGGTTACATGGTGACGGACAACATCGGCGTTGAGTTGTTGGCCGCAACGCCATTCCGCCACAAGGTGACGCTGGGCGGCACTGATTTGGCGACCGTTCACCAACTGCCGCCTACGCTGATGGCGCAATACTATTTCGGCGACAAGCAGGACAAACTGCGTCCTTACCTGGGCGTCGGCGTTAACTACACCACCTTCTTCGACGAGAAGTTCAACGACTACGGCAAAAGCGCCGGGTTGAGCGACCTCGATCTGAAAGATTCCTGGGGCGTGGCGGCGCAGGCTGGCCTGGATTACAACCTGGATGAGCACTGGATGCTGAACATGTCGGTGTGGTGGATGAACATCGAAACCAAAACTCGCTTCAACGATGCGAACGGTGGGCACCACAGCTTCGATACGCGTCTGGATCCGTGGGTGTTCATGTTCGGGGCGGGTTACCGCTTCTGATGAAGGCCGCAAGCAGGGAGGCGTTGCGCCTCCCTGTGTCGGTATTATTTAACCTGCATCACGTTTTCAACCGATTTCACGCCGGCCACGCCGCGTGTGACCTGCACCGCACGGTTGGCGTCATCGCTGGAGGTCACGAAGCCGCTCAGCTGTACGCGCCCTTTAAAGGTTTCTACGCTGATCTCGCGTGACTTGATGTTTTTATCCGCCAGCAACGCCGATTTCACTTTGGTGGTGACCACGGTGTCATCGATATAACCGCCTGTTCCCTCTGATTTTGCCGTCGGCGCGCAAGCGCTCACCGCGACCGCCACAACGGCTGCCATGCACAAGGCTGAAAGGGTTTTAAACAGCTTCATAAATTACTCTCCATGCAATGTTATGGTTGAAATTCGCTACGGTTTTTCGCCGCAGCGAGCGCATTCCCCAAATCAAACGAAGAAATGCATAGCGAACAACGTTCATTGTGAGACAAGACCTGGGTTTGTTCAAATTTTTGATGTAAATAAATGGAACAAACTTTGAGGGGAAACAAGCTGTTAAAGCGAGCGCCGGCAGGGCGCTCGCTAAAGAGGATCACGCCCGGGTGGCGCGCTTCATATTGCTGACGAAGGCCGCCAGCCTGGTCAGCATCTCCGCCGGATCGGCATGGTGCTGTTCGATGATTTTGACGATTGCCGAGCCGGAGATCGCGCCGGCGGCGCCGGCCTGCAGCGCCGCCTTCACCTGCTCGGGTTCGGAGATGCCGAAGCCCTGCAGCGGCGGCGCGGCGTGATACTCGCGCAGCTTGTTCACCAGGTGATGCAACGGCAACTGCGCCCGGCTTTCGGTGCCGGTCACCCCGGCGCGCGACAGCAGGTAGGTGTAACCGCGGCCGTGCGACGCGATTTCACGCAGCAGATCGTCATCAGCGTTCGGCGGGCAGATAAAGATCGGTGCGATACCGTGGCGAGCGGCGGCGGCGCGGAACGGCGCAGACTCTTCAAACGGCACGTCGGCGACCAGCACCGAATCCACGCCCACTTCGGCGCAGCGTTGGTAAAACGCATCGATGCCTTTATGGAACACCAGATTGGCGTACATCAGCAGGCCGATGGGAATGGTCGGGTGCTTCTGGCGGATGGCCGCCAGCATCTCGAAGCACTGGGTCGGCGTGACGCCGGCGGCGAAAGCGCGCAGCGTCGCGCTCTGGATGGTTGGGCCATCCGCCAGCGGATCGGAGAAGGGGATGCCCAGCTCCAGCGCGTCCGCGCCGGCTTCGATCAGGGTATCGATAATCTGCAGCGACAGCGTCGGATTAGGATCGCCCAGCGTCACGAACGGGACGAAGGCGCCTTCCTTGTTGCTTTCCAGGCGTTTGAACAGTTGCTGATAACGTTCCATCAGATTTCTCCCCGTGCTTTCAAAATGTCGTGAACGGTAAATATGTCTTTGTCGCCGCGGCCGGACAGGTTGACCACCAGGATCTGTTCTTTCTGCGGCGTTTCACGGATCATTTTCAGCGCGTGCGCCAGGGCGTGCGAGGATTCCAGCGCCGGGATGATGCCTTCATGGCGCGACAGCGCCTTGAACGCTTCCAGCGCTTCGTCGTCGGTGATCGACACGTATTCGGCGCGGCCGATGCTGTTCAGGAAGGCGTGTTGCGGCCCGACGGACGGGAAGTCCAACCCGGCGGAGATTGAATAGGATTCTTCAATCTGGCCTTCGGCGGTCTGCATCATCGGCGCTTTCATACCGAAGTAGATGCCGACGTGGCCGTGCTTCAGCGGCGCGCCGTGCTGGCCGGTCTCGATGCCCAGACCGGCGGGTTCCACGCCGATCAGCCCGACATCGGCATCATCGATAAAGTCGGCGAACATACCGATGGCGTTGGAGCCGCCGCCGACGCAGGCGATGACCGCATCCGGCAGACGGCCTTCGCGCTCCAGCACCTGCGCTTTGGTTTCTTCGCCGATCATGCGCTGGAATTCACGCACGATAGTCGGGTACGGATGCGGGCCGGCGGCGGTGCCGAGCATGTAGTGCGCGGTTTCATAGCTGCCGGACCAGTCGCGCAACGCTTCGTTGCAGGCGTCTTTCAGGGTGGCGGAGCCGCTGTGCACCGGGATCACTTCCGCGCCCATCAACCGCATGCGGAACACGTTCGGCGACTGGCGCTCGACGTCTTTGGCGCCCATATAGATGCGGCATTTGAGGCCGAGCAGCGCGCAGGCCAGCGCCGACGCGACGCCGTGTTGGCCGGCGCCGGTTTCCGCGATGATCTCGGTTTTGCCCATGCGCTTGGCCAGCAACGCCTGGCCCAGCACCTGGTTGGTCTTGTGCGCGCCGCCGTGCAGCAGGTCTTCACGCTTCAGATAAAGCTTGGTGTTGCTGCCGGCGGTGAGGTTTTTGCACAGCGTCAGCGCCGTCGGGCGGCCCGCGTAGTTCTTCAACAGATCGATAAATTCCGTTTGAAACGCCGGATCGCGCTGGGCGCTGACAAAGGCTTCTTCCAGTTGTTTCAGGGCCGGCATCAGAATTTGCGGCACGTATTGGCCACCAAATTCGCCGAAGTAGGGGTTAAGCAGCGTCATGAGAGTTCCCGTTATTATCCGTTATTAATATAGAGCCGTATTCAGTAGGCGCGCAGGGTCTGGAAGACCGAGGCCAGGCGCGCGGGATCTTTGATGCCCGGTTCGCTTTCCACGCCGGAGTTGAAGTCCAGCCCGGCGCAGCCGAGCTTGGCCGCTTCGACGCAGTTGTCGGCGCGCAGGCCGCCCGCCAGCATCACGTTAGTCAGATCTTCGCCTTGCAATACCGACCAGTCGAAGCGTTGGCCGGTGCCGCCGGCGCCGTTGTCGAGCAGGTAGCGATCGACATGCTGCAGATCGCGCGCCGGCACCCGATCTTTCACGCTCAGCGCTTTCCAGATGCGGCAATCAGCCGGCAAGCGGGCGCGCAGGGCGTTGATATAAGCCTGGTCTTCCGCGCCGTGCAATTGCACCGCATGCAGGCCGAGGCGCTCAACGGTCAACGCCACGGTATCGACCTGGGCGTCGCAGAACACGCCGACATACTTCAGCGGCGCGCCGGAGATCACTTCGCGGGCGCGGGTGATATCCACATAGCGCGGTGAACGGCCGACGAAAATCAGCCCGCCGTAGATGGCGCCGGCCTGATACGCGGCGGCGGCGTCCTGCGGACGGGTCAGGCCGCACACTTTGTTGTCGCCCAGGATCACGCGGCGCACGGCGGCGCGCAGATCGGGTTCAGACATCAGCGCGCTACCGATCAGGAAACCGTTGGCGTAATGGCTCAGCTCGCGGATCTGCCCATAGTTGTTGATGCCTGACTCGCTGATCACCGTCACGCCATGCGGCACGCGCGGCGCCAGTTGGCGAGTGCGGTCCAGATCGATGCTCAGATCGCGCAGATCGCGATTATTGATGCCGACCACGCGCGCTTCCAGCGCGATCGCGCGCTGCAGCTCTTCTTCACTGATCACTTCGGTCAGCACGCCCATATTCAGGCTGTGGGCCACCGCCGCCAGCTGGCGATACTGGTCGTCGGTCAACACCGACAGCATCAGCAGGATGGCATCGGCCTGATAGTAGCGCGCCAGGTAAATCTGATACGGATCGATGATAAAGTCTTTGCACAACACCGGTTGGCTGACGGTTTTACTGACCAGCGGCAGGAAATCGAAGCTGCCCTGGAAGTATTTCTCGTCGGTCAGCACCGAGATCGCCGAGGCGAAATCTTTATACACCGTGGCGATCTCTACCGGATCAAAGTTTTCGCGAATCAACCCTTTGGAAGGCGAGGCCTTCTTGCATTCGAGAATGAAAGCCGTCCGGGTGCCCTGCAGCGCGTGATAGAAGCTGCGTTCGCTCGGTACGATGTCGTTCTGAAAGCCGGCCAGGGGCTGTTGCTGTTGTCGCGCCGCGATCCATTGCGCTTTGTCGCGGACAATCTTGTGTAGCACGGTTTCCTGCATCATTTATCCTCTTGCCGCCAGTGCGATGACACGCTCATAGGCCTGCCCGCTGTTGATCATATCCAGTGCCTGCCGCGCATTTTGGCGCAGGTCTTCATGTCCGAATAACTTCAGAAGCAACGCGACGTTGGCCGCGACCGCCGCGGCGTGCGCCGGCTCGCCTTTACCTTGTAACAGCCGCGCCAAAATGTCACGGTTTTCTTCCGGCGTGCCGCCCAGCAAGGCTTCCAGCGGATAGGTTTCCAATCCGAAGGACTGCGGCGTGAGCTGGTAGCTGCTGATTTCGCCGTTGTTCAATTCCGCTACGTGCGTCGGAGCGTGGATCGCCACCTCGTCCATGCCGCCGCCGTGAACCACCGCCGCACGCTGATAACCCAGCACGCGCAGGGTTTCGGCAATCGGCAGCACCAGTTCCGGGCTGTAAACGCCGATCAGCGCCAGCGGCGGGCGCGCCGGGTTGATCAGCGGGCCCAGCACGTTGAACAGCGTGCGGGTCTTCAACTGCTGGCGCACCGGCATGGCGTGACGAAAGCCGGTGTGGTACTGCGGCGCGAACAGGAAACACACGCCGAGATCGTCCAGCGCCTTGCGCGCTTCTTCCGCCGGCAGATCCAGGCGGATGCCGAACGCCGCCAGCAGATCCGAAGAGCCGGAACGGCTGGAGACGCTGCGGTTGCCGTGTTTGGCGATCTTCGCGCCGCACGCCGCCGCCACGAAGGCGCTGGCGGTGGAAATATTGATGCTGTTGGTGCCGTCGCCGCCGGTGCCGACGATATCGGCGAACAGATAGTCAGGGCGCGGGAACGGCTGAGCGTCGTCCAGCAGCGCTTTGGCGGCGCCGGCGATCTCTTCCGGGCGCTCGCCGCGGACTTTCATGCTGATCAACGCCGCCGCCAGTTGGCTCGGCTCCAGCTCGCCGCGCACGATGGCGCTGAACAGCTGTTGGCTTTCCTGCTGGCTCATCGACTCGGCGCGGTACAGTTTCTCAAGAATAGGTTGCATCGTCGTGTTCCTTATATTACTTCGCCAGCGCCCAGGCCAGGGTCTGCTCAAGCAGGCGCGCGCCGTGGGTGGTCAGAATCGATTCCGGGTGGAACTGGAAGCCGCACACGCGGCGGCGGTCGTCGCGCACCGCCATCACCATTTCGCCGAAACGGGCGTTGACGGTGAGATCGGCCGGGATATTGCTGCCGACCAGCGAGTGGTAGCGCGCCACCGGCAGCGGATTGGCCATACCGGCGAACATGCCTTCGCCATCGTGAGCGATCGCCGAGGCTTTGCCGTGCAGGATCTCGCCCGCCTGGCCGACCTGGCCGCCATAGGCTTCGACGATCGCCTGGTGGCCGAGGCAGATGCCGATGATCGGCAGTTGGCCGCGCAGACGCTGCAGCAGTTCCGGCATACAGCCCGCTTCGGACGGCGTGCCGGGACCGGGCGACAGCATCAGCACCGGCTGTTCCATCTGTTGCAGACGCTCGATGATCACCTCGGCGGCGATCTGATTACGGTAAATCACCACCTGGTGGCCGCTGGCGCGCAGCTGATCGACCAGGTTGTAGGTAAAGGAATCGACGTTGTCGAGCAGCAGGATATCGGCCATCAGAACACCTCCTTGGCATGGTGCGCAGTGGCGATGGCGCGCAGCACGGCACGGGCTTTATTACGGGTTTCGTCGGCTTCCGCCTGCGGGACGGAATCCAGCACCACGCCGGCACCGGCCTGCACGGTGGCGATGCCGTCTTCAACGTAGGCGGAGCGAATGACGATGCAGGTATCCAGATCGCCGGTGGCGGTGAAGTAGCCCACCGCGCCGCCGTAGCTGCCGCGGCGCGTGCCTTCGGAGGCGGCGATCAGCTGCATCGCCCGCACTTTCGGCGCGCCGCTGAGGGTGCCCATGTTCATGCAGGCCTGGTAGGCGTGCAGCACGTCGAGATCGGCGCGCAGGGTTCCCACCACCCGGGAAACCAGGTGCATGACGAATGAATAGCGGTCCACCTTGGTCAGGTCGGCCACGTAGCGGCTGCCGGCCTGGCAGATACGCGCCAGATCGTTGCGCGCCAGATCGACCAGCATCAGGTGCTCGGCTAGCTCTTTGTGGTCGGTGCGCATTTCCAGCTCAATGCGGCTGTCGAGATCCAGATCCAACGAACCATCGGCGCGGCGGCCGCGTGGGCGAGTGCCGGCGATCGGGTAGATTTCGATTTGGCGATTGCCCGCGTCGTATTTCAGCGCGCTCTCCGGCGAAGCGCCGAACAGGGTGAAGTCATCATCCTGCATGAAGAACATGTACGGGCTGGGGTTGTTGTCTTTTAAGGTTTGGTAGGCCGCCAGCGGCGCCGGGCATGGCAGGGAAAAGCGGCGCGACGGTACCACCTGGAAAATCTCGCCCTGGCGGATCGCTTCCTGCAGCTCGCTGACCACCGCGCCGTACTCTTCGTCGCTCTGGTTACAGCTCAGCTGCATGTTTTCCAGCGTTTGGTGCGGGATCGGCTGCGGGGGTTGTTGCAACTCGGCCTGCAGCTGTTCCAGGCGTTGCTGCAAACGCTGCGCTTCACTCGCCTGCTCACTGAAGACGCTGGCCTGCAGACGGGCCGATCCGCGTTGATGATCCAGCACCAGCAGGGTTTCCGCCAGATAGAAGCAGAAGTCCGGGCAGCGTTGATCCTGGCGCAGTGCCGGCAGGTCCTCGAACCCGGCGACCAAATCGTAGGCGAACAGGCCGCCCAGCATCACGGCTTCGCGCTCGTCCGCCGGAGAGTCGACCAGCGTCAGCAGCGTGCGCAGCGCGTCGAACACCGACAGTGAACGCAGGCGGGCGTCTTCGTCCTGCACCGCGTCGATCGCCGGGAAGGTCAGTTCGCGGCCGTTGGGGCGCGCCTGATTGCGCACCTCGGGCGGCAGCGCTTCGTCCAGCAGCGGCAGCAGCGCCGCGCCGTTGGCGGTCAGCGCCTGCACGCTGACGGTGTGGCCCAGTGCGGTAATGCGCAGCGCGCTGTCGATGACCAGCAGGCTCTGCAGATTCTGTTTGCTGTTGATTTCCGCCGACTCCAGCAGCAGGGTGGCCGGACGGGCGCCGCACAGCTGGTGGAAAAGGGTGGTGGGATCGCCCCGGTAGCTGGCTTGCGCCTTCAGCAATGTCAGTTGTGGTTTGGTGTTCATCATCGGTGGTTCCAGTGAATTCTGTCCATAAAAAAGCCCGCATCAGGTGCGGGCTCAGGAAATCTGCATTGTCAGATGACAGCTATGCGCGATTACACCGCCCGCAAGAGGGAGGTACGCCACCAACCGTGAAGAGAAATGTATGTGTTCATTTGCAGACTCTCTTTGTTAACTCTCATCCGACACGGCCGTTGCCGTGAACTTGTGTACTAGTTAACTGGTTCGCGAGGGCAAAGTCAACCCTCTTTTTGCACAATGTTTTAGCGGTCAGCGTGAATTCTATTCATCGTCTGCCTGGCGCAGAATAGATTTCCGTCCGGCCGCCGATCGCGGGTATGATAGAAAACCAAGCCATTGCCGGATAGCCGTTTTGACAGACAGTAACCCCCCATCCATCGCCTTTACTCTGTACGACCTCCACAGCCACACGACCGCCTCCGACGGCTACCTGACGCCGACGCAGCTGGTGCTGCGGGCGGTAGAGATGCGCGTGGGCGTGCTGGCGATCACCGATCACGACACCACCGCAGGCTTGGCTGAGGCCGCCGCCGCTATTGCGGAGCAGGCGTTGCCGCTGCGGCTGGTCAACGGGGTGGAGATCTCGACGCTATGGGAAAATCATGAAATTCATATCGTTGGGTTGGGCGTGGACGTCGCGCACCCGGCGCTGGTGGCGCTATTGGCGGAACAAACCGAACGTCGCCATCGGCGCGCGCAGGAGATCGGCGCACGTCTGGGGAAAGCGCGCATTCCCGACGCCTATGCCGGCGCCCAGCGGTTAGCGGGGGCCGGTGCGGTGACCCGCGGCCATTTCGCCCGTTATCTGGTGGAGATTGGCGTGGCGGACAACATGGCGCAGGTGTTCAAGAAATATCTGGCCAAAGGCAAAACCGGCTACGTGCCGCCGCAGTGGTGTACAATAGAACAAGCCATTGATGCGATTCATCAATCGGGCGGCCAGGCGGTGATAGCGCACCCCGGCCGTTATGATCTGACCGCGAAGTGGTTGAAACGTTTGCTGGCGCATTTCGCCGAACACGGCGGCGACGCCATGGAAGTGGCGCAGTGTCAGCAGGCGCCGCATGAGCGCGCGCAGCTGGCGAAATACGCGCAGGACTACCACCTGTTGGCCTCGCAAGGCTCTGATTTCCATCAACCTTGTTCGTGGATCGAACTGGGGCGCAAGCTGTGGCTGCCGGGCGGCGTCGAGCCAGTGTGGCGCGATTGGCCGCAACCGGGCCAGGCGGTCTGATTTTACGCGCGTGGCAACGCGCGCGGGCATTATTTTAGGAGCAAGTCATGAGTCAGCTTTTTTATATTCATCCGGATAACCCACAGCCGCGTTTGATTAACCAGGCGGTCGAGGTGCTGCGCAAGGGCGGAGTGATCGTTTATCCCACCGATTCCGGCTACGCGCTGGGTTGCATGCTGGAAGAGAAGGCGGCGATGGAGCGCATTTGCCGCATCCGTCAACTGGACGGCAACCACAACTTTACCCTGATGTGCCGCGATCTGTCCGAATTGTCGACCTATGCGCACGTCGATAATACGGCCTTCCGCCTGATCAAAAACAATACGCCGGGCCACTACACGTTCATTCTGAAGGCGACCAAAGAAGTGCCGCGCCGCCTGATGAATGAAAAGCGCAAAACCATCGGCCTGCGCGTGCCGTCGAACCCGATCGCATTGGCGCTGCTGGAGGCGCTGAACGAACCGATGATGTCCACCACCCTGATGCTGCCGGGCAATGATTTTGCCGAGTCCGATCCGGAAGAGATCAGCGATCATTTGGGCAAGGTGGTCGATCTGGTGATCCACGGCGGCTTCCTCGGCCAACAGCCGACCACGGTTATCGATCTGACCGAATCCACGCCGGAAGTGGTGCGCGAAGGGGCGGGCGACGCGGCGCCTTTCCGCTGATGTAAAAGGTTGCCACCTTGCCCATTGTCTGAAAATCGGCTGAAGCGAGGCTATTTCGCGTGAAAGCCGCTATTCTTGACTACTTCAGAATTGATAATGGGCAGGATGCGCAGCAATGATTAAACAGGTTTCTTTTTTAGCGGCCTTATTATTTTCCTCAATGGCAAATGCGGGGTTTTATTCAGGCAGCGGTTTGCTGGCGGAATCCGGCGGTTACGTAAAAAATAAAAGCGGTGAAGCCACCGTGGCCGAAGCGCTGAATGGCGGCATGTTCATGGGATACGTCGCCGGCGTATTCGATACTTATTCCATGCAGGGCAATCGCAATATCTGCCCGGAAGCCGGGATGAGCATCGGCGTAGCCGCCGACGCGGTGATGCAGTATTTGAACGAGCATCCTGAGCAACTGCATTATTCCGCACCGTCGGTGATCATGCTGGCGTTAAGCGCCGCCTATCCCTGCGTGCGCCATTAAGTTCCCATTCCAATTAGTGCGCATTTTTTCATAAGGTGCGCCCAGGGGACTTTCCGCACGAACTTCAATAGATCAATACCTGCTGCGCTGTCACCTTATCCCCGTCGGTATTCCCCGAACGGGTCGGGGAGAGACGCGCAGGAGGTAATATGACCGCATTTCACAGTGCCAACATGATGCTCGATTATCAGGATATCGGCTCAGGGCCGCTCACGTTGGTGTTGCTGCCCGGCTGGTGCGAACCGAAAACCGTGTTTGAGCCGTTCATCGCTCTGGCGGCCGAACGCTATCGGGTGATCAGCATCGACTGGCGCGGCCATGGCCTGTCGTCAAAAGCCACGGAGATGTCGCTGACGGCGGACGACTTGCTGGAGGATGTGCGCCAACTGCTGACGGCGCTGCGTTTGGATAACGCGGTCACTCTGTCGGTGGCGCACGCCAGCTGGCTGGCGGTGGCGTTGGCCGAAGCGTTGCCGCAGCGGGTGCGGGGCATGGTGTTTCTCGACTGGATCATGACGCAGCCGGAGCCGGCGTTCTTTACGGCGGTGAGCCGCATGCAGCAGCCGCAGCAGTGGCTGGCGGCGCGCGACGCCTTGTTCGACTTCTGGCAGGGCGGCATCCGTCACGATCGGGTCAAACGCCATCTGGAGGTCGAGATGGCGCAGGAAGATTACCGGCTCTGGCGTGCCGCCGGCGTGGCCATCGAACAGGCCTATCGGCAATACGGCTCGCCGCTGCAACGCCTGGCGGGCATGAGCGCGCCGCCGCCGTGTCGGCACATCTACTCGTTGGATCGCCGCGACGACTACCTGCGGCAACAGCAGGCATTTGCCGCCGAACAGCCGTTTTTCTCCGTGGTGCGTCTAGGCGAGGCTCGCACTCACCTCGGCATTTTGGAACGGCCCGACGCGGTGCTGTGGGCGGTGGAGGATTTTTTGGCGCCGTGAACGCTGTCTGAAGGGGGCCACCGCCGATAAAGTGGGTTTCAACACCTTAGAAAGCCTGTATAATACGCGGTTCGATCCTGATAAGCGTATTATGACCGTCGTGGCGCTTGGCCGCGGCGGTATCCCCCCGACGCCTGTGAAGGCGCAATGTTTAAATTTATTTATCAATTAAAACAATGACATAATAAATTCTAAACCTGAGTGAAGTTGGTTTGTGTGACAGCCTTTAGCTCAAGTTGTATCCCCGAATGTGTTACACATCTAACTAAACATTTCCTCTGCTTACCCCTCTAAACACTTTTAAGGTTGCTGAACTTGGGGTAGTTGATGCGGAGGTTTCGTCTGTTTGCTTTACCACACAACTTGTTGTGTGATGACTATTGCTATAGGTATAAATTAGTCATATTATTTTGTGACAAAAAATATAAATATTCAGGTTGGTGTTGCTATGAAAGTATCTGATGGGATTCTGGTGTTATTAATAACTGCATGTTTTTATACTTTTGGATATTCATTTTATTTAGGGTATTATCAAGAAAAAGGAATACCACATGAATTTATAAATATCGACGTGGCTATTATGCTGAAGTTTGGTTTCTTTTCATGTTTGATTTTTAGCATGGTTAGTATGTTGATGGATTTTTTAGTTAGAAAAGAGGATAAAAAAACCATCCTTTATGAAAAGGCAAAAAAATTCCTTACTAAAAACTTAATTTTCATAATAACTATTTTTATTTTTTCAATTAACGCAGTTGCGCGTGGTGATTGGTTTTCAATTATTCCTGCTTATATGGTTTTATGGATTTATTTACGGCAGGATATTGATGTGAGTTTTGGAGATAAAGGTACTGATTGGAGAAAATGGATACCTAGTTTTAAACTTAAAGAGATTAGTAGTACAGGGATGAGTATATTGGCGGGGAAATTAAAGGTTCACTGGTATTATTACTACTTTAGTTGGTTTTTGGCTCTTGCTTTTTTACTATATAATATTGGTGGCTTAGCGTCACACGCAACTCGTGTTACATTGGTTTGTAATAAAGATTTTGATGTTTTAGAAGTGTATGCTGACGCAGTGCTTGTGACAAAAGATTATAAGTCATTTAAATTTATGGACAAGAATGATTGTGACTTCAGTATTCCACCAAAAGAAAAGAAGTAGATAGGGAGGTACAAACACGATAGTTGTACTAAAGTTTTATTTCAATGTGCTTATATACACAAGGATAAGTATGGACTCCAATTTAATTTCTGGTCTTCTTGGTGCCGTTATAGGTGGGTTGTTCACTCTATGGGGGACGCTAATAGAAGGACGCAGACAAAATAAAAGTCAAGAGCTAGCCGCGCTTGAGAAAAGAAAACATGTTCTTGTTGGGGTAAGGTCAGAGATTACAACTAACGAATGCAATTCCCATGAAGTCTAGATCCCTTGTGGTGACGATAGGTCCGTATGGGCCTTATACGGTTCGCCAACTCATTGCCAAATGTGGAAGTTCAATATCAAAGGCGCTTAGCGCCAGTCTTATCTTTAGGCGTCTTTTCGATATTGTGCTGAATGTGGTCACCAGAGTTAAGTTTTGGCCCCTTTACATTTTAGCATGCGAAATATGCAGGGCCTACACCGCCCATCGATAAGAACAGAGCCAAGCACACGGCTAAACCAAATAAAAGGACAAACACAATGAGCACCAAGCCAGTAATGAAAAGCAGCACACTCGATATTCTGAAAGCGCAGCTGAAAAACAGCTTGAATAAACAGGTCGAGGAATCAAAAGAGAAAGTAGCCACCGCCAAAATTGAGAAGGCCAAGGCCGCCGGGGAGGTGTTGGAAGAGCTGATCACAAAACGTGCCGCAGAGAGCACCGCACAGGCCGCCGGTAAGACTGACCGCACCATTAAATCACGTGGGATAGCGTTGTGTGCAGCAGCTCAAGGTTACAGCGCCAACAATCGCCCGGTTAGTCTGCTGACCAAATCAGCCAAGAGCGCCAACGGTCGCCGCCGTGTGTGGATCAACAAAGCCGCCAACCCTGAAGGGATGAAAGTCACTCTGATCTGCAAAGCAAATGGCTCTATCGTGGCTCCCAACGGCTACCGTCTTGCACAGGCGACGATTGATTACATGGAACGCGTGGGCATGGTGGTGACTATCGAAGGCGGGGCGTAATGATGAGCACTATCCGAGATACGATCAGCACACAGACGCGCCAAAAGGGGGAGATGAATAAGATCAGAGTTACATTAAGGGGCTTACCTGTAATGGGTAGCCCCTTTCTTTTTTGGGTTATGTTCGCCTGAACAGGGCCACCTCTACAGGTGGGTTTATTGGGAAATATTCGGAGACCGGTCTGGGAGATTTAGGGGTAAATTGGATATTGTTGTTTGACGCGTACCCCCGCTGGTTCGCCACACCCTCTCGATCTTGCTCAAATATCGTACATAACATAATAAATCAGTGCGTTACAACCCATCCTCGCCAGCCCGCTGGCTCGTCTGGACACAAGCTTGCATCTCAATTTCAATCTACTCCATTAAATTCAAGTGGTTAGTAAATACACAATAGCATTCTGTCTTTATTGGGCAAGAACAATAGGCGCACAGCGCCGGATGTAGCGGTATACGTCGCACAGCGGCAATGGATATGGCCCATATGCGGCCCATACGGGCCGCTGTGGCGTTGCACAGACGCTGGCAACCCGCAAGGCTAACTGGCCCTGAGGGCCTCTCTCGGGCACTTGGCGGGCCTGAAGAGGCCCTCTCTTTTGGGCGAAAATAAAATTATCGAGCGTAGCGAGATGGGGGCAATGAAATTGGCCTAGCAACCATACCACACATAAAAAGCGTCAGAACGCATAACAAAAACGTCAATGCACTGTTTTTACTGGATAAATTAATCTCTCTTTTTGGGCATACCTGAAGAGTCCAATCAATGACGGCACCACACGATTGGTTGATAATTGTACAGGCTGGGCTTGTTGAATACCTGTTGTGTAGCTGATTACCGATCATTAAACCGCATTTAACCCCCATTTAATTCAATAAATACACAAGTGGTTTTTAGTACGTTTTTGTTATTTACAACTCATTGTTTTTGATCAAAAAATTATCCATTGAGTTAGGGCTTACAGATTGGGAAGGGAGTTGATCAGATGAACTTTGTAGACGGATGCAAGAGCATTGAACAAGTGAAAGCGGTAGCGGCTGAGTTAGCCAAACAGGGGAAGGGCAATCCGATCTTCCGCGATGCGTGGCTATTGGGTTTTGAGTTGATGCTTCGTGTATCGGATTTGCGTGAGCTACGTTATGACGATGTGCAGGGGGAGCATGTATCGATTACCCAACACAAGACGGGGAAAGTTATCCGTGTTCGTCTGACTGATACCGCCAAGCGCATCATAGCGGCCCGTGCAGAGTCTAACCCGTCGCATGTGTATGTTCTTCAGCTTGATTCTAAGCGCTCCACAGGCCAGCCGGTAAGCCGTTCTAAGCTGCATGAGGAGATTAGCCACGCCGGGCACAAGTTGGGATTGAACCTATCCACTCACTCTATGCGTAAATCGAAACCAACAATCGGTTATGAGGATGGGGCGGATATCGCTGTAATCTCCAAAGCGCTGGGGCACAAGTCGTTGGCGTCTACTTTGCATTACATCGGCGCTACACAGGCCAAGGTGGATAATTTCGCTGATAAATATTCATTGGGAGAGTTTGTATGAAATACACCAAGATCTTCACCATGAAAATGATCATGCTGTTGGCTGCGGTAGCTGTATCGCCAGCACATGCCGGTAGGATTACGATCAGCAATCCAACTAGTGAGAAGCTATCCAACGGGAAAACGCTTTGCATCTACGAGGATTCGATCCACAGCTTCCAATACGTTACCAAGGGCAAATGCCCTTATGCAAAGACGTTTGATACAGAAGACTCTAAGTGAAAAAAGTTATCATTTAAACCAGTTCACCCCTATTCAGGCATGAAATCTGAGTTTTGGAATATTAAATCGGTTAAATATGCCGTTTTTTTCTAACGTTTAATAAAACGTCGAACGATCGGTTTTTTCAGTTTTTTCAGTAAAATCTGTTCACGCTTATTGACAAGCTTGCCGCGCCAGTCAGGGCGCGTACTGCGAATTGCAAGTTACATTTCACCCCCAAGTTATCCACAAATTAGCCCGAGTTTGTTCACTTGCAAACGCCGTTTTTTCTCACTATCTTGTTACCCAAGGAATTAAGGGGCACTACATATAGTGTTTTGAAACTCCTTGGCAATAAAAAAGCCGAATCCACATTGTGAACTCGGCTTTCCTAGAAGCAAGGCCTCTAAGAGTTTGGCGACCCTTAGTTAACCGTTAGCTAGCTACTTTCTTACATTCGACAAATCGGATTGTAGACAGCATAGACGGGCCTTGTAAAACCTTTTTGTGCCCTGAAGGGCTAAGGCAATACAGAATGGCTATTTGTTACAACCGACATCGGTACTCTCCAATGTTTGTTCAACTACCTGAAGATCAAGGTGGTTCTGGTCGTCATAAGTGCTGCGGTTGCGCTTATGAACAAGGCTTTCAGCACGGCTTTAATCGTAGCCCTCAAGTATGGGTTGACCTTGATGCTTTGCCTGACAGCCAAGCCGGAACTGTTCGCCACAAAAGCCCGCAGGCAGCATATGCCAAAGGCTATAACGAGGGCGTAATGGCATCTTACAACCAGTCTTCCATTGCTGGTTGAAGAAACCAAACATCGAGGGCGCATATGCGCCCTCACACCTAAAATCTAAGAGAGGTTGTCCTCATGTCAAAACGTAAAGTTGTCCGTAGCGCAATTACTGGTCAGTTTGTGCCTGAAGCTGAGGCAAAGCGGCACCCTAAGACTACCGTTACGGAGACGATCAAGTATCCAAAGAAAGAGAAGAAATGATATGAGAAGCGCCGTAAGGCGCTTCATTTAAAGTTGAAACTTTGGGAGATATGAGAATGGCTAACAATCTGTTCGTTACATATGACCTGATCAAAACCAAAGATTATGAGGCCGTATACAAAGCAATTAAATCTTTGGGAAATTGGGCTAAGGTTACAGAATCCAACTGGTATGTGAATTCAGCTTATACGACTGAACAGGCTGCAAGGATTGTGAGAGCAGCAATGGATAATGATGATAAGCTAATAGTTGTGGATGCTAAGAATAATAGCTTCCATTGCTATAATATATTACCAGAGGTTGTTAAGTTTATGCAGAATCACTGGTATATATAATAGTTTCACTGGCGTGTCTGGTTCTGCCACCGTGACACGCCAACCTCCTGTCTCTGCACATGATATGTCAACTGATGCAATCAACAACACACAATAGCTCTTTGAGGAGCGGTCTGTGTGTGTACCGTGAGGTAATCCCCAACGATTGGGTCCGACTATGCCCCACAACGAACTGGACCAGAGCCGCGTTTGAGACGCTGGCAATCGCTGTGCTTATAAATGTGTGGCGCAGGCTATGAATTCGGCGTTTTAATCCAAACTCGTCATAGGTCGGGATTTCCAGACTGTCCAATATAGCAACCCACCCATTCGTGATCGTTGTGTAATCAGGTAGGCCCCCAAACACCAGATCCTTGTCTGAGAGTAGGGCTATGCGTTTGAACAGGCCCCCCTCCAATTTTTTGTGGACTGGGATTTGGCGCTGAGCGTGATCGGTTTTACCTTCCTCGATGAATATGTAATGTCTGCCCGTTTCATCATCGCGCCGTATGTGCCGCTTACGAATGTCGGCAATCTCCGCACGACGAGCACCGGTATAAATGAGCGTGAGGAAGTAATCTTTTCTCCAGTCTGTGTCGGGGAGGGTGGACAGAGCCTTTTTCAACTTTTGCATTTCACCAGCGCTATAGTGACCCCCTCGATTAGGAATCACCTCATAGGTTATTCCGTCAGTAGGTGAGATCGTCAAAATGTCCTTGTGATCGACAAGGTACGTTTTGAACAGTGAGCGCCAGATCTTCAAATGCTTGTGGACGTGTTCGCTTGAGATTAAATCCTCCTCCGGGACATCATAGGCAACGCATTCGGCTAGAGTCATGCTGGAGTAGGGTGATCGAGTTCGTGTGGGGAGATTCTCGGCAATCTTCAGTGCTTCCCTTATGTGCTGCTTGGTGACGCTATCAACGGGAATATCTCCCACAACGAGGAACAGAACATCGTAGAATCGTTGATTCTCACTGGCGACTGAACGCCGCCATTTCTGCCCCTTGTCTGCAACATACATTTTCCAAACTTCAGACAGCTTTACAGCGGACGAGGGCGATTGAACTTGTGGAGCGTGGTTTTGAATCGGCGCTTTATCTGAGAGGCTCTTTACCTGTTCTTTGAGCGAACCCAAAATTTGGCGGTACTTCAAGAAGTCATCCGAGTAAAACGCCTCATAGGCTTGATGCTTCATAGCCAACGACATATCAATCTGGCTAACGACATCGCTCATTTCATCCGGTAGCCCCTCAGGATTAATCCCCTTATGCCGTAGGGAATGCTTAAGGGCGGCCAGTCCAAAATCTGAGCCTGAATGAATATTATCTATAGTTGCTCTCGCATAGCCTGTGGCGTCATTTTTCGTCGCTTCCCGGTCAATGCTGCCGCCGAAATATTGTTTCGTTAGTGCCCCGAGTTTTGGCAGCTTTTCCACCTCTTCATAGTCGTCTTCAAGGTGGCGCAACAGGAATGTATCCAAATCTTGCTTGGTGAGGTCCTTCAGGCCGTTGAGCTTTGCCTTGAACTCGTCCACGGACATTGCTCCAGACTGAACCAACGGAATATAAGGCGCCATTTTGGACATGACCAACTGAGCCTGTTTCAAACTGTCAGTATTAAGTGATAACCGAACAAACTTTTTGGAATCGGAACAATTAAGTCTAAAATTCGTGTAATATGTCCGGCCACGTTGGATTGTGTGTGACAGTCTGTGTGACATCTTTTTTGACATAACGAATTCCAAAATGTGTGCAAAATTATATGGTTATGGGGTTTCTTGCCGTAACCAATTGAAAATATAGCATACCATGAGGCCTGTGAAGGCGACATTAGAGGTTGCTCAATGAGCGAAAAGTTACAGAAAGTTTTAGCGCGCGCCGGGCATGGCTCGCGTCGTGAAATCGAAACCATGATTGAAGCCGGGCGCGTCAGCGTCGACGGCAAGGTCGCCAAGCTCGGCGATCGCGTTGAAGTGACGCCGGCGATGAAAATCCGTCTGGATGGCCATGTCCTGTCGATCAAAGAATCCGAAGAGGTGGTTTGCCGGGTGCTGGCTTACTACAAACCGGAAGGCGAGCTGTGTACCCGCAGCGATCCTGAAGGCCGCCCGACGGTGTTCGATCGCCTGCCGAAGCTGCGCGGTTCGCGCTGGGTGGCGGTAGGGCGCCTGGACGTCAACACCTCCGGTCTGCTGCTGTTCACCACCGATGGCGAACTGGCCAACCGTCTGATGCACCCGAGCCGTGAAGTGGAGCGCGAGTACGCGGTGCGCGTGTTCGGCCAGGTTGACGATGCGAAAGTGAAGCAGCTGAGCAAAGGCGTGCAATTGGAAGACGGCCCGGCCGCCTTCCGCACCATCAGCTTCCAGGGCGGTGAAGGCCTCAACCAGTGGTACAACGTGACCCTGACCGAAGGCCGCAACCGTGAAGTGCGTCGCCTGTGGGAAGCGGTGGGCGTGCAGGTGAGCCGCCTGATCCGCGTGCGTTACGGCGACATCGATCTGCCGAAAGGCCTGCCGCGCGGCGGCTGGGCTGAACTGGATCTGCCGGCGATCAACTACCTGCGCGAGCTGGTGGAGTTGAAACCGGAAACGGTCAGCAAAATGCCGGTGGAGCGTGAGCGCCGCCGCGTGAAGGCCAACCAGATCCGCCGTGCGGTCAAGCGCCACTCGCAGGTGGCCGGCAGCGGCCGCCGCAGTGCGCCAGGCAGCAAACCGGGCAAGCCAAGCAAACGCAGCTAATCCCGCCATTCTGGCCCCGTTCGGGGCCAGAACGTTTTGTTACCAATCGATCCCCTGTTGCGCCTTCACGCCCGCGTCGAATGCGTGTTTCACCGGCCGCATCTCCGTGACCGTATCCGCCAGTTCCAGCAGATCGCGATGGCAGCCGCGCCCGGTCAGGATCACCGTTTGATGCGCAGGGCGTTGCAGGAGCGCTTCCTTCAGCTCTTCCAGTTCCAGATAGCCGTAGGTCAGCATGTAGGTCACTTCATCCAGCAGAACCAGATCCAGGCCGCTGTCGGCCAGCATGCGTTTGCCGTGCTGCCACACCGCCTGGCAGGCGGCGGTGTCGCCGGCCTTGTTTTGCGTTTCCCAGGTGAAACCGGTGGCCATCACCTGAAATTCAACGCCGTGTTGCTGCAGCAGATTCTTTTCGCCATTGGGCCATTCGCCCTTGATGAACTGGATCACCCCGGCGCGCATGCCGTGGCCGACCGCGCGGGTGACGGTGCCGAAGGCGGCGGTGGTTTTACCCTTGCCGTTGCCGGTAAACACCAGCAGCAGGCCGCGGGTGTCCTGCGCCGCGGCGATGCGCGCATCGACCTGTTCTTTCAGGCGCTGCTGGCGCTGTTGATGACGATCTTCCGCCATGAAACGCTCCTGATTATTCGGCTGCGCCGGGTTTGCGGTTCGGCTGCGCGTCGAAGCTCATGCCGGTTTTGCGGCGGCTGTCTTCGCCCATCAAATACAGATACAGCGGCATGATATCGGCCGGGGTTTTCAGCTTGTTCTTGTCTTCGTGCGGGAAGGCAGATGCGCGCATTTTGGTGCGGGTGCCGCCCGGATTGATGCAGTTCACCCGCAGATTGCGGTTTTTATACTCGTCGGCCAACACCTGCATCATGCCCTCGGTGGCGAACTTCGACACCGCATAGGCGCCCCAGTCTGCGCGGCCGGTACGCCCGACGCTGGAGCTGGTGAACACCAGTGAACCGGCGTGGGATTTCAGCAGCAGCGGCAGCAGCGCCTGAGTCAGCATAAAGGTGGCGTTGACGTTAACCTGCATCACTTCTTGCCACATGGTTATCGACAGGTCGGCCATCGGCGCGATGTCGCCGAGCAGGCCGGCGTTGTGCAACACGCCGTCAAGGCGGGGGATCTGGCGCGCCAGATCGTCGGCTATCTGCCGGCATTGCTCCTGAGTGGCGTGCAGCAAGTCCAGCGTGACCACCAGGGCCGGGGCGCCGCCCAGGGCTGCGATCTCTTGTTGTACCGCCAGCAGTTTGCTCTCGGTGCGCCCCAGCAGCACCAACTGGGCGCCGAAGCGCGCGTAGGTCAGCGCCGCTTCGCGGCCGATGCCGTCGCCGGCGCCGGTGACCAAAATGATACGTTGTTCGAGCAGATCTTGTTTGGGTTGGTAATGCACGATAAATCCTCGCCTGGGTGGCTGTTCTCCCGCGGATATCGGGGAGCAAGGGTGAAACGCGCGGCCGGGGCGGGAGCGAAGGCTCGACCGTCTGCGGGCCGCGCAGCGAATCCGTCTCATCATATTGATGAATAATGGGTGTTATATGCCTTAATCCGCAGGCATTTTCAATGCGTAGCAGGCTGAAATGGCATTCTTTTGTAACAAAAGCGCGGCGGTGGCGGCTTGGTTCGGCCGTAAATCGTCCCCATAGTGATGCTCTGTGCGCAATGAATTTTCATTTAGCCGCGACAGCAGCCGCTGCGGTTGGCTAAAATGGAAATAAGCATACTAACAACCTGTAAATAAAGGCGGAATCTGTGGAGTTTATATCTGTTTATGGCCTGTTTCTGGCCAAGGTCGCCACGGTGGTGCTCGCCATCGCTGCGTTGGCCATCCTGGCGGTCAGTTTGGGGCAACGCAAGAGCCGCCAGAAAGGGGAGCTGCAGCTGACCGATCTCGGCGAACAGTATCGCGAGATGCAGCGCGATATGCGCCTGGCGCGCATGGATGCCGCCGAGCAGAAGGTTTGGCTGAAACAGTTCAAGAAGCAGACCAAATCTGATGACAAATTGAAGAAGCAGCGCGCCAAGTCCGGCGCGGTGGAAGTGGCCAAGCCGTGCCTGTATGTGCTGGATTTCAAGGGCAGCATGGACGCGCACGAGGTCACCTCGCTGCGCGAAGAGATCTCGGCGGTGTTGGCGGTGGCGTCGGCGCAGGATGAAGTTCTGTTGCGCCTGGAAAGCCCTGGCGGGGTGGTGCACGGCTACGGCCTGGCGGCTTCGCAGTTGGAGCGCCTGCGCAAAGGCGGCATTCGCCTGACGGTAGCGGTGGATAAAGTGGCGGCCAGCGGCGGCTACATGATGGCCTGCGTCGCGGATCGCATCGTGGCGGCGCCGTTCGCCATCATCGGCTCCATCGGCGTGGTGGCGCAGATCCCGAACTTCCACCGTCTGCTGAAGAAGAACGACATCGACGTGGAGTTGCACACCGCCGGGCAGTTTAAACGCACGCTGACGCTGTTCGGTGAAAACACCGAACAGGGGCGCGAGAAGTTCCGCGAAGATTTGAACGAAACCCACGAACTGTTCAAGCGCTTCGTGCATGAGCAGCGCCCATCGCTCGATATCGACAGCGTCGCCACCGGTGAGCACTGGTTCGGTTCACAGGCGAAAGAGAAGGGCCTGGTCGACGCCATCGGCACCAGCGATGATTTGCTGATCGCCGAGCTGGATAACCACGAAGTGATCGCTGTGCGCTATACGCGCCGCAAACGCCTGATGGATCGCTTCACCGGCAGCGCGGCGGAAAGCGTCGATCGTTTGCTGCTGCGCTGGTGGCAGCGTGGGGAAAAGCCGTTGTTGTAACGGCAACGAGAGCGTGAATCAACGGGGGCCAGGCGCCCCCGTTTTCTTGTCTTAATCGACCAGGTGGTATTTTTCCGAAAGCAGGTGAGCCAATTGTTTAAACATATTAAATACCGCGGTGGTTTTGGCGGTGGGCAATCCATCGGCATCCAAAAAGTATTCGCCTCGAAAAACTAAAACGCCGCTTTTTTGTTCAACGTCGGTGGCGATCATGCCGTGCAGATAATCTTCGTGTTGGCGGATGATGTTATTTGCTTCCGCCAGCAGGGCCTCGCGGCCGATAGGTGCAGTATTCGTGCGCATTTATTAGACTCCAAACTAAAAACTCTGCGCATATTCTAACGCCGGTTCGCTTTTATCCGCAAACCGACTAAGGTTTATTTGCCGTCTGGATGGCCATGGGCGGCCGCCGGTTGGCGAAATCGGACTTTCCATGCTAATTAGGTTGCGTGACGCTTTTTATCAGGTACAGTGTGGGATTTTGCGGCGTCGGGTGGAAGGTTTTGTTTACGCCATGAATAAAACTCACACAGCCATACTTCTGGGGCATGGGTGAATAGCAGGCAGGATCAACAACTTGCGTTCAGGTTGAGCAGTTGGGCAACCAAAAGAAAAAAATCTGTTGATCTCTTGCCAGACTGCCGCAATATAAAAAAAGAGACACGAATTGCCGCGGCACGGCGAGATAAAAGACTTCTTTTTAGAAGAAATAAATTAGGTAAAGGTAAATATGGGTAAAGCTCTCGTAATAGTTGAGTCCCCGGCAAAAGCCAAAACTATTAATAAATATTTAGGAAGTGACTACGTGGTGAAGTCCAGCGTCGGTCACATCCGTGATTTGCCGACCAGTGGCTCAGCCAGCAAAAAGAGCGCTGACTCAACCGAAGACAAAGCCAAGAAAAAAGTTAAAAAAGATGAGAAGGCGGCGCTGGTAAATCGCATGGGCGTCGACCCTTACCACGGCTGGAAAGCGCATTATGAAATCCTGCCGGGTAAAGAAAAAGTGGTCGCCGAGTTAAAATCGTTGGCGGAAAACGCCGACCACATTTATCTCGCAACCGACCTTGACCGCGAAGGGGAAGCCATCGCCTGGCACCTGCGGGAAGTGATCGGTGGAGATGACAAACGCTTTAGCCGAGTGGTGTTTAACGAAATCACCAAAAACGCGATCCAGCAGGCGTTCAAACAGCCGGGCGAGCTGAACATTGATCGCGTCAACGCGCAGCAGGCGCGCCGGTTTATGGACCGCGTGGTGGGCTATATGGTCTCGCCGCTGCTGTGGAAGAAAATCGCCCGCGGCCTGTCCGCCGGCCGTGTGCAGTCGGTGGCGGTGCGTCTGGTGGTTGAGCGCGAACGCGACATCAAGGCGTTCGTGCCGGAAGAGTACTGGGAACTGCATGCCGATCTGCTGGCGAAGGGTGAAACCGCGCTGCAGATGGAAGTGACCCACGCGCACGACAAACCGTTCAAGCCGGTCAACCGCGAGCAGACTCACGCCGCGGTCAAGTTGCTGGAAAAAGCCCGCTACACGGTGCTGGATCGCGAAGACAAACCGACCAGCAGCAAGCCGGGCGCGCCTTTCATTACCTCCACGCTGCAACAGGCCGCCAGCACCCGCCTGAGCTTCGGCGTGAAGAAAACCATGATGATGGCGCAACGGCTGTATGAAGCCGGCCACATCACCTATATGCGTACCGATTCCACCAACCTGAGCCAGGATGCGCTCAACATGGTGCGTGGCTACATCGGCGACAACTTCGGCGATAAATACCTGCCGAAGGCGCCGAATCAGTACAGCAGCAAAGAGAATTCGCAGGAAGCGCACGAAGCGATCCGTCCTTCGGACGTGAACGTGCTCGCCGAGCAGTTGAAAGACATGGAAGCGGATGCGCAGAAGCTGTATCAGCTGATCTGGCGCCAGTTCGTCGCCTGCCAGATGACGCCGGCGCAGTACGATTCCACCACGCTGACGGTGAAAGCCGGTGATTATCAGCTGCGCGCCAAGGGCCGTACGCTGCGCTTTGACGGTTGGACCAAGGTGATGCCGGCGTTGCGCAAGGGCGATGAAGATCGCACCCTGCCATACGTCGAAATCGGCAGCGAGCTGGATCTGCAGAAACTGATCCCGAGCCAGCACTTCACCAAGCCGCCGGCGCGCTACAGCGAAGCCTCGCTGGTGAAAGAGCTGGAAAAACGCGGCATTGGCCGCCCGTCCACCTACGCCTCCATTATCTCGACCATTCAGGATCGCGGTTATGTGCGGGTGGAAAGCCGCCGCTTCTATGCCGAGAAAATGGGTGAGATCGTCACCGATCGTCTGGAAGAAAACTTCCGCGAGCTGATGAACTATGACTTCACCGCGCGCATGGAAGACGGCCTCGATGAGGTCGCCAACAACCAGGCCGAGTGGAAAGCGGTGCTGGACGAGTTCTTCGTCGACTTCAGCGAGCAGCTGGAAACGGCGGAGAAGGATCCGGAAGAAGGCGGCATGCGGCCTAACCAGATGGTGATGACCAGCATCGACTGCCCGACCTGCGGCCGCAAGATGGGCATCCGTACCGCCAGCACCGGCGTGTTCCTCGGCTGTTCCGGCTACGCGCTGCCGCCGAAGGAGCGTTGCAAAACCACCATCAACCTGGTGCCTGAAGCGGAAGTGCTCAACATCCTCGAAGGCGACGACGCGGAAACCAACGCGCTGCGCGCCCGCCGCCGCTGCCAGAAATGCGGTACGGCGATGGACAGCTATCTGATCGACAACCAGCGCAAGCTGCACGTCTGCGGCAACAACCCGGCGTGTGACGGCTATGAGATCGAAGAGGGCGAGTTCCGCCTGAAAGGTTATGACGGCCCGGTGGTGGAGTGCGACAAGTGCGGTTCGGAAATGCACCTGAAAATGGGGCGTTTCGGCAAGTACATGGGCTGCACCAACGAGAACTGCAAAAATACCCGCAAGATCCTGCGTAACGGCGATGTGGCGCCGCCGAAGGAAGATCCGGTGCCGTTGCCGGAGCTGCCGTGCGAGAAGTCCGACGCCTATTTCGTGCTGCGTGACGGCGCTGCCGGCGTGTTCCTGGCGGCCAACACCTTCCCTAAATCGCGCGAGACCCGCGCGCCGTTGGTGGAGGAGCTGGCTCGCTTCAAGGATCGTCTGCCGGAGAAACTGCGCTACCTGGCCGATGCGCCGGTGGCGGATGCCGAAGGCAACAAAACGCTGGTGCGTTTCAGCCGTAAAACCAAGCAGCAGTACGTCTCCTCTGAAAAAGACGGCAAGGCGACCGGTTGGTCCGCGTTCTACGTGGACGGCAAGTGGGTCGAAGGCAAGAAGTAAGGGCGATGTCCTGCCTGCAAGATGAAAAACCAGCCCTGGCGGCTGGTTTTTTTATTGGTGAAAAGGGGCAAACGGATCTATCCTTTGCTGTTTTTATCCCTCCGACACCGCCGTTTCACGTTGATACCAATGCAAAATAATCGTTATCATAGTGTGACGCGGATCTATACTTGAAGCTGCATCGTGGTATAGTGGTTATATAAAAAGTTTTTTTATTATTAAAGCTTATTAACAACGGCGTTTTCTTCACCATCAGGGTAGAACACGGGGTTTATGGCTTGTGAGTTTCAGCATACCGGGGCGACACCGATATACCTGGCTGCGGGTAAGCCGCAGTGTTTAACCTAGGATGGTATAAGATATGAAATTGCAGCAGCTTCGTTACATTGTGGAAGTGGTTAACCACAACCTGAATGTCTCCTCGACGGCAGAAGGGCTCTATACCTCTCAACCCGGCATCAGTAAACAGGTGCGCATGCTCGAAGATGAGCTGGGCATCCAGATTTTTGCCCGCAGCGGCAAGCACCTGACCCAGGTCACCCCCGCCGGCCAGGAAATCATTCGCATCGCGCGTGAAGTGTTGTCCAAAGTGGACGCCATCAAAGCCGTTGCCGGTGAACACACCTACCCGGACAAAGGCTCGCTGTACGTCGCCACCACGCACACTCAGGCTCGTTACGCATTGCCCAACGTAATCAAAGGCTTCATCGAGCGTTACCCGCGCGTCTCGCTGCACATGCATCAGGGCTCGCCGACGCAGATCGCCGAAGCGGTCTCCAAGGGCACCGCCGATTTTGCCATTGCCACCGAGGCGCTGCACTTGTACGACGATCTCATCATGCTGCCGTGCTACCACTGGAACCGTGCGGTGGTGGTGAAGCCCGATCATCCTTTGGCGGGAAAAAGCAGCATCAGCATCGAAGAACTGGCGGCTTACCCGATCGTCACTTACACCTTCGGCTTTACCGGCCGCTCGGAGCTGGACACCGCCTTCAACCGCGCCGGTCTGACGCCGCGCATCGTCTTTACCGCCACCGACGCCGACGTGATCAAAACCTATGTGCGTCTGGGACTGGGGGTAGGGGTGATCGCCAGCATGGCGGTGGATCCGGTGCAGGATCCGGATCTGGTGACGGTGGATGCGCGCGACATCTTCACCTACAGCACCACCAAAATCGGCTTCCGCCGCAGCACCTTCCTGCGCAGCTACATGTATGACTTCATTCAGCGCTTCGCGCCGCACCTGACGCGCGACGTGGTCGACAGCGCAGTGGCGCTGCGCTCCAACGAAGAAATTGAAGCGATGTTCAAGGACATCAAGCTGCCGATTAAATAATCGTTGACGATATCAAATCAAACCCGGTTAGGCGCCTGCCAAACCGGGTTTTTTTAGCCCGGAAACCCGCACCTTCCTTGTTTCTCAGGATCATCCTGAAAAGCCACCGTCCTCTTTTCAACCCGTTCACCTCTAAGTAGACTGCAAAACGTTCGGATAATTGAATAAGGAAATTCAACGTTATGCAGGCTTAACTACGCTGATTTATCAAGTGATGGCAAGATAGCGAAATTACGGTGCTATGGAGTGGGGACATTCGACGTGTTATCGGGTATCGAGCATTACATTAACAACCCAAACTGTTCGGATCGTGAAAAAGCCGCCATTCCTCCAGGAACATACTGGATCGTCGACAGACCACAGGGCAGTATTGCAAATCAAATTCGTTCTGAGTTGGTTGACCTGTATCATCTCTACAAGAATCGCCATTCTGAGTGGTTTGGTCTCTTCAGCAATGAAACTATGAGTGACTACCTCGCCGTAAATGGCGTCTTTCGAAACAGTTTTAGACTGCATCCACTTAACACAGATGGCACCGGTGTTTCTTGGGGATGTATTACTCTCTATCAGGCATCTGACTTTCAGATCCTTCGGGATGCGCTGCTAAGGCGTAGAAAGGTGAGAGTGCCTGGAGGTCGAGGGCTGATGGCGTACGGTCGTATAGATGTTCAAGGTGAGCCTGATTACAGTAAATGCGTGGTATCACAATGAAAAAAAGTCTCTGGATTGTTCTGTTCTTGTTGCTAACCTTTTTGTTGTTGCGCTACCTACCAGACGGAATTTTCGACAGCTTCGTTTCCAACAACATAGAAATTAGCGGTGATGGTGAAATAGGGATGAATAATTTCGACTCGGCTGTCATTGCCATTAAATTGGGGGTCTCTGCTATCATTGCTGCAGTTGTGCTCACAGTATGTCGCCGCCTGGTGCGCAAACCCCGTTAAAGCCGCGAGATTTTCCCTGCCAAAATGCCGCCTCGTTGCGGCGTTTTCGTTGACGCGTGGCCTAACCCCTTGGCTGCGCTCGCACTTCCTTCTTCTTGATTGTTCCCGCCTATCGTTGTGATCAAATCGTGTTGTTATCAAAACGTTAACTTGTCTTTGTGGTATCTTTAAACAAGACCTCACTGATTACCCTGTTTTAGTCACAATAAGAAATGGAGGAGCTATGTCGTCCGATCTTCGTGAAACAAGTCTGGATAAGCTGGTTGCGCTGAATAGCGAATATTACTACTACAGTCTGCCGCTGGCGGCGAAGCAGCTGGGTGCTATCGACCGGTTGCCGAAATCGATGAAAGTGCTGTTGGAGAACCTGCTGCGTCATGTGGATGGCGATACCGTGCAGGTTGACGACCTCAAGGCCATCGTCGCCTGGTTGCAAACCGGCCATGCTGACCGTGAAATCGCCTACCGTCCGGCGCGCGTGCTGATGCAGGATTTTACCGGCGTTCCGGCGGTGGTGGATCTGGCGGCGATGCGTGAAGCGGTGCGGCGGCTGGGCGGCAATGTCGACCAGGTGAACCCGCTGTCACCGGTGGATCTGGTGATTGACCACTCGGTCACCGTCGATGAATTCGGCGATGACAACGCCTTCGAAGACAACGTGCGTATCGAAATGCAGCGCAACCACGAGCGCTACACCTTCCTGCGCTGGGGGCAGAAAGCCTTCAACCGTTTCCGTGTGGTGCCGCCGGGCACCGGCATCTGCCACCAGGTCAACCTCGAATACCTCGGCCAAACGGTGTGGCACAGCGACGAAAGCGGCCGCCGCGTGGCCTATCCGGATACGCTGGTGGGCACCGATTCCCACACCACCATGATCAACGGCCTGGGCATCCTCGGCTGGGGCGTGGGCGGCATCGAAGCGGAAGCGGCGATGTTGGGCCAGCCGGTGTCGATGCTGATCCCGGATGTGGTCGGCTTCAAGCTGACCGGCAAGCTCCGCGAGGGCATTACCGCCACCGATCTGGTGCTGACCGTCACCCAAATGCTGCGCAAACACGGCGTTGTCGGCAAGTTCGTCGAGTTTTACGGCGACGGTCTGGCCGATCTGCCGCTGGCGGACCGGGCGACCATCGCCAACATGTCGCCGGAGTTCGGCGCCACCTGCGGCTTCTTCCCGGTGGATGACGTTACGCTCGGCTATATGAAGCTCAGCGGCCGCAGCGCCGAACAAATCGCACTGGTGGAAGCCTACGCCAAAGCGCAGGGCATGTGGCGCAATCCGGGGGATGAGCCGGTCTTCACCAGCTCGCTGGCGCTGGACATGTCGACGGTGGAGGCGAGCCTCGCCGGGCCGAAACGCCCGCAGGATCGCGTCGCGCTGCCGAATGTGCCGCAGGCGTTCAAGGCCGCTACCGAGCTGGATATCGGCGGCCACAAGGCCAAGACAGACGGCAAAACCTTTACGTTGGACGAGCAGCAGCACGAATTGCGCGACGGCGCGGTGGTGATCGCGGCGATCACCTCCTGCACCAACACCTCCAACCCGAGCGTGATGATGGCGGCCGGCCTGCTGGCGAAAAACGCCGTCAAGAAAGGGCTGCGCAGCAAACCCTGGGTAAAAACCTCGCTGGCGCCGGGTTCCAAAGTGGTGACCGACTACTTCGACAGCGCCAAACTCACCGCCTATCTGGAAGAGCTGGGGTTCAACCTGGTGGGATATGGCTGTACCACCTGTATCGGCAACTCCGGGCCGCTGCCGGATCCTATCGAGCAGGCGATCAAAGAGGGCGATCTGACCGTTGGCGCGGTGCTGTCGGGCAACCGTAATTTCGAAGGGCGCATCCACCCGCTGGTGAAAACCAACTGGCTGGCCTCGCCGCCGCTGGTGGTGGCTTATGCGCTGGCGGGCAGCATGAAGATCGATCTGACCAAAGAGCCGCTGGGCGAGGGTAATGACGGTCAGCCGGTCTATTTGAAGGACATCTGGCCGAGCAGCCAGGACATCGCTCAGGCGGTGGAAGAAGTGCGCACCGAGATGTTCCACAAGGAATACGGCGAAGTGTTCGATGGCGACGCCAACTGGCAGGCGATCCAGGTGACCGGTTCGGCGACCTATCAGTGGCAGGAGGATTCTACCTATATCCGCCATCCGCCGTTCTTCAGCACCATGCAGGTGAAGCCGGATCCGGTGCAGGACATCAAAGACGCGCGTATTCTGGCGATTCTGGCCGACTCGGTGACCACCGACCACATCTCGCCGGCGGGTAACATCAAGCGCGACAGCCCGGCGGGGCGTTACCTGAGCGAGCATGGCGTAGCGCCGCAGGATTTCAACTCCTACGGTTCACGCCGCGGCAACCACGAAGTGATGATGCGCGGCACCTTCGCCAACATTCGCATCCGCAACGAAATGGTGCCGGGCGTGGAAGGCGGCTATACCCGCCATATTCCGTCACAACAGCAGCTGTCTATCTACGACGCCGCCATGCAGTACCAGCAGGAAAAAGTGCCGCTGGCGGTGATCGCCGGTAAAGAGTACGGTTCCGGCTCCAGCCGCGACTGGGCGGCGAAGGGGCCGCGCCTGCTGGGCGTGCGGGTGGTGATTGCCGAATCCTTCGAGCGTATTCACCGCTCTAACCTGATCGGCATGGGGATTTTGCCGCTGGAGTTCCCGCAGGGGGTGACGCGCAAAACCCTGGGGCTGACCGGGGATGAGCAGATCAGCGTTGGCGGCCTGCAACAGCTGCAGCCGGGCCAGACGGTGCCGGTGCACATCACCTATGCCGACGGGCGCAAGGAAGTGGTCGACACCCGGTGCCGCATCGATACCGGCAATGAGCTGACCTACTACGAAAACGACGGCATCCTGCACTATGTGATCAGGAAAATGCTGTAATTAATCAATAAAAAGGGCGCCGTAAGGCGCCCTGATTGTTTCCGCGGCGGTGGCGATCACTTCTGGTCGAGCAAATGGCCCATTTTGGCGGCCTTGGTGGCCAGATAGCGTTCGTTCTTCGGGTTGCGACCGACGATCAACGGCACGCGTTCGCTGATGTTGATACCGGCTTCGGTCAGGATCTCGACCTTTTTCGGGTTGTTGGTCAGCAAACGCACCGCGTCGACGCCCAGCAGTTTGAACATGTCGGCACACAGGGTGAAGTCGCGCTCGTCGGCGGCGAAGCCGAGTTGGTGATTGGCTTCCACGGTGTCTGCGCCCTTATCCTGCAGGGCGTAGGCGCGGATCTTGTTCAACAGGCCGATATTGCGGCCCTCCTGGCGATGATAAAGCAGGATGCCGCGGCCTTCTTCCGCAATCTGCTCCAGTGCGGCTTCCAGTTGAAAACCGCAGTCGCAGCGCAGGCTGAACAACGCGTCGCCGGTCAGGCATTCGGAATGCACGCGTGCGAGCACCGGCGCTTCGCCGGAAATATCACCGAATACCAGTGCCAGATGGTCATGTCCGGTCGCCAGTTCTTCGAATCCTACCATCAGGAAATCGCCCCAAGGTGTCGGCAGTTTAGCCTCTGCCACCCGTTTCAGCTGCATGTCACTCTCCACAAAAACCTACGATTCAATCATTGTCGCGCATCCTAAGTCCGGTTCAGTAAATTGACCAAGACTAAAACGTGCTACGCCGATCTCTATTTCGTTAATTATCGGCTATTTTGCCACAACTTCTTGCCGGGCGGTGCTCAGCAAACCAGCAGATGGCGTTTTCTGACCACCTATTATTGCGATAGGTTTCCTATCTGTTTAATTTTTCGCGTGTTATCAATATTGCACTCTTGTTACACTGCAGCCTGATTCACGCAGAGGAAAACGGGAATGTATGAGATAGCAAAACGTACGGCGGGCGGCGCGCTGCTGCTGCTGTTGATGCCGCTGGTCGTATGGGCATCCGGCTGGCATTGGCAGCCCGGCGGTAATGATCGGCTGCTCAAAGCGCTGTTCTGGGTGACCGAAACCGTGACCTCGCCGTGGGGCATTCTGACCAGCGCTATCCTTTGCGGTTGGTTTTTGTGGTGCCTGCGCTTTCGGCTGAAAGCGGCCATCGGTCTGGCGATCCTGCTTTCCGCCGCGTTGGTGATTGGGCAGGGGGTCAAGTCGTTGATCAAGGATCGGGTGCAAGAACCGCGGCCGTTTGTGGTATGGCTCGAGCAAACCCACGGCGTGGACGGAAAATATTTCTATTCGCTGCATCGTAAAGAGCGCAGCGCGCTGGTGCGCGAGCAACTGCAAGACCAGACGCTGGTGCCGAACTGGCTGCGCAAGCACTGGCAGTTTGAAACCGGCTTCGCTTTCCCGTCGGGGCATACGATGTTCGCCGCCACTTGGGCGCTGCTGGGCGTCGGATTGCTGTGGCCGCGCCGCCATTATAAAACCGTCGCGCTGCTGATGGTGTGGGCAACGGGGGTGATGGGTAGCCGTCTGCTGCTGGGCATGCACTGGCCGCGCGATCTGGCGATGGCTACGCTGATCAGTTGGCTGCTGGTGGTGATCACCTGCTGGCTGGCGCAGCGTTGGTTCGGCCCGTTGACCCCGCCGCCAAAAGAGCAGCAGGAAATCGCGGCGCGCAAGCCGGAGATATGAACGATATGTGACCGCGTCACAAAATAGGCGGCATCGGACCGGTGCCGCATTAACCGCTTACATTTTCCCGCCATTGCAATTCGCCCGGTTGCCCCCATATCCTTATAAATTCGACGTTTTGAGAAGCTTTCTCATCAATTTGTTCGCTAAGACCGTTTACTGCCGAATATGCCAGCAGATATGTGGTTTTATCGTGCGGCAGGGTTTCCCTGCCGCAGCGGGAAATGCTAACTTAAGGGTTAGGGACGCCACATTTTGGCATCGTTCATCCGATTCACTCGGCATCGCGGGAAAGAATGTGAAATATTTGCTGATTTTTTTGTTGGTTCTGGTGATCTTCGTGATTTCCGTCACCTTGGGTGCGCATAACGATCAGGTGGTCAATTTTAACTATCTGGTTGCGCAGGGGGATTATCGCGTATCGACCCTGTTGGCCACGCTGTTTGGCGCCGGTTTCGTTCTCGGCTGGATCATTTGCGGCCTGTTCTACCTGCGCACGCGTATTGCGCTGGGTCGCGCCGAGCGCAAAATCAAAAGGCTGGAGCTGCAGCTTGAGCAGCCCGCTGAACCGGCGGCTCAGCCTGTTGTCAGCAAGGAATAATCCTCTATGTTAGAACTGCTGTTTCTGTTGCTGCCCGTGGCTGCCGCGTACGGTTGGTACATGGGGCGCAGAAGCGCTCAGCAGGATAAACAGCAAGAAGCCAACCGCCTGTCGCGCGAATATGTGGCAGGGGTGAACTTTCTGCTTTCCAACCAGCAGGACAAGGCGGTCGATCTGTTCCTCGACATGTTGAAAGAGGACAGCAACACCGTTGAAGCCCACCTGACCTTGGGTAACCTGTTCCGCTCGCGCGGCGAAGTCGACCGCGCCATCCGCATCCATCAGGCCTTGATGGAAAGCGCCTCTCTGACCTTCGAACAGCGCCTGCTGGCGGTGCAGCAACTGGGCCGCGACTATATGGCGGCCGGGCTGTACGATCGCGCGGAAGACATGTTCAGCCAGTTGACTGACGAAGCGGATTTTCGCGTCTCGGCGCTGCAGCAACTGCTGGTGATCCATCAGGCGACCAGCGACTGGCAGAAAGCGATCGACGTGGCGGAAAAGCTGGTCAAGCTGGGCAAAGAGAAGCAACGCGTCGAGATCGCGCACTTTTACTGTGAGTTGGCGCTGCAGGCGATGGGCAGCGACGATCTCGATCGGGCGATGAGCCTGCTCAAACGGGCGGCCGCCGCCGATAAACAGTGTGCGCGCGTGTCCATCATGTTCGGGCGCATCTACATGGCGCAAAACGACTACGCCAAAGCGGCAGAGTCGCTGCAACGCGTTCTGAGCCAGGATAAAGAGTTGGTCAGCGAGACGCTGCCGATGCTGCAGGAATGCTACACGCATCTGCCGGAACAACAGCACAACTGGGCTGAATTCCTGAAGCGCTGCGTGGAAGAGAACACCGGCGCCACCGCCGATCTGATGCTGGCCGAGATTATCGAGCAGCACGAAGGGCGCGACGTGGTGCAGGTCTATATCAACCGCCAGCTGCAACGCCATCCGACCATGCGGGTGTTTTACCGGCTGATGGATTATCACCTGGCGGACGCCGAAGACGGCCGGGCGAAAGAGAGTCTGCTGCTGTTGCGCGATATGGTCGGCGAGCAAATTCGCACCAAGCCGCGTTACCGCTGCCACAAATGCGGCTTCACCGCGCACTCGCTCTATTGGCATTGCCCGTCGTGCCGCGCCTGGTCATCGGTTAAACCGATCCGCGGTCTGGACGGCCAATAATGCGGCGGGGCGACAAAACAAAACGGGGCGATTTATCGCCCCGTTTTTTATGTTCGTCTGTTCGTCGCTTATTTTTTCTTGCCGCCTTTGGCGCCGGTTTTCAACAGCTGGCGGAGTTTCTTCAGCTCTTTCTGGCTCAGCGGCTGTTCAATTTCTTCTTCGGTGCTTTGATTGTCGATCTCGCCGTGGTGCAGGTCATCCGCCTTTTTGGCCGGTTTTTCTGCTTTGGTGGCGGGCGCGCTGAAACTGCTTTCCAGGCGCTGGCACACTTCCACGCTCAACGAAAATTCGTTTTCAGCGGCGGCGGCACGGATTTTTTCCTTGAGTTCCAGAGGAATTTTTATGGTAAGTGTCGATATCTCGCTCATTTTGAAAGCCTTTCTGCAGGAAGATGCCTTCAAGCTAAGCCACTGGCGATCGGGTGTCTAGTGTGTAATAAAAATTTAATATTTATGTAACAAATGAGGGCGGGGCAAACGCGGGTTTTTTTAGGCGAGAAACAGAGGCAGGGCCCGAGCGTGCGGGCCCTGTACCGGAAACATTATTTGTAGATGATCGCGGTGCCGCTCAGCATGTTGTTACCGCCGGCGGAGATGATGCGGTAGCTGCTGGCGCCCTGAGCGTCGGCTTTAGCGGCCAGCTTTTTTTCCAGGCTGCTGAGGGTGGTCGCGTGGCCTGCGGAAACGATGCCGGTGGCGGTCAGGTTATCGGCCTGCTGGCTATTGATCGGTTCAGCGGCGAAAGTGGCGAAAGAGGTCAGTGCGATAGCGGCAGCGGTTGCAAAATATTTGATGGTTTTCATAGGTGACTCCAGTCTGTTCATTTAGGAAGGAAGCCATTCGCTTCCGATGGGTTGAATAATAAAGCATCTACGTCGATTGAAAATCTGATAATGCTGAGTAATTCATTCAAAATATCTGATCAACAATTTACGCATCTTTACGGCGTTTTACGCTGCGTGGTTTATCGCTAACGCGCTTTCGTTGACGCGCCATGACAAAGGTGAGCGGTAACATGACAGAGCGCCGGTGCGCGCTGCGGCTGGGATTTCTGGCCTTCGGCATGTAGAATGCGGCGGTCAGTTTCGCGGGTGAGTCCCTGATTATGTCTATTTTACAGAAGGTAGAAGAAATGAAGTCTGAGAATAACACTAATAACAATGACTTAAAATCATCTCCAATCGTTGTGGCGTTAGATTACGCCGATAAGAACGCCGCGCTGGCGTTCGCCGACCGTATCGATCCGCAAGACTGCCGGCTGAAAGTGGGCAAAGAAATGTTCACGCTGTTTGGGCCGCAATTGGTGCGCGATCTGCATGGGCGCGGCTTCGACGTATTTCTTGACCTGAAATTCCACGATATTCCCAATACCACCGCGCATGCGGTCGCGGCGGCGGCCGAACTGGGCGTTTGGATGGTCAACGTCCATGCCAGCGGCGGCGCGCGCATGATGACCGCCGCTAAAGAAGCGCTGGCGTCATTCGGGGCGGATGCGCCGCTGTTGATTGCCGTGACGGTGTTGACCAGCATGGAAGCGGAAGACCTGCGCGGCATCGGCATTGAGGCCAGCCCGGCGGAACACGCCGAGCGCTTGGCGCGCCTGACCCGCGACTGCGGGCTGGACGGCGTGGTGTGTTCGGCACACGAAGCGCAGCGGCTGAAGGCGGCCTGCGGGCAGGCTTTCCAACTGGTTACGCCGGGGATCCGCCCAGAAGGCAGCGCGGCGGGCGATCAGCGCCGTATTATGACGCCGGTGCAGGCGCAGGCCGCCGGCGTGGACTACATGGTGATTGGGCGTCCGATCACCCAATCTGCCGATCCGGCCGCGACGCTGCGCGCGATCCGCGCCTCTTTGGCCTGAGGAACCGCCGATGAATGACGATAACAGCCGCCTGGTGTATTCCACGGACACCGGCCGCATCAAGCAGGAAGAGGTTAAACCGCAACGCGCCAAGGGCGACGGCATCGTGCGCATCCAGCGTCAGACCAGCGGCCGCAAGGGGAAGGGCGTATGCCTGATCGCCGGCGTCGATCTGGATGATGCTGCGCTCGACAAACTGGCGGCCGAGCTGAAAAAGAAATGCGGCTGCGGCGGTTCGGTGAAAGACGGGGTCATCGAGATCCAGGGCGATAAACGCGATCTGCTCAAGCAACTGCTGGAAGCCAAAGGCATGAAGGTCAAACTGGCGGGCGGTTGAGGTGAATCGCCATGCCGCGGTGCAATGCCGTGGCATGGCTTGAGGTTGTTGCTGCCGGGGATTAGCCCGTTAACGGCAAAAGAACCATAGACTTAAAGTAAAACAGACCTGAAATCATCGTTATTGGTTAATACGTCAAAGCGCCAAAGCGCTTTTGCCAGCCTGTCGGCCGAGGGCGCTCGGTCAGGTTATTTACCAACCTGGTGACCGATAATGCCCCCTACCGCAGCCCCGCCCAGCGTACCCAACGCGCTGCCGTCTGTCAGCACTGCGCCGCCGACTGCACCTGCGCCGGCACCGATAGCGGTGTTGCGATCGCGTTTGGACATGTTGGAACAGGCACTGAGTGAAAACGCCAGAGTCAGTGCCAGAGCGGCGGTGGCGAAACGTTTATTGATAATCATCATAATGACTTCTCCTTAGCATTGGCTATATGGAAGTGCCCTATAAGTATAGGCGTTAACCATAAATCAGGCCTGCTGTTGATTCCCGTACAGTATCGATATAAAAAATGGCATTTTTTGTTAACGGCCGAATAATTAGCAGGTTACGGCCCAAAAGTCGCCGAAACTGAGTATAGGTTTCTCGGGAAGGATAAACAGGTAAATAGTCTTAAAATCCTGCGGTGCAAGGGGAAAGACGCGCGGCGTGGCCCGCGCGGTGCGGCGGTGATCTGCGTTATTCGTTGACCAATTCCACCTGTACGCCCTGACGTTTCAGCTGATGCTGATACTCCAGCGCCAAACGCGAATCGGTGATCACCCGGCTGATTTGCCCCGGCTGCGCCAGCGGGTTAGGCTGGATCTGGCCGAATTTGCTGGAATCCGTCAGCACGATATTCTCCACGCCCTTGGCCAGTACCGCGCTGACCACGTCGGCGCGCATCATGTCGCGGCCGGTAAAGCCGGTTTCGGCCTGAAAGCCGTCAATGCCGATAAACGCCTTGTTGAAATGCACCTGCTGAATGCACAGCCGCGTGAGCGGGCCGACTACGGTCTCGCTTTTCTTCTGGTACATGCCGCCCAGCACAATCACGTCGCAGTCGGTTTCTTTCAGCAGGTTGGCGATGTAGTGGCTGACGGTGATCAGCGTAATGCGCTTGCGCTCGGCGATGTAGCGCGCCAGCAGGGCGTTGGCGCTGCCGCTCTCGATAAAGATCGTCTCGCCGTCGTTGACCTGCGCGGCGGCGTATTGCGCCAGCCGCTGCTTGAGGGTGAAATTGGACATCATGCGGGCGTCGACGTCATCACTCTCCAACGCCACGGCGGAGCCGTGCACCCGCTTCAGATAACTGCGTTTTTCCAGCAGGTTGAGATCCTGCCGGATGGTGACTTCCGAGACGCCCGAGGCGCGCGCCAGCTCATTGACGCTGATCCGCCGGCGATCGTTAACCAACTGCAATATGGTCTGTTGTCGTAAATTCATATCGGCCTGATGATGCGGCCGCCAAGGCGCGGCCGCTAAGAGTCAAAGGTTTAAAGAGTATGTTCTGTGCGCGCAATAATATCATCCTGCGCCTCAGGGGATAATGCGGTAAAGAAGGCGGAATAGCCAGCTACGCGAACCACTAAATCACGATATTGGTCAGGGTGTTGCTTCGCCGCCAGCAGCGTTTCGCGCGACACGATGTTGTACTGCACATGCCAGCCGCGATAGCTCTCGAAGAAGGTGCGCAACATCAGCATTAGCTTTTCCCGATCGCGCGGGTTGTCCAGCGTCGCCGGGTTCAGCTTTTGGTTGAGCAGCACGCCGCCGAGGATCGCCTCGGTCGGCAACTTGGCGAGTGAATTGAACACCGCCGTCGGCCCCAGGTGGTCGGTGCCGGACGCCGGACTGGCGCCTTCCGCCAGTGGCGCGTGCGCCTTACGTCCATCGGGCGTGGCCAGAGTGGCGGCGCCGAAGGGCACGTTGGCCGAAATCGACGAGGTGCCGGCGTAGTAACCGCCGCCGATCGGCCCGCGGCCGAAGCGGGTGTTGCGATACTGCTTCAGTTCTTCGATATAGGTTTGGTAGGCGCGCACCAGCAGCCGATCGACCTCGTCCACATCGTTGCCGTATTTGGGCGCGGCGTTGAGCAGCCGCTGGCGCAGCTGCTCGCCATCCAGCCCGGCGAAGTCGTCGGCCAGCGCGGTCGCCAGCTGCTGCTGGCCGATCGCCCCCTGGTCGAACACCAGTTTGCGCACCGCCGCCAGGCTGTTGCCCAGGTTGGCGATGCCGACCTGCAGGCCGGAAACCCAATCGTATTTGGCGCCGCCTTGCTTGATGCTTTTACCGCGTTCGATGCAGTCATCCACCAGCGCGGAACAGAGGATATCGTGGGCATTCTCTTCCAGTACGCTGTCCACCACGCATTCGATCTCGATCGACTTGCGCGTGTAGTAGCGGATTTGCCGATCCCAGGCGGCTAAGACCTGCTCGAAATCGACGAAGTTTCCTTTGGACAGCGCTTGTTCCTGCGGCATGAATATTTGCCCGGAGGTGGCGTCACGGCCCTGTTCCAGCGCTGCCAGTAGCACGCGGGCGAAGTTGATGAAGCTCATGCCGGTGCAACGATAGCCCCATTTGCCGCCGACGGCGGTCTCGATGCAGCCGATGGCGGCGTAGTCGTAGGCGTCTTGCGGCTCAACCCCCAGCTTGATGAATTCGGGAATGACGATTTCGTCGTTGTTGAACGCCGGCATGCCGAAACCGCAGCGGATCACCTGCACGCAGGCGTCGAGGAAGTCGGCGCTCATCCCGGCATGGTAACGCACGCTGAGGTTGGGTTGGGTGGAGCGCAGGCGGCCGCAGGACTCGAGAATGGCGTAGGACAGCGGGTTGACCGCATCGCATGGCCGGCCGTCGATCAGCTTCTGTCCGCCGATGGTGACGTTTTGGTACAGCGGGCTGCCGGCGGAAGCTTTGGAATGCGAGCCAGAGCGGATCTTGTTGACCTCCAGCAGCTTCAGCCAGCAGCTGTGCAACAGCTCGATGGCGTCTTCCCGCGCCAGCTTTTGCTCCAGCTCCACCTCACGTCGATACCAGGGATAGAGGTATTGATCGAGGCGGCCGAAGGAAACCGAATGGCCGTTGGATTCGATCTGCAACGTCAGTTGGATGAAATAGCACAGCTGCAGCGCCTGCCAGAAGGTGTGCGGCGGGCGATGGGCGATCCGGTCGCAGTTGCCTGCGATGGCCTGCAGTTCGGCGCGCCGCCAGTCGCGCGGTTCGTTTTGCGCCATGTCGCGCGCCAGGCGGGCGAAGCGCAGGATGTGCTCGCTCAGCGCCGCCAGCGCGATGTCGATGGCGTTGAGAAACTGCGCTTTGTGCAGATCTTCCCACTCGGTCAGGTGCAGACGGCCGCGGCGCGCGTTCACTTTTTCACGCAGGCCGTCGAGACCTTTCTCCAGCAGCAGCGGGAAGTTAACCGCCAGGTGGGCGTCGCCGGAGGTCATGTTGCCCTCGGCCTTGATGATGCCGGTGGCCAGCAGCGCCTTTTGTTCGTCGGTGAACATGCCGTAGCAGCGATCCTGCACCGTTTGGCCGCGCCACCAGGGGCACAGGCGATGCAAAATCGCCTTGTTCTCTTCGCTGATCGAAAAACCGGCGCCCGGCCGGTCGGCCAATTGGTCTATTTCGTTTTCTATCCAGCCGACGGTGTATTCGGGAAAGATCGGCGCGGCGCGCAGCTCGCTGGCCTGGTTGCCGACGATCAGTTCGTCGTTGGCGATCCAGATGGTGCGCTTCGCCAGATGGTTAGCCAGCGCCAGCGCGCGGCGCACCGGCAGCGGCCGATCCTGATGCTGTTGATAGGCTTCGGTATAGTGCTGCGCGCGTTCGGTGCACACCGGCGGTTTGACGATGTGAATCAGCGCGTTCTTATGCGCCTGAATGCGGGCGCTGAGGGTGGTCAAATCCAACGTGGTCATGGCGTTATCCTCGCAAAATGGCGGTCAGGCCTTTGGCGCCGGCATAGTCTTCGGCGAAGGCCAGCAGATCGGGCGCGTCCAGCGGCGTGCGGGCGGCGCGGTAGGGCTCGCCGAGCAGGTGGTACTTGTTGATGCCCAGCGTGTGGTACGGCAGAAAGTGGATCTCCGACACGCCGATCTCGTCGGCGGCGAAGTCGACGATCGCACGGACAGAGCGACGATCGGCGTTGAAATCGGGGATCAGCGGCACGCGCACGGTCATTGGCACGCCGTGCGCCGCCAGCCGGCGGAAATTGTTCATCACCCGGCGGGCGGAGCCGCCGGTCCAGGATCTAAAGCGCGCTTCGTCGGTGTGTTTGAGGTCGGCCAACAGCAGATCCAGCCACGACAGCGAAGGCGCGATGTAACGCCACGGAACGTGCAGGCAGGATTCGACGGCGGTGTGGATGCCGGCTTCGCGGCCGCGCCGTAGCAGTTCCGCTGCAACCTCCGGCTGCATAAAGGGTTCGCCGCCGGACAGCGTTAAACCGCCGCCGCTGCGCAGGTAGAAAGGCTTATCCCGCATCACCTCGGCCATGATATCGTCGGGGTTGACCGGGCTGCCGCACAGGCTGAGCGCGCCGGTCGGGCAGGCGGCGGCCAGCGCCGCGTAGTCGTTTGCGCTGATGACTTCACGCTGCAGCGTCAACGCCTCTTCGTCACGCTGCAGGCCTTGCGGGCAGCGCTCGGCGCACAGCGTGCAGCCGCTCAGGCACAGGCGTTCGTCAAACAGCAGGTCTGCATGGCGCGAGCGGCTTTCCGGGTTCTGACACCAGCGGCAGCTCAGCGGGCAGCCTTTTAAAAAGACCACGCTGCGGATGCCGGGGCCGTCATGGGTCGAGTAGCGCTGCAGATTGAAGAACATGAGTCACCCGTTTGGCGTTGCTGAATCTTTCGCCATTAAAGATGTTTCGAATGAAAGTTGAATTGATTTTGATCAAAAGTTAGCGCGGTTTTTGCCCTATGATGATCAGAGTTTGAGTCCGCCCACAGAACATGACACAGGAGTCCGTGATGGAGCTTTATCTCGATACCGCCGATGTGACCGCGGTAAAACGCCTGGCGCGCATTCTGCCGCTGCACGGCGTCACCACCAACCCGAGCATCGTGGCGAAGGAAGGCAAGCCGATCTGGGAAGTGCTGCCCGCGCTGCGCGACGCCCTCGGCGGCACCGGCAAGCTGTTCGCGCAAGTGATGGCGGCCGATGCGGAGCGCATGGTGGCGGAGGCGGCGCTGCTCAGTCAGCGCGTCCCGGGGCTGGTGGTCAAGATCCCGGCGACCGCCGAAGGGCTGGCGGCGATCAAGAAACTCAAAACGATGTCCATCCCGACGCTGGGGACGGCGGTGTACGGCGCCGGGCAGGGGCTGTTGGCGGCCTTGGCCGGGGCGGAATATGTGGCCCCTTACGTCAATCGGGTGGACGCGCAGGGCGGCGACGGCATCGAAATGGTGCACGAGCTGCAGCAGTTGTTGAGCCTGCATGCGCCGTCGGCGCAGGTGCTGGCCGCCAGTTTCAAGACGCCGCGCCAGGCGCTGGAGTGCCTGTTAGCCGGCTGCCAGGCCATCACGCTGCCGGTGGACGTCGCGGAGCAGTTCCTCAGCGCGCCGGCAGTGCAGGCCGCGGTCGAGAAATTCGAACAGGATTGGCAGGGGGCGTTCGGCTCAACGCTGTTAGGCTAAAGCCAGTAAAAAGGGCGCCGCGGCGCCCTTGCTTGATGCTCGGTTCGCTTAGCCGCGGCCGGTCTCCTCTCGCAGTGCGGCGCTGACCTCGTGCACCGTCGGTTGTTCGGAACGCAGCGCCCGGCGGATGGCGAAGAAAGCGGCGATCAGCATGGTCACCGCCACCAGCATAAAGAACCCGCACAGCGCGGCGTTGATCTGGTTGCTGAATACGATGGTTTCCATGTCTTTCAGCGATTTGGCCGGCGCAATAATCGTGCCTTGCTCGATGCCGGTGGAGAATTTCTTCGCCTGCGCCAGGAAGCCGATGCTCGGTTTTTCGTGGAAGATCTTCTGCCAGCCGGCGGTCATGGAGGTCACGAACAGCCAGGCGGTCGGCAGAATTGTCACCCAGGCGTAGCGCTGCTTTTTCATCTTGAACAGCACCACGGTGCCGAGGATCAGCGCCATCGACGCCAGCATCTGGTTGCCGATGCCGAACAGCGGCCACAGAGTATTGATGCCGCCGAGCGGATCGACCACCCCCTGATACACGAAGAAGCCCCAGCCGGCCACCGCCACCGTGGTGCCCGCCAGGTTGCCGAACCAGGAGCGGTTGTTGGCCAGCTGCGGCACCGCCACGCCCACCAGATCCTGCACCATAAAGCGGCAGGCGCGGGTGCCGGCGTCGACGGCGGTCAGGATGAACAGCGCTTCGAACAGAATGGCGAAGTGATACCAGAACGCCATCATCGCCCGGCTGTTGAACACCTCACTGATGATGTGCGCCATGCCCACGGCGAAGGTCGGGGCGCCGCCGGCGCGCGACAGAATGGAGTTCTCACCCACCTCTTTGGCGATCAGCGCCAGCGTTTCCGGCGTGACGATAAAGCCCCAACTGTTGATGACCTGCGAAGCATTTTCCACCGTGGTGCCGATCAGCGCCGCCGGCGAGTTCATGGCGAAGTAAACGCCCGGATCCAGCACCGAGGCGCAGATCAACGCCATGATGGCGACGAAAGATTCCATCAGCATGGCGCCGTAACCGATAAAGCGCATGTGGCTTTCGCGCTCCACCAGCTTCGGCGTGGTGCCGCTGGAAACCAGCGCGTGGAAGCCGGAAATGGCGCCGCAGGCGATGGTGATGAACAGGAACGGGAACAGGGCGCCGGCGAACACCGGGCCGCTGCCGTCGATAAAGCGTGAAACCGCCGGCATTTTCATCTCCGGCATGGCGAAGACGATGCCGATGGCCAGGCCGATGATGACGCCGATTTTCATAAAGGTGGAAAGGTAGTCGCGCGGCGCCAGCAGCAGCCACACCGGCAGCACCGAGGCGACGAAGCCATAGATCACCAGCACCCAGGTCAGGGTGGTGCCGTGCAGCGTGAAGAATGGCCCCCAGTAGGGATCTTGCGCCACGTTGCCGCCGTAAACGATCGCCAGCAGCATCAGCACGAAGCCAATCACCGAAATTTCGGCGATCTTGCCCGGCCGGATAAAACGCATGTAGATGCCCATGAACAGCGCGATCGGGATGGTGGCGGCGATGGTGAACAGCCCCCATGGGCTGTCGGCCAACGCTTTTACCACCACCAGCGCCAGCGCCGACAGGATGATGATCATAACGCCCAACGCGCCGAGCATGGTGATCACCCCGGCGAACGCGCCCAGTTCTTGCTTGGCCATTTCCCCCAGTGAACGCCCGTCGCGGCGGGTGGAGATGAACAGCACCAGGAAATCCTGCACCGCGCCGGCCAGCATGACGCCGACCAGGATCCAGATGGTCCCCGGCAGGAAGCCCATCTGCGCGGCCAGGATCGGCCCCACCAGCGGCCCGGCGCCGGCGATCGCGGCGAAGTGGTGGCCGAACAGCACCCATTTGTTGGTGGGCACGTAGTCCAGGCCGTCGTTATGGCGTTCCGCCGGGGTCAGACGACGGTCATCCAGCTCAAAGACCTTGTCGGCGATGAACCGGCTGTAGAAGCGGTAGGCGATGCTGTAGCAGGCGACGGCGGCGACCACCAGCCAGACGGCGTTGACGTGCTCGCCGCGGCTTAGCGCCAGCATGGCGAAAGCGAAGGCGCCGACCAACGCCACCAGCAGCCAGATAAGTCCGGACCTGATGTTTTTCATGAAACAACTCCTTGGCGTGCAGAGGTAAAAATCAACGTTGTTATTAGGAATGACGTTTTAACAGTAGAAGTTTTGCCGCCGAACCGCGGCAGGTCGGATGAGAAATGTGAAGCCGGTGGGGTTTTAGTGTAGAAACAACGTGATGAAACAGCGTTGGCGCAGGCTGTCGCCCACATAATCCTGAGCAGTTATTCATTCGGCATTTTCACGGCGCGTACAGCGAATTATCGTCGTTTTTTATCTGGGCACGGTGTCTGGCGGATTATTATTTTATCTGTCGAGGTGTGCCGAAATAAAATTACTCATGCTGTGTTATACCTTTATTTTCACCCATGGGCTTAATTATTCATCAAATAAATAATAAAGCTACTAAAGGAATTTAATTATGATAAATAAAATCATCGAAGGGTATTTACCTCAGCTCACGGCCATTCGGCACGATATTCATCAGCACCCTGAATTGGGTTTCGAAGAGTTCCGCACCAGCGATCTGGTCGCGGATTATCTGAGCTCGTGGGGCTACGAGGTGCATCGCGGATTGGCGGGCACCGGCGTGGTGGGGACGCTGCGGGTGGGCGACGGCGTTAAACGCCTTGGGCTGCGCGCCGATATGGACGCCTTGCCGATAGAGGAAAACAACGGCAAACCCTGGCGCAGCAGCGTGGCCAACCGCATGCATGCCTGCGGCCATGACGGCCATACCACCATGCTGCTCGGTGCCGCCCGCTACCTGGCGCAAACGCGCAACTTCAACGGCACGCTGCACCTGATTTTCCAACCGGCGGAAGAGATGCTGAACGGCGGCGCGCGCATGGTGGAGCAGGGGCTGTTCGAACGCTTCCCCTGCGACGCCATCTTCGCCATGCACAACATGCCGGGGATGGCGCTCGGCGAGTTCTTCTTCCAACACGGCCCGTTTATGGCCTCGATGGATCAATTCAACGTGCGGGTGCAGGGGCGCGGCGGCCACGGCGCCATCCCGCAGCTGGCGGTCGATCCGGTGCTGGTGGCCTCGCATATCACCGTTGCCCTGCAGAGCATCGTTTCGCGCAATATCGATCCGCTGGAGGCGGCGGTGATCACCGTTGGCAGCATCAAGGCCGGCGAGGCGGCCAACGTGATCCCGGACAGCGCGGAGATGAAGCTCAGCGTGCGCTCGCTGGATCGCCAGGCGCGCGCTACGCTGCTGGCGCGCATTCCGGCGCTGATCGAGGCGCAGGCGGCAAGCTTCGGCGCCCACGCGACGGTGGAACACGTTAACGGCACGCCGGTGTTGGTCAACGACGAAGCGATGACCCGTTTCGCCCACCGCGTGGCGGAGCAGCAGTTCGGCGCCGCCCGCGCGCACTACGGCGCTAGGCCGCTGATGGGCAGCGAAGACTTCGCCTTTATGCTCGATGCGCATCCGCAGGGCTGTTACCTGATCGTTGGCAACGGCGACGTCGAAGGCAGCTGCATGGTGCACAACCCGGGATATGACTTCAACGACGGCTGCCTGGCGGCCGGCAGCCAGTATTGGGGGGCATTGGCTGAAGCCTATTTAAAATAAACGCGAAAAATAATAACAGGGAAGATAATGATGAGTGAAAATACGGCTGAAACCCAAACGGAAATAATATCGGCCCCGAAGATCGGTGGCAAAAAGATCATCTTCGCCGCCTCCTTCGGCAATGCGCTGGAATTTTTCGATTTCGGTATTTATAACTTCTTCGTCATTTATATTAGTGTGCTGTTCTTTCCGCCGTCGAGCGATCCTAATTTGGCGTTGCTGTTGGCGTTCGCCACGTTTGGCGTCAGTTTTTTCATGCGGCCGCTGGGCGGTATTTTGATCGGCGCCTATGCCGATCGCCATGGCCGCAAGCCGGCGATGATCCTGACGATTTCACTGATGAGCCTGGGCACGGCGATGATCGGTTTTGCGCCGACTTACGCCAGCGCCGGCTATTGGGGAACCGTCACACTGGTGGCGGCGCGTTTGATCCAGGGCGTGGCGGCGGGCGGCGAGGTGGGGGCATCGATGTCGTTGCTGGTGGAGTCGGCGCCACCTAACCGGCGAGGCTTCTATTCCAGCTGGTCGCTGGCGACGCAGGGCATCGCCACCGTGGTCGGCGGTGTCACCGCGCTGGCGCTCAGCGCGGTCTTGCCGGTGCTTTCCGGCGAGCCGAACGCCATGGCCGAGTGGGGATGGCGCATTCCGTTCTTTATTGGCGTGGCGCTGGCGCCGCTCGGTTGTTGGCTGCGTCTCGGATTGGAAAGCGACCGGCCGCCGGTGTCGCGGGCCCATGAACCGCCGGCGCAGCTGCGACGGCACTCGCGGGCGGTGGTGCTTGGCGTGATGCTGACCATTGGCGCTACCGTCGCCACTTACATCTCGATGTATTATCTCGGCACTTACGCGGTGAAATACTTAGGCATGCCGCAAGCCTACGGCTATGCCGCGATGCTGCTGGCGGGGCTGGTGACCTTCGGCGGCAGCCTGTTGGTCGGGCACTGGTGCGATCGCTATGGCCGTTTGCCGCTGATCCGGGGCTCGCGCATCGCTATCTTGATCGTGGCCTTGCCGGCGTTTTGGTGGCTGAGCGCCGCGCCGCATCCGGCGGTGCTGCTGCTGATTGTCGCGATATTGGTCGGATTGACCACGCTCGGCTCGGTGCCGACCATGCTGATGATTTCGGAGCTGTTTCCGCAGCGCATTCGCGCATTGGGGTTTGCGTTGGTCTATAGCCTCGGCGTGGCGATTTTCGGCGGCTTTGCCCAATATATCGCCTCGCAGTCGATCGCGTTGAGCGGCTCGCTGCTGGCGCCCGCCGTCTACCTGATGCTGGCGACGCTGGCTTCGCTGGCGGTGCTGCCATTGCTGCGTGAAACCGGCGGCGATCCATTGCGCTAGCGAGCGCGGGCGAAAAAAAGCGCCGGCGGTTTTCACCGTCGGCGCTTTGCGTTGCGACCGTTTCAGGCTGGCGTTCAGGCCACCGGACGGGCGATCACGCTGCGGGTTTCCATGCGCACTTCGGCGATGGTGACCTGCAAGGTATCGCTTTGGCGGTAAACCACTTCACCTTTGATCTGCACGGTGCCGGTTTCCTGGCTGCACTGCATTTCGTCACGCACTGCGTGAATGAACGGCGCCGGGATGAAGGCAACCGCGCCGTTGTCCAGCAGGCGCACACGCAGGCCGCCACGGGTTACGTCGATAATCTCGGCGTTGAAGCGGGTATCGGTGCCGGCCTTGTCCTGCAGGAAGCGGGCGTACAGCCAGTCGCCGACGTCGCGTTCCGCCATGCGGTTCAGGCGGCGGCGCTCCGCCAGCTGCACCGTCACGTCATCCTGCGGTTTTTCCGCCGACTGCTGGTTGATGACCGCCTTCAGCAGGCGGTGGTTGACCATATCGCCGTATTTACGGATCGGCGATGTCCAGGTGGCGTAAGCCTCCAGACCCAGACCGAAGTGTGGCCCTGGCGTAGTGCTGATCTCGGCGAAGGTCTGGAAGCGGCGGATGCGGCTGTCGAGGAACTGGGTCGGCTGCGCGTCCAGGTGGCGGCGCAATTCGCAGAAACCGTCGAGGGTCAGCAGCTTCTCGGCTTCGGCTTCGACGCCGTTGGCCTGCAGTACGGTGACCGCTTGCTCAACCAGCGCAGGATCGAAACCGGTGTGCACGTTGTACACGCCGAAGCCTAGGCGATCGCGCAGCACGATGGCGGCGCAGACGTTGGCGGCGATCATGCACTCTTCAACAATACGGTTGGCGCTGCGGCGCTGCTCGGTAACGATCTCCAGCACGTCGCCTTTTTCACCCAACACGAAGCGGTAGTCCGGGCGATCTTTGAATACCAGCGCATGCTGGTGGCGCCAAGCGTTACGCGCGTCGCAAACGCGTTTCAGCAGGGTGATCTGTTGCGCGATGGCGTCGCTAGGCGGTTGCCAGCCGGCAATGCCGTCCAGCCAGTCGGAGACTTCGTCGTACACCAGTTTGGCTTTGGACTCGATCTCGGCGGCGAAGAACTGAATATCTTCGCCCAGCGCGCCGTCGGCGGCGATGGTCACGCGGCAAGCCAGCACCTGACGGCGCTCGTTAGGGCGCAGCGAGCACAGGTTGTCCGACAGATCGCGCGGCAGCATCGGGATGTTGAAGCCCGGCAGATAGTTGGTGAAGGCGCGCACGCGGGCGATATCGTCCAGCTTGCTGCCTTGCTCGACATAAGCGGTCGGATCGGCGATGGCGATGGTCAACTGCAGCGAACCGTCACCGTTGTCGGTCACGTACAGCGCATCGTCCATGTCTTCGGTGCTGGCGCTGTCGATGGTGACGAATTCGAGCGCGGTCAGATCTTCACGCACCAGCGCAGCGTCCGGCTCGCTGAGAGCCTGCATCTCCGGCGCCTCTTTTTCCAGATTGTGACGCGCCAGCGTCACCCACCACGGGGCGAAATGGTCTTCACCGTCGGTGATAAACTGGGTCAGGTCGGCGTTGAAGCCGCGATCGCCTTTCAGCGGATGACGGCGCATTTCCGCCACCGCCCAGTCGCCGGCCTGGAAGTTGTGGGTCAGTTCACGCACCGGGCGGCACGGAATCGCCTCTTTCAGCAACGGATGATCGGGCACGATGGACAGGCGATCGTCGCGCTTTTGCACGCGGCCGACGAAGCGCGACAGGAACGGCTCGACCAGGGTTTCCGGCTCGGCGATTTCGCGCTCTTTCTCGGTGTGCAGGGTGGCGATAATGCGATCCCCGTGCATGACTTTCTTCATGTACGGCGGTGGAATGAAGTAGCTTTTTTGACCGTCTACTTCAAGAAAGCCAAAGCCTTTCTCAGTCCCTTTCACGACGCCTTCAACGCGCGGGGTCTGAGAGTGAAGTTGCTGTTTAAGCTGCGCCAGCAGCGGGTTATCTTGAAACATATCGTCCAGTGAATGGGTTGTGAGTGGCAAGATTTGCGGCTGACAGTTTTACGCGAATCACCCGCTGCGAGCAAGCCTAACGTCACGGAACCCCGCGTTGCCGCGCGATTTTGCGCAAGAATGGTCAATCGAAGGGCGAACGATGAAAAACCCCGGCTCGCAGGCCGGGGTGAAAGGCGTGGGACAATCAGTCCCGCAGCGGCGTCGGCTGCAGGATTTCAATCCAGTAATCGTCCGGATCGCGAATGAACGCCACGTAGTTCATGCGGCCTTCATGCAGGCGTTTCTGGAAGGTGACGCCCAGGCGTTCAAACCGCTCGCAGGCGGCGCGCACGTCCGGCACCGTGACGCACAGGTGGCCAAAGCCGCGCGGCTCGCCGTTGCCGTTGTGGTAATGGAAATCCGCCTGATTTTCGGTGCCGTGGTTATGGGTCAGCTCGAGAATGCCCGGCTGGCTCAGCGCCCAGCGTTTGCGTTCGTCGTCATCCTGCGGGATCTGCTCGCGCGGGCTGCGCGTCAGGTAGCAGATGGTGAAGGCGGCTTCTTTGAACTCTTCCAGATAGACCGGGGTAAAGCCCAGCACGCGCGTATAGAAATCCAACGCTTTGGTCAGGTCTTTCACGCGGATCATGGTGTGGTTGAACACGTAACCGTCGGTTACCGTATCCGGTTGGGCCGCCACGCCGGGCAGCGTCAGTAAGTCATTCAGTGGCATCAGTGATCCTCCTCAGGGTGTCGACAGACTGTAGGTGAAATCGATGCTAATCTAAAGTGATTGTTTTTAACTAAAACGCTAACTAAAAGTGAAGGATAGATGAAGCTGAGCCAGCTGAAGTTTTTCTGCACCGTGGTGGAACACAAAACCATCGCCGCCGCCGCCCGTGAGCTGCACTGCGTGCCTTCCAACGTCACGCTGCGGCTGCGCGAGCTGGAAGAGTCGCTGGGCGGCGAGCTGTTTTTCCGCGACAAGAACCGGCTGTACGTGAATCCCAAAGGCCGGCTGTTCTACCAGCAGGCGCGCGACATCGTGGCGCAGGCCGAGCGCAGCAAACAGCTGTTCGCCGGCGAGCAACAGCATGGGCTGCTGAACCTCGGGGCGCTGGATTTTTCGCTGGTCAGTCACTTGCCGGCGCGCATCGCCCGGCTGCGCCGTTTACAGCCCCATTTGCACATCAACGTGCTGAGCCGCGACTCGCTGGTGCTGGAACGCATGTTGATCGACAGCGATCTCGATCTGGCGATCACCGACGGCCCGATTGAGCATCCGCTGCTGGCCAGCCAAAAGGCGTTTGACGAACGGCTGGTGCTGCTGATGCCGGCGGATGTCGGGCAACCCGACGCCGCCACGCTGGCGCCGCTGGAGTTTTACACGTTCAGCCGCGAGTGCTCGTTCCGGCTGAAGGTCGATCACTGGCTGGCCTCGCGCGGGCTGAAACCGCGCATGACGCTGGAAATGGAATCTTATGCCGCGATGGCAGCCTGCGTGAAGGATGGTTGCGGCGTCGCCTGCGTGCCCGGCTCGTTGCTGCCGCTGATCTTGCCGGCGCCGGGGCTGAAGGTGGTGGAAATGGGCGAGGAGGGCGTGAGCGATCTCTATTTCGTCTGGCGGCGGCATCAGCTGTCCGAGGAATTGCAGACTATCCTGGAAATATTGGCGCGCCCGGTGTGAACCGGGCGCGTGTTTTCAGGCGATGCGCAGCGACGGTTGCTGCTCGCTGCGGCGAATCGCCACCGGGATCGACTTCGACGTCGGAGTGCCGGTGCCGTCGCCGAAGCTGGCCAGCGGCACCAGCGGGTTGGTTTCCGGGTAGTAGGCCGCCAGGTTGCCACGCGGAATGTCGTAACTCACCAGCTTGAATCCATCCACCTTACGTACCACGCCGTCGTTCCACAGGGTTTCTATCTCTACCCGTTCGCCATCCTGCAGGCCCAGCGCCGCCAGATCTTCCGGATGGATGAACAGCACTTCGCGCTGACCGTAAACGCCGCGGTAGCGGTCATCCAGACCATAGATGGTGGTGTTGTACTGATCGTGCGAGCGCAGCGTCTGCAGGGTGAACGGCGCTTGCTCGCCGCCCAGCTGCGGGAACAGGGTGGTCGGCAGCGCGGCGTCGCTGAATTCCGCCTTGCCGCTTGGCGTGGCGAAGCGCAGTTCGGCGGCGGCATTGCCCAGGTAGAAGCCGCCGGGTTGCTCGCAGCGCCGGTTGAAATCCTCGAAGCCGGGAATGGTGGCGGCGATGTGATCGCGGATCAGCGAGTAGTCGTCGGCCAATTCCAGCCAGTCCAGCTGTTGCGTACCCAGCACGGCGTCGGCGATGCCGCAGACGATCGCTGTCTCCGAACGTTGAGTGTCCGCCAGCGGTTTGCCGATGCCTTCCGAGGCGTGCACCATGCTGAACGAGTCCTCGACCGTGATGTACTGTGAGCCGCTGGCCTGCATGTCCAGTTCGGTGCGGCCGAGCGTCGGCAGGATCAGCGCGTCTTTGCCGGTCACCAGGTGGCTGCGGTTAAGCTTGGTGCTGATATGCACCGTCAAATCGCAGTTGCGCAGGGCGCGGGCGGTGCGCTCGGTGTCCGGCGCCGCGGCGGCCAGGTTGCCGCCCAGCGCGATCAGCACTTTCACTTCGCCGCGCAGCATCGCTTCGATCGCTTCCACCGTGTTGTGGCCCAGCGCGCGATTGGCGGTGAAGTTAAAGTGGCGTTCCAGGCTGTCGAGCAGCGCCTTCGGCGACTTCTCATCGATCCCCATGGTGCGGTTGCCCTGGACGTTGCTGTGGCCGCGTACCGGGCACAGACCGGCGCCCGGTTTGCCCAGTTGCCCGAACAACAACTGCAGGTTGGTGATTTCACGCACCGTTGCAATAGAGTGCTTATGCTGAGTCACGCCCATCGCCCAGGTGCAGATCACCCGTTCGGCGCCCTGGTAGGTGGCCGCCGCCTGGCGCAATTGCGCTTCGCTCAGGCCCGATTGCGCGGTAATGGTCCGCCATTCGGTGGCGTCCACCTGCGCCAGATAAGCCTCTACGCCGACGCTGTGCCGTTCGATAAACGCCAGGTCAAACAGGGCGGGTTCACCGGCGGCGAGGCGCTGACGGTGGGTTTCCAGCAGGGCTTTCACCATGCCGCGCACCGCCGCCATATCGCCGCCCAGATTCGGCTGGTAATAGGAAGAGCTGATCGGCGAGGATTTTGGCGTCAGCATCTGCACCGGATCCTGCGGATCGGCGAACCTTTCCAGCCCACGTTCGCGCAGGGTATTAAAGCTGACGATGCGCGCGCCGCGTCGGGCGGCGTTTTTCAGGCTGTGCAGCATGCGCGGGTGGTTGGTGCCGGGATTTTGACCGAACACGAAGATGGCGTCGGCCTTTTCGAAGTCATCGATGCGGATGGTGCCTTTGCCGACGCCGATGCTCTGCTTCAGCCCAACGCCGCTCGCCTCGTGACACATGTTGGAACAGTCGGGGAAGTTGCTGGTGCCGAGCATGCGGCCAAACAGCTGATAAAGGTACGACGCTTCGTTGCTGGCGCGGCCCGAGGTATACAGCTCGATCTGGTTCGGGTTGTCCATGCCGTTGATGTGTTTGGCGATCAGCGCCAGCGCGTCCGGCCAATGGATAGGCTCATAGTGGTCGGTTTCGGCGTTGTAGCGCATCGGATGGGTGAGGCGCCCTTGATACTCGAGGAAATAGTCGCTCTGCTGCTGCAGGGTGCTGACGCTGTGGGCGGCGAAGAACTCAGGCTCCACGGCGCTGCGCGTCGCTTCCCAACTGACCGCTTTGGCGCCGTTTTCGCAAAAGCTGAAGGTGCTGTGATTGTCGTCGCCCCAGGCGCAACCGGGGCAGTCGAAGCCGCGCGCCTTGTTGACGCGCATCAGGTTGCGCATGTTTTTTAGCGTTTGTTTACTGTCGAGGACAAAGCGGGTGGTGGCTTCAAGCGAACCCCAGCCGCCCGCCGGGCCGGTATAAGGCTTGATTGACGGTTTGAATTTCATGGTGACACTTCGCAGGTGGTTGTAGCTAAAAAGTAAACGCTTTTTTATGCGTTTTGCGTATTTATGTCACAAGTTTAGGAGCGCGGCAGGCGGGCGTCTAATCGAATGGTGCAATGGCGGCATAGAGCATATCTATCGCAGATGGATGTTGACCTAAACAAATGGTTGCATAAAGACACCCGCTGCAAAAGAGTAAAGGTTTCGTCTGAAAGTGAATTCATGCAGTCTATCTCGCGGATTATATTGGCATTTTATTTAGCCTGCGGGCCTGAGGAACACAGCGTGAAGCGTTCAGTATCAGTAGTGATCGGTGGTATGTTATTGCCTTTGGCGGCGCAGGCGGCGGAAATGACGCCTCATTTTCCCACCATGACGCCACCGGCGATAGACGCCGCCTCTTACGTTTTGATGGATTACACCACCGGCCAGGTGCTGGCCGCCGGCAATGCCGACGAGCGGCGCAATCCGGCCAGCCTGACCAAACTGATGACCGGCTTGGTGATCGACCACGCGCTCGACCAGCACAAGATTGGCCTCGACGATGTCGTCACCGTGGGGAAAGACGCCTGGGCGCAGGGCAACCCGGTGTTCAAAGGCTCCTCGCTGATGTTCTTGAAGCCTGGTGACAGGGTCACTGTTCGCGATCTCAGTCGCGGCATTATCATCGATTCCGGTAACGATGCCTGCGTGGCGATGGCCGATTATGTGGCGGGTAGCCAGGCCAACTTCGTCAAGCTGATGAACGAGAAGAGCGCCCAGCTGGGATTGCAGAACACCCATTTTGAGACGGTACACGGGCTGGATGCGCCTGGGCAGTTCACCACTGCCGGCGATCTGGCGGTGATTGCGCGCGCCATCATTATGAGCGAGCCGGCGGAATACCACATGTACAGCGAGAAATCGCTGACCTGGAACGGCATCACGCAGCAGAACCGCAACGGCCTGCTGTGGGATAAGACCCTGCACGTCGACGGCCTGAAAACCGGGCACACCGCCTCGGCCGGCTTCAACATCATCGCCTCCGCCACCGAAGGGGATCGCCGCCTGATTGCCGTGGTGATGGGCGGCAAAAGTTCCAAAGGCCGCGAGGAACAGGCGCGTAAGCTGTTGACGTGGGGGCTGCGCGACTTTACCACGGTGCACCTGTTCAGCGCCGGCCAGAGCCTGGGGGACGAACCGGTCTGGTACGGAGAAAGCCACCGCTTGCCGGTCGGCAGCGCGCAAGAACAGTCGCTCAGCCTGCCGAAAAGCGAGGCGGACAAACTGAAGGCGCAGTACGTGATCAATGCCGCGCGGCTGGAAGCGCCGATCAACAAAGGACAAACCGTTGGCGAGATCCGCATCAGCGATAATGGCCAGGTGGTGAAAACCCTGCCGCTGGTGGCGCTGCAGGCGGTGCCGCAGGGCGGCGTGTTCTCGCGCCTGATGGATTACATGAAGCTGAAGCTCTGACTCACCGGGCGAGCGACGACGCCCGGTGGTATACTGAGCGCGAATGCCGATCATTGAGCCGCGCTATGGATATTAAACAACTGATTTATTTGTGTAATTTAGAACGGGAACGCCACTTCGGTCGGGCGGCGGAGGCCAGCTTCGTCAGCCAGCCGACGCTGTCCATGCGATTGAAAAACCTGGAAAAAGAGCTGGGCGTTTCGCTGATTAACCGCGGCAACCATTTCGGTGGTTTTACCGCCGAAGGCGAGCGGGTGCTGGCGTGGGCGCGTGAGATTGTCTCGGTTTACCAGGGGCTGAAGCTGGAGGTGGAGTCGCTCAAGCACGGTTTGCACGGCACGTTGCGCCTTGGCGTGGTGCCGCAGTGCAGCATCTCGGTGGCGGAAATGCTCAAGGCGGTCAGCGAGCGTTATCCGCATCTTGATTACCGGCTGGCGGTGCTGAGCGCCGATCAACTGCTGGAGGCGCTGACGGCGCATACCGTCGACATCGGCATCGGCTTTTTCGAGCTATCGACGCTGAAGGAACTGCATTTTCAATCGCAACCGCTGGTGGAAACCGGCGTCGAGCTGGTATTTCATCCGCAACACTTCCCTAAGCTGGTGGGCGACACGCCGTTGCCGCTGGAGGCGGTGGCCGCCTTGCCGCTGTGCCTGGCCGAACCGACGCGTTATTTCCGCCGCTATCTCGATCAGCACTTCCGCGACGCCGGGTTGACGCTGCACACGCGGCTCGAGACCGCGTCGATCTTCCAACTGCTGGAGGGGATTTTCGTCGGCCTGGGCTGCGGGCTGTTCCCGCGTGGCCAGCTGCAATCGCCGCTGATGCCCGAGCTGCAGCGGCGCCCGGTGGCCATCGGCGCCATGCCGCGTCATGCGGCGGTGGTGGTCGATATGGCGGAGCGCGCTACGCCGTTGGCGCAAAAATTCTTCGACGCCGCCAGCGAGTGGCTGCGTCGGCAAAAGGAATAGAGACGTTTATGTTTATCCGACGTTCCAGCCATGATGATGGCCCCGTGGGGCCATCATCATGTTTGCGCTAACGGCCGATGAAATTATGTTAATTGCTGATGGTAATGGTCGGATCCCAATAGAAATAACCCAGTAATTTCTGATCGCCGCCGTTTGGCCGATAATAAAGGCCAAATTGAATGCAATAGTTTTCCGTACCGGTATTGGTAATGTCTGCCTGTATAAACCAATAGGTTTGGTTGGTGAAGCTGACGGGGAATACGGTATTTTGCGCCGGCATCATCGAGCTGCGGGTGTACATTTTGAAGGTCGGGTTGGAGAAAACCTGGGTGCCGCTGCCGAACTGCGGCAGCCCGTAGATCAGCACGCTGGCGTCGAAATTGGCGGATTCTGAGGTGCCGGTCCAGCGAATGACGTCGCCGACATTGGCCTTAAAGTTCAGGTCCGCCGTGCCGGAGCCGCCGATCACCTGTTCGGAGGTGACGACCATATAGGCGTATTGATGGCCAATGCCCGTCGGGTTGCCGGCGTCCTGGCTGGGATTGTTATTCTCGAATGCTTCTATCAGGGCATCGGTATCGATGACGACAATCACGTTAACGATACTGTTGCTGGATTTAAGTTCTTGTTCAGACATAGGGTTACCTCACAATATTTTTTGCTGTGATAGAAAATTGAAAATAATGAGAATAACGGCGAGCTTTTATCTTTGTTGAATATTTAAAATGGGTCATCACAACGCCGCTATCGGCTTAATCATAGAAACTAAATAGCAAGACGACCACTGCTGAAAGGTTAGGGGTTTTAATGAGTCCATCTATTAATTAGCAGGGTTAAAACCTTGTTTTACTGCTTCTGCGATGAGAACGGTTACAGAATTGAGCGATGGCGCAATCTGCCTATTGCTTTGTTTGCAGACATAATTTTGACGAACCCTGTGTTTCGCCGGTGGCAGAATAAAACGAATCATAATCCTGATAAATGAAGTGTGTTTGGATTTTTGCTTTATCAATTTATATTTTGGTGAAGTTTTTCGCCGAAACAGAGAGGGGGAGTTAACGGCGAAGAACGTTAGCCGTCAACTCAGTGATGACAGATCACAGCGCCGGTTGTACCGGTTCCGCATCGCCCAACGTTTGGCGCAGGCGATTTTCCCAAGCGTAGAGCGCGGCGGTGAGGATCACTTCCAGCGCCTGCGCCTGATTCAGGCCGCTGTTGAACAACGGCTGCACGCTCTGCGGGGTAAATTTCTCCGGTGCGCGCGTCAGCTCGGCGGCGGTGTGGATCACCGCGCGTTTGACGGCATCCTCGGTAAATGCCAGCCCCTGAGGCAGCCCGGCGAACAGCGCCTGGGCCAGTCCGTCGTCCTGGAGCTCTTGCGTCACCGTGGCCGCGCAATAATGGCTGCCGTTGATGCGCGAAACCGCCAGCGTCGCCAGCGCCTTCAGGCGGCTCGATAACCCATATCCTTCGGCATTGATGCCGTTGAACACCCCGTTACGCTCGCGCAGTGCGGCGGCATCGTGCGCCAACAGCAGATAATAAGATTCGGCGCGCGCCTGCGGGTGACTCTGATCCAGCACGTCAAGCTGTTCGGCGGCGGCGGCTTCCGTGTCGATCGGCGGCAGACGCGCGGTCCAGCTTAACTCTTCGGCACTGAAAGCGACGCCAACGGCGTCTTCGACGTTAGGGAAGCCGGGCACCACCGCCGCCGGCCGGCCGGCCAACGCCGCGACGCCCGCGACCACGCGCGCTTGATAGCTGACAAAACCGATGATTTGCGAAAAGGTGACGATATCCGCCGGGCTCAGCCCGACGTCGCCAAGCTGTTGCAGCGCCTTGCGGCAAATCAGCGTGGGCTGGCTGGCAAGCTGGCGGGCGTATTGGGTGATCTGGGCGAGGCGGATATTGCTTTCCCGGGAAGCATCCGGGCTGTGCAGCGGGGCGAGGCGGGCGGCATAGTGGCTACAAAGCGACTGCACGCCCGTCACCTGAGCGACGGTCAACGCGGTGCTGAGGCGATCATATGGTGACATTGTCACGTATCGTGATAATGGCACCTGATCGGGAAACAGCGCGTGGTAGCCGGCCAATGAGGCGTTGAACACCCCGGCGCGAGCGCTGAGCGCATTGTTTAAGGCTTCATCGGCGAAGGCGCCCAGCCCCAGCAGAAAGCGATCGCGAAGGGTGGCCGCCTGAGGCTCCAGCGGCGCATCGCCCCGCACGCTGCTTTGGGTTTCGTGATACCACTGGGCATTATGTTGTCGACGGAGTCGTTCCATAGGGTCAATCCTTAATCATGATCAACAGCCAACGCTGCGTACGGCAGCGGCGGCTGGACAAAGAGGCAACATGCCCCCAGGCGGGGCGAAAGGCGGATTTAGCGCAGCTCATCGCAGCACAGCGCGTGGCCGTAAACAGAGAAACCGGCGGCCAGGGTGAGCAAAAGCTGCGTGAGGCGGCGGTGGCGAAGGCTGTTCATCAGTGCGATATCCTGTCGTATGAGAGACTCAACGTAGGGGATATCCTCACCGATCGCCCTGGCGAGATAAAATAATGTTACGGACTAATCAATAACTGAAAGGAATAAAATATAAGGATATATAACAAGAATGTAATTTGTATGTGCGTTTTCTTGCTAAGCGGCAGGCGCGTACCGCAATAAAAAACCCGCCGCAGCGGGTTTGGCGGTGACGGCGCGACTCAAAAACGGCCGCCGTCGCGCCGCCAGGCGTCGGCGGTCAGCGCCTCGCCGAAGTGGCTGGCGATAAGACGCTTGGTCAATTCGTGCAGCGGCGCCGCCAGCACCTCGGCGGTGCTGCCGCGTTCGACGATTTCCCCTTCATGCATCACCAGCACCTGGTCGCTGATATGCTTCATCATGCCGAGATGTTGGGTGACATAAATATAGGAAATACCGTGTTTTTCCTGCAGCTCCAGCATCAGGTTGATGATTTGCGAGCGCATCGACATGTCCAGCGAGGCCAGCGCCTCATCGGCGACAATCACCTTCGGCTGCAGGATCAGCGCACGCGCCAGCGCGACGCGCTGTTTCTGCCCGGAAGCCAGCATGTGCGGATAGTAGTAGGCGTGATCCGGCAGCATGCCGACCTGGCGCAGCGTCTGGTTGATGCGCTGCTCGCGCTCGGCGGGTTCCAGATCGGTGTTCAGCCGCAGCGGCGCATCCAGCAACTGGCCGATGCGTTGGCGCGGATTGAGCGAGGTGCTCGGATCCTGAAAAATCATGCGAATGCGCTGGCTGCGATAGCGATAATCGCCGAACGCCAGCGGATGATCGTCGATCAACAGCTCGCCGGCGGTCGGCTCCACCATGCCGGAGAGCATCTTCGCCAGCGTGGATTTGCCGGAGCCGTTCTCGCCGATCACCGCCAGCGTCTGGCCTTCGCGCAGGGTAAAGCTGACCGATTTCACCGCCTCGACGTGCTGGCGGCGGAACAGCCCGGTGCGATAGCGGTAGGTTTTGCTCAGGTTGCGCACTTCCAACAGCGTTTCCATGTTATTGCTCCTCCATGTTCAGCGGGAAGTGGCACGCGAAGAAGTGGTTTTTGACCGGGCGCAGGCGCGGCGTTTCGATGCACTTCTTCTGTGCGTAAGGGCAGCGCGGCCCCAGGCGGCAGCCGATCGGCAGGTGTTCCAGCGAAGGAATGGCGCCCGGCAGCGTGTTTAAACGGCTCTTGTGCGGCAGCGAGCGGCCGAAGTCCGGCATGGCGCGGATCAGCGCCTGGGTGTAAGGGTGGTGCGGCGCCGCCAGCAGTTCTTCGCACTGGGCGCTTTCCACCGTTTGCCCGCAGTACAAGACGTTCACCCGGTCGGCCCACTTGCTCATCATCTGCAGGTCGTGACTGATCAGCAGAATGGTGGTGTTGTTGTTCTGGTTGAGACGCGCCAACAGGCGGAAAATCTGCGCCTGCGTGGTCGGTTCCATGGCGTTGGTCGGTTCATCGGCGATCAGCAGGCGCGGTTGGTTGGCCAGCGCGATGGCGATCATCACTTTCTGGCACTCGCCTTCCGTCAGCTCGTAGGGGAAGCTGCCCATGATGTCGTCGTGATCCTTGATGCCGACGCGGTGCAGCAACTCGATGGCGCGGCGTTTGCGCCAGTTGAAGCGCTGCCACCAGTGGCCCTTGTAGGTCCAGCCCGGGATGGCCTGCGCCAGCTGACGGCCGATGCTCTCGGAAGGGTCGAGACAGGACTGCGGCTCCTGGAAGATCATTGAGACGTTGTGGCCCACCAGCTTGCGCCGCTCGCGCGGGCTCAGCTGCAGCAGATCGATGTCGTCGAAGCGGAAACGATCGGCGGTGACGCGCCAGTTGTCTTTGGTCACGCCGCAGATGGCCTTGGCGATCAGGCTCTTGCCGGAGCCCGATTCGCCCACCAGGCCGCGCACCTCGCCCTCGGTCAGCGTCATGCTGACGCGATCGACCGCCTTGACCGGCCCTTCGGCGGTCATAAATTCAATCGTCAGATTGCGGATATCGAGTAACGGCATTATTCCACCCCGGCATTGATTGCGCGGCGCATACCGTCGCCCAACAGGTTAACCAGCAGCACGCTGACGAGGATGGCCGCGCCGGGCAGCATCACCGTCCAGGGCGCGACGTACACCAGCTCGAGCGAATCGCCGAGCATCGCTCCCCATTCCGGCGAAGGCAACTGCGCGCCGAGATCGAGGAAGCCAAGCGCGGCGATATCCAAAATAGCCATCGACAGCGCGCGGGTGAACTCGGTCACCAGCACTGCCGCGATGTTCGGCATGACTGCATACCACAGGATCTGCAGCGTGGAAGCGCCGTCAAGGCGCGCCGCCACCACGTACTCTTTCTCCAACTCATCGTGCACCGCGCTGTAGATGGTGCGCACCATGCGCGGCAGCAGAGCCAGCCACACCGCCAGCATGGCGTGTTCGAGTTTGGGCCCGATAAACGCCACCACCACGATCGCCAGCAGTAACGACGGAATAGACAGCAGAGTGTCGAGAATGTGGTTAAGCACCGCTGAGCGCAGCCCGTGGGTGACGCCGGCGAACACGCCGAGGATCACCCCGCAGAACGCCGCGGCCAGCGTCACCGCCAGCGCGGAACCGAAGGTGGCGGCGGTGCCGGTCAACAGGCGGCTGAGGATGTCGCGCCCGAGATCGTCGGTGCCGAGGAAGAACGACACGTTGCCGTAGCGCGACCAGGACGGCGGCAGCAGCTGATAACCGAGGAACTGCTGATCCAGCGCGTAGGGCGCCAGCAGGCTACCGAACAGCGACAGCAGCAGCAGGGCGATCACGCCGTAAAAACCGATCATCGCCAGCGCGTCGCCGTAGAAAATCCGCCAGGTGTAGCGCAACGGGCTCGGCATCTTTTTCTCGCGGTATACGTTATCGAAGGGCATACCATTCCTTATGTTTCAGCGGGTTGGTTGCCGCACCCAGAATGTCGGCCAGAACGTTAATGGTGATCACCAGCGTGCCGACCACCATGACGCCGGCGGAGATCGCCGCATAGTCCTGCTGGCGAATGGCGTTGATCAGCCACCGGCCGAGGCCCGGCCAGCTGAACACCACTTCGGTGATCATCGCCAGCGTGAGCATGGTGGAGAACTGCAGCCCCAGCTTGGGCACGATCGGCGGCAGCGCATTGTGCAACACGTGGCGGCGGATGATGGTGAAGCGCGACAGGCCGCGGGTGGCGGCGGCCTTGATGTAGTTTTGGCTCAGCACGTCGTCGGTGCTGATGCGCATCAGGCGCACCACTTCGGTGGTGGGCGCCACCGCCAGCGCGGCGATCGGCAGGATCATGTGGCGCAGGGCGCTGCCGATCATCTCGGCGCGGTACGGCGAATCCGACAGCCAGGCGTCGATCAGCGCGAAACCGGTGATGGGCTTCACCTGATACAGCAGGTCGAAACGGCCGGATACTGGCAGCCAGCCCAGGTGCAGCGAGAAGAACAGCATCAGCAGCAGCGCCAGCCAAAACACCGGCATCGAGAAGCCCAGCAGCGCGAAGGTGCTGATGGCGGTGTCCTGCCACTTGCCGCGCAGCACGCCGGCGATGATGCCCAGCGGAATGCCGATGAACAGCGCCATAGCGAAGGCCAGCAGGCACAGTTCCATGGTAGCCGGGAACACTTCGCGCAGCTGTTCGCTGATCGCTTGGCCGTTGATGCTGGAGACGCCGAAGTCCCAGTGCAGCAGGCTGACGAAGTAGAACTGATAGGCGTCCAGCAGGGCGGCGCCGTTCAGCGGCGCGCGCGGCGTGAAATAGCTCAGGCTGAAACTGACCAGCGTCAGGAAGAACAGCGTGATCAGCAGCAGCAGAATGCGGCGCAGGGTAAAGATAATCACTTTTTCACCTCCGGCGCGGATTCACGGTACACCCCGGCGAACGAGGCGTTGCCGAACGGGCTCAGCACCAATCCCTTGATGTCGTAACGATAGGCCTGCAGGCGCAGAGAAGACGCCAACGGCAGCACCGGCAATTGCTGCTCGAGGATCTTCTGCGCCTTGCGGTAGTTGTCGATGCGCTGAGACAGCTGCTGCGACAGCAGCGCGTTCTGCAGCACTTCGTCAAAGCCCGGATCACACCAGTGAGCATAGTTGGTTTGCGAACGGATTGCCGCGCAGCTCAGCAGCGGCCGGAAGAAGCTGTCCGGATCGTTGCTGTCGGTGGCCCAGCCGGTCAGGGTCAGATCGTGGTTCATCTCCATCAGGCGCGCTTCCTGGAAACGGCCCTCCACCGGCACGATGGTGACGTTGATGCCCACCTGGCCGAGATCGGCCTGGATCAGTTCGGCGGTTTTCAGCGGGCTCGGGTTGTAAGACTGCGAGGCGGTCGGCACCCACAGCTTCAGGTTCAGCTGGCTGACGCCGGCCTGCCGCAGCATCTCGCGCGATTTGGCCGGATCGTATTCGGTGACGTGCGCATCGTTGTCGTAGGCCCAGGAGGCGCGCGGCAGGATCGAGGCGGCGGTTTCCGCCGTGCCGTAATAGATCGACTGCATCAACCGCTGGTTGTTGATCGCCAGCGAGATCGCCTGGCGCACGTTGAGATTGTCGAGCGGCGGTTTGCGGGTGTTGAACGCCAGGTAGGCGATGTTCATCCCTGGGCGCAGCGTCAGGCGCAGGCGCGGATCGTCGCGCAGGATAGACAGCTGGCTGGCCGCTGGATAGGCCAGCACGTCGCACTCGCCGGTCAGCAGCTTGGAGAGGCGGCCGGTGCCGCCGGCGCCCAGATCGATCACCACCTGCGGCATGCGCGGCAGGCCTTTCCAGTAGGCGGCGTTGCGCGCCAGCCGAATATATTGCCCCGAGCGGTATTCGTTGAGCAGGAATGGGCCGCTGCCGACCGGCTCGCGATCGATCAGCTCCTGATGGCCTTCCCGCGTCAGCGTGTCGGCGTATTCGGCGGACAACACCGGCGCATAATGAGTCGCCAGGTGCCACAGGAACGAGGCATCGGGCGACTGCAGGCGAATTTCCACCGTGTAGTCGTCGAGCTTTCTCACGCTCTGCACCGAATCGCCGAACTGCAGGCTGTCGAAATAGGGGTATTCGCCGCCGTTGACGTCGTGATACGGATGTTTCTGATCGAATACGCGGGCAAAGCTGAACACCACGTCGTCGGCATTCATCTTGCGGGTGGGCGTGAACCAGGCGGTGGTCTGGAACGGCACGTCCTTGCGCAAATGGAAGCGGTAGGTAGCGCCGTTATCCAGCACTTCCCAGCTTTGCGCCAGCTCGGGGATCAGGCGATAGGTGTAGGGATCGACGTCCAGCAGGCGATCGTACAGCTGGGCGGCCAGGGTATCCACCGTCAGGCCACTGCTGGCCATTTGCGGGTTGAAGGTATTCAGTATGCCGCTGACGCAATAGACAAAGCCGCTCTGGCGAATGTCCGGCAGCGGCGCCGCGGCGGCGGGCGCGGGCGGTGTTGTCGCGGCCAGGGCAGAGCCCGTCAGGCACAACGACAGTATCCAAAAGGGTAAACCACGCATAGAGGCTCATGGGTTAATCAGCAATAGCGTTAGTGTATCGCACTCTGACCGGCAGCCCAATCCATTGAGCAAAATCGCTGAGTTTTCTGCGACTTGATTAATCAGGCCGTTCAGCGGCAATAAAAAAGTTTTTTATGTTATGTTATAATATAACAAAAACATGTTACCGTTCCCCGGCAAAGTCACAACAACGCAAGGGGATGTATGAACGAAGTTGCACTTCCACCACGCCGTTCGCTGCCGGACGCTCAGGCAGGGCGCGGCGAAATGAGTGATGTCGGGCTCGATTGGGTCGGGATGCAAGGGATCGCGCTGCCGCTGGAGCTGGCCGGCAAGCCATTGATGGCGAAGGTCGACGCCGGTATCAACCTGCGCGCCGAGGCGGCGGGGGAACGCGGCATTCACATGTCGCGGCTGTATCTGGCGCTGGACGAATTGACGCAGGGAGAGCTGACGCCGCAGCGCATCGGTCGGACGCTGCAGGGTTTTCTGGATTCGCAGCCGGAACACAGCGATCGCGCCAGCCTGACGCTCAGCGGCGAGCTGTTGCTGTCGCGCCCGGCGCTGCTGTCGCCGCAGCGCGGTTGGAAAGCTTATCCGCTGCGCATCGAGGCCACCCTGGCAGGCACGCTGACGCTGGCGCTGACCGTCGGCGTGCCTTACTCCTCCACCTGCCCGAGTTCGGCGGCGCTCAGCCGCCAGCTGGCGCAGCAACAGTTTCAGTTTGATTTTGAACAGGCGGCGGAGCGCGTCAGCCAGCGGCAGGTGAGCGAGTGGCTGCTGGATCAAGGGATGCCGGCCACCCCCCACAGCCAGCGCAGCTGGGCCTGGATCACCGTAACGCCCGAGAATGAAAGGGCGTTCGAACCGGTGAAACTGATTGACCGCATCGAACACGCATTGGGCACGCCGGTGCAAACGCTGGTGAAACGCCGCGACGAGCAGGCCTTCGCGCTGGCCAACGGTCAGAACCTGATGTTTTGCGAGGACGCGGCGCGGCGTCTGTATCGCATGCTGCGCAGCCAGTGCGACTACCGCGCCTTCTCGCTGCGCGTCGAGCATCAGGAGAGTTTGCATGCCCACAATGCGGTGGCGGAGCTGAGCTGGCGGGGAGAACACCATGCTGCGTAAAAATCCCAGCGGCCATCTGCCGCAGGTTTCGCCGCTGGCCTACATCGATCCCACCGCCATTATTTGCGGCCGGGTGATCGTCGAAGATTTCGTCTACGTCGGCCCGTATGCGGTGATCCGCGCCGACGAGTTGAACGCAACCGGCGACATGGAGCCGATCGTCATCGGCTCGCACTCCAATATTCAGGACGGCGTGGTGATCCATTCCAAGAGCGGGGCGGCGGTCACCATCGGCCGTTACAGCTCGATCGCCCACCGCGCCATCGTGCACGGCCCGTGTCGCATCGACGATCGGGTGTTTATCGGTTTCAACAGCGTGCTGTTCAACTGCCACGTTCAGTCCGGCTGCGTGGTGCGCTACAACGCGGTGGTGGACGGCGTGACGCTGCCGGAAAACCGCTATATCCCCTCGACCGAGCGCGTGGGGCCGGACAGCGATTTGTCGCGTTATCGCCAGGTCGATCGCGGCGCGCTGCAGTTTTCGGAAGAAGTGGCCGCCACCAACGTCGAACTGGTGCGCGGTTATCAGGCATTACGCAATGAATTTTAATGAGGTTTCCATGAAACAACTTCCCGTGACCGTGCTTTCCGGCTTTCTCGGCGCCGGCAAGACCACGGTGCTGAACCATATCCTGAACAACCGGCAGGGCATGCGCGTGGCGGTGATTGTCAACGACATGAGCGAAGTGAACATTGACGCCGCTCTGGTAGAGAATGAAGTGCATCTCGATCGCCAGGAAGAGAAGCTGGTGGAGATGAGCAACGGATGCATCTGCTGCACGCTGCGCGAAGATCTGCTGGTGTCGGTGCGCGAACTGGCGCAGGAGGGGCGTTTCGATTACCTGTTGATCGAATCGAGCGGCATCTCGGAGCCGCTGCCGGTGGCGGAAACCTTTACCTTTGAGGATGAAGCGGGCGAAAGCCTGTCCCAATTCGCCCGGCTGGATACGCTGGTGACGGTGGTCGACGGGGTGAATTTCATTCAGCAATACCAACAGGCGCAAAGCCTGCAGGAGGCCGGCCAAAGCCTGGGCGAGGACGATCTGCGCAGCGTGGCGGACCTGTTGATCGAGCAAATTGAATTTTGCGACGTGATCCTGGTCAGCAAGACCGATCTGTTGACGCCAACGCAGCAGGGCGAAGTGATGGCGCTGCTGGCCAGCCTGAATCCCGACGCCCGCATTGTGCCGATCGCGCCGGGCAAACTGCCGCTGGAGGCGGTGCTGAATACCGGCAGCTTCAGCTTTGAAAAGGCGCAGCAGGCGCCCGGCTGGCTGAAAGAGCTGCGCGGCGAACACGTGCCGGAAACGGAAAGCTACGGCATCAGCAGCTTTGTCTATCAAGCGCGGCGGCCGTTTGCGCCGGACAAGTTCTACCGTGTGATCAACGGCGACTGGGGCGGCGGCAAGCTGCTGCGTTCGAAAGGCTTCTTCTGGCTGGCGACGCGTCCGCGACAGGCCGGGCAGTGGAGCCAGGCCGGCGGCATCGCCCATTACGGCCTGGCGGGCACCTTTTGGCGCGCTATCCCGCAAGATAATTGGCCGCAGGATCCGGAAACGCGGGCACATATTCAGGAGAAATGGGTGGAGCCGTTCGGCGACATGCGGCAGGAGTTGGTGTTTATCGGCCAGCACTTGCAACAGGCGGCGATCGTGCGTTTGCTGGATGACTGCCTGCTGAGCGACGATGAAATGGCCGCCGGCGTGGACTATTGGCTGGATATGGCGGACCCGTTCCCTGAGTGGTAATTGCGCAATCTTCGTGTGGTAATGAGAAAAATTCTCAACAAAGTGCTTTACAGACGATACTGATAACTATTATCATCGCCTGGCAGTTCACGGAAGGCCGCGGTTTGCGGCTCTGATGTGGAAGGCACGACATTGCTCACATTGCTTCCAGTGTTTTTTAAGCCAGCTCGGGTGCTGGCTTTTTTTTTGCCCGCTATTCCTCGTCCGCTTCGCCGTTTTGCAGCAGCGCATGTTTTTTCAGCATGCCGCGTAGCTGATGGTAGGTGAGCCCCAGCAGCTGCGCCGCCTTGCGCTGATTGAACCGGCCTTGCTGCAGCGCCGCTTCGAGAAGCGCCTTCTCCTGCTCGAGCTGCCAGTGTTTCAAATCCAACGGCAGCGGCGGCAACGCGGCGGCGTCTTCAGGAATGGGCGCGACCGGCGTGGCCTCGCGCGGCGCAAACGGGTTGATGACGATCTCATCCAGCGGGCTGTCGCTGTCGCCGTGACGATAGACCGAACGTTCCACCACGTTTTTCAGTTCGCGCACGTTGCCCGGCCAGCCATATTCGAGCAACGTCTGCCTGGCGCGTTCGGTAAAGCCGGTAAACAGCGGCAGCCCCAGCTCGCGGCACATTTGAATGGCGAAGTGCTCGGCCAGCAACATGATATCGGGCCGGCGTTGGCGCAGCGGCGGCAGCTGCACCACGTCGAACGCCAGCCGATCCAGCAGATCGGCGCGAAACTTGCCCGCCGCCGCCAGCGCCGGCAGATCGTCGTTGGTGGCGCACACCAACCGCACATCCACCCGCAGCGGCTGGCTGCCGCCCACGCGTTCCAGCTGACCGTATTCGATCACCCGCAGCAATTTCTCCTGCACCAGCATCGGCGCGGTCGCCAGCTCATCGAGGAACAGCGTGCCGCCGTCGGCGCGCTCGAAGCGGCCCAGATGACGTTTCTGCGCGCCGGTAAAGGCGCCGGCCTCGTGGCCGAACAGCTCGGAGTCCAGCAGATTTTCGTTCAGCGCCGCGCAGTTGAGCGAGATGAACGGCCCTTGCCACCGGTTGGAGAGGTAGTGCAGGCGGTGGGCGATCAGCTCCTTGCCGGTGCCGCGCTCGCCGATCACCAGCACCGGTTTGTTCAGCTTTGCCACCTGGGAGACTTGCTCCAATACGTCGACGAAGGCGTTTGCTTCGCCCAACAAATTCTCTGGCTGTTCGTTCATGATGAAATTCGCCAATGTTTGGTGAAAATAATCACTCTACAGCAAGCGCTCGGAGAGTCAAAAATAAAGAATTGTTGTTTTTCAATGATATAAAAGTTGGCACGGGTTTTGATTATATCTTTGGGCAAGCTGTACGACTTAACGCGGCGCTTCAGACGCCATCAGAACCAAGAGGAAGTGAATTATGGGTATTTTTTCTCGTTTTGCCGACATCGTGAACGCCAACATCAACACCCTGCTGGACAAGGCGGAAGATCCGCAGAAGCTGGTGCGGTTAATGATCCAAGAGATGGAAGACACGCTGGTTGAAGTGCGCTCTACATCGGCGCGCGCGCTGGCGGAAAAGAAACAGCTGCTGCGCCGCATCGAGCAGGGTGAAAGCCAGGTAAGTGACTGGCAGGAAAAAGCCGAACTGGCGCTGCGTAAGGATAAAGAAGACTTGGCCCGCGCGGCGCTGATCGAAAAACAAAAGGTGGCCGATCTGATCGCCACGTTGACGCAGGAAGTGGCGACCGTAGAAGAAACGCTGGCGCGCATGAAGAGCGAAATCGGCGAGCTGGAAAACAAGCTGACCGAAACCCGCGCGCGGCAGCAGGCGCTGGCGCTGCGTCATCAGGCCGCGTCTTCTTCCCGTGAAGTGCGCCGTCAGCTCGACAGCGGCAAGCTGGATGAGGCGATGGCGCGTTTCGAACAGTTCGAGCGCCGCATCGACCACATGGAAGCCGAAGCGGAAAGCATCAGCATCGGTAAAAAGAAGTCGCTGGACCAAGAGTTTGCCGAGCTGAAAGCCGACGACGCCATCAGTGAGCAGCTGGCGGCGCTGAAAGCCAAGATGAACCGCTCAGAGTAAGGCGAACCGCGGCCACACGCCGGAGGTGGCCGCCAATCCAGGACCCGATAAGAAGGAATAACAATGAGTGCTTTATTACTTGCCATTCCGCTGACAATTTTCGTGCTGTTTGTCGCGCCGATTTGGCTTTGGCTGCATTACAGCAATCGGCAACAGACCGGCATCCAGCTGAGTCAGCAAGAAATGCAGCGCCTGGCGCAGCTGGCGGAAGACGCCAAACGCATGCGTGAACGCATTCAGGCGCTGGAAGAGATCCTCGATGCGGAACACCCGAACTGGAGACAGTCCTGATGAGCAATACGCTGGGCAGTAAAAAGCTTTATCGCGTACCCGAAGAAGGCATGGTGAAAGGCGTCTGCGCCGGTTTGGCCCATTATTTCGACGTGCCGGTGCGCCTGATCCGCGTGATGGTGGTGCTGTCGCTGTTCTTTGGGCTGTTCTTCTTCACGCTGGTGGCCTATATCGCGCTGGTCTTCGTGTTGGACGAAGCGCCGGCCAGCCGTTTCGAGGGCGAGCATCAGAAAACGCCGCGCCAGCTGCTCGATCAGCTGGAATATGAGCTGGGCAGCGGCGAACAGCAATTGCGTCAGGTCGAGCGTTACGTGACGTCCGACACCTTCGGCGTACAGAGCCGTTTCCGCAAGCTATAACCCTTCTTGCGATGCCCGGCCTGCGCAGGCCGGGCATCTTCGCCGCCGTTATCCCGTTGAGGGTCATCTTAATCGTCTTGTGCCGGAGGGCATTGTCATGAATAAAATCGATGTCGCGAACACCGCCAGAACGGGTGGATTTAAACGAGGAGCGGCGGCAATGTTGAAGACATTGGCTAAAGTCATCATCATAGCGTTATTGAACTATGGCCCGGCGGGCGCCGCCGGCTGGCTGTTGAAGACCGTCGGCCGCAAACCGGTGCGCTTCGTGCTGGCGCTGGTGTTGGAACCGCTGTTCCGTAAAGGTCTGAACAAGGCATTCGGGCGTTACGTCAAGGAGAGCAATGAAACGACTGCAAAATGAGTTAACCTCGCTGGTCAACCGCGGAATGGATCGCCATCTGCGCCTGGCGGTGACCGGCCTGAGCCGCAGCGGCAAAACCGCCTTTATCACCGCCTTCGTTAACCAACTGCTGCATGTGCACAGCGGCGCGCGCATGCCGCTGTTTTCACCGGTGCGCGAAGAGCGCCTGCTGGGCGTTAAACGCATCCCGCAGCGCGATCTCGGCATCCAGCGTTTCACCTATGACGAAGGGCTGGCGCAGCTGTACGGCACGCCGCCGGCCTGGCCGACGCCGACGCGCGGCGTCAGCGAAATCCGGCTGGCGTTGCGCTACCGTTCCAACGACTCGCTGCTGCGCCACTTCAAAGACACCTCCACGCTGTACCTGGAGATCGTCGATTATCCCGGTGAATGGTTGCTTGATCTGCCGATGCTCGAGCAGGATTACCTGGCCTGGTCGCGCCAGATGACCGGGCTGCTGCAGGGCGAACGCGCCGAATGGGCCAAGCCCTGGCTTGAGCTGTGCAAAGCCTGCGATCCGCTGGCGCCGGTCGACGAAAACCGCCTGGCGGCGATCGCCCAGGCCTACACCGATTATCTGCTGCGCTGCAAAAGCGAAGGGCTGCACTTCATTCAGCCGGGGCGTTTCGTGCTGCCGGGCGATATGGCCGGCGCGCCGGCGCTGCAGTTTTTCCCGTGGCCTGACGTGGCCACTATCGGCGAATCGAAGCTGGCGCAGGCCGACAAACACACCAACATCGGCATGTTGCGCGCTCGCTTCAACTATTACTGCCAGTCGATCGTCAAAAACTTCTACAAAGAACACTTCGTTCGTTTCGATCGGCAAATCGTGCTGGTTGACTGCCTGCAGCCGCTCAACAGCGGCCCGCAGGCGTTCAACGACATGCGTCTGGCGCTGACCCAGCTGATGCAGAGCTTCCATTACGGCAAGCGCACGCTGTTTCGCCGCTTGTTCTCGCCGACCATCGACAAACTGATGTTCGCCGCCACCAAGGCGGACCATATCACCGCCGATCAGCACGCCAATCTGGTGTCGTTGCTGCAACAGCTGGTGCAAGAGGCGTGGCAGAACGCGGCGTTCGAGGGCATCAGCATGGATTGCGTCGGCCTGGCCTCGGTGCAGGCGACCGAGAGCGGCATCGTCGATCATCAGGGGCAGCGTATCCCGGCGCTGAAGGGCAACCGCCTGAGCGACGGCGCGCCGCTGACGGTGTTCCCCGGCGAGGTGCCCGCCCGTCTGCCGGGGCCGGCGTTCTGGCAGAGCCAGGGGTTCCACTTCGATGAGTTTCGTCCGCGCGCCATGAGCGTGGACAGCCCGTTGCCGCACATCCGTCTGGATGCGGTGATGGAGTTTTTATTGGGAGACAAATTGCGATGAGCGAGCCGATCAAACCGCGTATCGATTTTGACGAGCCGCTGCAGCCGCCGCAGGAGCCGGCGTTGCGCGCCGGCGTCGCTTTCGATGCCGAACAGGCGGAAAGCTTCTTTCCGGCGGCGCCGGAGCTGCAGCAGGAAGAGGAAGAAGGGCGCGCCGAAGGCATCATTAACGCCGCGCTGAAACCTAAACGCAGCCTGTGGCGCAAAATGGTCACCGCCGGCCTGGCGCTGTTCGGCGTCAGCGTAGTGGCGCAGGGCGTGCAGTGGGTGCATACCGCCTGGGTGCAGCAGGACTGGATCGCCATGGGCGGCGGCGTGGCCGGCGGCCTGATCGTGTTCGCCGGCGTCGGTTCGGTGGTCACCGAGTGGCGGCGTTTGTATCGGCTGCGCCAGCGCGCGGAAGAGCGCGACGTGGCGCGCGAGCTGTTGCACAGCCACGGGCTGGGGCAAGGGCGCGAATTCTGCGAGAAGCTGGCGCGCCAGGCCGGTCTGGATCAGGGGCATCCGGCACTGCAGCGCTGGCAGGCGTCGCTGCATGAAACGCAAAACGATCGTGAAGTGGTGGAGCTGTACGCCAAACTGGTGCAGCCGGTGCTCGACAACCAGGCGCGGCGCGAAATCAGCCGCTCCGCCGCCGAGTCGACGCTGATGATCGCCGTCAGCCCGTTGGCGCTGGTGGATATGGCGTTTATTGCCTGGCGCAACATCCGTTTGATTAACCGCATCGCCGCGCTGTACGGCATCGAGTTGGGCTACTTCAGCCGCATTCGTCTGTTCCGGCTGGTGCTGCTCAACATCGCCTTCGCCGGCGCCTCCGAACTGGTGCGCGAAGTGGGCATGGACTGGATGTCGCAGGATCTGGCGGCGCGGCTGTCGGCGCGCGCGGCGCAGGGCATTGGCGCCGGGTTGTTGACCGCGCGGTTGGGCATCAAGGCGATGGAACTGTGCCGCCCGCTGCCGTGGCTGGAAGGGGAAAAACCGAAGCTTGGCGATTTCCGCAGCCAGCTGATCGGCCAGTTGAAAGATACGCTGAAAAAGAGCGACGGCAAGGCCAAATAACCCCGCGACGGCGCTCTCAGGAGCGCCGTTTTCTCAACGGCGCCGACGCCGGACGTAACCGAGACTTGACGACAGTCGATCCCCCTGTGATTACGTGATAAATCTCTGCAAAATTAATTCTGGTTGTGATAACTCTCTGTTTGTAGGCTAAAATGACGCCGATGCTGTTATCCGCTTGCGTTTAAAATCAGCAACCACGGCAATAAATCAGAGTTCTGTCAACTTTTGCTGACAGATCGCTTCTACCGCCCGGTACGAGGGAGTATCATCATCGTCAACGATCCCCGCACCTGCAGAGATAAGGCCAACACTGATGCGTTTGGAAGTATTTTGCGAAGACCGCCTCGGTCTCACTCGAGAATTACTCGATCTTTTGGTATCGCGCAGCATTGACTTACGTGGCATCGAAATCGATCCCATCGGCCGCATTTACCTCAATTTCTCCCAGCTGGATTTCGATACTTTCCGCGCGTTGATGGCGGAGATCCGCCGCATCGCCGGCGTAACCGACGTGCGCACCGTCAGCTTTATGCCTTCCGAACGCGAGCATCGCGCGCTGCGTGCGCTGCTGGAGTCGATGCCGGAACCGGTGTTCTCGATCGACATGAAAGGCAAGGTCGAGCTGGCCAACCCGGCGGCGCAGGCGCTGTTCAGCCTGAGCGAAGACAAGATCCGCAACCAGACCGCCGGGGCGCTGATCGGCGGCTATAACTTCAGCCGTTGGCTGGAGAGCGAGCATACGGCGCCGCACGCCGAGCGGGTGGTGATCCGCAGCCAGGACTTCCTGATGGACATCACGCCGATTTATCTGGAAGACCAACAGCAGCAGCCGGCCGCGGTTGGCGCGGTGGTGATGCTGAAGTCCACCGCGCGCATGGGCCGCCAACTGCAAAATCTGTCGGTGAACGACGATACCGAATTCGACCACATCGTCGCGGTGAGCGCCAAGATGCGTCATGTGCTGGAGCAGGCGCGCAAGCTGGCGATGCTCGATGCGCCGCTGCTGATCGTCGGCGATACCGGCACCGGCAAGGATATTCTGGCCCGCGCCTGCCATTTACGCAGCCCGCGCGGCAAACAGCCGTTCCTGGCGCTGAACTGCGCCGCGCTGCCGGATGACGTGGTGGAGAGCGAGCTGTTCGGCCATGCGCCGGGCGCTTATCCCAACGCGCTGGAAGGCAAGAAAGGCTTCTTCGAGCAGGCCAACGGCGGTTCGGTGCTGCTGGATGAGATCGGCGAAATGTCGCCGCGCATGCAGACCAAACTGCTGCGTTTCCTCAACGACGGCACGTTCCGTCGCGTCGGTGAGGAGCATGAGGTGCACGTCGACGTGCGCGTGATCTGCGCCACCCAGAAAAACCTCACCGAGCTGGTGCAGCGCGGCGAATTCCGCGAAGACCTCTATTATCGCCTCAACGTGCTGACCATCACCATCCCGCCGCTGCGCGAACGTCCGCAGGACATCATGCCGCTGACCGAACTGTTCGTGGCGCGCTTCGCCGATGAACAGGGCGTAGCGCGGCCCAAGCTGGCGAGCGATCTGGGCGGCTTCCTCAGCAAATACGGCTGGCCGGGCAACGTGCGTCAGCTGAAAAACGCCATCTACCGCGCGCTGACGCAAACCGAAGGCTACGAGCTGCGGCCGCAGGACATCGTGTTGCCGGAGTTCGAGGTGGAGATGTCGTTGGGCGACGAGGTGCTGGACGGCTCGCTGGACGACATCAGCAAACGTTTCGAGCGCTCGGTGCTGACGCGCCTGTATCGCACCTATCCCAGCACCCGCAAGCTGGCGAAGCGACTGGGCGTTTCCCATACCGCCATCGCCAACAAGCTGCGCGAGTATGGCCTGAGCAGCCGCAAAGGCGGCGCTGAGGGCGAAGAATAAAAAAGGCGCCTTGCGGCGCCTTTAGCGTGTTTCCAAAGCCGGCGTTCGCCGGCTTTGTTATTTCAGCGCAGCCAGCGCCGCGTCGTAGTCCGGCTCGGTGGTGATTTCGTTCACCAGCTCGCTGTACAGTACGTTGTCCTGGCCATCCAGCACCACGACCGCGCGCGCGGTCAGGCCCGCCAATGGGCCTTCGGTGATTTCGACGCCGTACGCCTGCTTGAACTCGGCGCCGCGCAGGGTGGACAGGGTGACCACGTTGCTCAGGCCTTCCGCGCCGCAGAAACGAGACTGCGCGAACGGGAGATCGGCGGAGATGCACAGCACCACGGTGTTATCCAGGCCGCTGGCCAGCTGGTTGAATTTACGCACCGACGTCGCGCAGACGCCGGTATCGATGCTTGGGAAGATGTTCAGGACTTTGCGTTTACCCGCGAAGCTGCTCAGCGCCACGTCTGACAGGTCTTTGGCAACCAGCGAGAAGGCCTTGGCCTGTTCGCCCTGCTGTGGCAGCTTGCCCGCTACGCCGACCGGATTGCCTTGAAAATGTACTGTCTGAGTCATTGCTAGATTCCTTTTACAGGTGTTTATACAAAGGGTATGAACCTGATGAAACGGTGCGCCGACAACGGCAGTTAACATCAGGTTCACACCCTGGCGCCAGTTTATGACAACCGGGACGGATTGGATATCAAAGTTTGCTAAATAGTTGTATATATTAGACTGTTCTATAAAACATCACCGGCGCATCAGCCTGGCTGAATGCGCAGTTTTCGCTCAGGAGCCGTTATGAGAGACATGCGTTTTTACCCGGAAGCCTGGCCGCTGCATACCGCCTTCGTGATTGCGCGCGGCAGCCGCACCGAAGCCCGGGTGGTGGTGGTCGAAATCGAACAGCAGGGCGTGCGCGGCACCGGTGAATGCACGCCGTATCCGCGCTACGGCGAGAGCGAGGAATCGGTGATGGCGCAGCTGGCAGAGATGGCGCCGGCGATCGCGCGGGGCATCACCCGCGAGCAGTTGCTGACGCAGATGCCGGCGGGCGCGGCCCGCAACGCGCTGGATTCGGCGCTGTGGGATCTGGAGTGCAGGCTGCACGGGCAGAGCCTGTGGCAGCGCAGCGGCGTGACGGCGCCGGCGCAGATCCGCATGGCGCAGACCGTCAGCATTGGCACGCCGGAAGCGATGGCCTTCGCCGCGCGCGAGCTGGAGCGGCAGGGCGCCACACTGCTGAAGATCAAACTCGACGATCACTATATCAGCGAGCGGCTGGTGGCGATCCGCGCCGCGGTGCCGCAGACGACGCTGATCGTCGACGCCAATGAGTCATGGCAGGCGGAAGGGCTGGCGGCGCGCTGCCAGCTGCTGGCCGATCTCGGCGTGGCGATGCTGGAGCAACCGTTGCCGGCCGGTGACGACGCCGCGTTGGAGCACTTTATTCATCCGCTGCCGATCTGCGCCGATGAAAGCTGCCACACCCGCGCCGATCTGCCGCAGTTGGCGCAGCGCTATCAGATGGTCAACATCAAATTGGACAAAACCGGCGGCTTGACCGAGGCGTTGGCGCTGGCGCAGGCCGCGCGCGAACAAGGGTTCGCCATCATGCTCGGCTGCATGTTGTGTACGTCGCGGGCGATATCCGCTGCCTTGCCGCTGGCGCCGGCGGCGCGCTTCGTCGATCTGGACGGCCCGACCTGGCTGGCGCGGGACGCCGAACCGGGCCTGGCGTTCGAATGCGGGGCGATCGTCGATATCGCCCCGTAGGGATTAATTCGGGTAGGTCAACAGCTCGGTCATCGCGTCGATGTAACGCTCGCTGGCGGCATCGGCGGAGATCGGCGGGAATTCGGCGGTGATGCACGGCAGCGACAGATCCGCGCACCAGCTGCCGAACGAGCCGGGCGTTTCATAACCGACGCTGGTCACCAGCGGCAGCTCGAACTTGTGCGACAGCCAAACGCCGAGCCGCGAACTGGCGGGATCTTCGATGCAGGCCAGCGGCTCGTGGAACGACACCACCCAGTGCGGCTTCAGGCGATGGATCAGGTGACACAGCGCCTGGGTTTCCGGTTCGGAACCGGGGCGCCCGCCGGTGGAGAGTTTGACGTCGCGCACCGGCGCCGCGCTGTTCCAACGGTAGACGGTGTCGCCGGAGCGCCAGTTGGCGGCCGGGAAGTTGCGGTTCAGATCGACGCCGTTGGCATTGGCGCGCAGCCCCAGCTGACAGCCGTCGGGGTTGACCGCCAGCACCACGTGGTGGCGCAACTGCTCGGGGGCGATGCTGCGCAGCGCGCAGGACAGGGTCACGATGGCGGCGCTCTCATCGCCGTGGGTGCCGGCGATGATCAGCCCGGTCTGCGGGCCGCCGTTCGCCGCCGGGAAATAGAGCAGCGGCGCGCCCAGCAGCGAGCTGCCGTAGTTCTCTCCTGCGATGGCCAACTGGCCACGTTCACTGCGTGGTCGATGTTCGGTCATGGTGTTGTCCCTGGATGAAAGGTCGAGAGTCATTGTCATTTTATTCAGTGTATTACGCTTTGAGACATCTTTCCCATCGCAATTGTGCGGCGTTTGCGCGATCTGTGAGGCCGCTGCGGTGAAAACGCCAATTAAACCGCACCTGGCCTGACGCTATTGTTATACTAACGGCAGTGCTAAGCCAATCACCCGCAAGAGGATTTAACATGCCAGTAGCCAGAATCATCGCCAGCTATAGCGAAAATGAAAATGACACCATCACGCTGCTGTGCGGCGTGGACGCTGAAAACCAGATCCGCCAGGGGGAATGGTTCGGCGTGGTGAAAAACGACGACGGGCGCGGTGACGAATCGAACTATCCGTTCACCCTGCATATCGATTACCAGAAAGATGCCTTCTACCTCGACTACGGTTATGACGACGCCGACGCGCGCCAGCTGCAAAAAACCGATATCTCGGCTCGTCCGCTGGCCGAGAAAGGTTTTTTCACCGTGTTCGATGAAGAAGAGGGCGAAGAGTTCAGCTACCGCATCAACAGCATCCACCTGTACGACTGACGGTCGCCGCTGCAAACACCGCCCGTGCCGCCCTGCGCCGCACGGGTTTTTTATCGCCTGAATCGCACTTTTTGCAACTTCTCGACCGCGGGCTCTAGGCCGGATGGATCTTGTGCTATATGATAAAAAATTCAGATGGTTAACGGGGGAAAATCATAATGACGGGAAGAAGAATGCAACGGGGTTTTCGTTTGGCGCTTTGCGCGGCGGCGATCGGCGCCTGTATGAGCAGCGCTATGGCGGCGCAGGTTCCCCCGGGCACCGCGTTGGCGGCCAAACAGGAAATCGTGCGCCACATTAAAGACGAACCGGCCTCGCTCGATCCGATCAAAGCGGTAGGCTTGCCGGAGGCTCAGCTGGCGCGCGATTTGTTCGAAGGGCTGGTCAATCAGGACGCCAGCGGTAAAGTGATCCCCGGCGTCGCCACGCGTTGGCAGACCAGCGACAACCAGACTTATATCTTCCATCTGCGCAAAGACGCGCGGTGGTCAAACGGTGACCCTGTCACGGCGAAGGATTTCGTTTACAGCTGGCAGCGGCTGGTAGAGCCGAAAAACCTGTCGCCGTTCGCCTGGTTCGCGCAGCTGGCGGGGATCCAGAACGCCGAGCAGATCATCAGCGGCAAATTGCCGGCCGATCGTTTAGGCGTGTCGGCGCCGGACGACTACACGCTTAAAGTGCAGCTGGACAAACCGGTGCCGTACTTCGTCAGCCTGACGGCCAACTTCAGCCTGTTCCCGGTCAATAAGACGGTGGTGGAAAAATACGGCAATGATTGGACCAAGGTCGGCAATCTGGTGGGCAACGGCGCGTTCAAGCTGCAGGAGCGGGTGGTGAACGAGAAGCTGGTGCTGACGCCTAACGACCATTACTGGGATCATGCGCGTACCGTGCTGACTAAAGTGACCTTCGTGCCGATCAACCAGGAATCTAACGCCACCAAGCGTTACCTGGCGGGTGACATCGACATCACCGAATCCTTCCCGAAAAACATGTATCAGAAGCTGCTGAAAGACATTCCGGGGCAGGTGCACACGCCGGATCAACTGGGCACCTATTACTACGCGTTCAACACCCTGCGCGCGCCAACCAACGACGTGCGGGTGCGCCAGGCTTTGTCCTACGCCATCGATCGCAAGATTATCGCGGAAAAAGTGCTGGGCACCGGCGAAAAACCGGCCTATCACTTCACGCCGGATGTGACCGCCGGGTTCAAACCGGAAGCGAGCTTGCTGCAACAGCAATCACAGGCGGAGTTGGATGCACAGGCCAAGGCGTTGCTGCAGGCGGCCGGTTACGGCCCGAACAACCCGCTGAAACTGACGCTGCTGTATAACACCTCGGAAAGCCACCAGAAGATCGCCATCGCCGTGGCCTCGATGTGGAAGAAAAAGCTCGGTATTGACGTCAAGCTGCAGAATCAGGAGTGGAAAACCTATATCGACAGCCGCAACACCGGCAATTTCGATGTGATCCGCGCCTCCTGGGTGGGTGACTATAACGAGGCGTCGACCTTCCTGTCGCTGCTGACCTCCACCCACAGCGGCAACATCGCCAAGTTCAAGAACGCGGACTACGACAAGCTGCTGGCGCAGGCGGGGCGGGAAACCAATCCGGCGGCGGTGACCGCCGATTACAACAAAATGGAACAGATCATTGCCGATCAGGCGCCGATCGCGCCGATTTACCAATACACCAATGGCCGCCTGATCAAACCGTGGGTAAAAGGCTACCCGATCACCAATCCGGAAGACGTGGCCTATAGTCAAACGATGTATATCATCAAACACTGAGTCGATTTATTGATCGCCCCCGTCTAATGCGGGGGCTTTATTTTCTCGACGCTGCAACAACGAAGGTAATTAATTTTTCCACGCGATAAACCCCGTTTAATAATAAACAGGGTTGCCATCATCACATTATTGTTTCGCTATTTCAGCGAGTGGTTACGCTTATAGACAGTCCCGCATGGCATCCACCACCACACGGCCACTCATGTCGGTTTGGGTGATGCGGTAGCTGGTGGGGTAAGAGCGACGAGTGCTGAAACGATCGTGGACGGAGACCTTGCCAATCTGCAAGCCGGCGGCGTTTTTCACCACGAACTCACTGATCTCTTCCTGGCCCTGGTTTTGCAAATGGATATTGCTGATTTTTTCCAGCGTATCGCTGGCGTTTATTTTTAAATGGTCGCGTAACATAACTACCTCCTCGTAGTGAGAAAAGTATATGCCCCTAAAATTTGCGCTGAAACAGCTTTGTGTTGATTTATTATTATCATTTTGAATTAAAATTGATAGCAATATGTTAAGTCATAATAATAACGCTATTGCCAGCGCTTTATCGGCGATATTGTCCGATTTATCGGCAAGGGTTTATTTCATTGCCGTTATTATTAGTCTGCATTAATGGGGAAAAGCGCCTGCCTGGCCGTCGGGGCGGGAAAGACGCAGGCGACATTGTGCCCGCAGCCGGGAACGATCGTTAACCGATGCGGCTTCTGGGGCGCCAGGTAACGCCGATCGTAGTCGGCGTAGGCCAGGGCGCGCTGCAATCGATAGGGGCCCTGCAGCTGGGCGGCGCAGGATTTGTCGAGTATCCGATAGTAGGCGCCCGGCGTCGTGCCGGTATCATCGGCGGCGGCCAGATAGGTGATATCGGCCGCAGCATAGCGCCGGCGAGCCGCGTCTGCGGCGCGCTGCAGGTGAGCGGGAAGCGCTTCCAGACCGAATTTCCAGCGATTGGCCTGCGGACAGCGGCCGGCGTCCAGCGTTTGCCAGCGGAAGCGGCAGGTTTTCTCACTGCCGCAGCTTCCCCAGCTTGTGGGCAGAGGGCGCAGACGATCAAAATAGAGCCAGCTGCCGGGATCGGCCACCACATAGCGCAGACGCACTCCGCTTGGCGGTTGAGCAAAGCCGACATAATGTTGCACGAACTGGGCGCCGGCGGAAAAACCGGCCACGGTTATCGACTGCAGCGACGGCCAACGCCGTTTCAGATCGGCCAGCAGGTTATCCATGGCGTTGAACGAGCCGGTTTTCCCGCTATTATCCAAATCGCCTGCGATCCACGAGCCGCAGCGCCAGAGAGCGTCACCGTCTTGCGGCTGGGGTAGACCGGCGGAATGGCAGTGGACGGCGAGTTTTACCGGCACCTGGAACAGCGGGGCGACCAGCAAGCTGTTGCCTCCCGCTCCCTGCGCGGCATCGATCGCCGCTTGCAACGTCTTGGCGGCGTCGCGTGGATGCCCGTGCATCACCACCAGCGCGGTACGCGGCTGGGGGCGGTGCTCATGGGCGACATAGTAAGAAAAATCGCCCGCCGCCGTCGCTACGCGAAACGGAACGGCGATGCGCTCCAGCGTCGGCTGCGCATAGGCCGTTTGCCCGGCGAACAGCAGCGTCGCTATCGCGCGGCGAAACAAGCGGCGCATCCCCATCAGATACGGCACAGAACATCGCGCATTTGTCTTAGGAGTTCCCGACATCGTTGTTCCTCACGCGCCTGTTGATAGTAACGATAAAAGGCGCTTTCCGAGCTGAGATTGCCCGCCAGCATCAACTGCCTGAAAATCATGAATACCAGGCTAAGCATAATGATAGTAAACAATAAGCCGAGGAACAGCAGTTGCCAGCCGTCGCCGATGCGCGCACCGGGCAGATAGGTGATCGACGTGGTGGTGATTTCTACCCCACGCAGCCCCCATTGCGCCAGTGCCAGCAATAGCACCAGCAGCATGACGAACAGCAGGTACAGCAAGAAATAACGGCCGGAAAGCAAAAAACGTTTGAACTTGCTATCGGCGTTTGGCCGCAAAACGAAGCCTGCGGACGTGGCGCGCAGGATTTGCTGGCGGCCACCGGTGAAGCGATAACGTTCCAGCGCGGTCACGCTGTCCGGCAGCGCCAGCAGTAGCCGCAATGCCGTCAGCCTGATGGTTTTATTTCCCATATAGTCTCGAAACTGCAGCAGGCAAATGGGGGCGGCGTGGGGTTTCTCGACAGACTCGAGCAGTTTGAGCAGCTTATCGTGTTTTTCCCGCCGAATGCGAAAAGGGGTTTTGATCACGGCGATAAACAGCGTAATGACGGTCGGTAAGACGACTTTCAAGATATCTGCGGTGCTGATTTGTAACATGCGAGTCTCCTCTCGGGCTGTCTGGCGTTCCTTGCGGCAGAAGTATAGAACACGTTTATGGGACAACGAGAAAACTGGCGTTACAGCTTGGCCTTTGATCTCCAAGACGTTAACGCTAGACTCAGCAACATAAGCAAGACTGAGGGGATAAATGAATGGATGTGATTGAGGGGAGCGAGCTGCAGGTCGCCGATGCGGTTTACGCCTACCAGCTCGACGGCAAGGGGGGCGTCACGCCGATCGAACAGGATGACAAGATCACCTGCGACGCGCCGTGCTGGCTGCATCTTGATTACGCGCACCCGGCCAGCGCTGAATGGCTGAGTACCACGCCGCTGCTGCCGGACTCGGTGCGCGAAGCACTCTCCGGCGAAAGCTCACGGCCGCGCGTCAGCCGCCAGGGCGAAGGCACCATGATCACCCTGCGCAGCATCAACTTTAACGCTAATTCCCGGCCGGATCAGCTGGTCACCATCCGCGTATATATCACCGACAAGCTGATTATCTCCACCCGGCACCGCAAGGTGTATTCCATCGATCAGGTGGTGAACGATTTGCAAAGCGGCGCTGGGCCGACCAACAGCGGCAGCTGGCTGGTGGAAATTTCCGATGCGTTGACCGATCACACCAGCGAATTTATCGAGGATCTGCACGACAAGATTATCGATCTGGAGGACGCCTTGCTGGAGCAGCAGGTGCCGGAGCGCGGCCAACTGGCGCTGATCCGTAAACAGCTGATCGTGCTGCGCCGTTACATGGCGCCGCAGCGCGACGTCTTCGCGCGGCTGGCCAGCGACCGCCTGCCGTGGATGAGCGACGACGATCGCCGCCGCATGCAGGATATCGCCGATCGCCTGGGACGGGGATTGGACGATCTGGACGGCAGCATTGCACGCACCGCCATCTTGTCCGACGAAATCACCACGGTGATGGCCGACGCGATGAACCGCCGCACTTACACCATGTCATTGTTGGCGATGGTATTTCTGCCCACCACTTTCCTGACCGGGCTGTTCGGGGTCAACCTTGGCGGTATTCCGGGCGGCGGTAATCCTTTCGGTTTCGCGGCATTTTGCCTGATGCTGGTCGGATTGGTGCTTGGCGTCGCCTGGTGGTTGAAGCGCAGCCGCTGGCTGTAGGCAAAAATGACGAAAACCCGGTTAACATTGAGCAATATCAACATTTAGCCGGGGGAAATGGGGCATGATCTCTCTCGCAGGTGAATGCAACGTCAAGCGATGGGCGTTGCGCTCCATAATTGTCTTACTTTCTTATTTTTGAATTACTGCATAGCACATTTGATTCGTACAATGCCGGTTTAATCACCGGCATTTTTTTATTCGGCTTCCTTTCTTCTTCAGGCCGCGCTTTCATCCCAGAAGCTGGCTTCAATCTTGTGCCCATCCAAATCCCGAACAAAGCAGCCGTAGTAAGCCTCGCCGTAATGCGGCCGCGAACCGGGCGCGCCTTCATCGACGGCGCCGGCCAGCAGCGCCTGGCGATGGAATTCATCCACCTGTTGCTTGCTGGTGGCGAAAAAACCGACGTGCGTGCCGTTGCCGGGTGAGGCCGGCCGGCCGTCGATCGGCACCTGTAGCCAAAACTCCGGGTAGTCGCGGCCGTAACCAATGGCGCCGGGATGCTCCAGCACCCGTCGGCAACCCAAAGCGGCCAGCGCACGATCGTAAAAGGCGGCGGCGGCCTCGAAATCGTTGGAGCCCAGCGAGACGTGGGACAGGCAGGGGGTGATATTCATTGCGCGATCTCCATATGACTGTATAAATAAACAGTATAGGGTAAAAACGGCACTGCCCAGCAAATTTTGCGCAAACTGTGAACAGGATCGAGATCGTCGGGAAAGGGAAATGTCGCCGCTCGCAGGATGGCAAGCGGCGAGGGGGCTTATTTGATTTCCAGCACGTTCAAACGCTCTGGCGCAGGCGCCGCGTCGTCCGAGTCTTCCGGCTGCCAGCCGACCGGCTGCATCGGGATGTCTTCGCGATCGAAGGCCAAATCGCCGCCGTCCACCACGGCGCTGCCGTGGTGAATGCCTTTGAAATCGAACAGGTTGATATCGCTCAGGTGCGAAGGCACCACGTTCTGCATGGCGCTGAACATGGTTTCCAACCGGCCTGGGTAACGCTTGTCCCAGTCGCGCAGCATGTCGCCGATCACCTGGCGCTGCAAATTAGGCTGCGAGCCGCACAGGTTGCATGGAATGATCGGGAAGGCTTTGGCAATCGAGAAACGCTCGATGTCTTTCTCGCGGCAATAGGCCAGCGGGCGGATGACCACGTGTTTGCCGTCGTCGCTCATCAGCTTGGGCGGCATGCCTTTCATCTTGCCGCCGTAGAACATGTTGAGGAACAGCGTCTGCAGAATGTCGTCGCGGTGGTGGCCCAATGCGATCTTGGTGGCGCCCAGTTCGGTGGCGGTGCGGTACAGAATGCCGCGGCGCAGGCGCGAACACAGTGAACAAGTGGTTTTCCCTTCCGGGATCTTGTCTTTAACGATGCTGTAGGTGTTTTCTTCGACGATCTTGTATTCCACCCCCAGGCTTTCCAGATAGGCGGGAAGAATATGCTCCGGGAAGCCGGGCTGTTTCTGATCGAGGTTCACCGCCACCAGCGAGAAGTTGACCGGCGCGCTTTGCTGCAGATTGCGCAGGATCTCCAGCATGGTGTAGCTGTCTTTGCCGCCGGACAGACAGACCATGATGCGGTCGCCTTCTTCAATCATATTGAAATCGGCGATCGCTTCGCCCACGTTGCGGCGCAGGCGCTTTTGCAATTTGTTCAGGTTGTACTGCTCTTTTTGGCTAACGGATTGCTTTTCTGACATTTAAATCGTGCTCATTCTCAATGGGGGGCACTAGGGGCATGGGGTTGTAGACCGCGAGTTTACCATTCAACCGGCCAATTTTGATCATTATTCATCATCCTGCTTCCATGCGCCCGACGCGAGGCCTGTATGGTACGGATTGCGCGCCGGAATGCCAGCAGGTTTTGTTGCTGCGATTTACGCCGGCGGTAGTAAAAGAACAGGGCGCGAATCGCTCGCGCCCTGACAGGGGTTACTCAGCGGCGGACTTTTCCGCCTTGCCGGCCAGCAGGCTGAGGAAATCGTATTTCTCCTTCAGCTCTTTCTCGGCGGCCTGATACAGCGCGCTGGCCACCTCCGGCTGCTGCGCGTTTAGGCGACGGAAACGCTGCTCGTTCAGCAACGTTTCAGCCAGGCTGCTGTTCGGCGGCCGCGAATCCAGCGCCAATGCGGCCTTGCCCTCGGCGCTGCGGCGTGGATCGAAGCGGTACAGCGGCCAGAAGCCGGTGGCGGTCAGCTGTTTCATCTGATCGTGGCTGAGCGCCAGATCGTAGCCGTGCTCTTCGCACGGGCTATAGGCGATGATCAGCGACGGCCCCGGATAGGCCTCGGCTTCCTGAATCGCTTTCACCGTCTGGTTAAGCTGCGCCCCCAGCGAGATCTGCGCGACGTAGACATGGCCGTACATCATCATGCTGACGCCCAGATCCTTGCGCGCCTTGCGCTTGCCGTGCTCGCCGAACTTGGTCACCGCGCCCAGCGGCGTGGCTTTCGACTGCTGGCCGCCGGTGTTGGAGTAGCACTGAGTGTCGAGCACCAGCACGTTGACGTTCTCCGTCAGGCTGAGCACGTGATCCAAACCGCCGAAGCCGATGTCGTAGGCCCAACCGTCCCCGCCGATCAGCCAGATGGATTTATCCACCAGGTAATCGGCATCGGCCGCCAGCTGGCGTGCGTCTTCACCTTCGAAACTCGCCAACAGCGTGCGCAGTTCGGCGATTTGCTTCCGGCGCGGCTCCGGCGCCACGTCGTCCATCTGCAAGGCATTGACCAACTGCTCCGGCAGCTGCGGCGCCAGCGAGTTCAGCAGGCGCAGCACCCGTGCGCGATGTTGATCGACCGTCAGACGGAAGCCCAGGCCGAATTCGGCGTTGTCTTCGAACAGCGAGTTGGCCCACGCCGGCCCGCGCCCTTCGGCATTGGTGGTGTAAGGCGTGGTCGGCAGATTGCCGCCGTAGATCGAGGAACAGCCGGTGGCGTTGGCGATCAGCAAACGGTCGCCATAGAGCTGGGTCAGCAGCTTGATGTACGGCGTTTCGCCGCAGCCGGAGCAGGCGCCGGAGTATTCGAACAGCGGCGTGATCAGCTGCGAGGTGCGAATGTCGATGCGCTCCAGCTGCGCCGGATCGATTTCCGGCAGCTGCAGGAAGAAGTCGTAGTTGTCTTTTTCCGCCGTCAGATTATCGAGGCGCGACGCCATGTTGATGGCTTTGATCTCCGGGTTCTGGCGATCTTTCGCCGGGCAGACCTCGACGCACAGGTTACAGCCGGTGCAATCTTCCGGCGCCACTTGCAGTACGTATTTCTGGCCGCGCATATCGCGCGCTTTGACATCCAGAGACTGCAGAGAGGCGGGGGCGTGTTCCATCTCCGCCGGCTGAACCACTTTGGCGCGAATGGCGGAGTGCGGGCAGGCGGCGACGCAGTGGTTGCACTGGGTGCACAGGTCGGGCTGCCAGATCGGGATCGCTTCGGCGATGTTGCGCTTTTCCCACTGGGTGGTGCCCACCGGCCAGGTGCCGTCCGGCGGGAAGGCGGAAACCGGCAGCGCATCGCCCAGCCCGGCCAGCATCGCGGCGGTAACGGTTTTGACGAAGTCCGGCGCGGCGTCCGAGACCACCGGCGGGCGCATCGGGCTGCTGTCGTCGACCGGCTGCAGCGGAATTTCAATCAGTGCACCGCGGGTGGCGCCCAGCGCCTGCCAGTTGCGCTCGACGATTTCTTGGCCCTTGCTGCTGTAGCTGCGGGCGATGGCGTCCTGCAGCTGTTGCAGCGCCACGTCGCTCGGCAGGATCTGCGTCAGATGGAAGAACGCCATCTGCATCACGGTGTTGATGCGCGCGCCGAGCCGGCATTCGCGCGCCAGCTTGGCGGCGTTGATGATATAGAAACGCGCCTGGCGTTGGTACAACAACGCCTGAACCTCCTGCGGCAGGCGCGACCAGACCTCATCGGCGCCGTAAGGGGTATTGAGCAGGAAGGTGCCGCCGGGCTTCAGGCGTTCAACCATCTGGTACTTATCGATAAACTGCAGCTGGTGGCAGCCGACGAAATCCGCCTGGCTGACCAGATAGGCCGAATTGATCGGCTGCTCGCTGACGCGCAGATGCGACACCGTCAGGCCGCCGGCCTTTTTGGAGTCGTAGACGAAATAGCCCTGCGCATACAGCGGCGTGGCGTTGCCGATGATTTTGATGTTGTTCTTGGTGGCCGAGACCGAACCGTCGCTGCCCAAACCGTAGAACAGCGCTTCCAGCGAGGCGCGCTGCGGCAGGACTTCGTCGCTCAGCGGCAGTGAAAGCCCGGTGACATCATCGAAGATGCCGACGGTAAAGCGCGGGCGCGGCTGCGGCTGGGCCAGCTCACGGAACACCGCCAGCGCACAGTCCGGGCCGAACTCTTTCGATGACAGGCCGTAACGGCCGCCGATGACCCGCGGCAGCGTGACGCGCTCGCCTCGGCTGTAGGCTTCCGCCAGCGCGGTCATCACGTCCAGATACAGCGGCTCGGCCAGCGCGCCCGGTTCTTTGGTGCGATCGAGCACCGCGACGCTGCGCACGCTGTCCGGCAGCGCGCCGAGCAGATGCTGGGCGGAGAACGGCCGGAACAGCCGCACCTTCAGCACGCCGACTTTCTCGCCGCGGGTCAGCAGGGTGTCGATCACTTCTTCGCAGGTGCCGGCGGCGGAGCCCATCACCACCACCACGCGTTCGGCCTGCGGGTGGCCGTAATAGTCGAACGGCCGATAGTGGCGGCCGGTGAGGGCGGCGAAGGCTTCCATGGCGTCGATCACGTGTTGGCCGGTGGCGTCATACCACGGGTTGGTGGCTTCGCGCGACTGGAAATAGGTGTCCGGGTTGGCGGAAGTGCCGCGCACCACCGGATGATCCGGCGACAGCGCCCGGCTGCGGTGGGCGTCGATCGCCGTCTGCGGCAGCATTTGCCGCAGCGTATCGTCGCTGAGAGGCACAATCTTGTTGATCTCGTGCGAGGTGCGGAAACCGTCGAAGAAATGGATAAACGGCACGCGCGCGTTGAGGGTGGCGGTCTGTGAGATCAGCGCGAAGTCCTGCGCCTCCTGCACGCTGCCGGCGCACAGCATGGCGCAGCCGGTTTGGCGCACCGCCATCACGTCCGAATGGTCGCCGAAGATGGACAGCGCATGCGTGGCCACGGTGCGTGCGGCGACGTGCAGCACGAACGGCGTCAGCTCGCCGGCCAGTTTGTACAGCGTGGGGATCATCAGCAGCAGACCCTGCGATGAAGTGAACGAGGTCGACAGCGCGCCGGTTTGTAAGGCGCCGTGCACGGTGGCGATCGCGCCGCCTTCCGACTGCATTTCCACCACCCGGGGGATATCGCCCCAGATGTTTTGCCGGCCATCGCCGGACCAGGCGTCCGCCTGCTCCGCCATGGTGGAGCTTGGCGTGATAGGGTAGATGGCAATCACTTCGTTGGTGCGATAGGCCACGGAAGCGACTGCATTATTACCATCTGTAGTTATCATCGGCGTTACCTTTTCATTGCTCACAAAGCCGCGAAAGCGCACTTTCGCAGTAATGGAAAAAAGTCTAACAGAGGGGGCGAACGTGGCTTTATCGTGTTTGTGTGGCGGGTGATAAATCGTCAAAGGCGTATTTCCTCGCCGATTAGGGGCCGGGGCAATAAATTGTTTTCACCGTTTAAAGACAATTTATTTCCGGCGCGTCATAATTGCGCATCGGCAAATTGACAGAAGAAAACCATGAGCGCATTTATGTATTTGACGATGGCGATAGTCGCGGAAGTGATCGCCACCACCATGTTGAAAGCCTCTGAGGGCTTTACCCGCCTGTGGCCGTCGCTGCTGGTGGTGCTGGGCTACGGCGTGGCGTTTTGGGGGCTGTCGATGGTGGTCAAAAGCATGCCGCTGGGCATCGTGTATGCGATTTGGTCGGGCATGGGCATCGTGCTGGTGTCGGTCGCCGCAGTGTTCGTTTATCAGCAAAAATTGGATTGGCCGGCGATCGTCGGCATGGGATTAATTATTGCCGGCGTGCTGGTGATTAATTTACTGTCGAAAGCCTCGGTGCACTGAGTGTTATTTTAATGTAAAAAAAGGCCGGCGTGACAGCAAGTCGCGCCGGTTGAAGAATTCAGTTATCATTCACTGAAAATAGTGGAATGCTAATTACTTAGCGCCGCCAGCATAGACGCAAATATCGTTCTCTCCGGTAGCAAAAAATGCGCCGCCGCAATGAAAGCACGCGAAGATAATTAATACCAATGTCGCGGGAAAAACTTCCTCGATGGCAGCGGTGACGTTATCACTTTTTGCGTGCGGCCAGCGCCTGGCAGCGAGTGGCGCCGTCACGGAAATATTCTGCAAACAAAATAAATGTCCGGCCGGCGCAAAAAAACGACAAATAATGGCTGGAATATATTTTCATTATTTATATATCGAGCTAGATTAAACAAGTTTGCATCAAAGATAGCGAAACGTGTCCGCCAAGTGACGCGCGTTATCAGCAATGGCGATTTTACACAGCGCAGTTCCGGGTTCAGGAGTGGGATAATGACGACATCAAAATGGCTGCTTGCCAGCGCCGTGCTGCTTTTAGCCGCCTGCAGCAGCAATAACGAAGAGCCAGTACAGCAGGGCAACAGTGCCAGAATCAATACGTTGCAGACCAGCACCGGTTGCGCGGCGGTCGGTGGCGTTACCACCATCGCGCACAATTTGAACGGTGAAGCGCTGCGCATGTGCCAGATGCCGAACGGCAAGCAGTGCGAAGAGCGCACGCTGGCCCTGGGCAGCTGCGCCGGGTAAGCCCCGGCGCCTGGCCTGCAGGATCAATACACCCAATCGCGCAGGGTATAAATAAGCGTGTGGCCGCTGCCGGTGAGCGTCAGCTGCTGTGCGTTTAGCGTCACTTCGGCGCCGTTTTCCAGCACGGTGCCGATCACCCGATCCCAGCGGTTGCGCTGCTCATCAGGGCACAGCTTGCGCGTCGTGGCCAGCGATTTCACCGTCAGCACGCCGTCGCGTAATTGCCCCTGACCGAAAAAGCGGTTGCACATCGTGCCGGAGACATGCAGGTTCTCGCCGAACTCCAGATTGAGCAGGCCGCCGCCCGCCGGTGATTTTGCCGTGTCGCCATCCACGCTTTGCAACACGAAGTTGTGATGCAGCAGATCGCCTGGCGTGACGGCCGTGTGTGGTTTCATGCTGCACCCCGCTAAGGCCAGCGCCGCAAGGGCGGCCACCGTGGTTTTTCTCATCGCGTTCTCTCAAATATACAGGGCGCCGCAAGGGCGCCCCGAGGTTACGCTCAGGCGTTCAACTGGTTCGGGCAGGCTTCGCCGCGATCCAACTGGCTGATGTTCTGCAGCGTGGTTTGGGAAATGCTGGTCAACGCCTCTTCGGTCAGGAAAGCCTGATGGCCGGTGAACAGCACGTTGTGGCAGGCCGACAGGCGGCGGAACACGTCATCCTGAATCACGTCGTTAGACTTGTCCTCAAAGAACAGATCGCGTTCGTTCTCGTAGACGTCCATCCCGAGGGCGCCGATTTTTTGCTGCTTCAGCGCATCGATGGCGGCGGTGGAGTCGATGAGCGCGCCGCGGCTGGTGTTGATCACCATTACGCCGTTTTTCATCATCGCGAAGGCGTCGGCATTCAGCAAATGGTGGTTCTCCGGCGTCAGCGGGCAGTGCAGGGTGATCACGTCGGATTGCGCGTACAGCGTCTTCAGATCGACATACTCCACGCCCAGTTCCAGCGCCTGTTCGCTCGGAAACGGATCGTAGGCCAGCAGCTTCATGCCGAAGCCTTTCAGAATGCGCATTGTCGCCACGCCGATTTTACCGGTGCCGATCACGCCGGCGGTGCGATTGTGCATGTTAAAACCGATCAGCCCTTCCAGCGAGAAGTTGGCGTCACGGGTACGCTGATAAGCGCGGTGAATACGGCGATTCAGGCACATCATCATGCCTACCGCGTGTTCCGCCACGGCCTCCGGCGAGTAGGCCGGCACGCGCACCACCTTGATGCCCAGTTCTTTGGCGGCGTCCAGATCGACGTTATTAAAACCGGCGCAGCGCAGGGCGAGAATTTCGACGCCCAGCGCCGCCAGTTCTTCGAGCACTTCACGGCTGCCGTCGTCGTTGACGAAGATACACACCGCCTTGCAACCGGCGGCCGTTTTGGCGGTTTTTTTACTGAGTAAAAAGTCGAAGAATTCCAGCTCATAGCCAAACTGCTGGTTCACCAGTTCGAGGTATTTACGGTCATACTGTTTGGTACTGTATATCGCCAATTTCATCGTGGTTTCTCCACCGTGATTTTGTGATCAATTTAACAGATTTTAGTAAATTCGACAATTGGTTAGCGGTTTGTCCTGCACGGGGTTTGTCCGATGAAACAGGGGGATGAAACCGGCCCGCATTGGGCCGGTTCACGCGATGTTAGCGAGCGATTTCCGTGTAATGGTGCTCATCGTAATCATGGGTCAAATACCCGTTGACGGCATCGTTAAAGGCGATCCAATGCGGCGTTTTCTGGTGTGCCGAAAGCGCCGCCTTATCGTCCCAGTTTTCGATCAGCGCATAGCTGTTTTCATCGTTCTGGCATTGCCAAAGCTGGTAAAAAGAGCAGCCGGTTTCTTTATTGGATTCCTGCACCATAGTGTTGAGCAGACTGAGAAAAGCTGGGCGTTTGGCCGGGTTGACCTGAAAAAAGACGTTGAGCGTGATCATGGTTTATTTCCTCTGTCGATAATGAAACTGGAATTTCCAGGAGGCAGCAATGTGCCGACTGCGAGCATTCTATGGGCTTGATGGTTGATTAAAAGTGAAATAAAGTTCGGTTATCATTCATTTTTGGTGAAGGTTTGTGGTGTTGAAACGTGCTCAGTTGGCCACCTTTTGCATGGTGGTTGAGTCGGAGAGTCTCACGGCTGCGGCGGAGCGGCTGTTTTGCGTGCCCTCTAACGTGACCAAGAAATTAAAAGAGTTGGAAACGGCGTGTGGCGTTACGCTATTTGAGCGTGAGCGCAATCGGCTGTCGCTCACACCGGAAGGCCGGGCGCTTTACCATAAGGCCAAGCGCTTTTTGGCTATCGAAGAGCGGGCGCGAGCGCAGCTTGAACAGGATCCGGTACAGGGTGAATTGAAGCTTGGCGCGCTGGATATCGCCTTGAGTCATCATCTGCCGCAAAAGTTGGCGCATTACCGTGCGCAGAACCGCCGCGTTCAGTTGAGTGTGGTGCAAGGCTATTCGCTGGATCTGGAGTTTCAATTGCAAAAAGGGACTCTGGACGTGGTGTTTTCAGATGGGCCGATAGAACATCCGCAGTTGCAGAGCCGGCGTGCTTTTCAGGAGCGTTTGGTCTTCATTGGCGGGGCGTATCAGCCAGCGTTGCTGGCAAAAAGCGATCTCTATGTTTATTCGCGTCAATGCCACTATCGCCATCTGGTGGACGCCTGGCTGCAAAAGCAGCAAATCATCCCCGCCGCGCTGCTGGAGGTGGAATGCTACGACGTGATATTCGCCTGCGTAACAGCGGGGTTGGGGTATGCGTTTGTCCCTGAAAGCCTCGCGCGACAGCGGGAGGTGGCGTATATCGAGTGCGGGAATGAAATGCGCAGCGATATTTATGCTATCTGGCGTAAAGCGAGCGACAGCCGCATAGTACAGGCTTTTATTGAGGCCGTGATTTGAAATTAACGGCAAAAAAATCCCCACGGGGGTGTGGGGAATGGCTTCTCTAGTACACAGTTAGCTAGCAGCTAAACTTTTATTAGAATGGTTGCAAGACTATTAATCATCAACGGTAACAACAATAACAAAAGTCTGAAAACTGTCCTGTTAATGTGATGTAGTTGTAACGAAAATCTACAACTCCGCACACGTTTGCGCCAAAAAGGTGCAAATCGCTTCTGCGAGCCCGCTCGGCTTCACCCTATGTCAAATTCGTGCCATCATTATTGTCAATTCAGGCATAGACTTAACCAATGCCTAACTCAGGAACGAAGCAATCATTTAATGACCAGGCGATTGAAAGTATTCATAGGGACGGTGGCGGGCTGCGCAATCCTGGTGCTGGCGTTGTGGCAAACCTTGCCGCGCTGGCTGCCGGGGGTGTTATCGCATTGGTTGCCGGCGGGGAGCCGCCTGGAATTGCAGGGCAAATTGCACTGGCGCCAGGGCGGCCTGGCATTGGCGGGGGCGCGTTTCACTGCGCAAGATTGCCTGTTGGCCAACGTCGGGCCGACGCGGTTGGCTTACCGCCAGGGCCGCTGGCAACTGTCGAGCGATAAGGTCAGCGTCGATAGCGCCTGTTTGTCAAAACTGCCGAGCGGCGACGCCAACAGCGCGCCGCTGGCGCTCGATCATCTGCAGCAACAGCTGCCGCCGCTGGATCTCACCATTAATGACCTGACGCTCATTCCCTGGCAGCGCTATGCCGGCAAGCTGCAGCTTTCCTCCGGCCCCGACGGGCAACGTCTGCATTATCGGGGGCCGAATCTCAGCGCCGAGGCGCAGCTGGATGAAAAACAGCAGCTGACGTTGCAGAGCCTGACCGTGGTTCCGCCCAACAGCGCACAACCGCTGCACCTCGCCGGCAAGATAACCATTCCGTTGGATCTGGCTAGCCTGCCGACGCAGGGCGCGTTGCAGGGGGAAATGCAGACCGCCTATCTGGAAAAACCGGTATTGCTGGACATGCGCTGGCAACAGCAGCAGGGCGTGTTGACGGTAAGCGAAAAAGGTGACGATCGCCCGCTGGCGGTGTTGCCGTGGGAAGTCGCGCCGCAGCGGGTCAGCATCAAGCAGGGCGAGTGGCGTTGGCCGTACAGCGAGCAGCCGTTGAACGGCGGGCTCAGCATCGCGCTGCACGATTGGAGCAAAGGGCTGGATGAAACGGAGATCAGCGCGCGGCTGAACGTCATCACCGTGGGTCACAACGGCAAGGGCAATGCGGTGCTCACCCTCGGGCCGGGCAAGGTGGGGTTGACCGACAGCGATCTGCGCTTCCAACTGACCGGCCAGGCCAATCTGGCCGACTTTTCCACTACCGCGTCGATCCCGGGCGTGATCGGCGGCAGCATTCTCAACCCGACGCTGGTTCTGCAGCCGGGTTCGTTGCTGCGCCTGTGGGGCAAGGTGACGCCGGAAATGACGCTGGAAGAGGCGCGTTTGCCGCTGGCGGGCGTGAAGGTGACCGCCGCCGGTATCACCGGCCGCCTGCAGGCGATTTTGAGCGCCAGCGACAGTTACTGGGGCCGCTTCAAGCTGCATCTGGACGGCCAGGCGCAGGATTTCTGGCCGGACAAGGGCCACTGGCAATGGCGCTACTGGGGCAATGGCCGCTTGCCGCCGCTGCAGGCCGCCTGGGACGTGGCCGGCAGCGGCAGCTGGCGCGACAGCGAGTTGGTGCTCGATAAACTCTCCACCGGCTTCGATAAGTTGAAGTACGGTCTGGTGACGGTCGCCGCGCCGCGCCTGAGCCTCAATCAGCCGCTGCGCTGGCGGCGTGATGAACAAAGTCCGCAGTTCAACGGCGAGTTGCAGCTGGCGGCGGATAAGGTCAGCTTCAGCGACGGCGGCTATCTGCCGGCGCCGGTGCTGGCGCTGCAGGTAAACGGCCGTTCGCCGGACAGTTTCCAACTGCAGGGCAAACTGCAGGCGCAACAGATTGGGCCGATCGCGCTGCGCGGCCGTTGGGACGGCGAACGTCTGCGCGGCGAAGCCTGGTGGCCGAAACAGTCGCTGAAGGTGTTCCAACCGCTGCTGGCGCCGGATCTCAATCTCACGCTGCGCGACGGCGAGTTTTACGCGCAGTCGGCGTTTTCCGCCGCGCGCGAACAGGGGTTCGAGGCCGGTGGCCACTGGGTGGTGAAAAACGGCGGCATGTGGCTGAAGGACGGCGAGATGAGCGGCCTGGATTTTATCCTGTCGTACCGGTTCAAGCAGCATCAGTGGCAATTGGGGGCCAAACAGCCGGTGTCGCTGCGCATCAAGTCTTTCAGCAACCTGTTCGAGATGCAGAACATTTCCGCCGATCTGCAGGGCACCTATCCTTATAGCGAAAGGCAGCCGCTGACGTTGAGCAACGTCGGCGTGGACATGCTCAACGGGCATATCAGCCTGTCGGCGCTGCGGTTGCCGCAGCATGACGCCGCGGTGCTGAAGCTGGACAAGGTCGATCTCAGCGCGCTGTTCACCGCTCTGAAACCGAAGCAGTTCGCCATGTCCGGCCGGGTCGACGGCGAGCTGCCGCTGTTCCTGAATCACCCGAAATGGCTGGTGCAAAACGGCTGGATCGCCAACGCCGGCACGTTGACGCTGCGCCTGGACAAAGACATGGCCGACGCCATCGGCAGCAACAACCTGGCGACCGGCGCGGCGATCGACTGGCTGCGCTACATGGAAATCAACCGTTCGCACGCCCGGGTCGATCTCGACAACCTGGGCGAGCTGACGCTGAGCGCGCGCATCGACGGCATCAACCCGCAGAAAAGCGCCAAGCGCGAGGTGATCCTGAACTATCGCCATCAGGAAAACGTGTTTCAGCTGTGGCGCAGTTTGCGCTTCGGCGACAATTTACAGGAGTGGCTGGAGCAGGCCCTCTCACAACCTGGGGAGCAACAATGAAAATCATGAGTGTGTCGGCGCTGGCAGCGGTGCTGTGCGTTTCGCTGCTGAGCGGCTGCGTGCCGCGCATCGAGGTGGCGACGCCGAAGGATCCGATCACCATCAATATGAACGTCAAGATCGAGCATGAAATTCATATCAAGGTGGATAAGGACGTCGAAAACCTGCTGAAAACCCAAAGCGGTCTGTTCTAGGAGCCGACATGAAAAAACGTTATTTGTGGCTGGCCGGCGCCGCCTGGTTGTTCAGCGGCATGGCGATGGCGTTGACGCTGGATGAGGCGAAGCAGCAAGGTCGGGTGGGGGAAACCCTGAGCGGTTATATCGCGCCGGTGAAGCAGGACGCGGAAACCCTGGCGCTGGTGAAACGCATCAACGCCGGCCGCGCCGAGAAGTATCAGGAAGTGGCGGACGGCAACCATATCGCCGTCGACGAAGTGGCGCGCATGGCCGGTCAAAAGCTGGTGACGCGCGCGCAAAGCGGCGAGTATGTGCGCGGCATCAACGGGCAGTGGCTGAAGAAATAAAAAAAAGCGCGCCGTCTGGCGCGCCAAAAGATACGGATAGATGATTATTATGAGGGTAGTGCAGGTTTGACAGGACTTGCCTCTTGTCCGGCAGGGGCACGGCGCCCCTGCGCAGGGTCTTAGGCAGCAACCACCTGAGACAGGGCCGCCTTGGCGTCTTCCTGTGCTTTGGTCGCCACTTCCGGGCCATAGGCGATGCCTTCCGCGAAGACGAACTCCACGTCGGTGATGCCGATGAAGCCCAGGAACAGACGCAGGTAAGGTTCTACCAGGTCGGTCGGGGTGCCTTTATGGATGCCGCCGCGGCTGGTCAGGATCACGGCGCGTTTGTTTTTCACCAGGCCTTCCGGACCGTTTTCGGTGTAACGGAAGGTCACGCCGGCGCGGGCAACCAGGTCGAAATAGTTTTTCAGCTGGGTCGGGATGTTGAAGTTGTACATCGGTGCGGCAATCACGATGACGTCATTGGCCTGCAGCTCGGCGATCAGCTCGTCCGACAGCGCCAGCGCTTCTTGTTGACGCGGGGTCAACGGAGCATCGGAAGGACGCAGCGCGCCGACCAGTTCGCCGTCCAGCACCGGGATTGGCTGTGCGGCCAGATCGCGCACGGTGATGGTGTCGCCGCCATGGGCGTTGCTCCATTGCTCTACGAAGAAATCGGCCAGTTGGTTAGACTGAGAGTAGGTCGCCAGGATGCTTGATTTCAGAACCAATACGTTGCTCATCGATAATTCCTTACGTTGTGACAGTGACATCAGGACTCAGCGTCCCTTGCATGAAGTACATGCTATTCACATTCCACACACAGTGATAGCGCAATATTTCGAGATCTTCGTTCGATTTTATTGAATAACATGCCGAGGCTTTACTCGCGAAAGTAGGGAGGAAAAGCCGTTTGTGATAGGCTGTGCGGCTAAAGCAAAAAAATCGCTAAAAAAACATTAAACCGTTGCCAAGCCTGGTCTTGGCCACGATGAAACAAGGAACACCCAACGTGAAATCTCCGCTCGAGGCACTGCCGGCCCAACTGGGCGAGCTGATGCTCCGCGATCAACAACGCCTGCGTCGTCGCCTGCAGGGCGCACGAAAAATCAAAAATCCCGATGCCCAGCTGGCGGTCGCCGCCGAAGTGGAAAGCGACATCGCGGCGGCGCGGCAAAAAGTGCAGGCGCGCGCCGCGTCTTGCCCGCGCATTACCTATCCGGAAAGCCTGCCGGTCAGCCAGAAAAAGCAGGACATCTTAAACGCTGTCCGCGATCACCAGGTGGTGATCGTTGCCGGGGAGACCGGTTCGGGGAAAACCACCCAGTTGCCGAAGATCTGTCTGGAGCTGGGGCGTGGCGTGAAAGGGCTGATCGGCCATACCCAGCCGCGCCGCCTGGCGGCGCGCACCGTCGCCAACCGCATCGCCGACGAGCTGGAAACCCCGCTTGGCGGCAGCGTGGGCTACAAGGTGCGCTTCAACGATCAGGTGGGGGAAAACACCCTGGTCAAGCTGATGACCGACGGTATCTTGCTGGCGGAGATTCAGCAGGATCGCCTGCTGATGCAGTACGACACGCTGATCATCGATGAAGCGCACGAGCGCAGCCTCAACATCGACTTTATTCTCGGCTACCTGCGCGAACTGTTGCCGAAGCGCCCGGATCTCAAGGTGATCATCACCTCGGCGACCATCGATCCGCAGCGCTTCTCGCGCCACTTCAACAATGCGCCGATCATCGAGGTTTCCGGACGCACTTACCCGGTGGAGGTGCGTTACCGTCCGGTGGTCGACGACGGCGACGATACCGATCGCGACCAGCTGCAGGCGATTTTCGATGCGGTGGACGAGCTTGGACGCGAAGGGCCGGGCGACATTCTGATCTTCATGAGCGGCGAGCGCGAGATCCGCGACACCGCCGACGCCCTGAACCGCCTCAATCTGCCGCACACCGAAGTGCTGCCGCTGTATGCGCGCCTGTCGAACAGCGAGCAGAATCGGGTGTTCCAGTCGCACCACGGCCGCCGTATCGTGCTGGCCACCAACGTGGCGGAAACCTCGCTGACGGTGCCGGGCATCAAATACGTCATCGATCCGGGCACCGCGCGCATCAGCCGCTACAGCTTCCGCACCAAGGTGCAGCGCCTGCCGATCGAGCCGGTGTCGCAGGCCTCCGCCAACCAGCGTAAAGGGCGTTGCGGCCGCGTGTCGGAAGGGGTGTGCATTCGTCTGTACTCCGAACAGGATTTCCTGTCGCGGCCGGCGTTTACCGATCCGGAAATTCTGCGCACCAACCTGGCGTCGGTCATTCTGCAGATGACCTCGCTGGGGCTGGGCGACATCGCCGCGTTTCCGTTCGTCGAAGCGCCGGATAAACGCAACATTCAGGATGGCGTGCGCCTGCTGGAAGAGCTGGGGGCGATCGCCACCGCCGACAACGGCCACTATCAGCTGACGCCGCAAGGCCGCCAACTGGCGCAGTTGCCGATCGACCCGCGTCTGGCGCGCATGGTGCTGGAAGCGCAGAAGAGCGGCAGCGTGCGCGAGGTGATGATCATCACCGCCGCGCTGTCGATTCAGGATCCGCGTGAGCGCCCGATGGACAAGCAGCAGGCCTCGGATGAAAAACACCGCCGCTTCGCCGACAAAGACTCGGACTTCCTGGCGTTCGTCAACCTGTGGGATTATCTGCAGGAGCAGCAAAAGGCGAACTCCTCCAGCCAGTTCCGCCGGCTGTGCCGCAACGATTTTCTCAACTACCTGCGGGTGCGCGAGTGGCAGGATATCTACACCCAGCTGCGCCAGGTGGTGAAAGAGCTGGGGCTGCCGATCAACAGCACGCCTTCCGACTACCGCAGCGTGCACACCGCGCTGCTGACCGGCCTGTTGTCGCACATTGGCCAGAAGGATGCGGACAAGCAGGAATTTACCGGCGCGCGCAATGCCCGCTTCTCGATCTTCCCCGGCTCCGGCCTGTTCAAGAAGCCGCCGAAGTGGACCATGGTGGCCGAACTGGTGGAAACCAGCCGCCTGTGGGGGCGCATCGCCGCGCGCATCGAACCGGAATGGATCGAGCCGCTGGCTCAGCATCTGGTGAAACACAGCTACAGCGAGCCGCACTGGTCGAAGTCGCAGGGGGCGGTGATGGCCAGCGAAAAGGTCACGCTGTTCGGTTTGCCGATCGTCGCGGCGCGCCAGGTCAATTACGGCGCCATCGATCCATTGCTGTGCCGCGAGCTGTTTATCCGCCATGCGCTGGTGGAGGGGGACTGGCAGACGCGCCACGCCTTCTTCCGCGACAACCAAAAGCTGCGCGCCGAAGTGGAAGAGCTGGAGCATAAATCGCGCCGCCGCGATATTCTGGTGGACGACGAAACGCTGTTCGGCTTCTACGATCGCCGGATCCCCAACGACGTGGTGTCCGGCCGTCATTTCGACAGCTGGTGGAAGAACGCGGCCAAACAGCAGCCGGATCTGCTGAACTTCGAAAAAGAGATGCTGATCAAAGACGGCGCCAACAAGATCAGCGCGCTCGACTACCCGAACTTCTGGCATCAGGGCAATCTCAAGCTGCGGCTGAGCTATCAGTTCGAACCGGGCACCGACGCCGACGGCGTGACGGTGCATATTCCGCTGCCGATCCTCAATCAGGTGGAGGAGCAGGGCTTCGAGTGGCAAATCCCCGGCATCCGCCGTGAGCTGGTGATTGCGCTGATCAAGTCGCTGCCGAAACCGGTGCGTCGCAACTTCGTGCCGGCGCCGAACTACGCCGAGGCGTTCCTGGGCCGCGTAACGGCGCTGGAATTGCCGCTGCTGGACGCGCTGGAGCGCGAGCTGCGGCGCATGACTGGTGTGACCGTGTCACGTGATGACTGGCAGTGGGATCAGGTGCCCGATCACCTGAAGATGACTTTCCGCGTGGTGGGAGAGAAAAACCAGACGCTGCGCGAAGGCAAAGACCTGGCCGCGTTGCGCCTGCAGTTGAAAGAGAAGGTGCAGGAGACGCTGTCGGCGGTGGCCGACGACGGGCTGGAGCAGAGCAATCTGCATGTCTGGAGCTTTGGCCAACTGCCGGCGTTTTACGAGCAGAAGCGCGGCGGCTATTCGATGAAGGCGTACCCGGCGCTGGTGGATGAAAAAGACAGCGTGGCGATCCGCCTGTTCGACAGCGAAATCGAGCAGCAACAGGCGATGTGGCAGGGCACGCGCCGCCTGCTGTTGCTGAATATTCCTTCGCCGATCAAATACCTGCATGAAAAGTTGCCGAACAAGGCCAAGCTGGGGCTCTATTTCAACCCGTACGGCAAGGTGCTGGAGCTGATCGACGACTGCATTTCGTGCGGCATCGACAAGCTGATCGCCGAACACGGCGGCCCGGTCTGGCAAGAAGAAGGCTTTGCGCGCCTGCAGGAGCAGATCCGCGCCGAGCTGAACGACACGGTCGTCGAGGTGGCCAAGCAGGTTGAACAGATCCTGACGGCGGTCTTCAACATCAACAAACGGCTGAAGGGCCGGGTGGACATGTCGTTGGCGCTGGCGCTGTCGGACATCAAGACCCAGCTCGGCGGGCTGGTCTACCGCGGCTTCGTGACCGGCAACGGGTGGAAACGCCTGCCGGATACGCTGCGTTACCTGCAGGCGATCGAGCGCCGATTGGAAAAATTGGCTATCGATCCGCACCGCGACCGCGCGCAGATGTTGCGGGTGGAGCAGGTGCAGCAGGCGTGGCAGCAGTGGTTGAACAAGCTGCCGCCGAAGCGACAGCAGGAGGAAGAGGTGAAGGCGGTGCGCTGGATGATCGAAGAGCTGCGCGTCAGCCTGTTCGCGCAGCAGTTGGGCACGCCTTACCCGATTTCCGACAAGCGCATTTTGCAAACTATCGAGCAGCTTTCGGGTTAAGCTCGGGCGCACCGGCCGGCAAGCGGCCGGCGCACCACAGGCTCAACAGGCCGCACAGCAGCAGCGTGGCGGCCAAGTCCTGCCCGCGCGCCGCGATCGTCAGCCCCAGGCCGATCAACAGATAGTACAGCAGCCCGAATAACGCGCCGGCGGTGCCGAGTTGCTGCCGGTAGCGGCTCAGCGCCTGGCTCAGCACATTCGGGATAGCCAACCCGAACGCCAGCATCACCAGCGCACAGGGGAGCAGCATCCACAGGCTGTGTTGCCACCAGAACAATGCCACGCCGCTGGCCACCGCCAGCAAACCGCCCAGCAGGATCTGATGTTTGGCGCTGACGCCGCGCGCCAGCAGGTGGCGGTTCAACAGCGCCCCCGCCAGGCTGCCCAAAGCCAGCATCACGCCCGAGTAGCCAAATTGTTGGCTGTTCAACCCCAGCCTTTCGAACATGAACGGCGCCAGGCTGAAGTAGCTGAACACCATGATATTGAAGCTGGCGACCAGCAGCGCCGAGCACCAGATGTGCCGATCGCGCAGTATTGCCGTCAGGGCAATGCCCGGCGCGGCGGCCGTTGCGGTTTGCCGCCGTCGCGTTTCCGGCAATGTGCCGTAGCTCCACAGCAGCAGCGCCAGCGCCCAGGCCGCCTGCGCGGTGAAAATCGCCGCGCTGCCGCCCCAGGCGACCAGCGCGCCGCCGGCGAACATCCCCAGCAGCGGGCTGATGGAGAGCGCGATGCCGACCAGCGCGAACATGCGCCCCAGCGCCGGGCCTTGATAGACATCACGCAGCATGGTTTGCGTGACGATTGAGCCGACCGCGGCGCCGAAGGCGATCAGCGCACGGGCGGCCAGCAACAGCGTGAAACTGCCGCTCAGCAGCGCGAGGCCGGCGCCGACCAGATAGAGCGCCAGGCCGGCCAGCATCGCCGGACGGCGGCCGAACCGATCGCAGAAGGCTCCCCAAAAGGCGACGCCGAGGGCGAAGGCGAAGAAATAGATGGATAACGTCTGCCCGGCCTGCGCGGCGCTGACGCCGAAGTCGCTGCGGATGGCGGTGAGCGCCGGGCTGTACAGCGTTTCCAGGAGCTGCGGCGTCATGATGGCGGTGACGAGCAGCGGCAAAGATAAGCGTTGCATGATGCACATTCTCCCTAAAAGTTAAGGCGGCCAGTATAGGGAGCGGCGTTTTGTTCGATTACAATCATCCGGACAAAAAACAACAGGTATAGGACAGTCTGATGGCGCTGATTCAACAGCATCACCCGTTCGACCCGGATCGGCTGCCGGCACCGGCTCTCGGCATCGCGGCGGCACTGGCGGAGCACGACTCCGGGCTGCATTGGCATCAGCGTTCGCAGCTGCTGTATGCGCCGCAGGGGTGCATGACGGTCACGTTGGCGCAGCAGTGGCTGATTCTGCCGCCGACGCGCAGCGTCTGGATACCGGGCGGCATTGCGCATCGGGTGCAGCTGCGCGGCCGCGTCGCGTATCGCTCGCTGTATTTCGATCCGGCGCTGACGGCCGCCATGCCGCCACAGGCAACGGTGCTGGCGGTAAACCCGCTGTTGGCGGCGATCGTCGAGCGCATCGCGCACTGGCCGCTGGACTATGCGTTGGCACAGCCCCACGCGCGCGATTTGCTGGCGGTGCTGATCAATGAGTTGGGCGAGGCGCAGCGCGAGAATACCCAGTTGCGGCTGCCGCAGGATAAGCGTCTTGCCGCCTGGTTGGCGACGCTGCCGGAGAGCGACGAGTTGCCGGCGTTGGCGGCGTTGGCGCAGCGCTTGCACCTGCACGCCAAAACGCTGACGCGGCTGTTTCAGCGGGAAACCGGCCTGAGCTATCAGCAGTGGTGCCAGCAGTGGCGGCTGATGCGCGCGATCGAACTGCTGGCGTCGTTGCCGTCGGTCAGCGCGGTGGCGCAGCGGTTGGGGTTTTCCAGCGACAGTGCGTTTATCGCGTTTTTCCGTCAGTTCACCGGCACCACGCCGCGGCGCTATATGCAAGGGGGCTGAAAAAGCACAACGGCGCATAATGCGCCGTTGTGAGAGGATTATTTGCCTGCCGCCAGGGCGTCCAGCGCTTCGCGGATGCCCGGCACCGCCAGGGCGCGGTTATCGGCGCGATAGCGATCTTTCGCCGCCGGCGCCGAGCTTTGGATGGCGATCAGTTGCCAGCCGTCGGCGGTTTTCAACAGCAGCGGTGAGCCGCTGTCGCCGGGCAGGGTATCACATTGGTGCGACAGTACGCCTTGCTGAGCCCAGCCGGTGACCTTGCAGTTTTGGTGGCTGTAGAGGTCATCCAGGTGGTCTTCCGGGTAACCCGCCTGAGTTATCAGCCGCTTGGCCTGTTTTAGGGCCTGGGTCAACGCCTTGCTGTCGCCTTGCCACAGCGGCAACGGGGCGATCGGCAGCGGCTTTTTGTCTTTCAGACGGATCAGCGCAAAGTCATAAGCGGCCGCAGCGGGCGGGACGATCCAGCCATCACCGTCCGGCTTCAGCTTTTTGCCCAGCTTGCTGTCGACCAAGGTCTCGATATCGCCGGTTTGATACCGCCAGGATTTATCGCCCGCCACGAAGCGCAGGGCGATGGCTTTATCCAGTTGCCCGGGCGGCGCCAGAACGCAGTGGCCGGCGGTCAACGCCAGGTGCGGAGAGATCAGCGTGGCGGTACACAGATTGCCGCTGGCGGTTTCGACCTGGCCGATGGCTTGCCACGGCTGGGCGGCGGTATCCGTGACCTTGATTCGTTCATCTTTGCCGAAAAACAGACGCGTTTGCTCGGCCTTGGACGGGCCGTCGGCGCGTGCCGCCTGAGCAGCGATAAGCGGGAGTGAGCACAGCAACAGTAAAACGGATATGCGCATAGATCTCTTGCCTGACAAATACGGATCATCCATAAACACACAGAATGCTAACTATAGACTGATTTAGCAGCCATGTGGATGGGCAATAATTGATTTTTCAATAATTTCCCGCCGGCAACGCGGCAGGCTACAGGTAAAAAAAGACGGCGATCAGTCCGCAAAGGATCAGGGCGGTCAGAACGATCTCGAACAGGTAGCGGCGCAGCATCAATGAGAACCCCCCGATGAAAAAACACCCGGCGAACCGGGTGTCGTACACGTCAAGCCTGAAGCGGTGAGGGGACCCTCACGTCATTACGCTTTTTTGTGGCTGGCTTTCTTGTGGTGCTTTTTAGCCGCCTGGGCCTTTTGAGCCGGGGCTTTCTTCGCGGCTTTTTTGTGATGCTTCTTGGCCGCCTGCGCTTTCTGTACCGGTGCTTTCTTGCCGTGGTGTTTCACCTGAGCTTTAGCCGGCGCAGCGGTGGCGGTGGTTGCGGTAGCCGCAGGTGCGGTGGTGGCAGCCTCGGCAGCGAAAGCCACGGAAGACAGACCCATTGCAGCGGCAACAACCAGAGCTAATACTTTTTTCATCGTAGAATCCTCAACATGACTTTTGGGTATCAACCCCACTGCGGGGCCGTTGAAATGATAGTAGGCAAACGGCGCCCGGCTTTCCGTGAGTGATTGGTTTCGGCATGTAACCTAATGTACAGGGCGGCGGCGGCGAGGGGATTGCTGCTATAATGACCGCCAGGCGCGATAAAAGAGATTTAAAATGAACGAGATAGTGATTCGTTGTGGCGTGACCGAACAGGGCGAGGTGCCGCTGGCCTATGAGGACTGGGGCGATGAGGCGCACCCGCCGCTGCTGCTCATCATGGGCATCGGCGCGCAGCTTCTGTTGTGGCCTGACGACTTCTGCCGCGCCCTGGTGGCCCAGGGATTTCGGGTGATCCGTTATGACAACCGCGACGTCGGCCTTTCCGGCAAAACGCAGGCGCAACGCACGCAGCCGTTGTGGCTGCTGATGCTGCGCGCCCAGCTCGGCTGGCAAACGCCGGTGCCTTATACCCTGGCGGACATGGCGACGGACGCGGCGCATCTGCTCGATCATTTACGCATCCCGCAGGCTCACGTACTGGGCGCTTCGATGGGGGGGATGATCGCCCAGGTGCTGGCCGCCGAATACCCGCAGCGCGTCGCCTCGCTATGCATCTTGTTTTCCAGCACCAATCAGCCGCTGTTGCCACCGCCGGCGCCTTCGCTGCTGTGGCTGTTGGCGCGCCGGCCGGCGGCCGATTTGACGCTGCAGCAGCGCCACGAGGGAATGAAGGCCTTCCTGCGCGCGCTCGGTACCCGGTTTTACCCGCCGGAGGAGGCGGAACTGGATGCATTGGTGAATCGGCTGTTGAAGCGGGGCGTGGATCCCGAAGGCGTGCAGCGGCAACTTTCCGCGTTGCTCGGCAGCGGCGATCTGCGTCGCTACAGCCGGCGCATAGCCGCGCCGACGCTGGTCATTCACGGCGATCGTGATCGGCTGGTGCGCAAGGCCGGCGGGGTGGCGATCGCTCGGGCTGTCGTCAACGCCAAATTGCATATTATGCCGGGCATGGGGCATGACCTGCCTGCGCCGTTGAGGCCGCAGCTGGCGGCGATGATCGCCCGTCATGCTCTGGGATGAGAAGCCGGGACGCCGGCGTTTTTTGCCATTTTAGTTACAACATACTAATGATGAGTAGCCACCCACCACTCTGCAGCCAAGGCGTTGTCGGCAGGGAACGTGCGCTATGAAACATTATCCGGTCATACAGACGGAAAAAGGGCGCGGCTGGGGCCGCGCCAGGAGAGATTACAGGTAGCGGTTTTCCAAATGCTGGCGGAAGTAGCGTGGGTTGAGCGCTTCGCCGGTCGCATTGACGATCAGTGTCTCGGTCGGGAAACGGCTGCCGTGGCGCCAGATGTTGTGCTGCAACCAGTGGAACAGCGGCTGCAGGTTGCCGGCGGCGATATCTTCGCTCAGCGAAGGCAGGGCCTGGCGCACGCTGTGGAACAGCTGCGCGGCGTACATCGCGCCGAGGGTGTAAGTCGGGAAGTAGCCGAAGGCACCGTCGGTCCAATGAATATCCTGCATGCAGCCATTGCGGTAGTTGCCGATGGTGTCGAGGCCGAGGTAAGCACTCATCTTCTCATTCCACAGCGCCGGAATGTCTTCCACTTCGATATCGCCTTCGATCAGCGCTTTTTCAATTTCGTAGCGCAGGATGACGTGAGCAGGATAGCTCACCTCGTCGGCGTCGACGCGGATCAGGCCCGGTTTAACGCGCTGGTTGAGGCGAATGAAGTTGGCTTCTTCCAGCGCCGGCTGTTCGCCAAACTGTGCGGTGACTAACGGACGCAATATTTTCAGGAATTCATTGCCGCGCGCCAGCTGCATTTCGAACAGCAGGCTTTGCGATTCGTGGATAGCGGTGGAACGGGCCAGGGCGACCGGCTGGCCGAGCAGATCGCGCGGCAGGTTTTGCTCGTAGCGGGCGTGGCCGGTCTCGTGCACGATGCCGAGCAGCGCGGTCAAAAACTCTTTCTCGTTGTAACGCGTGGTGATGCGTACATCTTCCGGCACGCCGCCGCAGAACGGGTGGGCGCTGACGTCGACGCGGCCGTTGTCGAAGTTGAAACCGAGCAGTTTCATCACGCTCAGGCTCAGCTGACGCTGGGTGTCCACATTGAATGGACCTTGTGGCGCCTGGCAGGGCTCATTAGCCTGTTTGGCCACCACGCGCTGCAACAGATCCGGCAGCCAGGTTTTCAGATCGCCGAAGATGCGGTCGAGATCGCTGCTGCGCATGCCCGGTTCATACAGGTTAAGCAGGGCGTCGTAACGGCTGGTGCCGGCCGCCTGCGCGCGGATCTGCGCCTCTTCCCGACTGAGCTTGACCACCTCGCGCAGATTCTCGGCGAAGCCGTCCCAATCGTTGGCCGGGCGTTGGGCGCGCCAGGCGTGTTCGCAGCGCGCGCCGGCCAGCGACTTGGCTTCGACCAGCGAGGCCGGCAGCAGCACGGCGTCTTCATACTGGCGGCGCATTTCGCGCAGGTTGGCGCGGTCGATCTCGTCCAGCGTCTCTTGCTGCGCGCGATCCAACAGCGCGCCGGTGTTTTCCGCCGTTAAAATCTGGTGCTGCAGCACGCTCAGCTCAGCCAGCGCCTCGGAACGTGCCTTGCTGCCGCCCGGCGGCATCATGGTTTGCATGTCCCAACCGGCGATGGCGGACAGGTGGCCGAAACGCGACAACCGGCTGAACAGGGCGCGTAGGTGATCGTAAGCAGACGTGTTGGAATGTGCAGATGTCATTATTATTCGGCTCCAATGAGAAGGTCTGGCGGCATTACGCCAGATCGGCTTTTAAACTGAATGTCGGCTTTACCGGCCAGCAGAAACGGAAACTGGCGCCGCCGAGCGAACTCCCTTCGACGAACACCTGCCCCTGGTAGGCGACGGCGATGGAGTGGACGATGGCCAGGCCCAACCCGCAGCCGCCGGTAGCGCGATCGCGGCTGGGGTCGAGACGGACGAAAGGTTCAAACACCCGCTCGCGCTCTTCCGGCGGGATACCTGGCCCGTCATCCTCGACCTGCAAGCAGGCGAGGTCGCCGTCAAACCACAGGCCGACGCGCAGACGCTGTTCGGAATAGCGCAGCGCGTTGTTGACCAGGTTGTCGAGCACGCGCTCCATCAGGCGCAGATCGACGCCGCCGAAGTCGCCGACGTGCGGGATGTCGAGCTGGATGTCGCGTTCCTGATGGATAAGGCGGATATCATCGACCTTGTCCTCCAGCCACTTTGGCAGATCGATGGGTTCAATGTTTAGCGCAACCTGCGGGCGATCCAAACGGGCATAGGTCAGCAGCTCGTCGATCAGCGACTCCAGCTGGCCGATATCGCGGTTCAACGCCTGCTGCTCGCTTTCGGACAGGTTATCGCTCATTTCGAGCCGGTAACGCAGGCGCACCAGCGGCGTGCGCAGCTCGTGCGCGATGCCGTCGATCAGCTGTTTCTTGCTGGCGATCAGGGTGTTGACGCTGTCGGCCATCTGGTTGAACGCCACGCCGAGCCGGCTCAGGCTGGAGGTGGGATCGAAGTGGGTGCGTTCATCCAGGTGCCCGGCGCCGAGTCGCTGGGCGGCGTTTTCCAGCTTCAGCAGATCTTGCCAGTGCGGCCGCATCCACAGAAACACCGGCAGTGCCAGCGACATGCCGATAAACACCAGCAACACCAGATCCAGCAGGCGCATCTGGTGCAGATAGAACAGATAAGGAATGGGGCCAACCACCAACACGTAGTGGCTGCGCGGAATGCGCTGCATAAAGGTGTACTGATCGTCGAGGGCGATGATTTCCCCCAGCCGCAGCCGTTTTTTCAGATCCTCGCTCAGCTCCTGTTTGCCGAGCGGTTCGATATGCAGCTTGAACGACAGGTTGAGATCCAGCGTGGCGATGGTCTTGTTCCAGTCCTTCAGCGGGATTTCGCGCAGCTCGCTGCGCATCAGGTACAGCGAACTTTTCATCAGATCGTCCATCGACTGGCGGCCGGCGCGCTCGGCGGTCACCTTGTACACCAGGCCAACCAGCATCGCCATCACCAGAAAACAGACGAACAGCAACAGGAAGAACTGGACGAAAAGTTTTCTCATTGTTGCACCGATGCCCAGGCATTAGGGGCGAACAGATAACCTTTATTGCGCACGGTCTTGATGCGGAACGGCTCCAGCGCGTTGTCGTACAGCTTGCGGCGCAGGCGGGAGATCGCCACGTCGATACTGCGATCCATACCGTCGTAGCTCACGCCGCGCAGGTTTTGCAGCAACGCCTCGCGATCCATGATCTGCCCGGCGTGGGTCGCCAGTTCCCACAACAAATCGAAATCCGAGGTGGACAGGGTGATCGTTTCTTCGCCCAGCGTGACCTGCCGGTTGACCGGATCGATGCACAATAGCCCAAAATGCAGCGCGTTATGCTGGGTGAGCGGCTGAACCGACTCTTCTTTCGGCTGCTGGCTGTGTTGGCGCAGGTGCAAACGCAGGCGGGCCAGCAACACCGCCGGCGGCGTGGTTTTCAGGATATAGTCGTTGGCGCCCATCTCCAGCGACAGAATATGGTTCATGTCGCTGTCGAGCGAGGTGAGCAGCACGATCGGGCCGGGGAAGGTAGGGCGCAGATCGCGGCACAGCGTCATGCCGTCTTTGCCGGGCAGCATGATGTCCAGCAGCACTAAATCGGGTTGCTCGCGCTCGATGCGCGCTTGCGCGCTGTCGCCGCGCGGTTCGATCAGCACCTCGATGTCGTGTTTGCCCAGATAGGCGGCGATCAGTTTGCCGACTTCAGGATCGTCTTCCACAAAAACAATTTTATGCATATGCCCGTGTTTTAATAAGAAAAGCGGATTTCAGCATAGCGCGGCCCACAGCGAAGCGCCATGCGGATCTTTGCCTCAGCGCAGCGGCCGCCCGCCGTCGACGCCGTGGGTGCGGCCGGTCACGTAACGGCTCTCCAGCAGGTAATTCACCAGATTGACCACTTCGCTCTCGCCCGGCGCGACCTTCATCAGCGATTTCGCCAGCGCTTGTTGGCGGTAGGCTTCATCGTCGCCCGGATTGAAGATGATCAGCGCCGGCGCGATGGCGTTGACCTTCACCTCCGGCGCCAGCTTGCGGGCGAACGAGCGGGTCATATTGTCCAGCGCGGCCTTGCTGGCGGCGTAGGCGATATGTTTGTCGCTGCCTTTTTCCACCACGTAGTCGGTCAGATGGATAATGTCCGCGCCTGCCTGGCCCTGGCCGGTCAGACATGATTCGAGCAGTTGGTTGAGCAAATAGGGCGTATAGACGTGAATTTGCAGCATCGCCGCCATCACTTGCTCCGGCGGCACTTCCGCCGACTCGGCCTGCCAGGCGCTGGCGTTGTGGATCACTGCGCGCAATTTGGGCGCCACCTGCCGCACCTGGTCGGCGAAACGGTAGATGCCTTCGTGCGTGGAAAAATCGCCCTGAATGCAACTGGCGCCCAAGGCTTTCAACTCGGTCATCGCCGGATATTCGCTGCGATAGGCAATGATGACGGGAACGCCGCGCTGGAGAAACGCTCTGGCGAGCGCCAGCCCGATGCGCCGCGCGCCGCCGGTAATCAGCACCGGGGCAGAGTTGGGGTGTTCCATTGATTAAAGCTCCTGGACAGACTGGCAAACAATAGGGGAATTATGCCATCATACGGCGGAAAGTCGTTAAAGCTTCGCATGATTATCCATTTCTGGATGTAAGATCCCCAATGCGTTTCAGGTTGCCGCCCGGCGGCGGCTTGAAAGACCACGGGTTAACACTGGCCATGAGAGGAATGAGGGGATGAACAGCAATCACCTTGCATCCATCGCGCGCAGTGAGAAAATCTGTTTTGACTATATGGATTTTCTGTCCGCATCGTGCAGGAAGCACTGGCGCTTTGTTGATGCTATTTATGGTGTGATGCCGATCTTCGGCATGGTGTTGAAATCGCGCGTGACCACGTCACAAACGCGCAAAGAGCAGTTGAAAGAGCTGGCGCTGCAAGTGGTGTCGACACAGGTCAGCGATGAAACCAATATCGTGCGCCTGATTGACCTGGCGCAGCAGCAGGGCCTGACGGTGTTTGATATTCAGTTGCCCTATGCGCTGGAAGCGCAACAGCTGGCGGCCATTCAAAAAGAGTGCGAGGAAGGCATTGCGATCGCCCTGGTGGGTGAGCGCATGACCATCACCATTCCCCCTAAAAGCTGACCGGGTGTATCGACCCGGCCGCCCGTTCATGGTTAGGCAATTGACTTACCGCGATGGCCTAACCATGAATGTGAAATTTCGCGCCGCGTCATGGTCGGCGTCTAACCTTCATCCCATCATTCAATTCATTCATTGGCGGATTACCCTCCTCAGGGCGTTGTGCCGTTTTTAATGCACGGTGGCGGAATGGTTGCCAGCAGGCGCGCAGATGCCGGTTTCCGGCAGCCGATGTTCGCGCAGCACCTGCAGCGTTTCTATTCGAAAGCGCAGCAGGTGCCGCTCGGCGGCCTGCTGCATTTGTTCGCACAGCGAGGTATCGTCCATCACCTGTTCGATGGCGAGCCGAGCCTGATGCACATGCGGCTCAACGCCGCGGAGGGGCGTTTGCCGCAGGCGCAGATGGGTAATGTTGTTGAATGTAACGATCAACGCGGCCAGGGCAGACTCGAAAATATTCAGTGCGTTAACTCTGGCGGCATATTCCACATTCAGCCAGGGTTTCTCGGCGATGATCGCCTGAGCGACGCCCAGCGCCTGCTGATAGTGCATCATCGCCAGGCGATCGCGCCGCTGATTGAATGCCGTGTTGCCCTTGGCGATCAGTGCTTCCCAAGCGGCAAACAAGGGTAATGCGTGCAGCAGTTTTTCAGCCATGAAATGCCTTCCATTTTCAGCCTGTCCAAACCCGCCTCCTGACGCCTCTCGGCGGGGGCACTTGTGTCTTACCGTTAATGCTTGGATGATAATGATAATTAATTGCATTTAATATCGCAAGCGGAGCCTCTGACGAATCAATAACGGGGAGCGGGGTAAGAGGAAGGGCGAGGAAACGAAATGCGGCTGACGGGCAGCCGCATGGGCAGGCGATTTTAGTGCAACATAAACCAGCCGGCAGGCAGCGTGGCCACCAGCAGCAAGAAGATGCTGCTTTTTTCCAGGCGATTGAGCAGATTGATATCCCGATGGCCGCGGCGGGCATACATGAACACCAACAGCCCTGGCGCATACAGCAGCACTGACATCAGCAGGTGCATCAGCCCGGAAGCATACAGCAGCCACAGGCCATAGACGCAGGCGCCGGAGGCGGCGAAGATCAGGCGCTTGTCGCGGCGGCGGTAAGCCACCTTGAACAGAAACGCGCCGACCAGGAAGTAAGGCACCAGGATCATCTCTGACGCGATGGTCAACAGCGAGTTGTAGTTGCTGCCGGTCAGCCAGATAAGCACCAGCGCCAGCTGCACCGCGATGTTGGTCAGCCACAGCGAAGAGGACGGGGCGTGATGGCGGTTCTGCTTGCCGAACACGCGCGGAAACGCGCCGTGCTGCGCGGCCAGCAGCGGCACTTCCGCCGCCATGATGGTCCAGCTCAGGTAGGCGCCGCACACGGAAACGATCAGGCCGGCGGCGATGAGCACGTCTCCCCACGGGCCGATCAGTTCTACCATCAGTACCGCCATCGACGGATTGCGCATCTCGGCCAGTTCGCTGCGCGGCACCACGCCCAGCGACAGCAGCGTGACCATCAGATACACCGCCAGCGCCGACAGCACCGCCAGCATAGTGGCGCGGCCCACGTCTTTCTTATTGCGGGCGCGAGCGGAAACCACCACCGCGCCCTCCACGCCGATAAACACCCATAGGGTGATCAGCATGGTGTCCTTGACCTGTTCCCACACCGGTTTGCCGAGGGCGACGCCGTTGAAATCCAGTGTGAACACGTCCATTTTAAAGGCGATCGCCGCCAGAACGGCGAACATTCCCAGCGGCAACAGCTTGGCGAGGGTGGCCGCCAGATTGATGCTGGCGGCGGTTTGCACGCCGCGCAGCACCAGCGCGTGCACGATCCACAGCAGGGCGGATTCGGCGATCAGCGCCTGCCAGGTATTGCCGTCACCGAGGATAACGTTGCCGCCGCGATCGGTGAAAATGCTCAGCGCCGCGAACACGATCACCAGATACGAGACGTTGGCGATCACGGCGCACAGCCAGTAACCCCAGGCGGAGCAGAAGCCCACCAGTTCGCCGAATCCTTCTTTGGCGTAGGTGAAGATGCCGCCGTCGAGATCCGGACGCAAACGCGTAAGCAACAGCATGGCGAATGCTAAGAACAGAATGCCGACGCCGGTGATCCCCCAACCCAGCAGCAGCGCGGCGGGGCTGGCGACCTGCGCCATGTTTTGCGGCAGACTGAACACGCCGGCGCCCAGCATCGAGCTGAGCACCAAAGCGGTTAGCGCGGTAAGACCGAGTTTTTTTTCCAATGACGGATCCTGAACGCAGAATAAACAACTGGAAGGGAACTGCTTGGCTGCAACAATGTATTAACAACCACTGCGCGAATAGACAATAGCCCTAAAAATTGGCGCAAATTCTACGGAGGGATGATTAGAGATGCAATGATTGAATATGCGGAATTTACAAAAAACTATTCAACGCGCGATGAAAAAAGCGGCAATAAAAACGGGCAGCTCAAGGGCTGCCCGATGGTAAACCTAAAAACGGGTTTTATTTGAACAGATCGGCGCTGACGGTCAGGTTGCCGCCGCTCTTGTTCTGCCACTGGCGGGTGACGTGGTAGTACTTGGCGCCTTTCTCAGCCGCGCGTTTCGCCACTTCGGTGGAGACATCGGTCATGCTGTTGAAGTGGCCGGTGAAGGTGACGGAATCGAACGGCACCATCTGCGCGGCGGTCACGTTGTTCACTTCCTGGATCTTGGTGCCGTTAGGCAGCGTGACGGTATAGCGTTGGCCGGTAGAGGACTGGGTTTCGAAGAAACGGCCCACTTCGCGGCTTGGCGAACCGGAAGATGCGACGCCAGGGATTTCGACTTTCGCGGCTGCGGCGCCGCCGGCGGCCAGCGCGGCGCGGCCGGCGTCAGAATCGGCCGGAATGGCGTCCGGGCTCTGCACGCGGCGTTTCGGCGCATCGGCCTTATAGATATAGGCGGTGACGAACTGGTTGCCGCCGGAGTTGGCGTCAACCTGGCGCACGATGAAGAAGGATGCAGCGCCTTTTTTCTTCGCTTCTTTGGAGATGGCGTCGTTGATGTCCGGCTGGCTGCGGTAGAAGCCGCTGACGCTCACGGTATCGTAAGGCTCCAGCAGGTAGGCTTCCTCTTTAGGCAGTTCATTCACGCCGTTAAATACGCGGTATTTTGGTGTTTTGCTCACTTCTGGCGCATCTTTATGATAAAGGTCTGCGGTGACGCGCCAGTTGCCGCCGTTGTTGCTGTTGTTGCTGTCCTGGATATAGAAGGAATCGGCACCCAGTTTGTCTGCACGGCGGGATACGGCGTCGACGGCTTCATTGATGGCATTGAAGCGGCCGGTAATCGTGATGCGATCAAACGGCTTCAGCGCCGCTGCTTTCTCAGGAGTTAACTCTTGCGCCGCATGAGCAGACAGCGCGGTGAGTGATAACAAGGCTGACGCGATGATCGTGGTCTTCAGCTTCATAAAAAATCCTTTCGCCTAGCGCATTAACGTTTATAACGTACTGAACTGTTTAAGTGTAATTCAGCCGTCGATTATTACATGTAATTCTGAAAACTGTCTCAGCATTTTATGTTATCCCGTGCGACAAATCGGTGACGGTGACGCGTGTCGCACGGAGGGCGCCACCGTCATAAGTTTCCATAATAACGGCTTGGGTGTCATTAATGTTAATTATTCACAAAATGATAACTTTTATGCTTTTCCGCCGCGCATGGCCATAATTCGTTACGCCGGGCGTAAACCTCTTGCCACGCAGAATACGCTGTTCTGTATGGATTTTTTCACAGTAAATTGCGATTTGTCATATCACGCGCGGCGTTTTTATGTAAAAACAGGGCTGAATGCGTAAGCAATTATGGATCATCGACCTTATTTTCAGTAGGTTATAGTTGGCGTCTGAAATCAGTGCGGGCAAGTTAACGCTTCGCCCGCCAGCGGCGCCGTGCTATGGGCAGGAAAATAATAAACATCATCCAAGACAGGTGAGAAGGGAACATTATGCGTATTGGTGTACCAAGAGAGCGGTTGGCCAATGAAGCCCGGGTCGCAGCCACGCCGAAAACGGTGGAACAACTGCTGAAGCTGGGTTTTACCGTCGCGATTGAACGCGGGGCGGGCAAACTGGCCAGTTTTGAGGACGTCGCCTACGAAGCCGCCGGCGCGGCGCTGGTCGACGAAAACGAAGTGTGGCAGTCGGATCTGATCCTGAAAGTCAACGCGCCGCAAGACGACGAGATCGCCTTGATGCGCGAAGGCAGCACGTTGGTCAGCTTTATCTGGCCGGCGCAAAACCCTGAATTGATGACCAAGCTGGCGGCGCGCAACGTCACCGCGCTGGCGATGGACTCGGTGCCGCGCATCTCGCGCGCCCAGTCGATGGACGCGCTGAGCTCGATGGCCAACATCGCCGGCTACCGCGCGATCGTCGAAGCGGCGCATGAGTTCGGCCGCTTCTTCACCGGCCAGATCACCGCCGCCGGCAAAGTGCCGCCGGCCAAAGTGATGATCATCGGCGCCGGCGTGGCCGGCCTGGCGGCGATCGGCGCTGCGGGCAGCCTCGGCGCCATCGTGCGCGCCTTCGACACCCGCCCGGAGGTGAAAGAGCAGGTGCAGAGCATGGGCGCGGAATTCCTCGAGCTGGATTTTGAAGAGGAAGCGGGCAGCGGCGACGGTTACGCCAAAGTGATGTCCGAAGCCTTTATCAAGGCCGAGATGGCGCTGTTCGCCGCACAGGCGGCGGAGGTCGATATCATCGTCACCACCGCGCTGATCCCGGGCAAACCGGCACCGAAGCTCATCACCAAAGAGATGGTGGCGTCGATGAAGCCGGGCAGCGTGATCGTCGATCTGGCGGCGCAAACCGGCGGCAACTGCGAACTGACCGTGGCCGACACCATTACCGTGACCGACAACGGCGTGAAAATCATCGGCTATACCGATCTGCCGAGCCGCTTGCCGACCCAATCTTCGCAGCTGTACGGCACCAACCTGGTCAACCTGTTGAAGCTGCTGTCGAAAGAGAAAAACGGCGAGATTGACATCGATTTCGACGATACGGTGATCCGCGGCGTTACCGTGGTGCGCAGCGGTGAAATCACCTGGCCGGCGCCGCCGATCCAGGTCTCCGCCCAGCCGAAAGCGGCGCCCGCCGCCGCACCGGCCGCCAAACCCGAAGCCAAACCGACCTCGCCGTGGCTGAAGTATGGCCTGATGGCTCTGGCGATACTGCTGTTCGGCTGGCTGGCGGACGCGGCGCCGAAAGAGTTCCTGTCGCACTTTACCGTGTTCGCGCTGGCCTGCGTGGTCGGTTACTACGTGGTCTGGAACGTCAGCCATGCGCTGCATACCCCGTTGATGTCGGTCACCAACGCGATCTCAGGGATTATCGTGGTCGGTGCGCTGCTGCAGATCGGTCATGGCGGCTGGGTGAGTTTCCTCTCCTTTATCGCCGTGCTGATCGCCAGCATCAACATTTTTGGTGGATTCACCGTCACTCAGCGCATGCTGAAGATGTTCCGCAAGAACTAAGGGGTAACAAATGTCTGGAGGATTGGTTACAGCTGCATACATTGTTGCCGCTATTTTGTTTATTTTCAGCCTGGCGGGCCTGTCGCGTCATGAAACGTCGAAGCAGGGCAACCTGTTCGGCGTCGCCGGCATGGCGATCGCGCTGATCGCCACCATCTTGGGGCCGGATTCCGGCAACGTCGGCTGGATCATCATCGCCATGATCATCGGCGGCTCGATCGGCGTCTATCTGGCCAAGAAGGTCGAGATGACCGAAATGCCGGAGCTGGTGGCGGTGCTGCACAGTTTCGTTGGCCTGGCGGCGGTGCTGGTCGGCTTCAACAGCTACCTGGATCATGGCGGGCCGATGGAGCCGGTGATGGCGAATATCCATCTGACCGAAGTGTTCCTCGGCGTCTTTATCGGTGCGGTGACCTTCACCGGGTCGATCGTCGCCTTCGGCAAGCTGCGCGGCATCATTTCTTCCAAACCGCTGATGCTGCCGAATCGCCACAAGCTGAACCTGGCGGCGCTGGTGATCTCGTTCCTGTTGCTGGTGGCGTTCGTGCGCACCGACAGCGTGGGCTGGCAGGTGGTAACGCTGTTGCTGATGACGGCGATCGCGCTGGCGTTCGGCTGGCATCTGGTCGCCTCGATCGGCGGCGCCGACATGCCGGTGGTGGTGTCGATGCTCAACTCTTACTCGGGGTGGGCGGCCGCCGCGGCGGGCTTCATGCTGAGCAACGATCTGCTGATCGTCACCGGCGCGCTGGTGGGCTCTTCGGGTGCGATCCTGTCTTACATCATGTGCAAGGCGATGAACCGCTCGTTTATCAGCGTGATCGCCGGCGGTTTCGGCAGCGACGGTTCTTCCACCGGTGACGCCGAAGAGATGGGCGAATACCGTGAAACCACGGCGGAAGAGGTGGCCGAGCAGCTGAAGAACTCCACGTCGGTGATCATCACCCCGGGCTACGGCATGGCGGTGGCGCAGGCGCAGTATCCGGTGGCGGAAATCACCGAAAAACTGCGGGCGCGCGGCGTAAAGGTGCGTTTCGGCATTCACCCGGTCGCGGGGCGCTTGCCGGGCCACATGAACGTGCTGCTGGCGGAGGCGAAGGTGCCGTACGACGTGGTGCTGGAGATGGATGAAATCAACGACGATTTCCCGGATACCGACACCGTGCTGGTGATCGGCGCCAACGACACGGTGAACCCGGCGGCGCTGGAAGATCCGCGCAGCCCGATCGCCGGCATGCCGGTATTGGAAGTGTGGAAAGCGCAGAACGTAATCGCGTTCAAACGCTCGATGAACACCGGCTACGCCGGCGTGCAGAACCCGCTGTTCTTCAAGGAGAACACCCAGATGCTGTTCGGCGACGCCAAAGACAGCGTGGAGGCGATTCTGCGGGCGCTGCAGAAGTAAAATTGGGCAACCAAAAAAACGGGCCGCTTAGCGGCCCGTTTTTTATGCGCGAAGGTTAATCTTCGTCGTCATGCTCGTCATCTTCATCCGCCTCGATCGGGCAGTTGAAGTTTTCCGGTTTAATCACCAGCAGGTCGCATTTCAGATGATCGATCACATGTTCCGCGGTGTTGCCGATAAAGGCGGCTGAAATGCCGGTGCGGCCCAGGGTGCCCAGCACCACCACGCCGGCCTGCAGATGTTCGGCCAGATCGGGGATGACCTCTTCCGGCAGGCCTTTTTCCACGTGGGTGAACTCTTCCTTAATGCAGAATTTCTGCCGCAGCGCCTTCATGGCGATCAGATGCTGGCCGCGAATGGCGTCGTTGTAGACGCTCGGGTCGAAGTCGGGCAATTCGATGGCGATGTTGATCGGGGTAACGGGATAGGCGCCGACCAGGTGAACCTCGGTCTGGTTGACGTTTTGCGCCAGTTCGACGGTTTCTTGCACCAGTTTGATATTGAGCGGGTCGTGATAGGGTTCCTCGCTGGCCAGGTTGACCGCCACCAGCGCCTTGCCGCCTTCCGGCCAGGGCTGGTCTTTCACCATCCACACCGGGCAAGGGCATTTGCGCAGCAGGTGCCAGTCGGTGGGGGTAAAGATCACCGACTCTAACCGATCGTGTTGGTGCGCCATTTTCAGCAGCAGGTCATGTTGGCCGGAAAGCACTTCCTGAATGATGGCTTCGAAGGGGCGGTTATGCCAAACCACTTTGATTTCGATCGGCACGCCGTCGTTGAGATAGAAGCGGCACTGCTCGTTGATCCAGGCGGCGCGTTGGCTGATCACACCTTGCCGCATCGCCGTTCTTTCATCCGGGGAGAGCAGGGTCGTCATTTCGTAAGAGAAGTCATAGATGGGCAGGAAGGCCTTGATGCGCCCGCCGTTCCGTTTTACCAGGTACACGGCGCGGCGCAATGCCGGCTGATCGTCCTGATTGGGGTCAATAGCCACCAGAAGATTCTGATACTTCGCCATAGGGCCTCCTTACAGCTGAAATCAACAGTCTGTTAATTTACAGAGTAACCCAACATTGAAAAACAGAACAACAACGGAAGCGTGCCGGATCAACAATTTCGGTGAAATGGTGATCCGGCGGGGGAATCAGGCGTTGACGGTCACGTTGATGCGCGGCGTACCGGCCAGCACCGACAGCGCGTCGGCGTTTTCAATGGTGATGTATTTGCCTTTCACGCTGAGGATTTCGCTTTTCTGGAAGCGCCCCAGCAGGCGGCTGATGGTTTCCACCGTCAGCCCAAGGTAGTTGCCGATGTCGCCGCGGGTCATGGTCAAACGGAACTCGCGCGGTGAGAAGCCGCGCTCCGCAAAGCGGCGTGACAGGTTGTAAACGAACGCCGCCAGGCGCTCTTCGGCGTTTTTCTTCGACAGCAGCAGGATCATGTCCTGGTCGCCTTTGATCTCGCCGCTCATCAACCGCATGATCTGCTGACGCAGGTTCGGCATTTTGCCGGACAGATCGTCGAGGGTCTCGAACGGGATCTCGCACACCATCGAGGTTTCCAGAGCCTGAGCGAAGCTCGGGTGCTTCAGGCCACCGATGGCGTCGAAGCCCACCAGGTCGCCCGCCAGGTGGAAGCCGGTGATCTGCTCATCGCCTTGCTCGGTGATGGTGTAGCTTTTAATGGTCCCGGAACGGATCGCGTACAGCGATTTCAGCTCGTCGCCGGCCTTGAACAAGGTCTGGCCTTTCTGGATGGGCTTCTTCCTCTCAATAATGTTGTCGAGCTGGTCCAGCTCGTGAGCATTGAGGGTGAAAGGAATGCACAGCTGGCTGATGCTGCAGTCCTGGCAATGGATCGCACAACCACCAGACTGGATACGACGAATCACGCGTTTTTCCGGGATCATAGATTACGCTCATTCAATAATTGATATGAGTCAATTTTAACATCTTTTGCTGCAGCTGATAAGGGTGGCATTAGCATGAATAGGGGTATTGTGTGCGAATTTTGCGCACACATGCCGCCGATTATTCTGTATCGGACTGAAGTTATGAGTATTATTTGTGACTTATGCGTTTTATTCACACAGGTTATTAATAGTGCCCAGCGGGCACGAGCGCGGCGTTGGGCAATGTGCTTTATTAAGCAGCGCCAAACAATGGCGCTGCTTAAGCCGATCGCAGCGGCTACAGCAAACTTTTCGGCAGGTAGCCTTCATGCTGCAGCAGCCATTGCTTGCGCTGTACGCCGCCGGCATAGCCGGTCAGCGCGCCCTGCGAACCGATCACCCGGTGACAGGGCACCACGATGCTGATCGGATTTGAACCGTTGGCCATGCCGACCGCGCGCGAGGCGGTCGGACGGCCGATACGTTGCGCCAGCTGGCCGTAGGTCAGGATCTCGCCGCAGGGGATTTGGCGCAGCTGTTGCCACACGGTGCGCTGGAACTCGGTGCCGGCGGTCATCACCGGCAACCGATCGATAATGCTCAGTTCCCCGGCGAAATAGCGTTGCATGGCGTCGGTCAGCCCGCTGGGATCGCGCTGCTCGCGCAGAGTGAAGCGATCGGTGCGGTAGTGGGTGTTCAGCAGCTTCATCAGGCGCGCTTCGTGATCGGTCCAGTCGATCGCCCGCAGGCGCCCCTGTTCATCGGCAATCAGCACCAGTTCACCCACCGGCGTAGCGGTACGATCAATCAAAAAAGTCTGCATCTGGATCACTCCTCGGTTTAGTGTGGCGATTATCGCATGAAACGGAGGGAGACGATGGCGGATTTCGGACATGCTGATGGGCAACCGCAGGGTTGCCCGAATAGCCGGCTTACGGTAAGGCGGGGAGTTATTGTGCGATAAATTTATAAAATAAATTTATAATTCATCAAGACGAGTCGTACCTTGTTTATTATTTAAGCAGGCAGTGCCGCTTTGCGGTTACTTATAGCTGATAGTCACGCGCTTTAAATGGGGGTCGTTATTCACCATCTCACTGCTGACGGCAGAAACTAATTCTTTTGGCATCTCTGTTAACGAAGAGGATATATACCCGTTCTGATATTCCGTCACTTTACCGAAGCAGCTGGAGATAAGCTTTTCATCCTGATGTTTGACGGTGCAGGCCGGCGTGGTAATGGCGCCGGTGAAGCGCACGACGCCGGAGGCGACCTGACTGCCGGAAAGCGGTTTTGCTTGCAGAGCGAAGGGCAGAATGACCAATGCGCTTAATACGGCTAAGTAATGGTTCATATGCTGTTCCTTTCAGAGTAAAAACACTGCCAATTAAAAAAACAAGCGTGCTTGTTTTCATCAAATAAGCCATTTCGCCTGGCGAAATAAAAACGAATGGGCAAAAATCCTACTGCCCGCATTCAATGAATTTGATAATAGGGAGGTAGGATGAGTAAAACCATGATTTGGATCATAGTGAAGACTGGTTAATGATTTGAGGCGCGGGCGGGATAGCAGGCTGTGATCGTTCTCTCAGGAAATTCGGGCAATGGCGGCCGTTTTCGCCCCCGTTGCGCGGCCGCAGCAACGGGGGCGAGAGCGGGGTTACAGCATGCCGCTGCTGCCGCAAATGCGGATCTTTTCCGCCACCACTTCTTTCATCGCCAGCTTGCCGGGGACGATGTACTTGCGCGGATCGTTGGCGTCCGGGTGCTGCGAAAAGTAGCTTTTTACCGCATCGGCGAAGGCGATTTTCAATTCGGTGGCGACGTTGACCTTGCAAACGCCGAGCGAGATCGCGCGCTTGACCATCGCTTCCGGAATGCCGGAGGCGCCGTGCAGCACCAACGGCACGTCCACCTGTTCGCGGATCAGCGCCAGGCGCTCGAAGTCCAACTTCGGTTCGCCGTGATACAGGCCGTGGGCGGAACCGATCGCCACCGCCAGCGAATCGATGCCGGTGGCGGCGACAAACTCGCGTGCCGCGGCCGGATCGGTATAAAAGCTGTCCGCCGTATCGACGATCAGATCGTCTTCCTGCCCGCCCAGGCGGCCCAGCTCCGCCTCCACGCTGGCGCCGTAGCGGTGGCACAGGGCTACTGCGGCGGCCACCTTGGCGATATTCTGCTCGAACGGCAAATGGGAGCCGTCGATCATCACCGAGCGGATGCCGCTTTTCACCTTATACTCGATGTCGTCCAGCGCTTCGTGATGATCCAGATGCAGCGCCAGCGGCAGATCGTAGCGGTGCGCGGCCGATTGGCAAATGCCGATCAGGTAGTCGGTGCCGGCATAGCTGAAGGTGCCGGGCGTGCCGGCCATGATCACCGGCGAGCGCAGCTCGGCGGCGGTCTCCGCCACCACCTGCACGGTTTCCAGATTGTGGACGTTAAACGCCGGAACGGCGTAACCCTGGCGTTGCGCCTTGAGCAGCATGTCTCGGTTGGCTATCAGATACATGGGATCTCCTTACAGCTCGGGGGAAGGAAAACGGTAAATCGTCACGCCTTTCACCACCCGGTTGACCTCGCCGGTCGGGCAGGGGTTATCCGGGGTCAGCCCCAGCGCCAGCGAACTCTCGAAGGCCAGCATCTGGCTGAACAGCAGATACGGGAACAGCAGCCAGATATCGTCAGCCGCATCGTGCATATGCAGCAGGGCATCGGACAGAGGTTGGCGTTCGCCGGTCAACCCGACCAGCTGCATCGCCTGCCCATCGCGCTGCAGCTCGTTCCACAGATCGCGGTCATACTGGCGGGCATAGTCGTTGTGGGAGAACATCAGCACCACCAACGTCTGGCCGTCGACCATGAATTTCGGGCCATGGCGCAGGCCGAGCGGCGAGTCGTAGCGCGTAACGATGCGGCCGGCGGTCAACTCCAGCATCTTGAGCGAGGCCTCTTCGGCGAGGCCGGTAAAACAGCTGCCGCCGAGGGTGATATAGCGGCGGAAACCGCTGGCGGCCAGCGCCTTCACCTGCGGCTGCAGCGTTTCGCGCAGTGCGCGGCAGCGCTGCACCATGGCGTTCAACGGCGCCTGGGCGGCCTCGAGCGAAGCCGGGCCGAGCAGCAGCGCGGCGCTCAGCATCATGCAGCTGAAGCTGGAGGTCATGGCGAAGCTCTGATCGTTGGCGCCTTGCGGCATCACCAGCGAACAGACGTTGCCACGCTGATGCGCGTACTGCGCCAGCCGGCTGTCCGGGTTGCACACCAGCATCAGATGATAGCTTTCCGGCAGCAATTGATCGGCCAGCACCACCGTCGCCACGCTTTCCGGGCTGTTGCCCGAACGGGCGAAGGAAACCAGCAGCGTCGGCCGATCAGGGTCAAGATACTGCAGCGGGTTGGCGACGATATCGGTGGTGCCGTAAGCCACCACGTCGCGGCCGGTGCGTTCGCGCAGCCAGGGGGCCAGGGCGCGGCCGGCAAATGCCGAGCTGCCGGCGCCGCACAAGACGATTTGCAGGCGCGGATTAGCCAGCAACGGCGCCAGGAACGGTTGCCACTGCGCCTGTTGATCCTGCAGTTGGCGGTGCAGCGCCGCCCACAAATCCGGCTGTTGCCAAATTTCTGCGGCGGTATGCCAGGCGTTGCGCTGCTTCAGCCAATTCGCCTCGTAAGAGAAATACGCGTTCATGATGACAGCTCCTTAAAAAGCCTCGGTTAACGGTCGGCGATAATCACGTCGATCCCTAAATGGTGCAGCGCCTGCAGATAGTGTTCCGGAATGCGGCTGTCGGTGACCAGGCGGTGGATCTGGCCGATGTCGCGGATCATGCAAAAGCTGGTGCGGCCGAATTTGCTGGCGTCGGCGAGGGCGATCACTTCGCGCGCCACCTCGCACATCACCCGGTTCAGCTGCGCTTCGCCCGGATCCGGCGTGGTGATGCCGCTCGCGAGATCGAAGCCGTCGACGCCGAGAAAAAGCTTGTCGAACCGATACTGGCGCAGCTGCTGTTCGGCGGCGGGGCCGTACAGCGACCAGGCTTTGCGGCGCACGCTGCCGCCGACCACCATCAGGTCGATCTCCTCGTTGTTGGCCAGTTCGAAGGCGATGTTGAGCGCGTTGGTCATCACCACCAGATCCTTTTTCCCCGCCAGCTGCGGCGCCATTTGGCTGGTGGTGGAGCCGGAGTCGAGGATGACGGCGTCGCCGTCTTCAATCAGCGCCGCGGCCGCGCAGGCGATGGCGTGTTTGACGTCGCGATTGATGCGGCCCTTGTCCTGCAACGGGCGGTCGAAGGCGAACTGTTTGTTCAACATGGCGCCGCCGTAGGCGCGCACCGCGCAGCCGTGTTTTTCCAGCTGGCGCAGATCGCTGCGGATGGTGACGCTGGACACCGAAAACTGCTGGCTGAGCTGCTCCACGCGCACCGTGCCCTCGCGACACAGCTGGTCGATAATTAATTCCCGGCGTTTTGCGGTATTGATCATTAACGCAGACTCCTGATTTACCTGTAGCCGTGCCCGACCGCGGCTTAATAAGCCGCAGCGATACCGACCGGAGCGCTTTCAGTTGTTCGTGGCGAATTACAGCAAACGAAACACTGAAATGCAATCGATTAATTTTAAAATATCTATATCTATCAGTTGGTTATATTTGATTTTGCTTTCGGTTGGGCGGCAACCGAAAGCAGTGTTAACGCAAAGTGAAAACGGCAAATTCGTTATTTTTCAGTCGCCAATTCCCAGCGCTTATTCATTCAGTCCGTCGATGCCGAAAGCCGCAGCGATCGCTCGACAATCTCCGAGCTTTCACTGTTTTTTTATGCCGGCGCGCGTAAAAGCGCTGCGCCGCGCACGCCGCTGCTGTCACCGTGCACCGGCGGGAACACCGCCGCCGGCTCCATGCCCGGCAGCAGCCAGCGCCGCATCGCCGGCGGCAACAGCCGGTAAAGCTCGCCGACGTTGGACAATCCACCGCCCAGCACGAAGGCATCAACATCCAGCAGCAGCTGTAAGCCGGCCAGCGCGCTGGCCAGGATGTCGACGTAGATGGTCATCAGCCGCTGCGCGAGCGCATCACCGGCACGATAGCAGGCGACCAGCGCCGGCACGTCAGCGGCCGGATGGGCGAAATGGCGGCTCAGCGCCAGCAGCCCGCTGCCGGAGACGTAGCGTTCAAAGCAGCCGGTCAGCCCGCAGTTGCAGCCGAACAGCGGCAGATCGTAACGCTGCGCCAGCTGGGCCGAGATTGGCATATGGCCCCATTCGCCCGCCACGCCGCTGCGCCCCTTGTGCAGTTGCCGGTTCACCACCAGGCCGCCGCCGGCGCCGGTGCCGATGATGGCGCCGAACACCAGCGGCAGGTGCGCGGTTTGCGGCGTGCTGGCTTCCGACAGCGCGAAGCAGCGGCAGTCGTTCTCAATAGCGATCGGTCGCGCCAGCGCCTGCGTCAAATCATCCGCCAGGCAATGGCCGGTCAGGCAGGGCACGTTGACCGCCAACTGGCGGCGGCTGACGGGATCGGTGATCCCCGGCAAACCGATGCCGATGCTGCCGCGCGTGTGCAGTTCGCGATCCGCCTGCTCGACCAGCCCGGCGATGCAGGCCACGAACTCGCCGTAATCGCCGGTTGGGGTGCGCACCCGCTGGAGCAGCACCTGATTGAGCCGGCGATCGTAAGCGGCCATTTCAATTTTGGTGCCGCCGATGTCGAAGCCGTAACGCATCTCTGTCGTGGCCATGCTTTAGGCTCCACTCAGGGCGATCACCGCCGCCTCGCGGCGGGCGCGTTCGGCGGCAAACACCATCAGGTGGCTCTCCAGCGCTTCCGCCGGGCCGGCCAGCACCTGGCTCGGATCGTTGGCGCGAATGGCCGCGATAAAGTGCTGCATCAGGAAGTAGTCGCCGCCGCCGTGGCCGGCCATGGCGTGCAGATCCTGGCCGGCGTCGGTGTCGTAATGCGTTTCGCCGTCGTCGAGGAACGAGGTGATGCGGATATGGCGGCCGTCGCCTTCCAGGCAGCCGCGGCTGCCAAAGATGCGGGTGTGACGATCTTCGTGGCGGGTAAAGGCCGTCATGGTGAACGACGCGGTACGGCCGCCGGCGAACTGCATGTTGACCACCTGATGGTCGACCACGTTATTGTCGCAGCGGTAGACGCAGCGGCCGTAAGGCCCGTCGCGCAGCGCCGCCCGCAGCGTCGTCTGGTCGGGTTCCGGCGTCAGCACGCGCAGAAAACCGGGCGTGGCCTTGTGATCGTCGCCCAGATAGATGCGTTTGGCGGAATAGGGGCAGTTTGCCTCTACCGCGCAATCCAGGCAGTTGTCCGCCGCGCCCGCCGGTTGGTTTTCCTGGCGGAAGTGGCGCAGGTTGCCGAAGGAGCTGACCTGTTCGCAGGGTTGCTCCATCACGTAGCGGATCCAGTCGATGTCGTGGCAGGATTTCTGCAGCAGCATAAAGGCGGCCTGCCGATCGTTGCGCCAGTTGCCGCGCACGAAGGAGTGAGCCTGATGCCAGTAGCCGACCGGTTCCAAATGTTGCAGGCTGACGATGTCGCCGATCGCGCCGTCGCGCAGCAACTGTTTGAGCTTTTGGGTATAGCGGGTGTAACGCAGCACGTGGCCGACCGAGAAGATCAGCCGTTGGCGCGTCACTTCGGCGACGATGGCGCGGCACTCATCGGCGTCCGGCGACAGCGGTTTTTCCAGCAGCATGGCGTAGCCCTGGCGGGCGAAGGCCAGCGCCGGTTCCAGGTGCATCTGATCCTGGGTGCAGATCAGCACCGCGTCGGCCAGCTTGCCGGCGTCGGCGGCCTGACGCCAGTCGGTGAAGACGTTTTCCGGCGCGATGGCATGCTGCGCCACGAACGGCTCGCGGTAGGCGTCGCGCGGTTCCGCTACCGCCACCACCTGCATCAAATCGGGATGCGCCAGCGCATAGCGCGAGTAGATTTCACCGCGCGCCCCGGCGCCGACCACCAGCACCCGCACCGGGCGATGGGCAAAGCTGTTGGGTTGTGTTGACGACATTGCTGGATACTCCGCTGTTGTTATTTGAGGTTTTGGCCGCTGAGCTCGTCGAACAAATGCGCGCGCGTCAGATCGAATGCCAGATGAATGCTTTCGCCGAGGCGCGGCTCCCAGTCCGGCAGCGACGCCATGCGCAGCACGAAGCGCAGATCGGCCAGTTCGCAGTGCAGCAGCTCTTCGTTGCCTATGCGCTCGATAGTGACGATCTGCGCCGGGAAACAGTTGGCGCTGCCGGGCGCGCACAGCCGCAAAGACTCCGGCCGGATGCCGAGACACACCCGCGCATGCGGGTAGTCCGCCAATTGCCGTTGCAGCGCCGGCGGCAGATCGAGCAGGTGCTGCAGGCCGATACGCAGCCGCACCGTTTGGCCGTCGCGCACGATCGCCAGATCGTGCAAATTCATCGACGGGCTGCCGATAAACTCGGCGACGAAACGGTTGGCGGGGTGGTGGTACAGATTGATTGGTTTATCCACCTGCATGATGGCGCCGCGGTTCATCACGCAAATGCGGTCGCCCATGGTCATCGCCTCGACCTGATCGTGGGTGACGTACACCATGGTGGCGGCGGCGCCTTCTTGCTTCAGCTGGTTGTGCAGTTCGATCAGCTGCACGCGCATTGACACCCGCAGCTTGGCGTCGAGGTTGGACAGCGGCTCATCGAACAGAAACACCTTGGGTTTGCGCACGATGGCGCGGCCGACAGCCACCCGCTGGCACTGGCCGCCGGAGAGCTGGCCCGGCTTGCGCTGCAGCAGATTGGTGATCTCCAGCTTTTCCGCCGCGTCGCGCACCCGGCGGTCGATCTCCGCCTTGCTCTCTTTGCCGATCAGGCCGAACGCCATGTTCTTGTACACCGTCATGTGCGGGTACAGCGCATAGTTCTGGAACACCATGGCGACGCCGCGATCCTTCGGCATGCTGTCGTTGACGCAGCGATCGTGGATCAGGATCTGCCCCTCGCTGACGCTCTCCAGCCCGGCGATCATCCGCAGCAGGGTGGATTTGGCGCAGCCGGACGGGCCGACGAACACCATAAATTCCCCGTCTTCAATGTCCAGATCGACGCCGTGCAGCGCGTGGAAACCGTTGGGGTACACTTTTTTAACGCTGTTTAACTGAATTCCGGCCATGTTGTTTACCTTGTCTGCGCGTTAGCCTTTCACCCCGGCGCTGGCGATGCCCTGGATGAAATAGCGTTGGAAAATAATGAACAGCATCAGCATCGGGATCACCGCCATCAGCGCCCCGGCCATCAGCAGCGGGTATTCCACCCCGGCGCGGCTGGAGAGCGAGGCCAGCCCTACCGGCAGCGTCAGCTTCTCGGTGGTGGTATTGACGATCAGCGGCCACATCAGGTTGTTCCAGCTCCACAGGCCGTTGATGATGACGCAGGCGATAATGCCCGGCCGGATCAGCGGCAGCATGATGCGCCAGAAGATGGCGAAGTAGCTGTAACCGTCGATCAGCGCCGCTTCCTCCATCTCCTTCGGCACCGCCAGGAAGAACTGGCGCAGCAGGAAGGTGGCGTAAACGCTGAAAATGCCCGGCAGCACCAACCCGGTGATGCTGTTGACCAGCCCCAGCTTCTGCACCACCAGGAATTGCGGGATCAGAAACGCCTGGCCGGGCACCATCAGGATCGACACGCACACCAGAAACACCGCGTCGCGGCCGCGAAAATGCAGGCGCGAGAAGCCATAGGCGGCCAGGGTGGCGATAGCCATCTGCAGGCTGACGGTGAAGAAGGTCGCCAGCAGCGAGTTGAGATAAAAACCGGCGAACGGGATTTCGTGCATCACCCGGCCGTAGGCCTGCAGGCTGGGATGCGCCGGCAGCAGCGTCAGCGGGATCTGGATGCTCTCGGCCTGGGTTTTCAGCGAGGTCACCAGCATCCAGATAAAGGGCACCACCGAGGCCAGCGCCGCCAGCCCCATAAACAGGTACACCAGCGTTTTCTTGCTTGCGTTCATGTGCAGCTCCTCAGCTGACTTTCAGGCGCTTGCCGATCGCCATTTGAATCAGGGTGATCACCAGCGTGACGGCGAACAGCACCACGGTGATGGCGGAGGCGTAACCTTTTTCCTGCAGGTAAAACGCGTACTTGTAGAACAGGTTGGTGACGGTCATCACGTCGTTTTCCACCAGCGCGCGGTCGAACATCAGGAACACCACGTCAAAGACTTGCAGGATCTCGATAAAGCTCATCACCGACACGAAGAACAGCGTAGGCACCATCATCGGCAGCGTGATGCAGAAGAAGCGCCGCAGGGTGCCGATGCCGTCGATATCCGCCGCTTCGTACAACTGGCGTGGAATGCTCTGCAGTCCGGCCAGCAAAATGATGATCTTCAGCGCCAGCGACGACCAGATGATGATGATGGATACGCTGATGCGCACCACATCCGGATCGGACAGCCAGGCGACCGGCGCAATGTGCAGCAGGCCCAGCGCCTGGTTGATTAGGCCGAAGTCCTTGTTGAACAGCCATTGCCACACCATGGCCACCGCCGCGGGCATGGTGACCGCCGGCAGGAACAGCAGGGTGCGCAGCAGGCCTTTGCCGCGGATATTCTGGTTGAGGCCGATCGCCAGCAGCAGCGACAGGCTCAGGCTGATCGGCACGCAGACCACCACGTAGAACAGGGTGTTGGCGGCGGCGGTGTAAAAGTCGTCGTCTTCGAACAGGTTGAGATAGTTATCGACGCTGATGCTGCTCCAGCGCATGAATTGGTTCAGATCGGTAAAGCTGTAAAAGATGTTTTGTAAGAAGGGGATCAGGTAAAACACCGTCACCCCCAACAACAGCGGCAGGATCATCACCCAGCCCCAGAAGCGCTCGGCGCGTTCGAGCCGATTGAGCGCGGGACGGGCGGTGCGCCGGGGGTGTTTCAGGGTGACCGTAGCCGTTTCTGCCAGCGACATGTTGCCATTCCTCACCTATGACGTTCAGCGTGGTTCCCCCGCGGCGCGCGCTCGGGGCTGCGCGCCGCGGCGGGGTGATTACTGCTCCATGACGCGCGCGATCTTCTTGACCGATTTGTCCATTTCCTGCTTAGCGTCCGCGCCCATAAAGATCTTTTTCAGGCTGGCGATCCACATGTTTTGCCACTTCGGCGTATTGGTGCCGGCGGTGGGGTAAGCCTGGGTCACTTCAAGGGTCTGGATATAAGGCGTGACGTCAACCTTTTGGATCTGCTGCGCCCAGACCTTGGCCGCCGTCTTGTTGGCCGGGATCACCACCTTGGCCAGCTCCGCCTGCGAGGCTTCGCTGCTCATGAAGGCGATATATTTCCAGGCGGCCTGCTTGTGGGCGCTTTTCGCCGACATGGCGAAGGCCAGACTGTGCGCCACGCCGGACTGGCGTTCAATTTTGGGCATCATCACCACGCCGATGTGGTCGTTGATCAGCGGGTTATTGGCGAACGGCGCCGCCAGCCAGGAGCCGGCATAGACCATCGCGGCGCGGTTGGACTGGAAGATATTCTCGGTTTTGACTTCGCTCATTTGCTGGGCGCTTGGCATCAGGCCGTCTTTCATCATGCCCTGCAGCTGTTGGTAGACCCAGAGGGATCTGTCGTTGGCGATGTCGGTGGGCTGGCCGTCTTTCGGCACGATGTGGTTGCCGTTTTGGAACAGCAGGTTCATGTAACTGTCCTGGCCGTCGATGCTGAGATCCATCACCAGCGGGAAGGCGGCGCCTTTCAGCCCGTTTTTCAGCGCGGCGGCCTTGCTCTTCAGATCGTCCCAGCTCCAGTCGTTGGTGGGGTAGCTGACGCCGGCCTGATCGAACAGCTTTTTGTTGTACCACACGGCGATGGAATCGACGTCGCGCGGGATGGCCATCTGCTGACCGTCATACTGATAGGCTTTCACCGAGCTGGCGACCACGTCGTCCAGCTTAAGGCCGCTGTCCTTAATATAGGGCGCCAACGGCTCCATAATGCCGTTTTTAGCGTACTGCACAAAATAAGGCATATTGATCCAGAATATATCTGGCGCTACGCCGCCGGCGGCGGCGGAATCTAATTTAACGAAATATTGCGCCGAGGGGGTTAATTCTATTTCTATTTTTATATCCGGATTGGCCTGTTCAAAGCGCTTGGCAATCTCCTGTTCGGCGGGTAATTGATTTCTGTCCCAAACGGCATAGCGCAAAGTTATTTTATCTGCGGCATGGAGCAGCGTGGGTAATAATAATGCGCTGGCAAGAATAGAATGTGCCAGCAAGCGGCCGGTATTTTTTATCGGTGACATTGCTTTCCCCTCGGTGAGCGACGAATAGCGTTTTTCGCAACGTAAATTCTTTCTATCCCTTAACTTTCAATGTGTCAATACACCCCCAAACGCCCAAAAATGGGGCGTAAATGTTTCGTTGTTGTTAAAATCGAAAGGCTTTCACGGTCAAGCGAAAGGCGCTCTTGTTCACATTTCATTAACCTTTATGCGGGGTTTTTCCCCGGTGGCGCGGCATTTAGCGGCCTTCGCAGGCATAGGAATAACTGATAACCCTTGCACCATAATGGGGATTAAAAATATTTTTATTGTGCAAGCTTCAGCTTCTTTCATTTTTGTGATGCAAATAAACAAAAAAATCTTGCTGAGGCTGTCCAGGGAGGGCGCGCAAACGTTTTTTATTGCCGGCTATTGTTTGTGTCGATAAAAGACGCTAGCCTGAATCTCACAACACTTATTCATCCATAATAAAGAGGGCGGAATATCATGCGCCTGTCTCTGGTATTTACGCATTGCCTGGAGAAAGTATTTCATCGCCAAAATATGCCGCCCATTGCCGTGGAAAATCGGTTGAGCGGGTTAAATAACGAGGTGCTGTCCTGGCAGGCGGTGTACTGTTTGCAAACCCCGGGCAACGAGACTCGCCATGAGCTGTGTTATCAACTCGATGGGCCGCTGGCGGAGTATATCAGCGTGCGCCAGGTGCAATCGGTGCCGAGCGGTTTTCCCTGTTATCGCGAGACCGATGAGAATTACCTGACGACTGAGCCGGGCTTATTTCCCGATCCGCTGATACCGCTGCCGCAACGGCGTTTTTTTGCCGCCTGCCGCTATTATGGCAGCCTGTGGTTGACCCTGACGCCGCCGGCCGACGCGCAACTGGCCGGCGACTTTCCGTTGACCCTGCGGCTGCGGGATGCCCAGAGCGGCGAGGCGCTGGCCGAGGCCACGCTGACGCTGCATCTGGTGCCGGCGGCGTTGCCGCCGCAAACGCTGTTGCACACCGAGTGGCTGCACACCGACTGCCTGGCGGATTACTACCGTCTGGCGGTGTTCAGCCCGGATTATTGGCGCGCGGTGCGCAACTTTGTGCGCTGCGCGGTGCATAGCGGGGTCAATATGCTGCTGACGCCGCTGTTTACGCCGCCGCTGGATACCGCCGTCGGCGGTGAACGCACCACGGTGCAGTTGGTGAGGGTGTCGCGTTCCGCGCAGGGGTATCGCTTCGATTTCAGCCGCCTGGCGCAGTGGGTGGCGTTGGCGCAGGAAGAGGGCATCGAGCACTTCGAAATCGCGCCGTTGTTTACCCAATGGGGCGCGGCGCATGCGCCGAAGATCGTGGTGGAGGAGCAGGGCGAGGCGCGACCGCTGTTCGGCTGGCACACCGATGCGCAGGGCGAACCGTATCAGCGTTTCCTGCAGGCGCTGCTGCCCGAATTGACCGCCTGGTTCCGCGAGCGGGGGTTGGAACGACAGGTGTGGTTCCATGTTTCCGATGAGCCGACGCTGGACAACCTGGCGGCCTACCGGCGCGCCAGCGCCGCGCTGCTGCCGCTACTGGATGGCTTTCGCACTTTCGATGCGCTGTCGGATTTCGCTTTCTATCAGCGAGGCCTGGTGGAAATCCCGGTCGCCGCCACCGATCATATTGAGCCCTTTATCGAACACCGGGTGCCTGGCCTGTGGGCCTATTACTGCTGCGTGCAGAAGACCGAGGTCGCCAACCGGTTCTTCGCCCAGCCTTCGGCGCGCAACCGCATATTGGGCGTGCAGCTCTATCTGTACCGCATCGCCGGCTTCCTGCATTGGGGATTCAACTTCTATAACAGCGCCCATTCGCTCGAACGTATCAATCCTTATGCCGTGACCGACAGCGGCCATGCGTTTCCCTCCGGCGATCCGTTCGTGGTCTATCCGGGCGATGATCTGCAGCCGGTGGAATCGCTGCGCCTGCGGGTGCTGCATCAGGGGCTGCAGGACATGCGCGCGCTGCAACTGCTGGAGAGTCTGACCGACCGGCCGACGGTTGAGGCGCTGATCGAACGCGAGCTGGGCATGCGCATCACCTTCAAGCGTTATCCGCACCAGGCCGGGCCGCTGCTGCGCCTGCGCGACGCGGTAAACCGCCGCATCGAAGCGTTGCTAGCGCCGATGTGAAGGCAAGTGGGGGCGAAAATGCGTCTTTCGCTCCCAATTCGCCATTACTTTGCTATACCTGATAGTCGATGGATTCACTTTATTGTCATGTAACTGACACGTCAGAGTCACGGCTCTGGCTTAAGTTTGCAGCGACTACGTCAGGAGATAACGCGATGTTCAGCCTGGATTCTCTGTTGCAAGATGCATTTCCACACCGCAATACCCCTGCCTGGCAGCGCAGCCTGCTAAGAACCCTTCTCTTCGAAAAAGAATTCAAGCAGTTCGCCGCCGATTATCCCCACCTGAAAGGGCTCGATCTGATCGAGCAGGTGGTGGACTACTTTAACCTCAGCTGCGAACTGGTGGACGGCGATCTGGAAAACATCCCGAGCCAGGGGCCGGTGGTGCTCGTGGCCAATCACCCGATCGGTTCGCTCGACGGCCTGGTGCTGCTGCGCGCCGTTGCGGCGGTGCGCCCGGATGTGAAAGTGGTGGCCAGCCAACTGCTGACCTACATTGAACCGCTGCGCAGCCTGTTCGTGCCGGTGGATAACGTCGCTTATAAAACCAGCCGCAAACAGATTGAAGGCATGCAGCAACAACTGGACAATCAGGGCGCGCTAATCCTGTTCCCGGCCGGCGAAGTGTCGCGCATGAGCCCGAAAGGCATCCGCGACGGCCACTGGCATACCGGTTTTCTGCGCCTGGCCGCCAAAGCGCGCGCGCCGATCGTGCCAATCCACATCAGCGCACGCAACAGCAACCTGTTCTACTTTACCTCACTGGTCTACCGGCCGCTGTCGACGTTGCTGCTGGTGCGCGAAATGTTCCAGCAGCGGGGCGGGCGCATCAAGATCCGCGTGGGCGGCCGCGTGCCGTTCGCCAACTGGCACGACGGCCACACCAGCGCCAAGGATCTGGCGGAGCGTTTTCGCCGCCACGTCTATTGCCTGGGCCAGGGCAAGCCGGGGCTGTTCGCCAGCGAGTCGCCGATCGCGCTGCCGGAAGATCGTCTTGAGCTGAAAAAGGCGCTGGCGAACTGCGAACGGTTGGGGGTAACGCCGGACGGTAAAACCATCTATCTCTATCGTCGCCATGACGAAGCGCGTACGCCAATCCTGCGCGAGCTGGGGCGCCTGCGCGAGATCGCCTTCCGCGCGGTGGGGGAAGGATCCGGCCGCCGCCGCGATCTGGACAGCTACGACGACGATTACTACCACCTGGTGCTGTGGGATGAGGAGGAGCTGGAGATCGTCGGCGCCTATCGCTTTATCCCTACCGCCGAACAAATCGCGCGCAAAGGGCTGGAAAGCATCTACAGCAACAGCCTGTTCCATTATGACCGCGATATGGAACCGATCCTGGCGCAGGGCATTGAGCTGGGGCGCAGCTTTATTCAGCCGGCCTATTGGGGCAAGCGCGGGCTGGACTATTTGTGGCTGGGCATCGGCGCCTATCTGTCGAAATACCCGCAGTACCGCTATCTGTTCGGCCCGGTGTCGATCTCCGGCGGCATGCCGCTGGCAGCACGTGACTTGCTGATCGCCTTCTATCGGCTCTATTTCTCGCCGGATCACGCGTTCGGGCAGTCGCGGCGGCCTTATCCGGCGTCGCTGCCGCAGGTGCTGGCGCAGTTTGCCGGGGACAACTATCAGGAAGATCTGGTGCGGCTGAAGAGCCTGCTCAGCAATATCGGCTGCTCGATCCCAACGCTGTACAAGCAGTACACCGAGCTGTGCGAGCCGGGCGGGGTACAGTTTATCGATTTCGGCACCGATCCGGCGTTCAACAACTGTATCGACGGACTGGTGCTGGTGGATACCACGCGGCTCAAGCCGTCGCGGTATCAGCGTTATATCGCGGTGCACCAGCCGCAGCCGGCCGAGACGGCATGACTATAGTCTGACTCATGCCTTTTTGATCTAAGCACGACCTTGGGGCCGGCGACGGGATAGCGCTACGATAAACGTTTTGCTTTCCACCGCCGGAGCCTGTCATGCCCCATTCGTTTATCCCGCCGCTATTGTCCGCCGATGAACCGCCCGCAGCTGCCGTTGAAATCCCGCGCGGCAAAGCGCCCTTTTTGCTGCTGTGCGATCACGCCGGCAAGGCGATACCGCAATCTCTTGGCGATCTCGGTTTGCCGCCGGGGGAGATTGAACGCCACATCGGCTGGGATATCGGCGCGCTGAGCGTGTCGCGCCATCTGAGCCGCCAACTGGACGCCACCCTGATCCACCAGCGTTACTCACGGCTGGTGATCGACTGCAACCGGGCGCCCGGCATCGCCAGCTCGATCCCGCATTTGTCCGAACTGACGCCGATACCCGGCAATATCGGTATCGACGCCGAGCACGCGCTGGCGCGCGAGCGTGAGGTGTTTTTGCCGTATCACCACGCCATCGACGATCATTTGGGGCAACGTCAGCTGCGCGAACTGCCGACGGCGGTGATCGCCATGCACAGCTTCACGCCGGTGTTCAAAGGGGAATCGCGCCCCTGGCAGGTGGGGCTGCTGTTTAATCGCTACCCGGAATTTGCGCTGCTGCTGGCCGAACTGCTGCGCGAAGAGGGGGATTTGCAGGTGGGGATCAACGAGCCCTATGCAATGACTGACGCCACCGACTACACGTTGCCGGTGCATGCGGAACGGCGCGGTTTGCCTTATGTCGGCATCGAAATCCGCCAGGATCTGATCGCCGATGAACGCGGGCAGCAGGCGTGGGCGAAACGTTTCGCACGCCTGCTGCCGCAGGCCTGGCAGCGCTGGCAAATTTGACTTTAGGAATATTCCCAGAGATGATAACCGTAAGGAATACGTAATACGTCATTAGAAAAAAAGTCAGGAGAGACGTGTGGAGCACAGCGATAACGGACTGTTTATCAAACGGGAGCGTTTTGAAGTTCTGGCGATTCTGCGTGAAATTTGCAAACAACGCACGCCGCTGCGCGTAGAAAATCAGCAGCACCGGTTTCAAAGTCTGTTATTGAGCGTCGGGCCGGACAATATCGTGTTTAGCGGTGAGGAAGCGGAAAACGCCATCGACGGCGCCTGCACCATCGTGATTGAAAGCCACGACGCCAAAATCGAGTTTTCCGTCGGCCAGGCGGAATTGACCGAACATCAGGGCGTCCAGGCCTGCTCGACCCGGCTGCCGCAGGAGTTGGTTTACATCCAGCGCCGCCGTCAGTTCCGCATCACCACGCCGCACTGGCGCCAATTCTTCTGTACCGGCGAATACCCGGACGGCACGCCGTACGAGCTGCGGATCCACGATCTGTCCGCCGGCGGCGTCGGTTTGCGCTTCGACGGCCCGCTGCCGGATTTCTTCCAGCCAGGCCTGCAGTTCAAGAAAGCGGAGTTGGATCTGGGCAGCTACGGCAGCTTCAAGGTCAACATGGAACTGGTGGTGGTCAACGACGATCAGGAAACCGACGATAACGATCGGGTGGTGCACTTCTCGCGCCTGTCGTGCCGTTTCCTTAAGCTGGGGCTGGCGATGGAACGCAAAATTCAGAGCGCGGTGTTCGCCTTCGAGCTGGATTTCAACAAAAAGAAAAAACGCTGATAGGTATCAGGGGCGGCACGCTGCCCCTGACTCTCCACCGGCCTTACGGCTTTAACGCCCGCAGGCTGCCGATCTCTTCCCAACCGAAATGCGCCGCTTCGGCCAGCACGTCGCACACTTCACCCCCGGCGGCGACCACGGCCGCGTCGAGCGCGGCGCCGCGCAGCAGATGGCTCACCAGCAGTGCGGTGAACAGATCGCCGGTGCCTTTGACCGCCGATTTAACCTTCGGATGGGTAAAGCACTGCGTTTCCTGCCGGGTGACCAGCATCAATCCCACCTCGTCTTCGCGCTGCGCGACGCCCGGCGCGCTGGTGACCAGCACCCATTCGGTGGTGTCGTTCAACAGCGCCTGCGCGGCGCGTTGCGTCTGCTCCCGGCTGCTCAGAGAGCGGCCGCACAGCTGCTCCAGTTCGAAACCGTTCGGCGTCAGGCCGTTGGCCAGCCGCAGGAACGGCGAGCGATAGCAGTTGACGATGCGCTCATCCACGTAGATACCTTCGCCGTAATCGCCCATCACCGGATCGATATAGATCCTTATCTGCGGATTGAGGGCGCGCACCCGCTGCAGCCAGTTGGCCAGAATATGGCACTGCATCACGTCGCCCAGGTAACCGACGATCACCGCCCGGGTGCGTTTCATCACGCCGCGGGCGATCAGATCGTCGAGAAAACCGCCGAACCACTCGCCGGAGATGACGCCGCCGTGCGGCTTGCCGTAATAGGGCGGGCAGCCGAACAGCACGCTGGGCACCTGCAGCGCTTCCAGCCCCTTTTTCAGCAGGGCGCGGTAGGCGATGCCGTTGCCGACGCTGCCGTAGACCACCTGAGATTGAATGCTGATCACGTCGATGGACGGTGACCGCAAGGGTGAAGCCTGTTGCATGAGTTACATCCTTGGTTCGTTATTATCCAGCCAGCGGGCGAACACCTGCCGCGCGCGCTGTTCCAGCTGCGCGCCGTGGCGCGCCGCCTGTTCGCGCAGGCTCTGGGGCGCGATGTCGGCCAGTTCCAGCTCGCAGGCATGGCCAATCAGCCAGCGTTCGATATCGCGGTGATCCGCCTCCAGATGGAACTGCAGGCCGAGCGCGAACCCCTGATAGTCGAAAGCCTGATGCGGGCAAATCGCCGTGCCGGCCAGGCAGCGGGCGCCGTCCGGGATCATGAACATATCGCCGTGCCAATGCAGCACCGGCGTATCGGCCAGCGGGGCCAGCACCGAGTCGTCTTGTGCCGCGAGCGTGGTCAGCGGGGCGAAGCCGATCTCTTTGACGCCGAGCGAGATCACGTCGGCGCCCAGCGCTTGGGCGATCACCTGCGCGCCGAGACACACCCCGAGGGTCGGTCGCCGCTGCGCCAGGCGCTGTTTGACCAACGCCAATTCATGGTCGAGAAAATCGTAGCGCTGCTCACCGGAAAAGTGCTGGGCGGCGCTGATCGGCCCGCCGAGCACCACCAACAGATCGGTCTCTTCATTATTGATAGCACGAATATCATCGCGGCCGGCATCGTAATAATCGATCTGATAGCCACGCAGCGAGAGCAGGGAACCGAGGATACCCAGGTTTTCAAAATTGACGTGTCGAATGGCGACGGCTTTTTTCATTGTTTAACCTCGCTAGCGTGGGTGAACGGCGTCAGCGCCAGCGACTCGCCCAGCACCGTGATGCCTTGCGCGCCGCTCTGGTAGACGATGCGGCGTTCGCTGACCTGGCTGAGCTGCACCTGATAACCCTGCGCGGCCGGGAACAGCGCGCACGCCTGTTCCAGCTGATCGGCTGCCCAGGGGGTGAACATCTGCAGGCGGGCAAAGGCTTTTCCTGCATACTGAATGTCGAGCACGTAATGTTTATCCATGGAACCCCTTACTTTTGGCCGCGGAAACGGGTAATCTTATTTGAACTAGTACAAAAGGATTTATGTATGACTTCATTGTATGCAAAAGGCGGCGGCGCTGTCCAGATTGCCGAGCAGATCGCCGCACGCATCAAAGACGGCGCGCTGCGGCCGGGCGAGCTGTTGCCGCCGGTACGCCAACTGGCGGCGGAGCTGGAGGTCAATCCGAATACCGTCGCCAGCGCTTACGCCCGATTGCGCGATGCCGGTCTGGTGGCGACGCGCGGGCGGGCGGGAACGGTGGTGCTGGAGCCGCCGCTGGCGGCGGTGAGTGCGGCCTATACGCCGCGTCAGGTGCCGGCGGGGATGTGCGATCTGGCCAGCGGCAATCTGGATGCCGCATTGTTGCCGGCGTTGGCGCTTGGCGCGGCGGAGGCGTTCCCGCAGCAAAATGGTTATGACATCAGCGGCGATCTGCCGGTATTGACCGGTCTGGGGCGCGAGTGGCTCGGCCGCCAGGGCGTCGTGCTGGGGGAGCCGGCGGTGTTCTCCGGCGCGCTGGATGCGATGGAAAAGGCGCTGCGCTGCCATGTGCAGCCGGGCGCGGCGGTGTGGGTGGAAGATCCCTGCTGGCCGCCGCTATTGACGCTGTTGCGCCACCTGCGTCTGCGGCCGCTGTCGCTGGCGGTAGATGAACAGGGTTGTCGGTTGCCGGAAAGCGGGGCGGCCGGCGCGGTGATCCTGACGCCGCGCGCCCACAATCCGACCGGCGTCTCGCTCTCTGCGCAACGCGCGCAGCAGTGGCGGCGTTTTCTGCGCGACAATCCGCAGTGTCTGGCGATCGTCGACGATTTCTGGGGGCCGTTGTCGCAGCAGCCGCTGCATCTGCCGTTCGACGGCGATCGCGGCCTGTATGTGCTGTCGCTGAGCAAGTTTCTCAGCCCGGATCTGCGCATCGCGCTGGCCTGCGGTGACCCGACGTTGCTGCAGGCGATGCGCGCCGATCAGTACATCAGCGAACGCTGGGTCAGCCATATCTTGCAGCAGATCGCCGCCAGGCTGTGGAGACAGGCCTTGCAGGAAGGGCAACTGCAGCGGGCGCAACAGGCATATCAGGCCAGAAGGGATGAACTGGTGCAGCGGCTCAATGCATTGAATCACACGGCGCTGGCGGTGGGTGAAGGGCTGCATCTGTGGTTGCCGGTGCGGTCGGAAACCGCCGCCGCGCAGCTGATGGCGCAGCGGGGGTGGTTGGTGCAGGGCGGTGAACCTTTCCGCCTGAAGGGCGGCCCGGCGCTCCGCGTCAGCCTGGCTAACGTCACGCCGGCGCAGTTGGCGCCACTGGCGCAGGATCTGACCGACGCCATGCGGGCCGGGGCGGCGATCAACTAGGCCGGCGTCAAACTCTCCTCCGCCAGTAACTGCAGCGAAGCTAACCGGGCGGCCGGTTCGGCGATCGGCGTGTCGATGATGAACTCGTCCACGCCGTACTGCTGCTGCAGCTGCGCCAGTTGCTGATGCACCTGCGGCGCGGTGCCGAGCAGAACATGGCTTTCTCGCGGCTCGATGCGGTAGTCGGTGGCGCCGGCCTGTTGCACGAAACTCTCGGCCTGGGCCAGGCTGCCGACGGTCACGCTCTGCTCACCGGCGACGTGCACGCGGTATTGCTGAATATCCGCCGCCAGCGTCGCGGCCTGTTCCGGGCTCTGCGCCACGATCGCCGCCACCGCCAGCAGCCCCTTGCGGCCGCCGCTGTGTGCGGTGTAGTGCTCCAGCGCTTCTCTAATGTCTTGCGGATTGCCGTTCAGATGCGCGGCGAACACGAAGGCCCAGCCGGATTCAGCCGCCAGCGTCGCGCTCTCTTTACTGGCGCCGAGCAAAAAGCGCTGGGCGGCGTGCGGCGGCAACGGCGTGGCGCTCAGGCCCGGTTCGGCGTCGTCGTTCAGGTAAGCGGTCAACTGCGACAGCTGCTGCGGGAAGGCCGGTTTGTTTTGCCGGTCATGGGCGGCCTGCAGCGCCTGGGTGGCGAGCGGCAGCCCGCCGGGCGCTTTGCCCACCCCGAGATCGACGCGCCCCGGCGCCAGCGCCGCCAGCAGGTTGAAGTTTTCGGCCACCTTGTAGGCGCTGTAGTGCTGCAGCATCACGCCGCCGGAGCCGATGCGAATGCGCGACGTTTGGCCGAGCAGATAACCGATCAACACCTCCGGCGACGGGCAGGCGAGCTGCGGCGTATTGTGGTGTTCCGCTAACCAGAAACGCCGATATCCCCAGCGTTCCGCCTGTTGCGCCAGATGCAGCGTGCGCGCCAGCGCCTGCGCGGCGCTTTCCCCTTCGGCGATCGGACTCTTTTCCAATATGCTCAAGGCATAAGCCATTTTCCCGCTCCTTTCCTCATCAGATATGCCAGACAAATACCATGTGGGCGGCGTGCGCCTTAATACTGATTGGCGATAGGATATTCCATTGATCCAAAACGGATTTGTATATGCGCAGAACGGTAAAGCGCCGCGGTGTTACCCCTCGAGCCAGGCCTTCAGACGAATGGCGTCACGGTAGTGGCCGTAACGCGGCTGTGCGCCGAGCAGGATCATCACCACCGGCTGCCCCTTGATGGTGGTGCGCATCACCAGGCAGTGACCGGCCTCGTCGGTAAAGCCGGTTTTCTGCAGCTGGATCTTCCAGGCGGGGTTGTTGATCAGGCCGTTGGAGCTGCGGTAGACCAACTGGCCGCGGCCGGGGCGCACGATCTGCTGCTTGTCGGTGCTGAAGCGGCGAATTGACTGATAGCGATAGGCGTGATTGACCATCTTAAGCAGATCGTTGGCGGTCGCCACGTTGCGCGGCGTCAGCCCGGTCGGATCGTAGAAACGGGCGCGTTTCATGCCGATGGCGCGCGCTTTCTGATTCATTTTCGCCACGAAGGCCTTGCGTCCGCCGGGATAATTGCGGCTCAGCGCGGCGGCGGCGCGGTTCTCCGAAGACATCAGGGCGATGTGCAGCATGTCGCGGCGGCTGAGCACCGAGCCGATGGTCAGGCGCGAATGGGTTTTCTTCAGCAGATCGCGATCGGCGGCGGTGACTTTGAGCTTGCTGGCCATCGGACGTTTGCTGTCCAGGGCGACCATGGCGGTCATCAGCTTGGTGAGCGAGGCGATCGGCAGCACGCGGTTCGGCTGCTTCTGATAGAGGGTCTTTCCGGTGCGTTGATTGACGACCAGCACCGATTTTGCATTCAGCACCAGCGGCGGCGCAGCCGCATGTGCGGGCGCCAAAACGAACAGCAGGCTGAACAGGAGGGCGGCGCCGAAGCGCCGGACAGGCAGACGGAGAAAAGCGTGAGATAAAAGCATAACGGCGGCAATAGTGACCCTAAGTGATTAAAAAACATCAAAAGAGTCTGCCCGGCAAATGTGAAGGAAATAGGGCGATAATCGCTCAAACTGTTACAACAATCCCTTTTGTCGCAGGGTGAAGCGGGTGGCCTCGTTCAAATCGTAGTCCGCGAGACGCTCGCGCGGCACCCAGGCGTAGTCGTCGAACTCGTCGTTGATCGTCACGTCGCGGTTGGCGGCATGGCAGTCGAAAATCAGGTAAATCATGTAGATTTGCTCCTGGCTGCCGTCGGCGTAAGTTTTGATGCGCACGTCATCGCGGAAGGTCCAGGGCGTGATGTTGTCGAGGATCAGCGCGGCGCCCAACTCTTCGCGCACTTCGCGCCGCAGCGCCTGTTCTATTTGTTCACCCGGCTCGACGCCGCCGCCGGACAGCGCCCACTGGCCGGGAAACACGCCCTTGTGCGCCGCCATTTTGCACAGCAGGAAGGCGTTATCGTTTTCAATCAGCGGGCAGACAATGATGCGTTGGCGCATGGAAGACTCCTGTCAAAATGGAAAGCAGCCACTTTAACATGGGGTTTGGCCCCTTAGCGTGAGAGAAATCAAAGCGTTGCATTTGCGCAGATCTGCGGCAACCGCCTCTCTGCGCTACGGTCAGTAGATTTCCGGCACCACCATGTTGTCCGGCACCGGGTTACGGTGGTACTCCGGGCTGCGTTTGCGCTGCGGCAGCGTGATGACGTTGCCTTCGGCTTCCTCATAAGGCACCTGTTGCAGCAGGTGGGTGATGCAGTTCAAGCGGGCCTTTTTCTTGTCGACGCCCTGAACCACCCACCAGGGCGCCTCGGCAATGTTAGTGCGCGCTAACATGATTTCTTTGGCCTCGGTGTAGTCTTCCCAGCGGCGGCGGCTTTCCAGATCCATCGGGCTGAGCTTCCACTGCTTGAGCGGATCGTGAATGCGGCTGAGGAAACGCAGCTCCTGCTCCTCATCGGTGATCGAAAACCAGTATTTGACGATTTGGATGCCGCTGCGCGTCAGCATTTTTTCGAATTCCGGCACGCTGCGGAAAAACTCCTCGTACTCTTCGTCGTTGCAAAAGCCCATCACGCGTTCCACGCCGGCGCGGTTATACCAGCTGCGGTCGAACAGCACCATTTCGCCGGCGGCGGGCAGATGCGCGATATAGCGCTGAAAATACCACTGGGTGCGTTCGCGGTCGTTCGGCGCCGGCAGCGCCGCCACGCGACAGGTGCGCGGGTTGAGACGCTGGGTGATGCGTTTGATCACGCCGCCCTTGCCGGCGGCGTCGCGGCCTTCGAAGAGGATCACCAGCCGGTGGCCGGTGCGCATCACCCAATCCTGCAGCTTCACCAGTTCGCCCTGCAGGCGCAGCAGTTCGCGGAAGTATTGTTTGCGCCAGGCTTTCTTCGCGTCGCTGTCGACTTCTGCCGCGTCGAAGCGCAGGTCGTCCAGCTCCATTTCCAGCTCTTCATCGTAGCTGTCGTAAAATTCTTGCAGCAGGCGCTGGTTGAAACCGTCATCGCGGTTGAATTCATGCATGGTCATCAGATTTTCTCCGTGTCAGCCCGGTGTTAGAAATGGTTGAAGATCCAGTACAGCACCGCCGACAGCAGTACCGAGGCCGGCAGCGTCAGCACCCAGGCCATCAGCAGATTGCGCAGGGTGGCCATCTGCAGGCCGGAGCGGTTGGCGGCCATGGTGCCGGCGATGCCGGACGAAAGTACGTGCGTGGTCGAAACCGGCAAACCGAAGGCGTCGGCCGCGCCGATGGTGGTCATCGCCACCAGTTCGGCGCTGGCGCCCTGGGCGTAGGTCAGGTGCGATTTACCGATCTTTTCGCCCACCGTCACCACGATGCGGCGCCAGCCAACCATGGTGCCGAGCCCCAGCGCAATCGCCACCACGACTTTCACCCAAAAGGGAATGAAGCGGGTGGCGTTGTCGAGTTCGCCTTTCAACGCGTCGAGGTTGCGCTGCGCATCGGGATTGATCTGCAACTGACGCTCTGCCTTCAGGTGCTTGATGGTCTCGGACGCCAGGTACATGTCATTGCGGGTGTTCGACACCGCTTGCGCCGGGATCTTGTCGACCGAGCCGTACTGACGGATTTGATCGCCGATCGCGCCGGCCAGCTGCGCCAGCGCCGGCACCACCTCCGGCGTCAGTTCGCTGGTGCGCACATAGCCGGTCAGCACCTCGCGCGGCGGCGTTTGGCCGCCGGCCGGGAACTGGCGCAGCAGCTCGTTTTTGGTCACTTCCGCCAGCGCCGCCACCCGGGGGATCTGCTCCGGCGGCATCGAACGGTTCAGGGCGTAGGCGATCGGCATGGTGCCCACCAGGATCAGCATGATAAGGCCCATGCCTTTCTGCCCGTCGTTGGAGCCGTGGGCAAAGGAAACGCCGGTGCAGGTGAGGATCAGCAATCCGCGGATCCACAGCGGCGGCGGGCTATTGTCCTTAGGCGCGCTGTACAGCTGGCGGTTCTTGACGAACAGCTTCAGCGCCAGCAGCAGCAGGCCGGCGAACACGAAGCCGATCACCGGCGACAGCAGCAGCGCGTAGCCCACCTTGATCGCCTGGCCCCAGTCCACGCCGCTGGTGCCGGTGCGGCCGTGGATCAGAGCGTTGGCCACGCCGACGCCGATAATCGAGCCGATCAGCGTATGCGACGACGAGGCGGGCAGCCCGAGCCACCAGGTGCCGAGGTTCCAGATGATGGCGGAGAACAGCAGGGCGTACACCATGGCGAAACCGTTGCCGGTGCCGGCCTGCAGGATCAGCTCAACCGGCAGCAGCGAAATGATGCCGAAGGCCACCACGCCGCTGGAGAGCAATACGCCGAGAAAGTTGAAGAAACCGGACCACACCACGGCGACCATCGGCGACAGCGAGTGGGTGTAAATCACCGTCGCGACCGCATTGGCGGTGTCGTGGAAGCCGTTGACGAATTCAAAGCCCAGCGCGATCAGCAGCGCCAGCCCCAATAATAAAAACGGAATGTAACTGGTATAGACGGCGCCGGCGTCGCTGACGTCGTTAAATAAGTTCACTCCGGCGAACGCGATCCCCAGAATTAATAAGAACACAAAAAAAAGAACAGTGAGTCGACTGTTCTTTTGATGCAGCTTGGGCAGGCTGGATGCGGCCGGCACACCCGTTTGAACGGCGCTGTTATCGCTCATAATGACCTTCCTGAGAGGATTGAATGCGGTAGCTGTCGCCTGAAAAGTATTCTGAATGAATGTGGCCTTTTTATGACGAAAATATTAATCATCGGGAACGGCGAAAATCATTAACGCCGATAAATAAAGATTGTTATAACAGCGGGGACGGTCTTGGGTTAACGGCAACAGGCAGGATAAGGCGTTATGGTGCAACGGTTAGCGGAAAAGATGCACAAGCTTGATTTCGATGATGAAGTGACCGGGCTGATCTACGGCCATGTGTTTCGTTCCGGTGAGCCACCGGCGCGCCTGAACTCGCAACAGGTCTGCCAGGCTTACCAGGCTTTGCCGTCCGGCGACGGCTTTGTCTGGCTGCACCTCAATCTCAACCACGCGGCGGCGGAGAAGTGGCTGAAAAACCATTTCGCCATTTCCGATTTTTTCTTCCATGAAATTCGGCATGGTTCCCACACGACCCGCATCGAGCGCCAGGGCGACGATCTGTTCGCGGTGCTCAACGACGTGATTTTCCACCCTGAGGACAGCAACCCGGAAACGGCGACGCTGTGGCTCTATTGCTGCCGTGGGCTGGTGGTCACCGTGCGTCACAAACCGGTGCGATTGATTGAACGGCTGCTTGGCCGCCTGACGGCGTTGGAGCTGGCGTCGTCTACCGAGCTGCTGGCGCACCTGCTGGAAGAGCAGGAGGACGTGCTGGAACAGGTGGTGCGGCAGGCTAACCAGTATGTTGATGCCATCGAGGATCGCCTGCTGACCCGCCGCGTCAAACGCAACCGCGCCGAGCTGGGGCGCATGCGCCGCATGTTATTGCGCTTTCAGCGCCTGTTGGCGCCGGAACCGGCCGCGCTGTTTCGGCTGTTGAACCGGCCGCCGGCCTGGCTGAGCCGCGAGGTGGTGCAAGATCTGCGGCAGTTTACCGAAGAGTTCACCGTGGTGTTGAACGATCTCGCCAGCCTGACCGAACGCATCCGGCTATTGCAGGAAGAGCTGGGCGCCAAGCTGATGGAGCAGAATAACCGTACGCTCTACACCCTGACGGTGATCACCGTGCTGGCGTTGCCGATCAACATCGTCGCCGGTTTCTTCGGCATGAACGTCGGGGGGATACCGCTGGCCAGCAATCACCACGGTTTTATCCTGCTGGTGTTGCTGGTCGGCAGTTTTACGCTGATCGCCGGTTATCTGGCGTTCAGGCGCCGGGACGAGTCGTAATTACAGGCGGGCGCGGTACTCTTCTTCCAGCCGGGCATGGGTGCTCCAGAACGGCTGCGGCGCCCGATCGTGCAGACGATCCAGCAGGATATCCAGATGGGTGTGCCAGCCGCCGGCGACGCTGAGCATCTCGTCGCGGTTGGCCAAGCGCCGGTGGGTGACCGTCAGCAGCACCGCGTTTCCCTGTTCCGTCAGCTCGAAGGTCACTTCGGAAGGGCGCCCCTGATCCTGTTCGGCCCAGGTAAAGCTCAGCAGGCGCGGCGGGAACAGGCAGGTGATGTGGCCGCGGTTGCTGACGCAGCCGCCGTGCTGTTTGTACTTGGCCGGCGGTTGCTCGTGCTCGCCCGCCAGATCGGAGTTGCGAAACTCCAGCTCCAGCGGCGCGCCGTGTTCCAACTTCATGGCGCCAGCCGCCAGCCAGGTGGCGCGCTTGTCGGATTCGGTCAGGTAAGCCCACACCCGCTCGATGGGGCCGGGCAGCAGCCGCTGGATGCGCAGCGTGCCGGGTTCGATAATCATGCCGTAATCATTCATGGTTCACTCCTTGGGAGGAAGCTGTTCGGGCTGCAGCAGCGCCTGTTCGAGCGCATCCAGCCGTTCAGTCCAGAAATGTTCATAGGTTTGCAGCCAGTGCATGGCCTGCGCCATAGGCTCGGGTTCGAGCCGGCAGATATGGTTTCTTCCTTGCACGGTGCGTTGCACCAGGCCCGCATGTTCCAGTGCTTTCACGTGCTTGGAGGCGCCGGCGAACGACATCTGCAACGGCGCGGCCAGTTCGCCAATGCTGCGCTCACCGCCGGCCAGCGCGCGTAACATCGAACGGCGGGTCGGGTCGGCCAGCGCATGAAAAATGGCGTCCAGCTGTGAGGAAGATAATTCAACCATATGGTTGAATATAGAACAGGCGGGCTAATATTCAACCGTTTTGTTGAATATTTTTTTGCCCCGGCGAGAAACCGGGGCGACGATCAGGCGCCGGCGTGCGCCAGCAGCGCGTTCAGCAATACGTCAGCGCCGGCGGCGGCCCAGGCGGGGGTGATATCTTCCCGCTCGTTGTGGCTGATGCCGTCCACGCAGGGAATGAAAATCATGGCGGTCGGGGCGACGCGGTTAAGGTAACAGGCATCGTGGCCGGCGCCGGAAATCATGTCGCGATGGCGATAGCCCAACGCTTGCGCGGCTTGACGTACGCTGTCGATGCAGCCCCGATCAAAAGCGATCGGGGGATACTGGAAGATGCGCTCGGCGCGAGCGGTCAGGCCGCCGCCGTTGACGGCGTTCACCGCCGCCAGCAGGCGCTGCTCCATCTGCTCCAGAATTGACTCCTCTGGATGGCGGAATTCGACGCTGAAAAAGACGCGCCCCGGCACCACGTTGCGTGAATTGGGGGTAATTTGCGCCATGCCCACCGTGGCGCGCGCGTCGGGCGCGAAATCCCAACCGATGCGGTTGACCGCCGTGACCAGCGCCGCAAAGCCCAGCAGGGCGTCGCGGCGGCGGTCCATCGGCGTGGTGCCGGCATGGGCACTGAAGCCGACGACCTCCAGTTCATACCAGCGCTGCCCTTGTGCGGCGGTCACCACGCCGATGTCGAGATGCTCCGCTTCCAGAATCGGCCCCTGTTCGATGTGCAACTCGAAGGCGGCATGGATCGGCGTGCCGCCCACCGGATACTCACCGGCGTAGTCGATGCGCTCCAGCGCCTCGCCGAGGCTGACGCCGTGCTCGTCGCGGCGCGTCAGACCGTATTCCAGGTCGAATACCCCGGCGAACACGCCGGAGGCGATCATCGCCGGCGCAAAGCGTGCGCCTTCTTCGTTGGTCCAGTTGATCACTTCAATCGCGCGTTCGGTGACGATCTGCCGATCGTTAAGGCTGCGAATAACCTCCAATCCGGCCAGCACGCCGTAGATGCCGTCGAAACGGCCGCCGCGGGGTTGCGAGTCGCCGTGAGAACCGGTGACAACCGGCGCCAGCTCGGGCCGCGCGCCTTCACGGCGCAGGAACATGTTGCCCATCCGATCGACGCGCACGCTGCAACCGGCCTCCAGCGCCCACAGACGCAGCTGGTCGCGCGCCTGACGATCCTCTTCGCTGAGCGCCAGGCGGGTGACGCCGTTGTCAGCGATGGCGCCGAACTGCGCCATCGCCTGCAGGCTTTGCCACAGGCGCTCGCCGTTGACCCGATGCGTCATGGCTTTTCTCCCGGCGTTTTGGCGGCGTAACGGAAATCGCAGCAGGGAGCGCCGGACATGATGGTCTGGGTGCGCTGCAGTTCAACGTCAGGCGCATAGCCGACGATAAACTGGCTGTCGCGAGCGCAGGAGAGCAGGTGGCCGATGTCTCCCAGCCCCATCTCATGATACATCTCGGCGTAGCGGCAGCGGGTGACGTTATAGTCGAAGTGCTGTTCGTCCTGATTGATCACCTCGACGCGCAACGCATCGTCTTTTTCCCACAGGTACTGCAAGGCGGCGAAGCTGCGCAGATCCGCGCCGTTCGGTTCCTGAGCGGCGAACTGTTTGCCCGCCGCGATGGCGGCATTCTCGATGGCTTCGCCGATCACTGCCTGAGCGCGCGTCTTGCCGATTTCACGCACCAGAATCTGGTAGATCGGTTTGATGATTTCCGCCTCGATCTTTCTGCGGGCCAGAATGCCCAATTCGTTATTTGCACAGCTCATCGCCTTGCTCCTCTTGATTTATTGTGGTTTGGCGCCGCCCAACACGGTTTGCGGCTGCCATTTGCCGTCGACTACCCGGTACAGGGTGAAGCTCGGCTGTTGCAGGTTGCCCTGCGCATCGAAGGCAATGGCGCCGGTCACGCCCTGATAATGTATGGCGCGCAGTTTCGGCAGATAATCGGCCGGGTTGGCCGAGCCGGCCTGTTCGATGGCGGCGATCAGCACCCGGGTGGCGTCGTAGGCGAAGGGCGCATGCAGTTCGATGTGAGTGTGGTAACGATCGCGGTAGGCTTGCTCAAACGCCTTGCCGCCCGGCATCTGTTCCAGCGGCAGCCCCGGCTCCAACGCGACGACGCCTTCGCCTTCTTGCTGCGCCAGCGTCAGGAAGGTTTGGCTGACAAAGCCGCCGGCGCCCATCAGCTGCGCGTTCATGCCCAGCTGCTTCAGTTTGCGCGCCAGCGGCGCCGCCTGGGAATCTACGCCGCCGAAGAAGATCAGATCGGCGTTTTTGCTGCGCACGGTGGTCAGTACGGCGCTGAAATCGACGGTCTTGTCATCCACATACTCGCGGGCGACCGGCTGCACGCCCTGGGCCTGCAGCGATTTGATGAACTCGTCCGCCAGCCCCTGGCCGAAAGCGGTGCGATCGTCGATCACCGCGATGCGCTGGGCTTTCAGCGTTTTCACCGCATATTGCCCGGCATAGTTGCCGCCGTCGTCGTCGTGGCCCATCACGCGAAAGCTGGTGTCAAAACCCTGTTGCGTATAGCCGTGACCGGTGGCGACCGGCGCCACCTGGGCGATGCCGGCGTCGTGATAGATGCGCGCCGCCGGGATGCTGGTGCCGGTGTTCCAGTGGCCGACCACGCCGGCGACGCCTTCGTCGACCAAACGTTGCGCCACGGCCACGGCGGTGCGCGGGTCGGACTGGTCGTCCTCGGACACCAGTTTGAAGGTGACCGGTTTGCCGTTCAGCGTCGGTTTCTGCGCGTTAGCGTCGGCGATCGCCAGTTGCGCGCCGTTTTCGAGATCTTTGCCGATGCGCGCGGAAGGGCCGGTCAGCGGCCCGGCCAGGCCGATCAGCACGGTGTCGGCCGCCAGCGCCGGGAGGCTAAGAATCATTGTCATGGTGGCCAGCGCCAACGGTTTGATGCGAATGCTCTGTTGCATGTCATACTCCTGGTGCGGTTAAAAGAAACAACGGTTATTCACCCAAATAGATCTGTTTGATTTTTTCATCGTCCAGCATCTCGGCGGAACGGCCGCTGTGGCTCAGGCTGCCGCTGTCCAACACGTAGGCGCGATCGGTGGACTCCAGCGCCAGGCGCGCGTTCTGCTCGACCAATAGCAGCGTGACGCCGTCACGGGCTAACTGCTTGATGACCGTGAAAATGGCTTCCACCACAATCGGCGCCAGCCCCATCGAGGGTTCGTCCAATATCAGCAGCCGCGGGCGGCTGAGCAGCGCGCGGCCCATCGCCACCATCTGCTGTTCACCGCCCGAAAGCAGCCCGGCCGGTTGGTGCAGGCGCTCGCTCAGCCGCGGGAAGGTGGCGCACACCCGTTCGAAATCTTGCCGCACCGCCGATTTGTCACGCCGCGCATAGGCGCCGAGCTGCAGGTTTTCCCGCACCGTCAAACGGGTGAAAATGCCGCGTCCCTCCGGCACCATCACCAGCCCCCGTTGCAGCAACCGGTGCGGCGGCGCGCCGCGAATCGAGCAACCGTCGAACAGGATGTCGCCTTCGAACGGCTGCAGGCCGGTCAGCGCTCGCAGGCTGGAGGTCTTGCCCGCGCCATTGGCGCCGATCAGCGTCACCTGTTCGCCGGCGTTCACCGTGAAATCGATGCCTTTGACCGCATGAATGCCGCCGTAAGACACTTTGAGACGTTTAACGCTCAGCAGGGCTTCAGACATGCGCGCCTCCTCCCAGATAGGCCTGAATGACCGCCGGTTCGCGCCGCACCTGCGCCGGTTCGCCTTCGGCGATCGCTTTGCCGTAGTCCAGCACCGTCAGGCGATCGCACAGGCCCATCACCAGCTTGACGTCGTGTTCGATCAGCAGCAGCGTTTTGCCGCTGTCGCGGATGCGCAGCAGCAGCTCGCGCAGCGCTACTTTTTCACCGGCGTTCATGCCGGCCGCCGGCTCGTCCAGCGCCAGCAACCGGGGTTCGGTCGCCAGCGCGCGGGCAATCTCCAGGCGGCGTTGGTGGCCATAGGCGAGATCGCCGGCGCGGTAATGGGCGAATTGGCTGATGCCGACGTACTCCAGCAGCGCATGGGATTTATCGCGCACCGCCTGTTCCTCTGCCTTGGCGCGCCGGTGGCGAGCGATCGCCGCCCACAGGCCGTTGCGGGTGCGCACGTGGCAGCCGACCATCACATTTTCCAGCACGCTCATTTCGTTGAACAACCGCAGGTTCTGGAAGGTGCGGGCAATGCCGGCCTGCGCCACTTTGTCGATCGCCTGGGGTTTATAGCGCTGGCCCAACAGGCGGAACTCGCCTTCATCGGCGCGATACAGGCCGGTGATCAGGTTGAAGCAGGTGGTTTTGCCGGCGCCGTTCGGCCCGATCAGGCCGTAGATTTCCCCCTGGCGGATGCTCATGCTGACGTCATCCACCGCCGTCAGGCCGCCGAAACGTTTGCTGACGTGATTTAAAGCAAGCAGCGGCGTCATGCGGCGGTCCCCCCAGCATGGCGAGCCGGCCACAGGCCCGCCGGGCGATACAGCATCACCAGGATCAGCGCCAGGCCGTAAAACAGTTGGCGGATGATTTCCGGATCGATCAGCACCTGGCCGAACAGCGCCTGCTGCAGCGGCCCCATGCTGCTGCGCAGCAGCTCCGGCAGGGCGGCCAGCAGCAGCGCGCCCAGGATCACGCCGGGGATGTGCCCCATGCCGCCGAGCACCACCATCGCCAGTACGGCGATCGATTCCTGCAGGGTGAACGATTCCGGCGACACGAAGCCCTGAAACGCGGCGAACAACGCGCCGGCCACGCCGCCGAAGGTGGCGCCGATGGCGAAGGCCAGCAGCTTGAAGTTGCGGGTGTTGATGCCCATCGCCCGCGCGGCGTCCTCATCTTCACGGATCGCTGTCCACGCACGGCCGATGCGCGAGTTTTGCAGCCGCAGGCTGATGAACAGGATCGCCAGCAGCAGCGCGGCGAACAGATAGTAATAGAGGTACAGGCCGGAAAAACGCACGCCGAACCACTCGTGCATGCCGGAAAACTTCAGGCCGAACAGGCTGACCGGGTCAATGCCGGAAATGCCTTTGGGGCCGTTGGTGAGATTGACCGGGCGATCCAGATTGCGCATCAGAATGCGCACGATTTCGCCGAATCCCAACGTGACGATCGCCAGATAGTCGCCGCGCAGCCGCAGCGTCGGCGCGCCGAGCAGGATGCCGCATACCGCCGCCAGCAGCGCCGCCAGCGGGATCAGCCACAGCATCGGCAGATGCAGCCCGTCGGGGAACCACTGCAGCAGCAGCGGGAACTGCTGCGTCAGATGCGGTGACGACAGCAGCGCGGCGAGATAGGCGCCGACCGCGTAAAAGGCGATAAAGCCCATGTCCAGCAACCCGGTCATGCCCACCACGATGTTCAGCCCGAGCGCCAACATCAGATACAGCAGGGCGAAGTCGACGACCCGCACCCAGTAGTTGCCGCCGGCGGCACCCGCCACCCAGGGCGCCAGCAGCAGGGCGAGAATGAACAGCGTCAGCCCCAGCCCGGCACGACGCGGCGTGGCCAGAGGAACGGGGGAAGTCAAAACGGTCATCGTGATGTCCTTATGCGCGCGTGGCGATGCGTTCGCCCAACAGCCCGGAGGGGCGGAAGACCAGCACGGCGATCAGCACCAGAAACGCGAACACGTCCTGGTAGTTGCTGCCGAATACGCCGCCGGTCAGCTCGCCGAGATAGCCGGTGCCCAGCGATTCGAACAGACCCAGCAGCAAACCGCCAAGCATCGCGCCGCGCAGGTTGCCGATGCCGCCGAGCACGGCGGCGGTAAACGCCTTGATGCCCGGCAGAAAGCCCATCGAGAAACCGGCGTTGCCGTAGTTGCTGGCCATCATGATGCCGGCCACCGCCGCCAACGCGCCGCCGAGCGCGAAGGTCAGAACGATGATGCGGTCAGGACTGATGCCCATCAGGCCGGCGACCTGCGGGTTTTCCGCCGTGGCGCGCATGGCGCGGCCGAAACGGCTGTGTTCGACCAGCAGCCAGAGGCCGGCCATCACCGCCACGGCCACCGCCAGCGTGACGATCGCCGTGCCGGTGATCACCGCCGGCGCATGTTCGGCGCTGCCTGCGGTCAGGGCGATGGGTGCCATCGGCAACAGCTGCGGAAACATCAGGGGATTGCGTGACCAGATCAGCATCGCCAGGGTTTGCAGCAGCAGTGACACGCCGATGCCGCTGATCAGCGGGGCCAGGCGCGGCGCATTACGCAGCCGGCGATAGGCCAGGCGCTCGATCGCCATCGAGGTGATGGCGCAGATAGCCATGGCGAACAGGGCCGCCAGCAGCAGCGTGGCGTAGGGCGGTAACGCGGGAAAGTGGTGCTGCAACACCCCGATCGCCGACAGCGCGCTCAGCGCCCCGACCATCAGCACGTCGCCGTGCGCGAAGTTGATGATGCGCAGGATGCCGTACACCATGGTGTAGCCGAGCGCGATCAGCGCATAAATGCTGCCGAGCATCAAACCGTTGACGGTTTGCTGTACCAGCGTATCCATAAGGAGAGTCCGGAGATAATGAGTCAGAGGCTCACAGTAGAGAATTTAAAAAAATTGTAAAATACGGAAAAATACTTTCTTATATAAAAAACGAGTGTTTTTAATGCATTGATTTTTATGTATATTAAATCCATTCCTTCAGTGTCCATTTCCCAAAAACAGTCAATATATGAAAAAAACAGAACAGTATGATGAGCCGTTGCCGATGCTGCCGAACGATCCGCCGCTGCGCGCCGTACGGGCGTTCGAGGCCATCGCGCGCCTGGGGGGGATCAGCGCGGCGGCTAACGAGCTGATGATTTCGCCTTCGGCGGTCAGTCATCAACTCAAAACGCTGGAGGCATTTTTGCAGATGCCGTTGACCGAACGGCAGGGGCGTAACCTGGTGTTGCGCAGCGAGGGGCGGGAGTACTACCGTTCGATTCGCTCGGCGTTCAACGTGCTGCGCCAGGCGACCGAACACGTGCGTGAACAATCCGCGTCACGGCAGGTGACCATCAGTCTGATCCCGCTGTTCGGCATGGGGTGGTTCATTCCGCGGCTGCGCGGCTTTCTGCGTGAAAATCCGGATATCGACATCAATGTGGTCTACGCCAACCACCGCAATTACCTGAGCGACGCCGCCGACCTGTCGATCCGCTTCGGGGTCGGGCAGTGGACCGGCTATCGCAGCGAGAAGCTGATGTCCGGCAAAATGGTGCCGGTGTGCAGCCGGGCATTCAGTAAACTGCACGGTCTGCTCGATACGCCGGATCAACTGGCGACGCTGCCGCTGCTGCACGACGAGGAACGCAATACCTGGATGCAATGGTTTCAGCAGGCCGGCGTCAAGCGCCCGCCGCGCAGTATCGGCCCGATGTTCGAGGATGGATTGTTGACGTTGGCGGCGGTACAGGCGGGATTAGGGTGCGCGTTGATGCGTGAACCGTTAATCGCCCAGTACCTTGAGAGCGGTGAGTTGATCAAAATGTTCGATCTGCCGATCGATGACGGCCGCGATTATTACCTGTGCGCTCGGCTGGATAGTGAGCTGTCGCAGGAGGGCGAAAATCTGCGGCAGTGGCTGCGCCGTGAGGCGGCGGCTCAGAACGCCGGGGCATAATCTACAACCAACGCGTCTTTCAGCAGGGGACGGCTTTGCAGTAGAGTGCCGGTTCCTCTGTAGCGATAAGGTATGACGATGCTGTTCGATTTAAACCAGCAGGCGGCCGAACTGCCCGAGGCTTGGCGTTCCTCCGTGCTGGGCCGCGTCGGTGCGGCCAACATCAAAGTGCTGCGTATGGATGCGCGCAGCATTGCGGATGAAGTGCATGATTACAGCGAAGGGTTGCTGGTGATCAGCGGCCACCTGCGGCTGCAGGTGGCCGGGGAAGAGGTGGTGGTGCGGGCCGGCCAGCTGTATCAGGCCGCGGCCGGCGTACCGCACCGCGTATTGCCGGGCAGCGAAGGCACGCTGGTGATTGTCGATCTGCCGGAAGATTAAGCGTCGCCCAGTACCGTCAGCGCCACCTTTACCGCATCCAATAGTCGCGTTTCAGTGACGCCGTCACGCGCCTGAATCGACAGCCCGTGCAGGAAGACGGCGAAGTAGTCCCCCAGGTTGTCAGCGTCGGTGTCGGCGGGCAATTCGCCGGTTTGCACCGCCTGCCGCAGCCGTTCGACGATCTGCTGCGTACGCTGCAACCGATGCTCTGCCAGCCAGGTTTTGAGCCCATCGTTTTCCGCACTGACGCTGGCGGCGGCGGAGACCACCATGCAGCCCTGCGGCAGATCCGGCCGACTGTAGAGGCGCACGGCATCTTCCAGCATACGTTGGATCGCCGGGCGAATGCCGCTTTCCTGTGCGAAGGCGCGATCGGCGAAGCCGCCTTCCTCGGCTTCGTAACTGGCGATCGCCTCGCGGAACAGCTGCTCTTTGGAGCCGAACGCCTTGTAGATGCGCGCGGAAGCAATGCCCAATTCCGCCACCAGATCCGACATCGAGGTGCCTTCGTAACCTTGCCGCCAGAATAAGTTTCGCGCCTTCAAGAGCGCCTGTTCGCGATCGAACTCGCGCGGTCTGCCTGCCATTCGCTGCTCCAATTTACCTGTCATTCAGCGACATAGGATCGCTTAAATCGACGGGAATACCAATGTCTTTATAAATTTCGCTTGCGGTCAATTCGCTTTGCTCCTATTGTTTGTCAATCGACAACCAATAGGAGTTTACGATGAAAACCCTCAAAGGTCCAAGCTTGCATCTCGCGCAGTTCAGCGATGAGACAGCGCCGTTCAACAGCCTGCCGGCCATCGCCGAGTGGGCGGCGCAAACCGGGTTTACCGCCTTGCAGATCCCGGCCTGGGATCGGCGTTTATTCGACGTGGCCACCGCCGCGGAAAGCCAAACCTACTGTGACGATCTGACCGGCATGTTGGCGGAGCAGGGGTTGGTAGTCAGCGAATTGACCAGCCATATCTTCGGCCAGCTGATGGCGGTACACCCGGCTTACGATGCGCTGTTTGACAGTTTCGCGCCCCCGGCGCTGCAGGGCAATCCGCAGGCGCGCGGCGAGTGGGCGCGGCAGCAAATGTTGTTGGTGGTGAAAGCGTCGGCGCGGCTCGGGCTCAGCGAGCTGGGCACCTTTTCCGGTTCGCTGGCCTGGCCCTATCTGTTCCCGTTCCCACAGCGTCCGGAAGGATTGATCGATACCGCGTTCTACGAACTCGCCAAACGCTGGCTGCCGGTGCTCGACGCCTGCGAGGAGCAGGGCATCAACCTGTGTTATGAAATTCACCCGAGTGAGGATCTGCACGACGGCGTGACGTTCGAAATGTTTCTTGAGCGCGTGGGCAACCACCCGCGTTGCCGGGTGCTGTTCGATCCGAGCCATATGGTACTGCAGCAGCTTAACTATCTGGAATTTATCGATATCTATAAGGATGTTATCGGCATGTTCCACGTCAAGGACGCCGAGTTCAATCCGACCGGTCGCCAGGACATTTACGGCGGCTATCAATCCTGGGTCGATCGTGCCGGCCGTTTCCGCTCGTTGGGCGACGGCCAGGTCGATTTCAGCGGCATCTTTTCGCGCCTGACGCAGTACGGCTATTCGGGCTGGGCGACGCTGGAGTGGGAATGTTGCCTGAAAAATCCGCAGGATGGCGCGCGCGAAGGCGCGGCCTTCATTCGCGATCGCATTATCCGCGTCACCGACAAAGTGTTCGACGACTTCGCCGGCGCGCCGGTCAACCCACAACAGATCAATGCCTTGCTTGGCATTCGCTGAGCCTTAACCTTTCAGGGAGTCACCCCATGCAATATCGACAGAACGAGATCCCGTTGGCGGATCTCGCGGCGGAACACGTCTATCTCCAGGTCAACGGCCGGCGCATTCACTGCGTGGTGGCCGGTGAAGGGCGGCCGGTGCTGCTGATCCCCGGCTGGCCGCAAACCTGGTACACCTGGCGCCATGTGATGCAAGCGCTGTCGGCGGCCGGTTTTCAGGCGATCGCCGTCGACCCGCCGGGCATCGGCGATTCTGACAAGCCCGTCGGCGGTTACGATACCGGCAGCATCGGCGCGGCGCTGCACGCGATGATGTTGCAGCTGGGCCATGAACGTTACCAACTGGTCGGCCACGACATCGGCATGTGGGTCGGTTACGCCATGGCGAGCGACTTCCCGCAGGCGGTGGAACGTCTGGTGCTGACGGAGGCGGTGATCCCCGGTCTGGCGCCGCCGCCCCCGATTTTCGTCGCGCCGGAGGAGAATATCTTCCTGTGGCATTTCATGTTCAACCAGCTGGCGGATTTGCCGGAGGCCCTGACCCAGGGGCGCGAGCGGGAGTATCTTGGCTATATCTTCAACCGCTGGTCCTATCGGCGCGATCGGGTAGCGGCGCAGGTGTATATCGCCGCCTATTCGGCGCCGGGCGGCCTGCGCGCCGGATTCGACTATTACCGAGCGATCCCGGAAACCGTTCGCCAGAACCGGCTGCGCGCCGCTACGCCCTTGACGATGCCGGTGTTGACGGTGGGAGCGGAGCACGCCACCGGCGATGCGCCGCTGACCACGCTTCGGGGCAATGCGCACGATCTGCGAGGCGAAACGGTCGCCGGCTGCGGGCATTTCATCACCGAGGAGTGTCATGAGGAATTTATTGCGCTGATTACGCCATTCCTGGCGGGAGAGCAGCGTGCCGCTTGATGAACGCATCGCCGCCTTTTTGACGGCGTCGGCCGCCGTGCCACCGCCCGCTTCGCTGGCGGCAATGCGCGCGGCCACGGAAACCGGTTTACGCCAGCTGCAGGGCGAGGCGGAACCGAGCGGCGGCGTCAGGGACTATACGGTGGTCGCCGCCGATGGACACCGGATGGCGCTGCGCGCCTATCTACCGGCGGGGGAAAATGGCACGACCGCGCAGCCGGCGATGCTGTTCGCCCACGGCGGCGGCTGGTGCCTCGGCTCACTGGCGTTGTACGATCGGCCTTGTCAGGCGTTGGCTAACGCCACCGGCCGGGTGATCCTGTCGGTTGACTATCGGCTGGCGCCGGAATACCCGTTTCCACAGCCGCTGGAAGATGTCTATCAGGCGCTCTGCTGGGTGGCACAACGGGCGCCGCAGTTGGGGATTGACGCGAAACGCCTGGCAGTGGGCGGTGATAGCGCCGGGGGCAATCTGGTGGCGGCGGTCGCACTGTTGGCGCGGGATCGCGGCGGCCCGTACATTGAACGTCAACTGCTGTTGTACCCGGCGCTCAGCCGCGAAATGGCGACGAAGAGCTATCGCGAGTTTGCCGAGGGGCACTTTCTGACGCGCGACGCGATGGTGTTTTGTTGGCAGCAGTATCTGGGCCAGCGGCGCGATCCCGGCGCGGAACCGTTGCATGCCGCCACGCTGCGCGGATTGCCGCCGGCCGCCATCCTGAGCTGCGAATACGATCCGCTGCGCGATGAGGCCGAACAGTATGCACAGCGGCTGCGTGAGGCGGGGGTGACCGTGCGCTGCGAACGGTTGCCGGGCATGGTGCATGCCTGCATTCACATGCTGGGGCTGACCCCGGCGGCGCGGCGGCTGTTCGAACTGGCTCGCGAGTAAAAAAAAGCCCCGCATTGCGGGGCTTCTGGCTATTCATCCGCCGGGCGATTATCGGCCGGCGACGGTGACAAAGCGCGTTTCCAGGTAGGACTCGATCGCTTCGCTGCCGCCTTCGGTGCCGTGACCGGAGTCTTTCACGCCGCCAAACGGCGTTTCCGGCAGGCCGAAACCGATGTGGTTGATGCTCAGCATGCCGCTCTCCACATCGCGCCCCAGCGCATTGACGGTGGCGATGTTGCGGCTGTAGGCGTAGGCGGCCAGGCCGTACGGCAGGCGGTTGGCTTCGGCGATCGCCTCGTCATAAGTGGCGAACGGGCGCAGCAGGGCGACCGGGCCAAACGGCTCTTCCGACATGGCGCGTGCGCTCAGCGGCACATCACGCAGCACAGTCGGTTCGAAGAAGTTGCCTTTGCCCGCCACGCGTTTGCCGCCCGTGCTGGCCTTCGCCCCGTGGGCGATAGCGTCCTGCACCAGCGCCTCGATATTGTCGACGCTGCGGCTCAGCACCATCGGCCCCATCGTCACGCCGTCTTCCAGCCCGTTGCCGAGCTTGAGCTCACGCACGGCGGCGGTAAATTTCTCCACGAAGGCCTCGTAAACGCCTTGCTGGATCAGGAAGCGGGTCGGGGCGATACAGACCTGGCCGGCGTTGCGGAACTTGGATTGCGCCAGCTCTTTGGCCGCCGCGTCGAGATCGGCGTCGTCGAAGATCAGCACCGGCGCGTGGCCGCCCAGCTCCATGGTGGCCTTTTTCATATGCTGGCCGGCCAGCGCCGCCAGATGCTTGCCCACGCGGGTGGAGCCGGTGAAGGAGATCTTGCGAATGGTCGGATGCGGGATCAGGTATTCCGAGATTTCCGCCGGGGTGCCGTACACCAGCGCGATCACCCCGGCTGGGATACCGGCGTCGGCGAAGGCTTTGATCAGCTCTGCCGGTGAGGACGGCGTTTCTTCCGGGCCTTTGACGATGATGGAGCAGCCCGCCGCCAGCGCGGCGGACAGCTTGCGCACGATCTGGTTAATCGGGAAGTTCCACGGCGTGAAGGCGGCTACCGGGCCGACCGGCAGTTTCAGGGTTTGCTGCTGCACGTCGCGAGCGCGGGACGGAATAATCTGCCCGTAGGTACGGGTGGCTTCGCCGGCGAACCAGTCGATAACGTCGGCGGCGTTGAGAATCTCGATTTTGGCCTGCGCCACCGGCTTACCCTGTTCCTGCGTCATGATGGCGGCGATGGCGTCGGCGCGTTCGCGCAGCAGCGCAGCGGCTTTGCGCATCAGGTTGGCGCGCTGGTGCGCGGCGGTGTCGCGCCAGACGTTAAACCCGCGCTCGGTGGCGGCCAACGCCAGATCGAGATCCTCTGTGGCGGCGTGCGCCACCTGACCGATTACCTCGTCGCTGGCGGGGTTGGTGACAGGCAGGGTTTTCCCGGCCAGCGCATTGCGCCATTGTCCATCGATATACAGTTGAGTATCCGGATACATTGTTGCCTCTTGTTTGCGGAGTGGTCAGGGGCCGCTGAGTTTCGCGATGCGGCGCGCCTGAATGGGACAGGGATCTTAACCCTACGCCGAATGGCGGCGATCGTCCAGGCGAGGGGCACGAAAGGACCAGAGCGGCTACTCAATCGGCGATGTTTTGGCTATGCTGAGCAGATTGTCAGCACGGATGAGGAGGTCGGGTGCAAGGGGTACCACAACAGTTTCCGTTCGAAAAGGATTGCGCGCAGTTCCGGCATTTGTCGCATCTGCCCGGCGTCGAACTCTATCAGGCGCATATCGAACGCTATGCCTTCGAGCCGCATACCCATGACGCCTTCGCCATCGGCACCGTGGATGCCGGGGCGGAGCGTTTTCGCTATCGCGGGGCGCAGCACCTGGCGGCGCCGGGCGCGCTGGTGCTGATGAATCCTGATGAGCTGCATACCGGCGAAGCCGAAACGCCGGGCGGTTGGTGTTACCGCATGCTCTATCTGGCGCCCGAGGCGCTGGAGCAGCTGTCCGGCGATCGGAGCCAGTGGTTTACCGAGGCGGTGCGCCACGATCCGCGGGCGGCGCAGCGCCTGTCCGCCATTCTCGCCACGCTGTGGCAAACCGACGATCCGCTCACGCTCGATGGCCTGCTGCTGGAGGCCGTCGAGCTGTTGCACCCGCACATCCGCACCGGGCAGCGGGAAAAAGCCGAGGCGGCGCACCGTTTCGAGGTGGTGAAAAGCTATCTGCGCGATAACTTCGCCGAGGCCGTGACCCTTAACCAACTGGCCGAGCTGGTGTCGCTCAGCCCGTACCATTTCCTGCGCAAGTTCAAGGCCGAATACCACGTCTCGCCGCAGCAGATGCTGATGGCGATCCGGCTGTCGCAGGCCAAACGCATGCTGGAGCGCGGCATGCCCGCCGCACAGGTGGCGGCGGCGGCGGGGTTGACCGATCAGGCGCACCTGACGCGCGCCTTCGCCAATCGTTACGGTGTCACGCCAGTGCGTTTCCAGAAACAGGTGAAATTGGGCTAAAACAGCAACCTGCTACAATAATTCCTCCCCGCGTTTTCGCTACTCTGCCGCTGTCTTGTCGGGCGGGTTGGCCGCGCCGGCCGTTTGTCGGAGTCGTTATGTTCATTGGCGTTGTGTTTGCCCTGGCCGCCGGGCTGATGTGGGGACTGATTTTCGTCGGCCCGCTGCTGGTGCCGGACTATCCCGCCGCGCTGCAGTCCAACGGGCGCTATCTGGCCTTTGGGCTGATTACCTTGCCGCTGGCGTGGTTTGATCGTCGCCGTCTGCGCAAGCTGCGGCGTCAGGATTGGCTGGAAGCACTCAAGCTGACGGCCATCGGCAATCTGCTGTACTACCTGTGCCTGGCCAGCGCCATTCAGCGCACTGGCGCACCGGTGTCGACCATGATCATCGGCACCTTGCCGGTGGTGATCGCCATTTGCGCCAATCTGTTTTACGGCCGGCATGACGGGCGCCTGGCCTGGGGCCAGCTGGCGCCGGCGTTGCTGCTGATCGTCTGCGGGTTAGCGTGCGTGAACGTCGCCGAGCTGCGCGGCAATGCGGTGCCGATCGACGGCTGGCGCTATCTCAGCGGTCTTGGGCTGGCCGTGTTGGCGGTGGCGTGCTGGACCTGGTTCCCGCTGCGCAATTCACGCTGGCTGCGGGAGAATCCGACGCAGCGGCCGGCCACCTGGGCCACGGCACAAGGGCTGGTGACGCTGCCGCTGGCGCTGCTGGGCTATCTGGCGGTCTGCGGCCAATTGGCGCTGAGCGAACCGGCGTTCGCCTTGCCGTTCGGCCCGCGCCCTGAGGTGTTTATCCCGCTGATGCTGGTTATTGGCGTGTTCTGCTCCTGGCTGGGGGCGCTGTGCTGGAACGAAGCCAGCCAGCGGCTGCCGACGGTGTTGGTGGGGCCGCTCATCGTGTTCGAAATTCTGGCGGGGTTGGCCTATACCTTTCTGCTGCGCCAGGCCTGGCCGCCGCTGCTGACGCTGGCCGGCATCGTTTGCCTGATCGTCGGCGTGGTGTACGCCATGCGCATCAAGCCGCAGCCGGTGGTGGTGGCGCTGGAAGACAAACCGAGATGACGCCCGCCGTGGCGGCGGGCGTGAGGGTTAACGCTTGCTGTGGTGAATGATCTCTTCGGCCACGTTGCGCGGCGCTTCGGCGTAGTGACTGAATTCCATGGTGTAGGTGGCGCGGCCCTGCGACATCGAACGCAGGGTGGTCGAGTAACCGAACATCTCGGACAGCGGCACCTTGGCGCGAATCTCCTTGCCGCCGCCGCCCGGGATCTCTTCCATGCCCTGCACCAGACCGCGGCGTGAGGAGAGGTCGCCCATCACGTTGCCGGCGTAATCCTCCGGCGTTTCCACTTCCACCGACATGATCGGCTCAAGGATCACCGGATCCGCCAGACGGCAGGCGTCCTTGAAGCCGAAGATCGCCGCCATGCGGAACGCCTGTTCCGACGAGTCGACGTCATGGTAAGAACCGAAGGTCAGGTGCACTTTGACGTCCACCACCTGATAACCGGCCAGCACGCCGTTGTTCAGCGCCTCGGCCACGCCTTTTTTCACCGCCGGAATAAACTCGCCGGGAATGACGCCGCCCTTGATTTCATCGAAGAACTCGAAGCCTTTGCCGGGTTCGTTCGGCTCGACGGTCAGCACCACGTGGCCGTATTGCCCTTTACCGCCGGACTGGCGCACGAACTTGCCTTCCACGTCGGCCACCCGTTTGCGGATGGTTTCGCGGTACGACACCTGCGGCTTGCCGGTGGTGGTCTCCACCCCGAACTCGCGGCGCATGCGATCGACGATGATCTCCAGATGCAGCTCGCCCATGCCGTAGATGATGGTTTGGCCGGATTCTTCATCGGTGCGCACGCGGAACGACGGATCTTCCGAAGAGAGGCGCTGCAGCGCGATGCCCATTTTCTCCTGGTCGCCCTTGGTTTTCGGCTCGATCGCCTGGGCGATCACCGGTTCGGGGAAGGTCATGCGCTCCAGCGTAATGATGGCGCCAGGGTCGCACAGCGTATCGCCGGTGGTGACGTCCTTCAGGCCGACGCAGGCGGCGATGTCGCCGGCGTGCAGCTCGTCGATGTCCTTACGATCGTTGGCATGCATTTGCACGATGCGGCCGATGCGTTCCTTTTTGCCCTTGATCGGGTTGTAAACGCTGCTGCCTTTGGCCAGCACCCCGGAGTAGACGCGCACGAAGGTGAGTTGGCCGACGAACGGATCGGTCATCAGCTTGAACGCCAGCGCCGAGAATTTTTCATTATCGTCGGCTTTGCGGGTGATGATTTCATCGTGTTCGCCGTGGCCTTCCATCGGCGGCACGTCGAGCGGCGAGGGCATCAGCTCGATCACCGCGTCCAGCATGCGCTGCACCCCCTTGTTGCGGAACGCCGACCCGCACAGCATCGGCTGAATTTCGCCGGCGACGGTGCGCACCCGCAGCCCGTGAACGATCTCCTCTTCGCTCAGCGGCACCTGGTTAAGGTATTTCTCCATCAGTTCTTCCGAGGCTTCGGCGGCGGCCTCAATCATATTTTCACGCCACTCCTGCGCCGAGTCGCGCAGCTCTGCCGGGATCTCTTCGAAGCTGAAGTTCATGCCCTGCGAGGCTTCGTCCCACAGAATGGCTTTCATCCGCACCAGATCCACCACGCCGCTGAAGTGGTCTTCGGCGCCGATAGGAATAACGATCGGCACCGGATTGGCTTTGAGGCGCTCGATCATCATTTTGCGTACGCGGAAAAAGTCCGCGCCGATGCGGTCCATCTTGTTGACGAACGCCAGCCGCGGCACCTTGTACTTGTTGGCCTGCCGCCAGACGGTTTCCGACTGCGGCTGCACGCCGCCCACCGAGTCATAGACCATCACGGCGCCGTCCAGCACGCGCATCGAGCGCTCCACTTCAATGGTGAAATCGACGTGCCCGGGGGTGTCGATGATATTGATGCGGTGCTGCGGATAATTATGCTGCATGCCGTTCCAGAAGCAGGTGGTGGCCGCCGAGGTGATGGTGATGCCGCGTTCCTGTTCCTGCGCCATCCAGTCCATGGTCGCCGCGCCGTCATGCACTTCACCCAGCTTGTGGCTGACCCCGGTGTAAAACAGAATCCGCTCGGTGGTGGTGGTCTTGCCGGCATCGATATGCGCGGAGATGCCGATATTGCGGTAACGTTCGATAGGGGTGGTGCGAGCCATAATCAACCTTTCTTAGCCGCGTGAAGGAGAGCGGCTTAAACAGCATGGATAATGGTGATAATCCTCATAGGGTTATCCGCCGGATCGCAGAGCCTCGCTCTGGTCACAAACTAATCGTAGTTGAAGGCGTTGGTTTTTTTAAGCGATGGCTGTGATAGATGAAAGTTTGCACGCAGGCGAAGAAAGGGCGAAAAAAAGGCCCGTAACGGGCCTGTTGTCGAGCGGCGCGTTCGCCGCTTATTTGCGTCCCAGCAAGAAGCCGAAAACGATGCCGACCGCCGCCGCAACGGCTACGCCGGCCAGCGGGTTGGCTTCCACCTGGGTTCTTACGCTATCCGCCGCGTCTCGGGCGGCATAGCTGGCCTGGGAGGCGTATTTGCGCGCCGCGCCGCGCACCTGATGCTCCGGAGAATCAACGGCTTTGCCGAACGCTTCTTGTACCGCGCCTGCGGCTTCATTGGCTTTGTCTTCCGCTTTTCCAAACATGCTGCTCTCCTGTTCCTTGTGGGTTAACGAACCCTAAGCCTAGCAGGTGAATGGCATTTTTTGCAGCATTCTGTGCGTTATAAGATCAATCTGAGCAAAGAAAAGTCTTTCCATACGCGCGGCGTCGGCTTCACCCGCGCGTTTTTTTATGTTCTATTGGCTAGCGGTTTAACCGAGAATCTTTACCCTTTGACCGATTCGTTGAGTTGAAAGGACTCCCCATGTCAGTACTGCGTATTCTGGCGCTGCTCGCCGCGACCGCCGCCGCGTTGCCCGCCCTGGCCAAGCCGGCGGCTCACGGCACGGCGGTCGAGAACGGCATTCGTTGGCAATCTTGTCTCAACAGCGGTTTTCAGCGCTGGTTCGATGAGGCGCCGCCGCCGGGGCTGCGCTGCGGTTACCTCGAGGTGCCGTTAGCCTACGCCACGCCGCCCGCCCATGCGGCGCAGGCGGGCGAACAGACCGTGCGCCTGGCGCTGACCCTGCTGCCCGCCACCGGGCCGAAAAAGGGCAGCGTGGTGACGATCAGCGGCGGCCCGGGCCTGCCGGGCATCAACCCCTATTTAGGCAACGACGCCCACGTCGCCAGATTGCGTAAATCCTACGACATCATCGGTTACGATCCGCGCGGCGTCGGCCAATCGACGCCGAAAATCTCCTGTCAGGTGGCCGAAGGTGACGAACTTCCTGAACCGGACGACAACGACGTGACCGGTGCGGAGAATCAGACGCGCGCCCTGATTGCCGCCTGCATCAAACAAACCGGCGCGGACGTGTTGCAACACATCGGCACCGACGAGGCGGTCAACGATCTGAACGCAATCCGCCACGCGCTGGGCGACCCGGGGCTGACGGCGGTGGCGTACTCTTACGGCACCAAGGTGGCGGCGCTGTATGCCGAACGTTTTCCGAAGAAAACGCGCGCGCTGGTGCTGGACGGGGTGGTGGATCTGGCGGAGGACGATTTCACCCAGCGGCTGAACCAGGAACGGGGGTTTCAGCAAAGCTTCCTGCGCTTCGCCGCCTACTGCGGCAAAACCGACAGCTGCCAGCTGGGTGGCGGCGCCAATCAGGCGCTTCAGCGTTATCACGCTTTGCTGCGCAAGCTGCACGAGCAGCCGTTCGTCACTGCGGCAGGCTATGAAATCTCCGCCGACGATGTGCTGACGGTGACGCGTTCGCTGCTGTTGTGGCCGGAGCGCTGGCATGAACTGGCCACCGTACTGCGTCAGCTCGATGCCGGCATCGCCGGGCAACAGGTTTCCGATCTGATCGACGAAAGCTATTCGCCGGACGCCGATGATGCCCTGAACGTCATCACCTGCGCCGACGTCGCCAACCCGACGGCCGATCCGCAGCAGTTGCGCAGGCAGCGGCAGGAGATCAATACCGCCGCTTTGTACGCTCACTACCTGCCGTTGCACGAGTATCCGCTGGAAATGTGCGATCTGTGGCCGTACCGCGGCAAAGATCGGCCGCACATGCCGGTGGCGTCCGCCGCACTGCCGCCGCTGCTGTTCGTCGCCCAGCGCTACGATCCAACCACGCCGTACCGCAATGCCCAGGTGATGGCCTCGGCCTTTAAAAGCCCGCTGATCACCCGCGAACGCGACGGACATACGTTGGCGCTGAACGGCATCGACAGCTGCGTCGACGAAAGCGTGGTGGAGTATCTGCTGGCGCCGAAAAAGCCGCGCCGCGACAAGGTTTGCCGCTGAGGAGGCCGGGCGTTGGCCCGGCCTGACAGCCAAGTCGCGCGTGTTTTAGAATTTCACCTCTTCCGCCAGCGCCAGCGTCACGAACGGCCCCGACAGGGTCTGGTTATGGTGACGGATAATGGCGTCGGCGCCGAGCGCCGCCGTGTCCGAACAGCTATGGGCATCGGCGGCCAACACCAGGTCAAATCCCAACTCCGCGCCGCGCCGACACGCGGTGTCTACGCAGTATTGCGTTTTCATTCCCGAAATCACCAACCGACCGATGCCGGCTTGCTTAAGCCGCTCCGCCAGGCCAGTCCGGTAAAAACAGCTGGGATGGGTTTTATCGATGAACCAGTCGGCTTGCGCATCGGTGTCGAGATCGGGGTGAACTTGCCACAGCGGACTGTTTACGGCGATAGGTGAACCTGCCGGGCCGGTGTGGCGAATAAACACCACGAGCGCATTCGCCACGCGTGCGGCGCGTATCAACGCATGGGTCTTCGCCAGAAGGGTTTCGGCGGCGAACGGCGGATCGTCCGGCGAGGCGAACAGGCCGACTTGCATGTCGATAACCAGCAGGGCGCTGCGCGGTGCGGGGATAGTTGGCATAGGTCTTCTCCGTAATGAAATTGCCGGCGGGCACGGAGAAATAAAAAACCCCGGCCATGGCTGGCGGGGCTTGGGGATACGTCGTTAGCTGTTGCGCACCCGTGCAGCCCGCCATTGCGTGGCGGTTGCGGTGGTGGTGGTGAGGGCGTGCGCGATGCGATTCATGCCATTGATAATGCGCGGTGGCGAGGGGAACGTCAAGGGTCGCTCCCCACACTCTCAGCCGGTGAAAATATGCGCTTGCCCCATCACGTTGAGACTGACCTGCGCCCCGGGCCGCAGGCCTTCGCGGCTGACGGTTTTGATCTCGAGCTGCGCGCCGTCGGCGGCCATTTGCAGATTGAGGGTGGAGACGAAGCCGGCGAAATCGATGCTGGTGATCACCGCCTGGCCGCGCTGCGCCGGATCGGACAAACCGATTTGAATCTGCTCCGGGCGCAACATGATGCGCGCCGGGCCGCTGCGTTGGCGATCGTCGACGGCGATGCGCCCCAGTGCGCAGTCGGCCCAGCCGTGCGCCAGTTCGGCGGTCAATACCAGCGTTTCGCCAAGGAAGCTGGCGGTCGGCTCATCAACCGGCCGCAGATAGAGATCCTGCGGCGCGCCCACCTGCGCCAGCCGGCCGCTGCGCATCACCGCCACCTGATCGGCGAACGACAGCGCCTCGCTCTGATCGTGGGTGACCAGAATCGACGCCACCTTGGCCTCCGTCAGCAGTTCGGCCACCGCTTTGCGGGTGGCGGCGCGCAGGCCGGTATCCAGCGCCGAGAACGGTTCATCCAGCAGCATCAGCCGGGGTTGTTGCGACAGGGCGCGCGCCAGCGCGACCCGCTGTTGCTGCCCGCCGGACAACTCGTGCGGCCACAGCGCCGCCAGACGGCGATCCAGCGCCACCATCTCCATCAGCGCCTCGATGCGCCGCTGTTTCTCGCGCTTGCCGCCTTTGAGGCCAAAACCGATGTTGCCGGCGACGGTAAAGTGCGGGAACAGCGCGCCATCCTGCGGAACGAAACCGATGCCGCGCAGATGCGCAGGCACCCAGCCGCCGCCGTTGCCCATGGCTTGTCCCTGCAGCAGGATCTGGCCGCCGTCGGGGATTTCAAAGCCGGCGATGATGCGCAGCAGAGTGGTTTTGCCGGAACCGGAAGGGCCGACGATCGCCGTGCGGCTGCCGGCGGCAACCTGCAGGTCGATGTGTTCCAGCACTCTGATGGCGTTGTAAGATTTTCCGATACCGTGCAGTTCGAGCGTGCTCATAGTCCCGCCGTGCGTTTAGATTGAGAATAAAGAAGCCAGGTGAGCGGCAATGACAGCGCCACCATAATCAGCGCATAAGGCGCGGCGGCGACGTAGTCTATCTCGCTGGTCAGCGCCCAGAAGCCGGTGGCCAGCGTGCGGGTGCCGTTCGGCGCCAGCAGCAGCGTGGCGGTCAGTTCATTGGCGATCGCCAGGAATACCAGCGCCGCGCCCGCAGCGGCGCCCGGCGCCGCCAGCCGCAGCGTGGTGCTCCACAACGCCTGCGCCGGCGATTTGCCCAGGCTGCGCGCCACGTTTTCCAATTCCACCGGCGCCTGTGCGATACCGGCGCGCAGATTGATTAGCGCCCGCGGCATAAACATCAGCAGATACGCCAGCAGCAGGGTGATTTCGGTCTGGTAAATCGGCCTGAAGCTGTGAATGGTGATGGTCACCAGCGCCAGCGCCACCACGATGCCGGGCAGCGAACTGGTCACGTAGTTGCAGCCTTCCAGTACCCGATACAGTCGGGCCGGATAGCGTACCGACAGCCAGGCCATCGGAATGGCGCACAGCGTGATCAGCAGCGCGCCAGCGGCGGACAGCGACAGCGTTTGCCACAGCGCGGGCCACAGCTCGGCGTTGCGCCACACCTCGAATCCACCCAGCCACAGCCAGCGGGCCAGGGTGATGAAAGGCACGCCCAACGCCAGCGCGGTCAGCGCGATCGGCAGCAGCAGCGCCAGCGCGGCGAGCGGCGGCGAAAGGCGGCGCGGCGTTTGGCTGCGGGCGCTGCCGGAACCGACGCGGGCGTAGCGCGCGCGGCCGCGGCTTATCGCCTCAAGCAACAGCAGCCCCAGGCAGCACAGCACCAACACGCCGGCCAGCATGTTGGCCGCCGGGCCGTTGAAGGTCGACTGGAACTGATCGAAGATCGCGGTGGTGAAGGTATCGAAACGGATCATGGCGTACAGGCCATACTCCGCCAGCAGGTGCAGCGCGATCAGCAGCGAGCCGCCCCAGACCGCCAGTTTCAATTGAGGCAATACCACGCGGAAAAACACCGCCGGCGGCCGCGAGCCGAGTGAGGTGGCGACGTCATCGATACCGGGATCCAGGCGGCGCAGCACGGCGGCGGCCGGCAGGTAGATAAACGGGAAATAAGCGAGCACCGAGATGAAAACGCCGGCGCCCAGGCCGTGCATCGACGGCACCAGGCTGATCCAGGCATAGCTTTGCACGAAGGCCGGCACCGCCAGCGGCGCGGTCGCCAATACCGCCCAGAGACGGCGGCCCGGCAGCGTGGTGCGTTCGGTCAACCAGGCCAGGGCCACGCCCAGCACGGCGCAGATCGGCAGCGTCAACACCACCAACAACAGAGTATTCAACAGCAGTTCCGCCACGCGTGGGCGGAAAACCAGTGCTTTGACCGTTTGCCAGCCGGTTTCAAACGCCACGCCGATAACGAATCCCAGCGGCAACAGCGCCAGCAGCGACAGCAACACGGCGCTGACCACCACGATCGCCCCTGGCCGCGGGTGACGGGGGACAACAGAATAACGCCGCGCGGTCTGCGCGGCGTGGGTACTCAGGTTTGACATAACGATCAAAAACTCTCGGTTTGCCGGCGGGCCTTACAGCAGGCCGGCCTCGGTCATCAGTTCGACAACTTTTTTACTGTTCAGCTGTGCAGCGTCTACTTTCGGTGCGTCCAGATCTTTCAGCGGCACCAGTTTCGGGTTGGAGGCCGCGCCGACGCCGACGGCGTATTCGAAGGCGTTGTTGGTGCGCAGGATTTCCTGGCCCTGTTTGCCGGTGATCCACTTGATGAACGCCTGCGCCTGCTGCTGATGCTTGCTGGAAGCCAGCACGCCGCCGCCGGAGATGCTGACGAACGCGCCAGGATCCTGATGTTTGAAGTAATACAGCTTGATGTTATTGCTGTTTTCGCCGGTTTTCGCGCCATCCACGAACGGGTAGTAGTGATAGATCACACCGCTGTCGACCTGGCCGGCATTGACCGCTTTCATTACCGTGCTGTTGCCCTTATAGGCGGTGAAGTTGGTTTTCATCGCTTTCAGCCACGCCAGCGTGGCTTTCTCGCCTTTCAGCTCCAGCAGCGCGCTGACGATCGCCTGGAAATCGGCGCCCGATGGCGAAGCGGCCCAACGGCCTTTCCATTCCGGTTTGGCCAGATCCAGCAGTGACTTCGGCAACTGCGCGTCGCTCAGTTTGGCCGGGTTATAAACAAACACGGTAGAACGGGCTGCGATGCCGATCCAGCGGCCGTGGCTTGGGCGATATTGTGGTTCCACCTGGGCCAGCGTGGCGGCGTCCAGCGGGGCGAACAGCTTGGCGTTATCCACCAACACCATCGCCGGGGAGTTTTCCGTCAGGAACACGTCGGCAGGCGAGGCGCTGCCTTCCTGCACCAGCTGATTGCCCAGCTCGCTGTCGCCGCCGTTGCGCAGCGTGACTTTGATGCCGGTGTCTTTGGTAAACCCGTCGACCCAGGATTTCACCAGATTTTCATGCTGGGCGTTGTAAATAACGATGCCCTGGTCGGCGGAGGCCGCCTGAGCGCCAAAGGCCAGCATCATCGAGGAGGCGAGCAGGGCGACGGGGCCGAGAGATGAAATACGCAGCTTCATGCAGTTATCCTTTTTAGCGTTCGAATGAAGAAAACGAATATCGCCTGGCAAGCGCAAGCAGGCCGATTTTAGCCAAGAACATCAATAATGATAGTGAAAACGATTCGTATTAAATTATTTTTGACGATCGCTCACAAAATGAATTGCCCTAAGGATATGTTAAGCTTCGGCTGGAATAATCTATATTGATTGCCTGAATTTATGTCACCGCCGATTCACGGCGTTCCCGGCGGCAATGCCGGTCTCCGCGTTTATCCTCGTGTTCTTCATCGTTCCGTCGCCAGTACTTCTTTGATAATGAAAGAAATTCAACACCGCTTTTGGTTATGACTCATAGCGATTAATGATTTAATTTATTCCACTGCCTCATTGCATATTAAACGCGATAAAACACTAATCAGGGATATCGACGTGAAATATTCATTTAATGGCAAGAAACTGGCTGGTTTAATCCTCCTGGCTTTTAATGCTACGGCTGCCCATGCCGCAGAGATGCCGGCAGGCGTTAAACTGGCGGCGGTGCAAGAACTGGTGCGCGCCAACGGGTATGAACCGGCGACGCTGGATCCAAACCTGGCCGAAAGCAATGTGGAGTTCTACATCTTCAACGATCTGTTCGAAGGCTTGCTGCGCGTCGGAAAAGACGGTGAAGTGATCCCTGCACTGGCGCAGACGTGGGAGCATCAGGGCAACGTCTGGACTTTCCATCTGCGGCCGCAGGCCAAATGGTCGAACGGCGATCCGGTGACCGCCGACGATTTTGTATACAGCTGGCGGCGCCTCACCGATCCGAAAACCGCCTCGCCGTACGGCAGCTATCTGGCTTCGGCCTACGTGCTGAATGCCGCAGCGATCAACGCCGGCAGCAAACCGCCGAGCGAGCTGGGCGTCAAGGCGCTGGATGCGCACACTCTGCAGGTGACGCTGTCGGAGCCTAATTCCTATCTGCTCAAGCAACTGGTGCATTTCCCGGTTTTGCCGGTTAACCGCAAGGTGGTGGAGCAGTACGGCAAAAACTGGACGCAGCCGGCGCACTTTGTCGGCAACGGGGCGTTCCGCCTCAGCCAGTGGGTGGTGAACGAAAAGGTGGTGGTGGAACGTAACCCGCAGTATTGGGATAACGCCAATACCGTGCTCAACAAGGTCATCTTCTTGCCGATCCAGGGCTTCCCTGAAGTGGCGCGTTTTCGCGCCGGTGAGGTTGAATTGGGGTATACCACGCCGCCGGAGCTGTATCAGCAGCTGAAAAAAACGCTCGGCGAGCAACAGCTGGTGACTTATCCGCTGCTCTCCACCAGTTATTTCGCTTTCAATAATCAGCAGGCGCCGTTTAACGATGTGCGGGTGCGCCAGGCGCTGAACCTGGCGCTGGATAAAGAGATCGTCGCCGGCAAAGTGTTGGGATACGGCCAGCAGCCGGCCTGGACCTTTACCCCGACCGGCGCGGGCGGCTATCGCCTGCAGCCCGGCGCCGCGGCCGGTTTGACGCCGGAACAACGCCACGCCCAGGCGAAGCAACTGCTGGCGGAGGCCGGTTTCAACGCCGAGCATCCGCTGCGCTTTACCGTGTTGTACAGCAATGACGCCACCATCAAGAAGATCGTCATCGCCGCCGCCGCCATGTGGAAAAAGAACCTTGGCGCAGAGGCCACCTTGCAAAGCCAGGAGCGCAAAGTCACGCTGGACAATATCAACCGCGGGCAGTACAGCGTGGCCTTTACCCGCTGGCTGGCGGATTACGACGATCCTTCTACCTTCCTGAACGTGTTCCGTTCCGACAGCAGCGAGAACAGCCCCAAATACCGCAACCCGGCGTACGATCGCATTTTGCATCAGGCGACGGCGGCGCCGACACCGCAGCAGGTGCAGCAATATTTCCAGCAGGCCGAGGCGGTGCTGGCCGTCGATACGCCGGTAGCGCCGGTATACTACGAAGCCAACGCCACGCTCATCAAACCTTACGTGAAGGGGATCGACTTTACTCGTCAGGGCGCCTTATACGATAAAAACGTCTACATTCTCGAACACTGAAAAATAAAAAACGGCTGATTTATATCAGCCGTTTTTATAAATGGCCGTTTAATAACATTATCCTAAATACTCCATAAACGACGGGCAATCTTTTCTTCCCGCCGGATAAAACAACGCCTATACTGCGCCGGTAGTTTATATGCAGTATCTCGTTTGGCGAGGCTCCTATACAAACACAGGTTACTGATCTGACGACATCGAGAGATGCCCAAGGTTAAGACAGGCTTTATCGGATTAAGGTTCAGCCCAAAGTAACTTCCGAGCAACAGCTCGGATACGTTGTATAGTGCTAAAACCTGGACGCGGAGATAGGCAGTCTGCACTCCCTCTGTGGTTACGCCCCTATGCGATTCGCTGTTGAAGTTCACAACAGAAATAGGGACTGACAAAATGATCAAGTCACATCAATACTCTTCTTCTCCGGCGCTGAGCGCGACTGAAACTCTCGATGAAACTTCGGTCGCCGGTTATATGAACGCCGATTTTATTACCGTTCCCGCGACGATGACGGTCAATCATGCCCGGGAATATTTACTTTCACAGCTCAAAACGGACGAAATTCCTACCCGGGTCTTTATTACCGCGGACGATTATCATCTGCGCGGCACACTGTCGGTGAAAAAACTGTTGCAGTGCGAAGAACAGGATAAAGCCGTCGGCGTGATGATGGATTACAGCTATTTCCAGGTTTCACCCGACGATGACCGCAACGACGTGGCGCATCTGCTGGGCAAAGGGGGGCTGGACGTGGTGCCGGTGGTGGCCAACAACACGCTGGTCGGCGTACTGGGCGAGCGTGAGATCGCCCGGCTGGTCGAAGATGAAAACACCGAGGATGCACAACGCCAGGGCGCGAGCCTGCCGCTGGACAAGCCTTATCTGGAGACCAGCCCGTGGGCGCTGTGGCGCAAACGTTCGGTGTGGCTGCTGATGCTGTTCGTCGCCGAAGCTTACACCGGCAACGTGCTGAAAGCGTTTGAAGATCAGCTCGAAGCAGCGATTGCGCTGGCGTTCTTCATCCCGCTGCTGATCGGCACCGGCGGCAACAGCGGCACCCAGATCACCTCGACGCTGGTGCGCGCCATGGCGCTGGGCGAGGTCAGCCTGCGCAATCTGGGCGCGGTGATCCGCAAGGAGGTCACGACCTCGCTGCTGATCGCCGTCACCATTGGCCTGGCGGCCTGGGTGCGCGCCTGGATCATGGGCGTCGGCATGGAGGTGACGCTGGTCGTCAGCCTGTCGCTGGTGGCGATCACCGTGTGGAGCGCCATTGTTTCATCGATCATTCCGATGCTGCTGAAACGGCTCGGCATCGATCCTGCCGTGGTGTCGGCGCCGTTTATCGCCACCTTTATCGATGGCACCGGCCTGATTATTTATTTCAAAATCGCCCAGCACGTTTTGGGTATTTAAACCGCTCTGCCCGTAAAGGGCGGGAATGTGACAAACCTGAGGAGGACGTTAAAAACCATGGACGCCGACCAACCCCGATATTTAACGCAAGGGGCTTTTATCGATAACATTTAACCTGAGGACAAAATAATGGGAAACATGACTATTTTTATGGGATTCCTGGCAATGATCAGCTCGCTGGGCCTGTTGGCGGCCTATATGAGCACCAAATGGGATGATTGATGAACGCTAAAGATCCGCCTAGATGCATCCTCCCCGCGATCGCTATTTATTATGGGGAGGATTTAGCGGCGCGCTGAACGCGCAGCCTAAAACGGGAGTTGATAATAATGACGATTCTTATTCTGGGATTGCTCTACGCCATTTTAATGATCTCGGTGGGCGTTAATGAGATTTATTTTTATTCCACCGGAAAATCCAATTTTCTTACTAGCCTCATGCTGACATTCTCTGGCAGTATGCTGCTGATCGCCTTTGTCTGGCAATTATCCTCTAAAGTAAAAAAATAAATCACCGTCCGAATGTGAGCAGCATCATGCAAAATGAAAAGCAGGCCGTGGCCAGAAACTCGATGATCGCCAGCGGGTTGCTGGCTACGGGCAAATTCGTCGCCGGCATTTTCACCGGCAGTATTGGCCTGATATCCGAAGGGATCCACTCTTTTACCGATTTTATCGCCACCAGCATTACCTGGCTGGCGGTGCGCATCAGCGATAAGCCCGCCGATGACGATCACCACTTCGGCCACGGCAAGGTGGAAAACCTGGCGGCGCTGTTCGAGGTGCTGCTGTTGTTGGCTGCCGCCGGTTGGATTGTCTATGAGGCGGGCGGCAGCCTGCTCGGGCAACCGCATAAGATCGTCGCGGCGCCGGTGGTGATCGCGGTGCTGCTGATCTCCATCTGCGTCGATTTCTTCCGCGTGCGGGCGCTCAACCGCGTCGCTAAAGCGACCGACAGCGCGGCGCTGGAAGCGGATGCGCTGCATTTCTTCTCCGACATGCTTTCGTCCGGCGTGGTGCTGCTGGGCATGGTGTTTGTGCTGCTGGGTTTTGGCCGTGCGGACGCCATTGCGGCGCTGATCGTCGCCGGTTTTATCTTCATCGCGGCGATTAAATTGGGTAAGCGCTCTTTCGACTCGCTGATGGACGCTGCGCCGGCCGGAACGACCGAAGACATTCGCGCCACGCTGGACAGCTTCCCGGCGGTGCTGGCTTGCGACAGCGTGCGCATTCGCAACGCCGGCGCGGTGCTGTTTGTCGAGATCACGGTGGCGGTGTGCCGCACCTTGCCGCTGGAGCGCATCGATGCGCTGAAGCGAGAGATCGTCGAACGGCTGCGGGAGCAGTACGCCAGGGCGGAATTCACCGTCATCGCGGTGCCGCAGACCCGCAGCGACGAAGACATGGCGACGCGCATTCGGGCGATCGCCGCCAACCACGGCGCGCAGGTGCAGAATGTGACCCTGCAGCAGTTGCCGACGCGTATGGCGATCGGCATGGATTTGGCGGTGCCGGCCCACGCCAGCGTGGCGCAGGCGCATGACATCGCCACGGAAATAGAAGGGATCCTGCGCCAGGCGATCGGCGAAAACACTGAAATAGAGACGCATCTGGAGCCGCAGACGCCGCATTGGCTGGCCAGCGAGGATGTCGACGCGGCGGAGCTGGCCGATATTCGGCGGATACTGCAGTCGGCGCTGGAGCAGGGAGAGATGGTGCAAGACGTCCATAACATCCGCGCGCGCAAGACCGACGGCGGCATCATCGTTAACTTCCACTGCCGGGTCTCGCCGGCGGTGACCATCGCCGCCGCGCACGATGCGGTCGATCTGATTGAACGGCGGCTGCGCGCGCTTTATCCGGCCATTACGCGCGCGATAGGGCACGTCGAGCCGATCAAGCCCGGCGTTTGAATCAGCTCGGCCAACTGCGGATAGAGCGCCGCGTTGGCCAGCAGCAGCGGGTTGCCGCGTCGCAGCCCGTTGTGGTGCATAAAGTCATTCGTCACGCCGCCGGCTTCGCGCGTCAGCACCAGCCCAGGCAGGCTGTCCCAGGCGTTCATGTGCGGTTCGTAATAGCCCAGCAGCCGTCCGGCGGCCACCTGGGCGGTCATCAACGCGCCGGAGCCGCTGCGCACAAACATCCCTCCCGTCTGCAGCAGGCGACAGAGAAAGCCGCTGAATTCCGCCGCCGAAGCGCGCGGTGAAATCCCGACGCCCATCACGCCATCCGCGACGCTGCGCCCGGCATGCACGGCGATCGGTTCCCCGTTCAGGAAAGCGCCTTGGCCGCGACAGGCGCGGAACATCTCGCGGTGGTTGGGATCGTAGACCACGCCGATCGTCGGCTCACCGTCGATCACCACGCTTATCGCGATACACCAGGTATGCAGCCCGTTCAGGAAGCAGGCGGTGCCGTCAATCGGATCGACGACCCAAATGCAGGCGGCGTTTTCGCCGCTGCCGCCGCTTTCTTCGCCGAGAAATCCGTCCAGGGGAAACCGGCGGTTGATCATGCGGCGGATCAGCGCCTCGACGCGGCGGTCGGCTTCGCTGACCACATCCTGCAGCCCCTGTTTAAACTCAACCGCCAGGCTTTGCCGGCGTTGATAAAAGCTGAAAGCGAGATCGGCGGCGGCGCGGGCGATCTCACGCGCGAAGCGGTAGCGCGCCTCGATGTCCCGTGGGGAAAGTGAAGTCATGGCAGGCAGTATTCCAAACAAAGTTTAGTGTGCAGGGTGCCATAGTCAGATGACAATACGGTGTCTATTCCTGCTTGATTTCAGGCTTGATTTGATTTATTTACTTTACTGTAAAGTAAATTTAATTGTTAAACGTACCATCAAAGCATCCGTCAGCAAGATAATCAGAGGGGTCAGGCATGCTAGCGCATTTTTTCATCTTTCGACCGGTGTTTGCGGCCGTGCTGGCCATCTGCATTATGGCTGCGGGTGCTATGGCGCTCTGGACATTGCCGATTGAGCAATATCCCGACATCGCGCCACCTGGTGTCACGGTGACAGCCAATTACCCCGGTGCTTCGGCCAAAACGGTAGAGGACAGCGTGACTCAGATTATCGAACAACAAATTAAAGGCATCGATGGCCTGTTGTATTTCTCATCAACCAGCAGTTCGGCGGGCCAGGCTCGCATCAGCCTTAGCTTCGAACAACAAACCGATCCGGACATTGCTCAGGTTCAAGTGCAAAATGCGGTCAATCAAGCAACGTCGCGATTGCCGCAAGAAGTGCAGCAGCAAGGCATCACTGTGACTAAATCGCAGGGTGATAGCCTAATGGTGGTTGCCCTGTACGACACGCAAGGCCGTATGGACAGCGTTGATATCAATGATTTTCTGGTCAGTTCGCTGCAAGATCCGCTGAGCCGGGTGGATGGCGTCGGGGAGACGACGGTGTTTGGTGCCCAATATGCTATGCGCATTTGGCTCAATCCGATCAAACTGAGCGGCTATGGTTTGATGCCGTCTGACGTGCAGGTCGCCATCGAAGCGCAAAATGCCCAGGTCACCAGCGGTGAGATCGGAGCCTTGCCTACGATGGAAGGCCAGTCGTTGAACGCGACCGTGACCGCACAATCGCGGCTGGAAACGCCGGAACAGTTTGAGGATATTATTCTGCGTACCAATACCGACGGTTCGGCGGTGTATTTGCGCGATGTTGCTCGTGTTGAAATCGGGGCGGAAAACTATCAAAACCAAACGCGCCTCAATGGTCACCCGGCGGCGGGTATTTCGATTCAGTTGGCTTCCGGCGCCAATGCGCTGGAGGTGGCAGAGCGGGTACGGGCCGAAGTGAATCGCAGGGCCCCGCAGTTTCCACCGGGGTTGCAGGTGGCTTATCCACGAGACAGCACGCCGTTCGTACTGGTTTCCATTGAAGGCGTCGTACAAACGCTGTTGGAAGCGATCGCGCTAGTGATTGTGGTGATGTATCTGTTTTTGCAAAATTGGCGCGCCACGTTGATCCCCGCCATTACGGTACCCGTAGTGTTGCTCGGCACCTTCGGTGTTTTGGCGCTGTTGGATTACAGCGTAAACACCTTGACACTGTTCGCCATGGTGCTCGCGATCGGCCTGTTGGTAGATGACGCGATTGTGGTGGTTGAAAACGTTGAGCGCGTGATGGAGGAGGCGCAATTGCCACCGCGCGAGGCGACGTTGCTTTCGATGCGGGAGATCAATGGCGCTCTGATCGGCATCGCGCTGGTACTTTCGGCGGTATTTATTCCAATGGCATTTTTCGGCGGTTCAACCGGGATGATCTACCGACAGTTTTCCATCACGCTGGTCGCGGCTATGGTGCTGTCGGTTTTAGTTGCGTTGACCTTGACGCCGGCACTGTGTGCCGGTTTGCTGAAACCGCCGGTGCACCGGCCGCGCAGCCGTTTTTTTCGCGGCTTTAACCGCCTGGTGGAATACGGGCAGCGGCGTTATGGACTGGGATTGAACCATGTGATGGCGCGCAAGGGGCGTTTTTGCCTGTTGGCGCTGCTGCTGGTTAGTTTCATGATCTGGCAATATCTGCGTATGCCTACCGGTTTTCTTCCGGTTGAGGATCAGGGCTCGGTAATGGTCCAGTTTTCTCTGCCGCCAGGTGCCCCGATGGCCAGAACGCAACAGACTGCTGACGCTATCGCCGACTATTTCATGACCGCCGAGCGGGACAACCTGAATGTAATCTTCATGGTTGTCGGGCGCAATAACGCCGGCAGTGGTCAGAATGTCGGTATGGCGTTTGCCGAACTGAAACATTGGTCGCTACGCAGCGGTGATGAAAATAACGCGCAGGCGATTATTAGCCGCGCCAATCGCCATTTCAAAAGCTATCGTGACGCGCAGATCAATGTGTTGTCGCCGCCGGCGGTGCGCGGGTTGGGGCAGTCCAGTGGATTTGAATTGTGGTTACAAGATCAAAACGGCGTCGGGCATGACGCGCTGCAAGCTGCTCAGAGGCAGGTGATCGCCGCCGCCACCGAAGATCCGTTGTTAACGGCGGTGCGCATAAACGGCCTCGAAGATAAAGCGCAATTGCAGGTCGATATCGATCAGCAAAAAGCTAGCGCACAAGGGCTGCAGCAGGCTGACATCACTAACACGCTTTCTGCCGCATGGGGAGGTGCTTATATTAACGATTTTATCGATCGCGGCCGCGTGAAGCGGGTCTACATGCAGGGGGATGCGGCCTGGCGCTCGGCGCCGGATGATATCGATAGTTGGTTTGTACGTGGTGAAAGCGGCAGCATGGCGTCCTTTGCCAGCTTCGCGACTACGCGTTGGCTCTCAGGCCCACAAATGCTTCAGCGCTTTAACGGGCTGTCGGCCACGCAGTTACAGGGGACGGCAGCCGAGGGAGAAAGCTCCGGCACCGCGATGGCGCGTATGCAGAGTATCATCGGCGATATAGACGGCTACCGCCTTGAGTGGAGTGGGCTCTCATATCAGGAGCAATTGGCCGCCGGGCAAACACTGATGGTGTATCTAGCTTCGGTGTTGTTCATTTTCCTCTGTCTTGCCGCGCTGTATGAGAGTTGGTCTATTCCGTTGTCTGTGATGCTGATCATTCCCCTCGGGATTATCGGAGCCGTTGTTGCCGCACGCCTTGCGGGGTATGAAAACGATATTTACTTCCAGGTGGGAATGTTGACGACGATTGGTCTGGCGGCGAAAAACGCGATCCTGATCGTCGAGTTTGTTGAAACACAGCTAAAAACGGGATCCGCTTTGTTGCAGGCGACATTGGAAGGGGCGCGATTGCGTCTGCGGCCCATCGTGATGACTTCATTGGCGTTTGTCGCTGGTGTAATCCCGCTGGCGCTTTCTGTCGGTGCCGGGGCCGCCAGCCGGCGCGAAATCGGTATTGCTGTGATAGGAGGCATGATTTCTGGCACACTGCTGACATTATTGTTCGTACCGCTGTTTTTTGTTCTGACTAAACAAGGGTTGGCACGACTTAAAGCGCGAAAATGAGCCTCTGGGCAGGGGAGATAATATGATCAACCGTCAACCGGGAAGGCCGATGAAGGCCAGGCCACGGATACTGGAAACCGCCAGCGTTCTGTTTTTGCAGCAGGGCTTGGACATCTCTTTGGACGAGATAGCCAACGAGGCGGGAACCACCCGTCAAACCTTATATAATCATTTCCCGAGCAAGGATGCCTTGGTGTTGGAGACGTTCAACCATCTTATCGAAAAGATGCAGCCGCCAATTGCCAGCATTCTGGCACAGGAGAGTGTGGATTTACCGCAGGTGTTGGCACGTTTCGCCTCGGTGGTTCAGGCGCATTTTTTCAGCGTTGAGAACGTGCATTTTCAGCGGTTGCTGGTGCAACTACTGTTGCAGAAACCTGAGTTGTACGCCACGTTGCGCGAACGCAATGCCGGGCGGGTGCTTCAGGCGTTAGTGAGGATATTGGAACAGGCGCGGCAGCATGGGCAAATCCAATTTGTCCATGCGCAGCCGCAGGCGATGGCATTTCTGGGCGCGGTTATGGGGTATCCGTTGCCCGCGGTTTTGCTATCCGACCAGTGGCCGACGCCGGAACAATTGCAACACATGACCGAAGCGGCTATCACCGCGTTTCTTTTGGCCTGGCAATATTCGCCGTCTGCCATTACCGAATAACGAAAGAGAACGTGAGCCTGGTGCTTTGTTGCATATGTAGAGCCTCGGCTGGTATCGCCGCCCGCCAAAACGCCAGCCCGCGCGGATTATCCTGGCTGACCGACAGCGACCAACCGCCGGGATGCTGCGCGAACAAGGCGCGGGCAGCCCGTTGTCCCATCCCGTTGCGTCGCCATTCGGGCTTGATGTAGAACTCCGCCATTTCGGCGGTGGCGCTATCGAGACGCCTGACCAACGCGAACCCGGCCGTTTGCCGATCGCTCAACATCAAATAGGGGTAGCGGCCGGCCTCGCGCCAGTAGAGCGGCAAATAGGGGTAATCCCCATCGGCGCCCAGCTCGCGAAGGCAATCGGACAGCATGGCCGCCAACAGCGGCCGCTGCGCGAGCGAGGCTTGCTCAAGGGAAAATGCCATGTCGCACTCCGTCAAAAAACAGGCCGCCGGATGGCGGCCTGTCAAGGTTAGCCCAGATTCAACCGGGCGGTGATGTCGGCAATCTCGCGGCGCCAGCGCGCCTGAAGCTCCGGTTTCTGGTGCTTCGGCTTGCGCGCCAGATCGGCCTCCAGTTTGCTTTCGAGGGCAAACAGGGCGGTCAACAGCGCTTCTTCGCCTTTCAATCGCTCGTCCGGCGTCGGAGTATCTGCATCGGCCTTGCCCGCCGTCGGCAGAGCCGGCGTTTCGCCCGCCAGGCGCTGATACACCGGCGCCAGATCGTGCCACTCCTCCAATTTTTGCTGGTCGATCAGCCAAAAGCGGTTGCAGCTCTGTTCGATCAGCATCCGATCGTGGGTGACCAGCATGACGGCGCCGGGGAACTGACGCAACGTTTCCGCCAGCTCCTCTTTGCCGGCCATATCCAGGTGGTTGGTGGGCTCGTCCAGCAGCAGCAACGAATGGTTGGCCAGCGTCAGGCCGACAAACAGCAACCGTGAACGCTCGCCGCCGCTCAGCGAACGGATCTGCTGATGGTGGCGCAGGTAAGGGAACCCGGCGCCGATCAGCGCCATTTTCCGCTGTTCCTCGGTCAGCGGCGCGAACTGCGCCAGCGCTTCGCTCAACGTGTCTTCATCGCGCAGCTGCTGCAGGCTCTGATCGTAATAGCCGATGCGCACCCGCGGATGGAACAGCGCCGGACGCTGCGTTTGTTGCTGATACTCGCGCCACAGCAGACGCAGCAGCGACGATTTGCCGCAGCCGTTGCGCCCGACGATGGCGATGCGATCGCCGCTTTTCACGCGCAGATGTTCGAGGTTGAACAGCACCGGCGCATCCGGCGCCGGGCGCACCGCCCAGTGCGGCAGCGCCAGCAGACGGTCGGCGTCCAGCGCTTCTCCCTGCAGCCGCAGCCGCCACGGGCTGCCGGCGGTCAGGGTGGTCTGTTCTTCCTTCAACCGATCGACGCGCTTTTCCATTTGCTTGGCCTTGCGCGCCAGATCTTCGTTGTCGTAGACCTTGCCCCAGACCGCCAGCCGTTTAGCGCTTTTTTCCACCCGGTCGATCTCTTTTTGCTCGGCGTGGCGCCGCTGTTCGTCCGCGGCGTCCTGTTCCGCCAGCGCGGTGCGCGCCGCAGAGCAGGGCAACCGGAAGAACTGCAGCGTTTTGTCGCGCAGGATCCAGGTGCAGTTGGTCACCTGATCGAGCAGATAGCGGTCATGTGACACCAGCACGAAACTGCCGTTCCAGCTTCGCAAGAACTGTTCCAGCCACAGCAGTGTGGGCAGGTCCAGGTGGTTGCTGGGTTCGTCGAGCAGCAGCAGGTCGGGCTGGCGGATCAGCGCACGCGCCAACAACAGCCGCGTATGTTGGCCGCCGCTGAGGGTGCCGGCGGTCAATGTCCAGCTCTCTGATTCAAATCCCAGCTCGGCCAGTAAGGCTTCGCAGCGCCAGCGCTCGCTGAGGTGTTGGCTCGCAGGCAACTGCGCCAGCACGGCATCCAGCAGGGAGCAGGCGTGCAGTTCAGGCGGCAGGTGCTGTTCGATGCGCGCCATCAGACATTGATGTGACAATGTCACAGTTCCGGTGTGCGCAGGCAGGGCGCCGCTGAGGATTTGCAGCAGGGTGCTTTTGCCGCAGCCGTTATCGCCGATCAAACCGATGCGGTCGCCTTTTTTCAGGCTGAAGGATATCTCGCTCAGCAGGACGCCGAACGCGTTGTCGTAACCGACAGATTGTGCAGACAGTAATGTGCTCATTGCTTACTCAAGAGTTACAGGCATGGCAATGCCTATCGTCAAACATCGCTGACGACAACCCGGTAAGCCGGAGGGAAGATCCTGGATTTTAGTAAGCTTCGCTCAAGCTGGGTTATCGCAGCACGATACCGGTAATGCTTGAGCGGCGACGATTACCAAAGAAGTGTGAGTGAAAAACCAATTCACACGTCAGCATAGTAAGTCTCCTTTTATTGGTTGCAGGTTAATCGGTGGCAGGAGTATAGAGCGCTTTACGCCGCGCCGCCAGTAAAAGCGCCTGAATAATCAGCAAGCTAAGGAGAGCGCGGGCGCGTGGCACACAATGGGAATAATTACGGTATTTCGGCCGACATTAAGCAGCTATTATAATTAGCGTTTATGGTTAAGCGACGGTTCATCCGCCGCCTGTTCGTCTGTCTATCAGATAATGATGCTGAGCACTGAATTTATGTTAAAGCCTCGCCCGTTCCTCCTGTTGTTATTATTGCTGTTGGGTTTGCAGCTGACGCCGTTCGGCGCCGTCGCCGCCACTCAGGATGATCCCGCCGCTGAAAGCGCGCCCGATCCCGCTACGCAGCTGAAAGCCGCGCAAAAGCAGTTGGACAGCATGAAGCAGCTGGTTTCCAAAGCGACGACCGACACCCAGCTCAGCAAGCTGCGGTTGGCGACGGACGATCTGGTCGCCAGCATGGACAAACTCGCTACCGATCTGCAGCCGCTGCAGGAAAAACTGCAGGCGCAGCTGGACGTGCTGGGGCCGGCCCCGGCGGCGGGCGCGCTGCCGGAAACCCCGGCCGTCGCCCAGCAACGCAATGCGCTGAACAACAGCAAGAAGCAGTTGGACGATGCGGTAAAACGCGCGCAGGCCATCAAGACCAGCGCCTTCGACCTGGGCCAGCAGATCAGCGATCTGCGCCGGGTGGCGTTCAAAACCCAGCTGGCGCTGAACACCGGCAGCATTTTGGGCGTCAAATTCTGGACGCCGGTGGTGCAGCCGTCAGCGGATGATGTGCAGCGGCTGGACCAGTTCAATGCCGAGATGAAAGCGGCCTGGGACGCCAGTTGGCAGGATGAATGGCGTTACGGCACGCTGGCGCTGCTGGCGCTGGCGGTGATCGTCTGGTCCTGGGGGCGCTATTTGTCCGAGCGTTTTCTTGCCTGGGTCAGCATTCGCTTCCTGCCGGACGGGCGCCTGCGCCGCAGCTTTATGGCGATCATCACCGTGGCGGTGACGGTATTCACTACCTCGATCGCGCTGAACCTGCTGTATTACGTCTTTATCCGCGTGCAGCCGCTGCCGGTGATGCTGGAAGACTTCGCCGAAGGCTTTAACCGTCTGGGGATTTTCTGCGCGCTGATCGCCGGGTTGGGGCGTGCGGCGCTGTCGCTGAATCGTCCGTCGTGGCGTCTGGCTTCGCTGGACAATGAAGTGGCCGCCGGGCTGCGTTACTTCTCGCCGCTGCTGGCCGGTCTGGCGCTGGCGTTCGGCACCGTGGAGCTGATCAACAACGTCGTCAGCGCCTCATTGGCCACCACCATCTTCGGCAATGGCCTGGTGGCGGGGCTGATCGGCATGGTGCTGCTGGCGGCGCCGCTGCGCGGCCAGCGCATTCGTCGCCGTCTGGAGCAGCAGGGCGCGCATCTGGAAAAACGCACGCTGGTCGGCGGGCTGGTGCACATCGTCACCCTGGTCTGTTCGGTGGTGATCCTGCTTTCCCTGCTCATCGGCTACATTGCCTTCGCCCGTTTCCTGACCTACCAGCTGATCTGGGTGGTGCTGGTGCTGATGGCGTTCTACTTCATGGTGCTGTTCGCCACTGACCTGTGCGCCGCGCTGTTTTCGCCGCAGACCGTCAGCGGCAAGATGCTGAAGAAAACGCTCAGCTTCAAGGACCGCCACCTGGAACAGATGTCGATCATCACCACCGCGCTGGCCAAATGTTCGCTGTTGCTGTTGATGATTGTCGCGTTGTTCAACGGTTCGTTTGGCAGCACCACGCCGGGCTCGCTGATGGAGAAAATCGTCTCCATCCTGACCGGCGAAGGGTTGCAGCGTTTCAACATCGTGCCAGGCAACCTGCTCAACGCCGTGATCTGCCTGGCGATCGGCATCTACATTCTGCGCGCGGTACGGCGCTGGCTGGGCTCTGAGCTGTTGCCGAAAACCATCACGGACGTCGGCATCCGCGCCTCGCTGGTGACGCTGTTCAGCAATATCGGCTATGTGCTGGTGATTCTGATCACCCTGGCGGCGCTGGGCATCCAGTGGAGCAACCTGGCGTGGATCGTCAGCGCTCTGTCGGTCGGCATCGGTTTCGGTTTACAGGAGATCGTGAAGAACTTTATTTCCGGCCTGATCCTGCTGACCGAGCGCCCGGTGAAGGTCGGGGATATGATCGGCATCGGCGGCGTGGAAGGCGACGTGCGGCGCATCAACGTGCGCGCCACCGAAATCCAGCTCAGCGACCGTTCCACCATGATCGTACCGAACTCGCAGCTGATCTCGCAGAACGTGCGCAACGCCACCATGGGCAACGCGCAAGGCGTGGTGACCATCGCGTTGACGTTCCCGACCTCCATCGATCCGGAGCAGGTGCGCAATATCTTGCTCAGCGCCTATAACGAGTACGAAACCATTCTGGATACGCCGGCGCCTTACGTGCGCTTCAGCCAACTGGGGCCGGACGGCATTATCCTGAGCGTGACCGGCTACGTGCCGAGCCCGCGCATGGTTGGCGCCACCAAGAGCGAACTGCTGTTCAATATCCTCAAGCTGCTGCGCGCGCAGGAAGTGAGCCTGTCCAGCCCGCAGGAAGTGGTGTTTATGAAGCAGCAGGCGACGCGATATCAGGCCAACGAAGAGGAACACTCCTCCTAGCGCCGGTCTGAGGCGGCGGGCCGTTAAGCGACGGCCCGCCGAGCGCGGCTAGTACATCGATGGTTCCACCGATTGCGAGCAGTCGCTATTGGCGCTGGATTTGGTGCAGGTGTAAGGTTCATTCGGCGATGCCGAAGGCGCATTCGATGGGCCGCCGCCGCCGATACAACCGCTCAGCATCAACGTCAAAAACACGAGAATTATCTTCTTCATCTCACCGTCCTCCATTGCGATTCCTCCTTTAAGTATATGCAGGGAAAGCGAACGGCACCGTTCGCCGCTGCGATCTATACTCCCTTGATGCCGTGTCGATGCTCAACCTCGGCGAATGAGGGGAGAAAGATGCAAACCGACGACGATTTGACCCGCTTTGCCGCGCAGGGCGCGCCGCCGTTGCCGCCCGGTTCCTGGCAGGGTTTTGTCGAACACGACGGCGCACACATCTGGTATGCGGCCTATGGCGCTGACCCGACGGTGATCCTGCTGCACGGCGGCCTGGGCCACAGCGGCAACTGGGGGTATCAACTGCCGGCGCTGCTGGCCGCCGGGTATGGCGTGCTGATCATCGACAGCCGCGGGCACGGGCGCAGCACGAGCGACGCCCGGCCATACCGTTACGATCGCATGGCCGATGATCTGTTGGCGGTAATGGACGCGTTGCGGATCCCGCACGCCGCGCTGGCGGGCTGGAGCGATGGCGCCTGTGTTGCGCTTATCGCCGCCCACCGGGCGCCGCAGCGGGTGGACGGCGTTTTTTTCTTCGGCTGTAATATGGACGCCAGCGGCGTTAAACCGCCCGCGTCCAACCCCATCGTTGAGCGCTGTTTTGCGCGTCATGCGCAGGACTATGCCGCCTTGTCGCCGACGCCGGATGACTTCGATGCGTTCGTCGCCGCCGTGAGCCTGATGATGAGCAGCCAGCCGGACTACCGCGCACAGGAATTAGCGGCCATTCGCGTGCCGGTGACGGTTGTTCACAGCGAACACGATGAGTTTATCCGCGCCGAACATGCCGCCTACCTGAGCGACAGCATCCCCGGCGCCCGTCTGGTGACGCTGCCGGGTGTCAGCCACTTCGCGCCGCTGCAGCGGCCGGCATTGTTCAACCGCGCGCTGTTGGATTTTCTCGCCGGTGTGATGTGTCGCAAGGCGTTTTGAGGGTCGGCGCAAAGAAAACGGGCGCCAAACGGCGCCCAAGGCGTGACAGGTTAGAAATCGACCGTCGCCTGCAGGCTCAGGCTGCGCGGTTCACCCTCAATCACGCGTAAGTTACCGGCGCTGGAGGCATAGTATTCGCGGTTGAACAGGTTTTTCACATTCAGTTTCAGCTGAGTATGTTTCCCCAGCAGCTTGCTGTCCCAGGCGACAAAGGCATCCGCCACGGTATAGGCCGGCATGGTGAAACTGTTCTCCGGATCGCCGGCGCGGCGGCCGACGTAGCGCGCGCCGCCGCCAATGCGCACCTCGCCGGGCACCACCGGCAATGTCATGCGGTGGCTGAGGTACAGGCCGCCCATGTTGGTTGGGGCGTTGACCAGCCGATTGCCGACGTTGTCCGGGTTGAGGTTGTCTTCGACAATTTCGGTTTTGTCGTAGCTGTAGTTGGCGGTGAGATCCCAGTTGCGCGCCACTTCGCCGTTCAACTCCAGTTCGACGCCGGTGGAACGCGCTTTGGGGATACTGCGGGTCACGCCGTTGATAAAGATCGACATGTTGCTTTCATCGATGCGATAGAGCGCCAGCGTGGCGTCAAACGCCGGGGTGATCTGCCATTTTCCGCCTACCTCATAGGTGGTGCCGGTTTCCGGCGTGGCGACATCGCCATTGTCGTCGATGGCGGTGGACGGCGTGAACGAACGGCTGTAATTGCCGTACAGCGACAGACTTGGCGTCAGCTTATACACCAACCCCGCCTGCGGCAAAAACTGGCCGTCTTTGTCATTGAGCGTATTTTTTGGTTTCTGGAAACCGTTGCTGTTGTTCTGGTAATACGACTGATAGCGCGCGCCCAGCACCGCGATCCATTGATCGGTGAGATGAATGCTGTCCTTGGCGTACAGGGAACGGCTGAACAGCGTGGCGCGCAGGTTGCTTGACGCGTCACTGTAAGTGGTGCTGTCGGTGACCGGCGTTTCGCCATACACCGGATCGTACATGTTGAAGGTCTTCGAGACCTTGCCGCGATAGGAATAGGCTTTGTAGGTCTGATTCTTCTCGTAGTCCACGCCCAGCAGCAGGTCGTGCTGCATGCCGAACAGCTGCGGCGAGCCGGTCAGATCCCAGGAGTAATAGTGGGTTTGATGATTGAAACCGCGGTTGGCGTCGGCGCGGCGCGAGACGATGCCGGTCGTGGTGTCGACCGCGGTGGCGCGCACTTCGTTGCTGTCGTAACGGCGTTGCAGCCAGGCGTAGTTGAAGCGGGTCGTCCAGATCGGATCGAGCGCGTACTCATAATGGGCGTTCAGACGTTTGTTCTTGCCCCAGGCATGGTTAGCATAGTCATCCAAGCGGCGGTTATAGGGCACATCGACCGGTTTGCCGTCGATAAATGCGGTGCCGCGATCGTATGGAATGTCGTACTTGTATTCGCTGTAGGCGATGTTAAAGGAAGCCTGGTCGCCGAACCAACTGAGCGAGGGGGCGATCAGCGTGTGTTCGTCGTTGCCGAAATTGCGCCAGTAATCTGCGTGCTGGCGTTCGGCGATCAGGCGAAAGGCGAAGCCGCCGCCCAGCGGGCCGGTCACATCGACGCTGCCGCTGCCGCCGCCAAAACTGTTGGTGGCGCCGCTGATGCGGGTGTTCCAGTCATACTGCGGTTTTTTGCTGATCAGGTTGATGACGCCGCCGGGGCTGAGGATGCCATACAGCAGCGAAGCGGAACCTTTCAGGACCTCAACGCGATCGGTGGTGGCGTCCATGCTCAGCCCCTGGTTGCTGCGCACGCCGTCGATGAAGACCGAGCCGTCGGAGTTAACCCCGAACCCGCGTTTGACGAAACCATCCTCCGTGCCGCCGAGCGTGTTGCCCTGGGTGACGCCACTGACGAACTTCATCGCGTCATTGACGCTTTTGACCTGGAAGTCGTCAATGACCTGAGAGGTGACGACGCTGACCGATTGCGGCACCTCGGCGATCGGCGCGGCGGTCTTGCCGGCGGTCGAGGCAGTGTCGGCGCTATAGCTGCCGGAAGGCTGGGCCGCGGCGGTCACCGTAATGGATTCCTCCGTTTTTGCGCCGGGCGCGGCGGCGATCGCCAGCGCGGGGAACAAACCGGCAAACAGGGGCAGCGCGTGAAGAACGTGATTTTTATTTCTTTGAGTGGGGGGGCGAAGAACTGACTGGTGCATATAATTCCGTGAAAAATAATAAATAGTAACGATTATCATTATAATTATCATTTATGCATTTTGAATAGTGGGCAATCCCTGTATCCCTTCACTGCACGATTTAATTTTGTCTTTACAGTAAAAGATGGCGATTTTGCCGGTAAAAAATCGGCTGGGTGGTAATAACGATCGTAGTGATGGGAGAGTCACGACAGTTTGTTCGCCAGATAGGTGATTACTGTCAATATATTGATACACAAATATATTTTTCCTAGATGAATAAACAGATGTCCGGGCCGGCAAAACTGGCAATAATAGGCGAGTCGGCCGCTTATCTTCTCCTCATCGTCGACGGTTGTGACACGAACAGATTGTCACCTTACGCTAGCGGAAGTCTCTGGATCCAAGATGCAAACCACCTCGTTGTCCGATACCCGGAAAATTTGGCCCGCGCTCATCATTTTTTTGCTGGTGTTCACTCTGTGTCTGTTGGGCATCGTGAGTCGTCCCGGCAGTTTTCTGGCAATATTCTGGCCGGTGAACGCCGTACTGCTGGCGGTTCTGGTGCGGCGGCCACAGTGGGCTACGCGGGCCGGCTGGGGCATGGCGGTGCTGGGCTATCTGGCGGCGGACCTGCTGACCGGCAGTTCGCTGCAAAAGGCGCTGCTGCTGAACGCCGCCAATCTGACCGGCGTCGTGGTGGGGTATCTGTTGTTCATGCGGCTGTCGCCGCCGGCGCGCACGTTGCAGCGTGGCGCTTCCAGCATGTACCTGTTCGGCATCTGCCTGGCTGCCGCTGCCGCGACCGGCGCGGTGGGCGCCGCAACTTCGCAGTGGCTGTTCGGCAGACCGTATCTGACCTCGCTGGCGCTGTGGTTCTCGTCCGAATTCACCAACTACGTCACGCTGATGCCGTTTATTCTGGCGTTTCCCGCCGATTGGCGACGTCGCCTTGCGGCGGCCGGAGCTCTGTTCACCCAGCGCAGCCAATGGCCGCGCGCGGGGCGAAAACTCACGGTATTGGCGCTGCTGTTGCTGGCGGCGGTGTGCAGTGTGCTGATCGGCGGCCCCGGGGCGGTGATCTTTCCCATGCCGGTGCTGCTGTGGCTGGCGATGTCCTTCTCATTGTTCTGCACCATGATTGCGGTGCTGATTTATGTGCTGTGGTGCCATCTGGCGATCGATTTCGGGTTGCTTAGCACGACGCTCGACATGAAAGTGTTGCAAAACGCGGTATCGATGCGTTTGGGCATCGCGCTGTTGGCGCTGGGGCCCATCGCCGTGGCCAGCATGAACTATGCGCGTAATGCGCTGCTGCGCACGCTGGAGCACGTGGCGAATCACGATGCGTTAACGCACGTGCTGACGCGCAATGCGTTTATGCAGCGCGGCGAACGGTTGATAGACCAAAAGGGCGAGCTGGTGTGCGTCATGATGCTCGATATCGACTATTTCAAATCGATTAATGACCGTTTTGGCCATGCCGGCGGCGATCAGGCGCTGATGGCCTTTACCCGCGCGATCGCCGCCGATCTGAGCGTCGGTGACCTGTTCGGCCGCATGGGCGGCGAAGAGTTCGCTATCGTTTCGACGCTCGGCCAGCCACAGCAGGGGTTGCAGCTGGCCGAACGGCTGCGGCAACGCATTGAGGCGGAATCGATCACCATGCCGGCCGGCCATCCGCTGCAGATCACCGTCAGCATTGGCATGGTGACCTGCCCGGGCGGTTCCGGCCACAGCCTGGCCGACCTGCTCAAACTGGCGGATCTGGCGGTATACAAAGCGAAAAACGCCGGCCGTAACCGGGTCGCCACGCCGGAATTTTACCCTCCGAACGATCCTGACCGCTGAACTTCCGATCCGGGTTGCGCGCCCGCCGTCTAAACTGGTAGGGGGCGCGGGCAACGTCGCCCGCGCTGAACCGACTGTCCTTAATCAGACAAGAGGATGCCAGAATGAAATACGTAGACGGTTTTGTGGTGGCGGTGCCGGCCGCCAACAAGGAGGCCTATCACCGGTTGGCGGCCGCAGCGGCGCCGCTGTTCAAAGAGTTTGGCGCCACGCGCATCGTGGAGTGTTGGGGCGATGACGTACCCGACGGCAAGCTCACCGACTTTCGCGGCGCGGTGAAAGCCCAGGAAGACGAAGTGGTGGTGTTCAGCTGGATAGAGTACCCCTCCAAAGCGGTGCGCGACGCCGCCAATGAGAAAATGATGAACGATCCGCGCATGAAAGCGCTGGGCGAGATGCCGTTTGACGGCAAACGCATGATTTTTGGCGGTTTCGCGCCGATCCTCGATGCGTAAAGGAGGCGCAGATGGCCAGAATTACGCAACATCTGTGGTTTGAAAAAGACATGGAAGCGGCGCTGAATTGCTATGTCGCGCTGATCCCCGGTTCGTCCGTGAACTGGTTTTCCGACCTGCCGGCGGATACGCCGAGCGGCCCGGCCGGCAGCGTGAAGCTGGCTTCCTTCACGCTGGGCGACCAGCGCTACGCGGCGATCGAAGCCGGGCCGCTGGATCCGTTTAACCACAGCTTCTCCGTGATGGTGGAATGTGACGATCAGGCGGAAGTCGACCGGCTATGGGATGCCTTGAGCGAGGGCGGCGAGGCGGAGCAGTGCGGCTGGCTGCGCGATCGCTGGGGGCTGTGCTGGCAGATCGTGCCGCGGCGCCTGACGGAGTTGATGAACGATCCGGACGCCGCTCGTGTGCGGCGGGTCACGGAAGCGATGCTGCTGATGGGCAAAATCGACATCGCCGGGTTGGAAGCGGCGGCGCGGGGCTAGCGGAAAGAGAACGAGGGAGAGAAAGGATGCATCGAGAACGGCACAGTATCGAACGCATCGGTTGGCTGCGGGCGGCGGTGCTCGGCGCCAACGACGGCATCGTTTCAACGGCCAGCCTGCTGCTGGGCGTCGCGGCGGCCAGCGCCTCGCATTCCGCGCTGATGATCGCCGGCGTCGCCGGGTGGGTGGCCGGCGCAATGTCGATGGCCACCGGCGAGTATGTGTCGGTCTCGTCGCAAGCGGATACCGAAAAGGCCGCGCTGGCGGAAGAGCAGGCGGAGCTGCTTGAAGACTACCCGGGGGAGTTTCGCGAACTGACGTCAATCTACGTGCATCGCGGTCTGGATCCGGCGCTGGCCCGGCAGGTGGCGGAAAAGCTGATGGCGCATGATGCGCTGGAGGCGCACGCGCGCGACGAGCTGGGCATTTCCTCCGCTACCCGCGCCCGGCCGCTGCAGGCCGCGTTGGCGTCGGCCTTGAGTTTCTCCCTCGGCGCGCTGCTGCCGCTGCTGGTGGCGCTGTGGGCACCGGTCGCCTGGACGCGGCCGGCGCTGGTGGCCTCGGCGCTGATTTCCCTCGGCGTTCTCGGCGGCATCGCCGCGAAAACCGGCGGGGCGCCGATCTTGCCGGGCGTGGCGCGCATTCTCATCTGGAGCGCACTGGCGATGGCAGTTTCTTCCGGCGTTGGCCTGCTGTTTGGCGTGACGGCCGGCTAACGCCGCGCTTGCATCAATCTATTGCACCTCAAGCTCAGAATTTATCATTTGTCAGCCGTCGGCGTTCGCGGCAAGGTGACGGCAACGCCAACATCAGTCAGGGACACTTATGCAGAAATCACAGATCCTATCGTGGGTCGCCCAGCATCCGCTGTTGCAACGCATGGTCGCGCTAGAGCCGCTCACCTGGTTCAATCCGCGCGCGACAACGCTGGCCGCAGGGCTGCCCCACGTCGGGCTGACCGCCGCCGACGTCGCCGACGCGGAGCAGCGCCTGGCGCGTTTCGCGCCTTATCTTGCCGCGGCCTTCCCGGAAACCCAACCGACAAAGGGGATCATCGAATCCGAGCTGGTGGCGATCCCGGCCATGCAGCAGGCGTTGGATCGGCGCTATGGGCAGACGTTGGGCGGGCGCCTGCTGTTGAAAAAGGACAGCCATCTGCCGATTTCCGGCTCAATCAAGGCGCGCGGCGGCATCTATGAGGTGCTGACGCATGCGGAGAAACTGGCGCTGGAGGCGGGGCTGCTACAGATCGGCGACGACTACGCCCGACTGTTTTCCGACGCGTTTCGTCAGTTCTTCAGCCAGTACCGCATCGCCGTCGGCTCGACCGGCAATCTGGGATTATCCATCGGCATCATCAGCGCCCGGCTGGGGTTTGACGTCAGCGTGCACATGTCGGCGGATGCGCGGGCGTGGAAAAAGCAAAAGCTGCGCGACAATGGCGTGAAGGTGGTGGAATACGCCGACGATTACGGCGTGGCGGTCGAACAAGGGCGCCAACAGGCGGCGAACGATCCGAGTTGCTTCTTTATCGACGATGAAAACTCGCAAACCCTGTTCCTCGGCTACGCGGTGGCCGGCGGCCGCCTGAAGCGGCAGTTTGCCGAACAGGGCATCGTGGTGGACGCGCAGCATCCGCTGTTCGTTTATCTGCCGTGCGGCGTCGGCGGCGGGCCGGGCGGAGTCGCCTTTGGCCTCAAGCTGGCGTTCGGCGATCATGTTCACTGCATTTTTGCCGAACCGACCCATTCCCCTTGCATGCTGCTCGGCGTCTACAGCGGGTTGCATGACGGCATTGCGGTGCAAGATCTCGGCATCGACAACCGCACGGCGGCGGACGGACTGGCGGTGGGGCGCGCCTCCGGTTTTGTCGGCCGGGCGATGGAGCGCCTGCTGAGCGCGTTTTACACCCTGAGCGACGAAGAGATGTTCGCGTTGCTTGGGTTGTTGGACAGGCACGAGCATATCCAACTGGAACCCTCCGCCCTGGCCGGCATGGCCGGGCCGTGGCGCGTTGCGGCCCATGCGGGGGAGCTCAGCGAGCAGGGCGTGAGCGCCGAGCACCTGGCCCAGGCGACGCATCTGGTGTGGGCGACCGGCGGCGGCATGGTGCCGTCGGCGGAAATGGCGAAGTATCTCGCCGCCGCGCAAACGGCGCCGTGAGCCAATAGCGCCGAGGCTTGCGCTCGCTTCCTGTTTTTAGGCGGCGAGCGCAGTTTCACAAGCGCCGGTTCCCTCCGGCCTACGGTCAACGTCAGAGCGGGCGCTCATGATGTTTTTAAAATGTTAACAAAATCACAACTCCCCACGCCGCAGTCACGGCTTAAATCTCCATATCCAATTAATAGTAAATAAAATTATTTTATTTACCGCTTTCTGGTGTTCGTTTATCGCACGCTTATTTTTTTAACAATATTGAAGCATTCGCCGTGGGGTGGTTTGATTTGATTGTCGATTAACGAACTATATTCCGATAATCGCACAAATTAACCCTCTCGCCGGCTCGCAGCCGGCTGTTCCGTGCGGTGAGGTTCGCCGCACTCTCTGAGGAGCACGCCATGCCGCATGATAACAACGTAGAAATTCGAGGGTTTATCGATAACCAGCCATTTTCTCGCTACCAGTGGTTGATACTGGCTTTGTGTTTTTTGGCGGTCGCGCTGGATGGTTTCGATACCGCCATTATCGGTTTCATCGCCACGTCGCTGGTGCAGGAGTGGGGAATAGACAAAACCGCGCTGGGGCCGGTAATGAGCGCCGCGCTGGTCGGTCTGGCGGTAGGCGCGTTGGCCGCCGGCCCGTTGGCGGATCGCATCGGCCGCAAGAAAGTGCTGGTGATTTCGCTGCTGCTGTTTGGCGGCTTCAGCCTGCTGACCGCCTTCGCCGGCTCGCTTTCGACGCTGACGCTGCTGCGTTTTTTGACCGGGCTGGGACTGGGGGCGGCCATGCCGAACGCCGCCACGCTGATGTCGGAATATGCCCCTCAGCGCTGCCGAGCCCTGATGGTGAATCTGATGTTTTGCGGTTTCCCTCTCGGTTCGTCGCTGGGCGGTTTTTCTTCCGCCTGGCTGATCCCGCATTTCGGCTGGCAGAGCGTGCTGGTGCTGGGCGGCGTTATGCCGTTGCTGCTGGCGCTGGTTCTGATCGCCGCCTTGCCTGAATCCGTGCGCTTCATGGTCGCGCGCGGCTATGCCGCAGAGCGCATCGCCAAGGTGCTGAAGCGCATTGCGCCGATCCGAATGACGCCGCTGCCGCGCTTCATGTTGCAGGAAGAGGGGCTGATAAAGGCAGCGTCGCCGCTGGGCATGATCTTTTCGCGTCGCTATCTGCTGGGCACGTTGATGCTGTGTCTGACTTACTTCATGGGATTGATGATCTTCTATCTGCTGACCAGTTGGCTGCCGCTGCTGATCCGTGAAACCGGCGCCTCCGTTACGCAGGCGTCGCTGATCACCGCGCTGTTTCCGCTCGGCGGGGGGCTCGGCGTATTGATTATCGGTTGGTTGATGGATCGCATGAACCCGCACAAGGTGGTGGCCGTCGGCTATTTGCTGACCGGTTTGTTCGTCGGCATCATCGGCTATGTCTATACCTCTCCGCTGCTGATGGCGCTCACGGTGTTCATCGCCGGCACCTGCATGAACGGCGCCCAGTCATCCATGCCGGCCCTGGCGGCCGGGTTCTATCCCACCCAGAGCCGGGCGACCGGCGTGGCCTGGATGCTCGGTCTCGGGCGTTTTGGCGGCATTCTGGGGGCGATGAGCGGTGGCGTGCTGATGCAGATGCAGCTGTCGTTCAGCACCATTTTCACGCTGTTGGCCATCCCGGCGCTGATCGCGGCGCTGGCGCTGCTCGCCAAACACCTTTCCGGCGGCTACCCGGCGCTGCCGGCGCCGCTCAACAAAATGCTATGAGGGAGTCATGCTATGCGCACACAGGTTGTGATCATCGGCGCCGGTCCGGCCGGCTTGATGTTGTCCCATCTGCTGCACCTGCAAGGTGTGGAATCGGTGGTGTTGGAAACGCGCAGCCGGGAGGCGGTGGAATCGACCATTCGCGCCGGGGTGCTCGAACAGGGGACCGTCGATCTGCTCGAGCAGACCGGATTGGGGGAGCGGATGCGGCGGGAAGGGGCGCGGCATCAGGGGATCCGCTTGGCGTTCGGTGGCCGGCAGCACCGCATCGATCTGGCCGGATTGACCGAGCGCGCCGTCACCGTTTATGCCCAGCACGAAGTTTTGAAAGACCTGATCGCCGCGCGTCTGGTGGCGCAGGGCCATCTATTTTTCGAGGTGGAGCAGGTTGAATTGAAGGCGCTGGACAGCGCGCAGCCCGAGGTTCACTACCGTCATGGCGACCAGCCGCGCCGGCTCCGCTGCGACTTTGTCATCGGATGCGACGGATTCCACGGCATCAGCCGCGCGGCGATGCCCGGTGGGCTGCGGCAGGATTACACCCGCACCTATCCGTTCGGCTGGTTCGGCATTCTGGTCGAAGCGCCGCCGTCCAGCGAAGAGCTGATCTACGCCTGCCATCCGCGCGGTTTTGCGTTGATCAGCACCCGTTCGCCCGGCGTGCAGCGCATGTATTTTCAGTGCGATCCTGCGGAACAGGTCGATCAATGGTCGGACGATCGTATCTGGCGCGAGTTGGAGCAGCGGCTGGAAAACCATGAAGGCTGGACGCTGAAAAAGGGCCGCATATTTCAGAAAAACGTGGTGGGCATGCGCAGCTTCGTTACCGAACCGATGCGCTACCGGCGCCTGCTGTTGGCGGGCGACGCGGCGCATATCGTGCCGCCGACCGGCGCCAAAGGGTTGAATCTGGCCATGGCCGATGTTTGCCTGTTGTCCCAGGCGCTGGAGACGTTTTACCGGCGAGGCGACTGGCAACGGCTGGACGATTACAGCGACACCGCCTTGCAGCGGGTCTGGCGCGCCGAGCATTTTTCCTGGTGGATGACCCACATGCTGCATACCCGGCGGGAAGACACGCCTTTCGAACACCGGCTGCAACTCTCAGAGCTGCAGTACACGGTGAAATCACGCAGCGCCATGACGATGCTGGCGGAAAATTATGTCGGGGCGCCATTCCCGGCGATATAAGCGAAAACGCCCATGCCGTTCGGCATGGGCGAAAAGGGGCGTCACCGCCCCTGAGCTACGGCGGTTACAGCTGTTCGCCGTTGCTGGCGATCACCCGGCGATACCAGTCGAAGCTTTTCTTGCGCGAACGTTCGAGCGTGCCGGTGCCGTCGTCGTGTTTGTCGACGTAGATGAACCCGTAGCGTTTGCTGTACTCACCGGTGGTGAACGACACGCAGTCGATGCAGCCCCACGGCGTGTAGCCGATCAGATCTACGCCGTCTTCAATCACCGCTTTCTTCATCTCTTCGATATGGGCGCGCAGATAGTCGATGCGATAGTCATCGTTGATCTGGCCGTCCGCATCCACCTTATCGAAGGCGCCGAAGCCGTTCTCCACGATAAACAGCGGCTTCTGGTAACGTTCATACAGCACGTTCAGCGAATAGCGCAGCCCGACCGGATCGATCTGCCACCCCCAGTCGGAGGCTTTGACGTGCGGGTTCGGCACGTTGCCCGGGAAGCCGAACATGCCGTCGCTGCCGTCCACCGCGTTGGCCTGCAGCGCGTTGCTCATGTAATAGCTGAAGCCGATGTAATCGGTGCAGCCCTCGCGCAGGATCTGCGCGTCCTGCGGCTGCATCTCGATCTTCAGCCCTTTGCGTTCCCAGTCACGCAGCAGGTAGCTGGGGTAGTAGCCGCGCATCTGCACGTCGGTATACAGATAGCGCTGGTGCATCGCTTCCACGGCGTACATCACGTCGTCCGGCTTGCAGGAATAAGGGTAGAACGGCACGCAGGCCAGCATGCAGCCGATCTTGAATTCCGGGTTGATCTGATGGCCGAGTTTGACCACCTGCGCGCTGGCGACGAACTGGTGGTGCAACACCTGGTACAGCGTCTGCTCAGGGTTGTCTTCCTGGGTGTAGTCCACGCCGGAACAGCAGTAGCCGAACAGCGGGTAGCGGTAGTTGCTCTGGTTGTTGATTTCGTTGAAGGTCATCCAGTACTTCACTTTTTCGCGGTAGCGGCGCATCACCACTTCGCTAAAGCGCACGAAGAACTCCACCACCCGGCGATTTTTCCAGCCGCCGTAGGCTTTTACCAAATGGTAAGGCATTTCGAAGTGGGACAGGGTGATCACCGGCTGGATGCCGTATTTCAGCAATTCGTCGAACAGATCGTCGTAAAACTGCAGGCCGGCTTCGTTCGGCGTTGCTTCGTCGCCGTTCGGGAAGATGCGCGTCCAGGCGATCGAGGTGCGAAAACACTTGAAGCCCATCTCGGCGAACAGCGCCACGTCCTGCTTGTAGCGGCCGTAGAAGTCCACCGCTTCGTGGTTGGGATAGCGATAGCCGTCGAGCACGCCGTCGGTCATCACGCGATCCACGCCGTGCGAACCGCCGGACAGCACGTCGGCGATGCTTGGCCCTTTGCCGCCCCGATCCCAACCGCCTTCAACCTGGTGCGCGGCGACCGCGCCTCCCCACAGAAAATCTTTCGGCAACTGTTTCATCGTCAATGTCTCATCTTATTTAATGAAGGATAATAACGTTTGCATTGCCAATAGAGTAACAAGACCGAAAGAAATGTCACGATATAACAAATCGCCATACAAAGTGATTTGTCACAATAAAAAAACAGCCTGTTTTATTTTTCCGAATTAATATGCCCAAGCCGTTTGCCGATGGTTTCAATAATGTAAAGCACGGGGATCTGCGTGGTGATATTGTGATGCCCGCCGATCAAATGCTGCGGCACGTGGTAGGAGAGATTAAAGTCCGCCAGCCGCGCCAGTGAAGAAGTTTCGTTGTTGGTGATGCTGATGATCTTGCAGTGGTGCAGGCTGAACTGGCTGGCCAGCCGCAGGATCTCTTCGGTCTCGCCGGAGACCGACAACATGATCGCCACCGCGTTTTTATACATATCGCTGTTGACGGGATAATAAGGATCGTCGATATGGGTGCTGAATTTCCCGACGTTGGAAAAGAAACGCGCGCCATATTTCCCCAAGGCGCCGGAGGTGCTGATGCCGACGAAAATAATCCGCTCGGCGGCGGCGATATGGTGCGCCGCTTCATCGAGTAACTGATTAAATTCGTCGTTGCTGACGCTTTTAAAAAAACTGAGAATTTCGCCGATGCCGGAATCGACCGGCGGCGCATCGGTTTGCTCCAGATACAGTTTGAAACGGATGCGAAATTCTGAATAACCGTCACAACCCATTTTTTTGCAAAATCGCAGCACGGTGGTGGTGGACACGCCGGCGGCCTCGGCCAGCTCGCGGATGGTCATGTACATCACTTGATTTTTGTGTTTGCTGACGTAGTTATAAACCATCAGCTCCAGGGCGTTGAGCTCGGCGATTGCTTTATGGGTAAACATGAGTCGATCCGGCGGCTGAAAACGGGACATTTATCTGCGGGTTACCATAGCAAAATTCGCCGCTGCCGGCACTGCCGAACAAAAAGAAAAGCCGCACCAGTCAGGGGCGGCCCAGGGTTCACGACGAACAAATTAAAGCAAAAACGTTCCGGAAGACATGCCATGAAAACGCGTTTCATCACACAGAGTTAGCATAGGCCAACTGATGCCGGCGGCAAAATGCCGGTTTCTGCTTTCTAAAGCCAACGCGCGGCAAAAGCTATGGCGCCTCGGGTTTATCTTCTGACCAGCGGGCGGCGTTGACATCCACCTTAACCGGCAGCAGCCCGATGGCGGTGAATTTATCCGCCAACTGTTGTTGCTGCGTGAACACCTCCGGCGACATGCGCTGGCTGCCGAACGGCATGCGAGCGATGGCTCTGGCCCAAATGGCCTGATCCAGGCCGGTGCTCTGAGCGAGGATCGCCGCCGCCTCCTGTGGATGCCCGTTGGCCCAGTCGCTCAGCGCGCCGAGCTGTTGAATCACCTGTTTGGCGCTGTCCGGGTACGTTTCGGCAAAGCGGCGGCTGGCGAGATAGAAGGTGTAGTGCGGCACCAGGCCTTCCGCGTCTTTCAGCAGGCGGGCGTTGGCACGGGTTTCCACCTCGGCGTAGTAGGGATCCCAAATCACCCAGGCGTCGACGCTGCCGCGCTGGAAGGCGGCGCGGGCATCGCTCGGCGGCAGGTAGACCGGCGTGATGTCCTTGTAGCTCAAGCCGGCCTGTTCCAGCGCGCTCACCAGCAGGTAATTGACGTCAGATCCTTTGTTCAACGCCACGCGTTTGCCTTTCAGATCGGCCACGGAGCGGATCGGCGAATCCTGCGGCACCACGATGGCTTCGGTTTTCGGGCTGGGCGGCGAATGCGCCAAATAAACCAGATCGGCCTTGGCGGCTTGCGCGAAGGCCGGCGGGGCGTCGCCGGTCGCCGCCAGATCGATGCTGCCGATGTTCAACCCTTCCAGCATCTGCGGGCCGGCGGGGAATTCTATCCAGCGAACCTTGACGCCCTGCGGCTCAAGGGCTTTTTCCAGCGTGCCGCGGTATTTCAGCAGCGCAAAAATGTTGGCTTTCTGGTAACCGATGGTGATTTGCTGCGGTTTCTCCTGCGCGCCGGCCGGCAGGCTAAACAGGCCGAGCAACAGGGCGGCGATCAGCGGCGTTGTGAGTTTTCTCATCCTGATTTTCCGATAGGCAAGTGAACGATAGCGATGACGCGCTGGGCGTAACGCCATGAAACGGCATTTAAATTTTCCTGCGGCGGGATAAGGGCGATGATAATGAGCGGCGCAGTGGCGTGTAAAGCGCCCGCTTATGCTGAATAATGCCTTGTTTAGCCATAAATGAGCTTAAGCGGGAGAGGGGGGCATGACGCTATGCCGCGTCACGCTCGCGCGAACGCCCCAGCAACAGCGGCACCAGCAGATACAGGGCGGCGGCCAACGCCCAGACCAGGCCGGGCCAAACATCGCGCGTGGCGGCATACAGCGCCGTCGCCACCAGCGGCCCCGCGACGCCGATTAGGCTGCCCATGCTGGCCAGCGTCCCTTGCAGCTCGCCCTGATGGTCATCGTCCACCTTGTGCGCCATCAACGCCTGCAGCGCCGGCAGCGCCATGCCGCCCGCGGCGAAGAACGGCAGCAGCGCAAAGGGCGCCCAGCCGCGCGTGGCGATCGATAACAGCACCAGACCCAGCGCGTCGGCCGCCAGGCCGATCAGCAGCGCCTTGCGTTCGCCAAGCCGTGCGACCAGCGGGCCGATGGCGAAGGCCTGCGACAGCGCGTGGCAGGCGCCGTAACCGGCCAGCGACAGGCCCGCCACCATCATGCTCCAGCCGAAACGATCCTGACCGTATAAAATCCATAGCGTGGCCGGCGCCTGTGAAACCAGCGCCATGATCAGGTAAATGCCGGCCAGCGGCAGCAGGCCCGGTTTGCCGTGCAGCCGTCGCAATGACGAAAAGGGATTGAGGCGGATTTTCTCGGCGGCGCGGGCGCGGGGTTTGCGCGATTCCGGCAGCAGGAAAAACGCCATGATCAGGTTGAGGGCATTCATCGCCGCCGCCGCCAGGAAGGGCGCATGCAGATGCCATTCGCCCAGCGAGCCACCGAGCAGCGGGCCGACGATAAAGCCGACGCCGAACACCGCGCCCACCAGGCCAAAACGCCGCGCGCGCTGGCCGGCAGGAGTAATATCGGTAACGTAAGCGGTGGCGACCGCCATGTTGGCGCCGGTGATGCCCGCCAGCAACCGGCCCAGATAGAGCCAGGCCAGCGTCGGCGCGAACGCCATCAGCAGGTAGTCGGCCGCTGCGCCGGCGAGTGAAATCAACAGCACCGGCCGCCGGCCGAAGCGATCGCTCAACGCGCCGAGGATCGGTGAAAACAGGAATTGCATCAACGCATAGGCCGCCAGCAGGGCGCCGTAGTGCAGGCTGCCGGCCTCAAGACCGCCCAGTGAGCGCAACAGCGCCGGCAGGATCGGCATGATCAGACCGATGCCCACCGCATCCAGCAACACCGTCAACAAAATAACCAGCATGGGTTTTTTCAAAATTGTGACTCTAACAGTGATAGAGTATTGAGTATTCCACAGTTACCCTATCAGTGATAGAGATATGAACGAAAAAAATACTGCGACACGTTTAACGCGAGAAACCGTCCTGCGCGGGGCGCTGGCGTTGCTGAACGACATCGGCATCGATGCCCTGAGCACCCGCCGCCTGGCGCAACATTTGGGCGTGCAATCTCCCACGCTCTATTGGCATTTCAAGAACAAGGCCGAGCTGCTGAAGGCGATGGCGGAAACCATCATGCTGGATCACCGTGAAGAGCTGCCCGCCGACATGCCCTGGCAGGATTGGGTTGTCACCAATGCCGGCAACTTCCGTCGGGCTCTGCTGGCTTACCGCGACGGCGCGCGTCTGCACGCCGGCACCCGGCCGCAGGAGCCGCAATTCGCCATTATCGAGGCCAAGGTGGCGCTGCTGTGCCGGGCGGGCTTGACGCCGGAACGCGCCGTTAATCTGCTGTTCGCCGTCGGGCGCTTCGTGGTGGGCTGGGTGCTGGAAGAGCAACAAATGCAGCCGGACGATGCGCTGAATGACGCCGATCGCCGGCGTTACCCGCTGCTGTGCGAAGGCTGGGACACTTTGCAGGATAAGGGGGCAGACGCGCTGTTCGAAGCCAGCGTGCGGCTGTTGGTTGACGGCGCCGAGGCCGAATTGATGATCGACAATAATCACGGCAAGCAATCATAAAACCGGGCTTATCTATCGGAAATTTATAGAAAATACCCACTTTTCGTTAAAGCCATGGCGGCTACATTCCCTTAACATCATCAAGTCTTTTGATGATAATTATTAGCATGCTGCTCAATTATTCGCCACAGTGATGTTACGGATTAAATCCGTTTGTTTAAGGGATAGTTTCACCATGGAAATCAATGTTAATGGCCGGGTGGTTCCACTCGGCAATCTCGCGCCCGAGACCCCGCTGCTGTACGTTTTACGCAACGATCTGCACTTGAATGGCCCCAAATACGGCTGCGGCCTGGGGGAGTGCGGCGCCTGCACGGTGCTGATCGACGGCGTCGCCGCGCGTTCTTGCTCAATGCCGCTGGCCGCCATAGGAAGCAAGTCCGTCACCACGCTGGAAGGCCTGGGCACGCCGGAGGCGGCGCTGCATCCGGTTCAACAGGGGTTTATCGATGAGCAGGCGGCGCAGTGCGGTTACTGCGCCAATGGCATGATCATGACGCTGGTCGCGTTGTTCGAACGCGAGCCGGATGCAGATGAACAGACAATCAAGAAAGAGCTGGCCTACAACCTGTGCCGCTGCGGCACCCACCTTGAGATCTTGCGCGCCGCCGAGCGCGCCCGCGATCTGCTGGCTGCGCGGAGGCAAGCATGAGCCGCCTCGAACTGACCCGCCGACAGTTGTTGCAGGCCGGGGGTGTGGTGATGGTCAGCAGTCTGCTGCCCGCGCCGTTTAACGCCTTCGCCGCCGAGGCGGTTGTAGCGCCTGCCGATCTGCCGCTGGACAGGGTAGACAGCTTTATCAGCCTCACCGCCGACGGCCGGGTGACGGCCTTCAATGGCCACGTCGATCTCGGCACCGGCATTCGCACCGCGCTGGCGCAGATCGTCGCCGACGAAATTTGCGCGCCGTTCGAGCACGTCACGATGATCCTGGGCGATACGCAACGCACGCCGGATCAGGGGCCGACCATCGCCAGCGCCACCATCCAGGTCACGTCGGTGCCGCTGCGCCAGGCGGCGGCGCAGGTGCGACATATGCTGACGGCGCTGGCGGCCAAAGCCTTCGAACTGCCGGCCGACCAGCTGACGGCGGCCGCGGGGCAGGTGTTTGTGACCAAGAATCCGGGGCGCGCCTTGAGCTATGCGCAGCTGGCGAGCGGGCAAAATCTGCACGTGGCGCTGGATAAAAACGTGCCGCTGAACGGTGAACAGCAGAATCGCTACGTCGGCCGCGCCGTTGCCCGAGTCGACATTCCGGCCAAAGTGAGCGGTGGACTGACCTACGTGCACGATCTGCGTTTGCCCGGCATGCTGCATGGCCGGGTGGTGCGCCCGCCTTACGTAGGCGCCGACAGCAGCGCCCCGCTGGGCGGCGGCCTGTTGTCGGTGGATGAACGTTCGATCGCGCACCTGCCGGGCATCGTGAAACTGGTGGTGATCAACGATTTCATCGGCATCGTGGCCGAGCGCGAAGAGCAGGCGATCGCCGCCATGCGCCAGCTGAAAACCGAATGGAAACCCTGGGCCGGCTTGCCGGATCTGTCGCCGGAAGCGCTGCCTGCCGCGCTGGAGGCCAACCCGAAAACCGACCGCGTGCTGCGCGACGATGCGGGCACGGATGCCGCGCTGGCGGCGCTGCATACTGAAGTGCGGGCTGATTATGTCTGGCCCTACCATCAGCACGCCTCGATCGGCCCTTCCTGCGCGGTGGCGGAGGTTAAAGACGGGCGGGCGCAGGTGTGGTCCGGCACGCAAAACCCGCACGATCTGCGCAAAGACATCGCCACGCTGCTGGAATTGCCGCCTGAGCAGGTGCACATCACCCGCATGGAGGCCTCCGGCTGCTATGGCCGCAACTGCGCCGACGACGTCTCGGCGGACGCGGCGCTGTTGGCGCGGGCGACCGGCCGCCCGGTGCGGGTGCAGCTGATGCGCGAACAGGAATCCGGCTGGGAGCCGAAGGGCACCGGTCAGCTGATCCGGGTGCGCGGCGGCCTCGACGCGCAAAACCGAGTGGCGGCCTACGAGTTGAAAACCAGCTATCCGTCCAACAATGCGGTGACCTTGCCGCTGGTGTTGACCGGCAAGATGGCCAACCGGGCCGACGTGCAACAGATGGGCGATCGCACCGCCATTCCGCAATACGCGTATCCGCACATGCGGGTGATTTGCCAGGACGCCGCGCCGATCGTGCGGGCGTCGTGGATGCGCGGCGTTTCGGCGCTGCCCAACGTGTTCGCCCATGAGTCCTGGATCGACGAGCTGGCCTGGCGCGCCGGCGAGGACCCGATCGCGTTTCGCCTGCGTTACCTGAACGATCCGCGCGCGGTGGCCTTGATCGAGGCTCTGAAGCGCCAGGCGAACTGGCAAGACGGCCCGGCGCACCGGTCGCGCGCCGCCGGCGCCGAAGTGGCGAGCGGCCGCGGCTTCGCCTATGCGCGCTATTTCCACAGCAAATTCCCCGGCTTTGGCGCCGCCTGGGCGGCCTGGGTGTGCGATCTCAGCGTCAACCGCCTTTCCGGGCAGATCACGCTCGATAAAATTTTCGTGGCGCATGACTGCGGCCGGATGATCAACCCGGCCGGGGTGCGCCATCAGGTGCACGGCAACATTATCCAATCCGCCAGCCGGGTACTGAAAGAGTTTGTGACCTTCAACGAGACGGGGGTGACGTCATTGGACTGGGGCGGCTATCCGATCCTGCGCTTCGACGAATTGCCGCAGATCGATATCCAGCTGATCGACCGCCCGGACGAAGCGCCGATGGGCGCCGGAGAGTCCGCCTCGGTGCCGAGTGCGGCGGCGATCGGCAACGCGCTGTTTGACGCCCTCGGCGTGCGCCTGCGGGAGGTGCCGTTCACACCGGCGCGGGTGCTCGCCGCGCTGCGCGCTCAGGCCGGCCATTAACCCCCCGTAACGAACAAGGACAGCAAAGATGAGTAAGATGAAAAAAATCGTCGGGTGGGGCGGCGTCACGGTGATCGCCGTTGTGGTCGCCGGCGTGGTCGCCAGTTGGCAGCCGGAAATCGCGCCGCTCGCCGCCGATGAGACCCACAGTTTCAGCGAGGCGCAGATCGCGCGCGGCAAAACCCTGGCCGATCTCGGCGACTGCGCCGTGTGCCACACCCGTGCGGGCGGTGAGCGCAACACCGGCGGGCTGGCGATGGAGATCCCCTTCGGCACCATTTACACCACCAACATCACGCCGGACGTGGAAACCGGCATCGGCAGCTGGAGTTACGCGGCGTTCGAGCGCGCCATGCGCCACGGCGTCGATCGCCAGGGCCGCTATCTCTACCCGGCGTTTCCCTATACCGCCTTTACCCGCACCCGCGACGACGATCTGCAGGCGCTGTACGCCTACCTGATGTCACAGCCGGCGGTCAAATACCGGCCACCGGCCACCGATTTGCACTTTCCGTTCAATATTCGCCAGGGCATCTTTGCCTGGAACCTGCTGTTCCTGACGCCGGGCGCGATGCAGGACGAGGCGGCCCAGAGCGCCGACTGGAACCGCGGCGCGTACCTGGTCGAAGGGCTGGGGCACTGCAGCGCCTGCCATTCGCCGCGCAACGTGCTGTTCGGCGAAAAAACCGGTGGCGATCATCTGGACGGCGGCGTGGCGGAGGGATGGACGGCGCCGGCGTTGACCGGCCGCTCGCCCGCGCCGCTCGCCTGGTCACAGCAGGATCTGGTCGAGTTTATGCGCACCGGCTACTCGGCCAACCACGGCGTTGCCGCCGGCCCGATGGCGCCGGTGATCGAAGAAGGCCTGTCGCGCTTGCCGCAGGCCGATCTGCAGGCGATCGCCGTCTACTTGCGCAGTTATCATCCTGAAACGGCGGCGGGCGCTACGGCGGCAACGTTAAACGCTCAGGCGGAACGGCAGGTGGAGCCTCTGAGTTCGGAAGGGGCGCGGCTGTTTTCCGGCGCCTGCATGGCGTGCCATGCGCAGGAAAAAGGCGCGCAGATGGCGGGAGTGCGGCCGTCACTGGCGCTGAACACCAACCTGTTCGCCGAGGCGCCGGACAACGCCATTCGCGTGGTGCTCGATGGCATACAGCGGCCGGCGAACGCCGAGCTGGGCTATATGCCGAGCTTCCGCCATAACCTGAATGACGCGCAGATCGCCATCCTGCTCAACTACCTGCGGCAGCATTACGCCGGTCAGGCGCCGTGGCCCGATTTGACGGCGCAGGTCGGCCGCTTGCGCGCCGAAACCGCGCAGAAATAGCCGCCGGGGGCTGGACAGCCGCGCCGTGTTGGCGACAATAGCGCTTTTCACATGGACAGAGGCAGTAAAATGAATACGTTAGACGCAATCCGTCAGCGCCGCGCTACCAAGCAGTTTGATACGCAGCACGTGATGACGCTCGAAGAGAAAAAAGCGCTGTTGAACATTGCGCTGCAGGGCGCACCCAGCGCGTTTAACCTGCAGCACTGGCGTCCGCTGCTGATCGAAGATCGCACACAACGCGAGAAAATTCGCGAAGCGGCGTGGGGGCAGGCGCAGGTGACCGACGCATCGATGCTGGTCGTGCTGTGCGGCGATCTGTCGAGCTGGGAGTCACAGGTAAAAACCGTTTGGGCCGAGGCGGCGGAGCCGGTACAGCAGTTCATGATCCCGGCCGTCGATCAGTATTATCGCGGTAAGCCGCAGGTGCAGCGCGACGAGGTGATGCGCAGCAGCGGCATCTTCGCCCAGACGTTGATGCTGGCGGCCAAGGCGCAGGGTTACGACTCTTGCCCGATGGACGGGTTTGATTTCGACGCGGTGGGCGAGATTATCAACAAACCGGCTCACTATCAGATCGCGCTGATGGTCGCCATCGGCAAGGCGGCGGGGCAGCCTTATCCGCGCATCGGCAAACTGCCGTTCGACGAGGTGGTGAAAACCGATCGCTTCTGAGCTGAACGGTGAATGACAAAAGGGAAGGCTTGCGCCTTCCCTTATTTTTTTGTGACGCACAGTTCGTTCCAGTAGCTGAAACGGATGCGCCGTTGCAGGCGGTGATGCCACATAGAAAAACTCCTTCTACCCTACACGGTTTAAATAAATAGCACCGCGCCGGACACAAGGCGAATGCCTTATTGTGCATAGCTTGCCCATCGGGCGGGATTAACTGATTTTACCGGCCCGGTGCGCGGCGGGCGCCCATCGCCAGCCGAAGTTCATGCCCGCCGCCGCGCCGAGAATGGCCAGCGTGCCCAGCAACTGCAGCAGGCTGAGACGGTGCCCGAACACTGCCCAGTCCACCACGATCGCCACCGCCGGGTAGATGAACGACAGCGCGCCGACCAGAGCGGTGGGGATTTTCTGGATCGCACCATAGAGCAACGTGGACATCACCCCGGTATGCACCAGGCCGAGGGTCGCCAGCAGCAGCCAGTCGAACGGTTCTGCGGGAAGGCGGGCCAGACCGGCGAACGGCGCCATCGCCAGCGCGCCGACGGTCAGCTGAATCAACACGAGCAGCTGCGGCGGCAGCGCGGCCAGCTGTTTGACGATCGCCGCCGCCAGGGCGTACATCAGGGCCGCACCGAGCGCCAGCGCCACGCCGAGCAGATAGTCGCCCTCGCCGCCACCGCTCTGCCGGCCGGTGACGATCAACACCATCCCCGCGAACGCTAGCAGAAGCCAGCCCAGCCGGTTAGCCGTCAGTTTTTCGCCGAACAGCAGCGCCCCCAGCGCCACCAACATAAACGGCTGAACGTGGTAGGTCACGGTGGCGACAGCGATCGAAGCATGCTGATAGGCAGCAAACAATAACGTCCAGTTGAGCACCAGCGCGAGGCCCCCTAGGACGGCGAACGCCAGCTGCAGCCAGTTGAGCGCGTCTGATTTCAGTTGCCCAAGCGCGGCGCAGGTCGCCAGCATCGCCAGCGCGCCGAACGCGCAGCGCCAAAACACCACCGTGGCGGGCGGCTGCCCTAAAACGAGTACCGGCCAACCGACGGTGCCGGAGATTGTCATGGCGAGGATCATTTGCACTGCGCCGCGCGTTTTCGTTTTCATTTCATTTTCCTCGTTGCCTGGCCGTGCTTGTGATGAAGCCGCTTAGTCATTAAAATGAACAATCGGACATTATGATGAACATGGTTGACGGTGTTCGTCAAGTCGAACAATTGAACGGTATAATGAACAATGAGCGATAACCTGATGCAGAACATCACGCCGATCGGCCTCTTGTCGGCGGCAATCCGCCGCGAGCGGGAGCGATTGAATCTGTCAGTGACCGAGTTGGCGAAGCGCGCAGGCATCGCCAAATCCACGCTGTCGCAGCTCGAGGCCGGCAGCGGCAATCCCAGCCTGGAAACGCTGTGGGCGTTGGCGATGGCGCTGGATGTGCCGGTCAGCCGGCTGATTTCACAGCCGAGCAGGCCGGTGCAAGTGATCCGCGCCCATGAAGGAACGCCGGCGCTGTCGGAGCAGGGCAACTACGCCGCCACGCTGCTGGCCACCTGCCCGCCGGGCGCGCAGCGCGACATTTACCGGCTGCGGGTGCAACCCGGTGAAACGAAATGCTCGCGGCCGCATCCGCCGGGCACCGTCGAGCACGTGATCATCAGCAGTGGACGGGCGCGCCTTGGCCCGGCGGATCAGCCGCAGGTGCTGAGCGCCGGGGATTACATCAGTTACTCCGCCGATCGCGAGCATATTTTCGAAGCGCTGGAGCCGGAGACCACCGCCGTCATGTTGATCGAGCAGGGCTAGCGCGGCGTTGATGGTTCGTTTATTGAAAATGATTCTCAATTATATTAGTGTGCCCGCCTGTTTTGACGCCGGGACGGGCGTATGGCCCGGTGTCGCTGCTTTACGCCCTTCAAGGACCGAAGATGAAAATCGCTATTCCTTCCATACTGTTACTCGCCGGTTTGACGGCGACGCACCCGGCCACCGTGTTGGCCGCTGCACCGCCCGCCGCGGCGGATCAGGGCCAGAACGACACGGCCAACAACGATTTCAGCTTCGTGCGCTATCGTGCGGATTATCGCGTTAACGCCAACGCCACCAACGTGAAGACGGAAAGCTACGAAGTGCTGCTGAAAACCAAGGCGGCGGTCGAAAAATTCAGCCAGATCCGCCTGAGCTACAGCGAGAAAATGGAAACGCTGGAGGTGGTCGCCGCCTATACGCTGACCGCCGACGGCCAGCGCCACGATGTGGCGCCCGATCGCATCTACACCCAGGAGAGCTACTCCAGCGCCACGGCGCCGCTGTATGCCGACCGCAAAGTGCGCGTCATCGTGTTCTCCAACCTGGCGCCGGGCTCGCGCGTGGTGTACGAACTGCGCCGCACGCAGAACACCCCGTATTTCCCTGACTATTTCGGCCTGTGGGAGACCTTCAGCGTTTTCGATCAGTTCGACGACGCCGAAGTGACCCTGCTGGCGCCGGCCAAGCTGCCGATGCATATCTTCACGCGCGGCGTCGAGGGCGGGGACCAACCGCAGATCCGCAACGGCCAAGCGCACTGGCGCTGGCATTATTCGCGCAGCGCGCCGATGAAGGCGCAAAACTGGGCGGCGGACAGCTGGACCTTCAGCCCGACCATCATGGCCAGCACCTACCGCGAGTGGCCGCAGTTGGCCAAGGCCTACCAGCTGAAGGCCGGCGCGGCGGCGAAGGTGACGCCGGGCATTCAGGCGCTGGCGGACAACATCACCGCCGGCATCAGCGATCGGCGCGAGCAGGCGGAGGCGCTCTATCGCTGGGTGGCGCAAAACATTCGCTACGTGGCGGTGTACCTGGGCAACGGCGGGCTGGAGCCGAATTCGGCGCAGAGCATTCTCGATAATCACTATGGCGACTGTAAGGATCACGTGGTGATCCTGGAGGCGCTGCTCGCCGCCAAGGGCATTGAAAGCTCGCCGGTGCTGATCGGCATGGATGAAGGCCCGATACTGCCTAACGTGCCGCTGCTCGGCCGCTTTAATCACGCCATCACCTACGTGCCGGAGTTCAATTTGTACCTGGACTCCACCAATCCCTGGGCGCGGTTCGGCCAACTGCCGGAGGGCGATCTGGGGGCGCCGGTGCTGCTCACGCGCGACGCCAAACTGGCGCGCACGCCGGGCAGCGACGAGCAGCCGGTCAACAGCGCGCTGAGCGTCGATTTTGTGTTCGACAAGGCGGGCAATCTGCATGGGCAAACCGAGCGCCGGCTGAGCGAAGTGGAAGAGATTGACCTGCGGGGCTACTTCTCGCAGATCAACCGCCAGAACCGGGCGCAGGCCGAAGCGACGATCATGTCCGCCTCCGGCATCGACGGCAGCGGCGAGGTGGCGATGAACAGCGATCCGCTGGATCTCAAAAAGCAGTTCGGTTACCGCTTCCGCTTCAAGGCGGACGACTACGTCGATTTCGGCGTGGTGGGCGGCATGACGTTGCCCAACCCGCCCGGCGGCAAATCGTTCCGCACGCTGTATACCACCACGGCGGCGCCGGGCAACGAAACCCCGTTCTACTGCAGCGCGCAGCGCTACGACGAAACCTACCGTCTGCAGCTGCCGGCCAACGTGCCGATTATCGCCATTCCGCAAGACAGGCAGTTCCGCAATGCGGCGGGCGACTATCGCGTGGCGTGGCGGCGCGACGGGCAGCAGGTGACCGTCAATCACCGCCTGCAGGTGAACGCCATTCGCGGCAAGGAAGCGCTGTGCCAGGCGCAGGATTACCCGGCGTTCCGCGAGCTGTTCCAGCAGGTGCGGCGCGGTTTCCGCGGCCAGGTGGTGTACGGCGAATTGGCCAACGGCAAATAAGCCGCTGCCCCGTAGTCGGATAAAAATGGCCCCCACTCAGATGCCAGTGGGGGCCGTAGCGTTCCCACTAAGCGATCTTAACCGCGCGCACCTCTTTGGATCTCAACTTCACGCGGATTGGCACCGATTTGTACGAAGGCGTGCCGCTCTCCTCATCGATGTAATGCAGCGGCACCAGCACGTTGGCTTCCGGGTAGTAGGCGCCGACCGAGCCGGCTGAGATGTTGTAGGCGATCACCGTGATGCCTTCCAGGCGCTGGGTGCTGCCGGGCAACGCCGTTTCCAGGTCGACCACGTCGCCATGCTCCAGCCCCAAACGTTGCAGATCGCTGTCATTCATAAACAGCACGTCGCGCCGGCCGAAAACCCCGCGATAGCGGTCATCCAGGGCATAAATGGTGGTGTTGTACTGATCGTGGCTGCGCAGGGTGATCAGCCGCAGCGTATTTTGTTCCGCCGCAATCTGGTCTTCGTGTAACCCGCTGAACACCGAAAACATCGCCTTGCCCGTCGCCGTCGGCCACTGGCGTTCGGTCGGCGGCAATGGCATGCGGAAACCGCCGGGTTGGCGAATGCGCGCGTTGTAATCGTCGAAGCCCGGAATGGTTTTTTCGATCAGATCGCGGATCACGTCGTAATCTTCGATCAGTTCATCCCAGGGCACCTTGCTGGCGGGCATCACCGCTTTGGCCATGCCGGCAACAATGGCGGGTTCCGAACGCAGCAGTTCCGACGCCGGTTTTAATTTGCCAGACGAGGCATGCACCATCGACATCGAATCCTCCACCGTCACCGATTGTCGCCCGCCGGCCTGCATGTCCAGTTCGGTGCGGCCCAGGCAGGGCAGAATGAGGGTTTCTTTCGCCACCAACAGATGGCTGCGGTTGAGTTTGGTGCCGATATGCACGCTTAACTCCAGCGCTTTCATCGCCGGGAAGCTCTGATCGGGGTCCGGCAGCGCTACGGCGAAGTTGCCGCCCAGGCAGATCAACGCCTTCGAGGCGCCGTCGATCATCGCCTGCATGCATTTCACGGCATCGTGACCGTGGGCCTTGGGCGGCGTGAAGCCAAACACCGTTTCCAACTTCGCCAAAAATTCGGCCGAGGGTTTTTCGGTGATGCCGACGGTGCGATTGCCCTGCACGTTAGAGTGGCCGCGCAGCGGGCAAATGCCGGCGCCCGGTTTGCCGATGTTGCCGCGCAGCAGCAGCAGGTCAGCGATCAGGCGCACGTTGGCAGTGCCTTTATTGTGTTGCGTAATGCCCATACCGTAGGTCACGATGGTGGCATTGGATTTCGCGTAAGCGGCGGCGACCTGTTCCAGATCCCGGCGCGCCAGGCCGCTCTCCGCCTCAATCGCATCCCAACCGGTGGCCTTCAGGTCGGCGGCGAAAGCCGTAAACCCTTCAGTGTGCTCGGCAATAAAGGCGTGATCCAGCGCATTGCCATGCTCATCATCCAACTGCAGCAACGCTTTGGCGATGCCTTTGAGCGCCGCGGCGTCACCGCCGGCTTTGACCTGATAGTAGGTTGAAGCGATCGGGGTCGAACTGTAGGTCGCCATTTCGATGACGTTTTGCGGATCGGTGAAACGTTCGAGCGCCCGCTCGCGCAGCGGGTTAAAGACAATGATCGGTACTTTTTTGCGCGCCAGCTCATGCAGCGTGCCCATCATGCGCGGGTGGTTGGTGCCCGGATTGTGCCCGATGGAGATAACCAGCTCCGCGCTGTCAAAGTCGTCCAGCGAGACGGTGCCTTTACCGATGCCGATCGATTGCGGCAGGCCAACGCTGGTCGGCTCATGGCACATGTTGGAGCAGTCGGGAAAGTTATTGCTGCCAAATTCACGCGCAAACAGCTGGAACAGGTAGGCCGCCTCATTGGACGCCCGGCCGGAGGTATAAAATTCTACCTGTTCCGGCGGCAGCGTCTGCAAGACGGCGGCGATGCGTTGGAACGCCTCGTCCCAGGCCAGCGGGCGCAGGGTGTCCGTCCCGGCGTCATAAAACAGGGGCGAGGTCAGGCGGCCATAGTCTTCCAACTGATAATCGGTTTTTTGCAGCAGTGAGGTCACGGTATTTTGCGCCAGGAATTCGGGCGTCACGCGCTTGCTGGTCGCTTCCCAGGTCACCGCTTTGGCGCCGTTTTCGCAAAACTGAAAGGTGGAGCGATGCTCTTTATCCGGCCATGCGCATCCCGGGCAGTCAAACCCGTCGGGCTGGTTGGTGCGCATCAGTGTCACCGGCGCTTCTAAGGTATCCATCTGCGTGCGCACGGCGATGGCCGTCGCTTTCAGCGCGCCCCAACCGCCGGCGGGCCCATCGTAGGGATGGACACCGGGTACTGCTCGTCTTTTCGCCATTATTGATTGCCTCCGACACCGCTTACGACAAATGCAGGTGATTGATTTAAAGATAATATTTTCGTTATCGTCTAAGAAGGAAGGCAGACACCGCCGTCGTCAAACGCGCGCCTGTCGCTTCAGTATAGATGAGTAAGAAAGGGTGCAGCGGCAGTCAATGCGGGGAAGTAGCGGCCCGTCTAATCGAAGGCGGGCCGCCGGGGCGTTACTTTTTCACCACCAGGCCCACGCCGCGGCCACGCGGATCGGACGCGGTTTCCGGCGTGCGGCCATCGATGCGGATGACCTGAATATCCCCCATGTTCCAGCCCTGGTCTTCGAGGGTGTAACCCATGGCCTTCAGCTCGTCCGCCGGTTTGCCGGTCAGCGGCGCAAAGCTGTCATAGTAGACGGTATCCTTCGGCAACAGCTGATGGTGCACGCGCTGGGCGGCCACCGCCTGCGCCAGCGGCAGGTGGTAATCGTAGAGGTTGTTGATCACCTGGAAGATCGAGGTGAAGATGCGTGAACCGCCCGGGGTGCCGATCACCAGGGTGACGTCGCCGTCGCGGGTGATGATGGTCGGGCTCATCGAGGAGAGCATGCGTTTGCCCGGCTCGATGGCGTTGGCGTCGCTGCCCACCACGCCAAAGGCGTTGGCGACGCCGGGTTTGGCGCTGAAGTCGTCCATCTCGTCGTTAAGCAGGAAGCCGGCGCCTTTGACCACCACGCCGCTGCCGAAGTCCCAGTTGAGCGTATAGGTGTTGCTGACCGCGTTGCCGGCCGCATCGACGATCGAGAAGTGGGTGGTTTGGTGGCTTTCCAGCCCCGGCCGCACCCGTTCGGTCGGCGAGATCGCCTGCGGATTGATCTCGGCGGCGCGTTTTTGCAGGTAATCAGGGGCGATCAGCTGCGCTTCGGGCACGTTAGTGAAATCCGGGTCGCCAAGGTAGTCGGCGCGATCGGCGAACACGCGTTTTTCGATTTCCGCCAACAGGTGGATATAGCGCGCCGAGTTGAGCGGCACGCCCTTGAAGTCGGCCGCGCGATCTTCTTTGATCCCCAGCAGCTGCGCCAACGCAATGCCGCCGGAGCTGGGCAGCGGGGCGGTATACACGGTGTTGCCGCGCCAGCTGATGCGCATCGGTTCACGCCATTTCACCCGATAGTCGGCCAAATCCGCCGCGCCGATCAGCCCGTTGTCGCGCTGCATTTGCGCCACCAGCAGGCGGGCGGTTTCGCCGTGATAAAAATCGTCGGCGCCCGATTTGGCGATGCGCTCAAGGGTGGCGGCCAGCTCCGGCTGTTTGAACACCGTGCCGGGCTTCATGGCGCCGAAATAGTCGCCGAAGTTGGTTTTACCGGCGAACAGTTTGTTGGCGTCTTCACGGTACTGATACTGCTGGTCCGCCACGGTGAAACCTTGCCGGGCGTAACTTATCGCCGGCGTCAGCAGTTCGGCCCACGGCAGCTTGCCGAAACGCTTATGGGCTTCCCACAACCCCAGCACGGTGCCCGGCACACCGGCGGCGCGGCTGCCCACCAGGCTGAGATTTTCGATCACTTCGCCTTTCTCGTTCAGATACATGGTCTTGCCGGCGGCCTTGGGCGCCACTTCGCGGTAGTCGAGGAAATAGGGTTTGCCGTCGACGTACAACGTCATAAAGCCGCCGCCGCCGATATTGCCGGCTTCAGGGTAGGTCACCGCGAGGGTAAAGGCGGTGGCGACCGCCGCGTCGACCGCGTTGCCGCCGGCCTGCAGAATGTGTGCGGCGACCTTGGCGCCATACTGATCCGGGGCGGCGACCGCGCCAGCGGTCAGATCGGCGGCAAAGGCGGCGGGAACGGTGCAGGCAAGGGCCACGCTCAGAGCTATCGTTTTCAATAAACCGGCAGACATAGAAGATCCTTTTAGCGATGTTCAGTTATCAGGTGAATTCAACTAATTATTTTGAAACAGCAGGTTAGCGCGTTTTCTTCGGGTTGTTGCGACGCTTTATTGAAGGTAGCAGCGGTCAGGCGGGGCCGCCTGACCAGAGTAGCAAATCGTGACGTGGCGCGTTATGCGCCGGCGGACAGCGCCGACTGGAGCCATTGGCAGAAGTGCCGGGCGAGCGGATTGTGTTCGCTGTCGCGGTGCAGCAGCCACGCCCAGTTGGCGCCGCGCACGCGTTGCTCGGTTAACGGTTGCAGCAGCCCGACGTCGCGCGCATGTTGCGCCAGCAGTTGGCTGACCAACGCGATGCCGAGGCCATTGCAGGCGGCGTCCAGCAGCAGACCAGGATCGGAGAAGTTCAGCCCGCTGTCGCGTTGGCCGACGTGCGCGCCGCCCGCCACCGCCCAGTGGCTCCAGTCCATCTCACGTTCGCCGTGCAAGGTCACGCGCTGCTCCGGCGTCAACGCCAGCAGGCTGGGGTGGCAGGCGGGGTAGAGCCGGTCGGTACAGAGAACCTTGAAGGTGCAGTCCGCCTGCGCACTGAGATCGTCGCGGATCGCCAGATCGATGCTGTCCGTCGCCATATCCGGCGGTTCAAAGCTGGTGAACAGCCACAGATCGATCTGCGGATGTCGCCGGTTGAAATCGCCCAGCCGCGGCGTCAGCCAGTGGCGGGCAAAGGCCGGGGTGGTGTTGACGATCAGCTGGTTGGGTTTGCGGTACTGATCCAAACGGCGAATGCCGACGGCCAGCTGTTGCAGCATCACCTGTGCGGTGCTGAACAGATCGTGGCCGGCGTCGGTCAGCGTTACGCTGCGGCCGGTGCGGAAGAACAGCGGCTGTTCCAGAAACGCTTCGAGGCTGCGGATCTGCTGGCTGATGGCCGATTGGGTCAGGTGCAATTCTTCGGCGGCCTGATGAAAACTGCCCAGGCGCGCCGCCGCTTCGAAACCGCGCAGGGCGCTCAAAGGAGGCCAGTGTTTTAACATTATCGATAAGCCTGTCTAATCAGATATCCACTAAATATATCGTTTGTCGCGGTGGCAGGGGAAGACTAGCATGGGATTCAAGCGCCGGAGCGTAAAAAAACCGGATAACCATTTGAATTTAAATTAATTTAAAGAGGCCATTTATGGCAACGCGTCGCACCTTTATCAAGCAGTTTTCGGCAGTGGCCGGCGTGGGTTTGGCGGCATCGCTGGGCATTTCGTTACACGGTCACGCGAAAGCTGCGCTTAACCCGGTCTGGCGCCTGCCCGACGAAGGGGAACCGCAGCAGCGGGCGTTTCTCGCGTTCGGCGCGCAGCGTGCGATTTGGGGTGGGTTCACGGCGGACGTGCAGGCCGCGCAGGGGCGCATCGCCCGCGCCATCGCCGAGTTTCAGCCACTGACGGTATTTTGCCGCGCGCACGAACGGCAACTGGCGGAAGCGACCTGCGGCAGCCATAACGTCAGCTATGTCGTCACCGAGTTGGATGACATCTGGATGCGCGACATCGGCGCCAATTTCGTCGTCAACGACGCCGGTGCGCTGGGCGCGGTGGATTTCAACTTCAACGGCTGGGGCAATAAACAGCGACATGCCAAGGATGCGCGTCTGGCGGCGTTCGCCGCCAAAAAATACGGCGTCGCTCAACCGCGCCGCAGCGCGCTGGTAGGCGAAGGCGGCGGCATCGAAGTGGATGGGCACGGCACCGGCATCATGACCGAGAGCTGCTGGGTGAATGCGAACCGCAACCGGGGCTGGAGCCGGGAGCGGGTTGAGCGGGAGCTGAAAGCGATGCTCGGCCTGCGCAAAATTATCTGGCTGCCGGGCATTAAAGGCCGGGATATCACCGATGCCCACGTCGATTTTTACGCCCGTTTCGTGCGGCCGGGCGTGGTGGTGGCCAACCTGGATACCGATCCGGCCTCTTATGATCATGCGGTTACCCAGGCGCATCTGGCGATCCTCAAGACAGCGACCGACGCCGATGGCCGCACGTTGCAGGTGCATACGCTTTCGCCGCCGCTGGCACCGCGCGACAGCCGATTCAGCCGCCGCAATCCCGATTTCGCGGCGGGCTACATCAACTATTTCGTGATCAACGGCGCGGTGATCGCCCCTGAATTTGGCGACCCGCAGGCGGATAAGGCGGCGTTTACGCTGCTGTCGGCGCTCTATCCGCAGCGCAAGGTGGTACAGTTGGAGATCGACGCCATCGCCGCCGGTGGCGGCGGCATTCACTGCGTGACCAGCCAACTGCCGGTGCATGGCAAGCCAGAGCAGTGAGTGTTCAAAAAATGCGCACGCGGTTGTTTGTCGCCCTAGGCTGTGGTTGGCTGAGTGGAAACATAAGGAGGCCATAATGAACGACTCCCCCTTGAGCATCCCCACCTGGTATCGCGATCCGCACGCAGAGCAGGCCATGGCGGAAGGCCATGCGCCTATCTGGCGGCATCTGCTAACTCTGGTGCCTGAACACGAACTGTCCGGCGTCAGGGTGCTGGACTTCGGCTGCAATCAGGGCGGTTTTCTGCGTCTGTTGCACCAAATCCGGCCATTTCGTGAAGGGCTCGGCGTCGATATCGCCCGCCAGTCCGTCGAACACGCCAACCGCCTGAAAGGAAACCTGCCGATCGGTTATCAAACCGACACGCGGCTGACGGGCTGGGATGACCATTTCGATATCGCCTTCAGCCATGAAGTCATCTACCTGATCGAAGATATCGCGCAGCATGCCGCCGATATGCTGCGGGCGCTGAAGCCGGGCGGCGTTTACTATGCGGTGACCGGTTGCCACACCGACAACCCGCTGTGGCCGCAATGGCGCGCAAGGGTAGCTGAACAGACGCATACCGTGGTGCAGGATCGCTCGCTGGACGACTATGCGCGCATTTTCTCCGGCGCGGGGTTCCAGGTTTCTGCCCGCAGGCTGGGTTTTTCCGGCTTCGTACCCTATGAGCCGGACGGTTGGATGCCGAATATCGCGGCGGCGATCGACTACTATTGGCACACCAAAACGGTGTTTCGGCTGGTTAAATCCCCAGAGCCAGTGAGTTAACGCGCCGGGCCGATGCCGTAGCGCAGCAGGGCGACGGCGTGGCGGGCGATATCTTCGGCGTTTAGCTGGCCTTTATCCCGTTCGCGCCGCCATTTGGGCGCGGTGGCCAGCGGCAGCAGCGTGATGCCGAACAGGGTGAAGAACAGCAGGGCAGGCTCGAGATCGGGATTAAGTTTACCCTGCGCCTGCCAGCGCGCGATGGCTTGCAGCGCGATCTGATGGCGTTCATTACCGAAGCGTTCATCCATGCGCTGTTTCAGCACGCCGCTTTCACTCATAACCTCCCGCAGCCACAGCGGGGCGAACCAGGGGTGTTCCAACGCGATGTCGATAAAACGTTGCGCCAGCAGGGTGAAGGCGGTGACGGGATCGTCCGCGTTGGCGTCGAATACTTCGCCGGCCATCTTGCGCACTGGCAGAAAGCGCTCCTCGATCAGCACGTCCAGCAGCTGATCGCGGTTATGAAAGTAGTAGTGCAGCATGGCCGGGGTGACGTTTGCCTCGCGCGCAATGGCGTTCAACGAGGTGTCTACGATCCCCTGGCGGGCAAACAGGTTCAGTGCGGTATCAAGCAAATGCTCGCGTTTGTCAGCCCCTTTGGCACCGCCGCTCGGCCGGCCGGGGCGGCGAGGCTTGGCGGGAGTTTGAACGTTTCGTGCTGTCATCGCGGTGAGATCCATTGACCGGAGAAAAGGATGACTCATATATTAATTATGTGATTAATTAATTACAAGTGAACTGACTCCGATGGAGATAGAAAACCCGACAATCCGGCCCGATCACGGCGGGGCGCCAGCCAAGGCGCCTTCGCTCCCGTTGCTGTTTTCCGCGTTGCTGCTGGTGATGCTGCTGGCGGCGCTGGATCAAACCATTGTCTCCACCGCGCTGCCGACCATCGTCGGCGAGTTTGGTGGGCTTGAGAAACTGTCCTGGGTGGTGACGGCCTATCTGCTGTCTTCCACTATCGTGGTGCCGCTGTACGGCAAATTCGGCGATCTTTTCGGCCGCAAGATTGTGCTGCAAATCGCTATTTTGCTGTTTTTGCTTGGGTCGGTACTGTGTGGGCTGGCGCAAAATATGACGCAGCTGATTATGATGCGCGCGCTGCAAGGGTTGGGCGGCGGCGGGCTGTTGGTGGTCACCCTGGCGGTGGTCGGCGACGTGATCCCGCCGGCGGAACGCGGCCGTTATCAGGGGCTGTTCGGCGGGGTATTCGGCCTGGCCACGGTGGTGGGGCCGCTGATCGGCGGCCTGTTGGTGCAGCATTTTTCCTGGCGCTGGATTTTCTACATCAATCTGCCGCTGGGCCTGTTCGCCCTGTTGGTGATTGGCGCAGTGTTTCAGTCGCAGGTTAATCGAGTGCGGCATGAAATCGACGTCCTGGGCGCCGGTTACCTGGCGATGGCGCTCACCTGCATCATCCTGTTCACCAGCCAGGGGGGCACGGTAATGGCCTGGTCGGACGGCCAGCTGTGGTGCATTCTGGCCTTTGGCCTGGTGTCGCTGGGCGGCTTTATCTATGAGGAACGGCTGGCCGCTGAACCGATCATTCCCCTCGGGCTGTTTCGCAACCGCACCTTCGTGCTGTGCGGCCTGATCGGCTTTATCGTCGGCATGTCGCTGTTCGGCTCCGTGACTTTCCTGCCGCTGTATCTGCAGGTGGTGAAAGGCTCGACGCCATCGCAGGCCGGGATGCAGCTGCTGCCGTTGATGGGCGGCATTATGGCCAGCTCGATCATCAGCGGGCGGATCATCAGCAAACGCGGTAAATATCGCCTGTTCCCGATCGTCGGTACCCTGTGCGCGCTGGGGGCCATGACGCTGCTCGGCACTCTGACCAATAACACGCCGGTGCAGCAACTGTATCTGTATCTTTGCCTGCTGGGATTGGGGCTGGGCATGGTGATGCAAGTGATGATTTTGGCGGCGCAAAACAGCGTGGAGCCCCGACATATCGGGGTCGCGACGTCCAGCGCCACGCTGTTCCGCTCTATCGGCGGTTCGATAGGCGTGGCGGTGTTCGGGGCGATTTTCACGCAGGTGTTGCACACCCGTTTGGCGGCGCTGTTGCCGGAAGGCGCGCAGCTGCCGCGCTCGCTCGGCGCAGAAGCGGTGCACCATTTGCCGACGGCGCTGCAGCAGGATTACCTGCAGGCTTTCGGCGGGGCGATCCATTCGGTGTATCAAATTGCCGCCGGGGTGATGGCGCTGGCTTTTGCGCTGACCTGGCTCTTGAAAGACGTGCCGCTGCGGCACAAATAATCGCGATACCGGCCGGCTCAGCCCGACGGACTTTTACCGAATCCTTACGCAACCCTTTCAGAAGCGCATCGCGGCATTCGATATATTGAGAATAGTTATTCTCAATAGGATCGTATTGCAATGCAGAGGAAAACGCTTTTAGCGCTGGGGCTGTCGCTGTCGCTGGCCGCCTGCGATGGGCAAAACGCCGGCGCGCCGACGGGCGCAGGCGGTGAACGGGAGGTCGGCGTGGTCACGCTGCGCGGCCAGTCGGTGACCCTGAGCAGCGAGCTGACCGGCCGGGTCAACGCCACCATGACCTCCGACGTGCGACCGCAGGTCGATGGCATCATCAAGCAGCGGCTGTTTACCGAAGGGGCCGAGGTGAAAGCCGGGCAGGTATTGTATCAAATTGATCCCGCCAGCTATCAGGCCAGCTACGATCAGGCCGCCGCCCAGTTGAAAAACGCCCAGGCCACGGTGCAATCCACCCGGCTCAAATCGCAGCGCTATGCGGCGCTGGTGAAAGAAAACGGCGTTTCCAAACAGGACGCAGACGACGCCAAAGCCGCGTATCTGCAGGCCGTGGCGTCGGTGGCGCAGTATCAGGCGGCGCTGGAGACGGCGCGCATCAATCTCGGTTATACCCAGGTGCGTGCGCCTATCGCCGGGCGTATCGGCATCTCATCCGTGACGCCGGGCGCGCTGGTCACCGCCAGCCAGAGCGATGCGTTGGCCACCATCCGCGCGTTGGATCCGATCTATGTCGATCTGACCCAGTCCAGCGCCCAGATGCTTAAGTTGCGACGCCAGCAGGCGGCGTTACAGCGCGGCGCGGTCACGCCGGTCGCCATCAAGCTGGAAGACGGCACGTCTTATGCCCACGCCGGCAAGCTGGAGTTGACCGAGGTGGCGGTGGATGAGGCCACCGGTTCGGTCACGCTGCGCGCGGTGTTCCCCAACCCCGAACATGAACTGTTGCCCGGCATGTATGTCCACGCCACGGTGGATAACGGCGTCGATTCTAAAGCCATTCTGGCGCCGCAGCAGGGCATCACCCGCAATGCCAAAGGGGAAGCCACCGCGTTGGTGGTGGACGAGCAAAATAAAGTGGCGCAGCGCACCGTCACCGCCGAACGGGTGGTGGGCAGCAACTGGCTGATCGGCAGCGGGCTGAACGAGGGCGATCGCCTGATCGTCGAAGGCACCAGCAAGGTGACGATCGGCGCGGCGGTGAAGCCGGTCGCCGTCTCGCTCGACAAAGCCCAACGCGGGGAGCAGTGATATGGCGCAGTTCTTTATCCGCCGCCCGGTGTTCGCCTGGGTGATCGCCATCATCATCATGCTGTGCGGCCTGATGTCGATCAATTCGTTGCCCATCTCGCAGTACCCAGACGTGTCACCGCCGCAGATTTCCATCTCCGCCACTTATCCGGGCGCGGACGCGGAAACGCTGGAAAACAGCGTCACCCAAGTGATTGAACAGCAGCTCACCGGTCTGGATGGCCTGCTGTATTTCTCTTCGACCAGTAGCTCCAGCGGCTCGGTCAGCATCGACGTCACCTTTGATCAGGGCACCGATCCGGATATCGCGCAGGTGCAGGTGCAAAACAAAGTTCAGCAGGCGGAAAGCCGCTTGCCGAGCGCGGTCACCGCCCAAGGCGTGACGGTCAAGAAATCCCAGAGCAGCTTTCTGCTGATCGTCGGGCTGTATGACGAGAACGACAAGGCGACGATGGCCGATATTTCCGACTATCTGGTCAGCAACCTGCAGGATCCGCTGTCGCGCATCGAGGGCGTGGGGGACGTGCAGGTGTTCGGTTCGGAATACGCGATGCGCATCTGGCTGGATCCGACCAGGCTGGCGAGCTATGCGCTGATGCCTTCCGACGTGCAGACGGCGATCGAGGCGCAAAACACCCAGGTGTCCGCCGGCAAGGTAGGCGATCTGCCGGCCGCCGCCGATCAGCAGCTGACCGCCACGGTGAAGGCGCAGTCGCGGCTGCAAACGCCGGAACAGTTTCGCAATATCATCCTGAAAAGCGACAGCAGCGGCGCGCTGGTACGGCTGGGCGACGTGGCGCGGGTTGAGCTGGGCAACGAAGATTACTCCGCCAGCGCGCACCTCAACGGCCACCCGGCGGCGGGGATCGCGGTCAAGCTGGCGGCGGGGGCCAACGCCCTCAACACCGCCAAGCTGGTGAAGGCCAAGGTGGCGGAATACCAAAGCGCGATGCCGCAGGGTTATAAGGTGGCTTACCCGAAAGACAGCACCGACTTCATCAACATCTCGATCGAGGAGGTGGTGAAAACGCTGTTCGAAGCGGTGGTCCTGGTGGTGGTGGTGATGTTCGTGTTCCTGCAAAACCTGCGCACCACGCTGATCCCGACCATCACCGTGCCGGTGGTGTTGCTGGGCACCTTCGGCGTGCTGGCAGCGTTCGGCTACTCGATCAATACCCTGACGCTGTTCGGCATGGTGTTGGCGATCGGGCTGTTGGTGGACGACGCCATCGTGGTGGTGGAAAACGTCGAACGCGTGATGCGTGAAGATAAACTGCCGCCGCGCGAGGCGACGGAGAAATCGATGCGCGAGATCACCGGCGCGCTGGTCGGCATCGCGCTGGTGCTGTCGGCGGTGTTTCTGCCGATGGCGTTCTTCGGCGGTTCCACCGGGGTGATCTACCGTCAGTTTTCGATCACCGTCGTCTCCTCGATGGTGCTGTCGGTCGTGCTGGCGTTGACGCTGGCGCCGGCGCTGTGCGCCACGTTGCTGAAATCGACGCATGAAGAACAGACCGACAAAGGGCTGCTGGGTAAATTCAACCGCGGTTATAACCGGCTGCAGGAGAAGTACGCCGACAAGGTCGGCGGGGTGATCCACCGGCCGACGCGCTATCTGCTGCTGTACGGCCTGCTGCTGATCGCCACCGCCGTGATGTATCTGCGTTTGCCGACCGGTTTCCTGCCCAATGAGGATCAGGGTTCGGTGATGGTGCAGTACACCTTGCCGGCCGGCGCCACCAACGCCCGCACCTCGGCGGTGAGCGAGGCGGTCACCGCCTATTTCCTTGAGCAGGAAAAGGCCAACGTCAGCACCATTTTCACCATCAACGGCTTCGGTTTCAGCGGCAGCGGGCAAAACGCCGGCATGGCGTTCGTCAGCCTCAAAGACTGGAGCCAACGTGGCGGCAGCGAAAACACCGCCGACGCCATCGCCAAACGCGCCATGGCGCACTTCGCCTCGCTGCGTGACGCCCAGGTGTTCTCCATGAGCCCGCCGGCGATCGACGGCTTCGGCCAGTCCGACGGCTTCACCTTCGAACTGCAGGCCAAAGGGGCGACCACCCGCGCCGAGCTGCAGGCGATGCGCGATCAGATCGTCGCCGCCGCCGCCGGCAATCCATCGCTGTTGGCGGTACGCGCCAACACCTTGCCGGACACGCCGCAGCTGCAGGTGGAGATCGACAGCGGCAAACTGCAGGCGCTCGGCCTGAGCGCCGGCGACGTCAACAGCACGCTCAGCAGCGCGTTCGGCAGCACCTACGTCAACGACTTTATCGATCGCAACCGGGTGAAAAAAGTCTATATGCAGGGCGACGTAGCGTATCGCGCCAAGCCGGAAGATCTCGACAAATGGTTTGTGCGCGGCACCAACGCGGCGGGCGACAGCAGCATGACGCCGTTCTCCGCTTTTGCTTCCTCACACTGGATCTACGGCCCGGAAAACCTGTCGCGCTATAACGGGCTGTCGTCGTTCGAGATCACCGGGCAGGGCGCCGCCGGCGTCAGTTCCGGCACGGCGATGAGCGAGATGGAGAAACTGGCGGCGAAATTCTCCGCCGGCAGCAGCTATTCCTGGAGCGGGCTCTCCTATCAGGAGCGGCTGACCAGCGGCCAGGCGTCGTCGCTGTACGCCATTTCGCTCATCGTGGTGTTCCTGTGCCTGGCGGCGCTGTATGAGAGCTGGTCGATTCCGTTTGCGGTGATGTTGGTGGTGCCGATGGGCATCGTGGGTTCGCTGTTGGCAATCACGCTGCGCGGGCTGGAGAACGATATCTACTTCCAGGTGGCGCTGCTCACCATCGTCGGTTTGTCGGCGAAAAACGCCATTCTGATCGTCGAGTTCGCCGAGGAAATGCATCAGCGCGGTGAAACGCTGATTGGCGCGGCGGTTCACGCGGCGCGCATGCGCCTGCGGCCGATCCTGATGACCTCACTGGCGTTCACCGCCGGGGTTCTGCCGCTGGCGGTATCCAGCGGCGCCGGCGCCAACAGCCGCATCGCCATCGGTACCGGCATTATCGGCGGCACCCTTACCGCCACCGCATTGGCCATCTTTTTCGTCCCGCTGTTTTATGTGCTGGTGCGCCGCGTGTTTAGCCGCCGCTCCGCCAGCCGGCCGCCACAGGCAGGAGAATAACGTGTTGCAACGAGTCATGATGTTAACTTTGCCGCTGCTGTTGGCTGGCTGTATTTCGCTGGATCCTGATTATCAGCGGCCGACGGCGCCGATAGCGGCAACGCTGCCGCAGGGCGAGGCCGCCGGCAAGCAGGCGTTGAGCTACCCGGACATCGCCTGGCGCGACTATGTGCAGGACGCCAGGTTGCGCCAGGTGGTGGCGATGGGGCTGAGCAGCAGCCGCGATCTGCGCGAGGCGATCGCCAATATCGCGTCGGCGCGCGCGCTGTATGGTGAGCAGCGCGCGGCGCTGTTGCCGACGATCAACGCCACCGCCGACGGCAGTCGCGGGCGTTCGCTGACCGGCAACGGCAATGCCACCGCCATCAGCCAGAGTTACGAAGCGCAGGCCGGCGTCAGCGCCTTTGAGCTGGATCTGTTCGGCAAAAACGCCAGCCTGTCGCGGGCGGCGTTCGAAACTTACCTGGCGAACTCGGAGGCGGCGAAAAGCACCCGCCTGACGCTGATCGCCGATATCGTCACCGACTGGGTGGCGGTGGCGGCCGAGCGCAGCAATCTGGCGGTGGCGCAGCAGACGATGGAAAGCGCCAAACGGTCGCTGGAGGTGACGCGCAAGAACCAGCAGCACGGGATTTCATCGTTGGTTGACGTGGCGTCGGCGGAGACCGTTTATCAACAGGCGCGATCGGACGCCGCCAGCTATGCGACCAGCGCCGCGCAGGCGAAAAACGCGCTGGATTTGGCGGTGGGGCAAAGCGTGCCGGAAAACCTGCTGCCCGGCGGCATCGACGCGCTGGGCGGGATCATGCGCGACCTGCCGGCCGGGGTGTCTTCGCAGGTGCTGCTGACGCGGCCGGACGTGCTGCAGGCCGAGCATAATCTGAAATCCGCCAACGCCAATATCGGCTCGGCGCGGGCGGCGTTCTTCCCGTCGATCAGCCTGACCGCCAGCGGCGGGGTGGGCAGCGGTGAACTCTCGTCGCTGTTCAGCCACGGCGCGGGCGTTTGGTCGTTCGCCCCGAGCATCAGCCTGCCGATTTTCAGCGGCGGCTATAACACGTCGCAACTGAACTACAGCAAAGCGCAGAGAGATCTGTATGTCGCCACCTATGAGAAAGCGGTGCAGACGGCATTTCAGGAAACCGCCGACGCGCTGGCGCGCAAAGCCACGCTGCAGGAACAGCTGGCGGCGCAAACCGGCTATGTGGCGGCGGCGCGGCAATATTATCGTCTGGCCGAACTGCGCTACCGCCAGGGCGTGGACAGCTATCTGACCGTGCTGGACGCGCAGCGCACGCTGTACACGGCGCAGCAGTCGCTGATCGCCGCGCAGCAGACCGCGTACGACAATCAGGCGACCCTGTATAAAGTGTTGGGCGGCGGGGTTGCCGCCGAGCGGCAGGGGGACGGCGTCATCGCCGACAAGACGACGCTCAGCCGCTAACCGTCGACCGCGCGCGCCGGGCCTTTGGCAGTGCGCGGTTTACTTATGGAAAGTGTAAAGAAACGGAAAACCCGGCCGGTGGCCCGAACTCGCCGCGGCGGGCAGAGTCAGACAAATAATTGCATTCACCTTTTCTTCATATCGGCTCGAGGTCGTCATGGCAGAAGACATTCAGCAACAGGTCATCGCGCTTATCGCCGCCTTCAACGCATCAGGCCGGCTGCAGAAGGGCGTGGCCATCACCCCGGAAACCGAGATCAACACCGCGCTCAATCTGTCGTTCAGCGACTCCAACACGTTGATGCGCCGCTACTTCGACACCTTCGGCGTCGACAGCGGCAACTATAACCACGAGCTATATTTCCAGCCGCCGAGCAATACCGGGCGCTGGTTTTCCCCCTCCGCCTGTAAAGAACACCCCCGGCCGCTGTGCGTGTCGATGCTGGTGCGCTCGGCGCGCGCCAAACGCTGGCTGTACGACATCCATTTCCTGATCGAGCAGCTCCGTTAGCGCGCGTTACTGCTCCAATACCTCGGCGAACTTAGCCAGCCATTGCGGATGCGCCGGCCAGGCCGGGGCGGTGACCAGATTGCCATCGACGTGCGCCTGATCGATGCCGATCTCCGCATAATGGCCGCCGCCCAGCCGCACCTCCGGCGCGCAGGCCGGGTAGGCGCTGCAGGTGCGGCCTTTCAACACCCCGGCCGCTGCCAGCAGTTGCGGGCCGTGGCAAACGGCGGCGATCGGTTTTTTCGCGGCGTCAAACGCCTGCACCAGCGCGATCACGTCGGGATTCAGGCGCAGGTATTCCGGCGCCCGACCGCCAGGGATCAAGAGCGCATCATAGTGCTCTTCTTTGGCGGCGGCGAAGTCGGCGTTCAGGGTGAAACGGTGGCCGGGTTTCTCGCTGTAGGTCTGCGCGCCGTCAAAATCGTGGATCGCGGTCTGGATGTAGTCGCCGACGGCTTTGCCGGGGCATACGGCGTCCACCCAATGGCCGATCATCTGCAATGCCTGAAACGGCACCATGGTTTCGTAATCTTCGGCGTAGTCGCCGACCAGCATCAGGATCTTTTTCTTGCTCATGATCACAACTCCTGCAGAAAGGGGAATGCCTAAGGTATAGCCCAGCCCCCCCGGGAATGCGAACCGCAAAGTGCGGTGGAATACACGATAAAAAAGCGTAAAAATTGAGTTGACTTTCTTGGCGAGAATAAAGGCCATAATTATCCAGGCGTTCTCATCAGTAATGAATTTGATTTTCGTTTGTTTCCTATGATAGAAAAACGGCTCCCCACTAAAATGGAAAGGAAATCTGTTAGCACGCTTCATACGAATACATAAGAATTCTGTGATTATTACCATTGCGTAATAATGGAAAGCACTTGTTTAATTTTTTTATTATTTTGAAGGAACAAAAAATGCCTATTTTAAATCGCTGTGCCACAGCTTGCGCACTGGCGCTGAGCCTGCTGGGGAGCTCGGTTTCAGCACACGCTGGCGAACAAGAGGAACTCACCCAAAAACTGGATGAGTCGGTAATGACGTATGCTTACTCTAAGAGCAGTAGCGATATGGACACCATTAATGAACTGATCAAAAATGGCGCTCACCCCACTATTCAAACGGTATGGTATGCCGCCTATTACAAACAGCCGGCGCTGCTCGATCGTTTTCTTGATATGTCGGTGAATGTGAATCAAGCCATCAGTGACAATGGAGAAACCGTATTGTTGTCAGCGTTGGGAAATACCGACAAGTCTGAATTATCCGATGATGACCTTCACATTTTACAGAGCTTGCTAAAAGCGGGCGCCAATACCAATGTCATTGCGCAAGGGGGGACTAATACACCGCTTATTGCCGCCGCCCAAAGCCAAGGAGCCGCGCCCGCGTTGGTGAAACTGTTGCTGCAATTTGGTGCGGATGCCAAGCAGGTTACCCCGCAAGGATTCTCACCGATCATGGGGGAAGGGGCGGCTAATCTGGAGGTCATCAAACTGCTGGTAGCCGCCGGTACAGATCCTTATGGCGTCAGCAAGGTAGGATCAACGCCTTTGCACTTTGTTTGCACGCGGGATGCTTCCCAGGACGGCCAGCCGGACCCGCAAGCGGCGCAGCGTATCGCCTTGTTGCATAAACCCGGAACCTCTATCGATGCTCAACCGCCCCAGCAACAGGCCTGGCCTGTTGGCACACCGCTGCTGGAAAGCCTGACCAGCAATAATCCTGACTGCGTCAAGGCGTTGTTGGCTGCGGGTGCCGATAAAGATGCGCTGGCTTTCCCGGCAGAGTATGTGGCAGCAGATCCAAGCGTAAAAGGTAAAACGGTTCGTCAGAATATACTCGGGGCGGCAGAAAAATATCCCGACCTGTATTCGCCGGAAATCGTGGCCTTGTTTCAAAAATAGGTGAAAACGAAAAAGGGGGCTTTCGCCCCCTGATAAAATGGCCCGCTCGCAGGCCAAATAAGCCGGTATCAACCTGGGTAGATGCCGCGCTCTTTACGTGCGGTCAGGATGCGCTCACAGGCCACGATGTAAGCGGCGGTGCGCAGGCTGCACTCTTTCTCGGCCGCCTTGTTCCAGACGTGGACCATCGCGTCGGTCATGATCTTGTCCATACGCTCGTTGATCTCGGACTCGCTCCAGAAGTAGCTCGCCATGTCCTGCACCCACTCGAAGTAACTGACCGTTACGCCGCCGGCGTTACAGATAACGTCCGGAACCACGGTGATGTTACGGGAACGCAGAATGTCGTCCGCTTCCGGGAAGGTTGGGCCGTTAGCCCCTTCCAGCACCAGTTTGGCGCTGAGGATTTCAGCGCGCTGACGGGTGATCTGGCCTTCCAGCGCCGCAGGGATCAGGATGTCCATGTCGACCGACCAGAACGCTTCGCTCTCGATCTCGCTGGCGCCAGGGAAGCCGGCGATCTGCTTGTGCTTGGCCTGGTATTCGGTCAGCGCCACCAGGTCAATGCCGTCGGCGTTGAACAGGGTAGCGGAGTGGTCCTGGATGGTGACGACGCGCGCGCCGACGCCGACGAACAGACGGGCCGCTTCGCTGCCCACGTTACCGAAGCCTTGTACCGCCACTTTGGCGCCTTCGATCTGCACGCCCAGACGCTTGGCCACTTCGCTGCCGGTGACGAACACGCCGCGGCCGGTCGCTTTCTCACGGCCCAGGGAACCGCCGAGGTGAATTGGCTTGCCTGTCACTACGCCGGTGATGGTGGTGCCGTGGTTCATGGAGTAGGTGTCCATCATCCAGGCCATCACTTTGGCGTTGGTGCCGACGTCCGGCGCAGGAATGTCTTTCTGTGGCCCGATGATGAAGCCGATTTCACTGGTGTAGCGGCGGGTCAGTCGCTCCAGTTCACCTTCAGACAGTTTGAACGGGTCGACGCGGATGCCGCCCTTGGCGCCGCCGTACGGCAGGTTGACCGCGGCACACTTGATGGTCATCCAGGCGGACAGGGCCATCACTTCGTTCAGATCGACGTCAGGGTGGAAGCGGATGCCGCCTTTGCCCGGCCCACGCGACAGGTTGTGTTGTACGCGGAAACCTTCGAAGTGACGGATGGTGCCATCGTCCATCTGCAGCGGGATATCGACAATCAAAGCGCGCTTAGGGTGACGCAGCGTATCAACCCAGCGTGACAGGTCGCCGAGGTAAGGGGCGACGCGATCGATTTGTTGCAGATATGTAGCCCAAGCGGTGGTGCTGCTGTCTGAAGCGTAGGATAGCTTTTCCATAACCAACCTTTATATATTAGAGGTATTTATTTCGTTTAACCGTGGATTAGCAAGCGCATAACACTTTGCGACGCTAAATTTACCACTAATTATGCCGGTTGTTAGCCCCCCTCTCATCGGGCCAGCGGACGCTTTTTCGCCGCCTGCAGAGCGGTAAATGAATAGTTAATTACTTTTTGTCGACGGTGAGCGATCACATGCATAATTTATGCATATAAAGCGCATAAAAACCCTTTTTATCTATTTTTCAGAAGCTTGAATGTGATCAAAAAGTTTCATTTTATTTAACTGCCATGTTGACAATGGCATTTCCCCTCGCCAGAGTTAAATTAATGTTAAAACGGCTCCGGCGTCGTTTTTTTGTTGCACAAGGGAAAGTATAACCATTTGATATTCTAGTGTTTACCCACCACGCTCAGGCTTTGTACGCCAACCGTGGGCGATACGACGGCTCACGAGAGCATTTTCTTGGTACCCATTATTATTACCTCCCTGTCACAACGGGGCGGGCAGCGTTTGGTCTCAATTTTTTGCCGGTTAGAGCGCCCGCGGGCGTTTCATTCCTGCTGCAACCGCGCATCGGTTGCTTAATCGCCTTAACGACGGACAGGTAACACCATGACAAAAAACCACTGCGATCGGCTGAGCCCAGGTTCAGCCGAGGGGCCTCACTGTGCCCAAACTTTGCAGCGCGGGCTGAGCGCGCGCCACATTCAACTGATTTCGATCGGCGGCGCCATCGGCACCGGGCTGTTTATGGGCGCCGGGAAAACCCTCGCGCTATCGGGCACCTCCATCGTACTGACTTACGCCATCGTCGGCTTTTTCATGTTCATGGTCATGAGGGCGATGGGGGAGCTGCTGCTCACGCGGCTCGATTACCGCTCATTCGCCGATTTTGTCTCCGAATATCTGGGGCCGCGCGCCAGCTTTTTTCTCGGCTGGTCCTACTGGCTGAGCTGGGTCGTGACCTGCATTGCCGACGTGGTGGTGTGCGGCGGCTACGTGCAATATTGGCTGCCAGACGTCTCGCCCTGGTTGCCGGCGCTGCTGACGCTGGGGTTTCTGTGTCTGTTCAACATGCTGTCGGTCAAGATGTTCGGCGAGGCCGAATTCTGGTTCGCGATGATCAAGGTGGTGGCGATCGTCGCGTTGATCGCCACCGGCGCCTGGATGGTGTTCAGCGGCTGGACTTCGCCGGACGGCGTGACCGCTTCGCTGCATAACGTCACCGATCCCGCCATTTTCATGCCGCACGGCATCTTCGGCTTTTTCGCCGGTTTCCAGATCGCCATTTTCTCCTGCACCGGCATCGAGCTGCTGGGCACGATGTCGGCGGAGACCAAAAACCCCGAGAAGGTGCTGCCGAAGGCGATCAACGCGATCCCGGCGCGCATCATCGTCTTCTACGTGTGCTCGATGCTGACCATTATCGCCGTCACCTCATGGAGCCACATTTCGCCGGACAGCAGCCCGTTCGTGATGCTGTTCGATCTGGCGGGACTGCCGGCCGCCGCCGCGGTGATCAACTTCGTGGTGCTGACTTCGGCGATGTCCTCGGCTAACAGCGGGGTGTATTCCAGCACCCGCATGCTGTACAGCCTGTCGATGGAAAAGCATGCCCACGGTCAGTTCCGCATTCTGTCTCGCACCACGGCCATTCCGATCCGCAGCCTGCTGTTTTCCTGCTTCTGCATGGTGGCCGGCACCTTGCTGCTGGTACTGGTGCCGAACGTCATGACGCTGTTCACCATCGTCTCTACCGTGGCGGCGATCCTGGTGGTTTACAGCTGGGGCATGATTTTGGTCGCCTACCTGGTGTATCGCCAGAAGCGGCCGGATCTGCACGCCGCTTCGCACTTCAAAATGCCGGGCGGGGTAGCGATGGCCTGGCTGACGCTGGCATTCTTCGCCTTTACGCTGGTGCTCATGGTGTTCGATAGCGATACGCTGATCGCGCTGTGCAGCATGCCGCTGTGGTTTACCACGCTCGGCCTGATCTGGCGTTATCGGGTCCGCGACAGCGTGGCGCGCGAGAGCTACATGTTTTATCGGCGTGGCGCCGAGGCGGAATAACCGGCGAAGGATGCGCCGCTTGCCGCCGCTCCACTCGGCAAGCGGCGGCAACTGCGGTATGCTAAGCAGCTGAACAGCCAACCAAACCGGGCCATACGGAGATACCCCAGCGTGCCGAACTCTTCTTCTCAACTCGAACTTTTGCGCTCGGTCGCTGACGGCATCGCGGCGCTGTTTTTCCCGAATGTGGAAGTGGTGATCCACGATCTGGCCACCAACAAGATTGCCTATCTGGCGAACAACCTGTCAAAGCGTAAACCGGGCGACGACGCCGGGCTGGAAGACTTCGAGCTCGATGGCGGCGCCGGCGTGAGCGGCCCCTATGAGAAGCTGAACTGGGACGGCAAAAAGATGCGTTCGGTGAGCATTGCCGCACGCGACGAGCAGGGCAAGCCCAGCTATCTGCTGTGCATCAACCTGAGCACCGCGATGTTCGAGGACGCCCGCAACGCGCTGGACATGTTCCTGTCGGTCACGCGGCTGCAACCACAGCCACAAGAGCTGTTCAAAGACGACTGGCAAGAGAAGATCAATACCTTTCTGCATGACTGGCTGCGGCGCGAAAACGCCGCGCTCGGCGCGCTGAGCCGCGAACAGAAACGGCGGCTGGTCAGCGATCTCTATCATCAGGGCGCGTTCAAGGCCAAAAGCGCCGCGGACTACATCGCCAACGTGCTGTCGATGGGGCGCGCCACGGTGTACAAGCACTTGCGGGAATTGAAACAGGAGTAAAGGCGGCGGGAAAGGCGGAAGAAAGGGGCGGCGATGGCCGCCCCTTGTCGTTACCAGCGGTAGTTGACCGAAGCGATAATGCTGCGGCCGCTGCCGTAGAAGCAGGCGTACTCGCCGCTGCAGGATGAAACGTATTTCTTGTCCGTCAGATTCTGCACGTTGAGCTGGAGCGCCGCGCCGCGCAGCGCCGACGAAGCCTGGCCGAGGTCATATTTCACCATGGCGTCGTACAGCGTGTAGTGCGGCACGTCGTACTGGCCGGTGGCGTCGGCCGGCGCATCGCCGATGTAACGCACGCCGCTGCCGACGGTCAGGCCGTTCAGCGCGCCGCTCAGGAAGCTGTAGCTGCCCCAGGCGGATGCCGCGTGGCGCGGGATGCCCGCCGGGCTGTGGCCGATTTCGTCCGCCGAGTTGGAGTCTTTGGTCACTACGTCGGTGTAGGTATAGGCGGCGGTCAGCTTGATCTCCGGCGTTGGTTGGGCGTGCACTTCCGCCTCAATCCCTTTGGATTTCACCTCCCCGATCTGCTCGTAGGCGGAGGTGAGACGGTTGTAAGACGCCACATTGCGCTGGGTAATGTCGAACCAGGAGAGGGTCAGCAGGGTATTGCCGCCCGGGATCTGGTACTTCACGCCCACCTCGGTTTGTTTGCCGGTGGTCGGCTTGAGCGGATCGGCGCCCGGCGCGCTTGGGTACAGGTTAGGATCGAACGAGGTGCTGTAGCTGACATACGGCGAAATGCCGTTGTCGAAAGCGTAGAGCAGGCCCGCACGGCCGGTGAACTGGGCATCGTTGTAGGTCTGTTCCTTTCCGCCGCTGGTGCGATCGCGGGTGTTGACCTGTGACCAGTCCTGACGGCCGGACAGCAGCAGGTTCCAGTTTTTCCACTCCAGTTGGTCCTGCAGATACACCCCGATTTGATTCAGCGTCTTCAAGTCGCTGGAAGCCAGCGCCAGCGTGCTGCCATCGATGCTGGGGCGAACCGGGTTGGCCCAGTCGATCGGGTAATCGTTGCCGCGATCGCGATACATTTTATAATCGCTATGGCTGTAGCGGTAATCCAGCCCGCCCAGCACGGTGTGTTTCACTTCGCCGGTATCGAACAGGCCCTTCAGCTGGTTATCCACGCCAAACTCGTTGGTCATCTGCGTTTCATGCTGCGCCATGCGGGTGACGGTGTGGTCGTTGACTTTCGAGTTTACGTTATAAACCAGATACTTATAGTCTTCATCGCGGTGGGTGAAGCGCAGGTTCTGGGTAAACGACAGCGCATCGCTGAAGTTATGTTCGAAGCTGTAGCCGATCGACGCCTGCTCGCGCCGCGACTTGTTGAAGCTGGGTTCACTGATGTTAAAGTCATAGGGCACATAGCCCGCGCTGGTCGGGAACAGCGTGCCGGCGCGCGGCAGGAAGTTGCGCGACCCGGCTTTCGGATCGTTCTGGTAGCTGGTCAGTAGCGTAAAGCTGGTGTCTTCGTTCGGCAGCCAGGTGAAGGCCGGGGCGATGGCTACCCGTTGCTGCTTGCTGTCTTTGACAAACTCGTGTTCGGTTCGGGCGATACCGTTCAGGCGATAGAACAGGGTGTTGTCGTCGTTGAGCTTGCCGCCGAAATCGAACGCCGTTTCCGCCAGATGGCGGTTGCCGGTGCTGAATTTGACTTCGTGAATGCTCTGGGCGGTAGGGCGCTTGCTGGTCATCACCACCACGCCGCCGGGGCTGACCTGGCCGTACAGCACGCCGGCCGGGCCGTGCACCATCTCCACGCGCTCCAGCAGCCAGGGATCGATCTGCCCGGCGCCGCCGTTTTGGCTCGAAAGGCCAAAGTGCAGACCGTCGAGCAGCTTGGGCGCATAACGGAAGCCGCGGCTGATCACTTCGTCATTACGGTTGGAGTTGCCGCGGTAGGTGGTGATCACCCCGCTGGTGTAGTTCAGCGCGTCGGCGACCGACGCCGGCTCCTGGTCATTCATCTGCTCGCGCGTGACCACCGAGATGGACTGCGGCGTCTTGCGCAGAGGGGCAGCGGTCTTGGTGCCGGCGGCGCTCTCTTTGGCGACGATCCCTTTGACCGGCGCGGTCACGCTGTTTTGCGCGTCGGCGGTCACCAAAATCGTTTCGTCCGCTGCCGCAGACGCGTGTGGCGCCAAGGGCAATAACGCCAGCGCCGATCCCAGCAACAGACGCTTGGCGGACATCGCCTCCGCGTTCGCGTTTTCTATCCCTTTGTTTTTAATCTTCATTATCTCTCCTGAATACCTGCTTTTGTGTGTCATGCCACCCTGATAAACCCCGAAATGCCGACAAGCGGTCTTCTTCCGTCGACGTGGAGACGTCGTGTTTGCACGACGGTAAAAATCCGACAAATAGTATTGAAAATGATAATGAGTATCAATACGATTGTCAGGTTTTGTAAAAATCACTCATGTTATGTAAGGGGCGCTATGGAGTTTTTGCCGGAAAAGAGGCCAGGAAACGACCTTGAGGGATTGGCGGCGCAATGGCTGCGTGAAGAGGCGGTAGGGCAATCCGCGTGGTGGCAGAAGATTGCCGCTCACGGCACGCCCATCGTCGAAGCGCACGATGAACAGCACGTTAAAATGACCTGGCTATGGCGCGATCCCGCTGGCGATGAACGGCACTCGCCGATATGCCGCGTTTACGCCGATATCAACGGCATTACCGATCACCACAGCACGTCCCCCAGCAGCCTGGCCAGGCTCCCCGGCACCGACGTTTGGTACGGCTCGGCCGTTATCGATCGCCGCTGGCGCGGCAGCTACAGCCTGATCCCCATTACCGAGCGAGACCTCCCCCCAGTCTTCAGCGACGACGAAACGTTACGCGACCGCCAGCAGCGTGCCTGGTGGGTATCGCTGTTCCCGTTGGCGATCGCCGATCCGCTGAATCGCCTCTCTCTGGGGCCGTCTCATCGCCCGCGGCCCGTATCCCTGGCGCAAGGGCCGGATGCCGACGATCAACGCGCCTGGCAGGCCGCCGATCGGCCGCTGGATGAGGCGCGGCTACAGCTTTTTCAGTGGCACAGCGAACGGCTGGGTAACCAGCGGCGCGTTTGGCTGTATGCCAGCGGCGACGCGGCGGTGAAAGCGAACCGCCCGCTGGTGCTGCTGCTCGACGGCCAAAACTGGATCGAAAGGCATGCGCTGCTGCCGGTGATCGAGAACGAAACCGCAAAAGGGCAGTTGCCGCCCGCGTGCTGGTTGCTGATCGATGCGGTCGATGGCGAACACCGGCAAAACGAGCTGCCCTGCAACGCCGTCTTCTGGCAGGCGGTGATCGACGAACTGCTGCCGCAGGCGCAGCGCCGCGAAGCGTTCAGCGAGACTGGGGCGCGCACCGTGGTCGCCGGCCAGAGCTACGGCGGGCTGGCGGCGTTATACGCCGGTTTGCACTGGCCAGAGCGCTTTGGCCACGTGCTGAGCCAGTCCGGCTCCTTCTGGTGGCCTACGGTGCAATTTGTGACCCAGTTCGAAAAACGCCACGAACTGGAGGAAGGCTGGCTGATACGCCAGGTTCGGCAGCGCAACGCGGCGGCACCCAAGCTCACCGTGATCCAACAGGCCGGCGATCGGGAGGCGGACATCGAATTCGTCAATCGCCAGATGCATCAGGCGCTGACGGCGGCCGGGCACCGCGCCGACTACCGCGTGTATTCCGGCGGGCACGATGCGCTTTGCTGGCGCGGCGGCCTGGTGGACGGCGTGCGCCGACTGCTTGCCGCGATGGAATAACCCACACATTTTGACAGACAGGTAATGAAAATGACTCAGGAACAACAAAACCCGTTCGATGACGAAAGCCTCCGATTCTCCGTGCTGGTCAACGCGCAGCAGCAGTATTCACTGTGGCCGCAGTTTGCCGATACGCCGCAGGGGTGGCGCGTGCTGATGGGGCCGGCGTCGCGCGGCGAATGCATCGACTACATCGAAACGCACTGGCAGGACATGCGGCCGGCGGCGCTGAAAGCGGCGGATGCGGCGCGTTAAGCGCCAGGCAACCACATCGATACATTCCGTTTGAGGGAAAGGACAGACACCATGTCAGAAACGCTTTCTTTACCGGATACTCAGGTCGAGTATCGGGATTATCCGCTGGTTGCGGCGCAACCGGGGATCTGGATCGCCGACCAAATCGCGCTGCGCCGCAACAGCTTCGCCGTGGCGCACTACACCGAACTGCACGGCGCTATCGATCGTTCGGCGCTGGAGCGCGCGATCCGTCAGGGGCTGGCCGAAGCGGATACGGTTCAGGCGCGGTTCTTTGAGGCGCAGGACGGCCAGCCGGTGCAGCGTTTACCGCTGATAGCCGATCCTGCGCGCGTGCTGGCGCCGGAGTGGTTCGATTTCAGCGCGCGGCCGGACGCCGAGCAAGCGGCGCTGGCGCTGATGAACGACGATTTGGCGCAGGATCTGCCTGCGGACGGCGAGCGGCCGCTCTATCGCCATGCGGTGATCCGCGTCAGCGCCGATCGCTGGTTCTGGTACCAGCGCTTTCATCATCTGACCCTGGACGGCTTCAGTTTCGAAGCCATCACCCGCCGGATCGCCGATATCTATCGCGCGCTGCGCCACGGGCTGTCTCCGGCGGCCTCGCCGTTTACCCCGTTCGGCAAGGTGGTGGAAGAGTTTCAGCAATGGCAAACGTCGCCGGCGCGCCGGCGGGCGGCCGAATTCTGGCAACAGCATCTGCGCGATTTGCCGTCGCCGCTGTCATTATCGACGGAGAGTCGGGAGGTTGAACCGGGTGCCCGGCCGCTCAAACAGGCGCTGGTGTTGCCGGAATCGCTGTTTGACGAAGCGCTGCACGATACGGCGCTGCAGTCGCTGCAACCGGCCGATATCGTCACGGCGGCGTTGGCGATGTATCTGGCGCGCATGAGCGGCGAAACCCGTTTTTCACTCGGCTTTCCTTTCATGCGCCGTATGGGCTCCCAGGCGCTGGCGGCGGTCGGCCCGGTGGTTAACGTGCTGCCGCTGCTGCTGAACGTGACGCCGGAGATGTCGCTGGCGGACGTCTGCCAGGCGACCGTGGCGCAAATCAAACAGGCGCGCCGCCATCAACGCTATGAAGCGGAGCAGATCAAACGCGATCTCGGCCTGGTCGGCGGCCATCAGGAACTGTACGGCCCGGTGATCAACGTCAAGGTCTACCACAGCGCCTTGTCCTTCGACGGCCAGGCGGCCGTTACCCATACGCTGGCGATGGGGCCGGTCGATGACCTGGAGTTTGAGATCGGCTTTCGCAACGGCGTGCTGACGCTGTCGTTGGTCGCCAACCCGGCCAAATACTCGCCGCGCACCTTGCATCACCACGCGGAGCGCATCGGCCATTGGCTGCAGCAGTTGGCGCGGCAGCCGCACCAGCCGAACGGTCAACTGGCGTTGATCAGCGAAGGGGAGTTAAGGCAACTCGCGGCCTGGGGGCGCGGCGCCGATCTGACGCCGCCGGCGGGCATGGTGTCAATCATGGATGCGTTCCAGCGCCAGGTTGAGCGGCAGCCCGAGGCGTTGGCGGTGGCCTGCGGCGACGAGCGCCTCAGCTACCGTCAACTCAGTGAACGGGTGATGCAACTGGGGCGAGTGCTGATCGAAAGCGGCATCGGCGCCGAAGACGTGGTGGCCATCGGCATTCCGCGCTCGGTGGACACGCTGGTCGCGCTGTTCGGCGTGTTGGCCAGCGGCGCGGCCTATATGCCGCTCGATCTGGATTACCCGCGTGAACGCCTGACGCTGATGTGCGACGACGCGCGGCCGGCGATGCTGCTGACCCACCGCGCGACGCAGGTCAATATGCCGGATCTGCCGCAGGTATTGTGCCTGGACGACGCAGCGTGCCTGGCGCGCTGCGCGGCCGCCGAGGCCGCGCCGATAACGGACGATGAACGGCGTGTGCCGCTGAACGAGGCGCATCTGGCCTATATGATTTACACCTCCGGCTCGACCGGTAAACCCAAGGGTGTGATGTCCACGCATCGCGGGCTACTGAACCTGTTCCTGTCGCACCAGGCCTCTCTGTTCGGCCCGGCGATCGAAAAATTCCAGGCTCGCCACGCACGCCGCCTACGCGCCGGCCATACCGCCTCGTTTTCTTTCGACTCCTCTTGGGAACCGCTGTTCTGCATGATGATGGGCAGCGAACTGGTTATCTTCGACGAGGAGCTGCGCCGCGACCCCTGGGCGCTGCTGGAACAAACCCAGCAGACGCCGATCGATCTGCTGGACATCACGCCGTCGTTCTTCTCGCAACTGGTGGACTGCGGCCTGCTGAAGGGGCAGTTCCCGCTGCCGTCGTTCGTGATGATCGGCGGTGAGGCGGCGACGCCGACGCTGTGGAACCTGATGCAGCAGCATCCGGAGGTGGAGATCCACAACTATTACGGCCCGTCCGAATATACCGTCGATACCCTGGGCGCGCCGGTCACGGCCGCCGATCAGCCGGTGATCGGTCGCCCCCTCGCCAATACCGCCGTCTGGCTGCTCGACGGCCGCCTGCAGCCGGTGCCGATCGGCGCGGCGGGCGAGCTGTACATTTCGGGTAAGGGCATCGCGCGCGGTTACCTGCGGCGCCCGGATCTGACGGCGGCGCGCTTTGTCGCCAACCCGTTCGCCGAAGGTGAGGTGATGTACCGCAGCGGCGATCTGATGCGCTGGAGCGCGGAGGGCCAACTGGTATTCATTGGCCGAACCGATCACCAAATCAAGGTGCGCGGCTTCCGCGTCGAGCTGGGTGAGGTGGAAAGCGCCTTGGCCGCCTTGCCGGACGTGGGGCGGGCGGTGGTGATCGCCGAGCCGATCGGCGCCACCTATCGTTTGATCGGCTATTGCTCGGTGCAGGATGACGCACGTCGCGCCTCGCCAACGCTGCAAAGCGAGCTGCTGGGGCAATTGGCGCAGCGTTTGCCGGATTATATGGTGCCGGCGATCCTGGTGGTGATGCCGGAGCTGCCGCTCAACGTCAACGGCAAGATTGATCGTCAGACGTTGCCCAAACCGCAGGAGACGCTGGCGCAAAGCATTCGTGAACCGGCCACCGAGCAGGAAAGGCTGATTTGCGGCGCCATGGCGCAGCTGCTGGGGATGGATCGCGTCGGCGCCGACGACGATTTCTTCGCGCTCGGCGGCGACAGCATCTCGGCGATGGGGCTGGGTACCGCCCTGCGGCGCAAAGGGTATCTGCTGCGGCCGCGCGAGATCTTCGCGCTGCACACCCCCGCGCGCATGGCGCAGGCGATACAGCCGCTGGCCGTTGGCTCTCAGGCCGCATGCAGCGTGCAGCAAGGCCCGATCGACGGGCTGCCGATCCTGTACTGGTTTGCCGAGACGGGCGATATGCATCGCCGCTTCGCGCACGGCGTTTTCCTGCGCGTGCCTGCCGAGCTGCAGCCACAACAGCTGCGTTATGCGTTGGAACAGCTGCGCGCGGCACACCCGGCGCTGGGCGCGCGGATCCGCGACGGTCAGTTGGTGGTTGAAACCGCCGCCGCCGGTGAGCTGATGCAGGTTAATACCGTGTCCGGTGAGCTGGAATCCGCGGCGGAACAGGCGTTTGATGCCGCGCTTGACCATCTCGATCCAGCGGCCGGCGCTATGATGCAGGCCATCCTCTTGCAGCGCGACGGGCAGAGCCTGGGGCTGGTGCTGGCGATCCATCACCTGGTGGTCGACGGCGTTTCATGGCGCATCCTGCTCGACGAACTGCGGCAGGTGGCCGACAGCGCCATGCAGGGGCAGCCGATCACATTGCCGCCGGAAGAAACCTCGCTCTATGAGTGGTCTGCACGCCTACGAGCCGACGCTGAACGCCGGGAAGCCGAGCTGCCGTTCTGGCGGCAGATGCTGGCGGACGACGTGCCACGTTTGGGGCGGCGCGCGCTGGATCCGCAGACCGATCGCATCGCCTCGGTGAGCGAACGGCGTACGCTGCTCGACAGCCGGCTGACCGCCGCGCTGCTCGGCGCATTGCCGCAGGGATACCGCGCCCAGGTTGAAGAGATCATGCTGTGCGCGCTGGCTCAGGCTTGCCGCCAGCGTTTCCAGGCCGCTTCGCTGCGTTTCTCTCTGGAGTCGCACGGCCGCGCCGAACTGGACGACGGCCTCGATTTGGCCCGCACCGTCGGCTGGCTGACGGCGGAGTATCCGCTGCGCATTGAACTGCATGACGCTGAGCACAATGAGGCCGTGCGCGCGGTGAAACGGGCGACGCGAGCGGTGACCGATCGCGGCGTCGGTTATGGCCAGCTGCGTTATCTGCACCCGCGGCGTGACGAACTGGCGGCGCTGGCGCAGCGCAATGCGCCGGAGATCTTGTTCAACTACCTCGGACGTTTCAGCCAGGATGAGGGACACTGGACGCCGCAACGCAGCCAAACCCGCTTCTGCGACGCCTTCACCGTGGCGCAGGATGCGCAGCAGGCGCTGTGTTACGGGCTGGAAGTGAATATCTTTGTCGAAGAGCGGCGCGACGGCGCGTGTCTGGCGATCAACTGGAGCTGGCTGGAGGGGATTTTCAGCGAGAGCGACATTGCGCAGTTGCACAGCGGCATCGAACAAGCGGTGCGTTCGCTGTGCGAATTTGCCGAGCGGCATCCCGATCGCGCGGCGGCGACGTTGGTGGCGGCCGAGATCGCCCAGCCGGGCGCCGACGATGAGGCGGTGCGCGCCTGGGAGCGGGAGTGCGGGCCGTTGGCCGCGGCGCTGCCGCTGTTGCCGTTGCAGCACGGCCTGCTGTTCCATGCGCAGACGGCGCAGCAGGGCGGCAGCTATAACTCGCTGACGCGCCTGAGCCTCTGCGGCGAACTGGACGAACATCAACTCCAGCAGGCGCTGAATGCGGTGATCCGCCGCCATCCGCAGCTGGCCGCCCGATTCAACCGCGAGGGCGAACCGCTGCAGCTGATACCGCAGGAAAGCCATTGGCCGCTGGACAGCCACAGGCTGCCGCCGCTGTCCGAAGAGCAAGAAATGCAGGCGCTGAATGAGCTGGAGCAGAAAGAGCTGCAGCGCGATCTGTTTAATCAGCCGGGCGCGATGCTGCATGCGCTGCGGATCAAACACGGCGATAGCGAACGCTACACGCTGTTCCTTAACGCGCACCACCTGATCGTCGACGGCTGGTCGACGCCGGTGGTGCTCAACGATCTGATGCTGGCATTGCGTGAAGGCGAGCAGGCATTGCCGCCGCTGCGTTCGAACTACGCCGATATCGTGCGCCGCCTGACCGCGCGGGATGCTGAAGCTTCGCGCCGCCTCTGGCGTGAGACGCTGCAGGATGTGCGCCCGACGTTGCTGTTCGGTGAAGCGCAGGACGATCGCGTGCAGGAGTTGGAAATGACGCTGCCGCCGGCCGAGGAAAGGCGCTTGCTGACCCTGTGCCGCGAACGCGGGTTGACGCTCAATACCGTGATGCAGGGCATTTGGGCGCTGCAGCTGGCTAGCTGTTGCGGCCATCAGGACGTGGTGTTCGGCTCGCCGGTTTCCGGCCGCTTTGGCCAGATAGAAGGGGTCGAGGAACACGTTGGCCTGTTCAGCAACACGCTGCCGGTGCGGGTTCGTCTGCAGCATGACCGTTCGTTGACGGAACAGCTGACCGAACTGCAGCACCGGCAGATTGAACTGCTGGAGCACGACGATTTGGGGTTGGGGGAGATCCAGCATCTGGCCGGGGCGGGCACGCTGTTCGATACGCTGTTGGTGGTGGAAAACTATCCGGACAACGACGCTCTGCTGGGCGGCGAAGGGTCGCTGCGCTGCGACGCTATCCGTAACAAAGGCTATACCCACTATCCGCTGACGCTGCTGGTGCTGCCGGGCGAGCGCCTGCGTCTGCTGATGGAGTACCGCGATTCGGTGCCGCAGCCTGAACGCTTCGCCGCGCGGCTGATGGCGCTGCTGCAACAATGGATTGCGCAACCGGATCTGCCGTTGCCGCGCTGGCAATTGCAAACGCCGCAGGAGCAGGCGCTGATCGCGGCGGTCAACCGCACCGGGCAGGCGGTGGCGGACACCACTCTGCATCAGGCGATCGCCGATCAAGCGCGGCGCACGCCGGAACGCATCGCGCTGCAGGACGCCTGGCACAGCCTCAGCTACCGTGACATGCAGCGCCAGGCCGCGCTGTTGGCCGAACGGCTGACGGCGGCCGGCATTCAGCCGGGCGATATCGTCGCGGTGGCGTTGCCGCGTTCCGTGCGCCTCAGCCTGGCGCTGACGGCGATTGTGCAAACCGGCGCCGCCTGGCTGCCGCTGGATACCGGTTACCCGGACGAGCGGCTGGCCTACATGGTGGAGGACGCCAAACCGCAGCTGATTATCACCGAAAGCGCGTTGGATGCCCGCTTCGCCGCGCTGGCGCCGACGCTGCGGTTCGATGCGCTGGACGACAGCGGGCGCGAACCGGCGCCGCGCCCACCGGCGGGGAGCGGCGATCATCCCGCCTACGTGCTGTATACCTCAGGCTCTACCGGGCGGCCGAAAGGCGTGGTGGTGAACCACCGGGCGATCGTCAACCGCCTGTTCTGGATGCAGCACGAGTATGCGCTCGATGCGCAGGACGTGGTCCTGCAGAAAACGCCGTGCAGCTTCGACGTTTCCGTCTGGGAGTTCTTCTGGCCGCTGATGGTCGGCGCGCGCCTGGTGATGGCGCCGCCGGAGGCGCACCGCGATCCGCAGGCGCTGACGACCTTGATCGACGACTATGGCGTGACCACGCTGCATTTCGTTCCGTCCATGTTGGCTATCTGGGTGGAGGCCTTGAACGAGCGGGCGCCACGGCGCGCCGCCGCCAGCCTGAAACGCGTGTTCTGCAGCGGCGAAGCGCTGTCGTGCGAACTGGCTTCCCGCTATCAGGCGTTGGTCGCCGCGCCGCTGCACAACCTGTATGGCCCGACGGAGGCGGCGGTCGATGTTACCTATCAACCGGCGTCCGGCGAGGCATTGGCGGCGGTGAACGGCGCCGGCGTGCCGATCGGCAAACCGGTCTGGAACACCCAACTGAGCATTCTCGACGCCATGCTGCGGCCGGTGCCCGTCGGCTGCGCCGGCGATCTCTACCTGCGCGGTATTCAGCTGGCCGACGGCTATCTGCATCGGCCGGAGTTGACGGCGCAGCGGTTTGTCGCCGATCCCGCCGGCAACGGCGCGCGCATGTATCGCACCGGCGATATCGCTCGCTGGCTGGAGGACGGCAGCGTCGAGTATTTGGGCCGCAGCGACGATCAGCTGAAGATCCGCGGCCAGCGCATCGAGCTGGGCGAAATCGAACAGGCGCTGCTGGCGCAGCCGGGGGTAGCGCAAGCGGCGGTGCACGCCATCGAATTAAGCGAGGGCGCGACGGGGCTGGGCGGCGCCGATATGCGCCAGTTGGTCGCCTGGCTGATCGCCCAACCGGGCGTGACGCTGGATACCGGCGCGCTGCATCAGGCGCTGGAGGCGCGTTTGCCGGCGCATATGATGCCGGTCAGCTATGTCATGACCGACAGCTTCCCGCTCAGCGCCAGCGGCAAGCTGGATCGCAAGGCGTTGCCGCGGCCGCAGTTGAACCCGCAGAGCGGCCGCGCGCCGCACAGCGACAGCGAACGCCTGCTGGCGGCGCTGTTCGGGGAACTGCTGGGGCGCGAGACGGTGTATGCCGACGACGACTTCTTCGCGTTGGGCGGCCACTCGCTGCTGGCGATGCGTTTGGCGGCGGAGCTGCGGCGGCGCGTCCCGCGGCCGTTGAGCGTCGGGCAAATCATGTTCGCCCGCAGCCTGGAGAAGATGGCGCACCTGCTCGATGACGCGCAGGCCGCCAACTCGGCCGAAAGCCGCGGCGTCGGCGAGTGCCTGCAGCTGCGGGCCGGCCAAGGCCCGGCGCTGTTCTGTCTGCACCCGGCTTCCGGTTTCGCCTGGCAGTACTCGGGGCTGAGCCGTTATCTGCCGGGGAGCTACCCGATCATCGGCCTGCAGTCGCCAAGGCCGGATGGCGCCATCGCCACCTGCGAGGACATTGAGCAGATGGTCGATCGTCATCTCGCCACTCTGCGCCGCCTGCAGCCGCAGGGGCCTTATTACCTGCTGGGCTATTCGCTCGGCGGCACGCTGGCGCACTCGATGGCCGCGCGTTTGCAGCAGCAGGGCGAAGAGGTGGCGTTCCTCGGCATGCTGGATACCTATCCGCCGGAAGGCCAGGACTGGACCGGCCCCAGCGAGGAGGAGGCGCAGAAGGAGGTGGCGCAGGAACAGGCCGAGTTTATGGCGGAAGATCATGGCGATCCGGCGCTGATGGCGGAGAAGGCGGCGATGTTCGACAGCATCGTCGCCAACTACCGCGACGCGGTGCGCCTTCTGTCTCAGGCGCGCAGCCGGCGTTTCCACGGCACGGCGACGCTGTTCGTCGCCGACCGGACGCTGCCGCCGGAGATGGATATCAACGCCGTGTGGGCGCCGTATCTGGATGGGCTGATCTGTCATCACCAAAGCTGCGAGCACGCGGACATTCTGTCGCCGGCCTCGCTGGAGACGCTCGGGCCGCTGTTGCATTCGCTCCTGACGCGGCAATACGGGTTGGTATAACGCAACCGGGCCGGGGCGTGCGTCCCGGCCCGCACTAAAACATGATATGCAGGACACTATGGCCAGACCTTCTTTTTTTCTTGATTTCAGTTTGCTGAGAAGCAATGCGCATTTCCGCGCGATTTTCTGCGCCCGCATGCTGTCGGTGTTTTCCCTCGGCATGCTGGCGGTGGGGGTGCCGATTCAGATCCAGGCGATGACCGGCTCCACGTTGCAGGTGGGGGTCGCGGTGGCGCTGGACGGCGTGGGCATGTTTATCGGCCTGATGCTGGGCGGGGTACTCGCCGATCGCTACGATCGCCGCAAGCTGATCCTGTTTGCGCGCGGCACCTGCGGGCTGGGCTTTGTCGCCCTGAGTCTGAACGCCTTCGCCCCGGCCCCGTCGCTGTGGGCGCTCTACCTGTTGGCGGCCTGGGACGGCTTCTTCGGCGCGCTGGGCATGACGGCGCTGATGGCGGTGATCCCGCTGCTGGTCGGGCGCGAAAACCTGGCGGCGGCGGGGGCCTTGAGCATGGTGACGGTGCGCATCGGCGCGATCCTGGCGCCGGCGCTGGGCGGGATTATCATCGTGTTCGGCGGCGTGGGGCTGGCGTTTGCCGTCGCGGCGGCAGGGACGCTGGGCACCCTTGTGCCGCTGGTGCGCTTGCCGACGCTGTTGCCGCAGCAGCAGGAGCCGGAACATCCGCTGCGCGCGCTCGCCAGCGGCTTCCAGTTTGTCTGGCGCAATAAAGTGGTCGGCTCGGTGGTGCTGCTGGGGATGCTGATGAGCATCGTCGGCGCCGTCAGGGTGCTGTTCCCGGCGCTGGCGCAGGACGCTTACCACGTCGGGGCGTCCTCTATCGGCCTGATGTATTCCGCGGTGCCGCTTGGCGCGATGCTGGGCGCGCTGACCAGCGGCTGGGTGGGGCGTTTCTCTCGCCCTGGCGTGCTGATCCTGATCGCCGCCATCGTCGCGTTTACCGCCATCGCTTCGCTGGGGCTGTTCAGCCACTTGGCGCCGGCGCTGCTGGCGCTGGTGTGCTACGGCTACGCCAACGCCATCGCCTCACTTCTGCAGTTCATGCTGATCCAGAGCAACACGCCGGACCATCTGCTGGGGCGGGTGAACAGCCTCGGCACCGCGCAGGACGTAACCGGCGATTCGATCGGCGCGCTGGGGCTCGGCGTACTGGGCCGGGTATTTACCCCGTTGATGAGCGTGCTGTCGTTTGGCGCATTCGCCGCCTTGTTGGGCGTGCTGGTGGCTTTCAGCGTACGCACGCTGCGCCAGTGCCGGCCGGCGGACGCGCTGGTTGAGCACGATGAACCCGCGCCGGCAACCTCAGCGGCGGCGGACAACTAACCCCTCACGGCACCGGCGGTTCCGGCCGGTGCTGCTCCCCCCAGTTACACATCATGTCGATCACCGGGATCAGCGAACGTCCACGCTCGGACAGGCTGTACTCCACCTTGGGCGGGATCTGCGGATACTCCTTTCTCACCACCAGGCGATCTTTTTCCAGCTCTTTCAGCGTCGAACTGAGCGTTTTATACGAAATGGTGCCGATGCAGCGCTGCAGTTCGTTGAACCGCAATACCGGCTTATACAACGCCAGCCAGTAGAGAATAATCATTTTGTATTTACCGTTGATCACCGACAGGGTGTAGCCATAGCCGGTGTCTTCAAGGCTGATGCCCGTAGGGCTGCAGTGGGATTCGGCGGTCATTTACACTTTCTCCAGGGTAAGTATGTGTCGTGAGTGTGCGTATTTTACATTCTGTCAGCATACCCTAAGATGCGTCGAAACACCTGACTGGAGAGATCAGTATGAAAACGTTGGTGGTAGTGACACATCCCGATATGGCGAACTCGGTGGTCAACAAACGTTGGCTGGAGGAACTGCGCCGCTATCCGGCGCTGTATACCGTGCACGAACTGCATCAGGCCTATCCGGACTGGCAGATCGACGTCGCCAAAGAACAGCAGTTGATTGAAGCGCATGACAACATCGTGCTGCAGTTCCCGATTTACTGGTTCAGCAGCCCGCCGCTGCTGAAAAAATGGCTGGACGACGTGCTCACCTACGGCTGGGCCTACGGTTCTCGCAGCGGCTATAAGATGCAGAACAAGAAACTGGCGCTGGCGGTCACGGCGGGCGTGCGCGCAGAAGATTACGCGCGTGAAGGGCGTTATCGCTACTCGCTGGAGGAGATCTTCCGGCCGTTTGAAGTGACCGCCGATTACGTGCGGGCCGACTATGCTTCGTTCTTTGCCTTTTACGGCAGGGAAGCCGCTTCGGACGGCACGGCAGAGCAGGTTCAGCAGCACGAGTTGGACAGCAGCGCGCAGGGCTATCGGGCATTTCTCGCCGCCCTGAATTAACGAGACTTCCCGGATGCGTCTGATAGTGCTGTTGCGAATGTCCGGGGAGGAATATGATTGCCGTATTCTTTGACTCGCCGGTGATAACCCCATGCCTTCAGCCGAAACGTTTATTGCTTTTCTTGTTGCACTCACCCTTCTGGAACTCTCTCCCGGACCGGATATGATGCTCACGCTGGCCCGGGGTATCGGCCAAGGTCGTCGCATCGCGCTGCTCAATGTTTTCGGCATGGTTTTTGTCGCCGGTATGGTGCAGGTTTCCATGCTGGTGCTCGGCCTCGCCACGCTGTTGCATAGTTATCCGCTGGCGTTGGACGTATTGCGTTGGGTTGGGGCCGCCTATCTGGTCTGGCTGGGGATAAAAATGCTGAAGGTAAGCCGGCAGCGTTCCGATGCCGTGCTGAAACCCCGGATGATGACCGGGTGGCAGGCGGTGAAAGAAGGGGCGATTAACAGCCTGACCAACCCTAAGTCGCTGCTGTTCATGTTTGCTTTTCTCCCGCAGTTTGTTAACCCTGAAACCGGGCCGGTTTGGTTGCAATTGCTTGTTTTAGGTTCCATTCAGAAGCTGGCCGGGATCCTTTCGCTGGGCTCTGTCGCTATGGCCTCCGGCACCGTGGGGCAATGGCTCGCCCGCAATCCCCGTTTGTTGGTCTGGCAGCAGCGATTTACGGGCGTGGTCATGATGGGATTGGGCGCCAAACTCCTCCTGGGGGGCGGCGCTGTGTCAGCGCCGCGATAAGGGGAGCGGCTCGCGCTATTTCAGGTGAATGCTAAAACCGTCTTGCCCCGGCGCCAGATGGGCTTTCAGCGTCAACTGCGGGATCAGGTAGTCACCGGCGTTCTGCTGCCGAAACGGAATCGGCTCGGTGCGCCACAGGTTATCGAGCCGCTGTCCGAGCTGTTCGCACAGGGCGGCAAAGCGCGTCTCGTCGGTCTTACCGGCGCGGTAGGTGACGAACGGCGGCAACACCTCGAACCCCGGGTAATGCAGCATGCCGTGCTGGATCGGGAACAGAATATCGTCGATCGGCCCGTTGATGCCGCGCGGGGCGTAATGGGATTCCCACCCGCCGGCGCTGACGATCAGCATCGCCCGTTTGCCCGCCAACATACCCTCGCCGTAACGGTCGCCCCAATGGGTATCGGAATGCTCACCGACGCCGTAGGCAAAACCATAGGCATAGACGCGATCGAACCAGCCTTTCAGCATCGCCGGCATCGAGAACCACCACAGCGGGAACTGCAACAGCACCGCGTCCGCCCAACGCAGCTTTTGTTGCTCCCGTTCGATGTCGGCGCTCTGCACGCCGTTCGCAAACGCGCGCCGGGAATCCAGCGAAGGATCGAAACGTGGGCCTGATGCGCCTTCCAGGCTGTCGTCGGCGTCGATCGCCGCTTTCCACTTCATGGCGTACAGATCGGACACCTGGACCTGATGGCCGGCCTGCGTCAGGCGCTCAACGGCGAAGTTTTTCAGTGAGCCGGTCAGCGACTGCGGCTCCGGGTGGGCGTAAACAATCAGCACATTCATAACAACGCTCCTTGGTGTGAGAGCTGCAGAGTAGGGCGTCACAAGGTATATTAGAAATGAATTACCGTTATCCCAGGTATAAGCATGAATAATTTAAGGCGGCTGGATCTCAATCTGCTGGTGACGCTCGACGCGCTGCTGGCGGAGCACAACGTCACGCGCGCGGCGCAGCGGCTCAATTTCTCTCAGCCGGCAGTCAGCGTGCATCTCGCCAAACTGCGGGCGATCTTTGACGATCCGCTGCTGTTGCCCGGCCCGCGCGGCATGCGTCCGACCGCCAGAGCGGAGCAACTGCGGGAACCGCTGCGTCAGGCGCTGGCGGCGCTTGAGTTGGCGGTGACGCCGGCGACGCCGTTCGATCCCGCTGTGGCGACCGATATCTGGCGTGTGGCCGCCTTCGACTACGGCGAATCCACCATCGTCCTGCCGGCGCTGAACGGTTTGCGCACGGCGGCGCCCGGCACCCGGCTGGCGGTGCTGGAAACCGCGCCGTCACGCATCGCCAAACTGGCGGAACAGGGAGAGATCGATCTGGCGTTTCACACCCGTGAAGGGGCGCCGCCCGGTCTGCGTCAGCGTACGCTATTCCGTGAACGCTATGTGCTGGTGGGCAGAGTCGGTCACCCTAAGCTGCATGAAAACCTGACGCTGGCGCAATTCTGCCTATTGGAGCAGGTGATGGTTTCGCCGGACGGCGGCGGTTTCTACGGCATCACCGACCAGGCGCTGGCGGACGTGGGGCTGACGCGGCGCGTGGTGCTTTCCGTACCGCATTTTCTCTTCGTGATCTCGGTACTGACGCAGTCCGATTTGGTGGCGATGTTGCCGGAGCGGCTGGTGCGCAACCAACCGTTATTGCAGCAACTCAAACCGCCGTTGGCGGTGCCGGGTTTTGAAATGACGATGCTGTGGCACGAACGATCGCATCGGGATCCCGCTCACCGGTGGCTGCGCGAACATATCGTGCGTTCAGTGTGAGCGGGCTAATGTAAACAGCGCGGGAAATTACATGAACAGGAAGCGGTCGGCCAGCGGAACGCCGCGTTCGAGGCGCGGTGGCAACGCGTCGTCGCGATCGTCAGGCTGAGCAGCTTGCGGCGCGGCGTCTTCGGCTTTTTCGATCATCAGCTCGCCGAGCAGGGCCAGAAAACGAGTGATCTTTTGCATATTCCCTCCGGGGCCATGATTAACCTGAGGACGATAGTAATCGCCGCCTAACCGAATGGGAAAAACTTAAAACTCATATCCTAAGAACCGGATCGCATATCGCATGACCGGGCGACGGTTGCCCATCGCCCGGTGAACGGTTTAGAAGGTGACGTTAACCTTGGCCCACAGGGTGCGGCCCGGTTCATTCACCGCGCTGTTGGCCGAATAGCCGAAGGCGCTGTTGCCCGCCAGGTTGAGGTGCTCGCTGTAGGTCTTGTTCAGGATGTTATCCAGACCGGCGCTCAGCTTGACGTTTTTATTCACCTTGTAGGCGGCGTTCGCGGAGAGCACGCCGAAGCCGGCGCTTTCGGCAAAGTCTTTGCCCACCACGTTGCCTTCGTTGATCGCCACGCGGTTTTGGCTGCTGACCAAACGCCACAGCCCGGTGCCGCTCCAGTCGCCGTACTCGTAGGTCAGCCCCAGACGCGCCTCCAGCGGCGGGATCTGCGGCAGCGGGCGGCCGTCGCTGGTGTTTTTGCCCCAGGAGTAGGCCAGGCTGGCGTCGGTTTTCCAGCGCTCGCTCAACTGATAACCCATGCCCATTTCGCCGCCCATGATGTTGGCGTTGACGTTATCGGCCTGGCTGAGACGCGCATTGTGCGGATCGTATTTGAACAGGATGAAATCATCGACGCGGCCCACATAAGCGGAGACCCAGCCGTTGAAGCGCTTGCCGTTGTATTGTGCGCCGATGTCGAGCTGCGTAGTTTTCTCGCTCTTGACGCTGGAGAACGGATCCTTGCTGCCATTCGGGCCGAGCTTCGGCGAGAACAGCTCCCAGTAATCCGGGAAACGCTCAGTATAACCGACGCCGGCGTACAGCATCAGCGGCAGCTCGGCCAGCGTGTGCTCCAGGCGCATAAAACCGCTCGGCAGGGTGTCGGAACGCTCCGCGTCGCCGCCGTTGCGGAAGTTTTCCACCAGGGTGCGATCGAGACGCGCGCCGCCGATCAGTTTATCCTGTTCGCTGGTGGACCAGGTCAGTTCGCTGAAGGCGCCGTAGCTGTTGAACTGGGCGTCTTTTTCCCAGCTGCCGCGGCTCATGCTGCGATGGGTGTTGGTTTGGGTGTCCAGGCCGCTTTCCAGCTTCACGTCCTGCCACAGCCAGGTGCCCATTACGCGGCCGCCAACGGTGCGGCGATCGAGCTGCATCGTCATGCCGGAGGACATCATATGTCCGCCATGGCCGCCCATGCCCATACCGCCATGGCCACCGTGCCCACCCATGCCGCCGCTGCCCGGTGAGCGCAGGGTGACGTTGTCCATCACGTGGTTGGCGTAATTGTAGTAGACCTGCGCTTCCAGCTTATCCAGCACCTCGCCGATGTTGGATTTTTCCACCCGCATGCCCAGGCTTTCGCGCTTGAACTGCGAACCGTCCATGCTGCGGCCGGCATAGCGCGCTTCGCCGTTGCCGCGGCCCATGGTCACTTCCAGCAGCGTATCGTTGTCCGGCGTCCAGCCGAGCGCCAGATCGCCGTTCCACTTGTCCCAGCGCGATGGCACGCGCGTATTGGTGCCGTCCTGATAATCGTTGGAACGAGATTTGTTGGCCATCACCCGCAAGTAACCTTGCTCGGCGCCGAGGCTGGCGTCGATATTCTCGTCCCAGCGGCCGTTGGAGCCGGTCAGCACGCTGGCGTTGCCCTTGACGCCCGGTTTGTCGAAGCGTGGGCGTTCACGTTCGAAACGCACGGTGCCCGCCGACGATCCCGGTCCCCACAGCACCGTCTGCGGCCCTTTGGTGATGGTCAGCAGATCGAAACTTTCCGGCGAGATGTAAGAGGTGGGCGCATCCATTCTCGATGGGCAGGCGCCCAGCATTTCCGAACCGTCGGTGAGGATCTTCAACCGCGAACCGAACATGCCGCGGAACACCGGATCGCCGTTGGTGCCGCCGTTGCGGATCTGAGAAAAACCGGGAATGGTTTTCAGGTAGTCCGAGCCATCGCTGGCCGGCACCGGCTGACGCGGAGTTTTCGGTGACGTCACGATGGTCAGCGGAGAGTAGAGCGGTGCGGTGACGGTGATCACGTCGCCATCATTAACCTGTGTGTTGGCAGGGTGCTGATGCGCCTGCGCCGCGTGGCCAGCCAGCAGGAACAGCGGCATGGCGGCGGTGATGGCGCGGGCGGCGGCGTTCTTTTTATAAACGGGTTTAAACATCATCTTTCCTTAAGCTAACTTTTTTCCGTTCTTGGCCGAGGGATTATTCAGGCGTGGGGCGGCCTGGCGAAAATCACCATCGGTAAATACGGGGGTTAATTCCATCAGCGTGGAAATAACCGGATTAATAATGTCGTCTCGGTGCTTAATCGTTGGGCGAATTAATTCCGCCGGGTTGAAGCGATCAACGGCAATACAGAGAACGGCAATGGGCTTATTGTTAAATCAGAGGAAAGAGAGGGGGGGCGCGCGCGGCTGTAATTCGGTGTGAACGACGTGGGCAAACAGGGGAACGAGATAGCGGATCGGCGGCGGGCGCGAAGCCAGCGACTGAGACCAGAACAGCGGGGCGTGGCTCACGTCCAGCAGCGGCGCGTGCAGCAACAGCACGCAGTAGCCGCAGGCGCTGTCGTCCATCATCATCGCCATGTTGTGGTGGCCGCCGCCGTGCTGCATCAGCGGCTGCGAGGCTTTTTCAGGTTCAGACGGCGGCGAGTGCATCCCGTGATGCATCGGCATATCCATGCCGCAATCCGCCATGACGGCCGTTCCAGCACTTCCGGCGCGTACATGCTCCAGAGATCGCGAGATCACCGGCGCAATGAACAACATCAGAATGGCAAACATCCCTAACCAGGCGGCGGCCCGATTTCGCGATGCAGAGGGCTGAATTAACGACACAATCAACCTAAAAAAGGGTTAACACAGGGGAGGGAATTGTACTGGTTTATGTCGAAATGTTAAAACCTTTTATTTCTGGTCAACGGCCTGTTGATGAATATATTATCGGATAAGCGCTTTAATTCTGACCAAAGGCTATTTTTATTGCGCCACTAACGTGACGGGGACAATATTAATGACGGAAGAACTGGCGAGCACGATTATTCCGCTTTATGACGAACATGCCGCCGCCTGGGAACGCCTCAGACCCACCACGCTGTTCGAGCGGCCGTGGCTCGACCGCTTTTTGCAGCTTACCCCGGCCAACGCGCGGCTGCTGGATCTCGGCTGCGGCAATGGCGCGCCGATCGCCGCCTATTTTATCGAACAAGGGTATCGAGTCACCGGCATCGACGGCGCGCAGGCGATGATCGCGCGCTGCCGGCAGCGTTTTCCACAGCAGGAGTGGCGGCAGATGGACATGCGCCGGCTGAATCTGGCGACAAGATTCGATGGCCTGCTGGCCTGGGACAGCTTCTTCCATCTGGCGCGCGACGATCAGCGCCGCATGTTTCTACTGTTCAGACGACACGCCAAGCCGCATGCCGCACTGATGTTCACCAGCGGCCCTGAAGACGGCGTGGCGATCGGCAATTTCGAAGGCCAGCCGCTGTTTCACGCCAGCCTGGCGCCGGAGGAGTATACGCGCCTGCTGCAGGAAAACGGCTTCCGCGTGGTCGATCATGTGGTGGAAGATCCCGCCTGCGGGGGAAGAACGGTCTGGTTGGCGCAAAGCATCAAGTGACAATGTCACGTGCAGGTTCATCGGAACCTGCACGTTAACGTTATTTAGCGCTGACGCGCCAAACGGTGTTGCCCACGTCATCCGCAATCAGCAGGGCGCCGGCCTTGTCGACCGCTAATCCAACCGGTGCGCCATAGAGTTCCTTCTCGTCGTCGGAGACAAAGCCGGTGACTACCGCTTTGAGTTTACCGACCGGCTTGCCTTGTTCGAACGCCACGTAGCTGACCCGGTAGCCGTTCAGCGGCGAGCGATCCCAACTGCCGTGCTCACTGACAAAGGCGCCGCCGCGATAGTCGGCCGGCAGAGCGCTCGCGGTGTAGAACAGCAGCCCCAGCGGCGCGACGTGCGAGCTGAGGGCGTAGTCCGGCTTGATGGCTTTCGCCACCAGATCCGGCCGCGCCGGCTGCACCCGACGATCGACGTGCTGGCCGAAATAGCTGTAAGGCCAGCCGTAGAAGCCGCCGTCCTGTACCGAGGTCAGGTAGTCCGGCACCAGATCGGCGCCGATCTCGTCACGCTCGTTGACGATGGCCCACAGCTTGCCGCTGTGCGGTTCCCACTGCAGCCCGGTCGGATTGCGCAGGCCGCTGGCGAAGATGCGGCTGGCGCCGGAGGCGGTGTCCACTTCCAACACGGCGGCGCGCCGGTACTCTACGGCCAGGCCGTTTTCGGTGATGTTGCTGTTGGATCCAACGCCGACATACAGCTTTTTACCGTCCGGGCTGGCCAGCAGGGCCTTGGTCCAATGATGGTTGATGGTGTCCGGCAGATCGGCCAGCTCTTTACCCGGATCGCTGATGCGCGTTTCGCCCGGCTGATAGGCGTACTGCATGATATTGCCGGTGTTGGCCACATACAGGGTGTTGCCAATCAGCTGAACGCCGAATGGAGAATCGAGCCCCTCGAGGAAGACATGCTTTTCCCAGCTGCCGTCGGCGGTAGGGCGCAACAGGGTGATGCGGTTACCGCCTTTTCCCCCTTTACCTGACTGCCCCTTAACCAGCCCGGCGATCAGCTGCTTGGGTGTGCTGACCGCTTCGGTGCCCGGCCCGTTGGCCTCCACCACCAACACATCGCCGTTGGGCAGGGTAAGCAACTGACGCGGGTGCAGCAAACCGTCTGCCACCTTGTCGATTTTCAAGCCTTCGGCGACTTTCGGCATCTGGTTTTGCTGCCAGCCCACGCCCTTTGGCACCTGCATCGGCGGCATCAGGAAATCTTGCGCCGCCGGCAATGCCGGATCCGGCCCCATTTGTTGTTCCGGCGAAATGACGGCACTGTTATCGCAGCCGGCCAGCGCCAGTACGGCCGAAAGCGCAATCGCGATGGATGATAGCTTCATGAAAACCTCCTTATTTTGCGCGGGCGCTCACGGCCAGCAGAATGTTGGCGAAGCTCAGCAGCGCGACCACGATCGCAGACAGCACCAGGCCTTGCGGCACCACGGCATACGCATCCCGGCTATGCACGAAAGCGTTGATAATGGCGAGAACGATGGCCAACAGATTCAGCCAGAAATGGAGCTTGACCGATAAGCCCTGTAGCCGGCCGCTGCCGAACCACACCTGCACCAGGTTAATCAGTCGGGGAATGATGGCAAAAATCAGGCCGATGGCGATCAGCCAACTGGCACCATTGACCCATTGAATATTCGCCGTGCAGGCATAGATGATGTCGAAAATGAGCGCCGCGGTAAAAAATCCATAGGGTATCGGATTGAGCCATTCATAGACGGCCACCGCGGCCGCTGAAGGCCTTGCTGTCGTTTGCGTGGTCATACTGGTATCTCCATGAAAAATGATAGATAAAAAGGCGTTGGCCCCTTAAAGCTTTGTTCAGATTCACCGATTTGAACAATTTTGATTCTCATTTTTAGCATGCGATGTTAAAACCGAAACCGTCACCACGGCATTATCAATGGCTTAGCAACATCTGGAGGAAGGGCATGAGTGTAGAGCGCGTTCAGCGATTTCTGGCCGAGCACGCGCCGGAAACGGCGGTGACGGTGCTGGCAAAGAACACCGCGACGGTAGCGCTGGCGGCGGAAGCCTTTGGCGTGGAGGGCGGGCAGATCGCCAAGACGCTTTCGTTTCGCGTGAACGACGGCGTGGTGTTGTTGGTGATGGCGGGAACCGCCAGAATCGATAACAAGAAGTACAAGCAATTCTTTGGCGTAAAGGCACGCATGCTGCCGGCGGAGGAGGTGGAGGCGCTGACCGGCTATCCGCCCGGCGGCGTTTGCCCCTTTGCCGCACCGGCAACGGTGAGAGTTTACTGCGATCGCAGTCTGTGCAGCTACAGTGAAGTGCTTCCGGCAGGCGGCAGTGATAACTCAGGCGTGAGAATTGCGCCGCTCCGGCTGGCCAGCATCACCGGAGCGGAGTGGATTGACGTGACAGGGTAACTGAAAGTGTGTTATTGCAAGATTAAAAAGTCACCCGATTTAGCCCGTTTGAAATGTCACTCACTTCGTCAATACGATAATCGCAAGGGGCCGTTAAGCGAGTTTACGGATCAATCGATCCAGCCGCTCGCAGGCATGGAGGAGTGATTCGCCTTCCTTGCCTGATACGCCAAGCAACAGACCGGACTTTTCCGCTACCCCTGACTGATACCAGGCTGAAAGCGGGGATGGCGCCAGGCCAAAGTTATAGGCGTAATGCGCAATGGTGCGATCCTGAGAGCCGTCTGGCAGGTTGATTAAAACGGATAAACCATGGACCTGAACGGTGTAGCCTAACGCCTTCATTATGCGGGAAAGTTCAGTACTTCTGGCATGGTAAACTCTTTTCATTTTTCGCAGATGCCGAAGAAAATGCCCCTCACTCAAAAAGGCATGCACCGCCATCTGGATCGCGGGAGTCGGAGCGGGGGAAAGCGAGGCGGCGACATCAGCAACCGTCTCGACAAGCGATGGCGGCGCCACGACAAACCCCAGGCGTAGAGCCGGGCTAATGGTTTTACTGAATGATCCAATATGGATAACCCGACCATAAATATCCTGTGACGCCAGCGCTGGCGCCGCGCGGCGATTAAGCTGCAACTCCCCCAGATAGTCATCCTCGATGATCCAGCGGCCATTTTGGTGGGCCCACTCAATTAAACGGTGGCGCCGTTCCAATGATAATGCCATCCCCAGGGGCGCTTGCTGCCCGGGGGTGACCAGCGCGATTGCCGCGTCAGGCGCGTGATGGATGCCATATTCTATATCCATCCCTTCGGAATCGACCCGCACAGGTACCGTGGCCAGGCCCGCAAGGCTCAAGGCTTTTCTTGCCGGCGGAAAGCCAGGATTTTCCACCCAGGCTTTGTGCCCGCGTAAAGACAGCGCGTGCAGTATGAGGCCAAGTCCTCCGGTGAATCCGGCAGTCACGAAAACTTGAGAAGGATGGCATTTGATTCCTCTGGAAAGGGTGAGCTGACCGGCGATTTCGCGGCGCAATTCGCTTTCCCCTCTGGGGTCGCCATAGCATTGTCTGGACTGCACGGCGTGGCGGGCTGACGCCGCAAAAAGGCGTGAGAAGAGGGGGACGGGAAAGACATCGCCGGCAGGGATCCCCATCTGAAAATCGCCTGTAGGGAAGAGAAAATCCTGAAACAATTCTGAAGTGGGTACGGATTCAGGCACCTTTTTCGCCGCCCTGCCCGGCGGTAGATTATCCACGACGCAGGTTCCACGAGAGCGGGACATCACGACAAGTTGCTCATCGGATAACCGTTCATAGGCGGTCTTAACCGTGCCGCGAGAGATACCCAATTGTATGGCAAGGTCAATCCATGAAGGGAGCCTTGTGCCTGGCGCAAGAACACCGCTCTCAATGGCTTCGGTGATCCCCTGGCGGATCTGCTCAGCGATGGATATCCGTGCGTTACGGTCAATCGTCAGCGCCAGAGTGGGTCTGTTCATATATCGCTCCATTAATCAGCAGGTGTACTTGAAATAGCAGAGGCATTTCTGGTCAGCATGTTTTAACCATCCCGGATGCGTGGTACAGCAAAATCTTCGTTTTTTGGTTCTTTTAAGTGTAAATCCAGCTGTTATGCTTGACTCAGTTTCAACGATAAAGGAAATAAAAAATGAGTCAACGCATTGATTATACTAAAACTTCTCCGGCAGGGGTTAAAGCGCTCGGTGGTGTTTATACCTACGTCGCGCAATGTGGCCTGGAGAATACGCTCGTGGAACTGGTTAATTTGCGCGTCAGCCAAATTAACGGCTGCGCTTATTGCCTGGATATGCACACACGCGATCTCCTGAAGAAAGGTCTCAGCCCCGTCAAACTTGCTTTGGTGCAAGTCTGGGAGGAAGCCGGAGAGGTCTTTACCGCGCGTGAAAAGGCGGCGCTGTCCTGGGCCGAGACCGTCACCCGGGTTTCTGAAACGCATGTTCCGGATGAAGCCTTTGCGGCGGCATCTGCCGTTTTCGAAGATAAGGAACTGGCTGATTTGACGATGGCGATAGGCTTAATCAACGCCTATAACCGTCTGGCTATCAGTTTCCGCAATGTACCGCAGGAAGCGCAAAAACCCTGATATTGCGTGTTGTGACGTGGCGAGATCGCGCGGCGTCACACCTGCTTTAACAACTCCAGTCAGGAGCCCGTCATATGATAAGCAGAAATCCATTTTTATCCGCAGTAGCCGCTGTTGGAATGATCTTCTCAACAACCGTTTTGGCGCATGGCGTTGAACCACAGGGGCAAGGCGAGACGGTTAAACCGAATTTTTCGCATGCGATCCCCAACATTCCGGGTAAATCGCTTACTGCCGTCGAAGTCATTTATCCTGCGGGCGCTGCATCAGCATCTCATACGCATGCTCCTTCTTCATTTATCTACGCTTATGTCGTGGAAGGCGAGATTATCAGTCAGGTCGAAGGTCAACCTGAACGGACTTATCAGGCAGGCGAAAGCTGGTATGAAGATCCTGGGGCGCACCATGTTGTCAGCCGTAACGCCAGCAAAACCAAACCGGCGAAACTACTGGCGGTATTTGTCGTGGACACCAAAGATACTCAGCTCACCACGCCAGACAGTAGGCCGTAATAAATGGGAGTCCGAATTGATTACATCCGGACGTCCTCCGCTGGCGTCCAGGCATTCAGCGCCATTGACCATTACCTCTGTCATTGCGGTTTGGACGAGCGACTGCGCGATCTCATTAATTTACGCGTCAGCCAGATTAACGGCTGCGCGTATTGCACTGATTTGCATACGCGTATGTTGATGAAAGAGGGCGTCGGCGCCGAGAAACTGGCGGCGCTCCAGGGATGGGTCTGTACCGAAGGCATTTTTTCTTTAAAGGAGCGCGCGGCGTTAGCCTGGGCTGAATATATGACGCTCATTGCCCCTTCATCAAACCGGCGTGAACGCGCGCCAGATTTGCGGCGCTATTTCAGCGACGAAGAGGTATGTGACCTTACGCTGGCTATCAGTCTCATCAACGCCTACAACCGCCTGGCGATAAGCTTTCGTAATATCCCTCAGGCGGTTTTGGAGCATCAGAAGTAATGAATGGACGTGCCTTAACGGCGATAACGCGGGGCCGGCTGCGCAGTGCTGAGATGCTGGCTCATGGTACGCCGAGCGGCCTCCCAGGCATTCCATTCTTCACCGTCCTGCAATGGCGGGATGGTCACCGTTTCACCGGCATCTAAACCTGCCAGCGCGGCATCGACCATCTCCTCGCTTTTCATGACCCATGATTGCGGCAGATTTTCATGGCCGCCTACGCCTGGCACATTCCAGAACGCGGTCGCCGTCGCGCCGGGTAAAACGGCCTGAACGCGAATCCCTTTATCCCCGAGCTCGTGCTGCAGAGAGTGGCTGAACGCCAGCACAAAGGCTTTGCTTGCGCCATAAATCCCATTCAGGGTTTCCGGGCTAATCGCGACGATAGACGCGATATTGATGATTGTTCCCGTTCCGCGAGCGAGCATTGCCGGTGCAGCCGCATAAGTTAAACGCATCAGCGCGGTGACGTTGAGGTTAATCATCGCTTCCATTTCATCAACATTCGAATCCAGAAGCGGCGTTACGGCGCCAAAACCGGCATTATTCACCAGCATAGTCAGTGACGTTTCATTACGCAGTAGCTCTTCCACATGGCGTAGTTCCTGCGGGTTACCGAGGTCCGCGCCGATAATACGGACCTGACGATGATGAGTATCGCGGATCCGTTGGGCAACCTGTTCCAGACGGTCAGTATTGCGCGCCACAAGGATCAGATCGTAGCCGCGTTTAGCGAGTCTGTCGGCATAGAGTGCGCCGATGCCGCTTGAAGCGCCGGTCACCAGGGCGGTGCCATTTGATGATGTGCTCATGTTTTTCTCCAGGGTGGTTATTTTCAATGATGAGCACAATAACACTCGCATTTCATGTCTTAAATGTCATATAAACACCTTTTTATGACATTGGATTATGATGGGTCCGCTATATGCGCAGAGTCGGTTTTATCCTCACACCCGGTTATTCGCCGATGGGCTTTGCGGTTATTACCGCGTTTGAAGTCGCCAATATGGTGTTGCCGGAACCGGTCTATGACATTCATTTGCTTTCGGAAAATGGCGGCGCGTTACGCACATCCGCGGGCTTCGATGTGGTGACGGAAGCCTTTACTGAAACGCATTACGATGTTTTGCTGTTTGGCGCCAGTATGGAAAAGGCGACACCCGATACCATCGCGTTCGTGCGCCGCGCCGCGCCATTCGCCCGTCGGGTCGCAGCAGCGTGTATTGGGACGTTTTTGCTTGCGGAAGCCGGAATGCTGGACGGACATCGCGCCACCACGCACTGGATGTATGCCCGGGAACTCAAGCAGCGCTACCCGAAGATACAGGTTGAAGAAGACCGGATATTTGTTTGCGATGGTCCGTACTGGACATCAGCAGGGATGACAGCGGCTATCGACCTCGCTCTGGCGTTGATCGAAAGTGATTTGGGCCCCGATATCACCCGGTCTATAGCGCGAAAACTGGTGCTTTACCATCGCCGCACGGGCGGGCAATCGCAGTACTCGTCACTACTGGAGCTGGAACCGAAAACCGATCGCATTCAGAAGGTGCTGAGCTATGCGCGCCGCAATCTGGACCGTCGTCTAAATATTGAAGAACTGGCCGACGTGGCGAATCTGTCGCCTCGTCAATTCAGCCGTATCTTTCAGGCGGAAACCGGACAGTCGCCGGCAAGGGCCGTTGAGTATCTGCGGCTGGAATCGGCGCGGGCGATGTTAGAGGAGAGCAACAGTTCGCTGGATGAGATCGCCAGGCAAACAGGATTTATCGACAGAGAACGCATGCGACGCGCTTTTATTCGTACGATTGGGCAGCCGCCGCAAGTTATTCGTCGTCAGGTACGCCATACTGAAGGCTGAGGGACTTCAGATATAAGGAGAGTAGGGAAGAGCAGCGTCAATAACATCAGCCTACAGAATATTTTACTCCGCGATGGGGCTGCCAAATTTAGCGACGCAATGCCATACCTTCTTCAAATGCTGTGGGTCATAACCTTTCCCGCGAGCTAGCCCGATATCAAATGGCGTAACAAAACCGTTGTTAACGAGTTTTCGCGCCAGATCGGCAATCTCTTTTCCCCGGTAATCGACGCACTCGGGTAGGTGTTTTTCCGCCAGCCGGTAACCAGGATGCCATTCTACCGGGCAGGCTAGCCGGTGAGCGAAAATGTCGATCGGCGTGTCTTTATAGCAACCATCCAGCACTACGGCTTCAACGTCGTCCGCAATAGTCATGATGCCGTGTATGTGAGCTTCTATATAGTTATCTAAAACGTCTGTGATTGGGCTATCTCGCTCGGCTAATTCAATCAGCGCGCACTTTTCGGCAGTAGCAAAATGTGACGGCGCGAAAAAGCTATCGGGGTAACAGAATGTCGTTCTCTCCATGGCCGCTGGGCGCATACGGAAATGCGATGACCCAAAGCGCGGCGAGCCTCCCGTAATGCTGTTTCGGTAATTGAGCGCCCCATATTTAGGGCGTAGTTCCGGGCTTGCGTCAGCATACGCCATGCCAAAAATAGCGTTTTCCCACGCCCAACGATCTCCACCGGGGTATGCCGTTAATCCACCGTTGCTGGTATGCGTTTCAAACTGCGAACGATACACGCCATCCTCAGCTAACGCCTCAATCATGGTCATTCCACGGTATAGCGCATCAGGATGGAAGTTAAGCGTGACGGGCATCGTTGTCGGTAACGGATCACCATCCGCTTTACTGGAAATATGAAGAATGGCGGCCAGAACAGGGTTAGCGAGCATCACAATGTTATGTTAAATAGAGTGTATAATGTCATAATTAACAGACTTTTTTAAATAGAAAAATCATTAGTCCATCGGATTGTGGCAAACAGCCTCGATATTGTGGCCATCCGGGGCGATCACAAATGCCGCATAGTAATGGGCATGGTAATTGGGCCGCAAACCGGGCGCGCCATTGTCTTTGCCGCCGGCGTTTAGCGCGGCGTGGTAGAACGCATCGACCTGCTCACGGCTGCTTGCGGCAAATGCCAGGTGCAGATGCGCCGGTTTTTCATCGGTTTGAAACAGGCACAATGACACATTACCCCGTTCGGGACACAACTCAATGCCATAGCCGGGGTCGCCTTCGGCAACGATTTTTACGCCCAGTGGTGCCAGCGCATTGAGGAAAAACGCTTTGCTGAGGGCAAAGTCGCTGACGCCAAATTTCACATGATCAAACATGGGGAGGCTCCTGGAGCGAGGAGGAATGTTCCCATTCAGTATAGCCAACGCCGCGGTGCGTGCCGAAAGCGATCAAACGCGCGCCAATGCGCATTTAGCGTGCAAATACTGTCCGCTTAAATGACGCGTTTTAGAGAAATCTGCAGTATCGTAGCCGCTACGTTTTATCAGATTTCACGTAGCGCGATCAAAAAAGCAGGGGGATGCTTGGCCAATACCGGCAGGTACGCGCCATTGAAAATCATGCCCGGTCATCATTATTGAAGTGGAAAATGGCAGCGCGCATCGAAACTACGCGAGATTATTGGCTGGCGTTTTAACGGCCATTCATCATATCGGCAGCACAGCAGTACCGGAACTGGCAGCCAAACCAACGATTGATATATTGCTGGAGGTTGAAAGTCTGGCGGCGTTGGATAGCTTGAATGACAGGATGCGTGACATGGGATATACGCCGCGTGGCGAGAACGGCAAGCGCACGCATCGCGTGCATGCATTATTGCGGAGAGTGAACAGGCGATCAGACATTTGGCGTTCAGAGATTATCTGCGCAAGCATCATGATGTTGCTCAGCAATACGCGGCAATCAAATGCCAGGCAGCAGAAGACTGCCGGCAAAACCAGCGGCTTATGGCCGGTTGAAAACCGAATTTATTCAACGGCACGAGCAGTTGGCGCTGGCCGAGTTGGCCGCAGGAGAAACCCCAAGAATCAGGCCTGGACGGCAGAATCCACATACCTTCACCTTGGTGCGTATAATGTATATTATGTTAAATTGAAATGCTGAATACGCACCGGGATTAGCCCTGCACATCATCTCTCGCCTCACCTTCAACGTTATCATTCCGACATTCCATTTTCCCGCCAGGCTTACTGTCACTCGCCGCTTTTAAACGCAATCAATCATCAGTCGGCGTACCTTGATGAAATCGCATCTGCCAACCCTCTTTATCTTTCAGGAGCCAAATCGATGAGCGCTCAGTGCAACGAACGGCGCGGCCCTGTGCGTCACGCTGAAAACTTTTATACGTCAGCAACACGGCACCTTCGCTGATTTGCGCCAGCTTAAAAGCTTCGGCGAAAATCGGCGGATAATCCGTTTCCATCTCCAGCGCCGCAACGGTCTGGCGTTTGTCATAGCGCAGCCCTGAACGACCGATCTCTTCAAAGTCTTCATGCAACAATGCCGCGACACGTTTCGGATCGCAGCGCGTCGTTGGCTGGTGCAGTTCAACCTCAAGCGCCTGAATTTGGCTAAGCCACTCTGCAAAATGGGTCAATATGCCCTCCTTTTTGATCGCGCTACGTGAAATCTGGCAAACTTCGGCAGTCAATCTACACCAGAATGACACTCGTGAAACCTGATTATTCCCAGGACTCCTTCTCATAAGGCTTTTGCCAGTTCTTTTCCGTGACAGGCACGAGTTCCCCGTTGAACGTATAGGTACAACAGCGGCATCTCACCGGCACATCTTCTGCGGTGAATGCCGGGTTCACTTTCTGCAGTATCCCGCGTTCATCGACACACAGTCCGCTGTAATAGCTCGACTCACCACAGCAGACATAGCTCCGCCAGTTTTTACGGTGCAGCGCCACCAGGTAAAAAATGGGCGCTGGTTTGTCCAATCGACTAACCGCTTCGCTATGTACTTCATTCCAGGGTTGGCCCACTTTACTGAGCAGAAATTGAAATAGCGGCGTGTAATCCATACCATGTTGTATCCGCCCATGCATGCTTTCACGCAGCGGCAACTGCTCATCGTCCGCCTGTTTGCCATGGCGTCCCCAACGGTATTCACCACCGCTGGCGATGGGTCCTTTAGATGTAACGCTTTCTCTTCTATAGAGTTTTTTCTTTGTATCGCGACGAGTTCTCATCAAACCTCAAAAGTGACGCCGTCACTCAAAAAAGCCTCACGCCTGTTTATCTCCCAAATGCGACCGCCGAACCCGCAATTCCCCGTGCCGCCAGGCGCCGTCTGCCGTGGCGCGATTGTCGATCAGGCGATTCAAGGCTTCTTCGACAAGCCGGTCGATGCGTTGGCTGTAGCTGGTCAGCGCCCAGTTGGCTGAGCCGGCCTCATCGATATCGTCGAAGCCCACCACGGCCATCGCGGACGACGGCGCCGTTTGCCTGAGCGCTTCGAGCGCCCCCAGCGCCAGCACGTCGTTCTCGCAGAACAGCGCCTCAACCCGCTCGCTTTCCGGCGTTGCCTGCAGGTATTCGCTCATCAGTTGGAAACCGCGTTGGCGATCGTAGTGGCCGGCGGTGAGCACCCGATTCAACTGAAAGCCGGCGGCCATCAGCCTGTCGCGGTAGCCTTCCATGCGCAGTAAATGGCTGCTTTGCGTGTCCGGCCCCTTCATGTAACCAAAGCGCCGATGCCCTTGCTCTATCAGCAGCGCAGCGATCTCTTCGCCGGCGCGGTAGCCGTCGATATTGACCACATCAATGTGTTCGCTTTCCGTATTGCGGCACACCTGCACCAGCGGGATCTGATGCAGATCTTGCGCGATCGCCGCCCACTCTTTGGTTAACACCGTCGCCAGGAACAGAATGCCATCGACCTGCAGCTGGTCGGCCATCGCCATCACCGCCCGGTAGTTTTCGCCCGCGGTGATGTTCAGCAGCAGCGCCATATAGCCGCGGGTTTGCAGCTGTTTGGTGACCATATCGAGCATCATCATCGAATGCGGGTTCTTCATCTCGTCGATGGCTACGCCAATGATGTGCGTGCGTTTTTGCGACAGGCTGCGCGCCAGCAGGTTTGGCCGATAGCCCAGCTCGGCGGCCGCCGCCAACACGCTTTCACGCGCGTTGTCCGAGATCGACGCACCAGGCGTAAAGGCGCGCGATACCGTCCATTTAGAGACGCCGGCCTTTTCGGCGACGTCGCTGGCGGTGGCTTTGTGGTGTTTTATCATGGTTGCGTCGATCCCTGCTTCGGTGAAGTCAAACTATACCCTGCTCGCTCAGATCCCCTAAGCGCCTGTCGGCATATCTGCTGCAATTATGTATCGTTTTTGCACCCGATTGCAATTTGTTGTGCAACCGGGTGCAAAACGTAAAGAGTTTGTGATCGTCCGCGCTGTTTTCACCTTTCCCCTGTTGACCAAATTTTATCCATGGCCGACATTCACGGTGGCATTCAGAGACTCGTCGCCGTTTTTCCTTCTGATTTGCACCCGGTTGCAAAAACGTTTTTTTTACATAACACCTCTCTTCTCAACAGGATACCGTAATGAAAAAAACCAGACTGTTGTTGATGTTAGCCTGCTCGCTGTTTGTCATGACCGCTCAGGCCAAGAGCTATCAGGTCGGCGTGGCGCTGGCCAATTTCGATCTCAACTTCGTCTCCATCCTGCGCAGCCAAATGGCGCGTGAACTGGCTGCGCAGCAGCTGCAAGGCCAGTTCGTCGATGCCAAAGGCGATGTCGCCCTGCAGGTGCAGCAGGTAGACGATCTGATTAATCAGGGCGTGGACGCCATTATCCTCAACCCGGTCGATACGCAAGGCGTCCAGCCGATGATAGCGGCCGCCAAACGCGCCGCTATCCCCCTTATCTTCGTCAACCGCAAACCCGAAGTGCCGCTGAGCGGCGCGACGGCCTACGTCGGCTCCGATTCGGCGCTCAGCGGCCGCCTGCAGATGGAGGCCCTGGCGAAAAAAATGAATTACCGCGGCAACGTGGCGATCCTGATGGGCGCCCTCTCCAACGAAGAAACCCGCGAGCGCACCCGCGCGGTGGAAGCGGTGATCGCCAAACACAAAGAGCTGAAAGTGGTAGAGAAACAGACTGCGAAATGGCAACGCAATGAAGCGGTCGACGTGGTCGCCGGCTGGTTGCTGAACGGCGTACCGATCGATGCGATCGCCGCCAACAACGATGAGATGGCCATCGGCGCGATCATGGCGCTGAAGCAGGCCAAAAAGAACGGCGTACGGGTTGCCGGTATCGACGGCACGCCCGACGGCCTGCAATTTATCAAAAACGGCGACCTGGCGGTGACCATTTTCCAGGATGCCAAAGCCCAGGCGATCGGCGCGGTGCAAGTGACCCGAGCGATGTTGGATCACGCCAAAACCGAGTCTTACAACTGGGTGCCTTATGCCACCGTGACGCGAGAAAACTACCCGCAATTTGCGCAGATGAACCAGAAATAAACCGTTGCCACTCTCTTTTTCAACCCGCTTTGCACCCGAGTGCAAAGCCACAGTGTCAGGAGTCAGCATGTTAAATGGTGAAAGAAGCATCCCTCGCCCGCTGCGTTGGGCGATGATCGGCGGCGGCCGCCTCAGTCAGGTGGGCTACAAGCACCGTTCCGGCGCACTGCGCGACAATACCGCCTATCGGCTGGTTGCCGGCGCTTTTGATATCGACGCGGCGCGCGGGCGTGAGTTTGGCGTCAATCTCGGCGTGCCCGCCGAACGCTGCTATGACGACTATCAGCAGTTGCTGAAACAAGAGGCCAACCGCGAAGATGGCGTTGAGGTGGTGACTATCGCCACCCCTAACGGCACCCACTATGAAATCACGCGCGCCGCGCTGAATGCCGGCCTGCATGTCATCTGCGAAAAACCGCTGTTCTTCACTACGGCGGAGGCGAGAGAAATCAAGGCGCTGGCGGCGGAGAAAGGCCTGATCGTCGGCGTAACCTACGGCTTCTCCGGGCATCCGCTGCTGATGCAGATGCGCGCCATGATCGCGAACGGCGACATCGGCGAAATACGCATGGTCGAATTGCAGTACACCCATGGCTTCAACGCCAACGAAAGCGCGGACACGTTCGAGGCGCAAAAGTGGCGTGTCGATCCGAAAATCGCCGGCCCCTCCTTTGTGCTGGGCGACATTTCCACCCACACCTTCTACATCTCACAGCTGGTCATGCCCGACATGAAAATTGCCTCCCTGCTGTGCGATCGCCAGAGCTTTATCCCTTCCCGCGCCCCGCTGGAAGACAATGCCATGGTGCTGATGCACTACGAAAACGGCGCCGTCGGGCGCATGTGGGCCTCCGCCATCAACGCAGGCGCGATGGACAGCCAAAGCATTCGCGTGGTGGGCTCACGCGCCAGCCTGCAATGGAGCGATTCCACGCCCGGCGAATTGCGCTATGAGATCCAGGGGCGGCCCAACCAAACGCTGCACCACGGCATGCCCTATCTGGACGACAGCGCGCTGGCCGAAGAGCGGCTCGGCGCGTTGCATACCGAAGGGCTAGCCGAATCCTGGGCCAATATTTACCTCAAGTTCGCCATCGCCATCAGCGCCAGTCAGCGCGGCGATCGGCAGACGCTGGCCGCGCTGATCTATCCGGATATCGATGCCGGATTGGAAGGCGTGCGCTGGATTGAAAACTGCGTTCGTTCCGCCGGCAACGGCGCCACCTGGGTTAATTACCAATAAGGAAAGCACCATGAAACTTTCGTTCTGTACCGACAGCCTGGGCCATTTACCCTTCGAGCCGATGCTGGATCGGCTGCTGGAGCTGGGGGTGCGCGGCGTGGAGATGACCACCGGCGGTTGGTCCCCGGCGCCCCATCTGGATACCGAGGAACTGCTGGCCAACCCCGCCAAACGCCGGCAGCTGCAGCAAGCGCTGGCCAGCCGCGGCATGGAGATCGCCGCGCTCAATGTCTCCGGCAATCCGCTCGATCCGGGCGAGCTGGGGCAGCGCCATCTGCGCCAAACCGACAATACGCTGGAGCTGGCCGGCCTGCTGGGGGTGAAGAAAATCGTCATGATGAGCGGCCTGCCGCCGGCCAGCCCGCATGACACCGTCCCCAACTGGATCACCTATACCGTCAGCTGGCCGCCTACGGTGAAAAACTGTCTGGACTATCAATGGAATGAGGTGGCGATCCCCTATTGGCAGGCGCTGGTCGCCCGAGCCAAAGCGTGCGGCGTCGAGCGCTTTGCGCTGGAAAACTTCAGCGCCATGCTGGTGTGGAACCCGGAAACGCTGTTCCGGCTGCGCGAAGCCGTTGGCCCGATGGTGGGCCTGAACCTCGATCCCAGCCACTTGATCTGGATGGGCGCGGATCCCATCGCGGTGGCCCGCGCCCTTGGTCCCGCGATTCACCACGTACACGGCAAGGACGTGCGCCTGGAGCGCGGTGTCGTCGAAGTTAACGGACTGCTGGAAACCAAACCGATCGACGAGGTGGCCGGCCGGGCCTGGAACTATGTCGCCGTCGGCTGCGGCCGGGATCTGCAGTGGTGGAAGGAATTCTTCTCGGTGGTGCGCATGATGGGTTACAACGACTGGGTGTCGCTGGAAATGGAAGACTTGACCATGTCGGTCGATGCCGGCATCGCCTCTTCCGTTCAGGCGCTGCAGCAGACGATAAGCAGGTAACACCAGGCGCAGCGGTTGCGGTCGCTGCAGTCGCTGCGCCAGATTCATCCTGCGTTGCACAGTTACGGCGTTATCGCCAACTTAATCACGCCATCGCGCTTTTCAGAGAACATATGATAAGCCTCGGCAATATTCTCCAGCTGAAAACGATGCGTCACGAACGGTGTGAGATCCAAACCGCCATGCTGGATGACGTTCATCATTCTGCGCATCCGCTCCTTGCCGCCGGGACACAGAGCCGTACGAATCGTATGATCGCCCAGCCCATAGGCAAACGCCTCGACAGGCAATTGAATATCGTCGCTATAGACGCCAAGGCTGGACAATGTGCCACCTGGTTTTAAGACACGCAGCGCCTGATTAAAGGTGGCCTGCGTCCCCAAACACTCGATGCTGGCGTCCACACCACGCCCCGCCGTAATCTTGAATATTTCATCAATCACATCGGTTTCCTTATAATTCAGCAAGACGTTTGCCCCCATCTTTCCCGCCATCATCAGCTTTTCGGGAGAGCTGCTGACGGCAATAATCAGGCTGGCGCCCTGCAGGCGAGCGCCCGCAGTGGCGCATAAACCGATCGGTCCCTGGGCGAAGATGGCCACCGTGTCACCAATTTTAATGTTGGCATTTTCCGCGCCTTTAAAACCGGTAGACATCACATCCGGGCACATCAGCACCTGTTCATCTGTCAGACCGTCCGGTATGAGCGCCAGATTGGCTTCAGCATCAGGCACCAGTACATATTCAGCCTGGGCACCGTCGATAACATTGCCGAAGCGCCAACCCGCCGTGGCTTTATAGCCGTGGCAGCGACATTCGGGTAAATAAGAACCGTCCTGGGCGGGAAATCCATCCTGACAGGCATAAGACGTGAACGAGGGACAAATGGCGCCGGCCAATGCCCGCTGCCCTTCTTCGAAGCCTTTAACATTGTTTCCCAACTTTTCAATAATGCCGACCGGCTCATGGCCAATGGTCAACCTGCGCGGCACCGTGTATTCTCCCTTGAGGATATGAATATCCGTGCCGCAGATTGTCGTCGTGGTTATTTTGAGCAAGGCATCGTTGGGGCCAGGGGAAGGAATAGGTTTTTCAATGAGTTCTATTCGCCCCTTTTCGATAAAGGCGGCGGCTTTCATCATGCGCATGGCGGAAAATCCTTTGGTTTCTGCCGAAGTGGCTACAGAAAAGAATAATCCAATCGGTCATTTTTTCCGATTTTACTGCCTTGGGAAATAATTAAAAACGCCAGTAATCTTTATCGGTAAATAATATAAAAAATATAATTCAATAAAATAACATCCAATAAACTCTGCTTTATCACTCTGCCGAAAAACACGGCCAATTTATATCGACAGACGCTGCATCATTTCTCTTTCCAAAAACGCCCTGTTCACTTCGGCGCGTAAATCTCTCTGAGCGTGGCGATCACTTTCGCCACGTTTGGGTCATCGATGCGGTAAAACAGGGTTTGCGCTTCGCGTCGGTACGTTACCAGACCTTCATTGCGCATTTTCGCCAGATGCTGCGACAGCGCCGATTGGCTGAGCGGCACCAACTGTTGTAGCTCCCCCACGGCAATCTCATCGTGTTTCAATAGCAGGCAAAGCACCAGCAAGCGGTGTTCATTGCCTATCGCTTTCAACAGCCTGGCGGCTTCAACCGCTCCGTCGATCAAAAAGGGATCCTGCTTAGCTTTTGCATTCATGGTCAATCACCGCCCCGTCATCATTCAGCCGCATTATAGCGGCTTTCAGGCGCTGGCACAGCATTACATTAGCATTTATTAAATTAGGTATTGCTAATTTATGCAATCCTAATATAACCTTGTGTTCAAGCCGATTGGCTCTCCCTGAGGCCGCGGGCCTTCCCCTACACAAGTGAGAATGCGTTATGAATATGCCAACCCTGGTGCTGCTGGCGTTTGCCGGCTGGACATTATTGATTCTATTCGGCACCGTCGGCGTTTATCGCTGGTCCAGAATTTTAACCGGCCGCGCCACGGTCAGCGAATGGCAAGCGAACAAACCGCAGGGCAGCGATGGCTACCAGCGCGCCATTGCGGCGCATCGCAACTGCATTGAGAATTTGCCGGTTTATACGGCCCTCGTTGTGGCGATAGCCGTATTTCAGGTGGAAAGCACAACGCTGAATGTCTTGTCTCTGGTCCTGCTCGGCGCGCGCATGGCGCAGAGTCTGGTTCACATCGGTTTCGAGCAGACGGAAAACGTCGCCACCTGGCGCTTCGTTTTCTTTTTCACACAAATCGTCACGATGTTTTGGATGGGGATGGAGATCGTCAGGAGCCTGCCATGACGATCACGAACCTGGCGGAGCCCCATGAGGTGACCCGTTTCCTCTATGACGCGGACAAACCCGAGGGGCAGCGGGCCATCCTCTACTTTTCCGCATCCTGGTGCCGCCCCTGCCAGAATATGCAGGGGATCGTTGAACAGCTGCACCGTCACGCCAACGAGATCGCCTTCGGCAGCATTGACGTCGCGCAGGCGCCGACGCTCGCCCCTGCATTCGGCATCAAATCCGTGCCCTCCCTCGCCCTGTTTGAGGATGCGCGCCTCATCGCAATCATCGCGGGCGAGGTTCCCTTGCAACGGTTGACTCAACGGGTGGCGGCGGCATTCGCCGCCGTTACAACATCCACTCGATCGGCAGCCAGCCGGCCACTGTGAGAACGATGCGTTTTACCCAGCCGGCGCCGGGCTCTTGTTGATGCACCTCGGTGTGGCCGTCTTCGAAGGCTTCGTTCCACACCATTTTGCCCTTGGGCGTCAATGTCGGCCGATAGGCGGCATACTCGAGCGGGCCATCAAACAGTTGACGGGTGTCGGCCGCCAACGTCGGGCTGTCGATCAAGAATCCCATTTCGCAGTTCAGGTGCGCCGAGCGCGGATCGAAATTGAACGAACCGATAAACACCCGCTTATCGTCGATGGCGAAGGTTTTCGCGTGCAGCGCCGCGCCGGACAGCCCTAGCGGTTTAAGCTCCTTGCGCCCCGTCGGTTGGCCGGCGCGCAATTTCAACTCGAACAGCTCCACGCCCGCCTGCAGCAGCTCACGTCGGTATTTGGCATAGCCCGCATGCACCACCAGCACGTCGGTGGTGTTCATCGCGTTGGTCAGCACGCGGATGGACTTCCCCTGTTTGGCAAGCGATTCAAAAAAGCTTGCCCCTTCCCGGCCCGGCACGAAATAGGCGGAGACCAGATCCAATTGCTGGTTGACGCCGCCGATGATCTTGCTGAGCTGCGTCACCATCAAACGATCGCGCGAAGCCCTACCCAACCCTTTCGCCGGATCGTCGGCCACCAGCTCGACCTGAGTGAATTCCGGCTGCACGGCGCCATCGCGAAAACGCACCGCACTGGTTTCCAGCTGCACCGCCAGTTTGCGGGCCCGGTCGCTGCTTTCGGTCGCGGTGGCCTGCGTCAGGAAAGCAGAAAGATTGCCTTTGCCTCGGATAATTTGCTCAACGCCAAACACCGAAGCGCTGTTCCAGTAGCGATCGAAGACCTCGGCGGTTTCCGCCACCACGTTGCCGACGCTCAACACATCGAGATCGAGGAAATAGTTTTCGTCGCCGACCTGGAAATACTCGTCGCCGATGTTGCGGCCGCCGATGATCGCCACAGCGCCGTCGACGATATAAGACTTGTTATGCATGCGCCGGTTCATGCGCATAAAGTCAAAGGCGTAGCCGGCCAACTTCGGCGTGCGCACGGTTGATGGGTTGAACAGACGGATCTCGACGTTTTTCTGGGCGTTCAGCGCCGCCAGGGTCTCGTCCATGGCGACGCCGTTATCATCCAAGAGCAGCCGCACGCGCACGCCGCGCTGGGCGGCGTCATACAAGGTTTTCAGCAGGATCTGCCCGGAGGTGTCGTTATGCCAGATATAGTACTGGGCATCGATAGACCTTTCCGCCATCCGCGCCAGCGCAAGGCGGCTGGCGAACGCATCGTGGCCGCTGACCAGCGGCACCACGCCGCTCAGGCCGGGATGTGCCGCCATCTGTTCGGCGGCCCGTGCCGGCAATAGCGCGGTAGGATCCGCCGGCAGCGCCGCCTGCGGCGAACGCTGCGAAATATCCGGCAAACGAAAGATGACTCTTGCCGCAATAATGGCGATCGTCACGGCGATAATCAGATACACGACAATTTTTATCACGGGAAGCGGCCTCGGAGGTTGACTGCTTTGCTTTATACGTCATTAGGTTGCTTCAATCTATAGGAGAAGCGCGCTATGCGCGAGGTCCGCTTGGAAAACGAAAAAATATCTTACGGTACTATCAAAATCATGCCAGTTGCGCCGTATTGCACAACTGGCACATCTATCGGCTTGAATTTACTCCCGCTTAGGCATGCTCCTTAAATGACGAACATCCATTTCTGTCAGCGCAACGCCATTGATATACCTGGCGGTACCAAATACCTGACAACCTCTGGCTTTAAAAGCCAAGGCGGCAGCCCCGCCAATGCCTGATGAAACGCCGGTAATCAGAACGGCTTTATGTTCAGACATTTTTTAATCCTTCAGACGTGGAATGGTTTTCGGTTGGCAAGGTTGCCGTTGGGCTCTTTATCCGGAACCAGATGGCATACATAGCAGGCAGGAACACCAGCGTAATAATGGTCCCACCCAGTGTCCCGCCTATCAGGGTATAGGCCAGGGTTCCCCAAAATACCGAGTGGGTTAACGGGATAAAGGCCAGAATGGCCGCCATCGCCGTCAGCAGTACAGGCCTGGAGCGCTGTACCGTTGCCTCAATGACCGCATGATAGGGTTCAAGCCCTTCCTGCTCGTTGTGATGAATCTGCCCGATGAGGATCAGCGTGTTGCGCATCAAGATCCCTGACAGGGCAATCAAACCAACCAGCGCATTGATGCCAAAGGGCTGGTTGAAGAGCAGCAAGGTTGGCACCACACCGACCAGCCCCAGCGGTGCGGTCATAAAGACCATCACCATCGCCGACATCGAACGCACCTGAAGGATAATGATCAGCAATGTCATGGCTATCATGATAGGGAATAACGGCACCATCGCTTGGGTCGCTTTCCCTGACTCCTCAATAGAGCCAGCCTGTTCCACCCGGTATCCATTCGGAAGCGTTGTGATGATGGGCTGCAGTTGTTTGAAAATCGCAGTGGAGACATCAGGTGCCTGAAGGGATTCGGCGATATCGCCTCGCACGGTAATGGTTAGCATACGGTCGCGACGTCGCAGGACCGGGTCTTCCATGCGCACTTCGACCTCGCCAACCTGCGATAACGGAATACGCTGCCCGGCAGAACCGATCAGGGTGAAACCCTCTATTTTCTCCGGATCAAGCCTGATATCGCCGGCAGCGCGTCCCACGACCTGCACCGAACGGATATCTTCGCGCACCGCGGTGACCGGAACACCCGAAAGCAAGAACTGAAGCTGCTGGGCCACTGCATTTGACGTCAGCCCCACTGCCTGCAGGCGGTCCTGATTCAGGGTGAAATGCAGCGTTGGCACGCGTGAGCCCCAATCCGTGTTGACCGTTCTCATCAGCGGGCTGGCCTGCATCACCATTTTCACCTTGTCCGCGATGCCTCGTAATACAGTCGGATCTGACCCTGTCACACGGAAGGCAACCGGATAGGGTGAATAGGGGCCAAACACCAGTTGGGTCACGCGAACTCGCGCCTCAGGAGCCAGTCCATCAGCCGCAGCCTGGCGAAGACGGAACTTGAGCGCCTCACGGGATCCCTCATTGTCCGTCAGGATAACAATTTTCGCAAAAGAGGGATCGGGTAGCTCCGGTGCCATGGCGAGATAAAAACGTGGTGCCCCTTGCCCGATATAAGCCGTCACGATTTTTGCTTCTTTCTGGTGCTTCAGCCAGTCCTCAATTTTCGTCACGGCGGCGCTGGTCTGTTCAATGGACGTGCCATATGGCATCTGGACGTCCACAAGGACCTCTGGCCGGTCAGACGTCGGGAAAAACTGTTTTTTCACCAGCGCCATGCCGAGAACCGCAACGGTGAATACCGCGACGACAGAAGCCGCGACCAGCCATTTTCGCGCGATGACCCGCGCCAGCAACTGACGAAAACGGTTGTAGCGGCGGGTGTTGTAGATAGCTGTGTGCCCCCCTTGAACCGTTTTGATATCCGGCAGCATTTTCACCCCAAGGTAAGGGGTAAACACCACTGCCACCACCCAGGAAGCAATCAATGCAATTCCCACAATCCAGAACATATTGCTGGTATATTCACCCGCCGTGGATTGTGCAAAACCGTTGGGCATAAAGCCAACGGCCGTCACCAGGGTGCCCGCCAGCATCGGCGCAGCAGTGTGGCTCCATGCATAGGCTGAGGCTTTGATTCGGTCGTACCCCTCCTCCATTTTCACCACCATCATTTCAATGGCAATGATGGCGTCATCCACCAACAACCCCAGGGCCAGGATGAGCGAGCCCAGGGTAATACGGTCGAAGTTTTTACCTGACGCCTCCATGACCACAAAGACGACAGCCAGCGTCAGGGGCACAGCAGCAGCGACCACCACACCCACACGCCAACCCATACTGAGAAAGCAGACCACCATCACGACCAGCAACGCGACGAAAAATTTGATCATGAACTCATCTACGGCGGAACTGATGTTAACTGACTGATCGGTGACTTTTACGAATGTCATGCCGAGTGGCATGTCCGCATTGATGCTGGCGGCTTCCTTATCCAGCGCTTTACCCAGCTCCAGACCATTCCAACCCTCACGCATCACGATACCCAGCAGAAGTGCAGGTTCGCCCTGATTACGCACCATAAAGGTCGCCGGATCTTCGTAGCCACGCTCGACCGTCGCCACATCGGAAAGCTTCAGCGTCCTCCCTTGCACCACAATCGGCGTTTCACGAATTTTTTCCAGTGTGTCAAAAGCCCCATCCAGACGGATAAAAACCTGCGGACCACGGGTATCTATCGAGCCCGCAGGTGTCAGCACGTTCTGGTTGTTCAAGGCTGCAAAGATATCCTGGGCAGAGACCCCCAGGGTTGCCAGACGGTCATGTGAAAATGAGACAAATATCCGCTCGGCCTGCTCACCGATAATATTGACCTTTTTTACCCCGGGAACATGTAATAAGCGCTGGCGTAATGACTCGGCATCGCGCACCAGTAGCCGCTGTGGCTCTCCTTTTGCCTTCAGCGCAAAGAGCGCAAACGTGACATCCGAAAACTCATCGTTGACCATCGGTCCAGACACCCCTGCCGGCAAATTTTTAGCCTCGTCGCTGAGTTTTTTGCGTGCCTGATAGAACTCTTCCTGGACCTCTGAGGGGGGAGTGCTGTCCAGCAATGACAGCATGGTAAAAGCCAGACCGGGACGCGTGTAGGTCTCTGTGCGGTCATACCACTTGAGCTCCTGGAGACGCTTCTCCAGCGGTTCGGCCACCTGATCCTGCATTTCCTTAGCCGTTGCTCCAGGCCAGGCGGAAATGATGGTCATCTGCTTGACCGTAAAAGGCGGGTCTTCTGCACGCCCCAGCCCAAGGAACGAGAGAATACCGGCAACGGTGATCAACAGGATAAGAAACAGCGTAACGGAGCGCTCGCGGACGGCGAGCGCGGAAAGATTGAAACGTCCGCGACTCATGGACGACTCCCGGCGACACGGATATCGCTCTGCTTCGCCAGCCGGACTGTTTCACCATCATGCAGTAGATGAGCGCCCAGCGCCACGACCTGTTCGCCAGGCTTAAGGCTGCCGGCGACGCTTGCTGCATCATCCCCGAGGCTCACGACCTGCACGGACCGCCATGTCACTCTGGCGGGATTTCCTGAAATGCTCCAGACCCCCGGGCCTTTACCCGCGTCAAAAACAGCCGCTAAAGGCACCTGCAGCAACGGCTGCGATGCTCTGTCCTGCGCAATATGGATGGTGACAGTGGCCCCCAGAGGGGCACCAGACAATGGACCGTCGAGCACGTACCTTGCTTCAAACGTGCGCGTCAGCGGATCGGCTGCATCAGAGAGTAACCGTAGCTTCGCAGAAACAGAGGGTGTATCGCTGCCGTACAGAGAGGCCTGTGCCACGCTTCCAATTACCGGGCGCAGCGTCTCAGGCAACTGGACGACCGCTTCGCGTTGTCCTGCCCTCGCCAGCCTGATAACTGGCTGTCCGGCACTGACCACCTGACCAGGTTCGGCCAGCGTATCCATCACCACTCCGTCGGCGTCAGCGACCAGGACTGCATAGCCCATGGCGTTTTGCGCCACATTCGCCTGCGCCTTGGCGGCACTGAGGTCAGCCCTGGCCGTCTCTGCGGCAGCCTTAACCTGATCGTAAGCGGATGCCGACACAGCGCCTGTGGTGACCAGACCGCGATAACGCGATTCATCATCCGCTGTCTGTCGGGCTCGCGCTTTTGCTGCGGCGACGGCCTGTTGCTGAGCCTGAGCCTGTAGGCTCAGATCAACCGGGTCCAGACGCATTAACGGCTGACCACGTTTCACGGCCTGACCGGTATCGACGAGACGTTCCAGGATTTTGCCTTGAACCCTGAAACCAAGATCGCTCTGAATTCGTGCAACAACCACCCCCGTAAAAGCACGGGAAAAGTCGGTTGCATTGATCGCTGCGGCAGACCTGACCAGAGGTGGCAGACTGCGTGGATCGCTGTTATCGGAAGCCTCACCGCAGGCCACAAGGGCAAACGGCAACAGACAGACAGCAAAGGTAACAGGTTTAAGTCCGAGCATGGGTTCCCTTAATGAATTAAACAGGACAGGAACCCATACTTATACTTGTGACCATTATTGTCAATGGTCACAATGTCAGGGTGACAAACTTCTCAGGATCAGTGATGGCAGCAATACCGCCGCTGCTTGAACGGTTTCCAAATTATATTGCAGCTGAACCGGGCTGATATAGGGACGCATGACCATAAAAATTGCATCCGCCGCCTCGTCCAGTGGCGTTTTTCTTTCAAACTCACCTGCCTGGCGCCCTTCAACAATGATCTGCTCAATGAGCTGCCGCAGGTGCTGCTCATGAGCTTGTGCTGAGGGCCATTTGTCACGCACAGCAACGGCCGCAATATCGTGCAACTTACGGTCATGAAAAAACAAATCGCAGCCAGATTCTGACAATGCCTTGAATAATCGCCTTATTTTCTCTGCGGCTGTCGGCGCATCCGCAATCGCTGCGTTGACAATGTCCCTTATGATCGCCAGCCGATTAGCGCAGATCACTTCTCCAATCGCCTGCTTGGAATCGAAAAATTTATAGATATAAGCTTTTGAAAAACCAATTGCTTTGGCGAGGTCGGAAACCGTTGTTTTTTCGTAGCCATAGTGACCGAAATGCTCAGTGGCCGCCTCAACGACCTGATCGCGGACACTGTGGTCGGAAGGTCCCCTGGAAGGAGTTTCATTCATCTGTTTAGTCATTTTCCCATCTTAGCCCAATGAAGCTCGGTTGACAACGAGTGACCGTCTTGTAATATGGTCACAACCCTAAATACACTTGCGCTCTGACAGATTTTTCGCCGGATGATACAGCGACCCCGGGCACTCCACTGAATCAACAAAACGGAACATCTCACCATGAATAATGACGTCATCATCATCGGCGGCAGCTTTGCCGGTCTCGCCGCAGCCCTGCAGCTTGGCCGTGCCCGTCGCACGGTCACCGTTCTCGATACCGGCCTTCAGCGCAACCGCTTCGCTAACCGTTCACACGGTGTGCTCGGCCACGATGACAAACCACCGTCCGAGATCCTGGCCGCGGCGCGGCAGCAACTCGCGCGCTACCCTGCCATCAAGATGGTTAATGCCCGCGCGGACAGCATCTCCGGTACTATCGACAATTTCTCCGTCCTCACTGGCGATACTGAAACCCTACGTGCGCGCCGCCTGATCCTGAGCTATGGCGTTGTTGACCAGATGCCTGACATTCCTGGCTTTGCTGAAGGCTGGGGCACATCCGTCATCCCATGCCCCTATTGCGATGGCTTCGAAGTTGCTGACCAGCATTGGGGCCTCGTCTGGTCTGGAGCGCAGTCGATGAATCAGGTCAGGCTGTTTCACGACTGGACCGACAGGTTGACTGTCTTCAGCAATGGACACGACATCCCTCCCGACATACGGACCGAACTGGCGGCCCGTCAGGTCCCTCTCGTTGATGGTCGGATCGCCGAAATCGCACGTCACGGGAGCCAGATTGCCACCATCAAGATCGATACCGGCACCGATGTCGCAGTCGATATTCTCTTCGCACATCCGCTTACCAGGCCGTCCACACACCTTCATGACGCACTGGGCCTCGCCACGCTCAATACGCCAACCGGCATCGTCCTTAAGACCGATGAGCGCCACGAAACCAGTATGCCAGGCATCTATGCCGCCGGTGACCTTGCCAACGCCGGCATCCCCTCAGCCACCACGGCGACATGGCAAGGCGCGATGGCGGGTATCTTCGCTCAGCAGTCGATGCTCACTTGAGTGCAAGCAACAACGATCTCCAAGCGGCTCCTGCCATAAGGCTATAGCGTAAAGCGCGAAGGCGAAACGCCAAACAATTTTTTGAACGCCACCGAATAGGCGCTGTGACTCTCGTAACCGCTTTCGAAGGCGGCGTGGATGATCGAGTTGCCGGCCAGTAGCAGCGGAATGGACGACAGCAGCCGCAGACGTTGTTTCCACTGGCCGAAGGTGATGCCGGTTTGTTGACTGAAATGACGTTGAAAGGTCTTTACGCTGATCGACAGTGAATCGGCCCAGGCCTCAATACCGCGTTCGTCGGCCGGTGTGATGACCAACTGCCGGCAAATTTCGGCCATTCTCGCCTCTGCCGGCCAAGGCAGATGCAGCGCCAGCTGCGGCTGCAGGCTCAGTTCCTCCAGGAACAACGCTCTCAGCAGCGCATTGCGTTTGGTCTCCGCCCCTTCAGGCGCCAGCGTCGCCAACTGGGCGATCAGTTCTCGCAACAGCGGTGAAACCTGTAATACGCCGTCGCGCAGCGGCAAACGCGCGGCGGTGATTTCATCGACCAAAATCCCGTAAACGCAGATGTTGCTCTGCATGACGATCTGATGTTCTACCCCCGGCCGCAACCAAACCGCGGTGGTGGGCGGCACGATCCAGCGCCCGCTGCTCGCCTCGACCGCCATAACGCCCTGTTGCGAATAGAGCAAATGACAGCGTTTATGCGAGTGGTAAGGAATGACGAAGCCCGCCGGATAGTGTTTCACCAGCCCCGTCACCTCGAACGAGGAATTTTCGTGGCTGCTGAGGTCGATGCGTTTCGTTTCGGCGTTGTCGACTTCGAATCCCATGATCGTTTGTCCCTTTTGATAACGCGAATGTCTTTTATTTGATAGAGGGACCGCATGATCCTCCATATAGTGACGTTCTCGCAAGCCACACCAGGGGCCTTATGCGAAGAAACTCACTATTTACACCAAAATTTCATCGTTCTGCGTAAAACGGAGGCGATGACGTTGCGCATGCGCTGCGCGATGGCGGCTCGTTGCGGGGGCGACGCGGCCGAAAGTGATGGAGAGGGAAAGCGCGGTGGCATAAATCAGGAGGTGTATGCATCAATCAGCAGGTAGCTCGGCCTGGGGGGCGGCTTAATGCTGAAGGGATAGGGAGAGCGCCTAGGCTCTCCTCCATCCAACGTGGTTATCTCATCAACGGGCCAACTCGGCGCCGTCCAGCTCGGAAATCGCCAGACAAATCACTTCCGTGATGGCCTGTACCGTATAAGCGGTATTGGCAGGAATGATCAACATCTCATGGGGTTGCAACGTCTGATCGTCAACCTTCAGTTCACCGCTCAGCACCATCAGTTTCACCCAGCCCGGGTGAAAACGCGCCGGTTGCCGGCTGCCCGCATCCAGCTTCAGCAACGCCGTATGGCCAGGCGTCTCCCGTTTCAAAATGTGAAAGTGTACCCCATCGTAAGGCATGTTTTCGTAATGCAGTGACGCCAGTGTTCTCTTATGCATGGTAAGTGTCCTCGTGACCGGTGAGTAGCTGCTCCGCCTTCGGTCGCCGTAAAAACGATTGGCGGCTGTCCCTACCGAAAGCACAGGCTCGCAGCCTCTTGGCGAACGGATTAACTGTCGTACTTGCAGCGGCCCGATCGACCGCCGTTTCATGCCTAACCTGCCTCAGGCATGCTACTAAATATATAAGAGCCTCGCCGACGGCGCAAAAAACCGCTGCAACGTTGAGCGCATTACGGTGTTAATCCGTAGTCGGAAAGATTATCCAGCAGCTTGAACAGCGAGACGAACAGCGCCGTCTGCCGGGGATCGCGCCAGCCATCGGCAAAGTCCGCCATCAGCCACAGCACTTCGTCGAGAAACAGATGTTCCACTGCCTGATGCCAGCCCTGCAGTTCATCGGCCGTCAGCGTGACAGACTCGCCGTAACCCGCCAAGAACAGTCGCCATTCCCACACGCTGAAGACACGACCGGGGGCTGAAGCCAGGGTATTGTGGAACAGCAGCAGCGCCAACGCCAGGTCATATACCCGCGGTAAAAACAGCGCGTTATCGGGATCGATCAGCACCGGCCTATCCGGCGCGACATACACCAAGTTATCGGCTTTAAAGTCATAGGGCGTCGCCACACAAGGAAGAGCCTGTTCTTTCAGCGCCATCTGCCGTTCGGCAATCTGCAGCATGCGTGCTTTGAACGCCGTGATATCGAGAGTAATCCCCTGCCCAGCCGCATGGTCGGCGATCACATCCAGATCCGCCAAGATGTCTTCTTCAGTCAGCGCGTACTCGTCATAGGTCGTCAGCCCGGCGTTATGGTTTGTCGGAGACAGCGCGTGTATTCGACCAAGCAGCCTGCCGGCCGCCACGATCTGTTCATCGCGGCCTGCATATTTCTCTCCCGAGATAAAGGGATAAACCACCCACATGCTTCCCTCCATCTCTTGCGGACACGCCGTCGGCACTACGATATCTACGCCCTGATAACACAACTCGGCGAGATACGCCGCCAGCGCATGGGCTTCATCCGTCGTCGGACGGGTACGTTTCAGCACATGTTCCCCTATCTTATAAACCGGCGCATAGGGATAAAGACTGAGCGGCGGCTGTGTGGCATCCAACCCAAACTGAGCGGCAATCGCGGTGATATCCATCTTTTCACATTCCATTATCAATAAATCGCGCTGAGCGGTAACCTGATGTTTTCTCATTCATTAATGATGCCCGTGCCTCATTTCAAATGTTGTCGCCAAAGCAACCCTGCCGCCAGGCAGGCTACCCCGCCGCCGCAGGCCAACACGGCATAAGACGTGCCCCAGCTCTGGGTGGTATCCATCACGACGCCAAAGGATAACGGGGCGAACGAACCGATGCCGAACCCCAGCAACGATCGCCAGCCCATCACGCTACCGAGCTGTTGCGGCGGCACGTTGTCCGCCATCGCCGCCGACAGCACACCGGAGTCGCCGAGAATAAAGAAACTGCCGATGCTGACGAACAGCAGCGTCCAGCCTGGCCCCCAGTTCGCCGACCACCCCATCAGCAGCGATCCCAACGCGCCCGCGGCGCCCATAAACATCAACACCGATGCACGATTGAAATAGTCGGAAACGGTGCCGACAATCAGCGTGGCGATCATGCCGGCCAGGTGGATCACCGCCGCGACGATCAATCCTGCGCTGAGCGGATCCAGAGAGAAAACGCTCAACGCCTCGCTGACCAGGCTGGGTGCCCAGGCCCAGTTACCGAGCAGTTCCCAGCTGTGAGCGATATATCCGATCAGCAACAGCAGGGTCGCATAGGTGATAGCATAGCTTTCTCGTTTCGTCTTCCTTCCCAGCGTGCGCGGTTGCGGTTCCTGATAACCGACCAGGGCCAACGAACCCGCCAGCGCCCCCAGTAACGCACCGGCGGCGCACAGGGAAAACGCCACGCCGGCGCCCCAGCGCATGGCGCTCCAACCGGCGATGAAAACCGACAGAAAATACCCCAACGAACTGGCCGCCAGGATCATGCCGATGGCGTAACCGCGTCGGGCCGGGCCGTTCATCCCCATCGCTAACAGCAGCGCCGGCGTATAGGCGCCGCCCTGCGTCAGGCCGACGAAGGCCATCAACACCAGCGCACCGATATACGAATGGGCAAACACGGCGAACAGCATCAGCGCACCGGCGCCCAGCCAAGAAAACAGCAGATACACGCGACGCGCGCCCAGCGAATCACACCACCAGGAAGCCACCAGCAACGCCAGGGCGTTGGTCAGGCTGAACACCGTCTGCACCGTACCGGCGGAGGCGGCGTCGAGCTGCCACTCGCTTCTGATGGTCGGCAGCGCGCCGGCAAACATCATGGTGCCCAGGCAGAGGCCAGCCCGGCTCACGCAAAGCAAAAAGAAAGCTCGCATTTCAGCGCCGCCTCCCTGCCAACCGCAGGGTGAGGATAACGCCATTAACACACATGACCGATAGCCAAAAGATCCGCATCATAAACTCAGCAATCAGAAGGAAATGCCTCATCATAGTGAGCAAAATCAACGGCTGACAAACGATCTTTCCTCCCTCATTTGGTTGAGCTAGACTCAACCTATGAAAAAAATCCACTCCCTGCCGCACCTGTCCGCTTTCGAAGCCGCCGCCCGTCTCGGCAGCTTCAGCGCCGCTGCGGATGAGCTGTTTCTCACCACCGGCGCAGTCAGCCGCCATATTCGCAGTCTCGAAGCACAGCTGGGGGTCACGCTGTTTTATCGCGGACACAAATCCGTGCGGCTGACGCAGGCCGGCGAGAATTTTTCCCGCACCGCATCTCGGGTGATAAGCGAACTGTATGCCGCGGAAAGCGCGCTGAAAGCGAGCGCCGGTCGGCAACGGCTGGTGGTGCACAGCCTGCCGACGTTCACCATGCACTGGCTGATGCCGAAACTGGCGACGTTCAACGAGATTCATCCGGAGGTCGCGGTTGATATCACCACCGCCACTGGGGCCGTCGATCGCAATATGCCGTTTGATCTGGCGATCAGGCGCGACCCCGCGCACTTCTCAGGGCTGAAGGCGATCCCTTTTTTGCAGGAAGACAGCCTGCTGGTCTGCAGCCAGAGCTATTTGCGCACCATGCCGATCGGTGCGCCAGACAATCTGGCCGGGCATACAGCCATTCGCATCCGCGCCCGGGAGGATTTGTGGCGCAGCTGGTTGAATACCTATCCGACGGCGCTGGACGCCTCGCCGCCGCCGCTGACGCTCGACCATACCTTCGCCGCCATTCAGGCGGCCGAAGACGGCCTGGGACTGGCCGTCGTGCCTTACCTGTTCTGCGCCAAACATCTGTCGTCCGGTCGGCTGGTGTCGCCCTTCCCGGCGTTGACGATTCGAACCGGCGTTTATTCCCTGCTGCTGCGCGATCGGGACGATGAGGTCGTGAGAAAGTTCGCCGCCTGGCTGCAGACGTTCCAGGCCTAAGCGCCTATTGGATCCCGCCGCAAAAGCGCACCGCGCCAACAGTATTTCTCAGGCGTGCAGCGTCAGGCCTTTTATCGCCTTATCCACCGCTTTCTTCGGCCCGCGCAGCGCCAGACCGACCAAATCCAGGTTGTCCGCGTCTTCGGCGAGAAAAACCTGCCGGTTGGCTGCATCGTGCCCGGTCGAGAACATGGCGTGCACATAGGGGATCAGCGTCAATTCCCGTTCCAGCCCTTTGCGATGCGCATTTTGCAGGCCCGGCAGATCCGCGGCGAAAATCAGCATCGGCTGCCCGGAAATGCCGCCGTAGCGTCTGCCTTGCGCATCCACGTAACATTCGCCGATGATCTCCGGGGCGGCGGCGGCGATGCCCGTCGCCAGAAAGGCCACCACGTTCAGCCGCTGCCAGGTTTGCAGATCGTCGCGCACGATAAACGCTATCTTGGTATCAAACATGTTTCGCTCTACTCCGTTGTGCTCTTAAAAGCGCATCATCGGCGATGAGCGAGTCAGCGGTATAGAACGTTTGTGCACTGCCGTTGATAGGCCGCCGGCGATAAACGGTAGGCGCGCCGGAACCAGCGGCCCAAATGACTTTGGTCGGCAAAGCCTACCCGCATGGCGACCTGCGCCGGCTCTTCCCCCTGCGCCAGTAACAGTCGCGCGGCACGCAGCCTCAGCCGGATCAGGTAAGCATGCGGCGACTGGCCGAAAGCGCGGGTGAATTGGCGAGTCAGACGGAAACGATCCAGGCCGCACTGAAGCGCAAGTTCCTCCAGACTGGGATTATCCGCCATGTGCTCGTGCAAGTAGTCCCGTAAACGATTCATCTCAATCAAAGCGTCATCGCGTTGGGACGTTGGCCTGACGCGTATATGCCGCGCCAAAAGCGTCAGCAGTTGGTCCAGGCTTTGATCGCGCGCCAGCCGGCCTTCCCTCTGATGCAACGCAAAAAAAGCCTGTTGTATCGCGGTCGCCAGCATCGGATCGTCGGTCAACGTGCTGTGGAAGGCGCCTTCCAGCACTGAAGCGTCCCCCAATCCGCGGCGCTGCATCGCGTCGGAGACCCAGCGCTGCGGCAGATAAAGCATCGCATAGGTAAACCCTTCGGCCTGCGGCGCATGGCCATCGTGCACCGCGCCCGGCTCGATCAGCATGGCGCGCCCCGGCCGGCTGGTGTGCAGCGAGCGGTGGCAATTGAAACGCTGCAAGCCCTGCTGCGTGACGCCCACCAGCATTTCATCATGATCGTGAGGATCGTAGGCATGCCCCTGAAAGTGGGCGTTGACGCTCTCAATACCCGTTTCGTCATCGCGCCGCAGTTCGAGCCAGTCTGTATGTTGATGATTGGACGCCATGCAATTAATCCGGAGTTCTGCTCACAGGAAAAGAAAAACAGCTTACCCTGAGACCGCCACCGTTGCACGCTCACAGCTCGCAGATGGCATAAGTGCCCTTTCCGGCCGATTTCGCCTGATACATCGCGCCGTCGGCACGGGTCAACAGCATCTCCTCCGTCACATCGCCGCGTGGAGAAATGGCCGCGCCGATGCTGGCGGAAAGCCGTACCTTCTGCGGCCCGATCTGCGTAATTTTGGCCAGTTGCGCCAACACGTTTTCGCAAAATTCGCTGACCTCGCGCCGCGGATCCGTCAACGGCCACAGGATCACCGTGAACTCGTCACCGGCCAGGCGCGAGACGCTGTGGTGCTCGCCTGCGCAGGCGCTGAGCAATGTGGCGAATGTCTTCAGGATCGCGTCGCCGAAGTCATGACCATAGCTGTCGTTAAGGGTTTTGAACCCGTCGAGATCGATAAACAACAGCGCCATCTGCCGCTGATGGCAACAGGCCTGCAGCGTGCCCGACAACCGGCGCAGAAACGCGCGTCGATTGGTCAATCCAGTCAGCATGTCATGGGTTGCGTCATATTCCAGCCGCTGCTGCAGCCGCTTCAACTCGGTAATGTCCATGGACAGAATGTAAAACCCCTGCGTTTCGCACGGCACCAGCGTGGTGTGGATCATCAGCAGTCCCTTTTGGGTCTGGAGCTCATTTTCAAAGCTCACCATTTCCCCCGCCAAGGCCCTGTCTATCATCGGTTTCGCTATCTGATAAACGTTCTCCCCCATAAAATCGCGCACCGTCATTCCTCTGAGGCGGCTTTCTTCCAGGCCAAACCAGGTTTTGTAGGCGCTGTTGGCGAACAGGTAGCGTTCATTGCCGTCGATCTGGCTGATCAACGCCGGCATATTGTCAGTAATGGCGCGCAGGCGTTCCTTCTCCGCGCTGAGCTGATATTCGGCGAGCACCCGGGTTTCAATCTCTTCGTTGAGTTTCTTGACGACCACGTTCAGCTCCCGCGTGCGGATTTCAACGCGTTGTTCCAGCTCGTGTTGCAGAGCGAACAGATCGGCCTCCGCCGCCTTGCGCTCGCTGATATCGACGATAACCGAGATGAAATGATCCGGTTTGCCGTTAGGCAGCCGATTTAACGCCACCGTCAGCTGCACCCAGACGATCGAGCCGTCGGCGCGGAAATAACGTTTTTCCAGCGAGTAAGTGCTGATCTCGTTTCTCAGCAGCTGCTGCAGTTTTTCCAGATCGGTGTTGAGATCGAGCGGATAGGTAATGTCCTGAAAGGTGCGATCCATCAGCTCGCGCTCGGAATAGCGCAACATTTCGCAGATGCGCGGATTGACCCGCAGCCAATACCCCTGCAGCGACACCAGCGCCATCCCTACCGCCGCCTGGGCGAAGGTCTGTTCGAACAGGGCTTCCGAGCGTTGCAGATTGGACTTCAGGTTTTCGGTATAGACGTGGCGTTCAATGCTCTGCAAATACTCCTCCACCACGGCGGCGAAGTCGTGCAGGTCGGCCAGTTGTTCCGGGGAAAACGGCTGCGGCTGGCTGTCGATAATGCACAGGGTGCCGAGCGGCAACCCGTCGAGCGACAGCAGCGGTTGCCCAACGTAGAAACCGATCCGCGGTCCGCCAATCACCAGCGGATTATCAAAAAAGCGCGGATCGTTGGCGGTATCGGGCACCACCAGCGCTTCGCGTTGCAAGATAGCATGGCCGCAAAACGAGATATTGCGCGGCGTTTCCCGGGCATCCAGACCGTAACGCGATAAAAACCATTGACGATCCCGGTCGATCAATGACACCAACGCGATGGTCACGCCGAAGTATTTCGCCGCCAGCCGCGTGATGCGATCCAGTTTCTCCACCGAGTTTGAATCCAGCACGTTCAGCGAATTCAATACCGACAGGCGTTCAGCTTCGTTTTCGGGGAAGCAGGGTTCGAGCATGTTGTCTCCCAATGTGTCACCGACGGACCCGGCATAGCCGGCGTGAGTCCGTTCAGCGTTTTCGTCGGTTAGCGGCAAATATCCTTGTCCATCATAGACTCACTCAGTATCAATCCGATTGCGCATTCTCGCCAGCTTTGCCGGGCGTTGCGTTTGCCACCGCGCTGCGCTACAGTCGCTCACAAGGTGATGGTGTTCCACCTTTCCCAACCGCCGCGTTCGCTCGAACCGGATGATGACGCCTGATATACAACTTCGCTTTATTTTTTAGGCAGGTATGTCAGGAGTCGCTATGAATGAAACCTCACGTTTTACCCCTTTTCCGCCCCAGCCTGATCTCACCGTGCGGGAAATGCCGCTGTACGTTTTCGGCCATAAAAATCCCGACAGCGACAGCATCTGCAGCGCGCTGGTGGTCGCGGACTGGCTCAATCACCTCGGCAAACCGGCCGTCGCTTTCCGCCTTGGCGAACTGACGCCGGAAACCCGCTACATACTGGCCGCCGCCGGCGTACAAGCGCCTCCGCTGCTGAAAGGCGATCTCCGTGACCGTAAAGTCTGGCTGGTCGATTTTACCGACGTCGAACAAGGGCCGGCCTCATTGCCCGACAGCGATGTGGTCGGCGTTATCGACCATCACCGGCTGGGCACGTTAATCACCCGCAACCCGCCCGATGTCTGGGTTCGCGCCGTCGGCTGTTGCGCCACCGTGATCCTGCAGATCCTGGCGGCGGAAAGGCCGATGCCGCTTTCTTCCGCCCAGGCCACGCTGCTGCTGGGCGCGATTTTGAGCGATACCGTCGCGCTGAGCGCGCCGACCACCACCGAACTGGATCGGCTGGCGGTCTCGCGGTTGCGCGCAATTTCTCACGTTGACTATGACGCCTTCACCGCCGGACTGCTGGCCGCCAAAACCGATCTTTCGGGGCAATCCGCCGCGCAGTTGCTGCAGCGCGACGCCAAGAATTATCGCATCCATAGCGTCTCGCTGCTGCTGTCGCAGATAGAAGTGCGGGCCATGAGCGACATCGATCCGCTGTTGCCCGCGCTGCAACAGGCGCTTGAACACGCGAAGCAGGAAGCCGGGCTGGCGATGGCCGCGCTATTGGTCACCGATATCACCTGCCGTCGCTCCACCCTGTATTTCTCGCCGAACCGGGTGCTCGACATTCGTCAGGTGTCGCTGCCCGGCATGACGAGCCGGAAAAAAGAGGTTTTACCGTGGTTAACCCGCCAGATCGCTAACGCAGGGAGATAAGTCATGCCGCTCTACCAACATGCTTTACTGCTGGTGCAGGATGAACGCGACGGCCGGCTGCTGTTGCGTCATGCCGAACGCCTCAATCAGCAGATGAATACGCGCATTACCGTGGCGCACATCAGCGCCGACTATGCCGAGCTGGACTACCTCAGCGATTCGCTGACCAAAGATCGCCAGTCCAGCGAGGTGATCGCCGCCAAAGCCATGCTCAGCCGTCTGGTGGAAGACTGCTCAATCCCCCTGGAGGTGCGCGCAATTGTCAGCATCCATCGCTTCAAAGACGTCGAAGCCCTGATTGCCCGCGAAGGGGTCGATCTGTTGCTGCTCGGCCATCAGAACCGTCCGTTCGGCGTCTTTGCCTCCTTCGGCTTCGAGTTCATTAACCATTTGTCGATCGACGTGCTGATAAAGCACGTGCCCACTCCCTAGAATGAGGTGATCATCCATGAGCTATGAGATTGAAAACGTAACCGCCAGAGAAATCCTGGATTCGCGCGGCAACCCGACCGTCGAAGTCGAAATGAGCGCGGCGGGCGTCGTGGCACGGGCTTCGGTTCCCTCCGGCGCCAGCACCGGTTCACGCGAGGCGGTGGAGCACCGCGACGGCGATCCGCACCGTTTCGGCGGCAGAGGCGTACTGGAGGCGGTGCACAGCGTCAAAACGGCGATCAATGAGGCGCTGCGCGGGGTGGATGTGCGCCAACAAGAGGAGATTGACCGCCGGCTGATCGCGCTGGACGGCAGCGAGAACAAGAGCCGATTGGGGGCCAACGCCCTGCTCGGCGTTTCTCTGGCCGCCGCCCGCCTCGCGGCGCAATTGTCGCAACTGCCGCTGTATCGTTATCTGGGCGGCATCGGCGCCAACCTGCTGCCGGTGCCCTGCATGAATATCATCAACGGCGGCGTGCACGCCCGTTGGCAAGGGGCGGACTTTCAGGAGTTTATGATAGCCCCGCAGGGCGCGCCATCGCTGCGCGAGGCCGTGCGCTGGGGCAGTGAAGTCTATCAGGCGCTGCGCCAAATCCTGTTGGAACAAGGCCTGTCGGTCGGCGTCGGCGACGAAGGCGGTTTCGCGCCGGCGGTTGCCTCGAACCGGCAACCGCTGGAGCTGATCGTGCAGGCGATAGAGAAAGCCGGTTATCAACCGGGAGACGATATCGCCATTTGCATGGACCCGGCCTCAAGTGAATTCTATGCCAACGGCAAATACCGCCTGCGCAGCGAAAACGCTGAACTGGATGCCGAACAGATGACGGCCTATTACCAGCGGCTGGTGCAGGATTTTCCCATCGTGCTGATTGAAGACGGTTTGGCCGAGGACGATTGGGCCGGCTGGCGCATTCTCAGCGACACCCTGGGCGATCGGGTGGAACTGGTTGGCGACGATCTGTTCGTCACCAACGTGAAATACATCCAGCGCGGGATTGATGAACGGTTGGCCAATGCGGCGCTGATCAAATTGAACCAGATCGGCACGCTGAGCGAAACTTTCGCCGCCGTGCAGCTTTGCCAGGCAAACGGCTGGGGCGCCTTTATCTCGCACCGCAGCGGCGAAACCGTCGACAGCTTTATCGCCGATATGACGGTTGCGATGCGAGCCGGCCATTTGAAAACCGGCGCGCCGTGCCGCGGCGAGCGCATCGAAAAATACAATCAGCTGATGCGCATTGAGGAGCAATTGGGCACCGCGGCGGTATATGCCGGGCGCGCCGCCTTTAAACGCCGTTAATCTTTGCAGGCCGGCCACGCACCGGCCTGTTTTTCATTTTTTGCGCGGCATAATCCCGCCACGCCGGATTCCAACAGAATACGCCGCGTCGCCATCAACGTCTCACGCTGCTCGTTCAGCGTCGCCATCATCCGCTCGATCTCCGCCAGCCGGCTGTCGACGCCCTGTATCAACCCATCCTCATAAGCGCTGCCCTGCAGCGCCAATACCCCGCGGATCGCCTGCAGCGAAAACCCCAGATTCTGGCCGATTTGGATCAGGTGCAGCCGCTCCAGCGCGCTTTCGCTATACACCCGATAACCGTTGACGCCGCGCACCGCTTTGGGCAGCAGACCCTGCTGTTCGTAGTAACGTATCGCCGAGGCGGCCATGCCGGCGCGCTCCGCCAACTCTCCGATTTTCATGCCCTATTGACCTTAAAGTTAACTTTAAACCTAGTATAGCGCCATTCACCCTGCGACAGGAACGTACCCGATGTTTACCCCGCTGATTCTGCCCAACGGCAGCCGCTTACCCAACCGTCTGGCCAAGGCCGCGTTGGAAGAAAATCTGGCCGATGAAGGCCAACTGCCCGGCCCCGCGCTATGGCGTCTGTATCGCCACTGGGGTATCGGCGGCGCCGGCCTCATCATCACCGGCAACGTGATGATCGACGGCCGCGCCATGACCGGCCCCGGCGGCGTGGTGCTGGAACAGGATACGCCGCTCGCCCCGTTTGAAACCTGGGCCAAGGCCGCGCGCCAGGAAGGCGCGCAGGTATGGATGCAGCTCAGCCACCCGGGCCGTCAGGTGATGGCCAACATGGGCGGCAACGCCTGGGCGCCCTCCGCCATCCCAATGGCGATGGGCAAGTACAGCAAGCAGTTTGCCCCGCCGCAGGCCATGAGCGAAGCGCAGATTGCCGAGGTGATCGCCCGCTTCGCCGCCAGCGCGCACGCCGCCGAACAGGCCGGGTTTACCGGCGTGCAGATCCATGCGGCGCACGGCTACCTCATCTCCCAGTTCTTGTCGCCGTTGTCCAACCAGCGCAGCGATCGTTGGGGGGGCGAGCTGGCGAATCGCGCCCGCCTGCTGCTGGAGGTGGTGAGCGCGGTGCGCCAGCGTGTCTCGCCAGGCTTTTGCGTGGCGGTCAAACTGAACTCCGCCGATTTTCAGCGCGGCGGCTTTTCGCCGAACGAGGCCCGACAGGTATTGTTGATGCTCAACGAACTGCCGGTCGATCTGGTGGAGCTATCGGGCGGGAGTTATGAAAGCCCGGCGATGCAGGGCGAAGCGGCGGACGACAGCACCCTGGCGCGCGAAGCCTATTTTCTGACCTTCGCCCGCGATCTCGCCGCAGTAGCCCGCATGCCGGTGATGACCACCGGCGGCATCGCCCGCCCGTCGGTGGCGCAACAGGTGCTGAACAGCGGCGTCGCGGTAGTCGGCATCGCCACCGCCATGGCGGAAATTCCCGATCTGCCGCACCGCTGGCAAACCGGCGAAGCCCCTCATGCACTGCCCGCGCCGGTAAAATGGCGCGACAAAACGCTGACGCTGCTCGCCCGCATGGCGCTGATCAAGCGCCGCATGCACGCCCTGAGCCGCGATCGGACGCGCAACGTGCGTTACTCCCCACTGTGGTCGCTGCTCATCGATAGATGGCGCACCCGCCGCACTCTGCGGCGCTATCGCGTCTGGTTACGGCAACGTTAATGACCACGGCGCCGGCAGACTCGCCGGCGCCGCACAAAAATTCCGCTTTTTCGATCGCGCTACGTAAAATCTGCAAGAAATCACCACTCTGGATACCGCGCTTTTAACGCTCGATGACTTATATTCATCACAAATTTTGTGTATATAACCGCTATAGGACTTAAGGTGGTGAATAGATGAAAATAAGCCGCTATTTTCTATTTATGTTATTAATCGGAAATTCACCTTAATAATAAATGCATTAAAGAGGCGGACAAAGGAAAGCAGAAAGGGATTTTTACGCAATGTTAAGGAAATGTTGTTTTCTGCTGGCAAAACCAACGGTCAACAAATCAACAACATATTGATGAGCCTAAGAAAAAACTAAACAATTCAAAACAAAATCGGCTATTGAGTCCCAGGCGAAAAAGCCATATATTGGTCGCGCTTTTCACAAGGCAGTTACTTTTCTAATTCATTAATTCAATCGTTGCGTGTTGAGACCTTCGGTTGTAGGAGAGATATGATGACGGATAAAGTCCGTATTGATACTTTAGTTGCAAACTCATTAAACGGAAACAATGAAACCTATTTGGCGCGTCAAGCCGAATTTGAGTCGAATGTTAGGAGTTATCCGCGCAAACTGCCGTTGGCAATTGCGAAAGCCCAGGGCGTTTGGATCACTGATGTTGAGAATAATCAATATCTTGATTGCCTGGCCGGGGCGGGAACGTTGGCTCTTGGACATAATCACCCCGACGTCCTGCAAAGCATCCAAAATGTCATTACCAGCGGCTTGCCGTTACATACTCTCGATCTCACGACCCCGTTGAAAGATCGTTTCTCCGATTACCTGCTCTCTCTGTTGCCTGGCGAAGGCAAAGAGTATTGCCTGCAGTTCTGCGGTCCGTCCGGCGCCGATGCGGTGGAAGCCGCGCTGAAGCTGGCGAAAAAGCACACCGGCCGTTCCGGCGTGATCAGTTTCTCCGGCGGTTATCACGGCATGACCCACGGCGCGCTGTCGGTCACCGGCAACCTGTCGCCGAAGGCGGCGATCAACGGCATGATGCCGGAAGTGCAGTTCATGCCTTATCCGCATGAATACCGCTGCCCGCTGGGCATCGGCGGCGAAGCCGGCGTCAAGGCGCTGACCTACTACTTCGACAACCTGATCAACGACGTGGAAAGCGGCGTGCGTAAACCGGCTGCGGTGATCCTTGAAGCCGTTCAGGGCGAAGGCGGGGTTAACCCGGCGCCGGCCGAGTGGCTGCAGCGCATCCGCAAAGTGACGCAGGAACACGGCATTCTGCTGATCATCGACGAAGTTCAGGCCGGTTTCGCCCGTACGGGCAAGCTGTTCGCCTTCGAACACGCGGGCATCGAGCCAGACATCATCGTGATGTCGAAAGCGGTCGGCGGCGGCTTGCCGCTCGCGGTGCTGGGCATCAAAAAAGAGTTCGACGCCTGGGAACCGGGCCACCACACCGGCACCTTCCGCGGCAACCAGCTGGCGATGGCCACCGGCCTGACCACCCTGCAGTACCTGAAAGAGCATAAGGTCGCCGACAAAGTGGCCGCTCAGGGCGAGTGGCTGAAAGGCAAACTGGCCGAGCTGCAGAAACGTTATCCGGTGATCGGTCACGTCCGCGGTCTGGGCCTGATGATCGGCATCGAGATCGTCAAGCCGAACGAAGCGCAGGATCACATGGGCTGCTACCCGGCCGATGGCGAGCTGTCCGCGCTGCTGCAGAAGAAATGCTTCGAATCCGGTCTGATCCTGGAGCGCGGCGGGCGCAACGGCTGCGTGCTGCGCCTGCTGCCTTCCCTGCTGATCACCAATGATGAGCTGGGTATTTTCCTGGATAAATTTGAGCAGGCGCTGCTGGCCGCCGGCGTCAAGCCAGTCTGATTGGAGCGAATGACCGCGATGTCCAAGTTAAACCCGATTCTGGCTTCCTCGGCGCACAGCGCCGAGGCTTACCGCCAGGCGATTGCGCAGAGCAGTGAAGCCGTCGTGCAGTGGCTGCAACAGCCCGAGATGTATCAGGGCAAAAGCGTTGCCGAACTGCGCGAGCGCATCAAGCTCGACTTTACCCCGCAAGGCCTGGGCAACCAGGCGGCGATCGAGCGCGCCATCGAGTATTTTTTGAAAGACAGTCTGTCGGTGCACCACCCGCAATGCGTGGCGCACCTGCACTGCCCGAGCCTGGTGATTAGCCAGGCCGCCGAAGTGCTGATCAACGCCACCAACCAAAGCATGGACTCCTGGGATCAGAGCCCGTCGGCCACGCTGATCGAAATGAAATTGATTGAGTGGCTGCGCGCCCAGGTCGGTTACCAGCCCGGCGACGCCGGGGTGTTCACCAGCGGCGGCACCCAGAGCAACCTGATGGGGCTGATGCTGGCGCGCGATGCATTCTTCGCGCGTCAGGGCCACTCCGTGCAGCAGGACGGTCTGGTGGGCGATCTGCGCAAGTTGAAAGTGTTCTGTTCTGAAAACGCCCACTTCTCGGTGCAGAAGAACATGGCGCTGATGGGCCTCGGCTATCAGTCCGTCACCCTGGTAAAAACCGATCGCTTCGCCCGCATGGACGTGAACGATCTGGCGGAAAAACTGGCGCAGGCCAAGGCCAACGGCGAGCAGGTGATGGCGATCGTCGCCACCGCCGGCACCACCGACGCCGGTGCCATTGACCCGCTGCGCGACATCGCACGGCTGGCGGCGGAGCAGCAGATTTGGGTGCACGTGGATGCGGCCTGGGGCGGCGCGCTGCTGCTTTCCGAGCAGTACCGCGACTACCTGGACGGCCTGGAGCTGGTGGACTCCATCACCCTGGACTTCCATAAGCAGTTCTTCCAGACCATCAGCTGCGGCGCCTTCCTGCTGAAAGACGCGCGCCACTACGAGCTGATGCGCTATCAGGCGGCCTACCTGAACTCCGAGTTCGACGAAGCGCAAGGCGTGCCGAACCTGGTGTCCAAATCGCTGCAGACCACCCGCCGCTTCGATGCGTTGAAGCTGTGGATGGGGCTGGAAGCGCTGGGGCAGAAGCAATACGCCGAGATCATCGATCATGGCGTCACGCTGGCGCAACAGGTGGCGCGTTACATCGCCGATCAGGAATCGCTGGAACTGGTGATGCAGCCGCAGCTGGCCAGCGTGCTGTTCCGCTACCGTCCGGCGCAGCTGGCGGCGAATGGCGACGCGGCCGTCGCGCTGTTCAACCAGCGTATCGGTGACGCCTTGCTGGAATCGGGCCGCGCCAACGTCGGCGTAACCGAGTTCGATGGCGTAACCTGCCTGAAGATGACGCTGCTGAACCCGATCGTGACGCTGGAAGACATCAAGCTGTTGCTGGCGTTGGTCGAGAAAACCGCCCAGCAGTTGCCGGCGTAACCCTCCGCCACTGCGCATTAAAAGCCGATAGCCCCAGGCTATCGGCTTTTTTATCGCGCTCACGTCGTGCGCGTACTCAATCCGTTGACATGTTTTCCCAGGATGTCGCTTGTAGGTCCAGATCGATTTCCAGCGTTTCCAAAAAGCGCGCCGTCATCATGTAGTGCCCAATCATTAATGCCAGTTCAGCCAGTTGAACCTCATCATAATAGCGCCTGACCGCGTTAAACGTGTCGGCAGAAACCTTCACCTGCTGCACGCATTCATCGACAAAATGCAAGATGGCCGCTCCTCTGGCGTCGATGCCAACACCCTGCTCTATTTTCTCGATGTCGTCATCGCGCCACCCCGCAAGGATCGCCAACGGATAGTGTTGCATACGCTCATAAGCGCTGTGGCTTAACGCGCCAACCCTTAATATGATCATTTCCCGATCTTTATCACACAGTCGCCCGGCCGGAAAAGAGGCGCCCAGCGACAGATATCCCTGCGCCGAACGGCTGGTTTTCAACAGACCCAGCGTAAGATTGGCGGGAAAACGGGCATATTGTTGCTGTTGCTCAGCCGTTAATTCACTCACTGCCGGCAGTTTTATTCTGGCCATCGTTTATTCCCCCGCGCGTTCATCGATAATTGCAACCGGCCGAGCCCAGCCGGCGGATGCCTTATAAACTTTGACCGGCAGACTGATCACGTTGAATCCGCAAGGGGGCAGCAATTCAAGATTGCACAGTTTTTCAATTTGGCAATAAGGATATTTACTGCCGGCATAGTGCCCTTCCCAAATAAGCGAAATATCGCCGCTTTGTTCAAATTTGGTGCGCGTATGGCTGAATGGCGCATCCCAGCTCCAGGCATCGGTGCCAACCACTCTGACGCCGCGTTCAGTAAGATACAGCGTCGCCTCACGGCCTATGCCGCAACCGCGATGAATAAAATCTTCACTGCCGTACCGCCCACCGGCCGCCGTATTGACCAGAACAATATCGCCGACGGCGAGCGGATGATCAATCCTCGCTAATTCACGCTCAATATCACGCGCAGTGACCACATAACCGTCTGGAAAATGGCGAAAATCCAATTTGACGCCAGGGCCGATACACCATTCCAGCGGTATTTCATCAATGGTTTTTGACGCCGAACCGTCGTCCATATGCGAATGGTAGTGATAAGGGGCGTCCATATGCGTCCCCGCATGGGTGCTCATGCGGACAAATTCCACCGCCCAGCCCTCCTGACGCGGCAGCGCCAGGGGATCCAGGCCGGGAAATGATTCCGCCAGCTGCAACGCTCCGCGCTTGTTGTCAACATACTCGATTTCCGGCAGAAACCGCTCCGGATCGGAAGCGATCCCGCTCATCAGCGGCACCGAAAGATCAATGATTTTACCGTACATATTGTTACCTTTATCCAGGGGAATGACCTGCCCAGAGTAAGCTTTCCCCATAGAATAGAAATGCCGATTATCAGACAACTTATTGTTATAATAGGAAGACGCAGCCATGAACGGACAGGAAGGCGTCATGAAACCGTCAGAATTGACCGGGGAAATCCCAATATCGATTTGGTTCAGAAATAAATCCTGGCCGGCAGGAACGCAATTCCCTTTACAGGCGTTGCCATGGGGCAAACTGATGTATTCCATGAAAGGGTTGGCGGAAATAAATATTGAGGACAATATTTATTTATCCACTCCGGAATATGCCATTTGGCTCCCCGTTAATACCGAACATGAATCCGTAGCAAAGAGTGCAATTGACTATGTCATTCTTCATGTCAGCCCCCCGCTATGCCAATCCTTACCGAGCAAACCGCAAACCCTGCGGCTGAATAAGATCGTCAAAGCGGTGCTGGCCGATTTTTCAGAAAGGCGCATTGGCTATCCGCACACGCCTCAGGACCAGACGTTGGTTACCGCATTGCTTGAGCAGCTGGCGCTGTCGGAGCGTTTTGACAGCTACCTGCCGCTCGGCAGCGACGAGGTGATCAAGATCATGACCGAAAAGATGAGCGCCGCGCCGCACGATTTCAACACGCTGACGCAATGGTCGGGCATGCTGGGCTTGAGCGAGCGTACGCTCTCGCGGCGATTTCTCGCCGCCACCGGCATCTCTTTCAATGAATGGAAACTGAGAAGCAAAACCCTCATGGCGATGACGCTGTTGCAGGAAGGGAGAGCCGTCAAATATGTCGCCTCTACCCTGGGGTATCACGATCCTTCCGCGTTTATCGCCATGTTCAGACGGCAAACGGGCCAGTCCCCCTCCGGTTTTTTAGCGGTAAGTCATGGCACCCCGAAAACAGGCTCAGGCATAATGCATGGCGACTGATGCAGCATTCGTACGCACAAACTGCATCGAACGCCTTCCCCCCTATTCAGCACGACAGGATGCGCACGCATGACAGACCCTGATTTCAACCTGCTGATCGCGCTCGACACGCTGCTGACGGCGGGCAGCGTTGCCGGCGCGGCGCGCCGTCTCGGTTTAAGCCCCTCGGCGATGAGCCGTACCCTCAGCCGACTGCGCGCGGCCACCGGCGATCCCCTGCTGGTGCGCGCCGGCCGTCATATGGTGCTGACGCCCTATGCCGAAACGCTGCGCGAGCGGGCGCGGCACGCGACGTTCGAAGCCCGCGCTGTGTTGCGTCCGGCTCAGGGAGCATTGGATCCCGCCGCGCTGGATCGTACCTTCACGCTGCGCGCCAATGACGGCTTCGTCGAGGCCTTCGGCCCGGCGCTGATCGCCGCCGCCGCCGAACAGGCGCCGCGGGTGCGGTTGCGCTTTGCGCCCAAGCCGGAGAAAAGCGACCGCCCCCTGCGTGAAGGTCTGGTCGATCTGGAGATCGGCGTGTTGGGTGACATGGGCCCGGAAATCCGCCTGCAGGCGCTGTTCCGCGATCGCTTCGTTGGCGTGATGAGAACCGCACACCCGCTGGCGCAACAGCCGGAGATTGGCGTCGCCGACTACGCCGCCTGCGGCCACGTGGTGGCCTCGCGCAGCGGGCGCATCCTCGGGCCGGTAGACGCCGCGCTGGCGGAGCTGGGGCTGGCACGCCATATCGCCGCCGTGGTGCCGAGCTTTCCCGCCGCGCTGGCGGTGGCGCAGGCCTCGAATCTGTTGGCGTTGCTTCCCGCCTCTTTCCTGCAGGCTCAACCTGCCGATGGCCCGCTGCGCGTCTTCGAACTGCCGGTAAAAACGCCGCCCGTCACCGTCTCGCAGATGTGGCATCCGCGCCTGGACGCCGAGGCGGATCACCGCTGGCTGCGGCAGTTGGTGCTGTCGGTTTGTCGTCGGCAGGCGCAGCCCCCGGCGAGTGACAATGTCACCTAAAAAGCGTTTACGGCCTCTGATGCCCGTTTAAATCGGCCAAATAAGCGCAGAACATGTCCGCCATCGCATCGGCATAAGCCGCGATCTCGGGATCAGTTCGCGGCGTTTCGGAGAATTGCTTGCCCGCCGCCCCCAACGTGCCGACGATCAGATCGCCCGCCAACCGGCGAGTGACCTGCGGAACATCAGGCAACGCTTCGCACATGAAAACCTGCACGACATCCTTGCCGGCTGCCTTTACCGCCTGTGCCTCCGGCGCATCGCGGTAAAGCGGCGCCGCATCATTCAACGCTACGCGCATCTGCGCCTCTTCACATTCCGAACGGATAAACGCCTGCACCAACAACCGCAAGCGCGCGAACGGCGTTTTCTCGCGGTCGGCCAAAATACGGCTCAGCATATCCGTGGTCTGCCGCCATTCGTCGCTCTGCAAACGAAACAGGATCGCCGCCTTATTGGGGAAATACTGATAAAGCGACCCGACGCTGACGCCGGCACGCTCGGCCACCCTGGCGGTGGTGAAACGCGCCGCCCCCTCCTGCGCCAAAACCTGAATAGCGGCGGTCAGAATAGCGGACACCAGTTCGGCGGAGCGCGCCTGTTGCGGTTGTTTTCTCGAGGAAATTTGCTTACTGCGGCGTTCAGTCATAGCGGGCGGCCAATGCGAATAGAGGAATGCGAATAGTTCGTCATATTATAACGGCATGCGCTAACGCGCTCCATTTACGACAGGAAATTTGCCATGAGTACCCTGACCACTGCCCCCTTAGCGCCGCTGCTAAACCGCCTGTTCCAACAGGCATCCCGCCGGTCGCCGGCGCTTGCCGCCCTGTTCCGCGACGTGCCGGACGCAGAGCAAAGCCGGCTGATGCAGAGCAAAACCGAGTACCGCGAACTCTACCACCGCCTGAAGGATTTCCCGCTGGCCGTGTCGCCGGCGACCGGGGCCTTGCTCTACATGTTGGCGCGGGGTTGCCGGGCGCAAAACATCGTCGAATTCGGCACGTCGTTCGGTATTTCGACCCTGCACCTGGCCGCCGCACTGCGCGATAACGGCGGCGGCCGATTGATTACCTGCGAGTTTGAACCGAGCAAAGCGGCGCGGGCGCGCGACAACCTGACCGAAGGCGGCGTCATCGACCTGGTGGAGATCCGCGTCGGCGACGCTCTGGAAACGCTGCGCGGCGATCTGCCGGCCACGGTCGATCTGCTGCTGCTCGACGGCGCCAAGGGACTTTATCCCGATATTCTCGACCTGCTTGAGAGCCGTCTGCGGCCCGGTGCGCTGATCGTCGCGGACAACGCCGATGACAGCCCGGATTACCTGGCGCGGGTGCGCGATCCGGCGACGGGCTATCTCTCCACGCCGTTCGCGGATGACGTCGAATTGACAATTCGGCTTTAAAATCCCCATCGAGCGAGGGTTGTACCCCCTCGCTCGATGGGAGAACATAGCGTTCACGATGCCTGACGCAGTGAAACGCCCATGACGCTTCCCCCTCTCTGGCCGGTCTTCGACGGCCATAACGACCTGCTGCTCAATCTGTGGCTGCAGCATGACGACGATCCGGTCGCCGCCTTTTATTCCCGCGTCACGCCGGGCCACCTCGATTTCTCCCGCATGCAGCGCGGCGGATTCTGCGGCGGGCTGTTCGCGGTATTTATTCCTCCGGTCGGCTATATCGCCCAGATGCGTAATCAAACGCAGGACGAGGCGCAGGCCGCCTTCGATCCGCTGGCGATCGCCGAACGGCAAATCGCCATCCTGCAGCAGCTGGAGCAGGCTTCTCAGGGGCGGCTGCGCATCTGCCGCACCGCCGCCGAGATAGAGCAGTGCCGCCTCAACCGGCAAATCGCCGCGGTGCTGCATATCGAAGGCGCCGGCATGATCGATGCGGAGCTGACGCAGTTGGAGGCCTTCTACCGGCTGGGCGTGCGCAGCATCGGGCCATTCTGGAATCTGCCTAACGTCTTCGGCACCGGCGTCAGCGGGCCGTTCCCCGGCTCACCCGATACCGGCCCCGGCCTGACGCCGGCCGGCGAGGCGCTGATCCGCGCCTGCAATCACCGACGCATCATGATCGACGTCTCGCACATGAACGAGAAAGCCTTCTGGCAAACCGCCGCGCTGAGCCGTGCGCCGCTGGTCGCCACCCACTCCAACGCCCACGCCCTCTGCCCGCAGCCGCGCAACCTCACCGACGCACAGCTGGACGCCATCGCCCAGAGCGGCGGGATGGTCGGCGTCAATTTCGGCACCGCCTTCCTGCGGGCGGACGGTAAACGTGACAGTGCAACGACCGGCTTAACAGAAATTGTTAAACACGTTGAGTATTTGATCGCTAAACTTGGTGAAGATCGCGTGGGATTTGGCTCTGATTTTGACGGAGTCAACGTACCGCAACCGTTGGAGGACGCCGCAGGCCTACCGCGCCTGACGCAAGCGCTGGCGCAGGCCGGGTTCGATAACCGGCTGCTGGAGAAGCTGACCTGGCGCAACTGGCTGAACGCGCTCGCCGCCACCTGGGGTGAATAACCCGGTTACGCTTTAAAGGTTGCGATCTTCGTCACATTTCGCCAACATTGGGCCGGCCTAATGCGAAAATTTCTCATTGGGCTCGAACTATCACGATGCATGTAAAGGAGCACCGCTATGACTACCTGGACTAAACCTGAGTTTGTTGACCTGCGTCTGGGGCTGGAAGTGACGCTGTACATTTCCAACCGTTAATCGCCTGTCTGCCCGCCTTTCGCGCGGGCATTTCTTTCCCTCTTTTTCTGGTTCAGACATGCAGATAAAAGTTCTCGGCTCGGCGGCGGGCGGCGGCTTTCCCCAGTGGAATTGCAACTGCGACAATTGCCGGGGCGTTCGCGACCACAGCATCAACGCCACGCGCCGCACCCAGTCTTCCATCGCCATCAGCGACGACGGTAAAAACTGGGTGCTGTGCAACGTTTCCCCGGATATTTGCCATCAGCTGCTGGCCTCGCCCGAATTGAATAATCCCGACGTGCTGCGCGGCACCGGTATCGGCGCGATCGTGCTGACCGACAGCCAGATCGATCACAGCGCGGGCTTGCTCAATTTGCGTGAGGGCTGCCCACACCACGTCTGGTGCACCCCTGAAGTGCATGACGATCTCAGCACCGGCTTCCCGGTGTTTCCCATGCTCTCCCATTGGAACGGCGGGTTGATTCACCACCCGGTGACGCCCGGCGAACCGTTCCGCACGGCGGTCTGCCCAAACGTGCGCTTCACCGCCATTCCGCTGCTCAGCAACGCGCCGCCCTATTCGCCGTACCGCGATCGCCCGTTGCCGGGCCACAACGTGGCGCTGTTTATCGAAGATACCGCTCGCGGGATCGGGCTGCTGTATGCACCGGGCCTGGGTGAGCCGGACGAGGCGCTGATGCCGTGGCTGCGCCGCGCGGACTGCCTGTTGATCGACGGCACGCTGTGGCACGACAACGAGCTGGCCAACGCCGGCGTGGGACGCAATACCGGCAAAGACATGGGGCACCTGGCGCTGGCGGAAGAGCACGGGCTGGCGGCCCTGCTCAGCACCTTGCCCGCCAAACGCAAGATCCTGATCCACATCAACAATACCAACCCGATCCTCAATGAAGACTCCGCGGAACGGCAGAGCCTGACCGCCGCCGGCATCGAAGTGAGCTGGGACGGCATGAATATCGAACTGTAGGGAATCGCCATGACGCAACCACGTCCCCTGACGCCGCAGGCATTTGAAGCGGCGCTGCGCGCCAAAGGCGCTTATTACCACATCCACCACCCGTATCACATCGCGATGCACAACGGCGAAGCGACGCGTGAGCAGATCCAGGGCTGGGTGGCCAACCGGTTCTACTACCAGACCAGCATTCCGATCAAGGATGCGGCGATCATGGCCAACTGCCCGCAGCCTGACACCCGTCGCAAGTGGGTGCAGCGCATTCTGGATCACGACGGCTACGGCGGCAGCGAAGGCGGCATCGAGGCCTGGCTGCGCCTCGGCGAGGCCGTCGGGCTGCAGCGCGACGCCCTGCTATCCGAGCAGTTGGTGCTGCCGGGCGTGCGCTTCGCGGTGGACGCCTACGTCAACTTCGCGCGCCGCGCCTGCTGGCAGGAAGCAGCCTGCAGCTCGCTGACCGAACTGTTCGCGCCGCAGATCCACCAGTCGCGTCTCGACAGCTGGCCGCAACACTACCCGTGGATCGACGCCGCCGGCTACGACTATTTCCGCAGCCGCCTCGGCCAGGCTAACCGCGACGTGGAACACGGCCTGGCGCTGGCGCTGGACTATTGCGACACTGTTGAAAAGCAGCAGCGCATGCTGGAGATCCTGCAGTTCAAGCTGGACATTCTGTGGAGCATGCTGGACGCCATGAGCATGGCCTACACCCTGAACCGCCCGCCTTACCACAGCGTGACCGCCGCGCGGGTATGGCACAACCAGAGGCTGGTGTAATGACGCTGAACCCTGAACACACTCCCGTCTTCCGCCGCGGTTACCGCCTGCAATGGGAGCACGTGCAAAACAGCCATGTGATCCTCTACCCGGAAGGCATGGCCAAGCTGAACGACAGCGCCGCCGCCATTTTGCAACTGGTCGACGGCCACACTACGCTGAACGGCATCATCGCCCAGTTGAACGCCCGCTTCCCCGGCGCCGAAGGGTTGGCGGACGACGTGCTGGAATTTTTCCAGCGCGCCTACGAACAAAAATGGGTGACCTTCCGTGACTGAACCACGTGCGCCGGCGGTGAATCCGCCGCTCTGGCTGCTGGCGGAGCTGACCTACCGCTGCCCGCTGCAGTGTCCGTACTGCTCCAACCCGCTCGATTTCGCCGCGCAGGAAAAAGAGCTGACTACCGCGCAGTGGATAGAGGTGTTCCGCCAGGCGCGGGCGATGGGCAGCGTGCAGCTCGGCCTCTCCGGCGGCGAGCCGCTGGTGCGTAAAGACCTGCCCGAGCTGATCGCCGCCGCCCGCGATCTCGGGTTTTACACCAACCTGATCACCTCCGGCATCGGCCTGACCGAGAAAAAGCTGCAGACCTTCGCCGACGCCGGGCTGGATCATATTCAGATCAGTTTTCAGGCCAGCGACGAAACGCTGAACGCCGCGCTGGCGGGCTCCGCCAAGGCATTTCAGCAGAAGCTGGCGATGGCCAAGGCGGTCAAGGCGCTCGGCTATCCGATGGTGCTCAACTTCGTGTTGCATCGCCATAATATCGGCCAGATCGACCGCATCATCGAACTGGCGATCCAGCTGGATGCCGACGACGTCGAGCTGGCGACCTGCCAGTTCTACGGCTGGGCGCACCTGAACCGTGAAGGCCTGCTGCCGACCCGCGAACAGATCGCCGAGGCAGAAGCCGTGGTGAAACGCTACCGCGAACGCATGGCCGCCGACGGCAAACTGGCTAACCTGCTGTTCGTCACGCCGGATTACTACGAGGAGCGGCCTAAAGGCTGCATGGGCGGTTGGGGCGCCATCTTCATGAGCGTGACGCCGGAAGGCATGGCGTTACCCTGCCATAGCGCCCGTCAGTTACCGATTAAGTTTCCGTCGGTGCTGGAGCACGATCTGCAGCATATCTGGTACCACTCCTTCGGCTTTAACCGCTATCGCGGCTATGACTGGATGCCGGAGCCCTGCCGTTCCTGTTCGGAGAAAGAGCAAGACTACGGCGGCTGCCGCTGCCAGGCGTTCATGCTGACCGGCAACGCCGACAACGCCGACCCGGTGTGCGGCAAATCGCCGCATCACGGCACCATCCTGGCGGCGCGGGAAGCGGCGAACCGTTCGCAGATCGGTATCGATCAGCTGCGATTTCGCAATCAGACCAACTCCCGTCTGATCTTCAAGGGTTGACGATGGCACCCGCCGCCGCTTCGTGGCAGCTCGATAACGGTTTGGCCGTCAAAGCGATAAGCGACCCTGCCGCCGACGCCGCCGCCGCGCTGGTGCGCATCGAGGCGGGCAGCTTTCAGGCGCCTGCCGCCTGGCCCGGCCTGGCGCATCTGCTGGAGCATATGCTGTTTCGCGGCAGCGCGAACTTCAGCGCGCAAGATGGGCTGATGAGCTGGACGCAGGCGGCCGGTGGCCGTTTAAACGCCACCACCCAGGCCACGCAAACCGCGTTTTTCTTTGAGGTGGGCGCCGCCCATCTGGCGGATGGGTTGGCGCGGCTGAGCGATATGCTCGCCGCTCCGCAGCTGGCGACTGAGGCGATCGCCCAGGAGATCGAGGTCATCGACGCCGAATACCGCCTGCTGCGCGCCGATGTTGAAACCCGCTGCGAAGCCGCGCAGCGGCAGATGTTCAGCGGATTTGACGCGCTGCATCGCTTTCATATCGGCAGCCGCGCCGCTTTCGGCAGCGATATTTCCGCGTTGCAGCAGGCGTTGCGGCAGTTTCACCACCATTATTACCGCGCACCGAACATGACGCTGTGGCTGCAAGGCCCGCAATCGCTTGAGCAACTGCATGCGCTGGCACAGCGCTACGGTGGCGGCTTGCCGTCGGGCAGCGCCGCGCCGCCCGAGACATTGCCGCCGCTGGCCGCCGGGCAAGATTACACGCTGTCTCTTCCCGGCGCGCCGCAGCTGCGGCTGGTGTTTGCCCTGCCGCACTGCCGTTCACGCGGCTGGCTGCGACGGCTTGAGCGTGTATTGCTGGACGACGCCCCTGGCGGGCTGCTGGCACGGCTGCGCGCGCACGCGTGGGGCGACGCCGTTCGGCTGGATTATGCCCGCTGCGGCGAAAACAGCGCCCTGTTGAGTTTTATTTTCACCGTCAATCACGGCTCGGCGTCTGAGGCCGCCCATATCGAAAGCGCCTTGCTGGCATGGCTGCAGGCGTTGAACGCGCTGACACCAGGCCAGCTCGAGCATTTCGGGCAACTGGCGAACCGCGATTTTCACCGTCTGACGCCGCTCGATCAGCTGCGGGCCAGAGCGTTTGGGCTGCCGCCGACGGAACAGCATGACGACTGGACGCGGCAACTCGCTATGCTGATGGCGGCGCCGCGCCGCCGCCTGGCCGTGCAGCCCGAGGGGGGCGGTGAAACGCGCGAAATCCAAGGGCTGCCGCTGACCCTGCGCCCCTTCGCCGGCGCCGCGCTGGCGCCTACAGCGGAACCTTTCCGCTTTTTCTCAGCCTCGGCGGCGCTGCCGATCCCGCCCTTGCCGGCCGGCCAGGCGCCGCTGCGGCATCTGCGTTCCGGCGAGGCGCAGCCGGTGCTGTTGCTGCGCCCAGCGTCGCATGGCGCGCTCAGCGAAGAACAGGCCTGTGGCTTGCAGGCGGCGCTGCGCCCTGGCGCGGCGGAGCTGGCGCATCGGGAGGGACATTTAAGCGTCGAACGCCACCAGGGCGTGTGGCTGCTGCAGCTGGCGGGCAGCCACGGGCTGATCTGCCACGGCCTGAACGTCGTGAACCGGGCTCTGGCGGCGCAGCCGCCGGCCGTCATCAACGAGGCGGCGAGAAACCTGCGCCACGCGCAGTTAAAACAACGAAACGATATCGCCATTCGCCGCCTGTTGGCCCAATTGCCGGCGGCGCTGAACGTCTCTACGGCAACGGCGCCACACTGGCATGCCACCCTGGTCGGCGGCGATGGCGAGTTAAAACGGCGACTGTCACATTTGCTGTATGACTTCCCCTACGCCATAACGGCTGAGCCGCAAACGCCGCCGCGTTTACATCCCCCTGTCACGCTGACGGAAAGCGGCGCCGAACACGCCTTGCTGCAGTTTTACCCGCTGCAAAACGATGAAGCCGAAGGCCGCTGGGCGCTGCGCGTGCTGGCCCGGCTTTACGCGCCGCGCTATTTTCAGCGGCTGCGCGTGGAACGCAACGTGGGCTACGTGGTGCAATGTGCCTTCCACCGCTGCACCCATGCCGAAGGCCTGCTGTTCGCGCTGCAATCCCCGACGTTCACCGCAGAACAGCTGCGGCAGTTAAACGACGAATTCTTGCTGCAGATGCATCATGAGCTGACGCACGTTAGCGTTGGAGAGCTGGAGCAAACGCAACAGGCGCTGCAACAAAACTTGCAAGGCCTCAGCGCCGAGCCGTTGCAACGTGCGCGGGAGATTGCGTTGGAAAATCGCGCGGCCATTGCCGCCGCTGCGCCGATCACGCTGACGCAATTGCGCTATTGGCAGCAGCGTTTGTTTTCCTCTGATTGATTAACCCGGCGGTGAACACCGGCCGGGGATTAGGTCGCGGAGAAAGTATCGCTCATGCCGCAGAAGGCCGGCTGGCCGCGAAAAAAAAGCCCCCATCGTCACGATGAGGGCTGAATAAAGCGAAGCATGCAACCGCGATCAGAAGCGCCAGGTCAGACCGGCGTTGACGCTGTTGTCCTGGTGGTTGGACGACAGCTGCCCGCCGTAGCCAAGGGACAGGACGGCGTTTTTGTTAATCGATACATCGACGCCCGCTTTCAGAATCGCGCCATCGCGAGAAACAGGCACGCTGTTCACGTCGAACGCCGCATCGGTGCGTTTGAACATCAGCTGCGTTTTACGCTCCAGCTTGCCGTACTGATGCTGCCAACCCAGCTCGCCGCGCAGCGCGATCGCCACGCTGTCGGTTTGCCACTCGGTGTCGGCGCGCAGCCCCAACGTCGAGGCGGTGGCGGACTGACTTTGTTTGTCGCCGCGCAGCGCCGCTGCCCCGCCTTGCTCGTTGATCTCCTCGTTACGGTAATGGGTATACGCCAGGTTGGCGAACGGCTCAAGGTTGACCGCATCGCTCGTCCAATCGTAGCCGCTTTCGATGAACAGCTGACCGGTGCGCGCGTTATACTTGGCCTTCTCGCGATCCGACTGCGCGCCGTAGTTCACCGAGCGCGAGGTGTCGATGCGATGCCAGGTATAGGTGCCGCCCGCTCGCAGCGCCAACGCGCCGAAGCGTTTGTCGCCGTACAGCCCCAGATGGTAGTTGTCGCTGTGAGCATCTGACTGATAACCGCCATCCAGCGAAGTGCGGGTATACCCGGTCATCATGCCAAGCCGGCCGTCGTCAAACAGTTCGCTGTCCAGACCTAACAGCACGCCATAGGTGGAGGTCTGGTAACCGGTGGCGTTGTCGTTGCCGGAAGCATGCCCCCAGCTACCCAGCAGTTTCGCCCAGGCGCCGTTGTCATCCGCTTTAATGTCGGTAGCGGTGCGGCGGCCTTCCGCCTGGCGCAAGCGCTCGGTGGCGGTATCGCGCAGGTAACGGCTTTCGTTGATCTGGGCGGAAGCCATATCCGCGTGGATCTGGCCGGACAGTTGACGGGTCGCCTGTTGCAATTCTCTGGCCGAGGTGAAGCCGAGGAAGCTTTCATAGACCGGATGGCCCGCCACGATGCTCGCCTCTTCGTTCACGGCTTGCGCCTCGCCCCCATCGCTTTGCAGCAGGTTGGCCTCTTCGGCCGCCGGGATCGCCACGCTACGTTTGGCCGTTTCCGTGACCGGTTCCGTCGCGTTGAGCGTCTCCACCGCACGAGCTACCGCTTTCTCGTTCTCAGTGCTGGCCAGGCTGTCAAAGCTGGCGTCGGTGCGCGTGATGCCAAGGCCGACGTCATTGCCCTGATAATCCAGCGCGACTTTAACAAACGGATACGATGGGTTGGCGTTTTCGAATCTACCGGTAACGCCGTCCGTCGTGGTCAGGATGGTGTACTTGTTGCCCAGCAGACTCTGCGCCTCATTCTGCGACAGCAGGTTTTGGCTGCGTTCCAGGCTGACATTCACACTGCCGCCGTTGAGGAAAGCGCGCCGCGCGGCGATCTTATCGCTGCGGCCATTGTCCGCCACTTCCACGTTATACTGCGAACCGCGATCAAAAATGGCATCGTGCAACACATGCAGCGTGCCGATGCCGTTGCCCGGCGCGACGCTGCCGCTCCGAGCCGCTCTGAAGGCGCCTACGGTGCCCTCGCCGGACAATGTGCCGCTATTTTCGATATAGACGTTGGATGCCACCGAACCGTCGATCGCCAACACGCCCTGTTTCACCCAGGTATCACCGCGATAGGTGTTATTACCCAACAGCGCCAGCGTACCGGCGCCCGTTTTGGTCAAGCCGCCGTGCCCGCTGATGTCGTTACTCCACGAATCGAAATCGCATTCGCTCGACGTGCAGCGCCGCTCAACCGGCGTGCCGGGTTCGACGATATTTCCCAGGCCGGGGATATTCACCACAAACTGTTTCTCACTGTAGGAACCCGGCACATAATATTCCTGCGGGATATCCTCTTTGGTAATAAACATTTTCGGGCCGTTGATCGCATCGCGTAAATTGACGCGCCCCCAGCCGAATAAATTATCAATGCCGGCAACGCCTAAATCGGTGGCGGTGGTTTTAATGACTGCAGATATTTGATCGGCGCTCATATATGGGAAGCGCTGCATCAATACGGCGGCGACGCCGGTCACATGCGGCGCCGCCATTGAGGTGCCGGATTTGTTGCCGTAACCAGGATTAAGCGACAGCTCGCCCTTATTATAAGCTTCGCGATTCACGGCGCCGCCGGTATTGGACTCCAGCCGGCCGACGGTGCTGTAAATATCAGAACCCGGCGCGGAAACACAATAGCTGGCCGTTTGCCCGCAGCTGGTCGAGGAAACGCTTAACTGATTTGCGTCACTCAGGTTGGTCACAATCAGGTAATTATTCAGTACGTCCGGGAAAGCGTAAGGCAGTGACTTTTGCGCTTCCGGAATATTGTAATTGTTGTAATTGCCCGCCGAGAAGACGATCAGCTTGCCGTGCCTGGCTGCCCGCAGCAGCGTCGACATGGCGCTGTGCCCGCCGGTGGGCACCGGTTGTTCGCTGCCCCATTCCACGCTGGATTTGCTGCGCATCATCTCGGCGATCACGTCGCTTTTTACGAATGCCACGTAGTCCGGCCTGCCGTTCGGCAACCAGATGATATCGCCTTTGGCGTCTCGCCGGATATCCGGCGCGATCCCCCAGCTGTTATTGATGACGCGAGCCGCGCTCTGAATCAGCTCTTCACGGCCGTTGCGATTACCGTAATCATTCAATTTGGTGCCGATAATATCCGCGTCGAAAGCGACGCCGTGCATGCCTGCGCCATCTCTTTTAGCCGCAGCGATACCGGCTACGTGCGTGCCGTGATCGCCGAAAGACATATTATCTTGTTTATCATACGAGAAATTATAACTGCCGTTATCCAGGCGCGTCAGTTTACCGGAGAATTCAGAATGGGAAAGAATAGCGTTATCGATAACGCCGATGGTTATACCTTTTCCGGTATAGCCTCTGGCATAGGCGAATTCGGCGGAAATAGCTTCAAGCCCCCATTGGCGATTAAACTCAGCGGTTTTCCAACTGTCAGGCGCGCCCAATCGACCGGGATCCTGATAAGCGGCAAGAGAAGAATGAATGGATAAGCCATAACAACCCAGAAAAACGCAATACGCTAACTTCAATCTTTTATTAAGTATCATTTTACGCTCCATGTTTATTTATACCCAGAAGAAAACTTACGTTTTAACCGCGCTGAAACCTCCTATGATCGTGAAACGACGGATAACACATGCGGACCCGGCGCGGGCCGCACGAACAGACATGCTGAGAGATGCAAATGGGCGCGGACAGACAAAGGGATGCCATCGCGCCGGGCGCCTATGGCGCAGGCGTCTGGAGAGGAGGCGAATGTACGTTTGTCGGCGCCGTTGCGCCGGAATGACCCGACCATCGGGACCGGGCGTAAGGATCAGGCTGTGGGTACATTTTGCTTCATCATCCAGTTTTGCTAATGATTTTCATTCGCGAGGCTATCTTATACGTAAGCAAAGTGTCAACAGATGAAACAAAACATTTCTTGATTTGTATCATGACTTTTCTCTAAGCGCCGAGCGACGGTGCTGCGATAACCGCTGAAGAGTGCATGAAATGACGGCTATTGCCGCCATAAGTGAGATTTTTATCAGTGAATACGCATAGCGGCGACAGTGCAGACGATGGAAGAGCATGAAAACACCTGAATATTTCATCAAATAGAAACATCAGATTGATTAATTTTTATGGCAATAGCCCACCGTGGTCGGAGCACTTATTTTTCGATGCAATATAAGAGGGGCTTATAAATAACAGGAGTATTCCTAATGCGTTCTTGTGTAATCTATTTCATGCTACCAGGCCGGTTTTTAGCCGCGTCCGCTGGCTATTCCTAATTTCATTGGCAAGACTATATTGAAAGAGGCTCTGCTATAGAGCACGAATATGGGTAATTTTCCGAGGAAATACCGCATGACCCTGTTGCCCAAGCAGAGCAATAACAAAAATCCGATTGATCTCTATAGCGAAATCGTAGACGACTTGCCGGGTCTGATTTGCTTCGGCAACCGCCTTGGCGGTTACTTCAATAAGCAGTGGCGCGACTATACCGGCGCCATCGCCGGTGAGCACGGCGCCGCAGACTGGCTCGATGCCCTGCACACCGACGATCGCGATCGCCTGGCCGCGCAATGGCGCCAGGCGATCGTTGCCCTCTCCTCGTTCGCCGGCGAAGCTCGTCTGCGCGAGCGCAGCGGCGCCTACCGGTGGTTCATGCTGGCGTTTAACGCCCGTCAGGACGGCATGGCGCAGGAGCCCAGCTGGTATCTCACCGCCACCGACATCCATCCGCAAATGCTGCAACGCCAGCAAAACGTTCAGGCGCTCTCTATCCAGCAAGACATGCTGGACGCCAGCGTCGACTGCATCAAAGTCATCAATCACGATGGCACGCTGCGCCACATGAATCGCTCCGGCAGCCTGGCGCTCGGTCTTGATCCGGCGCAAAAAGAGTTTGGCATGCCCTGGCTGGGGCTCCTGTCCCCCGAGATCCGTCGCCGCGGCAGCAAGGCGCTGCGCAGCGTCAGAGCCGGAAAAAATGCGCGCTTCGCGGGATTGAGCGTGACGCCGCAGGGTAAAAAACAGCACTGGGACAACATTCTCACACCGGTCAGCGACGAACACGGCGCCGTGGCCGAGATTTTGTGCGTCTCGCGCGACGTGACGTCGCAACGCGTGATGGAACAGCGTCTGTTGCTCGCCAGCGAATATGACGAATTGACCGGCCTGCCCAACCGACGCTTATTCAAGAAAAAGCTGAAGCAAGAGATGAAGCGCGCCCTGCACGGCAAAAAGTCGCTTGGGCTGATGCTGCTGGATCTTGACCACTTCAAGCTGGTGAACGACACGCTGGGTCACGCGGCGGGCGACCATCTGCTGCGGGTCTTGGGTAAAAGGCTCAGCGCCTGCATGAATGCGCATTCGTTCGTCTCCCGCCTCGGCGGCGACGAGTTCGCCGTGGTGATCAGCGACGTCGAAAACGAGCAGGATATTTTCCGCATCGCCAACAAGTTTCTGCTGCAGTTGGAGACGCCGATCACCCACGGCGGCAAGACGCTGCATTGCGGCATGAGCATCGGCGGCGCCATCTATCCCAAAGACGCTCGCGACGCTTCGGAGCTGATGAAATGCGCCGATACCGCGCTGTATGAACTGAAAGACGGCGGCCGCGGCGGCGTCTACATGTTCGATCGCAAGATGATGGACAAAGCCCGCGCCCGCGCCAGCCAACTCAACTACGCGCGCCAGATCGTGCGCGACAACTGCATCCGCCCCAGCTACCAACCGAAGGTCTGCCTGATCGACGGCAGCATCGTCGGCTTTGAAGCGCTGCTGCGCTGGCACTGCCCGCAAAACGGCGTACAGCTGCCGGCGACGGTAAGCGAGGCGTTCAACGACTACGAATTGGCAACCAAGATCAGCGAAGCCATGCAGCTGAAAGTCTTCGCCGATATCGCCCGCTGGCGCGCGGCCGGTGTGGCGGTGCGGCCTATCTCGCTGAATGTGTCGCCGATCGAGTTTTTACGCGACAACTACGCCGAAACCTTCCTGCAACGCCTGCTGAAGTTCCGCATTCCCCATCACCTGATCGAACTGGAAGTGACCGAACACGCGTTCAACAAGCACGGTTCGAAATACGTACTGCGCGCGCTGCAAATGCTCAAAGAGATGGGTATCCGCATCGCGCTGGACGACTTCGGCACCGGCCACTCCTCGTTCAGCCATATCATGGACTACCCGCTGGACTGCATTAAGCTGGACTGCGACTTTATTCAACGCATGAACACCGAACCGGCGATCCTGGCGATCGTGGAAAGCATCGGCATTCTCGGTCAAAAGCTGTCGATCGATATCATCGCCGAAGGCGTGGAAACCGAGCAGCAGCGCCAAACGCTGTGCGAAGCCGGTTTCCATATCGGCCAGGGTTTTCTGTTCAGCCGGGCGGTCGAGTCCCAGCAGGTGCCCGAGCTGCTGCAGGCGATGCCGCAATCTGTCGAGGGCCGCTAAGCGCCCTGCCGTTCGCCGAACGGCGCCAGTTTCATGCCGACCAGCGTCACCACGCAAATGACCGCCCCGGCGTAAAAGGTGGACGCGGAACCGAACAGCTCCCACAGGGTTCCGGCCCCGAGACTCGCCAGCAGCAATGCCACGCCGCTGATCAGATTGAACATGCCGAACGCGGTGCCGCGCAGATGCGCCGGCGCGGTGTGCGCCACCATCGCCGCCAACAGCCCCTGCGTCATGCCCATGTGCACGCCCCACAGCGCCACGCCAAACAGCACGCCCGCCCAATGATCGCTCAGCGCCAATACCAGATCGGCGGCGATCAGCACCAGCAGCCCGGCTTTCAGCAATCCTTCATGACTCATGCGGTCGGACAATTTGCCGAACGGATAGGCCGAACAGGCGTAGACCAGATTCATGGCGACCATCACCAGCGGGATCAACGCCAGCGGCGTGCCGCCCTGCTGCGCCTTCAAGACCAGGAACGCTTCACTGAAACGCGCCAGCGTGAAGATCGCGCCGATGCTCACCACCCACCAATAGCTGCGCCCCAACAGCCGCAGGTTGGCGCGGGTAATCGGGTTGGTGCGCTTGTGGGTTATCGCGGCGGCCGGCTCTTTCAGGCCGAAAAACAGCAGCGCAATCGCCAGCGCCGCCGGGATCGCCGCCACCCAGAAGATGGCGCGAAAATCGTTGTGCCACAGCAGCATCAGGCCGACGGCCAGCAGCGGTCCTAAAAAGGCGCCGACGGTATCCAGCGACTGGCGCAGCCCGAAAGCCGCGCCGCGAATTTCCGGCGGCGTCACGTCGGCCACCAGGGCATCGCGCGGCGCCCCGCGAATGCCTTTGCCCACGCGATCCAGCAGGCGCGCGCTCATCACCATGCCAGACGACGACGCGATGGCGAAAAACGGTTTGCTGATGGCGCCCAGCCCGTAACCCAGCAGCGCCAACCCTTTGCGTTTGCCGAGATAATCGCTGAGCACGCCGGAGAACACCTTGACGATCAACGCCGTCGCCTCCGCCAGCCCTTCGATCAACCCGATGACGATCACGCTGGCACCGAGCGTCGTCGCCATAAACAGCGGCAACAGGCTATGGATCATCTCCGAGGAAACGTCCATCAGCAGGCTCACGCCACCCAATACCCACACGCCGCGCGGTATGCGGCCCAACGTAGCGAAACGCGACGACATGGTTCATCCTCGATCGATTCAGCGCCGCCAGAGGCGCCTCATGATTTTTCCAAGATTGGTTAGTTGATTTTGTTCGTTCACAGATCTGCCGCCTTTAGAGATAGTGCAACGACCGTGTGACACCCATAATAATGAAGGTAATTAACATAATGATATATAGCAAAAAGATGATAGTGATTGCGGCGCTGCTGAGTTTTTCCGCCGCCGCCGCACCAGGCGTGGATCTCGTCGCCAACGAAACGCCGATCCACACGGTGAAAAACGCCGAAGCCGTGGCCAAAATCCCCGCCGGCTTCCGGTTCGTGGAACCCGGCACGCTGACGGTCGCCATTTCTCTGCTGGGCAGCGGCCCGCCGTTCGGCCTGTACGCCCGCGACAATAAAACGGTGATTGGCAGCGAGGCGGACATCGCGCGCCTGGTGGCCGACGGTTTGGGGTTGAAACTCAAGCTGGTGCCCACCTCGTGGGAAGACTGGCCGCTGGGGGTGGCCTCCGGCAAATATGACGCCGCGGTTTACAACATCACCGTGACCAACGAACGCAAGACCAAATTCGATTTCGCCACCTATCGTCAGGATACGCTGGGTTTCTACGTCAAATCCGACAGTAAAATCACCCAGATCAAAACCGCGCCGGATATCGCCGGTAAAAAGATCATCGTCGATTCCGGCACCAATCAGGAAGCGGTGCTGCTGGCCTGGGACAAAGAGAACCGCGCCAAGGGATTAGCGCCGCTGCAACCGGTGTATGTCACCGACAAGGCCGCCTCCACGCTGGCCATTCAGTCCGGCCGCGCCGACGCCACCTTCGGGCCCAACGTTTCCGGCGCCTATCAGGCGCGGCTGACCGGCAAAACCCGGCTGGTGGGCATCGTGCCCGGCGGCTGGCCGAAGACCGCCAACATCGCCGTCACGCTGAAAAAAGGCAACGGCCTGGTGGACGCGGTGCAGGCTTCGCTCAACAGCGCCATCGCCAACGGCAGCTATCTGCAGGTGCTGGATCGCTGGGCGGAGAGCGACGAGAAGATTGCCCATTCCGAGATTAACCCGCCGGGGCTGGGGGACTAGAGCATGAACCGGCCCCGCATCGAGGGGCCGGTTATTGATGAGCAATCATGCCGCCTCATTCCGCCGCCGTTTTCTGCCTTCCCAGCTTGCGGTACAGCGTGCTGCGCGAAACGCCGAGCGCCTTCGCCGCCCGGCTGAGATTGCCGCCCGCCCTGTCGATCGCCGCCTGCAGCGCCCCCTGATCGGTATCGGCGTTCTCTTGCCGCGGCGCCAGCACCGCGATGGACTGAGGAAGATCGTCCAGGGTAAGCACCGCATGATCGTCCGCCAGCGCCAGCAGCACCTTGAGCGTGCTCAACAGTTGCCGCACGTTGCCGGGCCACGGATAGCGCGCCAGCATCGCCAGCGCCTCCGGCAACAGACGAATGTCGCGCCGCTCGCCGCCCAGCTCTCGCCATAGCTGCAAAATGAAGGCCTCCAGCTGCGCCCGCTCTCTGAGCGGCGGGATGCGCAGGCTGTATTCCTGTATGCGGTACAGCAAATCCTCGCGAAATGCCCCCGCCTCTACCTGCCGATGCAGATCGTGGTGCGTGGCGCAGACCAGCGCGAATTCGACCGGATAAGCGCTGCGGCTGCCGAGGGGCGTGACCGTTTTTTCCTGTAACACCCGCAGCAGGCGCGTTTGCAGGCCCGCCGGCATGTCGCCGATTTCATCGAGAAACAGCACGCCGCCGTCCGCCTCGCGGATCTTGCCGATGTAGCCTTTCGGATTGGCGCCGGTAAACGCCCCCGGCGCATAACCAAACAGTTCGGATTCGATCAGCGGCTCAGGCAGCGCCGCGCAGTTGATCGCCACAAAGTTGCCGTTGCGCCAGCGGCTCTCTTGAAACAGGCGGCGGCTGAAATGCTCTTTACCGCAGCCGGTTTCGCCGGTCACGCACAGCGAAAGGCCGGCGTTGAGAATACGCAGCGCTTTCTGATGCTGCTCGTCGTGCCGTTCCGCCGGCGGCGCAGAACGCAGAGCGCTGACGCGGCGCTGCGGCGCCTCAAGCAACGAATAATAGTGCTGTTGATTGCCGGCCAGCGTCTGGCGCGGTGCGCCGGAAGGCTGTCGCAACAGGTCGGGAAACAGTTGGGTGAACTCAACGGAGCCGAATGAGGCCGACGAAAGCCGGAACTCCATCATCGCCAGTCGATTGGCGGCGATCAGCACTTCGTCGTGAAACACCAGCAGCAGCTCTTGCGCGCTGCCCAGGCAGCGGGCATCGGCGTGCAGGCGCAGCGTCCAGTGGCGATCGGCGATCGCGCTTCTGACCCAGCGGTGTTCGATATGCCGCACCGCCTGCATGATCAGGCGCTGTGCATCGCGGTACGGGCGCTGCGCGGGGGCGGAGAGATCCAGTATGCCGGCAATGCGGCCATCCGGACGATAGATCGGCGCGGCGGTGCAGTTCAATCCGGCATTTTGGTTGAGAAAATGCTGGCCGCCGCGCACTTCGCAGAATGCGCCCAGCGCCAGCGCGGTGCCGATGGCGTTGGTGCCCCGCTCCGCTTCTCCCCACTGGTTACCCGGTGCCAGCGCAAAGCGCGACGCCTTATGCAGAAAGTCGGTATTGCCGCGGGTTTCCAGCACCAGCCCGCCGGCGTCGGCGATCACCACAATGGCGGGCTGGCGCGTAATTTGCGCACCCAGCTGCTCGATCAACGGCTGTACCCGCTGCGGCACCCAATCGTTGCGGCTGCGCAGCTCTTCAAGCAATCCGGCTTTGATAAACGGGATATGTTGATCGGTGCGCGTCAAACCATAACCCTGGCTGCGTTGCCAGGATTCCGCCAACGGCTGGGTCAGCACGCTGGCGCCCTCTGCGGGCAAGCGGTCGTCAGACAACATGCGTTTCTCCCCCCCGTTCGCGAGTGTTGCAAATGTGTATCATAAATGTGTACCAGGCGTTGCGACACGGGACACAAAAAATCATCGGCGGCCGCGGCACCGCTCGATTGCCTTACCCCTGTCAATGCCTAACATTTTAATAAATAGCCATTTTTTTACTAATGCTACGTCCATCGCTAATCTGGCACGGGGCGTGCTTCTCTGTGCTGCGGCGACAGGCCGCACTCACAGGCGCAGCGCAATAGCGCCGGTTATCATCTGCAGAGAGGTGCTTCACATGAAATATGTTCACCCCGGTTTGCCTGGCTCGCTGGTTTCGTTCCGTAAACGCTATGGCAACTACATTGGCGGCAAATTTGTCGAACCGGTATCCGGCAACTACTTCACCAACACCTCGCCGGTGACCGGCCAGCCGATCGCCGAATTCCCGCGTTCCGACGCCAAAGACATCGAGCTGGCGCTTGACGCGGCGCATGCGGCGGCGGACGCCTGGGGCAAAACCAGCGTGCAGGAGCGTTCCAACGTGCTGCTGGCGATCGCCGATCGCATCGAATCGCGGCTGGAGATGCTGGCGCTGACCGAAACCTGGGACAACGGCAAACCGATCCGCGAAACCCTGAATGCCGATCTGCCGTTGGCGGTCGACCATTTCCGTTACTTCGCCGGCTGCCTGCGCGCGCAGGAAGGCACCGCGGCGGAGATCGACCAGAACACCGTGGCTTACCATATCTATGAACCGCTGGGCGTGGTCGGCCAGATCATTCCGTGGAACTTCCCGCTGCTGATGGCCGCCTGGAAACTGGCGCCAGCGCTGGCGGGCGGTAACTGCGTGGTGCTGAAGCCGGCGGAACAAACGCCGCTCGGCATCAGCGTGCTGATGGAAGAGATCGGCGATCTGCTGCCGCCGGGCGTGCTCAACGTCGTGCAAGGTTTCGGCGGCGAGGCCGGCGAAGCGCTGGCGCGCAGCAAACGCATCGAAAAAATCGCCTTCACCGGATCCACGCCGGTCGGCCGCCACATCCTCGCCTGTGCGGCGGAGAACATCATCCCCAGCACCGTCGAGCTGGGCGGAAAATCGCCGAACATTTATTTTGAAGACATCATGCAGGCGGAACCGGAGTTTATCGACAAAGCGGTTGAGGGGCTGGTGCTCGGCTTCTTCAATCAGGGGGAGGTGTGCACCTGCCCTTCACGCGCGCTGATCCAGGAATCCATCTACCCGCAGTTTATGGAGAAAGTGCTGGCGCGTATCGCTACCATCCGCCAGGGCGATCCCTTCGACACCGAGACCATGATCGGCGCCCAGGCGTCAAAACAGCAGTACGACAAGATCCTGTCCTACATCGACATCGCTAAAAACGAGGGGGGCAAAATCGTTGCGGGCGGCGAGCCCGCCCAGCGCGGCGACGAAGTGCAAAACGGTTTCTACCTGCAGCCGACGCTGATTACCGGCAACAACAGCATGCGTTTCTTCCGCGAGGAGATCTTCGGGCCGGTGATTGGCGTCACCACCTTCAAGGATGAGGCCGAAGCCCTGGCGCTGGCCAACGACACCGAGTTCGGGCTGGGCGCCGGGCTGTGGACCCGCGACATCAACCGCGCTTACCGCATGGGTCGCGCGATCAAGGCCGGGCGCGTATGGACCAACTGCTACCACCTGTACCCGGCGCACGCCGCGTTCGGCGGCTACAAGAACTCCGGCATCGGGCGCGAGACCCACAAGGCGGCGCTGTCGCACTATCAACAGGTGAAAAACCTGCTGGTCAGCTACGACGCCAAGCCGCTGGGCCTGTTCTGAACCCGGCGTAATGACAAGAAGGCCACCCGCAGGTGGCCTTCTTGTTGCGCGTGGCCTACTTCGCCATGCCGAGATCGATCACCATGCGACCGCGAATGGTGCCCGCCTTCATCTCGTCGAAGATGGCGTTGATATCCCTCAGCGGCCGCTTGGTCACTTTCGGCGTCACCTTGCCTTCGGCGGCGAACTGGAACGCCTCCTTCAGATCTTCGCGCGTGCCCACCAGCGAACCCACCACCTGAATGCCGTCCAGCACCAGGCGCGGAATGCTCAGATCCATGCTCTCCGGCGGCAGCCCCACGGCCACCACTTTACCGCCGGCGCGCACCGCATTCACCGCCGAGTTGAAGGCGGCTTTCGCCACCGCCGTCACCACCGCCGCGTGAGCGCCGCCGGTTTGCTGTTGAATGATCTCTTCCGCGTTTTGCGTTTTGGAGTTGATGGTCAGATCGGCGCCGATCTGTTTGGCGAACTCCAGCTGACCGTCGTTGACGTCGATGGCGATCACTTTGGCGTTAAACACGTTCTTGGCGTACTGCAACGCCAGGTTGCCCAGCCCGCCAAGGCCATAAATGGCGATCCACTGCCCCGGTTTGATATCGGAAATCTTCACCGCCTTGTAGGTGGTGACGCCGGCGCAGGTGATGCTGCTGGCGGCGAAAGAATCGAGCCCATCCGGCACTTTCACCGCGTAGTCCGCCACCACGATGCACTCTTCCGCCATACCGCCGTCAACGCTGTAGCCGGCGTTTTTCACCGAGCGGCACAGGGTCTCGTTGCCGCTGACGCAGTATTCGCAATGGCCGCAACCCTGGTAAAACCAGGCGACGCTGGCGCGGTCACCCACTTTTAACGAGGTGACGCCCTCACCGACGGCGGAGACCACGCCGATACCCTCATGCCCCAACGTAATGCCCGGCACCTCGCCGAAATCGCCGTTTTTCACGTGCAAATCGGTGTGGCACACCCCGCAACACTCCATTTTCAACGCCGCTTCGCCGTGCTTCAGCGGGCGCAGCACTTTATCCTGAATGTCTACGGTATGGTTTTTCGTCACTACGGCAGCTTTCATGGTGTTTTCCTTAGCAGTGTGGGAAGTACAGTTGTTAATGTAGTGACTGTATTCGGCGAGGGCAAGCGCCGCGTGTTTTGTGTAAAAACAAATAATTAAATATGAATCAGTCTGATTATTTCATAAAAAACCATTAACAGACGGCGCGATCGCCTTGAGATTGGCAGCCGTGAACGATCGCGCCTCTCTGGCTTGATTTACCCCTTGAAGCGATTAACAGGAATTTTGAGGTAGTGCCGCCCATCATCTTCGCAATCAGGCAGTACGCCGCCGCGAATGTTGACCTGCAGCGCCATCAGCATCAATTCCGGATGCGGCAACGTGGCGTCTCGCTGCTTTCTTTGCGCGATAAATTGAGCTTTATCCATGTTGGCCACCCAGGGGTTGTTCTCGCGCTGCTCTCTCACAGTGCTTTCCCAGCGGGCCTCACGCCCCGCCGGGCGGTAATCATGGCCGGTAAACAGGCGGGTATCCGCAGGCAGGCTCAAGATCCGCTGCAACGAATCCCACAGGGCTTCCGCATTTCCGCCGGGGAAATCGGCCCTTGCGGTGCCGCTGTCCGGCATGAAAAACGTATCGTGAATAAACGCCGCATCGGCAATGTGATACGTGACGGAAGCCAGCGTGTGGCCAGGAGACAGCAAGACTTCAGCGCGCAGGTTGCCGATAAAAAAGACGTCCCCATCCGCAAACAGCGCATCCCACACGGTCTCGGCGGGAGGCAGTTCCTTCAAATTATAGATGTCTTGCCACAGCCCCTGCACGGCGGTAATTTTTTCGCCTATGCCGGTAAGGGCGCCGGTTTTCTGCGCCAGCCAGGTGGCGGCAGAAAAATGGTCGGCATGCGGGTGCGTATCCAGCACCCAGGCCACACCCCACCCTCGCTGCTGGATAAAACTTAAAATGGTGCGGGCCTGCTGATGCGAGACTGTGCCCGATCGGCGATCAAAATCCAGCACCGGATCGATGATGGCGCAGCGACGCGCCTTGGGATCGGCGACGACATACTGCAGGCTGCCGCTTTCCGGCTCATAAAACGCATGCACTTCCGCATGAGACTGAACGGGCTGATGCCGGCGATACCAACTGAGCGCCTTATCGGCATCCGCGCCATATTCTTCGCATTGGCTGCGGAATCGCGCTTCATCGATCCGCCCTTCGCGCAGCGCATGCAGCAGAGCAAGGCAAGCCGAGCGCGCCCCGCTCCGGCAGTGCGCCAGGGTCTTCTTGCCCCGCCGCAACAGGTAATAGAAGGTATAAACGGTCTCCCAGGTCAGCGTGTCGAACGTGTAAGGAAGATAGACGTAGTCTATGCCCATGCCTTCAGCCAGCGTTTTCTCTTGCTGATGGTCAAGATACTCTCCCGGCTCTTCGTCCGGCCGGTTGTTGACGATAAGCCGGTAGCCTTGTTGATGCAGGGTAGCGAAATCACTCGCTGCGGGCGCCCCCGAAAAGGAGAGCTGATGATGGTATGTACGGATGCGCATATTTTTTCCTTCTGTCTTATAAGCTTTTAAAAAGCATATAAAGGGCCAGCACCAAGAGCATGGCGGCGTAGAGCACACGGATAATGTCCTCGCGTTTCTTCAGGCGCTCGGTGAGCGCAACCCCCACGACGCCCCCCAGAACACCGCCGACGATCAGCCAGCACGTGATGACGAGCGACACCTTGCCGGACAAGGCATAGCTTGCGCTCGTCGATAAACCCATGGCAGAAACCACCACCAGCGAGGTGGCCACCGCTTCAAGCAGCGAAAAGCGGAAAAACCAGAGCAGCGCCGGCACCACTAAAAATCCGCCGCCGATCCCCAGAAAGCCGGCCACCGCGCCCAGCGCCAACACGCAGGGCCACACGATGGCGGGATGAAAGGCCGCATCAGGAGAAGCCAATCCGTTGCCGGCCCGGTGATTTTTTTTCAGCGTTAATCCGGCGACAATCAGCATCAGCAAAGCGAAAGGCAGGGTTAGATAGCGCCCGTCCGTGATTTTTCCCATTTGTGAACCTGCCAGCGTGCCGGCCACCGCGACCAGCGACACGACAATGCCGGTTCGCCACCGGACGTTTCCTTTGGCGGCGTGCGCAAAAAGGTTGAGCAGCGCGCTAACGGCGACGGACATGGCGCTGGTGCCTATCACCAAATGCGTATCCGGGATTTGCACCATATACAGCAGCAGCGGCACACAAACGATGGAGCCGCCTCCGCCTGTCAGGGCCAAGAGAAATCCGACTATTCCTCCGGTTATCACCAATAACATCAGGGTATAAAAAGTAAAATGGAAAAAATCCAATGGGTTAATTCCTGAACGGTGTTTGTGGTATTTATTAACGATCAGTTCGCATTGATTGTCAAATAACTTATTACATTTAGCTATTACATATATCCAAATCGAATATGTGATTTTTAATATAACCATAAGTTCTATGAATTCCCTTTTAATCTGGGCATTAACCCCCTACTTTCTTATGAAAGGAGGCCTGCATGAAACCGGAAAAAATAAACACCAAGAAGAAAGTTGTTGTTATTGGCGGTGGTTCATCTGGAATAAGCGTCGTGGCAAGCATAAGGAAGCGAGTTAAAGGCATTGATATAACGGTAATTGAACCTAGCGACTGCCATTATTATCAACCGGCATGGACCCTGGTGGGCGGCGGGCTGTTTGATATCAATAAAACACGGCGTTCCATGCGCGCCGTCATCCCCCCAGGAACCGCATGGATTCAGGATAGTGTGGTCAGGGTGGAGCCCGGCAAAAAATATGTCGAGACCCGCCAAGGGCAGAAAATAAACTACGACTTCCTTATTGTTGCCTGCGGCCTCGTTTTACATTGGGATAAAATAGAGGGTCTTGAAGAAACGTTGGGAATGAATGGCGTCACCTCTAATTATCGTTTTGATCTTGCGGAATACACCTGGAAACTGGTTCGTGAAATGCAAGGCGGCGAGGCGATATTTTCTCAACCGCCGGTTCCGATAAAATGCGCCGGCGCGCCGCAAAAAGCCTTATACCTTTCATGCGATCACTGGCGGCGACAAGGTGTCCTTAATAATATTAACGTCAATTTCTGCCTGGCGGGCGCGGCGGTATTCGGCGTGCCGCAATTTGTTCCTCCGCTGACCGATTACTTGAAGAAATACCACGCACAGGTCAACTTCCGGCATAATTTAGTTCGCGTTGATGGGCTGCGTCGGCAAGCGACCTTTTCTCTGGACGGTGATGAAGAAGGCAAACGCGAAGTGACACTGCCCTTCGATATGCTGCACGTAGTGCCGCCGCAATCTGCGCCGGCGTTCATTTCGCAAAGTGGGTTGTCTGACGAGTCAGGTTGGTGCGACGTGGATAAATTCACCCTACGGCATAAGCAGTGGCAGACGATTTTTGCGGTTGGCGACTGTTGCGCCACGCCAAATGCCAAAACCCTGGCGGCGGCTCGCAAACAGGTGGTAGTGGTGGCAGAGAACATCGCGGCGCGGCTTAAGGGCGCTCCTGATGCGGCACGGTATGATGGTTATGGTTCCTGCCCATTGACGGTAGAGAAAGGCAAGGTTGTTCTGGCGGAGTTTGGTTACGACAGTAAATTACTCCCCACCTTTCCTCTGTTCGACAACACGCATCCCAGCCGTATGGCCTGGTGGCTGAAGGCCTGGTTTTTACCCAAATTTTACTGGACGGGCATGTTGCGCGGGGTCGAATGGTTTGCCAAAAGCAAGCCATAGCCACCGTCATCGTTATCCGCGCCTCGCGGCTTCCGCAGGCGCTTGACTATTTGGCGATACACAGCCACCATCGCTTGCGAGCCCGCAGGCTGATTGCAAGCCGTCACCACTAACCGGTCGATCAACGATGAAAAACGCACCCGCCGTTACGATTCACTACTGTTCACAATGCAACTGGCTGCTGCGCGCCGGCTGGATGGCGCAAGAGCTGCTGAACACCTTCGGCGACGATCTCGCCTCCGTCACCCTGATGCCGGGCACCGGCGGGGTCTACCAAATCAGCGTCGATGGCGTGATGATTTGGGATCGCAAGATTGACGGCGGCTTCCCCGATGCGGCGCAGTTAAAGCAGCGGCTGCGCGATCACAGCTTCCCCGATCGTTCTCTCGGCCACAGCGACGGAAAAAAAGCCAGACACTGAAGGCCGTCAGCGCCCCGTCGGCGGCTGCGCGCCGAGAATGCGCGGCATCGTTTCTTTCATCATTTCCATGAATTTGCGTAAACGCGCGGGATAATAGCTGGCATAGGGATACAACAGGTAAATAGGCAGTGGCTCAGCTCGCCACAGGGGTAACAGCGTCTGCAGAGCGCCTTGCGCCAATTCTTCTTTCACCACCCAAGACGACACGATCGCGACGCCCAGCCCTTCCAGCGCCGCCTTGCGCGCCGCATAAAGGCTGTCGGTGCTCAACCTCGGCGCGATGTCGAAACGCCGCTGTTCACCGCTGGTCGCGTGAGTCAAGACGACCTCATTACGATAAAAACTGTTTACCGCCAACCACGGCAATGAGGCCAAATCGTCGAGATCGACGATCGCCGGTCGTTCAGCCAACAGCGCCGGTGACGCCACCGTGCTGCGCGGCACCTCCGCCAGCAACACCGCCACGACCGACGGATCGGTCACTGCCCCGACGTGAATGGCGCAATCCACCCCCTCGGGAATAAAGTCCGGAGAATGGTCGTTCAGCGTCCACTCAACGTAAGTTTGCGGATAGCGCCGCAAATACTCGCCCAACGGACCGATCAGCTGATCTTGACCGAATGCGTGCGGCGCCCGCACGCGCAACACGCCGACCGGTTCGTCGCGCGCGCCGCCAAGCCCTTCTTCCAGGCTTTGCCATTGTTCGATCAGCCCCCGCGCCTGGCGGTAACAGCGCTCGCCGTCGTCGGTCAGTTTGAGGGCGTGGGTCGTCCGCTGGATCAGTTTGGCGCCCAGCAGCTGTTCCAATGCCTGCAGACGCCGGCTGATTGTCGGCTGCGAGGTGCCCAGCTGCTGCGCCGCGGCCGACAAGCTGCCGCTTTCGACGATGCGCACCAGCGTATGCAGCAAAGTTATGCGGTCGCCGTTAGGTAAGTTAATTTTATTCATACGTTAAGTGTATAACAGTTTTACCTGCGAGGGGGCTACAGCGGAATGAAGCAAGCGGTAAAAATGGCCGCACATTCACCTTGCAGGAATTTTTGCCATGAGCACCACCACCACCCACGGCGCACCGTCCGCCAACGTCGTATTTCTGCTGGCCGCCGGCGCCGGCCTCAGCGTCGCGTCAATCTATTACAGTCAGCCCATGCTTGGCATGATGGGCGCCGATTTCCACGCCGGCGTCGCCGATGCCGGCATGGTGCCGACGCTGACCCAGTTAGGTTATGCGCTGGGCATTTTACTGTTGGCGCCGCTCGGCGACCGGTACGATCGCCGGCGGATCATTCTGGTAAAAGGCGCGCTGCTGGCGCTGACGCTGTTACTCTGCGCTTTTGCCGCCTCGTTCCCGCTGTTGTTGCTCAGCAGCCTGGCGATAGGCCTGACCGCCACCGTCGCGCAGGACATTATCCCCGCCGCCGCCACGCTGGCGCCAGAGGCCAGCCGCGGCAAAACCGTCGGCGCGGTGATGACCGGGCTATTGGCCGGCATTTTGCTGTCGCGCGTGTTCAGCGGCGCGCTCGCCGAGTTCGCCGGCTGGCGCAGCGTCTACGCGCTCGCGGCGCTGGGCGTTTTGCCGATCACGCTGGCGATCTGGCGCATGTTGCCGCGTCTTCGCCCCCATAACGCGCTGAGTTACCCCGCGCTGCTGCGCTCACTGGGACATCTGTGGGCCGAGTATCCCGCGCTGCGGCGCGCGACGCTGGCGCAAGGCTTTCTGTCATTGGGCTTCAGCGCTTTCTGGTCAACGCTGGCGTTGATGCTGGCGGAGCGCTACCAGATCGGCAGCGCGGCCGCCGGCGCGTTCGGCCTGGCGGGGGCGGCGGGGGCGCTGGCGGCGCCGTTGGCGGGAAGTCTGGCCGATCGGCACGGCCCTGACGTCGTGACCCGTATCGGCGCGGGACTGGTTCTGGCCTCCTTCGCCTTGATGTTTTTGCTGCCGCTGTTGCCGCTCCCGGCGCAGCTGGCGCTCATTGCGCTGAGCGCCGTCGGATTCGACCTGGGCATCCAGGCTACGCTGATCGCGCATCAAACCATCGTTTACGGTCTCGATCCGGCAGCTCGCAGCCGATTGAACGCCCTCTTGTTCACCGGCGTATTCATCGGTATGGCGACCGGCGCCGCCCTCGGCAGCCGCATTCTGGCAAGCGCAGGCTGGCCGGGTGTCGTGGCGCTGGCGACGGCGGCGGGGGCCGTGGCGCTGTGGATCCGCAGCGGGCGCAAAACGGCGCGCGTAGCGGCCTGATATCGCCCTCTACTGGCGCAAGCGGTTGATTTTACCCAGGCCTCTTGCGCTATACTGAGCGCCCTTTTTGCTACGCATTTAAAACAATTTTATGATGGAACGCTTGCTAGAAAACGCGATGTACGCCTCCCGCTGGCTGCTCGCGCCGGTTTATTTCGGCCTTTCACTGGCCCTGGTCGCCCTGTCTATCAAATTTTTTCAGGAGATCCTGCACGTCCTGCCCAACATTTTCTCCGTCGCTGAAGCCGATCTGATCCTGACCCTGTTGTCGTTGGTCGACATGGCGCTGGTCGGCGGGCTGCTGGTGATGGTGATGTTCTCCGGATACGAAAATTTCGTCTCGCAATTGGATATCACCGAAGGAAAAGAAAAACTGAGCTGGCTGGGCAAAATGGACGCCACCTCGCTGAAAAACAAGGTCGCCGCATCTATCGTCGCCATCTCCTCCATTCACCTGCTGCGGGTGTTTATGGACGCCAAGAACGTGCCCGACAACAAGCTGATGTGGTATGTGATCATCCACCTCACCTTCGTGCTCTCCGCCTTCGTGATGGGTTATTTGGACAAGGTGACCCGCTCCAAGCATTAAACGCGCCGCCACGCCCGATCGTCAGGATCGGGTGTCATCCCCTCCTTCGCTATTCCCCAACCGTCGCCGCCGTCATGTCTTTCATCTGGCACATCTGATGATAATTTTATTATAATGTCATTACACTCATTATGGATCGAACGCCGGCCACCGCACCGGATTCGCCGCAGACAGGATCACGCACCTCCATGCCATTAAACGGTCACCCCCTGCAATTCAACGATATTCAGGCGATTCTGCCTCATCGTTATCCCTGCCTGTTGGTCGATCGCGTGCTGCCCTTCGGCACCTGCATTGCCGAAGGGCGGCTGAGCGCCATCAAGAACATCACCGCCAATGAGCCGACGTTCTGGAACGGCCATGCGCACTTCGCCGGTTTTCCCGGCGTGCTGTTGGTGGAAGCGCTGGCGCAAAGCACCGGGCTGCTGGCGCACTATTATCTCGGGGCGTTGAACGAAGGGGAACATTACTACTTCGCTTCCATTCAGCGGGCGCGGTTTTATCGCGCCGCCCGTCCCGGCGACCAGGTGTTGATGGAGGTCGCCTTTGTACGCCGGCGTGGCGCGATCGCCCGCTTCACCGGCCGCGCCAGCATCGATGGCCGGCGCATTTGCACCGCCGATTTCATGTGCGCCCGTAAATAGGCCGCTTGCCAAAGGAACCCTGCGAATACCATGTCTCTGGTTGACAGCTTACTCAGAACCCTCGATTTCTCCCCGCGCGGCCAGGTGATCGCTCGCGAAGCCGACGCCTGGGGCGAAATCATCGTTTCCGATCACAAGGACTACCGCACGCTGCGGTTTGACGGCATCTGCGAGCAAAGCAAGATGAGCCTCAGCAACCCCGCACAGCCGATCCACAACTACATCAAAGCGATGCTGATGGCGGTGGCCTGGCAGCCGCCGAGCTCGGCGTTGATCCTGGGGTTAGGCGGCGGCAGCCTGCTGCGTGCGCTGCACGCGCTCGATCCGGCCATGCGTCTGGACGTGGTTGAACTGCGCGCCGCAGTGATCGCCGTCGCGCGCCGCTATTTTACGCTGCCGGCCACCGACACCATCAGCCTGCGTACCGCCGACGCCATGGACTTTGTGCGCCCGCCCGCCGAGACGCGTTACGATCTGATTTTCTCCGATCTCTATTCGGCGTTCGCCATGGATCCGCAGCAAGGCACCCAGACATTCCTGGAAAACTGCGCCGCGCGGCTGAACGACGGGGGCTGGCTGGTGCTCAATTACCACGATCTGCCCGATGAGAACAGCCTGCTGTACCACAGCCTGCACCGGATATTCGGCACCGTATTGTTTTGCGTCGCCCCCAGCGGCAACGTGATCATTTACGCCACGCCGGCCCAGGTGACGTTGCCGCTCAGCACGCTTCGCACGCTGGCCGCCGGTAGCGGCGAGCTGTTCAACTGCGAACTCGGCTACCTGTCACGCAAGATAGAACGGCTGCATTTCCGCTAAGAACGAGCGGCGACGCGGTCTGGCTGGCCGCTTCGTCCACATGGTATTATCATTCAGTCATCATTCTCTGGAGGATCCTGATGGAAAAGAAAACGGCGCGGCTAACGGTGCTGATTGACCCGGACAAGAAGAAAGCCCTGGAAGAGCTGTGCCTGCAGCAGGACGTCACCCCTTCCCAGGTGGTGCGTCAGCTGATCCGCGATTATCTGCACAAGCATCAGGTGGATTATCCCAGCCAGCCGACCCACGCCAATCCGCGAGTCGAGAGCAATTGAACGGCGGCCTGCCCCGCAAACCGTGAAGCGCGCTTCCCCCTGCGCGCGTCCCTAATCCGAATCCTCCACGGCGGTCTGTCCATCCTGCAATATCGCTGCTACTGTTTTAGGCGTTCATTATTCTCTCTTGGGAAAGGAAACGCGCCATGTTCAGCCATATTACCGTCGGCGTCAGCGATCTGGATGCCGCCGCCGCGTTCTACGACGCCATTCTGTTGCCATTGGGTTTACAACGGCGGGAAGTGACGCCGGACGGCGGCCCCGCCGCCCGCTGCTGGGTGATGCCAGGCCAAACGCTGCCGCGTTTTTACGCCTACCAACCCTTCGACAGACAGCCCGCCAGCGCCGGCAACGGCAGCATGCTGGCCTTTCTCGCCGCCGACGAGCTGGCGGTTAAACGCGCCTACGCCGCCGGTCTGCTGGCGGGCGGCAGCAGTGAAGGCGAACCCGGCGAGCGCGCGCACTACGGCAAAGGCTATTTCGGCGCTTACCTGCGCGATCCCGACGGCAACAAGGTGCATGTGGTTTATCGGGGAGATCTCGCCTGATGAAATGCTCGGTTTACATCGCCACCAGCGTAGACGGATTCATTGCCGGCCCGGATGGCGACATTGACTGGCTGCTGCGGCCCGAATACGCGGTTTCGCTGCTCAATGGGTTGAGTTTTGAAGCGTTTGTCGCCGACATCGACGCGCTGGTGATGGGTCGCCATACCTATGAAAAAGTCCGCGCCTTTCCCGAGTGGCCCTATGGCGCACTGCCGGTGGTGGTGCTGTCGACGCAGCCCGCACCGCACGGCGCAGAACCTGTCCGCTGGATGAGCGGCGAACCGGCCAGCGTCGTGGCGCGGTTGGCCGAGGTCGGCTGCCGTCACCTGTATATCGACGGCGGCCAGACCGTGCAGCGCTTCCTGCAGGCCGGCTTGATCGACGAACTGACGATTACGCGCGTGCCGCTGCTGCTGGGCGGCGGTATCCCCTTATTCGGCGCCGACGGCCCGGAGCAGCGCCTGCGCCTGCTTGCCGTCACCTCATCGGACAACGGTTTCGTGCAAGAACGCTACGCGGTTCAGCGCGCGCCGTAACGCAGCATCAGGCGGCGGCCTCCGAAGGCGATGAGCAACGCCGCCAGTGCCAACAGCGCCGCCACGCCGTAGGTCACCCGCATGCCGTAAGCCGCGGCGGCCGCAGTGCCCGCGACCTGCTGCGAAGCCAGATAAAACAGCGCCCCCATCGCCGACGCGCCGGTGATCGCCCCGAGATTGCGCGACAGGTTCACCATGCCGGCGATCAGCCCGCGCCGTTCAGGAAACAGATCTTTCATCAGCATGGTGTTGTTGGCCACCTGAAACAGCGCATAGCCGGCGGTCAGCAGCGCGATGGGGGCGATATAGCCGAGCACGCCCCAACGGTTAAGCAGCGACAGCAGCGCCGCGCCGGCGGCCACCGCCATCAGCCCAAGCAGGGCAATGCGCTGCGCTCCAAAACGATCCACCAGATAGCCGGCCGGTATGCCGGTCAGGATCGCCACCGCCGGTCCCGCCGACATCACCAGCCCCACCTGCGCGGCGCTTAACTCCAGCGCGCGTGACAGATAGAACGGCCCGACCACCAGCGTGGCGGTCATGACCGTCATCACCAGCGCGCTGGCCGCCAGCCCCGCCGTCAGGGCCGGATGACGGAACATCGACGGCGCAAGCAGCGGCGATGCGGCGCCGCGCTCCACGCGGATAAACAGCGCCCCCGCCAACAGCGCCCCCAGCATCAACGCCAGATTGAGTGCGCCGAAGTCGCCGCGCCCGAGGGTCATCGCCAGCGAATAGCAGAGCAATGCGCCGCCCAGCAGCAACGTGCCGGCGCGATCGAACGGTTCCGCGCGCGCTGCCGCGCGCGGCCCATTCGGCAAGTATCGCCAGGCGAGCCACAGCGCCAGCAGGCCCAGCGGCAGGTTGATCAGGAACATCGCCCGCCAGCCGAAACCGGCGATCAGCGCGCCGCCCAACGACGGCCCCAGCGCGGTGCCCACGGCCGACATCGTGCCGAGCAGCCCCATCGCGCGGCCGATTTTTTCCGTCCCCAGCGCCTCGCCCGCCAGCGCCATGGCGATCGACATCATGACTGCGCCCCCCAGCCCCTGCGCCAGGCGCGCCGCCAGCAACAGCCACAGTTGCGGAGCCAGCGTGCAAACCAGCGAAGCGGCGGTAAACAGCGCGATGCCCGCCAGCAGCAGGCGGCGGCGATTGAGGCTGTCGCCCAAACGGCCAATGCCGATGATGCAAGTGGTGACGGCCAGCAAATAGCAGAGCAACACCCACTGCACCGACTGGAACGAGGCATGGAACGCGGTGGCGAGCGCCGGCAGCCCGACGTTGGCAATGCTGATGCCAAGCGATGACAGCAGCATGCTCAGAGAAAGAGCGGCCAGTATGCCGCGGACGCCTTGCGGCGAAGGATGGGATAACATGATGAACACTCCTGACATTGACTGCAGGTAAGCCTATGTCAGGGGGCAGGATGGCGGAAGACGCATGGCATGCACTGTATCCATGCGCCTGACGCCTTATCTGACGCGAGCCGTCACCAGGCGGCGATTTCCGCCTCGGTGAGCGGGAGAGTTTGGGTGACGCCGGTTTCCGCCGCCAGGGTGGCCGCTTCCAGCACCGCCATCACCGCCAACGCCTGCGCAGCGGTGACCGGGTTGGCGCCTGCGCCGCGTAACGCATCGCGCACCTGGAAGTAATACTGGCGCTGATCGCCATCCGGTGTCGGCAGCGTACGCATCGGCTCCGTGCCGATAAACAGGCTCATCGCATCGTCGTCTTTGCCCCACTCCGCCGATCCCGGCGTCACGCCGGCCAGCAGTTGGCTCTCCTGCCCGTCGGCGCGCGCTTTGACCACGCTGCCTTTCTCGCCGTGCACGGTAAAGCGTGAGACGCCCCCCGCCACCAGCATGCTGCCATGCAGGATCACGCGGTGCGTCGGGTAGTTGAGCACCACGTGAGCCCAGTCGTTAATCTGCGCGTTGGGGCGCAGCGTGGCGATGTTGGCCTGCACGCTGTGCGGCAAGCCGAACAGCTGCAGCGCCTGATCGACCATGTGCGGCCCCAGATCGAACCACAGTCCGCTGCCAGGGAGGTTTTGTTCACGCCAGCGCACCCGCACTTCTGGGCGGTAACGATCGATGTGCGACTCAAAGTGCGTCACCTTGCCAATCAGCCCCTGTTCGATCACCTGCTTCACGCCCAGGAAATCGCTGTCCCAGCGACGGTTCTGGAACACCGACAGCAGGCGGTCGTGCTTCTCCGCCGCCGCAATCAGCGCGCGCGCCTGCGCCAAATCCAGCGTAAACGGCTTATCCACCACCACGTGCTTGCCCGCCTCCAGCGCGGCCAGCGCCAGCGGCGCATGGGTGGCGTTAGGCGATGCGATCACCACCAAATCCACCTCCGGCCGGCGGATGGCCTCCAGCGGATCGGCGATCACCTGCGCGTGCGGCAGATCGGCATGCACCTTGGCGGCATCGCGCGAAGCCACCACGCTCAGTTCCAACCCCGGCACCGCGTTAATCAGCGGCGCGTGAAACGCCTTGCCGACAAAGCCGTAGCCAATCAGCGCCACCTGCAACGGTCGAGCGGTATCGTTCATCAGTATTCTCCTCTAGCGGTCGTCGGCGACGACACAAAGTTCAATCAATGACTGTTCGTCCAGGTTGTCCCACGGGCGATTGGTAAACAGGCGTTGGATCTGCGCCAGATCCGCCACGTGATGCGGTTCGCAGCGATCCAGCTTCATATGGTCGGCCACCAGCCAGTGCTCGCCGCTGTTAGCCAGCATGGCGCGCTTGACCTCTGCATCGGCCTCTTCGCCGGCGCTCAGTCCCAGCTGAGGATGCACCGCGCAGGCGCCCAGCAAGGCGATATCCGCGCGGTAGCGCGCCAGCAACGCCAGCGTGGCGCTACCGGCGAACAGCCGCTGGCGCGCATCCCACTGGCCGCCAAGCAGGATCAGGTTGATCTCCGGCCTGTCGCTCAGGCACTGCGCGATATCCAGCGAAGCGGTGATCACCGTCGCCGGGCCGCGCAACGCCTGCGCCACCGCCAACAGCGTACTGCCCGCATCCAGCATCAGGGTGCTGCCGGGCGGGATCTGCGCAGCCACCGCGCGACCGAGCCGCTGTTTGATCTGCGGCAACAGCGCCGCGCGCGCCTGACGTGGCATGCCGGACGGTTCGAGCGCGATCGCGCCGCCGTGATGTTTCTGCGCCAACCCTTGCCGCTCGAGATCGGCCAGATCGCGGCGCACGGTATCGACCGAAACGCCGATGGCGGTGGCCAATTCCGCCACCGCCGCCTGTCCGCGTTCGCTGAGAAAATCCAGTAAATGGCGCTGCCTTGCCGCTTTGTGCATGGGCTTATTCCGCAGTAAAAAGCATAAAACAGCAATATACAGCAGATAACAGCAATGGAGAAGTCGCAATTGTGCGCACCGGCGATCAAACATCTTTTCGCCTGCGGGACGATGATGAAGGCATAACACATAACAATCCGGAGAAAGGCATGAACATCGATCTGACGTTTGAAGACCTGAGCGCACGCGCCGTGCAATACAACGCCCGCGCTTCGGTGGAGGATTTTGACGCCTGCATGGCGGAATACGCCGCGCTGGCCCAGCGAGCCAAGGCGCAGACGCCCGGCATTTACGACCTGCGCTACGGCATGAGCGCCGCCGAGCGCCTCGATCTGTTCCCGGCCAGCGCACAGCCCGCCCCTCTGCTGATCTTTATTCATGGCGGCTATTGGCATTCACAGCGCAAAGAGGAAGCCTGTTCGATGGCCGCCGCGTTTGCTCGCCGCGGCGTGGCGGTCGCCACGCTGGAATACACGCTGGCGCCGGAAGCGACGCTGGCGGAGATCGTACATGAGGTGCGCAGCGCCGTCGCCTGGCTTTATCATCACGGGGCGCCTTTCGGCATCGATCCGGCGCGCATTTTCGTTAGCGGCAGTTCGGCCGGCGGTCACCTGTGCGGCATGCTGATCGCCGACGGCTGGCAACAACGCTATCGCCTGCCGCCCGACGCAATCAAAGGCGCGCTGGCGCTGAGCGGCCTCTACGATTTGCGACCGCTGTGCGATATCTACATCAACGACTGGCTGCACCTGACGCCCGAACAGGCGCAAACCCTCAGCCCGCTGTTTCTGCTGCCGGCGAAAGACCATGCGCCGCAGATCCTGCTCGACGTCGGCCAGCGGGAAACGCAAGGTTTCAAAAACCAGACGCAGGCCTATTATGACGCTTGCCTGGCGCATGGCCTCGACGTCCAGCTGCTGGCCGACCGTCACTGCAATCACTTTACGCTGGTCAACGAGCTGGCCGATGCGGAAAGCGCGATGTTCCGGCAGGTGATGGCGATGATCGACGCAACGCAACGGTAGCCTGCCGCTGCAACCGCAGCCTTGCGGCGATCGTAATCACCGCCAGCGCGGCGAACAAGGCTCCGCACAGCAGGCTGCCCTGTAGCCCCCACGCGGTGATAAACCCGCCGCCCGCCAGCGCCCCCACCGCCACCCCCAGATTGATAAAAGCGATATACAGCCCGGTGGCGAACGCCGGCGCCTGCGGGGCTTCGGCGGTCAGCCAAATCTGCGTGACAATCAAACCGCTGGTGTGCGCCGCTCCCCAATACAGGCAAAGCGCCGTCATCGAGCCAATATTCACGCTGCCATAGCGATACAGCAGCGCATAAGCCGCAATCAAGGCTATCGGATGCAGCAGCACCGTCACCGCACGATGGCGGCTCAGCCATCTGCCGGCCAACAGGTTGCCCACGACACCGCCCACACCGAACGCCACCAGAAGAAAGCCGATGACGCCGCGGCTGAGACCGATTTCGCGGCTGAGGTACTCGGCCGCGTAAGCATAGACGGCAAACATGGCGGCAAAGATCAGCACGCAGGTAGTGATATTCAGCCACAGCGTACCGCTGCGCAGGATTGCCAACTGTTTGCCATAGCTGAGGCGCTGTACGGCCGCATCAGGCAAACGCCATAGCAATCCCAGCGCCGCCAGAAGGTTCACCCAGGCACAGAACCTGAACGACGCTTCATAGCTGAACTGTCCGGCGATCCATTGCGTCAGCGGTATCCCCAGCACCATGCCCATGCTGGTGCCGATGAACGCATAGGCGGTTGCTTTGGGAGCTTGATGCGGCGGATAAAGCGACGCGGCCGCCACCATGGCCAGTGAAAAATAGATCGGATGAAACAACGCCGGCACAATGCGCAGCAGCATGAGCATGGCGAAGCTGTCCACCTGTGCGGACAGCGCGCTGGCCGCCGCAAACACGGTCAACGCGATCAACAACATGCGTTTGCGATTGAATTGCGACGCCAACAGCACCAACAGCGGCCCGAGCAGCGCAATGGTCAGGGCGAAGATCCCGACCAGCCAGCCGGCCTGCGCCGTGGAGATGCCATACCGTGCAATGATCAGCGGCAAAATGCCCACCACGCCGAACTCGATGCAGTAAACGCCGAACAGCCCCAGCGCGAGGAAGAAAATCGGCGGCATCAGGCGCATTGCATCGCTCCCGTCGCGGCATAGACCGCCTGACAAATCTCGCCGACAAAGGCACCGGACATCCCTTCCAGCGCCGTGTTGGTAAACGCCACCACGCTGAGCTGTCGGGCAGGATCGACGAACCACGAGTGGCCATAGGTGCCGCCCATCCGCCAGCTGCCAACGGACTCCGGCGTGTGCGCGGCGACGGGATCTTTCAGCACGGTGATGCCCAGGCCAAACCCACGCCCCGGCCAAAACGGCATCGGCAAATCGCCGATTTGGTTGCTGGTGAACGCCGTCACCCATTCGGCCGGCAGCACCTGCCCGCCCCCCTGGCGCAACGTTTCCAGCAGGCGCAGGAAATCCTCCGCCGAACCGACCATGCCGGCGCCGCCGGAGGCGTACGCCAACGGATCCAGCGCACGCGCAGGTGACAGATGAAAACCGGCGCTGCCATCGATGAACGGTAAACGATCCGGTTGGCGCAGGCGGCGTGGCTCGCCGGGATGATCGGCGTAAGCGGCCGCCAGGCGCGCGGCGTCCACCGCCAGGAAATCGGTATCCGTCATCGCCAACGGCCCGGTCACCCATTTGTTGACCGCCTGCGCCAGCGGCAGGCCGCTCGCCTGTTCAATAACCGCGCCCAGCACATCGGTGGCGATAGAATAGCGCCACGCCGCGCCGGGCGGAGCCAGCAAAGGGGCGCAGGCAATGCGCCGCACGTTTTCCTGCAGGCTGACGGATGCGTCATCCATGCCGTCGGAGACGCCGAGCCGGGCATAGAATCCCCCTTCCGGCTGGAAAAAACGGTAGCTTAATCCGGCGGTGTGGGTCATCAAATGCCATAGCGTCAGCAACGGTTGGGTGCCGTCCGCCAGCCGCGGGCGAAAATTCGGCAGCCAACGCGTGATCGGAGCGTCTAACCGCATGGCGCCTTGCGCCATCAACGCCAGCGCCGCCGTGGACACGATCGGTTTGGACACCGAGGCCAGACGAAACAGCGTATTGAGCGCCATCGGCTTGCCCGCTTCGCGATCCGCCATGCCCGCCGCGCGGCGATAAACGATCTCACCGCCCTGCGCCACCAAAACGACCGCGCCAACCAATCGTTTTTCGCGCAAGGCTTGCTCTATCGCGCCGTCAATCGCGTTGGCGGAGGATCCGTATTCATTCATCTTTATTACCTCAGATAGTCAGCCCATGCTGTCGCCACCGAGCATAGGGCGTGGCGATTAACGAAAAAACAGGCTAGATTTCCTTTCATAGCGGACACTCACGTCCGTAATAGGGCAAGCAATGGATAATCTGTCTGGGGTGAGCGTCTTTGTGCAGGCCGCGGAGACGCTGAGTTTCGTTGAGGCCGGGCGCGTGCTCGGCATTTCCGCTTCCGCGGTGGGGAAAAGCATCGCCCGCCTGGAAAACCGGCTGGGCACGCGCCTGTTTCACCGCAGCACGCGCAGCATGACGCTGACCGCCGAAGGCCGGCTGTTTCTGCACCGCTGTCAGCGCATTCTCGGGGAATTGGCGGCGGCGGAACGGGAAATCAGCGATACGCACAGCGCCCCGCGCGGCAAGCTGCGTGTCAGTTTGCCGCTGGTGGGCGGCCTGCTGAATCCGGTGCTGGCGGAATTTGTTCGGCGTTACCCGGAGATTGAGCTGGAAACCGATTTTTCCGACCGTCGAGTCGCGGTGATCGAAGAAGGGTTCGATGCGGTGATCCGCGTGGGCGATACCGAGGACTCTCGCTTAATGAGCCGCCAACTGGGCACGTTTCACCTACAGCTGGTGGCGGCGCCGGACTATCTGCGCCGGGCGGGAATACCCCGCCAGCCGGCAGAACTGCGCGATCACGCCTGCCTGTTATACAGATTCCCCACCACCGGCAAAGTCGAGACCTAGCCGGTGGCGGGCGGAGATAAACTGCTCGACGAAGGCCTGGGCAAGCGCACGGTATGCAATACCGTCGACACGCTGATTTACCTGGCGGAACAGGGCCTGGGCATCGCCTGCCTGCCCGATTTCGCGGTACGGGAGGCGCTGGAGCAGCAGCGGCTCCAACCCGTGCTTGGCGACCAATGCCGACACAGTGGCAGTCTCAAAATCCTCTGGCCTTCCAGCAAACATCTTACACCGCGTCTCAGGGCATTTATCGACATCATGAGCGTTCGCCTTTTCTCGGCCTAAGTCCTCTACCGCGTTAGAACAAATTCAGCTTTGCTTTGCACAAAAATAGCTAAAGTGCAGCCTGCCGCGCCTGCCAGCAGCCCTGACGGCGGCGCAGTGCCGTCGTGATATTCCATTCAGCGATATGGAAGCGCCGTTCGTTCTTTCGGGACAAAGAAAACCGCCACACAATACCTTTCACCCCGCACTCGTGCATAACCATCTATAAATTCAGGTGTTAACGCCTTGTCATTATCGATAACCGCCCAATTCGCTCATCTGATATTGAACAGCCAGCCGGATCAAACCGCTCTGTCAGCCGCTCGCCGCGGCGTGAAAGATTACTTCGCCTGCGCATTGCCGATTGCCCGCGGGGCGTTGAGCGATGCCGGTCTGGCAGCGATCGGCACGACGTTTCCGCCGAACGGCAGTGAGAACCGCGCACTGCGCTATGGCTATGTCAGCCACTCGTTGGACTTCGATGATTACCATCCTGCGCTGCGTGGCCATCCGAGCACCGTAGTGCTCTCCGCCCTGCTGGCGCTGAACGGTGAGAGTGACAATGTCACTGAACTGTTAACCGCCTATGTCATCGGCGTAGAGGCCGCTGGCCGGCTGGGATTGGCCGCTGGCACGCAACATTACGTGCTGGGTTTTCACAGCACCGCCACCCTGGGCGCGGTCGCCGCCTGCGCCGCCGTGGCGCGTTATCTGCAGCTTGACCAGCGGCAAACGCAGATTGCTCTCGGCCTGGCGGCCACCCAGGCGGCGGGCCTGCGCAGCCAGTTCGGTTCGGCGGCCAAACCGCTGCACGCCGGCCTGGCGGCACGCAACGCGGTCAACGCCGCCCTGCTGGCTCAGGCCGGTTTCATCGGCCAACCGGAGGGCGTGCTGGACAGCCTGCTGGCTTCCCACGGCGACGGCCGGCAAAAACCGGAATGCCTGACCGCCGGCTGGGGCGCGCCCTGGCGCATCCTGCAGCCGGGGCTGGAGTTCAAGCGCTACCCGACCTGCGGTGGCACTCACAGCGCGGCCGAGGCGGCGCTCGCCCTGCGCGAGCGGCTGCTGGAACAAGGCGACGCCCTTGCAGAGATCGCCCTGGTTGAGGTCAGTTTTCCGCCCGGCGCAGATACCGCGCCCTATATTCGCCAACCGGCCACCGGTGTGGAAGCGCGCTTTAGCCTCGAATACGTCATCGCCGATGCGCTATACCACGGCGAGGTCACGCTGACGCATTACGGCGAGCAGCCGGTCGATGCGGCTATCGCCGCCCTGGCGGCAAAAGTTGAGCGCCATGCCGATCCCGCGGCCCCGCCGGACGCGCTCGATCCGGAGATGCGCTTCCATCGCCTGACCCTGACGCTGCAGGACGGAAGGCAAATAAGTGACATAGTCACAAGAAAGCAAACCGCCGCCCGGCCGACAGACCTCGACGCCAAGCTGCGCGCCATTTTGCAGCTGCTTCCGGGCCTCGACGGCGAGAGCGTTATCCGCGACTGTGCGCTTATGTCCCCTGGCGCGCTGCCGCGACTGATTGCATTGTTAAATTAATAATAAAACAGGAATAACTATGAGTACTTCACCTTCAACACCATCGCGCCAACTCCGTCTCGGCCTGTTCGTTCAGGCGCTGGGGCACCACATCGGGGGATGGCGCGCAGAAGGCGCCAGCGGTTCACCGACCGATATCGACTGGTTCACCTGGATCGCAAAAAAAGCCGAAGAAGGCACCTTCGATATGTTCTTCGTCGGCGACGCGCTGGCGACCAGCGTGCACCGCCTGCCCTCGACGATGTCACGCCTGGAGCCGCTGACGCTGCTCGCGGCGCTGGCGGTCAATACCCGCCATATCGGGCTGGCGGCGACCGCCTCCACCACTTTCGATCAACCTTTCCACCTGGCGCGCGCCATGGCCTCCATCGACCATATCAGCCACGGCCGCGCCGCATGGAACGTGGTGACCTCATTCTCCAGCGATGCGGCGCGCAACTTCAGCCGTGAAGATCTGCCGTCGCACGCCGAACGCTATGAGGTAGCGCGGGAATTCCTCGAGGCCAGCTACAAACTGTGGGACGGCTGGGAAAAAGACGCCATCGTGCGCGACAAGCAAAATGGCGTGTACGCCATCGACGAGAAAATCCACGCCGCCAACCATAAGGGCAAGCATTTCTCGGTGCAGGGCCCGCTGAACATTTCCCGCTCGCCGCAGGGGCGGCCAGTGATCATTGAGGCCGGCTCTTCCCCGGCCGGCCAACAGCTGGCGGCGGAAACCGCCGAAGTGGTGTTCACCGCCGCCGCCAGCCTGGAAGAAGGACAGGCTTTCTACCGCAGTCAGAAAAAATACGTGGCCGACGCCGGCCGCAACCCGGACCACCTGCTGATCCTGCCGGGTGTGATGCCGATTGTCGGCCGAACCAAAGAAGAAGCGCGAGAAACCTGGTATCAGCTGAATCAACTGGTGGATATCGATAACGGCATTGAGCAGCTGTCGGCGCGCTTTGGTTTCGATTTGAGCGATTACCCGCTGGACGGCCCGGTGCCGAATGTGGGCGCCACCGAAGGCGGCCAAAGCCGCGTGAAACTGCTGACCGATCTGGCCGCGCGGGAAAACCTGACGCTGCGCGAGCTGGCGGCCGTCGCGGCCGGTTCGCGCGGCCACCGCGTGGTGGTAGGCACCGCCGAAGAGATCGCCGACGACTTCCAGCTGTGGCTGGAACAGCAAGGCGCAGACGGCTTCAACATCATGCCGGCGGTGTTGCCTAACCAGCTGGAACTGTTCGTCGAGCTGGTGATCCCGGAGCTGCGCCGCCGTGGCCTGTTCCGTGAAGAGTATCAGCATGCAACCCTGCGTGAAAACCTGGGTCTGCCGGAACCGGCAATCAACTTCGCTAACGTAAAATCGGCTTAATCCGCAGGGAAATCATGATGAAAACCACATTCAAACGCACCGTACTGTCCCTGCTGTTGGCTTCCTCCACGCTGGCGCCGTTGGCCGCAGCTCATGCCGCTGAAGGCGATGTTCCCTTCAAGGCGGCGGTGAAAGCTGCCGCCGATCCGGCGCTGCATGACAGCCTGCCTGAAGCTATCAAAAAGGCCGGCTATATCGTTGCCGGCACCAACCCGAACACCCCGCCGACCACCTTTTACCAGGCGGACAACAAAACGCTGGCCGGGCGTGAAATCGACGTGATGAGCGCGATTGCCGATCGCCTGGGCGTGGCGATCCACTGGAAGGACACCGGCGGTTTCGACAACATCATCCCCGGCCTGAAGTCCGGCCGTTATGACGTCGCGCTGGCCAACATTGACGCCAACAAAAAGCGCTTCCAGCAAGTGGACTTCGTCGGCTATTACAACGCTTCCAAGCTGGCCTTGATCGCCCGCAAAGACGCTGCGCTTGGCCCTTACACCGAGCTGGCCCAGCTGTGCGGCCAGACCGTCGGCGCCGGCGCAGGCACCTCGCAGATCACCCGCCTGCAGCAGGCCAGCGATCAATGCGTCGCCGCCGGCAAGCCGGCCATCACCATGCCGATCTTCCCGGACCGCCCGGCCGGGGTGCAGGCGGTGATCAGCGGCCGCGTGCCGATGTTTTTCGGCCCGTATGAAGGGTTGCGCTACCAGGCCACCCACGTTAAACCGCTGACGCTGGCCGGTGATATCAACATCGACGGCACCACGGTGGCCATCGCCCTGCCGAAAGGCTCCGAACTGGTGAAACCGGTGCAGGCGGCGCTGAATTCTCTGATCGCCGACGGCAGCTACCAGAAAATCCTCGACGGCTGGGATATCGGTTTTGGTGCCGTGAAAACCGCCGGCATCAATGAAGAGATCGCAAAATGAGTGGGCAACACCCTGTCGACGACGCGGAACTGAGCATCGTCGGCCACCGGCATTACGGGCGCTGGCTCAGCGCCCTGGTTGCGCTGCTGATCGTCGGCGTTATCATCAATTCCATGCTGCACAACCCGCGCTTTGAATGGTCGGTGGTGGCGGAAAATCTGACCGAGGCGTCCATCCTCAACGGCGTGCTCATGACGCTGAAGCTGACGGTGATTTCGGTGGTGTTCGGCTTCGCCGGCGGCGTGCTGCTGGCGCTGATGCGCCTGTCGGCCAATCCGGTATTGGTTGCAGTAAGCTGGTTCTACACCTGGTTCTTCCGTGCGGTGCCGATGCTGGTGCAGCTGTTCCTGTGGTACAACATCGCCGCGCTTTATCCGCGCATCAGCTTGTGGATCCCGTTTCTGGGCGAAGTCGCCAGCGCGCCGACCAATACCCTTATCAGCACCTTCAGCGCGGCGGTGATCGCGCTGGTGATGCATCAGTCGGCCTATGCGGCGGAGATCGTGCGCGCAGGCGTCCAAAGCGTCGGCAGCGGCCAGCTGGAAGCCGCCAAAGCGCTGGGTTACCGTCGTGGGCAAATCCTGTGGCGCGTGGTATTGCCGCAGGCGATGCGCACCATCCTGCCGCCGGCGGGCAATGAGGTGATCGGGCAGTTGAAAACCACCGCGGTGGTGTCGGTGATTGCCCTGCAGGACGTGCTGTATTCGGCGCAGATCATTTACCAACGCACTTACGAGGTCATCCCGCTGCTGCTGGTCGCCACCCTGTGGTATCTGGCCATGACTTCGATTCTGTCGATTGGCCAATACTACGTGGAGCGCTATTTTGGCCGCGGCACGCAGGCAACGCGCAGCGGCGGGTTCTTCCTCAACCGCAAAGCCCCTCAGGGAGGTGAACAATGAGCGCATCCATCCACATCAACCGGGTGCGGAAATCCTTTTCCGGCACCGAAGTGTTGAAAAACATCAGCCTGACCATTCCGGCGGGTTCAGTGACGGTGATCCTCGGCCCTTCCGGCTCCGGCAAATCCACCCTGTTGCGCTGCATCAACCACCTGGAAAAGCTGGACGGCGGCACCATTCGCGTTGGCGAACAGCTAATCGGCTATCGTCAAAAAGGCCGGCATCTGTACGAGCTGAAAGAAGCCGAGGTGGCCGAGCAGCGTAAAAGCATCGGCATGGTATTTCAGCAGTTCAACTTGTTTGCGCACCGCACCGTGTTGCAAAACGTCAGCGACGCGCCGCAGCGGGTGAAAAAGGAAAAAAAAGCCGAGGCGCAGGAACGGGCGAAGCAGTTGCTGGCCCGCGTCGGGTTGGAACATCGCATCAACGCCTGGCCGCGTGAACTGTCCGGCGGCCAGCAGCAACGCGTCGCCATCGCCCGCGCGCTGGCGATGAACCCGCAGGTGTTGCTGTTTGATGAACCGACTTCCGCCCTCGATCCTGAATTGGTTGGCGAAGTGCTGCAGGTGATGAAAGACTTGGCGCATTCGGGCATGACGATGGTGGTGGTCACGCATGAAATCGGCTTCGCCCGCGAAGTGGCCGACCAGATTGTCTTTATGGATCAGGGAAAGGTGGTTGAAACGGGCAGCGTGCAGCAGGTTCTGGATGCGCCGGGACATGAGAGGACGCGCAACTTCCTGGCGACGGTATTGTAACCCTACGTCAGGGGGCGTTGCGTCCCCTGACGTTCAAATTCAGCCGTTATTTTTTCGGCCGATAGCGGAAAAGACGTTGAACACTTCACCCAGACCGTAAATCGCGCCGAGCAAGACGGCCACCATTACCGGCACCAGGACCACCACGGTGGCCAAGCTTTCAATCATTTCTAACATCGTTCTCTCCTGGTTTATAAGCACAGCGAATCTGCGCCGGAAGAAAAGGTTTCCGGCCAATCGATCGATTATCGTGGGGAGGCAGTCTAAAACGTGAGCCACATCACACTTGATGCGAGCTAATGTAACTTACACAATTACATTAACGCAATGCAAAAAATGCTCTGCGGGAAGACGGAATTGGCGTGGATTTTTATTGCGTATCCGCTTGATATTGCGATGAACAAGGGACGAAAGGATAGCCGGCTTGCCGCTCGACCTGCCCGGCCATTTCGGCGATGCTGGTTTGCGCCAGGCTGGCTTCCAGCGCGTGACCAACGCGCGCAAACTCTTGCTCCAGCACTGGGGTAATAGCGTGGCCGATATAACACGCATCGTTAGGCCGGGCGCGGTGCAGCATGAAATAAGGTTGATCCTCCACCGCACGATACACGTCCAGCAGCGAGATCGCTTCTGCCGGCCGCGCCAGCAGCGCCCCGCCGCCTTGCCCCATCTGCGAATAGGTCAGCCCGGCCTCCGCCAGCGCGCCGAGGATCCGCCGCACCACCGTCGGGTTGGTGTTGACGCTGCGCGCGATATCTTCGGAACGCACCGTCTGGCCACGACACAGCGTGATGTTGGTCAGAATATGGATGGCAACGGCAAATCGCGTAGAGGTAGACACCTTGGCACCTGCTCAGAGTTTCGTTTATGTCGGATTAAAACATAAGGAAAGCGTATCAGTTTCCAGTAATACACATAATGAGTAGGGATAAGCGGAATGTCAACCTGCCCCCGCCCGGCGGCGGCGGCAGGTCAGGCTTCAGTACTGATTTCTGTCACTTTATCGGGATAAAATGCCAGATGATCCTTGATCGCCACCACGGCGTTGTAAGGCATTTCATAGCTCCAGGCCGTATTGGCCCCCTGCCCGCCGTTCAGCGCGAAGGTGAAATAACTGCAGTCGCCCTTATACGGGCAGTAGCTGACGTGCTCGTTTTTCTGCAACAGCGCCATATTCACGTCCTCACGCGGAAAGTAAAACACCGGCGGATAGGTGGCTTCCTGCAGGATGAGCGCATTGCGACTGTCGGCCAGGATTTTCCCGGCAGCACGCACCACGACTCGCGTCGGATGACGGGTCAAGGTGATCGGGTGATCCGGGCCGGGGATTTTCACCGGTTTGCCGGATGCGGAAACGAGATCGGACATGGCGGCCTCCAGAGTGTGTGCCCCGCCCCCGCGAGGCGTCTTCCCAGTATAGACCAGCGGTTTTGTCGGCGGCCGCACATTCGGCGAGCAATCGCTTTTCACCGCCGCAAAATTAAGAATTTTTACCTGTTCGATTTTCTTTCTGAGGAATACATTCATCCCAACTTCTACCGGCGGGTTAATCGGATTATTTTTAATCCATTAATCAGCCAATTTACCAGGAACTCATTATGAATATTAAACGTGCCGCAGGTGTGTTGGTGGTGGTGATGGCGACGCTTTCCGTTACCGCATGTGGGCATATGTCCAATCGCGATCGCAACACGGCGATCGGCGCGGGCGTCGGCGCGGTCGGCGGCGCCGTGCTGACCGACGGCAGCACGCTGGGCACCCTCGGCGGCGCAGCGCTGGGCGGCATTATCGGCCACCAGACCAGCCGTTAATCCTCCCGTTAAAATAATTCTCTGCAGGCCGGCGCTTTTTTCATCCATAAGCGCCGGCCTGTTTTTATTTATCGAAATAACGTCCCTCAGTGCGGGGAAATAATGAATAACATTAAGCGCAGCTTTATTATTCATTAACCCGCGCCAGGGTTATTTATTGCACAGGCAGCCTGAAACGCGCCATCGCTTTTTCCAAGCGTTCCGATTCGCCCTGCAGCGACTGCGAAGCCTCGGTCACCGCGCTCACCACGTCGCCGGTTTGCTGCGCCACCTGATTCAGCGTCGCAATGCGCGCCGTCACGGCCTGAATGCTCTCCCCTTGATTGAACGACGCCAACGAGATTTCCCCCATCAGCGCGCTGCATTTGTTCACCAGATCGATAATCTGGCGCAGATTGCCCGTCAGAAGTTCGACCGCCTGCGAACCTTGATCGATTTGCAGCAGCGAACGGTTGATCAACTGCTGGATATCGCGCGTCGAATGGCTGCTTTTTTGCGCCAGCAGGCCCACCTCTTTGGCTACGATGGCAAAGCCGCGGCCGTGAACGCCGGCATGCGCGGCCTCGATCGCCGCATTCAGCGCCAGAATATGGGTCTGGAACGCCACGCTGTCGATCAGCGCGACAATGCCGCGCATCTCGGCCGATTGGTTGACGATCCCGTGCATCGAAACGTTGACGGTTTGCATCATCTGCTCACCGGCGCCGGCGCACTGCCGGGCCAATTCGGTTCGTTGGCTGGCCTGCTGGGCGTATTGGCCGTTTTCTTCCACCCGCGCCGCCAGCTGCTGCACGTGCTCGGTCGCCAACTGCAATTCCCCGTCCTGCTTCGCCGACTGCGCCGTCAACTGTCGATTGCCGTCCGCCAGCCGCTCGACGCCGTTCAGGATCCCGCTCGCCGCATCGCGCACCTCGCTTACCAGGCGCTGCAAACCGCTTTGCATATGGCCAATGCTGGTCTGCAGCTGACGCATCTCGCGGTTCAACGCCCGCTCAGGCGGCAGCAGCCGCGAAAGATCGCCGGCGGCCAGCACGTTGAGGTGGACAATTGCCCGCTGCAGCGGTGCTATCACCCAGCGGGCGACGCCGAACCACACCCCCACGGCGATCAGCGCCAGCGCGGCCAATGCGCCAAGCGCAAAGGTCTTGGCCTGCTCCAGCGCCGCCAATTGCCGCACGTTGACGTCATCGCCACGCTGTTCGTTCAGCGCCTGATACGCGAGGTACTTTTCGTTGAAATCCGCCTGAAACGCCTGGATCGGCACGGCGAAAAACGCATCGATGCTGGCGCTGTTTTGCAACCCTTGCGCCTGTTCCTTCAGGCCGTCATAGAACAGGCGATAACTGTCTTTCAGGGCGCCCGTCGCTTCGGGCGCAGCCGCGCTCAAGCGCTCGAACCGGGCAAAGGCCTGCTTTGAAGCCGCCAACGCCGCCAACGATTCATCCAGCAGGCTATGCCAACTGCCGTCGGAGCCGGTGACTTTGTCCTGCAGATAATAGATGCCCGCGCGGTTCAGGCTGTCGCTGGCCGTCAGCAGCGACAGTCTGGCGCGATCCATCGTCGCCTGCTGGCGATGCAACCCGTCGCCCGTCACCAGGTTAACCTTGGCGTCGCGCAGAATATTGGAAATAAATACGGTGGAAAACAATTGCAGCAGAGAAAATAGCGCAATAACGCAAATTACGCCGCCTAATAAGCCCATGCTCTTGCCGATGCCAAATGCGTGCGGCAGCGCTGCCGCAGGTTTTACCCGGCGGCCAAGTGTCAGTTTTATGTTCATGATTTTTAGTCAGTCATACCAGGATGCCGCGAGTCTAACGGGCATTGATGACACCACTATTTCAGCTTGCTTTGTGTCGCCCACCGCAAACCAGGGCGACCCAATAATCGGAATTTCTCGTCAACGCTCATTTTTATTTCTTGACTTGTTTAATACCGGATTTATAGTTTTTCCATTAAACAAGAAACAAAGTTTCATATATTAATCGACGGCGAATTTAATATATGAAACGCACATATGAAATCGTCTCAAATATAAAACTGATGAGCAAAATCACCCTATTCACAGGTGAAATTCGCTCGCCTTAATAAACCGTCTACTTTCACCAGGGGCCAGGCATGCGCAAGATCACGCTTTGTTTTTTTCTTGTTTCACCAGTGAGTTATGCGACCACCGTCGCATTGCCCAGCGACGCCACTGCCACCATGGCGCCGGTAAAAAAAAGCCGTCCGGCATTTCCGCATATTCATTGGCAAAGCGAGGATAATAAAAAGAATATTGATATCGGCGGCGCGCTGCGCGCCAATTATCGCTATGAAGACTGGCGCAGCAGCAATTATCGAAATCCTCCGCATTTACGCTTTGACGCCTTTCGCATTGATACCGCCGGCCAGGTCAACGACGCGTTTTTCGATAGCGGATTCTGGTTTCAGGATCGGCGCAAATACGCCATCGACCGCGCCTATATCGGCTACCGCCTGTCTGAGCGCTCCACCGTGCAACTGGGCGCGCCGTTCAAACCGTTCGGCCTGATGCCCTACCCGCAGTTCGGCTGGTCGTATGGCATTCCGTTTTACCTCGGCTTTGGCGTCAACACCGGACTCGGCGCCAAATACCAATACCAGCATGACGATTGGGCCTTCGACGCCGCCTACTACCCGCGCATGATGCCGACCGGCGTGCGTTACGCCCCCGACGTCGCCAGCTACGACGATCTGAAAAACACCAACTATGCGTCACAGCACCTGCAGCGCAACGAAAAACGCGATCAGATAAACCTGCGGCTGACGCGCGCTTTCCGCCAGGGCAGCTGGGACAATGAGCTCGGCGGTTCGCTGGCGGCCTCGCGGCTCTACAACCAGGCGACCGGCGATAACGGCAGCTTCTGGGCGGCGGGCCTGCATACGCTGGTGAATAACGATCCCTGGCATCTGTCCGGCCAGGTGATCCGCTACGGTTACGACGCCAAAGGCCCGGCCGGGGCCAATAATTCGGTGATCCTGATGGGCGGCAACGGCCTGACGCCGGCCTATCTGATCCCGTCGCAGGCCACCACCGCCGCCATCAACCTGGCGCGCGACGTCGACGTACCCTGGGGGCCGGTGAAAAAGCTGCGCTTCTACAACGACTACAGCGTGCTCTGGAAGGATAAGCACGGCGGTTCCGACTCCAAAATGAATACGCTCGGGGTGCAGGTGTTCGCCATGCCGGTGATGCTGTGGGTGGATCTGACCTGGGCGCAGAACGCCAACCCGTGGGGCGGCGTGGAAAACGCCACCGGCTGGACCGGCACCCAGTCCTCCGGCAGCAATAAATGGTATTTTCGCACCAACATAAACATCGGTTACTACTTCTGAGCGCGGCGGGATCTACACTGAAGTATCGCCATCAATCGGAGAAATCATGATGCTGAGCGCGCAAACGCTGCATATTGCCATTAACCGCCCCTGTGACGAGGTGTACGCCTTTCTCAGCCAGCCGGAAAATTTCCCCTTGTGGGCCAGAGGGTTAGCCAACAGCTTACGGCGGGAAGGGGAAGATTGGGTGGCAAACACCCCACAAGGGCCGATCCGCATTCGCTTCAGCGCGCCGAATGCCTTCGGCGTGCTGGATCATTGGGTGACGCTGCCGGACGGTGGCGTGGTCTACGTGCCGCTGCGTGCGCTCGCCAACCGGCGCGGCACCGAGGTGATCTTCACCCTGTTCCGCCAGCCGGAGATGGACGACGCGCTGTTCGCCCGCGACGTCGGGCTGGTGAACGCCGATCTGCAGGCGCTGAAGCGCCTGCTGGAATCGCGCTAATCCCCCTTACCCCTTGACCGACGACACCACGTTAAGCGGCTGGGCGTCCGGCAGAATATTCATGTGCTCCAGCACCTGGGCCATGATCTTGCCGAACACCGGCCCGGCCACCGAACCGCCGAAGTGCTTGCCGGCTTTCGGGTTGTTGACCATCACCACCAGCGCCACCTGCGGATCGCTGGCGGGCGCCACGCCGGCGGTGTAGTTGATGTAGCCGCCGTCGTATTTGCCGCTGGAGCCCATTTTCTCGGCGGTACCGGTTTTGATCGCCAGCCGATAGCCCGGCACCGCGGCGCTCACCCCGCTGCCGCCCGGCAAGGCGTCGCTCTCCATCATATGCACCACGGATCGTACCGTATCCGCCGGCAGAATACGTTGCCCCATTACCGGCGGCGTCACCTTGGTGATCGACAGCGGCCGATAAATGCCGAAGGAACCGATAGCGGCATATTCGCGCGCCATCTGCAGCGGCGTCACGCGCAGCCCATAGCCGAAGGAGAAGGTAGCGCGTTCGATATCGGCCCAGCGTTCACGGTGCTGCGGCAGATAGCCGCTGCTCTCGTTGCCGATGCCGAGCTCGGTCGGCCGCCCCAGGCCAAAGCTGCGGTAGACCGCCGGCAGTACCGTGGCCGGCAGCGCCAGCGCGATATGCGATACCGCGATGTCGCTCGATTTTTGCAGCACCCCGGTGATGGTCAGTTTCGACCAGTGGCCGACGTCTTTGATCAGGTGACCGTTCACCCGATACGGCGTGGTGTCCAACACGGTATCCGGCCGGATCAGCTTATGTTCCAACCCCACCATCACCACCACCGGTTTCACCGTCGAACCCGGTTCGAAGCTGTCGCTGCTGCACACGTTGCGGATATCTTTCGCCGGCGTGCTGCCATAGTTGTTCGGGTTGAACGATGGATAGCTGGCCATGCCGAGGATTTCGCCGGTGTCGATCTTGACCAGCACCGCGCAGCCTGAGTCGGCCTGGTTAGCCACCACGCCGTCGCGGATCTGCGCATAGAGCACGTACTGGATAAATTTGTCGATGCTGAGCGTCACGTTCGGCGGCGGCACCGGATCCACGCTTTTGAGCACGCCGATCACCGCGCCGCTGCCATCCTTCTGATAGACCCGCAGGCCGTTTTTTCCCTGCAACAGCGGGTTGAACCCCAGCTCGATGCCCTCCAGCCCCTGATTGTCCTGGCCGACGATGCCGATCAGCCCGGCGGCATCCTGGCCCATCGGATAAAAGCGGCTGAAATCCTGCTCGGCGCTGACGCCGGTCAGGTGCAGTTTGCTGATGTAGGCGGCGTTGTCGTCCTCCACCTTACGAGCCAGGTAGACAAAACGTTTGTGCGCGTTGCTCTGGATCAGATGCTGGATGTCCGCCAGCGGGATCTTCAGCACGTTGGCCATGCTCTGCCAGCGTTCGTTGCCGGTATCGGTCTGGGTATCGAGAATATGCTTCGGATCCAGCACGATGTCTTTGGACGACACGCTGACCGCCAGCGCCTCATCGTTGCGATCGGTGATCATGGCGCGGTTGGTCGGCACCACCTGGGTGCGGATCGAACGCTGGTCAGCCTGATTGGCCAACTGCTGGTGTTCCAGCAGTTGCAGGTAGCCGACCCTGAACGCCAACAGAAAAAAACAGACCAGCATGCCGGCGCAAATCCAGCCGAAACGAACTGTGGAATAGGTTTTACCGCTCTTTTTGGTCGATGGCGCCACTGTTGTGTTAACCCTGCGTTTTTATTCAGTTTATGGTGTTATTTCAGTCTACCTTGCCGGAAATGGTCAGGAGATTGCAGTTTGTAAGAAAGTAAAAACAAACCGCATCACCGTTGCACATCCGCGCTGTCGTTTAACTGCGGTTTACTTTGCGGCGTATCGCCGGGCTGTGGCGCGTTGGCCGGGTCAAAAATGTGGTCGAGGATCGCGCGCGCGGTCGGCCCCGCCACCACGCCATCGCCGCCGCCGTTTTCCAGGATCAGCGCCATCGCCACCCGGGGATTTTTGTAGGGCGCAAACAGCGTATAAAAGATGTGATCGCGCAGCCGCACCGGGATCATTTTGGCGTTGTAAGTCTGGTTTTGCTTCAGGCTGAACACTTGCGAGGTACCGGATTTGGCGGCGATCTGATACGGCGCGGTATGGAACAGCTTGTAACCGGTGCCGTTCGGCAAGTTGGCCATGCCGTACATGCCGTTGCGCACGATGCCCCAGTAAGGCGAGTTGGGATCGCCGATCTGCGCCGCTTGCGCCGGCGGCTGGTAGCGCGTCACCCGGTTGCCCTGCTGCAGCGAATACAGCAGGTGCGGCGTTTTCACCTTGCCGTTGTTGAGCAGCGTGGTCAACGCTTTCACCATCTGGATCGGCGTCGCCACCCAATACCCCTGGCCGATGCCCACCGAGACCGTATCCCCCTGATACCAGCCCTTTTTGTGCACCTTCAGTTTCCAGTCGCGGCTTGGCAGCACGCCGCGGTACTCTTCGTTCAGATCGATGCCGGTGGACTGACCGTAGCCGAATTGGCTCAGCCAATGGTGAATGCGATCGATGCCCATCTCATACGCCACCTGATAAAAGAAGGTATCGGCGGACTCCTCAATCGCTTTGGTGACATTGAGCATACCGTGGCCGGTTTTCAGCCAGTCGCGGTAACGGCGCTCGGTGCCGGGCAGCGTCCAGGTCGGCGCGCCGAAAAAGGTGGTGGTGGGCGTGATCACCCCGGCGAACAGCGCCGAAACGGCCATATAGGGCTTCACCGTGGAAGCCGGCGGGTACAACCCTTGGGTAACGCGGTTGATGAGCGGCAGCTCCGGATTGCTCAACAACGTTTTATAGGCCTGATAGCCGATGCCTTTGACGAAGGGATTGGGATCGTAACTGGGGCTGGAGACCATCGCCAGAATGCCGCCGTCGCGCGGATCTTCCACCACCACCGCGGCGCGTTGCCCCTTTAGCACCGATTCAATGTACTGCTGCAGCGGCAGATCCAGCGTCAGGTAAATGTTTTTGCCGGCCTGCGGCGGCTGTTCCTTCAGCAGCCGGATCACCCGCCCGTGGTTATCCACTTCCACCTCCTGATAGCCGGTGGTGCCGTGCAGCTCTGACTCGTAATAGGCTTCGATGCCCTGTTTGCCGATGTTGCGGTCGGCGGCGTAGTTTTCGCTCAGGCCGGCCTTGTCCAGGCGCTTGAGATCGCTGTCGTTGATCTTCGACACATAGCCCAGCACGTGCGCCAGCTGAGCGCCGTAAGGATATTCACGCTGTTGATAGGTATCGATTGTTACCCCGTCGAAACGGTATTGATTGACGGCAAAACGCGCCACCTCGGTGTCGCTCAGCCCGGTTTTTAGCGTCACCGGCTTGTAGCGGCTGTTGTGGTGCATATCGTCGCGAAACGCGCTGATGTCTTCCGGCGTCAGATCGACGATCGGCGTCAGCGCCTGCAGCAGCGCCGCCATGTCGGTGATTTTGCTGGGCGTGATCTCGATACGATACAGTGTCACGTTTCGCACCAGCGGAGTGCCGTTGCGATCGAAGATTAACCCGCGGCTGGGAGCGAGCGGCAGCATCTTGATGTCGTTCTGGTTGGAGCGCGTCTGGTAAAAACCATGCTGGCGGATTTGCAGCCGGTAGAGATTGGCGATCAGCACGCCGAAACAGGCCACCACCAGCGCCAGCGCCACGCCCGCCCGGCGGATGAACAGCCTCTCTTCCGCGGAATGATCGCGAATTTTTTCTTTTAACAGGGCCATGCGGTGCCGGTACCTTTTGCGTCACATTTCCCCGCAAAATCAGGGAACTGAAAAGCCGGCAAGCATAGCGTTATCGGGCGCGCCGCCCCATGAAAAGGTTGCTAATGAAATGGCATAACTGTTTCAGCATATTGGAATGTTACCGGCGGCGATTTTTTCACCGCGATCCCCATTGAGCCGCCGTTCGCCTCAATGCTACAATGTGATCTAAATCACATTATTCCCGTTATTCCCCCGCATTTCCCTGTCGGCGCCCTGCCGGATGCGGCTTTTTGTTACATAGGATCGAGTTCGATGAGTACCATTGCCACCGGTTTAGTCATGATGCGCTGGGAGTTGCTGAGCGCCGTGATGATGTTCTTCGCCAGCCAGTTAAACGTCGTTTGCCGTAAAACCAGCCGCAACGGCATGGCGTTCATGTTCAGCAGCCTGGGCCTGTTTACCGCCTGCTGGTTCGTGATGGGCCTGATGGGCATCCACCTCACCCTGGAAGCCTTCACCCAATTCTGGTCATCGGCCTGGGATCGCTACGTGGACGTGGTCAGCACCATGCCGGCCGATTGGCCGATGCCGTAACCTCGCTGCACGGGCGGCGCATCTGCCGCCCCGCCGATTATTCCTCGTCCGTTGGCGCCGCCGCCAGTCGCGCCATCAACGCCCCCGCCTCTATCAACAGCGCCTGCTCCCGCTCCGTTAAACAACTTTCCATCGCCGCCAGCAGCCACGCCTCGCGTCGGCTGCGGCTTTGCTGCAGCAGGCCCAGCCCGGCGGGCGTCAGGCGCACCCGCACCCGGCGTTTGTCTTCGGCATCCGGCGTGCGCACCAGCAGCCCATCACCCTCCAGTTCACGCAAGGCGGCCGCCAGGTTAGAGGAGCGCATACGCTCCGATTCCGCCAGCAGCGACGGCGTCGCCTCGCCGCCGTGGCGATCGATAGCCCCCAACAGCATCAACTGGGCCCAGGATTTTTCGTCGCTGCGCGACTCGCGCCGCAAACGGCGCACCAGCGACATTAACTGCGTGCGCAGCAGCGTCACGTCTTCAGGGTGATCTTTTTTCATTGGCATCAATCTAGCGTTCAGTTTATCCCTGCTTTCACACCGCCGGATCGCGCAGTGCCTTGTCTGGCTACCGCGCCGCTCTGGCTTAACCTGGTTACCTATGATAATATAGCTATTAATATATAGCAAAAAAAGACACTGCATCGGCAGGGTTACGTTTGCTCACGCATTTGCCCCTCACCGATTAATTTGCAGTGTTATTATTACCTTGCTTAATAAATCTCTTCTTATTCAACGTGGTACGGTAAGCCGATGGAAGCGTGGAAAGTCAATCTGATCTCGGTCTGGCTCGGGTGTTTCTTCACCGGGCTGGCGATGAGCCAAATCCTCCCTTTTCTGCCGCTGTACGTCGAACAGCTCGGCGTCAGCGATCATCAATCCCTCAGTCTGTGGTCCGGACTGGTGTTCAGCGGCACCTTTTTGGTCTCGGCGGTGGTGTCGCCGCTGTGGGGCAGCCTGGCCGACCGCAAAGGCCGCAAGCTGATGCTGTTGCGCGCCTCGCTGGGCATGGCGATCGTCATCGCGCTGCAGGGGCTGGCCACCAACGTCTGGCAGCTGTTCGCGCTGCGCGCCCTGATGGGGCTGACGTCCGGCTATATTCCCAACGCCATGGCGCTGGTCGCCTCGCAGGCGCCGCGCGATAAAAGCGGATGGGCGCTGGGCACGCTCTCTACCGGGCAGATCTCCGGCGTCATCGCCGGCCCGCTCTTGGGCGGGCTGATGGCCGATCATCTGGGGCTGCGGGTGGTATTTTTCGTCACCGCCGGGCTGATGTTCGTCAGCTTCCTGGTGACGCTGTTCCTGATTAAAGAACGGCGCATCACGGTGAAAAAAGCGGATCAGCTGAGCGGCAAGGCGGTGTTCCGTTCACTGCCTTATCCGACGCTGATCGTCACGCTGTTCGTTTGTACCCTGATGATCCAGCTGGCTAACTCGTCCATCAGCCCGATCCTGACGCTGTTCATCCGCGAGCTGTCGGGCGACGTCAGCAATATCGCCTTTGTCAGCGGGATGATCGCCGCCGTGCCCGGCATTGCGGCGCTGATCTCGGCACCACGCCTCGGGCGGCTCGGCGATCGCATCGGCACCGCGCGCATCCTGATCGCCGCGCTGCTGTTCACCACCGGCCTGTTCGCCGTGATGGCCTGGGTGAATACGCCGCTGCAGCTGGGCATTCTACGCTTCCTGCTGGGGTTCGCCGACGGCGCGCTGATGCCGGCGGTGCAGGCGCTGCTGCTGAAGTATTCCTCCGATCAGGTGACCGGGCGCATCTTCGGCTATAACCAATCCTTTATGTACCTGGGCAACGTGGTTGGCCCGCTGCTGGGATCGGGCATTTCGGCGATGATGGGGTTCCGTTGGGTGTTCGCCGTGACGGCGGTGTTGGTGCTTTGCAATGCGCTGCAGCTGCGCCATCAGTTCAAAAAAGTGGAAAATCAACGCGCGGGATAACGGGAAATGTGGGGAAACGCCTCAAGCAGTGGCGGGACAATGACGCCCATCAACCGTACCACCACTGCCAAAGGCGGCCGTAGCCTACTCGACGCGGCGGTCATTTAATATTTATGTAAGTAAATAAAGTGTTGCGGGCGCGTTGAGGGCCGCCGCAGCGGCCCTTGTGGCTCAGAACATGGTATTGTCGTTAGCCGATTTCTCCGGCACATCCTGATTGACGTCCCAATGCTCGGTGATTTTCCCCTGATCGTTCACCCGATAAATATCCACGCTGGCGGTGCCGCGATCCTGCGGGTTATTTTGGTATTTGACGTGAACGTAGACCAGATCGCCGTTGACCGCGCTGCGGTATATTTTGGCGCTGTATTGCGGATTGTCTTTGAAGGTCTGGCTGAAGAAATCGAGGAACGGCTTGATGCCGTCGCCGACGAACGGGTTATGCTGCTTGTAGTTTTCCACAATCAGCCTCTGCGCCACGCCGATGTCGTGGCGATTGAAGAAGCCCGCGTACAGATCTTCCACCACCTTCAGCTTTTGCTGGGCATGATGATAGCCGCCTTTGCCGGCCGACTTTTGCGTCGCTGCCTGATCCGTTGACAGCGCCGGGTAACTCGCCAGCAAACCGCCGACGATCGCACAGGTGATCAATGCCTTTTTCATAACTGCTCCTTAGTTTCCTGAGTGACCTACGATTTTCAGCTGCCCTTTCAGATGGGTGAAGCTGCCGTCCTTGGCGGCGATGTTGGTGTACACCTCGCCGCGCTCAAAGTCCTCGATATGCGTCACGTTGTCGCCGGACTGCGGTTCGTGCCAATAGACCATGTAGACCTTCGGCCGAATCTCCACCGCGGTGTACTGCACCGTATCGGTGATGCCCTGCGATGCCTCGCCGATACCGGTGAAGGTCATGGTCTTGTCATCGGTAAAATCCAGCTTGAAGGCGAAATCGCCGAAGGTCACCTGCACCACTTTACCGACCGCAATAAACTGCCCGTGTTTTTCCGTCATCGTCGCCGCCTTACTGTTTGTCAGGGAGGGTTGCGCCGCCATAGCGGCAGGCAATGCCAGGGGGAAAGTCAGGGCTATCGCCAACGCGATGCCCGTTCGTTTCACTGTTTTCATCGTTCCTTCTCCTTTCCGTGGTTGAAAACGAGAATCATTATTATTTCTTAAGCATTGATGGAAATATAAGAATAATCTCTATTCCCATCAGGCACCTGGCAGCAAAAAAAGACGAGGGAAAATCGCCGTAAAATGGCATGGCAATAGCGCGTTCTGGCCCTTGGTTTTTACGCAATGAACGGGATTACTGCTTTCAAGAAAGGAAACAACTCGGGGATTCGATAGGTCTATAGCGCAGATCGCTTTAAGCTAATGCGTATTTGTTCTTAGGCCGCCCGCCGCTGCGAAACGGCGACGAACGGCACGGCGTTTAACGCAGCCAAGGTGTATAGGTGACGCCAACCAGCAGTCCTTCCGGGCTGAGCAACCGGGTAACGCTTTGCCCCCACGGCTCTTCGCGGTTGGCGACCAACAGCCGATAACCGCGATCGACCAGCCCCTGGGTGGCTACCGCCATGTCGGCTACGTCAAACTCGATCCACGCCTGCGGCACAGCGAGATCCGCCGGCCAGCGATCGCCGCCAAAACAGGACTGCGCCGCTTGCGCCAGCGGCCACAGGGCAAAATGCTTCACGCCGTCCAGCGCGCCCTGCTCCGACAGCAGATAGCTCTCGTTGCCCGGCATCGGCTTGAGCGGCAGCCCCAGCGCCTCGACATAAAACGCCTTGCTCTCGTCGCTCTCACGCGTGATGGGCCCGAATCCGGCGACGAACAACACACCCAGCCCGGCAAATTGTTGATCCATGCTGCACTCCCTTTCGGTTAGCGCCCCTGCCGCACCTGCAGCGGAGCAAATCCATAGGCCGCCTTGAAGCGGTTGCTGAAATGGCTGGCGGAACTGAAGCCGCACGCCAGCGCGATCTCGGTGATCGGCTGTTGGCTATGCCGCAACAGCTGTTCCGCCCGCTGCAGCCGGGTGCGCATCACGAACTGGTGCGGCGCCAGGCCGGTGGCGTGCTTGAACATGCGGGCGAAATGGTATTCGCTCAACCCGGCCTGCACCGCCAGATCCGCCAGCAGCAAAGGCCGATCGAGGTGGCTTGCGATATATTCACGCACCCGCCTGGCTACCGCAGGGGCCAGGCCGCCGCGCACCGGCGGCAGCTTCCACTGCAGCTGGCTGTAACGCTGGATCAGGTGTGACATCAGCAGGTTCGACGCGCTGCTGAGCGCCAGCAGATTGGCGCTGTCCTGCCAATCGCAGTTGAGCAAAAACTGACGATACAGCAGCGTGATCTGCGGATCTTCGCCGAAGCTGCGCTGCTCCACGTCGATCGCCGCCGGGCTGCGATCCCAGGTCTGCTCCGCCAGCTGCCGCAGATGCCCGTCGGTGCAGTACAGATGCACGAACGACAGATCGCTGCGCACATCCCAGGTAGATGCATACTGGCGCGGCATGATGCAGAACCGATCCGGCCCGCCGCCGTTGCGCCAGCCGCCCGGCACCTGCTGGTAGCACTCATAGCCGTCGGCGACGTACAGGCTCAAGGTATGGTGGTCGGCGCTCTCCTGCGTGACGCGATCGTTGCAGTTGGACCAGGCGGCCAGCTCCACGCCGGTGCCCAGCAGCACGCTGCCGTGCAACCGCGCCTTGTGCTCACGCAGTGTTTCAAACGCCTGATAGTTGGACATCGCCGGCCCCGTTGTTCGACATGCTGACAGTGTAAAGAGTGGCGCCGCGGCATGCCAGCGGCCGCCCCGCGCTTTTGGCAAAAAAAGCGCAAGAATATGCAACTGGGCGCAAGGCGCTGCAAGCGCGGCCGCACGCCAAAGCGGATACTGCGCCATCGGCTTTTTCGGAGTGAATAGAATGAATGCGCTGTTGTACCTCGCCGTGGTGCTGATTTGGGGCACCACCTGGATTGCGATCACCCTGCAACAGGAAGGCCCGGTGGCCATTCCCGTCTCGATCGCTTACCGCTTCGCCATTTCCGCCGCGGTGATGTTCGCCGTGCTGTTGCTAACGCGCCGCCTGCGCCGTCTCGCCCCGCGCGATCATCTGTTCTGCGTGCTGCAGGGCTGCTGCGTGTTCGGCTTCAACTTCTTCTGCTTCTACCATGCGGCGGCTTATATCAGCAGCGGGCTGGAATCGGTGATCTTCTCGATGGCGGTGCTGTTCAACGCTCTTAACAGCCTGCTGTTCTTCCGCCAGCGCCCCAGCCCCAACCTGCTGCCGGCGGCGCTGCTGGGGTTGACCGGCATCGTGGCGCTGTTCTGGCAAGATCTGGCCGCCACCCGCATGGCGCCGGAGCTGCTTAAAGGCATCGGCCTGAGCGCGCTCGGCACCTACGGCTTCTCGCTGGGCAATATGATCAGCGCGCGCCATCAGCGCCACGGGCTGGATATTTTTTCCACCAATACCTATGCCATGACCTACGGCGCGCTGTTAATGACGCTGATCGCCTGGGCACAGGGCGCATCGTTCCAGATCGAATTCAGCAGCCGCTATATCGGCTCCCTGCTGTACCTGGCGATCTTCGGATCGGTGATCGCCTTCGCCGCCTACTTCAGCCTGCTCGGCCGCATCGGCGCCGGCGCGGCGGCCTACAGCACCCTGTTGTTCCCGCTGGTGGCGCTGACCATCTCAACGATCTACGAAGGCTATCAGTGGCACTTCAACGCCGTGCTGGGCTTGTGCCTGATCCTGCTGGGCAACCTGGTGATGTTCGCCAAGCCGGGGCTGAAGTGGCGACGGGCAGATATCTCAAAACAAAACTCAACCCTTTGAAGCCATTGGCGAATATCGTTATCATCAGGTTTTGTTGATAACGGATGATGGCCAATGCTCAGAAGTGATGATGTGACACCCCGCGCCTACAAACAGGTGGACGTTTTCACCGCCACGCCGCTGCTCGGCAATCCCGTGGCGGTGGTGCTGGAGGCCGAGGGGCTGAGCAGCGCGCAGATGCTGGCATTGGCCCGTTGGACCAACCTTTCGGAAACCACCTTTGTGCTTAAACCGACGCACCCGGCGGCGGATTATAAGGTGCGCATTTTCACCACCGAAAAAGAGCTGCCCTTCGCCGGCCACCCGACGCTGGGCACCGCCCACGCCCTTCTGGAAGCCGGGTTGACGCCCAAACGCCCTGGAACGGTGATGCAGGAATGCGGCGTCGGCCTGGTGGCGGTCAATATCCTGCCGGAAGGCACCTTGGCGTTCGCCGCGCCCGAAGTTGAGTTCCGCCCAATGGCGGCCGAGGAAACCGAACGGCTGATGGCCGCTTTACGGCCCGCGGTGATTGCAGCAAGCCCCCTGCCGGTGATTGCCGAGATGGGCATTCGCTGGCTGATGGTGCGCCTGCCGGACGCGCAGTCCTGCCTGGCGGTAACGCCGGATCAGGCCACGATTAAACAGCTGCAAACGGCGTGTGATGTGGATGGCGTGGTGATCTATGGCCCCTGCTCCGCAACCGAACCGGCCGATTACGAAATGCGCGCGTTTATGGTGGAATGCGGTGTTTTGATTGAAGATCCGGTAACCGGCAGCGCCAACGCCTGCCTGGCGCGCTTGCTGCAAACCAGCCGCTTCCCCGACGGCGGCCAGACCGCACAGGGCTACCAGGTGCGCCAGGGCACCCAACTGAATCGAGATGGCCGCGTGAGCGTGCGCTTTATTGACGGCGAACCCTGGATCGGCGGGCACTGCCGCACCCTGATTAATGGCACATTGGGTATTTAGTTGGGGGGGAACAGGTTGGAGGGAGTGGTTTTATCTGCCCCTTCGGCTTGCCCTAATGAGGCTCAGCAATTACCTCTCGCTGAAAGAAGTTCAGCTAGCGCCTGGTTCTGTAGTAGTTCGCACTATCCAGTACCAACACTATCAATAATCAGGTTCGAAGAAGAAAAACATCCGCTACTTTTTTGGGACCTTCGTAAATTTCGAATTTATCATGCTGAACCATACGCTCTTTAGGTGCAGATTCCATAAGAAAATCTACAGTTCCCAACGAAAACGTCTTGCCATTTTCAGACTTGGAGTCCTCTAGCTCAAAAACAACGCTCCAGGCATTATTTTGCCACTCCTTGTCCTCAGGAAGTCGAGATACTGCATAATACTTTCCTGCTGGAGGGACTGTTTTTCTCCCGCCCATATGTTCAGGAGTCCAATCAACCTTTACGAGATTCATAACTCACTCTCCATTAGATACTCAACACCCACGCTTAGCTTTAATTTCGTTGCTCCAAGTAACCTTAGTGTGATTATTCAAATAAACAACTTCAGCATATCTCGCTGATCCTATTCCAACTAGTCCCATCTTTCATCGATATATGGAGTAATAATTTCTATAGTTAAAAATCTTGCCTTGCAATAAAAATAAAATCCATGATGTTTTATAGTTATTTCAGAGAATTCCTTTAAAGAATTTATTATCGGCGAAAACAAAAAACCGACCCTTGACCCAATAATATTAAATTGAATGACATCTCCAAAAGCAACTACTAAACTCATTGCATTAAAGTCCTCTTCGTTCCATTTTATAGGATACTTTTTGGGTATATCCTTACACTAAAACCCAATTTTTAAATCTGAAAAATGCTCCAATGATAAATTATCAACTTCAATATTTTTAATGTTTAACTCATTATTAAACATGAATTTGATCTTTTCTTTTCCTATAGCATTTTCAAACCACATATCAACACCTCACGAACAGTTATAGTGCCCCCAAGAACCTCCAGATATAAATCCCAGCATAACATCCCTATCTCTGCGAGCGAGTTTCAAACTTTAATATCTGCTTTTCAAATACCATTGGGTAATGATGGGAAGTTTTTTCAATGAATTTATCAACCTCTTTCCCTGTCAACCTTGTAACTCCACTCAATAAGTGAGAATTATTATGTTCATTCACCCCTGTTAGAATGAAATACCTCTCTGATGTCAGAGTTTCGCCAAAGTGTAATTTACAAGAAATATCACACTCATCATTATACGATTTTATCAACTCTAACAGTGAATCACTCTCACAAATTAAACCCTCCTGCAAGAATAAATAAACCCCACCGCCACTATATATTGCTTTATAAATTCCCTCCACAGTTAGAAGGCTCACATCATCACTAACCTCAACCATATCAATAAAATAGTTTCTATTATTAACAATAATATCTTCTTTTTCAGTTACATTTTTCTTCAGTTCCATTAAACCGTTTTTACCCACAGCTCTTTTTATACTTTTTATTTTGTCACTTACGTTAGCCACATAATAGTCATCATCAAGGAATACAATCCTTTTAACCTTAAAGCTATTTATTGTTGCCCATAACTTTTTTATGTATAGCTCATATTCGTCGCTTGAGAACACATTAATTAGAGAAAGATCCGTGTCTTTTACTGAGACACCAATTTTTTTTAAACTAGCTTTTGCATCAGTAATCAGCTTTGTTCTCATTAGAAGCACCTATCACCTTTGTATTTATTTGTATTCCTTGGTCGGCCTTTCTCATAAGAGAAAGGCTCGCCTTTAGTACCATGATAATGTGGTTTCTCAAAAGTGTCATTGTCCGTGAAAACATGCCCTTGATGATGCACTTTTACACGACCAACCTCAGAATTATTTCTCATAATCCGTTCCTCATGCAAAATACCTGAGTTAAGTTTTGAGTTTTCAGATTGGGTTATATCCTCGACTACTTGGACTTGGTATGTTTGCGATGTAGGGATACCTTGCGAACGCATAGCCTCCCTTCTTGCTGCTCGAGACGTCTCAAGCGTTTTATCCCCTGGAAGTTGGTCTCTTCTGGTACTCAACCCAAACGGATCCACCCACATCAGCGGGTTCGGCGCATACTGATACAGGTTCAACCCGCCACGCAACCCTATCGGATCCTGCGTGGTAAAACGCCCCACCTCGGGTTCGTAGTAGCGGAACAGGTTGTAGTGCAGGCCGCTTTCGTCGTCCTGGTATTGCCCGGTGTAGCGCAGCGGCTGCTGGTATTGCGCGCCCTGCCGCTTCGCCGCGCCGGCCACCGTCTGGCCCTGCAGCTTGCCGAAGGTGTCGTATTGCCCGGACCAGCACAAGTTGCCCGCCGCGTCGGTCACTTCCAACGGCGCGCTATTCAGATCGGTGTGATACCAGTAAATATCCGCCGAGCGGCTGTCGCCCGCCTGCTCCAGCGCCGCCAGCGGGCTCCACGGGCTGGCCGGATCGTAGCTCCAGCTGCGGCGGCTGCCGTCGTCACGCTGCTCCTGCAGCGGCCCAGCGCGTCGTAATGATACTGCGCCTCGAATTCGCCCTGCGGGCCGCGGCAGTGCGCCTGCCAGTTGTCGGCAATCGGCGCCAGCGGCAGGTGCGCGTCGATGTCGTTCTGCGGGCTGCGTTCGCCCAGCAGGTTATCCGCCAGATCGTACACCAGGGTTTTCCCTGATTGGCCTCGCGGTGTTACAGCAGACTGCCTGCTCTACAATAAATACTTGGAATATTAATTTTCTATGATTCTTTATTTTTAAAGAGCTGAAGATTATCTATTCACATTTTAATTCTTTCATATAAACCAGGTATTATCTGAAAGCAGACCATTATAAAAAAGTTACTCATTAGCCACCGATAGACAACACTCAGCACAAAAAACCTTGATTTAGTGAATTCATTGCTTCCAATGAAAACCCGAAAAAAATGAGTGTGCGGTTGCGGCTAAACAGAGCGTCGCAATGGTCTGACATGCCAACTCACCTCTAAAGAACGCTCTATTTAAATTATTAAAAAAGCGTCCATTAATTCAAAGTCGAGCACCTTTTTAGTACATTTTTCATTTAACCAAAAGTAATAGAATCAATGCTTCGTCACCAAACGAGATAGCCCCCCTATTGACAGCCTCTACCGCCAATAAAAAATTATATCTAATATCGTCAGGCAGCGAATTTATTCCATTGATTTTCATCAGCAAATACTCATCCTTATCTAAGTGTATGCTAGTCATCCCATCATCAGGAAATCTAAGACTATTTAAACAGTCAACAAAAGCGTTGAAGTTATTCCCATAAAAATCTGGAAAACCAAAAACCCTATTCATTTCATCATGAAATTCATCATCCGTATTTATTTCTGAAAAATCAACAACTACTCGTTTAAACTTCATCATTTCCACCCTGAAAGATCTATTTCTATAAAGGAATCGTAATGATCATGACTGTAGTAAGCTTTCCCTGTCGCTTTATCAACAACAATACGTCTTGTACCTCGATTACCAACACCAGGGGTCTTAACTGTCCATTCTCTATATGGCCCACTACCTGTATCTAGTCGTTGGCTATTCGGTGATATACGATAACTATTTTCAAATTCAATACCATCCCTTGCATAAGCTGGCCTATTCAATTTGATATTGTCTACCGTTTTATGTAACTCCTTCATTTCTTTAGGAGTCATATCGTGTCCCCATTTATCCTTTATAGCAGCGTGAGCCTGCTTAGGATTCTTAGCAGAATGGCTACATGTCAACCCAAACGGATCCACCCACATCAGCGGGTTCGGCGCATACTGATACAGGTTCAACCCGCCGCGCAACCCTATCGGATCCTGCGTGGTAAAACGCCCCACCTCGGGTTCGTAGTAGCGGAACAGGTTGTAGTGCAGGCCGCTTTCGTCGTCCTGATATTGCCCGGCGTAACGCAGCGGCTGCTGATATTGCGCGCCCTGCCGCTTCGCCGCGCCGGCCACCGTCTGGCCCTGCAGCTTGCCGAAGGTGTCGTATTGCCCGGACCAGCACAGGTTGCCCGCCGCGTCGGTCACCTCCAGCGGCGCACTGTTCAGATCGGTGTGATACCAGTAAATATCCGCCGAGCGGCTATCGCCCGCCTGCTCCAGCGCCGCCAGCGGGCTCCACGGGCTGGCCGGATCGTAGCTCCAACTGCGGCGGCTGCCGTCGTCGCGCTGCTCCTGCAGCAACCGGTAACCCTGCCACAGGAAACGGGTCGTCTGTTCGGTTTTGCCCTTGTAGCGCACCGCCTTGCGGCTGCGGCGGCCCAGCGCGTCGTAATGATACTGCGCCTCGAACTCGCCCTGCGGGCCGCGGCCGCGCGCCTGCACCAGCCGGTTGTCGGCGTCGTAGCGGTAGTGCTGTTCGTACAGGCCGTTGCGCCGGCTGATCAGGTTGCCCTGCGCTCGCCCAGCAGGTTATCCGCCAGATCGTACACCAGCCGCGCGCCCGCTTTGCCTGATTGGGTTCGCGGTGTTGCAGCAGGCGGCCTTTGATGCAACTAACAATCTAATGTTTTTACTCTTCCTTTTTTATTTTTAAAGAACCTAATATCTCCTTTTCAAGCTTTGATCTTATATCTCATATTTAATGCTGCACACTAAAGAGCCCCAAAGAAAGGATCCTTTCGACAGCTTGTCGGTCACTCTTCTTCGATGCACTCATCACTTATGATCGATAATCCGTCAAGTTGATTAAACGCATTCTTCAAGAATTTGTACCTGCTGAGTTTTTCTGGATTCTTCCCATTAGTGAAAGACACCTTAATTATCGTGCTAAACTCTTTGTTATCTTCCTCTAACCACTCATTAGAGTGAGGAATATAATTATCAGTAATGGTTAACTTGTCCGCATAAAGGCCAGTATATGCAAAGTAAACACCAAAATAGGAGCTATCATACTCCGAGCAAGTTATATCCCATTTATCGTCCAGTAATTTGCTCGCTTCTTTTTTTGATATAACACTGCCATATTTTAAAAAATATAATTTTTTCATAATTTATCCACCACATTTACCAGGTATTCTAGTTCCCTTTCCTTTAGCCTTAACTTCAGCAGCAGACTCAAAGACCATTGCGTTCACAGGTCTACCTCCTGACATTTTGGATAATTTTTGCAATGTATCATCAATACCTAATTTCTTAGCCATTTCACTACCCATATCAATTGGTCCAGTGCGCCCTCCTTTTCCTATTCCCAACTGCTCTGCTTTTTGATATAGCTCAGGATGTGAAATAGCAACGTCAAAATCACTAACACGGCCAACATCAAATGGTTGACCTGTAGAGAAACTTACCCCCGATACGGAGCTTCCTTGCATATATGAAACTGTGCCGGGATATCCTAATTTACTCATTCCTGCCTGTAATGCTTCACCGAACTGTTTAAATTGGCCGAAACTATTAAAGCCATGTGGAACTCCTTCTACAGATAACCCCAGCGGATCCACCCACATCAGCGGGTTCGGCGCATACTGATACAGGTTCAACCCGCCGCGCAACCCTATCGGATCCTGCGTGGTAAAACACCAACCTAGGAACAGGTTGTATGCAGGCCACTTTCGTCATCCTGATATTGCCCGACGTAGCGAGCGGTTGCTGATATTTCGCGCCCTGCCGCTTCGCCGCGCCGGCTATCGTCTGGCCCTGCAACTTGCCAGCTTAGCTCATCATTTCATAGAAATAAACTTTCATCTATGCCACTCACTTTCGTTTAAAACCTCACCAACTTTTTTCATTTTTTATAGATATGTTATTGTTGGTTATATCAAAACAGATATAGAAACCCAGCGTAGATTGAAAATAAACACATTTGCCAGCCTCTATAACGTTAACAAAAGGATTAGATGTTGTTGAGTACATGGACCATTTTAATCTATTAGTTCCATCTGTACGTGCAATAAACCCTTCATTGCCCATTTCACCCTCACCACATAACAAGAAATCACCGTCAGGAAGTTGCACTTTGTTATTCACTTGAATCTCTGACCACACCTCGTCATACTGTTCAATCAATGCATTCAAGGTTGTCTCATTACCTAATGAAATTTTATACTCTTTATTAAAGGTGCCTTTGAATTTATAATTCATCTCGAATTCAATATCTATTTCCCTTACAACACCTACATCATTAATGATTACATCTAATCCGACTAGTTGATTGTTTTCCCACTTACTCTGCATTTCTTTAGCTATCATTTGCAACTCCCCATTTTTTTGTTCTTGCTAACAATTGTTGGCTTCTTAGGTGTTCCAGTTGCTGGTAACTGGACTCTAGGAACATCAGAATTCTTAGGTTTAGAGTTCAGTTTTTTATTGAGATTACTCCCATACGTACCTCCAGTTGCTGGTGGTGGTAACGGATCAGATAAATTAACCCTCTTAATTGGTACAGATTCTACATTAGCCATTTGCGCTGCATATAACCTGCGGTTGTCTAGAGAGACTAATTGCCCATCCACTTCGGCAACATTTAAAGGTCCACTTCGATTCCAATCCCAATTGTTATTAGACATATCATGTATATATCCAGTTACGTTATCAGATATATATGCTTGAGAATAATTTAACGACGAAGGATTAACCCATTCAATACTCAACCCCAACGGATCCACCCACATCAGCGGGTTCGGCGCATACTGATACAGGTTCAACCCGCCACGCAGCCCTATCGGATCCTGCGTGGTGAAACGCCCCACCTCGGGTTCGTAGTAGCGGAACAGGTTGTAGTGCAGGCCGCTTTCGTCGTCCTGGTATTGCCCGGCGTAGCGCAGCGGCTGCTGGTATTGCGCGCCCTGCCGCTTCGCCGCGCCGGCCACCGTCTGGCCCTGCAGCTTGCCGAAGGTGTCGTATTGCCCGGACCAGCACAGGTTGCCCGCCGCGTCGGTCACCTCCAGCGGCGCGCTGTTCAGATCCGTGTGATACCAGTAAATATCCGCCGAGCGGCTGTCGCCCGCCTGCTCCAGCGCCGCCAGCGGGCTCCACGGGCTGGCCGGATCGTAGCTCCAGCTGCGGCGGCTGCCGTCGTCGCGCTGCTCCTGCAGCAACCGATAACCCTGCCACAGGAAACGGGTCGTCTGTTCGATTTTGCCCTTGTAGCGCACCACCTTGCGGCTGCGGCGGCCCAGCGCGTCGTAATGATACTGCGCCTCGAATTCGCCCTGCGGGCCACGGCCGTGCGCCCGCACCAGCCGATTGTCGGCGTCGTAGCGGTAGTGCTGTTCGTACAGGCCGTTGCGCCGGCTGATCAGGTTGCCCCAGCCGTCATACCGGTAAAACAGTTTTTGCCAGTGCGTCAGGCGGTTGTCGGCGATCGGCGCCAGCGGCAGGTGCGCGTCGATGTCGCTCTGCGGGCTGCGTTCGCCCAGCAGGTTATCCGCCAGATCGTACACCAGCCGCGCGCCCGGTTTGCCCTGATTGGGTTCGCGGTGTTGCAGCAGGCGGCCTTCGGCGTCGTAACCGTAGTGCACTTCGCCGCGCAGCGCGTCGCTCACCCCGGCCAGCTCGCCGCGGCCGGTGTAGCGATAAGCGCGCCACAGCACGCCGTCTTCCGGCCGGGTCAGTTTGTCATGGCCGAAGGCGCTGCTCTGCCAGCTGCGGCGGCCCATGGCGTCGTAACGCCGCTGCTGCTGCAGCGCCCCCTGGCTGCGGCCGGTTTCCCGGTGCAGGCGATCGCGAGTGAATTCGCTCACCACCTGCTGGTTGAATTTAATGGCGCTGGCGTGGCCGGAACCGTAATACAACCACTGCAGGCGATCGCCCTGCGGCAGCGTCAGCGCCTGCAGGTTGGCCAGCGCATCCCACTGGTATTGCAGCTCGCCGTTCACGCCCTGCTCGCCGAGCAGCCGCCCGGCTGCGTCATAGCGCATCTGCACGCTGTCCGGCTCGATGCCCAGCGCCGCACCGCTCGCCGTCGGCAGGCGGTTCAGCTCGCGCAGCCGCCCCATGGCGTCGAAGCGGTAATGCCATTCCGCGCTGGCGTTGCCGCGCCAGACCAGCTGCCCGGCCTCGTCGAAGCGGAAGCGCTGTTCGCGCTGCGTCAGCTCGCCCGCGCTGCCCGGCAGGCCGACCTCGCGGTGCTCCTCCAGCAGCCCGGCCGCGCCGTAGCGATAATAGTGGCGGGTGTCGTCCGGGCGCTCTTCGGCCAGCACACGGCCCACCGCATCGTAGCTGAAGCGGTAGTCGCCGCCGTTGCCGTTCTCCAGCCGCGTCAGCCAGCCCTGCGGGGTGTAGTGATAGCGCCGGGTGCGGTTGATGCGATCGGTGATGCTGACCGGCAGCCCCAGGGCGTTGTACTGCCAGCGGGTCAGGCTGCCCAGCGCGTCCTGATGTTCGGCCAGCTGGCCGTGCGCATTCCAGTTAAAACGCTCTTCGCCGCCGTCCGGGTGGATCAGGGTGTGCAGGCGGCCGCCGTTATCCCACCGGTAGCGCGTCTGGTGGCCTTCGGCATCGGTCTGCGCCGTCAATTGTCCCAACCCATCGTAGGTATAAGCCGTCACGCTGCCGGAACAGTCGGTGTAGCGCGTCAGCTGGCCGCGGGCGTCCCACTCCAGCTTCACTTCCCCGCCCAGCGCGTCGATCACGCTGGCCGGCAGGCTCTCTTCGTCATCCGGATAGCGGTACAGCGTGGCATTGCCCAGCGCATCGACATAGCGCGTCGGGCGCCCCAGCGTGTCCCAGTGCTGCGCTTCGCTGCTGCCGTCCGGGTAGGCGACGGCGAACAGCCGGCCGCTGTTGCGCGAATATTGATAGCGCGTCACGCGGCCGAGCGGATCGGTTTCCGACAACAGGCGGCCGTAAGGGTCCCATTCGCTCTGGCGCTGCGCGCCGCCGGGCAGCAGCACGCTGCACAGCTCGCCGCGTTGGTAGATGAAACCGTAGCGGCGCTGGTCGAAGTCGGTGTACTGCGCCACGTTGTCGTCGTCATCCAGCCGCCACTCCGCCCGTTTGCCGTCGCCGCGCACCGCACTGCGGCGCCCGCCGGCGAAGTCATAGCCGAACTCAAGGGATTCCCCGGCGCTGTTGCGGTAGGCCGTCACGCGCGGCACGCCGTCGAGCTCTTGCCATTGGTATTCGTTCAGCAGCCCGGCGGCGTCCTGGTGGCTGATCATCAGGCCGTCGCGCCAGCCAAAGCGGCGTGTAACCTCACCGGCGCGGTTGCTCACCGTCGTCAGTTGGCCCTGCTCATCGTAACCGTAGCGCGCCAGCGTCCGTTCGCCTTCGGCGGTTTGCAGCGCCACTTCATGCAGGCGGCCCTGCGCATAGCGGCACATCAGGCGCTGCCCGGCGCTGTCCACCAGTTCGCTCAGCAGCCCCTCGTCGTCGTAAAACAGCGAGGTGGCGTTGCCGATGGCGTCGGTGATCATGCTGAGCCGGCTCGGCTGCTCGCCCGCCAGCGGCGGGTAGTGGAAAATCTGTTCGCCGACGTCAAACAGCTGCCAACTGCCGTCGTCGTTGTGCATCAGCCAGCATTTTTCGGCTTCGCAGTAGGTTTTGTGGCCGCGCGGCACCCTGGGGAAAGCGACGAAGTCGCCGGAAGGCGCGCGCCACACCAGGCCGTCCTGATACGGCTGCAGGCTGCTCTCCCAGAACAGGTTCCAGCCGCGGCCCAGTACGCTGTCGCCGGGGTTGCCGCTGCGCCAATAGCGCTGCCAGGCGACCGGCAGGCGCGATGGCAGCACGAAATCGAGATCGTCTTCGCCGTCGAGGAATTTCTGGCCGCTGACGATATCCACCGGCCGGGCGATAATGCCGACCGCGGCGGTCGCGGTCATCAGGGTGCCGGCGCGGCAGGCGATGCGCGCCAGTTTGTTGATGCCGGGCAGTTTGCCCAGCAGTTTGCCGAGCGCCCCCAGCTTGCCGGCGGCGCCGCCCACGCCGCCCACCAGGCCGGCGAACAGCAGCGTCAGATCGGAGACCTTATACAGCCAATCCGGCACTTCGGGCTTGATCGGCAAGGTGGTGACGGTGCCGCCGCCGATAAACACGTTGGGCGAACCTTCCATCACCTGCGCGTCGCAGTTGGTTTTGTCCCCCACGCGCGAGGCGGGCTGGCCGTTGATGCTGACCTTGTCGGAGCCCTGCGCCATCTGCATGCTCGGGCCGTCGTCGCTGCAGGCCACCTGGCTGTTGGTGGCGAGCGCGGCGGGTTTGCCGTTGATGAAGACGTTGGGGGAGCCGGTGACGATATTGCCTTTGGGGGTCAGGCTACCGGCACCGGCGTCGGCAATGCCGTCGCGCGCCGCGGTGGCCGCCTCCCCGGTGAGATACCCCACCGCCAGGCTGGCGCCGATAAGCAGCACGCCGACGCCGATACAGGAAGCCGCCAGGCCGGCGACGAACAGCGCGCCCGCCGCCACCGCGCCTGCGGCGGCGATCAGGCCGCCAACAAGGGTGCCGGCAATCATGCCGGCCAGGGCATGGGAATGCCCGATGGTATCGCCGACGCGGGCCGCTTCGGTCATCGTAAGTTCCTTTTACGCAAAGAGTTCATCGTTAGGCCGCCCGATAGCTGTTCAGCACCTGCTGCAGCAGCGCGTCATCTTGCGGCGTCAGCTTGCGCGCCATCGCCAGGGTGAACACCAGCACCCGCCCCTCCGCCAGCGCAAACACCGCCTGGTTCTGCCAGATGCGTTTGCCGTCGTGCAGGTAGCTGGCGCGCACCCACTCACCGGCGGCCAGCCCATCGCCCAGCGACGCCGGCTCGCGGCTTTTGAACGCCCAACCTTTCAGCCCCTGCGCCAGCGCATCGAGCTGGCGGGTGACGTAGCCTTCCAGGTTCTCCGCCGGCTGCAGCGCATCGCGGGAAATATTGACTGAGGGGGAAACATCATCGCCGGCCAACAGGACGTTGACCGTGCGATCGGCATAGCCTTCCGGCAAAGCGACGCTGCCTTCGCTGAAAGCGCAGCGGGATAAAGCGGACATGCGAGGATCCTTTTGCATAAATAATGCTTAAGCATCGCATAACTTAGCCTTGAAATAAAACCATCAGGCGTCGCCAATGTTGCACGGCGTGACCGCGTTCACTGTGAAAAAGAGCGTTGCCGGAATCTGGCCGGGAATCAAACCGTCATATTACAGAATTATCTGAAACCACCGGCGCGCCGACGCCTTGATTGTGGCTATACTCGGCTCTCGTCCGTTTTTCAGGAGATCAGGATGCTGAGATTCACCCGTAGCGCGCTGCTGTGCGCCGCGCTGGCCGCGTTCAACGCCGGCGCCGCCGAAACGCCGACGTTCGGCCCGGAACTGCAGGGCTTTCACTACCCCTACCCGTTGCAGCAGTTCAGCTTCACCTCGCAGGGGCAGCCGTTAAAGATGGGCTATATGGACGTGCCGCCGGAAGGCGCCGCCAACGGCCGCACCGCGCTGTTGCTGCACGGTAAAAACTTCTGCGCCGCCACCTGGCAGGACACCATCAAGGCGCTGAGCAAGGCCGGCTACCGCGTGATCGCGCCCGATCAAATCGGTTTTTGCGCCTCCAGCAAGCCGGCGCATTACCAGTACAGCTTCCAGCAGCTGGCGCAAAATACCCACGGCTTGCTGCAGAACCTGAACATCAGCAAGGCCATCGTCATCGGCCACTCCACCGGCGGCATGCTGGCCACGCGCTACAGCCTGATGTATCCGCAGGCGGTGGAACGGCTGGTGATGGTCAACCCGATCGGCCTCGAGGACTGGAAGGCGAAAGGCGTGCCGTGGCGCAGCGTCGATCAATGGTTCGCGCGCGAGCTGAACACCACCGCCGAGGGCATCCGCAATTATGAGCAGCACACCTACTACGGCGGCCGCTGGAAGCCGGAGTACGATCGCTGGGTGGATATGCTGGCCGGGCTGAACAACGGGCCGGGCCACCGTCTGGTGGCGTGGAACTCGGCGCTGATCTACGACATGATCTTCACTCAGCCGGTGTATTACGAGTTCAAGGATCTGCAGACGCCCACCACGCTGATGATCGGCACCGCCGACACCACCGCCATCGGCAGCGATATCGCCCCGCCGTCAGTCAAGGCCAAAATCGGGCATTACGCGGTGCTGGGCAAACAGGCGGCAAAACTCATCCCGCACGCCACGCTGATCGAGTTCGCCGGGCTGGGTCATGCGCCGCAAATGGAGGAACCGGCGCGCTTCCATCAGGCGTTGCTCAAGGCGCTGCAACCCTGAGCGGCCGGTTGGCGCGGCCGCCGCACGGCGGCTAAACTTTCAGCTGGCACTCAATTGCAGGAGACAGCCATGCGACAGATTATTGCCAGCGCGTTCGTCAGCCTCGATGGCGTGATGCAGGCGCCCGGCGGGCAGGACGAAGACCGCAGCGGCGGTTTTCGCTTCGGCGGCTGGACCGCGCCCTATTGGGATGACGCCGTCGCGGAAACGATGAGCGATCTTTTCTCTGCGCCTTTCGATCTGCTGCTCGGGCGGCGCACCTACGATATCTTCGCCGGCTACTGGCCGCATATCACCGACGAGGCCGACCCGTTTTCCGCCGACATCGCCCGCGTGTTCAATCAGGCCACCAAGTACGTCGCCACCCACCACGGCGAGACGCTGGCGTGGGAGCACAGCCAGTGGCTGGGGCGAGACATCCTCGCCCGGCTGCGCGAGCTGAAGCGCGCCCAGGGGCCGGTGCTGCTGGTGCAGGGCAGCAGCACGCTGATGCAACAGCTGCTGGCCAACGATCTGGTGGATGAACTGCGCTTGCTCACCTACCCGGTGCTGCTCGGCGGCGGCAAGCGGCTGTTCGATGACAACGCGGCGCCGGCGGCCTTCACGCTGGCCCACTCGGTGGTCTCGCCCGGCGGCGTCATTGTGGCTCACTACCGCCGTGCTGGCGCGGTGAAAACCGGCTCTTTCGTGGCGGAAAGCGCCGCGGCGGCCCAGTCGTAAAAAAAGGGCCGGTCGGCCCTTTTCTCTTCCCCTTACTCACCTCAGGCAAACAAAATATCGCTCTGCTCCACCTGCCCGACCACGTGGATCTTGAAGTCGGCGGCATAGCTGTTGCTCTGGGTGTTCATCAACAGATCGGTGGTGCCGTTGAAGGCGTCGAAGTTGAGCTGGATCTCGCCTTTCTGGCCGCTGAAGGCGCTGCCGCTGTCGATAAAGCGCAGCTCGCTCAGGCTGTTGTTGAAGCGCAGGCCGGAGAGATCGATCTTGTCGATGCCGTGCTCGAAGTCTTCAATCACGTCGAACGCCGCCACCGTGGACTCTTTGGCGTTGAGATAGACGAAATAGTCGGTGAAGTTATTGGCGTCTTTGCCGCCCCACAGATGATCCGCCCCCAGGCCGCCGTACAGGATATCGGAGCCGGCGTTGCCCGCCAGCAGGTTGTCCTGATCGTTGCCGATGATCACATCGCGCCCGCTGCCGCCTATGGCGTTCTCGATGATCGCCCCGCGCGCGATGGCGACGTTCTGCGTGCCGCCGCCGACGCTGGAGAACGCACCGTCGTTCAGGTTGATCATCTGCTGCTGGCTGTAGCCGGAGAAGTCCAGCGTGTCGTTGCCGCCGGCGTCCCACACCGCGAAGTTGACCGGTTTGCCGTTGTCCGCTGTGGCGGTCAGGAAATCGCGCCCGGTGTTGGAGTTGAAGCCGTACACCGTGTCGCCGGTGCGGGTGTTCATGTTGGCGCCGTACAATTTTTGGATCGCGGCAATGTCATCCACCATCGGGCCATAGCCGTACACCCCTTTGGTGTCGGCGCCGGTGTAACCGGCGTTGAAATAGCTCATGATCGAGTATTGCAACGAATCCTGATAATAGGCGGCATCGTTCTGGTAGCTCGGGTTGCCCAGCGACGCGTCATAAGATCCCGGGTGCGCCAGCCCCAGGGCATGCCCCAGCTCGTGGGTGAAGGTCTGGCTGCTGAAGTCACCGCTAACCGGCGCCTGATGGGTGGCGAAGTTTTTGTTGAACCACACCGTGCCCGCAAAGGCGTTATCGCTGCCCGGTTTGGAGCTCGGCGGGTAATAGGCGTACGCGTTGATGGCATTCGGGCCGCTGCCGGCGGCGGTGCTGCCGTCGGCGCGCTGGGTGAAGTACGCGAAGGTGATGTCCGCGCGGTGGTTGATATCGGTAGACGCCGCTTCGGTAAAGGTCACGTTCGCCACGTCGGCCCACGCCTGCATCGATTTCAGCGCCTGAGCCTGCGCCGCCTGGGTCAGTGGCTGCAGCCCCTTGTCACCGTCGCCGGTCTGGCCGATGCGGTTCAGCGCGCTCTGCGTCAGGAAGGAGTAGGTCAGCGCCACCGACTGATGATACACCTGATCGCCGTTGTGCGTCAGGCCCGGCCGCGTCAGCTGATCGGCGGCGCGATCGAAGCTGAAGTTATCGCGGATTTTACCCAGGTTGTCGATGGCTGCCCCGCCGCGCTGATTGCTGTACAGGTTAGCGTTGTCCAGCGTGAACAGCGCGCCGTAACCCAATCCGTCATAAATGCTGCCGGGCTGGTGATAGTAAAACTGATAGTTATGATCGTTGGGGGATGTGGCGCTCAGGCTGGTGAACTCATCGTCATCTTGCAAAATGTCGTTGTGGCGACTGCGCATTGTATTCTCCTTTTACACAATAGGAACCCACTCGCTTTGTAAGACTATTCATCAGTCGTTCTAATCTAAGCCAAGGCTTAGGAATGACCAGTATAGTGACTCACCCCGCTGGCGCGAGCCCGCCCGGCCTGGCTTCACCGCGCCGGGCATAGAGATGGAGATACGCGTAACAATTTGTATTCTCACTATATTAATGAGAAAAATGAGCGCATTAACGGGTTAATTATTCGTCTTTTTGCGCATTTTATTGCCGATTGGATCAGAATAATCGAGGATTAAAAAACCTAATCCTTCCCTCATCATCAAGATGGGTACGTGCTAAAGTGTGAACGGACAGCCGAAAGGAGTGACCCGATGCCAACCCATTTCCTTATGCGCGCCTTGCGCCGCGCCAGCCTGACAGGAGTCGTTATGAGCATATTGTGCAGCAGTGCCCTGGGCAGTTCACTGCCGTTGCTGGAACCCGCCGCGCTGAAGGGCGACTGGCAGCTCGCCGCCATCGGCGACGGTAAAACCGTCTGCGAGGTGCAGCTGAGCGACGAAGCGGTCGCCAACACCAACGCTTTCCGTTTCAGCGCCTCCGCCCAATGCCTGCAGCCGCTGGCGCTGCACGCGCTGCCGGTCGCCTGGCGGCCGACGCCGGACGGCATGACGCTGACCGACGCCGAAGGGAGCATGGTGGCGTTTCTGGCCCTGACCGCGCCGAAGCGCTATGAGCTGATCGACCGCAACGGCCCTTCGCGCTTTGTGCTGATCCCGCGCTAACCCTTCAGGCGAACAGCAACCCGAGCAGCGCGCCGCCCGCCAGCACCCACAGCGGATGGAGGCGCTTGCTCATGCTCAACCCCGTCGCCAGCGCCACGATTGCCGCCAGCCGCCAGCTGGGCGCGGAAGCCTCGGCGATCAAGATACCGCTGGCCGCCACCAACCCCACGGTCAGCGGCACCAGTCCGGCCTGCACGATGCGGCGCCACGGGCGATCCTTAAAGCGCCGCCAGGCGCCCATCACCAATAGCGTAACAATAGAAGACGGCCCGAACTTGGCGATCGAAGACACCAGCAGCCCCGCCCAGCCGGCGACGTGCCAGCCGACCAGCGGCACGATCATCATGTTCGGCCCCGGCGCGGCCTGCGCCATGGCGAACAGCGCGCTGAACTCCTGGGCGCTCATCCACTGATGCACCTCCACCACCTGCCGCTGCATTTCCGGCAGAATGGTCATGCCGCCGCCGAACGCCAATAAAGAAAGCTCCGTGAAGATCAGCGCCAACGCCATCAACACCCCGCTCATGACGGCCACCGCCACATCAGCAGAATGCTCAGCGGCGCCAGCACCAACATGGTCGGCAACAGCGGCAGGCGCAGCCAGGCGATGGCGATCAGCGCCAGCGCGACGATCGCCAGCGCCGGCCATTTACCGCGCAGCGGCAGCAGCATCTTGATCCCGGTCGACAGCAGCAGCCCGGCGGCGGCGGCGGCCAGCCCGGCGAACACATGCTGCACATGCGGATCGTTTTGGAAGCGGGCGTATACCACGCCCAGCCCCACCACGATCGCCGTCGGTGCGCTGATGAGGCCCAGCAAAGCGCACAGCGCGCCGCGCAGCCCGCGAAACTCCATGCCCACCGCCACCGACAGGTTGATCACATTGCCGCCGGGCAAAAACTGGCACAGGCCGAGCAGCTCGGTAAACTGTTCGCTGCTCAGCCAGCGCCGGCGCTCCACCAGCATACTGCGCGCCATCGGCAGCACGCCGCCGAAGCCGATAAGCCCCAGCCACAGAAAGCCCAAAAACAGCTCTGCATTACCCGGCGCAGCTGCCGGGTGCGGTTTTAACGTATTGATATCTGACATGACATTGCCATTCCACATCGCTTGTTTTGATGTCTGGTATCATGCGCGCCACCGTGCCATGATGTCTAATGCATTCCGGAAAAACCAAAGATACCTTTGAGGTATGGCTATGATCGAACTGCGTCGCCTGCGGGCATTCGTCACCGTGGTGGAAGAAGGCAACATCACCCGCGCCGCCGAGCGGCTGTTTATCCAACAGCCGCCGCTGACCCGCCTGCTGCAGGGGCTGGAAGACGAACTGGGCGTAACCTTGTTGCAGCGCCTGCCGCGCGGCGTGCGCGTCACCGAAGCGGGGGGCGTGCTGTTTGAAGAGGCCCGCGCCCTGCTGGCGCGCGCCGAACGCCTGCGCGAAGCGGTACAGCGCGCCGCCCGCGGCGAGCAGGGCTATATCGCCATCGGTTTCACCAGCTCCGCCGCGCTGCATCCGTTCGTGCCCAACCTGCTGCGCCGCTATCGCGATATCCTGCCGGGCATCACCACCCAGTTGGAAGAAGCCGGCAGCGGCGAACTGATGGAGGCGTTGCTGGAACAGCGCCTCGACGCCGCCTTCGTGCGCTCGCCGGCCAACGGCATTCCCGGCCTGAGCGTCGAGCCGGTGCTCAGCGAGCCGATGATCGTCGCCCTGCCGCTGGGCCACCGGCTGGCGCAAGAAACGCAGCAACCGCTGCCGCTGGCCGAACTGGCCCACGAGGCGTTTATTCTCTATCGCCGCCCCGCCGGTCAGGGGTTGTACGACGCCATCCTGGCCGCCTGCCACCGCGCCGGCTTCAGCCCGCGCATCGTGCAGGAAGCGCCGCGCCTGCCGGCCACCCTCAGCCTGGTCGGCGCCGGGCTGGGGTTGTCAATCGTGCCCGGCTCGATGCGGCGGCTGGGCGGCGACGGCATTGTCTACCGCACGATCGCCGAAGAAGCGCAGCTCAGCGCCCCGCTTTACCTGGCGCTGCGCCATAGCCCGGCCTCGCCGATCGTCGAGCGCTTTCGCGAACTGGTCGCCGAGGCGGTTCAGGCCTCGGGCTGATCGGTGATGCGCGTCAGGTGGATCATCAAATACAGCAGCTCATCATTCGACATCTCCATTTGCAGCAGATTCTTCACGTAATCGCGGATCAATAGCGCGCCGCGATAGGCATGCGGGTACTCGGCCGTCATCTGGGCAAACAGAAAGTCGGCCTTCGAGGTCATCTGTTTGCCGTCGAGCATGCGCTGGATAAAGAACTGCATATGCACTAAAAAGCGCGCGTAGTTCAGCGAATCGGTGTCGATATTGAGGCGAAAGTGATACTTGATGATATTGAAAATATCTTTCAGCATTTTCACCGCCAGCAACGTGTGCTCCATGTTTTGCACTTCGGTCTGGCCGTTGACCAGGTGAAAGGCGATATTGCCCGCTTCCTCTTCAGGCAGATGGATATTCAGCCGCTGGTTAATGTAGGCCAAGGCTTGCAGCCCCACCGCAAACTCTCGCGGGTAGAAACGTTTCACCTCGAACAGCAGGCGGTTTTGGATGGCGATACCCTTGTGATGACGTTCGATAGCAAAACTGACGTGATCCGCCAGCGTAAAGAAAATCTGTTCATTAATGTTGCCGTTCAGTTGGCGGTTGGCCTCACTGAGGATCATCTGCACAATTTCGATGTGCTCCGTCGGGGCAGTTTCAATCAGCCGCAGGTAATCCCGCCCCTTTTGCCCCTCCTGCACCACATACACTTTCTCAATGGCGGCCGAGTTGATCTCGTCTCCGGTTTTGCTGTTAAAACCAATTCCCTTGCCCATGACGATAACCTCACGGTTATCGTCGTCCGCGGTTAACACCAGACTGTTGTTGAGCACCTTAATGACTTTCATCGTCTCGGCCGTCACCTTGCTTATTTGCCCAACCGGCCATTGGCGGCGATAAGCTGCCGATACCAGTCAAAACTGCGTTTTTTGATGCGCCGCAGATCCTTAAGATCCCGTTCTCCGCGGTTCACGTAGATAAATCCATAGCGCTTTGCGTAACCTTGATGCGTGCTGACGACGTCAATCGCCGCCCACGGGCAGTAACCGAGCAGCTCGACGCCATCGTTGATCGCCAGCCGCATCTGTTCGACATGCTGCCGCATGAATTCAATGCGATAGTCGTCGTCGATAGTCTCATCCGCCCGCAATTCATCCGGCGCGCCAATGCCGTTCTCCGTGATCAGTATCGGCAGGTGATAGCGCTCGAAGGTCTTGCGCAGCGTTAAGCGCAGGCCAACCGGATCGATCACCCATCCGTAGCGCGTCTTGCCGACAAACGGGTTTTCCGCCGCACGATACACACCCGGTTCGCCGAGCATAATTTGCTGATCGCCGGCGCGTGCGCTCACGTCTGAACCGTCGCCGCGGCTGGCGGCGATCGTGGCGGTGGAATAGTAATTGATCGCCACATAATCCGGTCGTGCCGCCAACAGCAGCGCCGCGTCCTCCGGCTCCCTGTCCGGCGACCACCCCCGCTCCTCAAGGTAACGCCAGGCCAGGGCGTTATAGCGGCCATGCACCGCCACATCGAGAAAACTCCAACAGCGCAACGTCTCCCAGTTATGAGCGGCAATGGCATCCAGCGGATTACAGGTCTCCTGATACATCGAGGTGGTATTGATCGCCGGGCCAATTTTCCCGCCGGGACAGCGCTGATGGCATAATGCCATGACTTTGGCCTGAGCGACCAACATATGATGACTCTGCTGATACAGCGTCCGTTTGTCAGGCAACGCACCGCCTTTGGGCGTGCCGATAGCGCCGGGGTGCAGGATCATGGTGTTCTGTTCATTGATGGTGAGCCAATACTTCACCCGATCGCCGAAGGCGTCGAACAGCACGCCGGCATAAGTGACAAAAGCCTCGATGGTGGCGCGATTGGACCAGCCGCCCTGCTGCTCCAGCACATACGGCAGATCGAAATGATACAGCGTCACCACCGGCTCGATGCCGTGCGCCAGCAATTCGTCGATCAACTGCCGGTAAAACGCCAACCCCGGCGCATTGACTTCGCCGACGCCTTCGGGCAACACGCGCGTCCACGCAACCGAAAACCGGTAGGCCTTTAACCCCAGTTCTGCGAACAGCTTCACATCCTCGCGAAAGCGATGATAGTGATCGCTGGCCACCGTAAAATCCGCCGTGCCTGCGGGATGTTCGAGCATATCGACGATCGACGGGCTTTTGCCGTCTTCATTCCATGCGCCCTCCACCTGATAGGCGGAAGTCGACGCGCCCCAGAGAAACCCGGCGGGAAAATCGTGCAAGCGTTGATAAATCATGCCGGCTCCTTATTGGCCTTCAGCGCCATAATCGTCTCACCGGCATGAACGCCATGCGGCTTAGGTAACACCTGAACCTGAAACGCTTCGCTGTTGACGATCAATACCGGCGTCGTCAGATCGAAGCCCAATGCGGCGATCGCGCCGATGTCAAAACGCACCAGCTCGTCGCCGGCCTTCACGCGATCGCCGATCTGCAGTCCGGAGTCAAAGTGTTGGCCACCCAGGTTTACCGTGTCGATGCCGATATGCAGCAACAGCTCCGCGCCGTTGTCCCCCTTGATGCCGACCGCATGTTTTGACGGCAGGAAAGTCACGATCTCGCCGTCCAGCGGCGCACGCAGCACGCCTTCCGACGGTATGATCGCCATGCCCTGGCCCAACAAGCCCTGGGAGAAAACGTCATCGTTGACCTGATCCAACGTCACGGCTTTGCCGGTCAGCGGGCTGAAAACCGGCGATACCTCGTCGGCCGCCGCCACCTGAGTCTCGTCGTTCGTCTCCTCGACCGGATCGTCGAAGCCAAGGATCCAAGTCAGGGCAAAGGTCACGACGATGGCAATGGCGCAAGTGATCAGCGCGTGCACGATATTCATCGGGTTCTCACCGATAAACGCCGGCAAAGCGGCCAGGCCAGGAGAAACGAAGGCATAACGCACCAACCCGCTCAACCCGGCGTAAATGCCGGCGCAGCCACCGCCGATCATCGCCGCGATCAACGGTTTGCGCAGTTTCAGCGTCACCCCGTACAGCGAGGGTTCAGTGATCCCCAACAACGCGGTAAAACCGGCGGAGGACGCCAACTGGCGCAAATTCGTGTTCTTGGTGCGGAATGCCACACATAGCGTCGCCGCACCTTGTGCAATATTGGACGCCAACATGCCCGGCCCGTTAATCATCTCAAAGCCATTCTTGGTCAATTGGCCGGTGGCGATCGGTGTCATCGCCCAGGCGGTGCCAGTGATCACCAGAAATGGCTGCAGCCCGCCCATCAACATAGGAATCAGCCAGCTGGCCTTGCCATCAACGATCGCCGCACCGGCGGCCACCATGTCATTGAGGAAAATGCCGAACGGCCCGACCACCACCAACGCCAGTGGCGCGGTGACCAGCAGCACGATCATCGGTTTGGTGAAGAACTTGATCATCGTCGGCGAAACTTTCTCGGCAAACCGCTCGATATAGGACATCAGCCACACGGTAAAAATGATCGGCAACACCGAGCCGGCATAATCCGCCAGCCGCACCGGAATGCCGAGAAAATCAATCGCGGCGCCCGCCGCCTGCATCTGAGCCAGATTAGGGTGCAGCAACGCGCCGGCGAGGGTCATCGCCAGGATGGGATTGCACTCGAATTTTATCGCGGCACCGTAAGCCAACAGCACCGGCAGGAAGAAAAAGGCCGCATCGGCGACGGTATCCAGCAATCGATAGGTCGTGCCGGCGGGATCTATCGCCCCGGCCAGCTTGAGGATCGCCAGCAGCGCCTTGATCATCCCCGCGCCGGTAATGGCCGGGATCACCGGGGTAAAGGTCGTGGAAATCACGCTGATAATCCGTGACACCACGCCACCTTTCGGCTGCTGCTTTTGAGCGCCGGTTTGCGGCTGGCCAATCTCCTTTTGCAGCACGCGGAACGTTTGCTGCACGTTATTGCCGACCACGATCTGAAACTGGCCGCCTCGCACCACCACGCTGATAACACCCGGCAGGGCTTCGATCGCCTTCGAATCCACTTTAGCGTCGTCGTTGAATTCCATACGCAAACGGGTCGCGCAGTGCGTCAGCTTGCTGACGTTGCCTTTACCGCCGACCCGCGCCAATATTTCTAAGCCAAGTTTTTGATAGTCCATCGTCTTCCCCGGTAAAATGCAAAAAAAAAAGACCAAAATGGAAATGCGCCTCATCACAAGGAGAAGTGCATTCCTATTTTGGTCTTGCCTGCTTTAGCAGTAACACGCCGCAATAAAAATGGTGTGCGGTCTTCTCGACCGCGCTAAAAGTATCACCATACTCGCGAATACTCGGCAATAGCCAGACGTCAGCGTTGTGAAAGGCGTCACGATTTAGCGTAAATGCACTGCAATGTCGCCGCTGCACGCTTTTTGCGCACACCCATAGCGCAATCGGAAGGAAATAACCCAAAATAATGCGTTTCATTGACACTTTGTTTATTTAATTACAGGGGAAGATTAATTCAGATCCATGACTATTGAGATTAACAATGAATAATTAAACCCGCTCTCACTTAGTAACAAACGCAAACAAATAAACGCCTACGCAATACATTCCAGCCGCTAGGATTTAAGGGTCACAGCCTATTCCCGCCGATGACAAAAATCATTTCAATGGCGATCGCGCCTTCCCCGTCGCCTGCTTCTGCAGGCGCACGGCTTTATATTGGAGAAAATGCTATGCTATCGCGTCGTGATATATTGAAAGTCTCCGCCGTCAGCGCGGCCGCCGCCGGCATGATCGGCGGCATCACCAAAAATGCCGCTGCCGACGACCATCGCAATATCGTGCCCCCCAGCAGCTATCAGCCGCCTGCCGATGCGCAACATCTCTATAAATACAAATTCACCGACAGCAAAAAACGCAGCCTGCCCAGCGGCTGGGCGCGCGAAGCTACCGTCGAGCAATTCCCGATCTCCGAAGGCGTGGCGGGCGTCGACATGACGCTGGAGCCGGGCGGCGTGCGCGAACTGCATTGGCACGCCATCGCCGCCGAATGGGCATTCATGCTGGAAGGCCATGCGCGCATCACCATCCTCGATCCCGAGGGAAAATGTGAGGTGGCGGATTTCGGCCCCGGCGACGTCTGGTATTTCCCGAAAGGCTACGGCCATTCCATTCAGGCGCTGGCGGACGGCGCGCATTTTATTTTGGCGTTCGATAACGGCCATTTCTCCGAATTCGGCACCTTCAGCATCACCGATTGGGTGGCGCATATGCCGAAAGAGGTATTGGAAAAAAGCGTCGACATGCCGGCGGCGGTATTTTCCAAGGCCAAACAGGGCGAAGCTTATATTGTCGGCGGCGCCGTTCCGCCCACCTTGCCATTACCGAAAAGCGACGGCGGATTAAATAATGCCCCGCTGACCCACCGCTATGAATTAATGAAGCAAAAGCCGTTCTTTGAAAATGACGCCGGCAGCGTCCATTTGGTGTCGTCGAAAGAATTTCCCATTTCCACCACCATGACCGGCATCATCGAGATCGTGAAACCCGGCGCGATCCGGGAATTGCACTGGCACCCCAACGCCAACGAATGGCAATACTATATTGCCGGCAAAGGCCGCATGACGGTGTTCAGCTCGCACGGCCACGCGCAGACGGAAGAGTACGCCCCTTCGGACGTCGGTTACGTGCCGCAGGGCTTCGGCCATTACATCGAGAACATCGGCGATGAGGATTTGAAGGTACTGATCGTGATGGACAACGGCATTTATCAGGATATTTCGTTGTCCGACTGGCTGGCGAAAACCCCGGCCTACCTGCTGGCGGACAACTTCAATAATCAGGTTGAGGACTGGCAGGATAGACCGAAAGACAAACGGGTGATGTCGCGGCGCAGCCGATAACGCCGCGGCGAGGGAGAATCTCCCTCGCCGCTTTTCGTTACTGCTTGCGCTGCTCCGCCACCTGTTTGGCGGTGACGCTGCCCTGCTTATCGCCGAAGTGGCCGACCACGAAGTTGGCGACCGCCGCCACTTCCTCGTCGGAATACGCGCTGCCGAACGACGGCATCATCTCATGCCGCTCGCCGACGCTGATGCTCGTCCCCTTCAGGATAGCCTGCACCACGCTGCGCCCCTGCGGATCGTTCACCGCCGTGCTGCCCACCAGCGAAGCATACTCGCTCTGGCGGCCCGGCCCGTTCCACTGGTGGCAGCCGCTGCAGTCGTTGGCGAACATCCGCCGCCCGAGCGAGCTGTCTTGCCCGCCCGGCAGGATCGGGGTGGAAGCCCCCGCGCCCTTCGGCTGCAAGTTCACCGCCGCCGCGCTGTCGCCGGCGATGGGTTCGATATCGCGCAGGTATTTCACCAGCGCCAGATTATCTTCCGGCGTCAGGAACTGCAGGCTGTTTTCCACCGCTTCCGCCATCGGACCGGCGGCGCTGCTGCGCCCCGGCGCATGGCCGGTGGCCAGATATTGCGACAGTTGCTGGTCGCTCCAGCCGCCGATGCCGGTCTGTTTGTCCGGCGTGATGTTGGCGGCGAACCAGCCCTGCACCACTTCACCGCTCAGGTGCTTGCTCTGGTTAAGACCGAACCCCAGATTGCGCGGCGTATGGCACTCGCCGCAGTGGCCGAGCGCCGTCGCCAGATAGGCGCCGCGATTCCACTGTTCATCCTTGTTGAGATCCGGCGCGAAACGCTGCTCCTGGAAGAACGCCAGGTTCCAGAATTTCATGCCCCAACGCTGGTTGAACGGGAACGACAGCTCGTTTTGCGGGTTGGCCTGTTTCACCGGCGGCAGACTGAACAGATAATCCTTGATCGCCAGCACGTCATCGCGGCTCAGCCCGGTGTAGGAAGTATAAGGCATCGCCGGATACAGGTTGCCCTGTGGGCCGATGCCCTCACGCACCGCGCGCACGAACTGATCGTCGCTCCAGTTGCCGATGCCGGTTTCCTTGTCGGCGGTGATGTTGGTGCCGTAGATGGTGCCGAACGGCAGCTTGAAGGCGAAGCCGCCCGCATAAGGTGCGCCGCCCGGCGCGGTGTGGCACGCCACGCAGTCGGCGGCGCGCGCCAGGTACTCGCCGCGGGCCAGTTTGTCGGTCATGCCGGCCGGCGCCCCGGCGATCGGCGCCGCAGGCTCAGCGCCGGTGGGCCGCAGCAGCGTATACAGCGCGTATCCTCCCGCCAACACCACCACGGCGATAATCAGCCATAACAGCCCTTTCAAGGCATTGCTCATCGCATCTCTCCCTAACCCAACGCCTTGGCGGCCTGGTGGATGGCGGCGCGAATGCGCACATAGGTGGCGCAACGGCAAACGTTGCCGCCCATCGCCGCGTCGATGTCCGCATCGCTCGGATTCTTGCTTTGCGCCAGCAGCGCGCTGGCGCTCATGATCTGGCCGGACTGGCAGTAACCGCACTGCACCACGTCCAGATCAAGCCAGGCTTCCTGCACCGCCTTGCCTTCCGGCGTGGCGCCCACGGCTTCGATGGTGGTGATTTTTTTGCCGACGGCGGCGGAGACCGGCGTCATGCACGAACGCACCGGCACGCCGTCCAGATGCACGGTACAGGCGCCGCACATGGCGATGCCGCAGCCGAATTTGGTGCCGGTCAAGCCGGCTTCGTCACGCAGAAACCACAGCAGCGGCATGTGCGGATCGCCCTCGAAAGTCAGCGGCTGATCGTTTACGGTTAAATGAATCATCAGGTTCTCTCCTTGTCAGACGCCGGATTCGCAGTGGGATTATGCAGCGGCAGGCTCAGCGAGGTGCGCGGCCGCCCAAGCAGCGCCAGCGCATTGCCGACCGCCGGGGCAATGGTCGGCACCCCCAGCTCGCCCACGCCGGTCGGTTTCTCGGTCGAAGGCACGATGATCACCTCGATCTCCGGCATCTCATCGATGCGCAGCGGGCGGAAGTTATTGAAATTGGACTGTTCGACCACGCCGTCTTTCAGCGTGATATTGCCGTACAGCGCCAGGCTCAGGCCGTAGCCGATGCCGCCCTCGATCTGCGCGCGGATCACGTCGGGATTCACCGCCACGCCGCAGTCCACCGCGCACCACACTTTATGCACTTTGGGGATGCCGCCTTCGCCGATCGACACCTCGGCCACCTGCGCCACATAGGTGTCGAACGCCTTGGCGACGCCCACGCCGCGCGCGCGTCCGTCTACCACTTTAGCGCCCTGCCAGCCGGCGGCTTTCGCTACCGCCCGCAGCACGCCCGCCGCGCGCGGCGCATCGCCCATCAGCGCCAGCCGCCCTTCGACCGGATCCTGGCCGGTTTCCTGCAACAGCTGATCGATAAAGCTCTCCACCGCGTGGCCGGTGTGGGTGCTGGCGACCGACCGCAGAGAGGTGGTCGGCACCTTGCCGGGCACGATATGCGCATCGCAGCGGAAGGCTTCGAAGGTGTATGAGACCTCGCTGGCGCCCTCGACCATCATCTGATCGAGGCCGTTGACCACCAGCGCATCCATCGCGCTGTGGCGCGTCCAGGAGTGGCCGACCACGGTATCGGTCCAGCCCACCACTTTGCCGCCCCGAATGGCGCCGCGCAGGCGGTGCAGGATCATCGGGCGATACCAGCCGTTGCGGATGTCGTCCTCGCGCGTCCACACCACCTTCACGCCGTGGCCGGGGCCGATGCCCTTGGCCGCCGCCGCCATGTCGGCCGCCAGATCCGGCCCCAGCGTCGGGTTGCCTAAATCGATGCGCCGGCCGAAGCTGCCGCCCGCCAGAATGGTTTCAATCTGCACCTTGTCCGGCGGCAACTCGAACAGATCGCACAATTGCTTGTGATCGAGCGTCTGGATTTGGCAGCCGTAGCGCGCCTTGACGCTCTCGCCGTCCCAGAACAGATAGCCGTCCAGCGGCTCCATCGGCGCGTGCGCGACGTACGGGAAGGTGTATTCGGCCTCGATCACCTTGTCGGCCTTATCGAACACCTCGTCCGGCTTGCCGTGGCTCTTCGCCACCACGCCGGTTTTCTGCGCCACCTGGCGGAATTCGGCGTAGATCTCCTCGGTGTTGCGCCGTTCGGCCTGCGCGTCGTCCCAGGTGACCCGCAGCCGTTCCCGCCCCTGGATCGCCGCCCAGGTGTTTTTGGCGTAAACCGCCACGCCGGTGGCGACCTGCTTCACCGCCACCACGCCCGGCACCGCCAGCGCCCGCTCGGCGTCGAAGGTCGCCACTTTGCCGCCGAAACGCGGCGGTTTCTTGATGGTGACGGTCAGCATGTCCGGCTCGTGGATATCCTGCGAGAACTGCGCGCTGCCGTTGGTTTTCGCCAGCGAATCGACGCGGTGCAAACCGCGCGTTTTGCCGATCAGGGTGAAATTGGCCGGATCCTTCAGCGTCAGGCTGGCGGGATCGGGCGGCGGCAGCGTGGCGGCCAGCGCGGCGAATTCGCCGAAGCCCGCTTCGCGCCCGCTGGCGGCATGGCGGATCTTGCCCGCCTGCACGGTGATTTCCTGCGCCGAGGTTTTCCAGCTCTGCGCGGCGGCCTGCACCAGCAGCGCGCGCGCCATGGCGCCCATACGCCGCATTTGCTCATAGGCATTGGCCACCGAGCTGGAACCGCCGGTGCCCTGGAATCCAAAGGCCAGGTTTTTGTAGATATTGGTGTCCACCGGCGCGGCCACGACCCGCACCTGTGCCCAATCGGCATCGAGCTCTTCGGCGACCAGCGTCGCCATGCCGGTATAGACCCCCTGGCCCACTTCGGTGTGTTTACTGATGACGGTGACGACGCCGTCGGCGCCGATCTGAACGAAGGCGTTGGCGTCTAACGCCGCCGCGCCGGAGGCGGTCGGGGCAGCCGAACGCGCCAGCGCGCCGGTGGACGGCAGATAGGCGCCGATCACCAACGCCCCGGCGCCGACGATAAACCGCCGCCGCGAAAGCGGAACTTGGGATATGCTCATTGCTCATGACTCCAAAAAAACCGAAGGCGTCACTGCCTTCGGCGAAACAAATCTTGTTATGGGAATGGCTTGTCGCGTCCGTCAGGTGATATAGCGCAACAGAGCAATAATTAGCGTAGCCTATTATCCAGTAGACTTAATGTTGAAGAGGGTTTTTCTATTGGAGAATCGTGCGGTGCGGGCAGGCACCCGCACCGGGGTCAGCTCTGCGTCGCCGCCAGAGAGGAGAAAACGCTGAGCAGGTTGATTTGCACCGCCATGTTGTCGCTGTCGAAGGCCACGGTGAGCGCGTCCTGGCGCTCCACGCCGGGCACCAGGCTGAACAGATCCGCCAGCACCGGTTTGGCCGCCATCAGCGTCAGCCGGTAAGGCGGCATAAAACGGCGCTCCACCGGCAGTCTGGCGCCCTGGCGCACCTGTTGCATCGCCCGCTCGCGGATCTCCGCCCGCGCCCGCTGTGGGCTGAGCGATTCGGCGGCGGTTTGCGAGATGGCGCGTTTTACGCAAACATAGCCGGATTGCGGATAACGTTCAGCGATCCAACGTTGCAGCTCGTCGTCACCGCTCACCAGCCACAACGGCACGTTCAACTCCGCCGCCATCGCCGCATACAGATCGCTTTCGCCTACGACCTCGCCGTTCAGGCTGACGCGATAAAAGGCCCGACCGTTGATGGTATGCGCCAGCACGCCGCGTTCGCCGGCGGCGCTGTGATAACCGATGCACATCAGGCCATCGTAACGTTGATGCTGCAGCCCTTCCACCATCGACAACCCGCGCGGTTTGCCCTGCACCAGGCGCGCCCGCGCATCGATGCGATCGGCGCGCAGGTTCTGCATCATGGCGTGGCTGTCGGCCACCGTCACCTCGGTGGCGCCGCCGGCGAAAGCGCCGTCGATGGCGGCGTTGACCTCCTGCTCCATCAGCTCGCGCGCCGCCGCATAGTCGGCATGGCCCGGGTTGCACTGCTCCGGCCGCATCACGCCGGCAATACCCTCGATATCCGCAGAGATAAAGACTTTCACATCACACTCCCGTTATTTAATTTGCCGCCAGCCGATCGAGCAGCGGGCCCAGCGCCACGCGCGCATGCTGCTGGAAACCGCTGACGCCCTCGGCGCTCAGCAACGCATCCAACACCGCATATTCGGTGGCGTCCGCGGCCGCCGCAAACAGCGGCTCCAGCCGTTCGTCCGGCAGCGTGGCCCCCAGCAACCGGGTGGAGAACGCCAGCGCGATGTCGCCGGAGCCGTGCCCCCAATGGCTGCCTACCCGCCCCAGACCCGCGCCCGCGCGGCGGGCGATGCGGTTCAGCTGGCGGCTGTCCAGCGCCCGATCGCAGGCGATGATGATGATGACCGAACCGGCGTCCACCTGCGGCGGCGAGTCCGCCAACAGTTTGCCCAGCGCCTGGCCGACGCGCACGCCGCTCAGCGTCAGCGAGTCGAGGGTGCCGAAATTGGCCAGCACCAGCACGCCGAGCGTGGTGCCAAGCCCAGGGCAATAGCGTGAGGCGGTGCCGATGCCGCCCTTCAAGCCGAAACTGCTCATGCCGCGCCCGGCGCCGACGCTGCCGCGCGCAAAGCGGGTGGAATGGTTATCCAGCGCGCTGAAGACGTGCTCCTCACGCACCGCCATCGCCTGAATATCGTTGAGGTAACCGTCGTTGCACTCCAGCACCAGCGGGTTAATGGTGGCGCTGCCGCGGCCGATCTGCGGGTAACGCAGACAGCTGCGCCGCACCATGGCGTTGAACAGCGTGCCGACGGCGAAGGTGTTGCTCAGCAGAATAGGCGTTTGCAGCACCCCCAGCTCGTTCAGCTGCACCAGCCCCAGCGGCTTGGCGAAGCCGTTGAGCACCGCGCTGCCACACGGCAGCGGCTGGTTAAACAGATCGCCCGGCGGCACGATGGCGGTAACGCCGGTCTGGCATTCGCCGTCGGCCAGCGTGTGATGCCCGACGCTGACGCCCGGCACGTCGCACAGGGTGTCGGTCGGGCCGGCCGGATAGCGCGCGCCCGGCAGGCGGCGATGGCGCCGCCAATAGCTCAGCAGATTGTCGAGGCTTTGTTGTTCAAACGCCTGGCTGTCTGTCATGGTTCCCTCATCCGCCGTCAGCCCATCAGAAAACCAGAATATCGCGCAATGCGCCGCGCCGTAAATTGAAAGCGGAAGCGGGCAGCAAAAATCGCCTTGCCCCGTCGCCGTTCATTGCCTGCACCACTTTGCGTTTGCGGCCGCCCCTCTACGTCAGCCCGCGCGCCACCGCCCCGGCTAGCGGGTACGATAATCGCCGCTTCGGTTATCGCCATGCGAGGAGAACAGCCCGATGAAAGCAATCGTCATTGGCGGCGGCATCGGCGGCCTGAACCTATTGGGTTTTTAGGGGGAAAAACAGTGTAAATGGCCGGTGCCGCGGGGGATATCCCCCTTATCCAAAATGTATAACTCGATCTGCCGACGCAATGGTCGTTTCACGATGGGCAATGATCAGCTTAGTGATGTTGAGTCTCTTAATTGCCTGATTCACGGCAGCTTCGCTCTCCTTATCCAGCGCGCTGGTGGCCTCGTCCAGGAACAAAATAGCCGGTTTTTTGTAGATTGCCCGGGCTATGAATAACCGTTGTTTTTGCCCGCCAGACAATCCCTCCCCCAACTCGCCGATCGGGGTTTCATACCCCATCGGCATGCGCATGATCACCTCATGCAGATAGCTGGCACGGGCACAGGCTTCCATCCAGGCATCATCCATCTCGTCCGCGAACCCGCAGATATTTTCCCGGATCGAGCCGGAGAACAGTTTGTCGTCCTGCATCACGCAGGCAATCATTTTGTGGTAGTTGTTGATGCCGAGCTGCCGGATATCGACGCCGTTCACCTCAACCCGCCCCGAATCTGGGGTAAACAGTCCGCACAGCACCTTCATCAACGTGGTTTTGCCGGCGCCGGACGGGCCCACGATGGCCACGCTTTCGCCTGGCGCAACGCTGATGTCCAGGCCATCAAAAATAGCCGGTGACTGGCTGTCGTAACGATAGCTCAGGGCATGGGTCGTCAATCCCAAAGGTTGCAGGCCCGCCGTGTATGGGTGATCGGGTTTACGCGCCTCCCGCGGATGCAGGGCGATATCAGCGATGCGCTCGTTATGCAGGCTCATCATGCGCAGCTGCAGCAAAAATTCCGTCAGCGACCCGATGCGGTCGGAGAACTGCCCCCGAAAGGCGCCGAACGCCACGAACATGCCGAGGGTCATCTGATTATCGATCACCAGGCTGGTTCCCAACCACAGAATGACGATCTGGTCACACGCCGCTATGAAGGTGTTGATCCCGCCAAACAGCATGTCCATCCTGGTGACGCGGATACCCGTGTTGATGGTGTCGATTTCAAGGTTTAGCCAGTGAGCGATGCGGCGTTCTGCCATGCCCTGCATCTTGACGGTAGCGATACCGTACAGCGTTTCCATAAAATACGAGCCGGCCCGAGCCTCTCTCACCAGCGCCTCCTCGGACAGCTGACGGTAATATCCATAGGTCAGCAGCCGCATCAACACATAAAGCGCAGTGAAAGTGAGCACTACCCAGGTCAGCCAGCCGCCATACAGCACCATCATCACCAACACACCGATCACCATGATGCCGTCCATGATGGCGCCGACGATACTGGTGGTGAAAGTGCTGCGCAGCGTATCCAGTGAACCGAAGCGTGACTGAATGTCACCCAGTTTACGACGTTCAAAGTAACCGAGTGGCAGGCGCAACAGATGGGTGAACAACCCGGCCTGCCACTGAACGTTGATAAGCGTCGCCATGACCAATCCTGACCATGCCCGCACCATGCCGATGGCGGCCCGCAACAAGATAAAGAGCATCAATCCGGCGCAGATGAGCGACAGTAACCCGCGATCTCCGGCAGGAATAGCGTGATCCATCACCAGCTGCGTGCCGATGGGCATCACCAGGTTGATGGTTTCGAACACCAGAGACAGGCAAAAGATTTTGCCGAGCGCCCGCTTGAGGCCATGCACGCTGCCGATCAGCGTGCGAAGATGAATGCGATGGCGGACGCTGTCGGCGGTGAATTCGCTGCCGGGCCAGGCCTCAAGCGCTACGCCGGTGAAACTGTGCGACAGTTCCGTCAGGCTGACGGCCCGGCGCCCGCGCGCCGGATCGTGCAGCACCGCGCGGTGGCCTTTGACGCTGACCAGCACCACGAAATGGTTGAATTCCCAGTGCAGAATGCAGGGCAGTTTTAGCGCGCCGAGTTCGTCCAGATCCAGAGACAGGGGACGGGTGCTCAACCCCAATTGCTCGGCGATACCGGTCAGTCCAACCAGCGTTGCACCGCGGGATGACAGGTTGAACTGCCGGCGCAGCGCGATCAGGTCGATGTTTTTGCCGTAATAACCGCAAATCATCGCCAGACAGGCCAGCCCGCATTCCGACGACTCGGTCTGGTGCACCATCGAAACCCGGTGGCGCAACCGCAGATCCAGTTGGCTGACCCGTTGTTTGAATGTGGTCCTACTCATTGACTGGCCCCGTCGCGCTGTGTTTCATGTCGTAGAACGGCGACAGCATCCATTGATACATCTTCCTTTTTTCCAGAAACAGAGTGCTTTGCGCTTTCATGCCGTTTTCCAGGCTGAGGCGTTTACCGTCATAGGCAATGGCCTGTTTCTCCGGCATGACGATCACCTTGTAGTACGGCCCGGCGGCGGTCAGCGCCGCTTTGGGCGCTCCCTGGTAGGTCAGCATTTCCTGCGGCGAAGCCGGGGCTTTGGAGATGACGGACACTGTGCCGGCGAACTGACCAAATTTCTCCGCCGGAAAGGCGTCATAGCGCACATTGACCTTAACAGAGTGCTTTGCGCTTTCATGCCGTTTTCCAGGCTGAGGCGTTTACCGTCATAGGCAATGGCCTGTTTCTCCGGCATGACGATCACCTTGTAGTACGGCCCGGCGGCGGTCAGCGCCGCTTTGGGCGCTCCCTGGTAGGTCAGCATTTCCTGCGGCGAAGCCGGGGCTTTGGAGATGACGGACACTGTGCCGGCGAACTGACCAAATTTCTCCGCCGGAAAGGCGTCATAGCGCACATTGACCTTATCGCCGGCGGCGATGTAGGGGATGGCGTCGTTGGGCACCCAGAGCACCAGGGCATAGCGATCGATGTTTTGCGGGATAATCTGCAGCAGACTGTCGCCGACGTTGACCATTTGGCCAACCGTGACGCTCAGCGAATCGATACGGCCTCCGGCCAGCGCGCGAACGATAATATCGCCAGTGGCATCTATGTTTTGCCGCTCCTTTTGCAGCTCGTAGCGCTGCAGCTCCATCTGGTAAATCTGGTTGTCGAATTCGGCACCCTGGATATGGATCTGGCTTTCCAGCGCGGTGATCTGCAGCGCATTCTGTTCGTTCTGGCCGGACAGGCCCAGCAGGTTGTTCTGCTGCTGGTAATACAGCGCCACCTGGTTGGTGAGCTGATCCTTATTGATCAGCCCCTTGGTCTGATAGTGCCGGTAGTTCTCCATGTTTTCCTTCATGATGCGTATCCCTTCCTGGGCGCGTTTGAGGATATCAGTGGAGCGGGTGAATGCAGCGGTGTATTGCGCCTTCTGTTGTTCCAGCATGATAAGCGTGGCCTGCTTGCCGCTTTCCAGTCGGTTGATGATTTGCGCAATGCGTGCCAGCTGGCCATCGATATCCCGGCGCTGGTTGTCGCTGATCACACCGCTACGGGTGCTCTTGCTGACGTCAATCTGGTAAATGGGGGCACCAACGGCAATCACCTGCCCTTCGGTGACGAATTGTTTGACCACTATCCCTTGGACGGCGGAATAGACGTTGGCGGCGCGCGGATAAGTGCTGATCTCGCCGGTCACGTTGACCCGCCGGGTATAGGTACCGGCGATCGCGAAGGTGAGAAAGGCGATGAAGAAAAACAGGCAGAGCCCTGTCGTGCCCCAAACGGGAATACCGGGTAGCAGGAGCGCCCTGCCACGCCATTTCATTCTCTGATTATCGATCGCTTCCTGGCGAAACATGATCGGCATCCCTTATTGATAGCTAACATTCAAATTCACAGGCTATTGTATTGACAATAAAACAAGCAGCAGGTCAGTTAATTTTGGCGAGAGGATATGAAACTATTAAAGTAAACGCCTTTAAATCTTCTGAGTGATCCTGGCGCCAATAGATTTTTATGCACGTATGTTTCACTCAATGGCAATGTCATATCCAGGGAAAATCAGAGAGTTCCAGTTCGATAAGCCTTTTTATTTCTTCAAATTCAACAGTACCTGACCCTAACTCATTTTCATCGTGGCAAAATAGACGATCGTCATAACAATAACAAAAATAGAACAAAACAATAAATCACCGGAAAAACACCTCAATGAATCCAAATAATCATTGCTGTTCTTATTTATTTTTTTAATGGCATCGCTTTCGTTATCAGCCTCTACTTCGACATGATGCTTTCTGAACCCCTTCTGCTTCATGTCTTTAATTATTTCTCGCGTAACCACTTCCTTTCTTAGCACTTTTGATTCATCACTCTTTATAAAAAAAATATCTATTCATCATATACCCCCTCTCCGTTATCAGACGATCTTTTTCCACTCCCATCGCGATCCTGCCATCCACCCGACACCGCATCGAATTGGCTGCTTAAAATTTCCCTCATAAATACTCTCCTATGGGTTTACCGGTTTTACAGTCATTAAAAATAGCTGTAGCGGCAAAAGTAAAACACACTAATGACAATCCATAACCACTCTGTATTTCATAAAAAATCCAATAAGAAAATTATATTTTAAACATTGAAAACAATCATATTAGAATAAAACCCGGAATAATATACCGAACCTAATTACACGTAGGCACTATCGATTCAATTAATTGAATCGCCAAATAATCTCAACGCCCAAGATTAATAACCCAATAAAGAAGAGGCGGCGGAACAGCTGCGGGCGCCAATGACGACGCACCCTCTCCCCCAGCCACATGCCGGCAAGCGCCGGCAACAGCGCCAACAGCGAACCGCCGAGCAGCGTAGCGGGCAGCGCCTGATGCCAGGCTAATCCGGCGGCCAGCGCCAGCGTCGAGACGGTGAACGACAACCCCAGCGCCTGCACCAGATCGTCACGCGCCAGGCCCAATGCGTTCAGATAGGGCACCGCCGGTATGACGAATACGCCGGTGGCGCCGGTCAGCGTACCGGTCACCAGGCCACACAGCGGTCCCAACCAAGGCTCTGCCGTGGCGGAAACGCGCCAGTCGAAACGGGTAAAACCCAGCAGCGCATAGCCGATCAGGCAAACGCCCAGCGCCAGCGGCGCCAGGCGGCCGTCGATGTCGGTGAGCGCGCCGGCGCTCAATAACGTGCCCAGCATGACGCACAGCATCATCGGCCAGAGTCGCCGGCACAGCGCCCCCAACCGCGGCCCGCACAGCAACTGCCACAGGTTGGTGATCAGCGAGGGCAACAGCAGCAACGCGGCGGCCTGCCCCGGCGGCATCATCAGGCTGAGCAACCCCATCGACACCGTCGGCAATCCCAGACCGATCGCCCCTTTGACCGTGCCGGCCAGCGTAAAAATGCCCGTCAGGGCGATAATCTCAAGTAACGTCAGCGACATGCGTCTATCCTTATGGCGAATCAACGGCCCGATTGTGGCTGGCGCCGCGCCGCGGCACAATGCGGCAATGGCAGAGCCTGCCTGCGGCAAAGACAGAGGAAGAACGCATGCATTTTGACTTTATCGATCTGCGGCTGTTGGCGGCGGTGCTCGAAACCGGCAGCATCACCGCCGGCGCCGAGCGCGTCGGGCTGTCGCTGGCCGCCGCCAGCGCCCGCATGCGCGGGCTGGAACAACAGGCCGGCGTGGCGCTGTTGACGCGCAATCCACGCGGCGTCCAGGCGACGTCCGCCGGTGAGCGCCTGTTGCAACACGCGCGTGTGCTGCTGCAACAGCTCGACCGGCTGCGGGGTGATATGGCCGAGTTCGCGCCGGGCCAGCGCAGCCAGCTGCGCATCGTCGCCAATACCGTCGCCGCCGACGCTTTTCTGCCGGAGCTGTTGGCGGATTTTCTGGTGCTGCACCCGCACACCGACATCGCGCTGGAGGAGCTGCCCAGCCCGGCCATCGCGCAGGCCATCGCCGAACGGGCGGCGGATATCGGCATCGTGGCGGACCACGCCGATCTGCGCGGGCTGACAAGTTACCCTTTTCGCCAGGATCGTCTGGTGCTGGCGCTGCCGCCGGGGCATGCGCTCAGCGGCCGCCGCACGCTCAGCTTTGCGGACGCCCTGCCTTTTGATTTCATCGGTCTGCCGGAAGAGAGTGCGCTGCAACAGCATCTGGAACAGCTGGCGATACGCAGCGGCGGCCCGATGCGGCTGCGGGCGCGTGCGGCTAATTTCGACGCCATCTGTCGCATGGTGCTGCGCGGCGCCGGGCTGGCGGTGGTGCCGGAAGAGAGCGCCCAACGCCATCCGGAGATCCGACACGGCGCCCTGCCGCTGACGGACGAGTGGGCGACCCGACGCCTGTCGATCGCGGTGCGTGACCTGGCGCAGCTGCCGCTGCCGGCGCAGCGGCTGGTGGCGTTCCTGCGCCAAGCCTGAGGCGGCTCAGTGCGTGCCCGGCTCTGCGCGCAGCCGCGCCACCTGAGCCTCCACGTCGCGCCAGGCCGGTTTGTCGCCGGCATAGCGTTGGCGCAGATAATTCACCAGTGCCGTCACCTGCCGATCGGAAAAGCTGTCCTTAAAGCCCGGCATAAAGCCCAATTCGGCGGTGGCCGGTTTGGGGATCCCTTGCAGGATCACCTTGATCAGGTTATCGGGGCGATCGCTGAAGATATTGGTGTTATTGGCCAGATCCGGGCTGACGCCGAACAGCTGCGGTCCGCCGGCGGCGGCGCTGTGGCAGGCCTGGCAAGCGCCCTGAAACAACCGCTCGCCCGCCAGTTGACCCACAGGCAACGCGCGGGCCGCCAACTGCGCCTGCGGTTCCACATTCAGCGTCGCCTTGGCGCTCAGCGACATCACATAGTTGGCCATCGCCCGCAGATCGCTCTGCGGCAACGTCGCCAGTTCGCTGACCACCGGCCCCATCGGCCCGGCCGCCACACCGTGCTCGGCGGAATGCCCGCTGCGGAAGTACTGAAACAGCTGTTCCTCGGTCCAGGGTTTGTCCGCGTTGGCCAATTGATTCAGCGCCGGCGCTTCCCACCCGTCCACCATCCCCCCCGCCAGGAAAGCCGCTCCGCCCTTTTCCGCCCCCAGCAGATTGCGCGGCGAATGGCAGGCGGCGCAGTGACCGAGCCCGTTGACCAGATAGGCGCCGCGATTCCACTGCGCGCTTTGTTGCGGATCGGGTTGATATTCCCCCTGGCGCAGGAACAGCGCGTTCCAGCCCGCCATCAGCGGCCGCAGGTTAAACGGGAAGCGCATCTGATTGGCCGGATTGCTCTGGCGCACCGCCGGTTGCGACATCAGATAAGCGTACAGCGCCTGCATGTCGCCGTCGGTCATTTTACTGAATGCCGTGTAAGGAAATGCCGGATAGAGGTGGCGGCCGTCGCGGGCGATGCCCTGACGCATCGCCCGATCGAATGCGGTAAACGACCAGTTGCCGATGCCGGTCGCCACGTCCGGGGTAATGTTGGTGCTGTAGAGCGTGCCGAACGGCGTCGCCATCGCCAACCCGCCGGCGTTGGTCGCCCCTTCCGACGCGGTATGGCAAACCGCGCAGTCTCCGGCGGCGGCCAATTGACGACCGCGCTCCAGCGTGGCGGCCGACCAGGTGCCGGCGCCGGGCGTCGCCACCGGCGCGATCTCCGCACGCCACGGCAAGGCGCTGCCGGCGATGCCCAGCACGGCGCCGAACAGCCCCGCCGCGCCGCCGAACCACCATTTGCCGCGCTTCTTTTTCTTGGGCGGCGCGGCCTGCCGCTCGGCGTCCGGCCCGTTCAACGCCTCTCGCAGCTTGTCCGAGGTGATCGGCAGCTCGCGAAAACGAATGCCGGTGGCGTCGAACACCGCGTTGGCGATGGCCGCCGCGCTGGGCACCGATGCCGACTCCCCGGCGCCCAGCGGCGGATCGTAAGGGCGCGGCATCATCACCACGTCCACCTCCGGCACCTCCGGGAAGGTCAGGATCGGGTAAGCCCCCCACTCTTTGGCGGAGACCGTCGATTCCTCAAAGGTCACGCGCTCTTTCAATACCCGGCTGGTCGATTGCAATACGTTGCCGTGAATTTGGTGGCGCACGCCGTCCGGGTTGACCATCATGCCCGCGTCGTGGCCGACCACGATGCGCGTCACCGCCACTTCGCCGCTGGCTTTGTCGATCGCCACGTCGGCCACCCAGGCGGCCCAGGCCGCGCCAAAGCCGGGAAACTTGCTGTGGATGTAACGGGCGTAGGCAAAGCCGCGCCCGCGCAGCACGCCGTCTTCCGCCGGGGTCTGCATCGGTTCGGTATGCGGCGTCCAGCCGGCGCGTTCTGCGGTGCTGCGCATCAGTTCACTGGCGCGTTCATCATGGATGTAGCGCAGCCGATACTCCAGCGGATCGACGCCGGCGGCGTGGGCCAGCTCATCGATATAAGACTCGTGGGCGAAGGTGTTGGGCAAGGCGGAAACGCCGCGCATCCAGGAGGCGCGCACGATCGGCGCCATGTCCTCGATGCTGACGCGCAGCGACGGATATTCGTATGGCGGCACCGAGGTGCGGTCGCCCATTTCATAGGCCACCGGCAGCGGCTCGACCCGGCCGGTCAGCAACAGCGCCAGCGTCGGCGCGCCGTTGGAAGGATAATAGGTGCGAAAATCGTAGGCGACCGGGTGCCCGGCGGCGTCCAGCCCGCCGTCCACCTCCATCAGCTGCGCCGTGCCCTTCGGTTCCCACACATGCTCTTGCTCGCGGGTCAGCTGCACCCGCACCGGCCGGCCCACCGCGCGCGACAGCAGCGCCGCGTCGGCGCAGACGTCATCGGCGCAATTGCGGCCATAGCAGCCGGCCGCCTCCATGCGAACGATCTCGATCTGCGCTTCCGGGTACTCCAGCAGCCAGGCCAGATCGGCGCGCAGCAGGTGCGGGTTCTGGCTGCCTGACCAGACCTGCAGACGCTCCGGTCGGTAGTCCGCCAGCGCGCAGGAAGGGCCAATAGAGGCATGAAGCTGATACGGCCACAGGTAGCTGCGGGTGAAACGCCTGTCAGCCGCCGCCAGCGCCGCGTCCACGTCGCCGGTATCGTGCACCACCCGGGTCGAATGCGGGTTGTCGCGCAGCGCCTGCGCCACGTCGGTCATCTGCGGCAAATTGCGGCGCCAGTCTTTCCAGCTGACCTGCAGCGCCTGCGCCGCCTTAATCGCCTGCTCTTCGCGCTCGGCGACAATGCCGATGAAATCGCCGATCACCACCAGTTTGACGATGCCGGGAATATGCGCGATCGAGGTTTCGTCCACCGCCAGCAGACTGGTGCCGACGAATTCGCCGCTGTCGTACCCGGCATAGGGCGGACGCACCACTCGGCCATGCAGCATGTTCGGCAGGCGCATATCGTGTACGTAGGTGGTTTCGCCGGTCGCCTTGGCCGGAATATCGACGCGCGCGGCGCTGGTGCCCACCAGGCGATATTCCGCCTGCGGTTTCAGCGGCGCGTCGCCGGAAATCGGCAGTTCGACATGGTCGCCGGCCACCAGCTCGGCGTAGCTGAGCGCCTGCCCCTGCGGGCTGCGGATCACGCCCTCTTCCAGCGTCAGCTGTTCCACCGGCGCATCGAAGCGCTGCGCCGCCTGGCGCAACAGCCAACGGCGCGCCTCGGCGGCGGCGTTGCGCAGCGGCACGGCGGAGATCTGCAGCGTGGCGCTGGCGATGGTGGCGCCCTGATTCGGCGCACGTTCGGTATCACCCAACACCATTTGCACCTGATCCATGCGCAGGTACAGCTCTTCGGCGACGATCTGCCCGAGCGCGGTGCGCACGCCGGTGCCGAGATCGACATGGCCGTTAAAGGCATAGATTTCGCCGCTGCCGCACAGGGCGATAAACAGCCCCTGCTCTTTGGGCTTCAGCACCGGCGTTTGCCCCTTGGGCACCAGCCCCGGCGGCGGTTGCACGCTGTCGACGATCAGCAGCACGCCGTCGCGCTGCAGCAAGTCGGCCTGGCTCGGCGATGGGACACGGGAATCAGTCATGGGCGTGGGCGTCCTCATCGCGGCAGAGAATGATGGCGCGCTGAACCGCACGCAGGATTTCGAGATGGGTGCCGCAGCGGCACAGGTTGCCGGACAGCGCCTGACGGATCTCCGCCTCGCTCGGGGCGGGATTGCGATCCAACAGGGCTTTGGTGGTCATGATCATGCCATTGAGACAGTAGCCGCATTGCGCCGCCTGCTCTTCGATAAAGGCGCGCTGCACCGGGTGCGGGCGCTGGCGATCGCCAAGGCCTTCCAGGGTCACGATCGCCCGGCCGGACACGCCGAGCGCCGGGATCACGCAGGAGCGCGCCGCCACGCCGTCGATCAGCACGGTGCACGCGCCGCATTCGCCCAGGCCGCAGCCGTATTTCGGGCCGTTGAGCGCCAGATCGTTGCGCAGTACCAGCAAGAGCGGCGTATCCGCCATCACCTGCGCATGAAGCTGTTCGCCGTTCACCGACAGCATCAGCGGATGCTCCGTCAGCGTGGTTTTCGCGCCGTCCCTGGGCGATTGCACTTCAGATATCGCCATTGTTCGCGTCTCCGCCTGCACGTGATGATCTTATGGGCTGGCCTCTCGCCGCCGACCACCAGGCAACCGACGTTGCGCGGGCGAATCAGCCGGTGGCAGGCTCTTCCAGCATTTTATTCAGCAGGAATATCAGCGCTATCCGTTCGGCCGGGTTCAGCGTACCGAACGTCAGTTCTGTGATTTTCGCCGCCTGCGGCACCGTTTCCGCCAGCAGCGCGCCGCCGGCGTCGGTGAGGCCGACCACCACCTTGCGCCGATCGATCGGATCCGGCGTCACCGTGATCAGATCGCGCGCCTTCAGCCGTTCGACGATGCCGCGGATGGTGGCCTGATCCACCGCCGTCACCTGCACCAACTCGGTCAGCGAGTTCGGCCCCATATCGCGCACCGCGCACAGGGTGATGAACTGCACCGCCGTCAGCTGCGAATCGCCGACGTTTTGCTGGAAAATCGCCACGTGGCGCTGATAAACCTTGCGCAGCAGGTGCCCGACTTGCTCGGTAAAATGATAATTTTCGGGTTGGCCGCTCACGGCTGACGGGTATTCGGGGGGCGTCATTGCGTTACTCTCACCATCTATGGAATCCACGAGAATAGTACAAACCCCCGCCGTTGGCAGCAACGATTACGCCCGGCGCACGCGCGACGCCTCCGGCGCCACCACTTCACCGTCCGCCACCACCGTTTGCCCGTCGAGGCGAATGTCGCAGCGGCGCAGCGCGATATCCATATGGCAAGGCGTTTTGCGCGTGCCGCCCACTTCGGTGTTCGGCCCGGTGGAGAACAGGAAGTTGCCGTAGAACGCGCGCGCGTCCATGCACATGCCGTCGTTCTTGTCGTGCAGGCCCATCGCCGTCCACTGGGCGCGCGGCTGCAGACCCCAGCCGATGTGCGAGATGCCGTACACCTCCGGATCGTCGAAGTATTTCATGTATTCGCGCAGGTATTCCGCCTCGAAGCCGCCGTGAATGCGGGTGACGAACCCTTGTTCGATCTCCAGCGTGATGCGTTCGCGCGCATAGCTTTTGAACGGCAGCAAGATATCGCCGACCTCCAGCACCAGCACCCCTTCCGCCTGTTCCTCATTCGGCCAGGTGAACAGGAAACCGCTCGGCCAGTGATCCCAGCGCCCCGGTTCATCGGCATAGCCGTACTCGGTCACCGTCGGGTATTGCCCCAGCGGCGCGCGGAAATCGCTGCCGGCGGCAGAGGTCACCTGCATCATCTTCGCCTGCTCCAGCACGGCGGCGGCGGCCAGCACCCGCGCCTTGTCCTCCGCGTTGGGCAACATGCGCGCCAGCACCTCCGGCGGCTCCACCGCCAGCAGGATGCGGGTGCCGGTTTTCAGGATCTGTTCCTGCTCCGGCGAATGCAGCAGCATCATGGTATCGACGATCAGGTCGGCGGCCTCCAGCGCACGCTGCGCCGCCAGATTGCCGGTCAGCGCGGTATCGCCGCAATAGGCGGTCATGTCGTTGCCCATCGCTCGCGGATGGTTGAATGCCGGCAGTTCGACGGCATACACCCTGGCGCCCAGCCGCAGCGCCGCGTCGGTCGCGGCGCGCACCGTGCGCGCATCGGAATAATGGCTTTTCAAAATCGCCACGCTCTGCGAAGCATCGACCTTCGACAGCGTAAGCACCTGCTCGAACAGCTGTACCAACTGGGTTTCATTGACCGCCATGGCCTGTCTCCTGTCTCGTCAAGGGTCACCGACGCCCGCAAGGCGGCGGTGATTTTTCAAACAATTTAAAGCGAACACACTCATTTCATCTAAGTCAAAAAAGCAAAGGAAAGCAAGCTGCGAATATCCACCATAAGAAAGTCCTATTTCATCCCGCATCAATCCTGTGATTAACATGAGTTTAACAGTAACACGCTGTCAATTAGCGTGAGCGAGATCTGATTTAACACTTTTGCAACTTTGCGTTATCTAGCGCATACACTATAAATCGATCGTCCAGCCACGCGTTGGGCCTACGCTGAAAAAAGCCAACAGACAGGGGAAACATGATGAGCAAACAACCACGCATCGCCGTCGTCGGCGCCGGGCTGGGGGGCGCCGCCGCCGCCGGGCTGCTGCAAAAAGCCGGCTTTACCGTCGATCTGTATGAACAGAGCCCGGCGTTCTCACGCCTCGGCGCGGGCATTCATATGGGGCCGAACGTACTGAAGATTTTCCGCCGCCTCGGTATTGAGCAGCGGTTGGAGCAGATGGCGTCTCATCCCGATTTCTGGTTCAGCCGCGACGCCGAAAGCGGCGACTACCTGTCGCGCATCGAACTGGGTGCCTTCGCCCGCCGGGAGTACGGCGCCGCCTATGTGACGGTGCACCGCGGCGATTTGCAGGCGTTGCAGCTCTCCGCGCTGCAGCCCGGCACCCTGCACTTCGGCAAGTGCCTGAGCAAGATTGAAGATCGCGGTGACGAGGTGGTGCTGAACTTCGTCGACGGCACCTCGGCCCACGCCGATATCGTGATCGGCGCCGATGGCATCAACTCGCGCATTCGCGAGCACCTGCTGGGCGCTGAAGCGCCGACCTACAGCGGCTGGGTGGCCCACCGCGCGCTGATCCGCGGCGAGAAGCTGGCGAAATACAACCTGACGTTCGAAGACTGCGTGAAGTGGTGGTCGGCGGACCGCCATCTGATGGTCTACTACACCACCCAACGGCGCGACGAGTATTACTACGTCAGCGGCGTGCCGCACCCGGCCTGGGATTTCCAAGGCAGCTTCATCGACAGCAGCCGCGAAGAGATGTTCGAGACCTTCGCCGGCTACCACCCGATCGTGCAGGCGCTGATCGAATCCAGCGAACAGGTCACCAAATGGCCATTGCTGAACCGCAAACCGCTGCCGCTGTGGAGCGAAGGCCGTCTGGTGCTGCTCGGCGACGCCTGCCATCCGATGAAACCGCACATGGCGCAGGGCGCGGCGATGGCGATCGAAGACGCCGCCATGCTGACCCGCTGCCTGCAGGAAACCGGCCTCAGCGACTACCGCACCGCTTTCCAGCTGTATGAAGCCAACCGCAAGGAGCGCGCATCCAGGGTGCAGGCGGTGTCCAACGCCAACACCTTCCTGCGCACCCAGGAAGATCCGGCCTGGGTTTACGGCTATGACCTGTATGCGCAAGCGCTGAAATCGGAGAACGCCGCATGAGCACCTTCCTCTACGGCGCCCACGTTCACGCCAACGACATTCGCCAACACTATCTGCGCTACGGCGGCCACGGCCCGGCGCTGATCCTGGTCCCCGGCATCACCAGCCCGGCGATCACCTGGGGCTTCGTCGCCGAGCGGCTGGGGGAAAAATACGACGTCTACGTGCTCGACGTGCGCGGCCGCGGTTTGTCGTCCAGCGGCCCGGAACTGGCTTATGACGCAGAGACCTGCGCACAGGACGTCAGCGCCTTCGCCGCCGCGCTGAACCTGGACAGTTACGCCCTGCTCGGCCATTCGATGGGTGCCCGCTTCGCCCTGCGCGCAGCCGTTTTGCGGCCCGCCGGCGTGCGGCGACTGGTGCTGGTCGATCCGCCGGTTTCCGGCCCCGGCCGCCGCGCCTATCCCGGCCAATGGCCGTGGTACGCCGACTCCATCCGGCAGTCGCTGCCGGGTATGAGCGCCGAGCAGATGCGCGCCTTTTGCCCAACCTGGAGCGAAGAACAGCGCCAGCTGCGCGCCGAGTGGCTGCATACCTGCTACGAGCCGGCGATCCAACGCGCCTACGACGATTTTCATCAGGTGGACAGCCACCGCGACTACCCGCAGCTGACCATGCCGACGCTGTTGATGGCGGCGGGCAAAGGCGGCGTCATTCAGCCCGAAGACCGGGCGGAGATCCGCGCGCTGCAGCCGGAGATCGCCATCGTCGAGGTCGAGAACGCCGGACACATGATCCCGTGGGACGATTTCGACGGCTTCTTCCGCGCCCTGGGCGATTTTCTGGATTAACTGAGGAACACCGACATGAGCAACCACTACCGCATCGGCCAGATCGTGCCCAGCTCCAACACCACGATGGAAACCGAGATCCCGGCGATGCTGGGCGCGCGCCAGCTGATACGCCCGGAGCGTTTCACCTTTCACTCCAGCCGCATGCGCATGAAACACGTCAATAAAGAAGAATTGGCGGCGATGGACGCCGAGTCCGATCGCTGCGCGCTGGAGCTGTCCGACGCGCGGGTCGACGTGCTCGGCTACGCCTGCCTGGTGGCCATCATGGCGATGGGGCTGGGTTACCACCGCGAATCGCAGGCCCGGCTGGCGCAGGTGACGAAAGACAATCAGGCCGCCGCGCCGGTCATCAGCAGCGCCGGCGCGCTGGTCAACGGCCTGAAGGTGATCGGCGCCAAACGCATCGCGCTGGTGGCGCCCTACATGAAACCGCTGACCCAGCTGGTGGTGGACTACATCCAGCACGAAGGCATCGAGGTCAAGGTATGGCGCGCGCTGGAGATCTCGGACAACCTCGACGTCGGCCGGCACGATCCGGCCAGGCTGCCGGGGATCGTCGCCGAGATGGACTTACGCGAGGTCGATGCTATCGTGCTGTCCGCCTGCGTGCAGATGCCTTCGCTACCGGCCGTCCCGACGGTGGAGGCCCAAACCGGCAAACCGGTGATCACCGCCGCCATCGCCACCACTTACGCGATGCTGACCGCGCTGGAGCTGGAACCGATCGTTCCCGGCGCCGGCGCCCTGCTGTCCGGCGCTTATTGAGGAGGCAGAATGAACGACACCCTCAGCGACAACTATCGCGGCGTCTGGGGCCAGCGCATCGGCTTCGGCCGGCGCCCGGCGCTGCTGGCGATCGACTTTATGCAGGCCTACACCACCGAAGGCGCGCCGCTGTTCGCGCCGGGCGTAGTCAGCGCGGTCGAGGAAAGCCGCGAGCTGCTGGCCTGCGCGCGCCGAACGGGAATTCCGGTGATCCACACCCATATCCGCTATCATGCAGGCCATTTTGCCGATGGCGGCCTGTGGGTGAAGAAAGCGCCGGTGATGAAAGACATGGTGGCGGGCAACCCGCTGGCGGCGTTCTGCCCGCCGGTGGCGCCGCTGGCCGATGAGGTGGTGCTGAGCAAGCAATACGCCAGCGCCTTCTTCGGCACCGCGCTGGCGCCGCTGCTGGTGGCGCAAGGGATCGACACGCTGCTGATGATCGGCTGTTCCACCAGCGGCTGCATCCGCGCCAGCGCGGTGGATGCGGTGCAGCACGGCTTTCGCGCCATGGTGGTGCGCGAGTGCGTCGGCGATCGTCACCCCGGCCCGCACGAAGCCAACCTGTTCGACATCGACAGCAAATACGGCGATGTGGTGCACAAACAGGAGGCGCTCGACTACCTGAACCGGTTATGAGTCAACGATTCACCTGCCACGACAATAACGAAGGCGCAGACAGCGCCTCACGCGACCGCCCGAAACAGGGCGGCGCCCATGCAACGCAAACACAACAGGCGCCTCCTGCGGAGGCCAACACGCACCACCTGGAGACAACATCATGGCCATTGTCGACACCCCGCTGGCGGGGAAAGCGGACGCAGAATCGCTGCTGCTGTACCGCAAAATCACCTGGAAACTGATCCCGTTTCTTTGCCTGTGCTACCTGGCGGCCTACCTCGATCGCATCAACGTCGGGCTGGCCAAGCTGCAGATGGCCGACGCGCTGCAGCTGAGCGAAGCGGCCTTTGGTCTGGGCGCCGGGCTGTTCTTCGTCGGCTATATTCTGTTCGAGGTGCCGAGCAATCTGATCCTGCAGCGCGTCGGCGCCAAGATGTGGATCGCCCGCATCATGATCACCTGGGGGTTGCTGTCCACCGCCACCATGTTCGTCACCACGCCGACCCAGTTCTACGTCATTCGCTTTTTGCTCGGCGTGGCGGAGGCCGGTTTCCTGCCCGGCGTGCTCTTTTACCTGACGCTGTGGTTCCCGACCTATCGCCGCGGCCGCATCATCGCACTGTTCATGATCGGCCTGCCGCTGTCCAGCGTGATCGGCGGGCCGCTCTCCGGCTGGATCATGGGCCATTTCGACATGCGCCACGGGCTGCACGGCTGGCAGTGGCTGTTTCTGCTGGAGGGCATTCCCAGCGTGCTGTTGGGCGTGTTGACCTTCTGGCTGTTGCCTAACACTTATCAGCAGGCCAAGTGGCTGACGCCCGAGGAGAAACAACGCATCGCCGACGATCTGGCGCGCGACGACGCCGAGGCCGATCACGGCAAGCACAGCTTCCGCGACGGCTTCTTCAACCTGAAGGTGTGGATGCTCGGCGGCATCGACTTCGCTATTCTGCTCAGCGCCTACGCCATGGGCTTTTGGATGCCGACCTTCATCAAAACCGCCGGCGTCACCGACATCACCACCATCGGCTACCTGACGGCGATCCCCAGCGTCGCCGCCCTGCTCGGCATGCTGCTGATCGGCAGCAGTTCGGACCGGCTGCGCGAACGGCGCTGGCATATCATCGTGCCGTTTATCATCGGCGCGTTGGCGATGGCCGGCAGCACCTTCTTTACTCACAACGCGCTGGCCACGGTGCTGCTGTTCTCCATCGCCCAGGCGGCGATCATCGGCGCGGTGCCGGTGTTCTTCAGTCTGCCGGCCACCTTCCTGCGCGGCACGGCGGCGGCGACCGGCTTCGCGCTGGCCTGTTCGCTGGCCAACATCGCCGGGCTGGTGAGCAATTCGCTGATGGGGCTGGCGCTGGATCTGACCGGCAAGAGCGGCGGCGCGCTCTGGGCCTTCGCCGGCTGCCTGCTGCTCAGCTCGCTGCTGGTGGTGGCCCTGCCGGCCAAGGTGGTGAACCGCTGAATGTCGGCCACGCCAAAAAGACGAAGGGCGCATAACGCGCCCTTTTGTTTGCTTATCGGGAGTGGCCGAACTTACTCGTCCTTCAACCCGCGATTGATCAGCATCGGTTCAATGCTCGGCTCTTTGCCGCGCCAGTCGATGTACAGCTTCTCCAGATCCTGGCTGTTGCCGCGCGACAGGATCATGTCGCGGAAACGCTGGCCGTTTTCGGCGGTCAGGCCACCGTGCTCGGTGAACCACTGGAAGGCGTCGTCCGCCAGCATTTCCGTCCACAGATAGGCGTAGTAGCCCGCGGCGTAGCCGTTACCCCAGATGTGCTGGAAGTAGCTGGAACGGTAGCGCGGCGGCACATAGCTGAGATCCACCTTGTCTTTTTGCAGCGACTCGGCCTCGAACTTGTCCACGTCCTGCTGCGGCTGATCGGCGGTCAGCATGTGCCAGTGCATGTCCAGCAGCGCGGCGGACAGCAGCTCGGTCATGCTGTAGCCCTTGTTGAACTTGTCGGCCTTCTTGATCTTGTCGACCAGTTCCTGCGGCATCGCCTCGCCGGTCTGGTAGTGCTTGGCGAAGTGGCTGAACACTTTCGGATCGCTGACCCAGTGCTCGTTGAACTGCGACGGGAACTCGACGAAATCGCGCGCGGTGTTGGTGCCCGACAGGCTCGGGTATTCCTGATCGGCGAACATGCCGTGCAGCGCGTGGCCGAACTCGTGGAACATGGTGATCACGTCGTCATACGACAGCAGCGCCGGCTGCCCCGGCGCCGGTTTGGTGAAGTTGGCGACGTTGTAGATCACCGGCTTGGTGCCGTTGAGCTTCGACTGATCGACGAAGTTGCTCATCCAGGCGCCGCCGCCCTTGTTGTCGCGCTTGAAGTAGTCGGTGTAGAACAGCGCCAGCGATTTGCCGTCCTTGTCGAACACTTCATACACCTTGACGTCCGGCTGGTAGACCGGAATGTCCTTGCGTTCTTTGAAGCTGATGCCGTACAGCAGGTTGGCGGCGTAGAACACGCCGTTGTTCAGCACGTTGTTCAGCTCGAAGTAAGGTTTGATCTGCGATTCGTCCAGATCGTACTTGGCCTTGCGCACCTGTTCAGCATAGAACTGCCAGTCCCAGGCCTGCACCTTGAAGTCGCCTTTTTGCTGATCGATCACCGCCTGAATGTCTTTGGCTTCACGCTCGGCGCGCGCGGTGGCCGCCGGCACGATGTTGCGCATAAAGCTCAGCGCGGCATCCGGCGTTTTGGCCATCTGGTTTTGCAGCTTCCAGGCGGCGTAGTTCGGGTAGCCCAGCAGTTTGGCCTGCTCGGCGCGCACCTTGGCCAGACGGGAAATGGTCTGGCGGGTATCGTTGCCGTCCCCCTTCTCCGCACGCGTCCAGGAGGCGTCGAACAGCGCTTTGCGGGTGTCGCGATCTTTCAGGCTCTGCAGCAGCGGCTGCTGGGTGGTGTTCTGCAGCACCAACAGCCACTGTTTCTCCAGCTTGCGCTCGGCGGCCGCCTGCGCTGCCGCGGCCAGCTCACCTTCGGACAGACCGTCCAGCTTCGCCGGGTCGGTTATCGCCAGCGCGCCGTTTTTGCTCGCCGCCAGCAGTTTGTTGGTGAACTGGGTGCTCAGCGTCGCCGCTTCCTGGTTCAGCGCCTTCAGCTTGGCCTTGTCGGCGTCCGACAGGTTGGCGCCCGCCAGCTCGAAGTTCTTATAGGTGACTTCCACCAGCCGACGCGACTCCGGATCCAGCTTCAGCGCATCGCGATCTTGATAGATGGCCTTGATGCGCGCGAACAGCTTGCCGTTGAGCATGATGTCGTCGTTCAGCGCCGCCAGCTTCGGCGAGGTTTCTTCATCCAGCTTCTGCAGCGCGTCGCTGGTGTTGGCCGAGGTCATGGCGCCAAACACGTTCATCACCCGCGTCAGCAGCGAACCGGCCTGCTCCAGCGCCACAAAGGTATTCTTGAAGTTGGGCTTGGCCGGGTTGTTGGCGATCTTCTCCACCTCTTCCCGCTTTTGCTTGATGCCCGCTTCAATCGCCGGCGCGTAGTCGCTTTCCTTGATCAGGTTGAACGGCGGCGCCTGGAACGGCAGGCGGCTTTGATAGAAGAACGGATTCTGAGTCTTTTGCTTGTCGTGCTGATTGGCTTCACCGGTCACGGTAGCCTCCTTCGCCTGGCCGCTGGGCAGCGCGCTATGGTCGGCGTGAGGTTGGGTTTCTGCTGCCTGTGCCTGCGAGCCCAGCGCCATGCCGATCGCCAGCACCAATGTGGATAAACGCATCAAATCGAAACTCCTCCATGTTCACGGAATAAGGTCTCGGGGAATGGCTCCCTCAGAGTCATCACCTAGCTTAGGCGCAGTTGGCAGTTTGAGCAAAAACAAGTGATTAGAAGTTAACCGCCTCGCCGACCGCGGCCAAACGCTTCTTTGACATCTTTATTTTTCATCATCGACACATAGTCACAAAAAGTAATCATTTTATGATTAATTAATTCAATACCATGATAAATAAAGAGGAATCATAAAATACCCTGTTGACTTATCAGGTTACCCAATGTAACTTGATGTAAATTTTGATTAATGGAGCTAATCAAATTGTACCTTATAACGGAAATAGTTCTTATTGTCATTTTCATCCTCATTATCAGTGCGATCTATAAAAACGCGAAGAAAAAAGGCGTGCGCGCGTACCACATCGTTATGCTGTTCTTGATATTTCCCCTTGCCGTATTTTTAGACTACTGCCTGCAGCGCCAGGCGATCCTTTTGGATACGGCCGCCCTTAAAACCACGGCCAGTTATGGTTTGCCGATGGCGATTATTTTTTCGCTTGTTTTATCTATCACCTCTCGCAAGAAGGAGTTTAAATGAGAGCCTTAACGGAAGTTGAATTGTCATGTATTAACGGATCTGACGGCAACGACTCTTATAATCCGACTTCGCTCATTGTCGGTAGCCTGAGCACAATAGCGAAATTACCCACCCCCGTATCCTTAGCTGTGGGCGTCGGGACGGAAATAGCTATTCAAGCCGCACCACACATGCCGGTTAACGTTGCTATTCCACAGGTTCCTATGGGCCCAACCTGGAATGGCAGTGGCGGTGGCCGCCCTTCACCTTCGTCTTCACTTTCAACACCGGATTCATCAAATTAAAAAAACAGTCTTATTATTCCTTGTGCAATAAGGCCGGGATTTAACTTACTCTGCACCAATAAAAATAACGATTAAAAAATGACAAAGCTCGCCATGCTTCACGAAAGCTTGATCCCTTTCGTCGCAAAAAAGACAGGTTCTCAATTACTCTGGCACAATGCATTAAGCCCTGCCGAACAAGACGAACTGAAAAAAGAGACCAGCTATCTCATCGAAGAAAATAATCGCCATGCTATTTTTGATGACGGTACGCCGCGCTTAAACGATGAAAAAGTCTTTTTCGCCGAACGTTATGGCGGCGGCGCTATTTCGCGCAACGGCGGCGGAGCACGCTGTGGCTTTGATGGGCGTTGGCAGGTTAAAGGTATTGGGGCTAATGCGTTAGTCGGTCAAGGGGCAAAGCATGTCGATGGCGAGTTGACGATGACCGGCGCAGTATTGGAGGCATTATGGGGGAACGTCATGGCCAAACTGCTGCCTTACGGTGCCGTGCCCAATAAGGCGATCTTGTTGACCGATAGCCCCTTAGCCGCCATCTCTCCTGAATCGGCGAGAAGTCCCCATAACCGCAAGGCGTTGCTGGTGCGTGAGCCCGTCGTGCGCCCTGCACATTTTTGCCGCGCACCCTACTATCATCCTCATGACGCAATGCAAAGGCAGCCTTCGGATATTCAGCGGGTCGAAAAGCTGATTGTCGCCGCACCGGCTTTTCTGCCTCGTCCCCCGGAGTTTGACGCCGCAAGCTGGTTGGCATTGCCCCAGGAAGAACAAGCATTCTACGGGCTCTGCGAGCTTGCCCGGCGTCTCGCGACGCAGATCGCGTACTGCCGCACCCGGCATTTGGTGATGATGACCTCACCCTCCAATTGCGATATGGCCGGCAGGCTGCTGGACTTTCATGGTGTTCGCAGTGTTTTTCCCGCAGAACGTCGCGATCCCGGGCGCAGCTACATTCAACACAACAAGCTCAATGAAGACGCCCCTTTGTTGCTGAGAGGCTTGCAAGATCTCGCTTTTTATTTAGCCAAACATCAATTCGGCCCGGCATTTCTCGCGGCAGCGCACCAAGGCATCGGTGCGGCCTTCAACATGGCCTATAAACGAGCCTGCCTGCTGGATAATCTCGGTATGGCGGGTTTTGACCCTGCATTTTTACAACGCCTGCCTCTCACCGCCGAGTGGTTCGCCTTAGGCGAACGCTTGCAAAAAATGTTCGATTTGGCTCCCGGCGTCTTTACCCGTCGACAAGGTCTTGGCCTGGGGAATGCTCATCCGGCGATTGCCCTGTTGCACCGGCTCATCGACGCGCCCGTAAGGGTTCCCGCCGAACAACAGGGTACGACCGCGGAGGAGAGATTTTCTCTGGCGTTCCGTCGGTTATACGCGCAATACCTTCAGGAAACATCAGCAGCTCAAACCTCCGCCGGATTACAACTGGCGATGAAGCAGACCGTCACCAGAAGGTTGGGTTCCCGCACGTTCATGCGCCGTGAAGTGATTTTTCAAGAAATTGCCGGCTGGCGCGGCGAAGTCAGCGAGATCACCGAACAATTGCAAACCTATCTCGACCGTTTCGAGCGCCAGGCGATCAACGTATTACAATAACAACGCTGAGGATATTTCGTGAGTTTTATCAAAGAAAACCAGCAGGGTAAAAGTAGGTTCAGTCAATACGAGAGCCTGGGCTTCGCCGTTAACTGTATGTTGATGAATAAAAATTACAGTTTGTACCATATAAAAACGTTGCAGCTATGGACTCAGGAAGCGATTAATCAAAACCAATTTAAAATATTATTCGACCATTTGGATAACCCGATAGGGTATATAACCTGGGCCTACCTGAGAGATGAGACGCTGAGTCGATTTATTAACGACCCGCAGTTTCTTCTCCATAACTCAGAATGGGATGAGGGCGGCACGCTGTGTATTTTAGATTTTTGCTGCAAGCCAGGCAGCGCGCATTTATGTTTGGAACACCTTAAAAGAGTTCACCCCATCGTAGAACGCCGCACGGTTGTGTGGCGCTCCCGCCGAACGGGCAGACTGATGACTGTAAAAAATAAAGAAAAATAATTGTCAGGGATGAGGCAATGAGCAAACATCAATTACTGGATTCACAGGCAGGATTTTACTATGGCACCAAGATCGGCGATGACAAATCGAGCTATAATATCGCGGAATATGTCGAAATAAATCACACTCTCGATATCGCAAGAATGAAACGTGCTATTCATCGTGTCGTCAGCCAAACCCCTACGCTGCACGTTCTGTTTGATGAGGATAACGGCACGCCTTATCAATATTCCGTCACCGCCAATATTTCAGTGGAATGGGTAGATCTTTCGCAGAGCGCCAACGATATGGCCACCGCTATCGAATTAATGGAAGCGGATGCTAAGCGCCCCTTCTCGCTGAACGCGGCGCCGTTATTCAGACAAAAAATCATCAGGCTGGGTGAGAAACGCTTTCTGTGGTATTTCTGCAGCCACCATCTGCTGCTTGATGGTTACGGCACTTATTTGCTGATCCATCAAGTGGCGCAGGCCTACCGAGACCAGACACAACAACCGCAAGACGTACCGGCGATCGATGCCTTGCTCGGGGCTGAATCTGAGTATAAACAGTCAGCCGCCTATCAAGCAGACCGACATTTTTGGCAAGCGGCCAGCGCCTCACTGCCAGACCCGATGACATTAGCCTGCGCCAATATTCCCTCGGGACAGACCATCCGCCATGTGACGTCGTTGCCCTATCCTACCGAGCGCCTTGCGCTGCAAACCGAACATCCTTCTTGGCTGGCGCGCACTTTTGTAGCGGTGATGGCGTATTTGTACTTATGTACCGGCGAGAAGCAGCAAACGATCGGCGTCCCTATGATGGCGCGAACAGACGCCCTGTCGAGGCAGGCGCTAACCTGCAAGACCAACGTTGTTCCTTTGACTCTCGATATTGAGGACACCGCCTCATGCCGACAGTTGGCGCAAACCATTGAACACGCGCTCAAGCAACTCAAGAAACATCAAGCGTTTCGTTACGAAGAGATAAAAAGTCTGAGGAGCGTCGCCAGCCGCTCGCCGTTGTTCAACATCGTGGTCAATATCATTCCCTTTGAAGCGGCAGCCTCATTCTCTCCCGCTCAGCGTAGTGAAATTCGTAACTTACGCTCAGGAGGCGCGCAGGATCTGGTCTTCAACATGCGTCCCGATCTCGATAACCAAACGCTGCGGCTGGAGATCGATGCCGACTCAGGGCTTTACGATGCGGCCAGTCTGGTGCGGCACAGCCAGGGGATACAGACCTTGTGCACCTTGCTGTACGACGATCCGGAAAATCTTTCCGTCGCGGCATTGCGACAACGTTTCCCGCTCTCGCTGCTGGGTAAAACAGCCAACGACAACGTGGTCGATATCATGCAGCGTATCGATCGTGCCGTCGTTCAAGCGCCGCAACGCACGGCGATCCTCACGCCTGAACACGCTTCGTCATCGCTTAGAACGCTGTCTTATGCCGTTTTGCAGCAGCAGTGGCGTGCGCTGGCCGATGTCCTGGCTCCCGTTCGCGCCGCACATACCGTACTGTTGCTCGACTTGCCGCAAGGGCCGGAGGCCATCCTCTGCATGCTTGCTGCGTTGCAATTGAAAATGCCCTTCGTCAACCTGAATGCCAAAGGGGATGGAGCGGCTTACCGTCAACTGCTTGAACAGTTTAGCGACGCTATCCTGATTACCGATCGCACGCGTCCCTCCGTTCATTCCGAGCCTGGCGCATTGGCGCATTGGCACGCATCGACACTCAATATGCCGACGGATTTCGCACACTTCACCGTGTTTCGCCGGCAAACATCGACTGAGGCGCCGGCGTTCCCGGTCGGAACCAGCTATATCATGTTTACCTCCGGTTCGACGGGAATGCCTAAAGGCGTGATAGGCGCCCGACATGCTCTCAACGTTTTTGTCGATGCGGCGATAAAATGCTATGGCATTCAACCGCACGAACGCGTGTTGCAATTTGCGCCCTTGCATTTCGATGCCTGCATCGAAGAAATTTTCATGACGCTGGGGGCCGGCGCCCACCTGTGTATCGCCCCCGAGACCGTCAAGCACAGCTTTGCCGCTTTCTTCACATTCTGCGACGATCATCAAATCAGCCTGTTGGATCTGCCGACCGCCTACTTTAATGAAATGCTGTTCGCCTCCGGCGGTGAACAGACGCTACCGCCGGCCGTCACTACCGTTATCATCGGCGGCGAAAGCCTTTCACCGCGAGCCAAAGAACGCTGGTTCGCGCACTACCCCAAAGGCAGGAAGTTATTCAACTCCTACGGCCCAACCGAAACAACCGTGGTGGCGACGGCCGCAGAAATCAAAAACGATGGCGCCGCCGTGACGATAGGCACACCGCTGGATGGTATATACACGGCGATCGTCGGCGAGGATCTCAGGCCGTTGCCGCTCGGCTGCAGCGGCGAATTACTGATAGCCGGAGCGACCGTCGGCCTGGGATATTGGCATCAGCCAACGCTGAGCGCGGAAAAGTTCGTCACCCTTGAGGCCAACGGCCATCTCATGCCCGCCTTTCGTACCGGCGATATCGCCTGCCAGCGCCAAGATGGGCAGTTGGTGTTCCTTGGCCGCAAAATTCGTGAAGCGAAAATCGCCGGGCAGCGCGTCAATATGGGTGAGATAGAAAGCTGTCTTGCCCGCTTGCCCTCCATTGTCGAGATTGCCGTACTGGCCAAAAGCGGCGACGCGGGAACGGAACTGTACGCGCATTATCACAGCCGGCAGCCGCTCAGTGAGGCAATGCGCCGCACACTGTACGGCGAACTGCCCAATGCCCATATTCCTCAGCGCTTCGTGCATCATCCAACGCCGCTGGTCAAACTGGCTAACGGCAAGATTGATTATCGCACCCTGGAGAGACAATCCCGGATGCCTGAACCCACACGGGAGTTGCGTTCGACGACATTCAACACCCTGGTGCATGAAGTTTGGCTGGCGACGCTGGGCAGTGACGATGGCGACTTCTTCACGCTCGGCGGCGAGTCCCTGCAGGCCATAAAAATCATTAACGTGCTTAACGCCCACTGTCGGTTGGATCTGAACCTGAGCGACATTCTTGAACATCCAAGACTCGCCGATTTCTGCCGACACCTGACGCAGTTGGCCCATGCACGCTATGGTCTGGATCCGCAGCATCTGGACATCCGTTGCGCTATCGGCCGCTGTCTATCAACCGAGGTGCCGACCAGCAGCAGGCTGTTTATTCAATCTCCCGAAGGCAAAGATGAACGGCTTTTATTGGCCGCCCTCGCCGACAAACGCGATGTGGACATTCTGTCACCGCAGGCGCTGCCGTTGCCTGCTGAATGGTCGCTGAACGCGGCCATATTCAACGTACCGAACGAAGCCACTCAATATGGCAGTTGGCTTGATGCACTTTCGGCCCTGCTGCACACCCTGCCCGGCCGAGTTAACCACATGATCTTTATGCATGATACGGCCGGCGGAGCCAGACTCACGCAAGGCCTGCTACGCGATTTCCGGCATGAGCGACTACTGTTGCTGCATAAAGTCGATGCGCGCCGCCAAGCCGTCGACGCCGGCGTTACAGAGTTGATAGCCCTCTCTGCGCGGCTGGGTTATTTCCCGCACATTCGGTTCGATACGGCCAATGAGCGATTGAACGGCTGCGTACTGAGGATCTTCGGTTTCGATGATGGGGAGAATATCGACCATCGCGCCGCCTTCACAATGGCGCAGCGGAGAAACCCGGGAGTGCAGTTGTGTAGCTTAGCGCATTGGCTGAATTTGATTTCCGCCCACAGCGACAAACGCCCGAATAAAAGCGGTCGAACAGCGAAAACTATCGACGTCAACATGGAAGGAGCGCACTGATGAGCGTCATCGGCTTGATCAATCTGATGGAAATGGCGAAACAGGGAGCAAAATTCGGCGAGCTGTCGCCTCGACGCCAAACCATCGAGCATGTTGACGCCGCCGCACTCAGTGCGGTGCAGGAAGACATCACCGCATTTTTATCTGTCTGTACGCCGGACAATTCAGAGCGGCACACCGGGGAGAAGCCTTGTTACACCGTCAATCACTACGCGGGGCAATACCTGTGGCTGTATGAAAACTTCACCAAGAACAGCCCGCTGTATAACATTCCGATCGCTAAAGAGATCCTGGGGCCCTTTGAACCCGAGCGTTTGCTCGCCGCGTTGAAAAAACTGCTCAAGCGGCACGGTGCGCTTTGCGGCCGCTACCGGCTAGACGGTGAAGCCATCACCGTTGACATCGTGCATCCTGATGAAACCATTTTCGAACACAGCCTCGAGGACATCAGCAGGCTGAACAGTGAAGAGCAGCAAGAAAATATGCTGGCGGCGCTTAACGCCCAGTGTACGATTCCGTTTGACCTCGCGGCTGAGTATCCCCTGCGCTGCCGGATCTTGAGAAAGAGCGCGCAGCACCACTATCTGTTCTTGACCTTCCACCATTGCGTGGTCGACGGCTGGACGGCCAATTTGCTGGTGGATGAACTGAGCCGTGACTATCAAGCGTACGAAGAGCATTGGCATTATGACAACGGCCAGGCGTTTTTCCGCTATCTTGAAGACCCTTTCCTCGCCGTCGCCAATGTCGATGACAGCATGGCGTTTTGGCGCGATGAACTGGATGGTGCGCCGGAAAAACACGCGCTTGAATACGATATCGCCATCACCGCGGCAGGCAAAACACAGAATATCGTCAGAACATCGCTGACGAACGAACTGCAGTCGGCCCTGGCCCAGTTAGCCAAACATAACGGTACGACGCTGTTTACGCTGTTGCACTCCGCCTTCGCGTTACTGATTGCCAGAGAATCGGCGACGGATCGCGTGGTCATCGGTAGCCCGATCGCCAACAGGAACGAGCCGACGTTAAACGACGCCGTTGGCAGCTTCGTCAACACGATCGCTCACCAATTTATCATCACTGGCGACGACAGTTTCACCGCGCTGCTGCAAAAGAACGCGAATAAATTTGCGCGCGCTTTCAAACATCAGGGATTGCCCTTCTCTTATCTGGTTGAACAACTCAAGCCCACGCGCGGCAAGTTCCACCCCATTTTTCAAATCATGTTCGTCTGCCAACATCGCAAAAGCAACGAGCTAAATCTTGGCGGCGCGCAGGTTAACACCCTGCCAAGACGCTATGCGCCGCCCAAGTTTGATCTGGTTCTGGAAGTGATTTCCGGCGCAGAAGGCATTCAGTTGGAGTGGCAATACAACGCCAAGCTGTTTACGCCGGAGCGTATTAACGGATTGGCGCAAGCTTACGCATTGCTGTTGCAGCAAATTGCCTGCGATCCTTCGCGGGCCGTCGACCACTATTCGCTGGCGCCAATGGCCGATAACCGGCAATTGCGACAGCTCTCCGTCGGGCAGGCGATGCCGGTATGCTTGCGGCAACCTCTTTCCGATCGGCTGTTACGTGCTGCCCACCAGCATGGGGATCGCCCGGCGTTGTTCGAGGGAGATCAGGTGTGGCATTACGATCGGCTATTGCGGCACGCCGGCCTCGTGGCGCATTGGCTGAACGCCCATACCGCCCCAGGCGCGCTCATCGCCATCGATCTTCCACGCGGCGCTCATCAAGCTATTGCGGCGCTCGGCGTGATCCTCGCCGGACGCGCCTACTTGCCGTTGGCCGAAGGATTACCGGATGCCCGCGTAGCGGCCATTATGCGAATATCGGGTTGCGCCTGGGTTGTGAGCAATCGGGCTCACCATCGCGCCCGCTATCCGCAGACAACCCGCGTTCAGGATCTGGAGGCGCTGTTTTCTCCCCCTGTCACAGGCACAGCAACCTTCCCACCAGGCGAAGCGGAAGCACTCGCCTATGTCATTTATACATCGGGGACGACAGGCACGCCAAAAGGCGTGGCGATGGAACACGGCGCCGTCACCAATACCTTGCTGACCATGAATCAACTGTTTAACGTTTCACATCGTGACAACGTATTGGCGCTCGCCGACCTGGCCTTCGATTTATCTGTCTATGACCTGTTCGGCAGTTGGCTAGCCGGCGCATCGGTAACCGTGTTATCGCCGCACGACGCTAAAGAGCCGTCAGCATGGCTACATGCGATACGCCAGCGGAAAATCAGCATCTGGAACTCGGTTCCCGCCATCTTGCAAATGCTGGTGCAATACTGCGCGCAAGAAAACATCCTGTCGCTGCCTCAACTGCGGCATATCTGGCTGAGCGGCGATCGTATCTCTCCGCGGCTGATCGCCGAAGCACATCGGCTTTGCCCCAACGCCACCATCACCAGCCTTGGCGGTGCCACCGAAGGGGCAATATGGTCAATTTATCATCCGCTTACACGAGATACGCACTACAGAAACGCCATCCCCTATGGAACCGCATTGCCGAATCAAAGCATGTGGGTGTTGAATGAAAAACTCGAGCCGTGCGGTTTCGGCGTTACCGGCGACATTTATATCGGTGGCGTTGGCGTTGCCCGCGAGTATTGGCGCGATAGGCAAACCACCGCCGGCAGCTTTGTTCTTCTCCCAACCACCGGAGAACGCGTGTACCGCACCGGCGATCGTGGCCGTTGGCATCGCAGCGGTTACATCGAATTTCTCGGCCGCGAAGACCAACAGGTGAAACTGCAGGGTTTTCGCGTCGAATTGGGTGACGTCGAATTCGCGCTCAAAAGCAGCGAACTGGTCGCTGAAGCGTGCGTCGTCTGTCGCGATGAAACCAGGAACGGCACACCGTATCTGGAAGCCTATTTCACATTGACCGAGGCGGGGAAAGCCAGCGTCCAGGCGGAGCAAAGAATACGCGAGCAGGTTACGGCCGCATTGCCCGCGTATATGGCGCCATCCCACTATCATCTTATTGAACGTTTCCCGCTTTCACGCAACGGCAAATTGGATCGCACCTTGCTATCGCCAGGCACCGAACGGAGTCAGGCCAGCGAGGTTGTTCCCGCCGCGTCCGCGGAACTCATGCTGCTACGTGAGTTGTTGGCGGATACGTTAGGCTGTGCTCCAGACAAGATCGACCCCTATGCCAGCTTCTTCAGCAATGGCGGCAGCTCGCTTTCCGGCATCACGTTTTTGGGTAACATCAAGCGTGCCCTTAATGTGGAATTAACCCTGGCGGAAATCCTTGGTTACTCACAGCTCGATAAACTTGCCGAGCGTCTGCGCGATAACGCGCCCTTGCCGTTATCGATATTGTCCGGCGCAGCCCATCGCCCCTCTCTGCCCACCTTGTATTTGGTGCATGGTGCCGGTGGCCAGGTGCATCAATATGCAAAGTGGACAAAACAACTTTACGCCTGCGCCAACATCATCACCATCGCCAGCCCGGGGTTGGCCGCGCCAGGCGCAGACGACACACTCACCCTGCAGCGATTGGCCGCCTCCCATTTGGCGGCCATACCGCGTGCCAAACGCGACACTGCCGTTATCGCCGGCTGGTCATTGGGCGGCCAATTAGCTGTCCATATGGCGGCGCAGGCCACGGAACAAGGCGCGCCCTTTGCGCATGCGGTGCTTATCGACAGCGGTTTGCCCGCCCAGCAACCCTCAGTGAATCGAGGTTTCAGCGTGGCGCAAAGTTACCTCAGTCTGTTCGACTCTCTCGGTATTGCGCGTCATTTGTGTCGGCATCAAGAAACGAATGCGATAGACAGCTTCGCCAACGAGATAAAAATGCACTATGCGCTGAATCAGAGCGTGCTTGCGGAGAAGATCACGCTGGAACATGCCGAAGCCTTTTGTTGGGCGCTGAAAAAATCCTTTGATCTGACGAACAACGCCGGCCCTCTGCCACAGATAGCGATACCGCTGACGCTTTGGCTCAGCCAGCAACGTCAGCGTAAACACCCCAATCTTGCACAACGCTGGGAGAAGCAATCCTCTCATGACGTTCAACTCAATTATTGTGCAGAAACGCATTACAGCATTTTAAACAACGCTCAACTTCTTCGAGCGCTGTCGCGGATGCTGCGCGCGTTGTCCACATCATTGGAATAACGCGAGAAGATACCCCTGGCCATTCAAACCTATCGAGGCACTGATGAAATTACCCAGCAGTTGGATTTTTTTGTTCTGCTTTTACTACACATTCATGGATATTTTTTATTCGTTATTTTTTTCCGAAGACAGGAGGTTTACCAGCACAATCATTCAATCCTTTATCTTTTCAACCTTGCTAGTGGCATTTTTCTGGTATCGGAAAACTGTAAAAACCAAAAACCAATAATATAAGGAAGTCGTTATGAGAGAACTTACGATTAATGAAGTGAACCTTATCGCAGCCGCTGGGGATTTCAGCTATGCGGAACTGGGCGGGGCCGTCGCTGCCGGCGCGGTTGGTGGAGCGATGACCGGCGCCATGGCTGGCGGTGTCGGTGCCGGCCCAGGCGCTGTTGCCGGTGCAGTTATCGGTGGTGCCGCCTATACCGCTGGCAAAATGGTGGAATCCATGTTGGGTGGCAATAAACAAACATCGACGAACAATCCTGCCGACAGTAACTAATACAGGAAGATTCGTGTTCATCATATGAAAAAGTCACTTATTGTATTGTTCGCCATTTTAATTGGGCTTGTTGCTGGCACGATTGCGGATTATTTCACCCTCAATCGCTTCTTGAAATACGCCCTTATCGCCGTTGCCGTTATCGGCACGCATAAATTGCTCAATAGCGATCGCGGGCAGCGCTCGGCATGATAAACGTGGCTTATTTGAAAATTTAATGATTAAGGAGCAAATATGCGCAATCTTACCTCTGAAGAATGTTCAATCATTTCCGGTGCAGGAGATCGCAGCGGTACATTGACGGTTTCCGCGGAAACTGTCGGCGCAGCGATCGGCGGTGGCATCGGCTCTATCGGTGGCGTGGCGGGCGGCGTTGTCGGCACCATTGTCGGCGGTGCTGTCGGTAACTACGTCACCGGCGATCGTGCCCCCGGCTCTGTTGGCCCATCAGGCATTCCCTGGGGCGGGAGCAACGGCGGCGGTACCATGTGGGGGAACAACAACAATACCGATTCGAACTGATCGGGGCCCTGCAAGCCACACGGCTGACCTCCCCGGTTAACGTTGGCTTCAGCGCCTAAAGCGTCATTTCATGCCAGGGTTATCGTTATGATAACCCTTTTTGTCATGGGCCCACCACAGGGGGAGCAACGCGGTTGGCGTAGCGAAAATGTCGAGATGAAGAAGTCAGGTGAAGCGAAGCTGACGTTACCCGAGTTGAATGACTCTATCCGCAGAGGCAATCGTCGATGGACGGTGCGCAATAATCACGCGGGTAATGTTCAGTTGTGAAATAGCGCGGTTAATATGTGTTTCATTATCGAGATCCAGGTGGCTGGTCGCCTCGTCCATAAACAGAATGCTGGGACGACGATAGAGCGCACGGGCTATCAATAAACGCTGTTTCTGTCCGCCAGAAAGGCTTCCCCCCAATTCGCCGATCAATGTTTCGTAGCCCATTGGCATGTTTTGAATATCATCATGCATATTGCAACGCCGTGCGCACGCCTCAATACGTTTCAGATCCATTTCGGCGTCAAATCCTGAAATATTTTCAGCGATAGATCCCGCCAGCAGCTTGTCATCCTGCAGCACGCAAGCGATACATTGGCGATAATTATTAACGCCAATGTTGCTGATATCCATACCATCGACCAGCACGGCCCCTTCATCCGGCGACAGCAACCCACACATTAACTTCATCAATGTGGTTTTACCCACGCCGGAGGGGCCGACAATCGCCACGCTTTCTCCCGCAGCAATGCTGAGATTCAAATCCGTGATAATGGGTTTCGCCAAACGATCATACTGGTAGCGCAGATTCCGCACCTGAAGCTCTGCGGCGTTGCCTTTTGTGAAGAGCTGACGCGCGGGCATTTGCGGTTCCGGTGACGAAAGCACAATGTCCGCCACCCTTTCATTGTGCAAGCTTAACATTCGCAGCTGAAGCATCATGTCGATCAAGCTGCTGGCACGCTCCGAGAACTGCCCACGGTAGGCGTTAAACGCGATAAACATGCCGATCGTCATTTGATTGTCTATGACCAATGCCGCGCCGAGCCAAAGGATGATCACCTGATCGCAGGTGGCAATAAACGCCCCCAAACCGCCAAACATCATGTTTAACTTGGTCAGCTTGATACCCGCATTGATCGTTTCTACATTTAGATTCAGCCAATACTGTGAACGAGTTTCAGATAACCCCAACGCCTTTAACGTACTGATGCTATATAACGTCTCCATGAAATGAGACCCGGCCCGCGCGCCCTTCACCAACTGCTCTTCCGACAGCTGCCGATAATGTTGATAAGTCGACAGCCTGAGAATGACATATATCGCCGTAAAGCCGAGCACCACCCAAACTAACCAGCCGCCATAGAGCAGCATCATGACAAAGACCCCGACAGACATGATGCCATCAATAATGCTGCTGACGATGCTGGTAGTGAAAGTCGCTCTTATCGTATCCAATGAGCCGAAACGGGATTGAATATCACCCAACTTGCGCTTCTCAAAGAAGGAAAGCGGCAATTTCATCAGATGATCAAACACTCCCGCCTTCCATTGCACGTCTATCAACGCGCCCATGACGATAGAGATCCACGAGCGCAACATGGATACGCCGGTGCGGAATAAAATAAAGAACAGCAATCCTATACAAATCAGCGCTAAAAGATCATGATCGCCGGCCAAAATCACATGGTCCATGACCAACTGCGTACCAACGGGCAACAGCAGATTAACCGCTTCAATCACGATCGACAGACAGAAGATCTTTAGCAAGGCTCCCTTAAGGCCGCGCACATTGCTCATCAGCTTACGAAAGCGCAATCTGCTTTGCTGTTTGATCGGCTGAAATTCACTGTCTGGCCATAGCTCAAGCGCTACGCCGGTAAAATGCCGCGACAGTTCATGCAACTCCAGCACTTTACGGCCAAAGGCAGGATCATGGATCACCGCCCGCCCTCGGCTGACACTGACAAGCACCACGAAATGCTTCATGTCCCAATGCAGAATACAGGGCATTTTCAACGCTTTAAGCTCATCGATATTCAGCGATAACGCTCTGGATTGCAGCTTGAGTGCGCTCGCGATGTCAATCAACGCGGAAAGCGTCGCCCCGCGTGAAGAAAAGCCGTAGCGGCTGCGCAGATTAAACAGATCGATTTGCAAACCATGGTAATGGCATACCATCGCTAAACTGGCCAGCCCGCATTCCGAGGCTTCGGTTTGCAGGATCTGCGGCACTTTGCGGCGCAGCGACAAATTGAGTTTGCCCTTTAGCGCGTCTAAATAAGATTCAGTCATTGATTGGCCCCATCAGGCTGTTTTTCATATCGTAGAAAGGTGAGAACATCCATTGATATAGAGGCCTTTCTTCCAGAAACAGCGTGGATTGAGCCCGCATGCCGTTAGTGAGCTGCAACGCTTTGCCCTGGTAACTGATATGCGTTTTATCTAGGGAAACGGTCACCTTGTAAAAAGATGCCGTTTGCGCGCTGGGTTGATGCACGGGAGAACTGCTGTAAGTTGACATTTCTTGAATGGAGGCCGGTACATAAGCGATGCTTTCTATTCTGCCGGGAAACTGACCGAACTTCTCATAAGGGAAAGCGTCATAGCGAATGTTAATGCCGTCCCCCGCTGAAACATAAGGCACACTGGTGTTCGGCAACCATAAAACTAGCTGATAAATCGCGCCATTACGTGGAATAATCTGTACCAAGCTGTCACCGCTATTGACCATCTGACCCGGCGTAACGCTGAGAGACTCAATGCGGCCATCGCTTGGGGCATTCACGATCAATGCGCCGCTGGCATCGGCTTCCGCTAACTGCCGTTGCAAATCATTGCGCTGAAACTGGTACTGCGAAATTTGGTTATCGAAATCTGCCGCGCGCGTAACGATATCACTTTCCAAATTCGTAATTTGCAACGACTCCTGAATGTGTTGACTATGCAGGTTTTGGAACAGACTTTGTTGTTGATAAAATGAATAGGTTTGCCCGCTAAGCTGATCTTTGGTAATCAGACCGCGTTGCTGATATTCCTTATAGGAACGCATGTTGTCCTGAGCAAATGCCACCCCCTCTCGTGCATTATCCAACAGCTGTTTGGACTGCATATGCGCCAATTCATACTGTTTTTTTTGCGCGCGTAGATTTTCCAGCGTCATACGCTTGTTGTCTTGCAACTTTAGAATGATGCTGTCGACATGCTTTAACTGGTTTTCAAGCGCCAGGCGCGTATTGGCGCTCACTTTCCCGTTATCCGTCACTCGGCTGACATCAATCTGATAAAGACGCTGGCCTTTTTTAACCACATCCCCCACTTCGACGAAGCGTTCCGAGATAAAACCCTGTTGGGGCGCAAACACGTTGACTGAGCGGGGGAAGGTGGTGATTTCACCATAAACATTAATGCGGCGTGTATAATGACTGAATATAAGAAAAGAGAGGAAAACAAGAATAAATAAAAACGATAAAAGACCAAAGCACCAGGCAGGCAAGCCGTTTATCAATAAAGCCTTACCCGCCCATTTCGCCCGCTGATGATCCGTGGCTTCCTGTCGAAACAAATCACGCATGACATCCCTTTCCAGAAATAAAATTCAAGCCAGCCTTGGCTCGTAAAATGCGGAAGCATATTGAAAAACAGCAGCAGAGATTAAAACAGGTCTGTTGTTTTTAATTAGCGATATCGTAAAGATAATTATTCTCATTATGATATCGAGCGTTCCGAAGAAATGCAATGTTTTTTACGCACTTACCCAGCCACATAGCCGTATATCACTATGCATATCGATAAAAAACCAATAAAGAGCCTCCTAATCAAATAACGCTATTCATTCTATCTCTCGCCATATGTAATATGCAGCGGCGTGACCGCCGGATCGAGCAGCAATGTGGATAAACGCATCAAATCGAAACGCCTCCATGTTCACGGAATAAGGTCTCGGGGAATGGCTCCCTCTGAGTCACCTCCTAGCTTAGGGCAGTTGGCAGTTTGAGCAAAAACAAGTGATTAGACGTGAGCCGCCTCGCCGACCTGCTGTATCAGAAAGGTCAGCAGCGCGTGCGTTTTGGCCGGCAGATAACGGCGGCCGGGGTAAACGGCATACAGCTGCAGCGGCGCCGGCGGCAACGTCAGCGGCACCTCAACCAATCGCCCGTCGGCCAGAAACGGCCGGCAGCCGAGCTCGGAAAGCATGGCGAACCCCACGCCGGCCAAGGCCGCCTTCAGCGCCATCTCCCCGCTGTTGACGCGATAGCGCGCATTGACCGGGACGGTAACGAACTTGCCGTCCGGGCGGACGAACTGCCATGGCATCCCCTTCAGCGCATCCACCGTGCTGATACAGGGCGATTGCGTGAATTGCTCAATCTCCGACGACGGCGGCCACTGCGCCAGCAGCGCCGGGGCGGCCACCACGATGCAGGGGAAAGACGCCAGCGGCTGCGCGACATAGTCGCTGTCGTCCAGCATGCCCCGGCTGATCATCACCGCCAGATCGACATCGTCGAGCAGCGACGTCATACCCGCCAGGTTGGTCACGCAGCTGATTTCGATCTGCGGATGCTGCAGGGCGAACGCCGCCAGCGGCTCGCCCAACAGGTATGGCCCAACTTCATTGGGCACGCACAGGCGCAGCGGCCCGCGCAGCTGTTGCTGCCGCTCGCTGAGGGTTTGCGCGGTGTGTTCCAGCGACGCCAGCAGCGGCTGGGTGCGTTCATGCAGCAACTGGCCGTTCGGCGTCAGCCGCATCGAGCGGGTGCTGCGTTCGATCAACCGCTGCTCAAGCTGGCGCTCCAACTGAGAGATATAGCGGCTGACGTTGGAGGTTGGCATCGCCAACGCCCGCGCCGCCCCGACGAAGCTGCCTTGCTCCACCACCGCCACGAAAATGCGTAACAGGTTTAAATCCAATTTATCGCGCATGATTATCCCTGATTTGATAACAAACCATGCCATTTCTACCATCTAATCCCGATCAACGCCAAGCGCTACACTGCCGGCCTGACTCTGCAACCCATGGATGCTTATGACACCCGCGAGAAAGCTGACGGCGATAGCGCTGGTCATCGCCTTTATTCAGTTCACCAATGCCCTGGAATACATGGTATTCAACCCGATATTCATCTACATGGCCGGCGATTTTTCCGTGCCCGTCAGCTTCGCCGGCTATGTCAGCGCGGCCTATACGCTGGCGGCGGTGATTTCCGGCATCGGCGCATTTTTCTGGATCGGCGGCGTTGAGAAGCGGCACTTTCTGATGCTCAACGTCACGCTGCTGGGCGTGACCACCTTATTGATCGCCACAACCCAGCAGTTTTACTGGTTGTTGGCGCTGCGGCTGCTGGCCGGGCTGTTGGGCGGCACTACGATGGGCGTCGGGATCGGCCTGCTGCTCAACGCCGCGCCTGCCGCGCTGCACGGCCGAATGCTGGCGACGGTGATCGCGTCCTTTTCGTTGGTGAGCATTGTCGGCATGCCGGGCATGCTGTACCTGTGCGAAGTGGCAAGCTGGCGCGCCGCGCTGGCGGCTATCGGCGGGCTGTGTCTGCTGGCGGCCGTATTGGTGGCGCTGTTTGTTCCCAAGGATGCGCCGCAGCCACAGGCTGCCGCGCCCGTCACGCTCGATCGCCGGCTGTTGCTGTTCGCCTCCGCCGCCGGCCTGACACAGTTCAGCCCGATGCTGCTGATCCCGGTGCTGGCGCCGCTGCTCACCCAGCGGCTACAGGTGGCAAACGCGCATTTGTCCTGGCTGTTTCTCATCGGCGGCGTGGCCGGCTATCTGGCGACCGTGCTGGCGGGCCGCTGGCTGCAACGCGTTGGCGCCGTGACGCTGACGGTGGGCGCCACGCTGTTGCTGCTGGGCAGCCTGTGGCTGGCGGCGCGCGGTGGCGATCGCGGTGAACTGTTCATGGTCGCGTTTCTCGCGGCGGCCTATGCGCGGCTGGTGGCGATCTCTTCCCTGAGCATGCGCTGGCCGGACAATCGGCAACGCGCCGCCTTCGGCACGCTGCAAACCGCCCTGATACACCTGAGCGCCACGGTGGCCTTCTTGCTCTCCTCCACGCTGCTGAGCGGCGGCCTCACCCCGCTCAGTTTGCAACGTCTGTTATGGCTGTGTGCGCTGAGCGCCATCGCCGTCGCGCCGCTCAGCGTTTGGCTGCAGGCGCGGCTGCGTCAGCGCGACGCCTCATAAACCACCTTACCATTCACATAGGTGCGATAAATGTTACGATCGTCTCCCAGGGTCATCAGTACGAACCCTTGCTCCGCAGACGTGGCGCTGTTGGCGTAGCGCAGCTGCTGCAGCGGCGTGACCGCCGGATCGAGCACCACGAAATCCGCCTCTTTGCCGACGTTGAAGTTGCCGATTTTGTCGTCCAGCGCCAGCGCGCGGGCGCCGCCCAGGGTGGCATGATAGAACGCTTCTACGGCGGAGAGCCGGTAATGCTGCAGCTGGCCGACCTTGTACGCCTCGCCTAACGTGCGCAGCATATTGAAGGTGGTGCCGGCCCCCACGTCGGTGCCGATGCCGAGCTTCACCCGCTTGCGCCAGGCCTGCTGCAGGTCAAACAGCCCGCTGCCGAGAAACAGGTTGGAGGTGGGACAAAAGGTGATTGCCGAGCGGGTCTCGCACAGGCAGTCCCACTCCTGCTCCTCCAGATGCAGGCAATGGGCGAATACGCTTTTATCGCCGGTCATGCCGTAGCGGTGGTAAACATCCAGATAGCTGCGGTGCTGCGGGAACAGCGCTTTTACCCAGGCCACTTCCTGCGGGTTCTCGCTCAGGTGCGTCTGCAGCCAAACGTCGGGATATTCTTCACGCAGCCGCTGCACCTGCGCCAGCAGCGCCGGCGTACTGGTGGGCGCAAAGCGCGGCGTAATGGCGTAACCGAGGCGGCCTTTGCCGTGCCAACGTTCGATCAGTTCGCGCGTCTGGCGGTAACTCTGCGCCGGCGTTTCCAGCAGCGCCTCCGGCGCATGGCGATCCATCATCACCTTGCCGGCGATCAGGCGCATGTTCATCGCTGCCGCCTGGCTGAACAGCGCATCGACCGACCGCGGATGCACGGTGCCGAACACCAGCGCGGTGGTGGTGCCGTTGCTCAGCAACTCCCGCAGAAAGAAGGCCGACATCGCGTCGGCGTGCTGCTCACAGTCGTAACGGCTTTCGGTCGGGAAGGTGTAATTGTTTAACCAGTCCAGCAGTTGATCGCCATAGGCGCCAATCATTTCGGTTTGCGGATAGTGGATGTGGGTGTCGATAAACCCCGGCACGATCAGTTTGTCGCGATACTCCGTGACCGTGAAACCCGGCGGCAGCAGCGCCTCGCCCTGCCGCCAGCTGCCGAACCAGACGATGACGCCGTCGTTCAGCAGCAGTAAACCGTCGGGAATATGCCGCAAGCGTTCCTCAAGCTGTTGCGGCGCCTCTACACAGGCTGAGATATCAAAAAAATTGCCACGAATAGCCGTGGTGAATTGCAGTGCCATTATTTTCTTCCTTGTCGCGACCGGCCCATCTCACCCGCGTAATAACCTGCGCCGATGAAACAATGCCTTTGTCGCCCAAACGCCAAGACCGGCTTAAGCATAGCAAGCCGCGTGCCAGCTGACGGCGTAAAATACATTATCCCTTAAAGAACAAAGTGATATTAATTAACCAAGGGGAGTTGACCGGCAAAAAAGAATAAAGCAAACGTTGCGCTTCGCCGGCAGATCAATAGCAACCGTTTGCCTGCCAAAATAACACCGCGCCGCTGCACCTTGAATGGGCAAGCGAATATCTTCACGGCGTACGGCTTATTTTCAACACCGCGCCTGGGGGTTAAATCTCGGCCTGAGGACAACCGCCAAACTTGAAACGATAACTATTCTCAATTATCATCCGCGCATCTTTTTGACCAGCAATGCGAAAATCATGTCCGCCACCGCTTCTGCCCCGCACGCCGCGCTGTCGCGCCTCTACGCCACCCATCACGCCTGGTTGCAGGGATGGCTGCGCCGGCGCTTGGGCTGCGCGTTCGATGCGGACGATGTGGCGCAGGACACCTTTATGCGCCTGCTGAAAGGCGACGCCGCGGCGACCCTGCGCGAGCCGAAAGATTTTCTGGTCACCGTCGCCAAGCGGGTGATGGTCGATCTGTTCCGCCGCAGAACGCTGGAGCGCGCCTATCTGGAGATGCTGGCGCTGATCCCGGAAGGCTACGCCCCGTCGCCGGAGCAGCGCCAGAGCCTGCTGGACAGCCTGCAGCAGATCGACGCCATGCTCGACGGCCTGGGGCCGAAGGTAAAACAGGCCTTTCTGTTGTCGCAGCTCGAAGGGCTGGGCTATGCGGACATCGCCGCGCGCCTCGGCGTTTCGGTCAGCTCGGTTAAAAAATACATGGCCAAAGCCACCGAGCATTGCCTGCTGTTCAGCCTCGAAAACGACGTTTATTCATGAGCAACGCCATCACCCCCGAGCAGCGCCAGGCGCTGAAAATGGCCGCACACTGGTATGCCCTGCTGTGCGACGAGCGCGTCACCGAACGCCAGCGCCAACAGTGGCAAGCCTGGCACCAGCAGCATGACGATCACCGCTGGGCCTGGCAGCGCGTCGAAGCGTTGCAGAGCCAGCTGCAGGGCGTGCCGGGCAAATTCAGCTATCGCGCGCTCGATCGCGCCGGCCGCCAATCCGCGATCGACCGCCGCACCCTACTGAAAAGCCTGCTGCTGTTGCTCGGCGTGGGCGGCGGCGGCCTCCTTTACCAGTCGCCGCTCGGCCGGGAGCTGCGCGCCGACTACCGCACCGCCACCGGTGAAATCAAACCCATTGTGTTAAGCGACGGCACCCAGCTGGTGCTGAACACCGCCAGCGCGGTGGACGTGCATTACGACGATCGCCAACGGCTGATCCGCCTGCACGCCGGGGAAATCAGCCTGGTTACCGGACGCGATCCCCGGCCGCTGTGGGTGCAAAGCCCGCAGGGGGCGATGCGCGCGCTCGGCACCCGTTTTTTGGTGCGCGAGAGCGACGGCGAAACGCACCTGACAGTGCTGGAGCATGCGGTCGAGGCGCAGCTGGCGCAAAACGCGCAACAACAGCGCCGGGTGAACGCCGGTGAACAGATCAGCTTCAGCGCGACGGCCTTCGGCGACAAACACCCCGCCGTGCAGGAGGACGGCTGGCTGCGCGGCGTGCTGAGCGTCAGCCAGTGGCGGCTGGACCGGGTGATCGCCGAACTGGCGCGCTACCGGCGCGGCCACCTGAGTTGCGATCCGGCCGTTGCCGGCCTGCGCGTCAGCGGCAGTTTCCCGCTCAACGATACCGATCGCGCCCTCGCCCTGCTCAGCCAGACGCTGCCGGTTCGCCTGCAGAGCTTTACCCGCTATTGGCTGCAAATCGTCCCCGCCTGAATTTTTTAAATGAAAATGATAAAAAATCGCATTCTTGATTGTCCCTTTTGCTTTGCTCATCCGACTCCCAGGAAAACACTGCAGCAATAAATAAAAAATGATTCAGGAGAAGGTATGAACAACGCTTGGGGAAAGGGAGCGCCGGCTTCGCTTTGGGGAAAACGGGCCACGCCGCTGGCCGTGGCCATTGGCCTGGTCTTCGCCGCACCGCTGACGGCGAGCGCCGCCAGCGCCGCTGCCACCTATCACATTCCTGCCGGTGAGCTGGACGGCGCGCTGAACGCTTTCGCCGCTCGCGCCGGCATCGCGCTCTCGGTGGACGGCGCGTTGACCGCCGGCAAACGTTCGCCGGGCCTGAGCGGCAGCTACGGCGTCGATGACGGCCTGAACGCCCTGCTGGCCGGCAGCGGCCTGCAGGCTAAAGCGCTCGGCAATAACGGCTACACGCTGGCCAAACTGCCGCAGCCGCAGAAGGAAGAGGACATCACCGTGGTCGGCGACTGGCTGGCGGAAGGCCGCCAGATCGACGTGTTCGAACACCCCGGCGCGCGCGACGTCGTGCGCCGCGAAGAGTTCGTCAAAACCGGCACCACCACCGTGCGCGAAGCGTTGAACCGCGTGCCGGGCGTGGTGGCGCCGGAGAACAACGGCACCGGCAGCCATGACATGGCGCTGAACTTCGGCATTCGCGGCCTCAACCCGCGCCTCGCCAGCCGCTCCACCGTGCTGATGGACGGCATCCCGGTGCCCTTCGCCCCTTACGGCCAGCCGCAGCTGTCGCTGGCGCCGGTCTCGCTCGGCAATATGGATGCGATTGACGTGGTGCGCGGCGGCGGCGCGGTGCGCTACGGGCCGCAGAGCGTCGGCGGCGTCGTCAACTTCGTCACGCGCGCCATCCCGAAAACCTTCGGCATGGCGGCCGGCATGCAGGGGCAACTCAGCCCGACTTCACGCCAGGATCACCCGAAAGGCACCGGCAACCTGATGATCGGCGGCACCGCCGACAACGGCTTCGGCGCGGCGCTGCTTTACTCCGGCACCCGCGGCAGCGACTGGCGCGAGCACAGTGCGACCAAAATCGACGACGTGATGCTGAAAAGCCGTTACGCGCCGAACGAGGTGCACACCTTCAACAGCCTGCTGCAATACTACGAAGGCGAAGCGGAGATGCCGGGCGGCCTGAGCCGGGCGGACTACAACGCCAACCCGTTCCAGTCGACGCGCCCGTACGACAAGTTCTGGGGCCGCCGCCAGTTGGCGAACTTCGGCTACCAGTATCAGCCGGATCGGCAGCACAAGTTCGACGTGCAGAGCTTCTACACCTATACCCTGCGCAGCGGCTATCTGGATCAGGGTAAAAACCTGACGCTGTCGCCGCGCGAATACTGGGTGCGCGGCGTGGAACCGCGCTACAGCCAGAGCTTCCGCTGGGGCGACTCGGCGCATGAGGTCGGCGTCGGTTATCGCTACGTCAGCGAATCCACCCACGAACTGCGCTACACCAGCAAAGCCAGTACCGGCAGGCTGCCGTCCACCGCCAGCCCGTACGATCGCGACACCCAGTCCGGTACCGAGGCGCACGCCTTCTATCTCGACGATCGCATCGACATCGGCGACTGGACCCTCACGCCGGGCATGCGCTACGAGTACATCAAGTCGTATCAGAACAACTACATCAAGAACAACCGCCTCGACGTCAGCTATAACGCGCCGCTGCCGGCGTTGAACGTGATGTATCACCTGAACGAATACTGGAACCTGTACGCCAACACCGAAGGCTCCTTCGGCACCGTGCAGTACAGCCAGATGGGCAAAGCGGTCGACAGCGGCAAAATTGAACCGGAGAAAGCGCGCACCTGGGAGCTGGGCACCCGCTACGCCGGCGATGCGTTGACCGGCGAGATCGGGCTGTTCCTGATCAACTTCAACAACCAGTACGATTCCAACCAGGTGACCGACAGCGTGACCGCGCGCGGCAAAACCCGCCATGCCGGGCTGGAAGGCAGCCTGCGTTACGATCTGTCGCAGCTGACGCCGAAACTGGACGACCTGACCGCCTACGCCAGCTACGCCTACGTCAACGCCACCATCCGTGAAGACGGCGGCTACAAGGGCAACCAGGTGCCGTTCTCGCCGAAGCATAAAGGCACGATGGGGCTGGACTACACGCCGGGCAACTGGGCGTTTAATCTTAACGGCGAGTTCCAGTCCAGCCAGTTCGCCGACAACGCCAACACCGTGGCGGAAAGCGCCGACGGCAGCACCGGCCGCATTCCCGGCTACATGCTGTGGGGCGTGCGCGCCGCCTATGATTTCGGCCCGGAAATGGCCGGCCTGAATCTGGGCGTCGGCGTGAAAAACCTGTTCAACCACGCGTATTTCACCCGCGCCTATGACGACAACAACAAGGGTCTGTACATCGGCCAGCCGCGCACGATTTATCTGCAAGGTTCGGTGAAGTTCTGATCCTCAACGGCGGGCGCGGTTAACCGTGCCCGCCGTCTTTCCCATCAACGTGACAACGTCACATAAAGCCGTTCCTCCGCGCCGCCGCAGCGGCGAAAAATAAGTCGCTTCTGCCGCCAATGCGCGTAATATCAACGATCCGCCCCGATTTACCGGCGCGGATTTTTTGCCGTTATGGCCTGAAAAGCGAGGGAATAAGATGAATCACAATGACCTTTCTCAGTGCCGCGTTGACACCGACCGTTTGTTGATTGCCCCCTTTACCGCAGCAGACGCCGACGATGTTTACCAGGCGATCACCCCCACTCTGACGCGCTTTATGACCTTTGAACCGGAGGCGTCGCCGGAGGATTTCGCCAACGTCTGGCAAGGCTGGCTGCCGTTGATGCGCGAAGGTGAAGAAGTGATCTTCGTCGCCCGTCGGCGCGAAGACCGGCAGTTCGTCGGGGTCGGCGGCGCGCATAATTTGCGCAGCCACACCCCGGAGCTGGGCATCTGGGTAAAAGAGAGCCTGCATGGTCAGGGCTACGGCCGCGAAATCGTGCAGGGCATCGCGCGCTGGGCCAGCGAGCGCTTTCAGCCGCCGCACTTTCTCTACCCGGTGGCCGAGCAGAATACCGCCAGCCGCCGCCTCGTCGAGTCGCTGGGCGGCGTGCTGGCCGGCCGTTGCGAGCGCATCAAGTATGACGCCGTGGTCTACCACCTGCCGCCTCAGCGCTAATCAGCATCGGGCCGCCGGCCCGGTGTGACCTTTTTTGCTTTCCGCCGTGATAACCGCTGCCACTGCCTGCGGGTTTGTGCTAATGATAGAGGCATGTAGGGTAAAAACAGTTGAGGAACAGCAACATGATTATTTTTGTTACCGGCGCCACCTCCGGTTTCGGCGAGGCCATTGCGCGCCGTTTTATCCGTGAAGGCCACCAGGTGATCGCCGCCGGGCGCCGCCTTGAGCGTCTCGAAGAGCTGCAGGAAGAACTCGGCCAAGCGCTGCACATCGTGCGGCTTGACGTGCGCAACCGCGCCGCCATTCAACAGGCGATCGAGGCACTGCCGGCCGAGCTGCGTCAGATTGACGTGCTGGTGAACAACGCCGGGCTGGCGTTGGGGCTGGAGCCGGCGCACAAGGCCAACGCCGATGACTGGGAAACCATGATCGACACCAACGCCAAGGGGCTGGTGAACATGACGCGCGCGCTGTTGCCGGCCATGGTCGAGCGCAACGTCGGCCATGTGATCAACATCGGCTCCACCGCCGCCAACTGGCCTTACGCCGGCGGCAACGTGTACGGCGCCACCAAGGCGTTCGTCAAACAGTTCAGCCTGGGCCTGCGCGCCGATCTGCACGGCACGCGCATTCGCGTGACCGATATCGAGCCGGGCCTGGTGGGCGGCACCGAATTCTCCAACGTGCGATTCAAGGGCGATGACGGCAAGGTCAACAAAACCTACGAAGGCGCCGATGCGCTGACGCCGGAAGACATCGCCGAGTCGGTGTTCTGGGTCGCGACGTTGCCGGCGCGCGTCAACATCAACACGCTGGAAATGATGCCGGTCAGCCAGTCCTTCGCCGGGCTGAACATCCACCGCGGCGCCTGAGCCGCGACGGCGGGAGGCAACTCCCGCCGCGTTTCCTCAGGCCGCGCGCCAGCCGGAAACGATAATCAGCATGCCCGCCAGCGCCACGCCGGCGCCGACCCAATCCAGCGCAGACAGCTTCACCCCGTCCACCACCCGCAGCCACAGCAGCGCGGTCGCCACATACACACCGCCGTAGGCCGCATAGACCCGCCCGCTGGCCGCCGGATGCAGCGTCAACAGCCAGACAAACAGCATCAGGCTCAATGCCGCCGGCAGCAGCAGCCAGGCGCTGCCCTGCTTCTTGAGCCACAGGTAAGGCAGGAAACAGCCGATAATTTCAGCCAGTGCGGTGGCGAAAAACAACAGCGTAGTTTTTAACATCGGTCGCAGTTTTCTCTCGATAAAGTAAACGAATCGGCGCTTGGCTGGTGAATTCCAGGAGCGCGGTGGTATATTTATCACCACGCCTGCGGGCGAGGTAACGCCAGTGCCGCCATCATCAGGCGCACTCACTCATAAGGATGAAACGATGAAAACATTTTCGACCCAACGACTGCTGCGCGGGATGCTGCCGGTCGCCATGCTGGCCGTCATGGGCGCCTGGCAGGCGCCGGCGCTGGCCGCCACCTGCACGCAGGGCAGCACCTGCGTCACCGTCGATGGCAAAGGCAGCGGCGCGATGAGCACCGAAGAAGCGCGCCAAAGCAAAGAGCAGTGGAATGATACCAAATCCCTGCGCCACAAGGTCAACACCCGCGTCGAGAAAGAGTTCGACAAGGCCGATCGCGCGGCGGATGACGAAGACCGCTGCAACGACAGCAACAACGTCAACGCCTACTGGGAACCGGACACCCGTAAATGCCTGGATCGCCAGACCGGGCGTCGGATTAATCCTTAATCCGCCTGCGGCGGGCGGGCATGCGTGAAACCCGGCCGCCGTTGCTGCTATCCTGTTACAGGAAGTTCATTGTCTAAAAGGATGACGTGATGAAGAAAACGCTGATATTAACCGCTGTATTGCTGGCCGGCGCCCCATTGGCGGCCCTGGCCTCCTGTGAAAGCGTGAAAGCGGACATTTCGCAAAAAATCGTCAATAACGGCGTTCCGGAGTCCGGCTTCAAACTGGAGATCGTGCCTAACGATCAGGCCGATCAAGCGGGCGGCCAGGTGGTCGGCCACTGCGAAAACGACACCCAGAAGATCGTTTATACCCGCCTGAACAATGGCGACGATAGTGGTGACGCGGCGCAGACCGGCACCAGCCAGGACACCTCCAACGCGCAGTAAGCCGCATCGGCTACCCAGGGCGCGCAACAGCCGCGCCCTTTCCTTTTCCTTTACGCCTGCTCCGCCTCTTCCTCTTCGCCTTGCGGCCGACAACGCGCGGGGATCAGCATCGCCGCCGCCAGCGCCAGCAACGACACCAACGCCGACACCAGGAACACCCAATGCAGCGAAGCCGCCACCTGCTGGATAAGCTGCGCCAACGCCTCGCTCCCCATGCTCTGGCGCACCGCCGGCTCCATCAGACGCTGCACCGGATCGTCAATTTCCGGCAAACGCCACTGCAGGTTGAGGTTCAGCGTGGCGCCCAAAATCGCGGTGCCGATGGCCGAACCCACCATGCGGGTAAACACCGTACAGGCGGTGGCAATGCCGCGAATGCTGTAATGCGCCGCGTTCTGCACCGACACTAAAAACGTCGTGTTGCACAATCCCATGCCGGCGCCGACCATAAACGCCGCCACCCGGCCCCACAGCAGACCGCCGTTCGGCTGCAACATCAGCAGGATCAGGCCGCCTGCCACCAACAGCAGTGCGCCCAGCAGCGCCGTGGCGCGATACGAAGTCATCAGCATCAAACGGCCGCTCAGCGTGCTGGCCAACGGCCAACCAATCGACATCAGCGCCAGCGTGGTGCCCGCCTCCAGCGGCGAGCCCCCCATCACGCCCTGAATGAAGGTCGGCAGAAAGGCGCTGATGCCCATCATCGCCGCGCCAATCACCAGCCCGCCGATGTTGCCGGCGACGATCACCCGGCTTTGCCACAGCGCCAGCGGGAACAGCGGTTCGACCGCGCGCCGCTCCTGACGTATCAACAGCGCCAGCGACGCCGCCGCCAGCGCCAGCAACGGCGCCACCCACCATCCGAGGCTTTCCATCTGCAACAGCGCCAGCAGCAGCGCCGAAACGAACAGCGTCAGCCAGGCGGTGCCCGCCAGATCCAGCGCGTGCCGCCGCAGTTGCTGATGCGCCGGCAGATAGCGCCAGAGGAAGAACATCGCCAACAGGCCGATCGGCAGGTTGACCCAGAACACCAGCGCCCACGGCAGGTGTTGCACGATAAACGCGCCCAGCAGCGGGCCGATGATCGCCGATACGCCCCACACGCTCGACAGGTAGCCCATCACCTTCGGCCGTTCGGTGGCGCTGTAGATGTCGCCGATGATGGTGGACGCGATCGGCATGATGGCGCCGGCGCCCAATCCCTGCAATAAGCGGAAGCCGATCAGCCAATACATGTCGGGGGCGAAGCCGCACAGCACCGATCCCAGCAGGAACAGCGTCGCGCCGAAGAAGAACACCCGCTTGCGGCCGTAGAGATCCGCCAGCCGGCCGTAGATGGGAATGGTGATCGCCTGCGCCAGCAAATAGACCGCGAACACCCAGCCCAGCAGCGAGAAGCCGCCGAGATCGCCGATGATGGTCGGCATGGCGGTGGCGACGATGGTGGCTTCGATCGCCGACATGAACATCGCCAGCATGCAGGCAATCAGGATCAGCGGGCGATGGGCAATGGGTGCGGGTGAAACGTTATTTGTCATGGCGTTATGCAGGCTTCCTGGCGTTTTTATTTTCCCTGAGTATATCAGCAAGCACCTGCGCCAAGTCTATCCGCCCTCACATCCCGCCGTTGCCGATAGCGAATCGCACCATTTGGACTAACTGTTACGGCGTAACGTTTTACCGCGATTTTTTTTCACTTTACGCGCATCCCAGCGCTGACGCGGGCTGCGGCGCCAATACGAGCAAACTCAATCAGCTGATTTTGCTCATAAAACTTGGCACGGTCAACGACAGGGTGCTATACCTTCCCTAGCCGGCGCCTTTGGGCCCCGTGCTTTCTCGGGTTTAAATATCAGTATCTTATGCTGATTAACTCACGTATTGAGCCTACGTTCAGCACGCTGTGCCGAACGCACCCTTCGCTCAATGTCGCTAACCTCATGCGAAACGCCCGTTTTGTACCGCCACGCCCGCCGGGCCGTGGGCAACAATCAGAGCGGAATGCGCCGTCTCTTCGGCCGCTCCGCGCAACGGAGGACGCAACATCATGCACAAGTCAGCGCCATACCGGCGCCTGCTCCTCGGGAGCCTGTTGTTTATCGCCGTCATCGCGCTGCTGGTTTACGGCATCGGTTGGGAAAACCTCAAGTCGCGCCGGGAAGATTTGATCTACCTCGGCCAGCAACACATGTTCCTGGTGGTGTGTTCCATGCTGCTGTCGCTGCTGGTCGGCATTCCCAGCGGCATCCTGCTGAGCCGCCCTTTCGCCCGCCGCTGGGCGGAGCACGTGATGCAGATCTTTAACGTCGGCAACACCCTGCCGCCGCTGGCGGTGCTGGCGCTGGCGATGGTGATCATCGGCATCGGCGACCGGCCGGCGGTGGTGGCGTTGTTCCTCGCCTCGCTGCTGCCTATCGTGCGCAATACCTATGCCGGCCTGCGTTCGGTGCCGCCGGCGCTGGTCGAGGCCGCCAACGGTATTGGCATGACCGCCGGACAGCGGCTGCGCCAGGTCGAACTGCCCAACGCCCTGCCGGTGATCTTCGCCGGGGTGCGCATCGCGATGGCAATTAACGTCGGCACCGCGCCGCTGGCGTTTTTGATCGGCGCCAGCAGCTACGGCGAGCTGATCTTCCCCGGCATCTACCTGAACGACTTCCCGACGCTGATCCTCGGCGCCGCCGCCACCGCGCTGATCGCCCTGCTGCTCGATCTGGCGCTGGCCGGTCTCGGCCGCCGGCTCAGCCCGCACACCGCATCCTGATGGGAGAAACGCGATGACTCGATGGTTACAACCACTCCGCCACGCGCTGCTGTTCTCCTTGCTGATGACTGGCGCGGCCGCCTGGGCCGCCCCGCTGACGCTGGCGAGCAAGAACTTTACCGAACAGCGCATTCTGTCGGCGATCACCGTGCAATACCTGCGGGCCAAAGGTTTTCAGGTCGAACCCAAAACCAATCTGGCTACGGTGATCACCCGCAACGCGATGATCAACAAACAGATCGACATGACCTGGGAATACACCGGCACCTCGCTGATCATCTTTAACCACATCAATAAGCGCATGTCGCCGCAGGAGACCTACGACACGGTGAAAAAGCTCGACGCCAAACTCGGCCTGGTGTGGCTGCAGCCGGCGGACATGAACAACACCTATGCCTTCGCCATGCAGCGCCGGCGCGCGGAAAAAGAGCAGATCCGCACGATGTCGCAGCTGGTGGCCAAAGTGGAACAGGTGCGTAAAACCGACCCGAAACACAACTGGCTGCTGGGGCTGGATCTGGAGTTCGCCGGCCGTTCGGACGGCCTGAAACCGATGCAGGCGCTGTACGACATGCCGCTGGATCGCCCGCAAATCCGCCAGATGGACCCCGGCCTGGTCTACAACGCCATCCGCGACGGTTTCGTCGACGCCGGGCTGGTGTACACCACCGACGGCCGGGTGAAAGGCTTCGATCTGCAGGTGCTGGAAGACGACAAAGGCTATTTCCCGAGCTATGCGGTCACGCCGGTGGTGCGCGCCGACGTGTTGCAAAACACGCCGGGGCTGGAAGCGGCGCTGAACACGCTGTCGAAACAGTTCAACAATCAGGTGATCACCGAGCTTAACGCCAAGGTGGATATCGACTACCAGACGCCGCAACAGGTCGCCGACGCGTTCCTCAAGCAGCGCGGCCTGATTTAGGAGGCATGATGAATACCTTACTTTACGCCTGGCAAAACTGGGCCTATATCGCCGGATTGACGCTGGAACACCTGCTGCTGGTCGGCATCGCCGTCGGCCTGGCGATCCTGATCGGCGTGCCGCTCGGCGTGCTGATCGTCCGCCACAAATGGCTGGCGACGCCGGTGCTGAGCCTGGCCACGCTGGTGCTGACCGTGCCCTCCATCGCTCTGTTCGGGCTGATGATCCCGCTGTTTTCCTTAATCGGCCACGGCATTGGCTACGTACCGGCGATCACCGCGGTGTTCCTCTACTCGCTGCTGCCGATCGTGCGCAATACCCACACCGCGCTCGACAACCTGCCCGGCGGGCTGCGCGAAGCCGGCCGCGGCATCGGCATGACGTTCTGGCAACGCCTGCGCTGGGTGGAGATCCCGGTGGCGCTGCCGGTCATTTTCGGCGGCATTCGCACCGCCGTGGTGATGAATATCGGCGTGATGGCGATCGCCGCGGTGATCGGCGCCGGCGGCCTCGGCCTGCTGCTGCTCAACGGCATCAGCAGCAGCGACATCCGCCAGTTGATTACCGGCGCCGTGATGATCAGCCTGCTGGCGATCGTCCTCGATTGGTTATTGCACCGCTTGCAAATTGCGCTCACGCCCAAGGGGATCCGCTCATGATTAAATTGGAAAATCTGACCAAACAGTTCATGCAGAAGAACGGCACACCGTTCAACGCCGTCGACAACATCAATCTGGACGTGCCGGAAGGCGAAATCTGCGTGCTGCTCGGCCCTTCCGGCTGCGGCAAAACCACCACGCTGAAGATGATCAACCGCCTGATCGAACCCACCGGCGGCACCATTCTGATCAACGGTGAAGACACCAGCGCGCTGGATACCGTCAGCCTGCGCCGCAAAATCGGCTACGTCATCCAGCAGATCGGTCTGTTCCCCAACATGACCATCGAGGAGAACATCACCGTAGTGCCGCGCATGCTGGGCTGGGACAAAAAACGCTGCCACGATCGCGCCGAGGAGCTGATGAGCATGGTGGCGCTGGATCCCAAGCGCTTTTTGCACCGCTACCCGAAAGAGATGTCCGGCGGGCAGCAACAGCGCATCGGCGTGATCCGCGCGCTGGCCGCCGATCCGCCGGTGCTGCTGATGGATGAACCTTTCGGCGCGGTGGACCCGATCAACCGCGAAACCATCCAGAACGAGTTTCTCGACATGCAGCGCCAGCTAAAAAAGACCGTGATGCTGGTCAGCCACGACATCGACGAAGCGCTGAAGCTCGGCGATCGCATCGCGGTGTTCCGCCAGGGCAAGATCGTGCAGAACGCCAGCGCCGATGAGCTGCTGGCGCGCCCGGCGAACGACTTCGTCGCCTCCTTTGTCGGCCAGGATCGCACGCTGAAGCGCCTGCTGCTGGTGCAGGCCGGCGACGTGGCCGATCAACAGGAAACGGTGACGGTGCGGCGGGAGACGCCGCTAGTGGAGGCGTTCGGGCTGATGGACGATATCGACGCCCGCTCGGTGACGGTGGTGGACGCCGACGGCAAACCGCTGGGCTACGTCAAACGCCGTGAGGCGCGCGGCGCGCCCGGGGTGTGCGCCGACAGCCTACACCGCTTTCGCGTCACCGCCCGCGCGGAGGAGAACCTGCGCGTAGTGCTGTCCAAGCTGTACGAACACAACACCTCCTGGATGCCGATCGTCGATGAAGACGGCCGCTACAGCGGCGAAATCTCGCAGGATTATATCGCCGACTACCTCAGCTCCGGCCGCACGCGCCGGGTGTTGACGCCGCAATAACCCCCGCCGGGGCGCTCGCCGCCCCGCCTATGCCGCAGTTTGCTAAAGATTCACTGGTCATCGGCCGGAGCGCCAAGCACAATGCGCTGATGACCCTTTGATTTTTCTCACGACGCCGCCCACGCATGAAAAGATTGGTCCACCTGCACCACTATCGCGCCCTGCTGCGCAGCCTGTTTATCGCCGTGTTTATCGGCGTCGCCGCCGCCCTGGCGGTGTGGCTGTTCCACCGTTCGATGATTGGCCTCGAGTGGCTGCTGCTCGGCAATGCCGACGGTAGCCTGGTGGCCGCCGCCGCCGCGCTGCCCGGCTGGCGACGCGCGCTGACGCCCGCCCTCGGCGGTCTGGCGGCGGGCCTGCTGCTGTATATTCACCAGCGCTACCGTCACCAGCGTCCGGCGGCGCCCACCGACTATATGGAAGCGATTGAGACCGGTAACGGCAAGCTGGATACCGGCGCCAGTCTGGTGAAGTGTCTGGCGTCGCTGCTGGTGGTGTCGAGCGGCAGCGCCATCGGCCGTGAAGGCGCGATGATCCTGCTGGCGGCGCTGGTGGGATCGCTCTTCGCCCAGCGCTTTACGCACGAGAAAGAATGGAAACTGTGGGTGGCCTGCGCCGCCGCCGCCGGGATGGCCAGCGCCTATCATGCGCCGTTGGCGGGCAGCCTGTTTATCGCCGAGATCCTGTTCGGCACCCTGATGCTGGCCTCGCTCGGCCCGGTAGTGATCGCCGCAGTGAGCGCCCTGCTGATGACCAACCTGCTTAACGGCGGCCAGGCGCCGCTCTACCTGGTGACGCCGCTCGCCGCCCCTCTGCCGACGCAATACCTGCTGATGGCGCTGGTCGGCGTGGTGGCCGGCGCCGGCGGGCCGCTGTTTTTGTGGTTGATGACCGCCACCGGCCGCGCGTTCCGATCGCTGCGGTTGAAGCCGCCGTTGCAGCTGGCGCTGGGCGGCCTGATCGTCGGGCTGCTTTCGCTGCTGTTCCCACAGGTGTGGGGCAACGGTTACAGCGTGGTGCAGGCGCTGCTGATCGCGCCGCCGGGGGTGTTGCTGCTGGGCGCGATCCTGGTATGCAAGCTGTTGGCGATCCTCGCCAGCAGCGGGTCGGGCGCGCCCGGCGGGGTCTTCACCCCGACGCTGTTCGTCGGCGCTGCGCTCGGTTCTATCATCGGTCAGCTGTTCGGCCTGTGGCCGGGCATGGATGCGGCGGTGCCGCTGCTGCTGGCGCTGACCGGCATGGCCACCCTGCTGGCCGCCACCACCCATGCGCCGATCATGGCGGCGCTGATGGTGTTTGAAATGACCGGCGAATACGCGCTGCTGCCCGGCATTCTGCTGGCCTGCGTGATCGCCACCACCGTGTCGCGCGGCCTGCGGCCGGTATCGGTATACCACACCGCGCCACCGCCCAAACGCGAGGCTTAAAACTCGCCCTGCTGCAGCAGCTTCCTGAACTGCGGGCACTGCAGGTGTTCCGGTTCAGGGCAATCGACCATGTGCTGCAAACCGGCGCGCACCTGCCCCAGACGCCGCAGGGTGCGATCCAGTTCTTCAATCCGCGCCGCCAGCAGCCGGCGATCGAGGGCAATGCGTCCCCGCTCGTCAAACAGCGAGGCGATCTCATCCAGCGTAAATCCCGCCAGCCGCCCGAGGGCGATCAGCTTCAGTTGATCCAGCACCCCAGCAGCGTATTGGCGACGTAAACCATTGCGGCCTATCGACGCGATCAGCCCTTTTTTCTCGTAATGCCGCAGCGCCGAGGGCGCGATGCCGCTCAAACGCGCCACCTCGCCAATATCCAGTTCTTTTGCCATTGACTTGAAGTCGACTTTAAGTTGCACACTGTGCGCACATTACACCATGAGTGACTTTAAGGGCACGAAAATGACGACAGAAATTTTACTGATGATTATGCTGACCGGGGTGGGCGCCACGCTGTGCACCGATCTGTGGGCCATCGTGCAAAAGCGCGTGCTGGGCATCCCGCCCCTTAACTACGCGCTGGTTGGCCGCTGGTTTATCGGCCTGTTCGACGGCCGGTTTTATCACGCTCCGATCATGGCGGCGCCGGTGCGACGGGGAGAAAAAGCGATGGGATGGCTGCTGCACTACGCGATCGGCGTCGCCTTCGCCTTTATCCCGCTCGGCTTGGCGGGCATCGTGTGGTACGCCGCGCCGACGCCGCTGGTCGCGCTGCTGAGCGGCTGGCTGAGCCTGGCGGCGCCCTTCTTCGTGATGCAGCCGGCGTTGGGCTTTGGCGTAGCGGCGGCGAACACCCCCAATCCGACGCGTAGCCGCATCATCAGCCTGCTGGTGCATACGGTGTACGGCCTGGGGCTGTTTGTCTCCGCCCGTTTGTTGGCCCCTTTGCTGGCCTGAGCGCGTTAGCGCAGCAGCGTGGAGATGTCGAGATAGTGCGCCAGTTCGCGCTGCTCCGCGCGCGGCAGGTACGGAATTTCACCCAGCAGCGGCGCGGAAATGCGCTGCTGCAGCGCCGCGATGGTTTCGGCATAGTGCGCCAACCCCGGATTGATGCGGTTGGCGACCCAGCCCAGCAACGGCAGGCCGTCATTGATAATCGACTGTGCGGTCAGCAACGCGTGGCTGACGCAGCCCAGCTTGATGCCCACCACCAGCACCACCGGCAGCTGTTCCTGCACCACCCACTCGGCGTAAGGCCGCAGATCGTTCATCAGCACCCGCCAACCGCCGCTGCCTTCCACCACCACCGTATCGGCTTTGGCGGACAGATCCCGCAGACCGCTGCTCATCACGCCATAGTTGATGTCCTCGGTCGCATGCGCGTGAAACACCTCATCCAGGCAGGTGATGGGATTGATCTCCTCGTAGGACAGCGGCAGGGTTGAAGATGCCTGCAATACCAAAGCGTCTTTATTGCGGATGCCCTCGCTGGTTTCCTGGCAGCGCGCGGCGATCGGCTTGTAGCCGGCCACCGAACGGCCTTCGGCGGCCAGCGCCTGCATCAACCCGCGGGAAACCACGGTTTTACCGACGTCGGTATCCGTGCCTGTCACAAATAAACGCTTCAACATGAATAAAATGCCCCAGAATGCCCCGTTAACAATGTATCGCCGCACCGGCGGCGAAGAAGTCTTTCGGAAAAATTCTAGGGGATGCTGCCGCGTAGGGGCTTGAGGTAGCTCAATCTTTTGCAGGATTAATAAGAAGTTCTGATGTTAGCCTTGCAGCAGTTGCACCAGCAATGAACCATTGTACAGCGCCTCTTTCACCAGCGCCGCGCCGGGCATGGTGCCCTGATTGAAGAACTGCGTGGATTCGACCTTGACCTGCTCGCTGTAGGCCGGCAGCGCCTGCTGGCGAATGCAGGAGACGATGGCCGGGTGCAGGATCTCCGCCGCGCGGTTGAGCGGCGAGCCCACCAGGATCTTCTCCGGATTGAACAGGTTGACCATGATAGCCAGAATGCGCCCCACGCTGTGACCGACGCCGAGAATGATGTCCCGCGCCAGCTGATCGCCCGCCAGCGCGGCGTCGCACAGCGATTCGACGGTCAGCGGCGCGCCGTGCAGGCTGGAGCTCATCGAGCCGCTCAGCCGCTGCTGGGCAATCTCCAGCATGTTCTCGATGCTGGCCACGGTTTCGAGACAGCCGTGGTTGCCGCAGTAGCAGCGTTTGCCGTAGGGATCGACCTGGGTGTGGCCGATCTCCACCACGCTGTGGCTGCCGGCGTGCAGCACGTGGCCGCCGGTGATCACGCCGGCGCCGACGTTGTGGTCGATCACCACCTGAATCACGTTCTGGCTGCCGCGCGAGGCGCCATATAGCGCCTCGGCCATGGTCCAGGCGCTGATGTCATGCTGCAGGTAAACCGGCAGGCCGGTGCGGGTTTCCAGCGCCGGGCCGAGCGGCATCTCCAGCACGTCGTAAAACGGCATGCGGTGCACCACGCCGGACTGCACGTCGATCATGCCCGGCAGCGTAATGGCGATCGCCGTCAGCCGCTCCAGCTTGCTTTGGTGGCGGATAAAGAATTGGTCGACTTCGGTCAGGATGCGTTTCAGCAGCGGTTCGGGGTGTTCGGCCGCCAGCGGCAGCTGCTCCTCCACCACCAGTTTACTGCTGAGATCGCGCAGCGCCAGCGTGATGCTGCCGCGGCTGATACGGGCGGACAGGTAATGCCAGGCCTCGGTGTCCAGCACCAGCCCCACCGCCGGGCGGCCCCGGCTGCCGATTTCCTGGTACTCGGTTTCCTTGACCAGATGGGCTTCCAGCAGTTCGCGCACGATCTTGGTGATGCTGGCGGGCGCCAGCTGCGCGCGTTTTGACAGTTCGATACGCGAAATCGGGCCCAGCTGATCGATTAGCCGATAAACCGCCCCCGCATTGGTCTGCTTGATTTGATCGATATGCCCAGGCTGCCCAACCGCAATCACAAACCTGCTCCTACTATTTTTCGCGCTTCTAAATAAAGACTAGGGGTTATGGTGGGGCTTTTGTCATACAGCGTCAACTATTTGATTAGTTATGTGATTTGCTGCACAAATTCCTCGCAATTTCAGCGTGAATTGATTTTTATTTGCCCAAGTTCAACGTCATTTCAGCATCAACGCCATCAGCGCCTGCGCGGCAGCGGTCAGCGGCCGGCGGCGGTGATGCACCAGCCACACTTCGGTGGTGGCGTCCGGCTCCGCCAGCGGCAAATAGCGCACGCCGTCCACCCGCACCCGGGCGAAAGACGCCGGCAGAATCGAGACGCCCAATCCGGCGGAGACCAGCCCGATGATGGTCATCGCTTCCCCCACTTCCTGGGTGATATACGGGGTAATGCCGGCTTTGCCGAGCAGCAGCAGAATTTCGTCGTACAGCGCGGTGCCCACTTCGCGCGAGAAGAACACGAACGGTTCCCGCGCCAAGTGTTGAAACAGCAGCGCGCCGCCGGGCGTTTCCGCCAGCGGATGCCCTTCCGGCACCACCGCCACCAGCGGCTCACGCAGCAGCAGCTGATAGTGCAGCGCCTCCGGCAGCCGCGTATTGCGCATCACCCCCAGATCCAGCTCACCGTTCAGCAGCGGTTCGATCTGCTGTTTGGTGTTGATTTCGCGCATCTTGATGTGCACCTGCGGGGACTGCTGGCGAAAGGCGCGCAGGCTGCGCGCCACCACGCCGATAAAGGGCGCGGAAGAAGTAAAGCCGATGGTCATTTCCCCCAGTTCGCCGCGATCCAGGCGCGCCGCCTTTTCCGCCGCGCGCCCGACCTGATCGAGCACCTGATAGGCTTCTTTGAGGAACATCTCCCCGGCCTGCGTCAAGCTGACGTTGCGGTTGTTGCGCGCCAGCAAGCGCGCGCCGACCATCTCTTCCAGCGCCTGAATTTGCTGGCTGAGCGGCGGCTGGGAGATGCGCAACCGCTCGGCGGCGCGGCCAAAATGCAGCTCTTCCGCCACGGCGATAAAGTAACGCAGGTGTCTCAGTTCGATATTCATATTTAAAACGTCTTAATTTGAATTATTAATATATTAGACAAAAAATTCGCCGCTCCCTATCATTTTGTTATCTGTAACCTGTCTGTTTATCTCCCCGAAGTTCGGTAAGGAAACGCTGTGACAACCCCTGTGCGTTCTGCGGCCGCGATGCCGTCGACGCTGGCCGCCAACGATGACGCGGCCGCTGCGCCAAAAGTAAAACGCTCCACCCTCAACAACAAACTCCCCTATATCGAACGCGGCACGCCGCAGTTTATGCGCGTGACGCTGGCGCTGTTTTCCGCCGGGCTGGCGACCTTCGCGCTGCTCTACTGCGTGCAGCCGATCCTGCCGGTGCTGTCGCAAGATTTCGGCGTCTCGCCGGCGGAAAGCAGCCTGTCGCTTTCGGTCTCCACCGGCCTGCTGGCGATCGGCCTGATGTTTACCGGGCCGTTGTCCGACGCCATCGGCCGCAAGTCGGTGATGGTGGTGGCGCTGCTGCTGGCGGCGGTTTGCACGCTGATTTGCGCCTTTATGACCAGCTGGCACGGCATTTTGCTGATGCGCGCGCTGATCGGCCTGTCGCTGAGCGGCGTGGCGGCGGTCGGCATGACCTACCTCAGCGAAGAGATCCATCCGAGCTTCGTCGCCTTCTCGATGGGGCTGTATATCAGCGGCAACTCGATCGGCGGCATGAGCGGCCGCCTGGTGACCGGGGTGTTGACCGATTTCTTTTCCTGGCGCGTATCGCTTGGCGTCATCGGCCTGTTCGCCCTCGCCGCCGCCTGCATGTTCTGGCGTATCCTGCCTGCCTCGCGGCATTTTCGCGCCAGCTCGCTGCGCCCCCGCACCCTGCTGATCAACTTCAAACTGCATTGGCACGATAAGGGGCTGCCGCTGCTGTTCGCGGAGGGTTTCCTGCTGATGGGCAGCTTCGTCACCCTGTTCAACTACATCGGTTATCGCCTGCTGGCGGATCCTTACCACCTGAGCCAGGCGGTGGTCGGCCTGCTGTCGGTGGTGTACCTCACCGGTTCCTACAGCTCGCCCAAGGCCGGCGCGCTCACCTCACGCTTCGGACGTGGCCCGGTGCTGCTGGCGTCTATCGTGATTATGCTGATCGGGATCCTGATTACCGCGCTGCCGCAGGTGCCGGCGATCTTTATCGGCATGATGCTGTTCACCGCCGGTTTCTTCGCCGCCCACTCGGTGGCCAGCAGCTGGATTGGCCGCCGCGCGCGCCGCGCCAAAGGCCAGGCGTCGTCGCTGTATCTGTTCTGCTATTACGTCGGCTCCAGCGTGGCCGGCACCCTCGGCGGCGTGTTCTGGCACAGCTTCGGCTGGAATGGCGTGGCGGCGTTCATCAGCCTGATGCTGTTGCTGGCGCTGCTGGTGGTGCATTACCTGAAACGCCTGCCGGAAGCGGCCCGTCTCTGAAAAGAAAAAGCCGCGGCGACTTGCCGCGGCTCGTCATGCCGGAGCCTGTGATTATTGACCGGTTTTCCAGCGGGTGCGCAGGTACTTCACGGCCTTATCCGTTTGCGGCTCGGTCAGATAACGTTGCCGGAACAGGATGGTTCCCCCCATCCCCGGCAGGCTCTCGTTGAGATCCAACTGCCTTTTCAGCTCGGGGACGCCGCCGTCGACGGTCCAGGCCGGCTCGCTGGCCGATGGCGTGCCCACTTTATACAGCGCCACCCCGGCATAAAGCCGAACCGGCGTGCCTTTCACCACCTCGGCCCACCAGTTGGCCAGCACGTCGTAGCGGACAATTTCACGATCAAAAGGCCAATACAGCTGCGGTGCGATGTAGTCGAGCAGCCCCAGCTTGACCCACTGGCGCGTATCGGCATAGGCCGTATCGTACGACGGCGCGCCGGCCCGCGTCGCCGAGCCGGCAGGATCGTCCGCTTGGTTTCGCCATACGCCCGCCGGGCTGACGCCAAACGCGACTGCGGGCTTCAACGCTTTGACGGTGGCGGAAACCTGTTTTATCAATTGCAGCGTATTGTCTCTTCGCCAGGCGGCTTTGTCTGCAAACCCTTGGCCGTATTCGCGATACGTCCTTTCATCATCCAGCGGCGATTGCGGCGTTTCGTAATAGAAATAATCGTCAAACTGAATGCCGTCGACATCATAGTTTTTGACGACTTCAGCCACCACGCCGGTGATCCAGTTGCGCACGTCGGGCAGACCAGGATCGAGCACGAAGCGATCGCTGGCGGTGCGTATCCAGTCGGGATGCAGCGCATAGACGCTGGCCGGCGGCGACTGCAGCGTATGATTAAGTGCATCTATCGTTTGCTGTCGGGTATTCATGGAAACCCGATAAGGGTTCAGCCAGGCGTGGACCTTGATGCCGCGCCGGTGCGCTTCTGTCAGCATAAAGGCCAGCGGATCATAATCGGGATCCTGGCCCACGGTGCCGGTCAATACCTCCGACCAGGGCAAGATGTCAGAACGCCACAGGGCCGTTCCGTCCGGTTTAACCTGAAAATACACCGTGTTAATCCCGGTTTTCACCATGTCGTCCAGCGCGTCCGTCAGCCCCTGCTTCTGCAGGCGCGCCCGCTCTTGCGGGGATTTCGCTTTCAGCGAGGCCGCCGGCGGCCAGTCCAATCCAATGACCGTGGACAGCCAGATGCCCCGCATCGGTGTAACCGGCGGTGTCGGCCGCGAGGGCTTCTCCGGTTCGGGGGGCTTGGCGCATCCGCCCACGCCCAGCATGGCGGCCATCAACAGCCATCCGCCTAATTTTGTTGCGCCTGTCGGCATCAGTATTCTCCTTCCGTGAGTGACGGTTATCCCATGTCGCGGCGTGCGGAGCAAGAAACCGCCCGCTTTCTCAACGCTAGCAAGCTGCCGGCGTCGCCCTTTCTGACGACGCCGGTACTTGTCCCATTACCAGCTCAGCCCCGTCCCGCGAGGGAATGCGATTTTGCCCGTGTTGGTCTCCACATCGTAGTCATGCCAGGTGTTGACCGGCAGTTTGCCCTGCGGGGTGATTTTCCCCGTCAGCACCTGCGCCAGCGATACCATCGAGTGGCCGCGCCATACCCCGCCGTCATAGCCGTAATAGGAATAGGTAGCGACAGCCGCCTCCACCTCTGCGGCATAGTTCACGATATCGTAAGGTGCGCGCAGTGAGAGATGAACGCGCTTTTTCCCCTGCTCGGCGGCGTATTTCAGCCAGCCCGGATAAGGACTGGTATCATTAGCCGCCCCGGTTGCGGAGGTCACGACCCCATCCTGCTCGGCAGGCGTAAAGCGGGTTGAGAGGGTTCCGAGCAAGAACACGTCGCAGCCGGCAATATGTTCCCTGACCTGGGCGTCGCTCAGTTCCGTTTCCTTCGCGGCCACGACGTTCTGATAGCCCTCCTGCGCCATCACGTTCGCGATGCCGTTGGCCTGCTCGCCCCACGGCGTCAGAATAAAGTAGCGCAGCGCCTTGTCCTTTAGCGGCAGCAGACATTGACGGTTGATAACCACGGTAATGGAACGATCGGCGATGCGCTTTTCCAGCCTGTGCGCTGACGACGCAACGTCGTTGGAACAAGGTTTATCGCTATGGCCCATCAGGCCATGGCGTAATTTCAGGCGCAAAATGCGCTCGACCGAGGCATCGATATCAGCCTCGCTGAGATGCCCGGTTTTCACCCGCTCCGCAATGTAGCGGATAAGCTCGGGCAGCAGGCTCGCCTGCGCCGGCGAGGCGATGCTGACAGGCATCAGGGCGATATCCACCCCGGCGATAAAGACGTTTTCAGCCGCCGCTTGCTGGCTGAAATGCTCGGCAATCGCGCCCATATCCAGCGCGTCTGAAATCGTTACGCCGGCATAACCCAGCTCATTGCGCAGGATCTGGGTCTGGATTTCGCGCGACATGGTGGCCGGCACCGTAATTTTATCACCGTTGCGGGTGTCGATCTGGCTGTTATCCAGTGCGGGGTACTGAATATGCGCAGTCATCACCATGTCTGGCGCCACGCAGCGGTCAATGGCCTGCTTGTAAGGCGCGATATCGATGGCAAAGGCCTCTTCCCGCGTACGATCGACGCGCGGCAAACCGGTATGCGAATCGGTGGAGGTGCTGCCATGGCCGGGGAAGTGTTTGTACGCGGTGATCAGCCCTTGCTGCTTCATCCCCGCCACCATTTTCTCGGCCAGGCGGGCAACGGTGTTCTTATCATCGCTGAAGGCGCGAACGTTAATCACCGGGTTGAACGGGTTGGTGTTGACATCAACGACCGGGGCAAAGTTGGTATTGATATGCAACGCGCGCATATCCTGGGCCATCAGTTTGCCCTGTTCAACGGCGAGCTGTTTATCCGCGCCGCCCTCAATCGCCGCCGCCAGCGCCATATTGCCGGGGAATGAGGCGTAGTCGCCGCGCGGCAGCCGGAAAACGTTACCGCCTTCGTTATCCGTACCAATAAACAAACGAACGCCGGCGTGCGTTTTCATCGCGGCATACCAGGCCGTCAGCGTTTTGATCTGCTGCTTGTCTTTCAGATTATTGGCAAACAGGATCACCCCACCTATGTGGTTATCGGTGATCAGCTTGCCAATGGCTGCATCGGGAACGGTCATATCCTGATTGCTGCTACCGTTCTGATCCCAGTAGCGAAAATCCAGCATGATTTTTTGCCCGATCTTCTCTTCCAGCGTCATGTTTTTGACTTTCTGTTTAATATCCACCGTAAACCTCCGTTTAAAGCACCCGTTAATGACAGAAGAAAAGATAACCCGAGGGGCTTATAGCGTCCTGCCATTCTGTTTGTTCCAGCGATTGGACAACGGCAAACAAGAAATGGACTAAACAAAAAATAAACGAGCGAGAGAATTCCCCCTGCTGCCCGCCCTATTTCCCCTGGTAAGCTGGGCGGGCAGTTTAGCCGAGTATTGCCCCATTGCTGATGTTGCCCCCAGTCGGCCGCTCTTCTATAGTATGTTGTAACTAATATGGGAGTGAGCGATGAGCAGATACGATGTGATTGGCCGAATGAACGCCTGCTTTAACGAGCTGGAGCAGGCGCTCGGCGCGTTGCAGCAGCAGATCGCCCCGCTGCGGTTGCTGGCGGCGCGGGTGTTCAGCCTGCCGGAGGTTGAAAAAGGCCAGGAACATCAGGCGATTTCGCATATCGCGGTCGAGCAGCATGTGGGGCAAGCGGCGCGCGATCTGGCGCTGGAACACTATCAACGGTTGTTCATCCACCATAACCGGGAGAATGTCAGCAGCAAGGCCGCCGTGCGCCTGCCCGGCGTCATCTGTCTGGCGGTGGAACAACCGGAATATCAAACGTTGCAGGCGCAGTTGGCGCTGATCAACCGCCTGAAGAGTGAACTGGAGCAGATTATCACCGTCGATTCCGGTCTGGCGCCGGAGCAGCGTTTCGAGTTCGTGCACACCCATCTGCACGGGCTGATTACCCTCAGCGCCTACCGCACCCTCACCGCCCTGACCAATCCCGACTCCGTGCGCTTCGGCTGGGCCAACAAGCACATCATCAAAAACGTCAAGCGGGACGACATTCTGGCGCAGCTGGAGAAAAGCCTGAAAGCCGGCCGCGCGGTGCCGCCGCACAGCCGTGAACAGTGGGCCGCCCTGGTCAGCCGCGAAATAGACGATGTCAGCCGCCTGCCGCAGCATGCGACGCTGAAAATCAAGCGGCCGGTAAAAGTGCAGCCGATCGCCCGGGTGTGGTATCAGCAGCAGCAAAAACAGGTGCAACACCCCTGCCCGCTGCCGCTGATCGCCCTGTGTCAGGTTGAAAACGGCGCTGCGGTGCCGAAGATTGGCGAGCTGCTCAACTACGACGCCGACGCGGTGAAACACCGTTACAAACCCGACGCCAGACCGCTGCGGCTGCTGGTGCCGCGCTTGCACCTGTATGCCGACGACGCTACTCGCTGAGGGCATATACCCGCAGGCGATGGCCGTCCGGATCCCGCGCCACGAAGGTGTAACCGAATTCCATCTCGGTCGGCGTTTGCTCGATAGGCAGCCCGAGTTCGCGCCACTGGTTATAGCGCGCCTCGACCTCTTGCGGATCCTGGCACAAGAAGCCCAGCTCACCGCCGCCGCCGGTCAACGTGGCGGCGGGTTTTACCCCCTGTTTGGCCCACATCCCCAGCTTGAAGCCGTTGTTGAGTACGAACAGGGCGAAGCCGGGAGAAAGTTCCACCGGCGCCTGTCCCAATAAACGTTGATAAAAGGCGGCGCTGTTGAGCGGGTTGTCGACGTAAAGCAGGGTCATGCTGGGAAGGGTCATCGGTCTGTCCTCTGGATGATGGGAACCGGTCGGTTCCCGATAGGCACAGACTAAGGCGCGCGACTGACAGTTTATGGCAGCAGCGTACCGTTATTGCTCCGCAATGCCCTCGCTGAGGCGCCACTCTTTCAGCAGCCGCCGCCGGCCACGCGGATAACGCTGTTCCAACGGCGTGGCGGCCTGGATGCGATCGAGGCGAAAATGGCGAAAGGCCTGACGCAGCTCGCACCAGGCGACCAACATCTGAAACTGATCGAAAAAGCCCAGCGCAAAGGGCCAAAGCAGGCGTTCGCTGCGCTGTCCCGCCAGATCGAGGTAGTCGATATGCAGTTTGCGCTCGCGGCGGATGGTGTCACGGATCAGCACCCGCATCTCATCCGCCACCGGCGGCGCCTGAACCGGCGCGATAAGCAGCGTATTGGCCTCCAGCTCCTCCCGCAGCGCCGGCGGCAGCACCGCGGCGATCTTGGCCAGCGCCTGGCCCGCCGCGCTCGCCAATTGGCTGTCGCCGCGGCGGCTGACCCAGCGCATCCCCAGCACCAGCGCTTCTGTCTCCGCCGGCGAGAACATCAACGGCGGCAGCATAAAGCCGGGGCGCAGCACATAGCCGACGCCCGCCTCACCGGCGATCTCCGCCCCCTGTTGCTGCAGCGTAGCGATATCGCGGTACAGGGTGCGCATGCTGATGCCCAGCGTCTGCGCCAGCGCATGGCCCGCCACCGGATAACGGTGGCTGCGCAGCAGCTGCATCAGATCAAGTAAACGTTGTGCGCGCGACATCTTAATTTCTCCATAAAAAAGGGGCTTACCTCAGTAAGCCCCCGGTTGCCTCACAGATCAATTATTTCTGCATGCTGCCGACCATCGCTTCCGGCCGCACCCACTCGTCGAACTGCGCTTCGGTCAGGTAGCCGAGCTTCAGCGCCGCGGCTTTCAGCGTCAGCCCTTCCTTGTGCGCTTTCTTGGCGATTTCCGCCGCTTTGTCATAACCGATGTGGGTGTTGAGCGCCGTCACCAGCATCAGCGATTCATTCAGCAATTGGGTGATGCGATCGCGGTTCGGTTCGATACCCACCGCGCAGTGCTCGTTAAAGCCCTGCATGCCGTCGGCCAGCAGGCGAATCGACTGCAGGTAGTTGTGGATCACCATCGGGCGGAACACGTTCAGCTCGAAGTTGCCGGAAGCGCCGCCGATGTTCACCGCCACGTCGTTGCCCAGCACCTGCGCGCACAGCATGGTCATCGCTTCGCACTGGGTCGGGTTGACCTTGCCCGGCATGATGGAACTGCCCGGCTCGTTCTCCGGGATCGAAATCTCACCGATGCCGCAGCGCGGGCCGGACGCCAGCCAACGCACGTCGTTGGCGATCTTCATCAGCGAAGCCGCCAGCCCTTTCAGTGCGCCATGCCCTTGCACCAGCGCGTCGCAGGTCGCCAGCGCTTCGAACTTGTTCGGCGCGGTGACGAACGGCTGATGGGTCAATTCCGCCAGCGCTTTAGCGACGCGCACCGCGTACTCCGGATGGGTGTTCAGGCCGGTGCCGACCGCCGTGCCGCCCAGCGCCAGCTCGGCAATGTGCGGGATACTGTCCTCGATGTGTTTCAGATTGTGCGCCAGCATCGCCGCCCAACCGGATATCTCCTGCCCCAGGGTCAGCGGCGTGGCGTCCTGCAGATGGGTGCGGCCGATTTTGACGATGTCGCGGTAGGCTTCGGCCTTGTCGCTCAGCGTCTTGTGCAGCACTTTCAGCTCGGGGATCAGGTGCTCGCGCAGCGCAATCACCGCCGCCACGTGCATCGCGGTGGGAAACACGTCGTTGGAGCTTTGGCTTTTATTGACGTCGTCGTTCGGGTGCACCTTGCGCTCTTCACCGCGCACGCCGCCCAGCAGCTCGCTGGCGCGGTTGGCCAACACTTCGTTCATGTTCATGTTGGTCTGGGTGCCGGAGCCGGTTTGCCAGATTGACAACGGGAACTGGTCGGCATGGCGATCCGCCAGCACTTCGTCGGCGGCCTTGATGATAGCGGCGCCCCGTTCGGCCGGCAGCAGCCCCAGATCCACGTTCACCTGCGCGGCGGCGCGCTTGGTCAACGCCAGCGCGTGGATCAGCGCGGTCGGCATCTTTTCGGAGGAAATACGGAAATGCGCCAACGAACGCTGGGTTTGCGCGCCCCACAGCTTGTCGGCCGGTACTTCGATGGGGCCCATAGAGTCTTTTTCGATACGAACGCCTGCCATCATGATCTCCTTAGCATAATTCCTAAAATTGTAGGGTTAGGCCGACGCGCTACCCCCCGTCGGCATGCACTCCCAGTATAGTGACATAATAACTATTCGCATTAAGAGAGTTATCTCACAGCACGTTTCATCTCTTTTACCCATTAACGGCGCGGTTATTTTCCGCCGGTTAACCCGCGGTGAAATAAACGGCCGGGAATGAGCCTGGAGAATAAAAATGTGGATAACCATTAATGCGGATGACGCGAATTAAAATTATTGATGCGTTGCGCCTGTAAATGATTGAGCTCATCGAACCGTTGCTGCTGCAGATGATTGATCTCGTCGTAGGCGTCCTGCCGTTCATTATGCCGATACACCCCGGTCGCCGCCGCACCGGCGGTGAGTGCCAGCGGATGCGCCACAGCCGCGACCGGCGCGGGTGTAACGACGATCGGTGCCGGCGCGATCACCACGGTGCGTGGCGCCGCGTAGGGATAGGCGACAATCACCGCCGCCTGGGTTGCGCCGGTGCAAAGCCCCAATAGCAACAACAGTTTTTTCATGCAACAGACCTCTTGTTTCGTTAAATCGACGTGTTGGCCGTTACGGTAAACGGGTCTGACGCGCAGGTTTAAGCTCAGCGTGTGATAGCCCGGCGCAGCGCGAAAATAATAATTAAGGGAATGGCTCAGACGGTAAAAAATAAATTCAGCCGACATAGTTTGACATGCTGAAAAAATAAATAATGACGCAGAATGACCAAGCTATCGGCAATAATTCCGCGGGGCCAAAGAATAATCGATCGGCGGGTTTTCCGGGCCGCCTTGAGGCCTGCGCGCCAATTGAGACGCCGATCGTTATCACGCTATACTTTGGCCCCGTTGCCGGGCGCGACGTTATCCGGCGTTTTTTTGATCGCGCCCATGATTTTTCCTGCCGACGCGGGCGTAGGATAGGTGTCGGCACAGATTTAGTTAACCGTATAAAATCAGTGGGTTATTGTCATCCAGTACGACAATGACGTTAAGGACGTTTATCGACATGCAAAAAATGACCAACGCGGTACAGCATTACGCCTGGGGCAGCCACGATGCGCTGCCCCGTCTTTACGGCATCGCCAACCCGGATAATCAGCCGATGGCCGAACTGTGGATGGGCGCCCATCCCAAGAGCCCTTCCCGCGTGCCGGGCGCCGACGGTGAACTGCGTTCGCTGCGCGATCTGATCGACGAAGACCAGCCAAAACAGCTGGGCGCCAACGTCGCCAGCCGTTTTGGCGAGTTGCCGTTCCTGTTTAAAGTGCTGTGCGCCGATCAGCCGCTGTCGATCCAGGTCCACCCGAGCAAAGCGGCGGCCGAGGTCGGCTTCGCGAAAGAGAACGCCGCAGGCATCCCGCTGAGCGCCGCCGAACGCAACTACAAAGATCCTAATCACAAGCCCGAGCTGGTGTTCGCCCTGACGCCGTTCCTGGCGATGAACGGTTTTCGTGAATTGGCCGATATCGTTTCCCTGCTGCAGCCGATCGCCGGCGCGCACCACGACATCGCCGCCTTCCTGCAGCAGCCGGACACCGCCCATCTCGCGACCCTGTTCGCCAGCCTGTTGACGATGAGCGGCGAACAAAAATCGCTGGCGCTCGGCGTGCTGAAAGCCGCGCTCAACAACCAGCAGGGGGAACCCTGGGATACCGTGCGCTTCATCGCCGGCTTCTATCCGGACGACAGCGGTCTGTTCTCACCGCTGCTGTTGAACGTGGTGCAGCTCGCGCCGGGCGAGGCGATGTTCCTGTATGCCGAAACGCCTCACGCCTACCTGAAAGGCGTGGCGCTGGAGGTGATGGCCAACTCGGATAACGTGCTGCGCGCGGGCCTGACGCCGAAATTCATCGACGTGCCCGAGCTGCTGGCCAACCTGCAGTTCCGCCCGCAACCGGCTTCCGGCCTGCTGACCCAACCGGAGCAACGCGGCAACGAGCTGTTCTTCCCGATCCCGGTGGAAGATTTCGCCTTCTCACTGCACGATTTGACCGCCGCGCCGCAGGCGCTGGCACAGCGAAGCGCCGCCATCGTGTTCTGCGTCGCCGGCGAAGCGACGCTGGAGAAATCCGGGCAACGCCTGACGCTCAAACCGGGCGAATCCTGCTTTATCGGGGCGTTCGAATCCCCGGTCAACGTCAGCGGCAGCGGCCGCATCGCCCGGGTTTATAACCAACTGGCCTAACCGTTGATAAATTTCAGCAAATTGCTTGCTGAAAGCGAGAGCTGCCCCCACAATTAAACGCCTGCGGGCGTTTTTTGGCGGCCCCTATTTGCCCCTCCCACGCAACGGAGGGTGATAAGAAAAAAGGATGAAACAGAGCTATGAAAAAATCGTTAGTCGCTGTCAGCGTCATTGTCGTTCTTGGCGCAGCATGGACCGGGGCATCCTGGTACACCGGGAAACAGATCGAGCAGCACATGGGCGAAGTCGTCGACAACGCCAATGGCCAATTGAAAGCCTACCTGCCGAAAGCCGGCGTCAAGCTGAGCTATGAAAATTACCAGCGCGGCCTGTTCAGCAGCAAAGTGCGTTATGTGCTGCGTTCCGACGGCACGGATACCAGCGAAAACGCGGCGCTGAAAGCCGGTGAAGAAGTGGCGTTCCTGGAAACCATCGATCACGGTCCGTTCCCGTTCGCGCAGCTGAAAAAATTCAACCTGCTGCCGAGCATGGCGTCGGTGCATACCGAGCTGGAAAACACCCCGGCGGTGAAAGGCCTGTTTGAAACCACCAAAGGCAAATCGCTGTTTACCGCCGATTCGCGCATCTCGTACAGCGGCGATACCGCGTCCACCATCGACTTTATCCCACTGGACTACCAGAAGGATAAATCTTCGCTGAAATTCAGCGGCGCCACCATTGACGCCGACGTGTCCCGCGATCTGAAAAAATTCGCGCTGGACGCCAATAGCGACACTATCGTGTTCGCCAGCCCGAATGAATTCGGCCAAAACGAGCAGATCACCTTCCAGGGCTTCAACCTGAAAGGCAACAGCAACGAAAGCAAGTTCGGCGTGAAGCTCGGCGATCAGACGATGACCCTGAAACAGTTCAAACTGACGATCGACGGTAAAGACACCGTGGCGTTGGACGGTTTCAATCTGGTGAGCAAGTTCGGCGAGCAAGGCAGCAGCAACATCGGTGGCCAGATCGACTACACCATGGACGCGCTCAAGGTGCAGGGCAACGACTTCGGCGCCGGTAAACTGACGCTGAAAATCGACAACGTCGACGGCAAGGCGCTGAAAGACTTCTCCGACAGCTACAACCGCCAAACCATGGCGCTGCTGCAGCAGGGCGAGAACCTGGATCCGGACGTCTACGAACAGCAGACCTCCGAGATGCTGCAAAAGAACCTGCCGATGCTGCTGAAAGGCAATCCAAGCCTCAGCATCGCCCCGCTGAGCTGGAAAAACAGCAAGGGTGAGAGCATCTTCACGCTGGATCTGGCGATGACCGATCCGAGCAAGGCCGCCTCCCCGGCACAATCGCCGGATCAGCTGATCGCTCAGGCGGTTAAAAAGCTGGATCTCAGCCTGACCATTCCGGAAGCGATGGCCACCGAAGTGACCGCGAAGACCGCCTTGTTGCAGGGCTATAATGCGGAAGACGCGCAGAAACTGGCGCAGCAGCAAGTGCAGGGCCTGGCGGCCATGGGCCAGATGTTCAAACTGACCACCCAGAAAGACGGCGTGATCGCGAGCCAGTTCCATTACGCTGACAATCAGGTTGACCTGAACGGCAACAAAATGTCGCTGCAGGAGTTCATCGGCCAGTTCGCCATGCTGGGCGCCCCGGCGGAAGACGCTGAACCGGCGCAGGAAGCGGAACCCGCTCCGGCACCGGCGCAGTAATCGCCTGAAAACCTAACAAGGGCCCCCTGCGGGGCCCTTTTTATTTACGCCGCATAAACCGCATCGCGGATCTGCTGCGGATAATAACCGCACATGCCTTCAAACGCGGTGTTGGTCAGTATCACCACGCTCAGCTGCGCCTGTGGATCAAAGAACCAGCTGTGGCCGTAAACGCCGCCCCAGGTCAGCGTGCCGGCGTGCTGCGGCGTCTGCGCCGCTTCTGCGTCCATCAGCAGCGCGCCACCAAAGCCGAAGCCCCAGCCCGGCCCTTGCGTTTGCGCCTGCGCGCCCACGTGCGGGCTGCGCAGCAACGCCACCGTCTCCGGCTGCAACATGCCCTGCCCGCCGCTGCGCAACGCTTCCACCAGCTTCAGCACATCGTCGGCATCGCCGACCATGCCCGCACCGCCGGAAGGATAAGCCTCCGCGTTAAGCGCGCGCGCCGGCGAGAACGTCACTTCTCCCCCCGCCATGCCTTCCGGCAAGGCGATCCGCACGCCTTCCGGCATGCGCCGCGGCCCTTGCGGCGTGTTGTAATACGGCGTCGCCAGGTTCACGGCGTCCGTCGCATGGAATGCGGTGTTGCCAAGCCCCAGCGGCTGCGCCACCCATTCGACAAACAGCTGCGGCAGCGACATGCCCGTCACCCGCTCCAGCACCGCGCCAAGCACGTCGATCGCCAGTGAATAATTGAAGCGCTCTCCCGGTTCCGACAGCAACGGCGCCTGCGCCAACAGCCGCAGGTTTTGCTCCAGCGTCAGCGTCGACAGCTCCACGCCGTCCTGGATCCCCAACTGATGGTAAACGCCCGCCGGCGGTTGGTTCAGCCGATAGTCCAGACCGGCGGTATGGCTCAGCAAATGGCGGATCTTGATCGTCGGGCGGCGGCCATCCGCCAGCGCCGGGGTAAACCACGGCAGCCAATCGCTGACCGCATCGTCCAGGCTCAGTTTGCCCCGCTCAATCAGGCGCAGCGCCGCCAGCGTGGTATAGGGTTTGGAGACCGACGACAGCCGAAACTGCGTTTCCCGCCGCATCGGCCGGCGCGCTTCGCGGTCGGCATAGCCGGCCGCCCCGGCGTAACAAATCTCGCCCCGCCGCGCCACCAGCACCACGCTGCCCACGATGCGCCCTTCGGCCATCGCCTGTTGATCGATCGCCGCGATCCGTTCTGTTAACGCCTGTTGTGTTGCCGACATGATTTTCATCTCGCTGAGGGAAAGTAAAACCAGTCTAAAACGTTCGTCATAAATTAAAATAAGGCATAATTTAATGAATCATTAAGTACAGGTTATTAATAGATGAGTTCACTCCTGCAACTGCTGCCCTATTTCGAAGCCGTGGCACGGCTGGGCAACTTTACCCGCGCGGCCAGCCAACTGGGTGTCACGCCGCCGGCGGTGTCGCAAAACATTCAGGCGCTGGAGAATCAGCTCGGAGTGAGGTTATTCCACCGCACCAGCCGCTCGGTGCGCCTCAGCGACGAGGGCCGATTGTTCTATCAGAAGGTGTCGCCAGCCATGAGCCAGATCGACGTGGCGGCGGACGACGTGCGCGCCCTGGGCGCGCAGCCGGCGGGCCTGCTGCGCATTACGCTGCCGCAGCTGGCCGCTTCGCTGCTGGTGATGCCGCACCTGGCGGAATTTCAGCGACGCTATCCCGAAGTGCAGCTTGAGCTGTTTACCGAAGACCGCTTTTCCGATCTGGTGCTGGGCAGTTTCGATGCCGGCATTCGCATGCACGCCATGTTGCAAAAGGACATGATCGCCGTGCCAATCGACAACGGCCAGCGCCGGGTGCTGGTCGCCTCGCCCGACTATCTGGCGCGTTGCGGCGCGCCGGCCACGCCGGACGATCTGCTCGCGCACCATTGCCTGCGCTACCGTTTTCCCGGCAGCGGCAAATTGGAACCCTGGTATTTCAGTCGGCACGGCGATGAGCGGGCGCTGGACGTCAGCGGCAGTTTGATCTTTAACGAAGATCGGCTGATCAAGGATGCGGCGTTGGCGGGGCTGGGTATCGCACAGCGTTTTCAGGGTACGGTGTTGCAGGAGCTGGCGCAGGGCGATCTGGTGGAAGTGCTGCCGGAGTATGCCAGCGAGGCATCCGGATTTTTCATCTACTTTCCCGCCGGCAGGCATCTGCCGCTCAAGCTGCGCGCCTTTATCGATTTCATGCGCGAGCGGCGAGATCGACAGCACCGGTAACAGGGGCGCCCCGACGGCGCCCCCCACGATCAGCGCTTATCCAGCGCTTGCACGATGCGGTAAGCCGCCTCGACCCGATCGTCGTTCGGGAACCATTTGTTGGCCAGCATCACCACGGCGATATTCTTCGCCGGGATAAACACCGCGTAGGTGGAGAAACCGCCGGTAGAGCCGGTTTTGTTATACCAGCCGGCGCGCAATTCCGGCTGCGGCGGCGTGATGGCGGTAGCCGGCGTGCCGTTCATGATCATCCCGGCGTTGTTGCCCTCGATCAAACGAGACAGTTTCACCGGGTATGGGTAGTTCTCCCACATCAGATCCTGCGTGAACGCGCCCGCCTTGTAATAACCGACGTGCGTCGCGGTCAGCGCCTCACGCCACGGCTGCGCGACCTTCACCTGCTGCAGGTTGGCGTCCAGATAGCGAATCAGATCGCGAGCGTTGGACTTGATGCCGTAAGACTCGGCGTCCAGCGGGCCGGGATTGACCCGCACAGGCTTATCGTCCTTGTTGTAGCCCTGCGCATAGTTGGCCATCTGCGCCGCCGGCACCTGAACGTAGGTGTGGCTCATGCCCAACGCCGGCAGCATCCCCTGTTCCATCGCCTGGGTAAACGGCTGGTCGAGGCTCTTGGCGGCGATCATGCCCAGCATGCCGATGCCGAGATTGGAATAGACGCGGTAGCTGCCCGCCGGGTGTTTCGGCTGCCAGGCCCGGTAGTAGGCCATCAGTTGGGCGTTGTCGGTCACGTCGTCCGGCACGAACAGCGGCAGGCCGGAGGTATGCGTCGCCAGATTCAGCAGGCTGACGCCGTCGAAGGCGCTGCCGCGCAGCTCGGGCAGGTAGCGGCTGGCCGGATCGTTGAACGACAGCTTGCCCTGCTGCTGCGCATAGACCGCCAGCGTCGCGGTGAAGGTTTTGCTCAGCGAGCCCACTTCGAACAGCGTCTGCTCGGTGATCGGTTTGCCGGTCTGCTTCGAAGCGACGCCATACGGGTAAATCTGCTGTTTGCCGTCGACCGACACGGCGATCGCCATGCCCGGCACGCCATATTTTTTCATCAGCGGCTGAATAACGGCGTCGATATCCTGCTGCTGCGCGGCGTGCGCGGTCGGCAAGATCAGTGCGGCGATCAGCGCGGACGCCAGGCGGTTCATTTTCGTCATGATAGAGGCTCTTCGGTTGCAGGGCATCGGCCGCGGCCAAAAGTTTTTATTGGCGTTATGCACGGCGCTTTCCCTGGTTGATGATGTCATTCCTTTACGGCTGCCGCGACGCTCTCAGCAGCCGCGCCAAATATCGGATTTTGCCGTCGGGTTGACAAGCGATAATAATTTCAGCCAGCATAAAGAAAAACTTATGGCTATCGACAATGCGCAACCGACTTCCCCTCAACGCCCTGCGGGCGTTCGAATCCTCCGCCCGCCACCTGAACTTCACCCGCGCCGGCCTGGAGCTGCGCGTCACCCAGGCCGCCGTCAGCCAGCAGGTGCGCATGCTGGAAGAACAGCTGGGCATTCAGCTGTTCCGCCGCCTGCCGCGCGGGTTGGATCTGACCGAAGAGGGCCAGGCGCTGCTGCCGGTGTTGAGCGACGCTTTCGACCGCATCGAGGCGGTGCTGCAGCAGTTCGAAGGCGGGCATTTCCACGAGGTGCTGACGGTGGCGGTGGTCGGCACCTTCGCCGTCGGCTGGCTGTTGCCGCGGCTGGCGGCGTTCCGCGCGGCGCATCCGTTCATCGATCTGCGGGTGCTGACCCACAACAACCTGGTCAATCTGTCGGCCGACGGCATGGATTTCGCCATCCGCTTCGGCGAAGGCCTCTGGCCCGCCACCTGCAATATCAAGCTGTTCGACGCGCCGCTGACGGTGCTCTGCCCGCCGGCGGTCGCCGCGCGCTTGCGCACGCCGCAGGATCTGCAGCACGAGCAGCTAATGCGCACTTACCGCAAGGATGAATGGGAGCGCTGGTTCACGGCTGCGCAGGTGACGCCGTGGCGGATCAACGGACCGGTGTTCGACTCATCGCGGCTGATGGTAGAAGGCGCGATCCAGTGCGACGGCGTGGCGCTGGCGCCGGTCAGCATGTTCCGCCGCGAACTGGCCGCCGGCGCGCTGCAGCGGCCATTCGCCGCCGAGGCCGCGCTCGGCGCCTATTGGCTGACTCATTTGAAATCGCGGGATCTGACGCCGGCGATGAAAACCTTTATCGGCTGGATCCGCCGGGAGGCGGAAGAGGAACAGCGGCGGGACTAGGCGGAGCCGCGCCGGATCAGCGTCGGCGGCAAAATGACGTTCTGCGCCGGCAGATCGGCGTCACCGATGCGCTGCAGCAGGCGCGCGGCGGCGCTGCGCCCCACTTCCCGCGCCGAACTGGAGACGAAGGTCAGCGGCGGCTCGGTCAGTTCGGCCTCCGGCACGTCGCCGAAACCGATCAGCGCCACCTGCCGGCCATAGTAGGCGTCGACCCCGTCCGAGCCGATACTGCGGCCGCTGCGCGTCAGGCCAAAATAGGCGCCGAGCGCGACCGACGCCTTGTGGCAGACGATGGCGGTAATGTTCGGGTAGTGGCGCAGCAGTTGCTCTGCCGCTTCCGCCGCCTCACGCTGCCGGCAATCACACTCGACGATCCATTCGCTGCGAAACGGCAGGCCGTACTGCACCAACGTGGCGCAAAAACCGCCCAACCGCTCGGCGCGCGTCAATGAGTCGCTCTGGCCGCCGAGGTAGGCGATTTGGCTGTGACCGCGTTTGATCAAAAATTCGGTGGCCAACTTGGCGGCCTGCATATTGTCCGGCCGCACCACGTCCACCCCATCGAGACCGCTGGAGCGCGCCACGCAGACCAGCGGCACGCCCTGCTCGGCCGCCTTTTCCTTCAGCCCAGCCGCCGCGCGGATGCCGCCCGCCAGCACGATGCCGTCGACGCCCTGCGCCAGCAGCGCGTCAAACGCCCGCTGCAAGCCCTGGCCGTCACGCCCGCTCTGCGTCAAAAACAACAGCTTGTCGTGCGCCTCCAGCGCTTCGCTCAGCCCGGCGGTCATTTCGGCATAGAAGGGTTCGCAAATGTCGCGCAGAATAAGGCCAATCACTCCGGACTCCCCGCCGCGCAGCGTCGCCGCCTGGCGATTGCGCACATAACCCAGCTGCTCTATCGCCTGATTGACCTTCTCGGCGGTGGTCGGCGAAATGCGCCCTTTGCCGCTCAACACCAGGGAAACCGTGGTGACCGACACGCCCGCCTGCTGCGCCACATCGGTGATGGTGATTTTTTTGATGCTCATAGTCTCTGCGAACCCGTTCCTGGGCAACCCGCGCCGTAATGATCAAGGGTATACCGAATCCGTTAGCTCAGTAAAACGTTTTACTGCCTGCCGCATTGTCGCCAAAAACCGGGCGGCAGATTTGTGATTGGCGGCGCATTTTTGCTAGGTAAAACGTTTTATCTTCTTTTTACCTAATCAGAAGTCCCCTTTTTGCTCGTCTTTTCGCCAGGAGAAGTCGGTTATGTCAGCAGCCAACAAACCCAAAATCACCCTCTGGGAGTTCTTCCAGAGCCTGGGCAAAACGTTCATGTTGCCCGTCGCCTTGCTCTCTTTCTGCGGCATCATGCTGGGGATCGGCAGCTCGCTGAGCAGCCGCGACGTGATCACCCTGATGCCGTTTATCGGCCACCCGATCTTCCAGCTGATCTTTACCTGGATGAGCAAGGTAGGCTCCTTCGCCTTCAGCTTCCTGCCGGTGATGTTCGCCATCGCCATTCCGCTGGGCATGGCGCGCGAAAACAAAGGCGTCGCCGCCTTCTCCGGTTTCGTCGGCTTCGCCGTGCTGAATCTGGGCACCAACTTCTACCTGACCGCCGCCGGCGTGCTGCCCACCAGCGATCCGTTGGTGCTGAAAGCCAACAATATCCAGAACATCCTCGGCATTCAGTCGATCGATACCGGCATCCTCGGCGCGGTGATCGTCGGCATCATCGTCTATCGCCTGCATGAACGCTTCCACACCATCCGCCTGCCGGACGCGCTGGCGTTCTTCGGCGGCACGCGCTTCGTGCCGATCGTGACCACCGTGGTGCTGGGGCTGTGCGGCCTGGTGATCCCGCTGATCTGGCCGTGGTTCGCCGCCGGCATCACCGGGCTGGGTTGGGTGATCAACAGCGCCGGCGCCTTTGGCCCAATGCTGTTCGGCACCGGCGAACGCTTGCTGCTGCCGTTCGGCCTGCAGCACATTCTGGTGGCGCTGATCCGCTTTACCGAGGCAGGCGGCACGATGGAGGTGTGCGGCCACAGCGTCAGCGGCGCCCTGACCATCTTCCAGGCGCAGCTCTCCTGTCCGACCACCACCGGCTTCGCCGAGAGCGCCACCCGCTTCCTGTCGCAGGGTAAAATGCCGGCGTTCCTCGGGGGGCTGCCGGGCGCGGCGCTGGCGATGTACCACTGCGCCAAACCGGAGAACCGCCATAAAATCAAAGGGCTGTTGATTTCCGGCGTGGTGGCCTGCGTGGTTGGCGGCACCACCGAGCCGATCGAGTTCTTGTTCCTGTTCGTCGCGCCGTTCCTGTATCTGATCCACGCGCTGCTCACCGGGTTGGGCTTTACCGTGATGGCACTGCTGGGCGTGACCATCGGCAACACCGACGGTAACATCATCGACTTCGTGGTGTTCGGCATTCTGCACGGCACCGCCACCAAGTGGTATCTGGTGCCGGTGGTGGCCGCCGTTTGGTTCGTCGGTTATTACGCCATTTTCCGCTTCGCCATCCAGCGCTTTAACATCAAAACGCCGGGCCGTGAGAGCGACAGCGCCGTCAGCCAAAGCGCGCCGAGCGGCGCGGTGGGCAAATCCGGCTACAACGTGCCGGCGATTCTGGCGGCCCTCGGCGGCCCGGGCAACATTATCACGCTGGACAACTGCATCACCCGCCTGCGCCTGTCGGTCAACGACATGAGCCGGGTGGACGACGCGGCGCTGAAAGCCAATCGCGCCATCGGCGTAGTGCATCTCAACGACCACAATCTGCAGGTGGTGATCGGCCCGCAGGTGCAATCGGTGAAAGATGAATTAGACTCACTGATAGCCACGGCGCAACCTGCCGCGGCGCTGCAGGGAGCCACCCATGTTTGATTTCTCCACCCCGATCGACCGCCACGGCACCTGGTGCACCCAGTGGGACTATATCGCCGATCGTTTCGGCAGCGACGACCTGCTGCCGTTCACCATCTCCGATATGGATTTCGCCACCGCGCCGTGCATTCTCGAGGCGCTGCAACAGCGCCTGCAGCACGGCGTGCTGGGCTACAGCCGCTGGCAGCATGAAGATTTTCTCGGCGCGCTGCGCCACTGGTATCAGCAACGTTTCAACGTCGCCATCGACACCGCAACGGCGGTGTACGGCCCTTCCGTTATCTACATGGCGGCGCAGCTGATCCGCCAATGGTCCGTACCGGGCGACTATGTGGTGACCCATACCCCGGCTTACGACGCCTTCTACAAGGTGATCCTCGCCAACCAACGCCAGCTGTTGGCCTGCCCGCTGCACAAGGCCGGCGACGACTGGCGCTGCGACATGGCGCACCTTGAGGCGTTGCTGGCGCGGCCGCAAACCAAGATCCTGCTGCTGTGCAGCCCGCACAACCCCACCGGCAAGGTGTGGCGCCGCGACGAGCTGCAGCAGATGGCCGAACTGTGCGAGCGCCACGACGTGCGCGTCATCAGCGACGAAATCCACATGGATATGGCATGGGGTGAACACCGCCATACGCCGTGGAGCCAGGTGGCGACCGGCGCCTGGGCCTTGCTGACCTCCGGCTCCAAGAGTTTTAACATTCCGGCACTGACCGGCGCCTACGGCTTTATCAGCGACGACGCCAGCCGCGAAACCTATTTCCAGCAGCTAAAAGCCCGCGACGGCCTCTCCTCGCCGGCGGTGCTGGCGGTGGCGGCGCACGTGGCCGCCTATCGCCACGGCGCACCCTGGCTGGACGCCCTGCGCGACTATCTGCAGGATAATCTGACCTACGTCGCCGAGCGGCTGGAGCAGGCGTTTCCCGCGCTGGGCTGGCGCCCGCCGCAGGCCACCTACCTGGCCTGGATCGATCTGCGGCCGCTGGCCGTGGACGATCGGGCGCTGCAGCAGGCGCTGATCGAGCGTGAAAAGGTGGCGATCATGCCGGGCTTTACCTACGGCGAAGAAGGCCGCGGGTTCCTGCGCCTCAACGTCGGCTGCCCGCGCAGCAAGCTGGAAGCCGGCATGGACAAGCTGATCGCCGGGTTGAGGTTGGTGCTGGACGAGCAATAGCGCGAGGGGGCGAGCCTCTGCCCGCCCTCCGTTACGCCTGAACAGACGGGATTTCCTCCAGATGACGATAGACCGTCAATCCCCATTCGTTAGCCAACCGCACGTCGTTATCGGCCCCCGCAGACGCCCCTTCGATGCGATACACCGCCTGACACTGCGCAATCAGTCGGTGAGCCACCGGATAAAGAAACGCCTCGCTGACCGCATCGCCAACCTGAGTGGAACCGGCCGCGACCGCCAAAGGCAGCGCCAGCCACTCGCCGATCACCGGCACGTGCCCCCGCTGGTAAACCGCCAGCGCCGCCTGTTCCAGGCGCGCCAGATTGGCGGCAATACGCTGCGGATCGCCATCGGTGCCGCTGCGATAGGGCCCGGCGATCAAGATTTGTTGTGCTTTCATCGTTGTTCCTCCAACGTCCGATTCAAGGCGACAAACTGCAGCAGCATGATGGTTTTGGCGTCAACGATCGTACCCTGACGAACCGCCTGCAGGGCCTGCGCCAGCGGCAGCTCGATCACCTCCAAATCTTCTCCCTCCGCCGCCAGCCCGCCGCCCTCGTTGAGGCGATCGCTCGCCTGATATTCACCGACGAAAAAGTGCAGCTTCTCGGTGACCGAGCCTGGGCTCATGTAGGCTTCAAACACTTTCTCCACGTTCTGCACGAAATAGCCGGTTTCCTCTTCCGCTTCGGCTCTGATGCGCGCCTCCGGCGACGCGTTGTCCAGCAGCCCGGCGGCGGCCTCAATCAGCATGCCGTCATGACCGTTGACGAACACCGGAAAGCGGAACTGGCGCGTCAGGATCACCGTTTGCGCCTGCCGGTTGAACAGCAAAATCACCGCGCCGTCACCGCGATCGTAAGTCTCACGGCTTTGCCGTTGCCAGACGCCGTCGCGCCGCAGAAAATCAAAGGTAGTTTTTTTCAGCAGGTACCAGTCATCGGACAACACCCGGGTTTCGACAATGCGAACCCTGTCTTTGGTGGCTATCATCGGTTTACTCCGCCAGAGGAAGGAAATTGATACTATCGTGCAGTTTCGTGTATGATCAAGATATTTCGTGCATAAGAAATTTGAGAGGAAATGGCCATGTTGACCAGCCAACGCAAGAAGATCATTTTGGAAAAACTGGCCCAGGATGGTCAGGTCTTGGCCAAACAGCTCAGCGAGATGTTCGGGCTGTCGGAAGATACGGTCCGGCGCGATCTGCGTGAACTGGACGCCGAGGGGTTGCTGCAACGGGTGCACGGCGGCGCCCTGCCGGTTTCTTCCGCCATCGCCAGCTTCGCCGAACGCAATCACTTGGAATCCGGCGCCAAACGCGCGATCGCCAAAGCGGCGGCGGCGCTGATCGCCCCCGGCCAGGTGGTGATCATCGACGGCGGCACCACCTCCGCAGAGCTGGTCAGGCAACTGCCGGCCAACCTCAACGCCACCATCGTCACCCACAGCCCCAGCGTCGCCGTGGGGTTGGTCGATCACCCCACCGTCGAGGTGATCCTGATCGGCGGCCGACTGTATAAGCATTCGATCGTCAGCGTCGGCGCCGCCGCCGTAGAAGCGATGTCGCATATCCGCGCCGATATTTATTTCATGGGCGTGACCGGCGTGCACCCCACCGCGGGGCTGAGCACCGGCGATCTGGAGGAGGCCTACATCAAACGCGCGCTAGCGGCCCGCGCGGCGGAAACCGTGGTGCTGGCCTCCGCCGCCAAGCTTAACGCCGCCTCTCAGTATGCGATCGGCGATATTACGCTGGCGCACACCGTCATCGTTGAGCGGGCTACCGATGACGCGCTGATCGCGCCGTTGCAGCAGGCGGGCGTCAGCGTGTTGAAAGCCTGATTCGCGACGATAATGCGATATAGCGCGCATTATTTGTGATTAACATCACTTTTTTATGCAACGCGATGGCAAGTTTCATCCATTTGTTTTTATACTGTTCTGCACTTTACCTACGATAATTAGCGAGTGCCCAGCATGATCGATCCCCGCCTACCGCTTACCGATATTCACCGCCATCTCGACGGCAACATCCGCGCGCAGACCATTCTCGACCTCGGCCGCCAGTTCAATCTTGCCCTGCCGGCCAACGATTTGGAGAGCCTGCGCCCGCACGTGCAGATCACCCATGCCGAACCGGATCTGGTCAGCTTCCTGCAGAAACTGGACTGGGGCGTGGCGGTGCTGGGCGATCTGGACGCCTGCCGCCGGGTGGCTTACGAAAACGTCGAGGACGCCGCCAACGCCGGCCTGCACTATGCCGAGCTGCGTTTCTCCCCTTACTACATGGCGATGAAACATCAACTGCCGGTCGCCGGCGTGGTGGAAGCGGTGATCGACGGGATCCGTTCGGGCTGCCGCGATCGCGATATCGACATTCGCCTGATCGGCATCATGAGCCGCACCTTCGGCGAGGCCGCCTGTCTGCAGGAACTGGAAGGATTGCTGGCGCACCGCGACGGCATTACCGCGCTGGATTTGGCGGGCGATGAGCTGGGCTTCCCCGGCAGCCTGTTCCTCAGCCACTTCAACCGCGCCCGCGACGCCGGCCTGCGCATCACCGTGCACGCGGGCGAAGCCGCCGGCCCGGAAAGCATCTGGCAGGCGATCCGCGAGCTGGGCGCCGAACGTATCGGCCACGGGGTGAAAGCGGTCGAAGATCCGGCGCTGATGGACTTCCTGGCGGAACACGGCATCGGCATCGAATCCTGCCTGACCTCCAACATCCAGACCAGCACCGTGCCGTCGCTGGCGCAGCATCCGCTGGCCACCTTCCTGCGCCACGGCGTGCTGGCGTCAATCAACACCGACGATCCGGCGGTTCAGGGCATAGAGATCGAGCATGAATACCGCGTCGCCGCGCCGCAAGCCGGGCTGACGCCGGAAGAAATCCGCACCGCGCAGGAAAACGGCCTGAAGCTGGCCTTCCTCAGCGAGCAGGAAAAACAGGCGCTGCGCGCCAAAGTTCAAGGCTAATCTCCCAAGGCGCCAAACGGCGCCTTCTTCTCATCCCCCCGTTTTCTTCCGCCTGCGCGTCTTTATCGCTGTTTTCACCCCATCACTCTGTTGCAAGAGAGGAATTCCGCATGTCTGACAAACTACGCCGCATCGTGCTGACCGGCGGCCCGGGTTCGGGCAAAAGCACGCTCATCGACGTTCTTCATCGCCGTGGTTACCCGCACTCCTTGGAGGCGGGCCGGGCGATTATTCAGGATCAGGTGAGTATCGGCGGCCATGCGCTGCCGTGGGGCGATCGCCAGGCCTTCGCCGAGCGGATGCTCGATTGGGAACTGCGCTCATGGCGCGAAGCGACGGGGGAAACATGCTGGTTCTTCGATCGCGGGCTGCCGGATATCGCCGGGTATCTCACGCTGTGCAGACTGCCGATCCCCGCGCATTTGACGGCGGCGATCGGCGCCTTTCGCTATGCCGAAAGGGTGTTCATCGCCCCGCCGTGGCAAGCGATCTACGCGCAGGACAGTGAGAGAAAACAATCTTTCGCCGAAGCCGAGCTGACCTACCGGGCGATGGTGGCCGTCTATCGCCGCTATGGCTATCAGCTGCAAGAACTGCCGCGCGCCTCACCGGACGAGCGCGCCGACTTTCTGCTCGACGCGCTGAGCCACCGTTAGCGGCCTGCGGCCTATTTGGCCACCAGCGCCTCCGCTTCGGCCCGCTGTTTGGCGGTTTTACGCGCATAGCGCTGCGCCAGCACCGCGCACACCATCAGTTGAACCTGGTGGAAAATCATCAGCGGCAGCACCATGGCGCCCACCGCCGCGGCCGGGAACAGCACGTTGGCCATAGGAATGCCGTTCGCCAGGCTCTTTTTCGAACCGCAGAAGACGATGGTGATCTCATCGGCGGTGTTGAAGCCCAGCCAGCGCGCCGCGTAGGTGTTGATCACCAGCACCACCGTCAGCAGCACCAGCGACATCACCAGGATGGTCAGCAGCGACCAACCGTCGATGCGGTGCCAAATCCCTTCCACCACCGCCGCGCTGAACGCGGTATACACCACCAGCAGGATCGACGAACGGTCGGTCAGGTTGATCAGCTTGCGATGACGGTCGATCCACTTGCCGATCAATGGCCGCGCCAGGTGACCGATCACGAACGGCACCATCAATTGCAAAATGATTGAACCGATGGCGTGCAGCACGTCGGTATTGCCGCCCTGAGTATGCATCAACGCCCCCACCAGCAGCGGCGACAGGAACACGCCAAGAATGCTCGACGCCGAGGCGCTGCAGATCGCCGCCGCCACGTTGCCGCCTGCCGCCGAGGTAAAAGCGATGGCCGACTGCACCGTGGCCGGCAGCGCGCACAGATAGAGGAAGCCGAGATAGACCGTCGGCGTCATGATGCCCGGCACCAGCAGGTTCATCGCCAGCCCGAGCAGCGGGAACAGCGCAAAGGTGCTGAGGAACACCAGCAGATGCAGCTTCCAGTGACTCATGCCGGCGATGATCGCCTCGCGCGACAGCTTGGCGCCGTGCATAAAGAACAGCAGCGCGATGGCCGCGGTGGTCAGGTGTTCAAAGAAGGTTTTCCAGATGCCTTCGCAAGGGAACAGCGAGGCGACGATCACCACCAAAATCAGAACCAGCAAAAATTTATCAATGCGCAAACGCTGCAACCAGGACATGAAACGAATTTCCTTGCACGTAAAGTCGTAAAAAGGCCCGACGCTTCGCCGGGCACAGAGAAATGGGCAGTATCAAACCACCGGCAGCGCCTGCTGCAGCCGGGCCGATTCCAGCCCCAGTTCGATCAATGCCATCACCGCGATGGCGTCGGCGGCCGGCACCGGGTTTTCGCCTGTACCGGCGATCGCGTCGCGCACCGCCGCGTAATAAGCCGGGTAATTGCCGGGAATGTTGAGCAGCGGTTGCTCCGCCAGCAGATCGTCACGTGACAGCGTCACTACACCCTCGCGCATGTCATAGCCCCAATCGGCCTGCGGCAGACGCTCGCCGGCCTTCAGTCGGTCTTCCTGCGGATCGAGGCCGTATTTGACATAGCTGCCGCGGGTGCCGTGCACCACGTAGCGCGGGCTCTCTGCCGCCGCCAGCATGCTGGCGTGCAGCACCACACGGCGATCGCCATAGCTCAGCAGCGCGTGGAAATAGTCCACCGCCTGCGCCCCCGGCCGCAGCTCACCCAGATCGACAAACAGCCGTTCGGGTTTGCCGAAGAGTTGCAGCGCCTGATCGAGCAGATGCGGCCCCAAATCGAACCAGATGCCGCTGCCGACGCCGCCTTGTTCACGCCAGCGCTGGCGCACCTGCGGCCGGTAGCGATCGAAATGCGACTCGAAATACACCACCTCGCCCAGCGAACCGTCCTTTAACAGCACTTTAAGGGTAAGGAAATCGCTGTCCCAGCGGCGGTTGTGGAACACCGACAGCAGTAAACCGCTCTGCTGCGCCTGCTGTTGCAGCGCCTGCGCTTGTGACAACGTCACGGTAAACGGTTTATCCACCACCACGTGCTTGCCGGCGGCCAACGCCTGCTGCGCCAGCGGGAAATGGGTATCGTTGGGGGTAGGAATGACGATCAGATCGAGGGCCGGATCGGCGAACAGCGCTTGCGCATCCCCCACCACCGTCATCGACGGCCAGTCGGCGTGCACTTTGCCGGCATCGCTGCTGGAGACGGCGGCCAACTCCAGCCCCGGCGTACCGGCAATCAGCGGCGCATGAAAGGTTTTGCCGGCGTAGCCGTAACCGACCAGCCCGACACGAATTTTCTCAGCCATGGGATTTCCTCTTGCTGGCTCACGACAGACCCTTTCGATTTGACACCATGCGGCCGGATGGAACAAGAAGTAAATGAGATGTTAATTCGAAGCGAGGCCGGAGTAGCCAAACGTGCGGCCCGGCGCCGCGATGCCGAGCTATCCGCTTGATAGAGATGACGAAGCCTATATTACCCGCTAAGCTATGCCGCCTGTGATCCCCGTTTCAATCAGGAAGCCTTTATGTCTCAAGCTGAATACACTCGTATCGGCGGTTGGTTGCTGGCCCCGCTGGCCTATCTGATCGTCACCCTGCTCAGCGCCAGCCTGATGCTGCTCCTGTACGCCATGGCGATCTTCATGCCCGAGTCGCGCGATTATCTGTTGACCAACGCCCAGGCGTTTACCCTGCAATGGTACTTTTCGGTGCTGACCACGCTTTTGATGTGGGGCTTCACCCTGTGGCTGGTGTTTCTGTTTTGCCAGCGCTCGCAGCGCTTCCCCAAACTGTTCTTGTTATGGCTGCTGATCACGGTGATCCTGGCGGTGAAAGCCTTCGCCTTTGCGCCGGTACCGGATGAAGTGGCGGTGCGCAGCCTCGGCTGGCCGCTGCTGATGGCGGCGCTGCTGGTGCCTTATATCAAGCGCTCGCAGCGGGTCAAAGGCACCTTTACCGAACGTTAATGGCGATTGCAGCACGTTTTATCGGGTTTTTTGTGTAAATTTTCGCCAAAAAAGGCAATACCCCTGCGATTCATATGTTGTCGTCCGGCCGCCGATTCCCGATAATAGGCGGCTTTTATTTTTTTAGGCATCGCAATGACCGAATACCTGCTCCTGTTTGTCGGCACCGTACTGGTGAACAACTTCGTTCTGGTGAAGTTTCTTGGCCTGTGCCCGTTCCTCGGCGTTTCCAAGAAGCTGGAAAGCGCCATCGGCATGGGAATGGCCACCACCTTCGTCATGACGCTGGCCTCCGTCAGCGCCTGGGTGATCAACACCTTTATTCTGGTTCCGCTGGATCTGGTGTATCTGCGCACGCTCTCCTTCATTCTGGTGATCGCCGTCGTCGTTCAGTTCACCGAGATGGTGGTGCGCAAGACCAGCCCGGCGCTCTACCGCCTGCTGGGCATCTTCCTGCCGCTGATCACCACCAACTGTGCGGTGCTGGGCGTAGCGTTGCTTAACGTCAACCTCGGCTATAACTTCCTGCAGTCCGCCGTTTACGGCTTCAGCGCCGCCGCCGGTTTCTCGCTGGTGATGGTGCTGTTCGCCGCCATTCGCGAACGTCTGGCGGTCGCCGACGTGCCGGCGCCGTTCCGCGGCTCCTCGATCGCGTTGATCACCGCCGGGCTGATGTCGCTGGCCTTTATGGGCTTTACCGGGCTGGTGAAATTCTAATGACTGCGTTGTGGATAGCTATCGCGGCTTTGAGCGCGCTCGGGCTGCTGTTCGGACTGGTGCTGGGCTACGCCGCGCGCCGTTTTGAGGTGGAAGAGGATCCGGTCGCCGAGCAGGTCGACGCGATCCTGCCGCAGAGCCAGTGCGGGCAGTGCGGCTACCCCGGCTGCCGCCCCTATGCCGAGGCGGTGGCCAACGGCGAGATGATCAACAAATGCGCGCCGGGCGGCGAACAGGTGATGCTGAAACTGGCGGAGCTGCTCAACGTAGAGCCGCAGCCGCTGGGCAGCGAAGCCGCCGCCGAGCCGGAGCGTAAAGTGGCCTATATCGACGAGGCCAACTGCATCGGCTGCACCAAGTGCATTCAGGCCTGCCCGGTGGACGCCATCGTCGGCGCCACCCGCGCCATGCACACCGTCATCACCGACCTCTGTACCGGCTGCGATCTGTGCGTCGCCCCTTGCCCTACCGACTGTATTGAAATGAGACCGGTCGCTACCACCACCGCCAACTGGAAGTGGGACATGAAGACGATCCCGGTGCAAGTGATCCACGTGGAGCAACATGCTTAATCTGTTCGCCGCCTTTAAAAAAGACCGGATCTGGGATTTCGACGGCGGGATCCATCCACCGGAAATGAAAACGCAGTCCAGCGGTGCGCCGCTGCGTGTCGCGCCCCTGCCCAAGACCTTTATCATTCCGCTGCAGCAGCATTTGGGGCCGGAAGGCGAGCTGTGCGTCAGCGCCGGCGATCGGGTGTTGAAAGGCCAACCGCTGACCGTCGGCCGCGGCCGCACCGTGCCGGTGCATGCCCCGACCTCGGGTACCGTCAGCGCCATTACCCCGCACATCACCGCTCACCCGTCCGGGCTGACGGAGCTGTGCGTGATTATCGAGGCAGACGGGGAAGACCGCTGGTGCGAGCGCGATCCGGTGGCGGACTATCGCCAATCGCCCGCCACGGAACTGATTCAACGTATTCATCAGGCCGGCATCGCCGGCCTGGGCGGCGCCGGTTTCCCGACCGCCAGCAAGCTGCAAGGCGGCATGAGCGGCGTGGAAACGCTGATCCTCAACGCCGCCGAGTGCGAGCCTTACATCACCGCCGACGACCGCCTGATGCAGGAACATGCCGATCAGATCATTGAAGGCACGCAGATCCTGCAACACATTCTGCAGCCCAAAGTCACGCTGATCGGCATCGAAGACAACAAGCCGGAGGCAATCGCGGCGCTGAAACTGGCGTTGCGCGGCCAGTCCGGCATTGCGCTGCGCGTCATCCCGACCAAATACCCGTCCGGCGGCGCCAAGCAGCTGACCAAAATTTTGACCGGCAAGGAAGTGCCGCACGGCAAGCACTCCTCCGCTATCGGCGTATTGATGCAAAACGTCGGCACCGCCTTCGCCATCAAGCGAGCGATCGTCGACGGCGAACCGCTGATTGAGCGCGTAGTGACCCTGACCGGCGAGGCGATCGAGCGCCCCGGCAACCTGTGGGCGCGCATCGGCACGCCGGTGCAGCACCTGCTTGACTTCACCGGTTTCCGCCCGCAGGCGCAGCAGATGGTGGTCATGGGCGGCCCGCTGATGGGCTTTACCCTGCCCGCGCTGAACGTGCCGATCGTCAAGATCAGCAACTGCATTCTGGCGCCGACGGTGGATGAAATGACGCCGCAGGAACCGGAGCAGTCCTGCATCCGCTGCGGCCTGTGCGTAGACGCTTGCCCTGCCGGGCTGCTGCCGCAACAGCTGTACTGGTTCAGCCGTGGACAGGAGCACGACAAGGCGCGCAACCATAACCTGTTCGACTGCATCGAATGCGGCGCCTGCGCGTTCGTCTGCCCCAGCAATATCCCGCTGGTACAGTACTACCGGCAGGAAAAGGCCGAAATCAAGGCTATCGATCTGGAAGCGGCGCGCACCGCCGAGGCCAAGGCGCGTTACGAGGCCAAACTGGCGCGTCTGGAGCGTGAAAAACTGGCGCGTGAAGAGCGACATAAAAAGGCCGCCGTCAAACTGACCGACGACGATCAGGGCGCAGTGCAGGCCGCGCTGGCGCGCGTGCGCAGCAAGAATGCCGAAGCGGCGGTTACGCCGGTCAACGGCCAGCAGCCGGACAACAGCGAGATGATCGCCGCCCGCGAAGCGCGTAAAGCGCAGGCGCGCGAACGTCGAGCCCAGCTGGCTGCTGAGGTGGAAACGGAAGCGCCACCGGCGACCGCCGGCGACGACGCGCGTAAAGCCGCCGTGGCCGCGGCGCTGGCCCGCGTGAAAGCGCGCAAAGAGGCACCGGCCGCAGACAGCTCCGCCCCGGCGGCAACAGAGGTCGATCCGCGCAAAGCGGCCGTTGCGGCCGCCCTGGCGCGCGTGAAGGCCAAAAAGGCAGAGCAGCAGGCGGATGCCCCTACTCCAGCGGAACCGGCGCCGGCTCCAGCCGAAGAGGATCCGCGCAAAGCGGCCGTTGCGGCCGCCCTGGCGCGCGTGAAGGCCAAAAAGGCAGAGCAGCAGGCGGATGCCCCTGCTCCAGCGGAACCGACGCCGGCTGCAGCCGAAGAAGATCCGCGCAAGGCGGCGGTCGCGGCGGCACTGGCGCGCGTAAAAGCCAAAAAAGCGGCGCAACAGGCGGATGCCTCTGCACCGGCGGAACCGGCGCCGGCTGCAGCCGAAGAAGATCCGCGCAAGGCGGCGGTCGCGGCGGCACTGGCGCGCGTAAAAGCCAAGAAAGCGGCGCAACAGGCGGATGCCTCTGCACCGGCGGAACCGGCGCCGGCTGCAGCCGAAGAAGACCCACGCAAGGCGGCGGTTGCGGCGGCTATCGCCCGCGCCAAAGCCAAGAAAGCCGCGCAACAGGCGGATGCCTCTGCACCGGCGGAACCGGCGCCGGCTGCAGCCGAAGAAGACCCGCGCAAGGCGGCGGTCGCGGCGGCTATCGCCCGCGCCAAAGCCAAAAAAGCCGCCAGGGAATCGCTGGCGGCGGAAACGGAAGACAAATGATGACAGCGGCGCCTGGCTGACGCCGGGCGCCGTTTAATCGATAGAGATCAGGTAGGTGTAATCCACTTCAATCTGGCGCAGTTTGGATTCCGGATTCCACTCTTTGGTTTGAATGATCTCCATTTCCATACTGCCGCGCACTTCATCCTTCAACCCCGGCATCACATGCGACATCAGGTAGCCGAAAAACTGCAAACACTCTTTCGCCGACCCCTTATGGTTGATAGAGATAAACTCGCGGCTCGGCAAATGGAAGGTGTCTATCTGATGGTTGGAAAGAATATCCTTTCTGTGTTCAGGATCGACCGCCATCACCAGCGTGGATGAGAGCTCGTCGCCCTCCCCGGCATGAGGGGAGTAGATGCTGTAAATCCGCCGACAGTCAACGTGCAGCCCCTTGAAGAAGTCGTTGAAAATCTCGTCCTTCATCGCCATGCAGGACGAGTACTCCAGCTCCTGTTCGGAGGCGAAATCCAGCCGGCGCGTGAAGCCGACCAACTGCATGTCGGGCAGCGTCAGCCGCTTCACTTCCGGGTAATAACCGGCGCCGTAGCTGGCTTCGAAGTTAAAGCGCGGCATCAGGTTTTTCACGTCCCAGTGCTCCATCGAGCGATAGCGATTGGGGGTGGTGCCGAAGCGCTGCTTGAACATGCGGGTAAAAGTCTGCTGAGAGTCGAAGCCCAGCTCATCGGAGATGTCGATGATGGAGCGACGGGTGATACGCAGCGCCACCGCGGCGCGTGTCAGGATGCGCGAACGGATATAGGTGGCGAGTTGAATGCCGGTAATACGCTTAAATTTACGCTGCAGATGCCACTTGGAATAGCCCGAAATACGCGCGACTTCATCCAGGTTTGGCCGTTTCTCCAGATGTATCTCCACCCACTCAATTAGCTCTTCAATAAAAAAAATGTCTTCATTTGTCATTATTATGGATTCACTGACTCAATAATGTTCGCGATAGTAACCTACACGGATTATGTGAAAGTTGTTATTTTGTGCGGAAGTCTGGAGAAAAATGATATCTCATTCATACGCTTACCCCATTTCCCGCGGTCGATGGCGGCACAAGTTCCACTGACAATTCCTCACGTTAGCCCATTTCCCGGCCAAAAAAAAATCAAATCGCGCCGCCCCGATCGCCAGATGCGCGGAAAGCCGAATACCCCTATCATTAAGGCGTATTACCCTCGCATCGAATCAGGTAGAATGCTCGGCTATCATTTTTGCCGCGCCCGCAGTATGGCGCATCGAAACTGCCGCAGGCGCGGCGCAGAAGGTATCGTTACTCTATGAAGTTCAGGCCGGTATCACCCACAGCCGCCAAAGGCTTACACATCGCCAGCTCGCCTTTCACCCACAACCAGCAAAGCACCAGCCGCATTATGCTGTGGGTCATGTTAGCGTGCATTCCCGGCATCGCGGCGCAGATTTGGTTTTTCGGCTACGGCGTGCTGATTCAGGTGGCGCTGGCGGCGATCGTCGCGCTGGCCGCGGAAGGCGCGATCCTCAAGCTGCGCAAGCTGCCGGTGCGCAGCCGGCTGGCGGATAACTCCGCCCTGCTGACCGCGCTGCTGCTCGGCATCAGCCTGCCGCCGCTGGCGCCGTGGTGGATGATCGTCATCGGCACCTTCTTCGCCATCGTTATCGCCAAACAGCTGTATGGCGGCCTCGGGCAGAACCCGTTCAACCCGGCGATGGTCGGTTACGTAGTGCTGCTGATCTCCTTCCCGGTGCAGATGACCAGTTGGCTGCCGCCGGATGAGCTGCGCGCCACCGCGCTGTCGCTCCACGACACGCTGCTGGCCATTTTCAGCGGCCATACCGCACAGGGCGCGACGCTGCACGAACTGCAGATGGGCGTGGACGGCATCAGCCAGGCCACGCCGCTCGACGGCTTCAAAACCGGCCTGCGCAGCGGCCACAGCGTGGAACAGGTGTTGCAGCAGCCGCTGTTCGGCGGCGCGCTGGCCGGCATCGGCTGGCAGTGGGTCAACCTCGGCTTCCTGGCCGGCGGCCTGTTTATGCTGGCGCGTCGCCTGATCCATTGGCAAATCCCTTTCAGCATGTTGGCCGCCATCGCCTTCTGTTCCGGTCTGGCCTGGTGGATCGATCCGGCGCATCAGGCTTCGCCGCTGATCCACCTGTTCTCCGGCGCCAGCATGCTGGGCGCGTTCTTTATCGCCACCGATCCGGTCAGCGCTTCCACCACGCCGAAGGGCCGCTTAATCTACGGCGCGCTGATCGGCGTGCTGGTCTGGCTGATCCGCGTCTATGGCGGCTACCCTGACGGCGTGGCCTTCGCCGTGCTGCTCGCCAACATCACCGTCCCGTTAATCGACCACTACACGCAGCCGCGCGTGTACGGCCATCGCTAAGGAGCCGCCATGCTGAATTCCATGAGAAAGCACGGCACCACGCTGGCGGTGTTTGCGGCGGTCACCACCGGCCTGACCGCCGTGGTCTACGCCCTGACGAAAACCACCATCGCCCATCAGGCGGCGCTGCAGCAAAAAGCGCTGCTCGATCAGGTGGTGCCGCCGGAAAACTACGACAACATCATGCAGAACGAATGCCTGCTGGTCAGCGATCCGGCCTTGGGCGACGGCGCGCCGCACCGCTTGTACCTGGCGCGCAAAAACGGGCAGCCGACTGCCGCCGCGCTGGAAACCACCGCGCCGGACGGTTACTCCGGCGCCATCAAGCTGCTGGTCGGCGCCGATTTCAACGGCACGGTGCTCGGCACCCGGGTGATTGAACACCACGAAACGCCTGGGCTGGGTGACAAAATTGAACTGCGCATTTCCGACTGGATTTCCTTCTTCAGCGGCAAGAAAATCGAAGGCCCGGACGATAAGCGCTGGGCGGTGAAGAAAGACGGCGGCATGTTCGACCAATTCACCGGCGCGACCATCACCCCGCGGGCGGTGGTCAATGCGGTGCGCCGCACGGCGTTGTATATGGAAACGCTGCCGCCTAAACTTGAAAGCTTACCTGCGTGTGGAGCCGCCGAATGAGTGAAGCCAAAGAATTGATCGTCCAGGGGTTGTGGAAAAACAACTCCGCCCTGGTGCAGCTGCTGGGCATGTGTCCGTTGCTGGCGGTGACCTCCACCGTCACCAACGCGCTCGGCCTGGGGCTGGCCACCACGCTGGTGCTGACGCTGACCAACGCCTCCATCTCCGCGGTGCGCCGCTGGGTGCCGAGCGAAGTGCGTATTCCAATCTACGTGATGATCATCGCCGCGGTGGTGAGCATCGTGCAGATGCTGATCAACGCCTATGCCTTCGGCCTGTATCAGTCGCTCGGCATCTTTATTCCATTGATCGTAACCAACTGCATCGTGGTCGGCCGCGCCGAAGCGGTGGCCGCCAAGAAGCCGGTCGGCCTCTCGGCGCTGGACGGCATGGCCATCGGCCTCGGCGCCACCGGCGTGATGGTGACGCTGGGCTCGATGCGCGAACTGTTGGGCAACGGCACGCTGTTCGACGGCGCCGACCAACTGCTGGGCGGCTGGGCCAAATCGCTGCGCATCGAAGTGGTGCATTTCGACAGCCCATTCCTGCTGGCCATGCTGCCGCCGGGCGCCTTTATCGGCCTGGGGCTGCTGCTGGCGGTCAAATATCTGATCGACGAAAAAATGAAGGCGCGCAAAGCTCGCGCCGTGGCGGCGGAACCGCTGCTGGAACAAGGACGTGCTGAGAAGGCCTGATGAACAAGCAGAAGCGACTGGAAATTTTGACCCGGCTGCGCGACAACAACCCGCACCCGACCACCGAGCTGGTGTACACCACGCCGTTTGAACTGCTGATTGCAGTGCTGCTGTCTGCACAGGCCACCGACGTGAGCGTCAACAAGGCGACCGCCAGGCTTTACCCGGTCGCCAACACCCCCGCCGCCATGCTGGCGCTGGGGGTTGATGGCGTCAAGGAGTACATCAAGACCATCGGCCTGTTCAACAGCAAGGCCGAAAACGTGATCAAAACCTGCCGTATGCTGCTGGAGCTGCACGGCGGCGAAGTGCCGGAAGATCGCGCCGCGCTGGAAGCGCTGCCGGGCGTCGGCCGCAAGACCGCCAACGTGGTGCTCAATACCGCCTTCGGCTGGGCGACCATCGCCGTGGACACCCACATCTTCCGGGTGTGCAACCGCACCCACTTCGCGCCGGGCAAGAACGTCGATCAGGTGGAAGAGAAGCTGCTGAAGGTGGTGCCCGCCGAATTCAAGGTCGATTGCCATCACTGGCTGATCCTGCACGGGCGCTACACCTGCATCGCGCGCAAACCGCGCTGTGGCTCCTGCATCATCGAAGACCTGTGCGAGTATAAAGAGAAGGTTTATCCAGAATCCTGAGTCTGACGGGGCGGCAAACCGCCCCCGTCGCCGCCACTCCCCCCCGCCAGCGCCTCTTTTTTATCGGAAATGTGATATCGCGCAGCAGTAACCCCGGCGTTATCACGGTTTTCAGTGAAAAACTCAGTGCCGCGTTATTTTCAAGCGAAAAATTAGTCAAAAATTGCGGTGAACGTCACGCTTTCAGGATCACAAGGCGTTCACAAATGCCAGTCCCGTTTTCTTGAATTTCTATAATTTTACAAAACGCTGCATATGCACAACATTCCAATGGATTAACAACCACACATACACTGATGCGCTAAAAAATAGCAATTCAGCAGAATATATCCCTGTTTAAAATGCGTATAGCTTTTAATCAAAACAAAAAATCGGCAAACCATTAAAACCCGAAAGTTAATACTGCATAACATTTGCAACATCGCAGCATAATCCTGCGAGCGTTAAATGTAACCGAATATGACAAACTGCTTGCCACGTTGACAAAGATAGTGAACATTAACCGCCGTCCCCATCCTATAACAACGCAAAAGGATGCCGTTCCGCATCAACTTTTGTACTTTCCCGTCCTCCAAAGACGGGCTGCGAAAAAACAGAGGTACCAGTGTCAACAGCAAACAACCAACACCCGGAGAGCGTAAGCCTTAACGCGTTCAAACAACCGAAAGCGTTCTACCTGATCTTCTCGATCGAACTGTGGGAGCGTTTCGGCTATTACGGCCTGCAGGGCATCATGGCGGTTTATCTGGTCAAGATGCTCGGCATGAGCGAAGCCGATTCCATCACCCTGTTCTCTTCCTTCAGTGCCCTGGTATACGGCTTCGTCGCCATCGGCGGCTGGCTGGGCGACAAGGTGCTGGGCGCCAAACGCGTAATCGTGCTCGGCGCGCTGGTGCTGGCCGCCGGTTACGCCATGGTGGCCTACTCCGGCCACGACATCTTCTGGGTCTACATGGGCATGGCGACCATCGCCGTGGGCAGCGGCCTGTTTAAGGCTAACCCGTCCTCCCTGCTGTCCACCTGCTATGAGAAAGATGATCCGCGCATCGACGGCGCTTTCACCATGTACTACATGTCGGTGAACATCGGTTCCTTCTTCTCCATGCTGGCCACCCCGTGGCTGGCGGCGAAATACGGCTGGAGCGTGGCGTTCTCCCTGAGCGTGGTCGGCATGCTGATCACCCTGGTCAACTTTATGATGTGCCACAAGTGGGTGAAGGAAAACGGCTCCAGACCTGACTTCAAGCCGCTGCATCTGCCGAAGCTGCTGATGGTGCTGGTCGGCATCGTGGCGTTGATCGCCGTGTCCAGCTGGCTGCTGCACAACCAGGTGATCGCGCGCTGGGCGTTGGCCCTCGTTTCCGCCGGCATCGTTCTGGTGTTCGCCAAGGAAACCTTCGCCCTGCACGGCGCTGCACGCCGCAAGATGATCGTCGCCTTCCTGCTGATGCTGGAAGCGGTGGTGTTCTTCGTGCTGTACAGCCAGATGCCAACCTCGCTGAACTTCTTCGCCATCCATAACGTGGAACACAGCATCTTCGGCGTCGCCTTCGAGCCGGAGCAGTATCAGGCGCTGAACCCGTTCTGGATCATGCTCGCCAGCCCGATTCTGGCCGCGCTGTATAACAAAATGGGCGATCGCCTGCCGATGCCGCACAAGTTCGCTTTCGGCATGATCCTCTGCTCCTGCGCCTTCCTGGTGCTGCCATGGGGCGCCAGCTTCGCCAACGAACAGGGCATCGTGTCGGTCAACTGGCTGATCCTGAGCTACGCGCTGCAGAGCATCGGCGAGCTGATGATTTCCGGCCTGGGCCTGGCGATGGTAGCGCAGCTAGTGCCACAGCGTCTGATGGGCTTCATCATGGGCTCCTGGTTCCTGACTACCGCCGCCGCCGCGCTGATCGCCGGTAAGGTTGCCGGTCTGACCGCCGTGCCAAGCGACATCAACGACGCGCACGCTTCGCTGGCCATCTACAGCCATGTGTTTATGCAGATCGGCATCGTCACCGCCGTCATCGCTATCCTGATGATGCTGACCGCGCCGAAGCTGTACCGCATGACGCTGGACACCACCGAAGACGCCAATCAGCAAGCGCAGGAAGCCACTGCGGCTCGCTGACCGCCAGCGGATTGAGCGTAAATAAAAACACCGGGGTTAACGCCCCGGTGTTTTTTTATGCCGCAAGAAAAAGGCTTACGCTGACTTGGGTTTGCCGCTCAGGTTGGCCCACATGAATTCGCTTACCAGCGCGCTGTGGAACGCCGCCTGTTGCTTGTCGGCGGCGGCGCTGTGCCCGCCTTCGGTATTTTCATAGAAATAGGCCTGCTGATACCCCATCGCCTGCATGCGCGCCGCCATTTTGCGGGCGTGGGCCGGGTTGACCCGATCGTCGCTGGTCGCGGTATAGAACAGCACCGGCGGATAGGCCGTCTGCGCCTGAATGTTGTGGTATGGCGAGAAGGTCTTGATGTAGGCCCATTCCTCCGGCTTGCTCGGGTCACCGTATTCGGCGATCCACGACGCGCCGGCGGAAAGCTGGGTATAGCGCTGCATGTCCAGCAGTGGCACTTCGCAGACGATGCAGCCGAACAGCTGCGGATACAGCGTCAGCATATTGCCCACCAGCAGGCCGCCATTGCTGCCGCCGCGCGCGCCAAGATGCGGCGCCGAGGTCACCTTGCGTGCGATAAGATCTTCGGCCACGGCGGCGAAATCCTCGTAGGCGCGATGGCGGTTTTGCTTGAGCGCCGCCTGATGCCAGGCCGGACCGTATTCGCCGCCGCCGCGAATGTTGGCCACCACGTATACTCCACCGCGTTCCAGCCAGGCCGGCGCCTTGCCGCCGAGATAGCCCGGCAACAGCGGCACTTCAAACCCGCCGTAGCCATACAGCAGCGTCGGCGTGCTGCCGTCCGCTTTGAGATCTTTGGCGGCGATCTGGAAATACGGCACGCGGGTGCCGTCCTTGGAGCGCGCGAAATGCTGGCTGACCTGATAGCCGGCGGCGGCAAAGTCCTGCGGCGCCTGTTTCAACAGCGTCGCCTCACCGCCGTCGAGATTGCCCATGTACAGCGAGGTCGGCTGCAGGAACCCGCTGACGGTCAGGAAATAGGCGTTGCTCTCTTCGTCGATGCCGCCGGCGGAAAGGGTGCTGATGGCGTCGGGGTTGCCCAGCGGGCGACGTTGCCAGCTGCCGCCCTGCGGCGTCAGCACTTCCAGCCGGTTGACCACGTTATCCATGATGCTGAGGATCAGGTGATCGCGGGTGCCGCTGTAGCCGCTCAGCGCCTGCTCCGCCGTTGGGGTAAACAGCAGCTGCAGCTCGCGCTTGCCCGCCAGATAGTCATCGAAGTTGGCCGCCAGCAGCGCGCCGGACGGATAGCGCTTGCCGCCCACTTCCCAGTCGCTGCTCGGTTTGATCAGCAGCCATTCCCGATGCGTATCCAGCTCGGCGTCGGCCGGGATGTCGATTTTTTTCTGCCGGCCATCCTGAGCCAGCAAGAAATAGTCACGGCGATAGAAGTCCAGGCTGCGGCCGACGAAATCACGCTCAAAACCCGGCGTGCGATCGTGATAGGCGAAGACCGCCATGTCTTCCGGCTGCGCTTCGTACAGCGTTTCGGCGGCGCTCAGCGGCGTGCCGCGCCGCCAGCGTTTGGCGATGCGCGCGTAGCCTGACTGGGTCATCGAACCGGGGCCGAAATCGGTGGCGATGAACAGCGTGTCCCGATCGACCCAGGAAATCCGGCTTTTCGCCACCGGCACGTTGAAACCGTCTTTGACAAAGCGTTTGGCCACCAGATCGAATTCACGGATTTCGGTGGCGTCACCGCCGTCCGGCGACAGCTGCATCAGGCAATAACGGTATTCCGGCGCCAGCGGTTGCGAGCCTTGATAGACCCAATCCTTGCCTTCCGCCTTGCCCAACGCATCGATATCCAGCACCGTCTCCCAGGCCGGTTTGGCCTTGCGGTACTCGTCCAGCGTGGTGCGCCGCAGCAGGCCGCGCGGGTTGGCCTGATCCTGCCAGAAGTTGTAATAGTACTCGCCGCGTTTACTCACCCACGGGATCTGGGTGTCTTTATTGAGGATATCCAGAACTTCGCGCTCAATGCGCTGAAAGTCTTCGCCCTGGCCGAAACGCGCCACGGTGCGCTGATTTTCCTGCTGCACCCATTGCAGCGCTTTTTTACCCTGCAGCTCTTCCAGCCACAGGAATTCATCGCCGGCGGCCGCGCCGCCCTCCGCCGCCATCGCCAGGCGGATACTGTTGGGTAATGAAGTCATCGCGAATACGGCTCCTGCGGTTTGTGCACTGAGTTTAATAAACTGACGTCGATTGGTGACCGGCAAAATCAAGCTCCTTTTGAGTCGGCTGCAACGCCGCCCCGTCATGGGCGACAACCTGTGAAATAAGAGTCATTTTCAACAAGGTAGGCGTTTGGCGGCGCGGAGTCAAAGCCCACGGCCGCCGCGTTGAGTCAGGATTGAGGATAGTGGATCAGATCGTGGATACGCACCGTGTGTGAACCGGCGTTGCGGTAGGCATGCGGCCGATCGGCCTGAAAGCGCATCGCCTCGCCGGCCGCCAGGCTGTGCCACTCGCCGTTTATCGCCAATTCCAACCGGCCGCTGATCACGATCACATGCTCGATCACGCCCGGCTCATGCGGCGACGATTCGCTGAGCGCACCCGGCGCGAGATCGATGACGAACATGTCGAAACCCAGTTGGCGATCGTAGGGAAACAGCGGCACCACGCGCATATCGGCATTGTCCTGATCGTACACCGGCAGCTCGCCGTAGCGATGCAGCGTCGCCTGCTGCTGCGCGGGCGAGGCCTCAAGGAAGGCGGAAAACGCCACGTTGAAACCGGTGGCGATCTTCCACAGCGTCGCCACCGTCGGGCTGGACTCGCCGCGTTCAATCTGCCCGAGCATCGCCTTGCTGACGCCGGTGTATTCCGCCGCCTGCGTCAGGCTCCAACCGCGCTGTGCGCGCAACGTGCGCAGGGTGTGCGCCAAATGGCCGGCAAGTTCCTGCATCCTGTTCTCCTCTGCGTATCGTGCCCGATTATACCCGCTTGTGCGCTATAACGCACGATGCTATGCTGATTTCTCGCTGTGCGTTATAACGCACAACCACCGATTGGAGCTGCCCATGCGCCCTGCCGTCACCCTGCGTCATCTGACCCTGCCTGCCGTCATGGCCGGTTTTGTCGCCGTTCTGGTCGGTTATACCAGCTCTGCCGCCATCATTTTTCAGGCCGCCGCCGCCGCGGGCGCCACGCCGGCGCAGATCGGCGGCTGGCTGAGCGCACTGGGGATCGCAATGGGCGTCACCTCCCTCGGGCTGTCGCTTTACTATCGCACCCCGATCCTCACCGCCTGGTCGACGCCCGGCGCGGCGCTGCTGGTCACCAGCCTGCCCGGCACGCCGATCAACGAGGCGATCGGCGTGTTTATCTTCGCCTCCGGTCTGATCCTGCTCTGCGGCGTCACCGGGCTGTTTGCCCGCCTGATGGACTATATTCCACAGGCGATTTCTGCGGCGATGCTGGCGGGGATCCTGCTGCGTTTCGGGCTGGACGCCTTCGCTTCGCTGCAGCTCAATTTTCCCCTCAGCGCCGGCATGGGGCTGGCCTATCTGCTCAGCCGCCGTTACCTGCCGCGCTACGCCATCGTATTGACGCTGGCGATTGGGCTGGCGATCGCCGCGCTGCAGGGCGATATCCAGCTGGCGCAACAGACGCCGGCATTCGCCGTGCCGGAATTTATCGCGCCGCATTTCAGCTGGCCGACGCTGCTCGGCATCGGCGTGCCCTTCTTCGTGGTCACCATGGCTTCACAGAACGCCCCCGGGATCGCTACGCTGCAGGCGGCGGGCTACCGCGTCCCCACCTCACCGCTGATCGCCTGGACGGCGTTGACCGCGCTGCTGCTGGCGCCATTCGGCGGTTTCTCGGTGTGCATCGCGGCCATTACCGCCGCCATCTGCATGGGGCCGGATGTGCATCCCGATCCGCAGCGGCGCTATATGGGCGCGGTGGCCGCCGGCGGCTTCTATCTGCTGGCCGGTCTGTTCGGCGGCGCCATCGGCCTGCTATTCAGCGCGTTGCCGGTCGCCTTGATCCACACCATTGCCGGGCTGGCGTTGCTCGGCACCATTGGCGGCAGCCTGCAACGCGCGCTGCATGATGAAAAACAGCGCGATGCGGCGCTGATCGCCTTCCTCATCACCGCCTCCGGCGTCACGCTGCTCGGCATCGGTTCTGCCTTCTGGGGGATTGTCGGCGGCGCCATCGCCCATCTGCTGCTGTCGCTGCCGCGGCGAACCTCCGAGGCGTAACGGGCGGTCTACATTGACAAGCGACGCCGTGGCGCCTTCACTTTCTCTGTCGTCTGACTGTCAATTCACCTAATAAGTGACGCCGTCACCAAGGAAGCTTATGACTGAGAAAGCCGCGCTGTTAGCTCAGCGCCTGATACGCAATGTCGAACAGGTAGAGATGAAACATGACCGGCGGCCGCCGCTGTATGACAGCGTCGGCGCCCGTCTCGGCACCGGCACCGCCGCCGACAAACTGGGCGCCTCTTTCGATTGCGTGGCGCCGGGCATGCGTTCCTGCCCCTACCATTTTCACTACGCTCAGGAAGAAATGTTCATCATTCTGGAAGGCAGCGGTACGCTGCGGGTGGCTGGAGAAATGCTGCCGATCGTCAGCGGGGATGTCATTTTCATTCCCCCGGGCCCGGAATACCCGCACCAGATCATCAACACTTCCGATGCGCCGCTGAAGTACCTGTCCGTCAGCACGCGCGAACAGCCGGAGCTGGTGATGTACCCGGATTCCGGCAAATACCAGGCGATGGCGCGCAGCGCAGACGGCGAGCAGGTGCGCTACCTGCAGCGCCCTTCAACCTCGCTCGATTACTGGCAGGATGAACCCTGAATCGCCGTCCGGCAACGGGATATCCAACGCGCGCGCCGCCAGTTCGGCCACGCGGAAGTCGATATCCGCCGCCTGCCCGTCTTCCATGAACCAAGCGGCGGAGAGCCCCGACCAGGCCAGGATCCATTGCAACAAGCGCCGGCGCTCCAACCCGGCCAACCGGCACACCTGTTCCACGCGGCGCTGGAAAATGGCCGGATCGGTGGCGATACCGTAGTTGGGATTGCAGAAGATATTGGCGTAATCGAAGCCCCGTTCGCCGTACAAACGCTTGGGGTCGATCGCCAGCCAGCCGCGTTCGCCGAAGTCGAGCACATTGTCATGGTGGATGTCGCCGTGCAGCACGCTTTCTTCTCGCGGGCTGCTCAGCAATTCCGCCGCCGTTGTGGCGCTGAGGCGCAGCATGCCGCCGTGCGCCTGCGCCGCCGGCCACAGCGAGCTGAACCACTCCTGCAGCGGGATCAATTCGGGCAGCGGTGCCTCTCGCGGCGCATGCAAGGCGGCGATCGCCCGACACAGGATCTGCGTGGCCTGCTCATCGTCGCCATCACGCACCAACTGCGCCAACGAACCTTCGCCCTGCGCGCGCTCCAGCAGAATGCCGTCGTCGTGCCACGCCAGCACCAGCGCGGCGCCTTCCCCGCGCCACCAGCACATGAGCTGGCCGCCGAAGCGCTCCTCCTGCTCGCGGGCGATCTTCAGCATGGCGGCCTCGCCCCGGTAACGCACCGGCATCAGCAGACTGCTGTGGGTTTCGAAGGCTTTGCCGTCCTGTTCCAGTTGCCAGCGTTGCAGGTAGGGAGTAAAAATCGGGTTCATCGTCTCATGCGTCCTTGTGGCCGAGCTGCGCCGCACTGTCACATTCGGGTGAAGACGACGTATAAAAAAGAGGGATGATACTCTCAAATATCATCGGTGCGCGGCGCCTGGCCGCCGTTTCTTCAGTATCCTAACCAAGTTTGTCGATTTTATTAACCGGTCTTGCGCGGGGTTTGACCATGACATCATTAAAACGCACGAATTATCCGCAGTTGCCGACGCCGGGCGGCCCCTATGTGCATGCGGTGCGCCACGGCGATCGCTTATACGTTTCCGGATTGACGGCTTTCGCCACCGACGCTCAGGGGTTGAGCGCGCCGGAGCAAACGCAGGAGATCCTCGAACAGCTGGCCACCATTGCCGCCAGCGAAGGCGTCAACCTCAAGGCATTGATTAAAATCAGCGTGTTCCTGACCGACATCGCCGATCTGGCGGGCGTGCGCCCGGTGCTGTTTGACTATTTCGATGGCGCGCTGCCGGCCTGTTCACTGATGGCGGTCAGCGCGTTGTTCTCACCCGCGGTGTGTGTGGAAATAGAGGCGGTGATGGCGTTGCAATAATGCGCGGCTAGAGCGCGCCCTCATCCGGCACGCAGGGGCCGATCTTGAACCAGGCTTTGGCGATCCGCCCCTGCTCCACTTCATAGATGGCGATGACATCCATTTTGCCGCGCCCCTGCGGGAAATTGCGCGTCACCACCTCCTGATCGACCACCATATTGCCTACCGCCATGCGTTTTATCCGTTCGCCATACAGACTCGGCTCCTGGAAACGCACCAGATGCCGTTCCCGGATCGCCGCTTTGCCGCTGGCCAACAGCGTGTCTGGATGTTCGTAATACTGGGCGTCGTCCGCCCAGCAGGCCATAAAGGCCTCGATGTCGCGGGCGTTATAGGCGTCAAGCTGTTGTTGAACCACATCCTGCGGGCGTGCCGTTTTATCGTTCATCACATCCTCCTGCCGAAGTTAACCGCCGCATGCGTCGAACCCATCACGTTAACCGGCCCGTGCTGCAGCTTGATGACACGGTGAATTTTGAATAAAAAACCAAAAATAACGAATAAACAACCTATCACGCCCGATGAACAATTCAAGCGCCCGCGCATAAATTTTCTGCGCCGTGCCAGGGGCGATGAAAACCGCATGGCGCCGCGCGTTAATCTTTGCGACGGTGAGGGAAATTCTGCTAATTTAGCGTGAACAGCCTGACGATAACGAAACGCTATGCAGCAAAAACCGGTGTTGGACGAAGCCAGACAGTTAAAACGACTCAACGCCGCCACGCGGCGCCAATCCCATATGTACAAATGGATCGCGCTGATTGCGGCGCTGGATGCGCTGTTGGTGTTTTGGTATGACCGGGATATGCGCAACGTCACCTTCTCGGGAGCGGTTGCGCTGGTATGCGGCTATTTGTGGATCCGCGATCGCAACAAGGCCCGGGGTTATCGGCGCGAGTTCGACCGCAAATTCGGCAAGCGCAGCGGCGATTAAGGCTGCATCGCCTCCAGCACTTTAGCACTGTCGACGATCTGCACGAACTTCACGATTTTGCCGGCGCGCAGCGTATAAATATGCGCAAAAGAGGCGCTGAAGGATTTGCCGGTGGCCCGGTAGGTGCCGTGATAAAAACCCTGAGCGATCACGTTGTCGCCGGCGTCGTAAAAGTGATCGACGTCGGCGCGGTAACCTTGCCATTCGCTGCCCAGGCGCTGATGCACGTTCTTGATGATGTTCTCCGGGCCGATATAGGTACCGGCGTAAGGGAAACCGGCGGCTTCGGTCCACTCGGCATCGGGGGCCAGCGCCGCCAGCAGATTACGGCCGTTTTCTTCGGAGCTGCCTTCATAGGTTGCGCGCACTATTTCAAGAGGGGTTGGCATGTCTCTTCTCCAAATGGCTGATGAGGATATTCCGGCCATCCCCGCGGACACAGGCTCTCACCAAGCGGAGACGGCGGAATGCGGCTATTCTAGGTTGCTTGTTTCGCTGCAAAAACCGCAGTTATGACAATAGTGGGTTGCACTTTAGTAAACAATAGCCATTTTTCTGTCATTTTCCCGGCATCCGACACGGCTATGCTGATTGACCGATTTTCCCCAACAGGAGCTGAACGTGTCTTTACCCTCGCTGACGCAAGAGTTGTTACAACCGTTTTCCCCCTACCAGACGCTGGCGCAAACGCTGTTGCCGCTCACCCTCGAGTCGGACGACGGTTCGCATGACGTGGCGCACCTGCACCGAGTCTGGAAGAACTGCCGTCGGATCAGCAAGCAGGAAGGCGGCGACCGGCGCATTCTCTGCGCGGCGGTGCTGCTGCACGACGCCGTCGCGGTGGAAAAGAATTCGCCGCAGCGCCATCTGGCCTCGCGCATGGCGGCGGAGCAAGCCACGCTGACGCTGACCCGGCTGGAATGGGCGCCGGCGGACATCGCGGCGGTGGCTCACGCCATTGAAGCGCACAGTTTTTCCGCCGGCATCCCGCCGCAAACGCTGGAGGCGAAGATCCTGCAGGATGCCGATCGCCTCGACGCTATCGGCCTTATCGGCGTGGCGCGCTGCTTCTATATCGGCGGCCGCATGCGCAGCGCGCTGTACGACGCCGCCGACCCGCGGGCTGAACATCGCCAATACGACGACAAGCGTTTCAGCCTGGATCACTTCGAAACCAAGCTGTTCAAACTGCAAGACGGCTTCCAGACCGCCGCCGGGCGGCAGATGGCCGAACAGCGCACCGAACGCATGCGGCGCTTTGTCGACGATCTGCTGGAAGAGGTGTAATGCCGGCCTATGGGGCATTTTCGTTATGCCCATAACATTTTCGGTCATATAACGCCGCTAAACTGTAAGTCAACTTCACCGAACGGGCGGCACAGATGAAAAAGTTGACGTTGAAAGAGATGACGGAAAGCGAACAGCGGGAAGTGAAAACCGAATTGGACAAGGCGCGTAAAAGCCATGGCAGGCCGCTGACCAATGCCGAACAGCACAAGGTCAAGGATGAAGTGGTGGCGCGCATCATGGCCGCCAGAGCGAAGCTCGCCAAGGCGGAGCGTGCAGAACGCAAAGCCAATCGCTACCGGCCGAGCGGCGACACTTTCAGTTGGTCCGCCACCATCGGCTCCCGCCCGCCGCGCTGAGCCAACTCAACCCTCCCCGCCGCGGCGGGGATTTTTATTTATTAGCCAAACTCATCCTCACCGGCGCATCATGAATAACAATGTTATCAATCTGTTGTAAATTGACAGTCTGATGAAGAATATTCATTATCACCCCACTTCCCCTTTTCGCGAGACTGCCATGGCCTACCCACGCAACGCTGATATTCTGATGACACCTGCGTTGCTCGTTGGCGGTTTGGCGGCGGTTACATCGAAGAAACAGACGCTCATTTGACCGGGGCGCGCTGTCCCGTCAGATGAGCTGACTGGATGGCACGCAACGCCCCGCCTTCAATTTTCTCATCTGGCTTCTCTGTCGGTCACACAGAAGGAATATTTTATGGCCTCATTTTCGGGTATTTGGGTGGCGATGGTTACCCCTTTCAATCACGACGCCGTCGACCTGCCGGCGGTGCAACGCCTGGCGCGGCACCTGCTCGACGCCGGCGTCGATGGTCTGGTGGTCTGCGGCTCCACCGGTGAAGCCGCTGCGCTGAGCAAAGAAGAACAGCTGGCGGTGCTCGACGCCGTATTGGAGGTGGCGCCTGCACGCCAGGTGGTGATGGGCCTTTCCGGCAATAACATGGCCGCCACGCTGCAAATGCAGCAGGCCATTCAGCTGCGCGACATCGCTGGCGTGCTGATCCCGGCGCCTTACTACATCCGCCCTTCGCAATGCGGCCTGATCGACTATTTTACCCAGTTGGCCGACGCCTCCACCGTGCCGGTGATCCTGTACAACATTCCGCAGCGCACCGGCATCGCCATGGAGCTGGCCACGCTGCGCCGGCTCGCTCGCCATCCGCGCATCACCGCCATCAAGGACTGCGGCGGCAACCCTGACGCCACCATGGCGCTGATCGCCGATGGCGAAATCGATGTGATGACCGGGGAAGACAATCTGATCCTCACCACGCTGTGCCTCGGCGGCACCGGCGCCATCTCCGCCGCCGCGCATGTTCACCCGGAACGTTTCGTCCAGCTGGTGCAGCAGGTCGCCGCCGGCGATCTGGCCGCGGCGCGCAGCAACTTCTATGAGCTGCTGCCGATGATCCACCAGATGTTCAGCTTCCCGAATCCGGCGCCGGTCAAGACGGTGCTGGCCCAGCAGGGGCTGATCGCCAACGAATTGCGTTCGCCGATGCAGGTGGCGCCGCCGGCGCTGCAGCAACAGATCGCCGCGACGCTGGCGCAACTGCAGCCCGCAGAGGCGATCGTCGGTTAAATTTGTTAGCTAAGCCGCTGTAATTTTGGCGCCACGGGACTACGATGAGAGGTTAAGCATGCCCGTCATTCGTCATCAACAAGGAGCTTCCGATGAAACTGTTCTATAAAGCCGGCGCCTGTTCGCTGTCCCCGCATATCGTGCTGCGTGAGGCAGGGCTGGATTTTACGGCGGAGAAGGTCGATCTGGCGCAGAAGAAAACCGAGAGCGGCGCCGATTACCTCGCCATCAACCCCAAGGGACAGGTCCCGGCGCTGCTGCTGGATGACGGCAGCCTGCTGACCGAAGGCGTGGCGATCGTGCAATATCTGGCGGACCGCGTGCCGGATCGCAACCTGATCCCGGCGGCGGGCACCCTGTCGCGCTACCACGCGATCGAATGGCTGAACTACATTGCCACCGAGCTGCACAAAGGATTCAGCCCGCTGTTCAACCCGAAAACGCCCGAAGAATACAAAACCATCGCGCGCGCCAAGCTGGAGCAGCAGTTCAGCTATCTGGATTCGGTACTGGCGAAGCAGCACTTCCTGTTGGGGAGCCGTTTCAGCGTGGCTGACGCCTACCTGTTCACCGTGCTGCGCTGGGCATTCGCCCTGCAGTTTGACGTGCGCAAGCACGCCCATTTGGCGGCCTGGTTCGATCGCGTTGCGGCGCGCCCGGCGGTGGATGCGGCGCTGAACGCCGAAGGATTGAAGTAAACATTCGGCCCCGGTGGCTATCGCCGGGGCCCGTTGCACTTACAGTTTTACCGCTTTGAACTCGCTGCGCGGCTGCACGATCCGATCCTGCGCCGCCACTACCTGCAGCTCGTATTCCCCCATCTCCTGAGTCGTCAGCATCACCTCATACACGGCGGCGGTCACGTGCTCCAGCGCTTTATCCAGCGCCTCACCCTTCAGCAGATCCACCAGCAGCAGACCGCTGGTCAAATCGCCGACGCCGACCGGTTGACGCGCGCCGAAGTCCACCAGCGGCCGGCTGATGTGCCAAGCCTCGTCCGCCGTCACCAGCAGCATTTCGAAGCAGTCGGCGTGATAGCCGGCGCGGGCCAGGTGCTTGACCAGCACCAGCCGCGGCCCTTTGGCGATCAGCGCGCGGGCGGCCTGCACCGCATCGGCCACGTTGGCGACGGCCATCTGGCTCAGCATCTCCAACTCCAGCAGGTTCGGCGCCATCATGTCGCTGCACGGCAACGCCTGGCGACAGTGAAACTCGGCCACGCCCGGCGCCACGATGCAGCCTTTTTCCGGATGTCCCATCACCGGATCGCAGAAATACCAGGCATTCGGGTTCGCCTGCTTAACCTGACGCACGATCTCCAGAATATGGTCGCCCTGCTCCGGCGAACCGATATAACCGCTCAATACCGCATCACAGCGCTTCAGCTGATCGATATTGGCGATGCCCTGCGCGATCTCGGTCAGGTGATTGGCCGGCATGACGCAGCCGGTCCACTGGCCGTATTGCGTATGGTTGGAGAACTGTACCGTGTTCAGCGGCCAGACGTTGACGCCCATGCGGCGCATCGGAAATTCAGCCGCACTGTTGCCGGCGTGACCAAACACCACGTGCGACTGGATAGAAAGAATGTTTTTCATCGGAACAACTGACCTCGCCATGCCGTGTGCATCAGCCCGCGGCGAAATGATAATGGGTGCACAACGCGAAAACGTCATGCCGGCGCTGTTAAAAACAAGAAATGAGAGGAATTTTTATGCTTTCGACGGCGGCATATTGTAGCGAAAAGTCCGATCCAAAAAAAGCCGAGAACCGACCGACAAGGCAGTGACAGCGGGAAAAATCAGGCCATCCTCAGACTGGCCTAACATTGCATTTCGGCCCTTATGAACTGTAATTGTCTATTCATTCACTATCACTTCAGCGTATCCAGAGGATATATTTCATGAGCTTACTGAAACTTCAATGGGGAAAGAAGGCCGATGCCAATACCTTGACTTATTTAGCTAAACAGCTTGAGAAAAGCGCTGATAGCCAAAGTGAGTCAGGCGCCTTCGCCGACGCGGCCGCTCTCGATACCTTTGGCCGTTCGCTCGCCAGCGGGACACCTTCCGTCGAGCAGTTTAGGCTGCTGGCCAGCGCCCGCCACTTCCTGCGGGCTGACAACAACGAAAAAATCTACGCTTCGCTGTATCACGAAAATCTGAGCCAGGACGTCTCCCTGGCCTTGCTACAGAACGCCGGCCACGATCGATACCAAACCAGCATCGCGTCATTCTGCAAGGGGATGCTCCCACTCGACGGTGCTCGTGAGCCTCAGTCGACGGATGTCGCCGCCTATCAACTCAAGATCGCTCAACCGCTGAATTACACGCCTATCGCCGAATTGTCGCTCTCCGCCGACGGCATATTGAGCGGCTCGGTGAACACCGGCAGTCAGCATCCGTTGAGTCCTGAGGAATTGGCCGCTCTGACGCACGTCTTTCTTAATGTGAATGCCTCGGCCGCCGTTGATTTCAGCCATTCGCCCCAGTTGAAAGAGGTGACCTTGCAAGGGAGTGCGCCAACCGATACCACCGCCCTGAACTCGCTAAAAAATAAGGGATTCGCTTTGCGGCTTAATCTGGATGATAACCCTTACTTCAAAACGGTAGACAAGATTACATTTGGTACCGAACGTGATGTGGTGGTGATTTCCGATAAGTTCGATCTCGCCAATGCCAAAATGGAAATTCTTTTTGGCATCGGTGGTGCCAGTCTGTTTTGGAGTGGCAATGGCGTGAATCATAGTGCCAATATTGTCAGCACGACGTTCACCGCACAGAACTATTTTGATGCGGATGGCGTTATTTCCGCCAACCTGATCTTAAAGGATATCTATCTGACCACAACGGCAAGCGGCAGTATTGAAGGAATAATCAAAACCAATATTAACCAGTTCCAATTCTTTCCTCAGATCGATCTGGCAGGTTATCGCGGTACCGGAAACATTTATCTGGATGGTAAATTGATCGCGACAGAAGGCGCCAACGTATTCGATTATGGCGTAATCAATCAAACGGCCAGTATTTATAACGACCATTATACAGACGTCACCCACTTGCAGCAGGCGCCCCATGCTGTAAAAAGTGGTGACGGTTATTACTGGACGGGAAGTCAAGGTCTTACGCTTTCCGGTTTCGCCGATAATGTACATATCATCAATCTTCCCGTCTTCGACACGCTGCCTTTTCTCACCATCAACGGCGATGCCGGTGCGCAGAGCAAGCTTCACCTGGAACTGGCGCCGGTTACGCCTCCCTCGACGTTATTTGGCCCTTGGGGGGTAAGCATCGGAAATAGCGCCATCGAACGCCTGGACGCAGGAACGCTCAGTTTCGCCAGCCATTTCATTGGTGCACGGCCGCAAGAAGAGCTGCGGCTGTATGCCAATGGTTCGAAACTCGCCTCGGTGGCGCTGGAAGGCGCCGGCAACAATATTTCCAAGATCAACATCAGCGGCATAGGAAAGCTGGAAGTGACGGTAAAAGCTGACTTTAGCGACAGCTTGAAACATATTGTTATTGAACCCATTTTCGATCCCATGAATGAAGGGATCCCGCGCGTTGAAACCGATCTGAAGCTGGATAAGGCCGGCAGCGGCGGCGGCGAGTTTTATAAACTGCTATCCGCACTGAACGACCCGAGCGCCTATGGCGGTATTATCGGCGCACTGACCGGCGAACAGATCAACATCCAGTACACCAATACTCAGACCCTGACTATCAAAGGCAATACCACGCTGAATAACCTGGCGATGGCCAATCAATACGCGCACCACAACAAAATCAACTTTGAACAAAGCACGATCGACAGCATGGTCACGATTAACACTCTCACGCCGACCGACACGCTTACCGTTGGTGTTCGGGGTCAACAGTGGCTGTTCGACAGCGAAAAATCCGGCAATATCGTGCCTTATGGCAGCCTGACGCAAATGGCCGACATCAATACCCTGTTTGATTCATTAACCGTCGCAGACGACAGCACGGCGCAAGATATATTTGCTCAGGCGCTATCAAAAATAACCCATGGCGGCAGTGAAAATAATCTGCAAAGCGTAGGCGTGTTCAAGTTGGCAACCAATGCATACATTATCATTGATAATAATCACAATAAGCAATTTGACGCTGAGGACATTGTATTCTCCTTGGGAGATAAAGATATTTATGAGATTGCAGCAAACCTTCATTATCGGGCGCCGACTATTGATCTTGCCGGCACTTCCACCCCATCCGTCACAGAGCTAAGTTTGGTCTAACTCTCTGCGGGTGCGGTCGCCTCAAACGGCGGCCGCATTCGCGAAAAATACAGAATTTCCTTAGGCTCAACCGCATTGCAATCATGTGGATTTGGACTGTACTTGTTGATGCTTATTTTTTGTCAACACAGGGGTTAACATGAGTTTATTATCGTCACAACAGGATGTAGCCATCCTTTTTTATGCCACACTCGGTAAAAAAGCCGATAGCGCCGCATTAAACTTCTTTGCCCGCCAGCTGGAATCGGGGCAGTACAGCAGAGATCAACTGGCCGAAAAATTCATCCAGTCTCAAGATGGGCATCATCGCTATGACGGCCTGACAACGTCGCAAAAAATTCAATACATCTATAAAAATACGACAGGCGCCGATCCAGCACCCGATTTGCTGGCCACGCTGGTCGCGCAAGCCAATGCAGGAAAAACGCTGGGGCTGATTACCAAGGATCTTATCGCCGGCGTGAAGAGCTATATGGGTGATGCTGCGGCACCGGTCGCACAGCAACAGCATTTGTTTGATATTATTGATACAACCTTACACCCCGCTTTGTCCCCCTATCCCGCGAATGCTGAAGCGGCAGCCGATATTCAAGCCCTGTTTTACATCGTAGGCAGCCTCGCGGTGGCGGAAGGCGTCAATTATTGGAGCCAGGTGCTGGCGACAGGAAAAGCTGACGCCAGCTATATTGCCGGCCGTTTCGTCGATACGCGTAGCGCGTTGACCACGTTAAGTAATGAAGACTTCGTCAAAACCGTCTATAAAAATACTTTCGGCGTTGATGCTGGCGCAAGCGAGCTCGCCAATTATGTCACCGGGTTGAATAATCACACCGAAACGCGAGGCGACGTCATCATGCGTCTGATCGCCGATATTCGCAACGACACAGCACATGCCGCCGCCAAACAGGCTTTTCTTAATGCTACCCATGTCTACGCTGCGGGTGAGATGGCTGCGGCCAACTATCAGGAAAGCGTGGCGCTGCTCTTTCTGCAACTGGGGAAAAAGGCCACGCTGGAATCAACCGGACTGGACAGTTACAGCAAATTCCTCGCCGCGGGGAACTCCGAGCTCGATCTGCTGACCATTCTGGCTAAATCCTCCCCCTTCAAAGATGCCGCAGACTTCGCCAGGATTTATCACGAACTGTATTACGGCCCGGCGCTGAGCGAACTGCAAAAACAGGCAATTTTGCTCAAAGCCGGCAATAATCCGCTGCAGGCGACGCTGAATATTTTGCATGCGTTCCGCAGCGGGGAAGCGCCGCTGGAGGGCGGAGTCAGCCCAAGTCACGAGCAACTCGTCAATCTCGAATACAAAATTGGCAGCGAGCTGGGATACCAGATCCGCGGCAACGTCACGATGTCGAATGCCGACGGCGCCCTCAACGGCAGCCTGAATACCGGTAAGCAACACGCGTTAAGCCATGCGGAAATCAGCCAGCTGCGCGAGATCACCCTTAACGCCGAGATCGGCTCCGCGGTCGATCTCAGCTTTGCCAAATCGTTGCAAAAAGTCACGCTGCAGGGCGACTTCGCCACCAGTGAAGCAATGCTTCAATCGCTGAGAAACCTGAATGTCACCCTTTTTCTTAGCGAGGGCAACCTGCTGAACGCCCCCGAAGGGATTAACTTTTCCAACGTGAAGAACAGCACCGTCGTCGCCGACCGGCTCGATATGACGACGGCAGCCGCGCAAATCAATCTGGCCGCCGGGAAGCATCAGCTTGTCTGGCAAGGCAATGCCACCGCCGACAGCGGCAATAGGGTCAGCCGTGATTTCAAAGCGACGGCGCTTAATAGCGATCCCGAGACATCTTACTATAGTGTCTCAGCCAATTTTTTCACCAAGGTCGTCCACCTGACGGCCAGCGTCGGCGGCGGCTATGACGCTGAAATTACAAATAACGTTAATCAGTTCCTATATTTCAACTATGTAGATTTGACCCACTATCGCGGTACCGGAGAGATTTATCTTAACGGGCAGCGGGTCGCTACCGAAGGCAACAAGGTATTTGACTTTGGGGTGTTCACGCAAGAAGCCACCGTCTCCCACCCGATTTACGGTAACATCAACTCGCTAAAACAAGGCGAAATGGCGCAACCCAATGCTTCGCAAAACGCTACGGGGTCGGCTGGAGGGGTAATTACGGCCTACTCCGGAGATTTAACGCTGCTCAACGTCAGCAGCGGACAGTTTACCCTCGGCGGCGACTTGACCGCGAAAAGCCGTATCCACATCAGCGATACGGCACATAGCGACGACAGTTTTAAATTGTTCTTTACCGATACGGCTAGCCATACGGTAACCAACCTCAATATGGGTACTTTCAGCTTTACATCGAACCATAAAGAAACGCTCGAAATCCGTATGGGCAGCAATCTCGACATTGTGCAAAATCGCACGTTGACCCTGAGCGGCGGGGACAACTCGATTAGCACGTTGATGCTGAGCGGCTATATGTACACAGGCGATAAGCCGCTGGTGCTTAATCTGACCGTTGCCGCAGATTTTAGTGATAATCTGAAAACCATCATAGGCAGCGAATTTACCGATGAACGCCGTTATTACTCCGACATGAAGCTGTTCCTCGTCGCAGAAAAAGGCGGCACCGGCGGCGGCGCTTTCTACAACACGCTAAACACGCTGGCCAATAAAGACGATTTCGCCCATGTCATTGCCGAACTTGCCGGCGACCAGTTAACGGTCGACCGCACCGGATTGACCGTCTATAAAGCCGACGTTAAGGGCAACACGACGTTGGATAGCGCCGGTACGTTACATTTTACCGATAGCAAAATAGACAATATGGTCACGCTCAATACCGGCTATGCCAACAGCGTCATCTCCGTGGGAGAAACCGACAACCCATGGGTTTTCTCCAAGACAGGAGACAAGACCGCAACCTTGTACGGCAGCGCCACCACCCAAGCTGAGTTACAAAATGCGTTCAGTGGCCTGAATGCGACGGACAATGCGCAAGCGCTGTTCTCACAGGTACTGGCGAAAATAACGAACGGCGCCAGCACCAATAACCTGGCGGAAGTCGGATTGCTAAAGTTGGACAAATCGCTCTATGTCATCGTGGATAGCAATCATAATCACAGCTTTGACGCCGATGATGTGGTGTTCTCGATCGGCAATCAGGATCCTTATCTGGCTGCCGTCTCTCTGCACTACCACTCGCCCGCCGTCACCGTGAACGGTGTTGCGGCCGAAAACTCGCTGCCGGAGGCGTTTGCCTAATCGTCATCCGCGCCATGCGATAAAAAAAGCCCGGGGAGCTCCCCGGGCTTTTCATGTCATATAGACTGGCTGACGCTTACTGCCAATCCACCAGGCAGTAATGCTTTTTGCCGCGACGCAACAGCGTGTAACGGCCGAACAGACGGTCTGAATCGCTGAAGCGGTATTCGGCATCGGACTGCTTCTCGCCGTTGATGGTCACCGCGTTGGAGCCGATCATGGTGCGCGCCTGGCCGCGTGACGGCACCAGTTCGGCATTCACCAGCGCCTGCTGCAGATCGGCGTCGCGCTCAAGTTTGATGGTCGGCATGCCGTCCTGCGCCAGTTGGGCGAAGTCCGCTTCGGTCATGTCGTGCAGCGCACCGGAGAACAGACTCTGGGTGATGCGCTTGGCGGCCGCCAGGCCTTCCGCACCGTGCACCATGCCGGTCACTTCTTCCGCCAGCACGTACTGGGCGCGTGGCGCCTTACCGCTGTTCTTGTCTTCTTCTTCCAGCGCGTTGATGTCTTCCAGGCTCATGAAGGTGAAGAACTTCAGGAAGCGGTAGACGTCGGCGTCGGCGGTGTTGATCCAGAACTGGTAGAACTTGTACGGGCTGGTTTTTTCCGGCGCCAGCCAGACCGCGCCGCCCTCGGTTTTACCGAACTTGGTGCCGTCGGCTTTGGTGATCAACGGCACGGTCAGGCCGAACACCTGCTTCTGGTGCTGACGGCGCGTCAGATCGATACCCGAGGTGATGTTGCCCCACTGATCGGAACCGCCGATCTGCAGTTCCACCTGGTGGCGGTTATACAGCTCGGAGAAATCGTAGCCCTGCAGCAGGTTATACGAGAACTCAGTGAAGGAGATGCCGGAGTCGTCGCGATTCAGACGCTGCTTGACCGCTTCCTTGTTGATCATCTGGTTGACGGAGAAGTGCTTGCCGATGTCACGCAGGAAGGTCAGCACGTTCATGCCGCCGAACCAGTCGTAGTTGTTGGCCGCGATAGCGCTGTTGTTGCCGCAGTCGAAATCGAGGAACGGGGAAACCTGTTTGCGGATCTTCTCGACCCACTCGTTCACCGTATCGGTGGTGTTCAGCTTGCGCTCCGCCGCTTTGAAGCTCGGATCGCCGATGAGGCCAGTGGCGCCGCCCACCAACGCTACCGGCTTGTGGCCGGCCAGTTGGAAGCGCTTCAGGCACAACAGAGGAACCAGATGGCCCAAATGCAAGCTGTCAGCGGTCGGATCGAAACCGCAATACAGTGCAATTGGCCCTTGCGCCAGTCGCTCCGCTAACGCTTCCTCATCCGTAACCTGGGCAACGAGGCCCCGCTCTTGCAGTTGTTTAATCAAGTTGCTGCTTGCCATCAATGACTCCATGTATAAACGAATGCACCTTTGCCGGTACACGGCCTTTCGCCCAGTGGCGAAATAAAAATTCAGGGTAGCGCATAGAATAAAGCGCCGGCGGCATCAGCACCAGCGCTTAGAGAGGATTTTCCGCCTTCAGGGTGCCAGTCGGTCAATTTTCCAGTCATTCCCGTCCCGCTGATACAGGAAACGGTCATGCAGACGATGGGCGCCGCCTTGCCAGAACTCGACAGAGTCAAATTTCACGCGGAATCCGCCCCAGAAACTCGGCAACGGCACCTCGCCCTGCTGGAACTTCTGCTTCAGCTCGAGGAATTTGCTTTCCAGCACGCCGCGCGCGGAAATGCGCGACGATTGTTGCGAGACCCAGGCGCCGATCTGGCTGTCCTTCGGCCGGCTGTTGAAATACTTCAGCACCTCGAGCGTCGACAGACGCTCAGCCTGGCCGAGGAAAATCACCTGGCGATCGAGCATGTGCCAGGGGAACAGCAGGCTGATATGCGGGTTGTGCGCCAGCTGTTGCGCCTTGCGGCTGCCGAGGTTGGTGTAGAACACCAGCCCCTGCTCATCGAAATGCTTCAGCAGCACGATGCGTTGATAAGGCTGGCCGTGTTCGTCGACGGTCGCGACGCACATGGCGGTGGGATCCGCCAGGCGCGCGTCGCAGGCCTGTTTCAACCAACGCTCGAACAGTTCGAGCGGGCTGGCGGTCAGATCGTTGCGGCGCAGGCCGCCCCGGGTGTATTCACGGCGCAGGTCCGCAACATCAAACTCATTCTTTTCAATCATCTGGGTTATCGACCAACTGAAAAAATCCGTCGTTACATTCTGCGCCTGCGGCGTCAGGAACTCAATCGCTCCGACGCCGCCGTCAACCCTCACTCCGTCAACACGCAGTCGCTCATGACTACCTTGCCGTTGCGCTCAAGATAGGCGTTACGGTCTTTCGACCAAAAAGTGTATTTACCGTCGCTGTATTTGGCGCCGGTCAGCGCCAGCACCTGCTTAAGATGCAGCTGCTCGCCATCCATCAGCAGGCTGACTTCACTCGCCTTGCCGTCGAGCGCCACCGTCAGCGGCGTAGTGCCACACTGATAGTGCATCGTCTGGCTGCTCTGCGGCAGGATGTAACTGCAGCCGGACAGCGCCAGCGCGCCGGCGACGAAAAAGACTTTTTTCATGCTGTTGCTCCTTAGAAAAATCCTCACAGGCTATCCTAACAGAGCTAACGGCCCCCCAATGGCAAAACCGGATAAATCCCACCCAGCACCGTTTCACGGCTGGCGCCGGTTACCGAAGGCAGATTGCCGGCCTGGCCGGACAGCGTACGGAAGGCCAGCCAGGCAAAGGCCAACGCCTCCATGTCATCACCGCTGACGCCGAAATCGTCGGTCAGCCCAACTTCCGTACCCGGCAGCAGCGCCGACAAACGCGCCATCAGCAGCGTGTTGCGCGCCCCGCCGCCGCACACCAACAGACGCTCGCACCCGCCGGCCAGCTGCACCTGTTCGCTGATGCTGACGGCGGTCAGTTCCGTGAGCGTGGCCTGTACGTCGACCGGCGCAATCGCCGGCAATCCGGCCAGCTGCCGTTCCAGCCAAGCGATATTGAAATACTCGCGGCCGGTGCTTTTCGGCGCCGGCTGCGCGAAGTACGGATCCGCCAGCATCTGCTGCAACAACGGCAAGCAGATCCGCCCCTGCATCGCCCAGCCGCCGTCCTGATCATAAGGCTGCGCGCGGTGGCGCCACACCCAGGCGTCCATCAGCATGTTACCCGGCCCGGTATCGAAACCGCGCACCGCCGTACCGGGCAACAGCAGAGAAAGGTTGGCGATGCCGCCGACGTTTAGCACCATGCGCCGCTCGACGGGATGCCCAAGCAGCGCCTGATGAAATGCCGGCACCAGCGGGGCGCCCTGCCCACCGTACGCCATGTCACGCCGGCGGAAATCGCCGACGGTGGTGATATTGGTCAGCGCGGCGATGCGGTTGTTATCGCCGAGCTGCATCGAGAAACGCGCGTCGCCTTCCGGCTCGTGCCACACCGTCTGGCCGTGGCAACCGATGGCGGTGACCTGCTCCGCGTCGATGCCGGTTTGCTTCAGCAGGCCGAGCACCGCCTCGCCGAACAGCGAGCCCAACTGCGCGTCCAGCCGGCCGACGGCGGCCAACGTAGTTTGCTGCCCCTGGCACATCCCCAGGATCTCTTTTTTCAACGCCATCGGCATCGGATGGCTATAGCTGGCCTGCTGCGCCACCATGCGATCGTCGATCGCGGCCAATACCACATCGATTCCGTCCAGACTGGTGCCGGACATGACGCCTATATAGCGGCCTGACTTCATAGCAACATCCTCTAACCCGCGCGGTAAGCAAAATTTATCCTGACAAATAAACCAGAATTGCCGGATTAACGCCATGAATTATGATGCTTTTTTTACGCATCGTGAGCCAGATGCCCCCTGGCGCCGCTGTGGCACGGGCTATGTGTTAAACCGTGCCATAACAGGCGACGGAATGTCGCCAAGGCTGTCATAAAGGTAAACCGCGGTTTATTATTGGTTGAACAGAGAAAAGTTAAGCTGCATGCAGCGATGAAGCATGGCGGTGTGTCAACTTTCAGCCATACTTTGTCTATCATTTTCACTGAATCTTGCCTGGTGAGCATTGCCAGGTTATGGACTACTACCATCAGGAGTTTTATATGATCAAGCGTCTTCTCGTCGTTGCCGTCGCCGCCGTTACGCTGGCCGGCTGTGCCAATGAATCCATGTCCGGCGATGTCTACTCGTCCTCGCAGGCCAAGCAGGTACAGACCGTCACCTACGGGACGCTGGTTTCCGTGCGTCCGGTTAAAATTCAGGGCGGCGAAGGCTCCAACGCCATGGGGATGATCGGCGGCGCGGTGATTGGCGGGCTGTTGGGCAACACCGTTGGCGGCGGCACCGGTCGTACGCTGGCTACCGCGGCGGGCGCTATTGCCGGCGGCGCGGCGGGTAACAGCATCGGTGAAGTGGCCGGTCGGACCTCCGGCTACGAGCTGGAAATCAAGACCGACCAGAAAGAGAACATCGTGGTGGTACAGAAAGCGGGCGACACCAAGTTCAGCCCTGGCCAGCGTGTGCGCATGGCGCGCATGGGCGACACCATCACCGTTTCCCCGCTGTAAGTCAGTCGGCGACAAACGGCAAACCGGAGGCAATCGCCTCCGGTTTTATTTCTGATGCTGTGAAACTGTAATCGTAGAAAATAAGAATATTATTATTTGTTCTGCAGTTCGGTGATATTTTGTTCTAACTTGCCAATCAGCCCTACCAACAGATGCACTTCGTCGGCGGTAATGCCGCTTAAAATCTCACTGCGTGTAGACGTGATCACGCTGTCCACTTCCCTGATGATCGGATCGGCCGCCTCGGTCAGCTTGATGCGCTTCGCGCGGCGATCGTTGGCACAGGTGTGACGCGTGATCAGCCCCTTCTCCTCCAATTGGTCCAGCGTGCGAACCAGTGACGGTTGCTCGATACCGATCGCCTTGGCCAACTGGATTTGCGACTGCTCCGGCGGCAAACGATTGATATTGTGCAAAGTGACCCAGTGCGTTTGGGTCAGCTCCAACGGCTTGAGCCGATGATCGATGAGCGCGCGCCAAACACGAACTAATCGTGCTAAATCTGAACCTAATGTTGACTCCACTTCCCCCTCCTTATAATTAGCATGCTAACATTACCTCCCAGAGTTTAGACTATTTTGGGTAACTCACATTAAAAACACAAATGTATATAATGTATATTGTGGAAATAGCCACTATTTTTAGCCGTTATTGTTTAATCGTTATGCAAATATTCAACATATTCACCCTTAGGGATTGTTAATGTGAATACATCATGGTTACACACCTCATCCCCCTTACCCGATTTGGTCCTGGGGGCATCGCTTTATTTTCCGCCTATATTTAAAGCTTTTTTACTAGGACTGGTCTTATGGCTGCTGATTCATCAACTGCTGAGAGACTGGATGTATTCCGGTGAAATCTGGCATCCCATGTTGATGGACCTGTCCATTTTCGTTCTGACCGTCAGCGGTTCCTTATGGATTTTAGCGAGTTGGTAACCCATGCAGCATAAAACATTAAAATACTTCTCTACGGTGATCGTCTGCGCCATTGCCGTCTGCGCCGGTTGGTGGCTCTGGAATTATTATATGCAATCCCCATGGACCCGTGATGGAAAAGTGCGCGCCGAACTCGTCAATATCACCCCTGAAGTCTCTGGAAGATTAGAGAAAATAAGCGCGAATGACAATCAGTTCGTACCTGCGGGAAGTCTGATTTTTACCCTCGACCCGGTGCCCTACCAGATTGCGCTGGACAATGCCGAGGCCGCGGTGGCAAAAGCGCAATCCGATCTGGCCAAAGCGGACCACGAGGCTGCCCGCCGCCGCGGTTTACCGCGTAACGTTATTTCCGCTGAAGACTTGGACGAGTCCAATTTAGCCGCTCAGGCAATGAAGGCCGCCTATAAAGCCGCGCTGGCCAACCTGGAACAGGCCAAATGGAATTTGAGCAAAACCAAAATTTATGCGCCAACCGACGGTTATATCACCAACCTGCAGGCACGCGTCGGAAACTACGCCAACGCCGGCACGCCCCTGGTGGCGTTGGTGGATGTGCATTCGTTTTATGTGCTCGGATATTTCGAAGAAACCAAGCTGAAGCATATAAAAGAAGGCAATAAAGCGGACATCGTTTTATATAACGGCAACACGCCGCTGCGGGGGGAAGTAGAGAGCATCGGACGCGCCATTTACGATCAGAGCGTCGACAGCAGCAACGATCTATTAATGGACGTTAAGCCTAATGTGCCTTGGGTGCGTTTGGCCCAGCGCGTGCCGGTGCGGATAAAATTGCTCAACGTGCCCGCCGATTTGACGCTGGTCGCCGGCACCACCTGCACCATCTCGATTCATCAGCGGAACTAAAGTGTGAATCTGCCTTTTCTGGAGTGGAGCCGGACCCCCTGGGGTAAGGCGACCGGCGGACAATGGCGCTATGCCCTGCGCAACTCGCTGGCGATGTGTCTGGCGCTGTGGGTGGCGTTCGTGCTCGAACTCGACGAACCCTATTGGGCACTCACCTCCGCCGCGGTGGTGAGCTTCCCCACCATCGGCGGCGTGATCAGCAAAAGCATCGGCCGCATCTTCGGCAGCCTGGTGGGCGCCGCCGCGTCGGTGGCGATCGCCGGCCACTGCCTGAACGATCCCTGGCTGTTTACGCTGTTCATCGCCGCCTGGATCGGGCTGTGCACCTACGTCTCGAATCATTACCAAAACAACGTCTCTTACGCCTTCGCGCTGGCGGGCTATACCGCCGCCATCATCGCCTTCGGCACGGTCAACGTCACCGACACCCAGCAGATCTTCGACATCGCTCAGGCGCGCGTTTGCGAAGTGATCACCGGCATTCTGTGCGGCGGGTTGATGATGATGATCCTGCCCAGCACCTCCGACGGCGAAGCCCTGCTGACCTCGCTGCGGCGCATGCAGCTGCGCCTGCTGGAGCACGCCGCCATGCTGTGGCAGCCGGAGGTCACCGCGCAGATGCGCACCTCGCACGAAGGGGTCATCGGCCAGATCCTGACCATGAACCTGCTGCGCATTCAGGCATTCTGGAGCCACTACCGGCTGCGGCGGCAAAATAACCTGCTCAACTATCTGCTGCATCAACAGCTGCGCATTACCAGCGTCATCTCCAGCCTGCGCCGCATGCTGCTGAACTGGCCGGATCGCCCCGCCAATCTGATGCCGGTGCTGACGCAACTGCTGGACGAACTGCGCGATCCCGCCACCGATAAATATCGCTTGGCGCGCCTGCTCCAGCAGATCGCGCCGCACGATCCCGCGGACTATCGCCATCGCGCCTTCTGGCTGCGGTTGCGCGATTTCTGTTGGCTCTACCTGCGCTGCAACCGCTGGCTGCGGCGGTTGGAAAGCGCCACGGCGGTCAGCGATCTTCAGCCGCCGCGCGTCACCCCACTGGCGCGCCATACCGACAGCTACGAAGCCGCCTATAACGGGCTGCGCACCTTTTTATGCATCGTGATCGGCTGCGCCTACTGGATCAACACGCAATGGGACGCCGGCAGCGCGGCGCTGACGCTCACCGCCATCAGCTGCGTGCTCTACTCTTCCACGCCTTCGCCGATCAACAGCGTCAGCACCTTGCTCAAGGCGGTGCTGCTGCTCTCGGTCGCCTGCTTCGTGGTGAAATTCGGTTTGATGATCCAGATTGACGATTTCTGGGTGTTTTGCGCCTTCCTGTTCCCGATCCTGGTGAACATGCAGATGCTCAAGCTGCAGAACCCGCCTTATGCCGCGCTTTGGGGGCAGCTGATCGTCTTTATGGGCTCGTTTCTGACCGTCAGCAATCCGCCGAGCTATGACTACCAGTCCTTTATCAATGACAACATCGCTAAAATCGTCGGTGTATTGCTGGCCGGGTTGGCGTTTCAGATCCTGCGCCCCAGCTCGGACAAACGCAAAAGCCGCCGCATTATCCGCGCGCTGCGGCGCGATTTTATCGATCAGTTGAGCAAACGGCCGCAGCAGAGCGAAAGTCAGTTCGAATCGCTGATCTACCATCGCATCAGCCAACTCAATCAAAGTCAGGATCAGGAAGCGCGCACCTGGCTGCTGCGTTGGGGCGTGGTGCTGCTCAACTGCAGCCATATCGTCTGGCAGCTGCGCGACTGGCAGACCCGTTCCGATCCACTGTCGGCGGTGCGCAACGTCTGTATCCACTGCCTGCGCGGCATCATGACGGAGAAAGGCGTGCAGCACAGTTCGCTGGACGCCACGCTGCAGGAACTGCTGCGCATGAGCAACGCGTTGGCGCATCACCCGGAACAGGCGGCGCGCGATCTGGCCGGCCTGATCTGGCGGCTTTACTGCTCACTGCAGCAGCTGCAACAGGCGATGGGCCAGCCCGCCGCCGCACCGGCCGTTAGCGGCGGGTGATCACTTGATCACGCCGCAGGCGAAGCGTTCGCCGCCGCCACCGAGCGGCTGTGGATGATCCGAATGGTTATCGCCGCCGGCGTGCACCATCAGCGCCTTGCCCTCAATTTCGCTGATTTTTTTCAGCCGCGGCGCCAACACCGGGTAATTCGCCATGCCGTCGGCGGTCACATAGATGGCCGGCAAATCACCCAGGTGCCCGTCGGCGTACGGCCCGAGGTGTTTCCCGGTCTTTTGCGGGTCGAAATGTCCGCCGGCCGCCAGCGCCGCCACCGCTTTGCCGTCCTTCATGCCCGGCTCGCAGCTGCCTTTTTCATGCACGTGGAAACCGTGTACTCCGGCCGGCAACGCTTTCAGGCTCGGCGTGAACAGTAAGCCGTACGGCGTTTCGCTGATGACCACGTTGCCGATGTCCTGACCGATACCCTGCCCGGTCACCAGATGCATCTCGACGTCGGTTGCCGCCGCCTGAGCCGCGCCACACGCCATCAGGCCGAGCGCCGCATACCAATAACGTTTCATCAATCAGTCTCCTTAATGACTATATCGAGCTATCAGTATAGGAGAGCCTGCGCCGGCACTGTTAACCAACGCACAATCTCGCCAATTTGATTCGCAGACCTAATATTTGGCACTAATAATAATTCTACCGATGTTGGTCCTCCGACCAGCTGTCGTTCGGCTAACGTTGTTTCCCTGTTTCCACCGCCGGCGCATGAGAGTTCGCTTCCAGGCCAGGCGGCATACTTCATAAGGAACTGATATGGGCATCTTTAGCTATAAGGATCTGGACGAAAACGCGTCGAAGGCGCTGTTTTCCGACGCCTTGGCCATCTCTACCTACGCTTACCACAATATCGATAACGGCTTCGATGAAGGCTATCACCAGACCGGTTTCGGGCTGGGTCTGCCGCTGACGCTGGTCACTGCGCTCATCGGCAGCACCCAGTCGCAGGGCGGCCTGCCGGGCCTCCCCTGGAATCCCGACTCCGAACAGGCCGCGCAGGAGGCGGTAAACAATGCCGGCTGGTCGGTGATCAGCGCCGAGCAGCTCGGTTATGCCGGCAAAACCGATGCGCGCGGCACCTACTACGGCGAGACCGCCGGTTACACCACCGCACAGGCCGAGGTGCTGGGCAAATATGACAGCGAAGGCAATCTCACCGCCATTGGCATCTCATTTCGCGGCACCAGCGGCCCGCGCGAGTCGTTGATCGGCGATACCATCGGCGATGTGATTAACGATCTGCTGGCCGGGTTCGGGCCGAAAGGCTACGCCGACGGCTACACGCTGAAGGCCTTCGGCAACTTGCTGGGCGACGTGGCGAAATTCGCGCAGGCCCACGGGCTGAGCGGCGAGGACGTGGTGGTCAGCGGCCACAGCCTCGGCGGGCTGGCGGTCAACAGCATGGCGGCGCAGAGCGACGCCAGCTGGAGCGGCTTCTACGCGCAGTCCAACTATGTCGCCTTCGCCTCGCCGACCCAGTACGAAACCGGCGGCAAGGTGCTCAACATCGGCTACGAGAACGACCCGGTGTTCCGCGCGCTCGACGGCACCACGCTGACCGGGGCGTCGTTGGGCGTTCACGATGCGCCCCATACCTCCGCCACCAACAATATCGTCAACTTCAACGATCACTACGCCTCAGACGCCTGGAACCTGCTGCCGTTTTCCATTCTCAACATTCCGACCTGGCTGTCGCACCTGCCGTTCTTCTATCAGGACGGCCTGATGCGGGTGCTGAACTCCGAGTTTTATTCGCTGACCGACAAAGACTCGACCATCATCGTCTCCAACCTGTCGAACGTCACGCGCGGCAATACCTGGGTGGAAGACCTGAACCGCAACGCGGAAACGCACAGCGGGCCGACGTTTATCATCGGCAGCGACGGCAATGATTTGATCAAGGGCGGCAAAGGCAACGACTATCTCGAGGGCCGCGACGGCGACGATATCTTCCGCGACGCCGGCGGCTATAACCTGATCGCCGGCGGCAAAGGCCACAATATCTTCGATACCCAGCAGGCGTTGAAAAATACCGAGGTCGCCTACGACGGCAACACGCTTTACCTGCGCGATGCCAAGGGCGGCATTACGCTGGCGGACGACATCAGCACCCTGCGCAGCAAAGAAACCTCCTGGCTTATCTTCAACAAAGAAGTGGATCATCAGGTAACCGCCGCCGGATTGAAATCGGACTCAGGCCTCAAAGCCTATGCCGCCGCCGCCACCGGCGGTGACGGCGATGACGTCCTGCAGGCCCGCAGCCACGACGCCTGGCTGTTCGGCAACGCCGGCAACGACACGCTGATCGGCCACGCCGGCGGCAACCTGACCTTCGTCGGCGGCAGCGGCGATGACATTCTGAAGGGCGTCGGCAACGGCAACACCTTCCTGTTCAGCGGCGATTTCGGCCGCGATCAGCTGTATGGCTTCAACGCCAGCGATAAACTGGTGTTTATCGGCACCGAAGGCGCCAGCGGCAATATCCGCGATTACGCCACGCAGCAAAACGACGATCTGGTGCTGGCCTTCGGCCACAGCCAGGTCACGCTGATCGGCGTCTCGCTCGATCACTTCAGCACCGATCAGGTGGTGTTGGCCTAAGCATCGGCATAAAAAAAGCCGGGCGCTTTCGCCGCCCGGCTTTCCTCTTTCTGCCCGCCTTAAGGCACGTCATACCCCAGCGCCGCCTTGCGAATGCGGAACCACTGCTGGCGGCTCAGCACCAGTTTCTGCGCCTTGAGCGCCGAACGCACCCGCTCAATCTTGCCGGAGCCGATGATTGGCAACGGTGACGACGGCAGGCGCATCACCCAGGCGTACACCACCTGCTCGATGGTCTCCGCGCCGATCTCTTGCGCCACCCGCTGCAGCTCGTCGCGCAGCGGCTGAAACTCGGCGTCGTTGAACAGGCGCCCGCCGCCCAGGCAGGACCAGGCCATCGGCTTGATGCGCAGTTGCTGGCACTGGTCAAGCGTGCCGTCGAGAATGGCCGGTTGGTGAATCGGCGAGATCTCCACCTGGTTGGTCGCCAGCGTGAACGGCAGACGCGACTGCAGCAGTTGGAACTGCGCGGGCGTAAAGTTGGAGACGCCGAAATGGCGCACCTTGCCGCTTTTGTGCAACGCAACGAAGGCTTCGGCTACGTCGTCAGCGTCCATCAACGGATCCGGGCGGTGAATCAGCAGCAGATCGAGGTAATCGGTATGCAGATGGCGCAGCGACTGTTCCGCGCTCTGCACGATATGATCGCGGTCGGTGATGTAGTGGCCGATCGGGTTGCCGGGCTTGGCGGTGGTGGCGATGCCGCACTTGGTCACCAATTCCAGCGACTGACGCAACGCCGGCTTCAGGCGCAGCGCGTCGCCGAACGCCTGTTCGCAGGCATAGCCGCCGTAGATATCGGCGTGATCGGCGGTGGTGACGCCCAGTTCGACATGCTGTTCGATGAACGTCAGCAGTTGCTGCGGCGACATGCCCCACTCCATCAACCGCCAGTAACCGCAAATCATGCGGGAAAATTCAGGCCCCTGCGGCGCGAGACGAATACGTTCTACCATTGCGAAAACCTCATGACATTAGTTGTCAGCCAGCATACACAAGCCGGTGAGGCACAGGGAAGCGGTAAGCCACACGAACGTGCGGCAGATCAGGAAAGGTTAAAACAGCGACGGTTGCTCCGGCAGCGGCTCGTCGGGCGCTTTATTGGCGCGCTGCAGCCGCAGGAAGCGTTGACGGCACAGGCGCAGCACCTCGCGCTTTTGCGCATCGCTCATGTTCATCCAGCCGAAACGCTCCTCGCGGCTGCGCAGGCAGCCACGGCAGAATCCACGATCGTCGGCCTGGCAAATGCCGCGACACGGGCTGGGGATGTCGAAAAACTCAAGCTGCTGCGCCACGAGGCTCCTCCTGCGTTCTCTTGCTAATTGAAGACGCCATCGCCGCCGCTGGCAAGTCCCTTTTCGCCATTGCGGCGAAAATAGTCGCGCAAATAGCGCAGCGCCTGGCGGCTTTTTTCCGGCACATTGCGTTCGAGCGTCAGCGCGTGCAGCCGGAGCGCCGCCGGCCGCCACTCCGGCAACAGCAGCAACAGCTCGCCGCGCTGCAGTTCGTCGCCAATTTCATACAGCGGCTGAGCGGAAATGCCCAGCCCGGCGCGGGTAAAGGCGCGCATCACGTTCATGCTCTCGCTGACGATCTGTCCTTCCGCCAGCCGCAGCTTGACCTGCTGGCCGGACTGGTGCAGCAAATCCAGATGCGCCCCGCTGTAGCCGCTGGAAATCCAACGGTGCTGTACCAAATCCTGCGGTTTTTCCGGCACCCCATGCTGGCTGAGGTAGCGCGGTGCGGCGCACAGCACCATCGGCCACGCCGTCAGCGGATGCGCGATCATATTGGCGTCCGCCAGCTGCCGGTTGGCCCGCAGCGCAATGTCGACCCGTTGTTCTATCATATCGACGATGCGATCGTCCGCCAGCACGCGCAGCGTGAGCTTGGGATGCGCCTGCAACAGCGGCGACAGCGCCTCCGCCAACGAGCGGCCGCCGATGCCGACCGGGGTGGCGATGCGCAGCTCACCCACCAGCGTATCCCGCAGCTCAGCCAACCGCTGCTCCGCCTGCAGCGCCTGTTGCAGCATCGCCTCGCAGCCGGGATAGAACGCCGCTCCCGCCTCGGTCAGCGCCAGACGGCGGGTGGAACGATGCAGCAACGGCACCCCAAGCGCCTTCTCCAGCGAGCGCATGTGCTGGCTGACCGCCGACGGCGTCATGCCCAGACGCCGCGCCGCACCGGCCAGCGAGCCCTCCGCCACCACGGTGGCGAATACCGCCATTCGATTGAGTTTATCCACGATTATGAAGTTTTACTTAATCAAGAAAGCATGAATATGGCACTAATCACGGCTATTGTTAAGGACTAGAGTAGAAACCACGCGGCAGGCACATCGGCCTGCCTCACGATACTGAACCTATCCCCGAAGGAGCATACAGATGAAAGTAGCCATTATTGGAGCAACCGGTTTTGTTGGCCGCCGCGTGGTGGATGAAGCGCTGGCTCGCGGTATTCAGGTGACGGCAATCGCGCGCCAGAAAAAAGATTTGCCGGAGCACGCCAATCTGACTGTCGCACTGGGCGACGTCGCCGACACCGCCTGGCTGGCGGGACAATTGCGCGGCCAGGACGCGGTGATCAGCGCCTACAACCCAGGCTGGGGCGAAGACAACCTGTATGAGAAAACCACCCGCGGCGCCCAGCAAATCCTCACCGCGGTCGAGCAGGCCGGCGTCAAACGCCTGTTGGTGGTCGGCGGAGCCGGCAGCCTGGAAGTGGCGCCGGGCGTTGAACTGGTGGATACGCCGCAGTTCCCGGAAAATATCCGCCCCGGCGCGCAGGCGGTGCGCGATCTGCGCAACAAACTGCGTAACGAGTCGGCACTCGACTGGACCTATCTTTCGCCGGCCGCCCTGCTGGAGCCGGGCAAACGCACTGGCCAGTTCCGCCTCGGCACCACGCAACTGCTGATGAACGGCGAAGCGCCGGCCAGCATTTCGGTGGAAGATCTGGCAGTCGCTATCGTTGATGAGATTGAAAAACCTCAGTTTATTCGCGCACAATTCACCGCCGCCTACTAAACTGCCCTGCCGCCAGGCCGCTCGGCCTGGCGGTTTTCACGTATTCTCCGTCGCCAGTATTCTGAATTTCTAAGGTTTTCTTAAGTTTCATCCGGTAGATTTCACGACATTATCTACTTTCAGGATCCCGACATTGGCAATGTGGTTACGTCAACGCTTACAGTGCAACAGCCTCGGTTTTACCCTCGCCGCCGCCCTGTTCTTCACTCTGTTTCAAAACGCGTTATTCCTGCATCGCGCCTGGTCGTATATCACCTTCGATAGCGTCCACAGCGTGATTTTCGCGGCCAGCATGCCGGTGGTGATCTTTTGTGCGCTGAATATTATCTTCAGCGTATTGACCGTGCCCTACCTGCGTAAGCCGTTGATCATCTTTTTCTTGCTCGGCAGCGCCGCAGCCAACTATTTCATGTTCAGCTATGGTGTGGTGATCGATGGCAACATGATGCAAAACGCCTTCGAAACCAACCCCCAGGAGGCGACCGCGCTGCTGACGCCGCGCATGGGATTGTGGCTGGCGCTGCTCGGCATTCTGCCGGCGGTGGCGGTCTGCTTCACCCAAATTCGCCAGACTCGCCCCTGGTGGTACATGGTCGGGCTGCGCGCCGCCAACGTCATGCTGTCGTTGGTAGTGATCCTGATCGTCGCCGCGCTGTTCTACAAAGACTACGCTTCGCTGATCCGCAACAATAAAAGCGTGGTGAAGATGTTGACGCCTTCCAACTTCGTGGCCGGCACCATCAAGTTTACCGAACAGCGTTACTTCACCCGCAATCTGCCGCTGGTCAAGATCGGCGAAGATGCGCGTAAAGGGCCGCTGATCGCCAGGCAGACCAAGAAAACGCTGGTGATCCTGGTCGTGGGCGAAACCGCCCGCGCCGAAAACTTCTCCCTCGGCGGTTACGGGCGCGAAACCAACCCGCGCCTGAAGCAGGACGACGTGGTCTACTTCAAGAACGCCAGTTCCTGCGGCACCGAAACGGCGATCTCCGTGCCCTGCATGTTCTCCAACATGCCACGCAAGGAGTACGACGCGACTCAGGCGACGCACCAGGAAGGCATGCTCGACGTGCTGGCGCATGCCGGCGTCAATGTGCTGTGGCGCGATAACGACGGCGGCTGCAAAGGCGCCTGCGACCGGGTGCCGCACATCGACATGACCAAGCTGAAACTGCCGCAGGACTGTGACGGCGAGGTTTGCATGGACAACGTGCTGCTGTACAAGCTGAACGACTACATCAATAGCCTGAAAGACGATGGTGTGATCGTGCTGCACCAGATGGGCAGCCACGGCCCGGCTTACTATCGCCGCAGCACGCCAGAGTTCCAGGCGTTTTCACCGACCTGCAACAGTAATCAGATCCAGGATTGCAGCCATGAACAGTTGGTGAACACCTACGACAACTCAATCCTGTATACCGACGCGATGCTCGATGCCACCATCAAGTTGCTGCGGCAGTATGACGATCGGTTCAATACCGCGCTGGTCTATTTGTCCGATCACGGCGAATCGCTGGGGGAGAACGGCATGTATCTGCACGGCACGCCTTATGTCTTCGCGCCAAGCCAACAAACGCACGTGCCTTTCCTGATGTGGATGTCGGCCGACTATCAGCGCAATTTCGACATCGATCGCCAGTGTCTGAATACGTTGGCGGAAAAGGACGAGGTTTCACAGGACAACCTGTTCCACACCCTGTTGGGCATGCTGAACGTACAGACCCGCGAATATCAATCCCAGTTGGATATCCTGCAGCGTTGCCGCAACGCGGCGTAGCGCTTAACTTCCGCGTGCCGCTGAGGCACAATGTCTTGCAGACAAACCGGCGTTTTGTGCGCCGGTTTTTTTATTCCCATTGACCTAGACCAATCGGTCTATTATGCTCGGCACCATGATGACCAAATCAACGCATTGCAACGTGGATACACGTGAACATCTGCTCGCCACCGGCGAAACCCTCAGCCTGCGCCTGGGCTTTACCGGCATGGGGCTGAGTGAACTGCTGGCCACCGCGGGCGTGCCGAAAGGCTCGTTCTACCACTATTTTCGCTCGAAGGAAGCCTTCGGCGAAGCGATGCTGCAGCGCTATTTCGCGCATTATGATGCAGAAATGCAGGCGCTGTTTGCCGACAGACGCGGCGATGCCCGCCATCAGCTGCTCGGCTATTACGCCCAGGCTATCAGCTACCACTGCCGCAGCGAATGCCACAACGCCTGCCTGGCGGTGAAACTTTCCGCCGAGGTGAGCGATCTGTCGGAACCGATGCGCCATGCGCTGGAAACGGGCACCGCTCGCGTGATCGGCCATCTGCAGGAGGCCATCGAGCGCGGTATCGCCGAGGGCTCGCTGTCGGTGGCCATGAGCCCGGCGGCGACCGCAGAAACGCTGTATTCACTGTGGCTCGGTGCCTCGCTGCGCGCCAAGATCCGTCATTCGCTGGCGCCGTTAACCAGCGCGCTGGAAAGCATCGAGTTGCTGCTGCGCCCGCCGCAACGGTAACGACAACCGTCTTTTTTCGTGAAAAATGCAGTTCGTGTTTTTTTATCGCCCATCACTAGACGACCGGTCTATTAAATACAGGATGCACTATGAAGACTGAAAAATTGCTCTCTCCGCTGAAGGTTGGCGCCGTCACCCTGCCCAACCGCGTGTTTATGGCTCCGCTGACGCGTCTGCGCAGCATCGAACCGGGCGATATTCCTACGCCACTGATGGCGGAATACTATGCGCAGCGCGCCGGCGCCGGCCTGATCGTGACCGAAGCGACGCAGATCTCCTTCCAGGCGAAAGGCTACGCCGGCGCGCCGGGCCTGCATACCCCGGAACAGATCGCCGCGTGGAAACACATCACGCAGGCGGTACACGACAAAAACGGCCACATCGCCGTACAGCTGTGGCATGTAGGCCGCATCTCCCACGCCAGCCTGCAGCCGGGCGGACAAGCGCCGGTCGCGCCTTCGGCAATCAACGCCGAAACCCGCACCACCGTGCGAGATGAAACCGGCGCCTGGGTGCGCGTACCGACCTCCACACCGCGCGCGCTGGAAACCAGCGAGATCCCGGGCATCATCAACGATTTCCGCCAGGCAACCGCTAACGCGCGCGAAGCCGGCTTCGACTTCATCGAGCTGCATGCTGCCCACGGCTATCTGCTGCACCAGTTCATGTCACCGGCTTCCAACCAACGCACCGATCAATACGGCGGCAGCATCGAGAATCGCACCCGCCTGACGTTGGAAGTGGTCGACGCCACCATCGCCGAATGGGGTTCCGAACACATCGGTATCCGCATCTCGCCGCTGGGGCCGTTCAACGGGCTGGACAACGGTGAAGATCAGGAAGAAGCGGCGCTGTATCTGGTGGAAGAGCTGAATAAGCGCAACATCGCTTACCTGCACATCTCCGAACCGGACTGGGCCGGCGGCAAACCGTATTCCGACGCCTTCCGCGACTCGGTGCGCGCCCACTTTAAAGGGGTGATCGTCGGCGCCGGCGCCTACACCGCTGAAAAAGCCGAAGCGTTGATCGAAAAAGGTTTTATCGACGCGGTGGCCTTCGGCCGCAGCTACATCGCCAACCCGGATCTGGTAGAGCGTTTCCGTCAGCACGCCCCGCTGAACGAACCTAAGCCGGAAACCTTCTACGGCGGCGGCGCCGAAGGCTATACCGACTATCCGTTTCTGGCGAAGTAACCCGTCCTGACTCCAACGGCCACGCAATCGCATGGCCGTTTTTTTTATGCGTCGCGCGCAAAAAGGCCCGCTCGAGGCGGGCCGGTGTTCCCTGGTGTTGATCTTTATTGCCGTTCGATTTTTACACGATCGCCGCTGGAATAGATAATTGATTGTGCAGATCAATTACTCTGTATCGATCGGTACGCTCGATCAATATTTAGACACCCGCGACGCGAGACCATAAAGTGACATTGTCACCAACTCGTTACGTTGAATTCCCTTGCGGGACAAGGCTATACTCGCTTGTGCTTCAATCCACCCGCCGTCTGCCACGGCACAGTCAATTCAGAGGAATTATGCGCTTACTCCATACCATGATCCGCGTCGGTGACCTGCAACGCGCCATCGACTTCTACACCAAGGTATTAGGCATGCGCCTGCTGCGCACCAGCGAAAACCCGGAGTACAAATACTCCCTGGCTTTCGTCGGCTATACGGAAGAGAGCGAAGGCGCGGTTATCGAACTGACCTATAACTGGGGTACCGACAGCTACGACATGGGCACCGCCTTCGGCCACCTGGCGCTGGGCGTGGACGACGTTGCCGCCACCTGCGACAGCATCCGTCGCGCAGGCGGCAAAGTCACCCGCGAAGCCGGCCCGGTGAAGGGCGGCACCACGGTCATCGCCTTCGTCGAAGATCCGGACGGCTACAAAATTGAGCTGATCGAAAACAAACACGCCGGTCAGGGCCTCGGCCACTAAGCCTCCCCTTCAGGGCGCGCTGGCGCCCTGCTGATTCTCCGCGCGATAGCGCCTGCAACCAGGCGCAAAATTTGCCATAATGCGCGCTGCATTCGATGAAGATAAGAAACTGATGGCCGAAAAAAGTGATCTTAACGCCCTGAGTGGTCGTTTTCGTGGGTTTTATCCCGTAGTAATAGATGTTGAAACCGCCGGCTTCAACGCCAATACCGATGCGTTGCTGGAGATCGCCGCCGTCACGCTGAAAATGGATGAAGATGGCTGGCTGCAGCGGGACGAGACCCTGCACTTCCACGTGGAGCCTTTCGAGGGCGCCAACCTGCAGCCGGAAGCGCTGGCGTTTAACGGCATCGATCCGCACAACCCGTTGCGCGGCGCGGTCAGCGAATACGACGCGCTGCACGCCATTTTCAAAGCGGTGCGCAAAGGGCTCAAGGATCGCGGGTGCAACCGGGCCATTATCGTGGCGCACAACGCCAACTTCGATCACAGCTTCCTGATGGCCGCGGCCGAACGTGCCGGCCTGAAGCGCAACCCGTTCCATCCGTTCGCCACCTTCGACACCGCCGCGCTGAGCGGCCTGGTGCTGGGCCAAACGGTGTTGGCGAAAGCCTGTATCGCGGCCGGTATGCCGTTCGACAGCAGCCAGGCGCACTCTGCGCTGTACGACACCGAGCAAACCGCACTGCTGTTTTGCGAGCTGGTTAACCGCTGGAAACGTCTCGGCGGCTGGCCGCTGCCCGCCGGCGATCTCGCCGAATAAAATCAACAAAAAAGGCGGCCCAGTTTGCACTGGCGCCGCCCGTTACGCGATAATCGCAAGTCCGTCGATTAAGACTGCTGGTCTTCTTGCGCTTTATACTTTTCTGCCGTTTCTTTGATCAGCTGCTGCAGTTCGCCGCGCTGATACATCTCGATGATGATATCGCAACCGCCAACCAGCTCACCATCTACCCACAGCTGCGGGAACGTCGGCCAGTTGGCGTATTTTGGCAGCTCGGCGCGAATGTCCGGGTTCTGCAAAATGTCCACGTAGGCGAAACGCTCGCCGCAGGCGGACAGCGCTTGCACAGCCTGCGCGGAAAAGCCGCAGCTCGGCAGCTTTGGCGAACCTTTCATGTACAGCAGAATCGGGTTTTCAGCGATCTGGTGCTGAATTTTTTCAAGTGTCGTCGTCATTTATTGCTTCCTCAAGCCACATTTCATGGCTACAACATGCATCACGCGGGCTATTGTAGCGGCTGGAACAGTCGCAAGAAAACGCCATCTTTTGCAAGGATATTCGCCCGCCGCCGATCGCGTTTCACCGGCCACGTCATTCCGGTCAAAACATACGTTGAGAATAACATTTTTAATCCGACCATTTCACTAATATATTGCGCCGCGATGACGGCGCGGCTTAATTATATCCGCCACCGTCGCCTGGCGCTTTTTTATACATCAACAGGCTGATTTTAAACCAAAAAAAATGTCATTAACGTTTTCTCACAATATGGATTATTATTTATGAGTTCTTCGCTGTTTTATATGGCGAAGTTCGGGAATACTGTAACTCTTTCGATATCCGTTTCGGGGCCAAGGTTGGTGACGTCGACATGCGTTTAATTCTTACGCTCTTTGCGCTGCTGTTTACGCAGCTCTTATTCAATTTGGCGCACGCTGCGCCACAGGCGCGCGTTGCCGCCGAGCAGCGTAAAAGCCATGCTAATGAAGCGCGGCCCGATGACCGCAGAAAAAAGAAAGCGGATAAAGCCGCCAAAAAAGCCAAAGTGACGGCCCCCGAGAAAAAAACCAGGACCGCCAAGGTCAAAAGCGAGAAAAGCGCGAAAAAGATCGTCAGCGCCAAACCCAAGGCCAAAGCGCAGAAAATCGCCAAAATTAAAGTCACCCCGCCGAAAAAGGGCTATAAAAAAGGCTATGGCCGCCACCGCGACGCCGGTATGGCTACCGCCAAGCTGGCGCGTGATGAAAAACCGTTGAAACTCAGCCCGGCGCACAAAAAGCGTTACCAGCACGCCAAGCAGACCGCGATGGCCAAGCTGATGGATCAGATGGGCAAACCTTACCGCTGGGGCGGCAGCTCGCCGCGCACCGGCTTCGACTGCAGCGGACTTATCTATTACGCCTATAAAGACGTGGTGAAAATCAAGATGCCGCGCACCGCCAACGAAATGTATCACCTGCGAGACGCGGCGCCGATCAAGAAAAGCGAACTGGAAAGCGGCGATTTGGTGTTCTTCCGCATCAACAACCGCGGCGTGGCGGACCATGTCGGCGTCTATCTCGGCAACGGCAAATTCATCCAGTCGCCGCGCACCGGTGAAGAGATCCGCATCAGCCAGCTCGACAACGACTATTGGCAGAACCACTACATCGGCGCACGCCGCGTAGTGACGCCGAAAACCATCCGTTAATTCCCTGTTCTGCGCGGTTGCGGCCCCGGTCGCAACCGCCTGCTCAAGCTATCGCCCATCGCACTCTCCCACGCGCATTTCTCGCTTTTCCTCCTGTTTTTTATGATGAAAATTGTTAAGATTGAATGACCACAATAAAAAACGGCCCATCTGGCTCCCGCCTCGGCGGGAAAAAAGTGGCGCTGTAAAGGAGGAAGCAATGTCGTTTGAATTACCTGCATTACCGTATGAGAAAAACGCGCTCGAGCCGCACATCTCCGCCGAGACCCTGGAATACCACTACGGCAAACACCACAATACCTACGTAGTTAACCTGAACAACCTGGTGAAAGGCAGCGAGTTCGAGGGCAAATCGCTCGAAGAGATCATCAAGACCTCCAACGGCGGCGTGTTTAACAACGCCGCGCAGGTGTGGAACCACACCTTCTACTGGCACTGCCTGTCGCCACAGGGCGGCGGTGAACCGCAGGGCGAACTGGCGGCCGCGATCGTCAAATCCTTCGGCTCTTTCGCTGCGTTCAAAGAACAGTTCACCGATGCCGCCGTGAAAAACTTCGGCGCCGGCTGGACCTGGCTGGTGAAAAAACCGGACGGCGCGCTGGCGATCGTCAACACCTCCAACGCGGCAACTCCGCTGACCGGTGAAGATAAACCGCTGCTGACCGTTGACGTGTGGGAACACGCGTATTACATCGATTACCGCAATGCGCGTCCAAAATACCTGGAAAACTTCTGGGCGTTGGTCAACTGGACCTTCGCGGCGGAAAACCTGGCGTAAGCGCAGGCCTTGCCTAAGTGATGAGGCGCAGCTTGGCTGCGCCTTTTTTAAACTGGCGGGAAATCAGTTCAACGCGGCGACAAAGCTGAAAGCGATGATCATCGCCAACGCGCCGACGGTAGTGAACAGAGACATCTTCAGATCGGTATCCATGACAACTCCTTTAAAATGGGCTTTCCTAAGGATAAAAGGCGCACAATTAGTACGTCAAATCATTTTCCCACAGTTCGCCGATAAAATCTTGTTATCATTTCCCGGTTTATAATCTCGATTACCTCTTCCACTTTTGTTCAATATGCGACAAAATTCGCAGTTCACAACTGCGTACCGGCATCCATGCCCCTCCTGATTAAGCGCTGAAGACTTCAACACACTAAAAACTCAGTTTTCGCTTCTCTGGAGAAGGATCTACGTAGGCAAACGATTAACATCACACTTACATGCTGTAAACATGTGAGTTCAGGAGTCATTCCTTACATGGCAACGATTAAAGATGTGGCCAAACGCGCGGGCGTTTCCACCACCACCGTTTCGCACGTCATCAATAAGACTCGTTTCGTCGCCGAAGAGACCAAAGCGGCCGTGTGGGCCGCCATCAAAGAGCTGCACTACTCGCCGAGCGCCGTGGCGCGCAGCCTGAAAGTCAATCACACCAAGTCGATCGGCCTGCTGGCCACCTCGAGCGAAGCGCCCTATTTTGCCGAAGTGATCGAGGCGGTGGAAAACAGCTGCTACAGCAAAGGTTACACCCTGATCCTGTGCAACTCGCACAACAATCTGGACAAGCAGCGCGCCTACCTGGCGATGCTGGCGCAAAAGCGCGTCGACGGCCTGCTGGTCATGTGTTCCGAATACCCGGATCAACTGCTGGGCATGCTGGAGGACTACCGTAATATCCCGATGGTGGTGATGGACTGGGGCGCCGCGCGCGGCGACTTCACCGACACCATCATCGATAACGCGTTCGAAGGCGGCTATCTGGCCGGCCGTTACCTGATCGAGCGCGGCCACCGCGATATCGGCGCCATCCCGGGCCAGCTGTCGCGCAACACCGGTGGCGGCCGTCATCAGGGCTTTATGAAGGCGCTGCAGGAAGCGCATATCGACATTCGCGAAGAGTGGATCGTCCAGGGTGACTTCGAGCCGGAGTCCGGCTACAAGGCGATGCACCAAATCCTGTCGCAAAAACAGCGGCCGACCGCGGTATTTTGCGGCGGCGACATCATGGCGATGGGCGCCATCTGCGCCGCTGACGAGCTGGGGCTGCGAGTGCCGCAGGATATTTCCGTGATCGGCTATGACAACGTGCGCAACGCCCGCTACTTCACCCCGGCGCTGACCACCATTCACCAGCCGAAAGAACGCCTGGGAGAAATGGCCTTCACCATGCTGCTGGATCGCATCATCAGCAAGCGCGAAGAATCGCAGGTGATCGAAGTGCATCCGAAGCTGGTCGAACGCCGTTCGGTCGCCGATGGTCCGTTCATCGACTACCGCCGCTGATCATCTTCCCTGCCGGAGGCCTGCGCGGCTTCCGGTGCCGCCTCACTCAGCCACTCCTGATTCAGCGTCTCGCCATCGCCCAAATACGCCAGCAGCCAGCTCATCGCCGGTGACGGTTTATCCTGTTGCCAGGTCAGGCAGCAGGGGCTGGCGGGAAACGGCTGCTGCAACTGCAACGCCTTCAGCTCACCGCGCTGCACCAGCGGCAGCGCCAGATGCGCCGGCATCATGCCGACGCACAATCCGGCGCACAAACAGTCGAGCGCCGAGGTCCAGTCCGGCACCACCAGCCGCCGCTGGTTATCCAGCGTCCAGGTGACGCGCTTGGGCAGATTGCGCGAGGTGTCTTCCAGACAAAGCGCAGGGTATGGCCTCAACCGATCGTCATTCAATGGCCCTGCCAGCTGCGCCAACGGATGCTGTGGGCTGACTACGCACAGCCAGTTCATATCCCCCATGTCGCGGAAAGCGAAGCCGCCGCCGACCGGCACCGCGCGCGTGGCGCCGATCGCCATGTCCACCCTGCCGTCCACCAACGCATCCCACACGCCGTTGAACACCTCGGGTTGCAGCATCAGTTCAACGTCGGGGAAATGGCGGTAGAAATCCAGCACCAGCTGGCGGCTGCGCTGCGGTTTGACGATGATGTCGACTGCGATATTCAGCTGGCCGCGCCACCCGTTGGCCACCTGTTGACAGTGGCGGCGGGTGTCGAGCATTTTTTTGATAACAACTCGCGCATCCTTGATAAACAGCGCGCCGGCCGGCGTCAACTCCACATCACGGTGACGCCGCTCAAACAGCGGCACCGCCAGCCATTGTTCCAGTTGCCGCACGGTATAGCTCACCGCCGACGGTACCCGGTGCAGCTCCTGCGCCGCCGCGCTGAAACTGCCGGTGCGCGCCACCGCGTCAACAACTTCAAGAGAATATTCAGACCACATCGCTTTGCCTTCAATTTTTTTAACAGCACTTTGCAAATATTACCGTTTCACAAGCAGAGATCCAGCCGGATACACTGGCCGGCGCTAAAAACCTGCGACACTAAAATATTAACGAGAAATACCATGCGAAATTCCTTTGGTTTTATGTTCTACCTCGCCGGCCTGAGCATGCTGGGTTATCTGGCGACCGATATGTACCTGCCCGCCTTCGGCGCCATGCGGGAGGAACTGCAAATTTCCGCCGGCGCGGTCAGCGCCAGCCTGAGCATCTTTCTGGCCGGCTTCGCCTTCGCGCAGTTGCTGTGGGGGCCGCTCTCCGACCGACTGGGCCGCAAACCGGTATTATTGATTGGCCTGTCGCTGTTCGCGCTCGGCTGCCTGGGCATGCTGTGGGTGGAAAATGCCGTGCAGCTCTGGATACTGCGCTTTATTCAGGCCGTCGGCGTCTGTTCCGCCGCCGCCATCTGGCAAGCGCTGGTGGTCGACCGCTATCGCGAAGGCCAGGCCAACCGCGTATTCGCCACCATCATGCCGCTGGTGGCGCTGTCGCCGGCGTTGGCGCCGCTGCTTGGCGCCTGGCTGCTGAACCACGCCAGCTGGCGCGCGATCTTCGCCGTGCTGTTGGCCATCACCGCCCTGCTGCTGCTGCCGACGTTGCTGCTCAAAGATCGCGCCAAAACGCAACCCGCCGCCGATGCGCCAAAAAGCGGCGTCAGTTTTTGGCAATTATTGAAATCCCCGGTGTTCAGCGGCAACGTCGCTATGTACGCCGCCTGCTCGGCCGGCTTCTTTGCCTGGCTGACCGGCTCGCCGTTCATCCTCGGTGATATGGGCTACGGCCCGAGCGACATCGGTCTGAGCTATGTGCCGCAGACGCTGGCTTTCCTGTTGGGGGGCTATGGCTGCCGCGCCGCGCTCAAGCGCATCAATGGCAAAACCCTGCTGCCGTGGCTGCTGGTAGCTTATGCTGTCAGCATGGTGGCCCTGTATCTGGTGGCGACCCTGACCAATCCGACGCTCACCACGCTGCTGATCCCGTTCTGCGTCATGGCGCTGGTCAACGGCGCCGGCTACCCGATCATGGTGGCGAATGCGCTGATGCCATTCCCGGAAAGCAGCGGTAAAGCCGCCGCGCTGCAAAATACGCTGCAATTGGGGCTGTGTTTTGTGGCAAGCATGCTGGTGTCGGCGTTTATTGCCCAGCCGCTGTTGGCAACGGTGACGGTGATGGTATCTACGGTAGTCCTGGCCGCACTGGGTTATTTCCTGCAGCGGGGAAAAGCGGCCGATGCGCAGCAAAAGGCACAGCGGGAACATGCTAACTCAGCGTCATAATTACCAAGATTAATAATCACTTAAAGAATATGCGTGCCGAGTGCGATTTACAGTTGAGTCAACGCCTCGGCACGCCTATACTCAAAAACAACCTTGTAAAGTAACACCTTATAATCTCTATATCTCAATCAGCTATTGTGTACGCGCCTTGCGTCACACTCTTTTTTTAAAGAGGCGTTTATCCTGCGCCGTTTGCGCCGGGCCGTTTCTTTAAATTTCCTCTGTTCATAGTCGGATATCAGACGCCGCGGGCTTATTTCCCGTTGGTATACGTATGCACCCGCAGAAATTGTCTAAGCTGTTTCCTAACGGGTCATCAGTCAGAAGAAGGTGATGGAGAAGCTATGAGTTCATCGTGTATAGAAGATCTGAGCATCCAGGATAACCAGTGGTACCGTATCGCGCACGAAATGCTCGGTCTGGCCGGTATCGAAATCAACGGATCGCGCCCTTTCGATATTCAGGTTAAAAATCCCGAATTCTTTAAACGCGTTTTGCAGCAAGGGTCACTGGGCCTGGGCGAAAGCTATATGGACGGTTGGTGGGAGTGCGAGCGGCTGGATATGTTCTTTCAGCGCGTGGTCAGCGCCGGGCTGGAGAAGAAACTCCCCCACCACCTGAAAGATACCCTGCGTATCGCCGCCGCGCGCTTGACCAATCTGCAATCGAAAAAGCGCGCCTGGATCGTCGGCAAAGAGCATTACGATCTTGGCAACGATCTGTTTACCCTGATGCTCGATCCTTACATGCAATATTCCTGCGGCTACTGGAAAGACGCCACCACGCTGGAGGAAGCGCAGGAAGCCAAGCTGCGGATGATCTGCGAGAAACTGCAGCTGCAGCCGGGCATGCGTTTGCTGGACATCGGCTGCGGCTGGGGCGGCCTTTCCGCCTATGCGGCGAAAAATTACGGCGTGTCGGTGGTCGGCGTGACCATTTCCGCCGAACAGCAGAAGCTGGCTCAGGCGCGCTGCGCCGGGCTGGATGTGCAGATCCTGTTGCAGGATTATCGCGATCTGCATCAGCAGTTCGATCGCATTGTGTCCGTTGGCATGTTCGAGCATGTCGGGCCGAAAAACTACCGCACCTATTTCGACGTGGTGGAGCGCAATCTGGCGCCGCACGGCCTGTTCCTGCTGCACACCATCGGCTCCAACAAGACCGACATGAACGTCGATCCCTGGATCAACAAATATATCTTCCCGAACGGCTGCCTGCCCTCCGTGAGACATATCGCCGAGGCCAGCGAAGGCCATTTCGTGATGGAAGACTGGCACAACATCGGCGCCGACTACGATCGCACGCTGATGGCCTGGTTCGAGCGCTTCAAACAGGCGTGGCCGCAGCTCGCCGAGCGCTATTCCGAGCGCTTCGAACGGATGTTCAGCTATTATCTGAACGCCTGCGCCGGCGCGTTCCGGGCGCGCGATCTGCAGCTATGGCAGGTGGTGTTCAGCCCGAAAGGCGTGGAAGGCGGCATCCGCGTCGCACGCTGAACGCTCCCCCTAATAAAAAAAGCCCCGGCAACCTCATCGCCGGGGCTTTTTTGTTCTTTCTAACCAGGCGGCTTAGCCGCAGTAAACGCGGATGATTTTATCGTCGCTGTCGCCAAGGAAGTTCAGGCGGCGCAGGTTGAAATCCATGGTGACGGCAGAGTTGTACGGAATCGCTCGCACCTTGGCGTCGATCCGCACGCCTTCCAACGAGGTCATCGGTTTGCCGACGAAGTTTTGATACTGCGATGCGCCACAGGTATCGTCCGCATCGGCCATTTGAGCGCCAGCGCCCTGCTCAGGCGAACTGCTGCAGGCGCTCAGCGCCAGCAACGCGGTTAACAACAACGTTTTCCCATAAAACTTCACGCGTTTCTCCTCTCTGCTTATGATTCGATGCCGGCGGTCACGCCAGAATCGCTGTCAGTCTTTGTGCGCCGGCGCCATCGCCGCGGCCAACGTCACTTCCCGATTGGCCAGCACGCGCTCGACGGTGTCCACCACCGCCTGCGTTTGCGGATCGATCTCGATGTTCACCTTGTCGCCGAGGCGTTTCTTACCCAGCGTGGTGCGATCCAGCGTTTCCGGGATCAGGTGCACGCAGAAACGGTTATTCACCACTTCACCGATGGTCAGGCTAATGCCGTCGATGCCGATGAAACCTTTGTGCAGCACATATTTCATCAATTCCGCATTCGGCATGCGCAGCCATACCTGGCGGTTATTTTCCGAGGTATAAATTTTGGCCACTTCCGCCGTGCAGATAATATGGCCGGACATCAAATGACCGCCAATTTCATCATTGAATTTCGCCGCGCGCTCGATATTGACGATGTCGCCCAGCGCCAGATCGCCGAGGTTGGTCAGGCGCAGCGTTTCCTTGATCAAATCAAAGCTGACGCGGTTGCCTTCTACCGCGGTGACGGTCAGGCAGCAGCCGTTATGCGCCACCGACGCGCCCAGCTCCAGCCCCGGCAGCAGCTCGGCAGGCATTTCGATCACGTGGGTGCGGAAATTGGGTTTCTCATCAATGGCGACCAACGGCGCGGTGCCTTGTACGATACCGGTGAACATATGTGCCTCTTCTTGCTAAATAGGTTAAAACGCTACCGGCAGTTTGCCCCAGTTGGCGCTGAAAACCAAATCCGCGGCGGCAAAAAACGAATGGCTGCGCATTTAATAACTCTTTATCTGCGGCGTTTGCTTAACGGCGCCGAGCAGGTACAATCTTTTTGACAAAATTCCGCTATTTTAATTGTTGTCCTCTCGCGGCAGCCCTCCCTCCCACATATATAAATAGAAAAGGTGTATGCGTGCAGAAGTACTTAATTGAAGCGCGTAGTTTATTGGCTCTCGCTATCCCGGTCATCATCGCGCAAATATCGCAAACCGCCATGGGCGTGGTGGATACCATCATGGCCGGCGCTTACAGCGCCACCGACATGGCGGCGGTGGCGGTCGGCACCTCGATCTGGCTGCCGGCCATTTTGTTCGGCCACGGCCTGCTGCTGGCGCTGACCCCGGTGATCGCCCAGCTCAACGGCGCCGGCCGTCGCGATCGCATCGCCCATCAGGTGCGTCAGGGCTTCTGGCTGGCCTCCGGCGTGTCCGTGCTGTTGATCGTCGTGCTGTATAACTGCAAGTTCGTCATCGACATGATGCACAACATCGATCCGCAGTTGGCGGATAAAGCCGTCGGTTATCTACACGCCATCATGTGGGGGGCGCCGGGTTACCTGTTCTTCCAGGTGATGCGCAACCAGTGTGAAGGGCTGTCCAAAACCAAGCCCGGCATGGTGATCGGCTTCCTCGGCCTGCTGGTGAATATCCCGATCAACTACATCTTTATCTACGGCAAGTTCGGCATGCCGGAGTTGGGTGGCGTCGGCTGCGGCGTCGCCACCGGCAGCGTCTACTGGATCATGTTCCTGATGATGCGCTGGTACGTGAAGCGCGCGCCGTCGCAGCGCGACATCAAGCGACAGGCAGGCGATCTCGGCAGCCCGGACTGGGCGGCGCTGAAGCGCCTGATCGGCATCGGCATGCCGGTGGCGCTGGCGCTGTTCTTCGAAGTCACGCTGTTCGCGGTGGTGGCGCTGTTGGTTTCGCCGCTCGGGATCGTCGCGGTCGCCGGCCACCAGATCGCGCTTAACTTCAGCGCGCTGATGTTCGTGCTGCCGCTGTCGCTGGGCGTCGGCGCCACCATCCGCGTCGGTTATCGTCTGGGGGAAGGTTCGGTCGAAGGCGCGCGCGTCGCCGCTTACTCCGCCATCGGCGTCGGTATCACCATGGCCGTTTGCACCGCGCTGTTTACCGCCACTTTCCGCGAACCGATCGCCCTGCTGTACAACGACAGCCCGGCGGTGGTGGCGATGGCCTCGCAGTTGATGCTGCTGGCGGCGCTGTACCAGATCTCGGATTCGGTCCAGGTGATCGGCAGCGGCGTGCTGCGCGGTTATAAAGATACCCGCGCGATCTTCTTCATCACCTTTATCGCTTATTGGGTGTTGGGCCTGCCGAGCGGCTATCTGCTGGCGTTAACCGATGCGGTGGTGCCGGCGATGGGGCCAAGCGGTTTCTGGATCGGCTTTATCATCGGCCTGACCTTCGCCGCCATCATGATGGCGCTGCGCATGCGCTGGCTGCAGAAACAGCCGACCGCCGTCATTCTGCAGCGATCCACGCGCTGAACCCGCGCCCGGCCGGTTTCCTCCCCGGCCGGGTCGCGGTTTGCGGAAAAAAACGCCGGACTGCGCACAACCTCAGCAATCGCGTGAAATACCGAATAAAATTGCGCTTTTCCCCTTGCCAGCACGCAGGTAGCTCGTTAATATTCGTCCCCGCTGTCAGCCATGACAGACAGGAAAAGATGCGTCCGTAGCTCAGTTGGTTAGAGCACCACCTTGACATGGTGGGGGTCGGTGGTTCGAGTCCACTCGGACGCACCAAATTCCAGAAGCAGTACAGTGCGTCCGTAGCTCAGTTGGTTAGAGCACCACCTTGACATGGTGGGGGTCGGTGGTTCGAGTCCACTCGGACGCACCAAATTTCAGAAGCAGCGCAGTGCGTCCGTAGCTCAGTTGGTTAGAGCACCACCTTGACATGGTGGGGGTCGGTGGTTCGAGTCCACTCGGACGCACCATATTGCTGATTCATCTCTTCCCCTATCGCGTTATACTTCCCGTTGTTTCGTCTCTGCCCGACCGTTCGATTTTTCATGTCGATTGCGCCGAACTACCGCCATCAGCCATCAGGAACGCCACATGACCACCTTCACCGCCAAAACCGCCTTTTTACCGCTCGACAATGGCCTTGCCCGCCGTGAAGGCGTGATGAGCGACGGTTCGCCGGCGGCGGAAGTGCGTTTCGAGGCCGGCGCCTTCGGCCAACTGCAAAAGCCCGCGCACGCGCGGCAAACCCGGGTGATATCCGGCGAATTCGAGTTCACCCTCGGCGGCGACACCCGGATAGTACGTGCCGGCGAGAGCCTAACCCTGCCGGCCAACGTCGCCAGCGGCTGCTTCTGCCTGAGCGCTGGCGTGCTGCTGGAAATCCCGCAAACGCGCTAAGCCATATTTACAGCAAGGTTATTTGCGCAACAAGCGGTGCGCAACGCGTTGCATTTGCGCCACATTTGCCCCCGTTTTGACATATCCGCCACACCGCCGCGGTTTTTTATTTTGTTTCCCGCCGCTTAGCCTTTATAATGCGCAACGTCTATCAGTTGAATGGTTTCAGCCCTTGATCTGCGAAAACGCAATAACAACACGATGTGATCTCACCCCGTTGCGCAGCATCTCCGCGCCCCCGCGCGGGCTGAATTTTTCCGCCCCACTTCAACTGTCGTCACCTATCCTTAACTATGTTTTTCACCACCAGGCACGGCTCAAATTCCCTATCGGCGTAAACAACGCCGGTCAAATTCGTTTTTTTATCCATCACAACTTGTAGAAAACTCCGCCATGAAAAAGACCAAAATTGTTTGTACCATCGGTCCAAAAACCGAATCGGAAGAAATGCTGACCAACCTGCTTAATGCGGGCATGAACGTGATGCGTCTCAACTTCTCTCACGGCGACTATGAAGAGCACGGCAACCGCATCAAGAACATGCGCGCCGTGATGGCGAAAACCGGTATCAACGCCGGCATCCTGCTGGATACCAAAGGCCCGGAAATTCGCACCATGAAACTGGAAGGCGGTAAAGACGCCTCGCTGGTCGCCGGCCAAACCTTCACCTTCACCACCGACCAGAGCGTGATCGGCAACAGCGATCGCGTAGCGGTCACCTACGCCGGCTTCGCCGCCGACCTGAAGATCGGCAACACCGTGCTGGTTGACGACGGCCTGATCGGCATGGAAGTCACCAACGTGACCGAGAACGAAGTCATTTGCAAGGTGCTGAACAACGGCGACCTGGGCGAGAACAAGGGCGTCAACCTGCCGGGCGTGTCCATCCAGCTGCCTGCTCTGGCCGAAAAAGACAAACGCGACCTGATCTTCGGCTGCGAGCAAGGCGTCGACTTCGTGGCGGCGTCCTTCATCCGCAAACGCTCCGATGTGCTGGAGATCCGCGAGCACCTGAAAGCCCACGGCGGCGAGCAGATCCAGATCATCTCCAAGATCGAAAACCAGGAAGGCCTGAACAACTTCGACGAAATCCTCGAAGCGTCCGATGGCATCATGGTTGCCCGTGGCGATCTGGGCGTCGAGATCCCGGTAGAAGAAGTGATCTTCGCCCAGAAGATGATGATCGAGAAATGCAACCGCGCGCGTAAAGTGGTCATCACCGCCACCCAGATGCTCGATTCCATGATCAAAAACCCGCGTCCTACCCGCGCGGAAGCCGGCGACGTCGCCAACGCCATCCTGGACGGCACCGATGCCGTCATGCTGTCCGGCGAGAGCGCCAAGGGCAAATACCCGCTGGAAGCGGTCAACATCATGGCGACCATCTGCGAGCGCACCGATCGCGTGATGCCTAGCCGCATCGACTCCCTGAACGATCGCCGCAAGCTGCGCATCACCGAAGCGGTGTGCCGCGGCGCGGTTGAAACCGCCGAGAAACTGGACGCGCCGCTGATCGTGGTCGCCACCAGCGGCGGCAAATCGGCGAAATCCGTGCGTAAATACTTCCCGAACGCGGTGATCCTGGCGCTGACCACCAATGAAACTACCGCGCATCAGCTGGTGCTGAGCAAAGGCGTCATTCCGCAGATGGTCAAGGAAATCGCCTCTACCGACGACTTCTACCGCATCGGTAAAGAAGCCGCCCTGGCCAGCGGCCTGGCGCAGAAAGGCGACGTCGTGGTGATGGTTTCCGGCGCGCTGGTGCCAAGCGGCACCACCAACACGGCCTCGGTACACGTGCTGTAATATAAAACGTGACATAATTGTCTTGATCAAAACGCCGCTTTGCGGCGTTTTTTTTATCAGCAGTAAACTATTTTTCTCAAAACGCAACCGCGATCCGCTCATTATTTAGCTAATAAAGAATCGGAGTAGTCCCATGGAAGCCGGCTGTTTTCCCTCGTTTTTTTAACTAATTTGTAAAACCAGATGCAAGTTTGAGCGAACGATCAAAATAAAGCACCTCAACACTAAAAAATTATTCTCTTTCGAAAAAAGTTTGTGTAATACTTGTAACGCTACATGGAGATTAACTCAATCTAGAGGGTGTTATAATGAATCGTACTAAACTGGTACTGGGCGCGGTAATCCTGGGTTCCACTCTGCTGGCTGGCTGCTCTAGCAACGCTAAAATCGATCAACTGTCTTCTGACGTTCAGACTCTGAACGCTAAAGTTGATCAGCTGAGCAACGACGTGAACGCAATGCGTTCTGACGTTCAAGCTGCTAAAGACGACGCAGCACGCGCTAACCAGCGTCTGGACAACCAAGCTCACGCTTACAAAAAGTAAGATAGCTTTGGTTATTGAAAACGGCGCACATTGTGCGCCGTTTTTTTTTGTCTGTCCGTCAGCACTGGATGTTGCCTGCACGGCAGGCAAAAAAAAGAGGTTCAGCACGCACGCTGAACCCCTCTTCGACCGCTCAATCCTGCAAACTTAGTTCACCGAACTGATTGGCGCTGCCTTGAATGGGCTCTTATTCGCCGCAGGAGCCGCTGCAGGCGTCAAACTCACCGCCGACGGGCTCTCCCCTACGTTGACCAGCACCGGCATGCCAGAACGGCGTACAACCGCGCTATCGAATACGGCGCGATCGGTTTGCCCATCGGCCGCAAAGGCTTTCTCCGCTTTAGACAACGCGATCGGCATGGTCTGCGGATCATCACTTTCTACCCGCGACAGCGGCTGGTGCACTTCCACATAGCGTTTGCCGTCCGGCTCGACGGAAATCTTCACCGGATCGTTGATCACTTGCACCCGCGTGCCGCGCGGCACCATGTTGAACAGCGCCTCGATGTCCGTCGGACGCAGACGAATGCAGCCGGAGCTGACGCGCATGCCAATACCGAAGTTGGCGTTGGTGCCGTGGATCAGGTATTCACCGCGCCCCATCGCCAGACGCAGGGCGAACAGCCCCATCGGGTTTTCAGGGCCGGCCGGCACCACCGCAGGCAACGTCACGCCCTGGGATTGATAGCGCTTGCGGATGTTGGCGGTGGGCGTCCAGGTCGGATTAGGGATCTTCTGGCTGATGGAGGTCACCTCCAGCGGCGTGTGCATCCCGGTCTGGCCGATGCCGATCGGATAGACGATCACTTTGTTCTCGCCTTTCGGGTAGTAATAAAGGCGCAGCTCGGCCAGGTTGACGATGATCCCTTCACGCTTGGTGTCAGGCAGCAGCATTTGGGTCGGAATGGTCAGCACCGTACCCGGCTTGGGCAGGAACGGGTCAGTGCCGGGGTTGGCTTCCAGCATGCCCAGCAGACCGATCTTGTAGTCAGCGGCGATGGCTTCCAGCGGGCGGCCGTCGTTTGGCACGGTATAAGTGGTGTTTTCGCCGATCAGACGGCTGTCCGGCGGCGGCAGCGGGTACTCGGTCGCACTGGCGGCCTGCGTGCCGGCCAATACGGTGGCGAAGACCATGCCCATTAAACTCAACGCACGTTTCATTATCATCCCTATATTTTTTATGACGGTTCGCCCACAAGGCTAACGAGCGCCTGGTGGTGGGTAAATCAGACAATACCTGATTAATACTAGCAACGCTGGTATCAAAGGCAATAAGTCCTCTAAAAATCAACACGTTATAACGTAATCGCCGTCATTGATTGTCAACGAAACGTCAACAGATAAGCTGCTGAAATATCACTGAATTGGGCGCGTTGTTCGGGGGAAAACCGTGAATTGTAAAGACTCATTGACAAAGCGAAGATATCAATGAGTCTTGAGGATGAGGGCGTTATAGGTCAGGCCAGCTGCGCCGCTTTACTGCGAATGGCGCGGATCATCGCCTCCAGCCCCTGTGAGCGCGAAGGCGTCAGATGTTGGCTGAGCGCCAGCTCGGTGAAAAACGGCCGCACATCGAGATCGACGATCTGCTGCGGCGTCAATTGACGATAAAGAATGAACACCACCGCCAGCAGCCCTTTGACGATCGCCGCGTCGCTGTCGCCGTGAAACTCGACCTGCCCCTGCTCATCGCGGCGCATCACGATCCACACCTGGCTCTGACAGCCGGAGATCAGGTTGCCGGCCTGCCGCTCGGCCTCGTCCAGCGGCGGCAATTTGGCGCCGAGTTCAATCACGTACAGGTATTTCTCCTCCCAGTTCAGACAGCGGGAGAAATTACGCACCAATTTATCTTTGTCCGGCAAATTCGCCATGGGGATCCTTTTGTACGCCGGGGACGCGCCCCGGCCTAGCCTAATAGCTGATGAATGCGTTGCAGCCCGGCCACCAGCCGGTCCACCTCTTCGCGGGTATTATATAACGCCAGCGAAGCGCGGCACATGCTCGGCACCTGATAAAACGCCATCAGCGGCATCGCGCAGTGATGGCCGGTGCGAATGGCGATACCGTACTGATCGAGGAAGCTGCCGACGTCATAGGCGTGGTGTTCCCCCAAATTAAAGGCGATCACCCCAGCGCGATGCGCCGGACCATAGATTTTCAGCGTTGGCACCTGCTTGAGCGCCTCGAGCGCGTAATGCATCAGCGACTGTTCATAATCGTGGATCGCATTCAGGCTCAAAGCTTCGACGTAATCAAACGCCGCGCCCAACCCCATGATGCCGGCGGTGTTCGGCGAACCGGCCTCGAAGCGCCACGGCGGATCGGCGAAGGTGGTGCCCGCCGTCAGGCTGACCTGCCGGATCATCGAGCCGCCCCCTTCCCACGGCGGCATCTGCTGCAACAACGCCTGGCGGCCATACAGCATGCCGATGCCGGAAGGGCCATACAGCTTATGGCCGGAAAACACGTAGAAATCGCAGTCCAGCGCCTGGACATCGACGCGCTGGTGCATCACCGCCTGCGCGCCGTCCACCAGCACCGTCAGATCCGGCGCCAGGGTTCTGGCGCGGGCGATGATGTCGCGCACCGGGTTGACGGTGCCCAGCACGTTGGAGACCTCGGTCAGCGCCAGCAGTTTGCAGGACGCGTCGACCAGTTCCGGCAACCGCGCCAGATCCAGTGTGCCGTCCGGCTGCAGCGGCCACACCCGCAGCTGCAACCCACGCTCTTGCGCCAGTATCTGCCACGGCACGATGTTGGCGTGGTGCTCCATCTCGGTGATGAGAATCGCATCGCCCGGCTGCAGCAGGTGGCGGCCAAAGCTGTTGGCCACCAGGTTGATGCCTTCGGTGGTGCCCTTGACGAACACCATCTCTTCCGCCGAGGCGGCATTGATAAAGCGCGCCGCCTGTTCCCGCACCGCTTCCATCTGCTGAGTCGCCTCGGCGCTCAGGGTATGGATGCCGCGATGCACCGCCGCATAACCGTGGCGGTAGAACTCCAGCTCACGGTCGATCACCGCCTGCGGTTTCTGCGCGCTGGCGGCGCTGTCGAGATAGGCCAGCGGTTGGCCGTTCACCTCACGCGCCAACAGCGGGAAATCGCCGCGTACGCGTTCAATCGGATAACTCATGCAGCCTCCCCCGGCAGGCGCTGGGCGATGCGAGCCAGCACCCGTTCCCGGATGGTGTCGTTGGCGATGCCTTCGGTCAGCTCGGCGGCGAAGGCGAAGATGATCATCTGCTGCGCCGCGTGCTTGTCGATGCCACGCGACTGCAGATAGAACAGCTGCTCTTCATCGATGCGCCCCACGGTGGCGCCGTGGCTGCACTTGACGTCGTCTGCGTAGATCTCCAGCTGCGGCTTGGTATCCACTTCTGCCACCTTGCCCAACAGCAGGTTATGGTTGGTCATCTGGCCGTCGGTTTTGATCGCGTGCTTGGCCACTTTGATCATGCCGTTGAACACCGCCTTGCCGCGATCGCTGACCACGGTTTTATGCAGCTGCCGGCTTTCGCAATAGCCCTTGTTGTGCTCCAGATAGGTGCGGGTGTCGCAAATCTCTTTGCCCACCGGCAGCACCAGGCTGTTGATCACCAGATTCGCGCCTTCGCCGTTCAACTGCGCGCTGGTGTTGTGCCGCGTCAGGCCGGCGCCCAGCAGGAAGCTGTCGCTTTTCACCCGCGCGTCGCGGCCGATAACCAGATCGTTGTGGGCAAAGTGGTAGCTTGGCTGGCTCTCAAACGCCAGCTTGCAGTGCAACAGCCCGGCGTTGTCCGCCACATTGGCGGTCAGGCGCGCGCCGGTGAAGTGTGCGGCCTCGCCCAGGCTGACGTAGTGTTCGATCACTTCCGCCTCAGCCCCGCGCCCGATCTCCAGATGATGGCGGTGATGCACGGTGTTCACTTCCCCGGCTGCGCCGCGTCCGCTGCTGATGTGCAGCAGATACAGCGGGCGTGCAGGGATCTTGCCGGCCGGCAAGCGAATCAGGCTGGTTTCCTGCGCCAGGCTTTCGGTCAGGTGCAGAAAAATCTCCGGCTGGATCGGCTCCGGCAACGCCTGAGGCGTGCCATAGGCGGTCAACTCGAACTGGTAATCGCCCAAGTCGCCATCGCTCAGCGCGGCGCTGTAGCGGCCGTCGATAAACACCAGCCGACAGGCATCGATGCCGAGCGCCAGCGCATCGAGCTGCTCTGCGCTCACCGGGGCGGGCTGCGGTTCGAGGAATTGCTGCTCCAGCAGGCTCTCCAGCGGCGTGTATTTCCAGTTTTCATGCTTGCGCGTCGGCCAGCCGAGGCGCAGCGCCTGCTGCCAGTGCGCCAGCGCATGCGGCGAACGCTCGCCGCCGCGGCCTTCGAACAGGCGATACAGCTGCTGCAGCGCGTTTGAATTACTGTTGGTCGGTAAGCCAGCCATAGCCCTGCTCCTCCAACTGTTTCACCAGCGAGAAATCACCGGATTTGACGATGCGCCCCTGCGACAGTACGTGTACGTAATCCGGCTGGATATAGTCCAGAATGCGCTGGTAGTGGGTGACGATGATAAAGGCGCGCTTGCCGTCCCGCAGCGAGTTGACGCCGTTGGCGACGATCTTGAGCGCATCGATGTCCAGGCCGGAGTCGGTTTCATCGAGAATGCACAGATCCGGTTCCAGCGCCGCCATCTGCAGAATGTCGTTGCGTTTTTTCTCGCCGCCGGAGAAGCCGACGTTGACCGAACGGGTCAACAGATCGGCCGGCATGTCCAGCAGCGCGATTTTCTCTTCGATGAAATCGGCGAAGTCAAAGCGATCCAGTGGCTCCTGTTCGCGGTATTTGCGCACCGCGTTGACCGATGTCTGCAGGAAGAAGTGGTTGCTGACGCCGGGGATCTCCACCGGGTACTGGAAGGCCAGAAACACGCCCTCGCCCGCGCGATCTTCCGGATCCAGCTCCAGCAGATCCTTGCCTTTGAAGGTGACTTCCCCTTCGGTCACTTCATATTCTTCACGCCCGGCCAACGTGGCGGACAGCGTGCTCTTGCCCGAGCCGTTCGGCCCCATGATGGCGTGCACTTCGCCCGGTTTGATCTCCAGATCCAATCCCTTGAGGATCTCGTTGCCTTCCACGCTGACTTTCAAATTCTTGATGCTTAACATGCTGTGTCCTCAGATAGCGCCGACGGCGCTAAAAATGCGGCGATTAACCCACGCTGTGTTCCAGGCTGATGGCCAGAAGTTTTTGCGCCTCGACGGCGAACTCCAGCGGCAGCTCGGAGAAAACGTCCTTGCAGAAACCGTTGACGATCATCGAAATGGCGTCATCCTCGCTGATGCCGCGCTGCAGGCAGTAGAACAGCTGGTCATCGCCGATCTTCGAGGTGGTGGCTTCGTGCTCCAGCTGCGCGCTGTTGTTGCGCGCTTCAACGTAAGGGAACGTGTGGGCGCCGCTGTCCGGCCCGATCAGCATCGAGTCGCACTGGGTAAAATTACGGGCGTTTTCCGCCCCCGGCAGGATTTTCACCAGGCCGCGATAGGTGTTCTCGCTGTGGCCGGCGGAGATGCCTTTGGCGATGATGGTCGACTTGGTGTTTTTGCCGATGTGGATCATCTTGGTGCCGGTATCCGCCTGCTGATGGCCGCTGGTCAGCGCCACCGAGAAGAATTCGCCGATCGAGTTATCGCCCTGCAAAATCACGCTCGGGTATTTCCAGGTGATGGCCGAGCCGGTTTCCGACTGGGTCCAGGACATTTTCGAACCGGCGCCTTCGCACAGCGCGCGCTTGGTGACGAAGTTGAGGATACCGCCCTTGCTCTCGCCGCCGGAGAACCAGTTTTGCACCGTCGAGTATTTCACTTCGGCGTCTTTATGCAGGATCACTTCCACCACCGCCGCATGCAGCTGGTAGCTGTCGCGCACCGGGGCGGAACAGCCTTCGATATAGCTGACGTAGCTGCCTTCGTCGGCGATCAGGATAGTGCGCTCGAACTGGCCGGTTTTGGCGGCATTGATGCGGAAATAGGTCGACAGCTCCATCGGGCAGCGCACGCCTTTCGGCACATAGACGAAGGTGCCGTCGGAGGCCACCGCGGCGTTCAGCGCAGCGAAGAAGTTATCGTTGGACGGCACTACGCGCCCCAGGTACTGACGCACCAGATCCGGGTATTCCTGGATCGCTTCGCCGAACGAGCAGAAGATCACCCCGCTCTCCGCCAGTTTTTCACGGTAGGTGGTGGCGACCGAGACCGAGTCGAAGATGGCGTCCACCGCCACCTCGCTGCCCTCGCGCACCGGCACGCCGAGCTGGTTGAACGCCAGCTCCACTTCGCTGGTCAGGTAATCTTTTTCCGTCGCCGCGCCCGGTTGCTGCTCGGCGCCGGGTTGCGAACCGCAGGCATCGTCGCAGCTGCCGCAGGACGGCGCCGAATAGTAACTGTAGTCCTGGTAGTTCAGGCGTTCGTAATTGGCCTTCAGCCAGTGCGGCTCCTCCATCTGCAGCCAGGCGCGGTAGGCCTCGAGGCGGAATTCCAGCATCCACTCGGGTTCGTTGCGCTTGGCCGAGATGGCGCGCACCACCTCTTCGTTGATGCCTTTGGCCAACTCATCGGTTGCCAGCTGGGTGAAGAAACCTTCTTTGTAGCGACCTTCGCTGACCCAAGCCTGCACTTCATTAGGCATTTCTACATTGCTTCGTGTCATGTTGATTGCATCGCTCAAACGCCAAAGCTCTCGCCGCACCCGCAGGCATGCTGAGCTTTAGGGTTGTTGAATTTGAATATCTGATTCAGCCCTTCGCGGACGTAATCTACCGTGGTGCCATCGATGAACGGCATGGCCTTCAGCGGCACGTAGAGTTTGGCGCCGTCGCGCTCAAACAGCAGATCGTCATCGGCGGGTTCGCGGGTCAGATCCAGCACATAGGCAAAGCCGGCGCAGCCGGATTGTTTCACCCCTAGCTGCAGCCCTTTCACCTGCGGATCCTGCTGCATCAGTTTGGTTATTTGTCGTACGGCGCTGTCGCTGAGCGAAATGCCTTGCCAGACATTTTCATCCAGAGAAAAAGTGCCGACATTTTCCGTTTGCATAGGGTCTACCTCACACTCGTGTTTGGCCACAGCCAATCTGGGTTGCTTATATGTTAGTGATAACGATTATCACTTCAACCGTTTGTTTTGCGGGGGTATCCGCCGCGAGCGCGGTTTTTCGCTGCGGCGTGCGGCAAGCCAGCGGGACATCCGTGGCGGCTTGCGGCGTCTGGCGGCAAGGTGTACATGCTATCCCTATGAATTTGTTCTTTATCCTGCATCACCGTACCGCACTCCCCGGTGGCCCGTCAGCGTTACAGCGCCGCGGTGCATTGCCGATCTAAACATTCATAGAAAATACCTATTTCTGCATTCTGTCTGTCGTAAATGTGCGTTTATCGGCATTTCGTGGCGCAGCGCAAGCGCGCACCCTCAGGTTAAAGTTTAGTCGCTCAGGCTCAAGTTGGGTCGTCGGCAGCCTTTTACACCTCACGCAATGAAAAAACGCCACGCCGGGGATTGATCGGCAACGCGGCAGTTTATATGATAATGATTATCATTCAATTGTAATTTGAGCGCGAAGCCAATGACTCTTTCGATCAACGCATGGTTGCTGGGCAAGATTGATGACTACAAATTCAGCGTGCGCGACGCCACGGTGGACTTTTACATGGCCGAAGCGGCGCTACGGCGCCCGGAATGCAATATCGACCACCTGAAGCGGTACAACAGCGTCAGCCTTACCATGGCCAATCTGTGTCTGGAGAACGGTGACGACGACAGCTACCTGCACGCGCTCAGCAAGCTGCACAACCGGCTGATCGTCGAGATCAACAATCCGCAGCGTTGCCAGCTGTTTCGGGTGCAAAGTTACCACTTCGCGCGCCATACGCTGACGCTGATCTGCCAAAAATACGCAATGGAAGGCACCTGGGAGAAGGCGAACGCGTTTCAGAAGGACTTCGTCAAACGCGTGCCGTTTCAACTGTAAAGCGAAAGGCTCCGCAGGCCGAGCGCCTGCGGAAACCGGCGGGGATCAGTCGATGACCGCCGTGGTCAGACGCGAAGTGCAGCACAGCCGATCGCGCGCGTCGAAGATCTCGATTTGCCATACTTGATGACGGCGGCCAACGTGCAGCGCGCGGCACACCCCGCGCACCTGGCCATCGAACACCGCGCGCAGGTGGTTGGCGTTGATCTCCAGCCCCACCACTTTCTGCTCGCCCTCACTGCACAGGTAACCGGCCATCGATCCCATCGATTCCGCCAGCACCACCGACGCCCCGCCGTGCAACAGCCCGAACGGCTGCCGGGTGCGGCCATCGACCGGCATGGTGGCCTCGAGGAAATCCTCGCCCAGCTGGGTAAACTCGATGCCCACATGGCTGACCATGCAGCCGTCACCGGCGCGGTTCAGCTGCTCCAGCGACGTTTCACGTTTCCACAATTTCACTCAATCATCTCCAGAAGTGCCTGTAATGGGTGGCGCACGCCATTGCCCTCGATGCGTTTCACCTGGCTGCGGCAGGAATAGCCGGTCGCCAGGCAGCGCTGCCGCGGCAAACGCTGTAGCGTCGGATGCCATGATAGCTCATAAATGCCGAGCGAGTTTTGCAGGTTCTTGGCTTCATGGCCGTAAGTGCCCGCCATGCCGCAGCAGCCGACGCTGACGTTCTCCAGTTTGGCGCCGAAGCGGGCGAAGATCGCCGCCCATTGTTGGCCGCTGGCCGGCAGCGCGGTGGTTTCGGTGCAGTGGCCGAACAGATACCACGGCTCGCCGGTCGCCGGCTGTTCGGCGCGATCCGCGATCCGCTGCTGCAGCCATTCATGCACCAGCTGCACCTGGAAATCGCCGCGCTCGGCGCCGAGGATCTCGCGGTATTCGTCGCGGTAACACAGCACCAGCGCCGGATCGACGCCCACCAGCGGCATGCCGAGCTGCGCCACGCGGTTGAGAAAATCGGCGGTTTTGCGCGCGGTGCGGGCAAACCGCGTCAGGAAACCTTTCACATGCTGCGCCTTGCCGTTCGGCGAGAACGGCAGCAGCACCGGTTTATAACCGAGCTTCTCCACCAGCCGGACAAAGTCCGCCACCACTTTGGCGTCGTAATAGCTGGTGAACGGATCCTGGACGATCAACACGTGTTCTGCCCGCTGCTCGGCGCTCAGCCCTTCCAGCTGCTCCAGCGTCAGCGTGGTCGCGCGGTGGCCGGACAGCTGCTGACGCAGCGTCGGGCTGGACAACAGCGGCAGATCGACCATGCCGATGGCGTTGCGGCTCATCTCTCGCAGCCACGGCTGGCGGAAGAAGAAGTTGAACACCTTCGGCGCGCGGGCCATCAATGGGGTATAGCTCTCTACGCCGGCGACCATGTAGTCACTCACCGGGCGCAGATAGCGGGTGTGGTAGAGCTGCAGGAAGCGCGAACGGAACCCCGGCACGTCAATTTTGATCGGGCACTGGGTGGAACAGGCCTTGCAGGCCAGACAGCCAGACATCGCCTCTTTCACTTCGTGCGAAAAGTCGTACTCGCCCTTGCCGGCATGCCAGCTGTTGCGGGTTTTCTCGATTAGACCGCGCAAGCTGAGGCGCTGCTGCGGCAGCTGTTTCTCCAGCGCCAACGGATCGACGCCTTGCTCGGCCAACAGACGCAGCCACTCGCGCACCAGCGTCGCCCGCCCTTTCGGCGAATGAATGCGGTTGCCGCTGATCTTCATCGACGGGCACATCGGGCTGCGCACGTCGAAGTTGAAGCACAGGCCGTTGCCGTTACACTCCAGTGCGCCGCGGAACGAGGTGCGCACCTCGACCGGGATCTGGCGATCGAAGGTGCCGCGTTTGACCGCGTCAACCTGCATCATCGGCGCATCGACCGCCAGCGGCGAACAGATCTTGCCTGGGTTCAGGCGATTATCCGGATCGAACGCCGCCTTGATGCGGCGCAGCTCTTCATACAGCGTTTCCCCGAAGAATTCAGGGCTGTATTCCGCGCGGAACCCCTTGCCGTGCTCTCCCCACAGCAGGCCGCCGTATTTGGCGGTCAGCGCCACCACCCGATCGGAGATCTGCTTCATCAGCACTTCCTGCTGCGGGTCGCACATGTCAAGCGCCGGGCGCACGTGCAGCACCCCGGCGTCGACGTGGCCAAACATGCCATAGCTCAGATTGTGGTCATCGAGCAGTTGCCGAAATTCGACGATATAGTCCGCCAGATGTTGCGGCGGCACACAGGTGTCCTCGGCGAACGGAATCGGCTTGGCACGCCCTTTGGCGTTGCCCAGCAGCCCGACCGCCTTCTTGCGCATGTTGTAAATGCGCTCGATGCCAGCCAGATCGCCGCAGATCTGGTAGCCGATCACGCCGCCCTGCCGCTGCGCGATCAATTCGTCCAGCCGTTGGCACAGGGCTTCCATCTGGCCGTCGATCAGCGCCCGATCGTCGCCGGCGAACTCGACGATGTTCAGCCCGAGCATCTCTTTATCCGGCACGTCGGCGATCAGTTCGTTCACCGAGTGCCAAACAATGTCTTCACGCGCCAGGTTCAGCACCTTGGAATCGATGGTTTCCACCGACAGCGCCTTGGCCTCGACCATAAAGGGCGCATTGCGCAGCGCAGAGTCAAAGGAGTCGTACTTCACGTTGACCAGGCGGCGCACTTTCGGCAGCGGCGTGATGTCCAGCCGCGCCTCGGTGATAAACGCCAGCGTGCCCTCGGCGCCGGTCAGAATGCGCGTCAAATCGAAGGTCTGCAGATCGTCGCTCAGCACGTGGCGCAGATCGTAACCGGTGAGGAAGCGGTTGAGCTTGGGGAATTTCTCCAGGATCAGCGCGCGCTGCTCGCGGCAGCGGTTGAGCACCGTGCGGTAGATGCGCCCTTCGGCGGTCTCTTCCTGAGCAATCGTTTCCGCCAGCGCTGTCGGCATGGCGCGGGTATCGATCATCTCGCCGCCCAGCAGCACCGCCCGCAGGCCCAACACGTGATCGGAGGTTTTGCCGTACACCAGCGAGCCCTGGCCGGAAGCATCGGTGTTGATCATGCCCCCCAGCGTGGCGCGGTTGCTGGTGGACAGTTCCGGCGAGAAGAAGTAGCCGAACGGCCGCAGGTATTGATTCAGCTGATCCTTGATCACGCCGGCTTCGACTTTCACCCAGCCTTGTTCGACGTTGATCTCCAGAATGCGGTTCATGTGGCGCGACATATCGACCACGATGCCGGTATTGAGCGACTGGCCGTTGGTGCCGGTGCCGCCGCCGCGCGGGCTGAAGGTCAGCGTATTGAAGCGCTCTTCTCCGGCCAGACGGGCGATCAGCGCCACATCGGCGGTGGAACGGGGGAACACCACCGCATCGGGCAGCAGCTGATAGATACTGTTGTCGGTGGCCATCGTCAGCCGGTCGGCATAGCTGGTGGCGGTATCGCCGTTGAATCCGTTTAGCTTCAGTGCTTCCAAAAAGTCGAGCACCCGTTGAACGAGGCCGGGCGCCTGAGAAATCTGTGGGATCATTCGCTTTTTTGACCCTGTCCGTCTATTTTTTATGCGCTGATGTACGCTGAATCGGGCCTTTAATTCAGACCCACCCTATTTTTTAGTGACACTAAAAACTAACATACTCGTTTAGTGAAGGCATTCACATTATTACCGCCCTGCGAGCGCCGCCACAGGCGGCCGCCCGGCGGTGATAAACCGACCGACAGGCACCCCGATTCGCCGGTGCCAGGGATTTAATTGACCAGGATGAGAACCCACTGATGCCACTCCCGCAATCGCGTTACGACTTACCGCGAATTATTTTCGGCGTGCTGTTTATCGCCATCATGATCGTTGCCTGTTTTTGGGTGATCCAACCGTTTATTCTCGGCTTCGCCTGGGCGGGTATGGTGGTGATCGCCACCTGGCCGTTGCTGCTCAAACTGCAAAAGCTGCTGTGGGGCCGCCGCTCGCTGGCGGTGTTGGTCATGACCCTGCTGCTGATCCTGCTGTTCATTCTGCCTATTTCCCTGCTGATCAGCAGCGTGGTGGATAACAGCGCACCGCTGATCGCCTGGGCCAGTTCGCCCGGCAAGCTGCACATTCCCGATCTCGCCTGGCTGCAGTCCGTGCCGATGATCGGCGACAGGCTCTATACCAGCTACCACACATTGGTTAACGCCGGCGGCGCTGCGCTGCTGGCGAAGGTGCAGCCGTACTTCGGCCAAACCGCCACCTGGTTCGTGGCGCAGGCGGCGCATATCGGTCGTCTGCTGCTGCACTGCGCGCTGATGCTGCTGTTCAGCGCCTTGTTGTATGCGCGCGGCGAGCAGGTGGCGCTGGGTATCCGTCACTTTGCGGTGCGCCTCGGTTCCAAACGCGGCGATGCGGCGGTGCTGCTGGGCGGCCAGGCGATCCGCGCCGTCGCGCTGGGCGTGGTGGTGACGGCGTTGGTGCAGTCGGTGCTGGGCGGCATCGGTCTGGCAGTAAGCGGCATTCCTGCCGCCACTCTGCTGACGATGCTGATCTTTATCTGCTGCGTGGCGCAATTGGGGCCGCTGTTGGTGCTGGTGCCGGCCATCATCTGGCTGTACTGGCACGGCGACACCACCTGGGGCACCGTGCTGCTGGTCTGGAGCTGCGTGGTGGCCACGCTGGATAACGTGCTGCGCCCGGTGCTGATCCGCATGGGCGCAGACCTGCCGCTGCTGCTGATCCTGTCCGGCGTTATCGGCGGTTTGCTGGCCTTCGGCATGATTGGCCTGTTCATCGGCCCGGTGGTGTTGGCCGTATCTTATCGCCTGTTGACCGCCTGGATGGATGAAGCGCCGGAGCCGACCTCCGCACCGGAGCAAGTCATCGAAGATCTGGAAAAACGCTAATTCCCCCCTTCCGCCCGCATCGTCGGGCGGAACTTTTCACGCCTGTCATTATTCCTACCCCATTCGAGTAATATCTCCGCCCAATATAATGCCGCCCTATATTGATTTCAGTACGGCGAATGAAAGGTGCAATGTAAATCCCTGTTTGTTGCAAACGGAAAAAAGAGATAACTACCGCAAATAAAATGTGATGCCGCTATCGATTAGGATGATTCTTAATGACTAGTCGCGTTCAAAAATCTAGTATTATGGCCATCTATTGCTTCAAATCACTGATTTTAAAGCAACCTTTCTGAACAATGTAATGCCATACATGTGAATTGCTGTGTGTAGTCTTTGCCCATCTCCTACGGTGGGCTTTTTTTTATTCTTTTTTCGTCGAATTGATTATTTTACGCGCCGTTATTTACATTCAGAAATAAAAAGGCCGCAGCGTTAACTGCGGCCTGACGTTAATGCCTCAGCGAGGCCGAGACATTATTTCTTTTTCGACAAATTGATCCAGGTCTGCACCACAGTGTCCGGGTTGAGCGACAGGCTGTCGATGCCCTGCTCCATCAGCCACTCGGCGAAGTCTTCATGGTCAGACGGACCCTGGCCGCAGATGCCGACGTATTTGCCGTGGCGCTTGGCCGCCTGAATCGCCATCGACAGCAGCGCTTTCACCGCCTCGTTGCGCTCGTCGAACAGTTCCGACACCACGCCGGAATCGCGATCCAGCCCCAGCGCCAGCTGAGTCATGTCGTTGGAGCCGATGGAGAAGCCGTCGAAGTGCTCGAGGAACTGATCCGCCAACAGCGCATTGGACGGGATCTCGCACATCATGATCACTTTCAGCCCGTTTTCGCCGCGCTTCAGCCCCTGACGCGCCAACTCGGCCACCACCGCTTCCGCCTGCGCCACGGTGCGCACGAACGGCACCATGATTTCGACGTTGGTCAGCCCCATGTCGTTACGTACGCGTTTCACCGCCTCGCACTCCAGCGCGAAGCAATCGCGGAAGCTGTCGGCCACGTAACGGCCGGCGCCGCGGAAGCCCAGCATCGGGTTCTCTTCGTGCGGTTCATACTTATCGCCGCCCACCAAGTTGGCGTACTCGTTGGATTTGAAGTCGGACAGCCGCACGATCACACGCTTCGGCCAGAAGGCGGCGCCCAGCGTCGCGATCCCTTCTGTCAGGCGGCCAACGTAGAACTCGACCGGGTGGTCGTAACCCTGCATCAACGCGCGAATTTCGTTTTGCAGCGCCGGCGTCTGCTGATCGAACTCCAGCAGCGCGCGCGGGTGCACGCCAATCATGCGGTTGATGATAAATTCCAGCCGCGCCAGGCCCACGCCTTCATTCGGCAAACGCGCAAAGTCGAAAGCGCGATCCGGGTTGCCGACGTTCATCATGATCTTCAGCGGCAGATCCGGCAGCTCGGTCACTTCAGAGCTCTGCACGCTGAAATCCAGCATGTCGCTGTAAACGAAGCCGGTGTCGCCTTCCGCACAGGATACGGTGACTTTCTGGCCGTCTTTCAGCACGTCGGTGGCGTGGCCGCAGCCCACCACCGCCGGGATGCCCAGCTCACGGGCGATGATCGCCGCGTGACAGGTGCGCCCGCCGCGGTTGGTGACGATCGCGGCGGCTTTCTTCATGATCGGTTCCCAGTCTGGGTCGGTCATGTCGGTGACCAGCACGTCGCCCGGCTGGATGCGATCCATTTCGCTGATGTCGTGGATCACTTTCACCGGACCGGCGCCGATGCGGTGACCGATGGCGCGGCCTTCCACCAACACCGGACTGGTGCCGTTCAGCTGGTAGCGCTCCATGGTTTGTTCGTTGGAGCGTACGGTCTCCGGGCGTGCCTGCACGATCAGCAGCTTGCCGGTATGGCCGTCTTTCGCCCACTCGATATCCATCGGGCGGCCGTAATGTTTTTCGATCAGGATCGCCTGCTGCGCCAGCGCCTGCACTTCGTCATCCGTCAGCGAGAAACGGCTGCGCTGCGCTTCCGGCACGTCTTCAATGCGCACCTGTTTGCCGTGATCCTGCGACGGCGCGTATACCATGCGGATCTTTTTCGAACCCAGGTTGCGGCGCACGATCGCCGGCTTGCCGTTTTGCAGCGTCGGTTTGTGCACGTAGAACTCATCCGGGTTCACCGCGCCCTGCACCACCATTTCACCCAAGCCGAAAGCGGAGGTGATGAATACCACCTGATCAAAGCCGGACTCGGTGTCGATGGTGAACATGACGCCCGAGGAGGCCAGATCCGAGCGCACCATGCGCTGTACGCCGGCCGACAGCGCCACGCCGCGGTGATCGTAGCCCTGGTGCACGCGATAAGAGATGGCGCGGTCGTTGAACAGCGACGCGAACACGTGCTTGATCGCCACCATTACGGCGTCGATGCCCTGCACGTTGAGGAAGGTTTCCTGCTGGCCGGCGAAGGAGGCATCCGGCATGTCTTCCGCCGTGGCGGAAGAGCGTACCGCAAAGGAAGCTTCCGGTTCGCCGTCGGCGAGCTGTTGGTAAGCCTGATGAATTTCACGCTCGAACTCGGCGTGGAACGGCGTGTCGATCACCCATTGGCGGATCTGGGCGCCGGCCTTGGCCAGTTGGGCAACGTCGTCAACGTCGGTCTGATCCAGTAGCTGATAGATGCGCTGGTTAACACCGCTTTGTTCGAGGAAATCGTTAAACGCCTGTGCGGTGGTGGCAAAACCGTTAGGCACGGCCACGCCCAAATCGGAAAGATTGGTGATCATTTCACCGAGGGAGGCATTTTTGCCGCCGACACGGTCAACGTCGTGCATGCCAAGCTGGTTGTACCAAAGCACATTACGCAAGTCTGGGCCATTGTTGGACATCGAGACAATCCTTATTGCTATCAGTAGGGTAAAGACGGATTTAATTCGCTTGCTTTACGGCGCCGCTAACACGGAGCCGAATCAGACTAGCACACTGATCCGGGGAAAATGGAAAGGTGAATCGATCAACCCACTGAAGAAAGTGGTTTTTAAGAGAATGTCCTAACCGGCTGATTTGCCTGGGAACCGTTCCCAATCGCACGAAAAGCTTAGTTCTCAACAAATTACGCTCTTTTTAAAATTCTGTTTTAATGACCACGCAAACGCTATCATTTTTGGTGAAAATAGCGGCAAATTTACGTTTCGGCTCGAAAAGCGTCGCTGCGCCGCGATTTCTATCGCCGCCAACGCGCGCTTTTTTTTCGCGCGCCGCCGCAAGACGCTTTACCGCCCCGCCGTCACAATTTTTTCCCTCGCCCCTTTACCCGCGGATCGTCTGCGGCTCATGATATTGGCAGTGATGACAGCAGGAACACCGTTTTCAGGTAAGGAGCCTCGGGTGGAAAGAAGCGTTTTTTATATTTCGGATGGTACGGCGATCACCGCCGAAGTGCTGGGGCACGCGGTGCTGTCGCAGTTCCCGGTCACGGCGACCACTTACACCTTGCCGTTTGTCGAAACCGAGGCGCGCGCACGCGCAGTTCGCCAACAAATCGATGATATCTATAATGAAACCGGTGTGCGGCCGCTGGTGTTTTACTCCATCATCTCGCCGGAAGTGCGCGATGTGATCGTGCAAAGCCAAGGCTTCTGTCAGGATATCGTGCAGGCGCTGGTCGGCCCGCTGCAGGGTGAGCTGGACGTGGAGCCAACGCCGGTGCCGAACCGCACCCACGGTCTGACCGCCAGCAACCTCGGCAAGTACGACGCGCGCATTGCCGCCATCGACTATACCCTGGCGCATGACGACGGCATTTCGCTGCGCAATCTCGATCAGGCGCAGGTGATCCTGCTCGGCGTGTCGCGCTGCGGCAAAACCCCCACCAGCCTTTATCTGGCGATGCAGTTCGGCATCCGCGCCGCCAACTATCCGTTTATCGCCGACGATATGGACAATTTGCACCTGCCGGCCTCGCTGAAACCGTTTCAGCATAAATTATTCGGCCTGACCATCGATCCGGAACGCCTGGCGGCGATCCGCGAAGAACGGCGCGAAAACAGCCGTTACGCCTCACTGCGCCAGTGCCGCATGGAGCTCGCCGAGGTCGAGGCGCTGTTCCGCAAAAATCAGATCCGCTACCTCAATACCACCAACTATTCGGTCGAAGAGATCTCCACCAAAATCCTCGACATCCTTGGCATGAGCCGCCGCATGTTCTGATCTTTCCCTCGCGGGGCCCCGTGCCCCGCCGCCTGCCGTTTATTTCAGCAGCAGCTGATTTTTTTGTGCTTTTTTTCGCGGCTTTGATCAACAGAACACAATCTCTACGGTTGAATTCAGCGCTTTTTGCGTTATTGTGATCGCCATCACTTCCCGGCACTCCTGCCGCAGAGAAGAACAGTTTCCAGGGAACAACATGCACAAAACAGATGAACTGCGGACCGCGCGCATCGACAGCCTCGTCACGCCGCAAGCGTTGGCGGACAAGCTGCCGATCTCGGCGGCCATCGCCGATAACGTGACAGCGTCACGTAAACGCATTGAAAAAATCCTCACCGGTGAAGACCGCCGCCTGCTGGTGGTGATCGGCCCCTGCTCGATCCACGATCTCGACGCCGCCGTCGATTACGCCGGCCGGCTGAACGCCCTGCGCGAGCGCTACCAGGATCGCCTGGAGATCGTAATGCGCACCTATTTCGAAAAACCGCGCACCGTCGTCGGCTGGAAAGGCCTGATCTCCGATCCGGCGCTGGACGGTACCTTCCAGGTCAACCGCGGCATCGAAATGGCACGCCGCCTGCTGCTGGAAGTGAACCAGCTCGGCCTGCCGACCGCCACCGAATTCCTGGACATGGTCGTCGGCCAATACATCGCCGATCTGATCAGCTGGGGCGCCATCGGCGCACGCACCACCGAAAGCCAGATCCACCGTGAAATGGCCTCGGCGCTCTCCTGCCCGGTCGGCTTCAAAAACGGCACCGACGGCAACACCCGCATCGCCATCGACGCCATTCGCGCGGCGCGCGCCGGGCACATGTTCCTGTCGCCGGACAAACATGGCCAGATGACCATCTACCAGACCAGCGGCAACCCGTACGGCCACATCATCATGCGCGGCGGCAAAACGCCGAACTACCACGCCAGCGATATCGCCGCCGCCTGTGACAGCCTGCGTGAATTCGATCTGCCGGAGCACCTGGTGATCGACTTCAGCCACGGCAACTGCCAGAAAATGCACCGCCGCCAGTTGGAAGTGGCCGACAACGTCTGCCAGCAGATCCGCGCCGGCTCTGCCGCCATCACCGGCGTGATGGCGGAAAGCTTCCTGGTGGAAGGCACGCAGAAGATCGTCGCCGGCCAACCGTTGACCTATGGTCAGTCGATCACCGATCCTTGCCTGAGCTGGTCCGACAGCGAACAGTTGCTGGCGATGCTGGCGGATGCGGTCGATAGCCGTTTCTGACGCAACATAGACCGGGGCCTCGCCCCGGCTTTCTCCCTTCTGTCCCGCTCATCTATACTGATTGCAACGCTTTAGCACCCGCCGAAACGCACTGGGAGCCCCGGCATGATTCACTCTCTGTTATCCATTCCCTGCGTCACGCTGCAGGGCGAGCAAAAAACGCTGGGCGATTTCCCGGCGCGCGCTTACCTGGTGGTCAACACCGCCAGCAAGTGCGGCTTCACCCCGCAATACCGCGGGCTGGAAAATTTGTGGCGATACTATCGCGAGCGCGGCCTGATGGTGCTCGGCTTCCCCTGCAACCAGTTTGGTTCTCAGGAGCCGGGCAGTCCGCTGGAGATCGCCAATTTTTGCAGCCTCAACTACGGCGTCAGTTTCCCGCTGTTCAGCAAGATCGACGTTAACGGCCCCGGCGCCCACCCGCTATTCAATGAGCTGAAACGCCTGGCGCCCGGCATTCTGGGCAGCCGCCGCATCAAATGGAATTTCACCAAGTTCCTGCTCACCGCCGACGGCCAGCGCGTGACGCGCTTTGCGCCGATCACCAAGCCCGAACGCCTGTTTGACCGCATCGAAACCCTGCTGAAATAACGCCCCTTTTTTACGGGCCCAGTGCGCTCGGCCCGCTGCCGGATGTCCGTTCGACAAAAAGGTTCCATCGGTAAGAAAATTTTCCTTGATGTAACCTTTCCTTCACATGATAATGATTCTCAGTTTGATATTAATTACCATTTAATAATCTGTTTTATAAGCACAATGATGATGGATACTGCCAACACGCCAACCCCCGCCGCCGCGGCCCCGACCGAGCACAGCGCAAACGCGCCGCCCAGCTACGACAGCGCACAGCTGCTCGGCGCCGACGGCATCGCGTTCATTACCCATCAGGGCCAGCGCTATCAGCTGCGGCAGACCAAAGCCGGGAAATTGATCCTGACCAAATAACCACAGAACCCTCAAACGCCAGCCACCCCGATCGTTTGATCCAGGCAGCCAGCAAATCTATTGATATGTTTTATTACATACGGAGAGTTGCACCATGCCTCTGACATTTTCCACCCGGCTGCGTTTTTCCGCGTTGAGTCTGGCGATTGCCTGCGCTCTGCCTACGGTGGCCTTGGCACAAAACACCAGCACAACAACTTCTTCCAACGCGGCAGCGGCCAAAAACGCCGACGAGACCATGACCGTGGTCGCCACCGGCAACCAACGCAGCAGCTTTGAAGCGCCGATGATGGTCACGGTCATCGAAGGCAACTCGCCGGAAAGTCAAACTGCAGGCACCGCCGCCGATATGCTGCGCCGCGTGCCGGGCATTACCGTCACGGGTTCCGGGCGCAGCAATGGGCAGGATCTCATGATGCGCGGTTACGACCGACGCGGCGTGCTGACGTTGGTTGACGGCATCCGCCAGGGGACCGATACCGGCCATATTAACGGCACTTTTTTGGATCCTGCGTTAGTGAAACGCATTGAAATCGTGCGCGGCCCCTCCGCGTTGCTGTACGGCAGCGGCGCGTTGGGTGGCGTAGTGTCTTATGAGACCGTCGATGCCGCCGATCTGCTGCTGCCGGGCCAAGATAGCGGGTTCCGCGTCTACGGCACCGCCGGCACCGGCGACCACAGCCTGGGCATGGGCGCCAGCGCCTACGGCAAGACCGATAACCTCGACGGCCTGCTGTCGTTCGGCACCCGCGACGTCGGCGATCTTCGTCAGGGCAACGGCTTCGATGCGCCTAACGACGAAACCATCAGCAACGTGCTGGCTAAAGGCACCTGGAAGATCGACGATAGCCAGTCGCTAAGCGGCAACCTGCGCTACTACAACAACAGCGCCCAGGAGCCGAAAAACCCGCAAACCCCAGCCAGCTCCAGTGGAAACTTAATGACCGATCGTTCGACGATTCAACGCGATGCGGCATTGAGTTACAAACTGAAGCCGATCGGCCAGGATTGGCTGGATGCGGAAGCGAAAGTGTATTATTCAGACGTGAAAATTAACGCTCACGCCAATGGCAGCGAGGATGAAGCGCGTAAACAAACCACGAAAGGCGCCAAACTCGAAAACCGCACGCGCCTGTTTGCGGATACTTTCGCTTCACATCTGCTGACCTACGGCACCGAGGCTTACAAACAGGAGCAAACGCCGGGCGGCGCTACCGAAAGTTTCCCGCACGCAAAAATCAACTTCGCTTCAGGCTGGCTGCAGGACGAAATCACGCTGCGCGATCTGCCCGTCACCCTGCTCGCCGGCACCCGCTATGACAATTACAAGGGCTCAAGCGACGGCTATGCCGATGTGGATGCGAACAAATGGTCCTCACGCGGCGCAGTCAGCATTACGCCTACCGACTGGCTGATGCTGTTCGGCTCCTATTCTCAGGCGTTCCGCGCGCCAACGATGGGTGAGATGTACAACGACTCCAAGCACTTCTCTATTCCAATGGGACCAACCACCATCACCAACTATTGGGTGCCTAACCCGAATTTGAAGCCGGAAACCAACGAGACCCAAGAGTACGGGTTTGGTCTGCGTTTCGATGATTTGATGCTGGCCGATGATAGCCTGCAGTTCAAAGCCAGCTATTTCGATACCAAAGCCAAGGACTACATCACCACCGATGTCACGATGGAACTGGGACGCGGTCCGCGCGGCCCTTACTGCATCAGTTGCACCACCTTCTCGACCAATGTCGATCGCGCCAAAATCTGGGGATGGGACGCTACGCTCAGCTATAAAACCCCCTGGTTCGGCTGGGATTTGGCTTACAACCGCACCCGTGGCAAAAATGAAGCGACCGGTGACTGGTTAAGCAGCATCAATCCGGACACCGTCACCAGCTCGCTGGACGTGCCGCTGGGCGAAACCGGTCTGTCTGCCGGCTGGGTCGCCACCTTCGCCGAACGCGCGACGCGCGTGGAGACAGGCACGGCCGAACAAGCCGGTTATGGCGTCAACGACTTCTATCTGAGCTACAAGGGACGCGACCGTCTGCAGGGCATGACCACCACCGTGGTGTTGGGTAACGCCTTCGACAAAGAATATTACTCGCCGCAGGGCATCCCGCAGGATGGCCGCAACGCCAAACTGCTGGTCAGCTACCAGTGGTAATCATTTGACTATCTGGCGGACAACCCGATTGTCCGCCGTTCGCATTACAGCGCAGGAGAATCCGGCATGAGCAACACCCTATACGAACGCTACCAACAGGCTAAAATCGATCACCCCGGCAAATACGCCCGCGATCTGGCGGCGATCCTTGGCGTCAGCGAAGCGGAGCTGACGCACGCCCGCGTCGGCCACGACGCCCGCCGCCTGCAGGCCGACGCGCGCACCCTGCTGACCGAGCTTGAGCAGGTCGGCGTCACCAAGTCCATCACCCGCAACAGCTATGCGGTGCATGAGCAGATGGGCCGCTACCGCAACCAGCACCTTAACGGCCACGCCGGGCTGATCCTCAACCCGCGCGAGCTGGATCTGCGTCTGTTCCTCAACCACTGGACCAGCGTTTTCGCCATGAGCGAAACCAACAAACGCGGCGTGCGCCACAGCATCCAGTTCTTCGACCAACAGGGCGATGCGCTGCACAAGGTCTACACCACCGAGGAAACCGATCTGCCGGCCTGGATGGCGCTGGTGGAACGCCATCTGAGCGAAGAAAACCCGGCGCTGACGCTGCAGCCCGTCGAGGCGAATACCGTTGATGAAACAACGCAAGATCATGCCAAAATCGACGCTGAATGGCGCGCGATGACCGACGTTCACCAGTTCTTCCAGCTGCTGAGCCGCAATAAACTCACGCGCCAGCAGGCGTTCCGCGCCGTCGGCGACGATCTGGCCTATCAGGTGGACAACAGCGCGCTGTCGCAGCTGCTGGAAGCGGCGCAGCAGCAGCAAAACGAGATCATGATATTCGTCGGCAACCGCGGCTGCGTACAGATCTTCACCGGCCAGATCGAACGTTTGATGCCGCAGGAAGGCTGGATCAACGTGTTCAACCGCCGCTTCACGCTGCACCTGATCGAAGACGCCATCGCCGAAAGCTGGATCACCCGCAAACCGACCAAGGACGGCATCGTCACCAGCCTGGAGCTGTTCGCCGCCGACGGCACGCAGATCGCGCAGCTGTATGGCCAACGCACCGAAGGCCAGCCGGAGCAAACCCAGTGGCGCGAGCAGGTTGCCGCGCTCGCCGCCAAGGATATCGCCGCATGAAATCTTCCTTGATCCGCCGCCTGGCGCTGATGATGACGCTGGCGCTGCCGCTCACCGCGGCGGCGGCGCAGCGCATCGTCTCGATCGGCGGCGACGTGACGGAAATCGCCTTCGCGCTCGGCGCCGGCGACGACGTGATCGCCCGTGACAGCACCAGCTTGCACCCGGCGGCGGTGAAAACGCTGCCGGACGTCGGCTACATGCGCCAGCTGAATGCCGAAGGCATTTTGGCGCTCAAACCGACGCTGGTGCTGACGACCGAGCTGGCGCAACCGGCGCTGGTGCTCAAACAGCTGGCGGACAGCGGCGTCAAAGTGGTCAGCGTGCCGGGTGACACCACCCTGCAGGCGGTGCCGCAGAAAATCGCTACGATCGCCGCCGCGCTGCAACGCGTTGAGCAAGGCAAACAGCTGAGCGAGCGCTATCAACAGCAGCTGGCGGCGGTCGACACCTCTCCGCTGCCGGTCAAGGTGCTGTTTGTGATGAGCCACGGCGGCATTACGCCGATGGCCGCCGGGCAACACACCGCCGCCGACGCGGTGATCGCCGCCGCCGGACTGAAAAACGCCATGCAGGGCTTTGACCGCTACCGTCCGCTGTCGCAGGAAGGCGTCATCGCCAGCGCGCCGGATCTGTTGCTGGTCACCACCGACGGCGTGCGCACCCTCGGCGGCGAACAGCAGCTGTGGACGCTGCCGGGCCTGGCGTTGACGCCGGCGGGCAAGCAGCGCCGCGTACTGATCGTCGATGACATGGCGCTGCTGGGTTTCGGTCTGGAAACGCCGGCGGCGCTGGCCAAGCTGCGCCACGCGGCGGAGCAAAAGTAATGCGCTGTCGCACCTCGCCTCAGTTGGCCATCATCGGTCTGCTGGTGCTGCTGACGCTGCTGGCGCTGGTCGCCGCCAACCTGGGCGCGCTGACGCTGTCGTTTCGCACCCTGTGGCGCGAACCCTTCAGCGACGCCGCCTGGCACATCTGGCTGAACATTCGTCTGCCGCGCGTGCTGCTGGCGGTAGTGATCGGCTGCGCATTGGCGGTGTCCGGCGCGGTGATGCAGGGGCTGTTCCGCAACCCGCTGGCGGATCCGAGCCTACTGGGCATCAGCAGCGGCGGCGCGCTGTTTGTCGCCCTGTTCATCGTGATGCCGCTGGCGTTGCCGGTGACGATCGCGCTGTACGGCCATATGCTGGCGGCGTTCCTCGGCAGCCTGCTGGTATCGTTGTTGATCTACGGCATCAGCCGCAGCGGGCACGGCAATCTGTCGCGGCTGCTGCTGGCGGGCATCGCCATCAACGCCCTGTGCATGGCGGCCATCGGCGTGCTCTCTTACGTCAGCAGCGATCAACAGCTGCGCCAGTTCTCGCTGTGGATGATGGGCAGCCTCAGCCAGTCGCAGTGGCCGACGCTGGCGGTTTCGGCCTCGCTGATCCTGCCTACGGCGCTGCTGACGCTGCTGCAGGCGCGCCGGCTGAACCTGTTGCAGTTGGGGGATGAAGAGGCCCACTATCTCGGGGTGAACGTCCAGCGCGCCAAGCTGCAGCTGCTGTTGCTGAGCGCGCTGCTGATCGGTGCGGCGGTGGCGATGAGCGGCGTGATCGGTTTCGTCGGTCTGGTGGTGCCCCATCTGGTGCGCATGCGTCTCGGCGGCGATCACCGCTGGCTGCTGCCCTGCTCCGCGCTGGGCGGCGCCTGCCTGTTGCTGGTCAGCGATACGCTGGCGCGCACGCTGGTGGCGCCGGCCGAAATGCCGGTGGGGTTGATGACCAGCCTGATCGGCGGTCCTTATTTCTTGTGGCTGGTGATGCGCCAGCGGGAGCGAACCGGTGGATAACGCCGCCTGCCTGACGGCCCGAGAGCTGCGCTACAGCCTCGGTACGCGCCGCCTGATCAACGACGTTTCACTCAGCCTCGCCAGCGGTGAGATGGTGGCGATTATCGGCCCTAACGGCGCCGGAAAATCGACGCTGTTGCGCTTGCTGACCGGCTATCTGACGCCGGACTGCGGCGAATGCCGGCTGCTCGACCGCCCGCTGGAACACTGGGCGCCGCAGCAGTTGGCCAAAGTCCGGGCCGTGATGCGCCAGTACAGCGATCTGGCGTTTCCCTTCAGCGTGGAAGAAGTGGTCAGCATGGGGCGGGCGCCGCACGGCAAACGCGACGAGCATCAGGCGCTCCAACAGGTGATGGAACAAACCGACTGCCTGGCGCTGGCGCAGCGCGACTACCGTCAGCTTTCCGGCGGCGAACAACAACGGGTGCAGCTGGCGCGGGTGTTGGCGCAGTTGTGGCAGCCGCAACCGTCCCCCGCCTGGCTGTTCCTCGACGAGCCGACCTCGGCGCTGGACCTGTATCACCAGCAGCACACCCTGCGCCTGCTGCGCTCGCTGACGCGCCAACAGCCGCTGGGCGTCTGCTGCGTGCTGCACGATCTCAATCTGGCCGCGCTGTACGCCGATCGGATCCTGCTGTTGCATCAGGGCCGCCTGGTGGCCAGCGGCACGCCGCAGGAAGTGCTGCAGGCCGACATTCTCACCCGCTGGTATCAGGCCGATCTCGGCGTGGTGCATCATCCCGAAGCGTCGCTGCCGCAGGTCTATCTACGTCAATAACATCAAGGGCGCCATGAGGCGCCCTTTTTCATCTCAGCTGGAACAGGAAATCTCCAGATGTTTGCCCCAGTCCGGCGGCAGCGCGGCGAGATCGTCATACTCCGGCGCATCGTCGAACGGCCTCAGCAGAGCCTGATGCAACCGCTGCAAACGGCCCACGTCGTCTTTCTCTGCGTCCTCAATCGCCTGCTGCGCCAGATAGTTGCGCAGGATCAGGCGCGGGTTCACCGCCTTCATCACCCGTTGCCGTTCCGCATCGCTGACCTGTTCCTGTTGCAAACGTTGACGATACTGCTGATACCAGGCGTCGAACGCCGCACGGTCGATAAACTCGTCGCGCAACGGCGACTGCACCTGCTGCTGTTCGGTCTCACTCAACAAGCGGAACGTGCGGGTATAGTCCCGCCCTTCCTGCGCCATCAGGCTCAACAAACCGGTGAGCACGTCATTATCCTGCGCCGTCGGCGTGAAGAAGCCGAGTTTGGCGCGCATCTGTTCACCGTAGGCGCGCATCAGCGCCGGCTCATACGCCGCCAGCGCCTGCTGCAGCTGTTCGGTGGTCATCAGCCCCGACAGGGTCTGCGCCAGGCGATGCAGGTTCCACAGCGCCACCGCCGGCTGATTGTCGAAGGCGTAACGTCCCTGGTGATCGGAGTGGTTGCAGATATAGCCGGGCTGGTAGTCGTCCAGGAAGCCATAAGGGCCGTAATCGATGGTGATGCCGAGAATCGACATATTGTCGGTGTTCATCACGCCGTGGGCGAAACCGACGGTTTGCCAATGGGCGATCAAACGCGCCGTGCGTTCGACCACGTCGGTAAACCACAGCAGGTAACGCTCAGCCTGATCCTGCAGCTGTGGCCAGTGATGGGCGATGACGAAATCCGCCAGTTGCCGCACTTGCTCCGGCTGTTTACGGTAATAAAAGTGTTCGAAGTGGCCGAAGCGCACATGGCTTTCCGCCACCCGCATCAGCATGGCGCCGCGTTCCGGCTGCTCGCGATATACCGGTTGTTGGCTGGTGACGATGGTCAACGCTCGGGTGGTGGGGATCCCCAGATGGTGCAGCGCCTCAGAGGCCAGAAACTCGCGGATCACCGAACGCAGCACCGCGCGGCCATCACCCATGCGCGAATACGGCGTCAGCCCGGCGCCCTTCAGGTGCCAGTCGCGGTGGCTGCCGTCCGCCAGGCGCTGTTCGCCCAGCAAAATGCCGCGGCCATCTCCCAGTTGCCCGGCCCACACGCCGAACTGGTGGCCACTGTACACCTGCGCCAGCGGCTGCATGCCCGGCAGCAGCGTTTCTCCCGCCCAAATCGGGGTTTTATCCTGAGTAAACCAGCTTTCATCCAGCCCCAGTTCACGCGCCAGCGGCTCGCTATGGTACAGCAGGCGCGCATCCTTAAGCGGCGTTGGATTCAGAGCGGTGTAGAAACCAGGTAACTGTTGGTAGTAAGCGTTATCGAACTGCGGCATAGGCCCTCCGTTTCAGCGTAGTGTAGAGCGTGAACGGGCGGATTAACACCGAAGGAATGCAGGGAGAACGCATCCGCCTGCCGTCAGGACGGATGCAGGGAGTTTGGCGCTTCCGCTTGGCGGGGGGAACGCGGTTTAACGCTGGCGGACAAACGCGGTTATCAGCCCAAAACGAGGTGAATAACGACGGCGGGATCACGGTAACCTCACTCCGCGCATTATTGACCTCATAGGGTGTAGTTTTTTATATCACTTCTTAATTATTGAACTCGCTGGGCATCGTCAGCAAAGCCTGCAGATTATCCACACCAACGCTGGGCCATAAAAAACCTTGCAGGCCTAAAACACCGGCGTATCTGAGTTTATTAAAATACTCTTTTTTCTCTATTCCTCCGACGATCACGCCTTTACATAACAGGTTGATATTCTTTAACAACGAGTCAATGACCACGTCATACCCCTGATGGGTAAACAGCTGCCAGTAAAAACGTTTGTCTATCTTTACGTAGTCAAACAAACCGTCGTACAACGCAGTCAACGTGGCCTTACCGGAACCGAAATCATCGAGCCACAGCGTAAACATTTCGCTTAATCGCCGCACGCTCGGGTTGTTCTTGCCGGCCGAAAGATTCGGAAAACTCTCACTGATTTCAAATGCAATAAAAGGATATTGCCCGATCCTTTGGCCCAACGCCGAATCGGAAAGAATAAGCTCAACGATGGTTTCTTCGATATTGATGGTCAACTGCACGTTGTTACCGGTAAACCAAGCCGCATGCTGCTCCGCAAGTTTCAGTTGCTCATTAAATAACTCAATCCTTTGTTCAGGCGCCAATAAATTAATCCCAATTTCGGCCGGCATGGCTAAATCACCATCTAGACTGTTGAAACGGCTCAACATTTCCACCGCCAACAGCCCGCCCTCCATTGAGTAAACAGGTTGAAAAACATAGCTACTAATAAAGTCAGCTTCGAGTTGGATGTTCATTTTAATGCCACAGGATGAATGGCTAGCGTATCATCGTATATCAATATATTTTATCGATCAATCCCTCTGGGATTAATCGGAAATATCAATGTAAATACCCATGAAATATCATTTAATTGATAGATTAAAGCTATACGACAATCGTGAAAGGCGCAAAGAAAAGCAGCCGGACTTATGCCATGGCGGGCGCCAAACGCGTTATGCAAAATGGTATTTGACTTAAGTTGAATGGATTTATGGCTAAATTTGACTTATCTCCTTTGTTTTATTTAAGAAAAATCCTAAATAAAGTAAAATAATCTTTCCTCCTTAACGCCAATTTTTCCTGCCGTTAACGACGACTGATTAAATTTAATAACGCATCAATTCCGCCCGTTATTCGCGGCATTGAAAACGTAAAAAAATGCCCACCTTGATTTTCAGAAAATCTGCGCTACCGCCATGCAAAACGTCGATTTCAGCAATAAAAAAAGGGATGAGCACGCTCATCCCTTCATCACCTGGCCTGCGCGCGCTAGCGGATCGTTTCGCTCAGCCATTGCCGCAGCTCGGCTAATTCGGCCGCCTGCTGAGGATAGTCCGCCATCAGTCGGTCACAGCAAGCGGCAACGGGCTCGCTTCGATACGCGCAGCCCACCAGCATTTCCGCCAACCGCTGCAGCGGGGCAGGATTCAGGCTGTCGGTGAATACCTGCGCGCGAACGATCGCCCCCTTCTCCACATCGAAGAACAGGTCTACACCGCCCCAGACAAAGCGCTCGTTAAGCAAGTGGCTGAACGCCGGCGCCTTGCCAAAATTCCATTCCCAGCTGCTCTGTTTGGCGAACTGCGCGGCAAAATCGGGCAGTTCGGGGAATACATCCGGCGAAATGATCTCCGGCTCGGCCGTCTCGCCATAGTGGGCGAAGAAGGCCTGAACGATCGCCTCACACACCAGCTCATGGCTGATGCCCGGCAAAAACTCCGCCAGATTGGCGACGCGCGAACGCACCGAGGTGATGCCCTTGGCCTGCAGTTTTTTGGGATCCGGATTGAGGTAGTCCGCCAGCCGTTCCAGATCGGCATTCAGCAGCAGCGTGCCATGGTGGAAACCGCGATCCTGCGTTTCTCGATAGGCCGAGCCGGATATTTTTCGCGGCCCGTCGGCGGTTTCCATCACCAGATCGTTGCGCCCCGACGCGCCGGCTGTGACGCCCAACTGCCGCAGCGCTTGCAGAATGATGTCGGTCGAGACGCTCTTGTCGTAGCCCGGTTTGCCGGCCATAAAGGTGAAGCAGGTATTGCCCAGATCGTGAAATACCGCCCCGCCGCCGCTGCTGCGCCGCGCCAACCGAATGCCGTCCTGCTCCATACGCCGGGTATTGCACTCTTTCCAGGGGTTTTGCGACTGGCCAATCACCACCGTTTCGGCATTGCGCCACAGGAAGAGAATCTTTTGCGTGGTCATTTCGCGGAAGATGCACTCTTCCACCGCCAGGTTGAACCAGGGATCGTAGGAGTCGGAGATCAGTAAACGCAGGCTGTTCATGGCAGGCACCGTTCAAAACACGAGATGCCGCCATGATACACCAAATCAACGGGTTAAGGCTAAATGCGTCGCGCCTGCCAGTACACCCGCTTCCAGTAGACGTTATCGAGCGAGGAGCGGATCACCCCGCGGCTGGTCGACGCGTGGATAAATTGGTCGTTGGTATCGTAAATGCCGACGTGCAGGCCGTTCTCACCGCCGCCGGTTTTGAAAAACACCAGATCGCCCGGCATCAGCTCATCGCGTGAAACCTTGGTGCCCAGGGAGGTCTGTTCTTCGGTCGAACGCGGCAGTTGCATATCGAAACGATCGCGGAACGTGCGGTAAACAAAGCCGGAACAATCTACGCCGCCGCGATCCAGACCACCGTAACGGTATGGCGTGCCGTACCACTGGCGCAACTGTTCGTTGAGCTGGGCCACCACCACGATAGAGTCCGCCAGGCGGCCGCTGGGCGGCGGCGCATGGCTGCTACACCCGGCGAGGATCAAACTGGCTAATAAAAACCACACACGCATCCGCATAATATCCCTTCATTGAACACGTCGCCGCATTATGCCATCCGGTACACCACCGCCTGCGAGGCAAAGCCGGCATCACGTAAGGAGAGCGCCATTTGGCGTTAATTTATCTCCCGCACGATGAAAAAGGCAAGCGCCATAAGGGAGATAATGGCGGGATCGCCGGTTTTGGCGCTATTCCGGCGATTTTGTCTCGGGTTTGCTGTTAATCAGCCAGACGCCGAACAGAATAAACAGCGTGCCCAACGTTTTCAGCAGCGTAGCGGACTCGTTAAACCACGGCAGGATCACCGCCGCCAGGTAAACCAGCGCATAGCTGACGCTCAGCAGAGGATAAGCGCGGTTTAACGGCAGATGGCGCAGCGCAAAGAACCAACACAGCATCGACAGCGCATAACCGAAGATGCCGCCGCCCACCGCCAGCAGCGGCAACCCGTTGTCGCCGATCAGCGCCAACGAGACGTCGGCGAACGACATCAGCGGGATCTGCACCATGCCCCACTTCATCAGCAACTGCGCCAGCGTCACCAGCAGTACGCTGGCGGCGCCCCAGGCATAGCCCTTCATGAATGCACGCTCATCAGCAGGATCCCCAGCATAATCGACGCCACGCCGCACCAGTGGCGAACGGTCGTCGGCTCATGAAACAGCCAGCGCGCCGCCAGCGTCACCATCACGAAGTTCAGACTGAGCATCGGGTAAGCCAGGCTGAGCGGCAGGCGTTGCAACACATTGAGCCACACCGCCATGCCCAGCCCCAACAGCAACACCGCCAGCGCCAACCAGCGCAGCGTCTGTTTCAGCCGCGCCTCGTCTGCCCGTTCCCAGCAGTGCGCCGCCTGTTTCTGGCACAGCTGCCCACCACAGGTGAGCAGGCTGACCACTATCACCAACAAAAAACCGATCATGGTTGCTGTTTATACCACATCAGCACCAGGCGGTTCATACGATCCACCTTGTCTGCGACCGGCAGCTCCTGCGGCAGCGCTTCATCACGGGACAGCTGCAACACCAGCGACACATTGCCCTGCTTGCGCGCCTGCGCCAGCCACTGCGGGAAGTCGGCATCGCTGATCAGGTGCCCCTTGGCGTCCGGGTACTCAAGACCATAGGCCACCTCGCCTTTCTGGCTGTACATCAGCACGTCGCTGCGCTTCAGTTCCCAGGCCAGGCCGGCCGCCAATCCGACGCTGTCGCTCAACACATAGCGGCTGTCGCTCAGTTCAGCCATCGTGGCGCGGACGAAGTTTTGCGGCAGTTTGGAATCGGTCACCTGTTGCGGAATGGCGTAACCGATCACCAGGCACAGCAGCACCGGGCAAGCCGCCGCCCAGCGCCATTGGCGGCCGTTATCGCGCGCAGAAACCAATGCGAACAACAGCCAGCCGCCGAAGGCGATCAGGCCGAGCACCACTTTCGGCCACTCCTGGGGAGTAAACAGATGCGCTTTCGGCAGCAGACCGGAGCTCAACACCACCAGCGCCACGATGCCAATCAGCCCGAACAGGCCGTTCAACCAGGCATTGGCCTTGAACAGCTTGGCGCGCAGCGTGGCAGCATAGTCTTCCGCATAGGCGGTCATCAGCAGCGCCAGCGGCGCCATGCACGGTAGAATGTAGGTCGGCAGCTTGCCTTTGGCGATGCTGAAGAAGATCAGCGGCATCAGCGCCCAGCTCAGCAGGAAGAACAGCTCCGGACGCTGTACGCGCTCGCGCCAACCTTTGAGCAGCGCGCCGGGCAGCAGCGCCAGCCAAGGCAGCACCGCCGCCAGCAGAACCGGCAGGTAATACCAGAACGGCGCCTTGTGTTGAGCATTATCTTCGGCGAAACGCTGAATATGTTCGACCCAGAAGAAATAATTCCAGAAATCGGGTTCGCGTTGCGCGATAGCCAGCGCCCACGGCAGGCTGAGCAGCGTAGCGGTCACGATCGCCACCGGGCCATAGCACAGCAGATCCTTGATGCGGCGTTGCTGAATGACGATCGGGATCACCGCGATCACCGGCACCGCCAGCGCCAGGAAGCCCTTGGTCATAAAGCCCATGCCACAGGCCAGGCCCAGCAATGCGTAAGCGCCCAGCTTGCCCTTGACCGAGGAGGCCTTCAGCGTCAGGTAATAGCTGACCATCGCCGCCGCCAGCCACAGCGAAATCATCGGATCCAACACGCTGTAAGTGCCGATGCTGAACACCAGCACCATCGACAGGAACATCAACATCGCCAGGCTGGCGCGGCGCGCATTGCGCCACATCAGCATCGCCAGCGCGAACACCAGCAATGCGGTCATGCCGGTGCTGAACACCGAGCCGAAGCGCACCGCAAAGTTGTTTTCGCCAAACAGCCACTGGCTGATGTTATTGAACCAGTAACCCGCTACCGGCTTCTCGAAATAACGCAGCCCCAGCAGATGCGGCACCACCCAATCGCCGCGTTGCAGCATTTCACGGCTGATCTCGGCATAACGCGTTTCATCCGGCTGCCACAGCAGGCGGCCGTTAAGCGGGATCAGGTAAACCAGAGCAAAAAAAACGGCCAGCAGAATGGCCCAGGATCCTTTTAGCGCCTTCATGTAACGTCCTTCACATCGGTTTGACAGCCCAGCCAACCTTCGCGGCCGGGGAAAGGAGCGCGCTTGATGCGGCCCAACGGCAGTGACGCCAAATCTTGCGGTAACAGCGCGCTCAGCGGACAGAATTCGATGCCCTGCCGCTGTGCGCGTTGCAATAACTGTTCGAACATCGCCGCTTGCGACATGCCTTCCACTTCGGTGTGAATGGTGTACACCGGCACGCCGCGATCGTTCTCGATGGCGCGCAGAATGTAGTCGTTGAAGTCGGCCATGCTGACTTCGCTGCCGATCACTTCGTCAAAGGTCGGCAACGTGACCGGGATCTGCACCGTACCGTGACGCCCATCGCTCAGCACCGGACGAAACGGATGGGTGCCGCGGCAATCGCTGTTGTAATGGAAGCCGAAGCGCTGCTTGACCTCCAGCACGCGCGTATCGGCGCGCCAGCCCGCCACGGCGGAGCATTTCACCGGCTGGCCGGTGCAGGCGCTCAGGGCGTCGACGCCCCGCTGCACCTGCTCGGTCAGCTGCGCCTCGCTCCACTTGCCGACCTTGGCCTGCCAGCCCTGGTGATCCCAGGCGTGCAGCCCGACTTCATGGCCGGCTTCGGCGGTGCGCTTCATCAGCGGCCCCAACGCGCGCGAAATATTGCGCCCCGGCCAGGCGGTGCCGGCCAGCAGAATATCCAGGCCGTACAGCGAGGCGGCGTTCGAACGCAGCATTTTCCACAGAAATTTCGGACGCAAAAGGCGCCAAAGATGGCGCCCCATGTTGTCCGGTCCCACGCTGAAGAAGAAGCTGGCCTGAATGTCGTACTTTTCGAACAGGTCCAGCAACTGCGGCACCCCTTCACGGGTGCCGCTGAAGGTATCTACATCAACCCGCAGACCGACTTTCTTCATGCACCGTTCCCTTCCTGAACGGTAGTGCGCAGGAAGTAGTCCAGCGTATCGGCGACGGTTTGCTTCATCTCGATGGTCGGCTGCCAGCCCAGCAGACGGTGAGCGTTTTTGATGCTCGGCGTGCGGTGCTCGACGTCCTGGTAACCTTTGCCGTAGTAGCTGCTGCTCTCTACGTCCTTGAAGCCGGCAAACGGCGGGAAGCGGTCGCGCAACGGGTGGTTGTTGAAGCTTTCCAGCAGCATTTCCGCCAGCTCGCGAATGCTCGCTTCGTTGGTCGGGTTGCCAATGTTGACGATCTGGCCGTCGCACAGGCCGTCGCGGTTCTCGATGATGCGGAACAGCGCTTCGATGCCGTCGTTGATGTCAGTGAAGCAACGTTTCTGCGCGCCGCCGTCCATCAGTTTGATCGGCGAACCTTCCACCAGGTTGAGGATCAGCTGAGTGATGGCGCGAGAAGAACCGATGCGCGCAGCGTCCAGGTTATCCAGACGCGGCCCCATCCAGTTGAACGGACGGAACAGCGTGAACTTCAGGCCTTCTTTGGCGCCGTAAGCCCAGATCACCCGATCCAGCAGCTGTTTGGAGACCGAATAGATCCAGCGCTGCTTGTTGATTGGCCCGACGATCAGACGCGAATGGTCTTCGTCGAACTCATTGTCGTCGCACATGCCATACACTTCTGAGGTGGACGGGAAGATGATGCGCTTGTTGTATTTCACGCAGTCGCGAACGATCTTCAGGTTCTCTTCGAAGTCCAGCTCGAACACGCGCAGCGGGTTACGGGTGTATTCGATCGGCGTCGCGATCGCCACCAGCGGCAGCACCACGTCGCATTTCTTGATGTGATACTCGATCCACTCGGAGTGGATGCTGATGTCGCCTTCCACAAAGTGGAAACGCGGGTTGTCGAGGAAGCGGCTGATGGCGTCAGAACCGATATCCAGACCGTAGATGTCGTAGCGGTCGTCGCGCAGCAGGCGCTCGGTCAGGTGGTTGCCGATGAAGCCGTTAACCCCGAGGATCAGCACGCGGGTGCGGCGTTTCATTACGGCGTTCGGCTTGGCGGCCAAACGCACGTCGGTGACGATGCCCATTTCCTGCGCCAGGCGGCTGCCCTGCACGTACAGACCGCTGTCGTTCTGACCGGCGACGATCTCCAGCGCGCCTTCGCCACAGGCGATGACCAGCGGCGAGGTGCTCAGCACGGTGCCCGGCTGTTTATCGTGTTGGGTGTCCAGCACGCGAGAGCGCCAGACAATCAGTTTGCGCTGGCCGAGGTAGCTGAACGCGCCCGGGTACGGCTCCGTGACGGCGCGCACCAGGTTATTGATCTCTTTAGCGGATTTGTGCCACAGGATCTCGCCGTCCGCCGCGGTGCGACGGCCGAAGTAGCTGGCCTGAGACTCATCCTGCCGGGTGAAGGTGGCGGTGCCGTTCTTCAGTTTCGGCAGTTGCTCTTTCAACACGACCTGCGCGGCTTCCAGCACTTTTTTGTGCAGCGTCAGCGCGGTGTCGTTGTCTGCGATGGTCACTTTCTGCTGACCGACGATGTCGCCGGCGTCCGGGCGTTTCACCATTTTGTGCAGCGTGGCGCCGGTTTCGATTTCGCCATTCACCAGCGCCCAGTTCACCGGCGCGCGGCCACGGTAACGCGGCAGCAGCGAGCCGTGCAGGTTGAAACCGCCCTGCGGCGCCAGCGACAAGATCTCGTCGCTCAGCATGTGACGGTAATAGAACGAGAAGATCACGTCCGGCTGCAGTGCGCGAATGCGGTCAACCCACAGCGGGTGATTTACGTCTTCCGGCGCATAGACCGGCAGATCCAATTCGGCGCCCAAACGGGCCACAGAGGAGAAGAAGTTGTTCTCACCAGGGTCGTCGGTGTGCGTGAACACGGCCTGCACGTCATAACCCGCCTCAGTCAGCGCTTTCAGACCTGCGCAGCCAATATCATGGTAAGCAAATACAATAGCTTTCATCATTCTTCTTCCTGAGTATTGTGGTCATGCTGTGCACCGACCACTTTCTGAACAAAATAGCGAGGACGCGCACGCACGTCGGTATAGATGCGGCCGATGTATTCACCCAACAGTCCCATGCCGACAAACTGGGCGCCGATAAAGGTGAACAGGACGGCGAAAAGGGTGAACACGCCGCCGGCGGCCCATTCAGGGCCGAGCAGCAGACGCAGTGCAATCAGCACCAGCGCCAGCACAAATCCGGACAGCGCCACAATGCTGCCGACCACGCTGAGCAAACGCAGCGGCGTGGTGGTCAGGCAGGTGATCAGGTCATACATCAGGTTGATCAGCTTCATCAGGCTGTACTTGGAGTCGCCAAACTCGCGTTCGGCGTGACGCACGTCGATCTCGGTCGTGCGGCGGGCGAAGGTGTTCGCCAGAATCGGGATAAAGGTGCTGCGCTCATGGCAGTGCAGCATCGCCTCAACGATATGACGACGGTAGGCGCGCAGCATGCAGCCGTAGTCCCCCATCGACTTGCCGGTGGCGCGTTGAATCATCATGTTGATCACGCGCGAGGCGCTTTTGCGGAACCAGGAGTCCTGACGGTTGGCGCGCACGGTGCCCACCACGTCATAGCCCTCTTCCGCCACGCTGACCAAACGAGGGATCTCCTCCGGCGGGTTCTGCAGATCGGCGTCCAGCGTAATCACCAGATCGCCGGTCACCTGGTTGAAACCGGCCATGATCGCCGAGTGCTGGCCGTAGTTGCGGTTCAGCAAAACGGCGATCACGTGGCTATCCGGCTTTTCCGCCGCCGCGGTCAGCATGTCAGCGGAGTTGTCGCTGCTGCCATCGTCGACGAGGATGATTTCATAAGGTTGAGATAACTGCTTACAGGCGGCAGTAGTACGCTCCAGCAACGCGGGCAGGCTTTCCTGCTCGTTGTATACCGGGATGACTACCGACACTTTTTTAATCGGTTCAACGCGAGACACGTAAAGACTCCACAACAGAAGACAAGGCATTGACCACGCGATCCACGTCGGCGTCGGTCATGTCAGGGAATAGCGGTAAGGTGCACAGCCGCGCCGAGTTCCATTCGGTATTCGGCAAAGAAAGCTGTGGATAACGCTCACTGTAGAATTTCTGGGTGTGCGCGGCGCGGAAATGCAGCCCGGTGCCGACGCCAACCTCTTTCAGGCGCTCCATCAGCTGGTCGCGATCGATGCCGCAACGCGCCGGATCGACGCGGACCATGAACAGGTGCCAGGCGTGGTCATGCGGATAATCCGGCACGCCCAACGGTTGAAACGGCGAGCCTTCCAACGCGCTCAGGTAGCGCTGTGCCAGCGCCTTACGCCGTGCGTTCAACTCGGCGAAGCGTGACAGCTGCACCACGGCGATCGCCGCGTGAATGTCGGACAGGTTGTACTTGTAACCCGGCTCCACCACTTCGGCCTGCGGTTTGCGGCCTAGCTGCTGGCGATCGAAGGCATCGACGGCCAGACCATGGAACTTCAGACAACGCAGGCGATCCGCCAGCGCATCGTCATCGGTGGCTATCAGGCCGCCTTCGGCGCAGGTCACGTTTTTAATCGCATGGAAAGAGAAAATCGCCGTGCCGCGTGCGCCGACCCATTCGCCGTTGTAGCGCGTGCCGACCGCATGGGCGGCGTCTTCGATCAGCGGTAAGCGGTGGCGTTCGGCCACGGCGCGCAGCGCATCCATCTGCAGGGGAGCACCGGCATAATGCACCGGAACAATCGCTTTGGTATTGGGGGTGATGGCAGCCTCGACATCGGCGGCGCTGACCATCAGCGTATCACGGTCAACGTCGATCATCACCGGCGTGGCGCCCAGCAGCTCAATCATGTTGAGGGTGGAAACCCAGGTTTGCGAAGGGGTGATGACTTCGTCGCCGGGGCCGATGCCCAGCGCCATCAGCGTGATGTGCATGCCCGCCGTGGCGGAACTGACGGCGATGGCGTGCTTACAGCCGAAAGTGGAACAGAAGTCATTTTCCAGTTGCTGGTTTTGCGGCCCGGTGGTGATCCAGCCGGAACGCAGCACTTTCTCTACCGCGGCGATTTCTTCGTCGCCGATGGCCGGACGAGAGAAAGGCAAAAATTGATCCATAGTTAACCCCAAACGTATCGAACTGCTTTTGATGACACTGTAAATCCCTTTCGTTTAACGAATATTAAACGCCAGAGAAGAATCGTTTCCGTGGATTAACTGCCAATGTAAGGCCGCAAGCTTAACTAAACCTTAAGACGAGGATTGTCATCAGTAGGAGAACTGATGGATAGGCGCCGTCATCATTAATTTAATTTTATTATGAAAATCAAGTAATTATATTTATTAATAATTATTTACTTATTTTATTTTTGCCGAATCAAGCGTAGCACGTCATTGGCGTTTTTCAAGAAAACTCACGAGAAAATGAGAGGCAGCACAATAATAGCCGATGATTACCCGGCTATTTATATTCACTATGTTTAGTTTTCGTTTACATTTATGCCGCGGGACGAATTAAGCCGTGCGGGTCATGATCCAACGCTGGTTCCCCACCCATTGCAGGTGGAAATCCACTTCATAGATCTGCGACAACAGTGCGGGTGCCATCACCTCACGGGTGATGCCCTGCGCGACCAACTGCCCAGCGTGCAACAACCAAACCCGATCGGCCTGCTGCAGGGTATGATTCAGATCGTGCGCGCACACCAGCGCGCTTCGCCCACTTTGGCAGAATTCGCGCAGCAGGCGATCCAGCGCGACCTTTTGCGCCACATCCAGGCTATTGGTCGGTTCATCCAGCAGCAACAATCGGCTGTGCGGGTTGACGCTGGGCCATACCTGCAGCAATACCGCCGCCAGCCGCACCCGTTGCCATTCGCCACCGGAAAGCTGTGTCAGCATGCGTGACAGTTTATCCACCAGCTTCAACCGCTGGCACAGATAGAGGATGGTGTGCTCCACTTCGGTTTGCGCCGCGCCGGCAGGCCGGTGCAACGCCAAATACTGAAACACCGGCATCAACGACACCGGCGGCTGTTGCTGGCTGAGATAACCGCGTCGGCGCGCCAGCTCGCTCCCCGGATAATCGGCTAACGCGCGTCCGTCCAGGCAGACTTCGCCCAGCCCCGGCAGCATGCCCGCCACCCGCGCCAGCAGGGTACTCTTCCCTGCGCCATTTGGGCCGATCAGGTGAACCTGCAACCCGCCGTCAATCTGTGCCGAAAAAGGCGCCAGGCGCCCCGCCACCCCAACCTCAACGAGTTGCAGCATCCGTATTATCCTGCCAGCGCTTGTTTCACCGCCGCCACCAGCGCCGGATCCTCAGGTGTGGTGTCAGGCGAGAAGCGCTGGATCACCGTGCCGTCGCGCGCGATAAGGAATTTCTCGAAGTTCCACAGAATGTCGCCGGGGTGCTTCGGCGCACGCCCCTTGCTGGTCATCCGCGCTAGGAACTCGCTGCCTTCCGGCGCGACAGCCTCCGGCTGTGCGGCAATCAACGCTTGATACAGCGGATGACGGTGTTCGCCGTTCACCTCAATCTTGGCAAACATGGGGAATTGCACGCCGAAGGTTCCGCGGCAAAACGCCAGGATCTCTTCGTTGCTGCCCGGCTCCTGGCCCAGGAATTCATTGGACGGGAACCCCAGGACTTCCAGCCCTCGTTCGCGATAGGTTTCGTACAGCGCTTCCAGCCCTTCGTACTGCTTGGTCAGGCCGCACTCCGAGGCCACGTTGACCACCAGCAGCACCTTGCCCTGATAGGCACCCAGCGTGGTCGTCTGATTTTCGATGGTTTGTAACGGCAGGTTGTCGATTGGCTTGCTCATCGGTTGTCATCCTTTGGTTTTTTAATGGCAGGTGAATGAAGAAAACTACCTTACGCCTTTTGTCCGGGTCAGTAACCAGATAAATAGCGGCGCCCCCAGCGTGGCGGTCACCACGCCGATCGGCAGCTCGGCCGCCAGCAGCGCAACGCGAGCGATCACATCGGCCACCAGCAACACGCCGGCCCCCGCCAGCGCGCAGGCCGGCAGCAGATAGCGCTGGTCTGTCAGGCCAGTGAGCCGCAAAATATGCGGGATCACCAGCCCAACGAAGCCGATCACCCCGGCGAGCGCCACGCTGACGCCAACCAGCCAGCCGATCGCCAGCACCAGCAGGTTACGCCACAAATGCAGCGACAGCCCGAGCTGGCGCGCCTGCACCTCGCCGAGCGCCATCAGATTGAGCGCTCGGCCCTGGCCACACAGCCACAGCAACACCGGCAGCAGCGCCAGCACCAGCCACTTTTGGCGCCAGTCGACGCCGCCGAAACCGCCCATCATCCAGTACATCAGCTGCCGCAGATCGAGGCTGGTGCTGAAATAGACCGCCCAGGTCATCAGCGCGCTGCACACGATGCCCAGCGCCACGCCGACCAGCAACAGCCTTGCATTGGTCAGACGTCGCCGGCGAGCGAAACCCAGCAGCAAGAAGGTCATCGCCAGCGCACCGGCTATCGCGGCGGCGCTCATCAGCGCCACCGGCAACAAACCGTGCCCCAACAACACCGTCAGCACCAACGCTACGCCGGCGCCGTTAGCGACGCCCAGCAGACCGGGCTCCGCCAGAGGATTTTCAAACAGCGCCTGCATCACCGCGCCCGTCACCGCCAGGGCTGCGCCGACCAGCATCACCGCCAGCGCGCGCGGCAAACGCAGTTGCCAAACGAACAGTTGCGCTCGATCGCTGAACCACGCTGACGGCCATATCCATTGGTCGCCGGCGCAAAGGCTGACCAGCAACGCCACCGCCACGCCCAGCGCCAACAGACCGAGCTGGCGTTTATCGCGGTAGCGTTGATGTTGCAACAGTAAGGTGAAGGTACGGCTGGTTGGCATGGCGCGGCGGTTCCCTGCCGGCCGCTGTCGTGGCCGGATAATTGACGTTTGAGTCGAATATTAGGGGGTTAACGCCGCAAGGGGAAGTCTTGCGTGGATCGTGGCTCAGGAAAGCAGCGGCTGGCCTTGCCCGTCATCGCAGCAATGATGGCAAAACCAGCCGCCGATAAACTCAGGGATTAACGATGCGGACCGGCGTTGCCCGGCGGATAAGGTTGGCCGCGGCCGTCATCGCGGCGGTCATGGTCACCGCGATCGTCATGCCGGCGGTCGTGGTCGCGACTATCGCGATCGCCGTGGAATGGATTGCCGCTGCGTTCCGGTTCACGATGCGCATAGCCACGCGGCGGCGAAGGTTGCCAGCGTCCGCCGTCCCAGTACATACCGCGCGCATTGCGCTCACCCAGGCCGCGGCCCTGGTGCGCATGCCACCACTGCGGGGGACGCCAGTCGTAGCCATCCCAGTAATAGCCACGGCGGTCCTGATCCCCCAAATGCAGGGAAACGCCCGGCACGTTGATATCGACGGAGACATCGGCCTGTGCCGCCAGCGGCAGCAACAGCGGGAAACACACCAGCAACAGGATCTTTTTCATTTTGCCTTCTCACTCTATTTTTCTTGCTGCAGTGGTTATATCAATGCGCTTATTTAGCGACTATCTCACCGGCGCCTATTTTCAGATCGTTTTCGACGGCCTTACACAATCCCGACACTGTTTGCCGCCGCCTTTAATTATTATTGCCTCTGCCAAGGCTTAACGAATAACTGACATCGCTTAAGCGGCACGACAATGATAATTAAACGGATCCCCACCGGAGGATAATAAGATGATTAAACGTATCGGTATGCTGCTGGCCGTGGTCGCCCTCGCCTCAACCCTTAGCGCCTGCTGCTGGGGCCCGCACGGGGGCGGCGGCCATCGCGGCGACGGCCCTGGCCATTATTACGGCCGTTATTGAAGCGGGAAATAAAAGCCACGCATTATACGAAATAAGATATGAGAATATTCTGTAATTAAGGGAGATGATTTTCGCCGTGCCAACTTAACGGCTCAATGAAGTCTTGTCTTATCGATTAGGAATAAACTGAATTTTGTCTCAGAAAAGAAAAAGGCCGCGCAAGCGGCCTTTTTTGATGTCACGTCACTCACCCTTTCGGGCTGGCGTTTTCTACCCGGCTTTTCAGCTTCTGCCCCGGACGGAAGGTCACCACGCGGCGCGCCGTAATCGGAATGTCTTCGCCGGTCTTCGGGTTACGCCCCGGACGTTGGTTCTTGTCACGCAGATCAAAGTTGCCAAAACCCGACAGTTTTACCTGTTCGCCATTCTCAAGGGCCCGACGGACCTCTTCAAAGAACAGTTCCACCAGGTCTTTGGCGTCCCGTTTGCTAAGCCCAAGCTTCTCAAACAGGTGTTCTGACATTTCAGCTTTAGTAAGCGCCATAGGTTCAATCCCTCAAGGATGCTTGGAATCGCTGTTTTAGAGCCTCTACGCATTTTGCAACGGTAGCGGCTATCTCCTCTTCTTCCAGTGTACGAGCGGTATCCTGCAATACCAGACTGATAGCCAGGCTCTTGTCACCTTCTGCCACGCCCTTGCCACGGTACACGTCAAACAAGTTTACGCCAACTACCTGATTTGCGCCAACTTTCTTACACTCGGCCAAAATATCTTCTGCGGGGACGTTTTCAGCCACCACAATGGCGATATCACGGCGGTTTGCCGGGAAGCGCGAAATCTCCCGCGCCTGAGGCACGGCGCGGCTCGCAAGCTTGTTCCACTCCAGTTCAAACACCACGGTGCGGCCGTTAAGATCCAGTTTACGTTCAAGTTCCGGGTGAACCACACCGATGAAACCAACGCGTTCGCCATGCAAATAAATCGCCGCACTTTGCCCTGGATGCAGAGCCGGATTGGCTTCCGCCCGGAACTGAATTTCGGATAATTTACCGGTCAGCTCGAGGACAGACTCCAGATCCCCTTTTAAATCATAGAAGTCGACGGGCTTGCGCGCCAGATCCCAATGTTCATCGTGTGTATGGCCGGCGATCACGCCCGCCAGCATGACATCCTGACGGATACCCAGATCTGCCGCACTATCAGGCACAAAGCGCAGACCGCTTTCGAACAGACGCAGACGCGTCTGCTGGCGGTTCTGGTTATACACCACCGCAGACAGCAGGCCGGTCCACAGCGACAGACGCATCGCCGACATTTCTACCGAAATCGGGCTTGGCAGGATCAGCGCTTCTTCATTCGGGTGCAACAACACCTGCACCTTCGGATCGACGAAGCTGTAGGTGATCGCTTCCTGATAACCGTGATCGACCAGCATGGTCTTCACGCGCTTCAGCGTCAGATCGGCTTCGCGATGCTGGGTCATCACCAGATCTGCGCGGACCGGCACATCCGGGATGTTGTCGTAGCCGTAAACGCGTGCCACTTCTTCCACCAGATCCTCTTCGATCTCCATATCGAAACGCCAGCTCGGCGCGACCGCTTGCCAGCTGTCGCCCTGCTCGGTCACCTGGCAACCCAGGCGGCGCAGAATGTCGCTGACCTGCTCGCTCGGCACCACGTGGCCGATCAGGCGATCCAGTTTCTCGCGGCGCAGCGTGATGGTGGCGCGCTTCGGCAGTTCGTTCTCGTGGGTCACGTCGATAATCGGGCCGGCCTGGCCGCCGCAGATGTCGAGCAGCAGGCGCGTGGCGCGCTCCATCGCTTTGTACTGCAGCGCCGGATCGACGCCGCGCTCATAGCGGTGAGAAGCGTCGGTGTGCAGGCCGTGACGGCGCGCGCGGCCGGTGATCGACAGCGGGCTGAAGAAGGCGCACTCAAGCAGCACGTCCTGAGTTTCCCCGTTGACGCCGGAATGCTCGCCGCCGAAGATGCCGCCCATCGCCAACGCTTTTTGATGATCGGCGATCACTAAGGTATCGGCGTTCAGTTTGGCTTCGTTACCGTCCAGCAGCGTCAAGGTTTCCCCTTCTTCCGCCATGCGCACCACGATGCCGCCGTCGATGCGGCTCAGATCGAAAGCGTGCATCGGCTGGCCAAGCTCCAGCAGCACATAGTTGGTGACGTCAACTACCGCATCGATGGAGCGGATGCCACAGCGACGCAGCTTTTCACGCATCCACAGCGGGCTTGGCGCCTTGACGTCGATGCCTTTCACCACGCGGCCCAGATAACGCGGACACGCCTGCGGCGCGTCAACGCGGATCGGCAGCGTGGCGTCGATAGTGGCAGCCACCGGGCTCATATCCGGCTCGGTCAGCGCCACCTGGTTCAGTACGCCCACGTCGCGCGCAACGCCGATGATGCCCAGGCAGTCGGCGCGGTTCGGGGTAACGCTGATCTCGATGGTGTTGTCGTTCAGTTTCAGGTAGTCACGGATGTCGGTGCCGATCGGCGCATCCAGCGGCAGCTCGATGATGCCGTCATGATCGTCGGAAATGCCCAGCTCGGAGAATGAGCACAGCATGCCTTCCGAAGGCTCGCCGCGCAGCTTGGCGGCCTTGATTTTGAAATCGCCCGGCAGCACCGCGCCCACGGTGGCGACCGCCACTTTCAGGCCGGTACGGCAGTTCGGCGCGCCGCAGACGATGTCGAGCAAGCGATCGCCGCCGACGTTGACCTTGGTGACGCGCAGTTTGTCGGCGTTCGGGTGCTGACCGCACTCGACCACTTCACCCACCACAACGCCGTTAAACGCGCCGGCGACAGGATCCACGCCGTCCACTTCCAGGCCGGCCATGGTGATTTGATCGGATAATGCTTCGCTGCTGATGGCCGGGTTTACCCACTCGCGCAACCAGAGTTCACTGAATTTCATGTGATATTCCCGCCTTACTTAAACTGTTTGAGGAAACGCAGATCGTTTTCGAAGAATGCGCGCAGATCGGTGACGCCGTAACGCAGCATCGTCAGGCGCTCCATGCCCATGCCGAAGGCGAAGCCGGAGTAGACTTCCGGATCGATGCCCACGTTGCGCAGCACGTTTGGATGCACCATGCCGCAGCCCAGCACTTCCAGCCACTTGCCGTTCTTGCCCATCACGTCCACTTCAGCGGACGGCTCGGTGAACGGGAAGTAGGACGGACGGAAACGAACCTGCAGGTCTTCTTCAAAGAAGTTGTTCAGGAAATCGTGCAGCGTGCCCTTCAGGTTGGTGAAGCTGATGTCTTTATCGACGATCAGCCCTTCCATCTGGTGGAACATCGGGGTGTGAGTCTGATCGTAGTCGTTACGGTAAACGCGGCCCGGCGCAATGATGCGGATCGGCGGCTGTTGGTTCTTCATGGTGCGGATCTGCACGCCGGAAGTCTGGGTGCGCAGCAGGCGCGTGGCGTCAAACCAGAAGGTATCGTGGTCGGCGCGCGCCGGGTGATGCCCTGGAATGTTCAGCGCGTCGAAGTTATGGTAATCGTCTTCAATCTCCGGGCCGGTGGCAACGGAAAAGCCCAACTCGCCGAAGAAGGTTTCGATACGGTCGATGGTGCGGGTCACCGGATGCAAACCGCCGTTCTCCATGCGACGGCCTGGCAGGGAGACGTCGATGGTTTCAGCCGCCAGGCGCGCGTTCAGCGCGGCGCTTTCCAGCGCGTTCTTACGCGCGTTCAGGGCGTCCTGCACTTCTTGCTTGGCCTGGTTGATCACCGCGCCGGCCGCCGGACGGTCTTCCGCCGGTACGTCACGCAGAGACTGCATCTGCAAGGTGAAATGACCTTTCTTGCCAAAATATTCGACGCGCACCAAATCTAACGCGGCAACATCCTGGGCATCTTCTACGGCTGCCTTGGCATTGGCAACCAGCTCTGCGAGATGTGGCATTGCTTTCCTCTTCCTCTGGCCGGGATGGCCCTAAGTAATTGTTATCTATTATTCGAACACGCCTTTGAGCAATCTTCAAAGACTTTTCAATGCGTTGTCGACCAGGCGACTCACCTGCGCGGCACAGGGCCGGCTGAGTGTCTGCCCCCTCGCCGCAGCAGTGTGCAAGGCGAGGCAATGGCCAAAAACAAAAAAGCCTCCACGAGGGAGGCTTAGGCGCTACTTTTCGTTTCTTTTCTTACGCGCGAAGCCTCCTGAAATCAGGCGCTAAAGTAAAAAAAGAAACGAAAAATAGCTGCGTGCATGATTGCGGTACCTTGTCGATGATTGTCTACCAGTGATATAGCGGCGGGCAATAAAAGTCAATATTTGTCGCTGAAAACAAAGATTAAAAGAGGGAGCAAGCTCCCTCTTCAACTGACTTACGCCAGAGCTGCTTTCGCTTTCTCAACCAGTGCGCCGAAGGCCACTTTGTCGAAGACTGCGATGTCAGCCAGGATCTTACGGTCAATTTCGATCGACGCTTTTTTCAAGCCGTTGATGAACTTGCTGTAAGACAGACCGTTCTGACGAGCAGCTGCGTTGATACGTGCAATCCACAGCTGACGGAACTGACGCTTACGTTGACGACGGTCACGGTAAGCGTACTGACCTGCTTTGATTACTGCCTGGAAGGCAACACGATATACGCGCGAACGGGCACCGTAGTAACCTTTCGCCTGCTTCATGATTTTCTTGTGACGTGCGCGTGCAATTACACCACGTTTTACGCGAGCCATATGCTCTCTCCTAAAGTCTTATTCTAAATTCAAAAAAAATGGCTTATGCGTACGGCAGGCACGCGGTAACCAGGACCAGATCGTTTTTAGACACCATGCCTTTCGGACGCAGGTGACGTTTACGCTTGGTTGCTTTTTTGGTCAGAATATGACGCAGGTTGGCATGTTTACGCTTAAAACCACCGCTGCCGGTTTTTTTGAAGCGCTTGGCTGCACCACGTACAGTTTTAATCTTTGGCATTTTAATTAAATCCACTTCGCATTGTTAAACAACGAATCAGTTGGGCGAATAAAACCCACACAGCGCAAGCGCCGCGCGGGTTCCATTACTTGTAAGCCTTACTGTTTCTTCTTAGGAGCGAGCACCATAATCATCTGGCGGCCTTCGATCTTCGTAGGGAAGGATTCGACCACTGCCAGATCCATATCTTCACACAGGTCTTTACGGACGCGGTTAAGCACTTCCATACCGATCTGCTGGTGCGCCATCTCACGCCCGCGGAAACGCAGGGTGATTTTGGCTTTATCGCCATCTTCCAGAAAGCGAATCAGGTTGCGTAGTTTGACCTGATAGTCGCCATCATCTGTGCCAGGACGGAATTTGATTTCCTTGACCTGAATAACTTTTTGCTTCTTCTTCTGTTCTTTCGTCGACTTGCTCTTCTCGTAGAGGAATTTGCCGTAATCCATGATTCGGCAAACTGGCGGTTCGGCATTTGGGCTGATTTCTACTAAATCAACGCCCGCTTCCTCAGCTTTTTCAAGAGCTTCATTCAGACTGACAATACCAATCTGCTCGCCATCGACGCCGGTTAGGCGAACTTCTTGCGCGCGAATTTCTCTGTTAATGCGATTAGGACGCGCCGGTTGAACTCGTTTTCCGCCTTTAATACTTTATTCCTCCAGTTGATGAAGACTACGGCTGCGAATCTCTTTCAGCAGCTTGTCTACGACTTCGTTTACGTCCAGGCTTCCCAGGTCTTTGCCACGGCGGGTACGAACGGCAACTTTGCCTGCTTCGACCTCTTTGTCGCCGCACACCAACATGTAAGGGACTCGACGTAAAGTATGTTCGCGAATTTTAAAGCCAATCTTCTCATTTCTCAAGTCCGCTTTCACGCGAATGCCTGCATCCTGCAGTTTTTTGGTCAATTGCTGGACATAATCAGACTGGCTGTCGGTGATATTCATCACCACCACCTGCACCGGAGCGATCCAGGTCGGGTAGAACCCGGCGTATTCTTCGGTCAGGATACCGATGAAGCGTTCCATGGAGCCCAAAATGGCGCGGTGAATCATTACCGGCACGACGCGATCGTTGTTTTCGCCAACGTACGATGCGCCCAAACGGCCCGGCAAGAAGAAATCGAGCTGCACGGTACCACATTGCCATGCGCGATCCAAACAATCATGCAGGGTAAATTCAATTTTCGGTCCGTAGAAAGCGCCCTCGCCCGGCTGGTATTCGAACGGAATACCGTTCTCGGTCAGCGCGGCGGCCAAGTCTTCTTCCGCCCGGGTCCACATGTCGTCGGTGCCGATGCGTTTTTCCGGGCGAGTCGACAGCTTGACGGCGATCTTGTCGAAACCGAAAGTGCCGTACACGTCATACACCATGCGGATGCATTCGTTCACTTCGGCGCGCACCTGCTCTTCGGTACAGAAGATGTGGGCGTCATCCTGTGTGAAGCCGCGCACGCGCATCAGGCCGTGCAGGGAACCCGACGGCTCGTTGCGGTGGCAGCTGCCGAATTCGCCCATGCGCAGCGGCAAATCGCGGTACGACTTCAGGCCCTGGTTGAAGATCTGCACGTGGCCCGGGCAGTTCATCGGCTTGATGCAGTATTCGCGGTTTTCCGACGCGGTGGTGAACATGGCGTCTTTGTAGTTTTCCCAGTGGCCGGTTTTTTCCCACAGCACACGGTCCATCATGAACGGACCTTTCACTTCCTGGTACTGGTACTCTTTGAGCTTCATGCGCACGAAGGCTTCCAGCTCGCGGAAGATAGTCCAACCGTCGTTGTGCCAGAACACCATGCCCGGCGCTTCTTCCTGCATGTGATACAGGTCGAGCTGTTTGCCGATCTTGCGGTGATCGCGCTTGGCCGCTTCTTCCAGACGTTGCAGGTAGGCGTTCAGCTGCTTCTTGTCTGCCCAGGCGGTACCGTAGATACGCTGCAGCATTTTGTTTTTGCTGTCGCCGCGCCAGTAAGCGCCGGAGGTTTTCTGCAGCTTGAAATGGTGGCAGAAACGCATGTTCGGCACGTGCGGACCGCGGCACATGTCGACGTATTCTTCGTGGTGATACAGGCCAGGACGATCGTCATGGCTGATGTTCTCATCCAGGATCGCCACTTTGTAGATTTCGCCGCGCTCGGCGAAGGTGTCGCGGGCTTCTTGCCAGCTGACCTTCTTCTTGATGACGTCGTAATCCTTATCGGCCAACTCGTGCATCCGCTTTTCCAGCAGATCCAGGTCTTCCTGCGTCAGGGTGCGGTCGATATCCACGTCATAATAGAAACCGTTGTCGATCACCGGACCGATCGCCATTTTGGTATCCGGCCACAGCTGCTTGATCGCATGACCCAGCAGGTGCGCGCAGGAGTGGCGCATGATTTCCAGACCGTCTTCATCTTTGATGGTGATGATGGCCAGCTGCGCATCCGATTCGATCAGATCGCCGGCATCAACCAGTTCGCCGTTGACGCGGCCGGCGATACAGGCTTTCGCCAGGCCAGGGCCGATATCGCGCGCGACATCCATCGGGGAAACGGGGTGGTCGAAATGACGCTGACTACCGTCAGGAAGAGTAATAACAGGCATTAATAATTCCTTATCTACAGTGGTGACCCACACGACAGATCACATGAAGAAATACAATATTGTTTAACTACATGATGTTATCGACGCTATCCAGCTTTACCCTGCCAGATATGTACACTCATATGTACACAATTTGAAATGTACTATGTTGTTACGCCATAACGGGATGAGTAGTCTATCACTAGAGAAAGGCCATCATCTACAAGAGGATTTACAAACCATCCCCTCGTCTATACTTCCACTATCGTCCTCTAAAGGGATATCAGTATGTGTGGCCGATTTGCTCAAATTCAAACTCGTGCAGATTATCTAGATGTTCTGGCATCCGATCTGGAATTTGCCGGCGCATTGGATAACGTTCCGATTGCACGTTACAACGTGGCGCCAGGCACTCGTGTACTGATTTTTAGTCAGCTTGACGACAAGCTACACCTTGATCCTGTTGAGTGGGGTTATGGCCCTGATTGGTGGCGTGAAATGAAGCGTCAGCCGGTTATCAATGCGCGCGTTGAAACAGCCGCCACCAGCAGAATGTTCAAGCCGCTATGGAATCACGGTCGCGCGCTGGTGATGGCAGATGGCTGGTACGAGTGGAAGAAAGACAATCACGACGGCAAAGTAAAGCAACCCTATTTCATCTATCACGAATCGAAAGCACCTATATTTTTCGCCGCGATAAGCCGCCATCATCCCGATGCTATAGAGCCACCTGATGATGACGGTTTTGTCATCGTGACCAGCGCCAGCGATTCGGGCCTGCTCGATATTCATGACCGGCGGCCTGTCGTTCTGCCGCCAGCAGCTGCACGCGAGTGGATGAGGCCAGACATCACATCAGCGAGAGCAGAAGAGCTCGCGAACGAGGCGGCCACACCTCCCGATGATTTTGCCTGGCATCCTGTAGGAAAATCAGTCGGCAATATCCGCAATGATGGCGCTGAGCTGATTAAGCCTATCGCCAACCCATTGGTTTAATAAACCCGAGCACGCGGCAGATCACTCAGCCGTGTCGTGTATGCCGGCGACAGTAGCTCACGCTTCATTGACCACACCTGATGCGCCCCTTGTCCTGCGAACCACAGTTTTGCCCTCCCCGAGTTATTGATCCGATCAAGCACCCCCATCAGTTGTTCGCTGTTATGCCGTGGTTTGTACTCATCGAACAACCCCAACTGAGCCACGCCCTGACTGTAAAAATCCTGCAGCATCACCCCGCCTTTTTGATACCGATGACCGGGTTGCCAAATCGCATCAAGGCAACGCATAGCTGCGGCGATAATGTCGCGAGTATCCTGTGTCGGTGTGCTCAGTTTTATGCATGCAGTGTTGCCGTAGTATTCCTCATTGATTGCGAATGGGCTGGTTTTTAGCCACGCGCTGACATGCCGGCAATACTGGTGCTCCTCCCTCAACTTCTCAGCGGCACGCGTCGCGTACATACAAATAGCCTGGTGCATCTGGTCATACTCGGTGATCCGATCACCGAAGCTGCGGCTGCAGATGATCTGTTGTTTCGTCGGCGCAAATTCCTCGAGTTCGAGGCAAGGCTGGCCGCGCAACTCTCGTACAGTTCGCTCTACCACAACGCTGAAATGCTTGCGGATCATCGTAGTGCTTGCATCGGCCAGTTGTAGTGCTGTTTCAATCCCCATCATGTTGAGCTTTTTCGATATCCGGCGTCCGATACCCCAGACCTCATCGACAGGCACTAGGCCCATCAATTTGCGCTGGCGCCCTTCATTGGATAGATCCACTACTCCGCCGGTCTTGTCCCACTTCTTCGCCGCGAAGTTTGCCAACTTGGCCAGCGTCTTGGTTTGGGCAATGCCAACGCCCACAGTTAGCCCTGTGTTGCGCAGTACCTTGGCCCTCACCTGACGACCGAAAGTATCCAGATCAATGCAGTTACGAACGCCAGTCAGATCAAGGAAACTTTCATCAATTGAATACACTTCCACGCGAGGCGCCATCTCTTCTAAAACAGCCATCACACGCTGAGACATGTCTGCGTATAACTCATAGTTGCTGCTGAACGCGATGCCCCCTGCGCGCTCAAATTCTCGCTTAATTTTGAAATAGGGCTCTCCCATCTTTAGCCCTAACGCCTTCGCTTCCTTGCTCCTGGCTACAACGCATCCGTCGTTATTCGACAGAACTACGACAGGACGACCTCGCAGGTCTGGACGCCATAACGTTTCACAGCTCGCGTAGAAGCTGTTCACATCAGCAAGCGCGTACATCACTTGAGCCTCGTTATCGACGACACAACAACGCCCATCACCTCCAGATCGTCGCCGCCGTCATGAAGCAGGATCGGCTCATACTTCGGGTTCATAGGTTCCAATTGCGCGCGAGGATGCAAACAGAGACGCTTCACGGTGAACTCGCCGGCTATGCTGGCAATCACAATATCGCCATGGGCTGGGCTGATGCTGCGATCGACAACGAGCATAGAACCCTCCGTGATGCCAGCCTCCAACATCGAGTCGCCGGTCGCATAGAGAAAATAGGTCGCATTGGGATGGCTGATACAGTACTCGTTCAGATCGATACGCGAGCTAACGTAATCCGCCGCAGGACTGGGAAACCCCGCCGGAACCTTGTCGGCGAACAGCGGGATTTTGAGCTTGGTTGGGTTTGGTGTTGGATAAAAGAAAGTCATAATGTTGCCTTGTTACTGTGTTTTTATACAGTATATGCGCAAGATTTTGACGGTGGAAAGTTCGGATTTTTGTTAGATAGGTAGGATATTGATCGGTAAAGAAAGATAGTTTCTATGAATAGCCGGGTTCCCTCCCGGCATTACTTTAATCCCACCAATGCTCGTTCAGTGCCACCTCTGCAAACCCAGCGGCTAACACTTGCTTTTGCTCATCAGTAAAGCTTTGCCATATTTGCTGAACATCGCTAGAGACATAATTATGCCAGTGATGAGGCTGGCTGCCATCCACCAGCCATTCAGGGCTTTGGTAATCTTCCGGTACTATCATAGTTACATCCCCAGTCGTGACGCCAGAATCGCGTCTGATTCATCGGCAGTGTGCAGACATAGGATGTCCATGAATGCCCCGTAGCACGCCGCAACACCACTTGCAGTTTGTGCTCCACCGATCAGCAATGTGGCCGTGCTACTGCTCAGATCTGCAAGCTTTCCCGTCGCCGCCGGCTCTGAAGGAACAAGCAACTTCCCTTTCTCGTACCCCTCAATAATCCCTTGTTCAACTTTAAACAGGCCGGCGGAAGGCACGTAATCAGCATAGACACTCGTGGCCGCGACAATGCTCCCACCAGTTCCTGCCGGCCATGCGCTATCACGAGTCCCATAGCGCCACGCTTCAGTCGTTCCTTGGTTGTTGGTGATCATGGTACGGAAGTACGCCAGCGCCAAATTATTGATGTTGTATCCCGCAATGATACCGTTATTGTCCGCCCTGTCGAGGTCACTCATTCGCCCGGCAATAAGGTACGATTTGCCTTTTTGAATGATTTGGTTGGCGCGACTTTTAAGGAAGCGCCCGCCGCCTGACGTCACCTGGATAATCACCGCGCGAGCAGTCGCATCATAGGTCATGGCGCGAGGCGGCGTACCTTGCGAACCAGCGATTAAATCGCCCGCATCGCCGAGCAAGTTGTAAATGGTCTGGACGTTTCCAGAACCATCAACCTTCAGGCCGAATGCCGGCGCAGCACATACCGTCGCTCGGTCATACATGCCATTGTTCAGTAAAAATGAAAACCGCGCCAGGCAACCTGATTCGTCCGGGATAGTGCCTCCGTCTGCCACTACCCGCGCTTTGTAGGCATTAAAGAGCGCCTGTGGGTCAAGGATTGATGCCGACAAGTCGAGAGCGGCACGAAAACCCGCATAGGCTTTGCCAGTGTTGATAGCTGCTGTCATTTAAAATGCTCCATTCAGTGGTAGGCGGTCGAGGCATGCCCAGTTATATAGCGGAAAGGGTTGGTTATTCTTAGTGATCCAGCGTGATGTTTGAGTTGAGCTATCACGCAGGCAAACCAGTGGATAGACAAAGTCCTGGGTTGCTGGAACAGTGTTAGTGAATCCAATCAATAAGTGATCTGTAACTGCTGGGGACTGATTGAGATTAAGCCGGATAGTGTTTGGTGCGATAACTACTACAGACTGAACCTCAGCAGAGGCATCTTGCAACGAGAAGCCTTGCCCTGGACAATCGGCGATCGTTGTTGTGTCAATCACCAGCGGCGGATAAGGCACGTCGAACACGACATCGATGGTGCTATTGTTCACGGATAATGAGCGAACTTTCAGCCCCGTCCAGGTACCTTTTTTCACCGGGTCATACAGATGCCAGTAGATAGCCTGTGCGGCATATTCGCCTTGCAGCACTTTACCAGCGGCATTCAGATGGCTCAGCGTTGCATCGTTATAGAGCCAGTTAAGCGGGTATTTGGGGCCGTACATGATGGCTTTGACCGCGTTCTGACGCACATAAGTTAACTGGTCGGTGGCAGTGACAGAGTACGGCTGTACAATCACAGGCTCGCCGATTGGGTTACCTTGATCGTCTACCTGCTGATTTTTGGTGTTGATGCGACTGCCAACCTGACCCACCACCTCTGCGAAATTCTCGGACTGGCCGGTAATCGCTTTGAAGTCAACTTGCAGCCCAGAAAAATAGGGCGTCATCTTCGCGAGATAATCACCAGGATTCTGCGAGCTGCCGTTGTCGTTATCCGTTTCGCCATGCTCAAACGTCATGAATTTGAACGTGTAGCGTTTCCCTACTCCATCGGCTGCATTTTTACCCAACTGCACGAAGTCCAGCGAGTTTTGATAAGGGATAGTCCCTTTGCTTATCTCAGCAAAAGAGCGGCCACCAGCAGCAAATGGGGCATGAATAAACACCTGGTTGCCGGGATTTTTATGAAGCATCGCATAATACATTGGCAACACATTACCCTGGCGCCATCCTGCAGACGGATACTGTGCATCGTTAAGCGTAGAAAGGTCTGGCTCGCTTACAGGATCCATGCCGCCGCCTTCCGGCCTTCCATTTGCACCGGCGAGTACTCGACCACGAAAAACCGGATCACGATTGACAATATTAATGCCAGCACCATCTTTTGGCGTGTTCAGTGATTGGCCACCCGAACCACCGCCATGCACCTCGTTCGCCTCGATCGGCATTTCTCGAATAGATGGTTCGTACTTAACCCCATTTCCGGCTGTTGCTTCGCCACCAGGCACATAACTGAAAATAAATCCGGTAGATGTCAGTTTTTGAGCGGTGAGCACTGGCCTCTCAGACCACACAACATTTCCTCGCCATGCTGCCGCCGGGACGCCGTTATCAGTTTTTATCGTTGCCAAGGACTCGCCCAAATTATCTTGGAGTGGGCCATCAATACCTGGAATATAAAAACCACCGTCATCATCAATAGCGAGCAGTGCCGACGTTAAATCCTCGGCCAAAACCACATATTGAAATCCCACAATACGACGGGAAAATGTTGATGAACAAAGGGAGGAAACACGATCTTGAAGTGCGTCATCCATCCCGACGATGTTCATAGCACCATCATCGTCAATGGTGATAAGCCCGAGCTTTCCTGATTTATCCACCAGCGCCCATTGAAGCCCTTTATATCTGTTCGCTAATGATGTCGGGATCAACTGCTCAACATATTCCTGTATCCCACGAACAAGTCCAGCAAGCCACAATTCACCATTATCATCTACACCAAGAAGCGTTTCCGATGGGCCGTTTTTCGACTCCAAAGAGAATTGCCATCCTGTAGACGTGTAGTTTCTGAGCATCGATGTGATGTTTTTAAGTTGCGAAATATCGGCCAGGTTTGCCAACGCCTGTTGATAAACCGTTTGCACGAATTGCTCACTTGATATTTTCACACCAGTTGGTGTAATTACACCGCCAACGTTTTGATATTTTTCAGCTACAGCGCCTTCATCATCAGACCAGATAAAGAAGAATGCGCCGTCCGGTATTTCTCCAGATGCAATGGCAGCGGTAGCCTGCTCTTGAGTGTACGTTTTCCCAAGGGGCGATAAGTTAGCGATCAACCCGGCATTAGTAAGATGAGTATTCCCCAGTCGATCAACATACGTTTCTTGTTCTGACGTTGCCCACTCATCAAGTTTTGCGCCTGCAAATACATGGTCTTGAATTTTTGTACTTGGTACTGGGTCTTGCGTAGGCGTAGGAACTGGAATGCCTAAATAGGTATTAGCCATTATGCTACCTCATGATTACAGGCGTATATATGCCTCAGAAATTAATCTGATAAATTTGTTTTTAACGGTTATTGGTATATCTGTTCTGAATATTCGGTAAGGCTTAGCGTTTGCGTCTCATCTCCATTTGGCTTGGCGCTGTCAACTCGCCATATCGTAGAGTTCAGTTCCGAGTCTGTTGCGATGAAATAACGACTGGCATTTTGCACGCTGACCCGATCATAAATGTTTAAGTCAAATGAGCCAGCTGCGGCCTGAAACGCTTTTGGATTGCCAATCACTGGATAAGCGCGCCAACGGCCACGATAATCACCGAGGCTGTCGGTCATCACCACCCACATATCGCCCAGGCTGAAATCAATGCGCTCTGAAGTCGTGAACACGTCGCCATTTCGGCCCGTGATATACCCGTTTTGTTGGGTGTTGTCGTACATGTCTGGGCACTGAACGACTGTTCCGCGAACCACCTGGGTGGACTCCAGCACTTTCACAGTCATTGTCATGCGCGAGTAGAGGATTTTCCTCGCTTCCAGCCAGGCCCGGTCTGTAGCTTGAACGACATTGCGGCAACCGTCCAAGCTGATCTGCATCGCGTTAACTGTGGCATCCTCAACCTCGGTGATGCCGCTGCTGTCGATCTGCAGGTAGATGTACGCTTTCTTGTTCGTCAGCGGGTCTACGTAGTCCAGCGCTACGCCGTCATAACCACCGGGAAGAGACATTTGCCATGCCACTTTATACTCGTCCCAGAACATGTTTGAGCGCGCAAAAACCGCATCCGGGTTTGTCACTTTCTCATCACGCCAGAACGTCAGAACATCGCCGATGTTGTTGCCGTCGGCGCGGGCCACATTGGCGACCGTCGCTATGCGCTCACCCAGCGGTTGCTTCTCATCCGAGAAGGTGTAATCGAAATACCCAAGCTGGGCATCCGGCAGCGAATCGGCAATGGCATACAGAGCCGCGACGTCAATACTGGCCACGTCCTGCTTACCGACAACCACCCATTCGTGAAGGATGGCGTCGGCAAACGAACGACTCGGCCGCAGCGTGTAATCAACCGCGCCGGTAGTCCGGTCGTAGCTGATGGTATGCCGCTGCGCCAGCATGTTGTACTTCTGCTCGCGGTTGCTGTTGCTATCGTTCGACCCCTTAATCGTGATGCGGGCAATCGTGTCCTCCGGATACACGACGTTTTCGCGTACGTTCACCGCGTGGATCGCCATCAGAGTCACTACGTTGGCGTCATTGCTGTTGTCTAGGCGCTCGATAGTGACCGCATAGCGCCCCGCCCCGGCCGCCGGGACGAACTTATGCGTTGTGCGGAAATACCGGGTCGTAACCTGGAAGTCGTTATCGAAGAAATAATCGTGCTGCTCTGAAGTACCCGGCACCTGATTGTTGTCGTCATCGACCTGCCAGAACTTGATCCGGTATTGCGTTGTGCCGGCCGTCGCGCCGAGTTGAACCAGCACATGCACCCAGACCTGCGTCGAGACGATTGGCGACACTGACGGCCCGATAACAAGTGGTGTCTGATCGTTCAGTGTGAACAACGTCGCGTTGATAACAGCATTGCCCGGCAGAGACATAATTTCTCCCGAGAGCTCGCCGATATAAAACGTCGTGTACGACAGCGTGTCGTCGCCAATAAAACTCTCTGAGGAGATGATATTCCCGGCGCCGGTGACATTCCGCGTGACGCTTGTGCCACCGTCGCTCCAGGTGGCGTTAATGACGAAAGTGACTGGATGCGGTACCGCCAGGGCTGCAAAGTAGGCAAAGTTGTCATCGTTCGACAGGACAACAGCCTTTAGCTGATTACTCTCGATCGCCACCGATGTTGGCGCCGTCGTGGTCGCGGTCTGGGCCGGAAAGTCCTGGCTTTCATTCAGGCCTGGCACAGTCTCGTTATCGACGTCATCGAACTGATACCCGACTTCAATCGTGCCGATCACGTCACCCGGGTTATAAATCGCGGAACTGGCGCCCGCTAGGCTGCCGAGGTTCGATTCCGAGTAGCGGATCGATGAGATGGTGTACCGTCCGTAACCCACCTCGAACCATTCCGTAAGCTGTTTGTTGTTGTCGACGAACTCGAACAGCGCCTCCTGAATCAGGTCAGGAAAGACGCGGCACTGGCCGTAAATGTTCGGGCGCCCCTTGTACAGCCTCGCCCGGTTGGTCTGACCCGTCAGATCATTATTGGGGGATTCTCCTGTCGCCACCGATACTGACGCGCTGGGCTTATTTGACAGGCCGAACACCTTCAGCGCTCCGGAGAGGATTTTCGTGACCGGACGTAATATCGTGGTGATGAGTTTGCCAACCCCGCCCTCTGGCTGGTCGAACACAGCCACGACGTCACCAGATCGCAGTGGCAGGCTGATATCGTAATCGTCAGGCAGCGCACGGCCATTCAGTTTCACGATAACATCGCGGTGCAGCTGCAGAGCGTCAAGCAGGCTCACCAGTGTGGTGCCGGCATCTACTGCCCCCCGCTGCAGCGGCGCGCCTGGCAACCTCTGTAACTCATATCGAACCATGAATCATGTACTCCACGTGGCTGTAAACCTTAAGAAGCGCCAGCGGGCTGTCGCAGCGTACGAAGCCGAATTCGCCGCGGGCATGCAGGCACTTAACCGGGCTGATCATCACACCAATATGCGCCGGCACGTTGCCGCGGTAAAAAACGGCGATGCATCCGGTGGCCGCCACCGGCACACGCCGCCAGTGGGCGCGCTCCTGTTCGTAGCAGGTGATGAAATCCACGCCCGATTCGTAGCCGGCGATGTGATGCAGCTCCAGGCCGAGCACATGCCGGTAATAGAGAACCACCAGGCCCCAGCAGTCCATCTGCTCAAAACTACAGGCGCGGTTAGCCCAGGGCTTGCCGTTAACAAGCCCGATAAAGTCGCTCTGTGTCATACGGTGATCAGCCCGGGATAGTCTTTCGTGGTGTAAATGATGGAGTTGGCCAGCGTCAGTGGATTGGTCTTGCCGGCGGTCACCGTGACGTTACTGGCATCGGCTGAAATGTCGTTCACGTAAAGCGTCCAGTCTTTCAGGGATGATGCATCACCGATCGCATTCCATTGCTGATACAGGCACTTTATCGGCGTCATGCGCGCCGCCCCGCGCCAGCTTTTCAGTGTCTGCCGGACATGCTCCGTCGCGGCGACAAAGGTGATCGTCATTGATATGACCGCCGTCCCATCCTGGGCTGGCTCAGTCACACTAAAGCGCGCTGGCTCGAACTCGTTACCACCGAATGCGGCAGGCATGAACAGGTTGTTTACGACACGGTAATAGCCAAACGATGGGTGATAAAACTCTACCGTCTGTTTGATATCGCTCGCTGGACGCCGTTCTTTCCACTCTCTCAGTGTCGGCATTAGGTTTTCTCCGGGATAATTTCAGTAACCAGCAGATCCAGCCAATAGCCGTGATTGGACTGAGCTCCGACGATCCAGTCGTCATAGTCTTCAGTGATGTCATCAATCCCATTGCTGATAACAGTCGCAGTCCATGTCACTACATTACCGTTTTTGCTGGTCTGCACCGGCATGTTGACGAAGTGCAGCGTCTGCAGCTGAACGCCCTGCGTGTCGCCCAAGTCAATTGGCATCTGGAACCAGTTTCGCCCGCGGTCGCAGTACGTCGGAGATCGGAGCCACGACTTAAACCGCTCTGCCTGCTGCAGCGTGAATATCCATTGAAGCGTCCATGTTGCTTTGATGTCTGTGGTGATTGGGGTGAAGATCGCAGGGCCAACGGCAGGTTGTGTCGTCAGCCATCCCGTATCCTGCGTCATGTTCTGATCTGCTCGCTGCGGAAGCGGCAGTAATTCCGGGTATGAAACTGTTGCCACGTTTCCTCCGGGCACAAAAAACCCGCCGAAGCGGGTGAAGTTTAAAGACTGCCTGATGCCCTGCGATTTAGCCCAAAGGTTTGCTGCATCTGGGATGATACAGGGCCACCTCGCTCTAAGTCAGTTAACAGCAGATCAACTACGACATTGCCATCCTGCATATAAGCATCAGCGTTCTGAACAGCAGCGCCTGATGACTGGTTGTTCACGTTTACTTGGACATTAACACTGCCTCCACCATGCATGTCCCTATTGCTGATCACCTTGCCGTTGTCACCGGGGATCATGTACTGCTTACCAGTGCTCGCCTGGTAAATCTCTGGCTTGCCTCGCTCACCTACCTGGTACATCGCGCCAGCGCTCACAGGGCCGCCGTTATAACGCGCTCCAGCCAAAGCCAGCCCACCAGCCAATCCCACGGTTGAGGTTATCCCTGCAGCCGCTGGAGCTGCGTTAGCGCCAAGAGTTGCCAGTGATGCCATTGCGGCCGCCGGCGCCCAGGCAGAAGCCGTTGTTGCAGCCATACCCACAGATGACGCCACGGAGGCGGCGCCAAGCGTCTGGCCGAGGATGTAGTTTTTCAACGCCTCCACGCCCACCTGAACGATGCTGTTAATCACGCTGTTCAGAATGGTGTTGCCAAGAGAACGCATTGCCTCTTGTGCCGACATGGTGCCGGTAAGCAGCCCTGTAATAGCGTTTGAGGCATTACCCGAGAAGGCATCAACAGCACTCGTCAGCATGTCGTAACCAAGGCTCTGCTGGCTAAGGATTTCCCACTGCGCGGCAGTTCGCTGTTGTTCGTACTGCTTGTTAGCAGCATTCATCAGCTCAATTCCGCGCTGAGTAATCTTCCCTTTATCTGTTTCAAACTGCTGAATCAACGCCAGCTTCTGCGCATTCTCATTGGCAAGCTGCTGCACTGGGTCAACCATGCCGGCGGCTTGCTGTTGAGGACTTACCACGGCTTCAGCCCGGATTTTTGCCAAGTTAACCTGATGCTGTTGCTCCAGTTGCTCAGCCGTGGTGTTGTACTGCTCCTGGCTGATTTTCTTGGCCGCTAACGCCGTGTTTAAGTCCTTCACGTCCTGAGCGTAGCTGGCATTCTCTTTGGCTTCTGGCAGGAGCTTCTCTGCGGCCGCCTGCGCCTTGATAGCGTTGGCTGTGTCCCACTTTTTGGCAGCGTAAGCACCAGCCTCAGCGATCTGGGCCTGTGTAGCTCCTTTCCCCAGTGATTGCTGTGCTGTCAGGATCGCCTGCTCTCGGCTAAGCTCACTTGTTGAGTCCGCCGCAAGCTCAGACTGCTGCTTCAAGTTTGCCAGCTTCTGAGCAACACTTTCCGCTTGGCTGGCTGATTTTTTACCCTCCGCATTGCTTTCTTTCTGGGCTTTGGTATTCCGCTCTATCTCGGCATACTGATCTTGGAGTTTCTTCACTCGCGGATCATTCTTAGATATACCAGCATCTTCAGCGTCAAACACTGCCTGTAGCCTGGCTCTTGCTTCCCCTTCTAGTTTCGATAGTTCTATGCGACGCTGAGAACGCTTCACCAATGCATCTTGCTTAGAGTTTGCAGTGCCTGAGTTATTGAAATTAATCGTTCCATTGGCTGCGTTTTCTGAAGCTTTTGCCACCGAATTCATGTCGCCGATCAGCGTGGCTGCTTTGTTGCTGAGAGCTGCTAAAGCCTGATTTTGTTCTGACCAGCCATCAAGTCCAAGCCATGACCACGTTCTTGCTCTTCGTGCATACATTTCGCCAGTTGACGTGAGATCTGCAATCTTCTGTGATGCCGTCTCAGTTTTTCCACTTAGCCTATCTATTGCTGCGCTGATAGAGTCAATAACCTTCACCATGGTTGCGCTGGCGCCCATAGCTTCGTTCATTTTCCCAATTAGATTTTGAAGGGAAATCGTAAGGGAGTTGCTCGCCTGATCCATCGTCCTTGGGAGCTTCGAGAATTCATCGTTAACAGCCGATGACTGCTTCATGATTGCATTAAGTGCATCCTGAGCGCTCAACTTACCCTCGAGCATTGCTTGTCGCAACTGCCCCATTGATAGTCCCATCCCTGCGCCAATCTGCCTAGCAAGCTCAGGCATTTGTTCAAGGATGGAGTTAAATTCTTCGGCTCTTACTGTGCCGGAGGAAATAGACTGGCCGAATTGTCTTAATGCATTTGCCATCTCTTCTGTAGAAGAGCCGCCAACTCGCCCTATTTTCTGAAGCGTATCGGTTAATGCAAGTATTTGGGTGTTGGTTGCTCCAGTCCCTTTTAGCGCGGAGGTCATCGCCTCCCACAGCTTGGCCGTATCCCTGAGGCTAGCGCCAGTAGTCGATGCTATGGCGGTCAACGTTTCAAACGTAGACATTGCTGCTGCGGCATCAGTTGATAGCCTGAGGATCCGTGACTGAAGTTGCGTAATGTTATCGGCGACTGTCAAAAAAGCCTTGCCGTAATCGATAATCAAAGCAACTGATATTGCGCTTGCAACCCCGCTCAACACTGATTTAAACCCAGACATAGACCTACCAGCACTGTCGGCAGAGGATGTCAGTCCATCAACGGCTTTAGATGAACGATTGGCTTGTTTTTCCATCTCCCCTAACACGACAGCTGCTTGACGGCTACCTGTGACCATCTTTGCAGTTTCAATATCAACTTGGTAAACCAAGCTCCCACCGTCCTGCTCCGCCATTTACTGATCTCCGGGCATAAAAAAACCCCGGTTGAACGGGGTTTATTTTCTAATGGTTAATATTTTACTTGCAGGCTTCATTACCTACATAATCAGCGATTGATTGGGGAACTATATCGCTCATATTCGGGTCAGCGCGGGATAACTTCATTTGCTCTAGGGTCTCGCCATCACCCAGGTACTTTACTGTGCGATTAACGCAGTCGTAAGCACGCTCAGAGTATGACACCCCGGAACTACCCTCTCGCTTAGTAATAATGGTTTTCAGACCATCACGCTCCCCCTTACCTAACACTGTATACACAGCCTTGGAATCGGTAGGTATTGAAATTTTATACTCTGCCGACATGACAAATGGAGAAACAAACAATGCAAGTAAAAATAATGTCTTTTTCATAGATACCCCATATCAACCAGCCCAACCTTCCAACTTTCTCTTCGCTTCTATCTTCGCAAGCTTATCAAAGTCTTTTTGGCGGCGCAGTATAACTGCGTACTGGCGATAGCCATGATGGGTCGGATAATAGAATTCGCGGTCAACGTCTCCCAGAACTGATCGGTACTCTTCCAAATTCGCCTCATGCTTTGCCTTAAGCGCTTTCATCGCCAGTGGGGCAAGGGCGATCTGCTGCTCACACAGCGCTATAGCTTTCTTAAGATGTTTGTTTTCAGCGCGAAGCTTATAGTGAGCCTTGATCTGTTCCTGCAATCCGAAGTGAACCTGAATTATCTGGTCATACGAAAGATGCCGCAGGCCATCCAGCCATTCTTCCTCAGTCACATCCCTATCCCCATCAATCAAAGATAGAGGAATCGTAGCAGATGGCGCGCTGCTGGCAACGAAAAAACCCGCAGCTAAGCGGGTTACTGATCAAATGTCAGGGTGTGACTGAGATTCCTGCTGAGGTATCTTTTCTCCGATTTTCACCTCGCCAGGCGGCAAGAAACCTACACCAGGATACGGAGCATCATAATATGGATAAATTTGATCGCGAGTTACAGAGATACCTACTAACAGTTTGCATCAGAGCTTATCCTCGCTATGCATTATGGAACCATTTCGAGCCCAGTAAAGTAATGATCGATAATGACAAGTTGCACGCAAACATTGTTTACTTACAGCAACATGGACTTATCGATATAGCACCTGACAATACCGACGACCCGGCATCTCTCCTCCAGAGGATGAGAGCCACTGCAGCCGGCGTTGACTTTATGCTTGATGATGGAGGACTGAGCGCAATTTTAAAAGTGCAAACCATTAAACTACACAGCGATACCGTTGATGCCATTGAAAAAATTATCACCCAGTCAAACCTTCCGGAACCTGAGAAGGTGAGTATCGTTTCAAAACTTCGAGAGCTTCCGGCAGACGCCATAAAACATTTGACCCTTCAACTACTTTCTCAGGGGCTCGCTCGTGTGCCGGACGCAATTCAGTTAATTCAAACAGCCCTCCGGTAAGACAGAATTCGGTAGAAGCCCTAACAAGGGTAAATCTACCCCACCCTAATGATGCGCTCAGCAGCACCCAGAAGTCATCCTGGGTGTCCGCGTCGATTAAGAAACCTTTTGAATGCATACAGGCTGTAAATATTTTCATTCTTACCTCGCTGAATTTGACATCATCGCCTGCCAGCGCTTCTCATCTTCGTCCATCACCTGATCGTACTCTTCGCGCGTGAAGCCTTTTTGCTCTGGGTACTTTGCCGCCAGCAGCAACTGAAACTCGGTCATAGAAAGGCGCTCCGCTTCGGCTCGAAGCATGTTGAAGTGATTCCGTGCTGCGCTGATGTACTCGAAGGCGTTGAACTCGTTCACGTAGCTGTTCGACTCGTGTCGCTGCAGCTTGCGGATCTTTGCTTTACCGATGATACCGTGAGTGATCAGTGATTGGCCGATTGCGATGATATCGCTCGCCGGCATCTTACCGCGGCGGAACACGAAAGCTCTCTTCCCTCGTTTGCTTGGTCGCAACTCCCCCACCAGCGCGCTAAGGTCATCATCACAGCATGCCTGCATGACGATCATCCCGGCAAATATTGCCGCACCGCTGAATGACGGCGCGTTGATGTATGCCAGCAACCACCCAGGAACCTCACCGTATGCCTCAACAGCGGCTTCAAGTAACCGTGGCGCCTCACTGGTATGGAGTTCAGCAAAGCGCTCTACAATCTCCGCTGGCGAGCCTATGCGGGTCATGTTTGCGAACGAAGGTCGAAGGAAGTAATCGCGATCGGCATCGGTGATGACCATCTCGCCTAATTCAGTAATTGGTATCATTTTATATCCATATTGACGAGCATCCCTGCCCGATATATGTCACGAAGGCAGGCCTGGAATGGCTATCTGTCCGTGCCTCTCTACTTGTTCAATACGCGCTAAAAGCTGCGGCTTCTTCACCCTGCCCCAGCGATTAAGCAATCGACCTGACATACTGGCGACATCTTTCTCTTTCATGTACTCCAGCATTACCGCGTTGCGCTCGGCTTCATAACTGGCGTTATATTTCTTCAGTTCACTACTCATCCAATTGAAGGCGTTGATGTAGCCCTCTTTGATGCCAGCAGCCTTAGCGCCACTAAAACCCATCACAAGCATTACGAAACCACTGAAGTCCATTCGGTAGTATTTCTGCTTCTTGTCAAATATACCTAAGTCATTGATTTTCTCGACAGCGAAAAAATGCGCAGCGCGGAAATCATCAGAGAAATGCCCCTTTTCGATTGCACGAACTACATCAGACGGCCGCTTTCCGAATGCTTTGGCGATCATGAAAGTGTCAGTAATTGGTTCGCCTTCTTCGGCGGATACCATTTCGCGGAAGTCTATTCCATTAACTACAGTTGGATGCGTCATCGGATTACCTTTTAGTGATGAACCTTGTCGCACAGGAAGCGGCCCCAAGAAGGCTCCGACAGCCAGCCGGTTCCTCAAGGGTCATCCTGAAAGGTTCTTGGTTTGATTACTGCGCGTGCGGTGCGCGATGAATTTAAGGTACAAAAAAGCCCCGCATGAGCAGGGCTAGTCTTTGTCAGATCGACGGTCGGTTTCCCGACCATTTGCTATGCGGTAACGGTGATCGCACTGGTAGATGTTTTGGCGCCATCGTTGGTGGTAAACGTGATTGTGGCCGCGCCGGCAGAAACGCCAGTTACCAGACCTGACTGATTGACGGTTGCCTTACCGGTTGCCGAGGATGACCAGGTGCCGGTTTTGTCGCTGGCATCAACCGGCGCCACAGTAGCGGTAAGTTGCTGTGTAGCCCCTACGGCAATGCTTGCTGTTGCTGGCGCCACCGTCACACCAGTAACCGGAACATCCGCGGCGACTTCAAACACCACGGTATCGGCATCAGCAACTTTCCACTCGCCGGAGAAGGTGGAGATGTCGCTCGTACCAAAGTCACCAGACCACGACGTAGTGTTGAAGTAGCCCATGATGTAGGTGCCGGAGTCTTCGCCGACGAAATCGAATCGCACCCAGATCGACGGCTGCCGGCCAGCCTGCACTTCATCGAAAATGTACTTGGAGATGTTGAGAGCGCCGATCTCAGTGGTTTTGTCTTTGCGGCGGAATTCACCTTCACCGGAAATGGTGAAATCCATGCTAGTTACCAGGTTCTCCACCAGCCCTTTCGCGTCGTCCGCTTCAGACGTCACGGAGTTTGGCGAGAAGTCGAAGCCCTTGGTGGTCAGCGCGCCGAGGCGCTTCCAGTCACTCAGTGCCGGCAGCGTGTCAGCACAGCCGAAAGCCATACGCAGCACCGCGACTTTACCGATCAGCTTGCCGGTATCATTTGCACAACCTTGCATGTGTTACCTCTTCAAATAAAAAAGGCCGCCCAGAGGCAGCCTGATGGATAGATATGTGCGTTATTCGCCGTAGGTGCAACAGACTAAAAGCCGGTAGATTAATCGCCCCTCTGCTGATGGGATTGGCGTTGGAGAGCCTCCAAGCAGGCGCATGGCGCCAACACAGCTATCAGCGCCCTGCTGGCTGCTGATGTAGTCGGCGATTTTGTTCGCCGCGGCATCTGCTTCTGCGTTCTTCCCTTTAGCCCCGACAACATCGACCATTACGAAGAAATCTCCGCCGCGGTCGTATTGAATTTCTGAACCACCACCAGGCCGGAACACGATAAAGGCGTCTGATAACTTACCCGTGTCGTTCCACATCAGAGTTTGGATGGTGAGCCCTGCGGTTAGGCCTGCACTCTCGAAAAGATTTCGCAGGCGGAGATACATTGGAGGTGTCACAGCATCATCTCCTTCCTGATTATCTCGCCCACCTGCCGGCGGGTTTTCTCTGCGGCCTTGGTGAGGAATTTAGGTTCACCAGCAGGATCCCAGTAATTGCCACGGTTGTTTGTCCGCGGTAACCCCTTCATGATGCCACTGGCGTTATGAACATAGACCGCATAGTTGGCCGAATACCCGATACGGCCAGTAATCCGCGTACCGTTGATCATTGTCTCCTGGTACTGCGAATTTATCAGGGTACTGGTGTCAACCGGGGTCATCAGCGCTGCTTCATTAGCGATTATCATCACGGCCGACTTGATGGCCATGACCGCCTTTCTCGTCCTGACATCTTCAACCACGGCATCAAGGCGCCGCTGGGCCTCTTTGATACCTTTTATCTTTACGCCCATTGCTACGCTCCCGTCAGAATGGCTATATCCTCTGCCAGTCGCTCAAACGTGTCGGCATAGCGGATCACCTGTACCACCTCATCGGCACCCGCGGCGATCGGGTCTACCATGGTAGACACGCCGATAAGCAGATAGTCGCCTTTCTTAGCTTCGGTGAATTCAGTCCACACAGTGTTTTTTACAGTGATTTCCGAACCGATATTGTTCAGCTTCGTCGAGAGTCCGCCCTGGTAATCGCACATGATAATTTCAGGCGGAGCCCAACCCAGAGGATCGCCCGCTTCGCTATTGCCGAGATTGCGCCAGATGGTGGCCTCAGCCGTGTATGACCAGTTGGCTAATGATGACATGTCACTCTCTCCAGCTAATCACCGCAGGCCGTTCTGCCGCGATTTTCGGGCAATTAAATTTCCACTCACCGCGGTCGTTAACGAATCCCGTGGTTTGCCTGGACGTATCAGTCTTCACCCAGACGCGCTCAAAAGGCTTTGGTAACCGTTCGGCGACAGGTATCCATGACATCAACCACCACCGCACATGCAACTGCCCTTTCCGATCCATACACCGGCAAAAGCCTTGTTTGTTGGGTCAGGTGGAATCAGGCCTGTAGCGCACCCTTGTTTATCCAACCCTCGCAGTAGGTTCAACGCCCCTTTCCAGCGATCGCTGAATGACTGATAGCGGAACGAACGCGATGCTCCGCTTGGCGCCGTTTGAGAGCTGATGTATTTATCTCCCTGGCCTAATCCCATAAGCCCGAGAAGATATAGCTGGATGAGTAATGCTGTGGATGCTGGGTAATTCGCATCCAGACATTCCTGAATGCTGTTCACCTGCTCCACCAGCGCATCCAGGACGAAATCAGGCAAAGTGATACCCTGTGACTCCAGATATTCTTTGGCCTTTTCTTTAGTCACCATGGCTGATTCCTGTAAGAAGAAGCCCCGCCGAAACGGGGCATAAAAAAACCGCCTTGGCGGCGGCTGTTATTCAGCAGGGAACAGATTTTCGAGCTCGCCTTCCGGCAACAGTTCAGCGAGCTTTCCTTCGCCGAGGTTGCCTTTGAACTCAATCCCCAGATCAGTGAGCCGCGCTTTGATAGCATCCTTGCGCGACTTGGTTTCGTTGCCGGCATCCGGGGTGGCCGGGGTCAGCGCACCGCCGGCCTCGCCACGCATCAACCTCACATTAGATTTAAGCGCTGGGTGAAGCTTTTCCAGTTCCAGCACATCCCCGATCTCTACGCCATTCCAGGGGCGAATAACTTCGTATTTAGCCATGTTTCCCCCTTACGCCAGATCGGCGCCGTAGACAACACCGGAAAGTCCCTGATCGTCTGCAGTGATTTGCAGACCTTCAGCAGACATGATCTGGAAGTTGTAGTTAACGTTTGGCAGAGGGCGCGGCAAAGGAATAACGCCCTGAGCCATGCCTACCAGCGGGGAGACCACATCTTTGCGGCGAACATATGCGATGAACTCGTTGCCTTTCAGCGCGAACGTCTGGCGAATTTCTTTCACCGGTGCAAATGGCATTACCGCTTGCAATACATTGCCGCTCACTACGCCGTTGACCACGTATGGCTGCGCCAGGTTAGCCCAGATTTCCGGGGATACCCACATCACGTCGTACTGCGAAACTTTGTTATCGCGTGCCAACGTACCGAATGCCCCCTTACCGAAGAACTCGAACAACTGAGTCATCGTCGCGGTGGTCAGATCGATGTTAGCGCCGCCGGCACCAGCCCCCAGGTTGAGCTTTTTGCTGTTGCGGTGATTCTTCAGTCCTTGAGCCGGATAGCCCTGAACCTGAATTTTTTCATCACCGCCAAGGTAATAGGCCACCCGGCGCTTATTGACTTTACGCAACTTAGCAGACTGAGAATCCAGAACCAGATCAACACCCACGGAATTAAGGCCGGCAGCGTGACGCCAGTTAACCCCATAACCTGCAGTGAATACAGGGATCGGGTCACCGTCGCTATCATATTCAGTGTGATCGAATGAGAACGGCGCCTGGCCGTCAATGCTTACTGAGACATCATCAGCAATATCACCAACAACGTTATAGAGTTTTGCAGTTTTACCAACAGAAAGAATAGTCTGGACACCCATCAAATCATTGATGATTTCCATTCCGTCTTCCTGGTCGCGCAGCTGCAGGATCTGGTTATCGATTTCAGCCCAGAATTCGCGAGCGAAACCACCTACCGCATTACACGCCAGCATTTCAGGCGTCATATGCGCACGGTTTGCGGCGATCATGGCGTTATGGTTGGCGTTCCACATATTGCGGTTCGCCCACAGCTCATTCCAGTGACCGCCGAGACGGCTATTAGCCGCCAATGTCTCTTTGGAGAAATACATGTGCGTTTATCCTTCTTTTAAGCGCCAGCGGCGACAGTGCCAACGCGCATACGCACGCGGATGAAATCGGTAGCGCCGGCGGCGATGGTAGCTTCGTCCTGGCTGTAACCGATCACTGAGTCAGTGTCAGCAGTTGCCAGGGTGAATTGGCCGTTAGCGCCAAGCTTGATCGGGCTGTCTTTCTTATAGGCACCAGGTACGCAGAGCAGCGCCAGTTCACGGCCTTCTTCCACGTAGTTGCCTACAGCGGAATCGCCAGCAGGAACCGCTTCGGTGATTTTCAGCCCTTGATGGTAGGCAACATCGATGATGTAGATTCGCCCCTTAAGCGCGGTTGCCTGAGCGAACTCATCGCTGGCGTTGATGACAGCAGCAGTACCTGGCAAAAGTGCCGCTGCAGTGATGCGGGTTTCGGTCTTATACAGCGACTTTCCGTCGATGTTTACGCGACGATAACGTGGCATTGGATAGCCCCCTTATTTGAAGTGTTCTTCGGCGGCAGGTGCGCCATTTTCTTGCTGATGCTGACCGGAGTTACCGCCCAACTGAGCCGAGCTTCCCAGGCGCTTAAAAGCGTCATCCAACGCTTCGCCTGTCAGGGCATTAGCAGCCAGTTCACCAAGAACGGCCGCAACGGCTTCACGCTTGGTTTTCTCTTCCGCGCGAGAGTTTGCAGTCAGGGTTTCTGCCAACTGGTTATGGTTGGCCTGCAGTGCATCAACTTTCTCGGTGATCGGCTTGAGAGCCTCGGCGAAGTTGGCGGCCAGGCCTTTACCGATTTCGGTGATCAGCTCTTGTTTCTCTTCAGTGGTTAAAGGCATGTCGCCCTCCGTTTGGTGGTTGGTTGCAGGTTGTCCCTGCGGATTGAAAAGAGATTTAACTTTGTTGGCGACGACCGTCACCCAGGATTCCTGCCGCGCAACCGGTGTGCCGGTTTCATCGACGGTGATTTTTCCGCCCTCCGACGTGTAGCCATAAACCTGGGCTGCGCCGCCGTTGCGGATGATCACCACCTGTGAGTCGGTGAAATCAGCCACCCAGGCATATTCATTTTCGCCGGGAGCGAATCTTTCTTTTGCTGCGCGGTCGAGACGTTGCTCACGATCCCGGTAAGATTCGCCAATCAGCGCGCCAGAGTTGGCCTTTAACGGCGTAGCAAGGTCAGCGTTAACCATCAGACCAACACCCTGCTCGGGCGTCGCTGCGCCCACTTCATGCAGCAAGATTGCGTCATGATCCATGCCGTGAATCTTCGCCACCCATTTGGCGCCTGTTGCCTTCTGTTGCTCATTGGGCTCAAGCTGGTCGAGAAATACCGCAACGCTGGTGTGAATAGGTGGAACATCTTCACCGCGCTCAATGGCTTCTACGCGGGTGATAAGCTCCCTGCCTCCCTCACTCTGGTTAGCGATCTGGGTATCAACCCACTTCTCCAGGTAGATCCGGTTGCCAGATTTCTTCACATTGCGATTCCAGGCACCGATATGGCCCTGGTTGATACCTTCAGGAGAAAAGGCAGAGATGAATGCGCCATTTAGCTGAGGATGCCCCAGCGGCGCCAGCGTGCCTTCTAGCCCTTGATAGTGAGCATCTATTTCGCTGGCCGTATACAGCCCATCATTCATGACCACGTTTGCCGGCAGTGTGTAGCTCGGCAAAACAAGATGCTCGCGTCCGTTGTATGACTCCCGGCGAATTGTCTGGCTGTTGACCTTCGTAGTGACGTTAACTTGAACTTTCATGGATTAACCCTCTGCCCATTTGTAGCCTCTCTCCTTCATGTCGTTGAACGTCTGCTTGGCTTTGTCGATGATCGAAGGAGTGAGAGGGTTCCCTTTGTCATCCACCAGCACGGAAAGCTGCGAGCATTTGCAGTTGATGGCGTTTCCGTTCTTCGTGTACCACTCCCTCACCTCATCCTGCGTATACAGGTGAGCATGCCTGGCGGCGTGCGTTGCTCGGGTAGTAGGGCTCAACGCAGAGATATGAAGCAGCTTTGTTTTTATGCCATAGCGGTCTTGCGCATCCTGAGCCTCATCCCAACGTGCTCGCCTCAGTGCGGTAGTGATTTCCGTCCTGGCAATGCGATTCGCGCGCCGGGTTTCAATGCCGGTTTGCTCGTTGAGGTTTTTGGCTACGTCCCGCGGGTTGAGCCCCCTAGCAATGCCATCAGTCAGAATTCGCGCCATATCGCTCTTAACCTGAGCGCTAAGCCCTTTCATCTCTTCGAATTCACGCGCTCTGACCAGAATCAGCCGCAGCTGATAGGGTTCACTCAACAAGATGTTGGGAACATCCTGCTGGCCGGCAGCGTAAGCAGAGGATTGCTGGGAGAGGTTGTAATACTCCTGCGCCGTTCCTCGCTGGTAAGCGACAGACACATAGCGGCCAAAGAACCACAGATTGAACTCCCCACCCTCCAGCAGTATTTCGTCCACCAGCGCTTCGCCGTTCTGTAGCAGCATCGACAGAAGCCCTTGGTCAAGACGGAAGGTGTAGCGCTCGTTTACGACGGGTTCGGAGGGGATGCGGTTGAGGATGTCGATATAGCCTTTCGTTATCAGCTTCATGCGCTTTGCAAACTCACGCATGGCGCCACGCTCTAACTTATCAACTCCTGTGGGATCTTTGATGTTGCTCGGCAGGATTGGAGGCTTAGGTTTCGTCGTCATCCCCTGCCTCTCCAAGCGGGTCGCCGCCTTCAGTCTCAAATCCTGCAGCAGTGCGAATTTCCTCACCGCTGAACGGCGCCGTATCACCGCTTTCAACCATAGCCTTGTTCACTTCTGCCATGGCCTTAGAGTCCGCCAGGCGCTCAGCACGAGTCTGTTGATTGAGGTCGTCCCAGATGATCGTTTTCTGGCCGACAGAATCGATAATTCTCAGGTCGATCAGCTTGTCGCAGAAGTCTTCAATTTCGAACGATAGATCACCGCGGCGACTCTGGCAGCGTCCGTTCATGTACTTCTGGTCTTCGGTGCTTGAGCGCTCAGCCTGCTGGTTGCCTACCAGTATCCGCGAAGGAATATCAACGCCGGCAGAAGCCGTTTGCAGGTTCACGCTATAGGTTGGGCTTGGGTCAGACACAGGGGAAACAAGGGAGGTAACAGCTGCACCCTGTAGGCTCATCAGCACATCGTTGCCGCGGTTCATCTCGCGCGCGGCTTCGTTGAATTTGTCCTGCAATTCGTCAACGCTGACGCCATACATAGACGCCAGACTGCCGAAGTCGATCTCTTTGTCGAAGCTAAGCGCCAACTGCCGCGCTGCGTTCTTCAGGAATGACTCACCAGAACCGCCCTCTACTTTCTCCAGGCTGACAAATGCGTTATATGCTGGCTCAAGGAATCCGATAGCGTCGTCGGTGTAGTCGCCAAGGATGAAGATCCGGTCTGGATGGATTTCGACACGGCGCGTGGCGCCATTTGAAAGCCGCTCCGTGTATTGCCACATCTTCGGCTGGCCATATGTTTGCGAGCTAATACCGGTATCCCACTCGCTCACGTTTAGTGATCCAGCCCAGGCTACCGTGACTTTTTCGAGGCCTCGGCCTCTGGCTACTTCGGTATTCCATGGTTTGCTGTCGCGGATGTGCAGCAAAATGCCAGAGTAACGCCCGACAAGCCGTCGGCGGTCAGCTTCTGCAAAAGCGCGCCATAACCGGTTCGTGAATACCGGTTTGAGTTTTTTCTCCCAGGCAGTTTCCGCGCGCTTCTCGTCGGCCTTATCACCCTCGATGATCTCCGGGTTGGTCTGCCAGCATTTGCCCACCAGCTTTTCCACGGCGCCATGCGCAATACCACCGCGGCGATACAGTGAATAAAGATTGTCGTAAGTGATCTGCTCAGGAAAGCCGTATTCGCACCAGGCGGAGCCGCGTTTATTATCCAGGCCCATAGATGGCCCAAGCATCGCCATACGAGCACGCTCAATCCTGGCGTCGTTCAACGCGTGGTTGACGGCCAGCTGGAGATTTTTATTCATGTGGTTCCCGTTTGGAATGGTTTACCGAAGTCGCTTAGGGATCAGCATCCCGACGGCCTGAGATTTGCGTTTGATATGTCCATCCAAGCTGTAGCGTATCCCATCCCAACAGTGCTCATTGCCATCTGCCAGTTTTGGTAACACTTCACCGGTGATACGGTCAGTTTTGTAAGACCAGAGCCGTGCCTCGCGCGCCACGTTCTTGCAGCGAGGATGAATGATTATTTCGTCAAAGCCACGGAGATGGGCGATCCCGTCCTCAACGCTTCCCTGCCACTTTTCAGCAGCTGAAATATTGAATCCCTGTCGCTTGAGATAACTGATTGTCTCCGGGCGCGCTGAGTCGGCCTTAATGGGCCAGTCACGCACACCGGGAATGGTGTCGTACAGCTCAGGCATGTGGTCAAGTTCGGTGTGCTGACCATATGCCTCATATTCGATGTAAAGGCGGTTATGCAGAATGAATGAACGCACCAACGTATTCGGGTCTTTAGCGAAACCGAAGTCGGCACCGAAGAACAGGCGTTCCGCCTCTTTCCAGAGATTGTCGGAAAATTCAGCAATCCGATATTTGCCGGCCAGTACCTGCTTATCCGAGTTTTCGAGGTAAGCCCCTTCCCATACCCATGCGTATGTTGCCGGATCAAGACGGCGCTCATCGTTCAGCCGCTCACCTTCCAGCACGTCGGGGAACCAGGGGTTATCGGTGTAGTTCATCTCAACGGTAATGCAGTCATCGCCAGCCTCTTTGCGAAAACGCTTATCAGTGGCACTACCGTCGCGCTCTGGGTTCCACGTTACCCAAATCTCTGATCCTTCCTCACGTACGGTAGGGCTCAGCTTCTGCCAGGCTATTTCGCTGACTGATTCAGCCTCATCAACCCAGCAAAGCAAGATCCGCGCCTTCGACTTGATGCTATCGAGGTTATGCCGCAGACCACAGAACACATAATTCACACTCTTATCGATGGTTCGGATGTACTTTTCACCAATATCGAAATTGGCTGCTAACCATGGCACCGACAGGATCGCCTGCTTAACCTCCTGCATGCTCGACTCTTCCAGTGAGTTCATGAACTCACGAGCACAAAGGATTACCCCAGCTTCGCCATTCATCATAGCCTGGTAGGCTTTTACTGCTGTCATCATGGCAAAGGTGCGTGTCTTAGCACTACCGCGGCCACCGTGTGAGCAGCGATAGCGCTTATCCATGACGGTGAACAGCGGAGCTAACTTTGCTGGGATCGGTAGTTGAACGGCTTCACTCATGCTTTCGGCTCAACGGGCAGTAACTGGATGATGGTAGGCTTCGGGGTCATGCTGCCATCAGGACTTGTGTGCTCTACTTTCTGGCGATTGGTATAGGCGTCACCCATTTCTTTGGCCGCCTGCTCGATAAGTTGCGAGGTCATACCGTAGTTCTTCATCTTTTCAGCATTGGTCGCCATTCGGTCAAGAACGCGCAACCGGTACGCTTTGTTTGCGATCGGGATGTCGGCGATCTCATTCTGGAATCGTTTACGAGTGACATTGAACAGGTCGATCCACTTCTGGCTCAACTTGGACGCCATTGCGTTGCCGGGCGTGTATTGTGACACCTGCTGCCGTGAGACATCGATGCCATATTCAGCCTTTACAAGCTCAATGACTTTTGTCGGGCTTTCGAAACAGGCGAGTGATTGAACAATGAAGGCTTTAACCTCTGTCGATAATGCTGCCATTGGTCACCTCCATGACAATCTGAATACAGCTTTACGCCAGCCTCAACATGCAGTTACCGCACGCCCTGGCAATGTTTAGTTGTGCCACCTCCGCAGGCCTGTTGGCCGCATCAACCAGTTCCTGAACTTCCACGCTGGCGCCATACCGGCGAACCACGCCAACGAACTCCTCAACATCGTGTCCGCGCAGCTTCAACACCGGCTGGCCTTCCTTGTTGAATTTTGGTGCGCCGAAATCGTCTGTCGCCTGTGCGATGTGGTAAAGCTCATGCTCGACCAGGGCGCAAAACTCAGCATCAGAACACTGTGAGCAGTAGTCAGCAGCGAGCGTGATGATGAATTTCGGCACCTCGCCGAACCACTCGAGCATCTGCTGTTCCATCCTGGCTTTCTGCCAGCCGCCGGCGCGCATCGCTACCTCTTCAGCCTGGCCTAGCACATGGCGCCCTTTCTTCTCAAACGCCGACGACGCCCACATAAAGCGCAGATCAGCGTCTGCAAGGTGTCCGTGGTCAGGGTTAAACAGGCTGCCGGAATCGTCGATAATTTGACGCTTCATCCACTCCTGCACCTCGTTTGCAGGCACCAGGCCGATATAAGGCGTCAGCTGATGGTCTTCGATAAACCGTAACGGTGGGTAGGGTCGCCTCTCATGGCTCTCATCCTGTGCCGCTTTAGCCATGATTCTCTCCCAATAAAAAACCCGCCGGAGCGGATTCAGTCATTTCTTGCCGCTGGCATTATCGGTGGCACTCAGTGAATGCCACCTGTAATGCTAACCCTTAGTTGGGACAGCTTTAATCTTCATGCTGATGCATTTCATCAGTAGCCAATCCCATTTTGTTAGGCACGCGATGACCAACACCGGGGTGACCCAACGACGAATTTTGATTTCACAGACCAAGTTGCATGTCATTTTTCTCTCCCAATACTTTCACGCCATTGGTTCAGCGTGACCACCTGGCCGGCACAGATTGATAACGCTGTTTGCAGCGCCAGCGTGTAGCTCACCGCATCGCCCCAAGTGTCACCCTGAAGGCTTGGCTGCACGCAGGGAGTAAACACGGATTCAGGGGGCAACAGGACGATTTGCTGCGGTGCTGGCGGCGTTCTGCTGCAGGAGCTCAACAACAGCGGCAGGCATAGGACTATTCCCACATTTACTGCCTTTAAGTGCATCTCGCATTTTCCTCTGGTAGGTTTCCTCGCGCTGGCGTAGTAGCTGCTCTCTTTGTTGTTGCTCCGCTGCCAAGGCTCTGTTCTTCCGGTCTTGTGCTTGCAGGGTTGAGATCAGTCCTGACTGCTGCGCCAGCGTCTCTTTCTGCTGCTTAACCTGCTCACCGGCTTTTACTGCGGTGCCGTGGAAGTAAAATGCCAGCCTGCCGGCAACAATCAGCGCCACCAGCAACAGGCCGATCGCCATCGTGCGGAAGCTGAATGAGGTGTTCATGACAGAAACATCTCGCGCTCTGCTGCACGGCGCTTCACCAATCCTGGCATAACTTTACCTGCCGAGTTTCGCCATTTGGGGAACTCATCCGCTGCGCCTTGCACATCGCCGATGTTGAATTTCTTCACCAAAGTGGATTGCGCGAAGTTAGGGCCGCCGATGTTGAATGCCAGCGATACCATCGAGTCGAACTGGTTCTGCGTCATCGGGCGCTTAATCGCGCTGTTGACCGTCAGCTCAAACACGGCCAAGTCATCAGAGAAGAATTGCTCCGCCTGTTCCTGGGTAATTCGGTCGCCCTGCATAACGCCCTTGGTGTGGCCCCAGCCAATCGTCCAGGGCTTGCCGCCGGTGCCGGGGTCTGGGTATGCCTTCAGGCGAAGCTGCTCAAAACCCTTGATGAAATTGCGCCCGTTGTTACTGGTTTTCATAGCCATCACCTGCTTTATTCAAGAATCGACGTTCCAGCGCCTTAATCAGTGACGCACCAGACCAACCAGCCATACCACACACGCCGCCCATCACTTCTGACGGCCAGTCGTAATGTAAGGCGATCATCACCATGGTTAACCCGGCGAAGATAGAAACGAAGAGCTGCAGAAACAGCGTGCGCCAACTAAAGGCCTCGCCGTTCAGCACCTTGAATGAGTAACTGGCAATGGCTCCCAGCAAAGTCATGCCGAACGCAATCAGCATTGATAGGATGTTGGGTTCGTTCTTCCAGGGCATTTTCATAACCTCCCCCTTCCGGGGCTCTTTCCCGGTTTCGGGTTATGGGTAGGGTTCAGCCACCAGCCATAAATTTTGGCTATTAGAGCGGGTAGTATGTTGTCTGGGGCTGAAATGCAAAAAGGCCACCCGAAGGCAGCCTTGTTTTATGGATAACCCTATCAGGGTTCATGTTTACAACTTAGCTCATGATGATGCAGCAACACTTCCCGCAGTCATTTCTGTGCATTTTGTTACAAGCTTATTTGCGGTTATAATGGCCGCTTTAGCTTGCACTTCCCCGATATTTGCTTCCAGATCATAATCAGATATAATCCTCTGATCTTTAAGGGATTGAAGCACATATGAAATCGCGATTAAGTATCTTTTCTCATAGCTTTCACTTCCCCGCGCAGCATCACCTTTTATGTAATCAATTAAGCCTTGATGATTTTCTTTCGGGCCATGCTTCATTAGTGGGTTAACCAAATGATAGGCACCGTAGTAAGCACGAGCTATGGCATTGCGAAAGCCGATTTCATCAGCCCTACCAACACAATCATTCGCAAAGGTGATAAAATCCTCAGGAGTTACGGACATTGCCTTCACCCTCCTGCCCTCTGAACCAGGCGCTGAACCGTTTATCTGTAAGTTGTTCGCAGTCAGCAAGGGCAAATGCAAGATCAATGTTCATTTCAGCAATTTTTTCAGGATCGTTTCCCTTCACCATTACCACATATGATGAAGAATGTTCCTCTTGTATGCTCTGATATGCTAACCCAGATATTTTCGCGCCATGATGCTCAAGGACATGTATAGCGTTGCCAGCAATTTTCTTAAAATCGTCATCAGACAGCCCTACTATCTCCTTGAACTTACTTACTTCTTTTTTTGCTTCTGCAAGAGTCTTAGCCATTTCCTGGCTCTCCTTACCTTCAGCAATATTTATGTATCTTACAGCGTATAAAGTAGCCTGCTCTATATCACCACTGAAAAGGCAACTTTGGTAGGCAGTATGCAAAATTTGTTTATTTACATACAGTTGCGCTAAGCGCAAAGAAAGATCCCTAACCTCTGTGAACGTGCCTACATTGTTGATGTAAGCCAAGTAGTTGTTAGGAGCAATTATTACACCATCACTGATAGCTTGCTCAAAAAATGGGATTGCTTTTTCTTTTTCACCATAGGCCGCGTATGTCATCGCAAACAGATAGTTCTGCATAGCTTTGTCTTTAATAGACTCTATCGATTTAATGTAACGATAGAATTCCATTTCTGACAACACACTATCAGCACTTAGTCTGTCTGTGAGTTCATCATTGATTTCTACATACTTAGGTAATGGCTGAGGCATATCTAATCCTTCGTAAACTGAGTCGAAGATTAGACCAATCTATGCCTGTTCACAAGGTGTGTATCTAACCAGCAAGCAAAATCAGACATTGGCACCTACAAAACGAGAAAACCCCGCCAAGGCGAGGTTATGAAAGTTGATAAGCTACGTCACTACGTAACCAGTCTTATCACAATAGCCAGTAAAATTCGTAACGAAAAGCAGAAATTTACGCGACAGTCGAAATTTCAGATCTGCTCGTCCATGCGTCCATCTCAAGCGTAGCCCCCGTCATAGCTAAACAGCCTTCTATAAAGCTTTCTGCCATCATCAGCTTTTGCCTTATGTTCCCTTCTGAAACCTTCCATCTACGGGCTATCTCCGACTTTGATACCCCGTATCGGTAGTGAAGCATGATTACTCCAAGCTCTCTTTCGTCGCGTACCTTCTTCAATCTACCCACGGCGCCGTCAACAATCAGACCGTCATTATCGCAGCATGATGGTTTACTCTTGTTCGTATTCGGCAGAAGCCCCTTAAATCCTGCTGCGATTGGAGAGTAGTCCACACCGCTATTGTCTTTCGCCCACTGGCCCCAACGCTCTAATACCAACTGGATATCTCTCATATAATTTCCTTGATGATTATCTCGCCGGCATTTCCCCAGCGTTTGGTTACGCGGACATCCCAAACGGCACAATCTTCAGAGTAGATTGCGTCCATAAGGGCTTTTAGTAAGTTGTCTGCATCAGGCTTCTGCTGATGCGGTTTCCCGGCCATCTCAGCGCGTTTCTTCTTGCTCCAGCTATCTGGCATGGGTAAAACAAACGTCACGTGATAGCCACTCTCAGGCAGCGAGATTCGATTTAATTTCACCTCGTCGCAGAATGCCCGGTAGCGGAGAACTGGCGGGCGCTTCGCCCACCTATCTTTTTGTGTCATTCGTGGCTTGGGTATTGGCGTGACCGGGTACGTTTTCATGCGATCGCCCCGATGCCAATGGAGTAATCCAGGAACTGCGCCAGTAAATCGGTTTGGCTACCATGTTCCGCTTCCCAAGCTGCTGGGTCGTCATGCAAATTGCGGTGACAGGTACGACACAGCGGGATTGTCAGGTAGTCGCTGGGCTTGGTTCCCATCCCCCCTAGACCGTGACCGATGATGTGGTGAGGGTCGTCTGAGCGCGCTCCGCAACCGCAACAGGGGCGAGTCTTTACCCAGCGGGTATATTTGCTGTCCTCTACGCGGGTGAGCTTCGGTCGCAACATGAAGGCCTTTTGTGGTGCCGGGTCTACTGTGAAGCACTTGACCGCCTGCTTAGCGATGAGTTCTTTAACCGCCGGCAGACAATCAATTTCGGACTCCCTTCGGGTGCCGCTGATTACCTTTGGTTCAGGCCGGTCGGTCACTGTGCGCGCCACTTCTTCTGGGATCAGATCGAACACCCCGGCCAACATCGACCACAGCAGCAGCTCAGGAATGGTTAGCGGGCCTTCCGACTTCAAGCGGTGCTTCGCCGTCTCAGCTATCCAGCGAGCAGTATTACGTGCTGCAATTTTTTCCAGCTTCGGCGATGAGCCACAGCTTTGTTTGTAACACTGGGGGCAAATGCGAACGGCGGAATGCCCTACGCGCTCAGTGTCCAGAATCGTAGATGGTCGGTCATGTTTGCTGTATTGGCATTTCGTGAATTGCGTCGCCCATGCTTCAATCGCGTTAATCCCGCCGCAGGCGTTTATGACTCGCTCGTTCTGGAAGAAAACCTGTAACCGTGGGTCGCTGGCGATCTCATGCTCTACCGGCGGTAAAACGCCTTCAGGCGTATCCACAAATTTACGAGGGATGGTAGAAATCATCAGGCGCCCGTTCATGTGAAACGCCATCTCCTCAGTAACTGGGATCAGCACAATGCCCAGTTCACGTTGTACCGCTGCCTTGACTATCGCTCTCATGCCTGAACTCCTGACATTGCATAAGCTCTGGTTAAAATTGGGCGCCACTGCTGGCGAGCCTTGCTCTCGTCCACGTTGCCAAATCCGTTCTTACGCACCTGCTGCTGCGCGCGTTTCTCAGCGTCATTTTCTGGCATCGCTGCATCACGGATCAGGCGATCGAAAGCCTCATCGAAATCAATCTCCGGCGCGTCACCGACCACCGGCTCCTGGCGCTGCTGTTCGACTGCTTCGGCCATAGCAGCTTTGTGGCTGCGCTGACGATCCCAGGCCTTGGCAGCAGCAAGATAACCACCGAACCGGACGGCATCGAAAATCATCTTGGCGCTGAGCATGTGGCCCATCTTCGGATCGCCCAGCAGCAGACTTGCGCGGTGTTCAGCCACCAGCTTCAGTTCGGCGGCGCTGTTGCCGTCCGCCAGACGCTCGGTAATCTCACGCAACGTGTCGGCACGCTTTGGCGTCCTGCCGTTGATTTTTTCATTCAGAAAACCGAGAACTTCCCCAGCCTCATCTGATTGGTTCGATGCTCCAGCATCGTTCTGGGGGGCTATGGGGGGGGGTTCTTTTGGTTCAATGACTGGTTCAAAAGAGTGACTGGTTCTGGTGCCATCTGCTGGCATAGGGGGTGTGCTTTCTGACGGCACACCCTGTGTCACCTGCTGGCATACCCCTGTGCTTTTTGGCGGCATAGGGCTATGCTTTTTGACGGCACAGGGGGCTATGCTTTCTGGCGGCACAGGGTTATCCAGTGTCAGATAGTAGAGATTCGAGGTATTACCCTTGCCGTTATTCACGCCCAGGCGGTTCTCTTTGGTGAGTAAACCCATCTTTATCAATGCCTCAATGTGCGCCCGCACAGCGCTTTTGCTGCACTCACAGTGGTCAGCGACATGCTGATATGAAGGCCAGCACTCGCCCTTGTCGTTCGCGTTGTCGGCTATCTTGATCAGCACCAGCTTTCGCAGAGGGTTACCCACTTTGATGCTCATAGCCTGCGCCATCAGGTTCATGCTCATACTTCGACTCGCTTAAAATTCTCTTTGAAGTTCTCGACAGACCTGAAGCACTCGCCATGCTCATAACCATCACGCAGGAAAATCACTCGGTTCTCGCCGATGTCCCAACGGATGACATGCACGCGGATGCCGTGGCTGTCTACGTATTACCGATCAACCTCGCGGCTAGTCATGCAGCTCTTTCATCTCAAATCGGCCAAGGCGCGGGTGATACCAGTACTTGCTGCGGCAGGCGCGCGTCGCCGTTCGGCGTACCTCGCCTAGGGCAGACATGAAATCGTCCTCTTTCGCCACCGTCGCATTCGTCAGAATGCCGCCAGGTGCGTTGAAGGGGATTTTCTTGCTGGGTACATGGAAGGCGCTGATCAACGCTCTCACCTTCCCGTCGGAAAGGCCGGATTCAGCAACCAGGTTGCGGACAGTCTGCCAACCCGGAGGAATAGCGCCGGTCGAGATTTCTTCAATCTGCTGGGTTACGCCGCTCACCTGCAGCTGTAATGCGTTCATCTGGCGCTGCTGCTCGGCGGCTTTGGTCGCCATCAGAGCGATCATTTCCAGCTCGGTCATCGGTGATGCGGTTTGCACTGCGTCGAAGGTACGTATCACCTTCAGGTTGAAGGCAGCACTGATCCACATGGCGTAGGAGTAAACCAGCTCTTTGCAGGCATAGCTGCCCTGCTCTAAACCGCCGCGAATAACGCTAATTGGTTGATTTTGTTCCGAGGGGGGAATTCCTCCCTCGGTCAAAAGTTGCACAAGCTCTTGCGTTTGCTGGGTGGCATGCCAGTATTTCGGCTTGTGCCGCTCCTCGCCACCAGCTGCCCGATGCAGGTCATTCAGGCAGTAACGGCCAGCCGAGTCTTGACGAATGGCGGTCTCTTCGATCACAATCAGGTTGTTCATAGCAGAACTCCAAATCAGATTAGTGAAGGCCGTGCAGTTGCAGCTGCGCGGCTTTTTGCTTTCTTGCCTGCCTTCTCTGGCTTCTCGTCCTTCGTACCGCTTGCCAATGCAAACTGCCTGGCTCGGGTGAGGCAATCGTCGAATGCCATCCCTTTGCGGCTCGCCTGCGACATACGGCGATAGTGATCAGCACCATGGTTTGCCTCCCCCTGAGCCAGCGCTTCGCTGAATCCCTCTTTCACCAGCTGCTTCTTGATGTTGTCGTAAACAAACGTGTCCCAGGCCATAAAGCCCCCTATTCCGTCTTTGGTTCCCGGATGTGCTCCAGCATCGCCATTAACCCACGAGCCAGATCAGCGACTTCCTCGCCCCTGAACGTCAGCATGGTTTCCGAACGCTTGAAGCCGGTAGCGGCCAGCAGCAGGCTCGCTTTCTCCACCAGCCCCCCTTTGCTCTGCCAGCGGCTCACCTGCGATTTATCAACGCCGATCGCGCCGGCCAGGCTTGTCACCCCGATAGCTGCAATGCGGCTCATGATGTCGCTCTGGATCGCCTGAGCTTCGTTGCGTGTTGTTGCGGTTTGCATCTGTAATAATCTTCCTTGTTAAAAATCAGTTTGTTGTAATCAGATCCGACAGGTCTGGACGAATCTCTACGGCCTTAACCTTTCCGCCTGTAGCGTTTTCGATGCGCTTAACGTAAAGAGCGTCAATGCCGCCACCATGCAGCCAGCGCCAAACTGTCGGTTGGGAGACTCCACATAAGGAGGCGAGCGCCTGCTGGCTACCGACGATGCTTACAGCTTTTTGAATAGCTTTGTTCATCTTTTAATCCTTAAACGTATTATTCAAGGATGATAATAGCAATGCGTATTACCACTTGCAATAGCAATGCGAATTTGACGCTTAATACGCGTGGCTATAAATTTGCTGGCATGAAAACGACACTTGCAGAACGCCTTAACATGGCGATGGCCAAACGCAACAACATGACTCAAGCAGCTCTTGCTGAGGCATCAGGCGTTGCTCAGCCGACCATCTGGCGATTAACTAAAGGAAAGGCAAAAACTTCGGGACGGCTCGTCGATATTGCTAATGCCCTTGGTGTGAATGTTGACTGGCTGGCTAATGGCGTTGGTGAAATGGAAGGTGAATCACCTCCTATGACAACTCGCATTGAAAAATACAGCCAGATCCCTGTATGGGATGAAAGCGGGGCTACTGATGACTTTGTGATTTCGCCGAAAGGAAAAGCCGAACCATCATGGAAAGCTTTCATTCTTAAAAGAAATAGCGGATGCGCTGAGGCGCCAGCGGGTTCCATTGTTATTGCTGACTCGGCCTCTACGCCAGGATCCGGGGATTTAGTAGTAGCAAAAGTGAATAACTCGGTTTCTGCTTATCGCTTTGTTGATGGCGGGTCACATGGATACTTATCCGTTGACGATGCCAGGGTTCCATTGATTGAACTAGCGCCAGATTCATTGATCGGTGTTGTTGTTTTACTGCTACGCGACTTCAGAATGTAATCCCCCAAACCCTGCCCTGGCAGGGTTTCTTTTTCGTACACTCCCGCCGCACGCCGCACTAACATCTCAATCATATGAAACCCCGGGTGTAAAAAAACACTCAAAAATACTGTTTATATGTACAGTTATTTTCAAACTTTAATCCTTTCTCAAGAATTTGCAAAGCGTTAATCCCTGCCAGAAATCACACAACAGACCTTACCCCCTCCTCTTAGCACAATTTTTTACCAACTAAATTTACTTTCAAAACAGAGCATTATAGCAATTGCTATTGATTCAATCTTAATACGTATTGCTATTGATAATACTCATAGCTATTATCAATTCCATCGACAGCAACAACGTCACCGGCAGGAAGCCACACAGGTAAGACGCCCAGGGGTGAGCGATGCAATCACTCCCCGGCCCCGAGAGGGATCGACCGGAGACGTTCTTTAGGGAAAGAGTGGATTTACCCTGCCGCTGCCAGTGTGGGGTGGTAGGCATAAAACCACTACAGCAGAGGGTTACACGATGACAACACCAGAAATATTTGCACGTGAATGCGCTGATGAATGCGCCTATTACCGCAGCCAGGCGGCAAGATGGAAACTATCGCCATTACGCGGAACTTACGTGCAATTAGCCTGGGACAACCGACGTCGGGCTCGCAAGTGGTCGGCACTAATTACATAAAACACCGCGCCCTACAGGGCGCACTGAGGCAATCATGACATTCAATCAAATCGTCTGGCTTGGCGTGTTTGTCTTATGCGCTGCCTGCTGGGCTGGTGTCGGTTTTTATCTCGCCGGTTAACGCCGGCGTCTCACTTATCTGGTGGCGTATCGTTCCGGTTCCTAATTTATATCTACACAGTATAAATCCTCGGATCGGTGCGCCACCAGGTGCGTGAGAAATCACAAGCCTGCTCAGTACCACTTCCCTTGTCACATCCTTTGCCCCGCTCGCCGGGGCTCTTTTTTTTCACATCACCAAAGGCGCTGCCCTGCTCCAGTGTGCTGGAACCGTAGGGAAACCGAGCGCGTGCATCAACTCAGGCAGCGCCTTTGCCCATGTGAATTTCATTGAGAGGACATGTTATGCAAACCAATAACCAGCGCTGCGAACACTGCGGCCAGACCCGCGACGTAGCCAAGCAGGCTGTGAGCATTCAGCGCTACGAAGACGGCAGATATAAGTCCGTCCGAATCCTCGTCTGCGCCGATACCTGCGCGCCGGTGTACGTCGTCCGCCAGAACATCAGAACCCTGCAGCGCCGTCTGCATACTCAGCAGCGGAGGCCAACATGGTAAGCCTCAACGCCCGCATACAGCATAAGTATGACCTGACTGGGGGCGATTTCGCCCCTAAACGCCATCACGGCAAACACCTCTTCTACCTTCTCATTTTTACCCTGTGCCTGCTCACCGCTGGCGCGGTCTGGAGTTAAAGCATGGCTAAAAACTCAACGGAGGCCTACGGCGCCAGCGGTAAAACCAACGTGTTGATGTTCGAGCCTGAAAATCTGCACCTGGTATCCGATAAAACGCACCCGCTTTACGACGAACGCATCCACCTTCCTATACATGAGCCGACTGTGCTTAGCATCATGAAGCTGGGGGTGCTGGAGCCGATCATTATCTGGAAAGACCCAGAGACAGGCAGATCCTGCGTAGTTGAAGGTCGTCAGCGGGTTAAAAACACCCTCGAAGCCAATAAACGCCTGCAGGAAGAAGGCAAAAAACCTCTTCTGGTGCCGGCAGTGGTCAGACGCGGATCGCCGTTTAGCGTTGCTGAGGTGATGATTAGTGCCAATGAAATCTTCCAGGCAGACACGCCACTGGGACGCGCTAAAAAAATGGCTGATGCGCTTACGCGGGGCCACGACGAAAAAGATTTAGCGCTGATGTTTGGCGTCAGCGTGCAGACGATCCGCGCCACACTCGCCCTGCTCGATGCCACTCAAGCCGTTAAAGATGCGGTTGAATCTGGCGACATTACCGTTACCCAGGCGCGCCAGCTGGCGAACCTCACACCCGACGAACAGCGCGAAAAAGTGAAAGAGGTTGAGGTGGCCACAGCAGGAACCAAAGGCCACGAAAAAGCGCGCCGGCAGCGCCAGGTGATCGGCGACACCAAACCCCGCATGAAGTCCCGAAAAGAAATCACGAAAGCCCTTGAGGGGGCGAGCGGTGATTACGCGGCGGCGCTCCTCTGGGTGCTGGGAGACGAAGCATGACAAACATCAAGCGTTTTAACCCTGACTACATCATGCACGCGGCTCGCTTTGAGCCGTTCGCCAGAGAGGCGGAGCACGGTGAATATGTTCTGTTTGATGCCCACCAGCAAGTAGTGAGCGCCCTGAAGGCTGAGCGCGATGCGCTGGCTGTGGAAAATGCGGCGCTGAAAGCTGCAATGCACCCGGAGTTTATACCTGATGAAGTGCTGGTTGTATTTGGAGATACGGCAAAGTATGGATACGACTCATGTGATGCTGGAGGTTGGGCGTGGGTAGAAAATGATGATGAAGTAATAAAAGCTGTTTTTGGAGCAATGCCTAAGCCTGAAACCCCAGCCACTGACGCAGCAGTGCGCGAAATCGAGGCGCAGGGAGTTGAGAAGTTTGCAGACTTCCTTGATTCGCCGATCGATGGACAGCACTGCTATCAGAACGAAGTTGGCCTAGCGCGTCATTTCGCCAGCACGCTCCGGGAGGCCAAATGAAAGAGCGCCCAGTGATACCAGCAAATGAACTGAAGCCAGCACTGACACACAGCGAGCTTTGCCTGATTGCCGAGCGATTCCTGCGCAATAACGGTTTCTCGGTCGCTTTCCATGATCGCTTTGTTGCCGCTGTCTCCTCCGGCGAACAGCCTGACGCAATCGGGTTCCGTAATCTGGCATCCTGCCTGATCGAAGCCAAGTGCTCACGCGGTGACTTCCTCGCAGACCGGAAAAAGCGGTTCCGCATTCAACCTGAGCTCGGTATGGGGGATTGGCGCTTTTTTATCTGCGAGCCTGGGCTGATCCGCATCGATGAGCTGCCAGAGGGCTGGGGGCTGCTAAACGTAAAAGGCGGACGCGTTTATAAGGTTCATGGCTGGCCGGGTAACGCGATGTGGTGCACGAACAAGAATAAGCCGTTCCGCGCCAACAAGCAGGCTGAGTGCGATTACATGTACAGCGCACTGCGCCGCATGCAGATTCGCGGGCATCTGTCAGAGGTTTATGACGGATTACCTAAACAGGGAGGTGGAGCGTGAGGCATGACAACGTCAAACCGTGTCCATTTTGCGGTGCCAGAGCAGTAACAGTGAAAGAGATATCAGGACACTACCGAGCGAAATGCGGCGGATGTGAGGCAGCAACCGCATTCATGGGTAGCGAGCATAGCGCCATTGAACGATGGAATCAGCGGACCGAGGCCCAGGAGAAAGCACAATGAGCAAGCAGACCTACATCGAAGATTTACATCAGTCGTACCTAAGGGAGCTGCAAGCTAGGCGCTATCGCTGCTTCTCTCCGTACAAATTAAGGGGAAATGGCCGTTGGCTTGAAGCCTGCAATGCGCATAACCGCAAGGCTACTCGTAAGGCTCGCCGCTGCATCGGGAAAAGCAACAAGATTGGGGGGCGTAAAACAGGCAAAGGGATGTGCGGATTTTTGCTTGAGCTGAAAATGTGGTCGGGATTTACCAGCAGAAATCGCGAGTCACTTGGCTTACCAAGGCGCGTCTACCGTATCAGTCATAGCGGGGTAATTTCTTGTGACCAATAAGCTGAGCGAACTGAGCAAGCCGGTTATGTATTCACTGCGATTTCGGAATATGCATACCGGCGAGCCTGATAAAACCATCAACGCCAACACCACTTTCTCTGCGCTGGAGAAGGCAAAAGCATATGGCCTTGGTAGCCGGTATGTAACGCAAGACGACGGCAAGATAGTTAGCGTTCGTGACCCGTCACAAGACCCTATCGTTGAGCCACTCTACTCGCAAGAGTACGTCTCCGCCCTGCAACACGAATCAGCGGTTAACTGGGAGGCGGCGACATCCCTCGTTGCAGAGAACGAGGAATTAAAGCGTGCCAATCGGGCACAGGGCGACCACATCAATCAGCAGCAGGACAGAATCGATTCGCTGGAGAAGAAAAATGCCGATTTTGGGCGAGCGCTAAGGGCAGCAGAAAAGCGCATCGCCGAGCTGGAACACGACATGAATCTGACTGAAATGAGCCGCGATATTGCAGTGAGCCAGATGAAAGAATCAGAAAGCCGTGAGAAAGAACTACGCGCCAAGCTGGCTACGCCGGTGCGGTTGAAAAAGGTCGATTCTAGCAATGTGCCATTTGCCGGTGACGGATTTAATGCCGCCGTTGATTATTGCGCCGACCGCGTTCGCGCCGCTGGCTTCACCGTAGAGGGGGATGAGTAGATGGCAAAGCTGAACAAAAAAGAGCGCGCTTGGCTCGACGAGCTGCAAGAGGTGCTGAACCGCTGCCCGTCCGATCGTCTGGGTTTCTACACCGTAGGCGACCCGTGCTTACACGTCTATGACCGTAGCAAGGATCGGGAAATTGACGCGCACCAAGATCGCAACGGGCGTGAGTTCTGTCATAGCGTTGACGCGCTGAATGCAGGTTTCGGCGAACTGGATTTCCCGGCCGCCATTAATTCTACGGCAGGTTAAGGGGGATGCATGACACTAACGACCGAAAGACTGAAACAGCTGGCCGACCCAAACAGGGTTCGTAAATGCAGCATGGTTGAATATCAATCGATGGCGCGCGAACTACTGGCTAACCGGGAGGCGCAGCCGGTGGGTGAGATTCACACCGTTGCAGAATCCAGGAATCCAGGGGTGAATATCCACATGTTCAACTCAGAAAAAATAATTCCGAATGGCACCAAGTTATACGCTGCCCCGCCAGCGCCAGCGCCAGCGCCAGCAGTGCCGCCGGAAAAGGCTCCGAATGACTTTCTGTTTAGAACCAACGCCAACTATCAGGCCGCCGTTTATGTATCCGAGGGCTGGAACGCCTGCCGCGCCGCAATGCTGGCTCAACCTGTAAGTGGCGGTTACAAGTTGCCGGATAACGTGCGAGAAGCCTTAACTTTGGCGCTTCAGGCTATGGAATTTATGGGCGATACACTGAATAACATCGACGCGGTGTGCGCTGAAGATGTTGAGTATGTGTCTCCTGCATTCAACGCAGTTCGAGAATTGCTGGCGGCGGTGCCGGAGGGTGGGAATGGTGCATAAAGTGTATATCGCCGGCCCTATGACTGGACTCCCAAAATTTAACCGCCCTGCATTCTTCAGCATGGCCGAGCACGTCAAATGCTCTGGCGGTATCCCGCTTAATCCAGCAACTCTTCCTGACGGACTCACGCAGCCAGAATACATGGACATTTGTATGGCCATGATGCGATGCGCCACGAAGGTGATTTTCCTCGATGGCTGGCAGAACTCGCTGGGTGCGCGCGCTGAAATGGCGCTGGCTGAAAAATTAGGGCTTATTATCGAACATCAGGCGATACCTCATGATAACGATACCCGACGATAACGAAATCATCTCGCGGCTCAGTATTGCCGGTTCAACGCCTGATTCTGTCGCAAACCTCCTCCGCTGTGCCGGCTACAGCGGCATGACCGGGAAAGCCATCCGCCAACGCTTGATTAAGCTGGAAAAAGAAAACGCCGTTGAGAAAGTCCGCCGCCCTGGCATCCGATCCGCATGCTGGGCGCCAATCACCAAATAACCCACCGAAAATATGAAACCACGAATTCCGCAACGAATCAGCGCCAAAGCTGAGGGGGTTCTATGCGCCTATAGGGAGGGCAAAAAGAAACCCAACCAAACCTACCAGCACAAGTATTTGACGCTGCCAGTGGCCCGCTGCTGGCGAATGCTTTCTAAAGACAACGGCAACTCATGGGAGGTTATGTCCCACGAGCGCTACAACAACCAAATCAGGATTTAAACATGGGCACCTATGATGCATACCGAAATATCGCCAGAATTGCGGCTGAATGTGAACAACGTGGATGGTATGAAAAGGCCGCTGAAGTTTGGGAAAAGTCCCTCAAGCTTGCGCGAGCAGTCGATGTTCCGTGGATTAAAACCCGCATGGAGTTTTGCACCAACGCGGCCGCGCGCTGCTGGGGTAACGCTCAATGACCTATCAACTCATCTATGCAGATCCGCCCTGGAGTTACGGCAACACTATCAGCAATGGCGCCGCCGGCAATCACTACAGCACGATGAGTATGGCAGACCTGAAGCGCCTGCCGGTATGGGCAATTGCTGCGCCAGATAGCGTGCTCGCTATGTGGTACACCGGCAACCACAGCCAAGAGGCGATCGAGCTGGCAGAGGCCTGGGGATTCAGCGTCAGAACGATGAAGGCTTTCACATGGGTGAAGCTCAACCAGCAGGCCGAACTTCGCTTCAACAAGGCGCTGCTGCAACAAACCATCTTCGACTTCACCGACCTGCTCGACATGCTCAACGCCGAAACCCGAATGAATGGCGGCAACTACACCCGCGCCAACTCCGAAGACGTGCTGATCGCCGTTCGCGGCCAGGGCATCGAGCGCGCCAGCGCCTCAGTAAAACAGGTTGTGTTCAGCTGCCTCGGCGAGCACAGCGCGAAACCCTGGGAAGTCCGCCGGCGCCTTGAGCTGCTCTACGGCGACGTGTCACGAATCGAACTATTCAGCCGTGGCGATGCGCCTGGCTGGGATCATTGGGGGAATCAATGCCCAGTAAACAGCCTGCACCTTCAGCCGGCAGTGTTCAGCAAAACGCACTCCGATCAGTAGCAAAACGCTGTAACGACGAGCTCCACGCCGCGATTAAGCAACACCCGAAAACCCCTTTCGACACCCTATCCCGCCCTATCATCATGAAGCATTTCGCACAGGTCGAACTGCTCGGCATTTCATTGCCGCGATTCAACTACACGATCGGCATGCTGAATGGGCGTTTTACAGAGAGATAAGCCATGACTAAAAGCAACCTGCCAATTCAGCCAGTATTGATCACCCGCGAAGGTATACAGCAGCAGTTGGGCGGTATATCACGAACCACCTTTTGGCGCAGGAAAAAGCAGTGGGAAAAGGCTGGTACACCGTTCCCTAAACCGGCGCCTGGCACCAATCCCATCCACGGCGGCGAGCAGTATAGATATTGCGACGTTATACGTTTTTTCCGCGCTCAAGGCCTCATTGATGAAACGCAGGACGCCACATGAGCGGCCCAAATATCCAGCGCATTTTGCTGCTCTTTGAGATATGAATGCTGGTCATATACCGCCAGAACACCACCAAGTTTATGCCCCAGCACCTTTTCGGATACGTGGGGCTCAATCCCTAATTCGCTCATTTTAGTTTTTGCAGTGCGGCGTAGATCATGCATTGCCCAGTCATGAACTCCCATTTCATTCCTAAGCTGTTCCGCCATGTTCAATAGAACACCTGCTGACATAGGGCGATCGCCCTGAACAATCGCCGGCGGGAACAATTGCGATATGTTCGGGTATAGAGACATAGCCTCCTCAATTAGCTTTGCGGCATCCACTGATAGTCCTCTCACAAACGGCTGGCGCGTTTTTGAATTTTCCGCAGGAACGCGCCACGTTCTGTTTTTCACATCAAACTCGCCCTTCTTTGCCTTCCTTAGCTCAACTCCCCGACACCCTGTAAGCAGCAACAATTTAATGAAGATTTTGTTCTGGTGAACAATCCTGGAACCTTCAAGAGCCAACCAAAAAGCTCCTATTTCATCATCACTGAAATACCGTTTAACCACGCCAACAGGTTTTCCAACGTCGCTAATTCTCAATGCGGCGATAGGATTAACGCGAATCTTCTCCGTTCTCAAGCAATACGAAAACACCTGCTTTAGCTTTGAAAGCATGATCCCAGCAAAGGTTTCCGCCCCATTCGTTCTCATCCTTTTGAAAACTGGCTGCCAGTGAGATATCTGCATTTCATCCACAATCATATCGCCGACATATGGGATTACATGCCGCTCAAATGCCCTCTCCCAATACTGCAATTTCACAAGGCGCTGAGCCTGAGCGCTGGCAGTCCAATGTGATAGACAGTCTTTCACAGAGGCTGCGCCAGCGATCTCCTCAAGCGTCATGGCTTTCACTGTGATGGGGTCTTTCCCTTCAGCCAAGACGCGCTTGGCCTCTTGAACCATATCGCGCGCTTCTTTGAGCGAAATTTCGTCGTAACTTCCAAGCGTCATGCGGCGTGCCTTACCTGCGTACCGGTATCGGTACTGGAAGACAATCATCCCAAGTGGGGTTATACGGATAGACAGGCCGCCGCCGTCAGGCATCTCGATCAGTTTTGGGATGGGTTTTCCATTAAGCTTGCGGAGTTTGGCATCGGTGAGCACTGTGTACATCTCCAATTATGTACACAGGTATGTACACAATTTTAGTGGCTTGGATTGAAATCACATGAAACGGATTGAATCACTAGCCAAGGGCTTTTTCAAGCACCACAGTGAGTTGATGGGGGAATTTGAAACAGAATGGAATCACGTGAACTGCCGAGCATTGCTTACACGACAGATCACATGCAGTACGAAAATTGGATTTTGGGTTTGGTCAGCCAGGTTTCAGATCTCGCCCACAATTGCCAGATTGAAACCTCACTGGGTATACAGAATGGAACGCATACCTTCTCAGCCGCATTCGGCTAAGCGAATAGTATCACTAAAATTGTTCCGGATAAATAAAGCGCCGCCGCCCTCACACTTTCGCTTCATCCGGCTCAAAAACGCCTCTCATGTAGCTGAGAGTGGCCAACAGGCACAGGCCATAGCCCAGCAGTTCGCAGCCCTCTTCCACCATGTTTTTCACCACCCGGTTGTAGCCGTCCAGCATCAGCGTTTGCCACAGCGCGCTCATGCCGAACAGGCGTGAAAACACCAGAATGCACAGCAGGCCGGCGCACATCATGCCGTAACCGGGATGCGTCGCAAAATAGGCCAGGCCGCGCACCGTAGCCGCAATATGCCGTGCCGCATGCCACAGGCAGGCCAAGGCGACCGCCAGCGCGAACCACACCCAGGCGCCGTGCCACAACGCATCGAAAGCGAAGTCCATCTCGCGGATCAGCATGCAGAGAAAGAAACCGCCGACCAGCATCCAGGCGGAGCGGCGTTCCACCTGCCGCCGGGCCGCGGCGAAAAAACCGCCGGAGATGGCGAGCAGCAACAGTTCCTGCGCCGCTTCGGTCAGCGAGGTTTCATGCACGAAGTTATGCAACCAGTGCACATCGATAAACACCAGGCCGACCAATGCCGCCATGAAGGCGGCGGAAAGCGCGAATGCGCTGATTTTCCCCAGTAAAAATTTAAGTTCGTCTTGCATAATCAATCTCGTTATCGTTTTAAAGCGCGCCTATGGTAGGCAGCTGAGCCTGTGGGGTGTAGCAATTGGTGCGCAACGTCGGCCTTTGCCGGTCAACTGCGGCGAAAAAGGCCATAAAACACAAAAACTGCGCATTTTTTTCTGAGCGCAGGCCATTTTATCGCCGTTGTCGGTGATGCCGCCGCCTCGCGTGGCGCGCTCTGCCGCCAGCCGCTATCCTGAAAGCTGTCCGTTCCAATCGAGACTTATGCAGAACATGAACCGGTTACTTGCGGTCCTCGTCGTGGCATGCGCGGTATTGGCGATGCTGCATGGGCTGATGCATTTTGGCGTGCGTTCGGCGCCGCGGGCGATTGCGGTCAACGAAGCGCCGTTGGGATGTGAGGATGAACCTGAGCTCGCCGGCGAGTGCAACGGCAATGATGAAACGCCGGCCGACGGTTAATTAACGTTACGAGCTATCCCCATTGCCGCCAGGCACGCGGCAGGCTAGGCTGTTTAGCTCATGGGCCGCCGCTTGGCGGCCTGAACGTTGCACAGGGAGTCTACTTTATGACGGGTATTTTGCAGTTATTCCAGGCCATCGGACTGGGTTTGGTGCTGCTGTTGCCGCTGGCCAACCCGCTGACCACGGTGGCGTTGCTGCTCGGCTTGTCCGGCAATATGACGCGCGAAGAGCGCAATCAGCAGTCGCTGATGGCCTCGGTTTATGTGTTCTGCATCATGACGGTGGCGTTTTACGCCGGGCAGGTGGTGATGAACACCTTCGGCATTTCGATCCCCGGCCTGCGCATCGCCGGCGGCCTGATCGTCGCCTTCATCGGTTTTCGCATGCTGTTCCCGCAGCAGAGCCCCGAAGACGCGCCGGAGGTGGAGAGCAAGTCGCACGAGCTGCGCCACAAGACATCGGCCAACATCGCCTTCGTGCCGTTGGCCATGCCGAGCACCGCCGGGCCGGGCACCATCGCGATGATCATCAGCTCGGCGTCGAGCGTCAAAGCGAACTCGCTGGGTTTTGAACCCTGGGTGTTGGCCGTGGCGCCGGTCGCCATCTTCCTGACGGTCGCGGTGATCCTGTGGGCCTGCCTGCTCAGTTCCGGCGCCATCATGCGGTTGGTGGGGAAAAGCGGCATCGAGGCGATCTCGCGCCTGATGGGGTTCCTGCTGGTGTGCATGGGCGTACAGTTCATTATCAACGGCGTGCTGGAGATCATCTCCACCTATACGCCGGCCGCCTGATCATACAAAACGGGCGCGATCGTCGCGCCCGTTGCCGTTATTTCCCCGCCGGCGCCTGCGCGCCCAAAATGCCCTTGCCTTCCGGCACTTCGGTAAAGCGACTGAGGATCTCGCTGTAGGTCTTGGCCGGATCCAGATCCGGGAACTGCGCCGGATAGATAAACTTCGCCAGATACTCCAGCCCCACGATGTTGTACGGGTGGTTGTAGAAGTTATGGTAGATGCCGTAGAACCGCCCTTCCTTCACCGCCGACACCTGTGAGAACCCCGGGCGCTGTTTCATGCGGTTGAAGGCCTCATCCACCTGTTGCTGCGTCACGCCATAGCCGAACGGCACCGCGGCATTGGTCTTGCTGGCCCACTGTGAGCCGGAAACAATGTAGGCGTCCGGTTTCATGGCGATCACTTTTTCCAGCGCCACGTCGCCGGTCGCGCCCGGCAACAGCGCAGAGCCGATGTTGCGCGCGCCGACCGCCTCGACCAACGCGCCCCAGCCGACGTGCGCATGGGTGAAGCAGCAGGATTCCAGACCATTCAGACCGGCCTTGGCTTCGAAGAACACCAACGGTTTGGGCTCCACCGCCTGCGTTTTGGCCAGAATGGCCTGATAATGCTGCTGATAAAAATCGGTATATTGCTTGGCTTCGCTTTCGCGGTTGAGGGTTTCCCCCAACAGCGTCACGCTTTTCGGCGTGTTTTCCACCGGCTTGAGCATGGTATCGATAAACAACACCGGCACGTTCAGCGCCTTCAGCTTATCCAGCACGCCGGTTTGGCTCAGCGAAGGCTTGGAGCGCAGCTGGGCGATCATCAGATCGGGGCGCTTGGCGATCACGCTCTCCAGATTCACTTCGCCTTTATCGCTGAATCCCATGTCGATGATGTTTTTCGCCGCCGGCCATTTGCTCTGCAAGATATCCCAGGTCGCCGCGTCGCTTTTCTTCAGCAGGTTATTCCAGGCCACCAGCCGGCCGAACGGGTTGGCGCGATCGAGCAGCGCCAGCGTGAGAATGTCGCGCCCGTCCTGCACCACGATGCGTTTCGGCTCCTGCTGGAGGGTGACCGTCTGCCCGGAGGTGTCGGTCAGGGTCAACGGATAGGTAGTGGCCATCGCCGGAGAGGCGAGCAAGGCGGCGCAAACCAGCGCCGGCAAAGTGATTCGACGGTGCACGAAAAACTCCTTGGTCATGAATACATTCAGGAAATACTAATGAGAATGGCTTGCATTATCAAAGGTAACGTCCGGCATGTCGGCGATTAATTGCAAAGGGATGTGTAAAGAAAGGATAAGAGGCGCGCCGGAAGCGGCGCGCCCAGGGGATCACATCAGGCCGTAGATCAGCGCCGACAGCGCAATCAGGCCCATCACCAGCACGAAAACGTTGCTCGCCGCGCGGTACTGGCGCATGGCCGGCACCGCACGCACGGCGTACATCGGCAGGATAAACAGGATCGCTGCAATCAGCGGGCCGCTGATGGTTTCGATGATGTGCAGCGCGCTGGGGTTCCACACCGTCGCCGCCCAGGTGAGCAGGAACAGCGACGCCGCCGAGATGCGGTGCGTCATGCGCGAGGTGAGCGGCTTGCCGACCGCGCGCGTGACACCGTCGATCAGGCTGGTCGCCCCTTCCGTCACCCCCAGCGACGTGCCGAGATAGGACTTGGCCATCGCCAGCATCGCCATCACCGGGCCAAGGTAGGCGATCAGCGGGTTGGAGAATTTGTTGGCCAACGTGGTCAGCACCGTGATGTTCTGCTCTTTCGCCTGCAGCATGTCTTCATGAGACAGGCTCAGCACGCAGCTGAACACGAAGAACAGCACGGTAACGCAGATCAGCACATAGCTATAGCGCATGATGCGCGCGCAGCGGCGTTCCGCCTTGTCGCCGTACAGGCTCTTCTGGGTCGAGGCGAAGGAAGAGATGATCGGCGCATGGCTGAAGGAGAACACCATCACCGGCACGGCCAGCCACAGCGAATGCCATAGCCCCGGCGTGTCGAAGCGGGTGGCGGCCAGGCCGTGCACGAAGTTGGCGGTATTCCAGCTCGGCATCAGATAGAGCGAAATGCCCATCAGGAACACCAGCAGTGGGAACACCAGCATGCCCATCGCCGCCACGATGCTGTCTTTGCCGCGCAGCAGCACCAGATTGAGCACCACCACCACCGCCAGGCTCAGCCAGATGCGCGGCAGCGGGGCCACGTGGAACTGATGGATCAGGAAGCTGTCCAGCGCGTTGGTGATCGAAATGCTGTACACCAGCACGATCGGGAAGAACGCCATCAGATACAGCATCATGATGATTTTGCCGGCCAGCACGCCGAAGTGTTCCACCACCACATCGTGAATGTTGCCATCGCGGCTGGAGCCTGAAAGCACGAAGCGGCTGAGCGCGCGGTGCGGCAAATAAGTCAGCGGGAAAGCGAACAGCGCCATCAACAGCAGCACCAGCGGGCCGTTCAGGCCGGCGTTGATCGGCAAGAACAGCGTACCGGCGCCCACCGCAGTCGCATAGAGACCGAACATCCAGACGGTGTCGGTTTTGTTCCATTTGGCAGTCTGAGCGGCCGTCAGCGTGCCTGAATCGGGAGAAATCGTACTCATGAGACAGTCTACCTTAATCTGCGGCGACAACGATTGCGCCTAACGGGATATCCTTCTCCGCGAGTTTTTTAATAATAATCAGTGAATTAAAGCGATATTTCATACTTACGCCTGATGAAAGGACGGCAAAGGATAATGAAAAATCCGCTGCGGGTCTATGTTTTATCGGCTGAATGAACGATTTGCGAACACATTGTGCTGAAAAAAACGGCGCGCTCAGTAAAAACTAAGGGCCCCTTGCGGAGCCCTTAAGCGGTTTATTTCTTCGCGTCCGGATGGTCCGGCACCTCGGCGCTGCCCATCTCCTTCTCGTCGCGGATCATCGAGCGATCTTTACGCACGTCGGCTACGTCGGAAGCGCTCACCGGTTTGGCGCTGTTACCCCAGCTGGAGCGGATGAAGTTCACCACGTCCGCCACCTGCTGATCGTTCAGACGCCAGCCAAACGGCGGCATGGTGATGTTGGATACCGCCCCCTGCACCGCCGGCGTAGTGTTGCCGGTCAGCACGATGTGGATCAGCGAAGTCGCGTCCTCGGTCTGCACCACCGGATTGCCCTTCAGCGACGGGAAGGCGCGCTTGTAGCCCACGCCGTCGGTGCGGTGGCAGGCCGCGCAGTTATCGACATACAGCGCCGCGCCGGGCTTGCTGTCGTCGCCGCGCCACAGATCCTTGGCCACGCTGTCTTCGACCGGCGCCGCCTGCTGCTTGCCGTCTTTCGGCGGCAGCGATTTCAGGTAGCGCGCGATGGCGGTCAGATCGTCGTCGCTCAGGTATTGCAGGCTGTGCTCCACGACGTCGCTCATGCCGCCGAACACGATGGCTTTGTCGTTACGGCCGGTTTTCAGGAACTCTGTCAACTCGGCTTCGCTCCAGCTGCCCAGGCCATCCTTGCGGTCGCCGCGCAGGCTGGAAGCCACCCACCCGTCGATCGGCGCGTTGCTGCCGGACAGGTAGTCGTCGCTTTCGCTGTTGCTCAACGCTTTTTCCTGCATGGTGATGCTGCGCGGGGTATGGCAAGCGCCGCAGTGGCCCAGGCCTTCCACCAGGTAGCGTCCGCGTTCAATCACCGGATCGGCCTTGGCGTCGGCAACGAAGTCCGCCGGCGACGGCGCAAACATGCCGCGCCAGATGCTCAGCGGCCAGCGCATCGACAGCGGCCACGGGATGTCGGAGTCCTTGTTGGCCTGTTCCACCGGCTGCACGCCGTGCATGAAATAGGCATACATGGCGCGCATGTCGTCCTCTTTCACCAGCGCGAACGACGGGTACGGCATCGCCGGGTACAGGGTGCTGCCGTTTTTGGCTACGCCCTTACGCACCGCGTTGTCGAAATCCTCGAAGCTGTAATCGCCGATGCCGGTTTTCTTGTCCGGCGTGATGTTGGTCGAGTAGATGGTGCCGATCGGCGTCTCCATCGCCAGACCGCCGGCGAAGGTTTTGCCGCTCTTGCCATCGGTATGGCAGGCCACGCAGTCACCGGCGCGCGCCAGGTACTCGCCGCGCTTGATCAGCTCGCTGCTGACGGTGGCGTCCTGCGCCCAAACGGAAAAACTCACTGCACTGAGAACCAGTGCCGGTACAAATGCTTTCATCGTTCGCCGTCCTTATGCCTGCACCAATGGGCCTGGGTTTTTCAGATACTGCTCGCGAATGGCGCGGGCAGACCAGTAAGCCAGCGCCGCCACGGTGCCGGTCGGGTTGTAGCCCAGCCCTTGCGGGAAGGCCGATGCGCCGATCGAGAACACGTTGTGCACGTCCCAGCTCTGCAGATAGCGGTTGACCGCGCTGGTCTTCGGATCTTCCCCCATCACCGCACCGCCGTTCATGTGGGTAGTCTGGTAGCTGGTGGTGTCGAAGTGGCTGTTGGCGTTTTTCGGGCTGCCGGCGATCAGTTTCGGGTTCATCGCCTTGGCGATCGGCGCCATCTTGTCGTACATGAACTGCGCCATCTTGATGTCGTTTTCCTGCCAGTCGAACGTCATGCGCAGCAGCGGCTGGCCGAACACGTTCTTGTAGTTGGGATCGAGATCCAGATAGTTGTTGCGGTACGACTGGTGCGCGCCGTGGGCGTCCATCGAGACGTGATGGGTATAGGCATCCGCCACCGCCGCTTTCCACTTGCTGCCCCAGGCCGGGGTGCCCGGTGGGGTCGGCAGGCCGGAGATCGGCTTGGTGCCCGCCTGGTTGACCCAGAACGGCGAACCGCCGACGAAGCCTTCTTTGGCGTGATCGAAGTTATCGGCGTTGAAGTCATCCACGCCCACGCCGTTGCCGCCGGCGCCGATGAACGGGTTGGTGAACACGTCTTTATCGAAGAACGCCTTGATGGTGGTCATGTTCTGGTAAGCGAAGTTGCGCCCGACCACGCCTTCGCCGGTTACCGGATCGTAAGGCTTGCCGATGCCGGACAGCAGCATCAGGTGCACGTTGTGGAACTGGAACGCGCCCAGGATCACCAGATCGGCCGGCTGTTCAATTTCGCGGCCCTGCGCATCGACGTAGTTCACGCCGGTGGCGCGGGATTTGTCGTCGGTCAGGTTGACCTTCAGCACGTTGGCGTTGGTGCGCAGCTCGAAGCGTTTCTCCATGCGCAGCGCCGGCAAGATGTTGACGTTCGGCGAGGCCTTGGAATACATGTAGCAGGCGTAGCCGCTGCAGAAACCGCAGAAGTTGCACGGGCCCATCTGCGCGCCGTACGGGTTGGTGTAAGAATCCGAGGTGTTGGCGGACGGCAGGTTGTAGGGGTGGTAACCCACCTCCAGCGCCGCTTTCTCGAACAGCTGAGCGGAGTAGGTATTTTTCTGCGCCGGTAGCGGGAAGTCGTCGGAGCGATCCGGCGCAAAGCGGTTACCGCCCTTCTGCGCCACTTTCTGCCCTTTGATGGTCCAGGCGGTGCCGGAGGTGCCGAACACTTTCTCCGCCTTGTCGAAGAACGGCTCCAGCTCGTCGTAAGTCACGCCGAAGTCCTGGATGGTCATGTCCTTCGGAATGAAGTTTTTGCCGTAACGCTCTTCATAATGGCTGCGCATGCGCAGTTCGATCGGATCGACGCGGAAATGCACGCCCGACCAGTGCAGGCCGGCGCCGCCGACGCCGGTGCCCGGTAGGAACGCCGCCAGTTGGCGGTAAGGCACCGCGGTCTGGCTGCTGTTATGGCGAATGGTGACGGTGCTTTTCGACAGATCCTGGAACAGCTTGCGCCGAATGTTATAGGTCAGCTCGTCGATCACCTGCGGGTAAGAACCGTCCGGATAGGTGTCGCGCATCGGGCCGCGCTCCAGCGCCACCACGTTGAGGCCGGCCTCGGTCAGCTCTTTGGCCATGATCGCGCCCACCCAGCCGAAGCCGACGATCACCGCGTCTACTTTTTTCATTACCGTTGCCATGGTTAGCCCCTCTCCCCACGAATCGAGACCGGCGGGAAGGGATAACGCTCCCCTCGCTCAACCCAGTCCATAAAATCGGCGCGCGCGCCCGGAAAATTAATCAGCTTCCAGCCAACCATGTCTTTGTTGCCGCCATGGATCGGATCGCTGAAGAAACCTTCACGGGTGTTTTGCAGCAGATAGGAGAAGAACAGTTTCGACGGCAGTTGCTGGAACTCAGCCTCGCCGGACTCGAACTTTTGCAGCAGGGCGTCCTGCTGCGCGCCATCCAGTTCGGCGAAGGGCTTGCCGGCGTTTTTCTTGCTGTAGGCGTCGGCGTCTGCGATGCCGAGGTTGTAGATTTGCTTGGGCACCAGCGGCAGCTGATAGCCCATTTCCTTCGGCACATCGGGGTTGAACGGCCCCTGCATGTACCAGATGGAACCGGTGGCGTACGGGGTATTCATCTGGCGATCGATAAACTCCGGCACGCCGGCTTCCAGCGCGCCGGGGCCGCGTTCGTCGGCCGGGATCAGGCGCGCGACGGCAGCCTTGATGAAGGCCCACTCTTCCGGGGTGAAAAAGGTCGGTTGGTAATCGTTCTGCGTTGAGGTGTTCGAGGCCGCGACCGCCGGTGCCGGTGCCGTCAGCGCGCCAACGCCGCTGCCACCAATTACCGCCGCAGGAATTAAGGTCATCGATTTCAACAAGAAATCGCGCCGCGAATTGTTGGTTTTATGATTCGACATGTCACATTCCATCCAAAGATAGTCACAACTATTTAACCGCAACCTTGCGATCGATACGGGTTTTTAAAATAATTTGTTACTTATTTGTATATTTATTGAAGGTCAGAATGCGCACAAAAGCAAAAATGTTACCGGTAACTTATTGAATGAACGTAAAGATTTATCTGCTAACGTAAATTTAACTTTTTGTGCGGTTTTTCCGATAAGCGGTGAGGAAATAACGAAAAATGAGAGGTGGGTCGCGCACTGGAACGGTGCCGAAAACAAAATCGGCCGCGTTAAGCGGCCGACTCGACAAAAAAGAGGATTACTGCGACATCGCCTGATAGGCGGTGGTCACCTTCCACAAATAGCGCGGCGCCTGCGGTGCCGGGTGCTTTTTCTGGATGTGCTGATAAAACTCATCCGGGCTCATCTGATTAATGCGATTGACCGCCACGCGCTTGTCCGAGGAGAAGGTGCGCAACATGGCGCCCGCCCCGTTCACGTACGAAACGATAGTGGCGTAACGTAAAGTCTGTGGGTTGTTGATCCCGGCTAGCTGCTGGCTTTGAAGAATATTGATATAGGCCGTTCCCAGATCAATATTGACCGCCGGATCCTTCAGCTCACGCGAGCTGGGTTGCCCGCTTCGTCCCTTCATGCGATAGGCGTCGCGGCCGGCGGTAGAAGCCTTAAGCTGCATCAATCCCACTGCGTTCGAGGTGCTGACCACGTTCGGGTTAAACCCGGACTCCACCTGAATAATCGCTTTAATCAGCGTTTCGTCAACGCCATAGTTGCTGGCCGCCTGACGAATGTAATCGTTATAAGCAACCGGGGTGCCCGTGCGGTTTACCGGTGCCTGCGGAGGGGGTTTTAACCAACCGCCGCGCGTTGTGCCACTGCCTGAAATATTGCTTGCCGTTTGCGGGTCTTTGGCGCACCCCGACAAAAGTAAAATTGCCGTAAGGCAACCTATTTTTGTTTTCACAGAATCCCTCACTCCTTTCAATGAGTTGCGTAGCATATACAACTTGTAAGGACACCTGCAGTAATTTTTTGGGCTAATCTCAAGCTATCCATATACCAAGAGGTGATTTATGAGTCAATCTGCAACAAGCTGCTTTGTGGTGACTTTTCGCTATCAGGAAGCGGGATTAACCGACCTGGCGAAGCTGACCGGGCAATTGACGCGCGAAGGTTTTGTCACGTCGGTGACAGACGAAAATGGCGTTCACCACGAACTCGGCAGCAACAGTTTTGCGTTCATAACCGTGTTGGATCAAGAGGATGTACTGCGCCTGGCGCAGGGGTTCGGGCAGTTGGCATTGGGAAAACAGCCGGAGGTGGCGATATGCAGCTGTGAGGACTACCTTCAGCGGTTACATACTGATACATAAAATGCTATAACTCCCCGGACGGTATTATTTTTTCAGTTGGAGAAATACCCCGCCGGCGGTGGGCAAGTGACGCTTGACTTCGCTTCAATTGATATTGATAATCATTTTCATTTGAACCAGGAGACGTCATCATGCCATTGATAAGTTGCGCTTTTCATCGCAGTCGCCCTTCCCGCGCTGCCGCACTGTTACGCCCTTTTACGCTCGCCTGCCTGCTGCTCGGCGCCGCCTTGGTCAGTCAAAACGCGCTGGCGGAAAAAAAGCTGCGCGTGGTGACCACCTTCACCATCATTCAGGATATCGCCCAGAACGTGGCCGGTGACGCCGCCGTGGTGGAATCCATCACCAAGCCGGGTGCCGAGATCCACGACTATCAACCGACCCCGCGCGACATCGTCAAGGCGCAGCACGCCGACCTGATCCTGTGGAACGGCATGAACCTGGAGCGCTGGTTCCAGCGTTTCTTCGAAAACATCAAGCAGGTGCCGGCGGCGGTAGTCACCGAAGGCATTACCCCGCTGCCGATCCGCGAAGGGCCCTATAACGGCAACCCGAACCCGCATGCCTGGATGTCGCCAAGCAACGCGCTGGTGTATATCGAGAACATTCGCAAGGCGCTGGTGGCGCACGATCCGGCCAATGCGGAAACCTATAACCGCAATGCCAAGGCCTACGCAGAGAAAATCGGCGCGCTGGACGCCCCGCTGCGCGAACGCCTGGCGCGCATTCCGGCCGCACAGCGTTGGCTGGTGACCAGTGAAGGCGCTTTCAGCTACCTGGCGCAGGACTATCAGTTGAAAGAGGTTTATCTGTGGCCGATCAACGCCGATGAGCAAGGCTCGCCGCAGCAGGTGCGCCGGGTGATCGACGCCGTGCGCGTCCACCATATTCCGGTGGTGTTCAGCGAGAGCACCATTTCCGACAAGCCGGCCAAGCAGGTGGCGAAAGAAACCGGCGCCAAATACGGCGGCGTGCTGTACGTAGACTCGCTGTCCACTCGCGATGGCCCAGTGCCGACCTACATCGACCTGCTCAACACCACCGTGCAAACCATCGCCGAAGGATTCGATCAATGACCCATGAACCGTTTGCCCGCCCGGAGTTGAACGTGGACGACGTCACCGTGACCTACAACAACGGACACACCGCCATTCACAACGCCAGCTTTACCCTGAGCGGCGGTTCGATCTGCGCGCTGGTCGGTGTCAACGGCAGCGGCAAATCGACGCTGTTCAAAAGCATCATGGGGCTGGTCAAACCCACCAGCGGCCGGGTTTCGCTGAGCGACAAACCGGTGGCGGACGCGCTGAAAAAGAACCTGATCGCCTACGTGCCGCAAACCGAAGACGTCGACTGGAACTTCCCGGTGCTGGTGGAAGACGTGGTGATGATGGGCCGCTACGGCAAGATGAATTTCCTGCGCATTCCGTCACGTGAGGACAGGTTGCGGGTCGACAAGGCGCTGGAGCGCGTCGGCCTCAGCGAGCTGCGCGGCCGGCAGATCGGCGAGCTGTCCGGCGGCCAGAAAAAGCGCGTGTTTCTGGCGCGCGCGTTGGCGCAACAGGGCACCGTGCTGCTGCTGGATGAGCCATTCACCGGCGTGGATGTGAAAACCGAGAATGCCATTATCGAGCTGCTTCGCGCATTGCGCGACGAGGGGCATCTGATCCTGGTCTCCACCCACAACCTCGGCAGCGTGCCGGAGTTTTGCGATCGGGTGATCCTCATCAACCGCACGGTGCTGGCCGCCGGCCCGACCGAAACCACCTTCACGCAGAGCAACCTGGAGCAGGCGTTCGGCGGCGTGCTGCGCCATATCAACCTCTCCGGTCCGGATCTGCACGACGACAACGATCCGCGTACCGTTACGGTGTTGACCGACGATGAACGCCCGGCGGTGTTCTACGGCCACACCAAGAGCGATCCGCCGGCCAACAGCCAGGCCAGGGAGAAACAATCCTGATGCTGGATCTTCTGCTGCAACCTTTCAGTTATAACTACATGGTGAAAGCCATCTGGGTCAGCGCCATCGTCGGCGCCGCCTGCGCGTTCCTGTCCGCCTATCTGATGCTGAAAGGGTGGTCGCTGATGGGCGATGCGCTGTCGCACTCGGTGGTGCCCGGCGTGGCCGGCGCCTATGCCCTCGGCCTGCCCTACGCCGCCGGCGCCTTCTTCACCGGCATGCTGGCGGCGCTGGCGATGACGCTGGTGCGCCACATCACCCGGCTGCGCGAAGACGCCATCATCGGCTTTATCTTCTCCACCTTCTTCGCCGTCGGCCTGCTGATCGTTTCGCTCAATCCCACCTCGGTCAACGTACAGTCGATCATCTTCGGCAATATCCTCGGCATCGCCGACGAAGACGTGCTGCAGGTGGAAATCATCATCGGCGTTTCGCTGCTGATCCTGTGCCTGGTGTGGAAAGACCTGCTGGCGGTGTTCTTCGACGAAAGCCACGCGGTGTCGATCGGCCTGTCGCCGCTAAAGCTGAAGATCCTGTTCTTCACCCTGCTCAGCGCCTGCACCGTCGCCGCGCTGCAAACCGTCGGCGCCATTCTGGTGATCGCCATGGTGATCACCCCGGGCGCCACCGCCTACCTGCTGACCGACCGCTTCAGCCGGTTGGTGATCATCGCCATCATCATCGGCGCATTGACCAGCGGCGTCGGCGCCTATCTGAGTTTCTTCCTCGACGGCGCCACCGGCGGTGTGATCGTCACCCTGCAAACGCTGGTGTTCCTGGCGGCGTTCTTCTTCGCGCCGAAACACGGCCTGCTGGCGGCAAAACGTCGCGTGGCGCATTCGCAAACCGGAGGCCGCTGATGGACACGCTCTACCAACTGCTCAGCGAACCCTTCGCCTACCCGTTCATGCAGCGAGCGATCGTCGCCGCCATCGTTACCGGCGTGGTGTGCGCCGTGCTCTCCTGCTATCTGGTGCTCAAAGGCTGGTCGCTGATGGGCGATGCCATCTCGCACGCAGTGCTGCCCGGCATCGTGGTGGCGTTCGTGGTCGGCATTCCGCTGGCGATCGGCGCCTTCCTTTCCGGCATCTTCTGCGCGGTGGCCACTGGCTACCTGAAAGAGAACAGCCGGGTGAAAGAAGACACGGTGATGGGCATCGTTTTCTCCGGCATGTTCGCCTTCGGCCTGGTGTTGTTCTCGCGCATCGACACCGACCAGCACCTGAGCCACATTCTGTTCGGCAACATGCTGGGCATCACCGACGGCGAGCTGAAGCAAACCCTGCTGATTGCCGGCATCACCCTCGCGGTGGTGTTGCTCAAGCGCAAAGACTTCATGCTGTACTGTTTCGACCCGCACCACGCCCGGGTGATTGGCCTGCCGGTCAAGCTGCTGCACTACGGGCTGCTGTGCCTGCTGGCGATGACCATCGTCGCCTCGCTGCAGGCCGTGGGGGTGATTTTGGTGATCGCCATGCTGATCGCCCCCGGCATCATCGCCTTTATGCTGTGCCGCCGGTTTGATCGCATGCTGATGGCGGCGACGGTGGTGTCGGTGTTCTCCTGCGTGCTCGGCACCCTGATCAGCTTCCACATCGACGGTGCCACCGGGCCCTGCATCGTCATCGTGCAGGCCGTGCTGTTCGTTGTCGCCTTGTTGTACAGCAAGCTGCGTCCGTTACAGGGTAACAAAAACGCCCCAATGGGCAGTTAAACGCCCCTCTGATGCGGCGGGGTTCCCCGCCGCATCCTATCTTTCCCTCGCTTATCCGTTGTCATCAAGTTGCAACCGGTATTGCGCTTAAATTAATCAATAGGGTATATACTTTGAGCTGGCGAGCCGTTGAAAAAATCGCCGCCTTTGACGCCGGCTGTGCGCCGCGTCGTGTTTTCACCACGGGAAAGACGCTAACCTAATGAATTATCAGGCAGCACAGAGGGGGAGATACCATGTGGCAAGCCGTTAGCCGTCTGTTAAGTGAACATCTTGGCAGCGCAGAGATACGCGAAAGGATTGAACTGCCCGGGGGCGACATTCACCCGGCGTGGCGCGTGAGTTACGGTGATAACGAGGTGTTCGTGAAATGCGACGCCCGGGAACAACTGCCGATATTCACCGCCGAAGCCGATCAGCTGGCGTTGCTGGCGCGCAGCAAAAGCGTGCGGGTGCCGGAAGTGTACGGCGTCGGCAGCGATCGCGACTACAGCTTCCTGCTGCTGGAGTATCAGCAGTTGAAACCCCTCGATGCTCACGGCGCCTACTGCCTGGGCCAGCAGCTGGCGCATTTGCACCAGTGGAGCGAGCAACCGCAGTTCGGTCTCGACTTCGACAGCGATCTGACCACCACCCCGCAACCCAACGCCTGGCAACGCCGCTGGTCGGAATTCTTCGCCGAGCAGCGCATCGGCTGGCAGCTGCAGCTGGCCGCGGAGAAAGGCATGACCTTCGGCGATATCGACGACATTGTCGATCGGGTGTATCTGCGCTTGCAGCACCACCAGCCGCAACCGTCCCTGTTGCACGGCAACCTGTGGCCGGGCAACTGCGCGATGACCGCCCACGGGCCGATTCTGTTCGACCCGGCCAGTTACTGGGGCGATCGAGAGTGCGATTTGGCGATGCTGCCGCTGTATCCGGAACTGCCGCCGCAGATCTACGACGGCTATCAGAGCGTGTGGCCGCTGGGGGCCGGGTTTATCGAGCGCCAGCCGCTGTATCAGCTGTACTACCTGCTCAACCGCAGCAACCTGTTCGGCGGCCAGCATCTGGTGGCGGCACAACGCGCGGTGGAGGCGCTGTTGCAGCCGGAGGCGTCATAACGTTCCGGGGCGCCGAGCGGCGCCCCGTTGATGGCTCAGGCCGCGCCGGCCAATTGCCCTAACAAGCGGATCACGAACCAGGCGATCACCGCAATCACGATCGGCAGGATGTACAGCGGGAAGTACTGCAGGAAGATGGTGTGGTGCGGCAGCGTGATACGCTCCTCCAACTGCTGGCGCGTGTGCCCTTCACTGCCCTTGGCCTGCTCCAGGATCATCTGATCTTCCAGCCCTTCGCGAATGAACTTGACCTGACGTGACATGCGCGCGCCGGAAGCCTGCAAGGCCAGCCCGACGAAGATCAATATATAGATGATGATGAACATCAAATTGGCGCCGCTGAACAGGCTTTTATCCACGTCAGGCACCGGCGAGTTGTACCAGAAAAGGTTTAGGAACGGCGTATTGAAACGCACCATATCCACCATCACGTGGACAAAATCCAGCATCACTGCGTTGATGCCTTTGGTTTTTTCACTGTGCTGATAGATAAAGCCCAGCACGGAAATCAGCGTCGACAGCAACGCCGGGATAAAAACCACCCATCCGAGAATGCGTTTCAAAATGGCGATACGCCCGGCCTGTTGATACGTCATGTGTTCCCCTTGTTAGCGACGTAACCGAATCGGCTAAGTCTACCTGCAGTTGGCGAAACTCGCCCACCGTTTTCTTCATTCCCGCTGTGCTACAAGCTTAGCCGAATTAGTCGAAATCAAAAACTTAACCGCGCCGGCACACTATCATTGAAGAGATAACGTTATCCGTTTAGCCAGAGGCCGCCATGATTCGACTGATTATCTTATTGCTGGGCGCGCAGGCGCTGCATGGCCAGCGCCGCCTGCTGGTGCTGTTCGGTTGGCTGTGGATAGCCGCAGGGGCGCTGATGCTGTTCGATATACTGCAGGATGGCCGGTCCATGCTGGCGCTGGATGCGCTGGCGATCATCCTGGCGCTGGAGGGACTGGTGGCGATATCCGCCGCGCTGGTGATCGGCGCTTCGGCCAGCAGGCCGGTGCTGCTGAAGGGGCTGGGCTTCGTGTTTATGGCCTTTTTAACGTTGGACGTGCCCGCAGACGATAACATCGTCGCCACCGTGGTGTTTGGCAGCGCGCTGCTGCTTGACGGCGCCGTGCGCATCGCCTCCTCCACGGTGATTCAGCACAGTCGATGGAAAGCCGTGGCGCTGGCGGGCGGCGGCGAGATCCTGCTTTCATTGATGATTTTTGTCGGCTGGCCGGCGCCACATCGGATGACGGTGCCCTTTTGCCTCGGCGTGATGATGCTGCTTTCCGGCTGGGCTTTATTGCGTATCGCCCGCAGACTGACAAACTTCTCTCTGAATCAGAACCCCGCGCGGCTTTCATCCCCCCCGGCGGATGAAACCACACCGCTCACGGTCTATGTCTGGACCCCCATTGGCGCGGCGAAAGATGCCCGCCGGCGATACATCGTCGACCGATACATCGCGGCGGTCGACGGCGGCGGCAATATCTCTACCGGTCACGCCGCTCTGGCGCTCGCGCCGGATGTATATATCAGCCACTACCCGCTCAACGACATCAGCCATTCCGTTCAGGATTTCCGTCAGTTGCTGCATGCCGGCGATCAAAACAACGTCGATGGGCGCTTTCTGCCCGACCTGCCGGGCGAGATCGCCAGTTGGTGCCCACCGGACAAGAAAATTCAGTTCTATCGCTATAACCCGGCGGCGCTGCGCGCATTCTGGCTGCGTTATCGGCAGGACGCCACCTACAACCTGACTCGGCGAAACTGCTCCACCACGGTCATCGGCGCGCTCGACAGCGCGTTGGAAGGCGTGCTGGGCGATAAACATCTGTGGCGCCGTTTTCTGCTGCTGGTGCTGGATCCCAACCTGTGGATGCTGGCGGTACTGCGCAGCCGTGGCGAAAGCATGACCTGGACGCCAGGCTTGGTGCTGGACTATGCGCGCATGTTGCAACAGGTTACCGAGCGCCAGCACCAACGTTGGTGGCTAAAGCTGCGCGAAATGTGGACTATCCTTCGCTTTGGCAAAAGCCACACGCGCAGGCAAAGATTTTAGTCTCGCCGCCGGCGATGATAGAGTGTCGGCACATTCACCCGCGCCGACAGGAGTTAACCGCTAATGGCTTATTCGCAACGCATTGAAACCGCAATTTTTGATATGGACGGCTTGTTGATCGACTCGGAACCGCTGTGGCTGCAGGCCGAGCTGGATATCTTCGGTGCGCTGGGTTTGGATCTGTCCGATCGTCACAAGCTGCCGGACACGCTGGGGCTGCGCATCGATCTGGTGGTGAAGATGTGGTACCAGGCGATGCCGTGGCAAGGGGTTTCGCTCGATGAGGTGTCGGCGCGGATTATCGAGCGCGCCATCGAGCTGGTGCACGAGACGCGCCCGCTGCTGCCAGGCGTCCAGCAGGCGCTGGAGCTGTGCCGCAGTCAAGGGCTGAACATCGGTCTCGCCTCCGCTTCGCCGCTGCACATGCAACGCCAGGTGCTGAAGATGTTCGATCTTGAAGGTTACTTCGATCAGCTGGTTTCCGCCGAATACCTGCCATACAGCAAGCCGCACCCGGAGGTCTACCTGATCGCCGCCGAACGCCTGGGCAGCGATCCGCTGCGCTGCATCACGCTGGAAGACTCCTTTAACGGCATGATCGCCACCAAGGCCGCGCGCATGCGTTCCATCGTCATCCCGGCGGCCGAATACCGTCACGATCCGCGCTGGGCACTGGCAGACCACAAGCTGGAGACCCTGGAACAGCTCACTGCCGCTCACTTTGCCTAACCAGCGGCGCCGGCCGCCGGCGCCCTGCGTTTGCCGCTCTGCGTCATAAAAGGGATCCGCACCGCAAAATAAACAAAACAGCGTTTCATTATTATTGAATTAGCATGTTGTTATTATTATGCTGGGCGGCAGGAAAGCGACGGTCCGCGGAGCGTTGTCACTGCCACGCAGCGCTGTTCAGGGCCGCCGCTTCCTCCCGCCACACGCCAAGCCACCGCCTTTTTTCTCATCTTGATGCATCGCCCATTGCCCGCTTTTTATTCTCGCCCGTCAAAATCGATGATTTGTTACGCATTGCCGTAACAAGCCGTTGTAAAACAGGGAAAAATAAACAATTAGTTACAGGGTAACTGCTTCCACTACTGGGAATTTTCCCATATACTGGATAAATTAACAGTTTACCAGCCGGAATCGCAACAGCATGACCGCGGAAGGACACCTTATATTCTCTGTCGCTTGCGCGATCTTCGCCAAGAAGGCGGAAGTGACGCCAGAGCTGGCTACCGGCGACTGGTGGCACATCATACCCGCCGCGCTGCTGACCTCGCTGCTGCCGGACATCGATCACCCCAAGTCGGTGCTGGGTCAGCGCCTGCGCTGGATCGCCTTGCCCATCGCCCGCGCCTTCGGCCACCGCGGTTTCACCCACAGCCTGCTGGCGATCGCCGGCGGCATGGCGCTGTTCCAGTTGGACGTGCCGCGCAGTTGGCCGATCCCTGCCGACGCGCTGCACGCCATGATCATCGGTTACTTCAGCCATCTGCTGGCCGATATGCTCACCCCCGCCGGCGTGCCGCTGCTGTGGCCATGCCGCTGGCGTTTTCGCCTGCCGCTGCTCAACTCGCAAAAAGGCAACCAGCTGGAGCGGGTGCTGTGTCTGTGCCTGGTGGCGTTTGCCATCTGCTGGCAAGGTGATTTCACCCTGCCGGTGCAATCCTATGTCGAGCAAATCAGAAATATCAGACTCTGATCACAAAAAAACGCTTAACCCATCACCTTGATGTATATAAAACAAACAAAAACACACAAAAAGCTATATCAAATTCCATTTGGATATAAGTGGGCCACTCGGCAAACTGTTACGATATTTACATCGCGACATACGTGATGCGTTGTCGTTTTTATAAGAAAGATTATTGGAGACATTGGGGATGAATCTTCCGCTCGTGATTAACGTGCTGGTGTTTGTCGCGCTCCTTTTGCTGCTGGCGCAAACCCGCCACAAGCAATGGAGCCTGGCGAAAAAAGTGCTGGTCGGCCTGGTGGTCGGCGTGGTGTTCGGTCTGGGCCTGCAGCTGGTGTACGGCGCCGACAACCCGGTACTGAAAGAATCCATCAGCTGGTTCAACATCGTCGGCAACGGCTATGTGCAACTGCTGCAAATGATCGTCATGCCGCTGGTGTTCGCCTCGATCCTGAGCGCGGTGGCCAAGCTGCATAACGCCTCTTCTCTGGGCAAAATCAGCGTACTGACTATCGGCACGCTGCTGTTCACCACGCTGATCTCCGCGCTGGTGGGCGTGCTGGTCACCAACCTGTTCGGCCTGACCGCCGAAGGCCTGGTGCAGGGCGCGCAGGAAAGCGCGCGCCTGACGGCGATCCAAACCAACTACGTGGGCAAACTGGCCGACCTGACCGTGCCGCAGATGGTGCTGTCGTTCATCCCGAAAAACCCGTTCGCCGATCTGACCGGTGCCAGCCCGACGTCGATCATTAGCGTGGTGATTTTCGCCACCTTCCTCGGCGTGGCGTCGCTGCAGCTGCTGAAAGACGACAAGCCGAAAGGCGAGCGCGTGCTGGTGGCTATCGATACCCTGCAGGCCTGGGTGATGAAGCTGGTGCGTCTGGTCATGAAGCTGACGCCGTATGGCGTGCTGGCGCTGATGACCAAAGTGGTCGCCGGTTCCAACATTCACGACATCGTCAAGCTCGGCAGCTTCGTGGTGGCCTCCTACATCGGCCTGGCCATCATGTTCGTGGTACATGCCATCCTGCTGGCCTTCACCGGCGTGAACCCGATGAAGTTCTTCCGCAAGGTGTGGCCGGTGATCACCTTCGCCTTCACCAGCCGCTCCAGCGCCGCCAGCATTCCATTGAACGTGGAAGCGCAGACCCGTCGTCTGGGCGTGCCCGAATCCATCGCCAGCTTCTCGGCGTCGTTCGGCGCCACCATTGGTCAGAACGGCTGTGCGGGCCTCTACCCGGCGATGCTGGCGGTGATGGTTGCGCCGACCGTCGGCATCAACCCGCTGGATCCGGTGTGGATCGCCACCCTGGTCGGCATCGTCACCATCAGCTCCGCCGGTGTGGCGGGCGTGGGCGGCGGCGCCACCTTCGCCGCGCTGATCGTGCTGCCGGCGATGGGCCTGCCGGTGACGCTGGTCGCGCTGCTGATCTCGGTCGAACCGTTGATCGACATGGGCCGCACCGCGCTGAATGTCAACGGCTCCATGGCGGCAGGCACCATCACCAGCCAGTTGATGAAGCAAACCGACAAAGCCGTGATGGACAGCGAAGACGAAGTCGAACTGGCTCACCGCTAACGCCGTCTCAGAACAAAAAAACCGGGGATTATCCCCGGTTTTTTTATGTCCCGCGTTCGGTCGTTACGGCCGCTCGCCGTTCGCCAGCCGCCGGTTGATATCGGCGATCACATCCGGTAATTGCGCCAGCGTATCTATCACATAATGCGCGCCCGCCGCGTACAGCTTATCGGCGGCCGCCGTGCGGCGCTGCGCTATTTCCCCCGCCGCCATTTGACGGTACTCCGACCAGGTAGCGCCGAACTCGTTGCCGGACAGCGCCAGCCCGACGCTCCACATCCCGGCGTTCAGCCCTTCGGCAATGCCCGGCACCGCGTCATCCACCTTCACGCAGTGCGCCACCGCATCGATGCCCAGCGCGATCGCGTTCTGCAACGCCATCCACGGCCCCGGCCGCCCGCCGGCCGCGAGATCGTCAGTGGCGACCCAGTAATCCGGCGCGTAACCGCGCTGCGCGGCGGCCGGCGCCAGCACCTCCATCACCGCGCGCGGATAACCGGAGCAGGAGCCGATTTTAATGCCCTGTTCGCGCAGCCCGGCAATCACCTGCGGCACGCCCTCAATGGGATCGGCGAAGTCGATCACTTTGGCGATTTGCAGCGGCATAAACGCCTGATACAGCGCGTCGATGTCTTGATGGCTCATCGAGCGGCCCAGCTTCTGTCGCCAGCGCGCGTCGACCGCCGGCAGTTTGCCCAGCGCCTCGATGTGCTGCCATTTGCCGAGGCCCATCGGAATGCGCGCTTCCGCCAGGCTAATGTCGATATCGAAGGTGTGTTTGAACGCCTCGACGAAAATCTGCGTCGGTGCAAAGGAGCCAAAGTCCACCGTGGTGCCGGCCCAGTCGAGGATCACTGCGTTGATCTGTTTCATGGTCAATCCTTATTGATTCCAGTACATCGCCTGCCCGACGGCCGCCAGCAAACGTTCGATATCCTGCGGATAAATTTCCCCGATGTTGCCGATGCGGAAGCAGTCGCTCTGCGACACTTTGCCGGGATAAATCACGAAACCTTGCTGCTTCAGGCGCTGATAAAACTCGGTGAAGCGGTAAGTGTCGGCCTTCGGCGAATAGAACGCGGTGATGATCGGCGAATGCAGCGCATCGTCCAGCAGGGTTTCAAAGCCCAGCTCGCGCATGCCCGCCACCAGCCGACGCTGATTAGTCTGATAGCGGTGATGGCGCGCGGCAATGCCGCCCTCTTGTTCCAGCTCTTTCAGCGCCTGCGCGAAAGCCAGCACAGTGTGGGTCGGCGACGTAAAGCGCCATTTGCCGGCCTGATCCTCCATACAGCGCCACTGGGCATACAGATCCAGCGACAGCGAGCGTGAACGGCCGGCGCATTTCTCCAGCTCGCTGCGGCGGGCGATGACAAAAGCGAAGCCCGGCACGCCTTGAATGCATTTGTTGGCGGAGCTGATCAGAAAATCGATGCCCAGCGCGTCCACATCCAACGGGATGCCGCCAAAGCTGCTCATGGCGTCGACGATAAAGGTCTTGCCGTTGCGCGCCGCCAGACCGGCAACCTTCTGCAGCGGGTTGAGCATGCCGGTGGTGGTTTCACAGTGCACCATGGCGATATGGCTGATGCGCGCATCGCTTTTCAGCACCGCCTCCATCGCCGTCACATCCGGTTCATTCACCTCACCGCAGTCGAAAGCGTGGTGGTCGATATCCATCAGCCGCGCCATTTCGATCATCCGCGCCCCGTAGGCGCCGTTGTTGACGATCAGCAGCTTGTCCTGCGGGCCGATGACCGTGCCCAGCACGCCCTCTACCGCGAAGCTGCCGCTGCCTTGCAGCAGCACCGAGGTATAACCGGCGGACGGCGTCGCCAGCGCCACCAACCGTTGGCGAATGCGCTGCACCACGCCGAGGTTGTAATCTTCATCCCAGGTGCAGCTGTCATACAGCATCGCCTCTTTCACCGTTTTCGACGTGGTCAACGGGCCGGGGGTCAACAGCAGGTAGTTACGATCGGACATGTTATTCACCTATTGGTCTATACCAGATTGCGCGCATTGTGGCGGCAAATTCCTGCCCCGGTCAAACGACAAAGCGCGGTGAAACAAAAAATTCATCTGGCTATGTATAATAAGCGCGTGCCGGAATGTCGGGCCGATGCCATAGCGAGATGAAATGAAAGAACATCAGGGCGATATGCCTCACTACCTGCAGATCAAGGATCAGCTTCAGGCGCGCATCACCCGCGGCGCGCTACAGGCCGGCGATAAGCTGCCTTCGGAGCGCGAGCTGTGCGCCATCTTCTCCACCACCCGCGTCACCATTCGCGAAAGCCTGGCGCAATTGGAAGCCACCGGCGCCATCTACCGCGCCGATCGCCGCGGCTGGTTCGTCACGCCGGAACGGCTGTGGCTGGATCCGACGCAGAACACCAACTTCCACCGTCTCTGTCAGGAGCAAGGGCGCACGCCGCACACCGCGCTGCTGTCCGGCGAAAAAACCACGGTGCCGCTCGACGTGATGCAGCCGCTGGCGCTCGAACCGTTCGATCAGGTGTATCTGCTGCGCCGCGTGCGGTATGCCGACGGCCGCGCCATCTGCTATTGCGAGAACCACTGCTTGCCGCAGCGGGTGCCGGCACTGCTCAGTCACGATCTCAACGGCAGCCTGACCGAGGTTTATCAACAGCATTACGATTTGATTTACAGCAACATGCACCTGTCGTTCTACCCGACCGCCCTGCCTTATCGCGCCGCCAATGCGCTCGGCGCCATGGTCGGCCTGCCCGCGTTGCTGCTGCGCCGGTTGAATTACGATCAGCACGGCCGCATTCTCGATTTCGATATCGAATACTGGCGCCACGACAGCCTGCGCATCGAAGTCGATACGCTTTAACCCCCTGCATGACGGGGCTGCGCCTGCCGCTCCGCCTTTCTCTCCCACGCCTAATCCCCGCCGCCGGCAACTATATTTTGCCGCTTTCATTTGTTTGTCATATTTGCCGATTAGCTTGGCCGCATATCTGGTGTATACCAGTTTCGCATGAACCCGCAACAGTGAGGCTGAAGCTATGAAATTCTCTCGTCTGGTCGTGATGACCGCCATCGCACTCGGCGCCGCGCCGGCCTGGGCCGCCGACGCGGTGGTGACCGTCTACTCCGCCGATGGTCTGCACGACGGCGATCACAGCTGGTATCAAACCCAGTTCGACGCCTTCACCCAGGCGACCGGCGTCAAAGTGCAGTACGTCGAAGGCGGCTCCGGCGCCATCGTGGAGCGCCTGTCGAAGGAGCGCAGCAACCCGCAGGCCGACGTGCTGGTGACGCTGCCGCCGTTCATCCAGCGCGCCGCCGCGGAAAAACTGCTGCAGGATTTCACCCCGCAGGATGCGGCGCAGATCGCCGACGCCCAGCCGCAGTTCGTGCCGCTGGTGAACAACTACCTGAGCTTCATCTATAACGCCAAACTGCTGCCGCAGGCGCCCGCCAGCTATCAACAACTGCTGGACGCGCAATTCCGCAATAAGCTGCAGTACTCCACGCCGGGTCAGGCGGGTGACGGCACCGCGGTGATGCTGCAGGCGTTTCACAGCTTCGGCGGCAAAGATGCCGGTTTCGACTACCTCGGCAAGCTGCAAAGCAACAACGTCGGCCCTTCGGCCTCCACCGGCAAGCTGACCGCGCTGGTCAATAAAGGCGAGTTGCTGGTGGCCAACGGCGATCTGCAGATGAATCTGGCGCAGATGCGCAGCAATCCGAACGTGAAGGTGTTCTGGCCGGCCGGGCCGGACGGCAAACGCAGCACGCTGGTGCTGCCTTACTATATCGGCCTGGTGCAAGGCGCGCCGCAAAGCGCCAACGGCAAAAAACTGATCGACTTCCTGCTGAGCAAAGAAGCGCAGAGCAGCGTCAGCGCCATTTCCTACGGTATGCCGGTGCGCAAGGACGTCACCCCGACCGACGATAACTTCAAGCAGTCGCAGGCGGCGCTGAAAGGCGTGGACATCTGGGCGCCGGACTGGAACCAGGTGGTGAACAGCCTGTCCGCCGATATCTCCCGCTGGCGCCAGGTGACCGAATGACGCTGACGATGCCTTCTACCCTCTCTTCCCGCGCCGAGGCGCGGGATAGCAGCCTCGACATCGCCGGGCCGTCGGGCATTCAGCTCAACCGCGTCAGCGTGTCGTATCGCGGCACCGAGGTGCTGAAACCCCTCACGCTCACCATCGCCCCCGGCGAAGTGCTGGCGCTGATCGGCCCCTCCGGCTCGGGTAAAACCACCGTGCTGCGGGCGATCGCCGGATTCGTGCAGCCCTCCGCCGGACGCATCGCCATCGGTGACATCGATGTCACCGACGTGCCGCCCTATGAGCGCGGCCTGGGCATGGTGGTACAGAACTACGCGCTGTTTCCGCATATGCGCGTCGAGGACAATGTGGCGTTCGGCCTGCGCGCGCAAGGCAAGCCGCGCGGCCTGACCGCCGAGCGCGTCGAAGAAGCGTTGGCCATCGTCGGCATGTCCGCCTACGCCAAGCGCTATCCCAGCCAGCTTTCCGGCGGCCAACAGCAGAGGGTGGCGATCGCTCGCGCCATTGCGGTGCGCCCCAAAGTCTTGCTGCTGGATGAGCCGCTGTCGGCGCTGGACGCGCAAATCCGTCACAGCATGGTGGAAGAGATCGCCCGCCTGCACCGCGAGCTGCCGGATCTGACCATCCTGTACGTCACCCACGATCAGGGGGAAGCGCTGACGCTGGCGGACAAGATCGGCATCATGCGCGACGGCCACCTGATCGCCCACGGCGAAACCCGCGCGTTGTACCACCATCCGACGAACCGCTTCGCCGCCGAGTTTCTCGGCCGCGCCAACCTGCTGCCGGCCACCGCCCTTGAGACTACCGCGCAGCAAGGCATGACCACCGTCAGCTGCGCCGGCAAAGTGATCGGCTGTTTCACCTACGGCGCACAACGCGGCTTCGACAAGCTGCTGTGCATCCGGCCGCAGCATATTGCGCTTGATGCCGACGCCCAGCGCAGCAACTGCCTCATCGGCACGCTGCGCGATATTCATTGGCAGGGGGAGCTGACGCACCTGCAGTTCGAGGTACAAGGCCATTCGCTGCGCGTGGTCACCACCCATCGCAACCGGATGCCGCAGATCGGCGAGCGCGTGCCGCTCTATTTCGCCCCCGACGATGCGGTACTGATCGAGGACTGACATGACCGACTCTACGCTTATTCGCCCGGCCCTGCGGCTGCGTTTCCCGCGCAGTCTGTGGATCCTGCTGCCGCTGCTGGTGCTGGCGACGCTGTTTTTCTACCCGTTGGCGCTGATCGTCAAACAGGCGTTTACCGACGATCAGGGGCTATTCAGCGCCGCCGCGCTGCAACAGGTGTTCGAATCCCGGCGCTTTGTCAGCGCTCTGCTCAACACGCTGCAGATTGCGCTGCTGGCGACGCTGGGCTGCCTGGTGCTCGGCACCCTGCTGTCGCTGCTGCTGGTGTTCACGCCGTTCCCCGGCAGCCGACTGATCGCCCGGGTGATCGATACCTTTATCGCCATGCCGACCTTCCTGATCACGCTGGCCTTCACCTTTATCTACGGCTCCGCCGGTCTGCTGAACGGCACGCTGATGACGGCCTTCGGTTTCACCCTGCCGCCGGTGGACTTTCTTTACTCCATCTGGGGGGTGATCCTGGCGGAAATCACCGTGTTTACGCCGCTGGTGATGCGCCCGCTGATGGCGGCATTGTCGCAGATCGATCGCAGCCAGCTCGAGGCCGCCAGCATTCTCGGCGCCCGGCCGGGGCGCGTGGTGCGCCAGGTGATTTTACCGGCCGCGCTGCCGGCCTTGCTGGCCGGTGGCAGCCTGTGCCTGCTGTTGACCACCAATGAGTTCGGCATCGTGCTGTTTATCGGCGCCAAGGGCGTCACCACGCTGCCGATGATGGTCTACACCAAAGCGATTCTGGAGTCGGATTACGCCGTCGCCTGCACGATCGCCGTCGTGAATATCGCGCTGTCGCTCGGGCTGTTCTCCCTTTACCGCTACGCCGCGGCGCGCGCCGGGCTGAGGAACTGACGATGTTGATATGGTCCCGCACCGGACGCACCCTGACCTGCACGTTGACGATCACGCTGTTCGCCCTGTTCTTCTGCCTGCCGCTGGCGGTGATCCTGATGTCCAGCCTCAGTGAACAGTGGAACGGCGTGCTGCCGAGCGGTTTCACCCTCAACCACTTCCGCCAGGCGTTCAGCGGCGCCTCCTGGGACGCGCTGGTCGCCAGTCTGGCTATCGGTTTCAGCGCCAGCCTGTTCGCGCTGTTGTGCGGCACCTGGGCGGCGCTGGCGCTGCGCCACGCGCCTGAACGCGGCCGACGGCTGCTGGGCACGCTGTTTTTCATTCCCAGCGCGGTGCCTTCGGTCTCTATCGGTTTGGGGATGCTGGTGGCGTTCAGCCAGGGACCGCTGCAGATGAACGGCACCTTCCTGATCGTGCCCGCCGCTCACTTCGTGCTGATTTCCGCCTTTACCTTCGGCAACGTGATGGCCGGGTTGACCCGGCTACCTGGCGACTACGAGAACGTCGCCGCCAGCCTGGGCGCTTCGCCGCTGTTCCGCCTGCGCCACGTCACCCTGCCGATGATCGCCCCCTACATGATCTCCGCCTTCGCGCTCAGCCTGTCGCTGTCGATGGGGGAGCTGGGCGCGACCATGATGATCTACCCGCCGAGTTGGGCGACGCTGCCGGTCACGATCTTCAGCCTGACCGATCGCGGCAGCATCGCCAACGGCGCGACGCTGACCATGATCCTGGTGGCGGCCACGATGTTGCTGATGTTAGTGCTGGAGCGGATTGCGCAGCGGCTGACGCCGGGCGCAAAATAGCAACAAGGCGCTGCCATGGCGGCGCCTTGTTTTTAGAAACGAAGGGTCAGAACGGGTAGTCGTGATAGCCCTGCAGCTCGGAAATGCGTCGGGCGGCGACGTGCAGCAACGCCACATACTCCTCCCGCGCCGCGTCGGAAAAACGCAGCGTCGGGAAAGAGATGCTCAGCCCGGCGATCGCCACCCCGAACCGATCGAAGACCGGTACGGCGATGCAGCGGATCCCCGCCTCCTGCTCTTCGGCATCTTCGCCGAATCCCTGCGCTCGTACCCGATCCAGCACCGGCAACAGTTCGGCGGCGCTGGCCAAGGTATGCTCGGTGCTGCGGGTAAATTCAATCTGCGACAGGAGCTGCGCCACCTCATCCCGATCGCGCCAGGCCAGCAGCACTTTACCGATGGCGGTGCTGTGCAGCGGGTTACGGCGACCGATGCGCGAATACATGCGCAGGTTGTACATCGCGTCGATCTTGTGGATATAGACGATACCGTCCTCATCCAGAGCGCCGAGGTGGATGGTTTCGCGGGTGCGGTTCGACAGTTCGCGCATCTGCACGTCGGCGCTGCGGATCAGATCGACGTTCTCCAACGATTTGGCGCCCAGTTCGAACAGCTTGAGCGTCAGCGCATACTTTTCCGTCTCGCCCTCCTGCGAAACGTAGCCCAGCGCTTTCATGGTCTGCAGAAAACGGTAGACGGTGCTTTTGGACATCATCACCCGTTGGGACAGTTCGGTAATGCCAATCTCGCGCTCATCGCCAAGCGCCTGCAGAATGCCGAACACTTTCATCACGGATGAGACGGCATCCGGTTGCTTGTCTGAATCTGCGTTAGCCATGGTGCATACCCTACTTAACGGTTTTGTTTCAGGAAATTTAAACAAGGGTTTCAGTATAATCGGAACAGATCGCAGCGCGCAACGCGGCTGAACGCTAAGCAATTGAAGCCAAATGGATAACCGTTGGCCCGCTCACCGCCGTTTACAATTAAGCGGACAAGGGGCATGCAATCACGGGCGAATATGATTAGCATGATAATACTCCCCTGAATAAATACCGCTGAGACCAACATGCGTCCTTGTTCCGACGGCCTCCCCGTCCCGCAACGCTATGGGGCGATCCTCGCCATCGCCCTCGGCATTACCGTATCCGTGCTCGACGGCGCGATAGCCAACGTGGCGCTGCCCACCATCGCTCGCGATCTCAACGCCAGCCCGGCCAGCTCCATTTGGGTGGTCAACGCCTATCAGTTGGCGATCACCGTCTCTCTGCTGTCGCTGGCCTCGCTCGGCGATCTGGTCGGCTATCGCCGCATCTATCAGGCCGGATTGCTGGTGTTCAGCATCACCTCGCTGTTTTGCGCCCTGTCCGACTCACTGCTCACGCTGACCATCGCCCGCGTATTGCAAGGCTTTGGCGCCGCCGCCATCATGAGCGTCAACACCGCGCTGATCCGCATCATCTACCCGCAGCGTTTTCTCGGCCGCGGCATGGGCATCAACTCGCTGATCGTCGCCTGCTCCTCGGCGGCCGGGCCGACGGTGGCGGCGGCGATCCTGTCGGTCGCATCCTGGCAGTGGCTGTTCGCCATCAACCTGCCGATCGGCATCGTCGCACTGCTACTGGGGATGAAATTCCTGCCGGCCAACGGCCAGAAAAGCGATAACCGCCGTTTCGATCCCACCAGCGCGGTGCTGAACGCGCTGACCTTCGGCCTGCTGATCACCGCCATCAGCGGCTTCGCCCAGGGCCAGAGCCTGACGCTGATCTTCAGCGAAATCGCCGCACTGCTGGCGATTGGCGCGGTGTTCGTGCGCCGCCAGCTGCGCCAGGAATTTCCGTTGCTGCCGGTCGACCTGCTGCGCATTCCGATCTTCGCCCTGTCGATGGGCACCTCAATCTGTTCGTTCGCCGCGCAAATGCTGGCGATGGTGTCGTTGCCGTTCTTCCTGCAAACCGCGTTGGGCCGCGGCGAGGTGGCGACCGGGCTGCTGCTGACGCCGTGGCCGCTGGCGATCGTGGTGATGGCGCCGATCGCCGGTCGGCTGGTGGAGCGCGTGCACGCCGGCCTGCTGGGCTGCATTGGGCTGGCGGTGTTCGCGCTCGGGCTGTTTTCGCTGGCGCTGCTGCCGGCGGCGCCGTCGAATATGGACATCATCTGGCGCATGGTGCTGTGCGGCGCCGGCTTCGGCCTGTTCCAGTCGCCCAACAACCACACCATCATCTCCGCCGCGCCGCGCAACCGCAGCGGCGGCGCCAGCGGCATGCTGGGCACCGCCCGCCTGCTGGGGCAAACCTCGGGGGCCGCGCTGGTGGCGCTGATGTTCAACCTGTTCCCTACCTCCGGCACCCACGCTTCGCTGATCCTGGCCGGCGTGTTCGCTACCCTGGCGGCGGCGGTCAGCGGCCTGCGCATCACCCAATCGACCGCGCAAACGGCGCAGCCCAGCCGCGAGGTGAAATAGAGGACATTGAAAGAGCCGGAACCCAATCGATTTTAAAACCGACGCGGCCTGCCTGAGCCGGGCCGCGTCGAGTGCGATGCAGGCCTGGCGTCAGTCGCCGCTCCTCAAAGGGCTGCGGCCTTGTCGTAGACACGCTAAATAGGCGTCGTCATCCGGATACCAGCCAACAATGCGTTGGCCGTCGTTATCCACCCCCTCGAAGCCCTTCAGTAAGCCAGGGGCGAACATCCGCTTTATCAGATCTTCGGCCTGCGCGCTGTCGATGCGGCAATCACAGCGCGTGTCTCCGTCAACCTGAACGAAGTTCTGCAACGAAGCGAGACACCGCGCGTCGAGATCGCCATGGACATGGATAAACTCCCCCGTCTCTACCAGAGTGAGCGCGGTCAGGTCTCCCCCCACCACGAATGCGCCGTCGTTTCCTGAGCTGCAATAGGCGTGGCGTATGCGGACATCATCACGCACGACCAGTCCGCCCCAGCAAATCAGCGTATCCGCCTGCAGCCGACCCAGCACGACAATGCCGCCGTCCTCGCGCTGCGGTGACACCGCCAGGCATCCTTCCACGATCACATCGCCGTCCACGATCAGGTAATCGTACTCGTGGCTGTCGTGCTCGTCGGGGAAAAATGCCGGGAGGTGAAGATCGCCTGAATGCCAGCGAATAGCCGGCTGTTCAGCATCGTCATCATGCCGGTTGAACAGTTCCGCAACCGCATCGGCGATACCGCTTGTCAATTCGGCCAGGCGCGCCGGTAGCTCATCACCGTTGAGTAAGGGAAGGTGGTTGATTTTCATAGGGCCTCAGGGACAAATGTCATTGCGCCAAAGCATATAACATGCGCCTCCAAAGCCAAACAGCCGGCCGTGACCGAGCACGATGCGGCTTACCCACTCACCGGGTGAACGGGCATCGCACCTGCCCAGGCTGAGAGGCCGAAAGACGCTATTTTCAGGTCGGCATCAGGGACTTCGGACGCTGCTGCGCAGCATTAACGCCCGTAGACTTTGGTGAGGCGCTTTACCTCATTCATTGCCGAATTTCATTGTTGAATCCGTCACCGCCGCTGACCAAGCGGTTCAGGTATGCCATAAAAAAAACCCCGGCAAGCCGGGGTTTTCCTTTCATTCAGCCGATTATTTCAGGTACTGGCCGGAACGCAGCGCTTCGATACGTTTATCGAGCGGCGGATGCGACATGAACAGCTCGCTGAACGACTTGGATTTGCCGTTGATGCAGAACGCCATCATGCTGCCCGCTTCCTGCGGTTCATAGCTGGTTTTCAGACGCTGCAAGGCGGCGATCATCTTCTCGCGGCCCACCAGTTTGGCGGAGCCGGCGTCGGCATAGAACTCGCGGTGACGCGAGAACCACATGGTGATGATGCTCGCCAGGATGCCGAACACCAGTTCCAGCACCATCGACACCGCGAAGTAAATCATCGGGTTGCCGTTGCCTTCCCCTTCGCCATCACCGTCGCGGTTGCCGAGGAAACCGGCGGCGACCTGCGCGATCAGGCGTGAAATGAAGATGACGAAGGTGTTCACGATGCCCTGAATCAGGGTCATGGTCACCATATCGCCGTTGGCGACGTGGCTGATTTCGTGCGCGATGACCGCTTCCGCTTCGTCGCGGCTCATGCTCTGCAGCAGGCCGGTGCTGACGGCGACCAGCGAGGCGTCGCGGCGTGCGCCGGTAGCAAAGGCGTTGATGTCCGGCGCGTGGTAGATAGCGACCTGCGGCATGGCGATGCCCGCCTGCTGCGACTGACGGCGTACCGTTTCCAGCAGCCAGTTTTCGGTTTCGTTACGCGGTTGTTCAATTACTTCCCCGCCGACGGAGCGCAGCGCCATCCACTTGGACATCAGCAACGACACGAAAGCGCCGCCGAAGCCGAACAGACCGGCCATGATCATCAGGCCCTGAACGCTACTGGATTGGATTCCTGTCAGGCTGAGCACCAGCCCGAAAACCAACATCACCGCCAGGTTGGTGAGCAGGAACAGAGCTATACGCATCATAAAATGTTTACTTCCTCATAAATGTTAACAAAACGCTGTCTAAGATACCCTAGATCGTATGGGCATTCGTCACAGTTTCAAGAGTCGCGCGTCATTAACCTACTAAAAATACGAAACTTTACAAAAACGGCGCGCGACCGGGATTTGGCAAATTGTAAACGATTGTTGCGCAAGGCGGAGGTTTTTTTACCCTAAATTTGTCAGGCGATGCATCAGCCCGCCTCCCTTCATCCAGCAGGGAGGCTGGCCTTCGCGTCGCCATAAAAAAACGCACCCGAGGGTGCGTTTTTCATCCTGCCGTAGGCGGCCTTATTTGGCCGGCGTTGGCTGCTGAGCGGGCTGATCTTTTTCCAGATGAGCCAGGTCCAGCGCGATATGCACAGATTCATCCAGGTACGGATCCGGTTCCTGGTAATCCTTCGGCAGATCGTCGAGCGATTTCAGCGGCTTCTTGCCCGCGCGTTCCAGGCGCTCGTTGATGCGTTTCAGACGGGTCGCGTCGTCATCGTGGTTCTCTTTCTCGCGCACCGCCAGATTGAGGGACACGATGTTGCGTTTATCCTTCAGCGCCTTGTAATGCGCGATATCCTGCGCGATGTACTGGAACTCCGGATTTTGCGCAATGCGCTGCTGGTGATCTTTCAGCAGTTCCGGCTCGAACGGCGTCATATCGCCGGTCTTGCTGTAGGTCGCCGCATTGATGCTGTCCCACGGCATGGCGTTGTCTTCAAACGCTTCGCCGGTTTCCGCCGGATCGACGCCGGTCGGCATCAGAATGTCCGGCGTCACGCCCTTGCGCTGGGTGCTGCCGCCGTTGACGCGGTAGAACTTCTGAATGGTGTACTGCACCGAACCGAGCGCCGGCCACTCAGGGCGCAGCATCTGATCGTAGATGCGGTTCAACGAACGGTACTGCTGCACGGTGCCTTTACCGAAGGTCGGTTCGCCGACGATCAGCGCGCGGCCGTAATCCTGCATCGCCGCCGCGAAGATCTCGGAGGCGGAGGCGCTGAAGCGATCGACCAGCACCACCAGCGGGCCTTTGTAGTAGGTCACGCCGTCGGTGTCGGCGTCTTCACGCACTTTGCCGTTGTTATCGCGCACCTGCACCACCGGGCCGCTCGGAATGAACAGGCCGGACAGCGACACCGCTTCAGTCAGCGCGCCGCCGCCGTTGGTGCGCAGGTCGATGATCACGCTCTTGACGTTCTGCTTGGCCATCTTCTGCAGCTGCACTTTCACGTCATCGGTCAGACCGACGTAGAAGCCGGGGATGTCGAACACCGCCACCTTCTCTTTGCCGACGGTCTTGATGGTCATTTTCACCGCGCGGTCTTCCAGGCGGATGCGCTCGCGGGTCAAGGTGACCACGCGGGTTTTGGTGCCCTTGCCGGCCGGCAGGACTTCCAGGCGCACCTTGCTGCCCTTCGGCCCTTTGATCAACGACACCACGTCGTCCAGACGCCAGCCGATCACGTCCACCATCGGTTTGCCGGCCTGGCCGACGCCGACGATGCGATCGCCTACGGTGATCGCCTTGCTCTTCGCCGCCGGGCCGCCCGGCACCATCGAGTTGATCAGGGTGTAGTCGTCATCCATCTGCAGCACCGCGCCGATGCCTTCCAGCGACAGGCTCATCTCGGTGTTGAACTGCTCGGTATTGCGCGGAGACAGATAGTTGGTGTGCGGGTCGATTTCATGCGCAAAGGCATTCATCGCCAGTTGGAAGACGTCTTCGCTGTTGCTTTGCGTCAGGCGCTTGATGGCGAACTGATAGCGCTTGGTCAGCGTGTCGCGGATTTCTTTGTCGGTCTTGCCGGTCAGCTTGAGGTTCAGCTCGTCATAGGTGACTTTCGCATCCCACAGGCTATCCAGCTCGGCCTTGTCTTTCGGCCACGGCGCTTTGCTGCGGTCGAGATCGATAGTGCCGTTGCCGGTGAAGTTCATCGGCTTGTCCAGCAACGACAACGCATAGGTGTAACGCTCGAAACGGCGTTTCTGCGCCAGATTGAACAGCGCGTAGAAGGTGTCCAGCTTGCCGGTTTTCAGCTCTTCGCCAACCTGATTGCGTTTGCCGGCGAACTGCGCCACGTCGGAAGCCAGCAATACGTTATGGTTGTAGTCCAGCATGTTCAGGTAGCGATCGAAGATCTTGCCTGAAAACTCCGCGTCAAGGGCGAACTGGCGGTAATGAGAGCGAGTGAAGCGCGAGGTAACGCGCTCACTCACCGTAGCGTGCTGGGGTTCCTGTTGCAGTTGGGGCAGTTGGCCGATGCGGATGTTGGCTGTTTCCGCGCCGTAACTGACACCCGCCCACAGCAGCCCTGCAATCGCTGTTAATCTGACGAATTTGTTCATGCCTGGGTTGGCCTCCGTATCAGAACTGCAAGTGTTCTGCGCGCACAATCATCGCCAGACCGGAAGAGAGCTGCACACGTACGCCATCTTTAGCGATTTCGAGTACGGTAGCATCCATCGCGCTCTTGCCTGCTCTGACTTTGATTTCCTGGCCAATTTGCAGTTTAGAGATATCCGTGACTGGCGCATAACGCGGCTGGCTTTCCTCTTTGGCTGCACGAGGTTGGCGAGCGGGCTGTGGGCGAGTTTGTGGGCGCGGCTTGCGGTTTTCCGGCGCGGCTCCGCCTTCGCGACGTGCAGCGGGCTTTTTACCGGCTGGACGCGGACGGCGTGGCGCAGCATCGGCGGATTCGCCGGCGGCTTCACGTTTTTTGGCGTTTTGTTCGGCACGCTGTGCCTGAACGCGCGCTTTGGCTTCTTCAAGCTGCTGGCGAGCATGATCGACATGCTGCTGTTCCAGTTCACCGCACGGATTGCCGTCCAAATCGACGCGCTGCGCGCCGACTTTAACGCCGTACAGGTAACGCCAGCTTGAGGTGTACAGGCGCAGGGCAGAACGCAATTGCGTTTTGCTGAGATTCTCTTCCCCCTGCACGCGCTCTACCAAATCCTGAAAAATACCGATTTTCAGCGGACGAGCTTCGCCTTCGGCGCTAAAGCAGAGCGGAAAACGCTCGGCAAGAAAAGCAATGACTTCTTTACTAGAGTTCAACTTAGGTTGATTTTCCATGAAATTTCCTGATTACAACGGTATTGCCAACAAGCCACAGGCATGAACAGGCGTCATTATAATGACGCCATCGGTAATTGCCACGTTAACCGTCGATCAACTTGCCGCCACAGTCACATATTTCGCACTGTCGCACTGTTCCAGTTGCTCACAAAGCCCCGCCACCACTGCTTTCAGGCCCGCTTCGTCCCGTTCGTCGAAGCGTTGATAAACCGTGCTATCGATATCCAAAACGCCGATCGTCCGGCCGCCAACCGCCAGCGGCAGCACGATTTCCGCGTTGCTGGCCGCATCGCAGGCGATATGGCCCGGGAACGCATGCACGTCGCCGACGCGCTGCACGCGATTTTCCGCCACCGCCGTGCCGCACACGCCCTTGCCCACCGGGATGCGCACGCAGGCGATCTTGCCCTGGAACGGCCCCAGCACCAGCTGTTCGCCCTCCATCAGATAGAAACCGACCCAGTTCACGTCATCCAGACGCTCGTTGAGCAAGGCGCTGGCGTTGGACAGCGCCGCGATAAAGTTGGTCTCCCCGCCGAGCAACGCGCTCAGATCACGTTTTAATTCCGCGTAGAATTGTTCTTTTGTCATGTGATAACCATTGAAACAGTGAAGATGGCCAGAAGCCCAAAGCTTAGGCCCTATAAAATAAGCATTAAATGCGTATAGCCACAAGGTTAATCATCTGTTGCTTCACAAAACCCCGTCGCTCGGGGTATGTTTGCCGCTCAGAATCCCGGTTTACCTCGTTTTACCGTCCGGCGCCCGATCGCCAGTGACGCGGCCGGTTTATTTTTCAGCTACGCTGACAGTTCCGGCGGGCTCAAGGGCAGCGACTTGTCAAAAATGAAAATACACGCGATCACCGCCCCCCTTTCCAAAGCGCGCCACCAACGCTGCTGCGAGTGCGATCTGCTGTTCATGCTGCCGCCGCTCAGCGGCAATCAGGCCGCTTATTGTCCGCGCTGCAACGCCAAGGTGGTGCACGGCCGCGACTGGTCGATGACGCGTCTGACCGCCATGGCGATCACCATGCTGCTGCTGATGCCGTTCGCCTTCACCGAACCGCTGATCAGCATCCGCCTGCTCGGCACGCGCATCGACGCCAGTTTGCTGGAGGGCATCTGGCAGATGAGCCGCCAGGGCGATCCGCTCACCGCCAGCATGGTGGCGTTTTGCACCCTCGGCGCCCCGCTGACGCTGGCGCTGTCGTTGCTGTACCTGCGCTTCGGCCACGCGCTCGGCATGAACCTGCGCCCGGTGCTGCTGATGCTGGAACGGCTGAAAGAGTGGGTGATGCTGGACATTTATCTGATCGGCATGGCGGTGGCGGCCATCAAGGTGCAGGATTACGCCGACATCCAGGCGGGCAGCGCGCTGATCGCCTACCTGTCGCTCACCCTACTCAGCATCCTGACGCTGATCCACGCTAACCTGGAGCAGCTGTGGGAGCGTTACTATCCGCAGGAACAGCCGGAAGGCCCGCCGGCGGCGCTGCATATTTGCCTGTCCTGCCACTATACCGGCTACCCTGACGCGCGCGGCCGCTGCCCGCGCTGCCATGTGCCGATGTGCCACCGCCAGCCCTACAGCCTGCAGAAAACCTGGGCGGCGCTGATCGCGGCGATGATCCTGCTGATACCGGCCAACCTGCTGCCGATTTCCATCATTTACGCCAACGGCGTGCGGCTGGAAGACACCATCTTCTCCGGCGTGGTCTCACTGGCCACCTCCGGCAACGTGCCGATCGCCGCCATCGTGTTCATCGCCAGCGTGCTGGTGCCCTTCACCAAGGTGATCGTGCTGATCACGCTGTTGCTGAGCATCCACTTCAAAACCTCGCACAGTCTGAAGACGCGCATTCGTCTGCTGCGCCTGGTCACCTGGATCGGCCGCTGGTCGATGCTCGATCTGTTCGTTATCGCCTTGATGATGTCGCTGGTAAATCGCGATCAACTGTTATCTTTTACTATGGGACCGGCCGCGTTTTACTTTGGCTCGGCGGTCATTTTGACTATTCTTGCCGTTGAATGGCTCGATAGCCGATTGATTTGGGATGCACATGCAACAGGAAACGCCGACTACACCGACTGAAGCGCGGGTCAAGAACAAACGCCGCATTTCACCGTTCTGGTTACTGCCGTTCATCGCCCTGCTGATCGCCGGGTGGCTGGTCTATAACAATGTCCAGGAGCGCGGCACCACCGTCACCATCGATTTCCAATCGGCGGCGGGCATCGTTGCCGGCCGCACGCCGGTGCGCTACCAGGGCGTTGAGGTCGGCACGGTGCAAAAAATCAGTCTGAGCAAAGATCTGCGCAGCATCGTGGTGGAGGCCAGCATCAAAAGCGATCTGGAAGACTCGCTGCGCGAAGGCACCCAGTTCTGGCTGGTGACGCCCAAGGCCTCGCTGGCCGGGGTGTCCGGCCTCGATGCGCTGGTCGGCGGCAACTATATCGGCATGATGCCCGGCAGCGGCAAGGAGCAAACCCACTTCACCGCGCTCGATACCCAGCCGAAGTACCGCCTGAACACCGGTGAACTGATGATTCACCTGCACGCCGACGATCTCGGCTCGCTCAACAGCGGCTCGCTGGTCTACTACCGTAAAATTCCGGTCGGCAAGGTGTATGACTACACCATCAGCGAAGGCAACAAGGGCGTGACCATCGACGTGCTGATCGACCGCCGCTTCGCCAACCTGGTGAAGCGCAACAGCCGCTTCTGGAACGTTTCCGGCTTCAAGGGCGATTTCAGCCTGTCCGGCGCCACGGTGCAGATGGAGAGCCTGGCGGCGCTGGTCAACGGCGCCATTGCCTTCGATTCTCCGGCCGATGGCCAGCAGGCCAAGGGCGATCAGAGCTATACCCTGTATCCTGATCTGGCCCACAGCCAGCGCGGCGTCAATATCCTGCTGGATCTGCCGAGCGGCAACAGCCTGAGCGAAAACCGCACGCCGCTGATGTACCAGGGGCTGCAGGTCGGCACCCTGACCAAGCTGACGTTGCAACAGGACAGCAAAGTGGTCGGTGAACTGACCATCGATCCTTCGGTGGTCGATCTGATGCGCAGCGGCACCCGCATCGTGATGCGCAGCCCGCGCATCAGCCTCAACGACGCCAAGCTTAGCCAGTTGCTGACCGGCACCACGCTGGAGCTGGTGCCGGGCGAAGGCGAGCCGCAGCAGCGCTTCAACGTGCTGGACAGCAGCGAAACGCTGTTGCAACAGCCTGGCGTGCTGACCGTTACGCTGAATGCGCCGCAAAGCTACGGCATCGACGTCGGGCAGCCGCTGGTGGTGCACGGCGTGAAAGTCGGCCAAATTCTGAGCCGCACGCTGACCGCCGGCGGCGTGGTATTCACCGCCGCCATCGACGCGCAGTACCGCGGCCTGCTGCACAAAGACAGTAAATTCGTGGTCAACAGCCGTCTCGACGTCAAGCTGGGCATTGACGGCATGGAAGTGCTTGGCGCCAGCGCCCAGGAATGGGTAGACGGCGGCGTGCGCATTATTCCCGGCAGCAAGGGGGAACCGGGCGGCCAATACCCGCTGTACGCCAACAGCGAAAAAGCCGAGGAAGGCATCGTCGGCAACGCCCCCGCCACCACCCTGACCCTCAGCGCCACCAGCCTGCCGGACGTGCAGGCCGGCTCGGTAGTGCTGTACCGCAAATTCCAGGTGGGCGAGATCGTCAACGTTCGGCCGAAGGCCAACGAGTTTGAGGTGGACGTCTACATCAGCCCGGAATACCGCAAGCTGCTGACGCGCGAAAGCATCTTCTGGGCCGAAGGCGGCGCCAAGGTGCAGCTCAACGGCAGCGGGCTGACGGTGCAGGCTTCGCCGCTCAACCGCGCGCTGAAAGGCGCCATCAGCTTCGATAATCTACAGGGCGTGACGCTGAACAAGGGCGCCAACCGCGTGCTGTACGCCAGCGAAACCGCCGCCCGCGCGGTGGGCAGCCAAATCACGCTGAAAACCTACGACGCCAGCAAGCTGTCGGCGGGCATGCCGCTGCGCTACCTCGGCATCGACGTCGGACAGGTAGAGTCGCTGCAGCTGGCGCCGGAGCGCAACGAAGTGTTGGCCAAAGCGGTGCTGTATCCGGAATACGTGCAGACCTTCGCGCGCCTGGGCAGCCGCTTCTCGATCGTGTCGCCGGAGATCTCCGCCGCCGGCGTCAGCAATCTCGATACCCTGCTTCAACCTTATATCAACGTGGAGCCAGGGCGCGGCCGCGAGCTGCGCACCTTCGAGCTGCAGCAGGCCAGCATCACCGACTCGCGCTATCTCGATGGCCTGAGCGTCGTGCTCGACGCGGCCGAAACCGGCTCGCTGCAGATCGGCACGCCGGTGCTGTTCCGCGGCGTGGAGGTCGGCACCATCACCGGTTTCTACCTTGGCGCCATGTCCGACCGGGTGCACGTTGCGCTGCGCATCAGCAAGAAGTATCAACATCTGGTGCGCAACAACAGCGTGTTCTGGCTGGCGTCGGGTTACAACCTGCAGTTCGGCCTGACCGGCGGCGTGATCAAGAGCGGCACCTTCCAGCAGTTCATTCGCGGCGGTATCGCCTTCGCCACCCCGCCGACCATTCCGCTGGCGCCGAAAGCGACGCCGAACAAGCACTTCCTGCTGAATCCGGAAGAGCCGAAGGACTGGAAAACCTGGGGCACCGCCATTCCGCGCGATTAACTTTCGCGTTTTCCTCAGGGCCCGGCAATGCCGGGCCCTGTTTTTTTCCGCTTTGTGATAAACTCTCGCCCTTGTCTTTATTGCACCCTGAGAGTTCGCCCGTGGCCAAATCCACCGCCGTTTTTCTGCCCCCCGCTTTCCTTGACGCCACCCGCGCCATCATGCCCGCCGAGCTGGCGATGGACGATTTTATCGCCGCCTGTCAACGCCCGCTGCGCCGTAGCCTGCGCGTCAACACGCTGAAAATCAGCGTCGCCGACTTCCTGGCGCTGGTGCAGGATTACGACTGGCGACTGGAGCCCATTCCCTGGTGCGCGGAAGGGTTCTGGATCGAGCGCGACGATGAAAAACTGCGTCTGGGCAGCGCCGCCGAACACCTGAGCGGTCTGTTCTACATTCAGGAGGCCAGTTCGATGTTGCCGGTCAGCGCGCTGTTCGCCGGCGACGCGGCGCCGACTCGGGTGCTGGACGTGGCGGCGGCGCCGGGCTCCAAAACCACCCAGATCGCCGCGTTGATGGGCAACCAGGGCGGCATCGTCGCCAACGAATACTCCGCCAGCCGGGTGAAAGTGCTGCACGCCAATATCAGCCGCTGCGGCGTGAAGAACACCGCGCTGACCCACTTCGACGGCCGGGTGTTCGGCGCCGCGCTGCCGGAAAGCTTCGACGCCATTCTGCTCGACGCCCCCTGCTCCGGTGAAGGCGTGGTGCGTAAAGATCCGGACGCCATGAGCAACTGGTCGCCGGACAGCGTCGCCGAGATCGCCGCCACCCAGCGCGAGCTGATCGACAGCGCGTTTCATGCGCTGGCGCCGGGCGGCGTGATGGTTTATTCCACCTGCACGCTCAATGCGCAGGAAAATCAGCAGGTGGTGCGCTGGCTGCTGGACACCTATGGTGACGCGGTCAGCGTCGAGCCGCTGGGTGAGCTGTTCCCCGGCGCCGGCAAGGCATTGACCGCCGAAGGCTTCCTGCACGTCTTCCCGCAGATTTACGACAGCGAAGGCTTTTTCGTCGCCCGTCTGCGCAAACAGCATGCCGTAGCGCCGTTGGCGAAGCCGACCTATAAAGTCGGTAAGTTTCCGTTCAGCCCGCTGTCCGGCAAAGAGGCGGCGCTGGTCGCCCAAGCCGCCGCCGCATCCGGCTTAACCTGGGGCGATGACAGCCGGCTGTGGGAGCGCGATAAGGAAATCTGGCTGTTCCCGGCCGAGCTGGAGCCGCTGTTCGGCAAGGTGCGCTTCTCGCGTATCGGTCTCAAGCTGGCGGAACGCTTCCCGAAAGGTTTCCGTTGGCAGCACGAAGCGGCGATCGCCCTCGCAGGCGCCGGCGGCAAACAGCATTTCGAGCTGGACGCCGCGCTGGCCCAGGCGTGGTATCACGGCCGCGATCTCTACCCTGAGCAGCCACCGGCGGGCGACGAGTGCATCGTCACCTATCAGGGGCAACCGCTGGGCATCGCCAAACGCATTGGCAGCCGCATCAAAAACAATTTGCCGCGTGAACTGGTGCGGGATGGCGCGCTCGATTTCCACCTGTAAATAATACCGCGCCGGGGAATGAAACTCCCCGGCGATAAAATAACACTAATAATATTCCCATCGCCGTTCGTTATTATTCTAATCATTTCACTTTATCGGTATACCTCGCCTACAAGCCCCGCCATACGGGGAATGAGAATAAAAAGTTTCTCGTTTTCATCAAGACAATTCCCGATTCTTATTCTATTAATTAAAGTGCAGCTAAATGAATACGTTCAACCCACCTCTGGGTGGCGTCTTTGCGGGCTTTCTCTCATACGGCAAGGAATATAAGATGAAAAAAACTCTGATGGCATTGACCTCGGTAGCAACCCTGCTGTGCGCCAACGGCGCGGCTAACGCAGCAGGCACCATTCAAGGCACGTTAGGCGTGACGCTGACCATCGGCGCCGGTTGCGTCGTGGGGGGCGGCAGCAGCAGCGGTTCCGTCAACGACTTCGGCTCCATCAGCTTCGGTACTTACTCTTCACTGGCCAACATTATCGACGCCAGCGCCACCGGCGCAGGGGGGGCCGGTACGCTGTCATTGACCTGCACTACCGGCACAGACTACACGGTGGCGCTGGACAACGGACTCCACGTCACTTCAGGCACCCAACGCCGCATGGCCAGCACGGCAGGCGCATTCATCAGCTATAACCTGTACCAGGATGCCGCACGCACCACCGCCTGGGGCAGCGGTGCCAACGCGCGGACCGGTACCGGCACCGGCGCCGCCGTTCCGCTGATCGTGTATGGCCGCGTACCGGCGGCCGGCTCTACCCCGGCGGCGGACACCTATAACGACACCGTCACGATGACGGTCACCTGGTAACGGTGCGGCGCGCGCTCTGCTGCTGCGGATTATGGGCGTGCAGCCTGTTGGCGCAGGCCGACAGTAAAACCGCGACCCTCGGCGTCAGCGCGACCTTGCTCAGCGCCTGTGAGGCCGGCAGCAGTTCAGGCGGCAACGTCAGCTTCGGCACGCTGAATTTCGGCACGCTGTATTTTCTCAGCACCGCAACCAGCGTCGCCGGGCAGCAAAACGCCGGCGCCATTCGGGTGAAATGCACCAACGGCACCAGCTACAGCGTTCTGCTTGGCGGCGGGCAAAGCGGCAATACCGCTACCCGCTACCTGCAAAGCGCGGCGGGCCAACGGGTGAATTACAACCTGTATACCAACGCCGCCCACAGCACCATTTGGGATAATCTGACGGGCGTGTCACAAACCGCCAACGGTGCGGACAACTGGTTGCCGGTCTATGGCATGATTCCGGCGCAGTCCACGCCCCCGACAGGCAGCTACACCGATACGGTACAGGTCACGATCAATTGGTAATGACGATGCGCGCTTCCATTTGCGGTTTGCTGTTCTGTCTGCCGCTTTCCCCGGCCCAAAGCGATACCGGCGTCAACGATTTGACCAAAAGCCAGCCGTTCACCGTCAATGCAACCGTGGTAAAAGGCTGCGTATTGGGCAGCGGCGTCAGTGACGTGACCACCTTCGGCACCCTGAACTTCGGCCAACTGTCCTCGCTGAGCAACGCAGTCAGCGTCGTCTCCAGCAGCGGCGCCGGTTCGGTGCTGTTTCGCTGCAACCCGGGGCTGAGCGTCACGCTAGCCCTCGGCGTCGGCAATCACGTGACCGGATCCATCGCCGGCGGCAGAAAATTACAAAACGCCGTCACGTCTGAAACGCTGCTGTATCAACTTTATCAAGACAGCAACTACGCCACCCTTTGGGGAGATGGCGCCAACGGCGGCGCGGCGCAGACCGTCGCCGCCACCGGCAGCACGCAAGAAATCAAGGTTTACGCCCGTCTGTTTTCGACCAGTACCCTGCCCACCAGTGGCGTTTACAGCGATACGGTCTTGTTGACGGTCACTTATTAAGTTTTTTGCAATAAGGATTGAGTTATGCGCATACCCTTCCGTCTGCCGTTAACGGCAGCCTTGCTCCTGGCAAGCCAACAGCACGCCCTGGCCGCGGCTTCCATTCTCATCTGGCCGATCGATCCGGTGATTGAAGATCAACAACAGGCCACCGCGCTGTGGCTGGAAAATCGCGACAGCAAACCGGTCTATATGCAAATTCGCGTGTTGGGTTGGCAGCAAACCGCCGGCAAAGACGATTACAGCAACCAAAGCGACGTGATCGCCAGCCCGCCGGTGGCGTCGATCGCGCCAGGCAAACGCCAGCTGATACGCCTGATCAAACAGTCGGCGCCGGCGGCGGGACAGGAGCGGGCCTACCGCATTTTGGTCGATGAAGTGCCGGTGAAAGAACCATCGTCGAGCGCCGCTCCCGGCGGTGCGGAGATGGGGCTGAAATTCCAGATGCGCTACTCGGTGCCGCTGTTCGTCAGCGGCAAGGGCATCTGGACCAAACAGGACAGCGAAAAACCGCGCGATTACGCGACCGCCAGCCAACCCCTGCTCAGCTATCGTCTACAGCAGCAAAGCAGCGAACGCTGGCTGGAGGTGCGAAATCAAGGCGCAGTGCATGCCCGTATATCGAAAGTGACGCTGCAAGGCCGCAGCCTGAATCCCGGCCTGATGGGATACGTGCTGCCCGGTTCACAGATGCGCTTCGCCTTGCCGCCCGCCGGCGGTTTCAGCAGCGGCAAGCTGATGGCCACGGTCAATGACAACAAACAGCCCGTAGCCATTCCGTCTTATTGAGGCCCAGGTGCAGCCGACAGGGAGGCTATCGACGCGGCGCTTCAGCCTTAAGCCGCTGGCGTGTGCCATGCTGAGCATGGCGGCCGGCGGCTGGCTGCCGTTTGCGCTCGGCGACGATCTGCCGCCGCCGCCCAGCGCCATCAGCATGCCGGACACCACGCTGTATCTGGAGCCGGTCGTCAACGGGCGCCAAACCGGCAACGTCGTGCCGGTCAACTACCGCGGCGGCCATTACTACATGACGCCCCAACAACTGCTCGACGCCGGGCTGCCGGTAGCGGATAAACAGGCGAAAGAAATCGCCGTCGATCGGCTGGAGAAGGTGGATGTCAGCTACAGCGGCGAGAGCCAGCAGTTGCTGATCAACGTGCCCAACGACTGGTTGCCGCAGCAAACCATCGACGCCCGTTCACCGTTGCAGCGCTTGCCGGCGCAAAGCAGCCTCGGTTTGCTGTTCAACTACGACATCTACGCCAGCCAAAGCAACGGCAATGGCCGGCCGGGCTACCTGTCGGCGTGGAGCGAACAGCGGCTGTTCGACGGGTTCGGCGTCGTCGCCAACACCGGCATCTACCGCAGCGGGTTTAACGGCGGGCCAAACGACGATGGCGGCCGCTATATTCGGTATGACAGCTACTGGCGTTTCAACGATGACCAGCGGATGTTGAGTGTGATCGCCGGTGACCTAACCACCGGCTCGCTCCCCTGGAGCAGCGCCGTGCGCATCGGCGGCTTGCAATTGGCGCGCAATTTCGCGGTGCGCCCGGATCTTATCACCTACCCGCTGCCGCAGTTTTCCGGCCAGGCGGCATTGCCCAGCAGCGTCGATTTATACATCAACAGCTATAAAAACAGCACCACCAACATCAATCCCGGGCCGTTTACCCTCAACAGCGTGCCCTACATTAACGGCGCGGGTCAGGCCACCGTCGTCACCACCGACGCCCTCGGCCGCCAGGTCAGCACCACGGTACCGTTCTACGTGGCCAGCAACCTGCTGCAGACCGGCATGAGCGATTTCAGCATTTCCACCGGTTTGCTGCGGCGCAACTACGGGTTGAATTCTGCCGATTACGGGCAATGGGTAGGCAGCGCCAGCTTACGTTACGGCGTCACTGACTGGTTAACCCTGGAAGGGCGCGCCGAAGGCGCAGCCGAGTTGGCGGTCGGCGGCGGCGGCGCCGACATTCGCATCGGACAATGGGGGGTTTTCAACGCGTCCTACAGCGTCAGCCAGGCCGGCGACGAAGCGTTTAACGGCGGCAGGCCGATACAATCCCCCACGTATTATGACCCGCTGACCGGCAGGCCGTTGCAACAGCCGGATCCCCAGCCCGTCTATCGCTACACCGGCAACCACGGCGATCAGAGCAGTTTTGGCTACACCTACAGCAACTCACGCTTCAGCCTCAACGCGCAACGCATCCTGCGCAGCGCCGATTTTGGCGACATTTCCGTGTATAAAAGCGACTACCGTCTGAGCCGCCGCACCGATCAGTTGACCGGCAGCGTCAGCCTGGGCCGGCTCGGCAGCCTCGGCGCCGGTTATTTTGACGTTCGCGACGCCATCGCTCAACGAACCCGCCTGGTGAACCTGTCCTACAGTGTGTCGCTTTGGCGCAACAGCAGCCTGTACGCCTCGCTGAACCGGGAAATCGGCAGCAGCGGTTACAGCGCCCAACTGCAGCTCTCGATTCCGTTCGACAGTTGGGGCACGGCCAGCTTCAGCGCCGCGCGCGACAACAACAACCGCTGGAGCGAACGCGTCAGCTACAGCCGCGCCGCACCGACCGATGGCGGTTTCGGTTGGAATCTGGCCTACGCCAATAACCCGAGCGGCGGCGATTACCGCCAGGCGGATCTGACCTGGCGAACCCGCAGGCTCGAAGCCCGCGCGGGCGTATACGGCACCCGCGATGAAACCAACCACTGGGGAGAAATCAGCGGTTCGCTGGTGGCGATGAACGGCGGCGTATACGCCACCAACACCATCAACGATGCCTTTGCGCTGGTGTCCACGCAAGGATACGCCGACATTCCGGTGAGCTATGAGAACCAGCCGATCGGCAAGACCGATGCCCAGGGCTATTTACTGGTGCCGACCGTCACCTCTTACTACCATGCGAAATTCCAGATTGATCCGCTCAGCCTGCCCGCCGACGTCGCGCTGCCGACGGTGGAAAAAACCGTCGCCATTCGCGATCACAGCGGTTTTCTGGTCGAGTTCCCCATCCAACCCATCTCCGCCGCCGACGTCGAACTGGTTGACGAGCAAGGCAAACCGCTGGCCAACGGCAGCCAGGTGGCGGTGGTTGGCGGCCGTCAGCAGAGCTATGTCGGTTGGGATGGCATGACCTATATCGACCCGGTGCAACAACACAATCGCCTGAGCGTGATCCCGGCCGACGGCGGCCCGCCATGCCAGGCGGAATTCAGTCTGGCGAAGCCTCAGGGCATCCAGCGCGTCGGCCCGGTTGTCTGCCGCTAATTCAACGACGGAGAGTCACTATGTTTCGGGGATTGAAAGCCTTATTGTTGACCCTTTCACTGCTGCTCTGTCAGCGCGCATTCGCCGACTGCGCCACCACCAACGGCACCGTCACCTTACCGGGGAGCAGCTCTTTCGTGGTCTACAATGGGCAGATCAACGCCCAGGGCACCGCCGGCCTCAACTGCACCGGCCTCGGCCTCAATTTGCTCACGCAAAACACCGTCACGGTCAAGATCGCCTCCACCACCAACAATATGGCGGTTGCCAACACCGACGGCTCCGGCGATAAAATCGCTTACCTGATCTACCCCGACGCCAACTACCAATATCCTTACAGCATCGGCCAAACCATCGACTACAGCTCGCTGAACCTGCTGTCGCTGATCCTGATTTCCTCCAACGTCAACTTTCCGCTGTATATCAAAACCACCGCCGGCGCCAACGTGCGCGCAGGAACCTATACCGACAGCATCAACCTGATCTGGAATTACCATATTTGCGGTCTGGGCGTGCTCGGCCTGTGCGTTTGGTGGGATGGCGTCGACAAACCCAGCACGGTCAGCGTCAGCGTCACCATCACCAAAGATTGCCTGATCGGCACCGCACCCAACGTCAACTTCGGCAGCATGGCGTTGGTCGGACAGTTCAATCCCGTCAATCAGAGCATTACCCTGACCTGCACCAAAACCGAGGGATACAACACCTATTTCACCAACGGCAATAACCCGGTCACCGGTTGGCGGCGCATGAAAAGCGGCACCAGCAATTTCATGCAGTATCAGATTTACCTGCCAAATACGACGACCGTTTGGGATAGCACCAACAAACAGAGCGGCGCCGGCACCGGCCTGGCGCAAAGCATCCCGTATAAGGCGGCGGTCAATGCGGCGCAGACGGAAGTGGCGGTCGGCAGCTATCAGGACAACCTCAGTTTTGTGGTGGAGTACTAGGCGTTGTGTTTTGCCGGCGTGGAAATTGTTTCCAAAATGTAATTTTTATGTGGCATTTTTTGCTCATTTGGCTATGCTCTTACCGATGACCGCACTGGTCTAACCTCCTACCACACCATTGAGCAAGGAGTTCCCATGAGCAAAACCGTCGTAAAAATTGGCAGCTTCGAGGTCGATGACGCGCATCTTCACGCCGGCGCCGACCGCGCCGGCACCCTGAGCATTCCCTGCAAGTCCGATCCGGATCTGTGCATGCAGCTGGACGGCTGGGATGAACACACCAGCATCCCGGCGATCCTCGACGGCAAACAGTCGCTGCTGTACAAGCAACACTACGATCGGCAGGCGGACGCCTGGGTGATGCGGCTGGCATGAAAATGCCTCAGAACTGCTGACGACGCGCTGTTTTCATCGGAAACAGCGCGTTTTTTATGCGATGGCGATGCCGCGGCCGGCAAAGAAAGGGGCGAAGCGGTTGAGTGACAGCTGTACGTGCTCACGCGTCGCCGGGCTGTCGCCCGAAGGATTATGGAAGGTCACGCTTTGCGCATCGGCGGCGGTGATCAGCACCAGATGCCCGCCCCTGTGCGGCGGTGCGCTCTCCGGCCGGCGAATGGCGGGATGCACCGAGGCGATAAAGTAACGGTATTCGCTAAGCAGCGCCGGCACGTCGGCAGCCGCCAGCCCCACCTTCACCTCCGCTTGCAGCGCGAACTGCTCTCGCACGTACTCGACGAACGGCGCGTAAATCAGGCCCTTGATCCGCTCACCCTCGCGCACATAGGCGCCATAGGGCAGGCTGCGCCGCGCTAGCTCCAGCAGCGGCGGCGCTGCGCCGTCGCGATGGCCCAGCACCATTTTCAGGCAGGCCATGCCGCACACGTGGTTGGCCCACTCGATGTACTCGACCCGATCGCGGGCGCCGCTGCGCGCCCAATTTTCGTCTTGCGCCAGCGTCGCGCGGCCGGCTATCAGATCGGCGGCCAACGCCGGGCTCGCCCACTGGCACTCGTAGGGAACGGCGCGCATAAGATTAGAATTTGTCGACGACTTTGAAATTCATCAGCACCAGCGTCATGTCCGGCGAGAACAGATCGTACTCTTCGAAGAAGCGCTGCAGCTCTTTGCGCCAATGCGCCAGCGAGCGATCGCCCTCGCCTTCGGCAAAGGCGTGCGCTTCATCGACCTGATCGTAAGTTTTCATTTCCACCGCGGTCAGCTCGACCGCGCAGACCGGCTCCCCCTTGCCATCCACCACCAGGAACAGATCGCCGGCCTGCGGGATCCCTTCGCCGTCCAGGTTGGAACAGGTGGCCGTTTTGGTGCCATTGAGGATCAATTGCACCACTTCATCGGCCTGCTGCTCGGTATCGCCGAATGCCCAACGCTCAAGGTGTTCGTATTTCTGTGGAATTGCCGTCGCCATGATTATACCTTTTGGAAAAATGCCTCAATGCAGACAGGATAGTACAACGTATTGCCGGCCGTCTGCACCCGTCGCAGGCGCGACTGCGCATTCCACCACCGCCGTCTTTACGCGTTTTTACCGTTCTTCGCTGTGCCTGTCGCGCTGCGGGGCGCATACTGTGAACATTATTCACCCAATGGCGTCCGCCAGGCGGTAACATGCGGCAAAATGACATCGATGCTGACGATACGTTCAGCGACTTACTCAACGGCGTCGCGTTAGTGACGCTTTTCCTCATCCTCTTCGCCGGCGGGTGGTATTTCAGCTAAAAAGGAAGGCGACGTGGCGACAAAACGCATGGGCAACAAGCTCAGTAAAATGGTCGTGGTGCTGCTGCTGATCTGCCTGGCGCTGCTGCTGTTGCGTTGGGCGGCGATCGCCTTCGGTTAATCCCGCGAAACGACGCCGGCAACGCCGGCGCCCTGTTCACCGCCGCCGTGGCGCAGTCGGCTCCAGCAACTCCCGCAAATAGGCCAAACGCGCCTCCTCCTGAAGCAACCAGCGGCGACACAGCCAATGCTGCGTTTCACCCGTGCGGCTCAGGCGGTAGTACTCCGCCAAGGTTTCGACCCAGTTCATGATGTTTTCTCCTGCTTTTCGACAACGCAAGTATTGAGCGTAAAAACCAGAAGAAATACTGATGGCTTGTTTTTTATGCTTCCTGTTTTAGGCGGCGGGTAGCGAAGCCGCAGCTCAGCTGCTACATTGGGCAAAAATCAATCCACCGAGGTGTAGGCCATGACGTTCTCGGAACAGGAGATTAAACCCGTATGGGATGAGGTCGCACGCCTGATCGGCGATGGCGTGATGCAACTGCGTCATCGCGGCGAAGCGCTGTCGGTGGAAACGCTGGAAAAACATCTGACGCGGCAGTTGGCCGAGAGCAACGACATCGAACGGCGTATCCTGCTCGGCGCCGCCATCAACATGCTGAAAGGCGGAAAATGAATCGCCAACCGAAGAAGGTTGGCGATCCGACAGAAGCCCGAGGTATGCAAGCCCGGCCTTCTGCGCGCTACTATGTCACGCTAATATGACGTAATTAATAGGAATTGTCGGGTTTTTGCCCAAAATGCCCTATTTTTGTTGCCTGCATCAGGCCAGCACGAAATCCCCCGCATCCAGCGGCTGTCCCACCACTTTCACCAGGAAATCACTGCCGTCAAAGCCGCCGCCCAGGTTGATCGCCACGTCACTGACGTGATTTTGCGCATCGTAGCTCAGCGTCGCCTCGCCTGCCTTGCCGCTGAACTGATCGACGAAGCGGATGCCGTCGGCGCTGCCGGTGTTGAACAGCGTCAGATCGATCTTGTCCTCGCCGCGCACGAAGTCGCGGATCCAATCCGGCGCCGCCGCCGTCGACTCATCCGCCGCAAAGTAGACGAAGGTGTCCTTGCCGGCGCCGCCCCACAGCTGATCCGCCCCTTTGCCGCCGTACAGCACGTCATCGCCCGCGCCGCCCTTGAGCACGTTATCGGCGGCGTTCCCTACCAGCACATCGTTACCCGACCCGCCGATGGCGTTTTCAATCGTTACGCCTGCGGCGATAGACACGTTGCCTTTCAGGCCGCCGACGTCCGAGAACGCCTTTTCATTCAGATTGATGCGCTGATTCTGGCCGAAGCCGGAGAAGTCGAAGGTGTCGTTGCCGCCGGCGTCCCAGGCGGTGAAGATTATCTTGTCCTGCGCGCCGGTGGCGGTGAGGAAGTCGCGATCGGTGTTGGAATTGAAACCGTAAACCGTGTCGCCGGTGCGGGTGTTCATGTTGGCGCCGTAGAAATGCTGGATCGCCGTGATGTCGTTGAGCAACGGCCCGGAAGAGTACGCGCCTTTAAAGTCCTGCCCGGTGTTGCTTTCGCTGAAATAGCTCATCAGGCTGTGCGCGCGGCTGTCCTCAAAGTAGGTCGCGTCTTTAGCGTAGGTGATGCTGACGCCCGGCGCGGCGTTATAGTCGCCCGGATGCTGCAACCCCAACGCATGGCCGATTTCATGGGTGAAGGTCTGGCGACCGTACTCGTTCTCATGGATCTGGTTGTTGACGAAGGTAGGGTTCTTGGCGTTATACCAGGTTTGCCCGGCGACCGAAGGCGAGGAGTCCGGGTTATACGCGAAGGCATAAGAGCCGCGCGAGCTGTAGTCGAACAGGCCGAATTTGATGTTGGCGGCGGCGGTGTTGCTGGTTTCGGTGAAGGTGATGTTAGCCACGTCTGACCATGACTGCAGCGACAGTTTAGCCTGCTCGCGCTGTTCGGCGTTAAAGCTGCTGAAGCCGCTGATGCTCATGCTCGACATGTTGCCCGGCGCCTTTTCCCAGAAGCTGTAGGTCAGGGAGACCGGCGTGTCGGTCACGCCCTTGTCGTGCCAACTGCGATCGCCGCGCACCAGCTCCAGGCCGGCGTTTTCGAACGTTTTCGACGGATGAAGCACGGTAATGGTGTCGTCTTCATCGGGTTTATAAGCGCCCAGCAGGGCTAATACGCCTTCGGCCTTAACGGAAGCATTGCTTGATGACATAACCTTATCTCCATATTCGTCAATTCAATCGGGGGGATGCCCCAACTGGCGGATTGCCTGAACGGCAGCGGCCCGGTGTTGAATCAATACGGGGATATCGGTAATGCGCTGGCGCCTTCCCTCGGCACTCTGAATGAGAACGATAATCCCTTAAGAGAAAAGAATAGACACATTTTCACCGATTACAGAATTTTCTTAGATAAAGTACGGCTATGCATTTGCGCCACACGAATGATTTTCAAGGCAATAATCAGCACTATCACGATAAGCGAATAAAAACGCATAAAAAAACCGGGGCAATCCAACCCCGGTTATCCATAAGATACTCTGGACTCAGACTAACCAACCAAGCAGCAGCGTCGCGCCGATGACCGTGGAAGCGCCGCCGATGCGCGTGGCGATTTGGGCGAACGGCATCAGCCCCATGCGGTTCGACGCCGACAGGATCGCCACGTCACCGGTGCCGCCCAGGCCACTGTGACAACAGGTGACAATCGCCGCCTCCACCGGAAACATCTTCAGGTAAGGCGCAATCAGGAAACTGACCAGTCCCATCGACAGCACCACCGAGCCACAGACCACCACATAACCGACCGAGAACACCGCCACCACGCTTTCCAGCGGCACGTACAGCATGCCCAGACCGATCATCAGCGGCCACACCAGCGCGGTGGAGACGAACTTGTAGAAACTGTGCGCGCCGGTCTCCATCGAAGCCGGGATCACCCGGCAGTACTTGCACAGCACCGCGAACAGGATCATCAGCACCGGCCCGGGAATATGCACGATGTGTTCGAACAGGCCGCCGACGATAAAGAAGGCGCAGATCACCAGCAGCCCGCCGCCCATCAGTTGGAAATCGACGTTGCCGCTTTGCTCCTTGATGGCGAACATCGCGTTCTCCTGCGCCGAACGGATCAGCATGCCGTCGCCGCTCAGCGCCTTGCGCTGCATACCGATGCGCGCCAGCACCCCGGCGGTCACGATGGCGAAGATGTTACCCAGCACCGCCGCCGGCGCCAGCTGCGCGACATAGACATCCGGCGTCGAGCCCAGGATCGCCGAATAGGCCAGCGACAGCGGTAAAATCCCCTCGCCGATGCCGCCGCCGATGATCGGCACGATGATGAAGAAGAAGGTGTGATAGAAGGTAAAGCCGAACAGCTTGCCCACCAGCAGCCCGGTGATCACCGCCGTGATCGTGCCCACCACCAGCGGCACGAACATGCGAATCATCCCCTGGATCAGGATCACCCGGTTCATGCCGAGAATGCTGCCGACCACCAGACTGGCGATGACGAAATAAAGCAGGTTCGCGTCTTTCATCAGCAAATGGACGGTGCCCATGACGTTGGGCTGGAAGACATCGAAATAGACCAGCACCGACGGCACCATCAAACACAGAATGGCCGGCCCGCCGATATCGCGCAGCACGGGAATGCTTTTTCCCAACTGCGCCAGCGCAAAGCCCAGCGTCATTATCACCGCCAGGCCGCCGATCATATTCTTCGGCAGGAAGTTGGCGTAGGCGGAAATCGCTACGATCGCGCAAATCGTGATAAACAAGGCGATCGGTACCGCGCCGATATCTATTTGACGAAGTTGATTAATTAATCCTGAGGATTCGGACGATGCCGTATTTTTATCACAGGCCAGTTCTGCATTTATCTGTTTCATTATTCACCCTGCTGACAAGCGTACAGTACGGTTAGATTCACCTGGCGCAAAAAATTTGCCATAGCCAAGCAAAAACAAATGATTACGAAAAATCCTATTGTGGATTTCGCTTTTTCTAATAAGAAATAAAACAGTAGACAGCCCTGACGATATGATAAAAAATAAAAATGCAAAACTAAATTACGCCGGCGGAATTCAATATTGTGACCCTCCGCCAAGGTTAGTTTTAATTAATTATCGTCAGCATTTTGTAATTAAAGTAAGCAGGCTTAAATTCGCTGCTATGCTATAGGAGGGCGAAAAAACCCCCTGTTTTATTAATAAAGAACCGGAAATGCATTAGCTGAATCCGGTCAGCTTGATCCGAATCTCAATCCTGCGCGCGGCACCGCACGGGAAAGAGGCATAATATGACTCATAAGGAAGTAGAATATGTCTTCACGCGCTGTTACCCCACAAACCCTCGCTCGCTACGGCATCCATCAGGCCGCCGACATCGTCTATAACCCCAGCTATGAATTGCTGTTCGCCGAAGAGACTCGCGCCGATCTGCCGCCGCTGGAGCGCGGCACACTCACCCAACTGGGCGCGGTCAACGTCGCGACCGGTGAATTTACCGGCCGTTCGCCGAAGGACAAATACATCGTGCGCGACGACACCACGCGCGATACCGTCTGGTGGTCGGACAACGGCACCGGCAAGAACGACAACCAGCCGCTCTCGCCGGAAGTCTGGCAGCATCTGAAGACGCTGGTGGGCAATCAGCTCTCCGGCAAGCGTCTGTTCGTGGTGGACGCGTTCTGCGGCGCCAACGCCGACACGCGTCTGAAAGTGCGCTTCATCACCGAGGTGGCCTGGCAGGCGCACTTCGTGAAAAACATGTTCATCCGCCCGAGCGACGCCGAGCTGGCGGACTTTGAACCGGACTTCGTGGTGATGAACGGCGCTAAATGCACCAACCCGGACTGGCAGCAGCAAGGGCTGCACTCGGAGAACTTCGTCGCCTTCAATCTGACCGAGCGCATGCAGTTGATCGGCGGCACCTGGTACGGCGGCGAAATGAAGAAAGGCCTGTTCTCGATCATGAACTATCTGCTGCCGCTGAAGGGCATCGCGTCGATGCACTGCTCGGCTAACGTCGGCGAGCAAGGCGACGTGGCGGTATTCTTCGGCCTGTCCGGCACCGGCAAAACCACCCTCTCTACCGACCCGAAACGCCAGCTGATCGGCGATGACGAGCACGGTTGGGACGACGACGGCGTGTTCAACTTCGAAGGCGGCTGCTACGCCAAAACCATCAAGCTGTCGCCGCAGGCGGAGCCGGAAATCTATCAGGCGATCCGTCGCGATGCGCTGCTGGAAAACGTCACCGTGCTGGCCGACGGCAGCATCGACTTCGACGACGCCAGCAAAACCGAGAACACCCGCGTCTCTTACCCGATTTATCACATCGAGAACATCGTCAAGCCGGTGTCCAAAGCCGGCCACGCGCGCAAGATCATCTTCCTGACCGCCGACGCCTTCGGCGTGCTGCCGCCGGTGTCGCGCCTGACGCCGGAGCAGACCCAATACCACTTCCTGTCCGGCTTCACCGCCAAGCTGGCCGGCACCGAGCGCGGCATCACCGCGCCGACGCCGACCTTCTCCGCCTGCTTCGGCGCCGCGTTCCTGACGCTGCACCCGACGCAGTACGCCGAAGTGCTGGTGAAACGCATGGAGGCCGCCGGCGCCCAGGCTTACCTGGTCAACACCGGCTGGAACGGCAGCGGCAAGCGTATCTCGATCAAAGATACTCGCGGCATCATCGACGCCATTCTGAATGGCGACATTGAGCAGGCCGAGACCTTCACGCTGCCGATCTTCGGGCTGGCAGTGCCGACCGCGCTGCCGGGCGTCGATCCGTCTATCCTCGATCCGCGCAAAACCTATGCCGACGAATCGCTGTGGCAGGAGAAAGCGCAGGATCTGGCGCAGCGCTTTATCGATAACTTCGCCAAATATACCGTCACTCCGGCGGGCGAAAAACTGGTGAACGCCGGGCCGAAGCTGTAACGCAGACGTTTTGCATTCTGCTGTTTAAGGGCCGAACTCTCGGCCCTTTCTTGTTTTCATCCTTCCGCCAGCAAACCCGGCATCACCAGCGCCACCGCCGCCGCGATGCGCTCGTCGATCGCGCTGCCCGGCGGCAACAGTCCCAGCGTCATCTGCCGTAGCGGCTCGGCGATGGTCATCGCCAACATCAGGTCGCTGGTTTGCGCCCAGTCGCGCTCACGCAGCCATCCGCACTGCTGCTGGCGCTGCAGCCAGTCCGCCACCGTCGTCCGGCCACGCTGAATGCCGTTGCGCTGATAGCTGCCCAGCAGCGCCTCGCGCCCCGGAAACTCGCTTTGCAACAGCCGAAACATCCCCACCGCCTCGGCGCTCAATACCTGCTGCGCGATGGCCTGCAGCCCTTTTTCCAACAGCGGCGCCACCGCCGCCCGTTGCGCGGCATCCTGGGCGAAGGCCGACTGAAACGCCTCGGTCCAGCCGCTCACCGCCTGCGCGACCAGTTCGTCGCGATTAGCGGCAAAACGATACAGGGTTTTTTTCGCCACCCCGGCGCGTTTCGCCACCGCGTCCACCGTTGCTGCGGCATAGCCGCCGTCGAGCAGCAACGCCAGCGTCGCCTGCGCCAGCGCGGCGCGCAGCGCCGTTTCCGGCGTGGCCGGCCGACCGCGAGCGCGCGGCGGTTCTTCATTCGGGTTCGCCATCTTTATTCCTCACAAGCATTGACAGACTCAGCATAGCAGCATAGCTTTATTTTGGAAACGACATTAGTTTCCAAAATAAAACAGGAACCCATTATGACACACCCTTCCCTGCTGGCGCCGTGGGGCGTCAACGATATCAACGAGTTGCTCAGGCCCGAACCGCTGCGGCTGGAGATGGGGCTGAGTCGCAGCGCCGACGGCCTGCTCACCGTCGCGATTCGTACCGATCTGCACGGCTGCAAAGGGCGCATGCTGGACTGGTGGTTCACCTTCTTCGAGAACACGCAGCACATCAACTGGTGGCACCCTCACGATCACGTCGAACATCGCGGCTGGGATCGCCACTGGAAAAAAGGGGAAAGCTACATCGGCGCCAGCATCGAAGCGGTCGAATGGCTGGCGGAGCTGCCGCCGGTCGCGGCGCGCCTCAAGTTCCACGCCGCCGATGACTTCTTCGCGCCGCAGCCGCTGCGCCAGGCGCGTGACGCGCAGGCACTCTCCGCCGCGGTTTGCGCGCGTATCGGCTTCGGCGATCAGGTGGCGTTGGATGACAACGGCGATCCCTGCGACGGCGAGATGCTGCATTTGGTGCGCGATACGCCTTACGGGTGCGTGCTGCGCAGCCGCTTCCTGCTGGGTAAAGCCTGCGCCAACGCCCACGACGAACTGTCGGATGACATCGGGTTTAACCTGATGCGCCACTGCTACAACGAGTTCAGCTATCTGGCGCAGTTCCTGCCGTCGCTGTACTACGCCGAAAACGGCCGCGAGCCGGCGCCGTTGCTCTGGTAAGCCGCCGGCGGGGCCTGTTATTTTCTCACGATGCCGCTATAGTGATTTTCATCGCCATTCCCGCGTTTCTGACGGAGAACTCATGGAAAATCCAGGCTATAGCGGCGGCTGCCTGTGCGGGCATATTCGCTTTCAGGCGCACGGCCTGCCCGGTAACCCACACAGCTGTTCCTGCGAATTTTGCCGGCGCCACTCGGGCGCGCCGACGCTCTGCTGGGTCGAATTTCCGCGTCAGGCCGTCAAGTGGAATGGTCCGGGCGGCCTGCCGGCCTTGTACCGCTCCTCGCCTTATTCCAGCCGCGCCTTTTGTCCGCGCTGCGGCAGCACGCTGGGGGCGCTCGACGACGAGCCGACGGTGGCGCTGGTCACCGGCAGCTTCGATCGCGCCGATCTGCCGGAGCTCCGCCCGACCTCGCACGCTTTCGCCGATGTATGCCCCTCATGGTGGCGCATCGACGGCATGCGCTGAGCGCTTCACAGTTCCCGCTGAAATCAATTGATTGTTTTGTCGTATAAATTTAGAACTGACGAACAATAATTCAAAATATGGGAACGGGGATGAATCAACAGACTCTCGACGCGCGCCGCTCGCGTCAGGCGTTGCTGGCCGGCTCGGTCGGCAACTTTATCGAATGGTATGAGTTCGGCGTATACGGGTTCCTGGCCACCGTTATCGCCGCCAATTTTTTCACGCTGCAGGGTGAAAATGAAATCACCAGCCTGATCCTCACCTACGCCGCTTTCGCGCTGGCGTTTTTCTGTCGGCCGATCGGCGCGGTGATCTTCGGCCGCATCGGCGATCGCATCGGCCGTCGCCCGACGCTGATTGCGGTCCTGCTGTTGATGACGCTGGCCACCGCGCTGATCGGCGTCATGCCGACCTATGCCTCGATCGGCGTCGCCGCCCCGCTGCTGCTGACGCTGCTGCGCATGTTTCAGGGGCTGTTCGCCGGCGGCGAATTCGGCGGCGCCGTGTCGCTGATGACCGAGTTCGCCCCGAAGGGCAAGCGCGGGCTGTTCGGCGCCTGGCAGTCGCTGACCGTCGCGCTCGGCCTGTTGGCCGGCGCCGGATTGGTGGCGCTGTTGGCCGCGCTGCTCAGCGCGCAGCAGCTGCATGACTGGGGCTGGCGCATTCCGTTCCTGCTGGCGCTGCCGATGGGCGCCGTGGCGCTGTGGCTGCGGCTCAAGCTCGAAGAGACACCCACGTTTACCCAGGCGCAACAGGCCGCGGAACACAGCGCCCCACCGCCGGAAGCGAGCTTGGGCGGCGTAGCGAAAACCATACTGATCGGCATCGGCCGCATGATGGGCTGGTCGGCCGCCGGCTATACCTTTCTGGTGGTGATGCCTTCCTATTTGCAAACCTCGCTGCACGCCACCTTCCAGCAGGCGCTGGTGGCGACGGTGCTGGCCAACGTCGGCTTCGCCCTGACCATTCTGCCGGCGGGCATCATCAGCGACAAACTGGGACGTAAAACGGTGATGCTGACGGCGGTGGCGGCGGTGATCCTGTTCACCTTTCCCTTACTGCACCTGCTGCAGGATGCGCAGAGTTCACTGTGGGCCAAAGGGCTGGCGGTGATGGTCGCCGGCGCCGTGGTCGGCCTGCTGGCCGGTCCCGGCCCGGCGATGCTGGCTGAGATGTTCCCGACCCGGGTGCGCTATACCGGTTTGGGGCTGGCTTACTCGCTATCCAATGCGGTGTTTTCCGGCTCGGCCGGGCTGACTATTACCGGCCTCATCAAACAGACCGGCAATATCGACATTCCCGCCTACTACGTGGTCGCCACCTCGGTGGTGAGCCTGTTTGCGCTGATGACGCTGCGCCGCGACGATCATCTGCGCTCGCTGAACGAACGTTAATCCTGCGGGGGCACATCGCCCCCTTGCCAACTCGTGACCTCGATCACAAGGCAAAAATGTTAACGTTAACTTTTGTGATTAACATCTCATGCGTGATATCTGGCCGCTTCATCCCTTCGCGAGTTAACGTTAACAATAGAGCTAACTTCACTCACCGGGGCCCTACCCATGAACCGCGAAACGAAAAAATATTACGTGCTGCTCAGCGGCCTGCTGTTCTTCTTTTTCTTCACCTGGTCTTCCAGCTTTTCGTTGATCTCGCTGTGGCTGAATCAAAAGATCGGGCTGAAAGGCGCCGAGACCGGCCTGATCTTCTCCGCTATCTCGCTGGTGGCGCTGTGCGCACAGCCGCTGTACGGGTTTATTCAGGATAAACTTGGGCTGCGCAAACACCTGCTGCAGTTTCTCGGCGTGATGCTGCTGCTGACCGGCCCGTTCTTTATCTACGTTTACGCCCCGCTGCTGGCGAGCAGCCTGCCGCTCGGCGCTTTGGTCGGCGGGGTGTTCATCGGCGCGACCTTCTTCGCCGGTATCGGCGCGCTGGAATCTTATACCGAGCGAGTCAGCCGCATCAGCGGTTTCGAATTCGGCCGCGCCCGCATGTGGGGCTCGCTTGGCTGGGCCAGCGCCACCTTTGTGGCCGGTTTTATCTTCAATATCAATCCGAACATCAATTTCTGGCTGGCCTCCGCCGCCGCCGTGGTGTTCCTGGTGCTGCTCAGCCAGGTACGCGAGCTGAAGCCGAATGCCATGGCCGGCCTGGCGTTCGGCAAACCGGAAAACCTGCGGCTGCAGGACGCGCTGGCGCTGCTGCGCATGCCCGGCTTCTGGGCGCTGGTGGTGTTTGTGCTGGGGATCAGCGTATACAACGTTTTCGATCAGCAATTTTCGGTCTACTTCGCTTCACAGTTCGCTTCTCGCGCACAGGGCAACGAGATGTACGGTTTTCTCAACTCGCTGCAGGTCTTCCTCGAGGCAGGCGGCATGTTCCTGGCCCCGCTACTGGTGAACCGCATCGGCGCCAAACAGGGGCTGTTGCTGGCCGGTGGCGTAATGGCGCTGCGCATGTTCGGCTCCGGCTTGGTCAGCGGCGCCTTGATGATCTCCGCCATGAAACTGCTGCACGCCGTAGAGTTGCCAATCCTGCTGATCGCTATTTTCAAATACATCGCGAGCCGCTTTGACAGCCGACTCTCCTCCACGCTGTACCTGGTAGGTTTCCAGTTCATCACCCAGGTGATGGCCAGCTTCCTGTCACCGCTGGCGGGCTACGGTTATGACCGCATCGGCTTTGCCGACACCTATCTGCTGATGGGCTGCGCGGTCGCCGCCACCACGCTTGTCTCCTGTTTCCTGCTGCGCGGCGAACGCTCCGCCACGGCAACGCCCTTTCCATCCGCCATTAAATCAAGTGAGTCTGTCCAATGAATACTGCCTTAGCTCAAGCCGACCATGCGGTCGAAGCCCTGCGCGCAGAACGCCGAGACGATTATTATCCGCAGTTCCATCTCGCGCCGCCCGCCGGCTGGATCAACGATCCCAACGGACTGATCTGTATTGACGGCGTCTATCATGCCTTCTTCCAGCATCACCCCTATAGCGAGCACTGGGGCCCCATGCACTGGGGGCACGCGACCAGCCGCGACCTGATACGCTGGCAGCATCAGCCCATCGCCCTGGCGCCCGATGCGCCCTATGACCAAGACGGTTGCTTTTCCGGCTGCGCCGTGGATGACAACGGCGTGCTGACGCTGATTTACACCGGCCACGTGTGGCTGGGCGAACCCGGTGACGACAGTCAGGTGCGGGAAGTGCAATGTCTGGCCACCAGCGAAGACGGCATACGCTTCGTCAAGCACGGGCCGGTGCTGGCCCCGCCGGACGGCATTCAGCATTTTCGCGATCCGAAAGTCTGGCGCGAGAACGGCGAATGGTGGCTGGTGGTCGGCGCCAAAGAAAACGGCCTGGGCCAGGTGCGCCTGTACCGTTCTGCCGACCTGCGCGCCTGGCGCTTCGATCGGGTGCTGGCCGGCGCGCAAACGGCGCATCAAGGGTATATGTGGGAATGCCCGGATTTCTTCCCGCTGGGGGAACAACACCTGCTGCTGTTCTCGCCGCAAGGACTGGCGGCGCAGGGCTACCGCTACCGCAATCGCTTTCAGAGCGGCTATCTGCTTGGCCACTGGCGGCCTAATAGCGACTTTACGGTGACCCAGCCCTTCTGTGAGCTGGATGCCGGCCACGATTTCTATGCGCCGCAGACCTTCACCGCCGCCGACGGCCGTCGGCTGCTGTTTGCCTGGATGGATATGTGGGAATCACCGATGCCCAGCAAAGCGCACCGCTGGGCCGGCGCCCTCACCCTGCCGCGCGAGCTGACGCTGGCCGCCGACGGCAGCGTCCGCATGAACCCGGCGCGTGAACTGGCGGCGCTGCGCCGAGAATCACACACGTTGTCGGCGCAGACGCTGACCAATCGGCAACTGCCGCTGGCGAACGATATGCAGGAGCTCATCCTGACGTTGAGACCGACCGACAGCGACGCCGAGCGTTACGGGCTGGCCATTGGGAGTGCGGCGCGGCTGTACGTCGACAATCAGTCACACCGACTGGTGCTGGAGCGTTTTAATGAACATCCGGCGCTGTGCGCCTGCCGCAGTGTGCCGCTGCCGGAAGGTGACACCGTGTCGCTGCGGATCTTTATTGACCGCTCCTCGCTGGAAATCTTCGTTAATCAGGGAGAGGCCTGCCTGACCAGCCGCTTCTATCCGACGGCGGGCGATCGCCGTCTCAGCCTGTTCGCCGAAGGCGGCCGGGCGCAGTTCGAGTCAATCGAGGGATGGCAGTTGGCGAGCATCTGGGGGTAATGGGAATGAGCACCGGGCGCGCAGCGACGCACCCGGTGCGGTTACAGCGAACCACGCGCCAACAGCGGGCAAGGCACTTTCACCGTATCACGCTGTTCCCGCTGCTCGATCACATGCAGCGCCGCAAGGCGACCCAGCGCATAGTGCGGCAATTGCACCGTCGTCAACGCCGGCAGGAACAGCTCGCCGATGCCAACCATGTTGTCGTAGCCCAGCACCGCCACCTGTTGCGGTATCCGCCATCCTTGCGCCAGCAATACCTGATACACCAGAAACGCTATCCGATCGTTCCCGCATACCACGACATCGCAATCGCGCCGGCCGGCAGAGAAATGCCGCGCCAGCACCGCGACGCAGTCGCGATAGCCTTGATCGCCGCCGCTCAGATCGAGATGATACTGCCGCAGTTGTTCAACATCGCGCCCCGCTTCGCGCCAGGCGCGCTCCAGACCGCGACGGCGCAGCCCCGCCGCCAGCGTATCCGCCGGTAAATGTATGCACAGCGGCGAACGATAGCCTTTGGCGATCAGCGTGCGCGTGGCGTCATACTGCCCTTGCTCATCATCAGGAATGTAGCTGGCGATCGCGTGCGCCGGGCTGACGCAGTTGGCCAGCACCAGCCTTTTGTCCAACAGTTTGGCCGGCACATCCACCTGACGCAGCCCCATGGTGGTGAAGATCACGCCGTCCGGTCGATGCGCCAACAGCAGATCGACGGTCTGTTCAGCGTTGTCGTCGGCAAACAGGTTGACGACGAAGCTGTTCCAGCCGCGCTCACGCGCGGTTTTTTCAATCGACAGGATCATGTCCACCGAGAACGGCGTCGTGGCGGTGTCCAGCGCCAGCACGCCGAGCGTCTGTACGCGATTTCCGTCACCGCGAATACGCCGCGCCGACAGATCCGGCACGTAGTCCAACTGGTCGATCGCCTGTTTGACGCGGTGATAGGTTTCCGGCCGCAGCTTGCCGGGTTCATTGATGGCGCGGGACACCGTCATCAACGAGACTCCGGCAAGTTTTGCGACGTCTTTCAGCGAAGCCATGCGCCCTTCTTTATGATTAATGGGGAAAAGTGAATAATCCCATAACCGGGCGCAGGACTCTACTCTGCGTTAGCAGGCTGTGATGTTCGCCCACAGGATCGCGCCGTCGGCCGTCAGCGGCGTCACTTCGCCACCCGCCGCCGTCCACCAGACACCTTCGCGCGCCCGCAGTTCGCCGCCCTCCGGCAGCGACCAAACGCCGCCCAGCACATACAGCACGCCCGCCCGGTTGGGTGACAGGGTGACGGGCGCCGTGCTGCGCCGCACCTCGGCCGCCTGCCGGCCGCGGCGTGTCATGATGTTGAAATCCTGACTGGCGCCGCCCAGCAGCGTCGCTTCCAGCGCCACGTCGCCGGAAAACGCGAACGGCTCCCCGACGCGCGCCAACTGATGGTCGATATGCCCGGCGCTGAACAGCCGCACGCCGTCGCCTTCCAGCAGGGTGATCGAACGATCGATGCCCGCAAAGGCGGAAAACGGCCCGTCCTGCGCGATGGTGGCGATGCTGGCGCGCCAGTCAAAATCCTGCGCGCCCGGCGGCCAGCTGACGATTTCACGGGTTTCCCCACCGCCGTTGCGCCACGGGCTGACCGGCAGCGCGGCGAAGTTAAAACGGTTCAGGCTCATTACGCCTCCTGCTGAAAGGTTTTCAGCACCTGCAGGAACTCGGCGCTGCTCTGCTGCTGCAGCGCGTGCCGCCCCTGCTCGATCACCTGCCGGCCGCCGACGAACACGTCGCGAATTTGCTCCTTGCCGCCGGCGAACAGCCAGCGATTGAGGATCGAGGCGTCCGGCGCCGCCGCCAGATACGGATCGTCGCCGTCCAGTACCAGCCAGTCGGCGCGATAGCCGCTCTGCAGCCGACCGATCGGCGCGCCGCACGCCTGCGCGCCGCCCTGCAGCGCCTGCAGGTACAGCACATCGCCTACCGCCGACTGTTCCGGTGTCGTCAGGCGATTGCGACGCTGATCGCGCAGCCGCTGGCCGTATTCAAACCAGCGCAGCTCTTCCACCACGTTGAGCGAAACGTGGCTGTCGGAACCGATGCCCCAGCGCCCCTGCTGCTGCAGGTAAGCGTCGCCGGGGAAAATGCCGTCGCCGAGGTTGGCTTCGGTGGTCAGACACAGGCCGGCCACCGCGCGGCTGCGCGCCAGCGCTTCCAGCTCGTCGCGATCCAGATGGGTGGCGTGCACCAGGCACCAGCGCTGATCCACCGGCAGATGGTCATACAGCCAGGCCACCGGGCGCTGCCCGCTCCACGCCAGACAGTCGTTCACCTCTTTTTGCTGCTCGGCGATATGAATATGCACCGGCAAGGTGCGATCCGACGCGGCCAAAATCTGCTGCATCTGCCCCAGCTCCACCGCACGCAGTGAGTGGAAACACAGCCCCTGATTCTGCAACGGGCGATCCGCCAGCTGACGGGCAATCACCTGCTGCTGATGCAGATAGCTTTCGGTGTCCTGGATAAACCGATTCTGCCCCGGCTGGGCCGGCTGGGCGCCGAAACCGGCGTAGCTGTAAAGCACCGGCAGCATCGTCATGCCAATGCCGGCCTGATGTGCGGCCTCGCTGAGGCGGCCGGTCATCTCACCGCGATCGGCGTAAGGCTTGCCGTCGGCGTCGTGATGCAGGTAGTGGAATTCGGCCACCTGGGTGTATCCGCCCTTGAGCATTTCGATATACAGTTGACGGGCGACCACCTCCACCTGCTCCGGCGTCAGACGCTGCACCAGGCGGTACATCAGATCGCGCCAGGTCCAGAAGCTGTCCTGCGGGTTGCCCGCCACTTCCGCCAGCCCGGCCATCGCGCGCTGGAAAGCGTGGGAGTGCAGGTTCGGCATGCCCGGCACCGCGTCGCCGTGCAGCCGAATGCAGCCTTGCGGCTCAGCGTTGGCGGTAACTTGAGTCAGATAACCTTGCGCATCGACGTCCAGCCGGACGTTATGCGCCCAGCCCTCTGGGAGCAAAGCGCGTGGGGCAAAATAAGCAGGCATGGCAGTATTCCACGGTTAATGTAACGGCGAATAAGGCGCGGCGATGGCGCGTCTTAAGGAATTTTTGGCGGTCGCCGGCAAGTTTCTGGCGCGACGGCCACTAGTTGTATATACATATACATACGCCGACATCAACAGTAAACTGGTGTTATTATTTTTTTATTTGACGAGGTTAACGTCGTGGCTGAACAACAGACCGTGTTACAACTGGCGGCTGCAATGAGCGATGCCCCCGCCCCGATCTACCAACGGGTCAAACAGGCGATCGTGAATCAAATCCGTGCGGGGCATTGGCAACCGCACCAGCGCGTGCCCTCCGAAAGTGAACTGGTGGCGGAACTGGGCGTCAGCCGCATGACCATCAACCGCGCGCTGCGCGAGCTGACCAGCGAAGGTTTTTTGATTCGCATGCAGGGCGTCGGCACCTTCGTCGCCGAAGCCAAGGCGCATACCGCACTGCTGGAAGTGCACAACATCGCCGATGAGATCGCCGCGCGAGGTCATCACCACAGCAGTAAAATCCTCGAGCTGAAGGCCCGCCCGGCCAGCGAGGAAGAAGCGACGGCGCTGGGCATTCAGCCCGGCCAACGGCTGTTCTACTCCCAGATCGTGCATTACGAAAACGACGTGCCGGTGCAGGTGGAAGACCGCTGCGTCAACCCACTGGTGGCGCCGGATTACCTGAAGCAGGATTTCGACCGCGTCACGCCCTATACCTATCTGACGCAGGCCGCGCCGCTGACCGCCGGCGAACACATCGTCGAAGCGGTGATCCCCACCCGGCGCGAGCGCGAGCTGCTGCAGCTGGAGGACCACGAACCCGGCCTGCTGATCCATCGCCGCACCTGGTCCGGCAAAACCGTGGTCACCTCGGCCCGGCTGCTGTACCCCGGCAGCCGTTATCAACTGTTCGGCCGCTTCACCAGCGAAGTCTGATCCCCGGCGGGCGCCCCTGCGCCCGCATCTCCGCGGTCGATCACATCCTGATAACAAAATCTCTCCCGCCTCTTGTGACATCCCGGTGAATGCGTTAGGTTGTTTTTAATTGTATATACAACCATGTGGGAGCTGCGGCTCCGGCGGAGGAAAGCAATGACGTCTGAGATTCACTGTGACAGCCTGTGGCACGGCGCCGATATCGTCACCATGCGCGACGGCAAATATCACACCCTGACCGACGGCGCGATCGCCGTGCGCGACGGCAAGATCGTCTGGATTGGCGAACATGCGGCGTTGCCGCCCGGCCTGATCGCGGACGAAACGGTGAAATTCGACGGCGGCATCGTCACCCCCGGCTTTGTTGACTGCCACACGCACCTGGTGTTCGGCGGCAACCGCAGCGGCGAGTTCGAACAGCGGCTGAACGGCGTAAGCTACGCCGACATCGCCGCACAGGGCGGCGGCATTATCTCCACCGTGAAAGCCACCCGCGAGGCCGACGAAGCGCTGCTGCTGGAGCAGGCGCTGTTCCGCCTGCGGCCGCTGCTGGCGGAAGGCGTCACCTGCGTGGAGATCAAGTCCGGCTATGGCCTCAGCCCGGAGAGCGAACTGAAAATGTTGCGGGTGGCGCGCAAGTTGGGCGAGCTGCTGCCGGTCGAGGTGAAAACCACCTGTCTGGCGGCCCATGCGCTGCCGCCGGAATACGCCAACCGCGCCGACGACTACATTAATCTGGTCTGCGACACCATCATCCCGCAGGCGGCGGCCGCCGGCCTGGCGGATGCGGTCGACGCCTTCTGCGAGCATCTGGCGTTCTCACCGGCGCAGGTGGAGCGAGTCTTCGCCGCCGCCGAAGCCGCCGGTTTGCCGGTCAAGCTGCACGCCGAGCAGCTCTCCGCCCTCGGCGGCAGCACGCTGGCGGCGCGCCACCACGCGCTCTCCGCCGACCACCTCGAATACGCCACCGAGCAAGACGCCCGCGCCATGGGCGACGCCGGCACCGTGGCGGTGCTGCTGCCGGGCGCCTACTACCTGCTGCGTGAAACTCAGTGCCCGCCGGTAGCGCTGTTCCGCAAGCACCACGTGGCGATGGCGATCGCCAGCGACGCCAACCCCGGCACCTCGCCGGCGCTGTCGCTGCGCCTGATGATCAACATGGCCTGCACGCTGTTCCGCCTGACGCCGGAAGAGGCGCTGGCGGGCGTCACCACCCACGCCGCCAAAGCGCTGGGGCTGCAGCACAGCCACGGCACGCTGGAAACCGGCAAGGTGGCGGACTTCGTTCACTGGCCGCTGTCGCGGCCGGCGGAACTGGCTTATTGGTTGGGCGGTCAACTGCCCTGTACGGTGATTTTCCGAGGAGAAGTACGTCAATGACCATTCGCGATCCTTTTAGCTTCCAGACCGGCAGCCTGCCGCTGCTGATCAGCATTCCGCACGCCGGCACGCAACTGACGCCGGCGGTCGAGGCCGGGCTGACCGACGACGCTCGCCCGCTGCCCGATACCGACTGGCACATTCCGCAGCTGTACGACTTCGCCCGGGCGATGGGCGCCAGCGTGCTGGTCGGCAACTATTCGCGCTTCGTCATCGATTTGAACCGCCCGGCGGACGACAAGCCGCTGTACACCACCGCCACCACCGGCCTGTATCCCGACGTGCTGTTCGACGGCCGCCCAAGCTTCCTGCCGGGCAAAACGCCGACGGACGAAGAACGCGCCGCCTACCTGCAGCAAATTTGGCAACCTTATCATCAGCAGCTGCAGAACGAACTGGCGCGCCTCAAAGCGCGCCACGGCTATGCGCTGCTGTTCGACGCGCACTCCATCGCCTCAGTGATCCCCCGGCTGTTCGACGGCCAACTGCCGGATCTCAATCTCGGCACCAACGGCGGTGAAAGCTGCGCCCAGGCGCTGAGCGATCGGCTGGTCGCCTGCTGCGAGCAGCAACAGCAGTACACCCACGTGCTCAACGGCCGCTTTAAGGGCGGTTATATCACCCGCGCCTATGGTCAGCCACAGCAACAACAGCATGCGATCCAGCTCGAACTGGCGCAGGTCAACTACATGTCCGAACAGTATCCTTTCGCGTTCGAGCCCCAGCGCGCCGCCTCGCTGCAGCGCCTGCTCAAGCAGATGATTGAAAGCCTGTTGGACGGCGCCGCCAGACTGAATTGATCCCCCTTTACAGGCGCCGCCGCGCGCCTGTTTTTCTCCCGCCTCTAACCGCAACGCCAGCAGCAATCTGCGCGCTATATCAAAGTTTCGCGTGATTCCCCGCTAACTGGTCTAAACAGCGCACAAAACAGCGGCCGACGAAAAACGCACTGCGCCACAATCAGCCCAAAAGCCCGCGCTCAGCGCCGGGCGGCGTGTGGCCAGCTGGCCCGTTTCGAATACTCTCTGGAGGCCCTATGTCTGTAACACCGTTAAACTGGCGCGCTGCCGGCGCCTTGGCCGAACAACTGCTGGCCAGCTGGCAACGGCATGGCGAACCCGGCGGCGCCATCACCCTGTTTGACGCCCAACAACGCCGCGCCACCGCCTGCGCCGGCCTGGCCGATCTGGCGCAGAACATCCCCTTCACCGCCGACAGCGTGGTGCGTTATGCTTCAGTGACCAAGCATATCTTCGCCGCGCTGGCGCTGAACGCCACCGATCGCGCCATTCGGCTGGAGCAACGTCTGGGTGAACTGCTCCCCGCCCTGCAGCCCGCGTTGGCGGACGTTACCGTCGGGCAGGCGCTGGACATGACCGGCGGCCTGCCCGACGTGCGCGAGACGCTCGGCCTGCTGGGCATCTCGCTGCACGCCGTCAGCGAGGCGCAGCCGGTGATGCGGTTTGTCGAGGGGCTGGAGAAATTGAACTACGAAGCCGGCAGCGAGATCGCCTACAGCAATACCGGCTATCGGCTGCTGGAGGCCGCGCTGCGCAGCAAAGGGTATGATTTCGACCAACTGGTGCAACAGCACATCGCCCGGCCGCTGCAGGTGCAGATGCGGGCGCCGGAAAGCTGGTTCGACGTGGTGCCGGGATTGGTGCCGGGTTACTGGCGTGCGCCGCAGGGCTGGCAACACGCCAGCGCCGGCCTGCACCTTTCCGCCTCCGGCAGCCTGACCGGCAGCCTCAACGCCCTCACCCGCTGGCTGCAGACGCTGCTGGCCGACCAGGGCCCCGGCCAGGGCGTGCTGGCGCAACTCGGCGCACCGCGCCGTCTCAATCAGGGCCAGCTCAGCGCTTATGGCCTGGGTCTGGCGCAAACCCCGCTGGGCCGCCGCCGCTTGCTCGGCCACGGCGGTTCCCACGCCGGTTACAAAACCTATTTCCTGCTGGCGCCCGACCGTCAGGCCGGCGTCGCGCTGGTGGCCAATCGCGAAGACTGCGACAGTTTCGGGATGGCTTTGCAGGTGATGGCGGCGCTGCTCGGCGAACCGCTGCCGCAGCGCAGCACGGCGATCCCCGACGGCCTCTACGCCACGCTGGCGGAGCCGCACTGGCTGGAGGTCAAAGACGGCAACCTGGCCTATCTGGGCAGCGATGAACCGCTGTATCAGGGCGAGGACGGGTACGCCGTGTCGCTGTCCGCCCATATGCCGCTCAAATTGAAATGGACCGGTGAAGCGATCGAGGGCGAAGTCGGGCATGTGGCGCGCCGTTTTCTGCCGGTCACGGCTAACGGCGACTGCCTGAAGCATGTGCAGGGGCTGTGGTATCACCCGCACTATCGCACCGCCTTTGAAATTCGCGGCGATCGGGTGCATATTGGCGTCGGTCCGGCGGCGCAGACCGGCACGCTCAGCCCGCTCGGCCAGGGCCGCATGCTGGTGGAGTGCCAGGACGGCCCGTGGTTAAAACGCTTTTGCCTCTATTTCCGCGGTTACAACGTGGATCTCATCGCCAACCGCAGCCGGATGCTGACCTTCCGTCGCAGCACCGTCGGCCGCGACTGACGCTCAGCGTGCGCTGCCGGTTTTGACCGCCAGCAGCGCATCCGCCAGCCGCCGCTTGTCGGCGGCGCTGAGATTCACCTGATCCACCGACGCCATAAACGCCGCCCGATCCGCCTCGCCGAGCGGGCCGGCACGCAGCCGCTCCGCCAGGCGTTGCAATATCTGGCTGCTCAGTTGCGCGATCTGCGGGCGCACCTGCGCCAACGGCCGCGGCTGCCAGCCGGGCTCCGGGCTCGCCAGCCAGTCGGCGCGATAGCGGTACTGAATCGCCTTGGCGGCGTCCATCTGCGCGGCGATAAAAGGCCGCACCGACGCCGGCTCCAGCCCCAAATGCCCCGCCTCCGCCTGCGCGCTGGCCAACACCTTCGCCTCCTGCGCCAGGTCTTCGATCGGTAAATGCTGCTGCGCCTTGTAACCGGCAACGTCTTTCATCAACGACAGCCGTTGGTTCACCAGCTCGCCGATGGCGGCGGCGCCGTCTGCCAACGCCGGAAAACTGGTCAAACAGCAGGCTATCAATAACGCCCTGAACATGGCGCCTCCCTTATGATGCAGTGAAAATGTCAGGCCCAAAGTTCACCACGTCCGCCCCGCGCTGGCAAATAAAAAGGCCCCGCCGCAGCGAGGCCCGATAACGCTCGACAAACGTTAGTCGAAAACGCCATTGATCACGGAGGCCACAATCGCGGTGCTGAGTGCGACCAGCACCAGGTCGTCGCCGGCGATACGCCACTCATAACCCGGGTACTGCGGCAACTCACGCAGCATCGAGTAAGGCACCACTTTTTTGGCGATACCCGGCGGCAGCGGTTTACCGCGCGCCAGATTTTTGGCGATGCCCGGTGGCAGCGAGCTGTAGCCGGTCAGGCCATAGTTGTGCGCCAGCGAACGGGCGCGGTCGCGCGAGAGGCTGACGGAGACCAGATTATCGTCGTTCCTATAGCCGCCTTTATCTTTATTGCCTTTGTTGCCGTGATTACCGTTGTTGCCATGGTTACCGTGATTGCCGCTGTTACCATGGCCGTTCCCGTTCCCGTTGCCGTTACCATTGCCGCCTTTGTCGGCCAAGGCCGGGGCGGATGACAACCCCAGCGATGCAATCAGCGCCAACACCGTGAGAGTCGTACGACGTTTGTTCATGTTGTGTATTCCTGCGTGGGTGACTCTGTTGACTATAGCCAGCCTTTTCCAGACAAAGTATAAGGAAAACTCCGAGATAACGGTGCGCTTTTACGGCATTCGCTTTCAAACCTTGTCTCAACGCAAAATGCCTCGAAAATGCCGATGCTTGTCTCAGATTTTTCTTGAAGAAAAATAAGCCTTACGCTAGCGTGGGAAGGTAACAAAAAAGAGTTAGCGTGCTCTTTTTCGTCGCACCTCAAATCTTATTCTTATCATCCATAATGATAATAGCGAACATTTCCCGCCTCTCCGTGCGGGATTCTTTTTCACACCGCTGTCGCCCCAATCTGGTGCTTTATGTTGAGATTTGGTTGCCGATAATTTACATTCGCTGTCTGAGAAACCTCAACCTCCCGCGGTGGCCAGGCTGGCAACGGGTGGGCGTTCAGGAGCAAAAGACGTGCAAATGACCCTCATGGAATACATCACTCGGCACTTTAATGGCGATCTTCATCGGTACGCGCAGTCGGAAGGCGTCAGCCGTGAACAAATCATTAGTTGGATAAATAATGAATGTCACGTGATCAAAGGCAGACTGTTTATGCCGGTGAAGCATCTCCCGGTTGAACAAGCCCAGTGATGACGAAAAAAAACCCCGCCAGGCGGGGTTTTCTGTTTCTGATAGCACGGAAAATCAGAAGTTATAGCCGACCACAAGGTAATAACCCCAACCGGTAGACTTGATCGGGCCCTGCGGGGTGCCGATATCCGCGCCATCCTGCCACTGACCGCCGTTGTGGAAATAACGCGCCACGAAAGAATAGTGCCAGTGATCGTAGTTCAGCGCCAAAATATGGCTGGAGGCGATCGAGTTGCTGGTGCGCACCTGTTTGCCGGTGCCGTCAACCCAATGGCTGTCCTTGCCCAGATCGGAACCGAAGTCGAAGTTGGTGAAGCCGATGTAGCTCAGGTTGCCGCCCCACACCTGGGTCAGCGGCACGAAGTATTTCACCTTAAAGCGGTAACCGTCCCAGCTGTTCTCGTTGGCGGCCTGGTAGTTTTCCCACTGGTATTTGGCATAGATGTTCATCGACAGGCTCATCGGCAGACCGGTGTCGATATCGGTGCCCAGACCCATGTACCAGGTGTTTTGACGGCCATCGGCGTTGTGGCCCAGATCATAGATGTAGTTGTTGGCGAAGTACCACTCTTTGAACGGACCGAAGCTCAGATCGGTGCCGGTGAGTTTGTCGATGGAGAAACGCGGTTCAATCTCCATAAACATCGGGGAGCCTTTGTCCCAGATGCCGCGATCCGGGGTATTGCCCACGCCGAAGAATTTCGGCACGTCAACGTAACCGTAGAAATCGAACCAGTCTTTCTTGGCGAAGGCTTCGTATTCGAGATACACGTCGTTATTCAGCTGCGGCCCGAAGCGGGTGTGGTAGCTGCCCACCACGTTGACGCTCTGGTGCCACCAGTCGGAGACATATTGACTGTCTTTGCTATCAGCCATTGATGATGCACTGTAAGACGCTGCGAGCAGTACACCTGCTGCGAGAGCTATTTTTTTCATTTTATTACCACATGCTTAAAGGGCCATTTCCTGCCCGTTTAGAAAAGATGACAATGAGTCTGCCGACACCTGGCGTTGTCTTCACACAGAAACTCGGATGACGCGCGCATTATAGAAACCACTGACTGTAAGAATCTGTGATCCAGTTACGCATTTCGCGAATAGGTAATCGATTGCGTTCACATTTGTCAAATTATGTTTCATGCAAATTCACATTCGCTGTGATTTTTGTCATGCAAAGCATTTTTCAGCCGAAAATTGCAGCAAATGTAACCCGCTGGTAGACGGCGGGAAAACCCGCTGAAAGTCATAAAAGATGGGCCGCGGCGATTAACGCCACAGCCCGCAGAATAGTGAACGCAAAAAACACCCTCAGGCGCCAGCGCGCGACAAACTCCCAGGGAGGGAAAGATCGACTAATCCAGCAAACCGCTCAAGACGCGGCGCAAAAAAGGTTGTTTCTTGCGCGTAATCGGATTGCCGTCATATTTTTTCTGAGATTGCTTATTGAAACCGCCGAATAACTGCACATTCCGGTACCGTTCCAGGGTATAACCGGCCTGCAGCGCTTCGCGATAGTATTGTTCGAACAGCTCGCGCAGATCATCGCGATAATGGCTGCGGATCTTGCCATCAAACCAATGCTTGCGGCTTTCAGCCCGCAGTCTGGGAAGCGAATAACGGTGGGAAAATTGGCTGCTCATATCCGAGTAATGCAACGCCTTCAATGCTTCCAACGGCAAATCGTCACCATCCAGATTGCTGTATTCCGGTTTCAACGGCTCGACGAACTCGGGATGTTCTTCAAAGAACCGCTGCATTTTTTTATGCCCCAATGGATCACGGCGCAACTCATCCAGCGGCGGCAAGAATCGCGCCGCTGCCTCGCAATCCCACAGCATTTCCCCCAAGCGCAGATCGTTGCCGGAACCCGCGGCCAAAATGGCAGTGCCCTCCTTCATCGGATGATGCCAAATCTCTGCGATATCACAGAGATACAGCACGTCCGCATCGGAGTAAAATGCCCGACCCTGGAAGTTACAGAAAGCGGGAATGCCCCAGCGAAATGCAGAGAACGGCGTTGCCCAACGCTCGGTGGTCCAACCTTCGCCGCCACTTTGAGAATACCAGGGACTGGCAGGGTCTCGCGACAAACGCATCCACTCAATTTGAACAGGTATTGAAGCATGCTTACGCAAGCTATACTCCAAAACCATCATCTGTTCCAAATCGCAATCATTTGGATCACACCCGATAAAAACTCGCGCAACATCCGCAGGTGGAATCATAAAATATATCCCTATAACACGCTATATAACCCGCATATGTTACCAATAATTTCAAAGGTCTCCTAATGGCAAATAAAACGCTTTCTCATCTTCAAAAAGCGCAGCCAGTGGAAACAATAAATTGATTTCTTTAATTTATTCAGCGTAATCGCGCCATAATCGCTGCGCGTCAGTTCACCGCCGGCACCGCCTTGGCGATGTTTTCCTGGCGGAACGCCACCTCTTCGCCGTTTTTCACCTCCCAACTGGCGACCGGAATATCGGTTTTGGGCGCCGCCGCGACGACCGAGCCGTAAATCAGCTTATCGTCGCGGCGCAAAATATAAACGTCGAGCTGATATTCATGTCGCAAATTCGCCGTGGTCAGGCGAACGGTATCGCCGCGCTCATAGTGATGCACGTCGATTTCAGGCTGTTGAATAAATTGAATGTCGCTTCTCATCGTCGTCGTTCCTTCAGGCAACATGGCTAGTTAAATTCTAGTTCAACATTGCGACGACAGCGGATAATTTCCGTTAATTTCCGCGAGTTGCCCGCCAACAGATCAGCGAGCCGAGTGTGACCATCGCTACGCCCTGCCAGAAACTGGCGGTCAGCGAGGTGTGCAGCACCAGCGCGGCGAACACCGCCGAGAGCACCGGGGTAAAATAGGAGACGGTCGCCAGCAGCGTCATGTTGCCGTGCAGAATGCCGACGTTCCAGGCGGCATACCCCGCCCCCATCGCCACCCCGGCGCACAGCAGCGTCACGGTCACGCCGACGCTGAACTGCATGCCGCTTTCCGCGCTGAAGGCGTACTTCAGCCACAGCGCCAGCGCGGTCAGCACGATAAACAGCACCACGCCGTTGCTGCCCCGGGCAATCTTCTTGGTCAGGTTGCAATACAGCGCCCAAATCACCGCGCCGCTGAAGGCCAGCGCGTAGCTGAGCGGGTTGCTGCGCACGTTGGCCAGCATCTGCGCCGGTGACCAGCCGCCCTCGCCGCTCATGATCCAGCCGATGCCGAACAGCGACAGCAGCAGCCCCGGCAGCAGCCACCATTTCGCCTTTTGGCCGTTGATCGCCAGCGCCATCAGCACGGTGAAACAGGGCCACAGGTAGTTGATCATGCCCACTTCTATCGCCTGCAGGCGGGTATTGGCGTAGCCGAGCGACAGCGACAGACAGATCTCGTAACTGACGAACAGCAGGCTGCCGACGATGAGATAAGGCCGCGGAAAGCTGCGCCATTTCGGCACGCCGAGCGCCACCAGCAAAAACACCGCGCTGACGCTGTAGATCATCGCCGCACCGCCGATCGGCCCCAGCCCTTCGCTGACGCTGCGAATCAGGCCGACCACGCTGCTCCACAGCACAATGGCCAATAAACCGAACAACGTGGCGCGGGTACGCGAGGGCAAAGCGGGCATAAGGCAGATCCAATAGGTTATTTTTTATCAGGTTTTTCACTCTACTGCCGCACGTACCAAAAAGAAAGGCGGGAAACTCCCGCCTGTGAATTTATTGCTGCGGTTGCCGCTCCAACTGCGGCGGCGGCTGGCGAAAGCGTCGGGTCAGCCAGGCCAAATAGCCGAAGCCCAGCGTCGCCCAGATAAGCCCCATGGTCAGCGAGCTTTTCTCCAGGTTCAGCCACAGCACCCCCACCGTCAGCGCCCCCACCAACGGCAGGAACAGGAAGTTGAAGCGATCCTTCCAGCTTTTGTTGCGCCCTTCGCGAATAAAGAAGTGGCTGATCACCGACAGGTTAACGAAGGTAAAGGCCACCAGCGCGCCGAAGTTGATCAGCGCCGTGGCGGTCACCAGATCGAATGACAGCGCCGACAACGCCACCAGCCCGACCATCAGTACGTTCAGCGCCGGCGTACGCCATTTGGGGTGGATATAGCCGAAGAATTTCTCCGGGAACACGTTGTCACGCCCCATCACGTACAGCAGGCGCGACACGCTGGCGTGCGACGCCAGGCCGGAGGCCAGCGTATTGATAAAGGTCACGCACAGGAAGATCGACTGGAACAGCTTGCCGCCGACGTACAGCGCGATCTCCGGCAACGCGGCGTCGGGCTGGTGAAAGCGTTGAATGGTCGGGAAAAACAGCTGGATAAAGAACGACACGCTGATAAAGATCACCCCGCCGTACAGCGCAGTCAGGAAGATGGCGCGCGGGATCACCTTGGCGGCGTCGGGCGTCTCCTCGCACAGCGTGGTGACCGCGTCAAAACCGAGGAACGAGAAGCACAGGATGGTCGCGCCGGTAATGATCGGCAGCAGGTGCGCATTCTCGCTGAGGAACGGCCGCAGGCTCCACACCGTGCCCATCCCCTCGCCGTTGTGCAGGCCGCGCACCACCAGGTAGATAAATACCAGAATGATCGCCACCTGCGCCAGCACGAACAGGGTATTGAAGTTGGCCACCAGATTGACGCTTTTCAGGTTGATGGCGGTGATCAGGATCACGAAGCCCACCACCCACACCCAGGGCGGTACTTCCGGAAACAGCGCGGTCAGGTAAATCTTCGCCAGCAGCGTATTGATCATCGGCAGGAACAGATAATCCAGCAGCGACGACCACCCCACCAGAAAACCGACGTGCGGGTTAATCGCCTTCTGCGCATAGGTGTAGGCGGAACCGGCGGTGGGAAACTGGCGCACCAGTTTGCCGTAGCTGATGGCGGTGAACAACACGCCGGCCAGCGCCAGCAGATAGGAGGTCGGCACATGGCCGTCGGTAAGGCCGGAGACGATGCCGAAGGTGTCAAACACCGTCATCGGCGTCAGATAGGCCAGGCCCATCATCACCACCTGCCACAGCTTGAGGGATTTGCGCAGTTGCGGTTTGCCCGCCGGACCGCCGTCGATGGTTTTAATCGTCATGGCGTTTCCCCTTTTGGTCCTCTGCTGTCAACCGTGCAACGTCATTCAGAGAGGCCGCGGGGAAACTGCTGCTCAGGCGGCGGGGAAAGCGGGTTGAGGTCACTGTCGGGCGGCCGGCGACCGGCCCGTAGGCACTGCGGCACAGGCAAACGTCTGCGCATGGGAATGGCTGAGTCATGGTTATTTCCTCGTCGGCGTCCTGTACGCCGTGATAGAAGAAATGCTGTACCGCAGCGCGCAGCCTCACCGGCTACAGGAGAGCCGATGAAATGCGCCGGGCGCGCGCGGTAGTCGTTGGGTGAGCGGGATCAGGCGTTTTTCAGCATCCACTCGATTTCGGTTTCGGTGATCAGGCGCTCGAACTGCACCAGTTCGTCGGTTTTGCAGGCCAGGTAGACATGGCTGAAGCGTTCGCCCAGCAACGCATTGAGCACCGGCTGATGTTCAAACTCGTACAGCGCGTCGCTCTGGCGGATCGGGAACGGCAGCCCGTCCTGCTCCAGCCCGTTGCCGGTCACCGGCTCAGGCAGCGGCAATGCGGTTTCCAGGCCGTAGACGATGCCCGCCAGAATGGTCGCCATCACCAGATAAGGGTTGGCGTCGGCGCCCGCCACGCGATACTCCACGCGGTGATTGTCGCGATCGCCGCAGGGAATGCGCAGCGCCACGGTGCGGTTGTTATGCCCCCAGGAAGCCTGGGTCGGCACATACATGCCGGGCTGGAAACGGCGATAGGCGTTGACGTTCGGCGCCAGCAGCGCCATCGAGGACGGCATCAGGGCGATCATGCCCGCCAGCGCCTGTTTCAGCAGCGCCGAATCCTCGCCGTCGTCGTCGGCGAACACATTGTCGCCTTGCGCATTCAGCATGCTGATGTGCACGTGCATGCCGCTGCCGGCGTGCTCTTCATACGGCTTGGCCATAAAGGTGGCCTGCATGTTGTGGTTCTCGGCCACCATGCGCACCAGCCGTTTCAGCGCCAGCGCATGGTCGCAGGCCTGCAGCACATCATCGGTATGGTGCAGGTTGACTTCGAACTGCCCCGGCGACGCCTCCGCCACCGCGCCGTCCGCCGGAATGCCCTGCAAACGCGCCAGCTCGTCGATTTCGCTCAGCACATCGGCGAAATGGTTCAGGTTATCGACGGAGTACACCTGGCTTTGGGTGTTGCGCTCCTGGGTTCCCGGCGCGCACGGCGGCTGCAGATAGCCTTCCGCGTCGCGTTGACGATCGATGAGATAGAACTCCAACTCTACCGCTACCACGGGGGAAAGCCCGCGCTGACGCAAACGCTGCCATACTCGGTTCAGCACATTGCGCGGTTCAACGTCAAAGGGAGTGCCATCTTCATCCAGCATGGTGAGCAGCACCTGCGCGATATATTGCGGGTCCGCCGCCGACGGCGTCAGCGTGCCCGGCACCGGCACGCACACGTGATCCGGCTCGCCCAACTCCTGCCCCAGCCCGGCCTCTTCCACCACGTTGCCGAGAATATCCATCGCAAATACCGACGCCGGGAAGTAACAACCCTTCTCCAGTTTGTTCAGGCCGCCGACCGGGATGCGTTTGCCGCGGAAGCTGCCGTTCAGATCGGTCAACAGTACGTCGACATGTTGGGTTAACGGATAACGTTCCAAATACTTCTTCACTTCGCGCTGGAACGCGCTACTTCGTCTCTCTTCACTGTGCTGAACAAAGTTTTCCACTTCTACGATGTTGGTCTGCATGGTTCACCCGCCGTTTGTGTTTTGCTGTCGTCGATGTTTATTGACCGTCTTGTTCAATATAATGCCCACAAATGAAACGTAGATGAAACAAATTTGTTTTGCAAGTGTTACTTTTGGTTTGAATATTGCCCAATCGACTGCTAGATTTATAGAATATTGAACGAAATCGGCGGTGGAGAAGCTTATCGTTCATAATTTCGAACGTACCAAGGGGATAGCATGGACAATATATTTAACAGACCAGTCATTGGCGTCGTCATGTGCAGGTATAGGTTAAACGGGCACCTCACACAGACCTTGCAAGAAAAGTACCTGAATGCCGTTATCACCGCCGGCGGCTTGCCGATCGCCCTGCCGCACGCGCTGGCGGAGCCGGAAATGCTGGCGGAACTGCTGCCGCGCCTCGACGGCATTTTGCTGCCGGGCAGCCCCAGTAATGTGCAGCCGCACCTTTATGGTGAAAACGGCGATGAGCCTGACGCCGATCCTGGCCGAGACGCGTTGAGCCTGGCGCTGATCCGCCAGGCATTCGACAGGCGCATTCCCCTTTTCGCCATTTGCCGCGGCATGCAGGAAATGGTGGTCGCCACTCAAGGCACCCTGCATCGCCGCCTGTATGAACTGCCCGAGCTGCTGGAGCATCGTGAAGATCACGACCTGCCGCTGGAACAGCAATACGCCCCCGCCCACGAGGTCATCGTTCAGGAAGGGGGGCTGCTTTCGCAACTGATACCGGATTGCAACAGATTCTGGGTGAACTCGCTGCACGGCCAGGGCGCCAAAACCCTGGGCGCGAGCGTTCGCATCGAGGCGCACGCCGCTGACGGGCTGGTGGAGGCGATCAGCGTGCGCGATCAGCCCTTCGCGCTCGGCGTGCAGTGGCACCCGGAGTGGAACAGCGACGAGTACGCCCTGTCGCGCCTGTTGTTTGATGGTTTCATCACCGCCTGTCGGAACTATCAAAAGGAAAAACGCCCATGAGCGACGTCAGCTTGGCACCGGGAAAACGTCTGTCGCAGATCCGTCAACAATTAGGGTTGTCGCAGCGCCGGGTCGCCGAACTGTCTGGGTTAACCCACAGCGCCATCAGTACTATCGAGCAAGACAAGGTCAGCCCGGCCATCAGCACGCTGCAAAAGCTGCTGACGGTGTACGGTCTGTCGCTGTCGGCGTTTTTCGCCGAGCCGGAAAAACCGGCTGAGCCGCAGATCGTGATAGACAGCGACGACCTGATCGAAATCGGCAGCCAGGGCGTTTCGATGAAGCTGATCCACAACGGCGACCCGAACCGCACGCTGGCGATGATGATCGAGACCTACGAACCGGGCACCACCACCGGCGAGCGCATCAAACACCAAGGGGAAGAGATCGGCACGCTGCTGGAGGGCGAAGTGGTGCTGCAGGTCAACGGCCAGAGCTATCACCTGCTGGCCGGGCAGAGCTACGCCATCAATACCGGCATCCCCCACAGTTTCAGCAACACGTCGGCGCGCATTTGCCGGATTATCAGCGCCCATACGCCGACGACATTCTGATCAACGGAGCCAGGCATGAACTTTCACCATTTGCAGTATTGGCAACAACGGGCGCAGGCCCTGAAGATTGAGCACCAGCTGTTTATCGACGGCCGCTACCAGCCGGCCGCCGCGGGGAAACGTTTCGCCGTGGAAGATCCCGCCGGCCGCCGCGAGCTGGCGCAGGTCGCGCGCGGCGAAGCCGCCGACATCGATCGGGCGGTCAGCGCGGCGCGCGCCGCCTTTGAACGCGGCGACTGGGCCCAGGCCGCCCCGGCGCAGCGCAAAACCACGCTGCTGCGCTTCGCCGATCTGATGGAACAGCATCATGAAGAGCTGGCGCTGCTGGAAACGCTGGACACCGGCAAACCCATTCGTCACAGCCTGCGCGACGACGTGCCGGGCGCCATCCGCTGCATCCGCTGGTACGCCGAAGCGATCGATAAGGTGTACGGCGAAATCGCCCCCACCGGTCGCGAGGCGCTGGCGCTGATCGAGCGCGAGCCGATCGGCGTGGTCGGCGCCATCGTGCCCTGGAACTTCCCGCTGCTGCTGGCCTGCTGGAAACTCGGCCCGGCGCTGGCCGCCGGCAACAGCGTGGTGCTTAAACCCTCCGAAAAATCGCCGCTGAGCGCCATCCTGCTCGGCAAATTGGCTCAGCAGGCCGGACTGCCGGACGGCGTGCTGAACGTGGTGCCCGGCTATGGCCACGACGCCGGCAAGGCGCTGGCGCTGCACCGCGACGTCGACGCCCTCACCTTTACCGGCTCCACCCTGGTGGCGAAACAGCTGATGATTTACGCCGGCGAATCGAACATGAAGCGCGTCTGGCTGGAGGCCGGCGGCAAAAGCGCCAACATCGTCTTCGCCGACTGCCCGGATCTGGATCAGGCCGCCCGCAGCGCCGCCGCCGGCATCTTCTATAATCAGGGGCAGGTATGCATCGCCGGCACTCGCCTGCTGGTCGAAGCGAGCATTGAGCAAGCGTTCCTGCAGGCGCTGCGCAAACACGCGGCGACCTTCATGCCCGGCGATCCGCTCGATCCCGACACGGTGATGGGCACGCTGATCGACAGCGGCCACTGCGAGAAAGTGGCCGGCTATATCGATCGGGGGCTGAGCCAGGGCGCCGCGCTGTTCCTCGACGGGCGCGACCATCCGCAGGGCGACCACGCCGGCTATCTGGGGCCGACCATCCTCACCCAGGTGGACAATGCCATGAGCGTGGCGCGCGATGAAATCTTCGGCCCGGTGTTGGCGGTGACCGCCTTCGACGACGAGCAACAGGCGCTGCAGCTGGCCAACGACAGCGACTACGGCCTCGGCGCCGCGGTCTGGACCCGCGATCTGGCGCGCGCGCACCGCATGGCGCGCCAACTGAAGGCCGGCACGGTGTTCGTCAACAACTACAACGACGGCGATATGACCGTGCCGTTCGGCGGCTACAAGCAGAGCGGCAACGGCCGCGACAAATCGCTGCATGCGCTGGACAAGTTCACCGAATTGAAAACCACCTGGATCTCGCTGGAATAAGGGCTTATCTCATGACTGAACACGTAAAAAGCTACTATGCGGCCACGGCCAACGCACATCAGCCCTATCCGCAACTGAATGAATCGATCGAATGCGACGTCTGCGTGATCGGCGGCGGCTATACCGGCCTCTCCTCCGCGCTGTTCCTGGTGGAAGCCGGTTACGACGTGGTGGTGCTGGAAGCGGCGCGCATCGGTTTCGGCGCCAGCGGCCGCAACGGCGGCCAGTTGGTCAACTCTTACAGCCGCGACATCGATGTGATTGAAGAGCGTTACGGCGCGGAAAGCGCCCGCCTGCTCGGCAGCATGATGTTCGAAGGCGCGGAGATCATTCGCAGCCGCATCAGCCGCTACGCCATCGACTGCGACTACCGCCCCGGCGGCATCTTCGCCGCCCTGAACAACAAGCAGTTCCATGCGCTGATCGAGCAAAAACGCAACTGGGAGCGCTACGGCAATACCCAGCTTGAGCTGCTCGACGCAGACCGGGTGCGCCAGGAGATCGCCAGCGATCGTTACGTCGGCGCGCTGCTCGATCACAGCGGCGGCCACATCCATCCGCTCAATCTGGCGCTGGGCGAAGCCGAGGCGATCCGCCTGCAGGGCGGGCGCATCTTCGAGCAATCGGCGGTGACGAACATCCGCCACGGCGAACCGGCGCTCATCAGCACCGCCAACGGCCAGGTGAAGGCGCGTTTCGTCATCGTCGCCGGCAACGCCTATCTGGGCGATAAGCTGGAGCCGCGGCTGGCCAAGCGCAGCATGCCGTGCGGCACTCAGGTGGTGACCACTGAACCGCTGGCGCCGGAGATCGCGCAGGCGCTGATCCCGCAGAACTACTGCGTGGAGGACTGCAACTACCTGCTGGATTACTACCGCATCACCGCCGATCATCGCCTGCTGTACGGCGGCGGCGTGGTGTACGGCGCGCGCGATCCGGACGATATCGATAACCTGATCCGGCCGAAGCTGCTGAAGACCTTCCCGCAGCTGAAAGGGGTGCGTATCGACTATCGCTGGACCGGCAACTTCCTGCTGACGCTGTCGCGCATGCCGCAGTTCGGCCGGCTGGAGAATAACGTGTACTACATGCAGGGCTACAGCGGCCACGGCGTGACCTGCACCCATCTGGCGGGCAAGCTGATCGCCGAGCTGATGCGCGGCGACGCCGAACGCTTCGACGCCTTCGCCAAACTGCCGCACCTGCCGTTCTTCGGCGGACGCAATCTGCAGATCCCGTTCACCGCCATCGGCGCGGCCTACTACACGCTGCGCGACCGCATCGGCGTCTAAAAACAACAGGCCCGGTCATCCTGGCCGGGCCTGTGCGTTAACGCTTAGACGATCTTCGGTTGGCCGTCCGAGGCGGTCGCCCCGCCATCGACCGGAATGTTGGCGCCATTGATAAAGCTGGCGTCGTCGCTGGCCAGGAACGCCATCACCGCCGCCACCTCTTCCGGCTCTGCCGCACGCCCCAGCGCGATGCGCTCATTGAACTTGTCGCGGATCTCCTGCGGCCAGCCGTTGGTCATGTTGGTTTTGACCAGGCTCGGGCAGACCGAGTTGATGCGCACGCCGTCACCGCCGTGATCGAGCGCCATGGCGCGCGTCAGGTTGACCACCGCGCCTTTCGCCGCGCAGTAATAGGCCGCGCCCCAGTCGCCGCCCAGGCCGGACACCGACGCGGTATTGACGATGCAGCCCTTGGTCTTCAGCAGGTGCGGCAAGGCGAATTTGGAGCAGAACACCACGCCGTCAATATCAACCCCGGCGATGCGACGCCAGTCGTCGATGCTGGTTTCCAGCACGCTGCCCGCCACATGCACGCCGGCATTGTTCAGCAAGACGTCGATGCGGCCCAGTTTTTCCGCCACCTCGTTCATCATTTTTTCAACCGCGACGTGATCGGACACATCGATATGCACCGCCATCGCTCGGCCCTTCGGCAGCGAAGCGGCGACCTTGTCTACCGCTTCCTTGGCCCAGTCGGCCAGCACCACGATCGCGCCCTCGGCTGAGAAACGCCGCGCCGCCGCTTCCCCCATGCCATTGCCTGCACCGGTGATAACCACGACTTTATTGTCAAAACGCATGAGACCTCCTCCATGTGAACGTATTTATATAAGTCATACAAATCTCATTACCCCGAGGATAAGGCGCCCCTCCGCGGAGAGCCAGTCAAAACGTGCGGTTTATTAACCCAAATGAGGTATGGCAGTGATTTCAATGCGCTGGATTAACCTTTATCGGATTTTGGCCAACATATTGATGGAGAAAATAAAATTGCGGTCAGTCACTATTTTTCGGGCGGATTGTCAGCAAGCGGGATTATTGCAGGTATGCGGTTATCTTCACCCAGAGAAAAGCGATACGAATGGAAAACGGCAGCCGCCCGCAGGCGGCCGCGACTATTTTTTCTCGATGGGGACAACCAGCAGATCGACGTTCAGTTCGTTGATCGCCTGGCGCGCCGAAGAAACCAGCCGGCTCCAGACATCGTGGTGGTGGCCGAAGATCACCAGGTCGAACCCTTTTTCCTTCGCCACCCGGTTCAGCTCTTCCGTCAACGCGCCGCGGCTGACGATCACCTCTTCGACCGGATAGGACGACTGCCCTTTGATCGCATTGAGCATATTCTTCACCCGCTCCGAAAATGTGCGATCGGTGTAGTTGTAATCTCCCACGCCCAGATCGACGTAATAACCGGCGCGATGAATGTCGATATAGATCAGGGAAAGTTTGGCATTGAGCGCGGCGGCCAGTCTGGCGCCCTTGCCCAGCAGGAACTCGGCGTCTTCGCTGAGATCCGTGGCGACAACGATATGCCGATAAGCCATGATGGCGGCCCTCCTCGTCAGATCCGTAAACAGGATGGCGCTCCTTGCCGCATGTTTCTCATGCACCTTAAGTTTAGCCCAGCGCCGGCCTCCTCGCCTGCTGCAGTGTCGTTCCATTTATGGAACGATGCATCCCGACTTCAGGCTCTACCGGATTTCTCTCTCGGCTCTACACTGTATGCAAGTGCTGAGTTTCAGCCTTATCAATCAAAGAAGATACCTACTGACCTCACGACGAGAAAAGGAAAACACCATGAGCACTCCAGCCAACTTCAACGGCCAGCGTCCTGTTATTGATGCTAATGACGCAGTCATGCTCTTGATTGACCACCAGAGCGGCCTGTTCCAGACCGTCGCCGATATGCCGATGACCGAACTGCGCGCCCGCGCCGCCGCCCTGGCCAGCATCGCCACCCTAAGCAAACTGCCGGTGATCACCACCGCCTCGGTACCGCAGGGCCCCAACGGCCCGCTGATCCCGGAAATTCACCAGAATGCGCCGCACGCGCAATACGTCGCCCGTAAAGGGGAAATCAACGCCTGGGACAACCCGGACTTTGTGGCGGCGGTCAAGGCCACCGGCCGAAAGACCCTGATCATCGCCGGCACCATCACCAGCGTCTGCATGGCCTTCCCGTCCATCAGCGCAGTGGCCGAAGGCTATAAAGTTTTCGCGGTGATCGACGCCTCCGGCACCTACTCAAAAATGGCGCAGGAAATCACCCTGGCGCGCGTGGTGCAGGCCGGCGTGGTGCCGATCGACACCGCCGGAGTGGCCTCGGAGCTGCAGGGCAGCTGGAACCGCGCCGACGCTCAGCAATGGGCCGAGGTTTACACCAAAATCTTCCCAGCCTATCAGTTGCTGATCGAGAGCTACCTCAAGGCGCAGGACGTGGTGAAAAACAACGAACTGCTGGACTCGCAGCGTTAAGATCGCGGGCATAAAAAACCCCGGCCAAGGCCGGGGCTATTAATCGTGTGCCGGTGACTTTCCCGGCTGTCATGTTATGGCGTAAGCGTCCATCCCACACTCCAACATTACGCAGCCTAAGCGCGACTTTTTCACAACAGAAAAATAGACTGAAACGCGGCGTTATTAATTCTGCGGCAATCTGTTTTTCTGTTGCCAATAATCATTAATTATTGGACGTCATCGAGGAATCGAACCCCAGTCCGCCAACGAATAATTTCGCTGCCGCTCTTCCTGCTGAGCTAATGACGTATCGAGAAAGACTCCGGGCAAACCCGGAGTTTATTCAGGCTGAGGATTTCATTGCTTAACTGCTCCGGCTTAAACCATCATCGCTGTCGTAAGAAATTGCACCTCGGCCGAAAATTATAACGCGACCACGTTGCCGGCAGAAGGCCCCTTCATGCCATTTTCGATAGTGAACTCAACCTGTTGGCCTTCGTCCAGCGTTTTGAAATCGTTGCTCTGGATAGCGGAGAAGTGTACAAACACGTCTTTGCCACCGTCTGCCGGGGTGATAAAGCCAAAGCCTTTACCTGCATCAAACCATTTTACCAAACCCGTCATTTTATTGGTCATAGAGATATTTCCTTTATATTTTTGCGACGCCATAGGGCGATAGAGGTCTGTTTTTATTGGAAACTTATGGGGCACTAGAGAAGAGAATTCGCGGAAGAAGAGGTATCTGAGGGATATCGCTAATACTGAGAACTGCTTTACTAAAACTGCTTTCATAAGGTCTGAACTACAAACCGATGACGCTATTTACACACAGCTAAATTATTTAAGCAAGATATATTTTAAATTATATTCATATGGCTCATAAATTTATTACCGCAAAGGACCGCCTGCATCTGCCGCCAGCTCAGGGTTATCTGCGCGGCGTTCGGGGTGAAAAATAACGAACGATTGGACTCGCCGCGCCGGGGCCGATCATGAACGCGCAAACAGCCGCCGATTCCGCGTTCTGCTCTTCCCTTCACGCGAAACCACTCCCTGCTATAACACTGAAGAAAACCGCTTAATCGTCATGAAAGAGAAACAAAAGCTTAATAAATCAATCTGTTCTCGACACTGGTGCATTATCGTTGTTAGGATAATTATTTTACTTTACAGGAAATGACCTCAAGGATGGCTATGATGGGCAAAAGAACACTGACGCTAGCTGCACTGACGCTCAGTTTGGCAGGCTGCCAGCCGGCACCACCAAGCTATGTGGAAAACGCGAATGCCTTGATTGCCAAACAAATCAGCGCAATTAGCCCGCAAACGGCGCAGTGTAAATTTGCCCAAGACGGGCACTATTGGATTTCGGCTTGCTCATTGGGTAACGCGCGCGACACGCCGGTGTTCGCCCTGTTCGAACAGGAAGGCGTCATGCAGGCCAACGACAATCTGGCGATCGCCGTCGTGCCGCTCAACGAGCAGGCTCGCCACCTCTCACAGGATCCCCGCTTCACTATCCCGGTAATGCAACGCCGTATTCCCGTGGACGCAGAGAAAGCCTCCAATCGCTTATTTGCCCAACCGTCGCGTTAGCCATTCCCTTAGCCGATGATTGCGATCCCCAGCCGCTCCAGCAGCTGCGCGGCCTGGTGGCTGTCCATTTTGACGCCCTGCAGATCGGTGGTACGCAAATCCAACTCGCCCAGTTCCGCGTTGCTCAAATCACACTGGGTGACATCGGCGGCACGCCAGTCGAAACCGGAGAATTCGCCGCCGGACAGATCGGAACCGCTGAAACTGGCGCCGAGCACCTGCGCGCCGTGCCAGCGGTTTTCCCACAGCTCGCATTTCTCCAGCACCACCTTGGCGAAGTTGGCATAGCTCAGGTTGCTTTTGGTGATATAGGCGCTGCAAAACCAGGTGCGGCTGGTGATCATGTTCATAAAGCTGGCGCCGCGAAAATCGGCGCCCTGCGCGCGGCATTCGCGGATCTCCACCCCCAGAGCGCTGGCATGGCGGAAGTCGGCCATCGACAAATCGCAGCTTCTGAAGCTGGCGTCTTTCAGTATCGCGCGGCTGAAATTGCCGCCCTGTCGGCTGTCGCGATCGTAAAACTGGCAGCCGATAAACTCGGTACCGGTCAGATCGGCGCCCGAAAAATCGCACAGCATAAAGCTGCCGTTTTCAATCTTCTCGCCGGTAAAGCGGTTACGGTCAATCTTTTCACCCTTCAACATCAGACTCATCGCAGCACACCTGTTTATTTATACAGTCAGTGCGCATTTAATCCTATTCCGGCGCGGTTGGCAATCGCCGTCGATCAGCGGCCATCCGCCGCGGCCGGTTCGAACGCCACCTTGACGATACTGAACGTCTTGGTACTTTCCGCCTGAGCGACGTCGGCAAACAGCCGGGGGTAACGGGAGTTGACGACCCACACCTCGCCATCCCGCAGCGCGGCGCCGGTCGGCCCATCCAATCCCGGCGACGCGGCGACCGCAGCGATACGCGCGCTGGCCCAGCCGTCGGTCGAGGAGAGCAGTGACACGTCGCCGGACATGCTCCCCTTTTCATCCGGAAAAGACTGTACGATCACCAATTCATGGGCATTTTTGAGCCGCAGCCCGTCCGGCCCTTTCAGCCGCTGCGGCAGCCTGATTTCACTGACCGCCGGCGCGTTCTCCAACGTCACCTTCCACAGCAGCCCGCGGGTGTAGTCCGCGGCAATCAGGTAGCCATCCGGGTGATACACCACGCCATTGAGATAAGGCCGCGTGCCCTGCGCAGCGGCGGGTGCGTCGGCCGGCATCAAGCGCGCTGAGCGCACCAAAATCGACGCCTGGCGCGTTGTCCGGTCGATCTTGTAAATCTGCGGCTGGAAGCTGTCGGTCACGTAAATATTGCCCTGCGCGTCGAGCGTCAGATCGTTGGGCAGCGTCGACCCATGGCTTAGCGATGAAAGATCGTACGTCTGCTGCAGCGCGCCGGTATCGAGATTGAACTCCAGCACCTGCGCCACGCGATTGCGCGTGCCAGCGGCAGAGTTGCGGGACACGCCCACGTCTTCGTTGCACACCAGCACCCGGTTGCGCTCGGCGTCCACCAGCATGCCGGAGGTGGTGATAAGCCCCTTGCCGGTGGAAAACCGCCGATAGCGGCCATCCGGGTAGACCAAGCCAAGCTGCCCGCTGCGCAGAGAGGAAATCAGGAACGCACCGGCGCGTGCATTCCAGGCGATGCCCTCAGGGTAGGCGCCGGCGGGGTCCGGCGAAAACTCGATGCGTTGCGTGGCCTGCGCCTGCATAACGCCGCTGAACAACAGCGCTGCGCCGGCCAACTGGGTGACGCGTCGGCGGCGCGGCAATAAGAAAGAAAAGAAGCTGAAGCGGAACATGAGCATGACCCTGATGAGGACTCGGATCGCTAGAGTAAGATCGCGCCGCTCACGGCACCAGCCGGGAAAAAGGCAATGCGCCACTAAAAAAATCGCAGTAATCAGCGCAAAAAAAAACCGCCCGAGACGGGCGGTTGACGTGACGGCGAACCGTTACTTCAGGGCTTCCTGAATGGCGTCGGCCATCGGGCCGATGTGCTTTTCCGCCGCCTTCAGCTGGAAGTCCACGCCGTTGCCGTCGTTGGTATCCGACAGCGTGGCCTTGATCAGTTCCAGCGCCGCCTGCACCGCCACCAGCCGTTTGTGCTGTTCGTCCGTGACCGGTTCGGCGCCCATATTGGCCGGATAGTAATGTTCTAACATCGCGATCTCCTTTTGATGACGTTAACCTCTAACCTACCAGAAAACCGTGCATTTACTAAGGAAACCAGGCCGGGCGCGGCCGAGTGACGATAAATTGCACTATACTGGGCAAACACTCTCCCCTGTTACAGGATCATCGCCATGTCATTCCAGGGAAGCTGCCACTGCGGCGCCGTCACCTTTACCGTGGACGCCGAACTGCCGACCGAAGCCCTCAGCTGCAACTGTTCGATTTGCCGCCGCAAAGGGCTGCTGCTGTCGTTCTTCCCCATCAGCGCTTTCACGCTCAACAGCGGTCAAGACCAGCTCAGCACCTACACTTTCAATCACCACAGGATCCGCCATCAGTTCTGCCGAGTCTGCGGAGCCCAGCCCTTCGCCTACGGCACCGCGCCAGACGGCGCCGCGATGTGCGCCGTTAACCTGCGTTGCGTGCCGGACGTCGCGCTGGATGCGTTACAGATCCACAGCTACGACGGGGCCAGCGTCTGAGCGAATCGCTCGCTCAGTCGAAGGTGACCCAGCCGGCGTCGGTTTCGGCGGATTGCACGCAGCGCGCCACCCACTTCACGCCCAGCGCGCCGGCCTGCACGTCCGGGTACCAGAAGTCGGCCAGGAAGGCTGCGTCGCGCCGATCGGTGGCGTCCATCGCCAGCGCGAAGCGGCGGTAGAGATTCGACCAGGCTTCAAACAGCCCCTCCGCATGGCCGCCGCCGATGCGATCGTCCGCCAGCGCCGACGCGGCGAGATACGGCATGCCGCGCTCCAGGATCCGCACCGGCTCGCCCTGCACTTCGAAGCGCAGCTGATTGGGTTGTTCATCCCACCACTCCAGGCTGGCCTTTTCACCGACAATGCGCACCTTTTGGCCGTGCATCGAACCGCAGTTGACCGCCGAAGCCCACACGGAGCCGACGGCGCCGTTGTGATACTCCATCAGCACATAGGCATTGTCCTCCAACGGCGCGCGCGACGGCACAAAGCTTTGCCGGCTGCAGATCAGCCGCCGGATCTTCAACTGCGGCGCCATGGTTTCCGCCAGGAACAGCGTGTGGGTTGCCAGATCGCCCAGCACATAGCTGGGGCCGACAAAGCGCGGATCGACCCGCCAGCGAGTGCTGGGATTATCCTGCTCCACCGGCGCGGCGTGAAAGCCGTGGGCGAACTGCATATTCACCAGCCGAATTTCCCCCAGCCGGCCATCGGCAATCATCTGCCGGGCCTGCAAAATCATCTGGTGCCCGGCATAGCCGTAGGTCACGCCGATGACTTTGCGCTGCCGCTCGCACAGCGCCGCCAGCGCCTGCGCCTCTTCGACGCTGAAACACAGCGGCTTCTCGCATACCACGTGCAATCCCGCCTCCAGCGCCGCCCGGCAAATGGCGTAATGGGTGTTGTTCGGCGTGGCGATCGAGACCGCTTCGATGCCGTCCGCCCGCGCGGCTTCGGCGCGGAACATCTCGGCATAATCCGCATAACAGCGCTCCGCCGCCACGCCCAGACTCCGGCCAAAATCACGCCCGCGTTCGGCGTCAATGTCGAACGCGCCGGCCAACAGAGTAAACGCGCCGTCGCGCAAGGCCGCCGAACGGTGGATGTAACCGATCTGGCTGGTGCCACCGCCGCCGACCATGCCCCAGCGCAACGATCTCGCCAAAGGTTTGCTGCCGTTGATCATCGTGTTTCTCCTGATTAAAAGCCGAGGCCGCGCAAGTAGCGCAAGCTGGCGGCGACGTCCTGCAGGCTGCCCTGCACATTGCGCGGATCGCGCTCCTGCTCGATAGTGATCCAGCCCCGATATCCGCGCTCGGCCAACAGCGCACGCAGCTGCGGATAATCGATCGCCCCGCTGCCCAACGGGCACATGACGCCCTCGGCGCAGGCGGTGAAAAAATCGACGCCGCGCGCCAGCACCTCGCGGAACACCTGCGGATCGACGTCTTTGAAGTGCAGGTAATCAAGACGATCAAAGTGCTTGCGCAGCCAGGCAGCCGGGTCCAGCCCGGCGTAATACAGATGGCCGGTATCCAGGCACAATCCGGCGGTGTGATGCGGAATGTCCGCCGCCAACCGGTCGATTTCGTCGGCGAACTCGATGCAGCCGCCGGCGTGCGGATGCACCACCGGCCGCACACCGTATTCCCGCCAGGCCAGTTCGCTGATGCGCGTAATGTGCCCGACCATCCTCTGCCACTCCCCCTGCGACAAACGCGGCGCTAAATCTGAACGCCCGGCGAACCTGGCGCGTTGCGGATTGCCGAAATCGATAATCACCAAGAACGGCGGCGCGGCGCGATCGCCCTCGGTCGGCTCCGCCCTGGGCGCCCGCGAGAGGTTGCGGCATATCCGATGAGTCAGGGCCAGCAGGCGCTCAATGTTCGCCTCGCTGACCAGATCGTCAAAAATCGTGCCGGCCACCAGCGACAGGCGATGCTGCTCCAGCGCGGCACACAGCGCCTCGCTCTGCGTCGGCAGATAGCCCCACGGCCCCAGCTCGATGCTGCGGTAGCCGGCCGCCGACGCTTCTTGCAGAACCGTGGCATAGGGCGGCAAATGGGGGTTGTTCGGATCATCCACGCCCCAACTGCAGGGCGCATTGGCGATAGGCAAAGTCATGGCGACGGCTCCTTTTTTGCGGGGAATGCCGGCAGTATCAAACAAAAATTCCAAAATCATCAATAATGAAAATTTTATTTTTTGATAGAGATCGCGCTATTTTTGATAAATTATTTGATATTTTTTAATCAAATTCAGGCAGCACCTGGCTGCGCCCTGACCTCGGCGAACACCACTCAGCGGCCGTCAGAGGTTTTCTTTGGTGATCACATCGAAGCGATTAATGATGTGGCGTAATCCCGGTTGTTCATCGGCGGCGAGTAACGTCTCGACGATCGTGGCGGCCAATTCGGGAATGCGGTGGCACAGCAGCAGATCCACCGTGCCGTCGAGCAGCGCCATTTCACCGCCCTGCACCGGGCCGTGGCACACCAGCGTGATGTCGCGCTGCCGGCCGCTCTCTCGCAACGCCTGAATAATGCCCTCCACACCGCCGCTCGGCGCGTAAAGCGCCGCCAGTTCCGGGTGGTTCGCCAGCAGTTCACGCGTGACCCGGCGCGCCGTTTCCGCGTCCTCGAGGCTGCGCACCGGTTCCAGCACACGCTGGCCGCTCATCTGCTCACGCAGGTAGGAGCGAAAACCGATCTCGCAGGCTTCCTGGCAAGTAAAACGGTTGTCGCCGATGATCACGCCGACGTCGCCCTGACGCCGGCACAGACGATCCACCGCCCAGCCGGCGGTGCGGCCCGCTTTTTGATTATCCAGACCGATGTAGCCGGCGCGGCTGGGCACCGATAAATCCGATAGCAGCGCGAAAACGTTGATGCCCGCCTGGGCGACTTCTTCTACGGCATAGTGGATCAGGGGATGATCCAGCGCCAGCACGCCGATCGCTTCCACCTGGCGGCTCAATTGGCTAATGGCGGCGGCGGTGTCGCCGATGGCATTGAGAGAGTGGAAGATGAACTGCGGCGGCTGACCCGGCTCATGATACGGCGCCGCTTGCGCCATCAGTTCATCAGCCAGTTGCGCATAGAAAGAGTGTTCGCGCCGCAGCAGGATAAACCCCATTTTCAGGCGGCGCTCCGGCCTGCCCAGCACCGCCGACAGGCAGTGGGACTTCTCCAACGCGAACCCCAACTTTTTCGCCGCCTCAATCACCCGGCGCTGGGTGGCGGGCCGCACCGACGCGCGTTGGTTGATCACCCGATCGACGGTGGCGATGCCGACCCGCGCCTCTCTGGCGATGGCCGCCATGGTGGTTTTCTTGCCGCTCATGTTCATCTCCATCAACGATTTGATGGAAAAATATCATAGCCGTTGCCGCCCCTGATGTGACGCCGTTCGCGATTAACGGTAGACGGAGAACTTCTTGGTGAGCGGCTTAAGCTGCTCGGTGTCACCGTAGAGCGCCACCGCCACGAAATCCAGCTGCTCGTAGGGGGTATTGGCGGTGTCGGCGATCTGCTGCTCGGCGGAGTGCGACAGCATGGTGGTGGTGAAGAAGTTGGACAGCACGCCCTCCTCCTTGCATTTGAGGATCAGGTTGCTGAGCTGGCTGCTGTTTTTAGCCTGAAGGATGACGATCGGGTAGTGGCTCATGTTGGCGCTGACGCCGTCGAGACTGCTCGGATAGTGGTGAAACTCACGCTGTTCGATCAGATCGGTGATGCCCGCCGTCAGATGGCAGGAAGCGTTAAACAGCGTGGCCGGTTCGTGATTGCGGTTGAGGATGATATAAAACTTTTTCTCGTTGTCGCTGTACATACTCTTCTCCTTGAATAGGCAACCAGTTTTACCCAAGCTGCACAGGGTTTCAAGGCGCGAAAAGGGGCCGCGTCCGGCCCCGTGCTAACGCTGCCGGCTCAGACCGCGCCTTCACCCGGGCCGAGCGGCTGCGCCACCTGATGCAGCACGGTGATGTTCTGCAAAAGCGTGCCGCCGTCGATCGGTTTCATCTGACCGTCGCGGTCTTTATAGTGCGTCGGCTTGGCGCCATGGAAGAACAGCCCGGCGTTGACCTGTACGCCCAAATAGCCTGCGCTGGCCGGCAGGCGCTGCACGTCGGTCCAGGGGTTGGAAACCGGCACATACTGGAAGCCTTCGCTCGTCTTGGCGTACAGCGGGCGCAGCAGCGTGACAAAGGCCATCATCGGCGACAGCGCTTCTTTAAAGATCTGCACCGGCCGATCGACCGTCATCAAGAAACCCTGCGGCTGTTCCTCAACCGTGTCGAGGCTCAGGCTGCTGCTGATATCGTCACCCCGGCCGCCATAGCTCCATTCAATGGCCGACGCCCCACTCTCGTTCATCATCTCTGACATACACTGCTCCTTATAAAATGAATTCAACACGCCTGCTGCGTGCCGGAACAGTAAACCGCTGCGGGGGGACCCGCGTCCACGCCGGGCGGCACGCTGGCGAACCAAACAACGAGGCGCGCAAAATAAAGCTCGAAATGAACAGTTTCCCCACGTGATAGCGCAGCATTTGAACGGCCTTTGCTGTAGCGCAGAGGCATAGTGATGGCGTTGCCGCCACCGGAGAGTGTTATGACCGCGATTAAACCGGACGCCATCGACCGCGTTCTCCCCGCCGCCACGCCCTGGCTGGCCGTCATCAACGTGCTGTTCGCCGGCATCGCGGCGGCGCTGCACGTGGGTAAGGCCACTATCGCGTTGCCGGCGCTGCAGGCCGAGTTTGGCCGTTCACTGGAGACGCTAAGCTGGGTCATTTCGGCCTTTCCTTTCGTCGGGGTGTTCGGCGGCATCGCCGCCGGACTGCTGGTGCGCCGCTGGGGCGATCGGCGCCTGCTGGCGTTCGGGCTGCTGATCATCAGCGCCGCCAGCTTCGCCGGCGCCACGCTGCACGACTTCAGCGGGTTGATTGTCAGCCGCTTTGTCGAAGGCCTCGGCTTCGTGATCGTGGTGGTCGCCTCACCGGCGGTGCTGAACCGCATCGTCGCCCCGGCGCAGCGCAACCTGGTGTTCGGCATCTGGAGCACCTTCATGCCAGCGGGCATCGCCATTTCACTGTTTTTCGGCCCCCATCTCGCCGGTTGGCAACAGAGTTGGCAGGCCGGTGCGGCGTTGACGCTGCTGGCCGCCCTGCTGCTGCCGCTGACTACGTCCCGCCGCGCCGCCGAGGCGCACGTTCCGCCGTCGCCGCTGCGGCAAGCGCTGGGCGCGATGCTGCGGGCGCGCCAGCCGCTGTTGCTGGCGCTGATGTTCACCGCTTACAACCTGCAGTTTTTCTCGGTGATGACCTTTTTGCCGATCTTTCTGATGCAGCGCATCGGCCTGTCGCTCGCGGCCGCCGGCGGCATCAGCGCGGCGGCGGTGGCGGCCAACATCATCGGCAACCTCGCCGCCGGCGTGCTGCTGTCGCGCGGGCTGCCCGCCAGAACGCTGCTCGCCGCCACCAGCCTGTTTATCGGGGTCTTCGGCGTCGGCATTTTCCTGCCGATGACGCCCAACGGCCTGCTTATCCCGCTGTGCTTCCTGTTCTGCGCCATCGCCGGCATGCTGCCCGCCACCATTCTAGCCGCCACGCCGGCGGCGACGCCGGAACCGACGCTGCTGCCGCTGAGCCTCGGGCTGGTGATGCAGGGAAACTACCTCGGCCAGGTGATCGGCCCGGTCGCGCTGAGCGCCATCGTGGCCGCGGCCGGCTGGGCGGCCCCGGCGTGGCTGGTGCTCGCGGCGGCGGTGTCAGGAGCCGTATTGGCGCTGGCGGCTACGCTTCCGTCAGGAAATCGATGAATTTCCGCACCTTCAGCGGGACAAAGCGCGCATAAGGGTAAAGCAGGATGAAGGGGCGCGAGGCGCCGGCATAATCTTTCAAAACCTCGACCAGCGCCCCGTTGCTCAAATCTTGTTCGACGGTAAAGCGATACACCTGCATCAGTCCGGCACCGCTTTTCACCAGCGTCAGCGTAGCGAGGTAATCTTCCTGGCAAAGCCAGCGTCCGGCAGTGTCCACTTTGCTATTTTCGCCCTGAATCTTAAACGTCCAGGCGGTTTTTCTGCCGGTGCTGGGCAACGCATACTGAATGCAATCGTGCCGGGCCAGATCCGCCGATGCGGTGCTGTATCTGACCGACGCCCATTTCGTTACCGGCGCGGCGCTCGCGGTTGACGGCAGCGCCACCGCCGGGGTCTGGTGAAACCGGGGGAAAACGCCATGCCATACGTCAACATTAAAGTGACCGACGAAGGGGTCAGCGCCGCGCAAAAGCGCATGCTGATCGAGGGAGCCACCACGCTGCTGGAGCGGGTGCTGAATAAGCCACGCCACACCACTTTCGTGGTGATTGACGAGGTGGCCACCGACAACTGGGGCGTCGGCGGAGAGAGCGTCACCGCCCTGCGCGCCAAAGAACGAGGCGAATAACGGATGATTGATGCTGTGAGTCTCGTGTCGTAGGGTACAGCCGCTCATTATCGTTATCGGGCCTGCATGATGAGACCAAGCACGCTTAGCGCGAAGGATAAGGCCAGTGGTGATCAAGGCCCGATAGTGACAAGGCGCCGGTCGTGGCAAGATAAACCAGCACGCCGGCGAAAGCGATCAGCAGCACCTTTTCGATAACGGCAAGTCTTTTGTGTTCAGTCATTTGCATACTCCTTCGTGATATCGGGCGAACGGCCGCCCTCCTAAAAACTAGGAAAGCCTGGCGCAGGCGGCAAGTGCGGCTCACAAAATGAAACACAATCGATAAATTTATTTAATTATTTAGCCCTCTTTCTTTTCTCTCGCCGCCGCCTGTTCACCATGCGGCGCCCGCCTTGCCCTTAATAACCCTATGGAATACGCCACTAAAAATCCCCTACCGGATAAGCAAAGGTAATGATAGTGTTGTTTTCATTCAGTTCATCTATGCTGAAAATTCATCTTTTGAGGGACGACTATGATGTCTAAAGGCATTTCCAAGGGATTCTTTATTCTGATCCTGTTCATCGTTACCGCCGCCTTTCTCGACGTGCTGGGGCCTTATTACTCCTCGGTGCTGTGGGCGGTTATTCTGGCGGTGATTTTCCATCCGGTGAAAAAGAAGTTGAAGCAGTACGTCGGCGAACGCAACGGCGTGGTGTCGCTGCTAACGGTGGCGCTGATCTGCCTGATCGTGTTCACGCCGTTGGCGATCATCGCCTCGTCGCTGGCGATGGAATTCAACGTGATCTACACCAAGCTGCAGACCAACAACAGCCAATTGCCGACCATGCTGGCGGACTTTATGCGCCACCTGCCCGGCTGGGCGCAGCGCTTCCTGGCGGAGCATAACCTCAACAGCGCCGCCGAGATCCAAAAGCAGCTTTCCGAGGTGGCGCTCAAGGGCGGGCAATATCTGGCGGGCAGCGTGTTCCTGATCGGCAAGGGCACCTTCAACTTCGTCGTCGGTTTCGGCGTGATGCTCTACCTGCTGTTCTTCCTGCTGAAAGACGGCCCCTATCTGGTGAACCTGGCGCTCGAAGCGCTGCCGCTCTCCCAGCACGTGAAACACCACCTGTTCGTGAAGTTCGCCGCCGTTTCCCGCGCCACCGTCAAGGGCACGGTGGTGGTCGCCGTGGTGCAAGGCGCGCTCGGCGGGCTGGCGTTTTACTTTACCGGCATCGACGGCAGCCTGCTGTGGGGCGCGCTGATGGCGTTCCTGTCGATCATCCCGGCCGTGGGCTCCGCCATCATCTGGGTGCCGGCGGTGATCTACTTCTTCGCCACCGGCATGCTGTGGAAAGGCATCTTCCTGGTGGTGTTCTTCGTGGTGGTGATCGGCCTGGTGGACAACATCCTGCGCCCGCTGCTGGTGGGCAAAGACACCAAAATGCCGGACTACCTGATCCTGATCTCCACCCTGGGCGGCATGGAGATTTACGGCATCAACGGCTTCGTCATCGGCCCCTTGATCGCCGCGCTGTTCATCGCCTGCTGGAACATCCTGTCCGGCCGCGACAGCGAGGAGAACATCGAAGAGATCGACGAAGAGTTTATCGAGGAAGGCAAAAACCATCCCGACGCGCTGGAGTAAACCTCCCGCAGCGAATCACGCAGGGGCCCGTTTGGGCCCCTTTTTTTTGTCTGTGGTATCCTTGCCAGGCTCACAAGGAAGAACGGGTTTCGTTATGCTTATTTTCTACGCCACGCTGGCCATCGCCTTCACCCTGCTGTGCCTGCTGGCCTTTATCTCTTGCGCTTACCAGCTTTCGAAGCACGGCGACGTCAAATTTTTGGCCTCGCTTTCGGTGCTGATCTTCGCGCTGCTGGCCTTCTATGCCGCTTATGGCTACGTCAGCACCTGGCTGCAACAGCAGGCGGTCGATGTCCGGTTGTATTAGCGCAGCGGGATAAAAAAGACCTGCTCCGGATCGCCGTCATCGAGATTGTCAATCTGGCCGCTGGCGACAAATCCGGCGTTCAGCAGCAGCCGCTGCATCGGCAGGTTGGAACGATTGGTGGAAGTGAACAGCTTCGGGTTTCGGCAATGGGACTTCAATGCCGTAATCAACGCCTGCCCGACGCCCCGGCGGCGATAGCGCTCTCCGACCATCAGCATCTCGATAAAGCCGCAGCCGAAGAAGTGATAGTGCAGTACGCCATAGCCCATCACCACGTCCTGTTCCTTGGCAAGATAGCACTCCCCCTGCCCGCACCAGGCCCGGATCTGCGCCGCGCGCTGCGGTTCGTGTTCGGCGACGCTGTCGAGGGCGATCAGGGCTGCGACATCGCTGTCAGTGGCCTGGCGAACAAACATGTTTTAATCCTCATGCTGATGGATACGGCGACACCGCTTCAACGAAACGGCAACCGAAGCGGGATAACTTTTACATCCTCGCCGAATTTTGTAATCCTATTATAGAGTTACTAAAACACACGCCAAGGAAGGAAAGCTTTTCCCGATGAGAATACCGCAAATCTCCGCCGCCCTGCTGTTTACCCTGCTGCTGGCGGGCTGCCAGTTCCACAAGACCGTGTTCCCGCCGCCGTATATCGGCGCCCCGCAGGAGATCAGCACCTACGAAGTGAAAGGGCTGACGTTCGTCACCACCGTCACCTTCAGCGGCCTGTTCGCCGAAGATCTGGTGCGCGAATACGCACAGAAACATCACTATCGCTACTATGTGGTCACGATGCGCAGCAACGGTTTTAAAGATCGGAGCGAACGCGTGAGCGCGATGATGTATCGGTAAGAGCCCCGGCTCTGATTTGGCAAACCTGCATCAGGGCACAGTTTCAAACCCCCACTTCACTCGATGCCGTTGCAGGTATGCTCTGTTCTTTTCAGACAACCCGCTAATATTGGCGTCCAACGGGATCCTCAGCTCACATAGCAAACCGCTCATCGTCCGTGAATACAGCAAACGTCCGCCATCGGCAAAACTGATCATGCCTCGATCGAACAGCTTGTCCAGATTGGGGATTAACGGCAAACCATTGTGCGGATCCACTTTTTCTTCTGGGGTCGCAATCGACCAGGCAACGATGTGAGAGGCAATGAGAATGGACGGCTCCGCAATCCCCGTGACGGCGCACCGGTTTCCCCACCGCTTAAACATTTTATCGCGATAGGGACCATGCCCAATCCGCGCCTGAATCACCCTTTCTTGCTCACCACCGACCTCTCTGGTGATTTCGACGGTATCCGCATGGAAGTTGATAGAGAGATTTTCCGAGAGAAAACCGGCGATCAACGCGGCTGCCGGCGCGGGGATCTCGCACATATAGTTTTCGGTGCATCCGCCTTTCTTATTAAAAACGCGCGGAAGGCAAGCCTGGTTGTGCATGCGTGTGAACGCTTGATTAAAAAGGGAAACATCAATAGGTAGTTCAAGACGCGTCAGTTCCAAATCGACTTGGGTACCCGCAATATGCGGCGGTCCCGCGACCCGATGCTCAGGCCGCGGTGCAGAGTAAGCATCGCGTACCGCTGTCGCCACGCCGATGATCTTCCTACCCTTGTGGCAAAAAATCAGGTCACCCTCTTTGACTTTTTTGACCGTTTCCCACCCGGCAGGTTTAAACATGTTCCCAGTCTTATTTATTCCATATTGCGGCGCCCACAGGAATTCGCCCTTAAAAACTTCCGCGACGCTGCCACCAATGTTGACCCAGAAAAAACGCATGGCCACTCTTTTATAATCAGGATTTTTAAGGGTTATCGTCACCCTTCATCAAGGGCTTTAGTGATTCTCACCAATTAACGCAGGGTGACGGCAATAAAAAATCCCGGCCTTGACCGGGATAGCGTTGCACGGAAACAGCGCTGTTTATTCACTGCGGGCGAAATTCCAACGCGCTGCTTTTGACCGCTTCGTAAACCGCGGCCGTTGGCGGCTTAGGCAGACGCGCATTGGTGATTGCCTTGATCGCGGCCTGGCAAAGTTCCGGTTCCCCTTGCTCAGCCCGAATGCTGATCAGCATACCGTCCGGCGCCAGCTTGATGCTCAATGTGCAACGCTTGCCTGAGTAGGCTTCGGCATCTTTCAAATGGCTTTGAATCGCGGCCTGCAACTGGGCGATATAGTGTTCTTTCTCTTTTCCCGGTGCCGGCGTCTTTGGGTCGCCAAGGTTGGTGAAAAGATCGTCAACCTCTTTATTTACCGGATCGGTTTGGCTGGGGGCCGTGCTCTTGGCACACCCCGTTAATGCCAGCGCGGTCATCGCCGCCAATACTGTGGCAACGCCGGTTTTATAGCCTGAATGCGTTATTTTCATATTTATATCCATCCTGTACAATTCAGCACGTACAAAAATATAATTTAATTAAAAAAAATAAGCCAACCAGCATTAACCATGCGTTATTAATTAAACTCAAACTATATCATCACAAAAAACACATAATTTGATCGGGTTCACAATAATTTTAATTATTCTTATTGAAGCTAAAAGCAAAATACAATTAAAATCAAAAATCACCATAATGAAAGGAAACAAATAAGGGTATACTATGAGCTCACACAAATATTATCCTCAACTTAAGTGGAAACCGGCAGAATATGAATCCTTAAGGGAAATAGATCAAGCAACCCTAGATGGTATAACCCCAATAATTAAAGTTTTGGATATTGACTGGGATTTTGAGAATGATTGTTACAAAAAAACACTGTCTGACTATTTGATTGACTTCGGCAGTAACCTAGCCCTAAGCTGGTCTCCTGAAAGACCAATATTGTTGGACGTTAGTGAACTAGACTCTCATGGCACACAACATCATCATCCTTTAGATATGTGTGTAGTTAGTGCTAAACAGCATAATAAAGAGTTAATACCCGTTATATCACCTAATTATTCTCATAACTATTTTCAATCAGTTATGAGAAATAAAACCAATGGTGTTGCAGTAACAGTTAACTTTTCAAACTTACATTATTTGAATCAGCTAGTGTCTGATTTAGACACACCCACCAATCTAGTAGATATAATTATTGACCTAGGCGATATTCAGCAAGTGACTGATAGTTTAAAACAGCAAACCTTGCAATCTTGTCAATTTATTATAAACATGGCACATTGGAGAAACATAATATTATCTAGTACATGCTACCCAAATTCACAAGCTGGAATTCCACAGCATCAAATATATAGGCTACGCCGAGAGGAGTGGCAACTTTGGATCGATATAATTCAAACAGGCCAACTTACTTTCACTCCAAGCTTTAGCGATTATCCTACTGCTAGTTCAACAATTACTAGCATAGATCCCCGGTTTATGTCGCAATATGCAGCTGTAAGATATTCAAACAGCGATTCGTGGATATTTGTAAAAGGTACGGCAGTGAAAGGTAACGGATGGGGACAAACGCAAAATTTATGTAATATTTTAATAAGCTCACAGTTTTACTATGGTCAAAACTTCAGCTGGGGAGATAATTATATATTTAACCGAGCCCATGGTATAAACTCATCTGGAGGCTCGAAGGAATGGAGAAAAGTTGCACATACACATCATTTTACGATGGTTGTACAACAACTGGCTAACTATTCAGCACATTTTCCGGCACGACCTTGATCTCTCCATGCAATTCTATTTTTTAGTGCCATCCTGACCTCTAACTTTAACATTCTTAATGGAGTGCATTCAGCTAATATCTGCCAAAGTTCAAAACGGGGTTTGCTTCTATTCCCCTTTGCAAGCCCCATTCTATCAAGTACGCAAAGGCATTCTTCTTTCCATAAGAGTTGAGCCAACGCCAACTCATTAACAATTGGATTAAATTTATCAGCTCGATGTGATAAAAAATTAATTCCACCTCTATTACCTTGAATGACTATTTTCACCCCCCACCAATCTGGTAACAAATTTATAGCTTCATCCATATGATTCTCAGCAACAACTAGCGTAGCCTTATCCATTATAGATGAATAATGCGTAATTTGTCCTGGCAAGCGCTCTAGGGTATCTTTCGAACTTTTAAGTTCATATCCATGTAAAATGCCATTTATAACGGTTATATCTGCTCGTGCAGAACCCAAACTGATGTTAAATTCATCAATAATCAGCGTATCTGGATTCTTGTGATGATCCTTCAACACTTTCTTATGCACGGCTTCTCTAACATCAATGTCTTTCATTTTCATAACCTTACGGCTTTGTTTTATCTGCATCTTAGTAGAAACATCTTTTCCAGTGCTTTAGTATATACCATCTCGACATATCTTTCGATACCATTAAATAATTAAACCTAACACCTAACATCTTTCAATGAATTTATCACCAGATACTTAATCTCAAACATCTTATTTCTCAAAAAATCAGAATAAATAACAAATTAAAGATTGTTTTCTTGCACACTATGATTAAACTTAATGCTTCCATGGTCATATTTTTAATAAATTCAACTCACCTAAGATATAGATAAATAGTTCCCAGAAAAGAGTCTTATATCCCTGTCATCATTCAAACGCGAAGAAATTTATAATTTTGCTTAACGACAGCATCGTCAAACCATGAAAAATTACGCCACCTATTAAGCGTTCGAAGTTGTAGACTCCCTATTTTTGTGGTGACAGTACGTCCCATACCTTGAATGCTCAGGTAAGCCTTTTCGTTGCGCACATTGCATAGCGTCAGACTGATTTCTTAGTAATGACCTTTTTATTCATATACTTAGCCTCTAAAAAAGGTGGGAAATTAACTGCACCACCATTTTATAACGCATTGACTCTAAAGAGATTTATATATTTTAGCCTCTAATATTCGGCTAGAGCTAACATTCCCTAACCTATTGCGGAAACCGCGATTTCTGCATACCTTACCAGCAGACAACGTGCCAGGTTTGCCATACGGATCTCCCCTTTCCCGACGTCGAACGGCTATAATCTGATAAGTGGAGTTTTTTGAAAACGATAAGGAGGGAGTATGTACAAAACTATTTTGGTTCCCGTGGATATTACCGAGCCGGAATTAACACAGCAGGTCATCCCGCATGTCAACGCGCTCGCCAGGCTCGAAGACTCCCACGTCCATTTCCTGGCGGTGATCCCGTCGCGCGCCACCTATGCCGCTTTCGGCTTTGCCGCCACGGCGGCGATAGAAACCAAAGACGAAATCATTGCGGTAGCAACCGAAGGGCTGGCAAAAGCGGCCAAAGAATTCAGCGTGCCTGAAGATAGAGTGACCACGCACGTTGCCGTCGGCGATCCCAAAGATCAGATCCTGGAGCTCGCCGATGCGCTCAACGCGGAGATTATCGTGATGGGTTCCAACCGCCCTTCTGCCATCACTTATCTCCTCGGCTCCAATGCCACCGCCGTCGTCCGCCACGCCAATTGCCCGGTGCTGGTCGTGCGTGAATCGGCTAACGCCGCGCAGTGAGCCTGTCCGACACCTCACTCATATTTGAACAGTAAAAAAACGGGAGCCCTAAGGCTCCCGTTCTCATTCAAACGCCAAACACGCTTACATGTGTTTAACGATGGCGTCGCCAAACTCTGAACATTTCAGCAGCTTAGCGCCTTCCATCAGGCGTTCGAAGTCGTATGTCACGGTCTTGGCCGCGATGGCGCCTTCCATGCCTTTAACGATCAGGTCAGCCGCTTCGAACCAGCCCATGTGGCGCAGCATCATCTCTGCGGACAGGATGATGGAGCCTGGGTTCACTTTGTCCTGGCCGGCGTACTTCGGCGCGGTGCCGTGAGTCGCTTCGAACAGCGCGCAGTCGGAGCCGATGTTGGCGCCCGGTGCGATACCGATGCCGCCTACCTGGGCCGCCAGGGCGTCGGAGATGTAGTCGCCGTTCAGGTTCATACAGGCGATCACGTCGTATTCCGCCGGGCGCAGCAGGATCTGCTGCAGGAAGGCGTCGGCGATCACGTCTTTAACCACGATCTCTTTGCCGGTGTTCGGGTTCTTGATCTTCAGCCATGGGCCGCCGTCGATCAGCTCGCCGCCGAACTCTTCGCGCGCCAGCTCATAGCCCCAATCCTTGAAGGCACCTTCGGTGAACTTCATGATGTTGCCTTTGTGAACCAGAGTCACGGAGTCGCGGTCGTTGGTGATGGCGTATTCGATCGCCGCGCGCACCAGACGCTTGGTCCCTTCTTCGGAGCATGGCTTCACGCCGATACCGCACTGCTCTGGGAAGCGGATTTTCTTCACGCCCATTTCGTCGCGCAGGAATTTGATCACTTTGTCCGCTTCGGCGGAGCCGGCTTTCCACTCGATGCCGGCGTAGATGTCTTCGGCGTTTTCGCGGAAGATCACCATGTCGGTCAGCTCAGGCTGTTTCACCGGGCTTGGGGTGCCCTGGTAGTAACGCACCGGGCGCAGGCACACGTACAGGTCCAGCTGCTGGCGCAGGGCCACGTTCAGAGAACGGATGCCGCCGCCGACCGGGGTGGTCAGGGGGCCTTTGATGGCGACGCGGTAGTCGCGGATCAGGTCCAGAGTTTCGTCCGGCAGCCACACGTCTTTACCGTAAACGTGGGTAGATTTTTCGCCGGTGTAGATTTCCATCCAGGAGATTTTACGTTCGCCGTGGTAAGCCTTTTTAACGGCCGCATCAACCACGTGGATCATGGCAGGAGTCACGTCAACGCCGATGCCGTCGCCTTCGATGAACGGGATGATCGGGTTATGAGGAACAACCAGTTTACCCTGGGCGTCAACCGTGATTTTTTTACCTTCTGCCGGAACAACTACTTTGCTTTCCATCAACCTCTCCTTCAAGCGCAATTTTGTTAATGCTTTGTAAGATGCGTGTAGATACTACTTGAATATTCGGTCCGCGCCAATCCGAAACGGATTCGGTTATAATGCGCTTATCATCCGTAATCTCAACCGTTATGAAAAAATTCTCTGTTAGAAATCACAACGTTAAACGATTCAGCAAGCCGAATGCCGCCAAACCCGCCGCGCCGAAGGGGCCGCGCCGCATTGTGTTATTCAACAAGCCCTTCGACGTGCTGCCGCAGTTCACCGACGAAGCCGGCCGCGCCACGCTGAAAGAATACATCCCCTTCCCCGACGTTTACGCCGCCGGGCGCCTGGATCGCGACAGCGAAGGGCTGCTGGTGCTGACCAACGACGGCCAGCTGCAGGCGCAGCTCACCCAGCCGGGCAAGCGCACCGGCAAAATCTATTATGTGCAGGTCGAGGGCGCGCCGCAGGAGAGCGATCTGGCGCCGCTGCGCAGCGGCGTCACGCTGAAAGACGGCCCGACGCTGCCCGCCGGTGTTGAGTTGGTGGCCGAGCCGCAGTGGCTGTGGCCGCGCACCCCGCCGATCCGCGAGCGTAAATCCATCCCCACCAGTTGGCTGAAAATCACCCTGTATGAAGGGCGAAACCGCCAGGTGCGTCGCATGACGGCGCATATCGGGTTCCCTACCCTGCGCCTGATTCGCTACAGTATGGGTAATCTTTCGCTGGGTTCACTGCAGCCCGGTGAATGGAAAACCATCGATTCCCTGTAGACCGATAACTGATGGAGGCGCCATGAAATCTACTCCGATCGCGCTGCTGCTCGCCGCTCTGGCGGCCCCGTTCGCCGCCCCGGCCGCCAGCTTCGACTGCGCCAAGGCGGCAAGCCGCGATGAGCAAGCCATCTGCGCCAACCGCACGCTGAACGATCTGGACGTGCAAATGGCCACCAAGTACCAATTCCTGCGCGGCCTGTTCGCCATGGGCGCGCGCGGCGCGATGCAGGACAGCCAGCAGGCCTGGCTGGCCAAACGCCAGCGGTGCGGCGACGACACCGCCTGCCTGCTGCAAAGTTACCGCACCCGCATCGCCGAGCTGGACGACATCTACCGGCGCATCGACAAACCGCTGTAAGGAGACCGCATGTTCAAACCGCACGTCACCGTAGCCTGCGTGGTGCACGCCGCCGGCAAATTTTTGGTCGTCGAAGAGACCATCAACGGCAAAGCGCTGTGGAATCAGCCGGCCGGCCACCTGGAGGCCGACGAGACGCTGGTGCAGGCCGCCGAGCGCGAGCTGTGGGAAGAGACCGGCATCCGCGCCACGCCGCAGGCGTTCCTGCGCCTGCACCAGTGGATCGCGCCGGATCGCACGCCGTTCCTGCGTTTCTGCTTCGTCATCGAGCTGGAACAGCCGCTGCCGACCGAGCCGCACGACAGCGACATCGATCGCTGCCTGTGGTTGAGCGCCGACGAGATTTTGCAGGCGCCCAACCTGCGTTCCGCGCTGGTGGCCGAGAGCATTCGCAGTTATCAGCAGCCGGAGCGTTACCCGCTGTCGCTAGTCGGCAGCTTCGCCTGGCCACATTGAGGACGCCGGGCAGCACAAGATGAACAGTGCGCCGGCGCGGGCAACGTGGTAAAATCCTGCGCTTGTTTTTATCAGCACGGTTCGTGTTCAAGTTCGTGAGATCCCCATGTCAGACAACAGCCAGAAAAAAGTAATCGTCGGTATGTCCGGCGGCGTCGACTCTTCCGTTACCGCCTATCTGTTACAGCAACAGGGCTATCAGGTCGCTGGGCTGTTCATGAAAAACTGGGAAGAAGACGACGACGAAGAGTACTGCTCCGCCGCGACCGATCTGGCCGACGCGCAAGCGGTCTGCGACAAGCTGGGCATCGAACTGCACACGGTGAACTTTGCGGCGGAATACTGGGACAACGTGTTTGAGCTGTTCCTGGAAGAGTACAAGGCCGGCCGCACGCCGAACCCGGACATCCTGTGCAATAAAGAGATCAAATTCAAAGCCTTCCTGGAGTTCGCCGCCGAAGATCTGGGGGCCGATTTCATCGCCACCGGCCATTACGTGCGCCGCCAGGACGTGGACGGCAAAAGCCGCCTGCTGCGCGGCGTCGACGGCAACAAAGATCAGAGCTACTTCCTCTACACCCTGAGCCACGAGCAGGTGGCGCAGAGCCTGTTCCCGGTCGGGGAGCTGGAGAAGCCGGAGGTGCGCCGCATCGCCGAGCAACTGGAGCTGGTCACCGCCAAGAAGAAAGACTCCACCGGCATCTGCTTCATCGGCGAACGCAAGTTCCGCGACTTCCTCGGCCGCTACCTGCCGGCGCAGCCGGGTCCGATCGTCAGCGTCGACGGCCAGACCGTCGGCGAACACCAGGGTCTGATGTATCACACCCTGGGCCAGCGTAAAGGGCTGGGCATCGGCGGCCTGAAAGACAGCAGCGAAGATCCATGGTACGTGGTGGATAAAGACGTGGCCAACAACGTGCTGGTGGTTGCGCAGGGGCACGATCACCCGCGCCTGATGTCCGTCGGCCTGATCGCGCAGCAGCTGCACTGGGTAGATCGTCTGCCGCTGACCGGCCCGTTCCGCTGTACGGTGAAGACCCGCTATCGCCAGCAGGACATCCCTTGCACCGTGACCCCGCTCGACGACGAACGCATCGAAGTGCGTTTCGACGAGCCGGTCTCCGCCGTCACCCCCGGTCAGTCGGCGGTGTTCTACCAGGGCGAAATCTGCCTCGGCGGCGGCATCATCGAACAGCGCCTGGCGTAATTCGCCTGCCGCCCAAGAAAAACGCTGCGTTCACCGCAGCGTTTTTTTATTCAAAATTCCACCTGCGCGCCCAGCTCGATCACCCGATTCGGCGGGATTTCGAACAGATCCGGCGCCCGCAGCGCGTTGCGCTGCAATAGCTGGAACACCTTGCCGCGCACGCGCAGATACCAGGGCCGCTTGCCCAGCACCAGCGTATCGCGCGACATGAAGAACGAGGTCTCGTTCATGGTGAAGCTCATCCCCTCCAGCCCGCAGCGATAAAGGATATCCGTCACGTTGGGCGTCTCGCGCCAGCCGTAGCTCGCCACCACCCGCCAAAAGCTCGCCGACAGCTGTTCGATCGCCACCCGCTGCACATTGTGCACGTACGGCATGTCGGTGGTGACGATGGTCAGCAGCACCACGCGCTCGTGCAGCACCTTGTTGTGCTTCAGGTTATGCAACAGCACCAGCGGCACCGCATGCGGCGTGCGCTCCATAAACACCGCGGTGCCCGGCACCCGCTTCGGCGGCGCCTTCTCCAGCGATTCGATCAGCGCGCTCAGCCCTTCCTGGTTGTCGCGCAACCGGCGGATCAGGCGCGAACGCTCGGTCTTCCAGGTCAGCATGATCAGCAGAATCGTCAGCCCAAGCGCCACCGGCAGCCAGCCGCCGGTCGCCAGCTTGATCAGGTTGGCGCCGAACAGCGGCACGTCGATGCACAGCATGACCAGCAGCATCAACCCGCCCAGCGCGCGCGGCCAGCCCCAGTTTTTCACCGCCACGATGCTCAGCAAAATCGACGACAGCAGCATGGTGCCGGTCACCACGATGCCGTAAGCCGACGCCAGGTTGCTGGAGTGTTTGAAACTGATAATCACGATCAGCACCGCCGCGAACAGCAGCCAGTTCACCACCGGAATGTAGATCTGCCCGGACTCCTGATCGGAGGTATAGATGATGCGCATCGGCGGCAGGTAGCCCAGCCGCACCGCCTGCCGCGTCAGCGAGAACACGCCGGAGATCACCGCCTGCGAGGCGATCACCGTCGCCAGCGTGGCGATCACCAGCAGCGGGATCAGCGCCCAGGTCGGCGCCAGCAGGAAGAACGGGTTGTTGATCGCCGCCGGATTGGCCAGCAGCAGCGCCCCCTGGCCGAAGTAGTTCAACACCAGCGCCGGCGCCACCAGCGTAAACCACGCCAGACGGATCGGCTTTTTACCGAAGTGGCCCATATCGGCGTACAACGCTTCTGCGCCGGTGACCGACAGCACCACCATGCCCAGCGCAAAGAATGACACCGCCTTGTATTCGAGGAAGAAATTCACCGCCCAGTAAGGGTTCAGCGCCCGCAGCACGCCGGGGTGATGCAGAATGCCGCCGATGCCCAGCAGCGCCAGCGTCAGGAACCAGATAACCATCGCCGGGGCAAACAGTTTGCCGACGCTGCCGGTGCCGCGTTTTTGGATCGCGAACAACGCGGTCAGCACCAGCAGCGACAGCGGCACGATAAAGCTGTCCAGCTCGGGGGCGATAATCTGCAGCCCCTCGATGGCCGAGAGCACCGAAATGGCCGGGGTGATCACCCCGTCGCCGTAAAAGAAGCTGCCGCCCACCAGCCCGATCAGCACCGCCGCCGGCACCCAGCGCGCATCCAGCTTGCGGATCGCCAGCGACATCAGCGTCAGAATGCCTCCCTCGCCGTCGTTGTCGGCGCGCATCACAAAACAAATGTATTTAATGGACACCACCAGCGTCAGCAGCCAGAAAATCAGCGACAAAAAGCCGTAAATCGAGGCCGGCGTCAGGGTGATGCCCTCCTCCGCCGTCAGGCATTCGCGCAGGGTATACAGCGGGCTGGTACCGATATCGCCGTACACCACGCCGATGGCCGCCAGCGTCACCGCCGGCAGCGGCTGCTTGTTTTTTACGTGCATATAAAGGTCTTTATTTAAGGGTTCACGTTGGCAGTATAGATGCAGCCGCCGCACTTTATTTGCCGCCGCAACAATAAGTTCGCGCCGCCGCGCCGGCGATTTTCGCCGCCTTATTGCGCAGTTCTGCGCCGCACGGCGCCTCCGCCTCGTCACAGACGTATTAGACGCTGGGTTTACCCTCGATTTTGTGGCATGATCCGCGGCATTCGTTGTCATCGTTGTTACAGCCACGCCCGAGCGTTACCGTTCGCGGCCGCCGCCGTTGCCCCTGCGATACACACAACCTTATGCAGTAAGCCATGTACCGTTCACCGCGTTTACAGGAGTCATCGTGGCGAAGAATTATTATGACATCACGCTGGCCATGGCGGGCATCAGCCAGTCGGCGCGTTTGGTTCAGCAGTTGGCCCATGAAGGGCAATGCGACCGCGAAGCGTTTCAGACCTCGCTGAAAAGCCTGCTGCAAATGGATCCGCCCTCCACGCTGGCGGTGTTCGGCGGCGAAGAACGCAATTTGATGGTCGGCCTCGAAACCCTGATGGGCGTGCTGAATGCCAACAACAAAGGGCCGGGCGCGGAACTGACCCGCTACACCATCAGCCTGATGGTGCTGGAGCGCAAGCTCAACGCCAACAAACAGGCGATGAACACGCTCGGCGAACGCCTCGGCCAGCTTGAGCGCCAGTTGGCGCACTTCGATCTTGAGTCAGACACCATCATCAGCGCGCTGGCCGGCATTTACGTCGACGTGGTCAGCCCGCTCGGGCCGCGCATTCAGGTGACCGGCTCGCCGGCGATCTTGCAGAATCCGCAGGTGCAGGCCAAGGTGCGCGCCACGCTGCTGGCCGGCATTCGCGCCGCCGTGCTGTGGCAACAGGTCGGCGGCAGCCGCCTGCAGTTAATGTTTTCCCGTAATCGTCTGTTCAAGCAGGCGCAAAATATCGTTGCTCATTGTTAATCGATCCCAGGAGTTGCTACCGATGGAATTATCCTCACTGACCGCCGTTTCCCCCGTTGATGGACGCTACGGTGATAAAGTCAGCGCACTGCGCCCCATTTTCAGCGAATACGGTCTGCTGAAATTCCGCGTACAGGTTGAAGTACGTTGGCTGCAAAAACTGGCCGCCTGCGCAGAAATCAAGGAAGTTCCCGCTTTTGACGCCGACGCAAACGCTTTCCTCGACAAAATCGTCGCGGAATTCAATGAAGAAGACGCACAGCGCATCAAAACCATCGAACGCACCACCAACCACGACGTGAAAGCGGTCGAGTATTTCCTGAAGGAAAAAGTGGCGGCGGTGCCTGCGCTGCACGCGGTGTCCGAGTTCATCCACTTCGCCTGCACCTCCGAAGACATCAACAACCTGTCGCATGCGCTGATGCTGCAAAGCGCCCGTCAGGACGTGGTGTTGCCTTACTGGCGCAAGATCATCGACGCGCTGAAAGGGCTGGCGCAGGAATACCGCGATATCCCGCTGCTGTCGCGCACCCACGGCCAGCCGGCAACCCCGTCGACCGTCGGCAAAGAGTTCGCCAACGTGGCTTACCGCATGGAGCGCCAGTACCGCCAGCTGGAGCGCGTGGAGATCATGGGTAAAATCAACGGCGCGGTCGGCAACTACAATGCCCACATCGTCGCTTACCCGGAAGTGGACTGGCATCAGTTCAGCGAAGCGTTTGTGACCTCGCTCGGCATCACCTGGAACCCGTACACCACGCAGATCGAACCACATGACTACATCGCCGAACTGTTCGACTGCGTAGCGCGTTTCAACACCATTCTGATCGACTTCGACCGCGACATCTGGGGCTACATCGCCCTGAACCACTTCAAGCAGAAGACCATCGCCGGCGAAATCGGCTCTTCCACCATGCCGCACAAGGTCAACCCGATCGACTTCGAAAACTCCGAAGGCAACCTGGGCCTGGCCAACGCCGTGCTGGGCCACCTGGCGGGTAAACTGCCAGTTTCCCGCTGGCAGCGCGATCTGACCGACTCCACCGTGCTGCGTAACCTGGGCGTGGGCCTGGGCTATGCGCTGATCGCCTATCAGGCCACCCTGAAGGGCATCAGCAAGCTGGAAGTCAACCAGGCGCACCTGTTGGACGAACTGGATCACAACTGGGAAGTGCTGGCCGAGCCGATCCAGACCGTGATGCGCCGCTACGGCATCGAGAAGCCTTACGAGAAGTTGAAAGAACTGACCCGCGGCAAGCGCGTGGACGCCGCCGGCATGCAGGCGTTCATCGATGGTCTGGCGCTGCCGGAAGAAGAGAAAACCCGTCTGAAGGCGATGACCCCGGCCAACTACATCGGCCGCGCCACTACCCTGGTCGACGAGCTGAAGTAAGCGCGTTAGACCCACAACGACAAGGCGGCCCACGGGCCGCCTTGTTGCTTATTATTCGCCGCGCAACACCTGCAGCCGGGCAATCTGCCGCCCCTGCGCATCGAAGTTGTCCGCACTCAGCCAACGCTCAAACGCCTGCCGCACCGCAGGCCAACGGTCAGCGGTGATGGCGAACCAGTCGGTATCGCGGCTGCGCCCTTTAACGATCACCGCAAAGCGGAAGTTGCCCTCGTAACGGAAGCCAAAACGCAGAGCGGCCTGGCGCGATGGCGCGTTATGGCTGTCGCACTTCCACTCACAGCGGCGATAGCCCAGCGTGTCGAAGGCGTAACGCAGCAGCAGCGCGATGGCCTCGGTGGCGCTGGAGCGCTGTTTCATCAACGGTGACCAGCTGACGTGGCCGATCTCCAGCACGCCGTTGGCCTCGTCGATGCGCATCAGAGCCACCGTCCCCACCGGCGCGTCGCTGGCGGCATCGAACACCGTCAGATTGACCAGCGTCGGGTTGGCCTGCAGCGTCTCCAGATGCAGCAGCATCGCCGCCGGCGTGTCGGGCCGTTCGATAGACAGATAGGTCCAGTCGCGGCCGTCCGGCGCCAGCTGGAAAGCGTCGTACAGCGCGGCGTAATCCCGCTGCGGCTCGAGCGGCGCCAGCGAGCAGAAACGCCCGCCGAGCGTTGCGCCGCCCGGGCGACGAGCCGGCTGCCAATCCGGCATCGGTTCGCCAATCGGCTGACCATAACGATTCATTGCCATACGCGCCTCCTGCGGTTAACGGGTATAAACGATAAACGAGCTTCTTCTGCCGATTTTGTCGTACAGCGAACGCGCCGGCGCGTTGTACTCCTGAGTCATCCAATAGACCCGATCGCTGCCGCGCGCCTCCGCCAGTCGATACGCCTGTTCGAACAGTTTTTCCGACACTTTATGGCCGCGCGCCTGCGGCGACAAATAGAGATCTTCGATATAACAATAGCCCATCGCGCTCCAGGTGGACGGATGGAATACCAGGTTCATCAGCCCCAGCAGCCGGCCGTCGGCATCCTCCGCCACCAGCCCGTACACCTGTTCATCCTGCCCCAACCGTTCGAAGGTGCGATCGGTCACCTGCGGCGCCACGTCGGCGCGGTAAAAGTCGAGATAGCCCTGCCACAACGCCAGCCATTGCGCTCTGTCGTCGCCATTGATTCTGCGGATGGTCACTTCACGATTTGATGGGTTCATAGCGCCTCACGGGGTTAAGATATTATTTCCATTAGGGAAATAACCGAATAGCGGCAGGATACACCGCGCAGCGGCGGCGTAATACGGACCAATTCAAAACGCCGAGCAGACCAATTTTAACCGCCGCTTTCCCGCGGCAGCGCGTTGAACACCTGCGCCAGCGTGGCGATAAAGCGCACGATCTCGTCCGGCGTATAGGCCGAAAAACCGAGCACCAGCGCCCCGCGCTGCGGCGCGCCGGTGTAGAAATCAGCCAGGCCGTACAACCGTATTCCTCGTTCGGCCGCCGCCGCCACCAGCCGCCGCTCCGTCGCCGCATCCGCCAACGGGCAAACCAGCTGCAGCCCACCCTGCGGCAAGGCCGGGTGCGTCCAGGGCGCAAGATGGCGTTGCACCGCGTCGTACAGCACATCCAGCCGTGCCTTGTACAGCGTGCGCATATTGCGCAGATGCTCGGCGTAGCCGCCCTCATGCAGGCAGTGGAACAGCGTCATCTGCGCCAGCGCCGACGTGTAGCCGTCCTGAAACTGCCTGGCGGCGACCAATGGCCGCACCAGCTGCGGCGGCGCAATCATGAAGCCGATGCGCAGCCCCGGAAACAGCGTCTTGCTGAAGGTGCCGATGTACAGCGTGCGCCCGCCGCTGTCCAGCCCCTGCAGCGCCGCCTTGGTTTGTCGATCGTAGTTGAACTCGGCGTCGTAATCGTCTTCGATGATCCAGGCCCGCCGACGCTGGGCCCACTGCAACAGCGCCAGACGCCGCTCGAGGCTCAGCGAATACCCCAGCGGGTAGTGATGGGACGGCGTGATGTAAACGCCCCGCCCGCCGCCCGTGGCGTGCATCAGTTGCCCGACGTCCATCCCCTGCTCATCGATGCCGATCGGCCGCGCCTGCAGCCCCGCCGACTGCACCAGCTTTTTCGCCCCCTGGTAGCCCGGCTCTTCGACGAATACCGCATCGCCGGGATCGAACAGCACCTGGGTGCACAGCGCCAGCGCCTGCTGAGAGCTGGTGACCACGATCACCTGCTCCGCCGACGCCTTGACGCCCCGCTCCCGCTGCAAATAGTGCGCGATCGCCGCGCGCAGTTCCGGCAAGCCCTGCGGATCGGCATACCCCAACAGCCGCTCGCCGTGGCGCCGCAGCGCCTGCTTTTCCCACTGCAGCCATGAATCGATGGGAAACGCCCGCAGATCCGCCAGCGAGGGCGTCAGCGAAGCCTGGCGGCTGGTGTGCGGCGTATGGCTGACCGCCAGCAACGCCCGGCCGCGATCGCTTAATTCGCGTTCCGCCAGCCGCGCCTCTTGGCCTGCCTGCGTCGCCAGCAGTTCACGGCCGAGCAGCGTATCGCAGCGATAACGCACAAAGCTGCCGCTCCCCACCGTTCGGCTGATAAACCCCTCCGCCTCCAGCCGCGCGTAGGTCTGTTCCACCGTGTCACGCGCCACCGTCAACCGGGCCGCCAACGCGCGGCTCGGCGGCAGCTTCGCCCGCCACGGCAGTTCCCCGGCGGTGATGAGCCGCAACAGGGCCTGATGCAGCGCCGAACGTCGGGTCAGCCCCTGCTGACGCTGCTGGGTGAAGGCTGCCAGGATTGCCGCGTCGTCCGCGTGTCGTGGGGTATCACTCATGGGCAGTCTGTTTCTCCGAACCTGGGGCGATAGCACACTACTCTACCTCATTTCGCCCAGCGGCGGCGGCAGTTGCGCTGCCCGGCGAAATCCCCTTAAATAAGCCATCGCATTGCGGCTACAGGACTTCCGTCAGCTATGAGCAAGGAGATCAACCAGCGTCTGCTGGAAAAACTGCTGCAGGATCTGGCCAGCGCGGGCGCGATGCCGTTATATCTGCGCTTTAACGCCTCGGTGCGCCAGGCTATCGAGCAAGGATTACTGAACGCGGGGGATTTCCTGCCCAGCGAGCGCCTGTTTACCGAACAGCTTGGCATCTCGCGCATCACGGTGCGCAAAGCGCTGGCCTGCCTTGAGCAAGACGGCATCATCGGCCGTTCACGCGGCTACGGCACCTTTATCCAGCCGCAACGGCCCGCGCCGAAGCTGCGCTATTCATTAGCGGACATCAAAGGGTTCTCGCGCGAGGCGACGCAACAGGGGCGTCAGCCGGATACGCAATGGATCAGCCGCGAGCGGGTGCCGGCCAGCGCCGAACTGGCGGAAAAACTCCGGCTGGCGGTTGGAGCGCCGATCTACCAACTCAAGCGCATTCACTTTATCGATCGGCGGCCGATGTCGGTGGCGGTGTCCTACGTGGTGGCGGCGGCGATTGCCAACGTCGACGAGATTGGCATCTCGCTGTACGACTACTTCCGGCGCAACAATGTGGAGATGGGCTCGCTGCGCAGCCAGGTCAGCGCGGCGATGGCCGACGACGACATCCGCCAGGCGCTGCAGCTATCCGAACCGATGCCGCTGCTGATCGTGCGCCAGACGTTGTTCGACCACCGCAAGAAGCCGATCGAATACAGCGAAAGCTTCTGCCGCAGCGACATGTACGAGTTTACCAGCGAAAGCTGATCCGTCACGCCTCGCCCTGCCGGCGGCGGCGAAAACGCGCGAACGCCTGGGCATACGCCTCAACGTCCAGCGGATTCACCCGCTGCAACTCCGCCAGCAGGGCAGGATCCATCGCGTCGGCGCCGTGCAGCGCGCCGCAGACAGCGGTGGCCATCGCGCCGATGGTGTCGGTATCGCCGCCCAGATTGGCGCACAGCACCGCGCAACGGGTAGGATCGGTTTGCGCCAGCTGCACCATCGCCAGCGCCGCCGGCACCGACTCGATGGTGCTCACCCCGGCGCCAATCAGTTGATATATCCGCTCAGAGGCCTGCTCGGGATCGGCGGCCTCATCCACCACCTGAAACGCCAACTCGATGCGCGCCGCCAGCGAGGGGCTGAACGTCGTCACCTGACGGCGCTGGGCATACTCCGCCACGCCTGGCAGCGCCAGGCGAATCGAGGCCCAGTCCGCACCCTCCACCGCACGCGAAACCGCCCAAGCGATCGCGACGGCACCGGCGACGGCGATGTCGGATTTGTGCGTCGGACTGGAGGCCAGCCACACCTGCTGACAGAAATCCTCCAGCGGCGCAGACGGCAGCACACAACCCAAAGGCGAAATGCGCATTGCTGCGCCATTGGTGATGCCGTTGTTTTCCAACTCGGCGATCGGCGTGCCCGCTTTCTGCTCGCTCAACGCCAGTTTGGAACTGGGGCCGAGAATGTTCTTGTTGAAGGCGTCAAAACTGTCCACCCAGCGGATCACATTGCGGGCGATCAGCGCCGGCACCACCTCACCTTCCGCTTCCCGCAGCGCATCGGCCAGCGCCAGTGCCATCGCGGTATCGTCGGTATATTGCCCGGCCTTGAAGTAACAGGCGGCCGAGTTCTCCGCCGGCCCATCGAGAAAACCGTCTATCCAGCCGAAATGGCGCTTAACCCGCTCGCGCGGCCACAGCTCGGAAGGCATGCCGAGCGCGTCGCCCAGCATCTGTCCGTAAAGTGCGCCCGCTATGCGTTCTGCCTGGGTTAACTGCTTCATCCGTCGCTCCTGAGAAAATGTGCCGTTGCCTCAATAATACCTTATTAGTACCTTTAAAGCTTATCAAGCGCCCGGCTCACACTTCCCTTTCGCGGGCAATGCCCGGCGCGTTTAAGTTGCGTTTAATGTTGCCCCGCCGCTGTTTATCCGACGTTTATCAGAGCTTGTCGATAATGTCGGCGAACAAATTGATAACGCTTATTTTAATACATTGCTTCGGCTCTCTTGCGGGCCGGGCGGGTTATACCTACCATAGCCTCAGCACTTTTTGTCAAAATGGTTCAGGTGGCCGCGTTATTCCCTGACACGCCGCAGAGCGTGTTCCCTTTTATCGCGTGGGTGACAGGATGTTCACCCGCATAGTCACAGGAGTTCGCCATGCGAGTACTGGTTGTTGAAGATAATGGTTTGCTGCGTCACCACCTTTCCGTTCAGATGCGCGAGATGGGCCATCAGGTCGACGCGGCCGAAGACGCCAAGGAAGCCGATTATTTCCTGCAGGAACACGCGCCGGATATCGCCATCGTCGATCTCGGCCTGCCGGGTGAAGACGGCCTGAGCCTGATCCGCCGCTGGCGCGCCCATCAGACCAAGCTGCCGATCCTGGTGCTGACCGCCCGCGAAAGCTGGCAGGACAAAGTGGCGGTGCTGGAAGCCGGCGCCGACGACTATGTCACCAAGCCGTTCCACCTGGAAGAGGTGATCGCCCGCATGCAGGCGCTGATGCGTCGCAACAGCGGCCTGGCTTCGCAGGTGATCGTGCTGCCGCCGTTCCAGATCGATCTGTCGCGCCGCGAACTGAGCGTCAACGATCAACAGATCAAGCTGACCGCCTTTGAATACACCATCATCGAAACCCTGATCCGCAACGCCGGCAAGGTGGTGAGCAAGGATTCGTTGATGCTGCAGCTCTACCCGGACGCCGAACTGCGTGAAAGCCACACCATCGACGTGCTGATGGGCCGCTTGCGCAAGAAAGTGCAGGCGGAATACCCGCATGAAGTGATCACCACGGTACGTGGCCAGGGCTATCGTTTTGACGCGAAGTGAACATGATGTTCAACAAGAATAAAAAACCGTTTTCGCTGCGTGCCCGCTTCCTGATGGCGACCGCCGGGGTGATCCTGGCGCTGTCGCTCTCTTACGGTTTGGTGGCGGTCGTCGGCTATATCGTCAGCTTCGACAAAACCGCCTTCCGTCTGCTGCGCGGCGAGAGCAACCTGTTCTTCAGCCTGGCGCAGTGGAAAGACAACAAACTCACCATCGCCATTCCCCCCGATCTCGATCTCAACTTCCCGACGCTGGTCTTTATCTACGACGATAAAGGCAACCTGCTGTGGAGCCAGCGCAAGGTGCCGGAGCTCGAGAAGCTGATCAACAAGGAATGGCTGGAGGAGTCCGGCTTCTACGAAATCGACACCGACACCCGCGTCAGTAGCGAAGTGCTGGGGGACAACCCCAAAGCGCAGGATCAGCTGAAGAATTACGACGATACCGATCAGAACGCGCTGACCCACTCTGTGGCGGTCAACACCTATGCCGCCACGCCTCGCCTGCCGGCGCTGACCATCGTGGTGGTTGACAGCATTCCGCAGGAGCTGCAGCGATCCGACGTGGTGTGGGAGTGGTTCAGCTACGTGCTGTTGGCCAACCTGCTGCTGGTGGTGCCGCTGCTGTGGCTGGCGGCCTACTGGAGCCTGCGGCCGATCAAGGCGCTGGTCAATCAGGTGGGCGAACTGGAGAACGGCGAGCGCGATCAGCTGGATGAGAACCCGCCCAGCGAACTGCGCGGGCTGGTGCGTAATCTGAACATTCTGGTGCGTAACGAGCGCCAGCGCTACACCAAATATCGCACCACCCTGTCGGATCTGACCCACAGCCTGAAAACGCCGCTGGCGGTGCTGCAAAGCACCCTGCGCTCGCTGCGCAGCGGCAAGCAGACCACCATCGAAGAAGCCGAGCCGATCATGCTGGATCAGATCGGGCGCATCTCGCAGCAGATCGGTTACTACCTGCACCGGGCCAGCATCAACTCCGGCCAAACGGTGTTGACGCGCGAGATCCACTCGGTGCCGGCGCTGCTCGACAGCCTGGTGGTGGCGCTGAACAAGGTTTACCAGCGCAAAGGGGTGGTGATCACGCTGGACATCTCGCCGGAAGTGACCTTTATGGGCGAGAAGAACGACTTTATGGAAGTGATGGGCAACGTGTTGGAAAACGCCTGCAAATACTGCCTGGAGTTCGTTGAGATCACCTCGCTGCACTCAGAGAAAAATCTCATCCTCGTCATCGACGACGACGGCCCGGGCATCCCGGAAAGCAAGCGCCAGCTGATCTTCCAGCGCGGCCAGCGGGTGGACACCCTGCGCCCCGGCCAGGGCCTTGGCCTGTCGGTGGCGGCGGAGATCATCGAGCAATACGACGGCGAAATCGTCATCAGCGACAGCCCGCTCGGCGGCGCGCGCATGCAGGTCACTTTCGCCCGCCAGCACGATACCCACCACAACGAATAAATTATGCCGCTGCGGCCCCGATCCACGGGGCCAAACTTCCGTTATAATCGCACTCAGGCTCACTCCCCTATCCTGGAATAGAACATGGATTATCAATTAGATCTGGACTGGAACGATTTTTTGCAACGTTATTGGCAAAAGCGTCCGGTGATTCTGAAGCGCGGCTTCAAAAACTTTATCGATCCGATCTCCCCGGATGAGCTGGCCGGGTTGGCGATGGAAAACGAAGTGGACAGCCGCCTGGTCAGCCACCAGGACGGCCGTTGGCAGGTTGCGCACGGCCCCTTCGAGAGCTTCGACCACCTGAGCGAAAACAACTGGTCGCTGCTGGTGCAGGCGGTGGATCACTGGCATGAGCCTTCGGCGGCGCTGATGCGCCCGTTCCGCCAACTGCCGGACTGGCGGATGGATGACCTGATGATCTCCTTCTCTGTGCCGGGCGGCGGCGTCGGCCCGCACCTCGATCAGTACGACGTGTTCATCATTCAGGGCACCGGCCGCCGCCGCTGGCGAGTCGGGGAAAAAACGCCGCTGAAACAGCACTGCCCGCACCCGGATCTGCTGCAGGTCGAGCCGTTCGACGCCATCATCGACGAAGAGATGGAACCGGGCGACATTCTCTACATTCCGCCGGGCTTCCCGCATGAAGGCTACGCGCTGGAAAACGCGCTCAACTACTCGGTGGGCTTCCGCGCGCCGAACGGCCGCGAGCTGGTGAGCGGCTTCGCCGACTACGTGCTGGCGCGCGAGCTCGGCAGCAAACGCTACGGCGATCCGGACGTTAAACTGCGCGAACACCCGGCGGAGATCCTGCCGCAGGAAGTGGACGCCTTACGGCAGATGATGCTGGATCTGGTGCAACAGCCGGAGCACTTCCAGCACTGGTTCGGCGAGTTTATCTCCCAGTCGCGCCACGAGCTGGATCTGGCGCCGCCGGAGCCGCCGTATCAGGCCGGGGAAATCTATGAACTGCTGCAACAGGGTGAAGCGCTGCAGCGCCTGGGCGGGTTGCGCGTGCTGCGCGTCGGCGATCGCTGCTTCGTCAACGGCGAGCTGATCGACACCGACCAGCTGCAGGCCGCAGACGCCCTGTGCCAGCACTTCAGCGTCGACGCCGCCCTGCTCGGCGACGCGGTGGACGATCCGTCATTCCTGGCGCTGCTGACCGCGCTGGTCAACAGCGGCTATTGGTACTTTAACGACTGATTGCCGTCACGCGCACAAGCCACCCTGCCGGGTGGCTTTTTTATGCCTGCCGCGCCTGCGCGCGAAAGCCGGCCAGCGCTTCATCCGCCATGCCCGCCTGCTCCGCCGCCGCGCAAATCTGCCGCCAGGTATTAGCGTCTATCGGTATGCCCTGCTCCAGCCGCGCCGCGCGGTTGGCCTCCTCCCATTCGCCCGGCACCGCGATCGGCTGTTCACCGCTCGGCGGCGACGCCTTCACCCAGCCGATGAACGCTTCGGCCTCGGCCTGCATTTGCGGGGCGTCGAAGGCCTGAGGATCGAGGATCAGGGTCGTCATGCAGTTGAAGATGGCGTCGCTGTCGGCTTTCAGCGTGGCGTCGTGGGTGGTGCGGCCGCCGGAGAGCGCGCCGCCGAGGATCTCGCACATCGCCGCCAGCGCATAGCCTTTGTGCAAGCCGAACGGCAACAGTGACCCGAAGGGCGCTTCGTGCATCACCTTCGGTTCGGTAGTCGGTTGCCCGTGTTCGTCGATCAGATAGCCCGCCGCCACCGACAAGCCTTTGTTATAGGCCACCCGAGTCTTGCCGAAGGCGATGCCGCTGGTGGCGAAATCCAACAGCAGCGGCGTGCGGCCCGGCCGCGGGAAAATGGCGCAGAACGGATTGGTGCCGAAGCGGCGATCGCTGCCGCCGAACGGCGCCACCATCGGATCGCCCACCACGTTGACGAAGTGAATCGAGATAAAACCGGCGCGGGCGCACTGCTCCGCCCAATGGCCGATGCGGCCGATATGGTGCGCGTTGTGCAGCGCCACCGCCGCCAGGCCCAGCTTGCCGGCGCGTTCAATGCCCAGCGCCATCGCTTCGCTGGCCACCACCTGACCGAAGCCGCGCGCGCCGTCGAGCGTCAGCACCGCGCCGGCGTCGCGCACCACCTCGGCATGTTGATTAAGCTGCAATTGCCCCTGCGCCAACGATGCCATGTAACTGGGGATCATGCCGACGCCGTGCGAGTCGTGCCCGGCCAGATTGGCCTGCACCAGATGATCGGCCACCAGCTCGGCTTCGCGTGCCGTGCTGCCGGCCTGGCGCCAAATCGCCTGAACGAACTGCGCCAAATGTGGGCTGGCGATACGGTATTCGGTGCTCATCATGCGGTCCTTATGCGTAGGGATGAACCTCCACACTATGAGCAACGCCTTGTTTCGGCAAGCGATTATGCCGATCGCAAGCGTCCCGTTTTACCGCGCCCGCTCGGCGGCCAGCGCCGCGATGCGCATAATTACCGCCACCGCTTGCTCCATGCCCTCCAGCGTCACGAATTCGTGCTTGCCGTGGTAGTTGTAGCCGCCGGTGAACAGGTTCGGGCACGGCAGGCCGCGGAACGACAGCTGCGCGCCGTCGGTGCCGCCGCGGATCGGCTTCATCACCGGTTCGATGTCGCAGTCGCGCATCGCCTGCTGCGCCAGCGCAATCACGTGCGGGTGCTCCGCCACCTGTTCGCGCATGTTGTAATAACTGTCTTCGATGCTCACTTCGATATAGCAATCGCGCGGCAAGCCTTTGCCGACCTCACGGGCGATGTCCACCATTTTGCGTTTGCGCGCCTCAAACCCCTCACGCTCGAAGTCGCGCAGGATATAGTGCATTTCGGCGCGCTCTACGCTGCCCTTGATGCTGCTGAGGTGATAAAAGCCCTGGTAGCCTTCGGTGGTCTCCGGCGCTTCGTCCGCCGGCAGCGCCTGATGAATGCGGGTGGCCAGCGACAGCGCGTTGACCATCACCCCCTTGGCGCTGCCGGGGTGCACGCTGTTGCCGAGGATTTTGATCGTCACCGAGGCGGCGTTGAAGTTTTCGCACTCCAGCTCGCCGACGCCGCCGCCGTCCACCGTGTAGGCCCATTCGGCATTGAAGGCCGCCACGTCGAACAGCTGCGCCCCCTTGCCCACCTCCTCGTCCGGGGTGAAGGCCACGCGGATGTCGCCGTGCGGGATTTTGCGCGCGCGTAGGCGCACCATGGCGGTGAGGATCTCGGCGATGCCCGCCTTGTCGTCGGCGCCCAGCAGCGTCTTGCCGTCGGTGGTGATCAGGGTCTGCCCCAGCATCTGGTGCAGGATCGGGAACATCACCGGCGACAGCACTTCATCACCGATGCCGAGCGCAATGTCGCCGCCGCGATAGTTCTCGACGATCTGCGGATTGACATGTTTGCCGCTGAAATCCGGTGAAGTATCCAGATGGGCGATGAAACCGACCGCAGGCACCGGCCAGGCGACGTTACCCGGCCAGGTGCCCATCACGCAGCCGTGTTCGCTGAGCGACACCCGCTCGAAGCCGAGCGCGATCATTTCCTGCTGCAACGCACGCGCCAGCTTCAACTGCCCGTCGGTGCTCGGCACATGCTTTACGTTCGCTTTGGACTGGGTGTCGAAAGAGACGTAGTTGAAAAAGCGGTCAAGTAATTTGTCCATGGTAGCGGCCCCTCAGAATATCGCGTTTCATTATGCGGAACCGATCAGGATCAAATATTGCGTCAGGTCATTTTTAACCAGAATTCGCCAATATCATTAATCTTTGTGATGATTTCTGAGGGGAATAATGCTGTCATCACAGGGTCATTTGTCGCTATCATGATGAAAAACGCGGCATCTGGGCCGGATCGGCTTTCAATTCCGGCATTCAGCGTCTATCATGCGCGCTCGAAAAATTTCCATTGGCGTAACTGGTTTGAGCTTCTTTTGAATCGCGGGCATTCCCGCAAGCTCCGGCAGTCTTTTCCAGTTGCGGTTCTATCTGCATTAGCCCACGGGATAGAGTAATACGATAAATGACTGAGACATCCTCTCCGACTCCCCTTGTTGAACTGCATGCCCTGAGCAAAGCGTTCGATGGCAAAACCATCATTGCCGATCTGGATCTGACGATTAACCACGGCGAATTCCTCACTATTCTCGGCCCCTCCGGCTGTGGCAAAACCACGGTGCTGCGCCTGATCGCCGGTCTAGAAGACGCCGATTTGGGCCGCATCGTGCTCGACGGCCAGGACATCACCGCCATTCCGGCCGAACATCGCCACGTCAACACCGTGTTTCAAAGCTACGCCCTGTTTCCGCACATGTCGGTGTTCGACAACGTTGCCTTCGGCCTGCGCATGCAAAAGGTGCCGGCGGCGGAACTGACGCCGCGCGTGGAAGAGGCGCTGCGCATGGTGCAGCTGGATGCGTTCGCCAAGCGGCGGTCGGGGCAGCTCTCCGGCGGCCAACAGCAGCGCGTGGCCATCGCCCGCGCGGTGGTCAACAAACCGAAGGTGCTGCTGCTGGACGAATCGCTGTCGGCGCTGGACTACAAGCTGCGCAAGCAGATGCAGAACGAACTGAAAGCGCTGCAGCGCAAACTGGGCATCACCTTCGTGTTCGTCACCCACGATCAGGAAGAAGCGCTGACCATGTCGGATCGCATCGTGGTGATGCGCGAAGGCCGCATCGAGCAGGACGGCACGCCGCGTGAGATCTACGAAGAGCCGAAGAACCTGTTCGTCGCCAGCTTCATCGGCGAGATCAACATCTTCGACGCGGTGGTTTTGCAACGCCTCGATCCGCAGCGGGTGCGCGCCAACGTCGAGGGCCGCGAGTGCGACATCTACGCCGATCTGCCGGTGGAGCCGGGCCAAAAGCTGAAGGTGCTGCTGCGCCCGGAAGATCTGCGGGTGGAAGAAGTGAACGACAGCGCGCAGCACGACGGGCTGATCGGTTACGTGCGTGAGCGCAACTACAAAGGCATGACGCTGGAGTCGGTGGTCGAGCTGGAGAATGGCAAAACGGTGATGGTCAGCGAGTTCTTCAACGAAGACGATCCGGACGTCGATCACTCGCTCAATCAGAAGATGGCGGTGACCTGGGTCGAAAGCTGGGAGGTGGTGCTGGCCGATGAAGAAATCGCGTAAAGTCTTTCAGAATGTGGTGATCGTCGGCGTCGTCGCCTGGCTGCTGCTGTTCGTGTTCATGCCGAACCTGATGATCATCGGCGCCAGCTTCCTGACCCGCGACGACGCCAACCTGGTGCAGATGGTGTTCACGCTGGATAACTACCGGCGTTTGTTCGATCCGTTGTACGCCCAGGTGCTGCTGCACTCGCTGAACATGGCGCTGATCGCCACCCTGTGCTGCCTGGCGATCGGCTATCCGTTCGCCTTTATCCTGGCGCGCTTGCCGCAGAAGGTGCGGCCGCTGCTGCTGTTTCTGCTGATCGTGCCCTTCTGGACCAACTCGCTGATCCGCATCTACGGCCTGAAGCTGTTTCTCAGCACCCGCGGCTATCTCAACGACGCGCTGCTGTGGATCGGCGTCATCGACAAGCCGCTGCGCATCATGTACACCTCGGAAGCGGTCGTCCTCGGCCTGGTGTATATCCTGCTGCCGTTTATGGTGATGCCGCTCTACTCCAGCATCGAAAAGCTCGATAAATCCTGCCTGGAGGCGGCGCGCGATCTCGGCGCCAGCAAGCTGCAGACCTTTATCCGCATCATCGTGCCGCTGACCATGCCGGGCATTATCGCCGGCTGCCTGCTGGTGGTGCTGCCGGCGATGGGGCTGTTCTTCGTCGCCGATCTGATGGGCGGCGCCAAAAACCTGCTGATCGGCAACGTGATTAAAAGCCAGTTCCTCAATATCCGCGACTGGCCGTTCGGCGCGGCCACCAGCATCTGCCTGACGCTGGTGATGGGGCTGTTGCTGCTGGTCTATTACCGAGCCGCACGCCTGCTGAACAAGAAGGAGGATCTGGCATGATCGGACGTCTGCTGCGCGGCGGCTTTATGACGCTGGTATACGCCTATCTGTATATCCCGATCGTCATCCTGATCGTCAACTCCTTCAACGCCTCGCGCTTCGGCATCAACTGGCAAGGGTTTACCGCCAAGTGGTACAGCACGCTGCTCAACAACGACAGCCTGTTGCAGGCCGCGGGCCACTCGCTGACCATGGCGGTGCTCTCCGCCACCTTCGCCACGCTGATCGGCTCGCTGACTGCGGTGGCGCTGTACCGTTACCGCTTCCGCGGCAAACCGTTTGTCGGCGGCATGCTGTTTGTGGTGATGATGTCGCCGGACATCGTGATGGCTATCTCGCTGCTGGTGCTGTTCATGCTGCTGGGCATTTCGCTCGGCTTCTGGTCGCTGCTGTTCTCGCACATCACCTTCTGCCTGCCGTTCGTGGTGGTGACCGTCTACGCGCGCCTGAAAGGCTTCGACGTGAAGATGCTGGAAGCCGCGCGCGATCTCGGCGCAAGCGAGTTCACCATCCTGCGCAAAATCATCCTGCCGCTGGCGATGCCGGCGGTGGCGGCCGGTTGGCTGCTGAGCTTCACCCTGTCGATGGACGACGTGGTCGTCTCCTCCTTCGTCACCGGGCCGAGCTACGAAATTTTGCCGCTGAAGATCTACTCGATGGTGAAAGTCGGCGTCTCGCCGGAGGTCAATGCGCTGGCCACCATTTTGCTGCTGCTGTCGCTGGTGCTGGTGATCGCCAGCCAGTGGGTGATGCGCGATCGCGCGCCCAAGGCAGAATAATCCTTCCCGCCGGGCGCCGCAGCGCCCGGTTGTGATCCCCTTCACAACCGGCACCGGTTGTCACTCTCTGACCATCGGTGCCTATTTCCGCCCCGCCGATTGCAGCGGCGAAAACTTCCCCCTATAACTGAATCCAGGCAAGGTGCCTTATTTTTTCTCGCTTCCAGGGAGTTTATTCAGCAACGTCGTCATCCATTAAAATATAAAAAGGAACTGCCATGAAAGGTATTATCGATAATATCTTAAATAAGCTGCAGCTTTTCTCCAAAGCCATGATGGGGCCGATATTTTTCCTGCCGGTAATCGGTCTGATTCTGGCGCTCAGTTCTATTCTTACCAATGCCACATTAATCAATGAACATTCCGCCATCTTCTCTATCGGTAAAATGATCGGCGATACCTTCTGGCCGTTATTCGGCAATCTCGGGCTGATTTTCTGTATCGGTATTACCTACGGCCTGGCCAAAGACAAGAAAAGCGAAGCGGCGCTGGTCGCGGTGATGTGCTTTATCATGTTCCTCGGCGCCAATTCTTCTTATCTGCAATTCAGCGGCCACGTCGCGGCCAAGATCAACGGTGAGTATTATGGGACCGGGCAGACGGAGTTGCTGGGTTTTACCGTGGTGGATATGGGCATTTTCCTCGGTCTTATCCTCGGCGTCACCATCGCCTGGGTGCATAACCGCCTGTGCAACGTCGAACTCAACGGCGTGTTCTCGGTCTACGGCGGCGCCAAGCTGGTGCTGATTGCCATGACGCCGATCATCATGCTGTACGCCGTCGCCTTCAGCTACCTATGGCCGGCGATTTCACAGGGCCTGATCGCGCTGACCGGCTTTATGAAAAGCGCCGGCTCGCTCGGGGTATTCGTCTACGGCTTCTTTGAGAAATTCCTGATCCCCACCGGGCTGCACCACTTTATCTGGTCGCCGTTCCAGCTCACCAGCATCGGCGGTTCGATCGTGCAGGACGGCCAGACCGTCTCCGGTTCGCAGGCGATTTTCCTGGCCTACATGCGCGACCCGAGCATCTCGCCGCTGATGAACGAGGCGCTGCGCTTCTCGCAGCAAGGGATGGTGACCATCTTCGGCCTGTCGGGCGCGGCATTGGCTTTCTATCACACCGCCAAGCCGGAAAAGAAAATGCTGGCCAAGGCGATTCTAATCCCCGCCATCACCACCTCGATCCTGGTCGGCATCACCGAGCCGATAGAGTTCACCTTCCTGTTTATCTCTCCGCTGCTGTGGGTGATCCACGCCGTGTTGACCGCGTTGTCGCAGGTGGCCTGCAACCTGTTGCAGGTGCGCCCCTGGGGGGCCAGCGGGCTGGTCGAGTTCCTGGCCTACAACCTGCCGCTGCCGGTTTCCCTCACCCGCTGGCCGCTGTATGTGGTCATCGGCCTGGTGCAGTTTGCGGTGTATTACCTGGTGTTCAAAACGCTGGTGCTGAAGCTCAATCTGAAGACGCCGGGCCGTGAAGATGATCAGGACGTCAAACTCTATTCCAAACAGGATTACCGGAACCGCAAAAATACCCCGGACGAGCCGAGCGGCATCATTATTCGCGCGCTGGGCGGCAAGGAAAACATTATTTCCGTCGATAACTGCTTTACCCGGCTGCGGGTGGAATTAAAGGATATGGCGCGGGTGGATGAGGCCGCGTTGAAAAGCACCGGCGCCAAAGGCGTGGTAAAGAATCGCCGTGAAGTACAGGTGATTTACGGCGTCACGGTCGGCAAGGTCAAAAATCAGGTAGAGAAATATTTAGCGGCACTCTAACGCTTTATTAATGGGAGATATCGAATGAAATTAACCGTTCTCGGCGGCGGCGGCGTGCGTTCCCCGTTCCTCGCCAAGTCCATCGCCTATAACGCCCATCGCATCGGCATTACCGAAGTGGTGTTTATGGATACCGATGAGCGCCATCTGGCGATCTACGGCGCCCTCGCGCAGGGCGTATTCCAGCGCATTCGCGGCGACATTGCTTTCAGTCTCAGCAGCGATCCGCACCAGGCGCTGCAAGGCGCCGATTACATTATCACCACCCTGCGCATCGGCGGCGAGGAAGGCCGCATCCATGACGAGCGCATCGCGCTCAATCACCAGTTGCTCGGGCAAGAAACCACCGGCGCCGGCGGCTTCGCCATGGCGATGCGTTCGATTCCGGCGATCCTCGACTATTGCCGCCTGATCGAGCAGCTTTCCTCGCCGGACGCGGTCCTGTTCAACTTCACCAATCCTTCCGGCATGGTGACCGAGGCGATCATCAAATCCGGCTTCCAGCGCCGGGTCTACGGCATCTGCGACGCCCCCAGCGAGTTTATCCGCGAACTGGCCGAGCTGCTGGACTGCCGCGAAGACCAACTGAGCGTCGACTGTTTCGGCCTCAACCATCTTTCCTGGTTCCGCAATGCGCGCGTCAACGGCGAACCGGTCACGGATCGGTTGCTGGCGGATCCGCGCCTGTATCGCGACACCTGCATGAAGTACTTCTCGCCGGAGCTGGTGGCGCTGTCGGACAATTTGATGCTCAACGAGTATCTCTACTATTACTACTACCGTGAGCAGGCGATCGCCGCCATCGTCGCGGGCGGCGAGACCCGCGGCGAACAAATCGCGGCGATCAACCGCCAAATGCTGTCAGAGTTAGGCGAGCTGGACATCCCCCGTCAGTTGGAACACGCCTTCTCTGTCTATTTCTGCCATTACCTGCAGCGCGAAAACTCCTACATGCAGCGCGAGTCCAACCAGGGCAAGGTGAAAACGCGTGAGATGCTGACGCTGCAACAGTTTATCGAACAGCCGGACAGCGGCGGCTATGCCGGGGTGGCGATCGACATTCTGGAGGCGGTCAACAGCGGCCGGCAAAAACGCGTGGTGGTATCGATGCAAAACCGCGACACGCTCGATTTTCTGCACCCGGAAGACGTGATCGAAATCAGCTGCGAATTGAGCAGCGCCGGCATTCAGCCGGTCAAAATGCGCGATATTCCCGACACCCAGAAAAACCTGATTTCGCAGGTGAAAGAGTACGAACGGCTGGCGGTGGCGGCGATCCTGACCGGCAATCGCCAGCTGGCCATCAAGGCGCTGATGGTGCACCCGCTGGTCAACTCCTACTCGCTGGCGAAAACGCTGGTGGAGGAGTACCTGCAGGCTCACCGTCAGTATGCCGGGCACTGGCGCTAAATGGCGCGGCCGTCAGCGGCCGCGTCGTTCAAACCAGGCGGTGATCACATTCTCGAATCCCAACAGACAGTGACCGAAAAACGGGTTGGGATAGTAGATATCGTGATCGTATTTTTGCCGGTCCTCAAACAGAAAGGTCATGTCGGCCTGCTGCGCCAGCGGGCTGTCGCCGTCGCCGCAGAAGGCCGCCAGCAGAATGCGGTTACGCTTCACCGCCTCGCCCCAGCTCAGCGCCGAGCCGCTGTTGCCCGACTTTGAAATCACGATCACCATGTCGAAGCGAAAGCGCGTCTCACGGTCAAGAATATCGAAATCCGGCCACAGCGACAGGTAACTGTCTACGCCCAGCGTCATAAACTTGTTGTACATATACTGCGCCACCAGCTGCGAAAAACCGCTGCCGTGGATCAGGATCTTGCCGCTGTCGAGCAGATCGAGAAACTGCGCCTGCTGGGCCGGCGGTGCCGCCGACGTAGGGCGTTCCGCCTGGTAGGCCGGCGCCATCGTCAGGTTGAATTTGATGAAATAGACCAGTTCGAGATAGCCGCGAAAGCCCAGCTTTTTAGCCAGCCGCACCAGCGTCGAGGGGGAACTGTAGCAGCGCGCGGACACCGCGCGGATGCCGTCGTCGATGCAGGCGTCCGGGTTGTCGAGAATGCAGTGCAAAATCGTCAGATCCGTCTTGCTGAGCTCCGCCTGGCTGAAGACCTGTTTGAAATTCATCGCCGCCCTCGTTTATTCGCCAAAATTATTGTTTCGCACGCGCTTCACCGCCTGTCCAGCGCGAGACACACAAATTGTGATGCGCTTTAAGCCGCCGAACCCCTTGATTTGCCAGCGGGATAACCGCCTTTACCCACTCCGCCCCGGCCCCTATAATGGCCCCTTTCTGGGGTATGGCGCGGCCGAAAACGGCAGCCCATACGGGTTCGGCTCACTACTGCTGAAGGATACGCTGCATGAAAAAGTGGTCACATCTGCTCGCAGCCGGGATGATGGCGCTGAGTTTCTGCTCTGCAAACGCCTCTGACGGCAAAACGCTGTATTTCTATAACTGGACTGAATACGTCCCGCCGGGGCTGCTGGAGCAGTTCACCAAAGAAACCGGCATCAAGGTGATTTATTCCACCTATGAATCCAACGAAAGCATGTACGCCAAGCTGAAGACCTACAAAGACGGCGCGTACGATCTGGTGGTGCCTTCCACTTACTTCATCGCCAAGATGAGCAAGGAAGGCATGCTGCAAAAAATCGACAAGAGCAAGCTCAGCCACTTCAAGGATCTCGATCCTACCCTGCTGAACAAGCCGTTCGATCCCAACAACGACTACTCCATCCCTTACATCTGGGGCGCTACCGCCATCGGCGTTAACAGCGACGCGCAGGATCCGTCCACCGTCACCGCCTGGGCCGATCTGTGGCAGCCGCAGTACAAAGGCCGCCTGCTGCTGACCGACGATGCGCGCGAAGTGTTCCAGATGGCGCTGCTCAAGCTGGGTTATTCCGGCAACACCACCGATCCGAAAGAGATCGAAGCCGCCTACCACGAACTGCAGAAATTGATGCCGAACGTGCTGGCCTTCAACTCCGACAACCCGGGCAACCCGTTTATGGAAGGGGAAGTCAACGTTGGCATGGTGTGGAACGGTTCGGCCTTTGTGGCGCGCCAGGCCGGCACGCCGCTGGAGATCGTCTGGCCGAAAGAAGGCGGGATCTTCTGGATGGACAGCCTGGCCATTCCGGCCAACGCGCGCAACGTCGAAGGGGCGCTAAAGCTGATAGACTTCCTGCTGCGGCCGGAAATCGCGGTGCAGGTGGCGGAAACCATCGGTTACCCGACGCCGAACCTGGCGGCGAAGAAGCTGCTGTCGCCGGAGATCGCCAACGACAAGTCACTCTACCCGGATAAGACGGTGATTGAGCACGGCGAGTGGCAAAACGACGTCGGCGACGCCAGCACGCTGTACGAAAGCTACTTCCAAAAGCTGAAAGCCGGGCGCTAATACGCCCCGCCATCCCATCAGGGCGCGCAGTGCGCCCTGATGCCTTTCTCAGGGCCTGTCGGCCCGCGCCACCTTGCCCACCAGGAACTTGTGCACAAAACGCGGCACCACTTCGCTGGCCAGACCGTAGTGTTTCTCATCGAACTGGCTCTCTACCTGGCTCGGTTCCAGGTTCAGCTCCATGGCGTAAGCGCCGCCCAGCCGCGCCTCATGCACGAAGCCGGCCGCCGGGTAGACATGGCCGGAGGTGCCGATAGCGACGAAGAAATCGGCCTTGCTCAGCGCCTGGTAGATGTCGTCCATGCCCAGCGGCATCTCACCGAACCACACCACGTGCGGCCGCAGCGGCGCCGGGAACTGGCAGCAATGGCAACGATCGTCAACGCTGAGATCGCCGGGCCATTCGAACACCTGCCCCGACTGGGTGCAACGCACCTTCAGCAGTTCGCCGTGCATGTGCAGCACCCGCTTGCTGCCGGCGCGCTCATGCAGGTTATCAATGTTTTGCGTGACCAGTAGGAAGTTGTCCCCCAGCCACTCTTCCAGATCCGCCAGCGCGCGGTGCGCGGCGTTCGGGACGATCTCCTCCGTCTGCAGCTGACGGCGGCGTTCGTTGTAAAACGCCTGCACCAGCGCCGGATCGCGCTGGAAACCTTCCGGCGTGGCGACGTCCTCCACCCGGTGCTCTTCCCACAGCCCATCCGCGGCGCGGAAGGTGCGAATGCCCGACTCGGCCGAAATGCCGGCCCCGGTCAACACCACCACAAACGGCTTTTTCAGCTCGGCCGCCGCCATGGTGTCACGGTGAAAAATGCGTGAACGAAAGCGCTGATGCAGCACATGCTTACTCTTGCGAAACTGACACAGCCGATGGCGAGTGTGCATTAACTCTCTCCTTACTTTTCCCTGTTTACCCTTCTTACTGGACGTTGCGGCGTTGTTGGCTGCATACATTCACGCCTTGCCTCAACGCCCATTACGTTGGGCGAGCCAAATTGAGGAACGCCGCGCCGCGCACGCCGCCGGCGTCGCCATAGCGCGCCTTCTCGATGCGCGGCAGCCGGGCCACCCGCAGCAGGTGCGCCGGCAGCCGCTGCGGCAACGCCTGGTAAATGGCGTCGAAGTTCGACAGCCCGCCGCCGATCACCACCAGGTGCGGATCCAGCACCGTCAGCAGGTTGCCCAGGCAGATCGCCAGCACGTCCATAAAGCGGTCGACGTGAGCCACCGCCTGCGGCTCGCCCGCCTGATAATGCGCAATGATCTCGGTGGCAGGCAAGCGCCGGTCATAGAAATGGGCGTACATCCATTCGAAACCGCGGCCCGATATGTAATTTTCAATGCAACCCTGATGGCCGCACCCGCAGGCAACGCGAGGCACATCACGCCCCAGCACCTCGAGCGCGTCCACCGGCAGGCGCAAATGGCCGAACTCGCCGGCGATATAGTTGCGCCCGGGCACCGTCTTGCCGTCGACGATCAGGCCGCCGCCTACGCCGGTGCCGAGAATGATGCCCAGCACCGTCGGGTAGCGGCGGAACTCGTCGTCCCAGGCTTCCGATAGCGCAAAGCAGTTGGCGTCGTTATCGACGCGCACCTCGCGCCCGATCAGCGCCGCCAGATCGCGCGGCAGCGGCCGCCCCATCGCCGCCGGCACGTTGGCGGTAAACAACGTGCCGTCATCGTCGTTGGGCAGGCCCGGAATACCGATGCCGACGCTGCCACGCCGGCCGCAAAACGCATCCGCCTCAAGGGTCAGATCGCACAGCGTGGCCAGCAGCTGCCGGTAATCTTCACGCGGCGTCGGCACCCGCTTTTGCCAAATGCGCTGCAGGTTGTCGTCGAACACCCCCAGCTCAATCTTGGTGCCGCCCATATCGAAACCGTAGTACATAACCCATCCCCAGGCTAAAAAAACGGGGCGGCATCGCTGCCTCCCCGTCGGTTTTATTGTCCGCTCAGCACCCGCGCCGGATCGATGCGGCTGGCGCGCCTCGCCGGATACCAACTGGCCAACAGGCTCAGCACGATGGCGGTCGCCAGCACGATCAGCACATCCAGCCAGTGCAGCTCGGAAGGCAGGAAGTCGATGAAGTAAATATCGCCCGACAGGAAGGAGTGACCGACCAGTTTCTCGACGCCCCGGATGATGTTGGTCAGCTGCAGCGAGGCGATCACCCCGATCACCACGCCGCTCAGGCTGCCCAGCAGCCCGGCCAGCAGCCCGTACCAGATGAAGATGGCGCGGATAAAGCCGTCTTTGGCGCCCAAGGTGCGCAGCACCGCGATGTCGGCGCTTTTGTCTTTCACCGCCATCACCAACGTGGAGACGATGTTGAAGCAGGCCACGCCGATCACCAGCACCATCGCCAGGTACATGATGGCGCGGATCATCTGGATGTCGCGGTACATGTAGCCGTACTTGCCGATCCAGCTCTTGATGTAGATGTAAGCGTTGGTCACTTCGCCGGCGTCGCGCACCAGCTTGTTGGCGGCGAACACGTCGTTCATCTTGAGCGCGATGCCCGTGACGCTGTCACCCATGTCGAGATACTGCTGCGCATCGGCCAGCGGCACCAGCGCCAGGCTGTGATCGAGCTGGCCGCTGAGCTGCAAAATGCCGGTCACGTGCAGGCGAATGCGCTTCGGCTGCAGCAGCTTCATTTCCGGGTCGCTGTTGGGGATCATCACCGTGACATAGGCGCCCTGCTTGACGCCCAGCGCGTCGGCCACGCCCTTGCCGAGGATCACCTGCTGCTCGCCGGGCTTGAAGTTGGCCCAGGCGTCGCCCTGCACATACTGCGGCAGCGCGCTCAGTCGGCTCTCCTGCTGCGGATCCACGCCTTTGACTTCCACCGCGCGCAGCTGCGCGCCGTTTTCCATCAGGCCGGTAAAGTTAATGTACGGCGCGGCGGCCAAGATGCCCGGCACCTTTTCCACCCGCTGCAGAATCGACGGCCAGCCGCTGAACGGCTGATTGACCGGTTCGAGTTCGCCGTGCGGCACCACCGCCAGAATGCGGTTCTTGAGCTCGCGCTCAAAGCCGTTCATCGCGCTCAGGCCGACGATCAGCACCGCCACCCCCAGCGCGATGCCGATGGTGGAGATGACCGAGATCAGCGACACCATGCCGCCGCGTTTACGGCCGCGGCTAAAACGCAGGGCCGTCAAGAAGGACAGTGAGGCTCCCGCCATTACTCGGCCCCCATCAGGGTCAGTTGCGCCTGCAGGTGGCCGTCGGCCATTTCCAGCTGGCGGCTCAGGCGCTTGGCCAGCTGCAGATCGTGCGTTACCACCAGGAAAGCGGTGCCCTGGCGCACGTTCAGCTCGCCGAGCAGATCGAAGATGCTGTCCGCGGTGCGCTTGTCGAGGTTGCCGGTCGGTTCGTCCGCCAGTACCAGCGCCGGGTTATTGACCAGCGCGCGCGCGATCGCCACGCGCTGACGCTCGCCGCCGGAAAGCTCGGACGGGCGGTGTTTGCTGCGCTTTTCCAGCCCGACCGCCGCCAGCATCTCCCGCGCTTTCTCCTGCGCCTGCGCCGGCTTGGCGCCGCCGATCAAGAGCGGCATGGCGGCGTTTTCCAACGCGGTGAAGTCCGGCAACAGATGGTGGAACTGATAGATGAAGCCCAGCTGGCGGTTGCGCAGCTCGGCCTTGGCCGCCGAAGACATGGCGTTCAGCGATTCGCCCTTGAAGATCACCTCGCCGGAGGTCGGCGAGTCCAACCCGCCCAGCAGGTGCAACAGGGTGCTCTTGCCGGAACCCGAGCTGCCGACGATCGCCATCATCTCGCCCTGCTGCATGGCAAAGCTGACATTGCGCAGCACGTCGGTGTGCAGATTGCCTTCCTGGTAGGTCTTGCACAGGTTGTCACACTGCAGCAAAAGATGGTTACTCATAACGTAAAGCCTCAGCGGGTTGTACGGCGGCAGCGCGCCATGAAGGATAAAGCGTGGACAACAGGGAAACCGCCATCGCCACCACGGCAATGATCGTCACCTGCAGCGGATCGACCGCCACCGGCAGCGAAGCGCCGTCGATCAAGGCGCCGAGGATCGGCATCAGGTTATTCAGGTTGGTGGCCAGCAGCACGCCGAGCAGCGTGCCGAGCAGCGAACCGATGATGCCGGCGCTGGCGCCTTGCACCATGAACACCGACATAATCTGGCGGCGGGTCAGCCCCTGGGTCTGCAGAATGGCGACCTCGCCCTGCTTCTCCATCACCAGCAGGCCGAGCGACGTAATGATGTTAAACGCCGCCACCGCCACGATCAGGCTGAGCAGCAGCCCCATCATGTTCTTCTCCATACGCACCGCCTGGAACAGCTCGCCCTTGCGATCGCGCCAGTCTTTCCAGACAGTGCCCGCCGGCAGCGCCTGTTGGCTGAGGGTATCGACCGTCAGCGGCTGTTGCAGGAACAGGCGCCAGCCGGTGATGTTGCCGGCCGGGTAGCGCATCAGGCGCGAAGCGTCCTGTTGGTTGACCAGCAGCTGATAGCCGTCCACCTCGCTGTTGGCGTGGAAGGTGCCGATGAGAGTGAACAGGCGCTGGCTGGGAATGCGGCCCATCGGCGTGAACTGGCTGGCGCTCGGCACCATCACGCGCAGTGAATCGCCGCGCTTGACGCCCAGTTGCCCCGCCAGCTGTTCGCCGATGATGATGTTGTATTGGCCCGGCTGCAGTTGCTGCTGCTTGACGTTGACCAGATACGGGGTCAGCGGATCGGCCTCGTCGGGATTCACGCCGAGCATCACCCCGACCGCCACGCTGCGGGCGCTTTGCAGCACCACGTCACCGGTGGTCAGCGGCGCGACGCGCGTGACGCCCTGCAGCTTCTGCACCTCGGTGGCCGGCAGCTGCTGCGGGTTGACCGATCCTTGCGGACTGGTGACCAACGCCTGCGGCATCAGGCCGAGAATGTTGTTTTCCAGATCCTTTTCGAATCCGTTCATCACCGACAGCACGGTGACCAACGCCATCACCCCCAGCGTAATGCCGATGGTGGAAAGCCAGGACACAAACCGCCCGAAGCGGTCTGAGGCTCGCCCGCGCATGTAGCGCAGGCCAATGAATAACGCGACAGGTTGATACATGAAATCCGTTTGATAGCCGTGGCTTAAGCAAAGTGATCATGGATAATAAAGGCTCTCCCTCGTTTAGGGAACACCCGAGGGCCTTTTATTGCGTGGCGGCGAAGAGGGAGACGGCGGCAGCTTCGCGCGTTATTTATCTTCAGCCGCAAAAAACAGACGGCATTAACCGGTTAAATAACCGGCAGAAAATTGATGAGCAGCGCTTTTTGCTGTGTCAGTTTGCCGGCCGCTGGGCTACTATAAACAGCATAAAGGCGCTGGGTTATCCGTGCCGGGACGCCATCCAACACATTGATTAAAGATACCTGAATGAGCACTTCCGATAGCCGTAACCGTTCTTCATCCCCCCGTTATTCTCTGCCCGATCGCGCGGGCGATCTGCGCCAACTGGGGCAACTGACCGGCGCGGCCTGTGCCGTGGAGTGCGCCGAGATCGTCGAACGCCACCCTGGCCCGGTGATGCTGATCGCGCCGGACATGCAAAACGCCCTGCGGCTGCGCGACGAGATCCAGCAGTTCACCGATCAGATGGTGACCACGCTGTCCGACTGGGAAACCCTGCCGTACGACAGCTTCTCGCCGCATCAGGAAATCATCTCGGATCGTTTGTCGAGCCTGTATCACCTGCCGACCATGGCGCGCGGCGTGATCATTCTGCCGGTCAACACCCTGATGCAGCGCGTCTGCCCGCACGAATTCCTGCACGGCCACGCGCTGGTGATGAAGAAAGGCCAGCGCCTGTCGCGCGACAAGCTGCGCGCGCAGTTGGAACAGGCCGGTTACCGCAGCGTCGATCAGGTGATGGAGCATGGCGAATTCGCCACCCGCGGCGCGCTGCTCGATCTTTACCCGATGGGCAGCGATGAGCCTTACCGCATCGACTTTTTCGATGACGAAATCGACAGTCTGCGCATCTTCGACGTCGATACCCAGCGCACGCTGAGCGAAGTCGAGGCCATCAATCTGTTGCCGGCCCACGAGTTCCCCACCGACAAGAACGCCATCGAGCTGTTCCGCAGCCAGTGGCGCGAGCAGTTTGAGGTGCGTCGCGACGCCGAGCACATCTATCAGCAGGTCAGCAAAAGCGCCTGGCCCGCCGGTATCGAATACTGGCAGCCGCTGTTCTTCAGCCAGCCGCTGCCGTCGCTGTTCAGCTACCTGCCGGCCAATACGCTGATCGTCAATACCGGCGATCTGGAGGGCGCCGCCGAGCGCTTCTGGCAGGACGTCAACCAGCGTTACGAAAGCCGCCGCGTCGATCCGATGCGTCCGCTGCTGGCGCCGGATACGCTGTGGCTGCGCGTTGATGCGCTGTTCGGCGAGCTGAAGGCCTGGCCGCGCATCGCGCTGAAAACCGATGAGCTGCCGGCCAAGGCCGGCAATACCAATCTGGATTACCATGCCCTGCCCGATCTGGCGGTGCAGGCGCAGCATAAATCCCCACTGGATAATTTGCGGCGCTTTATCGAAGGCTTCGACGGTAGCGTGATTTTCTCCGTCGAGAGCGAGGGGCGGCGTGAAACGCTGCAGGATCTGCTCGGCCGCATCAAGCTGGCGCCGGCGCTGATTCAGCGTCTCGATCAGGCGGAGACGACAGGCCGTTACATGATGGTCGGCGCCGCCGAACACGGCTTCCTCGACGGCCTGCGCCAGCGGGCGCTGATCTGCGAAAGCGATCTGCTCGGCGAGCGCGTCAGCCGCCGCCGGCAGGACAACCGGCGCACCATCAACACCGATACCCTGATCCGCAACCTGGCGGAGCTGCATCCCGGCCAGCCGGTGGTGCACCTGGAGCACGGCGTTGGTCGCTACGTCGGCCTGACCACGCTGGAAGCCGGCGGCATCAAGGCCGAATACCTGATCCTCTCCTACGCCGGTGAGGACAAGCTGTACGTGCCGGTGTCCTCGCTGCATCTGATCAGCCGCTACGCCGGCGGCGCGGACGAAAACGCTCCGCTGCACAAACTGGGTGGCGACGCCTGGACGCGCGCGCGGCAGAAAGCGGCCGAGCGGGTGCGCGACGTAGCGGCCGAGCTGCTGGATATCTACGCCCAGCGCGCCGCCAAGGCCGGTTTCGCCTTCAAACACAACCGCGAGCAGTACCAGCTGTTCTGCCAGAGCTTCCCGTTCGAAACCACGCCGGATCAGGAACAGGCGATCAACGCGGTGCTGAGCGACATGTGTCAGCCGCTGGCGATGGACCGCCTGGTGTGCGGCGACGTCGGCTTCGGTAAAACCGAAGTGGCGATGCGCGCCGCCTTCCTGGCGGTGGAAAACGGCAAGCAGGTGGCGGTCCTGGTGCCGACGACACTGCTGGCGCAGCAGCACTTCGACAACTTCCGCGATCGCTTCGCCACCTGGCCGATCCGCATCGAGATGATGTCGCGTTTCCGCAGCGCCAAAGAGCAGCAGCAGGTGCTGGACGACGCGGCCGAAGGCAAAGTGGACATCATTATCGGCACCCACAAGCTGTTGCAGAGCGATCTGCGCTGGAAAGACCTGGGGCTGCTGATCGTCGATGAAGAGCACCGCTTTGGCGTGCGCCACAAGGAACGCATCAAAGCGATGCGCGCCGACGTCGATATCCTGACGCTGACCGCCACGCCGATCCCGCGTACGCTGAACATGGCGATGAGCGGCATGCGCGATCTGTCGATCATCGCCACCCCACCGGCGCGCCGGCTGGCGGTGAAGACCTTCGTGCGCGAATACGACAGTCTGGTGGTGCGCGAGGCGATCCTGCGCGAAGTGCTGCGCGGCGGCCAGGTTTACTACCTCTACAACGACGTGGAAAACATCGAGAAAGCGGCGCAGCGCCTGGCTGAGCTGGTGCCGGAAGCGCGCATCGCCATCGGCCACGGCCAGATGCGCGAACGCGATCTGGAGCGGGTGATGAACGATTTCCACCACCAGCGCTTCAACGTGCTGGTGTGCACCACTATCATCGAAACCGGCATCGATATCCCCAGCGCCAACACCATCATCATCGAGCGGGCCGATCGCTTCGGCCTGGCGCAGCTGCACCAACTGCGCGGCCGCGTCGGGCGTTCGCACCACCAGGCTTACGCCTATCTGCTGACGCCAAACCCGAAAGCCATGGGCACCGACGCTCATAAACGGCTCGAGGCCATCGCGTCGCTGGAAGATCTCGGCGCCGGTTTCGCGCTGGCGACCCACGATCTGGAGATCCGCGGCGCCGGTGAGCTGCTTGGAGAAGATCAGAGCGGCCAGATGACCACCGTCGGCTTCTCGCTCTATATGGAGCTGCTGGAAAGCGCCGTCGACGCGTTGAAAAACGGCCGAGAACCGTCGCTGGAAGATCTCACCAGCAGCCAGACCGAGGTAGAGTTGCGCATGCCGGCGCTGCTGCCGGAAGATTTCATTCCCGACGTCAATACCCGCCTGTCCCTGTATAAGCGTATCGCCAGCGCGAAAAACGACGGTGAGCTTGACGAGCTGAAGGTCGAGCTGATCGACCGCTTCGGTCAACTGCCGGATGCGGCGCGCAATCTGTTGCAGTGCGCGGCGCTGCGCCTGCATGCGCAGAAACTGGGGATCAAACGCATCGAGAGCAACGAGCGCGGCGGCTTTATCGAGTTCGGCGACAACAACCGCGTCGATCCGGGTTATCTGATCGGCCTGTTGCAGGGCAATCCGCAGGTTTACCGCCTGGACGGCCCGAGCAAGCTGAAGTTCACGCTCGATCTGGCCGATCGCCAAAAACGCCTGTCGTTCACCGAAGAGCTGCTGAACGCCTTCCGCGAGCATACGCTGGCGGCCTGAGCCAACGCCCCCGCCGTGGCGGCGGAGGCGGCTTATTCGCGCGGGAATCCGGCGCCCAGCGGCGCCAGCTGCATCACGCGGCTGGTCACCACCCGGTTTTTACCGCCGCGCTTCGCCTCATACAAGGCCTCGTCGGTCATGGCGATCGCCTTGTCCAGCGTCATGCCCGGCAGATACAGCGACACGCCGATCGACAGCGTGATGTGCGCTTCGTCATGCGCATTCAGCAAGAACGTCGAGCTCTCAACCGCGCTGCGAATGCGCTCCGCCACCCCGCCGATGACCTTCGGATCGTAGCTGGCGGTGATCACCATAAACTCTTCGCCACCGTAGCGCCCGACGAAGTCCTCATTGCGCACGCTGTTTTGCAGCAGCCGGCCGACGCTGGCCAGCAGCACGTCACCGGCCGGATGACCGTAGGTATCGTTGATGCTTTTGAAGTTATCCAAATCGAGGATCATCAGCCCACACGGGCGGCGCTCGGCACGCTGCAGCATCAGCTGATAATCGACGCTGGCGCGGTTGTTGATGTGGGTCAGGCTGTCGGTAGTGGCGCGCGCGCGCATCGCGAAATAGGCGTAGATATGGCGCTCTTTGAAATTCAGCGCATGATAACAAATCGCCAGACAGAGCGCCGAAGCCGCCTGGTACAGCAACACATCCGGCCACAGCCCGCTCAGGTCCACCAACAGCCACACCACAACGATGCGATACAGCGCGATGACGCCGATCGTCAGGTAAAACACCCGATGGGATTTCTTCAGCCACACCCGCGACAGCAGCAGCGGCGCGACGATCGAGGCGATGAACAAGTTATCGACGGTGAAACCGCCGGTCAGCGCCATGGCGAACAGAAAACTCACCAGCCCGCTGACGCCGCCGCCGAAGAAAGTCACCAATATCATCGGGATCATAGCAAAGCTGTAATGCACCTTATCGGTCAGCTCCAGCCGATCCTGGCTCAAATACAGCACCGCCACCCCGGCCAGCAGGCCGAAAACAACGCGCTTCCACAGTGCGGATTGATAAGAAAAAGGGGCATTCTTGCTGAGAAGGAAATAGCTTATCGACAACGTCGCGTAGGTGATGCAGGCGTCGCTGTAAAGGGTGGAAATGGACGCAATGTAAGTCATAAATAGTCAGCGCGCTCCTCGGGATCGCCAGGGGGGTAATGTGCAGACGTTGAATAACGCATCCCTGTCGTCTCCGCTTCGGCGGCGGCCATTTATACCCGTCGTCTTTCAAACCGCAGCGTTGTTACCTGCACGCTCTCACCCCAGTCACTTACCTGAGGAAGCTCCTGGGGATGCGATCGCTGGGCGCCTAGCTGCAATTTGAAATCCATAGGGATACACAGTCTATTAATAGAGTAGCAGTTCTATCTTATCGCCAAGCCGTCTATCTCACGACGCACGCTTCAGGCTACTCTGAGCGTTGTGTTATCGGGGGAGAACCGCATGAATATCGACGATGAACTGCAAGCGCTCAGCGAACAGGAAGCGACGCTGGCCTTTACCCATTTTGACGCCGCCACCGCCTGGGAACTGGGCGCGGCGCTGAAAACCGCCGCCGAGCGGCGCGGCCTGAGCATCGCCATCGAGATCCAACTGGCCGGGCAGACGCTGTTTTATTACGCCATGCCGGGCGCCACGCCGGACATTGCCGACTGGGTGCGGCGCAAGCGCAATCTGGTGAACCATTTTCACAAAAGCTCTTACGCCATCGGCCTGCGCCTGCAGCAGCGGCAAACGTCGCTGGAGGAGCGTTACGGGCTGAGCGTGCGCGACTATTCGGTGCACGGCGGCGCCTTCCCGCTCACCCTGACCGGCCTCGGCTGCGTCGGCAGCATCAGCATTTCCGGCGCGCCGCAGAAGGAAGATCACCAACTATTGGTGAGCACTTTAGCCCACTTTCTCGGCTTATCCCTGCCCGCCCTGCAATAACCGTTAAAACCTTGACTGTCACTTTCCTTTTCAGCCGCAGAATCTGCGGCTGACTTCTCTATTTTCGGCATTTAGCGCCGAACAAAAGGGCGACTCTCTGATTTCCTGCGCCAAATTGACACAGGTCTGGTAATCCGCTGAACAAAAGGCGTATGGTATCTGTCACGTGACAAGACGGACCTCATCGGGCCCGCCATTCCTTTCACTTTTGAAGATTTGGTACGCACCGTAGATGAAAACCCATGAAATAAACAAAATTCGCCCCTTCAGCGCGCTGATAGACGCCTGCTGGCGGGAACCTTATAACCTGGCGCGGTTGCTGAAAGACGCTATCGCCGGGGTGACGGTCGGTATTATCGCCATCCCGCTGGCGATGGCGCTGGCGATCGCCAGCGGCGTGCCGCCGCAGTACGGCCTGTATACCGCCGCCATCGCCGGCATCGTCATCGCCGTCAGCGGCGGTTCGCGCTACAGCGTCTCCGGCCCCACCGCCGCCTTCGTAGTGATCCTGTATCCGGTTTCTCAGCAGTTCGGCCTGGCCGGCCTGCTGGTCGCCACGCTGATCTCCGGGGTATTTCTGCTGCTGATGGGGCTGGCGCGCTTTGGCCGGCTGATCGAGTACATTCCGCTGCCGGTGACGCTCGGCTTTACCTCCGGCATCGCCATCACCATCGCCACCATGCAGATCAAGGACTTTTTCGGCCTGCAGCTGGCGCACACGCCGGAAAATTACGTCGGCAAGCTGTACGCCCTGCTGCAGGCGCTGCCGACGCTGGATTTCGGCGATACCCTGATCGGCGCCGTGACGCTGCTGATCCTGATCTTCTGGCCCAAGCTCGGCCTGCGGGTGCCAGGCCACCTGCCGGCGCTGCTGGCGGGCACCGCGCTGATGGGGCTGCTGACGCTGTTTGACCACCCGGTGGCGACCATCGGCTCCCGCTTCAGCTACCTGCTGGCCGATGGCAGCAGCGGCCAGGGCATCCCGCCTATCTTGCCGCAGCTGCTGCTGCCCTGGGATCTGCCGGGCGGCGGCGGGCAGCCGTTCACTCTGAGTTGGCAAACCGTTTCCGCCCTGTTGCCGGCGGCGTTTTCGATGGCGATGCTCGGGGCGATCGAATCGCTGCTGTGCGCGGTGGTGCTCGACGGCATGACCGGCAAGAAGCATAACTCGAACAGCGAACTGATCGGCCAGGGCGCGGGCAACATCATCGCGCCGTTCTTCGGCGGCATCACCGCGACCGCCGCGATTGCCCGCTCGGCCGCCAACGTGCGCGCCGGCGCCACCTCGCCGGTGTCCGCCATCATCCACGCGCTGCTGGTGCTGTTGGCGCTGCTGGTTCTGGCGCCATGGCTCTCTTATCTGCCGCTGGCGGCGATGGCGGCGCTGCTGTTGATGGTCGCCTGGAACATGAGCGAGGCTCACAAAGTGATTTACCTGCTGCGCCGGGCGCCGAAGGACGACATTCTGGTACTGCTGCTGTGCATGTCGCTGACGGTGTTGTTCGACATGGTGATCGCCATTACCGTGGGCATCGTGTTGGCGTCGCTGCTGTTTATGCGCCGCATCGCCCGCATGACGCGGCTAAGCGAACTGAGCACCGATGACGGCCGTCTGGTGCTGCGAGTGAATGGCCCGCTGTTCTTCGCCGCCGCCGAGCGCATCTTTAGCGAACTGCTGGCGCGCAGCGAGGACTACCGAACAATCGTGCTGCAGTGGGATGCGGTGCCGGTGCTCGACGCCGGCGGCCTGAACGCCCTGCGGCGCTTTATCGACGTGCTGCCGGCGGATAAAAAGCTGGTGATCACCGACGTGCCATTCCAGCCGCTGAAAACCCTGGCGCGCGCGCGGGTGCAGCCGATCGAGGGCCGCTTGCAGTTCTATCCGACCCTGCCGGAAGCGCTGGCGGCCACCGGCGCCTAAACGTAAAAAAGCCCGACAAGTCGGGCTTTTTTTATGGCGACGAGCGCTTAGTTGCTGGTATCCAGCTCCGGGAAGCTCTTCACCAGGTCGTCAATGGCTTTCATCTGCGCCAGGAACGGTTCCAGTTTGTCCAACGGCAGCGCGGAAGGACCGTCGCACTTGGCGTTGTTCGGATCCGGGTGCGCTTCGAGGAACAGGCCGGCCAGGCCAACCGCCATACCGGCGCGCGCCAACTCGGCCACCTGAGCGCGGCGGCCGCCGGACGCGGCACCGAATGGATCGCGGGTCTGCAGCGCGTGGGTCACGTCGAAGATCACCGGATGGCCGCCAGTGACGTTCTTCATCACGTTGATGCCCAGCATGTCGACCACCAGGTTGTCATAGCCAAAGTTGCTGCCGCGATCGCACAGGATCACCTGGTCGTTGCCGCCCTCTTTGAACTTGTCGACAATGTTGCCCATCTGCCCCGGGCTGACGAACTGCGGCTTCTTGACGTTGATCACCGCGCCGGTTTTCGCCATCGCTTCCACCAGATCGGTCTGACGCGCCAGGAAGGCCGGCAGTTGGATCACATCAACCACTTCGGAAACCGGCTGCGCCTGCGCCGCTTCATGCACGTCGGTGATGATTTTCACGCCGAAGGTTTTTTTCAGCTCTTCGAAGATCTTCATCCCTTCTTCCAGGCCCGGACCGCGGTACGAGTGGATGGAAGAACGGTTGGCTTTGTCGAAGGAAGCTTTGAATACGTAAGGAATGCCCAGTTTTTGCGTCACGGTGACGTAGTGCTCGCAGATGCTCATCGCCAGATCGCGCGATTCCAGCACGTTCATACCGCCAAACAGCACAAACGGCAGGTCGTTTGCTACGTCGATGTCGCCAATGCTAACCACTTTCTGTTTCATGCTTTCGCCTTTGTTAAGGTTGTTACCGTCGCCTTGCAAACTGCACGGAGTCATTGAATTAATGCAGCGTCACCTGTTTCGGCTCAATCGAGTGGATCTGTACTTTGATCACTTCGCTGACCGGGTCTTCAGGACACTGCTCGACAAAATAGTTGAGATCGGAAATCGCGATGTGGTTGCACTCCAGCTGGGCATAAATCAGCCCGCGGTCGCGGATCTCGTACGGATCTTCCGGATCGAAGCACAGCACCGTTTCGCTGGTGCGCAGCGCCATTTCCAGCTGCTTTTCTTCCATCAGGGCGGCCTTCAACGTGTCCAGCATCTTGCGCACCACCATGATGTTCTCCGACTCATCGAGGTCGTCGTCTTCCAGCTCGGCACCCAGCCCCAGGTTGCCCTTGATCCACACTTCCAGCTGGTGCTCACTCAGGGTTTCGCCGTTCAGCGGGTTGATCAGCCACAGCTCTTCGTCCAGCCAATCGGCGCGCAGGATCAGCTGGGTGGGGAAAATCACCGGCAGCAGCGGCAGATCCAGCGCGTTGGCGATGTGCAGGAAAATGGTGCCCAGAGAGACCGGCGTGCCCTGCCGCCCTTCCAGCACCTTGTCCAGCCAGATGGCGTCCGACAGGCGGTACACGCCGCTGGCGCCGCCGAATCCCCAGGTCTTGTAGAACAGTTCAATGAGCGCATCCAGTTGCTGCTCCTGAGTGATATCGACCGGCACTGCCGCACGCGCTTCATCCACCAGCTGTTGCAGCTTTCGCTCCACGTCGGCAGCCGGGAAGTCGCGCCGCACCGACTGCGACACCAGGATCACCCCTTCGCTCAGCGGCGAGGTGTTAAATTCAAAATCAGCAATGCTACTCATAGGTATCCCATCAGAAACGGTATTTTCGTCGTGGCAAGTTTAATTATCAGATACAGACAGCCCAACGCCAGCACGAACGCCACGGTTCGCAGCCGCTGACTTTTGGTCTTCTTGCCCAATGCGACATAGCCAAGCAGGATATAGATAATAACGCCAAACAGCTTCTCGGTCAGCCATGAGTCCATACCCAGCAGCGGATAAAACCCGAACGTCACCACCAGCGCGATGCCGCTGACGAACAGCAGCGTGTCATTCAGGTGCGGCGCTACCTTGACCCAGCGGCGCCCCATGATCGGCGAGCGGCGCCACTGCCAGTAGAAACGCAGCACAAACAAGGTAATACTGATGGCGACCGTCAGCAAATGGAAATGTTTCAACGCGGTGTATGCAGTCATGATGCTCCCTTAAATGGCCCGGGCGTCGTTATTATGAGGGGCGCTTATCCCGGCCATTGGCCGAGCGTCACGCGGTCGTTGTCGCCGTAATCACGGTGGGTGGCGACAGCGGAAAATCCGGCGGCCTGCAGCAGCGCGCGCACGCTCTCGCCCTGCTGCCAACCATGTTCCAATAGCAGCCAGCCCTGCGGCTGCAAATAGTGCGGCGCCTGGCGCACGATGGCGGCCAGATCCGCCAGCCCGCGATCGGCGGCGACCAGCGCGCTGCCCGGCTCGAAGCGCACGTCGCCCTGTGACAAATGCGGATCGGCGGCGTCGATATAGGGCGGATTGCTGGCGATCAGCGCAAAGCGTTGCCCCGCGACGGGCGCAAACCAGCTGCCCTGTAGAAATCGGACGTTGTCGATCCTCAGCTTGTGCGCATTGTGCTGCGCCAGCGCAACTGCGTCCGGCTGCACATCGACGCCGATTGCCGAACAATCCGGGCGCTCGCTGGCCAGCGCCAGCGCGATGGCGCCGGTGCCGGTGCCGAGATCGAGAAAGTGACAGGATTGCGGCGGCAGGCGCGCCAGCGCCAGCTCCACCAGGCATTCGGTATCCGGGCGTGGGATCAGCGTCGCGGGCGAGACCGACAGCGGCAGCGACCAAAACTCGCGCTCACCCACCAGATAGGCCACCGGCTCACCGCGTTCGCGGCGCGCCAGCAGCGTCTCCAGTTGCTGTTGCTGCGGCGGCGTCAGCAGGGTTTCCCCGAACGCCATCAGGAAGGTTCTGGCCTTGCCGGTCACGAAACCCAACAGGATTTCCGCGTCGCGCCGGGCGCTGTCGCTGTGGGTCAGACGCGCGGCGGCGGCTTTCAGCCAGTGTTGATAGTCCATCACTCTTGCTCGGCGGACAGCGCAGCCAGCTGATCGGCCTGATACTCCTGCACGATCGGCTGGATCAGCATGTCCAGTTTGCCTTCCATCACTTCGTCCAGACGGTAGAGCGTCAGGTTGATACGGTGGTCGGTCACCCGCCCCTGCGGGAAGTTGTAGGTGCGGTTGCGGTCGGAACGATCGCCGCTGCCCAGCAGGTTGCGGCGCGTGGACGCCTCGGCCTGCTGGCGCTTGGCCATCTCGGCGGCGCGAATGCGCGCGCCCAGCACCGACATCGCCTTGGCTTTGTTTTTGTGCTGCGAACGTTCGTCCTGGCACTCCACCACGATGCCGGTCGGCAGGTGGGTGATGCGGATCGCCGAGTCGGTGGTGTTAACGTGCTGACCACCGGCGCCGGAGGAGCGGAAGGTGTCGATTTTCAGATCGCCCGGGTTGATGTCCGGCAGCTCGGCTTCCGGCACTTCCGGCATCACCGCCACGGTACAGGCGGAGGTGTGGATGCGCCCCTGGGATTCGGTTTCCGGCACGCGCTGCACGCGGTGGCCGCCGGATTCAAACTTCAGCTGGCCGTACACGCCGTCGCCGGAAACTTTGGCGATCACTTCTTTGAAGCCGCCGTGTTCGCCTTCGTTGGCGCTCATCACCTCGACGCGCCAGCGGCGGCTTTCCGCATAGCGGCTGTACATGCGGAACAGATCGCCGGCGAAGATCGCCGCCTCATCGCCGCCGGTGCCGGCGCGCACTTCGAGGAAGCAGCTGCGCTCATCGTCCGGATCTTTTGGCAGCAGCAACACCTGCAGCTGCTGTTCCAGCGCTTCGCTGGTCGCCCGCGCCTGTTTCAGCTCTTCCTGCGCCATCTCGCGCATTTCCGGATCGTCCAGCATCATTTCCGCCGTCTCCAGATCCTCCTGCACCTGACGCCATTCCAGGAAGCAGCGGCTGACGTCGGTCAGCTGCGCGTATTCTCGCGACAGCGCGCGGAACCGGTCTTGCTCGGCGATGACGCCGGCATCGCCGAGCAGCGCCTGCACTTCTTCATGGCGCTCTTGTAACGCTTCCAGTTTGGCAACAATAGAAGGCTTCATGCGTGGTAATAAACCCTGTTAATAGAGAAAACTAATGCTGATCCAGCCCGAGGCTGTCGCGTAATAACTGCAACCGCTCCACGTCGCCGTCGCCGGCGGCCTGCTGGAGGGATTTGGTAGGGGCATGAATAAGACGGTTGGTCAGTTTATGGGCCAGCTCGTGAATAACCTGCTCCACGCTGGCGCCCTGCGCGATGGCGGCCAGCGCTTTGGCCTCCATCTCTGCGCGGATCTGGTCGGCCTGCGAACGGTAGTCGCGGATGGTTTCCACCGCGCCCTGCGAGCGCAGCCAGGCCATGAAGTTGGTGCTTTCCTGCTGCACGATCGACTCCGCCTGCACCGCCGCCGCTTTGCGCTGCGCCAGATTGCTTTGAATGATGGCGTGCAGATCGTCCACGCTGTACAGATAGGCGTTGGCCAGTTTGCCGACCTCCGGTTCGATATCGCGCGGTACGGCGATATCCACCAGCAGCATCGGCTGGTTGCGGCGCGCCTTCAGCGCGCGCTCCACCATCCCTTTTCCGATGATTGGCAGCGGGCTGGCGGTGGAACTGATGATGATGTCGGCGTCCGCCAGGCGTTCGTCGATCTCCGGCAGGGTGATCACTTCCGCGCCGACTTCGTCCGCCAGCAATTGCGCGCGCTCGCGGGTGCGGTTAGCGATGATCATGTGCCGCACTTTGTGCTCGCGCAGGTGGCGCGCCACCAGCTCGATGGTTTCACCGGCGCCCACCAGCAAGACGTTGAGATCGGCCAGAGATTCGAAGATCTGCCGCGCCAGCGTACAGGCGGCGAAAGCCACGGAGACCGCGCTGGCGCCGATGTCGGTTTCGGTGCGCACGCGCTTGGCAACGGAGAAGGATTTCTGGAACAGCCGCTCCAGCTCGCCGGACAGCGACTGGCCGCGTTGGGATTCGGCGAAGGCCTTTTTCACCTGGCCGAGGATTTGCGGTTCGCCCAGCACCAGCGAGTCCAACCCGCTGGCCACCCGCATCAGATGGCTGACCGCGTCGTTGCCTTGATGCCAGTAGAGGCTTTTCTTCACCTCTTCCGGACGCAGGTTGTGGTAGGCGCACAGCCAGGCGACCAGCTGTTCGTGCATGTGCTCCTGCTGCTCCACGCTGAGGTACAGCTCGGTGCGGTTGCAGGTGGACAACACGACGCCGCCCTGCACCAACGGTTGTTGGAGCAAGCTGGTCAGCGCCTCATCGATGGACTCTGGCGAGAAGGTCACCCTTTCACGCAGAGAAACCGGAGCGGTTTTGTGATTTATACCTAACGCCAGCAGGGTCATTGCTTCGAGTAATACTTCTGTTGGTACGGGTTCTCGTTGAACGGCATTCTACTTGATGCGCGGGATCAATAAAAGTAACAACCGCATCTTCCGTTCAATCGCTGTCATAGACGACATCAATTAATGAATAAGTAATAAATACAGCGGGATAAATAGTCAAAGGGTAGGTTGATTGTTTAAATTTTAGCGCAGTTTGCGATGACGCGCACGCTATTCGACGCACATAACGGCGGCGTTTGCGCAACTCTGCACCGCTTATCGGGAGCGCCTCCCCCGCCTTCAGGCGATTGTGTTACGCTTAATGGCAACCCCGACGCGCGCGCCGCGTTGGCACTACGCCGGTAAACGCGGCAAGATTCAACGCGATGCAGCAAAAAATTGACGCGCCGCCGGCGCCCCGTTAGCGTGAGCGCTGAATCCGGGTTTCGTCGCGCATGCCCGCAAGGACAAAAGGACAAGAAAAAGTTATGCCAATACGCAAAGTTAGTTTGCTCCGTCTGATCCCGCTGGCCAGCCTGGTGCTGGCCGCCTGTACCACCACCAAGCCGACCGGCCCGGCCACCAGCCCGACCTCACCGCAGTGGCGCGCCCATGAGCAGGCGGTGCAGCAGCTTAGCACCTATCAGACCCGCGGCTCTTTCGCCTACTTGTCTGATCAGAAAAAAGTCTATGCCCGCTTCTTCTGGCAACAGTTTTCGCCGGAGCGCTACCGCCTGCTGCTGACTAACCCGCTGGGCAGCACGGAAATGGATCTCAACGTACAGAAAAACGTGGTGCAGCTGACCGACAACCAGGGCAAACGCTACGTCAGCGACAACCCGGAAGAGATGATCCGCAAGCTGACCGGCATGGCGATCCCGCTGAACAACCTGCGCCAGTGGATGGTCGGCCTGCCGGGCGAAGCCAGCGATTTTGCGCTGGATGACCAATATCGACTGAGCAAACTGACCTACCAGCAAGGCGGCCAGACCTGGAAAGTGGATTACCAGAGCTACAGCACCGAGGTGCAGCCGACGCTGCCGAACCGTCTGGAGCTGCAGCAGGGCGACCAGCGCATCAAGCTGAAAATGGATAACTGGACGCTCAAATGATCCGCCAGTGGCCCTCCCCCGCGAAACTCAACCTGTTTCTGTACATCACCGGCCGTCGTGAAGACGGCTATCACCTGCTGCAAACGCTGTTCCAGTTTTTGGACTACGGCGACACCCTGACCATTGACCCGCGCCAGGACGATCGCATTAACCTGCTGACGCCGGTCGACGGCGTGCCGGACGAGCAGAACCTGATCGTGCGCGCCGCCCGCCTGCTGCAGCGCTATTGTGATGAACAGGGTCTGCAGACCGCGCCGCGCGGCGCCGACATCAGCATCGACAAGCGCCTGCCGATGGGCGGCGGTTTGGGCGGCGGCTCCTCCAACGCCGCCACCGTGCTGGTGGCGCTGAACGAACTGTGGCGCTGCGGTCTTGGCGACGACCAACTGGCTGCATTGGGGCTCAGCCTCGGCGCCGATGTGCCGGTGTTCGTGCGCGGCCACGCCGCCTTCGCCGAAGGCATCGGCGAGCGTCTGCAGCCGGCCGAGCCGCAGGAAAAATGGTATCTGGTGGCGCATCCCGGCGTCGGCATCCCGACGCCGGTTATCTTCGGCGACCCCGAATTAAAAAGAAACACCCCGGTTCGCTCCTTAAGTGAGCTGTTGCAGGCGCCGTACGCAAATGATTGCGAACCGATCGCAAGAAAACGTTTTCGCGAGGTTGAACAGCTTCTTTCATGGCTGTTAGAATACGCCCCGTCACGCCTGACTGGCACAGGTGCTTGTGTGTTTGCTGAATTCGACACAGAAATCGCCGCCCGTCAGGTGTTAAATCAAGCCCCGGAGTGGTTGTGTGGTTTTGTAGCGCGCGGCGTTAACGTCTCCCCACTACATCGCATTCGTTCCGGGCGGTTTGAGTCGTAGCTCAACGTTTCGCTGCGCAGGGTCATGCACACCTGGCCCTGTTATCCCTGCGCTGCCTGCGGTCTCAATTTTAGTTTTACATACCCGTATGTATATTGCGCCGGCGTCGCCGACTGCCCCTTGGCGATGTCGCATGACAATATCTTCTCTGGACGCAAGCCTGAGGTTCTTCTCGTGCCTGATATGAAGCTTTTTGCTGGTAACGCCACCCCGGAACTAGCACAACGTATTGCCAACCGTTTGTACACCAGCCTTGGTGACGCCGCTGTAGGTCGTTTTAGCGACGGCGAAGTGAGCGTGCAAATCAACGAAAATGTACGCGGCGGTGATATTTTCATCATCCAGTCCACCTGTGCCCCGACCAACGACAACCTGATGGAACTGGTTGTGATGGTCGACGCCCTGCGTCGCGCCTCCGCAGGTCGTATTACCGCCGTTATCCCTTACTTCGGCTATGCCCGCCAGGATCGCCGCGTGCGTTCCGCGCGTGTGCCAATCACCGCCAAGGTTGTCGCCGATTTCCTCTCCAGCGTAGGGGTTGACCGCGTTCTGACGGTGGATCTGCATGCTGAGCAGATTCAAGGCTTCTTCGACGTACCGGTAGACAACGTGTTCGGCAGCCCGATCCTGCTGGAAGACATGCTGCAGCAGAACCTGGAAAACCCGATCGTGGTTTCCCCGGACATCGGCGGCGTCGTGCGCGCCCGCGCCATCGCCAAACTGCTGAACGACACCGATATGGCCATCATCGACAAACGCCGCCCGCGCGCGAACGTTTCTCAGGTGATGCACATCATCGGTGACGTGGCAGGCCGCGACTGCGTGCTGGTCGACGACATGATCGACACCGGCGGCACCTTGTGTAAAGCGGCTGAAGCGTTGAAAGAACGCGGTGCCAAGCGCGTATTCGCCTACGCGACGCACCCGATCTTCTCCGGCAACGCCGTGGACAACATCAAGAACTCGGTGATTGATGAAGTGATCGTCTGCGACACCATTCCGCTGTCGCCGGAAATCAAGGCACTGAAAAACGTTCGCACTCTGACCCTGTCCGGCATGCTGGCTGAAGCCATCCGCCGCATCAGCAACGAAGAGTCGATCTCTGCGATGTTCGAGCATTGATCCGTCATCTTTCCGGTGCGGCGCCCACTGCGCCGGAAAGATAGCGCGCTCGACAGCAGAAAAAGAAAAACCCGTTGGTGCGTGAGCAACAACGGGTTTTCTACTCGTAGTCCGACATGACCTCAAACCTTAATGCACGGCAGATGTTCCCTTGCCCTGCTCTTGCTTCCCTTCTGTTTTTTTAATCAATGCGACGAACGATGTTGATCGTTGCGGCACCGTTTATCAAAGTGTTTTACCCACCAGTAGCGATCCGCCACCTGCTCGCGGCCGCCGATACGCGCGCCCACCAGCCACAACAGCGCGCCGACGAAGATGCTCATGATGGCGCCGTGGGCGAAAAACTGCGGCAGATTGAACTGGGATACTTCAGCAATAATGGAGTATCCGACACCGCCGATCATCACGACCAGCCCCAGCCCCATAAAAAAGTTGCCCACTCTGTCCGCGCTTCTACGTTTCATATGCCACCTCCATGATTGCCATGTGCCAACCGGGATAACGCTGCAACTTGTTAACCCACTTTGATAAGTTAAGTATAGTCCCTGTTGCGGCAAGGGGATTGCGGAGGCGATCACAAATGGTAAAGAATTATTGACACTTCTTAACACGGCGCTGAAAATTAGCGGACAAATTGAATTATTCAGCTAATGAATCACTCGCCTTTCTTACCTAAGGTGACGGCAGAGATCGGGTTTTGTCATTCACCGCCCCGACAGGTAGACTAAGGCCCTTTCCATTACCCTGATCATAGCGAATCTCCCAGTGAGCAGTATTAAATTGATAGTCGGCCTCGCCAACCCGGGCGCGGAATACGCCCAGACACGCCACAACGCCGGCGCCTGGTACGTCGATCTGCTGGCCCAGCGCCACAATCAGCAGTTAAAAGAAGAGAGCAAGTTCTTCGGCTACACCGCCCGTTTGAACCTGGCGGGCAACGACGTGCGCCTGCTGGTGCCGACCACCTTCATGAACCTGAGCGGCAAAGCGGTGTTGGCGATGGCCAATTTCTATCGCATCGAACCCAACGAGATCCTGGTGGCGCACGACGAGCTGGATCTGCCGCCCGGCGTGGCCAAAATCAAGCTCGGCGGCGGCAACGGCGGCCACAACGGCCTGAAAGACATCCAGAACAAGTTCGGCAACAACCCGAACTTCTACCGCCTGCGCATCGGCATCGGCCATCCGGGCGACAAGAACAAGGTGGTGGGCTTCGTGCTCGGCAAGCCGCCGGCCGGCGAGCAGAAGATGATCGACGAAGCGATCGACGAATCGCTGCGCTGCACCGAGATGCTGATGAAGGACGGGCTGGAAAAAACCGTTCAGCGCCTGCACAGCTTCAAGGCGCAGGCCTGAACCTTGCCGCAGCGGGCGCCCTGCCCGCTACCGGCTTCTAGCCGCGCGGGTTGAAGGTCTCCTCGCCCACGCGGCGCTCATCGGCGGTGAAGCCCTCTTCCGCCACATAATACTGCGGATCGTCCAGCTCATGGCTGCAGAACGGCCCGGCGCGCTTGAGCAGGCGCACGCAGTCAGCGCTCAGGTGGCGCAGACGAATGCTTTTCCCCGCCGCCAGATAGCGCGCCGTCAGCTTATCGATCGCCTCTACGCCGCTGGAATCCATCACCCGGGTGCCGGCAAAATCCAGCACCACGCTCTGCGGATCGCTCTGCGGGTCGAACAGCTCGGCGAAAGCCGCAGCAGAGCCGAAGAACAGCGGGCCATCCAGTTGATACACCGCCACGTCGCCCGTTACCTGCCGCTGACGCACGCGGATGCGCGCCTGCTGCCAGGCGAACACCAGCGCCGAAATAATCACCCCGCTGATCACCGCCACCGCCAGATCGGTAAAGATGGTGATCAGCGTGACGGCGACCATCACCAGCGCGTCCGCCTTCGGCATGCGGCGCAAGCGACGCAGCGAGCTCCACTCGAAGGTGTTGTAACACACCACCAGCATCACCCCGGCCAGCGCCGCCACCGGCAGCAGGCCGATATAGCGCGACAGGCTGACCACGAACAGGATCAGCAGGATGGCGCCTACCGTGCCGGAGATGCGCCCGCGCCCGCCCGAGGTGAAGTTGATGATCGACTGGCCGATCATCGCGCAGCCGGCGAAGCAGCCGAACAGGCCGCATACCGCGTTACCGGCGCCCTGCGCGATACTCTCGCGGTTGCCGTTGCCCTTCTTGCCGCCCATTTCATCCAGCACCGTCATGGTCAGCAGCGATTCGATCAAACCGACCAGGGCGATCACCACCGCATAGGGCAGCACCACTCGCACCATCTCCAGGGTAAACGGCGCCGTCGGCAGGCTGAAGTGCGGCAGCGCGCCGGAAATGTCCGCCAGGTCGCCCACCCGCAGCGTGTGCAGGTTGAGGCCGATCGCCAATGCCGAGACCACCAGCAGCGCCGCCAGCGAAGACGGAATGGCTTTGGTCAGGCGCGGGAACAGCACCACCACCGCAATCGCCAGCGCCACCAAGCCGTACATCAGCGGGCCCTGCCCGGCGATCATCTTCAGCTGTGCCAGCATGATGACGATCGCCAGACCGTTGACGAAGCCGTGGATCGCCGGCAGCGGCACCAGCCGAATGAACTTGCCCAACCGGAAGGCGCCGATCAGAATTTGGATCCCCCCGGCAAACAGCGTGGCCCACAGCACGTAACCCATGCCGTACTGCGCCGCCAGACTCATCAGCACCACCACAATGGAGCCGGCGGCGCCGGAAACCATGCCCGGCTTGCCGCCGAACAGCGCCGTGACCAGGCCGATAATAAACGCGGTATGCAAACCGACGATCGGCGAAAGACCGGCGACCAGCGAAAAGCCGACCGCCTCGGGGATCATCGAAACCGCCACCACAAAGCCCGCCAGGACTTCATTTTTAACGTCCGCGATCCTGACGTTACTCAGGTTAAACATGCATTATTCACTTATGACAGATGACATCATCTCCCCGCGTAGCGGGTATGGGGTACCGCAAGGCGCGGCAGAGTGCAGGCGGGCACAGCTCAGGGTGGCGTAGGCAAGAAATACATCCGGCGCGTTTCCTGTCGGTTAATCGAAACGGCCAGTATGGGTAAATGTGATCCAAATCTCAATCAAAAACCGGTCGCCCGCGCTGCGCTCCCCCCCGCCAAGCAAGTCTGATCGAGATAAACGCCCATTACGTGTATAATGGCGGCATTATTTTGCCCTTTATGCAGTCGGTTAAACCTAACCAGCTGATAGTTAAGATATTTAAGGTGATTACAACATGGGATTCAAATGCGGTATCGTCGGCCTGCCTAACGTAGGCAAATCCACCCTGTTCAACGCGTTGACCAAAGCGGGCATTGAAGCAGCCAACTTCCCGTTCTGCACCATTGAACCGAACACCGGTGTGGTGCCGATGCCCGATCCGCGTCTGGATAAGCTGGCCGAGATCGTCAAGCCGCAGCGCATTCTGCCGACCACCATGGAATTCGTCGACATCGCCGGCCTGGTGAAAGGCGCGTCCAAGGGTGAAGGCCTGGGCAACCAGTTCCTGACCAACATCCGCGAAACCGAAGCCATCGGCCACGTGGTGCGCTGCTTCGAGAACGACAACATCATCCACGTCAACAACAAGGTCGATCCGGCCGAAGACATCGACGTCATCAACACCGAGCTGGCGCTGTCTGACCTGGACACCTGCGAGCGCGCCATCCACCGCGTGCAGAAGAAAGCCAAAGGCGGCGACAAAGACGCCAAGGCCGAGCTGGCGGCGCTGGAGAAATGCCTGCCGCACCTGGAAAACGCCGGCATGCTGCGCGCGCTGGATCTGACCGCGGAAGACAAGGCGGCGATCAAATACCTGAGCTTCCTGACGCTGAAGCCGACCATGTACATCGCCAACGTCAACGAAGACGGCTTCGAGAACAACCCGTACCTGGACACCGTGCGTAAAATCGCCGACGCCGAAGGCTCCGTGGTGGTCGCCGTGTGCGCCGCCGTGGAATCCGACATCGCCGAGCTGGAAGACGAAGAGCGCGACGAATTCATGGCCGAGCTGGGTCTGGAAGAGCCGGGCCTGAACCGCGTGATCCGCGCCGGTTACGAGCTGCTGAACCTGCAGACCTACTTCACCGCCGGCGTGAAAGAAGTGCGCGCCTGGACCATCCCGGTCGGCGCCACCGCTCCGCAGGCGGCCGGCAAGATCCACACCGACTTCGAGAAAGGCTTTATCCGCGCGCAAACCATCGCCTTTGACGACTTCATCACCTACAAGGGTGAGCAAGGCGCCAAGGAAGCCGGCAAAATGCGCTCCGAAGGTAAAGACTACATCGTCAAAGACGGCGACGTGATGAACTTCTTGTTCAACGTCTAACCCCTTCCCCGCAGCGCTTTTCTCCGCTGCCGGAAACGGAAACATCCACGCTTCGGCGTGGATTTTTTGTTTCTCGGCTCTGTGTTTTGACGGTCTGGACACAGAGCATCACGGTCTCATGTTTCCCACAGAACGATCTCGCCGTACGTTTCATTGCGCCCGTCATGACGGCATTATTCGCATCGCAGCACGAAAAACGGCTCTCGTGTTGATCCCTTGTCCTACAGGAAAAAGCTTGTCATCTTCCCTCACGCCCTTATAATGAGTATTTACTCACTTATTAAAGGAGCCTCACCGTGGCCCGTCCCCGCAGTGAAGAAAAGCAGCAGGCGCTCTTGCAGGCCGCCACCGACATTTTTGCCGAACAAGGATTAGCGGCGCCCACATCGGCCATCGCCAGGAAAGCCGGCGTCTCGGAAGGCACGCTGTTCCGCTACTTTGAAAATAAGGACGTACTGCTGAGCGCAGTCTGCGACTACCTGCTTGATGAAATGGAGCGCCTGCTGACGCAAAGCTTGCAGGGCGTTTTGCCGGGTAAAGATCAAATGCAGCTCGCCTGGGATGCCTACATTGATTGGGCGCTCGCCAATCCCGCCGCGTATGCGACAGGGAACAAATTGATGGTCTCCGGCAAGTTATCCCCTGCACAGAGGGAAAGAAGCGTACGGTTCGGTGATATTTCCCAGCTGGGTATTCCATTGGTCCAAGGGCTGGATTTAGCGCAGTCGAGCGAGTTTCAGGGCATGATCTGCACGGTAATGGCCAATGGCGTTATCGATATGGCCGTTCAAAAACCGCACCTGTTGGATATTTACAAACGCGCAGGTTATGAAGCCATGGTGCGGGCCATTGAGCTTCCTGGCGCTCATACAGCCATCTAGCTTCTTTTTTTTTAATTTAATAATGAGTATGTACTCACGCATTAAAAAAGACACGACAATCATGCCACCCGTTTCAAAACTAAAAATGCTGCGGAGACGGGCCTGTCCAAGGCTCCGCCGACTCACAATCGTTTCTTTTATTCTCAACGTGTCTTTGATCCTCTGCGGGTGCGTAACCTCGCCTGCATCAGACCGTCTGTCAGGAACCCAGCATGTTCCTGCAACATGGCGAGCCTCCCTGCCTGACTCGGCACATGTGCCTGTGTGGAATGCATGGCCCTCCGCCCGAAATGAATCAGGCGCCCGGCGCTTGCGCGCTCCGGCTGGCAAGCCCAGCCACGAGGAGAATGAGCGCGGAGCAAAAACGCCGGTTGCGCGTGCAAATTTGGAGTGCGTTCAAGCGTTATGGAATGACGCTCGCAAACTGGTTGCGGCAGAGGCTGCGGCCCTCTATTACGCATCACGCACCTGCCGGCGACAACACGCGTTCTCTCTCCAAAGCGCGCCATTGCCTGAATCCCCCGAACGGGCGAGACAAACGCCTCCGCTTCGAACGACCTCCCCTCTGCGTGGGGACGTCGCCGAGCGTGGCAAGACCGCTGCCGATGGAAACGGGAGCAACCGCCACACCACCAGGAATTCCGTTTCCTTGATGTTGGATTTATCGCGCGTGGATACCGAACCCGGCGAAAGCGCAGCGGATTGGCAGGCTGAACCGCATGAGCATCATAACCGCGTGCGATCGACCGTGCGGAAGTGGATACGGCGTTTGTTCACTTCGTCAGAGCGGGCAATGCTTCAACGCCAGGCTGAACCGCAGCAGAACAGCACCGGATTCGTTTGAAATTCAATACAGAACAATACATCGCCGCGCCGTTGGCGACTGGTCCGACAAATAATTACCTTATGGGTTCTCCCGATGACACAACTGATAGCTCAAAACACGCGCCCCCGCTTTTGGTCTTTACAGACACTTCGTACAACCGCGCTGATGATGCCGATTGCCGCCGCCTTATCGGCCTGCGATGCGCCGGCGGACAAGGTTGCCCCACCGGCAGATAAACCGACGCTGACCGTGGCCCTGACGACGCCGGCAAGACAATCCCTTTCCCGCACCATCACGGCCAATGGTTCGATTGCGGCCTGGCAAGAGGCGATCATCAGCCCGGAGGCCAATGGACTGCGCGTGCAAAAACTGTTGGTGCAGGAAGGGGATGTGGTGCGCCAGGGCCAACCTCTGGCGGAATTTACACGCGATTCCGTGATGAATGACTGGCTGCTGGCGAAAGCCGATCTCAACGAAGCGAAAGCGGTCGCGTTGAATGCGCAAGCGGACGGAAAACGAGCGCGGTTGTTGCGCGGTGTCGGCAGCCTGAGCGAACAGGATATCCAAAAGCTGTTAACCCAGGAAAAGACGGCGCAGGCGCGTCTGGAATCGGCGAAAGCGCGGATGGCGGCCCAGCAGTTGCGACTAGACCAGACGATATTGCGCGCCCCCGATGACGGCATCATTTCCGCGCGATCGGCCGCGGTCGGTTCAGTTCCTATGCAAAGCACCGAAATGTTCCGCCTGATCCGCCAGGCAAAATTTGAATGGCGAGCGGAATTGTCGGCGCAGCAGCTGGAACAAATCCAACCGGGGCAAAAAGCGCAGATCGCTTCACCTGGCGGTAACACCTGGGAAGGCATCGTGCGCCTGGCGGCACCGACGCTCAATTCGACCTCGCGCCGCGGAATTGCCTATGTGGACATCCTCCCATCAACCGCGAAGAATGCCTCGCCGATTCGGCCCGGCACGTATGCCAGCGGTACGATTACGGTAGGCGATCGGCAAGGGCTGACCGTACCGCAATCCGCCGTCGTGGCGCGCGACGGTTTTCACCTGGTGTTCACCGTAGATGACGAGCTGCATGCACATCCGCTTAAAGTCGCGGTAGGCCGTCTGGTGAATGACCAGCAGGAGATCCTGTCCGGTCTTCAAGGCGCGGAACGCATCGTCGCCAGCGGCGGCGTGTTCCTCAATGAGGGCGATAAAGTCCAGTTGGCCAACACGGCCGAGGCTTCCCACTCATCGGAACCGCGCTAAGAGGCTCATTATGAATATCTCAACCTGGTCCATTCGCAACCCTATTCCGTCCATCTTGCTCTTTGTCATCTTGAGCGTTGCCGGCTTTTATTCTTTCAAATTGATGAAGATCCAGAGCTTCCCGGACATGGATGTGCCCACGGTCACCGTATCCGCTTCGCTTCCGGGTGCAGCGCCGCCCCAGCTCGAAACGGAGGTGGCGCGCAAGCTGGAGGACACCGTCTCTTCGGTACAGGGTTTGAAGAACCTGCGCACCACGATCCAGGATGGACTGGTCGATATCTCAGCGGAGTTTCGTCTGGAAAAACCCGTTCAGGAAGCGGTGGATGAAGTCCGCTCAGCCGTGCAAAGCATTCGCACCGAATTGCCGACGGATTTGCGTGATCCTATCGTTCGCAAGCTCAACATCACGGGCAAGCCTGTCCTGGCCTTTTCCATCAGCGCCAGCAAGATGGATGAGAATGAGCTGTCCTGGTTTGTGGACAATACCCTGTCGCGGCGTCTGAGAGGCGTCGCCGGCGTAGGGTCGGTCACCCGTGTGGGCGGCGTGAACCGCGAGATCCAAGTCGAACTCGATCCGGTCAAACTGGAGGCGATTGGCGCCACCGCCGCCGAGGTTTCCCGCCAGTTGCGCGATGTACAGATGGACGCGACGGGCGGGCGAGTCGATCTGGGGCGGGGAAAACAGCCGCTGCGTTTGGTCGCCCGCGTCAAGAACGTGGATGAATTAGCCGCGGTCGAACTGTCGTTGCCCGGCGGGCAACGTTTTCGCCTGGACGACGTGGCGACGCTGAAAGACACCATTGCGGAACGCAGTTCGCTTGCGCTCCTCAACGGCCAGAAGGTGGTTGGCTTTGAGATCACGCGCGCCAAAGGCGCCGGTGAAGTCGAGGTCGGCGACAAGGTTGAAAAAGTTCTGGCGCAATTGCGTGCGGAGCGGCCTGATTTGCACGTCACGCAGGTCTTCGACTTTGTCCGGCCTGTGCAGGAGGAGTTCGACGCCTCCATGCACATGATTTATGAAGGCGCCATTCTCGCTATCCTGGTGGTCTTCATGTTTCTGCGCGATATCCGTGCGACGTTGATCTCGGCGGCGGCGTTGCCCCTGTCGATTTTACCGGCCTTCATCGGTATGGACATGATGGGCTTCTCGCTCAGTATCGTCACGCTGCTGGCGCTGTCGCTGGTGATTGGCCTGTTGGTGGATGATGCCATCGTCGAAGTGGAGAACATCGAACGCCACATCGGCATGGGCAAACCGCCGTACCAGGCCGCGATGGATGCCGCCTCGGAAATCGGCCTGGCCGTCGTCGCCACGACATTTGCCTTGATCGCCGTTTTCCTGCCGACGGCCTTCATGTCCGGCGTTGCCGGAAGATTCTTCACGCAGTTTGGATGGACGGCGGCGCTGGCGGTGTTTGCCTCGCTGGTTGTGGCGCGCTTGCTGACGCCGATGATGGCCGCCTACCTGATGAAGCCGCATACGCGCCCTCAGCGCGATCCTTTCTGGATGGCGCTCTACCTGCGCGCCTGTCGGTGGACGCTGCGGCACCGCGGGCTCACCCTGGCGCTGGCCGGCGGGTTCTTTATCGGCTCTCTGATGCTTATCCCTCTGCTGCCCCAGGGCTTTTTCCCTGCAGATGACAACTCCCAGACGCAGGTGACGTTGGAACTGCCGCCGGGGAGCACGCTGGAACAAACCCAGGCAGTGGCCGAACGCGCTCGGCATCGCCTGGCCCCCATCCCGCATATCCGCAACATCTATACCACCATCGGTGGCGGCGCAACGGGCGGCGATGTCATGGCTTCCGACGGAAAAACCGATGTTCGCATGGCAACGCTGACGGTGTTGTTGGATGCGCGTAACGAGCGTCCGAAGAAACAGGTCATCGAAGGCGAGATACGCACGGCGATGGCAGCGCTTCCGGGCGTGCGCAGCAAGGTGGGGTTTGGCGGCTCAGGTGAGAAATACCAATTGGTGCTGGCCGGCGATGATCCTCTGCTGCTGGCAAAGGCGGCCGATGCCGTATTAAGTGACCTGCGGCAGATCCCTGGCCTCGGCAATATTGCCTCCAGCGCCGGGCTGGCGCGCAGCGAAGTCCTCTTGCAGCCCAATTTCGCCAAAGCGGCCGATCTGGGGGTATCGGGCGTCGCGATTGCCGATACCTTGCGTATCGCAACCGTGGGTGACTACGATCAGTTTCTGTCAAAATTCAACGTGGAGCAGCGCCAGATCCCGATCGTCGTCAAGCTGTCAAAGGACATCCGTGAAGATATGGGGGTACTTGAACGTTTGACCGTACCAGGCGCCAGAGGCCCGGTGCTGCTCAATCAGATCGTCAATATCGAGCAAGGCAGTGGGCCGGCGCAGATTAATCGCATCAATCGCACACGCAGCGTGACCCTTGACGTGGAACTGTCGGGCACCCAGCTCGGGGATCTGGCCGCTCAGGTGGCGAAGCTGCCGTCAGTCCAGAATCTGCCGGCCGGCGTGCACCAGGTTGTGCAGGGTGATGACGAAATGATGAAGGAGCTGTTTTCCGGTTTCGGTACGGCAATGGTCGCCGGCATCCTGGCCATCTATATCGTGCTGGTTCTGCTGTTCAAAGACTTCTTCCAACCGATCACCATTCTGGCCGCGCTCCCGCTGTCATTGGGCGGCGCATTCGTTGGGTTACTGCTGGCGGGCCAGTCTTTCTCGATGTCATCCCTGATCGGGTTAATCATGTTGATGGGGATTGCGACCAAAAACTCGATCCTGCTGGTCGATTATGCGATCGAGTCACGGCGCGGCCATTACGGCCCGAATGGCGAAGTGCTCAATAAACCCATGAGCCGGACAGAGGCGCTGATTGATGCCTGCCACAAACGTTCCCGCCCCGTCATCATGACGACGTTAGCGATGGGGGCGGGCATGTTGCCCGTGGCTCTGGGTTTCGGCAGTGCCGATCCCAGCTTCCGCAGCCCGATGGCGGTGGCCGTCATCGGAGGATTGATCACCTCCACCGTGCTGAGCCTGCTGGTTATCCCTGTCGTTTATACCCTGATTGACGATCTCGAAAACTGGCTGCGCAAGTTGCCCAGCCTACTGGCACGCAGCAAGAACCTGAGCGGGAGGAAAAAAGCCGGGTTTGCCATGCTTATCGTGGTTTTGCTGTATTGGCTGGCATTTCCTGTCATTCCGTTCCTCGACATTCCCTACAAGATTGTCGTTGTCTCTACGCTTGTCGTGGTCGGTGAAACCTTGTTTGTCATTGCCATCGCCCTGCTGGGCAAAGAGTATTGGGGCCAGATCAAACACTGGCTGCGGCAGAAGGTCTTTAAGCGAAAAGGCTAAGCGCTGATGACGGTTCGCGGTGGCGAATAGCGTTTTGCCGCCGCCGCGCCCCCATCAACGTCTCCCCACGCCGAAGGCCGATTCTCGCTGCGCCACCTCACCCCCGCTGAAGACCCCGGCGCCGGCGGTTTCAATCCGTCAATGGTCCACAGCGAGAACGGCGTTTCGTCGGCGTGCAGTTCCCGACACAGCCCGCGGGCGGCGATGTCGGGTTGCAGGATGCGGGTGCAGGCCGCCAGGAATTGCTGCTGCTCCGCGTCGTTGTCCATGGCTCGGGCGATATGATCGATGGTCACCCGCACGAAGTCATCGGCCGGCTCGCCGCCGAGATAGGCCGACCCTGGCGGCAGCGCGTGAAAAAACACGTTGACGTAAAAACGCGGCAAGAAGTCCTGATACAGGGCGGTGGCCTTCTGTGCGATCGCGCGATGGCGGCTGGCCGTCGTCCAGGCCCGTTAACGGCGCGCTACAACAGCGCAATCATCTTCAGCAGTTCCACCCGATTACGGATGCCGAACTTCTTGCCGGCATTGTTGAGGTGCGAATAAACGGTTTTCGGGTGCAAATTCAGCCGCCGCGCGGTCTGGCGGATATCTTCGGTGCGGGCGGTTTCACACAGTACCGCCACCTCGCCAGGCGTGATCGCCGCCGCCCGATGCCGGCTCACCACGCGCCGTTCGCCCGCCGCTTCACGGCGGACTAGCGCCGCGCAGGTTTCCCGCACCACCTGCAGCGCTTCCCGTTTGTGCAAAATCGCATCCGGCCGCGCCGCCGCGATAAATGCCAGGATCAGCGGCGAAGTCTTATCGACGAAGAACAGTATCCGGACGTCTTTATATTCAGCGCGGCAAAGGTCAACAAACCTCAAATAGGCTTCGAACCGATAGATTTCATGGGGAAAATCCATGATAATTAAATCAGGCGCCGGGCTTATATTTTTAACGATGTTAATATTAGGCGCAGATAAGGTTATCACCCCACCGCCCAATAATGTTTTCATACCTAACCGGCACAACGACGAACCGTCGATATAAATCACTCTCACTTTAATTCTCCTTATCAGCATGAAAACATGCTTCCACACCTTAGGCAGCTTGTCGCTGTTCTTTTTTGGGGTAATTCGTTTGCAAAGCACACCGATATAAAACATCTTGATAACATGTTTTTCAAATAATCACGCAACATTCAGCACGTTGATTAATACGCAAAAAAGGCATGAATGTTTCAAATTATTTCATAAGTAAAAACTGACAACCCAATAAAAACGCAACGCAATGATATAGATCTATTTTCCATTTTGTATGATATAAGGGAAAATGAAAATAAATGTAACAACCCACACCATCACCTTATTACCATGTGGAAAACACCTATAGGGAAAATTCTTAGTTTGTTAGGATGAAAATCCATGTTTGCCGACGCGTTTAAAAAACAATTGCGCAACATGATTAATCAACAAACGCACGTCAGTAATTTATTACTGTCAGGAAAGCTTTTCTCTAAAGTTAATTAAAGGGCATTTCACATGAATGTTAAATTAGTCGCATTATCCATGCTGGCTCTCTCCGGCGCCTGTGCGGCCGCCTCATCCAATACCGTGCAATTCAAAGGCGAAGTCAGCACGCAAACCTGTTCGGTGAATATTAACGGCAACCAATCCAACCCGGTCGTGTTGCTGCCGACCGTCGCCGCCAGCAAACTCGCCGCCAAAGGCGCCACCGCCGGCGACACCACCTTTACCGTTAACGTGACGGGCTGCGCCGCGGCGACCAGCGATACGGCGATCAAAACCGTGCTGGCGGGCAACAACCCGACCACCAACGGCAACCTGGGCAACGCGGGCGATGCGGCCAAGGTGTCCATTCAACTGCTGGACAGCGACGCCACCACGCCGCTGTCATTCGCCAGCGGTTCGACCGTCACCACCTCCGCGATGACGCTGGCGAAGGACGCCACCTCCACCTCACAGAATCTGGTGGCCCGCTACTACGCGGAAGACACCGGCGTGGCGGCCGGTTCGGTGATCGCCACCGCCCAGTTCGCCATTAGCTACAAATAAGCCGGCGTCAGGCGCCATACCTGTTGATGCCAGCGCCGTTCCTTAGCGGGCGGCGCTGAATGACTCGCTCCCTTTATCGGTTCACGTTTATGCCGCAGATAACCCGCTCCGCCCGCCGATGGGCCGCCCTGTCGCTTTGCCTGATGAGTTTTGCCGCCACCCACGCCTTGGCCAGCGTAACGCTGCTCGGCAACCGCGTGATCTACCCCGCCGAGGCGCGGGAAAAAACGCTGCAGTTCACCAATGACGACGGCACCCCGGCGCTGATGCAGATCTGGCTCGACATCAATAATCCGCAGTCCACGCCGGAAAACGCCGATGCGCCCTTTGTCGCCTCGCCGCAAATCTTCCGCATGAATCCGCACAGCGGGCAAATGGTGCGGCTGTCGTTCGTCGGCCAGCCGCTGGCGCGCGATCGCGAATCGCTGTTCTACCTCAACTTCCTGCAGGTGCCCGCCGTGCGTCAGACGGACAGCGACAAGAACAAACTGCTGCTGGTGGTCACCAATCGGCTGAAGGTGTTCTATCGCCCCGCCGGGCTGGCCGGCGACGCCAACCACGTCATCGATCGCCTTAGCCTGCGCCAGATCGGCAACGCGCTGCGCGTCGACAACCCGACCGGCTACTACGCCAACGTCAGCCAGGCCACGATCCTGAGCGGCGCGAAACGCACCGTGATCCCGCAGGCGGATCTGATCCCGCCGTTTTCGCAGGCCAGTTGGCCGGTGAACGGGGAGGTGCGGCAGGTCGAGCTGCGCGTCATCAATGACTATGGGGTGGAAATCACGCGCACCCTGAACGTCGCGCGCTGAAACCAGACAGGGAGGTTTTCATGTTCGATGTCCGCAAGGCGACGCCGCTGCCCGCGCGCTGGTGCTGCGCGCTGCTGGCGCTGCCGCTGGGCTGCGCCGCCGCCGACGGCTATACCTTCGATCCCACGCTGCTGCGCGGCAGCGTGCTGAGCAACAGCGCCCTGAGCCAGTTCAACCAACAGGACGCCGTCGCCCCCGGCAGCTATCAGATCGATCTGTACCTCAACGGCCAGTTTCTCGAGCGCGACCAAATTCGCTTCGTGCGCGCAGACAAGCAGGTGCTGCCCTGTTTCGATCGGCCGCAGCTGACACGCTTCGGGCTGAAGAATCCGCCGGCGGCCGAGGCGGAATGCCTGCTGCCCGGCCGGGATCTCAAAGACATCGCGGTGAACGCCGATATCTCGCGGCTGCGGCTGGATCTGAGCATTCCGCAGGCGCTGTTGAACGGCCAGCCGCGCGGCAGCGTCAACCCCGCCAGCCTGGACAGCGGCGAATCGATGGCCTTCGTCAATTACAACCTCAACCAGTACCACGTCAGCTACCGGCAGGGGCAAACCCGCGACCTCGATTCGACCTACGCCAACCTGAACGGCGGGTTCAACCTCGGGCTATGGCGCTACCGTCAGCAGTCCAGCTACCGCTACGATCGGGAGTTCGGCGGTCACCTGGACACCAGCCGCCGCTACGTGCAGCGCGCAATCCTGCCCTGGCGCAGCGAAATGCTGTTGGGCGAAGGCTTTACCGACGGGCACTTCTTCTCTGGCCTGGGCTTTCGCGGCATTCAGCTCAGTTCGGACGATCGCATGCTGCCGGATTCACAGCGCGGCTATGCGCCGGTGGTGCGCGGCGTGGCGAAAAGCAACGCGCGCGTGACGGTGCTGCAGGGCAAAAGCACGCTGTACGAAACCACCGTAGCGCCGGGGCCGTTCGCCATCAACGATCTGTACGCCACCAACTACGCCGGCGATCTGACCGTAGTGGTGACCGAAGCCGACGGCAGCGTCAGCACCTTCACCGTGCCGTTCGCCGCAGTGCCGGAATCCATCCGCCCCGGCCAGTCTCGCTACTCCGCCATTGTCGGCCGTTCCCGCTACGTCGGCGACAACGATCTGTTCAGCGAAGTGACCTGGCAGCACGGCCTGACCAACGCCCTGACCTTCAACCTCGGCAACCAACTGGCGGACGGCTATCAGGCGATGATGCTGGGCGGCGTGTACAGCAACGAACTGGGCGCCTTCGGCATGGACACCACCTATTCCCACGCCAGCCTGCCGGACGGCGGCGCCTCAGGCTGGATGCTGCATCTCTCTTACAGCCGAACCTTCAGCCCGACGGACACCACATTATCCATCGCCGGCTACCGCTACTCCACCGAAGGTTTCCGCGATCTCAGCGACGTGCTCGGCGTGCGGCGCGCCGCCGTCACCGGCCAACGCTGGCAGTCCGACTCCTACCGCCAGCGTTCGCGTTTCGAGGTGGCCGTCAATCAGGGCATGGGCGCGTTCGGCAGCCTGACGATGTCCGGCTCGACCCAGGACTACCGCGATCAGCGCGGCCGCGATAATCAGCTCCAGTTGGGCTGGGGGAAAACCTTCGGCAACGGCGTGGCGCTTAACCTCTCCGTCACCCGCACCCGCAGCTTGGGCTACAGCAACGGCGACTACCGCGGCTACGGGCCGCTGGACAACGTCTACAGCGCGCCGCTGGCGCAGAACACGCAGACCGTCACCGCCCTGTCGCTGAGCTTCCCGCTCGGGCGTTCGTCATCCGCCCCCAGCGTCTCGCTGCTGGCCAACCACAGCCAGGGTCAGGGCGGCAACTATCAGGCTGCGCTGTCGGGCAGCGTCGGTGACGAGCAGCCAGTCAGCTACGGCCTGAACTTCACCACCGACGACGATCGCCAACAAAGCATCTGGGGCGGCAACCTGCAAACCCGCCTGCCCTACGCCAACGTCACCGGCTCGTTCTCCACCGCGCGCCAGTATCGACAAGGCTCACTGTCGCTGCAGGGCGCGGTGGTGGCGCACCGCGGCGGCGTGACATTAGGGCCGTATGTCGGTGACACCTTCGCCCTGATCGAGGCGCCCGGCGCCAACGGCGCGCAGGTGATGGACGGCCAAGGCGCGCGTGTCGATCGCTTCGGCTATGCGCTGGCGCCGGCGCTGGTGCCCTATCACTACAACACCGTCGCGCTGAACCCCGAGGGCATGAATGACAAAGCGGAACTGGAAGACGGCCAGCGGCGCGTCGCGCCGTACGCCGGCGCCACGGTGCGCCTGCGCTTCAACACCGTGCGCGGCCAGGCACTGCTGATCACCGCGCAGCGGCCCGATAACGCGCCGATCCCGATGGGCGCCAACGTATTGGATAAGGCGGGGAACAGCGTGGGCATGGTCGGCCAGGCCAATCAGGTGTATCTGCGCAGTGACCGGAATGCCGGTGTGCTGAGGCTGAACTGGGGCGACGCGCCCGGTCAGCAGTGCACGCTGCATTACCGCCTGCCCGTCGCGGAAGACAGCCCGATCCAACGGCTCAGCGCCCCGTGCCGCTAGCCCGTTTAACTTATCTCAGGAGAGACGATGAAACGCATTTCTTATCTGGTCGCCGCCCCGGCGCTGTTCGCCCTGTCGCTGTTCGGCGCGCCCGCGGCGCTGGCGCAATGCACGCGGGTCGCCCCCTGGATCGACTCCGGCTGCGATCCTTGCGGGGTGGGCACGGCGCTGGGTCGGGTCAACCTGACCAGCACCTATCTGCAGCCCGTCGGCACGCCGCTCGGCACCAGCGTGTTCGATCTGACCTCCGGCACCCGCTATCCCGATCCCAATAAGGTGCTGTATGAATGCGATGCCGGCGATGTCGGGCAAATTTATGAAGTCTTCGCCACCAACGGCGACGATCGCGTCGGCGGCTATTACGATCTGGGCGCCAGGGACGGCAACCCCAACTATTACGCCACCTACTTCCCTTACGTCGGCATCCGTTTGACCCACCTGGATTCCGGCAAGGTTTTTACCCGTTACTGGCAGTCGGCGCCGATTACCCGCTACGCCACCGTCGGCAACAAAATCCAGATCCGGGTGAAAGACTTCAGCGCCATCCGCGCCGATCTGATCCGCATCAGCTCGCTGCCGGGCGCGGGCGCCAGCAACTACTGCGGCTACAGCGCCGGCAACCCGCTGGTGGGCATGGCGTCGACCACCGGCAATTCGAACTATACCTGCACGCAGCCGAACGGCTATGTCACCTTTCAGGGGCCCGGCATCGCCTCGGATCCTATCGGCAGCGATTCCGCCACCAACTACGCCACCTGGGGCACCGGGCGCTGGAATGCGATGGGCATGGGCACCGCACCGATCTCTTCGCTGACCTATACCGCCACCTGCGTGGCGCGCAACGTCACGCCGCTGGTGATCCTGCCGACCCTCTCCGTCAGCCAGTTGACCGCCGGGCAAACCTCACAGGCGCAGTTCACCCTCAATATCGAATGTGACAACGCCGCCGTGTCCGGCGTCAGCAGCAACAATACCGCCCTCGGCCTGCAGGTGCCGTATGAAAGCTATGTCGCGGCGCAGCGACTCGGATTGGTCAGCGCCAACGGCGGCGTGAGTTACCTGCTCTCCAGCGGCTACGGCACCGACAGCAGCGTCGCTACCGGCGTGGGCATCGCGCTCGCCAACGCCGGTAACGGCGCGCCGATGAACTTTGTCGGCTGGGCGCGCTGCAGCGCCGGGCAATGCCCGCAGGGCAATGACGCCGGCTGGTATCCGGTGCTCAACGGCGCCAGCGGCGGCGGCAGCACCGCGGCGGGGTTTACCCACTACACCACCCAGCTCACCGCCACGCTCGCCCGGCTGCCTGGCCAAACCGTCACCGCCGGCAAGGTGGACGCCAGGGCCTACGTCTGGGTTAAGGTGCAATGATGAGAAAGAAATGCCTGATTATGGGATGCGCCCTGCTGCTGGCGCTGGCTTCCATCGGCGCGCAGGCGGGCATCATCGCCTCCGCCACGCGGGTGATCTTTCACGAGGGCGAGACGGAAAAAACCCTGATGCTGCTCAACACCAACGGCTATCCGATCGTGGCGCAAACCTGGGTCGATAACGGTGACGTCAACGCCGCCCCCGAACTGTCCCGCGCGCCGTTTGTCACCCTGCCGAGCGTATTCGCCCTGCAGCCTTCGGCGCTGAAAGGGCTGCGGATCCTGTTTGCCGGCGCGAGCCTGCCCGCCGACAGGGAGTCGGTGTTCTGGCTTAACCTGTATGAGATCCCGCCCAGCCGGCCGGCCACGCCGCCGCTGGCATCGCGCGTGACGCTGGCGATGAACACGCAGATGAAAATCTTCTACCGCCCCAGCGCGCTGAAGGGAAACGCCGACAACGCGGCCAAGGTCGTTTCGTTCACGCTGCAAAAATCACCGGGCGGCTATCTGCTGCGCTGTCACAACCGGTCGGCGTTTTATCTCTCGTTCGCTCGCATCACCGTGCAAACCGACAGGCGCGATGCCCCGGTGCGGCAAGAAAGCGACATGATGACCGCGCCATTCAGCACGCGAGATTATCACCTGGACAACGTTGCAGCGTCGGAACTTCCCTCTCAGATCACCGTTCAGGCCACCCTCATCAACGACCAGGGCCAACAGATCGTCAAGTCATACACAGCAAACCCATAACGATAAAAAGCAGCACATTTTTTAAGTACAGGAAATAGGGAAAATGAGTCTAAGCAGATTCCAGCTACAGTTTCACCTGGAGAAACAGGCCAACATCATCAGGCAGTCACCGGCGTTTCACGCCGCCATCGTCAAACACGGGGAGTTATTGAAAGAGACCTACAAGAAACATCCGCTGTTTTACAAAATCATCTTCAGGAACAGCCGGTTCATCATTTGTTCCACCATCCTGTCCATTTATTACCATCAGCCCGCCGCCGGGCTGAAAGACATCAAAGCCTTTTTTAAAGGGAAAAATTTGATCAGCGAGAACTCCCTCGACTCCTTTCTGTTTTTTTTGCGGGTCGGGCGCCGGTTGGAGGTCAAACCCTGTGAGCATGACAAACGCCAGTTACGCTATAAGCCTACGCCGCACGCGCTGGCGGAAACCCAGGCGCTGATCGCCTCAATGGCGCGGCCTTATCAGGCGCTGGCACCACAGATGCCCATCGCGACGCTGCTGGCGGCGCCCGGCTTTCTGTCCACCTTTTTCGCCGCCTACGGGCAACTGATGCTCAAGGAGATCTACCTGATCGATCTGGTGCAACAGTCAGGGCTGTTTATCAGCAAAGATGCCGGCCACATGGTGCTGTTGATGCTGTTTATCGAAAGCATCCGACAGGACGCCCCTTTTCTGCTGCTCTCCTCGGCCAAAATCGCCAAGTCCTGCTCCGTCTCACGCGCGCACGTGAACCGCATTCTGCAGGCGGCGGAAAAATCCGGCCTGCTGACCACCACCAATAATGTGGTGATCGAACTCAACAGTTCGTTCTTCATCATGGCGGAACGCTATTTCAGTCTCTATTTTGCGATGGTCGAATTCGGGCTTGAACGGGTTTGGCAAACGCAACAATCCGCCTCGCACTCCTGAGCCCTTTACCGCGCCCGCAATACCCGATCGATCAACCCCCAGACCGCCGCTTCGTCGGCGGTCATGAAGCGATCGCGATCCAACACCCGCTCCACCTCTTCATAACTTAGGCCGCAATGTTGGGCATACAACCGAATCACCCGGTCTTTGGTGCGCTTCATCTCTTCGGCGTGGATCAAGATGTCGGAGGCCTGCCCCTGAAAGCCGCCCAGCGGCTGGTGCACGTGCAGGCTGGCATTAGGCAGCGCCATGCGGTGCCCCGGTTCGCCGGCCATCAACAGGAACGACCCCATCGAACGCGCGGTGCCCATGCACAGCGTATGCACCGGCGCGCGGATATACTGCATGGTGTCGTAAATCGCCAGCCCGCTGGTGATCGCCCCGCCCGGCGAGTTGATGTACAGGTGGATCGGTTTTTCCGGGTTTTCCGCCTCCAGAAACAGCAACTGGGCACACAGCATTTCGGCCACGTCGTCGTTGACTTCGCCGTTAAGGAACACGATCCGATCGCGCAGCAGGCGCGAATAAATATCAAAGGAACGTTCTCCCCGGCTGGTCTGTTCCACCACCATCGGGACGAGCATCATCTTCTCACGCATCGGTGAACTCCTGGGTTGGCAACAAAGAGAAATGTGTTTAACGCGTCAGGCGGCGCGCATCACCGTCGGCGGGCCATCGTTGGCGGCGTCGAGCTGGTGGATAATCCGCAGCAGGCTGCCGCCGCCGGAGTCCGGCACGATCTGCAGGGTGACGACGCTTTCGAGAAACGGCGGTTGGTCGTCGCGCAGGCGATAGCTCACCGCCTCGCCCGGCGTGGCGGCCAACGGTTCAGCCTGCGCCAGATCCCCCGTCGGCAGCCATTGCTCGCGCAATTCGGGAACGCTGAGCGCCCGCCACACTTTTTCCGGCGGCGCCTCGAGCGCATACTCCAACACCAGCCGGTCGCGCGGCGGCCGCTCAGCCTGTTTGTTCATTGATCCATGTCCTTCAGCAAGTTTTGCAGCGCGTCGATGCGCGCCGGCCAGTAGGCGCGGTACTTCGCCAGCCACTGGGCGATCTGCGCCAGCCCTTCCGGGTCGACCTGGTAATTGACGCAGCGCCCCTGCTTCGTCTCGCGTACCAGTCCGGCGTTACGCAGCACCGCAAGGTGTTGTGACATCGCCGACTGGCTGATGGGCAGCCCTTCGCGCAACGCACTGGCGTTCATGCTGGCGACAGCGAGTTTGTCGAAGATGCGGCGGCGGGTCGGATCGGCCAACGCCTTGAAGATGTCATTTTCGTTCATATAAACACATTAGTATTCACTTATGTATTATGCAACCGAGCACGGCATTTTTTGCTGCAAAAGAGACTCCGCGCCGCAGCGCGGAGTGAATGGACGAGGCATGATCGCGCTTATGAACGGATCGGGATCACCAGCACGTCGATATTCAGTTGGTTGATGGCGTTGCGGGTAGAGGAAAACAGGTTGCTCCACAGATCGTGGTGATGGCCGAACACCAACAGATCGATGTTCTTGTCCACGACCGCCGTGCGCAGTTCGTCAACGAAGCCGCCGCGCCCGATAATCACTTCCGCGATCGGGTAATTGACGTTTTGCGTGGTGGGTTCCAGCTCTTTGCGGATCTTCTCTTCGAACGGCACGCCGTCATAGCTGCGTTCCGAAAAGCCGATCGCCGCGTGATAGGTGTCGTAGTGGACGTCCACATAGATCAGCGAGAGTTTGGCCTGCAGCGCTTCCGCCAGCAACGCCCCCTTTTCGACCAGCCGTTTGCCGTCATCGCTCAGATCGGTGGCGATGACAATATGGTGGTAACACATAGCGCCTCCTGTCATGGACTCGGTTGAGCCGAGGCTCCGATATCACGCCGGGGTCATATCGTTATGATTAATTTTAGTTCAGAAATGGCGCTCATGGCGGGAGGTGATGCGGTGGGAAAGCCCCGTTGCCGGGGCTGAAGGCAGAAATTATTTCTCGCGCTGCGCCTCAAACCAGACGTTGCACAACGACAGGATCAGCGTGTTGGCGTCTTTCACCAGCACGTTATCGCCGGGCACCCCATCAGTGCCCTGATCGGTGATGCCTTTGATGACGGTATCCGCGTGCTGAATGGCCACACGCTCGACCGACGGCGTGCTGATGCCCAGCATCGGGAAATCGATATAGGAGCTGCTGCCGGCATTGTCCTCGACAAACTCCTGCGCTTCTACGGTGCTGACGGTCGCCCCTTCGCTTTTCAGCGCCGTGTCGTTCCAGCTGAACGCATCCGCCTTATAGCTGATTTTGCCGCCGATCAGGCTCTGCGCCTGTTGCTGATCCCAGCAGCCGGTGGTTTGAGTCGGCACAATTTTGTTGACGCGCCAGTTGCCCAGCAGCTGTTTAGGGATCGGCCCGGTATCGCTCTCCGCCGCCCGAACCTGAGTCGCCGAGACGCAGGCCAACACCACCAGCGGCAGCAGCGCCTTGCTCCAAGTGTTCAATCGCATTGTCTATTCCTTCGTTTCAGTACCCAGTCTGCCCTTACGGGCCAATGGCTATCATAATAAGCCCGCCGATTCGCCGTCAAAACAATCCGCACCGCGCAGCGGCCGCTCATAGCTAATCGCTATGAGTCATAGTGAATCAGTATTTTGTTTTAGCCCAGCGATTACCTACAGTCACTGCCACTATTCTGCCCGCCAAAATTAGCAGGCAATGTTGACAAGGACCCTGGGAAAATGACATTTACGCTGAAAAACCTCACGTTGGCGCTGGCCGCCGCCGGCACGCTCCTGCTGACCGCCTGCGGCCCGACCGCACAGGACGAGCACCACATCAAGGTCGGCATCAGCGCCGGCATCGATCAGTCGCTGTGGGCGGTGGTGCAGAAGGTCGCCAAGCAAAAATACGATCTGGACGTGGAGGTGGTGACCTTCAACGATTACGTGCTGCCGAACGAAGCGCTGAACAATGGCGATCTGGACGTCAACGCCTTCCAGCACAAGCCTTACCTGGACAAGCAGATGCAGGAACGTGGCTACAAGCTGGCGGCGGTGGGCAATACCTTCGTCTACCCGATCGCCGGGTATTCGAAGAAGATAACCGCACTCAGCCAGTTGCCGGACGGCGCGCAGGTGGCGGTGCCTAACGATCCGACCAACCTGGGCCGTTCGCTGCTGCTGTTGCAAAAACAGGGGCTGATTACCCTGAAAGACGGCGTCGGCCTGCTGCCGACCGCGCTGGATATCGTCAGCAACCCGAAAAAGCTGAAGATCGTCGAGATTGAAGCGCCGCAACTGCCGCGCGCGCTGGACGACCAACAGGTGACGCTGGCGATCATCAACACCAACTATTCCAGCCAGATTGGCCTGTCGCCGGCCAAGGACGGGCTGTTTGTCGAAGACAAAAACTCGCCTTACGTCAACATCTTCGCCAGCCGCATCGACAACAAAGACAGCGAGAAAGTGAAGGATCTGGTCAAGGCCTACCAGACCGACGAAGTGGCGGCCAGCGCCGCCGACATCTACAAAGGTGACGCCGTCAAAGGCTGGTAAATCTCTCCCGTATGCCCGTGGCGCCAGGCCACGGGCCATGCCAACCTCAGCCGCGCTGAATGGACACGCCGCCGTCCACCAGCATCGCGGTGCCGGTGACGAATGAGGAAGCGTCAGACGCCAGATACAGCGCCGCCTGCGCGATCTCCTCCGGCATCGCCAGCCGCTTCAGCGCGTGCAGATCGGCCACCTGCGCCAGCGCCTCCGGGGTATTGCTCATCTGCCGGCCCATCGCCGTGTCGGTGCCCCCCGGCAGCAGCGCGTTCACCCGAATGCCGCGCCCGCCAAACTCCACCGCCAGCGCCTGCGTCAGGCCGATCAGCCCCGATTTGCCGGCCGCATAGGCTGCCGTGCCGGGAAACGCCGCGGTGTGGCCGACGAACGTGGAGGTGAAAATCACCGAGCCCGCGCCGCGCGCCAGCATGGCGGGAATTTGATGCTTGGCGCCGTAATAGGCGCTGGACAGGTTGGTTTCCAGCACCTCGCGCCATTCTGACGCGCTGAGCGCCAGCGACGGCCCCAGCGGCCCCAAGGTGCCGGCGTTGTTGAAGGCGATATCCAGCCCGCCGAATTCGTCGACCGCCGTCGCCGTCAGCCGTTCGGCGAAGGCTTCGTCGCGCACGTCACCCACCACCGCCAATGCTCGGCCGCCCTCGCGCCGAATGTCCTCCACCAACTCGGCCAACAGCGGCGCGCGCCGGGCGCCCAACACCAGCGCCGCCCCCTGCCGGGCGAACAGCAGCGCCGCCGCTTTGCCGATCCCCGAACTGGCGCCGCCGATCACCGCCACCTTGCCGTTTAATGCATTCATCGCTCATCCTCACGCGGTTTAAAGATCCTCAGTGTGAGGCAAGATCCCGCGCCGCGCTGGCCGCAAGCGGACATGTAACTGACGCCAATAAAAAAGGCGCTGCAAGCAGCGCCCCGGCAACGCGAATCTGACGGTTAACTCACGGCCTGGTCGCATACTTCTGCATCGTGGCCGGCGTCACCAGCTCGAACGGGATCCAGTAATACGGCTCGAGCTTTTCACCGTTGATCATGCGCTGCGCCACATCGACCGAGGCCTTGCCCTGGCCGACCGCGTCCTGGAACACCGTGACCTGCATCTTGCCGGAGGCCAGCGCCTTGAGGCCGTCGGGCGTGGCGTCGATGCCGCCGATCAGCACTTTCTTGTCCGCCTTGCCCGCCTGCTGCAGCGCCATGATCGCGCCGATCGCCATCTCGTCGTTGTTGGCGGCGACGATGTCGATCGCTTCGCCGTTGGTCAGCCAGTTCATCATCAGATCCATGCCTTCACTGCGTGAATAGTTGGCGCTCTGCTTCTGCACCACTTTCATTTTCGGGTACCTGGCCACCACCTGCTCCACGTCTTTGGTGCGCTGCAGCGCGCCGGCGTCGGTCAGGTTGCCGATCATCACCGCCACGTTGCCCTGGTAGTTGGCCAGCCGCGCCAACTCTTCCATCTGCAGCGTGCCGGATTCCCGCTCGTCGGAGCCGACGAACACCACGCCCTGCGGCAGTTTGGCGTCGCCCGGCGTGCGGTTCACGTACACCAGCGGCACGCCGGCGGCCTGCACCATTTTGGTCATTACCGGCGTGCTGGCCGAGTTGACCGGATCGACGATAATCGCGTCCACCCCGGCGCTGATAAAACTCTGCACCTGATCGGTCTGGCGGCCGACGTCGCCGCGCGCGTCCTCAAACTGCACGGTAATGCCGCGCGCCTTGGCCTCCTTGTCGATCGCCTGGCGGATAATGGTGAGGAAATTCTGGTCGAAATAGGCCATCGATACGCCGATGGTTTGCGCCAATGCCGGGGTGGACGCACACAGCGCCACCGCCAGCCACAGCCCTTTCAGGTAATTCATGATGTGCCCCCCGGCAAAAAAACACCGCCGGCCAACTTTGGCGCCGGCGGCAATTCACGGCAATCAGTGTTTTTTGCGGTTGCGACGCATGTCGATCGACACGGCGGCGACGATAATCACGCCTTTGATGATGTCCTGAATGTAAGAATCGACGCCGATAAAGGTGAAACCGCTTTTGATAAGGCCGAGGATCACCGCGCCGATCAGCGTGCCGGTGATGCGCCCGACGCCGCCCATCAGGCTGCTGCCGCCGATCACCGCCGCGGCGATGGCGTCCAGCTCGTACGACATCCCCATGCTCGACTGGCCGCTGCTGACGCGCGCCGCCAGCACCACGCCCGCCAGTCCCGCCAACCCGCCGGCGATGGTGTAAACCGTCACCAGATATTTGTTGACGTTGATGCCGGACACCCGCGCCGAAGTCATGTTGCCGCCGATGGCGTAGATGTATTTGCCGTAGCGGGTGTGTTTGAGCGCGATATGGAAGATCACCGCAATCACCAGGAAGATGATCACCGGCATCGCGCCCTGGCCGATTGACGTGAAGCCGTCCGACAGGAAGCTGACCGGATTGCCCTTGGTGTAGTACTGCGCCAGACCGCGCGCCGATACCATCATCCCCAGCGTGGCGATGAACGGCGGAATGCCGGTGCGGGTGATCAGGAAGCCGTTGATAAATCCGCAGACGATGCCCACCCCGATCCCCGCGCCGATCGGGATCGCCGCCGGCAGATCGAGCAGCCCCGGGTACATCGGCGAAATGCTGTCCGAGGTCTGCGCCAGGCTGGCCGCCACCACCGCGGTCAGCGCAATCAGCGAACCGGAGGAGAGATCGATGCCGGTGGTGATGATCACCTGGGTGACGCCCACCGCGATAATGCCGATGATCGCCACCTGCAGCACGATCAGCAGCAGGCGGTTCGGGTTCAGCAGGAACGACTGATCGCGCATGTACCAGCCGAGGATTTCGAAGATCAGCGCGATGCCGATCATCACGATGAAGATGCCGGTATCCTTCGGCATTTTGCCGCTCAGCCCGGAGAACAGCGTTCCCTTGCCCGTTGAATCGGCGGAGAGCGGCTTCTCAATCTTTACGTTACTCATGATGTTCACCCTTCGTTATTCTGAGGCCAGCGCCAGGATCTTCTCCTGGTCCGCGTCGTCTTTGTCCAAAATGCCGGTGATGCGGCCGCCGTGCATCACCATCACCCGGTCGCTCATGCCGAGGATCTCCGGCAGCTCGGAGGAGACCAAAATGATGGCGACGCCGCGGTTGGCCAGCTCGCTGATCAGACGGTAGATTTCCGCTTTCGCCCCCACGTCGATGCCGCGCGTCGGTTCGTCGAGGATCAGAATTTTCGGCTGCGCCAGCAGCCAGCGCGCGATCAGCACCTTCTGTTGGTTGCCGCCGCTGAGGTTATTGATGATCTGATCCATGGTCGGCGTTTTGATGTTGAGTTTTTTGATCTGATCCATGCAGTCTTTGGCCATCTGTACGTGGCTGACGAAACCGTTCTTGCCGATGTATTCCGACAGGTTGACGATGCTCATGTTCTCGACCACCGACAGCACCAGAAACAGGCCGGATTTTTTGCGGTCTTCGGTGAGAAACGCCAGCCCGCTCTCGATCGCCTTCGCCGGGGAATCGACCTTCACCGCCTGGCCTTCGATAAAGATCTCGCCGCCGTCCGCCGGGTGCATGCCGAACAGGCTTTCCATCACTTCGCTGCGCCCGGCGCCCACCAGCCCGGCGACGCCGAGGATCTCGCCGCGTTTGACACTGAACGACACGTCATGGAACCAGCCGCTGCGGCGCAGCCCCGCCACCCGCAGCACTTCCTCGCCGATATTGTTGTTGAATTTGGGGAACATCTGCGTCAGTTCGCGCCCCACCATCATGGTGATCAGCGACTGTTTGGTCAGGTTTTCGGTTTTGTCGCAGGCGATGAAGGTGCCGTCGCGGAAAATGCTCACTTCGTCGGTGATGGCGAAGATCTCGTCCATCTTGTGGCTGATATAGATGATGCCTTTGCCCTGCTCGCGCAGTTCGCGGATGATGGCGAACAGATGCACCACTTCACCTTCGGTCAGCGCCGAGGTCGGTTCGTCCATGATCAAGACGTCGGCGTTGTAGGACACCGCCTTGGCGATCTCCACCATCTGCTGGTTGGCGATGCTCAGATTACCCACCAGCGTGTCCGGCTGCAGTTTGATGTTCAGCCGCGCCAGCAGCTCGCGGGTGTTCTCGTTCAGCTGTTCGTGGTTGACGAACCCTAACCGCGCCGGCTCGCGCCCCAGCCAGATGTTTTCCGCCACCGTCATGTAAGGCACCAGGTTCAGCTCCTGGTGGATCATGGAAATGCCCGAATGCAGCGCCTGCAGCGTGTCGCTGAAGGTGACCGGCCGGCCTTTGATTTTTATCGAGCCTTCATCCGGGTGGTAGATGCCGATCAGGCATTTCATCAGCGTCGATTTGCCCGCGCCGTTTTCTCCCATCAGCGCATGCACGCTGCCGGGTTTGATTTTAATCGAGACCTTATCCAGCGCTTTGACGCCGGGGAACTGCTTGCTGATGCCTTCGGCCTCAAGAACATAAGGGTACATACCGCTTACCTCCGCACTGACCCACGTTTTCCGCCGCGCTCGCCCCACACCGGCGCCCGCGGCGGGCTTCAAGGCTTATTTCTTGTTTTTATCGGCGAATTGCTGGTAATTGGCCTGAGTGATCAGCTGGTAAGGGATCAACACGTTGCTTTCCACTTTTTCGCCTTTCACCAGTTGAACGGCGGTCTGCACCGCGCCCTCGCCCTGGCCTTTGGCGTCCTGGAACACGCTCAGCGCCAGATCGCCCTTCTTGATGAACTCCAGCGCGTCCGGCGTGCCGTCAACGCCGGCCACCAGCACGCCGGATTTTTTGGCTTGCTTCAGCGCCAAAATAGCGCCGATGGCCATTTCGTCGTTGTTGGAGGCGATGGCGTCGATCTGCTGGCCGGACAAAATCCAGTCGGTGGTGACGTCCACCGCCTCTTTGCGGAAGAACTTGGCGGTTTGCTTGTCGACTATTTTGATGCCGGGATAGTTGGCCGCCACTTCTTCCACGCCGCGGGTGCGGTCGCGCGTGGCTTCGCTCGACAGCTCGCCCATCAGGATCATTACGTTGCCCTTGCCGTTCATCAGCTTGGCCAGCGCTTCCATCTGCAGTTTGCCGGCCAGCTTGGAGTCGGATCCGACGTAGGCCATGCCGGCCGGCAGCGCCACTTCCGGCTTGCGGTTGACGAACACCAGCGGGATCTTGGCGTTCTCGGCCAGCTTGATCATCGGCTTGACGCCCTGGGTATCCACCGGGTTGAGGATGATGGCGTCGACGCCCTGGCTGACGAAGTTTTCGATTTGTTGAATTTGCTGCGCGATGTCGCCCTTGGCGTCTTCGAACTGGCCGCTGACGTTGCCGTCGGCTTTCATTTTGCTTTGCATCGACTGGCGCAGAATGGTGAGGAAGTTGTCATCGAAGTAAGCCATGGAAACGCCGATCTTGATGTCTTTCGCCAACACGCTGGCCGGCAGCATGCACATCAGTACCGAGGCGGCGATCAGTTTCTTCAGCTTCATGTTCGTTACCCTTTAATCGTTAGAATGAAGAGGTCTGTTGGTTGACAGCTAATGAAAAATATTTTTTACATTCAAACAACAATACGGTCGGTGTTATCCCTTTGATACGGCGAAATTACCGCGTTATCGCCGTATTAAGGCCGTGAACAAAATGGTGATCGATATCTCAAAACAGATTAAAAACAATCAATTGAAATAAACCCCTGGAGGAGAAAGCCGCGTCCTCGCCGCTTTTTTAAATGTTTATTTCATAATTTAGATTATTGAAACTTTTTAACCCAAACAAGCGAAACATGCGTTTTGGAATGGCTTATTAACAAAAACATGACATGGATCTAACAAATGAAATGAAAGCCGCCCGCGAGCGTTCCCCTTTCGTGCGCCGGCAAAAACTGCGAGCGGGCGCGCAGTTTGCGGTTTCCGCGTTTCCCGACCATCCTTACTCGGCAATAATGGACATATCCCTATCTCAGGAGGACCTGACATGCAGCTCAGCAGTAAGGTGCGGATGAACCGCCTGTTCAACAACGGCAAGTGCCTGGACGTGGCGATCGATCACGGCATCGCCAACGAACCGGATTTCTTAATCGGCCTGGAAGATATCGAACGGGTGATGGGCAACCTGATCGCCGCGCGCCCCGACGCCATTCAGGTCAACTACGGCCAGGCGGATCTGCTGCAGCGCGCGCCGCAGCGCGAAAAGCCGGCGCTGGTGCTGCGCACCGACGTCGGCAACGCCTATAACGCCGCGCGCCACCGTGAGATGTGGGCGGTGTTGCACAATCCGGAAGCGCCGATCCTGGCCGCGCTGCAAATGGACGCCGCCGCGGTGGTGGTCAACCTGTATATGATCCCGGATGAACCCGGCATTTTCCGCCAATGCGTAGAGAACATCGGCCGCCTGCGCCACGCCTGCGACCGCTACGCCATGCCGCTGATGATCGAACCGCTGGTGATGGCCCCGGCCGGCCAGGGCGCCGCCTACGGATCGCTGGGTGACGTGGAGAAGATCGTGCCGCTGGTGCGGCTGGCGCGCGAGCTGGGCGCCGACATCATCAAGGCCGATCCGACCGATCGGGTGGAAGATTTCCACCGCGTGGTGGAAGCGGCGCGCTGCCCGACGCTGGTGCGCGGCGGCGGCAAGGGTGAGCTGGGCCCGGTGCTGGAGAAATCCGCCGCGCTGATGGCGCAGGGCGCCTCCGGCATGGTCTATGGCCGCAACGTCTATCAACACAGCAACCCGTCGCAGGTGGTGCGCGCCCTGATGGCGATCATCCATCAGGGCGCCAGCGGCCAACAGGCGCTGGAGATCTACCACCAGCAGTAACCCGCTTTTGTAACTAAAATAACCCCCCGCTCCCCCGGCAGCATGCTATAACCTGCTGCCGGTAACTGCAGCTTGCCGCATTCCTCGCTAGAATACGCCGTGATATCGCCATTCGGAGAACCGCCATGCCAAAACAACGGGTGCCGCTCAAGCTGAGCACCTCCATCACGCTGATGGTGTCCGCCATCATCGCTTCGGTGCTGCTGGTGGTGTTCGCGCTGTTTTTCGTGCAGATGAGCCGCGAGGGGCAAGATCAGCTGCAGCAAAAAGCCATCGCCGTCGCCAACACGCTGGCGCTCTCCAACACCGTGATCGACGGCTTGCAGCGGCGCGATCACAGCGGCGCCATTCAGCGCTTCGCCGAGCAGGTGCGCCATCAAAACGAGCTGCTGTTCGTGGTGGTGGTGGATATGCAGGGCATCCGCTATTCGCACCCTAAACCCTGGCTGATCGGCAAGCATTTTATCGGCGACGATCTGGCGCCCGCGCTGCAAGGCAACGTCAACAGCGCCATCAACCGCGGCACGCTGGCCCCGGCGCTGCGGGTGTTCGTGCCGGTGTATGACGATCAGAAAAAACAAATCGGCGTGGTGGCGCTCGGCATCGCGCTGGACACCGTGCAGCGGGTGGTGGCGGAGAGCCGTTGGATCATCTATTGGACCATCGCCTTCGCCGCCCTGGTCGGCAGCCTGGGCACCTTTTTCCTGGTCTCTGCGCTCAAACGCATCATGCTGGGTTTCGAGCCTTACGAAATCTCCAACCTGTTCGAACAGCGCAACGCCATGCTGCAGTCGATTAAAGAAGGCGTGATCGCGGTCGATAATGAATCTCGCATCACCATCGTCAATGACGAAGCCAAGCGCCTGCTGCGCCAGAGCGGGCCGGTGGAAAACCTGCTGCTGGAAGCCGCCAGCAAGCATTGGCCGGCGCAGCTGCATCTGGCGGAGGTGCTGGCCAGCGGCGAACCGCTGCGCGATCGGCAGATCAGCTTCAACGGCAGCGAACTGCTGACCAATACCGTGCCGGTGATCGTCAACGGCCAGGTGACCGGCGCCATCGCCACCTTCCGCGACAAGACCGAGATCAGCCGCCTGCTGCAGCGGCTGAGCGGCATGGCGCACTACGCCGACGCCCTGCGGGTGCAGTCGCACGAATTTATGAACAAGCTGCATGTGATACTCGGCATGCTGCACATGAAGGCCTATCAGCAGTTGGAAAACTACATCATCAACACCGCCAGCAACTATCAGGAAGAGATCGGCGCGTTGCTGCGCAAGATCCATTCGCCGGAAGTGGCGGGCTTCTTCATCGGCAAGATCAGCCGCGCCCACGAGGCCGGCATCGAACTGACCATTGAGGAAACCAGCCTGCTGCCGGAAACCGACGATGCGGAGACCACCCACGTGCTGATCAGCGTGCTCGGCAACCTGATCGAAAACGCCATCGACGCCATCGACGGCGTTGAGGGCCACGAGATCGGCCTGAGCTTCCATCATCACGACGATCAATTACACTGTATCGTCAGCGACGACGGCCCCGGCATCGATCCGGCGATCGGCGCGCGCATCTTCGAACACGGATTTTCCACCAAGGGAACGGGACGCGGCATCGGCCTGGCGCTGATCCGCAGCCATCTGGAGAAACTGGGCGGCAGCATCGATTTCGAATCCGAACCGGGCGAGCTGACCCAATTTTTCGTGCACCTTCCCTATCAGGCCAAGAGCAGAGCCCATGATTAACGTACTGATTGTCGACGACGACCCGATGGTGGCGGAGCTGAACAAATACTACCTGAGCCAGGTCGGCGGTTTTCACTGCCAGGCGACGGTCGCCACCCTGAGCCAGGCGCGCGCCCTGCTGGCCGATGCCAGCGTCAACATCGATCTGGTGTTGCTGGATATCTACATGCAGCAGGAGAACGGGCTGGATCTGCTGCCCGGTCTGCGCGAACTCGGCGAGAAGACCGATGTGATCATCATCTCCTCCGCCAGCGACGTGAACACGGTGCAAAAAGCGCTGCACTACGGCGTGGTGGATTATCTGATCAAGCCGTTCCAGTTCAGCCGCTTCAAGGAGGCGCTGAGCCACTATCGGCAACAGTCCCAGCTCTTGGCGCAGCGCGAGTTTTCGCAGGCCGACGTCGACAGTCTGTTGCGCCGCCAGCCCGGCGGCCAGGAGAGCAAAAAGCTGCCGAAGGGCCTGACCAGCATCACCCTGAGCACGGTGTGCGAGTGGATCGAACAGCAGCACGACAGCGAATTCTCCACCGACAACCTGGCCAACGCCATTGGCATTTCGCGAGTGTCCTGCCGCAAGTACCTCATCTATCTGGCGGAGAGCGGCATCCTCGGCACCCGTATTCTGTACGGCGCCACCGGCCGACCGGTCTATCTGTATCAGCTGAAACCGGACGCGATCGCCATGCTGAAAGAGCATTGCCGCCCGGCCTAAACGACGTCGGGCGCAGAAAGCGCCCGGACGTTGAAGGTTAGAAGTTGTGCCTGTAACACTTCGCCTCGGGGTGAGGATCTTTCGAGTGTCTCCGCAGGCAGCGCTGCTTTTTCTGCTGCTGTTCCAGATTCCGCTGCTGCCGCTCGGCGGTCTCAGCGGCTTCGCGCTGCTGTTCGCGTGCAATCGCCTGCTCGTTGGCCAGCATCAGGTTATCGACATTCCACACCTTGTGGCGCAATGCGTCGCGCTTTTTCTGGTACTCCTCGGTGACCTTACTGTCCTTCGGCGCCGCCGCATGGTATTCCAGATCCACCCGCGCCTGCGCGAAGCTGGAACAACACAAGGCCACGCCGGCCAACACGATCCTTTTCATCAATGACTCCTTTTACATTACATCGCTTGACTCTGCGCACACGCTGGCTCAGCAACCGTTCGGCGATGCCGTCGGCTTTTCCTCTGAACGGGAGACGCGCTGCCCGCCGGTGACGGGCGCCTTGCCGGGCTCGATAGCGCACTCCGCCAACCGCGCCAGCTCTTCCGCATCGCGCTCCGTCGGCGGCGCTTCCTCGCTTATTTCCTGCCGCAGATCCTGCGCCAGCGCTTTCAGGCGCTTTTGAAACAGCACCGGCGACACCCCTTCGCACGGCCTGTCGTAGCGCGCTGCGCCGGCGCTTTGGCTTAGCGGCGGCAACAGCAAGAGAAAGATCGCGGCCATGTTCTTCGTCATGGGCAACTCCTTTGATTACGCCGAAATAAACCGGCGGTTCCCTATAAGGAAAACGAATTGTCTGCTAACGCAATGAATGGTCAAGCCACGGCAGAATAACGCAGGAAAGGTAAACCCTCCGACAATATCGGCAGAATGCGCGCATTAATTTGGCTGAATATATTTAGCGGTTTAACGATCGAATATTTTCGCCCCATCTAACGTGCCGCCAATACCGATATTCCCTTCCTGCAATACCGACGAGGCAGACTCACCCGCCATGATGCGTTGCCGCTGTTCCCGCGTGGCCGGCTGGGGCTGAGACCAGTCTGGGGACGTCGACGTCGGCTGGATCGCGCCGCAGCCGCTCAACAAAAACAACGATACCGTGGCACAATAACGCCATGTCATAGTTTTCTCCTTAAAAGAAATAAAATACCCGCAGCCGGCGGCAAGGGTAAATAAAAAATGACTTTCTTTAGTTTAATAACCGCCGTTATTTCACCTTCCGACCGCCGATGTTAACCACTCGGTTCCTCTGTTAACCCGAAATAAACATTTTCGCTTAGCCAGCCGATAATTCGCAGGCAATAAAAAAGGCCGGGCTAACCCGACCTTGTTTGACCGCTCGACGCGCTTAGACCAGCTCGATCACATCGAAATTGGCTTCGCCGCTCAGATCGGCGTCGTAGTCAACGCCCTGCAGACCGAAGCCGAACAGGCGCAGGAATTCCGCCTTGTAGCCCTGGTAATCCGTCAGTTCGTTGATGTTGTTGTCGTTCAGCTGCCGCCAGATTTCACGACAGGTTTCTTGCACTTCGTCGCGCAGTTCCCAGTCATCCAGACGCAGACGGTGCTTCTCGTCGGTGTCCGGCGCCGCGCCGCTGTACAGCTTGGTGGCGAACAGACGCTGGATCTGCTCGATGCAGCCTTCGTGAATGCCCTGTTCCTTCATGATTTTGAACACGATGGAGATATACAGCGGCATCACCGGAATGGCGGAGGAAGCCTGAGTCACTACCGACTTGAGCACCGCAACGTAAGCCGCGCCGCCTTTGGCCTGTAGCTTCTGGTTGATGGCGTGCGCCGCGCGATCCAGATCTTCTTTCGCCTTGCCCAGCGTGCCGTGCCAGTAAATTGGCCAGGTCAGATCGGTACCGATGTAGGAGTAAGCGACCGACTGCGCGTTATCCGCCAGCACGCCCGCTTCGTCCAGCGCGTCCATCCACAGCTGCCAGTCCTGGCCGCCCATCACCTTCACGGTGTCGGCGATTTCTTGCTCGTTGGCCGGCTCGACCACGGCTTCAACCAGCACGTCTTTGTTGGTGTCCAGCGCAACGGATTTGTACGGCTCGCCGATCGGCTTCAGTGCGGAACGCACCACTTCGCCGGTTTCCGGCATCTTACGCACCGGCGAAGCCAGCGAGTAGACCACCAGGTCAACCTGACCCAGGTCTTTTTTGATCAGATCGATCACGGTCTGACGGCACTCGTTGGAGAATGCGTCGCCGTTGATGCTTTTCGCGTATAGGCCTTCTTCTTTAGCTGCCTTGTCGAAACCGGCGGAGTTGTACCAACCGGCGGAACCGGTTTTGCCTTCGCTGCCAGGCTTCTCGAAAAATACGCCGATGGTGGCCGCACCGCTGCCGAAAGCGGCATTGATGCGCGAGGCCAGACCGTAACCGGTGGAAGCACCAATGACCAGCACCTTTTTAGGCCCGTTTTTCAGTTCGCCGCGCGACTTAACGTAGGCGATTTGCTCACGGACGTTGGCTTCACAGCCTGCCGGGTGAGCGGTGGTGCAGATAAAACCACGAATTTTAGGTTTGATAATCATAGTAATTTTTTCTTGGTAGCTAAAAACCGAAGGACAATATACCTGATTTTCTCGATATACTTAAGAAAGTGCGAAAACAAGCGCAGTGAACAGACCAGTCGGAAAGCCCGCCGCCGAGACATGTCATGATGGCAAAGGGATAATCATGGCAGGCCGGGTTGCGATTACCCGGCCAGTCGAGAGTCACGCCTTGTTCTTTTCCAACTGCTCAATCAGCGTGTAACGCAGCGATGAGGCGTCGGCCGGCACGTTCTCCACCGGAGTGACGCGCACTTTCAATCGATACTGATAGCCCGGTTCGAAAGTGAAGCCCTCGATGCCGGTATAGAACAACTCCCACGGCTGCTGCGTGGAACGGCGCACCTGCATGCACTTCATCGGGCCGACGCCCACGCAGTCCACCAGCGCGCTGTTCACCAGCAACACTTCCGTTTGGCCGCCTTTCTCGTTTGCGGGCTGATTCATCGAGGTTCCCTCCTGGCTGCAGCCGGCCAGCGCGGCCAACGCAACAAATAACAACGCTTTAATTTTCAATGTACTGCACCAATAGTCATCCAGGGGCGCCATGCTAACAAATTAACCGGCTCAAGAGAACGGATAGCGATGCGGATCCACACATCCAAAATATCATTCCTCTGTGCCCTATCAGACTGGAAAATATCGCAAAATAAACCCCCTGTTCTTATCCGAACCGGTAATTACCCCCGCTATTTTTTCTGTTAAAAACAGCTGGCTTGCGCAAGCTTTACTGAATTTAACTGAATCGATAAAGAGGGAATTTTATGCAAGAGATCGATGCCAAACACTTTCACCTGATCGCCGGCGCCGGTAACTTTGCCGACAACCGCGGCAGCAATGGCCGCGTCAACAACAACGGCGGCAACAAGAACGGGGGCGGGTCATCCAATCAGGGATTCTACGGCAAGCACACCTCGCCGGATTGCGTTAACGGCGTGATCACCGGCTCTCTGGGCGGCCTTGGCGGCCTGGCGGTGGGCGCGCTCAACGGCGGCTGCTTCAAGGAAGGCAGCAAAGGCGGCGGCAACGTCGGCATGGGGAAAGGCGGCAACAAAAACAGCGGCAGCAACTGCAATAACAATAGCAGTAAAGGCGGCAATACCTGTTCGCGCTAAGCGGTTTTAATTAATCAAAGCTCCGGCTGAGCCTATCCGTTCGGTCGGCGCTTTCCGTATTTTTGGTGATAACCATGTTTAAACTGTTTCGTACCTTATGCCTGCTGCTCGGCTTCTGGATCGCCACCCTGCTGCTCAGCGGCGCGGGGGTCTCCTTTACCCACGGCTATGCCGCGCCTAAAAATCTGTCGCATTTCGTCGTCTCGCTGGTGGTGGTCGGCGCCATCCTGCTGTGGATCCATAAATTGCTGCGGTTCTTTTTTGCCGAGAAATTTGAGAAGAAACCGCGTTAAGCCGTGTTCTCGTTGGGGGCGCCGCCCGCAACGATAAAACCGGCATCGCGAATCGCCGCTTTAACCTGCCTGGCGTCCATCACGGCCGTTTTCACATAGCCAAAAAAGGCCACCCGTGCGCTGGGCAAACGGATTGGCGTCGCCAGTTGAGCCATCAGCTCACGATTGCGCTGCGCCATCAGCTCGGCGCGCGCCTGCCAAAACGCGGCCGGTTCGGAGGGGGCTTCAGTGGCGGTTTCGAACCGAGACGCCAACTCGCTTAGCGCCTCCCACTCCGCCAACAGGGCGGCAACCACTTCAGGATTAACCACCTGCCCCCAGTCAGAGGGTAAGGCCCCCTCACGCCACGCCTCGAGATAGCCGGGCAACATCATCTTTAATTGATTCAGTTGCTCGTTCACTGCGGGTTACCTTTTATAGCGCCTGATGCCGGGATATTTCCCATAATGACACTCTCGTTAAACCGTTGATGGGAGCAATGGCCGAAGCTTATCAGCGCCATAGATGACGTAATGACTTTTGGTGCGGCTAAATTAGCGATAGGTGCGGTGGGTGTGTGGAGCCAGAGATCGGGTTGAAATGTGACGACGGAAAAGAGAAACCAGAAATTTATTGGCGCTTTAAGTGGAATTTCCTTATAAATCAATCACACAAAAAAAGACCGAATACGATTCCTATATTCGGTCTAGGGAAATGGCTCTTGGGAGAGAGCCGTGCGCTAAAAGTTGGCATTTAATGCAGGGCTTGTTCAGCCGTGCACTTTAAGAGTAGCCTACCGCGCCAGTTTTGCCAGCCGCCCGGCGGCTGCGTGATAGTTTCGTGACGAAATAACTATGCGGCAAATGCGCATCAATCTGCGCACGCTGGGCAAGGCGTTGGCAAACAAGCGGTTAGTCAGCGCACAGCTTCTCGGCGCGCTCAATAAACGGCGCCATGCTCATTTTTTTCCCCGGTTCGGCAGGGTCGTCCAGCAGGATCACCTCCAGCGGCTGCGCGCGCTGATGGCCCTTCTTCACCTGCTGCTCCGCCGCGTCGTTGAGCGGATATTGCATCAGGGTGCTGTTATTCAGCACAAACAGCGCGCCGCCGCTGCGGCACTGCAGCGTCACTTCTTCCTTGGTGAACGCCCACTGTTTGCCGTACTCCAGTTTGGTGATGTTCACCAGTTTGTCTGCCGCCAGCGCGCCGGTCGCGGTTGCCAGCAGCGTAATGCCGAGTAATACCGATTTCATGTGATGGCCTTAAGGTTGCTATTCGCGCCGATTTTCCCGCAGCTTGCCCGGCTGCGGCAAGCTGAAATGTCATACCGGCGCATAGGTTGCAAATAAACTGACCAGCAGCAGCACCGCCATCCCCAACCCGACTTCGAGCCAGCAGGCCAGCACCACGCCGCGCTGCGCCAGCGCCGGTACGCGGCTCATCGCCGGCACGATGGCGTAGCGATTGGCCAGCGCCACCATCACCATCAGCGCCACCAACGCGGTTTTGATCAGCAGCAGGCGCTGATAAGGCGAGCCGAGGTTGAGCGGCCAACCGCCGAAAATGATCAGGCTGTTGACGATGCCGGTGACGATCACCGCCGCCACCGCCAGGTGCCCCCAGCGCGAGAAACGGATCAGCGTGGTGATGGCGTCGCTGCGCCACTGCGGCGGAGGCAGGTAACGCAGGCAAACCAGCAGCGGCGCCAGGCTGCCGAACCAGTAACCGGCGGCCAGCAGGTGCACCGCATGGTTGGCGCGGTGCAGCGCGCCCAACGCGCCTTCATGCATCGCCGCGTGGCCGATAAACGCCAGGCTCACCAGCAGCAGCGCCGAGCACAGCGCCAACGCCTGTGCGCGCGGCCGTTCCGGCAGCAGCAGGCTCAGGATCGCCAGCAGCGACAGGCCCAGATGCCAGCGCCACACTTCGCCGAAGGTGGTGCCGAGCACCGCCCACCAGACCTCCAGCCGCCAGGCGTCTTGCCAACCGTCGCCCATCTGCCCGGCCTGAATGGCCAGCAGCGCCACGGCGGAAAGCCCGGCAATCCAGGTGCCGGCAAGCAGCAGGGGGCGCACATCGCGGGAGAGGATCGGGGAGAGGCGCTGCGGTGCCAATAAGGCGGTGAACAGACTGATGCCAAACATCAGCATCACCGCCGCAAAGTGCACCAAGCGACACAGAACGAACAGAGTCGCCAGACTCACGATCAGTTTACGGTGAAGCTGTACTGGCCTTTGGTTTTATGCCCGTCGACCGAAACCACATGCCAGCTGACGTTGTATTTGCCCGCGCTCAGCTCGCCTTCAATCGGCACGTTGACCTGGGTGTTGTTGTTCGGATCGAGCTGCAGCTTGCCGGTTTTCACCACGGCGTTGTCCGGGCCGGTGATTTTCACGCCGCTGAAGTTCGGCTCGATGCCTTCGGAGAAGCTGAGGGTCAGCGCCTTCGGCGCCGGGCTGACGCTGGCGTCGGCCTTCGGCGTTTCCACTTTCAGGTGGGCGTGCGCCAGCGCTTGCTGAGAAGACAGGCCGACGAACAGAACGAAAACGGTGGAAAGCAGGCGACAGGAGGAACGAATTTTACCGATCACAGTGGTATCCCTTAACAGTATAAAGAGGGTCATAAGGGTTAAGGCCACAGCCAAGGCGATGTATCAGCGGCCCCAACCCACCGCAATGATTGCGCCACGGGTAAACAGAAAAACGGGTTGTATCGGCTAACCCGCTGTTTTGACTCTACCATCCCTGTAGCGTATCGCGGTAAATCATAACGACCACGCTGCGGCAAGTCGAGCGCATCACTGGCATTTTGCGATCCGGCAGCACGTATCGCCGCATAACCGCGATAAACGCAGGGTAAAAAAAACCGCGCGTCAGGCTCGCCCGCGCGCGGTTTTTTCGATGTTCTGATGCAGATCAGGCCTGGTCGTTGCCGCCCTGGCCCATCGCGCCCATTTTCTTCAGATCTTTGTCGATGAAGAACAGGCCCTTGCCGCTGGTGCCCACCAGCGCCAGCTTGTCCAGCACGGATTTGAACAGTTTCTCTTCTTCATGCTGCTCCGCCACGTACCACTGCAGGAAGTTGAAGGTGGAGTAATCGTGTGCGGTCATGGCGGCGTGCGCCAGTTCGTTGATCTGACGAGTGATCAGCTGTTCGTGTTCGTAGGTCTGCTGGAACACGTCCGCCAGCGATTCGAACGCTACCGGCGGCGCGGCGATGGTGCCCAGCAGCGGCAGAGAGCCGGTGTCGCTCAGATAGTCGAACAAACGTTGCATATGCTGCATCTCTTCCTGAGAATGCTCCTTAAGAAATGCGGCGGCGCCTTCAAAGCCTTTATCGCTGCACCATGCGCTCATCTGCAGATACAGGTTGGCGGAGTAGAACTCCAGATTCAGTTGCTCATTCAGCTTTTGAGTCATTTCTTGCGTCAGCATAATGATTCCTTTTATTTTGCAGGTCATGAATTTAATTTCCGCGCATTATGCCTTGCTGCCATAAAAATAAAAACACATTATTCACACCAAGCAAACATTAATTATAAAAACTATAAATATCAATAAATTAAGATATATCTACCACATTGAGAATTCACATGATAATTATTTTCATCTTTTATTTTAATCAAAAAGCGAATCATTCTTATTTAAAAGAATAAATAGATTGCATTACTCTCGGATAAATATCGCTCCCGGCAACGGCGTAATGGGCTTGCCAAGCGCCGCCGGGTGGATTACCTTCTGCGCAGATTCAATGCGGCAAAGTAAGTAAGGAGCATAGCGTGGGTTACAATCTGGCCGAGCTGTCCAAAGAGGAAATGGACAGGGTGAATGTGGATCTCGCCGCCTCAGGCGTGGCGTACAAAGAGCGCTACAACATGCCGGTGATCCCGGAAGTGGTGGAGCGCGAGCAACCGGAAGCGCTGCGCGACTATTTTCGCGAGCGCGTGGCGCACTACCGCGCGGAATCCCACAAGTTTTCGCGCCTGCCGTACGAGCCGAAGGCTAAATAGAAAAACCCGCCGTTACGGCGGGTTTTTTGCGTCACTTGCCGGCAAACCGGTCGGTGGCGATCATCAGCTGGTGCAAAATGCCCGGCTCATCATACGAATGCCCCGCCCCTTCCACGATATGCAGCTCCGCCTCCGGCCAGGCCTTGGCCAGGTCCCAGGCGTTCTGCACCTGGCAGGCCATGTCATAGCGGCCGTGGACGATCACCGCCGGAATATGGCGGATCAGCGGCACGTTGCGCAGCAGTTGGTCGTCGCTTTCCAGGAAGCCCAGATGGGTGAAGTAGTGGTTTTCAATGCGGGCGAACGCCAGCGCGAAATCATCCTCGCCGAACGAAGCGGATTCGCGGCTCGGCAGCAGCGTGACCGTCTCCCCTTCCCACACGCTCCACAGCTTGGCCGCTTCAAGCTGCACCTGCGGATCGGTCGAGGTCAGCCGCTGCCGGTAGGCGGCGATCACGTCTTTACGCTCGTCATCCGAGAGGATGGACAGCACGCGCTCCCATTTTTCCGGGAAGAAGCGCGAAGCGCCGTCCTGGTAATACCAATGCAGCTCCTGCTTGCGCAGGGTGAAGATGCCGCGCAGCACCATTTCACTGACGCGCTCCGGGTGGGTCTGCGCATAGGCGAGCGCCAGCGTCGATCCCCAGGAACCGCCGAACACCAGCCACTGCTCGACGCCGGCCATTTCGCGCAGCCGCTCGATATCGGCCACCAAATGCCAGGTGGTGTTGTTGTCCAGGCTGGCATGCGGACGGGAGCGGCCGCAACCGCGCTGATCGAACAGCAGCACCTTGTAGCGTTCGGGATCGAACAGCTGACGATGATGCGGGGAGATGCCGCCGCCCGGCCCGCCGTGAATGAATACCGCCGGTTTACCGTTCGGGTTACCGCTCAGCTCCCAGTAGATCCGGTGGCCATCCCCAGTATCCAGCCAACCGCTGTCGTATGCCGCTAACGGCGGGTACAAACCTCGTAATTGTTCCATGGCGCTTTCCGTCTCTCTGTGAGTCATGCTTTCATCAAAGCGGAAGCCGCCCGGCAGGTCAACGGTAAAACCCGAAAACTCGAACGCGCGCCGAGAACTCGCCGCGCGTTTGCTCAAAATCACAACGACCTGCCTGTAAAATGCCCACAGGCCCGATCAGTTAAGGTGCGCGATCGCGCTGATCTCCACCAACTGCTCGGGCGAAGCCAGCCCGGTGACGCCGATCAGCGAACCGGCGGGTCGGTGATCGCCGACATAGCGCTTGAACAACGCAATGCACGGTTCAACGTGCGCCTGTACGTCGGTCAGGTAGATCTCCACATACGCCAGGTTCGAACGTTCGGCGCCGAATCCCGCCAATACCCGATCCAGGTTGTCCAACGTCTGCTGGGTTTGCCGTTCAATATCGCCCGCGCCGATAAACTCACCCTGCATATCATGGGAAAACTGCCCCGAAATGTAGAGGGTGTCTTTGACGCGAACGCCTTGGGACACGCCATTCTCCTCTTCCCAAATGACCCCGTGATGGTAGTGCGTGATGCCGTTTCTCATGCTGCTTCTCCAACCGTTTATCGTTTCCATGACGACTATAATCGTTTGATTGGCGAATGAATGTCGTCACTGAAACGACATTGACTATGCATTTAATCCATTGAATATGTTAAATTAATTATCTTATCACCGGCTCTCGGGGGGCGGCATGCTGCGGGCGAATCTCAATGACATTCAGGTTTTCATGGCCGTCGTCGACGCCGGCAGTTTTGTCGCCGGCGGACAGACGATGGGGCTATCGCGCTCGGCGGCGGGCAAGGCCATCGCGCGTCTGGAGCAGCGGCTGAGCGTGCGGCTGTTGCATCGCACCACGCGTTCGCTTGGCCTGACCGACGAGGGGCGAGAGTTTTATCGGCGCGGTCTGCAGATCCTCGCTTCGGTCGACGACGCCGAGGCCAGCGTGGCCGGCGACAAAGGCACCGCACGCGGGGTGCTGCGGTTGACCGCTCCCGCCGCCTTCGGCAGACGGATCCTGTTGCCGCTGGTGCCGAAATTTCTCGTCGCCTGGCCTGAGGTGCAGGTGGAGATCAGTTTTTCCGATCGCCTGGCGGATATCGTGGAAGAAGGATTTGATTTGGCGGTGCGGATTGGCGTCACGGCGCCGGATACCCGGCTGGTGTCCAGAACCCTCGCCAGGTATCGCGCCCTGCTGTGCGCCTCCCCCGCCTACCTCGCCGCCCGTGGCGAACCGCAAACCGTCGAGTCGCTCGCCGGGCACGAGGCTCTGCTGTTCAGCAGCCGCAACCAAAAACAGCCCTGGCGGCTGCGCGACGAGCGCGGCGAATGGGTCAAGGCCCCGGTTCGCGGCCGCCTGCGGCTGGACAGTGGGGAAGCGTTACGCGACGCCGCTCTATCCGGGTTGGGCATCGCGTATCTGCCGGAGTTTATGATTGCGGAAGATTTGGCCGCCGGCCGTCTGCGGCAGGTGTTGCGCGCCGTGGCGGGTGAAGAAGTCAGGATTGTGGCGCTCTATCCGAATAAGCGCCTGCTGGAACCCCGCGTCAGGCGCTTTCTCGATCTGTTGGTGGATACGCTCGGCGGCTGAGGCCTTACCCGCCTTTACGCATATGCGGCTCGCGCATCTCCTGTGCGGTTTTCGCCTCGATGCTCAGTTCCGCCGTCGGGCGCAGCAGCAGGCGCGCCAGCCCGATGGGTTCGCCGGTTTCCCGGCAGTAGCCGTATTCGCCGTTCTGCAAGCGCGCCAGCGCCGCATCGATTTTCGGCAACAGGCGGCTTTCGCGATCCAGCTGGCGGAACAGCAAGCGCAAATCCTCTTCGCGCGCCGCCTTGTCGGCCTCATCGCCCGTCGCTTCGCCGCCGTCGATCTCTTTTTTCAGCTCATCGATGTGCAGCAGCAGCTTTTGCCGCTCATCCTGCAGCAACTGACGGAAAAACGCCCGTTGAACCGAGTTCATATAATCAGAATCCGGCATGGCCAGCAGTTGCTGCGCATCCGGTAATGCCATCACAGTCATTGCGTTCTCCGAACATTGAAAGTGTAACATTATAACATAATAATTATTTTTATCACCCGGTCATCCTAAAACAAAATCTCATGTGTAAACAGCCGGTTAAATGCAATTCGCACTTTGTCGCTTGCATCCTGCCGGCTTTAGGCGGTTAATGACTGAGCAAGCCACCCAATCATAGGTAACGAGAGGCCATCATGAGTAAGGGAATGGATAGCAAAAAAAATGCGAAGAAGAAGCCGTTGAAAACCCCAGCTGAGAAACGTGCGGAGAAACGCGCCAAAAAAGCGCATCCGTCTGGTGAGTAAGCGTCCTTCCATCCGTCATTAAACCCGCCAAGGCGGGTTTTTTATTGCCTCACAGGAGAGATGGCCAATGCCCTGCTTTACCCTCGCCGCCGCCCAATACCCCGCCGCTGCGGCCGATATCGCCAGCAACCTTGAACGTCACCTTGAATTTGTCGCGCAGGCAGCCGAACAGCAGGTGCAACTGCTGGTGTTTCCCGAACTGTCGCTAAGCGGCTATGAGTTGGCCAATGCTGCCGAACTGGCGCTGACGCTGGGCGATCCCCGCCTGCAACCGCTCAGTGCAGCGGCGCAATCGCGGCAGATGACGATCATCGTCGGCGCGCCTTTGCACAGTGGCCAGGCGCTGCATATCGCCGCCTTGATCTTTCACCCCAACGGCATGGTGGCCGTCTATACCAAACAGCATCTGCACGGCGCGGAACAGCAATTCTTCTCGCCCGGTGAGGGCGGCACGCTGCTGGAAATACAGCAGCAACGCATCGCGCTGGCCATCTGCGCCGATACTTCGGAGCCCGGCCACGCGAGCGCCGCCGCACGGGCGGGCGCGCAGATTTATGCTGCCGGCGTGCTGGTATCTGAAGCCGGTTACGCGAAAGACAGCGCCGCGCTGGCAGACTACGCCCGGCGTTATGGCATGGTCACGCTGATGGCCAACCATGCGGCGCCGACCGGCGGCTGGATCCCGGCGGGCCGCAGCGCCATCTGGGATGAAACGGGAGCGCTTTTGGTTGCCGCGCCGGATGACGCTCCTGGGCTGATCATCGCCGGCAAGACTTCCGACGGTTGGCACGGCCACCTGTGCCGGTTAAGCTGAAGCCTGACGGCAACGCGGAGGAAAGCATGACGTTACGCGTAATAGATACCGAAACCTGCGGGCTGGACGGCGGCGTGGTGGAAGTGGCCTCCCTCGATCTGCTCGACGGCCAGTTAACCAATCCGATGAGCGATCTGGTCAGCCCGGACCGCCCCATCAGCCTCGACGCGATGGCGATTCATCACATCACCGAACAGATGGTGGAAGGTAAACCGCGTATCGCGGTGGCGATCGGCCGCTATCAGGGCAGCCCCTACTATGTGGCGCACAACGCCGCCTTTGATCGCGGGGTGTTGCCGGAGATGAACGGCGCCTGGATCTGCACCCTCAAGCTGGCGCGCACGTTGTATCCGGACATCAAGTACGGCAACCAGTATCTGCGCTACGCGCTGAACCTGGACGTACAGCTGCCGGCAGACGCCACGCTGTACCCGCACCGCGCGCTGTACGACTGCTACGTCACCGCCGCGCTGCTGCAACGCATCATCAAGGATTCGGGCTGGACGCCGGAGCAAATGGTGCAGATCACCGAACAGCCGGTGCTGCTGAAGAAATTCAAATTCGGCAAGTATCGCGGGCAGGAAATCGAACGCATCGCCCAGGAAGATCCCGGCTATCTGCGCTGGATGCTGAAATCCATCGACGATCTGAGCCCGGACATGAAGCACACGCTGAAATACTATCTGATTGGCTAGCACAGCGGGCGGCGCAGGCCGCCCGCTGTTCGCCGTTACTCCGCCAGCGCCAGAATGAAGGCGTACTCCAGAGCAATATCCTCATAGGCCTTGAAGCGGCCGGATTTTCCGCCGTGGCCGGCATCCATGTCGGTATACAACAGCAGCTGCCGGTCGTCGGTTTTCAGCTCGCGCAGCTTGGCCACCCACTTGGCCGGCTCCCAATACTGCACCTGCGAATCGTGCAGACCGGTGGTCACCAGCAGATGCGGGTATGCCTGCGCTTTCACCTGATCGTACGGGCTGTACTGTTTGATGTAGTCGTAATAGGCCTGCTCGTTCGGGTTGCCCCACTCGTCGTATTCGCCGGTGGTCAGCGGGATGGACTCATCCAGCATGGTGGTCACCACGTCGACGAAGGGCACCTGCGCCACCACGCCGTGGAACAGCTGCGGCGCCTGGTTGATCACCGCGCCCATCAGCAAACCGCCGGCGCTGCCGCCCATGGCGAACACCCGCTTGCCGTCGCCGTACCCCTGGGCGATCAGCGTTTCGGTCACGTCGATAAAATCGTTGAAGGTGTTCTGCTTGTTGAACAGTTTGCCGTCTTCATACCACAACTGCCCCAGCTCGCCGCCGCCGCGAATGTGCGCCAGCGCGAACACGACACCGCGATCCAGCAGGCTCAGGCGGCTGGCGCTGAACGCCGGATCCATGCTGCTGCCGTAAGAGCCGTAGCCGTACACCATCAGCGGGTTGGCGCCGCGCTGGAAGCTGTCCTGGCGATACACCAGCGAAACCGGCACCTCGACGCCATCGCGCGCCTTCACCCACACCCGCTCGCTGCGGTAGTTTTCCGGCGTGAAGTTCTTCACCTCCTGCCGTTTGAGCATCGTCCGCTCGCCGCTGTCCATGTTCAGCTCGTACAGCGTGGTCGGGGTGGTCATCGACGAATAGCCGTAGCGCAGCAGCGCGGTTTCCGGATCCGGGTTATACGCCAGCCAGGTGGTGTAGGTCGGATCGTCGAAGGCGATGCGCTTCTCTTCGCCCGTCTGCCAGTGGATCTGGCGCAGCAGCGTCAGGCCGGCATTGCGCTCTTCCACCACCAACCAATCGCGGAACAGGCTGAAGCCCTCCAGCATCACGTCGGCGCGCGGGGCGATCAGCGTCTGCCACTGCGCTTCGTCCGCCTGCTCGCTCTGGTAAAGGCCGAAGTTCTTGCCGTCCTTGTTGGAGCGGATATAGAAATGCTGGTGATAGTGATCGATGGCGTACTCGTGATCCTTGCGGCGCGGCACGAACAGCTGCGGCTTGGCGTCCGCACTATCGGCGTCCAACAGCAGGATCTCCGAGGTGGTGGTGCTGCTCAGGTGGATCAGGATAAAGCGCTCGGAGGTGGTCTTCTCCAGCCCGACGTAGAAGGTATCGTCCAGCTCTTCGTAAATCAGCTCGTCCTGCTGCGGATCGCTGCCCACCACGTGGCGATAAACCTGATACGGCAACAGCGTCTTGGCGTGCTTGCGCACGTAGTACACCGTCGAGGAGTCGTTGGCCCACTCGAAGCTGCCGGAGGTGTTTTCCAGCACTTCGTCGGCCCAGCTGCCGTCGGCCAGGTTCTTGAAACGAATGTCATACTGGCGGCGCGACAGGAAATCCTCCGCCACTCCCAGCAGCTGGTTGTCGGGGCTGACGTCCAGCCCGCCCAGGGTATAAAACTCGTGGTTCTCGGCGCGCTGGTTGCCGTCGATAAGCACCTCCCAGTGCTCACTCTCGGCCTGCGGCTGGCGCACGGAAATCGCGTATTCGTTGCCCGGCTCGTAGCGCGTCTGATAGCGATAGCCATGGCGCACGTAAGGCACCGAATGTTCCTGCTGCGGAATGCGCGCCACCATCTCTTCGTACAGGGTTTCGCGCAGCGCCTGCTGCGGCTTCAGCATCGCATCGGTGTAGGCGTTCTCCGCCTGCAGGTAGTCCAGCACCTGGCGGTCCGCGCGCTCATCGTCGCGCAGCCAGTAGTAGTCATCCACGCGCGTATCGCCGTGGATGGTGATGGGATAAGGGCGTTTTTCCGCTTTCGGTGGGGTCATCATTGCTAAATCATCCGCTTACATAGATTGCGGCAAGAGTGACACGATTCCCCCCGGCTTGCCAAGCGGCGCTACGCCAGCTCGCGCTTTTTCTCGTTGACGTCGCTCTCGATGCCCTGCTTGACGTCCGCCGGGATCTTCAGCGCCTGCGCCAGCGCATCGAGGTAGCCGCGCTCCATAAAGTGATCGACGTCGATCACCAGACAACTCAGGTAGTAAACCTCCAGCGCCTCGTCTTCGTTTTGCACGCTGCGGGCGATCAATGCCGGGTTGAGCGGCTGATCGAGCGCTTCCTGCACCCAGCCCTGCGCCTCTTCCCCCACCTGCAGCTGCGACAGACTATGATCGATGGCGCGCTGCTCGTCGGCATCGATATGGCCGTCGCTCTTGGCGGCGAACACCAGCGCCTGCACCAAACGCTTGGCGCGCAGATCCACCGGCGTGGTTTGCAAACCGAACTGCGGTTCGTCCTGATGGGTCTCTTTCACCCGCTGCTTATACTTGTTCCACAGTACCGCGCCCACCGCCGCGCTGCCGCCGATAATCAGCGCATTCTTGCCGAATTTGCCCACCAGCTTGCGCGAAGATTTGTTGGCCAACAGCACGCCGACCAGGCCGCCCAGCGCCGTGGGCGCCAGCAGTTTGCCGATGCCTTCCGCCCCGCCCATCGCACCGGCCTTCTGCCCGATCAACGTTTGAATCTGCTGCATCCAGTTACTTTTCATCATCTACCCCTTGCGTGAGAAAACGCGGCGCGCAGGCGCGGCCGAACCGACGGTAAACCGCCAGATTAGGGGATCTTTTGTCAATTTACGTCTGGGGGATGCAAACCTGTGTTTAGCGGGCCGGGCGGCCCGCCTGGATGCCTGCGGCGTTACGCGTCTTCGTCGCCCGCTTCGTCGTCCTGCTCGTACTCCGCAAGCTCGTCGCGCATCGCCTGGATGGCGTCGCGGGTCATCAGCGCCAGCGTGCGGTAGAAACCGGTGGTGGCGTGCGCTTCCACTTTACCGAGGAAGCGGCCGCACCACGGCAGCAGAAACTCGTCGAACAGCGCGATCTGCGCCTGCGCTTCATCTTCCTGCGACTGATCTTCCAGCCAGGAGGCCGCCAGCAGCAGTTGGCCGAAATGGTCGGCCGGCGCCTCCGCCAGCGGCATGCCGCGCTGCTGCAGGAAGGCGCGCACTTCCGCTTCGCTGGCGCCTTCGACGTAGTCGGAGCGGAACGGCGACACGCTGCACTCGCTGCCGACGAACATCGCGTTGAAGTCGGTCGCCAGCTGGTTGACGTCACAGCCCTGTTGCAGGCGCTTCAGCAGCTCATCCTGCTCCAGCGGCCAGTGCTGCTGCAGCTTGCCCTCTTTGATCAGCGCGAACAGCGGCACCAACAGCGGATCCTGCGGCTGGCGGTAGAACAGCGTACCCAGCACGCGGCAGACAATCGAAAACTCATTCATGATAAGGCCTTATACAATACGGAAAATTTTGCCGGGACGATGTCACAAATCGGCCAATTCCGCAATCGCCGGCTTGCCGCGCCGCTCGAGAAAATCCAGCAACCGGCGCGGGCTGACGTTAAGAATGCGCTCTTGTGGGAAGCCCACCTCTTCGATGATGCGCTCGCAGTGCTCGAAATTACCCAGTGAAAAAGCGACGTGCGAATCCGAACCCAGCGCCAGCCAGCCGCCGGCGTCGCGCACCGCGGCGGCGATCGCCCGGCAGTTGGCCTCGCTGCCCTTGCGGGAGTGGGTGAACGACGAGTTATTCAGCTCCAGCGCCACTTCGTATTTGGCGGCGGCCGCCGCGACGGCGGGAATGTCGATCGGGTAACGCGGGTTGCCGGGGTGGCTGATGATATGCACGTCCCCCTGCGCCATCGCGGCGATCATCGCTTCAGTATTGGACGCTTTATCCTGCGGCGCAAACACCGGCTCGTGGAAACCGGCGATGATCACGTCGGTGGCGGTCAGCATCGGGCCGGTGCAGTCGATGTCGCCCTGCAGGTTTTTGATGTTGGCTTCGATGCCGCGCAAGATGCCCACGCCGTTCACCCGGCGCGGCCACACGTGCATGTTCATAAAGTGCCAGTAGTGCGGCGCATCGGCCATGTCCGGGCCGTGATCGGTGATGGCGAACAGCTTGATGCCCTTCTGCTGGGCTTCGGCGATGTAATCGTGCAGCGTGCTGTAAGCGTGGGTGCTGGCGACGGTGTGCATGTGCAAATCAACGGGGTACATTGTTTCTCCTTCCAGAGGGCCCGCCCGCAAAGGTACGGGCAGGCGCGATGACGATAACAGCTTATCAGTTACCGAACGGCGGCTGAAGGATCAGTATCCCCGTTGCCTGTCGACCACGCCGGCCGGGGCATGCCCCGCCTCCAGCGCGCGAATGTTGGCGGCGATCTGATCCATCGCCTGCTGCGGCAACGTGATGGCAGCAATATGCGGGGTAATGGTGACACGCGGATGACGCCAGAACGGATGATCCTGCGGCAGCGGCTCGCGGGCGAACACGTCCAGCGTGGCGGCGGCCAGCTGCCCCTGTTCGAGCGCCGCCAGCAGATCGGCTTCCACCAGGTGCGCGCCGCGCGCGATGTTGATGAGATAGGCGCCCGTGCTCAACTGCGCGAACAGCTCACGGTTGAGAATGCCGATGGTCTCCGGCGTATTGGGCAGCAGGTTGATCAGCAGTTTGACGCCGTCGAGGAAGGCCGCGCGCTGCGCCTCCCCGGCGAAGCTTTGCACGCCGTTAATCTGTTTGGCGCTGCGGCTCCAGCAGCGCACGCTAAAGCCAAACTCGGTCAGCTTGCGCGCCACGCTCTGCCCCAGCACGCCGGCGCCGAGGATGCCGATAGTGAAATCATCCAACGAGTGAGGATCGAGCGGCTGCCATTCCTGCCGCTGCTGGAGCGCCTGATACTCGTCGAAACGGCGGAAATAACGCAGCGCATAGCTCAGCGCATATTCCTGCATCTGCTGCGCCATGCCGGTATCCTCCAGCCGCAGCAACGGCACGCCGGCGGGCAGCGTGCCAGGGTGTTTGCGTTCCTGATCAAGAATGGCGTCGACGCCGGCGCCGAGGGCGAACACCGCTTTCAGATCGCGGCGGTTGGCCAGCATCTCGTGCGGCGGGCGCCACACCAGCGCGTAATCGGCCGGCCGCTCGTCGCCGCGCTGCCATTCGCGGATCTCGGCCTGCGGCAGGCGTTGCTTGATGCCGGCCAGCCATTCCTGGGCGTTAAACAAGGGGTGGTAATAAATGATGTTCATGCTGCGGGCTCCCGTTTGTTTTTATTGGTTTTCCCCCAGCCTTCCGCGATTCGCCGCCGGATGCAAGCGTTAAAGCCCAAAATAAAAACAGCCCCGACCAGTGGGGGCTGTTGCGCATGCTCGTCAATCAGGCGGCAGACGGGCCGTCGCGCCGGATAAGGCGCCGCAGCAGCGGAATGAGAATCAGCATCGCCACGCCGACGCCCGTCGCACCCCAGCCCAGCGCGCTGAAGATTTCGCTGTAGCCGGGGTTGGTTTGCAACGGCGTGCTGCCGCTGTTTTCCGGCATCAGGCCGGAGACGTACCCCGCCAGCACCGAGGCGACGCCGGTCACCATCATCCAGCAGCCCATCATCACGCCCTGATAGCGCGGCGGCGCCAGCTTGCCGATCATCGCGTAACCGATCGGCGAGATAATCAATTCACCGACGCTTTGCAGCACATAGCTGATGACGATCCATTTAAACGCCACCAGCCCGTCGCCGCCCGCCATGCTGATGCCCAGCGGCAACACCAGCATGCCGAGCCCGATGCAAAACAGCGATCCGGAGAACTGCAGCGGAATGTCGATGTTGCAGCCGCGAGCGCGCAGGCGGTTGAACCACCAGGCCAGCAGCGGGCCGCCCACCACGATCACCAGCGTGTTGATGTTCTGGATCCACTGCGGCGCCACCTGAATGCCGTAAACGTTCAGATTGATGTTGTGCTCGGAGAACAGCATCAGCCCCATCGGCGCCAGCTGGTACAGCGCCCAAAACACCAGCGAGCCCAGCGCCAGGATCAGATAGGCCGCCATTCTGCGGCGCTCATCGCGCGGATGGTGGCGCAGCGTCACCACGCACAGCATCAGGAAGATCAGGGCACCGAGTACGATCACAAAGTGCCCGCTGAACTCGGCGTGGGTCAGCATCACGCGGATGATCGGCACCAGCGCGACCAGCACCGCCAGCCCGACCAGCATGCGCCAACGGTATTGGCTGCGGCTGGCGTCGTGCAGCGGCGTATTGAGATCCGCCAGAATCCGCCAGCGGCAGACGGCGACGATGATCGCCGCCGCATTGCCCAGCGTGGCGAACAGGAACAGCGCGCGATAGTTTTCCGTCAGTTGGAAATACCCGGCGACGGTAAAGCCAACGAAGAACCCGAGGTTCATGCCGGCGTAGTTCCACAGGAATGCCGATTCACGCCGGTCATCGTCCGGCTTGAAACGCTGGGTCAGCATCATGTTAATGCAGGTGACGTTAAGGCCGCTGCCGGTCAGGAACATCGCCAGCCCCCAGTACAGCCCCCACACGCCCGCGACGGCAATCAGCGCGCAGCCGAACACCTGCAGTACCATACCGAGCACGAACAGGTTGCGGTTACTGAGGAAACGGCCGCCGAGGTAGCCGCCGAACATGTGCAGACCATAGTTGAAGGCGCCGAACACGCCCATCATGGCGTTGGCGCTGCTTTCGTTGAAGCCCAATCGCTTGGTGGCGTACAGCACCAGCGTGGAGTAAAGCACGGCGAAGCCCAGCGTGGCGAAGATTTGGATGAAGAACAGCGCCCCTGCACCGGGGGGAATGGCATGGCGCGCTTGCGGCGCCGGCATGGCATCTGAAGGAGTCAAAACCAACCTCTACTGCATTATTATGTAATGAGTCTGTCCCTGTCTGCGGTATCGCCGGCCTGTCTCCCGGCAATCTGCGCGGCGTCGTGATGTTCCTTGCCAAAAACGCCGCGCCGACACAATTCCATTTAGCGACACATTTGACTAATAATCCAGTATTAATGCATATAACAGCAAATAGACCGATCTCATTGGCGATATATTGAGCTATTTGAACAGAAAAAGGTCAAACAATCGTCTGTCATGAATTCTGGCCGCTGCCTACCCTGCCCGCTGGCGACCGCGAGTGGGAATATCGTTCGGTAAATCAGCAAATTGCTGCAAGTTTGGCTAAACGGTCATGAGAATGAAATAAGAGGGTTGACGCTGAGATCAGATTCTCCTACATTAGCGCCCGTCGACAGCGCAAAGCGTTTTCGACAACAAAACGGTGAGGTGTCTGAGTGGCTGAAGGAGCACGCCTGGAAAGTGTGTATACGCGAAAGTGTATCGAGGGTTCGAACCCCTCTCTCACCGCCAAATTCAAAGAGAAAGCCTGGATTCGCGTCCAGGCTTTTTTTTGCATGGCGCACCGCCGAGAGGGGTGAGAAGCCTCGACAGGGTTCGACAAAACGCCTGCGTTTTGGACCGCCAACGGCGGCCCGCAGGGTGAGCGCAGCGAATCAAGCCCTCTCTCACCGCCAAATTCAAAGAGAAAGCCTGGATTCGCGTCCAGGCTTTTTTTTTGCATGGCGCACCGCCGAGAGGGGTGAGAAGCCTCGACAGGGTTCGACAAAACGCCTGCGTTTTGGACCGCCAACGGCGGCCCGCAGGGTGAGCGCAGCGAATCAACCCCCACAGCCCGCGCCGGTAATTCCCATTTCCACCGGTTATCCGCGAACCTTACTTCTGATTTTCCCACCTTTTCATGACTTCTGCCCTGCCGTTCGCCGCAGTTTTCAGCAAAGTGAACACGGCTTGAGCGGACGAACAAAAACACAGAAATTATTCTTGACCGGATCGGCCCCACTCCCTATAGTAGCGCCCCGTTGCAGCGATGATTTCGCAACAAAAAATATGGTGAGGTGTCCGAGTGGCTGAAGGAGCACGCCTGGAAAGTGTGTATACGCGAAAGTGTATCGAGGGTTCGAATCCCTCCCTCACCGCCATATTCTAACGAGAAAGCCTGAGCGAAAGTTCAGGCTTTTTTGTATGCATCGCGCACCGACTGGGAGGGTGAGAACCCTCGACAGGGTTCGACAAAACGCTTGCGTTTTGGACCGCCAACGGCGGCCCGCAGGGTGAGCGCAGCGAATCTATCCCTCCCTCACCGCCATATTCTACGAAGAAGCCTGAACTCGCGTTCAGGCTTTTTTGTTTGCATCGCGCACCGACTGGGAGGGTGAGAACCCTCGACAGGGTTCGACAAAACGCTTGCGTTTTGGACCGCCAACGGCGGCCCGCAGGGTGAGCGCAGCGAATCTATCCCTCCCTCACCGCCATATTCTACGAAGAAGCCTGAACTCGCGTTCAGGCTTTTTTGTTTGCATCGCGCACCGACCGGGAGGGTGAGAACCCTCGACAGGGTTCGACAAAACGCCCGCGTTTTGGACCGCCAACGGCGGCCCGCAGGGTGAGCGCAGCGAATCTATCCCTCCCTCACCGCCATACAAAAAAGCCCGAACGCAAATTCAGGCTTTTTTATCCCCGCGGCCCAACCGTTCAGTGGTGCGTGCATCTCACCGACGTTGGCTGCGCCAGCGCGCGGCGCCAGTCGCCCGGCGTTTGGCCGAACTGGCGTTTGAAGCTGCGGTTGAACGACTGCTGTGAGTCGAAGCCGAGCGAGATCGCCACGCTGACGATAGGCTCGCCGCTGTTGGCCAGGCGCTCCGCCGACACTTTCAGTTTTTGCATGCGGATATACTCCCCCAGCGCGTAGCCGGTCTGGCGTTTGAACATGCGCTGCAGATGCCATTTGGAATAGCCCGCGCGGTCCGCCACGGTGTTGATATCCAGTTTTTCTTCCAGATTGTTGTCGATCCACGCCTTCAAATCGGTAATAAAGCCCGTAGTGTTCATGCAGATGCTCCCATCATTCGGCAGGGTCACCCTCTGCCCGATGCACATACGTTGCAACAGTTTCGCTTTAAATGCAATTTTTATTATTGCATTTATCGGAAAGCCGCCACTATACTCCACCCAATTAATGTAACCGATATTGATACATTAATGTGACACCAATATGTTTCAAAACCTAACGTTGCGCCATGACAAAGCGCGGCGCCCCTTCCGCCGAACGCCGGCATGAAGGGAAAAGCCCGAGAAACAGGGTTGGGTATGGGGCCAGACAGCGCTTACTTATCGGAATAAAAATAATGCCAAATCAACCAAACTCATCGTTCAACGCCGGCGGCCGCACGCGCGCCGTCGCTCTGGGCCAGCGGCTCTCCGGGGTGGCGCTGTTGGCCGCCCTGCTCGCCGGATGCGACAACAGCGTCGCGCACAACGCCCCGCCACCGCCACCGGTGGTCAGCGCCGCCAGCGTGGTGGTCAAACCGATCAGCCAGTGGGATGCGTTCAATGGCCGGGTCGAAGCAGTGCAAAGCGTACAGCTGCGCCCGCGAGTTTCCGGCTACATCGAGCGGGTCAACTACACCGAAGGCGACGAGGTGAAGAAAGGCCAGGTGCTGTTCACCATTGACGATCGCACCTACCGCGCCGCGCGCGAACAGGCGCAGGCGGAGCTGGTGCGGGCGCGCAATCAGGCAGCCCTGGCGCGCAGCGAATCTTCGCGAACCGAGAAACTGATCGGCACTCAGGCCATCTCGCAAGAGGTGTGGGAACAGCGCCGTTCGTCCGCCGCGCAGGCGCAAAGCAACGTGCTGGCGGCGCAGGCCCAGCTCGATATGGCGCAGCTTAATCTCGACTTTACCCGCGTCACCGCCCCGATCGACGGGCGCGCCAGCCGCGCGATGATCACCGCCGGCAACCTGGTCACCGCCGGCGACAGCGCCAGCGTGCTGACGACGCTGGTGTCGCTCGATAAGGTCTACGTCTATTTCGACGTGGATGAAGCCACCTTCCTGCGTTATCAGCAGCAAGGCCGGCACGATGCCCGCCTGCCGGTGAAAGTCGGCCTGGTGGGCGAAGACGGCACTCCGCATCAAGGGCTGGTGGACTTCACTGATAACCAACTGAACGCCGGGACCGGCACCATCCGCATGCGCGCCCTGCTCGACAACCGCGATCGCCGCTTCACGCCGGGGCTGTTCGCACGGGTACAGATGCCCGGCAGCGCCGAGTTCAACGCCATGCTGATCGACGACAAAGCGGTGATGACCGATCAGAACCGCAAGTTCGTTTACATCGTCGATAAAGACGGCAAGGCGCAGCGCCGCGACATCGACGTGGGCCGGATGGCCGAAGGATTGCGCATTGTGCAAAAAGGCCTGGTGAACGGCGATCGGGTGATCGTCGACGGCATGCAGAAAGTGTTTATGCCGGGCATGCCGGTCGACGCGAAAAGCGTCGCCATGACCACCACCGCCTCCGCACTTAACTAAGCTCCCAGCAGAGAACTCTGACCCATGGACTTTTCCCGTTTTTTCATCGACCGGCCGATCTTCGCCGCGGTGCTGTCGATACTGATTTTTGTCGCCGGGGTGATCGCCATTCCGCTGCTGCCGATCAGCGAGTACCCGGACGTGGTGCCGCCCAGCGTGCAGGTGCGCGCAGAATACCCGGGCGCCAACCCGAAAGAGATCGCTGAAACGGTGGCCACGCCGCTGGAAGAAGCGATCAACGGCGTCGAAAACATGATGTACATGAAATCGGTTGCCGGTTCCGACGGCGTGCTGGTGACCACCGTCACCTTCCGCCCCGGCACCGATCCCGATCAGGCGCAGGTGCAGGTGCAAAACCGCGTGGCGCAGGCCGAAGCGCGCCTGCCGGAAGACGTGCGCCGCCAGGGCATCACTACCCAGAAACAGTCTCCGGCGCTGACGCTGGTGGTGCATCTGGTGTCGCCTTCCGGCAAGTACGACTCGCTGTACCTGCGCAACTACGCCACCCTGAAGGTCAAGGATGAACTGGCTCGCCTGCCGGGCGTCGGCCAGGTGCAGATCTTCGGCGCCGGTGAATACGCGATGCGCATCTGGCTCGATCCGAACAAGGTCGCCGCGCGCGGGCTGACCGCCTCCGACGTGGTGAGCGCCATGCAAGAGCAAAACGTGCAGGTCTCCGCCGGCCAGCTCGGCGCGGAGCCGATGCCGACGCGCAGCGACTATCTGCTGTCGATCAACGCCCAGGGCCGCCTGCAAACTGAAGAAGAGTTCGGCAATATCATCCTCAAAAGCGGCGATAACGGCGAGATCGTGCGGCTGCGCGACGTGGCGCGCATCGAGATGGGTTCCGGCAGCTACGCGCTGCGCGCCCAGCTCAATAACAAGGATGCGGTCGGCATCGGCATCTTCCAGTCGCCGGGCGCCAACGCCATCGAGCTGTCGGACGCGGTGCGCGGCAAGATGGCCGAGCTGGCGACCCGCTTCCCGGATGGCATGAGCTGGAAATCTCCGTACGATCCGACGGTTTTCGTGCGCGATTCGATCCGCGCGGTGGTGGATACCCTGCTGGAAGCGGTGATCCTGGTGGTGCTGGTGGTTATTCTGTTCCTGCAGACCTGGCGCGCCTCGATCATTCCGCTGTTGGCGGTGCCGATCTCCGTGGTCGGCACCTTCGCCGCGCTGTATCTGCTCGGCTTCTCGCTCAACACCCTCAGCCTGTTCGGGCTGGTGCTGGCGATCGGCATCGTGGTGGATGACGCCATCGTGGTGGTGGAAAACGTCGAGCGCAACATCGAAGAGGGGCTGTCGCCGCTGGCGGCGGCGCACCAGGCGATGCGCGAAGTCTCCGGCCCGATCATCGCCATCGCCGTGGTGCTGTGCGCGGTGTTCGTGCCGATGGCGTTCCTCTCCGGCGTCACCGGCCAGTTCTACAAGCAATTCGCCGTCACCATCGCCATCTCGACGGTGATCTCCGCCATCAACTCGCTGACCTTGTCGCCGGCACTGGCGGCGCGCTTGCTCAAACCGCACGGCGCGCCGAAAGATCTGCCATCGCGCCTGATCGACAGGCTGTTCGGTTGGCTGTTCCGGCCGTTCAACCGCTTCTTCGCCAGCGGTTCGCAACGCTACCAGCGCGGCGTCTCCCGCGTGCTGGGCCGGCGCGGCGCGGTGTTCGTCGTCTATCTGCTGCTGCTGGCCGCCGCCGGGGTGATGTTCAAGACCGTGCCCGGCGGCTTTATCCCGACGCAGGACAAGCTGTACCTGATCGGCGGCGTGAAAATGCCGGAAGGCGCCTCGCTGGAGCGCACCGATGCGGTGATCCGCAAGATGAGCGCCATCGGCCTGAGCGTGGACGGCGTCACCGATGCGGTAGCCTTCCCCGGCCTGAACGCGCTGCAGTTCACCAATACGCCGAATACCGGCACGGTGTTCTTCGCACTGGAGTCGCTGAGCACCCGTACCCGCACCGCGGCGCAGATCAACGCCGAGATCAACGCGCGCATTTCGCAGATTCAGGAAGGTTTCGCCTTCTCCATCATGCCGCCGCCGATCCTCGGCATCGGCCAGGGTTCCGGCTATTCGCTGTACGTGCAGGATCGCGGCGGGCTGGGTTACGGCGCGCTGCAGACGGCAATCAACACGATGTCCGGCGCCATTATGCAAACACCGGGCATGGGGTTCCCGATCTCCTCCTATCAGGCTAACGTGCCGCAGCTGGACGCCAAAATCGATCGCGACAAGGCCAAGGCGCAGGGGGTGCCGCTCAATGCGCTGTTCAGCACGCTGCAGACCTACCTCGGTTCGTCTTACATCAACGACTTCAACCGCTATGGCCGCACCTGGAAGGTGATGGCGCAGGCCGACGGCCAGTTCCGCGACAGCGTGGAAGACATCGCCAACCTGCGTACCCGCAACGACAAGGGCGAAATGGTGCCGATCGGCAGCATGGTCAACATCGGCACCACTTACGGCCCGGATCCGGTGATCCGTTATAACGGCTTCCCGGCGGCGGATCTGATCGGCGACGCCGATCCGCGCGTGCTCTCCTCTACCCAGGCGATGGGTGCGCTGACGCAGATGGCCGATAAGCTGTTGCCGAACGGCATGAACATCCAGTGGACCGATCTGAGCTATCAGCAATCGACCCAGGGCAACGCCGCGCTGGTGGTCTTCCCGGTGGCAGTGCTGCTGGCGTTCCTCGCGCTGGCGGCGCTGTATGAAAGCTGGACGCTGCCGCTGGCGGTGATCCTGATCGTGCCGATGACCATGCTGTCGGCGCTGTTCGGCGTGTGGCTGACCGGCGGCGACAACAACGTGTTCGTGCAGGTCGGGCTGGTCGTTCTGATGGGGCTGGCCTGCAAGAACGCCATTCTGATCGTCGAGTTCGCCCGCGAGCTGGAAATGCAGGGCAAAGGCATCGTCGAGGCGGCGCTCGAGGCCTGTCGCCTGCGGTTGCGGCCGATCGTGATGACCTCCATCGCCTTCATCGCCGGCACCATCCCGCTGATCCTCGGCCACGGCGCCGGCGCCGAGGTGCGTGGCGTCACCGGCATCACGGTGTTCTCCGGCATGCTGGGGGTCACCCTGTTCGGGCTGTTCCTGACGCCGGTGTTCTACGTCACCCTGCGGCGCCTGGTGGCGCGCAAAGCGCAGCCGCAGACGGCGTAATCATCGTCTTAACATGCAAAAAGGTCGGGCATTGCCCGACCTTTTTTTATGCATGCGAACCGCGATTATTTATCGGCGGTTTCAGCCTCTTGCTCGGCGGCGTACTCCGCGCAGGCGCGTTTGTCGCCCCGCTCCAGCTCGGCCAACGAGTCGGCCACAGTGTGGCGCGCCAGCACCGCGAGCGAAGCCTGCTCGGCCTCGTTCACCACCGATTTGAAATACCAGCAGGCGTTGGCGCTCACCAGGCAGCGGGCCGGCACTTCAGGGCGGGAAGCCCAGATGCGCTTGTCGTCGATCACCGCCAGATAGATGTCCCGCAGGGTGATCTCTTCCGCCGGGCGGCCGAGGTGGATAGAGCCGTTTCGGCCCAGGGTGGAAACGATGATGCCGTCTTTGGTCAGCGGCACCATCAGTTTGCGGATAAAGCTGGGGTTGGCTTCCAGAGCGGCGGCGAGGGTGGCGCTCGTCGAACGCATGCCCTGCTTCTCAGCTACGGCGACGCTAAGGACCATTTGCAACGCTGTCGGAAAGCGAAAATCTAACATGTCGTTATCTCTGCGAGACGAAATACTCGGGTTTGGCCGGTGTGGCGATTGGCGCCGAACACACCGCTTAATCGCACAATAATATAACAAACGCGGGGGCTTTTTTGAAGTTTCGCCCAGCGATATCGCACGCAGACATTAGAACGATCGCAAATTTTTAGGCAGGCAGAAAACAGAAACCCGCGTCAATGTTAACGCCGCTCGCTTAACCGGGTTAAACGATCAGAACTAACACTGCCCGCGGGTTTAATTCGAATGTGGCGATCAGGCTCTGTTCAACACCAGCTGGCCGTTTTTATCCAACGGGATTTGCGTGCCCGGATCGTGATCCATGCGGATCTTGCCCTGCTGATTGCCGATCTTGTAGGTCACGTCATAGCCCAGCATTTTCTGAGACTTGTCGTAGACCGTTTTGCAACGCTGCTGAACGCTGGTGCTGACGTCGTTATTCTGCATCGCCCCTTGCACCTGGTTGCCGGCATAACCGCCGCCCAGTGCACCTACCACCGTCGCCACGTCGCGCCCGCGACCGCCGCCGAACTGGTGGCCAATCACGCCGCCCGCCACTGCGCCCAGCACAGAACCGGCGATGCGGTTTTCATCCTGCACCGGTGCGCGGTGCGTCACGGTGACGTTGCGGCATTCCTGACGCGGCGTTTTGATGGTTTCTTTAATCGGCGTTGCGGCGAGCACCTGCGCATATTGCGGACCGGCAGAAAAGACGTCCAGACTGGCTACCGCGGCAATCCCCAGAGCGGCAGCGACACCAATTCCAACACCGGCTAACATTGACTTGTTCACAGGAAACCTCCTGAAAGTGTTACCACGCATTTTTTCCGGGGTCTGTTACCGGCTGCACCGCGCTTATTATTTTGCGCATGGGCGGCTTGCGGTATCCCGGTTTACGGCGTGCGCGACGCGCCGTCTGTAAACGAGGTAAAGTCTGCACAATGATCTGGAGGCCCGCAATAAGACAAGGGGACCAAAAATGCGGGAAAACGGCCGTTTTCCCGTTGTTTAGGAGGAATCTTAAGAATTTTACCCATGCCAACGACGGCTTGTGCAGAAGAATCAAACAACCGCCGCCGATCGCCTCGCGCCGCCATAAAAAAACCCGCGCGGGCGAACCGGCGCGGGTTGGTCGACAAAGGCGAGATCAGTGCATCTTCAGACGCGGACGGATCACCCGGTTGATGCCGCCCACCAGCATCATCAGGCCGGTTTTGATGTAGCCATGCAGCGCCACCTGGTGCATGCGGTACAGCGAGATGTAAACGAAGCGCGCGATGCGCCCTTCCACCATCATCGAGCCGCGCATCAGGTTGCCCATCAGGCTGCCGACGGTGCTGAAGCGCGACAGCGACACCAGCGAGCCGTGGTCTTTATACACGTATGGCTTCAGCGTCTGGCCGTTCATCAGCGCCAGAATATTGGTGGCGCAGCGTGAGGCCATCTGGTGCGCCGACTGCGCGCGCGGCGGCACGAAACCGCCGCCCTCTTTCGGGCAGGAGGCGCAGTCGCCGATGGCGAAGATGTTCGGATCGCGCGTGGTCTGCAGCGTCGGCTCTACCACCAGCTGGTTGATGCGGTTGGTTTCCAGGCCGCCGATGTCCTTCATAAAGTCCGGCGCCTTGATGCCGGCCGCCCACACCATCAGATCGGCGTCGATAAATTCGCCGCCCTTGGTGTTCAGCCCCTTGGCGTCCGCGCTGGTCACCATGGTGTTGGTCAGCACGCGCACGCCCAGTTTGATCAGCTCCTGGTGCGCGGCGGCGGAAATGCGCGGCGGCAGCGCCGGCAGGATGCGCTCGCCGGCTTCCACCAGCGTCACGTTGAGCGCGCTGTTGTCCAGGCCTTCGAAACCGTAGCTGTGCAACTGCTTCACCGCGTTGTGCAGTTCGGCGGACAGTTCAACGCCGGTGGCGCCGCCGCCGACGATAGCGATGTTGACCCGCTCTTTTTGCCCCGGCTGCGCCGAGAACTTCAGGAACAGGTTGAGCATTTCGTTGTGGAAACGACGCGCCTGATGGGGGTTATCCAGGAAGATGCAGTGCTCTTTCACGCCCGGCGTACCGAAATCGTTCGAGGTGCTGCCCAGCGCCATCACCAGGATGTCGTACGGCAATTCGCGCGCCGGCACCAGCTCACCGCCCTGCTCGTCGCAGATCTGCGCCAGCTGCAGCGTTTGCGTCTCGCGGTTGATGTTGGTCAACGACCCCAGTTGGAAGCTGAAATGGTGATTGCGCGCGTGCGCCAGGTAGCTGAGCGCATCCACGCCGTCATCGAGGGAACCGGTCGCCACTTCGTGCAACAGCGGTTTCCACAAATGGCTGTGGTTGCGATCCACCAGCGTGATCTCGGCTTTGTTCTTGCGGCCAAGTTTATGGCCCAGGCTGGTCGCCAGCTCCAGACCACCGGCGCCGCCGCCAACAATAACGATTTTCTTCTTTGGCGTTGTCAAAATAACCCCCTAAATGTGAACCATTTGTTATCCCAGGGTAAATAAATAATATCCTTAGAATACATAGGGTTCGCGTAAAATAAATCGGCTCTCTGCAGCCAGAATAGCATGTGAGGTTATTTGGTCATACCAAAATTGACGTACATCAAATTTTTTTGGTTAAAGGCTGGACGCGGGGATTTTTTGGGGATTGTGATTCAAATAGTTAGCGCTGAGTCACAGTTTTAAATTTTGCCGATTGCCACAGAGAATCTTGCTTTGACGCACAAAAAAGCCGCACTTTCCGCCGGTGAAAAACGGGGCGCGCGGCTCGCGGCAGCGTTATGAAACTGTTAACCCAGCGCCTTGAACGCCTTGAGCCGCTGCAGATGCGGCGAGATGTTTTTGAACTTGTGCGTCTGCTGTTCATCCCAGACGATTTCGTAGTAGTGATGCAGCAATTCGGCGCTGCGCCGGTTATCCAGCACCTCGTCGTGGCGCGACAGCACCACCAGACAGCGATCGCGGTTTTTCTCGCGGAAATCCTCCACGCACTTGGTGGCAATATCGCGATACTCTTCCGGCCGGTCTATCTTGCCGTGCATGTGCTCTTCCGGGTACAGGTTGGGATTGAACATCGCCTGGCGAATGCCGCACAGGAAACCGATGCGCTCCGCCCAGAAGCCGCCGAGGCCGACCCCGCAGATCAACGGGTGCGCGTCGCCGCCCTGCTGCACCGCCTTGTCCACCTCTTTCAACAGATGCTGCATGTCGTGACGCGGATGCTGCGTGCTGTAGCTGATAAAGCGCACGTCCGGATCGATAAACTGCAGCTGTAACACCTTTTCATGATTGCCGGGACTGGTGGAATCGAAGCCGTGCAAATAGATAATCATGTGGATCCTCGCAACAAGCCAAGGGCCGCGGGCGCGGCCCTCATCATTTCCGCTCTGCGCCGCGGTGCGGCGCCTGGATTCACCCTTGCGAACGCTGCTTGTGCTCCTCCCAGCGCTCGCTCAGCGCGCTGAGCGCCTTGTGCGCCTGCTGCCAGCGCTCGGAGTCGCGCAGTTCCTGACGGGTGAACTGACCGCGATGATATAACCGCTTCACCTTCTCTGCTTTGACCGGGGACAGGTTATCCAACACGCTGACCGCGCCTTCGCGGTGGTTGCACACCAGGATCATGTCGCAACCGGCATCCAGCGCCGCCTGGCCGCGTTCGGCATAGCTGCCCATGATGGCGGCGCCTTCCATCGACAGATCGTCGGAGAAAATCACGCCGTCGAAGCCCAGCTCCTGACGCAGGATCTGCTGCAGCCAGTACGGCGAGCCACTGGCCGGACGCGGGTCCGCTTCAGTATAGATGACGTGGGCCGGCATGACGGCGTCCAACAGCTGGCGGTTGATCAGCTCGCGGAAGATCGCCATGTCGTGCTCGCGGATCTGCGCCAGCGGCCGCGGATCGCGCGGGGTTTCCTTGTGCGAATCGGCGCTGACGGCGCCGTGCCCCGGGAAGTGTTTGCCGGTGGTTTTCATGCCGGCGCTGTGCATGCCGAGGATGAAGCGTTCCGCCATCGCCAACGCCTGCGGCGGATCGCTGTGGAACGAACGCTCGCCGATCGCCGCGCTGCCGTGGCCGATGTCCAGCACCGGCGCAAAGCTGATGTCGATATCCTGCGCGATCATTTCCGCCGCCATCAGCCAGCCTGCCTCCTGCGCCAGACGGCCGCCTTCCTGCGCATCGTGCAACGCGGCAAACGACTGCGCCGCAGGCAGACGGGTGAAGCCCTCGCGGAAGCGCTGCACGCGCCCGCCTTCCTGATCTACCGCCACCACCAGCCGATCGTGCGATTCGGCGCGGATCTGGCGCACCAGCTCACGCAGTTGCTCCGCATCGTGGAAGTTGCGGGTAAACAAGATCAATCCGCCAACCAGCGGGTGTTTCAATATTTCGCGTTCTTCTGCATCCAGCTCGTAGCCGGCGACATCTAGCATTACTGGGCCCACGGGCACCTCACTTCATTGTGTTCGTTCAGAATTCGGATGGTGATAAACAGAATCGCCGGCGCAGCGCAGCGCCCCAGCGCAAAAATTCAACGTCGCCGCTCTGCTGCCAGCGCACTTCAAACCACAGCAGCATCAGATAATCCACCCACGGCAGCCAACGGCGCACCTGTGTCTGCAGCCGGGCGATGTCGTGATAATCCTGACGCGCGTAGTGCTGCAAAAAGCGCTGCTGCTGTTCGGCCGACCAGCCGTTGCTGCGAAACAGCGCGGCGATATCCAGCGCCACATCACCGTCGGCGGCATACTCCCAGTCGATCAGCCGCAGCCCTCCGCCGGTGGCGAGCAGATTGCCCGGATGGATATCCATGTGCAGCGGCGCCAGACGCAGCGGCCGTGGCAAGGCGCTGCGTAAAAAATGACGCTGCAGGCGCAGCCAGGCGGGGGTTAAACGCCGCGTATCCAGCTGCTGCCAGTAGCGGAGGAACTGCCGCCGCAGATCCAGCCGGTAACCGCTGAGCGGCCGCCGATGCAGCGTCGCCACCATCGCCGCCAGCTCGCCGCGCTGATTCAGCGCGTCAAACTCGGCAATTGTGACGACGTCACCTTCAAGCCATTCGAGGATAAGCCACTGATTATTCTGCGCGAAAACCCGTGGCCCCAGCCCCGGCGCGCAGCGACGCAAGACCTGCGCTTCCCGCCGCCTGCTCACGCCCAGCGCGCGTTTCTCCGCGCTGTGTTGCCGCGCCAGCAGCGTAATGCCCGCGCCGTCGATACGCCAGCTCTCGCCTGTCAGCCCCTGCACCGGGCTGAAATGACAACCGGCGGTATTCACCGCCGGCAGTCTGGTTTCCATCAATCGTCGCAGCGCGGCCTCAGCGTTTAACGGCGCCATTGCCCGACCAGACGATCTCGCCGGTTTGCACCAGCATCAGCTGCATATCCAGCGCCGGCGACTTCACGTCGCCGCTGACATCGCTGTACAGCACGTACTGCGCGCCGACGATGCGCGCCAGGCCAATCGCCTTGCTGCGCGAGCCGAAGCTGTCATCCGCCGACAGGCCCAGCGTTTGTCTGGCGCTGGTCAGCTTCGCTTCCGGCACCACGCTGAAGGTGGAGTTCGACGCCAGCGCCTTATACAGCGCCGCGGTGGCTTTGCCCATCTGCAGCGAACCGTTGGTGTTGTTCTTGACGCTGTCCAGCAGCAGCACGCTGCCGGCCGTGACGCCATCGGCCTTCAACATCTGCCCCACCAGCGGCTGAACGCTGCCCAGCCAGTCGAGCTGCTGGATTTTCGGCGGCTGCGGCACCGGCTCGGTAGTTGGCGGCTGCGGCTGCTCGACCGGCGGCGTCGGCTGATCCGGCTCGACGGTGACCGGCGGCAGCGGTTGTTCCGGCTCAGGCGGGCGCGACAGACAGCCGCTCAGGGTGAATGCGGCCAGCGCCACTAAGACGTACTTTTTCATGCTTTTTCTCCAAACCTGGCAAGCGCTTACAGGTACAGATACAGACGCGCGCTTTTAGCGTCCAGATTGCCGTTAATCGAGTAGATTTTGGCGTCCGAGTTGGGCGCCACCACGATCTCGCGCGGTTTCTCGAAGGGGCGAATATCCAGCCCCTGCGCGTCGTACCAATAGAAACGGTAATGTACGGTCACCGGCGTCGGCTGACTGTTATTGAGCACCGAGGTTGCCATCACCCGCCCGGAAGCGTTCGAAATCGAGGGCGTATCGGCCAGAATGCCGGCAGTCAGCACCGAAGGATCCATCACCACCGTCTGCCCTTGGTTGACCGCGATGCCGGGCGGTGAGCTGCATCCCATCAACAACGCGGCGGGCAGCGCCAACGCCATCAGACCACGCAGAGTTTTTTTACCGCGCATGATTTCCTCGCTTAACGTGACAACAGCGGCCCCAGCGAGCGGCCACCGACCAGGTGCATATGAATATGATAGACCTCCTGACCGGCGTGGCGATTGCAGTTGACGATCAGGCGGTAGCCGTCCTCGGCGATGCCTTCCTGTTCGGCGATTTTCGCCGCGGCGGTGATCATGCGGCCCAACGCGGCCTCATGCTCCACGGTCACATCGTTGACGGTTGGGATCAGCACGTTGGGAACGATCAGCACATGGGTGGGCGCCTGGGGGGAGATGTCACGGAAAGCGGTGACCAGTTCATCCTGGTAAACCACATCAGCAGGGATTTCGCGGCGGATAATTTTACTGAAAATCGTTTCTTCGGCCATCTGGCGTTCCTTGTTTTACACAATTAGCTGTACGCAGTATGAGTGACAAATTCTACTGCTTTCAACCTGATTGCGCACTTTCCACGTCGAGTGCTGCAGATTCGCGCAGCCCGGCCCCCCGCTTGTGCATCTTTTCACTTTGGTTATTCACTATTGTTGCTTTACTTGCCCCGCGCCGCCGCCAATAGTAACCCCATGATTAACAAAGGATAGAGGGCGTTATGTTACCGAGGATTCCGGCGCTGTGCGCGCTGTTGCTGAGCGCCGCCGTGCAGGCGGCCCCGTCGGGCGGTATCGATCTGCAGGCTAATCGACAGCCGATACGCGCAGAGAAGAACCCCGCCGCTATCGCGCTGATTCCGGCGAACTTTCACTTCGCGGTGCCCGGCAAGCTGACGGTGGCGGTGGCATTCGAGAACTCCCCGCCGCTGGCGCTGTTCGCCGAAGACAATAAAACGCTGATCGGCAGCGATCCGGACATCGCCCGCCTGGTGGCCGACAGCCTCGGGCTGGAGCTGAATCTGGTGCCCACCTCCTGGGAAGATTGGCCGCTTGGCATCAGCGCGGGCAAATACGATGCGGCGATCTTCAACATCGCCGTCACCAAACAGCGTAAAACCAAATTCGACTTCGCCACTTACCGAGTGGACACGCTGGGCTTTTACGTCAAATCCACCAGCAACATCACCGCGATCAACCGGCCGCAGGACGTCGCCGGTCTGCGGATCATCGTCGGATCCGGCACCAATCAGGAAAACATTCTGCTGGGATGGGATAAGCAGAATCGCGCCGCCGGGCTGCCGCCGGTGCAGCCGATCTACGTGACCGACGACGCCGCCACCAACCTCAGCATTCAGTCCGGGCGCGCCGATGCGTTCTTCGGCCCCCACTCCACCGGCGCCTACAAGGCGGCGCTGACCGGCAAAACCAAAATGGTCGGCATCGGCCCCAACGTGGCCTATGTCGCGGTCACCACCAAAAAAGGCAACGGGTTGGTGAACGCCGTCAACGCCGCCATCAACGGCGTCATCGTCAGCGGTGAATACGCGCAGGTGCTGGAACGCTGGGGCGAAGGCGACGAAAAGGTCGAGCGCTCCGCCATCAATCCGCCGGGCATCGGCGACTAGCTGCCGATCAGCTGCGGCGCATGCCGACGCATCCACTCAGCCAGCGAGTCCAACGTTGGCCGCAGCGATTTGCCCAGCGCGGTGACCTGATACTCCACTCGCGGCGGCACTTCGGGAAACACCTGCCGCGTCACCAGACCGCGCTGTTCGAACAGCCGCAGCTGGCGCGTCAGCTCTTTTTGCGCAATGGGCGCCACCGCCCGCTGCAGCTCGCTGAATCGTACCGGGCCATCGATCATGATCAGCCGGTACAAGATCGGTATCGCCCATTTGCCCGACACCAGATTGACGAAGTCCACCATCGGGCAAGGTTCACCCGCCGTCGGCAACGCCGCCAAATTATTTTCCGCCGCTAAGGGCGCTTGCGTCGTCATTTCATCCCACCTCGTCCATTAGTATCCAAAAGGTGCCTACTATGCAAAAGTAACTATAGCGCAAATAATGCCGAAACTGACGCTAAAGAGGAATCGGTTATGTCACGACTGCAAGGCAAATACGCATTGATCACCGGCGGCACCAGCGGCATCGGGTTGGAAACCGCCCGCCAGTTCATCGCCGAGGGCGCTTTGGTTGCGATCACCGGCCGCAGCCAACGCGCCCTGGACGCGGCGGGCCAGGCATTGGCGGGCAACGCGCTGCTGCTGCTGAGCGACGCCGGCGACCTCCCACAACAGCGCGCGCTGGCGCAGCAGTTGGAGCAACGGTGGCCGCGGCTGGACGTGCTGTACGTTAACGCCGGCGATGTCACGCACCGCCCGCTGCAGGAATGGGATGAACAGAGCTACCAGCGGCTGATGGACATCAACCTCAAGGGACCGTTCTTTCTGATCCAGGCGCTGCTGCCGCTGCTGGCCAACCCTTCTTCGGTGATCCTGTGCGGTTCGGTCAGCGCCCATATCGGCCTGCCGCAGAGCAGCGCCTACGCCGCCAGCAAAGCCGGTTTGTTATCTTTGGCCAGAACGCTCTCCGGCGAGCTGCACGCACGCGGCATTCGCGTCAACGGCCTCAGCCCCGGCCCGACCGAAACCCCGGCGCTGGGTAAGCTGGGGCTGGCGGAAGCGGATGAGCAGGCATTGCGCGACGATATCCGCGCGCTGGTGCCGATCGGCCGCATGGGCAGCGCGCTGGAACTGGCCAAAGCGGCGGTGTTTCTGGCGGCGGACGAGTCGGCATTTATGGTCGGCGCGGAGCTGCAAATGGACGGCGGCGTGGGGAACCTGTAACCGCGCGCGACACCCTAAGAAGGCCGCTTGCGCGGCCTTTATCTGTCCTTATCAGCCCACCCCTTGAATCGGATTGGTATTAAAGGTGTAGACCACGATCTTCCATTGGCCCTGCTGTTTCTCCAATACAAATACTTCACGGTTTAAATCGATCAGGGTGGCGCCGTCGCTTATTCGGGTGACCGTTGCGCCGCGATGATGGTGCGTTCGCACATAGGCCATATTACCGTTCACGCTGACGCTGTCATAAGCAAACTCGGTTTCAAATTTCTCGTTTTTAAATAAGTTGTCATATTGTTGGCGGCGCTTTTCATTGCTGTCCGCCGTCGGTTTTTCATTCCATTGCGAGTAACTTTCTGGCGCAAAAAGTGACAAAATCGTTTGTGTGTCGCCGGCGTTAAGCGCTGTCTGGTAGCGGTTTATCAGCTCATACACCGCCTTCTGCTCTGCCGCGACGCCCGCCTCTGCGGAAACCCTGTAACGTTGCGCTACGGCCTCGCTGCTTGCGGCATAAGTTTGGCCGCACAAACCCGCGCCCGCCAATAACAATACGGCAGTTAACTTTTTCATATAAATATCCTCTTCGGCGTTATTTCATTATGGCAATAAGGATGCGATTTCAGATAAATAAAAGCGCTTAAAATAAATTATCCAATGCCGCGTTAAATTGACAGCTGGCATATTTAAAAATACTCTTTTAATAATTTAAATAATGGAAGCTGTTAACATGAACGAACTGCATGCGTTGCGCGTGTTCTGCCAGGTGGTGGAAATGGAGGGATTCAGCCAGGCGGCAACCAAAATGGGGCTCTCCCCAGCCAGCGTCACGTACAGCATCAATCAGCTTGAAAAACAGTTCGGGCAGTCCCTCTTCAAGCGTTCAACCCGGCGCTTCTCGCTGACCAGCGCCGGGGAGCGTTGCTATCGCACCGCGCAAGAGATACTGCGGCAGTTTGACCAGCTGAAAAACGACATGTCGGGTGACTTTGAACAACCGCGCGGACCGCTGCGGGTTGAGATAGCCTCAATGCTGAGCAGCATGCATATCGCCCCGGCGCTGCCGGCTTTTTTGGCGCAATACCCGGAGTTGCAGCTCAGCGTGTCGGTTAGCGATCGCTTGGTCAATCCGGCGGAAGATCGCGCCGACGTATTTATTCGCATCGGCGCCGGCGACATCCCCGAGATGGTCAGCCGTCAATTGCTGCAACCACGCTACCTGTGCTGTGCGTCGCCCGATTATTTTGCGCGCCATGGCCGGCCGGAACACCCGGAACAGCTGCAACAGCATCAGCGGCTGGGATTTATGCGTTCAGGCGCAGCGGCGGCGGACGACTGGCAGTTCATTCGCGGCGACGAACGCTACTCTCTGGCGCCCAGCCCGCTGCTGAGCTTCAACCATTCTCAATCGCTGTGCGAGGTGGCCAGGAATCACCTCGGCCTGGTTTACTTGCTGGATTGCACGCTGGAAAATTATCTGAAAACAGGGGAATTGGAGCCGATACTGCAGGAATGGGCGCCCACAGGGGCGCCGATCAATATTCTCTATCCGCGCCTGCGGGATCGCAGCCACAAAATTCGGGTCTTCGTCGACTTCATCAGCGAGCTGTTTACCGACAAATTCGCCAGGCCCTGAGCGCGCGCCTCACCCCAGTCCAGGGATATCGACGCCGAAAGTCTGCAGCAGCAACACCCCGTTGAGCAGCACGATCACCACCGTGCCGACCACCGCCGCCAGACTGGTCCAGCGGCCGTTGGCGAACTCGCCCATGATGTCGCGGCGACGGGTGAACATCACCAACGCGATCATCGGCGCCGGCAGCGCCAGGCTCAGCACCACCTGGCTGTAGACCAGCGCGTCGGTGGCGTTGACGCCCATCGCCACCACGATAAACGCCGGCACCATGGTGACCAGGCGGCGCACCCACACCGGGATACGGAAACCGACGAACCCCTGCATGATCATTTGTCCGGCCATGGTGCCCACCACCGAGCTGGAAATGCCGGAGGCGATCAGCGAAGCCAGGAAGATGCCGGCCGCCGCCGCGCCGAACAGCGGCGTCAGGGTATGGTAGGCAGTGCCAATTTCGGCCACGTCGCTGTTACCGGCGTGGAAGGCGCTCGAGGCCATGATCACCATCGCAATATTCACCAGCCCGGCAAGGGCCAGCGCGATCACCACTTCAATATTGGAAAAGCGCAGCAGCTTGCGCCGCTCGCCGTTGTCGCTGGCCGGGCTGCGGTGCTGGGTCAATCCCGAGTGCAGGAAAATGGCGTGCGGCATCACGGTGGCGCCGATAATGCCGACGGCGATGGTCAGCGCCTGGGCATCCGGCAACTGCGGCGTCACCATGCCGATGCCGGCCGCCTGCCAGTTCACCGGCACGATGAACATCTCCACCAGATAGCACAGCGCGATGATGCCCACCAGGCCGCCGATCATCAGCTCGACCGGGCGGAAACCTTTCTTTTCCACCATCAACAGCGCATAGGTGATCACCGCCGTCACCCCCATCCCCGCCAGCAGCGGCATATGGAACAGCAGCGCCAGCGCAATCGCCCCGCCGAGAAACTCCGCCAAATCGGTGGCCATCGCCGCCACTTCGCTGAGCAGCCACATGCCGATCACCACCGGCCGTGAAAACTGGTCGCGGCACATTTCCGCCAGATTGCGGTTGGTGACGATGCCCAGTTTGGCCGACAGCGCCTGAAACAGCATGGCGATCAGGTTGGCCATCACCACCACCCACAGCAGGCTGTAGCCGTATTTCGCCCCGGCCTGAATGTTGGTGGCGAAATTACCGGGGTCCATATAGGCGATCGAGGCAATCACCGCCGGGCCGGCGAACAGCAACGGCGTAAAGGCGCCGCGCTTGCGTCCGGCAAGGGCGGCGCCAATCGCAATGTTGGTCCGTTCGGTTAACGATGAGGGAGTAGCCGCGTCTCGCATGAAGTACCCTTAATCTTTTACTGGTTATTTTTCCACCGATCATGCTGACAATGTAGCATCGGCTACACTTTATGCAACAGGCGAAATTAATGGGCTTTGTGTAGAGATATTTCTAACTACCACAATGCGTGGCATCGAATTGATAATGTGTGCTATTTGGACTAACTTAGGGCAACCCTCCCCGCATTGCCGGGAGACGCCATTTTTATGCTTACAGGACGCCCCACGCTATGGTTACCCGCGCGCCAGATAACGCCGACCGCCACGCCCAGACCGACATGCCGGACGAGGCCGAGCACGCCCTGCGTTTTAGCCGCGCCCGCGAAGCGCAGTCCAATGCGCTGATCGAAGATTACGTTGAGCTGATCGCCGATTTGCTGCAAAGCACCCGCGAAGCCAGAACCACCGATATCGCGCGCCGCTTCGGCGTCTCTCACCCGACGGCGATCAAAAATATCGCGCGGCTCAAAAGCGCCGGGCTGGTGGAATCGCGCCCTTATCGCGGGGTGTTTCTAACCGAGGAAGGCGAGCAGCTGGCGCAGAAGGTGCGCCGCCGTCACCGCATCGTGGTCGATCTGCTGATGTGCCTCGGGGTGCCGAGCGAAACTGCCGAGCTGGACAGCGAAGGGATTGAACACCATATCTCGGACGAAACGCTGGCGGTGTTCGAGCATTACCTGCAAAAACATGCCAAACCCTGACTCCCGGAGCGCCGATGAGCTACGCCGTGCAGCAAGTCTACGATCTGTGCCTGGTGGTTTTCGCCGAAGCCGGGCCGATGTTGAAAGACGAAAACGACGTCAGCCTGTTTATCGCGCCCGCCTTTGAACACGAGGCCGGGATGATTGCCCTCCCCATCAACCGCCTCGACGCCACCTTTTTCCAGCTCAAAAGCGGCATTGCCGGCGCCGTATTGCAGAAATTCATCAACTACCACCTGCGCGTGACGCTGCTGGGCGATATCACCCCTTGGTTAGCGCAAAGCAACGCGCTGCAAGATTTCGTTCGCGAAGCCAATCGCGGCGAACAGGTCTGGTTCCTTCCTTCTCTCGCCGAACTCGAACAGCGCCTTGGCGCCTGACGGCAGGCAATAAAAAAGCCCTACTTGTATTAGCTCAAACTTGACAGTCAGAGTTGGATGAAAGTAAACACAAGGATTTTATTAATGGACGGTTTATTGATATTTACATTTAGAGACTTAGTTGCCTTTATGATCCCTGCTTTTATTGGAGTACTCATCTTCATTAGGAGGAGTAAACGGAACAAAGTCAGGGTAAACTGTCTTTTTCTTTGGCTTGTTTTAATAACAGGTTCTTTTGTGGAAATATGTACAACTATATACACAACATACTCCTACAGGCACAATCACCTATATAATAATGATAATTATACCACTACATTTAATTACGACCTTGCGAGCATTGTTTTTTCTGCAATTGTCATGCTTGTTTCTGTTGTGCTTTTTCTTCAGGAGTTACGTTTAAAAAAAAATGTTCATTGAAGTATGCCGACTTCCGGCACAGCGATTTCCTGTCCGATTAGGTTAAACCTCTGTGCCGAAACAATGCCAGATCAAATCTGAGCTAATCCCCCCACTCAAGGCTCTTTCTTCTCCTGTAGCACCGCCGGCACCGCCTATATCTGCCAGTATCAAGTACAGTCAGATCACGGAAAAGAAATTGTCGGTCATACTGTACCGCAATCATGCTTGTGAGTTCGTGGTGATATACGCCAATATCATCAGTGTCAGAATTTCGAATGCAGTATCACATTCACGACGCTAAACAGCGTTGAAAAGCTGGTAACAAAGCGCGGCCCGCGCGAAGAGCTACCGCCCGACTTTATCCCGCAAGACGCTTTCCCCACGTCTCACTATGGGCGTGATCAGCTCAACCTGTCACTGTGAATCGGCACCGCCTTTGAGCGGGGTTTTTTATCATCTGTTTTCATAGAGATGCTAGGCACAGAGCAAACCAGACGGGTAAAAATGTGGTCAACAAAAATACAAAACTTATATTTTTCAATGAAATAAAAAACAAAAAAGGGAGGCTTTCGCCTCCCTTGATAACTCCCCTGCCTGAATCAGTGATTACGGATGTATTCGTCCATATCGGTTTTCAGGTTGTCGGACTTGGTGCCGAAGATGGCCTGCACGCCGGAGCCAGCGACGACTACGCCGGCTGCGCCCAGCTTCTTCAGGCCCGCCTGGTCGACTTTGGACACGTCGGCCACGCTGACGCGCAGACGGGTGATACAAGCATCCAGGTTAGTGATGTTTTCTTTACCGCCGAAGGCCTGAACCAGCGCCGCGGACATTTCGGAACCGCCCTGCGCAGTCTGCTCGGCAGCGGTGTCTTCACGGCCCGGAGTTTTCAGATCCAGCTTGGCGATCAGCACGCGGAAGATGGTGTAGTACACCAGACCGTAGACGATGCCGACGATTGGGAACAGCCAGATTTTGCTGCTGTTGCCGCTCAGTACGATAAAGTCGATCAGGCCGTGCGAGAAGCTGGTGCCGTCACGCATGCCCAACAGGATGCAGATTGGGAACGCCAGACCGGCCAGGATAGCGTGGATCACGTACAGGATCGGCGCGACGAACATGAAGGAGAACTCGATCGGCTCGGTGATACCGGTCAGGAACGAGGTCAGCGCGGCGGAGATCATGATACCGCCGACTTTCGCGCGGTTTTCCGGCTTGGCCGAGTGCCAGATGGCGATGGCCGCAGCAGGCAGACCATACATTTTGAACAGGAAGCCGCCGGACAGTTTGCCCGCGGTTGGGTCACCCGCCATGTAGCGAGGGATGTCGCCGTGGAACACCTGGCCCGCCGCGTTGGTGAATTCACCGATTTGCATTTGGAACGGCACGTTCCAGATGTGGTGCAGACCGAACGGCACCAGAGCACGCTCAACCACGCCGTAAATGCCGAAGGCCACGACCGGGTTCTGATAAGCCGCCCACTGCGAGAAGGTCTGGATAGCCGTACCGATCGGCGGCCAGATGAAGGACAGCACTACGCCCAGAACGATCGCCGCCAGACCGGAAATGATCGGCACGAAACGCTTACCGGCAAAGAAGCCCAGGTATTCCGGCAGTTGAATGCGGAAGAAGCGGTTGAACATATAGGCCGCGATGGCGCCGGAGATAATCCCCCGAGCACGCCGGTATCCGCCAGGTGTTTGGCCGCAATCTCTTCAGCCGGCAGGTGCAGCACCAGCGGCGCAACCACCGCCATGGTTTTCACCATGATGCCGTAAGCTACCACCGCCGCCAGCGCGGAAACGCCGTCGTTGTTGGTGAAGCCCAAGGCGACGCCGATGGCGAAAATCAGCGGCATATTGGCGAAGACCGAACCGCCCGCTTCCGCCATCACGTGGGAGACTACCGCAGGTAGCCAGCTAAAGTTGGCGGAGCCGACGCCCAGCAGGATACCTGCGATAGGCAACACGGACACCGGCAGCATGAGCGATTTACCTACTTTTTGCAGGTTTGCAAATGCGTTCTTGAACATAGTTGAGTGTGCTCCTGAGTAATAATGCTTTGCTACTTCTTGTCGCGATGATTCGCGCTGCAAGGGGGGGAGAAAAACCCCTGCAATTCAGGGTGTCTGAGCACCCCTTGAATTTATTACGCAGAGTAAAATAAATAGCCTGCGCAATGTTTGATGACAATCACGTTTCGATGATCGAGCCGCGCAACTTTGCAAAAATCGGCGTTTTTTTGGCAAAACAGAGCAAAAAACGCGCGCCAACCACCTTGAAACGGGAGGGAACCTTACCCGTTTCAGTGATTAATTACGAGCTTAAAAAAAATTACGCAGACAATGACCTACAGCTATAGCCTAGGTCAAAGATCACAGATCGAGGTGAAATAAGCGTGAAAAGTTGGCGGTGGTGGCTTCGGCCAGTTGTTCCAGGCTAACGCCCTTCAATACCGCCATGTATTCAGCCACATCACGCACATAGGCGGGTTGGTTTTCTTTGCCGCGATGCGGCACCGGCGCCAGGTACGGCGAGTCGGTTTCCACCAAAATGCGATCCAGCGGCACATAACGCGCCACTTCGCGCAGCTGTTCGGCATTGCGGAAGGTGACGATACCGGAGAAAGAGATGTAGAAGCCCAGATCCAACAGGGCTTCGGCCGTGGCCAGATCTTCGGTGAAGCAGTGCAGCACGCCGCCGCAGTCCTGTGCATTCTCTTCACGCAGGATCGCCAGCGTGTCCGCGCGCGCATCGCGGGTGTGGACGATCACCGGCTTGTTCAGATCCCGGCCAATGCGGATATGTTCGCGGAAAGAGTCCTGCTGCAGCTCAAGGTTGTCTTTCTGGTAGAAGTAATCGAGCCCGGTCTCTCCCAGCGCCACCACCTGCTCCGCCGCCGCCAGGCGACGCAGTTCGGCGTAATCATAACCCTCTTCCAGATTGAGCGGATGCACCCCGCACGAGAAGGCCACGTCGTTGCGCTCGCCGATCAGTTCGGTCATGGAACGGTAACCCGGCAACGTGGTGGCGACCGCCAGCACATAGCCGACGTCGCGCGCTTTGGCCTTGGCCAGCGCGTCGTCCACATTCTGGTGCAGCGTCTGATAATCCAGACTGTCAAGGTGGCAATGAGAATCGACTAACAACATAATGTTTAACTCTTTAACTTTACAGCGAGTGAGGGTGGGAATAGCCGGCGGCGCCAAGCATCTGTTCCCAGCGAAGTAACTGTTCGGTCAGCAGCAGCTCGCGGTTGACGCCCACCACGCTGAGCAGCTGATGGCGGCAGTTCAACCACTGCTGCACGATCTGTTGCAGCGAGGCGCTGCTCAGCAGGCTGGCCAACTGATGCACCAGCGGCTGCTGATCCTGATTCAATACATAGTGATGCGCGCCCTGCTGCCACTTCATGGCGTCCACCAGCAGCGCGCACAGCCAGTGCAGGCGCTCGGCGACGTCTTCATGGTTCAGCGCCGGCAGCAGCGACAGCATATCGCGCTGCGGCAGCGCGGCGCTCAAGGCGGCACACAGCGCGCTGCGCTGCTGCCACTGCTGCGGCTGTAACAGCTGTTCGGCGGCCAGCGGCGCGCCGTCGTGCAGGCGCAGCGCCGTGAGGCGGTCCGTCTGAGAGCCGGCCGCCTGCCGGCTCAGCCACTGCAGGCTGAGTTGTTCATCCGGGCTGGCCAAATGCCAGTACAGGCAGCGGCTGCGCAACGTCGCCATCAGCCGCGACGGCTCACGGCAACCCAGCAGAAAATAGGTTTTCTCCGGCGGCTCTTCCAGCGTTTTCAACAGCGCGTTGGCCGCCGCCTCGGTCAGCTGTTCCGCCTGCGGCAGCCAAATCACCTTGGCGCCGCCCTGTTGAGCGTGAGCGTACAGCGTTTCAATCACCTGGCGAATCGGTTCGATACCCAGGCTGCTCTTGCCCTTTTCCGGCGCCAGCACATGATAATCCGGGTGGTTGCCCGCCAGCATCAGCCGGCAGCTGTGACACTCGCCACAGCTTTTTTCGCCGTTGCGCTGTTGGCAGATCAACCAGCGGCTCAAGCCGTAGGCCAGCGCATCGTCACCATTGCCCGCCGCCGCGTGCAGCAGCAGCGCATGATGGCCACGGCCCTCAGCGTACTGCCCAATCAGCTGGCGATAAGGGCCGTTCAGCCACGGGTACCAGTTCATTATGCGCCTTCCTGCTGCCGCAGCCAGTGGCCGACGCAGTCGCGGATCGCCGCGGTCACCTGCTCCAGCGGCTGGGCGGCGTCGACGGTGACGATGGTTTCATCCTGCGCCGCCAGCTCGAGATAGCGAGCGCGGGTGCGTTCGAAGAACGGCAGCGCCTCCTGTTCGATGCGATCCAACTGGCCGCGCGCCTGCGCGCGTTGCAGGCCGACCAGCGGCGGCAGATCGAGATAGACCGTCAAATCCGGGCGGAAATCCCCCAGCACGGTGTCGCGCAGCGAGGTCATCAACTGCGGATCCACACCGCGGCCGCCGCCCTGGTAAGCCTGTGAAGAGAGATCGTGGCGATCGCCCACCACCCAGGCGCCGCGCGCCAGGGCGGGTTTGATCACGGTTTCCACCAGCTGCACGCGCGCAGCGTACAGCATCAAGACTTCGGCCTTGATGGTCGGCAATTCGCCGTCGATGCCGCGCTTGAACAGATCGCGCAGCTTCTCCGCCAGCGGCGTGCCGCCGGGTTCACGGGTGAAGACGATATCGTTGATGCCATGTTCACGCAGCACATTGACCACCGTATCGCGCGCGGTGGTTTTGCCCGCGCCTTCCAGCCCTTCAATTACAACGAATTTACTTTTCATTCTTTTCCTTTAACGCCTGACGGTACACGCGCACCGCCTGGTTATGGCTCGCCAGATTGGTGGTGAAGGTATGCCCACCCTTGCCGTCGGCGACAAAATAGAGATATGGCGTTTTGGCCGGATTGGCGGCCGCCTGCAACGAGGCCTCACCCGGCATGGCGATCGGCGTTGGCGGCAGGCCGGCGATCACATAGGTGTTGTAAGGCGTCGGCGTCTCCAGATCCTTGCGTGTGATGTTGCCATTATAGCTTTCGCCCATGCCGTAGATCACCGTCGGATCGGTCTGCAGACGCATGCCGATGCGCAAGCGGTTGACGAACACCGACGCCACCTTGCTGCGCTCTTCCGGCACGGCGGTCTCTTTCTCGACGATCGAAGCCATGGTCAGCAGCTCTTCCGGCTTTTTGTACGGCAGGCTGGTGTCGCGGCCGGCCCAAGCGGCCTGCAGCGCTTTGTTCATGCGCACATGCGCGCGTTTGAGCAGCGCGATGTCGCTCATGCCGGCGGTATACTGATAGGTATCCGGGTACAAATGTCCTTCCGGGGTTTCTCCCGCAGGAATGCCGAGCGCAGCGGCGATCTCCGCTTCGCTCTTGCCCGCCAGGGTGTGTTTCAGGTATTTGGACTGCTGCAACACCTGCTGCCAGTCACGCAGGCGTGAGCCTTCGATAAAGCGTGCGGTGAACTGCGCCTCTTTGCCGCTGGCCAACAGTTTCAGCATCTGGCGCACCGTCATGCCCGGCGTGAACCGGTAGGTACCGGCTTTAAATTCCGCCAGCTCCGGCTCCAGCTTCAGCAGCCACTGGAACCAGCGGCCATTGTGCACCAATTTATCGCGTACCAGTAACCCTTCGAGCGCTACCCGGCCAGTGCCGGCCGGCAGTTTGAAGATGGTTTCTTGTTGGATAGCCAGTGGCGTATCGGCAAAGCGTTCGATCTTCTGGTAGCCCCAAAACAACAGCGCCAATACCAGAACAACAATAACAGACAGGACCTTCAGCTTTCTTTTCTTCATCAATTAGCCATGGTTAACAGTGTGGACGCAAAAAATCATACAGCTGACGTGAAGCATAACGCCATGATTGCGCAGCGTTTACCGGCAGCAACGGCATTAGCGCATTGCTCACCAGGACTTCGTCGGCATCGGCCAGCGTATCCAGCGGTTCACTGACGCAGTGCAGACGGTATTCCGAGCCCGCCAGCAGCGCGATCACTCGCCGCCGCATCAGGCCCGCGACGCCCGCCTGGCTCAGATCCGGGGTAAATACCGCTTTTCCCTTACGCCAGAACAAATTAGCCGCACAGCATTCCACCAGCATACCGGCAGTGTCAAGCACCAGCGCCTCGTCGGCGGCCGTCTGGTCAAGATGCGCGCGGATCAGCACCTGCTCCAGGCGGTTCAAATGCTTCAACCCCGCCAGCAGCGGATTGCGCGCCAGCGCCACCGGGCTGAGCGCAAGCGTAATGCCCTGCTCGCGCCACTGCAAATAGTGCGCAGGGTAGCTGCTGCGGGCCACGATGCGCGTCGGGTTTTCGCACCCGGTCGGGCTGTAACCCCGCCCGCCGCTGCCGCGCGTCAGTATCGCTTTGACCACGCCGAGCGGAATTGATTCGGCCGCCTGCGCCATCTCGCGCTCGAAAGCCGGCCAATCGGTGGAGGGCAGCATCAGCCGCTGCGCCGCTTGCTGCAGCCGCTCCAGATGCCAGGGCAGCAGCTCGATTTTACCGTCGATAACCCGGGCAGTCGTAAAACAGCCATCGCCGAACTGCAGGCCGCGATCGCTCGGCGCCAGCGCATCGTGGCGTTGTCCGTTAATCCAGTACATGCTTCCTCCTGTTGCCGGGTGATATCATTACGCTCGCAGAATAGCAGGCGGCGAGGCAATACGCAGCCCTGCTGACGGCCGGACGCCAGGCGTAAAAAAGCCCGGTTAAAAAACCGGGCTTTTCATCAGCGAACAATCGCGCGAGTTACACTCGGCGGAAGATCAGCGAGCCATTGGTGCCGCCGAAGCCGAAGGAGTTACACAGGGTGTACTCCATATCGCTGACCTGGCGCGCTTCGTGAGGCACGAAGTCCAGATCGCAACCTTCATCCGGGTTATCCAGGTTGATGGTTGGCGGTACCGCCTGATCGCGCAGCGCCAGCACGGTGAAGATAGACTCGATCGCGCCCGCCGCGCCCAACAGGTGGCCGGTCATCGATTTGGTCGAGCTCACCAGCACGCGCTCTGCATCGGCGCCGAACACGGATTTCACCGCCTGCGCTTCCGCCTGGTCGCCCGCCGGCGTAGAGGTGCCGTGTGCGTTGATGTAACCGATTTGTGACGGGGTCACACCGGCGTCAAGCAGGGCATTTTCCATCGCCAACGCAGCGCCAGCACCGTTTTCTGGTGGTGACGTCATGTGATAAGCGTCGCTGCTCATCCCAAAGCCAACCACTTCGGCGTAGATTTTCGCGCCGCGTTTTTTCGCATGTTCGTACTCTTCGAGCACCATCATGCCGGCGCCGTCGCCCAGCACGAAGCCGTCGCGGTCTTTATCCCACGGACGGCTCGCCGCCTGCGGGTTGTCATTACGGGTGGACAGGGCGCGCGCTGCGCCAAAGCCGCCGACGCCCAATGGGGTGCTGGCTTTCTCTGCCCCACCGGCCAGCATCACGTCCGCATCATTGTAGGCAATGATACGCGCCGCATGGCCGATGTTGTGCACACCTGAAGTACAGGCGGTGGCGATGGAAATGCTTGGGCCACGCATGCCGTACATGATTGTCAGGTGGCCTGCAATCATATTCACGATGGTGGATGGCACGAAGAACGGACTGATTTTCCGTGGGCCACCGTTAACCAGTGAACTGTGGTTTTCTTCGATCAAACCCAGGCCGCCGATGCCGGAACCGATCGCGGCTCCAATGCGGGTGGCGTTAGCCTCGGTGATGTCCAGGCCAGCATCCTGCATGGCTTGCATGCCGGCAGCGATACCGTACTGGATAAAGGCGTCCATCTTGCGCGCATCTTTGCGAGAGATGAAATCCTCAGAATTAAAATTCTTTACCAGGCCAGCAAACTTGGTCGCATAGGCAGTGGTATCGAAATGGTCGATCAGGCTGATGCCACTCTGACCGGCAAGAAGAGCGTTCCACGTGGACTCTACCGTATTGCCGACAGGAGACAACATGCCCAGTCCGGTCACAACTACTCGACGCTTAGACACGTTTGTCCTCCAGGGAGGGAAAAATATGACACTAGGGATAGAAAAAACTTAGGCGGTCGAACGACCGCCTAGATATGTTCTCTTACTGCTGGCTAGCGTTGATGAAATCAATAGCTGCCTGAACAGTAGTGATCTTCTCAGCTTCTTCGTCTGGAATCTCGGTGTCGAATTCTTCTTCCAGTGCCATTACCAGCTCAACGGTGTCAAGAGAATCAGCGCCCAGATCTTCAACGAAAGAAGCGTTGTTCAAAACTTCTTCCTGTTTAACACCCAGTTGCTCAACAATGATTTTCTTAACGCGTTCTTCGATAGTGCTCATACTCTTAAATTTCCTATCAAAACTCGCTTTCGCGATGGTTTTCGTAGTGTATAAAATGCTGAAAAAGATGCAACTAAATCCCGGCTGGTCAAACCACGATTTTACGCTATTTTGCGGTTTTTGCCTCAAATAACGCAAATGGTTTTCACATTTTTTAAATCATGTACATGCCGCCATTGACATGTAACGTTTCACCGGTGATATAGCCGGCCTCATCAGAGGCCAAAAATGCAACAGCGCTGGCGATTTCTTTAGCATCGCCCAGCCGGTTGGCTGGAACTGATGACAAAATGCCTGCGCGTTGATCATCTGTCAACGCCCGTGTCATGTCCGTCTCAATAAAGCCAGGCGCCACGACGTTGACCGTAATGCCACGCGAAGCAACTTCACGTGCCAAAGATTTGCTAAAACCAATCAGACCGGCTTTAGCCGCCGCGTAGTTCGCCTGCCCTGCGTTCCCCATGGTGCCGACAACGGAACCGATGGTGATGATACGGCCAAACCGCTTTTTCATCATAGCGCGCATTACCGCTTTTGACAGGCGGAATACGGAAGTCAGGTTAGTGTCGAGGATATCCTCCCACTCATCATCCTTCATACGCATCAGCAGGTTATCACGCGTGATGCCGGCATTATTCACTAAAATGTCGATTTCGCCAAATTCGGCGCGAATCGATGCCAGCACGCTGTCGATAGATTGCGCATCAACAACGTTCAACATAAACCCTTTGCCGTTTGCGCCCAGGTAGCTGCTGATCGCTTCAGCGCCGCTCTCGCTGGTCGCGGTGCCGATCACTTTGGCGCCGCGTGCCACAAACGTTTCTGCAATAGCTCGGCCAATACCGCGGCTCGCGCCGGTGACCAGAACGATTTTACCTTCGAAGCTCATCATTTTCCTCTTTATTGTTCAAGCGCCGCCGACAGGCTGGCGGTGTCGTTCACCGCCGCAGCCGTCAGGGTGTCAACAATACGTTTAGTCAGACCGGTCAGCACTTTGCCCGGCCCCACTTCCAGCAGCGACGTCACTCCCTGTGCTGCGATAAATTCTACGCTCTCGGTCCAACGCACCGGGCTGTACAGCTGACGCACCAGCGCGCTGCGGATCGCTTCAGGATCGTTTTCGGTGCGCACGTCGACGTTGTTCACCACCGGCACCTGCGGCGCGTTGAAAGTGATGTCCTGCAGCGCTACGGCCAGCTTGTCAGCGGCCGGCTTCATCAGCGCGCAGTGCGAAGGCACGCTCACCGGCAGCGGCAGCGCACGTTTGGCGCCGGCGGCTTTGCAGGCGGCGCCCGCACGTTCAACCGCTTCTTTGTTGCCGGCGATGACCACCTGGCCCGGCGAGTTGAAGTTGACCGGAGAAACCACCTGCCCCTGTGCGGACTCTTCACACGCCTTGGCGATCGCGTCGTTGTCCAGACCGATGATGGCGTACATCGCGCCGGTGCCTTCCGGCACCGCTTCCTGCATCAGCTTGCCGCGCAGTTCGACCAGACGGATCGCCGCCTTGAAGTCCAGCACGCCGGCGCAGACCAGCGCCGAGTACTCGCCCAGGCTGTGGCCAGCCATCAGCGCAGGCGCTTTACCGCCCTGCTGCTGCCACACGCGGAAAATCGCCACCGAAGCGGCCAACAGAGCCGGTTGGGTCTGCCAGGTTTTGTTCAGTTCTTCCGCCGGACCTTGCTGCACCAGCTGCCACAGGTCGTAACCCAGGGCGGAAGAAGCCTCGCCGAAGGTTTCTTCGACGATCGGGAACTGTGCGGCCAACTCGGCCAGCATGCCAACGGTCTGCGACCCCTGGCCCGGGAAAACAAAAGCAAATTGCGTCATTTTTTCTTCCTGTCCAAATCAGAAACGAACCAGCGCCGAGCCCCAGGTAAAGCCGCCGCCGAAGGCTTCCAACAGCACCAGTTGACCACGCTGAATTCGCCCGTCGCGCACGGCTTCGTCCAGTGCGGAAGGCACCGAGGCGGCAGAGGTGTTGCCGTGACGATCGAGCGTCACCACCACTTTGTCCATCCCCATGCCCAGTTTTTTCGCCGTTGCGCTGATGATGCGCAGGTTGGCCTGGTGCGGCACCAGCCAATCCAGCTCGCTGCGGTCCATGTTGTTGGCCTGCAACGTCTCGTCGACGATGCGCGCCAGTTCGGTGACCGCAACCTTGAAGACTTCGTTGCCCGCCATGGTGACATAGGCCGGCTTGTCTTGATTCTGGCGATCCTTGTACGGCAGCGTCAGCAGGTTGCCGTAGCTGCCGTCGGCATGCAGATGGGTAGACAGAATGCCCGGCTCTTCAGACGCCCCAAGCACCACCGCACCCGCGCCATCGCCAAACAGGATGATGGTGCCGCGATCTTCAGGATCGAGCGTGCGCGACAAGACGTCCGCGCCGATAACCAGCGCATGTTTGACCGCGCCGTTTTTCACGTACTGATCGGCCACGCTGAGCGCATAAGTAAAGCCGGCGCAGGCCGCAGCCAGATCGAACGCCGCGCAGTCTTTGATGCCCAGCATTTGCTGCACCAGGCACGCCGCGCTCGGGAACGCGTGAGTGGTCGTGGTGGTCGCCACGATGATAAGCCCAATGTCTTCTTTAGCCACACCTGCCATTTCCAGCGCGTTCTCAGCGGCCTGGAAGCTCATCGTCGCAACGGTTTCATCCGCAGCGGCGATGCGACGTTCGCGGATACCGGTACGCGTGACGATCCATTCGTCAGAGGTATCCACCATTTTTTCCAAATCAGCATTGGTGCGCACTTGTACGGGCAAATAACTCCCCGTACCGAGAATCTTTGTATACATGTACGATCAGTCACTCTTAGGTAATACAGCCTCAAGGCGCGCAGCAATCCTTTCCGGGACTTGCCGCTGCACCGCCTGCACAGCCTGTTCGATTGCGACTGCAAACGCGTGAGGGTTCGCAGCGCCGTGGCTCTTGACTACGGTGCTGCGCAATCCTAACAGACATGCGCCATTATACTGGTCGGGGTTCAGGTGGCCGAACCGCTTAACCACCCGTTTTTGCAACCAACGGCCCAACAATTTCAACCACCACGCTCGCTTGTTTCCGTCGCCGGACGATTTCAACAGCGATAAGAACACCCTGACCACCCCTTCCATGGTTTTCAGGGTGACGTTGCCCACGAAGCCATCGCAAACCAACACGTCGGTCTTGCCGGTGAGCAGTTCGTTTCCTTCCAGGTAACCAATATAGTTGATTGCCGGAGTATTTTTTAGCACAGCGGCCGCTTCGCGGATATTATCCAGGCCTTTGGTCTCTTCTTCGCCAATATTCAGCAGCGCCACCCGCGGTTGCGCAATGCCGATCACCTCTTCCGCCATCACCGCACCCATCACGGCAAACTGCACCAGCATGGTGCTGTCGCACTCGACGTTGGCGCCGAGATCCAGCACCACGGTTTTGCTGCGTTGCTGATTCGGGATCGCCGTCATCAGCGCCGGGCGCTCAATGCCTTCCAGCGGCTTGACCAACAGCTTCGCCAATCCCATCAGCGCACCGGTATTGCCGGCGCTGACGCACCCCTGCGCGTTTCCGCTGCTGAGCTGCTCGAGCGCAATGCGCATCGACGTGCCGCGGCTGGCGCGTATCGCTTGTGAAGGTTTGGCGTCGCCGGCGATCACGGACTCGGCGGGCACGACTTGCAGACGCTCCAGAAGAACCGGATCGGCGTGGGCAAGCAAGGGAGAGATGACGTCGGGATTGCCGACCAGCAGGAGATGAAGCTGTAAATTAGAGGCCAGTGCCTGCAACGAAGCAGGCACTGTGACGCAGGGACCGAAGTCCCCGCCCATTGCATCTAACGCCAGGGTTAGACGAGTCAAGGTATCGCTACTTAGCCGATAACCTTGCGACCGCGGTAGAAACCGTCGGCAGTGATGTGGTGACGACGGTGAGTTTCACCGGATACTTTGTCTACAGACAGAGTAGTCGTGGTCAGAGCATCGTGAGAACGACGCATGCCACGCTTGGAACGGGTTGGTTTATTCTGTTGTACGGCCATGGACCTTACTCCTCAATTACTTACGCTTTAAACTGGCTAATACGGCAAACGGATTCGGTTTCTCCGCCTCAGGAGGCAGTTGGCCAAATACCATGTCCGCTTCGGACACTTCACAGTGTTCAGATTCATGTACCGGAACGACAGGCAGTGAAAGAATAATTTCGTCTTCAATCATTGCCAACAGATCGACTTCGCCAAACTCGTCAACTTCGATCGGTTCGTACGCTTCCGGTAATGCCTCAGCCTGCTCATCATTGACGACCGGGCTAAAACAATACGTTGTGTGAACCTGATGTTCGAACGGGACTCCACAGCGTTGGCACATCAACGTTACCGTGACGTCCGCATGCCCTGTTATCACCGCGAGGCGTTGATTGTCGATATTAAACGACAACGACACCTCGACATCACTGTCCACACTGACCACGGAGTCGGCAACACGAGTAACCTGCTCAGGCGCATAGACACCAGCATAGTCCAGGCGTTTCTGAGCGGTACGTACCGCATCAATGGTCAAGGGTAATTTTACCTTTTGCATAGGGCGCGCATATTAACTTTGTAACGACATAGAGTCAAAGAAAAAGGCCGTAAAACGGCTCCTTTCACCAATATTCGCTTCCACAGCGGCCGACAGTTTAAAATGCCGTACCCATTTACGCTACGGTTTGCGAAAAAAATTATGCAGAGATTGCTTTTAGCCTCCACCTCCCCCTATCGAAAAATGCTGCTGGAGAAGCTGCAGCTGCCGTTCGACTGCGCCGCGCCGGAGGTGGATGAAACCCCCTTGCCCGGCGAAAGCGCGGAAGCGCTGGTGCTGCGCCTGGCGGCGGCGAAGGCTCAGGCGTTGGCCCTCGCCTATCCCGAGCATCTGATCATCGGCTCCGATCAGGTCTGCGTGATCGATGGCAACATCACCGGCAAGCCCCATACCGAGGAAAACGCCCGGGCGCAGCTGCGGCAGGCCAGTGGCCAAGCCGTGACTTTCTATACCGGCCTGGCGCTGTACAACGGCCGCAGCAAGCAGCTGCAAGCTTTGTGCGAGCCGTTTCACGTGCATTTTCGCGCGCTGAGCGAAGCGGAGATAGCCGCCTATGTACGTCTGGAGCAACCGCTGAACTGCGCAGGCAGTTTCAAGAGCGAGGGATTGGGGATCGCGCTGTTCGACAGGCTGGAAGGCCGGGATCCGAACGCCCTGATAGGCCTGCCGTTGATCGCGCTGTTGGAGATGTTGCGGGCTGAAGGCATCAACCCGCTGGTCTGACGCGGATTATTTGGCGGCCTGCCGGCGCAGCACCTGCAGACAGTGGCGCAGTTCTTCGTCCATCGGCGCTTCGATGCGCATCGTTTCGCCGGTGGCCGGATGCTCGAAGCGCAGCGCAGCGGCGTGCAGGAATAGCCGCTTCAGGCCGGTACCCGCCAGTTGGCGATCGAACTCGCGGTCGCCATAGCGGTCGTCAAAGGCGATCGGGTGCCCGGCATGCAGAGTGTGCACGCGGATCTGGTGGGTACGCCCGGTGATTGGGCTAGCCTTCACCAGGGTGGCGAATTCGTAACGCTCTTCCACCTTGAAGCGGGTTTCCGAAGGCTTGCCTTCGCTGTTGACGCGCACGATGCGTTCACCGCTTTGCAAAATATTTTTCAGCAGCGGCGCCTGTACGGCCTTGCAGTGCGATTGCCATTGGCCGCGCACCAGCGCCAGATAATCTTTCTGCATGCCTTTCAGCCGCAGTTGCTCATGCAGCGAACGCAGCGCGGAACGTTTTTTGGCGACCAACAACACGCCGGAGGTGTCACGATCCAGGCGATGCACCAGCTCCAGGAAGCGGGCTTCCGGGCGCAGCGCGCGCAGCCCTTCGATCACGCCGAAGCTCAGGCCGCTGCCGCCGTGCACTGCGGTGCCGGAAGGCTTGTTGAGGATCAGCAGGTGGTCGTCTTCATACAAAATACAGTCGGCCAGCGCGGCCACCTTATCCAGCTTGGCCGACACCGGCGTCTCTTCGCGCTCGGCCACCCGCACCGGCGGCACGCGCACCACGTCGCCAGCCGCCAATTTGTATTCAACCTTGATGCGCCCTTTATTGACCCGCACCTCGCCTTTACGCACGATGCGATAAATCATGCTCTTCGGCACGCCTTTCAGGCGAGCGAGCAGAAAGTTGTCGATTCTCTGACCGGCTTCGTCGTCGGAAATCGTGATGAATTGTACTGCTGGATTGTTCGTTTTCATGGTGCGGGATTCTAAATAGAGCGCGTGAATAGCGCCACATCTTTTTCTGTGCTTAACTGTCTCTCTGACGGCGGGCGAAACCCCAGCGGACAATAAGGCAGCAAGCCGATTTGAACGTTTGCGATTTCTTCCGCAGTTAAGGAAAAGTCACCTTGCTATAACGGCATCAGCAGTGGAATAATGCAGTCACTTTCCGCGTTGATTCTCGTTAAACAGGGAAAACGGTGGAATTATAAAATTTGTCTGATCGCGCAAAAACGCAGCAATGGCGTAAGACGTAATGCGAAATCAAACAATTAGCGGGCTGCGGGTTGCAGCTTGGCCGGCAAATGGAATCAGATCTGTCGACGTAAATCAGAGGCTATTCCCCTAGTAAAAGTGCTGTCTTTCACAAAGAAAAGCAGGCTTACCGAGATAATGCGCCCCTATGCAGGCGACAACCGTGAGGTTGACGACTTTGCGAGAAGACACGGGGCTTTCGGTTTAACTCCGGCCATGAGGTTATTTTGCCCGCAGCTTTGTCGATAATGTAAAAATAACGAGTAAGTTAAGATGAAAAGAATGTTGATTAACGCAACTCAGCAGGAAGAGTTGCGTGTTGCCCTCGTAGATGGACAGCGGCTGTATGATTTGGATATTGAAAGTCCGGGTCATGAGCAGAAAAAAGCGAATATTTACAAAGGCAAAATCACCCGCATTGAACCAAGTCTTGAAGCAGCGTTCGTGGACTACGGCGCAGAACGACATGGTTTCCTCCCCCTTAAAGAAATCGCCCGCGAATACTTCCCTAGCAATTACTCTTCCCATGGTCGCCCGAACATCAAAGATGTGCTGCGCGAAGGCCAGGAAGTCATCGTTCAGGTAGACAAAGAAGAACGTGGCAACAAAGGCGCCGCCTTGACCACCTTCATCAGTCTGGCGGGCAGTTATCTGGTGCTGATGCCGAACAACCCGCGCGCCGGCGGTATTTCTCGCCGCATCGAGGGCGACGATCGCACCGAGCTGAAAGAAGCGCTCTCTTCGCTGCAACTGCCGGACGGCATGGGCCTGATCGTTCGCACCGCGGGCGTAGGCAAATCCGCCGACGCGCTGCAGTGGGATCTCTCCTTCCGCCTGAAGCACTGGGAAGCGATTAAAAAAGCCGCCGAAGGCCGCTCTGCGCCGTTCCTGATCCACCAGGAAAGCAACGTTATCGTGCGCGCCTTCCGCGATTACCTGCGCCCGGACATCGGCGAAATCCTGATCGACAACCCGAAAATTCTCGATCTGGCCAAAGAGCACATCGCTGCGCTGGGCCGCCCGGATTTCAGCAGCAAAATCAAACTGTACAGCGGTGAAATTCCTCTGTTCAGCCACTATCAGATCGAATCGCAGATCGAATCCGCCTTCCAGCGCGAAGTGCGCCTGCCGTCCGGCGGCTCGATCGTCATCGACAGCACCGAAGCGCTGACCGCCATCGACATCAACTCCGCGCGTGCAACCCGCGGCGGCGACATCGAAGAGACGGCGTTCAACACCAACCTGGAAGCGGCGGACGAGATCGCTCGCCAACTGCGCCTGCGCGACCTCGGCGGCCTGATCGTCATCGACTTCATCGACATGACGCCGGTTCGCCATCAGCGCGAAGTGGAAAACCGCCTGCGTGACGCCGTGCGCCAAGACCGCGCGCGCATCCAAATCGGCCGCATCTCCCGCTTCGGCCTGCTGGAAATGTCGCGTCAGCGCCTCAGCCCGTCGCTGGGCGAGTCCAGCCATCACGTGTGCCCACGCTGTAACGGCACCGGCACCATTCGCGACAACGAATCGCTGGCGCTGTCCATTCTGCGCCTGATCGAAGAAGAAGCGCTGAAGGAAAACACCAAAGAAGTTCACGCTATCGTGCCGGTTCAGGTCGCTTCGTACCTGTTGAACGAAAAGCGCGAATCGGTCAGCGCGATCGAAAAACGTCAGGGTGGCGTGAAAGCCGTCATCGTGCCGAACGATGAAATGCAAACCCCGCACTACTCGGTGCTGCGCGTGCGCAAGGGCGAGGAAACCTCTACCCTCAGCTACCTGCTGCCGAAGCTGCACGAAGAAGACATGGAGCGCCCGCTGGAAGACGCGCCGATGGAGCGCAAGCGTCCGGAGCAACCGGCCCTGGCTTCCTTCTCGCTGTCCGCCGATGCGCCGCCGCCGGCTGAAGAACCCGTCGCCGTGGCCAAGCCTGCCGCTGCAGCCGCCAAGGCGAAAGCCGCAGCGCCGGCCGCCGCCAAGCCGGGCTTCCTGGGTCGCCTGTTCGGTGGTCTGAAGAACTTGTTCGCCGGTGAAGAGCAACCTGCCGTCGAAGAAGCCAAACCAGCCGAAGCGCCGAAGGCGGAAAGCAACGGTGAAAACCGTCGTCAGGATCGTCGCGGTCAGCGCCGTCAAGGCACCGGCCGTAAAGAGCGCGGTGAGCGTAGCGACCGTGGCGATCGTCCGGAACGCGGCGAGCGTAAAGAGCGCGGTGAAGGCCGTGACAATCGCGAGCGCGACAACCGTGAACCGCGTGAGAACCGTGAAGGCCGTGAATCGCGTGAGTCCCGCGATGAGCAGCGCCGTAACCGCCGCAACCAGCAGCAGAACGCGCCGGTAGCGGAGGAAACCGCTTCAGAAGAAGGCGCTAAAGCGCCGCGCGAAGATCAGCAGCAACGCCGTGAGCAGCGCGCTGAACGCCAGCGTCGCCGTCAGGAAGAGAAACGTCAGGCTCAGCAGGAAGTGAAAGCGCTGGAAAGCGTTGAAGCGGTCGAGAGCACCGACGAAGAACAGGAAGAACGCCAGCAGCAGAACATGCAGCGCCGTCAGCGCCGCACGCTGACGCAGAAAGTGCGTATCCTGTCTGCCGAAGAAGAGCTGCAGCGCGCAGCGGAAGAGCTGTTGGCGCCGAAAGCGCCGGTAGCGAAAGCCGAAGACGCGCAGCCGACCGCCGACGACAGCGTCAAGCTGCTGCCGGAAACCGTTGCCGCACAGCCGGAAGACGATGCCCAGGGCGAAAGCCGCGGCAACGGCGAAGGCATGCCGCGCCGTTCCCGCCGTTCACCGCGCCACCTGCGCGTCAGTGGCCAGCGCCGCCGTCGTTACCGCGATGAACGTTACCCGCTGCAATCTCCAATGCCGCTGGCGGGCGCGTTCGCTTCGCCGGAAATGGCATCGGGCAAAGTCTGGGTAAGCTACCCGGTCGCTCAGATTGAAGAAGCCGAAGTGCAGACCGAAGCCGTAGAACAGGCTGCGGCACCGGTTGTCGCTGCCGCGGTTGAACAGCACAACGTTGCCGTGGAAGAAACCCAGGTGGCGGCCAGCATCAACCCGCCTGCGCCAGAAGCCGCCGTTGAAACTGCTGCCGTTACCGTAACGGAAGAAGCTGCAGCCGTAGCGCCTGTCGTGGCTATCCCGGCCGAGGAAATCCCGGCGCCGGTGAAAACCGCCCCGGCAACTGTTGCAGTTGAACAGCCGAAAGCGGAAGAGACTGCCCCTGCAGTGGAAGCCGAGCCGGTAGCTGAAACCGTAGCTGTAGAGCCAGTGGTTGAACCTGCGCTAGCGGAAGACGAGCCTGTGGTCGAAACTGCACCGGTGGTAGAAGCCACGCCAGCGGAAGAAACGCCAATGGCAGAAGTAGAAGCCGCACCTGCGGCGGCAGCCGTGGAAGCCGCTCCGGTGGAAAAAGCCCCTGCGCCAGTGGTTGCTCAGCAGCCGGCGCCGGTGAAAGCCGTGCAGGACGCGCTGTACAAACACATCGCCACTGCGCCGATGACCAAAGCGCCTGCGCCGGCCTATGTGCCGGAAGAACGCAAGCACAGCGACTGGCAGCGCCCTTCCTTCAACTTTGAAGGCAAAGGCTCCGCAGGCGGCCATTCGGCGGTGAGCCAGGCGACCGCGCCGGCCACCAAACCACAGCCGGTTAACGAATAAGTTAATCTGCAACCCTAAAAAAACCCGCCATCGGCGGGTTTTTTCTTGCCTGTAACGTCCTCAGGCGATCTTCTTCAGTTTTTTGATGTCCAGAACATCCAACTTGCCGTCAAGCCGGCTGACGAACTGCTGAAAATGCGCCGTCTCATTATGCTTATCCAGCGCTTCGCTGCTGGCCCAACGCTCAAAGAACACGAAAACGCCCGGTTTTTCCAGATCGCGATGCAAGTCATATTGCAGGTTGCCCAACTCCTGGCGGCTCGGCTCGATAATGTCGTGCACCGCTTCGCTGACGGCGGCTTCAAATCCCGCTTTCGCTTGCAGGGTGGCGATAACGCGTACTTCCATTGCTTTCTCCCTTTCCACTTGATGAAGGTCGACGGTATTGGCGTCGGCATCGTTGAAATCCCGGTTACTATGCGCCCGCCGCGCTATTGATTTCAACTTGTCGCCAACAAACAGATGCATCTGCGGCACTTTCCGCTTATCCTTACACCCCGGCGTGAATAAACCCATTATTCGCTTTTCATTAGACGTATTTGACCGCCGGAGCCTAGCTAGATGACCGCACAACCTCAAGTTCTGAAAATCCGCCGCCCAGACGACTGGCATATCCACCTGCGTGACGATGAAATGCTGAAAACGGTGGTGCCCTATACCAGTCAGGTATTTGGCCGGGCGATCGTGATGCCGAACCTGGTTCCGCCCGTAACGACCGTGGCCGCCGCGCGCGCCTACCGCGATCGCATTCTGGCGGCGGTTCCGCAGGGTCACAATTTCACTCCGCTGATGACCTGCTACCTGACCAACTCCCTGGCGGCCAGTGAACTGGTCAACGGCTTCGAACAAGGGGTGTTTACTGCCGCCAAGCTGTATCCGGCCAACGCCACCACCAACTCCAGCCACGGCGTCAGCGACGTGACCGGTATTTACCCGCTGTTCGAGCAGATGCAAAAAATCGGCATGCCATTGCTGATCCACGGCGAAGTGACCGATCCTTCCGTCGATATCTTCGACCGCGAGGCGCGCTTTATCGAGCAGGTGATGGAACCGATTCGCCAACAGTTCCCTGAGCTGAAGATCGTCTTCGAGCACATCACCACCAAAGAAGCGGCGCAATACGTGCAGGCAGGCAATCGTTTCCTCGGCGCCACCATCACGCCGCAGCACCTGATGTTCAACCGCAACCACATGCTGGTCGGCGGCATTCGCCCGCACCTGTTCTGCCTGCCGATCCTCAAGCGCAATGTCCACCAGGAAGCGCTGCGTCAGGCGGTCGCCAGCGGCTCGGATCGCTTCTTCCTTGGCACCGACTCCGCGCCGCACCTCAAGCATCGCAAAGAGTCCAGCTGCGGTTGCGCCGGCTGTTTCAACGCGCCGAATGCCATCCCGGCTTACGCAGCGGTCTTCGAACAGCTAGGCGCACTGGAGCACTTCGAAGCCTTCTGCTCGCTCAACGGCCCGCGCTTCTATGGCCTGCCGCTCAACGAAGACTTCATCGAACTGCAGCGCGTGCCAACCACCCAGCCGGAAGAGATTACCCTCGGCAATGAATCCGTGATCCCCTTCCTGGCGGGTGAAACCCTGAACTGGTCGCTGAAAGACTGATATTTTTGCTTCGCCCTCTTGCCCCCGCACTCGGTTAACTGTATAAATAAACAGTAAATCGCTTCGGGGGCAATTATGCGTGTTGAAGTCACTATAGATAAAACCCGGCCGCTGCCGGCGGGCGCCATTGAGGCGCTGACCGGTGAACTGGGCAAGCGGGTCAACCGCCAGTTTCCAGACGCCGTCGTGCACGTACGTTATGCCGGCGCCAACGGGCTCTCCGTGCTGGGGGGCGCCAAAACCGACCGGGATCTGATTGAGGAAATCCTTCAGGAAACCTGGGAAAGCGCAGACGAATGGTTTAGCGCAGAATAACACTGCAATGCTGTTTTTGCCGGGGGTCGCTCTCCGGCTTTTTTGTTTCTGGCGCCCTGCCCATTCATCGCTTACCCTTACTCTGAAACAAAATCTGCCTCAGCGCTGTATTTAACGCAAAGGAGTAAGCATGGCCCCGGACAAGGTGAAATCCGAAGACGCAATGACGTTTGGCGAACTGCTGGCGCTGATTGCCGATCAGAAAAGGCGCTTGAACGTACTGGAAGTGGCTTTCTCTTATCTGGCCTTCAGCCTGGATGACAAAGCCAACCAACGGCTGATCCACAGCCTGAAGCTGGAATCGCACAGCCAGAATCGTGATGCCGAAACGCAAAAGCATTTCGCCCATTTGGCCGAAGAGCTGGAAAAATGTCTGCACGGCGCATCGCCACCTGCCGACGCGGAATAACGCGCTGCGCTTGACTCATCCACTGCGCACATACAAATTTGTAGAATAATTGTTCAAATAAATATTTATTTTGCAAATTTCGGTGACAACCCCCTCCACCGATGAAAGCGGATGCGTATACTGTAATTGCTCTCATGATGATGAGCCGCATTGATCCTCGTTAGTCACTCACGGTAGTTACTACTCAATAAGGGGTCTTTATGGACAGAAATGATGAAGTAATTCAGACGCACCCGCTTGTCGGTTGGGATATCAGTACTGTCGACGTTTACGACGCCATGATGATACGCCTTCATTACCTGTCTTCACTAGACCAAACGCCCGAAGAAGCCCAAGTAGACCGAACGCTTTGGCTCACTACAGATGTCGCCCGTCAATTAATCAATATCTTAGAGGCCGGCATCGCCAAGATTGAAGCTACGGATTACCAGGATCTTGATCGCAGAAAACATTGATACATCGTCCCCTAACCCCTAAGGCGCCGTGATCGATCCCGGCGCCTTTTCTTCGCCTTTCGCCGTTCAATCAGTGCATTGCGCTCGCCAACCTTTTATCATGGGGCGATAAGAAATCGCTATCAGAGAGGGTGGGCACGTGGAATATGATTTGATTGTGGTGGGCAGCGGTTCAGTCGGCGCGGCGGCAGGGTATTACGCTACCCGGGCCGGCTTGAAAGCGCTGATGATCGACAGCGCCATTCCTCCACACCGCAACGGCAGCCATCACGGCGATACCCGCATTATTCGTCACGCTTACGGCGAAGGTGAAAAGTACGTGCCGCTGGTGCTGCGCGCACAGGCGCTGTGGAATGCGCTGATTCAACAATCCGGTGAAGAACTGTTCCAGTCGTGCGGCGTGCTAAACCTGGGGCCGCAGCACTCCGAATTCATTCGCAATGCTCAGCAGAGCGCGCAAAAGTTTCGCCTTAATGCGCAAACCCTCAGCGCCGAACAGATCGCTCAACGCTGGCCGGAATTCCGCGCGCCGGAAGGTTACGTCGGTGTCTTCGAGCCGGACGCCGGCTTCCTGCGCTCCGAACTGGCGGTTGCCAGCCTGATCAAACTGGCGAAAGAGGCCGGCTGCAGCCAGCTGTTCAACTGCCCGGTCAGCGCGGTTAACCCCATTGATGGCGGCGTTGAGGTCGTCACCGACGAAGGGCGTTTCACGGCGCGAAAAGCGGTGGTCACCGCAGGCACCTGGGTGAAGGCGCTGTTGCCGCAGCTGCCGATCGCGCCATTGCGCAAGGTATTCTCCTGGCATCAGGCGGACGGCCGCTACAGCGTGAACAATCGCTTCCCGGCCTTTACCGTCGAAGCGCAGGACGGCACGCACTATTACGGTTTCCCGGCGGATAACGATGGCCTGAAAGTGGGCAAACACGACGGCGGCCAGCCGATGGATGCCCCCGAGCAGCGCAAGCCCTTCGGCAGCTACGCCAGCGACGGCACGGAAGTTTTCTCCTTCCTGCGGCAATTTTTGCCGGGTGTAGGCGTATGTTTACACGGCGAAGCCTGCAGTTATGATATGAGCCCTGACGAAGACTTTATTATCGATACGCTGCCGGATTGCGATCGCCTGATGGTCATCAGCGGATTGAGCGGCCACGGCTTCAAGTTCGCCAGCGCTCTGGGCGAGATCGCCGCGCTGTTCGCGCAGGACAAAGCGCCGCCGGTTGACCTCTCCAGCTTTGGTCTGAAGCGATTTAGCTGAGCGGAGGATTTCGCTGTCCACGTTCCCGTCGAGCCCTGGACAGCGAAATCTGGCGGTTACAATTTATTAACCTGCTAACTCTTTTAAATACCAAGTAAAAATTCTGATAACGGAAATTTCTTGCATTCAGCATTTGAATTTCCGAATTGAACACTTGCAGTGTAAGTCCTATTTTACAGAAGATATGCTCCATCGGCTTTCAACAAGGACGTCACCATGAAACTACTTGTCGTGGACGAATGCTGCTTCACCCGGGTCGGTATAGCCAGCTACTTTGCTGATAGTGGGATTACGACGATCAAGTGCTGCCACAGCATTGAGTACGCTACGCCACTGTTGTCCAGCTTTCAGCCGAGCCACATTCTGGTGAACCTCAGCAACCAATGCCGCTATAACGAAGCGGACGCACAGCTGCTGGCATTTATGGAAGCCAGCCAGTCTGCCTTGCTGTTTATTTATCTCGATACGCCTTACCCTTACAGCGAAGCGCCAATGCGCATCGCCGATAATGCCTTTCTGTTCAATAAAAGCATTCTGCCGCTCACCTTACGCACGCTGCGCGAAAATCCGCTGGCGCTGGCCGATGACGGCGAAGAGCGTTCCCTGTTCAGCCCGCAGGAACTGACGGTAATGAAATATTGGATGGCGGAGATGCCCAACTACCGCATCGCGAAAAAGCTGCAGATCAGCTCGCATACGGTGTACGTGCACAAGCGTCACATCACGGAGAAGATCAACGCGCGCAACCGGCTGGAGTTCTACTCGCTGTATAACGTGCTGCGCTATTTCTACCCGCCGAGCACGCCAACAAATTCGACGCCGCTGGCGCTGCTGGCGGTATAACATCAAGCCTGCGATAACGCAGGCTTTTTTATCGCCGCTCTTCCAGCGCACACGCGCGGCGCGCTGTAAAAGACGTCGAGAAAAGGACTATAATCAAGGGTCCTTCTCTTCAGGCGGCTGAAATGTTAAACCGAATACTGGCGGCTATCGTCAACAATGTGCGTGAGCACCTGGTGCTTTACCTTTGTCTGTGGCTGGTGCTGCTGGCGTTGGATGTCTATTTCTTCTTCGTCATGTAATCCATGCCGCCGTTATTTCCCCGATTGAGCTTCAACCGCTTCGGCGATCCCGCCCAGGTGCTGGAATTGCAGCAGATGAGCAGACCGCTGCTGCGCCCCGGACAGCAGTTATTGCAGATGCGCTATGCCCCGATCAACCCTTCCGATCTGATCCCGATCCACGGCCAATACGCGCACCGCATCGCCCTGCCGCAGGTGCCGGGATATGAAGGCGTGGGCGTCATCGTCAATCCGCAGAATGGGCATTCAACGGACCGACGCGCGCTGGCGGTAGCGGGTGACGGCAGTTGGCAAACCTTCGTCACGCTGCCTGAGACTCGGGTGGTCTGGGTGCCGGATGACATTGACGACGCCTGCGCAGCGCAAATCTATATCAACCCGCTCACCTGCTGGGTGCTGTTGACGCAATGGCTGCCGCTCAACGCCGGCGACGTACTGCTGATCAACGGCGGCGGCTCCGCTGTCAGCCTGCTGCTGGCGCAGCTGACGGCGCTGCGCGGCATTCGTCTGGCGGTCGTGGTGCGCAACGCCGCTCATCGCCAGGCGTTACTGGCCGCCGGCGCCTGGCGCGTTATCGAAGCACCTCAGCTGGTGGAAATGACGAATTTTGGCGCCCGTGCGGCCATCGACTGCATCGGTGGGGAAGACGGATTGCAGCTGGCGCAGGCGGTCCGCACCGGCGGCGATTTTGTGGCGCTGGGCCTGCTGAGCGGCCGCCAGGTAGACTGGCGGCGCGTGGTGGACGAGTTAAAGCTGCGCGCTTCGCTGTTCCACCTGCGCAAATGGAACGCACAGGCGGCGCCGGCGCAGTGGCAGATGGCGTTTTATCAGCTATTCCAGCTGCTGCGGCGCGGCCAGCTGGCTTTGCGCCCACCCGCCGCGATTTATCCTTTGCATCAGTACGCAACGGCGCTGCAGCACGCCACGCAGCCCGGTGTGAACGGCAAGATCTTCCTCACTCCGGCGCCGCCGGAGGCTGACGCGGCGGGCGGCCGTCCCCCAGGATAACCGCCAGCCGATAGCCGCCCTCGGTAGTCTCCAGCGCGATGCGCGCCACGATCGTCAGCGGCACCGACAGCAACATGCCCACCGGGCCGAGCAGCCAGCCCCAAAAGATCAGCGACAGGAACACCACCAGCGTCGACAGCCCCAGCCCGCGCCCCATCACCCGTGGTTCGAGGATATTACCGATCACCATGTTGACAGCGATAAAGCCGCCCGCCACCACCAGCGCATCGCCCAGCCCGTTGAACAACAGCGCCTGAATCAGCGGCGGAATGGCGGCCAATACCGAGCCAATGTTGGGAATGTAGTTGAGCAGAAACGCCAGCAGCCCCCAGATAAAAGCGAAGCGCACGCCGACCGCCGCCAGGAAGATCCAGACAATCACCCCGGTGGCCAGGCTGATGATGGTTTTAATCACCAGATAGCGCGTCACGCCGTCCAACGCCCGCCGCATCGCGGCGAGCCCCTCGTTCGGCTTATCCAGCGCCTGCTGCAGCTTATACGGCAGCAGCTGCACTTCAAACAGCATAAACACCACGGTCATCAGCAGCAGGAAGACGTTGGTCATGGCGCCAGACAGGTGCCCCAGCATGCGGGTGACCAAATTCATCGCCGCGCTCGGATCGACATACTGCAGCATCGCTTCGCTGGAGAGGCTGATATTGAAGCGATCGGCGTAATGCTGCAGCTCGCGCAACTTCTCGATCATCATGCCGCGGTACTGCGGCAGCGAGCGGGCGAACTCATTGAGCGAAGCGCCCAGCATGCCGATAAACAGCATCACGACCACGATCACCGCCGTCACCAGCAGCGTCACCCCGACGATACGCGGCACCCGCTTGCGTTCCAGCATCGCCACCAGCGGGTTCAACACCATGGCGAGAAATATCGCCAGCAAAAACGGCACCACGATGTCAGCGGCGGCTTTCACCCCGGCCAAAATGATCACCAACATCGCCAGCAGGACGGCCAGACGCAGGCTGCTGTCGGTCACGCGGGTTCGGCCCATGACGTTTCCTTGTTATTTCACTGGGTTAACCGGCCACCAAGAGCCGACTCTTGGCGCTAATGGTAGCAAAATCCACCGTCACGCCGCAGAGTATTTCGCCTAACCGTTCGAAAAAATTAATCTTTCCGCCCTGCTCTTTGCCGCAAGAAATAGGCATAACCTTTGCCAACAAATAATTCCACCGAGCAACTCATGGGCGATTTACGTAAAATGACAAAAGCTGACATTAATAGATAATAAGCCTAATTTTCAACAACTAGCATAACCGCCCCGTGAGGGAAATAATATCATCTTCAACGATTTATCTGATGAAGCCCGAACATCTCAAACAAATTCACTGACTAATATTTCTAAGAAGTAACATAGTTAAATTTATTATTGATTTTATGTTTCCTAAAGTTTAATTATTGCAGCCAGCCAATCGGTAATCGAAGGAAACAGGATGCTCTGGAAAAATACCGCCGATCGTTTCGGCCATGTGTCAGTGTTGATCCACTGGCTGGTGGCGCTGACGGTGTACGGCATGTTCGCACTTGGCCTGTGGATGGTCACGCTGGGCTATTACGACGTCTGGTACCATCAGGCGCCGGAGATCCACAAAAGCATCGGCACGCTGCTGTTCATCGTGATGGTGATCCGCGTGGTCTGGCGCTTTGTCTCGCCGCCGCCCAAACCTCTGGCCAGCTATGGCCGCCTCACTCGCGTCAGCGCTATTCTCGCGCATCTGGCGCTGTATGCCGTGCTGTTCGGCATTCTGATCAGCGGCTATCTGATCTCCACCGCCGACGGCCAACCGATCAGCGTATTCGGCTGGTTCGACGTGCCCGCCACCGTCACCGGCATGGCGGAACAGGCCGACACCGCCGGCGCCATACACCTTTACCTGGCCTGGGCCGTGGTAGTGCTTTCGGTACTGCACGGGCTGGCCGCGCTTAAACATCACTTTATCGATCGTGATGTCACTTTGAAACGGATGCTGGGTAGCAGCGCCGATTAACCTTTGGATTTATGGAGATTGCTATGTTGAAAAAGACCGTATTGGGCCTGACCGCAGGCGCCCTGCTGCTGAGCGCCGGTTCCGCACTGGCGGCGGACTACAAGATCGACAAACAGGGCCAGCACGCCTTTATCGAGTTCCGCATCCAGCACCTGGGCTACAGCTGGCTGTACGGCAGCTTTAAAGACTTCGACGGCGGCTTCACCTTCGACGAGAAAGATCCGTCCAAGGACAAGGTTAACGTGACCATCAATACCGCCAGCGTCGACACCAACCACGCCGAGCGCGACAAGCACCTGCGCAGCGCCGAGTTCCTCAACGTGGAGAAGAACAAACAGGCCAAGTTTGAATCCACCGAAGTGAAGAAAAGCGGCGACGGTTATGCGGTGGTCGGCAACCTGACGCTGAACGGCGTGACCAAGCCCGTCACGCTGGACGCCAAACTGATTGGCCAGGGCAACGATCCGTGGGGCGGCTACCGCGCCGGCTTTGAAGCCAACGGCAAGATCAAGCTGAAAGATTTCGGCATTACCACCGATCTGGGCCCGGCGTCGCAAGACGTTGAGCTGATCATCTCCGTAGAAGGCGTGCGCGAGAAATAAAAAAAAGCCCGGCTTGGCGGCCGGGCTTCTCATTTCCTCAGGCTCAGCGGGCTGGGCCTTCTTCTTCCGGTGCCGGAATGTGCATCGTGGTCTGCAGCAAGCCTTTCGACTTATTGAAGATCTTGACGCCATTTTCGCGGCCTGCACGGCGCGCGCGCTGCTCTTCGCGCGGCAGCTTCAGCTCTTCGCGGCAAATCTCGCTACAGCATCCTTCAAACTTGGCGGCGCAGCTCGGGCACTGAATGAACAGCAGATGGCAGCCGTCGTTCTTGCAGTTGGTATGGGTATCGCACGGCGCGCCGCACTGGTGGCAGTTGGCGATCACATCGTCAGAGATGCGCTCGCCCATGCGCTCATCGAACACGAAGTTTTTGCCGATAAACTTCAGCGGCAACCCCTGTTCTTTCGCTTTGCGGGTGTACTCGATAATCCCGCCTTCCACGTGGTAGATGTTTTTAAAGCCGTTGTGCAGCATATAGGCGCTGGCTTTTTCACAGCGAATGCCGCCGGTGCAGTACATGACGATATTCTTGTCTTTGCTGTCCTGCAGCATCTCCACCGCCATCGGCAGCTGATCGCGGAAGGTATCCGACGGCACCTCGATGGCATTTTCGAAGTGGCCGACTTCGTACTCATAGTGGTTGCGCATATCGACAAATACCGTATTCGGATCGTCGATCATCTGATTGACGCGCTCGGCCTGCAGATACTCGCCGACGTTGCTCGGATCGAAGCTCTCGTCATCGATGCCGTCGGCCACGATGCGCTCACGCACCTTGAGGCGCAGCACCCAGAAGGATTTGCCGTCGTCTTCCAGCGCGATATTCAGGCGGACCTGATCCAACGCCGGGTGCGAGGCGAACAGCGCGGCTTTGAACGCGTCGAAGTGATGCTGCGGCACGCTGATCTGCGCGTTGATGCCCTCTTTCGCCACGTAGATGCGGCCGAACACCTTCAGTTTTTCGAACTGAATGTACAGGCTGTCGCGAAACGCCTTGGGATCGTCGATGGAGAAGTATTTGTAAAAAGAAACTGTGGTGCGCGGCTCGGTTTCCGCCAGCATGCGCGCCTTCAGTTCCTCATTAGAAATTCGGTTATGTAACACTGGCATGGTGTACTTTCCTGTCTTTCGGGAGGTGACTGATTACCGCGCGCAGCCAGCAGGCCCGCGCGCGGCGCACATCATACCCGAAAAACCGCCGCCGCGCAGCCCTGGCGCAAGCGCCCCGTTCAGCGTCCGCCGCCTTCGGTAAACGCGGAAGCCACCATACCGAGCGCCATCATCACGCCGGCAAGCGCCAATATCGCGTTCATCTGCAAATGTGCGCCGACGCTGCCGACCGCCGCGCCCAACACCAGCAGCCCCGCACTGATCCATGGTGCCAACATATTTACCCTCTGAATAATTACCGACAATAATATCGCCATTATCTTTGGCAGGAAAGATTGTGGAAAAATTCGGCATTCGATGCATATTTAACGCTCAAAAAGGGATTTTAATGCGTTGTGTTTTCCCGGATCGCCAGAAAAATGCCACAATAGTCGCAAACAAACGGCAGAAACGAACCTTGCCGCCGAGTTCACCCGGCTGCCAGACCGTGCGATGACGCTGTCATTACACTTAAACAACCGTATTCAAACAGAGAACCCATGACTCAAGTTCCTACTTTCAATCGCTCCTTATTGCACCCGCGCTACTGGCTGACCTGGGTCGGCATCGGCTTGCTGTATCTGCTGGTGTTGCTGCCTTACCCCGTCATCTACTGGCTCGGCACCTCGATTGGGCGATTTTCCATGCGCTTTCTCAAGCGGCGCGTCGCTATCGCCCAGCGCAACCTCGAGCTCTGTTTTCCCGACATGCCGCAGGCCGAACGCGCTGCGCTGGTGGTAAAGAATTTCGAATCGGTCGGCATGGGGCTGTTTGAAACCGGCATGGCGTGGTTCTGGCCCAACTGGCGCATCGAGCGCTGGTTCAAGGTCAGCGGCCTGGAGCATATCCAAAAAGCGCGCGACAACCAGCAGGGCGTGCTGCTGATTGGCCTGCACTTTTTGACGCTGGAGCTGGGCGCGCGCATCTTCGGCATTCACAACCCGGGCATCGGCGTTTACCGCCCGCACGACAACAAGCTGATGGACTGGCTGCAAACCTGGGGGCGCATGCGTTCCAACAAGTCGATGCTGGATCGCAAGGACGTCAAAGGCATGATCCGCGCCCTGAAACAGGGCGATATCATCTGGTATGCGCCGGATCACGACTACGGCCCGCGCAGCAGCGTTTTCGTGCCGCTGTTCGCAGTGGACAAAGCCGCCACCACCACCGGCAGCTATGTGCTGGTGCGAATGGGTAAACCGGCGATCATTCCGTTCACCCCGCGCCGCCTGCCGGACGGCAAAGGGTATGAACTGATCATGCAGCCAGCGGTGGAAAACTTCCCGCTGGATAATGAACTCGACGCCGCCGCCTTCATGAACAAAGTGGTGGAAAAAGAGATCCTGATGGCGCCGGATCAATACATGTGGCTGCATCGCCGCTTCAAGACCCGCCCGGAAGGCGAGCCTTCGCTTTACTGATAAAACCAACCCGCCGCCGGCGGGTTTTTTATTGCGTGCCTCTTGAGAATCGCCGGCGAGGGTGGGATGGTAATGCCTTTGCCGCCACCCCCTGGAGCCGCTATGTACATTGTCAGCCTGACCTACCATCGCCCGATCGCCGACGTCGACAGCCACCTTGACGGGCACATCGCCTGGCTTAAGAAATATTTTCAGGACGGCACCTTCGTCGCTTCCGGCCGCAAGAATCCCCGCACCGGCGGCGTGATCCTGGCCAAAGGCATTGAGCGTGCGCAACTGGACGCCATCCTGGCCGAAGATCCGTTCAACGCCGTGGCCCACTACGAGGTCACCGACTTTAGCGCCACCACCACCGCTGCCGGTTTCGAGGCGCTGGCCGGCTTATAAAACGCTGTAAATTCCGCGCGCCAAGCGCGGAATAAGGTTTAAACGTCATTTTTAAAACTTTATTTCATTTTTCGCCCAATCTTTGTCCCCTCATTTGCCGTCGCCGCGCTTGCGGCGCATACTTACCAGGCTAACTTTTCACGTTTTGCCCCTTCATCTTTGCCACCGGCAAAACGCGTCACCTTTCGGCAATGGACATTTATGGCTTCGGCAGCAGAACCCGTTAACTGGAAACGCAACCTTTTCGTCGCCTGGCTGGGATGCTTTCTCACCGGCGCCGCCTTCAGCCTGGTGATGCCGTTTCTGCCGCTGTACGTAGAGACGCTGGGCGTAACCGGCCATCAGGCGCTCAACATGTGGTCCGGTCTGCTGTTCAGCATCACCTTCCTGTTTTCCGCTATCGCCGCGCCGTTCTGGGGCGCCCTGGCCGACCGACGCGGCCGCAAACTGATGTTGCTGCGTTCGGCGCTCGGTATGGCGATCGTCATGGCGCTGATGGGCATGGCGCAAACGGTCTGGCAGTTTCTCGCGCTGCGTGCGGTGCTGGGGCTGCTCGGCGGGTTCATTCCCAACGCCAACGCGCTGATCGCCACCCAGGTGCCGCGCAACCGCAGCGGCTGGGCGCTCGGCACCCTGTCTACCGGCGGCGTCGGAGGCGCGCTGGTCGGCCCGCTGATCGGGGGGCTGCTGGCCGATTTATACGGCCTGCGCCCGGTGTTTTATATCACCGCCGCGGTGCTGTTCGTCTGCTTCGTGCTGACGTTGCTGTATGTCAAAGAACAATTCACCCCGGTGCAAAAGCGCGACATGTTGCATGCAAAACAGGTGTTCGCTTCGCTGAAAAACCCGAAGCTGGTGCTCAGCCTGTTCGTCACCACCATGATCATCCAAATCGCCACCGGCTCGATCGCGCCGATCCTGACGCTGTATGTGCGCGATCTGGCCGGCGCCACCCACAATCTGGCGTTTATCAGCGGGCTGATTGCCTCGGTGCCCGGCGTCGCGGCGTTGATGAGCGCCCCGCGGCTGGGCAAGCTGGGCGATCGCATCGGCCCGGAACGCATACTGGTATTCATGCTGATCGTCTCGGTGCTATTGCTGATCCCGATGGCGTTCGTGCAAACGCCGTGGCAGCTCGGGGTGCTGCGTTTTCTGCTGGGGGCGGCCGACGGCGCGTTGCTGCCGGCGGTACAGACGTTGTTAATTTATAACTGCACCAATCAGGTGGCCGGCCGTATTTTCAGCTATAACCAGTCTTTCCGCGACGTCGGCAACGTCAGCGGTCCGCTGCTCGGCGCCGCAGTCTCCGCCGGTTACGGTTTTCGCGCGGTCTTCGCCGTCACCGCTTTAGTGGTGCTGTTCAACGCCGGTTATTCCTGGTGGTGTCTGCGGCGGCGGCCGGGCTATTTGCGGGAAGACACGCTGCAGGAAGAACAATAGCTGCATTTATCGCCAGCTTCCTCCGTTGGCCGGTTCAACGGCGCATTTCCCCCACTTTTAATAATGCCTCCTTCGGGCCGGCGAATTTTCGTCCCACCCAGAACTTTCTTATCTCAACATTTTGTTTATCAACAAAAAAATAACTTTCAGCACATAAAACCCGCTGTCAATCATATTCCTGTCATAACCAACAGAAAAACCAGAAAAGGAGATGCTTGTCGACTTTTCATCTAAAAAATGGGATACAGGTACTAGACAAAACCAACGACCAGTTATCAAATGGTTAAATAATATCACGCCAGATGTGAAACATCGGCCAAGTGAAGAAAAGGTCAGCACGCTTTCCACGGTTTATCAGCGTTGCAGCCGCGGTGTTTGTCGGGTAATCCGCATTGGGCGGATCGCCTTCATTAAATACACATACATACCACAGTACGGGCTGCAGCCTTGCAGCGCCTTTTATTGGGAAATCGTTATGCAATCCTCTGTCAATAAGTCAGAAAGCCGGACCTTCTTCGGCCATCCCTATCCGCTGGGTTCTCTGTTCTTCACCGAAATGTGGGAGCGTTTCTCGTTCTACGGCATCCGTCCGCTGCTGATCCTGTTTATGGCCGCCACCGTGTACGATGGCGGTCTGGGTCTCGCGCGCGAGAACGCGTCGGCGATCGTCGGCATCTTCGCCGGCAGCATGTACCTGGCGGCACTGCCGGGCGGCTGGCTGGCGGACAACTGGCTCGGCCAACGCAAGGCCGTCTGGTACGGTTCGATCCTGATCGCGCTCGGCCACCTGTCGATCGCCCTGTCCGCGGTGATGGGCACCAATCTGTTCTTCATCGGCCTGATGTTCATCGTGCTCGGTTCCGGCCTGTTCAAAACCTGTATCTCGGTGATGGTCGGTACGCTGTACAAAAAAGGCGATGCGCGTCGTGACGGCGGTTTCTCGCTGTTCTACATGGGCATCAACATCGGCTCGTTCATTGCCCCGCTGATCTCCGGCTGGTTGATCAAGTCACACGGCTGGCACTGGGGCTTCGGCATCGGCGGTATCGGGATGCTGGTGGCGCTGGTGATCTTCCGGGTATTCGCCGTACCGGCGATGAAACGTTATGACCACGAAGTGGGCCTGGACTCCACCTGGAACAGCCCGGTCGCGAAGAAAGAAGGCGTCGGCGTCTGGTTGCTGGCGCTGGCGGCCATCCTGGTGGCGGTCATCGTGCTGATCGCTCAGGGCACCATCGTCATCAATCCGGTCGAGGTGGCCAGCGTGCTGGTATACGTCATCGCCGCGTCGGTCACCCTGTACTTCATCTATCTGTTCGCCTTTGCCGGCCTGAGCCGCAAAGAGCGTGCGCGCCTGCTGGTGTGCTTCATCCTGCTGATCTCCGCTGCGTTCTTCTGGTCGGCGTTTGAACAGAAACCGACCTCGTTCAACCTGTTCGCCAACGATTACACCAATCGCATGATCGGCGACTTCGAGATCCCGGCGGTATGGTTCCAGTCGATCAACGCCCTGTTCATCATCCTGCTGGCGCCAGTGTTCAGCTGGGCCTGGCCTGCACTGGCACGCAATAACGTGCGTCCGAGCAGCATCACCAAGTTCGTGATCGGCATCCTGTGCGCCGCCGGCGGTTTCGGCCTGATGATGCTGGCCGCGCAGAATGTGCTGAGCAACGGCGGCGCCGGCGTATCGCCGATGTGGCTGGTGGGCAGTATCCTGATGCTGACGCTGGGTGAGCTGTGCCTGAGCCCGATCGGGCTGGCCACCATGACGCTGCTGGCGCCGGAGAGAATGCGCGGGCAAATGATGGGGCTGTGGTTCTGCGCCAGCGCGTTGGGCAACCTGGCGGCCGGTCTGATCGGCGGCCACGTCAAGGCCGACCAACTGGATATGCTGCCGAATCTGTTCGCTCGCTGTTCAGTCGCGTTGCTGATCTGCGCCGCCGTGCTTATCGTGCTGATCGTGCCGATTCGCCGCATGCTGGAAAATACCCAGTCCAAGAGCGCGCAAAAACCGGCGACCAACGTCTGACGGATAACCCGTTTTTCTCTCGCAAACCGGCGCTCGATGCGCCGGTTTTTTTATGCTTGCCAGGCCTGATGTTGCAAGACCACCCGGTAGCCGTCAGGATCTTCAAAGGTTTGCCCCGCGCGATCCCAATAGGGATTATAGGCGGCGACCGCCAAGAACCCCGCCGCCCGCATCCGCTCACACGCGGCCCGCCATTCGTTCTCATCCGGCAGATAAAATACCAGCAGATGATCCTGCGTCGGCGCCTGCCCGACCCGCACCCCGCGGTGCTGCGTGAACTCCAGATGGTAGGCATGCTGCGGATGCCCAATCATCATGCCATCGAACCCCTGATGATCGACAAACTCGCCCAGTTTTTCGAAACCCAGCCCGCGGCAATACAACGCGGCAATTTCCTGCAACCGATCGGTGGGGCGCCCGATGCGCAACACCGCTTTGGCTATCGACATGTACGCCTCCGCCTCATGATAATGTCATACAGCGCCATGCCCGCCAGCATCGCCAGCAGGAACGGCCATACCCGGCCTATCGCCACCCCGGCCAACACCCAGGCCGGGCCGGGGCAAATGCCTGCGATACCCCAGCCGATGCCGAACAGCGCGCTGCCGGCCAGCAAACGGCGATCCACACGCCCGGCGGCCGGGATCTGCAGCGGCTCGCCCAACAGGCTCCGCTCGCGTCGCCGCGCCCACAGGAAGGCCGGCGCCGCCACCGCGATCGCCCCTGCCATCACCAACGCCAGCGAGGGATCCCACATGCCGGTAACGTCGAGAAACGCCAACACCTTGGCCGGATTGGCCATGCCGGCGATAATTAACCCCAGACCGAAAATCACGCCGCTCAGCAGCGCCAACAGCGTTTTAAGCATTTTCAACCTCCCAACGTGTGGCGCATCAGCCACACGGTCATAAAGCCCAGCAGCATAAACACCGCCGTGGCGGCCAGTGAACGCGGCGCCAACCGCGCGACGCCGCACACGCCGTGCCCGCTGGTGCAACCGCTGCCCAATCGAGTGCCCAAGCCCACCAACAGCCCTGCGGCCGCCAGCCAGCCGTTGCCAACCGAGATCTCACCGGGCGGCAACGCCGCAGCGGCAGCATACAGCCAGGGAGAGAGCAGCAACCCGCCAATAAATGCGGCGCGCCAGCCCCCCTCCCGGCCGCCCACGTTCAATAAACCGCCGGTAATGCCGCTGATACCGGCGATCCGGCCATTGAACAGCAGCAGCAGCGCTACCGCGCCGCCGATAATGGCCCCGCCCGCCAACGCGGAATACGGCGTGAAGTGCTGCCAGTCAATGGTCATCGCGGTTCTCCGGCTGTGGGCAATACAGTTGATACAGGGTCGTGAGCAGCGCCAGCGCTTTGGCATCGGCCACCGCATAGTAAATCTGCTTGCCGGCTCGCCGGGTGGAGACCAACCCCTCCTCGCGCAGCACGCCAAGCTGTTGGGACAGCGTCGGCTGGCGGATATCCAGCGCCTGCGCCAGCTCGCTCACCGCCATCTCGCCCTGACTGAGCCTGCACAGTAACAGCAGCCGATCTTCGTTGCCCAAGGTACGCAGCATCGCACCGGCCTGCGCCGCCGCCTTGCGCATCGCATCAATATCCATTGCCCCTCCATCAGTTTATAAAATTATATAATATAATTTTATAAACCATTTTGCCGTGCCGCGCCACAGACTGGTGTGAAACAACGCCGCATGGCATGCTGTCTTCCCCCTTTTGCCGCGCGGAGCCTGCTTACGATGCTGTTGTTTCACGACGTTCTGCCGCCCGATCGGCCTGTACGGCCATTAGCCAGAGATTATCGCCACGGCGACAGCGAGCCGGACCACTACCATAACTGCGCGCAGCTGATTCACAGCCTGAGCGGCGTGGTGCAGGTCACGACCCGGCTCGGCAGTTGGGTGGTGCCGCCCGGCCGCGGCGTCTGGGTGCCGGCGAAAGTGGTGCACAGCCTGCGTATCACCGGCCAGGTGGCCGCCAGGACGTTGTTCGTCGATCCGTTGGCGCGCGCCGATCTGCCGGCCCAATGCCAGGTAGTGCAGGTTTCCCCGCTGCTGCGCGAGTTGATTATCTGTGCGATGGAAATTGCGCCCGGCTATCCAAGCGGCGGGCGCGATGAGCGCGTGATGGAACTGATTCTGGATGAGTTGCGAATGCTGCCGATTCTGCCGCTGCACCTGCCGGAACCTCGCGAAGCCTCGCTGCTCGCCCTGTGCCGCCATATCCAGGCCACGCTGGCGCAACCCTGGACGCTGGAACAGGCTGCCGCTCATCTCAGCGTCAGCGGACGCACTCTGTCGCGGCGCTTCCAGCGAGAAACCGGGCTGCATTTTAGCGATTGGGTGCGACGCGCCCGTTTGCTGGCGGCATTAAACGCGCTGGCGACCGGCCGCTCGGTGTTGGAAGTGGCGCTGGATCTCGGCTATGACAGCCCCAGCGCGTTCAGCGCCATGTTCCGCCGGCTGCTGGGAGTAGCGCCCAGCGACTATTTCAGCCGGACTGCGCCGACGTTGGCGCCAGATAGCGCCCGGCGACGTTGAACAGCGCCTGCAGCGAGGCGCTGGCGGAGTCGGCGTCGATGCCAACGCCGTAAGTCGCCTCACCTTGCGGCAGCGTACAGCGAATATAGGCCACCGCTCGGCTATCGCTCTGATGTCCCAACGTATGCTCGTGATAATCCTCGATCGCCAGCGACAAGCCGAAGCGCTGACGCAGCGCATCCACCGCGCTGGAAAGCAGACCGTTGCCGGCCCCCTGCAGGCGCAGTGGCTCTCCCTCGCAGGCAACTCGCGCGTTGAAGCTGTAGGCCTCTACCCCATGGCTTTCCGTTTGGTAGCTTAACAGCTGCAAACGCGGCTGCTCCACCAGCCCGTAAGTATCGCGGAATAAACGCCACAGCTGCGCGCCGCTCATTTCTTTGCCGCTGCCGTCGGTCGCGCGCTGCACCACTTGGCTGAAATCAATCTGCAAACCGCGCGGCAACGCCAACCCATGATTCTGTTCCAACAACCAGGCGGCGCCGCTTTTGCCGGACTGGCTGTTGACCCGGATCACCGCTTCATAGCTGCAACCGACATCGGCGGGATCGAGCGGCAGGTATGGCACCTGCCAGCGGCCATCTTGCCGCTGCCGTTGCGCGGCGAAACCTTTCTTGATCGCATCCTGATGCGAACCGGAAAAGGCGGTAAACACCAACTCGCCGGCATAAGGATGGCGAGGATGCACCGGCAGCTGATTGCACTGCTCCACCACCTCCACCACCTGCTTCAGGCGGCTGAAGTCCAGACCCGGCGCCACGCCCTGGGTATAGAGATTCAACGCCAGCGTGACCAGATCGACGTTGCCGGTGCGCTCTCCGTTGCCGAACAGGCAACCTTCGACCCGATCGGCGCCGGCCAGCAAGGCCAGCTCCGCACAGGCCACGCCGGTGCCGCGATCGTTATGCGGATGCACGCTGATCGCCACATCGGCGCGACGGCTGAAGTGCCGGCAAAACCATTCGATCTGATCGGCATACACGTTGGGCGTGCTCACTTCCACCGTCGCCGGCAGGTTGATGATCATCGGCCGCTGCGGCCCCGGCTGCCAAACCTCCGCCACCGCTTCGCAGATCTCCAGCGCGAACTCTAACTCAGTAAAACAGAAGGTTTCCGGCGAATACTCAAAGCACCAGGCGGTATCGGGCTGCGCCTCGCACTGCCGGCGGATGCGCCGCGCGCCGTTCACCGCCAGCGCCACGGTGGCGGCCTTATCCTGGCGGAACACGATATCGCGAAACATCGGCGCCGTGGCGTTATACAGATGCACGATAGCCCGCGGCGCCCCCTGCAGCGCCTCGAAGGTGCGATCGATCAGATCGTCGCGCGACTGCGTCAGCACCTGGATCGTGACGTCGTCCGGGATCAGCCGCTCGTCGATCAGCGCGCGTACAAAGTCGAAATCCGTTTGCGACGCCGAAGGGAAAGCCACCTCGATCTCCTTGAAACCGCACTGCAACAACAATTGATAGAATTCGCGCTTGCGCGCGTTATCCATCGGCTCCGCCAGCGCCTGGTTGCCGTCGCGCAGATCGCTGGAGCACCAGCGCGGCGCCTGCCTCAGCGTACGCGCAGGCCATTGGCGGTCCGGCAACGCCACCGGCGGGAACGGTCGGTATTTGCTTGAAGGGTCGATTAACATGGGCTTCTCCTGACGCCAGAGTGAACGATGCGTCATTATTTCCCGCCATCGCCTCCTCTTCTCCCGCTTTGCGGACAACCATCGTCGCAAAGCGGACAACAAAAAAATTTGCATCCTGCGCCAGTGAGACAACAATTAGTTTTGACGTTTCCCCCACCGCACCGGCAGTGCGCCGGACGCTTTACTCTCATTGTCAACGGAGGCGAACATGAGCCTGTATGCAACCCTGGAAGAAGCCATCGAGGCCGCACGCGAAGAGTTTATCGACACCGCCGAAGGCGGCAGCGATGACGAGCCGCCGGTGCCCCAGCAGTTCAATCTGCAAAAGTACGTGATGCAGGATGGGGACACGATGTGGCAGGCGGAGTTCTTCGAAGAAGAAGGAGAGGCGGTGGAATGCCTGACGCTGCGCAGCGGTGCGGCGGCGCAGGCGATCTTCGACGGTGACTACGACGAGGTGGAAATTACCGCCGAGTGGATAGATGAAAACACCCTGTACGAATGGGAAGAAGGCGACTTTCAGCTCGAACCGCCGCTGGATACCGAAGAAGGCCAGGCCGCAGCCGATGAGTGGGATGAACGTTAACCCGCGCCGCGCTTTCATCGCCAAGGAGGCCGCATGATTATTCGCCGGGCCCGCCCTACCGACTACCCCGCCATTTTGCAGCTACAGGGGGAAAACGTGCCGGAAGCGCTCGACGAGAGCCAAAAACGGCAGGGATTTATCGTATCGCGCATGAATGAGGCGCAGCTGGCGACGATCAACCGCGGCATCGGCATATGGGTGGCCGAACAGGAGAACCAACTGGCGGGGTTTGTTTGCCTGATGCCCGCCGACGCGCAACCGCGGCCGCCGGTGGTGGATGCGATGCTGGCGACGCTCGCCACGCAGTCCTTCGCCGGACGGCCGCTGAGTGAGCAGCGGGTGTTTCTCTACGGCCCCGTTTGCCTCGCCGCCGCCTGGCGCGGCAAAGGCGTGCTGAAGCGCCTCTACGCCGCGGTCAAAGCGCACACCCGCGATGATTACGACGTGGGCGCGTTGTTTATCGACGACGACAATCCGCATTCGTTGGCCGCTCACGTGCAAGGGCTGGGGATGACGGCGCTGGCGCCTTTCCATTGCGGGCAGAAAGGCTATCAACTGGTGGTGTTCGCCACCCGCTGAACGAAATTACTCGTAGGGGCCATGCTGCGCATCAAACGGCAGCATAAAGGTGTCCACCACCATCGACAGCGGCACGTCTATCACCGTGACATAGCGCCAGGGCGTATCGCGCAGATCCCACTGCACGCCGGGATAATACTGGTGACCATGCCCGGCGCCGGGCACGGTGCGGCTGATAATGCTGCCGCAGCCGGTGAGTGCCATCACACCGGCCGCCACGCAGGCCAGCCGAAGGTAGGAAGAGAGCTTCACGACATTGACTCTGAGCAAGGGGTTGTTTCGCGAGTGAACAACGCATCGGCCGCAGTCTATCACAGTTCCCGTTCTCCACCGGCGTCGGCGCACGTAAGCAAAAGGTAAAAAAAAACGGGGAATGCGCCATGCGCATTCCCCGTCTGAGCGTTGCCGTTAAGCGATTAACGCCGGCCCGTAGGGTGCGCCAGCGGGTTGTGCGGCAACTGCTGATAGTGCTCACGCCAGGCGGCGCCTTCCGGCAACAGCCAGACGCGCTGATGCAAACGAGCCAGCGTGACCGGATCGCTCAGCAGCTCCAGACGTTTGCCCTTCACCAGCTTCTCAGGTCCCAACTGCAGCGCTTCGTTCACCCGCTCCTCACGGTTGCGATCGAGCGTCGCGCGCAGATGGTGACGCGCCGTCGCCAACGCCGTCGCCAGCGCGTTGAAGGATGGGTTGACCACCGCATGCATAAAGCCGTTGGTCAGCGCGCGGTTACGGTTGAGATGCAGATATTCTTCCGTCGCCAACAGCTCACGCGGCGGATTGTACTCTTCCGGGATCAGGAACAGCTTGGCGCGTTTGCTTTTCATGCCCAGCGTTGCGCGGCTCGACAGCACCGACACGAACGGCGACAGGATCAACGAAAACACGATCGGCGCCAACCACCACAGGAAGCGCAGATCCAGCCACGCCATGCCGCCGGCCCACACCAGGCCCAGCAACATCTGCGAGCCATGGCGGCGGAACGCTTCCCCCCACGGCGTATCGTCATCGTCACGCTGCGGCGAATTCCACACCACTTCCCAACCGAGGAAGGCGCTCACCACGAATACGGTATGGAACAGCATGCGCACCGGCGCCAGCAGCACCGAGAACAGCATTTCCATCAGCATCGAAATGAACAGACGGAACGCCCCGCCGTACTCTTTCGCGCCCTTGGCCCAGATCAGCACAATACTGAGCAACTTCGGCAGGAACAGCAGCACCAGCGTGGTGGAGAACAGCGCTATCGCCAGCTCGGGCCGCCACTGCGGCCAGACCGGGAACAGCTGCCGTGGCTGCAGGAAGTATTGCGGCTCCATCAGCGTATGCACCACCTGCAATGCGGTGGAGAGCGCCAGGAACATAAACCACAGTGGCGCCGACAGGTAGGACATGACACCGGTCAGGAACACCGCGCGGTGCACCGGGTGCATGCCTTTCACCAGGAACAGGCGGAAGTTCATCAGGTTGCCGTGACACCAGCGACGGTCGCGCTTCAGCTCGTCCAGCAGGTTTGGCGGCAGCTCTTCATAACTGCCCGGCAGATCGTAAGCGATCCACACGCCCCAGCCGGCGCGGCGCATCAGCGCCGCTTCAACGAAGTCGTGCGACAGGATAGACCCGGCGAAAGAGCCCTCGCCCGGCAGCGGCGCCAGCGCACAGTGCTCGATAAACGGCTTCACGCGGATGATAGCGTTGTGCCCCCAGTAGTGCGACTCGCCCAGCTGCCAGAAATGCAGGCCGGCGGTGAACAACGGCCCGTAAACGCGGGTGGCGAACTGCTGCACGCGCGCATACAGGGTATCCATACCGGACGCCTTCGGCGCCGACTGGATGATGCCGGCGTTCGGGTTGGCTTCCATCAGACGCACCAGCCCGGTGAGGCATTCGCCGCTCATCACGCTGTCGGCATCCAGGATCACCATGTAGCTGTACTCACCGCCCCAGCGACGGCAGAAGTCGTCGATGTTGCCGCTCTTGCGTTTTACGCGGCGACGGCGGCGGCGATAGAAAATGCGGCCGTGGCCATCGACATCGCGGCACAGCTCCATCCACGCCTTTTGCTCGGCCACGCAGATGTCCGGATCGTAGCTGTCGCTCAGCACGTAGATATCGAAGTGTTCCAACTGACCGGTCGCGGCGACGGACTCATAGGTCGCACGCAGGCCGGCGAACACGCGTTCGACGTCTTCGTTGCAGATCGGCATGATCAGCGCAGTGCGGTGCGCCGGGTTGATCGGCTCATCGCCCTTGATGGTGGAGGAAATGCTGTATTTGTCCTTGCCGATCAGCAGCTGCAGGAAGCCCATCAGCGCGGTCCAAAAACCGGCCGAGACCCAGCAGAACAGCACGGCGAACAGGATCAGAATGCCGGTTTGCAGCACATACGGCAGCAGCTGCAGCACCGACTGCATCAGATCCTGATCCAGCATGGCGATAGGATCGATCAGCGCCCAGCCCTGATAAGGCAAGATGGTTTTCATATACCAGGTAGCGATGCCGGTTTGCACCAGCATCAGCACCAGCAGCACATAGCGGCGCATGGAGCCGACGGTACGCCAGCGGTTTTCAGCCTCGGCCTCCTCTTTGGTGGCGTGCCGATTGTGCGGCGAACGCCCCAGCAGAGAATCCCAGAAGCGCGCCACCGGGTTGGTGCGCCAGGCTTCCGGGAACATGGTGGTCCGTTTGATCGGCGGCGTCGCCTTCAGAATGGCGCGCCCTTCGGCGTCGGTGTCGAAGTCGTCATCGCTGACCGCATCCGGCCAGGCGTTTTCGATACGCGGTTTGACCGAGGCCAGCGCCACGTCATCCGCCGACAGGCTATTGACGTTGGCGTCAGCGGCGCCCATCTGCCGATGGAGCGCCTCCAGTGCCTGAGCGTCATCCGCCGTTTGAGGGTTGAGCGCCTCCGACCGCTCGGCGGTCAGAGGCAGCGCCGCAAGATAATCCTGGGCGGGTTGAGTAGGCTTATTCATTGGCAGGTAGCTGATAGCTCCAGGTTTCCGACAGAGTCTTATCGCCATTGACCAGTGCCGCACGCATTTCTACCGGCTTCTTGTCGTCTTTCACTTTCAGACGCACCGTCAGGCGCCAGCCTTTGGTCACTGGGTTATAGCGGACGTTGTTTTCTACCATCTCACCGTTGTCGCCGATGCTGATCTGAGAGGCGACCGGAGTATTGGCATCCAGCCCTTTCAGCACCGGGCCAACGAAGTCGACCAGGAAGGCCACGCTGCCGTCTGGCTCGCGAATCAGGTTGGACTGCTTCACGTCGCCGGTCGAGCGCATGGTACGAGCCACATAGGCGATATCTTGCGAATGCAGTTTGTCTTCATCGCGGGTGAAGTTCAAACGGTAGCTCAGCGTCAGCGGCTTTTTGGCCTCCGGCAAGGTATCCGGCGTCCAGAACGCGACGATGTTGTCGTTGGTTTCATCCGCCGTCGGGATCTCCACCAGCTCGACCTTGCCTTTGCCCCAGTCGCCCTTCGGTTCGATCCAGGCGCTCGGACGCAGATCGTAACGATCGTCCAGATCTTCATATTCTTTGAAGTTGCGACCGCGCTGCAGCAGACCGAAGCCTTTCGGATTCTCGACGGTATAGGTGCTGACGGACAGGTGTTTAGGATTGTTCAGCGGACGCCAGATCCACTCGCCGTTGCCGGCATGGATAGACAGACCGTTGGAATCGTGCAACGCCGGGCGGTAGTTCAGCGTCGGCGACGGCTGGTTCGGCCCGAACAGGTACATGCTGGTCAACGGCGCCAAGCCCAGTTTGCCCACCTTGTCGCGCAGGAACACTTTGGACTCGACGTCCACGGTGGTGTCGCGGCCCGGGATCACCGTAAAACGGTAAGCGCCGGTGGCGCGCGGGGAATCCAGCAGCGCATAGATCACCAGGTGCTTGTCGCCCTGCTTCGGACGCTCAACCCAGAATTCGCGGAAACGCGGGAACTCTTCGCCGGACGGCAAAGCGGTATCGATAGCCAGGCCGCGAGCGGAAAGCCCGTAAACCTGCCCTTTACCCACCACGCGGAAATAGCTCGCGCCCAGCAGGCTCATGATCTCATCGTTTTTGTCGGCGCTGTTGATCGGGTAGAGCACCTTGAAGCCGGCAAAACCGAGATTTTTCACCGATTCAGGGTCGTGTTTAACCGAACCGAAGTTGAAGTAATCCGGGCTGTACTTGATCTGTTTTACGCTGGTGGAGGTGACTTCGTTGATTTTCACCGGCGTGTCGAAGTACATCCCCTGATGATAAAACTCAAGCTTGAAAGGGGTTTTCAGCTTGCTCCAATAGGCTTTATCGTGATTGAACTGAATCTGCTGATAGTCTGCGAACTTCATCTCGCGGAACTGAGAAGGAAGGTTGCTCTTCGGGGCTTCGAAACCTTTCGCCGCCAGATCCTGCGCCTGCTTGGCGACATCATCAATAGAAAAGGCCCAAGCCGGCGAACTGAACAGCGTGAACAATACGGTCGCACCTAACCAACGAACGCTCGCGGCGCGTGGTTGTCCGGATAATATATTAACTAGCACATCCCCCCCTATTCGTGTGCTCAAATCATTTAAATCCATATTAATGGATTACTCAGCTTTCCGACAACATGATAAATGGATGGTTCATGTTTACGGCTCATTGTTTAAGCAGCTGATGGAACACCAGCGTAGCAAGCCGCGCAACAAGACGCTATGGAAAAATGCGGGGGGCTATAGTAGGGTTCCGGATAACAATTTAACGTTTGACGACTTATTAAGCGTGTTAATGAACTCTCGATTAAATCACCAGCGGTAATCTATGACTAAAGGCAGCAAACAGCGCGAGTTTTTCCTCGACTCCATCAGAGCCTATTTGATGTTGCTCGGCATTCCGTTTCACCTCTCCCTGATTTATTCCAGCCACGCCTGGGCGGTGAACAGCGCGTCGCCCTCCTTCTCGCTCACGGTGCTGAACGACTTTATCCACGCCTTCCGCATGCAGGTGTTCTTCGTGATATCCGGCTACTTCTCCTACATGCTTTACGAGCGCTACGAGCGCCACCAGTGGCTGAAGGTCAGGCTGGAGCGGGTGGCGATCCCGCTGTTGAGCTCCATCCCGCTGATCACGGTGCCGCAGTTTTTCATGCTGAAATATTTCACCGATAAATTAAACGGCTGGGATGAATTTTCTCTCTATCAGAAAATAAATGTAACAGTTTGGGAATTGGTTTCTCATCTGTGGTTCTTATTGACGCTGTCATTGTTAACCTGCGCCTGTTTTTATCTGTTCCGTAAAATCAAGAGTCAACCCCGTGAACATATTCCAACGATAATAAACAGAATGCGCGGATTAGGAAACATCTCACTGTATTTCTTTATTTATGCGGTATGCTATTCGGCCGCGCACCGTATTATTTTAATTTTCGCCCCGCAGCTATTATCCAACGGCCTGTTCAATTTCGTGGTGATGGAGACGATGTTCTACCTGCCGTTCTTCCTCCTCGGCGCCTATGCGTTTAAGTACGTGTGGCTTAAGGAGATTTTTCTGCGCCGCTCGCCGCTGGCGCTGCTCGGTTCGCTGCTGCTGTTTATCGCATATATGCTGAACCAAAAGATGTTGGCGCACAGCAGCTATATGTTCGAGCTGGAAGTGGTGATCAAAACCCTAATGGGGATCCTGATGACCAACGTAGTGTTCTCTTTCGGGCATAACCTGCTGAATTATCACTCGCCGCGCATCACCTATCTGGTCAACGCCTCGCTGTTTATATATCTGGTGCACCATCCGTTGACCCTGATATATGGCGCTTTCGTGACGCCGTATATCGGCAACAACCTGTTGGGATTCTTGCTGGGCCTGCTGTTTGTGTTCTCTCTGGCCTTCGCGCTATATGAACTGCACAAGCGCATTCCGGTGCTGCGCTTCCTGTTCTCCGGCAAGCCGCAATAGGCTTCCCACCCCATTTCTGGGTGATGATTTATCATCCAGAAATTAACCTCACCAATGATAAAGCGCCTCACTACCTCGGCGCAGCGATAGCTGCCCTGAGCATTTTCCTAATATTAATCCTAATCCCCGGGATACATTGCAAAACGGCAACTGCCTGTTACGCTCATTATTCATACTTATAAATCAGTTGCGTTACTTTCTGGGCTAGGTACACATATGAGAGAAGCATGGGTCGATTATGCCAAGGGAATCGGCATCATTCTCGTGGTTTTTGGCCACGTCAATCGGGGTCTATACAGCGCGGGCATTCAGCTTTCCGGTTCATCCTATCTACTGACAGACAGCATCCTCTACAGTTTTCATATGCCACTGTTTTTCTTCCTTTCCGGCCTGTTTTTTACGCAGTCCTTGGATAAAAAGGGAAAAACACGCTTTGTGATCAGCAAGATAGACACCATCGTTTATCCCTATGTCATCTGGTCGCTGCTGCAAGGCATGGTGGAAGTGCTGTTGTCGCGCTATACCAATAACCCTGCCAGCCTGGGCGATATCCTGTCGCTGTTTACGCATCCGCGCGCGCAGTTTTGGTTCCTGTATGCCTTGTTCATGGTCTTTATTTTGGCCACCTTGCTGTATAGAAAAGAAACATACCGCTATCTCCTGCCGGTATTGATCGTTATCAGCGCGGGGCTGTATGTCTATCAAGACAGCCTCACCAAAGCCTTCCATTTTGATTACATTACCCGATTCTTGATCTTCTTCCTGCTGGGCGTTTTTGCCATTCGCTACGCTTCGCTCATCGCCCATCTGGGTTTCGGTTCGCTGCTGGCCTCCCTGATCGCGTTTATCGCGTTGCAGTGGGGATTCCACGGCTATTCAGGCTTGCTGTATACCGATACCGGAAGTTTCTCCCTATTACTGGCGATTGAAGCCATCTTCTTGATCGTCAACCTGTCGGTTCTGTTGGCCAAAACAAATCTTTCCTGGCTGCGCCGACTCGGCGAATTGAGCATGGTCATCTATTTGATGCATATCCTCGCGGCCAGCGGCTTACGCATCGTACTGACCAAGTTTATGCATATCAGCCATTGGCCAACACAAGCGATCGCCGGCACGCTGTTCGGGCTAATCGCCCCTGTTGTCGCCTATGCGCTGATACAACGTCTGCATCTTACTTTTCTGTTGGAGCGTCCTCGTTTCAATAGCCGTCTGCGAAAAGAAAAAATCTCCTGAAGGCGGTTCAACCGCCTTCACGTTTTCTCCCCGTCGCTATACTTGATGGCGCAACCTATCGGTTGCGTCATCTCTCTCTTGCCATGCAGAGCACACATTGCTCAGCCTGGCGTCGCCCGTTAGGGCAAAGTGATACGGCTGCATAGATAACCTAGCCGTTATAACTGCAATGCATAAGTAGAAATCCGGATCCCTGCCTTACGGTAGTGATTGGGCTCAACACCCCCGAAGGGCTGCGCGATCGTTTAATTTATTCGATGGCGTTAGCTGCATCTCCCTTCCGTCACGACAGAGAGGATTTTGAATGACCGATAAGACCCCCCCGGCTCAAGAAGCCATAGCGGAAAACGCCACCCTGCTGAAGATCCTCGGCAGGTTGCTGTCCGCGCTGGACGCTTCGATCAGCGGCAAAGAACGCAGCGTTTTGGTCGCTGAGCTTTCCAACTTCAATCTCGACGGTATTTCTGAGGCGGAAAGCAAGCTGGCCACCGAACTGATCAAACGGGCGCTGGAATCGCTCGATCATTAATCCTACCGCGCCTGCAAACCATTAAGCCTGCCTGCGCGGGCTTAATGGTTTTTCCTCCGCCGAATGGGACATTATTGTCGAAACAGAAACACAGCAGCCTGATAATGTTAGATAAAAGGCAGAATTTCCCCTCTTCTCCTCACTTTCGTAGTTCAAACGTGCCAACAGGCAATAATTGATCGGTTGTTTTCACAATCAGCCTTGGCGTTTTACCCACTAAACACGTTATCATCGGCACACGCGCAGTGCCCCCCCTATTCCCAGCCTCAGGAGAGCAATATTTTGGATGCCAGCACCATTAACAGTTTGTTCGTCATCGGTGCCGTGCTGGTGGGGGCAAGCATTCTGCTCAGCTCATTTTCTTCCCGGCTCGGCATTCCGATCCTGGTGATCTTCCTGGCGATCGGCATGCTGGCCGGCGTCGATGGCCCCGGCGGCATCGTCTTCAGCAATTACCCGGTCGCTTATCTGGTCAGCAACCTCGCGTTGGCAGTGATCCTGCTCGACGGCGGCATGCGTACCCGGGTCAGCTCTTTCCGCGTCGCCCTGTGGCCGGCACTCTCTCTCGCCACCGTCGGTGTAGTGATCACCGCCGGTCTGACCGGCATGGCCGCCGCCTGGCTGTTCAATCTCGATCTGCTGCAGGGGCTGCTGATCGGCGCCATCATCGGTTCCACCGACGCCGCCGCGGTCTTCTCCCTTTTGGGGGGCAAAGGTTTGAACGAACGCGTCAGCGCCACGCTGGAGATCGAATCCGGCAGCAACGATCCGATGGCGGTGTTTCTCACCATCACGCTGATTGCGATGATCGCCGCCGGGGAAACCGCACTGAGCTGGACCTTCCCGCTGCATCTGATGCAGCAGTTCGGCATGGGCATCGTCTTCGGTCTGGGCGGCGGCTGGCTGCTACTGACGCTGATCAACCACATCAAACTGGCGGACGGCCTCTATCCGCTGCTGGCGGTAAGCGGCGGTATTCTTATTTTCGCACTGACCACCGCGCTGGACGGCAGCGGCATTCTGGCGGTGTATTTGTGCGGCCTGCTGCTGGGCAACCGGCCGATCCGCAACCGTCACGGCATCGTACAAACCTTCGATGGCCTGGCCTGGCTCAGCCAGATCGGCATGTTCCTGGTGCTCGGGCTGCTGCTCAACCCGCACGAGCTGCTGCCGATCGCCATCCCTGCTCTGCTGCTGTCGCTGTGGATGATCCTGTTCGCCCGCCCGCTGTCGGTGTTTATCGGCCTGCTGCCGTTCCGCAGCTTTACCCTGCGCGAGCGCGGCTTTATTTCCTGGGTCGGCCTGCGCGGCGCGGTGCCGGTGATTCTGGCGGTGTTCCCGATGATGGCCGGGCTGCCCAACGCCCAGCTGTTCTTCAACGTGGCGTTCTTCGTGGTGCTGGTCTCCCTGCTGCTACAGGGCACCACACTGTCGTTCGCCGCTAAAAAAGCCAAGGTGATCGTGCCGCCGGCGCTGACGCCGATCTCCCGCGTTGGGCTGGATGTACACCCGGAAAACCAGTGGGAACAGTTCGTGTATCAGCTTTCGGCGGAAAACTGGTGCGTCGGCGCGGCGCTGCGTGAGCTGAAAATGCCGCCCAATACCCGCATCGCCGCCCTGTTCCGCGGCAAAGAGCTGCTGCATCCTAGCGGCAGTACCCGGCTGCGGGAGAACGATATTCTGTGCGTCATCGGCCATGAGCACGATCTGCCGATCCTCGGCAAGCTGTTCAGCCAGGCGCCGGCCGTGACGCTCGACGAACGCTTCTTCGGCGACTTTATCCTGCAATCCGACGCCCGTTTAAGCGACATCTCGCAGGTTTATGGCCTCAATCTGCAAGACGACGTCGACGAGCAGCAGACGCTGGGGCAGTTCGTCATTCAGCTGATCGGCGGTGAACCGGTGATCGGCGACCAGGTGGAATGGGACGGCCTGACCTGGACCATAGCCGAAATGGACGGCAATCAAGTCAGTAAGATAGGCGTCCGAATCGTAACCGACTGACGCTACCGCGGGCGGCGTTACCCGATGAGGGAACTTCTGGCCTTAAGAACGTTCTTAATCACTATCATGATGCATGAAATAGAGCGTCGCTGAATGATATCCCTTTGATATAAAAACTAACAGCGGCGTCCACAGGGATTAAGGATGTGAACGGCAAGACTCGATTTCTTTCGGTGATGATGCTCATGGCGCTGGGCGTAGCGGCAGCCGATCTCAGCATCGCCGGTTTGGTCCATAGACTTTTAATTGGATAATTTCAACGTGACGCAGCAGGAACAAGAAAAAGACATTCTGGGGAAAATACTGGTGACGGTGTCCGCGCTTTGCCTGATTCTGGTGGCGGCGTTCCTGATCTGGGGATTCGTGCTGGATTGATAATACCCAGCGACGCTCAGACATAAAAAAAACCGCCGCGGCGGTTTTTTTTATGGGGCAGGCGATCAGATCTTGCAACCTTCGCAGTCCGCTTCGTCTTCGAGGAACTCGGGGACCTCTTTTACCTTCTGCGCCGCTTTTTCTTCGGCTTTCGCCAGTTCGGCATCGATATCAAAATCGAAAATATCATCACTCATCGCTTGGTCCTCATTCTGCTTCGCGTTCAAACGCTGAGTATAATCGACAAGCCGCCGGCCGGAAACCTTTCAGTTTGCCGCCGCCAACTGAGGTGTCTCATCTTGCGGCTTTTTTCCGTAGGCCATGTCGTACACGTCGTAGAAGTCGATTTCGCCTTTGTTGCCGATGATCACGCGCATCTTCTGTTTCAGCGCGGCACCGATAGATGGCTCATCCAGCAGCTGCTGCACCGCATAAGGCGACAGCGCGCGGGTGAAGTACCACTCGCCGTTGTAGCAAACTCGCAGATCCAGCACCCCGATGTCCTCGAAGCGGTACACCGGCCGGATCTCGATCAGTAGCATGGCGAACATGAACAGCACGAAAGCGGTGAAGCCCAGGAAGGCATATATCCCCATGTACGGCACCTGATACATCACGGCGATCACCGCGAAATAACCGGCGAACATGGCAAGGCACAGATAGCGGTGAGTGCGGGCGAATTCGCTGTTGAAGCGCGGCTTGCCGTCCCGCCCTTCACGCCGATTGATCTGTTCAATCTCTTTAACCAAGATGCTTTTAATCGCGTCCATCGTTACAACCTTATGCTGGAAACAGCATTGCCATCAAATCTCACCGCTAAAAGTAACACAAGTACAGTTTCGCCGGGTAGATCAGTTAGCCAACTTAATGGCGGCAACTGTTATAGTTCGGCTTCAGCGCGGCTGGGCGGCCTTGCCCTGTGCAAACATGAACATACGCTGGGCCACATCGTCGGCCTGTTTGATCTTCTGCTTTTGCGGTTCGTTGCTGCGTTGAATGGCGCGGGCGTAAGCGATTTCATGAGCCTGATCGATCATCGCGATGATCCGGTCACGTTCGGTCTTCTCCATATTGCCCAACATGGTGGTGATAATCGCCTGATAAGCGTTGGACGCGGCGCTCAGCGCTTTCTCTCTCGCCTCGAGGGCGGCGACGCGTTGCAAGAGTTCCTGCAGTTGCTCGGAGTGAGACATATCGACCTCCTGTTGCCGGGCAGCAAGCCTGCCTGATTACAGTTTAGCAAAGGATCGAAAGAGAAAGAGGAAGGAAAGCCAGCGGTTACGGTAAAGCACACCCGAAAATCCCAACGAGGAGCCGATAGTGCAAATCAACCCGGGTGCGCTTTACGATAAGCGCGGTGAGATGAAGGAAAGAAAGCTGGCGCGCTATGCAGGACTCGAACCCGCGTCTATCAATTTTCAAGCCAAAACAAGCCATTATAAAACCAATCACTCTGCCAACTGAGTTAATAGCGCATTCCTTCGCTTCGGGGCGCCATTATCCATAACAACATTATGGACTCAAGCTTTTTTAGCATAATGCCCTGACTTTACGGATAAGTCTTAGGTTATCGATAGCGTTATGGCATTACGGCAGCTCAATAATCCGATAATCGCCGGCCATGAGTGGCTTGCACAAAATCTTGTAGCCATCGCTATCAAAATGGCTGGCCGCACTCTGGAGCCGCTGCGCCTGCGCCAGGCTGTTGACCGACCCCAGATAAAACCAATTGTGAATCACATGGTACTGACGCAGCGTCTCGCCCTGTTCTTCCAACGCCACTCGCCCGGCGAACGGCCAACAGGCGATGCTCAGCTGTTCAAGCGCCGCGCCGAGCCGCAGCGCATGCTCCTGCGCCGACTCCACGCCACAGCAGGCGCCCGCGCACTTGCGCAGGCTGTAGCGGAAACAGGCTCGCCCCGCCGGCAGCTTGTCGATCCCCAGCTTGCCGTAACATAAACGATGCTCGTCGGCGATGGCGCGCAGCTTTTCCAGCGCGGCGTGGCGATTGGCGAACAGCCCGTAGAGATGGGGCGTAACGGCGAAATCGATCTCTTTGGCGTGAGCAATCGTCACCGTGTCGGCCTGCACGCGCAGCGCGCACAGCTGCTTCGAGCGCCGCAGGCGCTTGTTGAACAGCGGCTGTTGTTGTTTGATCAATTGCGCCTCCAGCAGCAGTGCCCCCAACTCGCCGGCGGTCTCGATAAAGCTGATGCGTCGGGTTTGCCGCAGCATTTTAGCCTCGTCCTGCGCGCGGAAATGCGCCATCACCCGGCTGCGTATATTGACGCTTTTACCGATGTAAAGCGGCAGGCTCTCGCTTTGACCGTGAAACATATACACACCCGGCCCTTTGGGCAACGGCGCCAGGCAGGCGCGCAGGTGCTCCGGGTATTGATAAATGTCGAGTTCCGGCTCGAGGCGGTTTGGCATCATGGCGGCGGTGTTGTCCTGCTGATGAATGAATACTGGTTTTTTAGCCAGTATAACGCGCCCTGCAGCCGGTTGCACACCCGAAAGATAATAACTCGCCGTGATCTTTAGCGGGAAAGCCTTTACCATCCCCTTTCCAGCGGGAAAGCGCCTCACGTTTAGCGCCAGTTCAAGCTGGCGCTGCCATGATGGCAGACTGGAACCGCCGCTTTTATCGTTATGGAAAACCTGGGTATGTCATCACTGAAACTCCCCTCCCGCCGTCTGGCGTTGCTCGCCGCCATCGTTTTCATCGCCGTCGCCGTCGCGCTGGCCATCTTTTGGCAACGCCCGCCGCAGCAGGATTACGTTACCGCGCCGGCCCGCCTGGGCAATATCGAAAACGCCGTGCTGGCCACCGGGCGGCTGGATGCCATCGAACGCGTCAACGTCGGCGCCCGCGTCTCCGGCGAAGTCAAATCGCTGAAGGTCAAACTGGGCGATCGCGTCACCAAAGGGCAGCCGATCGCCGACATCGACGATCTGCAACAGCGCAACGATCTGCGCAACGCCGAGGCGGCGCTGAACGTCATCAAGGCCGAATTGCAGGCCAAACAGGCGCAGTTGAAGCAGGCGGAATCGCGTTTCAAACGCCAGCGCCGCATGCTGAGCGACGAAGCCAGCTCGCGTGAAGACTTCGAGACCGCCGAGGCCACGCTGGCCACCACCCGCGCCGAACAGCTTTCGCTCAATGCGCGCCTGGTGCAGGCGCAGATTGAAGTCGACAAGAAAAAAATCGATCTGGGCTATACCCGCGTGGTCGCGCCGATGGACGGCATCGTCATCGCCGTGGTGACGCAGCAGGGGCAAACGGTCAACTCCAGCCAAAGCGCGCCGACCATCGTCAAGCTGGCGCGGTTGGATATGATGACCATCAAGGCGCAGATCTCCGAAGCCGACATCACCCGCATTTCACCGGGGCAAAAGGCGTACTTCACTATTTTTTCCGATCCGGATAAACGGTACGACGCCACGCTACGCACCATCGAGCTGGCGCCGGAATCGGTGATGAAAGACGACTCGCTCGCCGGCACCAGCTCCGCGTCCGGTTCCGGCACCTCGAACGCCTCGGTCTATTACAACGCGCTGCTGGACGTGCCCAACCCGGAGAACCGCCTGCGCATCGCCATGACCGCGCAGGTTTCCTTACTGCTCGGCGACGCGAAGAACACCCTGCTGGTGCCGATCCAGGCGGTGCATAAAACCGAAGGAAAAGTGCAGCAGGTGCAGGTGCTGACTCAGGATCAGCGGCTGGAAACGCGCGAAGTGACCACAGGCATCACCAACAACGTCGATATTCAGATCCTCAGCGGCCTGAAAGCCGGTGAAACCGTGGTGCTGTCGCAGCCCGCCGCCAAGTCGGCTGAGGATGGCATTTTCCTGTGAACGCGATCATCGAGCTAAAAGGCATCAGTCGAACCTACACCAACGGCGGTCAGACGCTGACGGTGTTGAAAGACATCGATTTGACCATCGCCGCCGGCGAGCTGGTGGCGATCATCGGCGCCTCCGGTTCCGGCAAATCGACGCTGATGAACATCATGGGCTGCCTCGACGTGCCGGATCGCGGCGACTACTACATCAGCGGCCAGAACGCCGCCCACCTGTCGCCGGACGAACTGGCCCGCCTGCGCCGCGAGCATATCGGCTTTATCTTCCAGCGTTACCACCTGATGCCCGATCTCAGCGCGCTGGGCAACGTCGAAATTCCGGCTATCTACGCCAACGCCCGGCGCGATCAGCGGCGGCGGCGAGCGGCGCAACTGCTGGCGCGGTTGGGCCTTGAGGGACGCGAAGACCACAAGCCCGGCCAGCTTTCCGGCGGCCAGCAGCAGCGCGTCAGCATCGCCCGCTCGCTGATCAACGGCGGCGAAATCATCCTGGCGGACGAACCGACCGGCGCACTGGACACCCAATCCGGCCAGGAAGTGCTGGCGATCCTGAGCGAATTGAATCAGCGCGGCCACACCGTGGTGATCGTGACCCACGATATGAACGTGGCGCAGCATGCGCACCGCGTCATCGAGCTGCGAGACGGCGAGATCATCGCTGACAGCGGCCGCAAGTCGGCGTCCGGCCCATCGCTGCCGCCGCCGAACCGCAGTCGGCAAAGCGGCTGGCAAAGCCTGATTGACCGCACCCGCGAATCGCTACATATGGCGCTGAAAGCGATGAACGCCCATCGCCTGCGCACCGCGCTGACCATGACCGGCATTATCTTCGGCATCGCCGCCGTGGTGACGGTGGTGGCGCTGGGCGAAGGCGCCAAGCAGCGCACGCTGGAGAATATCAAGGGGCTCGGCACCAACGTGGTGAGCATCTATCCGGGGCGCGACTTCTTCGACGACGCCATCGACAGCATCCGCACCCTGGTGCCGGCCGACGCCGACGCGCTGGCGCAGCAAAGCTTCGTCGACAGCGTCAGCCCGGAGGTCAGCGCGTCCGACAGTATCCGTTTTCGCAGCAAATCCGCCACCGCCTCGATCACCGGCGTCGGGCGCGACTATTTCCGCGTCAACGGCATCACGCTGGTGCAAGGCGCCACCTTCCGCGACGATCGCAACGCGCTGCAGGAAGTGATCATCGACGATAACGCGCGCCAGGCGCTGTTCGGCGATTTTGGCGTCGAGCCGCTCGGCCAGATCGTATTTCTCGGCTCGGTGCCGGCGCGGGTGGTCGGCGTCGCCAAAAGCGAACGCAACTATGCGCCTAACCGCATCAGCGTCTGGATGCCCTACAGCACGGTGATGTACCGTATGGTCGGCAAGACCACGCTCAGCGGCATCACCGTGCGCCTGAAAGACGACGTCGCCAGCGAAGCCGCCGTCAGCGCCATCACGCAGTTGCTGACCCAACGCCATGGCGTCAAGGATTTCATGACGTTCAACCGCGATCAGTTCCGTAAATCGATCGAACGCACCTCGATGACGCTCAGCCTGCTGATCCTGATGGTGGCCTCGATCTCGCTGGTGATCGGCAGCCTGGGCGTGATGAACATCATGCTGGTCTCGGTCACCGAGCGCACCCACGAGATCGGCGTGCGCATGGCGGTCGGCGCGCGGCGCGGCGATATCATGCAACAGTTCATGATCGAGGCGGTGCTGGTCTGTCTGATCGGCGGCATTTTGGGCATTGCGCTGTCGTTCGCCGCCGGTTCGCTATTCACCTCGCTGGCGGGCGGCATGTTCACCGCCATCTATTCCTGGCAAGCCGCCGCGACGGCGTTTTTCTGTTCAACCTTAATCGGCATGATCTTCGGTTATCTCCCCGCCCGTAAAGCGGCAAGGATGGATCCGGTCGTTTCATTGGCCAGCGAGTAACCCATGAAAATTCTCTCTCCCCTGGCGTTAAGCCTCGCCGCTCTGCTCACCGCCGGCTGCGGCAACGCCCTGAAAAGCGACTACCGGGCGCCGCAGGTCAACTATCCTGCGGGGTGGCAATACGCCGCCGAAAACGCCACGCCGACGCCGTTCGACTGGCGTGATTTCCACGATCCTGAGCTCGATCGCTGGCTGCAACAGGTGATGGCGAGCAACAACGATCTGGCCGTCGCCGTGCTGCGCGTCTACCGCGCGCGGCTCGAGGCGGAACGCGTCGGCATCAGCACCGCGCCTGACGTCAGCGCCTCGTTAAACAGCGGCATCAATCGCCCGTTGTCCGAGTCCTCCGCCTGGAATAAAACCAGCGGCGCGACTCTCTCTACGAGCTATGAAGTCGATCTGTGGGGCAAACTGGCGCGCCAGCGCGACGCCGCCGAGTGGGCCAGCCAGGCTTCCGAGCAGGATCTGCGAACGGCGCGGCTGACGCTGCTGGCCGACGCCGCCACCAACTACTGGCGCATCGGTTTTCTCAATCAGCAGATCGGCGTCAGCCAGGCGAGCATCGCGTATGCCAAAACGACGCTGCGGCTGGCCAACGCCCGTTATCAGGCCGGCAGCATCTCAGCGCTGGACGTGGTGAACGCGGAACAAAACCTATTGACGCAGGAAAGCCGGCTGTTGACGCTGCAACACGATCGTCAACAGGCGCTGAATGAACAGGCGGTGCTGCGGGGCGCGCCATCAGGCCAGGCCACTATCGCGCCCGCGCGTCTGCCGACGACGGCGATGCCGCAGATCAACACCGGCATTCCCGCCAGCGTCTTGAGCCGTCGTCCGGATCTCAACGCTAAAGAACTGCGGTTGCGCGCCGCCCTGGCCAACGTCGACGAGAAACGTCTGCAATACTATCCCGCGTTCAGCCTGACTGGCTCGCTGGGCGCCAGCAGCAGCGCGCTGCTGGAATTCCTGCGCAACCCGACGGGCAGCCTCGGCGCCGGCCTGACGATGCCGTTCCTGCAATGGCGACAAATGGGCGTGGAGATCAAGATCGCCCGCAACGACTATGAACAGCTGGAGCTGGAGTTCAGGCAGGCGCTGTACAAGGCGATGGGCGATGTGAACAACGCCCTGTCGCTGCGCGCGCAACTGCTGGCGCAAGAGACACAGCTGCAGGCCTCGCTGGCGCTGGCGCGCAAATCGGAACGGCTGAACGAAGTGCGTTACCGGCAGGGCGCCGTCACCATAACCGACTGGTTAAACGCGCAGGAGCAACGCCGTCAGGCGGAACTGGCAGTGGACGAAAACCGCTTCGCGCAGTACCAGAATCTGGCGAAAATCTATCTGGAGTTCGGCGGTTCGTCGGCGCCCTAATCCAAACTGCCTGGCCAGTGGGTCAGGCGTTTTTTTAGCGGCGAACACATCAATTTTTCCGGTTTTATCTCCCGCACTCTCTATACTTGAAACATCACCAATTAGACGAAAAATCGTCAAATCGCACATTTATTAGACCATTCTCGCACCAAATCGGTGCAAATACTTAAGTTAAACTGCTGGATTTGATCGCCGCAAGATATAACGTTAAGCTATAGATGCAAAATAATTAGTCACCTAAATGACATAACCTTGGCATAAATGACGGTATTTTGTGATCCACATCCCAACTTAAATGTGGATAATGAATCGTCTTGAACCGCGATTCGATTAGCCTATTTGATAACTCGAAAACAACAGTGAACGGAGATTACGCTTTCACGAACAACGAATAATTCATTAAGGGATGATTATATGAAGTTAAGAAAAAAACGACATAAACCGATGCACATTAACGACATCACCATCATCGATGACAGCAAACTCAAGAAGGCGATCACCGCAGCGGCCCTGGGCAATGCGATGGAGTGGTTCGACTTCGGCGTATACGGCTTTGTCGCCTACGCACTTGGCCAGGTCTTCTTCCCCGGCGCCTCGCCCGGCGTACAAATGATCGCCGCGCTGGCGACCTTCTCCGTGCCCTTCCTGGTGCGTCCGCTCGGCGGCCTGTTCTTCGGCGCCATGGGCGACAAGTTCGGCCGGCAAAAAGTCCTCTCGGTCACCATTATCATCATGGCGGTCAGCACCTTCTGTATCGGCCTGATCCCGTCCTATGCGTCGATCGGCATCTGGGCTCCGATCCTGCTGCTGCTGGCCAAACTGGCGCAGGGCTTCTCCGTCGGCGGTGAATATTCCGGCGCGGCGATCTTCGTCGCCGAATACTCGCCGGACCGCAAACGCGGCTTTATGGGGAGCTGGCTGGATTTCGGCTCCATTGCCGGCTTTGTGATGGGTGCAGGCGTTGTGGTGCTGATCTCCAGCATCGTCGGCGAAGCTAACTTCCTCGACTGGGGCTGGCGCATTCCGTTCTTCATCGCCGCGCCGCTGGGCCTGATCGGTCTCTATTTGCGCCATGCGCTGGAAGAAACCCCGGCGTTCCAGCAGCACGTGGATAAGATGGAGAAAGAGGATCGCAACGCCATCGAAAATCCGCCGAAAACCTCGTTCAAAGAGATCGCGGCCAAACACTGGAAAAGTTTGCTGGTGTGCGTCGGTATCGTGATTTCCACCAACGTGACCTATTACATGCTGTTGACCTACATGCCGAGTTACCTGTCGCATAACCTGCACTACTCGGAGGATCACGGCGTTCTGATCATCATCGCCATCATGATCGGCATGCTGTTCGTGCAGCCGGTGATCGGCCTGACCAGCGACCGTATCGGCCGTAAGCCGTTCATCATCGGCGGCAGCATCGGCCTGTTGGCGCTAGCGATCCCGTGCTTCATTTTGATCAACAGCAACGTCATCGGCCTGATCTTCGTCGGTCTGCTGGTGCTGGCGGTGCTGCTCAACTCCTTCACCGGGGTGATGGCCTCGATTCTGCCGGCAATGTTCCCGACGCACATTCGCTACAGCGCGCTGGCGATTTCGTTCAACATTTCGGTACTGATCGCCGGTGCGACACCGACCGCCGCTGCCTGGCTGGTCGAAGCGACCGGCAACCTGTACATGCCGGCCTACTACCTGATGGTTGTGGCGGTGATCGGTCTTATCACCGGTCTGTACATGAAAGAGACCGCCAACAAGCCGCTGCGCGGCGCGACGCCGGCCGCTTCTGACCGTACCGAAGCGAAAGAACTGCTGCAGGAGACCTACGACAATATCGAACAGAAAGTCGAGGACATCAACGCGCAGATCGCCGAGCTGGAAAAGAAAAAGCAGATCCTGATAGACCAGCACCCCAAGCTGGACTGATCGCCGCTGAAAGACAAAAGCCACCCGTTTGGGTGGCTTTTTTACTTTGATTTCAAAAGAAATAATGCGCAGCGCATTTTTATGACAATCAGGATTGGTGGTACGCTTTGCCGCACACTCTTTATTGATGAAGAACATAATCATGAGCAAAATGGACCTTCCCATCATCATCGGCATCCTGGTGATGCTGACCCTGTGGCTCGGCGCGCTCTTCAACATTGGCGATATCACCTGCAGCATTTCACGTCTGTTTCACTGGATTGAAAGCCAACGCGGCTAACCCGACGCCGCCGCAGGCGGTGGAAAACTTCGGCTATGATTGATAGACATTACGCTATTTTCCGAGACTGTCGCTCGCGATAAAGAGGACTGCATCATGACCGACTATGAGTTCTACAATCAGATCCTGACCCGGCTGGCCGCCAATCACCCCGGCACGCTGGATGAAAAAACCTACGAACTGTGGAAGCAGGACGCCACCAGCCCGCACGCCTTCGCCGATCCCTTCGCCTATCTCAAAACCAAGGGGCTGATACAAGCCTACGTGATGAGCGACATCGACGAGAACAACTATGATATCGATCCGCATCAAACGCGGATCACCACCGCCGGTCTTGAGTTCATGCGCAACGGCGGGTTTAAGTAAGCAAAAAAAAACCGCCGGACGGCGGTTTTTTATCCTAAAAAGCCTGCGGACCGGTGGTTCAGGCGGGGAAAGGCCGATAAAAAATGCGCAGCACTTCGTTGTCGCCTTGGCGTAAAAAACCGCCTTCCGGCTGCCAGCGCAGATCGCGCGCCAGATTGAGATTTTCCCAACCGACCGCGCCCCCCACGCCGATGCAAAGATTTTTATTGCCCGCGGCAAATCCCGCGCCGGTGCCGATCATGGCATGCAGCAAACGGGGCGCCGCCGCGTCGCGCATGGAAAATATACCGATAAAACATCCCTGCGGCGCGCGCAGCATATCCGCCATGGTGCGGATCTCGGTATCATCAGGGCTGACGAAATGTTTGTATTGCTTATCGAACACCGTCAGCCACAGCTGCTTGTATTTCGCCTTGCTGAGCGCGCCTGAACGATGAGCGCAAAGCACCACCGCATCCCAGCACATCTCCCCGCTCAACGAAAGGTACTCTTCCGTATCGACTTGCGGCTTGTCAGCGTAATGCCGCGCAAACTCAGCCGCATTCAAATGCGGCGGCACAGCCTGTTTGGCAACATCACTCTTGTAGCGCTTGAAATTCAACCAATGCATGGGAAGTATCCTCTTCACCCGCGAGATTAATGAATCTGAAGCCGTGGATGAGACGAGCCATCAAATCCAGAGCGTCGTCGGCGATGGCGGTTTCGTCATCATCCAGCCCCTGCTCCACCGACCGCTCAATCGCGTTCATCACCGCCGGAGCGCTGGTTTCTTCCCCCTGCGCCACCACGTCTAATACGGCTTTGCCGATCGCCAGACAAAGCTCATGATCAAACTCAACCTCTTTATACGGCTGCATAATCACCCCGATAAATTTTCACCCAAGAATACTAGACCACAATGGCGTATCGCGCCTGCCATCGTAGCGCAGCAAGGTATGCAGCCAAAGATAAATGCATCAGGCTCCGGGTTGATAGCCCGAAGCCCGATAAAGAGCAGGTTATTGCGGTGCTTGTTCGGCGGGGCGAATAATAAAACAAGTGGCGGTTGCTGAAGCCAGCAGCTTCCCTTCCGCCGTTTTGAGCGTGCCTTCAGCGAAAGCGACGTTCTTCGCCGCATAGACCAAACGCCCCTCGGCGATCAGATCAGTTTCCTTCGGCACAGGGCGCAACATTTTAACCTGCAGATCGACGGTGCCATAGCCAATCCCCGCGCCCAGCGTACTGTGCACCGCGCAACCGGTCACCGAGTCCAAAACCGTGGCGGCGAAACCGCCATGTACGCCCCCCAGTGGATTCAGATGGCGCCCGTCGGCCCGCGCCGCGATGCGGATATACCCCTCTTCCACCGCGACCGGTTTCATGGGCACGGTTTCAGCGATCGAGGCCGGCGGGATCTTGCCAGCCATCGCAGCCTGTAATAACGCCAGCCCGGTCATTTTTGTCGGATCCATTGCTCTCTCCTCTGGTGGCAAACCGGTTATATAGGAGAGGTCTGACCTCTTGGCTTGTTTTTTCGTGCTGATGTCGTCAGCCGCCTGCTCTTCAGATTCTCTGAACGTGACCATCATCACTCTTTAGAGTCAATAACCACAATTTTTAAGCGCCTTTAGATTTAAAACAACTTTCTACTGTAAACACCGCCGGAAACTGAACGCAGTTAAGTTCAACATTTTAAGGCGTATCTATCATGGATTTCTTTCTGCAATTAGCGGTTATATTGGCATGCCTGCTGTATGGGGCGCGTAAGGGCGGCATTGCGCTGGGGTTACTGGGCGGCATCGGTTTGATGATCCTGGTGTTTGGCTTTCACCTGCAGCCCGGCAAACCGCCGGTAGACGTGATGCTGGTGATCATCGCGGTGGTGGCGGCCTCCGCCACCCTGCAGGCTTCAGGCGGGTTGGACGTCATGCTGCAGATCGCCGAGCGGATGCTGCGGCGCAACCCGCGTTATGTCTCGATCATCGCCCCCTTCGTCACCTGCATTCTCACTATCCTGTGCGGCACCGGCCATGTGGTGTACACCATCTTGCCGATCATCTATGACGTGGCGATCAAAAACAATATCCGCCCGGAACGGCCGATGGCGGCCAGTTCGATCGGCGCGCAGATGGGCATTATCGCCAGCCCGGTGTCGGTGGCGGTGGTGTCACTGGTGGCGATGCTCAGCAGCTACACCTTCAATGGCCGCCATCTGGAATTCCTCGATCTGCTGTCTATCACCATCCCTTCGACGCTGTGCGGCATTCTGGCGATCGGCATCTTCAGCTGGTTCCGCGGCAAAGACTTGGACAAAGACCCGGAGTTCCAGAAGTTCATCTCGGTGCCGGAAAACCATCGCTACGTCTACGGCGACGCCGCTACCCTGCTGGACCGGGTATTGCCGCGCAGCAACTGGATCGCCATGTGGATTTTCCTCGCCACCATCTCCCTGGTGGCGGTGCTGGGAGCCTTTTCCGGCCTGCGGCCCAGCTTCGGCGGCAAGCCACTTTCCATGGTTCTGGTGATCCAGATGTGCATGCTGATGGCCGGGGCGTTGATCGTTATCATCACCCGCACCAACCCGGCGTCTATCTCTAAAAACGAGGTATTCCGTTCCGGCATGATCGCCATCGTGGCGGTGTATGGTGTTGCCTGGATGGCGGAAACCATGTTCGGCGCGCACCTGGCGCAGATCGAGGCCACACTGGGTGTGTTGGTGAAAGAGTACCCTTGGGCCTATGCGCTGATCCTGCTGCTGGTGTCGAAATTCGTCAACTCGCAGGCCGCCGCACTGGCGGCGCTGGTGCCGGTGGCGCTGGCGATCGGGGTTAACCCTGCCTATATCGTCGCTTCGGCGCCGGCCTGTTACGGTTATTACATTCTGCCAACCTACCCCAGCGATCTGGCGGCAATCCAGTTCGATCGCTCCGGCACCACCCGCATCGGCCGCTTCGTGATCAACCACAGCTTTATTCTGCCCGGCCTGATCGGCGTCAGCGTCTCCTGCGTCTTCGGCTGGATCCTCGCTGCGGCGTTCGGTTTCTTATGAGTTGTACTTTGGAGCCCTGCGGGGCTCCCTGCAAGCAGGATGACAATCCATGGGTATAAGGCATGACAAGACAGGGAGGAATGCAGGTGTGATGCGAATGACAGAAACAAAAAAACCGCCTCTCGGCGGTCTACGACATTACTACTTATTGCTTTGATTATTCGGTATTTTCGTTCCCTGGTACCCGGGGCGGGACTTGAACCCGCACAGCCATAAGCCGAGGGATTTTAAATCCCTTGTGTCTACCGATTTCACCACCCGGGCTCGGGAAAGTTGGAGGCGCGTTCCGGAGTCGAACCGGACTGGACGGATTTGCAATCCGCTACATAACCGCTTTGTTAACGCGCCTTTATTCTGTTTGCCTTTTCAGGCCAAAGCCGGTGATTCACCCACTTCGTTTTGTTCTTTTTAACCGCGATGTTGAAATCGCATATCTTAATCATCTGATTCTTAAGTAATTTATTTCGTTACCGCCGAATCGATGGACTGCATTATGGACTAAACCCCCCACCTTGGCAACCCCCCGAAATAGCAAAAAGTTCTCTAACGCTTTCAACTGCTTATTTTGTGGGCGCACTGTTCACAATGCCAACTGAAAGGCAAGCGGAATGTTGAATTTATATGCATCGGCTCGGGGATTTTCACGGGCAAATCGGATCCTTTTTCTCGACATGAATCGCTTACGCACCTCTCTCCGGCTTTTTCACCTGCTTATGATGATGGGATATCATGCAAAACATCATCATGGGAGACATCGCGCAATCTCCGCCGCCCTGAACGGCCAACGTAACTGCAAAGCTGGAGACTGACGTCAGGTTTTCCAGCGCACGATGGGTCGGCATCAATCCCCCCACAAAGCACCGGCACGATGCCCAATCAAATGTGCCTGTTTTCGCCGTTCAACGGGGCATCCTACGGCAGGAAAACGACAGGAGAGATAGGGACAATAGTCGATGCAGGAAGATGCAGACAGGTTTCGCCGGACGGCAAAGGAATAAAAAACGAAAAAGGGGCCGAAGCCCCTTTCTCTTACCTGCCGAATCGCGGAGATCCAACAGGCCAATATTTGGAGCGGGAAACGAGGCTCGAACTCGCGACCTCAACCTTGGCAAGGTTGCGCTCTACCAACTGAGCTATTCCCGCGTTACCAGAACTGACTGATTTCTTTGCCATCTTTCGGCAATTCATCGTTGTCGTCTGATGCGATGCATTCTACTTACCTGACGTGATGAGTCAATAAAATTGTTGGCTCACCACGATCGTTTGCCGATTTTTGCAGCGTATCGATCACGGTTCCAGCAGATCGTTGCGTGCCGCGTTCAAATATTGGAACATCGACCAGAAAGTCAGCACCGCTGCGATATACAATAAGCCAATCGCCACATACTCCACGGAGCGATCCGGCCGCCACAGCAAGCCCACCAGTGACATCATCTGCGCCATGGTTTTCACTTTGCCTATCCAGGACACCGCCACGCTGCTGCGTTTGCCAATTTCCGCCATCCACTCGCGCAGCGACGAAATGATGATTTCACGGGCGATCATGGTGGCCGCCGGCAGCGTGATCCACCAGCTGTGGTAATGTTCCGCCACCAGCACCAGCGCCACCGCCACCATCACTTTATCCGCGACCGGATCCAAAAACGCTCCGAAGCGCGTCGTTTGTTTCCAGCGACGTGCCAGGAAGCCGTCAAACCAGTCGGTGACGGCGGCAAACACAAAGATAACGGCGCAAACCATCGGAGCCCAGTTGAACGGCAGATAAAACGCCAGCACAAAGAATGGGATCAGAACTACGCGAAACAGGGTAAGCCAAGTCGGTATATTCAATTGCATAATGCTACGGTAACTATCTGGCTAGAGTGGAAATTAAGAGTATGTTGCTACATTGCCCTCAGTGTTTCAATGCATTGTAGATCTTTTCTGCCAATGCTTGTGAAATACCCGGCACTTTTGCAATTTCCTCCACGCTGGCGTTCAACAAAGGTTGCAGTCCGCCCATATACTTCAACAGCACCTGGCGCCGTTTCGGCCCTACGCCTTCAATCAGCTCCAATGCGCTGGTATTTCTGACTTTCGCCCTTCTCTGCCGGTGACCGGTAATGGCATGATTGTGCGAATCGTCGCGGATGTGTTGGATCACATGCAGCGCCGGCGAATCCGGCGGCAGAGAAATCCCTTCACCTTCCGGGACGAAGAACAACGTTTCCAACCCTGCCTTGCGGTCGGCACCTTTGGCGATGCCGATCAGCAGCGGCTTATTCTTGTCCCAGGTAACATTCAGCGATTTGAATACGTCGATCGCCATGCCGAGCTGCCCTTTACCGCCGTCGATAAAGATGACATCCGGGATCTTTTTCTCTTCCAGCGCTTTGCCGTAACGGCGCTTCAGCACCTGCGTCATCGCCGCGTAGTCATCGCCAGGAGTGATGCCGCTGATATTGTAACGCCGATACTCCGCTCGCACGGGGCCGTTTCCGTCGAACACCACGCACGAAGCCACGGTCTGCTCACCCATGGTATGGCTGATATCGAAGCACTCCATACGGTTGATTTCCGTCAGGTTCAGCACTTTGGCCAACTCCGCCAGCCGCTGATGGATCGTCGACTGTTGCGACAGCTTGGTGGTCAACGCCGTTGCCGCGTTGGTGCGCGCCAGTTTCAAATAACGGGCGCGATCGCCGCGCGGTTTGCTTTGGATTTGGATCTTGCGCCCCGCCAACTCGGAAAGCGATTCCGCAAGCAGGTCTTTTTCCGGCAGACTGAAATCCAGCAGGATCTCGCCGGGCAGCGTACGCGCCTGGCTGCCTTGCAGATAGAACTGGCCGACAAAGGTCTGCACCACCTCGCCCATATCCGTGCCGCCCGGCACTTTAGGGAAATAGCTGCGGCTGCCCAGCACCTTGCCCTGACGGATGAACAGCACGTGCAGGCACGCCATACCGGCATCGAACGCCACGCCGATCACGTCCAGATCGTCGCTGTCGCCCGACACGAACTGCCGTTCGGTAACGCGGCGCACGGCCTGAATTTGATCGCGAATGCGCGCCGCCTCTTCGAAATTAAGCAGTTTGCTGGCTTCTTCCATACGCTCAATCAGCTGGTGCAATACCTGCTGATCTTTGCCAGAAAGAAACAGCCGCACGTAGTCCACCTGCTGCCGGTACTCTTCTTCGCTCACCAGGCCGGCAACACAAGGCCCCAGACAGCGGCCGATCTGATACTGCAGGCACGGACGCGAACGGTTGCGATACACGCTGTTTTCGCACTGGCGGATTGGGAACAGCTTCTGCAGCAGCGCCAGCGTTTCGCGCACGGCGTAAGAGTTGGGGAAAGGCCCGAAGTATTCGCCTTTGGCGTGTTTGGCGCCGCGATGCACCGCCAAACGGGGATGGGTATCCGCACTGAGAAAAATCAGCGGATAAGATTTATCGTCTCGCAAAAGAACATTATATCGCGGTTGGTACAATTTAATGTAGTTATGTTCCAACAACAGCGCTTCTGTCTCAGTATGGGTAACCGTTACGTCTATTTGCGCGATATTTTTAACCAGCGTCTCGGTTTTACGGCTGCTGACCTGCTGCCGAAAATAGCTGGCGAGACGCTTTTTCAGGTCTTTGGCTTTACCGACGTAGATCACCGTACCCGTGGCGTCGTACATACGGTAGACGCCGGGCTGGCTGGTGACGGTACTCAGGAAGGCTTTGGCATCAAAACGGTCATTCACTGCTTAACAACGTCTCCGCATTGAACAATCCATGTCGGATGGCCAGGTGAGTCAATTCAACGTCGCCGCTGATATTCAGTTTGCTGAACATGCGGTAACGGTAGCTGTTCACCGTTTTCGGGCTGAGACTCAGTTGCTCCGAGATCTCATTCACTTTTTTGCCTTTGGTGATCATCAACATGATCTGTAACTCGCGTTCAGATAAGCAGCTGAACGGCGTTTCAGCCTGCGGTTCCAACTGACTCAGGGCCATCTGCTGGGCGATATCAGACGCGATATAGCGCTGCCCGGCATGCACGGAACGCAAGGCGTTAATCACTTCCTGCGGCGCGGCGCCCTTGCTCAGGTAACCGGCGGCACCCGCCTGCATCACCTTCGCGGGCAAAGGATTTTCAGTATGGATGGTCAACATGATGACTTTGACGTCGGGTGCATAACGCACAATCTTGCGCGTGGCTTCCAGCCCGCCAATGCCCGGCATATTCATGTCCATCAGCACGATATCGACAGCGTTGCCACGGCACCATTTTACGGCGTCTTCACCGCACTGAGCCTCACCGACAACTTTTATACCTTTGATATCTTCAAGAATGCGTCGTATCCCTGCGCGCACCAGTTCGTGGTCATCAACAAGAAGAACGCTAATCAAGGAAAAATCTCCAAAAAAAGGGAGTAACGCAATCGGCCTCTGTTTTCGCCAGAGATATTACTTGTTTTTCAGACAAGAATGAACACAGATTAATACATACTTCCGAATAACTTTGCGGAGCAGAGCTGATTTTTCAATTTTAGCCGTCTATGCCGCCGATAAATCGTCACGTCGGAAAAGATCGGGCGACGAAAATAATTTCGTCGCGCTGCGTCTGACACAGGATAGCGCGACAATCATGCCGCGAGGGAGAAATCTGTGTAAGCAATCACGACATGAATAATATTAACACGGCTGTTGGCTGTTTGTAATCATTTGATATTTAAAGGCGTAACAAAATCCGCGGCTAACGCGGGTCTGGCAACCCACGGTCGAAACTATTATTCCCGGCAAACGTCGGTAAAATCGGCGCCTCCGCCCCCAATAATTATAATAACCCCGATTGTTCAACAATAACGTACCGGAAAAATACTTGTTAACCACCTCGAAATAACTTGCCGAGAGTAGATGATTCAGACAGGCAATGAGCGAACGTTGCCCACCTGCGTGACCTGAGCAAGCCCGGTGCAGATGGCAGACTCATGCTATGCTATACTCCGCGCCCAGTTAAATTCACCGCCGCGCCAGGGGCTAATTTTTAGCCCGCGCGCGGTGCGCCAAAGCAGCTTGTATCAGGCTACGGCCTCAGAAAATCAGGAGAGAAAATGAGCAACGTTGATTTCACTACGTCTGCAAACCCGGAAATCTTGGCGACCGAAGTTGCCTGCCTCAAAGCTACGCTGACGCTGATCTTGAAGTCGATCGGCCAGGCCGACGCCGGGAAAGTCATCATCAACATGGAACGTTTCATCGCGCAGATTGAAGATCCGACCCAGGCAGAAATCTTCAAGAACAGCATTCAGCAAATCAAGCACGCTTACCGTCAGTAAGCGTTGCGCCCCAGACCCGCACTTCTTGTGGGTCTGCTTTTCACCACGCTACGCCACACCCCATTGATCTTGCACGTGCTTTCGGGCAGTGTGTTGACTTTCTCCCCCACACCCGAGACCGTTATGGGCATCCTTGTCAAAGCGCTGATCGGCGCGCTGGTCGTGGTTCTGATCGGCCTGTTGGCCAAAACGCGCAACTATTATATCGCCGGTTTAGTCCCGCTCTTTCCCACTTTCGCCCTGATTGCGCATTACATTGTCGGCAGCGAACGTTCAATTGCGGCACTGAAAACGACGCTGATTTTCGGCATGTGGGCGGTATTGCCCTACCTGGTGTATTTGATTTCGCTGTATTTCCTGATTAACAGTCTGCGGCTGTCGTTAGCGCTGGGTGCAGCGGTACTGTGCTGGATTGCGGCGGCGTGGCTATTAATTACGCTGTGGGGATGGTGGCAAGGGCATTAACGCCCTTGCCTGAGCTGTTACGGCCGCCCTGCCTGCAACACGAAGCCTCGCTGCCGATCGCCGGCGATGCGCAGATAGCGGCTTTCACCGGCGCGCAGCGTCATCGGCACGCTGCCGCTGGTTTCACGCCAAATACATAGAGAGTTCTCGATCATATCTTGCCCGATACTGACCGAAATATTGCCTGGCGGCACGCGAAACTCTGCTTTTTCTTTCGCCTCGAGTGAAGCGGCAAACTCCCCATTCACATAGACGCCGGTACGGCAGCTGCCCGCCAGCATGCCGCTGTCGCGCACCACGACCACCGTAGCGTAAGGCGTATCCGGGATATTCTGATAGAGCATCAGACGGCTTGGGGGGGGCAACTCAGCCTGTTGCGGCGGTACGGCTTGAGTCGCACACCCCGTCAGCAGTGCAGAGGCAAATAACAACGCGGCGTAATGCTTCATCCTTGGCTCCTGAAGAAAATAATGCTTATCGTAACAAGAGAATAGCTGTCTCCAGTAGCATTCATACCGCAGAGACGAAAAAATCGGATAACTTCCCACTCCTCTCACGAACCTGCAGGGATAAGAAGATTCTGCATTAAAGCCATTGAAATAAAGGCGATTCTTGCAGATTTAAAACTTGATCATGCCACGTTGGATATCTGCCGCAAAAGCACCACTGACGTAACTGAAACCATCCTGCGTGACATAAACCCGGGTATGACCGGTCTCTGATAACACCGCCACCATATATCCCAGGCTGATCATTTCATGGGACGGAACGTTCATCGGGGTTAGAAAACCGCGCCCACGGCACCACTGATAAAAGCGGGTTCGCCCATATCCCAACACGGCGCCAACATCGGAGAGGTGCTTAAAAGTATCATAATCCTCTGATGGTGAAGGTAAACCGTCATGACTTTCAGGCGTTTTCTTTATCCCAGACAAAATAAACTCCTTTTTTGACTCTGTCGCCTACGGTTATCCTTCCTCTAAAATGAATTTAAAAAATCCAAATTTAAAATGCAAATGAATTCCCTGTAACTAAAAAGCCTTCCCCAGAAAAAACCTGAAAAAAAAACCCAATAAAAAAACAGAAATAAAAAAATAAGGTATTAATACCGAGAATTAAATCCTTGGCATGGGTAAATATCCTAAATAAAAATAATATTCATACCAGATAAGAAAATGCTTAGCTTGCATATTATTTCCCTCATCAAAACGATGCAATTGCGGTCGGATCATTGCGGCATAAAGAGAATGAATAAAATCAATGCCACATCGTCCAGCCCTCGCCGTGATGTCGCGGATCCTTACAGACTGCCCTCAATGCGCCACATCCTCTCTCAACGCGGCACTTCCTCAATCATACCTAAACAATAACCATTATCATTTCCAATTGTTCCGCCAGTTTATTACACTTTCCTACCTCGTCAGTTAGGAACATTCCTAGGCTGCGAGCCTCAGGATAGAGAAAGAGTTAGGGACACCATGAAGAATTGCCGTTGTTTGATTGTTTTGCCGTTATTGATGTTGACCGCCTGCACCCAATGGGAGAGGCCTGGCGCGGTTGAGAGTACCCGGAACGCCGAATATGCCGAATGCCGCAGCCGCGGATACGATCGCTTCCCCCCGGACGTGGTGCGGGACGTGGAGTTCAGCTACGAAAACAAATACATTCCTTGCGAGAAGAATAAGAAAGACTGTCCATCGGGATACCGCTACGACAAGGAACCGTCGATTAAAACAGTGCAGACCGATCGCAATCAGTCCGCCCGAGACGCCACCATCGAAGCCTGTATGTACGGCAAAGGCTGGCGGGAGAAAACCTACTATTGGCCGCAATGGTGATGTGGCGGCGTTTGCCTGAGGCGAAATGCCCGCAAACCCATTCAACCGTCGTCATCACATCGGCTCAGCCCCAGCGCAACCAGCGTTTCCGTCCTGACCGGCGTTAAAGGCACACGCGGCGACGGTAAAGGCCAGCTCAAAAGCTGCCTCGCCGCCGTTGCGCAGACTTTACCCTGGCATGCCCCCATGCCACAGCGGCTGCTCATCTTTGCCGTGTTCCAATCCGGCTGATGGCGTACCTGTTCCAACGTAACGTCTTCGCAGCGGCACAGTAACGTTTGCGGATTGGCCAGCGAATTCAAGCGCTCATCGAGCGCAAAAGCGGCCGCTGTCGCCGTGGCGAAACGCCGCCACCGCCGCCGCTGCGCCGCCAGGCGCTCTGCCTTTTCCCGCTGCCCGGTGGCGGCATAACCGGCAATGGCGCCTTCGGTGAGCGCCAATTCACTGCCGCCGACGCCGGTACACTCCCCGGCGGCATAAATTTGCGCTTGGCAGGTTTGCTGCCAATGATTCACCGCCACGGCGTCATGTTCTATCCGACACCCCAGCAGCATCGCCAACTCAATGTTCGCCACCAGACCAAAACCGCAGGCCAACCTGTCGCAGGCGATCGTTCTTTCCCGCCCGCCGTTATTGACACGCACCGAGGTTAAACGGTCTTGCCCCAACGCCGCCAGCACCCTGCTGCCGGCACGATAACGATGCGGCATCAAAGAAAACGCCTGACGCAGTTTGGCCGGCCAGCGCCACAAGCCGCCGGCAAACGCCGCCAACCGCCAAAGCGGCGCCTGCTCCGCCAACATGACCACCTCTCCGCCGGCCTGTTTCACGCTGTCGGCCACCGCCAACAGCAGCGGACCACTGCCGGCTATCACCACTCGCTCGCCGCGGATCGCCAATCCCTGCTTGATTTGCGCCTGTAGCCCACCGGCACCGGTCACCCCCGGCAGCGTCCAGCCGGGAAACGGCAACAACAGTTCACGCGCGCCATTGCATAAAATCAGCTTTTGATAGCGAATCACGCCACAGCCTTCAGCGTCTTCATATGCCAATCGGTTAGCGCCACACTGCGCCACCAGCTTGCAGCCGGACTGCCGTGCAATATTTTCCCGCGCCGCCACCGCCTGCCGATAGCGGTTCGCCGTTTCAGGCAACGCCGCCTGCGGTCCATCGCGCCAGATTTGCCCGCCGGGATGCGGATTATCATCAATCATTCGCACCTGGCCACCACTTTCCGCAGCGGCCAGCGCCGCCGCCATGCCGGCCGGCCCAGCGCCGACGATCAGCACCTCACAGTCGAAGTTACTCATCATCGCTCCTCTCTATGCGCATGCCGGCTTGGCACAGCGTTTGGCACGCCAGGCGACGCAGACCGTTAATGGTCACCCGGCACTCCTGACAAACGCCCATGCCGCAAAAGGGAGCGCGCGGTTGGTGTGAAACAGATAACCGACAACGATCGTCGCCGCACAGGCTGAGCGCCGCAGCAACGCTGAGACCAACCGGCACCTGTCGGTGTTCTCCATCGATGCTCAACGCGATCGTATTTTGTCTTTCATTCATACAGGCAACTCCTCGGCGGCAAACGCCCGCGCAGCCAAATACGGGGAATCGTCAATCTCCGGCGTTTGCCGGCCAATCTGCGCAGTAATCAGCGCAGCGCTGCCGAGTGCAGTCGTGACGCCCAATCCCTCATGCCCCAGAGCCAGCCACAACCAGGAATGCCGCGGATGCACGCCCAACAGCGGCAGCCCGTCGGCAGAGGCGGCGCGCAACCCTGTCCAGCAGCGAATGATGTTCATCTGCGCCAGTGCAGGCAAGAAATGCTGCGCACGCGTAAGCATTGCCGCCAACAGCGGCATGTCCAACGCCGAATCGACGGCGTCGAACTGGCGGGAAGAGCCGATCAGCCATTGTCCGGTGGGCCGCGCCTGCACATTGAAAGCCACCGACGTGCCGTTGCTGGCATGCGCGCTGGCGCCATACCCCAGCTCCACCAGTTGATGCCGCACCCGCGGCGGGTAGCGATCGGTGATCGCCAGTTGGCCCTTCTTGGCGTGAAGCAAAGTCTGTGGCAATAGGTTATTGGCCCTAAGGCCGCAGGCCAGGACCACCACCGGCGCGACCAGACGTCTGCCGTCCGTCAGCCGCACGGCTTCCTCCTCCAACGCTGTCGCTTCACCATGCACCACGTCAATTGCCGCACCACCGTCGGCCAACAGCCAGCGAGCCGCGAGCGGCGCATACACAATGCCGTCGCCCGGCACCCGCAGTCCGCCGGCCAGGCCATGCCGCAGCATCGGCTCCATGACGGCGATCTGCTCCGCCGCCAGCAGTTCCGCGGCTACGCCCTGCTCCGCCAGCCGCGCCCGCTTTTGCTCGGCGATGGCCATTTCATCCGCTTGATCCGCCAACCACAGCGTACCGCAACCGCGCCAGGCGCAGGCTTCCGGCATGCGCCCCGTCACTTCGCGCCACAACCGCAGCGAATAAGCGCTTAACGCCAGCTCGGCAGGATTATCGTCCATGCAAACCAGGTGCCCCATACCGGCTGCGGTGGCGCCGGCGCGGCGGTCGTCCACCACCGAGACACGATACCCTTCCCGCGCCAGCCGCCAGGCGCAAGCGGCGCCGATGATACCGGCGCCGACCACGATGACATCGGCTCCCCGCTCGGCGCCCATCAGCGTATTCCCCAGACGAAGGGATCGCGTTCGTCGAGCAACAGTTGGCTATCGGCGCACACATAGGCCTGCCCGCGAATAAAGGGGGCAATGCGATCGCCGTTCCAACGATAATAGGCCTGGAATTCGCTGCCGATCACGCTGGCCTGCCGCCACTGCGTGTCCGGCGGCAGTTTGCCGTCCGCCGCCAGACACGCCAGTTTGGCGCTGGTGCCGGTACCGCACGGGGAACGGTCATAGGCTTTGCCGGGACACAGCACGAAGCTGCGGCTGTCGGCCTGCGGATCGTCACCGAACAGTTCGATATGGTCTATAGCGCCGCCGTCTTCACCGCGGATGCCCGCCTGTTCCAACGTCTGCCGCACCGCCCAGGTGAACGCGGTCAACGCCTCCAGATTGTGTTTATCAATGAGCAACGGTGACTCGCCGATCAGGAAGAACCAGTTGCCCCCCCAGGCGATGTCGCCCGTCACCGGCCCGTGACCGGCAACCTCAATCCGCACCTGGCGGCGGTAACGATAAGCCGCCACATTCTCCACCGTGACGCTGCCGTCATCATGCAGCGTGGCGCTTACCGGGCCGACCGGGGTCTCGATCAGATGGCGCCCGGCGTGGATGCGCCCCAGATGAGCCAGCGAAGCGACCAGCCCGATGGTGCCGTGCCCGCACATGCCCAGATAGCCGCTGTTGTTAAAGAAGATCACCCCGGCGGTGGCCTGTGGCGAGCAGGGGCGGCACAGCAACGCCCCCACCAGCACGTCATTGCCACGCGGTTCGAGCATCACCGCGCAGCGCCAATCGTCATAATGTTGTGCGAAACGCGCCCGCCGTTCCGCCATGCTACCCTCGCCAAGATCGGGAAAACCTTCCACGATCAGGCGGGTCGGCTCTCCGCCGGTATGAGAATCGATCGCCCGCAAAGCGGTGATATGCGCAGAAAGTGCCATCGGCGTCTCCTGGGTTAATGAGATGTTACCAATAGCATTAGCCTGAACGAATGTGAGCATGACGGCTTGATGCGTTTCGGCGCAGCGAATGAAGAAATCAGCACAGTGACAAAAGTCGGGACTGACGCGCCGCGGGTATGAACTTAACGATTGTCATAATAATAACTTATTTATCATATTGTTATTTCCATGCTAAACCCTTGCCTAGCGAGAAACGCCGCAGTTTTCAAGCAACCGCCAAACACCGTCCGGCAAAAGTATGCGGCAATCCGCATATTTGGCAGCCCGCCGGAAATAGCGCTTGCTTCGTTACAAAAAAGTTAATATTGATGCGAAAGCGCCAACCTGGCCCGCCTGTTTTTCCGGCTAACGACCGAAAAGGGACTGCTATGCGATCCACTTCAGACTACCCGCCTCCGGTTTCTCTCTCGCCGCCTTCGCTTGTGGGGCTGCCGGAGCAGGAGGACGTTTTTGCCGTCGAACATCTGTCGCGCCTGTGCGACGGACTGGCGCAGCAGCGCCCGAACAATCTGCGCGATCTGCTGAATACGCTGGCGCTGATCGCGCCGTTGCTGAACGCGATTCCCAACGTCGTGTTCTTTATCAAAGACGCCCAGGCTCGCTACCTGCTGGCCAACCTGACGCTGGCCAGGCGCTGCGGTTTCAAAACCGTCACGCCGCTGCTGGGTAAAACCTCCGCCGACGTTTTTCCCGCTCAGCTCGGATCCGGCTATACCGAGCAGGATCTGCGGGTATTGCGCCACGGCGTGCTGATCCAGGATCAGCTGGAAATGCACCTGTACAACGGCCGAGAAACCGGCTGGTGTCTGACGCAAAAGCTGGCGCTGTATGACGCGCAGGGAAAAATCATCGGTATGGCGGGTATTTCTCACGATCTGCAGGAGGCCAGAGCCAATCACCCGGCCTACCAGCGGCTGGCGGCGATCGACGTGCATATCCGCCGCCACTACGCCCGACCGATCGCGCTTGAAGAGCTGACGGCGCTGACCGGGTTATCGGTGGCGCAGATCGAACGCTACTGCAAACGTATCTTCCACCTCACCCCGCGCCAGATGATCCACAAAGTGCGGCTGGAAAAGGCCACGGAACTCCTGGCCGGCGATCTGCCGATCACGGACATCGCGCTGCAGTGCGGCTATACCGATCACAGCGCCTTCAGCCGTCAGTTCAAAGCGATGACCGGCTCCACGCCACGCGATTTTCGCCTGACGCTTTCCGCTTAACGCGCTGATTTACCCCGTTAACCTTCTCTTCTCACGGCGTACCGACGCCCGATTTTTCACGCCCGTTTTCCGCCGCTATTGTGCCAATTTCGTCGCGGCAATCGGCGAAAAGCGTCAAGCCTCCCTGCGCAATACCGGTCAATCTGTCGGTGAGCCTTACCAAAGATTCACTTTTCATTAACACTTTCGGACGACAGGACAACACGATGAGCCATAAAACCATAAGCTGGAGCGGCGTATTCCCGGCGGTGACGACCCAATTTCGCAACGATTTCTCTCTGGATCTCGACGCCACCCATACGGTGATCAAAAACCTGGTGCGCGACGGCGTCTCCGGCCTGGTGGTGTGCGGCACCGTCGGTGAAAATACTTCGATGACGGTGCAGGAAAAACTGGCGGTGATCGAAGTGGCGAAAGACGCCGCCGACGGTAAAGTGCCGGTGATCGCCGGCATCGCCGAGTTCACCACCGCCTTCGCGCAGAACATGGCGCGTGAAGCGCAAAAGGCTGGCGTCGACGGGATTATGGTGATGCCGGCGCTGGTCTACTCCGCCAAACCGCACGAAACCGCCGCGCACTTCCGCAGCGTCGCTGGCGCGACCGATCTGCCGATAATGGTCTACAACAACCCTCCCATTTACAAAAATGACGTCACGCCCGACATTCTGACCTCGCTGGTCGACTGCGAGAACATCGTGTGCTTCAAAGACTCGTCGGGCGATACCCGCCGCTTTATCGACCTGCGCAATGAAGTCGGCGATCGCTTCGTGCTGTTCGCCGGGTTGGACGATGTGGTGCTGGAAAGCATCGCCGTCGGCGCGCAAGGCTGGATCTCCGGCATGTCCAATGCCTTCCCGCGCGAAGGGGAAACCCTGTTCCGGCTAGCGAAGGAAAAACGCTATGAGGAAGCGTTGGCGCTATACAGCTGGTTTATGCCGCTACTGCACCTCGATGCCCGCCCCGATCTGGTGCAGTGCATCAAACTCTGCGAACAGCGGGTCGGCCGCGGCAGCGCTGTCACTCGCCCTCCACGCCTGGCGCTGCAGGGAGAAACGCTCACCGAGATCAACGCCGTGATCGATAAAGCGCTGGCCACCCGCCCTGCGCTGCCGAACGTCGGCCTGTGACGCCTTCATCGCCCGGCCATGCCGGGCGTCATGCTTTATCTACCGGGGGAAACGATGCCCAACGATCGCTACGCCGCCATCAGCGGCCAACAATTTATCGGCGGCCAGCGCCGCGCCGAAGGGGAAGCGTCGCTGTTTAGCCTGCGCGCCGACGACGGTCAGCCAACCGGCTACCGCTTCCACCAGGCCACGGCGGCAGAAACCGCCGCCGCCGCAGAAGCCGCCGCCGCGGCCTTTGCGCCCTATTCGCAACTCAGTGCAGAACAACGCGCGAACTTTCTCGACGCCATCGCCGAAGAGTTAGACGCATTGGATGATGTTTTCTTCGCCTTCGCCATGCAGGAAACGGCTTTGCCGCCTGCGCGGTTGAGCGGCGAACGCGCCAGAACCAGCGGCCAGATGCGGCTGTTCGCCACGCTGCTGCGGCGCGGCGACGTCGAGGGGGTGCGCATCGACTGCGCGCTGCCGCAGCGTTCCCCCCTGCCGCGCCCCGATCTGCGTCAATACCGCACGGCGCTCGGCCCGGTGGCGGTATTCGGCGCCAGCAACTTCCCGCTGGCGTTTTCCACCGCGGGCGGTGATACCGCCGCCGCGCTCGCCGCCGGCTGCCCGGTCGTGTTCAAGGCGCACAGCGGCCATATGATCACCGCCGAGCTGACCGCTCAGGCGATCGAGCGCGCTCGGGAACGCACAAGGATGCCCGCCGGCGTCTTCAACATGATCTTCGGCAACCGCGTGGGGGCTGATTTGGTACAACATCCGGCGATTCAGGCAGTGGGATTCACCGGCTCGCTGCAAGGCGGCCGAGCGCTGTTCGATCTGGCAATGCAACGCCCTCAACCTATCCCGGTCTTTGCAGAAATGTCGAGCATCAATCCGGTAGTGATCCTGCCCAAGGCGTTGGCGCGGCGCGGACAGCACATTGCGCAGGAGCTGGTCTCTTCCTTCACACTCGGCTGCGGTCAGTTCTGCACCAAGCCCGGCGTGATCGTCGCGCTGCGCGGCGCCGCCTTGGATCGGTTAACCGAAACGATGAGTGCCCTGGTCAACGCCGCCGAGCCGCAGCCGATGCTGAATGCCGGCACCCTGGAGCACTACCGTCACGGGCTGGCGGCCCTTGATGCCCACCCGGGTATGCGGCGGCTGGCAGGCCGAAGCGAAACGCCCGCTCTTCGGGCGGCGGCGCAGCTTTATCAGGCGGAGGAGGCGCTGTTGCTGCAGGCTGACCCGCTGCTGCAACAGGAGGTCTTCGGCCCGGTCAGCATCCTGGTGGCGGTGGATAATGAAATGCAGCTGCATGCGGCGCTAACGGCATTGCAAGGCCAGTTGACCGCCACGCTGCTGGCGGACGACGACGATCTCGATGTGGCCGCCGGTTTGACGACACTGTTGGCGCGCAAAGCCGGTCGGGTGCTGTTCAACGGGTATCCGACCGGGGTGGAAGTGTGCGACGCCATGGTGCACGGCGGCCCTTACCCGGCGACCAGCGACGCACGCGGCACCTCGGTAGGCACGCTGGCCATCGAGCGTTTCCTGCGGCCGGTCTGTTTGCAAAACACCCCTGCGGCGCTGTTGCCGCCGGCGCTGCAGGACGCCAACCCGCTCAACCTGATGCGACTGGTTAACGGCGTTTACACCCGAGATCCCCTGGTTTCACCTGCCCAACATTAGCTCGGCCGCATCTGCCTGCCACTCAATAACAAAAGGGTAATACCATGACAACCCAAGGCAAATTCAAGAAGCAGCTTACGCTCACCGATCTGACGTTCATCGGTCTGGGCGCCATCTTCGGCTCCGGTTGGCTGTTCGCCGCCAGCCATGTCTCCTCCATCGCCGGCCCGGCCGGCATTTATTCCTGGCTGATCGGCGGCCTGGCGGTGCTGCTGCTCGGCATCGTCTACTGCGAGCTGGGCGCCGCCCTGCCACGCGCCGGCGGCATCATTCGCTATCCGGTATTCTCGCACGGCGAACTGATGGGTTATCTGCTGGGGTTTATCACGCTGATCGCCTTCTCCAGCCTGATCGCCATCGAAGTCGTCGCCGCCCGGCAGTACGCCGCCGCCTGGTTCCCGTTCCTCAGCCAGCCGGGTTCCGGCGATCCAACAGCGATCGGCTGGCTGGTGCAGCTGGCGCTGCTGTGCTTTTTCTTCGCGCTCAACTATTACAGCGTCAAAACCTTCGCCAAATCCAATAACCTGATCAGCGTGCTGAAGTTTCTGGTGCCGCTGTTGGTGATCGTGGTGTTGTTCAGCTTTTTCAAACCGGAAAACCTGCACAGCCAGGGCTTTGCTCCCTTCGGTTCCGCCGGCGTTGAGGCCGCCATTTCCGCCGGCGGCATCATCTTCGCCTACCTCGGCTTGACACCGATCATTTCGGTCGCCAGCGAGGTGCAACGGCCGCAGCGCACCATTCCCATCGCGCTGATCCTGTCAGTAGTGCTGTCCACCATCATCTATGTGCTGCTGCAGATAGCGTTTCTCGGCAGTATCCCCAGCGAGATGCTGAGCGGCGGCTGGGCCGGCATCAGCCAACAGTTCTCCCTGCCGTTCCGCGACATCGCCATCACGCTGGGCATGGGGTGGCTGGCGTTTCTGGTGGTCAGCGACGCGATCGTTTCGCCGAGCGGCACCGGCAATATCTATATGAACGCCACGCCTCGCGTGATCTACGGCTGGGCGCGCGCCGGCACCTTCTTCAAACTGTTCACCCGGGTGGATGGCGAGTCCGGTATTCCCCGCCCGGCGCTGTGGCTGACCTTCGCTCTCTCGGTATTCTGGACGCTGCCGTTCCCATCCTGGGAAAAACTGATCGGCGTGGTATCCGCCGCACTGGTGCTGAGCTACGCCATCGCCCCGGTGACCGCCGCCGGGCTGCGGCGCAATGCGCCCGATATGCCGCGTCCGTTCCGGGTCCGCGGTTTCTGCGTGCTCGGCCCGCTGTCGTTTATCATTTCGGCGCTGATCGTCTTCTGGTCCGGCTGGGATACCGTCTCCTGGCTGCTCGGCTTGCAGATCTTGATGTTCTTCATCTATATCCTGTTCAAGAATCAGGTGCCAACCCACGCCGTTAGCCTCCGACAGCAAATTTGGTCCTCGCTGTGGCTGATCGTCTTCTATGCGCTGGTGATCGGGCTTTCCTACCTCAGCAGCTTCGGCGGCATCGGCGCTATTGCTCATCCATGGGACACCCTCACCATGTCGGTGATTGCGCTGGCGATTTACTACTGGGGCGCCTATACCTGTTTACCCCAGGCCAATTTTATCGGCGATGAAGAAGAATGATCCCAGGGAGGACATCGAAATGACATCCATGCATGTGCTGTCGCTGGAACAGGCTTATCAACTGGCGTTGCGTACGCTGCGCAACAACGGTTTCAATCAGGCGCATGCCGAAGCGGTGGCGCAAAATGTCACTCAGGGCGAACGCGACGGCTGCGCTTCTCACGGGCTGTACCGGCTGTTGGGCTGCGTGCGATCGCTGCGGGCAGGCAAGGTTTCTGCCGATGCGATGCCCAGGTTGCTCGACCAGGCGCCGGCCATCTTGCGTGCCGACGCCGGCGGCGCGTTCTCCCTGCTGGCCTACCGTACCGCCCTGCCGGCCTTTATCGATAAAGTGCGCGCCAACGGCCTCGCCGCGCTGGCGATCAACCGCTGCGTGCATTTCTCCGCGCTGTGGGCCGATATCGAACCGCTGACCGAGCAGGGGTTGGTGGCCTTGGCCTGCACGCCCAGCCACGCCTGGGTGACGCCGGCCGGCGGTTCGCGACCGCTCTTCGGCACCAACCCCATCGCCTTCGGCTGGCCGCGTCCGGATCGGCCGCCATTTTTGTTCGACATGGCCACCAGCGCGGCGGCGCGCGGCGAAATCGAATTACACCGCCGCGCTGGCACCCCGCTGCCTGAAGGCTGGGGCATTGATAAGGCAGGCAATCCGTCCACCGATGCCGCCAGCGTGTTGGAGGGCGCGATGCTGACCTTCGGCGGGCATAAGGGCTCGGCGCTGGCGGCGATGGTTGAATTGCTGGCAGGGCCGCTGATCGGCGATATGACCAGCAAGGAATCGCTGGCCTATGACGATGGCACCGGTTCGTCGCCTTACGGCGGTGAGCTGGTCATCGCGTTGGATCCCGAGCGTTTTCTCGGTGCGGATAAGGCGAAATATTTCGCCGGAGCGGAGGCGATGTTTGCCGATATGCAGGCACAAGGCGCCCGCATCCCCGGCGAACGCCGTTATCGGCAACGGCGCCAGAGCGAGCAATACGGCGTGGAAATCCCCAAGGCGTTGTACGACGACATAGTGGCGCTGTGCGATTAACGCTGGATTAATGCCCCGCGCCGGCAACCCGGCGCGGGGAGAGGCTTATCCAGCCTGAGCCAGGTCGCTGTGCAGGCGTTTGCGCCACACCGGTTTGGTGTCCCAGCGGGCGAAGTGTTTCGCCTCTTTACCCGGCTGCACCTGATGCCACATGCCTTCTTGCCACCGGATCGGTTCCTTTCCTCGCAACGTTGGGCGGGTCTGTTTAATCGTCCGTTGCAAGACGTCTGCTTCTTCCGCAGTAATGGGCGGCGCCTGTCTGGCGGCGTCCAGCGCACGGCTTCCCAGCGGCGCCATCACCTGATACAACACGTTGACCTGCTGCAGCGTCGCTTGCTGATTAGTGCTCATGCCCTTACCCGACCAACCGTCGAAGTTTTCACCGGGATCGTCCCCCTGCGCGCGATACTCATTACCTGGCCCCTCGACGATATTCCATCCTTGCCAGGTCACCAGAGTGTGTAATCCATCGCGATCCTGCAGATTCTTATTTTGGATCTGTTTGAGCACCGCCGCGCGGTTTGGCACACCGATCAGGTTCATAAACTCGTCCAGCGCGTTCCAATGCTGCCCCGCCACCAGCCCATTCCAGACATTACGCAAACAGTTCCAGGGAATGGTGTGATGCCAGGTCAGCGTGATAAGCGGTTTGGTTGACGCATGTTGCCAACGGCTCGGTTCACTGCCCCGATCGCCTCTGATAATCCCATCGACTTCTAATGGCATAGCTGCCCCTCTTCTGGCTGAAATGAAAAATATGCGCAAGGCCGGTGGCCCGGTTGGCATAAAAACGTCAGCTAAAATCGTAGCAGTTCAGACTGGGATGGCAATAAAACGCAAAGCACGCTCTGCAGCCGGCCGGTAACCGCAGAGCGTGCCCGAAAATGGTGAGTTTAAGATGGATTATCTGACCACCATCACCGAAATATTGGCATGGCGAACGATAGCGGCGGCGTTGGACCCCAGCAGATAGGTTTTCACGCTCGGGCGACGCGAACCGATGATGATCAGATCGGCGTCGATCTCTTCCGCCAGTTCCAACACCTGATCGCGTGCAGAACCGAAGCTAACGGTGTAATTGAGGCGATCCAGCGGCAGATCGATTTCCGACATGATTTTCTTCAGTCTATCCACCGCCTTCACCTCCGCCTGATTCTCAAACTCCTTGAGACCGAACGAATAGGCAGTAACAAACGCCGAGGCATCCGGCAGCGCATGGAAGAAATGCACTTTAGCGCCGGACATCTTCGCCAAATATTCCACATGCTTCAGCGCATGCTCGGTCAACAGGTCCTCTTCAATATCGATCGGCACTAAAATAGTCTTGTACATATCACGTCCTTTCTATGTAAACCGGGTGCCAACAGAATACTGCCGCGCACGGGCGCGGTGAATCGCTTTATCACGCTTTTGTGATCGGGGGGTAAATACTGATAAGGATAGTTTTTAATTTAACAAAATATAAACATTACACCGATAACGGATAGGCGCTTAATTATTTATTACTCGAGATTAAATCAGCTGTAAATAAACCGCTTTGGCGGTAGCGGCGGTCTTATTGGCGACAGAAAGTTTTTTAATCGAGTTGCCAATGTGGAAATTGACCGTGCGCTCGCTCACCCCCATCAACAACGCGATCTCTTCCGCCGTTTTTCCTTCGCTGCACCAGCGTAAAATGTCTTTTTCGCGCAGCGTCAGCACATCTTTTATCGCGTCATCATTCACCGATATCAAGGCCTCCCGCAGCGTTTTATGGGCGGTTTGCGCCAGCCAAAGGAAAAAAGTTTCATTTGCCGCACGCACTTGCGGCGTTTGCTCGGGTAGCGCTTTACCGGCAAACGTCAGGATCCCCAACCTGCCATAGCAATCCTTGACCGACTGCGACCAACCGGCGCACAGGCCGAATTGCGCCATACGCCGCCAAAGCGTCGGCCGCTCATGATAAAAGCTTTCGTCCCACTGGAACTGCAGCGTGGAATGGTGAGCACGCTCAATAACCGGATCCTGCAAATACACCCGCTGCCGCCGATAATCTTCGAGATAGTTCGTTGAAATATTCCCTTCGATCAGCATCTTGGGGCTGCTGGCCGGATAACAGGAAAACACGATGTAAGAGAAATAATCAAACCCCAACGCCTCGGCGCAGGGTCCCAGTTGCGTCAGAAAGCATTCGCGATCGGCCAGGCTGCCAATTACCTCCGCCATGAGCCGTTGAGTGCGGGTATCCATAACGCAGGTTCTCCAGATAGCGATGTCGATTTATCGATAGGTCAGGTTCACTATAGAATATCGCCGCCCGGCGCCAGTAGCCGTTTCATATAATAAAAAATACCAACGCTATAACGAAAAAAGCTATTCCCCTTAAAATAAGCCTTTTTATTGCGCCGAACAGGAAAACTACGCGAATAGCATACTCTCCTCGGCACGTAAACCTGTCATTTCTACCGTTAGACAGCCAGGACACCACCAATTACTTTCCAGACAGGCACCCAGTGCCGCCGTAAATCCAAAGAGATAATAAGCATTTGCGAATTTCGCATGGCATACAGTGACGGGGATTTTCTATGGCAGAAAGTAATGCGGCAATTCAATCGGCTGCGATTATCGGCGCGGGAACGATGGGCAGAGGCATCGCTTATCTTTTCGCGCAAAAAGGCATTCGCACGGTGCTTTATAATCGCAACGGCAATACCCTCAATCAGGCTCGCGAATATATCGCGCAAGACCTGAACAAGAAAGTCGAACAGGGCAAGATCGCGCTGCAGGATAAAGGCGCGGTGCTGGCCAATCTGATGTTCACTTCAGTGTTTGAGGCCATCGCCGACAGCGAGCTGGTGATAGAAACCATCGCCGAGCAAGAACAAACCAAACTTGAGGTGCTGGCGGCCATCGCCGCGGTGGTCAAGCCCGACACGCTGATCGCCACCAATACCTCCTCACTGTCGCTTAACAAGCTGGCTACTGCGGTGACGCACAGCGAACGCTTTATCGGTTTGCATTTTTTCAACCCCGCGCCGCTGATGAAGCTGATTGAAATCATTCCGGCCTACTTTACCGCGCACGCCACCACCGAACGCTGCCGCCAACTGGTGGCGGCGTTGGGGAAACACGATGTCGTCTGCCAGGCCACGCCGGGGTTCATCGTCAATCGCATGGCCCGCCCCTACTACCTGGAAGGGTTCCGCCTGTTGGAAGAACACGTGGCGCGCGCGGCGCAGATCGACCGCGCTCTCAAGGCCGGCGGGCGCTTCCGCATGGGGCCGCTCGAGCTGACCGATTTTATCGGCCAAGACATCAACTATCAGGTCAGTCGGCAAATCTGGCAGGACATGCAATACGACCCGCGCTATACCCCCGGTCATCTGCAGCGTTCACTGGTCGATGCCGGTCTGTTGGGGAAAAAGAACGGCCGCTCCTATTTTGCCGCCGAAGAAACCGCCCCGCCGGTGACGGCCGCCAGCAATGCAGACGTCGAGACGCTGCGCGTTTACGGCGAGCACCCTTTTTTTACCCTGTTACAGCAGCGAGCCGCGCTTCAGTGGCCACAGCTGCGCGTGGAACAACGGCCGGCATTACCGGGGCTGGGGTCGGCCGTCCAGATCAATGACGCTTTCACCGTCAGCATCACCGATGGCCGCACGGCGAGCCAACTGGCCGAGCAGACGGCAGCAGATGCCTTTGTGGTCGATGTCGCCCTGAACTACGCCGACACGACGTATCTGGCGGCGGCGCACAGCCGCCACGCCTCTGCGGCCAATAAGGCGCTGTTTTTACGCCTGCTGCACACGGCAATCCCGCAGGTTGAATTTATCAAGGACTCTCCGGCGCTTATCGTCGCCCGCGTCCTCAGCAGCCTGATCAATGAGTCGGTGATCATGGTGGAAAGCGGCGTCTGCAGCCGGGAAGACATCGATGTCGCCGCCGTCGCGGGCGTTAACTACGCCGGCGGCATTTTCGACTGGCTCGGCAAACTGGGGGAGAAAAACGTCAGGACAACACTGAGCAATCTGGCTCAGCTGCTGCACGCGGCGCGCTATGCGCCGCATTACACCCTTCTGCACGCCGCGCAACCGGCGCTGACGACCACGCCTTAAGGATCCATGATGAGCATTAACGATGACGGCGTTTATCTGATCGACGGCACGCGCACGGCGATCGGCGCCTATGGCGGCAGCCTGGCGCATACCCGTCCCGACGACATGGCGGCGACGATCATTCGCGGCCTGCTGCAGCGCCATCCCGCGGCGGAAGCAGATCTGGACGAAGTGGTTCTGGGCTGTGCCAACCAGTCCGGCGAAGACAACCGCAACGTCGCCCGCATGGCGACGCTGCTTTCCGGGTTGGATCCGTCGGTGCCGGCCATCACCCTCAACCGCCTTTGCGCCTCCGGGTTGGATGCGGTGATCTACGCCGCGGCGAAAATCCGCAGCGGCCTCAGCGAACTGATTCTGGCCGGCGGTGTGGAAAGCATGAGCCGCGCGCCCTATGTGCTGAGCAAAGGCGAAACGCCGTTCGACAAGGGGGTAAAGCTGTACGACACCACATTGGGGTGGCGCTTTGTTAACCCGCGGCTGGCGCAGCGCTACGGCAGCGATCCGCTGGGCATCACGGCGGAAAACGTGGCCCAACAGCAGGGTATCTCGCGCGAGGAACAGGATCTGTTCGCGCTGGGCTCGCAGCAAAAAGCCCGCCGGGCGATCGACAGCGGCCGGCTGGCGCGGGAAATCACGCCCGTGGACGTGCCGGCGGATCGTAAAACTACCCGCACATTCGCGCAGGACGAATTCCCCCGGCTCAGCACGCTGCAACAGCTGCAGGCGCTGAAACCGGCGTTCTCCGTCGGCGGTTCGGTCACCGCAGGCAACGCTTCCGGCATCAACGACGGCGCCGCCGCGCTGCTATTAGCCTCCGGCCGCTACGTGAAACGCCAGGGGTGGCAACCGCTGGCGGAGATCGGCGACAGCGCGGCCGCCGGCGTTGAACCGGCGCTGATGGGGCTGGGGCCGATCGCCTCCACCGAGCGCTTGCTGCAGCGCGGCGGCTTCACCTTGAACGATTTCGACATCATCGAGATTAACGAAGCGTTCGCCTCACAGGTTCTGGCGGCGCTGAAACACTGGCGTATCGGCGCCAACGACGCGCGCGTCAATCCGAACGGCGGCGCCATCGCACTCGGTCATCCGCTGGGGATGTCCGGCGCGCGCCTGGTGCTGTCGGCGGCGCTGGAATTACGCGACCAACAGGCGAACAACGCATTGGTGACGATGTGCGTCGGCGTCGGTCAGGGGCTGTCATTAAACCTTAAAGCCGTTTAACACAAGGAACATACGATGAGCGTACTGAACATTCTTGAAGAAAAGCTGGCGGAAACCAAAAAACAGGGGCGTTTTCGCGAGTTCCTCAACCTTGAACGCGGCGTGCAGGACAAACCCTGGGCCACCAGCCACGGCCATCACGGTGAGCGCCGTCTCAACGTCTGGTGCTCGAACGACTATCTGGCGATGAGCCACCACCCCAAAGTGCTGCTGGCCACCACCGATGCGGTTAACCGGGTCGGGCTGGGCACCTGCGGCGCCCGCAGCATTTCCGGCACCTCGGTCTACCACAGCGAGCTGGAAACGCTGCTGGCCAGCGCCTACGGCAAAGAGTCGGCGCTGCTGTTCACCACCGGTTTCGGCGCCAACGACGCCACCTTGTCCACCCTGTGCGACGCCATTCCCGATCTGATCGTGTTCTCCGACGAGCTGAATCACGCCTCGATGATTTACGGGATACGCTACAGCAAGGCGGAGAAAAAAATCTTCCGCCATAACGACGTGGCGCACCTCGCCGAGCTGCTGCAGGCCGCCGATCCGGCGCGGCCAAAGCTGATCGCTTTCGAGTCGCTGTATTCCATGGACGGTGACTTCGCCCCCCTGGCGCAGATCGTGGCGCTGGCGGAGCAGTATCAGGCGCTGACCTATCTCGACGAGATCCACTCCGCCGGCGTCTATGGCGAACGGGGGCTGGGCTACGCCGAACAACTGGGCCTGCTGGATAAAATCACCATTATTCAGGGCGGGTTCGGCAAATCTTACGGTGCGGCGGGCGGCTATATCGCCGCGCCCCGCTCGGTGGTGGAGGCCGTGCGCAGTTGGGCTCCGGCATTCGTCTTCAGCACCTCGTCGCCGGCGCCGGTGGTGGCCGCCGCGCTGGCCAGTTTTAAATACAACCTCGAGCATGACACCCAACGCAAACACCTGCTGGCGATCGTCGATCACCTGAAAACCGGCCTGCGCGCCGCCGGCATCCCGCTGGTGTCGGCAGACAGCCATATCCTGCCGCTGCTGGTCGGCGATCCGCACCGCAACAAACACATCAGTAAAGTGCTGCTCGATGAGCACGATATTTACGTGCAACCGGTCAATGCCCCGACGGTGCCCGCAGGCAGCGAGCGGCTGCGGGTGACGCCGACCTCGGCGCACTCCCATGCCGACGTGGAGACCTTCCTGGCGGCGCTGGGGCGAGTCTGGGCGGCGAACGATCTGCGGAGGGCGGGATGAAGTTAGCGGATTATAACGGCCATCTGATCACGCTCTGTCTGATGGCGACCGGTACCTTCGCCATCGGCACCGACGCCTTTATCGTCGCCGGCGTGCTCAGCGACATTTCCGATACCTTTGCCGTCAGCCCCGCGCAAGCGGGGCAATTGATATCGGTATTCGCGCTGGCTTATATGCTGTTCGCCCCCCTCACCGCCTGGCTGCTGGGCAACGTCAACCGCAAGCATATCCTGCAGTTGGCGCTGGTGCTGTTCATCGCCGGCAACCTGGCCTGCGCCTGGGCCACCAGCTACCTGCAGATCTCGTTCGGCAGAGTGCTGGCGGCATTGGGGGCGGCCTGTTACACGCCGCAGGCCGCCGCCGCCGCGGTGGGGCTGGTGGCGGAAAAACGCCGCGGCCTGGCCATTTCCATCGTCTATGGGGGCATGACGTTGGCTATTGCGCTCGGTATTCCGTTCGGCACCTTTCTCGCCAAACTGATCGGCTGGCGTGAAATCTTCCTGTTCATCGCCCTGCTGGGGGCGATTGCGCTGCTGGGCCTGTCGCTGGCGCTGCGGGCCATTGCGCCTCCGGGCAAGCATTCGCTGAAAGAGCGGCTCGCCCCGCTGAGACAAAAGGCGGTGCTGACCACGCTGCTGATCACCTTTTTTGCCGTTTGCTCGGAACACATCGTCTATAGCTACGTCAGCGTGTTGCTGAAAAACACCCAGTTCGGCCCGCAGGCGATCCTGCCCCTCGCGCTGCTGGTGTTCGGCATTGGCGCGGTGATCGGCAATTTTTCCTCCGGCGCGTTAACCGATGCCCTCGGCAGCAAGTTCGTGCTGCTGTTTTCCGTGGCGATCCAGACGCTGTCCCTGTTTCTGCTGGCCTTCTATGTCACTTCCCCCTGGTGGGTGCTGGCCATCTTTCTGGTCTGGGGCATCACCGGCTGGATGTATCTGGTGCCGATCCAGCATCACCTGTTGTCGCTATCGAAACGCTTTGGCGCGCTGACCGTATCGCTCAACAGCTCGGTACTGTACGCCGGCATCGCGGCGGGCGGCATGCTGGGCGGCCTGGCGCTCTACGCGCTGCCGGCCTATTACCTGCCGCTGTTTTCGCTGCCGCTCGGCGCCATCGCCCTGCTGCTGACGCTGATCTTTTTCCGCGGGGAGGCCAGCGATGAGTGAATCACCGCCGGTGCTTTACGAACGTTATGGCGCGCAGGTTGCGGTCATCACCCTCAATCGGCCGGAGAAAAAAAACGCCATCAACCTGCAGATGGCCGAGCTGATCCGCACTTACCTGCGGCAGGCGGATAACGATGACTCGGTGCGAGCGATCGTCCTGGCTGGTCAACCGGCGGTATTTTCCGCCGGCATGGATATCAACGCCTTTCATCAGGGTGAACTGCCCATCGTCACGCCGGAGGGGTTTGGCGGGCTGATCCATGCACAGATCGCCAAGGTGATCATCGCCGCCGTTGACGGCATCGCGTTCGGGGGCGGATTTGAGCTGGCGCTGGCGTGCGATCTGATCGTCGCCGGCCAGAACGCGCGCTTCAGCTTCCCCGAAACCGGGCTCGGGTTAGTCGCCGCACAAGGCGGGTGCGCGCGCTTGCCGGCGCGTATTTCTCCCTATGTCGCGCTCGACTGGCTGCTGACAGGCAGAACCGTCGGCGCACAGGAGGCGTTGTCACACGGCGCCATTTCTCGCATCAGCGAGGGGGCGGCCCGGGAAGAGGCGCTGCGCATCGCCGAACAGATCGCCGGAAAAGATCTTGCCGCCAGCCAGGCGGTTAAGGCCATTGTGCGCCAGGGGCTGGCACGGCAAGAAGCCCCCTCATTCGATTTTCAACAAGGCCCGGTCGAGCGCCTGCGTCAGGCCGCCGCCCGCCGATAATGCCCCTGCCGGTTCGCCTGAACCGGCATTTCCCGTTTGTCCTCCACCGCTCATTTTACGCAGCCCGCCTCTCGGCGCTGGGCTACACTGCCGGTAGCCCTAATGCGCTGATAAGGAAAAACAATGCGCCACTTGCCTTTGCTGACCCCCAGACTGATCCTGCGCCCGTTCACCGCCGACGATCTGCCGCACTTTACCGCCTACCGCAGCCACCCTGACGTGGCGCGCTATCAAAGCTGGAGCGACTACAGCGTCGCCGAGGCACAGGCCTTTTTCGCACAGCAACGGCGGCTCGAATTCAACCGTGACGACAGCTGGTTTCAACTGGCGGTCGAACGCCGCGAGGACGGCGCGTTGCTCGGCGATATCGCGGTGCATTTCTTCGATGAGGGGCGCCAGGCTGAACTGGGCGTGACCTTCGCGCCCAGCCACCAGCGTCAAGGGCTGGCGCGCGAGGCGCTGAACGCCGTCATCGCTCTGCTGTTCGGGCCGCTGGCGAAGCACCGTATTACTGCGGTGGTGGACGCGCGTAATCTTGCCGCCGCCACGCTGTTCGGCAAACTGGGTTTTCGGCGCGAGGCCTATTGGCGGCAAAACGTGTTTTTCAAAGGCGCATGGGGCGACGAATTCGGTTTCGCCCTGCTGCAAAGTGAATGGCGGGAGAATGCAAGGCATGACGTTGCTGAATAAATACCTTGGGCAATACCAGTTCTCGGAACGGCATGCGATCGCCATCGCCGCGCCGCAGGCGCGGATCCTGACGGCCGTGGCCGCCTACGATCCCAAGCACGATCGTTTCTTCCGCAGCATGATAGCGCTGCGCGAATTGCCTGCGCGGCTGATGCCGCGCCGAACGCCCACCCCGCCGCCGTTTGGCCTGCATAACTTTTGCCTGCTTGAGCAGGATGACAGCGCGTTGGTCTATGGCCTGATCGGCCGCTTTTGGCAGGCTGAATACGGTCTGGAGCAGGTCGCTGACGGGGCGGGCTTTCTGGCCTTCGCTCAGCCCGGCGTCGCCAAACTGGCGCTGGGTTATGTTGTGAGTCCCCCCGAGGGCGGGCGTTGTCGTCTGGTGACGGAAACGCGCATCTTCTGCCCCGACGACGCCAGCCGGCGGCGGTTTACCCCCTATTGGTATGCTATTCGCCTGGTGAGCGGGTTGATACGGCGCCGTATGTTGCGCGCCATTAAAACCGCCAGCGAAAAGCAGGCGGTGAATCATTCACCAGATTGATTAATTTAAGAGCATTCTTAGAGAATGAAAATCATTATCAGCCTATTTTTTAATCACAACAAGATCAAGATAGTGTTGAGAAGCCATTAACCCCGCCCCCTGCGGGGATTTTTTCGCCTATTTATCACCTGTTTCAGGAAATGCCTCCATAAACAGGAAGGTGCAAGGCTTGCGTTGATACTGATTGATCTGCGGCACCAGCCGGGTGAAATGCTCGGTCTGACAATGCACGTCCAGGGCGGCGCGATCCGGCCAGCTTTCGATAAAAATAAAATGCCCGGGATCCTGCTGGTCGATGCACAGTTCATAACTGATGTTCAGCGGCTCTTGACGGGTTTTCTCCACCAGCTCGCGATACCACGGCATAACGGTGTCAATGTGTTCCGGGTGGATAAAATCTTCAGCGATGACCTTCAGCATGTTGCGCTCCTGCATTCTGTTTTGCCGTGCCTCACCTTATCGTCCTCACTCCCGAGATGAAAGCGCCATACTCCAGGTCTATCGCCGGGTTGCCAATTCGGTGATAGCGCACACAGATCTCGATCAAAGCGCTTGAACGCGCCCTGGCCCTGTGTGAACGTCTGATTAACAAAAAAGCAACACACCATTCACCATGGTGATGTCTGCATCAACCTGCCGACCCGATATGCGGCATTTTTTTCACCCTTAAAGGCCTGACCATTAGACCTTTAAGGCTCGCGAAGAAAGTCCGCTGTTACCGTCGTGTTGAGGGCAACGGCGCCAGGACGGTCCTTATGACCGACGCTTGTCATTCTCAGAAGAGAGGTTACCGCCAGTGAATCACGCCACCTATGCCGTTCCTGCGCTCAACGCCGCCATTCGCAAAACCTGGCGCAGACTGGTGCCCTTGATGTTCGCCATGTACTTCATCGCGTTTATCGATAGGGTTAACGTCGGCTTTGCCAAGGACGCGATGGCCATCGATATCGCGCTGTCGCAATCCGCCTTTGCACTGGGCGCCGGAATATTTTTTGCCGCCTATGCGCTGTTTGGCATCCCGGCCAACCTGCTGATGAACCGCTGGGGGGCCAAACGCTGGCTCAGCGCCACCACCGCGCTGTGGGGGGCGCTGTCGGCCTGCACCGGGCTGGTGACCAATGAACAGCAATTTATCGTTCTGCGCTTTCTGCTGGGGATCGCCGAAGCCGGCTTTTACCCCGGCATCCTGCTGCTGGCGTCGATCTATTTTCCCAATAAGGTGCGCGCCTCGGTTATTGGCATTTTCGTGCTTGGCGTGCCGGCGGCCCTGACGCTCGGCTCACCGCTGTCGGGGGCATTGCTGGAGATGCACGGCGTGTTGGGTAAACCCGGTTGGTTCTGGATGTTCGTGCTGGAAGGGCTGCCGGCCGTCGCCCTCGGCGTCTTCGCCTTTTTCTATCTCGACGATAACCCACGGCAGGCCCGCTTTCTGACCGAGGAAGAACGCACGGCGCTGGTGGCACAATTGGCCGATGAACAGCAGCAGACCGAAACCAGCAGCGTCAAAGCGGCGATGAGCAGCGGCACCGTTTGGCATCTGGCGTTGATCTACGGCACCCTGCAGATTGGCGTATACGGCCTGATGTTTTTCCTGCCGTCGCAGGTCGCTTCGCTGATGGGCACCCATCTCGGCTTCAAGGCCTCGCTGGTGGCCGCCATCCCCTGGGCGTTCTCCGCGCTGGGCGTCTATTTCCTGCCGCGCTATGCCGACAGAAACACCGCCAGAAGATTACCGATCGCCGTCGGGTGCATGGTCGCCGCAGCGCTGGGGTTGGTGGTGTCTTCCTATGCCGGCCCTCTGCTCGCCATCGTCGCCCTGAGCTGCTGCGCAGTCAGTTTCCTGGCGGTGCAGCCGATTTTCTGGACGTTTCCCGCTCAGGTGCTCACCGGCCCGGCGCTGGCGGCCGGCATCGGTTTTTGCACCACGCTCGGCGCCGCATTCAGCTTTTTAGCCCCGCTGATCCGCACGGAGGCGGAACAGCGTTTTCACAGCCCGCATGCCGGGCCATTGGTGCTGGCCGCCTTTTCGCTGCTGTGCGCCACGCTGTTGTGGGCGCTCAGAAACCGGCGCGCCGACGTGAGCAAGCAAGACGCGGAGATTGCCGGATAGCGGCGCGTTATTTAACCCTTATTGAACCTGCGGATGGGACACTGGCACTCAGCCCTCTCGCCCGCAGGTGTTAAATGGATGAATTGACGCACATTATCGCCAAATACAGTCCGGAACCGGGGATGTTGCTGCTGCTGATTTTCCTGTTCGCGCTGGGAAAATCCGTGATCGTGGTGTCTTCCGCCCTGCCGCCCGCCTCGGTGACGCTGCTGATGGGCATCGTTGCAGGCAAGCACGCGCTGCCCTTCGGCGCGGTTTGGGCGGCCATCGCCCTCGGCGCCGCGTTGGGCTCGATCCTGTCTTTCCACTGTGGCGCACGGCTGCACGGCCGCGTTCTTGGCCGCCGACTGCCGGCACGCTTTCACGCCCCGCTGCGCAAAGCGCAACGTTCCTTGCAAAAGCGCGGACTACCGCTGCTGTTCGCCTCACGTTTTCTGGCGGTGATGCGTTACACCGTGCCGCTGATGGCCGGCATGCTGCAACTGCCGGCGCGGCGCGTCTATGCCACCGCCGCGCTCTCGGCCGGCGTCTGGGCGCTGCTTTTGATGTCGGCGGCGCATTTATTCCCCCGCTTCATGACCTGAAAGATTCTTGGGCAAATGGCTCTCCCCTGCGCCGACATTGCGCCAGCGCACAGCCTCTCTTGCCGTATAAACTGCAGTGCGACACCGCAGTTTGCGCCAGATCACCTTTCTGAACATCAGTCGAAAAATGCGAATTTTTTTGCAAAAAGCGCGCTTAAAACGGCGCAACGAGGGAACAAGCAGAGAAAAGCCTGAGCGTAACACGCTGATTTGGTTGGTGGGTGGTACAGGGTTCGAACCTGTGCCCCATTGATTAAGCGTCAACTGCTCTACCGACTGAGCTAACGACCCAACGCGGTAAGTTGCCCTCCTCGTCAGTGCTGCTGTCAAACGCTTCCACTCATTACTTTTTCTCATGCGAATTTTACAACCCTTTGTTTAATCAACGAGATAAGCCGCATAAGGTCTGTTAATCCCATCTTTTGAAGAGTAATCTTCCGCTCCCTGAACGTCCGATTTGCCTCCTCCGTGTAAAGATTGATCGACTTTTATCCCACGTATAAATGTTGTAAACATGTTGCACAAAGGTGGCGTTATTGCACTACCTTACTAAAGCCGGATCAACCGGATAAATGTATAAAAAAGAGCCACTTCAGAGCTCACGACTTCACTAATGACAGGTAAAACAGGACATCATCAGATGGTAGATCACTCTAAAATAGCGACTGACGCGACGCCCGCTTCAGAAGATCATCTACGGCGAAACCTCACTAACCGACATATTCAACTGATCGCCATCGGCGGCGCCATCGGCACCGGTCTGTTTATGGGCTCCGGTAAAACCATCAGCCTGGCCGGCCCTTCGATCATCTTCGTGTACATGATCATCGGCTTTATGCTGTTCTTCGTGATGCGCGCCATGGGCGAGCTGCTGCTGTCCAATCTGGAATACAAATCGTTCAGCGATTTCGCCGCGGATCTGCTCGGCCCGTGGGCCGGTTTCTTCACCGGCTGGACCTACTGGTTCTGCTGGGTGGTCACCGGCATCGCCGACGTCGTGGCGATCACCGCCTACGCCCAGTTCTGGTTCCCCGAGCTGTCGCAGTGGATCGCTTCACTGCTGTGCGTGCTGTTGCTGCTCGGCCTTAATCTGGCGACGGTGAAAATGTTCGGCGAAATGGAGTTTTGGTTTGCGATGATTAAAATCGTCGCCATCGTCGGGCTGATTGTCGCCGGGCTGGTGATGATCGCCATGCAGTTCCAGTCGCCGACCGGCACCGTGGCCTCATTCACCCATCTGTGGAATGACGGCGGCATGTTCCCGAAAGGCATCAGCGGCTTCTTCGCCGGCTTCCAGATCGCGGTATTCGCCTTCGTCGGCATTGAGCTGGTGGGCACCACCGCCGCGGAAACCAAGGATCCGGAGAAGTCGCTGCCGCGCGCCATCAACTCGATTCCGATCCGCATCATCATGTTCTACGTGTTCGCCCTGATCGTCATCATGTCGGTAACGCCGTGGAACTCCGTGGTGCCTGACAAGAGCCCGTTCGTTGAGCTGTTCGTGCTGATCGGCCTGCCGGCCGCGGCCAGCGTAATCAACTTCGTGGTGCTGACCTCCGCCGCCTCTTCCGCCAACAGCGGCGTGTTCTCCACCAGCCGCATGCTGTTCGGGCTGGCGCAGGAAGGCGACGCGCCGAAATCGTTCGCTAACCTGTCCAAGCGCGCGGTGCCGGCCAACGGCCTCACCTTCTCCTGCATCTGCCTGCTGGGCGGCGTGGTGTTGATTTACCTGATCCCGAACGTGATGACGGTCTTCACTCTGGTGACCACCGTATCGGCGATTCTGTTCATGTTCGTCTGGACCATCATCCTGTGCTCGTACCTGGTCTACCGTAAACGGCGCCCGGCGCTGCACCAGAAATCGATCTACAAGATGCCTGCCGGCAAACTGATGTGCTGGGTGTGCATGGCGTTCTTCGTGTTCGTGCTGGTGCTGCTGTCGCTGCGCGAAGACACCCGCCAGGCGTTGATCGTCACCCCGCTGTGGTTCATCGTGCTCGGCCTCTCTTACGTGTTCCTGCGCAAGAAGAAAACCGCGTGATGCAAAAAGGGGCGGATCTCTCCGCCCCTTTCTTTTTACGCCTCTGCGCTAATCCGCTTCCGTCGCCACCGCCGCTTTATCCTTGCGCCGCACGCGCAGCTCGCTGACCACCACCCCAATCACGATCAACGCGCCCCCCAATAACGCCACGCCCGGTAAACGCTCACCGGCGAGCCGCCCGACGATGCCCGCCCAGACCGGTTCACCGGCGTAGATCACCGTAGCGCGCGTGGGTGAAACGCTGCGCTGCGCCCAGTTCATGGTCAGTTGAATCAACGCGCTGGCCAGCCCCAGCCCTATGGCGCTGTACAGCAGGTAATCCGAATACGGCGGCGGCGACTCGCCGGTCGGCACCATCATCAAAAACGAGGCCAGCGAGGCGGTCGCCAGCTGTACTATGGTCACGCGGCGGATATTCACCTTGCCGGCGAAAGCGCCGATGAGGATGATCTCTGCCGCCATGCCCAGCGTGCCGGCCAGCGTCAGCATTTCGCCGAGGCTCAGCGTCATGTCGGTGCTGCTCGGCGCCGCCAGCAGCATCAGGCCGGTAAAGGCCAGCAGAATGCCGATCCACGACATGATGCCGGGGAAGCGCCCCAGCACCAGCCATTGCAACAGCGGCACGATCGGCACGTACATGGCGGTGATGAACGCCGATTGGCTGCTGCTAATCGTCTGCAGACCGACAGTTTGCATGCTGTAGCCGAACATGATCGCCAGTCCGATCAGGACGCCCGCCTTCAGTTCATACAGGGTCAGGCCGCGCAGCACGCGCAGCGAAAACAACGTCAACGCCAGCGTGGCGGTGGCGAAACGCAGGCCGACAAAAAAGAACGGCCCGCTGACTTGCATCGCGTGATGCACCGCCAAAAAGGTGCCGCCCCAGATCATCGTGATGAAAATCAACACCGCTTCCGGCAGCCTGATCTGCGGAACCACGGCGGAAATAAAGGATTTTTTTGCTGCTGACACCGGCTTGCCCTTCCTGCTGAGTGCAATATAATGCACAGATCCTGCCAGTATGAGATAAAGTCCGGCGATGAGCAATACGGCGCATAACGCGAAAACCGATCCCCCCAAAGTGCTGCAGTACCTGAGCAGCAATCTGCGCGGCTACCGCCAACAGGCGGGCCTGAGCCAGATGGCGCTGGCCGAGCTTTCCGGCGTCAGCCGCCGCATGCTGGCGGGCATCGAGGCCGGCGATCGCAACGTCAGCCTGGCGGTACTCGACAAGATCGCCGCCGCCCTGGCGATTTCCTTTACCGATCTGATTCAGGCGCCGGAGGCTCGCGGCAGCCATCTGGTGGGCGAGTTGGCCTGGCAAGGCGCACAGCCGGGCAGCCAGGCGCTGTTCGCCGCCAGCGTGCCGGCGCGCCAACGGGCCGAGCTGTGGGAATGGACGCTGATGCCGGGTGAGCGCTATGACTCGGCGCCGGACGCCGAAGGCTGGAGTGAAATGATCTACGTGATTGCCGGCACCCTGACATTGGAACTGGAACAAGGCACGCTGACGCTCAGCGCCGGCGCCGCGCAAACCTTCAACAGCGATCAACGTTACGCTTACGCCAACCACGGCGACCTCCCGCTGCGCTTTATCCGCAACGTCGCCTTCTGACTGCCCGCCGGCCCGCGCCGGCGGCGGATGTCGTGTCGCTGTCGTGCCGCTGTCGTGGCGCCGCCACCCCGCGCCTCCTACACTGGATGACAGTGACAGCGAACTCGGGAGTGCATCATGCAAAAGTACCGCATCAGGCCGTTACGTCTGGAGAAAGGCTGGTCGCAGGAACAGTTGGCGACCATCGCCGGCCTCAGCACCCGCACCGTACAGCGGATTGAAAACGGCGAACAGGCCAGCCTGGAAACCTTGACCGCGATCGCCGCCGCGCTGGGCGTGCAGGTCCGCGATCTCAACGCACAGCCGCAACAGACAATAGAGGAGGAGGCGCCTGACGAACAGCGCCTTCGTCGCCAGGTCGTGGCAGAAGGCAAACTGCTGAGCATGGCGGTGCGTTTCGCCGTGATTGGCGTGATGTTGTTCGCCATCAATTGGTTTACCCACCCGCACTATCTCTGGTCGCTGTGGGCGATCGGCGGCATGAGCCTCGCGCTGGTCATGCGGGCGGTGCGCACTCTGCTGCTGCGCAACGTCTTCAGCCGCTGGCAGGAACAGCGGCTGGCGCAAAAACTCAGGCGTCTGCCGTGAGCGTTAGCCACTCGGCCAGCCGGGCCAAGGCGCTGCCCGGCACGATCGCCTGCGGCGACAGCAGGTAATAGCCGCTGCCGTCGGGCGTAAAACCGAACGGCGCACTCAACAAACCGGCGGCCAGATCGTCTCGCACTTGCAACCACGGGCCGATCGCGATACCAAGACCGGCGACCGCCGCCTGCAGGCTGAAATAGAAATGATCAAAGCGCTGCTCCGAATGCCCTGCCAACGTCATCCCCTGCTGCTGCGCCCAGTGCCGCCAGGCATCCGGCCGGGTGGCAGAATGCAGCAGTTTAGTGCCGGGCCGCAAACTCCGCAGGCTGCCCTCGGCGCTCGTCATCCTTGCCAATGCCTCGGGTTGGCACACCGGCCCAACCTTTTCACTGAACAGCGCCAGGCTATGCACCTGCTTTCCCCAATCGAAGTCATTGCGCCTGATCGCCGCCGTAATGCCGTCATGGAACGAAAACGGCCCGCCACCGGCCACCAGTTGTAAGTTGATATCCGGGTGCGCCTGCTGAAAAGCCGGCAGACGCGGGATCAGCCAACGCATCAATAAGGTCGGTTCGCAGGACAAGACCAGCGGCGCGTCGAGCGCCTGCTGACGCAGTTCCAGCGCGGTATGATCCAGAATGCCGAAGGCCTGCTGCGTCGCCTGAAACAGCTTGCGGCCCGCCGCCGTGAGCAGTACCCGCCGATGGCGGCGCTCAAACAACGCCACGCCCAGTTCCTCTTCCAGCGCCCGTACCGCCCGGCTGACGGCGCCATGCGTCAAATTCAGCCCCAGCGCGGCCTGCGTAAAACTTTCCAATCGCGCGGCGGCCTCGAAGCAGCGCAGCCCGCCCAACGGCAACGGCCTGCCGGTTTTGCGTGAGTTTTTCTCACCGATATTGTCACTATTCATCGTTTGTCACCGAGAAAAATTACTCTTATAAATCAGTCACTCTATTGATAAACACCGCAAGGATAACTATGACTGAACTCATCGCTGTCGTCACCATTACTTTACTCGCCGTGATAAGCCCGGGGCCGGACTTCGCCATGGTTTCGCGCAATAGCCTGTTGCTTTCGCGCCGCGCCGGCGTCTTGACCGCCTGCGGCATCGGCGCCGGGGTGCTGGTCCATGTCAGCTATACGCTGATTGGCGTCGGCGTGTTGATTCAACAGTCGCCCTGGTTGTTTAACCTGCTTAAAGCCATCGGCGCCGCCTACCTGATCTACCTCGGCGTTACGCTGCTGCGCAACGCGGCGCATCATGACGCAGCCCCCAGCACAGCGCCGGCCGCCATCAGCGATTTCGCCGCCTTGAAAACCGGTTTTTTCACCAACGCGTTAAACCCGAAAACCACCATCTTCATCGTCAGCCTGTTCATGCAGGTGGTTTCTCCGCACACCCCGCTCGGCGTGCAAATCGGCTATGGTCTTTTTATCGCCGCCGTCCATATCTTCTGGTTTGCCGCCGTCGCGCTGCTATTTTCCGCACCGGGCGTCAATGCGCGCTTTTTGCGTTTGCGCCGCGGCATCGACCGCACCTTTGGCGGGCTGCTGATCGCCTTTGGCGCCCTGCTGGCGATCGCCGGCATCAAGTAACGCCGTAACGCCAAGTTCGCCATTCGCTTCTATGCTTATCAGGGGTTTTTGTTAATCATCTGAGCGGGAGTACGGAACATGACGAAACTGTTGGTGCTTTATTACTCAATGTACGGCCACATCGAACGCCTGGCGCAGGCGGTGGCCGAAGGGGCGAATCGGGTCGATAACGTGGACGTGACGATTAAACGCGTGCCGGAAACCATGACGCCGGAGGCCTTCGCCAAGGCCGGGGGCAAACAACATCAACAGGCGCCGGTCGCCACCCCGCAAGAGCTGGCGGACTATGACGGCATCATCTTCGGTACGCCGACCCGCTTCGGCAATATGGCCGGGCAAATGCGCACCTTCCTCGATCAGACCGGCGGCCTGTGGGCTTCCGGCGCGCTGTACGGCAAGGTAGGCAGCGTCTTCTCCTCCACCGGCACCGGCGGTGGCCAGGAACAGACCATCAGTTCGACCTGGACCACGCTGGCGCACCACGGTTTCATCATCGTGCCGATCGGCTATGCGACGCAGGAGCTGTTTGACGTTTCACAGGTGCGCGGCGGCACCCCGTATGGCGCCACCACCATCGCCGGCGCCGACGGCTCGCGGCAGCCGAGCAACGAAGAGCTGACCATTGCCCGTTATCAGGGCGAACACGTGGCCAAAATCACCGCCAAGCTGAAAAGTTAAGCGCCCTCCAGCCTCGTGATCCAAAGGGCCGCGCATTCGCATGGCCCCATCTTGTTGCCGACCCGCCGCAAGGTTAGAATGCCCCTCCCCCGGCCATTCAGCGTCTGAAGGCCAGGCCCGAATTCGTTCTGCCCGTCGCTCATCCGCTTTCAGCCTGAGGACGGGCGTTCTGTTTTTTGCGCACAGCGAAGGGAATAAGTCAGTGTCTAAAGATTTTGATGAACTAATAAGAGACATGGATCTTATTATTGAAAATGTAGACTGCTTCAAGGCTCTGGCTCCGCGCGCGCCCGAGCCGGCTCCGGCCCCGCCGCCGCCGGTTCATCACTACGACTCGTTCTGCGAAAACATCGCGCTGAAAGTCGTCTTGAAGGTGCTGCTGTCTTCGGTGGACAAGATAGTCAAAGTGCAGATCGCCAACAAGGTCGAGCAGGAAATCGCCCAGATCGAACAGCAGGTGGTGCGCGCCGGCGGCGGCCCGGTATCACCGGACGATCTGGCGCAGATGACGCATTACGTTCGCCGCACGGTCAACGACCTGCTGGAATAATCCCCCCTTTGAAACGGCGTCTGTTGGACGCCGTTTTTATTTCCGCCGCATTTCACGTGCGGCGTGGCTGTACCATGACTGACACATTCACAACATGAATATGTTGCATTGTTGTATTCGTTTCACTGCGATAAGTTTAATTTACTGTAAATATATACAGTACTTTTTTAACTTATTGAGGATATGAATATGCGCTTTAACAACAAGATGTTGGCCCTAGTCGCCCTGCTGTTCGCCGCACAGGCGTCGGCCGACACGCTCGAATCCATCGACAACTGCGCGGTCGGCTGCCCGACCGGCGGCAGCAGCAACGTGTCTATCGTGCGTCATGCTTATACGTTGAACAACAACAGCACCACCAAGTTCGCCAACTGGGTGGCTTATCACATCACCAAAGACACACCGGCCAGCGGCAAGACGCGCAACTGGAAAACCGATCCGGCGCTCAACCCGGCGGACACGTTGGCGCCCGCCGATTACACTGGCGCCAACGCGGCGCTGAAGGTCGATCGCGGTCATCAGGCGCCGCTGGCCTCGCTGGCGGGCGTCTCCGACTGGGAATCGCTGAATTACCTGTCCAACATCACGCCGCAAAAGTCCGATCTTAACCAGGGCGCCTGGGCGCGGCTGGAAGATCAGGAACGCAAGCTGATCGATCGCGCCGATATCTCCTCGGTCTATACCGTGACCGGGCCGCTGTATGAACGCGATATGGGCAAACTGCCGGGCACCCAGAAAGCGCACACCATCCCCAGCGCCTACTGGAAGGTGATTTTCATCAACAACAGCCCGGCGGTGAACCACTATGCCGCTTTCCTGTTCGATCAGAACACGCCGAAGGGCGCCGATTTCTGCCAATTCCGCGTGACGGTGGACGAGATCGAGAAACGCACCGGCCTGATCATCTGGGCCGGTCTGCCGGACGACGTGCAGGCTTCGCTGAAGAGCAAACCCGGCGTCCTGCCGGAGTTGATGGGCTGCAAAAACTGACGAAAAAACCCGCCGAAGCGGGTTTATTTTTCACGCGGGCGCCGGCGGATTATTCCGTCAGCGCCTTTTGCGCGGCGGCCAACTCACGCTGACGGGGTGAGGCTACCGCGTGATCGCGCGCCAACAGCGTATACACCGTCGGCAACACAAACAGGGTAAACAGCGTGCCCACCAGCATGCCGGAGACGATCACCAGCCCCAGGCCGAAGCGGCTGGCAGCCCCGGCGCCGCTGGCGAACAGCAGCGGGATCAAACCGAACACCATCGCCCCGGTGGTCATCAGCACCGGCCGCAGACGAATTTGCGCCGCCTGCAAAATCGCGCCGCGCCGCGTCAGCCCCTGATGCATCTGCAGCTCATTGGCGAACTCCACCATCAGAATGCCGTGCTTGCTGATGAGCCCGATCAGGGTCACCAGCCCGACCTGGGTGTAGATATTCATCGTGGCGTAACCCAGCGCCAGCGGCAGCAAGGCGCCGCAGATCGACAGCGGCACGGTGATGAGGATAATCAGCGGATCTTTCAGGCTCTCGTACTGCGCCGCCAGCACCAGGTAAATGATCACCAAGGCCGCCAGGAACGCGAACGCCAGCGCGCTGCCCTCTTGGGTGTATTGGCGCGAATCCCCCTGCCAGTCGTGGCTAAATTCGGCCGGCAGCGCATTGGCCTGCCGTTCGAGGAAAGCCACCGCTTCGCCCATCGAAACGCCGGGCGCGGGAATGGCCTGCAGGGTGGCGGCGTTCTGCTGGTTGAACTGGGTCAGCTTGTTCGGTTCGACCTTAACGGCCACCGATACCACGGTGGAGAGCGGCACCAGCGTATTGTCCTGGGTGCGGACATATTGCCGCGCCAGCGCCTGCGGCGTCAGCCGTTGTTCGCGCAGGCTTTGCGGGATGACGTCATAAGCGCGCCCGTCCATGCCGAAGCGGTTGAGGTAGTTCTCTCCCACCAGCACCGCCAACGATTCACCGATGTCGCTCATGCGTATCCCCAGACTGTTGGCCTTGGCGCGATCGATGCGCACCTCCGCCAGCGGGTTGTTGTAGTCCAAATCGCTGTCCACCACCATAAACAGGCCGCTGTTTCTGGCGTTCTGCTTCACCTCCTCCAGGGTGCGGTACAGCTGCGGGTAGTCCTGCGGCGTACGCAGCACCATTTGCACCGGCAGCCCCCCGGTGGAGCCTGGCAAGGCGGGCAGCTGGAAGGCGAAAATGCTGGTGCCTTCAACATCGTTCACCGCCCGTTGCAGATCGGCCTGCACCGCCGACGCCGAGCGCTGGCGCGCCTGCCACAGCGTCAGGTTGATGCCGCCGATACCGGACGCCGTGCCGTCGCTGCCGTTGATGATCCAGCGGCTTTCGGTTTCCGGCATGCGGTTGTAAACCTCATCCAGCTTGTAGGCAAAGCGTTCGACATAGTTCAGGTTGGCGTGCTGCGGCGCCTTGATGGCGGTCAGTACAATGGCCTGATCCTCGGTCGGCGCCAGCTCGCGCTGCGGCATCAGGTACAATAGCGGCAGACTGATCATCACCAGCAACGCCAGCGTGCCGGTCACCCAACGGTGGTGCAGCGAGAAATCCAGCGCGCGCGCATAGCGCCGCGTCAGGCCGCCGAAGAACCACTCGGCGGCGTGCGCCACGCGCCCTTCGCTCTGTTTGGCCGGCAGCAGGAGCGAGCTCATCACCGGCGACAGCGTCAGCGCCACCACGCCGGACACCACTACCGCCCCGGCCAGCGTCAGTGCGAATTCGCGAAACAACGCGCCGGTCAGCCCGCCCATCAGGCCGATCGGCGCATAGACCGCGGCCAGCGTCAGAGTCATGGCGATCACTGGCCCGGCCACCTCGCGTGCGCCGATCATCGCCGCCGCCAGCGGCGTTTTCCCCTCTTCGATATGGCGATGCACGTTCTCCACCACCACGATGGCGTCGTCCACCACCAAACCGATCGCCAGGACCATCGCCAGCAGCGTCAGCAAATTGACGCTGAAGCCAAAGGCCAACATCAGCCCGGCAGCGCCAAGTATCGACAGCGGAATGGTCACCACCGGGATCAACACGGTGCGCAGCGACCCCAGACACAGGTAGATCACCGCCACAACGATCGCCAGCGCTTCGAGCAGGGTATGCACCACTTCATCGATCGAGGCCTGAATAAAGCGCGCGGTTTCGAACGCCAGCGCCATCTTCACGCCCGGCGGCTGCATCTTGTCGATCGCCGGCATCAGGTGGCGAATGCCGTCGACGATCACCAGCGGGTTGCCGGTCGGCGTAGGGAAGACGCCGAGGAACACCGCCGGTTCGCCATCCATCAAGGCGCTGGTTTCCGTGGCTGCGGCGCCCAGCTCCACGGTGCCGACGTCTTTCAGGCGCACCAGACCGTTGCCGTCGTTGCGCACCACCAGATTGCGAAACTCCTCTACGCTGGTGAGATCGGTATTCACCCGCACGTTGGCAACCACATACTGCCCTTTCACCTTGCCCGGCGCCGCCTGGTAGTTGTTGCGCCGCACCGCATCGGCCACATCGGCAGCGGTCAGACCGCGGCCGGCCAGCCGATCGCTGTCCAGCCACAGGCGCATCGCCATTTTTTGCCCGCCGAACACTTCAACCTTGGCGACGCCGTCGATGGTGGTGAACATCGGTTCCACCACCCGCGTCAGGTATTCGCTCAGCGCCGGCGTGGACAGCGTTTTACTGGAAAAACCGACATAGGCCACAGCGGTGGCTTCACCGGCTGAGCGCTCAATCACCGGATCGTAAGCCTGTTCCGGCAGCTTATAGCGCACCTGGTTGACCTTGGCCATCACTTCGGTCAGCGCCTGGGTGGAGTCGCGGTTCAGCGCCATGCGCACCGTCACCACGCTGCGCCCCTGCACCGAGGAGGAAGAAAGGTAGTCAACGCCCTCGACGGAGGACACTGCCTGGGCGATCGGCTGCGTAACAAAGCCCTGCATCAGCTCGGACGACGCGCCGGGATAGTCGGTGCTGATGGTGATGGTAGAGTTTTCCAGCAGCGGGTATTGGCGGATCGGCAGTTTGCTGAGCGCCAGCGCGCCGAACAGCAGAATCAGGGTGCTGACCACCAGCGCCAGCACCGGCCGGCGCACGAACAGATCGGTAAATGTCATCAGCCTCTCCTCAGGAACCGGCCTGGGCGGCGTTCAGAGTATCCTGCGCCACCGGCTCGGCCGCCGTGCCGTCGCTCAGCTTGAGCTGGCCCGAAGTCACCACCCGGTCGCCTTCCTGCAGACCGCTGACGATCTCGACGCGCCCGTCGTTGCGCTCACCCACGGTGACTGAGACGCGCTTGACCGTCATGCCCTTTTCACCCTGCTGGGCCAGAAACACGGTATCGCCGTACGCCGTATAGGTCAGCGCCGTTTCCGGCACCGTCAGCACCGCCACGCGCTGCTGCTGCGTGACGCGAATGCCCGCGTACATACCGGCTTTCAGCAATCCTTGACGGTTGGCCAACGTCGCCTGCACCTGCACGGTGCGGGATTTGCCGATCATCGGGTCGATAGCGGTAATGGCGGCGGGGAAAGCGCGCTCGGGATAGGCCCCGACCTGCACCGACACCGCCTGCCCCAACGCCAGCCCGGCGCTGCTTTGTTCGTCCAGCGAGAAGTTGACGCGCAGCGTATCGGCGTCCACCAGGTTCGCCACCGCCTCGGCGGCGTTGAGGTATTGCCCTTCATGCACGCGACGAATGCCGATGGTGCCGGAGAACGGCGCGCGGATCGCCTTTTGTGCGATTTTGGCCTGCGTTTCCTGCACCGCCCCGAACGCCATATCCCGTTCGGCCAGCGCATCGTCCAGCTGTTGTCGCGCGGTGGCGTTGAGGTTCATCAGCTTGCGCATGCGCGCCAACAGCAGATCGGCATTGCGCAATTGTGCCTGCAGGCGCACCAGCTCAGCCTGCTCGACCGCATCGTTGAGCTGCACCAGCAGTTGCCCCTGCCGCACCGTTTGGCCGGATTCGAACAGGATGCGCGTGATGCGGCCGCTGGTCTCTGCCGCCACTTCCACCTGGCTGGCCGCCTCCAGCTCGCCCACGCCGGCGTAACTGCGCGCCGCCTGTTCACGCAGTGCGGGCGCCAGCGCCACTTTCACCGGCGGATAGGCCGGCGCGCCTTCGCTTTGCCGCGCGGTGGATCGCATCGCGACCGCAGCGACGGCGAGCGCCGCCAGCAGCGCGGCAATAATGAGGTATCGTTTCATCATGTAACGGTTTCTTCCTGATTTTACAGCCAAAGCCATCCTTCCCCCGACGCAGCGCAGGCAGGTGACGAGAGATGCCGGTTGCCAAGCCCGGCTGGCTGCACTATAAAACCTCAGGTTAACTTGAGGTCAAGCTGAGGAACGTGGAATGGCAAGAAATGAACCGATTAACACCTATCGGCTATTGACCGTTGGAGAAGTGGCGAAGCGCAGCGGCGTGGCGGTATCCGCGTTGCACTTTTACGAAAGCAAGGGGCTGATTCAGGCAACGCGCAACGCCGGTAACCAGCGCCGCTACACGCCGGTGGTGTTGCGCTACATCGCGGTGATCAAGATCGCGCAAAGCGCGGGCATTCCACTGGAGGAGATCCGCGCCACGCTGGGCCGCTTTCCCAGCGGCAGCAAACTGACCTCAGAACAATGGGGGCTTTTGTCCTCCGCCTGGCGCAAAACGCTGGATGAACGTATTCAACGGCTAACGGTGCTGCGCGACCATCTCGACAGCTGCATCGGCTGCGGCTGCCTGTCGCTCGCCGACTGCCCGCTGCGCAACCCAAACGATATTTTGGGCCAACAGGGCGCCGGCGCGCATATTTTCGAACACCCGACGGAACACCGGTGAGCGAAACAGGTTGCGCACCGGTTCTCCCGGGCCTCTCAGGGATAGATGATGTTCAACGTGGCCGAGGTGTTGATTTCCCCCTGCGTCACGCCATCGCGCTGATAAGGGTAATAATAAGCGCCCATGCCGATGATGAAGTGACTGTTCAGGCTGCCGCCGGCGGCGACATGAAACAGTGAAGTGGCGCTGCCGCGATCGACGTTGGAAGGCGACAATACCACCGGCGAGCTCGGCATGTCGCGCTTGACCAGGCGCAGCCCCACTCCTTGCGCGCCGCCCGCATTGGCATTGGTCAACACGCTGGCGTCGGAGGCCAGCAGGTTATTGCTGGACAGGAACATCTCAACGGCGCGATCGGCGATGCCTTCCTGCTGCATGTTCTGGCAGCTGATGTTCAGCGAGAACGGCGTGTAGCCGGGTTGATTGTTATTCAGCACCTGCGCCATGCCCATTTTGGGCAACCTGACCGTCAGGCCGGCGTTGAGGGAGGAGTAGAAAGACAGCGAAGAAACACAAGGGGGCGTGCTCTTGGCAAACACGCCCCAGATAGCGGTTGGGGAGGCGGGAGGATTATTTTACCGACATATCCGTGCGGACAATGCCATGGTTTTTCATCACCTCTTCCATGGTGAGGTTCTCATCGTACGGCGTATCATCCACCACGACGTCTTGCGGGCGGACATAAGGTTTGGTCGCGCGTTTGAACATCCACCACCATACGAACACCAGAAAAGCGCCGGACTTCAAAAAGATCATCGTCCATAAGGCGACTTGATACCAGTTCATCTCTGTCTCCATAAGAGCATTAAGCGAAATTGATAAGGCGGCGTTGCTTGTCGCACCGGTAACGCCTGGCAACAGCAGGCATCCGAGCGGCCGACCTTGATGGGTGCATAATCTCACCGACGCATGGCCCTTATCAATAGCCGATCGCGTTTCCTGCAGAAGCGCCCCGGTTTATCCGCACGCAAAAGCAAAAAACCCCGTGCTCAGAGAGCACGGGGTCAGAATGTATGGCGGAGGAGCAGAGATTCGAACTCTGGAACGGTTTCCCGTCGACGGTTTTCAAGACCGTTGCCTTCAGCCACTCGGCCACCCCTCCGCAACGACGCGCACTATAAACAGACCTTATTCGCTTGTAAAGCCCAAACGCGTTCAACCGCGCGAAAAATCGCCGCAGGCAAAGCAAGCGGCGATCAAACGAACACCTTCCCCGTTGTTGCCATAATGATAACTAAGGGTAAAGATTGGTAAACAAACTTTAATCAAGCGCTTGCGCTGCCTATCATCGGGATTATTTTGTGATGGCCTGATAAGAGAGAGCATCATTATGGACCGCATTGTCGTCTCATCTTCTTCGCGCGACTCGCTGCTCAGCACGCATAAAGTCCTGCGCAACACCTATTTCCTGTTATCCCTGACCCTGGCTTTCTCAGCCCTGACCGCGACCGCCAGTACGATGTTGGGTCTGCCTGCGCCAGGCTTGCTGCTGATGCTGGTCGGTTTCTACGGCCTGATGTTCCTGACCCATAAACTGGCCAACAGCCCGGCGGGCATTCTGGCGGCTTTCGCGCTGACCGGTTTCATGGGATACGCCCTCGGCCCGATCCTCAGTTCGTTCCTGAACGCCGGCGCGGGCGATCTGATCATGCTGGCGCTGGGCGGCACCGCCGCGGTGTTCTTCTGCTGCTCGGCGTATGTGCTGACCACCCGTAAAGACATGTCGTTCCTGTCCGGCATGATGATGGCCGGTTTTGTGGTGCTGCTGGTGGCGGTGATCGCCAACCTGTTCCTGCAGATCCCTGCTCTGCACCTGGCTATCAGCGCGCTGTTCATCCTGTTCTCCGCCGGCGCGATCCTGTGGGAAACCAGCAACATCATTCACGGCGGCGAGACCAACTACATTCGCGCCACCGTTAGCCTGTACGTGTCGCTCTACAACATGTTCATCAGCCTGTTGAGCATTCTGGGCTTCGCCCGCAGCAACTGATCGCGCGTTACGCATGCCTTCCAGGCCCCGCTCCGGCGGGGCTTTGTTTTTTGCGGCCGAAAAAATTTGCTAAACTGGCGGCCGTTCCGAATTATCCGTTATCGAGGCAGTATGTTGGAGTTTGAAGGTCAGGTTATCGACACTGACGCGCAGGGCTATCTGAAAAACAGCGCCGACTGGCATGAAGGCCTGGCGCCGCTGCTGGCCGCGCAGGAAGAGATCGTGCTCACCGAAGCACACTGGGAAGTGGTGCGCTTCGTGCGCGACTTCTATCAGGAATTCAATACTTCGCCGGCTATTCGCATGCTGGTCAAAGCCATGGCGCAGAAATACGGCGAAGAAAAAGGCAACAGCCGCTATCTGTATCGCCTGTTTCCGAAAGGGCCGGCCAAACAAGCCACCAAAATCGCCGGCTTGCCGAAACCGGTGAAATGCATCTGACCGCTCAGCCCGCAGCGCCGCTGCAGGCGAGCATTCAGTAGCGAATGCCAAACCCGGCGTAATCGGCCACCCCCTGCGGCTCCACCAGCACGCGTTCGACGCGCGCGCTGCGCGGGCCGCCCTGTTTCAACCACTCCACCAGCTTATCCACCTGCGCCTGTGTGCCGCAGGCCACCACCTGAACGCTGCCGTCATCGAGATTGCGCGCATAGCCGGTCACCCCCAACGCCTCGGCCTGCCGCTGAGTGGAATAGCGGAACCCTACCCCCTGCACCACGCCATACACATACGCAGCAATGCAAACTTGTGACATAATCGCCCCCTGTTGTCTTGTCTAAAGAATAAGGATGTATTGAGTATAGAAACTCAATCAAAAGATAAAGAGACAGGGAGCCATAGGACAACAATTTGTCTAATGGAGGCTTACGTAAAAAGTAGACGGCCGAGTCCCCTCGGCCGGGACAGACGTTCTATTTTTCGGCGGGTAGCCAGTTGGCCCTTTCCCCGTAAAAGAAAGAGTCGATAAATCTGCTTTTGCCACGCAAGCGGATAAATATGATGACCAGGGCGAAAATAATGGCCGTTACGCTGAGATAAAAACCTGACGAATCCTTATCGACCATTGCTCCGACAAGCAAAATGGGTAACACATGCCAAAGATAAATAGGCAGAGATACCTGCCCCATTTTGACCACTAAGCCCTCAATTCTTAGCTTCAGGCGCTTACACAAACTCAGCATCAACAACAACAGCGCAGCATTAAATGCAAACCATGAGGCGGCATCCAGCAGTGCCCCGCTCGGTTCATAATACCCTAATATACCTACGGCCAACGCGATAGCGAACAATGCCAGCGGATTACCGTAAAAATTCTTATCCCCCACCAGGAAGCCTAATAAAAAGAAGGAGTAGTAATAATAGAAACGCTTATCACCAATGAATTTCAGCCAGGCATATTGGTTTTCCAGCGTGTCGGCGTAACAGTACCAGACAATAGACAATATGGCGGAAGTGAACAGAAAGAAACCGAGTAAGAAATTACTCTTGTAAATGACCATAGTATATAGCACAAATATGATCACTGCTGGGATATACCAAAGATGATAGTAGGGGTAGAGAAATAGACCGATGAGTTGCTTTAAGCCTACTTCTTCTGAGAAGTAAAGAGAATAAACACTGTAAACAACGAACGCCAAAACATAAGGAATTATCATTCGCCACTGATACTTTTTCAGCACGCTAATCACGCCGCCATCAAGAAAATAGCGCCGAACAAAGTAGCCCGTCACCCCTAGAAAAAGCGGCATATGGAAATAATATATTGCCCCACGTAAACCAACATCAGCACTGCCAGGCAATACATGTCCCACAATGACGAGCAAGATAAGCAACCCTTTCAAAAAATCAAACGATAAGCTTCTTTCTTTAGCCATTTAAGAAAAATCCTAACATCTAAATAATAAATATCAGGTGCTCAATAACAGATTAAGTTAAGATTTTTGTCAATGCGAAAAAACCTAAAAATCACAAAAAACTTACAAAGAACTTACAAACCGTCGCCCGGAGGATAGGCCTTCCTCCGTGAGGCAAACGACAGTCTGAAGTCAATTACCACGACAACAAAACGATAGTAATCAATTAATTAAAAAAATAACCCCCAACCCTCATTGAATGATAGGCTCTGCTTGCTCACAAGAAAGCGCACCGTCGACACGCCGTCGTTGTTACACTTACCGTCGGACAACCAAGCGGCAGCGCTATTCCTATTTCGAGTAAAGCCATCTGCTCCATTGACGATTATGTGAGAGGCGTCAATGATTTTTTTTCAAGTTATCGAGGGATGATGTAATATCAGAGAAATCAACCAACTTGCGAACGACTTTCGTTTTAAAACGATCATCATATTCAACCTGAGCATTTTTTACCTTTAATAACCTATCAATCATTCTGTCCGCTTGCTCGCCGTCGAATCCAAAATAACGGTTGCCGTAAAATCGCTCGCCGTTAATCAACACAGCACCTGAGTTTGGGTTCGCAGTGGGTGGAAATGAAATTTTATAATGCCCGGCCTGAACCGAAATCTTTAATACTCCATCACTTATAGTGTTTTCATCACCATGAAAAACCCACTCGTTAGCTAATACTGTGTTAGTCGTCATAAAAAAAATTAAAAACAAAAACATCCTCACTGGTGCACTCCCTTCAATTCATATCTTAAAAACAATCAGCAACACTCTTAATTAAAATAAAACATTACTATTCAGCCTTATTTCCTATAAAGCATAATGCCTCAGACGAATATCGGCGCCTACAGGTAACGAGGCGCCTTCACTCGCTGATCGACGTGCGTTCATCTCTACCTCGCTATAATACACCTATTTAAGCTGTCATTTCTTCAGTTTGAAGGCTGCACTTTCTCTCTCTTCGGTGTGACGTCAGCAGAGATAACGCGATACAATCCGAGCCAACGCGGTAGTGAACACCGTAAGATTCAGCTATGATGACGAACTTATTTTGGCAATTCTTCAAACCCGCCAATTAACCCATTGAATAAAAAGTAGTTTAACCATGCGCTTACATCTCGCCAAAGGACGTGAAAAGTCCTTACTCCGTCGCCACCCTTGGGTGTTCTCCGGCGCCGTTCAACGCGTTGAGGGTAAAGCCCTCTCCGGTGAAACCATCGATATCCTCGACAGCCAGGGCAAGTGGCTGGCGCGCGGCGCCTATTCGCCCGAGTCGCAGATCCGCGCACGCGTCTGGACTTTCCAACAGGATGAAGAGATTAACATCGATTTCTTCATTCGCCGCCTGCAGCAAGCGCAAAGCTGGCGTGATTGGGTCGCGCAGCGTGACGGTCTGGACGGATACCGCCTGATCGCCGGCGAGTCCGACGGCCTGCCGGGCATCACTATCGATCGCTTCCAGAATTTCCTGGTGCTGCAGCTGCTGTCCGCCGGTGCCGAATACCAGCGCCCGGCCCTGCTTTCCGCCCTGCAGCATTGCTACCCGGAATGTTCGATTTACGATCGCTCCGACGTTGCGGTGCGTAAAAAAGAAGGCCTGCCGCTGGCGCAGGGCCCGGTGCTGGGCGATCTGCCGCCGGAACTGCTGCCTATTACCGAGCACGGCATGAAGCTGCTGGTGGACATTCAGCAAGGGCACAAGACCGGTTTCTACCTCGACCAGCGCGACAGTCGCCTGGCGGCGCGGAACTACTCTGCCGGCCGCCGGGTGCTGAACTGCTTCTCCTACACCGGCGCCTTCGCCGTTTCCGCTCTGATGGGCGGCTGCGAGCAAGTGATCAGCGTGGATACCTCACAGGCGGCGCTGGACATCGCAAAACAGAATGTCGAGCTCAACAAGCTGGACCTGAGCAAGGCGGAGTTCGTTCGCGATGACGTGTTCCAACTGCTGCGCAACTACCGCGCTCAAGGCGAAAAATTCGATCTGATCATCATGGATCCGCCTAAGTTCGTCGAGAACAAGAATCAGTTGGCCAGCGCCTGCCGCGGCTACAAAGACATCAACATGCTGGCGCTGCAGTTGCTGAATCCAGGCGGCATTCTGCTCAGCTTCTCCTGCTCCGGCCTGATGCCGACCGACCTGTTCCAGAAAATTTTGGCCGATGCCGCTGTAGATGCCGGACGTGATGTACAATTTATAGAGCAGTTCCGCCAGGCTGCCGATCACCCGGTGATCGCCACGTATCCTGAGGGGCTGTATCTGAAAGGCTTCGCTTGTCGGGTGATGTAACTTGAAATGCGCTGCCTTGCCCCCATATATGAGCAAGGCATTGTTTCTCAGGAGGTCATCATGATTGCCAGCAAATTCGGTATCGGACAACAGGTTAGGCATAAACTGCTGGGGTATTTGGGCGTCGTGATCGATATCGACCCGGAATACTCTTTAGAACAACCCAAAGCTGACGAGATAGCGGCGAACGACGAACTGCGTTCCGCCCCTTGGTACCACGTGGTGATGGAAGACGAGGAAGGCCAACCGGTGCACACCTATCTGGCGGAAGCGCAGCTGGATGGCGAGCCCCAGGAAGCGCACCCCGAGCAACCATCGCTGGATGAACTGGCGGAATCCATCCGTCACCAGTTACAGGCGCCACGTTTGCGCAATTGACCGCGCCAAGACCTGAGAAACCCCGAGAGGGCCCGGCATCGCGCCAGGCCCTTTTTTATTTAGCGCTCCAGCCCTAAACGCGGTATTTCTATTTTCGGGCAGCGATCCATCACCACGCGCAGCCCAGCCTGTTGCGCCAGCGCCGCCGCCTGATCGTTAATCACCCCTATCTGCAGCCACAGCGCCCTGGCGCCGATCGCTATCGCCTCTTGCGCCACGCCGTAAGCCGCCTCTGAATTGCGAAACACGTCAACCATATCCACCGGCTGTGGGATAGCGGCCAGCGTAGGGTAAACCGGCTGCCCCAGCAGCGTCTGCCCCGCCAGTTTTGGGCTGACCGGTATCACCTGATACCCTTGTGCCAACAGATACGCCATCACCCCATAGCTGGGCCGCGACGGGTTATCGCTGGCGCCGACCAGCGCGATAGTTTTCACTTGCTGCAACAGCTCAACAATCTCTTGATCTTGCATCTTCAACTCCCGTTTATCACTGCGTCACTTTCCATTTCGAGTGTAACCGATCGGCATTCGCTCGGTTAAACGCAACGCGAGGGAAACTTCACCGCAATCTTATGGTCAGAGGCTGTCGCGGTTCAGCTGCGCACGGTCGTGTCTAATCGCGATAAAATATGTAAAAATGTAAACAAAATACCCGATTGAAAAATTTTGACACAACCTATGCCGTGTTCAACACTTAGAGCTACGTCACTTTATAAGGAGATAATGATGAAATTTGGTCTGGTGGTTGCGGCGTTGCTCAGCATCAGTATGCCTGCCGCGGCTACGACCCTGAAACTCTCCCCGGACATCGACCTGCTGGTGGTCGACGGCAAGAAAATGACAGGTTCGTTGTTAAAAGGTGCCGACAGCCTTGAACTGGACGGCGGGCAGCACCAGTTGCTGTTTAAAGTGACCAAAACCGTACGCTCCGGCCAGCATACACAGGCCTATACGTCCCTGCCGCTGGTTGCCACCTTCAATACGCAAAAGATCAGCCAAGTGGCGATCGAACTGCCGCGCATCGAGAACGATCGTGATGCGCAACGCTTTGACAGAACGTTAAATTATCTGGTGGTCGATAAAGACGGCAACGCCTTGCCATTCCGGCATGATGCGCTGCATCCCGACAGCGTCACCTTCAATACCGATTTGGAAAAGGTGATGGCCGATTACAACCGCCAGAACCGCCCGGCCTCCGTTCCGGCCTTTGTGCAGGCGAACGCAGGCAATCCCTCAACCCTCGCGTTGGCCGGCGCGCCGCTGAATGCCCCGACGGTGACGTTGAAAGGTGAGAACGTGTCGGAACAGATGTTGCAATACTGGTTCCAACAGGCCGACAAGGAAACACAGAAGCGCTTTCTGCGCTGGGCCAATAAACAACCGATTCGCTGATCCCTCCCGGCGTCTTTCCCCGCAAAGGCGCCTTTTCTTCGCATTTTCAGGCGCAAACGCTAGGCAGTGAAAAACAGTTTCAGTAATCTGTCGCACATCCCCTGATTAGCGAAGGACACCGAGATGGAATTGACTACCCGCACTATCGCCGCGCGCAAACATATTGCGCTGGTGGCACACGATCACCGCAAACAGGCCCTGTTGGAGTGGGTAGAAAGCCACAAGACCATTCTTGCGCAGCATCAGCTTTACGCCACCGGCACGACCGGTAATCTGATCCAGCGCGCCAGCGGCATTCCCGTCACCAGCATGCTGAGTGGCCCGATGGGCGGCGATCAGCAGGTTGGCGCACTGATTGCGGAAGGCAAGATAGACATGCTGATCTTCTTCTGGGATCCGCTGAACGCGGTGCCGCACGATCCGGACGTGAAGGCGCTGCTACGGCTGGCGACCGTATGGAATATTCCGGTGGCCACCAACCGCTCGACCGCAGACTTTCTGATCGACTCTCCGCTGTTCAAAAACGAGGTGGAGATCGCTATTCCCGACTATCAGCGCTACCTGCAAGACCGCCTGAAATAGTCCTCACGGCCTGGCTGCCGCCAGGCCCGAGCTTACGGTTTTTTCTGCACCGGTACGCCAAGATCCTGCAGATGTTCAACGAATACCGAAGGGCGTTCACGATCCTGCAACAGCCATACCTGATGTTTAGCTCGAGTTAACGCGACATACAGCAGACGGCGTTCTTCGGCATCCGGGAAATCCTCCGGCTGCGGCAGTAGCACCTCTTCCAACACCGACTCGCGCGCCACGGCGGGGAAGCCGTCACGCCCCTCATGCAAACCGGCAATGATGACGTATTCCGCCTGCTGCCCCTTGCTGGCATGGATGGTCATAAACTCCAGATTCAGTTTAGGCCAACGGGTGGCCGCTTTCGCCAGCGCTTCCGGTTTCAGATGGTGGTAACGCGCCAGCACCAGGATGCGCTCATCCGGCTTGGCATAGCCGCTCAGTTTATCCAGCAAGGGCTCCAGTTGTTCGTGCGGCAGGATCGCCACCGACTTTTTATTGCCCTTGCTCAGGCTGTTGAGCGGTTTTTTCAGCTGGTGCGGGTTTTGCTGCACGAACCGGTTGGCCACCTCGCCGATACGTTCATTGAAGCGATAGGTGGTATCCAGCGCGCACTGCGCGCCTTCGCCAAAGTTCGTGGCGAAGGCCGTGGTTAACGTCAATTCTGCGCCGCTGAAGCGATAAATCGCCTGCCAGTCATCCCCCACCGCAAACAGGCAGGTCTGCTTGTTCTGTCGGCGCAATGCCGCCAGCAACAGTGCACGCTGCGGTGAGATATCCTGAAACTCGTCGACCAGAATATGTTTCCACGGGCTGACGAAGCGCCCCTTGTCGAGAATGTTGACTGCCTGATGGATCAGGCCGGAGAAGTCCACCGCCCCTTCCTCTTTCAAGGCGCTTTTCCAGGCTTTCAGCAGCGGCGCCATCAGCCGGATGCGTTTTGAAAACAGATCGCGGATTTCTTCATCCGCCTGCTCAATCATTTCCGCCTGGCTGCCGCCGTGCATGCGCATCAGCCCCAACCAGCGTTCCAACCGGCTTGCCAGGCGATCCGCCAGGCGCTTATCCTGCCAGAAATCGCCTTCCGGCACTTCCCACTCCAGCTCTTCGGTCAACCATTGACGCCACCCCTTGGCCTGCGCTTTCTTCTCTGCGCACTGTTGGCGCCAATGGGTAATCAGCAGCTCTTTGCGCGCTTTGGCATCGGTTTCCAACCGGCTGATGGCCGGCGCTTTGCGGCTGCCTTGTTGAATGATTTGCAGCGCCAAGGCATGGAAGGTCTTGGCCTGAATGCCGACATCGCCCAAACGTTCTTTGATGCGGTCGTTCATCTCGCCGGCAGCCTGACGGCCGAACGCCAACAGCAAGATTTGCCCCGGTTCCGCCTCCTGACGGCGCAGCAGCCAGCCGGCGCGCGCCACCAGCACCGACGTTTTGCCGCTGCCGGCGCCGGCCAACACCAGCACGGAATCCTCGCCGTTGACCACCGCGCGGCTCTGGGCGTCGTTGAGCGGTGAGCTTTCGACGGTCTGGAAGAAGTCGTGATGTTGCTCCAGCATGCGATCGGTCCACTGCCGGTTGCGTTGTTCAACGCTGCGTTGCCCCTGCTGCAGCCATTGCAGACACAGATGGTAATCGGCCCGGCAGTTATCGAATTCATCCAGGCGCGCTACCGGCATCGGCAGCGCGGAGAAAGCCTCACGGATTTGCTGTTGCAGCTTGCCCAGCTCAGACTTTTTGAACCATTTATCTTGCTGTTCTATGCGCTGAATCTGTGCCACCTGCTGTTGCAACACGCCGGCGCTGACCTCACTCATTTCGGCGCTCCACTGCTGCCACGCCTGCTGCAGATAGTGATAAAAACGCTGCGTTTCCTGCCATTCGGTGCCGTGCAGTCGCACCACTTTTTCGTCCGGCAATTCAAATTCCAGCTCGCCCCAGACGATGCCGCGTTTGCACCTGACCTGAATCAGTTGATTGAAGGGGATCAGGTATTCATGTTTTTCCCCGCTCACCTCAACGCCGGCGTGCAGCAACCGCACGCGGTTATAAGGGTGCTGAGCCAGGTGTTTCCCCAGCGATGTCGCTTTAAGTTCCATATCGTCGCGCCATGACTATGTTGAGAGTAAATAACGGATATCTGCCAGTTTACCTGCGATAAGCAGTGGCACTCTAGCGCTAAAAAAAGGGTAGAATAGATTTTGCGTTTTTATCGTGAATACGCCCGCATCGCGGTTTGGCTATCATTAGAGCAGAATGACGTCTATGCGTACTGTACTGAATATTCTTAATTTTGTGTTGGGCGGTTTCTTCACCACGCTAGGCTGGCTTATTGCTACGGTGTTCAGCGTGCTGCTGGTCATCACACTGCCGCTTACCCGCTCCTGTTGGGAAATCACCAAGCTGTCGCTGGTGCCGTTCGGCAACGAAGCGATACACGTCGATGAACTGTATCCGGAAAAAAGCAATGCGCTGCTCTCCGCCGGCGGCTCGCTGCTCAACATTATTTGGCTGGTGCTGTTCGGCTGGTGGCTGTGCCTGTCGCACATCGCCGCCGGTATCGTGCAATGCGTTTCAATCATCGGCATTCCGGTCGGTATCGCCAATTTCAAAATAGCCGCCATCGCGCTGTGGCCGGTGGGGCGCCGCGTCGTCTCGGTCGAAATGGCTCAGCAAGCGCGTATTGAGAATGCTCGCCGCCACTATCATCAGCGTTAATTTTTTCTCCGTTTGAGGAGTTTTTCGTGCGCTCTTTTGCACCCGCAGTACGTCGTTATACCTACAACAGCAATCTGCTGTATCACCTGCGCATTCTTATTGCGCTGATCGGCACCACCGCCGTTCCCTGGTGGCTGGGCATTCCCAAGCTGACCATCCCGCTGACGCTGGGCGTGGTGGCAGCGGCACTGACCGATTTGGACGACCGCCTGGCCGGCAGGTTACGCAACCTGCTGATCACGCTGGTGTGCTTCTTTGTTGCCTCCGCGTCGATCGAGCTGCTGTTCCCTTATCCCTGGTTGTTCGCCCTCGGCTTAACCACGTCGACCTGCGGTTTTATCTTGCTGGGCGCCTTGGGGCAGCGTTACGCCACCATCGCCTTCGGCGCACTGCTGATCGCGGTTTACACCATGCTCGGCACCTCGATGTACGATGCCTGGTATCAGCAACCGCTGCTGCTGGTGATCGGCGCGCTGTGGTACAACTTGCTGACGCTGGCGGGCCACCTGCTGTTCCCTATCCGGCCGCTGCAAGAGAACCTGGCGCGCTGTTACGATCAACTGGCCAATTATCTGGATGCCAAGGCCAATCTGTTCGATCCCGACGCCGAACGCGCCGCCGACCTGCCATGGATGGATGTCGCGATGGCCAACAGCGCGTTGGTCGCGTTGCTGAACCAGACCAAAGCCTCGCTGCTGACGCGCCTGAAAGGCGACCGCGGCCAGCGCGGCACCCGCCGCACCTTGCACTACTATTTTGTCGCGCAGGATATCCACGAGCGCGCCAGCTCTTCCCATGTTCAGTACCACGCGCTCAGCCGGCAATTCCGTCACAGCGATATTTTATTCCGCTTCCAGCGTTTGCTGAGCATGCAGGCGCGCGCCTGCCGCCAGTTGGCACAATCGATCCTGCTGCGGCAAAAATACCAGCACAACCCGCGTTTTGAGCCAGCCTTCAGCCGCATTCAGGAGGCCTTGGCGCGCATAGCCGAAACCCAGGGCAATTCAGAGCAAACCAAAGCGCTGGCGCACCTGCTGAAAAACCTGCATGCGATCGATGCGCAGCTGGCCAATATCGAGTCAGAGCAGACGCTGGCCAGCGGGCAGGCGGAAGAGAACAGCCTGGCCGACGATCGCTTAACCGGCTGGAGCGACATCCGACTGCGCATCAGCCGCCATTTGACGCCGCAGTCGGCCCTGTTCCGCCATGCGATCCGCATGTCGGTAGTGCTGTGCGTGGGTTACGCCTTCATCCAGCTCACCGGCATGCAGCACGGTTACTGGATCCTGTTGACCAGCCTGTTTGTCTGCCAACCGAACTACAACGCGACCCGCCGGCGCCTGGCGCTGCGCATCATCGGCACCCTGGCCGGTATCCTGATCGGCCTGCCAATCCTCTATTTCGTGCCTTCAGTGGAAGGACAACTGGTGTTGATCGTCATCACCGGTGTCTTGTTCTTCGCTTTTCGCACCGTACAGTATGCCCATGCAACGATGTTCATCACGCTGCTTGTGTTGCTGTGCTTTAACCTGTTGGGTGAAGGTTTCGAAGTAGCAGCCCCGCGCGTTTACGATACCTTATTGGGTTGCGCCATCGCCTGGGCGGCGGTCAGCTTTATCTGGCCGGACTGGAAGTTCCGCCAACTGCCGGCGGTGGTGGATAAAACGCTGAATGCCAACTGTCGCTATCTGGACGCCATTCTGGTGCAATATCATCAGGGTAAGGATAACGGGCTCGCTTACCGCATCGCGCGGCGAGATGCCCACAACAGCGATGCCGAACTGGCTTCGGTCATCTCCAACATGTCCGCCGATCCCAAGGCCGACAAGGCGTTGCAGGAAGCCGCCTTCCGTCTGCTCTGCCTGAACCATACTCTCCTGAGTTATATCTCGGCGTTGGGGGCGCACCGCGAGCGGTTGAATACCCCTGCCACACTCGATCTGCTCAATGATGCCGTGTGTTACGTGGACGGCGCCTTGCATCAGGAAGAACGGAACAGCCAGCGCATTGCGCAAGCGCTGGAACAGCTGGCGGAGCGTATTCGCAAAGCCGTTCCAGAACCTGAAAGCAAAGAACAGTTGGTCTTGCAGCAGGTGGGGCTAATGCTCGAGCTGCTGCCGGAACTCACCGCACTCCATACCCAAATCAATAAGGCAACCTAATTATTCAGGGCCCGCTTGATGGGCCCTGAACTACTGGCTCATGGCCATGGCGACGCATAGCCATCGTATGATCGAACCAGCGCACCAGTTCGTTGCGCAATTCGGTCGGCAACGCCGCCTGATGATAACCGGCTATCGCGCCGCCCAGCGACAGCAGCACGCGCAGACCCAGATTGGTCTGCTGTTGCAGCAGGCGAAGATAGCTACGTTTAGCGCCATGCAGCCGCAGGTCATAGGCATTGCGAATACCCGCTCGCCATAGCAAGCGCTCCATGTTGACATCTATATTTGGCAACGCCTTCAATCTGCCGTGATCGCCGGCCTTGAGCCGCTGTTCTCGGCGCGCTTCCCTGATAGCCTGCCAGGCCAGCCCTACCAGCTCATTGCGTTCCCGCCACAGCGACTCGTCAACCCAGTAATAGCGCAAGGTGATGGGCACACCGCGCTTGGAATAGACCATATTGACCATGCCCCGGGCGCGAAAGGCCGGTTCCATGCTCGCCGTAGCCCGCAAGTACAATTCACCTTCTGCTACCACTGCAAACATTACCCCTTCAGCCAGCAGCCCATAGCCGCCAAACTGTGATCGTGTGGTGATGGCGCCCAGCGCCGCAAAGCAATTTTTAGCCTGCGCGATTCTTCTCGTCGACATCCTTTTCATAGCGTTCCTCCTTTTTAGGTTCTGGCCGTATTATTTCTCTCATCAATGAAAAAAGTAACGTGAACAACTAATTAGGAAAATACGCACTATCCGCCCGCCTGCCAATCACAAAAATCGTCGGTACAAAAAATGATCGCAATTATGCGAGCCGCTACGAAAATTTGGGTTGATCTTATCCTAAATCAGGGATACTGTATAAACATACAGTAACACGACGGGCGGGAACTTTATGCGTACTCAATCACTCTACCAACCTCATTTCGGCCATGGCTCTTATACAACGCGCAATGTTGCGAAGAACACGGATATCGGCAAAGAGAATGGCTTGATCAGTGAACTTGTTTACAACGAGCGCCAGCCCGCAGTGGCTCAATTACTGTTGCCCCTGCTGCTGCAATTGGGCAAGCAGTCTCGCTGGCTTCTGTGGCTGACGCCGCAGCAAAAATTAAGCAAGCAATGGCTGCAGCAATCCGGCCTGCCTGTAGATAAAATGGTGCAATTGAGCCAGATCAGCCCGGTGAATACGGTTGAGGCGATGGAAAAAGCGCTGCAAACGGGAAATTACAGCGTGGTTCTCGGCTGGTTGCCCGAGCTAACGGAGGAGGATCGTCTAAAATTAAGACGTGCGGCAGAATTGGGTAATGCCTATGGGTTTATCATGCGCCCTCAACGTGACATTAGCCCGACTCACGGACACTGTTCCACCCTAAAAATTCACTCTTCTTTGTATCATTAAGTAAATTTAGGATTTTTCCCATCATTTTCGCACCCCCTAAGCGGAACCTTTGCGGGGGAAGGCAAAAAGCGAGTCCGGCTGCGGTTTGGCAGGCAAAAACGCGCGATGAATCGCCGTTTTTTTAGGCTAAGAATGTTAGCAAATATGTACGATTCCGCGTTTTTTTTTAGAGCCTTATCACATCACACTTGTAACTTTCGCGCCACGTTGTAGACTTTACATCGCCAAGGTTGCTCTATAACGTCAGAAAAACTGGCGAGTAACAAACGAGGGCTTAAACCTTGGCGAAGGAATTTAACCAAGGGCTTAAACAGCTTTAAAGCTCATTGCCTATTTGGATGATAACGAGGCGCAAAATGAAAAAGACAGCTATCGCATTAGCAGTGGCACTGGCAGGTTTCGCTACCGTAGCGCAAGCCGCTCCAAAAGATAACACCTGGTACACCGGTGCTAAACTGGGCTGGTCCCAGTACCATGACGTTGGCTTCTACGGCAACGGTTACCAGAACGGTATCGGCAACGGCCCAACCCATAAAGATCAGCTGGGTGCCGGCGCGTTCCTGGGCTACCAGGCAAACCAATACCTGGGCTTCGAGCTGGGCTATGACTGGCTCGGCCGCATGCCTTACAAAGGCAGCGTGAACAACGGTGCTTTCAAAGCGCAGGGCGTTCAACTGGCTGCTAAACTGAGCTACCCAATTGCTGACGATCTGGACATCTACACTCGTCTGGGTGGTATGGTATGGCGTGCAGACTCCAAAGCTAACTACGGCCGTACTGGTCAGCGCCTGAGCGACCACGACACCGGCGTTTCTCCGCTGGCTGCTGTTGGTGTTGAATACGCACTGACCAAAAACTGGGCTACCCGTCTGGATTACCAGTTCGTAAGCAACATCGGTGACGCAGGTACCGTTGGCGCACGTCCAGACAACACCATGCTGAGCCTGGGCGTTTCTTACCGCTTCGGTCAGGATGACGTAGTTGCTCCAGCACCAGCTCCGGCTCCAGCTCCAGTTGTTGAAACCAAGCGTTTCACTCTGAAGTCTGACGTGCTGTTCAACTTCAACAAATCTACTCTGAAAGCAGAAGGCCAGCAGGCTCTGGATCAGCTGTACACCCAGCTGAGCTCCATGGATCCTAAAGACGGCTCCGTAGTTGTTCTGGGTTACACCGACGCCGTTGGTTCTGACCAGTACAACCAGAAACTGTCTGAACAACGCGCACAGAGCGTTGTTGACTACCTGGTCTCCAAAGGCATCCCGTCAGACAAAATCTCTGCACGTGGTATGGGTGAAGCAGATGCAGTTACAGGCAACACCTGTGGCTACAAATCTGGCCGCGCTACCAAAGCTCAGATCGCTTGCCTGGCACCAGATCGTCGCGTAGAGATCGAAGTTAAAGGTATCAAAGACGTTGTAACTCAGCCTCAGGGCTAAGTTTACTCGCCTAATAAAAAACCCCGCCAGTGCGGGGTTTTTTTTCGTCCTCTTGTTGCCAGAACATTCAATGCCTGGCGCCATAGAGGCGTTCTCACGCGCTTACTTGGGATCTTTGCCCAGAATCGCCTTCAAGTCTTCTTTCAACGACGACATCTGGTTCGCATACTTTTCTTTGCGTTCAGCGTCTTCGATAAGCTGCACGACGGTTTCCGACAGCGTAACTCCACGGCGGCGCGCCAGGGCAGCCAATCGTTGCCAAACCAAAAACTCCAGATCGATAGATTTTTTACGCGTATGCTGATGTTCTGCGTTAAAATGACGTTTGCGGCGGGCGCGGATCGTTTGTTTCATCCGGTTATCCAATTCCGGATTCATATGAGCGGCAATCCATGCAAGTACCTTGACCGGCTCATTTTCCAGCTTCAGCAGCTCGTTAACCGCCTCTTGAGCAGCGCTGTTTTCAATGTAGCGGGTAATGAGTTCCCCTTCCCGGTGCTTCTTCACCAGGTACTTCCATTTCCAACCGCTCTCCAGATTTTCCAGTTGCTGATATTTCATCTTGAGCTCTTCAGTGACCGCGTAACTTCAAATAAGCATAACAGCTTTGCGCCGAATTTCCCCGGCAATTAAACCGTCTTTTAGACTGTTTTTTGCACAGTCACCGCGCGATGTCAAACTCCCTGATGCCAACTGGCACTCCGCATGTATCAAGCCGCCGTTATTCTTGTATAATCGCCCTTTCCCTTTTTAACGATTGCATCTAACACTTTGACCAATAACCGACTTGAATGGCAATCTTTATTGCCGGACGTAACGCCTTATCAGGCGATATTTGATACCGCCGCTCAGTTGGCACCCGTGCCCTTTTCCGCCATTCAGCCTCGGCTGGAAAATGCCCTGACGCTATTTTGCCACCCCCAATCGCCACCGCGTTTCATGCTGTTGAAAGCGCAAGAAACGCGTGAGTATCTGGAACTGATCGCTCACGCCGTCAAACCACTGCTGCCGAAAAATACGGCATGCCGCGGCAGCCACTATGTCATTCAGGATGGCAAGGTCAGCGTCGAGCCTGCCAGCCGTGGCGATGAACCTTTTGCCGCCGGCGGCGCTTGTCTGTTCCAGGAGTGGATTGAGCCGGAACAGCTGTTTGGCTGCGTACGGATCCACAATGGCGACATTACCCTGCAACCGGGTCTGGTGCACCAGGCCAACGGCGGCATTCTGATTCTGTCGGCGCGGGCGCTGCTTGCTCAGCCGTTGCTGTGGCTGCGGCTGAAACAGATGATCGGCCAGCGTCAGTTCCACTGGGTATCGCCAGACGAAACCCGCCCGCTGCCGGTAGCCATTCCACCGATGCCGCTGGATCTGCGGCTGATTGTAGTCGGCGACCGTCACGGCCTGGCCGATTTTCACGATATCGAGCCGGAACTGAGCGAACAAGCGATCTACGGTGAATTCGAAGACGATCTGCAGCTGACTGAAGTTGATGATATGGCGCAGTGGTGCGGTTACGTCAACGGCGTGATTGCCGACCAGCAGTTGCCGATGCTGGCGACTGACGCCTGGCCGCCGCTGATCGTCCAGGCTGTGCGTTACAGTGGCGATCAGGGCATTCTGCCACTCTCGCCGGTTTGGATTGGCCAGCAGCTATCCGAAGCCGCACTGTATGCCGAAGAAGATCGCATTACGGCCAAAGCGTTCGAGGCGGCGTTAAATGCCCGAGAATGGCGTGAAAGCTATCTGGCCGAGCGTATGCAGGATGAGATTGAGTTGGGTCAGATCCTGATTGAGACCGAGGGTGAAGTGGTCGGACAGATCAACGGTCTGTCAGTCCTGGATTATCCCGGTCATCCACGCAGCTTTGGCGAACCGTCGCGCATCAGTTGCGTTGTGCATCTCGGCGACGGCGAGTTCACCGACGTCGAGCGCAAAGCCGAACTGGGCGGCAACCTGCATGCTAAAGGCATGATGATCATGCAGGCGTTCCTGATCGCCGAACTGGATCTTGATCAGCAACTGCCCTTCTCCGCTTCCATCGTCTTTGAGCAATCTTACGGTGAAGTGGACGGTGACAGCGCCTCGCTGGCTGAGCTGTGCGCATTGATCAGCGCCCTGTCACAGCAACCGATCACCCAGCAGATCGCCGTCACCGGCTCCGTCGACCAATTCGGCAACGTACAGCCGATAGGTGGCGTTAACGAAAAGATCGAAGGTTTCTTCGAGGTTTGTGTACGCCGCGGTCTGACGGGCAAACAGGGCGTCGTATTGCCCGCGACCAACGTGCGCCACCTTTGCCTGCGCCAGGATATCGTCGACGCGGTACGCGAAGGGCAATTCCATCTGTGGGCGGTAGAGAGCGCGGCGGAAGCCTTGCCTTTGCTCACAGGTTGCCTCTACTCTGACGAACAACAGCCGAATTTGTTGGCGGCCATTCAGGAACGGATTGCGCAGGTGAGCCTGCAGGAACGCCGTCGTCCGTGGCCGCTGCGCTGGCTCAACTGGTTCAACCACGGCTGATCGGACTTGTTCAGCGTACACGTGTTAGCTAACCTGCGTCCTTCATTAAAATAAGGCTTACTGAGAACATGGTAGATAAACGCGATTCCTATACGAAAGAAGACCTCGAAGCATCCGGCCGTGGCGAGCTGTTCGGCGCCGGTGGCCCACCGTTGCCGGCAGGTAACATGTTGATGATGGACCGCGTGGTCAAGATGACCGAAGACGGCGGGACTCACAACAAAGGTTATGTGGAAGCGGAGCTGGATATTAATCCGGACCTATGGTTCTTCGGTTGCCACTTTATCGGCGATCCGGTCATGCCAGGCTGTCTGGGCCTGGATGCGATGTGGCAGTTGGTCGGTTTCTACCTCGGTTGGCTGGGTGGCGAAGGCAAAGGCCGCGCGCTGGGCGTTGGTGAAGTCAAGTTTACCGGACAGGTGCTGCCAACCGCGAAAAAAGTGACCTACCGTATTAACTTCAAACGCGTCATCACCCGTAAGCTGATCATGGGCGTCGCCGATGGCGAAGTGCTGGTTGACGGTGAAGTGATCTATACCGCCACCGATCTGAAAGTGGGTCTGTTCAAGGATACCACAGCGTTCTAATCACGCAGAAAAGAGGGCGGCCATCGTCTTCTTTGCTAATGCTCTTCGCATGCATGCCATCACGCCCAGCGTGATGGCATTTCTTTCTCTTACCGTTTAAAGACTACCCACCTCCTTTAATCGCCCGCTACCGAACCGGTTTATCCCGCATGTCTCTACCGAAACGGTCAAAGCCACCGGCCGGTTGAGCGCCCCCTCCCCACAGCCAGCTATCGACACGATAGCGGTTTTTGCGTCCGGTTATTTTCTTGCCCCTTAAAATCACCTAGTATAGGCCCTCCATGTAACTACAATAAATGTACCGAAAAAGGGACGATATGCAAAAAACCCGCTTTAGCGATGCACCTTGCCCCGTCGCACGTTCATTAGATCGTGTCGGAGAATGGTGGAGCATCCTGATCCTGCGTGATGCCTTTCAGGGGTTGTCCAAGTTCGACGAATTCCAACAAAGCCTGGGGATGTCACCGACTCTCCTGGCCCGACGCCTGAAGGACTTGGTGGCCCACGGCATTCTGCATAAGCAACGTTATCAAACGCGGCCGGTCCGCTATCAGTATCTGCTCACCGAACGCGGCAACGATTTTCTCCCCGTGCTGGCAGCTCTCTCAGAATGGGGCAATCGCCATTTGATCGACGGTGACATTAGCGCCTTGTTAGTCGACAGCCGCACCGATCGGCCGATCCAGGTCCAGTTGGTCAATATCGATAGCCAACAACCGGTGCCGCCGCAGTTTATTACGCTGGCGCCAGGGCCTGCGGCAAATGAAGGCATACATCAACGCGCCGCACTGATGCGGCAACGGCGCCTCGCCGATTTATCTGAACTTACCAAGGAGTCGTCATGAGCAATCGTCGTATCGTTATTACCGGCATGGGTGCCGTTTCACCGTTAGGGTGCGGCGTGGAGACCATCTGGCAACGTTTGTTAAAAGGAGAGTCAGGCATTCGGGCTTTGCCTGACGAGATCGTTGCAGATTTACCGATCAAGGTCGGAGGTCAGGTTCCGGCGCTGGCGCAGGATGCTGAAGCGGGCTTCAACCCCGACGCTTCCGTCGCTCCCAAAGACCAAAAGAAAATGGATCGCTTTATCCTGTTTGCCATGGCGGCGGCGGATGAAGCCGTTCGTCAGGCCGGCTGGATAGCCGATACGGAGGAAAAACAAGAGCGCACCGCCACCGTCATCGCCTCGGGCATTGGCGGCTTTCCGGCGATTGCCCAGGCGGTACGCACCACCGACAACCGCGGCGCCAAGCGCCTGTCGCCGTTCACCATCCCCTCTTTCCTGGTCAATCTGGCGGCCGGCCATGTTTCCATCAAGCATCGCTTCAAAGGCCCGATTGGCGCACCGGTCACCGCCTGTGCGGCCGGCGTGCAAGCCATTGGCGACGCCGTGCGTCTGATCCGCAATGATGAGGCCGATATCGCGCTGTGCGGCGGTACCGAAGCCGCTATCGACACCGTCAGCCTGGGCGGCTTCGCCGCCGCGCGCGCTATGTCCACCGCACCGGCCGAGTTGGCAAGGCAGGCTTCTCGGCCTTTTGACAGCGCGCGAGACGGATTTGTCATGGGGGAAGGTGCCGGCATGCTGGTGATTGAAACGCTGGAACACGCGCGGGCGCGCGGCGCCACACCGCTCGCGGAAATCGTCGGTTATGGCACCAGCGCCGACGCCTACCACATGACCTCCGGTGCCGAAGACGGCAACGGTGCTTATCGGGCGATGAAAACCGCGTTGAAGCAGGCGAACGTCGCCCCAGAAGAGGTTCAGCATTTAAACGCACACGCGACCTCAACGCCCGTGGGCGATCTGGGTGAAATCAATGCCATCAAACACCTGTTTGGCACGACAGGGAGCGTCGCGGTAACCTCGACAAAATCCGCCACCGGGCACCTGCTCGGCGCCGCCGGCGGGCTAGAAACCATCTTTACCGCCTTGGCTCTACGCGACCAGATCGCCCCGGCGACGCTGAATCTGGACAATCCCGATCCGGCGGCGGCAGGTTTGCACCTGGTCGCGAAACGGGCTGAATCGATGAGCATAACCTACGCCTTATCGAACGGCTTCGGCTTTGGCGGCGTGAATGCGAGTATTCTACTGAAACGCTGGCAGGACGAATAAACGGCACAAACAAAAACCTCCGCCAAAGGGCGGAGGTTATTCCTTTTATTTGACAGGGAGCCGCTTAAGCGGTCACAGCCCTGTCTTCCATGGCTTCTCGCCAACCTCCCAGCCATTGAGACCGGGCGTCCACTGATGATTGGTAGGGACAATGTTCCCTGGAACGCCCTAAAATACCTGCCTGATACCCTCTCGAATGCGCCCTTTCCAGACGATCGCGTTTCTGTCTCTTCATGCCTCGTTTCCCTCATTTTGGTCTGGTGGAAAGAAAACAATGGCTGCTTTTTGCGCAGCCACGAGTAATCAATAGCGCTAAAAGAAGAGAAGATCAATGCGCAAAATTCACGCCAATGTCATATTTGTGAGCTACGCCCGAGGAAAATGCTAAGTGGCTGATCTGCAGGGGAAGGGGTTAACCAATTGAAAATAAATAGAAATCCCTGCCAGCGAGAAAAAACGGATTTTCACGCCGACAGGGATTAGACGATTTTAGACCAAATTATGACTAAATGCCGCCCATCTGTGCTGCGATAGCCTGAGCTTCCTGCTGCCATCCCTGCGCCAGGGTGCGCACCAGGGCATCATAGCCGTCTTCACCCTGTTTCAATTCCAGGCTGAAAGGCCGTTTGATCAGGCGCCCCTGGCGATTCAGCACCCACTCGCCGCGAATGATCGCCTTGCCGTCAAAACGGCCGTGGAAGCCGCTGATGGTCACGTTCAGTACATCCTGATCGCTGCTCATCGGCTGCGAAGAGACCACCCAGCCCGGCAGCGCGCTGCTCAGGTTGGTGACCAGCGTTTGCTGCAGCTGCTGGTCGAGCGGGCTGGCCCACAGGTTGTTCTGGGCTATCACATACTGTACGTCGTTGGTCTGATACACCACGCCGTTCTGCGCCAGATAATCCGCCACGCTCACGTGTTCCAGCCACAGCTGGCGCGTGGAAGCGCCGCTGCTGCTGGCTGCAGCAGGCGCACCCAGCGCCGGCAACTGATAGTAAGTCTTCTGTGGCGAACTGCTGCAGGCGCTGAGTAACAGCGCCAGGGCTACCGGGATCCATTTCATCATTTCGTGGCCTTCTTCGGCTGAGGGTCAGTGCTGCCGGCGGCTTCAAACACCAGCGCGTTGCTCTTCTCATTCAAGGTGCGCAGCACCGGTTGCAGCTCACGCAATACCTGATCGAGGCGCTGCATGTCGCCCACCATCTTGTTGTAAGCCGGTGAACCAGGCTGGAGCCCTTTCATGCTGCGGTTCAGCTCCAGCAGCGTTTTCTGCATGTCCTGCGGCAGCGCCTGCATCTCTTTGCTGGCGATGATGTCGTTCAGCGACTTCATGGTCTGCTGCGTCGACTTCATGGTTTTCTGACTTTCCGCCAGCGTCTTGGTCGCTTCGTTGATCATCGGATTGATCGGCATCGAATTAATCTTATCCAACGTCTGCATCAGTTTCTGCTGGATCTGCGCCAGACCGCCGCTGGTGGTCGGCATCAGCGGATAACCGAACAGCTCGCGCGGCCCTTTCCACGGTTTTTCCTGCGGATAGAAGTCAAGATCGATGTACAGCGAACCGGTCAGCAGGTTGGCGGACTTCATCGAGGCGCGCATGCCGCGAGACTCCGCATCTTTCAGGTGCCCTTCAATATCGAAGTTGCCGCCCAGCTGTTTCTGGAAGCGATCCGGCTCGATGCGGATCAGCACCGGAATGCGGTAATCGTTATCCAGACGCTGCGCCATGCCGTCTTTATAGAACGGCACCTGCGCCACCGTACCCAGACGGATGCCGCGGAACTCGACCGGCGCGCCCGGCTGCAGGCCGCGTACCGAGTCGGAGAAGAACAGCAGGTAATCCTTATGCACGGTATACAGTGAATCCTGCGTGCTGCGCTGGTTGTCGAACAGCTGGTACTCCGCCTTCTCTTTCGCCTGTTCGCCGCGATCCCAGCCGTCCGGCACGTCAAAACTGACCCCGCCGCTGAACAGCGTGGTCAACGAGCCCATCTCCACCCGCATGCCCTGCGCCGACATGTCAAACGCCACGCCGCTGTCTTTCCAGAAACGCACGTTGGTGGTGACCAACTGATCGTAAGGCGCGGTGATGAACAGCTGATAGCGCATAGCGCGTTCTTTAGGATCGAAGTAGCTGGTTTCCACCGACCCGACGCGATAACCGCGGAACAGCACCGGATCGCCGGCGTTGAGCTGGCCTGACTTCTCGCTGTCCAGCACGATGCGCAACCCTTTGGCATCCGGGGAGGCCAGCGGCGGCGCATCGAGCAGCTGATAGTTGTCTTTGCCGTCTTTGCCTTTGTTGCCCGGCTGCAGTTCGATATAGGCGCCGGAGAGCAGCGTGCCCAGCCCGGAGACGCCTTCACGACCGATCTGCGGCTTCACCACCCAGAAAGCGGAATCCTGGCGCAGCAATTTTTCCATGCCGGAATTGAGGCGAGCCTGCACCATCACCTTGCTCAGGTCATCGCTCAACGTGACGGTTTCCACCACGCCGACGTCAACGCTGCGGCTTTTGATTTTGGTTTTACCCGCTTCCAGCCCTTCCGCCGTCGAGGTCACCAGCGTCACCACCGGCCCCTGATGGCTGAAGTGGTAAAACAGGATCCAGGCGCCGATCAGCGCGGTCACGATGGGAATGATCCACACCGGCGACCAGCGTTTGATCTTCTCGACGTCCGCGACGCTATGATTATTTTCCGTCACCTTGCGGCTCCTTGTTGATTGTTTCACTTGCGCGATCCCAGGTCAGCCGGGGATCAAATGTCATGGCGGCGAACATGGTGAGGATCACCACCAGCGCGAACAGCACGGCGCCCGTCGCGGGATAAATGCTCATCAACTGCCCCATTCGCACCAGCGCCGACAACACGGCGATCACAAACACGTCGATCATTGACCAACGGCCAACGAATTCGACCACTTCATAAATCAGATGCATACGCTCGCTGTCGGCGCGCGGTTTCTTCCTGCCGTTCGCATCCCAGCACAGCCAGCCGATCGCCAACATTTTCAGCGACGGCACCATGATACTGGCGATGAAAATCACCATCGCCACCGGATAAGAGCCGTCCCCCCACAGCAGGATCACCCCCGCCATGATGGTGGAGTTCATCTTGTTGCCCAACGCCTCGGTCACCATGATCGGCATCAGGTTGGCCGGAATATACAGCATGACAGAGGTCACCAGCAGCGCCAGCGTCCACTGCAGGCTGTGACGACGCCGCACGTAGCCCTTGGTGTGGCAGCGCGGACAGCGCACCTGATCGGCCGGCAAGATCGCCGTGCAGCACGCGCAAGAGCGCACGCCCTGGCGCATGCCGGTGCGCCCCACCGTCAGCGGGCGATTAAGTCGCGGCGCCGGTTCGATATCCTGCCACAACCAGCGCCGATCCACGCACTGGAAGGCGCGCACCTGCAGCAGGCAGAACAGGCAGTAAGGCACGAAGCTGCTGCCGATGCCGATATCGCCGTAGGCCATCAGCTTGACGAAGCTGACCAGCACCCCGGCGAGGAAAATCTCCACCATGCACCAGGTCTTGAACTGGAACAGCACCCGGGCCATCCATTCTTTGAGGCCCAGTGGCAAACGCACTCTGGCGCACAGCAGGATGATCGCCACCATGCAAAACGCCGGGATCAGCTGCACGAACACCATAAACAAGGTGGCCATGCTGGCGTAGTCTTCCGCCACCATGACTTCCGGGATTTGGATCAGCCGGATTTCGTTGCCGAGGCCGGCGACGCGCATGTTGATAAACGGGAAAATGTTGGCCAGCACCAGCATGAATAAGGCGCTGAGCGCGTAACCGATCGGCCGCTTGCGCGGCTCGTCCCAGCGGGCGCTGAGCGTGGTTTTGCAGCGCGGGCATACCGCTTTGCTGCCATAGGCCAGCGGCGGCAGCGCCACCAGCATGTCGCACTGCGGACACAGCATCAGGTTATCCTGTTGCGCCGCCGAGGGTGCGGAATGACTATGCTGCTGATGATTGTTGTGGGAACACACCATATTCCTCCTAAATAACGTTGCTCACCGGCACGTCGATGCCGCCCGCAGCAGCGCGCGGGCGGCATCGCAACGGTCAGCCGTTTTTCATCGCTTCCAGCTCTTCCCAACGGGCGAAAGCCTGTTCCAGCGCTTGCTCGGCATCAGCCAGCGCCGTCAGCACTTCTTGCGTTTCGCTGTGCGGCCGCGTGAAGAAATCCGCGTCACTCATCTGCGCCTGCAGCGCTTCGATTTCCGCTTCCAGCTGTTCGAGCCGCTGCGGCAACTGTTCCAGCTCACGCAGCAGGTTGTAACTCAGCTTGGCCGCCGTTTTCTTCGGTTGTTCGGCCTTTTTCTCCGCCGCCGGTTTGCTCGCGCTCGGCGCCGCCTGACGAATCGGTTTCGCCGTCGCGCGCTGGTGATGCGCATCGTAGTAACCGCCGACGAAGGCATTGATCACGCCGTTGCCTTCGAAGATCCAGCACTCGGTCACCGAGTTGTCGACGAACTGACGATCGTGGCTGACCAGCAGTACGGTGCCCTGATAGCCGTCGATCAGCTCTTCCAGCAACTCCAGCGTTTCGACGTCGAGATCGTTGGTTGGTTCATCGAGGATCAGCAGATTGCTCGGTTTAAGAAACAGCTTAGCCAACAGCAGGCGGTTACGCTCACCGCCCGACAGCGCCTTCACCGGCGTCATCGCGCGTTTCGGGTGGAACAGGAAGTCCTGCAGATAGCCCAATACGTGGCGAGGACGGCCGTTGACCATCACTTCCTGCTTGCCTTCCGCCAGATTGTCCATCACCGTGCGTTCCGGATCGAGATCGGCGCGGTGCTGGTCGAAATAGGCCACTTCCAGCTTGGTGCCGCAGTGCACACGGCCGCTGTCGGCTTTCAGCTGACCGAGCATCAGTTTCAGCAGCGTGGTTTTGCCGCAGCCGTTCGGCCCCACCAGCGCAATCTTGTCGCCGCGCTGCACCTGGGCGGAGAAACCGCGCACCAGCACTTTTTCGCCAACCTGATAATTGACGTCTTCCAGCTCGAATACGATTTTGCCGGAGCGGGTCGCCTCTTCCACTTGCATCTTGGCGGTGCCCATCACTTCGCGGCGCTGCGAGCGCTCGACGCGCAGCGCCTTCAGCGCGCGCACGCGGCCCTCATTGCGGGTGCGGCGCGCCTTGATGCCCTGACGGATCCAGACCTCTTCCTGCGCCAGCTTGCGGTCGAACTCGGCGTTTTGCAGCTCTTCCACCCGCAGCGCTTCTTCTTTGCTCTGCAGATACAGATCGTAGTTGCCCGGCCAGGAAACCAGCTTGCCGCGATCCAGATCGACGATGCGCGTCGCCATGTTGCGGATAAACGAACGGTCGTGCGAGATAAAGACGATGCTGCCGTCGAACTCTTTCAGGAAACCTTCCAGCCAGTCGATGGTTTCGATATCCAGGTGGTTGGTCGGTTCGTCGAGCAACAACACGCGCGGTGAGCTCACCAGCGCGCGGCCCAGCGCCGCTTTACGCAGCCAACCGCCGGACAGTGAGGAAAGCTCGGCGTCGCCGTTCAGCCCCAGCTGCAGCAGCACTTCGCTGATGCGGCTGTCGAGCTGCCACAGCCCCTGGTGATCGAGGATCTCCATGATTTGCGCCATGCGCGCCAGGTTTTTCTCGCTTGGATCGCTTTCCACCAGGTGAGAGATCGCGTGATAGGCCTTCAGGTGTTCCGCCTGCTCCGCAACGCCTTCCGCTACGAAGTCGAATACGCTGCCGCCGATATTGCGCGGCGGATCCTGTTGCAGACGTGCCACGATCAGATCTTGTTCGTAGATCACCCGGCCATCGTCCAGCGGGATCTCTTTGCCGAGGATCTTCAGCAGCGTGGATTTGCCGGCGCCGTTGCGCCCGACCAGACACACGCGCTCATTGTCTTCAATATGAATTTCGGTGTTGTCTAACAGTGGCGCATCGCTGAAAGAGAGCCAGGCACCGGACATGCTGATTAACGACATAGTAATTATTTTCCTTCGCCGGCGTGAGTCACCAGCCAGCAGTTGTGGATCTGACGGTTACGGGCAAAATCCTGCGACAGCGTCTTGGCGGTGATCTCTTTCGCCTCCAGACCCAACGCGCTCAGCCCTGCCATATCCATTTGGAAACCGCGCTTGTTGTTCGAGAACATGATGGTTCCGTTGCGGCGCAGCAACCGTTTCAAATCTTTCATCAGCGCCAAATGATCGCGCTGCACGTCAAAGGTGTTCTCCATCCGCTTGGAGTTGGAGAACGTCGGCGGATCGATGAAAATCACGTCGAACTGTTCATTGGCGTTGCTCAGCCACGACAGGCAATCGGCCTGGATCAGCCGATGCTGGCGGCCGGTCAGGCCGTTGGCGCGCAGGTTCTTCTCCGCCCATTCCAGGTAAGTACGCGACATGTCCACCGTGGTGGTGCTGCGCGCGCCGCCCAGCCCGGCGTGCACGCTGGCGGTGCCGGTGTAGGCGAACAGGTTGAGGAAATCCTTGCCGCCGCTCATCTCACCCAGCATACGGCGCGCGATGCGGTGATCGAGGAACAGACCGGTATCGAGATAGTCGGTCAGGTTGACCCACAGTTTGGCGTTATACTCTTCCACCAGCAGGAACTCGCCCTTCTGCGCCAGCTTCTCGTACTGGTTTTTGCCCTTCTGCCGCTCGCGGGTTTTCAGGATCAGCTGATTCGACGGCAGCTCCAGCACCGCCAGCGTCGCGTTGATCACATCGAACAGACGCTGACGTGCTTTCTGCGCATCGACGGTTTTCGGCGGCGCATATTCCTGCACCACCACCTTGCTGCCGTAGCGATCCACCGCAACGTTGTATTCTGGCAGATCGGCATCGTACAGGCGGTAGCATTCAATGCCCTGCTGTTTCGCCCACTTGTCGAGCTTCTTCAAATTCTTGCGCAGACGGTTGGCGAAATCTTCCGCCACCTGCACGCCGCCGGTGGCGCTACCGGCCGGGCTTGCCGCCAGCTGATAATTTTTCTGCACGCACTCCAGCGGGCCGTTCTTCGCCTTGAACTGGCGCTCGGCGCGCAGCTGCAGGCAGCTCAACAGCTCCGGCGAGGCGCTGAACAGCGACAGTTGCCAACCGCCGAAGGCGCTTTTCATCACGCGGCCCAGCATGTTGTGCAGCGCGATCAGCGCCGGTTCGCTTTCCAGGCGTTCGCCGTACGGCGGGTTGCTGATCACCGTGCCTTGCGGGCCTTCCGGCAGCGGGTTGGTCAAGCGCGCGACGTCGCCGACGTTGAAGGTGATCAGCTCGGCGACGCCGGCGCGGCGGGCGTTGCCGCGCGCCATTTCAATCACCCGGCGATCGATATCGGAACCGAAGAAGCGAGAGGCGGTTTCCTGCAGGCCGCGGCGCGCGCGCACCTGCGCTTCGGTGGTGACTTCACGCCACAGTTCGGCGTTGTGGCCATTCCAGGCGCTGAAGCCCCAGTGTTGACGGTGCAGGCCTGGCGCGCGATCGGCAGCGATCATCGCCGCTTCGATCAACAGCGTGCCGGAGCCGCACATCGGATCAAGCATCGGCGTGCCCGGCTGCCAGCCGGAACGCAGCACGATGGCGGCCGCCAGGTTTTCCTTCAGCGGCGCCTGGCCGGTGAGATCGCGGTAGCCGCGCTGATGCAGACCTTCGCCGCTCAGATCGAGCGCCACGCTGGCCATATCGCGCTGCAGGAAGACGTTAACGCGAATGTCCGGCTGCTGTTTGGCGACCGTCGGGCGTTGGTCGAGTTTGCGGGTGAAGCTGTCGACGATGGCGTCTTTCACCTTCAGCGCGCCATATTGGCTGTTGCGGATCTCTTCGTTCACGCCGCTGAAATGCACGGCAAAGGTTTTATCCACGCCAAAAATGCTCGGCCAGTCGATCGCCTGCACCCCGAGGTACAGATCCAGATCGCTGTGCACGCGGAATTCGTTCAGCGGCAACAGAATGCGCGAAGCCAGGCGGCTCCACAGCAAGCTTTGGTACAGAAGACGATCGTCACCCTGAAAATGTACCCCGCCCTGCACCACTTTGCAGTCGTGAGCGCCAAGCGCTTCCAGCTCGCTTTTTAACAGTTCTTCCAATCCACGCGCCGTGCTGGCAAACAGAGAGTTCATATCGTACTTATCACCAAAAAGAAAATTGTTGCGCATTATAGCTAATCCGCACCGCTTGTCATAAAGTTGCTCCCTTCTATTTAATCATCGCACGGAGATAAGGGTGATCACGCTTTCCAAACTCTACGTCCATCCGGTTAAATCACTGCGCGGCCTGCAGCTTTCTTACGCCCAGGTCGGCAGCAGCGGTCTGGCCTTCGACCGCAACTTTATGATCACCGAGCCGGACGGCACCTTTATTACCGCGCGCCAATATCCGCAGATGGTGCTGTTCACGCCGGCGCTGTTGCCGGACGGGCTGTTTCTGACCGCGCCGGACGGTGAAAGCGCCGCCATTCGCTTCAGCGACTTCGCCACCGCGCCGCAGCCGACCGAGGTGTGGGGCAACCATTTCACCGCGCTGACTGCGCCAGATGAGATCAACCGTTGGCTGAGCGGCTATTTCCAGCGCGACGTGCAGCTGCGCTGGCTGGGGCCGGAGCTGACCCGCCGGGTCAAGAAGCACCCTGAAATCCCGCTGACGTTTGCCGACGGCTACCCTTACCTGCTGATTAACCAGGCTTCGTTCAACGATCTGCAGCAGCGTTGCCCCGGCAGCATCAAGCTGGAACAGTTCCGCCCCAATCTGGTGGTGAGCGGCGCTACCGCCTGGGCTGAAGACGGCTGGCAGGTGATCCGCGTCGGCGACGTCATGTTCGATCTGGTGAAACCCTGCAGCCGCTGCGTGCTCACCACCGTCAGCACCGAGCGTGGCCGCAAGCACCCGAGCGGCGAACCGCTCAGCACGCTGCAAAAATTCCGCTCCGCCGACAACGGCGACATCGATTTCGGCCAGAATATGATCGCGCGCAACAGCGGCATCATTCGCGTGGGCGATACGGTGGAAGTGCTGTCGACCAAGCCGCCGCGCCCTTATGGCGCAGGTAAAGTGGTGGAGAGCGTGCAGGCGCCGCAAGACAGCGCGCACAGCGTCACGATCGAATATGAAGGAAAGGTGTTTACCGGCAACAACCAGCAGATTTTGCTCGAACAGCTGGAGCAGCAAGGCATCCGCGTGCCTTACTCGTGCCGCGCCGGGATTTGCGGCAGTTGCCGCATTACGTTGCTGAGCGGTGAAGTCGCGCCCCTGAAGAAAAGCGCGCTGGGCGACAACGGCACCATCCTGTGCTGCAGTTGCATCCCGAAAAGTGATTTGACCCTGGCGTAATCCGCCTTATACCGCCCTGTCGTAAGCCGGGGCGGCGCTTTCATCCTGCGCGCAGGGTTTCAGCCGATCGTGCATCACCTTGATGGCGTCGCCCAATACCATGGTACGGCCAGCGACCGTCAGCTGATTTTGCGCCAGCAGGCACAGGCTGGCGTTATCCCCGGCCTCCACCACCAGCAAGCGCGCTTCCGCGCCGCTCTCCATCACTTTCACCGCCGCCAGCTCGCCGTTTTTCGGCTGCAGCGGGTAATGCTGCTGCGAGAAATGCCAGCTCTTTGGCATCAGCGGTTTCAGGAAGCGATAGGCGACCAGCGCATTCAACACCAGCTCGGCGCGCTGTTCATGGCTCAGCTTGACCTGCTTGCACTGTTCTTCATAGGTGAAATAAAGGGCGGCGTCATCCACGCAAAAAGCGCATTCATCAAAGGCGTCCGGCGTTAACATTTTGGCCGGGAAACGTGAACGAAAGATCATACCATTAGCTAAATCCAGCATTAGCCGATCGTGTTCGGCATCAAAATACCAACGCCAATTATCGTCAGGTTTTATCTTCATTTCGTATCCTTCTCGCTGCCTATGCCAACGCCGCACTCACCCTAAAAGGCGATTTTATCACCGATAAAATAGCTTAAACATCGGATAATTCCGCGAACGATATTTATGCTAACGAACAAAATATAGACGAGCCGGGGGCAGAAATAAACCCCCGGAATAAAATGAGAGGAAAAATATTAGATATGGGTAACGATATCTTTAATCAAACGCGGGCCGTGATAGATAAATCCGGAATAAATTTGCAGCAGGCTCGCGCCGGCCTCCATTTTTTCGCGCGCCGCCGTCAGCGAATCGATGCCGCCTACGCCGATAATCGGCAGACGTCCTTGCAGCTCGGTGGAGAGACGACGGATCACTTCGGTGCTGCGTGATTGCAACGGACGCCCGCTTAACCCGCCCGCTTGTTCGCAATAATTCAACCCCTGGATCAATTTTCGATCCAACGTGGTATTGGTGGCGATCACGCCATCGATATTATGCCGCACCAGGCTATCGGCAATTTGGATCAATTCTTCTTCTGAAAGATCCGGCGCGATCTTTACCGCCACCGGCACATATTTGTGATGACGCGCATGTAATTCCTGCTGCTTATTTTTAATCGCAGCCAAAAGATCGTCCAGCGCTTCGCCATACTGTAAGGATCGTAACCCCGGCGTATTCGGTGAAGAGATGTTAATCGCGATATATCCGGCATACGGATAAACTTTATCCATGCAGATCAAATAATCGTCTTTGCCCTGCTCGACCGGCGTGTCTTTATTCTTGCCGATATTGATCCCAAGAATGCCGCCGAAATGGGATTTCTTAACGTTTTCAACCAGATTGTCCACGCCATGGTTATTGAACCCCATGCGGTTAATCAGGCCTTCCGCCTCAACCACGCGGAACAAGCGCGGCTTGTCATTGCCCGGTTGCGGACGCGGCGTCACGGTGCCGACCTCCACATGGCCGAAGCCCATCGCGCCGAACGCATCGATGCATTCGCCGTTTTTATCCAGACCGGCGGCCAATCCCAGCGGGTTTTTAAACGACAGCCCCATGCAGTTGACCGGTTTGGTCGGCACGGACTGACGGACAAGAAACGCTAATGGGGTGCCGGTAATACGGCTGAGCTGACGAAAGGTCACTTCGTGCGCGCGCTCCGGATCGAGCTGGAACAACGCTTTCCTGATGAGGGGGTAGTACATGGACTCTCCTGATTTCCCGGTTGCAAACCGGGGGCGTATTATCCGGTATCCCCCGCCTAATTGGAATTGATTAAAGGCAAAAAAAGCCGTTTTTACGCAATCGTTTTCCCTCTTCGCCGCCAAATCGCTGCCAATCCGCTTTTGCGCATATCCAAATCAAAAAATGAGATTTAAAAAACGCGCCCGGTTGCTGGTAGGTTTAAAACACTTCCCATTGATTTTCTAATTAAACCTAACTTTTAGTTATAAGGAGTGGCAATGCGCGTTATATCACTGGCCGGTAGCCCACGCATCCCATCACGTTCCGCCGCGCTGCTCTCGCTGAGTCAGAACTGGCTGCGGCAGCAAGGGGTGGAGGTGACGGCCTATACCCTGCACGACTTTGACGCCGAAGATCTGCTGTACGCCAACTTCAACAGTCCGGCGATCCAGGCGTTTGCCGAGCAGCTGGCGCAGGCCGACGGCCTGCTGATTTCCACGCCGGTTTATAAAGCGTCGTTCTCCGGCGCGCTGAAAACCCTGCTGGATCTGCTGCCGGAACGCGCTCTGGATCATAAGGTGGTGTTGCCGCTGGCGACCGGGGGGTCTGTCGGCCACATGCTGGCGGTGGACTATGCGTTGAAACCGGTGCTGGCGGCGCTGAAAGCGCAAGAGGTGCTGCACGGCGTGTTCGCCGACGACAGCCAGATCCAGTTGACCGAAGAAAGCGCCACGCTCACCGACGCCGTGGCCGCCCGGCTGGAAGAGGCACTGGCCAGTTTCTATCTGGCGCTTGGCCGCCGCAAACCGCCTGCGCTGCGCGTCGCCTCGCCACTGGCGGCGCGTCAAACCGCCTGAAACGCCTGGAAAAGGAGAGCCTGAATGAAACAACGCATCGCTTTGCGGCGTTGGCTGAGCGCCGCCGCCTTCACCGGCCTGCTGTCGCTGGTTTGGGCCAACGCCGCCGTCGCTCAGGATCCGGCGCAATTCCGCATCGGCTACCAAAAAGGATCGGTCAGTCTGGTGCTGGCGAAGAGCCACCGGCTGCTGGAGGAACGTTTCCCCGCCACCCGCATCAGTTGGATCGAGTTTCCCGCCGGCCCGCAGATGCTGGAAGCCTTGAACGTCGGCAGCATCGATCTGGGCAGCACCGGCGATATTCCGCCGATCTTCGCGCAGGCCGCCGGGGCGGATCTGCTGTATGTCGGCGTTGAGCCGCCCAAACCGAAGGCGGAAGTGATCCTGGTGCCGGAAAACAGCCCGATCAAAACCGTCGCCGATCTGAAAGGCCATAAGGTCGCGTTCCAGAAAGGATCCAGCTCACATAACCTGCTGCTGCGATCGCTGCAAAAAGCCGGACTGAAATTTACGGATATCCAGCCCGCCTATTTAACGCCCGCCGATGCGCGCGCTGCATTCCAGCAGGGCAACGTCGATGCCTGGGCGATCTGGGATCCTTATTATTCCGCCGCGCTGCTGCAGGGCGGCGTGCGGGTGCTTGGCGACGGCACCGATCTGAATCAGACCGGTTCCTTCTATCTGGCGGCGCGGCCCTATGTCGAAGCCAACGGTGCCTTTATCAGCCAGGTCTTGACGGTGCTGACCCAGGCCGATGCGCTCACCCGCAGCGACCGGGCGCAAAGCGTGACCCTGCTGGCCAACGCCATGGGGCTGCCGGAACCGGTGATCGCCAGCTATCTGGATCACCGCCCTCCGACCGCCATCACACCGCTCGATGCGCATACGATCGCCGCGCAGCAGCAAACCGCCGACCTGTTTTACGCCAACCGGTTGGTGCCGGTGAAGGTCGACATCTCGCAACGCATCTGGCGCCCAAGCGCGCAATAAATACGGGGGAACATTGACGATGAGCCTGAACGTTTTCTGGTTTTTACCCACCCATGGCGACGGCCACTATCTTGGCAGCGCGCAGGGCGCTCGCAGCGTCGATCACGGTTACTTGCAGCAGATCGCCCAGGCGGCGGATCGGCTGGGATTCGGCGGCGTGCTGATCCCCACCGGTCGCTCTTGCGAAGACTCCTGGCTGGTGGCCGCCTCGCTGATCCCGGTCACCCAGCGGCTGAAATTTTTGGTCGCGTTGCGGCCGGGTATCATCTCCCCTACGCTGGCGGCACGTCAGGCGGCGACGCTGGATCGCCTGTCCAACGGGCGCGCGCTGTTCAATCTGGTCACCGGCGGCGATCCGGAAGAGCTGGCGGCGGAGGGGTTACATCTCAGTCATGAAGAGCGTTACGAGGCCTCGACCGAGTTCACTCATATCTGGCGCCGGGTGCTGGAAGGGGAAACCGTCGATTTCCACGGCAAGCATATTCAGGTGAAAGGTGCCAAGCTGCTGTTCCCGCCGGTGCAGCAGCCGCGCCCGCCGCTCTATTTCGGCGGATCCTCCGCCGCCGCACAGGATCTGGCCGCCGAACAGGTAGAAATGTACCTCACCTGGGGAGAGCCGCCGGCGCAGGTCAAAGAGAAGATCGAGGAAGTACGCGCCAAAGCGGCGGCGAAGGGCCGACAGGTGCGTTTCGGCATCCGCCTGCACGTCATCGTGCGGGAAACCACCGAAGAGGCCTGGCGCGCCGCCGATCGGCTGATCGCGCACCTCGATGAGGAAACCATCGCCAACGCGCAGCAGGCCTTTGCGCGCTTCGACTCCGTCGGCCAACGGCGCATGGCGGCGCTGCACGGCGGCAAAAAGGATAACCTGGAGATCAGCCCGAACCTGTGGGCCGGCATCGGCCTGGTGCGCGGCGGCGCCGGCACCGCGCTGGTGGGCGATGGCCCGACGGTCGCGGCGCGCATGCAGGAATATGCCGATCTGGGCATCGACACCTTTATTCTCTCCGGCTATCCGCATCTGGAAGAGGCCTACCGCGTCGGCGAACTGCTGTTCCCGCACCTCGATCTGGCGCAGGAGGAAACGCCCGCTCGCCTTCAACCGGTGCGCCCGCAGGGCGAAGTGGTGGCCAACATCTATGTTCCGCAAAAAGTATCGCAGAACTGAGGAGCGCCCCGATGGCAAATAACGTACAACGCATCCTGTATCGGCTGGCTCCCTGGGCGCTGCCGTTGGCGCTGGTGATCCTCTGGCAGATCGCCGTCGAAACCGGCTGGCTGTCCAACCGCATTTTGCCGGCGCCGAGTGCGGTGCTGGCCGCCTTCTGGCGCCTGAGCCAAAGCGGCGAACTGTGGCAGCACCTGAGCATCAGCAGCCAGCGCGCGTTGATCGGCTTTGGCATCGGCGGCAGCATCGGACTGATACTCGGCTTTATTACCGGGCTGTCACGCTGGGGTGAACGCCTGCTGGACAGCTCGGTGCAAATGATCCGCAACGTGCCTCATCTGGCGCTGATCCCGTTGGTGATCCTGTGGTTCGGCATCGATGAATCCGCCAAGATCTTTCTGGTGGCGCTCGGTACGCTGTTCCCGATTTATCTCAACACCTATCACGGCATCAAAAACATCGATCGCGGCCTGTTGGAGATGGCCCGCAGCTACGGCCTGAGCGGTTTCCGCCTGTTTACACAGGTGGTGCTGCCGGGCGCGCTGCCGTCGATTATGGTCGGCGTGCGTTTCGCTCTCGGCTTCATGTGGCTGACGCTGATCGTCGCCGAAACCATCTCGGCCAATTCGGGCATCGGCTACCTGGCGATGAACGCGCGTGAATTTCTGCAAACCGACGTGGTGGTGGTGGCGATCGTGCTGTACGCCCTGCTCGGCAAGCTGGCGGACGTGGGCGCGCAGCTGTTGGAGCGCGACTGGTTGCGCTGGCATCCGGCCTATCAACTGAAACAGGGAGAAGCGCTATGACCCTTCCCGCTCGCCTTGCGCAAGGCACGCCGGTGACGCTGGAGTCCATCGGCAAACGTTACGGCAACCGCACGGTGCTGGACAATATTCAGCTGCGCATTTCCGCCGGGCAGTTCGTGGCGGTGGTCGGCCGCAGCGGCTGCGGCAAGAGCACCCTGCTGCGCCTGTTGGCCGGCCTGGAACAGGCCAGCAGCGGCGCGCTGCTCAGCGGCAACGCGCCGCTTGCCGCCGCTAAAGAGGATACCCGGTTGATGTTTCAGGATGCACGCCTGTTGCCGTGGAAAACGGTGATCGACAACGTAGGTCTGGGGCTGCGCGGCCAGTGGCGCGACGCGGCGCTGCAGGCGCTGGACGCGGTCGGTTTGGCGGATCGCGCCCACGATTGGCCGGCGGCGCTGTCCGGTGGACAAAAACAGCGGGTCGCCCTGGCGCGCGCGCTGATCCACCGCCCCCGCCTGCTGCTGCTGGACGAACCGCTCGGAGCGCTGGATGCCCTGACGCGCATCGAGATGCAAGGGCTGATAGAAACGCTGTGGCAACAACACGGTTTTACCGTACTGCTGGTCACACATGACGTCAGCGAAGCCATCGCGCTGGCGGATCGGGTGATCCTGATCGAAGAGGGGCATATCGGGCTGGATCTGGCCATCGATCTGCCGCGGCCGCGCCGCAAAGGCTCGGCCAGGCTGGCGGAACTGGAGGCCGAAGTGCTGGAACGGGTGTTATCGCCGCCGGCCGCAGCGGACAGTACCCGCCGGGCGGTGAACTGAACGGATAAAAAAAGGGACGGCGCAGGCCGTCCCCCTTATCTATTCAGCGCGAAAAGATCAGGCGTCGAGCGCCTTGCTGATCTTCTCGTACAGATCGCCGGACAGGTTTTCCAACCCTTTCAGCTGTTCCAACGCCTTGCGCATCAGCGCCTGACGGCCCGCGTCGTAACGCTTCAGGCGAATCAGCGGTTCAATCAGGCGCGCGGCGATCTGCGGGTTGCGCTGGTTGAGATCGCTGAGGATCTCCGCCAGGAACTGATAGCCGCTGCCGTCCGCGGCATGGAACGCCGCCGGGTTGCCGGAAGCGAAGCCGCCGATCAGCGAACGGGTGCGGTTCGGGTTGCTCAGGCTGAACGAACGGTGATGCAACAGTGCGCGCACCTTGCTCAACACATCTGCCGCCGGGCTACTGCCCTGCAGCACGAACCACTTGTCCATCACCAGGCCATCCTGATACCAGCGCTCGTCGAACGCCGCCAGCAGCGCATCGCGGCACGGCAGCTGGGCCGCGACCGCAGCAGACAGCGCCGCCAGCGAGTCGGTCATGTTGTCCGCCTGGCGATACTGTTCGCTCACCAGCTGGTCCGCCAGCGCCACATCTTCGCCGAACGCCAGATAGCCCAGGCACACATTACGCAAGGCGCGCTTGGCGATCTCGGCATGCTCCACGCGGTAGCCGTCGGTCTTGTTGGTGTGATACACCGCCAGCCACTCATCGGCCAACTCCCGCGCCAGACAGCGTACGATCGCTTCGTGCACCGCGGCGATCGCTTCCGGATCGATAGTGGCGAACAGCTCGGCGATTTCGTTCTCCGACGGCAGCGTCAGGATCTGCGCCGCCAGCGCCGGATCCAGTTTTTCGTCCAGCAGCACCGCGCGGAACGCATCGGCCACGTGCAGCGGCAGCGACAGCGGCTGCTTCTGCTGGTGCCGCGCCACGTTCAGCTTGATATAGGTCGCCAGCAGGCTCTGTGCCGCATCCCAACGCGCAAATTCATTGCGTGCGTGCTGCATCAAGAAGGTCAGTTGCTGATCGCTGTACGGATAGTCCAGCTTCACCGGCGCGGAGAATTCGCGCAGCAGCGACGGCACCGGCTTGTGCGCCACGCCGTCGAACACGAAAGTTTGCTCCGCTTCGGTGACGTTCAGCACGTTGTTGACCGGCAGGCCGCCTTTTTGCAATGGAATGACATTGCCTTCGCTGTCGTACAGTTCGATATCCAGCGGAATATGCAGCGGCAACTTCTCCGGCTGATCGGCGGTCGGCGCGGTCTTCTGGCTGACATGCAGGCGATACTGTTGGGTTTCCGCGTCGTACTCGTCGCGCACCGTCAACAGCGGCGTGCCGGACTGGCTATACCAACGGCGGAAGCGCGACAGATCGACGTTAGACGCATCCTCCATCGCCTGAACGAAATCGTCGCAGGTAGCGGCGCTGCCGTCGTGGCGTTCGAAATAGAGCTGCATCCCTTTCTGGAAGTTCTCCTCCCCCAACAGGGTATGCATCATGCGGATCACCTCGGAACCCTTTTCATACACCGTAAGGGTGTAGAAGTTGTTCATCTCGATGACTTTGTCCGGGCGGATGGCGTGCGCCATCGGGCTGGCGTCTTCGGCAAATTGCGCGCCGCGCATCACGCGCACATTGTCGATGCGGTTGACTGAACGCGATCCCAGATCGGAACTGAATTCCTGATCGCGGAACACCGTCAGCCCCTCTTTCAGACTGAGCTGGAACCAGTCGCGGCAGGTCACGCGGTTACCGGTCCAGTTGTGGAAGTATTCGTGGCCGATCACCGCTTCGATGTTCAGGTAATCCTTGTCGGTAGCGGTTTCCGCCTTCGCCAGCACATATTTGGAGTTAAAGATATTTAACCCTTTGTTCTCCATCGCGCCCATATTGAAGAAATCGACCGCCACAATCATATAAATGTCGAGATCGTATTCCAGGCCGAAGCGGGTCTCGTCCCACTTCATCGAGTTCTTCAGCGAAGTCATCGCCCAGTCGGCGCGATCCAGGTTGCCGCGATCGACGAACAGCTCCAGTGCGACCTTACGGCCGGAACGGGTGGTGAAGCTGTCGCGCAGCACGTCGAAGTCCCCCGCCACCAGCGCGAACAGGTAGCAAGGTTTCGGGAACGGATCCTGCCATTGCACCCAGTGGCGGCCATCAGCCAATTCGCCCTGGCCGATGCGGTTGCCGTTCGACAGCAGGAACGGATAGCGCGTCTTGTCGGCCACGATGCGGGTGGTAAAGCGCGCCAGCACGTCCGGGCGATCCTGGTAATAGGTAATGTGGTGGAAGCCTTCGGCTTCGCATTGCGTGCACAGCGCATCGCCGGACAGGTACAGCCCTTCCAGCGCGGTGTTCTTCGCCGGGTGAATATCGTTGACAATGGTAAGAGTGAATTGTGCCGGCAACTCTTCGATGATCAGCTGGTTATCCTGCTGACGGTAGGCGCTCCACGGTTGGCCGTCGACCTGAATGCTCACCAGCGTCAAATCTTCGCCATCCAGCACCAGCGGTGCACCGGCCGCCCCCTGACGTTTGATTTTACTGACGGCGGTCACGCGCGTGGTTTCCGCATCCAGACTGAAGTCCAAATCGATATCGGTCGTGGTGTAATCGGGCGCGCGATAATCGTGGCGGTATTTTGCCTGTGGCTGTTGTGTCATAAAAACCCTTAAACGTCTCAGTGAGTTATAGGTGCCAGGCTGCGCTTCTCCTTCGTACCGCAGCCGGTATGTTCCCCTGCGGCGCGCGGTGAGCCTGAATTGTGAATAAACTGTATCACAGCTGGCCGAAAAGCCCAGAGCCGCAGGGCGACCAAGAGAGAGAAATCAGAGGCAAATCATAAATCGGCCGGCAGGCGGCAGTGCGGGTGACCAATGGCTAAATAAAAATCAGCATTTAATGCTAAAAAGCCGCCATCGCGGCGCGCCGGCATAGTTGAGGCGACACAGGCGGCATGGTGGTATAATTGCGGCATCAGGCTCAGGGATGACTCGCACTATGAAAATTAAATACGCAATCTATTTTTTTACCCTGTGCCTGATGACTTCCTTCTCTCTGTTCATCGTCGATGAGCTGCTCGAAGCCCATACCGACTACCGCGACAACCAGCTGAACCTGTACAAAATCGATCGCGCCAAAGAAATTTCCGAAGCCTTTCAGGCTGCGCTGCTGGCTCATCGCCTCAAACGATTGAGCCTGATCGATCCGCAAATCACCCGTGCGCAATGTTTAGCCGCCGATCGGGTGGCACGCGAGAGAATCACCCGGATCCGCGAACATCTGGACGATGAGGTCGCCAGACAGCTCGGGGTTCGACAAAAAATCGCCGCGCTGTCGATGATCGCGTTGATGGAGCAGCTGCTGGATAATGACAACCTGCAGCTTTCGCAGGTCAATAACACCAACGCCAATCTGTTCAACATCAACAGCGCCTATTACATCTCGCAAACCAGCAAGAGTTATTACCGTTACACCTACGATACCCGGATGGTGGATACCGACTCCTTTATGTTTCTCGAGGCCATCCGTCTCAATAACCGGTTAAATATGTCATTGACGGAATTGAGCGATCAGATTATCGACGTCAACGTCAGCCAGCTCGTTCGCAAAGACGCCTATCTAAAGTCCATTCAGCTTACCGGCGTGCTGAACGCACTGAGCACCCGATTGATCTTCATGAAGATCAACTACGACGATGAACAAATCACCAACATCGTCAATGCGTTGCTCGCCCAGGTGTCCGCTGAGCGCCTCCAGCAGATTACCAATGGGCTGTATACCGCTATCGATACCCATAGGCCCTACCCCACAGCGCTTATTTCTCGCTATATCGACGATGTGAGCGGGCTTTCGCAGGCGCTGTATCAACGCAGTTTCGAATTGGAAACCCTCGCCTCGCGCCACAAGATTTACGACAGCCAGACGACCATTTACGGCATGATCGCACTCGCCGGCCTGGTGGTTTTGCTGTTCATTTTGCCGGCGTTGGTGTTCTGCACCAGCATCAACCGCTGGTTGACCAAGACCCACAACAATATCGTGCGGCTGTCGCGCGGTGAGATGAATATCGATCGCAACGATGCCTTCTACAGCCAGGAATTGATCGCCATCAGCGACGCCATTCAGCAGCTCAGGCAATACCAGCTGGACAAGGTCTCGCTGGAGAGCGAGAAACAACTGCTGATTAAAGAGCTCGAGGCCTCTTCCTTCCTCGATCCGCTCACCAATATCTACAACCGCCGTAAATTCTTCCTTGAATGTCAACTGCTGGGCAACGCCAGCTACCCGCAGGCCTTTTGCCTGATCGACATCGACAATTTCAAACAACTCAACGACAGCTACGGCCACGACGTGGGTGACCGGGCACTGGTGGCATTCGGCCACTTGCTGCAACGCGCGTTCCGCGCCAGCGACATCTTCTGCCGCTATGGCGGCGAAGAGTTCGCGGTGCTGCTGGGCAACTGTTCGTTGGACAACGCGCGGGACATCATGGAGCAATTGCGCGCACGTACTCATCGCCTGACGCTAAATCTGGCCGACGGACGGCAAGTGCGCTTCACCACCAGCTGCGGCATCGCGCCGGTCAGCGCGTTCGCCGCGCTGCAGGCGGCGATCAAACAGGCGGACGAAGCGCTCTATTTTTGCAAAAAGAACGGCAAGGATCGGGTCAGCGTGCATACCCAGGCCGGCTTTATCTGATTCGTTGTTTAAAATAATTAACATTATAATTTTTATGACTAATTAGGCTAAGTCATTCACCTTACAGGCATATCTGGCTTTTTTTCCTCCCCGCCGCTATCCGGCTGCCATAAAGGCACGTTTAATCCTCGACCCGCTTCGGTGATTTATGGTGTGATGCAGCTTCAATAACAGGATAATCCGGGTATACTCCACCCCCACTTTTATGATTATCCGGATTTGGACACGCGCCTGACGAGGATGCTGTAACGCGCTATGACTCAATACGCTTCCCCGATTTTGACATCACTGCTTGATACCGATGCTTATAAGCTTCATATGCAGCAAGCAGTGTTCCATCGCTATCCCGCGATCAGCGTGGCGGCGGAATTCCGCTGCCGCGGCGACGAACTGCTGGGCGAATATGCCGACGAGATCCGCGCGCAGGTGGCGCTGATGAGCCGGCTGGCGCTAACCGACGCCGAATTCGCTTATCTTTCGGGCCTGCCCTTCTTCCGTCAAGATTACCTGAACTGGCTGCGCACGTTCCGCTACGATCCGCAGCAGGTCACCATCGACAACCGCGACGGCAAGCTGCACATCCGCATCGCCGGCCCCTGGCGTGAAGTGATCATGTGGGAAGTGCCGTTGCTGGCGGTGATCAGCGAAGTGGTGCACCGCCGGCGCTCGCCGCTGGCGACGCCGGAACAGGCGGTGGCGCATCTGCAAACCAAGCTGGCGCAGTTCAAGACGTTGGCGGGCGATCTGGATCTTTCACGCTTCAAGTTGATGGACTTCGGCACCCGCCGCCGTTTCTCTCAGGGCGTGCAACAGGCCATCGTCAGCACATTGCAGGCCGAATTCCCGTACCTGTCGGGCACCAGCAATTACGATCTGGCGCACCAGCTGGGTCTGGCGCCGGTCGGCACGCAGGCGCATGAGTGGTTCCAGGCGCATCAGCAGATAAGCCCGGTGCTGGCCAACAGCCAGCGCGCCGCATTGCAGGCCTGGCTGGATGAATATCCGGACCAGCTTGGCATAGCGCTCACCGACTGCATCACCATGGATGCCTTCCTGCGCGACTTCGGCCCGCAGTTCGCCGAGCGTTATCAGGGGCTTCGCCACGATTCGGGCGATCCCGTCGAGTGGGGTGAAAAGGCCATTGCCCACTATCAGAAACTGGGCATCGACCCACTGAGCAAAACGCTGGTGTTCTCGGACAACCTGGATCTGGAAAAAGCGCTGGCGCTCTATCGCCATTTCTACCAGCGCATTAATCTCGGCTTCGGCATCGGCACGCGTCTGACCTGCGATATTCCCGGCGTTAAGCCGTTAAATATCGTGATCAAGCTGGTCGAGTGCAAAGGCAAGCCGGTGGCCAAGCTCTCCGACAGCCCCGGCAAGACCATCTGCCAGGACCAGGCGTTCGTCAGGGCTCTGCGCAAGGCCTTCGATCTACCGCTGGTGAAGAAAGCCAGCTGAGCCTTCTTTATATAAAGAGAGAAAGCCGGCCCGGTTCTCGCGCCGGCTTTTTGTTTTTATCCCGAACGCCCTCTTTTCAGTCAGCCGCGATAAATGTTGCGCCAATCCGATGATTTCTGCTTGTGCTCTGCACCGCGGCAAGTAACATAGCCATTACCCCCATATTCTTGGGTTGTAAGCTATTTCTAAACCAAATTATTAAAGAGAGAAATCTATGAGCGTAGTGCCTGTAGTCGACGTACTGCAAGGTCGTGCTGCGGTTGACAGTGAAGTCACCGTACGCGGCTGGGTACGTACCCGGAGAGATTCAAAAGCTGGTATCTCCTTCCTGGCCGTCTATGACGGTTCCTGCTTTGATCCGTTACAGGCCGTCGTTAATAATTCTCTGCCGAATTATCAAGATGAAGTGCTGCACCTGACCACCGGCTGTTCGGTCGAAGTTACCGGCAAGGTCGTTGCTTCACCGGGCGAAGGCCAGAGCTTCGAGCTGCAGGCCACCGCGATCAAAGTGGTCGGCTGGGTCGACGATCCGGACACTTACCCGATGGCGGCCAAACGTCACAGCATCGAATACCTGCGCGAAGTGGCCCACCTGCGCCCGCGCACCAACCTGATCGGCGCCGTGGCGCGCGTGCGTCATACGCTGGCGCAGGCGATCCACCGCTTCTTCCATGAAAATGGCTATTTCTGGGTGTCCACCCCGCTGATCACCGCCTCCGACACCGAAGGCGCCGGCGAGATGTTCCGCGTGTCCACGCTGGACCTGGAAAACCTGCCGCGCACCGACAAGGGCGCCGTCGACTTCAGCGAAGACTTCTTCGGTAAGGAAGCCTTCCTTACCGTTTCCGGCCAGCTGAACGGCGAAACCTACGCCTGCGCGCTGTCGAAGGTTTACACCTTCGGCCCAACCTTCCGCGCCGAAAACTCCAACACCAGCCGCCACCTGGCGGAATTCTGGATGATCGAGCCGGAAGTGGCCTTCGCGACGCTGGACGATGTCGCCGGCCTGGCCGAAAGCATGCTGAAGTATGTGTTCCAGGCGGTGCTGAATGAACGTGCAGACGATCTGAAATTCTTCGCCGAGCGCGTGGATAAAGACGCTATCGCGCGTCTGGAGCGCTTCGTCTCTTCCGATTTCGCCCAGGTAGACTACACCGACGCCATTGAGATCCTGCTGGCCTCGGGCCAAACCTTCGAAAACCCGGTCTCCTGGGGTATCGATCTCTCTTCCGAACATGAGCGTTATCTGGCGGAGAAACACTTCCAGGCGCCGGTGGTGGTGAAAAACTACCCGAAAGACATCAAGGCGTTCTACATGCGCATGAACGAAGACGGCAAAACCGTCGCGGCCATGGACGTGCTGGCGCCGGGCATCGGTGAAATCATCGGTGGTTCTCAGCGTGAAGAACGCCTCGACGTGCTCGATCAGCGTCTGGAAGAGATGGGCCTGAATAAGGAAGACTACTGGTGGTATCGCGATCTGCGTCGTTACGGCACCGTGCCGCATTCCGGTTTCGGCCTGGGCTTTGAACGTTTAATCGCCTATGTCACCGGCGTGCAAAACGTGCGCGATGTGATCCCGTTCCCACGCACACCACGTAACGCAAGCTTCTAATTCATACGATCACACGTTTTTTAAACGATTTCGTTACAAAACAAAGGCCAGCCTCGCTGGCCTTTCGCATTTTTTAATATTGACGCACGTCACAAAGTTCCCGAAAAATTACATTTAGTTACACATACTTTCCTTTTGCAACCTCATTGCGACATTGGTATCATTTTCGTCCTAGATTAACCCGCCTGTGAATGGAACACTGCGTTCAGACACAGGACGACACCAATCTATCTACAATAGTTCCCAAGGAATTATTGGCGGCAGTGGCAAAGGTGTCCGAATAACACCAATGAGGGTAATAATGATGAAGCGCAACATTCTTGCAGTGGTTATCCCGGCTCTGTTGGCTGCTGGTGCAGCAAACGCAGCTGAAATCTACAACAAAGACGGCAACAAGCTGGATCTGTACGGCAAAGTTGACGGTCTGCACTACTTCTCCGACGACAAAGGTAATGACGGCGATCAGACCTATGTTCGTTTCGGCTTCAAAGGTGAAACTCAGATTACTGACCAACTGACCGGTTACGGCCAGTGGGAATACAACGTCCAGGCTAACCACTCCGAATCTCAGGGCACCGAAGGCACCAAAACCCGTCTGGGCTTCGCGGGTCTGAAATTCGCTGACTACGGCTCCTTCGACTACGGCCGTAACTACGGCGTACTGTACGACGTGGAAGGCTGGACCGATATGCTGCCAGAGTTCGGTGGCGATACTTACACCTACACCGACAACTTCATGACCGGCCGTACCAACGGCGTTGCGACCTATCGTAACAACAACTTCTTCGGTCTGGTTGACGGTCTGAACTTCGCCGTTCAGTACCAGGGCAAAAACCAGAACGACGGCCGTAACGTCAAGAAACAAAACGGCGACGGCTGGGGCATCTCCTCTACTTATGACATCGGCGAAGGCGTAAGCTTCGGCGCTGCATACGCGTCTTCTAACCGTACCGACGACCAGAAACTGCGTTCCAACGAGCGTGGCGACAAGGCTGACGCATGGACCGTAGGTGCGAAATACGACGCCAACAACGTTTACCTGGCGGCGATGTACGCAGAAACCCGTAACATGACCCCGTTCGGCGGCGGTAACTTCGGTGCAGGCTGTGCAGCTACCGATGACAAGTGCGGCGGCTTCGCGAGCAAAACTCAGAACTTCGAAGTGACTGCTCAGTACCAGTTCGACTTCGGTCTGCGTCCAGAAGTGTCTTACCTGCAATCTAAAGGTAAAAACCTGAACGTTCCTGGCGTGGGTTCTGACCAGGATCTGGTTAAATATGTTTCTGTTGGTACCACTTACTACTTCAACAAGAACATGTCCACCTACGTTGATTACAAAATCAACCTGCTGGATGACAACGAGTTCACCAAAGCAACCGGCACCGCTACCGACGATATCGTAGCTGTTGGTCTGGTATACCAGTTCTAAGTTGTCTCGCTTAACGGCGGTTCACCGTCGGCTAAGTTAAAAAAACAGGGCTTCGGCCCTGTTTTTATTTGTGTCTTCCGGTAACGTTTTATCCTGCAGATTTCTCCTTCCCCCTCATTTTTTCTGTCGAATCCTTCCCGTTCACAAGATCGCGGTGTTTTTATCGCAAACGGTTGGCAAAGCCGATAACTGGCGCTACCCTGATGCTTCTGTCTGCTTAACTCCGAGATTTGGAAGCACCTGACATGTTTGAAAAAATCACCGCCGCACCCGCCGACCCGATCCTGGGCCTGACCGACATTTTCCGCGCCGACGCCCGCCCGAATAAAATCAATTTAGGCATTGGCGTTTATAAAGACGAAACCGGCAAAACCCCGGTGCTGACCAGCGTAAAAAAAGCTGAACAGTATCTGCTGGAAAACGAGACCACCAAAAACTATCTCGGCATTGAAGGCATCCCGGCGTTTGCCAGCTGCACGCAAGAGCTGCTGTTCGGTAAAGAGAGCCCGATCGTCACCAATCGTCGCGCGCGCACCGCGCAGACGCCAGGCGGCACCGGCGGCCTGCGCGTGGCGGCAGACTTTATCGCCAACCAGACCAGCGCCAAGCGCATCTGGATCAGCAACCCAAGCTGGCCGAACCACAAGAACGTCTTTAGCGCCGTTGGCCTGGAAGTGCTGGAGTACGCCTACTACGACGCTGCCAACCACGCGCTGGATTTTGACGGCCTGCTGAACAGCCTGAAACAGGCTCAGGCCGGGGATATCGTGTTGTTCCACGGCTGCTGCCATAACCCGACCGGTATCGATCCAACGGCGGAACAGTGGGCACAACTGGCTGAGCTTTCCGTCGCCAATGGCTGGCTGCCGCTGTTCGACTTCGCCTACCAGGGCTTCGCCAACGGTCTGGAAGAGGATGCGCAGGGTCTGCGTATTTTCGCCGCCAAACATCAAGAGCTGATCGTCGCCAGCTCCTACTCGAAAAACTTCGGCCTGTACAATGAGCGCGTCGGCGCTTGCACCATTGTAGCTGCCGATGCCGAAACCGCCGATCGCGCCTTCAGCCAAGTGAAGGCGGCCATTCGCGCCAACTACTCCAACCCGCCGTCACACGGCGCGGCCGTTGTCGCCGCCATTCTGGGCAACGACGCCCTGCGCGCGATGTGGGAGCAGGAGCTGACCGACATGCGCCAGCGCATTCACCGCATGCGTCAGCTGTTCGTGAACACCCTGCAGGAGAAAGGCGCACAACAGGACTTCAGCTTCATCATCCAGCAGAACGGCATGTTCTCATTCAGCGGCCTGACCAAAGAACAGGTGCTGCGTCTGCGTGAAGAGTTCGGCGTATACGCCGTGAACTCGGGCCGGGTGAACGTGGCCGGCATGACCCCGGACAACATGGCGCCGCTGTGTGAAGCCATCGTCGCCGTGCTCTAAAAGCATCGACGCAGGTCATAAATCATAAAAAAAGGGCGCTCTATGCGCCCTTGATTATTTCGGCCGGGAAATAATCGTTACCACACCGCCGGTTCTTCGCGCAGGAACGGGTTGGTCTGGCGCTCGTGGTCAAAGGTCGACATCGGGCCGTGGCCGGGAATAAAGCGCATATCGTCGCCCAATGGCAGCAGCTTGGTGCGAATAGAGGCGATCAACGCCTGATGATCACCGCGCGGGAAGTCGCTGCGCCCCACGCCGCCGTTAAACAGCACGTCGCCGACCAGCGCCAAACGCGCCTGCTCATTGATAAAGACAATGTGGCCTGGTGTGTGCCCGGGGCAGTGCAGCACCTTGAGCGTCATTTCTCCCACCTGCATCTCATCGCCTTCCGACAGCCAACGAGTCGGGGTCAGCGGCGCACACTCCTCCAGCCCGAACATCCGGCTCTGCGCCGGCAAACCATCCAGCCAAAAAGCGTCCTCTTTATCCGGGCCGTAAATCGGCACCTGATAATGGTCCGCCAGCTCCGCCGCCGCGCCGACGTGATCCAAATGGCCGTGCGTCAGCAAAATCTGCGTGATTGTCACACCCTGCTTCGCCACTTCCGCTTTGATTTTTTCCGCTTCGCCGCCGGGATCAACCAACGCCGCCTGCTGCGTGTTTTCACACCAGATCAGGCTGCAGTTCTGGCTAAAGGCGGTAACGGGAATAAGATGGTATTTCATAAGGCTCCAACGACAATAACGCCGCCTCTGCAAGGAGCAGCGTTATTCACTGAGGGCACCGCGATTACCAGCTCCGAACCGGGCCGGTATCGATGTGCACGAAGTTGCTACGTGGGTAATATCCTACACCACCGGCGCGCATTTTTAACGCCGCTTTACGGATATTACTCAATTGGATACCTTCAATGTGGAAATCCATCGCCTGGCCCTTGGTATGGTAGCTGTGCTTGGCCACGCCGCGGCTGTGTGCGCGCAATTCGTTGTTGGTATCTACGGAGCGGTAACCGGAGATCAGCTGCACCGGCTTGCTGGTGCCCAGCAGCCCCTGCAGGCGATAGAGGTGATCAAACAAGCTGGGATCGATCGATTTAACCTTGTTGGCGCGATAATCGCGGAACAGATGATTTAGCCGAACCAACTCTTCTTTATTGTAGCCTTTGCCGTCAAAGAACTCGGCTTTAATAGATTCACCGGTATTCAGGTTATTCAGCACTAAAATACGCGGTCGAGCGGTGGAAAGACTGGCAAATGCCTGCCCTGGAAGCAGCGCTATGCCCATAGCGGCGCCACCTAGCGCCAGCCATTTACGGCGATGATGATCAATTTTGTCCATGACTCTGTTAAACCCGGCAAGAATGTCAAAATAAATGCACAAAGCAGCGCACTGTCCGAACCATAACCGCCTGCGTATGCTGAGTCAACCCGCGATACGCCTAGGTTTACAGGCCCCCGCCTACGAGGGCCTGCGGTATAGCCAAACATTCTGACCGTTATTTATTTATAATTACTGCATTTACTGCATTAATTTTTTGGCCTGAGCCAAAATTTGTGCGCCCGATCTCACCGTATTATCATAATTGTAAATATCTGTACGGAATTGCGGTTGGCCATCATCCGAAACCCAGGCGGTCAGATAATACAGTTTTACGGGAATACGCTGGCGAATATTCACATAAGTGGTATTGCCTTCTTTCAGCGTGGAGGAAACGCGGCTATTGTTCCAGCCGGCATCCTGCAGCAGCATATTCGCCAAATCGGAAGCCTTGTTCACCCGCACGCAGCCGGAGCTGAGCGCGCGGATGTCTTTCTGGAACAGGCTGTGGTTCGGGGTATCGTGCAGGTAGATGGCATCCGAGCTCGGCATATTGAACTTGAAACGTCCCAACGAGTTGGTGGCCCCCGGCGCCTGACGGACGCGATACGGGAAATTGCGCGCGGAAACCATGCTCCAGTCGATCATCGCCGGGTTGATCACTTCCGCATCGTTGCTCCAGCCTGACAGCACGGTATAGCCGTGTTTCTGGAAATAGTTACCGTCGCGCATCGCCTTCGGCACAATATCCTCACGCACCAGCGTGGTCGGCACGTTCCAAGGCGGGTTGACCACCACGTTGTTCAATGCGCTGCTCATCAGCGGCGTCTTACGGCTCGGCCGCCCGACGATAACGCGGGAGGACAACACTTCGTTGCCGTTCTGATAGTAGGTCAGCGAGTAGTTGGGAATGTTCACCATAATGCCGGTGCCGACATGCCCCGGCAAAATGCGCAGGCGCTGGATATTCAGCGCCAACAGCGCGGCGCGGGTTTTCGGTGACACGTTGAGCCACTCGCGGGTGCGCACGCCGATCACGCCGTCCGCCGTCAACCCCTGCCATTTCTGGAAACGCTTGACGCCCTCCACCAGCTCGTTGGTATAGAGGTTGTCGCTCACCACGCTGCCGAGCTGCGGCGGCGTCTGTTCCGCAGTCAAGTCCGTCACCGGCGCCGCCGATGGGCTCACCGTCACGCGGCTTTTCTCTTCATCTACCGTCAGCCCGCCGTCGTCGGGTTCATTGCTCTTCGCCGAAACCACCGCCGGTTCCGGCTCCGCTTCCGGCGCCGAGGCGGCCAGCATGCCGGTGCGCGTCAGGATCTCACGCAGCGCCGGGATATCGTTGCTCATTTGGCCAGGGCGCAGGCTCGGGCCACTGCCCACCTGCGGCCAGGGGCGGTTGTCCGCCAGCATGTCACGCAGCGCCTGATGCATCTTGGCATATTGCGGATGCTGCGGCGCGAGCGAATTTACGTAGCTCAGGGTTCGCGCCTGGCGCACCGCCAGCTGCCATTGATTGATCACCGCCGTGGGCGGCAAACCAAGCTTGTAGGGAATATTGCTGTACAGCCAGTTGTTGCCGTTGGCGCCGATGGCGGATACAAACTGCAAATAACCCAGCATCGCATCGGACAGCACCGCATCGCGGCCCGCTTCACTGAGCGCCGGATCGGTCAACATCTTCACCCACTGGGTGAACTGCGGCTGCACGCCGGACATCGCCAGTTCGGCCAGCTGCTGTTGAAACTGCTGAACGGCCTCGCGATCCTGCCACATCGGCTGCATATGATTCGCCGCATACAGCGGCGCCAGCGTGGAAAGGTAGTGCAGATCCATACCGCGCGGCAACGCGGCCAGCAGTTCAGAACGACTCTGCGCAACGGACATGCCTGCTGTTGCCACCGGTAACGCCGTTACGGTGGCCAAGGCGGAAAACGACGACACAAGACTACAGGCGATAGCGCCACTCAGCGCCAAACGTCGTAGAGAGTTTCCCTTTTTAAGCAACATCCCTTGCCCCCTGTATGCTCACAAAAAAAACGTCAAAAATTGCATATAGTTTCAGTATACAAACAGAAAGGCCGTTTCGCCCTACGGGCGTCGAATAACTGTTTATCTGATTAAACTAACCGCTTTTCAACGGATAAAAAAGCAGGACTATCATCCACGCGCACAAAAAAATAGCCACCCTGCGGCGGCTATTTTCGGATTTTTAGGGCGTTTTTCTGCGTTATGGCGTTTCAACCGGCGCAGTGCCCAGCGCCGGCGGCTCGCCGGCGAAACCGCGCAGCCCCACCACGTGCACATGCTCGTGGTTCTGGAACACCTTACGCACCAGTTTATAGGTGGTGCCCTTCTCCGGACTGATGTTTTCCGGCGCCGCGATGATCAGCTGCATCTCCAGACGATCGCACAGTTCGAACAGCGTGGCGATCGACTTGGCATCCAGACGCGCCGCTTCATCGAGGAACAGCAGGCGACACGGCGAGATATCTTTACCGCGCAGGCGGCGGGATTCTTCTTCCCAGCTCTGCACCACCATCACCAGGATTGACATCCCGGTACCGATGGCTTCACCGGTAGACAACGCGCCGCTTTCCGCACGCAGCCAACCGTCGGAACCACGGTACACCTCAACTTCCATTTCCAGGTAGTTGCGGTAGTCCAGCAACTCCTCGCCGATGGTCTGCGGCGTGCGCTGCCCCATGTCGATCTGCGGATTCAGGCGCTGATACAGTTTGGCCAGCGCTTCGGAGAAGGTCAGGCGGTTGCTGTTGAACAGATCCTGATGCTGTTCCTGCTGCTCGGAGAGCACATCCAGCAGAGTGGCATGCGCTTCGCGCACATTGACGTTCAGACGGACGCTCTTCACCTGGCCGAAGGCAACGGCCTGCAGACCCTGGTTCAGCATGCGAATGCGGTTCTGTTCGCGCTGAATGGTTTTGCGAATGATGTTAGCCACGCTTTTCGAACTGATCGCCAGCTTCTGCTCGCGCGCGGTCAGCTCTTCGGTCAGACGGCCCAGCTCGATTTCCATCTGCTCGATGGCCTCGACCGGATCGTCGGTGCGGATGATGTCCTGACGGATACGCTCGCGCAGGTGTTGGTACACCGCGATATAGAACTGAATCTTACGCTCCGGCCGCTTCGGATCTTCCGACAGGCGCAGCACGTCGCGCAGGTGTTCGTTATCCGCCACCGCCAGACGCAGCGCGCCGAGCGCCTTATCCGACATCGAGCGCAGCTCGTCGCCATCCATATACGCCAGCTCGCGGCGGTGCAGGCGGCGTTCCACGCCGTTGTCTTTCACCAGGCGCATCACCGCGCACCACCCCGCCTTGGCGGTCACCACCTGCTCGCGCAGCTGATGATAGTCGCGTTCCAGCTTCCGCAGTTTCTTCTGCAGGCCGTCCATTTCGGCTTCGCAGAAGGTCAGCTGTTTCTCCAACTGATTGCGGCGAGCGCGGTTGTTGCTCAGCGCCGCATGCAGCTCGTCGCGACGCGCGCGCGCGCGCGCTTCAGCGTTGGCGTCGGCCTGCACGCCGATATCCACCAGCTCCTGGCTCAGCTCTTTCAGCATGTCGCGCTTGGCGTCATACGAGCTTTTCAGCGAGGCCAGCACCTGGCTGTATTGGGTGAACTGGGTTTGATACTGACGCAGCTGCTCACGGGCGCGGGCGCGTTCGGCTTCCGCCTGCTCCAGACGCTGACGCAGCTTGTCGTTGAGATCGTTGTTGGCATTCTGCATGCCGGCGGAGTCGGTATAGCTGAAGTGCGCGCGACGCTGCACCACTTCTGTCAACGCGAACGCCTGCTGTTTAGCCTGACGCTGCACGCTTTGCGCCTGCGCATAGTCCTGCTGCAGCTGTTCATGCTGCTGCGGATCGCTCTGCAGCACTGACAGCAGCGGCTCCAGTTTGGTCAGTGACACCCCGTGCTGTTGAATGTGGCGCGCGGCGTCCTGCGCTTCTTCCAGCTCTTCGCGGATCTCGTCGACGCGATCCTGCAGCGTTTCATCGTTCAGCAACGACACCAGCGGCATCAGGCGGTTGAGCGCGGAAATGCCCTCTTTGGCCTGGTCGTACTGCTGACGCTGCTGCTGATTCTGCGCTTCGTGATTGTTCAGCGCACGCTCGATCTCGCCACGACGGGCGTTCAGACCGCGGATCTCCGCTTCCGGATCGGCGTCGAACGCCACCGCCAGATGGGTGCCGATAAAGCGGCTGAAAGCCTGGTGCGAGCGCTGAGTTTTCTGCACGTCGAACGACAGCGTGGCGTAACGCTCCGCCAGCGTTTCACGCTCGGCATGCAGCACCTCCAGCCGGTTTTCGCGCGCCGCACGGCCGAACAACGGCACTTCCGGGTAGCGGGAATAACGCCACTGGCGATCGGCGATCTTCACCACCACCGCTTTGTCCTGTTCTTCGACGGCAAATACGCTGTCATCGAACGACTGCGGATCCCCTTCGATCAGGTAAAGATCTTCCGGGCAATCTTCCAGTCCTTCCAGCATCTCGCGCACCAGCGACAGATCCGGCACCACGATGGCGTGGCGCGAAGGTCCATACAGCGCCGAGAAGTAAGGTGCGTCATCAATAGTGACGTCATCGTAAATTTCCGACAGCAGCACGCCGCCGAAACGTTCGGCCAAGGTGACCAGGCGTTGATCTTCCGCGCCGCCCGGCTGGCTGAGGCGCTCGATCTGCGCTTCCACTTCGCGCTTGCGGGCCGCCACTTCGTCGCGCTCGACGGTAGTTTCACGCTCGCGCTCCAGCAGTTGCTGCATGTATTCGGTCACCTGCTGGCTGTTTTCCAGCGGCTCCCCGCTCTGATCGCTGAGCTGGCTCAGGGCATCCTGCGCCGCCAGCCACACTGGGGCGCGCGCCGTCAGCTCACGGATGCGCTGCTGGATCTGTTCCAGCTCCTGGCGCATCTCCATGCGGCGTTCGCCGGCTTCGCTGACGTTCTGCGACAGCGCTTCCAGGCGCTCTTCCAGCTCCTGCTGCAGCATGTCGAGATCGTCCGGCTGGTACTCTTGGCCATGGCGTTTGCAAAACTCTTGCAGCAGGCGCTCGGCGTCCTGCTGCGAGCGCAAGCGCTGCTCCAGTTCGCTCAGGCGCAGGCGCAGCGGCTGAACGCGCTCGGCTAAGTGCTGCTGCGAAGGCCAATCGCGCAGCAATTCGCGCGCGCACTGCCAGGCTTCGCTGCGGCTGACCTGACCGGCGATTTTACCCACCAGCTGATAGGCCTGTTCGAACTGGCCGTGCGCGGCGTCGGCCACGCTCAGCTTCTGTTCCAGCATCAGCAGCGCTTCGGTCGCCTCCTGCTCGCGGGCCTGGAAGGTATCCAACCACTGTTCGGCATTATCGGCAGTCAGGTCCGGCAGTTGGCACAGCGCGCGCGCGCGCTCCAGTGCCTGCAGCGCCTGCTGGTACTGAATGGCGCGTGTCTGCTGCACATCGAGCGCCTGCTGGTAGTCGGCCAACTGGCTCTTCAGCTCATCCACTTCCAGCTCGGCCGCTTCGGCGCGCGCTTCGTTTTCGGCCTGTTGCTCGCTCGCCTCGGCCACCACTTCGTTCTGCTCTTCCAGACGGTAGGTCAGCTCTTCCAGATCGGCTTCATAGCGTTCGATCTTCTCCTGCTGACGCATGGCCGTCTGCACCAGATTCAAGTGGTCGCTGGCGGCCTGGTAATCGGTTTCCAGATCGGATTCAGCGCCGCTCTGTTCGCTCAGCTCGCGCGCCATTTCCACATGGCGATACTGTTCGGCGGCCAGCTGCTTGCGGCTGCCCAACAGATCGCTGCGCAGCGCCAGCGCGCCGTCCAGATGGATTCGGCGTTCGTTGGCATGACGCATATAGTCCGCTGCCACATAGGAGGTGGCCTCGGAGATCAGATGCTTGAACAGGTCGCGATCCGACTGGGTGACGCGGATCGCTTCCAGCGTCATGCGGTTTTCGCGCAGCGCCGCTTCCATGTCCTGGAACGCCTTGCGCACGCCGCTGTTTTCCGGCAGCAGGTAATCGCGCAGCGAGCGGGTGATGGCGCTGGAGATACCGCCGTACAGCGACGCCTCAATCAGACGGTAGAACTTGCTGCGATCGGCGGACGAACGCAGGCGTTTCGGGATCACGCCCAGATCGAACATCAGCGAGTGGTAATCGGTGATGGAGTTGAACTGCTTGAACTGCACGCCCTCCATCTCTTCCACGCGCTCTTTCAACTCTTGCAGCGACAGCACGCGCGCCTGGCGCTCACCCACGGTCTGGGTCAGCAATTCAGTCGGCTGTACCGCGGTCGGCAACCCCTGAATGGTGAACGGTTTGATATCGACCTTGCGATCGCGCCCCGCCACCTGCTGCAGACGCACGCCAACCACCACGCGCTGGTGGCGTGAGTTGACGACGTCAAGGGTGGAGTAACACACGCCGGCGCGCAGCTTGCCGTGCAGGCCTTTGTCGCGTGAGCCGCTGGTGGCGCCCGCTTCGGTGGTGTTACGGAAGTGCAGCAGCGTCAGGTCGGGGATCAGTGCGGTGACGAAGGCCGCCATGGTGGTGGATTTCCCCGCCCCGTTACCGCCGGACAGCGTGGTCACCAGCTCATCCAGATCAAAGGTGCGGGCGAAGAAGCCGTTCCAGTTAACCAGCGTCAACGAGCGAAATTTACCGCGTTCAATCATTCCTGTTCATCCTCTGCACCGTCAGGAGCGTTATCAACCTGCTGATCCTCAGCGTCATTCTCATCGTTCAGCGACAGGCTGGTTTCAACCGGCATCGCCTCGCCGTCGCGAATCATGCGCAGTTGCGCTTCACGCGGATCGTCGCCGCTGCGCACGTCGGCGCCGAAGCGGAACACCGCCTCGGTAATGCGGAACTTGCTGCTGTCATTGCCCATGAAATAGACCATGCCGAGGCGGCGCAGGCGGTTCAGGGAAGTGCGCACCTTTTCGTGCAGCTTCTGCCGATCGAGATCCGAACCGGTGGAGCGCTGGTTGACGAACTTCAGCAGCTTGTTCTCATCGGCCAGGCTCAGCAGCTCGTCGTACAGCTCCTGATGACTGAAAATGCCTTCGTGCGCCAGGCGCTCGGGGCTGAGATACAGGTAGCACAAGATCTTACCCACCATCATATCCAGCTCGGACAGCACCGAACGCGGGATCAGCGTGGTGGAGCGCGGGCGCAAATAGAAGAAGCCTTCCGGCGCCCGAATCAGCTCGACGCTGTAACGGTTGTAAAATTCTTCCAGCTCATCCTGGAAATCCATTAAAAAGGCGTGGTTGTCCAGCTCATCGATACCGATGTGACGACCCGCGCGCAGTTGGCTGTCCAACGCCGGAAACAGCGAGTTGGACAGCGCCTTGGCCAGCTTGACTGGCATTACTTGTTCAATATTTGTCGATGACATGGGCCTGGACCTTGGCTCCGTAATCATTGATTGCCTGCCATTCCGCCGGCAACCCTGAGAAATCTGCTTCAGCCACACCGAGGCGCACAGCCTGGTCGACCACTAAACGTGCCACGTCGAAATGACGCGCACGCGGATATTGCGCCAGGTAATCGCGCATCACCGCCGCAAGGTTGAGCGGCATCTGCTGTTCCTGGTACACCTTCAGCGCCTCTTCGATCATCGCCGCCAGCTGTTCGCGAATCTCGCTGAACTCTTCGAATTCCAGATCCGGCGGCAGTTCCCCGGTCACTTCCTCGCTGCGCAGCGCCAGTTCTTCGTCGCGCATGTCCAGCAGACGATCGGCATTGGCATGGGTCAGCGCCCACGGGTGGTCGAAATAGGTTTGCACCGACTGACGCAGGCGCTGGGCGAACACGCGGTTTTTGTCCATATCGATAGCGGTACGGATAAATTTATGCACGTGGCGATCGTAGCCGATCCACAGGTCGATCGCCTGCTGGCCCCAGCTGATGATGCGATCCAGCTTGCTTTGCAGATCGAACACCAGCTTGTCGACGAAACCCAGCTCCACGTTGCCGAGGGTTGCGTCCTGGATGCGCAGCAGGTTGGCCTGCAGCTTATCGCCCGCCGCATCCAGCGTATCCTGCAGCTCGCGCAGGGTGCCCGAGGTTTCCGACAACAGCATCTCGCAGCTGGAGATCGCCGCCCGCCAATCCTTGCTCAGCAGCGCCGCGATGTCGTTCTTCACGCTCTGCTGCTGCTCATCCATCACGCGTTGGGTCATGTCGATGCTGTCGAAGATTTCCGCCACCGAATATTTCAACGGCGCGAACACGTTGCGGTGCCAATGGAAATCGTCGCCGCCCTCGTCGGCGGCATCCGCGGCGCGTTTGAGTTCCTGCGCCACGATCGACAGCTGCATCGACAAACGCAGCGTGGAGAATTCGCGTTGGCGAATATAGTAATCGGTAATGCCGATACCCAGCGGCGTCAGGCGGTAAATCGCGTTGCCGTCCGCCAGCTCGCTGGTAAAACGGTTCAACAGGCGCTGGCGCACCATGTCGTTAATCGCATTGTTGGCGCGCATCGCCACCGTTTCATGCGTCTGTTCAAAACCCTTGCTGACATGGCGAAATGCATCAACCAGCTCACCTTCGCTCATCTCGCCATCCAGTCGTTCGCCGTTCAGGGTGGCGATGGCGAGCAGAAATGCGAGACGCTCCGTAGGGAGCGAAATAGAGAAATCATTTTTCCGTGCCCAGGCGACCAGTTCGGGTACTGTCTGGGAAAATTCACTCATAGTTCGTCCTTCAGGTTTGGTTTATGCGCCATGACGTGAATATAGCGCCCCAAACTCACGTACGGCTCCTGCCGGCAATAGTGCTGTTCAAGCGCCAGTAACTCTTCAAATTTTTGTGTTTGCAGCTGTCTGCTCTGCAGATAGTCGTGGAACACCCGCACGCCGGTTTTGCCGCCGATGCGCATGCCCAGCTGTTCCAACCAACCGTAGACCAATAGCGGATCGTGCGGATATTGCGGCGACAGCGAACGCTTGCGGCGCCGTCTGACCTCGGGATCCACCAGTTGGAAATTACCCAACACCACGTTGCGCATCAAGAGGCCGTTGGCGTTGAAGAACATCAGCGACAGCGCGCCGCCCGGCGTCAGGCAGTCATACAACGCCTGCAGCGCCGCTTCGGGCTCGGCGATCCATTCAAGCACTGCATGAAACAATATCAGATCAACCGGCTGTTCCAAATGTTGAGCGATATCCTGCGCAGAACTTTGTACGAATTGCATGTTCTGGCTCACACCTTTCTGCTCCGCCAGCTGCGCGGCGCGCTGGATCATCTCACCAGAAAGATCGCACAACAACACCTGATGTCCTAATTCTGCCAGTTGGCAGGCCATATGGCCTTCACCGCCCCCGGCGTCGAGAATGCGCAGCGGCCGCTGCGGCAACTGCGCCAGCAGCCCGGTCAGATCCTGCCAAACCACCGCCTGGCGGATTTTTCCTTTCGTGGTGCCGTAAATATTACGCGCAAATTTTTCAGCAATATCGTCAAAATTACGATCCTGCATGGACAACGGCTCCGCTGATCTCAGTCTTGTCGGCGGCAAAGCGCACGCCCATTCAAACCTGCTATTTTGGCACAGACTGGCTTAGAATGTATCTTCTTGCGGCCTGTTTATACCTGGATGCCGATTTTTCACCCAAAAGGATCTGATTTTCGATGCTGTTCAACCTGAAAAAGTTCTTTGGCGCCCTGCTGATGCCACTGCCGCTGTTGATGCTGCTGATGGGGCTGGCGCTGCTGCTGCTGTGGTTCACCCGCTGGCAAAAAAGCGGTAAGACGATTTTCACGCTGAGCTGGCTGTTTTTACTGCTTTTCAGCCTGCAACCGGTGGCCGACCGGCTGCTGCGGCCGATCGAAGCCGAATACCAGACTTATCGCGGTAACGATCCGGTCAGCTACATCGTCGTGTTGGGCGGGGGCTATACCTACAATCCCGATTGGGCGCCCAGTTCAAACCTGCTCGGCAACAGTCTGCCGCGCGTCACGGAAGGCGTGCGGCTCTACCTTGCACATCCCGGCGCCAGGATGGTGTTCACCGGCGCGTCCGCCGGCCCCATGCGAAGCAACGCCGCCACTGCGGCGCTGGTGGCCGAAAGCCTGGGCGTGCCGCGCAGTGATATGGTGATCTTGGGGGAACCGCGCGATACCGAGCAAGAGGCCGCTCAGGTCGCCAAGTTGGTCGGCGAGCAACCGTTCATTCTGGTGACCTCCGCCAACCATCTGCCGCGCGCCATACGTTTCTTCAAGGCTAAGGGGCTGCACCCGATCCCGGCGCCGGCCAATCAGTTGGCTATCGACTCGCCGCTGAATATCTGGGATCGCGCCACACCGTCGTCAATGTTCCTCGGCCATACCGAGCGCGCCTGGTATGAAACGCTGGGTAGCCTGTGGCAATGGCTGAAGGGCGCAGATAGCGCCGGCGCAGAGTAAAGCCCGTTCAACCGGCCAGCCAGGGCAGCAGCTGTTGCGACGCATAGTCGAACGGCCGCCGCTCCAGCTTGCCGGTATGGATCAAACGCCCTACCGCTTCCCATACCGCATATAGCCAGCGCCGCGCCAGGAAAGCGTCGGCGACCGGCGCCCGCTGCAGATAGTTGAACAACAGCTGGCTGGGCATGCCCGCCTCGCAGAGGCGGAAAAGATCGTATTCGCGCGGCGCCCACAGCACTACGCCGGGGTTGAGCATCGCCAGCAGTTGATCGGTTTTGGGATCTTTCAGCATGCTGCGCAGCGATAAGTTACCGTGCACCAGAACACAGGGATCATCGAAGCCGACGAAGAAATGGGTCAGCGTTTCACGCGTGCGGTACAGCAAACGCCGATCCGCCATGGTCAACTGCGGGGTGGTGAGATTGACCACCGTCGCCCACAACACTTCGACCCGCTGTTGATACCAGCAAAACCAGTCATTCTCCTGCGTGCTGTCAACGCTGCCGACGCTGCCGTGGCTGTCGATGCGGTGCCAGGCCAATATCCCGTCAACGATCTGCTCCATCAGCATATTCCAGCGATCCGGCGAGCGCGTCGGCGCCTCAGCCGACACGCCGCGCAGGCGCTCGATCAGCAGGATTTCCGTATACGGCGCCTGGTGGGTGCACACCACGCCATACACCGTAGGCAGGCGAATATCCCCGTCGCGCGCCAGCATCGACAGCTTGTACGCCTCCTGCTGGGCGATGCCCCGACAGATAAAGCTTTTCGCCATCAACGGGATCGCGTTGCCCTGCCGATCGTACAGTGAATACATATGCGCATAAGGCTGTTCGCTCACCCGCTCCAGCCGGCTGACGGACTCACCCAGCACAATGCTCAGTTCGGCGCGTAACTGCTCCATAAGGCATTCACCTCAGGCTAATTAGGGGGGATGCGTAACATCATCAAACGGCGAGCGGAAAAATTCTTCAACGCAGATCAACAAAACGGGGATCAATAATGGGGGTGTTGCATCGTCGGCGCGTTGCGCGGCGCGCCGACGAAATCAGGCTCAAGGTTGAATGCTGTCGCGCACGCGCTGGAGGTCTTCCGGCGTATCGACCCCCACGCTCGGGATCGCTTTCGCGACCGCCACGTGGATCTTTTCACCGTACCACAGCACGCGCAGCTGTTCCAACAGCTCGATCTGCTCCAGCTGGCTCGGCGCCCAGCTGACGTAGCGGCGCACGAAGCCCGCGCGGTACGCGTAGATGCCGATATGACGCAGCAGGCTGTCGCCGATGCTCTCTTTCGACGCGGCGAAACGCTCGCGATCCCACGGAATGGTGGCGCGTGAGAAATAGAGCGCGTAGCCCTGCGCGTCCATCACAACCTTCACCGCGTTGGGGTTGAAGGCCTCTTCGGCGCTCTCGATCGGCACCGCCAGCGTCGCCATGCCGGCCTGGCTGCCCGCCAGGTTCTCCGCCACCTGCCGCACGATCACCGGTGGGATCAGCGGTTCGTCGCCCTGCACGTTAACGATGATCTGATCGTCGGCAAAGCCGTAGTGCGCGATCACTTCCGCCAGACGCTCGGTGCCGGAATGGTGATCCGGGCTGGTCATGCACACTTCGCCGCCGGCGGCTTCCACCGCTTTGGCGACTTCAGGATGATCGGTCGCCACAATGACGCGGCTGGCGCCGGACTCACGGGCACGCTCCATCACGTGCACCACCATCGGCTTGCCGTGAATATCGGCCAGCGGTTTGCCCGGCAAACGGGTTGAGGCGTAGCGGGCGGGAATAATGGCGATAAAACTCATGCGTGCTTCTCATCCAGCGACAGCGCACGCGCTTCATTTTCCAACAGTACCGGAATGCCGTCACGCAGCGGGTAAGCCAACCCGTCCGCTTTGCACACCAGCTCCTGGTTTTCTTTATTGAAATAGAGTTTGCCGTTGCATACCGGGCAGGCAACGATTTCGAGTAAACGGTGGTCCATGCATCCTCCGCTAGGGGATAGGTCATCTGGGAAAGGCAGTGAGGATAGCATAATGCCCGGCCCCAGGTTAATCATCGGCAGCGCCAACCCGCCGATATTTCCTCACTGCGTCAGCGTGACAGCTTGAACTGCGGCGCATCCCGGCGTAGAATTTTGTGATGAAAATCACAAAAGAAAGCAGTGATACATGATCAAACGTCTGCATAAAATCATCGCTCTGTTCGCTAACTTTAGCCACTGAGCCCCTTTGTAACGAGCGACGCTTCACTTCGTTTTACCCCACCGACGGCGTCGCTCGTTATCCCACTTCCCAGCCGGCACCCCATTCAGCGGCTAACGCGGCCGGAATGTCGCCCAGCGCGACGCGTTGCGCACCGTGCCATTTGGCCGTGCGCGCGATGGCCTGCCGGATATCCTGCGTTCGCTGTTTGCCGAAGCGCACCTGCGGCTCCGCATGGAAACTGATGATCTCGAAGATGCCCTGGCGACGGTGCGCCTTGGCGTCAATCCGCCCCACCAGCTCGCCCCGATGCAGCACCGGCAACGTGAAGTAACCGTAGCGGCGTTTTTCTTTCGGCGTGTAACACTCCAGCCGATAGTCAAAGTTGAACAGTTCGAGCGCCCGGCGGCGATCCCACACCACCGGATCAAAAGGCGACAGCAGGCTGGTGACCGTCGATTTCAATTTGCCCTGCTCCGCCAGCGGCAGCAGTTCCGCCAGTGATTCATGCATATAGAACTGCCCTTCCAGCCCCTCTACCTGCACCGGCGAAATTTCCCCCTGCGCCTGCAGCTCTGCCAGCAAGGCTTTTGGCGCCACGCGTTTCAGCCGATAATAATCCGCCAACCATTCGGCGCGAAAAATGCCCAGATAGCGGCAGGTGCGATGCAGCATCTGCCGGCGCGCCCGCTCCGCAGGCAGCGCATGACGCGCATCGTCCCAGGCCGGCAGCAGCCTTTCGGTCAGATCGTAAACCCGGTGGAAGTTGCGACGCTCGGCCACCATCAGCTTGCCGGCGGTAAACAGGATCTCCAGGTGCCGTTTCTCCGGTTTCCAGTCCCACCACCCGCTGTTGCCTTTCTTCTCGGCGCTGAAATCGGCGGAACGCACCGGCCCCTGTTGTTCAATGTGCCGCAGCAGGTTGTCCATCGCGGCCTGGTGCTGCTGCACCCAGTCGGCCGAGTATTTCCAGCCCATATCATGCGGCGCCAGCATGCGGTGGCGCAGCAGACCAAAATCTTCGATCGGCAGGAAACAGGCCTCGTGCGCCCAATACTCGAACAGCTTGCGGCCGGCGAGCGCCTGCTCAAGCCACTCCGGCTGATAGGTTCCCAAACGGCTGAACAGCACCAGATACGGGCTGCGAGCGACGACGCTAATGGTATCGATTTGTAACAGCCCCATGCGCTGGATCGCGCTCACGACGTCATCGGGCCGAGCCTGGCGTTTAAGCGGAGAAAGCAGCCCCTGGGCGGCAAGGTGCAACGCGCGAGCGGCGGTAAGGGAAATGGTCGGGGTGGTCATCCTGATATCCGTGGCGAGTAGGCAATGGCCTGATAATAGTGGATATCGCGGGATTTATCTTCGCCAGTGCTTGCGGGTGGCGACACCGGCACTGGCGAGGAAGGAGGATGCGATCAGAACGCGATAACGTCTGCCGCGGACAGCCCATGCGAGCTGCGATAGATCGAGAACTCAACGTTCTGACCTTCGTTCAACGACTTATTTTTGGTGTTGGCGATAGCGTTGCGGTTGACATAGATTTCGTCGCTGCCATCTACCGGTGAAATAAAACCATAGCCTTCGGCCTGATTAAACCATTTCACACGACCCATTTTTAACACAGTATTTTTAAACATAACTTATATCCTTTTACTTGAGCATCCTTGACAACGTCATTTTTTATATTGTCTGGACGCTACCAGCCCATCCTAAAGTTTTTCGTAACAAACCTCTCGTGAGCAAAAAAATAAAAAACCCGCACTAAGGCGGGCTTGTTGAACTTAATATCTTCCGCATGACTCAGCGCTGAAGCGTCACCATGGTTGTATTAAGATCTCTTTATACGCGTTCCCTGTCTTCTTACAGAGCAACTACGTTGGCGGCAGCCGGCCCGCGCGGGCTGTCCTGGATGGTGTACTCGACACGCTGGCCTTCAGCCAGGGTCTTGAAACCGTCGGTCATGATTGCGGAGAAGTGTACAAATACATCTTTGCCGCCGTCGTGCTGCTCAATGAAACCAAAACCTTTGCTTTCGTTGAACCACTTAACTTGACCAGTCTTCTTAGACATTACTTTTACCTTTAAATATATTTACAAAACCTGCCATAAGAGGCAATTGCGGCCATTTCAGAAACATTACTTATGGGAGGTACTTAGAAGGTTCGTCTTTGAAGCGGAATCGGATGATAACGTTTTTGGAGGAACTGCTTAACTCTAAACTCGAACATAAATAGGTCTGGATTACAGGCCGACTTGCATTTACTCATAAAAATGGTGAATGCACAAGAGGTTTATTGCAATAAATTCATCATTACGCCGAATTTATTTTTATCCCCCTGAATATACATGACTTAATTTAACGCTCGCCGCGGCCGATCCACCGCGTTCCTCTCCTCACCGGAGCATCATTTGCCCGTCTGAGCGCTGCAAATGAGAGCTAACGCATAAAACTCTAATATGCTTGACGCTGCTATAACAAATCCCAAATCAGATGGCTAAACTTGAGGGGAAAACAAGGCAGACGGCTTTTTCGCCAGCACTTTTGCCGCTAAAAACACGATTTTTCAGATTATGCTGAATCAAGGAGCTATGCGCATGACCGCCCAGCAGTTCGTTTCACCTAATGAAATCCGCGCCAGATTCTCTCACGCGATGTCGGACATGTATCAAAAAGAGGTACCGCTGTACGGCGATCTGCTGGAGCTGGTGGCGGAAACCAACCGACAGGTTCTGCGCGAAGATGCCGCACTGGCTCATCAACTGCAAATCACCGGCGAGATCGAACGCCTGGCCATGGAGCGCCACGGCGCGATCCGGGTCGGTACGGCGGACGAACTGGCCACCCTGCGCCGCCTGTTCCGGGTGATGGGCATGGCGCCGGTCGGTTACTATGATCTATCGGTGGCGGGCGTTCCGGTGCACTCCACCGCTTTTCGCGCCATACACGAAGACGCGCTGCAGATCAGTCCTTTCCGCGTGTTCACCTCCCTGCTGCGCCTGGAACTGATAGAAGATCCCGCGCTGCGTGCGCTGGCCGAGCGCTTGCTGGCGCGCCGCCGTATCTTTACCGATCGCGCGCTGGAGCTGATCGCGCTGCAGGAAGCGCAAGGCGGGCTGAATGAAGTGCAGGCGCAAGAATTTGTCGAACAAGCGCTGGAAACCTTCCGCTGGCACAACCAGGCGACGGTCAGCGCCGAAGAATACCGGCAGTTGCACGATCAGCATCGCCTGATCGCCGACGTGGTGGCGTTTAAAGGGCCGCATATCAACCACCTGACACCACGCACGCTGGATATCGATCGCGTTCAGCAAGCGATGCCCGGCCGCGGTATTACGCCCAAAGCGGTCATCGAGGGCCCGCCGCGCCGCCGCCGCGCGATCCTGCTCCGCCAAACCAGCTTCAAAGCGCTGGAAGAAAGCGTCGATTTCGTTGAGCACGACGGGCACGCCGTCGCCGGTCACCATACCGCGCGCTTCGGCGAGATCGAACAACGCGGCGTGGCGCTAACGCCTAAAGGACGCGAACTTTACGACCGTTTGCTGCAGGCGACCAACGATGCGTTGCAGGCGCCGCCGAGCGAGAAGAATGCCGAGCGCTACTATCAACTGCTGGAGGAAAACTTCCGGGCGTTTCCGGATGATTACGCCACGCTGCGTGAGCAACAGCTGGCCTGGTTCCGCTATTTCCCGACCGAATGCGGCCTGGCGGCCAAAGAGTCGCTGGATAAGCACAGCACCCTGGAACAACTGATCGAGAAAGAACACGTTCGCTTCCAGCCTCTGGTGTATGAAGATTTTCTGCCGGTCAGCGCGGCGGGGATTTTCCAGTCAAACCTGGGCGACAGCCGCCACGCGCAGTACAACGCCGCTTCCAGCCGGGCAGCGTTTGAACAAGCGTTGGGCAGTGAGGTGATCGACGAGCTGGCGCTGTATCAGCAAACCCAGCAGCGTTCGCTGGAAGCCTGCGCGCAAGCCTTGGGACTTGCCACGCTGGCATCCTGAGATTACTTAGTCAGCAGAGATTCGATATCCTGCAGCAATTGCTCAGCCTGAGCGGAAGGTAGCACCGCATCAACCGGCAAATACCACCAATTAGGCTGGGCAAAGGCGCGACACTTCACCGCGTCCTTCTCCGTCATCAACAGCGTTTGATCGGCGGCAACCAGCGCCGCCAGCTGTTCCTGCTGATATTCCTGATGATCGGCAAACGCCACTTCCTGTACGACTTCGACGTTCAACTTTTCCAATGTCGCGAAGAAACGCGGCGGATGGCCGATGCCGGCCATCGCCACCACGCGCGGCAGCTCAGCCGCCGGGCGACGTTCACCGCTCAGCAGGTTCACCGCATCACGCGCCTGCAGGCGCATGGCAATTTCCCCGGTCTGCGCCACGCCGCCATTGGCGACGCGCGCATCGACGCTGCCAAGCCGCGCGGCACGCTCGCGCATCGGCCCGGCTGGCAACCACCAGCCGTTGCCGAAACGACGCACGCCATCGATGACCACCAGCTCGAAGTCACGCTGTAAAGCGTAGTGCTGCAAACCGTCGTCGGTGATGATCACATCCAGCGGCTGTTGTTGCAGCAGGGCCTGCACCGCCTCGGCTCGCTTGGGCGCGATCGCCACAGGCGCACCGGTACGTTGATAAATCAGCACCGGCTCATCGCCCGCCTCACGGGTCGATGTATTCTGACCGAGCACCAGCGGATAAACCGCCGACTTGCCGCCGTAGCCGCGTGACACCACGCCAACGCGATAGCCCCGCTGTTGCAGGTGTTCCACCAGCCAAATCACCATCGGCGTTTTGCCGTTGCCGCCGGCGGTGAGGTTACCCACCACCACTACCGGCACCGGCGAACGCCAACTTTTACGCAGGCCGCAGCGGTAACTGAGACGGATCAGCCAACTGAACAAACCATAGAGCCACGAGAGCGGCAATAGCGCCAGATAAAGCAACGAACCGCCGGACCAGATACGCTCAATCATTATTGACCAAACTGCATGCGGTGCAGCTGCGCATAGGCGCCATGCCGCTCAAGCAACTCGGCGTGTTCACCGCGTTCGACGATGCGGCCGTCCTCCACCACCAGGATCTCGTCCGCCTTCTCAATGGTCGACAGACGGTGCGCGATCACCAGCGAAGTGCGGTCTTTCTGCAGCTCGTCCAGCGCGGCCTGAATGGCACGCTCGGACTCGGTATCCAGCGCAGACGTCGCCTCATCCAGGATCAGGATCGGGCAATCGCGCAGCAAAGCACGCGCGATGGCAATGCGCTGGCGCTGGCCGCCGGACAGCATCACGCCATTTTCACCGATCACCGTATCCAGGCCGTTTTCCATCTTGTTGATGAAGTCCATCGCGTACGCCATTTCCGCCGCTTTCTCAATCTGCTCGCGGCTGTATTCGCTCTCGCGCGCATAGGCGATGTTGTTGGCGATAGTGTCGTTGAACAGGTGCACATTTTGCGAGACCAAGGCCACCTGATTGCGCAGCGAGGCCAGGGTATATTCACGCAGATCGTGACCATCCATCAGGATTTCACCTTCCTGAATATCGTAGAAGCGCGTCAACAGGTTGGCGATGGTGGATTTACCCGAACCGGAACGGCCCACCAGCGCGACGGTCTTGCCTTCAGCGATTTTCAGGTTGATATCACGCAGCGCCGGCGTGTCTTTGGCCGGGTAGTAGAAGGTGACGTTACGGAATTCGATGTCGCCTTTCGCACGCTTCACTTCGCGGGTGCCGGTGTCTTTTTCCTGTTCCATATCCAAAATGGAGAACAGCGTCTGACAGGCCGCCATCCCTCGCTGGAACTGGGCATTGACGTTGGTCAGCGACTTCAGCGGACGCATCAGCGCGATCATCGACGAGAACACCACGGTAATGGTACCGGCGGTCAGGGTTTCCATCACGCTTGGGAAGCTGGCGGCAAACAGCACGAACGCCAGGGCCAGCGAAGCAATCAGTTGAATGATCGGATCGGAAATGGAAGACGCGGAAACCAGTTTCATGCCCTGTTGGCGCATGCGGTTGCTCACCGAGTTAAAACGCTCGGTTTCTACCTGCTGGCCACCGAAAATCAGCACTTCTTTATGGCCTTTCAGCATCTGTTCGGCACTGGTGGTCACCTGCCCCATGGTGTTCTGCATGTTCTTGCTGATGTTGCGGAAACGCTTGGACACCAGGCGAATGGCGATGGAGACGATCGGTGCCAGCACGATCAGGATCACCGACAGCTGCCAGCTGTAGTAGAACATCATGATGAACAGGCCAATGATCGAGGCTCCTTCACGCACCACGGTCACCAGCGCGCTGGAAGAGGAGGAAGCCACCTGCTCGGAATCATAGGTAATGCGCGACAGTAAAGTCCCGGTGGACTGCTGATCGAAGAAGGCCACCGGCATTCTCATCATGTGGCCAAACAGGCGGCGGCGCATTTGCATCACCACCATGCCGGAAACCCAGGAAATGCAGTAGCTTGAAACAAAGCTGGTCACGCCGCGCATCAGCATCAGCGCAATCACCGCCAGCGGCATCCACACCAGCACGCTGCTGTCGGTTTTTCCAAACCCATCGTCCAATAACGGTTTAAGCAGAGACAACATCAGCGTGTCCCCCGCTGCGTTCATAATCAACGCAATGGCGGCCACAATCAGCCCGGTCTTAAAAGGAGTGATCATCGGCCAGAGTCGACGGAACGTCTGCCAGGTCGAGAGATCTTTATCATTCATCATGCAAATACCAGCATCGGAAGAAATAGCGGCCTATTTTACTCATTATCACCCTCTACGCCAAACCGCTGATGGTACCAACGGGGCATTAATTGTTCGCGAAAGCCTTTAATTTGCCAATCGTTGTCGAAAAAAAGTACCGATAACTGACCGGAGCGCGTCGTATCGCGCCATTGAATGCCATTTGCCCGGTATCTGGCGACCACTTTCCGCGCCGGCAATCGCCATTTGTTGTAACGCGATGCGGACGCCAGCGCCGCTTCGGGATTGACCGCGCGCAGAAACGGTGGCGTAGAAGACGTCTTGCTGCCGTGATGCCCCACCTGCAACACCGTGGCAGCCAAACGATCGCGCCGCAACCGTAACAGCTGCTCCTCCGCCTTCTTTTCCGCATCACCGGTGAGCAGCAAACTGTATTGCCCATCGTCGATGCGGATCACGCAGGAGTCGTCATTGACCGGCCTTTTGCGCGTTTTCGGTGGCCACAGCACCTCGAATTGCAGCGATTGCCAGCGCCAACGCTCACCGGCGACGCAGGGCAAGTGTCCTTCCCCGCGTATCGGGCTGCGCACCGTCGCCTGAGGAAATGCCCGCCGCATCACCGGCAGCCCGCCGATATGATCGAGGTGAATATGGCTGATAATGATCTGCTCCAGTTCAATATTCCGCCAGTTCAGCATCGGTAAGATATGCCGTTCGGCGGCGCTGCCCGCGGGCCAACGATCGCCGGTATCGTACAGTATCCCCTTGCCGTTTTGCTCGATAACCACCGCCAACCCGTGCCCGACATCAAGCATATCGACGCGCCAGCGATAGTCCGGCGCTTTGCCACGCCACAGCACACAGCATATCGCTATCGTCGCCAGCCCCGGTGCATAACGCCACCACCAATGAAAGCGCCAACAGACGACGATGAGCCACCCAGCCGCGCTGGCCAGCAGCGAGGCAGCCCCCAGATCCACCCAACCGCGTTGCAGGTAATGCAGCGGCACAAACACCCAGTACAGCGTGAAGTCCGCCAGCCACCATAGCCCGTAGCTTAACGGGGGAAAGAAGCCAAATATCACCGCCAGCAAAATCAGCGGCACCGTCACCAATGAGACAATAGGTACCGCCCACAGATTGGCGGGTAGCGAGGTCAACGTCAGGCCCAGAAACAGCGCGGCCTGCATCGGCACCAGCAGCAGCGTCATGCCGAGCTGAATATGCAGCCAGCGCACCGGCGCCCAATACCAGGCCGACCGGAATCGCTCACCGAGCGGCGCCCATTCAAACCAAAAAATCAAACACCCCACCGCCAGCACCGACAGCCAGAAACTGTCTGACAAAACCGCCAACGGATCGCACAGCAAAATCAGCCCGATACACCACAACCACACTTGCCAGGAAGAACAATGAACGCCGCGCAAGCGCAGCAGCATCCACAGCGTCATCGCCAACGCGGTACGCACCGCCGGCGGCTGGGCGCCCACCAACCAAACATAGATCAGCGTCGCCACCCAGCCTGCGACCAATGGAAAGCGATAGCCAATCAAATGGGCGGGCAGAAAAAACTGCAGCGCGCGCAACGCGGCCCAGAACAAAATGGCGACCATCGCCACATGCAACCCTGAAATGGCCATCAGGTGAGCGATGCCAGTCTTCAGCATCAGCGTGCGCAAAGCCTGCTCCAGCGCGGTTCGTTCCCCAAACGCCAGCGCCAGCAATACCGCCTTGTAACGCAATTCACCGATGTTGGTTTCCGCATGGCTGATGATGCGCTGGCGCAGCCCGCAATCGCCATCCAGCAAACGAGCCTGCCTGACCCGCCCCGTCAACGGCTGACGCTGGGCGATCGCCCAACGTTGGCTGTCAAATCCGCCTTGATTGAGCTTGCCATGTACCGGCCGCAGGCGCAGTTTCAATTGCCAACGCTGCCCGGCGCATAGCCGCTGCTGTTCGGGAGCCCACGTCGTGGTAAACGCCAGCGCAGGCGCCAACCAATGACCGTCGACCCGCTCGATGCGCATCAGCGTCTGTTTACTGGCGGCGGGCTCCAGCGCGACGCTGCTCACCTGCACCACCGCCGTCACGTCCGGCATGCGAGTTAAGCGATCCATTTGCCCGATCAGGCTGCCGGCGTTGAAAACCGCCCATATGAATCCCAATCCCAGACAGGCCAAATAGCGGCAGAATGGCCTGCGCGTGCGCAGCAGTAAACAGACAACAAGCACGAGCGGCCACAGCTGCCATTGCTCAGGCAACTGCGGTAAAACCAACAGCGGCAGGATGCCGCAGATAACGGCGAGTATCGCCAGATCCAGCGAAATTTTGATCGCTCTTCTCCCATCGGCTCCGCCATGAGCAAAAGCGCATCACGGCAAGCAAGCAGGATCATTCAGGCGACATGTCACCGCCAGCGGGCTTTAACGAAGATGCGGTGAACATGGCAGGATAAGAGAGATCTATGCAGGAGCCACATCGTAAATGCGGCGTAGTACGCAACTCGCGAGCATATCGCGGAGAATTGCAGGCGAAAAAAAACGGCGCCTTACAGGCACCGTTTTATATTCTTTTCAAGCAACAACGCTATGATCAGTCAGCGACTAGCCATAGATATTGGCGCGGTCACGCAACTCTTTGCCTGGCTTGAAGTGAGGAACGTATTTACCGTCCAGCTCTACTTTGTCACCGGTTTTCGGGTTGCGGCCTACACGCGGGGCACGGTAGTGAAGAGAAAAACTGCCGAATCCGCGGATCTCAATGCGTTCGCCCTCGGCCAGCGTTGCGGCCATGTGCTCAAGCATCTCTTTCACTGCATCCTCAACGGCCTTCGCCGGAATATGAGATTGCTGGCCAGCAAGTCTTTCAATAAGTTCAGACTTGGTCATAGTACCTCCAAGCTTTGCAGCTAAACTACCGTATCGGGGCGGTCAGCGACCGCCCCCCGTCATTACTCGCCTTTAGCCGCTTTGAAAGCTTCAGCCATTGCGTTAGAGAAGTTGCCTTCTTCCTGTTTGTTGTTAACAGTTGCGATGGCGTCTTTCTCGTCAGCTTCGTCCTTAGCACGTACGGACAGGCTTACAACGCGGTTCTTACGGTCAACGCCGGTGAATTTAGCTTCAACTTCGTCACCTACGTTCAGAACCAGAGTTGCATCTTCAATGCGGTCGCGAGAGGCTTCAGATGCACGCAGGTAACCTTCTACGCCGCCTGCCAATTCAACTGTAGCACCTTTGGCGTCAACTGCAGTGACTTTACCAGTAACAATAGCACCTTTCTTGTTCATAGACAGGTAGTTATTGAACGGGTCTTCAGCCAGTTGCTTCACGCCCAAGGAGATACGCTCGCGCTCTGCGTCAACTTGCAGAACAACCGCAGCGATTTCGTCGCCTTTCTTGTATTCACGTACTGCTTCTTCGCCTGCAACGTTCCAGGAGATGTCAGACAGGTGAACCAGGCCGTCGATGCCGCCGTCCAGGCCGATGAAGATACCGAAGTCAGTGATAGACTTGATTTTACCTTCAACGCGGTCGCCCTTGTTGTGGGTTTCTGCGAACTGCTGCCATGGGTTGGATTTGCACTGCTTCAGGCCCAGGGAGATACGACGACGTTCTTCATCGATGTCCAGAACCATCACTTCCACTACGTCGCCCACGTTAACAACTTTGGACGGATGGATGTTTTTGTTGGTCCAATCCATTTCAGAAACGTGTACCAGACCTTCAACGCCTTCTTCGATTTCTACGAAGCAGCCGTAATCAGTCAGGTTGGTTACACGGCCAGTCAGCTTGGTGCCTTCTGGGTAACGTTTCGCGATAGCAACCCATGGATCTTCGCCCAGCTGTTTCAGGCCCAGGGATACACGAGTACGCTCGCGGTCGAACTTCAGCACTTTAACAGTGATTTCATCGCCAACATTGACGATTTCGCTTGGGTGCTTAACGCGTTTCCAAGCCATGTCAGTGATGTGCAGCAGGCCGTCTACGCCGCCCAGATCAACGAATGCACCGTAGTCAGTGAGGTTCTTAACGATACCTTTAACTTCCATGCCTTCCTGCAGGTTTTCCAGCAGTTGATCGCGCTCAGCGCTGTTTTCGGATTCGATAACCGCACGGCGAGAAACGACAACGTTGTTGCGCTTCTGATCCAGCTTGATGACTTTGAACTCAAGCTCTTTGCCTTCCAGGTGCAGAGTGTCACGTACCGGACGCACGTCAACCAGGGAACCTGGCAGGAACGCGCGGATGCCGTTCAGCTCGACGGTGAAGCCACCCTTCACTTTGCCGTTGATAACACCGGTTACAGTCTCAGCTTCTTCGTAGGCTTTTTCCAGCGTGATCCAAGCTTCGTGACGCTTAGCTTTCTCACGGGACAGCAGGGTTTCACCGAAGCCGTCTTCAACAGCATCCAGAGCAACGTCAACTTCGTCACCAACCTGGATTTCCAGCTCGCCCTGGGCGTTTTTGAATTGCTCAGCCGGGATGGCAGACTCAGATTTCAGACCGGCGTCAACCAGTACGATATCTTTGTCGATAGCAACAACGACGCCACGAACGATGGAACCCGGGCGGGTTTCGATTTCTTTTAAGGATTCTTCAAAGAGTTGAGCGAAAGATTCAGTCATGTTGTTAATCTTCAGGGTTCTTTAGTTTAACGTCCATTTAGCGTCCCGCCGAATGGGGTTGTTTCACATACCCCGCCATTGGCTCCATGCCGACAGGGTTTAAGGTTACAGGGGTAAAATTTTACCCGATATATTGCGATACCGCTATGACAAAAAGCCAATAGCGCCGCCGCGCTTATTGCTGCGGCAACGCCAACACTTTCTGTGCATACGTCAACGCCTGCTGGATCACTTCCTCTATCGACATGCTGGTAGAATCCAGCACGAGGGCGTCAGAAGCGGGCACCAGAGGCGCGATAGGCCGATTACGGTCACGGTCGTCCCGTTCCTTTATCTCGGCTAAAAGACGTTCAAAGTTAACATTAAAGCCCTTCTCCTGCAACTGCAGCATGCGGCGGTGCGCGCGCTCCTCCGAGCTGGCGTCGAGGAAAATCTTGACCGGCGCGTCCGGGAACACCACCGTGCCCATGTCGCGGCCATCGGCAATCAGGCCGGGCGCCTCGCGAAACGCGCGCTGGCGGCGCAGCAACGCCTCGCGCACGCGCGGAAACGCCGCCGCTTGCGACGCGGTGTTGCCGACGGTTTCGGTGCGGATCTCATTGCTGACGTCCTCACCTTCCAAAATCACCTGCAACTTGCCGTCCTGGGCAACGAAGCGAACATCGAGATGTGCGGCCAGCGGAACCAGCGCTTCCTCAGAAGTGATATCCACCTGATGATGCAACGCCGCCAGCGCCAGCACGCGGTAGATCGCGCCAGAATCCAGCAAACGCCAACCAAGGGACTCGGCCAACGCTTTACACAGCGTGCCTTTGCCTGCGCCACTTGGTCCATCAACGGTTATCACCGGGGCTGTAGCCGTCATTTCTCTCTCCTTCAGGTAGAAAACCTCACAGAGACACGGCGCGCTTCGACTCGAAGCCCGTGCGCTCTGCCACCTGCCCAATCAGGGGCAAATACGGTGGCGTATTATACGCTGCCCTACGGCAATCTGTTACCCTGGAACTGTCCGGTTGTTGAAAATAAGCGCACAACCGCGAAAAAGTATAGAAGAAACGCCGGTCGCCGAAGGTTAAAAACGATAAAGGCCCACAAAGGGGCCTTAAAAGAAACGATTTGACGGATTACTACGCCGGCTGGCTGATGCGCGCCAACTGCTCGAAATAATCCGGGAAGGTTTTCGCGGTGCATTTCGGATCGAGAATGGTGACCGGGGTATCCGACAGCGCCACCAGCGAGAAGCACATCGCCATGCGGTGATCGTTGTAGGTACCGATCTCGGCGAACTGCAGTTTGGCCGGCGGCACAACGTGAATGTAGTCTTCGCCTTCGTCCACTTCCGCCCCCACTTTACGCAACTCGGTGGCCATCGCCGCCAGACGGTCGGTCTCCTTCACCCGCCAGTTGTAGATATTGCGGATGGTGGTCGGCCCCTCGGCGAACAACGCCGCGGTGGCGATGGTCATCGCCGCGTCCGGAATGTGGTTCATGTCCATGTCGATGCCGCGCAGCTCACCGCGGCTGCACTCGATGAAATCGTCGCCCCAGGTGATGCGCGCGCCCATTTTCTCCAGCACGTCGGCGAACTTGGTGTCGCCCTGCACGCTTTTGCGGCCGATGCCGGTCACGCGCACGGTGCCGCCCTTGATCGCCGCCGCCGCCAGGAAGTAAGAGGCGGAAGAAGCGTCGCCCTCAACCAGGTAGTCGCCCGGCGCGATATACGTCTGGCGCCCCTGGATATGGAATACCCGGTAGTTGTCGTGGCTCACCGATACGCCGAAGGTGCGCATCAGATGCAGCGTGATGTCGATGTAGGGCTTGGAAACCAGCTCGCCCTTGATGTGGATCTGCGTATCCTGCGGCGCCAGGGGCGCGGTCATCAGCAACGCGGTCAGGAACTGGCTGGAGACGCTGCCGTCAACGGTGACGTCGCCGCCCTGGAAACCGCCGCGCAGGCGAATCGGCGGGTAATCGGTCTGCTCGAGGTAATCAATCTGCGCCCCGCCCTGGCGCAACGCGTCCACCAGATGGCCGATCGGGCGTTCTTTCATGCGGGGTTCCCCGGTCAGCACCACATCACCTTCACCAAGGCACAGCGCCGCCGCCAGTGGGCGCATCGCGGTGCCGGCATTGCCGAGGAACAGTTCCAGCGGTTGGTTGGCCACCAACGGCCCGGCCACGCCGGTCACTTCACACACGGTGCGGTCGGCGGAAAGCCGGTAGTTCACGCCCAACGCCTGCAGCGCATTCAGCATATGACGCACATCGTCGCTGTCCAGCAGGTTGGTCAGCCGGGTCGTTCCCTCCGCCAGCGCCGCCAGCAGCAGAGCGCGGTTAGAAACGCTCTTCGAGCCGGGTAAGTTGACGGTGCCATTGACCAGGGCGACCGGTTGTAACGTCAGGGAATCCACCATGTGAACAAAACTCTCCAATTCTGATAAACGAAACGGCTCCGGAATAATGCCGGAGCCGCTTTAATGCAAAAGGACAACAGCCTGAGCAGCCCGCGCCTGGCGGGCTGACGGAATCAACCGTGACGACGTTCGAAGTCGGTCATGAAGTCGGTCAGCGCCTGCACGCCGGCCAGCGGCATGGCATTGTAAATAGAAGCACGCATGCCGCCAACTACCCGGTGGCCTTTCAGCGCCTGCAGGCCGATGGCCTCGGCTTCGCTGAGGAATACCTTGTCCAGCGCCGCATCGGCCAGCTGGAACGGCACGTTCATCCAGGAACGGTTGGCGATCGCCACCTGGCTGCGGTAGAAGTCGGATTTATCGATGGTCGCGTACAGCAGCTCGGCCTTGGCCTGATTGCGTTTTTGCATCTCCACCAGGCCGCCCTGCTCTTTCAGCCATTTGAACACCAGCCCGGACAAGTACCAGGCGAAGGTTGGCGGGGTGTTGAACATCGAGTCGTTCTCGGCCAGCACGGTGTAATCGAGGATAGACGGCACTTCTTTGCGCGCCTTGCCCAGCAGATCGTCGCGCACGATCACCAGCGTCAGGCCGGCCGGGCCGATATTTTTCTGCGCGCCGGCGTAAATCACGCCGAAGCGGCTGACGTCGAGCGGGCGGGACAGAATGGTCGAGGAATAATCGCCGATCACCACTTTGTCGCCGAAGTCCGGCGTTTCATCGATGGCCACGCCGTCGATGGTTTCATTCGGGCAATAATGCACGTAAGCAGCGTCGTTGCTCAGCTGCCACTCTTTCATCGGCTTGATGCCGCTCAGGCCGTCGATGCGGGTTTTCACGTCGATGACGTTCGGGGTGCAATACTTTTCCGCTTCCTTGATGGCGCTGTGCGCCCAATAACCACCGTCGATATAGTCGGCGGTGGCCTTGTCGCCCAGCAGGTTCAGCGGCAGTGCGGCGAATTGTGCGCGGGCGCCGCCGTGGCAAAACAGCACTTTATAGTTGGAGGGGACTTTCAGCAGATCGCGCAGATCCTGTTCCGCCTGCTCGGCAACGGCGATGAATTCTTTGCTGCGGTGACTGATCTCCATCACTGACGTGCCCAGGCCGTGCCAATTGCACAGTTCCTGTTCCGCACGACGCAACACTTCCACCGGCAGCATCGCCGGGCCAGAGCTAAAATTATAAACCTGAGTCATTTCCCCTCACCACATTCACTGTTCGCCGCAGAAAAGCGACCTGTCGAAAAGATGCCCGAAGCTAACGCTCGCGTTAACCAACCCATCGGTTTTATCACTCACGCCCCATGGCTGCAACGCTTATTCGCCCGTCGGCGGCAAACGGTCACGCCGGGTGATGACAGGCTCTGCGGCCGTCGCGATTGTTTGGACGATAAAACCCTGCGACATGGGGAAATTCAGCGGGTTAACGCGGTGTTTTATGCTGTATTCAGCCGAGATGGCTGCGGGAGCCCGGACGGCCCCCGCAGGAGAGAAAACGATCAGTACTGATTGAACATCTGCTGGATCTGCTTCGCGTCTTTGGTTTGCGTCAGCGCCAGCTGCAGCAGAATGCGCGCTTTTTGCGGATTCAGCGTGCCGGCGGCCACGAAGCCGTATTTGGCGTCGTCCACTTCCGCATCCTCGGTGGTCGCGCCGGTTGGCACGCGCGAAGAACGCACCACCGCCACGCCGTTGTGCGCCGCCGTCGCCAAAGTGTCGAACACGGTTTTATACAGGTTACCGTTGCCGACCCCGGCGCTGACGATGCCCTGATATCCTTCGGCGATCAGCGCCTTGGCCGGCGCATCGGAGGCGTTGGCGTAGTTGTAGACGATGCCGACCTTCGGCAGCTCGTTCAGCTTGCTGACGTCGAACGGCGTCTCCCGGGTATGCTTGCGCTGCGGCGAACGCTGGTAATCGATCTTGCCGTTGTGGATGTACCCCAGCGGGCCGAAGTTCGGCGACTGGAAGGTCTGCACGGCGGTGGTATTGGTCTTGGTGACGTCGCGCGCGTCCAGCACGGTGTCGTTCATCGCCACCAGCACCCCGCGGTTGGCCGATTGCGGATCCGCCGCCGTCACCACCGCGTTATACAGGTTGAACGGGCCGTCGGCGCTCATCGCCGTCGCCGGCCGCATCGCCCCGACCAGCACCACCGGCTTGTCGCACTTCACCGTCAGATCGAGGAAATAGGCCGTCTCTTCCAGCGTATCGGTACCGTGGGTGATGACGAAGCCGTCGGTTTTGCCGCAGTCGGCGTCAATTTTCTTCGCCAGCGTCAGCCAGACCTGATCGTTCATGTCCTGCGAGCCGATGTTCACCACCTGCTCCCCCCGCACGTTGGCGATGTTTTTCAGCGCCGGCACCGCATCGACCAGCGCCTCGACGCCCAGCTTGCCCGCGGTATAGTTGGATTTCGTCGCCGAATCGCCGCCGCCGGCAATGGTACCGCCGGTCGCCAGCAGGGTGATGTTGGGCAGCGCCAGCGCCGAAGCGCTGACGCCGGTCAACAAGAGGGTTAACACGCTGAGTTTCACTGATTTCATTAGATTTCTCCGTGACAGATAACTCGCTGAATTATGGCCTTTATCCTTAAAAAAACTGTGACTTTGCCACCGCTTTAGGAATACGTGGAGCTCCAGCGTAAAACCCCGTATCATTGCGCGTTTTTAGTACGCGCAAAAAGTGAAGACAATGACGCAAACTTTTATCCCCGGTAAAGACGCCGCCCTGGAAGACTCCATCGCCCGTTTCCAGCAGAAACTGAGCGACCTCGGTTTCAACATCGAAGAAGCCTCCTGGCTGAACCCGGTGCCGCACGTGTGGTCGGTGCACATTCGCGATCGCGATTGCCCGCTGTGCTTCACCAACGGCAAAGGCGCCAGCAAAAAAGCCGCGCTGGCCTCCGCGCTGGGTGAATATTTCGAGCGCCTGTCCACCAACTACTTCTTTGCCGATTTCTATCTGGGCCGGCAGATCGCCGAAGGCGACTTCGTGCACTACCCGAATGAGAAATGGTTCCCGATCCCTGAAGACGACGCGCTGCCGGCCGGCATCCTCGACGAACGCCTGCACGCCTTCTACGATCCGCAGCAAGAGCTGAGCGCCAGCGATCTGGTCGATCTGCAATCCGGCAACGCCGATCGCGGCGTGTGCGCGCTGCCGTTTACCCGTCAGTCCGACCAGCAAACCGTGTACATCCCGATGAATATCATCGGCAACCTGTATGTTTCCAACGGTATGTCCGCCGGCAACACCGCCAACGAAGCGCGCGTGCAGGGTCTGTCGGAAGTGTTCGAGCGTTATGTGAAAAACCGCATCATCGCCGAATCCATCAGCCTGCCGGCGATCCCGGACGAAGTGCTGAACCGCTACCCGGGCGTGGTGGAGGCCATCGCCAAGTTGGAAGAGGAAGGTTTCCCGATCCTCTCCTATGACGCCTCGCTGGGCGGCAACTACCCGGTGATCTGCGTGGTGCTGTTCAACCCGACCAACGGCACCTGCTTCGCTTCATTCGGCGCGCATCCGGACTTCGGCGTGGCGCTGGAGCGCACGGTAACCGAACTGCTGCAGGGCCGCAGCCTGAAAGATCTCGACGTGTTCACCGCGCCGACCTTCGATGACGAAGAAGTGGCGGAACACACCAACCTGGAAACGCACTTCATCGACTCCAGCGGCCTGATCTCCTGGGATCTGTTCAAACAGGATGCCGATTACCCGTTCGTTGACTGGAACTTCAGCGGCAGCACGCAGGAAGAGTTCGCCACCCTGATGAGCATCTTCGACAAGGAAGACGCGGAAGTGTACATCGCCGACTACGAGCACCTGGGCGTCTACGCTTGCCGCATCATCGTGCCGGGCATGTCCGATATCTACCCGGCGGAAGACCTGCTGCTGGCCAACAACAGCATGGGCGCGCACCTGCGCGATACGCTGCTGGCGCTGCCGGGCAGCGAGTGGGAGCCGGAAGAATACCTGGCGCTGATCGAGCAGCTGGACGACGAAGGGCTGGACGATTTCACCCGCGTACGCGAACTGCTGGGCATTGCCAGCGGCAAAGACAACGCCTGGCATACCCTGCGCGTGGGCGAGCTGAAGTCGATGCTGGCGCTGGCGGGCGGCGATCTGGATCAGGCGCTGATCTGGACCGAATGGACGCAGGACTTCAACGCCTCGGTACTGAGCCCGGCGCGCAGCAACTACTACCGCTGCCTGCAAACGCTGCTGCTGCTGGCGCAGGAGCCTGAACGCGAAGCGGCGCAATACTATACCGCGTTCGTGAAAATGTACGGCCAGGAAGCGGTCGACGCCGCCTCCGCCGCCATCAGCGGTGAAGAGCGCTTCAACGGGCTGTTCGCCGTCGATGCCGATCTGAAGGCGCTGCCGGCGCATCAGGCGCTGCTGGTGGCTTACGAGAAGCTGCAGGCGGCCAAACGCCGCCACTGGGCCAAGGCCTAAGCATCATCAGGGGGTGCCACCACTTTGGGAGTACCCCTGTTGCCAAACGCCGCACTCCGTTGCGGCGTTTTCATTTTTGCGGTTTATTTCAACGCATTCGGTTTTATTTTTTTGCCAGGAAATAGGCGGTTAAACGGCCATAAAAATAAATAAACCGTCAATTGTTGCCGGACGGTGAAATAATAATTAACCGATAATTAAACTTTCAGCGCCGCGCGGCGACAAAACGCCTAAAAATTTAACTTTACTCTATGCCGACCATTCGGTGGATTCAAAAAAATTTGCAAACATTAAAAAAATGTTTTTCATTAAAAATCAATAAATTAACCATAAAAACCACACAAAAAACACGTCATTTCGCCGCTCTACTTCCCCGCCTTATGATCCAAATCAAATTTTCCCCTATACTGCTTTGCTAGTATCTCATTGCGTTGTTTTAACCCTTAAGAGCGAGAGTTAGTTTGAAAACTGACAGCCCCTTCGATCTGATTTTACCTGCAGCAACGGCGAAAATCGCTGAAGATGCCGGCGTGTATAAAGCCACCAAACATCCGCTGAAAACGTTTTATTTGGCGATCACCGCCGGTGTCTTCATTTCCATCGCCTTCGTCTTCTACATCACGGCGACCACCGGCACCGCCGGCGTACCTTTCGGGCTGGCGAAACTGGTCGGCGGCATCTGCTTCTCTCTCGGGTTAATGCTGGTGGTGGTGTCGGGCGCCGACCTGTTCACTTCTACCGTACTTATCGTCATCGCCAAGGCCAGCGGCCGCATCAGTTGGGGCCAGCTGGGCGCCAACTGGCTGAACGTTTATCTCGGCAACCTGGTCGGCGCGCTGTTCTTCGTGGCGCTGATCTGGTTCTCCGGCGAGTATATGGTCGCCAACGGCCAGTGGGGCCTGAATGTCCTGCAAACCGCAGACCATAAGCTGCATCACACCTTCATCGAAGCCGTCTGCCTCGGCATTCTGGCTAACCTGATGGTCTGCCTGGCGGTCTGGATGAGCTACTCCGGCCGCACCCTGACCGACAAGATGCTCGCCATGGTGCTGCCGGTCGGGATGTTTGTCGCCAGCGGCTTCGAACACAGCATCGCCAACATGTTTATGATCCCTATGGGCATCGTGGTCAAACACTTCGCCACGCCGGAGTTCTGGCAAGCCGTAGGGGCGGTACCTGAGCAATTCGCTCATCTGACAGTAAGCAACTTCATCATCGACAACCTGATTCCGGTCACCCTCGGTAACATCATCGGCGGCGGTCTGCTGGTTGGGTTGACTTACTGGGTAATTTATCTGCGCGGGGGCCGCGAGCAGCACTAAGCTGTGAGTTACCGCGCGCAGAGTTAGAAATCCACAATCAAAGGTAGGTGTACAATGACCGAACTTAACGAGAAATTAGCCAACGCTTGGGAAGGTTTCAGCAAGGGTGACTGGCAGAATGAAGTCAACGTTCGTGACTTCATCCAGAAAAACTACACGCCTTATGAAGGTGACGAATCCTTCCTGGCTGGCGCAACTCAAGCCACCACCACCTTGTGGGACAAGGTTATGGAAGGGATCAAACTGGAAAACCGCACTCATGCGCCGGTTGATTTCGACACCAACGTTGCTTCAACCATCATTTCTCACGACGCGGGTTACATCGCCAAAGAGCTGGAAACCATCGTGGGTCTGCAGACCGACGCCCCTCTGAAACGCGCGCTGATCCCGTTCGGCGGCATCAAAATGGTCGAAGGTTCGTGCAAAGTGTACGGCCGCGAGCTGGATCCGCAGCTGAAAAAAGTGTTCACCGAATACCGTAAAACCCACAACCAGGGCGTATTCGACGTTTACACCAAAGACATCCTGAACTGCCGTAAATCCGGCGTGCTGACCGGTCTGCCAGACGCCTACGGCCGCGGCCGCATCATCGGCGACTACCGCCGCGTGGCGCTGTACGGCATCGACTTCCTGATGGCCGACAAACTGAACCAGTTCAAATCGCTGCAGGAAAAACTGGAAAACGGCGAAGACCTGGAAATGACCATCCAGCTGCGCGAAGAGATCGCTGAACAGCACCGTGCTCTGGCTCAGATCAAAGAGATGGCCGCCAAATACGGCTACGACATCTCCGGCCCGGCCACCAGCGCGCAAGAAGCGGTGCAGTGGACCTACTTCGGCTACCTGGCCGCGGTGAAATCCCAGAACGGCGCCGCCATGTCCTTCGGCCGCGTGTCCACCTTCCTCGACGTGTTCATCGAACGCGACATCAAGGCGGGCAAACTGACCGAAGAACAAGCGCAGGAACTGATCGACCACCTGGTGATGAAACTGCGTATGGTGCGCTTCCTGCGTACCCCTGAGTACGATGAGCTGTTCTCCGGCGACCCAATCTGGGCGACTGAGTCCCTGGCCGGTATGGGCGTCGACGGCCGTACCCTGGTCACCAAAAACAGCTTCCGCTTCCTGAACACCCTGTACACCATGGGGCCGTCTCCGGAGCCGAACATGACCATCCTGTGGTCTGAGAAGCTGCCGCTGAACTTCAAGAAATTCGCGGCGAAAGTGTCCATCGACACCTCTTCCGTTCAGTACGAAAACGACGACCTGATGCGCCCTGACTTCAACAACGATGACTATGCCATCGCTTGCTGCGTCAGCCCGATGATCGTCGGCAAACAAATGCAGTTCTTCGGCGCCCGCGCCAACCTGGCGAAAACCATGCTGTACGCCATCAACGGCGGCGTTGACGAAAAACTGAAAATGCAGGTCGGCCCGAAAGAAGCGCCGATGATGGACGAAGTGCTGGACTATGACAAAGTCATGGCGCGCATGGATCACTTTATGGATTGGCTGGCCAAGCAGTACGTGACCGCGCTGAACATCATTCACTACATGCACGACAAGTACAGCTACGAAGCTGCGCTGATGGCGCTGCATGACCGTGACGTTTATCGCACCATGGCTTGCGGCATCGCCGGTCTGTCCGTTGCGGCCGACTCCCTGTCCGCCATCAAGTACGCGAAAGTCACCACCATTCGCGACGAAGACGGCCTGGCTATCGACTTCAAAGTGGAAGGCGAGTATCCGCAGTTCGGTAACAACGACGCCCGCGTCGATGACATCGCCTGCGACCTGGTGGAACGTTTCATGAAGAAAATTCAGAAACTGCGCACCTACCGCAACGCGGTACCGACTCAGTCCGTACTGACCATCACCTCCAACGTGGTGTACGGCAAGAAAACCGGTAACACCCCGGATGGCCGCCGCGCCGGCGCACCGTTCGGCCCAGGCGCCAACCCGATGCACGGCCGCGACCAGAAAGGCGCAGTAGCCTCCCTGACCTCGGTAGCCAAACTGCCGTTTGCCTACGCGAAAGACGGGATCTCCTACACCTTCTCCATCGTGCCTAACGCGCTGGGTAAAGACGACGACGTGCGTAAAGCCAACCTGGCGGGCCTGATGGATGGTTACTTCCATCATGAAGCCTCCATCGAAGGCGGTCAGCACCTGAACGTCAACGTGATGAACCGCGAAATGCTGCTGGACGCGATGGAAAACCCTGAGAAATACCCTCAGCTGACCATCCGCGTCTCCGGTTACGCCGTGCGCTTCAACTCGCTGACCAAAGAGCAACAGCAGGACGTCATTACTCGTACCTTCACTCAAACGATGTAATAACGCCGACCGGGCGGGAAACCGCCCGGTGCCAACGTCAGGGCCGGTTCTGCCGGCCCTTTTCTCCCACCGCTCTCCCCTGACTCTGTACGAGTCTGTTTTGCCGGACATCTATACTTAAATGGATAGCCGGCAAAACAGTTATCCGGCAACTGACCGGCCGACAGGCATCATTACCCCCGGTGGCGGATCCCCCGCCGCTGCATCGCAGATACCTGGCCGGCGGCCACGCGCCTATTTTTAGACTGCGTTTGACAGTCCATATTGGAGAAAACCCCGCAATGTCAGTAACTGGTCGCATCCACTCCTTCGAATCCTGCGGCACCGTCGATGGGCCCGGGATCCGCTTTATCGTCTTCTTCCAGGGCTGCCTGATGCGCTGCCTCTATTGCCATAACCGTGACACCTGGGACACCCACGGCGGCAAAGAAGTGACCGTCGAAGAGCTGATGAAAGACGCGGTGGCCTACCGCCACTTCATGAACGCTTCCGGCGGTGGCGTGACCGCGTCCGGCGGCGAGGCGATCCTGCAGGCTGAATTCGTGCGCGACTGGTTCCGCGCCTGCCATGCCGAAGGCATCAACACCTGCCTGGACACCAATGGCTTCGTGCGCCGCTACGATCCGGTGATCGACGAATTGCTGGACACCACCGATCTGGTGATGCTGGATCTGAAACAGATGAACGACGAGATCCACCAGAATCTGGTCGGCGTCTCCAACCACCGCACGCTGGAATTCGCCCGCTATCTGGCGAAACGCAACCAGCGCACCTGGATCCGTTACGTGGTGGTGCCGGGCTGGTCAGACGACGATAAATCGGCGCACCTGCTGGGCGAGTTCACCAAAGACATGACCAACATCGAGAAAATCGAGCTGCTGCCTTACCACGAGCTGGGCAAGCACAAATGGATAGCGATGGGGGAAGAGTACAAACTGGACGGCGTACATCCGCCGAAGGCCGAGACCATGGATCGCGTCAAAGGCATCCTGGAAAGCTACGGCCACAAAGTGATTTACTGATTGGCGCACGCCAAAAGAAAAACCGGCTCATGGCCGGTTTTTTTATGCTCAGGCGGCGGCGAACGGCGTGTGATGGCGATCCGGCTTCTGCTTTTTCAGCAGCATCAGCAGGTAAACCAGCGCCACGGCGGCGATCATCACAAACAGCACGCGATCGGAATAGTTCTGCATCAGCAGCGCCGTCATCGATGGGCCCAGCAGGCTGCCGATGGTGTAACTCATCAGCAGCGCCTGGTTCATCGCCACCAGTTCGTGCGGCATTGCCTTCTCACAGGCCCAGGACATCGCCACCGGATACAGGGTAAAGCCGGCGCAGCCGAGGATGAACAGCCAAGGCGCCATGGCGTAGTTGCCGAGCATCGCCACGCTGGCGAGGATCACCACGAACACCTGAATGCGCAGCACCAGCAGGCGCCCGTAACGATCGGCCAGGCGCCCGACCGGCCATTGCCCGACGATGCCGGAGCTGACCAGCAGCGCCATCCAGTAACCCACGTTGGCGTCACTCATGCCCTGATGGGAGAGATACAGCGGCATCAGGCCATACAGCGAACCGAGCACGATGCCGGAGATGATGCAGCCGTTGATGCCGAGGCGCGCGCTGCGGCGTCTCAACATTGTCCATACTGCCGCCTGCTGCGGCTCGTCTTCATGGCGGTTGACCCGCGCGAACAGCATTGGCAACATCGCGCTGATCACAATGGCGGTCACCCACGGCACCACGTGCAGCAATTCGGTCGAGGTCATGCTCAACAGCAATTGGCCGGTCACCGTACCGAGGTAATAGACAATCATATAGGCCGCCAGCAGCTGGCCACGGTTGCTCAGGTTACCGCTGCGCAACAGCGCGCTCTCCACGATCACCCAGATCCAGGCGCAACCGACGCCGGCGAAGAAGCGCCAGCCCAGCCAGCTCCAGAAATCGATCGACAGCACCATGCCGGCGGTCGCCGCGGCGAACACCAGACAAGAAAGATGATAGCTGCGGGTAAAGCCGACGCGCTGGATCAGTCTGCCCGCCACCAACGTGCCCAACAGGTTGCCGCTGAAATAAGAGGAGCTGACCATGCCCACCTGCCAGGTTGACAGCTGGGCATGGGTTAACCAAAGCGGCACTAACGTATTCAAAACGGCAATGGATACCGTGAGCAGCAAAAGGCCGCAGAGCAATAGGAGCACTGGGCGGGAGTATGCGGACATAGTGAAATTGTGACCGAACGCGCAATGAGAGTGCGCGCATCATGCCACTGGCGATAAAAAAGTCAATCGCCTCTTATCATTCCAGCGCACGATTTGTTTCCGGCTAAGCGGCTGAAAAAGCGCTATGCTCAGCGCAGAGCGGATTTAACGACGGAGAAGCGAGATGAGTCAGGCAAATAATGCGGCGGTCGAGACCTTGCTGGCAGACATCGGCAGCACGCACGGCGAGCTGCTGGAGATCGTACAACAGGTGCGCCGGGTCGCCACGGCGAGCGGCAGTGGCGTCACCGAATCGGTCAAATACGGCGGCATCATGTTCTCGCATACTCAATTTTTCTGCGGCGTTTTCGCCTACCGCAGTCACGTCACGGTGGAATTCGGCCAAGGGCACCGACTGGAAGATCGCTATCAGCAACTTGAAGGCAACGGCCAATATCGGCGGCACATCAAGCTCCACTCGCTCGCCGAGGTGAAAAGCAAGCATCTGGCAGACTACATTAAACAGGCCTACGCGCTGGCGACAGACTGAATTCTCGACATAAAAAAAGCGCCCGCAGGCGCTTTTTTCTCGTAGCTTGCCGTTTAGCCGATGTATTCCAGGCCGCCCATATAAGGACGCAGCACTTCAGGCACCTGAATGCGACCGTCGGCCTGCTGGTAGTTTTCCAGCACCGCCACCAGCGTGCGGCCGACCGCCAGGCCGGAGCCGTTCAGCGTGTGAACCAGACGCGGCTTCTTGTCGGCCTTGCTGCGGCAACGCGCCTGCATGCGACGCGCCTGGAAGTCCCACATGTTGGAGCAGGACGAGATCTCGCGGTAGGTGTTCTGCGCCGGCAGCCACACTTCCAGATCGTAGGTCTTGCATGCGCCGAAGCCCATATCGCCGGTGCACAGCAGCACTTTGCGGTAAGGCAGGTTCAGCAGCTGCAGCACTTTTTCCGCGTGGCCGGTCAGCTCTTCCAGGGCATCCATCGAATCTTCCGGACGGACGATCTGCACCATCTCGACCTTGTCGAACTGGTGCATGCGGATCAAACCGCGGGTATCGCGACCGTAAGAACCGGCTTCCGCACGGAAGCATGGCGTGTGCGCGGTCATCTTCAGCGGCAGAGTTTCCTCTTCCACGATCTCGTCGCGCACCAGGTTGGTCAGCGGCACTTCCGCCGTTGGGATCAGCGCGTAGTTGCTGCTGTCGGCTTCTTCTTCCAGCGGGCGGGTATGGAACAGATCTTCGCCGAACTTCGGCAGTTGGCCGGTGCCATACAGCGTGGCGTGGTTGACCAAATAAGGTACGTAGGCCTCCAGGTAGCCGTGCTGCTCGGTGTGCAGATCCAGCATGAACTGGGACAGCGCGCGGTGCATGCGGGCGATTTGCCCTTTCATGACCACGAAACGCGAACCGGTCAGCTTAACCGCGGCGGCAAAATCCAGCCCGCCGGCCATTTCGCCCAGATCGACGTGATCGCGCACCGCGAAGTCGTACTGGCGCGGTTCGCCCCAGCGGGTGACTTCCAGGTTTTCGCTGTCGTCTTTACCATCCGGCACCGCGTCGTCCGGCAGGTTAGGCAGCGTCAGAGCGTAATCGCGGATCTCGCTTTGCAGCGCATCCAGCGCCGCCTTGGCGGCATCCAGCTTGTCACCCAGCTCGTTCACTTCGCGACGCAGCGGCTCGATGTCTTCCCCACGCGCTTTGGCCGCGCCGATGGATTTCGATCGGGAGTTGCGTTCCGCTTGCAGCGTTTCAGTTTCTACCTGCAGAACTTTGCGGCGTTCTTCCTGCGAACGCAGCAGATCCAGATCGAGTTTAAAGCCTCGGCGAGCCAGTTTGACGGCGACTGCGTCTAGCTCATTACGCAGCAGATTGGGATCGAGCATGCTAATCCTGTGCTTGTTGTTATTGAAAGAAGTGTTGTTGTTCTATGCGGCTGATTTATAGCCGCATAAAAGAAGAGTGATACCCGCTAACCTTACCGCAACGGCCACGCTAGCGGTAGCGTTTTGTCGGGCTATTTTGATCCTGCTCAGCCAGCCATGCCAACTTTTCGCCGATTTTCCCTTCCAGCCCGCGCGAGGTCGGTTGGTAGTAGCGCGTATGGGCCATTTCGGGCGGGAAATAGTTCTCGCCGGCGGCGTAGGCGTTGGGTTCGTCGTGGGCGTAACGGTATTCCGCCCCCAGCCCCATCTCCTTCATCAGCTTGGTCGGCGCGTTGCGCATGTGCTCCGGCACGTCATAATCGGCCTGCTCTTTGGCATCGCGCATGGCGGCCTTGAACGCGGTGTAAACCGCATTGCTTTTCGGCGCGCAGGCCAGGTAAACAATCGCCTGCGCGATGGCGCGTTCGCCCTCGGCCGGCCCCACGCGGGTGAAGCAATCCCAGGCGGCGATCGCCACCTGCATGCCGCGCGGATCGGCGTTGCCCACGTCTTCAGAGGCAATCGCCAACAGACGGCGCGCCACATAGAGCGGATCGCCGCCGGCGGTAATGATGCGCGCATACCAGTACAGCGCGGCGTCCGGCGCCGAACCGCGCACTGATTTATGCAGCGCGGAAATCAGGTCGTAATAACGATCGCCCTTGTTGTCGAAGCGCGCGCTGCGCTCGCCCGACACCTCTTTCAGCAACTCCGGCGTCAGCACCCGCACGCCTTTGGCATCGATCTCCGCCATGTCCGCCATCATTTCCAGGCTGTTCAGCGCCCGGCGCGCATCGCCGCCCACCAACTCCGACAGCAGGCGGCGCGTTTCCGCGGGCAGCTCGACGTTCTGATTGCCAAAGCCGCGCGCCTTGTCGCTCATCGCCTGATCCAGCACCTGGCCGATATCTTCGGCGGTCAGCGCCTTCAGCAGGTAAACGCGGGCGCGGGACAACAGCGCCGAGTTCAGTTCGAACGACGGGTTTTCGGTGGTGGCGCCGATAAAGGTGATGGTGCCGTCTTCGATATGTGGCAGGAAAGCGTCCTGCTGGCTTTTGTTAAAGCGGTGCACTTCGTCGACGAACAGGATGGTGCGGCGGCCGGCGTCGCGGTTTTGCCGCGCCCGCTCAATCGCCTCGCGGATCTCCTTGATGCCGGAGGTCACGGCAGAGATCCGTTCGACATCCGCCTGGCCATAACGGCCGATCAGCTCTGCCAACGTCGTCTTCCCGGTGCCCGGCGGCCCCCATAAAATCATCGAGTGCAGTTGCCCGGCCTCAATGGCGCGCGGCAGCGGCTTGCCGGCGGCCAGCAGGTGTTGCTGGCCGATATACTGCGCCAGCGTGGTCGGCCGCATGCGCGCGGCCAACGGCTGGAACTCGTTCTGGGAAAAATCGAGCGACAGATTATTACTCACTTGCACCTCACTGGCGCTGGTCGTCCAGCGTCACCCCCTTCGGCGGGGTAAATTTGAATTTGGCCGGATCGGCGGCGACGTTCTGCTGGCTTTTCAGCGTATAAGCACTACGCTGGCCATCCTGCTCCACCGCGGCGAAGCTGCGGATGGTGCCGCTGTTGGTCACGCTGATGGCGAATTGCTTCAGGTTGCCGCTGGCGGATTTCGGCGTTAATTCAAAATCATCGCCCTTTTGCTTCACGTTGTACTGTTTCCAGTCGCTGGCATTATTGCGGGTAATCAGCATAAACGGCGTATTGCCGGTGGCGTTCTTCAACCAGGTCGCCGTCACCTGCTCGACGAACGGGTTGTAAAACCACAGGGTTTGACCATCGGAGACCAGCACGCTCTCATCGGGTGACGTCATGTGCCAGTTGAACAGGTTCGGCCGCTTCACCCACAGCTCGCCTTCACCCTGTTGCACCGCGGCGCCTTCGGCGCTGGTCACGGTTTGCGAGAAGCTGGCGTGGAAACTGTTCACCTTCGCCAGGCGACTTTGCAGATCCTGTGCGGCGTCGGCCAGCACGGAGGTAGAAGCGAATCCCGAAAGCAGACAGCAGGCAACTAACAGTTTTTTCATTATTCCAGATACCTTATGAAATGCGTTAACCGCAGGGCGACGCCGTGCGGGTCAATCAACCCTTTACTCCCGTTACTTTACCTGAAGCCGGCGATCGGCCGGTAGGCCAATGTTCCGAGAAGAAACGGGTTTACGCTTCTTTGCACAAGGGCCGCTTAAGCGGCCCTTTCTTATTAAATTGCAATGGCTAAGCGACCATCAATCGTGCCGCGGCGGCGCCAGCACCTCGCGGTTGCCGTTATGCCCCTGCTCGCTGACGATGCCCTGCGCCTCCATCTGTTCGATGATGCGCGCCGCGCGGTTATAGCCGATGCGGAACTGGCGCTGTACGCCGGAGATGGAGGCGCGGCGTTTATCCACCACGAAATCCACCGCCTGGTCAAACAACGGATCCAGCTCTTCGTCGCCGTCCATCCCGCCACCGGCACCGCCCTCGCCGTCTTCGCCGCCGCTGAGAATGCCCTCTTTATATTGGGGCCGCTCGCGCGCTTTCCAATCCTTGACCACCGCGTGCACTTCCTGATCGCGCACGAATGCGCCATGCACGCGCACCGGGATCGAGGAGTTCGGCGCCAGATAGAGCATGTCACCCATACCCAGCAAGGACTCGGCGCCCCCCTGATCGAGGATGGTGCGGGAGTCGATCTTGCTCGACACGGTAAAGGCGATGCGCGTCGGAATGTTGGCCTTGATCAGGCCGGTGATCACATCCACCGACGGACGCTGGGTCGCCAGCACCAGATGGATGCCCGCCGCACGCGCTTTCTGCGCCAGGCGAGCGATCAGCTCTTCGACCTTCTTGCCGACCGTCATGATCAGATCGGCGAATTCGTCGACCATCACCACGATGTACGGCTCTTTCTCCAACACCGGCGGCGTGATGTCCATGCTGTCGGTCGGCTTCCAGAATGGATCCGGGATCGGACGCCCCATCGCTTCGGCCTGATCGACGCGCTCGTTGTAGCCGGCCAGGTTACGCACGCCCAGGGCAGACATCAGCTTGTAGCGGCGTTCCATTTCACCCACGCACCAGCGCAGCGCGTTGGCGGCGTCTTTCATGTCGGTGACCACGTCGGTCAACAGGTGTGGAATGCCTTCGTAAACCGACAGTTCCAGCATTTTCGGGTCGATCATGATAAAGCGCACTTCTTTCGGCGTGGCCTTATACAAGATGCTCAGGATCATGGCGTTGACCCCGACCGACTTACCGGAACCGGTGGTACCGGCGACCAGCAAGTGCGGCATTTTGCCCAGATCGGCCACGACCGGTTCGCCGGAGATGTCTTTACCCAATACGATGGACAGCGGCGACGGATTGTCACGGAAAGCAGGGCAATCCAGCACTTCACGCAGATACACCGTTTGCCGTTTGGCGTTCGGCAGCTCCAGACCGACATAAGGCTTGCCGGGGATCACTTCCACCACGCGCACCGCCGAAGTCGACAGCGAGCGCGCCAGATCGCGCGACAGGTTGGAAATGCGCGCCGCTTTAACGCCCGGCGCCAGATCCAGCTCGAAGCGGGTGATGACCGGCCCCGGCAGGATGTCCACCACGTCGGCTTTCACGCGGTAATCGGCCAGGCTGGCCTCCACCAAGCGCGCCTTCTGTTCCAGCGCGAAGGAATCGACCGGCTCCACCTCTTTCGGCGCCTCGGTCAACAGATCCAGCGTCGGCAGCGGCGTGGTCGGCTTCTGCAGCGGCTGATCGTTGCGCATCAGGAACGGGTGAATCAGACTGTCCATCGCAGGATGTTGCTCTGCCTGAGCTTGCTGAGGCTGCTGCTGCGCCGGTTGCTGTGGCTGCTGATATTGCTGCTGCGACGGCTGTTGATACTGCTGTTGCTGCGGCTGCTGATATTGCTGCTGCGACGGCTGTTGATACTGCTGTTGCTGCGGCTGCTGATATTGCTGCTGCGACGGCTGTTGATGCTGCTGTTGCTGCGGCTGCTGGTATTGTTGAGGCTGCGGGTGCGATTGCTGAGGTTGGGCAGCCGGCGCCGCCGGCTCAAACTGACCGAACGGCACATCGTCCTCTTGCTCGCTTTGCTGTTCAATGCGCTCTTCAAGCTGCGGGGACAGCGTGAACATCGGCTCGCTCGGGCCATCGTCCACCAGATCCGCCATCGGCGAGAAGCTGAAAGCATTGCGGGTATCGATCGGGCTGGCGGCCGGCGCCTGCGGAGCAGATGCTTGCTGGCCGTAGCGCGCCTGCTGCTGCTCGGCAAACGCCTGGCGCAGCGCGGCCTCTTGCTGCGCCTCTTCGTCGTCCTGTTGATAGCCTTCGCCGTAGCGTTGGTGCTGCTGCTCGGCAAACGCCTTGCTCAGCTCGGCTTCCTGCAATGCGCTCTCGTCATCTTGTTGCTCAGGCGCGTAGCTTTCGCCATAGCGCTGGCTTTGCTGCTCGGCAAACGCCTGACGCAGCGCGGCTTCCTGTAGCGCCTCTTCGTCCTGCGGGTTCACCGCCGCCGGCTGCTGAGGCTCCGCCTCTGTCTGGCGCTGTTCCTGTTCGGCCGCACGCTGTGAAGGCAGCTTGATGCCGTAGGAAGCCAGTTCGCGACGGGTCGGGATGCGCACCGGATTCGGCCGCGGCAGCTCAGGGCCGATGCCCTGCTTAACCTGCGGATTGCCGTCACTGGTCGCCGTGAAGGCCGGCATAAAGGTCGCCGCTGCGACGCCCGCAGCAGCAGCGGCTGCCGCCGTATCCGGCTGCGGTTTGGCGCCGGTGGCGCTGAAACCGCTCGAACTGCCGATGTCGACGCTGTCACGCTGTGCGGCGGTAAAATCAAAGGGAGAACGCGCCGGCGGCTGCGGCGCGACCGGCTCTTGCCAGTTGCCAAGGCGCGGCTCATCGTCATCCTGATAAGGATCGACAGGACGCGTCGCCTTAGGCGCAGGCGTTTCTTCCGGGATCTCGAAGGAATACAGCGGCGGCGTAGCGTCTTGCGCCGGGGCGCTCACCGGGTGCTGATTGACCGAGGCCGGCGCGGCCGGCGCCACCGTTACCGACGGCGCCTGAGCGGCGATCGGCGCAGCAACGGGCTCGTGGATCTCTGCCTTCACCGCCGGTGCAGGCGAAGCCGCCGGCGCGATGGGTGCGGCTTCTGCTTCAAGCTCGTCATCGTCGGCGCGCAGGCCGCTGAGCAACGGATCGGCGGCGTCTTCCGCCGCCGCTTTGGCGCTTTCGGTGACCGAAGGCGCGGAGAACAGCACGTCGTCATCGGCGGCCGCGGCTCCGGCGGCGGTCGCGGCAACCGCTGCGGCGGCGCCCTTCCCTGCCTGCTCAGGCTCGTCGTCAACGTAACGCTCGTCATCCTCAAAATAGCGCTCTTCGCGACGTGAGCGATTGGTCATCACCGTCGCGACGCCCAACACCGCCCCGCCGATCTTCTCGGCGATCACCAGCCAGGACCAGCCGGTAAACAGCGTCAACCCCGCCGCCCATACGCACAGCAGCGCCAGCGTAGCGCCGATGCCGTTGAACCACGGCAACATGGCGTTGCTCAGCAGGCTGCCGATCACGCCACCGGAAGCGAAGTAATAGAGATCGTCGACGTTCAGCGCCGCCAGCCCGCAGGAGGTGAGCACTAACGCCAAGGTGCCGATCAGGCGCAGGGAAAGCGCGAAATAGTCGATGTAGTCTCTGTTGCTGCGTTGGCGATAAGCCGCCCAGCACAAGACCAGCATGATCGGCGGTATCGCGTAGGCGAGCACCCCGAAGGTGAAGAACAGCGTATCGGCCAACCAGGCCCCGACACCGCCGCCCAGATTGTGAATCGGCTCATGCCACGCGGTCTGCGACCAGCTTGGGTCAGACGGATTGAAACTGACCAGCGCAGCCATGAGGTAAACGGCAAAAATCGCTACCACGATAAGCACAGCTTCCAGCAAACGCCGGCCACTGCTGAGTCTTTTCAAGGTAACTTCTTTATCTTCTGTATATTCCTGGCTCAAGAAAGGCTCTCCAGGTTCCTGTTAGCTGACATAGCAACAGCGCCGAGAAACTGCCCCGGCGCCGAAACTGTATGAATAAACAGGAGTGTAACCAATTTAATCAGGTTTTGCACCTGCACCTTACCGTGTTTTGATAACCAGACGGTTACTCTGTTTCACTTCTTCCATCACTACGTAGGTACGGGTGTCGTTAACCCCCGGCAAACGCAGCAAGGTTTCGCCCAGCAATTTGCGGTAAGCCGACATGTCCGGTACGCGGGTTTTCAACAGGTAGTCGAAATCGCCGGAAACCAGATGACACTCCTGAATCTCTTCAAGCTTCTGCACTGCCGAGTTGAATTGCTCAAACACATCCGGCGCGCCGCGGTTCAGCGTGATCTCCACGAAAACCAGCAGGGACGCATCCAGATAATGCGGGTTAAGCAATGCGGTATAGCCATGAATGAAACCCTGGCGCTCAAGACGGCGCACGCGTTCCAAACATGGTGTCGGGGATAACCCCACGCGCTTCGAAAGCTCGACGTTCGAAATACGCCCATCCTTCTGCAGCTCATTCAGGATGTTGCGGTCGATACGGTCAAGATCTTTACCCGGGCGTTTCTTGTTGTCTGCCATTATTATTGTCTCTCTTATTTTCTTCCGTGCACTTGCCACACCCTAGCCAACGTCAATGTGTAAGGGTTCGTTCCAAGCGAAGACCCGATGCCTGTCATATGCTTCTTCACTACCATCATTCCACGCCGCGCAGCCTGTCTGTCCAACCCCGCGCGACGCAGGTAACGACGTTTAGGTCGAGAAAAAATCAGCAAACGCTTGCGCGCTCTGCTCCGCCCACCCATCGCGCATTGCCGCCTCGCGGCGCAAATACGTACGATTTGCTGGTGTTACGGGGATAATTTCTTCTTCCTATGATGTTTTCGCAAATGCGCAGCGGATTGTCAAAGTAAAAGAAGCAAAATCAGAACAACGTACCGTCACGAAAAGTCTGCATCCCATTTTTGGTTATGAATCGCTGGCAGATAAACCCCCGCGGGGAGCGGCTGAAGCCGCAGAATGCGCCGTTTTTGCGCGGTTGGCGATTCGGCGGCCGAATGCGGCTTTGATAAGGTAAATTTCTGCGTTCGGCGTACGATTTGCCGACAGCGGGTGCATTAATAGGCGACAACTATCATACAAATCGTTAACAACGTCGCCCGGCGCTTTTTTTACTGCGCCATTTTCCCTACAATCGGCTTCATTGTCCGCCATTGTGGAATAAAGAGGTTATTCATGGGCACGGCTAAACATAGCAAATTACTGATTCTGGGCTCCGGCCCGGCCGGTTACACCGCCGCCGTCTACGCGGCGCGCGCCAACCTGAATCCGGTGCTGATCACCGGTCTGGAGCAAGGCGGCCAGCTGACCACCACCACCGAAGTGGAAAACTGGCCGGGCGACGCCGACGGCCTGACCGGTCCGGCGCTGATGGAGCGCATGCGCGAGCACGCGGAGAAGTTCCAAACTGAAATCGTCTTCGATCATATCAACAGCGTCGATCTGCAGCAGCGTCCGTTCCGCCTGTTCGGCGACAGCGGCGAATACAGCTGCGACGCGCTGATCATCGCGACCGGCGCCTCCGCCCGCTACCTTGGCCTGCCTTCCGAAGACGCCTTCAAGGGCAAAGGCGTTTCCGCCTGCGCGACCTGCGACGGTTTCTTCTACCGCAACCAGAAAGTCGCGGTGGTCGGCGGCGGCAACACCGCCGTTGAAGAAGCGCTGTACCTGTCCAACATCGCCGCCGAGGTTCACCTGATCCACCGTCGCGACAGCTTCCGCTCAGAGAAGATACTGATCGACCGGCTGATGGAAAAAGTGAAAAGCGGCAACATCGTGTTGCACACCGACCATACGCTGGACGAAGTGCTGGGCGATGAAATGGGCGTGACCGGCGTGCGCATCCGCAGCACCAAAGCGGAAAACGAAACCCGTGAACTGGAACTGGCCGGCGTGTTCATCGCTATCGGCCACAGCCCGAACACCGGCATCTTCGGCGGCCAGCTGGAGCTGGAAAACGGCTACATCAAGGTACAGTCCGGCATTCACGGCAATGCGACCCAGACCACTATCCCCGGCGTCTTCGCCGCAGGCGACGTGATGGATCACGTCTACCGTCAGGCGATCACTTCCGCCGGCACCGGCTGTATGGCGGCGCTGGACGCAGAACGTTACCTGGACGGCATCGCCGGCGCAGAAGTCTGCTAAGACGTTTTCATCATCGGCAAAAAGCGGCTCTCGAGCCGCTTTTTTTGTTTCCCCCCTCCGCCCCCCTTCTCGCGTCTGTTATAGCCACATTTGGCCGCTTTATTATTTTCAGTCTGCCGGGTGACGAGGTAACATGGGACCTCGCTTGTTTGTCGCCGATTGCGCCAAACACTATTATTTAACAGTACGTTAACCCAGCCCGTAACAAACGGGCGCCGGCGACGCAGACGCATATCTGATGAAAAAAACCAGACAGCAACAGTTAACCCGTTGGCTTAAAACCCAGAGTTCGTTGGCGCAGCGTTGGCTGCGCCTTTCCATGCTGTTGGGGCTGTTCAGCGGCCTGCTGATCGTGGCGCAGGCGTGGCTGCTGGCCAGCCTGCTGCACGCCCTGATCATCGAACATACCCCACGCGAACAGCTGCTCCCTTCGTTTATCTGGCTGGCCGCCGCGTTCGCATTGCGGGCGCTGTTGAGCTGGCTGCGGGAGCGGGTCGGTTTCCTGTGTGGCCGGGTGATCCGTCAGCGCATGCGCCAGCAGGTGCTGGATAAGCTGCAGCAGCTCGGCCCGGCCTGGATCCAGGGCAAACCGGCGGGCAGTTGGGCCAGCATCATCGTCGAGCAGATCGAGGATATGCAGGACTATTACTCGCGCTATCTGCCGCAGATGTATCTGGCGGTCTTCATCCCGCTGCTGATCCTGATCGCCGTCTTCCCGATCAATTGGGCCGCCGGTTTGATTCTGTTGGCGACCGCGCCGCTGATCCCGCTGTTCATGGCGCTGGTCGGTATGGGGGCCGCCGACGCCAACCGCCGCAACTTCGTGGCGCTGGCGCGATTGAGCGGCAACTTCCTCGACCGCCTGCGCGGCCTGGACACCCTGCGGCTGTTCGACCGCGCGCAGGCCGAAACCGCGCAGATCGCCAAATCCTCCGAAGACTTCCGCAGCCGCACCATGGAAGTGCTGCGCATGGCCTTCCTCTCTTCCGGCGTGCTGGAATTCTTCGCTTCGATTTCCATCGCCGTGGTGGCGGTGTACTTTGGCTTTTCTTACCTCGGCGAACTCAATTTCGGCAGCTACGGCCTCGGCGTAACGCTGTTTTCCGGTTTTCTGGTGCTGATTCTGGCGCCGGAGTTTTTCCAACCGCTGCGCGATCTCGGCACCTTCTACCATGCCAAAGCGCAGGCGGTCGGCGCGGCGGAAGCGCTGGAAACCTTCCTCAGCGCCGAAGGCGAGCAGATGGGCAACGGCACGCGGCAGCTGCCCGCCGATCAACCGCTGACGCTACAGGCGAACGAATTGGAAATTCTGTCGCCGAACGGCGTGTTGCTGGCCGGGCCGCTGAGTTTCACCCTGCAACCGCAGCAGCGCGTGGCGCTGGTCGGGCTGAGCGGCGCCGGCAAAAGTTCGCTGCTCAATCTGCTGCTCGGCTTCCTGCCCTACCGTGGATCGTTGACCGTCAACGGCATCGAACTGCGTGACCTGTCCGCAGAGAACTGGAGGCAGCAGCTGAGCTGGGTCGGGCAAAACCCGCACCTGCCGGCGCAAACCTTGCGCGCCAATATCCTGCTGGGCTGCCCGCAGGCCGATGAAACGCAGCTGCAGCAGGCGGTGGAACACGCCTACGTCAGCGAGCTGTTGCCGTATCTGCCGCAGGGGCTCGACACCGAAGTGGGCGATAACGCCGCCCGCCTGTCGGTCGGCCAGGCGCAGCGCGTGGCGGTCGCCCGGGCGCTGATCGGCCCGCGCCGCTTGCTGCTGCTCGATGAACCGGCCGCCAGCCTCGATGCCCATAGCGAACAACGGGTGATGCAGGCGTTGAATGCCGCTTCGCATCAGCAAACCACCCTGCTGGTGACGCACCAGTTGGAAGATACCGAAGACTACGATCAGATTTGGGTGATGGATAACGGGCGTATCGTGCAGCAGGGCGATTACGCCACCCTCAGCGCTCAGCCGGGCCTGTTCGCCACTCTGATCGCCCACCGCCGCGGGGAGCTTTAATCATGCGCGTGTTGCTGCCGTTTTTGGCGTTGTATCGCCGCCATAGCCTGCTGATTAGCCTGGGCATCATTTTGGCGATCGTCACTCTGCTGGCCAGCATCGGCCTGCTGGCGCTCTCCGGCTGGTTCCTGGCCGCCTCTTCGCTGGCCGGATTGGCGGGTCTGCTGACCTTCAACTACATGCTGCCCGCCGCCGGCGTGCGCGGCGCGGCGATCTTCCGCACCGCCGGGCGCTACGCCGAGCGCGTGGTCAGCCACGACGCCACCTTCCGCGTGCTGTCGCACCTGCGGGTGTTCACCTTCAGCAAGATCCTGCCGCTGACGCCGGGCGGCATCGCCCGTTTCCGCCAGGCCGACCTGCTCAACCGCCTGGTGGCGGACGTGGACACGCTGGATCATCTTTATCTGCGGGTGATCTCGCCGCTGATCAGCGCGGCGGTGGTGATCCTGGTGGTCACCTACGGTCTGAGCTGGCTGGATCCTGCGCTCGCCCTGACGCTGGGCGGCATTCTGTTGCTGCTGTTGCTGCTGGTGCCGCCGGTGTTCTATCGCGCCGGCAAACCGATCGGCGGGCAACTCACCGCCCTGCGCGGCCAATACCGCACCGACCTGACCGCCTGGCTGCAGGGGCAGGCGGAGCTGGTGGTGTTCGGCGCCGTCAACGACTTCCGCCAGACGCTGAATGCCACCGAACAGCTGTGGCAACGCCGCCAGTGGCAGCAAGCCTCGCTGAGCGGCAAGGCGCAGGCGCTGATGATCCTCGCCAGCGGGCTGACAGTGACGCTGCTGCTGTGGCTGACCGCCGCCGGCATCGGCGGCGATACCCAACCCGGCGCGCTGATCGCGCTGTTTGTCTTCGCCGCGCTGGCGTCGTTCGAAGCGCTGATGCCGGTGGCCGGCGCCTTCCAGCACCTCGGCCAGGTGATCGCCTCCGCCACGCGGGTCAAACAGATCATCGATCGCCAGCCGGAAGTCACCTTCCCCGCCGCCGGTCCGGCCGCCGCCGACCGGGCGCAGCTCAGCCTGCGGCAGCTGAGTTTCACCTACCCCGATCAGCCGCAGCCGGTGCTGCGCGACGTCACGCTTGAGGTGGCGGCCGGCGAACACATCGCCTTGCTCGGCCGCACCGGCTGCGGCAAGTCCACCCTGCTGCAGCTGCTGACCCGCGCCTGGCGCACCGACGGCGGAAAAATTCTGCTCAACGGCGAACCGCTGGAGGATTATGATGAAACCACCCTGCGTCGAATGACCACGGTCGTCAGCCAGCGAGTGCATATCTTCAGTGATACGCTGCGGGAAAACCTGCGGCTGGCCGCACCGGATGCCGACGACGCTCATTTGAGTGACGTCCTGCAGCAGGTGGGGCTCGGCAAATTGCTGGCCGGCGACGGCGGGCTGAACGCCTGGCTCGGCGAAGGCGGCCGGCAGCTGTCCGGCGGCGAACAGCGCCGTCTGGGCATCGCCCGCGCGCTGCTGCATCCGGCCCCGCTGCTGCTGCTTGACGAACCGACCGAAGGGCTGGACGCCGAAACCGAACAGCAGATCCTGGCGCTGCTGCGCCGGCATTGTCAGGGCAAGACGCTGATTCTGGTGACGCACCGCCTGTACGGTCTGGAACATCTCGACCGCATTTGCGTAATGGATGACGGCCAAATTGTCGAACAGGGCGATCACGCCGCCCTAATGCGCCAGCAGGGCCGCTATGCCCGCTTTCGCAACCGTATCAGCAACCTGGCGCCGTAATCGGCCCGTAGAGGACGCAGAAACCCTGTATGCGCATCGTTAAGCTTTCCCCCCAGTCGCTGGCGTTTCCCTCGCCTGAGGGCGCCCTGCGCGATCCCAACGGCCTGCTGGCGATCGGCGGCGACCTGACGGCGCCGCGGCTGCTGGCAGCCTACGAGCGCGGCATCTTCCCCTGGTACTCGCCGGGGGAAGCGATTCTGTGGTGGTCACCCGATCCGCGTGCGGTGCTGTTCCCGGCCGAGTTTCATCTCAACCGCAGCCTGAAACGCTTTCTTCGCCACGATCCGTTTCGCATCACGCTTAATCACGACTTCGCCGCGGTGATCGCCGCCTGCGCCCACCGGCCGAATGAAGGCACCTGGATCGGCCCGGAGGTACAGCGCGCCTATCAACATCTTCATCGCCTCGGCTACGCGCACTCGGTGGAGGTATGGCAGGATGATCAACTGGTTGGCGGCATGTACGGCGTAGCGCAGGGCGCGTTGTTCTGCGGCGAATCGATGTTCAGCCGCGTCACCAACGCCTCAAAATGCGCATTGATGGCCTTTTGCCGCCATTTTGCCGCTTATGGCGGGGAATTGATTGACTGCCAGGTGCTGAACGCTCACACTGCCCGCCTTGGCGCGCGTGAAATTCCGCGCCGTCAATTCTTGCAGCAGCTCAGCACCCTTCAACGGCGGCCTTTGGCACCGGCGTGCTGGGAGCCGCAAGTCATATCCCCACAGCCGGTTGAACCGCCCTATCCAGTAAACTAATTGGTGGAAACGGTGCAATGTTCACCGACACATCTTTACATAATGGGGGTTTTTCGGCATTATCTTGCCGGTTAAAAACTAAGGTAGTTAGACCTAGAGGATTCGATGGCCAAAGAAGACAATATTGAAATGCAGGGCACCGTTCTTGATACGCTGCCGAACACCATGTTCCGCGTTGAATTGGAAAACGGGCACGTGGTAACCGCACACATCTCCGGTAAAATGCGTAAAAACTATATCCGCATCCTGACGGGCGACAAAGTCACTGTTGAGCTGACCCCGTACGACCTGAGCAAAGGCCGCATTGTCTTCCGTAGCCGTTAATCGGCTCACCGCGCGCCACACGCTGGCGGCATCGAGGATGTAATCCCTCGGGAGCCCTTTCCGTTTACCCCCGCAGCGACGTTACACAACGGGTTGCAGGTGCGCAGGTAAACTGAGAGGGCTCACTCGTTTCTGTTGTACGGTGAATCTCACCCATAAAAAAAGCGATGCCGAAGCATCGCTTTTTCTTTGCCTGAAGGCGGCCTTAGTGCACCGCGCCCTCGTCCGCTTTGCGCTTGGCGGCGCTGAGGAAGTGGTAGGTCAGCTGTTTCTTGTCCTTGTCCAGCTCGACCTTCACGGAACCGCCGTCCACCAGCGAACCGAACAGCAACTCGTTGGCCAACGGTTTCTTCAGGTTTTCCTGCATGACGCGCGCCATCGGACGAGCGCCCATCGCACGGTCGTAGCCCTTCACCGACAGCCAGTCGCGCGCTTCGTCGCTCACTTCCAGCGAGACGCCCTTCGCATCCAGCTGCGCCTGCAGTTCGACGATAAACTTGTCGACCACCTGCTGGATCACCTCGGTAGACAGATGGTTGAACCAGATGATGTTGTCCAGACGGTTGCGGAATTCCGGCGTAAACACCTTCTTGATCTCTTCCATCGCGTCGGTGCTGTTGTCCTGCTGCACCAGACCAATCGACTTGCGTTCGGTTTCCCGCACCCCGGCGTTGGTGGTCATCACCAGGATCACATTGCGGAAGTCCGCCTTGCGGCCGTTGTTGTCGGTCAGCGTACCGTTATCCATCACCTGCAACAGCAGGTTGAACACGTCCGGGTGCGCCTTCTCGATCTCATCGAGCAGCACCACCGCATGCGGATGCTTGATCACCGCATCGGTCAGCAGCCCGCCCTGATCGTAACCGACGTAGCCCGGAGGCGCGCCGATCAGGCGGCTGACGGTATGCCGCTCCATGTACTCGGACATGTCGAAACGCAGCAGCTCGATATCCATCGCCTTGGCCAACTGAACGGTGACCTCGGTTTTCCCGACCCCGGTCGGCCCGGCGAACAGGAAGGAACCGACCGGCTTGCGCTCGTGGCCCAGACCAGCGCGGCTCATCTTGATCGCTTCGGTCAGCGCTTCGATCGCCTGATCCTGGCCGAATACCAGCATCTTCAAGCGATCGCCCAGGTTTCTCAGCACGTCGCGATCGCTGGCCGACACGGTTTTCTCCGGGATGCGAGCGATACGCGCCACCACGGATTCGATATCGGCCACGTTAACGGTTTTCTTGCGCTTGCTGGCCGGCATCAACCGGCTGCGGGCGCCCGCCTCGTCAATCACGTCGATCGCCTTGTCCGGCAGATGGCGATCGTTAATGTATTTCACCGACAGCTCCACCGCGGCGCGGATCGCCTTGGCGGTATAACGCACGTCGTGGTGCGCTTCATACTTGGCCTTCAGGCCGTTGATGATCTGAACGGTCTCTTCCGCCGTCGGTTCGGTGATATCGATCTTCTGGAAGCGGCGCGCCAAAGCGCGATCCTTTTCGAAGATGTTGCTGAACTCCTGGTAGGTGGTCGAGCCGATCACCCGGATCTTGCCGCTCGACAGCAGCGGTTTGATCAGGTTGGCGGCATCCACTTGCCCACCGGAAGCCGCACCGGCGCCGATGATGGTATGAATTTCATCGATGAACAGGATGCTGTTCTGATCCTGCTCCAGCTGCTTGAGCAGCGCCTTGAAGCGTTTCTCGAAGTCGCCGCGGTATTTGGTGCCGGCCAGCAGTGAACCGATATCCAGCGAATACAGCGTGCAGTCCGCCATCACTTCCGGCACGTCGCCCTGCACGATACGCCAGGCCAGACCTTCGGCGATGGCGGTCTTGCCCACGCCGGATTCGCCGACCAGCAACGGGTTGTTTTTACGACGGCGGCACAGCACCTGAATCGCGCGCTCCAGCTCACGATCGCGGCCGATCAGCGGATCGATGCCGCCCACACGGGCCAACTGATTGAGGTTGGTGGTGAAGTTTTCCATACGGTCTTCCCCTCCGGACTGCTCTTCGTTCACCGGGTTTTCCGCATTCGGCGCTTGGCCCGGCTCGTCTTTACGCGTGCCATGTGAAATGAAGTTCACCACGTCGAGACGGCTGACGTCGTGCTTGCGCAGCAGATAAGCCGCCTGCGACTCCTGCTCGCTGAAGATAGCCACCAACACGTTGGCGCCGGACACTTCGCTGCGGCCGGAAGATTGCACATGGAAGACCGCGCGCTGCAACACGCGCTGGAAGCTGAGCGTCGGCTGAGTGTCGCGCTCCTCTTCGCCGGCGGGCAGCGTCGGTGTGGTTTGTTCGATGAAGGCTTCCAGCTCCTGGCGCAACGCGGCCAGATCCACCGTACATGCCTCGAGCGCTTCTCGCGCGGCAGGGTTGCTCAGCAACGCCAGCAACAGGTGCTCCACGGTCATAAACTCGTGTCTGTGCTCACGCGCCCTGGCGAAAGCCATGTTGAGACTGAGTTCCAGTTCTTGATTGAGCATAAGCACCTCCCCAATAGATTGCCTTATTCAGGCTTTTTCCAGCGTACAAAGCAACGGATGCTCGTTCTCCCTTGCGTACCGGTTCACATGGACGACTTTGGTTTCCGCCACCTCGGCGGTAAAAACACCACAGATCGCCTTGCCTTGATAGTGGACCGTGAGCATCAGTTGCGTTGCGCGTTCAATATCATAAGAAAAGAACTTTTGCAGAACGTCAATCACAAATTCCATCGGTGTGTAATCGTCGTTGTTAAGTATAACTTTATACATAGACGGCGGTTTTACCGCATCGATTTGTTTTTCTTCGGCCAAGTGTTCAAAGTTTAGCCAGTCGTTGTTATTGCCCATCGCTGCTCATCTTCTCTGCTCTGCCCTCTGATATGGGGGCAGGTTTCGGTTATTCAAAGTGGGGATAGTTACTATTTTATCATCTTCGGCATCGTCCCGCCGCACTGTAACGTGCGCAAAAAAACGGGCCAATTGTGACTGAATCGTGGCAATAGCGTTACCTGCTTCAAACTTTGGTGAACTGCTCCCCGCCGACAAAAGCCGATCCCTTGACGCCCCGATCATTTGCTCTAGAGTGTAAATTCGTGGCTGGTGGTCTTTTAACCACCCCTTGTCCACCCTGCTACCCGCCCACGGCGGGTGCGAATTCAGTTATTCATCTCACTTAAAATAGCGTTGCGAGGGATGTAAAAGCATGGAGACGGGTACTGTTAAATGGTTTAACAACGCCAAAGGCTTTGGCTTCATCTGCCCAGCCGGCGGCGGCGAAGATATTTTCGCGCATTATTCCACCATCAAGATGGATGGTTACAGAACGTTGAAGGCGGGCCAGCAGGTCAGCTTCGACGTGCATCAAGGGCCGAAAGGGAACCATGCCAGTCTTATTGTGCCGGTGGAAAGCGAGGCGCTGTCCTGAACGCTTCCGGCAGCGTCGCGCTGCCTTGCCCCTGACTGCGATAAAAATGCCAGCCGCCGTGTGACTGGCATTTTTTATGCCCTTTACTTACTCGCGCGCCAGCGCATCGATCGGATTCAGCCGCGCGGCATTGCGCGCCGGCAGATAGCCGAACACCACGCCGATGCCGGTAGAACAGAGAAACGCGCTCAGCAACGCCGCCGGCGGGAAACTGATCTGCCAACCCGGCAACACCAACTGCACCGCCAGGCCGATGGCGAACGACAGCGTAATCCCCAGCGCGCCCCCCACCAGGCAGACCAATACCGCCTCGATCAGGAACTGCTGCAACACGTCGCCGGAACGCGCGCCCACCGCCATGCGGATGCCGATCTCGCGCGTGCGCTCGGTTACCGACACCAGCATGATGTTCATCACGCCGATGCCGCCGACCACCAGTGAGATCACCGCCACCAGCGTAAGGAACAGCTGCAACGTGCGGGTGGTTTTCTCCGCGGTTTGCACCAGGCTGTCCATGTTATAGGTGAAGAAATCCTTTTTACCGTGGCGCAGCGTCAACAGGCGCGACAGCTGTTGTTCCGCTTCCTTGCTGTCGTAACCGTCACGGATACGCACGGTGATCGAGTCGAAATAGCTGTTGCCCATCAGCCGGTTGGCCATGGTGCTGTACGGCACCCACACGTTCAGCGTCTTGCTGCTGCCGAACATCGACTGCTTCTCCTTGGCCACGCCGACCACCGTCGCCGGCATGTTGCCCACCAGGATAACTTCCCCCACCACGTTCTTCTGGTGCGGGAACAGCCGCCGTTGGGTATTGGCGTCGATCACCACCGTTTGCGCCTGCGCCTGCACCTGCATCGGATCGATGCCGACGCCCTGGGTAAAGCTCATGCCGTACACGCGGAAGAACTGCTCGCTGACGCCGTTGACGTTGGCCGCCGCATCGACGTTGCCCAAGCGCAGCCGCATGCTGCTGCTGATGCTCGGCGACAGCGCGCTGATGTACGGCTGTTCGCGCAGCGCGTCGAGATCGCCGTATTTCAACGATTGCCGATAGGTCGGATCGTCGTCGCCGAAATCCTTGCCGGGATAAATATCGACAGTATTGGTGCCGATGGATTTGATGTCCGCCAGCACCATCTGCTTGGCGGCGTCGCCGATCACCAGGATCGACACCACCGAGGCGATGCCGATAATGATGCCGAGCATGGTCAGCGCGGTGCGCATCTTGTTGGCCGCCATCGCGCGCCAGGCCATGATCAGCGCCTCGCGGAAACGGTCGCCCATCTGCCGCCAGGAAGGCGCCGTTGCGGCCAGCGCCAGCGGATTGGCCTGCACACTCTCCGGCGGCGCCGGGCGCGAGTCGGCGATGATCTCGCCGTCGCGGATCTCGATGATTCGCTCCGCCTGGCGCGCCACCGCCGGATCGTGAGTCACCAGGATCACCGTGTGCCCTTGGGCGCACAGCTGTTTGAGGATCGCCATCACCTCTTCGCCGGAGTGGCTGTCCAGCGCGCCGGTCGGCTCATCCGCCAGGATCACCTGCCCGCCGTTCATCAACGCGCGGGCGATACTGACGCGCTGCTGCTGGCCGCCGGAAAGCTGGCTCGGCCGATAGTTGACGCGCTCCCCCAGCCCCAACCGCCGCAACAGCGCCTCCGCCCGTTCGCGCCGCGCCGCTTTGCCCAGCCCGGCGTACACCGCCGGCACCTCGACGTTGTGCGCCGCGCTCAGGTGCGGCAGCAGATGGTAGCGTTGAAAGATAAAGCCGAAATGCTCGCGCCGCAGCTGCGCCAGCGCATCGTCGCTCAGCGTCGCCACATCTTGCCCGGCCACCCGATACACGCCGGCGCTCGGCTTGTCCAGACAGCCGAGAATGTTCATCAGCGTCGATTTGCCGGAGCCGGAAGCCCCCATGATCGCCACCATTTCACCGGCGTCGATGCTCAGACTGATCCCCTTCAGCACCTCGACCGTCTGCTCGCCGGAACGGTAGCTGCGGCGAATGCCGCTCAGCTGCAACAGCGCCGCCATCAGCCGGCCTCCACGCCGCCGCGGCTGACGATCACCTCATCGCCCGCCTCAAGCCCGCGGAGGATCTGCACGTCGATATTGTTGCGCAGGCCGATGGCCACCTCGCGCTTCTCTTCCTTGCCCTGTTTCAACACCGAGACGTGGTAGCGATTGTCGGCGATCTGATCGCCCAGCGCCGCCAGCGGGATCACCAGCGCCTGCTGGACGCCGGCCAGCTGAATATGCACCTGCGCCGTCATTTGCAAGCGCAGCAGCCTTTCCGGGTTGGGCACTTCGAAACGCGCATAATAGAAGATGGCGTTGTTGACCTTTTCCGGCGTCGGCTGAATGTCTTTCAGCACGCCGTCGAAGCGCCGGGTCGGATCGCCCAGCACCGTGAACCAGGCCTTCTGACCTGGCTTGAGGTTAATGACGTCGGCCTCCGACACCTGCGCCTTCACCAGCATGGTGCCGAGATCCGCCAGCGTCAGAATGTTCGGCGCCTGCTGCGCCGCGATCACCGTCTGGCCCTGCAGCGTGGTGATCTGCACCACGTCGCCATCCATCGGCGCTTCGATGCGGGTGTAGGCCAGGTTGATCTTGGCGGTGTCCAGGCTGGCCTGATTCCGCGCGATCTGCGCATTGATGGTGCCCACCTGCGCCTTCTTCACCGCCAACTGCGTCGCCGCCTGATCCAGATCCTGACGCGACACCGCCTGCAGCCTGGCCAGCGCCTGGTTGCGCTGCAGCGTGACCGCCGCCAGTTGCTGTTCGGCCTGCGCCTGCAGCAGTTGCGCATGCAGTTCGCGCAGAGTCGCCTCGCCTTCGCGAATGCTGTTCTGCGCCTGTTGCGGATCGATAACCCCCAGCAACTGGCCTTTTTTCACCTTGTCGCCGATCTCGACATACAGTTTTTCCAACTGCCCGCTGACCTGCGCGCCGACGTCAACCTTGCGCACCGCGTCCAGCTGGCCGGTCGCCAACACGTTCTGCTGCAGATCGCGTTTTGTGACCTTCACCGTTTTGAAATCGGTCGGCGCCGGATGGCGGAAGTGCCAAACGGCCGCCGCGGCAATCGCCGCAATCACCGCCAGAACGAGTATCCAGCGGCGTTTATGTCCTTTAAACCCTGTCAAAATGGACCTGCCTGTGCTTGTGAATATCAACCGCCCATTGCGGCGGCGGAGCTAAATTAGCATGCAACGTAGGGAATAACTAAACCTTAGCTCAACACAATGTGGAGACACGCCTGGTTACAGTTCAGCATTGAACTCCCGTTTAGTGAAACCTTGATGAAATAACGCCATTCAACACAGCCAAGGATTTCATCATGTCACAGCTCAGCTACCCACTCGCCTCCGCCCGGCCGCTTAACGGCTGGCAACTGATGACGGCGCTGATCAATGGCGAAAAGGCACCGAGCAACGCCTGGAAAAAAACCTCGTTTCGCCTGAAGTTTCTCGGCCGTTCGCTGCTCAACTGGCGCACCACCAGCGGCCTGCTCAGCACCCTGGCCAGCAACCCGCTGCGGGAGGAGATCCTGAGCGCGCAGCCGAACCTGCCGTGCAAGCTGCATCGCCCCTACCTGGCGGCCAACATGAGCAAGATCGAATGCCTGTTCGCCCTGCGCGATCATTACGATCTCATCGTGCAGCGCATGCCGCTGAAGATGCGTCTCGGCCACCTCGGCCCACAGCCTTTCGTGCTGGCCCGCGCGATGGGCAAAAACGAAGCGCCGATCGCGCTGGAACTGGCGGCGATCGACAAACTGAATAAGGAAGGGGAAGCCACGCTGCTGCTGCGCAACGCCAACGGCGTGATGCTGGCGGAAATCACCTTTGCGCTGATGCATTATCAGCAGCAGCCGACGCTGTTCATCGGCGGCCTGCAGGGCGCGAACCATGAGGTGCCGCACGCCGAGATCCAGCACACCACCAAGGAGTGTCACGGTCTGTTCCCTAAACGGCTGGTGCTGGAAGGCATTTGCACGCTGGCGCGGCATCTCGGCATCCGCCAGATTGTAGCCGTCGGCAATGCCACCCATATCTATCAAAACTGGCGTTACCAGAGTAAGAAGAAGGGCCAACTGCACGCCGATTACGATCAGTTCTGGCTGTCGATGGGCGCCAAACCGCTCGACAGCGGCTATTTCCTGCTGCCCGAGCGCATCGCCCGCAAACCTATCGAAGAGATTGCCAGCAAGAAGCGCGCCGAGTATCGCCGTCGCTATCAGCTGCTGGACGCGCTGGAACAGGAATTGGCGGCGCATTTCTGCGCCCGATGACGCCCGGCGGGCTGTCAGTCCGCCCGGCCGCGCGCCAGCCAGATTACCCGTGAGAACATTTTCTTCAGCAGCGGCGGCACCGAGTCCGTGCCCCATTCGCCGGCCTGCATCGCGACCTCAATCGCCAGATCCGGTTTCGACGAATGGTGAACCGCTTTCAGGATCACCTTGCGCACCGGCATCTGCGCGTTGAGCGGCACCGACGCCATTCGGTGATAAACCGGGCCGAACCCTTCGCGGAACATGAAGTGCTCCATGTCCGGCGCCGGCAGCGCGGTCAGCCGATCGCGTTCGTTGTCTTCATGATTGTCCAGCAGGCTGCGCACGGTATTGGCGTACTTTTTGCCTGCCTCGTCGCCGTCCACCAGCGCATGCCACTCGATGCCCATGCGGCGGGCGAAGCGCAGCAGCGGCTTCAGGCCGCACTGGGCGAATTCGATGACCCTCACCCCTTCCGCCTCGAAATGATAGCCGCACTGGCGCGCCAGCTCGTTCAGCAGCCACACTTCGGTCTCGCCTTCCACCAGCAGCCAGCAACGGGCGAACAGTGACGACGGCCGGTTGAAACGGATGTGAAACGCGATGCGCCGCCCGTCTTCGGCGCTCAGCCCGCGCGGCCCGAGACGGTAGGTCGCAACCCGCCCCGACTCGCGCACTAGCCGGCAGACGTGCTCCACCGGCACCAGCGACACCAGTTCGCTGGAGTTGGTGGTGGTGATGCGCTGCAGCGGCAGCTGATTGAGCAGCCCCCAGGCCACCGACAGCATGATCGGGTGCAGGCGAGTTTCCGGGTCCTCCACCAGCAACAGCGGCCGGGCATGGGGATCCAGCTTGACGTCGCCCTTGGCCTGCAGCAGGGTGGAAAACATCCCCAGCAGGATCAGGCGCATGCTGCGGCTGTTCGGCTCGGCCACCATGCGGTTGATGCCGTCCAGCGCGCGCCAGGCGTCCTGCTCCGGTTCACCGCCGCGGCGGCGCGGCCGCGTCACCTGCGAACTCTGCTCGGCGAAATAGTGCTCCAGCAGCTGCTGCATCGCCGCCAGCCCCTGGCGCAGCTCACCGTTGGTCAGCTTCTGCGGATTGCGCACCAGCTCGCGCGTCAGCTGATCCAACTGCTGCGCCAGCGCCTGGGTATCGGGTTTGCGTTCATCGCCGAGGCTGCTGGGGCGCAGACGACGAATAAAGCGCGCGTCGCGCAGGCGCAATACCGGATGGATCCGGATAATGGCGTGGGCCAGTTGTTCGATATGGTGCAGTTGAAAGGCGTTGCCGTCGGCGTCGAGAAAACCGCGCCAGGTGCACACCGTGCCGTCGTCGGCCAGCTCTCCCTCGCAGCGGTAATGAATGCGGCTCAGGCCATCTTCGCCCTTGACCCACAGCGGCGTCAGGTGGCGATAGCGCGGCAGGTGCGCATGGCCGATGTCTTTTTCGCAGAAGGTGAACACCACCTGCAGGTGGCGCTCTTTGGCTGACTCTTCACCAGGGGGGAAATGGAAATCGTGCGCCTCAAACCGATACAGCTTCTGCTCCGGCGCCAGCAGCAGCGTCAGCGCATCCAGCAGGCTGGATTTACCCCAGGCGTTTTCGCCGAGCAACAGCGTGTTGTCGTCCAGCATCAGCGACAGCCGATTAATGCCGCGAAAACCTACAATTTCGATACGCTCCAAGAACATCCGCCGCCTCCCGTGCGCGCCGTCGCCTCTTCAATGAGGCGACCTTCACAGAGCATGGTCAAAAAACCCCTTGCAGGTCAAGCGGACAGCGTCAAATCTGCCGCTTTACTCCGGCCGGGCTTTTGGTTAGCGTGTGCTCCTCGCCGCCGTTCGGCGCGCCTCAAAACTCAAGGACACAAGCTGCACCATGTACTCAGGACTGTTGATTATTCTGTTACCGCTGATTGTCGGTTACCTCATTCCCTTACGCCATCGCCCGCTGCTGGTGCTGATCAACCGGCTGCTCAGTTGGATGGTGTACGTGATCCTGTTTTTCATGGGCATCAGCCTGGCGTTTATGGAAGATCTCAGCAGCAACCTGGTGCTGATCTTCCAGTACAGCGCGGTGTTCTTCTTCTGCATTCTCTGCGCCAATCTGCTGTTGCTGGCGCTGCTGGAGCGGCGCATGCCGTGGCGCAGCAGCCATAAACAGGAAAAGCTGCCTTCGCGCGTGCACATGGCGCTGGAGTCGCTCAAGCTGTGCGGCGTGGTGCTCGGCGGCTTCCTGCTCGGCCTGACGCAGTGGCAATGGCTGCAGTTCGCCCATAAAGGCAGCGAATATGCGCTGATCTTCCTGCTGTTGCTGGTCGGCATTCAGCTGCGCAACAGCGGCATGACGCTGCGCCAGATCGTGCTCAACCGCCGCGGCACGCTGGTGGCGTTGGTGGTGACCGTCGCGTCGCTGGCCGGCGGCGCGCTGGCGGCGCAGCTGCTGGGGCTGCCGGTCAAGGCCGGGCTGGCGATGGCCTCCGGCTTCGGCTGGTACTCGCTGTCCGGCATTCTGATCACCGACGCCTATGGCCCGGTGATGGGCAGCGCCGCGTTCTTCAACGATCTGGCGCGCGAGCTGGTGGCGATCATGCTGATCCCGACGCTGGTGCGCCGCAGCCGCTCCACCGCCCTCGGCCTGTGCGGCGCCACCTCGATGGACTTCACCTTGCCGGTGCTGCAGCGCAGCGGCGGACTGGACATGGTGCCCCCCGCCATCGTCCACGGCTTCCTGCTGAGCCTGCTGGCGCCGGTGCTGATCGCCCTGTTCTCCTGATCCTTTCCCCTGGGGGCCCCCGGCCCCCAAAGCGTAATAATTCCCATCCGCACGGCAAAATTGCGCTAAATCAAACTTGCCCGCAGTAGTCGCACAAAAGCCTTTTGCAACCCCGATCGCCGATCTATGCTTTTAAACAAGCATTACAAATGCAACTTTAAAATAAAAGGAAGCGACTATGTTCTGTGTGCAATGTGAACAAACCATCCGTACCCCGGCAGGCAACGGCTGCGCGTATGCTCAGGGCATGTGCGGCAAAACGGCGGAAACCTCCGACCTGCAGGATCTGCTGGTGGCGGCGCTGCAGGGCCTCTCCGCCTGGGCGTTGCAGGCGCGTTCGCTGGGCATCGTCGACCACGAGATCGACAGCTTCGCCCCGCGCGCCTTCTTCTCCACCCTGACCAACGTCAACTTCGATTCCCAGCGCATCATCGGCTACGCGCGGGAAACTCTGCTGCTGCGCGACTCGCTGGCCGCCCGTTGCCGGTTGCTGGATGCCGGCGTGCGCGTCGATCACCCGATGGCGGTCCTGCAGCTGGCCGGTGACGATATGCCTGCGCTGCTGCAACAGGCGGCGCAGTTTGCCCTCAACAGCGACAAGGCCGAGGTCGGCGACGACGTACACGGTTTGCGCCTGCTGTGCCTGTATGGCCTGAAAGGCGCGGCGGCCTATATGGAACACGCGCACGTGCTCGGCCAGTTCGACGAGCAACTCTATGCCGACTACCACGCTTTCATGGCCTGGCTCGGCACCCGGCCGCGCGACGTCGACACCCTGCTGAACAACGCCATGGGCATCGGCAAGATGAACTTCAACGTGATGGCGATCCTCGATCGCGGTGAAACCCAGGCCTACGGCGATCCGCAGCCCAGCGCGGTCAACGTGCGCCCGGTGGCCGGGAAAGCCATCCTGATTTCCGGGCACGATCTGAAAGATCTGCGCATGCTGCTCGAGCAAACCGAAGGACAAAACGTCAACGTCTACACCCACGGTGAAATGCTGCCGGCGCACGGCTATCCGGAACTGAAAAAATTCAAGCATCTGGTGGGCAACTACGGCAGCGGCTGGCAGAACCAGCAGACGGAATTCGCCAAATTCCCCGGCCCGATCGTGATGACCTCCAACTGCATCATCGATCCTAACGTCGGCAACTACGGCGATCGCATCTGGACCCGCAGCATCGTCGGCTGGCCGGGTGTCAATCATCTGGAAGGCGACGACTTCGGCGCCGTGATCCGCCAGGCCCAGGGCATGAACGGTTTCCCTTATACCGAGATCGAGCACCTGATCACCGTCGGCTTCGGCCGCCAGACGCTGCTGAACGCCGCCGATACGGTGATCGATCTGGTGTCGCAGAAAAAACTGCGCCACGTCTTCCTGGTCGGCGGCTGCGACGGCAGCCGCGACGAGCGCAGCTACTTCACCGACTTCGCCCGCACCGTGCCGCAAGACTGCCTGATCATGACGCTGGCCTGCGGCAAGTACCGTTTCAACAAGCTGGACTTCGGCACGCTGGAGGGGTTGCCGCGCCTGCTGGACGTCGGCCAGTGCAACGACGCCTACTCCGCCATCATGCTGGCGGTCAAGCTGGCGGACACGCTCGGCTGCAGCGTCAACGAGCTGCCGCTGAGTCTGGTGCTGTCGTGGTTTGAACAGAAGGCGATCGTCATTCTGCTGACGCTGCTGTCGCTGGGGGTGAAAAACATCGTCACCGGCCCGACCGCGCCGGGCTTCCTGACCGACAATCTGATGGCGATCCTCAACGAGAAATTCGGCCTGCGTCCGATCACCACCGTCGAGCAGGATATAGCAGCGCTGCTCGCCTGATGCCGTTACGTTATGGGGCCGCCTGCGCCGGCCCCTTTGTTTTTTGAGGTGCCCCGATGACTAAACCCACTCCGCTTTGCCCGAACCGCATGCAGGTGCATTCCATCCAGCGTGAAACCGCCGACGTCTGGACGCTGAACCTGATCTGCGACGTTTTCTATCCTTACCAGGCCGGCCAGTTCGCGCTGGTCAGCATCCGCAACAGCGAGGAGACGCTGCGCGCCTATACGCTCTCCTCCTCGCCTGGCCAGAGCCGCTTTCTCAGCATCAGCGTGCGCTGCCTGCCGGACGGCGCCGGATCGCGCTGGCTGACGCAAGAGGTCAAGCCCGGCAACACGCTGTGGCTGTCCGACGCACAGGGCGAGTTCAGCTGCGAGCGTCACCCGGCCGATCGTTATCTGATGCTGGCCGCCGGCTGCGGCGTGACGCCGATCGTCTCGATGTGCCGCTGGCTGACCGCCAACCGTCCAACCTGCGATATCGCCGCGATCGTTAACGTGCGCACCCCCGCCGACACGATTTTCGCCGCTCAATGGCGCGCGCTGTGCGCCGCCCATCCGCAGCTGCGCCTGACGCTGATGGCCGAGCAGGATCTGCAACCCGGCTACCTCAGCGGCCGCATCAATGAGCAGACGCTACGGCAGGCGGCGCCGGATATCGCCGAACGCACGGTGATGACCTGCGGCCCCGCGCCCTACATGGATCAGGTGGAGCTGCTTTGCCGCCGGCTCGGCGTGCCGGCCGAGTGTTTCCATAAAGAGCTGTTCCACACGCCGACGGCGCAGGCCGACGCCACCGAAGGGCTGACGCTGCGCGCCGCCCGCCCGCTGCGCGAATTCCGCGTACCGGTCGGCAGCACGCTGCTGGCGGCGATGGAGGCCCATGCCCTGCCGGTCAACGCCGCCTGCCGCGCCGGGGTGTGCGGCTCGTGCAAAACCCGCATCCTCGAGGGCGACTACACCACCACCAGCACCATGACGCTGAGCGCGGAAGAAATCGCGCAGGGCTACGTGCTGGCCTGCAGTTGCCGGCTGCAGGGCGACGTCACATTGGCGTGAGCCCCTATAGCCCCATCACCTCGATGGGGCATTTATCGGCAAGCTCCCCGCGGCCGGCCCGGTTACACTTTTCCCCGTCCTACGCTCTTTACCCTTCCTGACCGCATCTCGTCCACCGCCGGTAAGCTATGCTTGCAGTTGTTCTGCTGCCACTCACCGGATCGAGTACACATCGTTTTTCAAACCTTGTTTGGGGGAACCATGAAGCAAACCGTAGCCACACTGATCGCCAAAACGCTGGATCAAGCCGGCGTAAAACGCATTTGGGGCGTGACCGGCGATTCGCTCAACGGCCTGAGCGACAGCCTGCACCGCATGGGCACCATCGAATGGCTGGGCACCCGCCATGAAGAGGTGGCCGCCTTCGCCGCCGGCGCCGAAGCCCAGCTTACCGGCCAGTTGGCGGTGTGCGCCGGTTCCTGCGGCCCCGGCAACCTGCACCTGATCAACGGCCTGTTCGACTGCCACCGCAACCATGTGCCGGTGCTGGCGATCGCCGCGCATATCCCTTCCAGCGAAATCGGCAGCGGCTACTTCCAGGAAACCCATCCGCAGGAGCTGTTCCGCGAATGCAGCCACTATTGCGAACTGGTCTCCAACCCGGAACAGCTGCCGCGCGTGCTGGAGATCGCCATGCGCAAGGCGATCCTCAATCGCGGCGTCTCGGTGGTGGTCTTGCCGGGCGACGTGGCGCTGCGCATGGCGCCGGAAGACGCGCCCCTGACCTGGCATACCCCGGCGCTGCCGCTGGTGCAGCCGCCGATGAGCGAGCTGAACAAGCTGGCGAAAACGCTGAACAAGGCGAAGAACATCACCCTGATGTGCGGCAGCGGCTGCGCCGGCGCGCACGATGAAGTGGTCAAGCTGGCCGAGCTGCTGCAGGCGCCGGTGGTGCACGCGCTGCGCGGTAAAGAGCATATCGAATGGGACAACCCCTACAGCGTCGGCATGACCGGGCTGATCGGTTTCTCTTCCGGCTACCACGCGATGATGAACGCCGACACGCTGGTGCTGCTCGGCACCCAGTTCCCCTATCGCGCGTTCTACCCCACCAACGCCAACATCATTCAGATCGACATCAACCCCGGCAGCATCGGCGCGCACTGCCCGGTCAATATGGCGCTGGTGGGCGATATCCACACCACCCTCACCGCCCTGCTGCCGCAGCTGGAACCGAAGCGCGACCGGGCGTTCCTCGACAAGGCGCTGGAGCATTACCGCAACGCGCGCAAGGATCTCGACGGGCTGGCGACCGCTAACGACGACCAGCCGATCCACCCGCAATATCTGGCGCAGCAGCTCAGCCACTATGCCAGCGACGACGCCATCTTCACCTGCGACGTCGGCACGCCGACGGTGTGGGCCGCCCGCTACGTGAAAATGAACGGCAAGCGCCGCCTGCTCGGTTCGTTCAACCACGGTTCGATGGCCAACGCCATGCCGCAGGCGATCGGCGCTCAGGCCACCGCGCCGGATAAACAGGTGATCGCCATGTGCGGCGACGGTGGCTTCACCATGCTGATGGGGGATTTCCTGTCGCTGGCGCAGCTCAAATTGCCGGTGAAAATCGTGGTGTTCAACAACAGCGTGCTGGGGTTCGTGGCGATGGAGATGAAGGCCGGCGGCTACCTGACCGACGGCACCGATCTGCATAATCCGGACTTCGCGGCGATCGCCAACGCCGCCGGCATCAAGGGCATCCGCGTGGAAAAAGCCTCCGATCTGGACGGCGCGCTGCAGGAGATGTTGGCGCACCCCGGCCCGGCGCTGCTGGATGTGGTCACCGCCAAGCAAGAGCTGGCGATGCCGCCGCAGATCAAGTTCGAACAGGCGAAAGGCTTCAGCCTGTACATGCTGCGCGCCATCATCAACGGCCGCGGCGACGAAGTGGTCGAACTGGCGAAAACCAACTGGCTGCGCTAGCCGTATTTCCCGGATAGGGAAGCGCCATATCCGGGATTTTTATCTGTGGCTCAAAAAGAATCGGGCTATGATGGAAACCGTTTACTCCTTCAATTCATTATTGCCATCCCCAATAGATTTCAAGTTGCAACCGGGCGGCCGGCAGGTGAATCCCCAAGCGCTGACTCACGTCAGTGACTGGGGGTCTCCTGTGCAGCCAACAACGCTGCGGCTTGAAAGATAAAGGGGGATTAAAAGGAACCCTATGCTTATCGATCTACGCAGCGACACCGTCACCCGCCCCAGCGCCGCCATGCGCCAGGCGATGGCTCAGGCAGAGGTCGGCGACGACGTCTACGGCGATGACCCGACGGTCAACGCGCTGGAGGCCGAGGCGGTGCGCCTGTCAGGCAAAGAAGCGGCATTGTTTCTGCCCAGCGGCACCCAGGCCAACCTGGTGGCGCTGCTGAGCCACTGCCAGCGCGGCGATGAATACCTGGTCGGCCAGCAGGCGCACAACTACAAATACGAAGCCGGCGGCGCAGCGGTGCTGGGCAGCATTCAGCCGCAGCCGATCGAGGCCGACGCCGACGGCACGCTGCCGCTGGACAAGCTCGCCGCCGCCATCAAACCCGACGATATCCACTTCGCCCGCACCCGGCTGCTGAGCCTGGAAAACACCATCAGCGGCCGAGTCCTGCCGCAGGCCTACCTGCAGCAGGCGTGGCAGTTTACCCGCGAGCGGCAGCTGGCGCTGCATATCGACGGCGCGCGCATCTTCAACGCCGCCGTGGCGCTGAACCTGCCGCTGAAAGAGATCGTGCAATACTGCGACACCTTCACCATTTGCCTGTCGAAAGGGTTGGGCGCGCCGGTCGGATCGCTGCTGTGCGGCAGTGAGGCCTTCATTCAGCGCGCGCTGCGCTGGCGCAAGATGACCGGCGGCGGGCTGCGTCAGGCCGGCATCCTGGCGGCGGCCGGCCTCTACGCGCTGGAGCATAACGTTGCGCGGCTGCGCGAAGACCATGACAACGCGGTCTGGCTGGAGCAACAGCTGCGGCAGATCGGCGTGGAGATCGCCGCTCCCGGCGCGCAGACCAACGTGCTGTACCTGCGCCAACCGCCGGCGCTGGCGGCCAAATTCGGTCCGTGGATGCGCGAACGCGGCGTGCTGATCAGCAGTGGCCCGCTGACGCGCATTCTGACCCACCTCGACGTCAGCCGTCAGGATCTGCAGCGGGTGGTCGAACTGTGGCGGGAGTTTCTTCAGCAGCACGCCTGATCGCCAGGGGCGCAGGCCGCGCCCCGCAATCAGAAGATCCAGCGGCCGTAAACCCAATACCACAGCCCCAGCACCGCCGCCAGATTGAGCGCCACGCTGAGGATGAACCAGGTTTTAAACGGCTGTTTCTGGGTTTTGTGGCGAAACAGCTGCTGCGCCAGCAGCGCGCCCAACCACCCGCCCAGCGCGCCGAACAGCAACAGCGTCGCCTCCGGCACTCGTCGCCATCCCTTGCGCGCCGCCAGCTTATCGCCGCCGTAGATCAGAAACGTCAGCAGGTTCGCCAGCAGCAACCCCATCCACACCGGATGCGGCGAGAAAAAACTGGCGATCAGCGCCAGGCCCAGCAGGGCGTAACAAATCACATTGAGCTTCATGGCATTCGTTTTTTCGTGCGATAAGGGGCGCGTAGTGTGAACCTGCGCCGCGGCGGATGCAACCGGCTTATACCCATACAAAATGTGCATTTAAACCCTGAATTTGGCATCCTGTCGTTCTGCGATTCTTTCACCGCACAAGGCGGCCCGATGACACCCCAACGCGTACTGGTTCTTGGAGCCAGCGGCTATATAGGCCAGAACCTGATCCCGCACCTGATCGAACAGGGGCACCAGATTACCGCCGCCGCGCGGCGCATCGAGTGGCTGCAGGCGCAGAACTGGCCGCAGGTCAACTGCCTGTATGTCGATCTGCACCGCCCGGACACCCTGAGCGCGGCGCTGTGGGAGATAGATACGCTGTACTATCTGGTGCACGCGATGGGCGACGGCGACGACTTTATCGAGAAGGAGCGCCAGGCGGCGGAAAATCTGCGCGACGCGCTGCGCAATGCCGGCGTCAAGCAGGTGATCTTTCTCGGCGCGCTGCAGCCGAACGACGACAGTTCGCCGCACCTGGAGGCCCGCCGCCTGACCGGCGAGATCTTGCGCCAGAGCGGCGTGCCGGTGACCGAGCTGCGCGCCGGCATCATCGTCGGCCCCGGCTCGGCGGCGTTCGAAGTGATGCGCGACATGGTCTATAACCTGCCGGTGCTGACGCCGCCGCGCTGGGTGCGCTCGAAGTCGTCGCCGGTGGCGCTGGAGAACCTGCTGGTTTACCTGGCCGATCTGCTGGCGCACCCGGCGGAGGAACACCGCATCTTCGACGTCGCCGGGCCGGAATACCTCAGCTATCAGGACATGTTCCAACGCTTTATCGCCATCAGCGGCAAACGGCGCTGGCTGATCCCGATCCCCTTGCCGACGCGGCTGATTTCGGTGTGGTTCATCAGCCTGATCACCTCGGTGCCAACGCCGATCGCCCGCGCGCTGATCCAGGGGCTGAAGCACGATCTGCCCGCCGACGGCCGGCCGCTGCAAGCCTTGATCCCGCAGCGTCTGCACACTTTTGATCAGGCGGTCACCGCCACGCTGCAGCGCGAACTGGAGGTGGTCGATTCCGCCGACTGGGGCTACGATCCGGCAGCGCGGGCCCGCTGGCGCCCCGGCTACGGCTACTACCCGAAACAGGCCGGTTGCGCGCTGAATACCGCCGCCAGCAGCCAGGCGCTGTGGCAAACGGTGCAGCAACTGGGAGGTGAAGAAGGCTATTTCTACGCCAATATCCTGTGGCGGATCCGCGCCCGCATGGACGACATGATCGGCAACGGCGTGGTCTATGGCCGCCCGGCGCGCGCGACCCTGGCGCTGGGTGACGAAATCGACGGCTGGAAAGTCATCACGCTGAAACCGCTGCGGCAACTGGCGCTGCTGTTCGGCATGAAGGCGCCAGGGCTGGGGCGATTGAGCTTCACCATTACCGATCGCGGCGATCGCCGCACGCTGGACGTGCGCGCTTGGTGGCATCCGGCCGGCTTCAGCGGGCTGCTGTATTGGTTCGCCATGATGCCCGCGCATCTGTTCATTTTCCGCGGCATGGCGAAGCGCATCGCCGAGCTTGCCGAGAACCTGGACCGCCAACAGCGCTGAACGCCGTTCATTTGTCGATCAACCGCACAGTTTGCCGCTGTGCTTCGGGGCTTTCCGATTGCATAGCGCACGAAATCACGGAAGAATGGCATCTTATTTGCTGGGAGCGCCGCAAGCGCCCGCCGGTATTCCGATTTTGGGTGAGAATAGAGTCCGTTATGAAGGTATTGGTCACCGGTGCCACCAGTGGGTTAGGCCGTAACGCCGTTGAATATCTGCGCCGTCAGGGCATCAAAGTGCGCGCCACCGGCCGCAACCAGGCGATGGGCGGCCTGCTGGAAAAAATGGGCGCGGAGTTCATTCATGCCGATCTCACCAACCTGATCTCTTCGCAGGCCAAGGCGATGCTGGCGGACGTCGACGTGCTGTGGCACTGTTCCAGCTTTACCTCGCCCTGGGGCACCGAAGAAGCCTTCGAACTGGCCAACGTCCGCGCCACCCGCCGCCTCGGCGAATGGGCGGCGGCCTATGGCGTGGCGCAGTTCATTCACATCTCTTCCCCGGCGATCTATTTCGATTACCACCATCACCGCAACGTAACCGAAGACTTCCGCCCGCAGCGCTACGCCAATGAGTTCGCGCGCAGCAAGGCCGCCGGCGAGCAGGTGATCCAGCAGTTGGCGCTGTCCAATCCGCAGACCCATTTCACCATTCTGCGCCCGCAGGGATTGTTCGGGCCGCACGACAAGGTGATGCTGCCGCGGCTGCTGCAAATGATCAAACGCTACGGCAACCTGCTGCTGCCGCGCGGCGGCGCGGCGATGGTGGACATGACTTACCTGGAGAACGCGGTGCACGCCATGTGGCTGGCGACGCTAAAAGAAGACACGCCGTCCGGCCGCGCCTACAACATCACCAACCAGCAGCCGCGTCCGCTTCGCACCGTGGTGCAGCAGCTGATCGACGATTTGGGCATGAAGTGTCGCATCCGCTCCGTCCCCTACCCGATGCTCGACATGATGGCGCGCGGCATGGAGCGCCTGGGCAGCAAAAGCGAAAAGGAGCCGGTGTTGACCCACTACGGCGTCGCCAAACTCAACTTCGACCTCACGCTCGATACCACTCGCGCGCAGCAAGAGCTGGGCTATCAGCCGATCGTCTCGCTGGAAGAAGGCATCGCGCGCACCGCCCGCTGGCTGAAAGATCACGGCAAACTGCACGGCCTGTAATCAACGCCACGCGCCGTACTTCACCAGCAGCGCATCGATAATCGCCTCACTCTCTGCATCCGGCTCACCGCGCACATCGTCGGGCCGGAAATGCATCTGAAACGCCGCCAGCACATTGCGCTGCTGCCGCGCATCCCATGACGCATCAACCGCGTAGCCGTAACGCGCCAGCTTATCGAGCAGCGGCATCATCGGCACCGGCGCATGGCGATCGCGCCCCGCCAGCAAACGCTGCACGTCTCGTTCGTCCGGCCAGGCGCCGATGCCGGCCTGCGCCAGCTGCCGCCAGGGGAACAGCGGGCCGGGATCCTGTTTGCGCTGCGGCGCGATGTCGCTGTGCCCCACCACGTCCTGCGGCTGGATGCCATAGCGTTGGATGATGTCACGGCTCAGCGGGATCAGCACGGCGATCTGCTCCGCCGTATAAGGCTGCCAATGGGTGAACAGCATGCTGCGGGTGAACCCCTTGTTGACGATTTCGATGCCGATCGAGGTGTCGTTGAGGTTGCTGCGGCCGCGCCAGGCGCTGGCGCCGGCATGCCAGGCGCGCATCGCTTCCGGCACCAGCCGGTACACCGTCGGTTTGCCGTGTTCGCGCTGCGGATGCGCCGGCAACAGGTAGTGCGCGCTGACGTGTTCATCGGTCAGCGTTTTCAGCGATGAATGGAAGTCTTCCGCCGTATAGTGCATCACCAAAAAGCGAATGCGCCGATCGGCGCCCTGCGCCTGGTGCAGCGTCTCGAGCTGGTAAGCGCCGCGATCGACGAGCGTGTCCTGTTGCGGATTTTGGCACCCCGCCAACAGCGCGGCGGCGATGATCCCTGGCCAAATTTTCACTTATCCTCCTGATTGGCGTCCGTGAGAGATGTAACGCGACGCGATTGACCTGTATCCAATCATCACGTTCGTCGAGAAATAATGACAGACAACGCCGATGTGCAAGCGAGTGTTGCTCCCGGCTGGCGGCCTTTCCCGCCCATGATAGTCTCAAAGTATCATCTGCGCTGAAAGAGCGGAGTCGAACATGTTCACGCCACGCTATCTGTCCTGGTTGCTCTGTGCCGCCATGCTGCCGCTCAGCGGCTGCGATCGGCAAAAAGTCGCCGATGCGATGGGCGGGAGCGCGCCGCCCTCGGCTGCATCCGCCGCCAATGTGAGCGCGCCGGCCTATACGCCGCTGACCGCCGACCAGCTGTACCAGTTGGTCAGCCCGGTGGCGCTGTTCCCCGACAAGCTGCTGGCGCAGGTGTTGGCCGGCGCGGGTTATCCTGACCAAATCAGCGCCGCGGATGCCTGGCTGGCGCAAAACCGCGGGTTGCAACCGGCGGCGCTCAGCTCAGCGGCCGACGCTCAGCCTTGGGATCCCAGCGTGCGCGGCCTGGTGCAATTCCCTGACGTGCTCGATCAAATGGCGAAAAACATCCCCTGGACCACCGCCCTGGGCAGCGCCTACCTGAACGATCCCACCGACGTGATGAACGCCATTCAGGTGATGCGTCAACGGGCGGCCAGCCAAGGCACGCTGAAAAACACCCCGCAGCAGCGCATCGTCGTGGCCCCCACCACCCGTTACGTTGAGCAGCAGCCCTATCGCCAGCGCGTGGTGGCGGCGCCGGGCGAAACCATCGTCATCGAACCCAGCCAGCCGGATACGGTTTACGTCCCGCATTACGATCCCTGGGTGGCCTACGGCACGCCGATCCCAGCTTATCCGAGCTATCGGTATCAACCTTCGGGCTACAGCGGCGGCGACATGTTGGCGGCCGGCGTGATCAGCTTCGGTGTCGGCATTGCGGTCGCCTCATTGTTCAATCAGCACAACAGCGGCTGGCACAGCTGGGATATGCGCTGGGACGATCGACGCCAACCGGTGGTCTACCGCGATGCGCCCTACGTATCGCATTCCACCACCGTGGTGAATCGCGTCACCAACATCAACCAATATAACAACGTGAACAATGTGAATCGCAGCATCCATACAGTGAATAACTACAACAATACGACCGCCGCACCGACGCCGTATTTCAACCCGCCGACGCCTAACGCGCAGCCGCGTGTCGCGCCTGCGGCCCATGCGCCGATGACCCTGCCGACCTTTGCGCACACCCAGCCGGTAGCGGCCGCGCCGCACGTGCAACAGTCGGCCAACGCGCCCCATGTGCAACAACCGAGGAGCATGCCGACGTTCACGCATACCGCGCCGGCGGCGCCCCACGCGCAGGAGCCGATGGCCGTGCATGCTGCGCCGGTGCATCCATCCGCCGTGCACCCCCAGGTTCAGATAGTGCCGCACGTCGTTCAGCCCGGGGCGCGCGAACCGGCCGCAACGCTGCATCCGGCGTTAGTGCGCCCGGCACCGGTGCCGCAAGCGCGCATCATGCCGCATCCTGCCCCGGCGCCGCAGATCCACCAGCCGTCCGTTCAGCCAATGCCGCATCGCCAAGCGCCGGCGCCGGTGAAACCGCAGGAACACCGCCCGATCGCCGAGCAGCACAAGGTGGGATGAACCTACAGGATGTCGCCCCGGCGAAACGGCCGGGGCGCGGAGAATGGCGTTAGCGGCTGACTTTCACCGCGGTGCCGCTGACGGTCACCATCAGCATGCTGCCGTCTTTGCCAACGGTTTCATAATCGATATCAATGCCGACCACCGCGTTGGCGCCCAGCTCTTTCGCCTGATCTTCCAATTCTTCGAACGCGATCAAGCGCGCCTTGCGCAGCTCTTTCTCATAAGCGCCCGAGCGGCCGCCGACGATATCGCGCACGCCGGCGAAGAAATCACGAAAAATGTTGGCGCCGAGGATCGCTTCGCCGGTGACGACGCCGCAGTATTCGGTGATGGTGAACCCTTCCAGGGTCGGGGTAGTTGAAAGCTGCATCAGAATTCCTTGTTTGATTAATTCAACGTATCTATGACCAGAAGATTGGCGTTATGTTCGCTTAATCAATGGCACGCAGTACGAATGCAAGGCAAAAAAACGCATTTATACTGTAAGCTATCGGTCTTCATGGTAGAGACTTTCACATAAGGTAATAAGATGAAAACAAAAACGATTGCGGCTGTTTTACCCTTAGCGCTGTTGCTGAGTGCCTGTACCACGGTGGAACCGGCATACAAGGATATCGGCACCCGCAGCGGCAGCTGTGTGGAAGGCGGCCCGGATACGGTCGCGCAAAAGTTCTATGACCTGCGCATCCAGCAGGGCGCCGGCCTGCCGGACAGCAACCGCCTGGCGCAGCTGCAGCCCTATCTGAGCAAAGTACTGTATCAGGATCTGGTCAGCGCCGCTCAAAACCCGGGCAAGCATCAGATAACCGGCGATCTGTTCTCCGGCAATGCGCAAGGGCCAAGCAACGCCTCCGTCGCCAGCGCCTCGACCATTCCTAACACCGATGCGAAGAACATCCCGCTGCGCGTTGATCTGAGCTACCAGAAAGACGCCAACAGCACCGTGAACTGGCAAGACGAAGTGCTGATGGTGCGCGAAGGCACCTGCTGGGTGGTTGATGATATTCGCTACCTGAATGTTCCAGCGCACGCCACCAACGGCAGCGTGCGCCAGGTGCTGGAAAACCAGTAACCCGCCTTCCCCGGCCGACGCGGGCTTGCCGCGTCGGTCATCCCCGCCGCCCGCTAGTTGCTCAAATTTCGTCCAATAGAAAAAATTTCGCTACCGATATCACAGCCTGCGCCACAAATCCCCTCCCTCGGCTTGAGTCGCGGTATCTTGTGCTAATCTTTTACTGTCCCGCCGCACACTCATAAATTTTAACGCACAAAGATTGCATAAGTATTCTGCGGAAGTTAACATTTGCGGCATCAATGTCTATTCAATTCTGGCGCATGAGTATTCAACTTAACGGTATCAATTGCTATTACGGCGCTCACCAGGCGCTGTTTGACATCACGCTGGATTGTCCAGCCGGGGAAACCCTGGTGCTGCTTGGCCCAAGCGGCGCCGGGAAAAGCTCATTGCTGCGGGTGCTGAACCTGCTGGAAATGCCGCGTTCGGGCCAACTGCAGATCGCCGGCAACCAATTCGACTTCAAACAGGCGCCGGGCGAGAAAGCCATTCGCGAACTGCGTCAAAACGTCGGCATGGTCTTCCAGCAATACAACCTGTGGCCTCACCTCACCGTGGTTCAGAACCTCATCGAGGCGCCTTGCCGCGTGCTGGGTCTGACCAAGGCTCAGGCGATGGAGCGCGCCGACAAGCTGCTCAAGCGTCTGCGCCTGACCGACTTCGCCGATCGCTTCCCGCTGCACCTTTCCGGCGGCCAGCAGCAGCGCGTGGCGATCGCCCGCGCCCTGATGATGGAACCCCAGGTGCTGCTGTTCGATGAACCGACCGCGGCGCTGGATCCGGAAATCACCGCTCAGATCGTCAGCATCATTCGCGAACTGGCCGGCACCGGCATCACGCAGGTGATCGTCACCCACGAAGTGGAAGTGGCGCGCAAGACCGCCAGCCGCGTGGTGTACATGGAAAACGGCCACGTGGTGGAGCAAGGCGACAGCAGCCACTTTGCGCAGCCACGGACCACCGAGTTTGCCAACTACTTATCACACTAACAATTAACTTGCTGTAATTTGGGGATTTTGCGATGAAAAAACTAATAATCGCCGCCGTTCTGGCCGGCATCAGCGTTTCCGCCTCCGCAGCCGAAACCATCCGTTTCGCTACCGAAGCCTCCTATCCTCCATTTGAATTTATTGACGCCGGCAACAAAATTCAGGGTTTTGATGTCGATCTGGCCAACGCGCTGTGCAAAGAGATGCAGGCCGAGTGCACCTTCACCAACCAGGCGTTCGACAGCCTGATCCCGAGCCTGAAGTTCAAGCGTTTCGATGCGGTGATGGCCGGCATGGACATTACGCCGGAGCGTGAGAAGCAGGTGCTGTTCACCAAGCCTTACTACGATAACTCGGCGCTGTTCATCGCGCAGAAAGGAAAAATCGCCGACGTGGCGGCGCTGAAAGGCAAGAAAGTGGGCGTGCAAAACGGCACCACCCACCAAAAATACCTGACCGACAAGCACCCGGAAATCACCACCGTGCCTTACGACAGCTACCAGAACGCCATTTTGGATCTGAAGAACGGCCGCGTTGATGCGGTGTTCGGCGATACCGCGGTGGTCAACGAGTGGCTGAAGCAGAATGACGCGCTGGCGGCAGTGGGCGCCAAAGTGACCGACAAAGACTACTTCGGCACCGGCCTCGGCATCGCGGTGCGCCAGAAGAATACCGATCTGCAGGGCAAGTTCAACGCCGCTCTGGACAAGATCAAGCAGGATGGGACCTATGAAACCATCTACAAAAAATGGTTCCAGCAGTAATACGCCCAAATGAATGAATTACAACCTTTAGCAAGCGCCGCCGGCATGACCGTCGGCCTTGCCGTTTGCGCCCTGATCCTCGGGCTGATTCTGGCGATGCTGTTCGCCGTATGGGAATCGTCCCGCTGGAAAGCGGTCAGCTGGCTCGGCACCGCTTGGGTGACCGTGTTGCGCGGCCTGCCGGAAATCCTGGTGGTGCTGTTTATCTATTTCGGCTCGTCGCAGCTGCTGCTGATGCTCTCCGACGGCTTTACCCTCAACCTCGGTCTGTTCCAGCTGCCGATTCAGCTGGCGATCGACAATTTCGAAGTCAGCCCGTTCCTGTGCGGGGTGATCGCCCTGGCCTTGCTCTATTCCGCCTACGCCTCGCAGACGCTGCGCGGCGCGCTCAAAGCGGTGCCGCAGGGGCAGTGGGAATCCGGTCAAGCGCTTGGACTGAGTAAGGCGGCGATCTTCTTTCGCCTGATCATGCCGCAGATGTGGCGCCACGCCCTGCCCGGCCTCGGCAATCAGTGGCTGGTGTTGTTGAAAGACACCGCGCTGGTGTCGCTGATCAGCGTGAACGATCTGATGTTGCAAACCAAGAGCATCGCCACCCGCACCCAGGAGCCTTTTACCTGGTATGTGATCGCGGCGGCCATCTACCTGCTGGTGACGCTGTTCAGCCAATACGTCATCAAACGCATTGAGCTGCGCGCCACGCGCTTTGAGCGGGGGCCGGTCTGATGATTGAGTATTTGCCGGAAATCCTCAAAGGGCTGCATACCAGCCTGACGCTGACCGTCGCCGCGCTGATCGTCGCGCTGGTGCTGTCGCTGCTGCTGACGGTGATCCTAACGCTGAAAACGCCAATCCTGACGCCGCTGGTCAAGATCTACGTGACGCTGTTCACCGGCACGCCGCTGCTGGTGCAGATCTTCCTGATCTACTACGGCCCCGGTCAGTTTCCGGCGATCCGCGACTATCCGTGGCTGTGGAACCTGCTGTCGCAGCCCTGGCTGTGCGCGATGATAGCGCTGGCGCTGAACAGCGCGGCCTACACCACGCAGCTGTTCTACGGCGCGGTGCGCGCCATTCCCGCCGGGCAATGGCAGTCGTGTGAAGCGCTGGGTATGTCGCGCCGGCAGACGCTGCGCATCCTGCTGCCGTTCGCCTTCAAACGCGCGCTGTCGTCTTATTCCAACGAAGTGGTGCTGGTGTTCAAAAGCACCTCGCTGGCCTATACCATCACGCTGATGGAAGTGATGGGCTACAGCCAGCTGATGTATGGCCGCACCTACGACGTGATGGTGTTCGGCGCCGCCGGCCTGGTGTACCTGTGCGTCAATGGCCTGCTGACGCTGCTGATGCGACTGGTGGAGCGCCGCGCGCTGGCGTTTGAGCGCCGCAACTGAGGCCGCTGCCCCCATGAGCCCCGCCATTGTGCGGGGCTTTTTTTACCCCTCAAAGCAATACTTAATCATTTATATTGCATTTTAATTCACTCAGTGGCAGGGTTAACAACAGGCATTCGCACAAAAACCTCTGGCGATTACCAGTAAAAACAAACGATAGCGAATAATCACTTTCAGGATCCAGACAGGAGCTCTACGCATGAAAAAACTGCTGCTTGCCGCGACGATGTTGGCCGGGATGACCTTTAACGCCGCCGCGGCCGAGACTATCCGCTTCGCCGCCTCCGCCACCTACCCGCCGTTCGAATCGCTCGACGCCAACAACCAGATCGTCGGTTTCGATATCGATCTGGCCAACGCGCTGTGCAAGCAGATGCAGGCGCAGTGCACCTTCACCAACCAGGCGTTCGATAGCCTGATCGCCGCGCTGAAATTCAAGAAATACGATGCGGTGATTTCCGGGATGGATATCACACCGGAACGCAGCAAACAGGTCGCTTTCACCCAGCCTTACTACGCCAACTCGGCAATCGTGATCGCGCAAAAAGGCAAGTTCAGCTCGCTGGCAGATCTGAAAGGCAAAAAGCTCGGCATGGAAAACGGCACCACCCACCAGAAATACATGCAGGACAAGCACCCGGAGATTAACACCGTTTCTTACGACAGCTACCAGAACGCCATTCTGGAGCTGAAAAACGGCCGTATCGACGGCGTGTTCGGCGACACCGCCGTGGTGAACGAGTGGCTGAAAACCAACCCGCAGCTGGCGCCGGTCGGCGAGCACATCACCGATGCGCAATACTTCGGCACCGGTCTCGGCATCGCGGTGCGCCCGGATAACCAGGCGCTGCTGGCCAAGCTGAACGCCGCGCTGGACGCCATCAAGGCCGACGGCACCTACAAAGCCATCAACGACAAGTGGTTCCCGCAGTAAGTCCGCATGTGGAGTCGCCCTCCTTCGGCGGCTCCATCGGATTGCTACCGCATCCGGTTAGTGCTAAATTTGATACTGAATTTAGCACCAAGGATAACATCATGACGGTTCAACCCATTCTCGCCGACTCCGCAGTTAGCATCAGCGATTTTAAAAAATCGCCCAACGCCGCCCTTAAAGAGGCACAAGGGCAACCGGTCGCCGTCCTGACCAACGGTAAGATTTCGGGATATTACGTCTCTCCGGAAACCTGGGAGGCGATCGCGGAGCACCTGGAAGATCTCGAACTCGCTGAAATCGTTCGTTCACGGATGAACGGCAAACGCATTAAGGTCAATTTGGATGACTTATAAGCTTGAATTCGAAGAACACGCACTGAAGGAATTTAAAAAACTGTCCCCGGCGATCCGGGAACAGTTCAAAAAAAAGCTGGCATCCGTGTTGGTTAATCCCCACGTCCCCGCCAACAAACTCGCCGGTTTGCCTGATTGCTACAAAATCAAACTCAGAGCCTCAGGCTTTCGTTTGGTGTATCGCATCATGGAGACGGAGATCGTGGTTCTGGTCCTTTCTGTGGGCAAACGCGAACGTTCAGCGGCTTACACGGCTGCCAAAAAGCGCCTTTAATGCCGCACCAACAGCGTCAACACTTCGTAGTGCGCGGTATGCGGGAACATGTCGAACAGCTGCACCCGTTCGATGCGGTATCCCGGCAACATCTCGATATCTTTCGCCATGCTCTCGGCGTTGCAGCTGGAATACAGAATGTAATCCGGCGCCATCCGGCTTAAATAATCGCACAGCGCCTGGCCGATACCGCGGCGCGGCGGATTGACCAGCACCAGCTGCGGCACCTGGCCTTCGGCGGTGGCGAAGCGGGTGGAGTCGAGCGCCTGAAAATCGACCTGCAACAACCCTAACCGCTGCGCCGACTGGCGCGCGCAGGCGATCGCTTCCGCGCTGATTTCGATGCCGGTCAACCGCGTTTGCGGCTGCGCGCAGTGCAGGCCGAAACCGCCGACGCCGCAGAACAGATCCCACATGCTGTCGATACCCTGCGCGCGCACCCAGTCGCGGGCGGTGGCATACAGTTCGGCGGCCACCTGCGGGTTGGTCTGGAAGAAGCTTTGCGGGCGGATGAACAGCGGCACCTGATTGAACTGTTCCTCCAGCGCCTGCTGTTCGGTCAGCGCGATCTCGCGCTCCCCTTCCATGATCGCCATATGCACCGGCTGAATATTGGCGGAGATCACCTTGAGCTGCGGCAGCTGCTGCTGCAGCCACGGCAGCGCGGCGCGCAGCTGCGCCAGCTTGGTTTCCGAGCGCAGCACGAAGCGCAGCATCACGCCGCCGTCGAGCGTGCTTTCGGTCAGCAGCAGGTATTTCAGCTCGCCGCGTTTGCGCGCCACGTTATACGGCGTCAGGCCGGCGCGGGCGATGAAGCTTTTCAGCACCGCAAACATCGGCGAAAAGCCGGCGGGATACAGCGGGCAATCGCTCAGGTCGACCGGCGTGCCGTCGCGGTGCAGCATGCCGAGCAGCGGGCGCTCCACGCTGCCGCTGACCACCATCTTGGCTTTATTGCGAAATGCGCTCAGTTTCCCCGCCGCCGGCTGCAGCCACTGTGCGACGTCGCGCCCGGCCAGCAGCGAGTGCAGGTGATGCTGTTTGTCGGCCAGTTGCTGCGGATAGGGCTTTTCCAGCCACTGACAGGAACGGCAGGTGCCCGCCGTATACAAAGCGCAATGCATGAAGATTACCGTGAAGTTCAGGATGACGAATTAAGGGCGCAGAGTTTAACACTCCGCGCGCCTAAAATCTCACTTGCGCGCGGTGAAGAAGCGGCGGCTGGCGGCAGGAACGAACAGCAACGCCAGGATCACCGCGTCGGGGATCTTTTGCAGGATCAGAACGTGCAGGATTTGGCCGCTGGTTTCCCCCTCCACGGTGAACACCTCGGGGAAGACGCTGCCGATGGTGGCCAACAGCAGGTAAAGCACCACGATGCACTGGCAGGCCACATAGCCCCAGCGCCCCCAATTGCGGCCGCGCATCACCGCAAAGCCGCAGCTGATTTGCAGGCACAGCAGCATCAGGCCAGCCAGAAAGATAAAGGTGGAATCCCACGCCTGCGCGCTGGTGTTGACGAATTCCTGCGCGCCGTCGACGCCCAGCTCGCCCAGCAGCAGCACCACGCTGATACACTTGATCGCCACCATGGCGGTGCCCGCCACCATCACCGGCACCGGCGCATCCGAAGTCGATCCCATTCCCTGCCCGCTTTTCAGCATGTCTGACATATCCGTGTTCCGCTACGACGCGCCACCTATACAGGTGGCGCATGTAAAGTCAGGTAGTTAGTTGCAATACTTATTGATTGCAAAAATAGCAGGTTTGTTACGATTCAGCTACGGGCCGCCCGCTGCAATTCACGCGATCGTTGTTTTTCCGAGCGCGCCATAAACCACCAGGCGATCAGGCCGAGGATGCCTACCACCAGCAGGATCAGACTGGCCAGCGCATTGATTTCCGGATTCACCCCCATGCGCACGCTGGAGAACACCAGCATCGGCAACGTGGTAGCGCCCGGGCCGGAGACGAAACTGGCGATCACCAGATCGTCCAGCGACAGGGTAAACGCCAGCATCCAGCCGGAGATCAGCGCTGGCGCAATCATCGGCAAGGTGATGACGAAGAACACCTTCAGCGGCGGCGCCCCCAGATCCATTGCCGCCTCTTCAATCGAGCGATCCACCTCGCGCAGACGCGAGCTGATGACCACCGCCACATAAGCGGTACAGAAGGTGACATGCGCCAGCCAGATGGTAAACATGCCGCGCTCTGACGGCCAGCCGAAGGCATGCCCCATCGCCACGAACAACAGCAGCAGCGACAGGCCGGTGATCACGTCCGGCATCACCAGCGGCGCGGTCAGCATAAACGCGAAGCCGGTCGAACCGCGAAAGCGGCCGAATCGCACCATCACCACGGCGGCGATGGCCCCCAGTACCACCGCGGCGGTGGCGGAGGCGGCAGCGATGGTCAGGCTGAGCCCCACCGCGCTGATCATCGCCGAATCGTGGAACAATTCGGTATACCAGCGCGTGGACCAGCCGGCCCACACCGTCACCAGCTTGGAGCTGTTGAAGGAGTAGATCACCAGCATCAGCATCGGCGCATACAGGAAGGTAAAACCGATCGTCAGGATGGCGATGCGCCACGGTGAACGCACTACCGGCAAGTTGTTCATTCCTGCCCCCCTATTTCCTTGTTCTGGTGTTTGTGGAACCACAAAATTGGCACGATCAGCAACAGCAGCATGATGGTGGCGACCGCCGAGGCCACCGGCCAGTCGCGGTTATTGAAGAACTCCTGCCACAGCACGCGGCCGATCATGATGCTGTCCGGCCCACCGAGCAGTTCCGGGATCACGAACTCCCCCACCGCCGGAATGAATACCAGCATCGAACCGGCGATGATGCCGCCCCGCGTCAGCGGCACGATCACGCTGAAGAAGGTTTTCAGCGGCCGCGCCCCCAGATCCAGCGACGCCTCCACCAGCGAGTAATCCAGCCGGATCAGCGCCGTGTAAATCGGCAGCACCATAAACGGCAGATAGGAATAAACGATGCCGATATACACCGCCAGGTTGGTGTGCAGGATCACCAGCGGTTGGTCAATCACCCCTAGCCACATCAGAAAGTTATTCAGCGTGCCGTTGTTTTTCAGGATCCCCATCCAGGCGTAAACGCGGATCAGGAACGAAGTCCAGGAAGGCAGGATCACCAGCAACAGCAGAATGTTGCGGGTCGACGCCTTGCTGTGCGCCACCGCCCAGGCCAGCGGATAGCCGATGATCAGGCAGCACAGCGTCGAGACCGCCGCCACGCGCAGCGACTGCAGGTAGGCATCGATATACAACGGATCGTCGGTCAGCTGCAGATAGTTGGCGAAGTTGAGCGCAATGTTCAGCTTACCGTCCACCCAGCTCATCAGCTCGGTGTAAGGCGGCACCGCCAACGCCAGCTCAGCCAGGCTGATCTTGAACACGATCAGGAACGGCAGCATAAACAGCAGCGTCAGCCATAAATACGGCAATGCGATTACCAGCTTGCGGCCGTGAGCCATCAGCAGGCGGTGGAACAAGGCCTTGAGGGTGGCCGGCGTTTTGGCCGGCGGTTCCGGCGTGCGTTCAGAAAGCAGGGACATACGGGTTACTCCTCACCGGCTCCACTACACCGTCAACACGACACAGCTGTCGGTTTCCCAACATAGACGCACTTCATCGCCCCAGGTGGGCATCCCCTTGCGGAAACGATGGCCGTTTTGCAGCTGGGCGCTGATGATCTGCCCGCTGTGCAGCTTCACGTGGTAGATGGACAGATCGCCCAGATAGGAAATGTGCGCCACTTCCCCCACCGCGAAGTTGCAGCCGTCTTCCGGCACTTGTTCGCACAGCAGGATCTTTTCCGGCCGCAGCGCGACCTGGATCGGCACGCCGTCCACCACCGAGGCGTCCGGATCCACCTTGATCGCATGGCGCAGCCCCGGGCTTTGCAGGATCAGCGCATCGTCGTGGCGCTCTTGCAGCACGCAGTCGAAGACGTTGACCGAACCGATAAATTCGGCGCTGAAGCGGCTATTCGGATGCTCGTAGATCTCTTCCGGCTCGCCGATCTGCACGAACTTGCCGCGGTTCATGATGGCGATGCGCCCCGCCATGGTCATCGCCTCCTCCTGATCGTGCGTCACCATCACGCAGGTCACGCCGACGCGCTCGAGAATGTCGGTCACTTCCAGCTGCATGCGATCGCGCAGCTTCTTGTCCAGCGCGCCCATCGGTTCATCCAGCAGCAGCAGCTTCGGCCGCTTGGCCAGGCTGCGCGCCAGCGCCACCCGCTGCCGCTGGCCGCCGGAAAGCTGGTGCGGTTTGCGTTTGGCGTACTCCTGCATGTGCACCAGCGCCAGCATTTCCGCCACCCGTTCGGCGATCTCCGCCCGCGGCATTTTGTCCTGCTTCAGGCCGAACGCGATGTTTTGCTCCACGGTCATGTGCGGAAACAGCGCGTACGACTGAAACATCATGTTGATCGGCCGCTGGTACGGCGGCACATGCGACATATCCTGCCCGTCGAGCACGATCTGCCCTTCCGTCGGCTGTTCAAAGCCGGCCAGCATGCGCAGCAAGGTGGACTTGCCGCAGCCGGACGGGCCAAGCAGCGCAAAGATCTCGCCCTTGTAGATGGTGAGGCTGACGTCTTCGACCGCATTCTGCCCGTCGAAGGTTTTGGTGAGGTTACGGATTTCCAGCAGAGGGGTGAAGACCTTCTGCGACTTGGCTTGAGGACGAGGGATGGCGTCGTTCAATCGGGGTGCTCTCCGGCGTAAAGCGGCACAAAACCACGGCGAGCGCCGTGGCCCAAAACGGCAATGCAGGCGGGGAGCGCCCGCCTGCCGGTTTACCGACGATGGGGGTATCCCCCCCATCATCACTTCCCGCTTTTAACTTTAGTCCATGCGCGGGTAATGACACGGTCCAGCTTCGGCGACTGCACGTTGAGCGTGAACAGCTTGGCGCGCAGATCGGCCGGCGGATAGACATTCGGGTTCTCGCGCACTTCGGCGTTCACCAGCGGCGTGGAATCTTTCACCGCATTGGCGTAATAGACATAGTTGCTGATGCCCGCCATCACGTCAGGTTTCATCAGGAAGTTCAGGAACTGGTACGCGGCGTCTTTGTTCTTGGCGTCCGCCGGCATGGCGAACATGTCAAAGTAGGTCAGCGCCCCCTCTTTCGGGATCGCGTAGGCCACGTTCACGCCGTTCTTCGCCTCTTTGGCGCGGTTGGCCGCCTGCATCACGTCGCCGGACCAGCCGATCGCCACGCAGATATCACCGTTAGCCAGATCGTTGATGTACTGAGAAGAGTGGAAGTAACGAATGTTCGGCCGCAGTTTCAGCAGCAGATCGTTAGCCGCGCCGGTGTAGTCCGCCGCATTGGTGCTGTTGGGATCCTTGCCCAGGTAGTGCAGCACGGTGGCGTAAACCTCGCTCGGCGCATCGAGGAAGGAGACGCCGCAGCTTTTCAGCTTCTCGAGGTTTTCCGGCTTGAGGATCAGATCCCAACTGTCGACAGGCGCGTCTTTGCCCAATGCCGCCTTCACCTTGTCGACGTTATAGCCGATGCCGGTGGTCACCATCAGGTATGGGATGCCGTATTTGTTGTCTTTGTCGTTATGTGCAACCAACTTCAGCATCTCGGGATCGAGATTCTTGTAGTTGGGCATTTTGCTCTTGTCGAGCGGTTCGAAGATGCCGGCCTGAGACTGGCGCTCGAGGAAGTTGGATGAAGGAACCACCAGATCATAACCGGTGCTGCCCGCCATCAGTTTGCCTTCCAACACTTCGTTGGAGTCAAAGACGTCGTACACCACTTTGATGCCGGTTTCTTTCTGGAAATTAGCCAAAGTGTCCGGCGCGATATAATCGGACCAGTTATACACGTGCAGCGTTTTCTCTTCGGCTGACGCATTGACGGACGCGGCCATCAACAGGCCGGCAACCACACCCGATAACCACTTTTTACGTTGGGTGACCATCCGTAACTTCCTCCAAAACAGGGTGAATCATAGAATTGAACTTGTATCTGCAGCGATACAAAACCTTTCCTGATTGAGCGCAATCGTTGCAACCGCGAACTGAATGGCTATGCATATGATTGCATGCGCCTTTTTCACTGCCCTGCTCGCGTGGTCACAAGGGGAATCGCAAGCCCTTTGCAGAATCAGCAGCATAGCCGCTGCCATCGCAACCCGCCAGCCCCCAGGGTAAAAAACGCCTTTTATCGATTTTTTATGCAGTTTTCTCTATGTGATACGCCATTAACGGCGCAAAAGGCGAGAAAGATCGGGCGGCAAAGGCCAAAGTGCAGAATATTTTATTGCGGAGAGACGTCACGGCAGCATGCCGCCGGAGCGACGGCATGCTTAAGGTATGGCGAGGATCAGTGCAGCATCGGTTGACGCACGGCGCCAGCGGGGATCTCTTCTTCGTCACCCATAAACAGCAGATCGTTCGCCCGCGCCTCAAGGATCACCATCGAGACCTGCTCTTCGCCCTGCTGCATGAAGTGGGTGAACTGCTCGTAGGTGATGCCGACCGCCACGCTCAGCGACTGGCAGACGATCAGCTTCGGCAGGTTGTCGTCCTGAATATCGACAAACGCCTTGATGGTCAGCGAGCTGGCGTTGATCTGGCTCAGGTCCGCCACCAGCGGGATCAGCGCGGTCGGCTTCACTTCGGCCAGCGCGGAGAACAGAATGACGTTGTCCACCAGATCTATCTTGGCGTCGAACACGCCGTCGAAGTTCTGCATGTGCGGCAGGTGCAGCGCCTGGCAGGAATCGCACTCAAAGAAAGAAATGCCCGACTGATCCAGCCAGCGCCGCAACAGCGCCAAATCGGGGACAATGAGTGAATCCATAATAACCAGCCTCACAATATTCAATACGCGAAAAGGCGCATAGCTTACGGAATATTCACCCGATACGCCACGATCAATGCGGCTTAATTCACTAATTCAGATATTGCACGGCGGGAAATGCGCTCAGCCCACCCCGTTAACCGCCGGACTTCAGGCGGAACCCCGGCCGGCCGCGCTGCTCGATGTATTCGATCATCATACCGGCAATGTCCAGCCCGGTAGTGGTTTCCACCCCTTCCAGCCCCGGTGAGGCGTTGACCTCCATCACCAGCGGGCCGCGCTCGGCGCGCAGGATATCCACCCCGGCGACGTCCAGCCCCAGCGTGCTCGCCGCTTTCACCGCGATCGCCCGCTCCCTGGCGGTGATGGTCACCTTGCGGGCGGTGCCGCCGCGGTGCAGGTTGGAGCGAAACTCGCCGGGCTTGGCCTGCCGTTCGATAGCGGCCACCACCCGGCCGCCCACCACCAGGCAGCGCACGTCGCGCCCCTGCGCCTCGCGCACGTACTCCTGCACCAGAATATGGGCGTTCAGGCCGCGAAAGGCGTCGATCACGCTTTCCGCCGCCTGGCGAGTTTCCGCCAGCACCACCCCGATGCCCTGCGTGCCTTCCACCAGCTTGACCACCAGCGGCGCGCCGCCGACCAGTTCGATCAGATCGCCGGTATCGTCCGGTGAATGGGCGAAACCGGTGATCGGCAGATCGATACCCTGCCGGGCCAGCAGTTGCAGCGAACGCAGCTTGTCGCGGGCGCGGGTAATGGCCACGGATTCGTTTAGCGGGTAGCTGCCGAGCAGCTCGAACTGGCGTAGCACCGCCGTGCCGTAAAAGGTGATGGCGGAGCCGATGCGCGGGATCACCGCATCGTAACGTTCCAACTGACGGCCGCGATAATGAATGGTCGGCGCCGCCGGATTGATGTTCATATAGCAGGAGAGCGGATCGATGATATCGATGCTGTGCCCGCGATCTTCCGCCGCTTCACGCAGCCGCTTACATGAATAGAGCGATCCGTCGCGAGAAAGAATGGCAATTTTCACTCGTCACCCCAAAAGCCAACGCCTGCCCGGCAGGCGGGTTAGCGGCCGCGGCGCTCAGGCGCGCGGATCGCGATCCTGATTATCTTTCGATGCGTCTGCATCTTGCGGTTTGCGGCGATCGTTTTCCGGCGGCAACCCGCCGCGCATCAGCGGCCCGAAGCCCTGCACCACGCGCCATACCAGAAACGCCGCCGCCGGCACCATCAGCGCCACGCCGAGGAAAATCATGCCGACCGCCGCCTGCTGCGACGCCAGCCAACCCGGCAGTTGCAGGTGGCCGTGAATGCTGAGGTAGGCCAGCACCAGCATCACGATGCCCACCCCTTCCAACACCAGCACCGGGCGCGGTAAGTCACCGAATGAACGCATATTTTTCCTCTCCAGAAGGTCTGCCCCCAGTGTAGTGAATTCCCGTCGACGGCGACAGCCCCGGCTGACTAATTGGTTACATGAATCAGATTAACAGGTAATTCCTGCTTTTTTTTCACCGCCTCAACGGGCATAGTAGGCGCCATCTGACGCAGGTAATGACTTTTTCGGTGACGGGATGTCGTTGCAATCGCGAATAATTTATCGAAAATCCAATTAAGGAGCGTTGCATGTTTGCAGTAATCTTCGGGCGTCCTGGCTGTCCTTATTGTGTCCGCGCTAAAGAACTGGCGGAAAAACTGACTGAAGAACGCGACGATTTCAACTTCCGTTACGTTGACATCCACGCGGAAGGCATCACCAAGGCCGATCTGGAAAAAACCGTCGGTAAACCGGTTGAAACCGTGCCGCAGATCTTCCTGGACGAGAAGCACATCGGCGGTTGCACCGATTTCGAAGCTTACGCTAAAGAACACCTGAACCTGTTCCAGTAAGTTTTTGAACGACAAAAAAGGCGCTTAACGCGCCTTTTTTTATTGCCGCTGCCGCCGGTGCAGCTGCTGCAGCGTGTGCAACAGACCGAGGGCGAACAGCATCAGCATCGCGCCGAACACGCACCAGAACACCGCGCTGGTGGCGTATGCCAGCTCCTGCCAGAACGAATAGGACGGCGTCAGCCAGAAGTGGCGGATCAGCAGGCACAGCGGCAATGCATACAGCGCGCCAAGCAACGGGCAAAGCAGCCGCTTGCGGCTCGACAAATAGCTGGCGATTGCGCCGGGGATCACAAACAGCAGCAGGCCGGTTTCACCGTGGTGCTCATGATCCGTGCTGCCGAACAGGCCGGTTTGCTGGCCGAGAAACACCAGGCTGAACAACAGAAAACAGCTGAGAATGCCCAGCCAATATCGATAACTCGTCATGCGAATTCTCCCCCGCCCAATTACCGCATCAATAGAAATCGGCCCGGTCACCCGTGCGGTGACGCTGAACCGAATTTTTTCCTTGGTCAAAAGAGAGTTAAATGCGCCCGGCGGCGCAGGAAATCAGCTTTCTGTGCTGGCTGTCATCGGTCATAGCGTCTAGAATGAACGCCGCCGAACGATGGTTCGCTTCGCTTTCTGCTGGTGGTGATTTATGACGTCGTTTTAAGGCTGAATTTATCTCTTATAGTTATCTATATCAAGCACTTACTGGTAAACAATAAGTTATCCTCCGTGAACATAAACGTCGCTAGTTTGTTAAACGGTAACTACATTCTGTTACTGTTCGTGGTACTCGCGCTGGGGCTGTGCCTCGGTAAACTCCGTCTGGGCTCCGTCCAACTCGGTAATTCCATTGGCGTTTTAGTGGTTTCCCTGTTGCTCGGCCAGCAACACTTCGCCATTAACACCGAGGCGCTGAATCTCGGCTTCATGCTGTTTATTTTCTGCGTCGGGGTGGAAGCCGGGCCTAACTTTTTCTCGATTTTCTTCCGCGACGGCAAGAATTACCTGATGCTGGCGCTGGTGATGGTCGGTTCGGCAATGGTGATCGCCATCGGCCTCGGCAAGCTATTCCACTGGGACATCGGCCTGACCGCCGGCATGCTGGCCGGCTCGATGACCTCGACGCCGGTGCTGGTGGGCGCCGGCGATACGCTGCGCAACACCATCGTCAACGGCCCGGCGCTGCTGGCGGCGCAGGATCATCTGAGCCTCGGCTACGCCCTCACCTACCTGATCGGCTTGGTCAGCCTGATTTTCGGCGCGCGCTACCTGCCGAAGCTGCAGCACCAGGATCTGTCCACCTCCGCCCAGCAGATCGCCCGCGAACGCGGCCTGGACACCGACAGCCAGCGCAAGGTCTACCTGCCGGTGATCCGCGCCTATCGCGTCGGCCCCGAGCTGGTGGCCTGGGCCGACGGCAAGAACCTGCGCGAGCTGGGCATCTATCGCCAGACCGGCTGCTACATTGAACGCATCCGCCGCAACGGCATTCTGGCCAACCCGGACGGTGACGCGGTGCTGCAGGTGGGCGACGAGATCTCGCTGGTCGGTTATCCGGACGCCCACGCGCGGCTGGATCCGAGCTTCCGCAACGGTAAGGAAGTGTTCGACCGCGATCTGCTCGACATGCGCATCGTGACCGAAGAGATCGTGGTGAAGAACAGCAACGCGGTGAACAAACGCCTGAGCCAGCTGAAGCTGACCGACCACGGTTGCTTCCTCAACCGCGTGATCCGCAGCCAGATCGAAATGCCAATCGACGACAGCATCGTGCTCAACAAGGGCGACGTGCTGCAGGTGAGCGGCGACGCGCGCCGGGTGAAAAGCGTGGCGGAGAAGATTGGCTTTATCTCGATCCACAGCCAGGTGACCGATCTGCTGGCGTTCTGCGCCTTCTTCATCATCGGCCTGCTGATCGGCCAGATCACCATTCAGTTCAGCAACTTCTCGTTCGGCATCGGCAACGCCGCCGGCCTGTTGATGTCCGGCATCATGCTCGGCTTCCTGCGCGCCAACCACCCGACCTTCGGTTATATTCCGCAGGGCGCGCTGAACATGGTGAAAGAATTCGGCCTGATGGTGTTTATGGCGGGCGTGGGCCTGAGCGCCGGCGCCGGCATCGGCCACAGCCTGGGCGCGGTCGGCGGCCAGATGCTGATCGCCGGGCTTATCGTCAGCCTGGTGCCGGTGATTATCTGCTTCCTGTTCGGCGCCTACGTGCTGCGCATGAACCGCGCCCTGCTGTTCGGCGCCATCATGGGCGCCCGCACCTGCGCGCCGGCGATGGAGATCATCAGCGACACCGCGCGCAGCAACATCCCGGCGCTGGGCTACGCCGGCACCTACGCCATCGCTAACGTGCTGTTAACGCTGGCGGGTTCTCTCATCGTGGTGCTATGGCCGGGCATACTCGGCTGATCGATTAGCGGGAGAGATGGATCGGCGATAAAAATATTTTGATTTTTTTGTCGCCGGCCAGAACTTTCGTTGGGGGCCGCAGTCTGAATTAGTGCCACTGCTTTTCTTTGATGTCCCCATTTTGTGGAGCCCGATAATCCCGCCTTTTAGGTTCAAGATTATCGGGTTTTTTGTTGCCTGAAGCAGCCCGCAACACCCGCTGTCGCGGCCTCGTCGTCAGGCATAAAGCATCCTATCTCTGAGCGTCGCTTACGCCAGCATCCCTATCAATGTGCAGGTTTCAACATAGAAACGCTACTTGTGGATTCGCCGCTTTTCAAAGAGATGGCGTCACAAACGGGACTTAACAACAGCACTCTCGTCGCCGTCGGCTGGGTGCTCTTTGGTGGCTCATTCCTTCATCTTCCTGTATATCATAACGTCATGTTACCGCACTGGAAGAAGACCAGCATTGTCCCCCATGATAGTCGAGACTATCTAATTCACCTGTTTTATTTTTTCTTTAATTTTAATTAGCTTTTTTATATACGCATTGCTCTTATCCCCTTGAGCTATTTCCGCAGAAATCAGCGAGAGGAAGCTGTCATTAAAATCATCTTTGGCTAATGGGTTAGCCCCATGAGCCAAAAGAACCTCAATGTGTTCTGGGCAACTGTTATACAGCGCATTAATTAATGGCGTTCTGTTCATAGCCCCTTTGATATTAACATCAACTTTATAGTCAATAAGTACCTTCAATGTCTCGGTATTCTTCGCTTCAAAACTTTCAAATATAATAGGTTGATTATGAACCTTATCCCTAGCATTTGGAGAGAGTCCGCCCTCTAACATAGCCTGTATCCAGATGCCTTTATCCGCTTTCATAACAAATTCAGCGGGACTACCCGGCGTGTTAGGTTGAGGCTGTAAAGGGTCTGCACCGGCTTTTACCAAGTCAGTGATAATTTTCAGCCTTTCAGGTGTGGTTTTATCATAGATGGCATTGTTTATTGCCCAGAACAATAAGGTCATTTTTTCCTTAGCTGGACGATTTAAGATCTCTTTGTTTACTGATGACAACAGTTTATCCAACTGCGATCTATCACCATCATAAATGGCTTTGGCAATGTCCAATTGCTGACCGTCAAAATAATCCTGTGGTTGTAAATCCATACCTTGTTTGCACCCCTGCATGATGAGCATAGACACTAGCATCGTGATAATGAGTATGATTTTTTTCATATTCGTCCCTTGATTGTGGCAATGTCATCGTCTTTTTCATTTTCAATGCATTGTATCGCCTGGTCTATACCGTGCTTATCCAGTAGTGAACCTGTTCCACCGAGAAGCGTGTGCTTTACTCCCACGGCGTCAGGCGCCAACATGGACAGCCGCTCTTTCGCCATCACCGCCGGGGGATAAAATTTAAGGTCTTTGGCATCCTCCCACAAATCAACCTCCTGCAGCTTGGTCAACAGCTCCCCTTTTACGCGATATGCCTGAATATTATCGGCTCTGCCTATTATCGAGCCACTGTATTTTTCGACGGTTCCCGCGTTCAGGCCTGCTGCATTAAACGTCCAAGCCGGTTTGCCACTGGCCATGGAGGCCGCAGATGCCATGCCCCCACCCAGCGAATGGCCAGATATCCCAACATCGCCTTTAATTGCTTTACCGATATTAACCGCTCTTTTGTAGTATTCAGAATTAAGCCCTATTCCCTGAGCACCATTATTTGTCCAATCGCTCAGGTTTTTAATCCCTGACAAATCGCCGTTCAATAACGCTTTCTGAGCAGCCTTGCTTATTCCCTCCGGGAACTCGGGCGCACGCGATCCGCGGAACACCACCGTCGGACTCATCGCTTTACCAAAGACACTCTCGTCTGGCTGATAAACTCGGGCTAAAAAATCAGGATTCATTGGTTTGTCATAAAGCATTTTACTATCCAGACCAAGCCTATTTAAAGCTCGCTCGTCATTACTGATATCTTTCCAGCCCTCTGGTACTCCAGGTAGTTCGCCAAGTGAATCGGTGGTCTTGTAAACATTCTCAGCCAACTTCGCCTTTTCGACCGCGACGTTGTTCTCCGCCAGGCGCTGTGCCGCCATGCGCGCATCTGGGTAAATGCTGCGGTTGCCTCGCCCTATCAGGTACTGGCGTTCTTGCCAGCGTTCTGCCTTGGTCAGTGGACGGATGGCCTGCACCGTGGCGGCAACGGTTGCCACTGCGGTCGCGATGGCTTGTTGCAGAGGGGGATTCCGGGTCGTATTCTGCCTCGCCGGCAGCACCGTCGGTTTTGCCCGGTGGCCATAGCGGCTGACCATTTCTTCATAGCGGGCGATCACGCGCCCGGTAGGATAAAAGGCGGGAAGAGAGCTGCCTGGGTAGCGCTGTAATCGGCCTTCCGCGTCGATGTAAAAGGCATATTTCGTCGGCGTCCAGGTGCCCATTCCCTGTTCAATCGCCAGCAAGCCGCCCCGGTTGATCTCATCGAGTACGCTGCGCTTCATAGCCACGTCCTCACGATAACCGGTGACGCCAATCCCGGATTGAGTATTGCGGGTGATCGGATACCGGCTGCTTATCGATATGCCGGCTGCGCCGCCGAACAAATAATGCCGTTCCAGCTCATGCCGCGCTGCTGTCGGGTTGAGTATCCTGGAAAAGCTTTCCGGCGCCGTGTGTTCAGAGGAGAAATGAATCAGTTTCATACGGTGCCTGCCCACTCGCAGGGTTCCGTGGTCGGCACAGGCGCACCATCATCAAGCAACTCGCCAGGTGTGCGGCTGTTACGGGGCTCGTCGAGCGTTAGCGAACGATAACGCATTGGATATCCTTATCTTCTGTGTCATTCCATTAATAGGGCATGCGCAAAATTATCACACTTCAGTAAAGATTTCTTTGCTCTATTTCTATGCGCACGCATCCTCTTCCATCCATGCAGCTGCGTGCTTCCTGTGCACTTGTGAAGAGGTATTGACTTGCGTATTTCGTTGCCATGTCGCGCCTAAAAGCCACGTCCGAAAGCAATCAGTCGAGTGTCAAAGATGCGGGAATGATAAGGAGACAGGAAGGAGAAAGGCTCCGCCAACCGGGAATGGCCAGCGGAGCGGCGTCAGGCGGCGGTTATTTCTGCTCAGCCTGGCTTACGGTATCTTCGGCTTTCCAGATGCGGTATTTCACTTCCGCGTCTTTCGGCGCATACACCACGATCGGCAGGCGGCTGTTGTAACGCTGCATCGCGGCGTCGCCCAGGTTGGCGGCGATGAATTGCTTGGTCTTGGTGTTGTCCGGGCAGGCCATCATGGTCGAGGCCGGTTCAGACAGCTTCTCCAGCACCAGGTAGTCGTAACCCCAGCCGGACAGGGTTTTGGTCTCCAGCGTGCCGCCGATCATATGGCGGTTGCAGTCCACTTCCAGCGTCTTGCCGATCAGCAGCTCTACCTTGTAGTTCTCTTCGTGTTCTTGCTTCGGCAGGTAGATCACCTGGCGATTCATGCCCTTCTCGGCTTTCGGGTAAGGCGCGACTTTTTCCAGCGGCTGTTTGCTCATGTCTGCGTCATCGCCAGAGGTCGCCGCCATAGCGCCGGCGGAAACGGCCATCAGCAGGCCGGAAAATACAACGGATGCCTTGTTCATGTTTTATCCCTACACTTTTTGTCAAATAATCCGCTTATAAACTAATACACTACCGCCACGCTCGCCACAAGTTTAATCTTCTTTACAATAGGAGATAAATAGTGACAATCGCCTGATACCACCAATTAACCGGAGCAATACCCCAAAAAACCGCCGGTTAATACGAGAAAAACACGCGCTGACCGGCGCCCAAGCGGGTGCATCAGATAGGGTTCTCTTGCCGCAGGACTAAGGTTTTCTTAAGACAGAATTATTACAGTGGCGCTATTCAATCCTGTCACCGAGCCTGCGCGTGAATCCAGAATCGTCATTAAATCAATCCTCAACGGCACAGCAAATTAAGACAACCGCCCTTTACTCCCTGCCGACATCCTTTTACCGTTGGCAAGTTTTTGGCCTGCTGATCAGCGGTTTGGTATTCCTGTGGCTCTCCCGCAACGAACAGCTGGACTGGGCGATCAGCAATTATTGGTACGATGCCGCCAGCGGGCATTTCCCGTGGCAAAACAATTATTGGCTGGATCTGATCAATCACCGTCTGTTGAAGCAGATAGTGATCGTGGGAGCGGTGCTCACGCTGTTTTGGGGCATCTATCGCCGCAGCGCGCGCCTGATTGTCAGCATGCTGCTTCTCGGCATCGGCCCGCTGGTGGTGGGCATTCTCAAGGCCACCAGCGCGCACTCCTGTCCGTGGGATCTGATCGAGTACGGCGGCAAGGCGATGTCCTTCCCTTTATTCGGCGCGGTACCGGCGCTGCCGGGCCCCGGTCGCTGTTTCCCCGGCGGGCACGCCTCGAGCGGTTTCGCGGTCATGGCGTTGTTTTTCCTGTTTTATCCGCAACGCCCGCGCCTGGCCTGGTGCTGCTGGTGTGGCGGCATTGCGCTCGGCATGTTGATGGGCTTTGGTCAGATCATGCGCGGCGCACATTTTCTTACCCATAACCTGTGGGCGGGTTGGTGGGTTTGGTTAAGCCAGTTGGCTATTTATTGGATGATTAGCGGCTATTGGCGCCGCAAGATGAGGTAACGGTTATGGAGCAGTTAAACCATGTTCTTTTCGCCTGGATCAATGCGACCCCGGCATCTCCCGAATGGATGATCGATTTCGCCACCTTTTTGGCGCGCGATCTTATCATTATCGTGCCGCTGCTGATCGTCGGCCTGTGGCTGTGGGGGCCGCGAAGCCAGCTGGTTTCACAGCGCGAAGTGGTGGCGAAAACCACGATCGCGCTGCTGTTCGCCATGCTTGCCGCCTCCGCTATCGGCGCGCTGCTGCCGCATGAGCGTCCGTTCGTCGCCGGCGTGGGTTATACCTTCCTGGCGCACGCGCCGGACAGCTCGTTCCCCAGCGATCACGGCACCGCCATCTTTACCTTTGCACTGGCGTTCCTGTTCTGGCACCGGGTCTGGTCCGGCGCGCTGCTGATGATTGTCGCCGTCGGCATCGCCTGGTCACGCGTTTACCTCGGCGTGCACTGGCCGCTGGATATGGTCGGCGGTTTCCTGCTCGGCCTGGTCGGCTGCCTGTTCGCTCAGCTGGTATGGAATCTGTTCGGTGATGTCCTCGCCGACAAGCTGTCGCGTCTGTATCGCTTCCTGTTTGCCTTCGCCATTCGCCGCGGCTGGGTGAAAGAATAACCGCATAACATGACAGGGGCGTTACCGCCCCTGCTTTCACACCACGCCGGTGGTCACGCAAAACGCCCGCGTTTTTCCCGCTCCCAGCATCACCCCCTCACCCTCTGGCGCATTCGGGCGGCAGTTTGCCGGCTGGATAAAAGCAAGCAGCCGCCTGTGGCCCTGGACAGCGATGCGCCGCAGGCCATAGTTGAATTGCCCGGTGGCAAAACGCGTCACATAGCGCCGGCCTTGCGGCGCCAGCATAAAGAACTCGGCCTGATCCACGTAGCGCGTCAGATCGTCGGAGCACAGCAGTTCCTGCCCGATCGTATCCCCTGACAAAGCCGGCGTCGGCAGGTTCTGGCGGAATACCGCGTCGGGAATGCAATCATAGTTGAGGCGGCAAACATAGCGCAGCGGCTGCGGCCGCTCGCCCAGGTTGGTAATCTTCATCTCTATGGCGAACTGCGCGCTCTGGGCCGCCAGACGCAGCGCCGGGCCGATGCGCCAACGCTCGCCCAACCGCTCGCCTTCACCGTGCAACGTCAGCTCATCGCCCGCCAGCTGCAGCCACACGCGTTGCATCTGGATCGGCGCGCCGTCGTGACCCGGCCAGGCAGGGCAGAACGCGGCGTCGTCAGCGCGCTTTCTTCCGGCGCCCCGCGCGCTGCGGCGGCCCGATTTCAGCGAATGACCGTCAAACTCGGCGTCCCAGATCGCGAGGCCCTGATACGGTAAAACCCTCAGCGCGCCACGGCAATTCGCCAGCGTCAGCATCAGCCCGCGTTCTGCGCAGCGATGCGCGCTCACCGCGAAATCCGCGTTGCGGAACAGTTCCTGCCGATGCGTCCCGAAAGCTTCAGGAGCCAGATCGATGTTGATCTCCATCTTTTTTCCCCTCGACGTTTCGCCCGTGCAGGCCGCGAGCAGCCACTGAAAATGTTATTAAAATAACAAATAATCCTCCCCTAAGTTATACAGATAACAGTGAAGTAACTATGATCTCGTCGACATTTTTCAAATCCCGCTAGGTTTATCGATGTTGAAATGTTATTATTTTCACATTACCTATCCATGCTATTTTCTCAACTTCACTAAGGAACCGCGATGACCACCGAAAGCATCGATTACGCCAGCTATGTTGACCACACCCTGCTGGCCATGGACGCCACCGAAATGCAGATCGCCAAACTGTGCGAAGAAGCGCAGCAGCACAACTTCTATGCGGTATGTGTCAACTCCGGCTATGTGCCGCTGGCGGCCCAGCTGCTGCAGGAAAGCACCGTGAAAGTCTGCTCGGTGATCGGTTTCCCGCTGGGCGCCGGCCTGACCGTCGCCAAAGCCTTTGAAGCCAAAGCGGCGATCGCCGCCGGCGCGCAAGAGATCGACATGGTGATCAACGTCGGCTGGTTGAAAAGCGGCCTGCTGGACGAAGTGAAAGCCGACATCGCCGCCGTGCGCGAGGTTTGCGCGGCGATCCCGTTGAAGGTAATATTGGAAACCTGCCTGCTCAGCGATGCGCAGATCGTCCAGGTTTGTGAAATGTGTCGCGAACTCGATGTCGCCTTCGTGAAAACCTCCACCGGCTTCAGCACCGGCGGCGCTCGGGAAGAGCACGTCAAACTGATGCGCGAGACCGTGGGCAGCGAAATGGGCGTGAAAGCTTCCGGCGCCGTGCGCGATCGCGCCACCGCCGAGAAGATGATTAAAGCCGGCGCCACGCGTATCGGCACCAGCTCCGGCGTCGCCATCGTCTCCGGCGCCCAGCCGGCGGCGGGCAGCTACTGATCGTCGGCTTGCCCTGACGGGCATGGCCATACACTCCGATGCGGGACAATACGGGCGGTTGATGCGGCCCGATATTGCCCCGCATCGTTGTGTTTAGCGTCGGAAATGCCGGCTCGCCTTTTATCTCTATTACCTGTGGGAAGACGGATCTATGGAAACGCGGCGCGAAGAACGTATCAACCGGTTAGTTCAGGCGTTAAAACGCGCTGACAAGATCCACCTGAAAGAAGCCGCCGCGCTGCTGGGGGTCTCGGAGATGACCATTCGCCGCGATCTGAGCGCCGAACCGGCGGCCGTGGTGTTGCTCGGCGGCTACGTGGTGACCGATCCGCGCAGCAACGGCGTGACCAACTACTTCGTTTCCGATCAAAAAGCCAAACAGGTCACGGAGAAACGGCGCATCGGACTGCTGGCAGCGCCGCTGATCAATGAAAACGACACGGTGTTTTTTGACTGCGGCACCACCACCCCGGCGATCATCGACGCCATCGCCGACGAGCTGGCTTTCACCGCCGTGTGTCATTCGCTGAACACCTTCCTGGCGCTGCAGGACAAACCGAACTGCAAGGTGGTTCTGTGCGGCGGCGAGTTCAAGCCGAACAACTACATCTTTTCCAGCGTCGGCGGCCGCAACGAGCTCGATCACATCTGCCCGAACATCGCCTTTATCTCCGCCGCCGGCCTCAGCCTGCAGCACGGCGCCACCTGCTTCAACTTCGACGAGCTGGAGATGAAGCATCGCGCCATGGCGATGGCGCAGCAAAAGATCCTGGTGGCAGACCACAGCAAGTTCGGCAAAACCAAGCCGGCCTGCATCGGCCCGCTGACGCAGTTCGATCGGGTGATCACCGATCGCCAGCCGGGCGCCGACTTCCTGGCGTTCTTCAACGACAACGCCATCGCTATCCGCTATTAATCCGCCTTCAGCGCCGTCATAACCGACGGCGCACCGCGTCGATATCCCTCTTTCCCCGCCGAAAAATGAACAAATAATGCGCAATCAATTCACGTTTTTCGCTTATCCGCACGCAACATCAGGTTAATAAAATGCAACAGCTCACCCGAGTGATTATTTTTTCGCAGGCTAACCACGCGGTCGGCTGGGTGAATTAACGGCTATTTATGGCTTTTATATGATAAATCGTGCCAAAGGCCAGGAAGTTTAAATAAACGGCGGTTTACGCGATTGCAGCAAATCTCACCAATACCTGTTAGGTATCTGTTATTTATATGATGAATGGTTACGCATTTTTATCCGCTAACCACGTAAGTAATTTCCCTTCGTTACTAGCGGTGAATTTTAAATAAAAATAATTAAAAACAAAAACATAAACTCAATTTACCTTAAAAACACAATGTGATCCACATCACTAAAACTGCTTAATCCGGGTTTTTAGCTAGATCCAAAACCACGCATAAAATATATTGCTCGGCTTGCTGCTGAGCACAGCGCTTTATCCGGCTAATTATTGTACAAGCCACATAATCGCAGAAATTTTTATGAGAGCGTTCTCAGCACAAAATCTTACACAAATGTGCAACAAATGCGCGAAAAATCGATGAAAAAGCAGATAACTGCACATATTACGCATTTGAGAGCAGGATCACGGTTGTTTCTACTGTAAATCGTTATCTTGCCGCCAACAAAAATCGACAGGCAATGACCTGTCGGCAGCGGTAACGACTTTTATCACCCGTGAAGGTGAAAAGTCTTTAGTGAATTACCCGGCGCTGTGCCTTGGTAATGAACGCAATAAACAACCAGGGGGACGCCAAAACATCCCCGCAAGCAACACCTGATTCTTACCGCAAGCGTTGCCTGAATAGGACGTTTGACGGTTTAACCTTAAGTTTTGCCTTTTAATTTTAAATTCGTGTTCACTTCGGAGATATTTATGGACACTACACAGACCGGCACAATTGCCTCTGCGGCCTCGGGCTCCAGCAGTACCTGGCGTAAAACGGATACCATGTGGATGTTGGGCCTGTACGGCACCGCCATCGGCGCAGGCGTCCTGTTCTTGCCCATCAACGCCGGCATCGGCGGTTTGATTCCTCTGATCATCATGGCCATCATCGCTTTCCCGATGACCTTCTTTGCCCACCGCGGCCTGTGCCGTTTCGTTCTGTCCGGCAAAAATCCCGGTGAAGACATCACCGCCGTGGTGGAAGAGCACTTCGGCATCACCGCCGGCAAACTGATCACTCTGCTGTACTTCTTCGCCATCTACCCGATTCTGTTGGTTTACAGCGTGGCGATCACCAACACCGTCGACAGCTTCATTACCCACCAGTTGGGCATGACGTCGCCGCCGCGCGCCATCCTGTCGCTGATCCTGATCGTCGGCCTGATGACCATCGTGCGCTTCGGTGAGCAGGCCATCGTGAAAACCATGAGCATCCTGGTCTTCCCGTTCGTGGCGGTGCTGATGCTGCTGGCGGTATACCTGATCCCTAACTGGACCGGCGCCATCTTCGAAAACGTGTCGCTGTCCGGCAGCGGTACCGGCATGGGTCACGGCCTGATCATGACCCTGTGGCTGGCAATCCCGGTGATGGTGTTCTCCTTCAACCACTCGCCGATCATCTCCGCCTTCGCCGTCGCCAAACGCGAAGAGTACGGCGCGGACGCCGAGAAGAAATGCTCCCGCATTCTGGCTTATGCACACATCATGATGGTGCTGACAGTGATGTTCTTCGTGTTCAGCTGCGTGCTGAGCCTGACGCCGGAAAACCTGGCGGAAGCCAAGGCGCAGAACATCTCGATTCTGTCTTACCTGGCCAACCACTTTAACAACCCGATGATCGAGTACATCGCGCCGGTTATCGCCTTCGTCGCCATCACCAAATCGTTCCTGGGCCACTACCTGGGCGCCCGTGAAGGCTTCAACGGCCTGGTTGCCAAGTCGATGAAGAGCCGCGGCAAAACCGTCAGCACCGCCAAGCTGAACCGCATGACCGCTATCTTCATGCTGGTGACCACCTGGATCGTCGCCACCCTGAACCCGAGCATCCTGGGCATGATCGAAACCCTGGGTGGCCCAATCATCGCCATGCTGCTGTTCCTGATGCCGATGTACGCCATCCGTAAAGTGCCTGCCATGCGCAAGTACAGCGGCCACATCAGCAACGTATTTGTGGTTGTGATGGGTCTGATCGCCATCTCTGCTATCGTGTTCAGCCTGCTCGGCTAATCACGTCCGGCTGGCGCCGCTGCGCGCCGGCCCTCCCGCACTGCCCCCATTTCCCGTATTCACCGCCTGAAACCTGAAGAAGGAGGCGAGACCATGGTCAGCGTTTTCGATATTTTCAAAATTGGCATTGGCCCATCCAGTTCTCACACCGTTGGTCCGATGAAAGCCGGCAAACAGTTCATTGACGATCTGATCGCCCACCAGCAGCTGCAGGACACCACCCGCGTGGTGGTCGACGTGTACGGTTCGCTGTCGTTGACCGGTAAAGGCCACCATACCGATATCGCCATCATCATGGGCCTGGCCGGCAACCTGCCGCACGACGTGGACATCGACAGCATTCCGGGCTTTATCCGCGACGTCGAACAGCGCGGCCGCCTGCCGCTGGCCAACGGCCACCACGAGGTGGATTTCCCGCAGCATGGCGGCATGAATTTCCACGGCGATAACCTGCCGCTGCACGAAAACGGCATGCGCATCCGCGCCTTCGCCGGTGAACGCTTGCTGCACAGCAAAACCTATTACTCGATCGGCGGCGGTTTCATCGTCGACGAAGAGCACTTCGGCCAGTCCGCCGAGGGCACCACGCCGGTGCCCTATCCGTTCAAATCGGCGCACGATCTGCAGCAGCATTGCAAAGAGACCGGGCTGTCGTTGTCCGGCCTGGTGATGCAGAACGAGCTGGCGCTGCGCAGCAAAGCGGATATCGACGCGCACTTCGCCGACGTCTGGCAGGTGATGAGCGCCGGTATTGAGCGCGGCATCAACACCGAAGGCCTGCTGCCCGGCCCGATGAAGGTGCCGCGCCGCGCCGCCGCGCTGCGCCGCATTCTGGTGACCGGAGACAAGAACAATATCGACCCGATGAACGTGGTCGATTGGATCAACATGTTCGCGCTGGCGGTCAACGAAGAGAACGCCGCCGGTGGCCGCGTGGTTACCGCCCCGACCAACGGCGCCTGCGGCATCATCCCTGCGGTGCTGGCCTACTACGACAAGTTCATCCGCCCGGTGAACGCCAATTCCTACACCCGCTACTTCCTGGCGTCCGGCGTGATTGGCGCGCTGTACAAGATGAACGCTTCGATCTCCGGCGCCGAAGTGGGTTGCCAGGGGGAAGTGGGCGTCGCCTGCTCGATGGCGGCGGCCGGGTTGACCGAGCTGCTGGGCGGCAGCCCGGCGCAGGTGTGCATCGCGGCGGAGATCGCCATGGAGCACCATTTGGGATTGACCTGCGATCCGCTCGCCGGCCAGGTTCAGGTGCCTTGCATCGAACGCAACGCCATTTCCGCCGTCAAGGCAGTCAATGCCGCGCGCATGGCGATGCGCCGCACCAGCGAACCGCGGGTTTGTCTGGATAGGGTCATCGAAACCATGTACGAAACCGGCAAAGACATGAACGCCAAATACCGCGAAACCTCACAGGGCGGGCTGGCGATCAAGGTCGTGGCCTGCAACTGATCGCCACGGCAAGGCACTTAAGGCGCCGGCCGGTCCGATTTGGCCGGCGCCGTCTCAATGCCGTTCCTTCCCTGCCGCAACGCCCGGCTGAATGCCGGTTCGAGCCCCATGGCGCCGGGACGGGCGCTGTGTCGCAGCCACCCATAAAGCTCGGCATTACGCCGGAATCCCATTTTGCGCATAACGCTCATCTTGTGGTTGCTGACGGTTTTCACGCTGATGTCCAGCATCCGTGCGATTTGCGTCACCCCCATCTCCCGCGTCATACAGCGCATGATCTCCTGTTCGCGCAGCGTCAGGCCGCGGTGCTGGCATATGCAGTTCCTGCCACAACCCGGCCTGCCCGGCCATTTGCTGCGCCGCTCCAGCTCGGCGCTCACCTGATACAGCGCCGAGACCAACGGCGTATCGTGGTAGATAACACCGGCCTCCAGCGCGCAACGGTTCCCAACGGTGCGCTTATGCCGCCCCTCCGGCGTTCGCAACGAGAAATACAGCGTTTTGCGCCCCGCGGTCTGCGTCTCAAAGAAGTGACAAAAACAGCTTTGCACGCCGGGAGGAAAATAGCAGAACACCAGATCGGCTTCGTGAACCTGCTGCGCATCCAGTAACAGCGTGCGCTTGCCGTAAGTGCTGAAGTGCAGCGCCAGAGCCTCCTGCCAGCCGGCGCTGAAGTAACGGTTTTCATCAAATAGCGCGATTTTTATCATCGTGTTCATCCCTGCCCTCCCGCCGTTCCGGCTTCCCGTTTAACCGCCTGAGCGCCCTTTGCCGGCGCCTGACTGTTGTCGATGCGTAATTCATAAATCATGGTGGCGTTAGGTGGCACTTTCGGCGGGTAGCCGGTTTCGCCGTAGGCCAGCGCCGGCGGCACAACCATCGTCAGCGAACCGTGGTTGTGCAGATGGCTTATCGCCTCCCTGAACAGTGGCGGATACTCGGACAGCGGTTGCGACAGCACCTTGCCGCTCAGTTCCATATCCTGGATCACCGTACCGTCGGTCAACTTCTCCTTCACGACCACATCGACCACCGCCGTTGGCGCCAGCGCGCCCTCCCCGGCGTAATCCACCCGATACCAAAAGCCCATCGCCGACTGCTTTACGCCCTTTTGTTGACTGAATCGCGCCAGGTAATCTTCATCACGCCGCCGCTGTTCGTTAACGCGTTTCTCACGCGCGGCCACGGCGGCGGCATCCGCCTGCGCCGTCAGCGCATCCAGTTCATCCGGCGGCAGCCGCAAGCGCCCCGAGACGCTATCGATGACGCCCGCCAACAGGCTGTCGCGGTCCACCGGTACGCCCCAGCTTTGACGCGCCGCCACTACCCCCTGAATGTCCCGCCCCAGCGCACTGCCCGCCGCATAGGACAAACGCTTGCGTTCATCCTTCAACTGCTCCGGCGTCACTTCCCATTGCAGCCGCTTATGCAGCGCCAATAGCGCTTCGCGCGTCTGCTGGGTCACTTTCTGCTCACCGGCCCGCTTCTGCTCGCTCTCTTCCAACGCGGCGCGCAGAGCGTGCAACGCCTCCTGGTGCTCGCGTTGGCGTTGTGCAAGCGTCTGTGCCGATGCCTGCGCGGCAGATTCCAGCTCGGTAACGCGCCGTTCGGCCTGCGCCGCCGCCGCTCTGCTTTTGGCGGTTTCCTGCGTCGCCTGACGCAACAGCGCCTCGGCGCGCTGCGCATCGGGCGAACCGCGCCAGGCGGCGCCCAGCCCGGCGATCCACTGCTGAAGCGTTGACGAGTCCGGCAACGTCGCGACGGATGGCGTCGCTTTCTCCGCCCGCAACGCGGCGAGTTCCTGGCGCAACATCGTCAGTTCCATTCGCTGACGCGCCAGCTGTTGATCACGCGCCAATAATTCCTGGGTCAGCGTAAAAGCTTTGGCCGATGAAGCAGGCTGGTTGGCGCCCGACGTGCGCTTTGCCGGCTCAGGCCTTTTTTGTCCCGCCCCGCGGTCGGCTGGCGCCGCTTTTTCGTTCGTCGGCACGGTGTTTTGCCGTTGATACTGCTCGGCAAACTGCAGCAGCGCCGGCACGCCGTCGTCCGCCAGCGCGACGCCGGAGAACAGCAGAGCGACGCAGCCCAGCAGGCGCAGCCTCATTTAATCTGCTCCCCGCGATCCGCCAAGCCGGTCAACACCGCCTGATTCACCCCGGCGCACAGATAGTTGACCTTGTAGCGATACAGCGCATCCACCGTCGCCTGCGTGTCGCCGTTTACCCTGGCGCGCAGGCTGGCGTACTGCGAAGCGCCGCTCATCAGGCTGTCGAAGGCCTGCTTATAGCGCTGATACTGTTTCTCGTCGATCGCGCGCAATGCCCCCAGTTGCTGCTGGCACTGCTGCAGCTGCTCGGCCTCACGCTGCTTGCGCAAAGCCTCTTCTGACGGAGGTTGCACAACCTGATTTTTAGTGTTCACGGCGGGCTTGCCCGACTTTTGGCTTTGGCAAGCGGCGGCGCTCAACGCCAACAGGCACAGCAGCCCCATGCGCAGGGCGTGATTGACGTGCTTTCTCATCATTGCGTTTCTTGTCCTTGTAGACGCTTATTCGTATTCCAACGTAAAAGTGGCCACCGCGCTGAAAGTGCCGCGGCCGATGGACTTCGTCTGGATAGCCTCCGGCTCCCCTTGCACATAGGCCTGCAGCGTAAGCGTGGTGTTGCCGGCATTCAGGCGGAATTTATCGCTGGCGCGATTGAGCGGCAGCGCCTTGCCGCTGCTATCCTCCAGCCCGATGCCGATCCCCGACGCCAGGCTGCCGGCATCCAACGCCAACAGGCCGGGCAGTTTGGCGTTCTCGGTGCCGGTAAACGTGATAGCCACCGTATTGCCCAGGCTGAGATCGCACTCGGTCAGGTGCAACGCGAAGGTTTGGCTGTGGGAGCGGGTGTTCAGATACAGGTATTTGTCGACGATGGTGCCGAAATCCAGCGGAATGTCCTCATCCCCTGGCTGAATGACGCACGGCTCGGCCACCAGCGTGCCGTGAAAGCGCATGTTTTCCGCCGCAGTCGCCGACTGCGCCATTATGCCGGCCGCCATGACCATGCCAGCCCCCAACAGCGCGCTCCGGCGCCGGTTCGTCTCTGTCGCGCGCATGACGCCACTCCCTTTGGTTGCGCTTGCGCCGACCGGGCGCAAGCGGCGTATTAGTCGTAGTAAAGCCGGAAATCGATCGCCGCACGGTAAGCGCCGGCGCTCAGCGTCGCCGGGGTGCGCACCGGCGTCACCGTGTACATCAGGGTGTTTTGTCCCGGCGTCAGCAATACCGGTTTGTTACGCGCGCCGAGGCGCACAGGCAGGCCGGTGGCATCTGCCAACTGCAACCCCAATCCGGTAACGCCGGCGACCCTGACCAACCCCGGCGCGTCGTCATCCGTCGGCGCGGCAAACGCCACGGACACCGCAGGCTGGCTGCCGCTCCAGGCCAGCACTCCGGTCCAGGCGTCGCGGTTGCTCGCCGGCGCCCGCAGACAGTCTTTCAGCGTCAGCTCGAACGCCACCGGCGTGCCGCGATCGCCCGGGCGCTGGAAGTGCGCCGTTCCCGTCTCACCCAACCACACTTCCTGACGTGCGGTGGTCATTTCCAGGCTGCAGGCGCTTTCCGTCAACGCGCCGTAGACGTGGAGCGTGCCGTTCGCGCCCTCCACGTCCCAATTGTCTACCGCGCGGGCCGGCGGCATCAGCATCAGCATCGCGCCCGCCGTCAGCGGCACCATCAGCGCGGCCAATACCGTCAGGCCGATAGTGCGTCGCTGATGACGCTCATAGGCCTTTCCCAACAGCATGGGGATCTTTCGTTGCATGATTCGTTCACTCCGCTGTGTTCACTCTGTCTTTCCTGCCTGCGCGCGGCTCGTCATTTGGCGGCCGGCACGGCCTGGCAGGCATTGCCGGCGCAGCGGAAGTTCAACTGCGGCCGCCCGCCGTAATCGTTGATGTACGCCAGCGACGGCGCGTTGCCGAGGCTCGCGGCGGAGACGTTCAGCGGGGCATTGGCCTTCGGCGCCACCATCAACGGTTCAAAGCCCGCCGCCCCTTTCCCGCCCTTGCCGGCGCTCGCCTCAACGATCGTCACGTAATACGGGGTCGGGTTGTTCACCACGTACTTGTCACCCTGCCGGGTCAGGGTCAGCTGCTCCTGCCACGGCGCCGCATTCTTCTTCGGGGCGAGCGCCGCCGGGCGATAAAACATTTTGATGCGCGTCTGCAACGCTATCTGCAGCGTATTCGGCTTGTTGCTGCGCGGCGGGATTTCACGCAGGTTGAAGTAATACAGCGTCTCCCTGTCCTGCGGCAGCTGACGCGCGGCCGGCAGCGACTGGATCTTCACCTGGCTCGGTTTGCCCGGCTCCACCCGCTGCACCGGCGGCAACACGGTGAAAGGGCTTTGGATTTTGTTGCCGCGATCGTCTTCGATCCACCCCTGCGCCAGATACGGCAACTGTTTGTTCTGGTTACTGATGTTGAGACTGACCGTTTTCAGGTCGCCGTCGAAAATCACGCGCGTGCGATCCAGCGCGATAGCCGCATGAGCGGGCAGGCCGACCGCGCCGAGCGTCAATGCGGCGGCGAGCGGGCCCACAAGGGAAACGGTCTTTCTGGTCATAGTCAGATTCATCATGTCTTCACGGTTCCAGTCGGCCGAAGGCGGGCAATCCCGCTCCGGCTGTTTAGCGGCGGAGCGCACTCCGCCGGGTATAAGTCAGTTGGCGTCAGCCGCCGGCTTGTTGCCGGCAAGAGGACGGCAAGGCAGCAGCAGCGTGTTCATCAGCATTTCGGCCGGCAACGGCGCCGGCAGCTGGATTTCACACTGCGCCGCGCCGTTCCAATGCACGCTCATGCGCTCGCCGGGGTTGAGGCCAGACAGGTAAACGCTGCCGCCGTCATTGATGATGCCGGTCTCCTGTTTACGGGCATTCAACACCGTGGCGCCGAATGGAGGCTCGCTGCCGTCCGCCAGTTTGACGATCGCCATCGCCTTCTCGCCGGCAATCACCTCAAACTTGCGGTAGCCGATGGCTCCCTCGGTCAACGTGGCCTGCACCACGGAACGCGTCGCCTCGACGTTGTCGCTCAGGCTGTTGAGATCAATGCTGGCCTTATTGCGGTAGTAGCTGTTTACATCCGCCACCACCGCTTTGCCGTAACGGTTGGTCAGCACCGTACTGCCGTAGCCGCGTACCGGCACGCCGGCGACGCCTTCGGTATCGAGCAGCAAGCGTGTGCCGCCCGGCGTATTGACACGGTGCAGCACCGCCCCTTCCGCCGCCATCGTCAGGCCGCCCTGCGCGCCGATGCCGACGGCGCTATAGCGGCCGGCCTGGTAGCTGGCGTTGGCGTTGATCTGCGCCATATCGCCCTGATGGCTGTAATAGCCGCTGGCCGTCGCCCCGCTGCGTGCGGCGCCGGCGCTGATCTGATAGTTGTTGTGTTCATCGACCCGGTTGTAGTAACCGACCCGGTGGGCGTTCTCTTCGCGATCGAGCGTCATGTTGTAACTGAGCGTGCCCGCGCTGCCCCAGGGCAGCGACAGCGACAGATACATCCCGTCGTCATTGCGTTCGTTATAGCGGTTGCGGTAGGCCGACAGCGACACGCTGACGCTCTTGAAATCGCCGATATCGAAGTAGCGCGATACCATCAGGTTGTAACGATCGTTCGGCGCCCGATCCCAGTAGGTTTGGTGGCTGTAGTTGAGATAGGTGCTCAACCCCAGATCGCGGAACTGTTTGTTGAAGGTGATGGTGTACATTTCCTTGCTCTTGCCGCTGCGTCCTCCTTCGTAACGCGCATCGAGGTAGTCCCCCATGCTCATGAAGTCCTCCTGGGAGAAGCGGTAGCCGGCGAAGGTGATCTGGCTGTCGTACTGGTCGAAGTTCTTCGAATAGCTCAACCGGTACGAACCGCCGGTCAGAGCGCCCTCCTGCGGCAAGCGCGCACGCGACTGCGTGGCATCGAATGACAACGCCCCCAGCGCCATCAGATCGCGCCCGATCCCCAGCGACAGCGCGTTGTAATCGCCGCCGGCGATGCCCCCGCCGTACAGCGACCAGCCGTTGCTGATGCCCCAGGAGAACTCACCGGTGCCGAACATCGGCCCGCGCAGGTGATGCCCCCATTCCGACGGCTTGCCCGTCGCCAGCTTGTAACGCACCGTACCCGGTCGCGTCAGATAAGGGATGTTGGCGGTGTTCATCTTGAACTCCTGCACGCTGCCGTCTTGCTCTTCGACGCGTACGTCCAGCTCGCCGGAAACCGCGTCGTTGATGTCCTGAATGCGGAATGGCCCCGCCGCCACCTGCGTCTCATACAGCACGCGCCCCTGTTGGCTGACCACCACCTTGGCGTTGGTTTTCGCCACGCCCGTCACTTCCGGCGCATAGCCGCGCAGGTTGGGCGGCAGCATGCTGTCGTCGGATCGCAGACTGACGCCGGTAAAACGCAGGCTGTCGAAAATGTCGGAGTTCAGATAATCCTCCCCCATCGTCAGCCGCGAGCGCAGCGCCGGAATAGCCCGATAGGCGTAATAGCGGCTCCAGTCGAACTGTTTGTCGGTCGACTGAGAAGAACCGGTCTGATGGTTGAGATTAGCCTGCCAATCGGCGCGTAGACGCCAGGCGCCCAGATTGGCGCCGCCGGTGCCGTTGCCGCTCAGGCTGTAACTGCTGCCGCCTTTCTGATGTTTTTGCGTTTGAGCATTGACGTTATAGTCAAACAGCAACCCGGGAATACCGTCATCCCAGCGCGAAGGCGGGTCCCAGTTTTCCGAGCTGTATTCCAGATAGGCCTGAGGAATATTGAGGTACAGCGAGGAGCTGGCAAGATCGCCGCGGGCTTCCATCCCAGCCAGGCTGGAGGCCTCAAGGCAACGGCCGCCGTGCGTCCAGTTCAGCGTGCTCAACAGTTTTTCTTTCAGCCCCAGTTGGTTGACCAACTCCGGCGAAAGACAGGCTTCGCTGCCTTTAGGATCGTTCTCGGGCGCCATAAACGTCACCGGCTGTTCCGGCAGGTCGTTCTTATTGACGTGCACCACCATGGTATAAACGCCCGGCATGATGTAGCCGCTGCGCGTAAACTGGCTCAGATCGATATTTTTACGATCGTTGATGTCCAAGACGTCAGTATTGAATTGAATAACGTCGGCGGCATAAACCAACGCGATCGGATTTCCCAGAGAAAGGGCGACACAGAGCCCCAAGGCCTGAAGACGAAATAACTTCCCTGCCGGTGAAAGCATAATAAAGTCCTTTCAATAACGAATTAACCGTCAGTACGAGAAAAAATCAAAAATAATCCAGCTTAAAACGCACTGTGGAAAAATACGCTCCCACCTTCAACGGCTGGTGATTCGGCATTAACGTCATGGAATAATTCAGCACTCGGCTCCCCGGTATTATTCCCTCCATCGGCAATGGCTCCCCTGGAATAACCGGCCTGCCGCGGCTGTCTTTTATCTTCAATGCGATGCCGCGCGCATCGCCCTGTACGCCAAACAAAACGCCTTCCGCCAAACCGTCAAACGTGACCTGAAAGAATTTCCAATCAGGCTTGTTTTCCGGACGTTCCAAAATGCAATTAACCAATTCAATACTGAAAGGTTTAGTCATCCCCTGGCCGTCACGAATGATCTGTCCGATAGGAAGCGTGTCCATATCGATAGTCTGATCGCGGCTGCCGGCGGCAATGGCGCAGGCAGTGTCGATAATGGCGCCGTGCATACTGACTTTGCCCCACCCCTGTGCGGCGGAAATTGCACTGTCGGGCGCAAACGCCAACGACGCCAAAAGAACGGCACCCGCTCGATTCCTTGAAAAAAACATCGCGACATTCCTTTGACACAGAGAGTCACCAGGCATGCGGCGTACCCCATGCCTGGTTGATTAAGCCTGCTGTCTCACTTACTGATAAGCCAGAGTGAAGTCGGCTACGGCGGTGAAATCGCCCGGAACGATGGCTGCGGAAGCGCCTTCACCCTGCAGGTAAGCGGCGAAGTTCAGGCTGTTGTTGCCAGTATTCAGCGTCTGTGCCGCAGTCGCCTGACCCAGTTTGATCGGCTGGCCGCCATAAGTGATTGCTACGCCGGCGCCGCTGGCGGTCCCCGCGATACCCAACAGATCCTTGTTGGTTGACGATGCAATGCCGCTGAAGGTGGTTTTAACGGTTTTCAGCGTAGTGGTATCACACTGCTCCAGCTTGATTTCAAACGGACGCGGGTTGGATTTGCCGCCGTTTTTCAACGCCACGTTAGAAACCTGGCCCAGATCTACGGTCTGATCGATAGACTCGGGTGCAATAGAGCATGGCGCATCAATAATAGAACCCGTGAAGGTCACTTTACCGTGTCCCTGATCGGCTGCCTGTGCAAAAGAACTTGCGCCAAATGCAATCACTGCAGCCATCATGATTTTGTTAAGTTTCATAGAACCTATATTCCTTATAAGAAAAAATGCATATTCCAATCAAGAAAAAGAGCAACAGGAAATCTGCTCGCGCTTATATATGCGCAGCCCTGATTCTTTAGCATCTTGCTGGTTGGTTAACTGCCAAAACCCAAAAACACCGACAATAAACACGTCGATAACGGCAAGTCTGCAGCGGCCTGCCCATTAATGAACTCGTCATATAAAAATAAACGAAATCACAACAAGCAGAGACCAATACTTTCTAACCCGCCCTTCTTGTCTGGCGATGAATATTCTGGCAAATGCCCACCAGCAAAAAAAGTCTTTTTTTGATCAAGACGAACATTCGCAATTTATTTCCTAATTAAAGTTAATTTAGTGTTATTTTTAGGCTCATAGATCGTAAAAAATACTTTTATAGTGCAATATCCTGTTTTTCTCTGTTTCACAATTAATCAGATCGCAAAGCAGCTCTTTGTGAATATAATAAACCAAAACTTTAGGTTTCTGCGTGACACTCCCTCAGCCTGCAAACAGGTAAGAACGGAGTGGGAACCCCCTTTTTTTCAATCCTGATAAATAGATAGGATTTTTCTTGATTCGCGATTTACCTCGTTATTGGTAGGCAGTGAAACTTTGTTTTTTCTTAGGAATACAGCAATCGAAATACAGAGGAAGTGCTATGGAAGCGTTATCTCCAAAACAAAAGGAAATACGGCAATTGCAGCACGATCTGCTGCAAACATTATTCGCGCAGTCGCCCCGTCAATGTCCCGACACCGGACTGCCACCTCAGCATCTGTGGTTGTCTACCCGGCAACTGGCCAACGCCGTCAACGTCGGTGTTTACCGCGCCCGGCTACTGCTGTTGGAGCTCGTCGCCAAACAAGAAGTGCTCGTAACGGACGGCTCCATCAACAACTCGTTGAGGTGGTACCCCACTGCCCTACTGCCAGCTGGCAACAAGGAAATACCAGGAATAGATGCGCCTTATTCTCGTTTAACGGAATAACGCCGGCACAGTCAGCCTAATTAGCCCTATTTCATGGCGGCACCTAACCAAATGACACTATATAATCGGGATATTATTGTGAGAAAAACAACCATCCTATTTTTACAACACTGCCTGGCATTATCTTTCTTCGTACTCATTGGTAACGCCAATGCATTTACCTGTAAAACCTCCGACGGCGGGAGCATTGGTCAGGGTGGTTCAATGACGCCGGTCGACGTCAGGGTAAAGATAGGCCCTGAATTGTCCATCGGGAAAAATGAAATCGTCAACGTCAGTCAGGTGACCTGTAAAAACGACGTCGCCAGCTGGAAAGATATTTTACTCACCGGCAGCCCGGCGTTGTCGATGAACACCGCCATTTTCGGTACGCTTGCCAACGGCATGACAATCAACGGCACCGACTACTTATCCCCGATCCAATCAGGTATCCAGGTGATGACGATTACCGGCCTAAACAGTGCCAGCATTTCCATCAGGGTTTACATCGTGCTCAACCGTTCGCCGACGCAGGATATCAAGGTGAACAAGGGCGACGTCATCGGCCAAATCAACTTTGAACAAAAAAATGACCAGTCAGGTTGCCCAAAGTGTGGGCCTTACCGGTGGCGCCTGATCGCCGACAACGACGCCTACTTCGTCACCACCAGTTGCACTATCAACAACGGCCAGCAGATTAACGTCGACTTTGGGCAGATCCGTCAGGACTTCCTCACGCAGAGCGCCAGCGACGCCCAACTCAAACAGGACAAGGCGCTCAGCTACCGGTGTGACGATCAGAGCGCGACACAAGACATTTTGGTTCGCATGGTCAGCGATGCCAGCGGCTTCTCCAGCGATTTCATCAAGACCTCCAATCCTAATGTCGGCGTAGCCATGGTGCACAATGGCGCGGTGGTGAAACCCAACAATACGTTCAGAACGCGCATCGTCAACGGGCTGGGCAACGACACCGTCACCTTTGTGCCAGTGAAGAACAATGTGCCTTACACCAGTATCGCCACCGGTCCGATGTCAGGCTCGGCCACGCTGATCTTCAGCGCACCTTGAGACGGGAACCCAAATGAACATGATGAGGAAAACGCGCTGCGCTCTGCTGTTTACGCTGGGTGTGATCAGCGCCGCCCCCCAGGCCGCCGACCAGGGCACCAAGGTCAGTATCACCGCCACCGTGGTGGCGCCTCCGCCTTGCGTGATCAACGACGGGCGCACCATCGATATCGACTTCGGCAAGGTCGGCATCAAACGTATCGACGGTAATCGCTATATGCAACGCATCGATTACAGCATCAAGTGTGAGTTTCTGGATAACAGCCGCCAGTTGAAAATGAAGATCATGGGCAGCGCGGCGGCCTTTGACAGCAGCGTGTTGAACAGCAGCGTCAATGGGCTGGGCATCAAACTGCTGGCCAACGGCAAGGCTTTCGCCATCAATACGCCGCTGAACATCGACTATACCAATCTGCCGACGCTTGATGCGGTGCCGGTGAAAAACAGCGCCGTCACCCTGGCGGAAGGTGACTTTTCCAGCGGAGCCACCATGCTGGTGGACTATTTCTGAAACGCCATGGATGCTGAAAATGAAAAAGCCGCAACGGAAGGTTGCGGCTTTTTCAGGAACCGCACGCGACGATGCGGCAGCGGTGTCAGGGCATTCAGCCGAAGATCCCGCCGAACCACTGGCTCAGCTTCATCATCACCATATCCCAGATGCGGCTGAAGAAGTTGCCCTCTTTCACCTCTTGCATCGCCACCAGCGGGTGCTGCTCGATGGTCTTGCCGTCCAGCTGGAAATCGATGGTGCCGACCACCTGGTTTTTCGCCAGCGGTGCCTCCAGCGTCGGTTGAGTCAGCTTGTAGCTGGCCTTCAGGTTTTTCATCTGCCCTTTCGGAATGGTGACCGAAGCGTCTTTCGCCACGCCGAGCGGCACTTCGCTGACGTCGCCGAACCACACTTTCTGGGTGACGAACGGCTTATCGGCCTTGATCGGCGTCGCGGTTTCATAGAAGCGGAAGCCCCAGGTCAGCAGCTTTTCGCTCTCGCTAAAGCGCACGCGATCGCTCGGCGCGCCTAAAACTACCGAGATCAGACGCATCGGGCCGTCGGTGGCGGACGCCACCAGGTTGTGGCCGGCGCCGCTGGTGTAACCGGTCTTGATGCCGTCGACGTTCAGGTTGCTGCTCCACAGCAGACGGTTGCGGTTAATCTGGCGGATCTTGTTAAAGGTGAACTCTTTCTCTTTATGCAGCGCGTATTCGTCCGGCACGTCGCGGATCAGCGCCTGACTCAACAGCGCCATGTCGCGCGCGGTGCTGTACTGCCCTTCCGCATCCAGACCATGCACCGTCAGGAAGTGGGTATTCTGCAGCCCCAGAGATTTGGCGTAGTTGTTCATCAGGCCGACGAACGAATCCTGGCTGCCCGCCACGTAGTCCGCCAGCGCGATGCTGGCGTCGTTGCCAGACTGGATCACGATGCCTTTATTCAGTTCCAGCACCGGCACCTGATCGCCGGGCTTGATAAACATCAGCGAAGAACCGCGCAGCGCCGGGTTACCCGGCGCCCAGGCATCTTTGCCGACGGTGACCATGTCTTCCGGCTTGATCTTGCCGGCCTTGATCGCCTGGCCGATCACGTAGCTGGACATGATCTTGGTCAGGCTGGCGGGATCGAGACGGGTGTCGGCATTGCCTTCGGTCAGCACCTTGCCGCTGTTGTAGTCCATCAGAATGAAGGCCTTGGCGTCTACCTGCGGCGGCGCCGGCGGCTCAGCCGCGTGCACGGCCGGGGCGGCCAGCAACAGGATGCCTACGCTGAAGGTCAGTTTTTTCAGGGAAGTGGATAAGTTTTTTTTCATCATGACGTCGCCAGAGTGTCCATTCAAAACCATTGAAATAGCGTTAACTTTCAAACATGTTCACGTTTTAAGCCAACCAGCGAGAGTGGCCCGGTGCGCGCGTGCCGGCCGCAACCCCTTGCGGCGCCCGTAGCGGGTAACACAACGCACCGAAAATGCCCTTGCTGTGAGTTTATGTGATTTATCTTATTTTTGCAGGGTTTAGCGTGAATTTTCAGCATTTTTACATAACTGTACGCAGCCCCCCGCTTATCGTTCAAAAAAGCATCGCGACGCGCATTTTTGCATCCGCCCACGGCTACACGGCCAAGCATCCGCACCGCTAAACATCTGCGCATCCATACGTCTAAAAAAGATTAATATATTCCATAATGGCATATAGAACCGTTATTTGTTCTTTTTAAAGCGCTTATCCTCAGCGCTATCATCCGCACAAAGACTTTTATACCGAATAATCCTGGAGATGAGTCATGGCAATCCCCCATTCCGTCATCGAGATGATTGGCAATACCCCGATGCTGGAACTGACCCAGTTCGATACCGGCCCATGCCGGCTGTTCGTCAAGCTGGAGAATCAGAATCCCGGCGGTTCGATCAAAGACCGCGTGGCGCTGTCGATGATCGAACAGGCCGAGCGCGACGGCAAACTGCAGCCGGGCGGCACCATCATCGAAGCCACCGCCGGCAATACCGGCCTGGGGTTGGCGCTGGTGGCGGCGCTGAAAGGCTATAAGCTGCTGCTGGTGGTGCCAGACAAGATGAGCCGCGAGAAGATCTTCCACCTGCGCGCGCTGGGCGTGGAAGTGCTGCTGACCCGCTCGGACGTCGGCAAAGGGCATCCGGCTTACTATCAGGATTACGCCAAACGTCTGGCCGGGGAGATCCCCGGCGCCTTTTATATCGATCAGTTCAACAATCCGGCCAATCCGGCGGCCCATACCACCACCACCGCGCCCGAACTGTGGCGGCAAATGGAGCATGACGTGGACGCCATCGTGGTCGGCGTCGGCTCCGGCGGCACGCTGGGCGGGCTGAGCCACTATTTCGCCGAGGTTTCGCCGCAGACGGAATTCGTGCTGGCCGACCCTGCGGGTTCAATACTGGCGGACTATCTCGACAACGGCCACATCGGCGAAGCGGGCAGTTGGCTGGTGGAAGGCATCGGCGAAGACTTCGTCCCGCCGCTCAGCGACTTTGACCAGGTCCGCAATGCTTACCGCATCGGCGACGCCGAAGCCTTCACCACCGCGCGCGAGCTGCTGCGCAAGGAAGGCGTGCTGGCGGGCTCCTCCACCGGCACCCTGCTGGCCGCCGCCCTGCGTTATTGCCGCGCGCAAACCGAACCCAAGCGGGTGGTGACCTTCGTCTGCGACAGCGGCAACAAATACCTGTCTAAAATGTATAACGACCACTGGATGCTGGAACAGGGTCTGCTGAGCAAACCGCAGCACGGCGATCTGCGCGATCTGATCGCCTACCGCCACGACGAAGGCGCCGCCGTTTCCGCCGCGCCGGACGATACGTTGGCGATCGTGCACGCCCGCATGCGGCTGTACGACATCTCTCAGCTGCCGGTGCTGGAAGGCGATCGGGTGGTCGGTCTGATCGATGAGTGGGATCTGCTGAACGCCGTCCAGGCCGACGCCACCCACTTCAGCCTGACGGCCGGCAGCGCGATGACCAAACAGGTTCATACGCTGCAAAAGGAAGCCGGCTACGAGGAATTACAGGCCACCTTCAACCATGGCCACGTCGCGGTGGTGCTCGACGGCGAGCGCTTCCTCGGCCTGATTACCCGCACAGACGTGCTTAACGCCTGGCGCCAAAAATTACGTTAATAAGGACCCATTATGGCCAAGTTTGATACGTTGACCGTTCACGCCGGTTACACCCCGGACGCGACCGGCGCAGTGATGCCGGCGATTTACGCCACCTCCACCTACGCCCAACCGGCGCCGGGCGAACATACCGGCTATGAATATTCCCGCAGCGCCAACCCGACGCGCACCGCGCTGGAAAGCGCCATCGCCGAACTGGAAGGCGGCAGCCGCGGTTACGCCTTCGCCTCCGGCCTGGCGGCCTGCTCCACGGTGCTGGAACTGCTCGATAAAGACAGCCACCTGATCGCGGTGGACGACCTGTACGGCGGCACCTATCGCCTGCTGGAAAAAGTGCGCAGCCGCACCGCCGGCCTGCGCGTCACCTACGTGGCGCCGGCGGATCTCGCCCGATTGGAACAGGCGATCGAACCGGATACCAAAATGATCTGGGTGGAAACCCCGACCAACCCCTTGCTGAAACTGGCGGATCTGAGCGCCATCGCCGCGATCGCTAAAAAGCATCAGCTTATCAGCGTGGCGGACAATACCTTCGCCTCGCCGTATCTGCAGCGTCCGCTGGATCTGGGCTTTGACGTGGTGGTGCACTCCGCCACCAAATACCTCAACGGCCACTCCGACGTGGTGGCCGGCGTCGCGGCGGTGGGGGATAACCCGGCGCTGGCGGAACAGCTCGGTTTCCTGCAAAACGCCGTCGGCGGCATTCTCGATCCGTTCAGCAGCTTCCTGACGCTGCGCGGCATTCGCACTCTGGCCCTGCGCATGCAGCGCCACAGCGACAGCGCGCTGCGCATCGCCCAGTGGCTGGAGAGCCAGCCGCAGGTGGAAAACGTCTACTACCCCGGCCTGCCGAGCCATCCGCAGCATGCGCTGGCGGCACGCCAGATGACGCGCTTCGGCGGCATGATCTCGGTACGGTTGAAAGGCGACGACGCCTATGCGCGCCGGGTCATCCAGCGTTCGCGCCTGTTCACCCTGGCGGAAAGCCTGGGCGGCGTGGAAAGCCTGATCAGCCAGCCGTTCAGCATGACGCACGCCTCCATTCCGCTGGAACAGCGCCTGGCAACCGGCATCACGCCGCAGCTGGTGCGCCTGTCGGTGGGGATAGAGGATGTGGAAGATCTGATCGCCGATCTGCAGCAGGCGCTGGCGGAATAATCGCCGCATCAGCGCACGATCAGCCCGGCCGGCGCGCCGGGCTTTTTTACGCCCGTCGTTCAGACGTCGATGACGTCCTGATAAAAACGGTGCGCCACATCGGGATGGGAGCGGATGCGGCCTTTCAGGTAGTTATACCCCACGTCGCGCAGCAACGGGTTGAGCGGATCGCTGGCCGGGCCGCGCGCCTGCGCCGCCAACTGCGGCGGCAATTGATACAGCGGTACCACCGCATCCAGCCGTGCGCCGAGGAAGAACGCGATCGACAGCCTGTCGCACCCCGCCGGCGGCGTTTCCACCCGGTGCACCGTGGCGCGCAGATAGCCGTTGGTCGCCAGTTCCAGCAGCTCGCCGATGTTCACCACGAAAGTGTCTTCACGCGGTTGGGCGTCGATCCACCGCCCTTCACTCACCTCCACCTGCAGCCCTTTTTGCGCGTCCTGCAGCAGGAAGCTGAGAAACCCGGAGTCCTTGTGCGCGCCGACACCCTGTGCGCTGCCGGTGGCGTCCCGCCCCGGATAGCGGATCAGTTTGATGTGCTCGTTGGGTTTCTCGCCGTACAAGCGATCGAACGCCTGCTCCGGCAGCGACAGCGCCAAAGCGAAAGCGCGCAGCAGCCGCAGCGACATGGCGGTCATCGCCTGTTGCCACTCCAGCAGCAGCGGTTTCAGCGCCGGCAGCGCCGCCGGCCACTGATTTGGCCCCTGCAGACGCGCCCAGCGCGGCGTGTCATCAGCCAGCGTCAGCGCCGGGCGTTCGGCGCCGATATCGAACTGTTCGCGCCAGTCAGGCTGCCCGCGCGTGAGCTCCGCCGCCGCCCGGTTGTAACCGCGAAAGTGCGGCGAATGCACCATCTGCACCGCCAGCTTGTCGGCTTCCGGCAGGGCGAAAAATTGCCGCGCGGCGTGCTGCAGTCGCGCATTCAACGCGCCGTCCACGCCGTGCCCGCGCAGAAAGAAAAAACCGACGTCGCGGGCCGCCGCGCGCAAATCGTCGAGAAAGGCGCGCCGCTGGCGCGCATCGCCGTCAAGCTGCGAAAGATCCAGCAGCGGCAACGTCTTCAACGTCGTCAGGTGCGTCATCATGCGGTTCCTCTTCTTCCCCGATCACGATCGGGCTGCCGTACAGGCGAATAATCAACATTGTCACTCCCTGGCGGGTAGCTGCATTTGCCCCATAGTTACCATCGCGCTCGCCGGGACGGCCAATATTGTTGCGTTCTAAGTTATGCAAACGTTCAACAAACTGTCGCAAAACCGTCATCAATGTTTCTTATGCTCTGCGCAATTTCGCCGACGCCGCTGGCTGGCGACGTGCGCTATCCGCTATCCTGTAAACGACCTCATACCCTGCCTGCCGGAGAAATACTGATGGATTTAGCCTTATTCGACCTGGATGAAACCCTGATTGACGATGACAGCGCCAGCCTGTGGATCCGCTGGCTGGTCGGCCAGGGCTTCGCGCCGGCGGAGCTGGAACTGCAGGAGCAGCAGCTGATGCAGCTCTATTATCAGGGCAAGCTGTCGATGGAGGACTACATGCAGGCCACGCTGGCGCCGCTGACCGGCCTGAGCGTGCAAACCGTGGCCGGCTGGGTGCAACGCTACATCCGGCGCGACATCCTGCCGCGCGTCTATCCCGCCGCCCGTGAACGCCTGCAGTGGCACCGCGAACGCGGCGACTGCATCCTGGTGATCTCCGCCACCGGCGAACACCTGGTGGCGCCGATCGCCGAACAGCTCGGCGCCGACGATGCGCTGGCGATCGGCGTGGAAATCAGCGACGGCCGCTTCACCGGCCACACCTACGGCACCATGACCTACCAACAGGGCAAGGTGATCCGCCTGCAACACTGGCTGGCGCAGCATCCGCACCTGAAGTTCGAGCACAGCCATGGCTACAGCGACTCCCTCAACGACAAGGCGATGCTGCAATTCGTCGACAGCGCCACGGTGATCAACCCCGACAGCGAGTTGAGCGCGCTGGCGGCGGAGCGCGGCTGGGAAGTGTGCCGCTGGGAGCGTTGATCGGCAGACAAAAAATGCCCTGCGGTGTGACAAAAAGCGCATTGTGGCGTAGGTATTAAGGGTCTTTAATCCGCTAACGGAGTTATCCCATGCTGACCATTTGGGGTCGTGAGAATTCGAACAACGTCAGGAAGGTGCTGTGGTGCGCCGCCGAACTGGGGCTGAGCTATACCCACATCAACGCCGGCGGCGCGTTCGGCAAGGTCAACGAAGAGAGTTACCGTGCGTTGAACCCGAACGGCCTGGTGCCGCTGCTGCAGGACGATGACTTCGTGCTGTGGGAGTCCAACACCATCGTGCGCTACCTGGCGGCGAAATTCGGCGACGCGGCGTTCTATCCGCAAGATCTGCAGGCGCGCGCCGCCGCCGAGAAATGGATGGACTGGACCACCTCGACCATCGTTCCGGCCTTCACCATCGTCTTTTGGGGCCTGATCCGCACCGCGCCGGAGCAACGCGACATGGCGAAAATCGAAGCGGCGATCGCCACGCTGGAAAAACACTTCGACGTCATTGAACAGACGCTGGCGCACCAGCCTTACCTCTCCGGCGACGCATTCGGCTTCGGCGATATCCCGCTCGGCAGCTTCGCCTACGGCTGGTTCGAGATGCCGATCGCCCGCCGCCCGCGACCGAACATGGAGCGCTGGTATCAGCAGCTGCGCGCTCGCCCGGCCTATCAGCGCGGCGTGATGAGCGAGCTCACCTGACGCGTTCGGGGCGTTACGACGCCCCGACCTTCAGCAGCTTGCCGTCCCGTTCGTCCGTCAGCAGATACAAATAGCCATCCGGCCCGCTGCGCACCTCGCGGATGCGTTCGCCGCGATCGCCCAGCAGCCGCTCTTCCGCCACCACTTTGTCACCCTCCAGCGTCAGGCGAATCAGTGCCTTTTGCGCCAGCGCGCCGATGAACAGCGAGTGACGCCAGGCGGGGAAACGCTGCCCGTCATAGAACGCCATGCCGCTGAGGCCGGGCGAGACTCGCCAATAGTGCAGCGGTTGTTCGGTGCCGGGCACCCGTTCTCCTTTGGCCTCCGGGATCGGCTGGCCGGAATAGTTGATGCCGTAGGTGGCCAGCGGCCAGCCGTAGTTTTTACCCGGCAGCGGGATATTGAGCTCATCGCCGCCGCGCGGGCCGTGCTCGTGTTCCCAGATCGCGCCGCTCCACGGGTTCAACGCCAGCCCTTGCGGATTGCGGTGGCCGTAAGACCAGACCTCCGGGCGTTTACCTGCCTGGCCGACCCAGGGATTATCCGGTGGTATCGCGCCCTCGGCGGTCAGCCGCACCAGCTTGCCCTGCAGCTTGTCGGTCTCCTGCGCCGTCGGCCGCTGGTTGTTTTCGCCCAGCGCGATAAACAGGTAGCCCTGCCGATCGAACGCCAGCTTGCCGCCAAAGTGATTGCCGACCGACAGCTTGGGCTGCTGACGGAAGATCACCTTAAAGTTTTCCAGCCGCGCGCCGTCGTCACTCAGGCGGCCATAGCCGACCGCCGTGCCGGCTTTGCCGCCCTCGCCCGATTCGGCGAAGCTCAGGTACACCCGGCGGCTGGCGGCGAAGTCGGGCGCCGGCAACACCTCCAGCAGGCCGCCCTGTCCTTCGGCGTAGACCTGCGGCACGCCGGCGATCGGCGGCGACAGGCCTTTGCCTTGCTGCCACAGCCGCAGCCGGCCGGGCCGTTCGGTGATAAGCAGGCCTTGTTCCGCCGGCAAAAAGGCCAGCGACCACGGGTGTTCCAGGCCGTCCTGCAATTGGCTGACCGTCGGCGCAGCGTGCAGCAGGCCGCTGCACAGCAGCAAACCGGCCAGCAGAGTCAATCGGGGCATGGCGTCCTCCTGAAGATGAAATGACCCGTTTAGTGTAGTCCAGCCCATCGGAATGGGTGTTTACATTACATTTCAACGGGTTGCCTTTTAGCCGCAGTGTGCTTAAGTTAATCCATAACCCAGGAGGAAAAATGGACATTACCGTTACCGACGCGATTGACGAACATACCCTCGATGCGATCAGGCAAGGCCTGCGCGCTTACAACCTGCCGCATATCGACGCCAGCCACCGCAAGCCGCTCAGCGTCTATGCGCGCGACGAAGCCGGCACGGTGATCGGCGGCCTGACCGCCGAAACCTGGGGCAACTGGCTGAGCGTCGAGTGGCTGTGGGTGGCGGATACCCAGCGCGGCAGCGGCCTCGGCGGCCGGCTGATGCGCGCCGCCGAGCACGAGGCGCAGGCGCGCGGCTGCCGCTACGCCCGTCTCGACACCTTCAGCTTCCAGGCGCGGCCGTTCTACGAAAAGCTCGGCTATCAGCTGCAAATGACGCTGAAAGAGTATCCGGTGGAACACGAGTGCTATTTTCTTACCAAAACCCTGACTGATTGATGGATGGACAGATGGACAGCAAAAGCATGGTGGTGAACTGTGTGGCGTACAAAGCCGGCCAACGGCTGGGCGAAGTGACCATCGACGATATCAGCGAGGTGGTCAAACAGCCGGACACCTTCGTCTGGCTGGGGTTGCGGCAGCCGGAGCCGGCGTTTATGCGCAAGGTGCAGGAGGAGTTCGGACTGCACGATTTGGCGATCGAAGACGCGCTGTGCGCGCACCAGCGGCCGAAGCTGGAGACCTACGGCGACTCGCTGTTCATCGTGGTGAAAACCGCGCAGTGGGGCGAGCACGACGAAATCGAATACGGCGAAACCCACTTCTTCGTCGGCAAAAACTTTCTGGTGACGGTGCGCCACGGCGCCTCGCCCAGTTACGCGCCGATCCGCGCCAAAGCGGAAGAGAACCACAAGCAGATGTGCCGCGGGCCGGGCTTCGCCCTCTATTCGGTGTTGGACTTCGTGGTGGATAACTACCGCAGCGTGGTGACGCGCTTCGAGAGCACCATCGAGAACATCGAAGCCAACATGTTCCAGTCGGAGTTCGATCAGGCGGCGATCGAGAACGTCTATACCCTGCGCCGCCACCTGCTGGCGCTGCGCAACGCCGCGCTGCCGATGGATGAAATCTGCAACCAGCTGATTCGCCTGCACGAAGAGGTGATCCCGAAAGAGCTGCGCGCCTACGTGCGCGACGTGCAGGATCACGCGCATCAGGTGGTCAGCAACATCGACGACATGCGCGAAATGCTGACCAACGCCATGCACGTCAATCTGGCGCTGGTGACGGTCAAACAAAACGAAGTGGTGAAACGGCTGGCGGGTTGGGGGGCGATTTTGGCTATCCCGACGGTGATCTTCAGCCTGTACGGCATGAACTTCGCCGACATGCCGGAGTTGAAATTCCCGTGGGCCTATCACGCCACGCTGGGGGCGACCGCCGTCGGCTGTATTTTCCTGTATCAGAAGCTGAAGAAGTCAGGCTGGCTGTAAGCGCCAAAACGGCGGATTTTCCCGCCGGAGAAACGATCGGCGGGGCAGCCGGATCCGCCGACCGCCCCGCCGCTTCAATACAGCATCGGCCGCCGATCGCGATGCACATGATTGTGGCGGCCGATGTGTTTGTCATCGGCCGCGCCGATATCCATCGATGCCAGCACCATGCCTTCGCCTGTCAGGCTCTGCGTCAACGGATAGCCATCGGCGTCGACGATCACCGATCCGCCGATCCACGCAACGCCGCGTTCCGTTTCGCAACGATCGCACACCGCGATGAACAGCCGATTGACGGCGGCGTTGGCCTGCGCCTTCACCATCTCCGCCGGCCGTTCGCCCTGCGGGCGCGGCGCCAGCGGCCAGTTGACCGGTGCGCACAGCAGCTGAGCGCCGGCCAGCGCCGGCAGCCGCACCCATTCGGGGAATTCAAGATCGTAGCAGATCATCACCGCCAACCGGCCAAAGCGCGTCTCGACGACCGGCGGCGGCCGATCGCCGGGGGTAAAGATCGTGCTCTCCTCATGCCACAGGTGGGCCTTGCGGTAAATCGCCCTCACGCCCTGCGCATCGATCAACGCCGCGCTGTTGGCCACCCCGCCATCGGGCAGCCGCTCGCAGAAACCGGCGACGATCGCCACATCCAACTCGCGCGCCAGGGTCCCCCACAGGCTGAGGCTAGGCCCGTCCTCGGCTTCGGCCAACGCCAGCGCCTCCGCCTTATCGCGCAGCACGTAGCCGCTGTTCACCAACTCCGGCAACACGATGACGTTGGCGCCGCGCTGCGCCGCCCGGCGGATAGCCTGGGCGGACAGCGCCCGATTGTGATCCGCTTCCCCTACCCGCAACGCTAACTGGCAGCATGCGACGCTGATTTTTTCCTTCACTCCTGTTCTCCTTCCAATAACCCCTCGCAGCGCAACACCACCCGCCGTTCGGCTTCGAGATCGAGCTTCCGGCACATTACGACATAAACGCTCCCGGCCACCAGCAGGCCGATCAGAAAAGCGATATCCGCGCCGCCCAGTAAAACAGCAAAGGGACCGGTGTAAAAGCCCAACGTCATGAACGGCACCATCGCCAGCAGGCCGATCGCGTAGGCCGTCAGACCGGAGCCGCCCCAGCGGCCGTAGATCCCCGCCGGGTTGAAGATTTCACCAATCGCGTAATGCCCGCCGCGCACCACGTAAAAGTCCATCAGGTTCACCGCCGTCCAGGGCACCAGGAAATACAGCATCAGCAGCACGAAGGTATTGAAGCTGGCGAGATAGCTCGTCGGGATGGCCAACGCCACCGCAAACACCGTCAGAGCGACGACGCCAATGCCGGTCATGCGTAATTTCAACGTCGGCGTCACTTTACGGAACGCGTCAATCGCGCTGAGGCTGGTCAGCATCGCGCCATAACAGTTGACCGCCATGATACCAACCAGCGAGGGCACGGCGATCAACACGGCCAACGTGCCAAACCCAGGATAGACGGCATTCCCCACCGCCTGTACGCTGCCGATCGCATCGGGGGCCGGTAAGGCTGAAGCCAGAAACGCCCCCAGCGACATCAGCCAAAGCGCCGATCCGGCCGCCCCCAGATAAGTCCAAAAGATCACGTTGGCAGACGGCGTTTCATGCGGCAAATAGCGCGAATAGTCGGAGACGTACACCGCGTAGCTGATTTGATAGCCGGCGGCGGCCGACAGCTGAATCAAAAAGGCCGCCCACGAGAAATTCCCGGCGCCGACAACGGCGTCCATCCGCAGCGACAACACGGCGCCGACCGTCAGCACACCGAACACCGCCATCATCACATAGGTCAGCCAGCGCTGCACCGCATGCAGCATATCGTGGCCGACGATCGCCAACAGCACGGCCACCGCGATCAGCAACGCATACCAAGGCAGACGGTGCCCCGGCAACACCGTGTTGATCGCATCGGTCGCGAGAATAACGTTGAACACGTTGAAACCGATGTAAACAAACACCACGGCGGCAAAGGGAACGATGGCGCCACGCAGGCCGAATTGGGCCCGCGACTGGATCATCTGTGGCAGCCCCATGCGCGGCCCCTGATTGGCATGACACGCCATGAAGAACGTGCCGAACCCCACGCCGACGGCAAGGGCCAGCATCGAATAAAGCGCGCCCAACCCCAACGCCGGACCGGTGAAACCGACCACCATCGTCGTCAAAACGAAATTACCGGTGAACCAAAACGGCGCCTGATGCCAAACCTTGCCATGCCGCTCGTGACGGGGCACATAGTCTATCGAGCGCACTTCAATTTTTGGGCGTGGCGCCACATTGCGATTGTTCATGTCCCACCTCGTCTTTTCAACGCTCGGTTTGCGGCTGCAGCTGCGCTGCCGGGCGGCTCAGCAGGCTGCCCAGCACGAAGGCGACGCCGCCGCCCAGCAGACCGCCGTAGATCGGGCTGTTGGCGTCGATGCCGTGCCAGATCATTAGCCCCACCACGCACAGACTGCCGGTCAGCATGCTGGCGATGGCCCCGGCGCTGGTGGCGCGCGGCCAGAAGATCGCCCCCACCAACGGGATCAGCATGCCGCCCACCAACAGGTTGTAAGCCAGCGTTAGCGCCGCCAACACGTCGCGCACCACAAACGCCAGCCCCAGCATGACCGCGCCCATGAAAAGCGTGGTGAAGCGCCCGGCGGCCAGCCCGCCGGAAGGTTTACGGCGGATGGCCGGCAGCACGTCCTCCAGCGCGATGGTCGAAGACGCCAACAGGCAGGCGCTGGCGGTGGACATCAGCGCCGCCAAGGCCGCGGCGGCCACCAGCCCGCTGACGCCAACCGGCAACACCGCTTGCGCGATGGCGGCGAAGGCGCCGTCGGTGTTGTTGAGCGACGGCAGCACGATCTTGCCGGCCATGCCGATCAGCGCGCCGGTCACGCCGTACAGCACGCAATAGACGCCCGCCCCCAGCCCGGCGAAGCGCGCCACATTGGCGCTACGGGCGGTGAACACCCGCTGCCAGATGTCCTGGCCGATCAGAATGCCGAAGAAGTAAATCAGGAAGAACACCAGAATGGTGTCCAGCCCGATCGACGACAGTTGGTAGTAACCGGCGGGCAGCAGGCTGGTGAACGCCTCCCAGCCGCCGGCCTTGACGATGCTCATCGGCATCAGCACCAGCATCATGCCGACGGTCATGATGATGAACTGAATGATGTCGGTCAGCGTCAGCGACCACATGCCGCCCAGCGTCGAATACACCACTACCAGCCCGCCGCCGAGCAGGATGGATGCGCTGAACGACAGGCCGAACATCACCTGCATCACGCTGCCGATGGCGATGATCGAGGTCACCGCCACCATCAGGTCATACGCCAGCATGATCGCGCCGCTGGTGACCCGCGCCGCCGGGTGATAGCGCCGCGACAGCACCTGGCTGACGGTATACAGCTTCAGTTTGAGCAGCGGTTTGGCCAGCACCAGACTCAGCACCACAATGCCCAGCCCGAGCGCGCCGCACAGCCAGACGCCGGAGATGCCGTAGGTGTAGCCGAGCTTGACACTGCCGATGGTCGACGCGCCGCCGAGCACCACCGCCGACAGCGTGCCCAGATACAGCCCCGGCCCCAGGTTGCGCCCGGCCACCAGATACGCCTCTTTGGAGTTGGCGCGGCGAATGCCCATCCACCCCACCGCGCCTATCACCAGAAAGTAAAACACCACGACCAGCAGATCGAGATTCATGGGTACCTCCACTCCGTAGTTATTGTTATCAGGGGCCCCGACGCAACCGCTCCGCCGGTAGAGTCAGTGCGCCGGCCTCAACGGGCCGGCAGCACGCACAACATTTCAAACAACAGGTTGGCGGCCAGCAGCGCGGTGTTGCCGGAGCGATCGTAAGGTGGCGACACTTCCACCACGTCGCCGCCGACCAGGTTCAACCCACGGCAGCCGCGCACGATCTCCAGACCTTGCCAAACCGACAGCCCGCCGACCTCCGGCGTGCCGGTGCCCGGCGCGAAGGCCGGATCCAGCCCGTCGATATCGAAACTGAGATAAACCGGCGCTTCGCCCATCTGCTCGCGGATCTCCGCCATCAGCGGCGTCAGCGACCGGTGCCAGCAGGCCTCGGCCGGCACCACACGAAAGCCCTGGCGGCGTGACCAGTCGAAGTCGTCCGCCGCATAGCCACTGCCGCGCAGGCCAATCTGCACCACCTTTTCCGGCGCCAGCAGCCCCTCCTCGAACGCGCGGCGGAAAGTGGTGCCGTGCGCCAGTTGTTCGCCGAACATCTCCTCGTTGGTATCGGAATGCGCATCGACGTGGATCAGCCCGACCGGGCCATGACGACGGGCGACGGCGCGCAGCACCGGCAGCGTCAGGGTGTGATCGCCGCCGAGCGTCAACGGCGTGCAGCCGTGCGCCAGGATCTCGTGGTAAGCCGCCTCGATGCGCTGCACGCTGTCCGCCAGGCTGTAGGGGTTGATGGCGACATCCCCCAGATCGGCCACCTGCAGCCGTTCGAACGGCGCAGAGCCGGTGCCCATGTTGTAGGGGCGGATCATCACCGATTCCTGGCGGATCTGGCGCGGGCCATAGCGAGTGCCGCTGCGGTTGGAGGTGCCGATATCGAGCGGAACGCCGACGAAGGCGGCGTCCAGACCGCGCGCCTGTTCGGCCGCGGGCAGGCGCATCATGGTGGGGAGGCCGGCAAAGCGCGGCATATCGTTACCGCTTTGGGGTTGGTTCAGCATGGCGTTTCCTTGTCTTTATCTGCGATGAATTGAAACATTTGAGCAACATTCGCAGGCTACCCCGTTGGACACCTCGGCTACCATTCCCGCTTTTGCATGTAAACATCGAAAAACGCGATGCAACTAACTTATTGAAGTATTGATTTTTATTTAAAATTCATGCCATAAGGAAGGCCATATCTTCAGCGCCGCACCTATTTCTTCGATGTTAAAAATGGGTTAACCGGCCGACGTTCTGCGGAGGGGGCGATGCTCACCAACCTAAGCGATATCGATCTGAAACTGCTGCGGGTGTTCGTCGCAGTGGCGGAAGCCCAGGGCGTCAGCGCCGCGCAGGAAGCGCTGCTGATGAACCAATCCACCATCAGCACCCATCTGGCCTCGTTGGAAACCCGGCTGGGTTTTCGCCTGTGTCAGCGCGGGCGCTCCGGCTTCCGGCTGACGCCCAAGGGCGAACGCATGCTGATCGCCTGCCGCTCGCTGTTCAACGCCGCCCGCGACTTCACCCGGGTCAGCCAGTCGCTGAACGGCCTGCTGACCGGCGATCTGCAAATCGGTCTGGTGGACAACCTGGTTTCGCTGCCGGGCAATCCGTTCAGCCAGGCCATCAAACACTTCCAGCGCCGACATCAGGACGTGCAATTGCAGTGCCGCATCTGTTCGCCGAACGAGATTGAGCAAGGGCTGCTGCACCGGCAGCTCGATCTGGGCATCGGCTACTTCGGCCAACAGCTGGAAGCGTTGCGTTATCAGCCGTGGCTGGAGGAGACGCAGGCGATCTATTGCAGTGAGGATCACCCGCTGTTCGCGGTGGAAGAACCGGAGCGCGAGCAGATTGAAAACGCGCGCTGGGTCAAGCGCGGCTACCTGCTGGCGCAGCAGCTGTGTCCGATCGCGCCGCCGCATCTGGCGGCGGTGGCTCACCATATGGAAAGCGTCGCCCATCTGGTGCTGAGCGGCACCTGTCTTGGCTATCTGCCCACCCACTACGCGGCGCGCTGGGTGGAACAGGGGCTGCTGCGGCAGTTGGGCGGCGCGGCGCTCTCTTACCGCGCCACGCTCAGCCTGGTCAGCCGCCCCGTCCAGCCCGACGAGGCGTTGAACGCGCTGCTGGAGGATTTGGCGCGCGCCGCACGCCCATCACCTCATCGCTGAGAGGCCAGCGCCCGATTCATAGCAAACAGTGTGCCGGTTAAAGACAGGACGAGGAACCCGATGATGGCCCAGGCGAAAGAGGCCGTCCCGCCCCTGTCGAGCACCATGCCGCCGACCGCGCCACCGGCGGCCACGGCGGTATTCCAGCCCGTCGTATACATGGACTGCGCCACGTCGGCCGCGCGGCCGGAAAGCCGTGACAATGCCGTCTGCGTGAGGGTGGCGAAACCGCCGAAAGCCACGCCCCACAATGCGACGGAGAGATAGACAATCGGGGCCGCCCGTCCCCCACTCCCCAGCAGCACGGCGGCGAAGGAAAAGATAACGATACTCGTCACCGTAAGAGATTGGACTCGCCGATCGACCAGCATCCCGGCAATGCCTAATCCGGCAATCGCGCCCAGCCCGAAGATAAACAGAACGATATCGACCCGCTCGGATAACCCCGACGGCTTGAGGAAAGGCTCCAGGTAGATATACAGAATGTTGTGGGCAACGATGAAGGTGAACACCACGAACAGCACGGCGCGGATCCCGCACTGCAAGAAGACGCCGCTCAGAGACGGGCGATGCGCCTTAGCCTGGCCGGGGAAATCCGGCACAATGGCGATGATCCACGCCACGAGCGCGAGCGCCATCAACGTCATCAGGCCAAAGGCGCCCTGCCAACCGATGGCTCGACCAAGCAACGTGCCAAGCGGTACGCCGAGCACCAACGCCAGGGTGGCGCCGGCGCCGGAGATCGCAATAGCGCGGCCGCCAAGATGAGCCGGTGACATGCGCACGGCGTAACCGGCCAGCAAAGACCAAACGATGCCGCCGAAAACGCCGGCGAAGAAACGCGTCGCCAATGAGACATGGTAATCATGCGACAGCGCCGTGACGAGGTTGACGATGGCAAAACCGCAGATCGCGCTCAACAGCAAGGGGCGGCGCCGCATGCCTTGCGTTAATGCGGTCAGCGGAATGGCGGCGACCAACGCGCCCACCGCATAGGCGGTGATGAATTGCCCCGCCAGGCTTTCAGACACGTTCAAATCGCCCGCGATCGAAGAAAGCACGCCCGCCGGCATGATCTCGGTCAGCAGCGTGATGAAAGCGGCCATCGCCAATGCCAGTAAGCCCCCCAGCGGCAACCGCTCGATGCTCCCGGCAGGCGCAGATATCGTCGTTTGATTCATCAATCACTCCCCATTCAAAGATGCTTCCGCCCATCGCGGATGACGGTTGCATCATGCTGCCCACTCGCCGATAAAAGAAAAATAGGCTAAAGTGAACAACACTCATGACTCATAAGTCATCAATAGAATGGAAGCCTATGGAAAGCTTGGGTTCTCTCGACGTTTTCGTCCGGGTCAGTGAAAGCCGCAGTTTCACGGCGGCCGGGCAACAGCTGGGGATCTCCGCCTCGGCGGTCAGCAAAACCATCGCCCGGCTGGAGGAACGGCTCAGCGTGCGCCTGTTTCACCGTTCCACCCGCACGGTCAACCTGACGCCGGAAGGGGCCTTGTTCCTGGAAAGGTGTCGGCGCATTTTGAGTGAGGTGAAAGAGGCGGAAGCCGAGCTGTTGCAAACGCGGGGAACGCCTCAGGGCAAGCTGCGCATCAGCCTCCCGTCGCTGGGCACGCTCTTCATGCCAAAACTGGGAGACTTCAAGCGCCGCTATCCTGAGATCGAGCTGGATATTGATTATTCGGATCGGCTGGTTGACGTGATTGAGGAAGGTTTCGATGCCGTTATCCGCAGCGGAACCCCGAGTGACTCACGGCTGGTTGCCCGCCGGCTGGGTACCTGCCGCAAGGTTTTCGTTGGCGCGCCGGGTTATTTCAGCAAAGCGGGTATGCCGCGCAAGCCAGAGGATCTGACAAGCCATGCCCGTTTGCATTATCGCTTTCCCAGCACCGGCAAACTGGATATCTGGCCGCTGGGGGACAAGACGGAGATGCTCCCCGAACGGCCAGCCAGCATGGTGACAAATACCCTCGATCCGCAGGTGTGCTTCGCGGAACAAGGGCTGGGCATTGCTTATTTGCCGGAGATCGCCGTGCGCAGACAGCTGGAACAGGGCAGCCTGGTGACGGTTTTGGATGAATACCACCGCGAGAACATGGTCTTTCATGTCCTCTGGCCGTCGGGCCGCCACCTGTCAGTCAAAATCAGGCTGTTCGTCGACTTTGTGACGAGCCATCTGTTCCCGCTTTAAACGACATATACCGTCTTAACTGACCGGCATGCGCGCCGGATCGGGATGCTGGTACTCGAAACCCAGCTCGTTGCAGATGCGGTTGCCGTCCACCAGTCGCTCATCCTGCTCCGCCTCGTCGGCGAACTGCGGCGGCTCCAGGTGCAACTGCTCGGCCAGCGCCGGATAAAATTCGCGTTTGGCCGGATGACGCGGCGCGCACAGGTTGTACACGTGGCCCCCCTTCGGCAGCTTCAGCAACAGTTGGATGGCGGCGATGACGTCGTCCTGGTGCACCAGATTTACCCCCTGCGAACCGCCCTTCACGTCGAGTTTTCCCGCCAGGAAGCGGCCGGGGTGACGATCGGCGCCCACCAGCCCCGCCAGGCGCAGAATGTCCACCGAGGTATTCGGCAATTCATGCAACCAACGTTCGAGCTCGGCCAACACCCGGCCCGACGGCGAGACCGGCCGCAGCGGCGACTCTTCGCGCAGCGTGCCGGCAGTTTCGCCGTACACCGAGGTGGAACTGGTGAAGATCACCCGCGGCACGCCAAAGGCCATCGCGCTGTCCACCAGCATGCGCACCGCATTGAAATAGTTTTCGCTGCCTTCGACGGTGCGGCGAGCGGGCAGTGTCACCACCAGCGCATCCACACGCAGCAGCGATTCCAGATCGTCCGGATCGCACACCAGCTCCGGCGTCAGCTCCAGTTGGTAACATTCGATGCCGCTCATGCGCGCGGCCTCGACGCCGTCCGGCGTGGTTTTGCTGCCGACCACGTCATACCCGCGCCCCATCAGCGACAGCGCCAACGGCATGCCCAGCCAACCCAAACCAATAATGGCTACCTTTTTCATCCTCTTCCTCTCCTGAAGATCGCAGCGCCCTACCCCTAAGGCTACGCCACTGCGCACGGCGATACAATCTGCCCGGCTTAAGGTCAGGTAAAGCCGTCTGTGGCTAATAACCTAACCTGTTTCAATAAATTAAATTTATGACGTTAAAAAAGGGTTGCGCGGTGGACAGCGGATAGTTTAGCTTAATTGGCATACGGTTTTTACCGGCTTTTGATTAGAGAAAAACACCATGACACGCGTTCAGTTCAACCACCATCATCACCATCACCCTGACTAGTCTTTCAGGCGATGAGTGCTGGAAGACGGTTTGTTAATCTTCCAGTGGCGCGCAGAACGCAAGAGAGAGCCCTCGGAAGATTTCTTCCGAGGGTTTTTTTTTGGCTCCGGACAGACAGAAAAGAATAGTTTTTACAATAAATTCATAAAATTACAGATTAAACAGAGGTTACCATGCTGGACAAGACACGTTTACGGATCGCAATGCAGAAGTCGGGCCGCCTGAGCGATGAATCCCAGGAACTGCTGGCGCGCTGCGGCATCAAGATCAACCTGCAGCAACAGCGTCTGATCGCCTTCGCGGAAAACATGCCGATCGATATCCTGCGCGTGCGCGACGACGATATTCCGGGCCTAGTGATGGACGGCGTGGTCGATCTCGGCATCATCGGCGAAAACGTGCTGGAAGAAGAGCTGCTCAGCCGCCGCGCCCAGGGCGAAGACCCGCGTTACTTCACCCTGCGCCGCCTCGATTTCGGCGGCTGCCGCCTGTCGCTGGCCACCCCGCTCGACGCCGAATACACCGGCCCGCAAAGCCTGCAGGACGCCCGCATCGCCACCTCTTACCCGCACCTGCTGAAGCAATACCTCGACAAGCAGGGCGTGCGCTTCAAATCTTGCCTGCTGAACGGCTCGGTGGAAGTGGCGCCGCGCGCCGGCCTGGCCGACGCCATCTGCGATCTGGTCTCTACCGGCGCCACGCTGGAGGCCAACGGCCTGCGCGAAGTGGAGGTGATCTACCGCTCCAAGGCCTGCCTGATCCAGCGCGACGGCGAAATGCCGGAAGCCAAACAGCAGCTGATCGATCGCCTGATGACCCGCATTCAGGGCGTGATCCAGGCGCGTGAATCCAAATACATCATGCTGCACGCGCCGAGCGAGAAACTGGACGAGATCGTCGCGCTGCTGCCGGGCGCCGAGCGCCCGACCATTCTGCCGCTGGCCGGCGCGCAGAACCGTGTGGCGATGCACATGGTGAGCAGCGAAACCCTGTTCTGGGAAACCATGGAAAAACTGAAAGCGCTCGGCGCCAGCTCGATTCTGGTGCTGCCGATTGAAAAGATGATGGAGTAACGCCATGTCGACCTTCAACACGCCGATCGATTGGGCGACCAGTAGCGCCGAACGCCAGACCGAGCTGCTGATGCGCCCGGCAATCGCCGCCTCCGACAGCATCACCCGCACGGTGAGCGAAATCCTCGACAACGTGAAGGCCAACGGCGATCGGGCGCTGCGCGACTACAGCGCCCGTTTCGACAAGGCGGAAGTCTCGGCGCTGCGCGTCAGCGCCGAGCAGATCGCCGCCGCCGCCGCGCGGTTGGGCGACGACATCAAACAGGCGATGGCGGTGGCCGTCGCCAACGTGGAAACCTTCCACAACGCGCAGCGACTGCCGCCGGTGGACGTCGAAACGCAACCGGGCGTGCGCTGCCAACAGGTGACCCGCCCTATCGACTCGGTGGGTCTGTATATTCCCGGCGGATCGGCGCCGCTGTTCTCCACCGTGCTGATGCTGGCGACGCCGGCGCGCATCGCCGGCTGCCGCCGGGTGGTGCTGTGCTCGCCGCCGCCGATCGCCGATGAGATCCTGTATGCGGCGCAGCTGTGCGGCGTGCAGGAAGTGTTTCAGGTCGGGGGCGCGCAGGCGATCGCCGCCCTGGCGTTCGGCACCGAGAGCGTGCCGCGCGTGGCGAAGATCTTCGGGCCGGGCAACGCCTTCGTGACCGAAGCCAAGCGGCAGGTCAGCCAGCGCCTCGACGGCGCGGCCATCGACATGCCTGCCGGCCCTTCGGAGGTGCTGGTGATCGCCGACGCCGGCGCCACCCCGGCATTCGTCGCTTCCGATCTGCTGTCGCAGGCCGAACACGGCCCGGATTCGCAGGTGATCCTGCTGACGCCGGACGCGGCGATGGCGCAGGCGGTGGCCGACGCGGTGGAAAGCCAGCTGGCCGAGCTGCCGCGTGCCGAGACCGCCCGTCAGGCGCTGGCGAGCAGCCGCCTGATCGTAGCGCGCGATCTGTCCGAGTGTGTGGCGATCAGCAACCGCTACGGCCCGGAGCACCTGATTATTCAGACCCGCAATGCGCGTGAACTGGTGGACGGCATCACCAGCGCCGGTTCGGTGTTCCTCGGCGACTGGTCGCCGGAGTCCGCCGGCGATTACGCCTCCGGCACCAACCACGTGCTGCCGACCTACGGCTACACCGCCACCTGCTCCAGCCTGGGGCTGGCCGATTTTCAGAAACGCATGACGGTGCAGGAACTGACGCCGCAGGGCTTCAGCAACCTGGCCGCCACCATCGAGACGCTGGCTGCCGCCGAACAGTTGATCGCCCACAAGAATGCCGTGACCCTGCGCGTCGCCGCCCTGAAGGAGCAAGCATGAGCATCGAAAAACTGGCGCGCGCCAACGTTCGCGAGCTGACCCCTTATCAATCGGCGCGCCGCCTCGGCGGCAAGGGCGACGTGTGGTTGAACGCCAACGAATACCCGATCGCGCCCGAGTTCCAGCTGACCGCGCAAACCTTCAACCGCTATCCGGAATGCCAGCCGGCGCAGGTGATCGAACGCTACGCCGCCTACGCCGGGGTGAAGAAAGAGCAGGTGCTGGTCAGCCGCGGCGCCGATGAAGGCATCGAGCTGCTGATCCGCGCCTTCTGCGAGCCGGGCAAAGACGCCATTCTGTTCTGCCCGCCGACCTACGGCATGTACGCCGTCAGCGCCGAAACCTTCGGCGTGGAGCGCCGCACCGTGGCCGCCAAAGAAGACTGGCAGTTGGATCTGCCGGCCATCGCGGACAGCCTGGACAACGTAAAGCTGATCTACGTCTGCAGCCCGAACAACCCAACCGGCAACCTGATCGATCCGGACGATCTACGCAGCCTGCTGGAGCTGGCCAAAGGCAAGGCGATCGTCGCGGTGGACGAAGCCTATATCGAGTTTTGCCCGCAGGCTTCGGTGGCCGGCTGGCTGAGTGACTACCCGCACCTGGCTATTCTGCGCACGCTGTCGAAGGCCTTTGCGCTGGCCGGCCTGCGCTGCGGCTTTACGCTCGCCAATGAAGATCTGATTGCCCTGCTGCTGAAGGTGATCGCGCCTTACCCGCTCTCGACGCCGGTGGCGGATATCGCCGCGCAGGCGCTGAGCGAAGAAGGTATCCGCACCATGCGCCAGCGCGTCACCGACATCGCAGCCACCCGCAGCTGGCTGCAGCAACAGTTGGAGAAATGCGCCTGCGTCGAGCAGGTTTTCGCCAGCGACAGCAATTACCTGCTGGCCCGCTTCACCGCCTCAAGTAATGTGTTTAAAAGCTTGTGGGATCAGGGCATTATCTTACGAGACCAAAACAAACAGCCCGGGTTGTCCGGCTGCCTGCGCATCACCATAGGCACCCGCGACGAATGTCAACGCGTGGTGGACGCCTTGTCCGCCCTGCCCGGCGCCAACCAGACTCGCCAGGAGCCAATGTGAGCCAAAAAATCCTCTTTATCGATCGTGACGGCACGCTGATCGCCGAGCCACCGGAAGATTTCCAGGTTGACCGCCTGGACAAGCTGGCGCTCGAGCCAGACGTGATCCCTTCCCTGTTGGCGCTGCAACAGGCGGGGTATCAGCTGGTGATGATCACCAATCAGGATGGGCTCGGCACCGCCAGTTTCCCGCAGGAAACCTTCGATCCGCCGCACAACCTGATGATGCAGATCCTCAGCTCCCAGGGCATTCAGTTCACCGATGTGCTGATCTGCCCGCACCTGCCGGCGGACAACTGCGACTGCCGCAAGCCGAAAACCGCGCTGGTGAAGGGCTACCTGGAACCCGGCGTGCTCGATACCGCACACAGCTACGTGATCGGCGATCGGCCGACCGATGTGCAGCTGGCGGAAAACATGGGCATCCAGGGGCTGCGTTACCAGCGCGGCGTGCTGGGTTGGAAAGAGATCGTGCGCCAGCTGACCCTGCGTGACCGTCACGCGCGGGTTAACCGCGTGACCAAAGAGACGCAGATCGACGTCAACGTGTGGCTGGATCGCGAAGGCGGCAGCAAGATCAAAACCGGCGTCGGCTTCTTCGACCACATGCTGGATCAGATCGCCACCCACGGCGGTTTCCGCATGGAGATCGACGTCAAAGGCGACCTGTATATCGACGATCACCACACGGTGGAAGACACCGGCCTGGCGCTGGGTGAAGCGCTGAACAAGGCATTGGGCGACAAGCGCGGCATCGCCCGCTTCGGCTTCGTGCTGCCGATGGACGAATGCCTGGCGCGCTGCGCGCTGGATATCTCCGGCCGCCCGCACCTGGAGTACAAGGCCGAGTTCAACTATCAGCGCGTCGGCGATCTCAGCACCGAAATGGTCGAGCACTTCTTCCGTTCGCTCTCTTACACCATGGGCTGCACGCTGCACCTGAAGACCAAGGGCAAAAACGACCACCACCGGGTCGAGAGCCTGTTCAAAGTGTTTGGCCGCACGCTGCGCCAGGCGATCCGCGTCGAGGGCAATACCCTGCCGAGTTCGAAAGGAGTGCTGTGATGAACGTGGTGATTTTGGATACCGGCTGCGCCAACCTGGCCTCCGTCACCTACGCGGTGCGGCGCCTGGGCTATCAGCCGGAGGTGAGCCGCGATCCGGAGATCGTGCTGCGCGCCGACAAGCTGTTCCTGCCGGGCGTCGGCACTGCGCAGGCGGCGATGGATCAGTTGCGCGAGCGCGATTTGATCGAATTGATCAGGGCCTGCACGCAGCCGGTGCTGGGCATTTGCCTCGGCATGCAGCTGCTGGCGGCCAGCAGCGAAGAGAACGGCGGCGTGACCACGCTCGGCCTCATCGATACGCCGGTGAAGCAGATGACCGACTTCGGCCTGCCGCTGCCGCACATGGGCTGGAACCAGGTGTCCGCGCAGGCGGGCCACCATCTGTTCCGCGGCATCGATGACGGCGCCTACTTCTATTTCGTACACAGCTATGCGATGCCGATATGCCCCAGCACCATCGCCCAGGCGAACTACGGCGAGCCCTTCACCGCCGCCGTGCAAAAAGACAATTTCTTCGGCGTGCAGTTTCATCCAGAACGATCTGGAGCGGCCGGCGCGCAACTGTTGAAAAACTTTCTGGAGATGTAGGCAGCATGATTATTCCGGCTTTGGATTTGATCGACGGCAACGTGGTGCGTTTGCATCAGGGCGATTACGGCCAGCAGCGCGACTACGGCAACGATCCGCTGCTGCGTCTGCAGGACTATCAACAACAGGGCGCGCAGGTGCTGCATCTGGTCGATCTGACCGGCGCCAAGGATCCGGCGGCGCGCCAGATCCCGCTGCTGCGCAAGCTGCTGGCGGGGGTTGACGTGCCGGTGCAGGTCGGCGGCGGCATCCGCAACGAGCAAGACGTCAGCGCCCTGCTGGAGGCCGGTGCCACGCGCGTGGTGATCGGCTCCACCGCGGTGAAACAACCGCAGTTGGTGCAGAGCTGGTTCGAGCGCTACGGCGCCGACGCGCTGGTGCTGGCGCTGGACGTGCGCATCGACGCACAGGGCGTAAAACGCGTGGCCATCAGCGGCTGGCAAGAAGATTCCGACGCCACGCTGGAACAGGTGGTGGAGCAGTTCCTGCCCTACGGGCTCAAGCACGTGCTGTGCACCGATATTTCGCGCGACGGCACGCTGGCCGGTTCCAACGTGGCGCTGTATCAGGCGATCAGCCGCCGTTATCCGCAGGTGGCCTTCCAGGCCTCGGGCGGCATCGGCAATCTGGACGACATCGCCCAGCTGCGCGGCAGCGGCGTTGCCGGCGTGATCGTGGGGCGCGCCCTGCTGGAAGGTAAATTTAGCGTTGAGGAGGCGATCGCATGCTGGCAAAACGGATAATCCCGTGCCTGGATGTTAAAGACGGGCAAGTGGTGAAAGGCGTGCAGTTCCGCAACCACGAAATCATCGGCGACATCGTGCCGCTGGCGCAGCGCTATGCGCAAGAAGGCGCGGACGAGCTGGTGTTTTACGATATCACCGCCTCGAGCGATGGCCGGGTGGTGGACAAAAGCTGGGTGTCGCGCGTGGCGGAGGTGATTGATATTCCGTTCTGCGTCGCCGGCGGCATTAAAAGCGCCGAGGACGCCAGCCAGATCCTGTCTTTCGGCGCCGACAAGATTTCGATCAACTCGCCGGCGCTGGCCGATCCTGAGCTGATTAGCCGCCTGGCTGAACGCTTTGGCGTGCAGTGCATCGTGGTGGGCATCGACACCTGGTTCGACAGTGAAACCGGCAAGTATCATGTCAACCAATATACCGGCGACGAGAGCCGCACCCGAATCACCCAGTGGGAAACCCTCGACTGGGTACAGGAAGTGCAGCGCCGCGGCGCCGGTGAGATCGTGCTGAACATGATGAACCAGGACGGCGTGCGCAACGGTTACGATCTGCAGCAGCTGCGCCGGGTGCGCGAGGCCTGCAAGGTGCCGCTGATCGCCTCCGGCGGCGCGGGCACCATGGCGCACTTCCTGGAAGCGTTCCGCGATGCGGACGTCGACGGTGCGCTGGCGGCATCGGTGTTCCACAAACAAATCATCAATATCGGCGAACTGAAAAGGTTCCTGGTCGAACAAGGCGTGGAGATTCGCGTGTGCTGACAGAACAACAGAGAAACCAGCTGGACTGGGAAAAAACCGACGGCCTGATGCCGGCCATCGTTCAGCACGCCGTTTCCGGCGAAGTGCTGATGCTGGGTTACATGACGCCGGAAGCGCTGGCGACCACCGAGCAAAGCGGCAACGTCACCTTCTTCTCGCGCACCAAGCAGCGCCTGTGGACCAAGGGTGAAAGCTCCGGCCACTTCCTCAAGGTGGTCAGCATCACGCCGGACTGCGATAACGACACGCTGCTGATATTGGCCACCCCGATCGGCCCGACCTGCCACCTCGGCAACAGCAGCTGCTTCCACCCGGCCGCCAGCGACTGGACGTTCCTCTATCAGTTGGAACAGCTGTTGGCGGAGCGCAAGCACGCCAGCCCGGACAGCTCGTACACCGCCAGCCTGTACGCCAGCGGCACCAAGCGCATCGCGCAGAAGGTCGGGGAGGAAGGCGTGGAAACCGCGCTGGCCGCCACGGTCAACGATCGCGAAGAGCTGACCAACGAAGCTTCGGACCTGATCTATCACCTGCTGGTGCTGCTGCAGGACCAGGATTTGGATATGAGCGCGGTGATCGGCCGGCTGCGCGAAAGGCATCAGAAAAAAGCGTGACGTTAAATCACGCGCAATAAAAAAGCCGCCGGGCGTTAACCTCGGCGGCTTTTTTTATCGCTCAACGGGCGGGATTATTCCATCCATTCGGTATGGAACACGCCTTCCTTGTCGATACGTTTATAGGTGTGCGCACCAAAGTAGTCGCGCTGCGCCTGGATCAGGTTCGCCGGCAGCACCGCAGAACGGTAGCTGTCGTAGTAGGCGATCGCGGCGGAGAAGGTTGGCGTAGGAATGCCGTTCTGCACGGCGTAAGCCACCACGTCACGCAGCGCCTGCTGGTACTCGTCGGCGATTTGCTTGAAGTATGGCGCCAGCAGCAGGTTGGCGATATCGGCGTCCGCCGCGTAAGCGTCGGTGATCTTCTGCAGGAACTGGGCGCGGATGATGCAGCCGGCGCGGAAGATCTTGGCGATTTCGCCGTAGTGCAGATCCCAGTTGTTTTCTTTAGACGCGGCTTTCAGCTGAGAGAAGCCCTGCGCGTAGGACACGATCTTGCCCAGATACAGCGCGCGACGCACTTTCTCGATGAATTCAGCTTTGTCGCCGGTGAACGGCGCCACTTTCGGGCCGGTCAGCACTTTAGACGCGGCAACGCGCTGATCTTTCAGCGAGGACAGGTAGCGCGCGAACACCGATTCGGTGATCAGCGACAGCGGTTCGCCCAGATCCAGCGAGCTCTGGCTGGTCCACTTGCCGGTGCCTTTGTTGGCAGCTTCGTCCAGGATCACATCGACCAGGTATTTACCCTCTTCGTCTTTCTTGGTGAAGATGTCTTTGGTGATGTCGATCAGGTAGCTGTTCAGTTCGCCCTTGTTCCATTCGGCGAAGGTTTCGGCCAGCTGCTCGTTGCTCAGATTCAGCGCCTGTTTCAGCAGAGAATAGGCTTCGGCAATCAGCTGCATGTCGCCGTATTCGATGCCGTTGTGCACCATCTTCACATAGTGGCCGGCACCGTCTGCGCCAATGTAGGTCACGCAAGGCTCGCCTTCCGCAACCGCAGCGATTTTCTCCAGGATCGGCGCCACCAGCTCATAAGCTTCTTTCTGGCCGCCAGGCATGATGGAAGGCCCTTTCAGCGCGCCCTCTTCACCGCCGGAAACGCCGGTACCGATGAAATTGAAGCCCTGGTCGGACAGTTCGCGGTTACGGCGGATGGTGTCCTGATAGTAGGTGTTGCCGCCGTCGATCAAGATATCGCCCTTGTCCAGGTGCGGAGTCAGCGAGGCAATGGTTTTATCCGTTGCTTCGCCCGCTTTCACCATCAGCAGGATGCGGCGCGGTTTTTCCAGCGATTCGACAAACTCTTCAACGGTGTAATACGGCGCCAGGTTTTTGCCCGGGTTCTCAGCGATCACTTCGTCAGTTTTGTCGCCAGAACGGTTGAAAATGGAAACGGTGTAACCACGGCTCTCGATGTTCAGCGCGAGGTTGCGGCCCATTACCGCCATGCCGACAACGCCGATTTGTTGCTTGGACATTTAGGAACTCCTGTCTGAGGATGACCCTGCAGGCAACGTCGGCCAGCAGGTTTTGTGATGTGGCACACATGTTAACTCAGGATTGCCTCGTGTGGGTAGTGATTGGTGCGATAGACGGTTGACAAAGAATGCTGCTAAAACAGTCAAGCACAGCGACTGAAGTCACTAAAAAAATGCAGGAAGATTGCGTGTTAAAGGTGAAGGTTTATTGATGACGAGCACGGATCCTGTACAATCTCGCAGTTAAATCACAGTTGGGGTCAAAAGTGCGCGTACTTTCCTGCATTTTCTCTATTATTTTCATCGTGTTCTCAATGTTGGGAACGATTAAGATTTATATTGGCGGCAATTTTAATTGGCTCATCCAGTTGATGTTGCTGTCCGCTGCGGCTGCCAGCTCATTGATGGCCTCACCTCTTTCGCCGGCGCAAACGGTTCGCGCACGACTGCGCAACCTGCGCAACTACAAGCCCATGATGATAGGCTGGCTGCTGTTTATGGCAGGCATAGCTATAGCGGCGGTGATGAATCACGGCACAGGGCTGTATACGTTGGCGAAATACGTCGCTTTCATGTTTGCACTTCTCTGCCTGTTGCTAATTTCCCCGCTCTCATCCGCTTTGCTTGAAAAAGCGCTTAGCATCACACTCGTCATTTCATTGGTGCCGCTGATACTTTTGGCGCTCTTCCGCCAACTTGACGCGATGGTGATTTTAGGCGATGGACGCATGGGGTGGCTCGCCAGTTGGCCCGGTGTCATTTGGAAAATCGGCGCCTTTGTATGGCCTTTTGCTGTTTGGCGCTGCTTAAAAAAAACCAATTTTATCAATGTGCTGTTAGCATTCGGCGCAGTGCTGGTCATGGCGCTTGACGGTAGCCGTACCTCTATGCTGTGGCTGGCGTTAGTATGGGGAGCCTTGGCAATCATTGCCTTCTTTGCTCGCGTGCAAACCCAGCCTGTGCGCGGTCATTTTAGCCTGATAGTCGTGACCTTGCTGTCGTTCTCACTTATTCAGCCCGTACTCTTGGGCTGGGTTTCAGGAGATTATGACAAACTGCTTGTTCAATTGATGGAGAAGCGCACGAGCAATCATGCCGATACGGCCAACCTCAGTATTAGTCATACTCTCGAAGAAACTTTGGCCGCGCCAAAAGAAACGACGGCAGACCGTTTGGTCAAAGGCGACAACAGTATACGTTTGCAAATGCTGCACACCGGGTGGCAGCAAACCGTAGATAAATTCCCTTGGGGAGGCGGTTTTGGCAGCACTCGGGTCGATGATTTTGGCGCCGACAGCGTGATTCACATGACCTATCTTCAGTTATTGGCTGATGAGGGCGTTTTATCGTTCATCGGCTACCTGATGTTTATTTTGACTCCTCTCTATTACGGTCTGAAATTCGTCTTCGAAAAGCGGGAGCTTTTTGTCGAACGCTTCGAGTCTATGTTGAGTCCCTTATCGGTGCTGGCTCTGTTCTTGTTCATGGGATGTTTCCACCCCCTCAGCAATGAGTTAACCGAATGGGCCATCGTTTTAACCGCAATTTCTATTGTGATATGCCATGTCCCGCGTCGCGACTAATACCTTTTGGTTAATGCTGGCACAAATAGGCGGGTTGTTCATTCCGCTTATCGAATTGCCCGTACTGGCTCGCGCTCTAGGCCAACAAAACTACGGGCAAGTGCTTTATGCGCTAGGCATCGCTCTGACAGCCTCGGTATTTGTTGAATTCGGCTTCAATTTCAGCGCCGCGCGTGCCGTTGTCAAGATCAGAGAAAACAAGCAACAGCTGGCTCAGTTGGTAAGCAATGTGTTGTTTGCCAAACTGCTGCTCAGTATGGCCGTTGGTGTCGCCGTAGCCGTCCTGATCCTGACAGGCTCCGGTGCCACGACGATCCCTCATCATTGGTTCGTGTGGATATCGCTATTCATTCTGGCGTTCGGTTTTACACCGCTATGGTACTACGTCGGGATCGAAAAACTGGTTTTGCCGGCATTGCTGGATTTAGGCTTACGCAGCACGGGGCTTTTATTTACCATTTTGCTGGTGTCCTCACCACAACACGCTCAACGTGTACTCATGATTCAAGCCACTGTGGGCATCATTAACACCCTACTTCCAACCTTGCTGATGATGCGCTCCACTGGTTTAGGTCGCATCAGCTTTCGCGGTGCCGTTACCGTTCTGCGTGAAAGCTGGGAACTCTTTTTATACAAAGGGGCTCAAAGCATCATGGGGTCGATCGCGTCTACACTACTGGGATTATTGGGCGGAGCTCGTACGGTTGGCGCCTTTGTGCCCGCCGAAAAACTGGTTCGAGCTGCGAGCGGTTTAGCAGCCCCCGTTCTGAATGCTGCGTTTCCCCATCTGGTCAGACTGCAATCCGACTCGACGCATACCGCAAAACGGGTTGTTACCCTCGCGCTGGGAGCGTTGTTCACCGTAACGATCGCCTTCGCTCTGCTGACCGTTTGGCTAGCCGGTTGGCTGGTGAATACCATCTTCGGCCCCGGCTATCAGGATGCCATTGAGCTATTAAGCATTTTGGTATGGGTTGTCCCTTTACGCATTTGCAGCATGGCGTTGGCCATATTGTGGTTTATACCTGGCGGTAAAGAGCAAGTTGCCAGCCGGGTCATGATGATCAATATAGCGATAATCTGCCTGCTTGCCTTCCTCCTGGTTCCCACATTAGGCGGATTAGGCATGACTATCGCCTTCTTGGTTGCAGAGATAACCATGTTTTCCTTATTGCTTTTTTTATTCTGTCGAAAACCGTCAGGTGTCGCGCCACAAACACCTACACTTGCCCGATTGCGGCACCGACAGTAACAGGATAGTCATGAGTCATTGCTTTATTCTCGATTGTGAAGGAAGCCAGTTTGAGTAACTTTGCCCTAAGCGTGGTTATAACTACCTATAACCGCCCAGATCTGCTCGCGCGCGCAGTGGATTCCGTTGTGACCGAAAGGAATAGGCACAACAAGATACAAATCATAGTGGTTGACGACGCGTCCACGACAGCGCAGCCGGAACTTGCTATAGACGACCTGATCTTTCATCGCATGCCCGTCAACGGCGGCCCTGGTCCCGCTCGCATGCAAGGCTTAGCGTTGGCTAGCTCCCCCTGGGTCTTGATGCTTGACGATGACGATACGCTCGAACCAGGTACGGCTGAGTATTTGGCCGCACGTCTACCCGACCCTGAAACGTCGATGTATCCGGTGTATCAATTTGCCGTCAGCAAGAAAAATCAGAAAGAAGAATTTCGTCTGATCACTTTCGATGACTACGTGAACAAAACCATTACCGGCGATTTCACGCCCGTTTTTGATCGTGAACAATTTTTAGGCACCGGCTTACGCTATCCTGAAAATCGCGCCGGTGGCGAACACCTGCTGTGGTGGAAAGTTGCGGAGAAATTCGGTATTCCTTCGTATGATCGGCCGTTGGTGCGGGTTTCCAACGATGCCACAGTGCGCTTGACGCATTTTTCATCGCAAATCAGCAAGGCCGCCTACCACCAGCAACTGGCTGAAATGGCGCTGGCCGATTTCGGCGAGCGGCTGCAGCGCGATCATCCCGAGGAGTTTCGCCGGATACGTTTGGCGCATATTACCTATAGCTTGCTTAACCGACAGTGTGCGACGGCACGCCAATCGTTAAAAAATGCTCCGCTCGGCGACAAGTTAAAAATGGCTTTATGGACGATCAGTTGGTTACCGCATTCTCTGATCAAGAAGTTATTCATTTCTTATCGTCAGCGCCAAGGGTAAAACAGCGATGCGTATAGACTACGTGATCACCGGTCTTGAGATCGGCGGCGCCGAATATCAAGTTGTCACGCTGCTCGAGAAATTGGCCGAGCGCGGCCATCAAGTGCGCCTGATCTCATTGATTCCACCGACATCTGCAGTATTTGTCGATCGATTGGCCACCGCCGGCGTCCCACTCCACGATCTGGGCATGCGTTCAGGTAAAGACTTGCCGCTCGCACTGCTCCGCTTGCGCAAGGAACTGTTGCGCAATCGGCCGGATGTCGTACACAGCCATATGGTGCACGCGAACCTGTTGGCTCGCCTGGTGCGGTTGTTCACGCCTTCTTTGAAATTAGTTTGCACGGCGCACAACACTCATGAAGGCGGAAAAATTCGCGATTGGGCATATCGCCTGACCAACCCGCTCAGCCAGTTGAACACAACGATCAGCGAAGCGGCCACACGCCGGTTTATTGGCGAACGCGTTTTCAAGGCACGCAATACTCGTACCATTCCCAATGGAATTGATACTGCCAAGTTCAGCCCAGGGAAAGAACACAGCGCCTCTTTAGAGCGCCCTTTCCGCTGGTTGGCCGTCGGGCGTCTGGTCGAACAGAAAGATTACCCGACGCTGATTGCGGCCTTTGGCAAACTCTCAGACAGCCAACTACTGATCGCCGGCCAAGGCCCATTGTTTGAAGCTTTACAACGACAGGTTGAGCAGGCTGGATTGGAAAAACGCATTGAATTTCTTGGCGTTCGTAATGATATTGAGCAACTGTATCGCCAGGTCGATGGTTTTGTCTTGTCATCGGAATGGGAAGGATATGGCTTGGTCGTCGCTGAAGCGATGGCTTCTGAACTTCCTGTCGTCGTCACCAATAGCGGCGGCCCTGGAGAAATCATCGGCAATACGGGCGAGAATGGTTTGCTGGTTCCGATCAAAGACCCTGAAGCGCTCGCCAACGCCATGGCTTCGATAGAAAGGATGTCCTTGCAAGATAGGCGACATTTAGGTCAGCATGCTCGACGTCGTGTCAAAGAAAAATACGCTTTAGATGAAATAGTTACACAGTGGGAATGTATTTATACAGAGCTAAAAAACAATAATTAATGGCTTTGGCGGTATATTGATAAGGTTTTTATGAAAATAGCACTAATAGGTACAGCAGCAAATTGTGTGGTTGGCTTTAGAGCCGATCTGATAAAGTCATTGCACCAGCAGGGGCATACGGTTTACGCCCTGGCTCTGGATTATGATGACAACACCCGCATGCAGGTTACAAATCTGGGAGCGATACCGGTTGACTATAAATTCAGCCGGACAGGCCTCAATCCGCTAAAAGATTTCCTGGATACCTATGCGCTTAGCAAACAGTTAAAGCGTTTAGCTCCCGACCTGGTTTTTTCCTATTTTTCTAAACCCAGCATCTTTGGCACTTTGGCGGCAGTCATGGCGGGCGTTAAAAAACGTTACGCGATGCTGGAAGGCTTGGGCTACCTATTTACTGAACAGCCGCAAGGTGTGAGCAGGAAAGTAAGGCTTTTAAAAAAGATTCAGGTCATGCTCTACCGTTGTATCTTCCCAAGCCTTGATGCGCTCATTCTTCTGAATCCTGACGATCGTCATGATCTGCTGGTTAACTGCAAAATCAACGTCAAGCAGGCACATGTCTTAGGCGGTATCGGTTTGAATCTGGCTGACTATCCTTTCACGCCCCCTCCGACGTCCCCCGTTTCCTTCATCTTTATCGCCCGTTTGTTGGCCGAAAAAGGGGTTCACGAATACGTCGCCGCCGCAAAAATAGTTAAAGCTAAATACCCAGAAACTCGCTTCTATATGTTAGGCGCGATAGATACGCAAAACCCAGGTAGCTTAACAGTAAAATGCCTGAATAATTTAATTGAAGACGATATCATCATCGCCCCAGGCCATGTTTCAAACGTGGCGGAATGGATTGCGAAGTCCAGCGTTTTCGTTTTACCTTCCTACTATCGCGAAGGGATCCCGCGTAGTACTCAGGAAGCGATGGCCATGGGACGTGCCGTTTTAAGCACGGATGTGCCGGGTTGTCGGGAAACAGTAGTTCAAGGCGTTAACGGTTATTTAGTCAAACGCTGGTCACATGCTGAGCTAGCGGAAAAGATGTGCGAATTGATCGAAAACCCACAAAAGATAACGGATATGGGACTTGCCAGTTATCAATTGGCCCAAGAAAGATTTGACGCAGACAAAGTCAATAATCGCCTATTGGAATTGCTGGAGATTCCTCAAACTCGGTGATGTCAAGCCAAACCTGAATGATGCCGGTCGGCATCATTCAGGTCGTGATACCGAAGACAATCAGTCACGGTACCCTTTAGGGTTTTTCTTCTGCCAGTTCCAGGTATCGCGCATCATGTCATCGATACCCCGACTCACTTTCCACCCCAGCTCCTGATAAGCCAGATCGGCGTTCGCCCAGAAGGCAGGCAGATCGCCTTCGCGACGCGGTAATATTTGGTAAGGGATCGTGACCCCCGACGCTTTTTCGAATGCCTGCACCATCGCCAGTACCGAGTGCCCTACACCAGCCCCAAGGTTATAGGCCTTAAATCCGCGGAGCTTCGGCAGATGATCCATCGCTTTCAGGTGGCCTTCGGCCAGATCCATGACATGGATGTAGTCGCGCTCTCCCGTCCCATCGGTCGTCGGATAATCCCCGCCGAAAATACCCAGCTTTTCCAGTTTGCCGATGGCCACCTGCGAGATGTAGGGCAACAGGTTATTGGGAATACCGTTAGGATCCTCACCGATCAACCCCGACTCATGGGCGCCTACCGGATTAAAGTAGCGCAAGGCAATAATCGAAAATTGCGGCTCAGCCTTGGCGACATCTTGCAGGATCTGCTCCACCATCAGCTTCGACGTGCCATAAGGGCTTGTCGTGCCGCCGATCGGTGTCGTCTCGACATAAGGCACCGGTGAATGGGCACCATAAACGGTAGCGGACGAACTAAAGATAAACGCATACACGCCGGCGCGACGCATAGCCTCCAGTAACACCAACGTTCCAGTGACATTATTCTGGTAGTATTCCAGCGGCTTACGCGTAGATTCCCCTACTGCCTTAAGACCGGCGAAGTGGATCACGCCGGTAATCGAGTGCGCTTCAAAGATGCGATGCAAGCATTCCGCATCCTGAACATCACCTTGGTAAAACACGGCGGCTTTTCCCGTCAGTTTCTCTACGCGGTGTAAAGACTCCGCTGACGAGTTCGACAGATTATCCAATACCACCACCTCTTCACCGCGCTCCAACAGCATCAAAACTGTATGTGAACCGATGTAGCCGGCTCCGCCAGTAACTAAAACCGCCATACAAACCCCTCACTCGCGCCCAACGCGCTCAAGAAAAACAGCCGTCTAAAGCCATAGGCTTATTTTAAATAAAACGTAGAATCACGCATCCTTTTCGATCATCAAAGGTTTACGGCTCATCGACCGTAAAGCACCATAAACGGCAACGGTCGCTCTCTCTCGTCGCGTCATGACTCTGGCACCTGAGAGCCGTTCAGGCCGAACTCAGCCATCACTGCGTGCTGAAAAACACGGATTAAAACCGCTGGCACGCCGCGCTCTCTGCGTTATCACACAGCTTAACTGCGCCGGAGGCAGCGATTGAATACAACCGGTTGATACAGTGCCATCGCCCCTCTGGCAAACGAACGAAAATCAGGCCTGCGGCCACCGACCGATAACATAACGCAACAAAACAAAAAGAGCAGCTTAACGCTGCTCCCTTTCAGATAAATACTCGCCTCATCGCAAAACCGGACTAGCGACTGCGGGCAAAATACTGCGCGACCCGCATAACATCTTTTTCATCCAACGTACCGGAATCGCTCAGCAAGGTGATCCATGATTTGATGTAGGCGTACTTGGCGGAAGCCAGATCGCGCTGGGCGCTATAGAGCTGCTGTTCGGCGTTGAGCACATCGACGTTGACGCGTTGCCCGGCCAGTACGCTCTGCCGAGTCGCCGTCACCTGTGTCGTAGCCGATTGTACCGCCAACTCATAGGCCGCCACCTTGGCGCGGCTGCTGATGCACAAATTGTATTGCTTGCGCAGATCGTTGAGCGTGGTGCCCGTCTGTGCATCCATTTCATACATCGCCTGGCCATAGCGCGCCGCCGCCTGCCGGGTCGACGCCGAAACGCCGCCGCCGGAATAAATAGGCATGCTGACCTGCACGCCGATGCTGTCGGTACGGTATTTCTGGTTAACCGTATTATCGCTGCTGGAGTCGTTTTCCGAATGCGAAGCATACAGCTGAACCTGAGGCATAAAGCCCGCACGATTCCTTTCGACATCATACTTGGCGGCGTCCACGCCATGACGCGACGCAGCCAACACCGGGTTGTTCTCCAGCGCGATCTTTTGCCACTCTTCGAACTTGGACGGGATCAGCGGCGCCACCTTAAACTTGCCCGGACGCAAAACCTGCAATTCATCCAGTTGGTTCAGCGGCATGCCGATAATCACTTCCAATTCGCGCTGGGCGGCGTCCAGCGCATCGCGCGCTTCGATTACCTGCGCTTCGGCCAGGCTGTAGCGCGCCTGGGTTTCCGATACGTCGGTAATGGTGCCTTCACCGGCGCTCATCAGGCGATCGTTCAAGGTCAACTGTTCCTTGTAAGCCGCCTTTTGCGCTTCGGCCAACGCGATTTGATCCTTGGAATAGGCCACTTCGACATAGGCGTTAATCACCCTAACCGCAAGATCCAGCAATTTGCCGCGATAGCGCTCGTCCGACATCATCGTCTGCGCCACGCCGGCTTTGTAGCGCGCGTACGCTTCATAGTCGAACAGCGGCTGCGTCAGCGTGATCGAACTGGAATAACTGCGATATTGCTGCCGCCGGGTGACCTCCGAAACATTGCCGAAAAAGTCGCTCTGCGGATATTTTTGCGTCTGCCAATTGCGCGGTGAATTCTGATAGTTCAACGACACCTTCGGCAGCAGCCCCGCCCTACCGATGTTTTCGTTCTCATCTCCCGCTTCTTTCTCTTTTATAGCCGCCCGGAAGGTCGGGTCCTTTTCTAATGCCAGCGAATATGCGTCTAAAATCCCTATCGAATAAACCGGCGCAGATATCGCAAACAAAAGGGTGCCGATAACCAGACCGGCAGCCTGTCGTTTTGATTGAATCAAAATTATTCCTCGGTTAATGAAGTATGAGCGCGATCCAAAATAGGTTTAAACAGATAGCTCAGCAGCGAGCGCGAGCCCGTTTTCACGAACACCTCGACCGGCATCCCCGGCTTGATGTCCTCGCCACTGAGCATCTTCATGCCCTCCGGCGAGACCGTGACCTGCATCTGGTAGTAAGGTTCTCCATTGGATTTGTCGACCAGGCGGTCGGCGGAAACCAACGTGACCGTCCCCGGAATTTTCGGGGTTTTGTTTTGGTTGAAGGCGGTAAACATCAGATCCACCGGCAACCCGTTGTACACCTTGTCGATCAAATCGACTTTCAGGCGAGAATCCACCACCAGCGTCGCCTGGCTGGGCACAACGTCCATCAGGTGGTCACCCGCTCCCACGACGCCCCCCTGAGTGAAAATATTCAATCCGACCACGGTGCCATCCACCGGTGAGATGATGGCGGTATTGCCCAGATCGAAGTCGGCCATTTGCAGTTTGTTGCGGAACTCGCTGGCGTCCATTTGGGTTTGCGCCAGTTGCGTCCTGACCTCGCGCTGATAGTCGGCGAAGCGTTGATCGATGCGCTGCTGAGATTCCTGCAGCTGTTTTTGCAATTGACCAATCCGCCCGATGGTTTCATCGATGCTGCTGTTCACCTCAGCGAACTGGCGCTGGACTTCCAGATAACGATTGCGCGGCAAATAACCGTCCGCCGCCAGTTGCTTCATGCTGTTCATCTGCTCACGCAGGCTGGAAAGTTGGATCTGCTTGTTGGCGCGCGAATCCTGCAGGCCTTTCAACTGGAAGCGGATCCCATCCATCGACTGCTTATAACCGTCAATTTCACTTTGCAGCCCCTGGCGGCGAGAGGCGAACAGCTGCGTTTGCAACGCGATGATTTCGGCCACGCGCGGCTGATCCTTAACCTGGGTGAAAACAGGGGAAAAAGTGACCTTGCTCAGACCATCGCGTTCAGCCAGTAAACGCCCTTCGGTGGCCAGCGTGGTGTAGTACTGATCGCGCAGCGAATCAACCTGAGCCTGCGCCTGCACCTGGCTCAATTGCACCAGAACCTCACCGGCTTTCACCTTGTCGCCGTCTTTCACCGCGATATTCTTGATGATGCCGCTGGCCGGGGCCTGCACCGTTTTGCGGTTGCCGGAAACGGTTACCGATCCCGGTGATGCCACCCCTTTATCCAGAGGCGCGAACGCTGCCCAGGCCAAAAATCCGAACAGACCAATTCCCACTACCAGCCAGCCCATCCGGGTAAACCGCCGTTCATCCTGCGGGATCTCTTCAATATACGAGTCTTGCGGCTCGCCAATATGCGTCGACATACCAACTCCTTTACACTGCGGACGGCAATGAAGCCATCAGGCAATTCACGGCTTAATTAATTTGCGTTTTTGGGATGTTGCCTTCATCCGGCTCAGAATTTACCGCCCTCACCGCTTGCTGAGGCTGTTGCGTCTGCGCTTTTTGCGCATTGGCCAACGCCTGAAGCACTTGTTGAGTCGGGCCGAACGCGTTGACGTTGCCATTCACCAACAGCAACAACTTGCTGGTCATCGACAGCAAATTGGTGCGATGGGTAATCAGAACCACCGTTTTATTACGTTGCTTGAGGAACATAATGGCCTGGTTCAACGCTTTCTCGCCCGCATCATCCAGATTGGAGTTAGGCTCATCCAATACCACCAGCGAAGGGTCGCCGTACAATGCGCGCGCCAGGCCGATACGCTGTTTCTGTCCACCGGACAACCCAGCGCCACCGTTGCCGAGCACCGAATCGTAGCCGTTAGGGAAACGCAGGATCAGTTCGTGCACACCGGCCAGCTTAGCGGCTTCAATGACTTTCTCTGAATCGATATCGTTAAAGCGAGCGATATTCTCGGCGATAGTCCCGGCAAACAGCTCAATGTCCTGCGGCAGATAGCCGATATACGGCCCCAATTCATCCTTGTTCCACTGATAGATGTCGGCATTATCCAACCGAACAATCCCTTCACTGACCGGCCAAATGCCGACCAGCAAACGCGCCAGCGTCGATTTCCCCGACGCGCTCGGGCCAATGATCCCCAGCACGTCACCGGGCTGGATGGCAAAAGTCACGTTATGCAATACCGCATCGCCTTTGGAGCCCGGCGGCGTGGCGGTGACGCCTTCTACTGCGAGTACCCCTTCCGGACGCGGCAAGGACATACCGGTGCCACGTTGCGGGTGCGTTTCCAGCAGCTTGACCAACCGGCCATAAGAAAGCTTTGCCGCGCTGTAGCTCTTCCAGACGTTAATAACCTGCTCAATCGGCGCCAGCGTTCGCCCCATCAGAATGGAGCCGGCGATCATCATACCGGGCGTGATGTGCCCATCGATCGCCAGCCAGCCCCCCAGCCCCAGCACCAGCGATTGCAGCGACATGCGTACAAACTTGGTGATCGATGTGACCCGCGATGCGCGTTCGCTGGCGATGCGCTGACTGTTCAAAAACCGCTGGTGCAGACCGAACCACCGGCGTTTCAGGTTAGGCAACATCCCCAAAGCCTCGATCACTTCGGCATTTCGCAGATTGGTGCTGGCCAGCGTACCGGACATAATCGACAGCTTGCTGGCCTCCGCCAGCGGCTTTTTCGACACCATTTCGTTGATCACCGCCAATGCGATCAGCAACAGCGCACCGACCAGGGCGAAAAGCCCCAACCAAGGATTAAACAGGAATATCACCAACAGATAGATCGGAAACCACGGCGCATCAAAGAAGGCGAACAGCGCGCTGCCGGTGAGGAATTGGCGCAGATTGGTCAAGTCGCTCAGCATCTGGCCGGCGTCGGAAGAACCGTTTTTCAGATTCGCCTCGTAGGCCGCAGTGTAGACTCGCGTGTTGAGACGCATATCCAGCTGACTGCCGATACGGATCACCACCATGCTGCGCACGTATTCCAACAGCGACATCATGCCGAACATGCCCAACATGATCAGCGTCAGCATCAACAGCGTGATTTCATTACGCGAAGGAAGCACCCGGTCGTAAACCTGGAGCATATAGATAGAAGGAACTAGCATTAATAAATTAATAAATGCGGTAAATATGCCAACGGTCCAAAAAACCTTACTGCGAGTCCGTATAACATCCGCAATTTCATTGCGCGGTATAAATTGATTCACTTTCTGCCCTTACATCATGTGCACTGTCAGTCCAATCCGCATTGATATTTATGAGATTAACCTCACAAAAAAAGCCCCAAACATGCTCAAGACTGCAGATGCTTTTTCATTAACTATAGATACATATATGGAATTCCAGCAAGGCTGGCAGATGAAAAAAACATGTGCCAAAAAGAACAAAAAAAAACAATACAAAGCAAAAAGTTAGCAAAGGCTAAACGAATATGGCATCACATCGCATCCGCCGTGCATCAACGAGGCCATTCCCGATGCCACGCCAGTTAAATCATTAGAAATCTAATAATCCCCAATGTTAAAAAGCCAAAGGTGATTATCTTAGACATAAAAACATTAATTTTACACAGCAAACCCACAGGATTAATTGAGATCACAATTGGTTATAGAAAAGCAAAAATCAAAAAAATAAAAAAAATCCTATAACCTTGACAAAAATCTCATCAGCTCCTTTGATTAAATCGTGAAAGCAACAATTGGCATTAGTGTGTCATTTTTATATGCCGTTGTTTTTACAAGGTTTAATACTAAAAAACCTGACCAAACCTCTTCCTGGCACGGCTATGGGGGGCCGGTCACATCTTTCTTATGTCCGTAGAAAATGGGTACATCCAAAGGGGTAACGTATGGCCACATTAGTAGCACAGCAAAAAGCGGCTGCTTTTTTCCTTGCAATCTCTGGAAAGAATATTGACACCGCGGCGTTAGATTACTACTCGCAGAAAATTGAAACTTCTGCACTTTCTCTGGAACAAGTTGCGCAAAAATTCATTGCAGGCACCGCAAGCCTGAACGGTCTGACGGCTTCTCAGATCGTAACCAAAATATACACCGCAGTGAACGGCAGCGCCCCTAGCAGCAGCGTGCTCGCCGATCTTTTAGCGGGCAACCCCACCACGGCGTCCGTCGTCGCCAAGGTGATTAACGACGTACTCAGCTACAGCGGTTTTGATTCAACGCTGCTGACAGCACAGAGCAATTTCGAAGCCCAAGTCGAAAAAACCCTGTTCCCAGTCGCAACCGCCGCATCGTCGGCCGGCGCAGCTGACGTCCAGGGTGTTTTCCATGTCGTGGGCTTAACGCAAACTCAGGACGGCATTACCTACTGGGGAACCGTATTGGCGCAGGGCGGCAAAACGCTGGCGGCAGTCGCACAAACCTTCGTGAACAACAGCCCGCTGAAAACGTTAAGCGATAGCGATTTCATCAATGCCATCTTCCAAAATAGCTATGAACGCGCACCGACCTCGGCCGAAAGCAGCAGCTATCTTGCCTTGCTGAGTGGCGGTTCGACTCGCGGCGATGTCGTCGCTCAAGTGATCGCAGCACTGAAGGGCACCGTTGCCGCCGGCGATACCACGGCCCAACAACACTTCCAGGCGGCGACGCACGTGTGGCAACCGGGTGAACTGCCGGCCCTGAACTATCAAGAACAAGTCGCAGCCGCCTTCCTGGCAATACCGGGCCGTGGCGTCGATGCCAGCGGGCTGGACACCTGGAGCAAAGAACTGTTTGCCGGTAAGACTTATGCACAAGTCATCACTACCCTGATCAATTCCGCAGAGTCGCAAAAGAAAGGCGCTCAATTGACTGGCGATGATTTTGTTCAGCATATCTTTACCCTGGTGCATGGCACCGCCGCCACCGCTGCGCAATTAGCCAGCTATGGTGCGCTGGGGAGCAAAACGACCATCACGCAGGCCATTATCAACGACCTGCGCAACTCCATCGCCACTGACAGTGCCACCGTCACTCAGCAGCATGGCTTCGAATACGATATCGGTACCAGCCTGCTGTACAAAACCGCTGCGTCTCTGACGGCAACGGCCGCCGGCGGCAACGCGACGGGCACCGTCAACACCGGCGCATCTCACCAAATTAGCAATGCCGAAACGGCAGTGTTGACGGATGTGCAACTGAACGCCAATGCCGCCAGCATCGTGAACCTGAAGTTCGCCGACCATCTGGCGAATCTGACCATTAACGGCACCAGCGCAGCAACGGTCAACCTGTCTGACAACGGCGTTAATCCAGGCGTAGATATCACCGTCAATAACGGCAACGTCATCCTGAATGCCAGTTCGGGTGCGGATGACGTAGTCGTCACATCGGCGGCAAACATTGCGGCCGGCACGGCGCAGTTTAACCTTGGCGCCGGCAACGACAGCCTGCACTGGGCTGGGAACGGGGTTTCGGGCGGTGCGAACAGCGTGGCCAACACGGTTAAGGCTGACGGCGGCGCGGGTACGGACTCCATCTCCGCCAACTTCATTACCAAAACCGTGGTGACCAACCAGAACGCCCTGGGCGTTCGCACCAGCACAGTGACCAGCAACGCCAATAACTTCTCGAATTTCGAGAAGATCGACCTGACCGGCTACATCGGCAAGTCCGTTGGTACGCTGATTACGACACCGCTGATTGGTTCACCGACCACCACCAGCGTGACTACGCCAACCAACACCTTTGACTTTGGGCTGACCAACGGTACATCTACGGTTGAAGGCACTACCGGCGGCACGATTACGCAGAACGCGGCGACCACTAATCTGGGCACGCAAGGATTTGTGATCTCCGGTCTGGCTAACGTCAACGTCATCAACGCCGCCGGCGGCAACGCCGCGCAGCTGGAAGTGAAAGGGGACGCGACCTCCGCCAGTACGCTGAATTTCACCTTCGTGCAGAACGCCACCGATCACTTCAACATCAACTTCGATGCTGTGAGCTCTGCCAACGTGAATGCCGGCGCCATCACCCTCAACAGCAGCAGCAGCGCCCTGTTGGGTACCGCGCTGAGCACGGTGAACGTGGCCTCAGGTGGTACCGGCAACTTCGATAACATTCTGTCCTTGGCCGGCACCAATGCGCAGGTTCAGACCATCAACGTGACCGGTGACCACGCGCTGGATCTGACGCTGGGCAGCGGTTTCAGCAACGTGCGTGATATCAATGCGTCCACCAACACCGCGGGTCTGAATCTCGACTCCAGCCATGGCGGTACCGGTGACGGTATCATCATTCAGTTGCTGAACATTCTGCCGCTGAGCGTCATTACCACCAACCTGTTGGCGCCGGTGTTGACGGCGTTGGGCCTGAACGGTTACCAAATGACCGTAGAAGGTTCCAGTGCTGCCGATACCCTGGGCGTGATTGGCAACACCACGCTGACCGGTGGCGCAGGTGCCAACACCTATGACATCAAGGCGAGTAACACCCAGGCGGGTGTGACCATCAAGGACTTTAGCAGCCTCAAAGACAAGATTGTCGATGTTAACCATGGCGGCCTGACTATCTCCAATGACGCCACCGGCACGGCGGTCGCGGACTACGGCACACGTTCCGCAGACACACTGGATGCGCTGTTGGGGACTCTGGTGGGCGGTTTGACCAACGGCGTTATCGGCCTGCTGGGCGGCATTCTCGGTCTGGACAGCAGCAACTCGCTGACGTCGAAAGTGGGTGTGGCATCCGTAGTATTCAGCGGTGGCGGTAATACTGCCAGCTCTTATGTGATTATCGACAACAACGATAACCATACGCTGGATCTCAACGATACCGTGGTATACCTGACCGGGCAGAACCACCAGCAATTGGTGGATACGCTGCACTACGCGTAAGCGTAGCGCCATCACCGAGCGAGCTGATTTTTATTCAGCGCCGCGAGGGGAAATGCAATACGTGTACTGATGCCAGCCGGCTATGCCGGCTGGCTTTTTATTGGCGTCAATGTCGGCGAGTGATGAAGAAGCGCGTCGCTTAATCCTGGATAAAAAAAAACCGCAAGCTTATTAAGCTTGCGGTTTTTTATTCACGGCGCGTACGGCGCTCTCGATAGCCTACCAAGGCGATGCTATAGGGGCACTGGAGCGCATCATTACCGGTACATCACCATCGGGTGCGGCCGTATTCCCCTGAACCTCTTTGAGCGGTGTGGCACTTTGGTTTTGCGGAGCTTCAGCAGACATAAAACTGCGCAGGCTTGAAGAAATGCCGCTTGCAGGTTGGCTCACCGGTTTTTCCTGCCAGAAAAGCATCGCATGCTGATTATTGCCTTTCAGGGCTATGGAGATTTTCCCGCCCGGCAGCACTTGATATTTTTCGACGGAATAGGATCGCGCAACATCTGCCACCTGACTTAAAGCCAGCATCGACGGCTTCGGTTGGCCGTTCCGCGTCAGCAACCCAAATCGATGTTCGTTGATTTTCGGGTTGTCGCCATCATCGAGCAAATCGTACCACCATACCCCCTTAATAAAGGGACGCGATTTGGCCAGGAAGGTATATTTCACCACATATTGCGCGGCCACATCTTTTGATAACCCGCCTTTACCGTCATAGGTTGGCACGCCAATTTCCGTGATATAAATCGGCACCGTCTTACCTGCTGCCTTTGCAAGCCGGGCCTCAAATTTATCCACGACGCCGAGGTTCCCCTCAGGGGCCCGTATAGCGTAATTATCGTTGCCATACGAGTAAGGGTGGATAGAGAAGCCATCAACGTAATTCAACACGCCGAGTTTAACGATGTTATCAACCCAGGAAGGATCGCGAGTGCCTGTTGGGTTAGCCGTTCCCGTAATGACAATTGCGTTGGGATCGGCTTTTCTCACCGCAGCCGCCGTTGCTTTCACCAGCGCGACGAAAACTTCCGGCGGCGGAGGCGTCCGCGGCTTTGGCTTAATTGCAGTGGCATTCGTCCATTCGTTCCAGATCTCGTAATACTTGATCTTGCCCTTGTATTTAGACGCTGTCCAATACGCATAATTGGCGAATGCCTGAATGGCCTCAGGGGTGGTTGGATAACCCGATGGATCGTAAAGCTTGTTACCGTACGCCAATACTAATAACCCATTCAGACCGAATTTCGCCTGAGCATCGTTAAACGCTTGGTCAGCCTTTTGCATATTGCCGGTTATGACATACTGCCCTTTTTGCTGTTCCAACCCGCTCCAGGGAAAATCCGCACGATACGACGTGAAACCGTATCGCTTGATCAGCTCCAAATATTTATCCGGATCGTTGGGATACCAGCGAAAATGCGCATGCACCCCGACTTCGAAAGCCAACGCATTCGCACTGATGAACATCAGCGGCAATGCGAGAGCCAGCGATGCGGCGGGTCCCTGGCGACGCATCCGTTTACGGCTTGATTTAGTCAACATCTGACCTCCAGTTTTAAAAGAAAAATGAATCGTCTCAATACCCCAGAGATCAGGAAATCCGCATTTCCCGGGCGCGACGCTCGGAGAAAACCTCAGTACGCCGCTTTATTAATGAATCCTTTGAAAATGGTCAGGAAGACGATTTTAATGTCCAACCAAACGCTCCAGTTACGGATATAGTCCAAATCGAACTCAACGCGCTTTTGCATTTTTTCCAACGTATCCGTCTCGCCACGCCAACCATTGATTTGGGCCCATCCCGTAATGCCTGGCTTCATTTTATGGCGCAGCATATAGCCGTTGATCAACTTTCTATACTGCTCATTATGTGCCACGGCATGCGGCCTTGGACCTACGATCGACATGTCGCCTTTCAATACATTGACAAACTGCGGCAGTTCATCCAGCGAGGTGCGTCGCAAGAAAGCGCCGACCGGTGTTAAACGCGAGTCCCCTTTTTTCGCTTGAACGACTTTATCGCCATCTTCCATCACGGTCATCGAACGGAACTTCCATACCTCGATAGCCTTACCATCCATGCCATAACGCCTTTGTTTGAAGATGATCGGGCCGGTAGAGGTAAACTTAACCATACCGGCGATCAGCAACAGAACCGGAGATATGAACAGCAGAATAAATATTGACAGAATGATGTCTTCAATACGCTTAATCACCTGATTAATCCCGCTCATCGGGGTATCAAACAATGAAACGACAGGGACGCCATTAATTTCTTCAGAACGCGACTGTAATATATTGAACGTAAAGATATCAGGAATCAGCATCACTGAGCAGGTCGTATCAGAAAGATCCGCAATCGTATCTTTGATCAATTTTTCCTGCTCCATCGACATTGCGATATATACCCGATCAATACGCCCACATTTTGCATCGCTGACGAGTTGAGACAAGTCGCCACAGCGCTCAATCTTGCTGTTCAATGGAGAATTATCATTGTCGTAAATGCCCAACACTTTAAATCCCATCCAGTGAGCATCACGCAAAGACTCTGCCAGGCGAATGCCGACGGGCATCGCCCCCATGATGGCCACATTACGGGTATTGAAACCAATATTGCGCATGTATCCCAAGAGCAGCCGGATCACGCTGCGCGTAATGATCAAACCGCAGCACACCAACAGATACCATTGGATATAAATGGAATATTCGTTGTTGAACACATTTATCAGCGCCACCGTGCCCGACGTCAACAGCAGGCTCAACGACCAGTTTTGCAAAATGAGCTGGATTTCCAGACCCGCACGCACACCACGCCATGATCGATAAAAATCAGTAATACCACCAATCATTTGGAAGATGACGATCGAAATTAATACCATAATCCAGTGCTGCATGCTGAATGCGGCACCGGAGATTAAGCAGGATAAGTACAATCCGCTAAAGATAACGAAAATATCAGAGAAGCGCTGAAGCATTGAAGTAAGAGACGCATTAGTATGCAACACACCCCGACGGAAACCGTTCATAGATAACTGCCTATTAACTATCATAGTATAGATGCCTTTTGTTAGTTTTCTCTGGTACCTATATCACTTCGCAATGCTGGGCCGTATACCGCCCGCCCAGCATTAGAATATAGCTTTAAAACCAGAGATCAGCTTCGAAGCAAGGCCAGTATTTCCTCTGTTTTCTTCTGCATCAGTGCAGGATTGGCTCGCGACTCGACGTTCAAACGCACCACCGGCTCAGTATTCGAGCTGCGTAAATTAAATCGCCAATCTGCAAATTCCAGACTAATGCCATCGGTCGTGTCAAATTCCAGCGCCGTAGGCCGATAGCGATTTAATACTCTTTCGATCGCGGCTTTTGGATTTTGCAGTTTGCTATTAATTTCACCCGATGCTGGATACGCGATCATACGATCCCCGACCAACTCCCCGAGCGTCTTGTTTTTAATGCACAGCAACTCCGCAACCAACAGCCATGGGATCATGCCGCTATCGCAATATGAAAAGTCGCGGAAGTAATGGTGGGCACTCATCTCGCCGCCGTATACGGCGTCTTCCAGGCGCATACGTTCTTTAATGAATGCATGGCCAGTTTTCGACATCACCGGCACTCCGCCCGCCTGCTTGACCACATCAATGGTGTTCCAGCTCAAGCGTGGGTCATGGATGATTTTCGCCCCGCCGTCTTTCTCCAGAAACGCCTCGGCCAGCAGGCCAACGATATAGTAACCTTCAATGAATCCACCGTTCTCATCGAACAAGAAGCAGCGATCGAAATCACCGTCAAACGCGATCCCCATATCCGCCTTATACTGGCGCACGGCTTGCGCCGTATCTTCCCGACATTCCGGCAGCAACGGGTTAGGGATCCCGTTGGGGAAATTGCCGTCAGGCTGGTGATGAACCTTGATAAACTCAACCGGCACCTGAAGCTGCTTGAAACGCGATTCGATAGCATCGATGACGTGACCGGCCGCGCCGTTACCGGAGTTGACCACCAGCTTCAACGGTTTGAAGTTAGCCGTATTCACATAGCCCAGCAGATGATCCACATACTCTTTTTCAATCGATATTTTTTCGTAGCTACCGCGCTTGGCCGGATCAACCGCAGCGAAGCTGTTATTTTCCGCCAGGCGCTGAATATCGCGCAAACCGGTATCACCGCTGATCGGCTTGGCTTGGCTGCGCACCAGCTTCATTCCATTGTAATTCATAGGATTATGGCTGGCCGTCACTTCGATGCCACCATCGAGACCTAAGTGGAAAGTGGCAAAATAGATTTCTTCAGTCCCACTGACGCCAATATCCAGAACATTAACCCCAGCATCGCGTAGCCCCTCAGCCAACGCGAGTTTTAGTTCCTCGCTGGTCAAACGAATGTCTCCCCCGACGACAACGCTTTGAGGTTGCAAAAACTCTCCATAGGCACGGCCGACACGATAGGCGATATCGCTGTTCAGTTCTTCACCTAGTTGCCCGCGAATGTCGTATGCTTTGAAACAAGTCAATGATTGAGACATATTGAGATCCTTACCAAATGTAAATACAGCGATGCGGCTCAAATATCCGCCGCACCAAAATTCTTAATTATGCTGAGCGGAATCGCCGATTCGCACGATATCGTCCTCGCCCAAATAGGCACCCGATTGAATCTCAATCAAATCCAACGGGATTTTTCCCGGGTTTTCGAGAGAATGTTCAACCCCAAGAGGGATATAAATGGATTCGTTTTCACTGATGAGTTGCATTTTTCCATTGGTATGCACTTTGGCGGTGCCTGACACCACTACCCAGTGTTCCGAGCGATGATGATGCATCTGCAAGGACAATTTCTCACCAGGCTTCACGGTAATGCGGCGAACCTGGAAGCGATCGCCTTGCGCAATCGCATCATGTTTGCCCCATGGACGATAAACCTCACGGTGCTGTTTGCTTTCGGAGCGCTTTTGCCGTTTCAGCTGATTGACGATTTCCTTCACGTCTTGCACTTTATCTTTATCGGCAATCAACACGGCGTCTTTGGTTTCAACCACAACCAGATTGTTCACCCCAACAGCGGCCACCAATTTATGCTCCGCGCGAATGTAGTTATTTGAACAGTTATGCTCAAGAACATCACCGAAAGTAGAGTTCCCTTTTGTGTCTTTTTCGCTGATTTCCCACAACGCAGACCATGATCCGACGTCATTCCACCCCGCGTCCAGAGGCACGACGACAGCATCTGCAGTCTGTTCCATCACGGCATAATCGACAGACTCATCCGGGCAGGCGATGAAAGCGTTTCGATCAACGCGGATAAAGTCCATATCAGGGGTCAGATGCGCGAGCGACAGCTTACACGCGTCCAAAATATCTGGGCGGAAGCGCCCCAATTCTTCCAGGTAACGGCTGGCTTTGAACAAGAACATACCGCTATTCCAGAGATATTCACCGCTGGTCAGATACTGCTGCGCAGTATCAAGATCAGGTTTTTCAACGAACCGCGAAACGCCGCAAATACTGGAACCGTCGATGCTGGTACCTTTTTGAATATACCCATAGCCCGTTTCCGGGCCCGTCGGTACTATGCCGAAAGTAGCCAGTTTACCCGCTTCAGCATAAGGAATAGCCTGATTCACCGCGTCGCGGAAAATCTCTTCGTCCTGAATGACGTGATCCGCGGCCAATACCAACATCAGCGGATCGTCACCGCTGGAAACGGCCTGCAAAGCGGCGAGCGCAATCGCCGGCGCGGTATTACGCCCTACCGGCTCCAGAATAATATTATGTGACAAACGCGTTATTTGTCGTAGCTGTTCAGCCACGATAAAACGATGCTCTTCGTTACATATAACAAGAGGATCAATAATGTCTAACCCTTTAAGCCGCATGACCGTTGTTTGCAACATGGAAAACTCGTTGCACAGTGCTAAAAACTGTTTGGGAAATAATTCACGAGAAAGCGGCCACAGGCGACTTCCTGTTCCCCCAGCCATAATAACAGGATAAAGGTTACTCATTTTTACTCTCACCGATTAAATATAATAGGAAAAAAATTTATTTTCATTCCAAAAAACGTGGATGTATCGATTATCTGTAAAGACGGTAGGTATTGGATACCATTTTTTCTGAAGTGAAATTAGCATTGTAGAAATCGACACAGTCTGCTTTCATTGCACCCCAATCGCGCTTGTCGCGAGTACTCAGTATTTCAGCGGCCTCATCAGCTGCATTGGTCGTAAACAGATAGCCCGTAACACCTTCATTCACCACCTCCGGCAATGAACTGCAGCGGCTGGCGACCACAGGCAACCCATAGCTCTCTGCCTCAACGGCGACAAGGCCGAACGATTCCCAGCGGCTTGGCATCAACAACACATCCGCATAAGTGAAATAAGGAGCCATCGCTGAAGGCGTCAACCAGCCTTTAAAGTCCATTCGGACATGAGGCGCGGGTTGTTCTTTCGCATGCACATTGCCGCCGACGATCGTGATTAAAAATCTGTCATCCAGTTTATCGGCAATCTGCTGAACCAAATCAAATCCTTTTTGGTAATCAAAGCGGCCAACAAACAATATATTAATTTTATCTTGATGATAAGGGTTAGTCTCATCGGGCAACGCGACAGGAGGCTCTACGCCGTTATAAACCACGGTCAAATTACCCGGATCCATTCCGGCCATCAGTGCCGTTCTTTTCTCATATTCGCTGGTACAGATGATCACATCGGTATTCTTTTGCAGTACTTTCTCTATCTTGGCATAGACCTTTTTTTTCTTTTCTGATGTGTCCATCAGGAAAGAAAAAGCATGTGGGCAATAAATAATTTTGGGTTTGCACGTCATTCTTACCAATGGCGTTAACAACCGGCAAACAACCCCTGCAAAAGTACTGTGGACGTGAATGACATCCGGTTTTTCTTTACGCACTAACTGGATATAGTTAATAGCCAAAGAGATAAATGAAGGGATATTTCTCCCGGTGCGCGAAAATACCTTCATTTTTTCATCAGGGAAAGCCCCGATCTCGCGGTATTGGCTATCGGGCAACACACAGTAAAAATCAAATTCATCATTTTGCTGTACAAGTTGTCTAATTACCGTAGCGACGCCACCTTTCACTGTTTCGGCAACATGCAGCACTTTTTTTTTCATTACATAGCTCTCGTCATTATCTCGCTCAACGCTGCAGCCGAACGCATCCAATCGAAACGTTTGACATTCTCAAAACCCTCAGCGATTAAAGTTTGGCGCAACGCTTCATCCTGTATAATCCGCTCCAGTGCCTGTTGCATTTCCGGGATATTCTCTGGCTCAAAGTACAATGCACTCTGCAACAACACCTCGGGCAAAGAAGCGCGATTGGACGATACTACCGCGCAGCCACAGGCCTGTGCTTCTAACGGAGGAATGCCAAACCCTTCATATAAAGAAGGAAACACAAAGGCACGAGCATGAGAATAGAGTTCGACAAGCTGTTGATCGCTCACCCGCCCCAAAAACTGTATGTTATCGTTCGCCGCAGCTTCTTTTGTCGAAAACCCCACATCCGCGAAGTTCTTATTGGCGGCTCCAATGATTTTCAGTGTTACATCCTGGCTGTTTGCCATTTTAGAGAAAGCGGCAATCAGACCATGAAAGTTTTTGTGATAATTTGGAGACGAAACAGCCAATAAATAGGGGCGCTCTGTATCGGATACTGGCGCAGCAGGTTTAAACTGCTCAGAGACCGCATTATAGATTACGTAAATATTGTTTAATGGGTAGTCAAACGCCTGGCTAATTTCTTTTTTAGAAAACTCACTAACTGTGATCAACGCCTTACTGTGACGTAGCATCAGAGGGACTAGATTATTATAAACAAAACGAAATTTTGCAGAGTAACTTTGCGGATAGCGTTTATATATAATGTCGTGATGAGTAACAATTTTATTACGATAAAAGATCGGTGCCGTATTACAAAGGTTAATGAGAAGCGGACTTTTATTTTTCCTTAAAAAAGCAGGAAGCTCCAACTGCTCCCAAAAGTGGCCACTTTTCTTACCCACTACCTGAACATTCAATTGCGACGCGATATCGTGATGAATAATATTAGGTGGCGATACAAAAATGACATCATGCCTAATTTTACTCAGCGCAAGACATATTTCTTGAGCAAACCGCTGAACACCTGTCAAATCCTGCGTTAAAAATCGCGCATTGACATAGATCATTAATTACCTCGTAACTTTAAATAATATCGCGTCAATGTAGCGATTGAATATAGCCTACATTCTTCTTTGACCGACTCACGGCCCCCGTCTCGGGCGTTCTAATCGACAATAACAAGATTGAGATAATAATTGGGAATATGTAGCCTGGATAGTTTGTCAACGGATTATTATAAACAAAGTTCATCGATAGCGAGATCATCCAATATAGGTAAATACTGGGGTTAAGGCCAAGACGAGTACGTTGATAAAGAATGCCAAGAATAACCGACGCAACGATAACAAGAATAATAATGCCGACATTCCCGTAATTCGACAACATGTAGATATACATACTGTCAAGCGGGATTGAGTTCGTATTGTCATCACCAATCACTGCGTTGCCATTCACAGCATACCCAGCACCGATAAATGGCGAATATTCACTGTCAGCTCGCACGGCCTCTATATTGACTGTACGAAGTAAAATGCTGTTCTCCGCGTAAGCATTCTCCTTCGGAAATATCATCTCATAAATACTGTAATTGGTTGTCGTAATATAAAAGAACAGTGACAAGACCATCGTTACCATGGTAACTGAGTTCAGGCTAAAACGTTGAGAGAAAAAGCGTCTCAACATCAGGAACATGATATAAAGCAGCGCCATAATGATCGCCGTTTTCGATGTTGAAAATGCGATCCCTACCATAGTGAGAAGAATATACTTTTTGCGATGTTTTACGCTTACATAAGGCGATAACACCAGTGCAAAGAACAGATATTCACTGAGGCTGAATGGCCCGGTGAGCAAACCAAAAGCACGTAATTGACCTTGGATAGTGCGCAGCAGAAGACCATATTCTTTACCAAACTGTGTCAACTGCGGGCCTGGGTCAAAACCGATTAGCGCATAAAGCAGGCCTGCCAAGCTGGATTCGGCGACTGCAAAAAGCGCATTCAATACGGCAAAGAAAATATAGTACTTGATGATTTTATTAACAATTTCGACACGTTCATTATATTCGAAAAGAAGTAAAACGGCCGCAAAGAAAAAAGAACCGAATGTAAGCAACTCTAAGCGAAACTGAACTATAGAACGGAAGAAATCAAATCTTCCGGCAATCATACTAAAAAGAATATAAACTAACGAGAAGACTACCATTGACAAGAAAAAGACCAATACGCTTCTACACTGTTTTGACACTGTAGGATTACGCGCAAAAAGTAGTATTAGTACGAAAACTGGAACTGCCATGGCAAAAAAGTCTTTATATAACAAAAGTGCCCTGGTCGACATATACGCAGCGACGGTCACGACGCCGTTCAATGAGAGCAATGCCATGTACGTCAGCAAAAGAAAAACAACCAGCGACTTTGTCGATACTCTCATTATGACCCTCTATACACACTCTCATAGGCATCGGTTATTTTTTCCAGTTCAAAAAACGAACGACGCGATTTATTGTTATTTTCTCTAACGACGCTTACCACACTAGCGACAGAAAAATCTTTTAGCTCGAAAATGTTGTCGTAAAAAGCGGCGATTTCAGCCACTCCACCATTGAAAGACGTATACACAACCTTACCAGAGATGGCTGATTCCGCAACTGTCCGCCCAAAGGGTTCATTCCACCGCGTCGGTAGAACAACGGCGTCAATCTGCGTCATAAACTCTTCAATCTTGATAAAGCCAAGCAAATGAATGCCTGCTTCCAACGCCAACCCCTTCAACTTCTCGCCAGAAGCGTCACCGTTGAATCTGCCGGCGGCGTAAAATGCAACCTGAGGATCGCCGCTGGCCTGTTTTGCCAGAGCACAAAACTCATCAAACCCTTTGTCTTCGGTGAGACGACCGACAAAACCGATCCTGACCTTTTCGCTGACGGTCGGTACGTAGTCTATCGCCGCGACAGGATTGTAGATATGCGTATGCACCGCGTTGCGAGCAAATCCATTTCCCTGATGCAAGGCGGAAATATATTGACTTATACCAACAAAAGCATCCACGCGTTGACTGGCTTTTTTCTTTAGATAAGAGGTGATGCGCACTGCAGGCGACTGTACATCCATATTTTGGCCATGTTTAAACAACGTGCCATTGGGGTGGAATAGATAATAATCGCGAGTCGTATGCACCACGCGCGCCCCCAGCTTCTTGGCCACTCGCCACGCAGCAACGGAAAACCCGCTGAGGTTATTGGTATGCACCACATCCGGAGAAAACTTGCGTAGCTCGTTGCGCATGGCTCGAGCCATAAATGGATTATAAGAATCGAGTAGGTGCCACACCGCTTTTTTTAATTTGCTTGCAGCTGATGCCTTGAACGGCCAGTACACATTCTTGAGAGGTAAATAGGCAATATGCACGCCATTAAGAGTGTCATACTTTACCTCATCAAGTTCATGAAGACAAAATACACCAACCTCATGCCCGGCCCGTTGCAAACTTTCAGCCAATAGTTGGACTGATACCTCAGCACCACCTATTTTATAAGGAGCATAAAGCGTGTTAATTAAAGCAATCTTCATTCCCATCACCAAAATATAATTTATAAGATTAAAGTTTGTTTTTAATCAGCGTAATGTCCGCGTTTTCATAACTCTCATAGTTTTTATAAATTGCGCCGACGAATCCGACCCACTCTGGCGACAAAACTTTCTCATCGAGAACATAAGCGGTTATTTTTATTTTTTCATCGTATATCTTTACAAGATTATCATACAATGATGAATAAAAACCGGCTATAGACCTGACGTTCTCCCCAGCCACAATCGGATAAACCTCAAAGGGAAAGTCCAAGCGACGAACCTCTACATGCTTTCTGATTTCCTCTATTTTCTCTTCACGTTCGCGGCGATGAGGAATATAAACCAGTTCGGCATCAGTCTGGTTTGACTTTAAATCGCTTATCATTTTAAGCGTCAAATCAATATCATCAACAGACGTTACCCCCGCCTCAAAAAGCGGCGTGCCTATAATGAAGACTCTGTTCTTGCCATCAGGAAGGCTGGCCAGTTTAGCCTTAAAGTTTTGGTAACTGTGTTTAATGACCACATCGCGTTTTGAAACATTGCCTTCAATGTCATACACAGAGAAAAAGGTTATTTTTTCGCGCTCATTATTGGTCATGCCAAGTGACTTAAGGAAAACCGACTTTACGATGCTCCGAGTAGTGACATTATTGTAACGTTTAATTCTGAGCGTTGCCGTACCGTCATCCAGTAGAACTACATCCCTTTTTGGGTACTTATGCGCCAAAATCCAAAAAACTCTGGCGCGGTACTCACCGGCGATCAAAGTGACAGTTTCCTTCGCACTCACTACTGAAGTCGCGCTCTTCAATTGCCGCTTAATGTCAAAAGCATTGCCCAAATTCCCCTCAGCATCAATGGTTTTCAAGGAGCGATGCTTAATCATCTTCAGCAGATACACGATCTGCCCATGATTCAACGCGGAATTGGCCGAGCGCTTATTGACAATCAGCAGATCGAGCATGATGTCATTCGCATCAAGATATTCAATGAGATTAAAAGCCTGAAGCGGTGACTCGATATACGCAATGTACTTACTCATATTTCTAATATCCGATTAAGCTACGGGCATGAATGTTTAGTTGCCGTTCAATGGAATTTGCCTTCAGCTTTAAGCTGCAGATAATGAGCAACATCACGTTGCGAAAAGGGTTTGGCAGGATGGCCACCGGCTATAGCGTAAGGCTCTATATTTTTAACCACCACGCTGCCGGCTTGGATAATCGCCCCCTCACCAATGCTGACGCCAGGAAGAACAATGACATTGATTCCTAACCACACATTATCTCCTATGTGCGTGTCCTTCAGCACATAAGTATTATCGTAGGGAATAGCGTTTCCATGATGATTATGATTTTCTGTAATTAGCACACAGCCAAAACCACAATGGAAATTATCACCAATAACAACCCTGCCCTTGCCGACCACCGTCAAGCCATTAGAGTTGAAGTTGTTGCCAAGCCGGGTTTTGTTATTAACCACAGTTAAAAAATTGACTTTCGGATCGCGGCCGCAGCTTTCAGCCACTCTGATAACTTTTGAGCGATAACGCTGCTTACGTAAGTTTCGCAACCATCGTTTAAGACTTGCTAGCATCTTTTCCTCTCAATGCCGATCTGTCGCTTGCCACAATAAAAAGTCACTGCACATGCATAAAAACTGGAAATTGCATAAACCAGGCAGAAATACTCAACTTTTATTTCCGTCATGGTGATGACAAAGATACCAATCAAATGCGTAATCATCGAGCCCATAGTAATAATCGATATTAATTTATTTTTACGATAGTAAAACAGTGAGTGCGTAAAAATATAATAAATCGATAAAAATGCAGTTCCAGGCAAAAGTATGTTGAAGTAATAAATTGCGCTATTGAATTCAGCATTAAATAAATATGGAAAAGCAAACGGCAGAATGAAGAAATAAATAACACATGAGACAATAACCAGAGCCGTGTATCCATATTGAATAAGCTCCACGCCTCGAAAATCGTTCGCTTTAAGTTTGCGGTAAATAAATGGCTGGAACGCCTGATTGATTACACCAAAAAAAAGCATAACGATGGAGGTTAGCTGGAATGCCAAGCCATAAACCCCCACAACAGCAGTGCTCATGTAATGAGCGATAAAGAAACGATCTACCGATGACTTAATCCAATAACTACCGTGATGCGGTAATAAGGATACTCCATAGCTAATGATTTCCTTATAACGTTTACGCGACGGCTCGAGCTCGCTGCGTTTAACCGCTCTCTTCCGGTAGACAAAGAACTCATAGGCTAACTGAATGCTGAAAAATGATGCCGCGATCGCTATCAAACGTTGTCCTGGCGTCGCCGCTATCATTTCAAAAAGGGCGATCGTGAACAAAACATTGAATGCGGAAAGCAAAAATTGACCGATAGCCGCAACTTTATAGGTCTGACTAATGCGCAAATGCGATAAATTGATAAAGTTCAGCGCTTGTGCCAGAGACGCTAAAACAACCAGAAAACCATCACTGAAAGAAACTGAGATCTTGGTGACCAGTGTGACTATGTAGAATATAGCCACCAATAGCACGCTCGACGCGACAGCCAAGGTGATGTTATCTCTGCGGAACACCAGGGAGCTCCCTTCCCCCTCCTGCATATATTTGACCGGCAACAGACCTTGACCACTGAACGAAATGAAAATGATCAAGATCTGAATAACGGACAAATACAGAGTCAGCGCGCCGTACCCCGACGCGCCAAGGTGTGCTGTCAAATAAGGCAATATGATGAAGCCGATGACTTTGCCGAGAATATCCCCTATCGACAAAGCCGCAGCCCCCATAATGGCTTTACTCATTTACAGATACTTTTCCAGGAAGTTAAGCGCATGCCAGAACCCTTCCCCTTGGTTTTTGTGCCCCTGCCACACTTCCGGAATAAATTGCGCGCCCGGCGCATAGCGGCGCAGATCATCCGCCAGCTCGTCAAAGTTCACATCACCTTTACCGATCTGAACCCCTTCACCATCCACACCCAGTGCATCAACAATATGCATGTGCGCGGTATAAGGGCCGACTTTCTGGGTGAAGTCATGAAGATCCCATTGGTAATAATTGCAAGCCATCATGGAGTGCGACGTATCATAGCAAATACGATAGCCGTATTTTTCACAGAACGCTTTAATCTCGTCCGGATCGACAAAGAGGTTGTGGTAGCTCTGGCCACCAAAGTGCCATGGGAATGGAGGCATCGTTTGGATGATAATTTCAACGCCTTCTTGATTGATCTCCCCCAAAGCGGCACCAATACGTTCGTACATCGCCTGACGCGACTCTTTCGGCAAGAAACCGGTGGTATTGAAACCACCCGCATTCACCACGATGACCGGACGCTCAGTTTTCGGGAAATACTGCTTTAATGCGCGAGTCACATCACAGACACGCTGCAACTGTTTGATCGAATGGGCAAGATAAGCAGGATCATCCGTTGCCAAGTCCAAAATATGATCGTTGGCGAACAACTCTGGGCTATGTACCGCAAAACCGATATCTTCAGCGCCGGAGAAGAATTCGGTCAAATCCAGCTCCATGTCCTGATAGCTCAGGTGGAATTCGACGAAATCCAGGTTGGATTTATTCTTCAGCTTGCCGTAATCGTGATAGCGCACAGGAATGCCGAACGGACGATTGAAGTCATAGTCCTTAGCCTCTATCGCTACATCATTCAGATCTGACTCGTAGAAGTAACCGCCTTTTTCGTGGTCACGATTGGCTTTCTTGCCGACCAATTGCTCCAGATACAGAGGCTGCAGCCCCTGGCCCGGGCTCTTCACCTCTACCATCTCGCGGGTAATGATTTCGCCTTTTTTCAGATCGCGATTGATAATCAAACTCTTCGCCAGAGTCTCGCGATTGATCATTTCCCCTTGGGTGATAGTACGCTCGCCGGCATTGCCCATGGACTCTTCAACTTCGCGGATGCGCACAACCATCTCTTTGAACTCAGGTGGTAAAAGAGACACTTTATGGTCATTGCCTTCCATAGATTTGTCGATGGTGAAGTGTTTCTCGATCACGCGTGCGCCCAAGGCAGTAACGGCGATCGGCACGGAAATACCGCGCTCATGGCCGGAATAGCCCACCAGGCAACCCGTTACCTGCTGCAGACGCTTGATATAGGCCAGGTTGACGTCTTTAAACGGCGTCGGATACGTTGAGTTGCAATGCAGAATCACAAACTCGGCGCCTTTGGATTTCAAAAAATCAACCGAGCTTTTGATTTCCGCTTCGCTGCACATGCCGGTAGAACAAATCAGCGGTTTGCCTGTAGCAGCCAGCGCGGCCAACATTTCGTGGTTGGTGAAGTCGGCGGAAGCGACCTTATAACCTTCCATACCGTAGTTTTCCAGTATTTCAAGGCTCTTCAGATCCCAAGGGGTACAGAGCGGGGTCAACCCCTTCTCCTTGCAGTAATCGAACACTTCGATCAGTTCTTCATTGCTCAACTGGAATTTTCTTAGCAAATCCAGCGTGTACTGCGCGCCAAGATCGGCTGATTTGTCTTTATCGTTGCCGCCCTTATATAGCGAGCTCAGGTCACGCATTTGGAATTTAACGCAATCGGCCCCCGCGTCAACCGCCAGGTCAACCAGATGCTTAGCCAACTTGATGTCGCCATTATGGTTGTTGCCAATTTCAGCAATAATGTAAGTCGGCGAAGTTTCAGTGATGGTGTGCTTGCCGATCGTCAGGCCTTTTTCGCTTTGCAGCGCCACAGCGACCAGACGCCGATAGTCATCAACCAGCGGCAATACGTCAACGCCGTTCGTAAACAGTGAGTCAATCTCGTTACGTGGCGCGTCCACTTTTTTATAGCGAACGTTCTGGTTCATCACTTCTGACATTTCGCGACTCAGATCGAAATCACCATTAGTGATCCAGCGACGGAAATCACCGTCAGAAAAAGAGCCGCACAGCTTGCCGTCTTCAGTGACAACAAAAATGATTCGCTTTTTGTTCGAGTTGATTTTTTCTAATGCTTTAATGATTGATTCTGTTTCAAACACTAAAAAATCAGATATCTTTTTCTGGATTAACATGAATTATCTCCCACTCCAATTTTTCAAAATTACTTCAACAACCGCCCAATCCAGCAGGGTGTCAATTTCAAAGCTTTCCTCTTCAGACATCTTATGCGCAATGACTTTACCGCCAAGACGATTACCGGTGCTGAGGAGAATGTCACTTCTCGTAACGTAAATAGAACCGTTTTCTTTGAGTTTAATATTTTCAGGCTTAATATCTTGCCGACGCGGACGGTTTAAATAATCGTAATAAGCTTTCGGATTGTCTTCGTTTTCCCACAGGAAATGCCAAAACTCACATACACTCAGTAACGAATCGGCTTTTTTTTCGATAATCTTTTTGATTGCAGAATCAATCGCATCATCTTTACGTACAGGAGAGGTTGCCTGCAGCAAGACGGTATAGTCTGGATGGTAATTCTCATGTTCAGCCAACCATTCCAGGGTATGCAAAAGTGCAGGTTCCGTCGCGGCGGTATCGTTCGCGAGATGAGCTGGGCGCATGAACGGCACTTCTGCGCCATATTCCCTGGCTACAGCAGCAATATCCTCACAATCTGTTGAAACAATAACGCGCTCAATACTCGAAGAATTTAGTGCCTGCTCTATGCTCCAGGCAATTAATGGTTTACCTGCAATTTCTTTAATATTTTTCTTGGGAATACCCTTAGACCCACCCCTTGCCGGAATAATTGCAAGATTACTCATTTATTCTCTCCGAAATTGGATTTTACTAATTACTTTGAATGAATCAGAAAGCTCCTCATTACGAGGAGCTTTTTCTTAGAAGGGGATTTATTTATACTCGTAAGCGTAGTAGCCGTAGGCGCTACCCGATTTATTTTCTACGGCGTTAAGGATAATACCTTTAATTTCCATGCCGTTTTGCTCGAAGCGACGAATACTCACTTCGATCTCTTTCAGCGAGTTCACGCCATAACGCGCGACCAACAAGGTAGTGCCTACATTGCGTGCGACAATCGCGGCATCCGTCACCGCCAGGATCGGCGGGGTATCGACCAGAACGATGTCATACTCTTTGCCCGCCCATTCCAGGAATTCCGTCAGGCGGTTGTGCATCAACAGCTCTGACGGGTTCGGTGGGATCTTGCCACGCGAGATAAAGCTAAGATTCTCAATCGAGGTCTTTTTGACCGCTTGCTGCGCTGTCGCTTGTCCTGACAATACATCAGACAGCCCTACGCCCAATTCACAGTTTAACAGTGAGTGGGCGTAGCCTTTACGCATATCGGCGTCCACGACCAGAATACGTTGCCCCGCCTGAGCGATAACGGCTGCCAAGTTGATACTGACAAACGTTTTACCGATGCTTGGGCTGGCGCCCGAAATCATTAGAACGTTATTTTTGGCCTCCAAGGAGGCAAAATGCAGGCTGGTACGCAGGCTTCTAACGGCTTCGATCGCCAGATCGGCCGGATTGCCCACGGCAAGCAGGGTGTAACTCCTGTTGCTATTGCGCTTGCCGGACAGCATGGTTTCGCGGTCGCTTTTTTGCTGCCATTCAGACAGCGGAATACTGGCGTAAACGTTGATCCCTTGCTGTTCCAGCTGTTCCGGGCTTTCGATGCCGCGATGCAGCATGGTTTTAAGCAATACAAAACCCGTCGAGAACAAGCCACCAAGCAACGTGACTATCAGTACGATAATGGTTTTTTGCGGTTTAACCGGACGAGGCTGCGTAACGGCAGGATCCACGATTCGCACGTTACCAACCGTGCTCGCTTTAGTAATCCCCAGCTCTTGCTGTTTATTCAGCAACTGCATGTAAATCTCTTGCCCGGCCTGCACATCACGGGTCAAGCGCAAAATTTCCTGCTGGGTTTTCGGCATGACGCTGACACGCTTGTTCAGCTTGTCTTTTTCTTGCTGCAGCGTAGCGCGTTTTTCCATCAGTGCACGATAAGCGGGGTGTTCTTTGGTATAAAGTTTGGAGATTTCCGCTTCTTTAAACGTTAGCTCATTCAGTTGAGCCTCAACCCCCACGATCGTATCAAGAACAGACTTCGCTTCAAGTGACAGATCGACAGAATCATTCGCCTGACGGAAACGGTTGAGCTTATCTTCGGCGCTATCCAGCGAGCTGCGAACTTCCGGCAGTTGTTCTTTCAAGAAATCCAGGCTTTTAGCGGCCTCTTCCGATTTACGCTCGACGTTCTGCAACAGATAATTTTTGCTGATGCTGTCAAGAATGTTTCGCACTAATATCGGATCGTCACCGGTCAAGCTCAACGCCAAAACGCCGGTATCTTTGCCTTTGTCTTCAACGGTCAATGCATCCAACAGATTATTGGTCGCAACCAGTCGCGCCAACTTGGCGACTTCAAATACGGTGCCTGGCTCCGCTGAAATATCGCTTACCAGCAAGGAAACCCCATGGCCGCTTTCCAGCGCACCGACTTTCCCTTTGATAATCTCGGTGCCGTTATTGCTCAACACATAGTTCTTTGCATCGATCACCGTCAATTCCAGCTCAAGATCGTCTGAGTTGGCTGGCACATTGAGGCGGGACAACGCAATTTTGGCAGGTTCGGTTCCCGTCAAGCGGGCCCAGCCGCGACCAAATACCGGGAAGTATTTTTGCTGCACCACCGTTTCAAGGTTCAGATCATCGACAGTCTTGCCCGTCACCATGCGTGACTTTATCAGCTCGATCTCCGTGGAAGAGCCCGGTTGACTGTTCGGCAGCATTTGGGATAGGTCGTTGACCAACGAGTTACCGACGTTTTGTTCAACCTGAACCATCGCGTCAGCTTGATATATCGGAGTCGCGAACAGTGAATAAATGATCCCGGCAACAGAGAATAACGCAGTAATCCCGATGATGAGCCAGCGGTGATCAATTAAAGTTCCCAACAAGCGACTTAGATCAATCTCATCATGATTATTGGCTGTTGATAAGCCTGGTTTCGTATTATCAGTCATTGTAATCTCTGGTTAACGATTTAATGCCTGGGCCCATTTTTGGGCTGCATCATCAAGAAGGCGGTAAACAAACTCAAACGCTTCAGCGCTCTTTCTGTAGGGATCGGGAATTTCTTTCTGTCCCAACCAATGGGCGAAAAGCATGGTTTTGCCTCTGACCTCCGGAGCCAAACGGCAAACGGCATCGATATGCCCTTTCTCCATAACCAGAATCAATGAATATTCCCGGCACATTTCTTTCGTCAACTGTCTGGCTTCATGGCCCTCTAACGACAGCTGATGTTTTTCCGCAATGGAAATAGCGCTCTTGTCCGCAGTTTTGCCAACCAAGGCGCCGATGCCTGCGGAAGCGATCTCTTTTTCCGGCAGATGCCGCTTCAAGAGACGCTCCCCCGTGGGGGAGCGGCAAATATTACCTACACAGACAACCAAGATAGAATCAAACATGGCTAACCCCCCTACTACGGCCAGTTGCGGATACGCAGTGAGCCTTCCGTGAGATTGTTGAAGCTATCGATGGTTGGTGCCAACTGAACGATCAGACGGTTCCAACGCGCGATTGGCGCTGCCGTCACGTAAACAATGTCATACGGTTGCAGATGGAATTCAGCCCCCATTACCAATGCTGTCGCATCGGACATATTGAGCTGATAAATATTAGCCAGCTTGTCGCCCTGCGTTCCGTGCAATGGCCGGATAACGAACACGCCGGTCGCATCGGCCGCAGCTTGGCTTATCCCTTGAGAATTCCCCAATGCTTCCGTCAACGTCATGCCGCTGCGATCCATTTTAAGCGTCGCAGGGGTCTTAACTTCACCCATAACAAACACTTTAAGATCGTCGTTGCGCGGAATATACAGAATATCCCCAGGATAAAGCAGACGGTTTTGGGTCAGATCGCCATTCTGCATCAGCTTTTGCAGCGACAGACTCTGCTCTTTTCCATTGTGCGTGAGAACGATGTTGCGCCAGTCGGCATTTTCAGTCAGACCGCCAGCGGCGTTAATCGCATCCATCACAGTTAAAGGTACGTTGGTGATCGGCTGCTGTCCGGATTTGGTAACTTCGCCCGTCACGTAAGCTTTTTGCGAGCGGAAAGCGGCAATATTGACGTCAACCTGCGGGCTTTCGATGTACTGAGCCAAACGGGAGGCGATTTGATCGCGGATTTGGGTAACGGTTTTACCCACCACGTTTACCTTACCGATATAAGGATAGAAGATCGTGCCGTCGGAGTGTACCCAGTTGCCTGTGTCGCTGGCGCTGCGGTATTGCCCCGCAGGCGTGGTCAGCTCAGGGTGATCCCAGACGGTAACGTTAAGGACGTCGCCGATCCCGATCCGGTACTCATACGTACGCAACGATGCATCCAGCTGCGCATTCGACTGAGCAACCACCTGTGTCGGACGCATTGAGTCCAACAGCTTCGGTGTCATAGGGTAAATGTTGACCAGTTTATCGATATCGAAGTCAGCATCTTCTTGTTTTACGACGTCTTTTCCGCTGGTCGATAAATGGGTTCCAGGAAAAACAGTGCATCCACTGATTACGCTAATCGATATCAATAGTGATATCGCTTTCAATTGTCGTTTTGCCATCAAATTATCATCACTTTCAAGTAAATGTATCTGCAAAGCTACTATGCGCGCCAACCGTGGCAGCGTCTCTGTAACCTTATCAAACTGTCTGTCGCTTGCTGCGCCGTCTCAAAACATGGGCTCTGTTTGCAATTATCGAGAACGTTTATCTGCCGTTGATAAGAGCAAAGCTATTATGAGCAGGATAAATAAACTGTGATGCCCAGCACCGGTAAAAATCAGTGCGGAGGCGAGTTTAAACTTTAATTTTTTATTAATAACAGCGACTTGTCATAAGCACATGGCCATACCGCATAAAACTCTCTCGCCATAGCAACTCGGATAATCGCAGTAAAATGTATACTAATATAAAAAATGGGACAGTGAAATTCCCCAAAATTCAACAACTATTCTAGCTTCTCCCGCCATGATGGCAACGGCCCTCATCGAGAGAAGCGAGAAGTTTTACTCAAAGCGACAGCTGTTCAGCCCATTCACGGAAAGCTTTGCCTTGGGTTGGGTGACGCAACCCATAAGTGACAAAAGCGCGAAGGTAACCCAGTTTTTCACCGCAGTTGAACGATTCCCCCACCAGCTCCGTCGCCTCTACCGGTTTGTGTTTCAACAATTCTGCAATCGCATCGGTCAGTTGAATACGCCCCCAGGCTCCCGGTTCCGTGGTCTCCAGCAGCGGCCAAATATCGGCGGACAAGACATAGCGCCCTACCGCAGAGTAGTTGGATTCCAACTTGGTTTCCGGCGCCGGTTTTTCAATAATCGATGTGATACGAGCACTTTCACCCGGTTTCAGGTTGCTGGCCTCACACTCAACCACGGAATAATCATGCAGTACGTGTTCGTCTGCCTTTTGCACCAAAACCTGGCTCAGGCCGCTCTGCTCAAAGCGCGCAATCATGTGTGACAGGTTGTCTTTCTTCAAATCGGCTTTTGCGTCATCCAGCAAGATGTCCGGCAACAGAACGACAAATGGAGAATCACCGACCAACGGTTTAGCGCAGAGAACGGCATGTCCCAGTCCTTTTGGCTGCCCCTGGCGAATGTGCATCAGCGTCACGCCTTTTGGCGTTATCGACTGCACCTCATCCAGCAGTTGCCGTTTCACGCGTGCCTCCAGCATCGCCTCCAGCTCGAATGAGGTATCGAAATGGTTTTCAATGGCGTTCTTGGAAGAATGCGTCACCAGGATGATCTCTTTAATCCCCGCCGCGACACATTCGTTGACAATGTATTGAATCAACGGTTTATCAACGATTGGCAACATCTCTTTCGGAATCGCTTTGGTCGCCGGCAGCATACGCATGCCCAATCCGGCAACGGGAATAACCGCTTTCAACTTCGTCATGGTAGACCTCATTCAATCTCGTGATCGCTTTCAGCCGCAGTGGCGACAGCCTGTTACTTTCCCAACGTCTGCTTCAACCAGCGGCTGAAATTTTCACCTTCCGAACCGTGACGCAGACCGTACTGCACAAACGCCTTCATATAGCCAAACTTGTCGCCACAATCATGGGACTTACCGCTCATATGGAATGCTTCAACCGTTTGTTCATCCATCAGCATCGCAATCGCATCGGTCAGTTGAATCTCATCACCCGCGCCGGGAGGGGTTTTCTCAAGTAGCGGCCAAATATCGGCGGCAAGCACATACCGGCCGACGACGGCCAGATTGGAAGGGGCATCCTCGCGGGCCGGCTTCTCAACCACCGCCGTCATCGGTGCGCTTTCTCCCGCGGCGATCGTCGCGCCTGCGCAATCTACCACACCGTATTTGGACACATCTTGTTCCGGCACAGGTTCAACCATGATTTGGCTGTAACCCGTATCACCAAAACGTTGGATCATTTTAGCCAGATTTTCTTTGCGCAAATCCGCCGTAGAATCATCCAATAAAACATCGGGCAACAGCACAACGAAAGGAGCATCACCCACCATTGGTTTGGCGCACAGCACCGCATGCCCCAACCCTTTCGCCTGTCCTTGACGCACCTGCATCACGGTCACATCCGGGGGACAAATGCTTTGCACTTCACTCAGGAGTTGGCGCTTCACGCGCGCTTCGAGCATGGCCTCCAGCTCAAACGAAGTGTCAAAATGGTTTTCAATCGCGTTTTTCGATGAATGCGTGACCAATACGATATCTTTAATCCCCGCCGCCACGCATTCAGCAACAATGTACTGAATTAAGGGCTTATCGACCACGGGCAACATTTCTTTAGGGATAGCCTTGGTCGCCGGCAACATACGGGTTCCCAAGCCCGCAACGGGGATCACTGCCTTAAGTCTTGTTTGCATTTTCATTCCAATTCATCGTAGCGCTGCATTCATCTGTGCAGCGTGAACAAGGGGATCCAATCGGGCACGCTACCGCCCTTGGCTTGCAGCTACCAAAGTACTGTTAATGACGCATCCCCCCACGTCATTGCATGAGCCAGGCAATTTTTATGCAAAGCGGCACTCATTCTTCGTTTGAACTGTCATGCTGTTCACAAAAAAATAAAAAAACCGGTGCCTTTATAACCAAACAATGTTAGTTACTGCCGTTATATGACTAAGATTCTTATACTAATGTCTAAGTGATACAAGCCTTAGATCCCCCCAGTCAGCCGTTTTCAGAATAAGACTACTCGTGCCGCATACCGATAAGAATCATAGCCAAAGAAAATTGTTTTAATGTTTTGATTTAAATAAATTTAATAAGGCGTTTCTTTTCTGAGCGCATGGCATCCCGGTAGATATTTGCTCCCCAGGCCCTTGATTCCTTTGGCCGCTCGGCGCCGATCGATGTTTACGGCAATCCTCCTGTTCTGAACCACATCCTCCCGATTAAAGTTGAATTTTGCCGCCTCAACGCCCATCATTCCCGTGCGGCATAAGCCGTAGAACTTACAGGTGAAATTGGGCGTATGGAATGGATCGCTGATCCAACAATTTGGGCCGGCCTGGCCACTTTGGTCGTGCTGGAAATCGTGCTGGGTATAGACAACCTTGTCTTCATCGCCATTCTGGCGGACAAATTACCAAAACAACAAAGAGATAAGGCCCGTGTCGTCGGTTTGTTGCTAGCGCTGGTCATGCGTCTGGCGCTGCTCGCCTCCATCTCGTGGCTGGCGACGCTGACCAAACCGATGTTCATCGTCGCGGAGCACCCCTTCAGCGGCCGCGATCTGATCATGCTGGTCGGCGGGATATTCCTGCTGTTCAAAGCCACCATGGAGCTCAATGAGCGGCTGGAAGGCAAGGACGAAGAGCAGCACGGCGCGCGCAAAGGCGCACGTTTCTGGCCGGTAGTGGCGCAGATCGTGGTGCTGGACGCCGTTTTCTCGCTCGACTCGGTGATCACCGCGGTGGGGATGGTCGATCACCTGGCGGTGATGATGATCGCGGTCTGTATCGCCATCGGCCTGATGCTGCTGGCCAGCAAACCGCTGACGCGCTTCGTCAACGCTCACCCGACTATCGTCATTCTGTGCCTGAGCTTCCTGCTGATGATCGGTTTCAGCCTGGTGGCGGAGGGCTTTGGCTATCACATTCCTAAAGGCTACCTCTACGCGGCGATCGGCTTCTCGGTCATGATCGAGGCGCTGAACCAGCTGGCGCAGTTCAACCGCCGTCGCTTCCTGTCGAAGGTGCGGCCGCTGCGTGAACGCACCGCCGAAGCGGTGCTGCGCATGCTGAGCGGCAAACATGAAGAAGCGGAAGTCGACAGCCATTCCGCCAACCTGCTGGCGGACAGCGACAGCGAAAACGGCGAGATCTTCAATCAGCAAGAGCGGCGCATGATCGAACGCGTACTCGGCATGGCGCAGCGCACGGTCAGTAGCATCATGACCTCGCGTCACGACGTCGAATACCTTGAGCTGAACGATCCGCAGGAAAAGCTGACGCAGTTGCTGGAACGTAATCAGCACACGCGCATCGTGGTGGTGGAAAGCAGCGCCAGCGACGAACCGCTGGGCGTGATCCACACCATCGACGTCCTCAAACAGCAACTGGCGCAGGCGCCGCTGGATCTGCGAGCGCTGATACGCCAACCGTTGATCTTCCCGGAGCAGCTCACGCTGTTAAGCGCCCTGGAGCAATTCCGCCAGGCGCAGACGCATTTTGCCTTTGTGGTCGATGAGTTCGGCTCCGTCGAAGGCGTCGTCACCCTGACGGACGTGATGGAAACCATCGCCGGCAACCTGCCGGAGGCCGGCGAAGAGGTGGACGCACGCCACGACATTCAGCAAAACGAGGACGGCAGCTGGACCGCCAACGGCTATATGCCGCTGGAAGATCTGGTGTTGTATCTGCCGATGCCGCTGGAAGAAAAGCGCGAATACCACACGCTGGCGGGGCTGTTGATGGAACACAGCCAGCGCGTGCCGCAAGAAGGAGAACAAATCAAGATCGGTGACTACCTGTTCGAACCATTGGAGGTCAACAGCCACCGCATCCTGAAAGTGAAGATCACCCCGCCGCCTCCACCGGAGGAGTACGAGGTTTAACATCGAGGCCGGGCATCGCCCGGCCTTCCTTTTACTGGGGAACCAGCAGCTCCGTCGCCACGATCACCACCACCAACCCGACAATTACCGGCACTGAAGTACGCTTCACCACATCAAACGGCGAGATTTTCGCCATGCCGGAGACCGCCACCACCACGCCGGAAACCGGCGACAGCGTACGGCCGAGATTAGAGGCCTGCAGCATCGGGATCACCAGATAGGCAGGATTCACGCCCATCTGTGCCGCCAGTTTCGGGATCAGTTCGACAAACGCATAGAACGGCGCATTGCCGGAGCCGGTGGTCATGGCCGCCAGCATGGTGATCACCACCAACACCAGCATCATGATCAAACCGCCGGTACCGAACGACTGCGCCAACCCGATCAACCCGCTGATAAAACCGACGGTGCTCAACCCTTGCGCGAAGACACCCGCGGCCACCAACAGCATCACCACGCTGGCGAATGCATCCGCCATACCGCGATACGCCACTTCCAGGCCGCTGAATACCTGTTTGGCGCTGAAGCTGCGCACGAACTCGATCGCAGCCGCCAACAGTATGCACCCTACCAACACGGTAATAATGTGCAGCTCCGGTCCCCATTTGCCGTCGAAGATCAGCACGCCGAGGATCGGCGTAAACGGCAATATCGCGTAGAACCCCGGCGCATGCGTTTTTATTTCACTGACGTCCATGATGTGGTGCTGTTCATCACTCTTCTTATCGAGATAACGCTGCCAGAAAAAGTGCGCCACGGCCATGCAGACGATGGCCGCAATCGAGATAGGCAGCGTGGTTTTGAACGCGAAGTCCACCAGCGGCATTTCCGCCGCCTTGGCTGCCAGCACCACGTCGCCGGAAGTCGGCGCCAGGATAATCGCCGCCGGCGAAGCGCAAATGGCCGCCGCGGCGCCGCGGCTAATGCCAACGTTCACCATCAATGGAAACAGCGTCGCCATCAGCAATACGCCGAGTCCAGTCGCGGAAGAAACCGCCAATGACATCAGGCAAGCGACAAAATAGGCCGCCACCATCAGCAGATAAGGCGAATTGATCATCTGCAATGGGCGCGAGGCCAGCTTGACGACCACGTCGTTGGCGCCGATATGCGTCATATAGGCGGCGAAACCGCACAGCATCATGATCATCATGCCCAGATCGCCGCCGCGGCTCATCAGCAAGATCTTGACGTACTCGATCATATCGGTCGCGCGCCAGCCGGTAGATGCGGCGCCGGACGGCAACAGCGTTTTCCCCATCAGGGCGCTGATGCCAAGCAGCAGCAGCCCTCCCACCATCAAGACGCCCGTGGCGGAATACCCTTTGATGATATAACGGCCCACGCCCGCCGCCACCGCCGCGCCAATAAGAAGCTCTATCATGTTTCCTCAACTCGTCATTTTTTCGCGCTCAGGCGCATAGTCATAGCAGAATGCGCCCTTACTCTGCACAAATTGATCGCGGGTCTTCATGACCTTCATCAAGGTAACGGAGGGAAATTATCGCGGGAAACGTCGATACTGACGCGGGCCGCAAAACGGCCCGCGTCAGGAGGGATTACAGCTTGTCGAGCAGCTTTTTCAAATCCTGACCCTCGCGCGAACCTTTGTTCTTTTCAGCCCACTTGTTCAGCGCATCCTTGGCCCGATCCTGCAGCGTTTTACGCAGCACCTGATCGACCTGCAGTTGATAATTCAGCTGTTGCCACGGCCCGTAGACCCGCAGCGGGATCGGCGTTTTTTGCAGCTGTTCGATCAGCTCGCCGCGCCCTTGCCAACCGCCGGTGACGCGCACGTTAAGCGCCATATCACACTGTTTGCCCGGCATATCGATGCTGCCGGCGCCGGTCAGCGCCAGCAAAGGCGAATCCGCCGTCAGGCCGCTGAGTTTGACCGTGCCCTGGTTCAGGGTAGCTTGCGCCGAAACATTTTTGACTTCGGTATAGCGCTGATAGCTGTCTTGACCGCGCACGCTGTTGTCATTGCGCGCCACGGCCTGTTGGATCAGTTGCTGGATGTTCAAACCGTGCAGTTGCGCATCCTGCATCGCCAGCTGCGCCGTACCGCGCCAGCGGTGCTCAAATGACTGTGAAGAGAGGCGATCGCCGGTCAGATCCCCTTTCATGCTGAACTTGCCGGTCAGCATCTGCGGCATGTCGAAAGCTTTGAGCACCGTGCCCAGCTCAATTTGGTTCAGCGTCGGTTGCACGCTGATGACCGGTTTATTGCCGCGTGCGTCGAGCGATCCCGGCAAGGAGAAATCACCGCCGGCCAAGTGCCCGGCAAGCTTATGCAGCGTCAGCAGGCCGCGTTGATTGTCCGCGGCAACGGCCAATTGGGTGACGTTCATACCGCGATAGGTCAACTGCGCCGCTTGCAGGTTCAACTGCGCATTGAAATCGCGCAGCGCTTCCAGGTTCTGCTGCCGATCGTCGACCTGGCTGGCGATCACCGGCGCGGCGGTCACGGCGGGCTGTTCGGCGGTATTGGTGCTGGATTGCCAGCCGGAAAGCGCGTCGAGATCGAGGTTAGCCGAATTGAGATTCACCACATAGCCCGGCACCGCCCCCAACGTGGCGCTGATATCGCCGGCCAACTGGCTGTTGTTGGCGCTGACGTTCAGTTGGCTGACGGCAATCTGCGCCGGCGTCTGTTGATAGACTACCTGGGCATTGCCCTCGCCCTGAATGCCGCCGTTAAGAATGTCCGCCCCGGCCAGTTGATAATTGAACTGGGTCACTTTGGCGCCGATCTGGTGCGGGAACTGCTGCAAATCGATATCGGCCGTCATGCTGAAGGCCAGGTCGCGCTGATCGCGGTTGACCCGGCTGGACAGTTCAAGCTGCGCCTGCCGTTTCTCCGTTTGCTGCAGGGTAAGATTGATGTCCCGAACATTGATTTGCGCGTTGTCGGCACGCTGCCAAATCAGCAGGCTGTCCACGACGCGCAAGTTATCGATGTCGAACTTCCAGGCCGTGTCTGCCGCATCAGCGCCGCTGCCGGCCGGCGCAATCGGGGCGTCCACTTGTGAGTGCTCTTCACTGTCGGGCGTGAGACGAATGACGGCATTTTTCAACATCACCTGTTTCACAAACAGCTGATGTGACAGCAGCGGCAACAGTTTGACGTCAAGGCGCATGTTTTCCGCGCTCACCACCGGCGCCTTGGCGCCCGGCGCGGTCAGCGTCATGCGCCCGGCCAAAATACTGAGCTGCGGCCAGATATGCCAACGCAGGTCGCCTTCAAGCGTTAGCTGGTAGCCGCTCTTCTGCTCGACCTTTTTGACCATGTAACCGCGAAAATCATTCGGATTGACCAGCAGTACCAGCGCGGACATTCCCGCCACCACGACCACCAGTAAAATCGCCAATGTCGTCAGTAATCTTCTCATGCCACCCTCTTGTCAGCGCCACACCGACGGTGCATCCCGCGCCGTTAGTCCTTGTCGATTCGACTGGCTACTGCGCCCTGCTGATCGCGATATTTTGCGTCCTGCCGGCTGTTATATGGCCGGGCCGCCGGGCCGGACAACGGCTCAAAGCTCAAGGCGCCAATCAGCATCCCCGGCCGCAGCGCCAGCGGCAGCTTGCCGGAGTTGTAAAACTCCAGCACGATGCGCCCGTGCCAGCCCGGATCGATACGGTGCGCGGTCACGTGCACCATCAGCCCCAGACGCGCCAGAGAAGAACGGCCGTCGAGCCAACCCACGAGATCGTTCGGCAGCGTCACGGATTCGAACGTCACCGCCAGAGCCAGTTCGCCGGGATGAAGGAAGAACGCCTCGCCTTCCGGCAGGACAATCTCGTCGCTCATCACGCGATCCAGCGCGGCGCTGACTTCATCTTTCGGCCCGCTGAGATCGATAAACGGCGCGGTATGGCCGCGGAACACGCGGAACTGATTGCCCAAACGGACATCTACTGTGGCCCCGTTGATGCGTTCGAGCGGCGGGCGCGGCGAAATCACCAGTTTCTCGCTATCCAGCCAGGCTTCTATATCGCGGTCGCACAGTCTCATGTCTTTCTTCTCCATCAAAACGCGTAACTAAACAAAAATTGCCACACAACGGGCGAAAGGTCTACGCCGGGGTGCAAATAGTTGGCCGTCGGCCGGAAATGCGCATTTCCGGCCATTAAGCGGCATTATTCAAAGAATTGGCTGATTTTGGCTTTCAGAATATCGATCGCGATGCGGTTTTTGCCGCCGCGCGGAACGATGATATCGGCGTATTGTTTGGAAGGTTCGATAAACTGCAGGAACATCGGGCGCACGGTCTTCTGGTATTGCGCCATCACCGAATCCATCGAGCGACCGCGCTCGTTGACGTCGCGCTTCATACGGCGCATCAGGCAGATATCCAGCGGCGTGTCGACGAAGATCGAGAAGTTCATCTCCTGGCGCAAACGGATATCCGTCAGCAGCAAGATCCCTTCCAGAATGATCACTTTTTTAGGTTCCAGGTGGACGGTTTCTTTCTTGCGCGTGTGTTCGGTGTAGCTATACAGCGGCAGCTCGATCGCCTTACCGGCCTTCAACATCTGCAGATGCTGGAACAGCAGGTTATGATCCATGGCGCTCGGGTGGTCATAGTTGGTTTTGACCCGTTCTTCCATGGTCAGGTGAGTCTGGTCTTTATAGTAACTGTCTTCTGGAATAACGCCGATGTGCTCATCACCGACTTGCTCGCGGAGTTCGCGGTACAACGTGCTGGCGATAAGGCTTTTTCCGGAGGCAGATGCGCCAGCTATACCAATAATGACGCACTGATGCGGATTGTCAGTCATAAAATTAAAGACCTGATTTCATAGTGTGAAGGGGGGAACTAAAACGCGACAATTATAGGGAGTCGCCGGGGATTGCGCCACTGTATATTGCGCGGCGGCGGGTGAATTCGGGCTGCCACGCCACGGGCACGCGGCATTTTAAGAATCTCACGGCTAGGGCAATGCCCCGCAACAGGTTACACTCCTGCGCTGACTTAGGGACCCCGTAGTCTTTCATCGGAGAATGATGTGCTGGATTGGTATTTTTTGACTTTTTTCGGCGACAGCATGCTGCTGCTGCCCTGCGCGCTGATTCTGTTTTTATTGCTGCTCGCATCGCCCGCCACCCGCGTTGCAGGTTGGCAATGGGCGCTGATTTTCGGTTTCACCGGCGGACTGGTCTGCCTGTCCAAGTTGGCCTTTATGGGCTGGGGCATTGGTAGCGCAAGTTATGATTTCACCGGATTCAGCGGCCATTCGGCCCTCGCGGCCAGCATCTGGCCGCCGCTGCTTTGGGCTTTAACCGGTCGATTTTCCCACCCGGTGCGCAGCATCGCGCTGGTGACCGGATGGATATTGCCTTTCACCATCGGCGTGTCGCGCCTGGAAATCCGCGTGCATTCGGTATCCGAGGTCATCAGCGGGCTAATGTTAGGCTACCTGGCCAGCGCGCTGTTTCTATGGCTGCAGCGAGGGAAAGCGCGACCACAGCTTGCCTGGTCGCATTTGGCCATCGCGCTGGCCTTGCCGTTGGCGCTGATGGGACAGCGGCAGCCGGCCCCCACCCAGGGATTGCTGGAACATATCGCCAAAACGCTGGCGCAGATCGAACGCCCTTATACCCGGGCAGATTTGCACAACCCTACCCGCATCCCATAAAAAAACCCGGCGCTTAAGCCGGGTTTTTCATCGCCATAGGCAGATTACAGCGCGCGGAAGGCAATCTCCGTCGGGATCGCTTCACCCTGCCAATACATCTGCGCGGCCACGCGGCCGGCCAGTTGACGATACATGTCGGCGAATTCGCTCTCCGGGCGGCTGATCACCGTCGGCGTACCGCGATCCAGATCTTCGCGCAGCGAGATGTGCAGCGGCATCTGCCCCAGCAGACGGCTGTTATATTTCTGCACCAGCTTCTCGGCGCCGCCGGTACCAAAGATCGGCTCATGGTGGCCGCAGTGGCTGCAAATGTGCACGCTCATGTTTTCGACGATGCCCAGCACCGGCACATGCACTTTCTCGAACATCACGATGCCCTTGGCGGCATCCAGCAGGGCGATATCCTGCGGCGTGGTGACCACCAGCGCGCCGGTCACCGGAATGTTCTGCGACAGCGTCAGCTGAATGTCGCCGGTGCCCGGCGGCATGTCCAGCACCAGATAATCCAGATCCGGCCATAGCGTATCCTGCAGCAGCTGCATCAGCGCCTTGCTGGCCATCGGGCCGCGCCACACCATGGCGTTGTCGTCGGTCACCAGATAACCGATGGAGTTGGTCGCCAGGCCGTGCGCCATGATCGGCGCCATGTGCTGCCCGTCCGGCGAAGTCGGCCGCTCATGTTCGGTGCCCAGCATATTGGGGATCGACGGGCCGTAAATGTCGGCGTCCAGAATGCCGACCTTGGCGCCTTCGGCGGCCAGCGCCAGCGCCAGGTTGACGGCGGTGCTGGATTTCCCCACCCCGCCTTTGCCGGAGCTGACGGCGATGATGTTGCGCACGCCTTTGATCCCGGCTTGGCCGTTGGCGCGTTTCAGCGTCGTGATATCGTGTTTCAGCTTCCAGTCGATGGCGGCGGCGCCGGTCACGCGCAACAGCTCAGGGCCGACGCTCGCCTGCAGCGCTTCAAAACCGCTCTGCCAGGCAAACGGCATCGTCAGTTCGATATGCAGTACGTCGTCCAATAATGCGCAGTGATGAATAGCCTTCAGCGCGGTCAGGTTGTTTTTCAACGTCGGGTGTTCAAAGGCGGCCAGTACACCGGTCACCAGGGCGCGCAGAACTTCGGGGTTGGTCTGCTCAGGGGATTTTGCGTTCATCCCGGCTCCTTGATTTTGAATGAGTCGCTTCCGGCTAAGCATATCAGAACTGCCCGGTAGCTGGCGCGTATAACCTGTAAGAAACCGCCCTAGCAGCGAAGGGCGCGATCGGTTAACATCGAAGGCCCTTTTATTCATTACAGAAAGCAAGTTCTCACTATGGCTCAAGTCGCGAAAAAATTATTGGTGACGTGCGCGCTACCGTACGCAAATGGTTCCATCCATCTCGGCCACATGCTCGAGCACATCCAGGCGGATATCTGGGTGCGTTACCAACGAATGCGCGGCCACGAAGTGCATTTCATCTGCGCGGACGACGCGCACGGCACGCCGATCATGCTGAAAGCGCAGCAACTGGGTGTGAAACCGGAAGAAATGATCGCGGAGATGAGCCAGGAGCACCAACAGGATTTCGCCGGCTTTGGCATCAGCTATGACAACTACCATTCGACCCATAGCGATGAAAACCGTGAGCTGTCCACCCTGATTTACAGCCGCCTGAAAGAAAACGGTTTTATCAAGAACCGCACCATTTCTCAGCTGTACGATCCGGAGAAAGGCATGTTCCTGCCGGACCGTTTCGTGAAGGGCACCTGCCCTAAATGCAAATCGCCGGATCAGTACGGCGACAACTGCGAAGTGTGCGGCGCCACCTACAGCCCGACGGAACTGATCGATCCGAAGTCCGTAGTTTCCGGCGCGACGCCGGTGATGCGCGACTCGGAGCACTTCTTCTTCGATCTGCCGGCCTTCAGCGAAATGCTGCAGGCGTGGACGCGCTCCGGCGCGCTGCAAGAGCAGGTGGCGAACAAGATGCAGGAGTGGTTCGAATCCGGTCTGCAGCAGTGGGACATCTCCCGCGATGCGCCTTACTTCGGCTTCGAAATCCCGGATGCGCCGGGCAAATACTTCTACGTCTGGCTGGACGCGCCGATCGGCTACATGGGTTCCTTCAAGAACCTGTGCGACAAGCGCGGCGATCTGGACTTCGACGAGTTCTGGCGCAAAGACTCCACCACCGAGCTGTATCACTTTATCGGCAAGGACATCGTCTACTTCCACAGCCTGTTCTGGCCGGCGATGCTGGAAGGCAGCAATTTCCGCAAACCGACCAACCTGTTCGTGCACGGCTACGTGACGGTGAACGGCGCCAAGATGTCCAAATCGCGCGGCACCTTCATCAAGGCCGGCACCTACCTGCAGCATCTGGACGCCGACTGCCTGCGTTATTACTACGCCGCCAAGCTCTCTTCACGCATTGATGACATCGATCTCAATCTGGAAGACTTCGTGCAGCGCGTGAACGCCGACATCGTCAACAAGGTGGTGAACCTGGCGTCACGCAACGCCGGCTTTATCAACAAGCGCTTCGGCGGCAAGCTGGCCGACAGCCTGGCCGATCCGGCGCTGTACCAGACCTTCGTCGACGCGGCGCAGAGCATCGCCGAAGCCTACGCCGGCCGCGAGTTCAACCGCGCGATCCGCGAAATCATGGCGCTGGCCGATCTGGCCAACCGTTACGTGGATGAGCAGGCGCCGTGGGTGGTGGCGAAGGAAGAAGGCCGCGATGCCGATCTGCAGGCCATCTGCTCGATGGGCATTAACCTGTTCCGCGTGTTGATGACTTACCTGAAGCCGGTGCTGCCTTCGCTGACCGAACGCGCCGAAGCGTTCCTCAACGCCGAGCTCAGCTGGGACGCGATCCCGCAGCCGCTGCTGGGCCATCAGGTGAACGCGTTCAAAGCGCTGTTCAACCGCATCGATCTGGACAAGGTCAACGAGATGGTCAATGCCTCGAAGGAAGACATGGCCGCCGCCAAACCGGTGACCGGTCCATTGGCCGATGATCCCATTCAGGAAACCATCACCTTCGACGACTTCACCAAGGTGGACATGCGCATCGCCCTGATCAAGAGCGCCGACTTTGTCGAGGGATCCGACAAACTGCTGAAGCTGCAACTGGATCTGGGCGGCGAATCGCGCCAAATCTTCTCCGGCATTCGCTCCGCTTACCCGGACCCGAAAGCGCTGGAAGGCCGTCTGACCATCATGGTCGCCAACCTGGCGCCGCGCAAAATGCGCTTCGGCGTGTCAGAAGGCATGGTGATGGCGGCGGGCCCAGGCGGGAAAGAGATCTTCCTGCTGAGCCCGGACAGCGGCGCGCAGCCTGGCATGCAGGTCAAGTAATCGCGCAGATGCGCGGCGTAGGGAGGGTCGAGCTTGCTCGGCCCTTTTTTATTGCCCCACCCCCCACGTTATAAGCATGAAGAAAAAGTCATAACCGCCCTGATTCCCCTGCCCGCCGCATCCGGCTATGATGCTCCGATACCCAAAATAGACGTCCAGACAGAAAGACTGCTATAACAGACCTTCACCGGGATCGTTTCCCTGCTTTTTTGGAGCCTATAATAATGAAAAACCTCAAGACTTCGCTGCTCGCTCTCAGTCTGCTGGCTGCCCTGCCGCTGCAGGCGGCGGAAAACGCCGCCGTGCCGGCCGCCATCGCTCAACATCAGGGGCCGGTGCGCATCGCGGTGATCCGCAACCTCGGATCCGACGACAACACCACGCAATTTTTGGCGGGCGCCATTCAGGAAGGGCGTAAGCTGGGCTTCAAGGTAGACACCTTCCTCAGCAACGGCGACGATGCGCGTTTTCAGGACTTCGTCAACCAGGCTATCAGCCAGAAATATGACGGCATCATTCTCTCGCAGGGACGAGCCCCCTATTCCACCGATCTGGTCAAGCGCATCGCGGCGGCCGGCATCGCCGTCGCGGCTTTCGATACCGACGTCAGCGGCCGCGTTCCCGGCGTCACCGTCTCGCAGCAGGACGACGCTTCGCTGGCCAACGCCTCGTTCGGCCAGTTGGTGAAGGATTTCAACGGCCAGGCCAACATCATCAAACTCTGGGTGGCAGGCTTCCCGCCGATGGAGCGCCGCCAGGCCGCCTATCAGCAGTTGCTGAAACAGCATCCGGGCATTCACGAGCTGGAATCGATTGGCGCGGTTTCATCCGACGTGCAGGGCGATACCGCCAATAAAGTGGGTGCGGTGCTGGCGAAATACCCGAAAGGCAAGATTGACGCCATCTGGGGCACCTGGGACGCTTTCACCCAGGGCGCTTACAAGGCGCTGAAAGAGAACGGCCGCACCGAAATCAAACTGTACAGCATCGATATCTCCAACCAGGACTTGCAGCTGATGCGCGAAGCCGGCAGCCCATGGCAGGTCAGCGTGGCGGTGGATCCGAAGCTGATCGGCGCGGTCAACCTGCGCCTGGTGGCTAACAAGATCGCCGGGGAAAGCACGCCGGACAGCTATCAATTCAAAGCGGCGGTCATTCCGCAGGCGTTGCTGCTGGCGCAGCCGGGGCCGGTCAACGTCGCCGGGCTGGCGAAGATCATCCCCGGCTGGGGCACCAGCAGCGATTTCGTTCAGCCGTGGTTCGCCACGCTGCAGGCCGAACACGGTAAATAATGCTGTTTTTGACGAGGCTGCCGACGCAGCCTCTGTTTTTAAACTAATTATCGGCTTTCCCCTTCCGTCCTCGCCAAAATACGCTATGTTATCTGCATCGCCCAATAACTGTATGCATAAACAGGCCTCAAATGAAGGGATTCCCCTCGCTGATCAACGTACTGCTGGCCAGTTCGCTGGTGTTGACCATCGGCCGCGGCGTTACGCTGCCGTTCATCACCATCTACCTCACCGAACATTTCCATCTGCTGCCGAAGAGCGTGGGCGTGATTCTGGGCGTCAGCCTCACCCTCGGCATCCTTGCCAGCCTGTACGGCGGCTATCTGGTGGACAAATTCAGCAAAAACCGCCTGATCCTGCTGTCGATTGTATTGTTTGCGCTGAGCTTTTTCGCCATTCCCTGGATCCCGCGCCCCGGCGGCGTGATCGTGGTGCTGGCCATCTTGCATACCTGTTATTCGGTGCTAAGCATCACCATTAAGGCCTGTTTCGCCGACGGGTTGCCGGTCGAGCAGCGCATCAAGGCTTTTTCCATCAACTACACGCTGGTCAACGTCGGCTGGGCGATCGGCTCTGCGCTCGGCGTCCTGGTGGCCGGGCTTAGCCCGTTGCTGCCGTTTTATCTGTCGGGCGGATTGGCGCTGGCGACGGTGGCGGCACTGAGCCTGCGCTTGCGCGGCCGGGAACAGCGCGCAACGCCTGCCGCCGCTGTACCGGCCGCGCTCCCCAACTTCCGTCAGACGCTGACCATCTTGCGAAGCGATCGGCGGCTTATCTACTTCACCCTCGGCAGCACCCTGGGCGCCGTGGTGTTCGGTCAGTTCACCGGCTATCTGTCGCAGTACCTGATCACCGTCTCCAGCGCCGAGTTCGCCTACAAAATCATTGGGTTGGTGATGATCGTCAACGCCAGCATCGTCATCGCCCTGCAATACCTGCTCAGCCGCGGCATGCGCCAGGAAAACATGCTGCGCTGGCTGGTGCTGGGCACGCTGTTTTTCATCGTCGGGCTGCTCGGTTTCATGGCGGCCGGCCAGGCGGTCTGGCTATGGCTGGCGGCGATGGCGGTGTTTACCCTCGGCGAAATCATCGTTATCCCGGTGGAATACATGTTTATCGACTTTATCGCGCCGCCGCACCTGAAAGGCAGCTACTATGGCGTACAGAACCTCAGCGCATTGGGCGGCGCCATCAACCCGGTGCTGTGCGGGGTCATGCTCAGCTACGCCGCGCCGCCGCTGATGTTCGTGATGCTGATCGTCGCCGCGCTGCTCAGCCTGCTGTTTTTCTTCCTCGGCCACCGGCTGGCAGAACACACGGCGGCGGCCGAAGACGTACGCTGATCCCGCAGGCAGCGGCCAATACGGGCTGTCAACCCGCCGCTCGGGCATAGCACCCATAGCGAGAATTCATGGTGCGATCTGTGGCATGGCTCACAGTTTAATTGTATGATGAATACATCAGTTAAACGGGAAAAGACAATGGCCAACGTGCTCACACTGTGCTGGAAATACCTGAGGGCTCTGCTCCTCATCTACCTGTGTCTGTTCGTCGGCAACGCGGTGGCGGCGCTGCTGCCGTTCGCCATTCCCGGCAGCATCATCGGCATGCTGCTGCTGTTCGCCCTGCTCTCAACCCAGATTATGCCAGCCAAATGGGTTAAACCCGGCTGCCATTTGCTGATCCGCTATATGGTGCTGCTGTTCGTGCCGATCGGCGTCGGGGTGATGAAATATTACGACCAGATCGTCGCGCATCTGGGCCCGCTGGTTATCTCTTGCCTCATCAGCACGCTGATGGTGCTGGTGGTAGTCGGCTATACCTCACACTATTTTCATCGCGAGCGCCGCATCGCCGGCAAGCCCGACGACCCGGAGGACAATCCATGATCCATGAAATCTGGTGGTCGTTGCCGCTGACGCTGGCGGTCTATTTTGGCGCGCGCTGGCTGGCGCGCAAGCTGAATATGCCGCTGCTCAACCCGCTGCTGGTGTCCATGGCGGTGATTATCCCGCTGCTGCTGCTCACCGGCATTCCCTATGAGCGCTACTTTCAGGGCAGCAAAATCCTCAACGATCTGCTGCAGCCGGCGGTCGTCGCGCTGGCCTTCCCGCTCTATGAGCAGCTGCACCAAATCCGCGCACGCTGGAAGTCGATTATCACGGTGTGCTTCATCGGCAGCCTGACCGCCATGATCAGCGGCGGCGCCATCGCCCTGTGGTTGGGTGCCACGCCGGAAATCGCCGCCTCTATCTTGCCGAAATCGGTCACTACGCCGATCGCGATGGCCGTCGCGGACTCGCTCGGCGGCATTCCGGCGATCAGCGCGGTTTGCGTCATTTTCGTCGGCATCCTCGGCGCCGTGTTCGGCCACACGCTGTTCAACCTGTTGAAAATCACCACCCCCTCGGCGCGTGGCCTGGCGATGGGCACGGCTTCCCACGCACTGGGCACCGCGCGCTGCGCGGAGATGGACTATCAGGAGGGCGCCTTCGGCTCGCTGGCGTTGGTCATCTGCGGCATCATCACCTCGCTGCTGGCGCCGTTTGTGTTTCCGGTGCTGCTGCATCTGTTCGGTTGATCAGGGTGAAACTTGCGATACATCTCGCATTTATGTATTCCATTGCATTAATTTCATTAATTAAGAGACATTAATCACACTTTAATGTCTCTGGCCTGCCTAGAATGTTATCCCGTTAACCCGTAGAGAGACTTTCTATGCATCCGCGTTTTCACACCGCTTTCAGCGTACTGCCCGCGACACTGCAATCCGCCCTGCAGCCCTATCTGGACGCGTCCGACTTTCCGGCGATGTTCACGGCCGAGCAAGCGGCGGCGATCCGCTCAGGCTGCGGGTTGGACGATGACGCGCTGGCATTCGCGCTGCTGCCGCTGGCGGCGGCCTGCTCGTTAACCCCGATATCGCATTTCCACGTCGGCGCCATCGCGCGCGGGCAAAGCGGCAATCTCTATTTCGGCGCCAATATGGAATTCAGCGGCGCGCCGCTGCAGCAATCCGTGCATGCGGAACAAAGCGCAGTGACTCACGCCTGGCTGCGCGGCGAAAAAGCGCTGGCCTCGATCACCGTCAACTATACGCCGTGCGGCCACTGCCGCCAGTTTATGAATGAGCTGAACAGCGGCGGCGCGCTGCAAATCCGTTTGCCTGGCCGCGCGCCGGCCACGCTGGCGGACTATCTGCCGGACGCCTTCGGCCCGAAAGATCTGGATATCGCTTCGCTGCTGATGGACAAGGTCGATCACGGCCACCGACTGGCGCTGGACGATGCGCTGACGCAGGCGGCGCTGGCGGCGGCCAATCAGAGCCATGCTCCGTACAGCAACGCCCACAGCGGCGTAGCGCTGGAAACGGAGGACGGCAGCCTCTACGCCGGCCGCTATGCGGAAAACGCCGCTTTTAACCCGAGCCTGCCGCCGCTGCAGGCCGCGCTGATCCTGCTGAACCTCTCCGGCGGCGACTGCCTGAACATCCGCCGCGCCGTACTGGTCGAGCCGCAGGAGGCGATCCTCAGCCAATGGGACGCCACCCGCGCCACCCTGGCGGCGCTGGGTTGCCAAAACGTCAGCCGCGCCGCCTTCTAAGCGCACAACGGCGGGGCCATCCGGTTCCGCCGCTAACAGCCCCGCCCGCCAAATACAATGCCCCGACGCCGCCAGAGAGACTTTCTTTAGTTAAAAAATCATTTGATTGTCGATAATTACGCCAACCTGGTTCATCATCGGGCAACAAATGCTGTACATCTTCTCTTTATCTTTTAGGATCGTCGGCAATACAGTTATCTGATACGTGAAGAGTAAAACTGATGGAACTAGAATACGAAAGCAAACGCCCGCTCTACATCCCTTACGCCGGCCCGATTCTGCTGGAATTTCCGCTGCTGAACAAAGGCAGCGCTTTCACCGAGGAAGAACGTAGCCACTTCAACCTGCACGGCCTGCTGCCGGAAGCGGTGGAGACCATCGAAGAACAGGTGGAACGCGCCTACCGTCAGTATCAGGATTTCAAGAACGATAACGATAAGCACATCTACCTGCGCAACATCCAGGACACCAACGAAACCCTGTTCTACCGTCTGCTGGACTCGCACCTGAGTGAGATGATGCCGATCATCTACACCCCGACCGTCGGCGAGGCCTGCGAACACTTCTCCGATATCTATCGCCGTGCGCGCGGGTTGTTCATCTCCTACCCGAACCGCGATCGCATCGATGACATGCTGCAAAACGCCACCAAGCAGAACGTTAAGGTGATCGTGGTCACCGACGGCGAGCGTATTCTAGGCCTGGGCGATCAGGGCATCGGCGGCATGGGCATCCCAATCGGCAAGCTGTCGCTTTACACCGCCTGCGGAGGCATCAGCCCGGCCTACACGCTGCCGGTGGTGCTGGACGTCGGCACCAACAACCCGCAGCGCCTCAACGATCCACTGTACATGGGCTGGCGCCATCCTCGCATCTCCGGCGAGGAGTACCACGCCTTCGTCGAAGAGTTTATTCAGGCGGTCAAACGCCGCTGGCCGAACGTCCTGCTGCAGTTCGAAGACTTCGCGCAGAACAACGCCACCCCGTTGTTGAACCGCTACCGCGACGAGATTTGCTGCTTCAATGACGACATTCAGGGCACCGCCGCGGTCACCCTCGGCAGCCTGATCGCCGCCAGCCGCGCCGCCGGCAGCCAGCTGCGCGATCAGACCGTCACCTTCCTCGGCGCCGGTTCCGCCGGCTGCGGCATCGCCGAGCAGATCATCGCGCAGATGAAGTCCGAAGGGTTGAGCGAAGACGAAGCGCGCGCCCGCGTGTTCATGGTTGACCGTTTCGGCCTGCTGACCGACAAACTGCCGAACCTGCTCGACTTCCAGAGCAAGCTGGTGCAGAAGAGCGACAATCTGGCCGGTTGGGAAACCGCCAGCGACGCCATCTCGCTGCTGGACGTGGTGCGCAACGCCAAGCCGACCATCCTGATCGGCGTGTCCGGCCAGCCGGGGCTGTTTACCGAAGAGCTGATCCGCGAGATGCACAAGCACTGCGAACGCCCTATCGTGATGCCGCTGTCCAACCCGACCTCGCGCGTGGAAGCCCGTCCGGAAGACATCATCAACTGGACCGACGGCGCCGCCCTGGTGGCGACCGGCAGCCCGTTCGCGCCGGTAAGCTATAAAGAGCAGCTGTACCCGATCGCCCAGTGCAATAACTCCTACATCTTCCCGGGAATTGGTCTGGGCGTGCTGGCCTCCGGCGCCACTCGCGTCACCGACGCCATGCTGATGGCCGCCAGCCGCGCGCTGGCGGACTGTTCGCCGCTGGCCACCGACGGCCACGGCGCGCTGCTGCCGAATATCGACGATATTCAGGGCGTGTCGAAGTGCATCGCCATGGAAGTGGGTAAAGCCGCCCAGCTGCAGGGCGTGGCGATCGTCACCTCCGAAGATGCGCTGTCGAAAGCCATCGAGCACAACTTCTGGCGGCCGCAGTACCGCAGCTACAAGCGCACCTCGTTCTGAATGGTGAGCTGAAATGACCCAGCCCGGCTCCGCCGGGCTTTTTTGTGCGGCAAAACCGCCGAAAAATGCGGCGGCGCGCGTGCTTCAGGCGGTTCGCGTCTTGCGTCGGTCGGTCAGGTAAAGTAGCCTTGATCCATCTTTTTCAGCCCGGCGCGCGTAAGGCAACAACATGTGGAAACGCCTGATCATCAGCCTGTTCATCATCATTGCGGTGTTGATGGGTTCGGCTATTGCGCTCGATCGCTGGATCAGTTGGAAAACCGCGCCTTACGTCTACGACGAACTGCAGGAATTGCCGCACCGCCAGGTCGGCGTGGTGCTCGGCACCGCCAAGTATTACCGCACCGGCGTGATCAACCAGTACTACCGTTACCGCATTCAGGGGGCGATCAACGCCTATAACAGCGGCAAGGTGAAATACCTGCTGCTGAGCGGCGACAACGCCCAGCAAAGCTATAACGAACCGATGACCATGCGGCGCGATCTGATCGCCGCCGGCGTGGCGCCGAGCGATATCGTGCTGGACTACGCCGGTTTCCGCACCCTGGACTCCATCGTGCGCACCCGCAAGGTGTTCGACACCAACGATTTCATCATCATCACCCAGCGCTTCCACTGCGAGCGCGCGCTATTCATCGCCCTGCACATGGGCATTCAGGCGCAGTGTTACGCGGTGCCGTCGCCGAAAGACATGATGACGGTGCGCGCCCGCGAGATCTTCGCTCGCCTGGGCGCGCTGACCGATCTGTACATCCTCAAGCGCGAACCGCGCTTCCTCGGCCCGCTGATCCCAATCTCCGCCATGCACACCGTGCCGGAAGACGCCCAGGGCTATCCCGCCGTGTCACCGGAACAGTTGGTTGAGCTGGAGCACAAGCTGAAAGAAGAGAAGCAGAGAGCCAAACAGCCTTAATCATCCGGCAGAGGGTTTGACACGCGCCTCGGCAATACGCTAAAAGGGCGTATTATCCAAGAGAAAACAAAGTGTTAACGAATACCGGATGATTTGCGTAAAGCGCTCTCTACGTACGCTGACAGCTTATTGCGGCATTGAAAGCGGGGATGCCCTTCTGCCACCGCCGAATGAACTATTCAAACGGTCCAATTCAATGAAGAGGACCATCAGATCATTGCTGTCCAGTCCAATCAGGGTGAGTTCCTGTACCAGTGATTGCAAGAGCAATTGTTTGCGGGCGTCAGGGGAACCAGAGGAAAGCATGGCTTCAATCAACACGAAGTTGGCGCTGCGGGGGGAATCCAGGTCAGGATAAGTGGGATCCACATATAAATCGTCTTCCTCAAGACGGATAAAGCGCTGGAATTGATCGTTCGCAGGATAGCCGGTTTTTACTACCGCCGCGTGAATAGCTGATGAAATTCTTTTCTTATCAAGCGTATTACGACTTTTCAGCGTAATGGTAAATACAGGCATAGTTTGCTCCCCGAAAACGGTAGGTGAAACAAGTTTACTGACTTCATACCGCGTTGGTAGCCCGAAAACTGTGTCACGCTGTAACCAATCCAGCCTAAGATCAGGCGATATCCCGAGATACCTCGCCAGCCATTGCCAAATAATGCCTTATTATTTTGCCTGGCACCGTACAGCGCCCCAACGTAACAAGGCCGGCAATAGGCCGGCCTTGTTGCCTGTACTGCGGTAAACCTACTTCTTCTTGGCGTATTTCAACGAGTCCAGCGCCACGGCGAAGATGATGATGCTGCCCTTGATGATGTACTGCCAGTACGGGTTGATGCCGATATAGGTCAGGCCGTAGTTGATGACGGTAAAGATGATCACCCCGGTCACCACGCCCCACACCGTACCCACCCCGCCGGCGAAGGAGACGCCCCCCACCACGCAGGCGGCGATGGCGTCCAGCTCATACATAAAGCCGAGGTTATTGGTGGCGCTGCCGATGCGTCCCGCTTCCAGCAAGCCGCCGAAGGCGTAGAACACGCCGGACAGCGCATAGATCATGATCAGGTTCAACGGCACGTTGACCCCGGACACCTTGGCCGCTTCCGGGTTGCCGCCGATGGCGAAGATGTTCTTGCCGAAGCGGGTCTTGGTCCACAGGATCCAGACGAATATGATGGCGATCAGCGCGTAAAAGGTGATGTAGGACAGCTTAAAGTCGCCGAAGCGCAAGAAGCCCTGGGCAAAGGTGGAAAACTTCGGATCAAAGCCCGCGACCGGCGACGCGCCGACCGAATCGTAATACAGCGAGTTGATGCCGTAGACGATGATCATGGTGCCCAAGGTGGTGATGAACGGCGTCACGTTGAGATAGGCGATAATCAGGCCGTTAACCAGGCCGATCACCGCGCCGACCGCGCACACCAGCAGGATGACCAGGGGAATCGACCAGGTTTCCATGTGCGGGAACACCTTGTTGACGTTATCCATCGATTGCAGCAGCGTGGCCGCCACCACCGCCGCCAACCCCACCTGCCGCCCGGCGGACAGGTCGGTGCCCTGAGTCACGATCAGCCCCGCCACGCCCAGCGCGATGATGATGCGCACCGAAGACTGCGTCAGGATGTTGCTCAGGTTCATCAGGCTGAGGAAGGTAGGATCCTGAATGATGATGATGGCCAACAGCACCAGCAACACCACGTAAATGCCGCCTTCCTTGAAATAGGTAAATAAGGTTTTTTTATTTAGCGCGTTCATAATTCCGATCCTTAAAGGTGCAGGGAGGCGAGACGTAAGATTTCATTTTGCGAGGTCTGTTTGGTGTTAACGATGCCCGCAACCTGACCATTGCTCATCACCAAAATACGGTCGGTGATCCCCAAAAGCTCCGGCATTTCGGACGAGACGATAATGATCCCCTTGCCCTTCTTCGCCAGTTCGGTCATCAGCTGATAAATCTCGAACTTGGCGCCCACGTCGATGCCGCGCGTCGGTTCATCCAGCATCAGGATCTCCGGCTGCGTCAGCAGCCAGCGGCCGATGATCACCTTCTGCTGGTTGCCGCCGGACAGCGAGCCGATATGGGTGTGATGCCCCGGCGTTTTCACCCGCATGGCGTCGATCACCCACTGGGTGTCGCTCTTCATCCGCGCGTTATCCAGCAGGCCGAGCTTGTTTTTATAATTGCGAATGTTGGAGATCAGCGAGTTGAAACCCACGTCGAGGTAAGCGTAAATCCCGGTGGATCGGCGCTCTTCGGTCACCAGCGCAAAACCGTGGTTAATCGCTTCGTTGGCGCTGTGGTTATCGATCGCTTTCCCGTGCAGCTTGATGGTGCCCGCCACCTTTTCGCGAATGCCGAACAGGGTCTCGACGATATCGGTGCGTTTGGCGCCCACCAGCCCGGCGATGCCGAGGATCTCCCCTTGATGCAGATCGAAGGACACATCGCGGATCGAAGGCTGGCGCAGCGACGTCAGGTTTTTCACCTCGAGGATCACCTCACCCGGCGTGTTTTGCCTGTCGGGGAAGCGCTGGCTCAGCGAGCGGCCGACCATCATGGCGATGATCTTGTCCATATCCAGCCCTTCCAGCGGCTGGGTGGCGATCCACTGGCCGTCGCGCAGCACCGTTATCTCGTCGCACAGCTGGAAGATCTCCTCCATCTTGTGCGAGATATAGACGATGCCGCAGCCGCGTTCTTTCAGCTTGCGGATGATGGTGAACAGGTGATTGACCTCTTTCTCCGTCAGCGAAGAGGTCGGTTCATCCATGATGACGATCTTGGCGTCGTAGGAAAACGCCTTGGCAATCTCGATCATCTGCATCTGCGACACCGACAGGTTGCCCACCTTTTCGCGCGGGTTGATGTCGATATCCAGCTCGTCGAAGATCGCCTGGGTGTCTTTGAACATCTTGTCCTGATCGACGAACAGGCCTTTGGTCGGGTAGCGTCCCAACCACATGTTGTCCATCACGGTGCGTTGCAGCACCAGGTTCAGCTCCTGATGCACCATCGAAACGCCGTGTTCCAGCGCTTCCTTCGAGCTCTTGAAATCGATTTCCCGGCCCTGAAATACAATGCTGCCGCTGTCTTTTTTGTAAATGCCGAACAGGCATTTCAACAACGTCGATTTCCCCGCGCCGTTCTCCCCCATCAGGGCGTGAATCGAGTGCGGACGGACGCGTAAATTGACATTGTCCAAGGCTTTGACGCCGGGAAATGACTTACAGATATCCGTCATTTCCAGCAAAAATTCGCGTGAGCTATCGGCCATAAATACACCTGGCTTAACGATCTTGCAGTCGTAAACATCCCCGCCGGCGGTATCCCTGGTGTTGGCGCCGCAGGCGGGGTCTTAGCGGGATCTCAATTCTTATTTAACAAACTGAGACAGGTTGTCTTTATCTACGCCGACGTAAGGAATACGCACGACTTTATTTTCGATTTTATATTGGGTGCCTTCGGTGGCCGGCTTGCCCGCCGCCAGGTTTTTCGCCAGCTCGAAGGTGGCCTTCGCCTGGTTGTCGGCGTCGTTCAGCACCGTGCCCGCCATCGCGCCGGATTTCACCAGCGCCAGCGCTTCAGGCAGCGCATCGACGCCGAACACCGGAATACTGGTCTTGTTGTGCGCTTTCAGCGCTTCCACCGCGCCCATCGCCATGGCGTCGTTGTTGGCGATCACCACTTCGATCTTGTTGGCGTTAGGGCCGGAGAGCCAGGCATCCATCTTGTCTTTCGCCTGCGCGGTATCCCACATCGCGGTATCCATCTGCAGCTGCTGGGTCTTGATGCCTTTTTCGTTCAGCGTTTTCACCACGTAGGTGGTGCGCGCTTCGGCATCCGGGTGGCCCGGCTCGCCTTTCAGCAACACGAACTGGATCTGGCCGTCTTTGTTCAGATCCCAGGCCGGGTTGGCTTGCCAGTGTTTGGCGATCAGTTCGCCCTGGATCACGCCGGACTCTTTGGAGTCGGTGCCGACGTAATATGCCTTGTCATAGCTGTCCAACGCCTTGCGGGAAGGTTCTTTGTTGTAGAACACCACCGGGATATCGTTTGCGCGCGCCTTATCGATAACCACCGGCGCCGCGGCCGGGTCGACCAGGTTGATCGCCAGCGCTTTCACGCCTTTGGCCAGCAGCACATCGATCTGATCGTTCTGCTTGGACTGGTCGTTCTGCGAGTCATTCATCAACAGGGTAACGTCCGGTGAAGCCTTGGCGTCTTTCTCGATCGCCTTGCGCACCACCGACATGAAGTTGTCGTCGTATTTGTAAATCGTGACGCCAATACGGGTGTCAGCATGGGCTGCGGCGCCAAACATCATGGCTGCGGCCATGGCGGCCAGGGTGAAAACCTTCTTATTCATTGTCAGTCTCCGGTTCTGTGTAGGGTATTACTCGTCTTTGAGCCAATGGTCACCGGCAGTGCGCACACCCCAGGCCTGGCGATTTCCACTCAACACCTGTCGTCCGTGGATCTTGTTATTTCCGAGAAATGCTGTGTCAGCGCGAGATAAAGGTTGCAGCGGCAAGGGCCTTTGCGCCGGAAAACGCCTAGAGCATAGACGGCGCGATGTTAATATTCTGTGAATTTTCTCACAGATTGAAAACGGTTACACAAGATTAAATCGTCAGAGAGTGACCGTCGCCTCACTTTGCCAGGGGGCGACAGAATGGCGCCGCACCAGCGTCGGCATGAACAGATGACCGGCCTGCGGCTCCGCCAGGCCTGCTGCGCCCTGCAATGCCAGCTCGGTGGCCAGCGTGGCCATCGAGACGATCGGGTAGCGCACCGTGGTGAGTTTGGGGCTGGTGTAACGCGCGATGGGGATGTCGTCGAAGCCGATCAGCGAGAAATGCTGCGGCACCGTGATACCGTTTTCTTTCAACACCGCCATAGCGCCGGCGGCCATGGCGTCGTTGTAGGCGAACACTGCGCTCAGCTGTAAGTTGCGCCCCAGCAGCTCCACCATCGCCGCCTCGCCGCCCTGCAGATCCGGCGAACCATAGGCACGCCAGTTGTCGGGCGTGGCCAGTCCGGCCGCGGCCATCGCCTGCGCATAGCCCTGCTGGCGCAGCGGCCCGTCTTCGATCGGGTGATTGGAGCCCAGATAGCCGATGCGCCGATGGCCCTGCGACAGCAAAAGACGCATCGCCATTTCTGCGCCGCAGACGTTATCCAGCCCGACGCAGCGCGGCTCATAGCCGGGGATAATCCGGTTGATCAGCACCATGCCCGGCACCTGCTCCAGAAAACCGATCAGCTCGGCGTCGCTCAGGGCTTTGGCGTGAACAATCAGGGCGTTACAGCGTTGGCGGATCAGCACTTCGATCGCGTGGCGCTCTTTGTCCGCCTGATGATAGCTGTTGCCGATCAGCAGATACTTGTGGTGTTTCTGCGCCACCGTGTCTACCGCTTTCACCAGCGCGCCGAAGAACGGATCGGAGACGTCCATCACCACCACGCCCAGGGTATCGCTGCTTTGGGTCGCTAACGCCTGCGCGTTGGCGTTGGGGCGATAGCCCAGATCCGCCACCGCCTGCAGCACCTGCTCGCGCGTCTCTTTGCTGGTCAGCGCGCTGTGGTTCAGCACGCGGGAGACGGTCGCTACGGAGACCCCGGCGCGTTTCGCCACGTCGCGAATGGTGATCGGATGAACTGGAGGCATGCGGGATCCTGAAATCGGGGTTGTGGCCGGTGGCGCTATCCTACCCCGATTGGCCCGCTGCTCTGCGTGAATTACGTCACAGGAAAGAAAACGTTTACATACATTTTTTTAACCTGCCGACGGGCGCTCACTTCAGCGTCCTGGGTTCCGCTGCGCCGGCGGCCAGCTGAGTCAGCTTGCGCCACAGCCATTCCATCGGCCCCTGCTCGAAGTAACGCAGCCACAGTGCGGAAAACGCCAGGTTGGTCAGCCAGACCAGCGGCACGAACGCCAACAGCTGCAGCCGGTCAAACTGCTCATAGAGGCCGAAACGATAAAATAGCGTGGTGCAGATCAGCGTTTGCAGCAGGTAGTTGCTCAACGCCATACGCCCCACCAGGGTCAGCCAGCGGGCGATGCGCAGGCGCGACAGTGCGGGCCAAAAACCGTAACACAGCGCCAGATAGCCTATCGCCTGCAGCGGTGCGCCCAGCTCACGCGGAACCTGCAGCAGGAAACCGCTCCAGCGATAGTCCCACTGCACCTGCCATTGCAGCGCCACCGCCGGCAGTTGGATCAGCACCGAAAGCGGCAGCAGCCACGCCGCCTGCCGCAGGTAATAGCCGGATGAGTAGCTGCCGCGCAGCCAGCCGCTGCGCATCAGCCCGGCGCCGAACAGCATCAGCCCCGCCAGCTCCCAGCCATACTGCGCGCCGATGGCCAGCAGGCTGGAGGAGAGCAAATCGGCGCGGCTGCGCCAGGCTTCGAAACCGCCCTGCAGCTTCCAGAACTTCTCGTACTGCAACTCCGCCACGCCCGGCTGCCAGAAGCTGCCCGGCTCACCGTGCGAGACGAAGCCGAGCAGCAGCAGCACCGCCACGCCAATCAAGTACAGCACCACGCCGGTTTTCAGCAGTTGGACGGTTTCTTTGGCTTCGCGGATCATGCGCCAGCACACCAGGCCGATCAGCCCGTAGGCCAGCAGAATGTCGCCGTCCCACAGGAAGATCGCGTGTGCGAGGCCGAACAGCACCAGCCACGACAAGCGCGCGCGGATCCAGCTTTTGCCGCGCCGCAGCAGCATTTGCAGCCCGGCGCCGAACAGCAGCGCGAACATCGCCAGGAACTTGGCCTGGGCGAAGAGATCGAGCAACGCCCAGGTCCAGGCGTCGCGCGATGACGGCATCCCCAAATAGGCCGGGTTGAGGTAGGCGGCCTTCGGCAAGCCGAAAGCGCTGATGTTCAGCAATAAAATGCCGAGGATGGCGATGCCGCGCACGCAGTCCAGCGTGGCGATGCGCGGCAGAGGATGACTGTTCATTTTTTATCGCTGTCTTCCGCTCATGAAAAAGGCGCCCGCAGGCGCCTGTTGTCGTCTTGCGGGTCGCCCCGCAACGCCATCACCCCTGGTGATGACGCACCGCACGCAGGAACTCCTGGCGGGTATTCTGGCTGGACTTGAACAGCCCCCCCAGCGAAGTGGTGGTGGTGGCGCTGGTCGCGTCACGAATGCCGCGCGCCTTGACACAATAATGGACCGCATCGATCGATACCGCCACGTTATTGGTGCCGAGCAGAGTCTGCAGCGCGACCAGGATCTGCTGGGTCAGGCGCTCTTGCACCTGCGGACGCTGGGAGAAGAACTGCACGATGCGGTTGATCTTCGACAGGCCGATCACCGAGTCTTTCGGGATATAGGCCACGGTAGCCTTGCCGTCGATGGTCACGAAGTGGTGTTCACAGGTGCTGGTCAGCGTGATATCACGCACCGTCACCATCTCATCCACCTTCATCTTGTTCTCGATGACGGTGATTTTCGGGAAGTTGGCGTAGTCCAGCCCGGAGAAGATCTCGTCGACATACATTTTGGCGATGCGATGCGGCGTTTCCGCCAGGCTGTCATCGGACAGATCGAGATTCAGCAGCTGCATGATTTCGGTCATGTGCTCTTTGATGCGACGCTTGCGCGTTTCGCGATCCAGCACTTCCCCGCGCAGCGGCGTCTCCAGACCACGCTCTTCCAGTGCCGCATGCACCAGCGCGGCTTCTTTACTTAATGATGTCATGTATTTGTTCTCCTGCGGACGGAACCCGCCGGCGGCCTGGTAGGGCGTGCGGCCGGCGAATTGCTTGCTCTCGTGACGGCAGAGTTTTCGTGGTGGATAACGTGAACCCGGTCAAGATTTTGCCCCCACTGTAGATGAGAGCGCGGCGATTATCCAGCGATAGTGCTTCATCCGCAGGTGAAATATTCGCATTTAGCACAATCGGGCCGGCTGCGGGTTTCCATGTTTTTTGTATGGATTTTAATCACCGAGTCACCGTTTTTTGCGCCAACCGCCGCGCCGGGGTATTCACCACCAGCCCCCCGGCCGCCAACAGCGCCGCCACTGCCACATACAGCGCCGGCTCCAGTCGATGGGTCATGGCGGTCGACAGCGCCGACAACATCGGCCCGACCAGTTGGCCGATCGCATAACCGGTGGTCAACAGTCCGGCCATGTAACGCGCATGACGCGGCGCCAGCTCACGCCCGTGCTGAAGAGCAAGTTGCACCACGCAGAGGAAACCGCCGCCGGTCAGCAGCGCCCCGAGCGCCAGGCCGGCCACGCCCGGCACCACTTCGGCGCTCAGCACGCCCACCGCCTGTATCCACAGCGTGATCGCCAACCGGGTCTGGGTGGTCAGCCGATGGCGGGTCAGAATGCCGATGACAATCCCCAGCACCGCCGCACCGCCGAACACCGGCCAGACGAACTGCGCGAACAGGCTGGCGGGAAAGCGCGCCGCCGCCATCTGCGACAAAAAGGTCGCCGGCAGGATGTAGCCGAAGCCGGCCAGACTGTAGCTCCACACCAGGCGTTTGAGCGCCGGCGTCAGCAGCAGCGGCTCCGGGGCCACGTCCGGGCGATGCAGCTCGCCGCTGCGCGGCAGAAAGGCGCTAATCCCCCCGACCAGCACCAGCGCCAGCCCGCCATACACCAGCCAGGCCTGCGCCGCCGTCAGCCCCAGCGCGTTGATGCCCACCGCCAGCATGCCGCTGAGGAAGATGCCGGCACCCGGCCCGGCGAATACCGCCGCGCTCAGCGCCGGCCGGCCGTAGTGCGCCAACCGCTCGTTGGTCCAGGCCGCCACCAGCACCATCGCCCAGCCGCTGGCCCAGCCGATGACGAAGCGCAGCGCGCCGTGCGTCCATTCATCCTGCGCCAGCGCCGACAGCAGCGTCAGCGCCATCGCGCCCCATACGCCCAGCCACAGGCGCCGCTCGACGTGGCGCGTGGCGCGCATCGCGTCGTAGGCGCCGCACAAGTAGCCCAAATAGTTGATCGCCGCCACCAGCCCGGCGCCGGTCAGGCTGAACTGATGTTCCGCGATCATCAGCGGCACCTGCGGGGTGAAAGCGAAGCGGCCAATGCCCATCGCAACGATCAGCGCGGCAAACCCGCTCAAGGCAATACGTAAAGCCATATCGGCATCCAAAAGGTTAAAAGAAAGTTGCCAGTATCATGCCGCAGTATTAAACTCACAAAAACTGAATAATACTAATCAAGTTCATCACGAAACGAGAATATTATGGATCTGACCCAGCTTCGCATGTTCTGCTGCGTAGCGGAAACCGGCTCGGTCGCCCGCGCCGCCGAGCAGCTGCACCGCGTGCCGTCGAATCTGACCACCCGGCTGCGCCAGCTCGAGCAGGAGCTGGGCGCCGATCTGTTTATCCGCGAAAAACAGCGCCTGCGCCTGTCGCCGATGGGCCATAACTTTCTGTGCTACGCCAATCGCATCCTGGCGCTGAGCGACGAGGCGATGAGCATCACCCATGCCGGCGAACCGGCGGGCAACTTCGCCCTCGGTTCGATGGAAAGCACCGCCGCCACCCGCCTGCCCTCGCTGTTGGCGGCTTACCACCAGCGCTTCTCGCAGGTTTCACTGTCGCTGACCACCGGCACCTCCGGCGAAATCGCCGATCGGGTGCGCGCCGGCACGTTGGCGGCCGCCCTGGTCGACGGGCCGGTGCCTTATGACGAGTTGAACGGCTGTATCGCCTATCCTGAACATATGGTGGTGATCTCCTGTCTCGATCACGCGCCGATCCACAGCGCCAAAGACGCCAACGGCGAAACGCTGTTCGCCTTTCGCGCCAGCTGCTCCTACCGCCTGCGGCTGGAAGCCTGGTTCAAGCGCGAAGGCGCGCGGCCGGGGCAGATTATGGAGATCCAGTCCTATCACGCCATGCTGGCCTGCGTCGCCAGCGGCGCCGGGCTGGCGATGATCCCGCATTCGGTGCTCAGCCTGCTGCCGGGCCATGAGCGGGTTCGGGTTCACACCCTGCCGCCGGACGTGGCCGACACCGCCACCTGGCTGCTGTGGCGCCGCGACGCGTTCGGGCCGAACGTGCGCGCGCTGAAAGAATTGATTATTGAACAGACGGAAACCGCCGCTGTTGATGAAAGCACCCCCAACGATTTATCAGACGTTGTCGATATCGCCTGATTTAAAAAGAAAACCACTGAGGAGACTATGATGGAGATGATCAAAACCCGCGCCGCCGTTGCCTGGGGCCCGAACCAGCCGCTGAAGATCGAAGAAGTCGAGCTGATGCCACCGCAAAAAGGCGAAGTGCTGGTGCGGATCGTCGCCACCGGCGTTTGTCACACCGACGCCTACACCCTGTCCGGCAAAGATCCGGAAGGCGTGTTCCCGGCGATCCTCGGCCACGAGGGCGGCGGCGTGGTGGAAGCGGTCGGTGAAGGCGTCACCAGCGTGGCGGTCGGCGACCACGTGATCCCGCTCTACACCCCGGAGTGCGGCGAGTGCAAATTCTGTAAATCCGGCAAGACCAACCTGTGCCAGGCGATCCGCGCCACTCAGGGCAAAGGGCTGATGCCGGACGGCACCACCCGCTTCTTCAAGGACGGCAAGCCGATCTTCCACTACATGGGCACCTCCACCTTCTCCGAATACACCGTGGTGCCGGAGATTTCACTGGCGAAAATCAACAAGGAAGCGCCGCTGGAAGAAGTGTGCCTGCTGGGCTGTGGCGTCACCACCGGCATGGGTGCGGTGATGAACACCGCCAAAGTGCAGCCGGGCGACACCGTGGCGATCTTCGGTCTGGGCGGCATCGGCCTGTCGGCGATCATCGGCGCGCAGATGGCCGGCGCGGGCCGCATCATCGGCATCGACATCAACACCAGCAAGTTCGATCTGGCGCGCAAGCTTGGCGCTACCGATCTGATCAACCCGAAAGACTATGACAAACCGATTCAGGAAGTGATCGTCGAGCTAACCGACGGCGGCGTCGACTTCTCCTTCGAGTGCATCGGCAACGTCAACGTGATGCGTTCCGCGCTGGAGTGCTGCCACAAGGGCTGGGGTGAATCGGTGATCATCGGCGTCGCGGGCGCCGGCGAAGAGATCTCGACCCGGCCGTTCCAGCTGGTCACCGGCCGCGTCTGGCGCGGTTCGGCATTCGGCGGCGTCAAGGGCCGTTCGCAGCTGCCGGGCATCGTCGAGCGCTATCTGGACGGCGAATTCGCGCTGAACGACTTTATCACCCACACCATGGGGCTGGAGCAGATCAACGAAGCGTTCGATTTGATGCACGAAGGCAAATCGATCCGTTCCGTCATCCACTTCGACAAATAAGCCAGGAGGCAGAGATGACGTTGTCATTGGAACTTCTCGAAGAGCACCGCATGTTCGGCGGCTGGCAACAGCGTTACCGCCACGCGGCGCAGAGCCTGAATTGCAACATGACATTCAGCATCTACCTGCCGCCGCCGCGCGATGACAACCCGCCGCCGGTGTTGTACTGGCTGTCGGGGCTGACCTGCAACGACGAGAACTTCACGTTGAAAGCCGGCGCGCAGCGCATCGCCGCCGAGCTGGGCCTGGTGCTGGTGATGCCGGACACCAGCCCGCGCGGCGACGAGGTGCCGAACGACGAAGGCTACGATCTGGGCCAGGGCGCCGGGTTCTACCTGAACGCCACCCAGGCACCGTGGGATCGTCACTTCCGCATGTACGACTACATCAGCGCCGAACTGCCGGCGCTGATCGAACAGCACTTCAGCGTCAGCGATCGTCAGTCGATCTTCGGCCACTCGATGGGCGGCCACGGCGCGCTGATGATGGCGTTTCGCAATCCGCAGCGCTTCCGCTCGGTATCGGCCTTCGCGCCGATCGTTAACCCGTGCCAGGTGCCGTGGGGCCGCAAGGCGTTCACCGCCTATCTGGGCAGCGACGAGAGCCAGTGGCTGCAGTACGACAGCTGCCATCTGCTGGCCAGCGGCGCGGAAAAAATGCCGGTCCTTATCGATCAGGGCGACGACGACCAGTTCCTGGCCGATCAGCTGCAGCCGGCGCGGCTGGCCGAGCTGGCGCGCCAGCGCGACTGGCCGCTGACGCTGCGCATTCAGCCGGGGTACGATCACAGCTACTTCACCATCGCCACCTTCGTGGAAGATCACCTGCGCTTCCACGCCGAGCACCTGTTCCGCTGATAAAAAATCCGGGCGGTTTAACCGCCCGGATTTCTTCAAAAGCCATCAATCAGAAAATCGATAGCGGCTTTAATTTGATTCCTGTGCTCATTGACATTACCAACGGCCTTCCCAATCTGCGAAATACGTACGGCAGCCATCTCATGCGTCATAACAAGAAACTTTTCGCCGTTGACCTCAATCTCCGGGCATAAACGTGCAGAAATTTTAACCCTGACGTTATCCAAAGCATAAAGAGGGATCATTAACCGGGTCGAGAGGACATCAATAAGATCGCTTTGAACGTCCAGTAAGTAGGGATAGGCTGATGCCGGATACGTATTGTCATATACGGTAATATTGCATGTTCAAAATGTCCGATATTCATCAGACAACAAACCATTTTCTTCAGTGATACGATTAAGTTCTTCTAACGCCGCGCGATTTTGCTCGCGCCACTGTTGAATCTCAATATCCCTGACGCGGACGCTCAATGCGTCTGTCAATACGGATGACACATTGACGCCCAGGGATTTTGCGCGCTGGAAAAGATCGCGATCGATGGTTACGTTGACTGTCTTTTTCGTCACATTGCTATTTGCCATATCCATACCTCATCCCTGTAATATACACGGGTCAAATTTTCATCAGTTATACTCGTAAACAGGGGTATGCCAATTCAGCGATGCCCTCACCCCTTCAATTTCGGATCGAGCGCGTCGCGCAATCCGTCGCCCAACAGGTTGAACGCCAGCACGGTGATGAATATCGCCAGGCTGGGGAAGATCGCCACGTGCGGCGCGATCACCATATCGGCGCGCGCTTCATTGAGCATCGCCCCCCACTCCGGCGTCGGCGGCTGGGCGCCCAGGCCCAAAAACGACAGGCTGGCGGCGGTGATGATCGAGGTGCCGATGCGCAGGGTGAAATAGACCACGATCGAAGACAGGGTGCCCGGCAGGATGTGCCGCAGGATGATGGTCCCGTCCGAGGCGCCGATGCTGCGCGCCGACTCGATATAGGTCAGGTGCTTCAGCACCAGCGTATTGCCACGCACCAGGCGGGCGAAGGCCGGAATGCTGAAGATCGCCACCGCGACGATCACGTTGGCCATGCCGCTGCCCATGATCGCCACCACGCCAATCGCCAGCAAAATGCCGGGAAACGCGAACAGCACGTCGCAGACGCGCATGGTGAGGCGATCCCACCAGCCCTCATAGTAGCCGGCCAGCAGCCCCAGCAGGGTGCCGATCGCCCCGCCCGCCAACACCGAGAACACCCCGGCCGCCAGCGAAATGCGCGTGCCCATCAGGATGCGGCTGAAGATATCGCGCCCGAGGGAATCTACGCCCAGCCAGTGCACCAGCGAAGGCCCCTCATTCAGCCGGTCGTAATCGAAGTAATTTTCCGCATCGAACGGCGCCAGATAAGGCGCCAGCAGCGCCGCCGCAATCAGCAGCAGCACCAACAGGCCGGCGACCAGCGCCGCCCGCTGACGGCGAAAACGCCGCCAAAACTCACCCCACGGCGTGCGTACCGCGTTAGGGTCGATAAGCGGCATCGCCTTCAGTGCGGCGTTGCGCCGCCAATGCTTAATCATGCCGCATCCTCATTGGTAACGAATCGCCGGGTTGATCGCCGCGTACAGCATATCCACCAGCAGGTTGATCAGGATGAACTCCAGCGAGAACAGCAGCACCTCGGCCTGGATCACCGGGTAATCGCGCATCTCCACCGAATCCACCAGCAAGCGCCCCAACCCCGGCCAGTTGAATACCTTCTCCACCACGATCGAACCGCCGAGCAGGAAGCCGAACTGCAGCCCCATCATGGTCACTACCGGTATCATCGCGTTGCGCAGGCCATGCTTCATCACCACCACGCTTTCCCGCACGCCCTTGGCGCGCGCGGTGCGCATGTAGTCCTCCTGCAACACCTCGACGAACGAAGCGCGGGTGAAGCGCGCCATCACCGCCGCCACCGCCGCCCCCAGGGTGATCGAAGGCAGAATGTAGTGCCGCCAGCTGTCGGCGCCCACCGTCGGCAGCCACCCCAGCTCGACCGAGAACACCTGCATCAGCAGCATGCCGAGCGCAAAGGCCGGGAACGAGATCCCCGACACCGCCAGCGTCATGCCGAGGCGATCCGGCCAGCGGTTGCGCCACACCGCCGACACCACGCCAATCGCCAGACCGAACGCCACCGCCCACAGCATGCTGGCGACGGTCAGCCAGAAGGTCGGCATAAAGCGCGAGGCGATCTCTTCGCTCACCGGGCGCTTGGACACCATCGAGATGCCGAAGTCGCCCCGCAGCGCGTTGCCGAAGAAGTGCGCGAACTGCTGCGGCAGCGGCTTATCCAGCCCCAAATCCTTGCGCACCAGCTGCACCACCGCCTCGTCGGCCTCCGGCCCCGCCGCCAGCCGCGCCGGATCGCCCGGCAGCAGGTGGACGAACAGGAACACCAGCACCGCCACAATCAGCAGCGTCGGGATCAGACCCAGCAATCGTTTCAGAAAATAATTGAGCATCTCATTCCTTCCCCCGCCCGCCGCCGTCTGGCCGCAGGCGGGGATGGGCGCCTTATTTCAGATCGGCGTTATCAAAGTTGAACGAGGTATCCGGCATCACGTAAAAGCCGCTCAGCTGTTTGCTGTTGGCCGACAACAGACGTTCGGTCGCCAGGAAGATCCAGGGCGCGTCGGCCCAGATGCGATCCTGCGCGTCCTGATACAGTTTCTGCTTCTCGGCGCGATCGGTGGTCGCCAGCGCGTCGGTCAGATCCTTGTCCACCTGCGGATTGCTGTAGAACGCGGTGTTGAACTGCTTCGGCGGCGCCGCCTGGGTAGAGAACAGCGGCGACAGCGCCCAGTCCGCTTCCCCGGTCGAGGCCGACCAGCCGGTGTAGAACAGCCGCACGCCGGTGTCTTTCACCCCGACGCTCTCCACCTGCGCCGCGCGCTGCCCGGCGTCCATCGCCGTCACCGTCACTTTCACCCCCACCTGCGCCAGCTGCTGCTGGGTGAACTGCAGCACCTTCTGCGCGGTGCTGTGGTTGTGGGAAGACCACAGCGTGGTGGTGAAGCCGTTCGGGTAGCCGGCCTCTTTCAGCAGCTCGCGCGCCTTGGCCGGATCGTACGGCCACGGCTTATAGCGGGCGGCGAAATCGATCGCCGGCGGCACCGGTCCTTCCGCCGGCACCGCGTAGCCGGCGAACGCCACCTTGATCAGCGCGTCCTTATTGATGGCGTAGTTCAGCGCCTGGCGCACCTTCGGGTTATCGAACGGCTTTTGGGTGACATTCATGCTGATGTAACGCTGCAGGATCGACGGCGCGGCCACCACGTCCAGCTTGGCGTTGCCTTCCAGCACCTTGGCCTGCTCGTAAGGGATCGGGAAGGCGAAGGTCGCCTCGCCGGTCTGCAGCATCGCCGCGCGGGTGTTGTTATCCACCACCGGGCGCCAGGTGATGCTGTCGAGCTTCGGCAGCCCCGGCTGCCAGTAGCCGTCGAACTTCTTCACCTTGACGAAATCGGTCTGGTTCCAGGTCACGAACTGATACGGCCCGGTGCCAACCGGGTGGAAACCGATTTCCTTGCCGTATTGCTTCAGCGCCGCCGGGGAGATGATCGCCGCCGCCGGGTGCGCCAGGTTGTTGACGAACGCCGAGAACGGCGCCTTCAGCACGATCTTCACCGTATTGGCGTCCACCGCTTCGGTTTTGTCGATCATCTTGAACAGGTTGTAACGCTTGAGGTGGCTGTCCGGGTTGCTGGCGCGATCGAGGTTGATCTTCACCGCTTCGGCGTTGAACGCGGTGCCGTCGTGGAATTTGATGCCCTGGCGCAGTTTGACGGTGTAGGTCAGGCCGTCTTTGCTGACCTCATAGCTGTCCGCCAGCACGTTTACCAGCTTCATGTCCTTGTCGAAGCCGAACAGCCCCTGATAGAAAGACTTGGCCACCGCCTGCGACAGCGTGTCGTTGGCGTCGTAAGGATCGAGGGTGGTGAAGTTGGAGGCCACGGCGATCACCGCGTCCTTCGCCGCCCAGACCGGGCCGGTTCCCGCCGCCAGCAGTACGGCGGCCAACAGCGCATTGCGTTTGAATGTGTGCTTCATGTCGCTTGTCTCTCCTGAGGTCTTTAAAAAGCACCGGCGATCGGGTGGCGGGCGACAAAGTGCCCGGCGCCAACCTGCACCAGCGGTGCGGTAACGGGTTCATCGCCCAGTGCGCGCACCGGGCTGGGGATCTCATCGGCCGGCAGCGGCTGCCGTTTGTGAGCATGTGCGGGATCGGCCACCGGCACCGCCGCCATCAGCTTGCGGGTATAGGGGTGCTGCGGATTGTCGAACACTGCCTGCCGCGGGCCGATCTCGACGATCTGCCCGAGGTACATCACCGCCACCCGGTGGCTGATGCGCTCCACCACCGCCATGTCGTGTGAAATGAACAGAAAAGCGATGCCGAACTCACGCTGCAGATCGAGCAGCAGATTGACGATCTGCGCCTGAATCGACACGTCCAGCGCCGAGACCGCCTCGTCGGCGATCACCACTTTCGGGTTCAGCGCCAACGCGCGCGCGATGCAGATGCGCTGACGCTGACCGCCGGAAAACTCGTGCGGATAGCGGCGCGCATGTTCCGGCAACAGGCCGACGCGTTCCAGCAGCCAGGCCACCCGCCGTTCCGCCTCGCGGCCGCGCATCACGTTATGCACCAACAGCGGCTCCATGATGGAAAAACCGACCGTCAGGCGCGGATCGAGCGAGGCGTAAGGATCTTGAAAGATGAACTGAATATCGCGCCGCAGGTGCTGCAGCGCCGATCCCTTCAACCGATCGATTCGCCGCCCGGCGAAGGTAATGGTGCCGCTTTGGCTGTCCACCAGCTTCAGCAAAGAGCGCCCGGTGGTGGACTTGCCGCAGCCGGACTCGCCCACCAGCCCCAGCGTCTCGCCGGGGTAAAGATCGAAACTGACGTTTTCCACCGCGTGCACCCGGCGAGTGACCCGATTGAACAGCCCGCCGCGCAGATCAAAACGCGTGACCAAATGCTCCACCCGCAGGATCGGCGCAGCGTCTGGCGGCACGGTATCCTGCGGCGCGGCATCGCCCTCGCCATCCGGCAGCGGAAACTTCGCCGGCAGCGGCCGATCGGCCATCGCCCCCAGCTTCGGCACCGCCGCCAGCAGCGCCCGGGTATAGGCCTGTTGCGGCGCGGCGAACAGCTCGCGCACCCGATTTTGCTCCACCTGCTCACCGCGGCGCATCACCAGCACCCGATCGGCGATCTCCGCCACCACGCCCATGTCGTGAGTGATGAAGATCACCCCCATCTGCATCTCCTGTTGCAGCACGCGGATCAGCTGCAGGATCTGCGCCTGAATGGTGACGTCGAGGGCGGTGGTGGGTTCATCGGCGATCAGCAACGCCGGCTTGCAGGAGAGCGCCATGGCGATCATCACCCGCTGGCGCATGCCGCCGGAAAGCTGGTGCGGGTAGCGCCCCAGCACCTCTTTAGCCTCCGGAATGCGCACCAGGTCGAGCATGCGCAGCGCCTCCTGGCGCGCGCTGCGGTGGTCCATGCCCTGATGCAAACGCAGTGATTCGGCGATCTGCTCGCCGACCGGAAACACCGGGTTGAGCGAGGTCATCGGCTCCTGGAAGATCATCGCCATATCGGCGCCGCGCACCGTGCGCAGCGTGCGCTGCGAGGCGCGCGCCAGATCGAGCAACCCGCCGTCGCGCCGGCGCAGCGTCATAGCGCCGCCGACGATGCGCCCGCCACCCTGCTCCACAAGACGCATCAGCCCCAGTGAAGTCACCGATTTGCCGGAGCCGGACTCACCGACGATCGCCAGCGTCTCGCCGCGATCGAGATCGAACGACAGGTTGCGCACCGCGTCTACGGCGCCGTCCGCTTGAGGAAAGCTGATGCTCAGATCGCGCACCGTCAGCACCCGCTGCGGCGGCAATGACAGCCCGTCGCCGGCGGGCCGGAATGAAACGTCGGTCATACCCCCTCCCGGTGAACGCTTAGCGATAAATCCCGACGGACGGCGCATCGCCGACATAGCCAAAACCGCGGTACATCCCCTCGCTGTTGAACGGCAGCGCGATATTACCGTGGCGATCGACGGCGATCATGCCGCCGCTGCCGCCCAGCGCCGGCAGCTTCTCCATCACCACCCGATCGCTGGCCTCTTGCAGGCTGAGCCCGCCGTATTCGATCAGGGCGGAGACGTCATAGGCCGCCACGCCGCGCATGAAGATTTCGCCGGTGCCGGTGCTGGAGACCGCCACGGTGGCGTTGTTGGCATAGCAACCGGCACCGATGATCGGCGTGTCGCCCACCCGCCCGGCCTGCTTGTTGGTCATGCCGCCGGTGGAAGTGGCGGCGGCGAGGTTGCCCTGCGCATCCAGCGCCACCGCGCCGACGGTGCCGAATTTGCGATCGGGATCGAGCGGATCCCCGGCCTGCGCCGCGCCGTCGTGATCGAGCAAGACCCGCCCCTGCTCCGCCTGGGCGCGGTGCAGCTGATCAAAACGTTCCTGAGTAAAGAAGAAGTCGGGGGCGACCATTTCCAGGCCGTGGGCGGCGGCAAACTTCTCGGCGCCTTCGGCGGCAAACAGCACGTGTTCGCTGTTTTCCAGCACCGCGCGCGCCGCCAGCACCGGGTTGCGGATATGGCTGACGCCGGCGACGGCGCCGGCGTCGCAGGTGCGACCGTCCATCACGCAGGCGTCCAGTTCGTGGGTGCCCTGATGGGTAAACACCGAGCCTTTGCCGGCGTTGAACAGCGGGCATTCCTCCAGCAGCCGCACCGCTTCGGTCACCGCGTCCAGCGCGCTGCCGCCCTGCGCCAATACCGCCTGCCCGGCGGCCACGATCTCGGACAGCGCCTGGATATACTGCCGTTCTTTTTCCGCACTCAGCGCCGCCCGGGTAATTGCGCCCGCGCCGCCATGAATGGCAATCACTGGTTTGCTCATTTGCCTGACACCCTGTGTTAATCCCGCCGTTGCGCAGCGAATAAGCTGAACGCGGTATCATTATTATTCAGTCTTTTTCGACTCTATTTAGTCCTACAGTGGAAGTACAGCATAACGTCCACGCCCCGCTTTTAGCGTAGCGCGCTTAGACCATTTCGCACCTTGAAATAGCTTATTGGAATAAAAACAGCAGGTTATAAAAAGCAGTAAACCGCTGACAGTGCGGCTGGGATTATTGGTAACTTCGCGAGAGGAAATAGCGGTAGAGCGTAATGAAATAAACGTTCGCGCTGAGTCACGCTTATTGCGGCGCCCGGCCTGCTGTTTTTGCCCGGCCGGGCGCAGATGATCCGACGATTAAAAACCCGATCCTGGCTGCTGTAAAAAGGCCTCTTCTTCCGGCGTGCTGGTGCGCCCCAATATCGCATTGCGATGCGGGTAGCGGCCGAAACGATCGATGATCGCCTTATGCCGCAGCTCGAACTCCAGCTGGTCGCCGTTATTGAGCTCGGTATATAACACCAGCGCCTGCTGGTGGATCAGCGGCGATTCCGAATGCATGAACGGCAGATAAAGGAAGCCGCGCTGCTCGCGGCTCAGCCGTTCGCACTCGCCGCTGCGGATCGCCTCCTGCGCCAGGACCAGCGCCATGCCGTCGCAGGCGAACGACTGCGGTGTGCCGCGAAACAGGTTGCGGCTGAACTGATCGAGCACGATCACCTCCGCCAGGCGCCCTTCGATGGTGTCGCGCCAGTGCGCCAGCTCCCCCGCCGCCGCCGCCCGCCAGATTTCGCCGAAACGGCTGTGCAGCAGACGATCGAAATCATCGTCCTTTTTGAACCACATCACCGGTTCGATCTCGTCGAACCAGAACTCGATAACCTGTTTATGCATCATGATCCTCCTCTGTTTTTCGCAGTTTATACCCGATCGCCCTGACGCCGCAGTGCGAAAGATGGCGGGCATAAGCCGTTCTCCCCCCCGGCGTTCTCTGCCATAATACCCGCACTTTGTCGCTATCATTGCGCACCCTGATTACGGAGTTCCCCTTATGGATCATTGCCATACTTCCGATCTCATCTCCCTGGAGCAAGCGCTGGAAAAAATGCTCGGGCAGATCGCCCCGCTGCAACAGGCCGAATCCGTCGCGCTGACCGCCGCCGCCGGCCGCATCACCGCCGCGCCGGTGGTCTCGCCGCTCGACGTGCCGCCGTTCGCCAACTCGGCGATGGACGGCTATGCGGTGCGCCTCGCCGATCTGGCGGCCAATGCGCCACTACCGGTCGCCGGGAAAGCTTTCGCCGGCGCGCCGTTCGACGGTGAATGGCCGGCCAACAGCTGCGTGCGCATCATGACCGGCGCGCCGATCCCGGCCGGGGCGGACGCGGTGATCATGCAGGAGCAGGCAGAAGTGAGCGACCAGGGCGTGCGTTTTACCGCGCCGGCAGAAGCCGGCCAGAATATCCGTCTGGCGGGTGAAGACATTCGTCGAGGCGCGAGCGTGTTGCCGGCCGGCGTGAAGCTGGGTGCCGCGCAGTTGCCGCTGCTGGCTTCGCTCGGCGTCGCCGAAGTGCAGGTGATGCGTAAGCTGAAGGTGGCGGTGTTCTCCACCGGCGACGAGCTGCAGCCGGTCGGCCAGCCGCTGCAGGCGGGCCAGATCTACGACACTAACCGCTTCGCGGTGCGCCTGATGCTGGAGCAGATGGGCTGTGAAGTGCTCGATCTCGGCATTATCCGCGACGATCGCGATGCGCTGCGCGACGCCTTCACACAGGCGGACAGCCAAGCCGATGTGGTGATCAGCAGCGGCGGCGTCTCGGTCGGCGAAGCCGACTACACCAAACAGATGCTCGATGAACTGGGCCAGGTCAGCTTCTGGAAGCTGGCGATCAAACCCGGCAAACCGTTCGCCTTCGGCAAACTGGGCCACGCCTGGTTCTGCGGCCTGCCTGGCAACCCGGTTTCCGCCGCCCTGACCTTCTACCAACTGGTGCAACCGCTGCTGGCGAAGCTGGCCGGCCACAGCGATTGGCGCCTGCCGCCGCGCCTGCGCGCCCGCGCGCTGACGTCGCTGAAGAAATCGCCGGGCCGCCTCGATTTTCAGCGCGGCGTGTTCAGCAGCAACGCCGCGGGCGAACTGGAGGTGAGCACTACCGGCCACCAGGGCTCGCACGTCTTCAGCTCCTACAGCCAGGGCAACTGTTTCATCGTGCTGGAGCGCGAACGCGGTTCGGTGGCGGCGGGTGAAACGGTGGAGATCGAGCCGTTCAACGCCCTGCTGAGGAGCTGAACATGTTGCCGGAATTGACCGACGCCGAAGCGCTGCGCTACAACCGCCAGATCGTGCTGCGCGGCTTTGACTTCGACGGCCAGGAGAAGCTGAAGGCCGCCCGCGTGCTGATCGCCGGGCTGGGCGGGTTGGGCTGCGCCGCCGCGCCATATCTGGCGGCGGCCGGGGTCGGCCATCTGGTGCTGGTGGATTTCGACACCGTCTCGCTCTCCAATCTGCAGCGCCAGATCCTGCACCGCGACGATCGCATCGGCCAGAGCAAAGTCGCCTCCGCCAGGCAGGAACTGAGCGCCATCAATCCGCATATCCGCATCGACGCCATCGACGGCCGTCTGGAAGATGACGCGGTCGCGGCAGAGATCGCCGCCTGCGATCTGGTGCTGGACTGCACCGACAACGTGGCGGCGCGCGACGCGCTGAACCGCCTGTGCCACGCGCAGCGCAAACCGCTGGTTTCCGGCGCGGCGATCCGCATGGAAGGCCAGCTCAGCGTGTTCACCTATCAGCCGGGCGAACCCTGCTACCGCTGCCTGAGCCGGCTGTTCGGCGACAGCGCCCTCACCTGCGTCGAAGCGGGCGTGATGGCGCCGCTGGTCGGCACCATCGGCACCCTGCAGGCGATGGAAGCGATCAAGCTGCTGGCCGACTATGGTCAGCCGCTGCGCGGCAAGTTGTTAATGTTCGATGCGATGAGCATGCAGTTCCGCGAAATGAAACTGCCGAAGGATCCGCACTGCGAAGTGTGCGGCGGGGAATGACGGATAAAAAAAGGGCGGGATAATTCCCGCCCTGATGCGTTGCCGCGAGAGTTATACGATGCCCTGGCTGCGCAGATAGTCTTCGTAGTTGCCGGTAAAGTCGATCACCTTGTTCGGGGTGATTTCCAGAATCCGCGTCGCCAGCGAGCTGACGAACTCACGGTCGTGGGAGACGAAGATCAGCGTGCCTTCGTACATCTCCAGCGCCATGTTCAGCGATTCGATGGATTCCATATCCAGGTGGTTGGTCGGTTCGTCCATCACCAGAATATTCGGGCGCTGCATCATCAGCTTGCCGAACAGCATGCGGCCCTTCTCACCACCGGACAGCACCTTCACTTTCTTCTTGATGTCGTCCTGGCTGAACAGCAGACGGCCCAACACGCTGCGCACCGCCTGCTCGTCGTCTTTTTCCTGCTTCCACTGGCTCATCCAGTCGAACACGCTCAGGGTGTCGTCGAACTCGTATTCGTGATCCTGCGCGTAGTAACCGATACGGGCGTTTTCTGACCACTTCACGGTGCCGCTGTCCGGCTGCGCGTCGCCCACCAGCGTTTTCAGCAGGGTGGTTTTACCGATGCCGTTGGCGCCCAGCACCGCGACCTTCTCGCCCACTTCCACCATCAGGTTCAGCTTGCTGAACAACGGGCCGTCATCGAAGCCCTTGGTGAGCGCTTCCACTTCCAGCGCGTTACGGAACAGCTTCTTGTCCTGCTCGAAGCGGATGAACGGGTTCTGGCGGCTGGAGGCTTTCACCTCTTCCAGTTGGATCTTGTCGATCTGACGAGCGCGCGAGGTGGCCTGCTTGGATTTGGAGGCGTTGGCGCTGAAGCGGCTGACGAACGATTGCAGCTCATTGATCTGCGCCTTCTTCTTGGCGTTGTCCGCCAGCAGACGCTCACGCGCCTGGGTGGCGGCGGTCATGTATTCGTCGTAGTTGCCCGGATAAACGCGCAGTTCGCCATAGTCCAGATCCGCCATGTGGGTGCAGACCATGTTCAGGAAGTGACGGTCGTGCGAGATGATGATCATGGTGCTGTTGCGCTCGTTGAGCACGTTTTCCAGCCAGCGAATGGTGTCGATGTCCAGGTTGTTGGTCGGTTCGTCGAGCAGCAGGATTTCCGGATCGGAGAACAGCGCCTGCGCCAGCAACACGCGCAGCTTCCAGCCCGGCGCGATTTCGCTCATCGGGCCATAGTGCTGCTCAACCGGAATGCCCACGCCGAGCAACAGTTCGCCGGCGCGCGCTTCGGCGCTGTAGCCGTCCATTTCGCCGTAGGCCACTTCCAGATCGGCCACTTTATAGCCGTCTTCTTCGCTCATCTCCGCCAATGCGTAGATGCGGTCGCGTTCTTCCTTCACCGCCCACAGTTCGGTGTGGCCCATGATCACGGTATCCAGCACGCTGTACTGCTCAAAGGCGAACTGATCCTGACGCAGTTTACCCAGGCGCTCGTTCGGATCGAGGAACACGTTGCCGCCGCTCGGCGCCAGATCGCCGCCGAGGATTTTCATAAAGGTGGACTTGCCGCAGCCGTTGGCGCCGATCAGGCCGTAACGGTTGCCGCCGCCGAATTTGACAGAGATGTTTTCAAACAACGGCTTGCTGCCGAACTGCATGGTGATGTTGTTAGTGCTTAACACAGCGCTCGCTCTTTATACATAGGGAATGTGATTTGGCGCGCATTATGCCACAACGGGGTGCAGAGATCGCGGGAAGTTTCGGTGACATTTTGAGCGTCAGGCTGGTGCCGTTTGCCGGTGGGCATTGGCTTGCGTACAAAAAGTCTGCTAGATTCGGCGGTTCATATTGAAAAGGATTTCTATGAAAAGCGCAAAGCAGATAGCCAACGACATGGCGGATGCCGTAAACATTGACAGCAATTTAGTGCGCGGGTTTGCACAAGGTTTTATCAGCGTACCGGTCGATTTCTACTACCTGGGCTACGACTATATTGATACTGAAAACAGATGGTTAAACTCGCAAGATAAAGAGCGATTTATCAGACTCATCAAGTCAGGCCTGGCCAATAAAGCAAGCATCGAGAAAGTGGCTCATATCTTCATCGAAAACTTCGCCAGTAAGGTCAAGTTTGAAGATGTTAAGGACATGACCATAAGAACATCAGGCAAACTCATCGGCAAATTCGCCTTTAATCAGTTAGCCACCGCAAACATGGGATATATATTCTCTAAACAAATCATCCCACGGCTTGTCTCCGGTGTTGCCGTTGGCTCAATTCTCACCGCTGGGGCAAGCATATCGCGCTCTGTCTATACATCACGCGACTTGAGGGCAAGAAACTCACGGATGTATGATCAACTCAGACGCCTGGGAAACCTCGATCTGCTGTACTTTCTGTTAGAAAACAAAGTCCGACCATTCGAGGATGCCGTCTCGGTTTGGGAAAGAGATCGAAAGAAATTCAACCAAATTTGTCAGTACTTTTTTGCAAAGGTTAACGTATGAAGAACTTTATGCTGGCGGCTTTATCCAGAATTATTCAGGGCATTGGGTGCGGCGTTGTGGCCCTCTCGCTGTTAGCCATTGTCTGGTTCATGTTTTATTCCGACGATAGTTTTAAGTATCTGTGGGTTGCGACCTCCATAGCTGGAATTTTCTTAGGGTATTTCATTTTCAGGTTTGCGGTTAAAAAAATACACGACGGAAGCCCTGATTAAATAACATTGTGTTCAATTGAGCAGCAGATCACTCAGTCCAAAGAAACTCGCGTCAATTATTACATAGTTTGTCCTAATACCGACGCTCAGCGCAGCTGCTTCTCCAGCCACGCGCGCATATCCGCCACCACCCGCGTCATTTCACTCTCGCCATTTTCGCGCCGCATCACATGGTCTAAAGCCGGATAATTCAGGTAAGTGATATTCGTTTTGCCGTCGGCCCGCAGCTCGGCGATCATTTTCCCGACCGCCCCCGGCGAAACGGCGCGATCCTGGTCACCCTGCACGATCAGCACCGGCGTCTTGATGCTGCGCAGGGTGGCAAGCTGATCGATGTTCAGCATGCCATGCCACCAGGCATAGCCATGATCGCTGGCGTTCAGGGGGAACGGCGGCGCCGTCAGCACCTGCTGTAAAAATGCGTTCAGCCCGGCTTTCTCTTCTTTTGGCGCGTCGGCCACGCTGTGGCGCACGTCGTCAATAAACCAGCGTCCGCCGCCGCTGAACGCCAGGGTGGCGTCAACCAGGCCCGAGGAGGCCGTCACCAGATTGGCGATCACCGCCCCTTCGCTGCCCCCCAGCACCGCGACCTTTTGATAGCCGTTGCGCGCACTCACCGCCTGCAGCACCTGGGTGACATCGCTCACCCGCCGCTGCGGCGTATCATGCTGCACGAAAGCGTCCGGGCAATCCTGCCGCGGCACCTCTTCGCGGTACGGCAAGGTGTCGTCGATGCCGTATTTCTCCACCGTCAGCAGGTCTGCGGCGGGTAACACCTGCCGCATCGGCGTGACCAGGCGGATATGCCGCACGCTGTTGCAATCCGAACCTTGCAGGATCACCAACAGCGCCGCCGACGATTGCCCGGGCACCGCAGCGTCCAGATAGTAATGAATACTCGAACCATCCTCCCGCGGCAGCGTCAGCGCTGCAGATTGCGCCATCGCCAGCCCGCTCCACAGCGCCAATACGCTCAGCATGCCTGTCGCCACTCTCATCACTTGCTCCTCTTCCCTGTTGCGTTCGGTTAATTCGTCTTTTCTGGTCTACGCTTCATGCCAATCACGTTTCTGACAGGGAAGCCTTACCATGCCACATCTCTATAACACCGCACTGCTGATCGGCGCCGCGCTGAGCGCCATCGCCGCCCTGCTGCATATTTGGGTGATCGCCACCGGGCCGCGCGGCTATCGGCTGTGCGGCGCCGGCGATCGCTTCATTAAGGCGGCGGAAGCGGGTAAAAAGTTCCCGGCCGTCGTCACCGCCGGTATCGCGCTGGTGCTGTTTATTTGGGCGCTGTATGCGCTATCCGGCGCGGGCCTGATCGCGCCGCTGCCGCTGCTGCGGCCCGCGCTGTTTATCATCACCTTTATCTATCTGCTGCGCGGTGTCGCCGGCCCCTTCGCCCTGCGCGATACCGGCCGCAGCCAGCGTTTTATCGTCGTCAGCTCGCTGATTTGCCTCGGCTTCGGACTGGTGCATCTGCTGGGAATGACGCAGCGCTGGGGTGCGTTGGCGTAACGCCCTGTTGCTGCAGGACGGCGATAAACGCCTGCGCGGCGGCGCTGCGGTAAGCGTCTTTACGCTGCAGCAACACCGCCTGCCGAGCCGGCATGGCGTTGGCCAGCGCCACCTTTTTCAACTGCCGGTTCTCGCGCGCAATCGCGGCCGGCAGCAGCGTGGCGAGCTGCCCGCGCCGCACGATCTCGACAATGGCGCCCAGCGCATTGGCCTCCACCGCCACCTGCGGCCGAAATCCCAGCTGTGTGCAGTAGCGATCGATAAACTGCCGCGTGGCGAAGTCGCCGCTCAGCAAGGCCAGCGGCAGATGTTGCCACTCCGCCAGCGTCAGCGGCCGACGCCGCGCCGCCAGGGGATGATCGGCGCCGACCATCAGTTCCAGCGTCTCACTGAACAACGGCATGGCTTCTACCTCCGCCGACTGCGCCATCTCGAAGGCAATCCCCAGATCCAACCTATCCTGCGCCAGCAGCGCCTCGATCCGCTCCTGCGTCATCTCCTCAATGCTCAGCGTAATCCCCGGATAGCGGCGGTAGAACGCATCGATCGCCGGCCCCACCAGATAGGCGGTGAACGTCGGGGTCATCGCCAGCCGCAAATGGCCGCGCGCCAACGTCGCTACGTCATGGATCGCCCGCGCGCCGGCGTCCAGATCCTGCAGCGCCAGCCGCGCATAGCGCATCCAGGCCTCACCGGCGTCGGTCAGGCGCACGGCTCTGCCGCTGCGATCGAACAACGGCGCTCCCAGCGTATCCTCCAACTGTTTGATCTGTTGGGAGAGCGTCGGTTGCGAGACGTGCAGCGCTTCGGCGGCGCGGGTGAAGTTGCCCTGTTCGGCAACGGCCAGAAAATAACGGATGTGTCGCAGCAGCATAGCGCCCCAGCTATTAGTAAAACCTATAGCCGACATTATAAATGGGTCTTAGACCCTATAGCCAGAAGCGTTCATCATGCCGCCATCGCATAACGACACCCAATGGAGAAACGGATGAAAGAGGTGATTGAAGGCTTCCTGAAGTTCCAGCGCGAAGCCTTTGTTGAACGCACGGCGCTGTTTCAGCGGCTGGCGACCCGCCAAAACCCGCGCACCCTGTTTATCTCGTGTTCCGACAGCCGCCTGGTGCCGGAGCTGGTCACCCAGCGCGAGCCGGGCGATCTGTTTGTGATCCGCAACGCCGGTAACATCGTGCCGTCTTTCGGCCCCGAACCCGGCGGGGTGACCGCCTCGGTCGAGTACGCCGTCGCCGCGCTGGGCGTGGAAGATATCGTGATCTGCGGCCATTCCGACTGCGGCGCGATGACCGCCATCGCCACCTGCCAGTGTCTGGATCACCTGCCGACGGTCGCCGGCTGGCTGCGTTACGCCGATTCCGCCAAGGCGGTCAATCAGGCTTATCCGCACGCCTGCGACGAGGCGCGGGTCGCGTCGATGGTGCGCGAGAACGTCATCGCCCAGCTCAACAACATCAAAACGCACCCTTCCGTCGCCCTGGCGCTGGATCAGGGCCGCCTGGCGCTGCACGGCTGGGTCTATGACATCGCCAGCGGCGCTATCGAGGCGCTGGACGGCGAAACCCGCCGCTTCGTGCCGCTCGCTACCCATCCCGAGGTGACCGCCACCCCGGCGATCGCCCGTTTTTAAGCCGACAATAAGGAGCTAACATGACACACTCTCTGCACAACGCCGCCCCGCGCGAAGCGCTCACCGACACCATCATGGCCGCCAAGATCCGCCATAACCTGACGTTCGAAGCGCTGGCCGAGGGTACCGGCCTCAGCCTGGCGTTTGTCACCGCCGCCCTGCTGGGGCAGCACGCGCTGCCGGAACCGGCGGCGCGCACGGTGGCGGCCAAGCTGGGGCTGGACGAAGAGGCGGTGCAGCTGCTGCAAACCATCCCGCTGCGCGGCAGCATTCCCGGCGGCGTGCCGACCGATCCGACCATTTATCGCTTCTATGAAATGCTGCAGGTCTACGGCTCCACGCTGAAAGCGCTGGTGCACGAGCAGTTTGGCGACGGCATCATCAGCGCCATCAACTTCAAGCTGGATATCAAGAAGGTCGCCGATCCGGACGGCGGCGAACGCGCGGTGATCACCCTGGACGGCAAATACTTGCCGACCAAGCCTTTCTGATTGGTCTTGCGCCGGCGGCCCGTGTCGCCGGCAAATTGACAGCCAACCGGCCATTGGCTACATTAACTGCGCTGAAACGCCGCCCTGGCGTTTTTCACTGCCCGAGGCCTGTATGTTGGAGATTGTAACCACCCGATAGTCGCTTCCTTGCCGTATGGCGAGGGACTCTGACGTATCCGACGCGCGTTTGCGCGGGGATGCGCGTATCTGGGGTTATTACAGGATCTCCCAACATGAACATTTCCAAAGCGGAACAACGCGTGCTGCACGTGTTGGCCAAAGGCGGCTATATCGCCTTCATCCGCAACGACGCCGGTCGCGTCACCCACGTCGAATGCTACACCCGCGAAGGGCTCGGCCTGGCCGACTGCTCGCTGGCCGTTTTCACCAAGCTCAAAACCAAACGCCTGATCCTCTCTCGCCAGGGGCGCCCTTATCGCGTCACCTTCGCCGGGCTCAAGGCCGTGCGGGCGCAGCTGGACAACCGTTAATCATCGATACCGGCCGGGCAGGCAGTCCGGTCGGTTCAGCGTTTTTAATCAGGATACAACCATGAACATCACGTTACGCCACGAAACGCCGGCCGACGTCGGCGCCATCACCACCCTGACCACCGCCGCGTTCCTGCACGCCGAACACAGCAGCCACACCGAACAGTTTATCGTCAATGCGCTGCGCGCGGCGGGAGCCCTCACTCTGTCGCTGGTCGCCGAGCAAAATGGCACACCGATCGGGCACGCGTCCGTCTCGCCGGTCGTGCTCAGCAACGGCGCCGCCGGGTGGTACGGGCTGGCGCCGGTGTCGGTGCTGCCGGCCTGTCAGAACTTGGGGATCGGCAGCCGGCTGATCCGCCAGCTATTGGCCGAACTGCAAGAACGGCATGCCGCAGGCTGCGTGGTGCTGGGCGATCCGAACTATTACGGCCGTTTCGGCTTCCAGGCGCAAAGCGCGCTGACCCTGCCGGGCGTGCCGCAAGACTACTTCCGCGCCATCGCCTTCCAGGGCGCGCTGCCATGCGCGGAGGTCGCCTTCCACAACGCGTTTAACGCCGAAGCCTAACCCTGTTGCCGGCGCCGTCATGGCGCCGGTTTTCAGTCCCGTTCGCCATAACGCAAGACGGTCATTCCTTCCTCTTCCGCCGGGGGAACAAAGTACTGTGCCAGGCGTTCAAACTCCGCTTCGCTCAGTGTAAACGGGTGCTCGCCGCGCGCATTTCTCAGCGTTATCCGGTTCAGGCACTGCGCATGGCTGGCGTCGAGAAAATGCAGGCAGTGCGCGACGCCGGCCTCCTCCGCCAACGCTTTGGCCCAACGCCGCCTGTCCGGCGTATTCATCGGGAAATCGAGCGCCACGGACCATCCGCCGCGCAGCAGCTGAACGAGGTGCCCGCCCAGCGCCCGCCGCAACCGGTCGGAACAGCGCGCATAGTCTTGCAGGCTGGCCATCTCCTGTTCATACAGCGTCGCCAGCCAAGCATCTTCGACCAGCAACAGCGTTTGCGGTTGCTGCGCCAAACGCTGCGCCAGCGTCGATTTGCCTGCGCCGGCCTTGCCGCACATCAGGTGTAAAACTGCAGGGTAGGTTTTCATGCCGTTCTCCGGTCATTGCCGGAAGGGGATAAAAAAACCCGCCTTGCCGGCGGGTTTTTTATTGGCGACACACGCGCTATCCCACCACACGAAGCATGGTGATAATAATTTGCGCGAATGGGCGATAGGATCTTTTCATAACTAAGGAATATGACAACCGTGCGCCGTTGTCAATTCGCCGTCATCAATCCCTGTTCTCGCACAAACTCGGTGAATAAACTCACTTTCTGCTGCAGATGCCGGCGCGTCGGGTAAACCGCGAAGACCTGATGCACGTCGGCAATCTGTTCAGGGAACAGCCGCACCAGTCTGCCGGCGGCGATTTCGGGATCCGCCACGAACGACGGCAGCGAACCGATGCCCAGTCCCGCCATCAGCATATCCCGCAGCATCAGGCTGTTGTTGGCGATCAGCCGGGGAGTGAACGTCACGCTCAGGCTCTCCTCGCCGGCGGTGAACTGCCACTGCCCCGGCTTTTCCGCCAGGGAATAGGCCAGACAGCTGTGCCGCGGCAAGTCATTGGGCGTTTGCGGCACGCCGTGCTGCGCCAAATAGCCGGGCGCGGCGCAAATTCGCTGGTGCACGTCACCCAGCGCCCGGGCGCTGAGGGAAGAATCCGGCAGTCGGCGGCGAATGCGCAAGGAAATATCGAAACCGGCCGCCACCACGTCCAATACCCTGTCGTCCAGCGTCAGTTCCACCTGCAGCTGCGGGTAACGTTGCATAAACGGCGGCAGCAGCGGCGACAGCACCGTCAGGCCGAACGAGAGCGGCGCATTGACCCGCAGCGTGCCGGAGACCTGCTGCGCGCTGGCGGCAACCGTCTGCTCCAGCGCGTCGAACTCGCCAAGCAACCGGCAGGCTTCCTGGTAATAGAGCTGCCCGGCTTCGGTCAGGCTCATGCTGCGGGTGGTGCGCACCAGCAACAGCGTCCCCAACCGACTTTCCAACTGCTTAATCTGCTTGCTCAACGCCGCCGGCGTGATCGCCAGATCCTCCGCCGCCTTATAGAAACTGTTGCGCTCAACCACGCGGCGAAAGGCGCGCATCGTCAGTAGCACGTCCATATTATGTCCCACAGGTTAATTATTAATTCAATAAAACACAGATTATTAACCTCAACAACCTCAGTAGACTTTATTCAACCGCTTCCCTGAGTGGGAAGTGAATTTAATCTACTGATAATCATGGAGTTAATAATGAAAAAGACCCTGTTCGCCCTGATGCTCGGCCTGAGCGCCGCCACCGCCCCCGTCGCCGCGCTGGCGCAATCCCCCGCCGCCGATAGCCGCCAGGCGGGTTATGTGCAACCGCTGACCGCCGACAACAGCCTGTTGCTGCTGGTCGATCTGCAGGACATGTTCGGCATGACCATTTCCTCTATCGATCAAACCAATCTGGTGAATAACGCCGCCGGCATCGCCAAGGCCGCCAAGGTGTTCAACGTGCCGACCATTCTGGCCTCGGCCAACGCCAAAAGCTTCGCCGGGCCGGTATTCCAGCAGGTGACGCAGGCACGCCCGGACCTGCAGGTGTACGATCGCACCGCCATCAACGTCTGGCAGGATCGGCGCGTGGTCGATCTGATCAAACAATCCGGCCGCAAGAAAATCATCATCGGCGGATTGTGGACCGCCAGCTGCGTGATGCTGCCGGCGCTGTCCGCTCTGGGCGAGGGGTATGAGGTTTATATCCTGTCGGACGTCACCGGCGACATTACGCCAGACAGCCAAAACAACGCCATGCAGCGCCTGATACAGGCGGGCGCCACGCCCATCAACTGGGTGGCGTTGATGCTGGAATGGCAGCAGGACTGGAGCCGCAAAGCCACGGCGGGAGGCGTATTGCAGATCGCCCGCGACCACGGCGCCGCCTGGGGGATGGGCGCCAGCTACGCCGGGGCGATGAAGGTGGGCAGCGAAGCGAAATAACGGACGAAGAAAGCCCGCCGCCGGCGGGCTTTTTTCAGGTGCGGTGATAGCCACGGCTATCCTGCGGCGCCTGGTCGCGGCTCTCCAGCCCGTAGTCCCGCACCACCTCCGCCACCCGCAGCCGGTACTGCGCCAGCACCTCGCCACGGCCGCGCGCCTGCGCCGCCCGGTGCTGTTCGAGATTGCGCCACTGCTGCACCGCCGCCTCGTCGCGCCAGAAGGAGAGCGACAGCAGGCGCGCGGGATCGGCCAGGCTTTGAAAACGCTCGATGGAAATGAATCCGTCGATCTGCGCCAGCAGCGGCTTCAGCGCCGCCGCCAACTCCAGGTAAGTCTCCCGCTGCCCGTCGGCGGCCTGCAGTTCAAAAATCACGGCGATCATCCTCGTCTCCTCTCAACGGTAAAATTCCGGCACGCGCGCATTGAACGAACGGCGCCACTGCACCGATTTCAACGCCCGCTCATCAATATCCAGCGAACGCAGACACACAGCTCCAGAATGCGATAGCCACAGGCTAGCGATGGACGCGCCGTCATACTTCGTCTAACCTCGAAGTATGCATAACATCGAGATAGAAGCTCGTTTAGCGGCGCTGAGCGCTGCCATCGCTGACCGCACCCGGGCGCGCATGCTGTGCCTGTTGATGGACGGGCGCGCCTACACCGCCACCGAGCTCAGCGCGGCGGTCGAGGTCGCCCCGTCTACCGCCAGCGCACACCTGGCGAAACTGCTGGAGCAGCGGCTGATTGCCTGCGTCAAACAGGGGCGCTACCGCTATTTCCGGCTGGCCGGGCAACCGGTGGCCGCAGCGCTGGAAGGCCTGATGGCGCTGGCGGGCGTGCCGCGCCCGTCGGTGAAGAGCAGCACGCCTACCTCGCTGCAGTATGCTCGCACCTGCTACGACCATATGGCGGGCGAGGTGGCGGTGAAGCTGCACGATCGGCTGCATGCGCTGAACTGGCTGACCGGCGAAGAAGACTACCGGTTAAGCGACGCCGGTCAGGCCGCGCTGACGCGGCTGGGCGTCGATTGCTCGCCCGCCCCCACCCGCCGCCGCTTCGCCTGCGGGTGCCTGGACTGGAGCGAACGCCGATCTCACCTCGGCGGCGCGCTGGGCGCAGCGCTGTTGGCCGTCTTTATCCAACGCGGCTGGATCCTTCGCCGGCTCGACAGCCGTGAGCTGCAGCTGACCCCCGCCGGTAAAAAAGCGCTGGCCGCACATTTTGACCTCACGGTGTAACCCGGCGACAGGGTAGTTTTACTGCAATACTCTAGGGGTACGCTTAAGCGACCCCGCCAACCCGAGGAGTTTCCATGCTCGATTCCACCCAATTCCCGATCGTCAAACGCTGGCCGGCTCAACATCCGGAACGGCTGCAGCTCTACTCTCTGCCGACGCCGAACGGCGTCAAAGTGTCCATCATGCTGGAAGAGATCGGCCTGCCTTATGAAGCGCACCTGATCGACATCGGCAACAACGAGACCTGGACGCCGGAATTCCTGGCGCTGAACCCGAACGGCAAGATCCCGGCGATCATCGATCCCGACGGCCCCGGCGGCCGGCCGCTGCCGCTGTTCGAATCCGGCGCCATTCTGCTCTACCTGGCGGAAAAGAGCGGCCGTTTCCTGCCGCAGGATCCGGCGCAGCGTTACGAAACCATTCAGTGGGTGTTCTTCCAGATGGCCGCCGTCGGCCCGATGTTCGGCCAGCTCGGTTTCTTCCATAAATTCGCCGGGCGCGAATATGAAGACAAGCGGCCGCTGGAGCGCTACAAAAACGAATCGAAACGCCTGCTCGGCGTGCTGGAAACGCGCCTGGAGGGCCGCGACTGGATCATGGGCGCGGAGTACACCATCGCCGATATCTCGCTGCTGGGCTGGGTGCGCAACCTGATCGGCTTCTATGAGGCGCGCGAACTGGTGGCGTTCGACAGTTTCCCCCGCGTCGCACAGTGGTTGGAGCGCGGTCTGGCGCGGCCGGCGGTGCAGCGCGGGCTGGCTATTCCGGCGCGCACGGCCTGAGACGCCAAACGGGGTGGCCGCCGGGCCATCCCGCCTTTCGCTGTCATAAAATTGTCATCCCTCTGCTCTACTCTCCTTACGTAACAATTTGATGTTATTTATATTGTTGTATTACGACAAGGAGCTTACCCCATGCAACCTGCTGTATCCCTGCTCGCCGGCGCCGTGCTGTCCGCCCTGCTCTGTTCCTCCGCCATCGCGGCGGAAACCTCGCCCAATGCTGATGGCCTGACCGAGCGCGCCGCGCGCGGCAACCTCGCCGAACCGGGCGGCGCCCGTCGTCTGGCCGGCGATCAGACCGCCGCGCTGAAGGCGTCGCTGTCGGACAAAACGGCGAAAAACGTGATACTGCTGATCGGCGACGGCATGGGGGATTCCGAGATCACCGCCGCGCGCAACTACGCTGAAGGCGCAGGCGGTTACTTCAAGGGCATCGACGCCCTGCCGCTGACCGGGCAATACACCCACTACTCGCTGGACAAGAAAACCCACAAGCCGGATTACGTGACCGATTCCGCCGCCTCCGCCACCGCCTGGACCACCGGGGGGAAAACCTATAACGGCGCGCTCGGCGTGGACGTGAACGGCAAAGATCAGCCGACGCTGTTGGAGATCGCCAAGGCGGCCGGCAAGGCCACCGGCAACGTCTCCACCGCCGAGTTGCAAGACGCTACGCCGGCGGCGCTGGTGTCGCACGTCACCTCGCGCAAATGCTACGGCCCGGAGGAAACCAGCGAGAAATGCGCCACTAACGCACTGGAAAACGGCGGCCGCGGCTCCATTACCGAGCAGTTGCTGAAGACCCGCGCCGACGTCACGCTGGGCGGCGGCGCGAAGTCCTTCAACCAGCTGGCGAAAAGCGGCGAATGGCAAGGAAAATCGCTAAAAGATCAGGCGGCGGCGCAGGGTTACCAATGGGTGAGCAACGCGGATGAGCTGCAGGCCGTTACGTTGGCCAACCAGCAAAAACCGCTGCTGGGCCTGTTCGCCGACGGCAACATGCCGGTGCGCTGGTTGGGGCCGAAAGCCAGCTATCACGGCAACCTCGACAAGCCGGCGGTAACCTGCGAAAACAACCCGGCGCGCACCGCGGCCACGCCAACGCTGGCGGCGATGACCGAAAAAGCGATCGCGCTGTTGAAAGATAACCCGAACGGCTTCTTCCTGCAGGTCGAGGGCGCGTCGATAGATAAGCAGGATCACGCCGCCAACCCGTGCGGGCAGATTGGTGAAACCGTCGATCTGGACGAAGCGGTGCAAAAAGCGCTGGCCTTCGCCCGCGCCGACGGCAACACGTTGGTGATCGTCACCGCCGACCATGCGCACTCCAGCCAGATCGTCGCCGCCGGCGCCAAAGCGCCGGGCCTGACCCAGCTGCTGACCACCAAAGACGGCGCGCCGATGACCCTCAGCTACGGCAACTCGGAAGAAGAATCGCAGGGGCACACCGGCACCCAATTGCGCGTCGCGGCCTACGGTCCGCACGCCGCCAACGTGGTGGGATTGACCGATCAGACCGATCTATTCTTCACCATGCGCGATGCGATGGGCATCCAGTAACCGCCTTCCGCACGATGGCCGCCCGCAACGGCGGCCATTTATTATTGGTTACCGATAGGTATTTGCAATTTAACCGCAATTATTGTGTGATAACGAAATAACGTTTAATTGCGCGACAATTAACCCCCTAAAATAACGCGGTTATACGGCCTCTCCCCCCTCTTTGTTTATTACTGCGACAGCAACCGGCCTATTTTTGCTTATATTCATTTTTTTTAGTTACAAAAGTAGTTTTTAACATTCTCGCAAACAATAATACCCCGCCAGTAACGTGAACCGATCAATTTGCATCCGGACGGCCTGCAATAGTTCACTTTTCGTTAAATACCCTATTAACAAAAAGGCATTATCGCTGCCTATCGGCTCACGCCGGGCGGTCGGCTTCATTATTTTCCAGGGTAACTCCCGCTAAATTCTTTCACCTGCAATGAGTAGAATTTACACACAAGAGATTTAATTCAATGAGAAAATTACTCGTCCTGATTTTCAGTCTCAGCCTGTTTGGCGTTACGCAGCAGGCGGCGGCTGAAGAGAAGAATAAAACCGTCGACGTGGTGTTGATCGGCGGCGGCATCATGAGCGCCACCTTGGGTACCTATCTGCATGAGCTGGAGCCGACCTGGACCATCGACATGTATGAGCGCATGAACGGCGTGGCGGAAGAGAGCTCCAACGGCTGGAACAACGCCGGTACCGGCCACTCCGCCTTCAGCGAAATGAACTACACGCCGGAAAAAGCCGATGGCACCATCGACATCAGCAAGGCGGTGAAGGTCAACGAGTCTTTCGAAATCTCCCGTCAGTTCTGGTCTTATCAGGTGAAAAACAATGTCCTGAAAGATCCGAAATCCTTTATTAACAGCGTGCCGCACATGAGCTTCGTGTGGGGCGACGACAACGTCAACTTCCTGCGTAAACGCTACGCGGCGCTGCAGCACAGCACCCTGTTCCGCGGCATGGAATATTCCGAAGACCCTGCGCAAATCAAACAGTGGGCGCCACTGGTGATGAACGGCCGCGATCCGGCGCAGAAAATCGCCGCGACCCGCATGCCGCTGGGTACCGACGTTAACTTCGGCGTGATCACCCACCAGCTGGTTGACGCGCTGAGCGCCAGCGACAAGTTCAAGCTGAACCTGAGCCACGAAGTGCGCGACATCAAGCGCAACGCCGATCAGACCTGGAGCGTGACCGTTGCCGATCTGAACCGCGACGGCAAAGAAACCACCGTTAACGCCAAATTCGTGTTCATCGGCGCAGGCGGCGCGTCCCTGACCCTGCTGCAGAAATCCGGCATCCCTGAAGCCGACGGCTACGGCGGCTTCCCGGTCGGCGGCCAGTTCCTGGTCACCACCAACCCGGCGATCGCCAACCAGCACCTGGCCAAAGTGTATGGCCTGGCCAGCGTAGGTTCGCCGCCGATGTCCGTGCCGCACCTGGATACCCGCATGCTGGACGGCAAGCGCGTGCTGCTGTTCGGGCCGTTCGCCACCTTCTCCAGCAAGTTCCTGAAGAACGGTTCGCTGTTCGATCTGATGCACTCGCTGAGCACCTCGAACCTGATGCCGATGACCCACGTCGGTCTGGATAACTTCGATTTGGTGAAATACCTGGTCGGCCAGCTGATGATGAACGACGACGATCGCTTCGCCGCGCTGAAAGAGTACTTCCCGGACGCCAAGCAGGCAGACTGGAAGCTGTGGACCGCAGGCCAGCGCGTGCAGATCATCAAGAAAGACGCGGATAAAGGCGGCGTGCTGCAGTTCGGCACCGAAGTCGTCAGCTCTGAAGACGGCAGCATCGCCGCTCTGCTGGGCGCTTCGCCGGGCGCTTCCACCGCTGCGCCAATCATGCTGCACCTGATGGAAACCGTGTTCAAAGACAAAGTGGCAACGCCGGAATGGCAGAGCAAGCTGAAAGAGATCATCCCGTCCTACGGCCACAAGCTGAACGGCGATATCGAGATGACCAACAAGATCCGCGGTTACACCAGCAGCGTACTGGGTCTGAACTACATTGAAGTGAAACCAGAAACTAACTGATTTTCCGTCACTTCCTACTGAAAAGGCCGCTTTATGCGGCCTTTCTTTTATCTCCCTGCCATTCAAAGAGCATTTTTGGCCACCTTTTTACCCCCGGTTTACCCTTGCGTAACGGCGCACTCACGCCTATTATCAAAGAATATACTTGGATAATTAAGCTAAGTCACTGTGACCTGAATGTCGTTTTTGCGGGAGAACTAAAACCATGGATCGCGTCAATATCATTCACGATTTACTAGACTGGATTGAAACTCATCTGGATCAGCCGCTGCTGCTGGATAACGTCGCCGCCAAGTCGGGCTACTCCAAATGGCACCTGCAGCGCATGTTCCGCAGCACCACCGGCCACGCGCTCGGCAGCTATATCCGCGAGCGGCGCCTGTCGCAGGCGGCGCAGGCGCTGCGCTCCACCCCACGCCCGATCCTGGATATCGCCCTGCAATACCATTTCGACTCTCAGCCTTCGTTCTCGCGCGCCTTCAAGAAACAGTTCGGCAAAACCCCAGCAGTGTATCGCCGCACCACCCGCTGGGACGTCGCAGAATGGCCGGCGCAGCCGATAGAAATGCAGGCCGAACCGCGCCATGATGCCCCTACGCTGCCCCGTTGGTACGCCGGCAAACCGCCGGAAGGCGTTTGCACCAGCTGGATGGGGCTGCGTTAATCAGCGCGGTATAAGGCACAAAAAAGGGTTCAGTTCGCGAGAACTGAACCCTTTCTTTTATTGACCAGGCACCGAATTATTTGAAGGTGACGTCAATATTCGCCGATGCGCTGAACGGCCCCACTTTCGGGTTGGTGCTCAACCATTTCAGGCTGGCCATAAAGTTCTTTTCAACGATGGTGCCGTTGACCAGGCCCAGATCGACCGGGCTGTTCATCATGATCGGCGTATTTGGCGTCGCCGCCTGCGAGATCAAAATACCGAAGCCGCTGTCGCTGGTCGGCAGGATCACGCTGTTATCCTGCAGCGGATAAGTGCTGCTGAAGCTGGCCTGCAGCGTCTCCCCCTGGCAGTCCTGTCCGGTCGTCGGATCGGACATATTGGCGGCCACCGAGAACGGCACCTGCTTCTCGATTTTGCCCACCACCGCATTCTGACGCGGGATAGTGCCGAAGTTCACCGTCGAACCGTTGTTGGCCACCACGGTGATTTTCGGGTTGCAGGAAATAAACTGAATGTTGCCCAGCCCGGAAATGTAGGCGTTAAAGTTGCTGTTCGGCGTGCCGTTCAAGCCGCCGACGCCATCAACCTGAAATACCGAGTACGAGTTGTTGTCGTTGATCTTGCCGCCGGCCGGCGGCGCCTTGCCGGTTGCTTTAATATAGATGGCGTAAGACACGGTTACCGTCAGCGATCTGGCCGGAGACAAACAACGGCTGCCCGAACGGCGGCATTCCGTGCCGGGACCGACGTCCTGACGTGCGCCTTTAGTCGGTTTGACATCGATCCCCTGATAAGTGACACCCACTTCGATCGAATTATGGATCTGACTCATCCGGGACTGCGGATCCCAGTACAGGTAGGCATTTTCCCCTTTCGGGTTGTTCCAGTCATCCGTACATTGGAAGGTCGAGGTAAAGGTCTGCGAACGCCACAGCAACGCGCCCGGCGCGGTATTGGCGGTCGACACCTTGATGGCTTTATCCAGCACGATATCCTGGCGAATGCTGCCGTTCTGCTTACACGACAGCGCATAGCTGCTCTGCGAAAACGCGCCCAGCGTGACCAGCAGCCCAGCCGCCAACCCGAGATTCTTGTGCTTTAACAAAGAAGACATATCCTTTCCTTTTACGGTTTTCCGCAGGTCAGCGAAAGTTCCTGATAACCCATCAGCTGTTCGGTCGCCGCTTTCAATTCCGGCACCACCAGTGAGCAGCTTTCGCCCGCGTCGTTGCCCCATTTCACCAGCAGGCGATCCCCTGCGGAAGCCCCTGAAATATAAATATCGCCGTTGGTACCGACAGTACCGTTGTTCTTGCCGTCCGCACTGAAGACGTTGGCGCCAATCGGCGGTACGCTGCCGTCGGCCATCTTGCTGTGTACCAACAGGCTTTGGCCCGTGTGCGTTTCAAATTTCACGCGGGTGATTGCGCCGTAAGTCGGCACCACGTCTCTCGCCGCCATTGGGATATCCAGGCCGTTGCCGATATCTTCGGTGCGCAGCGCCACGCGGTTATGGCGGTATGGCGACGCAGAGGTCATCACCGCGTAACCGAAGCGGTCGATGGCGACACCCGGTTGGTTTTCGATACGAACGCCCTTGGCGTCTTTGGCTTCCACCAGCACAAACGTATTCTGCAGCGGCTGGGTCAACGTCACGCCGCCGGAGTGTGCGACGATGCCGCCCGCCACGCCCAACGAAGACTGCTGATAATCTTTGCTGTAGCTATAACCGGCATTGATGGTCCCCATGCTGCCCTGATAACCGACGTTGGCCGAGCTGGTTTGGCCCGAATAACGATCATGACCGCTTTGCACCGCATAGTTCAAGCGGTTGTCATCCAGCGCGGTGCCGCTCAGGCCGGCGCTGTAGGTATTGCCGCTCTGCTTGCTGTGGCCGGCGTTGAAGCTGGCGGTCATGTCCGACGAATCCTTGCTGAAGAAGCTGAACGGAATCGATACGGTCAGGTTGACGCTACGGTCTTTATAGCCGTAGTTGCTGCGGCTGTCCTGATAGAAGACGCCATAGCTGATATTTTTATAGCTGCTGTTGAAACCGGTTTGTACGGTGCGGTCTTCGCCGGATCCGCCCCAGTAAGACTGGTTGCTGACGTTGGCGTACAGCGTCGAATTACCGGCGATGCGCTGGTTGACAGACAGCTCAACACGTTGGCGTTTGTTGTTGAAACGGCTGGTGTAATAGCTGCGACGGCGAGATTCCGCCCAGTCCGGCACGCCCAGGTTGCGATCGTTTTGATCGTAGTAATCGTTACGGTAATAACCGTTCTCATAGCGTTCGCGCTCGGCAACCGCATCGGAGAAATCATAATAGCCGGAGGTCGAGTAACGGTAACCGGCAATGCGGAATTCCGTCCCCCAATCGTTGAGCGACTTGGAATACAGGAAACGGAAACTCTCCCCCTGCTTGTCATCGCCGTTCACCAGGTTGGTGTCGGAATAGGACATATCAAAAGAGACAGCCCCCCAGTTCCCCAGGTTTTTACCGAGGCCCACGACCGCTGAACGGTAGTTTTCCGCCACCAGCACGCCACCGTAAGGCGTGATGTCATACGCCATACCGTGCGACAAGGTGCCTTGGACAAACTTGGGCTGATAGCGGCTGGTGCCATCGTGGTATTTACCGGCGGTCAGCTGATAGTTCCAAATCCCTTCGCGCAGCATGTTCGGCACCGAGGAGAACGGCACGACGAAAGAGGTTCTCGAACCGTTGGCTTCGATAACCGTCACGTCCAGGTTACCGCTCAGGGTGCTTGGGAAAATGTCCGTCAGCGCAAACGGCCCTGGCGGCACGTTGGTGCTGTAAATGGTATAGCCGTTCTGACGCACTTCAACGCGCGCGTTGGTCGTCGCCACACCGCGCACCACCGGCGCATAGCCGCGCTGGCTTTCCGGCAGCATGTCGTCGGCGCTGGACATCTGCACACCGCGGAACTGAATGCTGTCGAAAACATTGTTATTAGTGTTGGTCTGGCCGATCACCAGACGGCTGCGCAGAGAAACGATGTCCGTTTCCGCCCAGCTGGAAATGTTCTTCCAATGCGTACCGGCGCCCGACTGTTGGTTCAACGTCGAGTTGTTGCGCAGGCGCCAATCGCCAATATTGAGGCCATTATTAAGGCTCAGGAAGTAATAGTCGGAAGTCTTGTCGTTCTGGTTGTTGCCGTAGCGGTTATGAGTGCCGCTAAAGTTATAGTTAACAAAGCCGGCATTGATGCCGCGATCGTAAACTTTCGGCGAAATGGCGCCTTGCGGGCGCGGGATCAGAAACACCTGCGGCACTTCCAGATCCATACGCTGTACGGCGGCGTCATAGCTCAGCTTGGCGCCGGAGATCTGTTGTGGCAATGCGTAGCATTGCGCGGCACCGGCGGTGGTCAGATCGCCGGGCAGCTTTACGCCGTAATCCTGGTAGTCCACCGCCGTCAGGCACGGCGCTACCGGAGAGTCTTTGGATTCTTTCTTGAACTCGATTTCGCGGTGATCGATACGCTGCCCGTTGAGATAGATATCAAACGGATATTTACCCGGCAGAATATCATCCCCGCTGGCCAACGACGCCACCTGGGCGATATTGTCATCGCCATGGATGAAGGAGGTGTTGAACTGCTCCTCCGCCATGGCCATCTGTGAGAATGAAAAAGGCACAGCAGAAAAATAAATTACACCATTAATCAGCTTCACCAAACGTTTTGGCGCGAGGGTTGTTATTCTTTTGTGTGCCATTTCTTTCATTCCTTGAAGTGCTTCAAATCAATTCAGTGCGACGTTTTTAATCTCGGTGTGACCGCCATAGTCGTTGATATAGGTAAACGACATAGTGTTGGCTGATTGCGCCCCCTGAGGCAGGGAGATGCGCAGGCTGTCGTGTGGCTTGACCATGTCGGCGTTCACTTTCCAGCTCTTGCCGCCGCTCTTCAGGTTCAGCACGCCCAGCGTGACGAACAGCGGGCCATCGTTAGTCACGACTAAATTGCCGCCCTGGCGCTTCCACTTCAGCGCTTCCGCCTGCTGTTGCAGGTTGGTTTTCAACGAATCCGGGCGATAGAACAGTTTGATACGGGTACGGATCGCCACCTGCAGCACGTTATCTTGCTTAGGCGTTGGCGGAATTTCCTGTACGTTGACCCAGAGCAGAGATTCTCTGTCCTGCGGCAAACCGCTGCCGGAATAGATAAAACGCAAAATGGCGTCTTTCTTGGCAGCCAGCTTCAAAATGGGTGGCGTCACCACGATCGGCAAATTCTTAGGCATCTGGCTTGCATCGCCAGTATCCAGCCAGGTTTGCACCATGTAGGTATCGTCGCTGTCATTGCTGATTGAGAGCGATGCGGATTTACTTGCACTGTTATAGATGACACGCGTCGCATCAACCTGAATGCCGGCAAAGGCATTAACAGAGAATGCGAATAAAATACCAGTCAGAATTTTTTTCATCGGAATGTCTCAACTCTCAAAATTTAGCCATCCTTGGCCAATAACTCTATCTATCCTGCCAGCGAATTATTTGTATTCGATGGTGAAGGTAGCGTTAGAGTTTGCCTGACCGGCAGTTACCAGATCCTGGAAGGATTTGTAACGAGCGCGCAGGTTGAAAGTCGCAGCGCCTGGGTTATCGCCATCAGCAGCAACGGTTACGGTAGCTGGGGTAGCCACTTCCTGAGAGATTGGCAGAGTAGAACCGTTGTTATCCAGAATTTCAACGCCAACGCCAGTCGCGCCGCCAGTTACAGCCAACAGCTCTGGGTGGCCGGCTGGGGTGTTACCGTCGAAACGCAGGGTGTAGTTACCCGCTTCACATTTCTCCAGGCTGATATCGAAAGCTTTAGCACCGCTGGTAGAACCGGCAGTTGGGAAAGCGGTGGTAGGATATTTACCCAGGTAAACTTCTTTATTCTGGTCTTTATCAACAACTTTACAGGTGGACTGTACAATTTCACCGGTGAATTTAACGTTGCCGTTTGCTGCCATTGCGTTGGAAGCAGTTGCAGACAATACCAGGGCAGCCAAAGGCAATAATACTTTTTTCATTTCCAGCTCCATAGAACAATAAAATAATCGATTCAGTGGCGGGCTTATATATATATTGCCGCCACTGAGCATACACTCAGCGATAGCACTCCCTTGCTGAAAAGGAGCGTTGCCTCGATGAACTCATTGCCGGACGAAATATAGACTAAGCATATTCTTAATGTTAAATCGTTTAAAACATTCATAAGCCCCCTCTTGATAGGAATAAACTATCGGCGGATACCTATCGATCGATGTTGACGATTCATATGAATAGGAATAATCTGTGTTTGGGAAAGCTGCAGAGTTCAAGATTTTGCGTTAAGGCCTGAAAATCAGAATATTATTCCGAATATTTACACTTAGTAACATATTGCGACGTTTGGACTTTGGCACGAATTACGCGTTTAATGGTCTGTCGACACGTTTCGGCCTTCCTGACGCTTTAAATAAGAAATTTACCAATAAACCTGGAGTAACTTTCTTTTTAACCATTTAAAATCAACAAGTTAAATATCAATCCAAGGATTGGGAAATGAGCGGTTCTTTCAGAGAGAAAAATAACGGCATTAATTATGTTTTTCAGCCAATGTTCGCGAAATCGGGACAATTGCTGGCCGTTGAATGTCTGTCTCGCTTTACGTTTAATAGCGAATACGCCCATTTTTCTCCTGAACAGTTCTTTCGTCACGCCGACAGCGCAACCCGGATTGAGATTTTGATGGATCAGATCAATCTGATCGATAAATACAAACACTGGTTTCATGAAAACCAAGTGATAGCCACTTTGAATGTTGACGATTATTCCCTGCAATCGCTGGCGAATACTCACTTTGCCGAAAGAATTAATGCCCTGCGCTGTATTCATTTTGAGATCAGCGAGAATTCAACCCGGCTGGTGAAAGATCGCGTGCACGGCGATCCGTCATTGAATAGTTATTCATTTTGGCTCGATGATTTTGGTTCTGGCTACGCGGGTTTTTCCGCGTTGTACAACAGCCAGTTCCGCTTCGTTAAGCTCGACCGTTTTTTGCTTTGGGACTTTATGAAAAAGTCCGGCGGCGAGGGCTTGATGCGCGCGTTACTGCGCTTCTTTTACCTTAATCATTACAAGGTAATTATCGAAGGAGTTGAAACTCCCGAACACAAGAAATGGCTGGATGAAATGCCATATTACGCACTGCAGGGAAAGCTGTGGAAGGAATCCAGCATCAAGGATTTGAACTCGCTTCTTACAGCTGAATACTTTTAACTCGGTATTGGTGTTTGCCCTATGTCTAAAAACAACGTTCTTGTGATTAGTGAGTGTAAGTACAGCTATGTTGGCCTGTCGGTGCTGCTGAAGAAACACTACGGCGCGTACGATATCCGCCTGTTTTCCGATTTCATGCATGGCGGCGCCAAAGCGGAGAAGATCACCAAGCACGATATCGCGCTGATTTTCACCTCGCAAAACCTGGAACAGAGCGTCAACGTGATAGAAAGCCTGGTGTCCCTGCACCAGCAATACAACAGCAAGACGCGCCTGCTGGTGTTCTATGACGACGAGCGCGTAGTGAAACTGCTGTCGATCCTGGGGATTTCCGTTGAGTTGGTTTCTACCCGCATTCCGCTTTATTCGCTGCAGGAAAAAATCCAGCGGCTGCTGGAAAGCAAGGAACCGGGCGGCATTCGGGTGCAGAAAACCCGCGAGCTCAGCCCGGCGGAAAGCGACGTGATCTTCAATCTGCTGCGCGGCGACAGCCTGCTGCACATTGCGGAAAAACGCGGCACGCACCCGAAAACCATCTTCTCGCAAAAATACAGCGCGATGAAAAAGCTGCGGCTGCGCAGCATGAGCACCATCTTCGTCGCCGGAAAATAAATATCTTGGCTTGTTGCGCGGCACGCCGCGCGGCAACCCCCTTCCGCCAGGTTAAATTAATGTAACAACCAGCGACAAAGCAGCAACAGACACACAACATCCTCTCCTGTTGGTTACGATTTGCACACGGATTATCCGTGAGTCATGTCGTGTGGATTAAAATAAACATCAGGAGATGTTATGAAGTCGTCCTTATTCAGCCGCTATACCTGCTTTGTGCTGAGCATCTTGCTCACCCTGGTTTTCTTGATCATGATGCACAACCATCCGTGGTTCTGGCTGCCGGCCCTGGCCTGCGGTTGCCTGATGGTGCTGGGTATCTACGATCTCACGCAGCAGCGCCACGCCATCTGCCGCAACTACCCGATCATCGGCCGCCTGCGCTTCTTCTTCGAGTTCATCCGCCCGGAACTGCGCCAGTATTTCCTCGAGCAGGATAATGAAGAGATCCCGTTTTCGCGCACCCAGCGCACGCTGGTGTATCGCCGTGCGAAAAATGAGATGGGTGACAAACCGTTCGGCACCCTGCTGGACGTCTACCAAACCGGCTATGAGTGCATCGGCCACTCCATGCGGCCGGTGGAAGCCGCCGACCCAACCAGTTTCCGCATCACCATCGGCGGCGCCGATTGCCGCCAGCCCTACTCCGCGTCGATCTTCAACATTTCGGCCATGAGCTTCGGCGCGCTCTCCGCCAACGCCATCCGCGCGCTCAACCTCGGCGCGGCCAAGGGCAACTTCTACCACGACACCGGTGAGGGCAGCATCAGCCGCTATCACCGCGAAAACAACGGCGATCTGGTGTGGGAGCTGGGCAGCGGCTATTTCGGCTGCCGCACCGCCGACGGCCATTTCGATCCGCGCCGCTTTGCCGAACAGGCGCAAAGCCCGCAGGTGAAAATGATTGAAATCAAGCTCAGCCAGGGCGCTAAACCCGGCCACGGCGGCATTCTGCCGGCGAAGAAGGTGGATGCGGAAATCGCCGCCACCCGCGGCGTGCCGGAAGGCGTGGATTGCATCTCGCCGGCTTCGCACAGCGCCTTCACCACCCCGCTGGAAATGATGCAGTTCATCCAGCAGCTGCGCGAGCTGTCAGGCGGCAAGCCGGTCGGTTTCAAGCTGTGCATCGGCCACCCGTGGGAGTTCGTCGCTATCGTCAAGGCGATGCTGCACACCCGCATCCTGCCGGACTTCATCGTGGTGGACGGCAAGGAAGGCGGCACAGGCGCCGCGCCGCTCGAACTCTCTAACTATATGGGCATGCCGCTGCGCGAAGGGCTGCTGTTCGTGCATAACACGCTGGTGGGCTGCGGCCTGCGCGACCAAATCAAGATTGGCGCCAGCGGCAAGATCATCAGCGCCTTTGACATCGCCAGCGTGCTGGTGCTCGGCGCCGACTGGGTGAACTCGGCGCGCGGCTTTATGTTCGCCGTCGGCTGCATCCAGTCGCAAAGCTGCCACACCAACCACTGCCCGACCGGCGTCGCGACGCAAGATCCGCTGCGGCAAAAGGCGCTGGTGGTGCCGAACAAGGCGGAACGCGTCTACCACTTCCATCAAAATACGGTGAAAGCGCTGGCGGACATGCTGGCGGCGGCCGGCGTCAGCCGCCCGGAGCAGCTGACCTCGCACCATATGCTGCGCCGCATCACGCCGACCGAGATCAAGGTGTACGCCGATATCTATTACTACCTGGAGCCCGGCGCGCTGCTGCAGCCGGAGATCAAAAGCGAGTTCTACGCCCGCATGTGGCGCATGGCGACGCCCACCAGTTTCGATCAGGCGATCTCGCTGCCGGCGGCATGATGGGATAAGGGATAAAAGAGAGTTGCCCCCTCGCCTTGGGGAAGAGCATATGGAGAGGGGTTGCTTGCTACGGCGGCCCTCCCCCTCAACGGCGAGAGGGCGTGTCGGTTACTGCTTGCGCACCGGCGCATCGCCGGCGACGTAGTAGTCGGCGGTGCTGCGCGGCAGCGGCGTGCGCTGGCGAATGCGATCGGCGATCTTCTCGGCGATCATGATGGTGGTGGCGTTCAGGTTGCCGGTGATGATCAGCGGCATGATTGACGCATCCACCACCCGCAATCCTTCCATGCCGTGCACCCGGCCCTGGCCGTCGACCACCGCCATTTCGTCTTCGCCCATCTTGCACGAGCAGGACGGGTGGAAGGCGGTTTCGGCGTGCTCGCGCACGAAGGCGTCCAACTGCTCGTCGGTCTGCACCTCCGGCCCTGGGCTAATCTCGCGGCCGCGGTATTCGTCCAAGGCCGGCTGCGCCATGATTTCGCGCGTGATGCGGATAGCGTCGCGGAACTCCTGCCAATCCTGTTCGGTCGCCATGTAGTTGAACAGAATGCTCGGATGCTGGCGCGGATCTTTCGATTTCACCTGCACCCGGCCGCGGCTCGGCGAACGCATCGAACCGACGTGCGCCTGGAAACCGTGCTCTTTCACCGCGTTGCTGCCGTTGTAGTTAATCGCCACCGGCAGGAAGTGATACTGAATGTTCGGCCAGGCGAACTCTGCGCGGCTGCGAATGAAACCGCCGGCCTCGAACTGGTTGCTGGCGCCGATGCCGGTGCCGTTGAACAGCCACTCCGCACCGATCTTCGGCTGGTTAAACCATTGCAACGCCGGGTACAGCGACACCGGTTTCTTGCAGGCGTACTGCAGGTACATCTCCAGGTGATCCTGCAGGTTTTCCCCCACCCCCGGCAGATCGTGCACCACGTTGATGTCCAGACTTTTCAGCAGCGCCGCCGGGCCGACGCCCGAACGCTGCAGAATTTGCGGCGAGGCGATGGCGCCGGCGCACAGCAGCACTTCGCGGCGCGCTTTGGCATGGGTCAGCTGATTGCTGTCGCCCTGCAGATAGTTGACGCCCACTGCGCGCTTGCCGTCGAACACGATATGGTCGGTCAGCGCATGGGTGACGATCTTCAGGTTCGGCCGTGAACGCGCCTGATCAAGATAACCGCGGGCGGTGCTGGCGCGGCGCCCTTTCGGCGTCACGGTACGGTCCATCGGGCCGAATCCTTCCTGCTGGTAACCGTTCAGATCGTCGGTGCGCGGATAGCCCGCCTGTACGCCGGCTTCCACCATGGCGTGGAACAGTTCGTTGTTGCCGGCCTTCGGCGTGGTGACGCTCACCGGGCCATCACCGCCGTGGTAATCGTTCGGGCCGATATCGCGCGTTTCCGCCTTGCGGAAATACGGCAGACAGTCCAGATAGGTCCAGTCTTCCAGACCCGGCGCCTTGGCCCAGTTGTCGAAGTCCATCGCGTTGCCGCGAATGTAACACATGCCGTTGATCAGGGATGAACCGCCCAGCCCTTTGCCGCGGCCGCATTCCATCCGGCGGTTGTTCATGTGCGGCTCAGGATCGGTTTCATACGCCCAGTTATAGCGGCGGCCCTGCAGCGGAAACGCCAGCGCGGCCGGCATCTGGGTACGGAAATCCATCCGGTAATCCGGGCCGCCGGCTTCCAGCAGCAGGACGCTGACGTCGGCGTCTTCGGTCAATCGGGTGGCTAACACGTTGCCGGCGGAACCGGCACCGATAATGATGTAGTCAAATTCCATTCATTATCTCCTAAATATTCATATGCCTGAATGATGCGAATGGCTTGAATTCCGCATGCTGAATATATCAAGGCAGTTTTGGATGCAAAAAAGGATATCTCCCCTATGGATTTCGAGTTACAGCTAGCCGGCAAGGGCGCAGAGCCCCAGGAGCTTACTCAAGTAAGTGACTGGGGTCTGCGCTCGCAGCCAACAACGCTGTAGCTGGAAAGACGACGGGGATAGTTAAAATACCGAGGCGTATTCGCCCAGCTCGACCTGCACCGATTTGATCTGGGTGTAGTGCTCCAGCGTCGTCAGGCCGTTCTCGCGGCCAACGCCGGACTGCTTATAGCCGCCGACCGGCATTTCCGCCGCCGACTCGCCCCAGGTGTTGATCCAGCAAATGCCGGCTTCCAGCTGGTGGATCACGCGGTGCGCGCGGGCCAGATCGTGGGTCACCACGCCCGCGGCCAGGCCGAAGGTGGTGTCGTTGGCGCGGCGCACCACTTCCTCTTCGCTCTGGTAGCTGAGGATGCTCATCACCGGTCCGAAGATCTCTTCGCGCACGATTTCCATGTCGTCGCGGCAGTCGCTGAATACCGTCGGCGCCACATAAGCGCCCTTGCCGAATTCGCCGTGGGTGACGCGTTCGCCGCCGCACAGCAGGCGCGCGCCGCTGTTTTTGCCGCTCTCGATAAAGCGCAGCACCGATTCCATGTGCGCGAAGCTGACCAGCGGCCCGAAGTTGGTTTGCGGATCGGTCGGATCGCCGAGGCGAATGCGTTTCACGCGCTCGAGAATTTTCGCCTCAAACTGCGCCTGCAGCGCCGCCGGCACGAAGACGCGGGTGCCGTTGGTGCACACCTGGCCGGAACTGTAGAAGTTGGCCATCATGGCGATATCGGCGGCGCGATCCAGATCGGCGTCGTTGAAGATAATCAGCGGCGACTTGCCGCCCAGTTCCATGGTGACTTCCTTCAGCGTCGAACCCGACGCGTTGGCCATCACCTTCTTGCCGGTTTTCACCCCGCCGGTGAAAGAGACTTTGGCGATGCCCGGATGGTCGGTCAGGTACTGCCCCACCTCCGCGCCGCTGCCGGTCACCACGTTGAACACGCCGTCCGGCAGGCCGGCTTCGGTGTAGATTTCCGCCAGCTTCAGCGCCGTCAGCGACGTGACTTCACTCGGTTTGAAAATCATCGCATTGCCCGCCGCCAGGGCCGGCGCGGACTTCCACAGCGCGATCTGAATCGGGTAGTTCCAGGCGCCGATGCCGGCCACCACGCCCAGCGGTTCGCGGCGTGTGTAGACGAACGAGGTATCGCGCAGCGGGATCTGCTCGCCTTCAATGGCCGGGATCAGGCCGGCGTAGTACTCCAGCACGTCGGCGCCGGTGACGATGTCCACCGCGGTGGTTTCCGACATCGCTTTACCGGTATCCAGCGTTTCCAGCGCCGCCAGCTCATCGTTGCGCTCGCGCAGAATATCCACCGCGCGACGCAGGATGCGCGAACGCGCCATCGCCGTCATCGCCGCCCACACCTTCTGCCCGCTGGCCGCGCTGGCCACCGCACGATCGACGTCTTCAGCGCCGGCGGACTGGACTTCAGCCAGAACTTCGCCGTTCGCCGGATTAATGGCGTTGAAGGTTTTTCCAGCGGTGCTGTCTACATAGGCGCCATGAATATAGAGCTTCTGCAAGCCAAAACGGGACATAGGATCTCCTTGAGTTAGCCTCCGGGCGGCGTTTGCCCCCGGAGTTGGAACGTGATGTATTCGGTCGTGAGCGCCAGCGCCTGCGCCTGATTGAACGCCGAACCGCGCAGCGCGCTGCGCAGCCACAGCCCATCGATCAGCGCCGCCAGCCCCTTGGCCGCCAACCGCGCCTGCGGCTGCGGCATGACGCGGCGAAACTCGGCGCACAGGTTGGAATAAAGCCGGCGGCCGTTCACCTGTTGCAGCCGGTTGAGCTGCGGCTGGTGCAGGCTGCTGGCCCAAAAGGCCAGCCAGGTCTTCATCGCCGCGCTGTTGATCTGGCTGTCGTCGAAGTTGCCGGCGACGATCGCCTGCAGCCGCGCCGCCGGGCTGTTATCGGTGAGCGCCTGCAAACGCAACTTCACCGCCTCGCCCAGATGGCTGATCAGATAGCGCATCGTGGCTTCCAGCAGGCCGTTCTTGTCCTTGAAATAATGGCTGATGATGCCGTTGGAAACGCCGGCCCGCCGCGCGATCTGCGCGATGGTGGCGTCATGCATTCCCACTTCGTTTACCGCGGCGAGCGTGGCATCAATCAACTGCTGCCTTCTGATTGGCTGCATTCCTACCTTTGGCATATTTCGACTCTCACAAAACCGACTTCGGCCTTATCTCAGCGGGCAAATTTCACTGCCGTTTCGCCCGTGATTCAGGTCATCATGAGGACTATTAAACTTTTTTTTGATTGAACGTTCAATAAAAATTGCATATATTTTATTGCCGCCTGGTTAAAAATTTGTACTATCTGGTTGTGGAACTGGCTGATTTTTGTGAGGTAATTAACGAATCTGACCAAAATCAGTGGCTGTAAGCGGTTCCCGCCGCGAAGCGCTCCGGTGCTTCAGCAACAGGCGAAAGCGGCGTTACTCAGGCCATTCCCATGGGGATGGTCGCCGCCTTCATTCGCCCGTTTTCCGGCGGCGCCAACGCGCCCCGAAATGCGGAGCGGCACGATTTTACTCAGTTCAGAGGATGACGATGACAACACGCGAAACCTCCTCCAAACCGCAGCAGGACCGCCTCAACCCTGTGGTTTTCTTCACCTCGGCGGGGCTGATCCTGGCCTTCTCGCTGATGACCATCTTTTTCACCGACTTCTCCGGGCAGTGGATCACCCGCACGCTGAATTGGGTATCGACCACCTTCGGTTGGTACTACCTGCTGGCGGCGACGCTGTACATCGTGTTCGTGGTGTTTATCGCCGCCTCGCGCTTCGGTTCCATCAAGCTCGGGCCGGAACAGTCCAAACCGGAGTTCAGCCTGATGAGTTGGGCGGCGATGCTGTTCGCCGCCGGCATCGGCATCGACCTGATGTTCTTCTCGGTCGCCGAGCCGGTGACCCAGTACATGATGCCGCCGGAAGGCGACGCGCAAACGCTGGAGGCCGCGCGCCAGGCGATGGTCTGGACGCTGTTCCACTACGGCCTGACCGGCTGGTCGATGTATGCGCTGATGGGCATCGCCCTCGGCTACTTCAGCTATCGCTACAATCTGCCGCTGACCATCCGCTCGGCGCTGTACCCGATCTTCGGTAAGCGCATCAACGGCCCGATCGGCCACAGCGTGGACATCGCCGCGGTGCTCGGCACCATCTTCGGCATCGCCACCACGCTGGGCATCGGCGTGGTGCAGCTCAACTACGGCCTCAAGGTATTGTTCGAGATCCCGGAAAACCTGACGGTGCAGGGCTCGCTGATCCTGCTGTCGGTGATCATGGCCACCATCTCGGTGACTTCCGGCGTCAACAAGGGCATCCGCATCCTGTCCGAGCTGAACGTGCTGCTGGCGCTGGGTCTGATCCTGTTCGTGTTGTTCTTCGGCGACACCGAGTTCCTGCTCAACGCGCTGGTGCTTAACGTCGGCGATTACGTCAACCGCTTTATGGGCATGACGCTCAACAGCTTCGCCTTCGATCGGCCGGTGGAATGGATGAACAACTGGACGCTGTTCTTCTGGGCCTGGTGGGTGGCGTGGTCGCCGTTCGTCGGCCTGTTCCTGGCGCGCATCTCGCGCGGGCGCACCATTCGTCAGTTCGTGGTCGGCACGCTGATCATACCGTTCGTGTTTACCCTGCTGTGGCTGTCTATCTTCGGCAACAGCGCGCTGTACCAGATCATCCACGGCAACGCCGAGTTTGCTCAGGAAGTGATGCAGTTCCCGGAGCGCGGCTTCTACAGCCTGCTGGCGCAATACCCCGGCTTCACCTTCAGCGCCTCGGTGGCCACCATCACCGGCCTGCTGTTCTACGTCACCTCGGCGGACTCCGGCTCGCTGGTGTTGGGCAACTTCACCTCGCGCCTGGCCGACATCAATAATGATGCGCCGAACTGGCTGCGGATTTTCTGGTCGGTGGCCATCGGCCTGCTGACCATCGGCATGCTGATGACCGACGGCGTGCCGGCGCTGCAGAAAACCACGGTGATCATGGGCCTGCCGTTCAGCTTCGTGATCTTCTTCGTGATGGCCGGGCTGTATAAATCGCTGCGGGTGGAAGACTACCGCAAGGCCAGCGCGCTCAGCACCCTGGCGCCGGTGCCGGTCTCCAGCCACGACGTGCTCAACTGGAAACAGCGTCTGTCGCGGGTGATGAACTACCCGGGCACGCAGTACACGCAGAAAATGTTGGATAAGGTTTGCCGTCCGGCGATGCAGGACGTGGCGCGCGAGCTGGAGTTGCGCGGCGCGAAAGTGGAGTTCAGCGAAGTGCCGCCGACCGAAGACGAACGCCTGAACCACCTGGAGCTGCTGGTGCACCTGGGCGAGGAACAGAACTTTATCTATCAGATCTGGCCGATGCGCTACTCGGTGCCGGGCTTCACCTACCGCGCCCGCTCCGGCAAGTCGCACTACTACCGGCTGGAAACCTTCCTGATGGAAGGCACCCAGGGCAACGACCTGATGGACTACAGCAAGGAACAGGTGATTGGCGATATCCTCGACCAGTATGAGAAGCACCTGAACTTCCTGCACATTCATCGCGAAGCGCCGGGGGGCACCCTGACCTTCCCGGATATGTGACGGTCAATCAATAACGAGAGGGCGTAGCCAGGCTACGCCCTTTTTTATGCCTGCTCGGCCGGCAAATCGGCTTTCAACAGCACCAGGGAACCGGCCAGCAACACCAGATCCTTGATTAAAAAGCTGGTGGCGCCGGCCATGGCGGGAAAACCGCCGGCGGAGGGCTCCCAGGCGCCCGGCGTGGAAAAGATCAGCGTCAGCGTGGTCAGGTAGGTCACCGTCGATCCGATCGCCCCCAGCAACCCCAGCCGCCGCGACCAGAATCCCGCCAGCAGCAGCAAACCGAAGCTCCACTCGGCGACGCCCAGCGCATAGCTGGCGCCGCGGATGCCGAACGCCTGGTGCATCCAGCTCAGCAGCGGGCTGTTGCCGATCAGTGGCACCAGTCCCTGCGCTTCGTAATCAAACCACTTGGCGTAGCCGAAGGCGGCGAAGATCACCACCAGCGCCGCGCGCATAAAGATAACGTCCCCGTTCGAGCGCCGAAAGCGCCTCAGCCATGTCGCCAACATCGTCCTCTCTCCTTATGTTGCCCGCGGCCGCCGCGGTTTGCCGCTTGCGGCCGCGGGGTACGGCGGCTTACTGCCCCATCGCGTCCTTTTTCATTTCGTCTTTCTTCATGCCGTCTTTGGCCATACCGTCTTTCGCCATGCCATCCTTTTTCATGGCGTCTTTCCCCATCTTGTCTTTCTTCATGCAGTCCTTGCCCATGCACTCTTTCTTCATCCCATCTTTCGCCATGCCGTCGTGCGACATCTGGCTCATGCCGTCCTTTTTCATCGCGTCTTTGCTCATGCCGTCCGCGGCGTTGGCGCCGGCCACGCCCAGCATCAGCGCGCTGCACATCATCATTGCGAATAACTTTTTCATGGTATTTCCTTCCGTCATGTCAAAGGCACCGGAGTGCCGGAGAATGGCCGGCGGCCGCCTCAGCTGCCGCCAAACCAGTTGTAACCCTGGTCTTCCCAGTAACCGCCCGGGAAGCGGTTGGTGACCTCGATCACCTGAATGTGCTTCGGATTCTTGTAGCCCAGCTTGGTCGGCATGCGCAGCTTCATCGGGTAGCCGTACTTGCGCGGCAAGATCTGGCCGTCGTAAGTCAGCGCGATAATCGTCTGCGGATGCAGCGCGGTGGCCATGTCGATACTGGTGTAGTAGTCGTCGGCGCATTTGAAGCTGACGTAGCGGGCGCTCAGATCCGCGCCGATCGCCTTGAGAAAGGTGGCGAACGGCACGCCGCCCCACTTGCCGATAGCGCTCCAACCCTCGACGCAAATATGACGCGTCACCTGGCTGACCTGCGCCATCCGATGCAGCTGCGGCAGGCTCCAGGCGCGCTTGTCCTGCACCAACCCCGCCACCTCCAGCCGATAGTCGTCGCCGTTGATGTCGGGCGCGTCCTCCTCGGCGTAAAAGGCGTTGAACGGGAATGGCCGGGTGATCATCGACTCCGGGTAGACCGGCGCCAAACGATCGCCGTTGAACAGCCAGCCCTGCACCCGATCGTTGAGGCGCGAAATACGGCTCAACGCCTGCTCGACGTTGGCGCTGCCGCTGAGATCGCAGCCGGTAAGCATGGCGATACCGCCCAACGTCAAGCCGTTGCGCAGAAAGCGGCGGCGGGATGACGCGGTCAACAAGCGCTGCGCTTCTTTGACGATCGCCTGCCCTTCAACGATCGTCATGATTTGTTTATCCTTTTCCATCATTCACTCCTTAGCGTCCGCGCAGCATGGCCAACAGCGTGCGGGGCACCAGCGCCACCATCACCAGATGGATCGCGACGAAGGCCACCAGCGCCGACATGGCGAAAAAGTGGATATAGCGCGCCGCTTCATAGCCGCCGAGCAGCGTGCGCAGCAGTGGAAACTGCACCGATTTCCACAGCACCAGTCCGGACAGCGCGCTCAGCACGCCAAGGAGCATCACCGACAGATAGGCCACGCGCTGCACCATGTTGTAGTGGCGCAGGTCGGCGTGCTGCAATCGGCCGCGCAACGCCGCGCCGACATCGGCGAGAAACTGCTTCGGGCTGAGCGGCCAATATTTGCGTTTGAAACGCCCGCTGCTCAGGTTAAGCAGCAGGTAGCACAGCCCGTTGACGCCAAACAGCCACATGCCGGCGAAGTGCCACTGCAGCGCGCCGCCCAGCCAGCCGCCGAGCGTCAGCTCGTTGAAAAATCTGAAGTTGAACAGCGGCGAGGCGTTGTAGATGCGCCAGCCGCTGGTCACCATGATCAGCATCGCCAGCGCATTCAGCCAATGCGTTAACCGCAGCCACAGCGGATGTACGGTCTGTCGTTGTTCCGGGGTGAGAGTGAGGCTCATAACGATTCCTGCCAGCTAACGATGCGATGAACCGAGTATTCCCCGGATTTGTTCCCCAAGACCTCACGCAGAGTTAAATAAAATGTGATAACTCCGCCGATGGCGGTTGTGTAGACTTCAGAGAGAATCGGGCAATCAGCGGTAATGAGAATGGACAAGCCAAAACGAATTTTGATCGTCGAAGACGACGGCGACATCGCCGAGCTGCTGCAGCTGCATCTGCGTGACGAGGGTTACGCCATCAGCCACGCCGCCGACGGCAATCAGGGCATGGCGATGCTGGAACAGGGCGGCTGGGACGCCTTGATCCTCGATCTGATGCTGCCGGGCGTGGACGGATTGGAGATTTGCCGCCGGGCGCGCACCATGACGCGCTACACGCCGATCATCATCACCAGCGCGCGCTCCAGCGAGGTGCACCGTGTGCTGGGGCTGGAGCTGGGCGCCGACGACTATCTGGCCAAACCCTTTTCCATGCTGGAGCTGGTGGCGCGGGTCAAGGCGCTGTTTCGCCGCCAGGAGGCGATGAGCCGCAACCTGCGCATGGACGCCGGCGCGCTCAGCTTCAACGATCTGACCATCGATCCTATCGCCCGCGAGGTGCGCCTGCACCAACAGCCGATCGAGCTGACGCCGCGCGAATTCGACCTGCTGTACTTTTTCGCCCGCCACCCGGGCCAGGTGTTCTCGCGCCTCAGCCTGTTGAATCAGGTCTGGGGCTATCAGCACGAAGGGTATGAGCACACCGTCAACACCCATATCAACCGGCTGCGCATCAAGATTGAGCGCAATCCGGCGGAACCCGAGCGCATCCTCACGGTGTGGGGAATGGGCTATAAATTCGCGGCCGCGCCGCAAGAGTGAGCCATGAAAAACCTTACGTTAGCGCAGCGCCTCACGCTGATCTTCGCGCTGCTGATCGTCATCGGCTGCGCCTTTTCCGGCTGGATGCAGGTGCGCAGCAATACCCAGTACAGCCAGGCGGTGATCCAGCGCCTGTCCGGCAACCTGGCGCAGCATATCGCCGACAGCAATCCGCTGTTGGGGGTGAACGGGCCGGATCCGCAGGCGGTGCATACCCTGTTCGACCAACTGATGGCGGTGAACCCCAGCGTGGAGGTTTATCTGCTCGACAAACAGGGCGCAATCATCGGCAACGCCGCGCCGGCCGGGCATCTGAAGCGGCAGCGGGTCGCGCTGGCGCCGCTGCAGGCGCTGCTCGATGGCGCGCAGATGCCGGTGTACGGCGACGATCCGCGCAGCGCGGACGGGCGCAAGGTGTTCAGCGTTGCGCCGCTGAAGGTCGACGGCCGGGTCGAGGGCTATCTGTATGTGGTCTTGCTCGGTGAAGAGTACACGGCGCTGGCCAGCAACGCCCAGTTCAACTCGGCGGTCAGGATGGCGCTGTGGACCTCCGGGGTGATGGTGCTGTTCAGCCTGCTGGCCGGCGGTTTCGCGTTTTACTGGGTCACTCGCCCCATCCGGCGCCTGACCCGCCAGGTCAATGCGCTGGACAGCGGCGGCATCGAGGCGGTGCAGGCCTACGCAGCGCTGCCGGCGGCGCCGGCCGGGCGCGACGAGGTCAGTCAGTTGCAACAGGCCTTTCACCGCATGGCGCAGCGTCTCGCCGAACAGTGGCAAACGCTGGCGCAGCAGGATCGGCTGCGGCGCGAATTCATCGCCAACGTCTCGCACGATCTGCGCACCCCGCTCACCTCGCTGCACGGTTATCTGGAAACGCTGTCGGTCAAGGCCGCCACCCTGAGCGACACCGAACGGCGCCGCTATCTGGAGATCGCGCTGGCGCAGAGCCGCAAGGTGGGCAAGCTGGCGCAGGAGCTGTTCGAGCTGGCGCGGCTGGAGTACGGCGTGGTGAAACCGCAGAAAGAACCCTTCTCCCTCAGCGAACTGCTGCAAGACGTGTTCCAGAAGTTCGAGCTGGCGGCGGAGGCGCGCAATCAGCGGCTGCACGCCGACATCGCTCCCGGCATTCCACCGGTGTTCGCCGATCTCAGCATGATTGAGCGGGTGCTGACCAACCTGCTGGACAACGCCATTCGCCATACGCCGCCCGGCGGCGACATTGGCGTGCGGCTGTGGCGGCAGGAAGGTCGGGTGATGGTGCAGGTCAGCGACAGCGGCCCCGGCATTCCGCAGACGCTGCGCGCCGATCTGTTCGTGCGGCCGTCGATCCTGAGCGGCGCCCGACGCCCCGCCGGCGGGCTGGGGTTAATGATCGTGCGGCGCATTCTGCAACTGCACGACAGCGACATCCAACTGATTGAACAACCGCAAAGCGGCGCCTGCTTCCGCTTTGCCATTCCGCCGCGTGAGTCCGGCACAACGGTTATTGCGCGAGCGGGAACCGCAGGCTGAAAATGAGGCTGGCGGCAGACGCGCGCCCGGTACATTCGGCGCGCACCTCACCGCCGTGCAGCGTCATGATGGCGCGTACGATAGACAGCCCGAGGCCGCTGGCGTGGCTGCCGGCGCTGCGCGCGGGATCGGCGCGGTAGAAACGATCGAACAGTTTTTCCAGCTGTGCCGGCGCGATCGGCGGCCCCTGATTGATGACCTGCACCCACCAGGCATCGGCGCGCCGTTCAGCCCGCAGGACGATCAGGCTGTTTTCGTCGGCATAACGCACCGCGTTGGCCACCAGGTTGCTCAGCGCCCGCTGGAACAACATCGCGTCCGCCTTCAGCTCGCCTTCCCCCTCGCAGCTCAGCGCGATGCCGCGTTCTTCCGCCAGCCCTTCGAAGTAATCCGCCACCCGCCGCAGCTCTGCCGCCACATCCAGACGACTGTAGTTCAGCGCGGACTGCGCCTCACCGGCGCGCGCCAGAAACAGGATGTTTTCCACCATGCGCGAAATACGCTCCAGCTCATCCATATTGTCCGACAATAGGGTTTCGTACTCCTCCACGCTGCGGGGTTGATACAGCGCCACCTGACACTGGCCCATCAACGCGCCCACCGGGGTGCGGATCTCATGGGCCAGATCGGCGGAAAACTGCGTCAGCCGCTGATAACCTTCATTCAACCGATCGAGCATCGCATTGAACGAACGGGTCAGCTGCTGCAATTCCTTCGGCGCCCCCTGTTCGCTGAGGCGCGTCGACAATGTATTGGGCGCGATCTGCGACGCCTGCGCCGCCATGCGCCATAGCGGCTTCAATCCCCGGCGCATGACCCCATAGCCCAGCAGCGCAATCAGCAGGAAAGCCACAATGACCGCCGCGACAATGCGCCACAGGTAACGCGCCAGCATCTTCTGCTCGTTGACCATCACGTGCGCGGCGGAGATCTGCAGCAAACTGCCGTCTTCCAGGCGCACCATCGCCGACGCCGCGCGCAGCGGCACCCCCTGCGCCGTTTCCCCGCCGCGCACGGCGGCCAGCGTCTGCGCCTGTTCGGGCGGCGTCGGCGCGATCGGCGGCAGGGCCACCCTGGCCGGATTCACATTGATGAGCGGCTTTTGCCCCGGGATTTGGAAAATCAGCACGTCCTGTTCATTGCCCAGCATATTTTCGAACAGGCCGTTATTGGCGGTCAGACGCGCCAAAGGAAAGCGCTGCCCCAGTAAATGGCGGAAATACTCGATGCGCCCGGTCACCTGCAGATCGCTGCGGAGCGTCATTTCCTGACGCATGGCGCCGAACAGATACCAGCCCGTCCCGCTCACCACGCAGGCGGCCACCAGCGCGAACAACATGGCGGTGCGCAGCGTCAGCGACACCGGCCGACGTGAAGCGCGGGCGTTCACGAGCGCGGCTCGCAAACATAGCCGATGCCGCGCACGCTGTGGATCAGCTTGACGTCGAACGGCCGGTCGATTTTGGCGCGCAGGCGTTTGATCGCCACGTCAACCACATTGGTGTCGCTGTCGAAATTCATGTCCCACACCTGAGAGGCTATCTGCGTGCGCGACAGCACTTCGCCTTCGCGCCGCACCAGCAGATGCAGCAGCATGAACTCCTTGTTGGTCAACGGGATCACCTGATCCTGGCGCACCGCCCGGCGGCGCAATACGTCCAACTGCAGATCGGCGATGGCGTAATGATCGGCTTCGCGCGCCGGCCCGCGGCGCAGCAAGGTGCGCAAACGCAGCACCAGCTCGGTAAAGGAAAACGGCTTGATAAGATAGTCGTCCGCGCCCAGCTCCAGACCGTGAATGCGATCCTGCACGCCATCGCGGGCGGTGAGAAACAGGATCGGCACGTCGCTTTTCTTGCGCAATACCTCGATGATCTGCCAGCCGTCCAGCCCCGGCAGCATCACATCGAGCACGATCGCATCGTAGTCCTGCTCCAACGCGCGAAACAGCCCATCAGTGCCGGTGCGCGCCAAATCGACGCCGTAGCCCGCCTCACCCAGCCCTTTCTTCAGGTAATCCCCTGTGCCGATATCGTCTTCAACAACCAGTATTCGCATGCTCGCCACCTCGTTACGTCTGCAAAAATACTAGCAGTTTCGGCGGACAAACTTGATGACATTAATGTCATCAAACGGCCATGGCGCTGACCCAGTAGGTCAACCATGCTTAACCGGCAAACTCATTTCAGGAGAACGTTATGATTACCCGTCATCGTATAGCCGGTTTATTGTTATCCACATTACTGCTGTCCAGCGGCTTGGCCGCCGCCGCCCAACCGCCGGGCAAGGTGATTGCGCCGCTGCGCGGCACCATCAGCCAGGTTGCCGACGGCAATCTGCAACTGACCGATCGCAAAGGCGAGACACTCAGCGTCAAGCTGAACGATCAGACCAAAGTGCTCAGCGTTTCCAAAGCCACGCTGGACGACATCAAACCGGACAGTTTTATCGGCACCGCCGCCGTGCCGCAGCCGGACGGCACGCTCAAAGCGCTGGAGGTGCACGTGTTCGCCGCCAGCCTGCGCGGCACCGGCGAAGGGCATTCGGCCTGGGAATCCGCCGACGGCAAAGTGGACACCATGACCAACGGCACCGTCGGTAAACTGCTCAAATCCAACGGCCGCACCCTGACCGTCACCTACGGTAACCAGCAGAAAACCGTCGTCGTGCCGGAAGACGTGCCGATCGTGACGCTGGATCCGGGCGATCTGAGCCTGCTGAAACCGGGGGTGCACATTGTGCTGTTCTCCGCCGTCAACGATAAGGGCGAACGCATCGCCACCCGCATTTCCGCCGGCAAAGACGGCACCGTGCCGCCGATGTAACCGGAGGAAAGCCATGAAAACCAACGCGTCGCGGCCGGTGCATCGCTGGCCGGTTCGAATCACTCATTGGATCAACCTGTTCGCCATGGTGTGCATGTTCATGAGCGGTTGGGAAATCTACAACGCCTCGCCGCTGTTCGATTTCCGCTTTCCGCCGCAGATGACGCTGGGCGGTTGGCTGGGCGGCGCGATTGGTTGGCATTTGGCGGTGATGTGGCTATTGGCGCTCAACGCCGTCTGCTATCTGTTGTGGAGCCTGTTCAGCGGTCATTTTCGCCGCGATCTGTTGCCGCTTCGCATCGGCGCGCTGCGGCAGGATATCTGGCTGGCGTTGACGCTGCGCCTGCGCCACCGGCATGGCCACTATAACGCCATTCAGAAACTGATGTACCTCGGCGTACTGGCGCTGGGTCTATTGCTGGTGCTGTCCGGCCTGGCGATTTGGAAGCCGGTTCAGCTGCAGGGATTGGTCGCGCTGTTTGGCGGCTTCGATTTCGCACGCTACGTGCATTTTTTCGCCATGGCCGGCATCGGCCTGTTCGTGGCGATCCACGTCTTTATGGTGGCTGTCGTGCCCAAAACCCTGTGGGCGATGATAACGGGTGGCAAACATGAATGAGAAAAAACAGCGGGCAGCCGCACCGACGCTGGAACCGGACCAAAAAAAGCAGTTGGTCAATCTGCAACGCCGGCTGATGTTGCGCTCCGGGCTGACGCTGGGCGGCATCGCCATGCTCACCGGTTGTAACCTGCAAGACGGCGATCGGGTGGATAAGGTGCTGTGGGCCATGTCGCGCTGGAACGACCGGGTGCAGGCCTGGCTGTTCAGCGGCCAGCGGTTGGCACAAACTTACCGCCCCGATCAGATTACCCAGCCTTTCCCCTTCAACGCGTTTTACCCGGAATACAACGTCCCCGAGATCGATCTTGCCGGCTATCGGCTTGAGGTCGCGGGGAAAGTGGAGAAAAAAGCGCCCTGGACGCTGGAACAGCTGCAGCGGCTGCCACAGCAAAGTCAGATCACGCGTCTGATCTGCATTGAGGGCTGGAGCGCCATTGGTCAATGGGGCGGCGTGCCGCTGCGCACCTTTCTGCAGCACGTCGGCGCGGATCTGAATGCCGGTTACGTCGGCTTCAAATGCGCCGATCGTTACTACGCCAGCCTCGACATGGCCACCGCGCTGCACCCGCAGACCATCCTGGCGCTGGATTTCGGCGGCAAGGCGCTGCCGGCGGACTATGGCTACCCGCTGCGGCTGCGCGTGCCAACCAAACTGGGGTTCAAAAACGCCAAACATATCGCCGCGATCTTCGTCAGCGACGTCAATCCGGGCGGCTATTGGGAAGATCAGGGCTACAACTGGTTCAGCGGCATTTAGTTTTGCGCAGCGCTGCGCACAACCCTCATCGGCGGCTGGAGGATTGTCTCCGCCGCGATTAATAATCTGTTCGTCACGAAGGGGATAACTATAGGAAAAATAATAGTAAAAAGGATTTTATCATGGAGATTGATGTGAGGGAGATCAATGCACGACCTGTCACGGAGTATAGATAACGAATAACGGTTTATAAAAAAGCCAGCAGCGTTGCTGCGTATTACCTTGATTTTAAAAAAGCGACGTTAAGGATGCGTCAATGGCTTATTGGGGCTTATCCTGCCTCGGAAGTATTGGACAATGCTTACGTCATGGAACTGTACGATGTAAGAGCATTGGAAAACCGCGCCGAAGTAACCAGATCCTTATTTGATACCTATACCAGGATGGCGTACACCCGATATGAACGAGAACAACTCTTCATTAATGAATGGCATCGGCCTGGCGATCGTCACTTTTGTGGCGCAATACCAAGCAAGATTGGTTTTCAGTGTACCGCTCAGGCCAGCGCTAGCCAGAATTTATGACTCGCTCTTGAAAAAACACGCGCATCGCGTACATTATTTGTACAACCAAGAGCTTATTGAGGATGGATTATATGTCATCGAAATCCCGCCTGTTGACGGCAGAATCTCACCCAACCCCTATGAGCATAAAGGAACAGCACCAAAAAGAGATGCAAGCCTTCCACGAAGAATGGGCTGAACAAAGGCGCCGCGAATGGCGTGAACGCGGCGGCATTGAAGCAAGTGAAGCGCCCGCACGTGGCATCGATACCGAGCTTTCATCCTGATTCCGGTTCGTTCTTATTCTTCTTCTCCCGCCGTCAGCAATGCAATCCCCGCTTGCTCAATGGCCTCCCGCGCGGCGGCGGGCAACCCTCCGTCGGTAATGACGGCGTCAAAGGCAGCGATCGGCAGCGCCAGGTAGGTCGCGACCTTGCCGTATTTGGACGTATCGCTGAGCAGAATGCGGCGGCGGCTGGCCTCGACGATGGCCTTCTTCACCATCACCTTGTCTTCGTTCGGCGTCGACAGGCCGCGCATGCTCCACGAAGAGGCGGAGATGAACGCCAGATCGATAAACAGACCGCGCAGCGCCTGTGCCGCCGCTTCGCCGACGCAGGAGCGGTTTTCCCGGCACACGGTGCCGCCGGTGTGGATGATTCTGCACTGGCTGTGTTCGATCAGGAAGCCGGCGATGACAAAGTCGTTGGTCACCACCGTCAAATCGTCACGTTCACCGATCTGTTTCGCCAGCGCCAGCGTGGTGGTGCCGGCATCCAGATAGATACAGCTGCCGGCGGGAATTTGCCGCGCCGCCAGCCGGCCAATGGCGAGTTTCTGCCGGCTGAACATCCCCTCTTTGGCCTGGTGCGAAGGTTCGCTCGCCACCCGCTCGGGCGCCTGCACGCCGCCCGAGACCGACTGCACCGCGCCCTGTTCCTCCAGCTTTTGCAAATCACGGCGGATCGTCATGTGCGATACCCCCAGCCGTTCGGTCAGCTCGGCAATGCTGACGACGCCGCGTTCGGATACCAGCGCAAGAATTTGTTGATGGCGTTCTACAGGTATCACGGTTCCCTCTCGTTGCTGCGGTGATAATAATTGTGATTTTACGTCAATTTTCGTTCGCCGATAGCCCTAATTTTTCGCGGCGTGACGACGCGCGCAGTTAGGCCAGGTAAACATAAACTTATTTAAAAACATAATAGTAATGTTGATACGGGCCAGAAATCAGACGAAAAACTCGTTTCACACATTGTTAATTATTGTGATATCGATCGCGGATAAACCGTCGACAAGCGCTTACATTTAACACAACAAAACAAATTATCACTAAAATTAACAGGAGTGCAGTATGACACACCCAGGGAATTATGCCGTCTGCATCATCGGACTGGGCGCGATGGGCATGGGCGCGGCGCGTTCGTGCCTCCGTGCCGGATTGACCACCTACGGGGCGGACCTGAATCCGCAGGCGCTGGCGACGCTGCAGCAGGCTGGCGCGAAACAAACGTCTACCAGCGCGTGCGACTTCGCGGCCGAGCTGGACGCCGTGCTGCTGCTGGTGGTGAATACCGCCCAGGTGAAGCAGATCCTGTTCGGCGAACAAGGCCTGGCGCCAAAGCTCAAGCCAGGCACCGCGGTGATGGTCTCTTCGACCATTTCCGCCGATGACGCCAAACAGATCGAGCAACGGCTGCTGGACTACGGGCTACCGATGCTGGACGCGCCGGTTTCCGGCGGAGCGGCCAAGGCGGAGGAAGGCCAGATGACGGTGATGGCCGCCGGCGCCGACGCCACCTTCGAGCGTCTGCAACCCGTGTTGGACGCCATCGCCGGCAAGGTTTACCGCATCGGCGAGACGATCGGTCTGGGCGCGACGGTAAAAATCATCCATCAGCTGTTGGCCGGCGTGCACATCGCCGCCGGAGCGGAAGCTATGGCGCTGGCCGCCCGCGCCGGCATCCCGCTGGACGTGATGTACGACGTGGTCACCCACGCCGCCGGCAACTCCTGGATGTTCGAAAATCGCATGCGCCACGTGGTCGACGGCGACTATGCGCCCAAATCGGCGGTGGATATCTTCGTCAAGGATTTGGGGCTGGTGGCGGATACCGCCAAGGCGCTGCACTTCCCGCTGCCGCTGGCCTCTACCGCTTTTACCATGTTTACTGCCGCCAGCAACGCCGGTTACGGTAAAGAAGATGACAGTGCGGTAATCAAAATCTTTGCCGGCATCGATCTGCCGCAGAAAAAGGAGGCGCTCTGATGCTGCTTGGCGTAATCGCGGATGACTTTACCGGCGCGACCGACATCGCCAGTTTTCTGGTGCAAAACGGCCTGCCGACGGTGCAGCTGAACGGAGTGCCGCAAGACGAAACCCAGATCAATGCACAGGCGGCGGTCATCAGCCTGAAATCGCGTTCCTGCCCGGCAGAACAGGCGGTCGAACTGTCGTTGCAGGCGCTGGCCTGGTTGCAAAAACAGGGCTGCCGCCAGTTCTACTTCAAATACTGCTCCACTTTCGACAGCACCGCACAGGGCAATATCGGCCCGGTGACCGACGCCCTGCTCACCGCGCTGGGGGAAAATTTCACGGTTGTCTCACCGGCGTTGCCGGTAAACGGCCGCACGGTCTATCAGGGCCACCTGTTCGTCGGGGAACAGCTGCTGTCTGAATCCGGCATGCGTCATCACCCGGTCACGCCAATGACCGACAGCAACCTGCTGCGCCTGATGGAATCCCAGGCCGCCGGGCGCTGCGGGCTGGTGACGGCGGCGGAAATGGATCGCGGTGCCGAGGCGGTCAGCGAGAAGCTGCGCCAACTGGCCCAGGAAGGCGTGCGCTACGCGGTGCTGGATACGCTCAACGAGCGGCATCTGCTCATCCAGGGTGAAGCGTTGAAAACGATGAAGCTGGTGACCGGCGGTTCGGGCCTGGCGATCGGCCTGGCGCGGCAATGGGCGCAAAGCGGCGATCGTGCGGCAGAGGCGGCCGGCGCGCCGCAGGGGGAAAAGGCAGCAGTGCTGTCGGGCTCGTGTTCTGTGATGACTAACCGGCAGGTGGCGCACTATCGCGAGCGCGCTTCGGCGCAGGCCATCGATATCGACCGTTGCCTCGAACCGCAGGCACGCGCCGCCTACGCCGCCGAGTTGGCGCACTGGGCGCAGCATCACGCCGGGGAGGCGCTTGCCCCGCTGATCTACGCCACCGCGGCGCCGGAAGCGCTGCAGCAAACGCAACGGCAGCACGGTAGCGCCGCCAGCGAGGCGGTGGAGGCGTTGTTTGCCGAATTGGTGGTGCAACTGCGCCAGTTGGGATTCAGCCGCTTTATCGTCGCCGGCGGAGAAACCTCCGGCGTGGTCACGCAGGCGCTGGGCATTCGCGGCTTCCATATTGGCCCCAGCATTTCCCCCGGCGTTCCCTGGGTGCGCGCCAGCGATCGGGCGATTTCCCTGGCGCTGAAATCAGGCAATTTTGGCGATGAAGCCTTCTTCGCGCGCGCGCAAACGGAGTTTCCAGTATGACCATGACCATCGAACAACAGGCGCGCGAAGAGATGGTGCGCCTCGGCGCCTCGTTTTTTCAACGCGGTTACGCCACCGGTTCCGCCGGCAACCTCTCGCTGTTGCTGCCGGACGGCGCGCTGCTGGCGACGCCGACCGGCTCTTGCCTGGGCGAGCTGCAGGCCGATCGCCTGTCTAAAGTGAGCCTGAACGGCGACTGGCTCTCCGGCGACAAGCCGTCGAAAGAGATCAGCTTTCACCGAGCGCTGTATCTGAACAATCCTGAATGCAAAGCGGTGGTGCACCTGCATTGCACCTACCTCACGGCGCTCTCTTGCCTGCAGGGGCTGGACGTCGACAACGCCATCAAACCGTTCACCCCCTATGTGGTGATGCGCGTCGGCAAGGTGCCGGTAGTGCCCTACTATCGCCCCGGTGACGAAAGGTTGGCGCAGGATCTGGCTCGCCTGGCACCGACCCACCGCGCCTTTTTGCTGGCCAACCACGGGCCGGTGGTGACCGGTAAAAACCTGCGAGCGGCGGCGGACAATGCCGAAGAGATGGAAGATGCGGCGCGGCTGATCTTCACCCTCGGCGATCGTCCGATCCGCTATTTGACTGATGATGAAATTGCCGAATTACGGAGCTGACCCATGCCTAAATTTGCCGCCAATTTATCGATGATGTTTACCGAGGTGCCGTTCCTCGATCGCTTCACCGCCGCTGCCGAACAAGGCTTCAGCGCGGTGGAATTCCTGTTCCCTTACGAACATCCCGCCGAGCTGTTGGCCGAAAAGCTGCGCGAACACGGCCTGCAACAGGTGCTGTTCAATACCGCGCCCGGCGATGTCGCCGCCGGCGAATGGGGGCTGGCGGCGCTGCCGGGCCGCGAGCAAGATGCGCGCGCTGATATCGATCGCGCGCTGGCCTACGCCATCGCCCTTTCCTGCCCCTGCGTGCACCTGATGGCCGGCGTGGTGCCCGCGGGCGCGGATCGGCAGCGTTATCTCGACACCTTTATCGCCAATGCGCGCTATGCCGCCGACGCCTTCGCCCCGCACGGCGTCAAGGTGCTGATCGAAGCGCTCAGCCCACCGGTCAAGCCCGACTACCTGTTCGCCAGTCAACATCAGGCGGCGGAAGCGGTGGCGGCGATCGAGAGACCGAACGTGTTCATCCAGTTCGACTTTTTCCACGCGCAGTTAGTGGACGGCAATATCAGCGGGCTGCTGGAAACGCTGGCCGGGCGCTACGCGCATATCCAGATAGCCTCGGTGCCGGATCGTCATGAACCGGATGAGGGCGAACTGAATTACCCGTGGCTGTTCGACAAGCTGGATGCGCTCGGCTATCAGGGCTGGATCGGTTGCGAATACCGCCCGCGTGGCGACACCGCCGCCGGACTCGGCTGGCTGAAGCCTTACCGCTAAAGCCGCACGCCGACACCAGGAAAACGATTTTATAACAATGAAACGCACCCGTATCGCCACGCGGCGATCGCGGTGCCCAACGCTTACCCAACGAAAGGCTTTTTTCATGTCTACCTCTCTGCTGTTGCTGATTGCCGTACTCGGCGTGGTGCTGCTGTTATTGATGGTGATCAAGGCGAAGGTGCAACCCTTTGTCGCGCTGTTGGTGGTCAGTCTGCTGGTGGCGTTGGCCAGCGGCATTCCGACCGGTGAAGTGATGAAAGTGATGACCGCCGGGATGGGCGGCGTGCTCGGCTCGGTGACCATCATCATCGGTCTGGGGGCGATGCTCGGGCGCATGATCGAACACTCGGGCGGCGCCGAGTCGCTGGCGCAACGCTTCAGCCAGGGGCTGGGGCCGAAACATACCGTCGCCGCGCTGACCCTCGCCGCATTTATCCTCGGCATTCCGGTCTTCTTCGACGTCGGCTTTATCATTCTGGCGCCGATTATTTACGGCTTCGCCAAGGTCGCCAAAGTGTCGCCGCTGAAGTTCGGCCTGCCGATGGCCGGCGTGATGTTAACGGTACACGTCGCGCTGCCGCCGCACCCCGGCCCGGTCGCCGCCGCCGGCCTGCTCAACGCCGACATCGGTTGGCTGACCATCATCGGCCTCGCGATCTGTATTCCGGTCGGCGTGATCGGCTATTTCGCCGCCAACTACCTCAACCGCAAAACCTATCCGTTATCGATAGAGGTGCTGGAACAACTGCAGCTGGCGGCGCCGGAGCCGCGGCCGGAAGATCACGCGCCGCTCAGCGATCGCATCAACCCGCCCGGCGCCGGCCTGGTGGCGGCGCTGATCGTCATCCCGATCGCCATCATCATGCTCGGCACCGTCTCCGCCACGCTGTTGCCGGCAGGCTCGGCGCTGCGCGATGCGCTGTCTCTGCTGGGGTCGCCGGCGGTGGCGCTGATGATAGCCCTGCTGCTGGCCTTCTACTTCCTGGCGCTGCGCCGCGGCTGGAGTCTGCAACACGCCAGCGACGTGATGGGCGCCGCGCTGCCGACCGCCGCGGTGGTGATCCTGGTGACCGGCGCGGGCGGCGTATTCGGCAAGGTGTTGGTGGAATCCGGCGTCGGCAAGGCGCTGGCGGAAGTGCTGACGGCCATCGGCCTGCCGCTGGTGCCCGCCGCGTTTATCATTTCTCTGGCGCTGCGCGCTTCGCAGGGTTCCGCCACCGTGGCGATCCTGACCACCGGCGGCCTGTTGTCGGAAGCGGTCAGCGGGTTGAATCAGCTGCAGCTGGTGCTGGTGACGCTGGCGACCTGTTTCGGCGGACTGGGGCTTTCCCACGTCAACGACTCCGGTTTTTGGATCGTCACGCGCTATCTGGGGCTGTCGGTGGCCGATGGCCTGAAGACCTGGACGGTGCTGACCACCCTGCTCGGCCTGAGCGGCTTTCTGTTCACCTGGCTGTTGTGGCTGGCGGTGTGATTTCTCTGGCATACTGAACGCCGTTGTTTTTCATCGCCTTTCACCCTGTGCAGGAGCAGCAACATGACCGTAATCAACACCGCGCCAACGCTTATCACCGAACGCCTGCGGCTGGACGCGCACACGCTGGACGACTTCGACTCGCTGGCCGCGCTGTGGGCCGATCCGCTGGTGGTGCGCTATATCGGCGGCACGCCGCGCGACCGGGAAGACTCCTGGGGGCGCCTGATGCGCTACGTCGGCCACTGGGCGCTGCTGGGATACGGGTATTGGGCGGTGCGTGACAAACAAAGCGGCGAGTATCTCGGCAGCATCGGCTTCTCCAACTTCCTGCGCGACATCACCCCGGCGCTCGACGCGCCGGAAATGGGCTGGACGCTGGTGAGCTCGGCGCACGGCAAAGGCTACGCCACCGAGGCACTGCGGGCGGCGCTGGCCTGGGGTAAGACGCACCTGCCGGGCGCGCAAACCGTCTGCATCATCTCGCCGGAAAACCAGGCCTCGCTGGCGCTGGCGAAAAAAGTCGGCTTTAGCGAAAGCCACCGCAGCGAGTATCACCAGAGCCCGATCGTCGTGATGCATTGCTCGCTTTGAATGCCTAAGCGCGTTGCACCGTCAACGCCGTCTGAATGAAGTTGTCCCGCAGCGCGTCGGCGCGCTGCGGATCCCAGGCGATACCGACCTGCCACTCCGTCTCCTCGCCGCTCAGCGGTAAAATGTCGATACCGGCCGGCGCGATATGCGTGATGCTGTGCGGCAGCAGCGCGACACCAACGCCGGCGGCAACCAACGCCAACAACGTTTGGATATCACCGGCCTGCTGCACCACATTCGGCACCAACCGGTGAGCGGCGATGAACCGCAGCGACTGATCGCTCAGCCCGCGCCCGCGTTTGGGCGTCAGCTGCAACAGCGGCAACTGATTGAAACGCGCCATCAGATCGTCGGCGCGCAGCGCCAGCGCGCCCGGCGCGGCCAGCACCAACCGATCGCTCAGCAATGCCACGCCGCACAGCGGCGTATTGACCGGCAAACGCACGAACCCCGCCTGCAACTCTCCCTGCAGCAACAGCTGATACTGGCGTTCCGACGGCAAGTCCTCCAGGCCGATCGCCACCTCGGGGAACCGTTGGCGAAAGGCCGCCACCAGCTGCGGCGCCAGATGAAAGCTGGAAAGGCCAAATCCCAGCGACAGCCGCCCCGCTTCCCCGAGGGCCACCCGCCGCGCGCGCCGCTGAAACTGCTGGTACTGCGCCACCAGCGCCTGCGCCTCCGGGTAGAGCCGCTGCCCGCCGGCGGTGAGCACTGCCCCCTGTCGGCCACGCTCGAACAATCGAACGCCGAGCTGGGTTTCCAGCGCCTGAATTTGCTTGCTCAGCGCCGGTTGGCTGATGCATAGCCGGCTCGCCGCCTGACGATAGTTGCCCTGTTCGGCCAGCGCCACCAGGGCGCGCAGTTGTTTTATATCCATTCCATTAAGTTATCGAATAAGGAATTTAATTGATTATACAGTAATCAATCCACCTGCTGTAATCAACGCAGACCCTAACCGGAGAGACCCCATGACCATCTCATTGCGCGCCGCCACGGTGCAATTCCAGCATCGCGCCAACGATAAAAATTACAACCTGTCGACCATCGAGCGCTTTATCGCTCAGGCGGCCGAGCAGCAGGTACAGCTGCTGGCCTTCCCGGAAATGTGCATCACCGGCTATTGGCACGTACGCCATCTGTCCGACGCCGAAGTGCGGGCGCTGGCGGAACCGATCGCGGCCAGCCCTTCGCTGGCGCGCATTCGCCCGCTGGCGGAGCGTTACAACATGGCGATCGGCGTCGGGCTGATCGAGCTGGGCGATGACGGCCGTTGCTACAACGCCTACGCCGTATGCCTGCCGGACGGCGCGCTGCATGTGCACCGTAAACTGCACGCCTTCGAACATCCGGCTCTCGCCAGCGGCGATCGCTATACGGTGTTCGACACCCCCTGGGGCGTGCGCGTGGGCGTATTGATCTGTTGGGACAACAATCTGGTGGAGAATGCGCGCGCGACGGCGCTGCTGGGCGCGGAGGTGTTGATGGCCCCGCACCAGACCGGCGGCACCCATTCGCGCAGCCCGCACGGTATGAAGCCGATCCCACAGGCGCTGTGGCAGCGGCGAGCGGAAGATCCGCAGGCGATAGAAGCCGCCTTTCGCGGCGAACACGGCCGCGGCTGGCTGATGCGCTGGCTGCCCTCGCGCGCTCATGACAACGGGCTGTTTTTGCTGTTCAGCAACGGCGTGGGCCGCGATGACGATGAGGTACGCACCGGCAATGCGATGATCCTCGATCCCTACGGCCGCATCGTGGCGGAGACCTGGGCGGCGGAGGACCGGCTGGTCAGCGCCGATCTCGATCTGACGCTGATCCCGCTCAGCACCGGCCGCCGCTGGATTTACGGACGCCGCCCCGAGCTGTACGGTTTACTGACCGAACCGCAAGGCTATGAGCGCGATGCCCGCAGCGCGCGCTTTTCGACGCAGCCGACGGGGCGCGGCAGCTAATGACAGATAAAAAAAAATCCGCCCGAAGGCGGATTTTTTATCCGCGCGGCAACCTGTGCCGCGCATTCACGCCCGCAGGCATGAAGAAATCTTAGAAGCGGTAGCCTACGCCAACGTTCCAGCTGCCAACGTCCACGCTGCGGATGCGGCTCTGCTCGTAGCCAACGTCCAGGGCAACGTTTTCGATTGGGTTGAACTGCAGACCGGCACCGTAGGTGAAGCCGTAGTCGCTGTTGCCACCTTTGTTACCGCCAGCCTGGGCGTTGTCGATGTTTTTGCCGTAGCCAACACCGATCACACCGTAGATGCTCGCCCAGTCGTTGAAGCGGTAAGCTGGACCTGCGGTGATGGAATCGTACTGAGATTTCTTGTAGAAACCGCTTTCAGAACGATTTTTTTCCAGGTGGGTGAAGGAGCCGATCACACCCAGTGGGTTGTTGTCGAACTCGTAACGGTATTTCAGGTTGAAACCGTTGGCCTTGTTAGCAACGCCTTGGAGATCACCCTGCGCATAGCCAGCGGATACGGTGCTCTGACCAGCGAATGCGGTACCTGCGCTAACTGCTAATACGCAAGCTGCTACTGCGGAAAGACATGCAATTTTTTTCATAACCACCTCAAACGCGTTTTATTATTAAGTACATCCATTTGTTCATGCTTTGAAAATATAACAAAAATTAGCGTGAAACTCTGCCTTGAAATGAGTGTCTAATGCTTTATATCGTGTAACAGAAGATTTCAAGAACAGTGTATCTGCTTCTTTTCGCTCTATTTTCGGCCGTATTCTACGGCTTTCTGTGACAAAAATCACCAATTTAATATCCAGATAATTCTTAAGAAAAAGCGCACTTTTTGACCAAATTCGCCACATCTCATCCGAGGATCGGCGGATTTCACCGCGATGTGCGCTTTTCTCAGACAGATTTTCGCCATTTCATTTACACTGCTCGCATCCCCGTTTCGACCGTTTTCTCAAGGCTGAGGAACGGCGCAAAAAAGGCCCGTTAAGGATGTCGTTATCTACTTCCGGCAGAGCGCCCTCCGCGCTGCTGCCCATCTGTCTGTTAATCATCGCCATGGTGTCTATCCAAAGCGGTGCCTCGTTGGCCAAAAGCCTGTTCCCGATCGTGGGCGCGGAAGGCATTACGACGCTGCGTCTTTTCATCGGCACCCTGATTCTGTTCATTATCTTCCGCCCGTGGCGTATGCGCATCGTCGCCGGCAGCCGCTTGCCGCTGCTGATTTACGGCCTGTCGCTCGGCGCGATGAACTACCTGTTCTACCTGTCGCTGCGCACCGTGCCGCTCGGCATCGCCGTGGCGTTGGAGTTTACCGGCCCGTTGGCGGTGGCCATGTTCTCGTCGCGGCGGCCGATCGACTTTCTCTGGGTGGCGCTGGCGATCGCCGGGTTGTGGTTCCTGTTGCCGCTCGGCCACGGCGTAGGTGGGATCGATCCGTTCGGCGCCGCCTGTGCGCTCGGCGCCGGCGCCTGCTGGGCGGTCTATATCATTTTCGGCCAAAAGGCCGGCGGCGATCACGGCCCCGGCACGGTGGCGCTCGGTTCGTTGATCGCCGCGCTGGTGTTCTGCCCGATCGGCGCCTGGCAAACCGGCAGCGTGCTGTTCAACCTCGATATTCTGCCGGTCGCTCTGGCGGTGGCGATCCTCTCCACCGCGCTGCCTTATTCGCTGGAGATCATCGCGCTGCCCAAAATTCCGGCGCGCACTTTCGGCACCTTAATGAGCCTGGAGCCGGCGATGGCGGCGCTGTCCGGCATGCTGTTCCTCGGCGAACACCTGAGCGGCGTACAATGGTTGGCGCTGGCGGCGATCATCGCCGCCTCCATGGGTTCCGCCCTGACCATTCGCCCCAAACCGCGCCTCGAAAGCCTTTCCTGATCGCCTGACTCGCCTGCCGACCGCAACGCCGGAATGCAGGCGGGTTAACTGTTTTCCTCGTGACAAATCGGCATACTTCCCCTTAGCCTGTATCGCAGGCTCTTTGGACTTTCGCTCACATGGAGAATAACAGTGATTCATAACAGCCTGTTCAACCCACGCTTCGGCCGCGGACTCGCGCCAGCGCTGGTTTCAACCCTGACCGAGTTGCGCCGATGCGACCTGCCCGAACTGGCGCTGGGCCATCACCCGATCGACGGCGATAACATCTTTATGGACGTGATGACGCTGACCACCGTGCCGGCGGCGGAAAAGCGCGCCGAAATGCATCAGGAGTACATCGCGCTGCATCTGCTGATCAGCGGCGAAGAACGCATCGAATACGGCCTGGCGGGCGACTGGCATCGCGAACATCCGCATGCAGAAAATAGCGACCTGCTGCTGCTGGACATCAAACGCCACCCGCAAACGCTGCACATGACGCACGGTATGTTCGCGATCTTTTTCCAGATGGAACCGCATAAGACCGGCTGCCTGTGGCAGCAGCCGCAGCACGTCAAGAAAGCGGTGGTGAGGATCCATCACCGCCTGCTGCTGTGAGCCTGCGGCAGCGTCCGTAGAAAATCGGCGGCCTGGCGGGGAGAGCGCAAGCGCACGAAACGGCGCCCTGCATCGGTACGGGCCATCTCCGCCAGGTATTTTCGCCGGTTCTTCGAGTAAGTGCGGATCGTCCACAGCACGATCGACTCGCGGCTAAAGAAAGAACGGCGGAAACTTTCCCGATTGCCGGTGCCCGGCCACAGCTCGCTTTTGCTGGCCGCGCGTCGGCACGCGCGCCGCACGGCTTGCCACAACGTGCGGCAGAAACCGTAGTCCAGCCACAGGATATAATCGACCTCGCGCCACTTGATCGGTTGCGTGCGGCTATAGTTGCCGTCCAGCACCCAGCCTCCTCCCGCTTCGGCCAGCGTCTGCTCAAGCCGCGCCAGGAACGCACCATCGGGCGTCCCCTGCCACTCGGGCCGCCAATAGAGTCTGTCCATCTCGATATAGGGAACGTCAAGACGTTCCGCCAGTTGACGCGCCAGAGTGCTTTTACCGCTGCCGCTGGTGCCGACGACGTTAATTTTCATTATTCGCCTATAAAGAGAGAGGATAATTACCCTACTGTAGCGGCATCAATTACCGCTATCAATATGAATGGATGAGAAATTAACACCACGATAACAAAGCGGATATTTAGCCGAAACCCGCAGGCGAAAAAATAAAATAACCAAGGTAAATTTTCACAGCCATAAACAATAAATCAGTGAATGATAAATGATTATATTTTTCATGCTGTTGCATTAAATAAAAATTCAACCAGACCAATTATTCGTAGGCTAACCCTATTTGTGCAATAGCCATTTTCGTCCGGCAAAAATAAACAGCCCTGCTATAATTGATCCCGTAACGAAATAGGACAACGACTAATCAAGAGGATATCTGATATGAGTACCGCTAAACTGGTGAAAACGAAATCTTCTGATCTGCTGTATACCCGTAACGATCTGGACGAAAAAATCAAACTGGCCGCCATCAAGGCGCTGAACCATCAGGTCGTGCAATTCATCGATCTCTCGTTGATCACCAAACAGGCGCACTGGAACATGCGTGGCGCGAACTTTATCGCGGTTCATGAAATGCTGGACGGCTTCCGCACCGCCATCATCGAGCACCAGGACACCTTCGCCGAGCGCGTGGTGCAGCTGGGCGGCGTGGCGCTGGGCACCGTACAGGTGGTGAACGATCGCACGCCGCTGAAAAGCTATCCAACCAATATCCACAGCGTGCAAGAACACCTGAAAGCGCTGGCCGATCGCTACGGCGCGGTGGCGAATGACATCCGCAAAGCCATTACCGAAGTGGAAGACGAAGACACCGCCGACATGTTCACCGCCGCCTCGCGCGATCTGGACAAGTTCCTGTGGTTCATCGAATCCAATATCGAATAACGCCGCAACGCGTTGCAGACCGCCCGTCGTGCCGGGCAGAACAGGCTGGGCTTCGCCCGGCCTGTTTTCTTTTGCGCGGTCGTTGAATTGTGCAAAAAACGGCCCATATTAAACGGTAGGTTTCCCTTATCAGGAGGTGATGATGGCCAGCGGCTGGGCGGCGGACGGCGCCGTACAAGATCAAATTGATTCTACCGTCGACGATGCGGTGCAGCGCGCGCGTGATGCGCTCGGGCATGGCGAGAGCGAACGCTATTGCCAGGAATGCGGAGAACCGATCCCCGAGGCGCGCCGCAAGGCGCTGAAGGGGGTGCGTTATTGCCTCGCCTGCCAGACCGAACAAGACAAAAAACACGCGGCCACCAGCCTATACAACCGGCGCGGCAGCAAAGACAGCCAGTTGCGTTAGCATTATCTGCTCCCCTTTTTCTCCTCTCGCGGCCCCCGCTTGCACCGTCGGTGCATCATGAAAGTTAGAGTTAGTTATCAATATTGAAGCAAAAACGTTAAAGAACGGTTGTTTCACAGCCAAAATTTGGTTAATGATAGCCCCGTGCACCAAGATAATTCTTACGCACCATTTCGGTGCTTCATTGTGGTGCACAACCATAACAATTCGCCTTTCCGGCACAACATCACGAAGTAACTCTTTGTTTTTATAGTAGTTGAAAACATGGCACGATTTTTTCATGGCACCAACTGCAATATAAAAAATGGGTAATCCGCAACCTGTACAGGAATTCCTCTCATGAAGTCGATTTTTAAAGTCTCCCTGGCCGCACTCTCCCTGGCCTTTGCCGTAAGTTCCCACGCAGCAGACAAACTGGTGGTCGCCACCGACACCGCTTTCGTTCCTTTTGAGTTCAAGCAAGGCGACAAATACGTCGGCTTCGACATCGACCTGTGGGCCGCCGTCGCCAAAGAGCTGAAGCTGGACTACACCCTGAAACCGATGGACTTCGGCGGCATCATTCCGGCGCTGCAGACCAAAAACGTCGATCTGGCGCTGGCCGGCATCACCATCACCGATGAGCGCAAGAAAGCCATCGACTTCTCAGACGGTTACTACAAAAGCGGCCTGCTGGTGATGGTCAACGCTGACAACAACAGCGTGAAAAGCATCGACGATCTGAACGGCAAAGTGGTGGCGGTGAAGAGCGGCACCGGCTCGGTGGATTACGCCAAGCAGCACATCAAAACCAAGGATCTGCGTCAGTTCCCGAACATTGACAACGCCTATATGGAACTGGGCACCAAGCGCGCCGACGCGGTGCTGCACGACACGCCAAACATCCTATACTTCATTAAGACGGCCGGCGCCGGCAAGTTCAAAACCGTCGGCGATTCGCTGGAAGCGCAGCAGTATGGCATCGCCTTCCCTAAAGGCAGCGACGCGCTGCGCGAGAAGGTGAACGGCGCGCTGAAAACCCTGCGCGAGAACGGCACCTATAACGAAATCTACAAGAAGTGGTTCGGCACCGAACCTAAGTAAGCTGTGAATTTGGCAAGCTATTAACTTAAGCACAGGGGGCGCTTAACCCCCTGCGCTTCGTTGTATCTGATACCCACGTTTGGGATCACCGGGAGAAATATCATGCAGTTCGACTGGAGCGCCATCTGGCCCGCCATTCCTATCTTGTTAGAGGGCGCCAAAATGACCCTGTGGATTTCGGTCCTCGGTCTGATTGGCGGCCTGATCATCGGCCTCGTCGCCGGCTTTGCCCGCACCTACGGCGGTTGGATCGCCAACCACATCGCGTTGGTGTTTATCGAAGTGATCCGCGGCACGCCGATCGTGGTGCAGGTGATGTTCATCTACTTCGCCCTGCCGATGGCGTTCACCGATTTGCGCATCGATCCGTTCACCGCGGCGGTGGTGACCATCATGATCAACTCCGGCGCCTACATCGCGGAAATCACCCGCGGCGCGGTGCTGTCTATCCATAACGGTTTCCGCGAGGCCGGCCTGGCGCTCGGCCTGTCGCGCCGCGAAACCATCCGCTACGTCATTATGCCGCTGGCGCTGCGCCGCATGCTGCCGCCGCTGGGCAACCAGTGGATCATCAGCATCAAAGACACCTCGCTGTTCATCGTGATCGGCGTGGCGGAGCTGACCCGTCAGGGTCAGGAAATTATTGCCGGTAACTTCCGCGCGCTGGAAATCTGGAGCGCCGTGGCGGTTATCTATCTGATTATTACCCTGGTGCTGAGCTTCGTGCTGCGTCGTCTGGAAAGAAGGATGAAAATCCTGTGATTGAATTTAAAAACGTCTCCAAGCATTTTGGCCAAACCCAGGTGCTGCACAACATCGATTTGAAGATCGACAAAGGCGAAGTGGTGGTGATCATCGGGCCGTCCGGCTCCGGCAAATCCACCCTGCTGCGCTGCATCAACAAGCTGGAAGAAGTCACCAGCGGCGATCTGATCGTCGACGGCCTGAAAGCCAACGATCCGAAAGTGGACGATCGGTTGATCCGCCAGGAAGCCGGCATGGTGTTCCAGCAGTTCTATCTGTTCCCGCACCTGACGGCGCTGGAAAACGTCGCCTTCGGCCCGATCCGCGTACGCGGCGCGAAGAAGTCCGATGCGGAAAAGCTGGCGCGCGAGCTGCTGGCCAAGGTCGGTCTGGCGGAGCGCGCCCACCATTACCCGTCTGAACTGTCGGGCGGCCAGCAGCAGCGCGTGGCGATTGCCCGCGCGCTGGCGGTGAAGCCGAAAATGATGCTGTTCGACGAGCCGACCTCCGCGCTCGATCCGGAACTGCGCCACGAAGTGCTGAAGGTCATGCAGGATCTGGCCGAAGAAGGGATGACGATGGTCATCGTCACTCATGAAGTCGGCTTTGCCGAAAAAGTGGCGTCGCGCCTGATCTTTATCGACAAGGGCCGGATTGCCGAAGACGGCAACCCGCACGATCTGATCAATCATCCGCCAAGCCCGCGTCTGCAGGAGTTCCTGCAGCACGTGTCCTGATCCAAGCGGTTTAACGGCGGGCGCGCCACGCGCCCGCCGCTTTCATTCCGCACGCTCTCCCACGCCCCGTCGCGCCACCTTTCCTACTATATTGATTGTTTTTCATCGTATTGCTTTTATATCCGCCGATCACAGAACGCCAAAGAGAGGAACCATGCCGCCAAACGCATACTCCCGACGAGGTTCTCATCTGCGAGAACACCTGCTTTTCCTGCTGCTGTTGCTGGCCCTGAACGTCTTCGCACCACCGGCGCTGGCGCAAAATGCGCCGCCCGCGCCCGCCGACAAGAGTGAGCAGCAGAAAGCCGCCTACGCCGCGCTGGCCGATCTGCTGCAAGACGACAAAGCGCGCGCGGAACTCATCAACCACCTGAAACAGACCGCCGGCGACGCCCCCGCCGCCGCGCCGGCAACGCCGGAAGAATCGACGCCCGCTACGCTGAGCGACAGCCTGAACTCGCTGGCGCAGGAAGGCATCGGCACCTTTAACCAAAAGCTCGGCGCGCTGCAAAAGCTGATCGACTCCGGCCCGAAGCGCGTTTTCAATCCCGCCGGCTTTTTCCGCGCGCTGGGCTACTTTCTGCTGACGGTGGCGGTTACCTTTGCGCTGTTCCACCTGATCCGGCGGCTGATCGCGCCGCTGTACAAACGCATGGGCAGTTGGGGACACAATGCGCGGCTACAGCGCGGCCCGTGGTATAAACGCCCCGCCGCTATTCTCGGCGCTTTCGCCATCGATCTGCTGGTGCTGCTGCTGGCGCTGGCGGCAGGCAACCTGTTCGCCCGCCATGTCCACGCCGACAGCGCCACCATTCTGCGGCTGCAGACCCTGTTTCTCAGCGCCTTCGCGGTGATTGAATTTTTCAAGGCGGTGCTGCGGCTGATTTTCGCCCCCAACTTCGACTATCTGCGCCCCTTCCCCTTCAGCGACCGAAGCGCGCACTACTGGAACACGCGCCTCGCCTGGCTCAGCGGCCTGATCGGCTACGGCCTGATGGTGGTGGTGCCGGTGGTGGCGGTACAAATAAGCTACCCGGCCGCCGCCACCGTCAACCTGGTGGTGATGCTGGCGCTGACGCTGTACGCCATTTGGCTGATCCTGCACAACCGCAAGCCGATACAGCAACAGATCAACCTGCTGGCCGAACGGTCGATGGCGTTTTTCAGCGTGATCCTGCGCGGCCTGGGGCATATCTGGCATCTGCTGGCGATCGCCTATTTTCTGGTGTTGTTCGTGCTGTCCCAGTTCGACATCGGCAACAGCCTGCGCTTTATGATGAGCGCCACGGTGAAAAGCCTGTTGGTGGTCGGCGTCGGCGCGCTGCTGTCCGGCATGCTGACCCGCTGGATTTTCCGCCGCATTTCACTGCCGACCGACGTCAATCTGCGCTACCCGATGCTCGAGCGGCGCATCAACTCCTACATCCCGAACGGGCTGAAGATACTGCGGGTGATGGTGGTGCTGGCGGTGACGCTGTTCCTGCTCGATGCCTGGCACCTGATCAACCTGTATCAATGGGCGGGCAGCGAAAATGGCCAGCGGACGCTCGGCGGGCTGGTGCATATTCTGCTGATCCTGTTGATCGCCGTGTTCAGCTGGACGCTGATGGCCAGCATCATCGAGCACCGCCTGGCGCTGGAGCTGAGCAACGGCGTGCGGCCGAGCGCGCGCGAACGCACGCTGCTGACGCTGTTTCGCAACGTGTTGGCTATCGTTATCAGCACCATCACCGTGATGATCGTGCTGTCCCAGGTGGGATTGAACATCGCGCCGCTGCTGGCGGGCGCCGGCGCGCTGGGGCTGGCCATCAGCTTCGGCGCCCAGACGCTGGTGAAAGACGTGATCACCGGCGTGTTCATCCAGTTTGAAAACGGCATGAACACCGGCGAATACGTCACCGTCAGCGGCATCACCGGCACGGTGGAGCGCATGACCATCCGCTCGATCGGCCTGCGCGACGACTACGGCGTCTATCACATCGTGCCGTACTCTTCGATCACCACGCTGGCCAACTATGCGCGTGAGTTCGGGGTGTACCGCGCCAACTATACCGTCAGCCGCGACGAGGACATCGATCGGGTCAATGCGGTGCTGCATCAAGCCATCGAGGCGCTGAAGCAGGATGAACAGGTGAAGCATTTCCTGATTGGCGAGCCGGTCTTCAACGGCGTGGTGGCGCTGGGCGATCGCTCGTTCACCACCCGCGTGACGGTGCGCACGCAGGCGCTGAAACAGTGGGTGGTGCAATACGCCCTCGACCGGCTGGTGAAAATCCATTTCGATCGGGCCGGCATCGGCATGCCGCAGCAGGCGATGCAGATTTCCCGCGCGCCGCAGCCGCATGACGAGCAGGCGCCGCCCGCGGCGATCTGAGGTTAGCGCCCGCGCCCGCAGGGCTGAGCGGCCAGGAAGGCCGCCACGTCCTGCCGGTAGGCGTCGTATTGCACCGAACGCGGGGCAAACAGGCCCACCACGTTGGTCAGCCACGGATGGCGCGCGAACAGCGGCTTGACCATCACGTGATCGGCTTCGTCGATGCGCGTCACCGTCAGCAGCGAGGCCGGGATCGTTTGCCGGTAAACGCGCTCGGTTTCGTCCGCGTCCACGTTGACGTCGCGCCCGCCCAGGATCAGGTGCACCGGCGTGGTGAAATGCCGCAATCCCGCCGTCGCGTCGCTGGCCATGTTAGCGCGGATAAAGCGCCAGCGGTCGGCGCTCAATGCGGCGGCGGCGCCATACTCGCGGCGGTACTCCGCGTAGCCGTCCGATTGTTCGAGCAGCGTTTGGATATGGCGCCAATGCGCCTCGCGCGCCTGGATCTGCGCTTCATCATCCCCCGCCGCCGCCATCGCCGCCCGGGTGTTATAGCGCCCCTGTCGCAGCCAGTTGATCGCCGGCGCCACCGCCAGCGTAAACGCGATGTCGGGGCGCAAACGCGCCACCTCCGGCATCACCCACCCCGCCTGGCTGGTGCCCCACAGCCCCACGCAGCGCGCATCGAAGCGCCCGTCCCGCCGGACCCAGTCGATGATATCGACGGTTTCCCGCGCGCGATCCGCCATGGTCTGATGCAGCCAGTTGCCGCCGGAGCCGCCAACGCCCGGCTTATCGAAGGCTAAAACCGCATAGCTCTGCTGCGCCATCGCCTCCCAAATGCCGTAATAGCCTTCGTCGCGGCTGGCGTTGGCCGGCCCATCGCCGTGCACGAACACCACGACGCCGGGCTTGACCGGCGCATGCTCCGGCAGCACCAGCGTGCCGGTCAACCGATTGCCGCCGGCGGTCACCGCGACCGGTTCGGTGACAAAGCGAAAGTCGTTGACGTAAATCACCCAGCCAAGCGCCGCCAAAACCAGCGCCACGAGGCACAGCCCTATTTTGCGCACGTCGCCTCCCCGTTGCGTTTCTCCATCAATATCCAATCGGCCTGGCCGAACAGCAGCCCCAGCAAGGCGTAATGCTCTTCGCGCCGCACCTGAAAGCCGCAGCGCCGGTACAGACGCTGCGCATTCACGTTGCGCCGGCTGACATGCAGGCTCAGACGTCGGCCTGCGCCTTGTTCGGCGGCGTAGCCGTTCATCCACTGCAGCAGCAGCCTGCCCACCCCTTTGCCGCGCTGATTCTCCGCCACCGCCAGGTAAGAGAGATACAGCTCATCGGCCGCCGGGGCATGCTGCAACACCGCCATTTGCAGATACATGCGCCAAACGTTCAGCCAGCCATAGCGGCGACACAGCCGCCAAATCGGCAATCCGCGCGGGCGCAACCCGCCGTCGCCCTCTGCCTCGGCCGCATTGAGGGCAAAAGCCGCCACCACCTGTTCATCCTGCTTCACCACGAAACTGCGCTCCCGGCTGCCGCTTTGCCGCCAACACCACAGCCGATAGAACAGACGCCACTGAAGGCGGGCGCTCAGACGGTGCGCGCGCTGGAATTTGTCGCAGAACGCGGCGTAGATCAACGCCGCCGTTTGCAGCCGGTCAGCGTCGCGATAAGGCTCAATGTGCAACATATCAACCTCGACTAGGGATGCCGGTAGAGCAGTTGTTCCAACAGCCGCACCGGCGTGGTTTCTTCCGGCGCAGGCGACGCAAAGATCGCCTGCCGCCAGGCCTGGCTTTCGATCACGTCCAGCACCAGCTGCGCGAGCGGCAAGGGCGCTATCGCCGGCGCGATCTCGCCGATTTGCTGAGCCTCGGCGATCGTCGTCGCCAGCGCCTCAATCAACTGCCGCTGGTTGGCGCTGAACGGTTCGGCCAATGCCGGGTTACGCGCCACTTCAGCCACAATCTCCGCCGTCAGTTGCACATTGTCCGGTTCGGCGACAAAAGCGTGATAGGCGGTGAAAAAGGCCGACAGCGCCTCTTTCGGCCGCTTTTTCTCGGCCCGCAATGCGGCGGCGAACTCGGCGAATACGCCGTTTTCCAGCAGCGCGATCTCGCCGATCAGCGCCTCCTTGCCGGAAAAATGGTTATAGAGGTTGCCCACGCTGACGCCCGCCGCCTGGGCGATATCCCGCATGCTGGTCTGGTGAAATCCCTTATGGGTAAAGCTGTGCAGCGCAGCGTCGACAATCTTTTCTCGGTTTCCCATCGGCAACTCCCGAAACGGTGAAGGGGGCGCCTGGCGCCATAAATTGACATTAATGAACGAACGTTCGTTCATATCAAGTCTAGCATAGACCGGTAAAATTGAACCGCAGCTCAACGGCGCAGAGATCGGTGGGAAGAGACAAACGCCGCCCCGCTTTCAGGGGCGGCGTCCGGCAGACTCAGTGCAACGCGTCGCCCTGCTTCACCGACGTAAACGCCTGCATCAGCTTCACGACGTCATGCATGCCGATATTGACCTGGTTGATCACTTCTCCGGCGTCATGGGTCAATGCCACACCGCCCCCGGCCTGTTCCACGCAGGTCGCCATGCCGGCGATCGCCGCCGCCACGCCTTGCTGGATAGACTTGGTCATGCGTTCGATCTCGGTCGCCGCCTTGCGCGACTGCTCCGCCAGCGTGCGCACTTCATTGGCCACCACCGCAAAACCGCGCCCGTGCTCACCGGCGTGGGCGGCTTCGATGGAAGCGTTAATCGCCAACAGATTGGTTTGGGCGGCGATTTTACGAATGGCTTCGACGATGGTGCCGATCTGCTGAGAGCACTTGCCGAGCTCGGTGACCACGCCCGACGTTTCGCGCGCCGCCGCTTCGACCTGCTGCATGCCTTTCACCGCCTGCTGCACGATGACCGCGCCCTGCGCCGCCTGCCGGTCGGTATCCAGCGACAGATGATGCGCGTTGCGCACCATCTCTTCTTCATGCTGCTGCTGTTGCATCAATCGGGTGATGTCCTGGGCAATTTTCACTACTTTCACCACCTGGCCTTCATTGTCGAGGATCGGGTTGTAACTGGCCTCCAGCCATACCCGTTCGCCGCGCCGGTTGACGCGCTCAAAACGCCCGGTGATGAACTCGCCGCGCGCCAGGCGCTGCCAATGCCGCCGATAATCGTCGGAAGCGGCGAACGCCGGCGGGCACAGCACCGCATGCGACTGCCCGCACGCCTCTTCAAGCCGATAGCCCATCAGCGCCAGCATATTGTCGTTGGCGCTGACAATGGTGCCCTGCGGCGTGAAAGCGATCATCGCCATCGATCGATTCAGCGCCGCCAGCAGGCTGCGGTGTTCCTGCGCTTGGATCACTCGCTCGGTCACTTCGCTGGCGATCTTGACGATTTCCACCACCTTACCCTGTTTATTCAGCACCGGCGCGTAGGTGCCCTGCAGCCACACCGCCTCGCCGTTTTTCGCGATGCGCTTTATCGTGTCCGTGATGGGCTGCCCCTTATTCAGCGTCTCCCAATGCTTGCGATATAACGGGCTGGCGACATAGTTCGGATCGCAGAAAATACGGTGATGCCGGCCAATCACGTCTTCGCGTTGAAATCCCAGCGTGTTGAGGAAGAGATCGTTGACGCGCAAGACCGTGCCGTCGGGCGAGAATACGATCATGGGAACGGCGTGTTCTATCGCGCCCAGTTCGGCGCCTTTGTGGGTAGTTAACTGACTGAATCGTAACAGCATAAGGTGTAGTCCTTGTGGCAGATGATGGCGCTTTTCTTATTTTGTCTGGCCACATGCCGCGCCCACACGCAGACGTGCCATCGCGGAAGGAACGGGCAGCGCCGAACCTTCTGGTTATTGCTATTAACCGGATTAAATTTATTTATTCAGTAAAGTAATTATTCGAATTTAAATAAACCAACAACCTAAGATTTTTATTATTAAATGCGTAATGAGAATAACGTAAGTAATGAAAATTGAAAGGTAAAATGCGGATTTTTATCGGCGCCGGCAGGATAACCGGCGCCGTTGAGCTAACACATCGCCTCTTACGCGACCAGCGGCTCCGGCTCAGTCACCGTGCCGTTGAGCATGATTTCCGGCACATAGCGCAGTTCATTGAGCAAACTTTGATGGTCCTGCCCCAAGAGCAGGATGACGCTGTCCGCCGCATCCAGACGGTGGTCATCATTGTTATCGACAATGAGGTAACTGCTGTTTTGCTCGCCGAGAACGCTGCTGACCCCGACCTTGGCGCTCAACGCGCCAGGCTGACCGAGATCGAGCAACGCGGCCAACAGCTGGCTGGCGCTGCCGCCCTGCTCGGCCGTCAGGGCGCTGATTCTCGCCTCCATGCCTTGTGCATCGCTGACCCCATAATCCGCCAGCTTAGCGCCGGCGCCATGGGCAATCCGCAGGCCCGAAAGCACATCGTCGATGCTGCCCTGCGTCAGCGAAAAGTCTTTTAACGTCACGCCTGACGCCGCCGTGCTGCTCTGCAGCGTCACGTGGCTTTTCCCTGCGCCGGCCACGATCGTCGTGTCTCCCTGCACGTCAAATTGATCGCTGCCTCCTCCGCCTTTGACCAACAGCTGTTCGCCCTGTAGCCCAAGATCTTCCAGCAGCGGCGCCAATTTGGCCTGCGCGCCACCACTTAACGGCAGCAAGTCCAACATTTGAATGATCGTGCCGTCACCGCTGCCGCCATGAGAGGACGTCAGGGTGAACCCATTACCGGCCAAGGCCGAAGCGTCAACCTGGCGGACCTGAGTGTACCCCTCCGTTAGCGTCAGGTTGAAATTCGCGCCGCCGGACAACGTAATGTCTTGCACCTGATCATTTTGCCCCGTCAGCGTCAAGGCGCCATTTCCCCAGCCGCCGGTGTTAATGGCAACCAATGTCAATGGATTTTCATCGCCATGCGAGTCAAGCGCCAACGAGCCGGCATTACCGCGCCCGGAGAACAACAGATCGAAACGATCGGTGGCATTCTCAAGGAAGGCTATCTCCAGCCGGCTGTCCGCATGATCGCCGATACCGCTGATTTCAAGGCGCGCCGCATCGGCATTGGCGTTGATCACCTTGACGTTATCCGCCCGGCCGGACAACAACAATCCCTCACGGCCAAGCGCCTGCGCCGCCCGGCTCTGCACGACCGTCCCACCGTCCGTTCCCTCTACGGTGGCGTTGCCGCTCAGCACCCCGTAGTCAAACACATGAGCACTCGTCGCCAGCGCTTTCGTGCTGTAACCGTTCCAACCGATTTGCGTCAGCGTAGCTTCCGCCTGGCCGATGTAACCCGCCATATCTATCTGTTCGAAATGACTGAAGTTGGCGGCATTGCTGCTCACCGTACTGATGCGCACGCCAAAGAGATCGAGCGTCGAGGTCATTTTGACGATCAGGTTGGCGGACAAAATATCGTGCCCGTCACCGCCATCGGCGCTGAATATCCATCCCACATGATTGGCGCCGCCATCGGCATTGCCTCCCCATAGCAGGCTGTCATTGCCGTTGTTCAGATAAAAGTGCCCTTGGGCGGCGGCGAGATCGGCCTGCGAAGTGAGCTGCACCCGATCGTCGCCATAGGTGCCATGCACTGTCACATTGGCATTGTTTACCGTTATGTCCACCCCATACCGAGCCGCAGGGTTATTGTGCAGCCAGATATCCGCCGCAGCGTCGCCATTGACGATCAGGTAAGAAAGCTGCGAGGCATAGCTCAGGTCAACCGTGACGTCCGCGTCAGCATCCAGGAACACCCTGAAAAGCACGGCGGTTTCCGCATTGCTCAGCGTATGGTGAGCATGCGTATTCACCGTACCCGACGCGTTGCCGCCGCCCTCGCTGGTGGCGAGAGACGCGGTCGTTTTATACGCCAGGCTGGCGCCGACATCGCGCGCGAACATCCACTGTTCATACTGAACATCACCTGTCGGCGGCGCATTGATCAGATCGGCGATCACCGCCTGCGTGACCAGGGCCTTGTCGCCGCCCAACGTCCGGTAGTGGTCCAACTGCTGTTCATTCGCCGCCCGGCCATGCACCGCCTGATAGACGTGCTGAATAAAGTCGTCCCCCTGTAAACCACCGATCTGCGCCTGAAATTCCGGCGTCGCCAGAAGGGCCGTGACCAATTCGGCATAGCTCAAGGTGCCGGAGGCCAGCGTCTTGCTCCAATTGTCCAGCGAGACGCTGTCCACCGCCCGCTCGGGCAATGCACGGAACAGCGCCGCTATCTGCTCCAGATACTCGGTCGCCGGCAGTTCGCCCGGCGAATATTCCTGGCCCGCCGCATTGAAATGCTGTTGAGCCGCCGCATCCTCCGGCGCCACCACCCCGCGCAACTGCGCGATCATATCCACCAGCAGATCGCCGCGCGTCGCGCCTTCCGCCAGCCGTTGCTGGTAAGCGGCCAGTTCAGTTGCCGTCGGTGGCCGTTCGAATCCCTGAGCGAACAGATGCAAAATGAAGTCATGATCGGAAAGATCGTTAAGCGGCAGGGTGGCAATCTTGCTCTGCGCCAACGCAGCCAGATCGCCCCCCTGATTGAGCAGCTTGCCGTCATGCGCAATTTCATCGGTCTGCCAGGGCGCTCGCAGCAGATAAAACATCGCCTGCGCGTCGCCGCTTCCGCCGGCGGCATCGGCGGCCGTGCCGGGATACAAACCTTCTGCAATGCGCTGATCGAGCGCATCACGCTGCGCCAGCATCACCGGATCGTCCCCCAGATAGTTAAAGAGGTCGATGACGACGCTGGCGACAGCGCTGTTGAAATGCCCCTGTTGCAGTAAGGCATTGATGTAATCCGGATCGGGAGCGCTATTGTAAACGGAGAAATAAACCTGGCTGAGAATGTCGTATTCGCTTTGGCCGCTCATCCAACCAGCATCGGGTTGGCTCATTAGAATACTGGCCATATAGGCGGGCGGCTGGCTGCCGATATCAAATGCGCTGTCGTAGTAATCGATTTCCGCCGCCGTCGGCAAACGCCCGAAAATGCCGATGATTAAGGCGCCGATCTCTTGTTGCGTAGCTAAAGGAATCATAATAAATCCCGTCAGTGTAATGGACTAAGTTCGCGGCATGGCTGTGCCGCGGCCTGTCTCCTACCTCGCGAAGAGAGACATTGCACACTGCCTGGAGGGGTTTTTATAGGTATGACTACAGTTAAGAAATGCTGATGCGATAAGTCAATAAAACGGGGAAAACCGATCCTCGGTATGGGACTTTGCTCCCATACCGAGGTACCTGAAGGCTTAACGCCAGCGTTCGGCTGCCCAGGCGGCCTGTTGCTCGGCGTCGTGGAAGGTCCAGGCGACGAAGCGGCTGATCTTCTGCCCTTGCGCCATCTCGATGGTGCGCACCTCGGCCGCGCCCGCCACCTTCAGCGCATGATAAATGGCCGGCAACGTGGTGTTTTTCGAGATGAGCGAGGTGAACCACAGGCAGTTGTTGGCCTTGCCGACGCTCTCCTCCACCATCTTGCGCACAAAGGCTTCTTCGCCGCCTTCGCACCACAGCTCATTGTTCTTGCCGCCGAAGTTTTGCACCGGCTTGGCGGCCACTTCCCCTTTGCCCAGTTTATGCAGCTTGCGGCGGGTGCTGGCGCGCGCTTCCTGCTCGGACGCATGGAACGGCGGGTTGCACAGGGTGGCGTCGAATTTCTCGGCCGCGCCGATAATGCCGTTAAAAATCAGCTCAGGCTGTTTTTGCAGCCGCAGGCGCACGCTGTTGCGCAGCGTCGGGTTCATCTCGACGATCATCTTGGCCGAGTTGAGCGACACCGGATCGATTTCGGAGCCGGTGAAACGCCAACCGTATTCGCGCAGGCCGACGATCGGGTAAATGCAGTTGGCGCCGACGCCGACGTCGAGGATCGCCACGCCCTTGCCGCGCGGGATCTCGCCGCCGTTGCTGGTCGCCAGCAGATCCGCCAGGTGATGCAGATAGTCGGCGCGGCCGGGGATCGGCGGGCACAGATAATCAGCCGGAATATCCCAGTGTTCGATGCCGTAAAAGTGTTGCAGCAACGCACGGTTGAGCATTTTCACCGCCGCCGGATCGGCGAAGTCCACCGAGACATCGCCCCAGGCGTTCGGTTTTACGAACGGCGCCAGCGCCGGGCAGCTGGCGATCAGCGCCGGGAAGTCGTAGCGCGAACGATGACGGTTGCGCGGATGCAAGCCGCTTTTCTGCTGCGGGAAGGTTTTCTTTTTTTCCACCGTGACGGGCTCTCTTGAAGGGATTTCCGGCGCGTAAGATAACACATCCGGCCCGCAATGGCGCAGCGGCGGGAAACCCGGCACAATGAAAACTTCATCGATTGCCGCAGGACGCCCCATGAACCGTGAATCTCGTTATTATTATGAACCCGCCGCCGGCCACGGCCTGCCGCACGATCCGCTGAACGCCATCGTCGGCCCGCGCCCCATCGGCTGGATCTCTTCCCGCAGCGCCGCCGGCTTGCGTAATCTGGCGCCCTACAGCTTTTTCAACTGCTTCAACTATCGCCCGCCCATCATCGGTTTCGCCAGCACCGGCTGGAAAGACAGCGTGGCGAATATCGTGGAAACCGGTGAGTTCGTTTGGAACCTGGCGACACGCCCGCTGGCGGAAGCGATGAACAACAGTTCCATCAACCTGCCGCGCGGCGAGGACGAATTCGCCTTCGCCGGCGTTACGCCGCTGCCCGGGCGCCGGGTCAAAGCCGAGCGCGTGGCCGAAAGCCCGGTGAACTTCGAATGCCGGCTGACCCAGTGCATTCAGCTGCAAACCGCCGCCGGGGAACAGGTGGAGACCTGGCTGATATTGGGCGAAGTGGTGGCGGTGCACCTCGATCCGGCGCTGCTGGACGAACACGGCGTCTACCAGACCGCCGCTGCCGAACCTATCCTGCGCGCCGGCGGCCCAACCGCCTACTACGGCATTTCCGAACAGCACCGTTTCGATCTGGCGCGCCCGACGCGCTGATCGTCTCCCCCTGTTTATGCAGAAGATGAACGGGGGGAATTAATAATCAAAAAATCTGAACAAAATTGTCAACACTCTCCGATTTCATCCCGACTGTCACTGCGCAATAATCTTCCCATCGAAAGGCAAACCCCTTTCTCCCTAATTCACTTTGACAGGAATGACGAACATGAAAACCATCAAAACTTTTGCTGCCGCTATCGCCCTGGCCACCGCTTCTTTCAGCACTTTTGCCGCTGAACACGTCAGCGCCCAGGATGCCGCCCAATTCGAAAAAGCCGGCGTGATCGTCGCCAGCGGCGCAACCGACCTGAGCAGCCTGAAGTCTCAGCTGGCCGCCAAAGCCGATGCTGCAGGCGCCAAGGCTTTCACCATCACCTCTACCAGCGGCAATAACCTGATGCACGCGACCGCGGTTATCTACAAATAATCGCCGCCCCAGACGTCAAAAAGCCCGCCGGATATCACCCCGGCGGGCTTTTTTTATGTTCGCGTACGTCAGCGCTGAATGGGTACGACAGCGAGTTTTTTGCCGTCCGCATTATCACCACCCCGCGCGCCAACGAGCCGGAAAACTCTGTCGCAAACAGGCAGAAACCCTGTATTCAATGGGGTTTGCGGGGGGCTTGCACACACATTTTTTTACCTGCCTATGGCTGGACTAACGGAAGAGGATGATTATCATGTTACGCAGACTACAGATGCAGAGAGCGTTGTATGCAACATATCATTGAAGGTTTCCTCAGTTTCCAGAAAGAGATTTTCCCACAGCGTAAGGAACTGTTTCGCAGCCTTGCCTCCAGCCAAAATCCTAAAGCGCTTTTCATCTCCTGTTCTGACAGCCGTCTGGTTCCCGAGCTGGTGACGCAGCAAGAACCTGGGCAACTGTTCGTTATCCGCAACGCCGGCAACATCGTTCCTTCCTTTGGCCCGGAGCCGGGTGGGGTTTCTGCGACCATCGAGTACGCAGTGGTGGCATTGGGTGTTACTGATATCGTGATTTGTGGCCACTCGAACTGTGGCGCCATGAAGGCTATCGCGTCCTGCCAGTGCCTCGACCCCATGCCTGCGGTAGCTCACTGGCTGCACTATGCGGATGCGGCAAAAGCGGTGGTCGAGAAGAAAACCTGGAATAGCGAAACAGACAAAGTTAACGCTATGGTGGAAGAGAACGTTATTGCTCAGCTAAATAATATCAAAACCCATCCTTCTGTGGCGGTGGGTCTGCGCAACAGCGGGCTGCGCCTGCACGGCTGGGTGTACGACATCGAAAGCGGCGAAATTCGCACGCTGGATAGAAACACCAAGAGCTTCGTGTCTCTGGCCGATAATCCCGACGTCTATTTCGAATAAAATAACGCCTGGTTTTAACCATTAAATAAAATCCACGCTTCCGCGTGGATTTTATTGTCAGCCTTAAACCAAACGCGCCTCTATCGCCGCGGCGAAGTCGCGGCACATCCGCTCGTCACCCTCGGCGTTGTCCGCCAATACCCTATCGCCATCCACTACCCGGATGTGCGCCTGCAAATCGAAATCTGCCGGCGGCTGCGGGCGCTTGGCCGCGGCGGCCATCGTCTGCTGCGCCTCATGCCACGCCTGCGCCACCGTCTGGTTGCAGGCCTGCGCCAGATAGTCCGGATTAAACCCTTCGCCGGTCAGGCTGCGCAGCGTGTCGTCATGGCTGACGCTGTTGCCCGGCAACCAGTAGTGTTGCGCCAGATCCGGGCCAATGGCCGGGTTGTCCGTCAGATAACCGTCGCGCTGCAGGAAGAAGTGGCGGGTTTGTTCCACCGCCATCATCGCCAGCAGGTAGCCCTGATAAGAACAGGCGGACTCCAGCGACAGCAGATGCGGGATCGCCAGCGTCGGGCGCGGGCTGCCGCTGATGCCGAGGATCTTCTGCTCAACCTCGCGCGCCAGCGCGGTGATGGCTTCCGGCGTGCGCTGCCCGTCATCCCACTGATACAGCGCCCACTCGAAGTACGGCACCAGCAGGATATGGCGTTCGTTGAACGCGCGCATCGGCTGGCGCGCCGCGATGCCGGCTTCGATCAGCGCATCGGGCACCGCCTCACCGGCGGCGTTTTTCGCATAGCGTTTCAGCCAATCGGCGTCGTCCAGCAGGCTGTCGCAGAACATCGACTGGGTTTCGGCATAGGCCATCGAAGTCGGCGGGAACTCCTGCGAGAAGCACGGCGCATTCTGGCGAATGTTGGCGAAATGCGCCGCATGGCCGCCTTCGTGGAACAGCGTGTTAAGCCCGTAAGCCCCGCTGCCCACCTGCCCCGGCTGCGCCAGACTGGTGAAGTTGATGCGCGCCGGCACCCATTCCCCCTGGCGTACAAACGGCGGCACCGGGCCGTGCATGAAGCCGTTCTCATACTTGCCTTTGCGCACCAGCAGATCGAGGTTCATCTCCGCGCCGCCAAAACCGATGTGCAGGCGTTTGAAGCTGTCGACCCAGCGTTCCAGCGAACGGGAAAACGGGAAATAAGGATCCAGTTGGCGGGTGACGTCGCCGGCGCTGGCGAAGCGGACGTTCCATGGCTCCAGCGCCTGGCTGCCCTTCTCGGCCGCCAGCTGTTGCAGACTGCGCGCGTTGGCCTCGCGGGTTTCCCGCTCGAAGCGATCCAGAATGGCGAACAGCTGCTCCGGCGTCATGCGCTCGGTCTTGTTCACCTTGTAGTCGAAATAGTTGCGATAGCCCATCTGGCGCGCAAAGCGGTTGCGCAGGCCGATCAGCTCTGGCAGGCCGTTATGCAGCAGCCATTGCTCCAGATCGCGCAGCGCCTGCTGCGAGCTGCGGCGGTAATCTTCGTTCGGGTTGGTCGCCTGGTTGGTCAACAGCTCGCCGAGCGAAGCCGCCACGCGCCGGCCATCGGCGTTCAGATGGGTGACCTGATAGCCCTTGCGGCGCGAGTAGAGATCGGATTCGGCGTGGATGATCTGATCCAACAGCGCCTGCGCCTGCGGATCTTCAATGGCGTTGCAGTCGAAAAAGCGCAGCCAACCTTGCAGGCCGTGGATCAGCGCATCGCGCTGCGCCTCCTGCGGCAACGCTTCCAATCCGGCCAGCAGATTGCGGATCTCGGCCAGCCGGCGCGGTTCGGCGATAAAGCGCTTATAGGCGCTTTCCGCGGCGGAAAAGCGCGCCGAGACGTCTTCGCCGCCGGTGCCCATGTAGTTTTGCCAGAACAGCTCTTCTTTGGCGCGGTGTACGTCGAGGTAATCCTGGTTCAATTGATTGAAGTAATCGAGAGCCTGTTGCATAACCGTCCTTCTCAACCGATGAGGAAATATCCCAGTATAGTCGCGCTCAGGCCTGATGCAGGCGTTTCAGCCCCTGCTCCAGCGTCTCGCTCTCGCCGGCGGCCACCAGGCAACAGGCGACCTGCCGCTGGATGGCCTGCGGGATCGCCACCTCGCCCGCCAGGCAGCGCTCGGTCCAGCGCGCGGTGGTTGCCGCGTCTTTCGCCGCCGGCAACGCCGGCGTTTCATCCTGCAAGGTGCGCTCCAGCAATATGCGCTGTTCGCCGCCGACGATATGGTGAATCTGCGGGCAGCGCAGCGGATTGGCGTAGGCTTCGCCTTCGGTGCCGTGCATCAACAACCCGCGGGCGCCGATCTGACGGAAAAACGACGCCACTCGGCCGACATACTCCGGGTGTGAGACGCTGGCGAGACGCAGCGCATCCTGTTCGCCGAACGGCGTCGCCAGCTTGGCCAACGTATGGGCGCTGTTGCGCACCCCCATGCGCCAACGCAGCCCGAGCTGCCGCGCCAGCGGCGCCGACAGCGCTGAAACCGGCATGAATACCGCCTCGCCGTTATCGAGACGCTGTTGGGCGTGAGCGGCCTGTTCCGACCACGGCAGCCCAAGCGCGCGGAAAATCTCGGCGCTGGTCACGCGGGTGCTGTCGTCCAGCACGCCGTGCACCACCACCGGCAGGCCCACTTTCGCGAGCAGCAGCGCCAGCAGCGGCGTCAGATTGGCCTGCTTGCGCGCGCCGTTATAGCTCGGCAGCACCACCGGCAATGGCCGCCCCTGCGGCGCCTGCAGCGGCAAGACCTGCTGCTGCATCGCCTGATAGAACCCCAGCATCTCCTCTTCGGCTTCGCCCTTGATGCGCAGCGCGATCAGAATGCCGCCCAACTCCAGCTCGGGGACCTCCCCGGCCAGCATCGCCTGATACAGCTCAAAGGCGGTCTGTCGATCCAGATCGCGCGCATGGTTTTTGCCGCGGCCTATTTCTTTGATAATTTTGGTGTAATCCATCCGAAGGTTCCCTCAGCTCACTCTTCGGTTAGCATACCCTATCCGCGCCGCCGCTCAACCTCCGCCGCCAGCCGCCGCTGCGCTTCATCGCCATCGCGCAGCCCGGCGATCACCCCGCCGGCATCGTCGGCGCTGCGGTTTTGGCTCATTTTCCATTTGCCTTCGCGCCGGGTGACGGCGATCTCGATACCGACGATGCCTTTAAGCTGTGCGGCGATGTAGTTGGCCGGCGCATCCTCGATCCGCCAGGGTTCAGGACGCCGCCCTTCCTGCTGCGCGGTGAAATCGATCAGTTGGCGGCGCAGCCAGGCCGGGTCGTCCGTCACCGTCGGCACGCCATGCAGCTGCACCACGCTGTAGTTCCAGGTCGGCACCACCTTGCCGGTCTGGCGCTTGCTCGGGTACCAGCCGGGCGACACATAGCCCTCCTGGCCCTGAAAAATTACCAGACATTCCGCCGCCTGTTGCAACCGTCGCCAGTGCTCGTTGGCGCGCGACAGGTGCGCCCGCAGCCGGATCTGCCCCTGTTCGACATCGGCCAGAAACGGCAGCGGATCGGCCGTCAATCCCTGCTCGCCGTGGCTGACCAACAGCCCCAGTGGGTGGGCGCGCACCAACGCCAGTTGGGCATCCAGATCGTCTTCGCGAAATGCGGCGGGTTGAAACATCAGTGTGGCTCCTTATCGCTCTCTCATGATGTCGACAGTAAAGCACCCGCCGGCGGCCTACTTAAGATCCGCTTTCTGAGTATTTCGAGTGATCCGGTTTAACAAGATCAGGGCGACGCCCATCGCCACCAAATTACAGAGCATCGCGCCGGCAAAGGCCTGCGCATAGCGTTCCGCCGCGCCGCCGCTCGCCAACAGCGGCACAAAACCGACGCCGCTGACCACGATGCCCAGCGCGCCCCCCACCTGCTGCACGGTGGCCACCAGACCCGCCGCCATGCCCGCCTGCCGCTCCGGCGCCAAACCGAGCACCAGATTCAGCAGCGGCGTCATGCTCAGCGCCTGGCCGAATCCCAGCACGACCAACCCCGGCAGCAGCCGCAGCGGATGCGCCAGCGCCCCGCCCCACAGCGCCTGCGCCATCAATAGCGCCAACCCGGCGGCGTAAATCGCCACACCCGCGCTCAGCACGCCGTTGCCCCAACGCAACGTCAGCCGGGGCGCCAGCATCGAGGCCAGCATAAAGGCCGCGCTGGCCGGGGCGAACAGGCTGCCCGCCTGAAAAGGCGTCAGCCCCGCCCCCGCCTGCAGCAGCAGCGCGAAGCACAAGAAAAACGAGGAGGCGGTGGCATAAATCGCCAGCACCACCGCCATGCCCGGCGCGAAGCCCGCCTGGCGGAACAGCGCCGGATCGAGCACCGCATCATCACCGCGCTGCGCCAGGCGGCGCTCCCAACGCAGGAAGCCCCACAGCGTCAGCAACGCCAATGCCAACATCGGCGCGATCCACCACGGCCAACCGCGCGCCGGGCCTTCCAGCAATGGCAGCAGCAACAGCGACAGGCCGGCCGCCGCCAGCCACAGGCCAACGCCGTCCAGCCGCTGCGCCTGCGCCACTCGCGATTCGGGAATGCGCCGCGCCGCCCACAGCGCCAGTGCGCCGATAGGCAAATTGATCAAAAAGATCATGCGCCAGCCGCTGCCGAACAGGTTGGCCTCGATGATAAATCCGCCGAGGATCTGGCCAAAGATTGCCGCCAACCCCAGCGTCATGCCCAGCCAGGCGAAGGCGCGCCGCCGCTGTTGCGGCGCGTACAGCACCCGCATCAAGGCGTAAATTTGCGGGAACAACAGCGCCGCCGCCGCCCCCTGCAGGATACGCGCGGCGATCAGCAGGCTGAGCGATCCCGCCAGCCCGCACAACAGGGAGCTCAGCGTGAAACCCAGCATGCCGAGGCTGAACAGACGCCGACGCCCGAAGCGATCGCCCAGACGCCCACCGGCGATCAACAGCACCCCAAACGCCAGTTCATAACCGGCGACGATCAAACCGATACCGGCGAAATCGGCGGCGAACTGTTGCTGGATCACCGGCGCCGCCACGTTGACCACAAACAGATCGAACACCGTGACGAAGCCGCCTAACAACAGCACCGGCAGACCGGGCAATCCCCGCCGTTCAACAGATAATGAATGTTCCATACCACCTCCAGAGATTATGATGGCCGCAGTATGGAATAGAGTTTAAACTGTTACTATATAGCCATTTATACTATTACTGACAGCAACAGGACGGCCGACATGCCCCCACGCACCCTCGAACGCACCCGCCACGAACTGGGGGATTTTCTGCGGCAAAAGCGAGAACAACTGTCGCCAGAGTCAGTCGGCTTGCCGAGCGGCAGCCGCCGCCGCACGCCGGGCTTGCGGCGCGAGGAGGTAGCGGCGCTGGCCGGCGTCGGCCTCACCTGGTACACCTGGCTGGAGCAAGGCAGGGAAATCAATGCGTCGGTGACGTTTTTGGAAAATCTGGCGCGGGTGCTGCAGCTCGACGCCGCCGGCCGCTACCACCTGTTCTTATTGGCGCATCAGCGCCCGCCGGTGCCGGTTGGGCATCAGTGGTGCCAGGTTTCGCCGTTGGTGCGGCGTCTGCTGGACGATTTGGCGCTGCGGCCGGCCTACGTCATGAACCTGAGTTGGGACATCATCGCCTGGAATCCGGCGGCGCAGCGGCTGTTCGCCATCGGCGATCGCCCGGCGCAAGAGCGCAACATGTTGTGGATGCTGTTTGCCGATCCGCAGCTCAATGAGCGCCTGCTGGAGTGGCAAGCGCAGGCGCCGCAAATCCTGGCCAGCTTCCGCCGCGACTACGCCCGCGCGCCGGAGGATGAGGTGATGCGCCAACGGGTGCAGGCGCTGGAGCGGGTGTCGCCGCCGTTCCGCCGGCTCTGGCGGCAGCATGACATTCACGGACGCTGTCAGGGGCGGCGCAGCTTCGTCGTCCCGGAGATCGGCCCGGTCACCTTTGACCATGCCTCTTTCATCGTCGACGAAGAGAACCATCTGCGGCTGGTGATGTACAGCGCGCTGCCGGACGAACCGGCCAGCACGGCGTTTGAAGCGCTGCTGCGCGAGGATTAACGACGGCTGTCGAAAATGAGTTTGCAGGCCAGCCCGGCGAACACGCCGCTCAGCAGGTAGTTCGGCCAGCGGGCGCTGAAACGGCGGCCGGCGAAACGGCTTTTCATGCCGCTGACCGCCAGGATCACCCCGCCGTTAATCAGCAAGCCGACCAGATTCAGCACCGTCGCCAACGCCAGCATCTGCACCACCACCGAGCCGGCGCGCGGATCGATAAACTGCGGAAACAGCGCCAGCACGAACAGCGCCATCTTCGGGTTGAGGATGTTGGTCAGCAGCCCCTGTCGGAAAATGCGCGCCGTCGGCACCGCCTGCAACCCGGCGGAAGCCTGCAGACTGCTGCCGGATCGCAGCGTTTTCCAGGCCAGATAAAGCAGATAGGCTGCGCCCAACATTCTCACCGCGTCGTAAGCCAGCGGCACCGCAACGAACAGTTGCGACAACCCCAGCGCCGCCGCCAGCGCATGGCAGTAAGTGCCGAGTTGAATACCCGCCAGCGAAGCGAAACCGGCCCGCCGCCCCTGGCTGACGCTGCGCGAAGCGATCAGCAGCATATCCGGGCCGGGGGTCAGCGCCAGCGCCACGCAGGCGCCGGAAAACAACAACAGCGTTGCGGCATCAATCATGAATCACCTGATAAGAAGACGGACGGGGATGGAGCGTCCATCATAGCGACGCCGACCTGGCTTGTCAGCGCCGCTCGCGTCAGATCACCCACAAATCGAGATACTCGTTGACCGGCATCTGCGCCAGCCGCTGCCGGTCCAGCGACACCTCAAGAATGCGCTGCTGCTGCAGGGCCGGGAACTGGCGCGCCAGGTTGGTTTTGAACTTCTCGATCAGCAGCGGGATGCCCGCTTCGCGCCGCCGCGCATGGCCGATAGGATACTCCACGGCCACCTCATCCAGACGGCTGCCGTCGGCGAACTCCACCGTCAGCGCATTGGCGATCGAGCGTTTTTCCGGATCGTGATAATCGCGCGTGAAGGCGGGATCTTCATGGCAATGTATCTTGCTACGCAATGCGTCGATGCGCGGATCTTCGGCCACCCGGTCCTCGTAATCCGCCGCCGTCAGCCGGCCGAACAGCAGCGGGATCGCCACCATATACTGAATGCAGTGATCGCGATCCGCCGGATTATCCAGCGGCCCCTGCTTGTCGATAATGCGCAGGCAGGCCTCGTGGGTGCGGATGCTCACCCTGGCGATATCGGCGGCGGTTTTGCCGGCGGCCTGCATCTGGCGGTGCAGCGTCATGGCCGCCTCCACGGCGGTCTGGGCATGGAACTCCGCCGGGAACGAAATTTTAAACAGCACGTTCTCCATCACATACGCGCCGTATGGCCGCTGGAAGCGGAAAGGTTTGCCGTTGAACGAGACGTCGTAGAATCCCCAGATCGGCGCCGTGAGCGCCGAGGGATAGCCCATCTCACCGGTGGCGGCCATCAGCGCCAGCCGCACCGCGCGGGCGGTCGCATCCCCCGCAGCCCAGGATTTGCGGGTGCCGGCGTTAGGCGCGTGGCGGTAGGTGCGCAGCGACTGCCCGTCCACCCACGCCAGCGACACCGCGTTCAGGATCGCCTCGCGGCTCAGGCCGAGCAGCTGCGCCACCACCGCGGTGGACGCCACCTTCACCAGCAGCACGTGATCCAACCCTACCCGGTTGAAGGCGTTTTCCAGCGCCAGGCAGCCCTGGATCTCATGCGCCTTGATCATGGCGATCAGCACCTGCCGCATGGTCAGCGGCGCTTTTCCCGCCGCCACCGCCTGGCGAGAGAGCCAATCGGCCACCGCCAGGATCCCGCCCAGGTTGTCCGACGGGTGGCCCCACTCCGCCGCCAGCCAGGTGTCGTTAAAGTCGAGCCAGCGGATCATGGTGCCGATATTGAACGCCGCCTGCACCGGATCCAGCTGGAAACGGGTGCCGGGCACCCGGCTGCCGTTCAGCACCTCGGCGCCCGGCACCACCGGCCCCATCAGTTTCTTGCAGGCCGGGTAGCTCAGCGCCTCCAGCCCGCAGCCGAGGGTATCGAGCAGGCAATAATGGGCGGTGCGGTACGCCGCCGGGGTATCGACGGCCTCTTTCATCACATAATCGACGATATCGACCATTTCGCGATCGAATGGCGGACGGCGGGTATTGGCAGACTCAAGCATCATGATTCCCAAAGGCTCCAGAGTGAAAACGACACGATAACGACCGGCGCTCAGCGCTGATCCAGCGGTACGAAGGCCCGCGCTTCCGGCCCGGTATAGTTGGCGGACGGGCGAATGATTTTGTTGTCCTGCCGTTGCTCGATGATGTGCGCCGACCAGCCGCTGACGCGCGCCATGACGAACAGCGGCGTGAACATTTCGGTGGGCACCCCCAGCTGGTGGTAAGACACCGCCGAGAACCAGTCGAGGTTGGGGAACATATTTTTGGTGTCGCGCATCACGCTTTCCAGCCGGTCGGCGATGTCATACAGCTTCATCGCGCCCGCGTCCTGCGACAGGCGCAGCGCGATCTCTTTGATCACCTGATGGCGCGGATCGGAGACGGTATACACCGGGTGCCCGAAGCCGATCACCACCTCTTTGTTGTCGATGCGGCGGCGAATGTCGGCTTCCGCTTCGTCCGGCGTTTCATAGCGTTGCTGGATCTCCAGCGACACCTCGTTGGCGCCGCCGTGCTTCGGCCCGCGCAGCGCGCCAATGGCGCCGACGATCGCCGAATAGACATCGGATCCGGTGCCGGCGATCACCCGGCCGGCGAAGGTCGAGGCGTTGAACTCATGCTCGGCGTACAGGATCAATGACGCGTGCATCGCCTGCTCCCAGCTGGCGGAAGGCGCTGCGCCGTGCAGCAGGTGCAGGAAGTGGCCGCCGATGGAATCGTCGTCGGTCTCCGGCTGAATGCGCTCGCCGTTGTGGCTGTAGTGATACCAGTAGAGCAGCATCGATCCCAACGACGCCAGCAGCCGGTCGGCGATGTCGCGCGCGCCGGCCGCGCCGTGCTGCTCTTTTTCCGGCAGCGTGCAGCCGAGGGCCGAAACGCCGGTGCGCATCACGTCCATCGGGTGAGATGCCGCCGGCAGCGCCTCCAGCACCGTGCGTACGCTGGCGGGCAGGCCGCGCAGCGCTTTGAGCCGCTGCTTGTAGGCATGAAGTTCGTCGCGGTTGGGCAACTTGCCGTGGATCAGCAGATGGGCGACCTCTTCAAACTCGCAGTGGCGCGCGAGGTCGAGAATGTCGTAACCGCGGTAGTGCAGATCGTTGCCGCTGCGCCCTACGGAACACAGCGCGGTATTCCCGGCGGGCACGCCGGATAACGCCACGGATTTTTTCGGCTTAACGCCAGTCGGGCTTTGCGGGGAGATCGCTTGGCTCATACTGTCCTCATTTGGCTTCTGCGTGAATGGCGCTTATTCGTCGCGTTGGCGAGCGAACAGAGCGTCGAGTTTCTCTTCGAACAAATAGTAGTTGATGCTTTCATACAGCTCGTTGCGGGTCTGCATGGTGTCGATGACGTTTTTCTGCGTGCCCTCCTCGCGCAGGGCGCGGTACACCCGCTCCGCCGCCCGATTCATCGCCCGGAAGGCCGACAGCGGATACAGCGCCATATCCACCTGGGCGCTGCGCAGCTCCTCGGTAGTGAACAGCGGCGTCGCGCCGAATTCGGTGATGTTGGCGAGGATCGGCACCTGCGTCGCTTCGGCGAAGCGGCGGTACATGCCCAGCTCGGTAATCGCTTCCGGGAACAGCATGTCGGCCCCGGCCGCCACGTAAGCCTGAGCGCGCTCGATGGCCGCCTCCAGCCCCTCCACCGCCAGCGCGTCAGTGCGCGCCATGATCACGAAGTCCGGATCGCTGCGCGCATCCACCGCCGCCTTGATGCGATCCACCATCTCTTCGGTGGAAACGATGGCCTTATTGGGCCGATGGCCGCAGCGCTTGGCGCCAACCTGATCTTCGATATGCAGCGCCGCCGCCCCGGCCTTGCTCACCGAGCGCACCGTGCGGGCGACGTTGAACGCCGATGCGCCGAAACCGCTGTCGACATCCACCAGCAGCGGCAGCGGGCAGACGTCGGTGATGCGGCAAATATCGGTCAACACATCGTCCAGCGTTGAAATGCCCAGGTCCGGCAGCCCCAGCGAACCGGCCGCCACGCCGCCGCCGGAAAGATAGATGGCCTGGAACCCCGCCCGCTGGGCCAGCAGGGCATGGTTGGCGTTGATCGCGCCGGCGATTTGCAGGGGTTTCTCTTTACTCAGGGCCTGACGAAAGGCGAGCCCGGGTGAGCGCAGCGTCATGACGTTCTCTCCGATTAGCTAGATGAAACAGACAGAGCAAGGGGCGGGCCAGGTTGCACTTTGGCGAGGAAAAAATTAAAAGCGATAAAAATAAGTGAGTTATAAAATTCGCGTCGCCATTGGGCAGACCAAGCGATAAAAAACGTTTCAGTTAACGTTTCAATCGCGGTTTCAATCGGCATATTTGAAACATGACTGAAACAAGGCTACACCTAATGCAGCCACTTTCATTCGGTAACCCACCATGAGCGATCACATCACGCCGTCCCGCACGCCAGACAAACCGGTGATCTGGACCGTCTCCATCACCCGCCTGTTCGATCTGTTCCGGGATATCAGCCTCGAGTTCGACCATCTGGCGGTCATCACCCCGATCCGCCTCGGCTTTGAGGAGGCGGTGCAGCATATCCGCGCTCGCCTGGCGACCGAGCCTTGCGACGCCATCATCGCCGCCGGCTCCAACGGCGCCTACCTGAAAAGTCGCCTGTCGGTGCCGGTCATTTTGGTCAAACCCGGCGGCTTCGATCTGCTGCAGGCGCTGAGCAAGGCGCGCAGAACCGCCGATCGGATCGGCGTCATCACCTACAAAACGCCCCTGCCCGCGCTGCTGGAGTTCCAGCAAACCTTCGATCTGCCGCTGGAGCAGCGCAGCTACGTCACCGAAGAGGACGCGCGCGGCCAGATCGCCGAGCTGAAAGCCGCCGGCATTCAGGCGGTGGTCGGCGCCGGCCTCATCAGCGATCTGGCGGAAGAGGCCGGGCTCACCGCCATTTTTCTCTATTCCGCCGCCACCCTGCGCGCCGCCTTCAGCGACGCGCTGGACGTGACGCGCCTGATGCTGGGCGGCGCCAAACGCGGCGGCGATTACGCCGCACGCAATACCCTGCAGCCGCGCTATGGGCTGAGCGATTTACAGGGTGATTCCCCGCAGATGGAACAGACGCGACGCACCATCATGCTGTACGCCCGATCGCCGGCGGCGGTGTTGATCGAAGGCGAAACCGGCACCGGCAAAGAGCTGGCGGCGCAGGCGATCCACCGCGAATACTTTTCCCGGCGCGGCGCGACGCCGCCGTTCGTCGCCATCAACTGCGGCGCCATCGCCGAATCGCTGCTGGAGGCGGAACTGTTTGGCTATGAGGAAGGCGCCTTTACCGGCTCACGGCGCGGCGGCCGACGCGGGCTGTTGGAAACCGCCAACGGCGGCACCCTGTTTCTGGATGAGATCGGCGAAATGCCGCTGCACCTGCAAACCCGGCTGCTGCGGGCGCTGGAAGAAAAAACCATCACCCGGGTGGGCGGGCAACAGCCGGTAAAGGTCGATTTTCGCGTTATCAGCGCCACCCACACCCGCCTGGAGCAGGCGATTCAACAGGGCGATTTTCGCGCCGATCTGTTCTACCGCCTGAGCGCCCTGCGGCTGCAGCTGCCGCCGTTGCGGGCGCGCGGCGACGATATTGCGATGCTGGCGGAACACTTTCTGAAACAGTCGCTGGCGGCGCTCGACGTGCCGCTGACGGAGCCGCTGCGCGCCGCCCTGGCCGGGTGTTACGCCGCGCTCAGTCATTACGCCTGGCCCGGCAACCTGCGCGAGCTGCGCAACATGATGGAGCGGGTGGCGCTGATGCTGAGCACCGGCGCTGCGCCGAGCGGCGAGACCCTGCATTGGCTGCTGCCGGAGCTGGCGGTGGCCCCGCCGCCCGAGACGCCGGCGGCGCCCGTCTCCGCCCACGAAGCCCTGGCGCGGTGCGGGGGCGACCACGCCGCCGCCGCCCGATTGCTCGGGATCAGCCGCACCACTTTATGGCGTCGGCTGAAAAAACCGAACTGAGCATCAGCCGGCGCGCCGGCCGTCCGAGGCCGGCAGCAGCCGCGCTCGCCGATCGCCCAGCAGGTTCATGCCCGCCGCCGCCAGCAGGATGATCGCCGCGCCCAGCAGCTGCCACGCAGACAGCCGGTGGCCAAACGCCAGGCGATCCACCAGCATGGCGGCGATCGGATAGATGAATGACAGCGAGCCGATCAGGTGGGTCGGCAGCCTCTGCAACGCGCCGTACATCAGCACGTACATCAGGCCGGTGTGCAACACGCCGAGCGTCGCCAGCATCCCCCACTGGCCAACGCTGGCCGACGCATGAAAATCCACCAGCGGCAGCAGCATCACCGCCCCCACCGTCACCTGGATCAGCGCAATAAGATGCGGCGGCGTGCCCTTCAGCCGCTTGGCCGCCAGCGCCATCAGAGCGTAGAAAAACGCCGCGCCGAGCGCCAGCGCGATGCCGGCCAGATAATGGTTCTGCTCCCCCGCCTGCCGCGGCTGCGCCAGCACCACCAGCATCATGCCGCCGAACGCCAGCCCCAGCCACAGCAGCTTGCGGGCGGTCAGCCGTTCCCCCAGAAACAGCGCCCCCAGCCCCACCAGCATAAACGGCTGGGTGTTGTACACCGCGGTGGCGATGGAGATAGACGCATAGGAATAGGCGGCGAACAGCAGCAGCCAGTTGATCACCAGCGCGACGCCGCCGGCGATCGCCAGCAGCAGCGTGGCGCGCGTCAGCGCATCGCGTCGCAGCTGACCCAATACGCCGCACACCGCCAGCAGCACCAGCGCGCCTACCGCGCAGCGCCAAAACACCACGTTGATAACCGGCTGGCCGGACATCAACACAAACCAGCCGATAGAGCCGGAAATCAACATCGCCGCCGCCATCTCCAGCGATCCGCGTTTTATCTCTGCATTCATTCTGCGTTCCTCGAAGCTTGCCCAGAGACATAGCTTGCGGCCTCGCAGGGCGGCTTTCCATAGCATAAAAAAGGCAAATATGCTTAACTGCCTTTTTCTCGAAGCTATAATAAATAAAACACCTAACGGAGGCGTTATGGATGATATCGATCGCCAAATCCTGACCATTCTGGCGGAAGATGCGCGCGCGTCGTTGAAGACGCTGAGCGCGCAGGTGGGGCTGTCGTCGCCAAGCACGTCGGAAAGACTGCGGCGGCTGGAAGAAAGCGGCGTGATCCAGGGCTATACCCTGAACGTCAATCTGCAGGCGGTGGGCTACGCCTTCGAGTCGCTGGTGCGCATCAAGCCGCTGCCGGGCATGCTGAAGAAGGTCGAGCAGCTGATTCAGGCGATCCCGGAAGTGGTCGAATGCGATAAGGTGACCGGCGAAGACTGCTTTATCGTGCGGCTGGTGGCGCACTCGATGGCGCAGCTCGACCACACTCTCGATCGGCTGGCCGAGCATGCGCAGAGCAACACCTCGATCGTGAAAACCACGCCGGTCAAGCGCCGCCTGCCGCCGCTGCTCTGATTAACGCCGCCGCTTGCGGGCGAACGGGTTGCCGCGCTTCTTCTCTTTTTTGGCCGCATCGGCGGCGGATTGCAGTGCCGCCAGATGCGCCTTGTCGGCCTCCGGCACCGCGCGCTGCTCGATCGGGAACACCGGCAGCGACGCCAACAGCCGCGAACCGTAATTTTTGGTCAGCAACCGGCGATCGTAGATCACGATCTCGCCGTAGCATTGGTTGCTGCGGATCAGACGGCCGACCTGCTGGATCAGGTTGAACGAGGCGCTCGGCAGGCTCTGCACTTCGAACGGATAGCGCTTCAGCGATTTCAGCCACTCGCCTTCGGTGATGATCACCGGGCTGTCGATCGGCGGAAACGCGATTTTGTGAATATGCACCTGGGTCAGCAGTTCGCCTTTCAGATCCAGCCCTTCGGCGAACGATTGCAGCCCCACCAGCACGCTGGCGACGCCCTTCTCCACCCGCTTGCGGTGCTCTTCCACCAGCCGGTAGCGCGGCTGGTCGCCCTGCACCAGCAGCATCAGCCGCAGATCGGTCACGTAGCTGAGGAAAGTCTGCATCGCCCGGTGGCTGCTGAACAGGATCAGCATGCCTTTGTGCTTGCCGCTCGCCTGCTCGGCGCGGAAAAACCGCGCCATCTCCTCGAGGTGCTCCGCCTCGTTGGCGAGCGCCGGTTCATAGCGCATCTGCGGAATGACAATCTTGCCCTGTTCGACGTGATTGAACGGCGATGAGAGCGTTTCGAAGCGGTCGCCGGCCTTCTCGCTCAGCCCGCTCATCTCCTGTAAACGCGCGAAGCTGTTCAGTGAACGCAGCGTGGCCGAGGTGACCACCACGTGCGGCACCTTGCGCCACAGCAGCTTCTCCAGCTGATCGCTGACGCGGATGCCGACGCAGTGCAAATACAGATGGGTGACGTTATCGCGCAGTTCGCGCGTGACCCATTTGGAGATCGGCGCGTTGGACGACTTGTCGAGCGCCGCCAGCCGCCACAGCTTGCTCATCGCCTCCAGATAGCCCAGCGTGCGGCTCATCTGCAAGATGGCGCGGTGCAGGCGCATGATGTCGTGCTTGCCGGTCTGCTCGGTAAGATCGTTAAGCACGAACTCCGCCAGCCCGCGCAGCGCATCGGTCAGTTTGAACAGCCGCGCGCAGCTCTCCACCATCTCCGCGGGCAGCTCGCCCATTTCAAAACGGTGCTCGGCCGCCACGCTGTCGCCAGGCAGATAGGCGCTGACCTGATGCTCGAAGATCTGCACCAGCTCACGCAGCTCCTCGCAATGGTTCTTCAGCCGTTCGCTGTTGGCCAGCCCCGGCGGATTCTTCGGCCGGTACTGCGTCATGCACTGTTCGACCTGGCGCACGATCATGTCCAACTGCAGGTTGGTCGACAGCGCGGTGATTTCCCCGTCGATCTCCAGCGCATCGCGCGCCACCTCCGGCAAATGGTGGCCTTCGTCCAGCACCAGCAGCAATTCTTTCGGGTTCGGCAGCACCGATTCCGTCTCCAGCGCCGCCATCACCAGCGCGTGGTTGGCCACCACAACGTCGGCGCTCTCGATCTCTTTGCGGGCGATATAAAACGGGCATTCACGGATGTAATGGCAGTTGCGCCCCAGGCAGTTGGCCTTGTCGGTACTCAGCTTGGCCCACAGCGGATCGTCGATGCTCTGCTGATAGTGGTCGCGCAGTCCGTCCCACTCGAAGCGGGCCAACGCCTTGGTCAGTTTCTGGCACAGCGCCTGCTCTTCGCCGCTGGACGGCGCCAGTTCGTCGTCGAGGAACAGCGTCAGATCGCCCTGTTGGCTAACGTCGGTGCTCATCGCCGCCAGGTTGCGCGGGCAGACGTAACGCCCGCGGCCAAAGGCGCCGGTAAATTTCAGATCGGGGATAATCTTCTTCAGCAGCGGCAAATCTTTGCTGTAGATCTGGTCCTGCAGCGCCACGTTGGCGGTGCTCACCACCAGCGGCTTGCTCTCCGCCCGCCCGACGGCGATGCCCGGGATCAGGTAAGACAGCGTTTTGCCGACGCCGGTCGGCGCCTCGATCGCCAGATGGCGCGGGTAGTCGCCGGCCAGCGTCTTCGCCACTTCGGCGATCATCTGGCGCTGGGGCGCGCGGGAAATAAAATCCGGTATTTGCTGCTGCAGGGCTTTGTACCACTGGCCAATCTGATCTTTAACTGCGGAGGAGAGCGCCATTCAACTCTTATCTAAACGAAATGATGGCGCTATTGTCCCACAGACCGCCGGCGACGTCAGCCCGAGTTACGCCTGCGGATCGATCATTGAGGCGCGCCCGCCGCCGAACGACCACTCGTCCAACTGGGTGGTGGCGATCACCACCATCACATCCTCGGGGTTCAGCCGCAGCTTTTCCGCCAGCAGCGCCGCCAGCCGTCGGTAGAAACGCCGCTTGGTGTCGCTGTCGCGCGGCCGCCCGGCGGTGATGTAAAACAGCACGAAATCCGCGCTGCGCGGCCCGCCGAGATAGTCGCGATCGTAGATAAGCTCGCCGGGGCGGTATTGATCGATCACCTGAAACCTGTCCGTCGGCGGCACCTCGAAGGCCTCCACCAGCGCCTGATGCAGGCTGTCGGACAAGGTTTGCAGATAGTCGGCGGACTTGCCCTGATGCAGGGCGATGCGGCTAAACGGCATGGGGCGCCTCCGGTTCCAGCTCGCGCAGGCGCGCCACGGCCGACGCCGCCGCGGGCCAGCCGGCGTAGAACGCCAGGTGGGTGATGAGCTCAGCCAGCTGCTGATGCGCCACGCCGTTGCGCTGAGCCAGTTGCAGGTGAAACGGCAGTTGTTCCACGCGGTTAAGCGCCACCAGCGCGGCGACGGTGATCAGGCTGCGTTCGCGCGGGTTCAGCGCCGGCCGCTGCCAGACATCGTCAAACAAGACGCTGTCGCTGAGCTGCGCCAGCTTGGGGGCGATATCGCCGAACGCCTGTTGCCCGGCCTGGGATTTTGATGGCATCACACTCTCCTGTCAGTTGCGGATAGCCTTACGCTACCCGCCAGCGAGGCGAGTGAAAATCGGGATTTTCGGCAGTCTCAGTTCAGAAAAACGGGAGGGTTCCCCGCCGGGCGGCGGGGCGATGTCACGGTTCCAGCGGGGCAACGCCGTCGAAATGGGCGCTCAGCAGCGCATTCAGCTCCGGCCGCTGTTCCACCCGTTCGGCAATGGCGTACAGTCGCGGGCAGTGTTGCCGGAACCACGCGCGGCCCGGCCGCCAGTTGCACATTACCGCCAGGTACAGATCCAGCGCGCTGAAGCTCTTGCCGAGAAACCACGGGCCAGACGCTCCTGCGGCGGCGTTCAACTGCCGCAATAAACGCTCGCGATAATCCATTACCGCGTTTTTCAGCTGTTCCGCCCCTGCCGCCTGCGGCTGCCAGCGCTGCGGATGGTCGGCATAGGTGAAGGTGGGGTAAATCTCCGCGTTGATGAACAGCAGCCAGCGCAGAAAACGCGGCAACAGCGGCGAACCGCCGGGCGGCGCCAGTTCGGCATGCGGTGCGCGATCGTGCAGCAGCAGGATAATCGCCGCGCTCTCCGTCATCACTTCGTCATTGGGCAGCACTAAGGTGGGCACCTGACCCAGCGGGTTCAGCGCCAGCAGGCGATCGCGCTCCGGGCCGTCCTGCGTGTAATCCACCTCCTCATAGCCCCAGGGGAAAGCGGTCAACGCCAACGCGGCGGCCACGATGGTCGAGCCGCAGCCCTGCGTACCGAACAAAGTATAAGTATCGTGCATGATTCCTCCCGCAGCGGAACAAGGTATCGGTAACTGTAGACCAGCCGCCGACCATCGGCTGAAGAAAAAATTCACCCTTTGCGCGACTTTTTTAATCGTTCGACATGAAAATGAATTTTTTGTCATAAATAGATCACATTACTACGGTAAAAATTCTCCGCCGCCAACAATCAGGCGGCACAGTAAAACAGCAATGCAACTGATGATAAGCGTCTTTCAATCGAATAAAGCAGGGTAACCCATGAAACGTAATCTTCTGGCCGTTATTATTCCGGCACTTTTACTTGCGCAAGCGGCACAGGCAGCAGAAATCTACAATAAAGACGGCAACAAGCTCGATTTTTACGGTCGTGTGAAAGCCCTGCATTATTTCTCTGATGATGCCGGCAACGATGGTGATAAAACCTACGTCCGTATCGGCTTTAAAGGCGCGACTCAGATTAACGATATGCTGACCGGCTATGGCCAGTGGGAATATCAGATCGCCGCCAACCATTCTGAATCCGACGGCACCAAAGACACCAAAACGCGTCTGGGCTTCGCCGGTCTGAAATATAAGGATCTCGGCTCCTTCGACTACGGTCGCAACTACGGCATCATTTACGACGTTGGCGCCTGGACGGATATGATCCCTGAATTCGGCGATGATGCTTATATCAAGACCGACAACTTTATGAACGGCCGTACCAATGGCGTCGCCACCTACCGTAATAACAACTTCTTCGGTTTGGTTGACGGCCTGAAATTTGCCGTGCAGTACCAGGGCAAGAACGAAAACGACGGCCGCTCCGCCAGCAAGGCGAACGGCGACGGCTGGGGTCTCTCCTCCAGCTATGAAATCATCGACGGTCTGAGCGTGGGCGCCGCCTATGCCTCTTCCAACCGCACCGCCACGCAAAAGGCGGGCACCTTCGGTAAAGGCGACAAGGCCGATATCTGGGCAGGCGGTCTGAAATACGACAACAACAATGTCTACCTGGCCGCGACTTATTCGCAGAGCCGCAATATCGCGCCTATTTCCGGCACCGCCACCATCAATAATAACTCGACCTCCGTTAGTGGCTTCGCCAATAAAGCGGAAGGGATTGAATTGGTCGCGCAATATCAGTTCGACTTCGGTCTGCGCCCATCGCTGGGTTACGTTCAGCAGAAAGGCAAAGATATTGAAGGCATCGGCGACGTCGATCTGGTGAAATATTTCGACGTAGCGGCGACCTATTACTTCAACAAAAACATGTCCACTTATGTCGAATATAAAATCAACCAGCTTGATGACGACAACAAACTGGGTCTGAAAAACGACGACGTCGTTGTTGTCGCCCTGACCTACCAGTTCTGATGTGATGAATGAATAACCACCACTGCAAACTTTAGCGTCACTTGATACCCAGAGTTTTATTTCGCCGGGCGGCTGCGTCCGGCTTTTTTGTTTTTATTTTCCCCGCCAGCGAATCCCCCCGCTTGCCTTGCAAAACAAACGGGTCTACATGTATAGCTTTCCCCCGAGCGGAATCAGCCATGCATAACGACGGACGCTTCGACTACCACAACGCCTTGCGCTACAGCAGCGACGAACTGGCCAACATCCTCAACCACTGTTTTGAAAACTACATCGTGCGTTTCGTGCTCGACGGATCGACCTTCGCCGCCCGCTTCGGCGCCGAAGATCTCAGCCTGAACGACAGCCTGATCGTCACCCACTGCCATGAACCGGTGGCGGTGGCGCTGATCGCCCGCCGTGGCCGTCACAGCCGGGTTGCGGCTTTTTCCGTGCGCCCGGAGATGCGCGGCCAGGGGCTGGGCAAGGCGCTGATGCAGCGGCTGGTGGCGGATGCCCGCCAACGCGGCGACCATCGGCTGTCGCTGGAAGTGATCGAAGGCAACGACGCCGCGCTGGCGCTATACCACCGCGCCGGGCTGCGCATCGTGCGCACCCTGACCGGCCATCAGGCGCCGGCGGAAGTGCCGCCAGGCACGGCGGCGCTGCAGGCGGTCGATCCGCTGACCGTCAGCCACCGCCTGACGGCGGAAGGCGCCACCGACCTGCCCTGGCTGATTGCCCCCGAATCGCTGTTCAAGCTGCCGGGCACACCGCGAGCCTATACGCTCAATCGTCAGGCCTACGCCGTGGTGATGCCCGGCACCGAGCACTGCTGGCTGCGCCTGATCTACGTGCCGCCGCAGCACCGCGGCCAGGGGCATGCCCGCGCCTTGCTGGCCGCCCTGCAAGCGCAGTTCGCCCCTTTGCCGCTGACCGCCAACGTTTTTGTGCCCGAGGTGGCCGCCCCCTTCTTTACGCATCTTGGCTGGCGGCAGGATCCCCTGCGCCAGTTCGAGATGGATATGCTGCTGGACAGCCCACAAAAATAAAACCGAGAGAGATAACGATGGCAGGAAAACAGGCAAGGAAACTCACCCTCGGCGCGGCGGTTGGCGTCGCGCTGCTGACGTTGGCCGGTTGTGCGCAGCCGCCGCACACCGACGCCCAGGCCCAGCAGCGGCTGGCGGATCAGTCGGTGCTGGCGGTGAACTGGTTCCAACAGTCCGGCGAATACCAGGCGCTGGCGCATCAGGCGTTCAACAGCGCGCAACGCGCCTTCGATCAGGCCAAGACCGCGCCGGGCCGCAAAAAGGCGGTGGTGGTCGATCTGGATGAAACCCTGTTGGACAACAGCGCCTACTCCGGCTGGCAGGCGCAGCACGGCCAGCCGTACGACGGCGCCACCTGGGCCCAATGGACGCAGGCCGAACAGGCCGGCGCGGTGCCGGGCGCAGTGTCGTTTGCCCGCTACGTTAACGCCCACCAGGGGACGATGTTCTACGTCTCGAACCGCAAGCAGAGCGAATACGCCGCCACGGTGGCCAACATGCAGAAGCTCGGATTCACCGGCATGTCGGAAAAAACCGTGCTGCTCAGCACCGATACCTCCAATAAGCAGGCGCGCTTCGACGCCATCAAACAAGCCGGCTATGACATCGTGGTGTACGCAGGCGACAACCTGAACGACTTCGGCGCCGCGACTTACCACCAGGACAATGCGCAACGCCGGGCGTTCGTCAGCGAGAATCAGGGCAAGTTCGGCACCGAATTCATCGTGCTGCCCAACCCGCTGTACGGCGATTGGGAAAGCGGCCTGGCTCGCGACTACAACAAGCTGACGCCGCAACAGAAGCTGCAGGTGCGCCAACAGGCGATCAAGGCCTGGCGCGGGCGCTAAGCCTCACAGCAGTTTGTACATATAGCAGGTGGCCTCCAACGCCCCGCCGTCGCTGGCGCGGGCGTATTGCGGGATGTCGCCCGCCGCCTCGAACCCCAATTGACGGTACAGCCCCTGCGCCGCGCTGCCGCTCAGGGTATCCAGCACCAACAGGCTGCGGCGATGACGCGCCGCCAGCGCCTGCACTTCCTGCATTAACAGCCGGGCGACGCCCTGCCGCCGCGCCTGCGGGTGCACCATCAGCTTGACCACTTCCGCGCGGTGGCGGCCGTTGTCCGGCATCGCCAGTAACAGCTGCACGGTGCCGACCGGCCGGCCGTTCGCGAGCGCCACCAGCATCGCACGCTCTCCCCGCGCGATGGCCGGCAGCAACCCTTGCCAAAACGCCTTCGCCTGCGTCAGCGTAAAGGGCATGACAAAACCGATGCTGGCGCCGTGCGCCACGCTGGCGTGCAGCATCTCGGCCAAGTCGACAATGGCGCTTTGCGCCGCGCCGGCGTCCCACTGTTGCAATTCAATCATGGCTATGGCCTGCAGATAACGAGGGTGTAATGGGCCGGCTCATCGCCGGGGACATGGAAACGGGAGGCGCCGAACAGGCGGTAACGCAGGCAGTCGCCGGCCGACAGCCGGAAAACGCGCCCTTCCAGGGTCAATTCCAACTGCCCGGACAGCAACCAAAGGTGATGTTCCAGCGCCGGAATCGACGGCAGGTCGTAATCGATCTGCGCGCCGGCATCAAGCCGGGATTCGATAAACTCGGCCTTATACAGCGCGGCAGGCGGGGAAACGGAGCGACGGTGAAAACCGCTGGCGCGATCGACCCACACCGGCTGTTGCGGCGGCCGCAGCAGCTCCGGCGGTTCGTCTTCGATTTCGCTCAACAGGCGCGACATGGTTAACCCGTAGGCGGCGCACAGCCGGTTCAGCAACGATGCCGTCGGGCTGGTCTCGGCGCGCTCCACCCGCGAGAGCGTCGCCCGGCTAAGGCCGGTGCGCTGCGCCAACTCCTCCAGCGACCACGCCCGTTGCTGGCGCAAATCCGCCAGCCGCTGCGCCAACCTCAGGTCGGCCGTCTCCAAACCGTTATCCATCGTTCATACTCCGCTTAAAAATCCCATATAAGAGAAATAATCTCAAATTAGAGATATAGCAAGCGGATTTTAAAATGTCGCGCAGGAATAACGCCTGGATCACCGCGAACATCACCAGGTGAGTAGAAGCGTTCTAGCTCTCGCGCGAGGGCGGGGTTCGTACAAAATTGCCCGTTTCGGCCCCCGGCGGCGCGATCGCCGCGCAGCGCCAGGCGCTGAATACCGCCAGCAGCGGCGCCAGCGCGAACGCCAGGAACAGCCAACGCGCCGCCGATGCCGCGCCCGTCGCGCCGCCCGGATCGTTCAGCCCCGCCAGATTGGCGATCATCCCGGCCAGCGCCGCGCCGAATGCGGTGGCGAACAGCTGCACCGTGGTAATTGAAGCGCCGGCGATATCTTTGTCCGCTTCAGGCGCCACCTGCAAAATGCGCGTCAGCAGGTGCGGCCAACCGAAGCCGATGCCGAATCCCACCAGCAATAGCGCAATGACGATCGGCGCCAGCGCCTGCCAGTGGCCGCCGGACGGCGTCGGCATCAGGATCGCCAGCGCCAGCAGGCCTACCAGCACAAACAGCGGCCCGCTGACGATCGCCCGGCGAATGCCCGCCCCACGCCAGCCGGAGCTGAGGATCTCGGACAGCGTCCAGCCGGCGGCCATGGCGGCGGCGATATAGCCGGAGATCAGCGGCGACTGGCCGTGCAGCAGCTGCAGGAAATAGGGCACGAAGATTTCGCTGGTCATGCCGATCACCAGCAACGCGGTCGTGATGTACAACGCCGCCAGCGATGAGCCGCGCCGCAATGCGCCATGCGGCAACAGGCGGGCGCGCGCGTGCGCTTCACGCTTCATCAGCCAGGCCATCAGCACCAGCGAAAGCGCGATGCCCACCAGGTTGATCCAGGCGCTGTGCGCCAGGCTGCCGGCGGACACCACCAGCACCGCCACGGTCAGCAACAGCAGTTGCGCAGTCGGCAACGGCGCGGCCGCCTGCTGCGCCTTGCCCTTAGGCAGGATCAGGAAGGTAAACGCAGCGTACAGCGCCATGATCGGCAGCAGAATGCCGAAGGCCCAACGCCAGGCGTGCAGCTCGGCGAAAATGCCGCCCACCGCCGGCCCCACCAGGGTGGCGATGCCCCACATCGCCGAGATAAGCGCCATGGCGCGCGGCCACAATCGCTGCTCGAACACCAGGTTGATCATCGCGTAGGAGAGCGCAAAGATCAGCCCGCCGCCGAAGCCCTGCACCGTGCGGCCGATCAGCATCACCGGCATGCTCGGCGCCAGCGCGCACAGCGCCGCCCCGGCGATAAAGAACAGCGAAGCCACCAGATAGGCGCTGCGTGCGCCATAGCCGCTGAGCAACCGGGCCGACAGCGCGGAGCCGAGGATCGACGCCACCACGAACAGCGTGGTGTTCCAGGCATAGAGATCCAGCCCGCCGATATCCTGCACCACCGAGGGCAGAATGGTGGTGGCGACCAGAATATTGATGGCATGCAGCGCCACGCCAAGCGAGAGCGCGATCGCACTGGCCGCATTTTTGCCGGAGAAAAGGTCACTCCAGCGGCTATCGTCATGGGTTATCACGGTTGTCGTCCTGTTTTCAGAGGAATGGCATTGAGTTGGTCATAAGATTGCGTTAAATTTAACAAGAGTTATCTTGGAATAAGTTAGGGCGAGGCGGAGAAATATGTCAAGAATAAACTTGGAAAATAGCGGCAGCACCGCACAATCGGTCAGTGACCGCTTGCTGACGTTATTGAAAACCCGCGGCCCGCAGCTAGCTTCTGACGCAGGAAAGGTGCTCGGCACCACCGGTGAGGCGGCCCGCCAGCAGTTCGTCAAGCTGGCGAAAGAGGGGTTGGTCGAAGCGGTGGCAGAAACGCGCGGCGTGGGCCGCCCGGTGCAGCTGTGGCATTTGACCTCGGCCGGCAACGCGCGCTTTCCCGATACCCATGCGGATCTGACGGTGCAGCTGCTGCGCACCGTGCGCGACAAGCTGGGCGAACAGGCGATCGACGTGCTGATCGAGAGCCGCGAGCAGGAAAACCGCATCAACTACAAACAGGCGATGATCGGCGCCACCGAACTGCGCGAACGCGTGGCGCGCCTGACCGAGATCCGCTGCCGCGAAGGGTATATGGCCGAATGGCGCCAGGAGGAGGACGGTTCCTATCTGCTGGTGGAAAACCACTGCCCGATCTGCGCCGCCGCCACCGTCTGCCAGGGCTTCTGCCGGGCGGAATTAAGCATCTTCACCGAAGTGCTGCAGGCGCAGGTGGAGCGCGCCGAACACATTTTGGCCGGCTCGCGCCGCTGCGCCTACCGGATTTCACGCCTGTAACACCGGTTTTTGCCCACGTTTTCAACCGGTACAGATTATTCTGCTTGTGCACCCCGCACCTTCCCTTCTAAGGTTGAACTAACGAACATTCAGGCAAACAGCGGGCCTCGCGCCCGCTCTGGCAAATCCGTCGGCGCTTAGCGCAGCGGCAGAGTAACCCCACGGGAGTTGAACGATGAAGAAGCCGCATGCCGGATTCTGGCTGGCGACGCTGGGACTGGGCGTTTGCTGGCTGCTGGCGCTGCTGACTCGCGATCGGCTCAACGGCATACTGCTGGCCGGCGCGGCGCTGGCGCTGATCTTTACCCCTGCCACCCGCCGCAAAGGCGCGGCCCTGGCCGCCCTGGGCGGTATCGGCATGGATGGGCTGTGGAGCTACAGCGGCGTGCTGCACTACAGCGGGCAACACGGCCTGCCGCTCTGGACCATCGCGCTGTGGATCGGCTTCGGCTGCTGGTGGTATTGGTTGCTGGACATCGTCAGAGCGGCCCCCTGGCCGCTGGCGGTGTTGGGTGCCGCCGTCGGCCCCTTCGCCTACGCCGTGTCCTGGAAGCTGGACGCCTTGTTGCCCGGCGTGCCGCCCGAGTTCATGCTGCTGCTGCTGGCCATCGGCTGGTCGATTTACCTGCCTGCCGTCAGCTGGCTGCAGTGGAAACAGCAAGGCCATTGAACGGCTTTCAGCCGCCGGAAAAATAATGCCGAAGGCCATTGCTTATCGGTTGCCCGATCGGGTTTACTGAGCGTTCTAATAATAATCATTCCCGTAAAATACAATCCTATGCTTAGCCAACAAAGCCGTAGCGTCCTGCCGTTAATCGGGGCGTTGTTCACGTTATATATCGTTTGGGGTTCCACCTATTTCGTCATTCGCCTCGGCGTCGCGCAGTGGCCGCCGCTGATGATGGCCGGCATTCGTTTTCTGATCGCCGGTATCGTGCTGTTCAGTTTCCTGGCCTGGCGCGGCCACGCGCTGCCGACGCTGAAGCAGTGGCTGGCCGCCGGCGCCATCGGCATTCTGCTGCTGGCGGTGGGCAACGGCCTGGTGACGGTGGCGGAACACCAACATGTGCCGTCCGGCATCGCCGCGGTGATGGTGGCGACGGTGCCGCTGTTCACCCTCTGCTTCAGCCTGCTGTGGGGCATGCGCAACACCAAACTGGAATGGGCCGGCATCGCGCTCGGATTGGTGGGCATCGTGCTGCTCAACACCGGCAACAACCTGGTGGGCAACCCGACCGGCGCGCTGCTGATTTTGTTGGCGTCGGCCAGCTGGGCCTTTGGGTCGGTCTTGGGATCGCGCATCTCGCTGCCGGCCGGGCCGATGGCCGGCGCGGCGGAGATGCTGGTCGCCGGCGTGGTGTTATTGGCAGCCAGCCAGCTGAGCGGCGAGCGCCTCACTCAGATGCCGAGCACCGGCGGCTTTCTGGCGCTGGGCTATCTGATCGTCTTTGGTTCGATGCTGGCGATCAGCGCCTATATGTTCTTGTTGAAGAACGTGCGCCCGGCGGTCGCCACCAGCTACGCCTACGTCAACCCGGTGGTGGCGGTGCTGCTCGGCATCGGTTTTGCCGGCGAATCGCTGGCGCCGCGCGAGTGGCTGGCGCTGGTGATCATCGTGGCGGCGGTGGTGCTGGTGACGCTGGGAAAATACCTGTTCGCCCGTCCGGCCAACGTGCAGGCCATCGACTGCGAACGGCGATGATCACAAAGGGCGGTCTGCGGGCCGCCGTTAAAAACGATTCTTGTTTCACCCGGCGAAGGGGCTATAATTCCCGCTGTTCCAAGCAACCTGCGAAATTATTCCTATGCTGAAAAAAGCGTTCGTCATCGTCATCGCCCTGTGCGCCTTCGGTTCTCTGGGCGGCGTATTCCTCGCCGGGCTGAACATCTACACCCGTTCCACCACCCCGCACGAAGAAAGCGCGCCTGCCGGGGATGCCGCCGCTACGCCGGCGCAAACCGAAACCCTTCAGGCCAAGTGATCGTCCATCCAGCGCTGGCAGCGCTGCTGTAAAAAGCGCTGCAGCTGCCTGACGCGCTCCGACACCTGCGAACGATGCGGGCAGACCAGATTGATCGGCACCGCGTCGCTGCGCCATTCCGGCAACAGCTGCACCAACCGCCCGGCGCGAATATCCGCCGCCACGTCGATCGCCGACTTGCGCACCACGCCGTGCCCGGCCAGCGCCCAGCGCCGCGCTACCTCGCCGTCATCGGTAAAATAGCTGCCGTTCAGCGGCAGCTCGACCCCCTCCTCACCGCGCCACAGCCGCCATTCCACCTGCCGTTTGCCGCTGGGCTGATACACCAGAATGCTGTGCCGAAGCAGATCGGCCGGCGTTTGCGGCGCGCCGTGCCGCCGCAGATAATCCGGGCTGGCGCAGATCAACCGCCGATGCTGCGGCAAGATCGGCAGCGCCACCAGCGAAGAGTCGGCCAGCGGCCCGAAGCGCAACGCCACGTCCACCGGTTCGCGGAACAGGTCGGCCTGCCGATCGTTGATCAGAAGCTGCAGCTGAATATGCGGATGCTGCAAGCGGAACTCATCCAGCCAGCCGAGCAGCAAATTACGGCCAAAATCCGACGGCGCGGAAATCTGCAGCACCCCGGACAGCCCCTGATGCTTCTCGCGGATCGCCTGCTCTCCTTCGGCTAACGCGCCCAGCGCCAGGCGCGCACTGTCGAGATAGCGAGCCCCCTCCTCCGTTAACCTCAGGCTGCGGGTGGAACGCACCAACAGCCGCGCGCCCAGCTGCTGCTCCAGCCTTTTCACCGCAATGCTGGCCGCCGCCGGCGTGATATCCAGCGCGCGCGCCGCGGCGGAAAAACTGCCGCCGTCCACCGTGCGGACAAACACCTCGAGATCGACAAATGAGGTCATCTGCTCCCTCTCTTTTTAGCCCAATCAATTATTAATATTAATTTACAAGTGTTTGCTATTAGGCGGGCTTTTTTCCTCATTTTCAATCAGGAAAGATAGATCCCGTTGAAACTTACCTAAAAAGAGGCCTTAACATGACGATTCCCGACTCCCCCCTGAAACAACAAAAGCTGGTGATCCTGGGCGGCACCAGCGGCATTGGCGCCGCGGTGGCCTACGCGGCGGCGGCGCGCGGCGCTGAAGTGGTGCTGGCTTCGCGTCGTCTCCCTCACGCCGGGGAGAAGAACGACGCGCTGCGCCTGATGCAGGCCGATCTGACCGATGACGCGTCGCTGCATGCGCTGTTCGCCGCCGTCGGCGCTTTCGATCATTTGGTGATCACCGCCGGGCCGTTGGTGGACGCGAAGCCGCTGGCGGAGACTGCCCTTGAACAGGCGCAGGCCGACTTCAACGTCAAATTCTGGGGCAGTTTGCGCGCGGTGCAGGCGGCGCTGCCGACGCTGGCGCCGCAGGGCTCGATCACCCTGACCTCCGGCCAGCTGTCGCGTAAATACCTCAACGGTCAGTTGGTCAAAACCGCCATCAATGCCGCGCTGGAAGCGGTCGGCAAACAGCTGGCGAAGGAGCTGGCGCCGCGGCGGGTGAACGTGGTCAGCCCCGGCATCACCGCCACCGAAGCCTACGACGGCATGAGCGCCGCACAGCGTCAGGCGCTGTTCGAGCGCGTAAGCGTCAGCCTGCCGGTCGGCAGGGTCGGCCAGGCGGCCGACGTCGCGGCGGGTTATCTGCTGGCGATGGAGAACGGCTTCGTCACCGGCAGCGTGATCGACATCGACGGCGGCGGCCTGCTGTAACGACGGCTAGAGCGCCGTCACGCCCTGCGCGGCGGCCTGCTGTTCCAGCACGGTGATAATCTGGTAGGCCGAACGCGGCACCAGGCTGAAATCGCCGATCAGCAGGCGGTCGCTGACCGCCTCATCCAGCATCGCGCGAGCGCCGGCGCGCAGGATTTCCACCTGTTCCGGCGGCGTGCCGGCTGCGGTGATCAACGGCAGGCCCGGCACCGCCGCCGTGCGGCCGATGATTTTCAGCCCCTCCAGCGCCTGCGGCTGCGCGCGGCGCAGCAGTTCCATGCTGATCGAATCGATGGCGGCGATATCCGCCTGCCCGCTGCGGATCAGCTTCAGCGACTGATAATGCGCGCCGGAGGCGATAGCCGCCCCGAAGAATTTCCCGTCCAGCGACAGCGGCGCGATCAGCGCGCGCAGTCCGTTGTAGCCGGACTGGGAATCGGTGCTGTTATACGCCGCCGTTCGGCCGCGAAAATCCGCCAGCCGCTCGCCGGGATCGTCCGCGCGCACCACCAGCCAGCTGCGGTAATTCGGCCCGTCGCACCCTTCCACCCGGTAGTGGTAGGTGCCGATTAGCTGCACCTGCGGCAAAGTGCTGACCAACGGATAACCGCAGGTTTGGCTGAGCAGAAGATCCTCGCGCCGCCAGTGCTGCGCCAGATCGTCCGGCCAACTGAGCCGTTCCGGCGCCGCCGGCAACCCCAGCCGCAGCAGCTTGTCGCGCAACACCTGCCAGAAGGATTCGGCCTGATCCCGGCCAACGCCGTACATCGGTAGAGACACCTGCATCATTTCCCCCTTACCCCGCCGAAGTGGCCGCCAGCGTCTGCTGACGCCAGGCGGTGAGATAACGCACCCAACGTTCGAACAGCATATCGGTGATAATAGCCAACAGCGCCACGACCGCCGCGCCCTGGATCACATAGGCGGTGTTAAACCCGCTCAGGCCGATGATGATCGGCGAGCCGAGCGTCTTGGTGCCGACGGTGGAAGCGATGGCCGCCGTGCCGATGTTGATGATCACCGAGGTGCGGATCCCGGCGACAATCACCGGCGCCGCCAGCGGCAGTTCAACCCGCCACAGTATTTGCCAGGCGCTCATCCCCACGCCGCGGGCGATCTCGCGCGTGGCGGGCGGCACCGATTCGATGCCCGCCAGCGTGCCCTGCAGGATCGGCAGCAGGCCGTACAGCACCAGCGCGATGATCGCCGGCTGTTCGCTGAAGCCCATCACCGGCACCGCCACCGCCAACACCGCCACCGGCGGGAAGGTCTGCCCCACCGCCACCACCGTTTCTACCAGCGAACGAAATTCCCGGCCGCTGCGTCGGGTCACAGCCACGCCCGCCGCCACGCCGATCGCCACCGCGATCAGGCTGGAGATCGCCACCAGCGACAGGTGCGCCCCCACCAGCGCGATAAAGCTGTCCTGCTGATAAATGGGCCGCTCCAGATCGGGGAACCAGGCGGCGAACAAGCCGCGCAGATGATCCATGCCGAACACCAGCGCCAACAGCAGCGCCAGCGTCCAGGGCAACGGATCGCGCAGCAGGCGCCCGATGCGCCCGCTCATGACAGCGCCTGCCCGGCGATCAGATCGTTGAAATGCAACACCCCCAACGCTTCGCCCCGTTCATCCACCACCGGCAGGCAGTCGCTGCCGCGCGCCACAAACACCGACAGCGCCTCGCGCAGACTCATGGCGGCGGCGATCGGCTCGCCCCCGGCGACGCCGGGCCGCACCCGCTCCGCCACCGTACCCAGCGACAGCAGCTTGATGCCGCGATCGCTGCGCCCGAAGAAATCGCGCACGAAGTCGTTGGCCGGTGCAGTCAACAGCGTCAGCGGCGTGCCCTGTTGCACCACCCGCCCCTGATCGAGCAACACCAGGCGATCCGCCAAGCCCAACGCCTCGTCGATGTCGTGCGTCACCAGCACAATGGTGCGGCCGGAGAGCTGATGGATGCGCGCGATCTCCGCCTGCAGCGCCGCTCGGGTGACCGGATCCAGCGCGCCGAACGGTTCGTCCATCAGCAACACCTCGGGATCGGCCGCCAGCGCGCGCGCCACCCCCACCCGCTGCTGCTGCCCGCCGGACAGCTGGTGCGGATAGCGGCGGCGAAACAGATCCGGCTCCAGATGCAGCAGCTCCAACAGCTCGGTAACCCGATCGCGAATGCGCGCGCGCGGCCATTTCAGCAACTGCGGCACGGTGGCGATGTTCTCCTCCACCGTCCAGTGCGGGAACAGACCGATCGATTGGATCGCATAGCCCATGCGCCGCCGCAGATCCTGCGGTTTGAACGACTGGATCTCTTCGCCGGCAAAGAGGATCTTGCCCCGATCGTGTTCGATCAGGCGATTGATCATTTTTAACGTCGTGGACTTGCCGGAACCCGAGGTGCCGATCAACACGGTGAATTCACCCTCGGCGATGTGCAGCGTGAGATCGTCGACCGCCGGCTTGCCCTGAAAAATTTTACTGACTTGCTCAAAGTGAATCATCGGCGCGATACGTCCAGGATTGAAACCCAAAATTTAAACAGCGAATCGACGATGACCGCCATCATGACCACCGGGATCACCCCCAGCAGAACCAGATCCAGCGCGCTGCTGAGCAGCCCCTGAAAAACGATGGCGCCAAAACCGCCGGCGCCGATCAGCGCCGCTACCACCGCCATGCCGACGGTCTGCACCGCCAGAATGCGCACGCCGGTCAGGAATAGCGGCAGCGCCAACGGCAGCTGCACGCGCAGGAAGATCTGCCCGCGCGTCAACCCCATGCCGGTGGCGGACTCAATCACACCGGCCGGCACGCTTTGCAGCCCCGCCACCACGCTGCGCACCAGCGGCAACAGCGCGTACAGCACCAGCGCCACGATCGCCGGCGCCATGCCGATACCGCTGACGCCGTGCTCCGCCAGCCAGGGCACCGCCGTCGCCAGCCCCGCCAACGGCGCGATCAGCAGGCCGAACAGCGCGATGGACGGCACAGTCTGGATAATGTTCAGCGCGGAGAAAATCGGCCGCTGCCAGCGTTCGGAACGAAAGCACAGCACCCCGAGCGGCACGCCGATCGTCAGCGCCGGGGCCATCGTCGCCAGCAGAATGGTCAGATGCTGGAACAACGCGGCGTCAAACACCTCCTGCCGATTATGGTACTCCTTCAGCAGCGACAGCTGATCGAGCTGATGGCCGAACAGCAGCAGCGCCGGCGGCACCAGCACCAGCGCGTTGCCCAGCATCCGCCGCAGATGCGACGCGGTGAGGCGCGTCATGGCGTCGGCGGCGATCAGCAGGCTCAGCGCCATCGTCAGCCAGCAGCCGCTGCCCCAGGAGGTGCGCGCCAGGCGCGATCCCTCCTGCGCCAGACGCCCGGCGGCCTGCCCGCTGATCCAGAACGCCAGCGTCAGCACCCCGCAGGCGGCCAGCGCCGTCAGCAGCGCCCGTCCCCGCGTCGGCGGCAACAGGCTGAGGATCGCCAACGCCGCCAGCGGCAACAGCAGCCACAGCGCCGGGCCGTGCAGCAGGGAGAATAAGGACAGGCTTTTACCCGACAGCAGACGATTGGGGGCATAACTGAGGAACGGCAGGCCGAAGGCGGCCAGCAGCAACAGCACGAACAGCGTTAACAAGACGCGATGTTTTACGGCAATAGTCAAAGAAACTCTCCGGCGCCCTCGGTTTTCCCCCTCTTCCGTAGCAAGAGGGGGCACCTCGGCGTTATCCCTTAACAAATCCTTTCTCTTTCAGGTAAGCGGCCGCCACCTGTTTGGCGTCCTGGCCTTCCACAGCGATCTGCGCGTTGAGTTTTTGCAGCGTCGGCCCGTCCAGCGAGGCGAATACCGGCTTCAGCAGCTCAGGCAGATTGGCGTGCGCCTTCAGCGCCGCTTCGCGCACGATCGGCGCCGGCGCGTAGATCGGCTGTACGCCTTTCGGGTCCGCCAGCGTCTGCAGCCCCAGCGCCGCCACCGGGCCATCGGTGCCGTAGGCCATCGCCGCATTGACGCCGGAGGTCTGCTCCGCCGCCGCCTTGATGGTCACCGCAGTGTCGCCGCCGGCCAGGGACAGTAGCTGATCCTGATTCAGTTTGAAGCCGTAGGCGTTCTGGAACGCCGGCAGCGCATCCGGCCGTTCGATAAATTCCGCCGAGGCCGCCAGCTTGAACTTGCCGCCGCCGTTGATCCACTTGCCGAGATCCGCCAGCGTTTTGAGATGGTTGGCGTCCGCCACGTCCTGACGAATGGCGATGGTCCAGGTATTGTTGGCCGGCGCGGCGTCCAACCAGACGATTTTGTTTTTGTCGTAGTCGAGCTGCTTCACCTTCTCGAAGCCGGCCTGGGCGTTCTTCCACGCCGGATCTTTCTCATCGGAGAAGAAAAATGCGCCGTTGCCGGTGTATTCCGGGTAGATGTCGATCTCGCCGGAGGTGATGGCGCCGCGCAGCACCTTGGTGGTGCCGAGCTGCAGCTTGTTGGTGGTTTTGATGCCGTTGGCTTCCAGTACCTGCGCGATGATGTTGCCGAGCAGAGAACCTTCGGTATCGATCTTGGAGCCGACGCGCACCGAGTCGGCCGCCTGCGCCAGACCGCTGGCGGCCAGCAGAGCCAGCGCGACGGCAAAGGAACGTCCGCGTGATAAGGTGATTGCCATACTTTTCCTCTGGTTATATGTTTTCCGGCTCATGGGCCAGTTCGGTTGGAAAATCCTGAGAAACGCGCTTCCAGCGCGCAATAAATTTTTTCTTCGGCCGGGCACCGCGTTCCTCCCGCCGTTCGCCGGCGCTCAGCGGATGCACGCCGACGTCGATCGGCGTCAGCGCGTAATCGCGCAGCCACTCGCCATAACCCTGCGCGACGAATCCCTGGCTGCGGCGCTGATACGCCTCGCGTTCCGCCAGGTAGACTTCGCGCAGGCCATACCAGGGCAGGCCGGGCAAATCGTGATGCACTAAATGGTAGTTCAGATTGAGAAACAGCAGTCGCCACGGCCAGCCCGCCTCATTAATAATAGAACGTGCCTGCGGTGCGTCCACGGCGCGATGCTCAAAAAACGATCTTACCTTGGTCAGCGCCAGCGCCGGGTAGCTGATGGCCAACAGGTAAAACGCCGCGCCGATGCCCTGCATCTGCAGCCAGTACAGCAGCACCGCCAACAGCGACAGGTGCGCCAGCCACATCGCCCAGGCGCGCAGATCGCCCGCTGCAAGCGTCTTCACTGCGCCGAACAGCGTGGTGACGATATCCAGCGCCGGGCCGAGGAGCACCCGGCCGATCAGCGTATTGCGCACCGCGGCCAACAGCGGCAGCAGGCGGGGATAACGCCGCCACTGCGCGGCGCTGAAGTAGTAACTTTCGGGATCTTCATGCGGATCGGTCAGGTGGTCGTTGCGGTGATGGCGCAGATGCGAATCCCGATACAGCCCGTAGGGATACCACACCGCCAGCGGCAACAGGCCGAACAGCTGATTGACGCGCGGCCAGCGCGTCGGATGGCCGTGGATCAGCTCGTGTTGCAGCGACATATACCCGGTGGTCAGCAGGATCAGCAGCGGTGCGCCAAGCCACGGACCCAGCGCCTGCCAATAATGCGCCACGCCGAACCAGCCGCCGTACACTGCCGCCATAATCCCCCAGGTGGGCAGTTCCAGCCGCCAGTGCCAACGCTGATAAAGCCGCCGGATGCGGTCGCGTTGTTCGGGGTGCAAATAGTGGGCGTGGGACATGCTGCGGCTCGCGGTTGGGGAGTTTCCCCCCAGTATCCGTGAGCCGTAACGACGTTCAAAATAACGAAAATGGCAAAGCTAAGTGAAAATTCAGCGGGTTGCGTACGCGGCATGCGGCTCACACGCCACCGGGAAATTCACCGAGTTGGCGATAAAGCACAGGTGATGCGCCTTCTCGTGAAGCTGTTGCGCCAGCTGCAGATCGTCGCCATCGCGCACTGTGACCTGCGGCCGCAGCGTCACCGAGGTAAAAAAGCCGCCGCGCGCGGCGTCTTCGCGCATCACCCCCACGGCATCGTCCTGATAGGCCAGCACCGAAATCCCCGAGGTGGCGCACAGATGCAGATACCATAATTTGTGACAGGCGCTGAGCGATGCCACCAGCAAATCTTCCGGATTCCAGCGCGTCGCGTCACCGCGGAAGGCCGGATCGGCTGAGCCGGCGATGTCTGCCTTGCCCGCGGCGCCGATCAGGTGATCGCGCCCATAGGCGCGGTAATCTTCCGTGCCTGCCCCCAGATTCCCTTGCCAGGTGACCGCCACCTGATAATGATGCTCGCCTTTCATGCCTTTTTCTCCCGTTGGCCGGCCAATGAAAAATCATCTTAATGCATGCCCGGAAAACACTATTGGCGGAAAAGCGTGAATACGCAAACGGCGAGACGAGAAAAAACGGGCCGCGCAAGCGGCCCGTCGGTCACATCCCTTTAGGGAACGAAATCGAGCACCACGGCGTTGAACAGCGCGTACTCGGTGGCGTTGGCCATCGGCGGAAACTGCGCGTGCTGCACCGCCGCGCTGGCCGCCGCGCACAGGGGCGCATCGCCCCTCACGATCTTGCTGCTCGCCAGCTTGCCGTCCGGCCGCAGCCGTATGCTGATGGTGCAGCGTTGGCCGCGCGCGCGCTCCGGCGAGCGCAGCTCGCGGCTCACCGCGTTATGCACCCGCTCCGGGTAACTGAGCTGCGTTGCGGCCAGTGCCGGGGTCTGCGGCAACGGGGTGCCGGTCTGATGGCCGGCCCCGGCGCCACAGCCGCTCAGCAGCGACAACGCCAACAGGCTTAGTGTCTTTTTCATTCCCTATGTCCTTATTGGGGGATTTATCCTTATCGAGCGGCCCTCACTGCGCCGCTGGGTAAGCCTCACCGTCATCCGCGTAACGCTGCAGCCGCTCGCGCCACCACTTGGCCGCCAGGCCGCTGGCGCTTTCCCGCCAGCCGAAGTAGGCGATATCGCTGCACCGTTCCGATTCGACGCGTTTCGCCACCAGTTCGCCGCTGTTCAGGTAAGGTTCCGCCAAGGCGCGCGGCAGATAGCCGCAGCCCAGCCCGGCCAGCTGCGCCTGCAGTTTGGCGTCGAAACCGAAGACCGTCAGCGTATCCTGCTCTTCCAGCAGATTCAGGCTCTGCGGCGCGTTGACACGCGAAGTGTCGCGCACCACCACCGCCCGGTGCTGACGGATTTCGTCCTTCGGCAACGGTTCCGGCAATGCCGCCAGCGGATGCTGCGGCGCGACGGCGAACACGTAATCCAGCTGCCCCAGCCTGCTGAACGCATAGCCTACCCGTGACGGCGGCTCGCAGATGGCGCCGATGATAATGTCGGCGCAACCGTAAACCAGCGACTCCCAGGAACCGGCCAGCACCTCGTGGCTGAAACGCAGCCGGGTATGGTGATGCTGCCGATAAAACTCGTCGATCAGCGGCAACAGGCGGGCAAACGGGAAGGAGGCGTCGATCCCAAGCGTAATCTCGCTTTCCCAGCCGTTCTCCACATAGCGCGCCTGCTGCTCCAGATCCTGTGCCGCCCGCAGCAGCACCCGCCCCTTTTCCAGCATCAGCTTGCCGGTATCGGTGAACTTCGCCCGATGGCCGGAGCGATCCAGCAGGGTGATGTCGAGATCGTTCTCGAGCTTTTGCACCATATAGCTCAGTGCCGAAGGGGTTTTAAACAGTGCGGCGGCCGCGGCGGCGAAAGATCCGTGCCGGTCCAGCGCGTCCAAAATCAGCAGCGCTTCCAGGTTTAATCTCATGCTTTCTCCCGTGTATAAAAAAACTCAACAAGTCGGCAAAAATTCTGCGGTATCTTTGAAATCGCCCTCTGCCTACCATGGGTTTTATCGGCGTTACACTCATCAGATGTTCAACCGAAATATCACTGGGAAGGTAAATTATGTCCAAGTTTCAACTGCTTGATAAAGACAATTCCGCACTGATTTTTATCGACCATCAACCGCAAATGGCCTTCGGCGTGGCTAATATTGATCGTCAGCAACTGAAAAACAACGTTGTTGGTTTGGCGAAGGCAGGCAAGATTTTCAACGTCCCTACCCTTTTCACCTCGGTCGAAACCGAAAGCTTCAGCGGCTATATCTGGCCGGAACTGCTGGCGGTGCACCCTGAAATCACCCCGATTGAACGCACCTCGATGAACTCCTGGGAAGACGCGGCCTTCGTCAAAGCCGTGGAAGCCACCGGCCGCAAAAAGCTGGTGATCTCCGCACTGTGGACCGAAGTCTGCCTGACCTTCCCGGCGCTGATGGCGCTGGAAGCCGGCTATGAAGTGTATGTGGTGACCGACACCTCCGGCGGCACCTCCGTCGATGCGCACGAACGTTCGATCGACCGCATGGTGCAAGCCGGCGCCGTACCGGTGACCTGGCAGCAGGTGCTGCTGGAGTACCAACGCGACTGGGCGCGCAAAGACACCTACGACGCGGTGATGGCGCTGGTGCGCGAACACAGCGGCGCGTACGGCATGGGCGTCGACTACGCTTACACCATGGTGCACCACGCACCGGCCCGCACGGTGAAATAATTCCCCTTGCCCCGGCCCCGCGCCGGGGTATTTTCAGGAGTCGGTTTTATGGCCCATCCGCAGCATGTCACGCTGGTGATCACCCACCGTTTGGCGCCGGGGAACGAGCAGGCCTATGAGGCCTGGCTGAACCGCATCATGCCGGACGCCGCGGGCTTCACCGGCCATCTGGGCGTCAACGTCATCCGCCCATCCGACAGCGAACAGGCCTATACGGTGCTGGTCCGCTTCGACAATCTCGACAATCTCTACCGCTGGCTCAACTCGCCGCTGCGCAAGCAATACATCGAAGAAGTCACTCCGCTGTTGCTGGAGAACGACCATATCGAGATCCGCCCCGGCGCGGAGTTCTGGTTTACCCCGCCCAACCCCGGCGTGCGCCAGCCGCCCCAGTGGAAGCAGTTCATCATCACCCTGCTGGTGATCTTCCCTTCCACCAATCTGGTGCCCTGGTTTTGGGGACTGGCGCTGCCGCAGCTGGACGGCACGCTGCTCGGCCATTTTCTCAATGACGCCACCGTGGTCGCCCTGGTGGTGTACCTGTGGATGCCTATCGTGACTCGCGTTTTTCATCAATGGCTGACCCGCCGCTAGGCGGTTCGCTGGGAGAATGTTATGAACCACCACGCTTCATTGATCATCACCAACGGCAAGTTTCACACCGTCGATCGCCAAAATCCTACCGCACAGGCGGTCGCCATCCGCGACGGCAAGTTTCTGGCGGTCGGCAGCGAAAGCGAAGTCATGCAGCACGCCGGGCCGGAGACCCAGGTGATCGATCTGCACGGCCACACCGCCATTCCGGGCCTGAACGACTCGCACCTGCACCTGATCCGCGGCGGCCTCAACTATAACCTGGAGCTGCGCTGGGAAGGCGTGCCCTCGCTGGCCGACGCGCTGCGCATGTTGAAAGAACAGGCGCTGCGCACGCCGAGCCCGCAATGGGTGCGGGTGGTCGGCGGCTGGACCGAGTTCCAGTTTGCCGAACGCCGCATGCCGACGCTGGACGAAATCAACCAGGCGGCGCCGGACACGCCGGTGTTTATTCTGCATCTCTACGATCGCGCGCTGCTCAACCGCGCAGCGCTGAAGGTGGTCGGCTACACCAAAGACACGCCGAACCCGCCGGGCGGCGAGATCCAGCGCGACGCCAACGGCAACCCGACCGGCATGCTGATCGCCAAACCCAACGCCATGATCCTGTACGCCACGCTGGCGAAAGGGCCGAAGCTGCCGCTGGAACAGCAGGTCAACTCCACCCGCCAGTTTATGCGTGAGCTGAACCGTCTCGGCCTCACCAGCGCCATCGACGCCGGCGGCGGTTTCCAGAACTACCCGGAGGATTATCAGGTGATCGCCGAGCTGCACGAGAAAAAGCAGCTGACCATCCGCATCGCCTATAACCTGTTCACCCAGCGGCCGAAGCAGGAACTGGAAGACTTCGAGCTGTGGACCGACATGCTCAAGCCGGGCCAGGGCACCGACTTCTATCGCCACAACGGCGCCGGCGAGATGCTGGTGTTTTCCGCCGCCGACTTCGAAGACTTCCTGCAGCCGCGCCCGGATCTGCCGCCGGGCACCGAAGACGAACTGGAGCGGGTGGTGCGCCATCTGGTGGAGCACCGCTGGCCGTTCCGGCTGCACGCCACCTATGACGAATCCATCAGCCGCATGCTGGACGTGTTCGAGAAGGTGAACCGCGATATTCCGTTCAACGGCCTGCACTGGCTGTTCGACCACGCCGAAACCATTACCGAGCGCAATATCGAGCGCGTCAAGGCGCTGGGCGGCGGCATTGCGGTCCAGCACCGCATGGCGTTCCAGGGTGAGTATTTCGCCGACCGCTACGGCATCGAAGCCACCAAACATACGCCGCCGGTGGCGAAAATGCTGGCGGCCGAGCTGCCGGTCGGGCTGGGCACCGACGCCACCCGCGTCGCCAGCTACAACCCGTGGACGGCGCTGTACTGGCTGGTCTCCGGCCGCACCGTCGGCGGCATGGCGATGTACGACGACACCGCCCGGCTGGATCGCGAAACGGCGCTGATGCTGTGGACCCAGGGCAGCGCCTGGTTCTCCACCGAACAGGGCAAGAAAGGCCAGATCAAGGTCGGCCAACTGGCGGATTTGGCGGTGCTGTCGCAGGACTACTTCAGCGTGCCGGAAGAGCAGATCAAAGGCATCGAGTCGGTGATGACGGTGGTGGACGGCAAAGTGGTCTACGCCGCCGGCAGCTTCTCGCCGCTGGCGCCGCCGCCGCTGCCGGTGCTGCCGGACTGGTCGCCGGTCACCCAGGTGCCGGGCCATTACCGCTCCGCGCCGCCGTCGGCGGCGGCCCGCGTCGGGGTCGTGAGCCAGGCGCATCAATGCTGCGGCCCGTGCGGCGTGCACGCGCACCAGCATGACATCGCGCGCCGCTCCAGCATCCCGGTGTCGGATGAGAATGCCTTCTGGGGCGCTTTCGGCTGTTCGTGCTTCTCGTTCTAAGTTATCAAGCCAATAACTTATTATAAAATTAATTTAATAAGCTATTAAGCTAACAACATAATAAATTAATGGCGCTGTCCGCAGAGAGCGCCATTTCCTTTTCAATCGCGGTTGATCTCCAGCCAGCGCCGCTGCTCGGCGGAGGCGGCTATCGCGTCCAGCACGCACGACACCTTCCAGCCCTCTTCAAAGTCCGGCCACATGCGATCGCCCGCGGCGATGCCATTGACCAGATCGCGGATCTCCACCGTCTTCTGATCGTTAAAGCCGATGCCGTGCCCGGCGCTGATGCAAAACGCCGCGTAGTCCGGGTGCTTTGGCCCCACCAGCAGCGTCTTGAACCCCTGCCGCTCCGCCGGTTCATCGTGCCGATACAGTTTCAGCTCCGCCATCCGCTCCTGGGTATAGCTCAGCGTGCCTTTGGTGCCGGTGACCACATAGGTCAACCCCATCTTGCGCCCGCAGGCGATGCGCGAGGTTTCGATAGTGCCCATCGCCCCGCCGGCGAAACGCAGCAGCGCGCTGGCCTGATCTTCGTTTTCCACCGGGTGCAGCCGCGTCGGGTCCTGCGGATCCGGGCGCTGTTTGATCACGGTCTGCATATCGCCGGAAACCGCCACAATATCGCCCACCAGGTAGTGCGCCATATTGACGATGTGCGCCGCCAGATCCCCCAGCGCGCCTAACCCGGCGCTGGCGCGGCGGCAGTGCCAATCGATCGGCGTGCGCGGATCGGCCAGATAATCCTCATTGTGGGTGCCGTAAAAATGCACCACCTCGCCGATTTCGCCGTTGGCGATAATTTCGCGCGCCAGTTGGCTGGTGGGGTTTTTCATGTAGTTAAAACCGACCAGCGTTTTCACCCCCTTGGCGCGCGCGGCCTGCACCATCTCCGCCGCATCGGCGGCGTCCAGCGCCAGCGGCTTTTCCGAATACACGTGCTTGCCGTGACGGATCGCCGCCAGCGCCATCTCTTTGTGCAAGAAGTTGGGGGCGCAGATGTCCACCACATCGATCGCCGGATCGGCCACCAACTGCCGCCAGTCGCCGGTCGAACGCGCAAAGCCGAATTCGGCCGCGCGCTGCGCCGCCAGCTCGGGCGTCACCTCCGCCAGCATCTCCAGCACCAGTTCCCCTTTCAGAGGAAAGACCGTGGCGGCCTGCGCATAGGCGATAGCGTGACAACGCCCGATATAACCGGTGCCGATTAACCCAACGCGTACCTGTTTCATCATTTTCTCCCGTGACCGAAATTCTGTGTAGAACCAGGCGTCGCTCAATGAAACGCGCCGGTTGATAACGGGTTTATATGGAATATAAATTTCAATAACAAGCACACAGGAAAATAAAGTTCATATTCGTGATGCCGTTCATGAAACATTGACGGGATGATGCAACGAGGAAAGTTCGGACACGACGGGACGTATCCGGACAAGATAAAATGAACCGTTTATTTCATATCACGGTAAACCGTTGGCGCCGTGCTGCACGTAGCCAGGGCGTTGCAGCAGGCGCTGCTGATAGGCCGCCAGCGCCGCATAATTCGGCCGCTCGAACGGCGTCATCAGCCAGCGGTTCAGCGACAGCCCCAGCACCACGTCCGCCAGCGTGAAGGCGGCGCCGGCGGCATAAGGGCCGTGCTGCGCCAAATGTGCGTCCAACAGGCCCATCAGCCGGTTCCATTCGCGCTCGGCGGCGGCCAGGCTGGCGGCATCCTGATAATCCGCATGCCCACGCACCCGCGACATGAACACGTAGCGCCAGGCGCCGTTCAGATCGGTGGCCTGCCAGTCCATCCACATCTCCACCGCCGCGCGCGCGCCGGGTTCCTGCGGCAGCAGATCGCGGCGCCCTTCCCGCCCCGCCAGATAGCGGCAAATGGTATTCGACTCCCACAGCACCCGCTCGCCGTCGATCAGCACCGGCACCAGGCCGTTGGGATTCAACGCCAGAAACGCCGGCTCCTGCGTGGAGCGAAAGCCGCTGCCCCAGTCTTCCCGTTCCAGCGCCAGCCCCAACTCCTGACAGGTCCATAACACTTTGCGCACGTTGATTGATGAAGCCTTGCCCAAGACTCTCAGCATCGGTTTTCCTCTTATCTATTCTTTCCAGAAAGGTTTACATCCTTCACGCAGCGCTTCTGCACGCGACAAACCAATATCGATCAGCCGTGCATCGTCCAGCAATAATAATTCTTTTCGCGTCCTGTAACGTTGCAGATACAGACGCCAGCGTGACCCGCCGAATGAGCGCCGCCGCGGCGCGCCAGTAAACAGAGCCATCTTGTTATTCCCCCTGATGTTTTCGCCTGGTAGTGATGATGCGCGCCAGGCAAAAAACAATACAGATTCACGCTGGTGCTATTTTTTTCATACAGCTGCGCCAAAAAACCCGCTGAATGGTTTATTTTGAAAGTATCTGTACCGGTTTTTAATCCTTACCCCCGATGAGAGGCCTCTGTATGACACGCTACGCCACGCTGGCCGCCATTCTCAGCCAACGCATTCAGCAAGGGTTGTATCCGGCCGGCCATCGCCTGCCTTCGGTGCGCGCATTGAGCCAGGAGCACGGCGTCAGCATCAGCACGGTGCAGCAAGCCTACCGGCTGCTCGAGGAACAGCGCCTGGTGGAAGCGCGGCCGAAATCGGGCTACTTCGTGCATACGCGGCGCGCGCAGGCCGAGCTGCCCGCCATGACGGCGCCGGTGCAGCGGCCGGTGGACATTTCGCAATGGGAGCAGGTGCTGGAACTGGTGCGCAGCCGGCCGCGCGAAGGCCTGATCCAGCTGGGGCGCGGCATGCCGGATATCGCCGAACCGACGATGAAACCGCTGATCGTCGCCCTGCGCAACGCCGCCCGCCACGGCGACCTGCGCAGCCTGTATTACGACAGCATTCAGGGCGTGGCCGCGCTGCGCGAACAGGTCGCCCGTCTGCTGCTGGACTCCGGCTGCCAAATCGGCCCCGATCAGTTGCTGATCACCACCGGCTGTCAGGAAGCAATCTCCGCCGGGCTGCGCGCCGTTTGCCAACCCGGCGACATCGTGGCGGTCGATTCGCCCTGCTTCCACGGCACCATGCAGACGCTGAAAGGTCTGGGCATCAAGGCGCTGGAAATCCCCACCGATCCGCTCACCGGCGTCAGCCTGGCGGCGCTGGAGATGGCGCTGGAACAGTGGCCGGTCAAGGCCATCCTGCTGACGCCCAACTGCAATAATCCGCTGGGCTACATCATGCCCGACGCCCACAAACAGCGGCTGCTGACGCTGGCGCAGCGCCACGACGCGGCGATCATCGAAGACGATGTCTACGGCGACATCGCCTATCACTACCCGCGGCCGCGCACCATCAAGTCATTCGACGACGACGGCCGCGTGCTGCTGTGCAGTTCGTTTTCCAAAACGCTGGCGCCGGGGCTGCGCGTGGGCTGGATCGCGCCCGGCCGCTACCTGGAGCGGGTGCTGCACATGAAGTTCATCGGCTCCGGCGCCACCGCCACCCAGCCGCAGCTGGCGATCGCCGAATTCATCCGCGGGGGGCACTATCTGCAGCACCTGCGGCGCATGCGCGCCCGCTACCAGCAGAACCGCGACCGCATGACCGATCTGATCCTGAAATACTTCCCGGCCGGCACCCGCGTCAGCCGGCCGCGCGGCGGTTTTATGCTGTGGATCGAACTGGACGAAGCGTTCGACACCCTGCGGCTGAACCGCCATCTTGAACAGCAAGGCGTACAAATCGCCGTCGGCAGCATTTTTTCCGCCGCCGGCAAGTATCGCAACTGCCTGCGCATCAACTATGCGCCGACGCTGACGACGGAGATCGAACAGGCGGTACAGCGGGTCGGCGCCACCATCCAGGCGCTGATGCCGGCCGACAGTTTGGCGCAATCAGATTAAATCTTGACGCGATCGGATTATCGGCGCACGGACAGGCTGTTTTAGAGTAATGCCTTCTCTTACCACTGGCAGGCAACAACCATGAGCAGCGATCAAATTCCGGTTTCCAGCGCGCTGGCGGTGCGCCTCGCGGCGCTAGGTGTCGATCTCGAACGGGTCGGTCAGTTGGCCGGCTTGCCCGCCGGGCTGCTCAGCGAGCGGCGCATAAAAGTGCGGCTGACCACCCACCAGTTCTTCGCCGTCTGGCGCGCCCTCGCCCAACTGAGCGACGATCCCGCCTTTGGTCTGCGGCTGGGCGGCGACGTCGCGCCGGAGCATTACGATATCGCGTCAGTCGCCGCACTGCACTCCGCCACGATGGGCGAAGCGCTGCGCAAAGTCGCGCGCTACAAACGGTTGGTGTGCCCGGAAGAACTGATGCTGGAGGAAGACGGCGACAGTATACGGCTGCATACGCGCTGGACGATGATCGAAGACCATACGCCGGAATTATTGATCGATACAATGTTCGCTTCTATCACCGCCCTGTGCCGCCGTGGCACCGGCTTGCCGCTGCAGCCCAAGGCGCTTGAGGTGACACGCCGTCACGATCCCCACTCGCCGCTGTTGCGCCACTTCGGCTGCCCGGTGCGATTCGATGCGCCGCAGGACGTGCTGGTGTTCGATCGCGCGCTGATGCGGCAGCCGCTCATCACTTATGATCAGGACATGTTGGCGCAGCTGCTGCCGGAGCTGGAGGCCGAGTTGGCCGAGGTGCGCGCCGAGCAAAACTTACCGATGCAGGTGATGGCGATCCTCGGCCGCAGCATGCGCGGCCAGCGCCCCAGCGTCAACAGCGTGGCCGCTGAACTCTATCTCAGCCCGCGCACGCTGCAGCGCCGCTTGCAACAGCACGGCTACAGCTACCAGCAATTGTTGGACAAAACCCGGCACCGCACCGCCTGCCGATTGCTGGCGGAAACCGACCTTGAACCGGGCGAAATCGCCTTTGTGCTGGGATTCGAAGAGCTGAATTCGTTCAGCCGCGCCTTTATTCAGTGGGAAGCGCTGACGCCCAGCCGCTGGCGCACGCAGCGCGCCGCCGGCCAGTGGGAGAACAGAGCATGAAAGTGATTATTTTCGGCGCCAGCGGCATGGTGGGTCAGGGCGCGCTGCGAGAATGCCTGCGCGATCCGCGGGTCAGCGAAGTACTCAGCATCGGCCGTCGCCCGCTGGCGCAAAGCCACGCCAAACTGCGCCAGCTCTCCCTGCCCGATCTGCGTGATCTGTCGGCGCTGGCGCCGCAGCTCGCCGGCTACGACGCCTGTTTCTTCTGCCTGGGGATTTCGTCCTCCGGCCTGAGTGAAGCTGAATATCGCGCGGTGACTTACGATCTGACGCTGGCCGCCGCCCGCCCGCTGGCGACGCTGAATCCGTCGATGGTCTTCGTCTACGTCTCCGGCCTCGGCACCGAGAGCAGCGAACGCGGCCGCAGCATGTGGGCCAGGGTCAAGGGCGCCACCGAAAACGCGCTGCTGGCGCTGCCGTTCCACGCGGTGATGTTCCGTCCCGGCGCCATTGTGCCGCTGCACGGCATTCGCTCCAAAACCCGCCTCTACGATCTGGCCTATCGGCTGTTCAAGCCGCTGTGGCGCGGCGCATTGCGGCTGTTTCCCGCCCGGGTAAGCAGCACCGAACGAATCGGGCGGGCGATGCTCGCGGTGGCGCGACGGGAAAGCGCGCTGCGCATCATCGAACCGGCGCAGATCAACCGGCTGGCGACGCGGTGAAATAACGTCATCCACCGCCCCGCCGCCAATACTCCGCCACCCGGCGACGCAGATGGTCGATGCCCTGCGGATGATGAATGAACTGATCCACCGGCATCATCCGCCAGCGCTGTCCCTCGTCGCCGAAACGTATGGCGGCGATCTGCGCGGGGGCGATCTCGCCGGCCATGAACCAGGTCGGGGGATAGCCGGGCAGAATGCCGTCGTAGCGCCGCCGCCAGACAACCTGACGTTCGGCGATCGACACGCCGAATTCTTCCTGCGTCTCCCGCTGCACGCACTGCAGCGGCGTTTCGCCGTTTTCCCGCCCGCCGCCGGGCAGATCCCACAGGCCGGGCCACGGAATGTCCGGTTTGTCGTCCCGTTGGTAAACCAACAAGAGATCGCCGCACAACAGTGCGATCTTGGCCCCGCCAAACGCCCAATCCGTCATGATTTCTTCGCTCCCGGCCCATTGCCTTTGACTGAACATCATACTTCATCCCCGCGCGGCCTGGTGTATAGTGAAAATCCGTTTTCACAACAGGCGAACAATAACGATGAACTCTCCGTTTCTGGTGACCCCTCAATGGCTTGCGCAACATATCAACGATGAAAATCTGGTGGTGATCGACGTCCGGATGTCGCCGGTGGGGCTAACGCCGAAAAAGGACATGCTTGCCGAGTTCGAACGCGGCCATATCCCCGGCGCGGTCTATTTCGACATCGACGACGTGGCGGACAAAAACACCGCGCTGCCGCATATGCTGCCGACGGCGGCGGAGTTTGGCGAGGCGGTGGGCAAGCTGGGCATCAGCGAGCGCGATACCCTGGTGATTTACGATGAGGGTAACCAGTTCTCCGCGCCGCGCGGCTGGTGGACCTTCCGCAATTTCGGCGCCCAGCATGTTTACGTACTGGACGAAGGGCTGAACGGCTGGACCGCGCAAGGCCAGGCGCTGGCAACCGGCCCGGCGCAGCCTGAACCGCAGACGTTCAACGCCCGGTTCAACGCCGACGCGGTGGTGGATATGCGGCAAGTGGAACAGGCGTTAGGCACGCCGGTGCAAATTCTCGACGCGCGCGCCGCGCCGCGTTTCCATGCCGAAGCGCCGGAGCCGCGCCCCGGCCTGCACCGCGGCCACATTCCCGGCAGCATCAACATTCCGTACGGCGAGCTGCTGGAAAACGGCCGCTTCAAATCGCTGGAGGCGCTGCGCCAAACCTTCAGCGACAAGGGGGTGGACATCAACGGCCCGATCATCACCAGCTGCGGCTCCGGCGTGACGGCGGCGGTGCTGGCGTTTGGCCTGCTGTCGCTCGGCGCGCCGCAGGTCAAGTTGTATGACGGCGCCTGGAGCGAATGGGGCCAGCTGAGCGGCAAGCAGCCGATCGCCCAAGATTAGGTTTCGATCCGCTCGACCACGATCTGCGCCAGCCGCTGCACGGCGGCCGAAGGCTGATCCTCGGCGCGGTGCAGCACCACGCCGAGCTGGCCGAGAGCGGGCAGCAGATCGGGGGCCAGCGGCGACAGGCCGGGCGGTAAGCCCGCCGCCGTGCGTACCGTAACGCCCAACCCGGCGCTCACCGCCGCCCACACGCCGTTCAGGCTGCGGCTGCTAAAGGCGATGCGCCAGGGAATGCCGGCGCGATCCAGCGCCTGCGTCGCCGCGCTGCGCATCAGGCAGGGCGCGTCGAACATCACCAACGGCAAGGGTTCGTCCCCTTCTCGCCACGGCGCCAGCGCGAAGCCGGGCGACGCGATCCAGTGCAGCTGCCGCTGTCCCAGCGCCTGATGAAACGGCGTGCTCAGACCGCCATCCCACGCCAGCGACAGATCCAGCTGGCCTTTCAGCACCCAGTCGATCAGCTCGGCATTACGCGCGATGCGCGCCTCGATCCTCACCTTTGGATTGGCGCGCGCGAAGCTGCCCAACACCTGCGGCAGAAACGTCTCGCCGAAATCCTCCTGCAGCCCCAGCCGCACCGTGCCCTGCAGATCCAACCCGCGCACCGCGGCGGCGGCTTCGTCATTGAGCTCCAGCAGGCGGCGCGCGTAACCGAGCAGGGTCTCCCCCGCCTCGGTCATCACCATGCCGCGTCCGGCCTTGCGCAGGATCGGCGCGCCGACCTGCTGCTCCAGCTTTTTCAGGTGGGCGCTGACCGCCGACGTCGAACGCCCCAGCCGTTCAGCCGCCTTCGCGAAGCTGCCCAGCTCGACGCCGGTGACGAAGCTGCGTAAATCCTCGAGATCGAACGTGATTCGCCCCATGCTGACCATCCTGATTTTCTGAACTATCAATCAAAATAATACCGATTTTACTAATAAAGATGGCGTGTCACGCTCTCCCGGTCAATGTCTTTCAGGAGAATCCTTATGCTCGCGATGCAATACCGTTTCACCCTGCCCGCCGATTACGACATGGCGATCGTCCGCCGCCGCATCGCCGATGTCGGCCACCGGCTCGACGCCTGCCCGCAGCTGATCGTCAAAGCCTATCTGTACGCGCAGCGCAGCGAAGGCAGCGCCGAGAATCTCTACGCTCCCTTCTACCTGTGGAACAGCGGCGCCGGCATGAGCGACTTTCTGATCGGCGAGGGTTTCAGGGGCCTCAGCCAGGCGTTCGGCTGGCCGCGCGTCAATCACTGGCTGCCGTGGCTGGCGCATTTCGATCGTCCTCATCTGGCCGAGGCCGCCTGGGCGACCTGTCAGGAAAGGGCCATCGCCCCCTACAGCGATCTGCCTGCGCTGCGTCGGCAACAGCAGGCGGCGCCCGGCGCGCTGGCCTCCATCGTGGCGTTCGATCCCGCCGAGTGGCGGTTAGTGCGGCTGGATGTCTGGCGTGAACCGCCGCAGGCGCGGCCGCAAAACGGTCAACTGTTCCGCGTCGGCCATCTGTCCGCGCCCTTTGACCACACTGCGCCGCGGGTTGACAGCCAAACTTGATATTGATAATCATTATCAAAATTGCATATTCATTTGCGGCTCGCGGGATGCGGGCCGCTATCCGGGGTCAACCGTCATGTCGTCATCACCAATCACACCTTACGCCACCACCTGCTGCATCGTGGGAGGCGGCCCCGCCGGGCTGATGCTCGGCTATCTGCTGGCGCGGGCGGGGATCGATGTGACGGTGCTGGAGAAGCACGCCGACTTCCTGCGCGATTTTCGCGGTGACACCATTCACCCGTCGACGCTGGAAGTCATGCACCAGCTGGGCCTGCTCGACGAACTGCTGACGTTGCCGCACCAGCGTGCGGAGTCCCTGCACGCCGAAGTCGCCGGGCGCGACATCAAGCTGGCGGATTTCACCCGCCTGCCGACGCGCTGCAAATTTATCGCCTTTATGCCGCAGTGGGAGTTCCTCAACTTTTTGGCCCAGCAGGCCGCCGCCTTCCCCAACTTCAGGCTGCTGACCTCGACGCAGGTTCACCAACTGCTGTACGACCGCGGCCAGGTGTGCGGCGTGCTGGCCGACACGCCGGAAGGCCCGATCCGCGTGCGCAGCCAGTTGGTGATCGGCACCGACGGCCGCAACTCGGTGGTGCGCGAACAGGCGGCGCTCAGCAGCCGATCCTTCGGCGCGCCGCGCGACGTAGTGTGGATGAAGCTCAGCAAGCAGCCGGGCGATCCGGCCTGGTCGATGGGCCACACCGGGCCGAAACAGAACTTCATCATGATCGATCGCGGCGACTACTGGCAGTGCGGCTATTCGATCGACAAAGGCAGCTTCGACGCGATCCGCCGCAGCGGGCTGGAGAAATTTTTGCTGCACCTCGCCGAGGTGGCGCCGTTCCAGGACGATCGCCTGCAGGAGATCGTCGAGTGGGATCAGGTAAAACTGCTGAGCATTCGCATCGATCGTCTGGATCGCTGGGCCAAACCGGGGGTGCTGTGCATCGGCGACGCCGCGCACGCCATGTCGCCGATCGGCGGCGTGGGCGTCAACCTGGCGATTCAGGACGCGGTGGCCGCCGCCAACGCTCTGATCCCGCCGCTGCGCCAGCATCGGCTGCAGCTGAAGCATCTGCTGAGCGTGCAGCGCCGGCGCGAATTTCCCACCCGGGCCATCCAGTTTCTGCAGATCAAAATGAGCCAGCGCAAACCGGGCGAACGCCGCGCGGCGGGCGGCTCGCGCCTGATCGCCCGCGTCGGCAACAGCCGCTGGCTGCCGCGCCTGTTCGGCCGCATCATCGGCCTCGGTTTTCGCCGTGAAACGCCGCGGCATCTGTCCAACGAAACCTGCCCGCCGGAATAGCATTGGTGATTTTTTCATCGCGCCGTATAATGGTTAAATCGAACGATTTAATTAACTGGAGCGATTAAATGTACGCACTCACCGCGAACGAGGCCAAAACCCAATTCGGCGATTTGCTGCTCAAGGCGCAGCGTGAACCGGTGCAAATCAATCGCAACGGCAAACCGGTCGCCGTCGTCATGTCTGTAGAAGATTACCAGGCGCTGGAAGATCTCAAATTAAGCGCACTGCAGCAAAAAATCGCGCAGGCTACCGCCGAGGAAGACGCCGGTAAGGCGGTAGACGGCGATGCCTTCTTCAACCGTCTGCTCACCGATGAAACAGACTGAGATGCCCGCGTTTCGCCTCACCCCGCAGGCCCAACAAGATCTGCTGGCTATTCGTCATTTCACCATCGAGCACTGGGGCCAAGCGCAATCTCGCCGCTATCTTGAGCAGTTGAGAGAGGTCATGCATCATTTGGCAGATATGCCGGAAGCGGGTAAAGCTCACTTCCACGATCTGGGCGAAGAGATACGCAGTTTTCCTTACGCCAGCCATAGGATCTACTACCGCAACCGCCCTGCCGGCATCACCGTTCTCGCCATTCTGCATCAGGCGATGGTGCCTCACCGGCATCTGGAACAACGGCTGTAATTTTTCTTACTCAAAGGGGCACTGATGTTCACCGTTCGTCAGGCATTGCTGGAAGATTTAACCCTGGTGCGCGATATCGGCATCCGCACCTATCGCGCCCACTTCGGTGAGCTGTGGCGCTACCCGCACGAGCTGGAAGCCTTTCTGGCGGAGGATTTTTCCGTCTCCGCACTGGAACGGACGCTGCGCGATCCCGACGTGTGCTGGCTGTTGGCCTATGAGAATGACGCCCTCGTCGGCTATGCGCGGCTCAACGTCGACAGCCTGCTGGCGCCAACGCAAACCCGCGGCGCAGAGCTGCAGAAAATCTATTTTCTGCCGGGCCATGCCGGCAACGGCTATGGCCAGCGCCTGTACGAACAGGTGCAGCTGCGGGCCATCGAGCGCCGGCAAAAAACGCTGTGGCTGGAAGTGCTGCAACGCAACACCCGCGCCCAACGTTTTTATCAGCGTCAGGGATTGAGCATTTGTGGCGAGACCTGCTACACCAGCGCCCAGGGCTCGATAGGCATCTGGTATATGAGCAAGGCGCTGTAACCGCGCCCCGCTCCGCCGTCGTTTAGCGCGGCTCCCGCTGCAGCATCAGGAACAGCAAGGCAAACGCATTGGGCGCCAGGTAGATCAGCGCCCCCAGCTGCACCGCCAGCGGATCCTTCTTGGCCTGCCAGGCCATGAACCAGTCGCCGGCGACCACCATAAAACCGACGCCCCACACCGCAATTGCGCAAAGCGCCCCCAGCATCGCCCAGGCTTTGCCCTTGGCGAAGGCGGCATAAGGGCCTTTCAATCGCCCGATCATCAGCGCCACGCCCGCGGCCGCGAATAGGCCGGCCAGCGTTTCCAGCGTGGTGATGACCGCCAACCCCAACATGCAGGCCCAGTCGGCGCGGATCGCGCGCCACATCAGCCCCGGCGTTTGATAAGTATCCTGCATGGCGAGCAGCGGCCCCACCGCATTGCGCGCGGTGCCGGCGAAATCCGCCGTATTGTTCAACAGGCTAAACAGCCCCCACAGGGCCGGAAACAGAGACAGGACGATGCAACCGAGGCGTGACACAGTGATTTCGTTCATGGTTATCCTTAATGAATAAACGGGTGGCTCCCGTCCTCATGACGGGACCGCTATTGAGATCCTGATAGTTTGACGTGCACAATGTAAGAACTAATCTTACAATGACGCAGCATAGCCGAAAGTGAGGAGGAACAATGGGCAGAACACTAACGGTAGATCTGGGTGACGAACTGCGTAGCTTCGTCGAAGACCTGGTGGCCAGCGGCGATTACCGAACGCCCAGCGAAGTCATCCGCGAATCCGTGCGCACTTTGCGCGAACGTACCGCCGCCTCAAAACTGGAAGAGCTTAGGCGCTTGATCGCCGAAGGAGAGAACAGCGGCGAAGCCGTCGAATGGGATCGTGATGTGTTCATGGAAAGAATACGGAGCAAAGCAAAAGGATGCGCAGGAGAGTAACCGTTCGTCCAAAAGCGTTGGACGATATGGAAGAGATCTATTTTTACGGGTTGGCGCACTTTGGCTTGCAGGTGGCCGAAGATTATCTGCGCCGCCTGCATCAGGCTTTCGATAACCTTAGCCACCACCAACTCGGCAAAAACATCGATGCAATCGGCCCCGGCCTATGGGTATTGCCCGTCGCCAACCACCTGATTTATTTTCGACAGCACAGGCGGGAGGTGAATATCATCAGAGTGCTGCATCATTCCCGCGATCCGCTCAGCCAATCCTTTTTCAGCTGACCCAACGTTAAATCGCCACCAGCCCGCGGACGCCGTCCTGTTCCATATTGCTGCCGGCGCCGCGCTGCACGATGCTGCCGCGCGACATCACCAGATAGCTGTCCGCCAGATCGGCGGCGAAGTCATAGAACTGCTCCACCAGCAGGATCGCCATATCGCCCCGCGCCGCCAGCTGTTTGATCACCGCGCCGATCTCCTTGATCACCGAAGGCTGGATCCCTTCCGTCGGTTCGTCGAGGATCAACAGCTGCGGCCGGCAGGCCAGCGCCCGGCCGATCGCCAGCTGCTGTTGCTGCCCGCCAGAGAGATCGCCGCCGCGCCGATCCTTCATTTGCCGCAGCACCGGAAACAGTTCATAGATCGGATCCGGCACCGCGCGCGCGTCGGTGCCGGAAAAACGCGCCAGCCCCATCAGCAGATTTTCCTCCACCGTCAGGCGCGGAAAAATCTCCCGCCCCTGTGGCACATAGGCGATACCCGCCTGCACCCGCTGATGCGGCTTTTTACCGGTGATGGCTTCGCCCCGCCAACGGACGCTGCCGCTGCGCGCCGGGATCAGCCCCATCAGGCATTTCAGCAGCGTGGTCTTGCCCACGCCGTTGCGCCCCAGCAGGCAGGTCACCTCGCCGATGCGCGCCTCGAACGACAGGCCGCGCAGAATGTGGCTGCCGCCGTAATATTGATTCAATTCCTCTACCTGCAGCATGATTACGCCTCCTCAGCGCCCCAGATATACCTCAATAACTCGCTCATCGGCCTGCACCTGCGCCAGCGATCCTTCCGCCAGCACCTGCCCCTGATGCAGCACCGTCACGCGATCGGCGATGGTCTCCACAAACCCCATATCGTGCTCCACCACCATCAGCGAATGCTTGCCCGCCAGCTCGCGGAACAGTTCGGCGGTGTAGTCGGTTTCGGCGTCGGTCATGCCGGCCGCCGGCTCGTCGAGCAGCAGCAGGTGCGGCTCCTGCACCAGCAGCATGCCGATCTCGAGAAACTGTTTCTGCCCGTGGGACAGCAGCCCGGCGGGCCGGTGGCGTTCATGCCCCAGCCGCAGGGTCTTCAGCATCTCGTCGATGCGGTCGCGCTGTTCGCTGCTCAGGCGGGCGCGCAGGCAGGCCCACACCGACTTACGGGTTTTCTGGGCGATCTCCAGATTTTCGAACACCGTCAGCGCCTCGAACACCGTCGGTTTTTGAAACTTGCGGCCGATGCCGGCGTGGGCGATCTGCATCGGTGCCAGCCGGGTCAGATCGACGGTCTGATCGTAAAACACCCTGCCGCTGTCCGGCCGGGTCTTACCGGTGATCACATCCATCAGCGTGGTCTTGCCGGCGCCGTTGGGGCCGATCACGCAGCGCAGTTCGCCGACGCCAATGCGCAGCGACAGATCGGTCAGCGCGCGAAAACCGTCGAAGCTGACGTTGACGTTGTCGAGCTGCAGCACCGGATCGGTTTGCTGCCGGTATTTATCCGCCGGCAGCGGGTGGGTAAACAACTCGTCGGTCACTTGCATCGCTTTCATGAGGTTTTCCTCCGGCGCAGCAGGCCGATCACCCCTTTGGGCAGAAACAGCGTGACGACGATAAACATCAGGCCGAGGAAGAACTGCCAGTATTCGGGAATGGCCATGGTGAACCAGCTCTTGGCGCCGTTGACGATGCCGGCGCCGAGCAGCGGCCCCACCAGGGTGCCGCGCCCGCCGAGCGCCACCCAGATGGCGGCCTCGATCGAGTTGGTCGGCGACATTTCGCCGGGATTGATGATGCCGACCTGCGGCACATAGAGCGCGCCGGCCAGCCCGCACAGCACCGCCGACAGCGTCCAGACGAACAACTTGAAGCCCTTCGGATCGTAGCCGCAGAAGGTCAGCCGGTTTTCCGCATCGCGCACCGCGGTCAGCACCCGGCCGAACTTGCTGCGCGCCAGGGCAAAGCCGATGGCCAGGCTGGCGGCCAGTAGCAGCACCGTCGCCAGGAACAGCGCCACCCGCGTGCCGGCGGCGGTGATGGGAAAGCCGAGCAGCGTGGTGAAACCGGTAAAGCCGTTATTGCCGCCGAAGCCAGTCTCGTTGCGAAAGAACAGCAGCATGCCGGCATAGGTCAGCGCCTGGGTCATGATCGAGAAATACACCCCTTTGATTTTCGAGCGGAAGGCGAAGTAGCCGAACAGGAAGGCCAGCAGGCCCGGCACCAGCACGATCAGGCACAGCGCCCAGGCGAAATGCTGGGTGCCGCTCCAGAACCACGGCAGCTCATTCCAGGAGAGGAACGCCATAAACGCCGGCAGCCCGTCGCCCGCCGCCTGCCGCATCAGGTACATGCCCATGGCGTAGCCGCCGAGCGCGAAGAATAGCCCGTGGCCGAGCGACAGCAGCCCTGCATAGCCCCACACCAGATCGAGCGCCACCGCCACCACCGCGTAGCACAGGATCTTGCCCGCCAGCGTCAGGGTATAGGTGGACACCGCCAGCGGATGATCCGCCGGCAACAGCGTCATGAACGGCATCACCAGCAGCGCCAGCAACGCCAACCCGCCGATGCTCAACGCCAGCCGGGGCGCTTTCTGCACGCCGGTTACGGTCAATGGTTGGCTCATCAGTCAATCACCCTGCCCTTAAGGGCGAACAGCCCCTGCGGACGCTTTTGAATAAACAGAACGATCAGCACCAGGATCAGGATCTTGCCCAGCACGGCGCCGATCTGCGGTTCGAGGATCTTGTTGACGATGCCGAGACCGAAGGCCGCCGCCACCGTCCCCGCCAGTTGGCCGACGCCGCCGAGCACCACCACCAGGAACGAGTCGATAATGTAACCTTGCCCCAGCTCCGGCCCGACGTTGCCCAACTGCGACAGCGCCACCCCGCCAAGCCCGGCGATGCCGGATCCCAGCCCGAAGGCCAGCATGTCCACCCGGCCGGTGGGCACGCCGCAACAGGCCGCCATCGCGCGGTTTTGCGTCACCGCGCGCACGTTCATGCCGAGCCGGGTCTTGTTCAGCAACAGCCAGGTCAACGCCAGCACCAGCAGCACGAACGCGATCACCGCGATGCGGTTCCACGGCAACACCAGATTCGGCAACAGCTGCACGCCGCCCGACAGCCACGCCGGGTTGGCGACCTCGACGTTCTGCGCGCCGAACAGCACCCGCACCAGTTGGATCAGCACCAGGCTGATGCCCCAGGTGGCCAGCAGGGTTTCCAGCGGCCGGCCGTACAGGTGGCGGATCACCGTACGCTCAAGCGCCATGCCGATCCCGGCGGTGATGGCGAACGCCACCGGCAGCGCCGCCAGCGGATAGAGCGCCAGCCACTGCGGCGCAAATTGCTGAAACACCCCCTGCACCAGATAGGCCGAATAGGCGCCGAGCATCAGCATTTCGCCGTGCGCCATATTGATGACGCCGAGCAGGCCGTAGGTGATCGCCAGGCCGAGCGCCGCCAGCAGCAGGATCGAACCGAGCGACAGGCCGCTGAACGCCTGGCCGAGCAGATCGCCGATCATCAGGCGGTGCTGCACGCGCTGCAGGCTGCGTTGCGCCTCGGCGCGCACCGCGGCGTCCGGCTCATTGGCCGCGTCGGTCAACGCCTGCAGCCGCGCGCGGGTTTCCGGCTCGCCCGATTCCCCCAGCAGCCGCACCGCATTGAAACGCACCTGCGGGCTGGCATCGGCCAATTGCAGGTTCGCCAGCGCAATGCTCAGCGCGTCGCGCACCTGCGGGTCTTTCTCCTGCGCCAGCCGCCGGGTCAACAGCGGCAGCTGCTCGCCCTGCGCTTCGCGCTGCAGCGCGGTCGCCGCCTGCAGCCGCACCGCCGCGTCCACGCTGACCAGCCGCTGCGCCGACAGCGCATTGGCGATCAGAATGCGCAGCCGGTTGTTCAGCCACACCTTCTTCGGCTCGCCAACCGGGGCCGCCTCACCTTCAAGCGGCAGATAGCGATCGCCCTGGCGGATAAAGGCGCGCTTCGCCTCGTCGATCGCCACGGTTTCCTGCTGCAGCCCCTGCAGCAACGGCAGGCGCGCAGGATCCGGCTCGGCCGCCCACGCCTGCAGCAGTTTGGCCTGCTGCGCGCGATTGGCCGCCGCGAACTCATCGGCCGGCCCGGCCTGCGCCAGCAGGGGCCAGGCGCACAACAGCCACAGCCCGGCGCGCAGAGAGGATAAAAACGGAGATTGCATCAGCTGCCTCTTCTGTTGGGCCGGCGCGCGTCGAGCCGCGCCGGCGCTGAGTGACGTTACTTGCCGCCTTTCACCGAGTAATCCGGTTTTTTGTCGTTGCCGGCGATATAGGGACTCCACGGCTGCGCGCGCACCGGCGCTTCGGTCTGCCACACCACGTTGAACTGCCCGTTGCCCTCGATTTCGCCAATCATCACCGGTTTGTGCAGGTGGTGATTGGTCTTGTCCATGGTCAGCGTGAAGCCCGACGGCGCGGCGAAGGTTTGCCCGGCCATCGCGGCGCGCACCTTATCGACGTCGGTAGTGCCGGCTTTTTCCACCGCCTGCGCCCACATGTGGAGGCCGACGTAGGTGGCTTCCATCGGATCGTTGGTCACCGCGGTGGCGTAATTCGGCAGATTGTGCGCCTTGGCGTAGGCTTTCCACTGGCTGACAAACTGTTTGTTGGTCGGGTTATCCAGCGATTCGAAGTAGTTCCAGGCCGCCAGGTTGCCCACCAGCGGTTTGGTGTCGATGCCGCGCAGCTCTTCCTCGCCGACCGAGAAGGCGATCACCGGCACGTCGGTGGCCTTGACGCCCTGGTTGGCGAGTTCTTTGTAGAACGGCACGTTGGAATCGCCGTTGATGGTGGAGATCACCGCGGTGTTGCCGCCGGCGGCGAATTTCTTGATGTTGGCGACGATGGTCTGGTAATCGCTGTAGCCGAACGGCGTATAGACCTCTTCGATATCCTTGTCCTGCACGCCTTTGCTGTGCAGGAAGGCGCGCAGGATCTTGTTGGTGGTGCGCGGATAGACGTAATCGGTGCCCAGCAGGAAGAAGCGCTTGGCGCCGCCGCCATCCTCGCTCAGCAGGTATTCCACCGCCGGGATCGCCTGCTGGTTCGGCGCCGCGCCGGTGTAGAACACGTTCGGCGACATCTCTTCGCCTTCGTATTGCACCGGGTAGAACAGCAGTCCGTTCAGCTCCTCAAACACCGGCAGCACCGACTTGCGCGACACCGAGGTCCAGCAGCCGAACACCGCCGCCACCTTGTCCTGGCTCAGCAGCTGGCGCGCCTTTTCGGCGAACAGCGGCCAGTTGGAGGCCGGATCCACCACCACCGGCTCCAGCTTTTTGCCGAGCACCCCGCCTTTGGCGTTGATCTCGTCGATGGTCATCAGCGCCACATCCTTCAGCGGCGTCTCGGAAATCGCCATGGTGCCGGAGAGCGAACTCAGAATGCCGACCTTGATGGTGTCGGCGGCCTGCGCGCTCCAGGCCAGGCCCATGCCGATCGCGGCGGCGGACAGCGCAAAAGCTTTGATAAAACGACGACGTTGCATAGTTCAAACTCCCGATGTGTGTGAAATCAAAATTGTTGCGCCGAGCGCGCAGGCTGCTGAGCCCGCGCCTGGTGCAACATGTGCAGCGTTATTTTTCGTACCTCTGCCTTGCTGACGGCGATGTGCTCGCCGAGCAGCGTTTGCGCCGCCCCGCTTTGCCGCCGCAGGATCGCCTGCAAAATGGCGGCGTGCTCGCGGTAGGTGGCGTCCACCCGCGCCTGCTGGGTGAAATCCAACCGGCGAATGATGCGGATCTTTTCGGTCAGTTCGCGGTGAATGCGCGCCATTTCGCCGTTGCCCGCCGCGGCCACCAACGCCTGATGAAACTGCTCATCGTGCTGCGACACCGCCTTGCCGTCCGCCAGGCGCGGCGCTGCGGTCCAAAAATGGCTCAGCGCCGCCAGCGCGTCCGGCGTTTCCCCGGCCGGGCGTTCGCACAGCCGTTTCACCGCCTCTTGTTCCAGCACGATGCGCAGGTCGTACAGCTCTTCGAAGTAGGCGAAGTCGAACGGCCGCACCTGCCAGCCGCTACGAAACAGCACCTCGACATAGCCTTCGCGCTCCAGCCGAAACAGCGCCTGACGCACCGGCGTGCGGCTGGCCGCCATGCGCTGCGCCACGTCGCTTTCGCTGAAGCGATCGCCCGGCAGCAGGCGAAACTCGAAGATGTCGGCCTTGAGCTGCAGATAAATGCGCTCCGCCAGCCCCTCCGGGCGCGCCTTGTGCTCTCCGTTGGTGATTTGCATCATCGCTCCTCCGTTCAGACCACCTTTTCCAGCCACAGCAGGGCGTCGCCCGGCCCGACCGGCCGCCCCTGCCGGCAGCTGATGCGTTTAACGATCCCGGCGCGCGGCGCGGTGACCGCCAGCTCCATTTTCATCGCCTCGACCACGATCAGCGGCTGCCCGGCCGCCACCGCCTGCCCCGGTTCCACCAGGATCTTCCACACGCTGCCGTTCAGATCGGCGCTGACCAGATCGCCGTCGATGGCGTCTTCTTCCTCCGGCGGCAACAGCTGCGCCTCGGCCTCGTCGTCATCGCTGCGCCAGCGCGCCACTTCGGCGCTGAACGCCTGTTGCTGGCGATGCTGGAAGTCGGCGATCGCCTCGGCGTTATCGGCCAGGAAGCGGGTGTAGGCGGCGAAGTCGAACTCGCTCTCTTCGATGCGCACCTGCATGCGCCCTTCACGGAACGCTTCGCGCTGCGCGTCCAACTCTTGCTCGCTGACCGGATAGAAGCGCACCTGATCGAAGAAGCGCAGCAGCCAGGGTTCACCGGCGGTGAACTGCGGGTTTTTGAGAAACTTGTTCCAGATCGGCAGCGTGCGCCCCACCAGCTGGTAACCGCCCGGCGAGTCCATGCCGTAGATGCACATGTACATGCCGCCGATGCCGACCGTCCCTTCGGCGGTGTGGGTGCGCGCCGGGTTATATTTGGAGCTCAGCAGGCGATGGCGCGGATCGAGCGGCACCGCGCAGGGCGCGCCGAGGTAGACGTCTCCCAGCCCGAGGATCAGGTAGCTGGCGTCGAACAGAATGTCGCGCACCTGCTCGCGTTGGCTCAGACCGTTGATGCGCTGAATGAAATCGACGTTGTTCGGCAGCCAGGGCGCCGAGGCGCGCACCGTCTGCTGATAGCGATCCACCGCCCCCAGCGTGGCCGAATCCTCGAACGCCATCGGCAGCCAGACGGTGCGCGTCGGCACCTTCAGGCGGCTGACGTCCCCCAGCGCCCGTTCGCGCGCCAGCAGGCGCTGCAACAGGTCGGCCTGGCTTATCAGCCGGCTGTCGTAGCGGATCTGCAGCGAACGCACGCCCGGCGCCAGCTCCGCTACACCCGGGATCGCCTCCTGCCGCAGCGACTGCATCAGCAGATGTATGCGCAGCCGCAGCGCCAGATCGAGCACATTGTCGCCGTACTCCATCAGGATGTAGCCGTCCCCCGCCTGGCGATACGCCACCGCCGGGCGCCCGTCCGCCGCCGGCAGCGCCGCCAGCACCGCGGCGGAAACGGTCTCCGCCGGGGCCAGATCCGGCGGCGGCAGGGTGATGGCCTTCACCGCCGCCAGCGCTTCGATGCTGCCGAGCTGCGCCTGCTCCAGCGACTGCGCCTGCCGGAAGCCGATCGGATGGAACCGGATGCGGTCGCCCGGCTTCACCTGCCCCACTTTCCACAGTTCGGCCTTGGCGATGGTCACCGGGCAAACGAAGCCGCCAAGGCTCGGCCCGTCGCGGGTCAGGATCACCGGGAAGTCGCCGGTGAAGTTGATGGCGCCGATGGCGTACTCGCAGTCGTGCACGTTGGAAGGATGCAAACCGGCCTCGCCGCCGTCCTCCCGCGCCCACTCGGGCTTCGGCCCCGCCAGGCGCACTCCGAGGCGGTTGGAGTTGTAATGCACCTGCCAGTCGGTGGCGAAGAAGGCCTCTATCGATTCAGCGGTGAAAAAGTCCGGCGCGCCGTGCGGCCCGTACAGCACGCCGATGTGCCACTGGTCGCCGTAGTGCGGGATCAGGCTGTCATCCATCGCCTGCGGCGCGGCGATCGGCGCCGGCGTAGTGCAGGCCGCCAGCGCCGGTTGGGCGATCGCCAGCATGTCCGCCACGCGCAAGGTGCGCCCGGCGTGGCCGCCGAACTGGCCCAGCGCGAAGGTGGAGCGGCTGCCGAGATACACCGGCACGTCAAAGCCGTTGCGTACCGCCAGATAGGTGCGGCAGCCGTGCGTGGCGCGCCCCAGCGTCAATACCTGCCCGGCCCGCACCGCGATCGGCCGCCAATATGCAACCGCCTCGCCATCCAGTTCGGCCGGGCAGCTCGCGCCCGTCAGCGCGATGGTGGCGTCGCAGTGAAAGCGCAGCGTCGGCCCCTGCAGGGTAAACTCCAGCCCGGCCGCCGCCGGGTGGTTGCCGACGATGCGGTTGGCCAGCCGAAACGCGAAGTCGTCCATCGGGCCGGACGGCGGCACGCCGATGTCCCAATAGCCGAGGCGGCCGGGATAATCCTGCACGCTGCTGTAGGTGCCGGGTTGCAGCACTTCGAGGCAGTGCGGCTGGAAACGCAAATCGTCCAGCAGGCGCGTCCAGACGTCGCCGCGCTGAAATTGCGGCGTGGCGATCACCTGTCGCAGATAGTCGAGGTTGGTGGCGATGCCGTGCAAACGGGTCGCCGCCAGCGCCACGCGCAGTTTTTCCAGCGCCTGCGCCCGATCGGCGCCGTGCACGATCAGCTTGGCGATCATCGGGTCGTAAAACGCCGACACTTCGCTGCCGGTCGCCACCCAACCGTCGAGGCGCACGTCGTCAGGGAAATGCACCTCGGTCAGCACGCCAGGGCTGGGCTGGAAGTTTTTCAGCGGATCTTCGGCATAGAGACGCACTTCGATCGCCGCGCCCTGCGGCGCGCGTTGCAGCGCCGCCCAATCCAGCGCGTCGCCCGCCGCCACCTGCAGCATGCATGCGATCAGATCCAGGCCGGTGACCATTTCGGTGACCGGGTGCTCGACCTGTAAGCGGGTGTTCACTTCCAGAAAGTAAAACTCGTCACGCGCGGCGTCATAGATAAACTCTACGGTGCCGGCACTGCGGTAATTCACCGACTCGCCCAGCGCCACCGCCGCCCGATGCAGCGCCTGGCGAGTCGCCGCCGGCAGGTGCGGCGCCGGGGTTTCCTCCACCACCTTTTGGTTGCGCCGCTGCAGCGAGCAGTCGCGCTCGCCGAGCGCCGCCACCCGCCCCTGGCCGTCGCCGAAAATCTGCACCTCGACGTGGCGCGCCCGATCGACGAAGCGTTCGATAAAGGCGCCGGCGTCGCGGAAGAACTGCTCTCCCAGCCGTTTGACGCTGTCGTACGCGTCGCGCAGCGCCGCCTCGTCGTCACAGCGCGTCAGGCCGATGCCGCCGCCGCCGGCGGTGCTTTTCAGCATCACCGGGTAGCCGATGCGCGCGGCGGCCGAGACCGCCTGCTCAACGCTCTCCAGCAAGCCGGTGCCCGGCGTCATCGGCACCCCGGCCAACGCCGCCAGCTCGCGCGCCCGGTGCTTGAGGCCGAACTCGCGCATCTGCGCCGCCGTCGGGCCGATAAAGGCGATGCCCGCCGCTTCGCAGGCGTCGGCAAACTCGGCGCTCTCGGACAAAAAGCCGTAGCCGGGGTAGATCGCCTGCGCGCCGGTGGCCACTGCCGCCGCGAGGATCTTGTCGATGCGCAGGTAGCTGTCGGTGGCCTTGTCGCCGCCGAGCGCCACCGCCCGGTCGGCCTCGGCGACGTGCGGCGCATTGCGGTCGGCGTCGGAATAGACCGCCACGCTGGTTACGCCCAGGCGTTTCAGGGTGCGAATGGCGCGGCAGGCGATTTCGCCGCGGTTAGCGATCAGTACGGTAGTAAACATGTTCATGCCCCCTTAACGCTGGCGAGATAGTCGCGCCAGCCGCCAAACTCAGTGATATCCGTCGCGTCTTCCAGCGCCCAGGCTTCGCAGATAAACCCCTTCACCCGCCGGCCGTCCGCCAGCAGCAGCGTGCCGATGCCCAATGGCGCCGGAATTTCCGCCACAAACTCGCCGAAACGGGCCAGCGGGATGTCCCACAGCTCAACGCGGATCGCCGCCCCCTGCGCCGCGCGCGCCAGCCCCGGCTTCGGCGGCTCGGTATCGGCCAACGCGTACAGGCGGTAACAGGGAGCGGTGACGGTTTGTTCCACCCGCACCGCGTCGCGCTGCGTCAGCTGGACGTTGAGCGGCATGCCGCTGAGGTGAGCGCCCACTACCGCCAGACGCACATGCCCTGTGGACGGCGCAGGCACAGGCTGCGGCGGCAATGCCCGCCCGATGGCCCCGAGCGGCAAGGCGCTTTGCCGTTGCCAGCGCAGGCCAAACGCCGCCAGCGCCCGGTCATGCCAGGCGGGCGCAATCAGGGTGATGCCCGCCGGCAGGCCGTCTTCGCGCAGCGGCCCCGGCAGCGCCAGCGCGCTCAGATCGGCCAGGTTGGTGAAATTGGTGTAAGTGCCGAACTGCGAATTGAACAGCACCGGCTCCTGCGCCATCTCCGCCAGGGTGCGGATAGTGGGCGCGGTCGGCACCACCAGCGCGTCGAACGGCGCCAGCCGCTGGGCGATTTGCCGCGCCAGCTCGGCGCGCAGGTATTCCGCCTTGTAGGCGTCGCAGGCGCTGTAGCCGAGGCCGTTGCCGACGATGCCGCGCACCACCGGATCGATGGCCTGCGGGCTCGCTTCCAGCACCTGCTCAATCGCCACGGTGCGCTCCGCCACCCAGGGGCCGTAATACAGCTGTTCCGCCAGGGTGCGAAACGGCGCGAAATCGAGGGGTTCCAGCGTGGCGCCGCCCGCCCGCAGTTGCGCCAGCGCCTGGTGAAACGCCCGCTCGGCCTGCACGTCGCCGAAAAACTCCAGCTGGGCGGGAACGGCGAAACGCGGCGCGGCGGGGATATCCGCCGGCGCGGTATGCGGATCGGCGCGGGAATACGGGTCTGCCGCGTCAAAGCCGCTCGCCAACTCCGCCACCTGCGCGGCGTCGGCCACGGTCAACGCGAAGACCGACACCGTATCGTTCAACCGGCAAGCCGGCACCACGCCGCGGTTGGATAACCGCCCCTTGGTCGGCTTCAGCCCGACGATGTTGTTGAACCCGGCAGGCACGCGTCCCGAACCGGCGGTGTCGGTGCCCAGCGCGAACGGCACCAGGCCGCGCGCCACCACCGAGGCGGAGCCGGAACTGGAACCGCCGCTGACGTAGCGGCTGTCGAAGCTGTTGACCACCGCGCCATAAGGTGAGCGGGTGCCCACCAACCCGGTAGCGAACTGGTCGAGGTTGGTTTTACCGAGGGCGATCGCCCCGGCGGCGCGCAGGTGGGCGACCACGGCGGCATCCGCCGCGGCCTGGTAGGTGAACACCGGGCAGGCGGCGCTGGTCGGCCAGCCGCCGACGTCGATATTGTCTTTGATGGCGAAGGGCACGCCGAACAGCGGCAGGCGGCTGAGATCGCCGGCGACCGCCGCCAGCCTCTGTGCCAGCTGCCGATACTGCTGCTCGCGCTGCGCCGGCGTGGCGAGATACAGCCAGGCGTTATCGTCCGGGTTCAGGCCGGCGACCAACGTTTCGATCGTCGCACTGACGCAGGCGAGGCGCTCGCCCGCCGGGCGGGTTTGATAATGGTGCTGCCATTCACTGAGGGTAAAACCGCACGCTTCAACAGGTTCGCTCATCGACTGAATTCCATCTGGTACACAAGATGGGATTCAACAGAGCAACCGGCGTGCCAATTTTTAATCTCATGATTTCAATAAATTATAATTAAAACTTATGACGGCGGCGGCAAACGGGCTGCACCAGCGGCGCGCAGCGGGAGAACAAAAAGAGTGCAATGGCGGGATGACGCAGAGGAAAAACCGGGGCGACGACACTCGCCGCCCCGCAGGCCGATGTGGCTCAGTCGTTGATGCGTTTCAAACCGACCGGCGTAATGCAGTAGGTCTGTTGCTTGCCCTTCTCCGCCAACCGCAGGTGCTGCATTTCGTTGACGATCGCCAGACGGCTGTCCGGCTCTTCATGCCGCAGATGGATCACCTCACCGCCGTAGCCTGACAACGGCAACACCCAAGTTTTCGCCGGTTGATTCTGGCTGCCGATGACGTCGTAACTGAGCACGATGTTGCCGTCCGCATCCGTCACGCTGAGGAAGGCGTAGCTGTCGGCAAAGTAGTGGTGAGCAATCCCCGCCGCCAGCGTGACGGTAACGGTTTTCTTCACCAGATCGACGGCGCAGGTCAGAAACTGGCGATCGCCAATCCCTTTGCACGCCACGGTAAACGCATTGCCGACGTGAGCGCCCGGCGGCGTATTGTCGACCGGCAGGCAATCCCGATAGGTCGCCAACAATGACTCGCGCTGCGGCTCGGCAAAGGCGCCGATCGCCAGATAAATATCATCCTTGAACGACGACGACGGCGCGTAGTAAGCCGGCAGCAGGTGGCGCAAACGCTGCGCCGCCTGTTCCAGGCGCGCCAGCAGCGCTTGCTCGGGATCGCCGGGCAACGCCGGATTTTTCAGCCCGCGGGTTTCGATACGCAGCACGTTGGTTTTGTTTTTGTTATCGATGACGCCGGCCGCCGCCGGATTCAAACGCACCCGGCTCGGCTCCACATGGTAAATCTCGATGTCATCGCCCTCGGCAAACGGCAGCTCGTCATGACTTAACGTAGCCTGAGTGCCCTGAATCTCCTTGCTGAAGCGCACCGCGCCCTGCCGATCGCGCAGCGTCACCCGGGCATAGGTTTCACCGGGGAAGTAGGCGTGCGGCGTGGTGCTGGTCACGTCAACCACCACCGCTCCTTTGGCGCGATCGACGACCACGGTGGCGAAGACCGCATCGCTCAGGCCCAACAGGTTGATCTCCTGCGAAACGATCGGCGAAGCGGCTTTGCGCTCGAAGCGAAGCGTCACCGCGTTTTTCCCCTGCTTCACCGTCAGGTAACCCGCCGTCGGCCGATATTTACGATCTTTGCCGGTCGGCAACCGCAAGGTATACACGCCGATCGGCAGCGCAGTCAGCGCCAGGGTCGGCGCGTCGATACGGATTTTGTGGGCATAGCGCGCCCCTTCCATCAGGATTAGGTCTTCACCGTAGATCTGCGCAAAGTCATCGATATCCAGACTCAGGGTGACGTCGCCTTTCAGCCCGCTGGCCTTGAGCTGGCAGGAATCGACCAGCCGCAGCGAGGAATCCAGTTTCAGCTGCGCCTGCACCGCCGGCAGACTCTGCGCGTCCACCAGTTGATACAGCGGATACACCGCCTTGGCGTGGCTGAACGCGTTGCGATCGCGCTGCGCTTGGGTGATCACGCCGCCGGTCAGCTCGACGAACGGCGTCACATCGATTTGCTCACCAGCCGCGGCAAAGCTTGCCGACAGCAGGTCCAGCAAGGCATGTTCCGACGGCACGAAGCCCGGCGTATTGCAGCTTTGACGATATTGCTGATTAAAGTGCGTGAAGGCGTTCTTGCCTGCCTTGTCGACCATCAGCATCGCAAAGAACAGCTTGGAGCGCAGATCCCACTGGTTGAGCGGCGTGCCCTGAGCGATCAAATCGATGATTTTCTTCTCGACGCCGGCCGCGTTGCCGTAGTTATACAGCCACCCCTCCTGGTATTTGCGTTCCCCCAGCATCACGTCCTGATAGCAAGCGGCATAAATATTGTTCCACATCTCACCGGTGGAGAAATATTTGTCGCCCATAAAGTGCCCCTGATAGCCGTGCGCGATCTCATGCAGGCTGCCCCAGTTGCTGTCTTTCGGCGTCAGCCAGAAGCTGCTGACCGAGTTGCTGGTTTCCGCCGTCCAGCGGCCGCCGTAATACGCGGCGCCGGCGCCGTGCTTATCGGCCTTCATAAAGTAGCGGTTGCGAATATTGCGATCGGATTCGTGTTCAGCCTCGAACGAGACGCCGGTCAGCGCATTGTAGAAAGTGAAAATGCGATCGTAGTAGGCGATCAGCCCGTCGATGTTTTTCGCTTCGCCCAGCGACTTCAGCGCCGGTTTACTGAATTTCGGCACCAGCAACACAGCGTACTCCGCATCGACCAGGGCAAACTCGGCGTCCCGCTCGTCCCAGCGGGCAAAGAACGCGGCTTCGTTTTCGCCACGGCGATAAACCGGCAGCGCTTTTGCCGTGTCCGGATACTCGAACTCCAGCGCCGGCTCGCCCTGCCCATACGGCGTATCGATGAACGGCACCGAGACGGCATTGATCTGGGCCTCGACCCAGCTCGCGCCGACGCTGAATTCCGCCTCCGTTTTGCTGTCGTCATTCAGCAAGCGCAGCGTTAACTTGCCGGTAAACGCCGCGTTGGTCTGGCGTACTCGCAGCACCTGCCCGGCGGCGAGAATGATGCCCAGATGCTGGCGATCGTGATCGATGCCCTTGCTCATGCCCGCCGCATCCAGCCAGACCGGCCGGGTCAAGGTGTAAAGTGATTGGGTTTTCGTGATGGTTGGCATCCTGCTTTCCTCATGGTTTGGGTGACTGAATTGACCATGAGAAAGTAACCGGACGGGCGGCACGCCCACCATCAATGGCGGATGGCTGAGGGCCAGTACAACAACGGCGGGCGGGAGAGGGGCAATAAAAAAGGCGCAACCTTGCGATTGCGCCTGATGTTCGGTGAACGCTGCGCGTTACTCGCCGCGAACGCGCTGCGCCAGCCCTTTGAGGAAGTAGCGCAGCATCTGATCGCCGCACGGGCGGTAGTTCTTGGTGCCCTCTTTGCGGAACAGCGCGCTCAGCTCCGGCTTGGAGATGCGGAAGTCCACCGCGGTGAAAATCTGGTGCATATCGGTGTCTTTCAGCTCGAACGCCACGCGCAGCTTTTTCAGCACCAGGTTGTTGGTGATCGGCAGTTCAACCGCCGGCGCCGGGAACTTGTCGTCCTTGCCGCGCTTGAAGAACACCAGGCCGTTGAGGAAGTGCGCCATCACTTCGTCCGGGCACTTCTCGTAGCCCGGCTCGCCTTCTTTGATCACGTAAGCGTCCATCGCCGACACCGCCACCTCAAAATCGTCCAGTTTGATAATCTCGACCATTTTGGCGTTGTTAATGCTCAGCATATAGCGCACGCTGCGCAGCACGTCGTTGTTCATCATGGGATTGCATTGCCTTATTTGTCTAACGGGGACGTGCGCATTGTAAAAAAATGCCCCATACCCAAAATAATTGGAGTTGCATCGCGGCGGCAAATTTGTAAGCCCCCAGAGCATAGTTAACTATGTGACCGGGGCGCGCAAATGCAGCCAACAAAGAGGCAGCTCCAAGTATGACGGGTATGGCCGCACACCTTGAATGTGCGGCAGTATAGGGATCGGCAAGGGGTTTCTCAATCGATTTGGCTTTTTTGCTGATACAGCGGGATGTCTTCGCCGATGATGTACTTGTTGCGCAGCATTGACGAGACCTTGTCCATGATCATCACCACCACCACCAGGATCAGAGTGATGAACATCACCACGTCCCAGTTCCACAGCCGCATGTTCTCCGCGTACACCAGGCCGATGCCGCCGGCGCCGACGAAGCCCAGCACCGCCGCAGAGCGGGTGTTGGACTCGATCTGATACAGGCTGAGCGCCAGGAAGGTGGGGAACGACTGGGTGAAAATGCCGTAGCGGTGCTTCTGCAACCCGTTGGCGCCCACCGCCGTCAGGCCGCGGCTGGGGGACTTGTCCACCGCCTCATGGCCTTCGGCGTACAGTTTGCCCAACAGCCCGACGTCCTGCATCACGATAGCCAACACCCCGGCGAGCGGCCCCATGCCGACGGCGCGCACGAAGATCAGCCCCCAGATCGCCATGTCGATGCCGCGCAGCACGTCCAGCAAGCGGCGCACCAGCACCGAAATCGGCCGCAGCAGCGGCGTCGACATCACGTTACGCGCGGCGAAGAACGACAGCGGCAGCGCGATCAGCGACGCGGTGATGGTGCCGGCGAACACGATGGCGATGGTGATGCCGATCTGCTGGAAGTAGTACATGAACGGCCAGTTGGTGAAGTCGTGCCAGACGAACATGCGCAGGAAATAGCGCCCCAGCTGCTGGCAGCCGTTGATAAACTGCGGCCAGCTAATGCCGAAGACCAGGAAGAAGAACACGTAGTACAGCACGATCGCCAAGGCGATCAGGCCGACGGTGCGCAGGTAGCGCCCCTGCTGCGCGAAGATCGCCGGATGCTGCTGTTTTAGCTGGCGCAGCGTTTCCGCCGACGCCGGAGTGCCCGCTGTCATTTTGCCCCCTCCACCACGCGCTTGCGCAGCTCGCCCGACACGTAGTCGAGCACGGAAACCACCACGATGATCAGCAGCAGCGTCATGCTGACCTGATCGTAACGGTCGAGTTTAATGTTGGTCATCAGCTCCTGGCCGATGCCGCCCGCCCCCACCAGCCCCAAAATGGTCGACTGACGGAAGTTGATCTCCAGCCGCATGAAGCTGTAGGAGAGAAACACCGGCTTCACCTGCGGCCACAGGCCAAAGCGCATGCGCTGCAGCGGCGTAGCGCCGCAGGCCGCCAGCCCACGCACCGGTTTGTTGGAGGCGGTTTCGATCGATTCGTAGAACAGCTTGGTCAGGCTGCCGATGGTGTGCAGCGCCAGCGCCAGGAAGCCGGGAATGGCGCCGATGCCGAACGCCATCACGAACATCACCGCCCACGCCAGCTCCGGCATGGTGCGCAAGAACGCCACCAGCGTGCGGATCGCCAGCCGCACCGAGGCCGGGGTATAGGTGTTGCCGGCCGCCAGAAACGCCAGCACGGTCGCCACCAGCACCGAGAAAATGGTCGCCGCCAGCGCCAGCTGCAGGGTCTCCCAGATCAGCGGCAGCTGGATGTTCAGGCGATAGCCCCAGTAGGCCAGCGAGCCTTCGGTACGCCCATCGGCGAACAGCAGGTTCCAGTGCAACGTCGGCACGGTTTCGGCCAGATAGTCGAAGAAGTGCGGAATAGACACCCAGACGGTGTGCAGGTTGAACTCGGCGAGGTTGCCGGCGCCCAGGTACAGCACCACCAGCCCGAGCGACCACAGCAGCGCTTCGCGCTTTTGCTTGCTGCGGATCCGTTGGTAATAGTGTGCGAAATCGGTATTCAAAGCAGGTCTTCCATCTTGATGGAACAAGGGGTTCAGCATGCTGAACCCCTTCATTCGAACGGCCGAGGCAGCCGGGAATTAACGGTCGCCTTTGGTCAGCTCGCGCTTCATATCGATGATGGTCTGGTATTCCGCCAGGGTAGTGTCGCCGATGTGCTGTTTGCCGCCCATCGCTTTGATAAAGCACGCGTGATCGTCTTTATCCAGCTTCTTGATGGCGGTGACCACTTTGGCCTTGAAGTCGGCCGGCAGCGAGTTGCTCACCAGGATCGGGCCGTTCGGGATCAGCGGCGACTGCCAAATGATGCGGATCTGCTTCATCAGGTCCGGGTGATCCATGCGGATCATGCGGGTGAACGCGCCGCTGGTGTAGCCGGTGTTGTAGTCGCCAATCATCGACGCCCAGGTCACCGCGCCTTCGAACTGGCCGTTCAGCACGCCGAGGATGTCCTGCTCGTGGCCGCCGGAGAAGGTGACGCTGGAGAAGGTGTTGTTGTATTTGTTGTCGACCGTGCCGCCGAACAGCTTTTTAAACGCCTGGTTCGGGATCAGGAAGCCGGAGGTCGAATCCGGATCGGCGAAGCCGATGGCCTTGCCTTTCAGGTCTTCCAGTTTCTGGTACGGGCTGCCGGCCTTCACCACCACCACCGAGTGGTAGCCGCGCGACTGGTCAACGTCGTCGACCGCGATGCCGACGATGTCCACCGCTTTCGGATCCTTGATGTAGACCGAGGCGAACGACGACGGCGACATGCTCAGCACCAGGTCAATCTTGCCGCCCAGCAGGCCCTGGATCACGCCGGAATAGTCGGACGAGTTGCGCAGCTTGGTATCGACGTTCAACTCTTTGTCCAGGAACTGCTTCACGCATTGGTTATCGCCGATCTGCTGGGTGGCGTTCTGGCCGCCGAGAATGCCCAGGTTCAGCTCTTTCGGCGCATCCGCTGCGGCAGCATTAAATACCATCATCGCGCCGGCCATCAGGGTGGTCAGACTCAATACTTTTTTCATCAGGTGTGCCTTGTGTGTAAAGGGTAAAGGTCAAAAGTGCTTCAATGGATCTGATTGGCTTCTTCGCCATACAGCTGGTGCAGGATCCGTTCGTTCAGTTGCGAAGGATGCCCGTCAAACACGATCTTCCCGTGGGCGATGCCGATCACCCGCGAGCAATACTCTTTCACCAGTTCGACCGAGTGCAGATTCACCATCACCGCGATGCCGTCTTCGCTGATTTTCTGCAGCGCGTCCATGATGCGGCGGGTGTTTTTCGGATCGAGCGACGCCACCGGCTCATCGGCCAGCAGGATTTGCGGGTTTTGCATCAGCGCACGGCAGATGGCAACGCGCTGCATCTGGCCGCCGGAGAGGTGCTCGGCGCGCTGCAGCGCGTGCGGCAGCATGTTGAGCCACTGCAACAGCTCGATGGCGCGAGCGCGGTCGGCGTCATCGAACAGTTTGAAGAAGGATTTCAGGGTGGAGGTGTGGCTCAGGCGGCCCAGCAACACGTTGGTCATCACGTCCAGCCGCGGCACCAGGCAGAAGTCCTGGAAGATCATGCCGCAGCGCGCGCGCCACTGGCGCATCTGGCGGCCGGCAAGCTGGGCGATATCCTGCGCCACGCCATCGTCTTCGAAGTGCAGCATCTCGCCGCAGCTGGAAGGAATGGTGCCGTTGAGGGTATGCAACAGCGTGGACTTGCCCGCGCCGGAGCGGCCGATCACCGCCACGAATTCGCCGGCGTGCAGATCGAAATTGATGTCATCCAGCACGCGCTGCTGCGCTTTGTAAGCTTTGCCGAGCCCCTTTACCGATAACACTTTGCGGGATGCGGCGGCGTGCTGCCCTGGGAACTCGTGCTGCGCCAATTTTAACAGTGCCTGAGCCATATGATTTCTCTGGTTTCAGTGGCTAATCATTATGGGCACCTATTAACGGATAAGTTTATGACAGTGGGATGATGGTTTTATGGCCGGGGCGTGACGCGTGCCGCCCCGGTGTACGCCTCACGCCACGGTGAAGAAGTCCAGCCCCAGCGCCGCCTTGACCTGCTGCAGCGTCCGCTGGCTGACCTGATGCGCGCGGAGGGTGCCGTGCTGCAGGATGCGCGTCAGCTCGCCTTTATCGGCGATGAATTCGGCGCGGCGGGTGCGGATCGGTTCGAGCAGGCTCTGCAGACAATCCTCCAGCAGCCGTTTGATCTTCACGTCCCCCAACCCGCCGCGGCGGTAGTGCGCCTTCAGTTCCGCCACCAGCGCGGCGTCTTCGCAAAAGGCGTCCAGATAGGTGAACACCATGTTGCCCTCCACCCGGCCGGGATCGCTGACGTTGAGATGGCCGGGATCGGTGAACATGCTCATCACCGCCTTGTGCACCTCGTCGGCGCCGGCGCCAAGCGGGATGGCGTTGCCGCGCGATTTCGACATTTTGCCCTGCCCGTCCAGCCCCGGCAGACGCCCGACGTTGCTTAACAGCGGCTGGCACTCCGTTAATATCGGTTGGCCGACGATGTGGTTGAAGCGCCGCACGATCTCGTTGGTTTGCTCCAGCATCGGCAGCTGATCCTCGCCGACCGGCACGTGGGTGGCGCCGAAGGCGGTGATGTCCGCCGCCTGGCTGACCGGATAGATCAGAAAACCGGCCGGCAGGCTGCGGGCGAAATCCTTCTCGGCGATTTCGCTTTTCACCGTCGGGTTGCGTTCCAGCCGCGCCACGCTGACCAGATTGAGGTAGTACATCGTCAGCTCGGCCAACGCCGGCAGCGCCGACTGCAGGCAAATGGTGGTCTTGTGCGGATCGATGCCGACCGCCAGATAGTCGGCCACGACGTTGAGCACGTTGGCGCTGATTTTTTGCGGGTTGTTGCCGTTGTCGGTCAGGCCTTGCAGATCCGCCACCATCACCGTTTGGTTATGCTGGTGCTGCAGTGCGACGCGCTGGCGCAGCGAGCCGACGAAGTGGCCTAAATGCAGTGGGCCGGTGGCGCGATCGCCGGTAAGAATGGTGTAGCTCATGACAGTGCTCCTGAAGGTCTATAGACCGCCGGATCAACGCCACAAAAAATAATGCCGCCAAACCGGCGGCATTAAAAAGAGATGTGAATACTCGTGCCGCCTCAGAAGAGGCGCCACCATGACTGATTGTGGGTGGAGTGCATCGATATATTCATGCCATCAAGGTATACCCGCCGCGGCAGCGCGTCAATAGCCCGCCGCCGGCGCGTAAGACGGCGTTACACTCCGGCATTTGCGTTCCTGGCCTGGCGCGCTAGGGTAAAACCTTCAACCTGAAAAAGGAGCGCATGATGAAGATCGGATTTGCCGGACTGGGTGGGATGGGCAGCGCCATGGCGGCCAACCTGTTGCAGGCGGGCTTCGCCTTAACGGTATGGAACCGCTCGCCGCAGGCGGCGCAGCCGCTGGTGAGCGCCGGCGCGCGGCAGGCCGAACGGCCAGAACAGTTGGCCGATGCCGACGTGCTGATCACCATGCTGGCCGACGATGCCGCCACGCAGCAGGTGGTCGTGGACAGCGGATTGCTGCAACGGATGAAACCGGGCGCGCTGCATATCAATATGGCGACCATCTCGGTCGAACTCGCCAAACGTTTGACGACGCTGCATGAGGAACACGGCATCGGTTATCTCGCCGCGCCGGTGCTGGGACGGGTCGATGTGGCGGCCGCCGGCAAGCTGAATATTCTGGCGGCCGGCGATAGCGAGCGGCTGAAGCAAGCGCAGCCGCTGTTCGATGCCCTCGGCCAGAAAACCTGGCACTTCGGCGCCGATCCGGCGCAGGCCAACGTGGTCAAAATCGCAACCAACTTTACGCTGGCCAGCGCCATTGAAGCGATGGCGGAAGGCAGCGCGCTGGTGCGCAACTATGGCGTGTCCGGCGCCGACTACCTGCAGATGCTGAGCGGCACCGTCTTCGCCGCCCCGGCCTATCAGGGCTATGGCGCGCTGATCGCCGCCGAGAAGTATTCACCCGCCGGATTCCGGCTGGCGCTGGGGTTGAAAGACGTCGGGCTGGCGCTGGCCGCCGGCGCCGACAGCCATACGCCGATGCCGTTCGCCGGGGTGCTGAAAGACAACTTCCTCGACGCGATGGCGCAGGGGGATGCGGATCTGGACTGGGCGGCGCTGGCCAAGGTGGCGGCGCGGCGGGCGGGCCTGAAATAACGAACGGGGGCGTTGGCCCCCGTTTTCCGTACTCAGAACACGATGTCCGCCGCGGGCACGGCGCGGATCGGCACGCCGAAGCTGTCGATATTCGACAGCGTCTCGTTATGGTGGGTGCGGATCAGCAAACCGTCGGCATAGGATTTGTCGTGGCAGGTATGCGCATCCGCCGCCAGCGTCACCGGATAGCCGCGCGCCGCGGCGCTGCGCACCGTGGTATCGATGCAAAACGGCGTGGAGTAGCCGCAAACCACCAGTTGCGATACGCCGTTGGCGATCAGTAACGCGCCGAGCGAAGTGCGCAGGAACGAGTCCGGCGTGGTTTTATCCACCCGATGGTCGCCCGGCGCCACCTTCAGCGCCGCAAGCACTTGCCAGGCGGCGCTGCCGTGCGGCAGTTCGTCGTCCGGCGTATGGTGCTGAATCACGATCACCGGCACGCCCGCCCGGCGGGCGCGCTCGCTCAGTTGGTTGATGCGCGCAACGGTGCCCGCGGCATCCGCCGGCGGCGGCGTAAACAACCCTTCCTGCACATCGATAATCAACAGCGCGCTGGTCATGGCGGCTCCCGAAGAGAAGACAAGACAAGTCGCGTCAGCACACCGGCTGGCGCGGGCGGAAAATATGGTCGACGCCCTGCTCGCGCAGCCTGTGCACCAGATCGTGCCCGCCGTTCGGCGTGGCGTGCGCCAGCTGGCGCTCGGCGGTAAACACCGGGCTGGCCCAGAACAGGTTCACCGGGTCGCCATACTGCTGAGGCAACGTCAGGTGCGCGTGATGCGGGTAGAAGGACGACGATAAAATATAGCCTTCATAGCCCAACGGCGCCACGTCGGACTCCAGCGTGTGCCCTTCGCCGATCCAGGTCAACCGCGCCCACGGCGCGTGCGCGAAACCGGCCAGCGCGCTGGCCATCTGCACCGCGTTGTCTTCGGTCATGTATTGGCTGTCGATGGCGATCGCCATCTCCATGCGGCGATAGCGCGAAGCCTCGTCGTTGAACAGGATCTCCACCCACGGCATCGGCCGGATGCTGACCCCCATGGTGAGGAAGTAATAGATGCCGTCGCGCTCGTGCTGAGTGATGGCCATCGGCGGCCACTTGCCCTGATCGATGGCGTAGTATTTTACCGAAGGGCCGAAATGCTGCTCATAGCGCGCCTGAAAATCGCGCTGCATCTTCGGCCACGGATTGCCCTCTTCACGCTGCCAGCTGCGCCAAAACTGGCGGGTGCTTTCCGCCTGCGCATATTGCGTGTTGGTCGAGGCCGAACCGAGCGGATAGGCCAGTGGGCTCTCCTTGATGCAGCTGGCCGAATAGCACACCGAATGGTCGATATACAGGCTCCAGCCGGGGATCACCGCCAGCAGTTGGCCGTAATACCACAGGGCCGCGCCGTCGTCGCTTTCGCTCCACACCACCATCAGCCCTTCCGGGTTCAGCGGCGCTTCCCCTTCCAGGTTGCGGCAAAACTCCGCCGCCAGCATCGGCGGCTGCCCTTGTTCCAACGCGGCGCGATCCTCCTGCAGCGGCGCGGCGGCCAGGTTGCGCAGCCAGCAGGCGCGCACCTGATAGCGATCGCTGTAGGCTTCGGCGGGATAGATGTAAAAATAGGCTGCCCGGTGATCTTGCTGAACCACCGCGACCAGCGTCTGGTTCTCATTGCTGACTTCAGCAAGTACGTATGACTCGTTCATATCACCTCAATAGGGTCAGGGCGCGGCAGAATCGGCTGCGCGCCAAAAATGGAATGTGGCTTTGCCCCAAGTGTAAAACGCATTACTGGCCGGATCACCCGTAAAAGTCTCAAAAACGGCCGTAAACGAAGATAAACAAAGGCTAATTATAGCGGCTGCGGCTCATGACGGCCGAGTGATGCGCCGCACCGCGCGCTGATAGGAACCGTTGCGCATCGACGCGCCCAGCACCTTGCCCAAACCGGCGGCGCCCGTTCGCACCAGCCGCCGCCGCAGCGCGCCCGGATGAAAACCGAACTGCCGCTGCGCCCAGTCGGGCAACAGATCGATGCCCGCCTGCATCATCACCCCGCCGAGCGGGCGCGCCAACGCGCTCGGCGCCGGCGCCTTCAGCAGAATGCGCGCCACCTCTTGGGTGCGTTCATCGCACACCAGCTGCGGCCGCATCGCCTGCAGGTATTCTTCGACCTCCGCGCAGGACTGAGGTATTTCAGTGGCTCCCAGCGCGGCGGCCACGCGCGCCGCTTCACGATAGTATTGATCCTGCAAATCGCGGGAAAGATGGGGGTTACGGTAGCGCAGGTGGCTGGCCAGAAAGCGGCTGCTCTCCGCCACGTGCACCCAGGTCAGCAGCGCCGGATCGCTGGCGGCATAAGGCGTGCCGTCGCCGCCGACGCCGGTTACCCGCAGATGGATGGCTTTGACTTTGGCGATCAGCCGCTCCGCCTCGGCGGTCGGGCCGAAGGTGGTGACCGACACGAACTGGCTGGTGCGGCGCAGGCGGCCGATCATATCGTCGCGAAAATTGGAGTGATCCCATACGCCGGCCAGCGCCAGCGGGTGCAGCATTTGCAGCAGCAAGGCGCTGACGCCGCCGCACAGCATCGGCGTGAAATCGCGATGTACCTGCCAGATGACAGACTGCGGGCCGAACAGCCCCGGATCGCCGGGCGGATTCTCAAAATCGACGCCGCCGAGCGCCAGCCCGGTGAGGCTGAGCACCTGTTTCTCTATCGCTGCGCGTACCGCTTCCATCCTGCCGCCCTCTTGCTCATTCAGCGGCCAGTGTAACACGCGGCGAGCGCCTCATTGCGCCCTGCGGCGGTTGAAAGCATTAACTTACTGAATTACAGTTGTTATACCGCTTGCAACAAAGCGGGCCTATTCGATCCACTGCAGAGGCGCTTTGCAGGGCGTTAACCCACGTTAATTCGGCACTAACCCCACAAAACCTCTATCTAGTTTCTTTTCCTTCAACTTAGATAGCAGAGAGTTCGATGATTACCATCAGAGCACGCGCGGCGGAAGACAACGCGCAATTGGCAGATATCTGGCTGCGTTCGGTGCGCGCCACCCACCATTTTTTAACCGAAGACAACATCGCGCAGCTGTTCCCGCTGGTGCTGAACGACTACCTGCCGGCGGTCAACGTTTGGGTGGCCGAAGAACGCCCGGGGCATCCCTGCGGCTTTATCGGCCTGAACGGCAACAAGGTGGAGATGTTGTTTATCGACGCGGATCAGCGCGGCAAAGGGGTGGGCAAAGCGCTGCTGACCCACGCGGAAACGCTGCACGATGAGCTGCAGCTGGACGTGAACGAGCAAAATCCGCAGGCCAGCGGCTTCTACCGCCACTACGGGTTTGTCATCACCGGCCGCTCGCCGCTCGACGGCCAGGGCAACCCGTTCCCGCTGCTGCACATGAAGCTGGAAAAACGCTAGCCCTCCGCCGGCCGCCCTGCGGCCGGTTTCTTCCCCCGCCTCCCCCGCCGCCTTATATATCAAATCAGAATAAGTAATAGATTTTACATTCTTCCTGTCACTATAAACCCTCGGTAGGATTGCCCGGTATTCACCCGCAACAGAGGTTCCGTCAGCCGAAAAGCCGAACGATCTCTGTCCGGCGCACCGCGCTCTGGACGGAATGCTGTGATGTATCGATAAGGATCCGCTTCGCTATGATCGTTCTTTCGAACGTTTGCAAAAGTTTTGACAGCACACAGGGCCGCGTCGTGGCGGTAGACAACGTCAGCCTGGCGGTAGAGGCCGGGCAAATTTACGGCATCATCGGCTACAGCGGCGCCGGCAAAAGCACCCTCATCCGCCTGCTCAACGGCCTGGAAACGCCCACCAGCGGCCGCATTGACGTGGGCGGTTTTGATATCGCCCGCGCCAAAGGCAGCCATCTGCGCCAGGCGCGCCTGAAAATCAGCATGGTGTTTCAGCACTTCAACCTGCTGTGGTCGCGCACCGTCAGCCAGAACATCGCGTTTTCCATGCAGATCGCCGGCGTGCCCAAGGCGCAGATTGCGCCGCGCGTGGCGGAACTGATCGCGCTGGTCGGCCTGCAGGGGCGCGAAAACGCCTACCCGTCGCAGCTCAGCGGCGGCCAAAAGCAGCGCGTCGGCATCGCCCGCGCGCTGGCCAATAACCCGAGCGTGCTGCTGTGCGACGAGGCCACCTCGGCGCTCGATCCGCAGACCACCGACGCCATTCTCGACCTGCTGTTGGACATCAACCGTCAGCTGAAATTGACCATCGTGCTAATCACCCACGAGATGCACGTGGTGCGCAAAATCTGCCACCGCGTGGCGGTGATGGAAAACGGCCGCATCGTCGAAGAAGGCCCGGTGCTTGACGTGTTCACCCGGCCGCAGCAGCCGATCACCCGACAGTTCGTCAAACAGGTGTCGCAGTATGCGGACACCGAAGAGAGCTTCAACCCGCAGCTCACCGCCCACCTGCCGGGGGCGATTTTCAAGCTGACCTTCGTCGGCGTGCAAACCCATCAGGCGGTGATCTCTGAAGTGATCCGGCGCTACGCCCTGACCGTCAACATTCTGCACGGCAAGATCAGCCACACCCTCAACGGTTCGTTCGGCGAACTGTACATCCACGCCGAAGGCAATGAACAACAAGTCGCCGACATGCTCAACCTGCTGCACGAAAGAGACATCGCCGTCGAGGTTATCCAACATGATTGAATCCCTGTTCCCCCACCTGCGTCTGGACCAACTGTGGGACGCCACCTGGGAAACGCTGTACATGACCGGCATCGCCGGTTTGGCCACGCTGGTGCTGGGCATCGTGCTCGGCGTGCTGCTGTTTTTAACCTCGAAGGGCCAGCTGTTGCAGAACCGGGCGGTCTACTCGCTGATCTCCGTGTTGGTCAACGTCTTCCGCTCTATCCCGTTCATCATTCTGATCGTGCTGCTGATCCCATTCACCAAGTCGCTGATCGGCACCATTCTCGGCGCGGACGCGGCCCTGCCGGCGCTGATCGTCGGCGCGGCGCCGTTCTACGCCCGGCTGGTGGAGATCGCGCTGCGCGAAGTCGACAAAGGAGTGATCGAAGCGGCGCGCTCGATGGGCGCCAAAAACCGCACCCTGATTTTCCGCGTATTGCTGCCGGAAAGCTCGCCGGCGCTGGTTTCCGGCATCACCGTCACCCTGATCGCGCTGGTGAGCTACACCGCGATGGCCGGGGTGATCGGCGCCGGCGGCCTGGGCAATCTGGCCTATCTGGAAGGCTTCCAACGCAACCACAGTGACGTGACGCTGGTGGCGACGTTGACGATCCTGCTGATCGTTTTCGTCATTCAGTTCATTGGCGACACCCTGACAAGAACGCTCGATAAACGTTAATTAACCAAGGAAAACGATGATGAAAAAGCACCTACTGATGTTGGCTTTCGCCTCTGTCGCCACCCTCGCCTCTTACGGCGCCGCCGCGGCGACCAAGCTGGTGGTCGGCGCCTCCAACGTACCGCACGCCGAGATCCTCGAACAAGCCAAACCGATACTGGCGAAGGAAGGCATCGATCTGCAGATCAAGCGCTTCCAGGACTACATTCTGCCGAACACCGCCTTGGCCAGCCACGACATCGACGCCAACTACTTCCAGCACGTGCCTTACCTGAACTCGGTGCTGAAAGACCACGCCGACGACAAGAGCTACGACTTCGTCAGCGCCGGCGCGATCCATATTGAGCCTATCGGCATCTACTCGAAGAAGTACAAGAGCCTGAAAGATCTGCCGGAAAACGGCAAAATCATCATGCGCGACGCGGTGGCGGAAGAAGGCCGCATCCTGTCTATTTTTGAACGGGAAGGCGTGATCAAGCTGAAGCCGGGGGTGAGCAAGGTGGACGCGCGCATCACCGACGTGGTGGAAAACCCGAAACACCTGAAGTTCCAGGCCAACGTTGAAGGCGCGCTGCTGCCGCAGATGTATAACAACAACGAAGGCGACGCGGTGGTGATCAACGCCAACTACGCCATCGACGCCGGGCTGAATCCGACCAAGGATCCGATCGCGGTCGAAAGCGGCGAAAACAACCCGTACGCCAACATCATCACCGTGCACAAAGCCGACGTGAACAAGCCGGAGATCGTGGCGCTGGTCAAAGTGCTGCACTCCAAACCGATTCAGGACTTTATCCGCGAGAAGTACCAGGGCGCGGTGATCCCGGTCAATCAGTGACGCTGTATACGGCCCGGTGAAAACCGTAATGCTGGTCAGTTAGCGTTTTTATGCAGGCGTTCGTGAAATTTTCGGTCGATAAAAGTGAGATGCCCCATGTGGCTCCCACACCTCGACCGAGCCAGGGGCCGAAGGCGCGGCCCCTGGCAACCCGCGCCTTTGCCCTATCAGACGGTTGGCTTTGCCAACGTTACTCGGCCCATCCCTGGGCCTCGCCCCTTCGGGGCCGCTGCAAGCAGCGTTCAAATCTGCTCCAGGCAGATTTGTCCTCTCTCCGCCATACCGCATTGAGGCCGGCTGCGACAGGCGTCCCTGCCTGTCTCACCTGAAACCGCCGTCCATGGCGGTTTCGCCTAATGCGCTATGCCTGCGTTCGGCGTCTTCAAGGGCGTCCAATACCGTGCTCATCTCCGATTCCTCTTCTTTGCGATATATGGGTTGCCCGGTAGCAGCCAGCTCGGGGGTTGACCTTTGGCGCGCATCACCGGCTGCCGAGCAAGACGGCATTGTCAGGGGCAACCGGCCAGGGAAGGCCGGTTGAGGCGAGACTAACAGGGACGTTTGTCGCAGCCGACCCGCCCGACAATGCAGACGCGGCGAGGGCATCCGCACAGCGGACAGACGGTGTTAAGCAAAGGCGCGGGTGGAGGGGCCGCGCCATCGGCCCCTCCAATTGCCGTTCGTATTGGCCACAGAGAAATGCGGGACATTTACGGCAATTCCCCTGCACAGAACGCCCAGAGGCTGGATAAAAAAATGCCACTCAGGCTTAACTGATCGGCATTACGGTGAAAACCGGGCCTGTTTCTACACCTTATTGCCAATCTGGCTGAGCCGCGGCCACACCAGCATCAACGCCTCCAGCAACCGCAGCAGATCGCCGCGGCTTGCCCCTTCGCGCGCCTGCACCGACATGCCTTCAATGGTGCAAATGACGTACTTCGCCAGCAGCGCGGTGTCGGTCTTCGCCAGCAGTTCACCCTGCTGCACCTTGCGATCGAAGCAGGCTTTCAGCGCCGCTTCCTGGGCATGATGTTTTTTGCGCAGCATCTGGGCGACGTCGTCGGACGCGGACGACAGCGCGGCGGAGGCGCACACCATAAAACAACCTGACGGCGTATCGGGGTCGGTAAACACTTCGACGGAAGAACGCACGTAGGCCTCGACGATCTCGGCCACCGGCAACGCCTGTTCCAACAGTTGGTTGGTGCAGGTGGTGTATTTTTGCAAATAGCGTTCCACCGCCGCGCGGAACATCCCTTCCTTGTTGCCGAATTCCGCATACAGCGTCGGCGCCTTGGCGCCGGTCACTTCCACCAGATCGGCCAGCGAGGTGGCTTCATAACCGTGCCGCCAGAACAGATCGAGCGCGCTTTCCAGCGCCCGATCGCGATCAAATTGTTTCGGTCTGCCGCGGCTTTTCTTGCCGCAGACCGCTTCATTGATACTCATCGTTCCTCTCCTATCCCGCTCCACGGCAGGGTTAGCACAAATAACTTAACGATCATTATAAAAAAATATTGCGCGCTCGTCGAGAACCGATTAACATTTAGTTATCGATCGTTAAGATAATTTAGCGAAGCGGATTCAACCCCTCTATTCACCGTTATCGGAAAGGAATTAACATTATGAAAAACTTAAAATTAACCTTAGCAGCCCTCACTCTGGCCAGCGTTTCCTTCGGCAGCTTCGCCGCTGATTTGGTTCAGAACCAACCGGCTGACCAGCAGAAAGTGGGCGTCATTACCGTCAGCGGCGCATCCGATCTGACCTCGCTGGAAAACAGCCTGGCCGCCAAAGCCGATCAGGCCGGTGCAAAATCCTTCCGCATCATCGGCGCCGGCGGTAACAACCAGCTGCACGGAACCGCAGAAATCTATCAATAACAAGGTATTAAACCAGCGGATCGCGATAATTTCGGCTCCCGACGCCAGGGTATAAAAAAAATTAATTAATGAGCATTAAAAAAATACTTGCAATCCGTCAAACCGGCATCTAACATTAAATTATCGATCGTTAATTAATTTAACGACCTTACAAAACAAATATCGTAAAGAACAAAGATAGGAAATAAGACCATGAAAAACATGAAAATGATCATCGCAGCCATCGCACTGGCCTCCGTCTCTTTCGGCAGCTTCGCCGCCGATCTGGTTAACGCGCAACCCGCCGACCTGCAAAAAGCCGGCGTCGTCACCGTCAGCGGCGCGTCCGACCTGAGCAGCCTGGAAAACAAACTGGCGGCCAAAGCCGACGCGGCGGGCGCCAAATCTTTCCAGATCATCGCCACCACCGGTGACAACAAACTGCACGGCACCGCGATCATCTACAATTAATCGCCGGATCGGCAATCGTGCAAAAGGGCGGCTCAGGCCGCCTTTTGTTTGCTTTAACGCCAACGTTCTGTTGTAAGCTGTAGCGACCTTTTCCCGCTGAGCCGAGCAACGCCATGACTCCCCTGCTGTTCCACAAATATCACGGTCTGGGCAACGACTACCTGGTCTGCCACCGTTCGGTCGCCGAACGTCTGAGCCAGGAACAGATCCGCCTGCTGTGCCACCCGCATTACGGCATCGGTTCCGACGGCCTGCTGATCGACAGCGGCGACGCCGTCAATCCCACCCTGCGCATCATCAACCCGGACGGCTCCGAAGCGGAGAAAAGCGGCAACGGTCTGCGTATCTACGCGCGCTATCTGTTCGACAGCAAGCGCGTGGCGCATCAGCCGTTTCTGGTGCACACCGCCGGCGGCGACGTGCGTTGCCAGGTGGCGGAAGACGCGCATCAGATAACCGTGGAGATGGGGGGCGCCAATTTCAGCCCGGCGGCGCTGCCGGCGTTGATCGATCTGCCGGAGGCGCTGAACTATCCGCTGCCCCTGAGGGAGGCGACGTTAAGCGTTTCGCTGGTGTCGATGGGCAATCCGCACTGCGTGGTGCCGGTGGAAAAACTGGATCTGGCGCAGGTGCATCGGCTCGGACCGCAGATTGAACGCCATCCGCTGTTCCCGAAACGCACCAATGTACAACTGGTGGAAGTAGTCGATCGCCAGACGCTGCGCATCGGCATCTGGGAGCGCGGCGCCGGCTTTACCCTCGCCTCCGGCAGCAGCAGCTGCGCCGCCGCCAGCGTGATGCGCAAGTTGGGACGAGTCGACGATCGGGTTAGCGTGCGGATGCCGGGCGGCGAACTGCAGATCGCCTTCAGCGGCGATTTTCAGGTCAGCATGCGCGGACCGGTGCATAAAATCGCCACCCTGACGCTGGACGAAGATTGTTTTGCCGGCGGCGCGGAGCTGTTTACGGGATCCACCCCAGCAGCCTGAACCACAGATAGTCCAACGGCACCAGCAGCGCAAAGCTGAGCGCGGCCAACAGCAGGCACAGCTTCAACCCTTCACGCGCCGGCACTTTGCCCATCCCCATCGCCACCACGATCGGCGAAGCCTGATACGGCAGCAGCGGCGTGGCATAGCCGATCACCTGGGTCATCAGCACCGTCAGCAGCGGCAGGCCGCTGCCCGCGGACAACGCCTGCGCCAGCGGAGTAAACAGCGCCGGCACGCCGTTGGCGGTCACCACGAAATTCAGCAACGCGGTGATCCCCACCAGCGAACCGAACGCAGCGAACGGTTTGCCATGCAGATCCGGCATCATCGCCAGCAGCGCACCGCCCAGCCGATCGCCGAGACCGGAGTGGCTGACCAGCGCGGTCAGCCCCAGGATCCCCGCCACGTAGATACAGGTGCGCACGTTAACCCCGGCGGCGAACTGCTCGCCGTTGAGAAAACCGATGCGCGGCAACAGGCAGAAGCAGGCCGCCGCCAACCCGATCCAGGCGGGAGCGATGCCGTGCCAGCTGTCGGTCATCCACAGCAGCACCGTAATGCCCAACAGTGCGATCAGCCGCCACTCGGCGGCGCTGAGCGGGGTTTGCGCCGCCTCGGCCGCCACCGGCTGCGGCCGCGCACGGAACAGGCCGCAGATGCACAGCGTCAGCAGCGCGCCTTTGGCGACCCCGAGCACCGGGGCATGCAACAACAGGTAAGAAAGATAAGCGAAGTGGCTGCCGTAGGCGCTTTCCGCTGCGCCGCTCATCACCAGATTGGGCACGTTGGCCGGCAGGATGCTGGCGGAGAGCTGGAAGGTGCCGAACCCCACCGCCAGCGCCAAACCGATGCGGCCGCGCGAGCCTTCCGCCAGACCGGCGCGATCGGCCAACGCCATGACGATCGGTATCAGCAGCGTAATTCGACCCATGTTGGAGGGCATGACAAACGCCAGCGCGTAGCTTATCGCCACCACGCCGCCCACCAGGCGGGGCCAGGAACCGGCCAGATGCGGCAAGAGTCGGTTGGCCAGGCGATCCGCCAAACCGGTGCTGCGGATGGCGGTGCCCAACACGAAGCCGCTGAGCACCAGCCAAAATGCGGAGGACGCGAAACCGGAAAAGGTCACCGCGGCGGGCGCCAGCTGCAATACCATCACCGCCGCAAAGAACAGCAGCGCGACCAAATACTCCGGCAGGCGGGCGCTGGCCCATAGCGCGATGACCACCAGCGTGACCAGCGCGGACAGCGCCATCGGATCCCCCAACATAGTTTCCTCCCTGATAAAACGTTGTGATTGTTATCAAACGGTTAACAGGGTGACACAAGGCGCGGGCGTTAACCTTGAAACCGCTCACATATCGTCGTTCTGCAGATTTTTCAGCATGCACACATTGCAGCCGTGGTGGCCGGTATTGCCGCGCCGTTCCGTCAACAGCGTGAACCCCAGCGCGTAGTACAACCCGATCGCCTCTTTCAACTGTTCGGTGGTTTCCAGGTAACAGTAGCGATACCCCGCCGCCCGCGCCGCCTTCAGCGCCTGCACCACCATATGGCGCGCCATGCCCAACCCGCGCGCGCCGGGTTTGAAAAACAGTTTTTGCAACTCGCAATAGCCGGGCTCTTCGCCGGCCAGCGGCGCCATGCCGACGCCCCCCACCACCTGCCCGCCGCGCTCCAGCACCCAGTAGTGGCCGCCGTTGTCGCGATACAGACCGGTCAGCCGATCGAGATCCGGATCGTGCAGGCTGACCCCTTCCATTTTGTCCATGCCGTACTCGCGAAACACGTCGCGAATGATCGCCGCCATCGCCGCATCGTCGCGCTCGACGATCGGCCGCACCCGCAGGTTGGCGTCGCGCTGTTTGCGCGCGCTGCGCAGCGCCGCGGTCATCTTTTTCATCGCCGCGGTAGTGCTCGCCAGCTCATCGTCGTCCAACTGCGCCAGCGCCGCCTGCATAAAACCGTCGGCGTCGCTCTCAATGCCGGCCAGCGTCTTGCCGCCCTGTTTACTCAACCGATGCAGGTTGTGCCGCTTGTCATCTGGATGATCCACCGTTTCTATCACGCCGGCGGCCACCAGGCTGCGCAGCGCCCGGCTGGCGCTGGCCTTGTCGATGCAAAGCCGGGCCGCCAGCTCGGTGACGCCCAGCGGCTGCTCGCTGACTTCGATCATCAGATGGATCTGCAGCGGCGAAAAGCGCGAGCCGTTGCTCTGCTTGTTCAACATGCCGAATTCTCTGACCAAACTGCGCGCCAATGCTCTGAAATCCCTGATGTTCACAATTGATATCCCCAATTAACTACCGATAAAAAATGAGATTTGGTTGATAGTGTTACCTAATTCTCACTACCTTAACGGATCATCAAGCCGCCATGAACCCCGGTGTAACAGAGGAGCTGATGCAAAACGTTACATTACCCAATACAGTAAACTGATTAATTCAAAAAAATCAGAATAAAAATTCATTAATTTAATGTTGATAAAACAATAAACCAGTTAAAAAACATACAATCGTGAAAAAATCTGCGGTTAAGAGAAGAAATCGATATCAATCCATTGCATTACAATAGGTTACAACAATGTTAATAGCGGCATTAATGCCGATATCTTGTTGTAATTTGTTACATATTCATGGCAGGATCGCGACGCTTCCATAACGGCGACAACGCTCGTTATGGAAACATCGGGCGCGGGTTGCTCCCGCGCTGTTTTATGCTCATGGAGAGATCGCATGCCAATGAAAAAATCACTCGCCGTCTGTTCCGTCGCCCTTTCCGTCACTTTGCTGGCGGGCTGTGCGACCGAATCCTCCCGCTCTTTGGAAGTGCCGAAAGTGGCTTCCTACAACACCACTTATCAGGGCCCACGCAGCCCTATCGCCGTCGGTAAATTCGACAACCGCTCCAGCTACATGAATGGCATCTTCTCCGATGGCGTCGATCGGCTGGGCAATCAGTCCAAGACTATCCTGATCACGCATTTGCAGCAGACTGGCCGTTTCAACGTGCTGGACCGCGCCAACATGGAAGAGTTGAAAACTGAAGCCGGCATTAAAGGGAAAGCACAAACGCTGAAAGGCGCCAACTATGTGATTACCGGCGATGTCACCGAATTCGGCCGCAAAGAAGTCGGCGATCATCAGCTGTGGGGCATTTTGGGCCGTGGTAAATCACAGGTCGCTTACGCCAAAGTCAATCTGAACGTCGTGAACGTACAGACTTCAGAAGTCGTCTATTCCTCTCAGGGCGCCGGTGAATACGAACTGTCCAATCGCGAAATCATCGGTTTCGGGGGCACCGCCAGCTACGACTCCACCCTTAACGGCAAGGTGCTGGATCTGGCCGTGCGTGAAGCCGTCAATAACCTGGTTACCGGTATCGAAAACGGCGCATGGCGCCCTGCTAACTAACGGACTAGAAGCAGAGAAAGATGATAACTAAAAAAATGGGCGGGGCGCTGTTTGCAGCGACCCTGTTGGCCGGCTGCGCCGCGCCGAAAACGCTTTACAATTGGGATGGCTACCAAACTTCTCTTTATCAATACTACCAGCAGGATGGGCAAAGCCCTGAGCAGCAGATCGCTACGCTGAAAGAGATCGTCGAGAAATCCCGCGCCAAGGATAAAGCCGTACCGCCGGGGCTGCATGCGCAACTGGGGCTGCTGTACAGCAAAACCGGCAACGACGGACAAGCCATGAGTGAATTCAACACGGAAAAAACGCTGTTCCCGGAATCGGCACCGTTTATGAATTTCCTGATGGCCAAGGATAAGGGGAGCTTTAAATGAAGCGTGTACTCACTTTCCTCAGCGTTACCGCCATCCTGTTGCTGAGCGGCTGTGCCAAGCAAACGCCTTATGACTATGCGGCATTCCATGAGAGCAAGCCGAAGTCGATCCTGGTCTTGCCGCCGATGAATCAGTCGCCGGATGTCAAAGCCAGCCACAGCGTGCTCGCCAGTGCAACCTTACCGCTGGCCGAGGCCGGTTACTATGTGATGCCGGTCGCTGTAGTGGAGGAAACCTTCCTGCAAAACGGTCTAACCAACGCCAACGACATCCGCGCCGTCAGTCCGAAAAAACTGCACCAGATTTTCGGCGCCGACACCGTGCTGTACCTGGATGTCACGCAATACGGTACCAGCTACATGGTGATCAGCAGCGAAACTCGCGTTACCGTAGCCGCTCGCCTGGTTGACCTGCGCAACGGCAAACAGCTGTGGGCCGGCACCGCCACCGCATCCAGCAACGAAGGCAACAACAATTCCGGTGGCCTGCTGGGCATGGTGATCAGCGCCGCGATTTCACAAATCGCGGATACCATCAGCGATAAAGGGTTCGACATTGGTGCCATCGCCAACACTCGCCTCCTGTCGGCAACAGGTCAGAACGGCGCCATTCTTTATGGCCCGCGCTCGCCTCATTACGCCAGCCAGCGTTAAGCAGTCTCTCGGGCGGCCTTCTCGGGCCGCCTATGCCAAACTTGTCCCTTTTGCCAAAAGTAGCCCATGCTTTAACTGCTCCTTTCCTTCTGGCTAACCGGGACGCTGGCTCATGACGAAAAAAACCACCCTGCTGCAATTCTTCCACTGGTACTACCCCGACGGCGGCAAACTGTGGCAGGAGGCCGCCGAGCGCGCCCCGCACCTGGCCGAACTGGGCATCACCGATCTGTGGCTGCCCCCCGCCTGCAAGGGCGCTTCCGGCGGCTACTCCGTCGGCTACGACACCTACGATCTGTTCGATCTGGGCGAATTTGACCAGAAAGGCAGCGTGGCCACCAAATACGGCGACAAGGCGGCGCTGGAACATGCCGCCACTACGCTGCGCGAACACGGCGTGGGGGTGATCTACGACGTGGTGTTCAACCACAAGCTCGGCGCGGACGAAAAAGAACGGGTACACGTGTTCAAGGTGGACGCCAACAACCGCAACGATATCGACGACCAGGGCTTCGACGCACTGGCCTACACCCGCTTCACCTTTCCCGGTCGCCAGGGCGTGCATTCCGAGTTTATCTGGGATTACAAATGCTTCAGCGGCGTCGACTATGTTGAGCAGCCGGACGACAAAGGGGTGTTTAAAATCGCCAACGACTACGGCGACGACGGCTGGAACGATCAGGTCGACGACGAGAAAGGCAACTACGACTACCTGATGGGCGCCGACGTGGAGTTCCGCAACGCCGCGGTGACGGAGGAGCTCAAATACTGGGCGCGCTGGCTGCTGGACACGCTGCCGTGCGACGGCTTCCGCCTTGACGCCGCCAAACACATTCCCGCCTGGTTCTTCAAAGAGTGGGCGGATCACGTGCGCGGCAGCGCGCAGCGCGACCTGTTTATCGTTGCCGAATACTGGTCGCACGATCTCGGCGCGCTGCAACAATATATCGAGTTGGTGGACGGCAAGGTGATGCTGTTCGACGTGGCGCTGCACCTGAAGTTTCATCAGGCGTCGAAACAGGGCGACGGCTTCGACATGGCGCAGATCTTCACCGATACCCTGACCGCCGCCGATCCGGCCCACGCGGTGACGCTGGTCGCCAACCACGATACCCAGCCGCTGCAATCGCTGGAAGCGCCGGTGGAACCCTGGTTCAAACCGCTGGCCTATGCGCTGATCCTGCTGCGCGAACAGGGCGTACCCTGCGTGTTTTACCCCGACCTGTATGGCGCCAGCTACCGCGACAAGGGGCGCGACGGCGGCGAATACCAGATCGACATGCCGGCGATCCCGGAGCTGGAGAAACTGATCGCCGCCCGCCAGCGCTTCGCCAACGGCCCGCAAACCGACTACTTCGACGACAGCCACTGCGTGGCCTTCAGCCGCGCCGGCACCGCCGAGGCCCCCGGCTGCGTGGTGGTGCTGACCAACGGCGGCGAGAGCGGCAAGACGGTCGCGCTGGGCGCCGATTTGGCGCACACCGCCTGGCGCGATTTCCTCGGTAACCGCCAGGAGGAAATCACCACCGACGACCAGGGCAGCGCCCATTTCCCGGTTAACGCCGGCAGCGTCAGCGTCTGGGTGCCGACAGGCAGCCTGTGAACGCCCGCCGCCGCGCAATGATGCCGCGGCGGCAAAACTAATGTTTGCCTTTCGGGTCTAACTTACGCTATCAACTGCGCAAGCCATTCACACCGGAGCCTAAATAGGGTACAAGGCTGCATGAAAATTCCAAAACGACTCCAGCCGCTGGTAGATGACGGGTTAATCGACGACGTCATCCGCCGGTTGAAAAGCGGCAAAGAAGCCGACGTGTTTATCGTGCGCTGCGGCGATGAGATCCGCTGCGCCAAAGTGTACAAAGAGGCCGAGAAGCGCAACTTCAAGCAGGCCGTTCACTATCAGGAAGGGCGCAAGGTGCGCAACAGCCGCGACGCGCGCGCCATGAGCAAAGGCTCCAAATTCGGCCGCCAGCAGCAGGAAGAAGCCTGGCAAAACACCGAAGTGGACGCGCTGTATCTGCTGGCCAAGGCCGGGGTACGGGTGCCGCAGCCGGATATCTGCCTGGACGGCGTGCTGCTGATGGAGCTGATTACCGACGAAGAAGGTCTGGTGGCGCCGCGCCTGAGCGATGTCATCCTGACGCCGGAACAGGCGCGCGCCGATCACGCCCTGATGATGAATTACGCGGTGCGCATGCTGTGCGCCGGGCTGGTGCACGGTGACCTGTCGGAATTCAACGTGCTGATGGATAAAGACGGGCCGGTGATCATCGATCTGCCGCAGGTGGTGGACGCCGCCGCCAACAATCACGCCAAAAGCATGTTCGAGCGCGATATCAACAATTTGGCGGAATATTATGGCCAATTCGCGCCGGAACTGCGCGACAGCCAATACGCCAAAGAGATTTGGGCGCTGTATCAGGAAGGCAATCTGACGCCGGACAGCGCCCTCAGCGGCCGGTTCAGCGAAATCCAGAAGCGCGCCGATGTCGGCTCGGTGCTGGAAGAGATCCAGGCCGCCAGCGAGGAACACCAGCGCCGCCTCATGGCGCGCAACGCGGAAGAGTAACGCGCCGCGCTATTCGACGCGAAACACCTCCGGCCGCTGCGGCGTCGCCGCCTCGTGATAGATATCCCCCAGATAGCCGGCGATCTCCTCTTCGCGCAGATCGGCCGGCAACACGATATCGTGGCTGGGGGCATATTTGCGCTCCGGCAGCGTCACGCGGAACAGCCGCCATTCGTCCCCGATGCGCTTCACGCCCAGCAGACGGCCGAACACGTTAAAAATCATCATCCGCCATTCCCCCTCTCGTCGCTTTCAGGCTATAACACTGTGATGCCGCCGCAGTGAAAAGGAAAGCGTATGAGTGAAAAAACGCCGCAGTTCTGGCGCGATCCGCAGTTGCCGTTCGTCGAAGCCCGCGCCATCGCGGATGGCCGCCAGGCGTGTTACAGCCTGCACAGCCACGAATTCTTTTCCATCGGCGCCATCACCGGCGGCGTCAGCACCTATGTCAACGGCGAGCGGCGCATGCAGGTTAGCGCCGGCGATCTGGTGATCATCAACCCGCAGCAGGCGCACGCCTGTAATCCGATCGCCGACCGCAATTGGTCGTACATCATGTTCTATCTCGATCTCGCCTGGATCGGCGCGCTGCAGCAGGAGCTGCTCGGCGGCGAAGACGAGCGTTTTGTTCCGTTCAGCCAGCCGCTCAGTCGCGATCCGGCGCTGTTCCACGGCCTGAATCGCCTTTATGCGCTGCTGACGGATCCGCTGTGCAGCGCACTGGAAAAACAGATCGCCATGGTGGAGTATTTCAGCGCCCTGCAGCTCGGGCTGGGCGATGTCCGCCAGCCGGAGACGCCGCCGCATAGCCGACTGGAAGCGGCGGCGGCGTTTATCGACGCGCACTGCACCCAGCCGCTGACGCTGGACGACATTTGCCGCGCCGCCGCGCTCTCCCCTTCTTACCTGATCCGCGCCTTCCGCCAGCGTTACGGCATGACGCCGCACGCCTATCTGATCAACCGCCGCGTGCAGCACGGCCATCGGCTATTGAAAAGTGGCCTGCCGATCGCCGCGGCCGCCAGCGAAAGCGGCTTTGCCGATCAGGCGCACTTTCAGCGCACCTTCAAACAGCTGTTGGCCGCCACGCCCGGCCAGTATCAAAAACCCTCCGCCAACAGATAACAAGCGCTGGCCGCCAGCAACGCCGCCATCGCGCGATTAAAGCGTTGTACGTTGCGCGCCTGCCTGAGCAGGCCGCGCAGCATCGCGCCGACATAGGCCCAGCAGGCTACCGAGGCATAGCAAATCACGAAGTAGAGCCCGGCGAACTGCCATAGCAACAGCATGTCGCCATCGCCGACAAAGGCGCCGAGGCTGGCCACCGACGCCAGCCATGCCTTGGGATTCAGCCATTGCATCAGCGCGCCGTACCAGCAGGAAGGCGCCTGCGCCGCGCCGTTGCCCAGCCTGCCGTCGTCAAACGCCAGCCGATAGGCCATAAACAGCAGAAAAGCCACGCCGGCCCACTGGATCAAGCGGGTCAGCCCCGGCCACAGGAGCAGCAGCTGGTGCATGCCCAATCCCAGCAGCACCAGCAACAGGGTAAACCCCAGCGTGGCGCCGAACACATGGCGTTGGGTCGCGCCAAAACCGAATTGCGCCCCGGCGCTTAATGCGACGATGTTGACCGGGCCAGGGGTGATGGAAGCCGCCAGCGCAAACGCGGCCATGGAAAGGTAGATATTCATGATGGACACCTGAGAAAATATTCACAGGCGCCAGAATGCCGACCGCCGCCGACACCGTATTGAACAGAATTACCCTGTTCGGTTCAGCGCACGGCGACGGCCCGGCGGCGCGGCAGCCCGAAGGTGTTGACCGCCATGCCGGCCAGCACCAGCAATGCGCCGCCGAACTGCGCCGGCGACAACGCTTCGTCCAGCAGCAGCCAGGCGGCGAACAGCCCGACCAGCGGCACCAGCAGCGTCAGCGGCGCAACGCGCCAGGTTTCATAGCGCCCCAGCAAGCTGCCCCACACCGAATAACCGAACAGCGTGGCGGCAAACGCCAGATAGGCAACCGCCAGCCAGGTGCCAACCTGCACATGACTCAGGCTGCTCAGCACCACCTCAGGGCCGTCGAACAGCCAGCTGCAGGCCAGGAACGGCACGACCGGGATCGGCGCGCTCCACACCACCAGCGATAAAATATTACGCTGCGGGAAACCGGCCAGGATCTTCTTGTTGGTCAGGTTACCCAGCGCCCAGGAAAACGCCGCCGCCAGCGTCAGCAGCAGGCCCGCCAGGGGGACCGCGCCGCTGCCCGGCTTATGCAGGCTGGCCTGCGCCAGCACCAGCATGCCGCCGCTGGCGATAGCGATGCCGACGAAATGGTTGACCCGCAGCTTTTCTCCCATCAGCACGACGCCCAACAGCAGGGTGAAGAACACCTGCGCCTGCAACACCAGCGAGGCCAGCCCCGCCGGCATGCCCACCTTGATGGCGACGAACAAAAACGCGAACTGCGCGAAGCTCATGGTCATGCCGTACAGCAGCAGCCATTTCCACGGGATCGTCGGGCGCGGGATAAAGAAGATCGCCGGCAACGCCACCAGCAAAAAACGCATCCCGGCCAGCAGAAACGGCGGCATGCCCTGTAAACCGAACTTGATCACGACGAAATTCACGCCCCAGATCACCACCACCAACAGCGCCAACAGCCGATCGCGCAATGTCATCCTCGCCCCGCTTATCCCATTGAAAATTCGCTTTGCCTTGCAGGTTACAACCAAACCGGGCGCATGGACACCGGCAAACGCCGGCGATTATTCAGGCATCAGGCCGATAAAGGTGGTCTTCTTGCGCGGGCCGGTCATCAGCGCTTCCAGCTTCTCCACGCACTGCAGGTAGTGCGGAGTCTGCTTGTGCGCTGCCACCGCCTGCTCGTCGCGATAGGCTTCGTAGATGTAAAACCGCGTCGGAATCTGTTCATCCTGCAGCACGTCGAAGCGCAGGTTGCCCGGCTCTTCGATCGCACCCAGGTGATTGGCGCGGAAAACATCGATAAATTCGTCAATTTTGTCTTGTTTAACGTTGATCTCAACCAATGTGACGTGCATGACAACTCCTTGTTTAAACGGCGCGCCGTAACATGGCGCTTTCCAACCATAGGTTTATTCCCGTCGATTGCCCTGCCGCAACGGCAATTTTGCCGCCTGGCTCACAAATCGCGTCGGCGACGCCCACTCCTCCCCCGGCGGGGTAAGGCGGCGGCATCTATAGTTAACACTCCTCCCCCTGAGAGCATAGGCTATGGATAACTACTTGATGGCGCTGGACGCAGGAACGGGCAGCATTCGCGCGGTGATCTTCGATCTGGCGGGTAACCAGATCGCGCACGGCCAGGCGGAGTGGCAACACCTGGCGGTGCCGGGCGTGCCCGGCTCGATGGAGTTTGACCTCAGCCGCAACTGGCAGCTGGCCTGCCAGTGCATCCGCCAGGCAATGCAACGCGCAGGCTTGAGCGCTCAGGCGATCCGCGCGGTGGCCTGCTGCTCGATGCGTGAAGGCATCGTTCTGTACGACCGCAACGGCGTGCCGATCTGGGCCTGCGCCAACGTCGACGCACGCGCCAGCCACGAAGTCAGCGAGCTGAAAGAGCTGCACAACCACGGCTTCGAACGCGAGGTGTACCAGCACTCCGGCCAGACGCTGGCACTGAGCGCCATGCCGCGCCTGTTGTGGCTGGCGCACCATCGGCCGGACATCTACCGCCAGGCGGCGACGCTGACCATGATCAGCGACTGGCTGGCCAACATGCTGAGCGGCGAACTGGCGGTCGATCCTTCCAACGCCGGCACCACCGGCATGCTGGATCTGACCAGCCGCGACTGGCGGCCGGCGTTGCTCGACTTGGCCGGCCTGCGCGCCGATATTCTGTCGCCGGTGAAAGAGACCGGCAGCGTGCTGGGGCGCGTCACCGAACAGGCGTCGCAGGAGAGCGGGCTGCTGCGCGGCACCCCGGTGGTGATGGGCGGCGGCGACGTGCAGCTCGGCAGCCTGGGGCTCGGCATCGTGCGCGCCGGGCAGACGGCGGTGCTCGGCGGCACCTTCTGGCAGCAAATCGTCAACCTGCCGGAGCCGGCCATCGATCCGGAGATGAACATCCGCATCAACCCCCACGTCATTCCCGGCATGGCGCAGGCGGAATCCATCAGCTTCTTTACCGGCCTGACCATGCGCTGGTTCCGCGACGCCTTCTGCGCGGAAGAAAAATTGCTGGCGGAGCGGCTGGGGATCGACGCCTACAGCCTGCTGGAAGAGATGGCGGCCAGAGTGCCGCCGGGCGCCTACGGCGTGATGCCGATTTTCTCCGACGCCATGCATTTCAAAACCTGGTATCACGCGGCGCCGTCGTTCATCAACATGTCGATCGACCCGGAGCGCTGCAACAAACAGACGCTGTTCCGCGCGCTGGAGGAGAATGCCGCCATCGTCTCCGCCTGCAATCTGGAACAGATCGCCGCCTTCTCCGGCGTGCAGGCCCGTTCGCTGGTGTTCGCCGGCGGCGGCGCCAAGGGCAAGCTGTGGAGCCAGATCCTCAGCGACGTCACCGGGCTGACGGTGCGGGTGCCGGTGGTGAAAGAGGCCACCGCGCTGGGCTGCGCGATCGCCGCCGGCGTCGGCGCCGGGCTGTACGAATCGCTGGCCGAAACCGGCGAGCGCCTGGTGCGCTGGGAGCGCGAGCATCAGCCGGACATGACCCACCACGCGCTGTATCAGGAACAGAAAGAAACCTGGCGGCGGGTCTACGCCGATCAGTTGACGCTGGTGGACAACGGCCTGACCACCTCGCTGTGGAAAGCGCCGGGGCTGTAAGCGCCACGCGGCATTCGGTCATAACCTTATGCCGTTTTATTCCTTTCCTCTCGGCGCGGCGCAAGCCGCGCTTTAACTCACTGCCGCGATTGTTCCCCCTCAGAAACAGTGTAACCACCGCAGATGGATTTATCCGCGACTTGCACCTGCCGTAGATTGTGACTTCGGTCACACCGTGCCCCGCGCACGGCCTGCGCATTCACCTGAGACGAGCGGCATTATGCTGAATAATAAAGATAACCCTGCATCATCCCCGTGGCCGGCGATCTTCTCGCTGACGGTCGCCTGTTTTGTCATGGTCACCACCGAGTTTCTGCCGATCGGCCTGCTGACCAACATCGCCCCCTCGCTCGGCGTCAGCACCGGCACCGCCGGGCTGATGGTGACCATGCCCGGCATCGTGGCGGCGGTGGCCGCCCCCGCATTGAGCCTGATTTCCGGCCGTCTGGATCGGCGTTTACTGATGTTGGGGCTGTCGCTGTTGCTGATGGTGTCCAACCTGGTGGCGGCGCTGGCCGTCAACTTCCCGATGATGCTGCTGGGCCGCGTGCTGCTGGGCATCTGCGTCGGCGGTTTCTGGTCGTTCGCCGCCAACTACGGCCGCCATCTGGTGCCGGAAGCCAGCCAGGGCCGCGCCACCGCGCTGATCCTCAGCGGCATCTCGGTCGGCGCGGTGTGCGGCGTGCCGGCCGGGGCGCTGATCGGCGATCTGTTCGGCTGGCGCGCCGCCTTCTTCGGCGGTGCGGCATTGGCGGTCGGCGTACTGGCGGCGCAGCTGCGTTTGCTGACCTCGGTGCCGCCTTCCCGGCCGGTCACGCCGCGCGATCTGGTGCTGCCGCTGCGCCTGCCGATGGCGCGCATCGGCCTGATCGCCATCGTGCTGCTGTTCATCGGCCACTTCGCCGCCTACACCTACCTGCGGCCGCTGCTGCAACAGGTGTTCGTGCTCAGCCCGTCGGCGATCTCGCTGCAGCTGTTGGCCTATGGCGCCATCGGCCTGCTGGGCACTTTCCTCGGCGAGCGTCTGGGGGAATACAGCCTGCGCGCCACCTTTATTCTGATCGCCGCCATGCTGGCGGGCATTTTGATCGTTTCGCCGCTGCTCAGCGGCCTCGCCGGCGCCACGCTGATGGTGCTGGTGTGGGGGCTGGCCTTTGGCGCCGTCCCGGTGTGCGCCACCAACTGGATGTTCGCCGCCGTGCCGCAGGCGCCGGAAGCCGGCCAGGCGCTGTTGGTGTGCGTCATCCAGATCGCGCTGGCCTCCGGCGCACTGCTGGGCGGTGAAGTGGTGGACTGGCAGGGCGTCAGCAGCGCGATGCTGTTCGGCGGCGCGCTGATCCTCTCCGCCACGCTGGTGTTCGGCCTCAGCTTGCGCTCCGGCGCGATTGGCGCTAAACAGTGTTAATCATTATCTATCTGCAGAAACATGCCCCGGCCACCGCCGGGGCATGGTGTTGAGAACCTATGGACCATCATTTGCTCGCTATCCGGGTATTTAACCGCGTGGTGGAAACCGGCGGCTTTACCCGCGCCGCCGATTCGCTGGGCATGCCGAAAGCGACGGTCACCAAGCTGATCCAAAATCTGGAGGATCACCTGCAGACCAAGCTGTTTCAGCGCACCACTCGCAGCGTGTCGGTCACCCGCGAAGGCGAATGCTATTACCAAAATACGGTGAAATGGCTGGCGGATTTGGAGCAGATGGAGGGCTGCCTGACCGAGTCGCAAAGTTCTCCGCAGGGCGTGCTGCGCATCGACACCGGCAGCGGCACCGCTCGCCAACTGCTGTTGCCGGCGCTGCCCGGCTTTTTAGAACGCTACCCGCAAATCCAAATCGATCTCAGCATCGGCGATCGCGTTATCGATCTGATCAGCGACAGCGCCGACTGCGTGATCCGCAGCGGCCCATTGGCCGACTCCAGCCTGATCGCCCGGCGTCTGTTCGATCTGGACTGGGTCAGCTGCGCCACCCCGGCTTATCTGGCGCGCCACGGCGCCCCGCGCCACCCGTGCGATCTGGAACAGGGTTTTCCGATGGTGCACTACCGCCATCCGGTCAACGACCGCATCCATCCGCAACGCTATGTCGAACGCGGCAAAGAGATCGCCATCCAGCAGCGCTACCCGGTCAGCATCAATGAAGGCAACGCGCTGCTGGCGGCGAGCCTGGCCGGATTAGGCATCATCCAGATTTATCGGTTTATGGCGCAGCCGCACCTCGAGCGCGGCGAACTGGTCAGCCTGCTGCACGACTGGCAGCCGCCGCCGGAGCAGATGTACGTGGTCTACCCGTCCAATCGCCACCTCAGCGGCAAGCTGCGGGCGTTCATCGACTGGGCGGTGGAGACGTTTCGCTAACGGCGAGATGAGCCGCACGCTGTAGCCGCGCGCAGTGTGGTATTATTTACCGCATAGTGATTCACCACGGACAACCACCATGGCCTATATCCCCAAAAACTATGCGAAGCTGGAAACCGGCTACCGCGAAAAAGCGCTGAAACTGTTCCCCTGGGTGTGTGGGCGCTGCTCACGCGAGTTCGTCTATTCCAACCTGCGCGAACTGACGGTGCACCACATCGATCACGATCACAGCAACAACCCGGAAGACGGCAGCAACTGGGAAATGTTGTGTCTGTATTGCCACGACCACGAGCACTCGAAATACACCGAGGCCGATCAATACGGTTCGACGGTAGTGGCCGGTGAAGACGCGCAGAAAGATGTCGGCGTCGCCACCCACAATCCGTTCGCCAACCTGAAAGCGATGATGAAGAAATAATGCCGCAAACAGCTTAATAGCCAATTAACTTATTAAGCTGTTAAATTAATAAACCCACCTCCGCATCGCCACTTCCCAGAGAATTCCTACTTACCCATCCGGTTCATTCACCGCAAAATAAGCTGCGCAGTTAACAACATACTGGCTTGGCAAGCCGCCGCAGTTGGTGCATATTGTTCGCGAGTTGTTCTTGTTAACCTGTTTGATTATCAACCTAATAAGCGCATTAACTTAATAAGTTACCCGCTTAATAACTTGAGAGATGGCAGCATGATTGTTCTGATTGGCTCGCAAAAAGGCGGCGTCGGCAAGTCGACGAAAGCGGTGAATATCGCCGGGTATCTGATTCTTAAGCAAGGCAAGACGGCGATCATCGTCGATGCCGACGACCAGAAATCAATCATGACCTGGTACAACGACCGTCAGAACGTCGAAGGGCTGCCGCACATTCCGGTGGTGGCCGCGTCGGGCAAAATCAAGGAAACGCTGCTGGAGCTGGATCGCCATTACGACTACGTGATCGTCGACACCGCCGGCCGCGACAGCGCCGAACTGCGCTCCGGCCTGCTGGCCGCCGATCTGTTCCTCTCGCCGCTGCGCCCTTCGCAGATGGACCTCGACACCATCGGCTATCTGTCGGAGATGTTCTCCACCGCGCAGGAATATAACGAGAAGGTCAAAGGCTACATCGTGCTGAACATGTGCCCGACCAACATCTTCATTAATGAAGCCAACGAAGCGGCGCAGGTGCTGAGCGAATACCCGGAGTTCACCCTGGTGAGCAACCGCCTGTGCGACCGCAAAATTTACCGCGACGCCTGGGGCGAAGCCATCACCGTGCATGAGGCGAACAATGAAAAGGCGCAGGCCGAGATCGAATGCCTGGTGAAAGAGGTGATCCTGTGAAGAAGCGCACCCCCACCCACCGCATGTCGGAAGACGAATTCATCAACAGCGCCACCTCGCACACGTTGCCGGTCGCGGCGCCCGCGCCGGAAACCAAGCCGGCCGGCCGCAAGCGCACCTATAAGGCGATTTCCGTCAGCCTGACGGACAACCACATCGAAGCCATCGATGAGGTGATCGTGCAGGCGGCGCGCAACGGCATCGTGCGCATCACCCGCTCCGACATCATCAAGCTCGCCATCGACGGGCTAGCGGAGAAAAGCGAAGCGCAGCTGCTGGAACTGCTGAAGAAGCTCTGACCGCACGGCAGCCGCCGGCTGACCCAGCCGGCGGGCCGTTATCATCTTGAGTTCCCCGCCACCTCGCACCGGTAGTCCTGAATTTCGCCGGCCGAGCCCAGGTTCAGATCGGTCAACGTCAAACGGTTTGCCAACAGCAGCATCTCGCCCTGCGGGCTGACCGCCAGCGCCAGACCGTAATTGCCGATGCTGTCGCCCTGTTCGACCACATAGTTTTGCAACAAGCGGAAAGGATCTTCCTGGGTTAAATCGGTGCCCGCCAATTTTCTGGCCAGATATTGATGGCCGACCAATTTCACCGCCAGCGGTCGCCACTGTTGATCTAATTGCTCCGCCTGTTCCCCCAGCGCGTTATAGACATCCTGGCGCAAGCAGGCAACGTGAATATGCAGCTGATTCTGAGAACGGCCATATTTCGAATTGACCGCCAGAGAAAGCCACGCGTCTTTTAACGGTTTACCCAGCTCGCCGGATATATGTTCGCGGTTGTTCCAGGCCAGGGCGAAATAATGCGGCGTTCGCTCCGCTTGCAATATCGGGCTCTCGATGCCGCTGACCTTTTCGGTTGGCATCACCAGATCGTGATAGGGACCTTTGCTGTCTTTAAACAGGACATAACCCTCGGTTAAGCCAACCTTTACACAGGGCGCCGGATCGTGGTTCTGTTGCTGATTGGGCACGCACTGCTGGCTAACAATTTGCCATAACGCATTCGGATTGCCGCGCCCGAAGAACCACCACAGCACCGCCGCCAGCAGCAAAATAACAAGCAAAATAATTAATAGTCTGAAAAGTCTTTTCATCGCGACGCCCTGTTTAGCTATTCCATCTTGAAAGGAGCGCCAGCATAAATCAAGGCTCCGGCCTCGACCAGAATATTATCCTTAATGCCACCTTTCATTGACCTCTTGTTAGCAAAGGATAATTACAAATATGTCGCCACCTGAGTAATTTAAGGTAAATTAATACCGCAGGTTGAATATGAGTATGATATAAGCAGCCGGACTCTCTTTATATAAGGAACCGATAAGATGCCAACGATGGGCAAATCCCTGCATTACCTCGACGTGGGTTCGGGCTTTCCGTTGCTGCTGGGCCACAGCTATCTGTTCGATCTGAATATGTGGGCGCCGCAGTTCGAAGCGCTGGCGAAACGCTACCGCCTGATCGTGCCGGATCTCTGGGGCCACGGCGATTCACCGGCGCTGCCGCCCGGGCGAAACAGCCTGTCGGACATCGCCGCCGATCATTTGGCGCTGATGGATCGTTTAGATATTGAAGAGTTCGGCATCGTCGGCCTGTCCGTCGGCGGCATGTGGGGCGCCGAACTGGCGGCGCTGGCGCCGGAGCGGGTGAAAGTGCTGGCGCTGCTGGACAGCTACCTGGGCGACGAAACGCCGGAGGCGCGGCAGCGCTATATGGGCATGCTGGCCGCCGTGGAACAGGCCGGCGCCATCGCATCGCCGCTGCTGGAACATGTCGCGTCGCTGTTTTATTCCGATGATGTCCCCGACGCCTTATTGCAATCGCTGCTGTGCCAGCTCCAGAGCCTGCCCGCCGCTCGCCTACGCGAGAGCATCGTACCGCTGGGCCGGATGATCTTTGGCCGCCCCGACAAGCTGGCGCTGCTGGAAAACATCACCGCCGCCAGCATCGTCATCACCGGCGCGCAAGATAAGCCGCGCCCGCCGGCAGAAGGCCAGCGCATGGCGGATCTTCTCGGCTGTCGGCATGTACTGATCCCTGACGCCGGGCATATCAGCAACAAGGAAAACCCGACGGCGGTCAACGAAACGCTGCTGGCGTTTCTGTCTGAAAACACTACGCCACTGTTCTGGTAAGATGCTCCGGGCCGCTGGCCCGGAGATTCCCTTCAGACGAAGCCTTAAGGAGGGGGGAGGCTAAATCCGGCGCTTATTGGCCGATAGACGTCAGCCCCTGGCGGATCCCTTCGTCAGCCTGCTGACACCACGCCTGCAGACCCTGCGGCGCTTCCTTCTCCAACGCAACCACGTTGCCGTCGTCGTTCAGCACATTGCCTTCACGGCCCATCGCTTCGCGCTTGTCGCCGTCGCGGGTGTCGACGCCGCCGGGGATCGCCGCCACGTAAGCCACCATTTTCTTGGCGTTGTCGATGCTGTCCGCTTTCAGGAAACCTTTATCGACACAGTAGGACATCAGCCCGGCGGTATTACGCGTGATGTCATAGACGTTTTTCAACGCGGCAGGATCCATCCCTTCGGCGTTGGCGGTGTTGAACAAGCCCAGAGTCGCGGCAATCATGCCGGTCAGAATGATCTTTTTCATTGTTATCTCGTTTTAATAATGAATTATTTAGTTTTGAATTATTCACAAAAATAATGTGAATGTCGGTACGGTATAACGGCGGCCCAGATTAACACAACCCTGACGCGTTAATAACTGTGATTAAGTTAACCTCCCATAAAATAAAAATGCATGATGGAGTTATTATTCCGCTCGACGTCAGTTTTTTACGCGCGACATTAACCGCACCCAATTCAATTTAAAATAGTCTCACAGGGAATTATTTACAACGGAAGCGTTGGTCTGCGGTCAATCGCGCCCCCGCCCTTTGCTAAAACCACAGGCGTGGCATAGCCTGTTAAGACGCGCCACGCCTTAGGGGAAGGAGAGCCGCATGAACCATTCCGTCCGGCCGCCACAATGCGACGACAAAACCATTCTCGATATCACGATGAATTTATATCTCTATCCGGCGGCGCTTATTGCGCACCGCCTGGGCATCTTTGAGTTTATTGCTCTGCACCCCCGCAATCTGACCGATATATGCGCTCAGGCCAATGTGGAAAAACGCCCGGCGGAGACGCTGGTCATGGCGCTAGTGGCATTGAAATTGATCGCCAGAGACGGCGAAACATTCTCTCTGACGCCAGAAGCGGAAATCTTTTTGTTAAAAAACAACCCGCATTACTTCGGCTATTTTTGGGATTTGATGATTGAAAACAGCGAGATTTTCACGCTGCAAAACCTGGAAAGCGCCATCAGAAAGAATACTTCGCAGGTGTATGGCGAGCAGGAGCTGTTTGAAACGCATACGCTCGACGCCGACAGAATGCGGCGTTTTACCCACGCCATGCACAGCCTGAGCATGGGATCGGCCAGCGTTTGGCCTACGTTGCTGCCCCTCGGCGCCTGCCGTGCGGCGCTGGATATCGGCGGCGCCTCCGGCGCCCATGCCATCAGCCTGGCGGCCCACTGGCCGGCGCTCACGTGCACCGTGTTCGATCTGCCGGAGGTGTGCCCGCTCGCCGCCGACTACGCGCGCCATTACGGCCTCAGCCACCGCATCGGCACCCACAGCGGTGATATGTGGCGCGATCCCTACCCGGCGGCGGACCTGCACCTGTACTCCAATATTTTCCACGACTGGCCGATGGACAAGAACCGCTTCCTGGCGCAAAAGAGCTATGCGGCCCTCCCGCCCGGAGGCAGGATCGTGATCCACGAAGTGCTGTACAACGATGACGGCGACGGCCCGCCTGCCGCCGCGGGGTACAGCCTGATGATGATGGGATGGACGCAGGGCCGCCAATACTCCGGCAAGGAAATCGGCGGCCTGCTGCGCGACATCGGCTTCGGGCCCGCTCAGGTGCTGCCGTCGCTCGGCTATTTCAGCATCGTCACGGCGCAAAAACCCCTGACTTAACGGTTCACCGATCGCGCCATGCGGCTGTAGGTATGGCGCACGCCGCGAATCGCCACGCTGTAGGCGAAGATGTTTTCCGGCAACGCCAACCCCAAATAGCCGGTATCGCCGATATGATGCAGATCGGCGCCGGCCATTTTGCTCATCAGCGCAATCTGCCGCACGGTCTGCACGTCGGCCCCCTCTTGCGAGGTGCCGATCGCCGTCATCGCCAGCGCGCCCTGCCGCTGGGCAAAGGCGATCAACGCCGCCACTTTCTCCTGCGACATGCCGGGAATGGTGCCCGGCGCCGGCAACAGCACGATGTCCGCGCCGTTTTCCACGAACAGCGCGATGTCCCGCTCGCCGATCAGCTGGCTGCCGCTTTCGCGCACAATGCCCGCGCCGTGCATTTTGCCGGTCACCAGCACCATCTCGTCGCCCACTTCATCGCGGATCGCTTTCAGCGCGGCGGCGATCGCCTGATTGCTGACACCGTTGTTCGGGTTGCCGGTCAGCACCAGCATGCGCGCGCCGAGTTGATACAGTTTACGGGCATTTTCGGCGGTGGCGGCGCGACCCGCCGTCATCTGCCAGAAGTCGTTATGTTCGGTGGCGAAAGCCGGATCGACAGCCTCCAGGTTCACCCCGATCACCCGCCCGGTCAGGCGCTGCAGCGTGCGCAGCGCCTCCTGCGGCGGCACGTCGGCGGGCAGGCCCGCGATATGCGGACGATCGACGTCAAACAGGTTCAACAGCAACAGATCGGCGCCCTGACTGGCCGCCAGTTCGGCATTGGTGACGTTATTGAGCAGCGGCTGAGTGACCGCGATGGTTTCGCTGACCAAAATGCGCCCTTCGCTGGCGCGTATGGCGTAGAGCAGATCGGCTTTGCCGATATCGGCCAGATCGCTGGCGCTGCAGTCCAGATACCGTTTCATGAGGCAAGCTCCGGTGACATTAGCGGAAAGGATGGATCCCCCTCTCCCACCGCAGTGAAAGAGGGGGAAAAGGTTACTTCAGCGTAAAGCTTTGCGCCTGCACGTTGTCGGAATCCAGGCCGACGAACACGTTGAATTTGCCCGGCTCCGCCCCCCATTTCAGGCTGGCGTTGTAGAACTTCAGATCGTCTTCGCTAATCGGCAGTTCGACCTGCTGCGACTGACCGGCCTTCAGCATCACTTTCTTGAAGTTGCGCAGCTCCTTCACCGGCCGGCTGACCGAGGCGGTCACGTCCTGCAGATACAGCTGCACCACCGTGGCGCCGTCGTACTTGCCGGTATTCTTCAGCGTGGCGCTGGCGGTTAGCTTGCCGTTGCGCGCCATCGTCGGGCTGGATAATTTCAGATCCGACAGGCTGAAGGTGGTGTAGCTCAGGCCGTAACCGAACGGATACAGCGGGCCGTTCGGCGAATCGAAGTAGCGTGAGGTGTACTTGCCCGGATTCTCCTTGCCGAACGGACGGCCGGTGTTCAGGTGGTTGTAGTACATCGGGATCTGGCCGACCGAGCGCGGGAAGGTCATCGGCAGTTTGCCCGACGGGTTATAGTCGCCGAACAGCACGTCCGCCACCGCGTTGCCGCCCTCGGTGCCGCTGTACCAGGTTTCCAGCATCGCGTCCGCCTGCTCGCTCTCCCAGCTCAGCGCCAGCGGCCGGCCGTTCATCAGCACCAGCACCAGCGGCTTGCCGGTGGCTTTCAGCGCGGCGATCAAATCGCGTTGGCTCTGCGGGATCGTGATGTCGGCTCGACTGGAGGCCTCATGCGCCATGCCCTGCGATTCCCCCACCACCGCCACCACCACGTCGGCCTTGTTCGCCGCCTGCACCGCTTCGTCGATCATCTGCTGCGGCGAGCGGGTATCGAACGCCACCGCCGGCTCATACTCGTTCAGATAGTCGATGATGCCTTTATCCTGCGTGACGTTGGCGCCCTTGGCGTACAGAATGCGCGCCTTGTCGCCCACCGCCCGCTCCAGCCCTTCGCGCAGGGTGACCGACTGTTTGACCACCCCGGCGGCGGACCAACTGCCCATCACGTCGCGCTGGCTGTCGGCCATCGGCCCGACCAGCGCAATGGTCGCCTGCTTGCTCAGCGGCAGCGTCTGCTTATCGTTCTTCAGCAGCACCATCGTCTTGCGCGCCACCACCCGCGCTTCGGCGCGGTGCAGACGGCTTTCGGCGTTGGTGTCCTGCGGATCGGAACCCGCCGGCCCCAGATGCACATACGGATCGGTGAACAACCCCATGTCATACTTGGTGTTCAGCACGTCGCGGCAGGCGCGGTCGATATCGCTTTCAGGCACCAGCCCGTCCTTCACCAGACCCGGCAGGTACTTGTCGTAGAACTCGTCGCTCATGCTCATGTCGACGCCGGAGGTGATCGCCAGCCGCACCGCGTCGCGCGCGTCGGCGGCCACGCCGTGTTTAATCAGCTCTTTGATCGCGCCGTGGTCGCTGATGGTGATGCCTTTAAAGCCCCACTGCTCGCGCAGCAGATCTTTCAGCAGCCACGGGTTGGCGGTGGCCGGCACGCCGTTGATCGCGTTGAGCGACACCATCACCCCGCCGCTGCCGGCGTCCACCGCCGCTTTATAAGGCGGCAGATAGTCCTGATGCATGCGCAGCGGGCTCATGTCGACAGTGTTGTAATCGCGGCCGCCTTCGACGGCGCCGTACAATGCAAAGTGCTTGACGCTGGCCATCACCGAACCGGGTTTGGCCGGATCGCCGTTCTGGAAACCGTCGACCATCACCTTGGCGATTTTCGATACCAGCCAGGTGTCTTCGCCGAAGCCTTCGGACACCCGGCCCCAGCGCGGATCGCGAGTGATATCGACCATCGGCGCGAAGGTCATGTTCAGGCCATCGTCGCTGGCCTCCTGCGCCGCCACGCGGGCGCTGAGCGCAATGGCCTCCAGATCGAAGCTGGCCGCCAGCCCCAGGCTGATCGGGAACACGGTGCGCTGGCCATGCACCACGTCATAGGCGAAGAACAACGGGATTTTGAGGCGGCTGAGCTGCATCGCCTGATCCTGCATCACCCGGATATCCGGCCGGGTAACGGTATTGAAGATGGCGCCGATCTGCCCTTTGCGGATCCCCTCGCGGATCGCTTCTTTCGGGTTATCCGGCCCGACGCTGATCAGCCGCAGCTGGCCGATCTTCTCTTCCAGCGTCATCTGCTTCATCAAATTGGACACGAAGGCGTCGCGCTGCTGGGCGTGAATGCCCTGCGTTATCGGCGTTTCCTGCGCAAAAGCCGGACTGAGGGCCAGACCGGACAACATACTCACCACACAAAGCCATTTCATCTTGTTTTATCTCAGGCGTGTTTCCGCCGCCAAAGCCGCGGGGTTTAATCGGAGTGAAGAAACAGTTTGCCACACTCTGTTTCATCGCCAAGGGAATTCGCATCGCTAATGTTTACAAAGCATTACAGGTTATCGGCAGGTAATTCTGCAGCCGGGCGCGGCTGTCGGCGGCCTCCGCCGACAGAAAATCGACCAGCGCGGTTAACGTCGGCGGCGCCACCGTGCGTTCAGGATAGACCAAATAATAGGCCGCGCCGCTGCTGACGCAGAGCGGGAACGGCGTCACGACGCGCCGCGCCTGAATATCCTCCTCCAACAGGCACAGATCGCCGATGGCGATGCCAAACCCTTGCAGCGCCGCGCTCATCGCCAGATCGAGGGTATCGAAATGCTGGGCCTTGCCGGACGGCAACGCATCGGCGCCCGCCGCCTTCAGCCAGCGCAGCCAGTCGCGCCGATCGCGCGTCGGGTGCAGCAGAGTTTTGTCCGTCAAGTCCGTCAGCCGAGGCGCCGGCGGCAGAAACGTCGGCGTGCAGACCGGCGTGAGGATTTCGTCGAACAGCAGGTGCGCGGTCAGCTTTTTGCCCGGCGGCCGGCCGAATAGCACCGCGGCGTCAAACTGCTCGGCGCTGAAATCCAGGCCGTGTGACACCGAGGCGGTCAGTTCGATGTGCATGTCCGGCCGTTCATTCTGCAGGCGAATGATGCGCGGCAGCACCCAGCGCATGGCGCAGGTCGGGCATTTGATGCGCAGCGCCCCCGGCGGGGCTGCGGCCCGCGTCAGGGCTTCATCCAACTGCCCCAGCGCCTGCTGCACCGGCGCCAGCAGCTGCGCGCCCTGCGGCGTCAGCGTCAGACCGCGCGCCTGGCGGCTGAACAGCGGATACCCCAGGCGCTGTTCCAGCCCAAGGATTTGCCGGCTGACCGCCCCCTGCGTCAGGTGCAGCTGCCGGGCGGCATGGGTAAAGTTAAGGCGTTGCGCCACCACCACGAAGGTTTTCAACACGTCGAGCGACGGCAGGGATATCGGCATAGCGTGCCTCGATTAGGTATGATCGTAGTGCATGGCAAGTATGACAAACTTTCCCTTGTCCGCCTACGCCGGCTGATGCTTAATCGCTCAACACTTCCCTGTTTGCCTGGAGCCCATCATGCAGAGCGCTTGCTCATCCCGCTCGAAGCTGCCGGACGTCGGCACCACTATCTTCACCGTCATTGGCCAACTCAGCGCCGAACATCAGGCCCTCAATCTGTCGCAGGGCGCGCCCAATTTCGCCGGCGATCCGCAGTTGATCGAGGCAACGGCGCAAGCCATGCGCGCAGGTCATAACCAATACGCGCCGATGAGCGGCGTGGCGGCGTTACGTGCTGCTCTGGCGGAAAAAGCTGAACGATTGTATGGCGCGCGCTATGACGCCGACGAAGAAATCACGGTGATCGCCAGCGCCAGCGAAGGGCTGTACTCGGCGATCAGCGCGCTGGTGCATCCCGGCGACGAGGTGATCTATTTCGAACCGGCGTTCGACAGCTATGCGCCGATCGTGCGCCTGCAGGGCGCCACGCCGGTGGCGATCAAACTGTCGCTGCAGGATTTTCGCGTCGACTGGGACGAAGTGGCCGCCGCCATCAACGGCAAAACGCGCATGATTATCGTCAACACGCCGCACAACCCGACCGGCGCGGTGTTCGACGCGCAGGATATCGACCGCCTGACCGCCCTGACCCGCGACACCGACATCGTGATCCTGTCCGACGAGGTCTACGAGCACGTGGTGTTCGACGGCGATATTCACCACAGCATGGCGCGCTATCCGCAGTTGGCGGAACGCAGCGTGATCGTGTCGTCGTTCGGCAAAACCTACCACGTCACCGGCTGGCGCGTCGGCTATTGCCTGGCGCCGGCGGCGTTGATGGACGAAATCCGCAAGGTGCACCAGTTCATGGTGTTCTCCGCCGATACGCCGATGCAGCACGCCTTCGCCGCCGCGCTCGCCAACCCGCAGAGCTACCTGGGGCTGGCGGCGTTTTACCAACAAAAGCGCGATCTGCTGGCCAGCGCCCTGCAGGATTCGCGCTTTGAGCTGCTGCCCAGCCGCGGCAGCTTCTTCATGCTGGCCCGCTTTAGCGGCTTCAGTCACGAAAGCGACAATGATTTCGCCGTGCGCTTGATCCGCGAAGCGAAGGTGGCGACGATCCCGCTGTCGGCGTTCTACAGCGACGGCACCGATACCGGCCTTATTCGGCTGAGTTTTTCCAAAGATAACGAGACCCTGCTGGAAGGCGCGCGTCGCCTGAGCCAGGTGTAATTTTTTGTCCGACCATGGGAAAGGGGCACTGCCTATGAAAGCTTTGAAAACGCTGTTCGCCGCCGGATGCCTGCTGGCCGCCGGCTCTTCTCTGGCGGCGGAAAACAGCCTGCGCTTCGGTCTGGAAGCGCTGTATCCGCCGTTCGAATCCAAATCCGCCAGCGGCAAACTGGAAGGGTTCGACATCGAGTTGGGCGACGCGGTGTGCGCCGCCGCGCAGTTGCAATGCAGCTGGGTGGAAACCTCGTTCGACAGCCTGATCCCAGCGCTGCAGGCGCGCAAGTTCGACGCCATCAACTCGGCGATGAACGTGACCGAACAGCGGCGCCAGGCGATCGCCTTTACCGACGCCATCTATCAGGTGCCGAACCGCCTGATCGCCAAAGCCGGCAGCGGCCTGCTGCCGGACGCCAACGCGCTGGCGGGCAAACACGTGGGCGTGCTGCAAGGCTCGATTCAGGAGATTTACGCCAAAACCCATTGGGCGCCGGCGGGCGTGGATGTGGTGTCTTACCAGGATCAGAATCAGGTGTATCTCGATCTGGCGGCCGGTCGGCTCGACGCCACGCTGGTGATGGCGCCCTCGGGGCAAAGCGGCTTCCTGTCACAGCCGGACGGCAAAGGCTTCGCCTTCGTCGGCGAGGCGGTGCGCGACGACAAAATCCTCGGTGAAGGCATCGCCTTCGGCCTGCGCAAAGGAGATGAGGCGCTGAAGAAGAAACTGGATGCTGCCATCGCCAAAGTGAAGCAGCAAGGCACGGTGGCGGCGCTGTCGAAGAAGTATTTCGGCGATATCGATGTGACGGTGAAGTGATGGACGGGGGCGGCACCGCCGCCCCCTGCCGCGTTTAGCGATCGAACACCGAACTGTTCAGCGCGCGATCCTGCTGGTGGCGCTCCAGCGCCAATTCGATCAGGCGCGTGATCAGCGCCTGGTAGCTGACGCCGCTGGCGGCCCACAGCTTGGGATACATGCTGATGTTGGTGAAGCCCGGCAGCGTGTTGATCTCGTTGATCACCACCTGGTTGTCCGGCGTCAGGAACACATCCACCCGCGCCAACCCGAAGCACTCCAGCGCGCGGAACGCCTTCAGCGCCACCTCGCGGATGTGGTCGCTCACTTCCGGCGCGATCGCCGCCGGCACCACCACCTGAGCGCCCTGCTCATTGATGTATTTGGTGTCGTAGGAGTAGAAGGCGTCGCTCAGCACGATCTCGCCGCACACGCTGGCCTGCGGATCGTCGTTCCCCAGCACCGCGCACTCGATCTCGCGGCCGACGATCGCCGACTCCACCAGCACCTTGTGATCGAAACTGAAGGCCAGTGCCACCGCCGCGTCAAACTCGGCGCGGTTTTCCACCTTGCTGACCCCGACCGACGAGCCCTGGTTAGCCGGCTTGACGAACAGCGGCAGGCCGAGGCGCTCGCTCAGTTGCTCAAACGTGAAGCCGGCGCGGTTGGCGCGCGTCAGGGTGACGAACGGCGCCACCGCCAGCCCGGCGTCGCGCAGCAGGCGCTTGGTCACGTCTTTATCCATGCTGACCGCCGAGCCGAGCACGCCGGCGCCGACGAATGGCATATTGGCCATGCGCAGCAGCCCCTGCAGCGAGCCGTCCTCCCCCAGCGTGCCGTGCACGATCGGGAAAATGACGTCGAGCTGGCCCAGCGCGCCGGCGCTGCCCGCTTCGATCAGCTGCTGTTTTTCCTGGCCCGGGATCAGCGCCACGTTCTTGTTCGAGCGGTTCAGCGCGATCAACGCCGGATTCTCGGCGTTGAGCAGGTAATTGGAGGCGTCGTTGATGTGCCACTGCCCCTGTTTGTCGATCCCCAGCAGCGTGACGTCAAACTTCTCTTTGTCGATTGCATCCACAATGTTTTTGGCCGACTGCAGCGACACCTCATGCTCCGCCGATTTACCGCCAAAAATCACCCCAACACGTAGTTTAGTCACGCCTTAAATCCTTCTGAAAAATCATGGCAAAAAAGTCGTTCATCACAATAAACGCATTGCCTGGCGGCGGCAATCGTTGTTGCCAGAATCTTCTTACGCCACAGAATGCCACATCGCGACCATCCCAAACGTATACACTTCGTATATTGTTCATTTATGGAGACGCCGATGGGCATCGTAAAAATTTCGGACGCGCTGCATGACGATCTGCGCCTCGCCAGCCTGACCATGACGCGTTCGATCAATGCGCAGGCCGAGTACTGGATCAAGATCGGCATGCTGGCGGAGTTCCATCCGGAACTGACCTATCCGCAGCTGGTAAAAAAAATGATGAAAGATAACGCGCTGACGCTGAAGGAGATTGTCGGGTGAAACAGATTGTGATTAAAACGCCGGAAGAGATTGCCAAAATGCGCCATTCCGGCGCTCTGCTGGCCAAAGTGTTTGCTATGCTCGATGAGGTCATCGTCGAAGGCATCTCCACCATGGAGATCAACGACCGCGCCGAGGCGTTTATCGTCGAAGAACTGAAGTCGCGCCCGGCCAGCAAGGGGCAGTATGATTTCCCCTATGTGCTCAATACCTCCGTGGACGATGTGGTGTGCCACGGCGTGCCGTCGGCCAGCAAGATCCTGCGTTCCGGCATGATCGTCAACGTGGATATCACGCTGGAAAACGGCGGCTATATCGCCGACTCCAGCAAGATGTACTGCATCGGCCAGGTGACGCCGCTGGCCAAACGGTTGGTGAACAACGTCTATGAATCGATGTGGCAGGGCATTCGCGCGGTCAAACCGGGCGCCACTCTGGGGGATATCGGCCACGCCATCCAGCGGCACGCCGAACAGGCCGGCTACAGCATCGTGCGGGAATATTGCGGCCACGGCATCGGCCGCGACATGCACGAAGAGCCGGCGGTGCTGCACTACGGTCAAGCCGGCAGCGGCATGGCGTTGCAGGAAGGCATGGTGTTCACCATCGAGCCGATGATCAACCAGGGCGACCGCCGCATCAAACAGAAGAAGGACGGCTGGACGGTGGTGACGCGCGACAAAAAACTGTCGGCGCAGTGGGAACACACCGTGGCGGTCACCGCCGACGGCGTGGAGATCCTGACGCTGCGCGACGAAGAGCGCCGAGCCGGTTACGCCGAGCGCTACTAAACCCACAAGCCATTAGCCTACCAAGCTGATAGCTTAATAAGTTATTTAATTAATAACCTCTTAGCTTGTTGCGCGGCACCCCGGCGCCGCGGTTAAGGCGACGGGGATGACAGGGAGACAGGCAGCATGCAGTCAGGCAATCAGACGTTTATCAATCAGCTCAAGGACATCGTCGGCGGCCCGCAGCTGTTGACCGGCGATCGCAACACCGAGCGTTATCGCAAGGGCTTCCGCTCCGGCGAAGGCCAGGCGCTGGCGGTGGTATTCCCTACCAGCCTGCTGCAGCTGTGGCGCATTCTGCAGGCCTGCGTGGCCGCCGACAAAATCGTCATCATGCAAGCCGCCAACACCGGCCTGACCGAGGGCTCAACCCCCAGCGGCAACGACTATGATCGCGATATCGTCATCGTCAGCACCCTGCGCCTCGATCATATTCAGGTGCTGGACAACGGCAAGCAGGTGGTCGGCTTCCCCGGCAGCACCCTGCACCACCTCGAGAAATTGCTCAAACCCTACGGCCGCGAACCGCATTCGGTGATCGGCTCCTCCTGCATCGGCGCCTCGGTGATCGGCGGCGTATGCAACAACTCCGGCGGCTCGCTGGTGAAACGCGGCCCGGCCTATACCGAAATGGCGCTGTACGCCCAGTTAGGGGAAGACGGCCAGCTGCGCCTGGTGAACCATCTAGGCATCCGCCTCGGCGACACGCCGGAAGAGATCCTCACCCGGCTGGAAAAAGGCGACTATCGCCCGGAGGACGTCGAATACGGTGAGCTGCGCGCCTCGGATAACGAATACGCCAGCCGGGTGCGCGACGTCGATGCCGACACCCCTTCCCGCTTCAACGCCGACAAACGCCGCCTGTACGAAGCCTCTGGCTGCGCCGGCAAACTGGCGGTGTTCGCGGTGCGGCTCGACACCTTCGAGAAAGAGGGCAAAGAGCAGGTGTTCTATATCGGCACCAACGACACCGCGGTGCTGACCGAACTGCGCCGCCACATGCTGAGCAAATTCGAAAACCTGCCGGTGGCCGGTGAATACATGCACCGCGATATCTTCGACATCGCCGAGGTGTACGGCAAAGACACCTTCATGATGATCGACAAGCTCGGCACCGATCAGATGCCGCGCTTCTTCACTCTGAAGGGCCGCATGGACGCCAGCCTCAACAAGCTGCCGCTGCTGCCGCACAACCTGACCGATCGGCTGATGCAGGGCCTGAGCCATCTGGCGCCGAGCCACCTGCCGAAACGCATGAAGGAATACCGCGAACGTTTCGAACACCATCTGCTGCTGAAGATGGCCGGCCCCGGCGTGGAAGAGGCCCAGCGCTACCTGACCGACTATTTCGCCCAGGCCGAAGGCGCCTTCTTCGCCTGCACGCCTGACGAGGGCAAAAAGGCTTTCCTGCACCGCTTCGCCGCCGCCGGCGCCGCCGTGCGCTACCACGCGGTGCACGCCGACAAGGTGGAGGATATTCTGGCGCTGGACATTGCCCTGCGCCGCAACGACACCGACTGGTTCGAAACGCTGCCGCCGGAAATCGACAGTCAGTTGGTGCATAAGCTGTATTACGGTCACTTTATGTGCCACGTCTTCCACCAGGACTACGTGGTGAAAAAAGGCGTGGACAGCCATGCGCTGAAAGAAAAGATGCTCGAGATCCTCAACCGGCGCGGCGCCGAGTACCCGGCGGAGCATAACGTCGGCCACCTGTACCACGCCAAACCGGATCTGCAAGCGTTCTACCGCACCGCCGATCCGACCAACAGCTTCAACCCCGGCATCGGCAAAACCAGCAAACGCAAGGGCTGGGCCGAAGACCTCCGCTAAGACCGCCCGACCGGCCCGCCGACGCGGGCCGCCTCACCTTCCCCTTTGGCCTTCAATGGCCCATTCATCGTTCCGCGCGCAGCAGCAAGGAGACGATGAACGCGCCCCCCAGCCCGGCCGTAATGATGCCGATGGGCAGCTCCTGATTGGGGATCAGACTGCGGCTGAGCATGTCGCCGCCGGTCAGCAGCATCGCCCCCAGCAGGCCGCACATCGGCACGGCCAAACGGTGGCGCACGCCCACCAGGCGCCGGGCCAGATAGGGCACCATCAGCCCGACAAACCCTATGACGCCCGTCAGCGACACGAGAAACGCCGTAGACAATGCGCAGCACAGAAAGGTCTCGGTGCGCAGGCGCGCCACGTTGACCCCCATCGAATGGGCGGTGTGCTCGCCCGCCAGCAGCGCGTCCAGCGCCCGCCAACGCAGCGCCGTAAACCCGGCCAGCAGCGCGAAACTCACCAACGGAATGAACAGATTATCCCAACGCGCCAACCCCAACCCGCCCAGCGACCAGAACAACACCGAACCGGCCGCCCGCTGATCGCCGGAAAACACCAGGTAGCTGGTGAGCGCGCTGAACAAAAACGAGACCGCCAGGCCGCAGACGACCAGTTGCTCGGCGCGCCTGACCCGGCTGACGCGAAACAGGATCATCACCGCCATCGCGGACAAAATGCCGCCGGCGAAAGCGGACAGCGGCAGCGTCAGCGCGCCCAGCGCATCGCCGAAGCGCGTGATGACCAGCACCGCGCCGGCGGAGGCGCCGGAGGAGAGCCCAAACAAAAAAGGATCGGCCAGCTCATTGCGGGTGGTGGTCTGCAGCAGCGCGCCAGTCATCGCCAGCCCGGCGCCGGTCAAGGCCGCCAATAAGGCTCTGGGCACCCGCAGTTGCACGACGATGGTATCCAGCATGCCGGATAGGGGCGCCGATGAAAGCCCCAATGCCGCCATCGTCTGCCGCCATGACAGCGCGACGCTGCCAAGCTGCAGGCTCCAGATCATTAGCCCGCACAACACTGACAGCGCCAGCGGCGCGAGCAGCATAAACCGCCGGATCGGCGAGTTCATTCAGCCTCCGGCGCGTACAGCGCCCGCGCCAGCTTTTCCACCGCGCCGATGTTGGCCGGCCCCGGCGTCAGCTCCGCATACTGCAGTTTCAGATAACGATGGTGCCGTACCGCGGGCGTCAACTTCATCAACGGGTGAGACTCGAGGAAGCGCCGCAGCGCATCGGCGCCTGACCCGGTCTGGTAATCCAGCAGAATAATGAAGTCGGGCTCGGCCGCCGCCACCGCCTCCCAGGACGCCGTCGTCCAGCTCGCCGGCAAACCGTCCATCACGTTGCGGCCGCCCGCCGCTTCGATGATCGCCGTCGGCATGGCGTATCTGCCGCTGGTGAAAGGCTTCTCCTCCCCCGAGTCATAGACGAACACCTTGAGCGGCGGCTGGCCCGCCGGCCTGGCGGGAAGCGCAGCCAACCGGCGCCGCCAGCCCTCAACCAGCGCGGCGGCCTCTCGCGGCTTGCCGAAAATCTTGCCGAGCTTCAGCTCATCGTCATACAGCAGGTTCATATCGGCCTTCTGCGACCGCCCGCCGGCCTGTACGCAGCTCTCGCTCAGCACCAGCGTTTTGATGCCGAACGGGGCGAGCTTCTCCGGCGTGACGTCGCCGCCGATCTTCATGCCGTAATTCCAGCCGGCGAAGAAGAAGTCTGGCTGTGCCGCCAGCAGCGTTTCCAGAGCGGGATATTTCGGCGCCAGTTCGGGAATGGCGCCCATCGCGGCCTTGAAATCGGGCGTCAGTTTGTACCAGCCGGTGATGCCGGTCAGCCCGACAATGCGATCCTGCAGATGGAGCGCAAAGGCCATCTCGGCCATGTTGATGTCGTTGATGACGGCGCGTTGCGGCGCCTGGTTGAAGGTGACCGGCATACCGCAGCTTTCTACGGTGACGGGAAATTTTTCGGCCGCCGCCGCCCCGCCGGCCAGCAGCAGGAGCAGGGGGAATACGCGTGTGTTCATGTTTCTCTCTGGTTTATCAAGCGCAATGGGGAACGTCAAAAATACGCAGCGTTTTCCCGCTGACGGGGTGCGCCACCTTGAAGCTGTTCATGCCGAACACCGGCAAAATCACCGGGGTCTGCAACACCGCCTCGGGCGTGCCACAGGCCACCTGGCGGCTTTCGTTGAGCACCAGGATCCGATCGGCAAACGCCTCCGCCACGGGCAGATCGTGCAGCACCGCAATCACGGCGATATCTTTATTCTTCACTAGCGACAGCAGCGCCGAGCGCCCGGGCGGATCGAGGTGATTGGTCGGTTCATCCAGCAACAACAGGTCGGGAGACTGCGCCAACGCCCGAGCCAGCGCGGCGCGCTGACGCTGGCCGCCCGAGAGCCGCCCCAACGGATGGTGTCTGAGCGGCGCCAGCCCGGTTTCCCCGATGGCCTCGTCAACGATGCACTTTCCCGTCGCAGAGCGTTCGCCATGCGGTAAACGGCCCAACGCCACGTAATCCTCGACCGACAGCCGCAAATCCGGCAGATCGTTTTGCGCCAGAAAGGCGATGCTTCTGGCGCGCTCCGCCGCCGGCCACGCGGACAAGGCACGCCCCCGCCAGTAAATGCCGCCGCTGTCCGGCCGCGTTTCGCCGATCAGGGTGCGCAACAGGCTGGACTTGCCGCTGCCGTTGGGGCCGATCACCGCCAGCTTCTCACCGGCGCGGAGCGCGAAATGGATGGTGTCGAGTATCAATGCCCCGCCGTGGCCGGTCAGGCTAACTCCATCAACATGGAGGATGTCGTGAACTGAATTCATCATGCATTAATTGTTATATTATAACATACCAATATTTTTACCACGATTGCTCGCCTTCTGCAAAAGCGAATCGCAACGCCTTCTGCCGCACGCGCTGCGTCAACACTGCGTGGCAAAAGCAACATAGCACACCTTCTAATTAATGATAATGATTTTCATTATCATTTAAATCATTGTGATTTCCGATTGCACGCCCCGCTGAACTTGGCTATGTTTGAAGCGATTCGTCTCATTCCCGGTTTGCAGGAACCCATATGACTCCGTTGGCGCACAGCACAGATCCGACAAACGCGACCGTTCCGGCCGTCGTTTTGCTGTGTGCTTCCTCCGCTCCACCCGCCGTTTTCTCTGTCGTTTCCGCGGTTGCCGCTTACCCGCCACGCATTGTGGTTGCGCGTTAAGCCACACCGACTTTTTACCTCCGGCTTATTGATCTGTTGCGTTCAGGCGTAGACCGCCGCGCGCGCCGGAGCCAGTAATTTTCACGACAGGTGAAATTGATATGCGATTCCCTTCTCTCTGGGCCAATGCCGGCCTGGCTACGCTGTTCGTCCTGCTCTGGAGCAGCGGCGCGATCTTCTCCCGTTGGGGGTTGGAGCACGCCTCCGCCTTCGCTTTTCTGTTCTTCCGCTGCGCCATCGCGCTGGCGGTGCTGTTGGCCATCGGCCTGTGGCGGCGCCAGTGCCTGCCCGCTCCCGGCACCCGCCGGCGCGTCGCGTTGATCGGCGTGCTGATGATCGGCAGCTATCAGATCTGCTATCTGCTGGCGTTGGAACAGGGCATTACGCCCGGCGTGCTGGCCACGTTGCTCGGCGTACAGCCGATCCTCACCCAGTTCATCACCGAACGGCGCTGCGCCGGGCTGCGCGCATTCGGGCTGGCGCTGGCGATGGCCGGGCTGACGCTGGTGGTGTACCAAAGCCTGATGGTGGCTCATTTCTCGCCGAGCGGCATGCTGTTCGCCTTTATCGCATTGGGGAGCATGACTGCCGGCACCCTGCTGCAAAAGGGCATGACGCAACCGCCGCTGGCGGTCTTGCCGCTGCAGTATGCCATCGGGCTGTTGATGTGTACGCTGGCGCTGCCGTTTGAGCCGCTGCGGGTCGACTGGCGGCCTGAGTTCGTGCTGCCGCTGCTGTGGATGGCGGTGGTGATCTCGGTGCTGGCGACCTTCTTGCTGTATCGCCTGATCCAACGCGGCAATCTGGTGCAGGTCACCAGCCTGTTCTACCTGATCCCGGCGGTGACCGCCCTGCTGGATTACCTGCTGCTCGGCCACGCGCTGGCCGCGCTGAGCCTGCTGGGCATGGCGGGCATCGTGCTCGGCGTGATGCTGGTTTTCCGCCGCGCATAGCCTAAAAAACAAAAGCCCCCGCGCCGTTCCACCGGCGCGGGGGCGATAACAACAACCGTTAACTCAGAACAACCAGGAACCGTACCCCCACAGCAGCACCGTCACCCCAAGCAGCAGCTCGAGCAACAGGATACCGATAGCGAAGGTCGAGCTGGAGAAGATGAACCCTTCCTTACTGTCGATATTCAGGAAGTGCGGGATCCCCAGATTCAGCAGATAGCCCGAATAGCACAGGCCGATAATGCCGACAAACAGACACAGCCAGACGACCGGATAGAGCGCCACAATCCCGCTGAGGAACATCGGGGTCGCCACATAGCCGGCGAACACCATGCAGCGGTGCAGGCTGGGGCGCGATTCATAGCGCCGCGCCATCCAGTGAATGACTTTCCCCATGGCCGCTACGCCTGCCAGCATCAGCAGGTAGAACGCCACGGCGGTATAAAACGCGGTAAACATGTCGAGCCTGATGGCATGTCCCTCGCCGGAGAGCCAGCCCAACTGGGTGGTGCCGATAAAGGCGCAGACCACCGGGATGGCTGCCAAGAGCAACACGTGATGGGTGTATAGGTGCGAGACGCTTTCATTCTCGCTTTTGATCTGTTCGAACTCGGCGCTGGGATGCGCCAGAAGTCCCCAAACATGACTGACCATGAGACACCTCCTATCTCGCCGTAGGCCGCGATCGGCGAACGAATTTCACACCTCCGACGGACTGCTACCCGTGCGAGGATTGCGGCCACGGGGCTCTCTCCCCTGTACTAATTATAGTCTTTTGGCGAAAAAACGTGCGGAAAGCGAAAGGCGCGGCGCTTTGTCTTATACTCCCCCCATTAAACCCAGGCTGCGAGGAAGGTCATGTCATCCGCTATCACCACCCGCCAGGCGGGGATCGTCGACGTCGACGCCGGGCGCAACGTCACCGTAATCGAGCCCTGCAATCTGTACGGCTGCCGGCTCGGCGACGATGTCTTCGTCGGCCCGTTCGTGGAGATCCAGCGCCACGTCAGCATCGGCGCGCGCAGTAAAATTCAGTCGCACAGCTTTATCTGCGAATACGTCACCCTCGGCGAAGCGTGCTTTATCGGCCACGGCGTCACCTTCGCCAACGATCTGTTCAAAGATGGCGCGCCCAACGCCGATCCGGCCAGCTGGGGGCGCACCTGCATCGGCGATCGAGTGTCCATCGGCTCCGGCGCCACGATCCTAGCGGTGAAGATCTGCAGCGACGCGGTGATCGGCGCCGGGGCGGTGGTGACCCGTGACATCACCCGCAAGGGGATTTATGCCGGCAACCCGGCGCGCCTGCTGCGGGAGCTGCCGTAATGACCCCGGCCATCCGCATCGCGGCCATTGAGGCGCTGCCCGATGATTATCTGACGCGCGGCGATTTCAGCTTCACCATCGCCTGTTACGCTCTGCCGCAGTTTGACAGCCCGGTCGACAGCTGGCCAACCCGCCCGGTGGCGCCGTTTCGCAAGCGGTATCCGCTGGCGCCGTTCGCCAACGAAGACAGCGTGACCTTCCTGGCGTATCGCCAGAATGACGCCGTTGGCCATATTACGCTGAGCAAAAACTGGAACGGTTACACCCTGATCGACGAGATCGCCGTCAGCGCTCACGCGCGCCGCCAAGGCATCGCCGGGGCGCTGCTGGACTGCGCCAAACAGTGGGCGCGGCAACAGGAAACCTCAGGTATGATGCTCGAAACGCAGAACAACAATCTGGCGGCCTGCCGCTGCTACCAGCATTACGGGTTTATTCTCGGCGGCATCGATCGTTTGCTGTACCGCGCCGAGCCGGAGATCGCCGATCACGAAATCGCGCTGTTCTGGTATTTGCCGTTCAATAGCGAAATCGGTTACTGATTTATCGAACGTCATTGAGGCTATGTTTACTTTTTAACCCCTACCATCGGATGAGAACTGTTATCACTTACTCTGATAAGCCAGCGACACCCAGGGAGGGCCGTATGAACCAGAACAAGGCTGTTTTACTGATGTTAGCTATCGCCATGAGCGGATGCGCCGAGCGCCCCACCGCCGTCGCCCACGCAACGCCGCCGACCGGCGTCACCGTTTCGCCGCCGGGCGTGCAGCCGGAGATGGACGCCAGCACCCGCAGCAAGCTGCGTGAGATCCTCGCACTGCGCGCCGGTTGGCCCGCCGCGCAGCCGCATGGCCGCAGCGTCGATTTGATTTCGCGCGAATTCCTCGGCACGCCCTATCTCGCCAACCGCCTGATCGGTGCGCAGAGCACGCCCGAGCGGCTGGTGATCGACTTCCGCGGGCTGGATTGCTTCACCTACATCGATTATGTGGAAGCACTCAGCACCGCCCGCAGCGAGGCCGAGTTCGTTCAGCGTCTGGTGGACATTCGCTACGTCGACGGCAAAATCGCCTTCCCGCAGCGCAAACACTTCTTCACCGACTGGGCGCAGCGGCCGCACAAGGTGGCCGAAGACATCACCGCGCAGCTCAGCCCGCACGCCGTCACCCTCGTGAAAACCCTCAATCAAAAGGCGGACGGCGGCAGCTACCTGCCCGGTTTGCCCAACGTACAACGCAGCGTGACCTATATCCCCAGCGACAGCGTCGACGACACGGTGCTGGCCCAACTGCGCACCGGCGATTACATCGGCATTTACACCAACCTCGCCGGGCTGGACGTGACCCATACCGGCATCTTCGTGATGACCGACAACGGCCCGGTGCTGCGCAACGCCTCATCGCGCAAGGCCAACATGCGGGTGGTCGATTCGCCCTTTATGGATTACGTGATGGCCACGCCGGGCATCGTGGTGCTGCGTTCACTCAGCCGATAATCCCCCATCGCATAACGGCTATAAGCTATAGCCGTTTATGCTGAGCGAGCGTTTGACTTCATCGGCGGTTCAGGCTTAGCTGTAAGAACAAAAAACAACTGATTTTATTGTTCTTTTCAGGGAGACTTCGATGACCTTACGCTGGCGTATCACCCCTCTGGCGGCGGCCTTCGCCGCCGTATTGGCGCTGCAGGGCTGCGATCAAAAAACCGACCAAAACCATATCAAAGTCGGCGTCATCAACGGCGCGGAACAGGACGTGGCGGAAATCGCCAGGCAGGTGGCGAAAGAGAAATATGGGCTGGAGGTCGAGCTGGTCGGCTTCAGCGGCTCGCTGCTGCCGAACGACGCCACCGACAAGGGTGAACTGGACGCCAACGTGTTCCAGCACCGCCCGTTCCTCGAACAGCAAAACAAAGATCACGGCTATAAGCTGGTGGCGGTCGGCAATACCTTCGTCTTCCCGATGGCCGGCTACTCCAAAAAGATAAAATCGCTGAAAGAGCTGCCGGACGGCGCGGTGATCGCCATCCCGCTCGATCCGACCAACCTGGGGCGCGCCCTGCTGCTGCTGGAAAAAACCGGGCTGATTAGCCTGAAGCCTGGCAAAGGGTTGCTGCCTACCGCCCTGGACATCAGCGCCAACCCGCATCGTTATCAGATCATGGAGCTGGAAGGCGCGCAGCTGCCGCACGTGCTGGACGATCCGAAAGTCACCGTCGCCGTCATCAGCACCACCTACATCAACCAGACCGGCCTGTCGCCGACCAAAGACGGCATCTTCATCGAGGATAAAGACTCGCCGTACACCAACATCATCGTCACCCGCGAAGACAACAAGGACGCGCCAAACGTGCAGAACTTCATCAAGGCCTATGAGTCGGACGAAGTGGCCAAGGCCGCCGAGAAAATCTTCAACGGCGGCGCGGTGAAAGGCTGGTAATCACAGGCAAAGAGCCCCTTCCCGCTCATCATCGGGTTTTCTTATCTCACCATAAGAAAACCCGATTTACCCCGGCGGCGAGCGGCGCGCATAATGGCGTTTATCCGCTGATTTTCAAGGTAAACAGACACGTGACAACGCTCTCCGCTCCCGTACTTAGCCTCCTTGACGCCACACCGGACGATATGGCCGCCGTGCTGCGCATTTACACCCACCACGTGCTGTACGGCGCGGCCTCGTTTGAAGAACAGCCGCCGACGCTGACGGAAATGCAGTTGCGCCTGAGCAAAGTGCGGGAAGCCGGGCTGCCCTGGCTGGTGGCGAAAAGCGAAGGCCGTATTGTCGGCTACTGCTATGCCACGCCGTATCGCCCCCGGCCGGCCTATCGCTTTACCGTGGAAGACTCGGTATATATCGCCGAAGGGCAACAGGGCAAAGGCGTCGGAAAGGCGCTGCTGAGCGCGCTGATCGCCCGCTGCGAGCAAGGTCCCTGGCGCCAGATGCTGGCGATCGTCGGCGATTCCGCCGCCAACCGCGGCTCGCTGGCACTGCACCAGTCACTCGGCTTCACCAGCGCAGGGACGTTAAAAGCGGTAGGGTTCAAGCTGGGGGAATGGCGCGACACGCAGATTATGCAGCGCGCGCTGGGCGCGGGCGACAATCGGCATCCTTGAAGGCATGGCGACGCACGATAGGGAGTTAGCGTCTATAGTGAAGAGTGATTTCATTGAGTTAGCGCCAACCGCGCGCCACCTGTAACCGGTAAGGGAGAATCAAATGAAAATTATTCTGTGGATAGTCGCCATCATCTTTATCGTGGGTTTGTTGACGATTACCGGCGTTCTCAAACTGATCTTTTAATTCATCTCATACGTCCCGCCCCTTCCGGGGCGAGACTTTTCATCATGCCTTGAAACGCGCGCGTACCGCGCCCAGCGCCGACACCGCCGCCAGCACCACGCCGCCGGCCACCAGCCCGAACGCCACGTTCAGCAGGGCCGGAACCACACCCTGCAAAAGATGGCCAAACGTCGGCACCACGGTGGTGTACGAGGCCCAGTCTTCGAACAGGTGATGCACCGGCGGCAAACCGTGGGTCAGAATACCGCCGCCGACCATAAACATGGCGACAGTGCCGACGATCGACAGCGTTTTCATCAGATAAGGCGCGGCGCGCACGATGCCGCTGCCGATGGCGCGCGCCAACGCGCTGCCTTTGCGGCTCAGATACAACCCCAGATCGTCCAGCCTGACGATGCCGGCGACAATGCCGTACACGCCGAGCGTCATCACGACGGCGATGCCGCACAAGACGATCACCTGCTGGCTGAAGGTGGCGCCGGCGACCGTGCCCAGCGTGATGGCGATAATCTCGGCGGACAGCACGAAATCGGTGCGTATCGCCCCTTTCACCTTGCGCTTCTCATAGGCCGCGGCGTCCTCATTGGCGCCGGGTCCGTCCGATTTTTCCTCCTGCGCCGCCTTGCCGTGGCTCAGGCTGTGAAACACCTTTTCGAACCCTTCGTAACACAGGTAGGCGCCGCCCACCATCAGCAGCGGCGTAATCGCCCAGGGCGCGAAGGCGCTGATCAGCAGCGCCAGCGGCACCAGGATCGCCTTGTTGATCAGCGAGCCTTTGGCGACGCTCCACACCACCGGCAGTTCGCGATCGGCTTTAACGCCGGTGACCTGCTGCGCGTTAAGCGCCAGATCGTCCCCCAGCACCCCGGCGGTTTTTTTCGCCGCCATCTTGCTCATTAAAGAGACGTCGTCCAGCAACGAGGCGATGTCGTCGATGAGGGTAAGTAAACTACTTCCTGCCAAAATGATTCATCCTTTTCATATTCACGGGCCATTCTATGTTTAGCATAGCGGTAAAGCGTCATAAAAGGATATGGGAGGATCTCGGAAAATGCCGGGCGGGCGTTAAGCCCCCTCGCCCGCCAGCCCCTCATCGGATTCGGTAGCGGCCGCACGCGAGATATGTTGAAGGACAAAACGATGGGCCGCAAAGACGCACGATAAATGCGTACTGCCCTCAAGCAAGCCAAAGGCGGTTTGGGCGTTGCCATGCTGTTCGACGAAGCGCTGCAAGGATTGCGCGCTGAACAACTCGTCCTGCGCTGCCGCCAGCAGCAAGGTCGGCAATCGCAACGCCGCCAGTTGCTTGGCCGGGGCGCGAGGCGTCAACGCGTTAGCCATATTGACGCTGTATTGGCAGACAAAATCGGGGGCGGCGGCCAGCACCGCCGGGGGAAAATTCAGGCTGACCGCCCGGGCTTGCCCAAACCACCGCCCGCCGCTGAGCGCATTGGCGACAAACGGCCATTGACGCACCTGGGCAAAACGGGCCGTCGCCGCCAGATCGCGGGCCATCCCGGAAAATGGCCCCAGCTCGGGCGCCAGCAGGATCAGGCTGTCCGCCTGCTGCTCGCCAGGATAGCGGGTCAAGTAGTTGAGCAACATCCCGGCGCCGCTGGAATGGCCCAGCAGGTGCCTGCGCGCCAACGGGAAACGGCGGCGCATTTCCGCCAGGATGACATCGACATCGCGCCAAATACGCTCAGGCCGCTCAACTGTCCCCCTCTCTCCCGCGGAATCGCCGTGCCCGCGGATATCCACCAGGCACACCGCGAGCGTTGGCACGGCGGCCAACTGGCGCGCAAGAACGTCATACCCGGCGGCGCTGTTAACCCCGCCGCCGTGATAAACCACAATCACGTCTTCGCTCTCGGCAGTGTGCCGATACAGACGATAGCTCAATCCCTCAACGCGACCGGACAGCATGTCCGCATGCCCGCCCGGCCACTCGCCGTAAGACTTCGCTTGCTCAACATAGCGGTCAAAATCAATCAAAGCGCACCTTTCCATGACGTTGTCGGTACTTCCTACGGCAAAATTCCCCGCCCTCACGATGATAAGCATATGAAATAACAGCAGGAACTACCATGCCTTTTACACGCTGAGCCCTTAGTATCAGGGCAGATCGCCCGCCGGCACATTGAGCTGCCAGGAAAGGCCGAAACGATCGTTGAGCCAACCGAAACGGGCGCTGAAGCCGTAGTCATCGAGCGGCATCAGCACCTTGCCGCCCTCCGCCAGCCGGTGGAACGCCCGCTCCAACGCTTCTTCGTTAGGCAGATTGATGAACAGCGACACCGCCGGGGTAAAGCTGAAGTCATGGCTGATCGGGCTATCGGTAAACACCAGGTTCTGTCGATCAAAATCGATGGCAGCATGCTTGATCAACCGCCGGCCGTCCGGCGTCGGGTCGTAATGCTGCACCTGCATGAGCCGAAAACGCTCGAACACCTGGCTGTAGAGATCGATCGCCTGCTGCGCCTCTCCCTGGAACATGACAAAGGTCGAAACCTGACTCATAACATCCCCTCCGGCAAACGTTGTGGTATTAATGGAGGATAGCGGATTACCGTTGAAGCGGCGGAAAGGAGCAACCATGAGCATCATTCATCGCCTGGCGCAGCCGGACGATCTCAACGGCCTGTTAGCCTTGTATCGCGAGCTGCGCCCGCAGGACGCGCCGCTGCGCGCCGACGACGCGCGCCGCACCCTGCAACGCCTGCTGGACGATCCGGCGATCCGCCTGGTGGTGGCGGCGGACGAGGAACAGCCGATCGCCACCTGCATGCTGGCGCTGATCCCGGGGCTGGCGCATCAGGCGCAACCGTTCGGCGTCATCGAACACGTGGTGACGGCGGAGCCCTACCGCGGCCACGGCGTAGCGCTCGCCATGATCGAATACGCGCTGCAGCTGGCCTGGCGTAAAGGCTGTTACAAGGTGATGCTGCTGTCGGGACAGCAACGCACCGGCGCGCACCAGCTTTATCTCAAAGCGGGTTTCGACGGCGATCGCGAGCGGGGATTTGTCATCAGACGGCCCGAAGGCCGATAGCGGCCTGCAGCAAACGGGCAGGCCGCCAGGCGGGTTATTCGCTGTCGTTTTTCGCCAGACGGGCGTCTTTTTGGCGGCGATAGTCACGGGCGGCGGCCGGGATCGGCGTCACCTTGCCGGTTTCAATCCAGCTGCGCAGCCGGTTGGCGTCGGCGAAGTGGGTGTATTTGCCGAAGGCGTCCAGCACCACCAGCGACACCGAGCGGTTACCGATCACGGTGCGCATCGCCAGGCAGTGGCCCGCCTGGTTGGTGAAGCCGGTCTTGGTCAGCTGAATGTTCCACTTCGGGTTGTACACCAGATGGTTGGTGTTGCGGAACGGCAGTGTGTAGTTCGGATCCTTGAAGCTGGCCATGCGCTCGGTGGTGGTGCTGAGCTGGCCGATCAACGGGTATTGCTTGGTGGCGATCAGCAGCTTGGTCAGATCGCGCGCCGTCGATACGTTATGAATAGAGAGCCCGGTCGGTTCCACGTAATGGGTGTTGGTCATGCCAAGCGCCCTGGCCTTGGCGTTCATCGCTTTGATGAAGGCGTTGTAGCCCCCCGGATAGTGGTGCGCCAGGCTGGCGGCCGCGCGGTTTTCCGACGACATCAGCGCCAGCAGCAGCATATCCTTGCGGCTGATTTCGCTGTTCAGCCGCACCCGCGAATACACCCCTTTCATCTCCGGCGTCTGGCGGATGTCCACCGCCAGCATCTCATCGAGCGGCAGGTGCGCGTCCAACGTGACCATGGCGGTCATCAGCTTGGTGATCGAGGCGATCGGCACCACTTCATCCGGGTTGCGCGCATACATCACCTTATGGGTTTGCATATCGACGACCATCGCGCTGCCGGAGGCCAGCTCAGGCTGGGTGGCGTGCACGGCGGCGGCGTTGTCGCTGGCCAGCGCGCGCGGCGCAAAGCCTGCGCCCGCCTGCAAAGCGAGCAGGGTCAGAACCAAAACACGTATTTTCACAGGCATTACTCTGAAATGGGGGCTTGAACTCAGCGAATTATATGTGAGGGTTCAGCGCTTGGCACTGGGATTGTATGGCGGATTTGTGACAAATTCTGTCGGCCGAAAAACGACGCAGCCCGCGGGCGCTCTGGGATGAACGCCCGCGTAGAAAAAGTTACAGCGCCGGCTGCCAGGCCGACTGCGGCAGCAGGTACAGCCCCGGCGTTTGCCGCGCTCCCGCGCCGACGATATGGCCGATGCCGGCCGCCATCACCGCCAGCGTGACGTCGAAGGCGTTGAGGCTGTCGCCGTAGCCGGCGGTCAGGTTGAACATCGACCCGTTGGCCAGCAAATAGACCGTCTTTTCATTCAGTTGGTAAGCATTCACATAAGGCATCGGCTCGTGGTGCGGCAAGCCCTTGAGGAAGCCGACGTCGATCTCTTCCGCCACGTGGCCGACGTTGAGGATAAACACGCCGTCCTGCGCCTGTTGCAGATGCTGCGCCGAAAGCACGTTTTTCGCGCCGGTCGCGGTGGCGATCACGTCCGCCTGCGCGACCCCGCTCGCCAGATCCACCACCTGCCAGCCGTCATAACGCGCCTGCAACGCGCGCGCCGGATCGATTTCCGCCACCATCACCTGGCCGCCGTAGGCTCTGGCCGCGGCCGCCGTCCCCTGCCCGACCAGGCCGTAACCGATCACCAGCACGCGCTTTTCATGCAGCGTCAAGTGGGTGGTCTGGAAGAAAGTGTGCCAGGCGGTCAGCCCAACCATATGCCGATTGTGCAGCCCCTCTTTCACCGGCAGATCGTCCCAGTTGAAGATCGGGTAGCGCGGCGCCACGCCGTTCAACCGGTTGATGCCCGAGCCGGTGGCCTCCAGCCCGGCGACGATCTGCGGGCCGTTCGGCGATTGGTGCAAACGGGTGGTCAAATCCGCTCCCATTTCGCACAAATGAGTCGGCCGCCAGGCCAGCGCGCGGTCGAAGGATTCCGACCATTCGCCGGCGCTCATGTCACGCCAGGCATAGGCCTGCGCGCCTCGCCGCTCCAGCCAGCTCACCACATCGTCCTGCACCGTAGTGGGATTGCAGGTGGTCAGGAAGATCGCCGCGCCCTTGTCCAGCAGGCCGGCCACCAGCGGCGCCATTTTCAGATCCAGGTGCATGTTGCACGCCAGCCGCACCCCGTGCAGGTCCGGCAACGCCGCCACCGCGGCTCGGGTGCGCGGCATATGGCGCATCGCCCAGCTCAATTCGCTCTCAAAATCCTGATACATCCGTTGCTCCTCTGGTGTGCCCCGCCGCCAGGCGTGGCAAAAAATTATCCCGCGCGGCCGAGCCGGCGGATCGCCTGCGGCGACAGGCCAAAGACGCGGATAAACGCCCGCCTCATGCGCTCCGGATCGCTGAATCCCACCGAACGGGCGATCGCCTCCAGCGGCTCGGCGCTCTCTTCAATGCGTACCCTGGCCGCCTCCACCCGCAGCTGTTCGATCACCTTGGCCGGCGTCTGCCCGGTTTCGGCGCGGAACAGCCGGCCGAACTGACGCTCGCTCAGGCAGGCGGCGTCGGCCAGATCCGCCACCGACAGCGGCAGGTGCAAATGTTCGCGCGCGTACGACAGCGCAGCGCGCATGCGATCCGACGACGGGTTCAACGCCAGCAACAGCGAATACTGCGACTGCCCGCCGGGACGACGGTGATAGACCACCAGCTGCCGCGCCACGGCCGCCGCCAGGGTGGCGCCCAGATCGTCCTCGATCAGCGCCAACGCCAGATCGATGCCGGCGCTGATGCCGGCCGACGTCCAGATATCGCCATCGCGAATGAAAATGCGGTTGCTGTCGACGCGAATGCGCGGATAACTCTGCTGCAGCCGCGCCGCATGATACCAGTGGGTGGTGGCGCGTTTGCCGTCCAGCAGTCCGCAGGCCGCCAGAATAAACGCCCCGGTGCACACGCTGGCGATACGCCGCGCTCGTCGGCTTTGGTTGGCCAGGAACGCCGCCAGCGCCGGTGACTGCGCCGCCATCACGTTGCCGCTGCCGCCGGCCACCACCAACGTATCGAAACGCTCGTCGCCGCACGGTTGCGTGGCGATTTCCACCCCGGCCGAGCTGGCGACCATGCCGCCCTGCGGCGAGATCGCCACGCAGCGGTAGGCCGGCGGATCGGTAAACTGACTGACGTTATCGAACGCCGCCAGCGGGCCGGCAAAGTCCAGCAGGTTGAAACCGGGAAAAACCACAAAACCGATCGTTTTCATGATGGCGCTTTTTGAGGGTTATCTGTCATATCAGCCAAATACAGGGCGGCTATTATGGCCCATGTCCAACGGTAAAAATGAGGCGAATGTCATGTCTGAACCACTCGTGATTGTATTTCCCATCTATCAAGGCGTCACCCAACTCGACTTCACTGGCCCCTTGCAGTTCCTGCGCCGCATGCCGGGCGCGGAAATCATCGTCGCCTCGGTAGACGGCACGGATGTCGAGTCGGAAGGCTTGCACTTCACCCAGTTGCGCCCGCTGCCGGAGATCGCGCGCTGCGACGTGCTGTGCGTGCCGGGCGGCAGCGGCTGCGCCCAGGCGCTGCAGGATAAAGCGTTCATGCAGCAAATCCGGCGGCTGGGGGCCGATGCCCGCTACCTGACCTCGGTATGCACCGGTTCGCTGATCTTGGCCGCCGCCGGTCTGCTGGCGGGCAAACGCGCCGCCTGCCACTGGTCGATGCGCGACAGCCTGAAGCTGTTCGGCGCCATACCCAGCGCTGCTCGCGTAGAACGCGACGGCAATGTGATCAGCGGCGGCGGCGTCACCGCCGGCATCGACTTTGCGCTGGCGCTGATCGCCGAACTGCACGGCGAAGACACCGCCCAAATGATCCAGCTTTATCTGGAATACGCCCCGGCGCCGCCGTTCGAGGGCGGCACGCCGGAACTGGCTCCGCCGCACATTTACGCCAGGGTACAGGCGCAGATGGCGGAAAGCCTGGCGCGGCGCAGAGCGTTGGTGGCCCAAATCGCCCAAGGCTAGCGATCGGGCGTATACTTGCCCTTATGCGTCAGCCACATAAGGAGCAAGGAATGACCGATTTGGCCCACTACATTACGGACTACGGTTACTGGGCGTTGTTTATCGGCTGCCTGGCGGAAGGGGAAACCATCACGCTGCTGGGCGGCATCGCCGCCCATGAAGGCTTACTGCACTGGCCGTGGGTGATCGCGGTGGTGGCGCTGGGCGGCATGATGGGAGACCAGCTGCTGTACTTCGCCGGCCGCCGGTTCGAAGGCCGCGTCATCTCGCGGCTCAAGGGGCAGGAAAAGCGCATCGCGCGCGCCAGAAGGCTGATCGCCCGCCACCCGATGCTGTTCGTTATCGGGGTGCGTTTCATGTACGGTTTCCGCATCATCGGCCCAGTGCTGATCGGCGCCAGCCGCCTGCCGCCGTCGCGCTTCGTGCCGCTCAATATCCTCGGCGCCATTCTCTGGGCGACGATCTTCGTCATGCTCGGCTATTTTGGCGGCCAGGCGATCGAACGCTTCGTTACCGGCTTCGACAAAAAGCTCTCCGGCCTGCTGTTTGTCGCGCTGGCGATCGCCGCCATCCTGCTGGTGCGCTTCTGGTGGCGTAAACGCCACCCGGAGTAAGCAAACGCAGCGGGCGTCAGCTTTCCTGCGGCGCCGCGCGCATCAGCTCGACCAGCTCGCGCGCCGCCTTGTCCAGCGGGCGGTTCTTCAGCCAGATCAAATGCATCGGCAAGCGCAGCTCGTTCTTGGTGTTTTTGAATTTCAGCCGCACCAGCCTCCCCTGCGCCAGCAGCGGCTCGGCCAGCGACAGCGGGAAGTTGCCCCAGCCCAGGCCCGCCTCCACCATGTTCAGCGCCATCGGCAGGCTGTCGGTGCGCCAATACGCCTCCGCCACCTGCGGGCGCAGATCGCCGATCGGCAGATCGCGGCTGGCCACCATGATCTGCCGCACGTTGACCAGATCCTCGAGAAACAACTCGCCCGCCGCGCCGTCCAGCGCCGGGTGCTGCGGCGACAGCATCGCCACCAGCGACTCCGCGCCGACGAAGTGGAACTGTTCTGCGCTGTTGATGTTCAGCCCGCCAAACGCCAGACAAACGCCGACGCGCTCCTGATGCAGCATATGCAGCACGTCGTCCTGCGGCGCGCTGAGCACTTCGATGTTCAGCAGCGGATAACGCTGCGACAGCGTTTTCACCGCCGCCAGCAGGCCGGCGCCGTTGATATCCGACGCCACGCCGATCGAGAGCCGGCTCTCCAGCCCCTGAGACAGTTCGATGGCGTGCACCTGCAGTTGCTTGAGCTGCCCGGCGATCAGGCGGGCGTGCGGCGCCAGAGCCAGCGCCAGCGCGGTCGGCGTCGGTTCGCGGTGAGAACGGTCGAACAAGGCAAAACCGAGCTCCGCCTCCATGTTGGCGATAGCCATGCTGACGGCGGACGGCACGCGCCGCAGCGCGCGGGCGGCCGCGGAAAACGAGCCGCGATCGAGCACCGCCAAAAACAGTTCGATATTGTCGCTGGAGAAATTCATTGTTTAACTTGTCAATAAAACTGACAGCTCCTGACTTTTTCTATCAATGTGATTGACGTTATCTTAGCCGCCGTCGCCACAGAGGCAACTAAAAACCGATCGGGAGAAAACGATGCAAGGCGTCAAACGCAAACTGGTGTATGTCACCGCTTATGAAATCATCGGCATGGCGATCTCGGCGCTGGGGCTGGCGCTGCTGTCAGGCCATGCGCCAAGCAGCACCGGGCCGCTGGCGGTGGTGATCACCACCATTGCGGTCAGCTGGAACTTTATTTACAACTATTTATTCGAGTGGTGGGAAAGCCGCCAGGCGTCGCGCACCCGCACGCTCAAACGCCGCATTTTGCACGCAGTCGGCTTTCAGCTGACGCTGGTGGTGTATCTGATCCCGCTGATCGCCTGGTGGATGGGCATTACGCTGTGGCAGGCGCTGCTGCTGGATATGGCGTTGATCGTCATCATTCCTTGCTACACCTTCCTGTTTAACTGGGCGTTCGACAAGCTGTTCGGCCTGCCCGCATCGGCCCTGCCGGCCAGTGAATCGGCCTAAGACTCGCTACGCACCCACCGACCCGCTGCTGATCCCATTTTCTGCGCGGGTCGCCATTTCCTTCCCCCTTAATTCTCACCGCGAAATATAAGAACAACACCCTGTAATTTGCACGGTAATTATTATTTTGTGATTTTAATCACTTTTTATTCTTCGATATTTCCGTCTTGATAAAACATCACATCTTTTTGAATAATATATCCTTTTATATTTGGATTAAAAAATAAACACAATTGTTCACGTTTTATGCGCAGTATTTTTTGCCACCATTACGGAGAAAAGGTAGCATGCTTCGCCGTTATTTTAATGATGGCTGTATACACAATAAACAGCGGAATGATGCCACGACCTCATTCTCATGACGATTGGTCATAGCAATCGTTTGCTCTCGTTAAGAGCAGGGTTAACATAGACAGGTAAACAGGACGGATAATGCACTCACAAAAAAAGTCGGCGGATGACAAACACGCCGCCAGAAGACGCTGGCTAGACTCTCATGAATCCGGTTATCACAAAAGCATGGGCAACCGGCAAATCCAAATGATCGCCATCGGCGGCTCCATCGGTACCGGCTTGTTCCTCGGTACCGGCGGCCGTCTCGAGTTGGCCGGGCCGGCGCTGGCGCTGGTCTACCTGGTGTGCGGGATCTTCTCTTTCTTCATCCTGCGCGCGCTGGGCGAACTGGTGCTGCATCGCCCTTCCAGCGGCAGCTTCGTTTCTTACGCCCGCGAATTCCTCGGTGAGAAAGCCTCTTACGTCGCCGGCTGGATGTATTTCCTCAACTGGGCGATGACCGGCATCGTCGACATCACTGCCGTGGCGCTGTACATGCACTACTGGGGCACCTTCGCCGACGTGCCGCAGTGGCTGTTTGCCCTCGGCGCGCTCGGCATCGTCGCCACCATGAACATGATCGGCGTGAAGTGGTTCGCCGAAATGGAGTTCTGGTTCGCGCTGATCAAGGTCGTCGCCATCGCGCTGTTCCTGATTGTCGGCGTCGTCTTCCTCGGCACCGGCACCCCGGTCGCCGGCCACACCACCGGCATGCACCTGATCACCGAAAACGGCGGCATGTTCCCGCACGGCCTGCTGCCGGCGCTGGTGCTGGTGCAAGGGGTGATCTTCGCCTTCGCCGGCATCGAGCTTATCGGCACCGCCGCCGGCGAGTGTAAAGATCCGGCTAAAATGATGCCCAAAGCGATCAACAGCGTGATCTGGCGCATCGGTCTGTTCTACGTCGGTTCCGTGGTGCTGCTGGTGCTGCTGCTGCCGTGGAACGCCTATCAGGCCGGCCAAAGCCCGTTTGTCACCTTCTTCAGCAAGCTGGGCGTGCCTTACATCGGCACCATCATGAACATCGTGGTGTTGACCGCCGCGCTGTCCAGCCTCAACTCCGGCCTCTATTCCACCGGCCGCATCCTGCGTTCGCTGGCGATGGGCGGCTCCGCGCCGAAGCTGATGGCTAAAATGAGCAGCCAGCAGGTGCCTTACGCCGGCATCCTGGTTACCTGCGGCATCTACGTGATCGGCGTGGTGCTCAACTACCTGGTGCCGTCGCGGGTATTCGAGATCGTGCTGAACATCGCCTCACTGGGCATCATCGCCTCCTGGGCGTTTATCATCATTTGCCAGATGCGCCTGCGCAAAGCCGTGCGCGAAGGCCGTGCGCAGCCGGTATCGTTCAGAATGCCGGGCGCGCCGTTCACCTCCTGGCTGACGCTGGCGTTCCTGCTGATCGTGGTGGTGATGATGGCGTTCGACTACCCGAACGGCACCTGGACCATCGCCACCATTCCGGTGCTGGCGGTGCTGCTGACGCTGGGCTGGTTCGGCCTGCGCAAGCGCGCGCAGGAAGTGAAGCTGGAGCAGCAGGCTCACGAAGAGCAGAACCCGCGCTGAATCGACAAACCGCCCTCCGGGGCGGTTTTTTTATCCGCTATAACCGGCCGTAAAAGGTCATTCTGGCGCTTTCCGACAGCATGACATCCGGCTGCGCATTGTAGGCCAGCACCACCAGCATGCGCGTGGTGTCGCCTTCGGTCGGCGTCACCCGGTGCATGGCGTTGCGCCCGCGAAACAGCACCAGATCCCCCTCCTCGATCGCCAACTGTTTGACCGCCCGCTCGCCGTCCAGCACCTGCGTGACCCCGGCATAGTTCATCTCGCCGCGATCGGCGTCGCGCAGGTTCTCAACGTATTCAAAACGGCCGCCCGCCTGCGGTTTCTGGATCAGCAGCGTGATGGCAAACGAGGAGTTGTCAAAATGCCAGCCCAGCTCCTGACCGGCGTGGGCGTAATGCAGGTTGATCGACGACAGCCGATCGGCGTAGGGATACAGCTGCGCCTCATCCAACACCGCGCAGAGAAACTCGCGAAACGCCGGGGCGTCGTACAACGCGCGCAGCGGCGACTGCAGCGGAATATCCTCGTCGGTAATGCAGCCCTTGGACGACGACACCAGCCGGTTGCGCGCGTGATCGGCCGGCAGCGCGTCGTCCTGCGGGCGCAGATACACGTTGTGTTGGCTGGTGGTATAAAACGCCGCATGGTGCTGTTCGGCGCCCTCCAACCTTACCGTCGCCAGCGCGGCGGCGCGCAGAAATCCCGGCAGCACCGGCGCGCGCCAGCGTTTGCCGGCAACGGGCGCGGAACGCGGCGTCGTCGATGGGATGGGCGGACAGATCGATAATATCGGCAAGTGGCGGCATGACGTTCCCCTCGTGTGCGAAAGCCGGATGCCTCTCACTGTAGCGAATGCCGCATTGCCGCCATAACAAAAATACGTTATGGATAAGCTAACGAATTCTTAGCGATAAGCCCTTCTCATGCACTCACCGTCCCGTGCGCGCTTGCCCAAGCTGAGCGCCATTCTGGCGTTCGAAACCGCCGCTCGCACCGGCAGCCTGGCTCGCGCGGCGGATGCGCTGGCGCTGACCGCCGCCGCCGTCAGCCAGCAGATCCGCCAGCTCGAACAACATCTGGGCATCACGCTGTTCATTCGCGCCAAAAGCGGCGTCACGCTGACCGAGCAGGGCGCGGACTACCTGGCCTACGTGCAGGAGGCGTTTGAAACGCTGCGCGTGGCGCAGCAGCACGTGGAACGCCAGCGCGGCAAGCAGACGTTGACGGTGTTCACCCTGCCGGCATTGGCCTCCAAATGGCTGAACCCGGCGCTGGGCGACTGGCTGGCGCAGTGCCCCGACGGCGATCTGCGGCTGCACGCGACCCATGCGGCGGTCGATTTCGCCCATTCGGCGGCGGATTTCGCCCTGTGCTTCGGCGATCAGGATTACCCGCTGCTGGAAAAGGCGCGGCTGTTTCAGGATCGGGTGCAGCCGGTATGCAGCCCGGCGCTGCGCGATCGCGGCGACTGGACGCAGCTGCCGCTGATCCACGTCGACTGGGGCAAGGAGAGCCAGTTTTTGCCGGGCTGGCACGAGTGGTTCACCGCCGCCGATCGGTCGCCGCCGCCGCGGCGCGGGCTGACCTATAACCTGACCTCGCTGGCCATCGACGCCGCCGTGCAAGGGCACGGGGTGCTGCTCGGCCAGCGGCGGCTGATCGCCCGTGAACTGGCTGAGGGCCAACTGGTCACGCTGGCCGAACCGGCGCTGCCGCTCAGCAAACCCTACTACGTGGTTTACCCGCCGCGCACGCTGGAAAAACCCGGCGCAGCGGCGTTTCTCCGTTGGTTGCAGGCGCTGGCTCAGCGCGCGGTATAACCGCCGTCGATGCTGTAAAACGCGCCGGTGGTGAAACTGCTGTCGTCCGAAAGCAGGAAAGCCACCGTTTTCGCCACCTCTTCCCGCGTCGCCATCCTCCCCATCGGGTGCGAAGCGGCCATCTGCGCCCGCGCCGACGCCGGCAGTTCCCCCATCGCCGGCGTATCCACATAGCCCGGCCCGACGGCATTGACGCGCACGCCGCGCGTGGCGAATTCCAGCGCCGCCGAGCGCGTCAGGCCCAGCACGCCATGCTTGGCGGCGGTATAAGGTGCGATCCCAGCAATGCCCACCACGCCGTTGGCGGAAGAGAGGTTCACCACCGCCCCGCCGCCGCCGGCAACGATCGCCGGCAGGCCATACTTCATACCGAAAAACGTGCCGCTCAGGCAAGTGGCGATCACCTCATGCCACTCGTCGACCGCGTACCGATCGATATCCACCTCGTGCGGGCCGGTGATCCCGGCGTTGTTGACCAGCAGATGCAGCGCGCCGCTGCGCCGCACGGTCTCTTCAATACCCTGCTGTACCGACTGCGCATCGCGCACGTCCATCCGCAACGTCATCACCCGCCGGCCGTCAGGATCGAGCCGCGCGGCGGCGGCGGTGAGAGACGCTGCGTGGCGGCCGGTCATCACCACCGTGGCTCCGCGCCGAAACAGCTCGGCGGCGATCGCTTCGCCAATGCCGGTGGACGCGCCGGTCACCAGCGCCACCCGATGTTTGAAATCTTGCATAGCCGTTCTCCTGCAACGTTGAACTCAGGGGAACAGGCTAGCGCCGGCAAGTGACAGTTTGCGGCAGCAGCGACAGCGCAGCACGTAATGCGCTCACAAACGCCGCAAAGCCCGCTATTTTATGCCTACTTTTTCTCATGCGAGACACCCTGTGGATACCCAACGCTACCTGCAGCATATCGGCTTTGCCGGCGCCGCCCGCCCTGATCTCCCCACGTTGCAACAGCTGCACCATCGCCACATGCTGAGCGTACCGTTCGAGAACCTGAGCATTATTTATCATCAGGGCATTCAGTTGGCGCCCGAAGCGCTGTTCAGCAAGGTGGTGGAGCGTAACCGCGGCGGTTTCTGTTATGAGCTGAACACGCTGTTCGCCCTGCTGCTGCGGGAGATCGGTTTCAAGGTGAGCTTCATCTCCGGCGAGATCCGCGCGCGCGACGGCCATTTCGGCCCGCCCTACGACCATCTGGCGCTGCGGGTGGATCTGGCGGAGCAGGCCTGGCTGGTGGACGTCGGTTTCGGCGATTCCTTCCTGACGCCGCTGAAGATCGTCGCCGCCGAGCCGCAACCGCAGGCCAGCGGCACCTTCCACCTGGAGCGGGAAGGCGAGTATTACCTGCTGGAGCGCCGCAACGGCGACCAACGCTCGCATGCCAAAACGCTGTATCGCTTTACCGTTCAGCCGCGCGAGTTGCACGAGTTCGACGAGATGTGCCGGTTCCACAGCACCTCGCCGCAGTCGCATTTCACCCAACGCCTGGTGTGTTCACGGCCGACGGAACACGGCCGGGTGACCCTCAGCGACATGAAGCTGATCGTGACCGAAGATCACCAGCGCCACGAAACGACGCTGCATTCGGAAGAGGAACGCCGCGCCGCGCTGTGGCAGCATTTCGCCATCGATTTGGATCGTTGACGGCGCCGGCGGCGTAATACTGGTCAGTTAGCGTTTTTCTGAACGTATTTGTGCAGTTTTCGGTCGATAAAGATGAGATGCGCCATGAGGCTCATACGCCTCGACCGAGCCAGGGGCCGAAGACGCGGGTGGAGGGGCCGCGCCTTCGGCCCCTCCAATTGCCGTTCATTGTAGTAACAGAGAAATTCTGGGCATTTACGGCAATTCATCCTGCACGCCACGTACAGAGACTGGATAAAAAAATGCCAGTCAGGCTTAAGTGACCAGCATTACGCACAACGGTATCCTTTTATTACGATTCTGTTACATCGATTGCATAACCGCGCTTGGCTGATTGCCAGCACCGCGGCGGCAGGCATCATAGGGTCATGATTCGGCAACAGAGTGCGAAAATGATCCGTGTGATACTGGTGGATGACCATGTGGTGGTGCGCTCCGGCTTTGCGCAATTGCTCAGCCTCGAAGACGATCTCAACGTGGTGGGGCAATACAGCAGCGCGGCGGCAGCCTGGCCGGCATTGCTGCGCGACGACGTCAGCGTCGCGGTGATGGACATCGCCATGCCGGATGAAAACGGCCTGAGCCTGTTGAAACGCCTGCGGGCGCAGAAGCCGCAGTTCCGCGCGATCATCCTCAGTATCTATGACTCCCCGACCTTCGTGCAGAGCGCGCTGGATGCCGGCGCCAGCGGCTATCTGACCAAACGCTGCGGGCCGGAAGAACTGGTGCAGGCGGTGCGCTCCGTCGATATGGGCGGCCATTACCTGTGCGCCGACGCGCTGCGGGCGCTGCGCGGCGGCGAGCAGCCGGCCACGGCGCTGGAAGCGTTGACCCCGCGCGAGCGCGAGATCTTCGATCTGCTGGTCAAAGGCGACAGCGTAAAGGAGATCGCGTTCAAGCTCGATCTCAGCCATAAAACGGTGCACGTGCATCGCGCCAACGTCCTGGGCAAGCTGCAGTGCAACAGCACCATCGAGCTTGTGCATTTCGCCCTCGACCATCAGCTGCTGGCGGGGCATTGATGTCACCCCGCTTCCGGCCCTGGGTTATCTCGCTGTTTATCCTGTTGGCCTGGGGCAGCGGCTGGCTGATGCTGTGGACGCTCGGTTTCTACCTGACCCACAACGGCAATCAGGCGGCGCTGTTTCTGCCTCACGGCGTCTATCTCGCGCTGCTGATCCTGCTGGCGCGCCGCTATTGGCCCGCCCTGATGATACCGCCGGTGCTGCTGCTGTTCTGGCTGCACGGCGAACGCCTGCTGAGCGGCTACAGCCTGCTGGCCGCGCCGTTCATCACCCTGCTCCCGGCCGCGCTCGCGCAGCGGTTCTGGCGCCGTTTTCCGCTCTACTGGCAGCGGCTGACGCTGCTGCTGGCCGCCGTGACCGCCGCCTCGTTGCTCAATACCGCCCTGCTTGCGCCTTTCGCGCACAGCCCGGCGATGCTGCTCGGCCTGGCGTCGTTTACCGGCGGCGTCTTGCTGACCCCGTTCGTCTACCTGATCTTTGAATTTCTGCGCCAGCAGCACCGTTACCACCTGCTGGGGCTGGACACCACCAACCCGCCGCTGCGCGCCTCCTTAATCATCTGGTGCAGCCTGTTTTTCGTTATCGGCATCGGCACCCAGATGGTGCTGTCGCCGGAAATCGAACGCCTGCTGCTGATCGTGGTGTTTCTGCCGAACGTGGTGATGGCGTGGAAGTTCGGTTGGCAGGGCGGCGTGCTGTCCGGCCTGCTCGGCAGCATGATGATCACCCTCGCCCGGCAGGTCGGCGTGGGGTTCGGCAATCTGGTCGAGCTGGAAATCTTTCTGGCGACGCAGGCGCTGCTCGGCATCGGTCTGGGCATCGCCATCAGCCGCCAGCAACATCTGGCGCAAAACCTGCACCATTATCGCCGACGGCTGGAAGAAGAGCTGGCGGCGCGGCGGGCGCTGACCGAAAAACTGATCCACACCGAAGAAGACACGCGGAAAAACCTGGCGCGCGAGTTGCACGATGAAATCGGCCAGAACATCACCGCGATTCAAATTCAGTCGCAGCTGGTCAAGCGGGCGCGCGATCCGGCGCAAACCCAGGCCGCCGCGAACCAGATAGCCGATCTCGCCCGGCGCATTCATCACTCCACGCGCCAGCTGCTGCGCCAGCTTCGCCCGCCCGCACTGGACGAGCTGGCGTTCAAAGACGCGCTTCACCACCTGCTGAATGAATTCGCCTTCAGCGAACGAGGCATCCGTTGCCGTTTCGACTACCGACTCATCGACACGCCCGCCGGCGAGACGGTGCGCTTCACCCTCTACCGGCTGCTGCAAGAGCTGCTCAACAACGTGTGCAAACACGCCGAAGCCAGCGAAGTCGCCATCGTCTTGCATCAACAGGGGGAGCTTTTGCACCTCGAGGTGCGGGACAACGGCATCGGCATCCGTGCGGACAAGGTGCCCGGCTTCGGCATTCAGGGGATGCGCGAACGGGTCAGCGCGCTCGGCGGCGAACTGACGCTGGAAACGCAGCGCGGCACCCGAGTAATTGTTAACCTGCCCACAAATTTGCAACAAACCGCCGACTAACTAGGAAAAAGTCTTAGCCACTCCGGACTTTCTCTCATCCCCTTTCCCTTTCACCTTCTTATAGTCAGCACCAGGGAGGCGGCTATGCAAGCACGCTCGGCATCTGAAATCGATCATCGTTACCGCGCGCTGCGCCCGCGACTGCTGCTGTATATGGTCATCGGGTACGCCGCCTTTTATCTGACGCGCAAAAGCGTGAATTACGTGCTGCCGGCGCTGCAAACGGATTTGGGGCTGGATAAAGGGGACATCGGCCTGCTCGGCTCGCTGTTTTATCTGAGCTACGGCCTGTCGAAATTCGCCGCCGGGTTGTGGCACGACGGCCATGGGCAGCGCGGGTTTATGGGGATCGGCCTGTTCGCCACCGGAGTGCTGAACGTGGCGTTCGCCTTCGGCGAATCGCTGACGCTGCTGCTGGCGGTCTGGGCGCTGAACGGCTTCTTTCAGGGCTGGGGCTGGCCGCCCTGCGCGCGGCTGCTGACCCACTGGTATTCGCGCAACGAGCGCGGCTTCTGGTGGGGCTGCTGGAATATGTCGATCAACCTCGGCGGCGCGATCGTGCCGCTGATCAGCGCCTTCGCCGCCCAGCGCTGGGGCTGGCAGGCGGCGATGTTGATCCCGGGGGCCGTCAGCATGGTGTTAGGCCTCTGGCTCATGCGGCGGCTGACAGGCACGCCGCAGGAAGAAGGCCTGCCGTCGGTCGGCCGGTGGCGCCACGATCCGCTGGAGCTGCGCCAGGAACAGCAAAGCCCGCCGATGGGGCTGTGGCGGATGTTGCGCACCACGATGCTGAAGAACCCGATGATCTGGCTGCTGGGCGTCTCTTACGTGCTGGTCTACCTGATCCGCATTGCGTTGAACGATTGGGGCAACCTGTGGCTGACGGAAAGTCACGGCGCCAACCTGCTCAGCGCCAACGCGACGGTGATGCTGTTCGAGATAGGCGGCCTACTCGGCGCGCTGTTCGCCGGCTGGGGCTCGGATGTGCTGTTCGGCGGGCAGCGCGCACCGATGATTTTGCTGTTCACGCTTGGGCTGATGGTGTCCGTCGCCGCGCTGTGGCTGGCGCCGGTGCATCACTACGCGCTGCTGGCGGGCTGTTTCTTTGCGGTGGGCTTCTTTGTTTTCGGCCCACAGATGCTGATTGGCCTCGCCGCCGTGGAATGCGGGCACAAAGGCGCCGCGGGCTCCATCACCGGCTTTCTCGGCCTGTTCGCCTATCTGGGGGCGGCGCTGGCGGGCTGGCCGCTGTCGCGGGTCATCGAAGGCTATGGCTGGTCAGGCATGTTCAGTTTGCTGTCGATCGCCGCCGTTCTTATGGGTTTATTGCTGATGCCGCTGCTGCTGGCGAGCGTTACCACCTCTACCGAGAGAAGGATAAAACAATGAAAAAAACGTGGGTCACTACCCTGATAGCGTCCGGCATCGCGCTGGCGACGCTGAGCGGCGCCGCGCACGCCAAGGGCCGCCTGGTGGTTTACTGCAGCGCCACCAATGAAATGTGCGAAGCGGAAACCAAAGCCTTCGGCGAGAAATATGACGTGAAAACCTCGTTCATCCGCAACGGTTCCGGCAGCACGCTGGCAAAAGTGGACGCCGAGAAAAAGAACCCGCAGGCAGACGTCTGGTATGGCGGCACGCTCGATCCGCAATCCCAGGCCGGTGAAATGGGGCTGCTGCAGCCGTACAAATCGCCGAACCTCGAACAGGTGATGACGCAATTCCGCGATCCGGCCAAGCTGAAAGGCAACTACTCCTCGGCGGTCTACGTCGGCATTCTCGGCTTTGGCGTCAATACCCAGCGCCTGAAAGAGAAAAACCTGCCGGTGCCCAAGTGCTGGAAAGACCTGACCAAGCCGGAATACAAGGGCGAGATTCAAATCGCCGATCCGCAAAGCTCCGGCACCGCCTACACCGCGCTGGCGACCTTCGCCCAGCTGTGGGGAGACGATCAGGCGTTCGATTACCTCAAGCAGCTGAACGCCAACGTTTCGCAGTACACCAAGTCCGGCATTGCCCCGGCGCGCAACGCCGCCCGCGGTGAAACGGCGATCGGCATCGGTTTCCTGCATGACTACTCGCTCGAAAAGGAACAGGGCGCGCCGCTTGAGCTGATCTCGCCGTGTGAAGGCACCGGCTACGAAATCGGCGGCGTCAGCATCCTCAAAGGCGCGCGCAACCTCGACAACGCCAAGCTGTTCGTGGATTGGGTGTTGTCGAAAGAGGCGCAGGAGCTGGCGTGGAAGAAAGGCAAGTCCTATCAGATCCTGACCAATACCACCGCCGACACCTCGCCGAACTCGCTGAAGCTCGACGACCTGAAGCTGATCAACTACGACATGGACAAGTACGGCTCGACCGAGGTCCGCAAGGCGCTGATCAACAAATGGGTCAGCGAAGTCAAGATGGGTAAATAAGCCCACATTCTGCGCCTGTTGCCGGGTAAGCCTCACGCCTTACCCGGCCTGAACATCCGGGAAACTTATGTCACATACACATGCACTCCATCTCGTGAAAAAACGAGATGCGATATTCCTTTGGGTTTTGCTTGGCTGGCTGGCGTTCGCCCTGCTGCCGAGCTGGAGCCTGGATTACGGCCTGCTGGAGTCCACCGGCGATGAAATCCTCGCGGCCTACGGCTGGTCACACCGCAATATCAGCTGGCTTTGGTGCCTGTTGCCGAGTCTGCTGCTGCTTCGCCCCTACGCCGCGGCAGGCGGTGAACGGCGGCGGCGGCACGCGTTCGACGCCGGCTGGGCGCTGCTGTGCATGGCCTTTATCGTCGTCAGCGCCACGGTGGCGGGACGCGGCTTAGGCTACGCCACCCTGGTGCAATTGACCGCGCTGGGCGCCATCATGACGCTGGCGCTGACCCGCCTCGAATGGCTGGGCGGCGACCGTTTCGTTATCGGCGCGCTGGTCACCATCGTGGCGCTGATCGGCGTCTTCATCGTCTGGCCGAGCATCGCGATTTTCATTCCGATGTTTACCGACCAGACGGGCGCGTTCGCGCCGCTGGCCTTTATGAACGTGCTGTCGCAGGCGCATATCGTTCAGGTGATCCTCAACTCCATCGCCCTGTCGATCGCGGTCGGCGCCGGCTGCACCTTCTTCGGCCTGGTGCTGGCGATTTACACCACCCGCATCGCCAAACGCAGCGCCATTATCGGCCGCATCTTCTCCATCCTGCCCATCGTCACGCCGCCGTTCGTCGTCGGCCTGGGCGTCACGCTGATGATGGGGCGCTCCGGCTACGTCACCGAGTGGATGGTGACCTGGTTCGGCCTGACCAACACCAACTGGCTGTATGGTTTTACCGGCATCTGGCTGGCGCAGGTGCTGGCGTTCACGCCGATGGCGTTCATGATCCTCGACGGCGCGATCAAGACTATTCATCCTTCGCTGGAAGAGGCCTCCTACACCCTGCGCGCCAGCCGTTGGCAAACCTTTAACGGCGTGTTCGTGCCGCTGCTGAAACCGGCGCTGGCCAACGCGTTTCTGATCGTGGTGGTGCAATCGCTGGCCGACTTCAGCAACCCGCTGGTGCTCGGCGGCAACTTCGACGTGCTGGCGACGCAAATCTATTTCTACATCACCGGCTCGCAGCTCGACTATCAGGCCGCCAGCACCCTCGGCGCCTTCCTGCTGCTGTTCTCGCTGCTGGTGTTCTGCATCCAGTACCTGTGGATCGGCAAGCGTTCCTACGTCACCGTGTCCGGCAAATCCTACCGCGGCGACGTGCAGCCGCTGCCGGTCACGCTGGTGTGGAGCGTGATCGCGCTGCTGGCGGTGTGGATCGCCTTTAACGCCCTGCTCTACGGCAGCATTTTCTACGGCAGCTTCACCGTCAACTGGGGGGTGGATTACACGCTGACGCTGGATAACTTCATCAAGCTGTTCGGCCAGGGCATGAGCGACGGCGCGTGGCCTTCGCTGCTCGACACGCTGCTGTACGCCGGGATCGCCGCGCCGATCACCGCCGCGTTCGGTCTGCTGATCGCCTGGATCGTGGTGCGCCAGCAGTTCAAGGGCAAAAAGACCATCGAGTTCACCACCATGCTGTGCTTTGCGGTGCCGGGCACCGTGGCGGGCGTCTCTTACATTCTCGCCTTCAACAGCGCGCCGGTGTACCTCACCGGGACGGCCGCCATCGTGATTATCTCGATGGTGATGCGCAACGTGCCGGTGGGCATTCGCGCCGGGATCGCCGGGCTGGGCCAGATAGACAAATCGCTGGACGAAGCCTCGCTCAGCCTGCGCGCCGGCTCGCTGCGCACCATCACGCACATTCTGCTGCCGCTGCTGCGCCCGGCGATCCTGTCGGCGCTGATCTACAGCTTCGTGCGCGCCATCACCACCGTCAGCGCCATCGTCTTCCTGGTCACTCCCGATACCCGCGTGGCCACCGCCTACATCCTCAACCGCGTGGAAGACGGCGAATACGGCGTGGCGATCGCCTACGGTTCAATTCTGATCGTGGTGATGCTGGCGATTATTTTCCTCTTTGACTGGCTGATCGGTGAGGCACGCATCTCCCGTTCAAAAGCCAAAAACCAGGCGTAATGGAGCCCATGATGAGCCAGAAAAATTTCGTTGAACTGCGTAATGTCTCCAAACGGTTCGGCAGCAACACGGTAATCGATAACATCACGCTCACCATCCCACGGGGGCAAATGGTGACGCTGCTCGGCCCTTCCGGCTGCGGCAAGACCACCATTTTGCGCCTGGTCGCCGGGCTGGAGAAACCGAGCGACGGGCAGATATTCATTGATGGTGAAGACGTCACCCATCGTTCTATCCAGCAGCGTGATATCTGCATGGTATTCCAGTCTTATGCCCTGTTCCCGCACATGTCGCTGGGGGAGAACGTCGGCTATGGCCTGAAGATGCTCGGCATTCCGCGCGCCGAAGTGAAAGCGCGCGTGCAGGAAGCGCTGGCGATGGTGGATCTGGCGGGGTTCGACGATCGCTATGTCGATCAGATCTCCGGCGGCCAACAGCAGCGCGTGGCGCTGGCGCGCGCGCTGATCCTCAAGCCGAAAGTGCTGCTGTTCGACGAGCCGTTGAGCAATCTCGACGCCAACCTGCGCCGCAGCATGCGCGAAAAGATCCGCGAGCTGCAAAAGCAGTTTGATATCACGTCGCTGTACGTCACCCACGATCAGAGCGAGGCCTTTGCGGTCTCAGACACCGTGCTGGTGATGAACAAAGGGCATATCATGCAGATGGGTTCGCCGCAGGATCTCTATCGGCAGCCCGCTTCGCGCTTTATGGCGAGCTTTATGGGGGACGCCAACCTGTTCCCGGCCAGTTTCAGCGCGGAACATGTCGATATCAGCGGCTATCGCCTGCCGCGCCCCGCGCACTTTGCCGCCCAGGGCGCCGGCATGGTGGGCGTGCGCCCGGAGGCGATCACGCTGAGCGAGCATGGCGATGAAAGCCAGCGCTGCGTGATCGAACATGTCGCCTACATGGGGCCGCAGTATGAGGTGACGGTGGCATGGCACGGACAGCAGATTTTGCTGCAGGTTAACGCCACCCGCCTGCAGCCGAACGTCGGCGAGCAGTATTATCTGGAAATTCATCCCTACGGCATGTTTATGCTGGCGGATGCGGCATAATAAGCATCACTCTTAAGAGTTAGAATAACGGCCATCCCGAACGGGATGGCCGAAAATAATCGCCAAAAACACCGTATTTATCTATTTTTACAATTCCACCCAAGTCCTTGTTAAGCCGAAAAATAAACATAACCACACCCACTAAAAAATAACCACCCAGTTCACTCAGGGTGATATTTTCATTTAAATAGGGTAAGCTTAATCCCGCAATCGAAATTATTTAACGGCCAACTCAAGGAGAAATTCATGAGCAACAATGCAAACGCACAGGCGCAGCTGGATAATTTACGCAACGTCGCTTCCCAGCTGAAGGAAATGCGCCACTATGCGCAGGCGAATACCGAGACGCTCTCCGCACACTGGCTGGCCTTCGATCAGGGGGAATGCAAAAATAAGGCATTCGCCGAAGCCATTAACGACCTGTTGAATAAACAGGGCGCCTGTCTGGAAGGACTGGAAAAAACCATTCAGGATATCGAGATAGAATTGAACCGTCTCGACAAAGCCGCCTGATAATACCATTTTAAATAAACCCGCCGCGCGCGGGTTTATTTTTAGCTGCGGCAGATGACGCGCGCAATATCCCCAGACGTCGTCAGCGCGCGTATTTCGCTGAACAGTTCGGTGGCTTCATCATATTCTTTACGCAAATAACCCAGCCACTGTTTGATGCGCGCCACGTGATACAGGCCGGTGTCGCCCTGCTTTTCCAGATGGACATATTTTTGCAGCAGCTCAACCACCTGCGGCCAGGGCATGCGCGGCTCGTTATACTTCACCACCCGGCTCAGGTTCGGCACGTTGAGCGCGCCGCGCCCCAGCATGACGGCGTCGCAGCCGGTCGCCTGCAGGCAATCCTCTTTTGTGCGGCCGTGCACCGTCAGCTCGCTGGCGCCCGCCTGCTGCACTGCGATATACAAGGTGTAATTCCTTTGATACTCGAGTGTAATCTATTCAATATATAGATTTCTCGGGTTAAATTGATTTACAATAATTTATCAGATGATACAGTTATAGAGCAAAGCTATCTTATGTAGCGGAAATATAGTTATAAAATTAACAAAGTAGGATATCATGACCAACTGTACTTTAGAAAAAACAATTACATATAAAAAAGTGGATACTAGGACAAAATATGATTTGGAAGATGCTTTTATTAGCGACAAAGGAAGATTGATATACTCAGCTCCATTCCGGCGTATGCAACAAAAAGCTCAAGTGTTCTCTCTTGAAAGCAACTCTGCCGTGAGAAGTCGCTTATCTCACTCATTAGAAGTGGCTCACATTGGAGATTATATAGTCCATGCCATCACTAAAGAATTAAAAAAACCAAGCAATGAAAAAAACAAAGACCAAGCATTTTGGATAAACAATGATAAGTCTATTAAGTCAATAGTAGAAACAACATGTTTAATGCATGATATTGGCAACCCTCCCTTTGGTCATTTTGGTGAGTCCACTATATCTGAATGGTTTAAAAACGAAGAGAAACTAACCCTGATACTTAGAAAATCAGGCTTATTAAAAAATAAAGAAAAAATAGATGACAAATTTAGAAAATTAATTCAACTAAAAGATTTCACATCTTTCGATGGTAACCCTCAAGCAATAAGAATCGTAACAAAGTTGCAAGGTGACGATGGCATCACCGGGCTCAACTTCACATATACTCAAATCGCAGCATCCTTGAAATATACACATGGCGGTTCCAATTATAAGAAAATAGAGGAAAACCACTTAACATCCAAAATTGGCTATTTTTCTACAGAAGAAGATATTGTAAAAGAAACATGGCAAGAATTGTCTATACCAGAAAATTGTAGACATCCTCTAACTTTTATAATGGAAGCTGCTGATGATATTTCATATTGCACTAGTGATATCGAGGATGGAATTGAGAAAGGTATTGTAACTGATGAAGAATTATATGAATTCATTAAAGAAAAAACATCTTTAAACTCATCATTATATAACAATGATGTTAGGAAAATACTTGAAATATGTGATGACAATCGGAGTAATAAAAAAATATCACAATTCACTGAATTTAAAACAACGTTATCAAGATTGCTAGTTAAGAAGGCCGCAGATAATTTCGTAGAAGACTTCGATAATATCATGCAGTTTAAAAGAACAGAGCCTTTACTTGTAGAAGATAATGATAATAAAGATATAACCGCAATCCTTTCTCAACTAAAAAGTTTCACCAAGGAATTTATTTTCTCTTCTTCCGAAGTAGAAATGACTGAATTGTCAGGCCACAGCATAATATCTGGAATATTAAATTGCTACTCCCCTTTACTGGAGATAGAACAGCATGACTTCATTGCATTAACAAAAAAAGAGAAGAGCTCATCGATTAGTAAAGTAGCCGTTAGATTATATCGAACATTACCAGAAAAATATTTGAAATCATATATTCAAAACACAGATGAAAAAACCAGCATTCATTCAGAATGGAATTTACGTGCACATCTAATTATCGACTTCATATCAGGAATGACCGATCAATATGCTCTAGAGCTTTATCAATCCCTAACTGGAATTAAGGTGAAATGATGCATGATAGTCTCAACAAAGGTCCAATTAATGATATCTTAGCGCTGTCTAATATTGACCCAATACTAAGCTCTCCGCACAGCAATGTATCATTTTTCTTCAGTAAATACTCTGATAAAAAAAACAATTATGGCCGCAGGATAGTAATTGAGATTAATAGGAATAACTTAACCATTGAGTCAATAATCAAAAATATTTCCGAATTAAAACCAGATGAAGAGTTATCAGCTCTTTCATTAATAAAAGTTGACAATATAATTTATCATATCCCAATGATAGATTTTTTAGCAAAAAAGAGAACAGAATCGACAGTAATAGCTCTCAAACAAACATCTGAGTTTTGGGGTATAGAGTTTAATATCTATAATAGTGGGCGTTCTATTCATGCATATGGAACGAAGCTACTCACATACAATCAGTGGATAAATTTTATGGGTTATTTAATTTTATTAAATCCTAAATCCGGAGAAAAAGTAACTGATACTCGTTGGATAGGTCATAGACTAATGTCAGGATACGCATCCCTGAGAATAACAAACAATACCAGAAAATATAAATCCGCACCAGTTTATATAGGTAGCACGACTGGAGATATATTAATTTAATTTTATTGTATGAACCGTCTCGACAAAGCCGCCTGATAATACCATTTTAAATAAACCCGCCGCGCGCGGGTTTATTTTTAGCTGCGGCAGATGACGCGCGCAATATCCCCTGACGTCGTCAGCGCGCGTATTTCGCTGAACAGTTCGGTGGCTTCGTCATATTCTTTACGCAAATAACCCAGCCACTGTTTGATGCGCGCCACGTGATACAGGCCGGTGTCGCCCTGCTTTTCCAGATGGACATATTTTTGCAGCAGCTCAACCACCTGCGGCCAGGGCATGCGCGGCTCGTTATACTTCACCACCCGGCTCAGGTTCGGCACGTTGAGCGCGCCGCGCCCCAGCATGACGGCGTCGCAGCCGGTCGCCTGCAGGCAATCCTGCGCGCTCTGGTGATCCCAGATCTCGCCGTTGGCGATCACCGGGATGCTCAGCCGCTGACGGATCTCGCCGATCGCCGCCCAATTGATGCGATCCGCCTTGTAGCCGTCCTCTTTGGTGCGGCCGTGCACCGTCAGCTCACTGGCGCCCGCCTGCTGCACCGCATCGGCGATTTCAAAGCTGCGGCTGGAGGAATCCCAGCCCAGACGCACCTTCACCGTGACCGGCAGATGGGCCGGCACCGCCGCGCGCATCGCCTTGGCGCCCTGGTAGATCAATTCCGGATCTTTGAGCAGCGTCGCCCCGCCGCCGCTGCCGTTCACCAGCTTGGACGGGCAGCCGCAGTTGAGATCGACGCCGTAAGAGCCCAGCTCCACCGCACGCGCGGCGTTCTCCGCCAGCCATTGCGGGTACTGCCCCAGCAGCTGTACCCGCACCAGCGTGCCCGATGGCGTGCGGCTGGCGTGACGCAGCTCCGGGCACAGCCGGTAGAACGACTTGGCCGGCAGCAGTTGATCGACCACGCGCAAAAATTCGGTGATGCACAGATCGTAGTCGTTCACGTCGGTGAGCAACTCACGCACCAAAGAGTCGAGAACGCCCTCCATCGGAGCCAATAATACGCGCATGACCAATCCCAGCTAAAAAAAGACCCGCAATGATACGGGTGAATGCCCGCGCCAGACAAGCCTCTGCGGGCATTAAAAATGCCGTCAGCCCAGCCGGCGGATCGGTTGGCCGGCGAGGAACGCCGCAATGTCCTCGACCGCCTCGGTGAAGTAGGCGCGGTAGTTGTCGTCCGCCACATAACCCACATGCGGCGTCGCCAGCACGTTGGGCAGTTGGCGAAACACATCGTCGGCCGGCAACGGCTCCGTCTCGAACACGTCCAGCCCGGCGCCGGCGATCTTCCGCTGTTGCAGCACGTCCACCAACGCCGCCCGATCGACGATGCCCGCGCGCGAGGTGTTGATCAGGTAAGCGGTGGGCTTCATCACCGCCAATTCGTCCCGCCCTACCAACCCGCGGCTGCGGTCGCTCAGCACCAGGTGAATGGAGACAAAATCGCTCTGCTCAAACAGCGCCCGTTTGGATGACGCCAGCTCAGCGCCCTCCTGCGCCGCCCGTTCCGCCGTCAGGTTCTGGCTCCAGGCCAGCACCCGCATGCCGAACGCCTGCGCCACCCGGGCCATCTGGCCGCCGATCTTGCCTAACCCCAGCAGCCCCAGCGTTTTCCCCTGCAGCGTGACGCCTAAGCCCAGCTGCCACGGGCCATTGTTTTGCAGCCCGACGCTTTCCGGTACGATATGCTTCGCCAGCCCGAGCAGCAGCGCCCAGGTCAACTCCATCGGCGCCGCCGACCCGCTGCGGGTGCCGCACACGACTACGCCACGCTCGGCAGCGGCGGCCAAATCGATAGCGGCGTTGCGCATGCCGGAGGTGATCAGCAGCTTCAGCTTCGGCAGCCGCGCCAGCAGCGAGGCGGTCATCGGCGTGCGCTCGCGCATGATGACCAAAATGTCGCACTCCTGCAGATGCACCGCCAGTTCCGCTTCATCGGTAAAGTGCGCGCTGATGGCGGACACCTCCACCCGATCGGCCAGCGCCGACCAGTCCGCCATCTTGAGCGCCACCTGCTGGTAATCATCGAGAATTGCGCACTTCAATTTCATCTCCGTCTCCTGGAATGTAGGGGTAGCCACCGTCCAGCCTAGTACGAAAATGGCGTTCCGCCAGACAAAAAAAAGCCGCCCGTATCGGCGGCTTACTCTTTGAGCAATCAGGCTTATTCAGCCGGTTTGCGATTGCGCGGGTGGCGCGAAGACGGCGCGCCGGAACGGCGCTGGCCGTCACCCTGCGGGCGAGCGTTGCCGTTGCCACGGTTTTCACGCTGGCCGCCGTTCGCGTTACCGCTGCGCTGACCGCCGCCGTTACCGGAACGCTGGCCGCCGCCGTTGCCGCGCGGCGCGCCGCGTCCGCCGCCCTGGCGGCCGTTGATGATCGGCTCGGCCTTGATGGTCGGATCCGGCTCGTAGCCCGGCAGCGCAATGCGCGGAATTTCACGCTTCAGCAGACGCTCGATGTCGCGCAGCAGCTTGTGTTCATCCACGCACACCAGCGAGATAGCTTCACCGGTGCGTTCCGCACGGCCGGTACGGCCGATACGGTGCACATAGTCTTCCGGCACGTTAGGCAGCTCATAGTTCACCACGTGCGGCAGCTGGTCGATATCCAGACCGCGCGCCGCGATATCGGTCGCCACCAGCACGCGGATGCGGCCATCTTTGAAATCGGCCAACGCACGGGTACGGGCGCCCTGGCTCTTGTTGCCGTGGATCGCCGCAGCGGTGATGCCGTCTTTGTTCAGCTGTTCCGCCAGGTGGTTGGCGCCGTGCTTGGTGCGGGTAAACACCAGCACCTGTTTCCAGTCGCCTTCGCCGATCATCTGCGACAGCAGTTCCCGCTTACGCTTCTTGTCGACGAAGTGCACGCTCTGCTCGATCTGCTCGGACGCAGTGTTGCGGCGCGCCACTTCCACCGAGGCCGGGTTGTGCAGCAGCTTGTTGGCCAGCGCCTTGATGTCGTCGGAGAAGGTCGCGGAGAACAGCAGGTTCTGGCGCTTGGCCGGCAGCTTGGCCAGCACGCGGCGGATGTCGTGGATAAAGCCCATGTCCAACATGCGGTCCGCTTCGTCCAACACCAGAATTTCGATTTTGGACAGGTCAACCGCGTTCTGATGTTCCAGATCCAGCAGACGGCCCGGCGTCGCCACCAGGATATCGACGCCGCCGCGCAGCTTCATCATCTGCGGGTTGATGCTCACGCCGCCAAACACCACCAGCGAACGCAGGCGCAGGTGTTTGCTGTAGGCCTCGACGTTTTCGCCGATCTGCGCCGCCAGCTCACGGGTTGGCGTCAGGATCAGCGCGCGCACCGGGCGACGGCCTTTGACCGGATGGTCATGCTTGCTCAGCAGCTGCAACAGCGGCAGGGTAAAACCGGCGGTTTTACCGGTGCCGGTCTGGGCGCTGGCCATCAGGTCACGACCTTCCAGCACGACAGGGATAGCCTGACGCTGGATTGGCGTCGGTTCGCGATAGCCCTGTTCTTCAACAGCGCGCACAATTTCAGCACTTAAGCCGAGGGTTTCAAATGACATAAAGAGAAAAACTCCAGATCCCCCCTAACCTAACGGTGTTCGGTGCAGTTTCCTGGGAGGATGATCAGACGGGGCATTAAGCATGACCACGAGGGATTGGCACAAACTGCAGTGCACCAGGCGCCGATTGTAACAGAAGTCGCGCAATAAAAAGCACTTTTACGCACCTAGAGCACAATCTGCCGTAAATTCAGCATTGTCTGAAGCCGATCACATAACTCATTGTGGTTAGCGGTTGCGTTTTAGACAATCTGGCATAAAGTTAATCATATGATTGATTAACTTCGAGCGTGACCCATGCCAGCTTCCGTCCCTCATCAGGCCGCCGGCCGGGCGCGCGGCGAGCAAACGCGCAGGCAGCTGCTCGCCGCGGCGACCGAACTGTTCGGTGAATTCGGCCTGCAGGGCGCCACCACGCGCGATATCGCCCAGCGCGCCGGCCAGAACATCGCCGCCATTACCTACTACTTCAGCTCCAAAGAGGGGCTGTATCTGGCCGTGGCGCAGTCGCTCGCCGATTTCATCCAGCAGGCGTTCGCCCCGTTGGCCGAAGAGGTCGATCGCTTTGGGCAAGAAGCGCCCGAACAACGCTCACCCGACGCGGCGCTACGCTTGCTGCAGCGTGGCCTGCTGGCCTTCAGCGAGCTGATGACCCAGCCGCACACGCTGAACCTGAGCAAAATCATGTCACGCGAACAGCTCGCCCCGACCGAGGCCTACCCGCTGATCCACCGCCAGGTAATCGCGCCGATGCACGAGCGGCTGTGCCGCCTGCTGTCGGCTGCCACCGGCATCGACGAACACGCTCCCCGCCTCGTATTGCATACCCATGCGCTGATCGGCGAGGTGCTGTCGTTCCGCGTGGCGCGCGAAACCATCCGCCGTCAGGCCGGCTGGCAAGAGATTGGCGAGGGCGAAGCGGCGCAAATCGCGGCGGTGCTGAGCGAACATATTGAAATTCTGGTTACTGGGCTGCGCCAACGTCATGGCGCGTAAATTCAGGCAGGGAGTGTTATGAACAAAAAACGCAGTGCCTTGATCGTGTTGTTAATTCTGCTGATCGCGGCCGCCGCTTACGGGGTCTGGCATTACCAACAGCAGCAGGATAAGCCGCTGACGCTGTACGGCAACGTCGATATCCGCACGGTCAACCTCGGCTTTCGCGTCGACGGCCGCCTGGCGTCGCTGACGGTGGATGAAGGCGATGCCGTTCAGCCGGGCCAGCTGCTCGGCAAGCTGGACGACGCCCCCTACCGCAACGCGCTGCAGCAGGCCGAAGCCAACGTCGGCAGCGCGCGCGCCAAACTGTCGCTGCTGCAGGCCGGCTATCGCACCGAAGAGATAGCCCAGGTGCAGTCAGAAATGGCGCAGCGCCAGTCCGCCTTCACCTATGCCGACAGCTTCCTGAAACGCCAGCAGGGGCTGTGGGCGAAAAACGCCACCTCCGCCGACGCGCTGGAGGATGCGCGCACCGCCCGCAATCAGGCGCAGGCCAATCTGCAGGCGGCGAAGGACAAGCTGTCGCAATACCGCAGCGGCAATCGCCCGCAAGAGATTGAACAGGCCAAGGCCGACGTGGCGCAAAGCGAAGCGGCGCTGGCGCAGGCGCAGTTGAACCTGCAAGACGCCACGCTGATCTCCCCTTCCGCCGGCACGGTGCTGACCCGCGCGGTGGAGCCGGGCACCATGCTCGGCGCCGGCGGCACGGTATTCACCCTGTCGCTGACCCGGCCGGTGTGGGTACGCGCCTACGTCAACGAGACCAGCCTGAATCAGGCGGTGCCCGGCACCGAGTTGGAAATTTACACCGACGGCCGCCCCGGCAAGCCTTACCACGGCAAGATCGGTTTCGTCTCGCCGACCGCAGAGTTCACGCCGAAAAGCGTTGAAACGCCGGATCTGCGCACCGATCTGGTGTATCGCCTGCGGGTGATCGTCACCGACGCCGACGACGCACTGCGCCAGGGCATGCCGGTCACCCTGCGCTTCGCCAAACCCTGAGGCCGGACATGGAACAGGCGCACACCATCGAGCTGGAAGGGCTGGAAAAACGCTTCCCGTCGCTTGAGAAACCGGCGGTCGCCAGCCTGACCACCACCCTGCGCAGCGGCGCGGTGATCGGGCTGGTCGGCCCGGACGGCGCCGGCAAAACCACCCTGCTGCGCATGCTGGCCGGGCTGCTGCAGCCGAGCAGCGGCAAGCTGCGGGTCGCCGGGCTGGATCCGATCGGCCAGGATCGTCAACTGCACGCCATCCTCGGCTACATGCCGCAGAAGTTCGGACTGTATGAGGATCTGACGGTGATGGAGAACCTGACGCTGTACGCCGATCTGCGCGGCGTCACCGGCGATCTGCGGCGTCAGACCTTCGAACGGCTGCTGAAATTCACCGACCTGACCCGCTTCACCGAGCGCCTGGCGGGCAAGCTGTCCGGCGGCATGAAGCAAAAACTGGGACTGGCCTGCACGCTGGTGGGCGCCCCCCAGGTGCTGCTGCTGGATGAACCGGGCGTCGGCGTCGATCCTATCTCGCGCCGCGAACTGTGGCGCATGGTGCACGAGCTGGCCAACGACGGCATGTTGATCCTGTGGAGCACCTCTTATCTCGACGAAGCCGAGCAGTGCCGCGAAGTGCTGCTGCTCAACGAGGGCGAGCTGCTGTTCAGCGGCGCGCCGCAGGATCTGACTCGCCGTATGGCCGGGCGCACGGTGTTGATCGCCGCGCCGCCGGGCAGCCATCGATCGTTGCTGCAGCGGGCGATCTGCCTGCCGGCGGTCACCGACGGCGTGATCCAGGGCAAGTACCTGCGCCTGATCCTGAAAGAAGGCGAAGATCACCGGCAGCTGCTGCAGGCGCTGGATCTGCCGGACGCCGAACTGAACGAAGCGGATCCGCGCTTCGAGGATGCGTTTATCGATCTGCTCGGCGGCGGCCCCAACCATCGCTCGGCGCTGGCGGAGATCATGCCGACCGTCAACGGCGAAAGTGGCGAAACGGTGATCGAAGCGGTGCAGTTGACCAAGAAATTCGGCGATTTCGCCGCCACCGATCACGTCGATTTTCAGGTGCGGCGCGGCGAAATCTTCGGCCTGCTCGGCCCGAACGGCGCCGGCAAGTCCACCACCTTCAAAATGATGTGCGGCCTGCTGGTGCCGTCCGGCGGCAAGGCGCTGGTGCTGGGGATGGATCTGAAGACCAGTTCCGGCAAGGCGCGCCAACGCCTCGGCTACATGGCACAAAAATTCTCGCTGTACGGCAACCTGACGGTGGCGCAGAACCTGAAATTCTTCTCCGGCGTCTACGGCCTGAGCGGCAAGGCGCAGCGCGACAAAATCGACGAGATGTCGCGCGCCTTCAACTTCGCGCCGATCCTCGATCAGACGCCGGACGCGTTGCCGCTCGGCTTCAAACAGCGCCTGGCGCTGGCCTGCGCGCTGATGCACGAACCGGATATTCTGTTCCTCGACGAACCGACTTCCGGCGTCGATCCGCTGACGCGGCGCGAGTTCTGGCTGCACATCAACGGCATGGTCGACAAGGGCGTGACGGTGATGGTGACCACCCACTTTATGGACGAGGCGGAATACTGCGACCGCATCGGCCTGGTGTATCGCGGCAAGATCATCGCCGCCGGCACGCCGGACGATCTCAAACAGCAGGTGGCGCGCGACGACAATCCCAGCCCTTCGATGGAGCAGGCGTTTATTGAGTTGGTGCAAGGCTACGACGAGGAGGAAACGCGGTGAGCGATAACCGAACCCCAATCGACGAGAGCGGCTTATCCTGGCGCCGGCTGCGCGCGCTGTGCCTGAAGGAAACGCGGCAGATACTGCGCGATCCCAGCAGCGGCCTGATCGCCTTCGTCATCCCGCTGATGCTGCTTTTCATCTTCGGCTACGGCATCAACCTGGACTCCAGCAAGCTGCATCTGGGCATTCTGATGGAGCAACAGAGCGAAGACGCGCGCGATCTGGCCCACGCCTTCGCCGGTTCGCCCTATATCGAACCGACCATCAGCGACAACCGCCAACAGCTGATCCAGCAGATGCAGGCCGGCACGATCCGCGGCCTGGTGGTGATCCCGGTGGATTTCGACCAGCGCATGGCGCGCCCGCACGACAGCGCCCCTATCCAGGTGATCACCGACGGCAGCGAGCCGAACACCGCTAACTTCGTGCAGGGCTATGCCCAGGGCGTATGGCAAATTTGGCAGCAGCAGCGCGCCGCCGATCGGGGGAACAACGACAAACCGCTGATTGACGTACAGATGCGCTACTGGTTCAACCCGGCGGCCATCAGCCGGCACTACATCATTCCCGGCGCCATCACCATCATCATGACGGTGATCGGCGCCATTCTCACCTCGCTGGTGATCGCCCGCGAATGGGAGCGCGGCACCATGGAGGCTCTGCTGTCCACCCAGGTGACGCGCAGCGAGCTGCTGCTCTCCAAACTGATCCCTTATTACTTCCTCGGCATGATCGCCATGGCGCTGTGCATGGCGGTGGCGGTGTGGGTGCTCGGCGTGCCCTATCGCGGTTCGCTGCCGATCCTGCTGCTGATCAGCAGCCTGTTCCTCGCCAGCACCCTCGGCATGGGCCTGCTGATCTCCACCCTCACCCGCAACCAGTTCAACGCGGCGATGGTGGCGCTGAACGCCGCCTTTCTGCCGTCGATCATGCTGTCCGGCTTCATTTTCCAGATCGACAGCATGCCGGCGATCGTGCGCGCGGTGACCTACATCATTCCGGCGCGTTACTTCGTCAGCACGCTGCAAACGCTGTTCCTGGCGGGCAACGTCGGCACCGTGCTGGCGATCAATCTGCTGTTCCTGATCGCTTCCGCCGTGGTGTTCATCGGCCTGACGGCCTGGAAAACCCAGCGTCGGCTGGATTAAGGAGAAAGAGCGATGTTTCACCGTCTGTTGACGCTCATCATCAAGGAAATGCAGGCGCTGCTGCGCGATCCGCAAACCCGCGCCATCCTGATCATGCCGGTGATCCTGCAGGTGCTGCTGTTCCCGTTCGCCGCGACGCTGGAGGTGACCAACGCCACCATCGCGGTCTACAGCGAGGACAGCGGCCAGGCTTCGGTGGAGCTGACTCAACGCTTCGCCAAGGCTAAAGCTTTCTCCCATGTGCTGCTGCTGCGCAACCCGCAGGAGATAAAGACCACCATTGATAACCAACAGGCGCTGCTGCTGATCCGCTTCCCGGCGCAGTTCTCGCGCGATATCGCCGCCGGCAATACCGCGCCGCTGCAGCTGCTGCTCGACGGGCGCAACTCCAACAGCGCGCAGATCGCCGCCAACTACGTGCAGCAGATCGTGCAGGAATATCAGAACGAGCTGCTCGGCAACCGCGCCAAACCCAACAACAGCGAACTGGTGGTGCGCAACTGGTATAACCCGAATCTGGACTACAAATGGTTCGTGGTGCCGTCGCTGATCGCCATGATCACCACCATCGGCGTGCTGATCGTCACCTCGCTGTCGGTGGCGCGCGAACGCGAACAGGGCACGCTGGAACAGCTGCTGGTCTCACCGCTCACCACCTGGCAGATCTTTATCGGCAAGGCGGTGCCAGCGCTGATCGTCGCCAGTTTCCAGTCCAGCATCGTGCTGTTGATCGGCATCTTCCTGTACCAGATCCCGTTCGCCGGATCTCTGCTGCTGTTCTATGCCACCATGCTGATCTACGGGCTGTCGCTGGTCGGTTTCGGCCTGCTGATCTCGTCGCTGTGCGCCACTCAGCAGCAGGCGTTTATCGGCGTGTTCGTGTTCATGATGCCGGCGATCCTGCTCTCGGGTTACGTCTCGCCGGTGGAGAATATGCCGGTGTGGCTGCAGGATCTGACCTGGGTGAACCCGATACGCCACTTCACCGACATCACCAAGCAGATCTACCTGAAAGACGCCAGCTTCAGCATCATCTGGCGCAGCCTGTGGCCGCTGCTGGTGATCACCGCCACCACCGGCAGCGCCGCCTACGCGCTGTTTCGCCGCAAAATCGCATAAAAAAAGCTCTGCATGTCACATGCAGAGCCTGTTAAGTCCTTTGGATTTCAAGCGACTGCTTGAAAGACGACGGATTTAGCGGCGGTTGCCGAAGATACGCAGCAACATCAGGAACAGGTTGATGAAGTCGAGATACAGCGTCAGCGCACCGACGATGGCGTACTTGCGGAAGCCGTCTTTATCATCGGCGTTCAGCTGCTCGCCCATCGCCTTGAGTTTTTGCGTGTCGTACGCGGTCAGACCGACGAACACCACCACCCCAATGTAGGTAATCGCCCACATCAGCGCGGTGCTTTTCAGCCAGATGTTCACCAACGAGGCCAGCACGATGCCGATCAGCGCCATGAACAGCATGCTGCCGAAGCCGCTCAGATCGCGCTTGGTGGTGTAGCCGTACAGGCTCATCGCGCCGAACATGCCGGCGGTGACCACGAAGGTGCTGGCGATCGAGCTGTAGGTATAAGCGATGAAGATGCTCGACAGCGTCAGCCCGGTCAGCGCCGAGTACAGCATGAACAGCGAGGTGGCCACCGCGCCGCTCAGGCGGTTGACCATGCCGGAAATCACGAACACCAGCGCCAACTGGGCGATGATCAGACCGAAGAAGGTGATCTGGCTGGAGAAGATGAAGTTGAGGATCGCGGGCGTATTGGCCGCATACCAGGAAACGAACGCCGTCAGCAGCAGACCGCAGGTCATCCAGCCGTAAACCTGCGCCATGTAGGCCTGAATGCCGCTGTTGGCACGTTCGACGATTGAACCATTAGAGCGTGGATATCGGTCCATGACGGTTACCTTTTGCGTTGTAAACAAGATTCCGAAGCCCCGCGAACGGGGCTTCGCCTGCTATAAGCGTACCACAGAATAGGCCGCGCGAAAGCGGCAAAGGTCTTGATTTGTTTCCGCTGTTGACGCGTTATTTAGCCGCGTCGTGCCAGCGCTGCGCGGCCTGACGATCGCTGTCGCGAGCGTCCACCCAACGATCGCCCTGGCCGGTCGCTTCGCGCTTCCAGAACGGCGCCCGGGTCTTCAGGTAGTCCATGATGAACTCGCTGGCGGCGAACGCCATGCCGCGGTGCGCACCGGTCACGCCGACGAACACGATCTCGTCGCCGGGATACAGCGCGCCGACGCGGTGGATCACCGTCACGCGCTGCAACGGCCAACGGCTGCGCGCCTCGGCCACGATCTCCGCCAGCGCCTTCTCGGTCATGCCGGGGTAGTGTTCCAGCGTCAGCGCGCTGACGTCGTCCCCGAGGTTATGGTTGCGCACCTTGCCGGTGAAGGTCACCACCGCGCCGTCGGCGTCGCACTGCGCCAGCCACTGATACTCGTCGCCGACGTTGAACGGCGCTTCGCCCACGCGAATGCGGGTGTTTTCCATGCTTACCCCCCGGTAACCGGCGGGAAGAAGGCCACTTCATCACCGGCGCGCAGCGGGTGATCCGCCGCCACCAGCGACTGATTGACCGCCGCCAACAGCTTGCCGGACTCCAGCGCCAGCGCCCAGCGATCGCCGCGCGCGCACAACGCCTGGCGCAGCGCCTCGACGGTCGGGTAATCCGCCGGCATCGACAGCGCGCCGGTGCCCACCAGTTCGCGCACCTGCGCGAAGAAAAGAATATCGATCATGCGTTCACCTTAAAATCGCCGGATTTGCCGCCGCTTTTCGCCAGCAGGCGTACCGGGCCGATCACCATATCTTTCTGTACCGCTTTGCACATGTCATAGATGGTCAATGCCGCCACCGAGGCGGCGGTCAGCGCCTCCATCTCGACGCCGGTTTTGCCGGTCAGCCGGCAGCAGGTTTCGATGCGCACCCGGCTGTGCTCCGTTTGCGCCTCCAGCTGCACTTCGACTTTGCTCAACATCAGCGGGTGGCACAGCGGGATCAGCTCCCAGGTGCGTTTGGCCGCCTGAATGCCGGCGATGCGCGCCGTGGCGAACACGTCGCCCTTGTGATGGCTGCCGTCGACGATCATCGCCAACGTGGCGGGCAGCATCTCGACGAAGGCTTCGGCGCGCGCCTCGCGCACCGTTTCGGCCTTGGCGGAAACGTCGACCATATGGGCTTCGCCGGCGGCGTTAATGTGGGTTAGCTGTGTCATGACTCAGGGCTTCTTCAAATGGGGTTGGAAGTTGCACGGGCGATGGCGCGCGTCCAACTGCTCTTCGATAATCCGCTCCCAGGCGGTGCGGCAGGCGCGGGTGGAACCCGGCATGGCGAAAATCACCGTGCGGTTGGCCAGGCCGGCCAGCGCGCGCGACTGGATCGTCGCGGTGCCGATCTCTTCGTACGACACCATGCGGAACAGTTCGCCGAACCCTTCCACCTCTCTGTCGAACAGCGGCAACAGCGCTTCCGGCGTGTTGTCGCGCGCGGTAAATCCGGTGCCGCCGGTGATCAGCACCGCCTGCACGTTGTCATCGGCAATCCACGCGGAAACCCGCGCGCGGATCTGGTAAATGTCATCTTTGACGATGGCGCGATCCACCACCTGATGGCCGGCTTCCCGCGCCGCGTCCTGCAGATATTGGCCGGAGGTGTCTTCCGCCTCGCCGCGGCTGTCGGACACGGTCAGGATGGCGATATGCGCCGGAATAAACTCGCTGCTCGCATGGCTCATGGTTCAATAAGCTCCTATTGGCTGTCAGCCGCCGATAAACGACAGGTTCTGGGTGATCCCGCTGTTGCCCTGATGCAGGAAATGGGTCTGCTTCTTGCTCAGCAGCCCGCTCTGAATGCGCGCCTTCAGCGCGTCGAGCTGGCCGTCGTCCGCCAGCAGATCGCGCAGGGGCACCCCCTGCTCGCCGAACAGGCACAGGTGCAGATTGCCGATGGAAGAAACGCGCAGCCGGTTGCAGCTGGCGCAGAAGTCTTTTTCATACGGCATGATAAGACCCACCTCACCCTGGTAGTCCGGGTGGCTGAACACCTGCGCCGGGCCGTCGCTGCGGCCGCGCGCCTGGCGCTGCCAACCCTGCTGCTCCAGCTGCAGGCGAATCACTTCGCCGGAAACGTGGTGTTTGCGAAACAGCTCGCCGCCCTCGCCGGTTTCCATCAGTTCGATAAAGCGCAGCTGGATCGGCCGATCCTTGATCCAGGCGAGAAACGCGCCGAGTTGCTGGTGATTGACGTCGCGCATCAGCACGGCGTTGACCTTGACCTTGCTGAAACCGGCGCTGAAGGCGGCGTCGATGCCGTCCATCACCTGGCGGAACTTGTCCTGGCCGGTGATGGCGTGAAACTGGCGGGGATCTAGGCTGTCGATGCTGACGTTGATCGCCGTCAGGCCGGCGTCACGCCAGGCGGCGACATCGCGCGCCAGACGGTAGCCGTTGGTGGTGACCGCCAGGGTACGGATGGCCGGGTTTTCCCGCACGGCGGCGATGATCTCGGTAAAATCACGGCGCAGCGAAGGTTCGCCGCCGGTCAGGCGCACCTTTTCGGTGCCCAGTTCGGCGAACGCGCGGCTGACGCGGCGGATTTCATCCAGCGACAGGAAGCTTTTCGGGCTGCCGCTCGGCTTGTAGCCGTCGGGCAGACAATAGGTGCAACGAAAGTTGCACACGTCGGTGATCGACAAACGCAGGTAATAGAACTTGCGCTCATAAGCATCAATGAGTTGCGGTACCATAACACCTTTCCAAAGTCGGGAGATGCGAGCGTTTCCCCTCTGCACCCTGGTGGCTGACTTCGCCACGGCCCAGGCGCCATATCGTTCCGGATGAACAACGTAGGCGCAGGGGCTAGGAGTTTGATTTCTCTTCCCGCTACCTTGAGTAGCCGGAATGAAACCGTGGTTTTCAGCAGAATTCTAGCGCTAATCGGCAACGATAGCCAACGCGTTAATTCGCTATATAATTGTCTATACAGCGTTTTTAGACGCCGTCTATTCGGGTAAACCATGATAAATATCGCTTGCGTGGACGAATTGACCAGAATCACGCAAATGACACTCTTTATCGCGTTTTTATGCCGGATCCGCTACCTTATGCGGGCAGTTCAGCCCCTTTGTAAGGAAATTTATGCGTAATCGTACCCTGGCCGATCTCGACCGCGTGGTGGCGTTGGGCGGCGGACACGGCCTGGGCCGTGTGATGTCGGCCCTGTCGTCCTTAGGCTCCCGCCTGACCGGCATCGTCACCACCACCGACAACGGCGGTTCCACCGGCCGCATCCGCCGTTCGGAAGGCGGCATTGCCTGGGGCGATACCCGCAACTGTCTCAACCAGCTGATCACCGAACCGAGCGTCGCCTCGGCGATGTTCGAATACCGTTTCAGCGGCAACGGTGAGCTGGCCGGCCATAACCTGGGCAACCTGATGCTGAAAGCGCTGGATCACCTGAGCGTGCGCCCGCTGGAAGCGATCAATCTGGTGCGCAGCTTGCTGAAGGTGGATGCGGCGCTGATCCCGATGTCGGAGCAGCCGGTGGATTTGATGGCGCACGATCACGAAGGCAATCACGTTTACGGTGAAGTGAATGTCGATCAATTGGCCCACATGCCGCAGGAGCTGATGCTGTCGCCCCCGGTCAACGCCACGCGCGAAGCGCTGGACGCCATCGCGCAAGCCGACGTGATCCTGATCGGGCCGGGCAGCTTTCTCACCAGCCTGATGCCGCTGCTGCTGCTGGACGATCTCACCCAGGCGCTGCGCCGCAGCAGCGCCAGCATGATCTATATCGGCAACCTCGGCCGCGAGCTGAGCGTGGCCGCCGCGGCGCTGTCGTTAAAGGATAAGCTGACGCTGATGGAAGAGAAGATCGGCCGCCGGATGATCGATGCGCTGATCGTCGGCCCGGCGGTGGACGCCAGTGAAGTGCAGGATCGGGTGGTGATTCAACAGCCGCTGGAAGCGAGCGACATCCCCTACCGCCACGATCGCCAACTGCTGCGCCAGGCGCTGGATCACGCGCTGGTGGGGCTGGCCGCCCGCCGCTGACCGAATTTAGCCGTCGCGCCCGCGCAGCCAGGGGTTATCGCTGGCCGGGGCGGGATGGCTGACCATATCGATATACAGGTCTTCCACCTCTTTGCGCGCCCAGGGCGTGCGACGCAAAAACTTCAGACTGGACTTGATGCTCGGATCGCTGCGGAAACAGTTGATGCGAATGCGCGCGCCCAGTTCGGACCAACCGTAGTGATCCACCAGTTTATTCAGCAGTTGCTCCAGCGTCACGCCGTGCAGCGGGTCTTTAGACTGGTGTTGACTCATGTTCGGTACTCTTCGTGGTCAAATCGGGCCGCACACCATAACAGCTTTGACGCGGCCGACAAGGAATTTTGACGCCCACAGCGCGGGCGCCGTCCAACGGTCAGGAAATCGCGATGAACTGCTCGCGCAGCTGGTGGATTTCGTCGCGCAGCGCAGCCGCCTGCTCGAACTCCAGGTTTTGCGCATGGGTGTACATCTGCGCTTCCAGATCGCGGATTTTCTGATCCAGCGCTTTCGGCGTAAGGTTCTGCAGTTGAGCGCCACCGTCCGCCGCCTTGCCCTTGCCTTTAGTCTTGGCGCGGTTGACCGGCTGGCCGATCTGCAGAATATCGCCGATCTTCTTGTTCAGCCCCTGCGGCACGATGCCGTTGGCTTCGTTATAGGCCTGCTGCTTGGCGCGGCGCCGCTCGGTTTCACCGATCGCCTTGGCCATCGAATCGGTAATGCGATCGCCATACAGGATCGCCTTGCCGTTCAGGTTACGCGCCGCACGGCCGATGGTCTGGATCAGCGAACGCTCAGAACGCAGGAAGCCTTCCTTGTCGGCGTCCAGAATCGCCACCAGCGACACCTCAGGCATGTCTAGGCCCTCACGCAGCAGGTTGATGCCCACCAGCACGTCAAACTCGCCCAGACGCAGGTCACGGATGATTTCGACCCGCTCCACGGTATCGATGTCCGAATGCAGGTAGCGCACGCGCTCGCCATGCTCTTCCAGGTATTCGGTCAGGTCTTCCGCCATGCGTTTGGTCAGGGTGGTCACCAGCACGCGCTCGTTGATCGCCGCGCGCTTGCGGATCTCGGAGAGCAGATCGTCCACCTGAGTGGCGACCGGGCGCACTTCCACGATCGGATCCAGCAACCCGGTTGGCCTCACCACCTGATCGATCAGATCGCCGCCGGATTTCTCCAGCTCATATTTGCCCGGCGTGGCGGAAACATAGATGGTCTGCGGCGCCAGCGCCTCGAACTCCTCGAAGCGCAGCGGGCGGTTGTCCAGCGCCGACGGCAGACGGAAGCCGTACTCCACCAGCGTTTCCTTGCGCGCGCGGTCGCCTTTGAACATCGCGCCGATCTGCGGAATGGTGACGTGGGATTCGTCGACCACCAGCAGGCCGTCCGCCGGCAGGTAGTCGAACAGCGTCGGCGGCGGCTCGCCCTCGGCACGCCCGGAAAGGTAGCGCGAGTAGTTTTCGATGCCCGAGCAGTAGCCCAGCTCGTTCATCATCTCCAGATCGAACTGGGTGCGCTGCGTCAGGCGTTGCTCTTCCAGCAGCTTGTTGTTGGCCAACAGCACCTTGCGGCGGTCCGCCAGATCGACCTTGATCTCTTCCATCGCCTGCATGATCCGCTCGCGCGGCGTCACGTAGTGCGACTTCGGGTAAATGGTAAAACGCGGCACCACCTGCTCAATCTGCCCGGTCAGCGGATCGAACAGCGACAGCCGTTCCACTTCTTCGTCGAACAGCTCGACGCGCAGCGCCAGCTCGTCCGATTCCGCCGGGAAGATGTCGATCACCTCGCCGCGCACGCGGAAGGTGGCGCGCTGGAAAGCCTGATCGTTGCGGGAATACTGCAGCTCCGCCAGGCGGCGCAAAATGGAGCGCTGATCGATGATCATTCCCTGGGTCAGGTGCAGCATCATCTTCAGGTAAAGATCCGGATCGCCCAGGCCGTAGATCGCCGATACCGACGCCACCACCACCACGTCGCGCCGCTCCAGCAACGCCTTGGTGGCGGAAAGACGCATCTGCTCGATGTGCTCGTTCACCGAAGCGTCTTTTTCAATGAAGGTGTCGGAGCTGGGCACGTAGGCTTCCGGCTGGTAGTAGTCGTAGTAGGAGACGAAGTATTCCACCGCATTCTCCGGGAAAAACGCTTTCATCTCGCCGTACAGCTGCGCCGCCAGCGTCTTGTTCGGCGCCAGCACCATGGTCGGCCGATTCAGATCGGCTATCACGTTGGCGATGGTGAACGTCTTGCCCGAACCGGTGACCCCCAGCAGCGTCTGGTGCGCCAGGCCGTCTTCCAGCCCTTCTTCCAGCTTGCGGATGGCTTCCGGCTGATCGCCGGCCGGTTTGAACTCGGAATGCAGTTTGAAAAGTTTACTCATTGCTCGGCTACCCTGTGGAGATGCGCGCGCTCAGGCGGCCAGCCGGCTCTGCGCCGGACATGGCCCCTAATTATGGAAAGTGTCGGCGATTTGCGCCAGTGCCCATGATACTGGATATAAAACCAGCTTCAAGCGGATTCGTCGCCGCGCCCGGCACTGCGGCAATGCCGTTGCACCGTGACGTTACAGCGGGGTGACATTTTTATTGTCAATAACAGATTTATCCCCAGAACTTGCCGCGAATTAACTTATTGATAGCACCGCGTCGAAAAATCATACATAGAGGCCTGATCAATACCCCTGCGTCTTGATTTTAATTAATCTATTGATATATAAGACATTTAATAAAAAGACGAGAATGCGGGCAAAGCGAACAGAACCCGCGTCCGCTCTCGCTTTACAGCGTTTTTCTAAATCTAATGCACAAGGTTATCCACAGGAATAGTGGATAACTCTCACCGCCCCGCCCGGGGCGGGAGTTACAGAAAGAAAGCTTTTCGCCCTTTACACTCGCCAAAATGGCTTTTTTAGTTATTTTTTCATAAAAATATCGCTTTGTTTATGCCGATTAATACTAAAAATCCCCATTGCCAAAATCGCATCGGCCCCTTTCTCGCGGATCGCGCTTGACGGCGGCGCAATGCCTTGCACCATGCCCTCACCGAAGAGCACCACAAGAGTGCAAAAAACGTCCGGGTTAACTTCCCCGCGTATTTTCAGGCTGTCACGGCAGCGCACGTCAGGCCTGACCAGCGGTTAACAAGGCGATAACAATCCCCGTTTTCACCCGGCGGTAAAACTGGCCTGAGAGTTGCTTTATCTTCCTGCGTATAAATGCGGTTCGACAGCGTGATGCGCTGCCAGCCGCAGCGTGTCCCCCTCGCGGTGCTATCGCCTGTAAAAGCGCAAGAACGACACCAAGTCGTCACAAGCGTCGTTTTTAACGACATATTGACTGTCATTCCGTCCACCGCAGACCTTGCTCTGGCTCATTGGACGGACGGCATCTTGTTCCAGACATTGCCACACTCGGGAAATTCGCCGCGCATGCGGCCTTTGCTGTCCCCCACCAACGAGTGAAACGAGCGTCTATGAGGAGAATGCCAAATGCTGAGTCTGAGATCGGTCAATCAATTCTACGGTCAAAACCACACCCTGTGGGACATCAACCTGGAGCTGCCGCGCGGCCAGTGCACCGTGCTGCTCGGGCGCAACGGCGTGGGCAAGACCACGCTGGTCAACTGCATCATGGGGCATTTGCCGGTGGTGAGCGGCAGCATGACCTGGCAGCCGGCGGATCAACCGCCGCAAAACCTGCTGCTGCAACCGATGGAGCGCCGCGCGGCACTGGGCATCAGCCACGTCCCGCAAGGGCGGCAACTCTTCTCGCAGCTGAGCGTGGAAGAGAATCTGCAGGTGGCGCAGATGGCCGTGCGCGGCGCCCCTCGCCGCATTCCGCCGCTGATCTACAGCCTGTTTCCCAATTTGCGCCAGATGCGTACCCGCCGCGCCGGCGATCTGTGCGAAGGCGCCCAGCGCCAGTTGGCGATCGGTCGTGCGCTGGCGCAGGAGCCGGCGCTGCTGATCCTCGACGAACCCACGGCAGGCGTGCCTCCCTCGATCGCCGCCGACATCGGCAACGTGATCCGCAGGCTCAACTATGAGTTGGGCATGACCATTTTGCTGGTAGAGCATCAGTTGCCGTTCGTGCGCCGGGTGGCGGACCGCTTTTGCCTGTTGGATAGCGGGCGCACCGTGGCGCACGGCGCGCTGGCGCAGCTGGATGAGGCGCTGATCGGCGCCGGGCTGGCGGGACAGGAAGGAAGATGAGGGGGAATCCCCCTCATGGGGCGTTTGTTTATAGCAGGCTGATGTCCAGATACTGCCCCAACCGCGCCCGTTCGGCCTGCGGCAGGTGCGGGATTTCGCCCAGCAGCGGCGCCGGCAGCATGCGGCGCAGCGTGGCCAGGTATTCCTGATGCCGCCGCCCCGGCGGCGTCACGTCGTTGGCGATCCAACCGGCCAGCGTCAGCCCCGCCTGTTGCACCGCCTGCGCCGTCAGCACCGCGTGGTTGATGCACCCCAGTTTGATGCCCACCACCAGGATCACCGGCAGTTGCTCCTGACGTACCCAGTCGGCGAAGGTGTACTCCGCCGACAGCGGAGTAAACCACCCGCCGGCGCCCTCGACCAGCACCCAGTCGGCGCGCTGCGCCAGCCGGCGCAGGCCGTCGGACAGCCGCGCCGCGTCGATCGGCCGGCCTTCATCGGCGCTGACGATATGCGGCGAGGTCGGTTCGGCAAAAACGTAAGGGTTCACTTCGTCGTAATCCAGCGCCACGCCGCTGTTGGCCTGCAGCGCCAGCGCGTCGCCGTTGCGCAGCCCCTCGGCGGTCATCTCGCTGCCGGAGGCCACCGGCTTATAGCCGGCGCTGCGGTAGCCCGCCCGGTTGGCGGCCTGCAGCAAGGCGCTGCTGGCGACGGTTTTCCCCACTTCGGTGTCGGTGCCGGTCACGAACCAACGTTTAATCACGATAAATCACTCCATAAGCCAGATGATAGCTGAGCGGGAACTGCCCCTGCCGGCACGGGTAAGCCGCCTGCAACGCGGCGAGACGGCCGCGCGACATCAGGCCGCCCTCGCGCCCCTGATGCAAATGCGTCGCCCCGATACCCTTGAGCGAACGCATCAGCGTCATCACGTCCGGGTAGTTCAGGGTGCGTAATTCCGTCACCAGCTCGTGTCGATAGGCAGCGCAGGCGGCGCGGATCTGCGTCAACGGCAAAAAGGCGTTCACGTGACGTTCGCCGTCCACCTGTTGCCAGGCGTCCCCCAATTCCTGCAGCGAGCCCGCCGCCAGCGTGGAAAACAGAATCACGCCGCCGGGACGGGTCACGCGATACAGCTCCGCCAGCGCGGCGGGCAGATCGCTGCACCACTGCACGACCAGGCTGCTGAAACAGATGTCCATCGCCGCGTCGGGCAGTGGCACCTGTTCGATATCGCCCAGCAGATAATGGTGCGCCGCCTGTTGCTGACGGGCGAACGCCAACATCCCCGGCGCCAGATCGAGCGCGGTCACCTGCTTGCCGCGCTCACGCCACATACGGCTGAAATAGCCGGTGCCGCAGCCGGCGTCCAGCAGCCGTTCGCCCGGGTGGGAACTCCCCATCCCCAGTAAGCGCTCGCCAACGTCACGCTGCAGCGCGGCGGCGGCGTCGTAGCTGCCGGCCGCGCGGCTGAAGGCCGAGGCGACCGCCTGTTTGTTCACCCTGTCATTGGCTGACGTCATGCAATACCTCCAGCAGGCGATCGATGTCCTGCGGCTGGTGCGCCGCCGTCAGGGTAATGCGCAGCCGCGCGCCGCCCGGCGGCACCGTCGGCGGACGGATGGCGCTCACCCACAGCCTCCGCTCGCGCAGGCGGGTCGCCAGATCGAGCGCGCGTTGATTGTCACCCACCAGCAGCGGCTGGATGGCGGTGTCGGAGTCCGTCAGGGTCAGCGCCAACGGCGCCGCGCCCTGGCGGAAACGGCGAATATTGTCCTGCAGCCGGGCGCGCAGTTCATCGCCCTCTTGAATGCAGGCCAGCGCCGCCTGCAGCGCGCAGGCCTGCGCCGGCGGCATCGCGGTGCTGTAAATCAGATGGCGGGCGAACTGCAGCAGATACTCGGCGGTCGCCTCATCGCACAGCACCGCCGCGCCGCTGACGCCGAACGCCTTGCCGAAGGTCGCCACCAGCAGTTCAGGGCGCACGCCCTGCTGCCAGCAGCTGCCGCGGCCTTGCTCGCCGCGCACGCCGACGCCGTGGGCATCGTCCACCATCAGCCAGGCGCCCGCCGCGCGGGTTAAGCGGTACAGTTCCGCCAATGGCGCGCCGTCGCCGTCCATGCTGAACACCCCTTCGGTCACCGCCAGCCGCTGCCCGTCGCAGGGTTTGGCCAGCAAATCCGCCAAAGCCTGCGGCTGATTGTGCTGGAACCGGCGCAGCTCGGCCGGCGACTGCGCCGCCGCCTCCAGCAGCGAAGCGTGGCTGAGGCGATCGGCCAAAATGCGATCGCCCTTCTGCATCAACGCCGCCAGCACCGCCTGGTTGGCGGCGTAACCGGAGATGAACAGCAGCGCGCGCGGATAGCCGAGCCACGCCGCCAGTTGCTCTTCCAGCGCCTGATGCGCCACGCTAAAGCCGGTGACGTGGCCCGAACCGCCGCTGCCGACGCCGTAACGCTGCGCGCCCTGCTGCCAGGCGGCGATCACCCGCGCATCCTGGCTCAGCCCCAGGTAGTCGTTGCCCGAGAAGTTCAGATAGAGACGATCGCCGAGCCGGATCTGGCGGCCGTTGCCGCCCTCGGTGGCCTGTCGCCGGCGGTAGGCGGCGTTCAGACGCCGCTCCGCCAGCGCCTGCTCGATGCGTTGTGGCCAGCTCATCACGGCGCCGCGTTGTAAAACTCGGCGGTATCGGCGTTCAGCAGTTGCTTGGCCAGCACCTGCTGTTGCTGGTTGTCGCCGTGTTCGGTGGCGGTCTGCTGCGGGTTCAATCCCAGCTTGCGGAACAGCTGCAGATCCTTATCTTCTTCCGGATTCGGCGTGGTCAGCAGCTTGCAACCGTAGAAGATGGAGTTGGCGCCGGCCATGAAGCACATCGCCTGCGTCTGTTCGTTCATCTGTTCACGGCCGGCGGAAAGGCGGACATAAGAGGATGGCATCATGATGCGCGCCACCGCGATGGTGCGGATGAAGTCAAACGGATCGACGTCGTCGTTATCCGCCAGCGGCGTGCCTTTCACCTTCACCAGCATGTTGATCGGCACGCTCTCCGGCGGTTTCGGCAGGTTGGCCAGCTGCACCAGCAGCCCGGCGCGGTCGCGCACCGTTTCACCCAGCCCGACGATGCCGCCGGAGCACACTTTGATGCCGGCGTCGCGCACCTTGTCGAGCGTATCCAGACGCTCCTGGTAGCTGCGGGTGGTGATGATGTTGCCGTAGAACTCCGGCGAGGTGTCGAGGTTATGGTTGTAGTAATCCAATCCGGCTTCCGCCAGCCGCTCGGCCTGAGTGCCGTCCAGCGTGCCCAGCGTCATGCAGGTTTCCATGCCCATCGCTTTCACGCCCTGCACCATCTGCTGCAAATAAGGCATATCGCGCTCGTGCGGGTTCTTCCAGGCCGCGCCCATGCAAAAACGGGTCGAGCCGTTCGCTTTGGCTTTGCGCGCCGATTCCAGCACCTGCTCGACCTGCATCAGTCGCTCCGACTCCAGGCCGGTCTTGTAGCGTGAGCTCTGCGGGCAGTATTTACAGTCTTCCGGGCAAGCGCCGGTTTTGATCGACAGCAGCGTGCTGACCTGCACCTGACGCGGGTCGAAGTGCCGGCGGTGTACGGTTTGCGCTTCGAACAGCAGTTCAAGCAGCGGTTTATCAAACAGGGCCTGGGCTTGCCCTACTGTCCAGTGAATGCGATCGGCCATCATGGCGTCTCCAAAACGAAAAAGTGTCGCCAGTTTAAATATTGTGGATATACTGTCAACCAATCTTAATTCAACTTGGTTTACAAGTATGTCTGTCACCGCTTCCGACCTGGCGTTTGACCAACGCCATATCTGGCACCCCTACACCTCCATGAGCCGCCCGTTGCCCTGTTACCCGATCGAGTCGGCCAGCGGCGTCGAGCTGCAGCTGGCGGATGGCCGGCGTCTGGTGGACGGCATGTCCTCCTGGTGGGCGGCGATCCACGGGTACAACCATCCGAGTCTGAATCAGGCCGCCAGTCAGCAACTGGAGAAGATGTCGCACGTGATGTTCGGCGGCATCACCCATCCGGCCGCCATCTCGCTGTGCCGTCGGCTGGTGGCGATGACGCCGGAAGCGCTGCAGTGCGTGTTCCTGGCGGATTCCGGTTCGGTGGCGGTGGAAGTGTCGCTGAAGATGGCGCTGCAGTATTGGCAGGCGCGCGGCGAGCGCCGGCAGCGCATCCTGACGCTGCGCCACGGCTATCACGGCGATACCTTCGGCGCGATGTCGGTCTGCGATCCGGACAACTCGATGCACAGCCTCTATCAGGGCTATCTGGCGCCGCACCTGTTCGCCACCGCGCCGCAGTGCCGCTTCGATGAGGAATGGCGCGAAGAGGACATTGCGCCGTTCGCCGCGCTGCTGGAGCAGCACGCCGGTGAAGTGGCGGCGGTGATCCTGGAACCGGTGGTGCAAGGCGCCGGCGGCATGCGCATCTACCACCCAACCTACCTCAAGCGGGTGCGCGAGCTGTGCGATCGCCATCAGGTGCTGCTGATCGCCGACGAGATCGCCACCGGCTTCGGCCGCACCGGCAAGCTGTTCGCCTGCGAACACGCGCAGGTGGTGCCGGACATTCTCTGCCTGGGCAAGGCGCTGACCGGCGGCTACATGACACTGTCCGCTACCCTGACCACCCGCCATGTAGCGGAAACCATCAGCAACGGCGCGGCCGGCTGCTTTATGCACGGGCCGACCTTTATGGGCAACCCGCTAGCCTGTGCGGTGGCGGACGCCAGCCTGGCGCTGCTGGCGGAAAATCGCTGGCAGGCGCAGGTGAGCGCCATCGAAGCCCAGTTGAAGCGGGAACTGCTGCCGTTGGCGGCGCTGCCGAAGGTGGCGGACGTGCGGGTGCTGGGGGCTATTGGGGTGGTGGAGATGCGCGAACCGGTGAATGTCGCCGAGCTGCAGCGCGGGTTCGTCGAGCGCGGGGTGTGGATCCGGCCATTCGGCAAACTGATTTACCTGATGCCGCCTTACATCATCGAAGCGGAACAGCTCAGCCGCCTGACCGCCGCCGTGGCCGCCGCCGCGCGTTAATGCCTTACCAATGCTGGTCCAGATAGCGGGCCAGCAATCCCAGACACAGTAGCCAGAGTAAAATGATCATCACCGCCGCCATGCGGCCGGTGGGGTTATCGACGCGCTTTTGCGCCTTCTCGCGCAGCTCGGCCATCAGCGGTTTGGGGATCAGGCGCACCGCCAGCATGATGCCCAACGGCACGATGATCACATCGTCCAGATAGCCCAGCACCGGAATGAAATCCGGGATCAAATCGATTGGCGAGATCGCATAGCCGGCCACCAGCAGCGCGATCAGCTTGGCGTACCACGGGGTGCGCTTATCACGGGCGGCCAGCCACAGCGCGTAGATATCGCGTTTGATGCCTTTGGCCCAACGGCGCAACCAGCCGAACCACGGCGTGCGTTTTTTCAGTGAAATCATGATTACTTCATATAAGAACGTAAAACGGTCATCAATTGCTCGATGTCCTGCTCGCGCTGCTGCGGCGTAGCGTCCGCGGCAGCCAGATGTTCGCGCACATGCCCTTCCAGCACCTGCGCCATTAAACCGTTGACCGCGCCGCGCACCGCCGCGATCTGCTGCAGAACAGCAGAACATTCGCCACCGCTCTCCAGCGCGCGCTCCAGCGCTTCGGCCTGCCCTTTAATGCGGCGCACCCGCGCCAATAGCTTCTTTTGATCTCTGAGGGTATGGCTCATTATTTCCGCCCGATTGTTATTTACTATACTGGGGTATAGTATATTCCTGCACACTGCCTTTTGCTGAGGAACTTCACCATGACGTCTCACGCGCCCGCTTTACACCGCGAGCACAGCCACGTTTTTGACGATGGTAACCCATTGGCCGAAAGAAACACCAGATGGGCGGTGATACTCACCGCCAGTATGATGGTCATCGAGATCGCCGGCGGTTGGCTGTTTAACTCGATGGCATTGCTGGCCGACGGCTGGCACATGAGCTCGCATGCGCTGGCTCTGGGCTTGTCGCTGCTGGCTTACGGCGCCGCACGCCGGTTGGCCAAGGATCGCCGTTTCAGCCTCGGCACCTGGAAAATAGAAGTGCTGGCCGGTTACACCAGCGCGGTGTTGTTGGTGCTGGTGGCGGCGCTGATGCTGTTCCAGTCAGCGCAGCGGCTGCTGAATCCCAGCCCGATTCATTACAACGAAGCCATCGCCATCGGTACGATCGGGCTGGCCGTCAATCTGCTTTGCGCCTGGCTGTTGCGCGGCGGCGGCCACCATCACCACCACGGGGATAACCACGATGACCCTCATCATGACCTCAACCTGCGCTCCGCCTATATCCACGTCATCGCCGACGCCGCCACCTCGGTGTTGGCCCTCGTCGCGCTGTTTGGCGGCAAGCTTTGGGGCGCCGCTTGGCTCGATCCGTTGATGGGCATCGTCGGCGCGATGATGGTGGCCGCCTGGGCCTATAGCCTGATGCGCGATAGCGGGAAGATTTTGCTGGATGCCGAAATGGACGCCCCCGTGGCGCAAGAGATTCGTCAGACCCTGGCCATTTCCGGCCACCCACTCACGCTGACCGATTTGCACGTAGGCCGCATCGGTAAAGGAAAATATCATTGCGTCATCGCCCTGAGCAGCGCCGATCGCGCCCTCACCGCCGATCGGGTGCGCCAACTGTTGGCCGCGCATCCCGAACTGGTGCATGTCACCGTCGAGATCAACCGTCCGCCGTTGGCGCAAGGGGTTGTATTGTTCCACCGAAAAGATCTAGCTTAGGGGTCCGCGTTTATCGATAACTGGGAGTCATTATGGCTTTTCGTTTGTACAGCAACGATCTGCAGGACGGCGGCACAATGCCGCAGACGCAGGTCTTCAACGGCATGGGCTACCACGGCGATAACCTGTCGCCGCACCTGGCCTGGGACGGCGTGCCCGAGGGCACCAAGAGCTTCGTCGTCACCCTGTACGATCCCGACGCCCCAACCGGCTCCGGCTGGTGGCACTGGGTGGTGGCCAATATTCCGGCCGACGTGCGTGAGCTGCCGCAGGGCGCAGGCTCCGGCAAAGCGCCGCTGCCGAGCGCCGCGCTGCAAACCCGTACCGACTTCGGTTCGGCCGGTTACGGCGGCGCCGCGCCGCCGAATGGCGAAAGCCACCGCTATCAGTTCACCGTGCACGCGCTGGACGTGGAAAGCATTGAGGTGGATGAAGGGTCCAGCGGCGCACTGGTGGGCTTTAACGTGCATTTCCACAGCCTCGGCAGCGCCACGCTGACGGTGATGTTCAACTGATCCCCCGCCCATAAAAAAGCGCGGCTCAACCGAACCGCGCTTTTTCCATACTCCTCTGACCGACGAATTACTTCGCCAGCACGCTGACCCACATCGGGCCTTTGCCCACCGGATAACGCGCCAGCGTGGTCAACTTACCGCTGGCCTGATCAATTTCATGCACCGCGATATGATCGGACTTCTGGCCGGACGAAATCACGAAGCGGCCGCTGTGATCGATATTGAAACCGCGCGGCTGCGTTTCGGTCGGATAATAGCCGACCACGCTCAACGTGCCGCCGTCTTCGGAGACGCTGAAGAGGGTCAGAATGCTGGCGGTGCGATCGCTGGTGTAGAGGAAACGGCCGTTCGGCGTGATATGAATGTCCGCCGCCCAGCGGGTGCCGTCGAAATCGTCCGGCATGATATCCAGCGTTTGCGTCACGGTGTATTTGCCGCCGTTTTCCGAAATCGCCAGCACGTCCACCGTGCCGTTCAACTCATTGACGCAGTAGGCGAACTTGTCGTTATGGTGGAACGCCATATGGCGCGGGCCGGCGCCGGCGGCGATATCCACCGCCTCCTGCGCGTGCGGCGTCAGCTGGCCCGCCAGGCTCAGGTTGAACAGACGGATGCGGTCTTCTTTCAGACACGGCACCAGCACCAGTTGGTTGGTCGGATCGATGTTCGCCGAGTGCGGCGCGCTCAGGCCGTCGATCTGTTGGATCGGCGCCGTCACCACGCCGTCGTGGCCGATCGGGCTGATGCTGGCGCAGTTGCCGCTGTAGGAGGCGGAGAACAGGTAACGCCCCTGCAAATCGGTGGAGATATGGGTCGGGCTGCCCGGCAGCGGCGCCATGCCGGCCTGCTGCAGCGTGCCGTCCGCCTCGATGCGGTAGCTAACGATGCCGAACGCCGGACGCACGCCGACGTACAGGTGGGTCTTGTCCGGATGAAGGGTCATCGGCTGCACCTGGCCCGGCACGTCAACGGTTTGCAGCAGCGCCAGCGCGCCGGCGTCGTCCAACTGCCAGACGTGGATCTGCTGGCTCTCCGGGCTGGCGACATAAACGATTTGCTTCATGTGTTCTCCTTGCAAAGGGTAAAAGAGGAACCGGTTTCAGGCCGTTCGATTGCTCCTAGCTTACCGCACATCCGTCGCATGGCAACCCTGCTTAGCACCGGAAGCTCACGCGGTTTTCTCCATAGGCTATCCGGTGTACCATCGGATTAATTTTATGGCTAACGATAACGAGAACCCTATGAGCTACCGCGTCATCGCCCTCGATCTTGACGGCACCCTGCTGGACAATCAAAAACGCATCTTACCGCAGTCGCTGGAAGCGCTGGCGCAGGCGCGCGCCGCCGGCGTCCAGGTGGTGGTGGTCACCGGCCGCCATCACGTCGCCATCCATCCGTTTTACCAGGCGCTGCAGATAGATACCCCGGCCATCTGCTGCAACGGCACCTACCTGTATGATTTTCAACAGAAAAAGGTGCTGGCCGCCGATCCCTTGGCGAAGGAGCAAGCCAAGCAGGTGCTGCAGATGCTCAAACAGACCGACATTCACGGGCTGATGTACGTTGACGATGCCATGCTGTATCAGGAGCCGAGCGGCCATGTAATTCGCTCGCTGGCCTGGGCCGAAACCCTGCCGGCGTCGCAGCGCCCGACGCTGCTGCAGGTCGGCAGCCTGACGCAGGCGGCCGACGACGCGCAGGCGATCTGGAAATTCGCCACCTCGCACGCCGATATTCCGGCGCTGCGCGAGTTTGCCGACACGGTGGAAAAAGAGCTGGGGTTGGCGTGCGAATGGTCCTGGCACGATCAGGTAGATATCGCCAAAGGCGGCAACAGCAAAGGCAAACGCCTGCGCCAATGGGTGGAGTCGCAGGGGCTGAGCATGGATCAGGTGGTGGCGTTCGGCGACAACTACAATGACATCAGCATGCTGGAAGCGGTCGGGTTGGGCGTGGCGATGGGCAACGCCGATGACGCGATCAAGGAACGCGCCGATCTGGTGATCGCCGATAACCTGCAGCCGGGCATCGCCGAGGTGATCCGCACCCGCATACTCTAGTTTTTTCGCCCTCCCGCCGGGAGGGCCTGCCTTAGCGGCTCTCGCGGCTGATCGACACGCTCTTCACCTGCGCGTACAGCCACTGCCCGGGGCGGATCGCCAGTTCATCGCGCGCCCACGGCGTGATCCGCGCCCACAGCACGTGTTCCCCGACCGCCAGCTTCACTTCCACCTGCCCGTCCACGTCCAGACACTCGCTGACCTTGGCCGGCAAGACGTTGCGAATGCTGCTGTTGACCGGCGGTTGCAGCACCAGCGAGACGTCGGCGGCGTTGATGCGAATGCGCAGTTGGGTGCCCAATTCGGCGTCGATGCCGCTGACCCACAGCCGTTGATCGCCGAGCGCCAGCGCGGTCATGGCATAGCGTTGATGATGCTCAATCACGCTGACGCGCAGCACGCTGCTCTGATCTTCACGTTGCAGCCACGGCCGCAGCGCGCTGCTGGCCCAGACGGCTTCCAGCCCGCCGAACGCGCGCACCTCGCCGCGATCCAGCACCATCACCTGCTCGGCCAGCCGCAGGATCTCGTCCAGGCTATGGCTGACGTAGAGGATAGGGATGTTCACGTCCTGCGCCAACCGCTCCAGATACGGCAGCAGCTCGCGTTTGCGCGGCAGATCGAGCGAGGCCAACGGTTCGTCCATCAGCAGCAGTTCCGGCGCCGTCAGCAGCGCGCGGCCGATCGCCACCCGCTGTTTTTCACCGCCGGAGAGCGTCAACGGCAGCCGATTAAGCAGCGGCCCGATGCCCAGCAGCTCGACAATGGTATTGAACTGCGCGCGCATGCCGGCCGCCATGCCGTACTGCAGGTTGCCGCGCACCCGATAATGCGGGAACAGCCGCGCATCCTGAAACACGTAGCCGATTCGGCGCTTTTCCGGCGGCAGGCAGAGGCCCGCGGCGGTATCCACCAGCGTGCGGCCATTGAGCGCGATGCGCCCCTGCTGTAAACGGGTCAGGCCGCCGATGGCGTTGATCAGGGAGGTTTTTCCCGCGCCGGACAGGCCGAAAATCGCGGTGATGCCCTGCGCCGGCAAATCGGCGCGGACGTTGAGATTAAGGTCGCCCAGCTGCTGCGAGAAGTCCAGCTCCAGCATTTACGCCCCCATCCGTTTGCGGCCCCAGCGGGCCAGCCATTCGGACACCATCAGCGAAGCCAGCGACAGCACGATGGCGATCGCGCACAGACGCGCGGCGGCGGCCTCCGCCCCCGGCGTTTCAATCAGCGTATACATCGCCAGCGGAATGGTGCGGGTTTCACCGGGAATGTTGGAGACGAAGGTGATGGTGGCGCCGAACTCCCCCAGCGAGCGGGCGAAGGCCAGTACCACGCCGACAATGACGCCGGGCAGCGACAGCGGCAGCGTGATGGTGAAAAACACCCGCCATGGGTTGGCGCCCAGCGTGCGCGCCGCCAGCTCCAGCCGAGTGTCCACCGCCTCCAGCGCCAGCCGGATAGCGCGCACCATCAGCGGAAACGCCACCACCGCCGACGCCAGCGCGGCGCCGCGCCAGCTAAAGCTGAAGCTGAAGCCAAACCAGTCGTACAGCCGCTCGCCGATGACGCCGCGCCGCCCCATGGCGATCAGCAGCAAATAGCCGACCACCACCGGCGGCAGCACCAGCGGCAGGTGAATGACGCCATCCAGCAGCGCCTTGCCGGGAAAACGGCAACGCACCAGCACCCAGGCCATCAGAATGCCGAACGGCAGGCTGCAGACCACCGCCAAACCGGAGACTTTCAGGCTCAGCTCAACCGCCTGCCACTCATACTCGCTCAGAATCATTTACGCGGGGTGAATCCATAATGTTCGAAAATAGCGGCCGCTTCCGGACTCTTCAGATAGGTATAGAAAGCGCTGACCGTCGGAGTTTGACGATCTTTCACTATCGCCATCGGATATTCAACCGGTTTGTGGCTGTCTTCCGGGAACACGCCCACCACTTTCACCTTGTCGCTGGCGACCGCATCGGAGCCGTAGACGATGCCGAGCGGCGCTTCACCGCGTTCCACCAACGCCATCGCGCTGCGCACGTTGTTGGCGCGCGCCAGCTTCGGCTCCAGCAGGCTCCAGGCGCCCAGATGCTCCAGCGCCTCTTTGGCGTAGATGCCGGCCGGCACGTGATCCGGATCGCCCACCGCCAGGCGGCCGCCGCTGAGCAGCTTGGCCCAGTCGGTCTGCTTGTCGATGGCAATCTTGTCGTGTTTATCGCTCTTGGCGGCGATCAGCACCAGTTCGTTGCCCAGCAGCGTGTAACGGGTGTCTTTCACCATCTGCTGCTTGTCGATGGCGTAATCCATCCACTGCTGATCGGCGGAGATAAACAGATCGGCCGGAGCGCCCTGCTCAATTTGGCGCGCCAGCGTCGAGGACGACGCAAAGGAGGAAACCACCTGCACGTCCTTGCCTTTTTGATATTGGGTGGCGATGTCCTGCAGCGCGTTGGTCAGCGACGCGGCGGCGAACACGGTGATCTTTTCCGCCGCCGAAGCCTGAGCCACCAGGCCCGATGCCAGAACGATCCCGCCAACCCATTTGGTCCATTGCTGTTTCATTGTTTTTCTCCGCAAGTTAACGTGCATTATCACTCTTCGTTATATAAAAAATAATATAACGTTGCGCGAAAGCTTGTCATGCGGTTTATCGGCAAAGCGTGAGATAACTTGAGGAATGCCCGCCGGGGGATGCCGGCGGGTATCGGGATGGGGAACGGTCAGTGCTGGGTGCGGTTTTCTTTCGAACGGCCCACTTTGGAGAAGACGTTGAACACTTCGCCAAAACCGTAGATCAGGCCGAGAATGAGCGCCATGACCACCGGCACCATCACCACGGCGAACAACAGACTTTTCAATAATTCCAACATGATAGCCTCGCTTAACTGCCCATTGAGCGGCAAATGCCTTTCACCGCATATCGGGTTATTCTAACCCAAAAAAATCGCTAAAACCGGAGTTATTTTAGCCAGCGAGGCGAAATTGTGATCGGCCAAACGTGCCCTTTCAGCCTCGCTCATCCCGGCGCGGGGTAATAGATCAACGGCGGCGCATAGCCGGCGGGCGCCGCCAGCTTGGCCTCCACACCATATACCGCGTGAATGTTCTCCGGCGTCAGCGCCTGCCGCGGCGCGCCTGCCGCACCGATCCCGCCCCGCTGCAGCAGCGCGATCCGATCGCAATAACAGGCCGCCAGATTCAGATCGTGCAGCGTCACCACCACGCTGAGTTTCAGCCGCCGCAGTAAGGCCATAAACTGCTGCTGATGGGCGATATCCAGATGATTGGCGGGTTCGTCCAGCAGCAGCCACGGCGTTTGCTGCGCCAGCGCGCGCGCCAGATGCACCCGCTGCCGTTCACCGCCGGACAGCCGCTGCCAATCGCGATCGGCCAGGTGGCTGATGCCCACTTGCTCCATCGCCTGCCCGGCGAGGCGGCGATCCTCGGAACCAAAACCACGCCAGCGGCCGACATGGGCCAGACGCCCCAACAATACCGCCTCCTTCACCGGCAGCGCGAAGGCGCCGGGGGCGGATTGCTCGAGAAAAGCGATGCGTCTGGCGCGTTCCCGTCCGGAAAATGCGGCGATTTCGCGCCCTTCCAGCCAAACGCGGCCGCCGGCGGCGGGCTGCAGCCCGGCCAGCAACTTAAGCAGCGTCGATTTACCGCTGCCGTTGACGCCGAGCACGCCGGTGATCTCACCGGGCAAGGCGCAGAAACTGAGATTTTCCAGCACCGTGCGCGCCCCCGCTCGCCAGCTCACCGCTTCGGCGCACAGGCCGGATCGCGCTTTTTCAATCGTCATGCATTGACCTTTCGATACAGCAACAGCAGGAATATCGGCACCCCCAGCAGCGCCGTCAGCACGCCGACCGGCAGCTCACGCGGCGCAAACAGCGTTCTGGCCAGCGTGTCCGCCGCCACGGCGAACAGGGCGCCGCACAACGCGCTGGCCGGCAACAGCAGCCGATGCCGCGAGCCCACCAGCCGCCGGGCGACATGCGGCACCGTCAGCCCGATAAACCCCACCGCGCCGCTGAACGCGACGATCGCCGCCGTCAGCGCGGTGGTCACCACATACAGCAGCAGCTTCAGCGGGGCCACCGCCACCCCCAGCGAAGCGGCGGTCACGCCGCCAAACGCCAGCGCGTCCAGTTCGCCCGCCCGCAGCCAGCAAAGCAGCAGCGTCGCCGCCAGCGCCAGCCCGCACAGCCCGACCTGCGGCCAGCGCGCGTCGCTGAACGATCCCAGCAGCCAGAACATCACGCCGCGCGTGGTGTTGGCGTCCGCCTGCCAAAGTGTGATCAGCGAAGTCAGCGCGGAGAGCAGCTGCGTCACCGCCACCCCGGCCAGAATAAACAGCGTGGACTCCCCCTCCAGCGAACGTCCGGCCAGCAGCATCACCAATGCAAACGCCGCCAGCGCGCCGATAAACGCCCCGCCGGACACCGACAATAGGCCGCCCCCCAGCCCCAACACCAACACCGTCACCGCCCCCACGCCGGCGCCGGAGGAGATCCCCAGCACCCAGGGATCGGCCAGCGGGTTGCGGGTCAGCGACTGCAGCACGGTGCCCGCCAGCGCCAGCCCGGCGCCGGCCAGCGCCGCCAGCAGCGCGCGCGGCATCCGCAGCGACCAGATGATGCGCTGATACACCTCGGTATCGGTCTGCGCACCGCCGCTGACGCCGAGCACGATGCGCCAGGCGTCGTGCCACGCGATCGGCGCGGGCCCCGACAAGGTGGCGCCCAGCAGGGCCAGCGGCAGCGCCGCCGCCAGCAGCAACAACCCGCCGGCCTCACGGCCGGGCAGTAACCGCCGGCTCATGCTATTTCCAGCCTGCGATCACATAGTCGTCCAACAGTTGCCATACCGTCCCCGCCTCGCTGAAACCGGCTTGTCTGAGGGCCGCGAGCTGGAAATCCACCGGCGTCGGCGGCGGTACCGTCCGGCCGGCGAACAGCGCTTCGCGCTCGGCCTGATAAGCGGCCAAGGCCGGCGATTGCAGAGCGCCGGCGAACCAACGATCCCAATCCTCAACGCCGCTGTCCCAGGCGTGTTGTTGGGTCTGCTCGTCGTGCCGTTCGGCCAACGCTTTCAGCCGTGGCTGACGGTGGTCATAGCGCTGATGATCGGCATTGAGGAATACGCCGCCGGCGGCCAGCAGCCCGGCGACGTTACGGTACAACGCCAACTGCTGCTCCGGCATCAGCCAGTGCAGCGCCGTGCTGGACACCGCCGCCTGCGGCGTGGTGCCGGACAGCACGGAAAAACAGGCAGGATCCGCCAGATCGGCCTGCAGAATGCGGATCCGATCGCCGTACGCCGCCAGCGCGCCGCGCGCCACCGCCAGCAGCAGCGGATCGAGATCGATGGCGATCACCCTGGCCTGCGGAAAGCGCTGCAAAATACGCAGGCTCAGCGATCCCGGGCCACAGGCCAGATCCAGCACGTGAAAATCCTGGCCGACGGCCAGCGCCAGCACGTCCAGCTGGGCGTTAAAACGCGCTTCGCGTTCGGCGATGTAAGCCGCCTGCTGGCGATCCCAGGAGTCCAGCAGCGAAGAGAATGAAACGGCAGTCATATCAAGGTTCCTTGTTGGAAAGCGTCGGAGTCTGCGGCGGCAAGGCCGCCAGGCCCCGAATCAAACGGCCCAGCGCCGCCACGGTGCGGGCGGAAGGGTCCATGTCGTAACCGGGGAGGATCACGTAGCGCCGCTGACGTACGGCGCGCAGCGTAGCGGTCAGCGGGTGATGCTCCAGAAAGGCGATCTTGTCGGCCGCGCTGTCCCCGAAGCCACCGCGCGGCAGATCGCCAAGCACGATCGCATCCGGATCGCGGGCGGCGATAATCTCCCAGGATACCGTCGGCCACAGCTCGGGCAGATCGCCGAACAGGTTCTCGCTGCCGACGCTGCGGCTCAGCAAACCTGGCGCGCCGCAGCAACCCGCCACGTAGGGCGTCTGCGTGCCGGCATACCACCACAGCAGACGCCGATGCGGCAATGGCGCGCGCTGCGGTTCGAGCGCCTTCAGCTGCTCGCGCAGCCGCGCGAGCAGCGCTTCACCGGCGCGGCCAGCGTTAAAAATGCGCGCCAGCTCCCGCAGCTCGGTGAAAATGTCTTCGAACGTCAGCGCGGCGGCGATCGCGCTTTGCTGGCCGCTGCAGGCGCCGGGGGAGAGATAAGTGTCGATGCCCCATTCCGCCAACCGCGCCCGATCGGGCGTTTCCGGGCTGTGCAGCCAGTAATAGCTGGCCGAATAGACAAAATCCGGCCGCATCAGCAGCAACGCTTCCGCCGTGGGCGGCGCCGGGCCGGCGGGCGCCCGCAGCGTATCGGCCGACGCCGTCGGCGCGGGATCGCGCGTGCGGTCATACCCGACCACGCCGATCGCACGGCCAGCCAGCCCCAGCGCCAGCAGGTTTTCCAGCGCCGGATTGGCGTAGACCAGCACCCGCTGCGGCGGCTGCGGGTAATCGCGCATTGCCCCGCAATTGTGCAGGCTGACGGCATAGGCGTGCAGCGGCACGCCCCAGCCCAATCCCAGGGCGCACAACAACAGGTAAAGCGAACGTTTCACGACGTCAGAACCTGACCGACACGAAGGTTTCATAGCTGCGCGGCGGCGCGATCAGCGCCTGATCCGGGTAGGTGCGCTGATAGGCGTACAGCTGGTTGGTGGCGTTGCGAATGCGGAAACCGACATCGACGATCGGCGTCAGCTGATAATCCGCCGCCAGATCAAGCGTGGTGTACGCACGCATCTTGCGCTGGTTGGCGTCGTCGTTGTAACTGCTGCCGACATAGCGCAGCGAAGAAGCCAGCCCCAAACGTTCCGTCGCCTGATAATGCACGCTGAGGTTGGCGGTCCAGTCCGGGATATAGGCCGGGCGATTGCCGTTGTAGCTGCGCAGCGGGCTGCCGCCGCGATAATCGTCGTAGCGGGCGTGCGTATAGGCGGCGTTGCCGGCCAGCTCCCAACGATCGTCGGGACGCAGCACCACGCCAAGCTCGATGCCGCGCGACGTCTGCCTGCCTACCGCGTTCAACGCATCCGGCCGCTGCGCATCGGGCACAAACAGGTTGTCCTTGCGCAGTTCATACAGCGCCAGCGTCGCCTCGCCCTTGTGATCCCAAAACTGCCCTTTGGCGCCGGCCTCCCACTGGCGCGCTCGCGTCAGCGGCAGATCGGTCTGCGTCGGGCTGAGGAAGAACAGATCGTTGCCCGGCTCCTGGCCGGTGGTGTAGTTGGCGTAAAGCGTGAGGTTATCGGTCAGCGCATAGCTGGGGCCCAGGCTCCAGGTGCTGAAAACATAGGTGCGCGCGCGGCTGTCTTCCTGCGGCCCCTGGAAGCGCCAGTCCATGTCCATATGGTTGTAGCGCAGTTGGCCCAGCAACGCTAAACGCTCGGTCAGGCTGAAGCGATCTTCAAGAAAAGCGGCGTACTGATTCTGAGTAACGTGGCGCACCGGCGCGCGTTGACTGGCGGTGCCCTGAGCGAACGGTTCTCTGGGCGGCGCGCCGAGCGGCACGTCCTCGGAGCCGGGGAAACCGTTGGAGTAGTACTGAAAATGCCGCTTGCTCAGATCGAAGCCGACCAGCAACCGGTTATCGAAACCGGCGATAACGCGATCGAACACCAGCGAACTGCGGTTGCCGATCAGATCGTCGTCGTGCGCCAGAGCGCCGAAAGAGTCGCGGTTGACGTCGCCGGGCCGAGCCGCCGCCGCGACGCGGAAACGTTCGACGTTGCGCCATTCGCGAAAGCCGCTGTAGTAATAGAATTGGTTATGCCACTCCACTTCGGGCGTCATAAACCAGTCCAGACTGGCCTGAAACGCGGTGGCGTTGCTCTGGATGCGGCTGTCGGTCAGGTTGTTGTAATTGATGTCGCGCAGCTCGCCGGCAATGCGCCCATTCAGCAGCGGCGTGCCGTAGTAAGGGTTGTTGGTGCGGTTGAGCATGCGGTCCAGGCTCAGCGTCAGCAACGCATCGTCCGTCAATTTAAACAGCAGCGAGCCGGAAACCCGCTTCTGCCGATCGCGTTCATACTGCACGTTGCTGCCGCTGTCGTTGCCGCTGACGTCTAACCGGTACGCCACCGCATCGTCCACCAGCGCGCCGCCGGCCCCCAGATGCAGACGCTGGCTGCGGTAGCTGCCGAAGCCATAGTCGAGTTCAACCGGCTGGCGGCTGAAGGTCGGCCGCCGCGAGATCAGGTTGACGCTGCCGCCTGCGGCGCTCAGCCCGTTCAATGCCGACCCCGGCCCGCGCAGCACCTCGATGCTGTCGTAATGCGCCGGATCGCCCAGCTGCAGCGTGCTGCCGGGCATCTCTACGCCGTTATACAGCCAGGCGATCGGCCGAAAACCGCGCGCGGAAAAGTTGTTGGACAACGTTGGCGAAGCGACGCCGGACAGACCGGTGGCGCGCTCGACGGCGGCGGCCAGCGAGCGATCGCCCCGCTGTTGGATCGCTCGCGCGCGGATGATATCGACGCTGCGCGGCGTCTCCCGAGCGCTCAGCCCGAGCTGTGACGCGCTGCGGCTCAGGGCGTTCAACGCATCGTAACGCCCGGCGGAGGCCGCCGCCTCCACGGTGAGATGTTCTTCACATCCCGTGGCATTGCGGGCTTTATCGCAGTCGGCGGCGAAAGCCAGCGGCGCCGTCAGTGCGCCGCCGACCCAGGCGGCAAGGCATAAAGATTTTCTGGGCGTGCCAAGACGCCGGCGTGTCGTACTCATGTGGTGCATCCCTGTGGTGAAATAAAAACCGGCCGCAGCCGGCGTAAAGCCTTATTGTTTTTCTGTTATGTTATATTATAACAATAAAACAATACCAGTCTTTATTACCCCCGCTCTCCAGCGCACTGCGTTTGGCGCTTTGTCGCCAAATCGGCGACAATAAGATTTTTGCCGCCGACAGGATGCGCTATGCAGGCCGAAATTCTTCTGACTCTCAAACTCCAGCAAAAGCTGTTCGCCGATCCGCGCCGCATCGCGCTGCTGAAACAGGTACAGCACACCGGCTCCATCAGCCAGGGCGCCAAACTGGCGGGCATCAGCTACAAAAGCGCCTGGGACGCCATCAATGAGATGAACCAACTGGCGGAACACACGGTGGTGGACCGCGCCACCGGCGGAAAAGGCGGCGGCGGCGCGCAGCTGACGCACTACGGCCAACGGCTGATCCAGCTGTATGACCTGCTGGGCCAGGTGCAGCAAAAGGCCTTCGATGTGTTGCAGCAGGACGATCTGCCGCTCGACAGTCTGCTGGCGGCCATCTCGCGCTTCTCGCTGCAAACCAGCGCGCGCAATCAATTTTTCGGCACCGTCATCGAGCGCGATCATCAGCAGGTGCAGCAGCATCTGGCGATCTTGTTGAACGACGGCAGCACTCGCCTGACGGCGGCCATCACCCAGCAAAGCGCCGACCGGCTGCAACTGACGCCGGGCAAAGAGGTGCTGGCGCTGATCAAGGCGCCCTGGGTGCGGTTAAGCGTCGAGACGGCGGAACATGCCGACGCGGATAACGCGCTGGCGGGCGTGGTGGCCGGCATTCAGCCGGGCGCCGAACACAGCGAGGTGCTGGTGACGCTGGCGGGGGGCGAAACCCTGTGCGCCACGCTGACGACGGCGGAGTTGCAGCGCCTGCAGCTGAGCGTCGGCGCCGCCGTACACGCCCTGTTCAACGCCGACCACGTGATTGTCGCCACGTTGTGTTAAGCGCAACGTAACGTTGCATTTTTGTTGATTGACATCCCCCTGCAATACGCCTATTTCTAAGGCAAATAATTGCAAAAAAAGGAACAGGTGATGTCGTCGTTGCATATTTCGCAAGGTTCATTCCGCTTAAGCGATACCCGCACCCTGACGCTGGACGCGCTGGAAATCCAGGCCGGCGACAGCTGGGCCTTCGTCGGCGCCAACGGCAGCGGCAAATCCGCCCTGGCGCGCGCGTTGGCCAACGAACTGCTTCTGCTGAGCGGCGAGCGCCGCAGCGACTTTCAGCACGCGGTGCGCATCTCCTTCGAACAGCTGCAAAAAATGGTCAGCGACGAGTGGCAACGCAACAACACCGATCTGCTCAGCGCGGACGAAGACGACACCGGCCGCACCGCGGCGGAGATCATTCAGGAAGAGGTGAAAGACGCCGCGCGCTGTGAGCGGCTGGCCGCGCAGTTCGGCATCACCGCCCTGCTGACGCGCCGCTTCAAATACCTCTCCACCGGCGAAACGCGCAAGACCCTGCTGTGCCGGGCGCTGATGCCCGAGCCCGACCTGCTGATCCTCGACGAACCCTTCGACGGGCTGGACGTGCACTCGCGCGCGCAGCTCGCCGCGTTGCTGAGCGAGCTTTCCGCCCAGGGCCAAACCGTGGTGCTGGTGCTCAACCGGTTCGACGAAATACCGGATTTTGTCCGCCAGGTCGGCGTGCTGGCGGACTGCACCCTGACCAGCCGCGGGCCGCGCAGCCAGGTAATGGCGGACGCGCTGGTGGCGCAGTTGGCGCACAGCGAAAACCTCAGCGGGCTGGCGCTGCCGGAAACCGAGGATCCGACGCAAAAAGTGGCCCTGCCGGCGGATCGGCCGCTGATCGTCCTGCGCGACGGCGTGGTCAGCTATAACGATCGGCCGATCCTCAATCATCTCGACTGGCAGGTTAACCCCGGCGAGCACTGGCAGATCGTCGGCCCGAACGGCGCCGGCAAATCCACGCTGCTCAGCTTGATCACCGGCGATCATCCACAGGGCTACAGCAACGATCTGACGCTGTTCGGCCGCCGCCGCGGCAGCGGGGAAACCATCTGGGAAATCAAACGCCATATCGGCTACGTCAGCAGCAGCCTGCATCTGGATTATCGCGTCAACACCAGCGTGCGCAACGTGGTGCTGTCAGGGTTCTTCGATTCGATCGGCATTTATCAGGCGGTCTCGGATCGTCAGCGGCAGCTGACAGAGCAATGGCTGGCGCTGCTCGGGCTCAACGGCGCGCGCGGTGACGCCCCGTTCCACAGCCTTTCCTGGGGCCAACAGCGGCTGGCGCTGATCGCCCGCGCGCTGGTGAAACACCCGGCGCTGCTGATCCTCGACGAGCCGCTGCAGGGGCTGGATCCGCTCAATCGCCAGCTGGTGCGCCGCTTTATCGACGTGCTGATCGGCCAGGGCGCCACCCAGTTGCTGTTTGTCTCGCACCATGCCGAAGATGCGCCGCAGTGCATCACTCACCGCCTCAGCTTCGTGCCCGACGGCGAAGGCGGCTATGGTTACCAACAGCAACGGCTGGAGGCGGCCTCCGCCTGAAACGCGGCGTAAACATATCCGGCAACACTTCACCGCAGCACATCACATTTGGCCTTTTATCATAGAAAGGAAGAAGGCCATTTCTGGAGACGCCATGTCCGCTGCGTTGATTATCATCGACCTGATCGAAGATCTGATCGGGCCCAAAGGGCGCGCCAACCACTGCCACGAACAGGTGGCGGCGACCCACCTGCTCGCCAACGTCAATGCCGCCGCGGCCTATGCCCGGGTGCGAAAAATCCCGGTGATTTGGGTGCGGGTGGGATTCGCCGACGATTATCATGACATTCCGCCCCATTCGCCGCTGTTCAACCATCTCAAGCAGATCGGCGCGCTGCGGTTAAACGGCCCGGGCTGCCGCTGGATGCCCGAACTGCATCAGGAAGAGACCGATCTGCAGTTTGAAAAAACGGCAGTCAGCGCTTTCTCCGGTAACAATTTGTTAGCCTGGCTGCGGCAACATCGGTGCCACCATCTGCTGCTGGCGGGCATCAGCACGCCGCTCGCCATCGAGAGCACCGCGCGGCAGGCGCACGACGCCGGCTTTCAGGTGACCGTGCTGCACGATCTGTGCGCGGCCCCCACGCAGGAGATCCACCAGCAGAGCCTGGATACCCTGCAAAACCTGGCCGAAATCACCCGTTCGCAGGCATGGATGAAAGGCTAACCCTCCTCGCCGCCGGTCGTGTGGGCCGGCATCATGCACAAATGCATCACTGCCCCGACCTTTAGCGTCATCCTGGTGTGCTACTATCCGCTCTAGCGCTCAATTTTGCCATCATCGCACGCCGCAAAGGCGCTGAGCGCCGTGTACATATTTAAAGGGACATATCATGTGGGGCGTACTGGCTGCTTCGTTATTTTTCTTGCCGTTTAATCGGCTGATAGCCTGGGTGATCCTGGCCGCCTCGGCGGGCATGGGGCTTTATCATGGGGTACTGACGCCGCTCAGCCTGAGTTATCTGCTGGCGATCGTAGCGCTGGCGGGGTTGCGCCACCATTTTCGCGCGCAGCGTAATCTGGCGATTGCGCTCGAAGGGCTGGTGGCCGCCGGCTGCGTGGCGCTGTTCTTGCACCTGGTGCCCGGCATCCACAATCAACTGATGATCGACGGCGAAAAAGCCGGTCCGCTCAGCGCGCCGTTCACCATGTATTACAACTTCGATAAGGCGATGGTGCCCTTCCTGCTGTTCGCCTGCTTGCCCACGCTGTTTTCCGCCGAACGCGGCGGCAACGCCAGCAGAGCGGGCTGGATTGCGCTGCTGCTGGCCGTGCCGGCGCTGTTGCTGCTGGCCGTCGCGCTGGGCGGCTTAAAAATTGAGTGGCATGCGCCCGCCTGGATCCTGCCTTTCGTGATGGCGAACCTGTTCTTTGTCTGCATGGCCGAGGAAGCGCTGTTTCGCGGCTACCTGCAACAGCGCCTCAGCCAGTGGCTGGGCGCCTGGCCGGCGCTGATCGTCGCCTCCCTGGTGTTCGGCGCCGCGCATCTGGCGGGCGGTACGCTGATGGTGATCTTCGCGACCCTCGCCGGGGTGATCTACGGCATGGCGTGGATGTGGAGCGGCCGTCTGTGGGTGCCGATTCTGTTCCATTTCGGGCTTAATCTGACCCATCTGCTGTTCTTCACCTATCCGCTGTACCAGCATTCTTAACGGCTGAAGCCGGCAGAGAGCCCCTCTCTGCCGGCTGGTCGGGTGAAAACGCTATCACCGGCACTTCACCGCAATGCCCTCAATCACGTTGCCGCCTGCTTTTCTTCGCCCCTCCTGCACTTTGCAATGAAGTGTAAGCGATTCCATTTTTCGCGTTAGATCACCTTTTTACCGCCGCGGGCGTGCTATCTTTCTGCGCAACAGCCTCTCCCTGTTCAGCAACGGGCGTCTCAAGACGGTAATTGGAAGCGATTACACTTTCGTCGGCGCCAAGAAAGGAACCGTATGACGGAATTTAACCCTATCGATCATCCGCACCGCCGCTACAATCCGCTGAGCGGCCAGTGGGTGCTGGTCTCACCGCACCGCGCCAAGCGCCCCTGGCAGGGCCAGCAGGAGGCCGTCCCCACAGAAACGCTGCCGGCGCACGATCCCGACTGTTTCCTGTGCCCGGGCAACGCGCGCGTCACCGGCGATCGCAATCCGGATTATCGCGGTACCTATGTTTTCACCAACGATTTCGCCGCGCTGATGAGCGATACGCCGCCGGCGCCCGACAGCCAGGATCCGCTGATGCGCAGCCAAAGCGCGCGCGGCGTCAGCCGGGTGATCTGCTTCTCTCCCGATCACAGCAAGACCCTGCCCGAACTGACGCTGCCGGCGCTGGAGCAAGTGGTTGCCGCCTGGCAGGCGCAAACCGATGAGCTGGGCAAGCACTACCCCTGGGTACAGCTGTTCGAAAACAAAGGCGCGGCGATGGGCTGCTCCAACCCGCACCCGCACGGGCAGGTCTGGGCCAACAGTTTTCTGCCGAACGAGGCCGAACGCGAAGATCGCCTGCAGCACGACTATTTCCGGGAATATGCCTCCCCGCTGCTGCTGGATTATGCACAGCGCGAGCTGGCCGCAGGCGAACGCATCGTGGTGAACACCGAACACTGGCTGGCGGTGGTGCCCTACTGGGCCGCCTGGCCGTTTGAAACGCTGCTGCTGCCGAAAACGGCGGTGCAGCGCATCACCGAACTCGGCGCGGCGCAGAGCCGCGATCTGGCGCTGGCGCTGAAGAAGCTGACCAGCCGCTACGACAACCTGTTCCAGTGTTCCTTCCCCTATTCGATGGGATGGCACGGCGCGCCGTTCAACGGCGCCGACAACCGGCACTGGCAGCTGCACGCCCATTTCTATCCGCCGCTGCTGCGTTCAGCCAGCGTGCGCAAATTTATGGTCGGTTACGAGATGCTGGCGGAAACCCAGCGCGACCTGACCGCCGAACAGGCCGCAGAGCGTCTGCGCGCCGTCAGTGATATTCATTACCGTGAAGCCGGAGCCCAAGCATGAGCCTGAAACCGCTTACCCATTCCCTGTTTACCGAGCACTTCGGCTACGCGCCGGCGTTGACCATCCAGGCGCCGGGGCGGGTGAACCTGATCGGCGAGCATACCGATTACAACGACGGCTTCGTGCTGCCCTGCGCCATCGATTACCAAACCGTCATCGCCTGCGCCAAGCGCGACGACCGCCAGATCCGCGTGCTGGCCGCCGATTATCAGAATCAGCAGGATCAATTCTCGCTCGACGAGCCGATCGTCAGCCACCCCGATCAGCGCTGGTCCGACTATGTGCGCGGCGTGGTGAAACATCTTCAGCGCCGCAACGCCGACTTCGGCGGCGCGGATCTGGTGATCGCCGGCAATGTGCCGCAAGGGGCGGGGCTCAGCTCCTCCGCCGCGCTGGAGGTGGCGGTGGGCCAGGCGCTGCAGGCGCTCTATCAGCTGCCGCTGGACGGCGTGGCGCTGGCGCTGAACGGCCAGGAGGCGGAGAACCAGTTCGTCGGCTGCAACTGCGGCATCATGGACCAGTTGATCTCCGCGCTCGGCCGGCGCGACAGCGCTCTGCTGATCGACTGCCGCTCGCTGGAGACCCGTGCGGTGCCGATGCCGGACAGCGTCGCGGTGGTGATCATCAACTCCAATGTGCAGCGCGGGCTGGTGGACAGCGAGTACAACACCCGCCGCACACAGTGCGAAGAAGCGGCGCGGTTCTTCGGCGTCAAGGCGCTGCGCGACGTCAGCCCGGAACAGTTTGCAGCGCGTCAACATCAGTTGGATCCGTTGGTGGCCAAACGCGCGCGCCATGTCATCAGTGAGAACGCCCGCACGCTGGCGGCGGCCGACGCGCTGGCGGCAGGCGACCTGCAGCGCATGGGCCGGCTGATGGCGGAGTCCCACGCCTCGATGCGCGATGATTTTGAAATCACCGTGCCGCCGATCGATCGGTTGGTCGAGATCGTCAAAGCGACGATCGGCCCGCGCGGTGGCGTGCGCATGACCGGCGGCGGCTTTGGCGGCTGCATCGTCGCGCTGATGCCGCAGGATCTCGTGGAGACGGTGCGTGCCGCCGTGGCGCACGAGTATCCGCGGCAAACCGGCGGATTGCAGGAAACCTTCTATGTCTGCCAGGCTTCGCAGGGGGCCGGTACATGCTGACGGCAACCACGGCAGCGGCGCCCGATGGGCAGCCTTACCAGCTGACACAGCTGCAAAACGCCGACGGCATGACGGTGACGCTGATGGACTGGGGCGCCACCTGGCTGTCCGCCGTCTTGCCGCTCAAATCCGGTGAAAAACGCGAACTGCTGCTCGGCTGCCGCAGCCCGGCGGACTACCCGCATCAAGGCGCCTATCTGGGCGCCACCGTCGGCCGTTACGCCAACCGCATCGCCAACGCCAGTTTGCCCATCGACGGGAAACCCCATGCGCTGGCCGCCAATCAGGGTGCCCACCAGCTGCACGGCGGCCCCGACGGTTTCCATGCCCGCCGCTGGCGCCGGGTACAGCACGAGGCGCAACAGGTTTGCTATGCGCTGCACTCGGCGGAGGGCGATCAGGGTTTCCCCGGCAATCTCGACGTGCAGGTTTGTTACCGCCTGACCTCGGATAATCGTCTGGAAATCAACTACCTGGCGCAGGTCGATCGCCCCTGCCCGGTCAATCTGACCAACCACGCCTATTTCAATCTCGACGGCGCCGGCACCGACGCCCGCGCCCAACGGCTGCAGCTGTTCGCCGATCGCTACCTGCCCGTCGACGCCGAGGGCATTCCCTGTGCCGATCTGACGGCGGTGGACGGCAGCGGCATGGATTTTCGTCAGCCGAAAACGTTGTTACAGGATTTCCTGCGCGATCGCGACCAGCAGCGGGTGAAAGGCTACGATCACGCCTTTCTGCTGCAGCGTACCTGTGGGGCGCTGGAGAGCCCGGCGGCGCATTTGTGGTCCGCCGACGGGCAAGTGCAAATGAGCGTGTTCACCGACGCGCCTGCGCTGCAGCTCTACAGCGGCAATTATCTGGCCGGCACGCCGGCGCGCGATGGCGGCAGCTACGCCAACCATGCCGGCGTGGCGCTGGAGAGCGAGTTTTTGCCGGACAGCCCGCACCATCCCGAGTGGCCGCAGCCGGACTGTTGGCTGCAACCGGGGAGCCGCTACCGCAGCGCCACGCATTATCAGTTTTATCCTATCTGACCCGCGACGCCCCTCGCCGTGCGGCCGGGGGCAATTTGTTATAAATGCTTACCTTTTAGCGCCATCCCCCCACCGGCGCCCACCTTCCCTTATTCCAAAGCGCGCACTACACTCAGGCTACCGTGATAAGCACAACGCCTTGTGCAACGTCACCATTTTCGGCCGATGGCGGCCAATCAATAGCTGAAGGAACACCTATGCGTCTGATTACTGCACTTCCATTGCTGGCGGGCTTAATGCTGAGCACCAATCTGATGGCGGCCGACGCGACGACGGCGACGAAAACGCCTTCGCCGGCGCAGGCGGCCCAACAGAAACGCATGACCGATTGCAACCAGCAGGCATCCACCAAGTCGCTGAAAGGCGCCGATCGCTCCACCTTTATGAGCACCTGTCTGAAGTCCGAAGGCGCCGCTGCGTCCGGCAAAACCCTGACGCCGCAGCAGCAGAAAATGAAAAGCTGCAATGCCGACGCCAAGACCAAGGATCTGAAGGGCGACGCGCGTAAAACCTTCATGAGCAACTGCCTGAAAAAATCGGCCTGATTTCCCCTCTGCCACGGCGCGTCCGGAGCGATTCCGACGCGCCGTTTCTCCCCCTTACGCATCAGCCTGAACGATTCAGCTTTTTCCTTTCGCCAGCCCTTACTTTGCGGCAAGAAATTGGCTATGGTTAGACACTATCGATTGCCGAGCCCCGGCCCGCGGCAATATAATGATTTTCGTTATCATTGAAATGTCAGATTATTAAGGAGTTAAGCTATGGCTGTAACTAAGCTGGTTCTGGTGCGTCACGGCGAAAGCCAGTGGAACCAAGAAAACCGCTTCACCGGTTGGTATGATGTTGATCTGTCCGACAAGGGCCGCACCGAAGCGAAAGCAGCAGGCAAGCTGTTGAAAGAGGAAGGTTTCACTTTTGACTTCGCTTACACCTCCGTACTGAAGCGCGCGATCCACACCCTGTGGAACATCCTCGACGAGCTGGATCAAGCCTGGTTGCCAACCGAAAAATCCTGGAAGCTGAACGAACGTCACTACGGCGCGCTGCAGGGTCTGAACAAAGCGGAAACCGCGGAAAAATACGGCGACGAGCAGGTGAAACAATGGCGTCGCGGCTTCGCGGTGACCCCACCTGAGCTGACCAAAGAAGACGAACGTTACCCTGGCCACGATCCGCGCTACGCCTCGCTTAGCGAGCAAGAGCTGCCGCTGACCGAAAGCCTGGCGCTGACCATCGATCGCGTTATCCCTTACTGGGACGAAGAGATCCTGCCACGCATCAAGAGCGGCGAGCGCGTGATCGTTGCGGCGCACGGCAACTCCCTGCGCGCGCTGGTGAAATACCTGGATAACCTGAGCGAAGATGAAATCCTCGAGCTGAACATCCCAACCGGCGTGCCGTTGGTGTATGAGTTCGACGAGAACTTCAAACCAACCAAACGTTACTACCTGGGTAACGCCGACGAGATCGCAGCAAAAGCGGCGGCCGTAGCGAACCAGGGTAAAGCGAAGTAATTTCGCCCGTTCACGAAAAAGCCCCCGGTTTTCACCGGGGGCTTTTTTATTGCTGCTGCGCCATCGCCTCGTTCACCGCGTCCAGCCGTTCCTGCATCGCCGGATGGGTGCTGAGCCAGGCAGGCAGCGCCCAGTCATCGGCCTTTTCTCGTTCAGGCGCCTGCGCCAACGCGCGGTAGATCGTCGCCATTTCCGCCAACGACCGCCCCTGGCGCTGCATTTCCGCTATCGCAAACGCATCCGCCTCACGCTCCATCCCGCGAGAAAACTGCATCTCATTCACGAAGGATGCGGACTGCAGCAGCGTGTCGCCGATGCCGCTGACGTCACCCGTCATCCACATCAGCGTCAACGCCACCAGTGACGAACGCACCAACATGCGCATCGGGTGACGATGGGCGTGATGCCCCATCTCATGCAGCATCACCGCCGCCAAGCCATCGTCGTTTTTTGACAAGGTGACCAGGCTATCGCTGAGCACCAGCGTGCCGTCCGGCAACATAAAGGCGTTCGGCGCACCGGGCGCCGCCATCAGCTTCAGCGAGAGCGGCGTGCGCTCCTGGCGCATCTCGGCCGGCATCACCTGCCGGAACAACTGCTGCAGCGCCCGTTGCCGTTCGGCCGGCAGTGCGGAGGGCGCGAAGCCGCTCTGGTCCAAAAACGTCTGCGTATGTTCGCCCAGCGTCTGTTCCACCGAGGTGGGGATGCGCATGGCGATCTCGCTGCTCGCCCACGGCAGCACCACGTAAACGTAAGCCACTACCGCCAGCAGCGTCATCAGCAGCGCCAGGGCGACGCCGCGTTTATGGCGTTCCAGGCGATGCACCCACCCCGGCGAACGGCGTTGATAGAACCAGCGGCGAAAGGCCGCGTCGTCGTCAGGCACAAAGCGCCCGCCGCCCTTGAAGGTGAGCGTCAGCGGAATATTGCCCAGCGCGGCAGAAACGGTGATGTCCGTCAGCGGGATGTAACGCTGTTCATCCTGCCGCTGCAACGTCACGCCTTCGCCGCTTTCGTTCACCAGCAGACGAGCCGCCTCACGTGCGGCCCGTCCCGGCAACTGATAAGCGCCTTCAAGGATCATCGGCGCCTCAGAAGTTGCCGCCCAGATCCAGCGCCTGCAGCGCTTCTTCGGCCACCGCGCTGTTGGCGGTTTCCTGATGCGCCGTAATGTCCAGCAGCGCCAGATCGCCTTCAACCGCCGTGCAGGCCGCCAGATAACGGGCATGACGCACTTCCGCCACCGGCGCCGCCAAACCGAGCGAGAACAGGGTAATCAGGGTATTGGTGATCAACAGTCCCATATACGGCAGCGTTTTCATTGAGGAATGCAGCTTGATGTCGCCGTTCAGCCTTGCCTGGTTAAACAGATAGTTGCGCTGGGCAACGACCTGGTAGCTGCTGGCCACCAGCGCGCCAATTAGCAGCACCACCATCATCAGCAGAAGGCTGCTGATATTATCCAGCACCAGCACATCAATGGCTTCATTGGTTAACATGCCCATCAACACCATCTGATAGAGGGTAAGGAAGAACGAACCGATGCACACCAGCGCGACCAACATGAACGGCAGGAATATGAGCAGGCCAATCAAGGCAAATTTGATAAAGGCCGATTTCTTCAGTTCGGCAATAAACGGTGTCTTTCCGAAAAACAGGTTATTAACGTACAAATCATGCTGCAGTGCGCTAATAATGCCGTTTACCGCCGCAAATGCCGGCACGGCCAAAATCAGCGTCAGCACCAGCATAAAAGCGATGGCGTTGATGCTGCCAAGACCGCTGCCAATGCCGAGCAAGATGATCAGACCGACATACAGCCCGATAATCAGCAATAACGGGCAGAATAGTAAAGCCCAATAGGCGCGCCCGGTGCGGCAGACATAATTAAAACGCACGCCGCGATAGCTCGACATAATCGCATTGTAGCGCCAGCTGCGGATAACGATCCACGGCAGCAGGGCAAGCAACACCAGCAAAGCCAGCAGCCCCAGCAGGGGTGTTATCATCAGCAAGATATAAAACACGATGATGCCGCCGATCACCAACAGCCGCCCTTTCAGAATTTGCAGCGGTTGTGCATGGTAGTCGAAACGATCGCCGTCCAATTCCGTGTTGCCGTAAAAATAGCGGCGACGGCGCACCGTCGCCCAGGCGGAATAGATGCCCAGGGTCAGGGCGGTCAATAATGCATTGACTAACCAAATAGCGAAGTACTCACCACCTTTCCCATGGAATTTAATCCGGTGCAGCCCCAGCGGCTGCGAGGTATTGTTTGTCATAATTCTTTCATCCTGAAAGGAATAAGGTCATACCACTCCCCACTTATTAGGCCTGCGGGGTTTATGGAATAAAAAAAGCGTCTTATATAAGCACAATGCCGCGAGTAGTGACAATTATTCTTTTCTTAAATAGGAATAATGCGAAGAGGGTCGCTTAAGGACTTAATTGGCCTATTAACTGTAAGCCTTAAAGTCGTGGAATATAGAGAAGTGTAATGGCAAGGATAAAACAAGGGCCCGTTATCGGGCCCTTGTCATTGTTTGCGGTTATCCGCGGCGCGCTTTCACCGCCGCCGCCAGATCGCGCAGCACGGTTTCGGTGTCCTGCCAGCCGATGCAGCCGTCGGTCACGCTCTTGCCGTAAACCAGCGGTTCGCCGCTTTCGAGGTTCTGGTTACCTTCCACCAGGTGACTTTCGATCATCACGCCGATGATCGCTTTTTCACCGCCGCTAATCTGCCCGCAAACGTCAGCGCTCACGTCCATCTGCTTTTTGAACTGTTTGCTGCTGTTGGCGTGGCTGAAGTCGATCATCACCTGCGCAGGCAGCCCGGCTTTGCTCAGGCCGGCTTTGACGTCCTTCACGTGCGCCGCGCTGTAGTTCGGCTCTTTGCCGCCGCGCAGAATAATGTGGCAGTCGCCGTTGCCGCTGGTATTAACGATCGCCGAGTGACCCCACTTGGTCACCGACAGGAAGCAGTGCGGCGCGCCGGCGGCGTTGATGGCGTCGATCGCCACCTTGATGGTGCCGTCGGTGCCATTCTTGAAACCGACCGGGCACGAGAGGCCGGAGGCCAGCTCGCGGTGCACCTGCGATTCCGTGGTGCGCGCGCCGATGGCGCCCCAGCTCATCAGATCCGCCAGGTACTGCGGCGTGATCATGTCGAGGAATTCGCCGGCGGCCGGCAGACCGCTGTCGTTGATCTCCACCAGCAGTTTGCGCGCCAGGCGCAGGCCGTCGTTGATGTTGAAGCTGTTGTCCATCTGCGGATCGTTGATCAGGCCTTTCCAGCCCACGGTGGTGCGCGGTTTTTCGAAGTATACGCGCATCACCACTTCCAGCTCGCCGCTCAGTTCTTCACGCAGCGCCAGCAGGCGCCCCGCGTACTCTTTGGCGGCTTGGGTATCGTGGATGGAGCAAGGGCCAATCACCACCAGCAGGCGATCGTCGCTGCCGCGGAGGATATTGTGAATCGCGCTGCGGGCCTGGGACACCGTCTTTGCCGCGCGTTCGGTAGCCGGGAATTTCTCCAGCAGAGCCACCGGCGGCAGGAGTTCCTTAATATCATTAATGCGTAAATCGTCGTTTTGGTAATTCATAGCTTTTCCATTCGGTATCGAGGGGTATTTCGCAGTGCGTAACGGTGTAGATCCCAACAATCTAGCCTGTGGGAATGGCGCTGTAAATCACCTTTGCCCCCCTCCGCTGGAACCGCCAAATTAACAGCAGATTGTGCTGTTTCATCAGGGGAGCGCAGAGCCTCCTTTTTCGCTATGCTAGCGATCGGAATATAAAGCGACCCGAGTTGAACATGCCTTCTCTGTTATTAGTTGATGACCACCCGGTGGTTCATGTCGCACTGGAAGCGGCGCTAATGAAATCATCCCGCCCCTACCGCCTGCAGGCGGCGCAGGACGACGTCCAGGCGTTGGCTCTGCTGGCCGAGGCCGCTTTCGGCCTGGTGATCCTGGATATCGGCCTGCCGCAGGTCGATGGGCTGCAGCTGTTGAAAAAAATCCGCCGCCGCTACCCGCAACAAAAGATCCTGATCTATACCGCGCAAGAGGCCGATGTGTATGCGCGCATGGCGCATGCCGCCGGCGCCGACGGTTTCGTCAATAAAGGCAGCTCGCTGGCGGAGTTGGTGCTGGCGATCGAGCAGGTGCTGGACGGTGAAGCCAGTTTTCCCGCCGCCGCGCTGGCCGAAGAAGCGCCGACGGCGGACGGCGGGCTGCTCACGCCCAAGGAGCTCGAGGTGCTGGGTTTGCTGAGCCAGGGGCTGTCCAACCTGCAGATCGCCGACCGGCTGCACATCAGCAACAAGACCGTCAGCACGCACAAGAAAAACATCCAGCGCAAAACCGGCGCCGGTAATCTGCTGGAGCTGGTGGCGGTATTTAAAGAGCTGGCGCCATGATGCGCCGCGCCCTGCTGCTGCTGATCCTGTGGTGCGGCCTGGCGCAGGCGGGGGAGCCGGTGCGCTATCAGCTGGTCAGCAATCTGAATACCCCCGAGAACATGCTGATCGTCGGCGAGAAAAACCCCTGGCGCGACCACACGCTGCGCGTCGGCATCATCAGTGAGAACACCAGCCCGTACAACATCATTGTGGATGACGATCTGTATGGGCTGAACGCCGACTACCTCGGCTATATCCAGCAGGTAACCGGCATTCGCTTCGCCATTTACGGCTTCGCCGATCTGACGCAGCTGGAGCAGGCGCTGCACGACGGCAAAATCGATCTGCTGTATGGCATCCCGCAAAGTGAAGCGCTGCACGGATTGGCGATCTCTCAGCCCTATTACGTCAGCAACCTGCGCGTATTGCGCGACCGCAGCAACGATCGGCCGGTGATGCTCAACTCCGCCAATGCCCGCGTCGCGATCGGCGCGCTGACCGACATGCAGTCCGGCGGCGCCCTGCAGGCGGTGGCGTCGCAGATCCAGCGCTACGACAACAACCTGCAGGCGGTCTATTCGCTGCTCAACGGCAGCAGCGACTACTTTATCGCCGACGAGGCCAGCGCCAGCTTTATCATCGACCAGTTGCAGCTCGGCCAGCTCTATCAGATTGAAAGCAACGAGAACCTGGGCAACCTGTCCTTCGTGTTCGCCGCCGCCGACCCGCGGCTGATAGATACGCTGGACACCGCCATCGCCGACGCGCCGATGGAGCTGATGAATGCCCTGCAGAGCCGCTGGAGCAAAAAGATCCCCAGCTACCTCGATACCGGCAATGCCGATCTGACGACGATGGAGAAGAATTGGGTGGCGAGCCACCGCGTGGTTTACTACGCCGCCATCGAGAACAATTTCCCGTTCGCCTACCGCGGCTCCGACGGCCAGCCGCGCGGCTACGCCATCGATATTCTCAACATCATCGCGCAAAACACCGGGCTGCGTTTCGCGCCGCTGTGGGCGCGCAACGCCGAGCAGGCCGATCAGCTGGTGCAATCCGGCCAGGCCAGCTTCCGCGCCGCCCTGCCGCTGGCGCGCGGCGTCAAGGCGCGCTACAGCGCCAGCATGCCGATCCACCGTTCGCTGTGGGGCGTTTACGTCGGCCAGTATGCCAACGGCGTCTCGACCTGGGGCGATCTGGCCGGCAAGCGCATCGGCGTGCTGCAGGGCGATTTGGCGCAGGGGCTGGTGCCGGAGCAGGAACAGACCGTCAGCTTCGCCGACAGCAAGTCGATGTACGACGCGCTGGCCAACGGCCAGCTGGATGCGCTGGTGGATAACGTCATCTCCGCCAACTTTTTGGCGCTGTCGCGCTATTCCGGCGCCATCAAGCTGGCCTTCGCCGCCAACAACATCCCCTATCCGGTGGCTTTCGGCGTGCGCCGCGATCAGCCGCTGCTGCTGGCGATCCTCGATAAGAACCTGATGCAGATCCCGGCGGATACCCTGCAATCGCTGCGCGACGAGTGGATCGTCGATCGCAGCAACCTGATCGACGCGGTGAACGACAACCGCATGCCGCCGCAGACCACCTGGCTGCTGGCGCTGTTGGCCGCCGCTACCGTGCTGCTGTTGGCGCTGACTCTGCGCCGTTTCATGCTGCAGCGCCGTGAAAAACGCGAACGCGAAGAGCTCGAGCAGGCGCGCCGCCGCGCCGAAGCGGAAAATCGCATGAAGAGCAAATTCCTCGCCACCGTCAGCCATGAACTGCGCACGCCGATGCACGCCATCCTCGGCCTGCTGGAACTGGAGCTCAAACGCCAACCTGCGCCGGAAGGCCTGCCGGTGATTTACAGTTCGGCCTCATCGCTGCTCAACCTGCTCAACGACCTGCAGGATCACGCGCGGTTGGAAACCGGGTCGTTGACGTTGGCGCCAAAACCGGTGGCGCTGCGCCCCTGGGTCGCGCGCATCGACGCCCTTTACCGACCGCTGATCGGCGATCGGCCGTTGACGCTGAGCGTGGTGGCGGATCTGGCGCTGCCGGAGGCGGTGGTCATTGATGGTGAGCGTTTACTTCAGGTGGCTAATAACCTGATAAACAACGCGATAAAGTTCACGCCGCGCGGTGCCATTCAGGTCGAAGTCGGCTGGCGCGCGCAGGATGAACGGCAGGGGGAATTGCATCTGACGGTGAACGACAGCGGCTGCGGCATCGCCGCCGATGAGGTAGGCAAGCTGTTTCAACCGTTTTACCGCGCGCGCGGCGCGCAACGCATCTCGGTGCAAGGAACCGGTTTGGGCCTGTCGATCTGCAAAGAAATCGTCGAACAGATGGGCGGCCGCATCGCGTTGCACTCGCAGCCGGGCGTCGGTACACGCGTCGAGGTCGCGATACCGGTCGAGCTGAGCGGCGCGCCGCCGGCTGTCGCCCCGGCAGAGCGTAGCTTTGATCTGCCGTCTTCCGCCATGCGTACCGCGCTGATCGACGATCATCCCACCAATCTGTTGCTGCTGGAACGCCAGCTGCGCCACTTCGGGCTGCAGCCGGCCCGCTTTGAACAAGGCTATGCGCTGCTGCAGGCCCAGCGCCGGCAGCCGTTCGATCTGCTGTTTATCGACTATAACATGCCGCGCCCGGACGGACTGACGCTGGCCAGGCTGATCCGGCGCGACGAACAGCGGCTGCAGCGCCCGCCTTGCCGCATCGTGCTCTGCTCGGCAGACGTGCAGGAGTTTACCCGTATCCCGCCGGGCCTGGTGGCGATCGATCACTTCCTGACCAAGCCGATTTCACTGGCGGCAATCGGCCAGGTATTGGCTCAGCAACCGCAGGTTCAGGAGAAAAAGTCAGTCCTTACTGACCTACGGCAAACGCTGGCTGAGATGGCGGGCGGCGATCGCGCCATGATGCAGCGGCTGGCGCAGACGCTCAACGACACGCTGCGGCAAGACCGGCAGCGGCTCGCGGATGCCGTCGCCGCGAGCGACTGGCCACGCCTGGAACAGGCGGCGCACCGCATCAAGGGCAGCCTGCTGATGCTGCAGTTGCCGGAAGCCGCGCGGCTGTGCCAGCAACTGGTGGAAACCGCACGTCGGGGCGAACTTGCCGCCGCCGCTTATACTAAATTAAAGGCGTCAGTGGCGCAGATAGAACCGGAGCTGGACGCTCTGCTCGCCGCCGCCCCCACTTTCGCTATGCATAAGGATGAATAATGTCGGACACTCCACACGTACACCTGCCGAAAGACAGTAATAGTAAACGCCTACTGACCGCTTTTTTAGTCACCGCCGTCTTTATGGTGGCCGAAGTGGCCGGCGGCCTATTGTCCGGCTCGCTGGCGCTGTTGGCCGACGCCGGGCACATGCTGACCGATGCCGCCGCGCTGTTGGTGGCGCTGATGGCGGTGCACTTTTCCCAGCGCAAGCCCAACGCGCGCCACACCTTCGGCTATCTGCGCCTGACCACCCTGGCGGCCTTCCTCAACGCCGCGGCGCTACTGGTGATCGTGGTATTCATCCTGTGGGAGGCGATACGGCGTTTCTTCGAACCACAGCCGGTGATGGGTACTCCGATGCTGATCATCGCCATAGCGGGGCTGCTGGCGAACCTGTTCGCCTTCTGGCTGCTGCATCGCGGCAGCGAAGAGAAAAATATCAACGTGAGGGCGGCCGCGCTGCATGTGTTGGGCGACCTGCTCGGCTCGGTGGGCGCCATCGTCGCCGCCATCGTCATTCTCGCCACCGGCTGGACGCCGATTGACCCGATCCTGTCGGTGCTGGTCTCCTGTCTGGTGCTGCGCAGCGCCTGGCGGCTGCTGAAGGAGAGCTTCCACGAGCTGCTGGAAGGCACGCCGCAGGAGGTCGACATCGCCAAGCTGCAAAAAGACCTGTGCCTGAACATCCCGGAAGTGCGCAATATCCACCATGTACACGTCTGGCAGATCGGCGAACAGAAGCTGATGACGCTGCATGCGCAGGTGATCCCGCCGCATGACCACGATGGGCTGTTGCAACGTATCCAGGCTTATCTATTGGAACACTACAAGATCGGCCACGTGACCATCCAGATGGAGTACCGACACTGCGAGACGCCGGACTGCGGTATCAACCGGGCACCGGAACCGAGTGAACACTCACATGCCGAAGCGCATTCCCATCTGGGGCATCACCACTAAAGCCACGAGGGCGCCATCACGGCGCCCTCTGCGTTGTTACGGTGCGGAAGAGAGCGGATTGGAACGGTTGCGCCCGGCGCTCTTGATCCACAGCCAGGAGCCGTTCAGGGCGATCAGCGTCAGAATGACATACTCCAGCGCCATCGCGTACACGCCCTGGTAGGCGAAGATCGCCACGCTGATGACATCGATAACCACCCACAGCAGCCAGTTTTCCACGTACTTGCGCGTCATCAGGATCATCGCCACGATGGAGAGCACCATCATCGCCGAATCCCAGAACGGGAACGCGTCCGGCTGCAGCGTCGGCATCTGCACGTTCAGCCCCAGCCCTTGCATCACCGCCACCGCAATCTGCGTCAGCCAGGCGAACACGCGGTCGATGTTGAAGGTCATCAGGCCGATGCCGATGACGCAAACCGCCGCCCAGGCCAACGCTTTCGGCAGCGGCAGCCAGCGGATCTGCAGCTCGGCCTGATTATCCTGGGTTTGGCGGCTCCAGGCATACCAACCGTAAATATTGGCGCCGAAGAAAAACAGCTGCAGCAGCAGGCTGGCGTACAGCTGGATCTGGAAGAAAATCACCGCGAACAGCGTGACGTTGATCAGGCCGAACAGGTAGTTGATGATTTTTTCCTTGCTGGCGTACCAGATGCACAGCAACCCGAACAGTGTGCCGATGGCTTCGATCCACGACAGATCGTAACCGCCCGCGCCAAGCGGAATATGCACCAGAATATTGCTGGTACTGAAGAAGCTCATGAGGTCATCCTTTTAAACGGTTAAGCGTTGCCTTTAACCTGCATCTTAAGCTGAGCGGCGAAATCCAGCATGCGGTTCAGCGGCACCAGCGCCTTTTCACGCAGCGCGGCGTCCACGTGGATCTCATGCTGCGCGCCCCCCTGCTCCAGCCCTTCGGCAATCGCCTTCAGGCCATTCATCGCCATCCACGGGCAATGCGCGCAGCTGCGGCAGGTCGCGCCTTCCCCGGCGGTCGGCGCTTCGAACAGCTCCTTGTCCGGACAAGCCTGCTGCATCTTGTAAAAGATACCGCGATCGGTGGCGACGATCAGCTGTTGATGCGGCAATGTTTTCGCCGCCTGAATCAGTTGGCTGGTCGATCCCACCGCATCCGCCAGCTCGACCACCGCCTGAGGCGATTCGGGATGCACCAGGATGGCCGCCTGCGGATAGAGCGCCTTCATGCGCCGCAGCGCCTGGGTCTTAAACTCGTCATGGACAATGCAGGCGCCTTGCCAACACAACACGTCAGCGCCGGTCTGCTTCTGCACGTAGCTGCCGAGATGACGATCCGGCGCCCAGATAATTTTCTCGCCCAGGCTATCCAGATGCTCGATCAGTTCGACGGCGATGCTGGAGGTCACCACCCAGTCAGCGCGCGCTTTGACCGCCGCCGAGGTATTCGCATAGACCACCACAGTGCGATCGGGATGGCTGTCGCAAAACGCATGAAATTCCTCTTCCGGGCAGCCCAGATCCAGCGAACATTCGGCAAACAGCGTCGGCATCAGCACCTGCTTTTCCGGGCTGAGGATCTTGGCGGTTTCCCCCATGAAACGCACGCCGGCCACCAACAGCGTGGAAGCCGGATGCGCGCTGCCGAAGCGTGCCATTTCCAGCGAATCCGCCACGCAGCCGCCGGTTTCTTCCGCCAGCGCCTGGATTTCCGGATCGGTATAATAGTGGGCGACCATCACCGCGTTGCGCTGCTTGAGCAGGGTTTTGATCTTTTCGCGATAAAAGGCTTTTTCGGCTACGTCCAGCGGTACCGGTTTAGGCGGGAAGGGATACACCGCCGCATTGACATCAAACATTTCACTCATCGCTGCAATCTCATGCTAGGCTGGGCGCCTGCCGCTTGAATATTGCCTGCCGCAACGCCCTTCGTTTTATATACTAAACAAAATACCTAAATCAGCGCGAAAAGTCCGCTGATATTTTCAATTTTGCGCACCTATTGTTTAATAGATTAAAAACACAGGCATTGCCCGCGCAGTTCACAGCGGATAACCGCTTGGCGAGAACATATAGCCGTTAAGAAAAGCGCGGGATGACGATCGGTGTGTTGTTGAAACGAGAAAGCAGCGGATTCAGATTGCGGTGATGCGGATGCGATAAAAGGCGCTTTTTCTGAATGGGTGGGTCGTGCAGGATTGATTCGGCCTGTGGCCTCACCCTGCGGGCAACGCTGCGCGTTGTCGTATCTCTGAACCTGAGCGCAGGATCTCACCCGCACGACTCGGTGACCATGTTGGCGAGAAGATGAGGTCAGGTTTGGATGTTACAGAAACGAAAAAAGCGCCCAAAGGCGCTTTTTTCTGAATTGGTGGGTCGTGCAGGATTCGAACCTGCGACCAATTGATTAAAAGTCAACTGCTCTACCAACTGAGCTAACGACCCGCAGTGTGGTGGGTGATGACGGGCTCGAACCGCCGACCCCCTCCGTGTAAAGGAGATGCTCTACCAACTGAGCTAATCACCCACTGCTGTGGTACTGCTATTTTTCACATCTTGTCCACTCAAATCGTGGTGGATCGTGCAGGATAACTCGGCCTTTAGCCTCGCCCTTCGGGCCATCACCGGAGTGATGTTGTCTCGCTTCGCGAGACTCGAACCTTTACGGTTCTCATCCTGACGATTTAACACCTTGCTCTATTAAAGAGTGGTGGGTCGTGCAGGATTCGAACCTGCGACCAATTGATTAAAAGTCAACTGCTCTACCAACTGAGCTAACGACCCACTGATGTGATTTACTGCTGATGGCGAATAGGTTATTGGAACCGACTCGCGGAAAACAAGGATGGGGATGTTCAGGACAACTCGACGGGTACTCGACTCGGACCTTTACTTTGCCACATCAAACCGATTCTGAAGCTGCCATTCTTAAAGAATGGTGGGTCGTGCAGGATAACTCGGCCTTTGGCCTCGCCCTTGCGGGCCATCACCGGAGTGATGTTGTCTCGCTTCGCGAGACTCGAACCTTTACGATTCTCATCCTTTACGATTCTCTGTCGCAGCCATTCTTAAAGAATGGTGGGTCGTGCAGGATTCGAACCTGCGACCAATTGATTAAAAGTCAACTGCTCTACCAACTGAGCTAACGACCCATAACAGTGGTGGGTGATGACGGGCTCGAACCGCCGACCCCCTCCGTGTAAAGGAGATGCTCTACCAACTGAGCTAATCACCCACTGTTGTGGTTACTGCTACTTCAGAAATTGGTGGGTCGTGCAGGATGACTCGGCCTTTGGCCTCGCCCTGACGGGCCATCACTTCGTGATGTTATCCTTCCCGATTCCACTTCATTTCTTGCTTCAAAATTGGTGGGTCGTGCAGGATTCGAACCTGCGACCAATTGATTAAAAGTCAACTGCTCTACCAACTGAGCTAACGACCCAATTTCCCTGCCGCTTTAACATCTTGCAAGATGTCTTGGCAACGGCGGCATATATTACTAATTTATCTTGGCAGCGCAACCTAAATTTTTTACCGATGCGTTCAACTGCTTGTTCTTCACGCGAATGAGCCCAGAAATCGGTCAAATCGACTAACTTCTGGGCTCATTTTTCTAACCGTTAACCGCCTACGCGACTTTTCGCCTGCTTGGCCGCCGCACTGGTTGGGTATTGTTTGATCACCTGCTGGAACACGGCCTTGGCTTTATCGGCCTGCCCTTTTTCCTGCATGATGATACCCACCTTGTACATGGCGTCCGGCGCCTTCGGTGATTTAGCGTAATTCTTCACCACCACCGCAAAATAGTAGGCCGCATCGTCTTTTTTACCCTTGTTGTAGAACAACTGGCCCAGCCAATAGTTGGCATTGGGCTGGTAAGTAGACTTCGGGTACTGTTTTACGAAGGACTGAAAGGCGGAAATCGCCTGGTCATACTGTTTTTTTTCCAGCGCCAGAGAAACAGCGGCGTTGTAGTCGCTGTTCTCATCACCGCCGCTCGGCGTTGCAGAAGCGGCTGCAGGCGCGCTGCTGCCCGCATCGGAAGATGCGCCTGCGGCTGCCCCGCCGGCAGCGCCCGCTGCCGCAGAGGCGCTCTGAGCGCCGCCCTGGCTGAGGCTATCCATCTGTTGATAGATTTGCTTCTGGCGTTCAACGACCTGATTCAACTGATACTGGCTTTCCTGGATTTGCCCACGGAGAGAATCAATGTCGCGTTGATTGTCAGAGAGTTGCTGCTGGAGTTGGTTTAAAAGCTGGCCTTGAGCATTGCTGATGCGCTCAAGCGAGGTGACACGGTCTTCGACCGAGCCGGAGCCGACATTACTGATTGGCGCTTGGGCAGTAGCGGCCCAAGGGGCCGCTACGCCAACCAGTAACGACAGACTCAACAGGTGACGTCTGAAGTTACTGTTCATGCGATTCTCTTAGTAAACCAGAACGGCACGACGGTTTTTAGCATAAGCCGCTTCGTCGTGGCCCAGTACTGCTGGTTTTTCTTTACCGTAAGAAACGATAGAGATCTGGTCAGCGGAAACGCCTTTACCCTGCAGGTACATTTTAACGGCGTTAGCACGACGCTCACCCAGAGCGATGTTGTATTCCGGCGTGCCGCGTTCGTCAGCGTGGCCTTCAACGGTCACTTTGTAAGACGGGTTGTTACGCAGGAATGCAGCGTGCGCGTCCAGCATCTGAGCGAATTCGGAGCTTACGTCATACTTGTCCAGGCCGAAGTAAACGATGTTGTTCTTCTGCAGTTCTTGCATCTGCAGACGAGCTTGTTCTTCGGAAGACAGGTTGCTGCTGCCGTTTTCCATACCAGTGCCGGCGCCAGCGCCCATACCAGATTGGTCGTTGTTCGCGCTTTTGTTAGAACTACAAGCTGCTACAGCCAGAACTGGCAGTGCCAGCAGAAGCCCTTTCAGCACTTTGTTCAGTTGCATTTCTTTGATCCTTTTATAGTTTGCCATACATATTTACACATGCATCACAGATACGGCGACCAGGCAGGGAATTTGACCTGTCCATCAGTTGCCGGAAGACGCGCTTTGAAACGCCCATCAGTTGACACCAACTGCAGCACGGAGCCCATACCTTGCGTGGAGCTATAGATCACCATGGTGCCGTTTGGCGCAATACTAGGCGTTTCATCCAGGAAGGTGCCGGTCAAAACCTGAACGGCGCCCGATCCAAGATCTTGTTTGGCGATGTGTTGTGCACCACTGTTGGTGCTCACCATCACCAGGAATTTACCGTCGGAGCTGACTTCAGAATCCTGGTTCTGAGAGCCTTCCCATGTCAGACGCTGTGCGGCACCGCCGCTGGCGCTGATTTTATAAATCTGCGGACGCCCGCCCTGGTCGGAGGTAAACGCCAGAGACTGGCCATCCGGGAACCAGGTCGGTTCGGTGTTGTTGTTGCGGCCATCGGTCAGCTGCGTGATCTGGCCGGAGCCGAGGTTCATCACGTACAGGTTCAGGCTGCCGCTCTTGGACAGCGCGAAGGCCAGCTTGCTGCCGTCCGGCGAGAACGCCGGCGCACCGTTGTGGCGCGGGAACGAAGCGATCTGGCGGATGGCGCCGTTAGCCAGGGTTTGCACCACCAGCGCGGAACGGCCGCTCTCGAAGGTCACGTAAGCCAGTTTGCTGCCGTCCGGCGACCAGGCCGGCGACATCAGCGGCTCAGGCGAACGGTGCACCGTGAACTGGTTGTAACCGTCGTAATCCGCTACGCGCAGCTCGTACGGGAATTTCCCGCCGTTGGTCTGCACCACGTAGGCGATACGGGTGCGGAACGCGCCCTTGATGCCGGTCAGCTTCTCGAACACTTCGTCGCTGGCGGTATGCGCAGAATAACGCAACCACTGTTTGGTCACTTTATACTGGTTCTGCGCCAATACGGTGCCCGGCGAACCCGAGGTGTCCACCAACTGGTAGGAGATCAGGTAGCTGCCGTCGGCGCCAGGCTGAACCTGGCCGACAACCACGGCGTCGATGCCCAATGCAGTCCAGGCCGCCGGCGTCACTTCAGACGCGGAAGTCGGTTGCTGCGGCATGCGCGCCACGTCGATCGGGTTGAATTTGCCGCTGTTGCGCAGATCCGCTCCGACAATCTTGCCGATATCTTCCGGCGGCGTGCCTGGACCCGCCCACTTAAACGGCACCACGCCAATCGGACGAGCGGAGTCGACCCCTTGGGTGATTTCAATGCGAACTTCCGCGTGCAACACGGACGCCCACAGAATTAAAAAACCTAGCGCTACTCGAAATGCCTGCTTCATCTCATCTCCCTTATCCAGGCGGGATGCCTGCGATAAATTAGCAGAATTTTAACAAACCAACTCACGTAAAACTACATAATCCCTGTTGGTTACCTTAGTACATCCCTGTGATCTTACTCAGCTCAAACAACCATTATTCCGGCCTGAACGTAAGGGGAGCATTCTTAAACACCTCATACACCGCCTGGCTTGGCGGTTTCGGGATCTTCGCCTGTTTCGCCGCGGCTATCGCCGCCTGACACAGTGCCGGATCGCCCCCTTCAGATTTAACGTCTACCAGAAAACCGTCCGGCGCCAGCTTGATTCGCAGGTCACATTTACGGCCCTTGTACAGATCCGCATCGTAGAACTTGCTTTGAATCGCAGCGGTAATCTGGCCAAGATAGCCATTGATTTCCGCCCCGCTGGCGCCAGCCGTTTTGGCATTGCCCTGGCCAGCCGGTTTACCGTCACCCTTCTGCTTGCCGCCACCTTTCGGCGCGTTCTTGCCGTCCGCCAGGCCACCAAACAGGTCATCAACTTCCGCCGATTGCTTCGCAGCCTCGGCGGCGGCTTTTTTCTTCTCTGCAGCAGCTTTCTTGGCTGCCGCAGCTTTCTCAGCGGCGGCCGCTTTCTTCTCTGCCTCGGCGGCAGCCTTCTTCTCGGCTTCCGCTGCGGCTTTTTTCTCGGCTTCAGCAGCCGCTTTCTTCTCCGCAGCCTCTGCAGCTTTTTGCTCTGCGGCAGCGGCTGCGGCTTTCTTCGCCTCTTCCGCCTGTTTCTTGGCGGCGGCGGCAGCGGCCGCTTCTTTCTTGGCTTCCGCTTCGGCTTTCTTCTGCGCGTCCGCCTGCGCCTTGGCGACCTTGTCCGCTTCGGCCTTCGCCTTGGCGGCGGCGGCTTCGGCGACCTTCTGTTGCTCTTTGGCTTTCGCTGCAGCGGCTTCCGCCGCTTTTTGCTGCTCGGCGGCCTGCTTCTGCTGCTCCGCCGCCTTCTGCTGTTGCTCAGCCTGCGCTTTGGCGTCCTGCGCGGCTTTCTCCTGCGCCGCCAAACGCTCTTTCTCCAGCTCTTTCAGGCGCTGCTGTTGCTCCGCCTGCTTCTGCTGAAGCTCTTCGGCCTGTTGCTCCGCTTTTTTCTGGCGCTGCTTCTCGGCACGCTGCGCATCGTTGCTCTGCTGCTGCTGGCGGTTGTACTGCTCCACCACCGCGCCGGGATCGACCATTACCGCGCCCACTACAGAACCATCGCCGCCGCCGCCGGCGCTCATGTCGACCTTTTCCTGCAGCGATCCCCAAATCAGCAGGGCAATCAGTATGAAGTGCAGAACGACCGAAACAATAACGGCGCGGTTCAGCTTATCGTTTTGCTCAGTTGCCTTTACCAAAATAGATTCCCAAAAACTGGTGTTGCTTATACGGGGTTCCTGGGCCGCAGCGCAGGAACCGGGTTGCCGTTCGCCTTACGGTCAGATCGGCTGGGTCATCAGCCCCACGGAAGCTACGCCCGCCTGATGGAGAATATTCAATGCCTTGATAATCTCATCGTAAGGGACTTCCTTCGCACCGCCGATCAAAAAGACCGTTTTCGGGTTAGCCGCCAAACGCGACTTGGCTTCGGCCGCGACTTGTTCAGGCGGCAGCAGCTCCATACGGTTGTGATCCACCACCAGGGTGTATTGACCTACGCCGGAAACCTCAAGGATCACCGGCGGATTGTCATCGCTGGACACCGTTTTGGAATCGGTGGCGTCCGGCAGGTCAACCTCCACGCTCTGCGTGATGATTGGCGCGGTTGCCATAAAGATCAGCAGCAGCACCAGCAACACGTCGAGCAGCGGAACGATGTTAATTTCGGACTTCAGCTCGCGCCGACTACGTCCACGTACTCTCGCCATGCTACCTCCTACTTATTTGCTGTCGCTGGAGAAGGCCTGACGATGCAGAATAGCGGTGAACTCTTCCATAAAGTTGTCGTAATTCTGCTCAAGCTTGTTGACGCGCTGGTTGAGACGGTTATAGGCCATTACCGCCGGGATGGCGGCGAACAGACCGATCGCGGTGGCGATCAGCGCTTCGGCGATACCCGGCGCCACCATCTGCAGCGTGGCTTGCTTCACCGCGCCCAGCGCGATAAAGGCGTGCATGATCCCCCACACGGTGCCGAACAGACCGATGTACGGACTGATCGAACCGACGGTGCCGAGGAACGGAATATGGGTTTCCAGCGTTTCCAGCTCGCGGTTCATCGAAATGCGCATCGCGCGCGACGCCCCTTCGATCACCGACTCCGGCGCATGGTTGTTGGCGCGGTGCAGGCGGGCGAACTCTTTGAAACCGGAATGGAAGATCTGCTCGGAACCGGTCAGGCTATCGCGACGCGCCTGACTTTCCTGGTACAGACGGGAAAGCTCGATACCGGACCAGAATTTGTCTTCAAAGGCTTCGGCGTCGCGCGTCGCCGCATTGAGGATGCGGGTGCGCTGAATGATGATCGCCCAGGAGGCTACCGAGAAGCATATCAAAATCAACATGATAAGCTTAACCAGCAGGCTCGCCTTCAAGAATAAATCTAGGATGTTCATGTCAGTCACTGCTTAAACTCCGCGACAATAGACTTAGGAAGCGCTCTTGGCTTCATTTGGTGTGGATCAATACAGGCAATCAGGACATCTGCCTGGCTCAGTAGGGCCCCGTCAGAATTGACAATGCGTTGAGCAAACGTGAGAGAAGCCCCGCGCAGAGAGGTGATTTCACTCTGGACCTCCAGTTGCTCGTCGAGACGAGCCGGAGCCAGATAATCCACCGTCATGCGCCGGACGACAAAAGCGACTTGTTCACTGAGCAGCTGCTGTTGATGAAAGTTGTGCTGACGCAGCATCTCTGTGCGCGCTCTTTCAAAAAAGGCGACGTAGCGGGCGTGATAGACCACACCACTGGCATCGGTATCCTCGTAGTAAACGCGAACCGGCCATCGAAACAACGTATTACTCACTCTACTTCCCAGCAATGCAATTTAACGCTGCTACTATACGCAAGACGGATCGGGTTGGGAATGGGTTACAAGATGGGAATGAAAATAATTATGGGCCGTGAGGGCCCATAACGTGGGGACATCGGGGAGATTATAAAGAAACGTAAAGTAATCCTGCGCACAAGATCACAATTGCGGGAAGCGGCGCGAAAAAAGCGCGCCAGACGCTGCGCTGCGGGCGGAATCCGAAACCGTGGATCACCCCGGCGCATACGGCCCAAATCAGCAACAGCCCTTCCCAAATCTCCAGCGAGCTGGTTTTGGCGGCGAAACGCGTCGGATCCCAGAACACGCACCCCGCCAAAATCAACGCCAGCACCAGGGAAAGGGCCCGAACCGGGCCCTTGTCGGTGACAGCGTACAGCTTGTCAATCACGGACGAGCTCATCACTTACCGTCTTGCTGAGCTTTGGTCGCTTCGCTCTGCTCAAGCGCCAGCGCCGTGATGATGCCGAAGGCGCAGGCAAGAAGCGTTCCGAGAATCCAGGCAAAATACCACATGGTTTAGCTCCTTATCCTTAGTACAGCGAATGCTTGTTGTTTTCGATGTAATTCTTGTCGAGGCGACCGAACATTTTGTAGTACGACCAGCTGGTGTACGCCAAAACGATAGGCACGAAGATCGCCGCCACGACGGTCATCACTTTCAGCGTCAACAGGCTCGAGGTCGCGTCCCACATGGTCAGGCTGACGTTAGGCACGGTGCTGGACGGCATCACGAACGGGAACATGGTGACCCCGGCAGTGAGGATGACGCAGGCGATGGTCAGCGACGAGGTGACGAACGCCAGCGCGCCTTTCTCCAGACGCGAGAACAGGATGGTGAACAACGGCAGCACCACGCCCAGCGCAGGCAACGCCCACAGCAGCGGATACTTGTTGAAGTTGATCAGCCATGCGCCGGCCTGATGCGCCACTTCTTTACGCAGCGGGTTGGATTCCGCCATGGTGTCCAGCGCCGAAGTGATCACGTAGCCGTCGATGCCTTTCACCAGCCACACGCCCGCCAGCAGGAAGCATACCGCCATGATCAGCGTCGCGATCTGCGCTGCGGCGCGTGACCGCAGGTGGATCTCGCCGGTGGTGCGCATCTGCAGGTAAGTCGCGCCCTGAGTGACCAGCATGGTCAGACTGACCACGCCTGCCAACAGACCGAACGGATTCAGCAGTTGGAAGAAGTTGCCGGTGTAGAACAGACGCAGGTACTCGTCCACATGGAACGGCACGCCCTGCAGCAGGTTGCCGAACGCCACGCCGAACACCAATGCAGGCACGAAGGAACCGATGAAGATGCCCCAGTCCCACATGTTGCGCCAGCGGGTGCTCTCCAGCTTGGAACGGTAGTCAAAACCGACCGGGCGGAAGAACAAGGCCGCCAGCACCAGGATCATGGCGACGTAGAAGCCCGAGAAGGCCGCTGCGTAGACCATCGGCCAGGCGGCGAACAGCGCACCGCCGGCGGTGATCAGCCACACCTGGTTACCGTCCCAGTGCGGGGCGATGGAGTTGATCATCACCCGGCGCTCGGTATCGGTTTTACCGATGATGCGCACCAGGATGCCGACGCCCATGTCGAAACCGTCGGTGACGGCGAAGCCGATCAGCAGTACGCCAACCAGCACCCACCAGATAAATCGCAGTACTTCATAGTCAAACATACGTGGACTCCTGTTTAGCGCGCTTCCTGCACGGCGGCAGTCGGTTGTTCAAAGTGGTAGCGGCCGGTTTTCAGGCTGCTTGGACCCAGACGCGCAAACTTGAACATCAGGTACATTTCAGCCACCAGGAACAGGGTGTACAAGCCGCAAATCAGCCCCATCGAGAACAGAATGTCGCCCGCGGTCAGCGAAGAGTTGGCGACTGCGGTCGGCAGCACCTCACCAATCGCCCACGGTTGACGGCCGTATTCCGCCACGAACCAGCCAGCTTCCACCGCGATCCACGGCAGCGGCAGGCCATACAGCGCCGCACGCAACAGCCATTTTTTCTGGCCGATGCGGCCGCGCACCACGCTCAGGAAGGACAGGCCGATAATCAGCAGCATCAGCACGCCACAGGCCACCATGATGCGGAAGGCGAAGTACAGCGGCGCCACGCGTGGAATGGAATCCTTGGTCGCCTGCTGGATCTGCGCTTCCGTCGCGTCGCTGACGTTCGGGGTATAACGCTTCAGCAGCATGCCGTAGCCCAGGTCTTGCTTGGTTTTGTTGAATTCCGCACGCACCGCAGGATCGGTATTGCCGCCGCGCAGCTCTTCCAGCAGCTGGTAGGCTTTCATGCCGTTGCGGATGCGCACTTCATGTTGCGCCAGCAGATCTTTCAGGCCGGTGACCTGCGTGTCGGTGGAACGCGTGGCGATCAGGCCAAGCGCATACGGGATCTGAATAGAGAAGGAGTTTTCCATCTTGTCCTGATCGGGAATGCCGAACAGGGTGAAGGACGCCGGCGCCGGCTGGGTATCCCACTCCGCTTCAATGGCGGCCAGTTTGGTTTTCTGTACGTCGCCCATTTCGTAACCGGATTCGTCACCCAGCACGATCACCGACAGCACCGCAGCCATGCCGAAGCTGGCGGCGATGGCGAAGGAGCGCTTGGCGAAAGCGATGTCGCGGCCCTTCAGCAGATAGTAAGAGCTGATGCCCAGCACGAACATGGCGCCGGTGGTGTAACCTGCAGCCACGGTGTGAACGAATTTCACCTGCGCAACCGGGTTAAGCACCAGCTCGGAGAAGCTGACCATCTCCATGCGCATGGTTTCGAAGTTGAAATCCGACGCGATCGGGTTCTGCATCCAGCCGTTGGCGACCAGGATCCACAGCGCGGACAGGTTGGAGCCGAGGGCCACGAACCAGGTTACCGCCATGTGCTGCACCTTGCTCAGACGATCCCAGCCGAAGAAGAACAGGCCGACCAGCGTCGATTCAAGGAAGAACGCCATCAGACCTTCGATAGCCAGTGGGGCCCCGAAGATATCGCCGACGTAATGAGAGAAATACGACCAGTTGGTCCCGAACTGGAACTCCATGGTCAAACCGGTGGCCACACCCAGAGCAAAGTTAATCGCAAATAACTTTCCCCAGAATTTGGTCATGTCTTTATAGATTTGTTTGCCAGACAGGACATATACCGTTTCCATAATTGCCAGCAAGAACGCCATACCGAGCGTTAATGGGACAAATAAGAAATGGTACATCGCCGTTAAAGCAAACTGTAAGCGCGACAGTTCGACAATATCAAACATCTTGACTCCTTGCTCCTCGCAGGAAGACTCCGACACGCGGTTATCGGCATGCTTCTTTCAAAGCCGCCAGTAACGCCCCGCAGTGAATGCCCTTAAACACAACAAATTTGATCCAGCTTCTCCGCTTTCAACCGCACACTCGCCAATAGCCTCTCGGGCCGTCGACAAGCACGCCACTGAAAACCGACAACGGGTAACAAATGCAACAAGATCAACCATCCATAATCACAACATGGATGATACTCGCCCAATCCCACACAATAAATAGGTTTTTACGTGACGTGGGTTGGACTTTTGGTTACAGGTCAAATCTTAGCCGAAAGAGGTACTTCGGGCTAATTTGATCTGAGACAATTTAAGCCTATCCGCATATTATTTCCATATTCATCAGCACATTTCGCCTATTTTTCTTGAGGGCATGTTGCGCAATGGTTTAATTGTTTTTTAATGATATTTTTGTGTTAAATAAATGTAATTTAAAAGAGCCGCCATTGTATTATTACGCGCTTATTCTGCGACATAATTAACCTTTTATTTCCATTAAGCCGTGACAGTGATTGCAGTCACAAAACAACAAATCTCTCTCCAATATTAGTCTATTTCTCGCGATGGGATCGTAAAGGTTGCGATTTTGTAGCAAAATGACCGCTTATGTTAAAATTGCATTGAGTGACAATAAGTTATGAAAAAAATCATCTTTGCCTCTGTCTTGGGACTCTCGGGAAACGCCATGGCCGCCGAAACGGTAAACATCACCCTGCTGGGCACCTCCGATCTGCACGGTACCTTCGTGCCTTGGGACTACGCCAGCGACACGGAAAACCTGGCGGGCAGCCTGAGCCAGATAGCCACTCAGGTCAAAAAGGTGCGCGCCGAGCAGCCTAACCTGATCCTGGTGGACGCCGGCGACACTATTCAGGGCAACTTCGTTGAAACCTTCAAGCATGAGGCCATCAGCCCGATGATGCTGGGCCTCAATGCGCTCAATTACGACGTCTGGGTGATGGGCAATCACGAGTTCGACTTCGGCCTGCCGGTGCTGGCCACCCCGCTCAAGCAGTTCAAGGGCGCGGCGCTGGCGGGCAACATCGTCTGGGACAACGGCAAGCCTTATCTGCCGGCCTACACCATCCTCGAACGTCAGGGCGTGAAGATCGGCATTATCGGCATGGACACGCCGATGACCGCTGAATTCGCCAAGGGCACCGATCGCATCAAAGGGCTGAACTTCACCGATCCGGTGCAGGCGGTGAAACAGGTCATCAAACAAATCGACGGCCAGGTCGACGCCATCGTACTGGTGGCGCATATGGGCATCGACAACGAGAACCAGCGCCCGGGCACCGGCGTGGCCGACATTGCCAACGCCAACCCGGAACTGGCGGCAATCGTCGCCGGCCACATGCATGTGAAGATCGACAAGGCGGTGGTCAACGGCGTCATCATCACCGAACCGGACAAATACGGCCGCGCGCTGTCACGCATCGATCTGCAATTTGAACGCCGCGACGGCAAATTCACGCTGATCGACAAAAACAGCTACACCTACCCGATCAAAGGGCTGACGCCGGACAGCGCCATGCAGGCTCTCTACCAGCCGTATCATGACATTTTGCGCGCCAACGCCAACCGGGTGGTGGCGAAGCTGAGCGGCAGCGATCTGGTGCCTGCCGACGAGTTCCGCGGCATTCCTCAGGTGCACGTGCAGGATACCGGCATCAGCGCGCTGTTCCAGCAGGCCGCCCGTCACTACGCACCGCAGGCGCAGGTGATCGCTCTGCAGATCGACAACGATCGCGCCAAACTGGACGTCGGCGACATCAAGGCCAAGGATATCGCCTTTAACTACCAATACGCCGGCGGCGAGATCACCGTTTATCAACTTAACGGTAAAGCGCTTAAACGCTATATGGAGTGGTCCGCCGGCTACTTCAATCAGCTGCAGCCGGGCGACGTCACCTACAGCTTTAACCCGGCGCGGCGTTCGTCCAAATATTCCACCAACGATTTCTTCGATGGCGTCACCTATACCATTGATCTGCGCCAACCCGCCGGTTCGCGCATCGTCGATCTGCGCCTGGCGGACGGCACGCCGGTCACCGACGACATGCCGATCCGTCTGGGCATGAACAGTTACCGCATGGGCCACCTGACGCAAAAGGGCGGCGCGCTGGAAGGGCAATCCTTCCCGGTGCTGTTCGACAGCAAAGCGCAATACGGTGAAGAAGAAGGCACCATTCGCCACCTGGCCCTGCGCTACCTGACGGAAGTGAAACACGGCCAATACCAGGGCGTACCGCCGCAGCGCTGGAAACTGGTTGGCATGGAAGGATACGAACCGCAGCGGGCGATCGTCAAACGGCTGCTTAATGAAGGCGTTATCCAGGTACCGACCACCGACGACGGGCGCTACACCAACGTCGCCTCGATCAACGTCAAAGACGCGCTGTTCAGCAACGCCGACGATTACCGCGCCGCCCTCACCTCGCTGGATCAACAGCGGCAAACTGCCGTGGATCCGGTGCAGCAGCGCCGCCTGCAGGATCGGATCGCGCTGATCAAAGCACTCAACGACTTCTGATCTTCGCCCATAAAAAAGGCCACCCAATGGGTGGCCAAACATGTCGAGATATTATTATTTCGTACTAAGATCTTAGCGCTTCAGCACCGCTTTTACCGCGTCGCCGATGTCCGCCAAGCTGCGAACGGTTTTCACGCCCGCCGCTTCCAGCGCAGCAAACTTCTCGTCCGCCGTGCCTTTGCCGCCGGCGATGATGGCGCCCGCGTGGCCCATACGCTTGCCTTTCGGCGCGGTCACGCCGGCGATGTAACCGACAACCGGTTTGGTGACGTGTTCTTTGATGTAAGCTGCCGCTTCTTCTTCAGCGCTGCCGCCGATCTCACCGATCATCACGATCGCTTCGGTCTGCGGATCCTGCTGGAACATCTTCAGGATATCGATGAAGTTGGAGCCCGGGATCGGGTCGCCGCCGATGCCCACGCAGGTGGACTGGCCCAGACCGGCATCGGTGGTTTGTTTCACCGCTTCATAGGTCAGGGTACCGGAGCGGGAAACGATGCCCACTTTGCCCGGCAGGTGGATGTGGCCAGGCATGATGCCGATTTTGCACTCGCCCGGGGTGATCACGCCAGGGCAGTTCGGCCCAATCATGCGCACGCCGGCTTCGTCCAGCTTCACTTTCACGGTCAGCATGTCCAGGGTCGGGATGCCTTCGGTGATGGTGATGATCAATTTGATGCCGGCATCGATCGCTTCCAGAATGGAGTCTTTGCAGAACGGCGCTGGAACGTAAATGACGGAGGCCGTCGCGCCGGTCGCTTCAACCGCTTCGCGCACGGTGTTGAACACCGGCAGACCCAGGTGCTGAGTGCCGCCTTTGCCTGGGGTGACGCCACCAACCATTTTGGTGCCGTAAGCGATAGCTTGTTCGGAGTGGAAAGTCCCCTGGCTACCGGTGAAGCCCTGGCAAATTACTTTGGTGTTTTTATCGATTAAGATGGACATTATTTACCCTCCACTGCTGCAACAACTTGCTGAGCCGCATCAGTCAGGCTGGTCGCAGCAATGATATTCAGGCCGCTGTCCGCCAGTTTCTTGGCGCCCAGTTCGGCGTTGTTCCCTTCCAGGCGCACCACGACCGGGACGTTAACGCCCACTTCAGCCACTGCGCCGATGATGCCGTCGGCGATCAGATCGCAACGAACGATACCACCGAAGATGTTAACCAGAACCGCTTTCACCTTGTCGTCGGACAGGATGATTTTGAACGCTTCGGTCACGCGCTCTTTGGTCGCGCCGCCGCCTACGTCCAGGAAGTTGGCCGGCTCGCCGCCGTGCAGTTTAACGATGTCCATGGTGCCCATCGCCAGACCTGCGCCGTTCACCATGCAGCCGATGTTGCCGTCGAGGGCAACGTAGTTCAGCTCCCACTGGGCCGCACGGGATTCACGCTCATCTTCCTGAGAAGGGTCACGCATTTCACGCAGTTCAGGCTGACGGAACAGGGCGTTACCGTCGGCGCCCAGTTTGCCGTCCAGGCACACCAGATCGCCCTGCTTGGTGATCACCAGCGGGTTGATCTCAACCATCGCCAGGTCGCGCTCCAGGAACAGCGTCGCCAGGCCCATGAAGATCTTGGCGAACTGGCTGACTTGCTTGCCGGTCAGGCCCAGTTTGAAAGCCAGCTCACGGCCCTGATAAGGCTGTGGACCCGCCAGCGGATCGATGGTCATTTTGTGGATCAGTTCAGGGGTTTCTTCCGCCACTTTCTCGATTTCCACGCCGCCTTCGGTAGACGCCATGAATACGATGCGACGGGTCGCGCGGTCTACGACGGCGCCCAGGTACAGTTCTTTATCGATGTCGGTCGCCGCTTCAACCAGGATCTGGTTAACCGGCTGGCCCAGCGCGTCAGTCTGGTAAGTCACCAGACGCTTGCCCAACCAGGCTTCCGCGAAAGCACGGATATCTTCTTTGCTGTTGACGACTTTAACGCCGCCCGCTTTACCGCGGCCGCCAGCATGAACCTGACATTTCACCACCCACGGGCCGGAGCCGATTTTGGATGCGGCTTCTTCTGCTTCACGCGGAGTGGTACAGGCGTAACCGGTCGGTGCCGGCATGCCATACCGAGCAAACAGCTGTTTTGCCTGATATTCGTGTAAATTCATGATGTTCTATCCATTCAGTTCTGAAGGTTTTTAGCCGGACCATTATTACGCGGTAAACCGCATGGTTTTCCGGCCACATAGCACAGAGTGCGGGCGCGGCACGCCGCGCCCGGCAAGGGTTACTAGACGTCCAGCAGCAGACGAGCCGGATCTTCCAGCATCTCTTTGACCGTCACCAGATAACCGACGGATTCTTTACCGTCGATCAGGCGGTGGTCATAAGACAGCGCCAGATACATCATCGGCTGGATCACCACCTGACCATTGACCGCCATTGGGCGATCTTTGATGGCGTGCATGCCCAGGATGGCGCTCTGCGGCGGGTTGATGATCGGAGTGGACATCAGGGAGCCGAATACGCCGCCGTTGGTAATGGTGAAATTACCGCCGGTCAGCTCTTCCACGGTCAGTTTGCCGTCGCGGCCCTTAACGGCCAGCTCTTTGATTTTCTTCTCGATGTCAGCCATGCTCATGGCGTCCACATCGCGCAGTACCGGCGTCACCAGGCCGCGCGGGGTAGAAACCGCGATGCTGATGTCGAAGTAGTTGTGGTAAACCACGTCGGAACCGTCGATCGACGCGTTCACTTCCGGGAAGCGCTTCAGCGCTTCAACCACCGCCTTGATGTAGAAGGACATGAAGCCCAGACGCACGCCGTGACGCTTCTCGAAGGCTTCGCCGTACTGCTTGCGCAGATCCATGATCGGCTGCATGTTGATTTCGTTGAAGGTGGTCAGCATCGCGGTGCTGTTCTTCGCTTCCAGCAGACGCTCAGCGACGCGTTTGCGCAGGCGAGTCATCGGCACGCGTTTTTCGCTACGGCCGGCCAGAGCAGGCTGCGGTGCGGCTTCAGCGGCGGCGGCCGGTTTGGCGGCGGCGCCGCCTTTGGCCAGGTGCGCTTCCACGTCTTCACGCGTGATGCGGCCACCCACGCCGGTGCCTTTGATGGCGCCGGCATCGAGGTCGTGTTCGGCGATCAGGCGGCGAATCGCCGGGCTGAGCGCGTCATTGCTTTCTTCTTCCAGGCTCGCGGTCGCGCGCTGTGCAGGCGTGGACTCTTTCTCCTGGCTCTTCTCGGCGGTCGGTTTGCCGGAGCTGTCGCCTGGGCGGATGCGGCCGAGCAGCTGGCGAGACAGTACGGTCGCGCCCTCTTCTTCCACGATAGCATCGAGAATGCCCGCTTCACTGGCCGGCACTTCCAACACCACTTTGTCGGTTTCGATTTCAACCAGGACTTCATCACGCTGCACGCTGTCGCCCGGCTTTTTGTGCCAGGTGGCTACGGTCGCATCGGCAACCGATTCAGGAAGGTCAGGAACCAGAATATCTACGCTACTCATTTAGCTTTCCCTTAAGTTTTTTATCATCTGCTTGCCGGCCCCACGGCCGGCAAGCGAGCGAACATTAGTCAATATTCAGCGCGTCGTTCACCAGAGCCTGCTGCTGCTTCTGGTGTACGGACATATAGCCCACCGCCGGAGAAGCGGAGGCCGGACGTCCTGCGTAACGTAAAGAAGCCCCGAACGGCACCACTTCACGGAAGTTGTGCTGGCTGCAGTACCAGGCGCCCTGGTTCAGCGGCTCTTCCTGACACCAGACGAAATCATGCACGTGCGAGTATTGCTCCAGCACGGCCTGCACGGCCTGATGCGGGAACGGATACAGCTGCTCGATGCGCACGATGGCCACGTCTTTCTGCTCGTTCTTGCGACGCTGTTCCAGCAGGTCGTAGTAGACCTTGCCGGAGCACAGCACGACGCGCTTGACCGCTTTCGGATCCAAGTCGTCGATCTCGCCGATCGCCGGCAGGAAGGTGCCGTTGGCCAGCTCGTCCAGCGAAGAAATCGCCAGCGGATGACGCAGCAGCGACTTCGGCGACATCACCACCAACGGACGGCGCATACCGCGCAGCGCCTGACGACGCAGCATATGGTAAACCTGCGCCGGCGTAGACGGGACGCACACCTGCATGTTCTGCTCTGCGCACAGCTGCAGATAGCGTTCCAGACGCGCGGAAGAGTGCTCAGGGCCCTGGCCTTCATAGCCGTGCGGCAGCAGCATCACCAGGCCGCACATACGGCCCCATTTTTGCTCGCCGGAGCTGATGAACTGGTCGATAACGACCTGCGCGCCGTTGGCGAAGTCGCCGAACTGCGCTTCCCAGATGGTCAGCGTACGCGGTTCCGCCGTGGCGTAGCCGTATTCGAACGCCAGCACCGCTTCTTCAGACAGCACGGAGTCCCAGACCTTGAATTCGCCCTGGCCGCTGTGGATATTCGCCAGCGGAACGTAGACCGAACCGTTTTTCTGGTTGTGCACCACCGCGTGACGGTGGAAGAAGGTGCCGCGGCCGGCGTCTTCGCCGGAGATGCGGATTGGAATGCCTTCATCCGCCATGGTGGCGTAGGCCAGCGTTTCGGCGGCGCCCCAGTCGAACGGCTTGTTGCCTGCGGCCATCTCGGCGCGGTCAGCGTAGATTTTCGCCACGCGCGACTGCATTTCGATCGCTTCCGGCACGGTGCTGATGCGGCGTGCCAGCTCCTGCAGGCGCTTCATCTCAACCTTGCTCGGGTACTCTTCGTCCCACTCGTGGTTCAGGTACGGTGACCAGGTGAAGGAGTGCAGGTTCATCGGACGCCACTCTTCAACCACGCAATCGCCGCGGTCGAGCGCGTCGCGGTACAGGTTGACCATTTCCGTGGCATCTTCCAGGCTGGCCACTTTCTGCTCGGTCAGCACGTCAGCATAGATTTTGCGCGGCGTAGGGTGTTTCTTGATCTTCTGATACATCACCGGCTGGGTGGCGCTCGGCTCGTCGGCCTCGTTGTGCCCATGGCGACGGTAGCAGACCAGATCGATCATCACGTCACGCTTAAAGGTGTTACGGAAATCCAACGCCAGGCGGGTGACGAAGGCCACGGCCTCCGGATCGTCCGCATTAACGTGGAAGATCGGCGACTGAACCATTTTGGCGATGTCGGTGCAGTATTCGGTAGAGCGCGCATCCAGCGGGTTGGAGGTGGTGAAGCCAACCTGGTTGTTGATGACGATACGCACGGTGCCGCCCACTTCGTAGCCGCGGGCCTGAGACATGTTCAGGGTTTCCTGAACCACGCCCTGGCCGGTGATGGCGGCGTCGCCGTGGATGGTGATCGGCAGCACCATGTTGCTGCGCGCTTCGTCCAGACGATCGCGACGGGCGCGAACCGACCCCATGACCACCGGGCTGACGATCTCCAGGTGCGACGGGTTGAACGCCAGCGCCAGGTGAACCATGCCGCCTTCGGTTTCCACGTCGGAAGAGAAGCCCTGGTGATATTTCACGTCACCGGTGCCGAGGTGTTCTTTATGCTTGCCGGCGAATTCGTCGAACAGATCGGCCGGCTTTTTGCCCAGCACGTTGATCAGCACGTTCAGACGGCCGCGGTGGGCCATGCCCAACACCACTTCGCGCGTGCCGTTCTTGCCGGCGTGGCGCACCATCTCTTTCAGCATCGGCACCAGCGCGTCGCCGCCTTCCAGCGAGAAGCGTTTGGCGCCCGGGAATTTGGCGCCCAGGTAACGTTCCAGGCCTTCCGCCGCGGTCAGCTCGTTCAGGAAACGGCGTTTTTCGTCGGCGGTAAAGCTGGCGCGCCCCACCACCGACTCGATACGCTGCTGGATCCAGCGTTTCTCTTCGGTGTTGGTGATGTGCATGTACTCAGCACCGATCGACCCGCAATAGGTCTGCTTCAGCGCGGCATACAGATCGCCCAGCTTCATGGTTTCTTTGCCGATGGCGAAAGAGCCCACGTTGAAGGTTTCCTGGAAATCGGCTTCGGTCAGGTTGTGGTAAGCGGGATCAAGGTCAGGAACTTGCTCGCGCTGCCACAGGCCAAGCGGATCGAGGTTGGCATGCTGATGCCCGCGGAAGCGGAAGGCGTTGATCAGCTGCAGTACCTTGACCTGTTTGGCGTCGGTTTCCGGATCGGTGATGGTGGTGTTGTAGCGCGCGGAGTCTTTCGCCAGGCGGCGGAAGTAATCGCGCGTTTGAGAGTGAAGCTGATCGGGTTTGACACCCGCGGTTGGTAGCTGTTGAAAAATGGAACGCCAGCTATCTTCAACGGAACCCGGATCGGTTAAGAAGTCTTCATAGAGCTGCTCTATGTAAGACTGGTTCGCGCCCGCCAGATAGGAGGAATCCAGCCAGGCCTTCATTGCGCCGTTCTGCATCATGATCCCTTAAGCTTTGAAGCTTTAGTTTTCGCCGTGGTTAACATAATTACCGTGATGAATACGGTTTGCCGTAAAACGGTTCACTCGACGTACTTGCGGCCATGACGGCCCGATACGTTCTGTTATGGACCTTGCGGTCCCTTACAAGGAACCTCTAAAAACCGGCGGAAGAACCAGGCTGCATAGCGCCGCAGCCGCGGGTCAGTTTTTAGAGGTTCCCTCCCCTATGGGATGTGCGCCGGAAAAGAGCCCGGCGCAGCATCTCATTCCGTTTATGCGCCGCGTTGCAGCAGCATGGACTTGATATGCCCGATCGCACGCGTCGGGTTCAAGCCTTTAGGGCATACACTGACACAATTCATAATGCTATGGCAGCGGAAAACACTAAAAGCGTCGTCCAGATCATCTAAACGTTCTTGCGTTTCCGTGTCACGGCTGTCGATCAGGAAGCGATACGCCGCCAACAGACCGGCTGGGCCGATGAACTTGTCCGGGTTCCACCAGAACGATGGGCAAGAGGTTGAACAGCAGGCGCACAGGATGCACTCGTACAGACCGTCCAACTTGGCGCGCTGCTCCGGCGATTGCAGGTGCTCGCGCGCCGGCGGGTTCTTGCCGTCGTTCAGCAGGTATGGCTTGATCTTTTCATATTGGGTATAGAACTGGCCCATATCCACCACCAGATCGCGCACCACCGGCAGGCCCGGCAGCGGACGGATCACGATCTTGCCGTTGCCTTTGCGCAGCGACGAAACCGGAGTGATGCACGCGAGGCCGTTTTTACCGTTCATGTTCAGGCCGTCGGAACCGCACACGCCTTCGCGGCATGAGCGACGGAACGACAGGGTCGGGTCTTTTTCTTTCAGCTGGATCAACGCATCCAGCAGCATCATGTCGCGACCTTCTTCCGCTTCCAGGGTGTAATCCTGCATGTGCGGCGCGTCGTCGACATCCGGATTGTAGCGATAAATGGAAAATTCGAGTTTCATCTGTCGATCTCCGCAATTAGTAAGAACGCACTTTCGGCGGGAATGCCGGGCGCAGCTTCGGTTGCATGTTCACTTCACGACGCGTCATGCTTTCCGATTGCGGCAGATACAGCGAATGGCACAGCCAGTTGGCGTCATCGCGTTCCGGATAGTCGAAGCGGCTGTGCGCGCCACGGCTCTCGGTACGGAAGTTGGCCGACACGGCGGTGGAATACGCGGTCTCCATCAGGTTATCCAACTCCAGACATTCGATGCGCTGGGTGTTGAACTCGCTGGAGGTATCGTCCAGGCGTGCGTTCTTCAGACGTTCACGGATCACTTTCAGTTCTTCCAGGCCCTTAGCCATCGCATCGCCTTCGCGGAATACCGAGAAGTTGTGCTGCATGCAAGACTGCAGCGCTTTGCGAATTTCGACCGGGTCTTCGCCGGAACGGGTGTTGTTCCAACGATTCAGACGGTCCAGCGAGGCTTCCACGTCGGAGTCGCTGGCGTCACGGCTCACGCCCTGCTCTTCCAGCGATTCCTGCAGGTGCATGCCGGCGGAACGGCCGAACACCACCAGGTCGAGCAGCGAGTTGCCGCCCAGGCGGTTGGCGCCGTGCACCGATACGCAGGCGATTTCGCCCACGGCGAACAGCCCCGGGATCACCACGTCTTCGCCCTTCTCGTTCACGGTCAGCGCCTGGCCGGTCACCTTGGTCGGAATGCCGCCCATCATATAGTGACAGGTTGGGATAACCGGGATCGGCTCTTTCACCGGATCGACGTGCGCGAAGGTGCGGGACAGTTCCAGAATGCCCGGCAGACGGGATTCCAGCACCTCTTTGCCCAGGTGATCCAGCTTCAGCTTGGCGTGCGGGCCCCAAGGACCGTCGCAGCCGCGGCCTTCGCGGATTTCGATCATGATCGAACGGGCAACCACGTCGCGGCCCGCCAGATCTTTGGCGTTCGGCGCATAACGCTCCATGAAGCGCTCGCCGTGCTTGTTCAGCAGGTAACCGCCTTCGCCGCGGCAGCCTTCGGTCACCAGCACGCCCGCGCCGGCGATGCCGGTCGGGTGGAACTGCCACATTTCCATGTCCTGCACCGGCACGCCGGCGCGCAGCGCCATGCCGACACCGTCGCCGGTGTTGATGTGGGCGTTGGTGGTGGACTGGTAAATGCGGCCTGCGCCGCCGGTCGCCAGCACGGTGGCCTTGGCTTTGAAGTAAACCACTTCACCGGTTTCGATGCAGATAGCCGTGGTGCCGACCACCGCGCCGTCCTGGTTTTTCACCAGATCAAGCGCATACCACTCGGAGAAGATGGTGGTGTGGTTTTTCAGGTTCTGTTGGTACAGGGTGTGCAGCAGCGCATGGCCGGTACGGTCGGCTGCGGCTGCGGTACGCGCCGCCTGCTCGCCGCCGAAGTTCAGCGACTGGCCGCCGAACGGGCGCTGATAAATGCGGCCGTCGTCCAGACGAGAGAACGGCAGGCCCATGTGTTCCAGTTCCAGAATCGCTTCCGGGCCGGTTTTACACATATATTCGATGGCGTCCTGGTCACCGATATAGTCGGAACCTTTCACCGTGTCGTACATATGCCATTCCCAGTTGTCCTCGTGGCTGTTGCCAAGCGCGACGGTAATGCCGCCCTGTGCGGACACGGTATGGGAACGGGTCGGGAAAACTTTGGACAGCAGGGCACAGGTCGAGCCCGCTTGGGAAATTTGCAGCGCGGCACGCATGCCCGCACCGCCGGCGCCGATTACGACGGCATCAAACTCTCTGACTGGCAGTTTCATTTAAGCACCCCACACTACGATTGTTCCGTACAGTAAATAGACCAGCAACGCGACCACGACAGCCAGCTGCAACACCAGGCGAACCGCCAGCGGCTTGACGTAGTCCGTCAGCACCTGCCACAGCCCGATCCAGGCGTGCACCAGAATCGACAGCAAGGTCAGCAGAGTGAACACTTTCGTAATGGAAGTGGCGAAGAAACCGCGCCAGATGTCATAAGTGAGTTCCGGAGCCGTGACGAAAAAGCCCAGGATATACAGGACGTACAGGGTGATGATGATCGCGGAAGCACGCAGCAGCAGCCAATCGTGCACGCCGTTGCGCCCTAATGCAGAAACGTTGTTTACCATACGAGGACTCCAGCCAGAACTGACAGCACGACGGTCAGACCGATCGCCACCTGGGCGGAACGGGTACCGGCGGCCAAACTCTCTTCGATGTAGCCAAAATCCATTAACAAGTGACGGATGCCACCGCAAATGTGATAGGCCAGCGCCGTGAGGATGCCCCAGAATATGAATTTGACGATGAAGCTATTCATGATGGCGGCCGCCTGCAGGAACCCCTCTTGGGAAGAGAGTGACAGGCCCAGCAGCCAGAGGAGGATACCCACGGCAACGAAGGTAATTACGCCAGAGACTCGGTGTAAGATAGACGCTATCGCAGTTACGGGGAACCGGATCGTTTGCAGATCCAAGTTGACAGGTCGTTGTTTTTTCACGTATTTGCCCACACAGCTCTTATTATTTTCCTTCCTCCGGGCCTGGGCGGGGATCAGACAGCGTTAAGAGCCTAAAACCCTTACACGTCACGCGCTCAAACATCAACATCCTCTGTGCTCAAACGGCGCGCATTTATAACGCTGGGTGCTCCTACTTCAGGGTAATCCGGAGACCTGGCGGCAGTATAGGAGGATCACATTCTGATTACAATTCTCATACAACCGCTTTGATAACATTTCCCCCGAACAGTGATTCAGATCACGGATTTCACAATTAGTGCAAAATTAATTATCTGATTTGACAAGAGATCAACATTTCCATTACATATAGGGGCACAAACGGTCCTATGATGCGCTATGGGTCAGCAGATACACTTCCTCCCGGGTTCGAGTTATGCAACAGTGTATTTGGCGAACCTATCCCAATAGCCGTTGTTTCCCGCTCGAGTTTGCCGGCGTCAAAAGCAAATAAAGCACATAAAAACAGATTATTGGGATAGGTTCACATCTCTTCGAACAGCTCATAGGTAAGATTAACAGACTATAACGAATTACTCTGAATCGTTAACAACTGGTCACCCGTCTCGTTCGCCTGGTCAGCACTCTGTACCCTACCCGCGCACAGTTGCGCAGTCGCTCACAGAGTTAGCGTCCGCACCATTTTTTGCGGACAACCTGCAGAGATTTAAGGTATTTCAGTTGTTAGTGGTTTTTAAAATAAGGCGCTAAGGAGACAGTAAATGACTGATAAGAAAGCGACGCTAACCATTAACGACAGCGAAGCTCCGATCGAACTGGGCGTATTGACACCGACACTGGGCCCTGATGTCCTCGATGTCCGCGCCCTGGGTTCCAAAGGTTATTTCACATTTGATCCCGGCTTTACCTCCACCGCTTCTTGCGAATCCAAGATTACCTTCATCGACGGCGACAAAGGCGTGCTGCTGCACCGCGGCTTCCCTATCGAGCAGCTGGCGAAAGAATCTTCCTACCTGGAAGTGTGCTACATCCTGCTGTACGGCGAGACCCCAACGCCAGAAGAATTCGAAACCTTCAAGACCACCGTAACCCGCCATACCATGATCCACGACCAGATCACCCATCTGTTCCGTGGCTTCCGCCGCGACTCGCACCCGATGGCGGTGCTGTGCGGCGTGACCGGCGCGCTGGCGGCGTTCTACCACGATGCGCTGGACGTCAACAACGAGCGTCACCGTGAAATCACCGCGTTCCGCCTGCTGTCCAAAATGCCGACCGTGGCCGCGATGTGCTACAAATACTCCCTGGGCCAGCCGTTCGTTTATCCGCGCAACGATCTGTCCTACGCCGGCAACTTCCTGCACATGATGTTCGCCACTCCGTGCGAAGAATACGTGGTGAACCCGGTGCTGGAACGCGCCATGGACCGCATCCTGATCCTGCACGCCGACCATGAGCAGAACGCCTCTACCTCAACCGTGCGCACCGCCGGCTCTTCCGGCGCCAACCCGTTCGCCTGCATCGCGGCCGGCATCGCCTCCCTGTGGGGGCCGGCGCACGGCGGCGCCAACGAAGCGGCGCTGAAAATGCTGGAAGAGATCAAGACCGTCGAGCACATTCCGGAATTCATCAAGCGCGCCAAGGACAAGAATGACTCCTTCCGCCTGATGGGCTTCGGCCACCGCGTATACAAGAACTACGATCCGCGCGCCACCGTGATGCGCGAAACCTGTCACGAAGTGCTGAAAGAGCTGAACAAGAAGGACGACAACCTGCTGCAGGTGGCGATGGAGCTGGAACACATCGCGCTGAACGACCCGTACTTCATCGAGAAGAAACTGTACCCGAACGTCGACTTCTACTCCGGCATCATCCTGAAGGCGATGGGCATTCCTTCTTCCATGTTCACCGTGATCTTCGCCATCGCGCGCACCATCGGCTGGATCGCCCACTGGAACGAAATGCACGACGAAGGCATCAAAATTGCCCGTCCGCGTCAGCTGTACACCGGCTATGCCGAGCGTGATTTCAAATCCCAGCTGAAAAACAAGTAAGCCACTTTCCTGGCTGAAACCGTACAGCGCCGCCCCTTCGGGCGGCGTTTTTTTTTTTTGGTTATTTCTGGCAGCCCGGGCACCAATAAAACGGCCGCGACGACAGGTCGGTACGCACGATCATCCCACCGCAGCGTTCGCACGGCTCACCGCTGCGATGAAACACCTTGAAGCGAAACAGCGCGCCGTGATGCCGGTTGTCATCCGCCTGCCCGCGCGTCTGGTAGGAAAGGCGCGGCACCGCCAGCGACGCCTCCGCCAGGCGCCGCAGCACCTCTGGCGCCAGATCCTGCGGTTTGTGCTGCGGCGCCAACTCGGCCTGCCACAGGATTTCGGCGCGCAGATAGTTGCCCAATCCGGCAAGAAACGCCTGGTCGAGCAGCATGCCACCCAGCTGCCGGCGGCGAAAACGCGGCGTCAGCAAACGCTCCTGCACCTCATCCACCGTCAGCGACATGTCCAACACGTCGGGGCCGATGCGTTGCAAAAACGGGTGTTGTTCTATTTCCTCGCGCGGCCCGAGGGTAATGTCGGAAGCGCTGTAGAGCAATATCGCGCTGCGAGCGGTTTCCAGCCGCACCCGCAGTTCGCGTTTGGTCTCCGGCGTCTCCCCCGCCGCCGCCACTTTCCACACGCCATACAGCTGGTTATGGCTGTACATCGTCAGCCCGTTGGAGAAATGGGTCAGCAGCGCCTTGCCGCGCGGCTCGATGGCGACGATGCGCTCGCCGAGCAAACGCTGGCGGTAGTGCTTCAACTGGGGAAAAGCGAAATCGACGGCGGTCAGCGGCTGATCGATCACCGCCGCCGCCAGTTTGTCCGCCGCCCGGCGGATCTCCGGTCCTTCCGGCATAGACCACTCCTTGCGTAGACCCGGCGCAACCCGGTGCGCCGGGAGTGTTCTTGATTAATGCGTCGCGCCGCCCACCACTTTCAGATCGTGTTCCACCTGCAAAGCGATGGAAACGGCCAGCTCCAATGCAAACAGCACCGTCGAAGCCGCCATGCTCGGCGCGCCGGGGTGTGCCGCCGCCTGCTCAGGCAGATACGGGATATGGATAAAACCGCCCTTCACCTCGCGTTGGCCGCTCAAACGGTGCAGCAGCCCATACATCACATGGTTGCACACGTAGGTGCCGGCAGTCTGCGAAACGGCGGCCGGAATGCCGGCCTCGCGCATCGAACTCACCATCGCTTTGATCGGCAAAGTGCTGAAATAGGCCGCCGGACCGCCGGCGACGATCGGTTCGTCCACCGGCTGCTGCCCCTGATTGTCGGGGATACGCGCGTCGTCGACGTTGATCGCCACCCGTTCAATCGTGATGTCGGTGCGGCCGCCGGCCTGGCCGATAGCCAGTACCATCACCGGCTGCACCTCGTCGATCGCCGCGTTGAGCGCCTCCAGCGCCGCGCCGAACACGCACGGCAGCTGGCGCGCCACAATGCGCGTGCCGACCAGTTCCATATCGTTGAGCTGCTTCACCACTTCCCAGGAGGGATTGAGGCGCTCACCACCAAACGGCTCGAAGCCGGTGATCAATACTTTTTGCATCCTTACTCCTACAGGAACATCAGGAAATACAGCAGGAACACGTTAACCAACAGCAACAGCACGCCGGTCGGCACCTGCGCCTTGATCACCGCATTCTTGTCCGGCAACTCCAGCAGCGCCGCCGGCACAATGTTGAAGTTCGCCGCCATCGGCGTCATCAGGGTGCCGCAATAGCCGGAGAACATGCCGATCGCCGCCATCACCGCCGGGTTGCCGCCGTGTTGCAGCACCAGGATCGGAATGCCGATGCCTGCGGTGACGATCGGGAACGCGGCGAAGGCGTTGCCCATCACCATGGTCAGCACCGCCATACCGATAGCGTAGACCGCCACGGCGATAAAGCGGTTATCCACCGCCAGATACTCCTGGGTCAAATGCGAGATTGCGGTGCCGACGCCGGCGACGGTAAACAGCAACCCCAGTGTGGCGAGGATCTGCGGCAGAATGAACGCCCAGCCGATCGAATCCAGCAGGCGCCGCGCTTCCTGTATCGGCTGCAGGGCCTTCTCATGGGTCATTTTCACCGCGATCGCCAGACCGATCAGGCAGCCGACGGTCATCGAGAACAGGGTGATCAGCGTCGCGTGGTTACCGCTGCCGAACACCGCGCTTTGCAACGCCGGCACGTTGTTGAACAGCAGCACGCCGATCACCGTCACGACCGGGATCGCCAACGCGGGGATAAACAGCTTGTTGCCCAAACGCTTGGCGCTGGCCTCGCGCTCCTGCGGCGTTCGCTGATGATAGCTGCCGAGGCGCACGCCGCCGAAGCCGGCGATCAGGGCCATCACCACCACCACCCCGCCAACGATGATATGCAGCATGCGTTTCTCGTTGCTGCCTTCGCCGAGCACGTCGCCCAGCAGGCGGTAAGTCCAGTCGCCGACCAGGAATACCAGGCCGTACAGCCCCCAAAACAGCCCGGTGGTGATGCGGCGCGGGTTGGCGCGATCGCGGAAGGACATCACCGCCACAATCAGCAACACCGCGCCGGCCAGCCAGTAGAGATATTGTTGCTGGAAGTTCATCGCGCCTCCCCCTTCGCCTGCAGCGCCGCCTGATTCAGCTGCGCCAGCTCGGCGCTCAGCTGTTTATCCATCCGATACAGCCGGAACGCGTGGATCAGGAAAGCGAAAATGGCGGTCGGAATGCCCCACAGCGCGATATGCAGCGGCTCGGTCTGAATGCCGCCGGACTCCAGCATAAAGTTATGCATGAAGATGATCGCGCCGAAGGCCACGAAAATATCCTCGCCGAAGAACAGCCCGACGTTGTCGGTCGCGGCCGACATGGCGCGCAGGCGGTGGCGGGTGCGCTCTGGCAGCTCGCCGTAGCGGTTTTCCGTCGCCCCTTCCGCCATCGGCGCCAGCAGCGGCCGCACCATCTGCGGGTGCCCACCCAGGCTGGTCAGCCCCATCGCTGCGGTGATCTCGCGCACGAACAGGTACACGATCAGCAAACGGCCGGCGGTGGCGCTTTTGATCTTGGCGATCCACGCCTGCGCCCGCTCTTTCAGCCCGTGTCGTTCCAGCAGGCCGATCACCGCCAGCGGCAACAGCAGGATCAGCGGCAGGTTGCGGGTATTGAGAAAGCCCTCGCCGAGCTTTTCCAGAATGACGTCCAGCGGCATTAGCGCCGCCAGACCGGTGATGATGCCGGCGGCGATCACCACCAGCACCGGATTGAAACGCAATACAAACCCGACCACGATCGCAGCGATGCCGATCAGTGGCCAGAGATTCACGGCCTGTTCCATAGTCTTCCCTCAATATTTTCTAATAGTTTTTTGCTTGTGATGTTGTGTCTTGCTTTATTGCTCCGCGCTGACGCGGATGCCCTGCTGAACAAAACTGTCCCGCAGCTTGCGCGCATACGCCAGCGCATGCTCGCCGTCCCCGTGCAGGCAGACGGTTTCCGCCTGTACGGCGGCCCAGACGCCATCCACGCTGCGAACCCGGTGATGGCGCACCATCTCCAGCGTTTGCGCCAGCGCCTGTTCGTCGTCCTCGATCAGCGCCCCCGGCAAACCGCGCGGCACCAGCGTGCCATCGGCCTGATAGCCGCGATCGGCGAACACCTCTTGCCGGGTGGTCAGGCCAAGTTGTTCCCCGGCGCGGATCAGCGCGCTGCCGGCCAGCCCCACCAGCCGCAGCGCCGGATCGACCGCCTGCACCGCCCGAGCGATCGCTTCCGCCAGCGCCGGCTCAACCGCCGCCTGGTTGTACAGCATGCCGTGCGGCTTAACGTGCACCATCACTCCGCCCTCGGCGCGGGCGATGGCCGCCAGCGCCCCGAGCTGATACACCACCTGCGCGTAGACCGTTTCCGGCGGCAGCTGCATGCGGGTCCGGCCGAAGTTCTCCCGATCGGGAAAACTCGGGTGGGCGCCAATCGCCACGCCGTATTGCAATGCCCAGCGCACCGACTGACGCATGGTCTGCGCATCGCCGGCGTGGAAGCCGCAGGCGATGTTGGCCGAACTCACCAATTGCAGCAGCGCCTGGTCGTTGGCGCAGCCTTCGCCGAGATCGGCGTTCAAATCAACGATCATGTAACCCCCAGGCAATCTGTCGAAGGAAGAGATCCTGCTCGGCCTTGGCGCGCTGCGCCTCGGCCAATGAGCAGAGAACGAAGTGGATCGGTTCGCCGAGACGGACCTGCGCCAGATGGTAGAGATCGGCTTCGATCACGCAGGCGATGCGCGGGTAACCGCCGGTGGTTTGCGCATCAGCCATCAGCACGATCGGCTGGCCGTTGTGCGGCACCTGCACCACGCCGGGCATCAGGCCGTGCGACAGCATCTCTCTCTCAGTGGTGCGCGCCAGCGGCGTGCCGCCATGCAGGCGGTAGCCCATGCGGTTGCTCTGCGGGCTGAGCTGCCAGGCGGTGCGCCAGAACGTGTCCTGCGCCTCTTCGCTGAACTCGGCGTACTCCGGCCCCGGCAAAGCACGGATGCGGTTGGTGAACAGCAGCTGTTTCACGCCGCAGGAATGTTGCGGTTGAGCGGCAGAGTTGCCCAGCGGCAGCCGATCGCCGTCCTTCAGGTTACGGCCTTCGTGGCCGCCAAAGGCAGCTTTCATGTCGGTGCTGCACGATCCCAGCATTTCCGGCACGGCAATACCGCCCGAGATCGCCAGGTAGCTGCGCATGCCGCGTTTCGGCGTGCCCAGCGCCAGCCGCTGCCCCTTTTTCACCGGATAGCGCCAGCCGGTCCACAGCGGCTTGCCGTCCAGCTGCGCGTCGCAGCCGGCGCCGGTCAGGGCGATCCAGCCTGCGCGGGTAAACTCGGCGCTGAACTGGCCGAGGGTGATCTCCAGCCCGGCGGCCTCCGGCGCATTGCCCACCAGCAGGTTGGCGATCTTCAGCGCCGGTTGATCCAGCGCTCCGCCGGTGCTGATGCCCAGACGGCGGAATCCCTCGCGGCCCAAATCCTGCACCGTGGTATAGATGCCGGCGCGCAGAATAATCAGCATACGCCCTCCTTCTGCGGCACAAAGCGTACGTTATCGCCCGGACGCAGCAGCGTCGGCGGCATTTCATGCGGATTGAACAACGCCAACGGCGTGCGGCCGATCAGCTGCCAGCCGCCGGGCGTCACCAGCGGATAGATGCCGGTCTGGCCGCCGCCGATGCCGACGGAGCCGGCCGCCACCGCCAGACGCGGTTCAGCGCGGCGCGGCGTCGCCAGTTGTTCCGGCATGCCGCCCAAATAGGAGAAGCCCGGCTGAAAGCCGAGAAAATAGACCACATAGGCCGCCGCCGCGTGGCATTCCACCACCTGTTGCGGCGTCATGCCGGTATGGCGCGCCACCTCATCCAGGTCGGGGCCCTGTTCCCCGCCGTAGACAACCGGAATATCCACCTGGCGCGACTCCGGCGTCAGGCGCTCTTTGCTTTCCCAGCCCTGCTGCACCAACGCCAGCATCGCTTCGGCGTCGGCCTGCGGCGTATGCAGCAACAGCGTCAGGTTGTTCATCCCCGGCACCACTTCCCGCACGTCGGGATGGTGATTCAGCTTTTCCGCCAGCGCCCAGATGCGCTGCTGGCTCTGCAACGTCACCGGCGGCGACAGTTCAAGCACTACCGCTCTTTCACCCAACAGGTAATAACGCGCTTGTTGCACCCTTATTCTCCTTATTATTATCGCGCTGAAAAACACACCAGTTATGCGTGACGCGGCCCCGGCTGTCAATAGAGCGCAACCATAAGGAAAATAAGGAAATAGCGCGATAAAAGGATTCAGCCGGCGCACAGGCCGGGCTGGATCCGGGGAAGAAAAAAATCAGGCGGGATTCGGGATATCGATAAAGGTCACATCAAAGCCGTGGTGCTGGGCCAGCCACTCACCCAACGCTTTCACGCCGCCGCGCTCGGTGGCGTGGTGACCGGCGGCGAAGAAATGTACGCCCATTTCACGCGCGCTGTGAATGGTCTGCTCAGACACTTCACCGCTGATGAACGCATCGACGCCGAAACGCGCCGCGCTGTCGATAAAACCCTGGCCGCCGCCGGTGCACCAGGCCACCCGGCGAATATGTTCAGGCGCGTTATCGCCGCAGTGCAGCACCGCGCGCCCCAGTCGGCTTTCGATACGCTGCTGCAGCGCTTCACCGGTCAGCGGCTGTTCAAATTCGCCGTGCGGCACCAGCGGCTCGACGTCGCCAATCACCCGGATGCCCAGCGCCTGCGCCAGCTGCGCGTTGTTGCCCAGCACCGGATGCGCGTCCAGCGGCAGGTGGTAGCCGTACAGATTGATATCGTGGGTCAGCAGCGTTTTCAGGCGATTGCGTTTCATGCCGCGCACCGCCGGCGCCTCGTTTTTCCAGAAATAGCCGTGGTGTACGATAATCGCGTCGGCCTGATGCGCCACCGCGGCGTCCAGCAGCGCCTGACAGGCGGTGACGCCGGTCACGATGCGCTGCACGTGCGGGCGGCCTTCTACCTGCAAACCGTTGGGGGCGTAGTCCTGAAATGCCGCGGCGTTCAGTTCCGTGTTGATCAGTTGTTCCAGATCGAGGTTACGCATTCTCTTCTCTCTTCATAGTCAAAATGTCTGCCGGTCGCCCTGCGCCATCAGGATGAATTTCACCCCCAGATCGTTGCCCTGCGTCAGCTGCTGCGCAATGGCGGCGCGCGCGTCTTCGCCCTGCTTCAGGCTGGGCTTGATGTGGCTGATGACCACCGGCAGACCCTTCAGCGAGCCTTCGCCGCCGCTGTACTGTGTCAGGTTCTTCAGCTCCTTCAGCAGCCAGGCCGGCGTCAAATGACCGTACAGATGTTTGTCCTCCATCCCGTTGGGGTAAGAGGTTTCGATAATCATGCCTTTGAGCTTTTTCTGCTCGACAAGCGGCCCCAGCGCGCGCCAGACGGTATCGAGATCGCGCGACTGCTCCACCTTATCCGGCCCGGTATCGCCGAAGTAGGCGAAGAACTCGTTACCGTTGGAAATCAGCAGCATCGACGACGGGTAGCGATCGTGGCTGAGCGGGTACATCACGCCGGTCAACCCGGTCAGCCCGAGGGTAAACCGCTGCTGCGGCCGCACCGTTTGCAGCCGGTAGGTGCCCAGCCGCGCACCGTTGCCGGCGTCGGTAAAGTTCGGCCAGGCCTTCCAGTTAAAGTAGTGATTACGCAGGGTCAGCACGGTGTCAGCCTGGGCGTAAACGGTTTTTTTATTGTCCTCGGGCGAGCCGACGATCAGCCCCGCCACGTGGTCCAGATGGCCGTGGCTGATGAAATAGCCGCCGATCAACTGCCGGAACACATGGCCCTGCGGCGTGTAAGGCGCGGCCAACTCGGCGGTCACCTGCGGGAAGCTGCCCTTCTCCAGCCCTTTGGCGATGCCCGGCAGCAGCGAACCGGCGTCCAGCGCCACATACTGCGGCTGATTGTCGCTGCGGATCAGGTAGGAAGTCAGGTTGCCGTCGCTGACGCCGCCGTCGACGCCCAGCGCCACCACGTCAAAGCCGGCGATCGCCAGCGCGGAATAGCCGCTCAGGCACAGGGCCAACACCTTTTTCATCATTGCGTCGCTCCTTGCAGTTGCCTCAAGACTCTCCCCGTTTCGCCGCCTCGAACGCCGCCAGCGTCTCCAGGCGGGCTTGCTTATGATCGACGATCGGCAGCGGGTAATTCAGCACGCATGGCTGCTTTTCCGCCCAACGGTGAGGATGATGGATGTCATTGTCGGGCACATCCGCCAGTTCCGGCAACCATTTACGGATAAAAGTGCCTTGTGGATCAAAACGTTCACCCTGCGTCGTCGGGTTGAAGATGCGGAAATACGGCGCGGCGTCGGTGCCGGTGGACGCCGCCCACTGCCAGCCGCCGTTGTTGGCCGCCAGATCGCCGTCCAGCAGTTGCGACATGAAGTAGCGCTCCCCGGCCCGCCAGTCGATCAGCAGATCCTTCACCAGGAAACTGGCGCTGATCATGCGCAGCCGGTTATGCATCCAGCCGGTGGCGTTCAGTTGGCGCATGGCGGCATCGACGATCGGGTAGCCGGTCTCGCCCCGCTGCCAGGCCTGCAGCTTCGCCGCGTCATCGCGCCAGCGCACTTTGTCCGTCCAGGCGATAAACGGCCGATGGCGGCACAGCTCGGGATAGGCCACCAGCAGATGGCGGTAGAACTCTCGCCAAATCAGCTCGTTCAGCCAGGCGAAAGCGCCGCTCTCACGATCTTCCAGCAACCGTGGGCATTCGGCGCGCAGGCGATTGAAGCACTGGCGCGGCGACAGCGCGCCAATCGCCAGATAGGGCGACAGGCTGCTGGTGCCGGCGATGGCGGGCAGATCTCGCTGGCGAAGGTAATCCTGCACTTGCTCACGGCAAAAGGCGCGCAGGCGTTGCAGTGCGGCCTCCTCGCCGGCGGGATAGCCATCCCCAACCTCCGCCGCGGGGTAATCGAACGCCGCCGGCGCCTCAGGCGCAGGCAACGCGCCACCGGCACGGGTTTTAGGCGCCGGCAGGCAGCTGAGATCGGACTCGGTCAGGCGCTGAATGAAAGCGTTGCGAAACGGCGTATAGACCTTGTACATCTCGCCGCCGCCGGTTTGCACGCTGCCCGGCGGCAACAGCAGGCTGTCATCGAAACCGCGGCACGCCATCCGGTCGCTCAATCGCTGTTCCAACCGCGCATCGCGGCGCCGTTCATTCAGTTCGTACTGGCGATTGTAAAACAGCGCATCTACCTGCTCTCGCTCGCAATAGTCCGCCAGCCAGTCGATCGACGAGGCAAAGTCCGTGCCAGCATGGCAATGCAGCGCAATGCCTTTTTGCGCCAACGCCTGCTGCACCGCCCGCAGGCTGGCGTGGATCAGCGCCGCCTGCCGCGGCGCCATCTCATGTTGCCGCCACTGCTGCGGGGTGGCGATAAACACCGCCAGCACCCGGGCTTCGGGATCGCTGCAGGCGGCGTGCAGCGCTTTGTTGTCGGTGATACGCAGATCGTTACGCAACCAGACCAGATGCGTGGTCATAAAACTCCTTGTCAATCAATGGCCGTAACGCAAACGCAGCGCCTCCGGGTAAGGTTCGAAATAACGTTGTTCCGCCAGATAGCGGTCGGGGTATTCCGCCATGTAATGCTTAAGCAGCGCGATCGGCGCCAGCAGCGGCTGCATGCCCTGCCGATAACGGTCGATCAGGTGCGCCAGTTCCTGACGCTGCGCCGCGCTGAGCTGACGGCGGAAGTAGCCCTGCACGTGCATCAGCACGTTGGTGTGGTTGCGCCGCGTTGCTTTGTGCGCCAACAGTGCCATCAGGCGACTGCGGTATTCCACGGCGAAGGCCTCCAGCGAGTCCCAGCGGTGAATATCGGCGACGAAGCGCCCCAGCTCGCGATAAGCCGGCTGCGAATGCGCCAACAGTGAAAGCTTGTAGCGGCTGTGAAACGCGATCAACCCGCCGCGGGTCAGCCCCTGGCGCCACAGCATATTCAGCTCATACAGCGCGTACACCCGTTCAATGAAGTTTTCCCGCAATGCCGCATCCTGCAATCGTCCGTCTTCTTCCACCGGCAGCCACGGCATCTGACGCAGCAGTTCAGCGGTAAACAGCCCGACGCCGTTTTTACGCGAGTCTTTACCGTTCTCGCTGTAGACCCGCACCCGCTCCAGTCCGCAGCTCGGCGACTTGGCGCAGACGATATAACCGCACAGGTGCTGCAACGCGGCCACGCGCTGCGAGGAGAAACTGCGCATCTCCTCAGTCAGATCCACGCCGGCGTCGTTGCTGTAACGCATCGCCGGCCACGGCTGCGCCTGTTTCACCAGGCGCAGCGCCGGGCGCGGCGTAGGCAGACCAATCGCCATTTCCGGGCAAACGGGCTCAAAGCGCACATAGGGCGCCAACTGTTCCACCGCAAAGGCCAGCCGCTTATGGCCACCGTCGAAACGCACCGCATCGCCCAGTAAACAGGCGCTGATGCCGATAGGGATCTTGTCACTCATACCGCTCTCCCGCGTTGTTAGCCGATTGAGGAAAGTGTAGAAGAATGGCTTGCCGAATACGACCTTGCGCTTGATAGGGGCGGCTATAGGCATAAAAAAACCCCCGCCGCAGGGCGAGGGTTTTTCGTGAATCAGTAGTGGCTCAGTAGAAATCGCAGGACGCCAGTTCCGCCTGCTGCAGCCAGACCGGCTTATCGCTGGTTTTTGACCAGACGCGGTGCAGGTAGCTGTAAAAACGCCCGCGATCGCTGCGGAACAGCATCACCGGCAGGGCCAAAATGCCCGCGATCACCACTGCGCTGCGGCGCAGGAGAATCCGATGCAATGAATAAGCGTGATAGGTCGTAGACATGCGAACCTCCTTAAAAACGCCTGCCGTTGATTTGTCAGGGAAAACGGCGTCGGCGTATCAAATGAACAATCGGTAATTTGGTAACTGGACAAAATTTTAGCGCACTTGATGAAAGTTTACTACTCATCCGACCACTAAATCGCACAAAAAATCGCTAATCACCATGCTGATTCGTAATTTTGTTACAATCAAGTTAATTTTTAACTAAACATGGGTTACATTGTGGTTATTATTCGGTTCTTCATCCCACGCCTCAGCCCCTGCTTATTCACACATCAGGCGCAATCTCGCCGCAAGCAGACTGCCTGAAATGGCCAATTTCCGCTGAAATTTCAGTCATTTTTATACTTTTTTTACACCCGCCCGCGCGATTTTTTCATCTTCTTTCTACCCCTCTCCCTACACTGCCTCTATCAAAAACAACACCTCTGGAGGTGTCCCGTGAGTTTCAGCGTTATTGGTGGTGCGCTGTTGGTTCTGCTGCTGTTGGCCTATCTGGTCTACGCCCTGTTTAACGCGGAGGATTTCTGATGGCGGCTTCAGCTTTTTTACTGATCGCCAGTTTCCTGCTGGTGCTTCTGCTACTGGCACGGCCGCTGGGCGGTTTTATGGCGCGCCTGATCGAGGGTGAGCCGCTGCCTGCGCTGCGCGGGGTGGAAGCCGGGGTCTGGCGCGCCTGCGGCATCCGCGCCACCGAAATGAACTGGTGGCAGTACGCGCTAGCGATCCTGGCGTTTAACCTGCTCGGCCTGGCGCTGCTGTTCGCCCTGCTGATGACGCAGGGCTCGCTGCCGCTCAACCCGCAAGGCTTCCCGGGCCTCTCCTGGGATCTGGCGCTCAACACCGCCGTCAGCTTCGTCACCAACACCAACTGGCAGGCCTACAGCGGTGAAAGCGCCCTCAGCTATTTCAGCCAGATGGCCGGACTGGCGGTGCAGAACTTCGTCTCCGCCTCCACCGGCATCGCCGTGGCCTTTGCGCTGATCCGCGCCTTCACCCGCCGCGCCGGCACGACCGTCGGCAACGCCTGGGCCGATCTGTTCCGCATCACGCTGTATGTGCTGCTGCCGATCGCGCTGGCGATCGCCCTGTTCTTCGTCAGCCAGGGCACGCTGCAAAACTTCCTGCCTTACCTGCACATCACCACGCTCGAAGGCGCGCAGCAGACGCTGCCGATGGGGCCGGTGGCCTCGCAGGAAGCGATCAAAATGCTCGGCACCAACGGCGGCGGCTTCTTCGGCGCCAACTCGGCGCACCCGTTCGAGAACCCAACCGTGCTGACCAACTTCGTACAAATGCTGGCCATCTTCCTGATCCCCTGCGCGCTGTGCTTCTCCTTCGGCCAGTTGGCCGGTGAAAACCGCCAGGGCCATGCGCTGATCTGGGCGATGGCGCTGATCTTCGTGGTGGCGGTGGTGGTGGTGATGGTCGCCGAGCTGGCGGGCAACCCGCACCTGAGCGCGCTGGGCGCCGACAGCAACATCAATATGGAAGGCAAAGAGTCGCGCTTCGGCATTCTCGCCACCAGCCTGTTCTCGGTGGTGACCACCGCCGCGTCCTGCGGGGCGGTCAACGCCATGCACGACTCTTTCACCGCGCTGGGCGGCATGGTGCCGATGTGGCTGATGCAGATCGGTGAAGTGGTGTTCGGCGGCGTCGGCTCCGGCCTGTACGGCATGCTGCTGTTCGTGCTGCTGACGGTGTTTATCGCCGGCCTGATGATCGGCCGCACCCCGGAATACCTGGGCAAGAAGATCGACGTTTACGACATGAAGATGACCGCGCTGGCGATCCTGGTCACGCCGACGCTGGTGTTGCTGGGCAGCGCGCTGGCCATCGGCACCGACGCGGGCCGCGCCGGCATCCTCAACCCGGGCGCCCACGGCTTCAGCGAAGTGCTGTACGCCCTGTCTTCCGCCGCCAACAACAACGGCAGCGCCTTCGCCGGGTTGAGCGTCAATACGCCGTTCTACAACCTGCTGCTGGCCTTCGCCATGTTCGTCGGCCGCTTCGGGGTGATCCTGCCGGTGCTGGCGATCGCCGGTTCGCTGAGCGCCAAGCAGCGTCAGCCGGCGGGCAACGGCACCCTGCCGACCTATGGGCCGCTGTTTATCGGCCTGCTGATCGGCACCGTGCTGCTGGTGGGTGCGCTGACCTTCGTGCCGGCGCTGGCGCTGGGCCCGGTGGCCGAGCATTTGCAGCTTTGGTTGGCAAACTAACCGACGTCACAGAGAGAGAATAAGAGATGACTCGCAAACAACGCGCGCTGTTTGAACCGGCCCTGGTGCGCACCGCGCTGATCGATGCGGTGAAAAAACTGGACCCTCGCGTTCAATGGCGCAACCCGGTGATGTTCGTGGTGTATATCGGCAGCCTGCTGACCACCGCCATCTGGCTGGCTATCCTCGCCGGCCAAACCGACGGCGCCGCCGCCTTTACCGGCAGCGTCGCCCTGTGGCTGTGGTTCACCGTGCTGTTCGCCAACTTCGCGGAAGCGCTGGCCGAAGGGCGCAGCAAGGCCCAGGCGGAAAGCCTGAAAGGCACCAAGAAAACCAGCTGGGCGAAAAAGCTGGCCGGCCCGCGCCGCGACGGCGCCACGGAGAAAGTGGCCGCCGAAAGCCTGCGCAAGGGCGATATCGTGCTGGTGGAAGCCGGCGACACCATCCCGTGCGACGGCGAGGTGCTGGAAGGCGGCGCTTCGGTGGATGAAAGCGCCATCACCGGCGAATCCGCCCCGGTGATCCGCGAATCCGGCGGCGACTTCTCCTCGGTCACCGGCGGCACCCGCGTGCTGTCTGACTGGCTGGTGGTGCAGTGCAGCGTCAACCCGGGGGAAACCTTCCTCGATCGCATGATCGCCATGGTGGAAGGCGCCAAGCGCCGCAAAACGCCGAACGAGATCGCGCTGACCATCCTGCTGGTGGCGCTGACCATCGTGTTCGTGTTGGCCACCGCCACCCTGTTCCCGTTCTCGCAATACAGCGTCGAGGCGGCCGGCAGCGGCAGCGTGGTCACCATCACCGTGCTGGTCGCATTGCTGGTTTGCCTGATCCCCACCACCATCGGCGGCCTGCTGTCCGCCATCGGCGTGGCCGGGATGAGCCGCATGCTCGGCGCCAACGTGATCGCCACCAGCGGCCGCGCGGTGGAAGCCGCCGGCGACGTGGACGTGCTGCTGCTGGATAAAACCGGCACCATCACGCTGGGCAACCGCCAGGCGTCGGAGTTCCTGCCGGCGCCGGGCGTGAAAGAGCAAGAGCTGGCGGACGCCGCGCAGCTGGCCTCTCTGGCGGACGAAACGCCGGAAGGCCGCAGCATCGTGGTGTTGGCCAAACAGCGCTTTAACCTGCGCGAGCGCGATCTGCAGGCGCTGAACGCCACCTTCGTGCCCTTCTCCGCCCAGACCCGCATGAGCGGCGTCAACGTGCAGGAACGCATGATCCGCAAAGGCGCAGTGGATGCCATTCGCCGTCACGTCGAATCCAATCAGGGCCACTTCCCGCGGGCGGTGGACGACCTGGTGGAAAGCGTGGCGCGCACCGGCGGCACGCCGCTGGTGGTGGCGGAAGGCGCCCGGGTGCTGGGCGTGGTGGCGCTGAAGGATATCGTCAAAGGCGGCATCAAAGAGCGCTTCAATGAGCTGCGCAAGATGGGCATCAAAACGGTGATGATCACCGGCGATAACCCACTGACCGCGGCGGCGATCGCCGCCGAAGCCGGAGTGGACGACTTCCTGTCGGAAGCCACGCCGGAAGCCAAGCTGGCGCTGATCCGCCAGTATCAGGCGGAAGGCCGTCTGGTGGCGATGACCGGCGACGGCACCAACGACGCCCCGGCGCTGGCGCAGGCCGATGTGGCGGTGGCGATGAACTCCGGCACCCAGGCCGCCAAAGAGGCGGGCAACATGGTCGATCTGGATTCCAACCCGACCAAGCTGATCGAAGTGGTGCACATCGGCAAACAGATGCTGATGACGCGCGGCTCGCTGACCACCTTCAGCATCGCCAACGACGTGGCCAAATACTTCGCCATCATTCCGGCGGCGTTCGCGGCCACCTATCCGCAGCTGAACGCGCTGAACGTGATGCATCTGCATTCCCCGGCCTCCGCCATCATGTCGGCGGTGATCTTCAACGCCCTGGTGATCGTGTTCCTGATCCCGCTGGCGCTGAAAGGGGTGAGCTACAAACCGATGAGCGCCGCGGCCCTGCTGCGCCGCAACCTGTGGCTGTACGGAGTCGGCGGCCTGCTGGTGCCGTTCGTCGGCATCAAACTGATCGACCTGATCCTGGTCGCGCTGCACGTCGCCGGTTAACCATTGAGGGAAATGAACATGACGTATTTACGACCTGCGCTGGTGATGGTGATCCTGCTGACACTGATCACCGGCATCGCCTATCCGCTGCTGACCACCGGGCTGGCGCAGCTGCTGTTTTCGGGCTCGGCTAACGGTTCGCTGCTGTACCAGGGCGACAAGGCGGTCGGCTCCGCGCTGATCGGCCAAAACTTCACGCGCGCCGACTATTTCTGGGGCCGCCCGTCGGCCACCGGCGATTCGGCCTATAATCCACTGGCCTCCGCCGGCAGCAACCTGGCGGCCACCAACCCGGCGCTGGATAAGGCTATCGCCGAGCGCGCAGCGCAGCTGCGCCAGGCCAATCCTGCGATGCGTGGCCCGATCCCGGTGGATCTGCTGACCGCCTCCGGCAGCGGGCTGGATCCACAGATCTCGATCGCCGCGGCGCGCTATCAGCTGGCGCGGGTCGCGGCGGCGCGTCATCTGCCGCCGGAACAGATCGCCAAACTGATCGAAGACAACACCGATCGGGCCACGCCCAACTTCATGGGCGAATCGGTGGTGAACGTGTTGAAGCTGAACCTGGCGCTGGATGCGTTGAAGTAACGCGCCGTATTCAGCATAGTGATAGGGTTCGGCGTGCCGAACCCCTTTTTGCTTGGTAACACAAGGAATTGCCATGGTCGAAGAAGAACAGCAGCGTCCCGATCCCGATAGCCTGCTGGCGCTGGCCAATGAAAAACCGCGCGGCCGGTTGAAGGTATTCTTCGGCGCCTGCGCCGGCGTGGGCAAAACCTACGCCATGCTGCAGGAAGCCCAGCGCTTGCGCGCTCAGGGGCTGGATGTGCTGGTCGGCGTGGTGGAAACCCACGGCCGCAACGAGACCGCCGCCCTGCTCGACGGCCTGGCGCTGCTGCCGCAAAAACGCATCCAGCACCGCGGGCGACTGGTGCATGAATTCGATCTCGACGCCGCGCTGGCGCGCCACCCGGCGCTGATCCTGATGGACGAACTGGCGCACAGCAACGCCCACGGTTCGCGCCACCCCAAACGCTGGCAGGATGTGGAAGAGCTGCTGGACGCCGGCATCGACGTGCTGACGACCGTCAACGTGCAACATCTGGAAAGTCTGAACGACGTGGTGGGCGGCGTGACCGGCGTGCGGGTGCGCGAAACGGTGCCCGACCACGTGTTTGACGAGGCCAGCGAAGTGGTGCTGGTCGATCTGCCGCCGGACGATCTGCGCCGACGGCTGCACGAAGGCAAAGTGTATATTCCCGGCCAGGCCGAGCGCGCCATCGAGCATTTTTTCCGTAAAGGCAACCTGATCGCTCTGCGCGAGTTGGCGCTGCGCCGCACCGCCGATCGGGTCGATGATCAGATGCGCGAGTTTCGCGACACCCAGGGGCGCGAGAAAGTGTGGCACACCCGCGACAGCATTCTGCTGTGCGTCGGCCACAGCAGCGGCAACGAAAAGCTGGTGCGCATCGCCGCCCGGCTGGCGGCGCGGCTTGGCTGCCATTGGCATGCAGTCTACGTGGAAACCCCCAAGCTGCACCGGCTGCCGGAAAACCAGCGCCGCGCCATTCTGCGCGCGCTGCGGCTGGCGCAGGAGCTGGGCGCCGAAACCGCCACCCTGGCCGATCCGTCCGAAGAGCGCGCGGTGCTGCGCTACGCCCGCGAGCATAACCTCGGCAAAATCATCATCGGCCGCCGCAGCGAGCAGCGCTGGAAACTGCGCGGCAGCTTCGCCGATCGCCTCGGCCGGCTGGGCTCGGATCTCGATCTGGTGATCGTGGCGCTGGACAGCGACGCCGCGCAGCCCCCGCCGGGCAAGGAGCACGACGGCCGCAGCTTCAATGAGAAATGGCGCATGCAGCTGCGCGGCTGCGCGGTGGCGATAGCGCTGTGTGCGCTGATTACCCTGCTCTCGCAGTGGCTGCTGCCGGGCTTCGATCAGGCCAACCTGGTGATGGTCTACCTGCTCGGCGTGGCGATCGTCGCGCTGTTCTTCGGCCGCTGGCCGTCGGTGCTGGCGGCGGTGATCAACGTCGCCAGCTTCGATCTGTTCTTCGTCCAGCCCGAATGGTCGTTCGCCGTCAGCGATATGCAGTATCTGCTGACCTTCGGCGTGATGCTCGCCGTCGGCATCATCATCGGCAACCTGACCGCCGGGGTGCGTTATCAGGCCCGGGTGGCGCGCTATCGCGAGCAGCGGGCGCGTCATCTGTACGAAATGTCGCGCGGGCTGAGCCGCGCGCTGACCGTGGCCGACATCGCCAACACCAGCCGTCATTTCCTCTCCAGCAGCTTCCAGGCGAAAACCGTGCTGCTGCTGCCGCAGGAAGACGGCCGGCTGCAGCAAATGATCGGCGAGGAAGGCGGACTGCTGTCGGTAGACGAAGCCATCGCGCGCTGGAGTTTCGACAAAGGCTTGCCGGCCGGCGCGGGTACCGACACCCTGCCCGGCGTGCCTTACCAATTGCTGCCGCTCAATACCCCCAAACAGACCTTCGGCCTGTTGGCGATCGAACCCAACAACCTGCGCCAGCTGATGGTGCCGGAACAACAGCGGCTGCTGCAAACCTTCGCAGTGCTGATCGCCAGCGCGCTGGAACGGCTGCACCTGGCGCGCAGCGCCGAAGAAGCCAAGCTGGACGCCGAACGCGAACAGCTGCGCAACTCGCTGCTGGCGGCGCTGTCGCACGATCTGCGCACCCCGCTGACCGTGTTGTTCGGCCAAGCGGAAATTCTCACGCTGGACCTGGCGGCCGAAGGCTCCAATCACGCCACCCAGGCCAGCCAGATCCGCCAGCAGGTGCTGAGCACCACCCGGCTGGTGAACAACCTGCTGGATATGGCGCGCATCCAGTCCGGCGGTTTCAGCCTGCGTAAAGAGTGGCAGTCGCTGGAAGAGATCGTCGGCGCCTCGCTGCACATGCTGGAGCCGCTGCTCAGCCAGCATCCGATCGAGGTCGAGCTGCCGCCGGAACAGATCCTGGTCAACTGCGACGGCAGCCTGCTGGAACGGGTGTTCACCAACCTGTTGGAAAACGCCAATAAATACGCCGGCGCCGAGGCCACCATCGGCATTCGCGCCCGCACGCTGCCCGAGTGGCTGGAAGTCGAGGTCTGGGATAACGGCCCCGGCATCCCCGCCGATCAGCTGCAGCTGATTTTCGACAAGTTTTCACGCGGCAATAAAGAGTCGGCGATCCCCGGCGTAGGCTTGGGGTTAGCGATTTGTCGTGCCATTATTGAAGTGCATGATGGCCGCATCTGGGCGGAAAACGGCGCCAACGGCGGCGCCAGCTTCCGCTTCGTGCTGCCGCTGGAAAAACCGCCCGAGATCGACGGCGACGCCTTCGATCTGTAATCAACGCAGGGGAAACGTGAGCATAACGCCAACCAACATTCTGATTGTTGAAGATGAAAAAGAAATCCGCCGCTTCGTGCGCACCGCGCTGGAGAGCGAAGGCCTGCGGGTGTTTGAAAGTGAAACGCTGCAGCGCGGGCTGATTGAGGCCGGCACGCGCAAACCGGATCTGATCATCCTGGATTTGGGGTTGCCGGATGGCGACGGGCTGAGCTACATCCGCGATCTGCGGCAGTGGAGCGCCATTCCGGTGATCGTACTGTCGGCGCGCAACGCCGAAGAGGACAAAATCGCCGCGCTGGACGCCGGCGCCGACGACTATCTCAGCAAACCGTTCGGCATCGGTGAGCTGTTGGCGCGGGTGCGGGTCGCGCTGCGCCGCCACTCCGCCAACCAACAGGAAAGCCCGCTGGTGAGCTTTTCGGCGATCACCGTCGATCTGGTGAATCGCCGGGTGCTGCGCAACGACGAAGATCTGCACCTGACGCCGATAGAATTTCGCCTGTTGGCGGAGCTGCTGGCCAACGCCGGCAAGGTGATTACCCAACGCCAGCTGTTGAGCCACGTCTGGGGGCCGAACTACGTGGAACACAGCCACTACCTGCGCATCTACATGGGCCATTTGCGGCAGAAGCTCGAAGCCGATCCGGCCCGGCCCAAACACCTGCTGACCGAAACCGGCGTCGGCTACCGTTTCATGCCTTAACCCCGGCGAGCGCGGTGTGCCGCGCCTTTACGCCGCCGGGCCTTTCTTCAATCCGACCATAAATTCCTTAAACGCCTCGCGCAGCGGAGCGAACACCGGGTGTTTGCGGTTTTCGATCATCACTTCGGAGAACAGTTTCAACCCCACGGCGAAGGCCGCGCTCTGCTCGGGGCCGAAGTTCAGATCGTCACGCGCCCGAATGCGCTCGACGATCTCGAGAATATCGTCATGATTGGTCACCTCAAAACTCAGCGGTGCCTTCTCGACGGGGTTGCCCTGGCGGTCGCTCAGGGCTTCAACGGTAATGTTAAAACGGTGGCCGGGCATCAGTTATCCTCCTGCTGCGTGGGTTGAATGTGCATTTCGCTTTCGATCGCCGCCACGGCGGTCAGCAACGCGGCGTTGATGCGCTCCACCTGCTGCGGCGTGAGATCGGCGCGCATCACGTTGCCGCGCAGCAGGCTGCGCAGACGGTTCATGGCGTCGTAAATGCCTTCCGCCAGGTTGCCGTGCCGATGATGCTCGCGGCCGGCGCCCGCCAGACGCGCCAGAATGATGTCAACCACCTGTTGATGCTTTTGCAGCTCGCCCTCACCCGCCGTGGTGATGCGGTAGCTTTTTCGGCCGTTGCCGGTGGTGAGCGGTTCGAGAAAATCCTGTTCTTCCAGCAGCGTCAGCGTGGGGTAAATCACCCCCGGGCTCGGCACATACAGGCCGGAAGAGGCTTCCTCGATCGCCTTGATCAATTCGTATCCGTGGCTGGGCTTGCGCGCCACCAGCGCCAGCAACACCAGGCGCAGATCGCCGTGTTCGAACAGACGATGACGCCCGCCCCGGCCGCCGCGCCCACCTCGGCCGTGCTCTTCGCCTTCGCCGCCGAAGTGATGACGCCCGCCGCGATGACGGCGCCCCTCTTCGCACGCATGAGGGTGGTGGTGATGCCGGTGTAAACCTAATCGATGAAACATAGGGTGATACCTCGCTTTAACAGTGAACATCAATACGAGGTTGTTTAGATATATCTAAACAGCGTCGATAACGCTAATCTAGATCGATATATCTAAATGCGCAAGCGCGTGCCGTGAAAAAGATATATCTAAATTGCAGGCATAAAAAAAGCGCTGTAAAAACAGCGCTTTTTATCCATCAAGAAAAGCGATTACTTGGCGGAAGCCAGCACTTCGCTGACGATCTCGACCGCTTCGTGCTCAATCTTCTCGCGGTGTTCCGCCCCGAGGAAGCTCTCGCAGTAGATCTTGTAAGCCTCTTCGGTGCCGGAAGGACGGGCCGCGAACCAGCCGTTGTCGGTCATGACTTTCAGGCCGCCGATCGACGCGTCGTTGCCCGGCGCCGCAGTCAGACGTGCGGTGATCGGATCCCCGCCCAGCGTACTGGCCTTGACCATCTCCGGCGACAGCTTGGACAGCGCCGCTTTCTGCGCATGGGTTGCCGGCGCCTGGATACGGTTGTAGCTCGGCGCGCCGAAGCGCTTGGCCAGATCGTCATAATGATGCTGCGGGTTCTCACCGGTTACCGCGGTGATTTCAGCCGCCAGCAGGCACATGATGATGCCGTCTTTGTCGGTCGACCACGGCTGGCCGTTGAAACGCAGGAACGAGGCCCCGGCGCTCTCTTCACCGCCGAAGCCCAGGCTGCCGTCGAACAGGCCGTCCACGAACCATTTGAAACCGACCGGCACTTCCACCAGCTTGCGGCCCAGGTCAGCCACCACGCGGTCGATCATCGCGCTAGACACCAGCGTTTTACCTACCGCCACATCGGCGCCCCACTGCGGGCGATGTTGGAACAGGTAGTTGATGGCTACCGCCAGATAGTGGTTCGGGTTCATCAGGCCTTTCGGCGTGACGATGCCGTGGCGGTCATAATCCGGATCGTTGGCGAACGCCAGATCGAATTTGTCGCGCAGCGCCAGCAGGCCGGCCATCGCCGACTCGGACGAGCAATCCATGCGGATGATGCCGTCGTGGTCCAGGTGCATGAAGCGGAAGGTCTGATCGATGGAGTCGTTCACCAGCGTCAGATCCAGCTTGTAGTGTTCCGCTACCCGCTGCCAATAGGCGATGCCGGAGCCGCCGAGCGGATCCACGCCCAGCTTCAGGCCGGCGCGTTGAATGGCCGGCATGTCGACCACGTCAACCAGCCCTTCGACATAAGGCTGCACCAAATCTTTGGCGTGCAGGTGGCCGCTGTTCCAGGCCTTGTCCAGCGACTGGCGCTGAACGCCTTTCAGCTGCTGCGCCAGCAGTTCGTTGGCGCGCTTTTCGATCACCGACGTCAGGTTGGTGTCAGCCGGGCCGCCGTTCGGCGGGTTGTATTTGATGCCGCCGTCTTCCGGCGGGTTGTGGGACGGCGTAATGACGATGCCGTCAGCCTGCGCGCCGCCGCGGCGGTTGTGGCACAGAATGGCGTGCGATACCGCCGGCGTTGGCGTGAAGCCGTTGTTTTCCTGCACGATCACATCGACGCCGTTGGCGGTCAGCACTTCCAGCACGGAAATAAAGGCCGGCTCGGACAGCGCATGGGTGTCTTTGCCCACGTAGCACGGGCCGGTGGTGCCCTGCTGATGACGAACTTCGGCGATCGCCTGAGCGATGGCGAGGATGTGCGCCTCATTGAAGCTGTGGCGCTGCACGCTGCCGCGGTGGCCGGAAGTGCCAAACTTCACCGCATGTGCGGCATTGCCGGCTTCCGGTTGCAGCACATAGTACTGCGACGTCAGCTGGGCTACGTTGATCAGATCGCTTTGACGGGCGGGCTGCCCGGCACGTGGATTATTCGCCATCGACATATCTCCCTCATCCCTGTCGGTGACCGGGCAAATACGTCGCGCACGGCCATCATGACGGGCTGTTCGCTAAATTAGACGGTACCGCAAACTTTCTCGATCAGTTCCGCCGGGAACTGCATCGCCTGCATGATGTGTTCGATCATGCTGCGCTTGCGGCCGGTATTGGTATTGGTGATCACCCAGTAAGGGGTGCCCGGCACATGCTTCGGCTTGGTGTGCGTGCCGTTGGCCAGCAGGGTCTGCTGATCGCCGGCGAAATAGGTGCGGGTGCGGCCGGTCAACGCCTCGGTGGCGGCGGCGAAACCGGCGGCATCGAGGGTGTACAGCGTGGACAGCACCAGCATGAAACGGTTGACCGCTTTGTTCTGCTCGGCGTATTCATCCGACAGCAGCAGTTCACGCACGGCGCGTACGCGATCGCGCGGGCGCTGAACCGGCGCCGCTTTTTCCAGTTCGACGGACGACGACGCACTGGCGGCAGGCAACGCGCGCACCGGCTGACCGGCGGTGAATTTCAACATGCGGCGTAAAATATCGGACGCGCTTTCACCGATGTGTTGCGTGTGGCTGGCAATATAACGGTAAAGCTCTTCGTCGACTTCAATAGTTTTCATCTTTATCCAATACTGTTTTTTCTACTTAGAACCTGAAGCCAGATCCTGCATTCAAGCCATGGGATTATAAGGTTAAAAGCGCTGGGGCGAACACAACAATGTGCCTCCGGACGGCAAATGCAGACTAATACCTATAGCCGGCACTGCCAAGCCCGCGCCGCGAAAATTCCGCATGATTCATCGTGCGATTCAATCATGATACCCTAATCTGAATCTCTCTCAGTATGAACTTCGCCATGAAATTACATTATCAACTGCTGGCCGCCGAGTCAGACGCGCTGCCGGTGCTGCTGATCCACGGCCTGTTCGGCAATCTCGACAACCTGGGCGTGCTGGCGCGCGATCTCCATAAACAGCACAGTGTGATCAAGGTCGATCTGCGCAACCATGGCCTCTCCCCGCGCGCCGACGACATGAACTACCCCGCCATGGCGCAGGATCTGCTGGCGCTGCTCGACGAACTGCAGCTGGAGAAAGCGATCGTCATCGGCCACTCGATGGGCGGCAAAGCGGCGATGGCGCTGACCGCCATCGCGCCCGAGCGCATCGCCAAGCTGATCGTCATCGACGTCGCGCCGGTGGATTACCAGACCCGACGTCATGACGAGATCTTCACCGCGCTGAAGGCCGTCAGCGCCGCCGGCATCACCCAGCGCCAGGCGGCCGCCCAGTTGATGCGCGACTACCTGCAGGAAGAAGGCGTGATCCAGTTCCTGCTGAAGTCCTTCCATAACGGTGAATGGCGCTTCAACCTGCCGGTGCTGATCGAACGCTACGAAGACATCACCGGCTGGCAGGAAGTCCCGGCCTGGCCACACCCGACCCTGTTCATTCGCGGCGGCCTGTCGCCGTACGTGCAGGACAGCTACCGTGCAGACATCGCCCGCCAGTTCCCGCAGGCCCGCGCGCACGTCGTCGCCGGCACCGGCCATTGGGTGCACGCCGAAAAACCGGAAGCGGTGCTGCGCGCCATCCACCGTTTCCTCGGCGAAGCCTGAAAAATACGTTAATCTGGCGAAAAAACGCGCTAAAGATAACGGCTTAGCGCGTTTAGCCCGCAGTTAGGCATTGTCGCCGCTCCATCTGCTGGGGTAATATGGCGCGCTATAATTTTGCCGCCGCGCCAGCGCGTTCGCGAACGCCGGTTCGGGGGTAAATTTGGGTTAGGGTTTATTGGCCCGAAGTGTGTTAATCGATGCCTCCGGAAGCGTGCGAGCGCTTTTTGATGCAAACTCCCTTGCAGTACCGCTACCTATGGCAAAAGAACAAACGGATCGCACGACGCTGGATCTGTTCGCAGATGAACGCCGTCCGGGGCGCCCGAAAACCAACCCGCTTTCCCGCGATGAACAGCTTAGAATCAATAAGCGCAATCAGTTACGGCGCGATAAAGTGCGCGGATTGCGGCGCGTAGAGCTGAAAATCAACGCGGATGCGGTGGACGCCCTGAACAAACTGGCGGAACAGCGCAACATCAGCCGCAGCGAACTCATCGAGCAGATGCTGTTGGCGCAACTGGCGGAAGAACAACCGGAACATTGATCTCTTCGGCCGCACGCGCGGCGCGGCGTTAAGGACAACGCCGGATCGACCACGCTTTTCTTCATCCTTCGGCATCGCATAAATGCGATAAAACCCCGGCGCCACTTTCTGGCATGATACGCATTTACCGGTAAGAGACTGCGCCTGTCGGCGCCCGCCACCATGGCGAAAGGCTCTTGTCATGGCATCATTTTAATCGGCGGCAGTGCCGGCGCCGAGTAATGCAATTAATTGAATTTAAAGGTTATACGCGATATGGCTACTGTAGGCATTTTCTTTGGCAGCGACACTGGCAATACCGAAAACATTGCCAAAATGATCCAGAAAATTCTTCAGAAACAGTTTGGCGACGATGTCTCAGAAGTGCATGACATCGCCAAAAGCAGCAAAGAAGACCTGGAAGGGTTCGATATCCTGCTGCTGGGTATCCCGACCTGGTACTACGGTGAAGCGCAGTGTGACTGGGATGATTTCTTCCCGACGCTGGAAGAAGTCGATTTCAACGGCAAACTGGTGGCGCTGTTCGGCTGCGGCGACCAGGAAGACTACGCGGAATATTTCTGTGACGCGATGGGCACCATCCGCGACATCATCGAACCGCGCGGCGCGGCCATCGTGGGCCACTGGCCGACCAAAGGCTACCACTTCGAAGCATCCAAAGGCCTGGCGGACGACAACCACTTCATCGGTCTGGCGATCGACGAAGACCGTCAGCCGGAGCTGACCAATGAGCGCGTGGACGCCTGGGTCAAACAGATCGTCGAAGAGCTGAGCCTGGCCGATATCGTCGGCTAAACGCCGGTACTGGCGAAAGGTTGAACAAAGGCCCTGTAAAGTGCATAGTGTGCCGACAGGGCCGTCATCGGCAACAGGGATTGCTGCGATAGAAGCTACAGATTTGTAACTTCCCACCCCGTCACGGTAGACTGAGATATCGGTTTATCCCATCCATCAAGGCGTTGCATGCAAAACATGCAATAGTGCAATTATATCTTTGTTAACAACCGGCGGTTTCCATTTAGTACAACCGGTTCTATAATGAGACGCATTAACTCTTTGTGCCGACCGATGCCACAGGCGAGTACGCCTCAACTTGATTAGCATAGTAACAGGACTGAATTCGCATGACCGACAACAACATCGCATTGAAGAAGGCCGGCTTAAAAGTCACGCTTCCGCGACTCAAAATCCTGGAAGTACTGCAAAATCCGGAATGCCATCACGTCAGTGCGGAAGATTTGTACAAAAAACTGATTGATATGGGCGAAGAGATCGGCCTGGCGACGGTTTATCGCGTACTGAACCAGTTTGACGATGCGGGCATTGTGACACGTCACAATTTCGAAGGCGGCAAGTCCGTGTTCGAGCTGACCCAACAACATCACCACGATCACCTGATTTGCCTGGACTGCGGCAAAGTGATCGAATTCAGTGATGAATCCATCGAAGTGCGCCAGCGTGATATCGCCAAGCAGCACGGCATCAAGCTCACCAACCACAGTCTGTACCTGTACGGCCACTGTGAAACCGGTGACTGCCGCGAAGACGAATCGCTGCACGACAAGAAATAAGCCTGACCGGCTATGAAAAACCGCCTCACATTGGGGCGGTTTTTTTATGCCCGCCGTACAACGGGCAAAAAAATCCCCGGACAAGCCGGGGGAAGATCATGTCATGAAATACTACAATTGCAGCGGCACTGCGACTCCACGTACTGCTCTCACTTCAACATCCGCCCCACGCCGGCACGCGCGGGGGCGAACGCATTCCCCCTTCATTATGATGCGGGCCACCGCCAGAACCACGGGCCCCGGAGCCAGACCTAGACCTTCTCGGCGCGGCTGTAGCGTTTACCGTCCGGGCTGACCGAACGCACCTGCACTTCACCGGAGACCGCCGGCTTGGCCTTGGCGTCATAGCGCTGCCACTGCTTGCCGCCGTCGGTGGAATACTCGATGCCCAATCCCGGCAGCGCGATATTCGCTTCCAGCTTGCCGCCCGCCACGCGGGCGCCCGGCACCGGCAGACGATAAGCGACGCCGCCTTTGTCCAGCTTGGCCAGTTCACGTTGGCCCAGGATATTGGCGAAGCGCAGCCAGTCTTTCTCCAGCGCCTGGGTATCGACAAAGTGGGTTTCCCCGCCTTTGTATTCGCGGCCGGCGCGATAGTCCTGCTCCCAACCGGCGCGGTGCCAGGCGCGTTCCGCCACCGAAAGCGCGCGCGGGAAGATCATGTATTCCATCTGCGGATCGGTGCGCTGGGTTTCGCTCCACAGCTGAGCGGACAGACCGTAGGCGCCCGGCCACGGCTTGTCGCTTTTGGCGTTGAAGTGGTTGCCGTCGCGGTCGACCGAGGTTTCCGCGTTCTGCGGCATGTTGTCCGGCGCGAAGCTGAACACCTTGCGCTCGTCGCTGAAGCGGGTGCCCCAGTAGTAACCGCGCTCGTCCGGATTCACCTCGTAAGGGAAGTCCATGTAGACGTAGTCCGGGTTGGAAACCACCACTTCATACCCTTTATTGGCCCAATCGTTAACGCTGTCGAAACCGCCCCAATACAGGGTGTCCCAGAAGTTGACGCCCACGCGCGAGGTGGCGAACGCCTTCGAACTTTCGGCGTCTTTCAGGCCGTCTTGCCAGGCCTGCATTCTGTCGATGCCGTGCGCCTTCACCAGCTTGCTGACCTCTTGGCCGAAGTAGCTCGGCAGGTGCTCCATGTCGGCTACTTTGCCCTCTTTGATCATCGTCTGGCACACCTGCGACTTGGCCCACGGCTTGTCTTCATTACTCTGGTCAATGATGCCTTTACCCGGTTCCGGTTTCGCCTTGTCGGTATAGCCGGCGCCCAGGCGGATGTTTTTCGCCTCATCGCCGCCAAAGTGCCAGGTCTTGATCGGCTGCCCGGCTTCTTTATGCATCTGGGCAATCTCGCCGATCACCTTGTCGACAAAGCGCTGGGAGGAATCCAGGCACGGGTTCAGGTAGCTCTGGCGGTTAAAGAACTGCACGGAGGTGGTGTTGGAGGTATCGGTCGGATCCACCAGACGGAATTCGTTGGCCTCCTGCTCTTTGCCAGCGGCATGCAGCTTTTTATAGCGCGCTTCCATCGAAACCACCGCGGCGCGGGCGTGCGCCGGCATGTCGATCTCCGGGATCACTTCAATCTGGCGCGCCTGGGCGTATTTGATGATGTCGATGTAGTCCTGACGGCTGAAGAAGCCGCCGTAGACGTCCGGCCCCTGGCCGTACTGCGGCAGCAGGCAGGTGGTTTCGCTCAGATCGTGGCAGCGCTGGCCGCCGACTTCCGTCAACTCAGGCAAGCCGGGGATCTCGATGCGCCAGCCTTCGTCATCGCTCAGGTGGAAGTGGAATTTATTGAGCTTGTAAGCCGCCATCTGATCCAGCAGACGCAGCACCGCGTCCTTCTTATGGAAGTTGCGCGCCACGTCGAGGAAAATGCCGCGATACGGGAAGCGTGGCGCATCGCTGGCGTCCAGCGTGGCGATCTTGCCGCTGCCGTCGCTCGGCACTAACGACAGGATCGACTGCAGCCCGTAGAACACCCCGGCCTGATCGAAGCCGATCACTTGCGCCTCTTTCTTGCCGATTTTCAGCTCATAGGCGCCCGATACCGCCATCGCGCCTTTAAACTTGCCCGGCTGGATATCGGTCTTGATCGGGTAACCGTTGGTCTGAACCGGCACGCCCAGCAGCGCGAAACGCTGACTGACGACGTCCGCCGCCGGCTTGACCAGCGTGCTCAGATCCAGCGCCACCCCTTTGCGCAAGTCGGCGTCCTGTGCGTGGACCTTCACCTGCATCGGCGTCGGCACGATCTTGCCGCGCAGCGCGCCGGCGGGCAGCGTCTGCAGATCGGCATTGCTGACAAAGCGCGAAGCCGGCGTCATCAGAATGTTTTTGTCGTCCTTGGTGCGCTTCCACTGGTCGCCGGTGAACGGCGCCACAAACTGATCCAGGTTTTCGGTGTCGGTATTCGCCAGCATTTTCGGCTTAGCGTCGCCGGAGGTGGCATACCAACGCGGCAGGAAGTCGTTTCTGAACAACTGCCAGTATTCGGCGACCACCGGGATTTCCACCGCCTTACCGGCCGGGAAACCGCTGAATTTGGCGGTCGGCTCCAGCTTGTACAGATCGCCGGTCAGATGCGCGATCTTGAACTGGTCGTTGTCCACCCGCAAGGTCTGCCGCGGGCTGTGGAAATAGATGACCCAGTCTTTGCCGTCGATCGCCTGGCCGTCGTTGCTGAGGGTGAACAACACCCGGTTGCAAGAAGCCCAGTCAGCGCCCAGCGCCGCGCAATCCACGCCGTTTTCGCCGGCGCGGTTATCCAGCATTTTCACGTTCAGCTTCAGCTGGCTCAGTTGATCCACCAGCTGTTGATCGGCCATGGCGCTCCCCATACCGCCCAGGAATCCCATCGTTGCCGTCAAGGCGGCAAGCGCGCTCAGTTTGAATGCGTTCATCTTCTCATCCTTCTTAATTATTGTTATCGCGAATTTCTTGCCACAGCTTGCCGCACTTGGCGTCATAAGCCTGACCGTTACCGCTGTGAACCGCCATAATGCAGTTCTGATAATCCATCACCCGCACCGTTTCCTGCTCAGCAAACTGCTGGTGCTGTTTTTCTTGTTTCAGCACGTTCAGCACCGACTTGCAGGGCTGCAGACGCTCCGGCGAACCTTCGGCGGTGTTGATGCAGGCGCTGTAAGCCTGCTTCAATTTGGCGTCTTCCGGCGGTGCGGCGGGTTGCGCACAGGCGCTCAAGGCCGCGGCGGCCGCCAACATCAGCATGATTTTTTTCATCGTTGAATTCCCTTAACTGCCCCCGGCGGCGAGGCCGGGGAACGCATCAGAAGATGGTGAATGGCGCGATGACCATGAACTTGACGTCTTTCTCGTCCTGGAAGATGTTGCCGTAACCGCCGCCCCAGCTCGGGATGTTGGTGTGGTTGTCATACTGGGTATAGTGCAGCTTGATCAGGGTGCCCTTGGCGCGCCCTTCCTGGATGGTGTACATCGCGTCCAGGCTCCAGGCGCTCTCTTTCAGGCGCTGGCTCTGATCGTAGATTGGGTTGGTGCTCGGCTTGGCGTCCCAGGCGTAAACGTAGGAGCCGCCGACCGCCATGCCCGGCAGGTTCCAGTTGCTGAGGTCGTACATCACGCCGGCGTACACCGCTTTCTCGCCGTTGGCGTTAAAGTCGGAGCGGTTGTCCCACCACACGTCCAGACGGCCGTTGGATGAGGCGTAGGTCGGGGTCATACGCTGCAGGAAGAAGCCCTGGTTGCCTTCCGCCTTGACCATGGTGCCTTCCAGACGCCAGTTGAACTGGCCGGTGGTGTAACCGAAGGTCAGCGCCTGCAGCCAGGCCAGGCCGTCGTAGATGCTGTTCGGATCGTTCTTGTCGCTGATGCGGTCTTCCGCGCCGTAGAACTGGTAACTGGTGGTCAGCGGGTTGCCCAGCAGATCGAATTTGTAAGACGCCTTGGTGAAGTACTGATTCACGTACCCCTGGGCTTGGCCGAAAGCGGCTTCCAGCACCAGATCGTTTTTGAAATCGTACTTGGCGCCCAGCGAGTGCAGATAGGAGACGCGGGTTTTCTTATCATTCTGGCGGAAGTCGTCCACCTCGATATGCCACGGCGCCTTGTATTTGTCGGCCCACATGTAGGAGAAGCTCAACGCGCCGGCATCGCCGTAGTCGAACTTGGCGCCGGCCTCGGCGCCCTGATAGGTGCCCGGCATAAAGCTCCAGTGCGGCGCCAGCAGGGTTTGGCCGCTCGGCTGAATGTAGCCGGCGCGCGCCCAGACCGGGCCGTATTTGAATTTGGCGGCGGCTTTGTACAGGCTGATACCGCCTTTATCACCGGAGTAGTCTTCGTCGTAGGTACGGTTCTTCGAGGAGAACGCGATTTCGTTCGGGTGACCGCTGGCGCTGGATTCAGCCAGTTCGATGGCGGTAAAAGTGCCGACGTCCAGACCGAACATGTCCCAGGCGTAGCCCGACGCGAAATCCAGGCTCAGGTTGGCGGTGGAATGCGACAGGTTGGTGGTGTATTGGTTGTAATCCTTGCTGTCCGGATTGAGATCTTTACGGTCACGCTCACGTTGCCAGTAATAGATGCCGCCGGTCAGCGTGGAATCATCGATAAACCCTGCGGCTTTCGCCTCAGGCGCCATGGCAAACCCTGTTCCCAACAGCGCGCCCGCGACTGCGAGCGCCAGCGTTTTACGCTGAGCACCGTGCGTACCCATAGTGAAATTCCTCTTTGACTTAACTTAAAAGTTGCAGCCGCCTGTGTTCACCACTGCCCTGCACGACTGCCAATAAAAAACCCGAACGGGTAAAAAAAATTGCCGACGAGATGTTATTCCCACAGCACTAATTGCTACAGACAGACTATTTTTCGCGACGCGAATTATCAAACAAAAAATGCGGGAGATTTGTCAAAGTATGACAAGCAGCACATATCAGTGATATTTTGTTACGCCGGTGTTCATGGAAGGTATCGAATAAAAAATTCAATTAAATCAGAATAAATTGAGATACAAGGTCAACCAGAGACGATTAATGGTTTCAGCCTGGCCGAATTCGTCAGCCAGAAGATAAAATCTGAGAGCGCTCTCTAAATGAAATTAATTCGCATCACGAATATATAAGCAAAAATTAAGAATATTAAACCCAATATCAGAAAACTTATTGATTAACGCACCGCGGTTAATTAAACACGGCCCGGAATAACTCGGCAGGAATAGATGATTTGCTCAATGGCAGACATAAAAAAAGCGCGGTCTAAGCCGCGCTGATTCATTAATTTTCGAGGCGAATAAGATTAGCCTTCGATTTTCGCCCAGGTATCACGCAGGCCGACGGTGCGGTTAAACACCAGATGATCGGCCGACGAGTAACGGTTGTCGGCGCAGAAGTAGCCTTCACGCTCGAACTGGTAGGCCTTCTCCGGCTGTGCGGCCGCCAGACTCGGCTCGACGAAGCCGTGCTTGATGACCAGCGATTCCGGGTTGATGGTGGAGAGGAAATCCTCCGCCGCGCCTGGGTTAGGCACGCTGAACAGGCGATCGTACAGGCGAATTTCCGCCGGCAGCGCGTGCGCCGCGGACACCCAGTGGATCACGCCCTTCACCTTGCGGCCGTCGGCAGGATCTTTGCTCAGCGTTTCCGCATCGTAGCTGCAGAAAATGGTGGTGATCTCGCCCGCTTCGTCCTTCTCGACGCGCTCGGCCTTGATCACGTACGCATTGCGCAGACGCACTTCCTTGCCCAGCACCAGACGCTTGTACTGCTTGTTGGCTTCTTCGCGGAAGTCGGCGCGATCGATATAGATCTCGCGGCTGAACGGCACATCGCGGCTGCCCATTTCCGGCTTGTTCGGGTGGTTAGGCATGGTGACCATTTCCACCGCATCGCCCATGTTCTCGATGACGACTTTCACCGGATCCAGCACCGCCATAGCGCGCGGGGCGTTCTCGTTAAGATCGTCGCGAATGCAGGACTCCAGCGCCACCATCTCGACGTTGTTGTCTTGCTTGGTCACGCCGATGCGCAGGCAAAACTCGCGAATCGAGGCGGCGGTATAACCGCGACGGCGCAGGCCGGAGACGGTCGGCATGCGCGGGTCATCCCAACCTTCGACGATCTTCTCGGCCACCAGCTGGTGCAGCTTGCGCTTCGACATGATGGCGTATTCGAGGTTGAGACGCGAAAACTCGTACTGCCGCGGGTGGCAAGGAATGGTGATGTTATCCAGCACCCAGTCATACAGACGGCGGTTATCCTGGAATTCCAGAGTACACAGCGAATGGGTGATCCCTTCCAGCGCATCGGAAATGCAGTGGGTGAAATCGTACATCGGGTAGATGCACCATTTGTTGCCGGTCTGGTGGTGTTCGGCGAACTTGATGCGGTACAGCACCGGATCGCGCATCACGATAAACGGCGAAGCCATATCGATCTTGGCGCGCAGGCAGGCGGCGCCTTCGGCGAACTCGCCGTTGCGCATCTTCTCGAACAGCGCCAGGTTCTCTTCCACGCTGCGGTCGCGGTACGGGCTGTCTTTGCCCGGCGCGGTCAGGGTGCCGCGATATTCACGGATCTGCTCCGGCGACAGCTCATCGACGTAGGCCAGCCCCTTGGTGATCAGCTCAACCGCATACTGGTGCAGCTGATCGAAATAGTCTGAGGAGTAATGAACGTTGCCGCTCCACTCAAAGCCCAGCCACTCCACGTCGTGCTTGATTGACTCCACGAACTCGATGTCTTCTTTCACCGGGTTGGTGTCATCGAAACGCAGGTTGCACTGGCCCTGATAGTCCTTGGCGATGCCGAAGTTCAGGCAGATGGACTTGGCGTGGCCGATATGCAGATAGCCGTTAGGCTCCGGCGGGAAACGGGTATGTACCGACGTGTGTTTCCCCGACGCCAGATCTTCATCGACGATCTGACGGATAAAATTGGTTGGGCGGGCTTCAGCCTCACTCATTTCACTGTTCCTCAATGCAAAGCGCTACACATAACCGCCTATGATCCAACAAGCCACGTCTGGAAACAACCGTTTGTTTCACGAAAAATGCGGCATATTGCACCCTCGACGCGCAGCGCGCCGCCGTGGCGCGAAACGGGATAAAAAAAGCGGGAAGAGATCGCTCTCTTCCCGCCAAGTCGGGGCAAACTCCGCCATGATGCGTGACCGGCCCCGGGTACTACTCAGGTAAAAACGGCCTTACTTTTGGATCTCGTACAGCTTGGTCTGGCCGGCGACCACTGAGCCGCTGGCCAGCGCCGCCAGGCCGGCATAGTCGTCAGAGTTGCTGACCACCACCGGGCTGATCATCGAACGCGCATTGGCGTTCAGGTAATCCAAATCCAGTTCCAGAATCGGTTGACCGGCTTTCACTTCCGCGCCCTCTTCCACCAGGCGTTTGAAGCCCTGGCCTTCCAGCGCGACGGTGTCGATCCCCATGTGCACCACAATCTCAGCGCCCTTGTCGGTTTCCAGGCAGAAGGCGTGGTTGGTATTGAAGATTTTCACCACGGTGCCGTCAGCCGGCGACACGACGATGTTGTCGGTCGGGCGAATCGCCAGGCCGTCGCCTACCGCCTTGCTGGCGAAGGCTTCGTCCGGCACCTGATCGAGCGCCACCACTTCACCGGTTACCGGCGCCACCAGCGTTTCAAACGCGGCTTTCGGTGCGTTCGGCACCGCCTGCGGTTTGGCTTCCGCAGCAGGAGCCGCCGCCGGAGCCGCCGCAGCCGCCACCGGGCCGGCCGCAATTACGTTGCGCATTGCGCTGGCAATCAGCTCGGCACGGGTGCCGACGATCACTTGCACGCTCTGCTTGTTCAGACGGATAACGCCCGACGCGCCGAGGCGCTTCGCCAATGCGTCGTTCACCAGCGCAGAGTCCTTCACGTTCAAACGCAGTCGGGTGATGCAGGCGTCGATGCCGGTCAGGTTGTCGGAGCCGCCGATCGCGCCGACGTAGCGACGGGCCAGCGTGGTGGTTTCATTCTCGTCTTTACCGGCGCTGCTGTTGACGTTGACGTCATAACCGTCGGTTTCGTCACCGGCAACCGCCAGCTCGCGGCCCGGGGTCATCAGGTTGAACTTGTTGATGGTGAAGCGGAACACCACATAGTAGATAACGAAGAACACCAGGCCCTGCGGGATCAGCATATACCAGTGGGTCGCCAGCGGGTTACGCACCCACAGCATCATATCCACCAGGCCGGCGCTGAAACCGAAGCCTGAAATCCAATGCATGTTAGCAGCGATGAACACCGAGATACCGGTCAGCACGGCGTGGATCACGTACAGCACCGGCGCCACGAACATGAAGGAGAACTCCAGCGGTTCGGTGATGCCGGTAAAGAAGGCAGCGAATGCCCCTGCCATCATGATCCCCAGCACCTTCGCCTTATTCTCAGGACGCGCGCAGTGATAGATGGCCAGCGCCGCGCCCGGCAGACCGAACATCATGATCGGGAAGAAGCCCGCCTGATAACGGCCGGTGATGCCAACAACCGCTTTACCCGCATCAATCGACTGCTGGCCGCCGAGGAAGTTAGGGATATCGTTGATGCCGGCCACGTCGAACCAGAACACCGAGTTCAGCGCGTGGTGCAAGCCGACCGGGATCAGCAGGCGGTTGAAGAAGGCATAGATGCCCGCGCCGACGGAGCCCAATTTTTGGATGTGTTCGCCGAAGCTCACCAGAGCGCCGAACACGACTGGCCAGACGAACATCAGGATGTAAGCGACCAGGATCATCAGGAAGGAAATGAGGATCGGCACCAAACGGCGGCCGCTGAAGAACGACAGCGCCTTAGGCAGCTCAACGCCGCTGAAGCGGTTGTACACTTCGGCGGAGATGATACCCACCAGAATACCGACGAACTGGTTCTCAATCTTGCCGAACGCGGCAGGCACCTGATCGAGCGGGATCTTCTGAATCATCGACACGGCGGCCGGTGAACAGAGGGTAGTCAGCACCAGGAAACCGACGAAGCCGGTCAGTGCGGCAGAGCCGTCCTTGTCTTTGGACATGCCGTAGGCGACACCAACGGCGAACAACACCGCCATATGATCGATAATCGCAGAGCCAGACTTAATCAATAAGGCAGCGAAAGCGTTGTCGCCGCCCCAACCAACAGGGTCAATCCAGTACCCGACGCCCATCAAGATGGCGGCGGCGGGCAGCGTGGCGACCGGCACCATCAGCGCCCGTCCCACCTTTTGCAAATAACTAAGAATGTTCACCTTTTCCCCCTATGTTGTCCGCGGACGGACCCTATTAGTAGTTTATTTGAAGCTCTCACTACCTTTTTAGAAACAATGCTTGGCACGTATCACTCATGCCGAGTGTAAAAAATTTATTTTGTATCGCAAATTAAAACCTCCCTTTTTGTGATAAATATCACCAAAAAGTAGTCTTCACCTCCCAGATTGCTGGCCATCACACAAAACTTATTTTATCATTCAAAAAATCAACCGGACGGACGATTCACGCGAGAATCATAAAGCTGGGTTACGCTTAGGACTCCCGCAGGCCCGTACAGTATAGCTTTAGTTTACTTATCCCAAGAGGTGTTAGATGAGACTTATCCCACTGAAAGATACCGCACAAGTCGGCAAATGGGCCGCGCGTCATATCGTTCAACGCATCAACGCATTCAAGCCAACCGCAGAGCGCCCGTTTGTACTCGGCCTGCCTACCGGCGGCACGCCGCTGGAAGCCTACAAACATCTGATTGCGATGCACAAAGCAGGTGAAGTAAGCTTTAAGCATGTTGTGACTTTCAACATGGACGAGTACGTTGGCCTGCCGCAGGAACACCCGGAAAGCTACCACACCTTCATGTACCGCAACTTCTTTGACCACATTGATATTCCTCGTGAAAATATCAATCTGCTGAACGGCAACGCCGCGGATGTCGACGCCGAGTGCCGCCAGTACGAAGAGAAGATCAAGTCTTACGGCAAAATTAACCTGTTCATGGGCGGCGTGGGTATCGACGGCCATATCGCGTTCAACGAGCCGGCTTCGTCCCTGGCTTCGCGCACCCGCATCAAAACGCTGACCGAAGACACCCGCATCGCCAACTCGCGCTTCTTCGGCGGCGACGTCAGCCTGGTGCCGAAATATGCGCTGACCGTCGGCGTGGGTACGCTGCTGGACGCGGAAGAGGTGATGATCCTGGTGACCGGCCACGCCAAGGCGCAGGCGCTGGAAGCCGCTGTGGAAGGCAACATCAACCACATGTGGACCATCAGCTGCCTGCAGCTGCACGCCAAAGCGGTGGTGGTGTGCGACGAACCGGCCACCATGGAACTGAAAGTCAAAACCGTCAAATATTTCCGCGAGTTAGAAGCGGAAAGCGTGAAAAGTCTTTAATCTTTGCAGGGGGCTACGATGTTCGCTTTAACCCACGGCCGAATCTATACCGGCCACGACGTACTTGATGACCATGCAGTCATTATCGCTGATGGGCTGATTGAGAAAGTCTGCCCGGTGGCTGAATTGCCCGCCGGCATCGAAACGCGCGACCTGGGTGGCGCCATCCTGGCCCCCGGGCTTATCGACGTGCAGCTGAACGGCTGCGGCGGCGTCCAGTTCAACGATTCGCTGGAAGCCATCTCGGAAGAAACGCTGGAGATCATGCAGCGCGCCAACGAGAAATCCGGCTGCACCAGCTATCTGCCGACGCTGATCACCAGCAGCGACGAATTCATGAAGCACAGCGTCGACGTGATGCGCGCTTATCTGAAAAAGCACCAAAACCAGGCGTTGGGCCTGCACCTGGAAGGGCCGTACCTCAGCCCGGTGAAAAAAGGCACCCACAACCCGGCGTTCATTCGCAAGCCGTCCCAGGACATGATCGATTACCTGTGCGCCAACGCCGACGTGATCACCAAGGTGACGCTGGCGCCGGAAATGGTTGAGCCGCACTTTATCAAGCAGCTGACCGAGGCCGGCATCGTGGTCTCCGCCGGCCACTCGAACGCCACCTACGATCAGGCGCGCACCGGCTTCGCCGCCGGCATCAGCTTCGCCACCCACCTGTACAACGCCATGCCGTATATCACCGGCCGCGAACCGGGGCTGATGGGGGCTATCTTCGATACGCCGGAGGTCTATACCGGCATCATCGCCGACGGCCATCACGTAGCCTGGGCGAGTATCCGTAACGCCAAACGCCTGAAAGGTGATAAATTGGTCTTGGTCACCGACGCGACCGCACCGGCGGGTGCAGATATTGACCAATTTATTTTCGCCGGTAAAACAATATACTATCGGGATGGGCTGTGCGTGGATGAGAACGGCACCCTGAGCGGTTCCGCGCTGACCATGATCGAAGCGGTGCAAAACAGCGTCGAGCATATCGGCATCGCGCTGGACGAAGCGCTGCGCATGGCGACGCTGTACCCGGCGCGCGCGATCGGCGTCGATCACCGTCTGGGCACCCTCGAAGCCGGCAAGGTGGCTAACCTGACCGCCTTCACCCGTGATTTCAAGATCACCAAAACGCTCGTTAACGGTAACGAGGTTTAATTCAATGAACAGCGAGTAACATTATTGATGAGCACTGGCGGACAAGCACAAATAGGGAACGTTGACTTAGTCAAACAACTTAACGGCGCGGCAGTTTATCGCCTGATCGACCAACAGGGCCCGATCTCGCGCATTCAAATCGCCGAACTCAGCCAGCTCGCCCCCGCCAGCGTCACTAAGATTACTCGCCAGCTGCTGGAGCGCGGGTTGATCAAAGAAGTCGATCAGCAAGCCTCCACCGGCGGCCGCCGCGCGATCTCCATCGTGTCGGAAACCCGTCATTTCCATACCGTCGCGGTGCGCCTCGGCCGCCACGACGCCACCATCACGCTGTATGACATGAGCGGTAAATCGCTCAGTGAAGAACACTATCCGCTGCCGGAACGCACCCAGGAAACGCTGGAGAATGCGCTGTTCGCCGCCATCACTCAATTCATCGAAGCGAACCAGCGCCGCCTGCGCGAGCTGATCGCCATCGCGGTGATCCTGCCCGGCCTGGTGGATCCGGCGCTGGGCGTGGTGCGCTATATGCCGCACATCAGCGTCAGCAACTGGGCGCTGGTGGACAACCTGCAGCAGCGCTTTAACGTCACCAGCTTCGTCGGCCACGATATCCGCAGCCTGGCGCTGGCGGAGCACTACTTCGGCGCCACCCGCGACTGCGAAGACTCGATATTGGTGCGCCTGCACCGCGGCACCGGCGCCGGCATCATCGTCAACGGGCAGATTTTTCTCGGCAACAACGGCAACGTCGGCGAGATCGGCCATATCCAGATCGATCCGCTCGGCGAACGCTGCCACTGCGGCAACTTCGGCTGCCTGGAAACGGTGGCCGCCAACGCGGCGATCGAACAGCGCGTGCGCCAGCTGCTGAGCCAGGGCTACCCGAGCAAACTGACGCTGGAAGACTGCGGCATCAACGCCATCTGCAAGGCCGCCAACCGCGGCGATCTGCTGGCCAGCGAAGTGATCGAACACGTCGGCCGCTATCTGGGCAAGGCGGTGGCCATCGCCATCAACCTGTTCAATCCGCAGAAGGTGGTGATCGCCGGTGAGATCACCGAAGCGGACAAGGTGTTGCTGCCGGCGATCCAAAGCTGCATCAATACCCAGGTGCTGAAGGACTTCCGCAAAAATCTGCCGGTGGTGACCTCCGAACTCAATCATCGCTCGGCGATCGGCGCTTTCGCCCTGGCCAAACGCGCGATGCTCAACGGCGTGCTCTTGCAGCGATTGCTGGAAAGCTGATCCGCCGCTTCTGGCAGGTGTGTTATCGTCACTTCTTGCCTGCCGTAATCATGAGAAACAGCGACAAATGAAAATCAAAAACGTTATATGCGATATCGACGGCGTGCTGCTGCATGACAATACGCCGGTGCCCGGCGCCGATCTGTTCCTGGCGCGCATCCAGGAACAAGGCATGCCGCTGGTGGTGCTGACCAACTACCCGTCACAGACCGCACAGGATCTGGCGAACCGCTTCGCCGCCGCCGGGCTGGAAGTGCCGGAGAGCGCGTTCTATACCTCGGCGATGGCCACCGCCGACTTCCTGCGCCGTCAGGAAGGCAAAAAAGCCTATGTGGTCGGCGAAGGCGCGCTGATCCATGAGCTGTACAAAGCCGGTTTCACCATCACCGACATCAACCCGGATTTTGTGATCGTCGGTGAAACCCGCTCTTACAACTGGGACATGATGCACAAAGCCGCCTACTTCGTCAGTAACGGCGCGCGCTTTATCGCGACCAATCCGGATAGCCACGGCCACGGCTTCTCGCCGGCCTGCGGCGCCCTGTGCGCGCCCATCGAGAAGATCACCGGCCGCAAGCCGTTTTATGTCGGCAAGCCCAGCCCGTGGATCATTCGCGCCGCACTGAACAAAATGCAGGCGCACTCGGAAGAGACGGTGATCGTCGGCGACAACCTGCGCACCGACATTCTGGCGGGCTTCCAGGCCGGCCTGGAAACCGTGCTGGTGCTGTCCGGCGTCTCCACGCTGAGCGACATCGAAACCATGCCGTTCCGCCCGAGCTACGTCTACCCTTCCGTCGCCGATATCACCATCTTCTGATCCATCGATGGCGGCTGCCCGGCCGCCATTATTTCCCTCTTCCTGACCGCAGTTTGAATTTAATTCGTTCATGGCCGCAAAAGGTTTCAGCCTGCCTGCGCTAAAAATCCTCATTATAAGTTTACGCCCCGCCAATAGCTGATATTGCCGGCGAGCGAAAAACTCTCCCCCTTAATGAATGAGGCCACCATGAGCACAAATAACATTATTAATGCCGTCGCCGCCGATGACGCGGCCATTATGCCGTCTATCGCCAATAAAAAGATCCTGATGGGTTTCTGGCACAACTGGGCCGCCGGCGCCAGTGACGGTTATCAACAAGGCCAGTTCGCCAATATGAATCTGACCGACATTCCCGCCGAGTACAACGTAGTGGCCGTCGCCTTTATGAAAGGCCAGGGCATCCCGACCTTCAAACCTTACAACCTGTCCGACGCCGAGTTTCGCCGCCAGGTGGGCGTGCTGAACAGCCAGGGCCGCGCGGTGCTGATCTCCCTCGGCGGCGCAGACGCGCATATCGAGCTGAAGACCGGCGACGAAGACAAGCTGAAAGACGAGATTATTCGCCTGGTGGAAGTCTATGGCTTCGACGGCCTGGATATCGATCTGGAACAGGCGGCGATCGGCGCCGCCAATAATAAAACCGTCTTGCCTGCGGCATTGAAAAAAGTAAAAGACCATTACGCCGCGCAGGGGAAAAACTTTATTATCAGCATGGCGCCGGAATTCCCGTATTTGCGCACCAACGGCACCTATCTGGATTATATCAACGCCCTTGAAGGCTATTACGACTTTATTGCGCCGCAATATTACAACCAGGGCGGCGACGGTATTTGGGTGGATGAACTCAACGCCTGGATCACGCAGAATAACGACGCCATGAAAGAGGACTTCCTCTACTATCTGACGGAAAGCCTGGTCACCGGCACCCGCGGCTATGCGAAAATCCCGGCGGCGAAATTCGTCATCGGCCTGCCGAGCAACAACGATGCCGCCGCCACCGGCTACGTGATCGACAAACAGGCGGTGTATAACGCCTTCGCGCGTCTTGACGCCAAAAACCTGTCGATCAAGGGCCTGATGACCTGGTCGATCAACTGGGACAACGGCAAGAGCAAAGCCGGCGTGGCCTACAACTGGGAATTCAAAACCCGCTATGCGCCGCTGATTCAGGGCGGCGTCACCCCGCCGCCGGGAAAGCCTAATGCGCCGACGGCGCTGACGGTCGCCGAGCTGGGCGCCACCTCGCTGAAACTGAGCTGGGCCGCCGCCACCGGCGCGTTACCGATCGCCAGCTACACCGTCTACCGCAACGGCAATCCGATCGGCCAGACCGCCGGCCTGTCGCTGACCGACAGCGGCCTGACCCCGGCCACCCAGTACAGCTACTTCGTTACCGCAACCGACAGCCAGGGCAATACCTCGCTGCCGAGCAGCGCGCTGGCGGTCAAAACCGCCAACGACGGCACGCCGCCCGATCCGGGTGCGCCCGAGTGGCAGAACAACCACAGCTACAAAGCCGGCGACGTGGTGAGCTATAAAGGCAAGAAATACACCTGTATCCAGGCGCACACTTCCAACGCCGGCTGGACGCCGGACGCCGCCTTCACCCTGTGGCAGCTCATCGCCTAATCGCTAATCGATTGCCGGTCAAACTGGCCGGCAATCTCGCCATCACGCTAAAAATTGCATAATCGATAATTTTTCACGCCGATAACTGAACATCCGTTAAAAACCGCACCTAAGCAAACAACTATTTCTCAACGCATGGCTAAAACGCTTGCATCTCCCGCAGCTTTTGGCGCATTTTCATAACCACAGCGCAGCAAAACCGGGTTATCGCTGATAAATCGGCAATGCTGCCCATAAGAGTAAAAAACAACATCACAGTCATAAAAGCCCGTTAGGAGAGTTGTATGTGTTCTATTTTCGGTGTGCTCGATCTGAAGTCCGATCCCGTTGAACTGCGTAAAAAAGCGCTGGAGCTGTCACGTCTGATGCGCCACCGCGGCCCGGATTGGTCCGGCGTTTACGCCAGCGACAAAGCCATTCTGGCTCACGAACGCCTGTCGATCGTCGACGTCAACAACGGCGCTCAACCGCTGTACAACGCTGCGCACACCCACGTTCTGGCGGTCAACGGCGAAATTTACAACCATCAGACGCTGCGCCAACAGCTGAGCGACCGCTACGCGTTCCAGACCGGTTCCGACTGTGAAGTGATCCTGGCGCTGTACCAGGAGAAAGGCCCGGACTTCCTCGACGATCTGCAAGGCATGTTCGCCTTCGCCCTGTATGACACCGAAAAAGACGCCTACCTGATCGGCCGCGATCACCTGGGCATCATTCCGCTGTACATGGGCCACGACGAGCACGGCAACCTGTACGTCGCCTCGGAAATGAAAGCGCTGGTGCCGGTGTGCCGCACCATCAAGGAATTCCCGGCCGGCAGCTATCTGTGGAGCCAGGACGGTGAGATCCGTGAATATTATCGCCGCGACTGGTTCGATTACGACAGCGTCAAGGACAACGTGACCGACGCCGCCGCCCTGCGCACCGCGCTGGAAGAGTCGGTGAAAAGCCACCTGATGTCCGACGTGCCCTACGGCGTGCTGCTGTCGGGCGGGCTGGATTCCTCGGTCATCTCGGCGATCACCAAGAAATACGCCGCGCGCCGCGTGGAGGATCAGGAACGCAGCGAGGCCTGGTGGCCGCAGCTGCACTCCTTCGCCGTCGGCCTGGAAGGCTCGCCGGATTTGCGCGCCGCGCAAGAGGTGGCCAACCATCTGGGCACCGTGCACCATGAAATCCACTTCACCGTGCAGGAAGGCCTGGACGCCATCCGCGACGTGATTTATCACATCGAAACCTACGACGTCACCACCATTCGCGCCTCGACGCCGATGTACCTGATGTCGCGCAAAATCAAGGCGATGGGCATCAAGATGGTGCTCTCCGGCGAAGGCGCGGACGAAGTGTTCGGCGGCTACCTGTACTTCCATAAGGCACCGGACGCCCGCGAATTCCACGAAGAGACCGTGCGTAAACTGCTGGCGCTGCACATGTTCGACTGCGCGCGCGCCAACAAGGCGATGTCCGCCTGGGGCGTCGAAGCCCGCGTGCCGTTCCTGGACAAGAAATTCCTCGACGTGGCGATGCGCATCAACCCGAAAGATAAAATGTGCGGCAACGGCAAAATGGAAAAACACATCGTTCGCGAATGTTTCGAGTCCTATTTGCCGGCCAGCGTGGCCTGGCGCCAGAAAGAGCAGTTCTCCGACGGCGTTGGCTACAGTTGGATCGACACGCTAAAAGAGGTCGCTGCGCAGCAAATCAGCGATCAACAGCTCGAAACCGCGCGTTTCCGCTTCCCGTACAACACGCCGAGCTCTAAAGAAGGCTACCTGTACCGCGAAATCTTCGAGGAGCTGTTCCCGCTGCCGAGCGCCGCCGAATGCGTGCCGGGCGGCCCGTCCGTCGCCTGCTCGTCCGCCAAGGCCATCGAATGGGACGAATCGTTCAAGAAGATGGACGATCCTTCCGGCCGCGCCGTCGGCGTGCATCAGGCCGCCTATAAATAATCGCGCGGCGTTTTCCCTTGGGGCGGGCCTTTTGGCCCGCCTTTTTGTTGCCTTTTTCCTCCGCCAACTGCCTGAATTGCCGATTTTATCGCCATAATGTTCACAACCCAGACAAACGGCGCTTCCGGGCGCTTTTTCGGGAAAAAACTTGTTGACGCAAATCGGTCATATACGCATAATGCGCCCCGCAACGCCGATGAAGGCAAAGCAAAAAAAGAGGGCTACGTAGCTCAGCTGGTTAGAGCACATCACTCATAATGATGGGGTCACAGGTTCGAATCCCGTCGTAGCCACCATCTCTTTTTTGCATTTGCGGGAGTGGCGAAATTGGTAGACGCACCAGATTTAGGTTCTGGCGCCGCAAGGTGTGCGAGTTCAAGTCTCGCCTCCCGCACCATTTCTCTTCATCGTCGGCGCAGTATGTTGATGGGGTATCGCCAAGCGGTAAGGCACCGGTTTTTGATACCGGCATTCCCTGGTTCGAATCCAGGTACCCCAGCCATATTCTTTCGGGAACGGGGTTTCAACATAAGATTTGTTTGCAGGTGGGGTATCGCCAAGCGGTAAGGCACCGGTTTTTGATACCGGCATTCCCTGGTTCGAATCCAGGTACCCCAGCCATAACAAACTGCTTGCAAATCAAAGAAGTAAAAAGTAACATCGGCTACGTAGCTCAGCTGGTTAGAGCACATCACTCATAATGATGGGGTCACAGGTTCAAATCCCGTCGTAGCCACCATAATTGGGGTGTCGCCAAGCGGTAAGGCTCTGGTTTCTGATACCAGCATACCCAGGTTCGAATCCTGGCACCCCAGCCATATTTAGAAAAGCCCGCTTCGGCGGGCTTTTTGCTGTCTGGCGTTCAGCCAATCCTAACGGGCCCAGCCGCCGCTGAGCCCTACCGGTTACAATCCCAACGCGTACTTCAACGCATGCTCTTTCAGCTTGCCCGCCCGCTGCGCGGCCATCAGCGCCAGATTGCGCGCCACGTTCAGCGGCGCCAGGTTATTGCTGAAGGCGGTATAAAACAGATCCATGCCGCTCTGCATCAGCAGATTGTCGGTGCGACGGCGACGCTGATAACGCAACAGCACCGCCTCGCTGCTCCAGTCCTCTCCCTGATCCCGCGCCTCGCTCAACACATTCAACAAGGCATCCACATCGCGATACCCCAGATTGACGCCCTGCCCGGCCAGCGGGTTGATGGTATGCGCGGCATCCCCCAGCAGCGCCAGCCCCGGCAGCACGTAACGCTGCGCATGACGCCGCGTCAACGGGAACGATCCGGCGGCGTGCACCTTGACCGGGCCCAGTCGCGCTGGAAAAGCGGCGGCGATCTCGCGCTCCAGCTGCGCCGGCGGCATCGCCTGCAGTTGGCGAATGCGCTGCGGGCTGTCATACCACACCAGCGATGCCCAGCTGTCGTACAGCGGCAGGAAGGCGCGCGGCCCGGACGGGAAGAAGCGCTGCCAGGTCACATCCTGCTGCGGCGCGCCGGTATCGACGGTGATCAACATGCATGCCTGACGATACTGCCAACCGTTGGTGCCGATCGCCGCCAGCTTGCGTACCTGCGAGTTGGCACCATCGGCGCCGATAACCAGCCGCGCCTGCAGCGTTTCACCGCTGTCCAGCGTCAACTGCCAGGCCTTGTCCGCCCGCTGCAGCGATTGCAGCCTGGCGGGGCACAGCAACGTCAGATTGGCGCACTGCGCGAACTGCTGCCACAGCGCCAGCTGCAGAATACGGTTTTCCACCATAAAGCCCAGCTCCGGCAGCCCCAGGGACACCGCGTCGAACGCCACCCGCGACGATGCCCATTCCCAGGTCTCCAGCCGGCGATACGGCGCCGTGCGCATCGCCGTCACGGCCGGCCAGGCGCCGAGCTGTTTCAGCAGCCCCACCGAGGTGCAGCCGATAGCGGAAATGCGCAGGTCCGGCGGGCTTTGCGCCTCGAACGCCTGCGGCGCCTGATGTTCCAGCAACGCCACCGACCAGCCCGCCTGCGCCAGCCCGAGGGCCGCCGCCGCGCCGACCATGCCGCCGCCCACCACCACCGCGTCATACCGATTTTGAGATGTCTTCATATTGGCTATGTTTTCTGTGTGAATGCTCGCCATCCCACCCGGGATGGCGTTTTGCGCAGTGTACCGGATTTTCGCTTCGGCTTCAGGTTGCGTGCCATTTTCCCCCGCGCTGGTCACAACGGCGGCAAATGATTACAATACGCGCCCTGCATGTCGCGTAACGCAACTTTCGCTCCGCACTGAGTAATGGCAAGTCAATGACGAAAAAACTACATATCAAAACCTGGGGCTGCCAGATGAATGAGTACGATTCATCGAAAATGGCCGACCTGTTGAACAGCACGCACGGCTTCGAGTGGACCGACAACGCCGAAGAAGCGGACGTGCTGTTGCTGAACACCTGCTCGATCCGCGAAAAAGCGCAGGAGAAAGTTTTCGCCATGCTGGGGCGCTGGCGCTTGCTGAAAGAAAAGAACCCGTCTGTCATCATCGGGGTCGGCGGTTGCGTGGCCTCGCAAGAAGGGGAGCTTATCCGCAGCCGCGCGCCCTGCGTCGACGTGGTATTCGGCCCGCAGACCCTGCACCGCCTGCCGGAAATGATCAACCACGTTCAGGGCACCCGCAGCCCGGTGGTCGATATCAGCTTCCCGGAGATCGAAAAGTTCGACCGCCTGCCGGAGCCGCGCGCCGAAGGCCCGACCGCATTCGTGTCGATCATGGAAGGCTGCAACAAATACTGCACTTTCTGCGTGGTGCCTTACACCCGCGGCGAGGAAGTGAGCCGCCCGAGCGACGACGTGCTGTTCGAAATCGCCCAGTTGGCGGCGCAGGGCGTGCGCGAGGTCAACCTGCTCGGCCAAAACGTCAACGCTTACCGCGGCGCCACGCATGACGGCGATATCTGCTCGTTCGCCGAACTGCTGCGCCTGGTGGCCGCCATCGACGGCATCGATCGCATTCGCTTCACCACCAGCCACCCTATCGAGTTCACCGACGATATCATCGCGGTGTACGAAGACACGCCGGAGCTGGTCAGCTTCCTGCATCTGCCGGTGCAGAGTGGTTCGGATCGCATCCTGACCATGATGAAACGCGCGCACACCGCGCTGGAGTACAAGGCGATTATCCGCAAGCTGCGCAAGGCGCGCCCGAATATTCAGCTCAGCTCCGATTTCATCGTCGGTTTCCCGGGCGAGAGCCAGGCCGACTTCGAACAGACCATGAACCTGATCGCCGACGTCAACTTCGACGTCAGCTTCAGCTTCATCTATTCGTCGCGCCCCGGTACGCCGGCGGCGGACATGGTTGACGACGTCAGCGAAGAAGAGAAAAAGCAGCGGCTGTACATTCTGCAGGATCGCATCAACCAGCAGGCGCTGCAATTCAGCCGCCGCATGCTCGGCACCGTCCAGCGTATTCTGGTGGAAGGCACCTCGCGCAAAAGCGTGATGGAACTGGCCGGGCGCACGGAATGCAACCGTGTGGTAAACTTCGAAGGCACGCCTGACATGATCGGCCAGTTTGTCGACGTGGAAATTACCGAGGTGCTGACCAACACCCTGCGTGGCGCAGTGGTGCGCACCGAACAGCAGATGGATCTGCGCGTACATGAATCCCCGCAGTCGGTGATCGCCCGTACCCGCAAAGAAAACGCGCTGGGCGTCGGCATTTACCAGCCCTGACGCCGCGGCGGCCGCCTTATCGCCGCCCATTCACGCTATTCCTTACCGTTTCTCCGCCGGGCGTCCGCGCCCGGTGATGTTCTTTTTTCTATTTTTTATTGTTGAAGAGGCGACATAACATGCAACTCCCACACTGCCCGAAGTGCAACTCCGAATACACCTACCAGGACAATGCCCTGTTCATCTGCCCTGAGTGCGCCCACGAGTGGAGCGACAGCGCCCCGGCGGAAGATCAGGATGCGCTGATCGTCAAAGACGCCAACGGCAACCTGCTGGCGGACGGCGATGCGGTCACCGTGGTCAAAGACCTGAAAGTCAAAGGCAGCTCCTCGATGCTGAAGATCGGCACCAAGGTGAAAAACATTCGTCTGGTGGAAGGCGATCACAACATCGACTGCAAAATCGACGGTTTCGGCCCGATGAAACTGAAGTCCGAATTCGTGAAAAAGAACTGATTCCCAGCGGTCTTGTCCTGTGATGACGCGGCGGGCTTTGCGCCCCGCCGCGTTTTTTCCTGATCTTCCCTTGAATTCCGCCGACGGCGCACAGATAGATCAGCGGTAAACTTGCGCCGTTGCGGCGCACCATGAATAATTCAAGAAAGAGAGTATTCAGGCTCGCCCTGAACGCGCGCGTCCCGGACGCGCTATGTGACATCAACCAGGCCCGATGTGACCTAGAGGAATAGTTTGAACGTCGCAACACAAGAAATTTTGTTAGAGCCCGCAGACAACAAGCGTTTGCTCAGCCTGTGCGGCCCGTTTGATGACAACATCAAACAACTCGAGCGCCGATTGGGCATCGAAATCAATCGCCGCGACAACCGTTTCAAGCTGGTCGGCAAGAACCTGTGCGTGGTCGCCGCCGCCGATATCCTGCGCCATCTTTACGTGGATACCGCGCCGATTCGCGGCGTGATCCCGGATATCGATCCGGAGCAAATCCATCTGGCGATCAAAGAGAGCCGGGTGCTGGAACAGGTGGCCGACAGCGTGCCGGATTACGGCAAGGCGGTCACCATTAAAACCAAGCGCGGCATGGTGAAACCGCGCACGCCTAACCAGGCGCAGTACATCGCCAACATTCTCGATCACGACATCACCTTCGGCATCGGCCCGGCGGGCACCGGCAAAACCTACCTGGCGGTCGCCGCTGCGGTGGATGCGCTGGAACGCCAGGAAATTCGCCGCATACTGCTGACCCGCCCCGCGGTCGAAGCCGGCGAAAAGCTGGGCTTCCTGCCGGGCGATCTGAGCCAGAAGGTCGATCCTTATCTGCGCCCGTTGTACGACGCCCTGTTCGAAATGCTGGGCTTCGAGCGCGTGGAGAAGCTCATTGAGCGCAACGTGATCGAAGTCGCGCCGCTGGCCTATATGCGCGGCCGCACGCTGAACGACGCCTTTATCATCCTGGATGAGAGCCAGAACACCACCATCGAGCAGATGAAGATGTTCCTGACGCGCATCGGCTTCAACTCGAAGGCGGTCATCACCGGCGACGTCACCCAGATCGACCTGCCGCGCAACCAGAAATCCGGCCTGCGCCACGCGGTGGAAGTGCTGTCGGACGTGGAGGAGCTGAGCTTCAACTTCTTCCACAGCGAAGACGTGGTGCGCCACCCGGTGGTGGCTCGCGTGGTCATCGCCTATGAGGCCTGGGAAGCGGCCGAACAGAAACGCAAAGACGCGATTGCCGAACAACGTAAGCGCGAGGCGCTCGCCGCCTCCGAGCAGGAGACACCATGAGCCAGGTGATTTTGGATTTGCAGATTGCCTGTGAAAGCAGCGACGGCCTGCCGGATGAGGCCACCTTCCAACGCTGGCTGGAAGGCGTGCTGCCGCAATTTCAGGAAGAGGCCGAGGTGACCGTGCGTCTGGTGGACGAAGCGGAAAGCCACGAGCTGAACCTGACCTACCGCGGCAAAGACAAGCCGACCAACGTGCTCTCTTTCCCGTTCGAAGCCCCACCGGGCATCGAGCTGCCGCTGCTCGGCGATCTGATCATCTGCCGTCAGGTGGTTGAGCAGGAAGCGATTGAGCAAGGCAAAACGCTGGAGGCCCACTGGGCGCATATGGTTGTCCACGGCAGCCTCCATCTGCTAGGGTATGACCACATCGAAGACGATGAAGCCGAAGAAATGGAGTCTTTGGAAACCGAAATCATGCACGGACTGGGCTATCCTGATCCGTACCTGGCGGAAAAAGACCCCGTCTGACGTCAGCCGTTTACCCTACAGCCCCTTTGCGGGGCTGTCGCTGACGCCCCTTAACTCTGACATGAGTGACAGTAACTAAAACGCCATGAGCGACGACCATTCACAAAGCAATGACAGCCCCAGTCCCAAGAAGGGGTTCTTTACTCTTATCCTTAACCAGCTGTTCCACGGCGAGCCCAAAAACCGTGGCGATCTGGTCGAGCTGATCCGCGATTCCGAACAAAACGACCTGATCGATCCCGATACCCGCGACATGCTGGAAGGCGTGATGGATATCGCCGAACAGCGCGTGCGCGACATCATGATCCCCCGCTCCCAGATGGTGACGCTCAAGCGCAACCAGACGCTGGAAGAGTGCCTGGACGTGATTATCGACTCCGCCCACTCGCGCTTCCCGGTGATCAGCGAAGACAAAGATCACATCGAAGGCATCCTGATGGCCAAGGATCTGCTGCCGTTCATGCGCGCAGACTCCGAGCCGTTCAGCATCGACAAGGTGCTGCGCACCGCAGTGGTGGTGCCGGAAAGCAAGCGCGTCGACCGGATGCTGAAAGAGTTCCGCTCCCAGCGCTATCACATGGCGATTGTCATTGACGAATTCGGCGGCGTGTCCGGCCTGGTCACCATCGAAGATATCCTGGAACTGATCGTCGGCGAGATCGAAGACGAATACGACGACGAAGACGATCTGGATATCCGTCAGCTCAGCCGCCACATGTACACCGTGCGCGCGCTGGCGCCGATCGAAGACTTCAACGAAGCCTTCGGCACCCACTTCAGCGACGACGAGGTCGATACCATCGGCGGTCTGGTGATGCAGGCCTTCGGCCACCTGCCGGCGCGCGGGGAAACCATTGAAATCGAAGGTTACCTATTTAAAGTTGCCATGGCCGACAGTCGACGTATCATCCAGGTTCATGTAAAAATTCCGGACGATTCTCCACCACCGAAACTGGAAGATTAAATCCAACATGGCTAAAGCCTCATTACTTGAACGCCAGCGGGTTCGCGCCCTGCTGGCGCTGTTGTCAGGTGCCGGCGGGACGCTGGCGTTCTCGCCCTACGACTTCTGGCCCGCGGCCATCGTTTCCCTGTTCGGCCTGCTGGCCGTTACCCTCAATCGCACCACCAAACAGTCCGCCCTGCTCGGCTTTGTCTGGGGCTTCGGGCTGTTCGGCAGCGGCATCAACTGGGTGTATGTCAGCATCGCCGATTTCGGCGGCATGCCCTTCGCCGTCAACGTCTTCCTGGTGGTACTGCTCGCCGCTTACCTGTCGCTGTATACCGGGCTGTTCGCCGGGCTGTTGACGCGCTTGTGGCCGGCCACCCGCTGGTGGCGGCTGGCCATCGCCGCGCCGGCGCTGTGGCAGGTGACCGAATTCCTGCGCGGCTGGGTGCTGACCGGCTTCCCGTGGCTGCAGTTCGGCTACAGCCAGATCAATGGCCCGCTGAAGGGCATCGCGCCACTGCTGGGCGTCGACGCCATCACCTTTGTGCTGATGGCCATCGCCGGCCTGCTGGTGTACGCCGTCAATCAGCGCCGTCTCTCGGCAGCCGTGATTGCCGCCGCGCTGCTGCTGTTGCCGTGGCCGCTGCGCCAGCTGCAGTGGTTTACCCCGCAGCCGGAGAAAGCGGTAAACGTCGCCATGGTGCAAGGCAACATTCCCCAGTCGATGAAGTGGGATCCGAGCATTCTGCTCAGCACGCTGCAAACCTATCTGGACGAAACCCGCCCCTACATGGGCAAAGCGCCGATCATCATCTGGCCGGAGTCCGCCATCCCTGACTTCGAGCCGCGTCAGAACGGCTTCCTGACCATGATGGATGACCTGATGCGGGCGAAGAACAGCAGCCTGATCACGGGGATCGTCGATGCGCGCGCCACCCCGCAAGGCGTGCAGGAATACAACAGCGCCATCGTGCTGGGCGAACCGACGCCGTACAGCTACCCGGCCAAGGATCGCTACAACAAGCACCACCTGGTGCCGTTCGGCGAGTTCGTGCCGCTGGGTGAACTGTTGCGCCCTATCGCGCCGTTCTTCAATCTGCCGATGTCCGGTTTCAGCCGCGGCGACTACGTGCAGCCGCAGCTCAGCGTACGCGGCTACAACCTGACGGCGGCCATCTGTTACGAAATCGTGTTGGGCCAGCAGGTGCGCGATAACTTCCGCCCGGACACCAACTTCCTGCTGACCATCTCCAACGATGCCTGGTTCGGTCACTCCATCGGCCCGTGGCAGCACTTCCAGATGGCGCGCATGCGGGCGCTGGAGCTCGGCCGGCCGCTGCTGCGCAGCACCAATAACGGCGTTACCGCCGCAGTGGATGCGAACGGCGAGGTGATCGCCGAGATCCCGCAGTTTACCCGCCAGGTGCTCGAAGTGAAGGTCACGCCGACCACCGGCGTCACGCCTTATGCGCGCTTCGGCGCCACACCGCTGTGGGTGATTACCCTGCTGCTGGGCGGCTGGGCGCTGATGTTGGGCTTGCGCCGCAAATAATCCTCTTCGACGGGGCGCGCCCGCCGCGCCCCGCGTTCCCGTCAATATCCCCACCTCAGTCAGAAAACGTCGTTAAATCAACGCGGCTGGCACACTCCTTGCTTTTATCTATGGCGACAACGCGCGCCGGTTTACTTTTGCTGACGTTTTGTCGCACCTGCGCACATTTTGGGTGCATTAAGCGCACCACGCGGGGGCGCCGACGTTTTGTTGCATTGATTTGGTGCGCGCGGCGTCTCAAAAAATGAAACATTTTAGTTTCAATGTGTTCACAATCGGTTATTTTTTAACAGCGTTCAGTTCATAAGACTATCTTTATAACTTGAGCAATAAACAGTCGATTTAACCTGACGCTCTTTAGTCAGAGCCACAACAACAGCAAAGGAGTTGGACCATGCAAATGCGTAAATTGGCGTTATCGTTACTGCTGCTCGGTGCGGCAGGTAGCGTGGCGCATGCGGAAGACCTGACCGGTACGCTGAAGAAAATCAAAGACAATGGCGTGATCGTTGTCGGCCACCGCGAATCGTCAGTGCCGTTCTCCTACTACGACAACCAACAAAAAGTTGTGGGCTACTCTCAGGACTACTCCAACCAAATCGTTGAAGCCGTTAAGAAAAAGCTGAATGCGCCGAATCTGCAGGTGAAAATGCTGCCGATTACCTCGCAGAACCGCATCCCGCTGCTGCAAAACGGCACCTATGATTTCGAGTGCGGCTCCACCACCAATAACCTCGAGCGCCAGAAACAGGCCGCCTTCTCCGACACCATTTTCGTGGTCGGCACCCGCTTGCTGGTGAAAAAAGGATCCGACATCAAAGACTTTAAGGACCTGGCCGGCAAACCGGTGGTGGTCACCTCCGGCACCACCTCCGAAGTGCTGCTGAACAAACTGAACGACAGCGACAAAATGAACATGCGCATCATCAGCGCCAAAGACCACGGCGACTCCTTCCGTACCCTGGAAAGCGGCCGCGCGGTGGCCTTCATGATGGACGACGCCCTGCTGGCGGGCGAACGCGCCAAGGCCAAGAAACCGGATCAGTGGGAAATCATCGGCACGCCGCAGTCGAAAGAAGCCTACGGCTGCATGCTGCGCAAAGACGATCCTGAGTTTAAAAAGCTGGTCGATGACACCATCGCCCAGGCGCAAACTTCCGGTGAAGCGGCCAAGTGGTTTGAGAAATGGTTCAAGCAGCCTATTCCACCGAAAAACCTCAACATGAACTTCGAACTGTCGGACGACATGAAGCAGCTGTTCAAAGAGCCTAACGACAAAGCGTTGAACTAAATAGAACAAAAGCCGGGGCGGCCGCCAGGCCAAACCGGCCCAGTTGATGACTGGGACAGACAGGAATGAGGGGGGCCGTTCCCCTCCCTCATTTTCCCCAAGGCGCATCACCGACACCCGTACACAACAAGCCAGCCAGACTGGCCGCGCGGCGATCGGCGCTCATCAAGTCATCAATCTTCGGCGCCCTGCGCCCGTTTATCGGAGTTTGTTATGTCAATAGATTGGAACTGGGGTATCTTCCTGCAGCAGGCCCCGTTTGGGAACACCACTTACCTCGGCTGGATCTGGTCCGGCTTTCAGGTCACGGTGGCCCTCTCCGTCTGTGCCTGGATTATCGCTTTCTTCGTCGGTTCACTGTTCGGTATCTTGCGTACCGTGCCCAACCGCTTTCTTTCCACCCTCGGCACCTGTTACGTCGAACTGTTCCGCAACGTGCCGCTGATCGTGCAATTCTTTACCTGGTATCTGGTGATCCCCGAGCTGCTGCCGGCCAATATCGGCACCTGGTTCAAAACCGAGCTGGATCCCAACGTGCAGTTCTTCGTCTCTTCCATGCTCTGCCTGGGGCTGTTTACCGCCGCCCGCGTTTGCGAACAGGTGCGCGCCGCCATTCAGTCCCTGCCGCGCGGCCAGAAAGCCGCCGGGTTGGCGATGGGCCTGACGCTGCCGCAAACCTACCGCTACGTGCTGCTGCCGAACGCCTACCGGGTGATCGTGCCGCCGATGACCTCGGAAATGCTCAACCTGGTCAAAAACTCCGCCATTGCCTCCACCATCGGGCTGGTGGACATGGCCGCACAGGCCGGCAAGCTGTTGGATTACTCCGCACACGCCTATGAATCCTTTACCGCCATTACGCTGGCTTATATCGGCATCAACGCCGTGATCATGCTGTTTATGCGTCTGGTCGAAAAGAAAGTGCAGTTGCCTGGCAACCTGGGGAGTAAATAATGTACGAATTTGACTGGGCGTCGATCGTCCCAAGCTTCCCTTATCTGCTGCAAGGCATGGCGATCACGCTGAAGATCACCGTGACCGCCATCGTGGTCGGCATCCTGTGGGGCACCGTGTTGGCGGTCATGCGTCTGTCGCCGTTCAAACCGATAAGCTGGTTCGCCACCCTGTACGTCAACCTGTTCCGCTCGGTGCCGTTGGTGATGGTGCTGCTGTGGTTCTATCTGGTGGTTCCAAGCTTATTACAACAGGTTCTAGGGCTGTCGCCGAAAACCGATATTCGCCTGATCTCGGCTATGGTAGCCTTTTCCCTGTTTGAAGCGGCCTATTATTCGGAAATCATCCGCGCCGGTATCATCAGCATCTCGCGCGGCCAATCCTCCGCCGCGCTGGCGCTGGGCATGACCCACTGGCAGTCCATGCGGCTGGTGATCCTGCCGCAGGCGTTCCGCGCCATGGTGCCGCTGCTGCTGACTCAGGGCATCGTCCTGTTCCAGGATACCTCGCTGGTTTACGTACTGAGCCTGGCCGACTTCTTCCGCACCGCGTCGACCATTGGCGAACGCGACGGCACCCAGGTTGAAATGATCCTGTTCGCCGGTTTTGTCTATTTTGTTATCAGCCTCGCCGCCTCGGCGCTGGTAAGCTATTTGAAGAAAAGGACTGTTTGATGATATCCCTGAAAAATGTTTCCAAGTGGTACGGTCACTTCCAAGTGTTGACCGATTGCACCACCGAAGTGAAAAAAGGCGAAGTGGTCGTCGTCTGCGGTCCTTCAGGTTCCGGCAAGTCCACCCTGATCAAAACCGTCAACGGCCTCGAGCCGATCCAGCAGGGAAGCATCCTGGTGAACGGCACGCCGGTCAACGACAAGAAAACCAACCTGGCGCAGCTGCGTGCCAAAGTCGGCATGGTGTTCCAACACTTTGAGCTGTTCCCGCACCTGTCTATCATCGACAACCTGACGCTGGCGCAGGTGAAAGTGCTCAAGCGCGATAAGACCGCCTCACGCGAGAAGGGCCTGAAGCTGCTTGAACGCGTCGGCCTCTCCGCCCATGCCAACAAGTTCCCCGGCCAGCTGTCCGGCGGCCAGCAGCAGCGCGTCGCCATCGCCCGCGCGCTGTGCATGGATCCTATCGCCATGCTGTTCGATGAACCGACCTCGGCGCTCGATCCGGAAATGATCAACGAAGTGCTGGACGTGATGGTCGAACTGGCGAACGAAGGCATGACCATGATGGTGGTAACCCACGAAATGGGCTTCGCCCGCAAGGTGGCGAATCGGGTGATCTTTATGGACGAAGGCAAAATCGTCGAAGACCGCAACAAAGACGATTTCTTCAACAACCCCGAGTCCGATCGCGCCAAGGACTTCCTGGCCAAGATCCTGCACTAAACTCTCTCGATGCGCCCCGCCAGGGGCGCATCTTTTCTCCCGGCACTAAAAGCGCTTGTTTCTCCCCGGTTTTGATCCGATGCTCGCTGGATAACAAACAGAGGAGAAAGAACATGCCCCGCCCTATTATCATCGATTGCGATCCCGGCCTCGACGACGCCATCGCGCTGGCCATGGCGCTGCGTTCGCCGGAGCTGGACGTCAAAGCCATTACCACCTCCGCCGGCAACCAGACGCCGGAGAAAACCCTGCATAACGCGCTGGGCCTGCTGACCCTGATGCAGCGCGAGGACATCCCGGTCGCCGCCGGCGCCGGCGGGCCGCTGATGCGCGAGCTGGTGATCGCCGACTATGTCCACGGCAAAACCGGCATGGGCAACACCCACCTGCCGACGCCGACCCTCAAACCCGATCCCCGCGGCGCCGTTGAGCTGATCGCCGACCTGCTGCGCGCCAGCCCGCAGCCGATCACCCTGGTGGTGACCGGCCCGATGACCAACATCGCCCTGCTGCTGGCCCAGCACGCCGAGCTGAAAAGCCGCATCGAGCGCATCGTATTCATGGGCGGCGGCATGAACGCCGGCAATACCACGCCGGTGGCGGAGTTCAACATCTTCGTCGATCCCGAAGCCGCCGAGATGGTGTTGAAATCCGGCGTGCCGCTGACCATGGCCGGCCTGAACGTCACCCATCAGGCGCTGGTGTTGCCGCAGGATATCGAGCGCATTCGCCAGATAGACAATCCGGTCGCGCAGGCGGTCGCGGAGATGCTCGATTTTTACCTGCCGCTGTACCTCAGCCATCCGCGCGGCCTGCCCGGCGCAGCGATGCACGATCCCTGCACCATCGCCTGGCTGCTGGCGCCGCAGCTGTTCACCGGCGTAGAACGCTGGGTCGGCGTGGAGACCAAAGGGGACTACACCGTCGGCATGACGGTGGTGGACTATTTCCAGCAAACCGGCAACGCGGCCAACGTGGAAGTGCTGACCGGCATCAACCGCGAGGGCTTTATCGATCTGCTGGCCGAGCGCGTAGCGCGTTATTGATCCTATCGGGGCGCGCTCGCGCCCCTCATTCAACTTTTTTGATTTAACTCAGCGAATTTTTGCGCTATCACTGTTCATGGCTTGCCTCTACCATGCGTTTACACCGACTGACATCGTTACCGATTAGCCTTCGCCTGGAGATAAGCCAATGAGCCGCGTACTGGTCCTGAAATCAAGCATTCTGGGTGAATATTCCCAGTCTGGAAAATTAGTCGATTTTTTTGTTGAACAATGGCGTGAAACTCACCCTGAAGACACGTTCACCGTGCGCGATTTGGCCAACCCAACGCTGCCGGAGCTGGATGGTGAAGTGATGGCCGGCTTTACCGCCGGCGACAAACCGCTGACGCCGCATCAGCAAAGCACCCTGGCGCTGTCCGATGAGCTGATTGCCGAGCTGAAGTCGCACGACACGCTGATCATCAGCGCCCCGATGTACAACTTCAACATCCCGACGCAGTTGAAGATCTACTTCGATCTTATCGCCCGCGCCGGCCAGACGTTCCGCTATACCTCCGCCGGCGCCGAAGGGCTGGTGACGGGCAAGAAAGCGATCGTCATCTCCAGCCGCGGCGGCGTCCACGCCGACACGCCGACGGATCTGATCACGCCGTACGTGAAGTTGTTCCTGGGCTTTATCGGCATCACCGACGTTGAATTCGTGCTGGCGGAAGGCTTCGCCTACGGCCCGGAAGCGGCGGAGAAAGCCGCCCAGGACAGCCGCATCGCGATCGCGCAGAAAATCCCGGCCGGCGTCGCCGTACCGGCCAGCGCACCGGCGCAGGCGGAAGTTGCCCCGGCAACCGTCAGCGGCGGTTTCCTGAGCAATCTGCTGAAGAAACTGTTCCGTTAAACGCCAGCCTTAGCGTTCCCCGCCCTGCCGGGGAACGTCATCACGGTTCAAACGGCCGGCGCTGGAATTGGTCGTGACCGCATTTCGGGCAGAGCGGCAGCACCTCCGGCGTGTAAAACGCCAGATGGTAGTGACACTGCTCGCACACCAGGTTGCCCAGCCCCACCACTTCACCGCTGTGGTAAACGCCGTGGTGGCTGACATCCTTGAATACCTCGCGCCACTCCAGCTGGGTTTTGTCGGTGATATCCGCCAGTTCCTGCCACAGGCTCTCTTTGATCACGCGCATAAACACGCTGTCGGTAAACTCGTCCCGGCTCTCCTGATAGCTGCGCGCGAACTCTTCCAGATCGCGCCGCACCGCCTGCGTCACCTGCCGCACTTCGTCGCGGGTCAAATCTTCGGCCTCGTTCAAGCGCCGCTCCGCGCTGGCCACCAGTTCATCGATATCGCGTTCGCCGTTTTTCAGGCGTTCGCTCAACGATGCCACCAATTCGCGGTAATACTGAGCAACCTTGTTCATAGACTCTCCTCGATAAACGCTGCGCCGGACTTGGCTGTAGGGATCCCCCCTAAGCTACTTGTTCTTATTTTAGCCGTAAATGACTGATGCCACTTGGCAAGACGCGGGATCCGCAGGTTGTGAGCCGCGTCATGACGGCGTTTTTTTTAAATGCGCCGAGTCAGGCGCTTGGAGTTGTTGCCGGGAGGTCTTATCAGCTATGCTATGCGGATCTACGAATACTAAATGTTCATTGCGTTGCCTCTGACCGGGGCAACGGTTTACACCTACAGGACCACCGGCCGCCATGCAAGAGCAATACCGTCCAGAAGACATAGAATCGAACGTACAGCTTCACTGGCAAGAGAAGCAGACTTTCAAAGTTACCGAAGACGACAGCAAGGAAAAGTACTACTGCCTATCCATGCTGCCTTACCCGTCCGGCCGACTGCACATGGGCCACGTTCGTAACTACACTATCGGCGACGTGATCTCGCGCTATCAGCGCATGCTGGGCAAAAACGTACTGCAGCCGATCGGCTGGGATGCGTTCGGCCTGCCGGCGGAAGGCGCGGCGGTGAAAAACAACACCGCGCCGGCCCCGTGGACCTACGACAACATCGAATACATGAAGAACCAGTTGAAACTGCTGGGCTTCGGCTACGACTGGGATCGCGAAATCGCCACCTGCCAGCCGGAATACTATCGCTGGGAACAGTGGTTCTTCACCAAACTGTATGAAAAAGGCCTGGTCTACAAGAAGACTTCGGCGGTGAACTGGTGTCCGCACGATCTGACCGTGCTGGCCAACGAACAGGTTATCGACGGCTGCTGCTGGCGCTGCGACACCAAGGTCGAGCGTAAAGAGATCCCGCAGTGGTTCATCAAAATCACCGCTTACGCCGATCAGCTGCTGAACGATCTGGACACGCTGGAAAGCTGGCCGGAGCAGGTGAAAACCATGCAGCGCAACTGGATTGGCCGCTCCGAAGGCGTGGAAATCACCTTCGACGTGGCGGACAGCGAAGAGAAGTTGACGGTTTACACCACCCGCCCGGACACCTTCATGGGCGCCACCTACGTGGCGGTCGCCGCGGGCCACCCGCTGGCGCAACAGGGCGCGCGCAACAATCCGGCGCTGACCGAGTTCATCGACGAATGCCGCAACACCAAAGTTGCCGAAGCCGAAATGGCGACGATGGAGAAGAAAGGCATGCCGACCGGCCTGTTCGTTGTCCACCCGCTGAGCGGCGAGAAGCTGCCGGTGTGGGTCGCCAACTTCGTGCTGATGGAATACGGCACCGGCGCCGTGATGGCGGTACCGGCGCACGACCAGCGCGACTGGGAATTCGCCACCAAATATGATTTGCCGATCAAACCGGTGATCCTGAACCTCGACGGCAGCCAGCCTGACGTAAGCGCCGAAGCGATGACCGACAAAGGCGCGCTGTTCAACTCCGGCGAGTTCGACGGTCTGGACAATGAAGCCGGCTTCAACGCCATCGCCGACAAACTGGTCGCCAAAGGCGTCGGCCAACGCAAGGTCAACTACCGTCTGCGCGACTGGGGTGTTTCCCGCCAGCGTTACTGGGGCGCGCCAATCCCGATGGTGACGCTGGAAGACGGCACCGTGATGCCGACGCCGGAAGACCAACTGCCAGTGATCCTGCCGGAAGACGTGGTCATGGACGGCATCACCAGCCCGATCAAGGCCGACCCTGAGTGGGCGAAGACCACCGTCGACGGCCAGCCGGCGCTGCGCGAAACCGACACTTTCGACACCTTTATGGAGTCTTCCTGGTACTACGCGCGCTACACCTGCCCGCAGTATGACCAGGGCATGCTGGATCCGGCCGCCGCCAACTACTGGCTGCCGGTCGATCAATATATCGGCGGCATCGAACACGCCATTATGCACCTGATGTACTTCCGCTTCTTCCACAAGCTGATGCGCGATGCGGGCCTGGTGGATTCCGACGAGCCGGCCAAGCGCCTGCTGTGTCAGGGCATGGTGCTGGCCGACGCCTTCTACTACACCGGCAACAGCGGCGAACGCGTCTGGGTATCCCCGGTTGACGCCACCGTCGAGCGCGACGACAAAGGCCGCATCATTAAAGCCACCGATCCGCAAGGCCGTGAACTGGTCTATGCTGGCATGAGCAAAATGTCGAAGTCGAAGAACAACGGCATCGACCCGCAGGAGATGGTGGAAAAATACGGCGCGGACACCGTGCGTCTGTTCATGATGTTCGCTTCACCGGCAGAAATGACGCTGGAGTGGCAGGAATCCGGCGTGGAAGGGGCTAACCGCTTCCTGAAACGCGTGTGGAAACTGGCCTACGATCACGTGGAAAAAGGCGCGGTGCAGCCGCTGGACGTGGCGGCGCTGAACGAAGATCAGAAAGCGCTGCGCCGCGATCTGCACAAAACCATCGCCAAGGTGACCGACGATATCGGCCGCCGTCAGACCTTCAACACCGCGATCGCCGCCGTGATGGAGCTGATGAACAAGCTGGCCCGCGCGCCGCAGGAGAGCGAGCAGGATCGCGCGCTGCTGCAGGAAGCGCTGCTGGCCGTGGTTCGCATGCTGTATCCGTTCACCCCGCACGTGTGCTTCACCCTGTGGCAGGCGTTGGGTGGCGAAGGCGACGTGGACACCGCGCCATGGCCGGTTGCCGACGAGCAGGCGATGGTCGAGGACTCCAAGCTGGTGGTGGTGCAGGTGAACGGCAAGGTTCGCGCTAAAATCACCGTATCTGCCGATGCGACCGAAGAGCAAGTGCGCGCGCGCGCTGCCGAAGAGCATCTGGTGGCTAAATATCTGGACGGCGTCACGATTCGTAAAGTGATCTACGTTCCGGGCAAACTGCTTAACCTGGTTGTGGGTTAACACAAGGAGGAGTTGTGCGACAACGTATTCTGACGCTGTTGCTGGGGTTGGCGGTGCTGGTCACCGCCGGCTGCGGTTTTCACCTGCGTGGCACCACGCAGGTGCCTAATGAAATGAAAACGCTGATCCTCGACAGCGCCGACCCTTATGGTCCGTTGACGCGCGCGGTGCGTGAGCAGTTGCGTCTGAACGACGTGACCATCGTCAGCGATCCGAAGCGTAAAGACGTGCCTTCCCTGCGCATCATCGGCGCGACGGAAAGCCAGGATACCGCCTCGATCTTCCAGGACGGTAAAACCGCCGAGTACCAGCTGGTGCTGACCGTGCAGGCGCAGGTGCTGCTCCCGGGCCACGACCTGTATCCGCTGTCGGTGAAAGTGTTCCGTTCGTTCTTCGACAACCCGCTGACCGCGCTGGCCAAAGACTCCGAGCAGGAGATCATTCGCCAGGAAATGCGTGAGCAGGCGGCGCAGCAACTGGTGCGCAAACTGCTGACCGTGCATGCGGCGGAAGAAGAAAACCGGCAAAAAGCCGCTGCCGCCGGCGAACGAGCGGCAAGCCAAACCGCACAATGATCCGTATTTATCCGGAACAACTTGCCGCGCAGCTCCGAGAGGGGCTGCGCGCTTGTTATTTATTGAGCGGCAATGAACCGCTGCTGCTGCAGGAAAGCCAGGATCTGCTCCGGCAGGCTGCGCAACAGCAGCAGTTCAGCGAGCACTACAGCATTTCCCTCGACGCCCATACCGACTGGGACGCCATCTTCGGCATCTGCCAGGCGATGAGCCTGTTCGCCAGCCGCCAAACGCTGCTGCTGATCTTCCCGGAAAACGGCCCGACGGCGCCGATCGGCGAACAGCTGACCAAGCTGGCCACGCTGCTGCACGAGGATATTCTGCTGATCCTGCGCGGCCCGCGCCTCACCAAAGCGCAGGAAAACAGCGCCTGGTTCAAGGCGCTCAGCCCGCATGGCGCTCTCGTCAGCTGCCAGACGCCGGAACAGGCGCAGCTGCCGCGCTGGGTCGCCGCACGCGCCAAGGCGATGAAGCTGGAGTTGGACGACGCCGCCAACCAGTTGCTGTGCTACTGCTACGAAGGCAACCTGCTGGCGCTGTCGCAAGCACTGGAGCGGCTGTCGCTGCTGCATCCGGACGGCAAGCTCACCCTGCCGCGCGTCGAGCAGGCGGTGAACGACGCCGCCCACTTCACGCCGTTCCACTGGCTGGACGCCTTGCTGGCCGGCAAGAGCAAGCGCGCCTGGCATATCTTGCAGCAGCTGCAGCAAGAGGATGTCGAGCCGGTGATCCTGCTGCGCACCCTGCAGCGCGAACTGCTGCTGTTGCTGACGCTGCAGCGCCGCATGGCTTCCGCGCCGCTGCGCACGCTGTTCGACCAGCATAAGGTCTGGCAGAACCGCCGCCCGCTGGTGACCCAGGCGTTGCAACGCCTGTCCGGCCCCCAGCTGCAGCAGGCGGTGCAGCTGCTGACGCAAATCGAGCTGACGCTCAAGCAGGACTATGGTCAGTCGGTCTGGCCGGAACTGGAAACCCTGTCGATGCTGCTGTGCGGCAAACCCCTGGCCACGAGTTTTAGCGATGCCCACTAATCCGGAACACCCCACCGTATTGCACGCGCTGTTCGGCGGCACCTTTGACCCGATCCACTACGGCCACCTGCGGCCGGTGGAGGCGCTGGCCGCCGAAGTGGGCCTGAATCGCGTCACGCTGCTGCCTAACCACGTGCCGCCGCACCGCCCGCAGCCGGAGGCCAATGCGCAGCAGCGCCTGAAGATGGTCGAGCTGGCGATCGCCGGCAATCCGCTGTTTGCGGTCGACGATCGCGAACTGCACCGCACGACTCCCTCCTACACCATCGAGACGTTGGAAACGATTCGTAAAGAGCGTGGCGCCGCCCAGCCGCTGGCGTTTATTATTGGCCAGGACTCGCTGCTGACGCTGCATAAGTGGCACCGCTGGCAGGCGCTGTTGGACGTCTGCCACCTGCTGGTGCTGGCGCGCCCGGGCTATAACGATCGCATGGACACGCCGGAACTGCAGCAGTGGCTGGAACGCCATCGCACCGCCGACCCGGCGCTGCTCAGCCGTCGCCCGCACGGCCACATCTATTTGGCCGATACGCCGGAGCTGGAAATTTCCGCCACCGAGATCCGCCAGCGTCGCCATCAGGGCCTCAACTGCGACGACCTGCTGCCGCGCCCAGTGCAGCGCTATATCGAGTTGCAGGGTTTATATCGCTAGCGAAAGGTGCGTGATATACTGCGCCGCTATTTTTCAGGTATCCGCTGAAAACCCCGGAAACCTTAGCTGGCCGGGCAGTCACCAGTTAGCTGGCTTTCAGCGGCAGCCTGCCGAAACCATTATCCGGTTACGCCGCGGCGCGCGCATTTTGCCCGCCGCAGCCGACTGAACAGAACACACCCGAGGGGGAACCTTTGCAAGGTAAAGCGCTCCAAGATTTCGTCATCGATAAAATCGATGATCTGAAAGGCCAAGACATTATCGCTCTGGACGTTCAGGGCAAATCCAGCATCACCGATTGCATGATCATCTGCACCGGCACCTCGACGCGCCACGTGATGTCGATCGCCAGCCACGTGGTGCAGGAATCCCGCGCCGCGGGCATGGAGCTGTACGGCATGAAAGGCCAGGAAGCCTCCGACTGGATCGTGGTCGATCTGGGCGAAGTGATCGTGCACGTGATGCAGGAAGAAAGCCGTCGCCTGTACGAGCTGGAAAAACTCTGGAGCTAAGCGGTGAAACTGCAATTGGTGGCGGTCGGCACCAAAATGCCAGACTGGGTGCAAACCGGCTTTATGGATTACCTGCACCGCTTTCCCAAAGATATGCCGTTTGAGCTGACCGAGATCCCGGCGGGCAAACGCGGCAAAAACGCCGACATCAAGCGCATTCTGGACAAGGAAGGCGAACAGATGCTGGCGGCGGTGGGCAAAGGCAACCGCATCGTTACGCTGGATATCCCAGGCACGCCGTGGGAAACGCCGCAGCTGGCGCAGCAGCTTGAGCGCTGGAAGCAGGATGGCCGCAACGTCAGCTTGCTGATCGGCGGCCCGGAAGGGCTGGCGCCCGCCTGCAAAGCCGCTGCCGAGCAGAGCTGGTCGCTTTCTCCGTTGACGCTGCCGCATCCTTTGGTGCGCGTCCTGGTGGCCGAAAGCCTCTACCGCGCCTGGAGTATTACAACAAATCATCCTTACCACCGGGAATAGCCGGTGGTGACCGTGACAGAGTGAAATAAAGCAGCGGGATGAAAATAGAACGTAACCCTTTTCGCGACTATACGGCTGAATCCGCCCTGTTTGTACGCCGCGCCCTGGTGGCGTTCCTGGTCATCCTGGTGCTGTCCGGCATCCTGATCGCCAACCTGTATAATCTGCAAGTGGTCCGCGTCGAGGATTACCGCACCCGCTCCAACGAAAACCGCATCAAGCTGGTGCCCATCGCGCCCAGCCGAGGCATTATCTACGATCGCAACGGCACCCCACTGGCGCTCAACCGCACCATTTATCAGCTGGAGCTGATGCCGGAGAAGGTCGACGATCTCAAAGCCACGCTACAGGCGCTGCGCACGGTGGTCGATCTGACCGACGACGACATCGCCAATTTCGAAAAAGAGCGCAAGCGCTCACGCCGTTTCGTCTCCATTCCGGTGAAAACCGCGCTAACCGAGGTGCAGGTCGCCCGCTTTGCGGTCAATCAGTTCCGCTTCCCCGGCGTGGAAGTGAAAGGCTATCAACGCCGCTACTACCCCTATGGTTCCGCCCTTACCCACGTCACCGGCTATGTGTCGAAGATCAACGACCGCGACGTCGAACGTTTGGACAAAGACGGCAAGCTGGCCAACTACGCCGCCACCCACGATATCGGCAAGCTGGGCATCGAACGCTATTACGAAGACACGCTGCACGGCAAAACAGGCTATGAAGAGGTCGAGGTCAACAACCGCGGCCGGGTGATCCGCCAATTGCACGAGCAACCGCCTTCCGCCGGTCAGGACGTTTACCTGACGCTCGATCTTGATCTGCAGCGCTATATCGAGCAACTGCTGGTCGGCAGCCGCGCCGCGGTGGTGGTAAGCGATCCGCGCACCGGCGCCATCCTGGCGATGGTGTCCAACCCGAGTTACGATCCGAACCTGTTCGTGGACGGCATTTCCAGCAAGGACTATCAGGGCCTGCTGAACGATCCGAATCGCCCACTGATCAACCGCGCTACGCAGGGGGTCTATCCGCCCGCGTCAACGGTGAAGCCTTACATCGCGGTGTCGGCGCTGAGCGCCGGGGTGATCACCAAAAACACCGTGGTGTTCGATCCCGGCTGGTGGCAACTGCCCGGCTCGGAAAAACGCTTCCGCGACTGGAAAAAATGGGGCCACGGCCGCCTGAACGTCACCAAAGCGCTGGAAGAATCCGCGGATACCTACTTCTATCAGGTCGCCTATGACATGGGGATCGATCGGCTGTCGAGCTGGCTGACCAAATTCGGTTACGGCCAGTACACCGGCATCGATCTGTCCGAAGAACGATCCGGCCTGATGCCGACGCGCGAGTGGAAGCTGAAACGCTATAAAAAGCCGTGGTATCAGGGCGACACCATTCCGGTGGGCATCGGCCAGGGTTACTGGACCGCCACGCCGATCCAGATGGCCAAAGCGCTGAACACCCTGATCAACGACGGCACCGTCAAAACGCCGCACCTGCTGCAGAGCACCCGCGTCAACGGCGCGCTGGTGCCGTTCAAACAGGAAGAGAGCACGCAAATCGGCGATATTCACTCCGGCTTCTGGGAAATCGCCAAAGACGGCATGTATGGTGTGGCCAACCGTCCGAACGGGACGGCGCGCAAGTACTTTGCGGACGCACCTTATAAAGCCGCGGCGAAATCGGGTACCGCACAGGTATTCGGCTACGAAACCTACAACGCCCACAAACTGGCGGAGCACCTGCGCGATCACAAGCTGATGACCGCCTTCGCGCCGTTCAACAACCCGACGGTGTCGGTCGCCATCATTCTGGAAAACGGCGGCTCCGGTCCGGCGGTGGGCACCATCACCCGCCAGATCCTCGACCATATTCTGCTGGGCGACAACAATACGCAATTGCCAAGCGAGGCCCCGCTGCCGCCTGGCGTAGAAGGTGACTAAGGTAGAACATGACTGAAAGCCAACAAAAAGGCTCGATCTGGACCAAAATCCACATCGATCCGACGTTCCTGCTGCTGATCCTGGCCCTGCTGGTCTACAGCGCCTTCGTGATGTGGAGCGCCAGCGGCCAGGACATCGGCATGATGGAGCGCAAGATCGGGCAGATCGTCATGGGGCTGATCGTGATGGCCGTCATGGCGCAAATCCCGCCGCGCGTCTACGAAAGCTGGGCGCCCTATCTGTATATTTTCTGCGTGATTTTGCTGATCCTGGTGGACGCCTTCGGCCAGATCAGTAAAGGCGCGCAGCGCTGGCTGGATCTCGGCGTGGTGCGCTTCCAGCCGTCGGAAATCGCCAAGATCGCCGTGCCGCTGATGGTGGCGCGCTTTATGAACCGCGACGTTTGCCCGCCTTCGCTGAAAAACACCGCCATCGCGCTGGTGCTGATCTTCCTGCCGACGCTGCTGGTGGCCGCGCAGCCGGATCTCGGCACCTCGATCCTGATCGCCGCCTCCGGCCTGTTCGTGCTGTTCCTGTCGGGCATGAGCTGGAAGCTGATCGCCGTCGCCGCCGTCGCGCTGGCGGCCTTTATCCCGGTGCTGTGGTTCTTCCTGATGCACGGTTATCAACGCGACCGCGTGATGATGCTGCTCGATCCGGAAAGCGATCCGCTCGGCGCCGGTTATCACATCATTCAATCCAAGATCGCTATCGGCTCCGGCGGCCTGTCCGGCAAGGGCTGGCTGCACGGCACCCAGTCGCAGCTGGAGTTCCTGCCGGAGCGCCATACCGACTTTATCTTCGCCGTGTTGGCCGAAGAGCTGGGACTGATCGGGGTGTTGGTGCTGCTGGCGCTCTACCTGCTGGTGATCATTCGCGGGCTGATGATCGCCGCCAAGGCGCAAACCACCTTCGGCCGCGTGATGGTCGGCGGCTTGATGCTGATTTTGTTCGTTTATGTCTTTGTTAACATCGGTATGGTCAGTGGCATTTTGCCGGTAGTTGGCGTACCTTTGCCTCTGGTCAGTTACGGGGGTTCGGCGCTGATAGTGTTGATGGCCGGTTTCGGCATCATCATGTCGATCCACACGCATCGGAAAATGCTGTCTAAAAGTTTATAAGAGGTGAGTAATGCGTAAGGAATGGCTTTGGATCGGCGTCGCGGCGGTGTTGCTCTCCGCCTGTACCGCCCCGACCACGGAACAGCAAGCCCCTCCGCAGCCGTACAACGGCCCGGTGGTGGAAATCGGCGGCGTCGAGCCTCAATATGAACCCTATAACCCTAATAACATGCAGGATTATAAGGTTAATGGCGATACTTACCGCATCGTAAAAGATCCGCAGAACTTCTCTCAGACCGGCCTGGCGGCCTGGTATGGCGAAGAGGCCAACGGCAACACCACGGCGCTGGGCGAGCAGTTTGACCCCAACGGCCTGACGGCGGCGCACCCAACGCTGCCGATCCCAAGCTATGTGCGCGTCACCAACCTGGCCAACGGCCGTCAGCTGGTGGTGCGCGTCAACGATCGCGGGCCATACACCAAGGGCCGCATCATCGATCTGTCGAAAGCCGCCGCCGATCGCCTCAACCTGTCCAACAACACCAAGGTCAAAGTCGATTTCATCAACGTGGCGCCGGATGGCACGCTGAGCGGCCCCGGCACCATCGGCACCATCGTGGCGAAACAGAGCTACGCCCTGCCGGCGCGCCCGGATCTCGGCGCCAGCGGCATGGGCACCCCCATTCAACAGGACGTGCCGGTCGCCAGCGGCGCGGCGGTGCGCCCGATCGATAACAGCACCCTGCGCACCGACGACAACAGCGCCCCTGCTGCCGGCGGCAATGCCGCCAACGGCCGCAGCGGTTTCCTCGGCGCGCCAAGCGCATTACCGGCCGGCGTGCTGGAAGGTTCTGAACCTGAAGTCGCAGCGGTGGCCGCACCGGTCGCGGCCGGCGCTGCGGCTGTCGGTACGGCTGCCGCCGCCTCTGCCGGCGGCTACGTGGTGCAGGTCGGCGCGCTGAGCAGCGCCGAACGCGCCCAGAGCTGGCAACAGAGCCTGAGCCAACAGTTTGGCGTCCCGGGCAAAGTAGCGGCCAACGGCAACGTTTATCGCGTTCAGCTCGGCCCGTTCAGCAGCCGTCAGCAGGCGGCCCAGCTGCAGCAACGCCTGGCGAGCGAAGCGCAACAACAGTCTTTCGTTACTGCTGCACCCTGAGCGTTAAGCCCGGCGGGCATTCACGGCCGATAAGCGGTTATTTAGCTGAAACATTTTCTTGCAGCTAAAAGGGTACTAACCGCAATTAGTCAGATGAATGGGTAATGCCTGCCGGGATCGCATCTGCTATAGTGTGGCTCGTTTTTTAACTTTACTTTCACGGATGTTGTAGTCCCGATCATGAAACAAGTAACTTCTTTTCGCTTAATCAAAAGCATCGCCCTCGGCACCGTTATCGCAATGAGCGCAGCCTCCGTTGCGCACGCCGATGACGTTAACATCAAAACCATGATCCCAGGTGTCCCGCAGATCGATGCGGAAGCGTACATCCTGATTGATTACAACTCCGGCAAAGTGCTGGCCGAGATGAACGCCGATGCGCGTCGCGATCCGGCCAGCCTGACCAAAATGATGACCAGCTACGTCATCGGCCAGGCGCTGAAAGCGGGTAAAATCGGCCAGGACGATCTGGTGACCGTCGGCCAGGACGCCTGGGCGACCGGCAACCCGGTGTTCAAAGGCTCCTCGCTGATGTTCCTGAAGCCGGGCGATCGCGTGCCGGTCTCCAAACTGACCCGCGGCATCAACCTGCAGTCCGGTAACGACGCCTGCGTGGCGATGGCCGACTACGTCGCCGGCAGCCAGGACGCATTCGTTAACCTGATGAACACCTACGTCAGCAAACTGGGCCTGCAGAACACTCACTTCCAGACGGTACACGGCCTGGATGCCCAGGGCCAGTACAGTTCGGCGCGCGACATGGCGCTGATCGGCCAGGCGCTGATCCGCGACGTGCCGGAAGAGTACGCGATCTATAAAGAAAAAGAGTTCACCTTCAACAATATCCGCCAGATGAACCGTAATGGTCTGCTGTGGGATAACAGCCTGAACGTCGACGGCATCAAAACCGGTCATACCGACGCAGCGGGTTACAACCTGGTGGCTTCGGCGACCGAAGGCCAGATGCGTCTGATCTCCGCCGTGATGGGCGGCCGCACCTACAAAGGCCGCGAAGCCGAGAGCAAGAAACTGCTGACCTGGGGCTTCCGCTTCTTCGAAACCGTGGCACCGCTGAAAGTCGGTAAAGAGTTCGCCTCCGAGCCGGTCTGGTTCGGCGATGCCGACCGCGTTGAGCTGGGCGTGGATAAAGACGTCTACCTGACCATCCCGCGCGGCCGCATGAAAGATCTGAAGGCCAGCTATGTGCTGAACACGCCGGAAATTCACGCGCCGCTGGCGAAAAACCAGGTGGTGGGCAGCATCAACTTCCAGCTGGACGGCAAAACCATCGACCAGCGTCCGCTGGTGGTGATGAACGAAGTGAAAGAAGGCGGTTTCTTCAGCCGCATCGTGGACTACATCAAACTGATGTTCCACCACTGGTTCGGTTAACGGTTGAAACGGGCGAAATTGCCCCCATATACTGAATAACATTAACTCCCGCCCCGGCGGGAGTTATAATTTATAGATTAGCTAGCACTCTGGAGCGCACGCACATGCAAAAAACTAAACTGAACGAACTGCTCGAATTCCCTTGCTCGTTTACCTACAAGGTGATGGGCCTGGCGCAGCCTGAGCTGGTTGACCAGGTAGTTGAAGTGGTGCAGCGCCATGCGCCGGGCGATTACAACCCGCAGGTTAAGCCGAGCAGCAAAGGCAACTACCACTCGGTTTCCATCACCATCAACGCCACTCACATCGAGCAGGTCGAAACCCTGTACGAAGAGTTGGGCAACATTGAAATTGTTCGCATGGTGCTGTAATTCCAGCATAAACCCCTGCTTATCAACCCGGGATGGCGCAGCGTCTTCCCGGGTTGCGCATTTTTGGTCAGCGAAAGGCTGGCCGCCAGCCGGAGCGCCCGGTATAATGGCTTTACCACTTCTGTAACCTGACGATGACTCTTTTGCAACCAGACAAGATCATTTTGCGTCAGCTGGGGTTGCAGCCCTACGCGCCTGTATCCCAAGCCATGCATAACTTCACCGACAGTCGTACCGAGACTACGCCGGACGAGCTGTGGCTGGTGCAGCATCACCCGGTATTCACCCAGGGCCAGGCCGGCAAAGCCGAACACGTGCTGATGCCCGGCGATATCCCGGTTGTCCAGAGCGATCGCGGCGGCCAGGTGACCTACCACGGGCCGGGCCAGCAGGTGATGTACGTGATGGTCGATCTGAAGCGCAACAAGGTCGGCGTACGCCAATTGGTCACGGCGATAGAAGATACGGTTATCAACACCCTCGCCCACTTCCGCCTCGCATCGCGCGCCCGTCCGGATGCGCCCGGCGTGTACGTGGGGGAGCAGAAAATCTGTTCGTTGGGTTTGCGGATCCGCAAAGGCAGCTCATTCCACGGCCTGGCCCTGAATGTGGCGATGGATCTCAGCCCCTTCCAACGCATCAATCCTTGCGGTTACGCCGGCATGCAGATGACGCAGGTCAGCGCGCTGGCGCCCGGCGTTGGCATTGAAGACATACACCCAATCCTGGTACAGGAATTTGTTCATTTACTCGGCTACCAGACGGTCGAGCTTCGTAACTGGAACCTGCACGATTATGAGTAAACCAATTCAGATGGAACGCGGCGTCAAATACCGCGATGCTGACAAAATGGCGCTGATCCCGGTCAAAACGGTGGTCACCGAACGGCAGGAGCTGTTGCGTAAACCCGAGTGGATGAAGATCAAACTGCCTGCCGACTCAACGCGCATTCAGGGCATCAAAGCCGCCATGCGCAAGAACGGTCTGCACTCCGTCTGTGAGGAAGCTTCGTGCCCTAACCTGTCCGAGTGTTTCAACCACGGTACCGCCACCTTTATGATCCTCGGTGCTATCTGCACCCGTCGTTGCCCGTTCTGCGACGTGGCCCACGGCCGCCCGATCGCGCCAGACGCCAACGAGCCGGAAAAGCTGGCGCAAACCATCGCCGACATGGCGCTGCGTTACGTGGTGATCACCTCGGTTGACCGTGACGACCTGCGCGACGGCGGTGCTCAACACTTTGCCGACTGCATCTCGGCCATCCGCGCCAAGAGCCCGAACATCAAAATTGAAACGCTGGTTCCGGACTTCCGCGGCCGTATGGATCGCGCGCTGGAGATCCTCACCGCCACGCCGCCGGACGTGTTCAACCACAACCTGGAAAACGTGCCGCGCGTCTACCGCCAGGTGCGTCCGGGCGCCAACTACGAGTGGTCGTTGAAGCTGCTGGAGCGCTTTAAAGAAGCGCACCCGGATATCCCGACCAAATCCGGCCTGATGGTTGGCCTGGGCGAAACCAACGCGGAAATCATTGAAGTGATGCGCGATCTGCGTCGCCACGGCGTGACCATGCTGACGCTGGGCCAGTACCTGCAGCCGAGCCGTCACCACCTGCCGGTGCAGCGCTACGTCAGCCCGGCCGAGTTTGACGAGATGAAAGAAGAAGCGATGGCGATGGGCTTCACCCATGCCGCCTGCGGCCCGTTCGTGCGTTCGTCTTACCACGCCGATCTGCAGGCCAAAGGGATGGAAGTGAAATAACGCGTAATAGTTTGTTACGCTAAAGACGGCGGAAACGCCAAAAAACGGATGTCCGCAAGGCATCCGTTTTTTATTGCGCGCCATCAGACGGAATTAAACGTCTTTCTTTTCGACGCTCTGCTGAGCGGACTGGTTCTCGGCGGCATTGTTGCCGGCGGCCGGCGGCGTGCTGTCGTCGCCCACCGCTTTTTTAAAGCCTTTCAGCGCCGCGCCAAGATCGGCGCCGAGCGTGCGCAGTTTGCTGGTGCCGAACAGTAAAATCACCAACACCGCAATCACCAGAAGTTTGGTAATGCTGATACCTTCCATACTCACCTTCTTATCATAGAGCGCTGCGTGAACAGCGAGAAAAACTGACCTTGCCTGCGAATATTTAGCGACTTTCCTTCGGCTCGCACAACCGCAACATGTAACAGAGTGAGATCCGTCGCAGGAATGCCACGCGCCCCCGCGGCGTGAATCCAAGACTATTCTTAGTTTATCACCCGCATGCTACGCTGCCGTGATGCCTATCAGGGAGATGCCGGATGTATATTGCTCCACCCATTTTCGATGCCCGAAAATCCGGCCTCAGCTTCGCCAAACGCACCTATCTGCCCCGCGTCGCCGGTCTGGGGCTCGGCTTTATCTGCGTTTGCGCCGCGCTCTACCCCTTGGCTCCGCCCACGGCGGTCTGGCTATTGCTGGCCTTTCACGGCTTTCTCTGGCCGCATCTCGCCTATCGCCTGGCCTGCCGCGCCAAAGAACCGTTCAAAGCCGAGATCCGCAACCTCTTGATCGACTCCGCCTTCGGCGGCTTCTGGGCGGCGATGATGGCGTTCAACGCGCTGCCCGCCATCGTCATCCTGTCGATGATGAGCATGAACAACATCGCTTCGGCCGGCAAAGCGCTGTTTGTGAAAGGATTGGCCATTCAACTGACCACGGCGATGCTCACCGCCGCGCTGCTCGGCTTCCCGTTTCACCCGCACAGCACGGCGCTGCAAATCTATCTGTGCCTGCCGATGATCTACCTGTATCCGACGCTGCTTGGGCTGGTGACCTACCGCACCGCCAAACGACTGGCGGAAAAGAAACAAGAGCTGCAACGCATCAGCACCCGCGATGGGCTGACCGGCTTATATAACCGCCGCCACTGGGAGCACCTGCTGCATCGCCAGTTCGACAGTTGCCGCCGCTACCAGGATAACGCCACGCTGATTCTGATGGATATCGATCGCTTCAAAACCATCAACGACACCTTCGGCCATGCTTTGGGGGATGAGGCCCTGGCGGCGTTGGCGGAAGAGTTGCTGATCGGCATGCGCAACGTGGATATCGTCGGGCGCTACGGCGGCGACGAGTTTGGCGCGGTGCTGCCGAACACTAACGCTGAACAGGCGGGAATCGTTCTGCGCCGCATCCAGCAGCGGCTGGACGCGGTCAGCTTCAAGGAGGCGCCGCAGCTGCGGCTGCAGATCAGCGCCGGTATCGCTGACTACCACCCCGCGCTGGGCGGCTATCTTGACTGGCTGAAAGCGGCCGACGGCGCGCTCTATCGGGCGAAGCAGAATGGCCGCAACCGGCTGGAAACGGCGGCGCCGCCAGGGAAGTAACTTACTGACTTAATAACTTGGCAAAATACTTCGGCGCTTCGACAAAGCCTTCGCGCCGGTAAAAAGCATGCGCCCGCTCGCGGCGGCTGTGGCAATGGACTTCCAGCCGATCGCAGCCGCGACGGTGCGCCAGCGCCTCGCCTGCCGCCAGCAGCCGCCGCCCTACGCCCGCGCCGCGCGCCCGATCGTCGACGCAAAAATAGCTGATGCGGCCAATGTCGCCGGCCAACGCCAGCTGCGGCAGGAAATGCAGCGACAACACGCCCAACACCTGCTCCCCGTCCGCCGCCACCAGCAGCGCCTCATCCGGATGCGCCAACAATTGCTGCATTCGCTGCGTCAGAAACGCCTCGGTGCCAGGATAATCCAGCGCCGTCATTAATTCAGCGATAGCGTGCCGGTCGCTCAGACGCGCCGTTCTGATTTCCATCCGTTTTACCTCGCAGAGTGTCGATACTACAAAATAGGCGGCGTTAGGTGTAACATCCACCGGGTGCGGCGAAAAAGGCCGTGCGGCACGCTGGAGATGACATTCCTCCCTAACCGCCTTCACAGGCTGATGATGTCTACGTAACCTCTCGGAGAGAGGCGCGTAGCGTTACGCCTGTCCCTTTCCGAGCCTCGTGAATTTCTCTGATTGAAAGGTAGTTGCCCCATGTTGAGCTCTTTACTGGCCGTATTTATCGGCGGCGGCGTCGGCAGCGTTTTGCGCTGGGCGGTAAGCATGAAAATGAATCCGCTGAACGCCCACATTCCGCTCGGTACGCTGATGGTCAATCTGATCGGCGGTTTTATCATCGGCCTGGCGATGGCGATTTTCACCCGCATGACGCATCTGGATCCCACCTGGAAATTACTGATCACCACCGGGTTCTGCGGCGGCCTGACCACCTTCTCCACCTTTTCGCTGGAGGTGGTATACCTGATGCAGGATGGCCGCTTCGGCTGGGCGCTGGCCAACATGCTGCTCAACCTGGCCGGCTCGCTGGCGATGACGCTGCTGGCCTTTATGCTGGTGATGTGGCTCAACGGGCGCTAAGCCCTTAATGTTTCCTTAATCTTGCATGCGCATAATCTCATCCAGTACCCCTGACTGGATGAGAAACCGCTATGTTTAGCCTGCCGAAAACCGCCGCCGAAGCGATTGCCGTTGCGCTGTGCGTCCTGATCGTCGCCGCCTTTATCAAATCCTACCTGTTCACATAAGCGCCTTTTCCCCGCAGCACGCGTTCATCTTGCGTCTTTCCGGCCGTTTACACTACAATTGAGAATGAACGTTCACACTCAAAAATGTGAACCCGGCTCACGCGTAGCAAAGGATCGGGCAGATGCTCCCCCCCAACGACAGTAAACAGGCCAAAGTGCAGGCTCGCCGCGATCAGATCGTCGAAGCGGCGAAAACCAGCTTTCGCCGCCACGGCTTCCACGCCGCCAGCATGGCGGAGATCGCCCAGGGCTCGCAGCTCAGCGTCGGGCAAATCTATCGCTATTTCGCCAATAAAGACGCGATTATCGAAGAGATCGTCAACCGCATCATCACCAACAAGATGCAGCGGCTGGAAAACCTTGGCGATCACATCAACCTGATCGCCGGCACATTGGCGGCGCGCACGCTGTTTCAGCAGCCGGGCGAGAGCGAAACCGATCACATGCTGATGCTAGAAGTGACCGCCGAGGCCACGCGCAACCCGGTGGTGGCCAAAATGCTCAGCGATGCGGAAGCGCGGCTGTTTCGCCACGTGTGCCACAATCTGCAGCGGCTGTATCCCCATTTCAGCGCGGAGGAGATCGCCGCGCGGGTGGAGTTTATCGCCGTCATGAGCGAAGGCACCGGTTACCGTATCCTTACCACGCAAAAAGCCGATGCGTCCCTGCTGCGCGATCTGTATCAGCAGGCCATTTCTCACCTGTTCAGGAAATCTTAATCTCCCATGACCAAACACTTAGCCAGACAACGTCTGGTGTACGCCGTCGTGCTTGGCCTGCTGGCCGCGCTGGGGCCGCTGTGCACCGATCTCTATCTGCCCGCCCTGCCGGAAATGGCGGGCGAGCTGAATACCTCTACCGCCGCCGCGCAGCTCAGTCTGACCGCCGGGCTGCTCGGCCTGGGCGTCGGCCAGCTGATTTTTGGCCCTTACAGCGACAAGCTGGGCCGTATGCGCCCGCTGTTGCTGTCGCTGATCCTGCTGCTCGGCGCTTCGCTGTGGTGCGCGCTGGCGCCCACCATCGACCAGCTGCTGATCGCCCGCCTGCTGCAGGGCATCGCCGGCGCCGGCGGCGCGGTGATTTCCCGCGCCATTGCCCGCGATCTGTACGCCGGCCATGAACTGACCCGCTTCTTCGCCCTGCTGATGCTGGTCAACGGCCTGGCGCCGATCGTCGCGCCGGTGCTGGGCGGCGTCATGCTGCAGGTGATGAACTGGCGCGGTATCTTCGGCGTGCTGGCGGCCATCGCCGTACTGCTGTTCAGCCTGTCGGCGTTGAAGCTGCGCGAATCCCTGCCGGTCGAGCGCCGCAGCCAGGGCGGTATCCTGGCGATGCTGATGTCGCTCGGCGGGTTGCTGACCCAGCGCTATTTCATGGGCCTGTGCCTGACACAGGGCTTCGTGATGGCCGGCATGTTCGCCTATATCGGCGCTTCGCCTTTCGTCTTGCAGCAGATCTACGGCCTCAGCCCGCAGATGTTCAGCCTGTGCTTCGCCATTAACGGCGTCGGGCTGATCATTGCGGCGCAACTGGCCAGCCGTCTCAGTTCACGTTGGGGGGAACGCCGGGTATTGAGGGGCGGGTTAACGCTGGCGGCCGGCGCGTCGTTGTTGCTGCTGTTGGCCGCCGCGCTGCATGCGCCGCTGGCCGTGTTGCTGGTGCCGCTGTTCTTCTCGGTGGCGGTGATCGGCATCGTCGGTCCGACCGCCTCTTCACTGGCGATGCAAAGCCAGGGGGACAAAGCGGGCAGCGCCTCGGCCTTGATCGGCGTGTGCATGTTCGCCCTTGGCGCCTGCGCCGTGCCGCTCACCGGGCTGGGCGGCACTTCGGGCCTGTCGATGGCGCTGACCATCGTCGGCTGTTACGCCATCGCCATCCTGCTGTTCAGCCTGTTGGCCCGCCGTAGCGGCGCATAACGCGCCCAATAAAAAACCCGCTCAATGAGCGGGTTTTAAGAAATTCAGCTACGCAGCTTAGATAGCAGTAACGTTAGCGGCAGATGGGCCTTTGGCACCGTTCGTGATTTCAAACTCTACACGCTGGCCTTCAGCAAGCGTTTTGAAACCATTGCTAACGATGGCAGAAAAGTGAACGAAAACGTCCTTGCTACCATCTTCCGGAGTAATGAAACCGAAGCCTTTGGATTCATTAAACCACTTAACGCTACCTTTAATCTTAGACATCAAACTTACCTTTAACGTGAATGAAAGACACAAAACCTGTGTCGATTACAGTACAGCAAGCAGGCAGGATTTTGTCCACCACCGCGATCACAGAAATCCGATAAAGAGTGAAAAAATCCGTGTTGCCCGGTGTAAATGCATTGCACCGGTTGCGATACGTTACCGTTCCAGGCCAATCCTCTCCCTGCGCCGGCGAACAACGCGCGAACGCCCAAACCCGCCCGCTGACCCCAGCGTTGACGCCCCCATGCAGACGCAATCGCTATGAAATATAACCAGATGGTCTTTTTGCTTCTGCGCCCCCTGCACTAGGGTTAGGGTTTATTTCCCACTGTGAGCCAAGCCTATGACCAGCCAGTTGGCAGAAAAGATCATCGCCTATCGGCGTGAGCTGCACCAAAACCCGGAGCTTTCCAATCACGAATTCGCCACCACCGCCCGGCTGACCCGCTGGCTGCAAGAGGCGGGCATTCGTATTCTGCCGTTGGCGCTGAAAACCGGCGTCGTGGCGGAGATCGGCAGCGGCAAGGGGCCGATCATCGCCCTGCGCGGCGACATTGACGCCCTGCCGATCGACGAAATCGCCGACGTGCCCTTCAGCTCGCAAAACAGCGGCGTGATGCACGCCTGCGGCCACGACTTTCACACCTCGGTGATGCTCGGCGCCGCGCACCTGCTCAAAGCGCGTGAGACCGAGCTGCCCGGCACGGTGCGCATCTTCTTCCAACCGGCGGAAGAGACCTTCAACGGCGCCCGGCACCTGATCGACGCCGGCGCGCTGGATAACGTCGCGGCGGTATTTGGCCTGCATAACGCGCCGGAGCTGCCCACCGGCACCTTCGCCACCCGCGCCGGGCCGTTCTATGCCAACGTCGATCGCTTCCAGATCAGCATCACCGGCAAAGGCGCCCACGCCGCCAAACCGGAACAGGGCGTCGATACCATCGTCACCGCCAGCCAGATCGTCGGCGCGCTGCAGACGCTGCCCAGCCGCAGCTTCAGCTCGCTGGAATCGCTGGTGGTGAGCGTGACGCGCATCGAAGGCGGCAATACCTGGAACGTGCTGCCGCAAACCGTCGAGCTTGAAGGCACGGTGCGCACCCACAGCGACGCGGTGCGCCGCCAGGTGCCGGACAAAATTCGCCAGGTGATCGACGGCGTTGCCGCCGCGCTGGGCGCGCAGGCAGAACTCCACTGGCAGCCGGGGCCGCCGGCGGTGATCAACGACGCCCATTGGGCGGCGTTCAGCAAAACCGTCGCCGCCGAGGCCGGCTACCGGGTCGAAGAGGCGGAGCTGCAAATGGGGGGTGAAGATTTCGCGCTGTATCTGCATCATGTGCCGGGCGTATTCGTCAGCATTGGCTCCGCCAGCGAATTCGGCCTGCATCATCCGCGTTTCAACCCCGATGAACGCGCCCTGTTCCCCGCCGCACAATATTTCACACTGCTGGCGGAACGCACGCTGCAACAGCTCACTACCGCGCCAGAAAAAGCCCTCAGCAACGCCTGAATAACGTGAAAGAGTATTTCCCCGACGCCGCAGATGCCGCGCCGGGGATTATTATTTTCGCTCGCCGTGATATTTGCAGTTTTCAACATTTGAATATGCTGTTTTGTTGTTTTACATCCCGTTGCCGCTCATCAATAGTGGACACATCAGACACCGCGCGCCTTTGCGGCGCATGACAGGATAATCACGATGAGCGACAACGCGAATAATCAACGGCAATTACGGCTGGGCGCCATTCTGCACGGCGCATCGGGAAATATGTCCGCCTGGCGCCACCCGGATGCCACCGCCGACGCCAGCATCAACCTCGAATTTAATATCGCCTCGGCGAAAAAAGCCGAACAGGGGAAATTCGATTTCGTGTTTGTCGCCGATGGGTTATATATCAACGAAAAGTCCATTCCCCATTTTCTTAATCGTTTCGAACCGCTCACCCTGCTGGCCGCGCTGTCCGCCGCCACCGATAAAATCGGCCTGGTGGGCACCCTTTCCACCTCTTACAGCGATCCGTTCACCGTCGCCCGTCAGTTCGCCAGCCTCGACCACCTGAGCAACGGCCGAGCCGGCTGGAACGTGGTGACGTCGCCGCTGGAAGGCTCGGCCAAAAACTTCTCGCGCAAAGAACACCCAGAACACAGCCTGCGTTACCGCATTGCCGGTGAGTTTCTCGACGTCGCCAAAGGGCTGTGGGATTCCTGGGAAGACGATGCCTTCGTGCGCAATAAAGCCAGCGGCGAATTTTTCAGGGCCGGGAAGCTGCACACCCTCAATCACCAGGGGGAGTTCTTCTCGGTGCAGGGGCCGTTGAACATCGGTCGCACGCCGCAGGGCCGCCCGATCCTGTTCCAGGCCGGCGCCTCTGAAGACGGCAAACGGCTGGCGGCCCAACACGCCGATGCGATCTTCACCCATCACGACACGCTGGAGCAGGCGCAGGATTTTTATCAGGACGTGAAGCGGCAACTGGTGGAACAGGGGCGCGAGCCGGACGACCTGCGCATCTTCCAGGGCGTCAGCGTGATCGTCGGCGACGACGACGCGGACGTCGAGCGCCAATACCAGGAGACCGCCCGCCTGGTCAGCATCGAGAACGCCCTCAACTATCTTGGCCGCTACTTCGAACATTACGACTTTTCCCGCCACCCATTGGACGCCCCCTTCCCGGACATCGGCGATCTGGGGCAAAACAGCTTCCGCAGCACCACCGACGCCATCAAGCGCAATGCCCGCGAGCGGAACCTCACGCTGCGCCAGGTGGCGCTGGAAGCCGCTTCGCCGCGCCCGGCGTTCAGCGGCACGCCGGAAGCGGTGGCGGACGGCCTGCAACGCTGGTTCGACGGCGAAGCCGCCGACGGCTTCATCATCAGCGGCGGCACGCCCAACGCCTTCGGCCACTTCGTCGATCGGGTGGTGCCCATCCTGCAACAACGTGGCCTGTTCCGCCGGGCGTACCATGGCGACACGCTGCGCGAGCACCTGGGCCTGACGCGCCCGTTGAACAGATTCACCCAATAATAAGAACGCTGTCAGGGATACCCGCTATGCAAAAAACCGTTACCGCCGCCCTCGTGGCGGCCTTGCTGAGCCTGACCGGCGCCGCGCAAGCGGGCACCGGCATCGATTTACAGGCCAATGAAACCCCGATCCACGCGCCGAAAAACCCGCAGGCGATCGCCAAATTGCCGGCCGATTTCCACTTCGTGAAGCCGGGCCAATTCACCGTTGCAATCGCCGCGCTCAACACGCCGCCGCTGGCGCTGTTCGCCGCCGACAACCGGCGGCTTATCGGCAGCGAAGTGGATATCGCGCAACTGGTGGCCGACAGCCTGGGCCTGGAGCTGAACGTAGTGCAAACCTCGTGGGAAGACTGGCCGCTGGGGGTAGTTTCCGGCAAGTATGACGCGGCCATCACCAACGTCACCGTGACCAAAGAACGCAAAACCCGCTTCGACTTCGCCACCTACCGCATCGACTCGCTCGGCTTTTACGTCAAAACCGGCGGCAAGATCGCAACGATCAAACAGCCTGCCGATATCGCCGGATTAAAGATCATCGTCGGCTCCGGCACCAATCAGGAAGCAATTTTGCTGGCGTGGGACAAACAGAATCGGCAACAGGGGCTCAAACCCTTCCAGCCGATCTACGTGACCGACGATGCGGCCGCCACGCTGGCGATCCAGTCCGGCCGGGCCGATGCCTACTTCGGGCCGAACGTGCTGGGCGCCTATAAGGCGGCGTTGAACGGCCGCACCCGGCTGGCGGGCACGGTGGAAGGCGGCTGGCCCAAGGCGGCGCACATCGCCGTCACCACCCGTAAAGGCAATGGCCTAGTGCAGGCGGTGAATGAAGCGCTGAACGGCGCGATCCGCGGCGGACAGTACGATCAGGTGCTCAACCGCTGGGGCGAGAGCGTCGAACGCCTTGCGCAGTCGGAAATCAACCCGCCCGGCCTGGGCGATTAGGAGCGTGCGATGACGCAAGACACTTTCATTCAGACGCTGCCGACCGATCCGCTGATCGCCCCGGTGATCGAGGGGCTATTCGGCGAATATCGTCAGCGCTACGGCGACTATTTTGGTGACCAGGAACCGGAACCGCTGGACCTGTACGCGCCGCCGCAGGGCGCCTTCATCGTGCTGCTGCGCGCCGGTGCGCCGATCGCCATGGGCGCCTTCAAACGCTATGACGCGCAAACCGCCGAGCTGAAGCGCATCTGGACCCGGGGCGATCTGCGCCGCCAGGGCCTGGCGCAGCGGGTGTTGCAGCAGTTGGAAACGCTGGCGCTGGCGCAGGGGTATCGCCGGCTCTACCTGACCACCGGCTTTCGCCAGCCCGAAGCGGTGGGCCTGTACCTGAGCAACGGTTACCAGCCGCAGTTCGATCCCACCGTTGACAGCGAGGTTTACAGCCGCCCGCCCTACGATGGCCGCCTGCCGTTCCGCAAAAGCCTGATTGCAGAGGACGCGTGTTGTTGCGCGTCAGAAAGGAAAATCGCCTAAACCCCCTTTATCTGTAGTCAGGAGACATGACATGTCCAAACAAGAAGTCTTGAAAGTGGTGCCCGCCCGCTATCCGCTGCGGCTGATCGGCGCCTTGTTCTCGCTGTTTATTCTGGCCGCCATCGTGCAATCGGTGGCGGGCAACGCGCGCTGGGAATGGGGCGTGTTCGCCGAGTGGTTCTTCGCCCCGGCGGTGCTGGCGGGGCTGGGACAGACCCTGCTGCTGACGCTGCTCGGCACGTTGTTCAGCATCCTGTTCGGCACCCTGCTGGCGCTGGCGCGGCTGTCGCGCTCTTACCTGTTGGCGTCGCTGGCCTGGGGGTATATCTGGCTGTTTCGCTCGCTGCCGCTGATCCTGGTGCTGATCATCCTGTATAACTTTTCCTATCTGTACGACGCCATCTCGCTGGGCATTCCCTTTACCTCGGTGGTGTTCGCCAGTTACCCGACCATCGACATCCTCGGCCAGTTCGCCGTGGCGGTGCTGGGCCTGACGCTGGTGCAGTCCGCCTACACCGCCGAGATCATCCGCGGCGGCATTCTGGGCGTGGATTACGGCCAGCACGAGGCGGCGGCGGCGCTGGGCCTGCCGGGCTATCGCCGCACCTTCCGCATTATTCTGCCGCAGGCGCTGCGCTCCATTATTCCGACCGGCTTCAACGAGATCATCAGCCTGGCGAAAGGCACCTCGATCGTTTACGTGCTGGCGCTGCCGGAGCTGTTTTACACCATCCAGGTGATCTATAACCGCACTCAGCAGGTGATACCGCTGCTGATGGTCGCCACCGTCTGGTATCTGTTCATCACCACCGCGCTGTCGGTGATCCAATACTACATCGAGCGCTATTTTGCTCGGGGCGCGGTGCGCGAACTGCCGCCGACGCCCTGGCAGAAACTGGCCGGCTGGCTAAAACGTTAGGAGACCCGCATGTCTGAAGCCATTGATTATTACGCCTTGCCCGAACAGCCGGCGCGCAATCTCACCCCGGTGCCGGCGCGCGGCCTGATCGAAATCAGCAACGTCAGCAAGTTTTTCGGCAAACACAAGGCGCTGGACGACGTCAGCCTGACGCTGCAGCCGGGCACCGTAACCGTGATCCTCGGGCCTTCCGGCTCCGGCAAATCGACGCTGCTGCGGGCGATCAACCATCTGGAGCGCGTGGACGAAGGCTTTATCCGCATCGACGGCGACTACGTCGGTTACCGCCGCAAGGGCAACCGGCTGTACGAGCTGAAGGAAAAGGCCATTCTCCGGCAGCGCATCAACGTCGGCTACGTGTTCCAAAACTTCAACCTGTTCCCGCACCTGACGGTGCTGGAAAACATCATCGAAGCGCCGGTGGTACACAAAATTCACTCCCGCGAACGGGCGAAGGCGGTGGCCTATGAACTTCTGGATACCGTCGGGCTGCGCCACAAGGCGGATGCCTACCCGCGCCACCTCTCCGGTGGCCAGCAGCAGCGCATCGCCATCGCGCGCGCGCTGGCGCTGAACCCGAAGGTGATCCTGTTCGATGAGCCGACCTCCGCGCTCGATCCCGAGCTGGTCGGCGAAGTGCTGGACGTGATTAAGGGATTGGCGGATCTGGGCGTCACGCTGGTGGTAGTCACGCATGAAATCGGCTTTGCGCGCGAAGCGGCGGATCGGGTGGTGTTTATGGTCGACGGGCAGATCGTCGAACAGGGCGACGCCAGGCAGGTGCTGGCTCAGCCGCAGCACCCGCGCACCGTTAACTTCCTCAACAAAGTGCTGTGATCGTCGGGGCGCCGCGGCGCCCCGCACCTGATCCGCTTACAGGCCGGCGAAACGCCGCTTCTCGGCGGCGAAATCCAGCGGGCGAATTCCCTGCCGGTTTTTATCCTCTTCGGTCAGCAGCGCCGGCGGAATAAACCAGGTCACCTCAAACAGCAGTCCGTCCGGATCGTGGCCATAAATGCTTTTGTGTACGCCGTGATCCTCTTCCAGCCCGAGAATGCCGCGTTCGGCCAGCTGGTGACGAATGCGCTCCAGCTCTTCCAGACTGTCCACTTCCCAGGCCAGATGGTACAGCCCGGCCGGTGGCTCATTCTCTGCCGGCGGCTCGTTGTTGGCGCGAAACACCCCGGCGCGCTGCTGGCCCAGATTCTTGCTGAACAGCGCCAAATCGTGATCGTTGTCCGAATCGGCGGCCTGGGTAAATACCGCCCGGTCGGGGCTGTCGGACGGCTTCAGCTTGAAGCCCAAGACCTGATGATAAAAGTCGGCGCTCTGCCGCACGTCGCTGACATACAGCACGGCGTGATTGAGACGTTTGATGCCCATCGATATTCCTTTTTCGCATTGAATGAAGTCAGCATGAACATAGCATGTGGGGGGAAAGCCGCTAAATGCCGTTATCGCATGACTAAATGCCGCCCGCGCAATCTGTCGCTGCAAGGCATTCCGCGCTATCATAAGCGCTGTATTGATCCCTTTTGTGAGAATAGCGATGAACGGCAAGATAACGACTTTTTTTGAAGACAAAGGCTTCGGCTTTATTACCGACGAGAACGGAGAAAATCGTTATTTTCACGTGATTAAAGTGCAGAATCCGGAGCTGATTAAGAAAAACGCGGCGGTGACCTTCGAACCGACCAATAACACCAAAGGTCCGTCGGCTTATGCGGTCAAAGTGTTGGCGCCCAGCAAATACATCATCATCGCCAATGAAAGAATCAAGATCACCAGCATCAAGTCTTTCAATACCTTCACCAAGGAAGTGCCGGTCAAAGCCGATGTGGATAAAGAGAACACCGTGCTGTCGGTCGGCCTGCTGATGAATCGCATTCGCCCGCAGTCAGAAGAGCAGGCACAGGCCATGCAAACGCTGCGCATGCTGACCATCACCACTTTCCAGAACACCACCCATACCTTCTCCGAGCACGAGATCGACATGGATGAAACCATCAAGGCGCTGAAAAGCCTGTAAGCAACGGTTGCCCGGCGTCGAGCCCTAACGGAACAGGATATGCTCGACGCTGTTGCCGTTCACCACGTTGAACGACTCCACCCGATTACGCCCCTGCGATTTGGCGCGATACAGCGCGATATCCGCCATGTTCATCAGTTGCTCCAGCGATTTCACTTCGTTCATCGCCAGGCTGGCGACGCCGACGCTGATGGTGATTTTCAACGTCTGCTTGCCTTCCACCTGCAGCGCCGTCTGCTCCACCAGCCGGCGCAAATGTTCCCCCAACGCCACGCCCTGCGCCGCCAACGCGCGCGGCAGCATGATGGCGAACTCTTCCCCGCCCAGGCGGCCGAACAGCTGATCGTGCCGCAGCTCGCGCCGCACGATGTGCGCAAACGACGCCAAAACCTGATCGCCGGCGCTGTGGCCGTGCGTATCGTTGATCTGCTTGAAATGATCAATGTCGATCAGCAACAGCGACACCGCCTCTTTGGAGCGATGTTTATGCTCCAGCAGCTCGCCCGCTTTACGCGTCATCGCGCTGCGCGCCAGCACGCCGGTCAAAAAATCGTGGTTGGCGCTGTGCTCCAGACGCCGCATCAGCTTGCGGTTGGCGGCGATAGAGCTGGCGAGGATCAGCGGCCCCATCACCAGCATGGCGATGCCCAATCGGGCGGACATCAGCGTATCGAGGAAGGCGTTGTGGTTGTTCGGCGTTTCATACAGCATCAGGTTGGCGGAAATGCTGCTGATCTCGGTCATGCCGGTCAATAGCGTCAGCAACGTCACGGGGAACAGCTGGTAGCGCACCGCGCACCACAGCAGCGCCGGGATCGGGAAGGCGATAGCACCCGGCCCGCCGATATAGACGCTGAACACCAGCGACAGCAGCAGCGCCAGCAGCGGCAGGCAACCTTGCAAACGCCAACGCACCTGCATGCGCAACAGTTGCTTCAGCCGCGGCGCCGCCATCAGCACCGGCAACAGCAGCAAGGTCGTCGAGAACTGCTCACTGAACCAGGCCAGCCAGGCGATCACCACCGTGTTGTTATAGAGGCTGTCATTACGCAGCACCGACAGCGTCGACGCCACCGCCGCGCCGGCCAAACTGGCGCTGAACATATAGAGTATCGCCTGGGGCTTGCCCATGCGCCGTTGAGATTGGGGCAGCATCAGCATGATGCCGTAACCGACGGCGATCAGCGACATGTTGCAGGAGTTCAGCCACAGCGCCAGGGACCAGCCTTCGCCGGTAATGAGATCGGCGACTATCATGCCCAGATAGGTGGTAAGCCAGCCGAGCGGCGTGGCGTAAATGGGTTTGCGCAGCAGCAGACCGAGCAGAATCGCATTCACCGGCCAAAATAAGGAAAGCGAGCCAATTGGCCGGCTAAGAATACCCACCAGGGAAAGTAAAAAGGCCAGCATGAAAAGATTGATCAGCTGAACCGTTAGCGGCAGGCCATGCCTGGCGTTTATTCTGGCGTTCATCGCCTCGCCCATATTTTGCTAATAACCAGAATAATAATGTGCATACTCGCTCGCCCGGCCAGTGAGGGATAGTCAATCCGAATTTCAACCAAAAAAGCCAGACAAATCAATAATAAAAAACATTAACATTTAATTAACAGACTTTTCTTAGCCTGAGGCGGCCGCGGCGGGCCCCCCCCGCATAGCGTCAGCAAATAATACCTACTCTGCTGTCAGCATAGCGCATGGCGTAATAGGCCGCCGACAGCGTTAATTACATTAATAAGTTTATGGTTATTGGTCATTAAATGATGTTTGAATCACTGCGCGATTATTTTCCTGCAACTGGGCCGCCTGTGCAATAACAACCCAAAAAAAGCCCGCATGAAGCGGGCTTGCTTGAACAACAGCAAATCGACAGTTACGACACGGCCATGCATTGCATGACCATGCTGACGCGCAGTATAGCGGCGAAAGCTTAAGCACACCTTAGCAACAAAAAACCCGGCCTAGGAACCGGGAATATTTGTACGAAATGCAGTGTTAGCCCAAGCAGGCTAATAACATTTCACAGATTACACGCCAATTGTGCAGAGAAAATGAACGCGGCATCCGTTCAACCGCACCGCCGTCCCATCTACGCGATAGGTCTTACGCCAGTTTGGCGGCAAAGCCCGCCACGCGCTGACCATAGAGCTTGGCGGTCGCCAGATCGCCCGACAGCATCTCATCCACGCCGGCATCCGCCGGGGTCTGCACCAGCAGCCCCACCGAACCGCCCAGGTTATTGACGTCGGTGCGCTGCGCCGATTTGGTGTTGGCCGGCAGCAGCCCCAGGCTGACCCACAGGCCGCCATGTTGCGAAGCCAGCGTCTGCAGTGCGATCAGCGTCACCTGCTTGTCGCCGTTCAGGCTGGCGCTGTTGGTAAAGCCGCCGAACACTTTGTCTTGCCACTTGCGGCCGAACCAGGCTTTGGAGCTGGCGTCGGCGAATTTCTTGAACTGCCAGGATGGGCCGCCCATATAGGTCGGCGAGCCAAAGATGATGGCGTCCGCCTCATCCAGCGTCTGCCAGGCTTCGTCGCTGATATCGCCGTTCTGATCGATGGCGATCAATTCCGCCCCGGCGCCTTCCGCCACCACTTTCGCCAAACGCTCGGTATGGCCGTAGCCGGAATGAAACACCACTACTGTCTTCGCCATAGAAATTCTCCACTCATTGCACAAAGGCGCCGACGGCGCCCCTCTCGCGTTCAATCTAATCAAGCGCGCAGCGACTGAATACCGAATAAAACTGACGGTGTTATTCAAAAAAATCGCGTTACCCCGCCAGGCATGCGCAGATAAAAAAAATCCCGCACAAGGCGGGATAAACTTAACAGGGATGGGGTAATACACTACAGGGAATGGATAACACACAACATCATCGGGTAGAGCTACAGTACCAATCTCAATGTATAGAACTGTCATCCCCGCGTAAGTTTGCTCAGCCAGATGTAACGCCGAATGGGAAATATGACATTTTACTCAACGCACCACGAACAGGCGCGACTCAAAACCGCCGCTCTTGAAGGTAGCGGTGTTGACCCAACCCGGCGGCGAACGGCCGAAGTCCTGGTTGAAATCGCCGCCGCTGACCAGCCAAATCCGGCGATGGCCTTTCGATAAGGCGCTGAGCTTATCGACGTAGGTCTGCGCCGCCCGATCGTGGAAAAAGGTACCGAAACCATAGGCATTGGGCTTACCCGAGATGCCGTTGGGCCTGGCCGGCGTGTACAGCAAGGCGCGATAACCCTTCTTGTTGTAATACACATAACTCAGGTAGTTGAACATGTTGCTGACCACCACCGCATCGTTGAGCTGATAGTGGCTGTTGATGTAGTGCACCATCACCTTGAACTCATCTTTCTCGACCGGGTAATCGTTACGCACACCGCAACCGAACAACAAACTGAAGAACAGCAGCAAAGAGATCCCGCGCACTCGGCTTTTCGTTCTGGCGATCAGCACACCCAACACCAACGGGATGCCGAGCGCGGCTGAATAGAGGTAGCGATCGACAAACAGCGGCGAGCGCCAGGAAATGGCGAAGACCAGCGTCACCGGGATCAGAATCCCGCCAAGCAACAACAGAGAGAATGTTCTCGGCGTCTCCCGCCGCCACAGCAGCAATGAACACAACGCGACAAACATCGCCGGCAACAGCCAGAGAATGGCCATGGGATAGTTGCTGCCATCATGCCCAGTGAGAAAACGCCAATACATCGCGGGCAGATCGCCCCAGGAAACCCGAGGGATCCAACCGACGTCGCCGCCGACCCGCAGTTCGGCGATATGCGCCAGCAGATTGAACAGCGCCAGCAGCCAGGGAATGTAGGCCATCCCGATCGCCGCATTGGCCAACCACCACGCCGGCCGTTTGATGTAACGTTCGCCTTCGCGGCGGCACGACAGCGCCAGCAGCACCATCCAGTGAGCGATCAGCGTGAAAATCGTGAAGTAATGGGTATAAAAGCTTAGCGTCATCACTAACGCATACAGCGCCAGATAACGGCGGTTATCCGGCGTTTTCAGCCACTTCGCCAACGCCATGGCGGCGGCGATCGCCAGCAGCCCCATCAGCGCATACATGCGCGCCTCCTGGCTGTAGCGCACCGCCATCGGCATGATCGCCATCAGCCATCCCGCGATCAGCGCCGCCCGCTCATTGGCCAGCCAACGGGTAAAGCGCATCGCCAGCGCCACCGTCATCACGCCGAACACCAGACTCAGCGAGCGGGCCGCCAGAATGCCGTCGCCAAACAGCGCCATCCAGCCATGCAGCAGCAGGTAATAAAACGGCGGGTGAACATCGAAGGAAGCGTGATAGAGCAAAGCGCCCACATCGTAACGGCTGGTCAGCACGCTGGAGGCTTCATCGCACCAAAAATACCTGTCCGTTAAGGAAATAGACCGTACGAGCGCCGAAAACGCCACGATCGCCAACGCATAATGTTTGTAACCGATGCCCTTTAAGCCGTTGTTGCTCAAAGAAACATTCGATGCCTGCTGCAGTGACATAACCGCATTCCGCCCAAAAGAACCACACAATGTGGAGACGCAGCGTCATCATTGCCGACGGCGGGTAAATGGCGGGTAAATCAGTGCGAAAAATTCGGCGCAGTCCCCTTCAGGCCGCACGGCCCTCAGCGAATTTCAACGCTGATATCCGGGTAGGCCTTCTCGCCGTCGCTGAGGTAATGCCCCAGTGCCCGATATGCCATAACGTACAGCACGGCGGCGGCGCACAGGCACAGCAAGGTCACGAGCAGGAATCTGGATTTGCGCACGATAGGCTCCATGGGGAAATTTTCACCTATTGTAGCGTGACAAACTAAACGAAGGTTCAATGCCGCTTGCCGTTTCCTGTGACCGCGTTCGGTGCCTGGCAAGACCCGTCACTTAAACCCCACTGTCCCCGCAGTGAACAGTAACCAGCCGCCCGTCCTCTTTATGAACAAAAAGAGAAAAGTGAATTGCCCGCCGGTCCCTTTTTCCACCGATGCGCCCTCTCTACTATTTATTGGCCCTATCCAGCCGCTTAACGCTCAGTTGGCTGACCTCACTCCCGTCTTAGGCACGAGTGATTCGGGATAGCAGCGTGCTTCACCGCCGCTTTTACGACACATTAAAGGAGTTGCGACAATGGCTGTAAAATTTCCTTATGCCGGTCAATCTTTTACCATCAAGATGGACAATGGTCTCGAAGTTAAAAACGCCTACCATGCCAGTGAAAACACCATTACCGTTGAGTTTCTAAACGGAGAACTTCGCGGAACCATTATGAATGTGCCTTTCCAGTGGCGTTCATTGGCTGACGGCTATTTCATGATTTCCTGGCAAGAGTCCGATAAAAATACCGTTGTTCACTGCGATAATTTCGAAAAAAACATTTCTTATGCTTACTACACAACGATGAGTGGAGATTTTTACGTAATGGAAGGGAAAATGATTTAATTTACTTCAGCGCCTTTAATCCTTTACGCATATTAATTGCCGCTCTATCAAATAGCCTATCCTTTAGCGTGGCCATTTTTATGACTTTCTCATATCGCTCCCACATGACGCAAAAAACGGCCGCAGCCGTTTTTTAAATCAAGCCGTCAGGATAATCCCCAGAGTTGGGGCATTTCTTCAACATGTAGATAACTGATTTCCGCTTTCACGATCTGCGGCATACGTGGGCAAGCTGGTTGGTTCAGGCAGCGCCCCGCTTTCGGCACTGCACGAAATGGGCAGCTGGGAGAGCATAGAAATGGTTCAGCGCTATGCTCACCTATCCCCAACCCATCTAACCGAACATGCGAGAAAAACTGACGAAGTCTTGGCGGGCAATGTCACTAATCTGGCACTTTTGGAAAATCTTGCAGTGGGAGAATGAGCCTAACTCATTGATACTTAATGGCACGCCCTATAGGATTCGAACCTATGACCTACGGCTTAGAAGGCCGTTGCTCTATCCAACTGAGCTAAGGGCGCATTGAGATGCGGCAACCTGCGGCTGCGGGTTGGGATTATACGGTCAGAGGTTAGCGAGTCAATGCCTTTTCATGACGTTACGACGGCGGCCGTGCTTTATGGCGTTTTTTCCGCCAGCGCCCGCGCGGCGAGGGTTCTCGTCAACCGGCGCCGTTATGCTGAACCAGGGCAACACCTACGTAAATCGGCGTGCGCTCAGCCTCTTGCCGCCCACCGCCCCGCCGCAGACAAAGGCGCGTAGACTGCACCACTGCGGCAATGTCCCCCCAATCGGCATGCTCAATCACCCGTGTGTTGCAAGTCGCCGTCACGCTTTCAACCCATGCGGCGTCAGGGCGCGCGCTGTTTAAAGAAGCCTGGCTCCATGGCGCCCAAAGCAGCCATAGCGTGCAGCCTACCCATGCGCAGCCGTTCATGCGCACAACTTCCGCCACAGCGCGCTCAGGCGTACCCGCCACGACGGCGCCGCTTCGCGCCGGCCGAGCTGATGCAACGCCGTCAGCTGCGTGCCGTCCGCCGGGTGCAGCGAAGAATCGAACACCGTCTCCCCCACATGTTTGGGCTGCGCCGGTTGCTCGCCAGGCTGATGATGCAACGGATAAAGCCGGGTTATCGCTCTCATGATCCTGCCCTCTTTCGCCCTGTATATGGCCCCAGCGTATGCAAATGCCGGTAAAAATGGCGTAGAGGTTCCTGAAGTCGGCATAAAAAAAGCGTAAATCGGTCTCGCTAACGGCGGCGAGGGTGATTCTGCGCCTGACAGCGCGCTCAGCTTCTGACAGAATAGCGGCATCCCCGCTTTTCTTAATTGATGGATTTCCACACTGATGTCAGCAAAGATTATTGATGGTAAAACGATTGCGCAGCAGGTTAGAAACGAAGTGGCTGAGCAAGTGAAACAACGTCTGGCGGCCGGCAAGCGCGCCCCAGGGCTGGCGGTTGTGCTGGTCGGCGAGAATCCGGCTTCGCAAATTTACGTCGCCAGCAAGCGCCGCGCCTGCGATGAAGTCGGCTTCCTCTCCCGCTCCTACGACCTGCCCGCTGCCACCAGTGAAGCCGAGCTGTTGGCGTTGATCGACCAGCTGAACGCCGACGCGGAAATCGACGGCATTCTGGTGCAGCTGCCGCTGCCGGCCGGCATCGATAACGTCAAGGTGCTGGAGCGCATCCATCCGGACAAAGACGTCGACGGCTTCCACCCCTACAACGTCGGTCGCCTGTGCCAACGCGCACCCAAGCTGCGCCCGTGCACGCCGCGCGGCATCGTCACCCTGCTGGAGCGTTATAACATCGATACCTACGGCCTGAACGCTGTGGTGGTCGGCGCCTCCAACATCGTCGGCCGCCCGATGAGCATGGAGCTGCTGCTGGCCGGTTGCACCACCACCGTCACCCACCGTTTCACCAAAAATCTGCGTCACCACGTCGAGAACGCCGATCTGCTGGTGGTGGCGGTTGGCAAACCGGGCTTCATCCCGGGCGACTGGATCAAACCGGGCGCCATCGTAGTGGACGTCGGCATCAACCGTCTGGAAAGCGGTAAAGTGGTGGGCGATGTCGACTTCGACGCCGCCAGCGAGCGCGCCGCCTACATCACCCCGGTGCCGGGTGGCGTTGGCCCGATGACCGTGGCTACACTGATCCAAAATACCTTGCAGGCCTGCGAGGAATATCACGACGTTCAACCTAAATAAGTAAGGCAGTATGGAAATTTTCAATCTGGACAATCATCCCCATGTCGAACTGTGCGATCTGCTGAAGTTCCAGGGCTGGTGTGAAAGCGGCGGCGCCGCCAAAGAAGTCATCGCCGAAGGGCTGGTGAAAGTCGACGGCAAGGTCGAAACCCGCAAGCGCTGCAAGATCAGCGCCGATCAGGTGGTAGAGTTCAACGGCGGCAAGGTCATGGTTAAACCCTAACCCGCAGCCATAGAAAAAGGCGCTGAATTCAGCGCCTTTTTTGTTTTCACTTCGGCCGGCTTACTTACGGCGCCAGGTGGTGCCCTGCGGGCCGTCTTCCAGCACGATGTTCATCTCGTTCAACCGATCGCGAGCGGCATCCGCCAGCGCCCAGTCCTTGGCGGCGCGCGCTTCGTTACGCTGTTTGATCAGCGCTTCAATCTCCGCCACTTCGCCGTCGTCAACCTGTGCGCCCCCTTGCAGGAACTGCTCCGGCTCCTGCTGCAGCAGGCCGAGCACTTTCGCCAGCTTGCGCAGTTCCGCCGCCATGCCGTTGGCCGCCGCCATGTCTTCGCTCTTCAGGCGGTTAACCTCACGGGCCAGATCGAACAGCGCCGAGTAGGCTTCCGGAGTGTTGAAGTCGTCGTCCATCGCTTCGCGGAAGCGGGCTTCGAACGCTTCGCCGCCGGCCGGCACGGCATCGGCGTCGGTGCCACGCAGCGCGGTATAGAGGCGCTTCAGCGCGGTGCGCGCCTGCTTGAGGTTCTCTTCGCTGTAGTTCAGCTGGCTGCGATAGTGGCCGGACATCAGGAAGTAACGCACCGTCTCCGCATCGTAATGGCCGAGCACGTCGCGGATGGTGAAGAAGTTATCGAGCGATTTGGACATCTTCTCTTTGTCGATCATCACCATGCCGGAGTGCATCCAGTAATTGACGTACGGGCCATCGTGGGCGCAGCTCGACTGCGCGATCTCGTTCTCGTGGTGCGGGAACATCAGATCGGAACCGCCGCCGTGGATGTCGAAGTGGGTGCCCAGCTGTTTGCAGTTCATGGCGGAGCATTCGATGTGCCAGCCCGGACGGCCCGGCCCCCACGGCGACTGCCAGCTCGGCTCGCCCGGCTTGGACATTTTCCACAGCACGAAGTCCATCGGGTTGCGCTTCACGTCGTCGATCTCCACGCGCGCGCCGGCCTGCAGCTGATCCAGATCCTGACGCGACAGCAGGCCGTATTGCGGATCGCTGTCGATGGAGAACATCACGTCGCCGTTGCTGGCCACGTAAGCGTGATCGCGATCGATAAGACGCTGCGTGATCTCGATGATCTCGGCGATGTGCTGGGTCGCGCGCGGCTCTTGATCTGGACGATCGATCAGCAGCGCGTCGAAGTCGGCGTGCATTTCCGCCAGCATGCGTTCGGTCAGTTGGTCGCAAGTCTCATGATTTTCCGCCGCGCGGCGAATGATTTTGTCGTCTACGTCGGTGACGTTGCGCACGTAGTTCAGCGAATAGCCGAGATAGCGCAGATAACGCGCCACCACGTCGAAAGCGACAAAGGTACGACCGTGGCCGATGTGACACAGGTCATAGATGGTTACCCCGCACACGTACATGCCCACTTTCCCGGCATGAATGGGTTTGAATTCCTCTTTTTGACGACTCAGGGTATTAAAAATCTTTAGCATCGGGAGATTCCGTGGTGTGCGTGATAACAAAAAAGATAACCGGGCTTCAGGTTTTACGCCCGGTAGCGTATTGAAACCTGAAGCCTGATCTATTGCAAGGTTAAGGCCAAGCTTTGCTGATTTCACGCGAAGAAAACGCGTAAAATCCGGCCGTCGGCATTATTGTTATAATATAACAATAAAGCAATTACCACAGACAGTGCGCGGTTGACCCGCTGCTGACTCGCCGGGGCGGATATGTTATAAGGGCGGTCTGAATGTTCACTCGCTTTACGTGGCGTCTCACTTCATCTTGTTAGGATTAAAACTATGGTTACTTTCCACACCAATCACGGCGATATCGTCATCAAGACCTTTGCTGACAAAGCGCCGGTTACCGTTGAAAACTTCCTGAACTACTGCCGCGCCGGTTTCTACGACAACACCATCTTCCACCGTGTGATCAACGGCTTCATGATCCAGGGCGGCGGTTTCGAGCCGGGCATGAACCAGAAAGCGACCAATGCGGCTATCAAGAACGAAGCCAACAACGGTCTGAAAAACACCATCGGCACCCTGGCAATGGCGCGTACCAACGATCCGCACTCCGCCACCGCACAGTTCTTCATCAACGTGGCTGACAACGACTTCCTGAACTTCCGCGGCGAAAACGTGCAGGGCTGGGGCTACTGCGTGTTCGCTGAAGTGGTTGAAGGCATGGACGTGGTCAATAAGATCAAAGGCGTGAAAACTGGCCGCAGCGGCATGCACCAGGACGTACCGGTAGAAGACGTCGTCATCAACAGCGTGACCGTCAGCGAGTAATCGCGGCTGCATGAGTACGCTGTTCATCGCAGATCTGCACTTGTGCGCACAGGAACCGGCAATCACTGCCGGTTTTCTGCGTTTTTTACGGCGCGAAGCGATGCACGCCGACGCGCTGTACATCCTCGGCGACCTGTTTGAGGCCTGGATCGGCGACGACGATCCCGAGCCGCTGCACGCGGAGATCGCCGCGGCGCTGAAAGCGCTGCAACAGGCCGGCGTGCCCTGCTATTTCATCCACGGCAACCGCGATTTTCTGCTCGGCAAGCGCTTCGCCCGCGCCAGCGGCATGCAGCTGCTGCCGGAAGAGAAAGTGCTGGAGCTGTACGGCCGCAGGATCCTGATCCTGCACGGCGACACCCTGTGCACCGACGATCAAGCCTATCAGCAATTCCGCCGTAAAGTGCACAACCCGCTGATTCAAAAACTGTTCCTCGCGCTGCCGCTGCGCTGGCGACTGAAGATCGCCGCCAACATGCGCGCCCGCAGCCAGCAATCCAACCAAGGCAAGTCGGACGCCATCATGGACGTCAACCCGCAGGCGGTCGAGCAAACGATGCTGCGCCACGACGTGCACTGGATGATCCACGGCCATACCCATCGCCCGGCGGTGCACCGGCTGGCGCTGAGCAATGGCGAAGCCCATCGTGCGGTGCTGGGCGCCTGGCACGTCGAAGGATCGATGATCAAAGTCAGCGCCGACGCCGTCGAGCTGATCTCATTCCCATTCTGAATTCCGCACTGGCGCGAGAGTGAAAATTCGCGCTTTCGACGGTGAAAACCGGCGACGCAACCGTTTTCCTCGCCGTGCGCTCATGGTATGCTCTACGCCCTCATTCGGCCCTCAGCCGACGCCAGACAAATCACAGGAGCCTTACACCCATGGGAGCCAACGCCGCTTCAGCCGCCAATACCGGGGCGAAAATCGCAATTGTAATGGGATCGAAAAGTGACTGGGCCACCATGCAGTTCGCTGCCGAAGTCCTGACCCAGCTCGACGTCCCCTTCCATGTCGAAGTCGTTTCCGCTCACCGCACGCCGGACAAGCTGTTCAGCTTCGCCGAGCAGGCTGCCGCCAACGGCTTTGACGTGATCATCGCTGGCGCCGGCGGTGCGGCGCATCTGCCGGGCATGCTGGCGGCGAAAACCCTGGTGCCGGTGTTGGGCGTGCCGGTGCAAAGCGCCGCGCTGAGCGGCGTGGACAGCCTCTACTCCATCGTGCAGATGCCGCGCGGCATTCCGGTGGGCACGCTGGCGATCGGCAAAGCCGGCGCCGCCAACGCCGGGCTGCTGGCGATGCAGATCCTGGCGCTGCACGACGCCGCGCTGGCGCAGCGTTTGGCGGACTGGCGTCAGGCGCAGACCGAAGACGTTTTGAACCACCCCGATCCGCGGGAGGACGCATGAAGCCGGTTTGCGTACTGGGCAACGGCCAACTGGGGCGCATGCTGCGCCAGGCCGGCGAACCGCTGGGCATCGCCGTCTACCCTGTCGGCATCGATGCCGAACCTGAAGCGGTGCCGTATCAGAACAGCGTCATTACCGCCGAGATAGAACGCTGGCCGGAAACCGCGCTGACGCGCGAGCTGGCGACCCACAGCGCCTTCGTCAACCGCGACATCTTCCCGCGTCTGGCGGATCGCCTGACGCAAAAACAGCTGCTCGACCAGCTCGGCCTGGCGACCGCGCCGTGGCAGCTGCTGGCGAGCGCCGCCGAATGGCCGCAGGTATTCGCTGCGCTGGGCGAACTGGCGATCGTCAAACGCCGGGTCGGCGGCTATGACGGCCGCGGCCAATGGCGCTTGCGTCCGGGCCAGGAAGCCGAACTGCCGGCCGACGCCTATGGCGAGTGCATCGTCGAGCAAGGCATCAATTTCTCCGGCGAAGTGTCGCTGGTGGGCGCGCGCGGCCACGACGGCCGTTCGGTATTCTACCCGCTGACCCATAACCTGCATGAAGACGGCATCCTGCGCGCCAGCGTGGCGCTGCCGCAGCCCAATCCAGCGCTGCAGCAACAGGCCGAGCAGATGCTGGCGGCGATCCTGAACGAGCTGAACTATGTCGGCGTGATGGCGATGGAGTGCTTTATCGTCGGCGATCGGCTGCTGATCAACGAACTGGCGCCGCGCGTGCACAACAGCGGCCACTGGACGCAAAACGGCGCCTCCATCAGCCAGTTCGAGCTGCACCTGCGCGCCATCCTCGGCCTGCCGCTGCCGCAGCCGGTGGTGAGCACGCCGTCGGTGATGGTCAACCTGATCGGCACCGCCGTCAACGAACAGTGGCTGTCGCTGCCGCTGGTGCATCTGCACTGGTATGAGAAAGAGGTGCGCCCGGGCCGCAAGGTCGGCCACCTCAATCTGAACGACCCGAGCGCCGCCGATCTGCGCCAGGCGCTGCAGGCGCTGGCGCCGCTGCTGCCGGGCGAATACCAAAGCGGGCTGGCCTGGGCGCAGCAGAAGCTGGCCTAAGGCTCACGCCGCCGAAAGTAAAAGGGGTTAGCCCAAGGCTAACCCCTTTTTTATGACGACAATTTTAAACCGCTGCGCTTAATCAGAAAAAATATTCTTATTTTTCCTCAGCATACTTCTTATCATCAGATTCACACCCAAAAAACCGCTGATGCCATATCCAAGCGCTGTGACGATATGATTGCGCAAGAAAGGGTAATTAAGGGTCAGATCGTTAGCGATAAGAATCGAAAACCACGGCAACAATGCAACCAGCAATATGCCCGTTCCGTTAAAGAATCCCGCTGAAGCAAGGCCACGCTGCCAACGTCCGAGACGTTCGCGCAAAGGCAAATTTTTTAATTCCGGGATACTTTTAAGTGACCAGTAGATTTTCATTCCCTTCGTTCCTGGTGGTAACCCGCAGATAACACATTATAAAACACGAAAATAATACAGTTTAAAGACGACGCCTCTCTTTTCTGCCAAGCCGGGTGCTTATCACATCCGGCGTTATAAATAGCCGCATCAACCCTCATAACTGCGGAACAGCGCCTTGCCGCGCAGCAGGCGCACGCCCAGCCAGCCGCCGCACAGCGACAGCAGCAGCGCGCTGGCCAGCGGCAGCGCCCACCACAGCACCGGCGTCGGCGTCCATGGGAAGTCAAACACCCGGCTCTGCAGTAGCCACAGCGCCGCCTCGGCGCCCACCGCCGCCGCGATGCCCGCCACCAGCCCCAGCAAAGCAAACTCGCACCACAGCGTGCGGCGCAGCAGCCGTTTGCCGGCGCCCAGCGTGCGATAGACCACCAGCTCCTGCCGCCGCTGACGCATGCCGACCTGCACCTGCGCCAGCAGCAGCAGGCCGCCGCACAGCACCACCAGCACCACCATCACCTCCAGCGCGCGGCTGACCTGTTGCAGCACGCCGCCGACCTGTTTCAGGATCGCGCCGATGTCCAGCAGGCTGAGCGTCGGGAACTGGCGATTGAGCTGAGTCAGCATCTGGCCGTCGCCGTCGTAGCGAAAGCTGGTGAGCCAGGTCTGCGGCTGGTCGTCCAGCGCGCCCGGCGGGAAGATAAAGTAAAAGTTCGGCTTCAGACTTTCCCAATCCACCTGGCGCAGGCTGGTGACTTTGGCGCTGAACGCCTGGGTATCGCCGCTGAAGGTCAGCGTATCGCCCAGCGTGATCTTCAGCCGCCCGGCGATGCCTTCATCCATCGAAACCTCACCGGTTTTCGGCGGCCAATTGCCCGCCACCAGCGGATTGTGATCCGGCAGATCGGCCAACCAGGTCAGGTTCAGCTCGCGGTTCACCGCCTCGCCGCCCGGATCGTCTTCATGCACCCGCTCGGTCGCCAGCTGCTGGTTTATCTCGGTCAGGCGCACCCGGACGATCGGATAATAGGTTTCCGGCTTGATCTGGTGCTGCTGCAGGAAGGCTTTCACCTGCGGCACCTGTGCCTCGGTCATGTTGAGCAGGAAATAGTTCGGACTGTCCGGCGGCAGCTGTTGCTGCCAGCGTTCGAGCAGATCGCCGCGCAACACCAACAGCAGCGCCAGCAGCATGAACGACAGCGAAAACGCCGCCAGTTGGCTGATGGTCACCCAGGGCTGGTGCAGCAGGCGGTTGACCGCCAGCCGCAGCGCCAGGCTCTTGAGCGTGATGCGGCGCAGCAACAGCAGGCTGCCCCAGCCGATGCCGCCCAGCAGCAGCGCCAGCACCGCCATGCCAGCCAGGATCGCCCACAGCAGCGTGCTGGCCCCCATCAGCGCCACCAACAGCGCCACCACGATCGCCGCCGTCACCGGCAGGAAGTAGCGCAGCGGCCAGACGTTGGCCGTCACGTCGCGGCGCAGCACCCGCAGCGGCTGGGTGGCCAGCAGCTGGCGATACGGCCGCAGCCCGACCAGCAGCGAGATCAGCACCAGCGCGCCGAGCGCCCACAGCCACGGCCAGGCGCCGGCGGCAGGCAACGCAGCCGGTAATACCGGCTTCAGCAGGCGGATCAGCAACGCTTCAAACGCCAGCCCGATCGCCCCGCCGCACGCCGCCGCCAGCGCCATCACCGCCAGCCACTGGCCGACGATCAATTTACGCAGCGCGCCACGCCCGGCGCCGAGGGTTTTCAGCACCGCGATCAGATCGTAACGGCTGCGGCAATAGTGGCTCATCGCCACCGCCACGGCGGCGATCGACAACAGCAGCGTCAGCAGAGCCGACAGCAGCAGGAACTGTTGGGATCGCTGCAGCGACTTGCCGAGCGCGCTGCCGGATTCCTGCAGCCCGAACCAGCGCTGATCCGGCGTCAACTGCGGCGCCAGCCGCTCCTCATAACGCTGAATATCCGGCTCGGCGCCGGCGAACATGTAGCGGTAGGTCAGGCGGCTGCCCGGCTGCACCGCACCGGTCTTCTCGACGTCCGCCAGGTTGATCATGATGCGCGGCGCGGTCTGGAATGGATTGAAGCCGGCGTCCGGCTCCTGAATGATTTCACCGGCGATACGCAGCGTAGTGTCGCCCACCTCCAGCGAATCCCCCACTTTCACGTTCAGCAGCGCCAGCAAACGCGGCGCCACCAGCACGCTGCCCGGTTCGGGCTTGATGTTGGCCGGGCGCGTTTCCAGCTTGCCGTACAGCGGATAGGTCAGATCGGTGGCTTTCACGTCCGCCAGCTGCGGCCGCTCGCCGGCATAGGTCATGGTGGTGAACGACAGCTGGCGGCTCACCTTCAGCCCCTGCTGCTGCGCGTCCAATAGCCAGCCTTCCGGCACCGAATGCGCGCTGCGCAGCACCCGATCGCCGGCGATAAAATCGCGGCTCTGCTGGCTGAGCCCTTTGTCCATGCGATCGCTGATGCTGCCCAGCGCCAGCACGCAGGCGACAGAGAGCGTCAGCGCCAGCCACACGATCAGCAGCGACGGCGAGCGCCATTCGCGCCAGAACCAGCGCCAGATCATGCTTCCTCCCACAGCTTGCCTTCACGCAGCCGCAACCGCCGCTGGCAGCGCGCCGCCAGGGTTTCGTCATGGGTCACCAGGATCAGGGTGGTGTCAAAATCGCGGTTGAGAGAGAACAGCAGGTCGGCGATGCGATCGCCGGTCTGACGATCGAGGTTGCCGGTCGGTTCATCGGCGAACAGCACCCGCGGCCGGCCGCTGAAGGCGCGCGCCAGCGCCACGCGCTGCTGCTCGCCGCCGGACAGCTGCGCCGGCAGGTGATCGAGACGTTTGCCCAGTCCCAGCTGTTCCAGTAACTGCACCGCCTGCTCGCGACTCTGCCTGTCGCTCTCGCCGCGCAGCAGCGCCGGCAGTTGCACGTTCTCCAGCGCGTTCAGCGTCGGCACCAACATGAACGACTGAAACACGAAACCGACGTTCCTGGCGCGCAGCGCGGCGCGGCCTTCTTCGTCCAACGCGGTCAGCGACTCGCCGAGCAAACGCACCTCGCCCTCGCTGCCGTCGTCCAGCCCGGCCAAAATGCCCAGCAAGGTCGATTTCCCCGATCCGGATTCGCCGATCAGGGCGATCGTCTGCGCGGGTTTGACAAGCAGCTCGACTCCGGTAAGGATGGTGAGCTGATGCTCACCCTGACCAACGTGTTTACTAAGATGATGAACTTCAAGAACGTTTTCCGCTGGCATCTTCCCTTCCTTTTGCTGTTGGGATTATTCAGTTTACGCGCTGCCGCCGCCGATACCTTATTGATTTTGGGCGACAGTTTAAGCGCCGGCTATCGCCTGCCGATCGAGCGGGCCTGGCCGACGCTGTTGGCCGAACAGTGGCAGAAAAAACCGGGCGCGCCGCAGCTGGTCAACGCCAGCATCAGCGGCGACACCGCCGCGCAGGGGCTGGCGCGTCTGCCCGCGCTGCTGAAACAGCATCAGCCGCGCTGGGTGCTGATCGAGCTGGGCGCCAACGACGGCCTGCGCGGCTTCCCGGCGCAGGACGTACAGCGCGATCTCGGCCAAATCATCACGCGGGTGCAGCAGGCCGGCGCGCAGCCGCTGCTGATGCAGATCCGCATCCCGCCGAACTACGGCCGCCGCTACACCGAGGCGTTCAGCGCCGTCTACCCGGCGCTGGCCAAGCAGTTCAACATTCCGCTGCTGCCGTTCTATATGGAACAGGTGGTGGTGAAGCCGGAATGGATGCAGGATGACGGATTGCACCCCAATGGGGACGCTCAGCCGTTTATCGCCACCTGGATGGCGGAGCGCCTGGAACCGCTAGTAAAGCATGAGTCTCACTAAATTAGGGTCGTACACTAGGTAAAGTTATGCAAAAAGCGGTATTGATAACCGGCTGTTCCAGCGGGATTGGATTGATTGCGGCGCAGGATCTGCGCAACCGCGGCTACCGGGTGCTGGCCGCCTGCCGTAAGCCGCAGGACGTGGAAAACATGCGCCAGCTGGGGCTGGAAGGCATTGAGCTGGATCTGGACGACAGCGCCAGCGTCGAGCGCGCCGCCGCCGAGGTGATCGCGCTGACCGACGGCCGCCTGTACGGCCTGTTCAATAACGGGGGGTTCGGCGTTTACGGCCCGCTTAGCCGCATTTCGCGCCGCCAGCTGGAGCGGCAGTTCGCCACCAACCTGTTCGGCACCCACCAACTGACCCAGCTGCTGTTGCCGGCGATGTTGCCGCACGGCGAAGGGCGCATCATTCAGACCAGCTCGGTGATGGGGCTGGTCTCCAGCGCCGGGCGCGGCGCCTACGCCGCCAGCAAGTTCGCGCTGGAAGCCTGGTCGGACGCGCTGCGTATGGAGCTGCACGGCAGCGGCATTCAGGTCAGCCTGATCGAACCGGGGCCGATCGCCACCCACTTTAGCCAGAACGTCAACCAGGCGCAGAGCGACAAGCCGGTGCACAATCCCGGCATCGCCAAGCGCCTGACGCTGCCGCCGGAGGCCATTCTGCCCAAACTGCGCCACGCGCTGGAAAGCCCGCGCGCCAAACTGCGCTATCCGGTCACCCTGCTGGCGCACGCGATGAGCGTGCTGCGCCGCATTTTGCCGGGCCGCTGTCTGGATTGGCTGCTGCGCAGCAACGCTTAATTCGCCCGACGGGGTTGAAGAATGGCGGCGCGCCCCCATCTACACCCCATGGCTCCGCACGATCAGAGAGAAAAAAGATGCTAGCTCAAGCTGTTGTTGATATTAACGAAACTAACCTGCACCAGACGCTGGAACAGTCGATGTCCATTCCGGTGCTGTTCTACTTCTGGTCCGAGCGCAGCCAACACTGCCTGCAGCTCACGCCGGTGCTGGACAAGCTGGCGGCGGAATACGCCGGTCAGTTCATTCTGGCCAAGGTGGACTGCGACGCCGAACAGATGATCGCCTCCCAATTCGGGCTGCGTTCCATTCCGACGGTCTACCTGTTTAAAGACGGCCAACCGGTCGACGGCTTCCAGGGCCCGCAGCCGGAAGAAGCGATCCGCGACTTGCTGCAGCGTTTCCTGCCGAAGGAAGAAGATCTGAAACTGGCGCAGGCGCAAGAATTGCTGGCCGCCGGCAACGCCGCCGAAGCGCTGCCGCTGCTGAAAGACGCCTGGCAGAGCAGCCAGCAGCGCAGCGACATCGGCCTGACGCTGGCCGAAACGCAGATCGCCCTCAGCCGCAGCGAAGATGCCGAAGCGGTGCTGGCGACCATCCCGTTGCAGGATCGCGATACGCGCTATCAAGGCCTGGTGGCGCAGATTGAACTGTTGAAACAGGCGGCGGACACGCCGGAAATCCAACAGCTGCAACAGCAGGTGCAGCAGCAGCCGGACAACGTCGAGCTGGCGGTGCAGCTGGCGCTGCAGCTGCATCAGGTCGGGCGTAACGAAGAAGCGTTGGAACTGCTGATGGGGCATCTGAAGAAGGATCTGGCCGCCGCCAACGGCAACGCGCGCAAGACGCTGATGGACATTCTGGCCGCACTCGGCACCGGCGACGCGCTGGCCGCTAAATATCGCCGCCAGCTGTACTCACTGCTGTACTGATACTCGTCATGCTTGAAGCTGCATCCAGGCGGCAAAGGTGAGAAGCCCTGGGAGCTTAGATAACTAAGCGACCAGGGCTCGAACGTGCAGTCAGCTTGAAATATGGCGGGGATATCAGCGATAGACCCGCACCCCGCCCTCCACGCCCGCCGGGCTGAACAACACCTGCCACAGCTGAATGTTGCGCGAACGGAACGCGCCGGCGCAGGCGTTCAGGTAATAAGTGAACATGCGCTCGAAGCGCTCGGAATAACCGCCCGCCAATTCCGGCCACGCCCGTTTGAAATTCTCCAGCCAGGCCATCAGCGTGCGATCGTAATCGGCGCCGAAGTTGTGCCAATCCTCCATCACGAAACGCCCTTCGCTGGCCTCGGCGATATGCCGCACCGAAGGCAGGCAGCCGTTGGGGAAGATGTATTTGTCTATCCAGGCATCGACGTTAAGGTCGGTTTGATTGGAACCGATGGTGTGCAGCAAAAACAGGCCGTCCGGCTTCAGGTTGCGTGCCGCGACGCTGAAATAGGTCTCGTAGTTTTTCGGCCCGACGTGCTCGAACATGCCGACCGACACGATGCGATCGAACTGACGATCCAGATCGCGGTAATCCTGCAGCAAGATCTCGACGTCCAGCCCGGCGCAGCGTGCCTGCGCCAGCTTCTGCTGCTCGGCCGAAATGGTCACGCCGTGCACCGCGACGCCGTAGTTTTGCGCCGCAAACTGCGCCAGCCCGCCCCAGCCGCAGCCGATATCCAGCAGCGTCATGCCCGGTTTCAGCTGCAGCTTCTCGCAGATCATCCGCAGCTTGGCCTGCTGCGCCTGCTCCAGCGTCTGCGCCTCTTTCCAGTAGCCGCAGGAGTATTGCATGTAAGGATCGAGCATCGCCCGGAACAGGTCGTTGCCGATGTCGTAATGCTCTTTGCCCACCTGCCAGGCGCGCTTGCGCGATTGGCGGTTGAACAGCCGGGCATAGGCGATGCGCGCGATGTCGCTCAGGCTTTTCGGCAGGCGCTCATCGACGCCGGCCTGCAGAATGCGGGTAAACAGCATGTCCAGCCGTTCGCATTCCCACCAGCCGTCCATATAGCTCTCGCCGAAGCCGAGCGAGCCTTCCTGCAAAATGCGTTTGAACAGGGCCGGGTTGTGCACCCGAATATCCCAGGCGCGCGGGCCGTTGATGGCGACGCCGGCTTCGGCCAGCATCTCCTCTACAATGCGATACCAGCGGTCTTTCTTCTGGGCGAGTTCATCAACACTGAGCGAATCCATAACAATCCTTGGCCGAAATGTCATTTCAAAAAGCATAGTCGCAAATAAAAATGACAAATTTTTGACGGTAAACACGGGGGTGTTTTTACTCTAGCCACGGCGAGCAACATCATGAAATGAATAAAAATTATTGAAATCATGCCATTTAGGCATACTTATCCGCCAACTGTGCCAGACTTATTTCAATAACGTTTTTCTCCCTGTTCGGAACAGCGGTTCCGCTTATGGCGGAGTCGCCAATGTCCTGGATTAAGTCGCGGTATCGGTAGGCATTTTTCCGGCGCTGACGTAATATCTGTTTACATATGTCTGACAGGAGGTTTGCATGCTTACTTTTATTCCCATCGTGATCGTCGTCGCGCTGATTGTGGTGTTCGCCGGCGTCAAAATTGTGCCGCAGGGGTTCCAATGGACGGTAGAACGCTTCGGCCGCTATACCAAGACGCTGATGCCGGGCCTGAACCTGGTGGTGCCGTTCATGGACCGCATCGGCCGCAAAATCAACATGATGGAGCAGGTGCTGGATATCCCCTCGCAGGAAGTGATTTCCCGCGATAACGCCAACGTCGCCATCGACGCGGTGTGCTTTATCCAGGTGGTCGACCCGGCGCGCGCCGCCTACGAGGTCAGCAACCTCGAACAGGCGATCGTCAACCTGACCATGACCAACTTCCGCACCGTGCTCGGCTCGATGGAGCTGGACGAAATGCTGTCGCAGCGCGACAGCATCAACAGCCGCCTGTTGCACATCGTCGATGAAGCGACCAACCCTTGGGGGGTGAAGATCACCCGTATCGAGATCCGCGACGTGCGGCCGCCGGCGGAGCTGATCGCCTCGATGAACGCCCAGATGAAGGCTGAGCGCACTAAGCGCGCCGACATCCTGGAGGCGGAAGGGGTGCGCCAGGCGGCCATTCTGCGCGCCGAGGGTGAGAAACAATCGCAGATCCTGAAGGCTGAGGGCGAACGTCAGTCGGCGTTCCTGCAGGCGGAAGCGCGTGAGCGCGCCGCCGAGGCCGAGGCGCGCGCCACCCAACTGGTGTCCGACGCCATCGCCAGCGGCAACATTCAGGCGGTGAACTACTTCGTGGCGCAGAAATACACCGATGCGCTGCAGAAGATCGGTTCCTCCAACAACAGCAAAGTGGTGATGATGCCGCTGGACGCCAGCAGCCTGCTCGGCTCGATCGGCGGCATTACCGAACTGCTGAAAGAAAGCAAAGGCAAATAATCATGCTCGAACTGATCGCGGCGAATCCGCTGTGGTTTTGGCTCTCCCTCGGGGGCGTGCTGCTGGCGGCGGAAATGCTCGGCGCCGGCGGCTACCTGCTGTGGAGCGGCGTGGCGGCGCTGTTGGTCGGCGTCCTGATCTGGCTGCTTCCGCAACTTTCCTGGGCGTGGCAAGGCGCGATCTTCGCCGTCCTGACCGTCGTCGTCGCTTACCTGTGGTGGTACTGGCTGCGCCGGCGCCCGGCGGCCGCATCCGGCGGGTCGCCGGTGCTCAACCAGCGCAACCGCCAGCTGATCGGCACCCGCGCCACGTTAACGGAACCGATGCACAACGGCATGGGCCGCATCAATATCGGCGACAGCAGCTGGCGCGCGCAGGCGGCGGAAGATCTGCCTGCCGGCACTGAAGTGGAAGTGGTGGCGGTGGAAGGGGTCACGCTGGTGATCCGCGCCATCAGCCGTTAATTCGAACGACAGCATCCCGCCAGATTATTGATGATGGGGCACTCCGCCCCCTCGTCGCCCGGACATTGTTCCGCCAGCGTCAACAGGCGTTGGCGCATTTCTCCCAGTTCGCTGATGTGCCTTTCGATCTCCGCCACCTTCTGCAGCGTGCGCGCCTTCACGTCGGCGCTGTGGCGGGCCGGATCGTTGAATAACGCCACCAGCTCACGGCACTCGTCCAGGTTGAAGCCCACCTGCCGCGCCTGGCGCAGCAGCGTCAGCTCTTCAACGTGCCTGGCGGAATAATGGCGATAACCGTTATCGCTGCGGATCGGGGCGGTAATCAGCGCTTTCTCCTCGTAAAAACGAATCGTCTTGCTGGTTAACCCGGTCTTTTTCGCGACGTCGCTAATATTCATTTTTTCCTCCGGAATGCTCCTGCTCATCTCCTATCTTAAGCCGCTTTCCGCCACTCACCAAGCCTCAACGCCCTACCGTCGATATCGATGAGAAACCGATAGCCACATCCAAAAGATAGATACTTCACCTGCAAAGCATTCACCAAAAAACAATAGACAATCTAACCTATTAAAATTTGATCAAATTAAGATTTTTATTATATGTAAATTTTTGTGTATAAATAACACAAAATAAAACACAATTAAAACAACAAAATAAAAACACAAATTAACAAAATTGTAATAATAGACCACATAAATAAACATTTATTTACATTTACCATTACTTTGCCTGTTTGAGTTTTGGCCACCTCCAAACTAGAAATATTAGCTAATTTAATCTCTCAACCCAATGGCGGAGTTCGTCATGGATTTTAACTTATCAAGTGAGCAGCAGGCTCTAAGCGAATCCGCTCAGCGTTTTGCCCGCGAGGTGCTGGATCAGGATGCGCATGCTCGGCTTTCACGGCAGGTATTAAGCCTGGATTTGTGGCGACAAGCCGCCGCCTATGGTTTTACCCGAGCCCCCGTGACGACCGCGTTCGGCGGATTGGGCATGAATGCGCTCGATACTGCACTGATGATTGAGGCGCTGGGTAAAGGCAGCCGCGACATCGGCATGTCCTTCTCGCTCTGCGCCCATCTGTGCGCCTGCGTGATCCCGCTTTCCCGCTTCGGTTCCGAGGCATTAAAAGCGCGCTATCTCGAAGCGTTGGCGGCCGGAAAACTGATCGCGGCGAATGCGGCGACGGAGCCGGACGCCGGTTCCGATATTTATGCCATGAAATCAACCGCTCAACCCTGTGAAGGCGGCTACCGGCTCAACGGAAACAAAATTTTCATCACCAACGCGCCGATTGCCGACATCTTCATCGTCTATGCGAAAACCCATCCCGAACATGGCTTTATGGGCGTGTCCGCATTTGTGCTCGAGAAAGGGATGCCAGGCTTAAACGTAGGCGCCGTCAGCCCGAAAGATTGCCTCTCCAACTGCCCGTGGAGCGAACTGACCTTCAACGACGTCTTCATTCCGGAGGCCCAACGGCTCGGTATGCCGGGCGCCGGCGGCGCCATCTTCCACGATTCAATGATCTGGGAAAAGGGCTGCCTGTCGGCTCTGTTTATCGGCGCAATGGAGCGCGTGTTCGACAGCGCGCTGGACTATGCCAAACAACGCCGACAATTCGGCAAAGCGATCGGCCAATTTCAGTCCGTCTCCAACCGCATCATCGAGATGAAACTGCGTCTGGAACAGTGTCGGCTAATGCTCTACCGCGCCTGTTGGAAACACGATCGGGGCCAGGATGCCGAGATCGACATCGCCATGAGCAAACTGTTGATTTCCGAATATGCCGTGCAGTCCGCGCTGGACGCGATTCAAATCTTCGGCGGAGCCGGCATGGATCAAGAACTCGGTCTGGTGCGCCACTTACTGAACGTGATCCCCAGCCGGATCTTCTCCGGCACCAACGAGATACAAAAAGAAATTGTCGCCCGCAAGCTGGGTCTGCGGGGGGGGGCATGATGATCGTTCAACGCGTTTTTGCCGTGCTCTATATGTTGGCCGGCCTGGCGAAAGCCTTCCCTCAGTTGGAAAACGTCGCCGATATTCTGCAGCAGGCGGCCGTGGCGAACCAGGGCACCTGGTACGCCGGGGCGACGGCTTGGTTGGCGGCGCAGGGTACAGTGGTTAACGCGCTGATCGGCGTGGCGCTGTTTGCCTCCGGTGCTGTCTTGATGTTCAACCCGCGTTGGACGCCATTGATCATCTACTGCCAGCTGCTGATGATGGCGGGATTTGTCACGATCCTGCACCGCGCCCAGCCGCAGGTCATGTTGCTCGATGCGATTTTCGCGCTGGCGGCGCTGTACATGCTGCGTCAGCAGCACCACCGCAAACCCAAGCCGCGCACGTTCCCCACGCGCGACTTTTCCACGCCCACGCCGGCGGCAGGCGGCCCGGTAACCCCCGCGCTGGACGGCGAGTATGACGTGGTGATCATCGGCGGCGGCGTCTCCGGTTTGGCCGCGGCCAGCGAACTGACCGATCGCCGGGTTTTGGTGCTGGAAAAAAGCGCCTCCTTCGGCGGCAACGCCCGCTACAGTACGGTGAACCGCCTGAAATTTCCTATCGCTGGCGTCTGCTTCCAGGAACCGCTGCCGAATTCTTTCATGGCGCAACTGCTGAAGAAAATCGGTCTGAGCGGCGTATATAAATCCAATGAAAAGGACACGCTGGTATTTTTCGACACCGTCTTGCTGCTCCGCTGCCTGGGTGAAGTCGTCGTCGGTTTTATCAAACAACCGGTCTACCTGCTTAAACCCGCCGTCTGGCGCCTGACGGGACAACTATTCCTGCATGCCTTGATCGGTAAACCTTATGTTATCGCGGCAAAACAGCTGGGCGATCCGATCTTTGCCGATCTGTACGCCTTCCTGGATACCTTCTCGCCGCGCGGCGAGCGGTATCCCAGCCTGCCCTGGACGCCGCAGAGCGCCTGGAGCAAAACGAATATGGCGCTGCTCGACACTATCCCGCTGTACACTTATCTGTTCGAACCGCACAAACTGGATCAGATCCCGACGGATCTGCGGCCACCGAGAAAATTCGGCAGGTTGGTAGAGAATGCCGTCAGCACCACGCTGCGCGTGGAATGTCTCGATATTCGCGAAGTCTCCGCCTATGTCGGATTGCACTTCCTGGTGGGGTATTTACGCGGCAATCTGGTCACGCTGCCGGGCGGTAACGGCAGCATCAGCGCCGGGCTGCTCGACTATCTTGAGGAGCAAAACAACGTCAGGCTGCAAAGCCGCGTACAGCTTCAAAGCATCACGCCCGGCGGCGACGAAACGGTGATCCGGTTCAGCGTCAATGGCGCGGCCAGCGAAATCAGAGCCAAACAAGTGATCTGGGCCGCCCCCAAAACGCATGTGCCCACCTGGTTGCCCACCCTGCCCAAAGAGCAATTGGCGGCGATCCGCCAGATCCGCCATGAAGATTACTACCTGGCGAACGTGCTGTTGAAAAAACCGATCCTCGAACGCTCGTTCGGCGGCTATCTGATCGAGCCGGAAAACACCCGCACACCTTACTATTGGAGCAAAGCCGGCACCTGCCTGGTCGCCAATTGGATGGACAATCACCTCAGCGCGGAAGCCGGGGTATTAACCCTGCTCAAACCGACCACTCGCCCAGAGCGGCAAGGTCGCACCGCGCAAAACGAGTTCCCGGCGCTGCAGCAACAGACCTATGTCGAAATCGCCAAAGTGCTGGGCAACATGGGCATTGACGCCGACATCATTGAAGACATTCAAATCTGGTTCTGGCCCGCGGGTCTGGTGACCTCGGTCGCCGGGCAACAGGCCCAGGGCGTGTTTCACCAGGCCAGCAGGCCGTTTGAGAATATTCACTTCGCCAATCAGGACAGCGTGGGCATCGGTAATATCGAAAGCGCGGTGTTAGCCGGACTGAACGCCGCCAAAGCGGTGAGAGGACGCCTCGCAATGCCCATTACGCCTGCGGAGGTGATGTCATGAATCCTACCCTGGTGGTTGAACTTTCCGGCGATAAAACGCTGGAACCCCATCGCCTGGGCGGCAAAGCCCATTCGTTGAATCATTTGATTCAGGCGGGCTTGCCGGTGCCGCCGGCGTTTTGCATCACCGCGCAGGCTTACCGACAGTTTATCGAATTCGCCGTGCCGGGAGCGCTGCTCGACACGGGCGCACCGGGCAACGTGCGCGATATGATTTTGAGCGCCGCTATCCCCGCCCCGCTCGATCTGGCGATCCGTCACGCCTGCAAACAGTTGGGCGACGGCGCCTCGCTCGCCGTGCGCTCTTCGGCGCTGGAAGAAGACGGCCTGACCCACTCTTTCGCCGGGCAATACGACACTTACCTGCACGTGCGCGGGGATGACGAGGTGGTGCGCAAGGTGCAATCCTGCTGGGCGTCGCTCTGGGCGGAACGCGCCGCCCAGTATAGCCGGACATCGGCGGCGCAGAGCGATATCGCCGTCGTCTTGCAAATCATGGTGGATGCAGACGCCGCCGGCGTCATGTTTACCCAAGATCCGCTGACAGGCGATGCCAACCACATCGTCATCGACAGCTGCTGGGGGCTGGGGGAAGGCGTGGTATCCGGACAAGTCACCACCGACAGCTTCATTTTGGATAAGACGAGCGGCGAGATCCGCGAGCGGCAAATTCGTCACAAACCGCACTATTACCAACGCGATCCGCAGGGACGGGTCACGCTGCTGCAAACGCCCGAAGCCAGGCGAGACGCCCCCAGCTTAACCCCGGAACAGCTGCAACAGCTTGCCAGGCTGGCCCGGCAAACGCGGATGATTTACGGCACGGAACTGGATATCGAATGGGCGGTGAAAGACGATCGCGTGTGGCTCCTGCAGGCGCGGCCGATCACCACGCAGGCCAAACCGGTTCAGATGCTTTACGCCAACCCGTGGGAAAGCGATCCGACGATCAAGGAACGGGCCTTTTTCTCCCGAATGGACACCGGCGAGATCGTCACCGGCTTGATGACGCCGCTGGGGCTATCGTTTTGCCAGTTCTACCAAAAGCATATTCATGGCCCGGCGATCAAAACCATGGGGCTGGCGGATATCGGCGATTGGCAGATTTATATGGGGTATTTGCAAGGCTACGTCTATCTGAATATCTCCGGATCGGCCTACATGCTCCGCCAATGCCCGCCCACCCGCGACGAAATGAAGTTCACGACCCGCTACGCCACCGCCGATATCGATTTCAGCGGGTACAAAAACCCCTATGGCCCCGGCGTACAGGGATGGGCTTATCTCAAGAGCGCCTGGCATTGGCTGAAACAGCAGAGGCATAACCTGCGCAGCGCCGGCGCGACCGTCGATGCCATGATCGCCCTGCGCCAGCGCGAGACGCGCCGTTTTCTGGCGCTGGATCTGACGACCATGACACATCAGGAACTGGAGCGAGAACTCAGCCGCATCGACGGTTACTTCCTCGACAGCTGCGCCGCCTATATGCCCTTCTTCCTTCAGTCGTTCGCGCTCTACGATGCGCTGGCGCTGACCTGCGAACGTTATCTCAAAGGCCGCGGCAACGGATTGCAAAATCGCATCAAGGCGTCGATGAACAACCTGCGCACCATCGAAGTCACGCTGGGCATTCTCAGCCTGGTGGAGACGGTCAATCGTCAACCGGCGTTGAAGGCCCTGTTCGAGCGACACAGCGCACAGGAACTGGTCACCGTCCTGCCCACCGCTCCCGAATCGCGCGCCTTCTGGCAAAGCGACTTCAGCGCCTTCCTGTTCGAGTTCGGCGCCCGTGGCCGCCAGGAGTTCGAATTGAGTCTTCCGCGCTGGAACGACGATCCCAGCTACCTGCTGCAAGTGATGAAAATGTATCTGCAACATCCGGTGGATCTGCACACGAAACTGCGGGAAACAGAGCGGCTGCGCCATGAAGACAGCGCGACGCTGCTTAAAGCGATGCCCTGGTTTGGCCGGATGAAGCTGAAGTTCATCACCAAACTGTATGGCGTGATGGCCGAACGCCGCGAAGCGACCCGGCCAACCTTCGTCACCGAAACCTGGTTCTACCGCCGCATCATGCTGGAAGTGCTGCGGCGCCTGGAGGCGCAAGGCCTGGTCAAACCGGCCGATCTGCCCTATGTGGACTTCGAGCGCTTCCGCGCGTTTATGGCGGGGGAACAGTCGGCGCAGGAAGCGTTCGCCGCCGATCTGATCGAGCGCAATCGCCACCAGCATCTGCTGAACCTGCATGCGGAAGAGCCGCCGATGGCGATCGTCGGGGGGTATCAGCCCAGGATGAAAGCCCCCACGGCGGAAAACGCCGCCGGCATGCTGTCCGGCCTGGCGGCCAGCCCCGGCAAAGTGGTGGCGAAAGCGCGCGTCATCACCGACCTGCTGGCGCAGGCCGGCGAGCTGCAGCCCAACGAAATCCTGGTGGCGCGCTTTACCGACGCCAGCTGGACCCCGCTCTTCGCGCTGGCGGCGGGCATCGTCACCGATATCGGCTCTGCGCTGTCCCACAGCTGCATCGTCGCACGCGAATTCGGCATTCCCGCGGCGGTCAATCTCAAGAACGCCACCCAGTTGATCAACAGCGGCGACACCTTGATTCTCGACGGCGACAGCGGGACGGTCATTATTCAACGCGGAGAACGTGCCGATGGCTAGTCAGCACCACATCCGGCGAAGGTAAACCATCCGCCTGAACACAGCACAATTCAACGAAGGTGATGCGCGCGGCAACCGCCGCCTGCAGAGACCGTCGCGGGCTTTGTCGTGCCGAATTTGCCCGCCTGGCTGAAGCCGTCACTCCATTTTGGCTGCACAAGGAACTCATCATGACGACCCTGACAGGACAAGCAAGACTCACCAACTCCGCCGCCTACGAGCAAGTGTGGCAAGCGGAGCGCCAAGCCTGCCGCACCGACGCGGATCCCGACACCCTGACGGTCGGCGTGGTGGTGGTGACGCGCAACCCGGCGTTTTTCCAAACCGGGCTTAGCGTACTGAACGATATCCGCGATTATGTTTTCAACCGCGTGCATATCCAGTCCGAGATGCCGCTGAAACTGTTGGATCTGGCGGCGGACTCGCTTTATCTGGCCGCGCGCGAAAAGGCGCTGCACTTTCTCAAAGGCCAAAACAAGGCTATCAACGTTCGCATCATCCAATGCGCCAGCCTGGCCGAGGCCACCGGCAAGATCATCTATACGCATGCGCTGGAACAGCGTCCCGAATTTCATTTGGGCATGCTGTTCTACGATCAGACCACGCCGGCCGGCGTCGATGACAGCATCGAACAGATCGATCGCGATCTGGACGCCTTTTACAGCGCCTTGCAGCGCAGCGGCATTCCCGCGTTTTACACCACCTTCTCCACCGTTGCGTTCATTCGCCAGCTGCGATCGCCCTTCCGCTACCTGCCGCAGCAATACCGCGAAATCGTGCGCAGCGAAGATCCGGCGATCTTCCAAACCGAGCTGTTGTGCCTGTGGATGGACTTCTTCGAGATGAACTACACCAACCGCCGGGTCAAGCCGATCGGCGCGCTGGCGCTGCACAACACGCTGGGTGAGCAGCTGATTCAATTTTTCGAGCGTACCGCCGCCGAACGCTGGCTGGTGTCCTATTACACCGGGTCGATCATCTCCAATCTGATCGGCTATCTGGATCGGCATGCGGAGGCGCGCGGCGCGCTGATCCTGCGCGGCCCTAACGAACACGCCATCGCCTGCGGCGCCATGGCCAACTGGCAGCTGTATCGCATGCCGTTCCTCGGCGTAGTGACCTCCGGGATGATGGATGAATTCAAGGGTACGCTGGCCAACCTCAAGGAAACCGCCGCCCAGGGCATCATCGTCGCGGCGGAAAACCGCGGCAATCAATGGTACAGCTTCCAGGGAACGCTGACGCCGACGGAGGACATGCGCGAAGTGCTTATCGCCCGCCGCATCCCGTTCGTTTATATCGATGACGTCGAAATGATCGGCGCCGGTTTGACGGAAGCCTTCCGCCTTTATCATCAAGGCCAGGGGCCGGTGGTGATTCTGGCGACGCAAAACGTGCTGGAGTCGACCCTGTCGCTGGAGGGCGCCGTCTGCGATCCCTCGCCGATCCCGGTTCTGTCGGCGGACGATCCGCTGCCGATGAGCGAAAGCCTGGCACAGGCGATAGCGCTGATCAACCGCGGGCCGGAACGGCTGGTGTGGCAGTTGGGCCCGGTCAGCGACGACGAATACGCCCTGATCCATGACATCGCCGACGCCGCCGGCATCGCCCTGGTGGACTCGTTGGCCCATCCCGGCTCGGCGCCGAAATATTATCAGGGCCGGCGCAATCCCCACTACCTGGGCACCCTGGCGATTTACGGCTATAGCCCGCGCGTCTACAACTTCCTGCACACCAATGACAAGCTCAACGCCATGAGCGAGCAGAGCCTGTTTATGATCAAAAGCCGCGTCGCTCAGATCACCACCCCCTTCTCCGACGGCAGGCTGGAGCGCAAGGTTCATCTGGTGCAGCTCACGCACGATGATCGCCATCTGTCGCCCTATGCCGATCTGCACCTGCACATGAACTGTCTGGCGTTCCTGCGCACGGTGAAAGCGCATCTCGACGTCGATCCGGCATTGCGGGAAAGACGCCGCGCGTTGATCGCCGCCTATCTCGATTCGCCTTCCGACGTGGTCAGCCAGCTTCCCAGTCTGCCCATGTCGGCCAACTACTTCTTCTGCCAGTTGAACCGAGTGATTGAAGAGTTGATCGAAACGGAGGGCTTCGATTTTACCGGCGTATATGACGTCGGCCGGTGCGGCATCTCCGCCGCGCGTAACGTCGCCAAAACGCGCCGCGGCTTTTCCGGCTGGTATGGCCGCGCCCTGATGGGCGACGCTCTGCTGGCCACCGGCTACCTGGCTTACACCAGCCCAAGCCACGTGATGGCGTTTATCGGCGACGGCGCTAAAGGGATCGTACCGGACATCCTGCCGGCTTTTATCGACAACATTCTCACCCATCCGCAGTTGCTGAATAAAAGCATCACCGTCTTCTATTTATGCAACGGCGGTCTGTCCGTCATCAATACCTATCAGGAACGCATTCTGTTCAATCGCACCTCGCGGCAAATGCGGTTGGTGAACGTCGAACAGCCGGACGTCGAACAAACGGTCAATAACTTCCATATCCAGAGCAAAACGCTTACGCATTTCGACGAAGACGTCATTCGCCAGGCGCTGACCACCCCGCACCGACTCAATCTGTTCTCCGTGGTGCTGGGGCACAACAATGAAGGCGACGGTATCTCGCTGGCCACCGCCAAAGGCTGGCAGCGCGATCCGAGCGACCACGACGCCCTGCAGGAGCGCAAAGCCTGGGCAGCCCAACAGCCCGAATCGACCAGCACCGCCTTCGACCAAGATCCTACACAGGAAGCCACCTCATGAAATTCGGATTCATCGCTCATCCCACCTCGCTGGGGTTGAAACGTTACGTCAAAATGCTCGATCTGCTGCAACGCAACTCGACCGAGCAGCACAGCGGCTATACGCGTGAACTGTGGGAACGACAAAACCTGGTTCCCTTTATGAACTTCGCCAGGATCACCTCGGCGACCGGCGCCACTTGCGAAGGGGTGATCAAATACATGCCGCTGGTGGCGGATGAGATGCTGGCCGACGCACGCGGTATCGCCGCCAGGGTGGTCCAAGGCATCGAAGAACTGGCCGGCGATGGCGCCGAACTGGTCGGTCTCGGCGGTTTTACCTCTATCGTTGGGCGACGCGGCGAAGCCACCGCGGAAAAGTCGCCGGTGCCGGTCACCTCCGGCAACTCGCTGACCACCTACGCCGGCTACAAGGCCTTGATGCAGATCCAGTCCTGGCTGGAAATTCGCCCGGAGGAGGAACCTGTCGCCATCGTCGGCTATCCGGGGTCGATCTGCCTGGCGCTAAGCCGTCTGCTGCTGGCGCACGGTTTCTCTCTCCATTTGCTGCACCGCGCCGGCAACCATGATCGCAGCGAACTGCTCAGCCATTTGCCCGAGGAGTATCACTCGCGCGTCACCCTGACCAGCGATCCCGAAGATCTCTACCCGCGCTGCAAACTGTTTGCCGCCGCGACCTCCGCCGGCGGCGTGATCGACCCCGCCAGACTGCAACCCGGTTCGATCTTCATCGACGTGGCGCTGCCGCGCGATATCGCTTCGGAAACGCGCCCGGCGCGGGATGACATTCTGATCATCGACGGCGGCTGCGTCACCGCCACCGATGCGGTCAAGTTGGGTGGAGAATCGCTCAACATCACCATCAAGCAACAATTGAACGGCTGCATGGCGGAAACCATTGTGCTGGCGCTGGAAAACCGGCGGGAAAACTTTTCGCTGGGCCGCTATCTGGCGCCGGAAAAAGTGCTGGAGATCGGTGAAATCGCCGAGCGCCACGGGTTCTTCGCCTATCCGCTGGCCTCGTACGGCGAGCGCATCGATCGGCAGAGCGTGACCAACCTCAAGCGCTACTACCACCATGACATCTATGCCGGGGAACCGGCTGATGCGGCGCTGCCCGCATCGCGCCTGGCGTTTATCGATGCGGTCATCGCCCAAACGCCGGCCAGGGAAGACACCCTCGACCGCTATCATCAATACATCAACCCCATGATGGTGGACTTCCTCAAGTTGCAGCGCTGCGACAACGTTTTCCGCAGCGCCGCCGGCACCCAGTTGTATGACGATGCGGGCGAGGCTTTCCTGGACATGGTGGCGGGCTACGGGTGCCTAAACCTGGGCCACAACCCGCAGCCAGTGGTCAACGCGCTGAAAAACTACCTCGACGCTCAAGGCCCCAACTTCATTCAATACATTTCCATTCCCGAACAGACCGCCAAGCTGGCCGAAGTGCTCTGTCGTCTGGCGCCGGGCAACATGGGCCGGGTGTTCTTCAGCAACTCCGGCACCGAAGCCGTCGAGGCCGCGATGAAGATCGCCAAGGCCTCGACGGGCAAGCCGGGCATCGCCTATCTGCGCAACAGTTACCACGGTAAAACGCTGGGCGCGTTGTCCATCACCGGACGAGACAAACACCGCCGCTATTTCACACCGCTGCTGGACGCGATGGTGGAAGTGCCGTTCGGCGATCTCGCCGCGCTGCGGGAAGCGCTGAACCGTGAAGACGTCGGCGCGCTGATGATCGAACCGATCCAGGGCGAAGGCGGCGTGCATATCCCGCCCGCCGGTTACCTGCAGGCGGTGCAGCAGCTCTGCCGCGAGACCGGCGTGCTGCTGATGGTGGACGAAGTGCAAACCGGGCTTGGGCGCACCGGCAAACTTTTCGCCTGCGAATGGGACGGTATCGAGCCGGACGTGCTGATGCTGTCGAAATCCCTGTCCGGCGGCCTGATCCCCATCGGCGCCACGCTGTGCCGAACCGATCTTTGGCAAAAAGCCTATGGCACGGCGGACCGCTTCCTGGTGCACAGCTCCACCTACGGCGGCGGCAACCTCGCCTCGGTCGTCGCCCTCAGCGCGCTGCGCGAGATCCTGGCGCAGGATTTGGTCGGCCATGCCGAACGGATGGGCGCCTACTTTAAGCAGGCACTGAGCGAGATCGCCGCCCGCTATCCGTTCGTCAGCGAAGTGCGCGGCCGCGGCCTGATGCTGGGGATCCAGTTCGATCAGGCGTTCACCGGCGCGGTCAACGCCTCCGCCCGCGAATTCGCCACCCGGCTGCCGGGCGATTGGCACACCACCTGGAAATTCTTGCCCGATCCGGTGCAAGCCCATCTGCGGGCGGCGATGGATCGCATGGAACAGGCGCTCGGCGAAATGTTCTGCATGAAATTCGTCACCAAGCTGTGCCAGGACCACAAGATCCTGACCTTCATTACCGCCAACAGCTCGACGGTGATCCGTATTCAACCCCCGCTCATCATCAGCAAAGCCGAGATCGACCGTTTCGTCGGCGCCTTTGCCACGGTGTGCGAGGAACTCTCCACCTTTTTAGACTAGGGAGCCAGCAATGCCTTTAACCAAGCAAGATGCCGTCAATCAGATGATGGGCTTTTTCCAGGCCAAGGCGCTGACCGCCGCGCTGGCGCTGAAGCTGTTCGATCAGCTGCGCGATCGGGACGCCGACGCGGCGCACATCGCCGCGCGGCTTGACTGCCCGGCGCGTTCCACCGAGCAGTTGCTCATCGCGCTGCGGGCCATGGGGTATCTCGACCAACGAGATGGCCTTTATCATTTGCCCGCCGCCCACCGGGCTTTTCTGTTGAGCGACGAACCCCAGTGGCTGGGATGGCTGGGCCGCCACATCGATACCTTCCTGTATCCGCTGTGGGGCGAGCTGAAAACGGCGGTGCGAAACGATGCCCACCAGCGCCGCACGGTCTTCGGCGATGACCGCAGTTGGTTCGACATCCTGTACCAAAATCCGGACGACGTGGCGGACTTCCAGGAATTTCTCGGTAAATTCGCCGCGCCCTTTATCGCCGGCTTTGTTCGCGATTACGACTTCTCGCAACACCGTGCGTTTTTGGACATCGGCAGCGGGATCGGCAGCCTGCCGATGGCGATCGCCGACGCTTATCCGGGGATCGCACTCGCGATCTGCGAACTGCCGCAGGCCTCGGCGTTCTTGCGCGACAAGCTGACGCTGCAAGGCTATGGCGAACGCATTGACGTCGTGGAGGGCGATGTCATCAGCGGCGATCTGCCGATCGGCGGCTATGACCTGATCCACCTGGGATGGATGCTGCACGACTACGCCCCGGAAACTCAACTGACCATCCTGCGCAACATCTATCGGGCGATGCCGGCCGGCGGCCGCTTCATCGCTTCCGAAACGCCGCTGAACGAAGACAAATCAGGGCCGGAATTTACTGCCCTGCTGTCGCTGAACATGCTGGTCTCCACCGACGGCGGCATAGAGAGCAGCGCGCAGGAATACCTGGACAGATTCCGTCTGGCGGGATTCAGCAACGCGCGCATCATGAAAATAGCCGGCCCACGCACCCTGATCGTCGGCGAAAAATAACCAGTTAGCAACGGGAGCTCGCAATGTTAGAAAGCAAATTGATCCAGCATATCGCCACCCAGTATCTGGATGGCGATCACGACGGCCTGAATGCTCAAACCCCGCTGTTTGAACTGAACGTCGTCGATTCCGCCTCCATTTTCGATCTGGTGGATTTTCTGCGTCAGGAGTCTCATGTCGCCATCGGCATGCATGAGATCCATCCGGCGAACTTCGCCTCGGTGCAGGCGATGGTCGCGCTGGTGCAACGGTTGCAAGCGCAAGTCGCCGCAGGGGGTGTCGCATGAGCGTTCACGCCGTCGATAGCGCCGCAAACGCGCATGAAGCCGTCCGGCAGTCGGTGCTGCACACCTTCGCCCGGCTGACCGAGTACGAACCGTCGGCACTGGCCCTGACCAGCCATCTGGAAAACGATTTGGGCGTCGACTCCATCGCGCTGGCGGAAATTGCCATGGTGCTGAACCGTCAGTTCCAATTAAATACGCCGCTGGCGATCCAGGAGATCAAAACCATTCAGGATGCGCTCGACGGTATTTTGCAGCGCGGTTTCACGCTGCCGACGCCGAACGCCGCCGCGCAACCTGCCCCCGAGACGCCTCAGGCCTGGTTGAGCGCTCTCGTGCGCCAGGTGTTCGCCACCCACAGCGGATATGAAGTGCGTGATCTGGCCCCCGACGCCGCCATCGAAGGCGACCTGGGCATCGACTCCGTAGCGGTGGTGATGGCGCGCAACGAGTTGCTCAAAACGCTGGGCCTGGACGATAACGCAACGCTGGCGGAGTGCCGCACGCTGGCTGAGCTGGAGCACAACCTGGCGACGCGGCTGGTTCAGGAACAGGGTGAAGCGTGGTTCAGCCGCTTTGGCCAGCACACCGCCGCGTCCGCCGCGCCGCAGCCCACCAAGGCGCCCGCATCGCCGGACGCGCGCGATGAGCTCGGCGATCCGCGCACCATGCGGGACTTCGTCGGCATCGAGCACCCGGATTTGTTCCATAAAACGCGTGAATTCGGCGCTTTTTATCGCGATAAAAAACAGCGTCAGCTTTACTGGTACGGCATGCCGCTTGAAACGCCGTGCAAAAACCGCGCGGTCATGTTCGACGAGGTCACCGGCAAAAGCCGCGAATTTTTGATGTTCGGCTCCAACAGCTATCTGGGATTGTCGAACCATCCGGAAGTGATCCACGCCATCCAGGACGCCGCTGGCCTGTACGGCGCCACCAACACCGGGTGCCGCATCATCGCCGGCAGCAACGTGCTGCATCTGGAATTGGAGCGCAAACTGGCCAAGCTCAAAGGGCGCGAAGACTGCATCGTCTATCCGTCCGGCTACTCGGCCAACCTGGGATGCATCTCGGCTCTGACCAGCCGACACGACCTGGTGTTCACCGACGCCATCAACCACATGAGCATCCAGGACGGCTGCAAGTTGGCGGGCGCGCAGCGGAAAATTTATGACCACTCTTTGACCAGCCTTGAGAAATCGCTGGCCAAATACGCCGATCACCCCGGCGGCAAGCTGATCGTCACCGATGGCGTTTTCAGCATGCACGGCGATATCGTCGATCTGCCGCGCCTGATGAAGCTGGCCGAACGCTACGGCGCACGCGTATTGGTCGACGACGCGCACGCGACGGGCGTCTTGGGCAAAACCGGCTCGGGCACGGCGGAACACTTCAATATGAAAGGCCAGGTGGATCTCGAACTGGGCACCATGAGCAAGGCGCTGTCGGGGTTAGGCGGCTTCGTTTGCGCCGATGGCGAAGTGGTCGAATACCTGCGTTTCTACTCCAACTCCTATGTTTTCGCCGCCACCATCCCCGCCGCAGTCGCCGCCGGCGTGATCGCCTCCATCGACGTGATGCTGCGTGAACCCGAGCGGCTGACCAAGCTGTGGGACAACATCTACTACTTCCGCACGCTGCTGCTTAACGCCGGTTTTGACCTTGAGCATTCCGACTCGGCCATCATTCCGGTGGTGGTGGGCGACGACGCCAAAACGCTGCTGTTCGGCCGCGCCGTCCGGGCGCGCGGGCTATTCTGTCAGACCGTGGTCTTCCCGGGCGTCAGCGTGGGTGACGCCCGCTTACGCATCAGCGTGACCAGTGAACACACGCGTGAAGATCTGGATGAAGCCTACGCCATTTTGGTGGCGGCGGCGCTGGAGACCGGCGTGCCGGTCAACGGCGATGTCCGACGGGAAGAGCGCGCACGCGCCGCCGAGGTCTGACATCATGGCAACCTTCATTTCACCGATACTGGAGGCCCTGTTCCGGCACGCCCGCCAAGCGCCGGAAAGCACCGCTCTGCTGTGCGGCGATCGGCGCTGGAGCTATCGTCGCCTGGCCGATCGCGCCTGCATGATGGCGGCGGCGCTGCGACATGCCGGGTTGAAGCAGCAGGCCGTGCTGCTCAACCTGCAGAAAGGGCCCGACGCCGTCGCCGCCATGTACGCATGTTGGCTGAGCGGCAACCACTATGTCCCTATCGATTTCAGCCAACCGACGGCGCGCATCGAGCGCATTATCGCCGCCGCCTCACCCGCGCTGATCGTCGATGAGGGTTGGTTGAGCGCGCTCGATGACCGCACCGATCTCGATGGCGCCTGGCCGGAAGCGATCGCCGCGCTCGGCTCTCCCCTCGCCGCCATTCTCTATACTTCAGGCTCCACAGGCACCCCGAAAGGGGTGCAAATCACCCATGACATGCTGACGTTTTTCATCGGCTGGGCCGTCAGCGATACACAACTGACGGCGCGCGACGTGCTGGCCAACCATGCCAGTTTCGCCTTTGATCTGAGCACCTTCGATCTGTTCGCCGGCGTTTGTGCCGGCGCCGCGACCTGGATCGTGCGCGAAGATGAACAGAAAGATTGCCAGGCTCTCGTTCGCGGATTGCAAACGCACGGCGTCACCCTGTGGTATAGCGTGCCTTCGATTTTAGCCATGCTGGAAAAGAGCGCGTTGCTGGCGCCGTCGACGGTGAAAACGCTGCGCCAGGTCACGTTCGCCGGAGAGCCTTATCCGGCCGCCGCGCTGAGGCGCCTGGTTGCGCATCTGCCGGCCCGCTGCCGCGTCAGCAACTGGTATGGCCCGACGGAAACCAATGTCTGCACCGCCTACGCGCTGGATCGAACGCAGTTGGCGACGCTGGAGCAGATCCCCATCGGCCATCCGCTGCCCGGCTTGACGGCGCAGTTGGTCGATGAGCAGGGGCGTCTGCAGCCGATTGACGGTACGCCGGGCCGACGCGGAGAATTGCTGATCGGCGGGCGGTGCGTTACCCCCGGCTACAGCAACGTCGCCTCATCGCGGCAAGCGCAATGGCATCCGCGCCAATGCCACGCGACCGGCGACTGGGTGGAGACGACGGCGAATGGGCTGGTCTACCGCGGCCGGCTGGACGACATGGTGAAAATCAACGGCTACCGGGTGGAATTGGGGGAGATAGAATCGATCCTTCATCACCATCCCTCGGTCTGCCAGGCCGCACTGTATGTCGAGCTCGGCGAGCTGAAGCAAAAACTGATCGCCGTGATCACCCTCCATCCCGGCGCGCTCCGCCCTAACCTGCTGGAGCTCAAGCAGTTCCTGCAGCCCAGGCTGCCCGCCTATATGCTCCCCAGCCAACTGGTGGTCGCCGACAGCCTGCCCACCAACGCGAACGGCAAGGTGGACAGAGGACGTTTGTCCGAGGTGAATGCGCGATGAACCAGGAAATTCATGCCGCGCCGCTGGCGCTGGTCGGCATCGGCTGCGCACTGCCCGGCATCGATCGTATCGATCTGTCCAACGGCGCCGCCTGGTCGGCGCTGTTCGACGCCCCGCCGCCGATGCCGTGGAGCGATGCGGCCGCGCCGATCCGCGGCCGCCAGATCGACGACGCCGCGTTTGATTTCAAAAAATTCGCCATCCCGCCGCTGTTTCGACTGGCGGTCAGCCGCGAGACCCGCCTGGCGCTGCAGGCCGCCTCCGCCGCCATGCAGCATCTGACGTTATCCGACGCGTTGCGCGACCGCTGCGATCAATTTTGCGCCACCCATTTGGGCAGTGATGCGGCCTATCGCAACGCCACCAAAATCGGCGCGCTGCGCAGGCTGGCCGAACGGCTTGACGTTCAGGGGCTCTCACCGGCGGCGGTCATGCGCCGGATTGACGATTACAAACAGCCGCTGGCCCAGGCGTTCGGCAGTTCATCCCACGATCGCGTGGGGGAAATGGCCTCCAGCATTCCCGCGCGCATCGCCCATTTCGCCCGCACGCGCGGTAAATGCCAAACCCTCGACGGCGCCGATCTGGGCGGCCTGCGCTTGCTGCAGCTGGCGCAAGACTGTTTTCGCCATGCCGACAGCCGCATGGCGGTGCTGACCGCCGTACAATGCTTCCACCATCAACCTCAGGCGGACATGCTGTTGGCGCAGGGCGTTTCCTCTTCGGCCTGTTGGCTGGAGGGCGCGATCAGCCTGGTCGTTTGCCCGCTGGACGTCGCTCAGGAACAGGGATGGCCAGCGATCGCACATTTGTCGACCCTGATCGCCGAACGGCAGGATGCCGCGCCGAGCGCCGGCTATTTTGCCGGCGCCAATCAGGTTTTCTGCCATCTCCTCGACATGCTGTTGCAACGGCAACAGGCGTGCGCCGGCCACTCGTTCACCGGCTACCGCTGGCGGATCGACGCGGCGTCTCCCCCCTCATTAAAACCGACGGCTTCGCCACGCATCAGCATCATCGACTATCAGCCCATCACCGCGCAGGGGCTGGATAAAGCGCGTTTCTGGCAGGCCTTGCGCAACGGGGAGGACGCCCTGCGCGATCACAGCCCCGAGCAGCTGCACCCCGGCGCCTTCGTGCGACCCACGCCGCAAAAGCTCAGCGCCTACACCGCTCACGCCATGTGCTTCCCAACGCACGATCCGGTGCGGCTTGAGCTAACGCGGCCTATGATGCCGGCCAAAAAACAGCGCCTCGACGTCACACAACTGCACGCCCTCAACGGCTGCGCGACGTGGCCCGACAGCCTGCGATGCTTTGAACGCATCGCCATTATCGTCGCCAGCAACCTGTCTTTGAGCGCCGATCGACAACAGGCCATGCGCGCCCTGTGGCCGGCATTGCCTCCCGCCGGCGTCTCCCTTTCGCCACCGCCCCAACCCGCGATCAACCGCTGGAGCTGGCATGGCGCCTGCGGCCTCGGCACCGCGCAGCTGTTGGCGCAACAGCTCGGCGTCGAGGCGGACTGCTACGCGGTCGAGGCGGCCTGCGCCAGTTCGCTGGCCGCCTTGCACAATGCGGTCAGGGCGTTACAGGCCGGCCGCTACGATGCGGTGCTCGTCGGCGGCATAGAAACGGCGACGCTCGAACGCGATATGGTGCTGTGCAGCGCGCAGATGATGCTTTCCGCTTCGCGTATGCGACCTTTCGCCCGACAAGCCGACGGTTTTACTCCCGGCGACGGTGGCGGCTTCTTCATTCTAACCGGCCAGGCGACATCGCGGGCCATCGCCACCATCGAAGCGATATCGGGATCTTGCGACAGCTATTCCATGACCGCGCCCGATCCCGAGGGTCAGGCGTTGGCAATCGAAAAAACCCAGAGCCTGAGCGCCGTCGAAGCGCGCCAGATACAGTATCTCGAAGCGCACGGCACCGGCACCGAACTGGGCGATCGGGCAGAAGTCGCGTCATTGCATCAGGGGTATCGCCGCGCCGCGCACGCCCCTTTGTACATCGGTTCGGTGAAGTACAACTTCGGCCACTGTTTCGCCGGCGCCGGCGCGCTCAGCCTGTGCAAAGTGCTGAGCGCTTTCGAACACGGTCAAATCCCGCCCACGCCGGTGGCGACATTGAATGCCGAACTGCCGCTGGCGGCGATCCCGGCCGAAATCCCGCAAGTCGCGCTCGACTGGCCGCACGGTGAAGGCGGACGTCGGGCGGCGATCAACGGCTTTGGCACCGGTGGCATCAATTACCATTTGCTTATCCATCAACCCGTTTAAAAAGGCCGCCCAGATGCACATTATCGTCCATAAGATTCGGCTAAAAGACATCGCCCACCGCGCCGCGTTTCGCGACTGGGTGGAGACGACCGATTACCAGGCTTGCCGCCACCTCGATGCGGTACGCGCCTTCGATGTCATCGAAGTCAGCCCTTCGGCGGAGGCGCCGTTTCACTTTATCGAAATCATTCAGCTGAACTCGCTGAAAATGTTCGAGCGCGAGATGCAAACCCCGCTGTTTCAAAGCCTGGTTGAACGCTTTAATCAGTTGGCGGAAGTCGTTGACGAAATCAGCGGAGAACGCATTGCCGATGGTTATCGAGCTTAGCGTGGCGCCGCGTATCGTCATCGCCCTGGGCGGCACCCACCGCTGCGCCGCCGTTCGGGGATTGCGGCATCTGTCGGCGGTGAAAAACCTCGCGCGGGCGCAGGCCGTCGCGCTGCTGAACCGGACATGGTGCCAGGGGCACGCGACCGGCTTTACGCTGCGCCATGAGGCGAGTGGACAACCGTTCGGCGAACACCTCCTGCTGGGACGCCGCCACGTTTCCCTCAGCCATTCGCATGCCTGGTACGCCAGCGCCACCGGCGATATCCCGCTCGGCATCGATCTGCAGCATTATCGCCCCTTCTCCGGCGCTGCGCTGCGCTGGGCCTTTAGCGAGGCGGAGCAGCGATTGGGACGCATACAGGCCTGCGCCGTCTGGGCCATTCGCGAAGCATTTTTAAAAAGCCACGGCCGCGGTCTGCCCTACGAATTGCGGACGATCGGCATCGACTGGCGCACCGGGTTGGTCTCAAGCGCCGACGGCAGTTTGGCGAGCAGACGTTTCTGGCTGTGGCGCAGCCTGGACTGGGCATGCGCACTCTGCTTTCCGGCGGAGGAGAGCATGTCGTTCAGAGCGAACGTTACCGTATTTTCACTGCCCGCCCCTTCCGCTTTCGGAGCCTTATCATGACCCAAGACCTTTTCGCCGCAGCGCTGCAACAGGCCGTGGACATCGCGCGGCAGGCGCCCTCTTCACACAACTGTCAACCCTGGTCTCTCCACTATGACGCCGACGCCCGATGTGGCCGGTTGGCTATCGACCGCCGTCGCGCCTTGCAGAGCCTGCCTTCGCTGGAACGCGAGATGCTGATGAGCTGCGGGATTTTCTTCGAGTACCTCAGCGCGCTGCTCGACTGTGCAGGCTCGCCTCTCGCCTGGCGTTGGGAGAATGGCCCCACGCATTTACTGAGCTTTGCCCCCGCCGCGCCTGCCGCGCCCGATCGCGCCGCCCATCGCCAATTGGCGCAGCTGATCGGCGAGCGGCATACCGCACGGGCGGCCTATCAGCCTACGCCAATCAATGAAGCGCAGCGGATGCAGCTGCAGACCTTGTTCGACGGAACGGCAAGTTCACTCAGTATCGCAGGTGACGAACGCGCTCGCCGTCGGGTCGCGCAGCTCACCGCTCGTCACGCCGCGCTCGATTTCTCGGATCGCCAAGCCTGGCGGGAAACCTATCAATACATCCGCTTCAACGAACGGCAGCCTACCGACGACGGTTTTCACCTGCACCACCTGTTTGGCCCGGTATCCCCAGTATTCAAGCGCTTCTTTCAAGTGGCGTTTCATCCTCGCTTAAGCCGGCTGGCGACCGGGCTGCGCCTGCCGGCTTATATGGCGCAAGGGCTGGCACAACGCGTCGCGGAAGGCCCGCAATACCTGGCGCTGTGTCTGAACGACGAAAGTGCCGAGCACCTGTTCGCCACCGGCATGCGGCTTGGGCGTCTGTGGCTCACGCTGCAACACTGGGGTTGGGGATTGCATCCGATCAGCGTTCTGGTGCAACACGCCGAGGCACGTCGCGAGCTCGCAGCAACCCTGGCGCTCAGCGCTCCCCCGGTGTTTTTTGCCCGCTTCGGCCACCTGCAACAATGGGGCAGCGCAGCGCCCAGACGCAGTTGGCAAAGCATTTTGACCGCGCCGCCATCCGGCGAATGCGCGCACCCGGGGAACGATTCCCCCTAATCCGCTGAGGAGAACACAATGAATGTATGGATTGCTTTGGCCGTTGTTTTGTTGATCCTTGCCCTGCTGGCGTTTATTACCAGCCGCGGCGCCCAAGACACTCGCCCGATGTTCCTGTGGGGGTTCAACGCCATGGGGCCGGTTACCCTGGTCTATTGCTATTTCGGCGAGGGCGATCTGAGCCACAAAGCCCTGATCCTTCTCATGGTCGGCCTGTACCTGCTGCGCATGAACATCGTGCTGACACGTTGGTACGGCAACACCGCCGCGGCCAAACTCAAGGACGTGATGCCCACGCAGCAGGTGCCCTGGCTGGCGGTGATGATGGTCATGATCTTCGGCGGCCTGTACTGCCTGCCCTTTTACTGGGCCAGCCAACTGCAGGGGACGTGGGGCGCGCTGCAATGGCTGGCCATTGGGGTCTACCTGATAGGCACGCTGTTCCACTTCGGCAGCGATTATCAAAAACGGCGCTTCAAACAGGATCCGAACAATAAAGGCCGGTTGCTGAACAGTGGCTTTTGGGGATTGGCGCGCCATCCGAATTATTTCGGCGACTTTCTTATTTTCGTCAGCTTCGGGCTGCTTGCCGGCAACCTGTTTGGCCTGATCGCACCGCTGACTAACCTGGTGCAGTATTTCGCCGATGCCATTCCCAAAAGCGAGAAAATGGCCGAGAAGCGCTACGGCGAGGTCTGGCGCAACTATAAACGTCAGGTTAAGTGTTTCATTCCTTTCGTGCTGTAACCCCAACGCGGCAGCGCGGTTCGGGTAAGCCGACCGCGCTGCCGCCGATAAAACGCCTTGTCATACAACACAAAACGACCGTCACGCCCGCGCAAGTAAAAACCGCCTTGACCTTACCCTTGCTGGAAGGTTTAAGCTCCCTTCTTAGTGAAAACAGGTCAGGCGGTCAACCTTTAAACACCGCCTTCTAAGCAAGGAGTCCAATCATGTCACACACCACTATGCTGGCATTGCAGGGGCTGTCCTGCATGAACTGCGCGCAGCGGGTGAAAAAAGCCCTGGAAAGCCGCAGCGATGTCGAACAGGCGGACGTTAACGTGCATTACGCCAAAGTGACCGGCGACGCACCGGACAGCGCGCTGATCGACAGCGTGATCGCCGCCGGTTATCAGGCCGAAGTCGCGCCGCACGCCGATACTGAACTGCAGCTGAGCGGCCTGAGCTGCATGCACTGCGTCGGCACCACCCGCAAGGCGCTGGAAGCGGTGCCGGGCGTGTTCGCCGCCGAGGTCGAGATCGACAGCGCGAAAGTATATGGCGATGCCGATTCGCAGGCGCTGATCGCTGCGGTGGAAGATGCCGGTTATCACGCCAGCGTAGCGGGCGCCGCCGCCCCAAAAACTGAGCCGTTGGCTGACGCAACACCTTCGTTGCCGGACGTTCAGCCAGCGGCGCAATCTCCCCTTCCGGCAACCGACAGCGCGGACGACAGCGTACAGCTGCTGCTCAGCGGCATGACCTGCGCCAGCTGCGTCAATAAAGTGCAGCTGGCGCTGCAAAGCGTACCCGGCGTAGAGCACGCGCGCGTCAACCTGGCGGAACGCAGCGCGCTGGTGACCGGCGCCGCCGATGCGCAAGCGCTGGTGGCGGCGGTGGAAAAAGCCGGCTACGGCGCCGAGATGATTCAGGACGAGACCGAACGCCGCGAGCGCCAGCAGCAGACCGCACGCGCCAACATGAAGCGCTTTAGCTGGCAGGCGGCGCTCGGTCTGGCGTTGGGTATCCCGCTGATGGCCTGGGGGCTGTTCGGCGGCAGCATGACGCTGACGCCGGAAACCCAGCGCCCCTGGCTGCTGGTCGGCGTCATCACCCTGGCGGTGATGGTGTTCGCCGGCGGGCACTTCTACCGCAACGCCTGGCGCGCGCTGATGAACGGCAGCGCCACCATGGACACCCTGGTGGCGCTCGGCACCGGCGCCGCCTGGCTTTACTCGATCGCCGTCAACATTTGGCCCGATTTCTTCCCGATGGCGGCGCGCCACCTCTATTACGAGGCCAGCGCGATGATCATCGGTTTGATCAACCTCGGCCATGCGCTGGAGCAGCGCGCCCGTCAGCGTTCTTCACAGGCGCTGGAGCGGCTGCTGGATCTGACGCCGCCCACCGCGCGCCTGGTGACCGACGACGGCGAGCGCGATATCCCGCTGGCGGAGGTGCAGCTCGGCATGACGCTGCGGCTGACCACCGGCGATCGCGTGCCGGTCGACGGTGAAATCGAGCAGGGCGAAGTCTGGCTCGATGAAGCGATGCTGACCGGCGAAGCGGTGCCGCAGCAGAAAGGCCCCGGCGATACGGTGCATGCCGGGACGGTGGTCGACGACGGCAGCGTGCTGTTCCGCGCCGCCGCCATCGGCAGCCAAACCACGCTGGCGCGCATCATCAAACTGGTGCGTCAGGCGCAGAGCAGTAAACCGGCGATCGGCCAACTGGCCGACCGCGTCTCGGCAGTGTTCGTGCCGGCGGTGGTGGCGATCGCGCTGTTCAGCGCGGCGATGTGGTACTTCTTCGGCCCGCAGCCGCGGCTGGTCTATACGCTGGTGATCGCCACCACGGTGCTGATCATCGCCTGCCCGTGCGCATTGGGCCTGGCAACGCCGATGTCGATCATCTCCGGCGTCGGCCGCGCGGCGGAGTTCGGCGTGCTGGTGCGCGACGCCGACGCCCTGCAGCAGGCCAGCCAGCTGGACACCCTGGTGTTCGACAAAACCGGCACCCTGACCGAAGGGAAACCGCAGGTGGTGGAGATCCTCACTTTCAATCAGGTCAGCGAACAGCAGGCGATCGGCTGGGCCGCCGCGCTGGAACAAGGCTCCAACCACCCGCTGGCGCGCGCCATCATGGAACGCGCCGCCGGGCAAACGCTGCCGCAGGTAGCGCAGTTCCGCACCCTGCGCGGCGCCGGCGTCAGCGGGGAGATCGACGGCGTGCAGGTGCTGTTGGGCAACGCCGCGCTGCTGGAGCAGCATCAGGTCGCGACCGCCGAACTGGAAGCGCCGATGCGCGCCCAGGCCGAACGCGGCGTGACGCCGGTGCTGCTGGCCGTGGACGGTAAACCGGCCGCGCTGTTCGCCATTCGCGATCCGCTGCGCGAGGACAGCGTCGCGGCGCTGCAGCGCCTGCACCAACAGGGGTATCAGTTGGTGATGCTGACCGGCGACAACCCGGTAACCGCCAACGCCATCGCCAAAGAGGCCGGTATCGATCGGGTGATTGCCGGCGTGCTGCCGGACGGCAAAGCGGCGGCGATCAAGCAGCTGCAGGCGCAGGGCCAGCGCGTGGCGATGGTCGGCGACGGCATCAACGACGCCCCGGCGCTGGCGCAGGCCGACGTGGGCATCGCGATGGGCGGCGGCAGCGACATCGCCATCGAGACCGCCGCCATCACCCTGATGCGCCACAGCCTGCACGGCGTGGCGGATGCGGTGGAACTGTCGAAGGCCACGCTGCGCAACATGAAGCAGAACCTGTTCGGCGCCTTTATCTACAATACGCTGGGCATCCCGATCGCCGCCGGCGTGCTCTACCCGCTGACCGGCACGCTGCTCAGCCCGGTGGTGGCGGGCGCGGCGATGGCGCTGTCGTCCATTACCGTGGTCAGCAACGCCAACCGGCTGCTGCGTTTTAAACCCAGGAAGTAAGCTCCGGGGCGCCGTCATGGCGCCCCGCCGTTTTCCGGGCTTTCCTGCGCGGCGGATAGCGTTTAGCATGAATGACGATTTCCCCTCGCCTTTCATGCTGAAACGCGCACCCGTTATTCAGGAGCCACGCCGTATGGGTCAACTGTTACGCCGCCTCGCCGCCTTTCTCGGCCTGATTTCCCCCAAACGTTACGCTTATCCGGCGCTGGACATCACTCTGCCAGGCGATCGTCGGCTGCATCTGGTAGGCAGCATCCATATGGGCACCGTCGATATGTCGCCGTTGCCGCCCCGGCTGGCCGCCCGGCTGCAGCAGGCCGACGCGCTGATCGTCGAAGCCGATATCACCGACTCCGCCTCCCCTTTCGACCACGCCGAACTGCAGCCGGCGCTGGAACAGCGCCTGTCCGCCGAAGATTATCAACGGTTGTTGGCGCTGTGCCATGAGTTAGGCGCCGACCCGCACACCTTCGCCACCCTGCCCGGCTGGCAGGTGGCGCTGATGATGCAGGCGCGCCAGGCTCAGCGTCTGGGGCTGCGCGCGGAATATGGCGTGGACTATCAGCTGCTGCAGGCCGCCCGGGCGCAGGACAAACCGGTGATCGAACTGGAAGGCGCGCAGCAGCAGCTGGCGATGCTGGAACAATTGCCGGAAGGCGGCATCGCGCTGCTGCGCGATACGCTGGAACACTGGCATACCAACGCGCGGCTGCTGCAAACCATGGTGAGCTGGTGGCTGGACGCCAAACCGCGCGGCACGCTGGACACGCTGCCGGCCACCTTCAGCGCCGGGCTGTACGACGTGCTGATGCATCAGCGCAATCGAGACTGGCGGCGTCAGTTGGAGGCGCTGCCGGCCGGTGACTATGTGGTGGCGGTTGGCGCATTGCACCTGTACGGCGAGGATAACCTGCCGGCGATGCTGCAGCCGCAGGGGTAAAAAAGTGGCCAATATCGCTATTGGCCAGTCAAAGAGGAATTTCTTGTATTCTAGTTATACGCATAGCAACCGTGTTAACGGTTACAGTAAACAGGGTAGCAACCCGGTGAATATCTTGGCAACCCGCTTTATGTAACAGCCGCTCAGGTTGCCGGGCAGGTTGGATTTTTGTATTTTTAAGGCTGGTTATCACCCTTTCCCCGCTGGGGACATTTTGGACAACACATCATGACGCCCGCAGTCGTTCTGCTTGAGAAACAAAAGGTCGCCTTCACCCTTCATCCTTATCACCACGACAGTGACGAAACCAACTTCGGTGACGAAGCGGTGAAAAAGCTGGGGCTGGATGCCGATCGGGTTTACAAAACCTTGCTGGTGGCGCTGAACGGCGACGCCAAACACCTGGCGGTGGCGGTCACGCCGGTCGCAACCCAGTTGGATCTGAAAAAGGTCGCCCGCGCCCTCGGCGCCAAAAAGGCCGAGATGGCCGATCCGCAGCTGGCGCAGCGCGTCACCGGGTATCTGGTGGGCGGCATCAGCCCGCTGGGGCAGAAAAAACGGCTGCCGACGGTGATCGACAGCCCGGCGCAAGCGTTCACCACCATCTATGTTTCCGGCGGCAAACGCGGGCTGGACATCGAGTTGGCCGCCGCCGATCTGTGCCGCCTGCTGGCCGGCAGCTTCGCCGACATCGCCAAACGCGACTGACGCCGCGCGCTCAGCGGCACGCCACCGTGGCGTCACAGGCCGCCAGCGTTTCCACCAGGCGGTCCTCCAGCGCCTTCACCTTCGCGCCGGGCACCAAATAGTTATTGCTGATGATGGCGAATGCCAGCGGCCGACCGGTCGCCGAATCGACATAGCCGCTGAGCGACGATACGCCGGTCATGGAACCGCTCTTGGCGTGGGCGCGCCCTGCCGCCGCGCTGTTCACCATGCGGTTACGCAGCGTGCCGCCCACCAGCAATCCCGGCTCGCCCGCAATGGGCAAGGCGTGATACCAGTCGGCGAACCACGGCTGTTTTCTGGCCGCCAGCAGCAGCGTCGTCAGCTGTTGCGGCGTGATCTGGTTCATGCGCGACAGCCCTGAACCGTCCACCTGGCGATAGGCGTCGGCCGCGACGCCCTGACTTTGCACAAATCCGTTTATCGCCTGAAGGCCGGCGGCCCAATCCCCTTTACCCTGCGTCTTGCGGCCCATCGCCTTGGTCAATATCTCGCCGTAGCCGTTATTGGAGACTTTCAGGAAGGTGACGACCAGGCGGGAGAGCGGCGGCGAGGTTTTTTCCGCCAGCAGCTGTGCGCCGGCCGGCGTCACGCCCTCGTCAACCTTGCCGCGCAGGGTGATGCCGTGCGCGCGCAGGGCATGTTGCAATAAGGCGCCGACGACGAGGGACGGTTGATCGACGGTAATCAATCGCGAGCTGGCCTCCGCCTGCGCGGCGATGGTGCCGCTGACCACGATCCGGTTGCTGCCCGGCCGGCGCTCGTACGTCAGCGCGGTGTCACTGCCGGTGGTGGTGCGGTTGACCAGCGTCACCGCGTCATTGGCGGGATAGAAGCTCGCCCGTCCCGGCGCGCCGGCGCGGGCGCCCGGCCGCACCGCCACCTGCACCACGTTGATATCGCCGCCGGGAGTAAAGGCGTAGTTCAGCGCCGAGATCGGCGCAGCGAAGGCGAAAGGTTCATCGTCCCAGCTCCAGCCGGCGCCGAATGGCGTCTGATCGAAGGCGCCGGCATCCAGCAACAACCGCCCCTGTATATGACGGACGCCGCGCTGCGCCAGCGCCGCGGCGAAGGTGTCGAGATCGTCCGGATGCAGCGTCGGATCGCCGCTGCCCTGCAGATAGAGATCCCCTTGCAAGGTGTCGCCGCGCTGTTTACCGGCGGTCAGCAGCCGGGTTTCAAAGCGGTAATCGGCCCCCAGCACGCCGAACGCCGCCAGAGAGGTGAACATCTTCATGTTGGAAGCCGGCGCCAAACGCTGATCCGCGTGCGCCTGATACAGCACCTTGCCGCTGTTGGCGTCGCGCACCATCACGCCGCTCGACGCCCCGGCCAACGCCTTGTCCTGGCCGATGGCCGCCAGCGCCTGGCTGAGGGTTTGTTCGTGACGTGGGCCGGATGACGAACACCCCGCCAGCGCCACGATGGCGGGCAGCAGCCAGCCTGCGGTTTTCAACATGTCATCTTCCTGTTTGCGTTATCAAAACCAAATTGTCGCTCAGGCTATCATTGGAAGGCGGCGGCGGCGACTTTTGCGTGCGTTTGAGGCGGGGTTTTCGGCGGGAAAACAGGCGGCCCGCCCATGGGGGCAGGCCGCGGCGGTGGCGATTAGCGATAAACGATTTCGCCCTTCGGTTCGTAAGCCGCCGCATCCAGCGGCGAGTGTTTCTCGATGTATTGCTTCAGCACCTCGGCGTCGATAAAGCCGGTGTTGACATAGCTCGGCAGCCCGTCCAGCTTCGGATAGCCGTCGCCGCCCAGCGCGTTGAAGTTCAGCGTCGCCATGCGGTAAGTTTTATCCGCCTGCAGCGGCTGGCCATTGATCTTCACCTCGCTGACGCCCTTGCCGTCCGCCACCAGGCTGACGTTGGCGAACTGGGCGTAGGCGCCGGAATCCGGCTTCATGTTGGCCACCACCGCCAGGTACTGCTCAACCTCGCGGCCTTTCATATCGACATGCACCAGGGTGTTGCCGAACGGCTGCACCTTGAGCACATTCTTGTAGGTGATATCGCCGCTTTCAATTGAATCGCGCACCCCGCCGCCGCTCATCACGGCGAAGTCGGCGTCGGCGCGCTCCCTCTGCGCGGCCAGCATCACCCGCGCCAGGTTGGTCTGCACGAAGCGCACCTTGCTGCGGTCGCCTTCAAGCTTGCCGTTGACGCTGCCGATCTTCACTTCCAACTGCGCCTTGCCCTTATCCTGGAATGGCGTCAGCAGCTTCATCATGGTCGGATCTTCCGCAATCTGCTGGGTGTAGTACACCCGCTCGCTGGTGCCGTCCGCTTTCTCCACTTTCTTCTTCAGGTTCACCGGAATCAGCTGATAATGCACCAGCTTCAGCTCGCCGTTGCGGAATTCGAAATCGGCGCGCCCCACGTATTTGCCCCACTCGTGCGCCTGCACGATCCAGGTGCCGTTCTGGCGATCCGGCGAGCACGGCGTGCCCGGCACATAATCCGCCTGCTTGCGGTTGTCGCCGGCCATGCACACCGGATCCTGCGAGTGGCCGCCGACGATCATGTCGAGATATCCGGCCGGCAGGCTGCGCGCCATCTCCACGTCGCCCGGCGCGTTCGAGCCGTGTTCGCCGTTGTCATAGTGCCCCATGTGGGTGGCGGCGATAATCACGTCCGGCTTCTCGTCCTTACGCAGTTGCTCCACCACCTGCTTCGCTTCCTGCGCCGGCACGCGGAATTCCATGTCGGTGAAGTACTCCGGGTTGCCGATCTTGGCGGTGTCGTCGGTCGTCAGGCCGATCACGGCAATCTTGATGCCCTGCTTGTCGAACAAGGCGTAAGGCTTGAACAGGCGCTGGCCGGTGCTTTTCTGATAGATATTGGCGGACAGCAGCGGGAAGGTCGCCCACTTCTCCTGCTGGCGCAGCACGCTCAGCGGGTTGTCGAATTCGTGGTTGCCGATCGCCATCGCGTCGTAACCCACCAGGTTCATGCCGCGGAAGTCCGGCTCGGCGTCCTGCAGATCCGATTCTGGCACGCCGGTGTTGATATCGCCGCCGGACAACAACAGCAAGCTGCCGCCCTGCGCCGCCACTTCCTGACGAATGCCGTCCACCAGCGTTTTCTGCGCGCCCAGGCCATATTCACCGTGATCGTTCTGCCAGAAGTGACCGTGATGATCGTTGGTGTGCAGAATGGTAATGGCGTAGGTCTTATCCTTTTCCCAGGCACTGGCGGCCCCCGACAGCAACGTCAGGGAAACGGCCAACGCGCATGCGGTGGTTTTCAGCGAAAAACGCATGGCGGATCTCCGTGTATTAAATGGCTTTTATGATGAGGCCGAAATTGTAGCGCGAATTAATGACAGCTGATTTCAAATTTTTGCGATGTGAGTCTGATTATTTCAGATATGGTAAAAATTGAACGTCCTGCCTAAGATGTCATCTCTGTGCTCAACAACTTATCAGGCTAATAATAATATGACCGACAGTAGCCAAAGCGCGATGCCGCCCGCCAAGGGCAGTACGGTGAAGGGAACCGCCTTCTCCATCCTTGGCGCCATCAGCGTGTCTCACCTGCTCAACGATATGATCCAGTCGCTGATCCTGGCGATTTACCCGATCCTGCAAGCCGATTTCCACCTCAGCTTCGTGCAGATCGGCATGATTACCCTGACCTATCAGCTAACGGCCTCGCTGCTGCAACCATTGATCGGGTATTACACCGATAAACACCCGCAGCCTTACTCGCTGCCGATCGGCATGGGCTTTACCCTGTCCGGCCTGCTGCTGCTGTCGGTGGCGAGCACCTTCCCGCTGGTGCTGCTGGCGGCGGCGCTGGTGGGCACCGGCTCATCGGTCTTCCACCCGGAATCCTCGCGCGTGGCGCGCATGGCCTCCGGCGGGCGGCACGGCCTGGCGCAGTCGCTGTTCCAGGTCGGCGGCAACTTCGGCAGCTCGCTCGGCCCGCTGCTGGCGGCGCTGATCATCGCGCCTTATGGCAAGGGCAACGTCGCCTGGTTCTCGCTGGCGGCGCTGCTGGCGATCGTGGTGTTGCTGCAGGTCAGCAAGTGGTATCAACATCAGCATCGGGCAACTAAAGGGCAGCCGAAAAGCCCGTCGCTGCTGAAACCGCTGCCAAAACGTACCGTCGCCTACTCGCTGGGCATCCTGCTGGTGCTGATTTTCTCCAAATACTTCTATCTGGCCAGCATCAGCAGCTATTACACCTTTTATCTGATACATAAGTTCGGCGTTTCGGTGCAGAATGCCCAAATTCATCTGTTCGCTTTCCTTTTCGCGGTAGCGGCTGGCACCATTATCGGCGGGCCTCTTGGCGACAAGATAGGACGTAAATATGTGATTTGGGGCTCTATTCTCGGCGCTGCGCCGTTTACCCTTGTTTTACCCTATGCATCCCTCTATTGGACCGGCATTTTAACGGTGATCATCGGGGTTATTCTCGCCTCGGCGTTCTCCGCCATTCTGGTCTACGCTCAGGAGCTGATCCCCGGTAAAGTGGGCATGGTTTCCGGCTTATTCTTCGGTTTTGCTTTCGGTATGGGCGGGTTAGGTGCGGCAGTTCTTGGTTATGTCGCCGATTTGACCAGTATCGAACTGGTCTACCAAATCTGTGCTTTCCTGCCGCTGATCGGCATTATCACCGCATTACTGCCCAATATGGAGCATAAACCGCAATAACCCCGCGAACCGCCCGGATGAAATTATTTATTCATCCGGGTTATCCTACGGATAAATCAATGGTATTTGGTTTATCTGGCCCAAAACCCCCTCATTGCCGCGCCTTAAGTGAGATCCTCTGTTTTTTTACAGAAAAGGCCAAATTAGCCAAGCAAGCCGCGAACAAATGCAATAAACTAAATGTATCTTTTCGTAACTTTGTTGCGATTCTCCCGTGCCGCGATGCATAGCCAGAAGGAGTATGGATGCATAATTCAACACCGCTCATCACCACCATCGTCGGAGGGTTAGTACTCGCCTTCCTCCTCGGCATGCTGGCGAACCGCCTGCGCATTTCCCCTCTGGTGGGGTATCTGGCCGCAGGGGTGCTCGCCGGCCCGTTCACCCCCGGTTTCGTCGCCGACACCTCACTGGCGCCGGAACTGGCGGAAATCGGCGTTATCCTGTTGATGTTCGGTGTTGGCCTGCACTTCTCTTTGAAAGACCTCCTCGCAGTAAAATCTATCGCCATTCCCGGCGCCGTGGCGCAGATAGCCGTCGCTACCCTGCTCGGTATGGGGCTGTCCAAGCTGCTCGGCTGGGATCTGATCTCCGGTCTGGTGTTCGGCCTCTGCCTCTCCACCGCCAGCACCGTGGTGCTGCTGCGCGCCCTGGAGGAACGGCAACTGATCGACAGCCAGCGCGGGCAAATCGCCATCGGCTGGCTGATCGTCGAAGATTTGGCGATGGTGCTGACGCTGGTATTGCTGCCGGCCTTCGGCAATATGCTGGGCAACGACAACGCCAGCAGCAGCCAGCTGCTGATGGAGCTGGCGCTGACCATCGGTAAAGTCATCGCCTTCATCGCGCTGATGATCGTGGTCGGCCGCCGCCTGGTGCCATGGATCCTGTCGAAAACCGCCAGCACCGGCTCGCGCGAGCTGTTCACCCTGGCGGTATTGGCGCTGGCGCTCGGCATCGCCTACGGCGCGGTGAAGCTGTTCGACGTCTCCTTCGCGCTGGGCGCCTTCTTTGCCGGCATGGTGCTGAACGAGTCCGAACTGAGCCACCGCGCGGCGCACGACACCCTGCCGCTGCGCGATGCGTTCGCGGTGCTGTTCTTCGTCTCGGTCGGCATGCTGTTCGATCCGATGATCGTGATTAACGAACCGCTGGCGGTGCTGGCGACGCTGGCGATCATCGTGTTCGGCAAATCCGCCGCCGCGTTCCTGCTGGTGAAAATGTTCGGTCACTCCAAGCGCACCGCGCTGACCATTTCCGCCAGCCTGGCGCAGATCGGCGAGTTCGCCTTTATTCTGGCGGGCCTCGGCATCGCGCTCGGCATGATGTCGGAGCACGGCCGCAATCTGGTGCTGGCCGGCGCCATCCTGTCCATCATGCTCAACCCGCTGTTGTTCACCCTGCTGGAACGCTATCTGGCCAAAACCGAAACCATCGAAGAGCAAATCCTCGAAGAGGCGGTGGAAGAAGAGAAACAGATCCCGGTGGATATGTGCAATCACGCGCTGGTGGTCGGCTACGGCCGCGTCGGCAGCCTGCTGGGCGGCAAACTGGCCGAGGCGGGCATTCCGCTGGTGGTGATCGAGAATTCCCGCCCGCGGGTGGAAGCGCTGCGCGAACAGGGTATCAAGACGGTGCTGGGCAACGCCGCCAATCCGGAAGTGATGGATCTGGCGCGGCTCGACTGCGCGCGCTGGCTGCTGCTGACCATCCCGAATGGCTACGAGGCCGGCGAAATCGTCGCCTCAGCGCGCGCCAAGCGGCCGAACATCGAGATCATCGCCCGCGCCCACTACGACGACGAGGTGGCCTACATCACCGATCGCGGCGCCAATCAGGTGGTGATGGGCGAACGGGAGATCGCTAACAGCATGCTGAACATCCTGCAGCTGGACACCCTGAGCGAAGAAGAAAAAATGGGGGGCTGCCCGATCTGAGGCACCGCGCATAAAAAAAGGTCCGGCATGCCGGACCTTTTCTTTTTCAGCGGGTTAACGCTCCCAATAGGACTCTTCCAGGCTGTCTTCGCGCTCCGGCAGGCCGCGAGTGAGACGCGGCGAATGCTGGTTCAACACCTGGTAGCTGACGCGGTTGGCGTATTTGCACACCTGCGCCAACGAAGAGTATGTCAGGTAACTGCGCACGTGCTTGCTGGAGTTCGGCACGTTATGGCGGTGATAACCGTTGGCGGCGATATCGTGCAGCAACGCCGACAGCGCGCCGTCGCCGGCGCCGTTGGTGTTCATGATCTTCTCCGGCCCGCCCATATACGGCGCGATGTGCGAATAAACGCGCAGCGGATTTTCACAGTGCTCGCGGCGCATGGCGCGGCTGAACTCGTAGCGGTTGAACTCGGCGATATGCCCCGGCAACAGCGGGTGCTGGGTCTGGCGCTTATTGGCTTCTTCGGTGTAGCCCGCCATATACAGGCCATTCGGCCCGGCGGTGCACAGCACCAGATCCACCCACTCCAGCGCCATGTCCGACGCGGTCAGCGGATCGCTCAGCCCGGTCAGCTCCAGCGCTTCGTCTTCGTTCATCGCCAGAATCGTCACATTTTCCTTCAGGAAGTCGCGCCACCACTGCGGGTTGTCGGCGATCACGTACTTGGTGCCCAGCGTCAGCACCACCGGCACATCGTGTTTTTTGGCGTACTCGATCGCCTGCAGGGTCGCGTCCTTTATCGGCTCCCCTTCCTTGCAGCGCACCAGATAAGAGCTCAGCACCAGCGCCGACGCGCCGGCGATCACCTCTTCAGGAATGCTTTCCGGGCGCAGCTGGTTCATCTGGCCAGGGTTGATGGCGAAGGTGCGCTCGCCGCTTTCGCCGATCAGCGTGAAACAGCGGCCGATGGCGCCATCAACACCCTGCAAATAGTTAAGATCGGTGCGGCTGGAGGTATTGCACAGATAACGGTAGGCGTAGCTGCCGATTTTCACGTTGCTGCACATCACGCCGAGCAGTACCGAACGATCGTCCGCCAGCACCGAATAGTTGTGCATGGTATTGCCGATGGTGCCGCCGGCGAACTGATGGGTGACCAGGTTGTTTTCATTCAGTTCCTGATACAGCGCCTCGGCGACGTCGTCTTCGATCACCAGAGAGTGGCCCAGGCTCAGGCCGTAACGCTGGACAAAAGCATCGTCCACTTTTGCCTCGATATCCACCAGCGTCTGGTCGATGCCGACAATATACGAGGTGCTGATTTCACTTTCGGGCTGGGCCTGCTGCAGAAGCGGATCGCGGGCGCTCACCGGAAAATAGTGTTTGGACTTGCGTTTACCAGGAAATTTCATGTGATTGGCGGTGGTGACGGTTTAACAAGCGGAGAATGTTAACACATCCCCGCCCGATCACGATGCACCTAATAGACAGATTATGGATGATTACAGACGTTGCGCCACCAGCTGCTGCATCATGTCGATATGCGCCGGCTCGTCGTTCAACGCAGAGATGTATTCAAACTTCTCGCCGCCCGCCTTGAGGAATATCTCGCGGTTCTGCTCTTTGATCTCTTCCAGCGTTTCCAGGCAGTCTGCCGAGAAGCCGGGGCAAATCAGTTGAATGTGCTTCACGCCCTGCGCCGGCAACCCCTTCAGGGTTTCATCGGTATACGGCGTCAGCCAAGGCTCGCGGCCGAAGCGCGATTGGTACGTCATCATCACCCGCTCCGGCGCCAGCGGCAACGCGGCGCTCAGCGCTCGCAGCGTATCCTCGCAGCGCTGCGGGTAGTCGTCGCCAAGCCGCGCATAACGTTTGGGGATGCCGTGGAAAGACAGCACCAGCCGATCCGGCTGGCCGTGCTCGGCGAACGAGCGCTCCACGCTTTGTTGCAGCGCGGCGATATAGGCCGGGTGTTCGGCGTAATCGCGAATGAAGGCCACAGAAGGCAAGCGGCGATAACCTTTCAGCACCCGCGCCACGCCATCCCATACCGCCGCGCTGGTGGAACAGGAATATTGCGGATAGAGCGGCAGCACCACCAGGTTGGTCACGCCCTGCGCCAGCAGCTTGTCGATGGCTTCCGCCAGGCTCGGCGAACCGTAGCTCATGCCCAGCTCCACCGGCGTATTCGGCATGCGCGCCGCCAGCGCCCGCTGTTGGCGGCGGCTGTACACCAGCAGCGGCGAGCCTTCTTCCATCCACACCGACTGATAGAGTTTCGCCACGCGCGGCGAACGGATCGGCAAGATCGCGCCGTTGAGGATCGGCCACCAGATCAGCGGCGCCGTGTCGACCACGCGATCGTCACTGAGGAATTCCTTCAGATAGCGTTTGACCGCCGACGAGGTCGGCGCATCTGGCGTGCCCAGGTTCACCAGCAATACGCCGTGTTTCTCTTGCTTCATCTCAGTTCCCCTCATTTCCTTTCCGGCCGGCATTCCGTTCTGGGTCGGGATGTCAGCAGCCATTAATGCCGGCTATTGTAACGGAAAAGTCCTGCATCGAAACCGATAACAGCAACAGGCTATGCCTGTGGGCTTCTTCCTTGCGCCAGCTGCCATACCGCCGCCACGTTGCGCGCCGTCACCTGCAGATTGCGATCGGCGCCCGCCAGCGCTTCTTCCAGCGTCACAATGCGATCGAGCACCGAAAACGCCGCATCGATGCCGTGTTGATGCACCACCGAATAATCCGGCGTCAGGCTGCCGGCGATGGCGATCACCGGCACGCCGTAACGCTTGGCCACCCGCGCCACGCCGATCGGTGTTTTGCCGTGAATCGACTGGCTGTCCAGCCGCCCTTCGCCGGTGATCACCAGATCGGCATCGCGCACCGCCTCATCCAGGCGCAGGGTTTCAGTGACGATCTCGATGCCCGGCCGCAAACGCGCGTCGAGCATGCCAAGCAGCGCCGCCCCCATGCCGCCCGCCGCACCCGCCCCTGGCTGGGTCAGCACGGCGCGGCCGGTTTCCCGTTCCAGCAGTTCGCCATAGTGATGCAGCGCTGCATCGAGCTGCGCCACCATCTCCGGCGTCGCCCCCTTCTGCGGCCCGAATACCGCCGACGCGCCCTTTTCGCCGCACAGCGGGTTATCGACGTCGCAGGCGGCGGTCACGCTCACCCGTTGCCAACGCGCATCCAGCCCGGCGAGATCGAGGTGCGCCAGCTGCGCCAGCGCCGCGCCGCCCACCGGCAGCGGGCGACCATCCTTATCCAGCAATTTAACGCCCAGCGCCTGCATCATCCCAGCGCCGCCGTCGTTGGTGGCGCTGCCGCCGATGCCGAGAATGATCGCCTTCACGCCGCGTTCCAGCGCCGCCAGCATCAGTTCGCCGGTGCCGTAACTGGTGGTGATGCGCGGATCGCGCCGGTTGGGCGGCGCCAAATGCAGTCCGGAGGCGGCGGCCATTTCAATCACCGCGGTTTCGCCGTCGCCCAGCAGACCATAGAATCCCTGTACCGGCTCCCCCAGCGGCCCGGTGACCGTTACCTGGACGATCTCGCCGCCGGTGGCCGCCACCATCGACTCCACCGTGCCTTCGCCGCCGTCCGCCATCGGCAGCTTCACGTAGTGCGCCTGCGGATAAATCTGACGGAATCCCCGTTCGATGGCGTCGGCGACGCCGAGCGCGCTCAGGCTCTCTTTGAAAGAATCCGGAGCAATAACCACTTTTTTCAGCGCTTTCATCACTGTTCCTTATCCCGCCAGGTTAAATACGCCAAACATCAGCGCCGAGATTGCCGCGATGGTGAACCCCACCAACGTTTCATACGGCAGCAGCTTGAGCCGCTCGTGCACCGCCATATTGACGCTGCCGCCGGTGGCGTGGAAGAAACTGCCATGCGGCAGGTGATCCAGCACCGTGGCGCCCGCGTGGATCATCGCCGCGCCGGCCAACCCGCTCACCCCCAGTTCCAGCAGCGTGGAGCTGAACACCCCGGAGGCGACGGCGGTGCCGGCGGTGGTCGAGGCGGTCGCCATCGACATCAGCGCGCCGGACAGCGGCGCCAGCAGCCAGGCCGGCAGCCCGGTGTGCGTTAAGCCGTTAATCAAGACATCCTTCAGCGCCGAATTGGCGATGATGCCCGCCAATGTGCCGGTGCCGAGCAGCATGATCGCCACCGGCGCCATGCGCGACAGGCCGGAAACCATAAACTGATTGCACTGACGAATGCGCCCCATCAGCAGCGCACCCGCCAACCCGCCGGCCGGCAGCGCGATCAGCGGATCGACGGCGATCCCGGCGATCGGCCGCAGCGACAGCAGCAGGATCGCCACCAGCGGCGCGCTGATCGCCGCAGCAAAACCCGGCCGCGCTCCTTCGGCATGCTGAGTCAGCTCTTCGGCCATCACCCTGCTGCCTTTATCGCTCAGGCGACGCGCCAGCAGATAGGCCACCACCAGGCCGCACAGGCCCGGCACGATGCCGGCCATCATCACCGAAGTGAGCGGCACATGGAAGTTGTCCGCCGCCGCAATGGTGTTCGGGTTAGGCGACATCACGTTGCCGGCCTTGCCGCCGCCGATCATCGCCAGCAGGATCGCCGCGCGTGAAATGCCGGCCTTCTGGGCGATCGACAGCGCGATCGGCGCGACGGTGATCACCGCCACATCGATAAACACCCCCACCGCCGTCAGGATAAGTGTAGCCACCGCCAGCGCCAGCAACGCGCGGGTTTCGCCCACCTTGCGCACGATGGTTTCGGCGATGGTGTGCGCCGCGCCGGATTCGATCAGCACCCCGGCCAATACCCCCGCCGCCAAAATGCGCATCACGGCGTTGGTGATGCCCTGCGCCCCGCCGATCATCAGCGTCACGGTCTGCACCAGGTCGGCGCCGCCGCACAGCCCGCCCGCCAGCGCGCCGGCGATCATGCCGTAAGCCGGCGGCACCTTGCGTAGAATCAGGACGATGGCGACGGCTAACGCCACCAGCGCCCCCAGAGTGGATACGGTTGTCATTGTTGTTTTCTCCGTGGTTGATGTGCAGGCCAACATATCGCGCGCGTCCGGCGTTGACCTGAGGGGAAACAACAAAAAAGCGCCGGGGGAACGGCGCGGAATTTGTGGGTTGGCACAACTCAGTCGTGCATCAGCATGCCGATAAACAACCGCAGAGAGTCAGTTAATTGATTGATTTTCATGCCGGTTATCGCTTCAATGCGCTGCAGGCGATAACGCAGGGTATTGACGTGAATATGCAGCTGCGCGGCGGTCTGCGTCTGATCACAATTCTGCGAAAAATAGTGGCGCAGCGTACTGCGCAGCACGCCTTTTTCATCCTGTTCGCCCAGCGTCCGCCAGGGGCGCCCCAGCTCTTGCGCGCGCCAGTCCTCTCCCAGATCGCACAGCAGCGACGGCAACGGATAGTCGTGGTAGAACAGCGTGGCGTGACGCAGTTTCAGGCGCTGCGCCATTGCCTGGGTGGCGCGCGCCGTCAGGCTGGAACGGTAGGCGCTTTGCGGATCGTCATAAAAACCGCCGACGATCAGCCGCACCCGAAAGCGGTGTTTAAGCTGATTTTGCAAACGCTGCGCCTGCTGGCGCTCCAGCTTCAAACTCCATTCGCCCTGAGCCATGCAGGCCGGGCGCAACAGGGTCATTTCATTGAAGCCGGTAATGGCGATCAACGCGTCGCGCTGGGTGGCCTCCAGCTCCGCCAACAGCTCGCGCAACAGGTGCGGCTGCGCCTCTTGCAGCTCGACGATCCACACGATGCGCGTCTGGCGCAGATCCAATCCCAGATACGCCGCCATCGCTTCCAGCGACGCCGTGTTCGGCTGCGGCTGCAACAGCTGGTTCGCCAGCTCTTCCCGATAGCGCTTTTCCCACTGGTGCTGATCCAGCAGCGCCGCCTGCTCTACCATCATCTCCGCCGCCATCTTGACCAACTCGGCGTAGGCGCGCACCTCGGCCGGTTCGCCGGAAATGCCAATCACCCCCACCCGCTGGTTACGAAAGCTGAACGGCAGGTTGATGCCGGGCCGCACGCCCTTCAGGTGCTCGGCGGTGGCGCGGTCGATTTCCACCACCCGATTCTCCGCCAGCGCCAGCACCGCGCCTTCATGGCGCTGGAACAGGCGCTGCGGGTTGCCGGAGGCGATGATCACGCCGTTGCTGTCCATCACGTTGACGGAATGGCTGATGATGCCCATCGCCCGCTGGACGATCTGGCGCGCGGTGGCTTCCGCCAGAAGATTGGTTTGTCTGAGCATGCCCGGCTCCCTGCTGAGGGTGAAAACGCAGGCTTGTTATACGCCATTTGGCGTGGGCGATTAACGGGCACGGTTGCAACAAGCCGCCGCGATCACAATTTGGCGGCAAAACGGCAAAAAAAACGCCGAGCCACGGGCCCGGCGTCATGCACAATGCGCTTGCGATCAACCGAGGATGGTCGCCAGCTCTGCGCTCACTTCGGCCACCTTGCGGGTGCCGTCGATTTTGCGGTATTGGGTGTTGCCCGCTGCCGCTTCTTTGCTGTAGTAAGAGATCAGCGGCGCGGTCATCTGATGGTATTCCACCAGACGCTTGCGTACGGTCTCTTCCTGATCGTCCTTGCGCGTGGTCAGCTCTTCGCCGGTCACGTCGTCTTTGCCTTCCACCTGCGGCGGATTGAACTTCACGTGGTATACGCGGCCAGACGGCGCGTGCACGCGGCGGCCAACGATGCGGTCAACGATCAGCTCGTCCGGCACGTCGAACTCCAGCACGAAGTCCACGTTGATGCCGGCTTCTTTCATCGCGTCAGCCTGCGGAATGGTGCGTGGGAAACCGTCCAGCAGGAAGCCCTTGCGGCAATCTTCCTGAGCGATGCGCTCTTTGACCAGCGCGATCACCAGTTCATCGGTCACCAGCTTGCCGGCGTCCATGATCTCTTTCGCCTGCTTGCCCAGTTCACTGCCGGCCTTCACGGCTGCGCGCAACATATCACCGGTGGAGATTTGCGGAATGCCGTATTTCTCCATGATGAATTGAGCCTGAGTACCTTTACCAGCGCCCGGAGCGCCCAGCAGAATGATACGCATTGCGTAAATCCCCTTGCTATGTAGTTTTTATAAAATTGCGAAAACGCTCAACGATACCATTTCAGGGGGGGCAGGCTCAAGGCGCGCGAAGGAAATCGATTGCGGAATGTGCAAAAAAACCGACGAACAAAAGGCGAGAAAAGGTGGGGAAAAACCGAAAATGCGCCCCTAACGGTGCCGTTAAGGGCGCATATCTTCAACTTTAGGCGGACAGCAACTTATTCATGCGGCGGATGAACAGGTTCGGATCCTCCAACGTGCCGCGTTCAGCCAACAGCGCCTGATCCAATAGCAGGTCGATCCATTCGGCAAAATGTTCGTTATCGCCCACGTCGGATGCGCGTTTGACCAGAGCATGTTCCGGATTAAGCTCGAAAATGTACTTCACTTCCGGCGCCTGCTGGCCGGCGGCGGCGAACAGCTTGGCCATCTGGGTGCTCATTTCGTCGGCGTCGGTCACGACGATCGCCGGCGTATCGGTCAGGCGGTGCGTCAGGCGCACATCCTTCACACGATCGCCCAGCAGGGTTTTCACGCGTTCGATGAATGGTTCCAGTTGCTTCTCGGCGGCCTTCTGCTCTTCGGTTTCATCCGCCAGTTTATCCAGCGCTTCATCCGCCTTGCTGACCGACTGGAACGGCTTGCCGTCGAACTCGGTCAGGTAGCTCATCATCCACTCGTCGATGCGATCGGACAGCAGCAGCACTTCGATGCCTTTCTTGCGGAACAGCTCCAGGTGCGGGCTGCTCTTGGCCGCGGCGTAGCTGTCGGCGGTGATGTAGTAAATCTTCTCCTGGCCTTCCGCCATGCGGCCGACGTACTCTTCCAGCGATACGGTCTGCGCCGAGCTGTCGCCGTGGGTGGTCGCGAAGCGCAGCAATTTGGCGATCGCTTCCTGGTTGCCGTTGTCTTCCGCCGGGCCCTCTTTCAGCACCAGACCGAACTGCTGCCAGAATTTCTGGTAGCCTTCGGCGTCGTCTTTGGCCAGCTTGTCCAGCATCTGCAGCACACGCTTGGTCAGCGCGCCGCGCAGGTTTTGCGTCACGCGGCTGTCTTGCAGGATCTCGCGCGACACGTTCAGCGGCAGATCGTTGGAATCGATCAGGCCGCGCACGAAGCGCAGGTAGTTGGGCATGAACTGCTCGGCGTCGTCCATGATGAACACGCGCTGCACATACAGCTTCAGGCCGTGCTTGTGATCGCGGTTCCACATGTCCCACGGCGCCTGCGCCGGGATGTACAGCAGGCTGGTGTATTCCTGCTTGCCCTCCACCCGGTTGTGGCTCCAGCTCAGCGGATCGGTGAAGTCATGGGCGATGTGTTTGTAGAACTCTTTGTACTCTTCGTCGGTCACGTCAGCCTTGCTGCGGGTCCACAGGGCCTGCGCCTTGTTGATCTTCTCCCAGGTGACGGTGTCGTCTTCTTCGTTTTTGCTTTCGATCTCCACCGGCAAGGCGATGTGATCGGAATATTTGCCGATCACCGAACGCAGGCGCCAGGCGTCGAGGTACTCATCTTCGCCTTCGCGCAGATGCAGGGTGATTTCGGTGCCGCGGGTCTCTTTGGTGATGTCGGCGATGGTGTAGTCGCCTTCGCCGGCGGACTCCCAGAACACGCCTTCGTCATCGGCGGCGCCGGCGGCGCGGGTGCGCACGGTCACTTTGTCCGCCACGATGAACGCCGAATAGAAACCGACGCCGAACTGACCGATCAGTTGGCTGTCTTTCGCCTGATCGGAACCGATGGACTCCAGGAACGCTTTGGTGCCTGACTTGGCGATGGTGCCGAGGTTTTCAATCACTTCTTCGCGGCGCATGCCGATGCCGTTGTCGGCGATGGTCAGGGTGCGCTGCTCTTTATCGAAGGACAAACGTACGCGCAGTTCGCCGTCGCCGGCGTACAGCTCTGGCGCGGACAGGGCGCGGAAGCGCAGCTTGTCGGCGGCGTCAGAGGCGTTGGAAATCAGCTCGCGCAGGAAAATTTCTTTGTTGGAGTACAGCGAATGGATCATCAAATGAAGCAGCTGTTTTACTTCAGACTGGAACCCGCGGGTTTCTTGACCTTTCATACTCATTGATTACCTCAAAAGACAATGGCTACCAAAATCGAACAATGAGGATCAGATGAGGGTCAGGGTGTTGTTTTTCAAGCGGACAGCGGGAATTTTTTGGCAAAAAACGGTGGGGCCGGGCGGCCCCATCCGGGAAAACATCAGAACTTGATGGCGTGGCGCCCGGCCAGCGAATGCGACAGCGTGGTGCCGTCGACCATCTCCAGCTCGCCGCCCACCGGCACGCCGTGGGCGATGCGGCTGGCGAGCACGCCATACTGGCCGCACATCTCGGCGATGTAGTTGGCGGTCGCTTCCCCTTCCACCGTCGGGTTGGTGGCGAGGATCACTTCGGTGATGCTTTCCTTTTCCAGCCGTTGCTCCAGGCGATCCAGACCGATATCGCCCGGCCCGATGCCGTCCAGCGGCGACAGATGCCCCATCAGCACAAAGTAGCGCCCGGCGAACTGGCCGGTCTGCTCGATGGCGTGGATATCCGCCGGGCTTTCCACCACGCAAATCTGGCCGTTTTGCTGACGGCGCGGATTGGCGCAAATAGTGCAGACGTCCTGTTCGGTGAAGGTGCGGCAGTCGGCGCAGTGGCCGATCTCCGACATCGCGCGCGTCAACGCCTGCGCCAGGCGCATCCCGCCGCTGCGATCGCGCTGCAGCAGCTGAAACGCCATGCGCTGCGCCGATTTCGGGCCGACGCCCGGCAGGCAGCGCAACGCCTCCATCAGGGATTCAAGGAGCGGGCTGGTTTGCATCAGAACGGCATCTTGAAGCCAGGCGGCAACTGCATGCCGCTGGAGACGGAAGCCATTTTCTCTTTCTGAGTCTCTTCGATGCGGCGCGCGGCGTCGTTAAACGCAGCGGCGATCAGATCTTCCAGCATCTCTTTGTCGTCTTCCATCAGGCTAGGATCGATCTCCACGCGGCGGCAGTTGTGCGCGCCGTTGATGGTGACTTTCACCAGGCCCGCGCCGGATTCGCCGGTCACTTCCAATTTGGCGACTTCTTCCTGCATCTGCTGCATTTTTTCTTGCATTTGCTGGGCTTGCTTCATCAGGTTGCCCAGACCGCCTTTACCAAACATAGTCGTCTCTCGTCGCTAGGGCCGCGCACCTCGCGCGGCGTTTAAAGGGGACGAATACTCTCTTCATCCAGATCCGCGTCGAAGAATCGGCGCAGCGTCTGAATGTTGGTATCCGCTTCGATGGACTGGCGCGCCTGCGCCAGCTTTTCTTCATAGATGGCTTGTCGCCATTCCAGCGGGGTCCGCCCCGCCGGATTATCGTCCTCCACCACGGTCAGCTCAATCGGGCCGCCGTACAGCTCACCGAGCGCGTCGGCCAGCGTCTTCTGCGCCGAAGGCGAATTCAGATGGCGCTGCGAAGACCGCAGATGGAGGTTAATTTTGCCCGGCTCCGGCTGCTGCTTGAAGGCGTTCAACGCCAGCTGCTGCACCAATTTCGGGATCTTCAGCTTATCGATTTCCGCCGCCCAGGCGTCGCGCTCCAGCGACTCCACCACCAGCTTGGCGGCCAGCTCCGGCGTTTTCTCGTGCTCCAACGCCGTGCGCAGCGCTTTCGGCGTCGCCAGCGGTTCCGGCGCCGCTTCCGGCTCGGTCTGCGCGCGCCAGCGATAGGCTTCCGGTTTCGCCGGTTTTTCCGGCACCTTCTTCTCCGCCAGGCGCTGCTGGCTGCGCTCGGTCACGGAAGCCAAACGCCCCAGCGCCGAGTTTGCCGGCCGCGCTATTCCTGGCGCCGCCGGCTCATTCTTTTTTGGTGTGGATGCTCCCTGCTGCCGTTGCAGCTGGGACCGCGCTTTCAACAGCTGGGCGGTGGCATCCGGTAAAGGGGCCGATGATTGTCGCTGTGGCGCGGCCGGCTGCCCTAGCGGCGGCGGCGCGTCCTGAAACTGCGGCGGCTGTTGTGAAGCGGCGGCCTGCGGCTGCGCCATCGGCGCCGGCGCGGTCTGCACCAACGCCACCGGCTCCGGGATCACCGCTTTCGGGTGAAACGCCAGCGCACGCAGCAGGGTCATCTCAACCCCCATGCGGCGATCCGGCGCATAGGCCAGCTCTTTGCGGCCCACCAACAGCGTCTGGTAGTAAAGTTGCACATCGGCCGGCGGCAGGGTTCGCGCCAGCTCGCGCAGCCGTTGCTCCACGGCGGCGTACTGGTTGTCGAGCATCGAAGGCAACAGCTGCACCATCGCAATGCGATGCAGCAGCGCCAACGTCTCCACCAGCAGATTTTCCCAGTCCACGCCGCGCGAAGCGGCCTGCGCGACCTGCGCCATCACCTTTTCGCCGTCGGCGCTGACCAGCGCTTCGAGGATCGCCAGCGGTTGCTCGTCATCGAGCGTGCCGAGCATCTGGCTGACGGTGGCGGCGGTCACCTGCCCCTGCCCCATGGCGATCGCCTGATCGGTCAGGCTCAGCGCGTCGCGCATGCTGCCGTCGGCGGCGCGCGCCAGCAGCTGCAGCGCACGCGCGTCGCTGGTGATCTGCTCCGCCGTCAGCACCGTTTCCAGCTGCTGACGGATCTGATCGACGTCCAGCGCTTTGAGGTGGAACTGCAGACAGCGCGAGAGAATGGTCACCGGCAGCTTTTGCGGATCGGTGGTGGCCAACAGGAATTTGACGTGCGGCGGCGGCTCTTCCAACGTCTTCAGCAACGCGTTGAAGCTGTGGCGCGAGAGCATGTGCACTTCGTCGATCAGGTAGACCTTGAAGCGGCCGCGCGCCGGCGCGTACTGGACGTTGTCCAGCAGATCGCGGGTATCTTCCACCTTGGTTCGGGAAGCGGCGTCGATCTCAATCAGATCGACGAAGCGCCCCTGCTCGATCTCGCGGCAGTTGTCGCATTGGCCGCACGGCGTGGCGGTGATGCCGGTTTCACAGTTCAGGCCTTTGGCCAGCAAGCGGGCGATGGTGGTTTTCCCCACGCCGCGCGTGCCCGAGAACAGATAGGCGTGATGGATCCGCCCCAGTGAGAGGCCGTTGGCCAGCGCGGTCAGGACATGTTCCTGGCCGACCACGTCTGCGAACGTTTGAGGGCGCCACTTACGGGCGAGAACCTGATAGCTCATTAATACCGGAGAAGTCGAGGAATCTGGAGGGTCATGCTAACACAGCCCCGCGGCGATCCGCGAGGCCGTTGTGCCCAAGGGGCAATGCCGCATCAATGGCCGGCGAAGTCCACCAGGCAGTAGCAATCGATGCCCAGCTTGTTCAGACGCGCTTCCCCGCCCAGATCCGGCAGGTTGATGATGAACGCGGCGTCGTTCACTTCACCGCCCAGACGGCGGATCAGTTTGGTGGTCGCTTCGATGGTGCCGCCGGTCGCCAGCAGATCGTCCACCACCAGCACTTTGTCACCCGCAGTGATGGCGTCGGTGTGGATCTCCAGCTTGTCGGTGCCGTACTCCAGCTCATAGCTTTCGCTGAGCGTGGCGCGCGGCAGTTTGCCCGGTTTGCGCACCGGCACGAAACCGACGCCCAGCGCCAGCGCGACGGGCGCGCCGAACAGGAAACCGCGCGCTTCGGTACCCACCACCTTGGTCACGCCCGCTTCGCGATAGCGCTCAACCAGCAGCTCGATGCTGGCGGCGTAGGCCAACGGGTTTTCCAGCAGGCTGGTCACGTCGCGGAACAGGATGCCCGGCTTCGGATAATCCGGGATGGTTTTGATACTGTCTTTAATAAACTGAAGCTGCTGCGCAGTAGCGGTCATAATTGTTGCCTGATAAAACTGCCTGAAAACCGGCGCGCCGCTCACCCGCCGCCCCCGGGTGAAACACACCGGAGAAGAAATGGCAGGCGATCCGCGCACGAAAACGCCCAAATCTATGCAAACTGGCGGACAAATGCAACCAGCGGCGCACAATCAGCGCTGTTTTTGTTGCGGCAGGTCAATAACCGGCAGGCGCAGCATAAAGGTCAGCAAAATAGCCAGCATCAGCAGCAACAGCCCGCGCACCCACCAGATTTTCACCAGCCACAGCGAACAGGCGAAGGTAAGTACAATAACCAGCACCGCCTTCCACTTCGCCCCCGGCGGCAGCGCGCGATGCTGCTGCCAGTGGCGCAGATAAGGTCCGAACCAGGAGCGGTACAGCAGCCAGTGATGAAAGCGCGGCGAAGAGCGGGCGAAACACCAGGCGGCCAACAGCAGGAACGGCGTGGTCGGCAGCAATGGCAGCACCACGCCCAACGTCGCCAGCACCACCGCCAGCCAACCCAAAATGATCAATAACCCACGCGTCATGCGGCTCTTCGCTCCTCAATCGGTTGCCGCCTACTGTAGCATCGGCGCCGCGCCGGCGGAATATGCGTACGGCGCTTGTTTCACGGCAGGATCGCGGGCAAGCTTACGCCTGTTGAAATCAAGAGGGAGCTTATGTGAGCACTCAGCGTCTATTACAGGTGTTGGCACAGCAGATCGCGGCGCTGGCGGCCGAAGTGACCCCGCGCGGCGACGTTCCGATCCCGCAGGCGCGCTTCGACGCCGCCCTGTTCGCCAATCGCGGCACGCGGCTGCGCGACTACCTGGCCGAAGTGGAGAAAAATTTCGGCCAATTGCAAAGCGCCGCCAACGACAACCGCACCAGCCAGGTGGCCTTTCTGGCCGAAAAACTGGTGGCTCAAATCTCTGCCCTGCAGCGCGAGCTGGCAACCCAGGCGCTGCGGCGCAAGAACCAGCCGAAAGAAGCCCCCGAGGCCGATCTGTACCACAAACTGGCCGAACATCAGGACTACGAACGCCGGCTGATCGCCATGATTCAGGATCGGGAAAGCCTGCTGGGGCGCCAGACCACGCTGGCGGCGCAGCAAAAGCTGCAGCACGAGCTGGCGGCGCTGGAGGGGAGACTGATGCGCTGCCGTCAGGCGCTGGCGCGCATCGAGCGCAATATCGAGCGCAAAGAAAACGGTTTTTGAAGATTTATCACAATATTTTAATGATTATTCCCGGTTGCGCGCCGGGTTCACTATACTCTGCCGAGACACGAGTTTTTCATCCCATTAATTAATAAGCGCAGGTGCTATGTCTCTGGAAAACGCCTCACCCGAACTGCAGCTGGCGGTAGACTTGATTTACCTGCTGGAATGCAACGAGATCGATCCGGCTACCGCGCTGGCGGCGCTGGATATCGTCAAACGGGATTATCAGGAAAAGCTGCAGCGCGCCGGCGTCACCTCGCCCTATCTGCCCGCCGGACAGTAACCGGGGACAGCGCCGCTGTCCCTTTCGCCTCTCATTGCTTATCCGCCGCCGTCTGGCCGCCGTCGTCCGGCGACAGCGTTCTTTTCACTTCCTGCACTTCGTTGCCCTGCTGGTTATGCAGATACACCTCCAGCTGGTTGAAAGCGATGTCGATGTCGTTTTCCCGGCACAAGCGGTCGATTGAGCGATTCAGTTCATCCACCGTGTAGCTGCGATCGCGCAGTTCGCGCACATAGAGCCGCAGTTCGTGATCCAGCGTGCTGGCGCCGAAGTTGAGGAAGAACACCTGCGGTTCGGGATCGGTCATCACCCGCGGGTTGTCGTGCGCCGCCTGCAGCAGCACCTTTTTCACCTTGTCGAGATCGGAGCCGTAGGCCACGCCGACCTTGATCAGCACGCGGGTGATGGTATCGGACAACGACCAGTTGATCAGCCGCTCGGTGACGAACGCCTTGTTCGGAATGATCACCTCTTTGCGGTCGAAGTCGGTAATGGTGGTGGCGCGAATGCGGATCTTGCTGACCGAACCGGAGAAGGTGCCGATGGTGATGGTATCGCCGATGCGGATCGGGCGTTCGAACAGAATGATCAGACCGGAGACGAAATTGGCGAAGATCTCCTGCAGGCCGAAGCCCAGCCCGACCGTCAGACCGGCGGCCAGCCATTGCAGTTTGTCCCAGGATACGCCGAGCGATCCCAGCGCAACCACGGCGCCCACGGCGGTAATCAGGTAAGTGAGCACGGTGGTGATGGCATAGGACGCCCCCTGCCGCAGCTGCAGCCGCGACAGCACCACCACCTCCAACAAACCGGGCAGGTTGCGGGTGAGCACGTAGGCGACGATCACCGCGGCGATCGCCACCATCATGTTGCCCAGCGTCACCGCCTGCGCCACGCTGCTGCCCGCCACGGTGCTGGTGTAATGCCACAGCGTGATGCTGTCCAGGTAAGCGATGACCGTCACCAGATCCGACCAAATGGCGTAGAAGGCGCTGGCGAAGATGGCGAACAGCACCAGGGTGGTCAGGCGCAGCGACTGTTGGTTGATCTGATCGAGCGCCAGCGGCGGCTCTTCCACCACCGGTTCACCGCCTTCGGCCCCCTCTTTCGCCACGTTTTGCCGCCGCGCCAACGCGCGCCGGTAGGCCAGACGCCGCGCCGCCACGCTCAGGCCGCGCAGGGCAGTCAGGTACACAATATTCCACAGGAAAAACAGATACAGGCTGTCTATCCAGCGGCTGGCCAGCCGCAGCGTGGTATAAAAGTAGCCGGCGAACATCAGCCCCAGCAGGATCAGCGGCGTGGCGGCCAGCGCAGTGACCATCACCAGCCGCACGGCGTGCGAGCCCTTTTCACGCCAGCTGTCGCGACACAGCGGGAACACCAGCACCGTGAGCAGCGCCAGCGTCAACATCACCACGATCTGGCCGATAACGTCTTCCACCAGGCGCAGCGGCGCTTTTTCGCCCAATACCGACCAGAAGATCAGCGGCTGCAGCGCCAGCCCCAGCCGCAGCGTCTGGCGGCGGTAATGCGCGCACAGGTTGGGGCCGAAGTTGAAATGCCGCTCGGCGATGCCGCCCGGTTTCAGCATGCGGTAACTGAAAACGAATACCAGCCATGACAGCGCCAGCTGCTGCGACAATGCCCAGATAAAGTCGCTGATGCCAAAATCTGCGCGATACATCCAGAAACCGACGCCAAGGAGCAACGCGGCGCCGGGCAACACCTTCAGCAAGGTCAGCGCGATGGCCTTCGGCGTATGCAGTTGGCCGTCGCGCTTCAGTTGCCCCACATCGTTGGCCAGCTTTTGTAAATGGCCGTCGATCAGCCGGTAGCGCCAACGCAATACCCCGATCGCCAACAGCAGCGGGATCAGGAACACCAGCGCATTCACCCCGCCCTGCAATAGCTTGCCGCCGTCGAATTTGAGATCGAGCCCGGCAATCTGATCGCGCACCGCCTCCGGCATCGCCTTCAGCCACGCCAGATCGACCGGCTTGTTGCTGTTGACCCAGAAAATCTGCTGGGTCAGCGTATCCTGCAGCGAGCCGTAGACGCTGGTGAGCTGCTGTTGGTTAATCTGCAGGTTGATCGACAGCGACAGCTGGTTACTGAGCTGCTTGTTCAACTGATCCAGCAGTTCGCGGCGCATGTCGACGATCTCGTTCAACGCGTCGATCACTTCCGGGCCGGCCTTTTCCTTGCTCTCGGTCACCAGCTGGTTGATGTAATCTTCGCCCTTGAACAGATCGTCGCGTTGCTGATTGATATCGAACTGCTCCAGCCGCAGATCGGCGATGCGCGTATCCATATCCGCCAGCAGCGTGCCCTGCGGCAGGCTTTGCTGCTGCTGATACAGAATGCGCGATAGCACCAGGCTGCCTTTCAGCACCTGGATCTGCTCTTTCAGGTTACGCTCCGCCTGCAGCCCGCGGTCGAGCCAGTTCTTGACCCGAATGTTCTGCTGGAACAGGGTGTTGCTCTCTTCGGTGGCGGCGATCAGCCGCTGGCTCAGTTGGCGGTTGACGTCCAGCTGCTTGCTGACCAGCTGATCGTGCTGAATATCGGTGGCGTCTTCCGGGTTCTGCGCCTCTTTGGCGGTCTTTTCGGACAGCGTCAACCGCTTGCTGTTGACGATCTCCTGCAGCAGTTGCACCGACCGATCGAGCGCATCGATATGCGCGGTGGTGTAATCGCGCTGCTTTTGCAGCAGATCCTGCAGCGTGGTATTGGCCTCCAGGCTTTTACGCTGCAGCTCCAGCTGCGCATTGAGCAGCGCCTGCTCGGTGCTCAGCATCACCTGCTGACTGTTGCGCAGCGAATCTTGCCCCGGCGTCTGGCCGCTGAGCTGGCTGCGGATCTCCTGCAGGCGCTGCGAGGCGGCGTACATGGTGCTTTGTACCCGCTCGGGCTGGGTTTGCAGCGACACCAGTTGGCTGTTGTAGGTGGAGAGGCTCTCCTGCGCGCTTTGCAGCTCGTCGAGCGTTTGATACAGCCGGCTTTCCAACTGACGCAGCGACAGCGGCAACAGCGCAGCGCGCGCCGCCGCATTGTCTACCGGCTGCTTCAGCGCATCCAATTCGGCGGTGACCTGACTGAGTTTCGCCGGCGCCTGCTGCACCTGCTGTTTAAGCTGCGCGGCGTCTTGCCGATTGCGCTCAAGGGCATCCAGCAGCTCCAGCGTGCGGGTCAAATCCTGCTGGGAGAGCTTTTCGACCGGCGTCAGGGCTTTTTGCTTGTTCAGCATTTCCAGCTGGCTTTGCACTTCGCTGCGCTGCGGCAGATCGCCGCTCAGCGCCGCCTGCGCCGGCGAGCTGAACGCGTAAATAAGGAAAAGGAGAGTCGCGGCGGCGATGCGCCGCCGGCATGCGCCGACAAACATGAGCGGCGCCAGAGAAGGCAGAGTCAACCAGCGATGCATGATTTAGCTTCGGATCGGTTAAGAAGCCTGAAGATTATCACGATCGCCGGCAGGCAACGAACAACAAAAGCGTTGCCGGTGATGTCCCATTGTCGCGAAATCAGAAAGTCAGCACTTTCTCCGCCGCCAGCGTCCACTGCGCCAGCTCGACCAAGGTGCCGATCGCCACGCCGTCCGCCAGCGGCAAGCGGCTGACGCCGCGCGCGTCGGCGCAGGTCTTGCACAGCTTGACCGGCACCTGCTGCGCGGTGAGGATTTCCAGCATCTGCTGCAGGTGGTACCCCTCGTGCGGCTGCTGCCCGGCCAACCCGGCCACCACCGCATCGGACATCAGAAACAGCCGCAGATCGAGATCGCTCTGCTGCTCTTTCATGGCGATGGCCAACCGCAGCGCATTGAACAAGGATTCGTGGCCATAGGCGGCGCCATTGGCGATGAGAACGACTGATGACATGAAATCTCTCCTTATAAAGGCAGGGAGCCGGCGTTGGACGGTGCTGCCGTCGGCATATCGGATTTGAGGCGCAAGGTGGGGCAAAACTGCAGCATCTCCAAAAACGCATCCACCAGCGCTTCGGCTTCAGCCCGCAAATCGAAACTTTCCGGCATAAACAGCCAGTTTTCCAGCAGGCCGGTGATATAACCGCGCAGGATGATCGCCGCGCGACGAGTGTGCAGATCGGCCGGCAATTGCCCGTGGTGAATGCAGTTGCACAGCACCGCCTCGATGCGTTCGTAACCGGCGAGGTACAGCACCTTGCGCGAATCCAGCAGCGGCATCATTTCACCGACAAACTCGCATTTGTGGAATATAATTTCCATCAACGCCCGCCTGCGGCCGTCTTCAACCGTAGACGTCAGAATGTAAATCAGAATTTCTCGGATAACCCGCAGTGGATTATCGGGAAACTTTGCCTGATACTCTGTTTCGAGCTGGTCAATTTTCGGCTCGGTAGATTCCCAAACTTCATTAAACAGGTCTACCTTATTCTTGAAGTGCCAGTAAATGGCTCCACGCGTAACCCCAGCAGCGGTGGCAATATCTGTCAGTGACGTTGCAGCAACGCCACGTTCAGAGAACTCTCTCACCGCAGCATCGAGGATTTGCTGTCGGGTTTCTTGCGCCTGCTGTTTGGTTTTTCGTGCCATGGCATTGTTATTTAGGGGGAGTGTGATTTACATACATTCGCGAATGTATGTACCATAGCACGCACATATAATTAACGCAGCAATGGGTTTTAAAGCTTGTGATCCATTGATCATTTTGAAATCGGACACTTGAGGTTTTTCTATGAACAAAAACAGAGGGTTAACGCCTCTGGCGGCCGTTCTGATGCTTTCAGGCAGCTTAGTGCTAACAGGATGTAACGATAAAGAAACCCAACAGCAAGGTGCCCAACAACAGGCACCTGAAGTGGGCGTAGTCACCTTGAAGGCCGAGCCTCTCAACATCACTACCGATCTTCCTGGCCGCACCGCTGCGTATCGTATCGCCGAAGTTCGCCCTCAGGTCAGCGGCATCATCCTGAAGCGCAACTTCGTCGAAGGCAGCGATATCAAGGCCGGGACGTCTCTGTACCAAATCGATCCCGCAACCTATCAAGCCAGCTACGACAGCGCGAAAGGCGATTTGGCCAAAGCACAGGCCAGCGCTTCCATCGCACGCGTGACGGTAAACCGCTACAAGCCATTGCTGGGTACCAGCTATATCAGTAAGCAGGACTACGACAACGCCGTCTCCACGCTGCAGCAAGCGGATGCCGCCGTCGTGGCCGCCAAGGCCGCCGTCGAAACCGCGCGCATTAATCTGGCGTACACCAAAGTGACCTCCCCGATCTCCGGCCGCATCGGCAAATCCGCCGTGACCGAAGGCGCGCTGGTCAGCAACGGCCAGGCGACCGCCCTGTCCACCGTGCAGCAGTTGGATCCGATGTATGTCGACGTCACCCAGTCGAGCACCGACTTCCTGCGCCTGAAGCAAGAACTGGCCAGCGGCGCGCTGAAGCAGGAAAACGGCAAGGCCAAGGTGAAACTGATGCTGGAAAACGGCACCGAATATGCGCAGGAAGGCACGCTGGAATTCTCTGACGTCACCGTCGATGAGACCACCGGTTCCATTACCATTCGCGCCCTGTTCCCTAACCCGAACGATACGCTGTTGCCTGGCATGTTCGTGCGCGCCCGTCTGGACGAAGGCGTGCGCAGCGATGCGCTGCTGGTGCCGCAGCAAGGCGTCACCCGCAACCCGCGTGGTGAAGCGACGGCGTTAGTGGTCGGTGCAGACGATAAAGTTGAGCTGCGCACGCTGAAGGCGGATCAGGCGATTGGCGACAAATGGCTGGTTACCGATGGCCTGAAAGCCGGCGATCGCGTGATCGTCTCCGGCCTGATGAAAGTGCATCCAGGCGCGCAGGTAAAGGTGCAGGAAGTTGACACTCAGGCGCAAAAACAGCCGCAGTCTGAAGCGCAGAAGTCATAAAAAGGAGCCTGTAATACATGGCTAAGTTCTTTATAGACCGCCCAATTTTCGCCTGGGTAATCGCCATCATCGTCATGTTGGCGGGGGTGCTTGCAATAATGAAACTGCCGATCGCGCAGTATCCCACTATTGCACCGCCGGCGGTGAGTATTTCCGCCACCTACCCGGGCGCAGATGCCAAAACGGTGCAGGATACCGTCACGCAGATTATCGAACAGAACATGAACGGTATCGATAACCTGATGTACATGTCCTCCACCAGTGATTCCTCTGGTAGCGTCACCATTACCCTGACGTTTGATTCCGGCACCGATCCTGACATCGCGCAGGTTCAGGTTCAGAACAAACTGTCGTTGGCCACCCCATTGCTGCCGCAAGAAGTTCAGCAACAGGGCCTGAAAGTAGAAAAATCCAGCAGCAGCTTCCTGATGGTGGCCGGCTTCGTTTCCGACGATCCGAACATGACGCAGGACGATATTGCGGACTACGTGGCGTCCAACATCAAGGATCCGATCAGCCGTTCGTCCGGCGTGGGCGAGGTGCAGCTGTTCGGTGCCCAGTACGCGATGCGTATCTGGCTGGATCCGAACAAGCTGAACAACTACCAGCTGACGACTACGGACGTGACCTCCGCCATCACCGAGCAGAACAACCAGATCGCCGCAGGCCAGCTGGGCGGCCTGCCGCCGGTGCCGGGGCAACAGTTGAACGCCTCGATCATCGCGCAGACCCGTCTGACTTCGCCGGAAGAGTTCGGCAAGATCCTGCTGAAGGTGAATACCGACGGTTCCCAGGTGCGCCTGCGCGACGTCGCTCACATCGAGCGCGGCGCGGAAAGCTATGCCGTTACCGCGCGTTATAACGGCAAGCCTGCCGCCGGCCTGGGTATCAAACTGGCAACCGGCGCCAACGCCTTGAACACCGCCAAAGGTGTGAAAGACGAGCTGGCCAAGATGGCGCCATTCTTCCCGCAAGGGATGAAAGTGGTTTATCCGTACGACACCACCCCGTTCGTTAAAATCTCCATCAACGAAGTGGTGAAAACGCTGATCGAAGCCATCATCCTGGTGTTCCTGGTGATGTATCTGTTCCTGCAGAACTTCCGCGCGACGCTGATCCCAACCATCGCGGTGCCGGTAGTACTGCTGGGGACCTTTGCGATACTCGCGGCGTTCGGCTTCTCGATAAACACCCTGACGATGTTCGGCATGGTGTTGGCGATCGGCCTGCTGGTGGATGACGCCATCGTGGTGGTGGAAAACGTCGAGCGCGTCATGTCCGAAGAGGGGCTGCCGCCGAAAGAAGCCACCCGTAAATCGATGGGCCAGATCCAGGGCGCGCTGGTGGGCATCGCCATGGTGCTGTCGGCGGTATTCGTGCCGATGGCGTTCTTTGGCGGCTCAACCGGCGCCATCTATCGCCAGTTCTCGATCACCATCGTGTCCGCGATGGCGCTGTCGGTGCTGGTGGCCTTGATCCTGACGCCGGCGCTGTGCGCCACCATGCTCAAACCGATCCCGAAAGGCGATCACGGGGTTAAAACAGGCTTCTTCGGCTGGTTTAACCGCATGTTCGAGAAGAGCACGCATCACTATACCGACAGCGTGGGCAACATCCTGCGCAGCACCGGCCGCTATCTGATCATCTACCTGCTGATCGTGGTTGGCATGGGCCTGCTGTTCCTGCGCCTGCCTTCCTCGTTCCTGCCGGACGAAGATCAGGGCATCCTGTTGACCATGGTGCAGTTGCCTGCCGGCGCCACCGAGTCCCGCACCAACAAAGTGCTGGAAGAAGTCTCCGACTACTTCCTGAACAAGGAAAAGGACAACGTGGTTTCGGTGTTTACCGTCGCGGGCTTCGGCTTCAACGGTAACGGCCAGAACAACGGCCTGGCATTCGTCAGCCTGAAAGACTGGGGCGAGCGTCCGGGGGCCGGGAACAAGGTCGAAGCGATCGCGGGTCGCGCCATGGGCGCCTTCTCGCAGATTAAAGAAGGCCTGGTGTTCCCGTTCAACCTGCCGGCGATCATCGAACTCGGTACCGCAACCGGCTTCGACTTCGAGCTGATTGACCAGGGCGGCCTGGGGCACGAAAAACTGACCGAAGCGCGTAACCAGCTGTTGGGCATGGTTGCTCAGCATCCGGACGTGCTGGTGGGCGTGCGCCCGAACGGCCTGGAAGATACGCCGCAGTTCAAACTGATCGTCGATCAGGAGAAAGCCAAGGCGCTGGGCGTGAGCATCACCACCATCAACAGCACGCTGAGCACTGCACTGGGTGGTTCGTACGTCAACGACTTCATCGACCGCGGTCGTGTGAAGAAGGTGTACGTACAGGCCGAAGCGCCGTTCCGCATGCTGCCGGAAGACATCAACAAGTGGTACGTGCGCGGTACCAGCGGCCAGATGGTGCCATTCTCCGCCTTCTCTTCGGCTAAGTGGGAATACGGCTCACCGCGTCTGGAACGCTATAACGGCTTGCCGTCGATGGAAATTCTGGGCCAGGCCGCACCGGGCAAGAGTACCGGTGAAGCGATGAACCTGATGGAGCAACTGGCGTCCAAACTGCCAAGCGGCATCGGTTACGACTGGACCGGCATGTCCTATCAGGAACGTCTGTCGGGCAACCAGGCGCCGGCGCTGTATGCCATCTCGATTCTGGTGGTGTTCCTGTGTCTGGCGGCGCTGTATGAAAGCTGGTCCGTGCCGTTCTCGGTCATGCTGGTATTGCCGCTGGGGGTTATCGGTGCGTTGTTGGCCGCGACGATGCGCGGCATGAACAACGACGTGTACTTCCAGGTGGGGCTGCTGACCACCATCGGTCTATCGGCGAAGAACGCCATCCTGATCGTGGAATTCGCCAAAGACCTGATGGAAAAAGAAGGCAAAGGCCTGATCGAAGCGACATTGGAAGCGGTGCGTATGCGTCTGCGTCCAATCCTGATGACGTCCCTGGCCTTCATCCTCGGGGTTCTGCCGCTGGTTATCAGCAGCGGTGCGGGCTCCGGCGCACAGAACGCGGTTGGTACCGGCGTAATGGGCGGGATGATCACCGCTACCGTCTTGGCGATCTTCTTCGTACCGGTGTTCTTCGTGGTGGTTCGCCGCCGCTTCAGCAAGAAGAACGAAGACCTGGAACACAGCCATCCGGTAGAGCACCACTGATCGCTCAGTGATGTGAGCTCCACCTGATAATCGAAAAGGCCGCGCATGCGGCCTTTTTATTTTGTTTCAGTTACTTAATGCAAACCATTCTCATTAATTCACTTTTGTGTGCAATTTGCGCTTGATCGCGATGCCAGGTCGGCGCATAATTATTGTTATAGTATAACATTACATGAGAGGGCCATTATGAAACCCGGCATCCACCCCGATTACCGCACCGTGGTGTTCCACGACGTCAGCGCCAATGCCTACTTCAAAGTGGGATCGACCATCAAAACCGATCGCACTATCGAACTGGACGGCGAAAGCTGGCCGTATGTCACCCTCGACGTCTCTTCCGCTTCGCATCCGTATTACACCGGCAAGCAGAAAGACTATTCCAAAGAAGGCAGCACGGCGCGCTTCCAGCAGCGCTTTGGCCGCTTTATCGGCAATAAGTAACAAGGAAACCCCATGCAGGTATTGAGTTCATTGCGTTCGGCGAAAAACCGCCACCCGGATTGCAAAGTCGTGCGTCGTCGTGGCCGCATCTATGTGATCTGTAAAAGCAATCCGCGATTCAAAGCGGTACAGGGACGTAAGAAAAAGCGTTAACTCCCAAGTGTCATCTGTCGCAAAGCCCCGTTGCTGCTCAACGGGGCTTTTTTTATGGCGAGAAAGTGCCTGCAAGCTGTCCCCCACCCGCGGGCGGGGGGCAGAGATTACTTCATGCTGCTCAGCAGCGTGTCGACATTGTGTTTGAACGCCTGCTCATAGGTGGCCGCCGGGCCGCCGGCGCGGGAGAGCGCTTCAGGGTACAGCTCGCCGCCCGCCTTGGCGCCGGTGGCGGCGGCAATCTGTTTCACCAGCCGCGGATCGGTCTGGTTTTCGATAAAGTAAGCGTTAACCTTCTCCTGTTTAATCTGCTTAATCAGGTTCGCCACGTCGCTGGCGCTGGCTTCCGCTTCGGTGGAAAATCCGACCGGGGCAAGGAAGGTGACGCCATACTCTTGCCCAAAGTAGCCAAAAGCATCATGGCTGGTCAGCACCTTACGTTTCTGCGGCGGCACTGCGGCGAACTGGGTTTTGGCCCACAGATCCAACTTTTGCAGCTGCTGAATGTAGTCGGTGCCGCGCTGGCGAAAATAGTTGGCATCCTCAGGATCGGCGGCGATCAGGGCGTTCATCACGTTGGTGGCGTACTGCACGCCGTTTTTCATGCTGTTCCAGGCGTGAGGATCGGTAATCGGTTTGCCATCCTCTTCCATCTGGCGGGTGTTGATGCCCTGTGAAGCGGTGATCACCTGCCCTTTATAACCCGAAGCGCTGACCAGGCGATCGATCCACCCTTCCAGCCCCAGGCCGCTGACGAAGACCACATCAGCCTGAGCCAGCTTCTTGCCGTCCTGCGGCGAAGGCTCGAAACTGTGCGGATCGCCATCCGGCCCCACCAGCGTGCTGACCTTGACGTGATCGCCGCCCACCTGCTTGACGATATCTCCCAGAATGGAAAAGCTGGCGACGGCGTCGACGGTCTTCGCCATCGCCAATGGGCTGGCCAGCAGAGCAGCAACCGCCAGCGATATAGGTAAACGTTTCATACTTTCTCCTTGCAAATGGCACTTCTCAACGGCGCGCAAAGGCGTAAATGCCTCCGCGCGTTCCAAACAGGATTGAGACAAAAAAGAGGATGCTGGCGCTGAGCACGATCGCCGGGCCGGCGGGCAGCGAAGCGTGATAGGACCACACCAGCCCAATCAGACTGGAAAGCGCGCCGATGCCCATCGCCGTCGCCAGCGTCTGCGGCAGATTGCGCGCCCAGAAGCGCGCGCTGGCGGCGGGCAACATCATTAACCCAACCGACATCAGGGTGCCGAGGATCTGGAATCCCGCCACCAGATTGACCACCACCAGCGCCAAAAACAGGCCGTGGATCAGCGCCAACCGGCGCGGCGCGTTAACGCGCAGGAAAGTGACGTCGAAGGATTCGATCACCAGCGCGCGGTACAGCGCCGCCAGCGCCAGCAGCGAAACCGAGGCGATCGCACCGACCATCAGCATCGCCTGCGCATCCACCGCCAGGATCGAACCGAACAACACGTGCAGCAGATCCACGCTGGAACCGCGCAGCGAGACCAGCGTGACCCCCAGCGCCAGTGAACCCAGATAGAATCCGGCGAAGCTGGCGTCCTCTTTCAGCGGCGTGCGGCGGCTCACCAGGCCGGACAACATCGCCACCGCCAGCCCGGCGATAAAGCCGCCTACGCCCATCGCCACCAGCGACATGCCGGAGATCAGATAGCCGATCGCCGCGCCCGGCAACACCGCGTGGGACAAGGCATCCCCGACCAGACTCATGCGGCGCAGCAGCAGAAACACGCCCAGCGGGGCGGCGCTGAGCGACAACGCCAGGCAAGCCATCAGCGCGCGACGCATAAAACCGAAAGAGAGAAAAGGATCGATAAGCCCATGCAACAGCATCATGGCACCACCGCCCGCAGATCCGGCTGCCGTTCGGCGGCGTGATGCCTCGGCACCTGCTCCAGCACTTGCTCGGCCGCGCCCCAGTGGCAAGCCTGCGGCGTCAGCAACAGCGCCTGCGGAAAATGCTCGGCGACCATCGACATATCGTGCAGCACGGCGATCACCGTTTTCCCCTGCCGGTGCAGTTGCGCGATCGCCTGCAGCAGGATCTGCGTGGTGGCGCTGTCGATACCGGTGAAAGGTTCATCCAGCAAAATCAGCGGCGCTTGTTGGACCAGCAGGCGCGCAAACAACACCCGCTGCACCTGACCGCCGGACAGCTCGCCCACCGGGTTGCGCACCAGCGCGCTCATGCCAACGCTCGCCAACGCCTCATTGACCTGGCTCGCCGCACGCTTGTTCATGCCTCCGAACATGCCGCTTTGCGGCCAACAGCCCATCGCCACCAGATCGCTCACCGCGATCGGGAATTGCCGATCCAATTCCGCCTGCTGCGGCAAATAAGCTCTGCGCGGCGGCTTTCCGCCGCTAAAATTCAGGCTGCCGCTCATCGGCGGCAGCAAACCGGCGAGCGTTTTCAGCAATGTCGATTTTCCGGCCCCATTGACGCCCACCACCGCGGTCAACGAGCCGGCGGTAAACTGCCCGCTCAGCGGCGGAAAAAGCGGCGTGGTGCCATAGCCCAGCACCAACTGGCGCAGGGTGATCATGGCAGCGATACCGCCCAAAAGATGCCGAGCCACAGCAGAGCCAGCAGCACAGCGGCACCCGCACAACGCGCGGCAGCGGAGGTGGTGAACAACGAATTCAGTGACGACGCGGCGCCATGTTGCGAAGTGGGAATCAATGTGGTGACCAAAATGACGGGTTAATGGTTATAATATAACATCACAACAACTACCGTATCTCAAGCTATGGCGCGACAATAATGCAACGGAACGTAACAATCCCTCGCACAGCGGATCTTCCCCCGTCCCCCTTACAAAACTCAGGGCTATTTCCATTCGGTTGGAATGTTGGCGTAAGGTAAAGAACAGCGGTAAATCGAAAAATTTACCGACGAGGGCGGAAAAGGAGTAAGATAAGCAGATAACATTGTTGTTGGCCGAGATTAATGCTTGTTACCCTTGCCTGTAACCTGGAAGTCAACGCACTTTCTGTTAAAAAATTAAAGAAAGTGATTAATGACAATAGCGCGGAGTTAGTGCCGGCGCTGACCAGCGGACTCAGCTTTTATTCTGAAAGCGCACGCTATGCCGAAGATTCATTAGAAATACTTGATATAGTGCAGCAAGGTGGCGGCGATTATTCAATGAGTTATCGTTATAAGTGGGGCATTTTTAATGCCTGCCTGGATATCAACAGCGAAGATATCATCAACGACAGCGTCCGGTTTCAAGTGACGTCACGGGGTTTAATCTTCGACATCATTGATAACTCACGCCCATCAACTGCGGATGAATTGTAAGTTTACGTAATAACTACAGGCCAAACGCGAAAAAATGATTTATATTCATTTTACGGGAAGTTTATTTAACCACCGTTAAGCTGCCTCCGTTCATGATGTAAATCAGCTTACTCACATAGTGTTATCACACCGCAATTAAGACTTACGGAGGGGATGATATGGATGAGTATTCGCCTAAGCGGCACGACATTGCTCAGCTCAAATTCTTGTGCGAAAATTTGTATGATGAAGGTATCGCTACCCTGGGAGACAGTCATCATGGGTGGGTCAACGATCCGACGTCCTCCGTCAACCTGCAGCTTAATGAGTTGATCGAACATATCGCTTCGTTTGTGATGAGTTATAAAATTAAATACATGGACGAATCTGACCTGTCGGAGTTAGTCGAAGAATATCTCGACGATACCTATACGCTGTTCAGCAGCTATGGTATCAATGATTCCGACCTGCGCCGCTGGCAAAAAACCAAGGCGAGATTATTCAGAATGTTCTCAGGAGAGGACATCTGTACGACAATGAAAACTTAGGGGATAATTATTCCCAAGCTATTTTACGGTTATTAAACTAAAGGCCACCATGACTAAAACCGACTATCTGATGCGTTTACGTAAATGCACCACGATTGATACTCTCGAACGTGTTATTGAGAAAAATAAGTACGAGCTTTCCGATGATGAACTGGAGCTGTTTTACTCAGCGGCCGATCACCGTCTGGCAGAGCTCACCATGAACAAACTGTATGACAAAATCCCCACCTCCGTTTGGAAATATGTCAGATAATCAGCCCCCCAACGCGTTGAGCCGATGCTTTTATCGGCCTCAATGTTCAAGTTAAATACGTACTTTTCCTATTGACAGTAAAACTTCATTTACGTTCCCTCTTTCGATAATAATATTTCCGGAAACAATTTTCTTTTTTTATCGAGACAGGTTACCTCATCGCCCGCCTCACTATGCCTGCCCCCAGCACCGCTAATTCATTATCCAAAAGAATTGAGGGCGGGAAGAAAAGAAATGCGTGTCGCTCTGCCTGATGACAGAAATGGATAATAGATACGTGGAAGAGAGGTGACAAAAGCGCGGATTGGCGAAGCCCAAATGGGTGGGGACCCTGCCAGCTACATCCCGGCACACACGTCACCTGCTGCGGCTGCTTCCTTCCGGACCTGACCGAGTTCACAAGTTAGTGTTGCGGGAGAACCAACAGGGCCCCCATTGACGGCTTCTGTACTCTGAAGCGGTGGGCATTATCGGCGATGCCCCACCAAATAGCAAGCCAACCGGGGCCAACCGCTGTTTTCTTACCCACCTGCGCTGTGGCACACTCTTCACCTGGGTTTTGACTCGTGCAGGAACAGCAATATGCAACCAGAAGACGCCTCTTTCAGCCAGCGGGTTTTCCATATCGTGGCCGCCATCCCGTTCGGCAAAGTCACCACTTACGGTGAAGTCGCCCGGCTGGCCGGCTCGCCGCGCGCCGCGCGTCAGGTTGGCGGCGTGCTGCGGCGTTTGCCCGAAGGCAGCACGCTGCCCTGGCACCGGGTGATCAACCGGCACGGACAGATCTCGCAGCAGGGGGAGGATTTTCAACGGCAACGGCAGGCACTGCTGGCGGAGGGGATAATTTTCGGCCCACACAGCACGGTCGATTTCGAACGCTACGGCTGGCGCTGGTAAAACAAAACAGCCTTTGGCCGAAGCGCAAAGGCTGTTGATTTCATCTTGCTGTACCGCAGTAAGTTTACTGCATGGCGGTTGGCGCAGCCTGAATCGGCACACCCTGAACCGGAACCAGCAGCAGATCGGCGCGGGTGCCGTTGCGGTTAACCACTTCCTGGATGGTGTCGGTAATGAACATCAGGCGCCCGTTGACCGTCACCGCCGCGCTCAGAATGATGCGCGCATTCGGTTGGATGTCGGACGGGTTGTACGGCAGCGTAAAGCTGAATGGCGCCTGCTGCCCTTCAGTACGTACCGCGCGCTGTGCAATCACTTTGGACGGCGCATCTGCCAGCGAAGCGTCAGAGAGGGTGACCGTCAGTACGGCGTCCGGCGGCAGCGCAATGCGCTGACGTATATTAACCGAACCTGTCACCGCCGGGCCCTGAATCTGCGTTTGCGCAGCCGCCGGGTTACCGGCCGCCTGTGTAGGCACATCGGCACTCTTTTGCGCGCATCCTGCCAGCGTGATCGTCAGTGCCGCGGCACCGCCTACGATTTGCCAGAGTTTCATGGATCGGTCTCCTTTTTTATTATCAACATGTTGGTGGCTTTCACCACCTCACCTATTAAACCTAGCACAAAACACTGATAAATCCACTTTACCCCGTCTATTAATCACTTAAACAGCCCAAGGCGTCCATGATTAAGAGCATTCTCATCGGCCCTTAACGCAAAATGTTGACGCCGCGCCGTGATATTCCGCACACTGCGCAAAATGATTATTAGAAAGGTAACAACTTTATGAGCCAGGCATTGCAAAACCTCCTCGATCTGCTGGATCTGGAGAAAATCGAAGAAGGATTGTTCCGCGGTCAGAGTGAAGATCTGGGGCTGCGCCAGGTGTTCGGCGGGCAGGTGGTCGGTCAGGCGTTGTACGCCGCCAAACAAACGGTGCCGGACGAGCGCAGCGTGCATTCGTTCCACAGCTACTTCCTGCGCCCGGGCGACAGCAGCAAACCTATCGTTTACGACGTGGAAACCCTGCGCGACGGCAACAGCTTCAGCGCGCGCCGCGTCAGCGCCATCCAGCACGGCAAACCTATCTTCTATATGACCGCCTCCTTCCAAAGTCCGGAAACGGGCTTCGAGCATCAGAACCTGATGCCGGACGTGCCGCCGCCGGAAGGGCTGCTGTCTGAATCAGAGATCGCCCAGAAGCTGGCGCATATGCTGCCGGAAAAAGTGCGCGAAAAATTTATCGGCCAGAAGCCGATCGAAATGCGCCCGGTGAAATTCCATAACCCGCTGAAAGGCAGCGTGGAAGAACCGCATCGCTATGTGTGGTTCCGCGCCAACGGCAGCATGCCGGACGATCAGCGCATCCACCAATATCTGCTGGGCTACGCGTCGGACTTTAATTTCCTGCCGACGGCGCTGCAGCCGCACGGCGTCGGTTTCCTCGAGCCGGGCATGCAGGTGGCCACCATTGACCACTCAATGTGGTTCCACCGCCCGTTCCGCATGGATGACTGGCTGCTGTACGCGGTGGAGAGCTCCTCCGCCTCCGGCGCACGGGGCTTTGTGCGCGGCCAGATTTATACCCGCGACGGCGTACTGGTCGCCACCACCGTGCAGGAAGGGGTGATTCGCCAACGCGACGCCTGATCCGCAGCATAAAGAAAGGGGCGATGTTTCCATCGCCCCTTTTGGCTTCATCATTATTTTAGTCTTTAGCGCACTGCCCTGCTTTGAGCCTTACTGGTTGTAGGCGCTCTCGCCGTGGCTGTTGACGTCCAGCCCCTCGCGTTCCTGCTCCTCCGGCACTCTCAATCCAACCATGGCGCCCGCGATCTTGAAGGCGATAAAGGCGGCGACGCTCGACCACACCAGCGTGATCAGCACGCTCACCAGTTGGATCCAGACCTGATGGCCCATCGTCACCCCTTCGGCGTAACCGGTGCCGCCCAGTGAAGAGGCGGTGAACACCCCGGTCAACAGGCAGCCGACGATGCCGCACACCCCGTGCACACCGAACACGTCGCAGGTGTCGTCCACTTTCAGCCATTTTTTCAGCGTCACGACGCCCCACAGGCCGGCAACGCCGCCCACCAGGCCGATGATCAACGCCCCGCCCACCCCCACGGTGCCCGCCGCCGGCGTCACTGCAACCAGCCCGGCGATCATGCCGGAGCAGGCGCCCAGCAATGAAGGCTTGCCGCGCAGCACCCACTCGGCGAAGGTCCAGGAGAGAATGGCGCCCGCAGTGGCAACCACGGTATTGAGGAATGCCAAGGCCGCAATGCCGTTGGCCGCACTGGCGGAACCGGCATTGAAGCCGAACCAGCCGATATACAGGATGGACGCCCCGGTAAACACCATCGGCAGGTTGTGCGGTTTGAAGGCCTCTTTACCGAAGCCGGCGCGTTTGCCAATCAGGTAGGCGCCGATCAACCCGGCGCTGGCGGCGTTTATGTGCACCACGGTGCCGCCGGCGAAGTCCAATGCGCCGTCGGCGGCCAGGTAACCGCCACCCCACACCATGTGCGCGATCGGCAGATAAGACAGCGTGAACCACAGGATCGCGAAGATCAGCACCGCCGAGAAACGAATGCGTTCGGCGAAGCCGCCCACCACCAACGCCACGGTGATACAGGCGAAAGAGGCCTGGAAAGCGACGTGGATCATCTGGCTGATGCTGCCGGTGACGCTGTCGATGCCGATGCCTTTCAACATCGCCGTCTCGAATCCGCCGAACACCGCATTGCCTTCGCTGAACGCCAGGCTGTAGCCATACAGCACCCACAGCACGCAGACCAACGCGAAGGTGACGGTGACCTGCGTCAGCATCGACAGCACGTTTTTACCGCGCAGCAGACCGCCGTAAAACAGCGCGATGCCCGGCAGCGTCATGAACAGCACCAACGCGGTGCAGATCATCATAAAGGCGTTGTCGGCCTTATCGGCGACCGCCGGGGCGGCCAGGGCCAAAGAAGGAACCAGGGTTACCGAACTCAGGCCCAACATGGATAACAGTCTTTTCATTATCAATCATCCCCATCACTTAACTGAGTTCGCGGTTACAGTGCCGATTCGTCGGTTTCACCGGTGCGAATGCGGATCACGCGTTGCAATTCGGCAACGAAAATTTTGCCGTCGCCGATTTTGCCGGTGTAGGCGGCTTTGCTAATCACATCAACCACTTCATCCAACTGATCGTCGGCGATGGCGATATCGATTTTGACCTTGGGCAGGAAGTTGACGTTATATTCGGCGCCGCGATACAGCTCGGCGTGCCCCTTCTGGCGGCCAAAGCCCTTCACTTCGGTTACGGTCAACCCCTGAATGCCCACGGAGGACAAGGCCTCGCGCACGTCCTCCAGCTTGAACGGTTTGATTACCACGGTCACCAGCTTCATATTGCCCCTCCACGAATTAAGCCCAAACTCACCCCTGGTACGCGTCATATGTAGCAAGGGCTGTGCCAAATTTAATTTTGCAGGGCGATTCAGCGGATTAGCGGGCACGCGGGCGCAGCCGCGAGGCAGCACGGCACCAATACCTTGGATAGGTTAAATAATGCGCACCGATTTGGTGCGCATCGCGTCGAAAAAGTGCAGAAAGGGGGCGTGGCCCAGATGGTTTGCCTGCTTATGGTGCGTTGGAAAGAAAGAAGGGCCGCGAGCGCGGCCCATGTTCAGGCGGGTTGGCTCTCCTCGCGCACCGCTTCCGCCAGTTGTTCGCCCGCCAACTGCAGCTGGTACATCTGGTAGTAACGCCCCTGCTGCGCCAGCAGCTGCTGATGGTTGCCCTGCTCCACCGCCTGGCCGCGATGCAGCACCAAAATGGAATCGGCATCGACGATGGTCGACAGCCGGTGGGCGATCACCACCAGCGTGGTGTGCTCGCGGATCGCACGCAGCGCGCGCTGGATAGCCTGTTCGGTGCCCGAGTCGATATTGGCGGTCGCCTCGTCGAGGATCAGGATCTGCGGCGCCTGCACCAAGACCCGCGCCATCGCCAGCAGCTGTTTCTGCCCGACCGACAGGTTATTGCCCTGCTCTCCCAGGCGGGTGTGGATACCCTGCGGGAAGCCGCGCACCAGATCCGCCAGCTGCACCGTTTCCAGCGCCCGCCAAACGGCGTCTTCCTCGATATTGCGCCCCAACGTGACGTTGGCCAGCACCGAATCGGCGATCACCACCGGATCCTGCTGCACCATCGCTACGCCCTGGCGCAGCGTGCGGTGCGACAAGCTGGAGATCGGGCGACCATCGAGACGCACTTCCCCCTCGCTGACCGGGTAATAACCCATCAGCAGGTTAGCCAAGGTGCTCTTGCCGCTGCCGGTGTGCCCGACCAGCGCCACGAAGCCGCGCGACGGCACCGACAGCGAAATATGCTGCAGCACCTTTTTATCCGCGCGGTAAGCGAAGCTCAGATCGGTGATGTCGATACGGCCGCCGGCCAATGGACTATCGTCGGCGCCGTAGCTCTGCTGGCTGCGATCCATCAGTTCGAAAATACGTTCGCCGGCCACCACCGCCTGCTGCAGGATCGACTGTTGTGACGTCAGCTCGATCAACGGTTCGTTCAAACGCCCCAGGTAGTTGATGAAGGCATAGAGCACGCCGACGCCAATCACGCCTTCGCCGCTGAAGCCGAACAACATCAGCAAACCGCACAGCACCAGCGCCGAAAACAGGCTGAGCAGCGGCCGCAGCAGGAAACCGTCGAGCCGCAGGGTCTGCATGCGCGCGAGATAGTGCGACTGGCTGGCGGCGCTCATGCGCTCGCCGAAGCGCACCTGCTGGCGGAATTGCTGGATCACGCCCATGCCGTTGATCACTTCGTTGAAACCGTCGTTGATGTCCGCCAGATAACTGCGCACCCGGCGCACGATCGGCGTGCTGTAATATTGATAAATGCCCATCACCACGAACACCGCCGGGAAGATGCAGATGGCCACCAGCGCCATGCGCCAGTCGAGGCTGAACATCGCCACCAGCATGGCGCCGATCAGCGCGGCGCTTTTCAGCACCGTGGAGACCACCATCACGTACAGATCCTTGATCACTTCGGTGTCGTTGGTAACGCGCGAGATCAATTGCCCGACCGGTTGCGTGTCGAAGGCGCTGAGCGGCTGGCGCAGCGCGGCGTCCATCACGTCGGTGCGCAGCCGCTGCACCACCCCCACCGCCGCCTGGTTGAACAGCAGCGCCTGGAAGTAGTGCAGCGCCGCCGCCAGCAGCTCCAGCAGAATGTAGGCCGCCGCCAGCCCGCCGACGATCATCAGCGGTAGTTGCCCTTTGGCGACGTAATTATCGATAAAATAGCTCACCAGGATCGGCCCGGCGACTTCCGCCGCCGCCGCGATCCACAGCATCAGCACCGCCAGCCCCAGCGGTTTGCGGTACGGCGAGCCGTAGGCCAGCAGCCGCTTCAGCGTCGGCCACAGCTTTTGCACTTTATTCATCGGCCAACGCCTCCTCGCCGTTTTCCGGCGCTTCGTCCAGCGCCGCTTCCAGCTGCTGATAACGGTACATATCGCGATACCAGCCCGGCTGCGCCGCCAACGCAGCCGGATCGCCGCGCTGCGCCACGCCGCCGTGCTGCATCACCAGGATCTCGCTGGCTTCGGTCAATGCCGACAGCCGGTGCGCGCTGATGATCACCGTGCGATCTTGTCCCCAGCTGCGCAGGTTGTGCAGGATCTGGTGTTCGGTACGGCCATCCACCGCCGACAGCGCATCGTCGAGGATCAGGATTTCCGCATCCAGCAGCAGCGCTCGTGCAATAGAGATGCGCTGTTTCTGCCCGCCCGACAGCATCACGCCGCGTTCGCCCACCTCGGTGTCATAGCCCTGCGGCAGCCGCAGAATGTCCTCATGGACGCTGGCCAACCGCGCCGCCTGTTCGATCTGCGCCTGCGTCGCCCCCGGATGGCCCAGCGCGATGTTGTTCGCCACGGTATCGGAGAACAGGAACGGCGTTTGGCTCACCACCGACAACCGCGAACGCCAGTCGTCAAGTTTGACCTGCGGTAACGGCAGGCCGTGATAGCGGATCTGCCCTTGGTCGACGTCGAACTGGCGCTGGATCAGCGACAGTAATGTCGACTTACCGGCCCCGGTCGGCCCGCACAGCCCCAGCATCTGCCCCGGCTTCAACGTCAGCGCCACATCGTGCAGCGCCGGATGTGGGTTGTCCGGGTAGTGGAACGCGCGGATATCCACGTCCAGCACGCCGCGCCCGGCCGGCAACGCCTGCGGGCCATCCTGCACCGCCGGCGCCTCATCGAGCAGGCTGCGGATGCGGCTGTAGGCCGCGCTGCCGCGCTCGACGATATTGAACATCCAGGCCAGCGCCAGCATCGGCCAGATCATCAAGCCGAGGTACATCACAAAGCTGGTCAGTTGCCCGAGCGTCAGTGAACCGTTCACCACCATCCAGCTGCCGCCGCCGATGGCCAACAGGTTAGACGCGCCGATGGCGATATAAATGGTCGGATCGAAGCGAGCATCCACCCGCGCCACGTGCATGTTCTTGGCCCCGGTCTGCGCCGCGACATCGGCGAAGCGGTTCGATTGGTGATCTTCCAGCCCAAAGGCCTTGATCATGCGTATGCTGGTCATGCTTTCCTGCGCCTGATCGTTCAGGCTGGAAAACGCCGCCTGCGCCGATTTAAAGCGCTGGTGCAGCTGGTCGCCATAATATTTGATGGCGATCGCCATCAGCGGCATCGGGATTAACGCCAACACCGTCAGCTGCCAGCTGATTTGGGTGCTCATCACCACCAGCACCACCACCCCCATCACCAGCGAATCCACCAACGTCAGCACGCCTTCACCGGCGGCGAACACCACGCGATCCACATCGTTGGTGGCGCGCGCCATCAGGTCGCCGGTGCGGTGGCGCAGGTAGAACGCCGGGTTTTGTCGGCTGAGCTGGCGGTAAAAGTTTTCGCGCAGTTCGACCGCCAGCTGGTAGGAGGCGCCGAACAGCAATACCCGCCACACATAGCGCAGCAGGTAAACGACGATCGCGGTGCCGATCATCAGCCCGAGCCAGGCCATCAGCACGCCGGTGGACATCTGTTTTTCGGTGACGCCGTCCACGATGATGCCGACCAGCTTAGGCGGCAACAGTTGCAGGATGGCGATGACGATCAGCAGCACCACCGCCCCGAGGTAGCGGCGCCACTCCCGGCGGAAGTACCAGCCGATTTGTGCAAATAATCTCACGCAGTTTGATTCCAGGATTTTATGGGATTTGTCTCTTTTTCTGCTTCAGCAGAGCAGGATACCATCGTTGAGCCGCCCGTCCGGTGAACTTTTCACTCCGGCACCGGCAGCGCGGTGGTGTATTTGATTTTTTCCATGGCAAAGCTCGAGGTGACGTCAATAAGGCCCGGTACGCCGTTCACCAGGCGCTTATAAAAGCCGTCGTAGCTTTTCATGTCCGCCACTTCGACCTGCATCAGGTAGTCGTACTCCCCCGCCATCCGGTAGAACGCCAGCACCTCGGGCATTTGGCTGGTCAACTGCACAAACGCCTGATACCACTCGCTGCTGTGCTGCTGGGTCTTGATCAGCACGAACGCCGTCAACCCCAGGCCGAGCTTTTCATTATCCAGCAAGGCCACTCGGCCGCGAATATAGCCCTCGTCCTCCAGGCGCTTCAGCCGTTTCCAGCACGGCGTCGAGGTCAAATTGACCGCATCGGCCAGCGCCTGCAGCGACTGGGTGCAATCTTGCTGCAGCATGCACAGCAGCTTACGGTCTGTTTTATCTAACATAGCGGCCACCAGGAGAAAAATTTTCTCTCATTAGGCAATTAAACAGGGAAAATGGCAATCCTTTTTTCCCGCCGACAGGCTATGCTACGCCATAAACCAGCCCCCTATTCTGAGGCCAAATCATGACAAACTCTTGGGTAAAATATGCTATCGGTGAAATAGAAGCGGATTTTCAGCGCTCCGCCGATACGCATCTGATTCGCCTGAACCTGCCGGCGTTTCCCGGCATCTGCCTGTACCTGAAAGATGAGAGCACCCACCCGACCGGCAGCCTGAAACACCGCCTGGCGCGCTCGCTGTTCCTTTATGGCCTGTGCAACGGCTGGATCACCGAGAACACCACCATCATCGAGGCCTCTTCGGGCAGCACCGCGGTGTCCGAAGCCTACTTCGCCCGTCTGATCGGCCTGCCGTTCATCGCGGTGATGCCGTCCTGCACCGCGCGCCGCAAGGTGGAGCAGATCGCCTTCTATGGCGGCCGCTGTCACTTCGTCGATCACGCCGCCCAGATCTACGCCGCCTCCGAACAGCTGGCGAAAGAGCTGAACGGCCACTATATGGATCAGTTCACCTACGCCGAGCGCGCCACCGACTGGCGCGGCAACAACAACATCGCCGACAGCATCTTCCGCCAGATGGCGCGCGAACCCTTCCCGGTGCCGAAACACATCGTGATGAGCGCCGGCACCGGCGGCACCTCCGCCACGCTGGGGCGCTATATCCGCTATCAGGGGCACGACACCCAATTGACGGTGGTCGATCCGGAAAACTCGGTGTTCTATGACTGCTTCCACCACGGCGATCGCACCCTGATCGGCAGCTGCGGCAGCCGTATCGAAGGCATCGGCCGCCCGCGCGCCGAGCCGTCGTTCATCCCGTCGGTGGTCGACAACATGCTGCGCGTGCCGGATGCCGCCAGCGTCGCCACCATTCACTGGCTGGAAGGCGTGCTGGGCCGCAAGGTTGGCGCCTCTACCGGCACCAACGTTTGGGGTGCGCTGCAGTTGGCGAAGCAGATGCGGGAAAACGGCGAGCAAGGGGCGATCGTCACCCTGCTGTGCGACAGCGGCGAGCGTTATCTGGATACCTATTACAACCCGGAATGGGTCAGCAACAACATCGGCGATCTGCAGCCGTATCTCGCGCAGCTGGCGGATTTGTAACGCCAGGCTTCGGGTAAAAAAAAGCCGGGTAGTCATACCCGGCCGGCTGTAAGGAGAACCTCATTCTTCGGGGGAATAGGTGAGGCAAGGTGAACGCAGCCAATGTTGTAAATAGTGGGCCACCGCCTGTTGTTGGCAATGGCCGATAACCGGTAGCTGCGGCAGCAGGGATTTCAGCTGCGGCAGGGCATTGCCCATCACCACGCCGTGCCCCACCGCTCCCAGCATCTCTTTGTCGTTCATCGCGTCGCCGAACGCCATGCAGTCGGCCATCGTCAGCCCCAGATGACGGCTCAGCCGCTCCAGCGCCGTGCCTTTGTTGCAACCGAGCGGCAGCACCTCCAGACAGTCGTAGGCGGAAAAGCACAGGTCTGCCTCGTCGCCCAACTGCGCCCGCAGCTGCACCTGCAACGCCAGCAACTCTTCATGCGGCGCGACAAAGCACACCTTGCTGTTGCCGAACGCCGGCAGACGGCGCACATCGGCCAGTTGAAAACGAAAACCGCTCAGGTGGTGCGCCCGCAGCATCTCTTCCGGCACGGGAAACTCGGTCAGCCAACCTTCGTCGCGGAATACATGCATGCTGGCGCGGGTGCGCCAATGATGATGCAGCACCTCTTCGGCAATCTCCGCCGGCAGGTCGGTGGCGTGCAGCTGTTGGCCGCGGTTGTCATATACCCGCGTGCCGTTGCCGGTGATCAGGTAACCGTGCAGCCCCAGTTGCGCCATGATCGGTTGCGCATCGAGGTAGTGCCGCCCGGTGGCGAACGTCACCACCATCTCCCGCTCCACCAGCTGGTTCAGCACCGCCAGCGTTTCCGGACCAACCCGGTGATCCGGCATCAACAGCGTGCCGTCCATATCGAAAGCTGCCAGGCGATACATAAAGACCTCTTGAATGTGAACGCGATTACAATCACTGCAGTATGGGATGGCATTTGCGGAAGTAATAGTGAACAATTTGAGAAAACTGTTCCGGATTTCTGCCCATGCGCCTGGTTCACCGTCTCAGCCAATATCAACGCCTGTACCATCAGCTCGGCAGCGCGCCGGTCGCCGTGACCATCGGCGAGCTGGCGGCGATGTTCTACTGCAGCGAACGCCATGCCCGCACGTTGGTGCAACAGCTGCAGGATCAAGGCTGGCTGAGCTGGCATTCGCAGCCCGGCCGCGGCAAACGCGCTCGCCTGCACTGCCTGAAAACCCCGGATGAACTGCGCGCGCAGCTGTTGCAGCAGCTGTTGCAACAGGGCAATCATCAGGGGGCGCTGGAGATGGCGCAGCTCGATCCGCAGCACCTGCAGGATCTGCTCAGCCCGCACCTCGGCGGACAATGGCAGGCCGGCAGCCCGACGCTGCGCATTCCCTATTACCGCACGCTGGAGGCGCTCGACCCGCTCACGCTGACCGGCCGCGCCGAACAACATCTGGTGTCGACCCTGCACGCCGGACTGACGCGCCTGATGACCGGTAACCCGGAACCGCAACCCGATCTGGCGCACCATTGGCAGATTAGCGATCGCGGCCTGCGCTGGCGCTTCTTTCTGCGCAGCCAGCTACGCTGGCACAACGGCGAACCGTTGACCGGCCACCAGCTGCTGCAAACGCTGGAAAAACTGCAGCGCCATCCGCGCAGCCAACCGAGCCTGACTAACGTCGCGCGCATCAGCCTGCCGCATCCGCTGTGCATTCAGTTCGATCTGCAGTTGCCGGACTATTGGCTGGCCCACCGGCTGGCGGAGCTGCCTTGTCTGATGACCCATCCGGAGCTGCCGGCCATCGGCGCCGGCCCGTTCAAGCTGACGTTGAATGAACCGCAGCTGGTGCGGCTGGAACAGCACGCCGGTTACCATCTGCAGCATCCGTATCTGGACACCATCGAATACTGGATCACCCCCGATCTGCCCACCGCCGGCGCCGACACCAGCTGCCAGCATCCGGTACGCATCACCATAGGCCAGCAAGACGATTTGGCGCAGGCCCGGCCAGTGCAGCGCAGCATGAGCCTGGGCTGGTGTTATTTGGCGCTGAACCTGCGCCACGGCGTGCTGAGCGAAGCCCAGGGGCAAAAGCTGCTGATGCTGATCCAGCAGTCCGGCCTGCTGAACCATCTGCCGATCCCCAACAGCGTGATCACCCCCAGCCATGAAATGCTGCCCGGCTGGCGCATCCCGCACCAACAGGTCGAAGAGGACGTCGCCCTGCCCGCCCGGCTGACGCTGCTGTATCGGCCGCCGGTCGAGCTGGAAACGGTGACGGCCGCGCTACAGCGGTTGCTCGCGCAGCACGGCTGCGAGCTGGAAGTGCGCTACTACGCCGGCAAGCGCTGGCAAAGCGAGGAACAGATCGCCCAGGCCGACCTGCTGCTGGCGGACAACTTGATCGGCGAGGCGCCGGAGGCGACGCTGGAGAGCTGGCTGCGTCAGGATACGCTGTGGCGCGGCATCCTCACGGAAAGCCGCTGGCAGCAGCAACAGGATATGCTGCGGCAGATCCAGCAGCTGCAGGCGCAGCAACCGCGCTTCGAACAACTGCAGGCCTATTATCAACAGCTGATGGCCGCCGCCATCATCACGCCGCTGTTTCACTACCAGTATCAGATCAGCGCACCGCCGCGCATGCATGGCGTGACGCTGACCGCGCACGGCTGGTTCGATTTTTGCCAGGCGTGGCTGCCGCCGCCGGTGGATGACGCACCGGCCTGAGCCGAACCGCCCTGCGCCTGGCGGCCCTTTCTGCTACTATTGTCGCCGCAACGCAATTTTTATCCTGCCGCCCGAATGTGTATCGGGAGAGGCCAAAGCCCAAAAAGGTGATTTTATGAAGCGCGCGGTTGTCGTTTTCAGCGGTGGACAAGACTCCACGACCTGCTTGATCCAGGCATTGCAACAGTATGACGAAGTTCACTGCGTCACGTTCGATTACGGCCAGCGCCATCGTGCCGAGATTGAAGTGGCTCAAGCGCTGTCGGTAGCCCTCGGCGCCAAGGCGCACAAGGTGCTGGACGTGACGCTGCTCAATGAGCTGGCCGTCAGCAGCCTGACGCGCGACAATATTCCGGTTCCCGCCTACGATCCCAACCAGAAAAATGCGCTGCCGAGCACCTTCGTGCCGGGCCGCAACATCCTGTTCCTGACGCTGGCGGCGATCTACGCCTACCAGGTCGAAGCGGAAGCGGTGATCACCGGCGTGTGTGAAACCGATTTCTCCGGCTACCCGGATTGCCGCGACGAGTTCGTTAAAGCGCTGAACAAGGCGGTGACGCTGGGTATCGCCCGCGATATCCGCTTCGAAACGCCGCTGATGTGGCTGAACAAGGCCGAGACCTGGGCGCTGGCGGATTATTACCACCAGCTGGATCGCGTACGCCAGGATACGCTGACCTGCTACAACGGCATCAAGGGTGACGGCTGCGGCGAGTGCGCCGCCTGCAACCTGCGCGCCAATGGCCTGACGCAGTACCGGGCCAACCAGGCAGAAGTGATGGCGGCGTTGAAACAGAAAGCCGGCCTGGCCTGAGGGCAGTGACGGCGGCAGCCTCTGCCGCCCGTGAGCTTACTGCGGATTATCCTTCAGCGTGAGCGCCTCCAGGTGCTCGCGCAATTCGCCTTCGATCGGCAGCGCCCGCTGCGTTTTCAGATCGACGCACACGAAAGTCAGCAGCGCGTCTGCCACCGGCGTCCCCGCCGGATCCTGCGTCACCTTTTGGCTCAGCACCCCGCTCTTGCCGTTGAGCTGCACCATCTGGCTGTCGATACGCAGCTTATCCCCCAATACCGCCGGGCTGCGGTAATTGATATTGATGTTCACCACGATGAAAGCGATGTTGTTTTCCGTCATCCAGCGGAACCCGGCTTCGTTCTCCAACCACTCCCAACGCGCCTCTTCCAGAAACTCCAGATAGCGGGCGTTGTTAACGTGCTGGTAAACATCAAGGTGATAACCGCGAACTTTGATAAAGGTTTGCATAGGGAACGATCGCTCCTGCCTGGTGATTACAGAAAGAGGGAGCCACGCTGGCTCCCTCGCCCGTTTGGTCAACGCGCCAAACTGGTAAGACCTGTAAAATGTAGCAGAGGAGTCACGGCCTCAGCGGCATTTTGCCACGCAGCCGCGACCGGGATCACATTTTCAGCCGGGTGCGGTTCTTCTCAAACAGCGCCGGCCCGATGCCCGGCACCTCCTGCAACTGCTCAACCTGGGTGAACGGCCCGTTCTGTTCGCGATAGCGCACGATGCCTTCCGCCTTCTTCAGACCGACGCCGCTCAAGGCGGCGGCCAGCTGTTCGGCGGTGGCCTGATTGATGCTGACCGCCGCCTCTTCGGTTGCCTTGGTCATCACCGATTGCCCGCCATTGCCCACCGGTGTTGAGAGCATGGGCGCCTCGTTTTTTTCCACCGCGGCGGCCGGCCCGGCCAGGCATAACAACAGCGCGGTCAGCGCGGCGTTAACGTGACGACGGTAACCGAAAAACGCTTTTTTCTCTGAATATTGCATGCTGTATCCTCCTTGTGTGTGACAGCACGGCTACCTTGCCGCGGCGGCGGATATTCAGCAATCGACGGATGTCAGATATGGAAAAGGCCGCGAAAGCGGCCTTTGTTTGTTGCACTGCGTTGCAGAAAAATGCGGCGATTACTGAGGCTGTTGCTCAGCGGCGCCCATTTTGATCTTGGCTTCTTTACGCAGGCTCGCCAGCAGCGAATCGAAGGAGACGCCGGTCGCGCCCTCTTCCATCTTGCCGACGAAGGTTTTCATTTCGTCTTCCGGCAGCGTGCCCGGCTTCACCGCATCAAGCGCAATCAGCACCACGTTGTCCTGGCGATCCTGCGACATGCCGTACACCGGTTTGCCGTCCTGCGGGTGCGGCAGCGCGAACACGCTCTCCACCAGCTGGCTGTCTTCCGGCGCGCGCGCCATCTTCTGCACGGCGCCAAAGCTCAGGCCGGCGGCTTTCATCGCTTCGTCGCCCTTGCCCTGCTTCAGCTCAACCAACAGCTTCTCGCCCTGCAGCTTCGCTGCCTGCAGCGCCTTGTTGCGTTTCACCAGTTCCGCCACGCGGTCTTTTACCTGGTCTAACGGTTCGATGCCTTCCGGCTTGTGGCCGCTCACGCGCACCACGAAGGCGCGGTCGCCGTCTACGGTGATCACGTCGGAGTTGCTGCCCGGCGCGCCGTTCTCGCCGATCAGCGAGCCGTCGAAGATCGCCTGCACCACCGGCTTGAAGTTCAGCGCGGCAGGAATGTTGTCACGGGTGAACCAGTCGCTTTGCGCCGCTTTCACGCCGGCCGCTTCTTCAGCCGAGGCCAGAGATTCGTTGTCGCTGGTCGCCGCTTCGCTCACCTTCTGCTGCAGCGCGTAATACGCGTCTACCGCTTTCTCCTGCTGCACCTGCTTGGCGATAGCGTCATGCACGTCGCTCAGCGGTTTCAGTTTCTCAGGTTCGATGTCGTTCAAACGCACGATCAGGAAGCCGACAGAGGATTTCACCACGCCGGACAGCTGCCCTTTCTCGGTCAGGTTAGCCTGCTTCAGCTCATCGGCGGTGGTTTCCGGCTCCAGCCACCCCAGTTCGCCGCCGGTGCGGCGCGAGATGATGTCGGTGGATTTCTCTTTCGCCAGCGTGGCGAAATCGGCGCCCTTCTTCAGCTCGTCCAGCGCCGCGTTGGCTTCCGCCTCGGTTTTCAACTGGATCACGCTGTAGTTTTTACGCTCAGGCTGGCCGTAGCTGCTCTTGTGCTGGTCGTAGTAAGCGCTGATGTCCTCTTCGCTCACTTTCACCTTGTCCTGCATGGACGCGGCGTCCAGCGGGATATAGCTCACCTTCACCTGCTCCGGGGCGATGAAGCTGTTCTTGTTCTGATCGTAATACGCCTTCAGTTCATCGTCGCCGGCGCTTTGTTTCGCCTGCAGCGCTTTCAAATCGATGGTCGCCAGGCGCACGTCGCGCTCCTGCAGCACCAGCGCCGCCATGGCTTGCGATTCAGACGGCAGCACGAAACCGGACTCGCCGAAGGCCTGGATCACCTGCTGATTGACCAACTGCTGACGCATCGACTGCGCGAAGTTGTCGGCGGTGTAACCCATGCGGCCGATCAGATCGAGATATTTGGCGTTATCGAACTGGCCGTTGGTCTGGAAGTAAGGCGCCTTGCGGATGGCGTCCTTGATCTGATCGTCGCTGACCGCCAGGCCCAGCTTTTTGGCGTACTGGTCGAGCAGCATGTTGTCGATCAACTGGGACAACACCTGACGGCGCATCTGCTGCATGTAGCCTTCGTTGCCGGCCAGCGCAGAGAACTGGTCACCCAGCTGCTGCTGCATGCGGCTGCGCTCGCTTTGGAAAGCCTGTTCCAGCTGAGCGCGTTCGATCGTCTGACCATTTACTTTCGCAGCATAATCGCCGGAGCCGCCGATCAGGTAGTTACCCACCCCGGTCAGAACGAATGACAGGATGATCAGGGCCAGGATGATTTTGAGCACGACGTGATTGGCAGCCGCGCGTAAATTGTCCATCATAGTGTGACAACACTCCGCTGTGATGTGGATTAACAACCCTTGCGCAGGCGCGTTCCCTGCGACAAAAATAAAAAAAGCGCATCAGTCCGATGCGCCTTGTATCTTACCTTACCAGCACCGCTGCGTCAGGTGATTGTTTATTACAAAACCCTGTTACGCTAAACGGTTAGACGCTAAATCAGTTTACAGCGTCTTTCAGCGCTTTCCCTGCACGGAAGGCAGGTACTTTGGCTGCCGCGATCTTGATCTCTTTACCGGTCTGCGGGTTGCGGCCGGTACGGGCCGAACGTTCACGCACGGTAAAGGAACCGAAACCTACCAGAGCCACGTCATCCCCTGCTTTCAGGGAGTCGGTAACGGAAGCGATTACTGCGTCTAAAGCACGTCCCGCTGCCGCTTTGGAAATATCAGCACCTGCGGCAATCTTGTCGATCAGTTGTGACTTATTCACTCTATCATCCCCTCTAGAATTCTATCGTCGCACCGAAAAATCCCTACGGTTGCGACAGCGCAGCTGTTATATCAATCCCATCGAACCTTGGCAAGCCACCGACTGGGTGACAAAACGCGGGCCGACAGAGATCTAACTTAGCGGTACAAAAAAATACTGGCAAGTCCGAAATGGCTTGCCAGTATAAGTTTTATCAATGGTTTTTGCGATTCGTCACTATTTTGCCGCTACCGGCAGTGCGCCGAAGGCCGGGTTTTGCAACGCAATGTTCAAAACTTCATCGATTCGCTGCACCGGATGAATCTCCAGATCGGCGATAACATTGTCCGGAATCTCTTCCAGATCGCGCTTGTTCTCGTAAGGGATCAGCACGGTTTTGATGCCGCCACGATGCGCCGCCAGCAGCTTCTCTTTCAGGCCGCCGATCGGCAACACCTGACCGCGCAGCGTGATCTCGCCGGTCATCGCCACATCGGCGCGTACCGGGTTGCCGGTCAGGCAGGAGACCAGCGCGGTGCACATCGCGATACCGGCGCTCGGGCCGTCTTTCGGCGTCGCCCCTTCCGGCACGTGCACGTGGATGTCGCGTTTCTCGTAGAAATCGGCGTTGATGCCCAATTTCTCCGCGCGCGCGCGCACCACGGTCAGCGCCGCCTGAATCGATTCCTGCATCACTTCACCCAGAGAACCGGTGTAGGTCAGCTTGCCTTTGCCCGGCACGCAGGCGGTTTCGATGGTCAGCAGATCGCCGCCCACTTCCGTCCACGCCAGCCCGGTGACTTCGCCCACGCGGTTTTCGGTATCCGCACGGCCGTAATCGACGCGCTGCACGCCCAGGTAATCCTTCAGGTTGTCGCCGTTGATCTCGATATGCTTGCGCTTCTTGTCCATCAGCAACGTTTTCACCGCTTTACGGCACAGCTTGGAGATTTCACGCTCCAGGCTACGCACCCCGGCTTCGCGGGTGTAGAAGCGAATGATGCCGATGATGGCGCTGTCGTCGACCGTCAGTTCGCCTTTTTTCAGCGCATTGCGCTCAAGCTGCTTCGGCAGCAGGTGCTGTTTGGCGATGTTGAGCTTCTCGTCCTCGGTATAACCCGACAGGCGGATCACTTCCATACGGTCCAGCAGCGGCGCAGGAATGTTCATCGAGTTCGAGGTGGCGACGAACATCACGTCGGACAGATCGTAATCCACTTCCAGATAGTGGTCGTTGAACGCCACGTTCTGTTCCGGATCCAGCACCTCCAGCAGAGCGGAAGCCGGATCGCCGCGCATGTCGGAAGACATCTTGTCGATCTCATCCAGCAGGAACAGCGGGTTCTTCACCCCAACCTTGGCCATCTTCTGGATCAGTTTGCCCGGCATCGAACCGATGTAGGTACGACGGTGCCCGCGGATTTCCGCTTCGTCACGCACGCCGCCCAGCGCCATGCGCACGTACTGGCGACCGGTCGCTTTGGCGATCGACTGCCCCAGCGAGGTTTTACCCACGCCCGGCGGCCCCACCAGACACAGGATCGGCCCCTTGATTTTGCTGACGCGACTCTGCACCGCGAGGTACTCGAGGATGCGATCCTTGACGCGCTCCAGGCCGTAGTGATCGGTATCGAGCACTTCCTGCGCCTTGTTCAGGTCTTTTTTCACCTTGCTGCGCGCATTCCACGGCACCTGCAGCATCCAGTCGATGTAGCCGCGCACCACGGTCGCTTCCGCCGACATCGGCGACATCATCTTCAGCTTTTGCAGTTCCGCTTCGGTTTTTTCGCGCGCCTCTTTCGGCATTTTCGCCGCATCGATCTTGCGCTTCAGCGCTTCGTGCTCGTCCGGCGCGTCGTCCATCTCGCCCAGTTCTTTCTGAATCGCCTTCATCTGCTCATTCAGATAGTACTCGCGCTGGCTCTTCTCCATCTGCTTCTTGACGCGGTTACGGATGCGTTTCTCAACCTGCAGCAGATCGATCTCCGATTCCATCATCGCCATCAGGTATTCCAGACGCTCGGTGATGTCGGACATCTCGAGCACCGACTGCTTATCGCTGAGCTTCAGCGGCATATGGGCGGCGATGGTGTCCGCCAGGCGCGCGGCGTCGTCGATGCTGTTGAGTGAAGTCAGCACCTCCGGCGGGATTTTTTTGTTCAGTTTGATATAGCCTTCAAACTGATTGATCGCGGTGCGCACCAGCACTTCCTGCTCGCGCTCGTCGATAGCCGGCGACTCAAGGTATTCCGCCTGCGCGGCGAAATGCTCACCGCTGTCGGACAGCGTAGTGATGCGTGCGCGCTGCAGCCCCTCGACCAGCACTTTTACCGTGCCGTCCGGCAGCTTCAGCATCTGCAGGATCGACGCTACGGTGCCGACCGAGAACAAGTCGTTAATGCCAGGTTCATCCGTTGAGGCCTCTTTCTGTGCCACCAGCATGATCTTCTTATCGTGATCCATTGCGGCTTCGAGGCACCGAATCGATTTTTCCCGGCCAACAAATAACGGGATCACCATGTGCGGATAAACCACCACGTCGCGCAATGGCAAAACGGGGATTTCAATGCGTTCGGAACGCTCAGGGTTCATAGAGCTCTCTCTTAGTTTAATTTCCGCCAGGTTGAGGGGGAATCTCATGAGACGCAAGCATCTAACGTTTCATAAAATCTGGTTAATGAGTATATGGGGATGAATCTCTTACATTCAACGGCAAGAATGCAGGAAAAAGAAATGGGGGATGAAATCCCCCATTTTGCTGATAACGCGCTGGTTTAACTGGCTAATTATTCGCCAGACGCCTGGGCTTCAGGCTTGCCGTAAATCAGCAGCGGTTTGGATTGGCCGGCGATCACCGACTCGTCGATCACCACTTTGTCTACGCTGTCCATCGACGGCAGATCGTACATGGTGTCGAGCAGCGCGCCTTCCACGATGGAACGCAGGCCGCGGGCGCCGGTTTTGCGCGCCATGGCTTTCTTGGCGATGGCGTTCAGCGCTTCGTCGCGGAACTCCAGCTCCACGCCTTCCAGATTGAACAGCGCCTGATACTGCTTGGTCAGGGCGTTCTTCGGCTCTTTCAGGATCTGAATCAGCGCGTCTTCGCTCAGCTCGCTCAGGGTCGCCACCACCGGCAGACGGCCGATGAACTCAGGGATCAGACCAAACTTGATCAAATCTTCCGGTTCGGCCTGCAGCAGCAGTTCGCCTTCGGTGGCCTTCTCGGACTCGCCCTTGACGGTCGCGCCGAAGCCGATGCCGGAGCCGGTGTTGACGCGTTGACCGATCACCTTATCCAGGCCGGCGAATGCGCCGCCGCAGATAAACAGGATCTTGGAAGTATCGACCTGCAGGAATTCCTGTTGCGGATGCTTGCGCCCGCCCTGCGGCGGAACCGCGGCGATGGTGCCTTCAATCAGCTTAAGCAGCGCCTGCTGCACGCCTTCACCCGAGACGTCACGCGTGATCGACGGGTTGTCGGACTTACGGGAAATCTTATCGATTTCATCGATATAAACGATGCCGCGCTGCGCTTTCTGCACGTCATAGTCGCATTTTTGCAACAGCTTCTGGATAATATTTTCCACGTCCTCGCCCACATAACCGGCTTCGGTCAGCGTGGTGGCGTCGGCCATGGTGAACGGCACGTCCAGGAAGCGCGCCAGCGTTTCCGCCAGCAGAGTTTTGCCGCTGCCGGTCGGGCCGATCAGCAAGATGTTGCTCTTGCCCAACTCGATACCGTTGCTGGTATCGCCGTTGCGCAGGCGTTTGTAGTGGTTGTACACCGCAACCGCCAGCACTTTCTTCGCCTGCTCCTGGCCGATGACGTAGTCATCCAGGTGGTGGCGGATCTCGTGCGGCGTCGGCAGCGCACTGCGCTCACGATGCGGGGCAACTTCTTTAATCTCTTCGCGAATAATGTCGTTACACAGATCGACACATTCATCGCAGATATACACTGACGGCCCGGCAATCAGCTTACGCACTTCATGCTGGCTTTTGCCGCAAAAAGAGCAGTACAGCAGCTTTCCTGAACCGTCTTTGCGCTTATCTGTCATCAGTCAAACCTCTTCTTTAGTCTTGTCCCGCAGGAAAATCACGGCGGCAGTGCGCCCAAACTCATATCGGGAACGCCGAGGGGCTACAACAGAGCGAGCCCCTGCCCACTCTGATTACTATAGTCCATCGGCGCCGCGTGGTTCTAGCTGCGGTGTGTCAGAATGCCGTCAACCAGGCCGTATTCCACGGCTTCTTCCGCGGTCATAAAGCGATCGCGCTCGGTGTCGCGCTCGATCTGCTCCAGCGGCTGGCCGGTATGCTCGGCCATCAGTTCGTTCATGCGCGCTTTCACCTTGAGGATTTCACGCGCGTGGATTTCGATGTCCGTCGCCTGGCCCTGGTAGCCGCCCAGCGGCTGGTGAATCATCACGCGCGAGTTCGGCAGGCAGAAACGTTTGCCTTTGGCGCCCGCGGTCAGCAGGAAGGAGCCCATCGAGCACGCCTGGCCCATACAGATAGTGCTGACGTCCGGCTTGATGAACTTCATGGTGTCATAAATCGACATGCCCGCGGTGATCACCCCACCCGGCGAGTTGATGTAGAGGAAAATGTCTTTTTCCGGGCTTTCCGCTTCGAGGAACAGCATTTGCGCCACGATCAGGTTGGCCATGTGATCTTCCACCTGGCCGGTCAGGAAAATGATGCGCTCTTTCAGCAGGCGGGAATAAATGTCGTAAGAACGCTCCCCGCGTGAAGTCTGCTCTACCACCATCGGCACCAGCGCCATGTTCGGTGCAAATTGATCTCGTTCGCCACTGTATGACATTACCGTCTCCTAATAGAAATTGCCTTGGCGGCCAGGGTGTCACCCTAATACGCCGATTCTACTTGAGAACGGCCATGATGACTATGCTCAAGCATTCGACCCGCGCCGCACGTACCCGACGGTTAGTTTATCCCGCGCACTTTGGCAAACAGCCCCAGAATCATTCTTTACAGATTGGGGGATCGCGGCGCAATTTCAAGCCCAGGGGCCGATTTTCTCCGCGCGCCGAAAACGATGCCGTTAATCTGACCGTTATCATGCCAGCCAGTTCCCCAGGCAACAGGGTAAATATAGTGCATATTAACCCGCTTAACCTGAGATTAATCAGCAACGTGGCAAAAAGAAAAGCCCGCAACCTGAGGTTGCGGGCTTTTTCATCGTGCGCCGGTTCGCCAGGCGAAACCGGGGGCGCCATTCATCGCGCCCGGCACGCCGGCATTACGCCTGTTGAGTCTGGTTCATCAGCTCGCTGAAGGTAGTGGCTTTTTCAGTCACTTTCGCTTTTGCCAGCAGGGCTTCAACCGCTTGCTCTTCCAGAGCCACGTTGCGCATGTTGTTCATCAGCTCTTTGTTTTTGCTGTAGAACTCGATGACTTCGCTTGGATCTTCGTAGGCAGAAGCCATTTCTTCGATCAGCGTCTTCACGCGGTCTTCGTCAGCTTTCAGATCGTTGGTGCTGATCACTTCGCCCAGCAGCAGGCCAACCACTACGCGGCGTTTCGCTTGCTCTTCGAACAGTTCGCGTGGCAGTTCCAGCGCTTGCTTCTCGTTGCCGCCGAAACGCTGTGCAGCCTGACGACGCAGCACGTCGATTTCGCCGTCGATCAGGGCAGCAGGCACGTCGATTTCGTTCGCGCTCACCAGGCCGTCGATCGCCTGAGACTTGATGCGGTTACGCACGGCGCCTTTCAGCTCGCGCTCCATGTTCTTGCGAACTTCGGTGCGCAGGCCGGCAACGGAACCGTCCGCCACGCCGAAACGCTTGATGAACTCTTCGGTCAGTTCCGGCAGCTCGCGCTCTTCAACTTTCTTCAGCACGATAGCGAATTTGGCCGCTTTGCCCTTCAGGTTTTCCGCGTGGTAGTCTTCCGGGAAATTCACGTCGATGGAGAACTCTTCGCCCGCTTTGTGACCAACCAGACCTTCTTCGAAGCCTGGGATCATGCGGCCCTGGCCCATTGCCAGCACGAAGTCGGACGCTTTGCCGCCTTCGAACTCTTCACCGTCGATAGAACCGGTGAAGTCAACGGTCACGCGATCTTCAGCTTCCGCTGCGCGATCGGTTTCTTTCCAGGTTGCCTGCTGCTTGCGCAGGGTATCCAGCATCGCGTCGACGTCTTCGTCGTTCACTTCAACCACGGGTTTTTCAACTTCGATGTTTTCCAGGCCTTTCAGCTCAACTTCTGGATACACTTCGAACTCAACGGCGAAAGTGAAGTCTTCACCTTCTTTGTACTCGCCCGGCACGTAGTTTGGTGCGCCGGCCGGATTAATCTTTTCTTTGATGATCGCGTCAACGAAGCTGCGCTGCATCGCTTCGCCCAGCACGTCCTGACGAACAGAGGCGCCGTAACGCTGTTCCACGATGTTCATCGGCACTTTGCCTTTGCGGAAGCCGTCGATACGCACGCTTTTCGCTGCGTTGATCAGCTCTTTCTTCACCGCCTGCTTGATAGTATCAGCCGGTACAGTAATAGAGAGACGGCGCCCAAGGCCTTGAGTGGTTTCTACTGAAACTTGCATCTTGTTACCTCAAAAAAATCACAGTGCTCGGTCAACTCCGTTCCAAGAACCAGGACGGCTACAGATAAGAACCGAGTTCCCTGATGACAGAAGCGTCCCGAAACCATTCCGGAAAAATAAGACGCGACATTATAGCGGCGCATGCGTGGCGAGTCGAGGAAAGCTAGGCGGCGCAGGCGCGCTAAAACTCACACTTTTGCCGATTCGATCGCCAAAAGGCCGCCAAAACAGACCGAACGTTGGCCACATTGCGCGTCGGCCATGTCGTCGTCAAAAACAGAAACGGCCCGCAGGCCGTTTCAAAATTCGTCAGTAGTAATACCCTAATTCAAGGGCAAAGTTCCACTGATACCTGAAAATTTCCCCCTCAGGCCAGCGTGCCCGCGCCGCGACACGGCGGCGAGGCCGGCACGGTATCCTGCAGACCTTCCCACTCTTTGAGCGTATAGGTATGCAGCGCCAGCGCGTGTACGCCGTCCGCCAGCTCCTCCGACAATACGCCGTAGATAGAGCGGTGGCGCGTCAAAAAACGTTCGCCGACGAAGCGATCGCTGACCAATACCACTTTGAAATGGCTTTCTGAACCCGCCGGAACGTTATGACGATAGCTTTCATCAACGACTTCCAGATACGCGGGCTCAAACGCCGCCCTTAACTTTGCTTCTATTTGCTCGCGAATCATAGGATCTCCTTACAACACCGGCAGAGGACCGTGCCCATCTAGTTCAATATTAGCCGGTTTTCCCCCGTTTAGACCATCGCCGGGACAAATTTCTCTTTTCTGCGGTCAAATGATGAGCGCCATCCCCGCCGCTTGGGGGATTATCCGATTGAGCGGGCCAAAAAAGCGTGTTTTTATCAACGGCAGGTAAAAATTTGTCACTCAGGCGCCTTCCGCGCTTCCACCGCACGGCGGCGATGCTATGATGTCGGCAATTTGTTGTCGGCTATCCCGCTCTGATTATTGCTAAATCCATCGAGAATGAGACAGAAAACATGTTAAAGAAACTTTGTCTTCCTTTGCTGGCCGCCCTGCTGCTGGCCGGCTGCGCGACCAGCAGCAACACCCTGAACGTCACGCCGAAAATCGTTCTGCCGCAGCAGGATCCTACCCTGCAGGGCATCACTGTCAGCATCAACGGCGCGGATCAGCGCACCGACCAGGCGCTGGCCAAGGTGAACCGCGACGGCCAGCTGGTCACGCTGACGCCATCGCGCGATCTGCGTTTCCTGCTGCAGGAAGTGCTGGAGAAACAGATGGGCGCACGTGGCTACATGATCGGCGCCGACGGCCCGGTGGCGCTGCAAATCGTCGTCAATAATCTGTACGCGGACGTCGCCGAAGGTAACCTGCGCTACAACATCACCACCAAAGCCGACATCTCGATCATCGCCCAGGCGAAGAACGGCAACAAGCAGGTGAAGAATTACCGCTCGACCTATAACGTGCAGGGCGCCTTCACGGCGACCAACGAGAAGATCACCGACGCCGTCAACTCCGTGCTGGGCGACGTGATCGCCGACATGGCTCAGGACACCAGCGTCAACGATTTCATCAAGCAAAACGCGCGTTAATCGCCGCGCCTTGTGCCGCCCGGCGGATCGGGCGGCGCAGACAGGGAACTCATGTCGAAACACTATTTGAACATCTTCACCCAGCGTAACTCCGCCATTCTGCTGCTGCTGGGCTTCGCGTCGGGTCTGCCGCTGGCATTGACCTCCGGCACGCTGCAAGCCTGGATGACCGTCGAAAATATCGATCTGAAAACCATCGGCATCTTCTCGCTGGTGGGCCAGGCCTACGTCTTCAAATTCCTCTGGTCGCCGTTCATGGACCGCTATACCCCGCCGTTTCTCGGACGGCGGCGCGGTTGGCTGCTGATCAGCCAGCTGTTGCTGGTGGCGGCGATTGTGGCGATGGGCTTTATGCAGCCCGCGCAGCACCTGTGGTGGCTGGCGGCGTTGGCGGTGCTGGTGGCGTTCTGCTCCGCCTCGCAAGATATCGTGTTCGACGCCTATAAAACCGACCTGCTGAAAGCCGAAGAACGGGGCACGGGCGCAGCGATCTCGGTGCTGGGTTATCGGCTGGCGATGCTGGTTTCCGGCGGCCTGGCGCTGTGGCTGGCGGATCGCTATTTCGGCTGGCAAGCCACCTACTGGCTGATGGCCGGGTTGATGCTGATCGGCGTGGCCGCCACGCTGCTGGCGCCGGAGCCGGACGAAAACATCCCGGCGCCGCGCACCATGGAACAGGCGGTCGTCGCGCCGCTGCGCGATTTCTTCGGCCGCAACAACGCCTGGCTGATCCTGCTGCTGATCGTGATGTACAAAATGGGCGACGCTTTCGCCGGCAGCCTGAGCACCACTTTCCTGATCCGCGGCGTGGGGTTCGACGCCGGTGAAGTCGGGCTGGTGAACAAAACCCTCGGCCTGTTCGCGACCATCGTCGGCGCCCTGTTCGGCGGCGTGCTGATGCAGCGTCTCAGCCTGTTCCGCGCGCTGATGCTGTTCGGCGTCCTGCAGGCGGTCTCCAATCTCGGGTATTGGATCCTGGCGGTGACCGACAAGAGCCTGCTCACCATGGGCAGCGCCATCTTCCTCGAAAATCTGTGTGGCGGCATGGGCACCGCGGCCTTCGTGGCGTTGCTGATGACGCTGTGCAACCGGTCGTTCTCCGCCACCCAGTTCGCGCTGCTGTCGGCGCTGTCCGCCGTAGGGCGTGTCTATGTCGGCCCGATCGCCGGCTGGTTCGTCGAAGCCCACGGTTGGCCGTTGTTCTACCTGTTCTCTATCGCCGCTGCCCTGCCCGGCTTGCTGCTGCTCGGTATCTGTCGTCAGACGCTGGAGCACACCCAGCAGCATGACAATTTTATGCCGCGCACCGAGTTTTCAGAATCTTACCGTTGGGCACTGCGCTTGCTGACGCTAGGCTGTTCGCTGTTGGGCCTGTGGTTGCTGTTGCTTATCGCCAATGCGCTGGATTGGACGCAGGCCCCGCAGTTGGCCGATCGGCTGCTGCAGGCCGGCGCCGCGCTGAGCCTGCTCGGCGTCGCAATGGGCAGTACGTTGGATTACCTCGCCCTGCGCCGCACCCGTTTGGCATAATCTGAACGGCCGGTGATTTCGCCGGCCGAAAAAAAAGCGATCCGGGGGTATATTTATTTCGGTAAAAAAAGATAATCGGCGTGGAAATTATTTTTTTATCCGACTGCCGCGCTCGGAAATAAAATTAAATTCACCTTTAAGACACAATTATTTTACATTAAATAAACCTTTTCTGCGTATTTCCCCGCCGCGCATTTCTTCGCCAAATTCATCATACCTTTAGTTTTCCTTAACATACGGGCTGCTCGTCACGATTCAGCGTGCCAACGCGTTGTTGTCATTGGTAAATTGTCACGCAGGGTTACATCTGTGACCCCCTTAACAGAAAGTGTCAACAAGCCGCTGACACTCCCTTAAGCATGTTTACAGTACTGCAACCTTCCCGTAAAATGCCCGCACACATGAAACGACAATTGAGCCTTTGTTATTGAGGTCGTTAGATGAGACTTAAGAAATACAATAAAAGTATTGGGATGCTGTCATTAATCGCAGGCACTGTATTGCTCAGTGGCTGCGATATGGTTTTGATGAATCCCAAAGGAGCAATTGGTGTTGAGCAACGGACACTGATTATCACTGCAATCGCGTTGATGTTGATCGTAGTGGTGCCAGTTATCTTCATGGCGTTCGCCTTTGCCTGGAAGTATCGCGCTTCCAACAAAGACGCCAAGTACAGTCCGAACTGGGCCCACTCCAACAAGATCGAAGCGGTCGTCTGGACCATTCCTATCATTATCATCGCCATCCTTGGCACCATTACCTGGAAGACCACCCACGAACTCGATCCGTTCAAGCCGATTGTCACTGACAAGAAGCCGATGACGATCGAAGTGGTGTCGCTCGACTGGAAATGGCTGTTCATCTACCCGGAACAAGGCATTGCGACCGTTAATGAGCTGGCTTTCCCGAAAGATGTTCCAGTCGAATTCAAGATCACCTCTAACTCGGTAATGAACTCGTTCTTTATCCCGCAGTTGGGTGGACAGATTTATGCGATGGCCGGCATGCAGACCAAACTGCACCTGATCGGCAACGAAGCCGGTGCCTACAAAGGTATCTCCAGCAGCTACAGCGGCGCAGGCTTCTCCGGTATGAAATTCACCGCGATCGTTACCCCGACCGAAGGCGACTTCGATCAGTGGGTGGCCAAGGTGAAGGCATCGTCTAAAAACCTGAACACCACCGACGACTTTAACAAACTGGCAGAGCCGAGTGAAAACAACCCGGTTGAGTACTTTGCCGCTGTCAAACCGAATTTGTTCAAAGAAACAATTGCCAAATTCATGGGCGACATGGATATGCACAAGGGCGCTGGCGCGCACGAAGGCATGGACATGAGCCAAGGTATGGACATGGGTGAACATGCTGCTCACGCCGGAGCCGAGGAATAACTGATGTTGGGAAAATTAACACTTGATGCGGTTCCGTACCACGAACCGATCATCATGGTCACCGTAGCCGCAATTATTGTCGGGGGCTTGGCAGTGCTGGCGCTGCTGACGTATTTCGGCAAATGGAAGTGGCTGTGGAGCGAATGGCTGACTTCGGTCGACCATAAAAAAATTGGTATCATGTACATCATCGTGGCGATGGTCATGCTGCTGCGCGGCTTCGCCGACGCCATCATGATGCGTAGCCAGCAGGCGTTGGCGTCCGCCGGCGAAGCCGGGTTCCTGCCGCCGCACCACTACGACCAGATCTTCACCGCGCACGGCGTTATCATGATCTTCTTCATGGCGATGCCTTTCGTGGTCGGCCTGATGAACGTCGTGGTGCCGCTGCAAATCGGTGCGCGCGACGTCGCCTTCCCGTTCCTGAACTCCCTGAGCTTCTGGTTCTTCGTGGTGGGCGTTGTGCTGATCAACATCTCCCTGGGGGTCGGTGAATTCGCTCAGACCGGTTGGCTGGCGTATCCGCCGCTGTCGGGTAAAGAGTACAGTCCTGGCGTCGGAGTCGATTACTGGATCTGGAGTCTGCAGATTTCCGGTCTGGGTACCCTGCTGACCGGCGTGAACTTCTTCGCCACCATTCTGAAGATGCGTGCCCCTGGCATGCCTATGATGAAGATGCCGGTGTTCACCTGGGCGGCGTTGTGTACTAACGTCCTGATCATCGTTTCTTTCCCAATTCTGACCGTCACCATCGCGCTGCTGACCCTGGATCGCTATCTGGGCACCCATTTCTTCACCAATGATATGGGCGGCAACATGATGATGTACATCAACCTGATTTGGGCCTGGGGTCACCCAGAGGTGTATATCCTGGTTCTGCCGGTGTTCGGCGTGTTCTCCGAAGTCACCGCGACCTTCTCCAGAAAACGCCTGTTCGGCTATACCTCACTGGTATGGGCAACCATCGCGATCACCGTTCTGTCGTTCATCGTCTGGCTGCACCACTTCTTCACCATGGGGTCCGGCGCGAACGTTAACGCCTTCTTCGGTATCGCCACCATGATCATTTCCATCCCGACCGGGGTGAAAATCTTCAACTGGCTGTTCACCATGTATCAGGGCCGTATCAAGCTCAACTCCGCGATGCTGTGGACCGTTGGCTTCATCATCACCTTCTCCGTGGGTGGTATGACCGGCGTTCTGCTGGCGGTGCCGGGCGCGAACTTCGTGCTGCACAACAGCCTGTTCCTGATCGCTCACTTCCACAACGTCATCATCGGCGGCGTGGTGTTCGGTTGCTTCGCGGGCCTGACCTACTGGTTCCCGAAATCCTTCGGCTTCACGCTGAACGAAAAATGGGGCATCCGCGCGTTCTGGTTCTGGATCATCGGCTTCTTCACCGCCTTCATGCCGCTGTACGCATTGGGCTTTATGGGCATGACCCGTCGTATCAGCCAGAACATCAACCCTGAGTTCCACCCTCTGCTGCTGGTTGCAGCCGGCGGTGCGGCGCTGATCGCCTGCGGCATCCTGTGCCAGCTGACCCAGATCTTCGTCAGTATCCGTGACCGCGAACAGAACCGCGATCTGACCGGTGACCCATGGGGTGCTCGTACTCTGGAGTGGTCAACCTCGTCTCCACCGCCGTTCTATAACTTTGCCGTAGTGCCGCAGATTCATGACCGTGATGAATTCTGGGACATGAAAGAAAAAGGCGAAGCGTATAAGAAACCGGCTAAATACGAACCGATTCATATGCCTAAGAACACCGGCGCCGGCGTTATCATCGCCTTCTTCAGCCTGGTATTCGGTTTCGCAATGATTTGGGAAATCTGGTGGATGGCTCTGGCCGGCTTCATCGGTATGATCGTTGTCTGGATCGGCAAGAGCTTCGATCACGATGTTGACTACTATGTGCAGGTTGATGAAATCGAGCGCATTGAGAACCAACACTACGAACAAATCCGTAAAGCAGGCGTGAACCATGTCAACTGAAACTCTGACCAATCATAACGCAGCCCATGCAGAGCATGGGCACCACGACGCGGGAGAGACCAAAGTCTTCGGATTCTGGATCTACCTGATGAGCGACTGTATTTTGTTTGCGAGCTTGTTCGCGACTTATGCAGTCCTGGTGAACGGGACCGCTGGCGGTCCCTCAGGCAAAGACATCTTCGACCTGAAGTTTGTCCTGGTCGAAACTTTCCTGCTGTTGTTCAGCTCCATCACCTACGGCATGGCGATGATCGCCATGAACAAGGGTAAAGTTGGCGGTGTAAACACCTGGTTGTTCCTGACCTTCCTGTTTGGTCTCGGCTTCGTGGCGATGGAAATCTATGAATTCCATCACCTGATCGCCGAAGGCTTCGGTCCGGATCGCAGCGCGTTCCTGTCCAGCTTCTTCGCGCTGGTCGGCACCCACGGTCTGCACGTGACTTCCGGCCTGATTTGGATCATCGTGCTGATGATTCAGGTGAGCAAGTTCGGCCTGACCGCGACCAACAAAACCCGCCTGATGTGCCTGAGCCTGTTCTGGCACTTCCTGGACGTGGTCTGGATCTGCGTATTTACCGTTGTCTACCTGCTGGGGGTTATGTAATGAGCCATTCATCCCATGAAACCTCTCACGGCGGCGCAAGCCACGGCAGCGTGAAGTCATACCTGATCGGCTTTATCCTGTCGATCATCCTGACGGTAATTCCATTTGCGATGGTAATGAACGGCTCCGCCTCTCATTCCACCATCCTGGCGGTTGTTGTCGGTATGGCGGTTATCCAGGTGATTGTTCACCTGGTTTACTTCCTGCACATGAACACCTCATCGGAAGAGCGCTGGAACCTGGTGGCATTGCTGTTCACCGCTATGATCATCGGTATCGTTGTTGTAGGTTCACTCTGGATTATGTACAACCTCAACATCAATATGATGGTCGATTAAGAGCTGAGCTGCACGTGATGATTAAGCAATACCTGCAAGTCACTAAACCAGGAATTATTTTCGGCAATTTAATTTCTGTCGTTGGGGGATTCCTGCTCGCTTCCAAAGGGAGCATCGACTATCCCCTGTTTCTCGCCACCCTGGTGGGTGTCTCGTTGGTGGTCGCGTCGGGCTGTGTGTTTAACAACTACATCGACCGCGACATCGACAAGAAAATGGAGAGAACGAAGAATCGGGTGCTGGTAAAAGGCCTGATCGCGCCGAGTGTCACCCTGGTTTATGCGACCGTGTTGGGTATTGCGGGCTTCGCGTTGCTGTATATCGCGGCCAACCCGCTGGCCATGTGGCTGGCGGTGATGGGCTTCGTGGTTTATGTCGGCGTTTACAGCCTGTACATGAAACGCCATTCGGTCTACGGCACGCTGATCGGCAGCCTGTCGGGCGCCGCGCCGCCGGTTATCGGCTACTGCGCGGTGACCAACGAGTTCGACGCCGGCGCGTTGATCCTGCTGGCTATCTTTAGCCTGTGGCAGATGCCGCATTCTTATGCGATCGCTATCTTCCGCTTTAAAGATTACCAGGCGGCCAACATTCCGGTGCTGCCGGTGGTGAAAGGCATTTCCGTCGCCAAGAACCACATTACGGTCTACATCCTGGCATTTATGATCGCCACGCTGATGCTGACCCTGGTAGGTTATGCCGGCTACAAGTACCTGATCGTCGCTGCGGCGGTGAGCGTATGGTGGCTGGGCATGGCGCTGCGCGGTTACAAGACCGAAAACGACAGCGTCTGGGCGCGTAAACTGTTCGTGTTCTCCATCGTCGCCATCACCTCGCTGAGCGTGATGATGTCGATCGACTTCAGCGCCACGGCGGCGCCTGAAGCGCTGGTGACCTACGTTTGGTAAGCCAAATCATCTGTGAATGGGCCGCTTTTGCGGCCCATTTTATTTGTCACGCCGAAAAGCGGCCAAACTGTAATATCTGTTAAACAACATTCGATTTACCCCCCCTGCCCCGCACACTAAAATGACGCAGCTTTACAGAAATCATGCCATCAGGCGCTGTCTCAACGTCTGATGGCATGGTTTTTACCGAGGTTTGATGTGAACGATAATTCAATGACCCCGCAGGAGCGCCGCGCTACCTGGGGATTGGGCACCGTATTCTCCCTGCGCATGCTCGGCATGTTTATGGTATTGCCGGTGCTGACCACCTACGGCATGGCGCTCAACGGCGCCAGCGAAGCGCTGATCGGCATCGCCATCGGCATCTACGGCCTGGCGCAGGCGGTGTTTCAGATCCCGTTCGGCCTGGTGTCCGATCGCATCGGCCGCAAACCGCTGATCGTCGGCGGCCTGCTGATTTTTGCCCTCGGCAGCGTGATCGCCGCGGTCACTGACTCTATCTGGGGCGTGATCCTCGGCCGCGCGTTGCAAGGCTCCGGCGCCATCGCCGCCGCGGTAATGGCGCTGCTCTCCGATCTGACCCGCGAGCAGAACCGCACCAAAGCGATGGCGTTCATCGGCGTCAGCTTCGGTATCACCTTCGCCATCGCCATGGTTCTGGGCCCTATCATCACTCATGCCTTTGGCTTACATGCGTTGTTCTGGATGATCGCCGTGCTGGCGCTGGCCGGCATCGTCATCACTCTGGCAGTAGTGCCTTCCGCCGATACCCATCTGCTGAACCGCGAGTCCAGCATCGTGCGCGGCAGCTTCCGCAAAGTGCTGAGCAACTCGCGCCTGCTGAAGCTCAACGTCGGCATCATGTGCCTGCATATCCTGCTGATGTCGAGCTTCGTGGCGCTGCCGCTGGCGATGGAGAAAGCCGGGCTGGCGGCCAGCGAACACTGGATCGTCTACCTGGTGACCATGCTGGTGTCGTTCGCCGCCGTAGTGCCGTTCATCATCTATGCCGAAAAGTATCGCCGCATGAAGCAGGTGTTTATGGGCTGCGTGGCGGTGCTGTTTTGCGCCGAAGTGCTGCTGTGGCTCTCCGGCGCGCACCTGTGGGGCATCATCGCCGGCGTACAGCTGTTCTTTATGGCCTTTAACGTGATGGAAGCCATTCTGCCTTCGCTGATTAGCAAAGAGTCACCGGCCGGCTACAAAGGCACCGCGATGGGGGTCTACTCCACCAGCCAGTTTATCGGCGTGGCGATAGGCGGCAGCCTCGGCGGCTGGCTGTACGGTTTGCAGGGGGCAGGCTTGGTGTTTATCGCTGGTGCCGTGTTGGCCGCCGTCTGGTTCCTGGTCAGCAGCACCATGAAAGAGCCGCCGTATGTCAGCAGCCTGCGCATTACGCTGTCGGAACTGGCGGTGAAGGATTCGGCGCTGGAAAGCCGCCTGAAGGCGCAGCCCGGCGTGGCCGAGGCGATCGTGGTGCCGGAAGAGCGCAGCGCCTACGTCAAGGTGGACACCAAGCAGACCAATCGCGGTCAGTTGGAAGCGCTGGTCAATTCGCTGTAAAGAAACGGGGCCGGCAATGCCGGCCCCGTAGAGATTAATCGCGGAAGTTCTTGAACTGGAACGGCTGCCCCAGATCGCCGCCGCGCACCAGCGCCATCACGCTCTGCAAGTCGTCGCGTGATTTGCCGGTCACCCGCACTTCTTCGCCCTGGATCTGCGCCTGCACCTTCAGCTTGCTGTCTTTGATCAGCTTGACGATTTTCTTCGCTACAGAGGTTTCAATCCCCTGCTTCAGCTTGGCTTCCACGCTGTAGGTTTTACCGCTGTGGGTAAACTCTTCCGGGATCTCCAGCGCGGCGCCGTCGATGCTGCGCTTGCTCAGCTTTTCGCGCAGAATGTCGAGCAGCTGCTGCACCTGAAAATCAGACTCGGTGGCAACCTTAATGCTTTGGTTTTTCTCGTTTAGCTCAAAGCTGGCCGGCACATTGCGAAAATCCCAGCGGGTGCCGAGATCGCGGGTGGCGTTCTCAACGGCGTTACGCACTTCCTGCATATCAATTTCGGAAACGATGTCGAAAGATGGCATACTTCTTCCTCCTGAATGAGTGCCTAATAGCTTAGGCGATTTTGATGCCGAGCATGATAACCGCTTTGCCGCCTCAGACAAAATCTGCTGAACGCACGCAGGGATAGCGCTTCAGGCTGCCATAAAGCCTATAGTTAAATCACGGTAATTGAGCGGTATTCCCGTGTTTCCAAGGAGACTGAATGAAAATAACCATTCTTGGTTGCGGCGCGCTCGGACAACTGTGGCTCTCCCGGCTGTATCAGCAGGGCCACGATGTACAGGGATGGCTAAGAGTGCCGCAGCCTTTTTGCGCCGTGAACGTGATCGAGCCGGAAGGCGTCTCGTTTAATCGCAATTTGCCCACCAACGATCCTGAGCACCTCGCGCAGAGCGAGCTGCTGCTGGTGACGCTGAAAGCCTGGCAGGTGTCCAGTGCGGTCAGCGCGCTGCTGCCGAAGCTGAACCCTCAGTGCGCCATTTTGCTGTTGCATAACGGCATGGGCACCCAGGAGGAACTGCCGCCAAACGGCCAGCCCATCCTGCAGGGCACCACCACCCACGCCGCGCGCCACGAAGGCAGCACCATTATCCACGTCGCCACCGGCATCACCCACATCGGCCCAACCTCGCCGGCCGCCCAGCACCTCAGCCACCTGGCGGAAGTGCTGCATCAGGCTTTGCCTGACGTTGCCTGGCACAACAATATCGCCTCGGCCAACTGGCGCAAGCTGGCGGTCAACTGCGTGATCAACCCGCTGACGGCGCTCTACGGCTGTCGCAACGGCGATCTGCAGCGCTACCCGGAGCAAATCGAAGCGCTGTGTCGTGAAGTCGCCAGCGTGATGGCGATGGAGGGCTACCACACCTCCTGCGAAGGCCTGATGCAATATGTGATGGACGTGATCCACAGCACCGCCGACAACGTTTCGTCGATGCTGCAGGATATCCGCAGCCAGCGACACACCGAGATCGACTACATCACCGGCTACCTGCTGCGCCGCGCTCGCAGCCACGGCCTCACGCTGCCGGAGAATGCGCGGCTGTTTGAATTGATTAAACGAAAGGAAAATGAATATGAGCGTATCGGCGCTGGTTTGCCTGGCACCTGGTAGCGAAGAAACCGAAGCCGTCACCACCATCGATCTGCTGGTGCGGGCGGGCGTAAAAGTCACTACCGCCAGCGTCGCCGGCGACGGCGAGCTGACTATCGTCTGTTCACGCGGCGTCAAACTGCTGGCCGATGCGCCGCTGGTGGCGATCGTCGATGAGCCTTTCGACGCCATCGTGCTGCCCGGCGGCCTGAAAGGCGCAGAATGCTTCCGCGACAGCCCGTTGCTGGTGGAAAAAGTGCGGCAGATGCACCTGCAGGGGAATATCGTCGCCGCCATCTGTGCGGCGCCGGCGCTGGTGCTGCAGCACCACGATCTGTTCCCGGTCGGCAACATGACCGGCTTCCCGGGCCTGAAAGACCAGATACCGGCGGAAAAATGGATGGAGCGCCGCGTGGTGTACGACGCGCGCGTCAACCTGCTCACCAGCCAGGGGCCGGGCACCGCGATGGAGTTCGCGCTGAAGCTGATAGACCTGCTGCTCGGCAAGGCCAAAGCGGCGGAGATCGCCGCGCAGCTGGTGCTGATCCCGGGAATGTACGATTTCCGCGACTGAGCGGCTTGTCGATAAAAAAGGGCTGAACATCGGTTCAGCCCTTCTCGTTTATGGCGCTCCGCGCGTTACGGGCGATAAACCTTCACGTTGCTGAAGCCCTGCTCCAGCAGGTACAACGCCTGCAGACGGCTCATCACGCCGCGCTCGCAGTACAGCAGGTAGGTTTTGCTTTGGTCCAGATCGCCGAATTGGGTGCTCAGCTTGTAGAACGGCAACGCTTTCACTTCAACCTGTTCCAGCTGCAGCGGCTTCTCTTCCTGCTCGTCGTTGGAGCGGATATCCAGGATCACCTCATCGGCGCCGAAGGCCGCAACGGTTTCTACCTCGGTCACCTGCTCCTGCGCCTGCTCGGCGATGGAGCGAATATCAACGTTCTTCGCCTCGCTCACCACCCGATCGAGAATGCTGAAATCGAAGTGGCTCTCTTCCTCTTCGATCTTGGCCTTGACGGCTTTTACCGTCGGGCTCTTCGAAATCACGCCGCAGTATTCCGGCATGGTTTTGGCGAAGTCTTCGGTGCCGATTTCACGCGCCAGTTTGATGATGTGCTCTTTATCGTGCGAGATCAGCGGACGCAGGATCAGGGTGTCGGACGCGTTATCGATCAGGCGCAGGTTGGTCAGCGTCTGGCTGGAGACCTGCCCCAACGCTTCGCCGGTCACCAGCGCCTGCACGCCATAGCGTTCGGCCACTTGCGAAGCGGCGCGCACCATCATGCGCTTGAGCACCACGCCCATCTGGCCATCGTCGACCTTCTCCAGGATCTCGCCCACCACCGGCTCGAAGTCAATGGCGACAAAGCGCACCTTGTGCGAGCTGGCGAAGCGGTTCCACAGGTAGTGCGCCACCTGCTTCACGCCGATCTCGTGCGCGGCGCCGCCCAGATTGAAGAAGCAGAAGTGCACGCGGCAGCCGCGACGCATCAGCATGTAGCTGGACACACCCGAATCGAAACCGCCGGAAATCAGCGACATCACGTCTTCCTGGGTGCCGACCGGGTAACCGCCGATGCCTTCGAGGCGGCGTTTGACCAGCATCAGCTTATCGTCTTCAATCTCCAGGTTTACCGTGACCTGCGGGCGGGTCAGGTTAACGCGCGCGCTCTCGATATGCTGGTTCAGGCCGCCGCCGACGTAACGCTCCACGTCCTGCGAATTGAACGCCTGCTTGCCGCGGCGCTTGACGCGCACGCAGAAGGTTTTGCCTTCCAGCTGGGCGCGGTAGGCTTCCAGCGTCTGCTCGAAGATGTGGTGGATGTCGGTATAAGCGCGATCTTCCACTTCCAGAATATGGTGGATGCCGGGAATGCGCGTCAGCGCGTCGGCGATGATCGGCCGCTGGTTTTCATCTTTGGCGCGAACTTCGATATGATCCCAGTGACGGACGACCGCCAGCGTTTCATCATACTGCTTCAGGACGTTGCGAATATTGGTCGAGAGAATCTTGATAAAGCGCAAGCGCACAGATTGGCTCTTGATGGTGATTTCCGGGAACAATTTAATGATAAACTTCATGGCGGTCTTTGTTGTCAGATAAGAATTACGGCGCGGAGTATATCACCATATCGCCGCGCTCTGCGCACAAAACCACACATGAGCGCCATGATTTGCTAATCAAGATCCGCTAGGATAGGCTCTGGCGCCACGGTTCACATGATGACGTAAAAAGAAAATTATGCCGAAAAAACCAGCACAATCAGCCAGTACAGAGCAAACAGCCAGCTTTGAAAGCGCCCTCGGCGAGCTGGAAAGCATCGTGACGCGTCTGGAGTCGGGCGAACTGCCGCTGGAAGACGCGCTGAACGAATTCGAACGCGGCGTGCAGCTGGCGCGCCAAGGCCAGCAGAAACTGCAACAGGCGGAACAGCGTGTGCAGATACTTCTTAACGACAGCGCCGACGATGCGGCGCTGGCGCCTTTCACACCGGATGCCGAGTAACCGACATGTCTGAGATCGCCCCATCGGCCGCTTTTGCCGATCAACTGCAGATTTTCCGCCAGCGCGCCGATCGCGCGCTGCTGGACTTCATCGCCCCGCTGCCGTTCAACGACGGCAACATGGTGGCGGCGATGCGTCATGGCGCCTTGCTGGGCGGCAAGCGCCTGCGCCCGTTCTTGGTGTACACCACCGGCCAGATGTTCGGCGTGTCGCTGGCCAACCTGGACGCGCCGGCGGCGGCGGTGGAATGCATTCACGCCTACTCGCTGATCCATGACGATCTGCCGGCGATGGACGACGACGATCTGCGCCGCGGCCAGCCGACCTGCCACATTAAATTCGGTGAAGCCAACGCGATCCTGGCCGGCGATGCGCTGCAAACGCTGGCGTTTTCGATCCTGGCCGATGCCGAGATGCCTGACGTGGCGCTGCGCGATCGGCTGGCGATGGTTTCCGAACTGGCGACCGCCAGCGGCGTAGCCGGCATGTGCGGCGGCCAATCGCTGGATCTGGAAGCTGAAGGCAAGCACGTCGATCTGCAGGCGCTGGAACAGATCCACCGCCACAAAACCGGCGCGCTGATCCGCGCGGCGGTGCGCCTGGGCGCGCTGAGCGCCGGCGAAGCCGGGCGAGCGGCGCTGCCGCAGCTGGATCGATATGCCGCCGCGGTTGGCCTGGCGTTCCAGGTGCAGGATGACATTTTGGACGTTGTCGGCGAGACTGAAAAGATCGGCAAGCGCCAGGGAGCGGACCAACAACACGGAAAGAGTACCTACCCGGCGTTGCTCGGGCTTGACAGCGCGAAAGCAAAAGCGTGGGATCTCTATCAGGAAGCATTAGCTGCATTAGACACTTTGGCAGCGCAATCTTACAACACAGCGCCATTGCGAGCGTTAGCCAGCTTCATTATTGAACGCGACAATTAACGTGTGACGTTAACTCCTCTGATATGAGTATCGAATGAGTCTTGATATAGCCAAATACCCAACCCTGGCGCTAGCGGAAAACCCCGAGGAACTCCGCTCACTGCCCAAAGAGAGCTTGCCGAAGCTGTGCGATGAGCTGCGGCAATATCTGCTGAACAGCGTCAGCCGCTCCAGCGGCCACTTTGCCTCCGGGCTGGGTACCGTCGAACTGACGGTGGCGTTGCATTTCGTCTACAACACGCCGTTCGATCATCTGGTGTGGGACGTCGGCCACCAGGCCTACCCGCACAAAATCCTGACCGGCCGCCGCGACCGGATCGCCACTATCCGGCAAAAGAACGGCTTGCACCCCTTCCCGTGGCGTGCCGAAAGCGAATACGACGTGCTGTCGGTCGGCCATTCGTCAACCTCGATCAGCGCCGGCCTCGGCATGGCGGTGGCGGCGGAGCGTGAAGGCAAAGGCCGCCGCACGGTGTGCGTGATCGGCGATGGCGCCATCACCGCCGGCATGGCGTTTGAAGCGATGAACCACGCCGGCGACATCAATCCGGACATGCTGGTGGTGCTGAACGACAACGAGATGTCGATCTCGGAAAACGTCGGCGCGCTGAACAACCATCTGGCGCAGCTGCTGTCCGGCAAGCTTTACTCCACCCTGCGCGAAGGCGGCAAGAAAGTGCTGGCCGGCGTGCCGCCGATCAAGGAGCTGGTGAAACGCACCGAAGAGCACCTGAAAGGCATGGTGGTACCGGGCACGCTGTTCGAAGAGCTGGGCTTCAACTACATCGGCCCGGTAGACGGGCACGACGTACAGGGGCTGGTCGCCACGTTGAAAAACATGCGCGATCTGAAAGGCCCGCAGCTGTTGCACATCATGACCAAGAAAGGCCGCGGTTACGCGCCGGCGGAGAAGGATCCGATCAGCTTCCACGCGGTGCCGAAGTTCGATCCCGCCAGCGGCACGCTGCCGAAAAGCGCCGGCGGTCTGCCGACCTATTCGAAAATCTTCGGCGACTGGCTGTGTGAAACCGCCGCCAAAGACAGCTCGCTGATGGCGATCACGCCGGCGATGCGCGAAGGCTCCGGCATGGTGCAGTTCTCCCGCGACTACCCGCAGCAATATTTTGATGTGGCGATCGCCGAGCAGCACGCGGTCACCTTCGCCGCCGGGCTGGCGATCGGCGGCTACAAGCCGGTGGTGGCGATCTATTCCACCTTCCTGCAACGCGCCTACGACCAACTGATCCACGACGTGGCGATCCAAAACCTGCCGGTGATGTTCGCCATCGATCGCGGCGGCATCGTCGGCGCCGATGGTCAGACTCACCAGGGTGCGTTCGATCTGTCGTTCATGCGCTGCATCCCGACCATGGTGATCATGACGCCGAGCGACGAAAACGAATGCCGCCAGATGCTGTATACCGGCTATCACTACAATGCCGGCCCGAGCGCCGTGCGCTATCCGCGCGGCACCGGCACCGGCGCGGCGCTGGAGCCGCTCAACATGCTGCCGATCGGCAAAGGCGTGGTGCGCCGCCAGGGGGAAAAGATCGCCATTCTCAACTTCGGCACTCTGCTGCCGGAGGCCGCGCAAGCGGCGGAAGCGCTCAACGCCACGCTGGTCGACATGCGCTTCGTCAAGCCGCTGGACGAGCAGTTGGTGCTCGAACTGGCCGCCAGCCATGAAACGCTGGTGACGCTGGAAGAGAACGCCATCATGGGCGGCGCCGGCAGCGGCGTCAACGAACTGCTGATGGCCAAACGCCGGCCGGTGCCGGTGCTGAACCTCGGTCTGCCTGACAGCTTCGTCTCGCAGGGCAGCCAGGAAGAGCTGCGCGCCGATCTGGGGCTGGACGCCGCCGGCATTCAGCGCCAAATCGAAACCTGGCTGGCGCAGTAATCACCCCCGCGCCTGAAAAAACGCCTCCGCTCTCGGAGGCGTTTTCGTTTCCGCCCTCCGGGATCCGCGCTACAGTTACTGTCTGAGCTGTGAATGGGAGGCAAACATGAAGTACCTGAAACTGGGCAACACCGATCTGAACGTTTCGCGCATCTGCCTGGGTTGCATGACCTACGGCGAACCGAATCGCGGCAATCACGCCTGGACGTTGCCGGAAGAGAGCAGCCGCCCGCTGCTGAAACAGGCGCTGGAAGCCGGCATCAACTTTTTCGACACCGCCAACAGCTATTCCGACGGCAGCAGCGAGGAGATCCTCGGTCGGGCGCTGCGCGACTATGCGCGCCGCGAGGACGTGGTGATCGCCACCAAGGTCTATTTCCCGCTGAGCAACCTGGAGCGCGGTTTGTCGCGCGCCAAGATCATGCAGTCCATCGACGACAGCCTGCGGCGCCTGGGCACCGACTATGTCGATTTGCTGCAGATCCATCGCTGGGATTACGAAACGCCGCTGGAAGAAACGCTGGAAGCGCTGCACGACGTGGTGAAAGCCGGTAAAGCGCGATACATCGGCGCCTCCTCGATGTACGCCTGGCAGTTCGCCAAAGCGCTGTATACCGCCGATCTGCACGGCTGGACGCGCTTTGTCAGCATGCAGGATCAATACAACCTGATCCAGCGCGAAGAAGAACGCGAGATGCACCCGCTGTGCGCCGCCGAAGGCATCGCCGTGCTGCCGTGGAGCCCGCTGGCGCGCGGCCGCCTGACCCGCCCCTGGGGCGAAACCACCGCGCGGCTGGTCTCCGACCAGTTCGGCAAGAGCCTGTACGAGGACACTGAAGGCATCGACGCCATCATCGCCGAGCGCGTCGCCAGCCTCGCCGACGAACGTGGCGTTTCACGCGCGCAGATCGCGCTGGCCTGGCTGCTGAACAAACCGACGGTCAGCGCGCCGATCGTCGGTGCTTCACGCAGCGAGCAGTTGGATGACGCCATCGCCGCGGTCGATTTGAGTTTGTCGCCACAAGAGGTGGCGGAACTGGAGACGGCCTACGTGCCGCACCGGGTGACAGGGTTTGAATAAAGAGAAGCGGGCGCGAAGAAGCGCGCCCGTCTGTCAGAACAGCCCGATAGGCCAGTGGTGGCCAATCAGGTAGATGATGCCGGCGGACAGCACGCCGGCGATGATATCGTCGACCATGATGCCCATGCCGCCATGCACGTTGCGGTCGAACCAGCGGATCGGCCACGGCTTCCACATATCCAGAATGCGGAAGATGACGAAACCGGCGGCGACCCAGCGCCAGTCGTTGATCGGCAGCGCCATCAGCGTGATCCACATGCCGACGAACTCATCCCAGACGATACTGCCGTGATCGTGCACCTTCATGTCTTTTGCCGTGCGGTGGCAAATATAGACGCCGATACAGATGCTGAACATCACCGCCAACGAGTAGAGCTGCCACGGCAGCTGGATCAGCAGCAGCCAGAACGGGATCGCCGCCAGCGATCCCATGGTGCCCGGCATCACCGGCGACAAACCGCTGCCAAAACCGGTGGCCAGCAGGTGCCACGGATTGCTCATCCGCAGCCGACGTTTGGCTTCATCCATGGGTGCCCGGCTCCGCATTGAAATGATCGAACCCGGCCCAGTCCAGCTCTACCGCTTCGTCGTCGCGATAATAGCGGATGCCTTCAGACAGCGGACCAATTTGGCCGATGCAGGTGTAGTCGGCGCCGAGGTGGCTCAGCGCCACTTCCAGCGCGCCGCGGTTGATCTCCGGCACGGTGAAGCACAGCTCGTAATCTTCGCCGCCCGCCAGCGCCCAGCGCAGCGCCTGCTCGGCGTCGGTGTGGCTGCTCAGCGCCTGCGACATCGGCAGCTCGTCCAGCACGATGCGCGCCCCGCAGTCGCTGGCCTTCAGGATGTGTTTCAGATCGGAAATCAGGCCGTCGGAGATGTCGATCGCCGAGCTGGCCAGATCCCGCAGCGCCTGCCCCTGCAGCACCCGCGGCTGCGGCCGCAGATGGCGAGCGAGCAGGTAATCGCGCGCCGCCGCATCCGGCACCGCCAGGCGATCCTGCAGGATCGCCAGACCGGCGGCGCTGTCGCCCAGCGTGCCGGTCACGTAGATCCAGTCGCCGATGCGCGCGCCGCTGCGGGTCAACGCCCGACCGGCCGGGATCAAACCCTGAATGGTTAACGTCATGCTCAGCGGGCCGCGCGTGGTATCGCCGCCGATCAGCTGCATGCCGTAATAGTTGAGCTGATCAAACAGGCTGTCGCTGAAGGCCTTCAGCCAGGGTTCGTTCACCTCCGGCAGGGTCAGGGCCAGCGAGAGCCACGCCGGATCGGCGCCCATCGCCGCCAGATCGCTCAGATTGACCGCCAGCGCTTTATAACCGAGATCGGCCGGATCGATATCCGGCAAGAAGTGCACGCCCGCCACCAACGTATCGGTACTGACGGCCACCAGCTGTTTTTCCGGCACTGCCAGCAGTGCGCAGTCATCTCCAATGCCCAACTGTACATCCCGGCGCACGCGCTTAAACCGGTCAAAATAGCGGGCAATGAGGTCAAATTCGCCGCATGCCATATCGATATTCCACGAGAAGAAATTAAGGCCGGGAATGCCGGCCTTAATGTTTTACTTTTTCTTGCGAAGGGTTGGCGCCACTTTATCCAGCACCCCGTTCACAAACTTGTGGCTGTCTTCCGCGCCGAAGGTTTTCGCCAGCTCGATCGCTTCGTTGATCGCCACTTTGTAAGGGACATCCTCGCGCATCTTCAGTTCAAACAGCGCGACGCGCAGCACCGCGCGCTCCACCTGGCCCAGCTCTTCGAGCTGACGCGACAGGTATGGCGCCATCAGTTCGTCCAGCATACCTGCATTCACTGCCGCGCCGGACAGCAACTCGCGAAAATAGGCGACGTCAACATCTTTGACATCCTGCTCCGTCAGGAACTGGTGTTCAACATCGGCAAGGTCGTTTTTAGACAACTGCCAAGAGTAAAGCGCTTGAACAGCGCACTCACGAGCGCGGCGACGAGCAGCAGGTTTCACGGAATTCCCCTTAACTAAATTCAGGCTTTAATAGCTTTGATAACATTAATCATTTCAAGTGCGGTCAACGCGGCTTCAGCGCCCTTGTTGCCCGCTTTAGTGCCGGCGCGTTCGATCGCCTGTTCGATGCTTTCGGTGGTCAGCACGCCAAAGGCAACCGGGATTTCGGCATTCATCGCAACGTTGCCGATGCCGGAGCTGGCTTCGCCCGCCACATATTCGAAGTGCGCGGTGCCCCCGCGGATAACGGTGCCCAGCGCGATAACCGCGTCGTATTTGCCGGTTTTGGCCAATACGCTCGCCGTCAGCGGCAGCTCGTAAGCGCCCGGGACCCAGACAACGGTGATGTTGTCGTCAGCAACCTGACCAATGCGTTTCAGCGCGTCGATGGCGCCTTCCAGCAGGCTGTCGTTGATGAAATTGTTAAAACGTGCAATTGCGATCGCCACACGGGCATTTGGAGTAGCAACAACACCTTCGATAACTTTCATGGGCTTTCCTTAAAAATGGGTTCAATACCCCGCAGGGGGGCGGATTCTATCATATTCTTTCATCGCCTGCGCGGCGCTTTTGTAAAACCGGCGCGCGGGCGCGAGATTCAGTGTTTCACCCGCAGGCGCAAACGCAGATCGGGGCCGACCTGGCGCACGTCGCTAAAGACGAATTCCGGCGCGTCGGCCAGCCGTTCCAGGCCCGGCAGATGACACAGGCCACGGCCATTATCGCCCAACAGTTTCGGCGCGATGTACAAAATGAGCTCATCCACCAGGCCGGCCTGCAGCAGCGCGCCGGCCAGCATTGCGCCCGCCTCTACCCAGATTGAATTCACCTGGCGCTTGGCCAACAGCATCATCATCACCACCAGATCAATGCCGCCGCCGTGCGCCGGGCAGATAAACTGTTCGACCTCTTGCGGCCAGGCCTGTTCATCCGCCTGCAGGCGCGCCAGCCAGGTAGCGCCCGGCTGCTGCACCACGCGGTGCTGCGGGGTGATGCGATTTTGGCTGTCGAGCAGGATGCGCAGCGGCTGGCGCAGATTTTCGCGCGGATAGAGGCGCTGCGTCTCGGCGTCCAGCTCATCCCAACGCACCGTCAGCGACGGATCGTCCGCCAGCACGGTGGCGCTGGTGCTGAGAATCGCGGCGCTCTGCGCACGCAGCCGCTGCACGTCCTGACGCGCTTCGGGTGAGGTGATCCACTGGCTCTCGCCGGTGGCCATCGCCGTGCGGCCGTCCAGCGACGCGCCCAGCTTCAGCTGCACGTATGGGAAACCGGTGCGCATGCGCTTGAGGAAGCCCAGGTTGACCGCTTCGGCCTCGGCCAGCATCAGGCCATGACGGACTTCGACGCCGGCCTGCTGCAGCTTGTACAGCCCGCGCCCCGCCACCTGCGGATTGGGATCTTGCATCGCCGCGACCACCCGCGTCACGCCGGCGGCCACCAGCGCATCGGCGCAGGGCGGCGTGCGGCCGTGGTGGCTGCACGGCTCGAGCGTCACATAGGCGGTGGCGCCGCGCGCCTTGTCGCCCGCCATGCGCAGCGCGTGCACTTCCGCGTGCGGCTCGCCGGCGCGCAGATGGTAGCCTTCACCGACAATTTCGCCGTCGCGCACGATAACGCAGCCGACGTTCGGATTGGGCGCGGTGGTGAAACGCCCCAGGCGCGCCAGTTCGAAGGCGCGCGCCATATAAAATTCGTCGTGATGCATGAAAGATCCTTTAGTCTTGCAGGCGGGCAATCTCTTCGCCGAACTCGCGCACGTCCTCGAAGCTGCGGTACACCGACGCAAAGCGAATGTAGGCGACCTTATCCAGCTTCTTCAACGCGTCCATCACCAGATTGCCCACCAGTTTGGTCGGCACTTCGCGTTCGCCGGTGGCGCGCAGTTGGGATTTGATATGATTAAGGGCGTTTTCCACGTCGTCCGAGCTTACCGGGCGCTTTTCCAGCGCTTTCAGCATGCCGCGGCGCAGTTTGTCTTCGTTGAACGGCTCGCGCACCTCATCGCTTTTAATCACTCGCGGCATCACCAGCTCGGCCACCTCGAAGGTGGTGAAGCGCTCATTGCACACCAGACACTGGCGGCGGCGGCGCACTTGCGAACCGTCCCCCACCAGGCGGGAATCAATGACTTTGGTATCAACGGCGGCGCAGAAAGGGCAATGCATAACACGTCCTGATAAACGTTTTTATAGATAAACGCAGTTTACCCCGAAGTGCAGCCACAACAAAGGGCGGCGGCCATTTGTTGCGACACGCCGCCGGGAAGCGGCGCCGATATGACTTTCCCCTCCGAGCGGACTAAGCTGATAGCAGGAGATTCAGCATAGGAAATCGCCGTCATGACAACCTGTTACCCCAAAATCGCCCTGCTCGCCGCCGCCGTGTTGCTGGCAGGCTGCGCGCACAACGCCGCCGTGCCTCAACTGCGCCATCAGGTCGCCGCGCTGAACCAGAAAGTGAGCGTGCTGACCGATCAAACCACCGCGCTGGAGCGGCAGAATATGCTCAATCAGCACTCCGACAACGGCGTCTACCTGCTGCCGGCGGCCCGAAGCGCCGCCCGTTTGCAGAGCGGCATCGGCGAGCTGAGCGTTTCGCTGAGCCACATCAAGAGCGAAGCCAACGGCACGCAGGCGCAGCTGCATGTGCGCATCCTCTCACAGGCCACGCTGCCGCCGTTCAAAGCGGTGGTGGAATGGGGCCAACTGGACGACGCCACCGGGCGGCCGCTGACCGCCGAGGCGCTGTCGCAACCGATCGCCAGCGCCGATTCGCTGCTGCCGAAACCCGGCCAGGACTTTGAGCTGCGCTTCAGCGGCGTGACGCCGGAACAATTGGGCTATATCCGTCTGCACAGTCTGGTTTCGACCGCCCAACCGGCGGTGGTGCAGCAACGCTGAAACCCAAAGCAAAAAAAAGGAGCGCCGATGGGCGCTCCTTCTCATTTCGCTGAATACTGCGGCGGTTAAGGCAGAATCGAAGGCTGATCCGCGCCCTCTTTTTCCACTTTTTGCTGCAGCATGTGCTCGCGTTTCATCCCCAGTTTCAACGCCAGCGCGGACGCGACGTAGATGGAGGAGACGGTACCGATCGACACGCCGATCAACATCGCCAGCGAGAAACCTTGCAGCATCGCGCCACCGAAGATGTACAGCATCAGCACCACCATCAGGGTAGTACCGGAAGTCATCAGCGTACGGCTCAGCGTCTGGGTCAACGACACGTTCATGATCTCGTAAGGCGTGCCGCGGCGGATCTTGCGGAAGTTCTCACGAATACGGTCGGAAACCACGATGCTGTCGTTCAGCGAGTAACCGATAACCGACATCAGGGACGCGACGATGGTCAGGTCAATCTCGATGTGGAACAGCGACAGCACGCCCAGCGTGATGATCACGTCGTGCGCCAGCGCGATAACCGCCCCCAGCGCCAGGCGCCATTCGAAGCGGAAACCGACGTAGATCAGGATACAGATCAACGCCACCAGCAGCGCCATGCCGCCGGTTTGCGCCAGTTCGCTGCCCACGCTCGGGCCGACGAACTCGATGCGCTTCACGGTGGCGTTTTTATCCACCGAGTCGTTGATCACGCCGATCACCTTGTTGCCCAGTTCCTGGCCTGCGGTGCCGGTCGCCGGTGGCATGCGCACCATCACGTCGCGGCTGCTGCCGAAGTTCTGGATGATCGGATCCTGGAACCCGGCCTTCTCCAGCGTATCGCGCATCAGGTCGAGGTTAGCCGGTTTCTCCAGGTTGATTTCAATCACCGTACCGCCGGTGAAATCCAGACCCCAGTTAAACCCGCGCACCGACATGGTGACGATCGACGCGACCAACAGCAGCAACGAGATGCCGAAGGCCAAATAGTCCCAGCGCATAAAGTCGTAGACTTTACGGCCGTAGTTGAGTTGCTCAACAGTATAATCCTGTGCCACAACGCACTCCTCAGATAGACAGCTTGTTAATGCGTTTGCCGCCGTAAAGCAGGTTGACGATGGCACGGGTACCGACAATCGCGGTGAACATGGACGTCGCCACACCGATAGCGGTGGTGATCGCAAAGCCTTTGATCGAACCGGTGCCCACTGCGTACAGGATGACCGCGGTGATCAGGGTGGTGATGTTGGCATCGACGATACTGGAGAACGCGCCTTTATAGCCCTCATGGATCGCCTGCTGAACGGACCGGCCGTTCTTCAGCTCTTCCTTGATACGTTCGTTAATCAGTACGTTGGCGTCAACCGCCACCGCCAGCGTCAACACGATCCCGGCGATACCCGGCATGGTCAGCGTCGCCCCCGGCAACAGGGACATCACGCCGACGATCAGCACCAGGTTGGCGACCAGCGCCGTGGTGGCGATCACGCCGAACTTACGGTACCAGACCACCATGAAGACGATGGACGCCACCAGGCCCCACAGACAGGCTTCCAGACCTTGGGTGATGTTCTGCTGACCCAGGGTTGGGCCGATGGTGCGCTCTTCGACGATCTGAATCGGCGCGATCAACGCACCCGCACGCAGCAGCAGCGAAAGCTGACGCGCTTCGTTCGGGTTGCCGATGCCGGTGATGCGGAAGCTGTTGCCCAGACGCGACTGAATGTTCGCCACGTTGATCACTTCTTCCTGTTTCACCAGCACCGCACGGCCGTTGGCGTCTTTCTTGCCGCTGTCCTTATACTCCACGAACAGGGTCGCCATCGGCTTGCCGATGTTATCCTTGGTGAAGTTGGACATGGACGTGCCGCCGGCGCTGTCCAGCGAGATGTTAACCTGCGGCTGGTTGTATTCGTCGGTGCTCGAGGTCGAGTCGGTGATGTGGTCACCGGTCAGGATCACGCGCTTGTACAGCACGATCGGCTGGCCGTCACGGGTGTATTTCACCTCGGAGTCGCCCGGCACGCGGCCGTTGGCCGCCGCAGTGGCGTCCGCATTGGTGTTCACCAGACGGAATTCCAGGGTCGCGGTGGCGCCCAGAATTTCTTTGGCGCGCGCGGTGTCCTGAATGCCCGGCAGCTCAACCACGATGCGGTCGGCGCCCTGGCGCTGCACCAGCGGTTCGGCGACGCCGAGCTGGTTGACGCGGTTACGCAGGATAGTGATGTTCTGCTGGACGGCGTATTCGCGCGCTTCGCTCAGACGGGCGTCCGTCAGGTTGGCTTTCATGGTGTTGGCGCCGTTGGCGGACAGCACCAGATCGCGCTGACGCGGACCGATGTAGCTGATGGCCTGATCGCGAGCCGCATCGTCGCGGAAGCGAACTTCCACGCCGTTGTTGTCCAGCTTGCGGATAGACGCGTAAGGAATGCCCTTCTCGCGCAGCTCGCTGCGCAGGGTATCCATGGTCTGTTCCTGCAGCTTGCTCAACGCGGTGTCCATGTCCACTTCCATCAGGAAGTGTACGCCGCCGCGCAGGTCCAGGCCGAGTTTCATCGGCTCTGCGCCCAGCATGGCCAGCCAGGTCGGCGTGGCCGGCGCCAGGTTCAGCGCCACGACGAATTTGTCACCCAGCTCGGTCACCAGCGCTTCGCGGGCGCGCAGCTGAACGTCAGGATCTTTAAAGCGAGCCAGGATGGCGCCATTTTCCAGCGCAATCGACTTGCTCGCGATGTTGTCTTTTTCTAATACAGTACGGACCTGGTCCAGCGTAGTTTCACTGGCGGCGACGCCGCGCGCGCCAGTGATTTGTACGGCCGGATCCTCACCGTAGATGTTGGGAAGCGCATAAAGCAGACCGACGAGGATCACGACGATCAACATCAGATACTTCCACAAAGGATAACGGTTTAGCACGGCAATTCCCTTCGGGAAAAAAGATTACAGGGCCTTCATGGTACCTTTCGGCAGAACGGCCGCCACGAAGTCACGCTTGATCATCACTTCCGTGGTGTCGTTCAGCGCGATGGCGATGATGCCGGTGTCGGCCACTTTGGTCACGCGACCGATCAGGCCGCCGGTGGTCAGCACTTCGTCGCCTTTACCGATGGAGTCCATCAGCTTCTTGTGATCTTTCGCGCGCTTCTGCTGCGGGCGCAGGATCATGAAGTAGAAGATCAGGCCGAACACCACCAGCATAATGATCAGAGAGTACGGGCTTCCCTGAGCCGGAGCCCCTGCGGATGCGACGGCGTCAGAAATGAAAAAGCTCATTGAAATTCCCTCATTAAGTTATCAATTATTAGATCAAGCGTTTAAAGGCGGAATCGGCTTGCCGATCCGACCATAGAAATCCGCAACAAACTGCTCTAATTTACCCTCTTCGATAGCCTGGCGTAAACCCGCCATCAGGCGCTGGTAGTGACGCAGGTTATGAATTGTGTTCAGTCGAGCACCCAATATTTCGTTGCAACGGTCGAGATGGTGCAAGTAGGCGCGGCTGTAATGGCGACACGTGTAGCAATCACAGTCCTTATCCAGCGGAGACGTATCATCCTTGTGCTTGGCATTACGGATTTTTACCACACCGTCAGTCACGAACAAATGGCCGTTGCGGGCGTTGCGGGTCGGCATGACGCAGTCGAACATGTCGATGCCGCGACGCACGCCTTCCACCAAATCTTCCGGCTTGCCGACGCCCATCAAATAGCGTGGCTTATCTTCCGGAATTTGCGGGCAAACGTGTTCAAGAATGCGATGCATATCCTCTTTCGGCTCGCCTACAGCCAAGCCGCCCACAGCGTACCCGTCAAAGCCGATATCCACCAGCCCTTTGACGGAAACATCACGTAAATCTTCGTAAACGCCGCCCTGAATGATGCCGAACAGCGCATTTTTATTTTCCAGCTCGTCGAAACGCTTGCGGCTGCGCTGCGCCCAACGCAGCGACATTTCCATCGAACGCTTGGCGTAGTCCCAGTCGGCCGGGTACGGCGTGCATTCGTCGAAAATCATCACGATGTCGGAGCCCAGGTCATACTGGATTTCCATCGATTTTTCCGGGCTCAGGAACACCTTGTCGCCGTTGATCGGGTTACGGAAGTACACGCCTTCCTCTTTGATCTTGCGCATCGCCCCCAGGCTGAACACCTGGAAACCGCCGGAGTCGGTGAGGATCGGGCCCGGCCACTGCATGAAGTCGTGCAGATCGCCGTGCAGCTTCATGATCTCCTGGCCCGGGCGCAGCCACAGGTGGAAGGTGTTGCCCAGCAGGATCTGCGCGCCGGTCTCTTTCACTTCTTCCGGCGTCATGCCCTTGACCGTGCCGTAGGTGCCGACCGGCATAAAGGCCGGGGTTTCCACCACGCCGCGGTCGAAAATCAGGCGGCCGCGGCGTGCGCGGCCATCGGTAGTTTGTAGTTCGTACTTCACAAAGCCTCCAGCATCAGAGAAACAGTCTGATGTCGTTGAAACGGGGCCGCGCCGTAGGCGCAGCCCGGGAAATTAACCGCCGACGGACTCGTTTTCCGCCTGCGGGTTACGGCTGATGAACATCGCATCGCCGTAGCTGAAAAAGCGATACTGCTCGGCCACCGCCTGCTGATAGGCGTTCATGGTATTTTTATAGCCGGCGAAGGCCGATACCAGCATGATCAGGGTCGATTCCGGCAGGTGGAAATTGGTCACCAGCGCGTCGATCACCTGGTAGTGATAACCTGGATAGATAAAGATGCTGGTATCGCCGAAGAACGGCGCAATCAGCGCCTCTTTGCTGGCCGCCGCGGCGCTTTCCAGCGAACGCACCGAGGTGGTGCCCACCGCCACGACGCGCTTGCCGCGCGCTTTGCAGGCCAGCACCGCATCCACCACGTCCTGCGGCACTTCGGCGTATTCGGCGTGCATCACGTGATCTTCGATGGTTTCCACGCGCACCGGCTGGAAGGTGCCGGCGCCGACGTGCAGCGTCACGAACGCCATTTCCACGCCTTTGGCGCGCAGCGCCGCCAGCAGCGGTTCGTCGAAGTGCAGGCCGGCGGTCGGCGCGGCGACCGCGCCCGGTTTCTCGCTGTAGACCGTCTGATACAGCTCACGGTCGGCGTCTTCATCCGGGCGAGCGATATAAGGCGGCAGCGGCATGTGGCCGGCCGCGTTAAGAATGGTGAATACGTCGCGTTCGTCGTTGAAGCGCAGCTCGAACAGCGTCTCGTGGCGCGCCACCATGGTGGCGGCGATGCTCTCGTCATCCCCCAACAGCAGCTCGGCGCCCGGCTTGGGCGCTTTCGACGCGCGCACGTGCGCCAGCACGCGATGGTCGTCCAGCACGCGCTCCACCAGCACTTCTATCTTGCCGCCGCTGACCTTGCGGCCGAACATGCGCGCCGGGATCACGCGGGTATTGTTGAACACCAGCAGGTCGCCGGCTTCCAGCTTATCCAGCAGATCGGTGAATACGCCGTGCGTCAGCGCCCCGCTCGGCCCATCCAGCTGCAGCAGGCGGCATGCGCTGCGCTCGGCCTGGGGATAGTGGGCAATCAGGGATTCGGGAAGTTCAAACGAAAAATCAGCGACGCGCATGGGTATTCACTTCTTCAATTTAAGGCTGGTTGGTAAAAAACAGGCGGCCTAGTCTAAAGCCGGGGGCGGTCAGCGGCAAGAAATAAGGAGGATTTGCCTGACTTCAGGTATAGTTGAGGGATGAATTTTCTCGCTCACCTTCACCTGGCCATGCTGGCAGACAGCTCGCTGCTGGGCAACCTGCTGGCCGATTTCGTTCGCGGCAACCCCGCCGCCGACTACCAGCCCGAGGTCGTGGCCGGCATCATGATGCACCGCCGCGTCGACGTGCTGACCGACAGCCTGCCGCAGGTGAAAGCCTGCCGCGACTATTTCAGCGCCCCCTACCGCCGCGTGGCGCCGATCACCCTCGACGTGGTGTGGGACCATTTTCTGGCGCGCCACTGGCAACAGTTGGAGCCTTCACGCGACCTGCACCAGTTTACCCAGGAAGCCCGCAGCCAGATCGAACCTTACCTGCCGCTCACGCCCCCGCGTTTTCAGAACCTGAACGGCTATCTGTGGCCGGAACGCTGGCTGGAACGCTACGCCGAATTGCCGTTCATCGCCCGGGTATTGCAGGGCATGGCCAGCCGCCGTCCACGCCTCGAAGCGCTGGCCGGCTCGTTCGCCGACGTCGAACAACATTATCATCAGCTTGAAACACACTTCTGGCAGTTTTATCCGAAAATGATGCAGCAGGCGAAGGAAAAAACGCTCTGAGGTCAAGCCCAAGCGTTTGAAATTGCAGCGCATTGCAAGAATTTACGTTTTGCCGCTTGCCCTTTTGCAGGAAAAGGTTATTTTTAAAGCTTGATAAATTATATCAACGACTTTGATAGGTAAAAGCTATCTCATTGATTGGTCTTTTACCCTTTATTCACCAAGTCATGGCCCCTATACTGGCCCTTGTTTTTACATCCACCCTTTAACACCTATTACAGGAGTAATTATGGTCCTGGTAACTCGTCAAGCCCCTGACTTCACTGCAGCTGCCGTACTGGGTAGCGGCGAAATCGTTGAAAACTTCAACCTGAAGAAGCACCTGAACGGCAAACCGGCCGTGCTGTTCTTCTGGCCAATGGACTTCACCTTCGTATGCCCTTCCGAGCTGATCGCTTTCGATCACCGCTATGAAGAGTTCCAGAAGCGTGGCGTTGAAGTGGTTGGCGTTTCCTTCGACTCAGAATTCGTCCACAACGCATGGCGTAAAACCCCTGTCGACAAAGGCGGCATCGGTGAAGTGAAATACGCAATGGTTGCTGACGTTAAGCGTGAAATCCAGAAAGCTTACGGCATCGAACACCCGGAAGCCGGCGTTGCGCTGCGCGGCTCCTTCCTGATCGACAAAGACGGCATCGTGCGTGCTCAGGTTGTTAACGACCTGCCAATCGGCCGTAACATCGACGAAATGATCCGTACCGTTGACGCGCTGCAATTCCACGAAGAGCACGGTGAAGTCTGCCCGGCTCAGTGGGAAAAAGGCAAAGCAGGTATGGGCGCTTCCCCAGACGGCGTGGCAAAATACCTGTCTGAAAACGCTGCCAAGCTGTAATTTCAGCCTGATAGTGAATCAACCGGCCCACGCGGCCGGTTTTTTTATGCCCCTTTTTGGGGCAGACCGCCCGTCTTCAGTGCTTTATTTCCCTGTTTCCGCTCACATTTCCCGCCCAGTTCGCCGCGCGAATGCCCATCTGCGGCTACTATCAATAACGCTGGCTCGCGCTTTGCAAGCGAACAGCGGCAAGCAAACACAACACAATAAAAAACTGACAGGGTAGGAATAACTATGTTTTTACAGAAATGGAGCAAACCCCTGACCATGGCGGCGCTGCTGGTCAGCGGCAGCCTGTATGCGGCATCCAACCCAGCGGTGGAAGCCCAAAACGGCATGGTGGTCACCTCGCAGCATCTGGCCTCGCAGGTCGGGGTGGATATCCTGAAGATGGGCGGCAACGCCATCGACGCCGCCGTGGCGGTCGGCTATGCGCAAGCGGTGGTGAACCCCTGCTGCGGCAACATCGGCGGCGGCGGCTTTATGACCGTCCACCTGGCGGACGGCACCGATACCTTCATCAACTTCCGCGAAACCGCGCCGGCGGCGGCCAGCGCCAACATGTATCTGGACGCCGACGGCAAGGTGAAGAAAGACGCCAGCCTGTACGGCTATCTGGCGGCGGGCGTGCCGGGCACCGTGCTGGGGATGGAAACCGCGCGCGCGAAGTACGGCAAACTGAGCCGCGAACAGGTGCTGGCGCCGGCGATCAGGCTGGCGCGCGAAGGCTTTGTGCTGACCCGCGCCGACACCGATATCCTCGACACCACCATCGCGCGCTTCAGGCAGGATCCCGAGTCGGCCAAAATCTTCCTGCGCCCGGACGGCAGCCCGCTGCAGCCGGGGGACAAGCTGGTGCAAACCGATCTGGCCAACACGCTGGAAGCCATCGCCAAAGGCGGAACCGACGCCTTCTATAAAGGCAAGATCCCGCAGGCGGTAGAGGCGGCGGCCAAACAGGGCGGCGGCATTTTGACCGCCGCCGACTTCGCCAACTATAAAGTCACCGAAACCCCGCCGATCACCTGCAGCTATCGCGGCTACAAGTTCGTGTCAGCGCCGCCTCCCAGTTCCGGCGGCGTGACGCTGTGCGAAATCCTCAACGTGGTGGAAGGCTATGATCTGAAAAGCATGGGCTTCAACTCGGCGGCGGCCATTCACACCATGACCGAAGCGATGCGCCATGCCTACATGGATCGCAACACCTACCTTGGCGATCCGGAATTCATCAAGAACCCGATCGACCGACTGGTGAGCAAGAGCTACGCCGAGCAGATCCGCAAGAAAATCGTCGCGGACAAGGCCACGCCGTCGGAAAACGTGCAGCCCGGCATGGAGCCGCATGAGAAGCCGGAAACCACCCACTATTCGATCGTCGACCATGACGGCAACGCGGTCTCCACCACCTATACCGTCAACGGCCGCTTCGGCGCCGTGGTGATCGCACCGGGCACCGGCTTCTTCCTCAACGATGAGATGGACGATTTTACGGTCAAAGTGGGCGAGAAAAACCTGTACGGGCTGGTGCAGGGCACCGCCAACAACATTGCCCCCGGTAAGCGCCCACTATCGTCAATGAGCCCGACGCTGGTAACCAAGGACAACAAGATCTTTATGGTGCTGGGCTCGCCGGGTGGTTCGCGCATCATCACCATCACCCTGCAGACCGCGTTGAACGTGATCGACCACGGCATGGCGCCGCAGGAAGCGGTGGACGCACCGCGCATCCATCACCAATGGCTGCCGGATGAGGTGTACTACGAACAGCGCGGCGTTTCCGCCGATACGCTGAAGCTGCTGAGCGGCATGGGCTACAAGATGGTCGAGCAAACGCCGTGGGGCGCCGCCGAACTGATTCTGGTCGGTTTGCCGGGCGCGGCGGGCGTCAGCCCGGCCAACTCCGGCAACGATTCGGCGGTATCCGGCAAAGTGCGCGAAGGCTATCTGTACGGCGCCAACGACGTGCGCCGCCCGGCAGGCTCCGCGGTCGGTTACTGATGTAAACGCCTACTCACCTTAACCGCGGGGGCGTTTCTGCCCCCGCACTCCCTTTAGCCCTCGCAGCGCCACACGGTGGCCGACTCTTCCGCCAACTGCAGGCGCAACCCGCCGGCCGTTTCGCTCAACTCGCCTCGCCCTTCCACACGCCGCCACGGGCCGCGGGCCAACAGCGGGTTGTGCGGCAACTGCGCCTGGCCGCTGCCGTCGCGCTGCAGCGCCACCAACACCAGCTCCTGCTGATACAGGCGCACGAACACCAGCGTTTCTCCGCTGGCGTACAGCACCTGACAGCCGCCTCGGCGCAACGCCAGGCTCTGTTTACGCAGCGCCGCCATGCGCTGGAACAGCGTCAACAACGGCCGATCCCAGTCGCCGACGTCCCATGGGAACGGCTTGCGGCAAAACGGATCGTTGCCGCCATCCAGGCCAATCTCATCACCGTAATAGAGGCAAGGCACGCCGATCCAGCTCAGCAACCACACCGCCGCCATCTGCATGCGCGCCGCATTCCCCTGCAACAGCGTGAGGAAGCGCGCGGTATCGTGGCTGTCCAGCTGATTGAACTGGATCAGTTGGCGGCTGTGCGGCAGCCCGGCGCGGTAACCGTCCATCCACTGCGCGCACCCGGCGGCGTCCAGCCGCACCGGGTGGTAGGCCACGTCCAGCCCCGCCAAAAACGCCCGCACCGGCAGCGCGAACCCCATGTAGTTCATCGCCGCATCCTCCACGCCGGCGTGCAGCCAGCGGCGCGCGTCGCCGAAGTGCTCACCCAAGACATAGGCCTGTGGATTCTCCTGCTTCACCGCCTGATAGATGCCCGCCAGGTGGCGCAGATTGCCGGTGGCGCCGCCGTTCTCCCCCAGCATATGCACCACGTCCAGCCGCCAGCCGTCGATGCTGTACGGCGGGCGCAGCCAGTGACGCACCACGCTGCCTTCCCCCTGATAAATCGCTTCCGCCACCTGCGGCTCGGCGAAATTGAGCTTCGGCAGGCTGGCGTTGCCCTTCCAGTCGAGCGCGCGGCCGTCCGGGTAAAAGTTGAACCAACCGCGATACGGCGAATCGGGGTGGTGACAGGCGCCGTTTTCGCCCTGACGATGGCGGTCGAACCACGGGTGCGAGTCGCCGGTGTGGTTGAAGACCCCGTCCAGCACCAGTTTCATGCCCACTTTGTGAGTGCTCACTCGCAAACGCTGCAGCGCCGCGTTGCCGCCGAAGTGCGGATCGACCTGGTAATAGTCCTCGGTATCGTACTTATGCACGCTCGGCGCGGTAAAAATCGGGTTCAAATACAGCGCCGTCACGCCCAGCTGCTGCAAATACGGCAGTTTGGCGCTGATGCCATCCAGATCGCCGCCGTAAAAGGTCGAGGCGGCGTGGCGATCCTCCAACGGGTGCTGCCAGTCGCGCCGAATCACCTCGGCGCCGGCCGCGTGATGGCGATAGCTGCCGCTCTGGATGCCGTGCTCGCCGCCGCTGCTGGCGAAGCGATCGGGGAAAATCTGGTAGAACAGCTGATCCGCCACCCACGCGGGGCCATTGTCAGGATCGTCGACGGCGAACTGCGCCAGCTGGCCCGGCGGCGTTGGCGACCAGCCCTGCGGGCCGAACCACTGTTGGCGATCGGCCCACAGCAGCTTGAAGCAGTAACGCCGCGTCGGCTCGCCCTCATTCAGCGTCAGGCTGGCCTGGTAGCGCCGCATCCCCTCGTGGCGCTGCGCTTTCATCGTCAGCAGCCACTCTTCGTTGTCCGGTTCGGCGCGCAAAAATACCCGTTCCGGCAGTTCATCCCCTTGTAACCACAGCGTGATATCCAAACGTTGCCCTTGTTTCACCACAAAAGGCGGGACCGGTTGATGCCAGGCGTTAAGCATACTGTTCTCCTGCTGTACCAAACGAAATCGACGGCGTTCTTCAAAAACGAACAATGCCACGTTAAGTGCAACTCCCCCTCCTCTCTGGCCGCAAAACCCGGGGATGAGCCGGGGGGCGGAGACTGAAGAATAACGCTAACTTGATGTAAAAAAAGGTAAACAGGCACAAATCCTGCACGTTACCCCTTAGGCTAACGCGTTTTAAGTTTACAGGATATTTTTTGCGCATTTTTTAAGGAGCGGTAATGCAACAACAGATAACGCGCTGGCTGGAACAGTTTGGTTTGGAATTCGGCGGAGTGATGTCGCTGTTGATGGTATTGGGGTTGATTGTTCTGATCTCGGTCGCGATCCACCTGGTGCTGCACCGGGTGGTGTTGGCGGCCCTTCAGCGCCGTGGCCAGCAGTCGCAGCGCGTCTGGCAACAGGCCATCACCCAATACAAACTGTTCCAGCGCGTGGCGCTGCTGCTGCAAGGGGTGATCATCAGCATCCAGGCGACGCTGTGGCTGCAGAGCGGCAGCCAGACTCAGGCGGTGATCGTCACCGCCGCGCAGGTGTGGATACTCGCCTTCACCCTGCTGTCGCTGTTCTCGCTGCTGGATACGCTGCTGGCGCTGCTGCGCCAAAGCCCGATTTCCAATCAGCTGCCGCTGCGCGGCATTTTCCAGGGCCTGAAACTGGTGGCGGCGATCCTGATCGGCATCATGATCGTCTCGCTGCTGATGGGCAAATCGCCGCTGTTGCTGCTCAGTGGCCTGGGCGCCATGACCGCGGTCTTGATGTTGGTGTTCAAGGATCCGATCCTCGGGCTGGTAGCCGGCATCCAGCTCTCCGCCAACGACATGCTGAAGATCGGCGACTGGCTGGAAATGCCGAAATACGGCGCCGACGGCGCGGTCACCGACATCGGCCTGACCACGGTCAAAGTGCGCAACTGGGACAACACCGTCACCACCATCCCCACCTACGCGCTGATCTCCGACTCATTCAAGAACTGGCGGTCGATGTCGGAATCCGGCGGGCGCCGCATCAAGCGCAGCCTGAATATCGACACCGGCAGCGTACACTTCCTGTCGGAAGAAGAGCAGCGCCGCCTGCAGCGCAACCCGCTGCTGCACAGCTATCTGAACGTTAAGACCCAGGAGCTGAGCCAGCACAACCAGGAAATCGCCGTCGATCTGGCCTCGCCGCTCAACGGCCGCCGCCTCACCAACCTCGGCACGCTGCGCGCCTATCTGGAAGCCTACCTGCGCGCTCATCCGCGCATTCACCAAAACATGACGCTGATGGTGCGCCAGCTGGCGCCGACGCCGGAAGGCCTGCCGCTGGAAATCTACGCCTTCACCAACACCACGGTCTGGGCGGAGTACGAAAGTATTCAGGCGGATATTTTCGACCATATCCTGGCGGTGATCGACGAGTTCGGCCTGCGCGTGCATCAGACGCCAACCGGCAATGACCTGCGCGGCATGCTGCGACAAAGCGCGAACGCTTCCTGACGTCGGCTGACGTAACTGTGTCTGCTGGTAATTATTCTCTTTCAATTGCCAGCAGATATCTCCATCCCCTTCTTTTCCCCGGCGAAAACGGCGTTAATGCGCCATCACCTTCACCACCGAGAGGGAAAGCCCTTGCTGAAACGGATACGTCATCGGCTGTTTACCCTGCTGGCCACCCTGCTGTTTATCGGCTGCCTGCACAGCGCGTCGCTGGATGAAAGCCGCATGCCCCGCAATCTGCAACCTTCGCTGAGCGCCCTCAGCAGCAACCTGCAGGACATTCGCGAAGTGCTGGCGCGCTGCGCCGGCGAGGAAGAGGAGGAACGGCTGAACGACGGCGGCATGCGCATCGAAGCGCGCGCCGCCGGGGAGGAGGAAGCGGAAGACAAACGCTTGGCATAGCAGGTTAAAAAACGCCCCATCTTGTTGCGCCACACGCAACACCTGGCTGTGATGCGTATAGCGCAACACTCATGGAGCCATCAGGATGATAAGAAGCTTCAAGCATAAGGGACTCAAAAAGTTTTTCGAAACCGGTTCAACGGCAGGTATCGACGCCAAGCAGGCGAAGAAAATCGCGCTGCGGCTGAGCGTGCTGGATCTGGCGAAAGTGATTGATGACGTAGATCTGCCCGGCTTCTTCTTGCACCCGCTAACGGGCGCTCGCAGCGGGCAGTGATCCGTAACCGTAACCGGCAACTGGCGTATCACGTTTGAACTGGTCGAGGGTGATGTTTATATCGTGAATTATGAGGACTATCACTAATGAACCGCATGCATAATCCTCCTCATCCTGGAGAATTGATCAAAGAAACCATGGAAACGCTGAATCTCAGCGCACGCGCGCTGGCCAAAGCATTGGACGTCGCGCCGTCTACGGTTCAACGCCTGATCAGCGGAAAATCCGATATCTCGCCGGAAATGGCCATCCGCCTGTCCATCGTAATAGGCAGTTCCGAACAGGTCTGGATGGGCATGCAAGATGCTTACGATCTGTGGCAGGCCAGGCAGTCCATCGACGTTTCGAAACTGCGCAAGCTGGACTTCGCTTAACGCCTGCCCCTAAAAAAACACCGGCCTCAGCCGGTGTTTTTCCATTTAGTCTTGCTGCGTCGCCAACGGCGCGCGTTTTTTCTGATGGTTGACCTTGAACCAGTACCCCGCCAGCAGCAACACCACCCAGACCAGGCCGGCGTACAGCGAGACGCGCGTGGTCGGGAAGTAACCGATCAGGCCGATGATGAACACCAGGAACACGATCGCCACCACCGAGGTGAACACCCCGCCGCGCAGCGGGAACGCCAGCTGCTTCACCTGCTCTTTGCTCAGGCTGCGGCGGAAGGCGATTTGCGAGAACAGGATCATGATCCACACCCACACGGTGGCGAAGGTCGCCAGGGAGGCGATCACCAGGAACACGCTCTCCGGCATGATGTAGTTGAGGTATACCGCCAGCAGCAGCGCCAGCATCATCACCACCACCGTCACCCAGGGAATGCCGCGTTTCGACACCTTGCTGAACATCTTCGGCGCGTGCCCTTGCTCGGCCATGCCATGCAGCATGCGGCCGACGCCGAACACGTCGCTGTTGATCGCCGACAGCGAAGCGGTGATCACCACGAAGTTGAGGATGCCCGCCGCCACGGTGATGCCCATATGCTGGAAGGTCAGCACGAACGGGCTGCCGTTGGTGCCCACCTGGTTCCACGGGTAGATCGACATGATGACAAACAGCGTGCCGACGTAGAACACCAGAATGCGCCACGGCACCGAGTTGATGGCTTTGGGAATCGATTTTTTCGGATCCTTGGCTTCGCCGGCGGTGATGCCGATGATTTCAATGCCGCCGTAAGCGAACATCACCAGCTGCAGCGACAGGATCATGCCGATAACGCCGTTGCTGAAGAAGCCGCCGTTCGACCACAGGTTATGAATGCCGGTCGGTTGCCCGCCGTTGCCGATACCCCAGATGATGATGCCGATGCCGGCCGCGATCATGATGATGATGGTGGCGACCTTGAAGAACGAGAACCAGAACTCCAGCTCGCCGAATACCTTGACGCTCATCAGGTTGATGGCGCCGATGATCAGCACCACGCTCAGCACCCAGATCCAGTGCGGCACTTCCGGGAACCAGACCCCCATATAGATGCCGAAGGCGGTCACGTCGGCGATGGCGACGATCAGGATCTCAAAGCAGTAAGTCCAGCCGGTGATGTAACCCGCCATCGGGCCGAGGTAGTCCTGCGCGTAGCGGGAAAATGAGCTGGCCTGCGGGTTGTTGACCGACATCTCCCCCAGTGCGCGCATGATGATAAAGGCCACGATGCCGCCGATCAGGTAAGCCAGCAGCACGCTCGGGCCGGCCATTTTGATGGCGTCCGCCGAGCCGTAGAACAACCCGGTGCCGATGGCCGATCCCAGCGCCATAAAGCGGATATGACGCGTGCTGAGGCCGCGTTTCAGCTTATTGTCGGGGGCAGTGGTGGGTGACTGTTGTTGCATGAAAATGACCCATAGTTTTAAACGAAAAAAAGCCACGGACATGTCCGTGGCCCTGGATTTAGCCGGGGGATTATCAGTGCGCGGTCACTTGGGAACGCGTGCACACCCGATCATAAATCGCGACCAGCGCCAACATCAGCAGCGAAGGCGGCAACCATGCCAACCCCTGCTCCGCCAGCGGCAGGTGAGTGGACCAGGCCGGCAACAGTTGCTGGAAACTGGACGCTTTCACCGCGTCAAGAATACCAAACAACAGGCTGACAAGCATCACCGGCGCAATGATGCGCGGCGCGCTGTGCCACCAACGCAGGGTGAAGCTCAGCACCACCAGCACGATGCACGGCGGATAAATCGCGGTCAGCACCGGAATGGAGATCTGGATCAGGTGGCTCAGGCCGAGGTTGGACACCACCATCGAGAACAGGCCCAGGATAAACACCAGCGTCTTGTAAGAGAACGGCAGGTATTGCGCGAAGAATTCGGCGCAGGCGCAGGTCAAGCCCACCGCGGTCACCATGCAGGCGATGAAGATCAGCGCCGCCAGGAAGAAGCTGCCGAGGCCGCCGAAGGTGTTCTGAACGTAAGCGTGCAGGATCACCGCGCCGTTGGTGGCGTCAGGCACCAGCGCGCCGCTGCCGGAGCCCAGCTTGAACAGGCTCAGATAAACCAGCGTCAGGCCCACGCCGGCGATCAAACCGGCCAGAATGGTGTAACGGGTCAACAGACCGGCGTCTTTCACGCCGCGCGAGCGCGCCGCGTTGACGATAACGATGCCGAATACCAGCGCGCCCAGCGTATCCATGGTCAGATAGCCGTTAACGAAGCCGGAGGAGAAAGGCACGCTCTGATAAGCCGCCGTCGCCGGGATAGGCGTGCCGGCAGGCCACAGCAGCGCGGCGATGCCCAGTACGGCCAGCGCGACGATCTTCAGCGGCGCCAGCACGTGGCCGACGGTATCGAGCAGACGGCCCGGATACAGGGAGATGCCGATCACCAGCGCGAAGTACACCAGACTGTAGATGAACAGCGGCATGGCGCCGTCGCCGGTCAGCGGGGCGATGCCCACCTCAAAGGACACGGTGGCGGTGCGCGGCGTGGCGAACAGCGGGCCGACGGCCAGGTAGCAGACGGTCGCCAGCAGCAGGCCGGCGCCGCGGCCGATCGGCGAACTGAGGGCGTCGATGCCGCCGCCGACGCGCGCCAGCGCGATGACGGTGATGACCGGCAGGCCCACGGCGGTGAGCAGGAAGCCCAGCGCAGCGATCCAGACGTGTTCACCGGACTGCAAGCCGACCATCGGCGGGAAGATGATGTTCCCGGCCCCAACGAATAAGGCAAAGGTCATGAAGCCCAGTGCCAGGATATCTTTTGACGTTAAACGATGACTCATACGATGTCGTGTTGCCTGTTCAAATGAAAAAAAATTGTCCGATAGCGTGGTGGCGAAACGCCCCACCCGGTTGCCGGCATGCCCGATCGTCGCAGCGCCAAATAAGCACCCTAAACGCAGTCGATCCGGCGTTTATGTCCCTATTCGAAAGTGGCCGCTCATGAAGATGGGCAAAATTTTAGGAGTTATAAAAATGGAGGTTTAATCCGACAACGAAGGCTAAGGTAAACGTTTATAGCGCTTCAAGGCAAGACGCACGGCGAAAAGCAGAGCTATCGACCATATAAACTTTAGCCACCAGTCGATCATATTGGCTATCAATAAATATACACTACATGATTTGTATCATTTTTGAACAATGAATTCACGAAACGTGAAGCATATATCGCTTTACCGCGCGAAAACGCCAATAAGCGCCCGATTTTCGCGTGGTATAAGCTCCGTTTCGCCGTGAAAAAAGGCGAAAATTACGCCGATTTTTGTCGCTTATTGCGCCGTGGCCAGCGCGAGCGGTGGCAACCCGAGCGCCTGACGAGTCTTCTGCAGGGCGGCCGGCGGCAGCGGCAGATAGCCGTCGTGGTTGACCAGGCTTTGCCCTGGCGTCGACAGCACGCGATCGAGGAACGCGGCGGTCAGCGGCTCCAGCGGTTGATTGGGGGCTTTGTTGATGTAGATATACAGATAGCGCGACAGCGGGTAGCGATCGTTGCGCACGTTGGCGGCGGTAGGCGCGACATAGTCTTCTCCCGACTCCGCCAGCGGCAGCAGCCGCACGCCGCTGGCGCGAAAACCGATGCTGGCGTAACCGATGCCGTTGAGCGAACCGGCCACCGCCTGCACCACCGAAGCCGAACCGGGCAGCTCATTGACGCGCGGCATGAAATCGCCGCCGCACAGCGCGCGCAGTTTGAAATAGCCGTAGGTGCCGGACGCCGAGTTGCGGCCGAAGCGTTGCAGCGAGCGTGTCGCCCAGTCGCCGCTCAGCCCCAGTTCGCCCCAGCGTGTCAGCGGCTGGCTTTCACCGCAGCGCCGGGTGGCGGAGAAAATGCGATCGAGCTGCTGCAGGTTAAGGCCGCGCAGCGGATTGTCCTGATGCACCAACACCACCAGCGCATCCACCGCTACCGGCACCGCCAGCGGCGCATAACCGTAACGGTGTTCGAACGCCGAAACCTCGGCCGCCTTCATCGGCCGGCTCATCGGGCCCAGCTGCGCGGCGCCCGCCGCCAACGCGGTCGGCGCGGTCGACGAACCGGCGGCCTGGATCTGCAGGTTGACGTTGGGATAATGCTGGCTGAAATCCTGCGCCCACAGCGCCATCAAATTCGCCAGCGTGTCGGAGCCGACGCTGGACAGGTTGCCCGCCAACATGCCGTCAGGCTGCGCCAGCGCGCCGCGTCCGGCCAGCAGCGCCAGGCAAAGCAACAGCCCTCGGGTAATTCGGGTCATACCGGTGTCTCGCGTTAATTTTTCACCGCATTCTCTGATAAAGCGGCGGGAACAATCAACCGATTGGGCAAGGTAAAGATAAAGCGGGTGCCGATCCCCGGTTCGCTGAGGATCTCCAGCCGCGCGTCGTGATGGCTGAGCGCGTGCTTGACGATCGCCAGCCCCAGCCCGCTGCCGCCAGTCTGGCGCGAACGGGCCTTGTCGACGCGATAAAAACGCTCTGTCAGGCGCGGCAGATGCTCGGCGGCGATGCCCGGCCCGTTGTCGCTGACCTGGAATTGCGCGCCGTGCGCCGTCTGCTGCCAGCTGACTTCGATATGGGTGCCCTTCGGCGTGTGGTTGACCGCGTTGTACACCAGGTTAGACACCGCGCTGCGCAACTGATCTTCATTGCCGAACACGTTGAGCTGTTCGTTCACCCGGAAGGTGATCTCGTGATTGCCGCCGCTCAGCGATTGCGCCTCGCGCTGCAACACCCGCAGCATCAGCGGAATATCCACCCGCTCGTTCATGTCGACATTGGGCGCCGCCTCGATGCGCGACAGCGTCAGCAGCTGCTTGACCAGCCCGTCCATCCGGCGGGTCTGCTCTTGCATGGTGCTAAGCGCCTTGCTGCGCAGCGAGCCATCCTGCTCTTCGTCGCCCATCATCTCCAGATAGCCCTGCAGCACCGTCAGCGGCGTGCGCAGTTCATGACTGACGTTGGCGAAGAAGTTGCGCCGCGCGCCCTCCAACTGGCGCATCTGGGTGACGTCGCGCGCCACCATCAGCAGTTGCCCTTCAGAATACGGCATCACGCGGAATTCGACGTAGTGTTCGTTGTTCAGCTGCAGCGTCAGCGGGCGCGAAAACTCCTGCTGTTGCAGATAGTGGCTGAATTCCGGATAACGCAGCAGGTTAAGGATGTGCTGGCCGTTGTCTTCCGGCCAGCGAAAGCCGAGCAGATGCTGCGCCAGCCCGTTGCACCAGAAGATATTGCCTTCGACGGTGGTCATCACCACCGCGTCAGGCAGCGATTCGGCCCCGCTGCGAAAGCGCTTGATCAGCAGCGCCAGCTCGCGCCGGCGGCGGCGGTTGCGCTGCTGCATCTGATACAGGCCATAAAACAGCGGCTCCCAACTCCAGCGGCCGGGCGGCGGCGTCATGCTGCGGTCGATCCACAGCCAATGGGAGAGTTTGAGCTGGTTGTAGAAATTCCACACCAGCGCTGCCAGCGCGGAGGCCAGCAGGAACCAGGGCAGATAACCGAAAATCAGCCCCAGCAGTAAGGCGGGCAGACAGAAAAGAGCCAGCTCCAGAGCCAGCCTCTTCCACGACAGACGTTCTAACACGGCATATTCTCCAGCGCGGCGCGATCAGTAGCGCGTTGAGAACCGGTAGCCGGTGCCCCGAACGGTTTGAACCATTTTATCATGCCCACTGGTTTCTAACGCTTTGCGGAGCCGACGGATATGCACGTCAACGGTACGGTCTTCCACATAAACGTTAGTGCCCCAGACGTGATTAAGCAACTGCTCACGGCTATAAACCCGCTCCGGGTGGGTCATAAAGAAGTGCAGCAGCTTGAACTCGGTCGGCCCCATGTCCAGCGCCTGATCATTCGCCATCACGCGGTGGGAGGACGGGTCCAGGCTCAGCCCTTGCATTTCAATCACCTCCTCCACCGCCATCGGCGAAATGCGGCGCATGACCGCCTTGATGCGCGCCACCAGCTCCTTCGGCGAGAACGGCTTGGTGATGTAATCATCCGCCCCCACTTCCAGGCCGCGCACCCGGTCTTCTTCTTCGCCGCGCGCGGTCAACATCATCACCGGGATATCGCGGGTCAGCGCTTCGCGCTTCATATGTTTGATAAACTGAATGCCGGAACCCCCGGGCAACATCCAGTCAAGCAACACCAAATCAGGGAACGGCTCAGACAGACGCGTCACGGCGCTGTCATAATCCTCGGCTTCCAACGGTTGGTAACCATTCTGTTCCAACACAAAGCACACCATCTCACGGATCGGCGCTTCGTCTTCCACCACCAGTATGCGTCTTGCCATCGTCAATCCTGCCAATGTGTTAGCGACTTTTCGGGCGCCATTATGCGTCAGTTTTGTGACACTTTTATGAAAAAAACCGTCTGTTATAGGCAGTAAGCATAGCGATTATTTCCCGCAGTAAAGAAAAATCATCCGGTTGTCATCATCATTGCGCCGGGACAGCCGCCGCCGCGGCCTTTATAATCATCGCCATTATCTTTGCATCCGGGAGTGTCATGCGCCTGATCCACACCTCTGACTGGCACCTTGGCCAGTACTTTTTCACCAAAAGCCGCGCCGCCGAGCACCAGGCTTTTCTGAACTGGCTGATCGAACAGATCGAACAGCAGCAGGTGGATGCGCTGATCGTCGCCGGGGATCTGTTCGATACCGGCTCGCCGCCCAGCTATGCCCGCGAGCTGTACAACCGCTTCGTGGTGGAACTGCAGCGCACCGGCTGCCAATTGGTAGTGCTGGGCGGCAACCACGATTCGGTCGCAACGCTGAACGAATCGCGTGAACTGCTCTCCTGCCTGAACACCACGGTGATCGCCAGCGCGCAGGGCGCCCCGGAACAGCAGATCGTGGTGCTTAACCAACGCGACGGCCAGCCGGGCGCGGTGCTGTGCGCCATCCCGTTCCTGCGGCCGCGCGACCTGCTCACCAGCCGCGCCGGCGAATCCGGCGCGCAGAAACAGCAGGCGCTGCAGGAAGCCATCGCCGAACATTACCAAGCGCTGTATCAGGCGGCCTGCGAGCGCCGCGACCAGCTGGGCCTACCGCTGCCGATCGTCGCCACCGGCCACCTGACCACCGTCGGCGTCACCACCTCCGACTCGGTGCGCGACATCTATATCGGCACCCTCGACGCCTTCCCGGCGCAGGCCTTCCCGCCCGCCGACTATATCGCGCTCGGCCACATTCACCGCGCGCAGAACGTCGCCAAATCGGAGCATATTCGCTATAGCGGCTCACCGATCCCGCTCAGCTTCGATGAGCTGGGCAAAGCCAAAAGCGTCTTCCTGGTCGATTTCGCCGACGGCGCTTTGCAGCGGGTAGCCGCGTTAACGATCCCGCAGTTTCAGCCCATGCAACTGATCAAAGGCGATCTGGCCGAGATCGAACGGCAGCTGCGGCAATTTGCCGCCTATGCCGGCGAGCTGCCGGTGTGGCTGGATATCGAAGTGGCGACGCAGGACTACCTCAGCGACATCCAGCGCCGCATCCAGCTGATGGCGGATGAGCTGCCGGTGGAAGTGGTGCTGCTGCGGCGCAGTAAAGAGCAGCGCCGCCAGGCGATCGCGCAGCAGGAGAAAGAAACGCTGAACGAGCTGAGCGTCAACGAGGTGTTCGAACGGCGTCTGACACAGGAGGCCGACATGCCCGAAGCGCGCCAACGGCGGATGCACCAACTGTTCCGCCAGGTGGTCGAGGCGGTGCAGCACAACGCCGAGGAGACCAACCCATGAAGATCCTCAGCCTGCGGTTAAAAAACCTCAACTCGCTGCAGGGCGAATGGAAAATTGACTTCACCGCCGAGCCGTTCGCCAGCAACGGCCTGTTCGCCATTACCGGCCCGACCGGCGCGGGCAAAACCACCCTGCTGGACGCCATCTGCCTGGCGCTGTACCACCAGACGCCGCGCCTCAACGTCACGCCGAGCCAGAATGAACTGATGACCCGCCACACCTCCGAATCGCTGGCGGAGGTTGAATTCGAGGTCAAGGGCGTCGGCTATCGCGCCTTCTGGAGCCAGCGCCGCGCCAAAAACGCGCCGGACGGCAATCTGCAGGCGCCGAAGGTCGAACTGGCGCGCCGCGAGGACGGCAAGATCCTGGCGGACAAGGTGCGCGACAAGCTGGAGCTTACCGCCGCCATCACCGGGCTGGACTTTGGCCGCTTCACCAAATCGATGATGCTGTCTCAGGGGCAGTTCGCCGCGTTCCTCAACGCCGACGCCAACGATCGCGCCGAACTGCTGGAAGAGCTGACCGGCACCGAAATCTACGGGCGGTTGTCCGAACAGGTGTTCGAGTCGCACAAGCAGGCCAAAACCGACCTGGATGCGTTGCATCAACGCGCCAGCGGCATCGAACTGCTGAACGACGAGCAGCGCCAGTCTCTGGCCGAACAGCTGATGGCGCTGAGCGCGCAGGAAATCGCCCTCGGCGAGCAAACCCAGCGGCAGCAACAGGCGCTGAGCTGGCTGCAGCAATGGCAACGCCTCCGGCAACAGCAAAGCGAGGGGCAATTGCGGCTGGACACCGCCCAGCGCGAGCAGGCGGAGGCCGCCCCGCAGCTGCAGCGGCTGGCGCGCAGCGAACCGGCCGAGAAATTGCGGCCGCTGCGCGGCGAACGCGATCGTTGCCGCGCCGAGCTGCAGACGATACAACAGCAGGCAGCCCAGCTGACGCAACAACAGGAACAGCACTCGGCGCAGCTGGCGCCGCTGCAGCAGGCGGTGGAAAAAACCCGTCTGGCGCAGCAAACCCATGCCGAGCATATGCGGCAACAGCAACAGTTGATCGATGACCAGGTGGCCCCGCTCGACCATCAAATAGCCCAACTGCAGTCGACACAGGCCGAGCGGCGACAGGCCGGCGATGCCGCCGCGCAGCAATGCGCCCAGCAGCAGACCGCGCTGGAGCAGCTCACCGCCCAGCGCAGCCAACTGACGACGCAGGCCGCACAGCATCAGCAGCAGTTGAACGCGCTGACCGAAGCGCTGGCCGTTCAACAACAGCAGCAACAGGCGCTGGAGGCGCAAACGCCGTTGGCCCCGCTGCGCCAACGCCTGAGCGCCCTGGCGGATCTGCGCCCGACGCGCCGGCAGTTATTTGCTCTCGCTTCTTTATCGCAGCAAATCGTTAAACGGCTGGAACAACAGCGGCAAGAGCTAAACAGCGGCCAACATGAACTTACCCAGTTGGAACCACAGCTAGAACTCATCCGTCAGCAATTTAAGCAGCAGAAAGCCCACCAGGCCGATGTTGAAAAAACCTATGCGCTGGAACAACGGATCGTGGGTCTGGAGGCCGAGCGCGCCCGTTTGCAACCCGGCGCCCCCTGCCCGCTGTGCGGCTCATGCGAGCACCCGGCAGTAGAACAATACCAAGAGGTAAAACTGTCAGAAACCGCGCAACGTTTGGAGCAAATGAAAGTCCAGACCGAAGCATTGCAAAAACAAGGCGTCGAGCTGCGAGCCCGTTACGACAACCTGCAACAGCAATTGCAGCGTCAGCAGCAAACCATCGCGCAGGATGAACAACAGCTGGCAGGCCAACAGCAGCAGTGGCGGCAGCTCAGCGCGCCGTTGGCGTTCGACTTTACGCTGGCGGATGGCGAGCAACTCAGCGCCTGGCTGAACGGCTGCGACGACGAAGAACGGCGCGGGCAACACGCGCTGCAACAGCATGAACAGGCGGCGCAGGCGGTACAGCAGGCGAAGGATGCGCTCATCGCTCTGCAAACGCAGCAGCAGCAGACGCAGCAACAGCTGGCGTTGCTCGAAGAACGCTTTACGCTGCTGCAGAAAGCCCACGCCGACAGCCTGCAACAGCAGCAAGAGCTGCATCAACGCTGGCAAGAAGGCGAGAAGACCCTTGCCGAACGACGCGCGCAGCGGCTGGCGCTGTTCGGCGAACAGCAGGTCGCCGAGGTGCGCGAACAGCTGCGCGCCAAACAAACCGCCTGCGAACAGGCCAGCGTTCAGGCCGCCGAGCAGTGGCAAAAGGCGCAGGAACTGCGCGAACGCCTGGCCGGCCAGCAGGCCGGGCTGCAACATCAACACACTCAGATGCAGGAGCGGCTGCAGCAGGCGCAGCAGCAGTGGCAGCAGGCGCTGGCCGACAGCGAATTCGCCGATGAAACCGCCTTCACCGCCGCGCTGCTGGACGATGTCCTGCGCCGCGAATTGCAACAGCGCAAAGAACAGCTGCAACAGCGGCAGGTGGAGGCCGCCGCCCTGCTGACGCAGGCGACGCAAACGCTGGAGCAGCACCGGCAAAACCGCCCTGAAGGGGTGGATGAAGCCAACGCGGATCTCGATGCGCTCACCCAATCGCTGGCCGAACTGGCACAGCAGTTGAAGGCGCTGCAGCTGCGCCAGGGCGAACTGCGCAACCAGCTGGAAAGCGACGCCGAACGCCGTCTCAATCAACAGGCGCTGTTCGAACAGATCGCCCGCAGCCAGCAAGACTACGACGACTGGAGCTGCCTCAACCAGCTGATCGGCTCAAAAGAGGGCGACAAATTCCGCCGCTTCGCTCAGGGGCTGACGCTCGATCATCTGGTGTATCTGGCCAACCTTCAACTCGGCCGGCTGCACGGGCGCTACCTGCTGCAGCGTAAGACCAGCGACGCGCTGGAGCTGCAGGTGGTGGACACCTGGCAGGCCGACGCGCTGCGCGATACCCGCACCCTGTCCGGCGGCGAGAGCTTCCTGGTCAGCCTGGCGCTGGCGCTGGCGTTGTCCGATTTGGTCAGCCACAAAACCAGCATCGACTCGCTGTTCCTCGACGAGGGTTTCGGCACGCTGGATGCCGAAACCCTCGATACCGCGCTGGACGCGCTGGACAGCCTGAACGCCTCCGGCAAAACCATCGGCGTGATCAGCCACGTCGAGGCGATGAAAGAGCGTATTCCGGTGCAGATCAAAGTGAAAAAGGTCAACGGGCTCGGCGTCAGCCGGTTGGAGGCGCACTTCAGGCTGGAATGATCCCGCCGCGCGCGGCGCAGAAGTGTGACCGCGGCGGCACTCCGCAGTGAAAAGCGTTGAGCCGCGGCAAGCACGGGTTATTATGCCAGCATAACAGGATTGTTACTGTATCCCCTTCGCCGCTCAGGCCGCAGGACAGAAACATAAAATACAGGCAAAACCTGACGCCCGGGATCGCTTTCGGGCGTCAGGTTTTTTCGTTTTCAGGATGCTGAAACACCGGGAAAAACCATGAAAATCGCTAAAATACTCAATAATAACGTGGTGATTACGCAGGACGACCGTCAGGCAGAGACGGTGGTGATGGGAAAAGGAATCGGCTTTAAAAAGAAGCCCGGCGATACGCTGGACGAAAGCCTGATCGAGAAGGTCTTCACCCATAACGGCGGTGAAATCGCCGAGCGCTATAAAGAGCTGCTCGCCGAGATCCCATTGGCCTGCGTCACCACCGCCGACAGAATCATCACCCTCGCCCGCGAACGCCTGCCGGGCAAGCTGCATAACATCGTCTACATCACGCTGACCGATCACATCCACTTCGCCCTGCAGCGCTATGCGCAAGGGCTGGATATCAAAAATGCGCTGCTGTGGGAGATTAAAAAACTCTATCCGGCCGAATTCGCCGTCGGGCTGGAGGCGCTGGCCCTGATCGCCCAGCGGCTGGATACCGCGCTGCCGGAAGACGAAGCCGGATTTATCGCCCTGCACCTGGTCAACGCTCAGCTTAACGACGAGATGCATAACACGCTGCACATCACCCGCGTGATGCAAGAGATCCTCAACCTGGTCAAATACCATTTCCGCTTTGATTACAACGAGGAATCCCTGAGCTACCACCGCTTCGTCACCCATTTGAAGTTCTTCGCCCAGCGCCTGCTGGGGAAAAACTACGTCGACAGCGACGACGACTCGCTGTATCAGGTGGTGAAAGAGAAATACCGCGAGTCTTTCGCCTGCGCCGGCAAGATCAACCGCCACATCGAAAAGCACTATCAGCATCAGCTCACCACGGAAGAGATGATGTTTCTGACCATTCATATCGAACGGGTGCGCAGCGAAAGCGAGGAAAAGCCGGCTTAACGGCGGGCGTCCGCCACCCGCACGCCGTACTGCGGAAACACCGCGTCGGCGGAGATCAGCGTCAGCCCCTCGGCCTGCGCCTGTGCGATCAGCATGCGATCGAAAGGATCCTGATGATAGGGCGGCAGCTGCCCGGCCTGTTGGCAGTGAAAGGTGTCCATCGGCAACGACAGAAAATCCTCGGCCTCGATGATCGCAAAGATATCTTCCGGCAGCGCCAGTTTGCCCTGCGCCTGCTTGATCGAGATCTCCCAAATGCTGGCCGCGCTGACGTACACCGCATTGCCCGGATCGGCGATCTGCCTTTTGGCGTTCGCGCCCAGGCAGGCGTCATCAATCAACCACCACAGCAACGCGTGGGTATCCAGCAACAGGCGCTTCATTCATCGCCCTCAAACAACGCCGCAATGGCCGCATCCCCCGCGTTGAAATCCGCCGGCACGGTGAACTTGCCCTTGGCGGCGCCAGGGCGGCGCGCTTCCCCCTTGATGGCGACCAGCTGTACGTACGGCTTCCCTGCTTTTGCAATAATCACGGTTTCTCCCTCCGCGGCTCTGTCCGCCAACTGACTCAGATTGGATTTGGCTTCGTGCATATTGGCCTGAATCGGCATACGCGTTCTCCTTAGCTAAGTTAGCTAAAGCATAAAACGCCGTCCAGTTTTTGTACAGTGAAGGGTTTAAAGCGCGAGCAGCCTCGCGCTTTGTTGCAACGCTTAGCGCTGCTGTTGCGGCCACAGCCAGGCCGCGCCGCGCACGCCGCTGGAGTCGCCGTGAACCGCCTTGCGGATCGGCGTTTCACACTCGCCGCCGAACACCCAGTCTTTCACTCGCTGCGGCACCGTGCGGTACAGGCGATCCACGTTGCTCATGCCGCCGCCGAGCACCACCACGTCCGGATCCAGCATGTTGATCACGTGCGCCAGCGATTTCGCCAATCGCATTTCGTAACGTACGATCGCCTGCTCCGCTAGCGCATCGCCCCGCTCGCTCAGCGCCATGATCTCATGCCCTTGCAGCGCGTTGCCGCTCAGGCGCGCATAGTCGGTGGCGAAACCGGTGCCGGAAATAAAGGTTTCGATGCAGCCCGGTTTGCCGCAGTAGCACGGCACTTCGCGGGCGTAACGCAGCTCATCGTCATCCTGCCACGGCAGCGGGTTGTGGCCCCATTCGCCGGCAATGCCGTTGCCGCCGGAATGCGCCTGGCCGTTCAGCGCCACGCCGGCGCCGCAGCCGGTGCCGATGATGACCGCAAACACGGTTTTCGCGCCGGCGCCGGCGCCATCGGTGGCTTCCGACACCGCCAGGCAGTTGGCGTCGTTGGCGATGCGCACCTCGCGCGCCAGCAGCGCCGACAGATCCTTATCCAGCGGCTGGCCGTTGAGCCACACCGAGTTGGCGTTCTTCACCCGCCCGGTAAACGGCGACAGCGTGCCGGGAATGCCGATCCCGACCGATCCTCGTTCGCCGGTATGATCCTCCGCCAGTTTCACCAGTCCGGCGATCGCCGCCAGGGTTTGCCGGTAGTCATGGCGCGGCGTGGCGATGCGATGGCGAAACAGCTCTCGCCCGTCATTCGCCAACGCGATCACTTCAATTTTTGTTCCACCCAAGTCGATGCCAATGCGCACGTATTTTTTCTCCTCAATGCCACGCAGCGTTGTCACAGCCTAATGTAAGCGCGCGAATGAATCACCTGTTTCCCATTCTCCGTCCCGTCCTTCCCCGGTGCGCAAAGCGACGCAATTCGGAGAGAATGGGGCGATTTTTCAGCGTCAATTCGTTATCATGCCGCCCTGCTTTTGACGAATCAGCGTGCCGAACGCACGCCCAGCCAGGGATAACATTATGCTGTGGTTTAAGAATTTGATGGTTTACCGTTTGAGCCGCGAAGTGGCGTTAAACGCGGATGAAATGGAAAAACAACTCAGCGCGTTCGCCTTCACGCCGTGCGGCAGCCAGGACATGGCGAAGACCGGCTGGGTCTCCCCGATGGGCTCGCACAGCGATGCGCTGACGCACGCGGTCAACGGCCAGATCGTCATCTGCGCGCGCAAGGAAGAGAAAATCCTGCCGTCGCCGGTGATCAAGCAAGAGCTGCAGGCCAAGATTGAGCGCCTGGAGGCGGAGCAACACCGCAAACTGAAGAAAACCGAGAAGGACGCGCTGAAAGATGAAGTGCTGCACAGCCTGCTGCCGCGCGCGTTCAGCCGCTTCAACCAGACCTTCATGTGGATCGACACTGTCAACGATCTGATCATGGTCGACGCCGCCAGCGCCAAACGCGCCGAAGACACGCTGGCGCTGCTGCGCAAAAGCCTCGGCTCGCTGCCGGTAGTGCCGCTGACCATGGAAAGCCCGATCGAACTGACGCTGACCGAATGGGTGCGTTCCGGCGAGATGCCGGCCGGCTTCGCCATTCAGGATGAAGCGGAACTGAAAGCGATTCTGGAAGAAGGCGGCGTGATCCGCTGCAAGAAGCAGAATCTGATCAGCGACGAAATCGCGGTGCACATCGAAGCCGGCAAGCTGGTGACCAAGCTGGCGGTGGACTGGCAGGAGCGCATCCAGCTGATGCTGTCGGACGACGGCTCGCTCAAGCGCCTGAAGTTCGCCGACACGCTGCGCGAGCAGAACGACGATATCGATCGCGATGACTTCGCCCAGCGCTTTGACGCCGACTTTATCCTGATGACCAGCGAGCTGGCGGCGTTGATCAAAAACACCATCGAAGCGCTCGGCGGCGAAGCCCAGCGTTAATCCCGCCTCAGAAACGACCAGGGCCCAGCCTTCGCTGAGCCCTGCGTTCCCCTAACGAGCAACGTTTATTTGCTCAGGTAGCGGCACAGATAGGCGGTGGCGTCGGCCACCTGCAGGTTGAACTCGCTGTGCCCCGGCACGAAGAACTTCTCGCCCGGCGTAAACACCTGCCAGTCCGGCGCCCCCGGCAGCAGCACTTTCAGCGCCCCGGTGATCACCGTCATTTCTTCCGGCTGCGCGGTGGAGAAGGTGTATTCGCCCTCTTCCATCACGCCCACGCTGGTAAGACCGATGCTGCTACTGTCAAAACCGATAGACTTCACTTTTCCGGCAAAATACTCATTCACTTTCAGCATAGACTGGCACCCGCGTAATCATCTTGATGGAAAATCCATATTGGGGGATTGCGGTTGATCTGTCACTGGTTTTTCGCGCGAAATGCGATCGCGGCGCAGAGGCAAAGGTTTCCGTGCGCCACGCTCAGGCCATCGCCATGAAACAACCGCGTCAAAAACCCACGCCGCGCAAACTGAAATCGATCGGCAACGTCAATTCCACCGTGCCGTTGACGTAGGCGTCCGCCGGCGGCGTGGGCAGCGGCGACGCGCGTTTGACCAGCGCCTGGATTTCACGATCCAGCGACGGCAGCCCGGCGCTGCTGACCAGCGTCACCGCCAGCACGTGGCCCTGTCTGTCCAACGTGAAACGCACCTGCCCGACGCCCTGGCGCTTCAGCCGCAGTGCGTCTTTGGGGTAACGCTTAAAGCGATTCAGGCGGCCGCTGATGCGGCTGCGCCAGTTGTCCTCCCCCGCCTGAGCATAGGGTGTCAGGCGGGTTTGCGGCGCGGCCGTTTTATCCGCGCGGCCCGGCGGCGGCGCGCCGGCGCTTTGCTCCTGAACCTTCGGCGGCGCAATGATTCTCTCCTGCGGCGGCGTGCGGGGCAGGTTGTTTTTCTTCACCGGCTTAGGTGGTTTTTTCTGTTTCGGCGGCACGGCGATGTTCGGCTGCGCGGCGTCAGGCGCTTTCACCAGCGGCAACGGCTCCGGCGGCGCCGACGGTTCAGCCTGAGGCGGCGGCGTCCTTTGTCCCGGCGGCTGTTTCACCTCGGCCGGGGCCTGCGGCGCGGCGGCCATCAGCACCATCACCGCCGGCGGTGGCACCCACGGCGGCACGGCCTTGTCTCTCCAGGGCCAAAGCAGCGCGGCAACCAGCAGATGCAGCGCCAGCACCAACACCAGACAACGGCGCCAGGGCATGGCGGCGCCGGGCGCGGCGAAAGGCAGCGGCGAAACCGACATGCTCACTCTTCCGTCAGCGCCAAATGAAGGCGATCGGTCAGCGGTTTGAACAGATAGTTCATCATCGAACGCTCGCCGGTGCGGATGAACCCTTCAACCGGCATCCCCGGGCGGATCTCCAACCCGTTCAAACGTTGCAATCCTTCTTCGCTGACCTTGGCGCGCACGCTGTAATAAGGCGCGCCGCTTTTCTCGTCGGTCAGGCGATCGGCCCCGACCAGCGTCACTTCACCCTCGACGCGCGGCGTGGTGCTTTGGTTGAACGCCGAGAACAACAGTTCGACCGGCAGTCCCACCTGCACCTTGTCGATCAGTTCGACCGGGATGCGCGCCTCCACCTGCAGCCCCCGATCGCTGGGCACGATCTCCATCAGTTGCTGACCGGCGCCGATCACGCCGCCTTCGGTGAACACGCTCAACCCCACCACGGTGCCCGCCACCGGCGCTTTCACCTGCGTATGCCCCAGATCGGCCTCCGCCTTGGCCAAGCGGTTATCCAGCTCGTCCAGCTTCATCCGTACCTCGGCCAATTGGCTGCTGACCTCTTTCTGATACTCCTCCCGCCGCTGGATCGCCCGCAGTTTCAGCTCCAGGATTTGGCGGCCCAGGCGGCCGATATTCCCGGTATCCTCGGACGCCTGGCCGTCGATCTGCGCATGCTGCCCTTCCAGATCCAACAGCCGATTGCGCGCCACATACCCCTGCGCCGCCAGCTTGCGCATGCCGCTCAGTTGCTCCTGCAACATGGCCTTTTGCCGTTGCTTGCTGACGTAAGATTGCCGAACCCCTTCCAACATCGCCTGCGATCCGGCGATGCTCTCCGCGATCGCTGCCAGCTCGCTCTGCAGCGCCGCACGGCGGCTGGTGAACAGCTGTTGTTGCAGCAGCATCAGCGACATCACCTCCGACTCTTCTCGCCGCGCTTGCAGCAATGGCGGGAAAGCGATCGCCTGCAGACCGTCGCGCTCGGCCTGCAGCCGCGCCTGCTGCGCGGCGTTGCTCAACTGCTGGCTGCGCAGCGCATCGCGCTGGGTCCGGCTGTCGACGGTATCCATCAGTAACAGCACCTGCCCGGCGCGGACCCGGTCACCCTCATGCACCTGAATCTGCGATACCACGCCGCCGCTCGGGTGCTGCACCGCCTTGCGGTTACCGGCCACCACCACGCTGCCGGAAACCGGCACGCCCTTATCCAACGGCGCCAACAGCCCCCACAGCAGGAAGCCGCCAAATCCCAGCAGCACCAGCCAGCCGCCGAGCCGCAGATGGCGCCCTTCGTCAAACTGGCGGGAAAGGGTGTCGATATCGCCGGGGATCACACTCTGATTGCTCATACTTTTCGTTCACCGCTGGCCGTTTTGGCGAAATTGGCGTAATTGACGTTGAAGCCGCCGTTGCTGCGCCCGGTATTGGCCGGAGCGGCGGCAGCGGCGGGCGCAAAACCAGGCAGTTTTTTCAGGATGGCGTCGCTGGGGCCGAAGTGCTGCACCTGGCCGGCGGTCAGCACCAGTAATTTGTCGGTGGTCGCCAGGATCGCCGGTTTGTGGGTCACCAACACGATAGTGGTGCCGCGCGCCTTTAGCGCTTCGATCGCCCTCTGCAGCGCCTCTTCCCCTTCGCGATCGAGGTTGGCATTCGGTTCGTCCAACACCACCAGCGCCGGAGATCCATACAGCGCGCGCGCCAGCGCCACCCGTTGACGTTGGCCTCCGGACAGGCCGCTGCCGCCTTCACCCAGCTCGGTCTCATAGCCTTTCGGTAAATGCAGGATCAGCTGATGCACGCCGGCCAGCGCCGCCGCGGCCACCACCTTCTCGGCGTCGACCTGGCCAAAGCGGGCGATGTTGTCCGTCAAGGTGCCGGCGAACAGCTGGATATCCTGCGGTAAGTAGCCGATATGCGGCCCGAGTTGTTGCTTGTCCCACTGTTGAATGTCTGCTCCGTCCAGCCGCACGTCGCCGCTGATCGGCGTCAGCGCGCCGACCAGTTGGCGCATCAGCAACGTTTTGCCGGAGCCGGACGCGCCAATCACGCCCAGCACCTCGCCGGCTTCCAGACGAAAACTGACGCCGTGCAACACCGGCGCCGTGCCGCCGGGCGCACTGGCGGTCAACTGGCTCACGGTCAATGCGCCGCCGGGCGCCGGCAGCGGCAGACTCGGTATTCGTGGCGGGTTAGCGGCCAGCATCACCTCCAGACGCTGCAGGGACTGGCGCGCCGATGACCACTGCTTCCAGGCGCCGATCAGCTGATCGATCGGCCCCAGCACCCTGCCGATCAGGATCGATCCGGCGATCATCATGCCCGGCGTAATGTCACCGCTGACCGCCAACAGCGCGCCGCAGCCCAACATCAGCGACTGCAGCGCCAGCCGCACGGTTTTCGACCAGGCGGTGACGGCGGCGATTTTCTCGCTGGCGCGGTTCTGCAACAGCAGGAACTGCTGATGCTGCCGCAGCCAACGCAGGCGCAAGTCGGTCAGCATCCCCATGGCGGCGATGGCTTCGGCGTTGCGCAGATTGCCGTTGGCCTGCTGTGTGGCGCTCAGCGCGACCCGGCCGGCCTCCGCCAGAGGCGCTTGCGACACCCGCTGATTGAGCCAGGCCAGCAGCACCAGCACGATTACTCCGGCGCTGGCCAACGCGCCAAGCCAGGGGTGGAGCAGAAAAACCACCAGCAGATAAACCGGGAACCAGGGGGCATCGAAAAAGGCGAACAGCGCATTACCGGTGGCGAACTGGCGCAGGTTGGTCAGATCGTTCAGCGCCTGCCCCGCCAGCGGGTTGCCGGTTTTCAGATTGGTTTCGAAGGCGGCGTCGTAGACTCGCTGATTGAGGCGCATATCCATCTGGGCGCCGAGGCGGATCACCACCTGGCTGCGCACCCACTCCAGCAGCCCCATAAACAGGTAAAGGCCGACCACCATCAGGGTCAGCATCGCCAGCGTCATACGGTTGCCCGACGGCAACACGCGATCGTAGACCTGCAGCATGTACAGCGCCGGTGCCAGCATCAGCAGGTTGATCACCGCGGTAAACAGCGCGATGCCCCAAAATCCGCGCCGGTATGCGGCCAGCACGCTCATCACTTCTCCGCGCCTGACGGCGTTTTTCATGGCGTTTTCCATCGGCTAAAAACGAGAAAACGCCCGCCGGGGCGCACGGCGCCGGCGGGCAAACGGCCGCGATCAGGCCGCCAGCAGTTCCGGGCTGTCGGCGTGCTGCACGCCCACCGCCGTCGCCGCCGCCACCTGATCGAAGGTGGAGTTGACGCTCAGGCCGTAGTCGTCGAGGATGCCGTTCAGCGCGGTCTCCAGCGCGCCGGTATCGCCGGACATCAGGCCGTACACCACCTGGTGCACCACGCCATCATGACCCTGCGCCTGCAGGCTGCTGAGGTTCAGGCCGCCAAAGCTGACGTCAGGCACCTGGATGCTGTACGGCGATGTATCGCCACCGCTCAAACCGTCGCCGAAGGACAGGGAATCCAGCTGGCCGTACAAGGTATGCGCCGGTTCGTTGAACAACGTGTAGGTCAGGTTGCCGCCCGCCACGAAGGCGGTCACCTGGTTTGCCGTGCTGCTGATGGCATACTGACTACCGGACAGGCTGCCGCCATAGAAGCCGCCGCTGTTGGCGTCGGTGACATTGCCGTTGGTGTGATTGACATCACCGAATGTCGAAGCCCACTGGCCCAGATAGTCATGAATGCTGTAACCGCCGAAGCTGCTGTCATAATTGACTGAAAATGCCATTTCTCTATCTCCATTGATGAACGGCGCCCCTTGCGAGGCGGCCCTTGTGCTCAAGGATGAGCAACGCCCTTTTACTGCTTAAAAACGGTATTCCACCCCGCCCTGCACGGTGCGGCCGCGCCCCAGGGTATTGGCCAACGTCTCGCCGTAGCTGACGACATAGGCGCGGTTGGTCAGGTTCTCCACCGAGCCGCGCAGCGTCAGGCTGTCGGTCAGCTTGTAGCTGGCGTACAGATCGAACAGGGTGTACTTCGGCCAGTCGGCCAGGTACGGGTAGTTGGACGGTACCGAGCTGTCCTGATAACCCGGCGCAAAGCGTACGGTCACCCCGGCGTCCAGCTTGCGATCGAAGGCACGCCCGCCCAGCGTCACCGAACCGCGATCGCCCGGCAGGTAGGCGGCGGAGCCGAACTGCGTCCCCCCATCACACGTGACGAAGTCATTGGAAGCGGCATCAGGCTCAACATAGAAGTTCCCGCGGCGCGAGCCGTCGCCGTAGCGCAGACGCCCTCCCAACCAGGCCTTGTTCGAGCAGAACTCGTTTTTGCCGATCATGTGGGTGTAGGTCAGGTCGGCGTAGAAGACCCCGGCGTCATAGTTGAGCTGGTACTCCAGCCCGCGGAAGCGGGTTTTCGACAGATTGTTGACGTAAGCGGCATTACCGATGCTCGGCTGCACCAGCCCCGGTTTATTGCGGTCTATCGCCAGGTTGATGTAGTTATCCACTTTGGTGTCGAAGTAGGCCACCTTGGCCACCAACCGATCGCCCTCAAACCACAGATCCGGCTGCTGCACGTTGAACCCGACTTCCCAGGCGCGCGAACGCTCGGGCTGCAAGAACGGATTGGGGTATTGCGTGGAAGAACTGTGCGCGCTGCCGTTGGTCAGCGTTTCAGTGATCGCCGGCGGCCGCCAGGATTTGCCGTAGGTGGTATACAGCTCCAGCCACTCCACGCCGGGGCGCACCGCCACCGCCAGCGTCGGCGACAGCTTGCCCTGATCGCGATCCACGTCCCAATCTTCGCGGGTGGTGGTTGAACAGCCGGTCAGACGCAACGCTTTGCAAGGATTGTCAATCGTGTAGCGTTGCCCATCCTTGGCCAAATCCGGATAGCTCAGGCCGGTCTGGCCGCGCAGGCGATAGCGGTCGTAACGCAGCCCGCCTTCCAACGTCAGCCAGCCGTCGTAGTCGTAGGTCAGATTGGCGAACAGGCTGGCTACCGAACGGTTGCCGGCCGGCGTCACCCCATCCATGCCTTGGCGGGAAGAGTCGCTGGTCGCTTTGTCGTAATAGAACTCCAGCCCGTAATTGGCGCGGAAGTCATGCCCCGGCGCCAGGCTGAAGCGCGAGGTGTTTTGCGCCTGTGCGCCATAGGTACGCAGGCGGGTGCGCGTCGCGTAGCCGTTGTCCAGCAGCGAACTGGTGCTGTAGGTGTCGCTGTCATCCTGAGTATCGACGTAATACAGCTTGGCCTGAAAATCGAGCCAGTCGACGTCTTCCGGCGCCAGGCTGTAGTCGAACGCCGCGTTGCGCGCCATCACGTCGGTGTAGCCGGTGCGTTTCCAGCCCAGTTCATAGGGCGGGCGAGTGCCCAGGTTAGTCAAGGTGCCGGCGATCGGCGATGAGGTCTGGGTCTGCAGATAACTCAGCTGCAGGCGCTGGTTGGCGGGCAGATTCCAGCCCACCTTGGCCAGCCGCGAGTGCATGCGGTAATGGGTGTCGGGGATTTTGTTGTTCTTGATGCTCTCGGCGTAGCGATCGTAATTGCCGGTGTCGTTATTGATGCGAATGTTGCCGATGTCGCCCTTGTTGCCGGGCCAATAGTCGCCGAGGTGGCGTTCGCTGGCGGCCAGCAGGATATCGCCGGTTTCGTTGCCCAATGCCAGTATGCCGCTGCCGATGAAGTGGGTGCCGTTATCGCCGGTGCTGGCGTGCAGCTTGCCGCCCAGCTCTTTGCCCGGCGCCAGGAAATCGCTCGCGCTGACGGTATTGAAGGTGGCGATGCCGCCGAGCGTGCCGGCGCTGCCCATGCCGCCGGTGGTGCCCTTGTCGATGGTCACGCCGGACAGCAGTTCGGAATCGATGTACATGGTGCCATTACGCTGGCCATGGCCGCTCTTTTGAAAATTCTGCCGCATGCCGTCGATATTCATGTTCACCCGGCCATAGTCTTGTATGCCGCGGATGTTGACCGACAGCGCAGGATCTTGCTGGCTGACGCTGGAATAGGCTCCCGTAGTCTGCTCCAGAATATCGGCCGCGTGTCGCGCCGGGCGGTTGTCCATCTGTTCGCGGCTGATGACGCTGACCGAGCGCGGTTCGTCGTAAACCCAATCGTTGGCGTTGATGCCGCCGGCGCCCAGCACCGTCAGGCTGTCCAACGCCAGCGCGCCACCGTCGCCGTTCGCCGTCGGCAGCCGGCTCAATACGATCTGCCCCTGCGGCTGCAGGCGGAAAGCCACCGGATTGCCGCCGATCAAGCGCCGCAGGCCCTGTTCTACGCTCATGCTGCCATTCAGCGCCGCCGCCTGCATGCCATCGAGTTTCACCTCGTCAAAAAACACCTGCATGCCGGCCTGCTCGGCGAAGCGCAACATGGCGCTCTGCAGCGGCTGCGCCGCAATATTGAAATTCTTTTGCTGTGCGGCCTGCGCGCCGTTCGCCTCAGCCAGGACGGCGAGCGCCACAGCCGGCTGAGTCAACATCATCGCCGCCAGCGCGGCGCGTACCGCCGTGGCCAATCGGCCGGCCGGCGTGGTTCCCTTGTGAATAAGCATGCGTGTGTGTTCCACCCGAAAGAACGTCAAACCAAGTGATAATGGAAATCAATCTCGTTTAAACATAAGGACGTTCCGGGAGGCAAAAACCCGTAAAGATTTTTTACAGAAAGTGAAAATAGCGGTGAAGCGGGCATCCCGGCCCGCCTTGGCCGCTCAGTAAAGCAGCGTGATGCCGGGGAGATTCAGCTGGCGGGCGGAGAGTTCCTGACGAATGGCGCCGACGCCGTCGTCGAGTTTATTGAGCGCGAACACGCCGCTGACCGTGCGCGTTCTTAGCGTGGGATTGACCGCCACGATGCGGGTCTCGCGATAGCGGTTGAGCTGCGCGAGCGCCTGCGTCAGCGGTTGGCGGTCGATCACCAGCCAGCCGCGTCGCCAGGCGTCATCACCGGCCGTTTGCCGCGTCAGCTGCAGCTGCCCGTTGCGGTAATGCGCCGCCTGGCGTTGCGCGACCACCAGCGAGCGCTCGCCGCGCTCAAGCGTCACCCGCACGCTGTGCTGATGCACGCTGACGTCGACGCCCTGTTCAGTGCGCGCCACGCTGAACTCGGTGCCCAGCGCCTGGGTGACGCCGTTTTTCGCCTCCACCCTGAAAGGGCGGCTTTCCGCCCCGCCCAACGGCGCGACGATAAAATAGGCGGCGCCGCTCAGCAGCCGCACCTTGCGCTCGTCTGCGGAATACGCCAGCGCGATCGCGCTGCCGCTGTCCAACGCCACCCGGCTGCCGTCCGGTAACGCAACTTCGCGCACCTCACCGCGAACGGTTTGATAATCGGCCTGCAGGCCGATCCACAGATCCGGCCCGCGATAAACGCCGAATGAAACGGCGAGCGCCACCGCCGCTGCCACCGCCCAGCGGGGCCATCGATGGCGAGATGGCGTTTTCAGCGCCGCCACCTGCGGTTGTAACGCCTGCCGCTGCTCAGGCGGCAGTTGCCCAAGCGCCGTCCACAGCAGGCGAGCCTGACGCAGCGCCGCCGGATGCTGCGGATCGGCGGCCAGCCAGGCGTCCAACGCTCGCCGCCGATCGGCCGGCAGCGCCCCTTCGGCCAGACTCACGGCCCAGGCGGCCGCCTGCTGTCGCGCCTGTGCGGTTAGCGGTTTCATAATGGCATAGACCTCTGTTTTTTCTGGTTATAGGTTAAGACGTCTGAGCGCGGATAAACCCGTAAAAAAATTGCCATTATTGTTCTTCCATCCGCGCCATCAGCCGCTCCAGCGCGCTGGCCAGGTGTTTTTCCACCGTGCTGAGCGACACGCCCAGCTGCGCCGCCACCTGCGCCTGGGTCAGGCCATCGAGCCGGTTAAGGCGGAAAATCTGCTGCGTGCGCGGCGGCATGTCCGCCAGCGCCTGCTGTAACAACTGCAGCAGTTGGCTATCGATCGCCCGTTGTTCAAGCGCCGGTTCACCCGAAGGATACTGCGCCAGAATGTCGTCTTCGACCGCTTCGGTCTGCCGCCGCTGCTGCTGGCGCAGATGGTCGAGCATCAGATTCTTGGCGGTTTTATACAGGTAGGCCTCAATATCGAGAATGTTACCCTGCGGATACTGCTCGGTAAGGCGGGTAAAACTTTCCTGCGCCAAATCCGCGGCCAGCTGAGGGTCGCGCAGTTTGGCGTTCAAATAGGCTTGCAGCGGCCGCATATGGCGCAGAAACAGCGCCTGCAACTCGGAATTGGACATCTCTTTTCCCAGAAGTGAAACACCCAATAGGGGCGATAAAAATCACATAAATGATTATCATTATCAATATTGTTCTGGGAAATATGTGCTACGGCGGGGATAAACAGGAAACCGGCCTGACGCCGGTTTCCGCTGGGCTGCAGGTCAGTGCTCTAGCGCCTCGTCTTCATAGCGGTGCTTGGCGTCGAGCGCTTCCTGCTCGGTTTCATGTTCACTGAGCAGCGTATTCGGCTCAATGTCGTCGGTGCGCACTTCAAAACGGCGCAGATGCAGGTTCGGGTCACCCCGAAACACCTCTACGACGCGGGCGCTCCGCGGATAAGCAGGTTGATCATTTTCGCGCATGCCGTTCTCCCGTGTGTTTCACACAGTAGCAAGTATAGCAGTCGCCCTCATTCCGACACGCGCGAGCCAAGATCGCGATCGCCGGGGGCGCCCGTCAACAGCTCGGTCAATTCGTCGCAGGCGCAAATACGCCCTTCACGCACGGTGAAGTGCGCCAGCACCCGCACGCGGCTGCGGGAACCGTCGCGCTTTTCCACCTCGACCAGATGGTGGGTCAGCACCGCCTCGCCCTGCGCCGCCGCCGCGATCACGCTCAGCGTCATGCGGCGGGTTTGCCGCTTCAGCAGCGCCATATGCTGCTCAAACTGCTCGAAGTTCAGCACCTTGCCATCCACCTGCTGGCGGTAGCCTGCGCTGAAACGGGCGGCGAGCTGCGTCGGCCGATGCTCCGGGCTGGCGATCACCTGCTGCAGCGTATCGAGCACCAGATTCAGCGGGGTAAGTTGAGTCATCACGTTTCTCCGAAATAGGGTGAAAGGCGATCCTATCCCGGCCAGGCGATGGCATAATAACCACATCAAGACTTTCAATAACGTTAAACGGCCAACATGACGCAGATCCGCAGCCAACGCCTTCAGCATGAAAAAAAGCACCTGACGCCCTGGCACCGGCACGAAGGCGGCCAGATCTATCTCTTGACGCGCGGCATGCTGGCAATGGAACTCCCGGGCCGGCAATGGGCGATCACCGGCGGCACACTGGGCTGGCTGCCGCCGGGATGCGCCCATCAGGCGCTGGCCTGCGGCGACGTGGCGGGCTGGAGTCTGTATCTGCCGAGGGAAAGCGTGCCGGAGATGCCGCCGCTGCCGCAGCTGTTCACGGCCTCTGCGCTGTTGCAGGCCCTGGTGGCGCGCATCGCGCAGTTCCCCGCCGGCCCGCTGAGTGCGCCGCAACGGCGGCTGCTGCAGGTGCTGCTGGACGAAATGCACGCGGCAAGCCGCGCGCCGCTGCAATTGCCGCTGCCGCAGGACGCCCGGTTGCTGAACATCGCCCGTGCGCTGCTGAACGATCCCGCCAGCCCGCGCAGCCAGCGCGACTGGGCCGTCTGGGCCGGGCTCAGCCCGCGCACCCTGAGCCGCCGTTTTCTGCAGGAAACCGGCATCAGCTTCGCGCTGTGGCGCCAGCAGGCGCGGGTGTTGCGTTCACTGGAGGGATTATCACGCGGCAAAGCGGTTGGCGAGGTGGCCGACGCCTGCGGCTATGATAACGTCAGCGCCTACATCGCCGCCTTTCGCCGCCGCTTCGGCGTCACGCCCGGGGCGTACTTTGCACCGGCTCGGCAAGCGGAATAAGAAAACGGGCGCCCAGCGCCCGAAGAGAAGAAAGGGTTACTTCACCGTCTCACGCGGCAGCACCGCGAGGATTTGTTCCACCACCCGCTGCGGATCGGCGGCGCCATCCATCACGTAATGCGCGGCCTCCTGATACAACGCTTCGCGCGCGGCCAGCACCTCGCGCATCTCCTCGGCGATCGGCCTGCCGGTGAGCGTCGGGCGCTGCGCATCTTCCGGGTACTCTTCCAACCGCTGCGCCAACACGCTGGCCGGCGCGCGCAGGTAGATAACGGTGCCATGCTGGCGCATAAACTGACGGTTCTCCTCCGCCAGGATCGCGCCGCCGCCAGTGGCAACTATAGTTGACGGCTTGGTCACGGTTTGCAACGCGATGGTCTCGCGGCGGCGGAACCCCAACCAGCCCTCGCGCTCGACCATTTCCGCTACGCTCATCTGCGCCGCCTGCTGCATAAACAGATCGGTATCGACGAACTGATAGCCCAACGCCAGCGCCAATGCGCTGCCTACCGTGGTCTTGCCGGCTCCGCGAGCGCCTATCATGAACAGGGTTTGTGTCATTACGGGTTGTCCCTTATGCGGTGACTTGAGTGCATTGCATACCAAAATACCGAGCGGGTGCGATGGCGTGGTGGCAGCATCATACCCTGCCCGCTCTGTATTTCAATATTTACGATAGTGTAAATTCCATGGCACAGCGACTGCCGACGGCAAAGCCGTGCGCCAGATCTTCATCCAGGTGCCGCCGCAGGGCGACCGTGAGCCGCGCATCGTCAAGCGGCCGGAATCCCAGCCGCCGGTAGTAAGGCGCATTCCACGGCACCTCAATGAAGGTGGTGAGCGTCAGGCGGTCGGCCCCCTGCCGTTTGGCCTCTTCCGCCACCGCGCCGATCAGGCGGCGGCCGACGCCCTGCCGTTGCCAGGCACCGGCGACCGATAATTCGGCGATATGCCAGTCTTTCCCCTGAGTCAGCACGGCGATAAAACCGGCGCACTCGCCGTTGTCGCTTTCCGCCAGCCATTCACGGCGCTCGGCGATAAACGCGGCATGCTGCTGCGGGACCATCACCTCGCCTTCGGCGATAAAGCGCCATTCCGGCTGTTGGCGAAACAATTGCGCCGCCGAGCGCTCAACCGCCATCAGATGCGCGATATCCTGCTGCTGCGCCAAACGGATCTGCAGGCTCATGGGTTCTCCTTAACGTTGGGGCGGTTATTTAAGCAAATTTCACCGCCCGTGGCTCAGAAATCGATACTGCCGCGCAGCACCACCTCACGCGGTTCCCCCACCGCCACGCGCAGATTGCCGCCGCTGGACGGATAGTAGGTTTTATCGAACAGGTTCTTCACGTTCAGCTGCCATTTCACCCGATAGCCGTTGATCGGCATGGTGTAAGCGGCGAACGCATCGGCAACGGTGTAGTTATCCAGGTAGAAGCTGTTGGCGGCGTCGCCCGGGCGGCGCCCTACGTAGCGCGCACCGGCGCCAATGCGCACCTCATCGCCGCTGTACAGGCCCAGGCTGCCGAGGTTCTGGGTCAGGAACAGCGAGGCGGTATGGCGCGCCACATTGGTCATCTCTTTGCCCTTGTTGTCCGGATCGTCCACCACGCGGGCGTCGGTATACGCATAGGAACCGATCAGGCTCAGCGAGTCGGTAAGATTACCGGCCACGTCCAGCTCCACGCCCTGCGAACGCACGCGCCCGGCGGTGCGCGTCACGGTTTCGCCCTCCACCAGCTCATTGACCATCACGTTGCGTTTGGTGATGTCGAACAGCGCCAGCGTGCCGGTGACGCCGTTCGGCAGCGCCAGCTTGCCGCCGACTTCCCACGACTTGCCCTGTTCCGGCGGCAGCGAATCAATTTGGGTGGCGATGGAAGAGTTCGGCTTGAACGACTCGGTATAGCTGCTGTACAGCGACACGTAAGGCGTCAGCTTGTAGACCACACCGGCGCGCGGCACCAGCTTGCCGTCCGAGCTGTCGGTGTTGGTCTGGAACGGCCGCCCCTTGCCGGCATAGACGTCGAAAGCGTCGTAACGCAGCCCGCCCATCACCAGCCATTTATCGGTCAGTTGGATGGAGTCCTGCATAAACCAGCCGTAGCTGGTGAGATTTTCCCGCTGGTCGCTGTCTTTGGCGCTGACCGCGGTCGACGGCGGCATCAGGCCGTATACCGGATGATAGATATTGAAATCGCTGTTCTTTTTACCGCGGATCATGTCGCCGCGGTAGGTACGGTTATCTTCAAAATCAAAGCCGAACAGCATCTGGTGGTTGATGCTGCCCCAGTCCACGTCGCCATTGAGCGTCAGCTGCACCGCGTTGGCGTGGCTGACGGCATGGGCGGTCGAGTCGGCCTGGCGGCTCAATGCGCCGCTCTCCGGGTTCAGCGCCGTAGCGCGCGCCTGGTTGTCGCTGTAGCTGTTGCGGCTGTAGGCGTAGGTCAGCGAGCTTTTCCAGCGCTCATTGAGCGTTTGATCGATCTGCAGAGTGACGCTGTCCTGATCGCCGCGGGTGGCGTTATAGGCTTCGTCGAAACGGCGATCGCGCGGCGTATTCACCGGTTTGCCGGTGCGCGAATCGATGATGGTGCCGCGATCGAACGGCACCAGATATTCCATATGTTCATAGGCCAACCGCACGGTGGTGTTCTCGCCGTACCACATCAGCGAGGGCGCGATCACCGTCTGGCGATTGCGGCCAAAGTTGCGCCAGTAGTCGGTTTCATCGTGATCGACGATCATCCGATAGGCAAATCCCGACGTGCCGAGCGGCCCGGTAACGTCAAGCTGGCCGCCGCCGCCGTGGAAGCTGCTGCCCCAACCTTCCACGTGGGTGTGCTGCTGCAGCTGGGGTTTTTTGGTGATCATATTGATCATCCCGCCCGGCTCGCCCATGCCGTACAGCATCGAGGCAGGCCCCTTAAGCACCTCCACCCGCTCGGTGGTCGGCGTAAAGTTGCGCGCCTGCACCGAACGCACGCCGTCGCGCAGAATGGAGCCGTCGCGGTTGTCGCCGAAGCCGCGTTTCATTACCGCGTCCTGGGTGCCCCCCAGCGTGTTGGCCTGGGTAATGCCGCTGACGTTGTACAGCGCTTCGTCCAGGCTGCTGACAGCCTGATCGGCAATCACCTGTTGCGGCACCACGTCGATCGCTTGCGGCACATTCAGCAGGTTGGTTTCGCTGCGGGTGCCGGTGACGCTGGTCAACGGCTGATAGCTCTGCACGCCGTCGGCGTCTTTGCGGCCGACCACCACCAGGTTCTCTTCCTGCGGCGCGGCTTTTTCCGCCGCCCACGCCGGCGATGTCGCGCAGGCCGCCAAAGGCAATGCGCACCACCAGCCGCGCTTGTTGTTATTCATTATCTAACTGACTCCAATAGGTCCCTGAAAAAGGTAACGGCAAAAACTGCTGATACAACTGTTGGAAGGTCTGCTGCGGGTTGATGTCGGCGAACAGATCCGGGTAAAACGCTTTGGCGAACATCTCGACCAGCACGACATGGTACGGGCTGAGGTAAAAATTGTGCCAGACGCTCCAGGCGCGGTGGTTTTTCACCGCCTGCAGGTTGGTCAGCATCGGCTGTTTGGCGATCAGCCGGCGGAAGCTGTCGGCGGCCTCCTGTGGGCTGACCTGCGGCCCGAGGCGCAGATCGGACAGCCGTTTGCCCTGCGGGCCGGCCATGCCGGTGGCGAGGTACACGTCAGGATTGGCGCTCAGAATGGTTTCCGGGTTCAGTTCGCCATACACCCCTTTGACGCTGGCGTTGGCGATGTTGTCGCCGCCGGCGAAGGTCAGCAGATCGCCGAGATTGCCGTGCGCGGCGGTGGTGCAGCAGGTGTCGCGCCGCCCCAGATGCAGGTGCAGCATCACTTTGGGCTTCGGTCCCTGATAGCCCGCCAGCCGTTGCTGAACCACCGCCATATGCTGCTGATAAAACGTGATGAATTGCTCGGCGCGCTGCTGGCGGTTGAGCACTTCGCCCAGCAGCCGCACGCTCGGCACGGTGTTGTTCAGCAGATCGATGCGCAGATCGACGTAGATCACCGCCACGCCGGCCTTGCTCAGTGCGGAAACCAGCAGATCGTTGTCGCCGTCTTCACGCGCGTAGCGCGCCAAAATCACCAGATCCGGCTTCAGCTGCAGCAGGCTTTCGATGTTGACCTGGCGAAAGTTATTGCCGCTGATGACGGGGATCTGGGCTATCTGGGGAAACTTCTGCGTATAAAGCTGCCAGCTTTGCGCATCAAAGCGCGCCAGATCCGCCGGCCAGCCGATGATGCGCTGCGCCGGGTTGCCCGGCTCCAGCAGCGCCAGCGTATACAGCATGCGGCTCTCCCCCACCACGATGCGCTGCGGGTTGTCCGGCACCGCGACCTGGCGGCCGGTGATATCGGTCACCGTCTTCGCCTGGGCGGAGAACACGCCGAACCACAGGGAAAGCAGCAGTAAAATGAGGGAATTGCGCATGATTGAGCCGAAACGGGGGAAATAGTGTGCGCATGATAATCACTCTCATTAGCACTTGCAATCCCACGCCGCGATTGCCAAAAGAAATCCGGGAAACGGTGCCGGGCACGCGGTGAAACACCGTGAAACCGCTAAAATAGCGGCTTTAAAAAGTTAAAAAAATGGCGGAAAAATCGGTTAAATAGGAGGGGGAAACAGCAAAAAAACCGGGAGACCGCCATGACTCAACGCATCATTCCGCTGTCGGAGTGCCCGCAGTTTGCCGATGTGTGCGCCGCCTGGGCTTTCGGCCAATGGGGCTCACAGCGCGGCGGTTCGCTGGCGCGCACCCAGCTGCGTTTCGCCCAATGCAGCCGGCCAAGCGACGACCACCTGACGCTGATGATGATCGACGGCGATCGTCCGGTGGGCATGGCCAGCCTGTGGCCCAGCGACGACCATCAGCGCCAGGATCTCACCCCGTGGCTGGCCGGCGTCTTCGTGCATCCCGATCACCGCCGCAAGGGCATCGCCCACCGTCTTGAAATGGCCATCGTCGAGGCGGCACGGCAGCGCCATCACTCGGTTCTGCATCTCATCACCGACAAATCGGAAGCGCTGTACGCCGGCTGGGGTTGGCAACCTCTGGAACGCCGGCGGCAGCATGACGAAGACGTGGTGGTGATGGCGAAAACGCTGTAGCTAACGCGGCGTACAGACATACACCAGCGCCGGCGGGAAGTTGCGCACCACCCGCAGGCGCCTCCAGTGAAAATAGCGGGACAGCAATTTTTCCGACAGGTGGCTGTATTGGAACAGCACCAGCGTGCCGTTGCGCGCCAGCAGCCGCTGCCGGGCCTGCTGAAGAATGCGCACGCTGATCCTGACCGGGATCGACAGCAGAGGCAGGCAGGAAAACACCACGTCGTAATCCGTGGCCATCCGGGTCGCCGAATGGCCCATCACCTGCAGCCGCCGATCGTCTATCCCGCGCAGCCGATGCACGAAATGGGGCTGGATTTCGAAAGCCTCCAGCGCCGCATCGGCGCGCATCCGCCCCAAAATGCGTTTGGTCAACACCCCGTCGGCCGCCCCCAGTTCCGCGATCGACAGCGCCCGGGTCCATTCAATCTGGTTCAGCATCGCCTGACACAGCCACGGGGAAGAAGGTGCCAGCGTACCGACGGTGCGCGGTGAAGCCATAAATTGCTGCAGGTAAGCGAAGTGATTCATCAGTTGCAGCCGGGTCGCATTTAACATTGAGGCCTCCTTGGGTTAAGCCCTCAATGTGAGCCGAATTTCTTAAGTAATCATTAACATGATTCCGAAAGCGGCAGACACAGTTGTAATAAAATGCAACCTCATCAGCGGCACGCAAAGAAAAACGGCCGTAATAATGACCTGAAAATAAGTCGTTTAAACACCGACTACTCAGATAATTAGTACGACCATTTATTTTATTGACCGCGTTGCCGCGGCCAAAGCGTAAAAAAGCCGATGCTTAGCGATAAATTTCCGCATTGCCGCGCCAGTTGCTGGAATCCCCGGGGGTGTCCAGACCGATAATGCGATAATGGCTGGCGCCGTCCGCCGCGGCTTTTTCTTTAAGGGCGGTGATGGCATCATGCGGTGAGCCGCTAATGCCGGAAACCGACACGACGCCGATGCTTTGCAGATTGGCGGCCTGCTCGCTGTTGACCTGTTTCACCGACGACAGCGGCGCGGCGAAAGTGGAGAAGGAAGCGGCGGCGATCAATACGGCTGCGATGCTTGGGATGAGTTTCATGATTGACTCCAGGTGTTCTTGTTTATTAGCTCGTTGTCAGTGATGTTAATTATCCGCCAGCCAATGAAAACGGACGTCATGCAACGTAAAGAACATCAATCATTGTGAGGAGAATAAGGAGGAAGTGAGAGCGGGTGTGTATTTTCAGGCGAGAGTGGCTTTATAGGCTTCACCTTACCCCTATTTGATGAACAATTAAAGGCAGGGTGAAAGAAAGAACGCGCGCTGCGTCTATTTAAGATTTTTTACCCGCCGGAGCGCGCTGAGCTACGCTGATTTTGTGGCTTACCCTTTTAAGGAAGAACGCTTATGTCGCAAAACCTGCTGCGCGTGCGTGACGGTCAGGGCGCTTCGGTGTCATTTTCCGAGCTGCTGTTCGATCTGATCTACGTTTTCGCCGTGACCCAACTCTCCCACTATCTGTTGCATCATCTGACGCTGACCGGCGCGCTGGAAACCCTGCTGCTGTGGTTCGCCGTCTGGCTGGCCTGGCAATACACCGCCTGGGTCACCAACTGGTTCAATCCGGATACCCGTCAGATCCGCCTGCTGCTGTTCGCGATCATGCTGCTGGGGCTGTTCGCCGCCGCCGCGCTGCCACAGGCGTTTGGCGAGCGCGGCCTGATCTTCGCGCTGTTCTATGTCGCCATTCAGGTCGGCCGCTCTGTCACGGTGCTGCGCCTGCTGGCGCCTGGTCACCCGTTGAAACAGAACTTTCGCCGCATCCTCGGCTGGCTGTGCATCTCCGCCGTCTTCTGGATCGCCGGTGGGCTGGAGGAAGGCAATGCCCGCCTGGCGCTGTGGGCGATCGCCGTCTTGTGCGAATACGTCTCGCCGATGTTCGGCTTCCGTCTGCCGGTGCTGGGGCGCTCGGACAGCAGCAGCGAATGGACCATCGAAGGCCACCATCTGGCGGAGCGCTGCCAGCTGTTCGTTATCGTGGCGCTGGGGGAAACCATTCTGATCACCGGCGCCACCCTGAGCGAGATGGAAAGCTGGAGTCTGCCGGTGCTCATCGCCTCGCTGGTGGCCTTTCTCGGCAGCCTGGCGATGTGGTGGGTTTACTTCGACACCAGCAGCAAAGCAGGCAGCCACGCCATCAGCCAGGCGGAAAACCCCGGCCAGCTGGGCGCTTATTTCCACTACGTGCACGTCGCGCTGGTGGGTGCCATCATCGTCTGCGCCGTGGCCAACGAGCTGGTGATCGCCCATCCCGATGGCCGCATCCAACACGCCACGGCGGCGGTGCTGCTGCTCGGCCCGGCGCTCTACCTGTTCGCCAACGCGCTGTATAAACGGCTGGTGTATCGCCGTTTCCCGCTGTCGCACCTGGTTGGGCTGCTGGCGTTGGCGGTATTGGCCCCTGTCGCCTATTTAACCGATCTGCTGATGGTCAATGGCCTGACGACGCTGATCATGGTGGTGGTGGCGGTGTGGGAGAGCATCTCGCGCGGCAGAGCGCCGCAGCGGCACGCGGAAGCCTGAAGCGAACGGGGGCGCTGTCGCCCCCTCTCGATCACTTCAAGGGTTGCGGCAAGGTGAGCACCCAGAGCTCGCTCAGCGACTCCGGCTGCTCCAGAGGGCGCAATTCGATACGGGCGTCGGTCTTGTCGCCGTCGAGGCTCAACCGCCCTTCTTTCTCCAACTGGTAGTCGCCGATTTTTTTGCTCTTTGGCGACGCATCCACCAGCTTCGCCTGCAAGCCGAAATCGTTGTCATTGATCACCGCCAGCGTGCGATCGTCGATCAGCGCCAGCCCTTCCGCTTTCTCCTGGCGCCAGCCCAACTGGCGCAGATCCGCCACTTCCCGTTTCTGCGCCAGCTTCACGCCGCGTTTAGCCAGATCTTGCGCGTCGTCGAATTCCAGCGCTTTACCCTGGCCATCAAACGTACTCAGATCGCTGGCCTGCGCGAGATCCACCAGATAGATCTTGTTGATCATCGTCTTATCTTTACCGGTTCCCTGTTCAATCAACAGGATGCGCTGGTTGTCCAACGCCACGACATCGCCAATCTTGGCGTCTTTGGCTTTTTTATAGCGGTCGATATCGATGGGATAGCCATACATCGCAGTTTTGCCACTGCGCGGATCGAAGCTCACCAGCCGGGTAAACTGCGCCTTGTTTTTGCTTTTACCATCGACATCCAGCGTGCTCTGCACCGCCGCCAGAATGCGCCCATCCGGCATCCGAGTCAGCCCCTCAAAACCGCGGTTAGGCTGGCGCCACTTCAGGATGTTCGGCAAACCGCTCGCCACCGCCTGCTCGCCGGCCTGCGGCGTTGGGCCATATTTGGCGAGAATTTTGCCTTTGTCGTCGACGTGGATCAGAAACGGGCCATACTCGTCACACAGCCAATAGCCGCCGTTGCCGTCACCGATGATGCCTTCGGTATCCAACCCGCGGCGATCGCCGGACAGCGGTTGCAGCGCGTCGTTCAAGGCCACTTCGTTCGTGGAACCAATCAGCTCGCTCGGCAGCGGCAGCCCGCTAATCGGCCCTTTTTCGTCATGCAAGGGCCGCGCATTCTCGGCCACGGCCTTGCCGCCGCCGATACGAATATCCATCAACAGAGGCGTGAATTGCGGATTGGCGAAAATCTTGGCTTCTTGCTTGCCCACCGCAGGGGCATCAGCATTCGGGCCGCGATCGGTCAGCGTCGTCAGCACCAGATCGTCGCCCTGCTTGCGATTGAACGACAGCCCTGAGCCGATCCCCACCGGCAGCCCCTGCGGGAAATGCTTGGCAAACGCCCCCTGATAGGCGACGCGCTCCCCGCCGGGGAAGCCGACCACATAACGCGCCACCTCAATATCTGCAGCGTAGGTGAATACAGGAAACAGCGAAGCCAACAGCAGGGAGAGCGATTTTATTCTCATGTTTTTACCCGAGGTTGAATGAAGCGTTATCAGGCAGAAGAAGATATTAATTTAGCATGACACTTAGATGACAACAGGCGCTGCGTCAAATGTAAAACAAGCAATAAGGTTGGCTGGCAAATAGAAATTAGCAATTAACCTGAGCGTATTGAATGGAGAAAACCGCTGGAAAAAACCGCCCGAAAATAGCCCGCCATTTTGCTTAGGGTAAATTCTTATAGTAAAGATAAAAAAAACGGCAAACGCGCGTCGGCACGGGGAAAAACGGTGTTTTTCTCATAGACAAAATAAAATACCAGGGATTTAATACCGCCGTTATTCAAGGTGCATTAAGAAAATTCTATAGAATATCTGCATGAACTCAAAAAGCTGTTCTATAGTTTTTAGTGCTAACGCCCGTTAGTCTATTCCGCAGGATGGAATCTATGTCAAAGCGACTTTTTGCTGAATTTTTTGGCACATTTTGGTTGGTGTTTGGTGGTTGTGGTAGCGCAGTATTGGCAGCGGCATTCCCACAGCTGGGTATTGGTTTCCTCGGCGTCGCGCTCGCTTTCGGTTTGACCGTGGTGACGATGGCCTATGCCGTCGGCCATATTTCCGGCGGGCATTTTAACCCGGCGGTCACCGTCGGCTTATTCGCCGGCGGCCGTTTCGCGGCGAAAGACGTGATTCCTTACGTTATCGCTCAGGTCATCGGCGGTATCGCCGCAGCGGCGGTGCTGTATTTGATCGCCAGCGGCAAAGCCGGTTTCGACGCCACCGCAGGCGGCTTCGCTTCCAACGGTTACGGCGAACACTCACCGGGCGGTTATTCTCTGCAAGCCGCGATCGTGATTGAGCTGGTGCTGACGGCCTTCTTCCTGATCGTTATTCACGGCGTGACCGACAAGCGCGCGCCGGCAGGCTTTGCCCCGCTGGCGATCGGCCTGACGCTGACGCTGATCCACCTGATCAGCATCCCGGTGACCAACACCTCCGTCAACCCGGCGCGCAGCACCGGCGTAGCGATCTTCCAGGGCACCTGGGCGCTGCAGCAGCTGTGGGTGTTCTGGCTGGTGCCGCTGGTCGGCGGCATTATCGGCGGCCTGATCTACCGCTGCCTGCTGGAAGACAAAAAATAAGCGTATCGCAGTCGATCGCGTTTCACGGGGCAGCCTTCATCGGCTGCCCCGTTGCTTTCAGCCCTTCGTCACTGCAAACATCATGATATCGCTGATAAAGGAGCCGTCCGGCTGAATGGCGAAATGCGCCGCCACCTCCTGCGACACGCTTTGCTGCAGCGCGCGGATCGCGGTAACGAAATGCGCCGGCGTGCGCATGCGCGCCACCCAGCTGCCGAACTCCAGCATCAAGCGATCCGACGTCACCTCACGCACCACCAACCCGGCTTCGGTCAATAACGTCAGCCACTCGCCCGGCGCATAATTGCGCACGTGCGAGGTGTCGCGCAGCACTTCCACGGTTTGCAGGTAGATATCCAGCAGCGGATGCCCCGGCGAGACCACGTCCATAAAGATCGCTCTGCCGCCCGGTTTGAGTACCCGCCTGACCTCGCGCAGCGCCTGGCCGACGTCGTGCCAGTGGTGCGCCGAATAGCGGCTGATGACCAGATCGAAGCTGGCGTCTTCAAACGGTAAAGACTCGGCCACGCCCTGCTGCAGCTGAATGTTATTCAGGCCTTTTTCCGCCGCCGCCTGCTTCACCACCGCCAACATTTGCGCCGACAGATCGTAGGCCACCACCTGCGCCACCCTGGCCGCCGCCGTGAAGCTGGCGTGCCCGGCGCCGCAGCCCAGATCGAGCAGGCGCGCGTCGGCGTGCGGCTCCAGTAACTGTGCAAGGCGTTGCAAATCCTTGCCCTGCGCGTGTACCGCGCTGGTTAAGTAGGCGTTGGCCTGCTCGCCGAACTGCCGGTCTACCGCGTTTTTATGGCTGTTGCTGATGCTCATGTTTGCTCCCGTTATTATCCGGCTTGCGCCTGTGCCTGAAGGCTTTCGGCTACTATAATCAGGCTACTATACGGGTACAATATGAGCAGTTATCCTGGTATAAATAGGTACCACGCTATGACATCAGAAGCCTTATCCGGGCCAAAGGCCCTCGGCGCGTTCCTGCGGGCGCACCGCGAACGCATCACGCCGGAAATGCTCGGCCTGCCCAGCTCCTCGCGCCGTCGCACCAGCGGCCTGCGGCGCGAAGAGCTGGCGCAAATCAGCGGCATCAGCGCCACCTGGTATACCTGGATCGAACAGGGCCGCGAGGTATCCATTTCCCCCTATACGCTGGCACGCATCGCCAAGGCGCTGCGGCTCGGCCCGGCCGAACGCCACTACCTGTTTACCCTCGCGCGCGTCGCCGATCCCGAGCAGGAAACACACCGCGAAACCGCCAACGACGCGGTGCTGCAAAGCGTGCACCAGATGACGGTGCCCTGCTACCTGCTGGACGTGACCTGGAACGTCGTCGCCTGGAACCCGCAGGCGGCGGCGCTGTTCAGCGGCTGGCTGGATGTGGCCAACAGCCCCAACCTGCTGCACTTCATGTTCTTCCACCCGTTGGCGAAAACGCTGGTCAGCGATTGGGAGGAACGCGCTCGCCGCGTGGTGGCCGAGTTTCGCGCCGAGACCAGCCATCATCAAAATACCGAAGAGATGCGCGCCTTCGTGCGCAACATGACGCACAACAGCGCGGACTTTAATCACTGGTGGAAGCAACATGACGTCATGGCGCGCGAAGGCGGCGAAAGAGCGTTCGAACATTCTCGGCAAGGCGCACTGCGCTATCGCCAACTGACCTTCCACCCGGCAGAACACGCCGGTCTGAAGCTGGTGATGCTCATCCCGCTGCCGCAATTGGTAACAAATTCATAGGCAAGTTTACCCGCCATTTATTTATTGGTTCATGTAAACGCGCTAGGGTGATTAATACCGATGATAATGATCATCCAGCACCGTTATTTATCTCCTGAGGTACTCCTATGCAATCCGAAGAACAACGCCTTATCGATGGTCTGTTTGGCCGCCTGAAAGACGCCGAGACCAAGACGGGCCCACGGGATCTCCAGGCAGAGCAGCAAATCAACCAGCATATTCGCGAGCAGCCTTCCGCCCCTTATTACATGGCGCAGGCGATGATTATTCAGGAGGCGGCGCTCAAGCAGATGGATCAGCGGGTCAAAGAGCTGGAGGCTCAGGTGGCACAGCTGCAGCAAACCGCCAACGGCCAGCAGAGCAGCGGCGGCTTCCTGGCCGGTCTGTTCGGCGGCGGCAGCCGCACGCCAAGCCCGCGCGAACAGTATCAGGCACAGCAGCAAAATACGGCGGCCTGGAACAACGCGCAGCAGGGGGGCTACGCGCAGCAGCAGCAGCCTGCCTATGCCCAACCGCAGCAGGCGGCGCCTTCACGCGCCGGCGGCTTCCTGGGAGGCGCCTTGCAAACGGCGGCGGGCGTCGCTGGCGGCGTGGTGTTGGCCGACATGCTGACCGGCATGTTCCGCCATTCGCAACCACAGGAAATCGTAAATATTATCGAGGAAACCCCGGCGCCGCTGGACGACAGCGCAATGCGCAATTTCGACGCCTCCAACAACCTCGATACCTTCAACAACGGCGATGGTGGCAGCTTCCTGAACCAGGACAACGGCTTCCAGAACGCCAGCTATCAGGACGACACGGATTACGCCGACGACGATTACAGCGACGACGACGACTCCTTCCTGTAATTCCCTTCGCCCCCTCTCACCCGCAGAGGGGGATTTCCCGTTTCACCAATCTGGTCTACAGTGAACACTGTTCATTTATCCAGCCGGGAGAAACGATGATGAGCCTTACTCCTTCAGACCCTTTTTTCAGCGAACGCCTGCAGATGCGCCCGCCGGTGATGGCGGATCTCGAACGTTTCTACGCCATCTTCGGCGATCCGCAAACCCAGCGTTTCAATCCCGCCGGCCCGCTCACCAGCGAAGCGCAGGCCGCCTCGGCGCTGCAAGAGAGGATTTCCGGGTGGCAACAACACGGTTACGGTTCCTGGGCGATCGCCCTGCGCGAACGGCCGGATTGGATTATCGGCTTTGGCGGATTGTCCTGGAAACCGCTCGGCGCGCAGCGCACCGTGAACCTCGGCTATCGATTCGATACACGCGTCTGGGGCATGGGGTTGGCCACCGAGATGGCGCGGGCTTCGCTGCAATATGGTTTTGTCGGATTGGCGATGGAGGAAATTTCCGCCATTGTGCGAGCGGAGAATCAGGCGTCGTGGCGAGTGCTGGAAAAGATCGGCATGCGGCGGGTGGATACGCTGGATGACGTGCCCGGCGCGGCGCCGAGCCTGGTGTACACACTAAAGCGCGGCGACTATCAGGGCTGATCGTCGCTGATTTTGGCCAATGCCATGCGATAAGATTTGACCTTCTGACGCTTCTTTAGCCAGGTAGTGGTCGACACGATGAACACCGCGCCCGACATCGCCAACACGCCGGTCGGGTGGCCGTAAAACACCATCAAGGCAAAGTACACGGCGGAAACGATCGCCACCCATTTCGCCGTATTGCCCATGTCGTTTTTCTCCTGGGTCAAACGGCGAATGCGCTCTTCTTCACTGATTCCCATACGCGCTCCTTGTTGGTTGAACGTTCCATTATATGGAGTTGGAGTGCTGATATTTCAAGCGATTGGATGGTAAAGAAGCGTAAAGCTCAGGCCGGCGGCTCCCGCCGCCGAGACAGATAGCGCCCGGGCTGATCGGCGCCCGGCAGGCCGCTGCCGTCGTTGCGGCCAAACAGCCGGTAGCGATTGCCGGCGACCGCATCATAGACCTTGTCCGCCAGTCGCGGCGGCAGGTAACGCGCCAGCGCCAGCGCGCGGTACGGCCATCCCACTTGGCGCAGCGCCTGAAACAACGCCGCCGAACGTAGCCAACAGCGCCCCTGCTCAACATAGACCACGGAATCGAATCGATCGGTCGGCAATCCCAGCGCCTGCAGGATCGCCTGCCCTTCGACGGATTGCACCGTCGCCAACAGAATGCGCCGCTGCCGATCGGCGCGAATAAGGTATCTCACCAGCCCGTGACACAGATTGCATTCGCCGTCGAACAACAGCGCGCGATCGCCGGGCTGGAGATAAGGCAGCTGTGATAAAGGGGTCATCCCGCCTCCCGAGAACCGCTCTCCTTAGCCTAACGCACCTGGCGCCCCCAGGCCAGGACGGGATGACAGGGCTCGTTAAGGCGCAGGCGGCGCGTCAGGCACGGCCACCACCGCGACGCGCACTTCGTAATGTTTCGCGCTGCCCGCCGGGATCACCGCCGTCAGTTTGTTGATGGTTTCCACCGGATTGTCGCTGGCCGAGGTGGCGCAGAACAGCTCGCCGCCGTGGCAGAATCCCGGCTTGGGCGGGTGCCCGCCCGGGAAAGGCGGCATGCGCATCGGCGCATCCATCAAAGGCGGCAACGCGTTGGCCGCAGGCTTCTCAGGCGCCGACATCGCGCTCGCGCTGAACAATAGCGCCATGCCCATGCAGGGCAGCGCCAGGATCTTGATTGCTTGTTTCATTGAATTAGCCTCATTTGCCGGGTTCGGGATTACGCTACCCCGCCCCCGGCCCATGAGAAAGCCGCTTTTCGCTACCTTTTCGCCTCACTGCGTTTTGCTTACATCCCGCGTCTAACGTGATGAAAGGCGAAAGGTTGGGTAAAGGGTCGTCGCGTTACTTACCGTTCGTCAGCGTGTTATAGCTGGTCATCAGGTTGCGGTAGTCCGGGATATGGTTGGAGAACAGCGTGCCCAGCCCTTCGATATCGTTGCGCCAGTCACGGTGCAGCTCGCAGGCGACGCCGAACCAGGTCATCAGCTGCGCGCCGGCGGCTTCCATGCGGCTCCAGGCCGACTGACGCGTCAGCTCATTGAAGGTGCCGGAGGCGTCGGTCACCACAAAGACCTCGAAACCTTCATTGAGCGCTGACAGCGCCGGGAATGCCACGCACACTTCGGTCACTACGCCGGCGATGATCAGCTGCTTGCGGCCGGTGGCTTTTACCGCTTTGACGAAGTCATCGTTGTCCCAAGCGTTAATCTGGCCGGGGCGCGGAATAAAGGGAGCATCGGGAAATTGGGCTTTCAGTTCCGGCACCAGCGGGCCATTGGGGCCGTTTTCGAAACTGGTGGTGAGAATGGTCGGCAGGTTGAAGTACTTCGCTAAATCACCCAGCGCCAGCACGTTGTTTTTAAACCGATCGGGATCGATATCACGCACCAGCGAAAGCAGCCCTGCCTGATGATCCACCAGCAATACGGCGGCCTGGTCTTTGTCGAGGCGCTTGTAGTTTGCAGTCATGGTTTTACTCCTGTGGGGTTGATGTTGCGGATGAAACGCCCCGCCTTGCGGCGGGGCGTTGAGGTTTAAGTGTAGCGCCTGAGCCGGGAAACACGGCCCGCCCCAGGCGCCAAAGTTCAACCGGCGCTCGCTTCGGCGTTCATGCTGCCGAACTTGCCGCTGTTGAAATCGCGGAACGCCTGCTGGATTTCCGCGTCGCTGTTCATGACGAACGGGCCGTAGCCGACGATAGGCTCATCGATCGGTTCGCCGCTCAGCACCAGCAGCGCGACGTCGTTGTTGGCTTCGATGGTGATCGAATCCCCCGCCCGGTCGAAACGCACCATTTGGGTTTCACGTACCACGTCTTCGCCGTTGACCAGGATCGCGCCGTGCAGCATCACCAGCGCCAGCGTATGGCCTTCTTTCACCGTCAGCGTGGTGGTATGGCCGGCATTCAGCTTCATGTCCCACACGTTGAGCGGGCTGAAAGTGCGTGCCGGGCCGGCGTGGCCGCCAAAATCACCGGCGATCACCCGCACCTGCCCTGCGCCGTCCGCCAGCGGAACCACCGGAATATCGGCGTTCAACAGCGTCTGGTAACCCGGCTCGGCCATTTTGTCCTTGGCCGGCAGGTTGACCCACAGCTGCACCATTTCCATGGTGCCGCCCTTGCGCGAGAAGTCCCGCGAATGGAACTCTTCGTGCAGGATGCCGGAGGCGGCGGTCATCCACTGGACGTCGCCGGGGCCAATCACCCCGCCGCTGCCGGTCGAGTCGCGGTGTTCCACTTCGCCCTGATAGACGATGGTCACCGTTTCAAACCCGCGATGCGGGTGCTGACCCACGCCACGGGTGCCGGAGGCGGAGCGGAATTTGGTTGGCGCCGCGTGATCCAGCAGCAGGAACGGGCTCATTTCCGCCCCCAAATCGTTATAAGAGAACAGCGAATTCACCAGGAAACCGTTACCGACCCAATGTGCTTCCGGGCTGTTGTGAATACCGAGGATTTTTTTCATCTTGAACTCCCGTTTCAGACCTCACGGCCTTAAGTTGATGTCAGAAGTTTAATCCGCCGGAGTTTGCTGCAGTAGTAGGCAAGATGTACACTCAGCGTTCTACTGATAGAACGATAAGGGATACGATGCTGACCGATCTGAACGATCTGTTTTTCTTCGCCAGCGTGGTCGATCACCAGGGATTCGCCCCCGCCGGCCGGGCGCTGGGCATTCCCAAATCCAAGCTCAGCCGCCGCGTGGCGCTGCTGGAGGAGCGGTTGGGCGTGCGCCTGATCCAGCGTTCGACGCGGCGCTTCTCGGTGACCGAGGTCGGCCAAACCTATTACGCGCACTGCAAGGCGATGCTGGTGGAAGCGGAAGCGGCGCAGCAGGCGATCGAACAGACGCGCGCCGAGCCCTGCGGCACGGTGCGCATGTCCTGCCCGGTGGCGATCCTGCACACTCGCGTCGGCAGCATGGTGGCGGCCTTTATGGCCGATTATCCCAAGGTGACGGTGCATCTGGAGGCCACCAACCGCCGGGTGGACGTGGTGGGGGAAGGATTGGATCTGGCGATCCGCGTGCGGCCGCCGCCGCTGGAGGACAGCGATCTGGTGCTGAAAATCCTGGCGCAGCGCACCTGGTGCGTCGCCGCCAGCCCGGCGCTGGTGCGCACCCTCGGGCCGGCGCACACGCCGGAAGACCTGCGTAAATACCCGACGCTCGATCTCGGCCCGGCGCGCGGCCAGCACCAATGGCGGCTGACCGGCCCGCAGGGTGAACGGGTGGAGTGGGAGCACACGCCGCGGCTGGTCACCGACGACATGCTGATGCTGCGCACCGCCGCCATCGCCGGCGCCGGCATCGTTCAGTTGCCGGCGATGATGATGCGCGACGACATGCTGCGCGGCGAGCTGGTGCAACTGTTGCCAGGCTGGCAGCCGCAGGGCGGCGTGGTGCATGCGGTTTACCCGTCGCGCCGCGGCCTGCTGCCGGCGGTGCGGCTGCTGCTCGACTATCTGGGCGAGCAGTTCGCCTGCATTGAAGAAGAGTGATCAGGCGGTGATTTCGATCGCGTTGCCGTCTGGATCGCGAATGACGGCCTCGTAGAAACCGTCGCCGGTCCAGCGCGGCGCGGACAGCAAAATGCCCTCCTGCTGCGCGCGCTGCGCCAACCGATCGACCTGCCGCTCATCCCCCAGCGACAGCGCGATGTGCGCCCAACCGACCCGCTCCTCCTGCGCCTGCGCCGGCAGCAACGTCGGCACGCGCATGATCTCCAGCGTCGGCCCGGCCGCCAGGCTGACGAAACGGGAAACGAACCCCGGCCGGTTGCGGCTGACGTACTCCTCTCCCGCTTCACCGTTGAAATAGCGCTGCCAGAACGCCAGCTGCGCGTCGATGTCACGGGTCCACAGAGCAACATGGGCTATTTTCATCATCATTCTCCGGTCGGTAAATCGCTGTGCCAAACCTGGCCGCCGCCCTGCGCCACCTGCAGCTCAAGCTGCGGGTGCGCGCCGCGCGCCGTCACCAGATGATCCACCCGCCCGGCGGGCAGGAAGGGGTAAGGGGCGTAGGTATTGAGCTTGTCGCGGGTGCACAGCACCGCCACGCTGCCGGCGCGCGTCAACAGCCGCTTTTTGAAGGTGGCGTCCTGGTAGCTCAACGCGGAGAAGCCGCCGGCCGGGTCGTAGGCGCAAATGCCGGTGAACACCAAATCGAAATGGAAACCGTCGATTTCTTCCGCGGCCTTGGCGTCCACGCAGCCGCCGACCTGCGCATCCAACTCGCCACCGATCAGGATGGTGCGGATCCCCGGCCGCTCCAGCATTTTGCCGGCGATGCTCAATGCATTGGTCACCACCGTTAAACGCCGATCGCGCGGCAACAGATCCGCCAGATACAGGTGGGTGCTGCCGGCGTCGAGGAAGATCAGCTGTTCTTCACCGATCACCCCCAGCGCGGTTTGCGCCAGCGCCAGCTTCTCGTCACCGCTGAGCGCAATGCGCGTCGCAACGGGCCCCTCGGCCGGCGTCGGCGCCAGCGCGCCGCCATAGATGCGTTTGCACAGGTTCTGCGCCGCCAGCTGGCGCAGATCGCGGCGGATGGTCGCTTCGGTGGTGTTCAGCCGCTGCGCCATCTCCAGGGCCAGCACCCGCCCCTGTTGGCGGAGCGTGTCAAGAATGGCCTGGTGACGCTCATTCGGTAACAGTTTGGACATCATGTCAATCCGGTGACGCTAAAAGTGATCACGAATGTACACAAACAAACAAAAACGTACAATCCAGGGCGGAAGAAAAATCGCCGGGCAGGATTTTCGCCTGCGGGATGTTGGCTATACTGAGGCAAGCGAAGTTACCGCAGACGTAACGGCTTGGGCGCTAAGGGAAAACGATGTTATTGACGATCGCAAGGTGGCTGTTTCAACTCCCCGGGAAGCTGTTCGGGCTGATTTTCAAAAATCGCCTGAGGATATTTTTGTTCTTCATGCTGGTCGCCGTTGGGGTGCTCGGCGCCAAGCGCTATCTGCGCGCCCACCAATATGACGACGAATTCAGCCTCGCCGCCCCCGCCGATTACAATCGCGCAATCAAGCGCGAAATGCCGCTGCGAGAGGCGCGCGAACAGTGCGGTGGGCCGTTGCACGACAATGTCGGCCAGCCGTGGCCCGCCTCAGCCGGTTATCTGCATCAGCCGACGCGGCTGCCCGCATCCGGCCTGCATCGGCTGACGCTGGATAATCAGGGCAACGATTTCGCGGTGCTGGTCAAACTGGAAACGCCGGCGGCGCCGCAACAGCTGGCGGAAGTCTTTATTCCGCCCGCCGGCAGCTTCGAGGTAAAAATCAATGCGGACGCGGAACACGTGATGAAAATCAAGAACATCAAGACCGGCTGCATGTTCCGCTCCCGGCCGTTCAACCTGGATAAACAGCGCGATTGGCGCATGCCGCTGACGCTACAGAAGGATGGCAGCCTGCAGCTGCAGCCGATAGGCGATCGCCAATTCTGATCGGGCGCCGGGCGGAAGAGCCGGCGCCGCATAGGGTTACTTTTTCACCGGATGATCGCGGCGGAACAGTTCCCAGCTTTCAATTTCCTGCCCACTCGGCAAGGTACAGGTGGAATACTGGCCTGCCGCATTCTCTTTGGCGTTCAACTTGCCGCCGATTTGGGTGCAGTACACGTCGGCCGGGTTCGCCATGCCGATCGGTTTCACCTGCGGCGGTGGCGGCGCCTCATTGGATTTCACGGAACACCCCTGCAACATCGTCATCCCTGCCAGCAGGGAAAGCATCAACGTTTTTTTCATTTTTTCAGCTTATGCAAAAACGAACGGCGGAACGCTCCGCCGTTCGCTCATCATGAAATAAAGGATTTGCCCTGTTTCAGCACCAGATCGCAGGCTTTTTGCTTCACCTTCTCGGTGATCTGCGAGGTGCCCAGGCTGTTCAGATCCAGACTCTTGCCTTCGCCGGTCTGCAGCAAGCCGCCCAGGCCCTGCTGATAATCCTGGCTCTTGGCGTTTTCGGTGCTGGTGATGCCCAGCTTGCTGAGCAGCTGATCTTTCACCCCTTCGGCGCCGTTAGCCGACAGCACGTTGTTTTTCACGCAGTACTGCAGGATACCGGCGGCATTGGTCATGCTGCTGGAGCTCAACGCCTTGTCGCCGCCGTTCAGCAGGCCGGTCAACGAGGAGAGCGACATGCCGCCGCTGCTGTCGCCGCCCGACTTGCTCAGTTCGCCCGCCGCGCTGCTGAGGGAATCCATCAGCCCGGCGGCCTGGGTGGCGCCGCTGGCCAGGGTAGCGGACAGAGCCAAAGCCAGAAATAAACGATGTTTGGTGATCATAGTGGTGAAACTCCTGTCATAACGGCATGCAATCGGCGCAGCGCGCCGGGATACCCTTCCGACGCCGTCGGCGGCGACAAGTTCCTTTTATCTCGCCGCCGCGCCGTTTTTCGGAATTCAGGAAGTTTAGAACTGCCAGCGCAGCCAGGCGAAGAACACGTTGCCGTTGTTATAGGTGCCGGGAATGTAGGTCGCCTGGAACGTCAGCCGCTGATAGCCGATAGAGGCCAGCGGCAGCGGCGCCGGGATAGGGATGTAATTCCAGTTGTCGCGCGCGGTGACGCTGGCGGTGAAGCCCAGCCCCAGGCGAAAATCCTTGTCATCCAGCGGGCGCCAGATCTTCTCGTAGGCATAACCGCCGATCGGCTCCCATTTGTTGAAGGAGTCCTTGAACGCCATGATATAGATGCCGTGCCAGTCACCGTCGCTGTCGTAGCGGGAGATGCCGTAACCGGCGCCCCACGGGCGTTCGTTGTACTTATCGATATGCTCATCATCATAAGTCCAACGGTTGTGCCAGGTGATGGCCGGGATATAGAGATCGTGGTTAGGCGAGTTGTTCCAGGTCTCCGCCACGTTATCGGTAAAACGCTGCCATAAACCCGGTTTTTCAGCCTGTGCGGCATTGCCACTTTCTGCACCAACCTCAGCGTAAGAAGGCAGTGCAGGAAATATCAACGCCAGAGAACACGCCAAAAGAGTCCGTTTTAGAAACATCGTAAAGCTCCTGTAAAAATACGGCCGCAGATTTTTACCGATAGCCCGGGCAAGATCAAGCCGTATCTAATTTATCCAACGCCCGTTGTGCTTTGGTTAAGTTTAGCACCGGAAAATTCCCAATAATTCATGACAGACCGTACCGATATCCGCATGCTATCGCCTTTCGGGCGGCAAAACCGTGGGAAAAGTCCGCTTTGTCGCACGCGACTCGCGAGCAAGGTGCTTGACCAACACATCGACATCGAGACGGTTCACAAACGCCAGGGAATAAGAGGAATAGAGGCCGAACAGGCGGTTTTGGTGCCCGACCACCACCAGATCGATGCCGGTCTGGTGAATAAAATCGCTCACGTCCTTAAAGCGCCTTATGGTGACAATCTCCTTGACCGCGACCGGCACATCGACGGCGCTCACCAACCGGCTCAGCATCGCCTTGGCGGCGATCACTTCCTGCGCCTGGCGATCCTTGATTAACGCATCGCTGCCGTACTCCAGCTCCGCGTAGTCGGCGTTAAGATGGCCGACAGTGAGGGCGATTGGCTGCCCGCGCACCATCGCCGCCGCTTGACTCAGCAACGGCAGCCCATCACGCTCGTTATGAATCAGTACCAAAATATGCCGATAGCCTTTCATCACACTTCCCCCTCCCAGGCCAGCACTACTGGGATATGATCCCCTCTGGTAGGTATACGCCATCCGCGCACACGTAGAGAAAAGTTTACGTATCACTTCCCACAGAATGTGATGACCGCCACGTTATATTAACGCCCGTGACGGCCCATTTTTACACCGGCCCGACGCGGCGCGCATTGCGGCATCTGTAAAGCAAAACTGACAACCATGACCGAATAAAAAAACCTTATTGTTAATTTTTTGTTTTTTATTGGTTACGGGATGGTTTCGTGAAATAAGCGTGCGGCGGATCACCAAAATGCCCCTTTACGCCAGGCTCTGCTTTTCTTTCTCAGGCAAAAAGCGTTACGCCACCCGATGGGACTTAACGCGGCGTCAAAAGTACCGGATGTCTCGCCCTGCATCACGATAAATGCCAATGCGCCGCCGCTTCTCTGCCGATATACCGTCAATGAAAAATACCGTCTCTTCCCAATATCCAATAACCCTACTTTTTATGTATTACTCAATCGCGTAAAGCGCCGAATACAAACCGCCTATTCACCGGCCGCCCTCCTTATCTTGAACAAGCCGAGACTTTAAATAACTGTTAATGCTAACGACACAACATCGCCAGCAATTTATTTTTGCTGATTTTCGCCTGACAAAATAAAGATAAATAATCCGGAGCAATCAATGAAAATAACTATCGGGTCATTCATTCTGCAACAGCTTCATGCCCTGAGCGTCGATCGTATTTACGGCGTGCCCGGCGACTATAACCTCAGCCTGCTGGAGCTGTTGGAAAGCGACGAACGGCTGACATTTGTCGGCAACTGCAATGAATTGAACGCCTCCTACGCCGCTGACGGCTACGCACGGATGAAAGGCGCCGGCGCGCTGATCGTCACCTACGGCGTCGGCGATCTGGCCGCGTTGTCCGGCATCGCCGGCGCCTATGCCGAATCTTCACCTGTGGTCTGCATCGCCGGCACGCCGCCGCTGCACGCGATGAAGAATCATCAGCTATTGCACCATACCCTGGGCGACGGCAATTTCGACAACGTCATGAACTGCTTTAAACAATTCACCGTCGCTCAGGCTCTGATCACGCCGGAAAATGCCGCTCAGGAAATTCCACGCGTTATTTCTCGCGCCTGGATAGAGAAGAAACCGGTATATTTACAGCTGCCGTCTGATATTTGCGATGTCGAAATTGAAGTTGCCGCAGCCGCAGCACCGCCGCAGTTGCCGGCGAGCGATAAATACAATGTGCAATTAGCGGCGATGGCGCTGTTAACCAAAATAAAACGCGCGCAGCGCCCGATCATATTGGTCGACCAAATGGTGGATCGTTATCGGTTGCAGCAGCAGGTTATCGCCGTCGCTCACCGCTTTGCCATTCCGCTGACCAATATGCCAACCGCCAAATGCATTATTCCGGAAGATACCGCCGGTTGGATGGGCGGCTACAGCGGCAACCTATCGCGCCCCGAACTCTATGAACGCATGGCCCACTCGGACTGCGTGCTGAGTTTCGGCGTGCGTCTGGTGGACTCCACCACCGGCTATTTCTCGCAGCAAATTCCCGCCGCCGCTCAGGTGGATATTCAGCCGTTCTCGATGACGCTGGACAAGACTTCCTACCCGGCGGTGTCGACGGCGGATCTGCTGCAGGCGCTGTTGGACCTGAGCGAAGACGCGCCGGCGCAGCGTTTATCACCACTGGCCGATCCGCGTGACAAGCTGGCGACGCCGAGCGACGCGCCTCTCGACCAGGCCTATCTGTGGCAGCGGATCCAACGCTTCATTCAGGCGGATGATGTGGTGGTGGTGGAAAACGGCACCTCGGGCGCGGCCATCGGCGGCATGCGCATGCCGGGCGGCGTCAAGGTGGTCAACCAACCGATTTGGGGCTCGATCGGTTATACCCTGCCGGCGCTGCTCGGCACCCTGATGGCGGCTCCTGAGCGCCGTCACCTGCTGTTCATCGGCGACGGCTCCTTCCAGCTTACCGCGCAGGAAGTGTCCACCCTGCTGCGCTGTGAACAAAAACCGATCATCTTCCTGATCAACAATGACGGTTACACCATCGAACGCTATATCCTCGGCGAAAACTCGTCCTACAACGACATCAGCCCGTGGGACTACGCCAAACTGCCGGCGGTATTGAATACCCAGGCGCAGCCGTTCAGCGTGGCGGTGGAAACCACACAACAGTTGGAAATGGCCCTGGAACACGCCTCGCGGCAGGATCGGCTGGCGTTTATCGAGGTGAAAGTGCCGATGATGGACACGCCGCCAGTGATGAAAGAGTTCTGTAACCGCTGCAACAGCTTTAACTTCGGCCTGACCAACCCGCGCCGCAGCGCCTGAGGCGCGATGATCGCGCCGCCGGTGGTTCAGGCCGCCGGCGGCGTTTTTCATGCCGTTACCCGCCGGCGCGCGCCATGCAACGCTGGCGGCGTTCATCCACCCGCTTGGCGAACCAGGCGGTGGTCAGCTTGCGGGTGATTTTCGGGCTTTCCAGCTGAATGCCCGGCAGCATCTCACGCGGCAGCTTGCCGCCCGCCAACGCAAAGACCTTCTTATACAGGTCGGTATCGGCAAAGTCAGCCGTATCGCCTTTCTCAAGCGCCCGGCGAATGGCGCTGTCGCTCATGTTCAGGCGCTTGCCGAGCGTGCGCACCGCCAGCTCGGTCGAGCCGGGCTTGTCGCTGCTGAAGTCGATCAGATCGCCGTCCAGCGCCAGCGGAATGGCGCTCGCCCGGCTGACCGCGTTTTGGAACGCCGCGTTGCGGCTGGCGTACCAGCCGGCGTTGAAGTCGGCAAAGCGGTAAATCGGCCGGCTGTAATCGGCCGGGTACCCCAGCAAATGCATAATGCCGAAGTACATACCGCCGCGCCGGCTGAAAACTTCGCGGCGAATCGAGCCGTCGACCGGATAAGGATACCCTTTGGCGTGCGCATCGGCGAAGGCGATGCTCACCTGCATCGGGCCGCCGGTATGTACCGGGTTCAAATGGCCGAACAGTTTCTGTCCCATCGGCACGCGGTCGATCATGTCATCGAAGATATCGCTCAGATCCTTCTCCGTGCGCACCTTATCCAGACGCTCGCTGTAGCTCTGGCCGTTCGACGACGAGATCTTCAACGCGGTATGCACCAAAAAGTTCGGGATGTGCATCTGATCGGCGCGGCGGTCGATCTCTTTCCAGGCGATCTTCGGCAGCCCCGGCACCTGCGGGTTAGCCTGGAACGTCGACTCTTGTTCGGTCACCGCCAGCACCGAACACAGGTTCTCATCGCTCGGTTCGATGCCCTGCGCGGCAAAGGCGGCGGTAATATCGGTGGCCCAGCCCTGACGATCGCCGGCGTTGGCCGGGATCAGCGTCATCAGTCGGGCTTTGACGTCGGCGGGACGCGCCGCCGGCGCCGTGGTGGTGGTCTTGCTGGTACAGCCCGCCAGCGCCAGCAGCGCGGCCAGGCTCAGCCAACGGAAGGGCATCGGGTGGAATAAACGAGGTATCGGCATCTTTTCCCTGAACGTGATGACATGAACAGCACTGAAATTAGCCCAGCCGCCGCGCACAATCCAGTATAAAGATACCGCCGCACCTTTCCATCAGGCCGCTATGTTCAAACGATCGATAAAGATGTATTTTATATGCATCATATAAATCACTTTGCTCACCCAGCCAGAGGAGCCCCCTATGGAGCAGCAGCTGCTTTGCTATAAAACCTTGCCGGAATGGAACAGCGATACGCTGCCGGAAGCCTTCCGCCAGCGCCACAACACCCAGAGCGGCACCTGGGCGAAGCTCACCGTGCTGAGCGGCAACCTGACGTTCGCCATGATGACCGAAGACGGCGCCACCACCGAAACCTGGCAGTTCAGCCCCGAAAGCCAGCCGCCGTTTATCGCGCCGCAGCAGTGGCATCGCATCGTTTCCTTCTCGGACGACATGACCTGCCGGCTGGCGTTTTACTGCACGCCGGAAGATTACTACCACAAGAAATACGAACTGACGCGCACCCACTCCGAAGTGATCGAGGCGGCGGCGCGCATCGCGCCGGGCAAGGCGCTGGATCTGGGCTGCGGCGGCGGCCGCAATTCGCTCTATCTCAATCTGAAAGGTTTCGACGTCACCGCCTGGGACAAGCACGCGCCGTCGATAGCTCGCCTCAACCAGATCGTCGACGCCGAGCAGCTGACCCGCCTGCGCGCCGGGGTGCAGGATCTCAATACTCACCGCTTCAGCGGCGAATATGACTTCATCCTGTCCACCGTGGTGTTGATGTTCCTCGAGCGGCAGCAAATCCCGCATATCGTGCAAAACATGCAGGACAGCACCGTGCGCGGCGGCCATAACCTGATCGTGGCGGCGATGGATGCCGAAGATTATCCCTGCCCGCTGCCGTTCCCGTTCACCTTCAGCCCGGGTGAGCTGAAGCATTATTATCGCGACTGGGAAATCCTCAAATACAACGAAGATGTCGGCCAACTGCACAAGACCGACGCCAACGGCAACCGCATCTCGCTGCGCTTCGCCACCCTGCTGGCGCGCAAGCTATAGCGCGTCGTGAAAGATCACCCCCAGCGTATGGCGTTGGCCGGTGCGTATCCGGCTGACGCCGTGGCGCAGATTGACCCGATAGTAACCTTTCATTCCCGCCACCGGCCGGTGATGCACGGCGAACACCACCGCGTCGCCCTGCTGCAGTGGCACCACCTCCGGCCGGCTCTGCATCTGCGGCCGCTGTTCGGTCAGCACGAATTCGCCGCCGGTGAAATCCCGTTCGGGGGCGGAGAGCAAAAACGCCACCTGCAGCGGAAACACCCGCTCTCCGTACAGATCCTGATGCAGGCAGTTGTAATCCCCTGTTTCGTAGCGCAACAGCAGCGGCGTCGGCCGCCGTTGGCCGGCCCGGTGGCATTCGGCCAGGTAGGCTTCGTGTTCGGCGGGATAGCGCGCCGCCAGGCCCAACAAGGCGTTCCAGCGGTTGGCCACCGGCGCCAGCCGTGCATACATCAGGCTGCGCGCCTCGGCCACCGGCGGCGGCAGCGGATAGGCGAAATAGCGGTACTCGCCGCGGCCAAAACCGTGCTTCGCCATTACGATGCGGCTGCGGAAGTGCGCATCCTGCGGGTAGAGCGCTGTCAGCTCGCGGCACAGCTCTTGGCTGAGCACGCCGGGCAGCCGCGCGCAGCCCTGCGCATCGAGTTCGCGCTCGATCGCCGCCCAGTCCAATTCGGCCAGCCGGGCCGCCAGCGCGCCGCTCATCGCAGCGCCTCTTTTTCCAGCAAGGCTTTCTTGCGCTCGACGCCCCAGCGATAGCCGGACAAGGCGCCGTCGTTGCGCACCACCCGGTGGCAGGGGATCGCCACCGCCAGTATGTTGGCGGCGCAGGCGCCGGCCACCGCGCGCACCGCTTTGGGCGCCCCAATGCGCCGGGCGATATCGGCATAGCTGACGGTTTCGCCGACCGGTATCGCCTGCAGCGCCCGCCAGACTCGCTGTTGAAACGCGGTGCCGCGAATATCCAGCGGCAGCGCCAGCCCGTTCTCCGGCGCTTCAATCAGGCCCACCACCTGCGCCATCAGCGCTTCATACTGCGCATCGCCGCCGATCAGCTCGGCGTTGGGGAATTTGTCCTGCAGATCCTGCACCAGCTGCTGCGCATCGTCCCCCAGCAGAATGGCGCAGATGCCCACCTCGCTCTGCGCCGCCAGGATCTCGCCCAGCGAACAGCGCCCGACGGCGAAATGGATGCGCATGCCTTTGCCGCCCGCCCGATAGGCCTTCGGCGTCATGCCCAGCGCGGCGTTGGCCTGCTGGTAGAAGCGGCCATTGGCGCCATAGCCGGCGTCGAAGATCGCGTCGGTCACCGTTTCCCGCTGTGTAAGACCGGCGCGCAAGCGCTGGCTGCGCTGCGCATCGGCGTAGCCTTTCGGCGTCAGGCCGGTGATCGCTTTGAACAGCCGGTGGAAATGGTATTGGCTCAACCCGACGTGGCGCGCCAGCGTCTGCAGTGACGGCGCTTTTTCCGCCCGTTCGATATAGCGGCAGGCCGCGGCTATCTGCCGCGCATGCTGTTCCGTCAGCGGCGTCAGCCCTTGCCGGCAGCGTTTGCAGGGCCGATAACCCGCCGCCTCCGCCTGCTCCGCATCGTCGAACAGCTCCACGTTTTGCCGATTCGGCTGGCGTGACGGGCAGGAAGGCGAGCAATACACGCCGGTGGTTTTCACCGCGTAGATAAAGCGGCCGTCGGCGTGCTTGTCGCGGCTGACGATCGCCAGCCAGCGCGGATCGGCACTGTCGATTACGTTTTTCATCATCCGTTCCTCACTGCGGTTTCGATGTTAACCAGCATAGTGACGGGCCGTTGGCGAAACACGCCGACTCTTGCTTTTTAATTCGATGCCGACGTTTTCAACAATGTTTCGACAATTTTTAACCAACAACATGAAGTTTATTACGTTGCCAACCCGGTTGCACGGCGTTAGGATCGCGGCCGGCCACGGGCGTGGCCAGTGTTTCTGCCTGTTAGTTGCGCGCATGGAGAGGTTATTGTGTTAGAGAGTTTTGGCGTCCTGAATTTATGGACCTATTTGGCCGGGGTGGTCTTCATCATCATTCTGCCGGGGCCGAATACGCTGTACGTGCTGAAAACCGGCGTATCGCGCGGCGTGCGCGCCGGCTATACCGCGGCGCTGGGCGTGTTTATCGGCGATGCGATCCTGATCTTCTGCGCCTATATCGGCGTGGCTTCGCTGATCCGCACCACGCCGTTCCTGTTTACCCTGGTACGTTTTCTCGGCGCGATTTACCTGCTGTTCCTCGGCGCAAAAATCCTCTACGCCACCTTCGTGCAGCAGGCGCAGGCGCAACAGCAGCAAATTGAAGGCGGCCACAGCATTCTGCGCAAGTCGCTGACGCTGAGCCTGACCAACCCGAAAGCTATTCTGTTTTACGTGTCGTTCTTCGTCCAGTTCATCGACTTTAACTACGCGCACACCGGGCTGTCGTTCACCATTCTGGCGCTGATCCTCGAAGCCGTCAGCTTTATCTACATGAGCACGCTGATCTTCTCCGGCGCGATGCTGGCGCATTTCTTCAATCACAAGAAAGGCCTGGCGAAGCTCGGCAACGGCCTGATCGGCCTGCTGTTCCTCGGTTTCGCCACCCGTCTGGCGACCCTGAGCTCGTGATCCCTCCCGGCCGGCGCCCGCCGGCCGCAGTTTACTGTTCCGTCACGGCAAAATGACACGCAGGACAAACCGAATGTCAGGCAGAGCAAAGCCGCCGCTTTACCGCTGATCTAGACTCTCAGGGTTAACGATAACCTGATGAGCCTGATCGGAGGATGTATGTCTGACAATACCGTAGCCGTGCTGGATAGCGTGTCGCGTTTTCTCGATCGTCAGCATGGGCTGTATATCGACGGCCAGTGGCGCGCGTCCGCCGCGGAAGGCCGCCTGGCGGTGTATAACCCCGCCAATGGGCAGCAGATCGCCACCACCGCCGACGCCAACGAACACGACGTCGCGCTGGCGGTGCAGTCCGCCCACAAAGCCTTCAGCGAAGGCGTCTGGGCGCAGCGTCTGCCGGTAGAGCGCGAACGCATCCTGCTGCGCTTCGCCGATCTGGTGGAGCAGCACGCCGAAGAGCTGGCGCAGCTCGAAACCCTGGAGCAGGGCAAATCCATCAACATCGCCCGCGCTTTCGAAGTCGGCAGCACCCTGAACTGGATGCGTTACACCGCCGGGCTGGCGACCAAAATCACCGGCCAGACGCTGGACGTCTCCATTCCGATGCCGCCGGGCGCCAAATATCAGGTTTATACCCGCAAAGAGCCAATCGGCGTGGTCGCCGGCATCGTGCCCTGGAACTTCCCGCTGATGATCGGCATGTGGAAAGTGATGCCGGCGCTGGCGGCGGGCTGCTCCATCGTCATCAAGCCGTCGGAAACCACCCCGCTCACCCTGCTGCGCATCGCCGAACTGGCGAGCGAAGCCGGCGTGCCGCCGGGCGTGTTCAACGTGGTCACCGGCCGCGGCACCGTGTGCGGCAAGGCGCTGACCGAACATCCGCTGATCGCCAAAGTCAGCTTTACCGGCTCCACCCCGGTGGGCAAAAGCATCGCGCGCGCGGCGGCGGATCGCCTGACCCGCGTGACGCTGGAGCTGGGCGGCAAAAACCCGGCCATCGTGCTGAAAGATGCCGATCCGCAGCAGGTGATCGAAGGCCTGATGCTCGGCAGTTTCCTCAACCAAGGGCAGGTGTGCGCCGCCAGCTCGCGAATTTATATTGAAGCGCCGATTTATGATCGGCTGGTAGCCGGATTCGAACAGGCGGTGAAATCGCTGTCGGTCGGGCCGGGGATGGATACCGGCGCACAAATCAACCCGCTGGTGTCGCTCGCACACCGCAACAAGGTGGCGGCCTACCTGGACGACGCCCGGGCGAAAAACGCCGAGCTTATCGGCGGCGCGGCCGGGCCGGACGCCAACGGCTTCTACATTCCGCCGACGCTGGTGATCAACCCGGACGATCGGCTGAACCTGACGCGCGAGGAAGTGTTCGGCCCGGTGGTCAACCTGATCCAGGTGGCGAGCGCCGAAGAGGCGCTGAGCAAGGCCAATGACACCGACTTCGGGCTGACCGCCAGCCTGTGGACCACCAGCCTGCAGCAGGCGATGGCGCTGACGCCGCGCATTCAGGCCGGCACCGTGTGGGTCAACACCCATACGCTGATCGACCCGAACATGCCGTTCGGCGGGTTCAAACAGTCGGGCAGCGGCCGCGATTTCGGCCCGGATTGGCTGGATGCCTACACCGAGTCGAAATCGGTCTGCATCCGCTATTGAGTGAAGCGGCGCGGGCCTGGCCCGCGCCCTGACTTACTGATACTGCCGACGGTATTCGCTCGGCGACATGCCGAAACGCTGCTTGAAAGCGGTTGAGAAATGGCTGTGATCGGCGAAGCCCCAGTCGAGGCCGACCCCGGCCAGCTTTTCCTGCCCGGCGGCGCTGCGCAGCGCCTGCGCGCACAGATCCAGCCTGCGGTTCCTGATGTACTGCGCCACCACCAGCCCCTGACGGGCGAACAGCCGATACAGGCTGCGTAACGACACCCCCAACTCGGCCGCCACCCACTCAGGGCGCAGCTGCGCCGACTGAATATGCCTGTCGATCAACGCCAGCGCCTTGTCGAAAACCGATTGTTGTCCCTCCGGGCGCGCCTGTTCGAGCGCCAACGCCGGGCGCAGCAGCGCCGCCAGCGCATTCAGCACCGCCTCGCTTTCCGCCGCGGCGAGCTGAGGATCCTGCATGCTGCTCAGCACCAGCTGGCGGCTAAGGCGCACCGCGCTGAGCTCGGCCCCCAGACGCTGGGCGCAGGGCGGCGGCAGCGGCAGGCAGCCGCGCGGCAATAGCAAAGAGATTTGGCGCGAATCGCGCTGGAAGGTGAAGCTGCTGGGCTGTGAGGCGTCGATCAGCGTCATGTCGCCGGGAGAGAGCACCGTTTGGCGATCGCCCTGCTCCATCAACGCGCTGCCGCGCAGCTGGATGACGGTGAAAAAGTGCGCGCCGTCGCTGCGGGCGATCTCACGCGGCGTGCGGTACAGCCGGGCCTGAGACACGTCGACCACGCTCAGGTGCAGGGCATGGGCGCGAAACTCCTGCATCGCCCCGCTGAAGCCGGGCCCCAACGTTTTCGCGCAGAATCGGCCGCAGGCGGTGTTGATTTTCCCCAGCCACTCTTCGAAGCCGACGTCCCGGAGCGTTGCCAATGCCGTCATGATCTCTCCCTTCAAACAGCAGCGGTGCTGCGCCGTTGAACAGAAAAACACCATAACAATCCGTTAACACACAATCAATGGCGAGCGGGGGATTTGGCGCCGCGATCACAGATCATCGGGTGCCGGGAGGCATCGCCTTAAGGCTGCGTATCCAACAGATAGCGCACCACCGCCGCGTACTCTTTGGCGTAGCCTTCAACGCTGGTGCTGGCCATGCCGGCATTGTCTATCTTGTATTTGCCTGCCACGTAGAACGACGGAGTACCGCGCACCTCGAACGCTTTCACCGCTTCGTTCTGCTTGGCGATCAATCCTTTGACCAGCAGGCTGTGGCGCGCGTTTTCATAGGTGGCGGCATCGATGCCGGCCGCCGTAAACACCCGCTGAATATCGTCGGCGCCGTTGACGGCGCGCTGTTTCTGCACCGCGTCGAACATCGCGCCTTCAATCTTGTCTTCCACGCCCAGCACCGTCGCCACCGCCCAGGCTTCGGTCAGCGCATTGCCCAGTTTGCCCATCAGGCTGACGTGATATTTGGTGACTTTCTCACCGGCGGGCAGCGCCTGCGCCACGGTGCCGCCTACGCGGTAGGTTTCGGCGAACTGATAGCAAGGGCCGCAGTAGAAGGAGAAGAACTCCACCACCGCCGGCGCGGCGGCCACCGGCTTATCCAGCCGGGTATATTGCTCGCCCGCACGGTAATCCGCGGCCTGAACCGCGGGCAGCGCCAACATCAATACGACGGCGGCGGCGAACGAACGCTTAGCTTTTGCCAACATAAACACTCCTGGTTTCATCTATGAACATCGTCCTTAGCGGCGGTTTTTATAATCAAATAACCGCCAGAAGACCAGTTTTTATTACCTTCTATTTGTGAGGGATTAAGTCAGCGTCCCTCGTAGCCGTCCCAATAGGCACCCACCGCTTCCTGCGAGAGCACCTGGCGGCGCTTAGGATTGTCGGCGCTGCTGTAGGCGCGATTGATGAAAATGGTTTTGTGTTCCATGTTCTGCTGGAACTCCGCGCTGGCCAGGTAATCGGCCTTTTTCTGCGCCTCGCTGCGCGCCACGCCCGCCGCGCGATCCTTTTTCCCCTGCTGGTAGAACTGTTCGAACATCGGCACGGCGTTTTTAATGCTGCCGTTCACATCGGTGCGGAATTGCGGATCGAAGTCGTCGCGGGTTTGATAAACGTAGTGTTTGGCATGCTGCTCGGCGCTGCTGAGGTGATGAGTGCAGGCGCTGAGCGCCAACAGCGGCAACAACAGCGCCGCGCTTTTCAGTCTTTTCATGTCGTCTGTCCCTGTCAGTGAGGAAGGTTCCTTTAGCGCCACGAGCATAGCGCCGGCCCCCGGTGAACGTCAAACGACAAATCGCGCATCACTTTGTTTTATATTAATATTATATACATTGATTGGTATTCATTGCCTGAAACACTATGCTTTAACAGACAGGGTAAACACTCACCGACAGCGAGGCGGCCAATGAAACCGATCGACAAAAACGTGGGGGAGTACGACCTCACGGCGGAAAAAAAAGCGGGCATGATCACCGGCACCATCCGCGGTGAACTGCCGGACAGCGACGCGAATCTGCCGCTGGTGCCCTTCTCCGGCACTTTCGCCGGCCCCAGCGTAGCCGAAGCCATCGCCGATATTCAGCAGCAGTTCCCCGACATCGAACCGGCGATTATCGACGATTTGCGCGAGGAACTGCTGAAGGCCGGGTTCTAAGCCGGATCGCAGTGCCGCACGAACGGGCTGTACACCGGCGCGCCGGGCTTCAGCGCCAGATCGGCGTCAAAATCTTCATTGCGGTTGAACGGCACCGCCGGCCAGGCGGAAAACGCGTTCAAACCGTCCCGGTACGCCTGTGTCACCTGCGCCAACGCGGCGTTTTGCGCCTGCAGAGCTTCACCCGCCAACCCGCCGCGCACGCCATAGACCAGGAACGGCTCCAGCACGCTAAAGCCGATATAGTGCAGCGCATGCATGATTGGCCACAGCATCAGCCGCATGTCGCCGTCGCGCCCATTCGGCGCGCAGGCCTGTGCGGAAGCGCCGGCGGTGACGGTCAGCAGCGCCCGTTTGCCGCGCATTACGCCGTTCTCATGGCGGTGGCGGCTGTCGTAGATCCCGCCGTAAACGAACACCCGATCCATCCAGCCCTTGATGATAGCCGGCGCGCCGAACCACCAGAAAGGGAACTGCAGCACCAGCGTATCCGCCCAGCGCAGCAGCTCGATATGCCGCCGGATCTCCGCCGGCAGCGCCTGGATCGTCCAGTGATGGCGCTGTTCCTGCATCGCATCGAACCTGTCCGCCCGCTTTCTGCTGGGGTAGTGGCCGGCGCCCTCGCGCGGATCAAACCCCTCCTGATACAGATCGACCGTTTTCACCTGATGCCCCTGCGCCAGCCAGGCCTGCCGCGCCTGTTCGGCCAAATGGGCATTGAAAGAATGCGGCTCGGGGTGAGCCAGCACAATCAGCACGTTCATCCTGTGTCTCCCGTTGTAAGGTGGTGCTGTTATGCTGTGGTTTTATCGCCCCCTTGGCAATTACGCACCTGAAGGTAACCCCCAATGGCTTATCCCGGCGACGTCTATTCGAGCAAGTGTTCCGCGCGCGATGCGCTGGCGCTGATTTCCGGCAAGTGGGTGATGCTGATCCTGCCTGCGCTGGCGCAGCGCCCGATGCGCAACGGCGAGCTGCTGCGCCGCATCGACGGCATTTCGCAGAAGGTGCTGACGCAAACGCTGCGCCAGCTGGAACGCAACGGGCTGCTCGAACGGCTGGATTTAAGTGAAAAGAATCAGGCGCATGTGGAATACCGGCTCAGCGCCGTCGCCCGCTCGCTGGTCGAGACGCTGACGGCGCTGGACCGATGGGCGGAATACCACTTCCCCGAGCTGGACGCCGCCCGCGAGCGCTATGATGCCGACCGCGGGCGCGAAGCCGATTAAAGCGGTTTGGCCCGCAGCGTCTCGCCGCTGCGCACGAAGTTGCCGGCCCCCAGATGATGAATGGTGTGCAGATCCGCATTGGCGGCGGTGAAGTTCCAGCGCCCTTGCTGGAACACCCGCTCGTCCGCAGCCGCGCTCAACACCTCGCCGAAGCAGGTGTCGTATTTTTCCTGCGCGCCGCTTTCCGGCAATAATCGGCACTCCAGCCACGCCACGCAACCCTGTTCGATCAGCGGCACCTGCAGCGTAGCGCTCGGCGCAGCGGCGATGTGAAAGCGGGCGAACTTGTCGTCATCCAGCCCGGACACGCTGCCGACCGCGTAGGTGGCGTCGATGAACATGGCCGCCGGCACGCAAATGCCGAATGCGCCGCTCTCCTCGATCATTTGCCGGCTGTGCGCCCCTTTGTCCACCACAATGGCGATGCGCGGCGGGCTGAACTCCACCGGCATCGACCAGGCGGCGGCCATCACGTTGCGTTTGGCGCCGTCGCGGCTGCGGCTGGTGATCAATACCGTCGGGCCGTGGTTCAGCAGGCGGCTGGCGTGTTCGAGGGCGACAGGACGAAAGTGGCTCATCGGGAAATCCTTGCAGTGACTGTTTGCCCAGCAGTGTAGATCTGCGCCGTAAAGGCAAGCAACGCGGGGCGCACAGAATGCACCGATGAGACGCTTGTTCCCGATCTCGCCATCCGTTATCTATAGTTAGATCAATTCGCCGGTAACGGCCCACTCCACCTGAGGATCTTGCCTTGACGTTTTTAAAACACCCTATCGCCGGATTGGTGCTGGCCGGCTGCGGCCTGTTGTCGGCGGGCGGCGCGCTGGCCGCTTCCGATGCGCTGGTGTACTGCACCGTCGCCTCGCCGGAATCGTTCAACCCGCAGCTCTCCAGCTCCGGGCCGACCTTTATCGCCACCTCGCAGGTGCTGTACAACCGCTTGGTGACGCTGCGCGAAAGCGATAAAACCCCCGCCCCGTCGCTGGCCACCGAGTGGAGCGTCAGCCCGGACGGCAAGACCTACATCTTTACCCTGCGCCAGGGCGTGAAATTCAACAGCAACAAATACTTCACCCCAACGCGCGACTTCAACGCCGAAGACGTGGTGTTCACCGTGATGCGGCAGAAGGATCCCGCTAACCCGTATCACAAGGTCTCCGGCGGCAACTATGAATACTTCACCGACATGGGCCTGGATAAGCTGATCACCAAGGTGGAAGCGGTGGACGAGCATCACGTGCGCTTCACGCTGAGCCAGCCCAACGCCGCCTTCGTCGCCGACTGGGCGATGGATTTCGCCTCGATCCTGTCCGCCGAATACGCCGACGCGATGCTGAAAAAGGGCACGCCGGAATACGTCGACAACTGGCCGATCGGCACCGGGCCGTTTGCGCTGCAGCAGTACAAGCAGGATTCGCTGATCCGCTACACCGCCAACCCGCACTACTGGCAGGGCGAAGTGGCCAGCAAGCACCTGATCTTCTCGATTACGCCGGATCCGCAAACCCGGCTGGCCAAGCTGAAAACCAACGAATGCCAGATCATCCCCGCGCCGCTGCCGGAACAGTTCGCCGCCATCAAGGCCGACGGCAACCTGCAGCTGCACGACATTACCGGGCTGAACGTCGGCTATCTGGCGTTCAACACCCAGAAAAAACCGTTCGACAACCTGCTGGTGCGCCAGGCGCTGAGCTACGCGGTAGACAAGAAAGCGATCGTCGCCGCGGTGTTCAAAGACAGCGGCACGCCGGCCAATTCGCTGCTGCCACCGGGCATGCTGGGCTACAACGACACACTGCCGGAGTACGCCTACGATCCGCAGAAGGCGCGCGAGCTGCTGAAGCAGGCCGGGCTGGAACAGGGCTTTGAAACCGACATTTGGTCGATGCCGGTACAGCGCCCTTACAACCCGAACTCGAAACGCATCGCCGAGATGATCCAGAGCGACTGGGCGAAGGTGGGCGTGAAGGCCAAGATCGTCACCTGGGAGTGGGGCCAGTATCTGGCCGGGCTGCGCAAAGGCGAGCAACAGAGCGCGCTGTACGGCTGGGTATCGGACAATGGCGATCCGGACAACTTCGCCACCCTGCTCGGCTGCGCCGGCGTGCAGAGCGGCGCCAATGTGGCGCGCTGGTGCGATAAGGATTACGACCGGCTGATCCAGCAGGCGATCCAGGAGAACCAGCCACAGGCGCGCGCCAAGCTGTATCAACAGGCGCAGGTGATCTTCGCCAAACAGGCGCCGTGGCTGCCGCTGGCCACCGGCAAAGTGTTCTACGCCACCCGCAGCAACCTGAGCGGCTACGTGGTGGACGTGAACGGCAGCGATTTCGCCAAGGCCAAATTGAACTGATCTCAGGCGCCGCAGCGAGGGCTGCGGCGTAATCCGCTTCATCGCTTAATAAGCTGCCAGCCTCTGAACCTATCGTTTATTAGCTTCATAACTTGCGACGCTCACCTATCGCCAGGCGCATATCTCACTAAGCCAATAGCTTAATAAGTGAGTTGAACCTGGCGTTTTGCCTAAATTGCGCGCACGCGCTTTCCTCCGATGTAACATTTCGTTACCATCGGCGCACAGACCCTTTAACATCAAAAGGTAACCCGGTGCAGAACACCTACATGCCGTGGCAAATTCGCCTGCACTGGCTGGTGGCGATCCTGCTGGTCATCACCTGCGTCACCATCGAGCTGCGGGGCTTTGCCGAACCGGGCAGCGCCCCCTGGTACGTGCTGGTTGTCACCCACTTCAGCTGCGGCGTAACGGTGTTTGCGCTGATGATCGCCCGCCTGTTCCTGCGCTGGCGCCGCCCCTCGCCCGCCATCGCGCCCAGACCACCGAAGTGGCAAACCGGCCTGGCGCACCTGACGCACACCCTGATTTACCTGCTGCTGCTGACACTGCCGGTGCTGGGGGTGTATTCGCGCTATCTGGGCGGCAAGGAGTGGTTTCTGTTCGGCCTGCCGATGCCGTTCGCCGACGTGGCCGATCGGCCGCAGGCGCGGACGATTATCGGCTGGCACAAAACGCTGGCGTCATTCGGCTACTGGCTGATCGGCCTGCATGCCACCGCCGCACTGTTCCACCACTATATCGTCAAGGACAATGCGCTGGTGCGCATGCTGCCGCTGATGAAAAAGCGCTGACCAGCCGGCGCCAGGGAAGAATTTTCGGGCCACGCCCGCTGACAGGGAATGATATGCAAACCCAATTTTTTAATGTGACCGTCGAACAATGCGCCTGCCAGCAGACGGCGCCCGACAACCTGGTGAGGATCATCGCCTCCGGCCAGACATTCTTTTTTTACCGTGACGACTTCAGCGACAGCGAAAATCTGCTGGCCAGGCTCGCCGCCGGCGATCGGGTGAAGATCGGCGCCCACCGCCTGCAAGACGGCAGCTACTGGCTGCACTGGCTGGTGCACGGGACAAAAGGCCGGCTGGAGCCGGACAGAACGCTGAAATACAAGCTGAAATACTTCGCCCTGCTGCTGCTGGGCGCGGTGCTGGCCGGCGGTTTCCCGGCGGCCTTTTTCATCATGGACGGGGAAGATTCCTGGCTGACCGTCGTCCTGTTCTTTATCGCCATCATCGCCGGCCTTATCGGCATCGGCATGGTGCTGTTCATCGGTTCGGAGCTCCTGCTGATCGGGCACCGCGGCCGCAGGCGCCTGCTCCGGGCGCTGGATCGCGTGCTGCAGGGGCAAGACGTCACGCCGCCCGGCTCGCTCAGCCTGAAAATCCCCGGCATCAAATACCGGGCCGTCCGCGCAGACGCCGCGCCAGTGCCCGCAACGCCACAAACCGAGTTTCCCCTCCCCGAGGGCGTCGAAGCCTCCGACATCGAGACGGTCAACGCCCTGAGCTACGAACTCCGCCACTATGAACTCCGGCGGCAGGTGCAGTATTTGGATACGTATGCGTGGCGCCAGAAGGAGACGCACTTTGCGTTGACGACCCGCGCGCTCAATGTCCCCAATACCAAACTGCATCCGGTATTTCGTCGGCAACATCCGCTTTTCATCGCCAAAGGCGATCCGCTGCAGGTGCTGTATTGCGAGAACGACACCGTCCCCGAGTTGCCGACGGTGCGTGGGATCATCAATCATCGAGATCGCCAAACCTATCTCATCGGCGGCAGCCGCTACTTCACCGAAGCCGGCCTTAACCTGTGCGCGCGCGTTGTCTTCATTTTTGGGGCAATCGTGGCGTGTTTTGTGCTCGGCATGACGGTAGTGGATAACGCCGATACCCCGGCGGGCTTTTATCTGGATGCCTGGACCCTGAAGCGTCTCGGCAGCGAATTGCCGCCGATTATTCTGTTGCTGATGCTGATGGTCAGTGGCCTGGCGCTGTTGTTCGAGGGTTTCGCCCAGATCTGCCGCCTGTACTCTTTTGACCAGCACCGCACGTTTAAAACGTTTAAATACCTGCGAAATCTGCGCCGCAGGTTATGGCGGCAGGCTCAGGTGACGGAGCTGAAATGATGACGTTAGCGCTTTATAAAAGACCCCTTATTATCCTGACGCTGTTTTTGGCCAGCGCGCTGGGCGTCTATTTGCTCGCCCCTGAGCAACGCTATGCGCAGTGGCAATGGACTCAGGGCGACCAGGCGTTGCCGACGATAGCCCGTTACGATCTCATCCACAGCTACCCGGCGCAGGACGGCGCTCTGCTGCTCACCAGCAAAAGAAGTGAAGACCGCGCATACAATAGCTTTTACGGCTGGGCGGCCAACTACCTCAGCCAGGTGCTGTTTGCCGGCCCAAAAGGGTTACAGATGCTGGGGGAACTCGACGACTTGATCCACGATGCGGTGTGCGGCGAACAGGAGTGCGTGCTTTTTCTCTCTGAGGGCCGCAGGCTGGTTGATGTGCAACGGGGCACCATCGGGGCGCTGATCCCCTGGCCGGAGGGCGACGACAACCGGCCTTCCTTTGTCGGCGGCAAACTGGTGGCGCAACCGGGAAAACGCGCGCTGTATCTCATCAGCACCGAAGGCGTATTCTACAGCCCGGACTTCGGCGCCCATTGGCGGCAGACGCTGGATCTGCCGGCGCTGCTGGACGCGCGGCAACTGCTGGGCTTTGAGCGCGGCGAGGAGGAGTCACCGACGGCTTACGCCTCCGGTAAGCGCAAATCCATGCCCGAGATTTTTACCGCCGTTGATGGCGATCGCGTGCATTTCTGGATGAACCCGGTGCTCGGCTCCGGCGCGTTACACATCGCCGTTAACGGTAAAACCGGCGAGGTGACTGAACTGCATTGGCTGCTGGTGCGCGTCAAGGAAAGCGCGCAGGCCCCGGACGGCGGCATCTACCTGATCGCGCAAACGCTGGACAGAGGACTGTATCAGCTTCTGCGTTATCAATCCGACGGGCAGTTGAAGGTGCTGCTGGAGACCGGCGATAAATCGCTGTATCAGCTCTGGGCGGGCAACGATAAGCTGGTCGCCCAAACGGATAACGGCGATGCGCGTCTTTCGCTGATTTTCGATCTGCGCTCATCCGAAGTGCGCTACCGACAGCCGTTGGAGTACCGGTACAACGGGCGCGACGACACGCGCCAAACCGTGATCGAACCGGAAAGCCACTATGACGATGACGGGGAGACCCCGGCGCTGCCCTACTTCGTTCGCTATCGCTCCACCACGCCGTGAACATAAGGAACTTGCCATGCTGTTAGGTTATGGCGCCGGCGCCGCCGGCCTGCTGGCGCTGTTATTGGCCCTGCTGCTCGCCGGCATCCTGCTCGCCTGGTGGGGCTGGCGATACGCCGCCGCCCGCTGCGGCCGCCCGCGCCCGCCGCTTTCCTGGGGCGGCTATCTGTTGGCCTCGGCGCTGGCGATCTACCCGGTGGCGTTCGCGCTGATGCTGATCGACATTGCCCTTCAGGATCTCAAGAGCCAGCGGGCGGAAGAACGCTGGAATCGGCGCAGTTACCTGACGCTCGAGGCGGCAAAACCGTTCGGTGAAATCACCCTGCCAAAAGGCAGCTGGGTAAACCGGCAGGAGCCGCGCCAGCCCGGCACCGAAGACAGCCCCATCACGATGAACGGCGTGACCGCCGTGCGCTTTCCTCAGCCGCAGAGCGTGGCCGGCGTGCCGATCATCGCCTTCGAGGTTTTACCGCCGGTGATGGAGCTGGCAGATGCGCATACTTTCACCCGCCCAACCGGTCAAATGGCGCACTGCGAAGCCGGTTGGCTGGTCTCTTTCTCTTTACCGCCGGATAAGCCGGCCCCGCAGTGGGAGGAGTGGCAAGCCGGCCTTCCTGCGGCGGCGTTTCGGCCCAGCGACTGGATCTTTAAGGAGTGCTTCTCCGGCAGCCCAATCGCGGTGCTGACCTTGCACAACGGCGAAGTCAGGGTGTTGCCTTAAGCCTTACGCCGTGGCGTTGGGCAAGCGCACGGTCACGCGGTTGTTGGCCGTTGGCAACTGCAGCGGCGTTTCCTGCCAACTCACCGCGATAACCAATACCGGCGGGGCCGGCACGCGCGGCTCACGCCCGTCGGGCCCCACGCTGTAAGCATCCCATTCAATCACAAAAACCCCGCCGTCTTGCGGCTCGACCCGCTCGACGAAAAAGGTGGTGTCCGAACCGCGCCCGCCCGCCGGTTTATGCGCGTAAGAGAGCAGGCTGAACCACTCGCCGGCGAAGTACAGATGATACAGACCATCGACGATATGCTCGCCGTGGAACTGGCAGCCGCCGACGCTCAAGCCGTCACCCGACGGGGATCCCGCCACGCGTTCGAGATCGCGCACGAAGCGATCGGTCGGCCGGTTATCCAGCAGCAGCTCATAAGGCGGCGTGTGCAGCAGCGCGGCAGGATCGTCCGCCTGGCGCAGATCCGCCGGCAACATCGAGCGCGCCGCCAGCATCCGGCCGTTGGGTAAGGCGATCTCCAGCCGATCCGCCGGATCCGCTACCCACTGCGGCACCCACAGACCGCGTACAAGGTGCAACGGCGTGGCCTCCACCTGCCGACACGTCGCCCGCAGTCGCGCCAGCGCCTCGGCGGAGCCGGCGGCCAACGCGTCCTGCTCGCGATCGGTCAATGCCGGCAGCGCGTACATCACCCGGGCAGCAGGCTCATAGACCGTCAGCCCCTCCCCCTCGCGGCCGCGGGTCGGGATCAGGCGCAGCTTGCCGTCGTCCACGTCCTGCGGCGCGGCACAGGCGCCATGCACAATCGCCCCGTCGCGCAGCAGCAGCGTCCAAAAGCTGGGGCCGCCCATGCCCAGTTCCCCCACGCCGCCAATCTGCCGGTCGCTGTCGCCGGCGTGCGCCATTTCAATCGGCTGCGAATGCCAGTCGGTCTTGCGCCACTCTGCCGCCTCTTCGGGTTCTTGCTCGCTTTTAGCGGCGTACTTCGCCCATTGCAGCACGGCAAACAGCGCGATGCACAGCACACCCCAAACCGGGTGATCCTGCCAAATCAACACCCAACCGACAATCAAAAGCGCCCAGGCGGCCATGGCGATATCCTTTTCCACGAGAAAACCGCCTGATTCTAGCGCAGGAAACGCAAGGGGTTGAAGCCTATGCCATGAATAATTAGCCGTTAAATAGAAAGATAATAATTTCAGCGTTATTTCTGTGACTATGAAGATTACATAAATAATGCTTCACTGCGTGATTTTAACGTAGAAAAGACAACTCCCTGTTTCTCAATGTAATATTTATAACCCTGTTAAAAATAGAAAAATGAAAGTGAAAAAAACCGCAATAATTTGTGCATATTCTAAACATTGACTATGTTTATACATACTCTTTATATGCAGGTAAACAGACTGAAAAACAAAAGATAAAGACTCTCAATACAATTAAACAAACCTCGCGCACCGCGTGGGTGACACGCTATTTATTATAAAAATTCCGAGGCTATTTTATCTCCACGGAACGGGCCACTTTGCGTTTTATCAGGCCAATAGGCTACACACCGCAATTAATATCATTATTAGCATTCCGGAGATCGACAATGAAAATCGTTACGGGCATTATCCTTACCTCTGTGGTCGCCTTCAGCGGCGCGGCTTACGCGGCCGATGCGCAACCTACCACCGGCAACGCAGAAGTGACGCTGGAACACGTGCACGCCGTGATGGAAAACGGCAGCCCGGCGCCGCAGCATGACGCCGCCTGCAAAAAAGAACTTTCCATGCCGGAATCGAAATATATGGGCATGAAGGTTAAAACCGATTACACCATCAACAGCAGCAGCATGATGATGTCGGCCAAATCGATGTTCCCATCGCCGGATTCCATGAAGCCCATGGAACTGACGGTCGATCTCTCCGCGCTGGGCCTGGCGGATGTGTATGCCTTCGGCGCCTTTAAACCGGCCGCATTGCCGCAGGCCTATATTTATTTCACCATCGACAAGGATTTTAAAAATCCGGTCAGCACCTTTATGATCATTAACCAAGGCAAGCAATATAACTGCGTAATTTCCAGCTCGAATAAAATGATGAGTGAAGAAATGCGCGGCAAGATGATGAAGAAACAATAACGGAATGAAAAACGGCGCTTCCCTTAGCAGGAAGCGCCGCCAGCAAAGCCTTAAATCAGACCAGGATTGTATTTCTGGTTGAACTTCTCTTCCGACTGGAACAGATAAATAATGCCTTCGATAAAGCCGACAATCGCCGGGATCCCCGTCCAGCAGAACAGCAGGTAGAACAGCCCCCACCACTTCATCCCCAGGTAAAACTTATGAATGCCCAGCCCACCCAGGAAGATGGCCAGCAGGGCCGCCGCGAGCTTGTCTTTTCTGCTCATAGTGCACTTCTCCTTACTTCTCACCGAACCACCGGCATGTCCAAAAAACGGATGCCGCTCCGCAGAGCGCCGCATCGCAATGCTTGAGGTGAAAACATTCACCCATCAAGGCTCAACAGGGGTAATTATAACAGTGATTAATTAAACGGTTGTTTAACCGGCGAAAGGGTAAGCAAATGGAGTCTGGAGAGGGAGTGGTGCCGATAATAGGAGTCGAACCTACGACCTTCGCATTACGAATGCGCTGCTCTACCAACTGAGCTATATCGGCATCGAGCCGGGCCTGCGGGGCAAGCCGGAAGTGCGTTGAACAAGGTAGACCCGTGCACGAAATGAGTCAATAGCCGCCGGGGCGTTTGGTTGTTTTGCAAGCAACCAGACTGTCGTGCAGACCCTCTTTTCCAAAAACAATCAGGGCGCAGCATGGTGCGCCCTGACCTCTTTATGACCGCAATCCGGCCTTAGCTGCGCACCAGATCGTCGCCGTAGCCGATCCACTTGTAGGTGGTCAACGCGTCCAGGCCCATCGGGCCGCGGGCGTGCAGTTTCTGGGTGCTCACCGCCACTTCTGCGCCCAGGCCGAACTGGCCGCCGTCGGTGAAGCGAGTGCTGGCGTTGACGTACACCGCCGAGGAGTCCACCGCGCGCACGAAGTGCTCGGCGCTGCTGAGCGAACGGGTGAGGATCGCGTCGGAATGGTTAGTGCCGTGGGTGCGGATGTGATCGATGGCCTGATCGATATCGTCCACCAGCAGCACGTTCAGATCCAGCGACAGCCATTCGTCGTCGTAATCCTCCGCATTCACCGGCACCACCGTCGCCGGGCCGCCCTGCAGCAGCGGCAGCGCGTTTTCCGCCGCGTGCAGCGTCACGCCCGCCGCCGCCATTTTGGCGCTCAGCGCCGGCAGGAACTCGGCGGCGATGCTGCGGTTCACCAGCAGCGTCTCCAGCGAGTTACAGGCGCTTGGGCGCTGGATCTTGGCGTTTTCAATCACCGTCAGCGCCTTGTCGAAATCGACATCGGCATCCACGTAGGTATGGCACACGCCGATGCCGCCGGTGATCACCGGGATGGTCGATTGCTCGCGGCACAGCTTGTGCAGGCCGGCGCCGCCGCGCGGGATCAGCATGTCGACATAGCGATCCAGGCGCAGCAGTTCGTTCACCAGCGCGCGATCCGGGCTGTCGATCGCCTGCACCGCCGCCGCTGGCAGGCCGCACTGTTCCAGCGCCTGCTGGATCACTTTCACTGTGGCCTGGTTGGTATTATGCGTCTCTTTACCGCCGCGCAGGATCACTGCGTTGCCGGTTTTCAGGCACAGGCTGGCGACGTCAATGGTGACGTTCGGCCGCGCCTCGTAAATCACGCCGATCACGCCGAGCGGCACCCGGCGGCGCTCCAGCTTCAGCCCGCTGTCCAGCAGGTTGCCGTCCAGCACATGGCCGACCGGATCGTTCAGGCGGCACACCTGGCGCACGTCGTTGGCGATCGCCGCCAGCCGCGCCGGGGTCAACAGCAGGCGATCGAGCAGCGCTTCGCTCATGCCGGTGGCGCGCGCCTGCGCCATGTCTTGTTCGTTCGCCAGCAGGATCGCTTCACTGTTGGCTTCCAGCATGTCGGCCATCACCGACAGCACCTGATTCTTCTTCGCCGTGCTCAGCACCGCCAGCTGCCAGGAGGCCTGCTTGGCGGCCTTCCCCATCTGCTCCAGCATGCTCACTCCTTAACTGACAATCATATCGTCGCGGTGCACTGCCACCGGACCGTATTCGTAACCGAGGATCTCGCTGATTTCCTGCGAGTGGTGCCCGGCGATCATGCGCATCGCATCGCTGTTATAGCGGCTGACGCCGTGCGCCAGATCGCGCCCCGCCAGGTTGCGGATGCGGATCACTTCGCCGCGCGAGAAATCGCCCTTCACTTCGCGGATACCCTTCGGCAACAGCGAGCTGCCGCGCGCCATCATCGCTTCCACCGCGCCGTCGTCGACGGTGATCTCACCGGCCGGCGGCGCGCCGAAGATCCAGCGCTTGCGATTTTCCAGCGGAGTTTCCAGCGCGTGGAAACGGGTGCCCACCGGTTTGCCTTCGATCACGTCCGCCACCACGCCCGGCTTGCTGCCGGCGGCGATCACCACGTCGATGCCGGCGCGGCAGGCCACGTCGGCCGCCTGCAGCTTGGTGCCCATGCCGCCGGTGCCCAGACCGGAGACGCTGTCGCCGGCGATGGCGCGCAGCGCGTCGTCGATGCCGTGCACTTCACGGATCAGTTCGGCCTGCGGGTTGTTGCGCGGATCCGCGGTGTAGAGGCCCTGCTGATCGGTCAGCAGCAGCAGTTTGTCGGCCCCGGCCAGAATGGCCGCCAGCGCCGACAGGTTATCGTTGTCGCCCACCTTGATTTCGGCGGTGGCGACGGCGTCGTTCTCATTGATTACCGGCACGATGCGGTTGTCCAGCAGCGCCGTCATGGTGTCGCGCGCGTTGAGGAAGCGCTCGCGGTCTTCCAGATCGGCGCGCGTCAGCAGCATCTGCCCGACGTGGATGCCGTAAATGGAGAACAGCTGTTCCCACAGCTGGATCAGCCGGCTCTGCCCCACCGCCGCCAGCAGCTGCTTGGAGGCGATGGTGGCGGGCAGCTCGGGGTAGCCCAGGTGTTCGCGCCCGGCGGCGATGGCGCCGGAAGTGACGATAACGATGCGGTGGCCCGCGGCGTGTTGCTGCGCGCACTGGCGCACCAATTCGACGATGTGGGCGCGGTTCAGACGCAGCGATCCGCCGGTCAACACGCTGGTGCCCAATTTCACAACCAATGTCTGGCTGCCGTTCATAGTATTTCTGCCGTGTAATATACCCGTCATCTTTCAAGCTGCAGCGTTGTTGGCTGCACGCACTCACCCCAGTCACTTACCTCAGTAAGCTCCTGGGGATTCCTGCGCTTGCCGCCTAGCCGCAACTCGAAAGCTATAGGGTATGATGAGAATAAGGGTGCAAAGGTCTTTGTAACAGGAGAGACGCGTTATGCCAACAGGCACAACGCGAAATCAGCACAATACGTGGTCAAACGGGGTCAGGCGGAGAGTTTGATCAGTTTTTCTTTGAAATCGTCGGCGGGTTCCAGCCCCAGCTCCATGGTCGCCAGCAGCTCGCCGAGGCGGCGATGGAAGTCGCGCAGGGTGTCTTCCAGCTTGGCGTTCACTTCATCATCCTTAATGTTTTGCGCCGTCCAGTCGCCTTCCTTGTCGAACAGGCCGAATTGGTACGAATAGGTGAAGCGCGCCTCTTCCGCCTGCAGCTCCATCCACCAGCCCCAGAACTCACGCTTCTCCGGAGCGGGCTTTACATTGACGCAGACGGCCAAACAATCAAAGAAAAAACGGTCGTTTTCACATTGCCCTTCACGCAGGTACGGCCCCAAGCTGGCAAAACGTTTCATTAGTCGGCTTTTAGGGTGACCACTCGGTAACGTCATTCTCTAACCTCCTCAATGTAGACCACTCTTTTTAACAAACTGTTAAAATTTAGCAACTAATTAACGCATTTTGTCCCTCAGCCAACCGGACATCTGCAGCAACGCCCGGTGGAAGCTGTCGTAAACCGGGGTGCGCGGGATGGCGACCAGCTTGCCGCTCACCGAGGAGGTGACGATCAGCTGCGACTCTTCTTTCGGGCTGAGCGTATCGCGCTCCCAGTAGCCGGAGATCATCGGCGTCGGGCAACGGCGCCCCAGCAGCCCCTGCATTTTCAGCGAGTAGCTGTTCAGCTCCACCTTCAGCACGTTGTCGGAGGCATTGGCCATGCCCATGCGGCTGGCCAGCACGTCCATATACATGTCCGGCACGTTCAGCTGGGTGCTGCTGTCGCACAGCAGGCGATGCACCACCGGCCCCAGGCAGGCCACGCCGCGCAGCCGCTGCGGCTCCAGATAGGCCAGCCGCACCGCCACGTTGGCGCCGAAGCGGAAGCCGAAGGCGCTCACCCGCTGATGATCCACCCACGGCACCGAGGCCAGCTGGATCAACACTTGTTGGTGCAGGTAGCTGGAGTCCTGCGTCAGCTTCCATTTGCAGGAGGAACCTATCGACGGCATGTCGAGCGTCAGCATGGCGATGCCGTGCGGCGCCAGGTAGTCGCGGAACAGGCGATGATAGTCAGTCTGCAGCGTATCGAGACTGCCGCACATCAGCACCGTCGGGAACGGCGCTTCGCCCTTCTCGGGCATGTGCAGGAAACCGGTGACGCAACCGCCGCCTTCGATGCGGAACTCCAGCTCTTTCAACTGATACGGCAACAGCAGCGCCGCCTCTTCATAAGCGCGGTTGGCGAGCATCTCCGCCTGTTCAGCCAACTCGTCGCCCTTCAGATGCGGGTAGCCGGCGATGCTGTACAGGCTCGCGGCCTTCAGCCAGTACTCGCCGCCGAGCAGCGGATCCTGCTGCTCCGTCGCCCGCTGCTGCCACTGCATGCCCTGATGGATCCACTCGTAGATCCAGTTGCCGTTGCGGTAGCCCACCACGGTATCCAGCCGCTGCGGATTGCTGCGCTCGGCGTCCGAGGCGGCGATGCGCGCCAGCACTTCGTGAATTTCGATCGGGCTGACGCCGCGCCAGGCCCACAGCAGCGGATTCAGCATGCGGTACCAGCTGCCGGTGGTGTCGCCTTCCAATGCGGAATGCATGGCGGCGCTCACTTTGTTGCGCGCGCGCAGCACCAGCGTCGAGGTTTCAGGGTGTTTGAATTTGGGCTTGAAAAGAATTTCAGAAAGGTTGGCCTGTGCCATGGTAACAACAGCCTCCGTAAATCTGGCTATAGGCCGCAACAGGCCTACTTAACTGGAGGTAGTGTACCTAACTCTGGCGGGATAAACCAAGATAACGCAAACGCCCGGCATAACCGGGCGTCAGGCGGCTGACAAAGGAGGAAAAAGCGTGGTTTTTCCTCCTTTGTGGTCAACGGCCGAAAATCAATAAATTGATTTTCCTTATTTTTTTATATCTTGCCTTCGGTAAGCCTGACAACGCCATCACGTTTATCATTAAACAAACGCCCGGCATAACCGGGCGTTGACTTGGAACTGGCTGGGCTTAGCGACCGCCGATAGGGGGAACGAAGCTGACGCCCATGTCCCACGGCTGCTCAATCCAGGTGTCCTGCGGGATGTCGATCACGTAGTCGTCCACCAGCGGACGGCCCGCCGGCTTGGCGAAGATGGTGACGAAATGCGCTTTCGGGTACATGTCGCGAATCGCTTTTGCGGTGCCGCCGGTATCCACCAGATCGTCCACCACGATGAAGCCTTCACCGTCGCCTTCGGCGCGCTTGAGCACTTTCATTTCGCGCTGGTTGTCATGGTCATAGCTGGAAATGCAGACGGTATCCACATAGCGGATGCCCAGCTCGCGCGCCAGCAGGCCCGCCGGCACCAGGCCGCCGCGGCTGACGGCAATGATGCCGGTCCATTTGTCGGCAGGCAGCAGGCGGTGCGCCAGCTTGCGTGCATGTATTTGCAGCATATCCCAGGTAACAACGTATTTTTCGCTCATAGAATCGTGTCCCAGCCGGTTGGTGAAGCGGCTTACTTTATAGTTCAGGGGAAAAAAGGTTGCGCGAGATTATAGAGACTGGCCGCGTTGAATTCCAGCTGTACCGAGGAAAACCTCGCGATTTCCGCCGGGCGGCTTTTCGGTGATTGATGCTGAAAAAGCGAGCGTTCCCGCCGCGAAGCCGTGTGATCAAGCGCTTAAACCGCACAATACGGGGGGCGCACCGCCGGAAATAAAGTGATATTCTCTGACGATCGTGCCACGACGCACAGATACCCGCTCACCTTAACCGCGCGGCACGCCCGTCCTGTCGGAGCCTGCCGTCACAGGAGACTTATAGTGTCTGAATTGTCTCAGCTTTCGCCACAGCCGCTGTGGGATATTTTCGCCAAGATCTGTTCTATCCCGCACCCTTCTTATCATGAAGAAGCGCTGGCGCAGCACATCCTCACCTGGGCCAAAGAAAAGAACCTGCACGCTGAGCGCGATCGGGTCGGCAATATCCTGCTGCGCAAGCCGGCCACCAAAGGCATGGAAAACCGCAAGCCGGTCGCGCTGCAGGCGCACCTGGACATGGTGCCGCAAAAGAATAACGACACCGTGCACGACTTCGCCAAGGATCCGATCCAGCCTTATATCGCCGGCGAGTGGGTGAAAGCGCGCGGCACCACGCTGGGCGCCGACAACGGCATCGGCATGGCCTCCGCCCTGGCGGTGCTGGCCGACGACAGCGTTGAGCACGGCCCGCTGGAAGTGTTGCTGACCATGACCGAAGAAGCCGGCATGGACGGCGCCTTCGGGCTGCAGCCGAACTGGCTGCAGGCGGACATCCTGATCAATACCGATTCCGAAGAAGAAGGCGAAATCTACATGGGTTGCGCCGGCGGCATCGACTTCATCACCACCCTGCCGCTGCAGCGCGAAGCGGTGCCGGCCGGTTACCAAACCCTGAAGCTGACCCTCAAGGGCCTGAAAGGCGGCCACTCCGGCGCCGAGATCCACGTCGGGCTGGGCAACGCCAACAAACTGCTGGCGCGCTTCCTGTTCGCCCATGCGGCGGCGCTGAACCTGCACGTGCTGGACCTGAACGGCGGCACCCTGCGCAACGCCATCCCGCGTGAAGCCTCCGCGGTGGTAGCGGTGCCGGCGGACAAAGCCGACGCGCTGAAAGCGCTGAGCCAGGAGTTCCTGGCCGTGCTGCAGAACGAACTCTCCGCCAAAGAGAAGAACATCACCGTGCTGCTGGAGCCGGCCAACAGCGCTTCGCAGGCGCTGAGCGCCGACAGCCAGCAACGCTTCCTGGCGCTGCTGAACGGCACGCCGAACGGCGTGATCCGCATGAGCGACGCGGTCAAAGGCGTGGTGGAAACCTCGCTGAACGTCGGGGTGGTCACCACCAGCGAAAACGAAGCGGAAATCATCTGCCTGATCCGCTCCCTGATCGACAGCGGCAAAGATTACGTGGTCGAGATGCTGACCGCGCTGGGCCAGCTGGCCGGCGCCAAGGTGGCGCCGAAGGGCGGCTACCCGGGCTGGCAGCCGGACGCCGACTCGCCGGTGATGCACCTGGTGCGCGAGCTGTATCAGGATCTGTTCAACAAGACGCCGAACATCATGGTGATCCACGCCGGCCTGGAATGCGGTCTGTTCAAAAAGCCGTATCCAAACATGGACATGGTATCGATCGGGCCAACCATCACCGGCCCGCACTCGCCGGATGAGCAGGTGCATATCGAAAGCGTCGGTCTGTACTGGAAGCTGCTGACCTCGTTGCTGAAAGCGATCCCTGAACGCGCGTAATCTGCGCGCTTAACGCAAAAAGCCGGCGACTTGCCGGCTTTTTTTATTCCCAAGGCAGCGCCAGCTGCCGCTCCAGCTGCGGATCGAGCAGCGTCACATGCAGCCCCACCAGCCGCACGCCGCGCCCTTCTCGCCGCTCGCGCCACGCCTGCCGCGCCACCGCCAGCAAATCCTGCCGGTTCAGCACCGGGAACACGTGTTCCTGAGTGGTTTGCTGAAAATCCTGAAACTTCAGCTTCACGCCTTGCCGGGCGATGTGCAGATCCGGCTTCACCTTGCGCAGCCGCATCTCCAGCTCGGGGTAGAGTTTGTCGATAATCAGCGTTTCGCAGTCTTCCCAGTCGTGAATGTCTTCCGCCAACGTGCGCTCCACGCCCACCGATTTACGCAGCCGCTCCGCCGAGATTTCGCGCCGATCGATGCCCTGACACCGCTCCCACAGCACCCGGCCGAACTTGCCGAAACGCTTGAGCAACTGCGCCAAATCGTATTGCTGCACGTCGGCGCAGGTGATGAGCCCCACCTCTTCCAGCCGCTTGGCGGTCACCTTGCCGACGCCGGGGATCTTGCTGAGCGGCAGCTGCTGCAAAAACGCCGGTACCTGCGCCGGCGTGATCACGTATTGCCCGTTCGGCTTGTTCATCTCGGAGGCGATTTTAGCGAGAAACTTGATTGGCGCGATGCCGGCCGACGCGGTGAGGTTCAGCTCGTCGGCGATCGCCTGACGGATCTCCTGGGCGATCAGCGTCGCCGAACCGTTGCATTGCGGGCTGTCGGTCACGTCGAGATAGGCTTCATCGAGCGACAGCGGCTCGATCAACGGGGTGTAGCGGGCGAAGATTTCACGGATGTGTTGCGAAGCCTCTTTGTAGGCCGCCATGCGCCCCGGCAGCAGGGTGAGATGCGGACACAGCTTGAGCGCCATCGCCGTGGACATGGCGCTATGCACGCCGTAGCGCCGCGCCGGGTAGTTGGCGGTGCTGATCACCCCGCGCCGATCGGCGCTGCCGCCAATCGCCAGCGGGATATCGCGCAGGCTGGGATCGTCGCGCATTTCCACCGCCGCGAAGAAGCAGTCCATATCGACATGAATGATTTTACGCATCGCACCCTCCAGTAACACTGTATAAGTATACAGTCAGATACCGAAAGCTCAAGGCCGCAGGCTTCGATGAAAGCGCCGTTTCCGCCAGATATTTCCGCGTTGTTAAAAAAGCTTAATTTTTCAATAGTATGATTTCCGCCATCCCGTGCGGCTCACCACAACGATAACGACAAGGTACTCTACATGATCAGATTTTCTCATTGGCTGCTGGCTTCCGCACTGTCGCTGAGCGCGCTGGCGGCCAGCGCCGCCGCCGGTCACGCGCCGGCGATCGTCGCCCATCGCGGCGGCACCGCCGATGCGCCGGAGAACACCCGCATCGCCATCGAAACCGCGCTGAAAAACGGCGCCGACGCCGTTTGGATCACCCTGCAAGCATCCAAAGACGGCGTCATCGTGCTGTATCGCCCCTCAGATCTGAAGGCGCTGACCAACCGGCAGGGCCCGGTCTCTGCCTATACTGCCGCGCAGTTGGCCGAGACCGATGCCGGCTGGGCGTTCGCCAAAGGCGATGCGCATCCGTTCCGCGGCCAGGGTATCGGCATTCCGAGGCTCGACGACGTGCTTAAAGCGTTTCCGCACGTCACCTTTTATCTGGACATCAAATCCCCGGACGCCGATCCGGCGCAGTTTGGCCAGGCGCTGCTGGCGACGCTGGAAAGCACCGACAGCCTGAATCGCACCCGCGTCTACTCTACCGACGCCAAATACCTGCAGGCGCTGCCGCCGGCCGTCCCGCGCTTCGAAAGCCGCGACGAAACCCGCACGCTGCTGGCCAACGTCACCATGGCGCACCAGTGCGATGTCAAACCGGACAACCGGCAGCCGCGCTGGTACGGGCTGGAGCTGAAGCGCGAGGTGGAAGTGGTGGAGAAGTACACCCTCGGCGAAGGGCGGTCGAAGGCGTTTCTGACCTGGGATAAAGAGTCGATGGATTGTTTCCGCTCGCAGGGCCCGACGCACATCATTCTGTTCGGCGTCAACACGCCGCAGGCGTATCAGCAGGCGCTGGCGCTGGGCGCCGACGGCGTGATGGTCAACTCGCCGGCCGAGGCGAAAAGTTTCCGCAAGGCGAAATAAATCACCGGTTACGGCATAAGGCGGTTCGTCATCCCGCCTTATGCCCGTATGGCTTTCAATATCCGTTAGCGAGCAGGAACCACCTGGATGGTGCTATTTTCATAGCGAACACTAAACCCAGCACCGAATAGCCGGGCGGCAGGCTCAAGACCTTTACTTCGTTTATCCCGCGACAACAGCGTCACCGATATCCCGTAAGACTTCCCGCCTTCGAATTTATAGTTATCGTCGGGAATGCACGTAGCCGCGGTGACCGCAGGCATCTCGTTATCCGCGAAGTGCTTGCCGAAGATAGCATTGGCGTTGCCGATTTCTTCGATAATGACGCCGGCCAAGCGTTCGTCCCCTTCAGGTTGAACCCGCACACAAACGTGGTTATCAACGACAGTGACGTTGGCCGCGTAGTTTTTTGGCCTCGGATCGTTCATGTGCATGCAGCCGACGAGCAACAAAGTTAGCGTTCCAGCCAAAATAATGCGGTTCATCCTGTTACCTCTGCTTAAGAAACTGAGAAAGCGCATATTCGTATTTTCTGGCGATCGTTTTATCCGTTACGCCCTGAAAATTCACGCCATTGTTAATCGCACCCAGCCAGATAGTGTAACCATACTTCTTCAGGAACCAATAATCAGCGATGATTGAAGCCTGCTGTTCCATGGAGTAGTTATGCAACAGCTGTTTACCATCGAGTCGATATTTGTATTCAGCAGCCCAACTCAATAACCCTCGGGTTCTCACCCACATGCCTTTTTGGTGCTGCCAGACATGGCTCATTTCGTGGATAAATACATGCTGGAAACCTGCAGCGGCCGTGGAAAAATCAGCCTTATATAAGGCTTGTCTAAACCAGACTTCTCCGTTGGGTGCCATCGCCGTTCTGTTGGCTTGCAGCCCAAACGGCAGATAGCTATCGCAGTGAACAAACACTTTTTCATAGAAAACTGACCTGCCAAACACGGAACGGGCCAAATTAATTTCACCCACCGTTAACCCCCGTTTTATCCCTTCTTGTTGTTGTCCCATCCTGGAACTCCCTAAATCCAAAAGAAACCTAATGAGACGACATTTTAACCAATCAAGTCAACAAACTAACCTAATGATAAATATCAGGAATATCCGAATAATTCTAAAATGAGAGATGTATCAACCTTACGATTTAATCCTGAGCAAGATTAAAGATTACGATGGGCGTTTTAGCGATTTCGTTAAATCAAAAGAAGTCTGGTTCTGGCAAGTGATATGAAACGAATAGCAGCAATTATTGCCGGTGCGATAATAGGTATCGGCCTCATGCTCCTGGCTTTTCCCTTTCTCTCAGACTGGATTATTGGCCACGTTGAGGGCGAGGATCAGATGTCGGCTAACTTCGAGTTGCTGGCGATTGACCTAGTGTTATGCTGTTTCATGGACGGTGTACTCGGCAACCTGGCCTATTCAAAATCAAATAACTCCCCCAAATAAAAAAACCCGGCCAGGGCCGGGTTTTCACTTCGTTACAGAATACGGTGCTTTTCCAACTGCTCGCGCCGCTGCGCCGCTTTGGCTTCGCGCTTTTTGCGCGCATCGCACGGCTCCGGGCAGTCGCAGACTTTCTCCATGCCCAGCGCGGTGATGCCGCCGCAGCTGCCCTGCAGGCTTTTGCGTTTGAACACATAGCCCAGCGACATGCCGCCGACGATCAGCAGGAACAACACGAAAGTAGCGGCGAATACCGTCAACATAGCAACCTCACGAACGCTTTTTCAGATAGGGCTTGAACGCGTCTGAATAACGCTCCTCAAACCCGTCGGCGGTTTTCACGATCATGAACACCGGAATGCCGAGCAGGTTGGCCAGCGCCATGCCGCGCTCCGGCCCCATCACGTTCAGGCCGGTGGACAGGCCGTCGGCGGTCATGCAGGTCGGGCTCAGCACGGTGATCGACACCAGCCGATGATGGATCGGGCGCCCGGTGATCGGATCGATGGTGTGCGAATAGCGCACCCCGTCCTGCTCGAAGTAGTTGCGATAGTCACCCGAGGTGGCGATCGACATCTCCCCCGGTTGGATCACCAGCTGCGCCTGCTGCTGCGCGCCGGTGGTCGGGCGCTCGATGGCGATGCGCCACGGCTTTTGCTCGCCGTTATGCCCGCGCGTGCGCACCTCGCCGCCGATATCCACCATGTAGTCTTTCACGTGTTGCGATTGCAGATACTCCGCCACCACGTCCACGCCATACCCTTTGGCGATCGACGACAGATCGACGTACAGCTCAGGGATGCTTTTCACCAGCGCGCTGCCCTGCACCGCCAGTTTGTCGGCGCCGGTCCAGGCGCGGCGGTGCGCCAGCTCCGCCTCGCTCGGCACCTTATCCGGCCGCCCTTCCGGGCCGAAGCCCCACAGGTTGACCAGCGGCCCGACGGTCACGTCCAGCGCGCCATCGGTGACGCGATTGATGCGCAGCGCTTCGCGCACCACTTCGGCGGTGGCCGGCGAAACCGGGAACGGCCGGTCAATGTCGCGGCTGGCGTTGAAGCGGCTGAGCTCGGAATCCGGCCGGTAGGTGGACATCTGATCGTTCACCTGTTCCAGCCGTTTGTCGATCTCCGCCTGCATCTCGCGCGCCGACGGCGTATTGTCGCCGGCCACGTAACGGATCGAATACGAGGTACCCATGGTTTTACCCGTCAGATCCACCTGTTCCGGCCCGCAGCCGGTCAGCAGCAGGGTGGCGCTCAGCGCCACGCCCGCCAGCCAGTTCTTCGTCGCCAATGCGCGCAATTTAGCCACCAAAGTCATCCAGCATGATGTTTTCGTCTTCGACGCCCAGATCTTTGAGCATCTTGATCACCGCGGCGTTCATCATCGGCGGCCCGCACATGTAAAACTCGCAGTCTTCCGGCGCCGGGTGGTTCTTCAGGTAGTTCTCCAGCAGAACATTATGGATAAAGCCGGTGTAGCCGGTCCAGTTATCTTCCGGCTGCGGATCCGACAGCGCCACGTGCCAGGTGAAGTTTTCGTTCTCCGCCTGCAGCTGGTTGAAATCGTCTTCATAGAACATCTCGCGCAGCGAACGCGCGCCGTACCAGAAGGTGATCTTGCGTTTCGAGTTCAAACGCTTGAGCTGATCGAAGATGTGCGAACGCATCGGCGCCATGCCCGCGCCGCCGCCGATAAAGATCATTTCGGCGTCGGTGTCCTTGGCGAAGAACTCGCCGAACGGCCCGGAGATGGTCACCTTGTCGCCCGGCTTCAGCGACCAGATATAGGAAGACATGATGCCCGGCGGCACGTCCGGATTGTTCGGCGGCGGCGTGGCAATACGCACGTTGAGCATGATGATGCCCTTTTCTTCCGGGTAGTTGGCCATCGAGTAGGCGCGCACCGTGGTGTCGTTCACCGTCGAGCGGTAGCGGAACAGGTTGAACTTGTCCCAGTCGCCGCGATACTCCTGCGGCACGTCGAAGTCAGCGTAGCTGATGTCGTGCGCCGGCGCTTCGATCTGGATGAAACCGCCCGCGCGGAACGGCACGTCTTCGCCATCGGGGATCTTCAGCTTCAGCTCTTTGATAAAGGTGGCTTTGTTATCGTTGGAGATAACCTCGCACTCCCATTTCTTCACGCCGAAGATCTCTTCCGGCAGCTCGATCTTCAGGTTCTGCTTCACGTTCACCTGGCACGCCAGGCGGCAACCCTCTTTCGCTTCGCGCTTGTTGATGTGCGAGAGCTCGGTCGGCAGGATATCGCCGCCGCCCTCTTTGATCACCACCCGGCACTGGCCGCAGGAACCGCCGCCGCCACAGGCCGAGGAGACGAAAATCCCCTGGCTGGAGAGCATGTTGAGCAGCTTGTCGCCCGCCGGCGCATGGAAGCTCTTATCCAGATCGCCGTTGATTTCCACCGCGATGTCGCCGGTATTCACCAGCTTCGACTTGGCGAACAGGATCAGCAACACCAGCACCATCACGATGGCGGTGAACATTGCTACGCCTAAAATAATTTCCATAAATTCTTCCCGCCTTTACAACTGAACACCGGAGAAGGACATGAAGCCCAGCGCCATCAGTCCGGTGGTGATAAAGGTAATGCCCAGGCCGCGCAGCCCTGCCGGCACGTTGGCATACTTGAGTTTTTCGCGGATCCCCGCCATGGCGACGATCGCCAGCATCCAGCCGGTGCCGGAACCAAAGCCGTACACCACCGATTCGGCGAAGTTGTAGTCGCGCTGCACCATGAAGGACACGCCGCCGAAGATGGCGCAGTTCACGGTGATGAGCGGCAGGAAGATGCCGAGCGCGTTATACAGCGACGGGAAGAAACGATCGAGGATCATCTCCAGAATCTGCACCAGCGCCGCAATCACGCCGATGAAGGTGATGAAGTTGAGGAAGCTCAGATCGACGCCTTCCACCAGCGCGCCGTCGCGCAGGATCAGGTTGTAGACCAGGTTGTTCACCGGCACCGAAATGCCGAGCACGATGGTCACCGCGATGCCCAGGCCAAAGGCGGTCGAGACCTTCTTCGACACCGCCAGGAAGGTGCACATCCCGAGGAAGAACGCCAGCGCCATGTTCTCAACGAACACCGCGCGCACAAACAGGCTGATATAGTGTTCCATCGGCCTTTACTCCTTTTCGATCTGCGCCGGCTTCAGGGTGCGCAGCACCCAGATCAGCAGGCCGATGATGAAGAACGCGCTCGGCGCCAGCAGGAACAGGCCGTTCGGCTGATACCAGCCGCCGTTCTGCACCGTTTCCAGCACCGGCACGCCGAACAGCTTGCCGGAGCCGATCAGCTCGCGCAGGAAACCGACCAGCACCAGGATCACCCCGTAACCCAGCCCGTTGCCGATGCCGTCCATAAAGCTCTCGATCGGCGGCGACTTCATGGCGTAGGCCTCGGCGCGCCCCATCACGATGCAGTTGGTGATGATCAGGCCGACGAACACCGACAGCTGCTTGGAGATCTCAAACGCATAGGCGCGCAACAGCTGATCGACCACGATCACCAGCGAGGCGATGATCGCCATCTGCACGATGATGCGCACGCTGTTGGGAATATGATGACGGATCAGCGAGATGAAGAAGCTGGAGAACGCGGTCACCAGCGTCACCGCAATGGTCATCACCACCGCCGTCTCCAGCTTGGTGGTCACCGCCAGCGCCGAACAGACGCCCAGCACCTGCAGGGCGATCGGGTTATTGTCGAACAGCGGCCCCAGCAGGACCCGCTTTATCTCTTTGGAATCAGCCATTTTTCAGCGCTCCTTCACGAACTTTTTTCAGGAACGGGCCGAAGCCGTGCTCGCCCAACCAGAAATCAAACGTATGCTGTACGCCGTTGGAGGTCAGCGTGGCGCCGGACAGGCCGTCCACACCATGCACATCCCCCTGACGCGCGCCGCCTTTCACCACGCGGATCGCCGGCTGGCCATTGTCGTCGAACAGCTGCTTGCCGACCCACTGCTGGCGCCAGGACGGGTTCTCGACCTCCCCGCCCAGCCCCGGGGTTTCCCCCTGGTCGTAGTAGGTGATGCCCTTGACCGTGTTGCCGTCATTATCCAGCGCCACGAAGGCGTACATCATCGACCACAGACCGGTGCCGTATACCGGCAGCACAATCTTGTTCACCTGGCCGCTTTCATCGCGCACCAGGTAGATTTCCGCCTGGTTGCTGCGGCGCTTGATGCCGGCCGGATCGTCGCCCGCCGCCAGCGCCACGCTTTTGGCGTCGTCGCGCAGCGCGGCGCCCAGATCGAACGCCGCCGCCTTGCCGGCGACAAACTCGCCGCTGTTCAGATCCACCAGGCGCGGTTCGATGCGCTCGCTGTACAGGCGCTTGACCTGCTCGCTCTCCATTTTCGGCTGTAACAGGCCGGCTACGTCGAGAATATTGCGCTGCTTGTCGAGCAGCTTTTGCTCCTGCTGTTTGGACTTCAGGCCGACGGCGGAGCCCGCCACCACCACTGAACACACCAGACACAGCAGCAGCACTACCAGCAGCGTTTTACCGATGCCGTCGTTTTTCGCTTCATTCGCCACGGGCTTTTCTCCGCTTGATGTTGGCCTGCACCACCAGATAATCGAACAGCGGCGCGAACAGGTTGGCGAACAGGATCGCCAGCATCATGCCTTCCGGATAGGCGGGGTTGACTACCCTAATCAGCACGCACATCACGCCAATCAGAATGCCGTACCACCATTTCCCCTTATTGGTGAAGGAGGCGGAAACCGGGTCGGTCGCCATAAAGATCATGCCGAAAGCGAAGCCGCCCAGCACCAGATGCCAGTACCACGGCATGGCGAACATCGGGTTGGTGTCCGAACCGATGGCGTTGAACAACAGGGCGGAAGCCACCATGCCGAGCATTACGCCGGCGACGATGCGCCAGGAGGCCACGCGGCCGAACAGGATAATCGCCCCGCCGATCAGGATCATCAGCGTGGACACCTCACCGATCGAGCCGGGAATGTTGCCGAGGAAAGCGTCCAGCCAGCTGATGGACTGGCCGGTGGCCACGTTGCTCAGGCTGTGCGCCCCGCCCGCGCTCCACTGCGCCAGCGGCGTCGCGCCGGAGAAACCGTCCGCGGAGGTCCACACCAAATCGCCGGAGATCTGCGCCGGGTAGGCGAAGAACAGGAAGGCGCGGCCGGCCAGCGCCGGGTTGAGGAAGTTGCGCCCGGTGCCGCCGAAGATCTCTTTGGCCACCACCACGCCGAAGGTGATGCCCAGCGCGGCCTGCCACAGCGGCAGGGTCGGCGGCACGATCAGCGCGAACAGGATGGACGTGACGAAGAAGCCTTCGTTGACCTCATGCTTGCGGATAATGGCGAACAGCACTTCCCAGAAGCCGCCGACGACGAACACCACGGCGTAGATCGGCAGGAAGTAACAGGCACCCAGCACCATCTTGCTGACCCAGCCGGCGTCGGCCGCCAGCGAGGCGCCGAGCCACTGCGCCAGGCGATAATGCCAGTCGCCCGCCAGCACCTGTTGCAGCGCGTCGCCGCTGTACAGATGGTGCAGCGCCGGGATTGCCTGCTGGCCGACGTTGTACATGCCCCAGAACATCGCCGGGAACACCGCCAGCCACACCAGGATCATCATGCGTTTCAAATCGATGGCGTCGCGCACGTGCGAAGCGCCGCGCGTCACCGTGCCGGGGGTGTAAAACACCGTAGTGGTCGCTTCATACAGCGGGTACCACTTTTCCAGTTTGCCGCCCGGCGTGAAGTGATGCTCTATCTTCTCGAAATAATTCTTCAGGCCCATCGGTTATCCTTCCTGCTCAATCTTGGTCAGCACCTCGCGCAGCACCGGCGCGTACTCATACTTGCCGGGGCAAACGAAGGTGCACAGCGCCAGATCTTCCTCATCCAGTTCCAGGCAGCCCAGCGCTTGCGCGCTGTCGCTGTCGCCCGCCAGCAAATCGCGCAGCAGCAGCGTCGGCAAAATATCCAGCGGCATCACCCGCTCATAGTTGCCGATCGGCACCATGGCGCGCTCGCCGCCGTTAGTGGTGGTTGAGAAAGCGAACAGTTTGTTCTTCAGGAAGTGGCCCAGCGTGGTGCGGGTAATGGAGAATTTGTTCGGCGAGGGCACGATCCAACCGAACAGCTCTTTGTCGCGCCCTTCCTCCAACACCGACACCTGCGAGTGGAAGCGGCCGAGCCAGGCGTTCGGCCCGGCGGCGTGCATGCCATTCAGCACCGAACCGGAGATCACCCGATTCTCGCCGCCTTTCAGGCGGCCGGCGGTCAGCTCATCGAGGCTGGCTCCCAGGCGGGTGCGCAGCAGCGCCGGCTGCGCCACCTGCGGCCCGGCCAGCGCCACCACACGGCGGGTATCGAGCTTGCCGGTGGTGAACAGCGTGCCGATGGCGATGACATCCTGGTAACCGATGTGCCAAACGATTTTCTTCAGGCTGACCGGTTCAAGGAAATGAATGTGGGTGCCCGCCAGCCCGGCGGGATGCGGGCCGGCGAATTCGCTGTAGGCGATCTGCGAGCCGCTTTGCTGCCCAACCGAGGCGCCGGCGGCGTGGCATACGTGTACCTTGCCCGCCGTCAGGCGCGCCAACACCACCAGCCCGGCGTTAAACGCCGCCTGCTGTTCGGCGATGATCACCTGCGGGTCGGCGGCCAACGGCTGGGTATCCATCGCGGTGACGAAAATGGCGCGCGGCTCGCTGCCGGGGCTCGGCGTTTTGCTGAACGGACGGGTGCGCAGCGCGGTCCACAGGCCGCTGGCGATCAGTTCGCTTTCGACCTGTTCACGCGGCAGCTGGCTCAGTTCACCCAGCGGGTAGTGCGCAAACTCGAGCTGATCGTCGCCGCCGTTTTCCAGCGCAATCACCACCGATTGCAATACGCGCCGCTCGCCGCGGTTAATCGCGGCGATGCGGCCGCTGGCGGGTGCCGTGAAGAAAACCCCGGGGTTTTTCTTATCTTCGAACAACGCCTGGCCTTTCTTAACGGTATCGCCTTCCTGCACCAGCATGGAGGGGCGCATTCCGACATACTCTTCCCCAAGCAGGGCGACATGCTGAATGTTCGGGCCATCTTGGATCGCCTGAACCGGAACCCCGGCTATCGGCAGATCTAACCCTTTTCTGATCTTAATCATAGGATTTATACGATGTAGTTTGGTTTACACGTCTGCCCGGCCCCAGAGGCGGGTGCGGACGATGCCAGGATTGCCGGGCAGTGCGCACGACGGCACGCCCAACATGAACTTTCTCGCAGTGAATATATGGGGTAACGCGCATTCCCTTGATTCCCCCCTCTCCGTTATTTGCGTGACAATCGATGTGTTAACGGCCTGTAGCCAAATAACCACCGAAACGGCCGGGTTATATGCCATAACCCCCGCCGCTTCAATCGCCACCGCGCGTTAAATTGAAGAGAGAATATTAACATTGTTCGCAACATTGTTCTGCGTTCCGTCGTGACTTGGGTCAAGCAAACGCAATTAAATTTCGCCTGTTTTTCACTACTTATCGTTAAAATCTGCCGGTCATTTCACTTTTATCGAGCTTTGTCGTTTTTTTATACATATCACGTATTGCTAAAAATAAACGCGCTGGTAATCTGGCGGTGTTTTGCAGCAGTAAAAACAATAATCAGTGGCATGCTGGCCAGGTTGATTACGCCGGCAGATAAATATAAGCAGGAATTATAATGAGCAAAATCGCGCTGTTGTTTGCGATGCTTGTTTCTATGCCGATGATCACGGCCTGCAGCGCCAGCGAGCAGGTACCCGAAGCGCCGGTAGTTAAACAGCAATTATTGGGTTCGCCGGTCTATATTCAGATCTTCAAAGAGGAACGCAAGCTGGAATTGTATGCCAGAATGGGCAATGAATTCCGCCTGGTCAACACGTTCCCGATCTGTAATTTCTCCGGCGGGCTGGGTCCTAAACGTCGTGAAGGCGACTTTAAAAGTCCTGAAGGCTTTTATAGCGTTGACGCGCGCCATCTGAAACCCGACAGCAAGTATTATCGGGCGATCAATATCGGTTTCCCTAACGATTACGATAAGTCGCAGGGCTATTCCGGCGCTTATCTGATGATCCACGGCGAATGTAAATCGATCGGCTGTTACGCGATGACCAACACCTATATGGATGAGATCTATCGCTACGTCGAAGCCGCCTTCGCCTATGGCCAAAGCCGCGTCGACATCAGCATCTACCCGTTCCGCATGACCGAACAGAACCTGAAACGCCATGCGTCATCCAGCTATATCGCCTTCTGGCGCCAGCTGAAGCCGGGCTATGATTACTTCGCGAAGAACCGCCAACCGCCGACAATGGGCGTGGTCAATGGCCAGTACGTCTTGGGTCAACCGCTGATGAGCAGCGGCGGCATGATGACGCAGTACGCGTCAGCCAGCCCGACGCCCAACACCAACCCCTTCGCTCAGAACAAGCCGCTCACCGAAGTGAAATAACGCGAACTCGCCTGGCTCAATCTTGTGCCAGGTTTCGTTAGCGGTCAGCGGTTGGGTGGCGATCACCGTGACCACATCGTTCGGTGTGGTCTGTTGCTGAAAATCAATCTCCACGTCCTGATCAAGCAGCGTCGCCTTGCCGAACGGCGCGCGGCGCGTAATCCAATACAGGTTGGTGGAGCAATACGCCATCACGAAGCGCCCGTCCGACAACAGCATATTGAATACCCCTTTCTTGCGCAGTTGGCTCGCCAACAGGCCAATGTAGCGGAATACCGCCGGCCACTGGCTCGGGGTGCGCGGATATTTCAGCGCCAGCTGGTGCAGCAGCCAGCAGAAGGCATATTCGCTGTCAGTCTGGCCGACCGGGCGGAACGTGCCGGTATCCAACTGACGATAGCCTTTCAATTGGCCGTTGTGCGCGTAGGTCCAGTTGCGGCCCCACAGTTCGCGGGTGAACGGATGGGTGTTTTCCAACGCCACTTCGCCGCGGTTGGCCTGGCGAATATGGGACACCACCGCGCAAGACTTGATCGGGTAGTCCTGCACCAGGCGGGCGATCGGCGAGTTGAAGCTCGGCTGCGGATCCTTGAATGTGCGGCAGCCGTTCCCTTCATAGAAGGTAATGCCCCAGCCATCCTTATGCGGCCCGGTGCGGCCGCCGCGCTGTACCAGGCCGGTAAAGCTGAAGCAGATATCGGTCGGTACGTTTGCGCTCATCCCGAGCAGTTCACACATCGCCAGCACTCCTTAACCACACTGACACAGACTGTGCGGGCACGGCATACATGCGGCGCCCGCAGTCTTATTCATGGGGAGCCGCAGCCCCCGAAGGCTATTACGCCTTAACCATCTCTTTTTCGATCAGCTGAATCAAGATGTGAATCGCTTTAATGTGAATTTCCTGAATGCGATCGGCGTAACCGAAGTGCGGCACGCGAATTTCCACATCGGCGGAACCCGCCATCTTGCCGCCGTCCTTGCCGGTCAGGGTGATCACTTTCATCCCCTTGGCACGCGCCGCATCGATAGCCTTGATGATGTTGCCGGAGTTGCCGGAGGTGGAAATGCCCAACAGCACGTCGCCTTCGCGGCCCACCGCTTCCACATAGCGCGAGAACACATACTCATAGCCGAAGTCGTTGCTGACGCAGGACAGGTGGCTCACGTCCGAGATGGCAATCGCCGGGTAGCCCGGGCGGTTTTCGCGGTAGCGGCCGGTCAGCTCTTCGGCGAAATGCATCGCGTCGCAATGGGAACCGCCGTTGCCGCAGGAAATCACTTTACCGCCGGCTTTGAAGGAATCCGCCAGCAGCACCGCCGCGCGTTGGATGGCGTCGATGTTGGCGTCGTCATTGATAAATTTCGCCAGGGTATCAGCCGCTTCGTTCAGTTCACTGCGAATAAGGTCGTGGTACATGAGGAACCTCTTGTTATCGTCAAATCTTCCGCTCCGCAGTGTACCGGATCGCGGAAACAGCGAGAAGCATTCTCGGCCAAACAGCGCGCCGGTTAAGGAAGCGGAGAGGTTTTTGATGATTGGTGCTGTCAGTTTGTGACCTGAGTTGTAATTAAACTGTAAACGCATTGATAAAAATTCTGCCTTGTACTAAAACCTATTACATACACACAACAGGTCAGACCTCTTACTACTTCGGAGCTTCTTATGATGGTTCTTAGTATCGTCGTTTTCCTGGCTCTCCTCGGCGTGGTGTTCTACCACCGAGTGAACCTTACCCTCAGCAGCCTGATCCTGGTGGCGTACACCGCCGTCATGGGCGCTATCGGCCTGTGGAGCTTCTGGCTGTTGCTGCCGCTGGCGATCGTGCTGCTGCCGCTGAACCTTTCCTCTGTACGCCGTTCCCTGCTCTCCGCGCCGGCACTGCGCGCCTTCCGCAAGGTGATGCCGCCGATGTCCACCACCGAGAAGGAAGCGATCGACGCCGGCACCACTTGGTGGGAAGGCGATCTGTTCCGCGGGGCGCCGGACTGGAACAAGCTGCACAGCTACCCGAAACCGCGCCTGACGGAAGAAGAGCAGGCGTTTATCGACGGCCCGGTGGAAGAAGCCTGCCGCATGGCCAACGACTTCCAGATCACCCACGAACTGGCCGATCTGCCGCCAGAACTCTGGGCGTACCTGAAAGAACACCGTTTCTTCGCGATGATCATCAAGAAAGAGTACGGCGGTCTGGAATTCTCCCCTTACGCTCAGGCGATGGTGCTGCAAAAACTGGCCGGCGTTTCCGGCATCCTGGCGATCACCGTCGGCGTACCGAACTCCCTCGGCCCGGGCGAACTGCTGCAGCACTACGGCACCGAAGAACAGAAAAACCACTATCTGCCGGGCCTGGCGCGCGGCGACGAAATCCCATGCTTCGCGCTGACCAGCCCGGAAGCGGGTTCCGATGCCGGCGCGATCCCGGACGTCGGCACCGTGTGCATGGGCGAATGGCAAGGCAAGCAGGTGCTGGGCATGCGCCTGACCTGGAACAAGCGCTACATCACGTTGGCGCCGGTCGCCACCGTACTGGGCCTGGCGTTCAAACTGCATGACCCGAACCGCCTGCTGAGCGACAACGAATCCCCGGGCATCACCTGTGCGCTGATCCCGACCAGCACCCCGGGCGTGGAAATCGGCAACCGCCACTTCCCGCTGAACGTGCCGTTCCAGAACGGCCCGACCCGCGGCACCGACGTGTTCGTGCCGATCGATTACATCATCGGCGGGCCGAAAATGGCCGGCCAGGGCTGGCGCATGCTGGTTGAGTGCCTGTCGGTCGGCCGCGGCATCACCCTGCCGTCCAACTCTACCGGCAGCCTGAAATCCATCGCCCTGGCGACTGGCGCCTACGCGCACATTCGCCGTCAGTTCAAGATCTCCATCGGCAAGATGGAAGGGATCGAGGAACCGTTGGCGCGCATCGCCGGCAACACCTATGTGATGGACGCCGCCGCTTCGCTGATCACCTATGCGCTGGTGCAGGGCGAGAAGCCGGCCGTGCTGTCGGCCATCGTCAAATACCACTGCACGCACCGCGGCCAGCAGTCGATAGTTGACGCCATGGATATCGCCGGCGGTAAAGGCATCATGCTGGGCGAATCCAACTTCCTGGCTCGCGCTTATCAGGGGGCACCGATCGCCATCACGGTGGAAGGCGCGAACATCCTGACCCGCACCATGATGATCTTCGGTCAGGGCGCGATCCGCTGCCATCCTTATGTGCTGGATGAAATGGCGGCGGCGCAGAACAACGATCTGAACGCCTTCGATAAATCGCTGTTCGGCCACCTGGGTCACGTCGGCAGCAACAAGGTACGCAGCTTCTGGCTGGGCCTGACCAACGGCCGCACCAGCGCCACGCCAACCAAGGACGCGACCCGTCGTTACTATCAGCAGCTGAACCGCCTGAGCGCCAACCTGGCGCTGCTGTCGGACGTTTCCATGGGCGTGCTGGGCGGCAGCCTGAAGCGCCGTGAGCGCATCTCCGCTCGCCTGGGGGATATCCTCAGCCAGATGTATTTGGCTTCCGCCGTGCTGAAACGCTTTGACGACGAAGGCCGTCAGAAAGAAGATCTGCCGCTGGTGCATTGGGGCGTGCAAGACAGCCTGCATAAAGCCGAACAGGCGCTGGATGATCTGCTGCGCAACTTCCCGAACCGCTTTATCGCCGGCGCGCTGCGCTTCGTGGTCTTCCCGTTCGGCCGCGTGCATACTGCGCCGTCCGATCGCCTGGATCATCAGTTGGCCAAGATCCTGCAGGTGCCTTCCGCCACCCGCAGCCGTCTGGGGCGCGGCCAGTACCTGACGCCGAGCGAGCATAACCCAATCGGCCTGCTGGAAGCGGCGCTGGCCGACGTGATGGCCGCCGAGCCGATTCACGAACGTCTGTGCAAGGCGGCCGGCAAAAACCTGCCGTTCACCCGTCTGGATCGTTTGGCGGAGCGCGCGCTGGAAGAAGGCAAGATCAGCGCCGACGAAGCGAAGATCCTGGTGAAAGCCGAAGAGAGCCGCCTGCGCTCCATCAACGTGGACGACTTTGCGCCGGATGCGCTGGCGGCCGCCAAGCCGGAAAAGCCGGCGGCGCAGTCTAAGCGCCAGCAGCAGACCGAAGCGGCTTAACGCCAACTCCCACTCCACGTATACAAGGGGCGATCATCATCGCCCCTTTTTTCTTTTGCTTTCAGGACAAACTGCGCACCACGCCGCAGGTTGGCGCAACGGCGGATTTCACGGGAAGGAAGTTCGGGTAGACTGCGCGGCGGGTGCTCTGGATCTTTCTGTCCGGAGCCTTGGCAAAGGAGAGAAAGAGAAAGGCCCCGAGTCGATATTATCAACCCGAGGCCACTCTGATGCCTAGCAACATCAGGTTAGCCTCTTACCCGCCGCAAGGCAAGGATAGGGAGGTCAAAAATGCAGCAAAAACGGGTCGTACTTAAACTGGTGATCGTCTGTATGACGCTGCTCGCGTTCATCTGGCTAACCCGCGGTTCGCTGTGCGAACTGCGCATCAGGTTGGGAGACTCGGAGGATGCGGCCACTTTGGCTTACGAATCCGGACGGTAAGGCAACCCAACGGCGGGGTTCGCCCCGCCCGTTGGCTGATGGTGTCAGGCAGGATCCACGAGCACCCGCCTTTTCAGCCCTGCTGACGAATGCGCGCCAACAGCGCGTCGATATGCTCGATCTGCGGCGCATTGACGATCAGCGTGCGCCCCAATCCCAGGGCGTGACGCTGACAGTCGAGGCGCATGTCGGCGTCGGCGATGCTGTCCAGATCGGCGACGTGCGCCAGGCCGATGGTGCGCCGAATCAGTTCGGTGCCGCAGTATCCTATCGCGTCGCTCCAGACCTGCTGCAGGAACTGCTCGGCGTAACCCGGCGTCGCCAGCGCCGCATCGCGGCTTTGCTGATGGCACAGCGCCAGAAAGCGATCGGCAAAGATCAGCCACAGCTCGCGCACATCCTGCAGCCGCTGCTCGCGCCCGGCGGCGGCGTCGCGCGGCCCGAACAGCCCCGGCTGGCCGCAATAGTTGAGCAGCAGGTTGCCTAACGCAGTGCCGACATCGAAACCGATCGGGCCGTAGAAACCGAATTCGGCGTCGATCGCTTTCAATCGCCCTTCCGCCACGAAGATCGAACCGCTGTGGATATCCCCGTGCAACAGCGCCTCCGCCTTGCTGAGGAAGCGATGTTTCAGGCCGGCGACCGCCAACTTCAGCGGCGCATCCTCGCGCAGCGCCTGCACCTGCGGCAACAGCGCCGCCTCGAACTGATTGCGCTCATGGTCGATATAGGGATCGGTAAAGAACAGATCTTCGGTGATCTGGCACAGTTCGGGGTTGGTGAAACGGCTGACTTCCGCCTTTTTCTGCTGCGCCGACTGATAAAAATCGGAGGTGTGAAACAGCGTCTGCGCCAGGTATTCCGCCAGTTGCCCGGCCGCCAGCGGATGATAGTTCCCCTGCACCAGTTCACTGCGCCAGATGCGATGATCGGAGAGATCTTCCTGCACCATCACCGCCAACTCGGGATCGTGATGCAAGACTTTTACCGTATGCCGCGGGCAGAAACCGCCGTGGACCAGCAGCGTTTCCGCTTCGATGCGCGCCCGATCCAACGTCAGCGGCCAGGATTCGCCCACGCAGCGCACGTAGGGCAGCGCCTGTTTGACGATCACCCGGCTCACACCTTCACGATCGCGGATCTTGAACACCAGGTTCAGGTTGCCGTCACCGATCTCGTCGGCGCTCACCAGCGCCTGCGGTTCGGCCACCTGCCCGTATTGGCGGGCATATTCAACGGCATCGGCAGCCGTAAACGTACGATAAAGCGACATTCCCCAACCCCTCTGTTCTCTCTCACTGACCCAGCGACTCTGATTATTTAGACGTAAAAGCATTTGGACGTCTATACATCTGGAAGTCATGTTGGCAGAATAGCGTTTCAGATGCAATAACCACGCAACAAGGAATTAACCGCCGATGCAAGCGCTTAACACCACCAGTTTGTCCCTGCGGGACAACCGCCTTTGGATCCTCGATCAGCAAGCCCTGCCGCAGGAAAAGCGGTGGCGCGCCTGCGACAGCGTGGAGGAGTTGGTCGGGCACATTCACAGCCTGCGGGTGCGCGGCGCACCGCTGATCGGGCTGTCCGCCAGCCTGCTGTTGGCACTGCTCGCGGAACGCGGTCTGCCGCGCGCCGAGCTGGAGCAGGCGCTGCACACGCTGCGCGCCGCCCGCCCGACGGCGGTTAACCTGATGAACAATCTGGATCGCATGAAGTTGGCGCTGGCGGAACATGACTGGGCGCCGGCGATGGTGAACGAAGCGCTGCGGTTGGTGGAGGAGGATCGCCTGCTGTGCGATCGCATCGCCGATCGCGGCGCAGGGCTGGTCAAGCCCGGCAGCCGCCTGCTGACCCACTGCAATACCGGCGGATTGGCCACCGCCGGCGTCGGCACCGCTATCGGGGTGCTGCTGCGCGCCCACCAGCAGGGCAAGGTGCAACAAGTATGGGTCGATGAAACCCGGCCGCTGCTGCAGGGCGGCCGCCTGACCGCCTGGGAACTGGGCGAGCTGGGCATTCCCTATCGTCTGATCTGCGATTCAATGGCCGCCAGCCTGATGGCGCAAGGCCAGGTCGATGCGGTATGGGTCGGCGCGGATCGCATCGCCGCCAACGGCGACGTCGCCAACAAGATTGGCACCTACAGCCTGGCGGTGCTGGCGCACTATCACGGCATCCCGTTCTACGTGGCCGCCCCGCACACCACCCACGATCCGCACTGTCCGGACGGCGCCGCCATCCCGATCGAGCAACGCGCGGCGGCCGAAGTCACCGGCGTTTCAGGCAGCTTCGGCGCCTGCCAGTGGGCGCCGGCCGATGCGCCGGTCTGCAATCCGGCGTTCGACGTCACGCCGGCCAAGCTTATCAGCGGGTGGGTGTTCGACAGCGGCGTGATCACGCCGCAGCAGGTTGAAGCGGGGATTTTCCGGCGGGCGCTGGGTTAACGCCCGCCGGTTGACGATCAGTCCAGGCGCGGATAGGCATCGGCGATCGTGTCGCCGGTGAAATGCGCCACCCAGCCTTCCGGGTTGTCAAATACCCGGATCGCGGTAAAGTGCGGCGCCGAGCCCATATCGAACCAGTGACGGGTGTTGGCCGGCACTGAGATCAGATCGTTCTTTTCGCACAGGATCTGGAAGATCTTGCCGTCCAGATGCAGGCAAAACAGCCCCGCCCCTTCAACGAAAAAGCGCACTTCATCCTCACCGTGCGTGTGTTCGGACAGGAATTTTTCGCGCAGCGCCTGGCGCTGTTCGTGGTCCGGCCGCATGCTGATCACGTCCCAACTCTGGTAGCCCTTTTCCGCCACCAGCCGGTCGATCTCATGCTGGTAGGCGGCGATCACCGCCTGCGGCTGCGGGTTGTCGCCCAGTTCGCGATCCGCCTGCCAACGCTCAAAGCGCACGCCGATCTGCGCCAGCTGGCGCTGGATTTCCTGCGCGTCGCGGCTCTGCCACAGCGGCTGCTGCGGCGCTGTATCACTGAAAATGGTCAATCCACTCATGAGACAAACTCCCCTAAATCGATGTGATCAAAACGGCTGACCTGCGGATGCCGGCTCTGTGCATCCGCCTCATCGCGGATCAGCTGGCAGGTATGCCAGCCGGCGGCCTGCGCGGCGTCCAGTTCCTGGTGGATATCGGACAGGAACAACAGTTCGTCGGGCGCGATGCCGATAGCCTGCGCAATGTTGCGGTACGACGCGGTTTCACGCTTGGCGCCGACGTGCGTGTCGAAATAGCCGCTGAACAGCGGCTGCAGATCGCCGGCGCTGCTGTGGCCGAACAGCAGCTTCTGCGCTGCCACCGAACCGGAGGAATAGACGTAAAGCTTCAGTCCCTGACGCTGCCAGGCGGCCAACTGCCCCGCAACCTCCGGGTACAGATGCCCGCGGAAATCCCCTTCGCGATAGCCGCTGCGCCAGATGATGCCCTGCAGCGCCTTGAGCGCGGTGGATTTGCGGTCTTCATCCATAAAGCGGTACAGCGCGGCGATCAGCGCGTCGAGATCCGCCTGCGGCTGGTCAATTTCAGCGCGCAGCGCCGCCAGCGGCGCGGCGACTTCGCTCTCCGTGGCGTGACGGCGTACAAAATCCGCCAGCCGTTCGCGGGCATAGGGAAACAATACCTGGTGCACGAAGCGAATATCGCTGGTGGTGCCTTCAATATCGGTCACGATAGCGCGGATCATTTCGCCTCCAGCAAGCGACGTTGCAGTTCACACTGGAACAGGAACTCCAGCCCTTCGAGATGGCGGCGGGCTTCCGCCACCTGACTTCCCCAGCAATAGAGACCGTGGCCGCGCACCAGAAAACCGTACTGCAGCGGCGTGACCTCGGCATAGGCCGCGACGCGCGACGCCAGCCGGGGAATGTCCTGATCGTTATCGAAAATGGGGATCGCCACGCTGTCCAGGTGGCTGCGCTGACCGGCGAGCGACTTTTGCATTTCGTACCCCTGCAGCACCAACGCATCGCCGCGTTCCACCCGCGACAACACGGTGGCGTTGACGGAATGGGTATGCAACACCGCGCCAAGATGCGGGTACAAGCGATAGAGCAGCGTATGCAGCCCGGTTTCCGCCGACGGCGTACGGCCGCTCGGCACATGATTGTCGGCGATATCCACCTGCAGAAAATCGGCGGCGCTCAGGCTGCCTTTGTCTTTGCCGGATTCGGTGACCAGGCACTGGCGTTCGTCGAGGCGCAGCGACATGTTGCCGCCGGTCGCCGGACACCAGCCTTTGTCGCCAATCCAGTGGCAGGCCGCCAGTAATGCGGTAAGTTGCGGATTCTCCGTCATTGTTATCGTTTCCCGTTCGGTAAGGCGGCCGGCAGATGAAACGTTGCCTGCCGCGTGGCGGGCTAAGCACTTTTTCGCATTTAGCCATCTAAGCGTCTTGATTGCCAAATACTAGCATCGTGTTATATTGACGGCAATATAAGCGCCTGGAGTATTCACCTGCTATGAGCACTTCCGCATTGATTCCCGAAAGTAAACTGCCTGCCCTGGGCACCACCATCTTCACCCAAATGAGCGCGCTGGCGCAGCAGCATCAGGCGATCAACCTGTCGCAGGGCTTCCCTGATTTCGACGGGCCGGACTACCTGAAAGAACGCCTGGCCTGGCACGTCGCCCAGGGCGCCAACCAATATGCGCCGATGACCGGCGTGGCGGCGCTGCGCGAAGCCATCGCCGACAAAACCGCCGAGCTGTATGGCTGGCAGCCGGACGCCGGCGGCGAAGTGACCGTCACCGCCGGCGCCACCGAAGCGCTGTTCGCCGCCATCACCGCGCTGGTGCGCCCCGGCGATGAGGTTGTCTGTTTCGATCCGAGCTACGACAGCTACGCGCCGGCGGTGACGCTGGCGGGCGGCGTACTCAAACGCCTCGCCCTGCAGCCGCCCGCGTTTGCCGTGGATTGGCAACGGTTCGCCGCCGCGCTGTCGCCGCGCACCCGCCTGGTGATCGTCAACACGCCGCACAACCCGTCCGCCACCGCCTGGCAGGCGGAAGACATGCAACAGCTGTGGCACGCCATCGCCGAACGCGAAATCTACGTGCTCAGCGACGAGGTTTACGAACACATCTGCTTCACCAAAGGCGGCCACGCCAGCGTGTTGGCCCACCCGCAGCTGCGCCAACGGGCGATCGCGGTCTCCTCTTTCGGAAAAACCTTCCACATGACCGGCTGGAAAGTGGGTTACTGCGTGGCGCCCGCCGCGCTGAGCGCTGAGGTGCGCAAGGTGCATCAATACCTGACCTTTTCGGTCAATACTCCGGCGCAGCTGGCGCTGGCGGATAGCCTGCGCGCCGAGCCGGAGCACTGGCGACAGCTGCCGGCGCTCTATCGCGCCAAGCGAGATCGCTTTGTGCAGGCGCTGGCGAGCAGCCGACTGGAAATTTTACCCTGCGCCGGTACATACTTCTTGCTGGCGGACTACAGCGCCATCTCCGATCTGGACGATGTAGCGTTCTGCCATTGGTTAACCGAGCACGTGGGCGTGGCGGCCATTCCGCTGTCGGTCTTCTGTGCCGATCCTTTCCCCCATAAATTGATCCGGCTGTGCTTCGCTAAACAGGACGCCACGCTGGATGCAGCTGCGGAGCGGTTATGTCGACTTTAAAAATTACCCTGTTGCAGCAACCGCTGGTCTGGCGCGACGGCCTCGCTAACCTGGCCGCCTTCGACGCGTTGCTGGCGCCGATCGCCGGGCGTGATCTCATCGTCTTGCCGGAAATGTTCACCACCGGTTTCGCCATGGATGCCGGCGAGAGCGCCCTGCCCGAACAGCAGGTGATCGACTGGCTGCACGGTTGGGCGGTGAAAAGCCATGCGTTAATCGGCGGCAGCGTGGCGCTGAAAACTGACGAGGGCGCGGTCAACCGCTTCCTGCTGGTGGAGCCGGGCGGCCAGGTGCATGCCTATGATAAACGCCATCTGTTCCGCATGGCCGGCGAACACCTGCACTACCAGGCCGGCAACCGGCGTGAAATCTTCGAGTGGCGCGGCTGGCGCATCCTGCCGCAGATCTGCTACGACCTGCGTTTCCCGGTCTGGGCGCGCTATCAGCAGGATTACGATCTGGCGCTGTACGTCGCCAACTGGCCGGCGCCGCGCAGCCGCCATTGGCAAACGCTGCTGGCGGCGCGGGCGATTGAAAATCAGGTGTATGTGGCGGGCTGCAACCGGGTGGGCGACGATGCCAACGGCCTGAACTACAGCGGAGACAGCCTGATCATCAGCCCGCAGGGCGAGATCCTGGCGGATGCCGAGCCCGGCGCAGCCGCGCAGCTGGACGCTGAGCTGTCGCTGGAAACCCTGCAGAGTTACCGCAACGCCTTCCCGGCTTGGCGCGACGCCGACAGCTTTCTGCGTCTCGACTGATTAAACACGCTCCCAGCCGGCGATTGGCACGTCGATGTTCGGCAGAGAGATAAAGGCTCCGCGCCGATCGCCGCCAGCTTGTCGCCGCGCGTCATCATCCGTGCGGCGGCCTGCCGCGCCTCCAGCGCCGATGCCGGAAAAGGACGGCGCACTCAACACCAGTAGGCCATAAAGTTAACGGTGGAGCGATCCAGATCGCGTTCGCCGATCAGGTAACGCCGCAGCGTTTTCACCGTGGAAGACTCGGCCGCCACCCAGGCGTAGAAAACGTTGCTGCCGGCTGCCCGCTCCCACAACACCTCATCGCTCAGGCTGCTTTCCACCAGGGACTGCGCCTGCGCACAGGCCGACGCGGGGATATCCACCCGCTGGCGCACCGCTTCCACCAGCAACGTGCCGTGCGCCAACTGGCGGCCCACATCGCGCGGCAGCCAGTAAACCTCGGCGAACGGGAAACGGGTCAAATCCAGGCAATCCCCCGCCTGCGGCACTTCGAAGAACGCCTGCACGCGCGGCGGATTAGCCTGCTGCGCCAATTGCTCCAGAATGCCCATCGCCGCCGGCACGGCCGTTTCATCGGCAATCAACAGCGCCTGCTGCAACTGCGCCGGCGGCGCCCATTCGTAGCCGCCGCTGTCGCCGTCGAAGTCAGCGTTGGGGGCAACGGTCTGAATGGCATCACCCGGCTCGGCGTGAGTCGCCCAGGCGGAGGCCGGGCCGTTCACGCCATGCAGCACGAACTCGACGTCCATCTGATTCTGCTCACGGCGCAGCGCACGCAGCGTATAAGTACGCATCACCGGGCGCCGCTCTTTGGGGATCGCCATGTAATCGCCGTACCAGTCCGGGCTATTGGCCAATTGCGGGATCCGGCCGTCCGCCGCCGGGAACAGCAGTTTGATGCGCTGATCCGGCGCTTCCAGCTTCATCCGATGAATATCCGCACCTTCAAACACGCAGCGCACCAGCGAAGGTGAAATCAGTATTTTGCTTTTCAAGGTGATATCAAAAATTCTGTAGCTGGCGGACATGTTCTCGATTCTCCGGCAACGGCTGTCGCTTGAACGTATGGCCGATCGGCTGCCGTGTTGACGGCGTGGGTTGCTCGATCGCGCAGCGGGCAAAATGTTAATAAAACTAATTAATTACGTTAATGTATCGCAAAAAATCATATCATGATTTTATTGATAACAAGAAACGTTATTGATAAAAGAATCATTCTCAAAAATAACGCAATAACAATATCACCTGGGAAATAAATAACGATGAAACGCAAACACCTTTGGGTTTTGAACCCTTGTCTGCTGGCAATGCTTGCGCCAGCGGCCTGGGCCGAAGATCAGAAAGCCGGCGCCGAAGAGCAGATGGTGGTCTCAGCCAGCCGTTCACACCGCAGCATGGCGGAAATGGCGCAGACCACCTGGGTGATCGAAAGTCAGGAGATCGAACAGCAGGTTCAGGGCGGCAAAGAGATCAAGGACATGTTGGCGCAGCTGATCCCCGGCATGGACGTCAGCGGCCAGGGCCGCACCAACTATGGCATGAATATGCGCGGCCGCTCGATGATGGTGATGATTGACGGCGTGCGCCTGAATTCATCGCGCAGCGACAGTCGCCAGTTGGATTCGATCGATCCGTTCAATATCGATCATATCGAGGTGATTTCCGGCGCGACCTCGCTGTACGGCGGCGGCAGCACCGGCGGCCTGATCAATATCGTCACCAAAAAAGGGCAACAGGAACAGCAGGTCGAGTTGCAGGTCGGCGGTAAAACAGGCTTTGGCGGCCATAACGATCACGACGAGAACGTGGCGGCGGCGGTCAGCGGCGGCAACGACAACGCCTCGGGGCGCCTGTCCGTTTCTTACCAGCGCTATGGCGGCTGGTATGACGGCAAAGGCAATGAGGTATTGATCGACAATACCCAAACCGGCCTGCAGTATTCCAATCGCCTCGATGTGATGGGCACCGGCACCCTCAACATCGACGATCATCAACAGCTGCAGCTGACCACCCAATACTACAAAAGCCAGTCCGACGGCGATCACGGCCTGTTTCTGGGGGAAAACTTCGCGGCGGTGACCGGCAACGCCAAGGCGTACAACAGCGGTAACTTAAACTCCGATCGCATCCCCGGCACCGAGCGCCACCTGATCAACCTGCAATATTCCAACACCGATTTCCTCGGCCAGGATCTGGTGGCGCAGGTCTACTATCGCGACGAAACGTTGACCTTCTACCCATTCCCAACGCTGGCGGGCAAAGCGCCGAACTATTACGTCAGCAGCATTGGCGCTTCGCAGCAAAAAACCGATTTTTACGGCGGCAAACTGACGTTAAACAGCAAACCTGTCGACGCGCTGACGCTGACTTACGGCATCGACGCCGAGCATGAGAGCTTCAACGCCAACCAGCAGTTCTTCAACCTGGCGAAGGCCCAACAGTCCGGCGGCATGACGCTGGAGAACGCTTACGGCACCGGCCGCTACCCGAGCTATACCACCAGCAACCTGGCGTCGTTCCTGCAGGCCAGTTACGACATCAATCCCATCTTCACCCTGAGCGGCGGCGTGCGCTACCAGTACACCGAAAACAAGATTGATGACTTCGTCGGTTATAACCAGCAGCAGGCGATCGCCACCGGCGCCGCGACGTCCGCCGACGCTATACCGGGAGGGAAAACCGACTACAACAACGCGCTGTTCAATGCCGGCCTGTTGGCACATCTGACCGAGCGCCAGCAAACCTGGTTCAACTTCTCTCAGGGCTTTGAGATCCCGGATCCGGGCAAATATTACGGCAACGGCACCTACGCGTTGAACGGCAGCCATTATCAATTGCTGAAGAGCGTCAACGTCGGCGATTCCAAGCTGGAAGGCATCAAGGTCAATGCCTACGAGCTGGGCTGGCGCTATACCGGCGATAACCTGCGCACGCAAATCGCCGCCTACTACTCGCTGTCCGACAAGAGCATCGCCATCAACAAAACCGACATGACCATCAACGTCAATGCGGACAAGCGGCGCATCTATGGGCTGGAAGGCGCGGTGGACTATTTCTTTGAAGACAGCGACTGGAGCGCCGGTACCAACTTCAACCTCATCCGTTCCGAAACCAAGGTCAACGGCGAATGGAAGAAGCTGGTGGTCGATACCGCCAGCCCATCGAAAGTCACCGCTTATGTCGGCTGGGCGCCGGGCGACTGGAATCTGCGCTTACAGTCGCAGCAAACCTTCGACGTGTCGGACGACGGCGATTACACCAAAGCCAACTCCACTCAGGGCCGCAAGATCGATGGCTACAACACCGTCGACTTCCTCGGCAGCTATACCCTGCCGGTAGGAAAAATCAGCTTCAGCGTGGAAAACCTGCTGGACAAGGAGTACACCACCGTTTGGGGCCAACGCGCGCCGATCCTGTACAGCCCGACCTACGGCTCGCCTGAGCTGTACAGCTATAAAGGCCGCGGACGCACCTTCGGCTTGAACTATTCGGTGTTATTCTGAGGATAAGGGGCCGGTCCGCCGGCCCCGTTGATTGGGCCGCACCGTTTTTCAGAGAACGGAAATGACGAAGCCCTGAGTTATCGCTAACTCAGGGCTTCTGAATAGTGGCGGAACGGACGGGGCTCGAACCCGCGACCCCCTGCGTGACAGGCAGGTATTCTAACCAACTGAACTACCGCTCCGCGCCATTCCCTCTTGCGGGGGAACGAGGCGCATATTACGGGCGCCTCTCGGTTCCGTCAACGCCTTTTTCTCCGCAAATGAACCGTTTGCACAGTTTTTCAACGAAGATTCATCCGGTGAGGTTTTTTCACGCAAAAACGCCGTTATTCCGCCGGCGCCCCGCGCCACAGGCAGCTACCGCCCTTTTTTGCCACCAGATCCAGACGCGCCTCATGCGCCTTCACTTCTTCGTCGCTGGCGTAGACCACTTTCATCGCCGTAGCCGGGCGGACGATACGCTGTATTTCTTGCGCGGCGTCATTTTGCTGGGTATCCCCCTCCATCTGGAACGCTATCGAGGTCTGACCGCCGGTCATCGCCAGATAGACTTCCGCCAGGATCTCGGCATCGAGCAATGCGCCGTGCAGCGTACGCTTGCTGTTATCTATCTCATAACGGCTGCACAAGGCATCGAGGTTGTTGCGCTTGCCCGGGAACAGGCGACGCGCCATCAACAGGCTGTCGGTGATGGTGCAGAAGGTCTCGGTCTTCGGGATACCCTGCTGCAACATGCGGAATTCGTGATCCATAAAGCCGATATCGAACGCCGCGTTATGGATCACCAGCTCGCCGCCGCGGATAAAGTCGAGAAATTCCTCGGCAACCTGATCGAAGGTCGGCTTGTCGGCCAGGAAGTCGTCGCTGATGCCGTGTACGCCGTAGGCTTCCGGATCCACCAGCCTATCCGGCTTGATGTAAACGTGGAAGTTGCGCCCGGTCAGGCGGCGGTTAATCACCTCCACCGCACCGATTTCGATGATGCGGTGCCCTTCGTAGTGCACCCCAAGCTTGTTCATACCGGTGGTTTCGGTATCGAGGACAATCTGTCTGGTGGTTGTAGAGATCATATTGCAGTGCTCACAGCGCTCGTTTATGTCAGACTTGGCTTTTATAAAACTGATAGGAAGAGTCTACCAGAGATGCTCAAACAGGTAGAAATTTTCACCGACGGCTCCTGCCTTGGCAACCCCGGCCCCGGTGGCTACGGCGCGATACTACGCTATAAGCAGACGGAAAAAACCTTCAGCGAAGGATTTCGTCTGACCACCAATAACCGCATGGAAATGATGGCGGCGATCGTGGCGCTGGAAGCGCTGACCGTCCCCTGCGCCGTGACGCTCAGCACCGACAGCCAGTACGTGCGCCAGGGCATCACCAGCTGGATCCATAACTGGAAGAAACGCGGTTGGAAAACCGCCGACAAAAAACCGGTCAAAAATGTCGATCTGTGGCAGCGGCTGGATCAGGCCATTCAGCGCCACGAGGTGAAATGGGAATGGGTCAAGGGCCACGCCGGCCATCCGGAGAACGAACGTTGTGACGTGCTGGCGCGCGAGGCGGCCGGCAAACCGACGCAGGAAGACGTCGGTTACCAACCGGAAGCCTAAGGCAGCTTGCGATAGCTCTTGGTCGCGCCCACCGCGCGGCTGAGAGACGGCTTTCTCGCCCCCAGTTTCATCGGCGTAGGCGTCAGCGGCAAGGTGCGCTTACGCGCCACAATTACGCTCATGCAGCCCAGCGCCGGCAAATGGGTACATAAAAACTTGCCGCCCTTGCGGTGCCACGGCAGCACGTGAAAACGCGCCTGGTGCAACACCTCGTAATTCAGCAGGCTGAGCCAATCCAGCAGCCGCATCTGGGTAAACATGCGGCTGACATAGGGCTGGCGGCGACGCAACCCGGGCACCAGCTTGCCCAATCCCAGCAGGCTGAACGGATTGAAGCTGCTGATGACCAACCAGCCGTCGTCGATCAACACCCTGTCCACTTCACGCAGCATGCGGTGCGGATCGTCCGCATAGGACAGCGTATGCGCCAGCAGGCAGGCATCTACCGACTTGGCGGCGAACGGCAGTTGATAAGCATCGGCGACCACCTGCAGCCCTTCCCCCTCCAGCCCTACGTTAACCTGGTGGGAGATTGCGCATTTGTCCGTGGCCAGCTCGGCGCTGAGCATGCCCATCTTCAGCAGATGGAAACCGAACAGCTTGGGCCACCAGGGTTGCAACTGCCGCTCGAGCGCTTCACGATAGTACTCCCCCCACGGCAGCTCAGCCCAGGACTGCGGGCCGGTGAGCTTTTGTAGAGTATGGGCTGGTTTCATGATTTATTATCTTCTTTCAAGCCGTTGCCAACGAGAGGTACACCATGAATCTTATCAGCATTCCCGCCTTCCAGGACAATTACATTTGGTTATTGGATGACCGACAGGGGCGCTGCATTATCGTCGATCCGGGTGAAGCGCAGCCGGTACTTGAAGCGTTGCAGCGCCTGCAGCTGGCGCCGGCGGCGATCCTGCTGACCCATCATCATCACGATCACGTCGGCGGCGTGGCGCAGATCGTGGCGCAGTATCCCGGCCTGGCCGTCTATGGGCCGCAAGAAACCGCGGACAAAGGCGCCAACCACATCGTCCGCGACGGCGACACCTTTGACATCGATGGCCGCCACTACAAGACTATCGCCGTTCCCGGTCATACGTTGGGCCATGTGGCATTCTATAGTGCCCCTTATCTGTTCTGCGGCGACACCATTTTCTCCGCCGGCTGCGGCAGGCTGTTTGAAGGCACCGCCAAACAAATGTACGACTCATTTCAACAACTCGCGCAACTTCCCGATAACACCTTAATTTGCTGCGCGCATGAATATACTCTTTCAAATCTTAAGTTTGCGCGGGCTATTTTGCCGGAAGATCGAGAGATTGAAACATATCAACAACATGTTGAAGCGTTAAGGGCAAAAGGCCAAGCCAGCGTGCCGACTACATTGCAATTAGAGCGCAAAATTAACCTATTTTTACGCTGCCATGACACTGATTTACAAAAGAAATTAGGCTTTAATTCACCACCCCAAAGCCTTCATTCAGTTTTTTCCGAATTACGCCTGCGGAAAGATAACTTCTAAGCTTTTAGTTGTGTTATTTGGCGAAGCAAAGTATTATTGCTCGTCTTTTAAGCAACTACATTGACACACACATGAAGGCTAAAGCGATATTTCTCGCCTCAGTCTTGCTAGTGGGTTGCCAGTCGTCCAGGCAGGACGCACCGGCGCCAGAACAGCATGCACAGAGTTTGTCTTCGGCTGGTCAAGATGGTGAAGCAGGAGAGTACACAGCAAATGGCCGAGCGAGCTCGGCGCGGTGGTTGGATAACAACAGTCCCGCCGCGCAACAGGACCTGTGGAACTTCATTAGCGACGAGCTGAAGATGGAGGTTCCGGAAAATTCCCGGATCCGTGATCAGAAAAGAAAGTACTTAAAAAGTAAGAGCTATCTCCACGATGTAACATTACGGGCAGAGCCGTACATGTACTGGATAGTCGGGCAGATTAAGAAACGTAATATGCCGATGGAACTGGTACTGCTACCCATAGTGGAGAGCGCTTTTGACCCACACGCCACGTCAAGTGCCAACGCCGCAGGGCTATGGCAAATCGTGCCGCAAACGGGTCGTAATTATGGTTTGAAAAACAATCAGTGGTATGACGGTCGACGCGATGTCGTCGCCTCAACAACCGCTGCGCTTAACATGATGCAGCGCTTGAACCGCATGTTTAACGGCGACTGGTTACTGACCGTAGCCGCCTATAACAGTGGTGAAGGCCGCGTGATGCAAGCGGTGAAGGCAAACAAACGCCAGGGTAAGCCAACCAATTTCTGGGCATTGTCGCTTCCGCGTGAAACGTCAATCTATGTCCCGAAAATGCTGGCGCTGAGCGACATCATCAAGAACAGCAAGAAGTACGGCGTGAAACTCCCGAAAACGGATGAAACCCGTGCGCTGGCGCGTATTGATGTCGGACAGCAGATCCAGCTGACTCAGGCGGCTGAGATGGCAGGGCTTTCAGTCACCAAGATGAAAGCGTATAACCCAGGCTACAAAAAAGGCGTTACGGCACCCAACGGGCCCCATTACATCATGGTTCCCAAAGGACATGCCGAGCAACTGAAAGACTCGCTGGCCGATGGCCAGATCGCCGTGACTCAGCCAACGACGCAGTTGGCGAAGAACAGCGGTTTGACCGGTGGCAGTTCGTATAAAGTGCGCTCCGGCGACACCTTATCGGGCATTGCCAAGCGGCTGAACGTTAAGACCAGCGATTTGCAGAGTTGGAACAACTTACGCGCCAAGAGCGCCATAAAAGTTGGGCAAACCCTGCAAGTGGCCAGCAATACTGGCAGTAACAGCAGTATCACCTACCAGGTCCGTAAAGGTGATTCGCTCGCCAGTATCGCACGTCGTCACGGCGTCGATATTAACGACGTGATGCGTTGGAATTCAACGCTCGCCAAAGGCAACCTGCAGCCAGGTCTGAAGCTGACCCTGTTTGTCGGCAACAAGCTAACGCCGGATACCTAAGTTTCCGGTACAAAAAAGCACCCTGCGGGGTGCTTTTTTATTACCTGCGATTCACCAGACGGGAGAGTCTTTTTCCGGGTGGAACTCCACCAACAACGGATTGTGATCCGACGCGCTGGTCACCAATACCGACGCCTCCACGACCCCCAGATTGCGGTAAAATACGAAATCCAGCGGACGGCCGAAGGCCTTGCGGCGATGATCGTCGGCGAAGCTCACTTCGCGCAGCGCCATCTCTCCGGCGAAGTCATACAGCGCATTGATGCGCTTGCGGCTCCAGGCGTTGAAGTCCCCGGCCATGATCACCGGCCCCCGGTGGCTGGCGATCTGCTCACCGATTGGCCCCAGTTGCTTGCTGTAGACGTCGACGCCCAGGCTAAAGTTCACCGCATGGATGTTCACCACCATCAACAGCTCGCCGTTGTACAGCGGATAAACGGTGATCAGGGCCGACTTGGACAGCCGCAGCAGCGGCTCTCGCTCGCGCAGCGGGCAACAGTAAACAGGATGAGCGGCCGCCAGCGTCATCACGCCGGAAGGGTGCTGCGGTAGCACAAAGGCCGGTACCTGATCGGCCGCCAGGTAGTTGGCGGTAGCGTAGCTCACCAGCTCCGGCGTGGTTTGCGCCTCTTGCAACAGCACCAGTTGCGCGTCTTTGCCATGGTTTTTCAGCACCGAAAGCCAGTCGGCTCGCTGCTGTTTGAAAATATTCCACACCATAACGCGCAAGGCGCCGGTCGTCGGCAGCGCCGCCCCTGGCGGCAACGGCTGGTTAACGGCGCCAGGAAAGATTCGCTCAACTGGCTGACCTGCAACATACCGCATTGCATAAGTTCGTTTCGGCACGCGATTCGCCTATTACCCAGTAACATGAAAACTGGCGATGAAGACTCGCCAACGATGAATTGATTATACGCCTACCCCGCATAGAGGGCATGGCTTTTGCGGGCATCACCTTTTCAGTTATAGGGGCCACCTGCAGCGATTTCAATCTTCTGACGGTATAGCTGTGTAAAGGTGGGGGATAATAGGTGAAAAATGCGAAAAGGCCCGCAAAACGCGGGCCAGGTAGTAATAGTTGCCTATCAAGCTGTTTGCCGCTGAGACTTTTTATCCAGACGGCCACTGAGGCTAACCAGCAACAATGCAACCACCACGATCAGCGCGCCAATCCAGGGGGTCTGCGCCAGCCCCAGCGAGGCAACGGTCTGGCCGCCAATCACCGAACCAAGCGCAATGCCGATGTTGAACGCCGCGATGTTGAGACCGGACGCCACATCCACCGCATTTGGCGTGTATTGTGCGGCTTTTTGTACCACATAGACCTGCAGCCCCGGCACGTTGCCGAAAGCGAACACGCCCATCGCAATCACCGTCAGCAAAGCGGCGATACTGTGGCTGGCGGTAAACTGAAACACCAGTAACAAAACGGCCAACGCGGCAAAGATAAAGCTCAACGCACGCACCGCCCCATGGCGATCGGCCAGCTTGCCCCCCCAGATGTTACCCACCGCCACCGCGACGCCATAAGCCAACAGTATCCAGCTCACGGTCGGAGCAGAGAAGCCCGCCAGTTCCTGCATCATCGGCGCAAGGAAGGTAAAGGTCGTGAAGACCCCGCCGTATCCCAATGCGGTAATTGCGTAAATCAGCAGCAGACGAGGATGGGTCAGTACTTTCATTTGCTCCCGCACGCCGGCGCTGCCCTGGTTCTTGATATTGTTCGGCACCAGAATAATGCTGGCCACTGTAGCGACCGCGCCAATCAGAGAAACGGCCAGGAAGGTTTCACGCCAGCCAAACTGCTGGCCGATGAATGTCCCTAACGGTACGCCGGTCACCAGCGCCACCGTCAGGCCACCAAACATGATGGCAATGGCGGAAGCCGCCTTCTCTTTCGCCACCAGGCTCGTCGCGATAGTGGAGCCGATAGAGAAGAACACGCCGTGCGCCAGGCCGGTCAACAACCGGGCAATCACCAGCGATTCATAGCTGGGTGATTGCCAGGCCAGCAGGTTGCCGAGAGTGAACAGCGCCATCAGGCCAACCAGCAGCAGCTTGCGCGGTATACGGCTGGTCAGGGCCGTCAGCACCGGCGCGCCAATGGCCACGCCGAGGGCATAGATAGTCACCAGCAATCCAGCGGACGGTACGGTCACCCCAAGCTGTTCCGCGATAGTCGGGATCAACCCGACAATCACGAACTCGGTCGTGCCGATAGCAAAAGCGCTGATGGTTAAGGCAAGTAATGCGAGTGGCATTTTTTACTCCGAAATAGCATTCAAGTTGATGACGGCTATTATCGGCCTATGCTTAAATGATAAAAATGCTCAAAATTTCAAATTAACTTTGCTATCGGAGCAAAAATGAAAGCAAACTCAGACGAGCTGATCACCTTTGTCACCGTAGTGGAAAGCGGCAGCTTCAGCCGGGCGGCCGAACGCCTGGAACAAGCGAACTCCGTAGTCAGCCGAACGGTGAAAAAACTGGAAAGCAAACTGGGCGTGACGTTGCTCAACCGCACCACGCGCCAAATCAGCCTGACTCAGGAAGGAGAGAATTACTTTCGCCAGGTGCAGAAGGTACTGAACGACATGGCCGCGGCGGAAAATGCGCTGATGGAAAGCCGCCAGCGTCCGCAAGGCCTGCTGCGCGTCGATGCAGCAACGCCAGTGGTGCTGCACATGCTGACGCCTTTAGTGGCGGAGTTCCGCGAACGTTATCCTGAAATGTCGCTATCGCTGGTGTCTTCGGAAAACTTTATCAATTTGATCGAGCGAAAAGTGGATATCGCAATCCGCGTAGGCGAACTGACCGATTCCACGCTGAAAGCACGCAAACTGATGACCAGCTATCGGCATGTGCTCGCCTCTCCCGCCTATCTGGCTCAACACGGCACGCCACTAACGGTAGAAGATCTTGCACATCACTGCTGCATCGGCTTCAACGACCTGCCCAGCCTGAACCGCTGGCCACTGGCTTGTTCAGATGGCAGCCAGTTGGAAATTACCCCAGGCTTGACGACCAATAGCGGAGAAACCCAGCGCCATCTCTGTCTGCATGGCAACGGTATCGCTTGCCTGTCGGACTTTATGAGCGACGAAGATATCAAACGTGGAGATTTGGTTCCGATTCTGGTGGAAGCGACACTGCCGGTCGCCATGCCGATCAACGCGGTTTATTACAGCGACAGCGCCGTCAGCAACCGTCTGCGCAGCTTTATTGATTTTGTGAGTGAATACCTGAAACGATAAAAAAGGCGCCCCGATGGGCGCCTTACGCTGACTACTGCGAGGAATGATTAATCCCAGTTTGGCGCCAGACCTTCCGGGCTAACCAGACGGCCGTTGCACTCCAGTGCGGCAATCTGCGCCATATCTTCGTCGGTCAGCGTCAGTTGCTGCGCCAACAGGTTGCTCGCCAGGTTTTCACGCTTGGTCGAGGAAGGAATAACTGCATAGCCCAGCTTCAATGCCCAAGCCAGGACAACCTGTGCTGGAGTTGCATTGTGACGAGCGGCGATGCTTTTGATCGTTTCATCCTGCAGCGCTTTGCCGTAGGCCAACGTCATGTAAGAGGTGATGGCGATGCCGTGCTGCTGCGCGAATTCTACCACCTTGCGGTTCTGCAAGAACGGTGACAGCTCGATTTGGTTGGTGGCGATTTCATCGGCGCCAATCGCGTCAATCGCTTGCTGCATCAAATCGATGGTGAAGTTAGATACGCCAATTTGGCGAGTCAGTCCCAGCTTTTTCGCTTCCAGCAGCTCAGCCATAAATTCGGCAACCGGCACTTCGTCGTTGGGTGACGGCCAGTGGATCAGCGTCAGATCAACGTAGGACGTTTGCAGTTTTTTCAGGCTTTCTTGCAGGCTTGGGATCAGCGCGCCTTTCGCCAGGTTCGCGATCCAAATCTTGGTGGTGATGAACAGGTCTTCACGTTTCACGCCGCTGGCAGCGATAGCCTGGCCAACAGCCGCTTCGTTTTCATAGATCTGCGCAGTATCGATAGTGCGATAGCCCAGCTCGAGTGCGGTGCTGACAGAATCGATAACAACCTGATCCTGAAGGCGGAAAGTACCTAAACCAAATGCAGGGATGCTCATAATGTTTTCTCTCATTAACAGGTAGATGTGGTATGAGGAAGATTATGGCAACTTTTTTATTGATCAAAAACGCCTGGTTCGGCATAAGACTTTTGATCTAACGGCAACAATATGGGGGGTAAGGCGGTAAGGAAGGACAATTCCGGCCTGAAAAGCGCAAAATGCAGATATGAAAAAGCCCTGAGTCGAGACTCAGGGCTTATCAATTAAGTGGCGGAACGGACGGGGCTCGAACCCGCGACCCCCTGCGTGACAGGCAGGTATTCTAACCAACTGAACTACCGCTCCACCGATTCTTTTACGTTGCATCTTTCGATGCCGGCAACATCGCGTTCTACGATTTGCGCATTACCAGTCGTCACACTGATAACGTTTATTTGATACCTGGCAGTGTCCTACTCTCGCATGGGGAGACCCCACACTACCATCGGCGCTACGGCGTTTCACTTCTGAGTTCGGCATGGGGTCAGGTGGGACCACCGCGCTATTGCCGCCAGGCAAATTCGTTTTAATCAACCCGCTTCATCGCTGAAGCCAGTCAATCCAATCTGTCAACAAGCTGAATATCGTCTCGGTCTCACCAAAACACCTTCGGTGTTGTAAGGTTAAGCCTCACGGATCATTAGTACTGGTTAGCTCAATGCATCGCTGCACTTACACACCCAGCCTATCAACGTCTTAGTCTTAAACGTTCCTTCAGGGGCCTTGAAGGCCCAGGGAAGACTCATCTTGAGGCAAGTTTCGCGCTTAGATGCTTTCAGCGCTTATCTTTTCCGCACTTAGCTACCGGGCAATGCCATTGGCATGACAACCCGAACACCAGTGGTGCGTTCACTCCGGTCCTCTCGTACTAGGAGCAACCCCTCTCAATCTTCCAACGCCCACGGCAGATAGGGACCGAACTGTCTCACGACGTTCTAAACCCAGCTCGCGTACCACTTTAAATGGCGAACAGCCATACCCTTGGGACCTACTTCAGCCCCAGGATGTGATGAGCCGACATCGAGGTGCCAAACACCGCCGTCGATATGAACTCTTGGGCGGTATCAGCCTGTTATCCCCGGAGTACCTTTTATCCGTTGAGCGATGGCCCTTCCATTCAGAACCACCGGATCACTAAGACCTACTTTCGTACCTGCTCGAGCCGTCACTCTCGCAGTCAAGCTAGCTTATGCCTTTGCACTAACCTCACGATGTCCGACCGTGATTAGCTAACCTTCGTGCTCCTCCGTTACTCTTTGGGAGGAGACCGCCCCAGTCAAACTACCCACCAGACACTGTCCTCACCCCAGATTATGGGGCCGAGTTAGAACATCAAACATTAAAGGGTGGTATTTCAAGGATGGCTCCACGCAGACTGGCGTCCACGCTTCAAAGCCTCCCACCTATCCTACACATCAAGGCTCAATGTTCAGTGTCAAGCTATAGTAAAGGTTCACGGGGTCTTTCCGTCTTGCCGCGGGTACACTGCATCTTCACAGCGAGTTCAATTTCACTGAGTCTCGGGTGGAGACAGCCTGGCCATCATTACGCCATTCGTGCAGGTCGGAACTTACCCGACAAGGAATTTCGCTACCTTAGGACCGTTATAGTTACGGCCGCCGTTTACTGGGGCTTCGATCAAGAGCTTCGCCTTGCGGCTGACCCCATCAATTAACCTTCCAGCACCGGGCAGGCGTCACACCGTATACGTCCACTTTCGTGTTTGCACAGTGCTGTGTTTTTATTAAACAGTTGCAGCCAGCTGGTATCTTCGACTGGCTTCAGCTCCATCCGCGAGGGACTTCACCTACATGCCAGCGTGCCTTCTCCCGAAGTTACGGCACCATTTTGCCTAGTTCCTTCACCCGAGTTCTCTCAAGCGCCTTGGTATTCTCTACCTGACCACCTGTGTCGGTTTGGGGTACGATTTAATGTTACCTGATGCTTAGAGGATTTTCCTGGAAGCAGGGCATCAACTACTTCTGCACCGTAGTGCATCGTCATCACGCCTCAGGGTTAGTATGCAACCGGATTTACCAGGTCACACCCCCTACACGCTTAAACCGGGACAACCGTCGCCCGGCTAGCCTAGCCTTCTCCGTCCCCCCTTCGCAGTAACACCAAGTACAGGAATATTAACCTGTTTCCCATCGACTACGCTTTTCAGCCTCGCCTTAGGGGTCGACTCACCCTGCCCCGATTAACGTTGGACAGGAACCCTTGGTCTTCCGGCGAGCGGGCTTTTCACCCGCTTTATCGTTACTTATGTCAGCATTCGCACTTCTGATACCTCCAGCAACCCTCACAGGCCACCTTCAACGGCTTACAGAACGCTCCCCTACCCAACAACGCCTAAGCGTCGCTGCCGCAGCTTCGGTGCATGGTTTAGCCCCGTTACATCTTCCGCGCAGGCCGACTCGACCAGTGAGCTATTACGCTTTCTTTAAATGATGGCTGCTTCTAAGCCAACATCCTGGCTGTCTATGCCTTCCCACATCGTTTCCCACTTAACCATGACTTTGGGACCTTAGCTGGCGGTCTGGGTTGTTTCCCTCTTCACGACGGACGTTAGCACCCGCCGTGTGTCTCCCGTGATAACATTCTTCGGTATTCGGAGTTTGCATCGGTTTGGTAAGCCGGGATGGCCCCCTAGCCGAAACAGTGCTCTACCCCCGAAGATGAGTTCACGAGGCGCTACCTAAATAGCTTTCGGGGAGAACCAGCTATCTCCCGGTTTGATTGGCCTTTCACCCCCAGCCACAAGTCATCCGCTAATTTTTCAACATTAGTCGGTTCGGTCCTCCAGTTAGTGTTACCCAACCTTCAACCTGCCCATGGCTAGATCACCGGGTTTCGGGTCTATACCTTGCAACTAATCGCCCAGTTAAGACTCGGTTTCCCTACGGCTCCCCTATACGGTTAACCTTGCTACAAAATATAAGTCGCTGACCCATTATACAAAAGGTACGCAGTCACACCACGAAGGTGCTCCCACTGCTTGTACGTACACGGTTTCAGGTTCTATTTCACTCCCCTCGCCGGGGTTCTTTTCGCCTTTCCCTCACGGTACTGGTTCACTATCGGTCAGTCAGGAGTATTTAGCCTTGGAGGATGGTCCCCCCATATTCAGACAGGATGTCACGTGTCCCGCCCTACTCATCGAACTCACGACCTGTGCATTTTAGTGTACGGGGCTATCACCCTTTGCTGCGCGACTTTCCAGACGCTTCCACTAACACACAAGCCGATTCAGGTTCTGGGCTCCTCCCCGTTCGCTCGCCGCTACTGGGGGAATCTCGGTTGATTTCTTTTCCTCGGGGTACTTAGATGTTTCAGTTCCCCCGGTTCGCCTCATGCCACTATGTATTCATGACATGATAGTGTGTCGAAACACACTGGGTTTCCCCATTCGGGTATCGCCGGTTATAACGGTTCATATCACCTTACCGACGCTTTTCGCAGATTAGCACGCCCTTCATCGCCTCTGACTGCCTAGGCATCCACCGTGTACGCTTAGTCACTTAACCTCACAACCCGAAGATGTTTCCATCGTTCGTGCTGCAAACATTTGAGAGACTCTATGACAGGTTACTCTTCATCCCAGTACATCTACGGAGGGATAAATTTCAGCCGTCATGTTTCAATTTTCAGCTTGTTCCAGATTGTTAAAGAGCAATATCTTAAACATGACTCGGAAGTCATCTTTAAGATATGGTGTATCGTCAGATACTTGAGACCGCCGCTTTCACCGGGTGGGTCGGAAGCTTGGCGTCCCCTAGGGGATTCGAACCCCTGTTACCGCCGTGAAAGGGCGGTGTCCTAGGCCTCTAGACGAAGGGGACACGACACCGTACTTTTATGACGCTTTTGCTCGTTACTTTTTCATCAGACAATCTGTGTGAGCACGCCACGCGAACTAATATCTTTAGGTAAGGAGGTGATCCAACCGCAGGTTCCCCTACGGTTACCTTGTTACGACTTCACCCCAGTCATGAATCACAAAGTGGTAAGCGCCCTCCCGAAGGTTAAGCTACCTACTTCTTTTGCAACCCACTCCCATGGTGTGACGGGCGGTGTGTACAAGGCCCGGGAACGTATTCACCGTAGCATTCTGATCTACGATTACTAGCGATTCCGACTTCATGGAGTCGAGTTGCAGACTCCAATCCGGACTACGACATACTTTATGAGGTCCGCTTGCTCTCGCGAGGTCGCTTCTCTTTGTATATGCCATTGTAGCACGTGTGTAGCCCTACTCGTAAGGGCCATGATGACTTGACGTCATCCCCACCTTCCTCCAGTTTATCACTGGCAGTCTCCTTTGAGTTCCCGGCCGAACCGCTGGCAACAAAGGATAAGGGTTGCGCTCGTTGCGGGACTTAACCCAACATTTCACAACACGAGCTGACGACAGCCATGCAGCACCTGTCTCAGAGTTCCCGAAGGCACCAAAGCATCTCTGCTAAGTTCTCTGGATGTCAAGAGTAGGTAAGGTTCTTCGCGTTGCATCGAATTAAACCACATGCTCCACCGCTTGTGCGGGCCCCCGTCAATTCATTTGAGTTTTAACCTTGCGGCCGTACTCCCCAGGCGGTCGATTTAACGCGTTAGCTCCGGAAGCCACGCCTCAAGGGCACAACCTCCAAATCGACATCGTTTACAGCGTGGACTACCAGGGTATCTAATCCTGTTTGCTCCCCACGCTTTCGCACCTGAGCGTCAGTCTTCGTCCAGGGGGCCGCCTTCGCCACCGGTATTCCTCCAGATCTCTACGCATTTCACCGCTACACCTGGAATTCTACCCCCCTCTACGAGACTCTAGCTTGCCAGTTTCAAATGCAGTTCCCAGGTTGAGCCCGGGGATTTCACATCTGACTTAACAAACCGCCTGCGTGCGCTTTACGCCCAGTAATTCCGATTAACGCTTGCACCCTCCGTATTACCGCGGCTGCTGGCACGGAGTTAGCCGGTGCTTCTTCTGCGAGTAACGTCAATTGATGAACGTATTAAGTTCACCACCTTCCTCCTCGCTGAAAGTGCTTTACAACCCGAAGGCCTTCTTCACACACGCGGCATGGCTGCATCAGGCTTGCGCCCATTGTGCAATATTCCCCACTGCTGCCTCCCGTAGGAGTCTGGACCGTGTCTCAGTTCCAGTGTGGCTGGTCATCCTCTCAGACCAGCTAGGGATCGTCGCCTAGGTGAGCCATTACCCCACCTACTAGCTAATCCCATCTGGGCACATCTGATGGCAAGAGGCCCGAAGGTCCCCCTCTTTGGTCTTGCGACGTTATGCGGTATTAGCTACCGTTTCCAGTAGTTATCCCCCTCCATCAGGCAGTTTCCCAGACATTACTCACCCGTCCGCCGCTCGTCACCCAGGGAGCAAGCTCCCCTGTGCTACCGCTCGACTTGCATGTGTTAAGCCTGCCGCCAGCGTTCAATCTGAGCCATGATCAAACTCTTCAATTAAAAGCTTGATTTGCTTCCACTCGAGAAGCGATGCTCAAAGATTTACTGCATGAATTTTACTTCAGTTAGTCACTCTTCAAGACTTGATATTTTTTTGCATCCGAAGATGCTGGATATCGTCTTGTGGAGTGCCCACACAGATTGTCTGATAAATTGTTAAAGAGCAGTGCCGAGAAACTCATCGGCGCGGGCTGCGTATACTACGCTTTTCGCCCGGAGAGTCAAGCGTTTATTTCGCTTTCTTCTCGCTGACCCGGCGGCTTGTCAGTCGTTGTTCCCGGTCAGTGGAGGCGCATTATAGGGAGTTCTCGGCAGGCCGCAACCCCTAATTGCAAAAAACTTTTCAAGCGTTCAAATAATCACCAGAAATGCCTTTTTAGGATGTTTATTAGTCAAAAAACACCGGTTTTAGCGCAGTAATAGCGGCAAACCCTGCAAACAGGAGCAAACGAAGATAAAGAAAAGGGAGCGGTCACCCGCTCCCTTTCATCTTTATAGGCTTAACTGTCGTTATTGGCGTGCAACGATATGGTCGTTTTCCACATCCAGCGTTACCAGCTTGCCGGGGATCAGCTTGCCAGACAGGATTTGCTGCGCCAGCGGGTTCTCGATCTCCTGCTGAATAGCACGTTTCAACGGACGCGCACCATACACAGGGTCGTAACCGGTTTTGCTCAACAGTGCCAGAGCCGGTTCGGTCATGGTCACTTCGTAACCGCGCTCTTCCAAACGCTTGTACAGACGCGACAGCTGAATCTTGGCGATTGCAGCAATGTGTTTCTCGCCCAGCGGATGGAACACCACCACTTCGTCGATACGGTTGATGAACTCCGGACGGAAGTGGTGACTCACCATCTCCATCACCGACTCTTTCATCTGAGCGTAGTTCATCTGACCGAAATGCTCCTGGATCAGATCGGACCCCAGGTTGGACGTCATGATCACCACAGTATTGCGGAAATCGACGGTGCGGCCCTGGCCATCGGTCAGGCGGCCGTCATCCAACACCTGCAACAGAATATTGAATACGTCCGGGTGCGCTTTCTCGACTTCATCCAGCAGGATCACCGAGTAAGGCCGGCGGCGCACGGCTTCCGTCAGGTAGCCGCCCTCTTCATAGCCGACATAACCCGGAGGCGCGCCGACCAGACGCGAAACGGAGTGTTTCTCCATAAACTCGGACATGTCGATACGCACCATGGCGTCGTCGCTGTCGAACAGGAACGAAGCCAACGCCTTGCAGAGCTCGGTTTTCCCCACCCCGGTCGGGCCAAGGAACAGGAACGAACCGATCGGCCGGTTAGGATCGGACAACCCGGCGCGGCTGCGGCGGATAGCGTTAGAGACCGCGCTGACCGCTTCGTCCTGGCCAATCACTCGCGAATGCAGCTCTTGCTCCAGACGCAGCAGCTTGTCGCGCTCGCCTTCCAGCATTCTGGCCACCGGGATCCCTGTGGCGCGCGCCAGCACTTCAGCAATCTCCGCATCGGTCACCCGGTTGCGCAGCAGCTTCATGCTCTTGCCTTCGGCCTGCGTGGCGGCGGCGAGCTGTTTCTCCAGCTCAGGGATCTTGCCGTACTGCAGTTCCGACATCCGCCCCAGATCGCCGACGCGGCGCGCCTGCTCCAAGGTGATTTTGGCCTGCTCGAGTTCCGCCTTGATGTTCTGAGTACCGGAGAGCGACGCTTTTTCCGCTTTCCACTCTTCTTCCAGCTCCGAATATTCGCGTTCTTTCTGCCCCAGCTCATCGCTGAGCATGTCCAGGCGTTTCTTACTGGCGTCGTCCGACTCTTTATTCAGCGCCTGCTGTTCCAGCTTCAACTGAATGATGCGGCGCTCAAGCCGATCGAGCGACTCAGGCTTGGAGTCCATCTGCATGCGAATGCTGGACGCCGCTTCGTCGATCAGGTCGATAGCCTTGTCCGGCAATTGACGATCGGCGATATAACGGTGCGAAAGCGTTGCCGCCGCCACGATGGCCGGATCGGTGATCTGCACGTGGTGGTGCAGTTCGTAACGCTCTTTCAGGCCGCGCAGAATAGCGATAGTGTCTTCCACGCTCGGCTCCGCCACATACACTTTCTGGAAACGACGCTCGAGCGCCGCATCCTTCTCTATATATTGACGATACTCATCCAGCGTGGTGGCACCGACGCAGTGCAGCTCGCCGCGCGCCAGCGCCGGCTTGAGCATATTACCCGCATCCATCGCGCCATCCGCCTTACCGGCGCCGACCATGGTGTGCAGTTCGTCGATAAACAGGATAACGCTGCCTTCCTGCTTGGCCAGATCGTTGAGCACGCCTTTCAGACGCTCTTCAAACTCGCCGCGGTATTTGGCGCCGGCAATCAAAGCGCCCATATCGAGGGACAATACGCGCTTGTGCTTCAGCCCTTCCGGCACTTCGCCGTTGATGATGCGCTGCGCCAGGCCTTCGACGATGGCGGTTTTACCTACGCCAGGTTCGCCGATCAGCACCGGGTTGTTTTTGGTGCGGCGTTGCAGCACCTGAATGGTACGACGGATCTCTTCGTCACGGCCGATCACCGGGTCAAGCTTGCCCTGCTCGGCGCGTTCGGTCAGATCGATCGTGTATTTCTTCAATGCCTGCCGTTGGTCTTCGGCGCCTTGGTCTTCCACGCTGTCACCGCCTCTCATTTGTTCAATGGCTTTGCTGATTTTGTCGGCCGTCGCGCCGGCCGCTTTCAACAAGTCGGTCAACGAGCCGCGGTCTTCCAGCACCGCAAGCACAAACAGCTCGGAAGAAATGAATTTGTCCGCGCGCTTCTGCGCCAGCTTGTCGCACAGGTTCAGAACGCGCACCAGCTCATGGGACGGTTGAACGTCGCCACCGGTGCCTTCTACCTGCGGTAAACGGGACAGCGCCTGTTCGATCTCGGTGCGCACGCGCCCGGCATCGATACCTGCGGAAGTTAATAGTGGACGAACCGTGCCCCCTTCCTGATTGAGCAGGGCGCTCATCAGATGTAGCGGTTCAATAAACTGGTTGTCGTGCCCAAGGGCTAGTGACTGGGCATCGGCGAGGGCAAGCTGGAATTTGTTGGTAAGACGATCCAGACGCATAACACCTCCAAGATGGGTCGAAATTGCTACTGGAGATTAAATGAGGTCATCCCTCAAATTTTCAAGGTTATCTCGACGCTAAATTTTCGGTACAACGCCATGCGTCGTTGGATCGTCCTAATTCAATAGGTTATATCAGCCAGATTAAACTTGCCAGACGTCCGGTTATTCCGTCGCGCCGATAGGAGAAAAAATGGCTCATTTCGTTAACCGTACAGCGGTCGCCGCCGTAGATGGCCTGAACGCCCGCACGCAACAAGCGTTGGCGAGCCAGCAAGTAGATATTAGCCAAAAACTTATCGCCGTGCGGGGCAAATGCCGCTGCGGCCTCAGCGTCTTCCGCCATGAAAGCGGCGCGCACCTCCGGCCCGACCTCAAACTGCTGCGGGCCGATCGCCGGCCCCAGCCAGGCGCTAATTTGGCCCGGCGCGGCGCTGAACGCCGCCACGGTTTGCTCCAGCACGCCGTGGCATAGCCCACGCCAGCCGGCGTGAGCGGCGGCCACTTCGTCGCCGTGCTGCGAGCAGAACAGCACCGGCAGACAATCCGCCGTCATCACGGCACACACCTGCCCCGGCACGTTGCTGTACACCGCATCCGCCCGCAGATCGGCGGGCGCTTGTCCCGTCAACGTCACCACGCGAGTGCCGTGCACCTGCTCGAGCCACACCGGCATCTGCGGCAAGCCGGCGGCGATAACCAATCGTTCCCGATTGCGCTTCACCGCTTGCTCCTCGTCACCGACGTGAGCGCCGAGGTTCAGCGAGTCATAAGGCGGCAGGCTGACGCCGCCGCGACGCGTGGTGCTGTAGGCCTTAACGCCGGCAGGCAACGGCCAGTCAGGCAGAATGAGCGAGCTCATTACCAGTCCATCTGATCTTTGAATTCTTCGGTGTCCGCCTTCAGCGCGTTGATCAGATCGACCATGTCCTGCGGCAGCGGCGCATGCCACTCCATCTGAATACCGCTAATCGGATGATACAAACGCAGCATAGTGGCGTGCAGCGCCTGACGGTCAAAACCGCGCAGCGTATTAATGAAGGCTTCCGAAGCGCCTTTCGGCGGACGCGGACGACCGCCGTACAGCGGATCGCCCACCAGCGGATGGCTGATATAGGCCATGTGCACGCGGATCTGGTGAGTACGGCCGGTTTCCAGGCGCAGGCGCAGGCGGGTGTGTGCGCGGAAGTGTTCCATGATGCGGTAGTGCGTTACCGCCGGTTTACCCATCGGGTGCACCGCCATATGGGTACGCTTGGTGGAATGACGCGCGATAGGCTCTTCCACCGTGCCGCCGGCGGTCATGGTGCCGATCGCCACCGCTTCGTATTCACGGGTGATTTCACGCGCCTGCAGCGCTTCCACCAGCCGGGTTTGGGCCGGCACGGTTTTCGCCACCACCATCAGGCCGGTGGTGTCTTTGTCCAGACGGTGCACGATGCCGGCACGCGGCACGTCGGCGATTTCCGGGTAGTGATACAGCAGCGCATTGAGCACCGTGCCGTCCGGGTTACCGGCGCCAGGGTGCACCACCAAATCGCGCGGTTTGTTGATCACCAGGATGTCGCTGTCTTCATAGACGATATCCAGCGCGATATCCTGTGGCTCCCAACGCGCCTCTTCTTCAATCTGTGCATCGATGGCGACGGTCTCTCCGCCCAGCACCTTCTCTTTCGGTTTGTTTGACGTTTTGCCATTGACCTTCACCCGATCGCCCAGGATCCACTCTTTTATGCGAGATCGTGAATAATCAGGGAACAATTCGGCCAAAGCCTGATCTAAACGTTGTCCGAGTTGAGATTCGGCCACCGTTGCGGTGAGTTGTACTTGTTGTGCCATATGCAGCTTCTTCGTTAACGTTGGGTTTTCACGGCGATGCCGTTTAATATAATGTGCTATTGTACCTGGTCTTTGTCGGGAGCTTAACGGACAGTCTCCCGGAATAACACCCTGAGGATAATCAAAACGTCATGACGCGTATGAAATATCTGGTGGCGGCAGCCACGTTGAGCCTGGCGCTGGCAGGTTGCTCCACATCCAAGGATGCGGTTCCCGACAACCCACCTTCGGAAATCTATGCTACCGCGCAGCAAAAACTGCAGGACGGTAACTTCAAGGGCGCGATTACGCAACTCGAAGCGTTAGATAACCGCTATCCTTTCGGGCCGTATTCCCAGCAGGTCCAGCTGGATTTGATTTACGCCTACTATAAGGCCGCCGACTTGCCGATGGCTCAGGCATCCATCGATCGCTTCATGCGTCTGAACCCGACGCACCCGAACATCGATTACGTGATGTACATGCGCGGCCTGACCGACATGGCGCTCGATGACAGCGCGCTGCAGGGCTTCTTCGGGGTTGACCGTTCTGACCGCGATCCTCAGCACGCTCGCGCTGCGTTCCGCGACTTCAGCCAGTTGATTCAGCAATACCCGAACAGCCAATACGCGACCGACGCCAACAAGCGTTTGGTGTATCTGAAAGACCGCTTGGCCAAGTATGAGCTTTCGGTGGCGGAATACTACACTAAACGCGGTGCTTACGTCGCGGTCGTTAATCGCGCCGAGCAGATGTTGCGTGAATTCCCGGATACCAAAGCGACGCACGACGTGTTGCCGCTGATGGAAAATGCCTACAAGCAGCTGCAGCTGAACGGCCAGGCTGACAAAGTGGCCAAAGTGATCGCCGCCAACCCGCAATAAGCGCGCGTCGGCAACGGCAGAAAAGCAAAACGGCAGCCTCGGCTGCCGTTTTCATTGGCGTCGACCTGGTTTTCACTGGAAAAATACACAAGTAAAAACACGGTGTTAGCTAGTGCTCCTCACCGGTCAACTCATCAATAATGCGCCATCCGGCGACAACTCTCAAGCATTAGATAGCCAATTCAAATGCTGAATCACAGATTGAACTAACTTTGCAAAAAGTGACAAAAAATCGTGATTTACATCACGCATTTAAACAAAAAGCGGGGTATGCTGGATTCACCAAGACGGAAAGACAGAGAGGTAAGTTATATGACATTGAACATTACCAGCAAACAAATGGATATCACTCCCGCAATCCGCAATCACGTCGAAGACCGTCTCACCAAACTGGAAAAATGGCAGACCCAGCTGATTAACCCGCATATCGTCTTATCCAAAGAACCGCAAGGGTTTGTCGCCGATGCTACCATTACCACGCCTAACGGCCCGCTGGTCGCCAGCGCCAAACATGATGACATGTATACCGCCGTTAATGAGCTGATCGCCAAGCTGGAGCGCCAGCTGAACAAGGTGCAGCACAAAGGCGAAGCGCGCCGCTGCAATGCCAGCGTGAAAGACATCGTGCCGGAAGTCACGCAAGAGCAGGAATAACCCTCCGACTGCGGTTGCCGCATCAAACGCGCCCGAGGGCGCGTTTTTTGTCGGGTATTTTTGTTGACGGGGTAAAAACCAGCGGTTACTTTAAAACCTGTTCGCATTAACCTTAGGTAGACCATGCCACGCACACCGTTTTTCTTCGCATTCTTTTTTACCTTCCCCTGACTGGGAGGCGTTTCGTCGTGTAAGAAAGAATGCGAAGACGAACAACAAGGCCTCCTGGAAACAGGAGGCTTTTTTTATGGCTGTTTTACAACGAATAAGAATTGAAGGCGGAAGCTGATTATGACTGACAACCCGTTATTGGTGCTGCGCGAGCGCATCAGCGCACTGGACTTGAAACTGTTGGCCCTGCTGGCGGAACGCCGTGAACTGGCGATCGAAGTCGGCAAGACCAAGCTGCACTCTCACCGTCCGATCCGCGACAAAGAGCGCGAACGCGATCTGCTGGATGCGCTGATCGCCGCCGCCAAACCCTACGACCTGGACGGCTTCTACGTCACCCGCCTGTTCCAACTGATTATCGAAGATTCCGTTCTGACCCAGCAGGCGCTGCTGCAGCACCAGCTCAACCCTGTCAGCCAACACGCCGCACGCATCGCCTTCCTCGGCCCGAAAGGCTCTTATTCACATCTGGCGGCACGCCAATATGCCGCCCGCCATTTCGATCGGCTGATAGAATGCGGTTGCCAGAAGTTTCAGGATATCTTCGCCCAGGTGGAAACCGGCCAGGCGGACTACGCAATTTTGCCGATCGAGAATACCAGTTCCGGTTCGATTAACGAGGTGTACGATCTGCTGCAGCACACCAGCCTGTCGATCGTCGGCGAACTGACCAACCCGATCGACCACTGTGTTCTGGTGGCCGGCGATAGCGACCTGAGCCAGATTGAAACCGTCTACAGCCATCCGCAGCCGTTCCAACAGTGCAGCCAGTTCCTTAACCGCTTCCCGCACTGGAAAATCGAGTACACCGAAAGCACCGCCGCGGCGATGGAGAAAGTCGCCAAGCTGAATTCGCCGAAGGTGGCGGCGCTGGGCAGCGAGGCCGGCGGCGCGTTATACGGGCTGCAGGTGCTGGAACACAACCTCGCCAACCAGCAGCAGAACATCACTCGCTTCATCGTCCTGGCGCGCAAAGCGATCGACGTATCTGAACAGGTGCCGGCCAAAACCACGCTGATTATGGCGACCGGCCAGCAATCCGGCGCGTTGGTCGAAGCGCTGCTGGTTCTGCGCGACAACGGCATCATCATGACCAAACTGGAATCACGCCCGATCAACGGCAATCCGTGGGAAGAGATGTTTTATATCGATGTGCAAGCCAATCTGCGTGCCGACGCGATGCAAAAAGCGCTGCGCGATCTGGCGCCAATCACCCGCTCGCTGAAGGTACTGGGCTGTTACCCAAGCGACACCGTGGTGCCGGTCAACCCATCCTGAAACCATAAAAAAAGGTTCGGCCAAGCCGAACCCTTTACGTTTACCGCCCGCGTTTTACTGTCGGCTGTCGTTAGCCTGCCGCAACAGCGTGCGGCTCTCCACCAGGAAGCGTTGGGCGTAATCGCCGAACCAGTGCTCCACCTTGCGGAAACTGTCGATAAACGCCTGTTTGTCGCCATGCTCCAACAGCTTTATCGCCTCGCCGAAGCGCTGGTAGTAACGCTTAATCAGCGCCACGTTTTCTTCCGACGACATGATGATATCGGCGTAAAGTTGCGGATCCTGCGCAAACAGGCGGCCAACCATCGCCAGCTCCAACCGGTAGATCGGCGAGGAGAGCGCCAGCAACTGCTCCAGTTGCACGTTCTCTTCCGCCAGATGCAACCCGTAGGCGAAGGTGGCGAAGTGCCGCAGCGCCTGAATAAACGCCATGTTCTGATCGTGTTCGACCGCGCTGATGCGATGCAGCCGCGCGCCCCACACCTGCAGCTGCTCAAGCAACCATTGGTAAGCCTCCGGCTGGCGGCCGTCGCAGTAAACCACTACCTGCTTCGCCACGCTGCCCACGTCCGGGCCGAACATCGGGTGCAATCCCACCACAGGGCCGCTGTGCGCCGCCAACATCGCATGCAGCGGACGGTTCTTCACCGACGCCAAATCCACCAGAATACAGTCGGCAGGCAGCGTCGGCAGGCGGCTTATCACCTGCTCGGTCACATGGATCGGCACGCTGACGATCACCATGCCGGCGTCTGCCAGCAGCTGTTCCGCCTGCGGCCAATCTTCCTGATCCAATACCCTGACCTGATAACCCGACAGCGTCAGCAAGCGGTTGAACAGCCGGCCCATCTGGCCGTTGCCGCCGATGATGACGATCGGCCGCAGCTGCGGACACAGAGTTTTAAAGCCTTTATCATTCTCGCTGACGTACGATTCGCGCATCACGCGGCGCAAGACGTCCTCGATCAGATCCGGCGGCACGCCGAGGTTTTCCGCCTCCTGGCGACGCGAGGCCAGCATCGCGGCTTCGCGCTCCGGTACGTAAACCGGCAGGCCATGACGGCTTTTGACTTCGCCCACTTCCGCTACCAGATGCAGGCGTTTCGCCAGCAGATCCAGCAGCGCTTTATCCACCTCATCGATTTGATCGCGCAGCGCGGTCAGTTCTGCCACCATAACTTACTTTTCTCCCGTGCGAGCCGTCAGCGCAGCGCCGAGTTCCTGATGCATATGACGCAGCAGAGTTTCCGTGCTCTCCCAGTTGATGCAGGCATCGGTGACGGACACCCCGTAACGCATGTCTGCACGCGGCTGTTCGGAAGACTGGTTGCCCTCATGCAGATGGCTCTCCAGCATGATGCCGGTGATCGAACGGTTACCCGCCTTGATCTGCTCCACCACGGACTCGGCAACCGCCGGCTGACGGCGATAGTCTTTATTCGAGTTGCCATGGCTGCAATCTATCATCAAGGACGGATGGAGTCCCGCCTCAAGCATCTGTTTTTCACAGGCCACAACGTGCTCAGCGCTGTAGTTCGGGGTTTTGCCGCCGCGCAGGATCACGTGTCCGTCCGGGTTGCCCTGCGTCTGCAGCAGGCAAACCTGGCCTGCCTGGTTGATGCCGACGAAGCGGTGCGGCATAGCGGCGGCGCGCATGGCGTTGATGGCGGTACCCAAGCTGCCGTCGGTGCCGTTTTTGAAGCCGACCGGCATCGACAGGCCGGAGGCCATTTCGCGGTGGGTCTGAGATTCGGTGGTGCGCGCACCGATCGCCGACCAGCTGAACAAGTCCCCCAGGTACTGCGGGCTGTTCGGATCCAACGCTTCGGTAGCCAAAGGCAAGCCCATGCCCACTAAATCCAGCAACAGGCGACGCGCGATATGCAAGCCTGCTTCAACGTCAAACGAACCGTCCATGTACGGATCGTTGATCAAACCTTTCCAGCCGACAGTGGTTCTGGGTTTTTCAAAGTAGACGCGCATAACGATATACAGCTGATCGCTCAAGTCAGCCGCCAGGGTTTTCAAACGACGGGCGTAGTCCAGCGCCGCGTCCGGATCGTGGATCGAACAAGGCCCACACACCACCAACAGGCGATGATCGCGCCCCTGCAAAATGTTGGCGATAGTGTTGCGCGCAGTGGCGATCTCATTTTCGTCGTCGGCGCTGAGCGGGAACTGGTTCTTCAGCTCCTCCGGCGTGATGAGAACCTGTTCTGCACTGATGTGTACGTTATTGAGCGCGTCTTTTTGCATGATGCTATTCCTGTCGTTTGGCGTTATGCGTTGAAATGGAACATTGAGCGTTTCAGGGCTCTACCCTATCACGATATGTAAAGTTTTCAATCCATTTTCCGTAAATAAAAAATTACCGCAATTATCCTGATTAAATCACCTTTGAAAAAGAGTTGGAAAAACCAATTAAAATACAATAAATACATGCATTTAATAAATCAAAAAAACCTTCACCACACCTTAGCCTTCCGGTCTAAGAAAAATGAATATCTGTAAATTTATTTGTACACATGATTTTACAGCGAAGATACGCCTCCGATCTCGGCACCGGCGCCTGTGCGAAGCAGGATCAGCACGAAATGCCGCCAAAAGCGATGATTTTAAGTAGAAGAAAAGCGAATAAATGAGGGATAAAAATTAAAAACTTAAGCTAATGACGGCTATTTTTGTCGCCGAAATGAACCGATATAATGTGATCGTCATCAACAATAATTCCCCTTAACAACTGGATCCAAGATGCTCTCTTCTCGCGCTCGTCGCGCTTTTCCGCTGTATATTTGCTGCTTAACGACTTTCACCAGTGTTTCAGCCCTTGCCGACAATACGCTTTTCACCGCGATGGACGATCCGGCCACCGCCAAGAAACCGTTCGAAGGCAACGTGCAGGCGGGCTACAACGCCCAGTCAGGCAACTCGCAGAGCTCCACCCTGTTGGCCAACACCAACATGACCTGGTTCAATAGCGACGCGGCGTACAGCCTGTGGGGGGCGGCCAACAACACCACCTCCTCCAACGTGCGCTCGTCCGAAAAATACCAGGCCGGTGGCCGTACGCGCTATAACCTGACCGATCGCAACTACCTGTTCGGTCAGGCCAGCTGGCTGAGTGACCGTTTCAACGGTTACGACTCACGCTCCACGCTGACCGGCGGCTACGGCCGTCAGCTCCTTAACGGGCCGCTCAGTGACCTGCGGGTGGAATTCGGTCCCGGCGTGCGCCATGACGAGTACCATGGCGGCGGCCGTGCGACCAAGGGGCTAGCCTATGGTGCGGCCAACTATTCCTATCAGTTGACCGATAACACCAAGTTCATTCAGGGCGTTTCCGCGCTGGCAAACGAAGAAACCACGCTGAACTCGGAAAGCGCGTTGAACGTGGCGATCAACGATCGCTTCTCATTGCGCGTGGCTTACACCGTGACCTACAACAGCAAACCGCCGGCCTCGGCACCGAAGAACACCGACACGACGACCTCGGTCACGCTGGTCTACGGCCTGTAATCTCCCCCCATTATTTCTCGAAGCCCATCATCGATGGGCTTTTTTTATGCCGGCCGCCCTCTTTTGCACAATCTGCTAAAAATATTCATCCCACCCATTGACGACTTTAGCAAATAGCTTAATACTGTATGCATATACAGTAATTATCATACAGACCAGGAGCATGATGGATATCGATAGCGAGCTCTCACACATCGATGCCTCCGGCTCCCGAGATTCTGTAAACGAAGCGAGCATAAGGCTATGGAGAAAATCACCTCATTCATCACCTACGCCATGGCGCTGTTTCTCGCCTGGCTCGGCAAGCTGTCTCCGCAGGACATTGCCTTTTTAGTCGGTGCGGCGGTAGGCATCGGCACGTTTCTGGTGAACTGGTACTACCGACGTAAAAGCCTGCAGATCTTGAAGGCCATTGAGCGCAATGCGACATCTCGGAGGAACATTTACGATGAGTGCAACCGTTAAGCGCTGCAGCGTCGCCGACGTTTTGGCCATCGCCGTGCTGTTGCCGTCATTTGGCGAGCTGCAAACCTCAGAAGTCGGCCTCAGGCTGATCGCCGATCTCGAAGGTTGCCGCCTGTCGCCTTACCAGTGCAGCGCCGGGGTGTGGACGCAGGGCATTGGGCACACCGCTGGCGTCATCCCTGGTAAAGCGATCGATGAACGCAAAGCCGCGATGGATTTGGTCGACGATGTTCGCCGCACCGAGCGCGGCATGGCCGCCTGTCTGCCGCAAACGCTCTCGCAACAAACCTATGATGCGGTGATCGCCTTCGCCTTCAACGTGGGTATCAGCGCCGCCTGCCATTCCACGCTGGTCGCGCTGCTGCAGCGGGGTCAGTGGCAGCAGGCCTGCGATCAGTTGCCACGCTGGGTTTACGTAAACGGAAAGAAAAACAAGGGGCTGGAACAGCGACGCGCCATGGAACGCGCACTGTGCTTGCAAGGCATTGCCTCATCATGACGGGCTCGCTCGCCTAAGTGGTGATGCCACAACAATTTCACTTAATTTGTTCAAGGGGGTTCTTATGATGCACTGTCCATTATGCGGTCACGTGGCCCACACTCGCTCCAGCCGCTATCTGAGCGAGTCGACCAAAGAGCGTTACCATCAATGCCGCAACATCAATTGCAGCTGCACGTTCGCCACGCACGAGTCCGTTGCACGGGTGATCGTCAAACCTGGCGATGACATTATCCCGGCGCAGCCTCACCCGCCGGAGAGTCAGCAGAAACACAGCGCCGTAGCGCTGTAATGCAAAAAGCCCGCTGACGGAGGCTTTTTAATGTCACGGCCAGGCAGCTAAGCCTCTCAAATGCAACGTGATAGATTTTTCAGATAAAAAAAGGGGTTGGCACAATGCCAACCCCTGATAACTATTAACTTTTGGATGCAGCGTTAGTTAACGCGGTTCAGACGCTCTTTGATACGAGCAGCCTTACCAGTACGTTCACGCAGGTAGTACAGTTTAGCTTTACGAACGGCACCACGACGTTTAACAGTAATGCTGTCGATTACTGGGGAGTGAGTCTGGAATACGCGCTCAACACCTTCGCCGTTGGAAATCTTACGAACAGTGAATGCAGAGTGCAGACCGCGGTTACGGATAGCGATAACCACGCCCTCGAATGCCTGCAGACGTTTTTTGCTACCTTCAACGACCCATACCTTCACTTCCACGGAATCACCCGGACGGAATGCAGGTACGTCTTGTTTCATCTGCTCTTGTTCAAGTTGCTTAATAATGTTGCTCATAATATGTCTCTTACCCTAGGTAAACTGATATATCGGTCCCGTCTGATGTCAGACGCTTCCTTCATAGTCCTGTTGCCTGGTCTGATGTTCCCGTTGGAACTCAGCCAGCAACACCGCTTGCTCGTCAGTCAGAGCTAGGCTTTCTAGAAGTTCAGGTCTTCTAAGCCAGGTTCGGCCCAGCGACTGCTTTAAGCGCCAGCGACGTATCTCGGCATGGTTGCCCGACAGCAGAACCGGCGGTACTTCCATTCCTTCCAACACCTCGGGGCGGGTATAGTGCGGGCAGTCCAGCAATCCGTCGGCGAAGGAGTCTTCCTCCGCTGAGGCCTGATGGCCCAGCACACCCGGTATGAAACGGGCGACTGAATCAATCAGGGTCATCGCCGGCAGTTCCCCGCCGCTGAGAACGTAATCGCCGATTGACCATTCTTCGTCAATTTCGGTTTGGATTACGCGCTCGTCTATCCCTTCGTAACGGCCGCACACCAGAATCATCTTCTGATTGGCCGCCAGTTCGCACACGCCGGTTTGATCCAGCTTGCGCCCCTGAGGTGACAGATAAATCACCTTTGCTCCCTCGCCTGCCGCTGCTTTCGCCGCATGAATGGCTTCCCGTAAAGGTTGCACCATCATCAGCATTCCCGGGCCGCCGCCGTAAGGGCGATCGTCCACGGTACGATGCCGGTCGTAGGTGAAGTCGCGCGGACTCCAACACTGCACGCTCAGCAGGCCATTTTTTACTGCCCGGCCAGTCACCCCGTAATCGGTGATAGCGCGGAACATCTCAGGAAACAGGCTTACAATACCGATGAACACAAGCCAATCCCCTTACCGTTATTCCACTTGCTTCGACCGTTTGATCCGGGGGTCAAAAACCAGGATCCCAATCTGCCTCAATCACGCGGGCAGTGAGATCGACTTTCTTGATAACCTGCCCATGAAGAAACGGAATCAACCGCTCCTTCATGCCGAACGCATCTTTCAGGTTCGCTTTCACAACCATCACATCGTTCGAGCCGGTTTCCATCATATCGATGACTTTACCCAGCTCGTAGCCGGCGGTGGTGACTACCTGGCAGCCCATCAGGTCTTTCCAGTAGTAATCGTCACCCTCCAGCGGAGGAAGTTGCTCAGAATCCACCATAATCTCGCGATTAGTCAGCAGATTCGCCGCGTCCCGATCGTCAATGCCTTTGACCTTGATGATCAGATCCTGACTGTGGCGCTTCCAGTCTTCCAACTCGATATGCTGCCACTGACCCGCCTGCTGGATAAACCACGGCTGATAGTCAAAAATGCTTTCGGCGTTCTCGGTGGATGAAAACACTCTGAGCCAACCACGAATGCCGTAAGCGGAACCCATTTTACCGAGTACAATCGGCTGCTTAGGCGCTACCGGTTTGAGTTGCTTGCTCATTGCCACCACCGCGACAGATTAAGCTGCTTTCTTAGCGTCTTTGATCAGCGCGTGAACGCGATCAGAAACGGTTGCACCCAGACCAACCCAGTGCTCGATGCGGTCCAGGTCCAGACGCAGTGCTTCAGCCTGACCGGAAGCGATCGGGTTGAAGAAGCCTACGCGCTCGATGAAACGACCATCACGAGCGTTGCGGCTGTCGGTCACTACTACTTGATAGAACGGACGCTTTTTAGCGCCGCCACGTGCCAAACGAATTGTTACCATAACATCCTCTTTAGTTAATAAAACAGCCGGGCCCCATTGAGGGACGGGGCCCGGTTGCAATATAAAAAGCCCGAAAATTTTACTCATTTTGGCGCAAAAAGCAATCTAAAGCGTCGATCGCAGGGGACAACTTTTGCAGCCTGTCAAATTTCGGGCGGTTTTCACCGCGAACGGCGAATGCTGAAAGCGCCCGCACTCAGCGTGCGGGGGCCCGTCAGCGGCCTGGGAAGCCCGGCGGCATCATGCCTTTCATGCCGCGCATCATCTTCGCCATACCGCCTTTCTTCATCTTCTTCATCATACGCTGCATTTCGTCGAACTGCTTCAGCAAGCGGTTGACGTCCTGCACCTGCATGCCGGCCCCCATCGCGATGCGGCGCTTGCGCGAGCCCTTGATGATTTCCGGTTTGGCGCGCTCTTTCAGCGTCATCGAGTTGATGATCGCCTCCATGCGCACCAGCACTTTGTCGTCCATCTGCGACTTGACGTTATCCGGCAGCTGGCCCGCGCCCGGCAGCTTGCTCAGCATGTTGGCCATGCCGCCCATGTTGCGCATCTGCTTGAGCTGCTCCAGGAAGTCGGTCAGATCGAAACCGTCGCCCTTCTTCAGCTTGTTGGCCAGCTTCTCCGCCTGCTCGCGGTCGACCTTGCTTTCGATATCTTCGATCAGCGACAGTACGTCGCCCATGCCCAGGATGCGCGATGCCACGCGATCCGGGTAAAACGGCTCCAGCGCTTCGGTCTTCTCGCCGACGCCGAGGAACTTGATCGGCTTGCCGGTGATATGGCGGATGGACAACGCCGCACCGCCGCGCGCATCGCCGTCGACCTTGGTCAGCACCACGCCGGTCAGCGGCAGCGCTTCGTTAAACGCCTTGGCGGTATTGGCGGCGTCCTGGCCGGTCATGGCGTCGACCACGAACAGGGTTTCCACCGGCTTGATCGCCGCGTGCACCTGTTTGATCTCGTCCATCATCGCTTCGTCAACGTGCAGACGGCCGGCGGTATCGACAATAAGGACATCGTAGAACTTCAGCTTGGCCTGTTGCAGCGCGCGATTGACGATGTCGATCGGTTTTTCTTTGACGTCAGACGGGAAGAAGTCGATGCCGACGCCTTCCGCCAGCGTTTCCAGCTGTTTGATCGCCGCCGGGCGATAAACGTCCGCGGAAACCACCAACACTTTCTTCTTCTGTTTTTCTTTCAGGAACTTGCCGAGCTTACCGACGCTGGTGGTTTTACCGGCGCCCTGCAGGCCCGCCATCAGCACCACGGCCGGCGGCTGAGCCGCCAGATTCAGCTCGGTGTTGACTTCGCCCATCGCGGCGATCAGCTCGCCTTTGACGATCTTGACGAACTCCTGCCCCGGCGTCAGGCTCTTGTTGACTTCATGGCCAACCGCGCTCTCTTTGACGCGGTTGATGAAGTCGCGCACCACCGGCAGCGCGACGTCCGCTTCCAGCAATGCCATACGCACTTCACGCAGGGTTTCCTTGATATTCTCTTCGGTCAGCCGCCCGCGGCCGCTGATATTGCGCAACGTGCGCGACAATCGATCGGTTAAATTTTCAAACATCGTCTCATGCTCAACGTGTAATGACAGGCCGCTCCGGCGACACAATTGCGCCGATGATAACACGAAGCGCGCAGGATCTCTGCCTCAGCGTTGGAGATAGGTTGGAGTGAAACGCGCGCAACGCTATACTGACACTCCAATTAACCACGCCGAAGCAAAATTAAACGCTATGCCAGTTTTCTCCATTGTGGCTTTGATGGCCTACCTGCTCAGCCTTGGACTGATCATTCCCAGTTTGTTGCGGAAGAATAGCGCATACCGTCGGCTCGCCCTCGTCTCGGCGGTGGTGGCGCTGATTTGCCACGCCATCGCGCTGCAGCAGCGCATCTTTGACGTCAGCGCCGGGCAGAATCTCAGCCTGCTGAACATTGGTTCTATCGTCAGCCTGATCATCTGTTCGGTGATGACCTTCGTCGCTTCACGCGATCGCGGCTGGTTCCTGCTGCCGATCGTCTACAGCTTCGCGATGATCAATCTGGCCTTCGCCAGCTTCATGCCCGGCGAGTTCATCACTCACCTGGAAGCCAGCCCGGAATTGATGGTGCATATCGGCCTGGCGCTGTTCTCTTACGCCACCCTGATCATCGCCGCGCTCTACGCCTTACAGCTCGCCTGGCTCGACTACCTGTTGAAAAACAAGAAGCTGACCTTTAGTGCCGACATGCCGCCGCTGATGAGCATCGAGCGCAAGATGTTCCATATCACCCAGATCGGCGTGGTGCTGCTGACGCTCACCCTGTGCACCGGCCTGCTGTACATGGATAACCTGTTCAGCAAAGAGAACGTGCATAAAGCCGTGCTGTCGATCATGGCCTGGTTCGTGTATATCGTGCTGTTGTGGGGCCATTACCATGAAGGCTGGCGCGGCCGCCGCGTCGTCTGGTTCAGCTTCGCCGGCGCCTTTCTGCTGACGCTCGCCTACTTCGGCAGCCGTCTGATTCAGCAGGTGATGGTGCGCTAGGCCAGCCCGGTCCAATTCTCCCTCTCTATAAGGAATACTGCATTGGAGCATGTGTCGACGGGGACCCTCATCATTATCCTGGTGATCATGATCGTGGTCTCCGCTTACTTCTCCGCTTCCGAAACTGGCATGATGACGCTCAACCGTTATCGCCTGCGTCACCTGTCCAAACAGGGCAACCGCTCGGCGCGCCGGGTGGAGAAGCTGCTGCAAAAACCGGATCGGCTGATCGGCCTGGTGCTGATCGGCAACAACCTGGTCAACATCCTTGCCTCGGCGCTGGCGACCATCGTCGGCATGCGGCTGTATGGCGATCTGGGCGTGGCGATTGCGACTGGCATACTGACTTTCGCCGTGCTGCTGTTCGCCGAAGTGCTGCCGAAAACCTTCGCCGCGCTCTATCCGGAACGCATCGCCTTCCCCAGCAGCGTCTTACTGGCGCCGTTGCAAAAGGTGATGTTCCCGCTGGTCTGGCTGCTCAACGGCATCACCAGCCTGACCTTGCGCCTGTTCGGCATTCGCACCAACGTGCGCATCAGCGACGCCGTCAGCAAGGATGAGCTGCGCACCATCGTGCGTGAATCCCAGTCGCAGATCTCCCGCCGCAATCAGGACATGCTGATCTCGGTGCTGGACCTGGAAAAGGTGACGGTCAACGACATCATGGTGCCGCGCACCGAGATCGTCGGCATCGACGTCAACGACGACTGGAAGTCAATCATGCGCCAGCTGACCCACTCGCCACACGGCCGCATCGTGCTGTATCGCAGCTCGCTGGACGATGCGATCGGCATGCTGCGCGTGCGCGAAGCCTATCGCCTGATGACCGAGAAAAAAGAGTTCAACAAAGAGAACCTGCTGCGCGCCGCCGATGAGATCTACTTCGTACCGGAAGGCACGCCGCTCAACGTGCAGCTGGTGAAATTCCAGCGCAATAAAGAGAAGGTCGGCATCGTGGTCGACGAGTACGGCGACATTCAGGGCCTGGTCACGGTGGAAGACATTCTCGAAGAGATCGTCGGCGATTTCACCACCTCGATGTCACCGACGCTGGCGGAAGAAGTCACGCCGCAGAGCGACGGTTCGGTCTTGATCGACGGCACCGCCAACGTGCGGGAGCTGAACAAGGCCTTCAACTGGACCTTGCCGGCCAATGAAGCCCGTACCGTCAACGGTATGCTGCTGGAAGAACTGGAAGAGATCCCCGAAATCGGCACCCGGGTGCGTATCGGCCATTACGATATCGACATTCTCGACGTACAGGGCAACATGATCAAACAGGTGCGGGTCACGCCGATCACCTCGCTGCAGTCCAGCGTCGGCCATCACTGACCGCCGGCCAGAACGTAAAAAAGACGCGAAATCGCGTCTTTTTTGTTTCTGCGGGAAACATACGGTCAGATATGCAGCTCCTGCAGCTTCTCTTTCGGCAGCGCCAGTTCGTCGTTGTGGTTCACCACCACGCCGTTATCCAGAATGTGCTTGGCGATTTCCTGCGCTTCTTCCAGCGAGTGCATGTGGTAGGTACCACACTGGTACTCGTTCAGCTCAGGGATCTTGCGCTGGTCGGTCACTTTCAGAACGTCGGCCATCGCCGCTTTCCAGGCATCGGCAACGCGCTGCTCTTCCGGCACGCCGATCAGGCTCATGTAGAAACCGGTGCGGCAGCCCATTGGGGAGATGTCGATAATCTCCACGCCCTGGCCGTTCAGGTGGTCGCGCATAAAGCCGGCGAACAGGTGTTCCAGCGTGTGAATGCCGCGTTCGGGCATCACTTCCAGGTTCGGGCGGCAAAAGCGCAGATCAAATACCGTGATGGTATCGCCATGAGGCGTTTTCATGGTTTTCGCAACGCGGACAGCCGGGGCTGCCATACGGGTATGATCGACGGTAAAGCTATCCAGCAATGGCATTTCGCTACCTCCTCGTAAAAGAGCATTTATTTCGAAACTTTTTTTCCTAACCGGGAAACCTTTTCCAACCCTGCGAGTCTGAGTATGTGAAAGACGCGCATTTGTTATCATCATCCCTGTCATCAGAGATGCATATTTGGCCACATTGATGTGGCCTTTTTCTTTTTCAGCTTCCGCCGTTTTGCTTCAGGAACGCTTCAAAGCTTAGCGTATCATTGGCTTCTATGTCGCGTTGACGCTGCCAAGAGGCTTCCCGCTCTTTATCCAGCTCGTCTTCGTTCAGGATTTCCAACGGCTCTTCCAGCAATGTCTGGCGATACTGCTCCGCCAGCTGCAGACCGACGCGCCCGGTGCCTTCCGCCTTCATCGCCTTCAGAATGCGCGCGGAGAAGGTCAGCTCAGGGTCGTCAAATGCGGCGACCAGCTCATCGCACACCTGCTGGTATTGACGGTTGCCGGCTTCGCCGTCCAACACTTCCGCCACCCGACGCAGATCGGCGAACAGCGCCTTGCCCACGTTTTCCAGCGGTTCATGGCTGGCGCCACAGCCGATGCCGATGGTCTGGCCCGGCTTGCGCCCTTCCAGAATCACCCGGTTCCAGTTCTTGCGCGTGCACAGCAGTTCATCGCTGCTCATCTCCGGCGCATCGGCCAGCGCGCACCACACCAGGAACAGATCCAGGAAACGCGCCTGCACCGCATCCACGCCGATCGGCGAGAACGGGTTGATATCCAGCGAACGCACTTCGATGTATTCGATACCGCCGCGCAGCAGCGCGTCTGACGGCGTCTCGCCGCTTTTGGTCACGCGCTTCGGCCGGATCGGCGCATACAGCTCGTTTTCGATTTGCAGCACGTTACTGTTCAACTGCAGGTAGCGGTCACCCTCTTTCACGCCCAGCTTGGCGAACTCTTCGGAAGGCGTAACGATCGCCCGCTTCAAACCGGCCACATAGCTGTGCAGATCGTTGAAGGTGATGCCCAGATTACTCTGCGACTTGTTGGTGTAACCCAGATCGCTCAGACGCAGCGAGGTGGCGTACGGCAGGTAACACATCCCCTGCTCGGTGCGTTCGAACGGCAGAGTGGTCTCGCGACCTTTGAGGAACGAAGAACAAATGGCCGGCGATGCGCCGAACAAATACGGGATCACCCAACCGAAACGGTAATAGTTGCGGATCAGGCGGAAATACCCCGCCGAGATCTGCTCTTTACCGCTTTCTGCGTCCTGCACGCCAGCCCAGGCCTGCCAAAACTCCAGCGGCAGCGAGAAGTTGTAGTGCACGCCGGAAATGGTCTGCATCAACGCGCCATAGCGATTCTTCAACCCTTCGCGGTACAGCGTCTTCATGCGGCCGATGTTTGACGAACCGAACTGCGCCAGCTCAATATCCTGCTCGGCTTCGATAAAGCACGGCATGCTGAGCGGCCACATGCGCTCATCGCCAATATTGCGCGCTACGTAGCGATGAATATCGCGCAGGAACGTCAGCAGGTGATCGATATTGTCATCAACCGGCGTAATGAACTCTAACAGCGCCTCGGCGAAATCCGTGGTGATCCAGTGGTGCGTCAATGCCGCCCCCAGCTTTTCCGGATGCCCGGTAGTCGCCAAGGTGCCGTCCGGCGTGACTCGCAGCGTTTCACGCTCGATGCCGCGACGAATGCCTTTTAATGCCTGAGGATGGGCTTCCAACCAAGAAAGCGCCTGTGATACGTCCGGGATCAAATTGACCTCCCGCTTCTAAAAACAATAACTCGTAAGCATACTGAATCCGCACCCGAGAGAATATTGAGTTATATTCACTTGGTTACTGCCACCAGGCGATGCCCTGTACCGTTATCATAGTCAAAACGATGTAACGCAGCGCCTTTCCGATACACAGAAACAGCGCGACAGAGCCCCAGGGCATGCGCAGCCAACCTGCCAACACGCACAACAAATCGCCCACCACCGGCACCCAGCTGAGCAACAGCGCAGCCGGGCCGAAGCGTTGCAGCCACCCGAGCGCCGTTGCCAGCCCCCGCTGTGGTTTCAACGCCGGTAACAGGCGCCCGATAATGACATTGGTCAAGCCGCCCAGCGTGTTGCCCAGGGTCGCGGCCAGCACCAGCAATTCCGGCGAGACGCGACTCTGGGTCAGCAAAGCGACCAGAACGATTTCTGAATTTCCCGGCAGCAGCGTCGCACTGAGGAAGCTGCTGCCAAATAACGATATTACGGCTAGCGTACTACTCACAGCGTGCGAACGTCTACCACGTCCATACCGGCGCTTTTTGCCGCCTGGATGCCGAACTCGGCGTCTTCAAACACCACGCACTTTTCCGGCGGCACGCCGATAAGTTCGGCGCAGCGCAGGAAGGTGTCCGGCTCCGGTTTATGGCGCTGTACGTCGTCCGCACCGACGATCGCGTCGAAGCAGTTGAACAGGCCGAGATGACGCAGCAGCATTTCCGCCATGCGGTGCTCGCTGCCGGTACCGACCGCCATCGGACGGCGACCGTGATAGGATTTTACCACCTCGATCAGCGGCAACGGGCGCACGCTGTCCAACAGCATCGCCTCCACCGCGCGGGTTTTCTCCGCGGCCAGATGATGGGGATCGAGATCGGCCTGGTGGCTGGCGATAATCGCCTGAGCGATGCGCCAGGTCGGTGAACCGCTCAGCGCCACCATAGCCGCTTCATCAAACGTCATGCCATAACGCGACAGCACTTCACTCCACGCTTTGCGGTGCGTTGGCTCGGTGTCCAGAATCGTGCCGTCCATGTCGAAAATAAGACCCTGATAGCGGTCGTACATCGTTACTCCATGATCGTTGAGGAAAGAAAACTACTTTAGCGTAAAGCCGTTGGGTTGTCGCTGACTGCGTCATAGCGGAATGTGCTGTGATCGATCGGGTGCAAAGAAGGAAAGGGGGAAGAGAGAATGGCTAAATGCTGAAAAGCGAAAAACCCGCCAAGGCGGGTTTTTCTTAGATGGTGCATCCGGGAGGATGATTCGGCGCCAACGCCTCACCCTGCGGGCCGTTGCTAAAGCAACGTTATCCTCCCCAAGGACACTTTCCTTTCTCCCACCCGCTTGAAGATTTCTCTTCGCGATACGGGGAGTTAAACATGGTGCATCCGGGAGGATTCGAACCTCCGACCGCTCGGTTCGTAGCCGAGTACTCTATCCAGCTGAGCTACGGATGCATGACTGTTTTTGCCGCTTGCCTGTTTCACGAATAACAGAAAAGCAAAAACCCGCTAAGGCGGGCTTCTCTTAGATGGTGCATCCGGGAGGATTCGAACCTCCGACCGCTCGGTTCGTAGCCGAGTACTCTATCCAGCTGAGCTACGGATGCATTACTATTTTTACCGCGTGCCGGCTTTGCTAATAAAGCCAGACTTGAAGAATGGTGCATCCGGGAGGATGATTCGGCGCTAGCGCCTCACCCTGCGGGTCGTTGCTTAAGCAACGTTATCCTCCCTGGTAACACTTTCTTTTCTTCCACCCGCTTGAAGATTTCTCTTCGCGACGAGTGAGATTAAGAATGGTGCATCCGGGAGGATTCGAACCTCCGACCGCTCGGTTCGTAGCCGAGTACTCTATCCAGCTGAGCTACGGATGCACAGGAATTCTTTTTTGATACCGTATGGTACGTTGTTACTACCCCACCATACTGCAAAATATGGTGCATCCGGGAGGATTCGAACCTCCGACCGCTCGGTTCGTAGCCGAGTACTCTATCCAGCTGAGCTACGGATGCAAATGGCGGTGAGGCGGGGATTCGAACCCCGGATGCAGCTTTTGACCGCATACTCCCTTAGCAGGGGAGCGCCTTCAGCCTCTCGGCCACCTCACCATACGCTTCTTTCGAATTGTGCCTGACTTGCTTTGGAGAAGCTCATCGGCACTGCGTGGCGCACATATTACTTTCTCCGACTTTTAAGTCAAACAATTTTTCCCAACTCATGCGCGTTTGCACAATTCGCACCCAACATGGGCGATTTCACGGCAAAAAGGGCGTTTTATCAACAGGCAACCGCAACGTCTGCAGCAATAAAGCAGGAAACTCACCGGGAAAATAATCACGAAAAAGAAGAGGGAGAACGAAAGAAGTGGGTAAAACGATGCAGTAGCGTCTCGTCTGGCAACGAGACGCTGCTTCGGAATCAGTAAGTCGTCTGCTGAGACTTCTCTGCCTGAATGCGCTGATAGATTTCTTCACGGTGAACTGAAACCTCTTTGGGGGCGTTCACACCAATACGCACCTGGTTGCCTTTTACCCCTAGCACAGTGACCGTAACCTCATCGCCAATCATGAGGGTTTCACCAACTCGACGAGTCAGAATTAACATTCTTTGCTCCTTGAAAGATTAAAAGAGTCGGGTCTCTCAGTTTCCCCGTCATTATCCATCATATGTGGTGAAAACGTAAGCCGCGCAATCCACAATAAGTGTAAGCAGACTTGGTCCCACCTCAGATAATGGTAAGTTTAGCCGACCAGAAAAACTTTGTTCCCGCAATTGTAACTAAATTGTGTTAGCACAGTATGAAAACGCCATAATCAACAAAGTATTATGGCGTTTGTCCGTGCTATTTATTTATGTTCACAGCTTTGAGGCCACCCAGGCTTCTACGCTGTTTAACGCCGCTGGCAGGGCGTTAATATCCGTCCCCCCCGCCATCGCCATATCAGGGCGACCACCGCCCTTGCCGCCGACCTGCTGCGCCACGTTGCCGATCAACTCGCCAGCTTTCACGCGGTCAGTCAGATCCTTGGTCACGCCCGCGACCAGGCTGACTTTGTCATCAGCCGTCGTCGCCAACACGATAATGGCCGAACCCAATTGATTTTTCAGGTCATCCACCATGGTGCGCAGCATTTTGGCTTCGACATTGTCCAACTGGCTGACCAACAGCTTCACGCCGTTAACCACTTTCGCCTGGCTGGACAGCGACGCGCTTTCCTGCGCCGCCTGCTGGTCTTTCAGCTGCTGCAGTTCTTTTTCCAGCACGCGCGTGCGATCGAGCACCGAGCGCACTTTATCGGTCAGGTTGTTGCTGTCGCCCTTCACCAACTGAGCAACGTCTTGCAACAAATCGCTTTGCTGATGCAGCGTAGCGATAGCGCCAGCGCCGGTCACCGCTTCAATACGGCGGATGCCCGCCGCGGTGCCCGATTCGCTCAGAATGCGGAACAGGCCGATATCACCGGTGCGGCTGGCGTGGGTGCCGCCGCACAGCTCGGTGGAGAAGTCGCCCATGGTCAGCACGCGCACGTTGTCGTCGTACTTCTCGCCGAACAGCGCCATCGCCCCCTTCTCTTTCGCGTCTTCCAACGCCATCAGCTCGGTCTGCACCGGCAGGTTACGACGCACCTGCTGGTTAACTAGATCTTCCACCGCGCGAATTTGTTCCGGCTTCATCGCTTCAAAATGCGAGAAGTCGAAGCGCAGGTATTTGTCGTTAACCAGAGAGCCTTTCTGCGCAACGTGCTCGCCCAACGTTTGGCGCAGCGCGGCGTGCAGCAGGTGGGTCGCGGAGTGGTTCAGACGGATGCTGTTGCGGCGCTCAGTGTCGATCTGCGCGTCCACGCGATCGTTCAGCTTCAGCGAACCTTGCGCCAGCTTGCCTTGATGGCCGATAGCCTGACCGTATTTCTGGGTGTCGTTGACCACAAACTCGGCGCCGGCGGCTTTCAGCACGCCTTTATCGCCGACCTGGCCGCCGGATTCACCGTAGAACGGCGTCTCGTCCAGCACCACCACCGCCTCTTCGCCGGCGTTGATCTGATCGACAGGCTGGCCGTCGCGGAACAGCGCGATGACCGTCGCCTGCTGCTCGTCGTGATCGTAGCCGCTGAACTGGCTGCTGCCGTCCACGCGGATCAGGCTGTTGTAGTCGGCGCCGAAGCCGCTGGATTCGCGCGCGCGGCGACGCTGCGCTTCCATCGCTTCTTCAAAGCCCGCTTCGTCGACTTTCAGACCGCGTTCGCGGCAGACGTCAGCGGTCAGATCGACCGGGAAACCGTAGGTATCGTACAGACGAAAGGCGGTTTCGCCGTCCAGAGTATCACCCTGCAGCTTGGCCAGCTCTTCGTCCAACAGCGCCAGGCCACGCTCCAGCGTGCGGGCAAACTGCTCCTCTTCGGTTTTCAGCACCTGTTCCACCAGCGATTGCTGGCGTTTCAGCTCGTCGGCCGCCGGGCCCATCACTTCGATCAGCGGCGCTACCAGCTTGTAGAAGAAGGTATCTTTCGCGCCCAGCATGTTGCCATGGCGGATCGCGCGACGAATGATGCGACGCAGCACGTAGCCGCGGTTTTCGTTAGAGGGGATCACGCCGTCAGACACCAGGAAAGCGCAGGAACGGATGTGGTCGGCAATAACGCGCAGAGATTTGTTGTCCAGATCGGTCGCGCCGGTCACTTTCGCCACGGCGGCGATCAGGGTGCGGAACAGGTCGATCTCATAGTTGGAGTTCACATGCTGCAACACCGCCGCGATGCGTTCCAGACCCATGCCGGTATCCACCGAAGGTTTCGGCAGCGGCAGCATGGTGCCGTCGGACTGACGGTTGAACTGCATGAAAACGATGTTCCAGATCTCGATGTAACGGTCGCCGTCTTCTTCCGGGCTGCCTGGAGGGCCGCCCCAGATGTGATCGCCGTGATCGTAGAAAATCTCGGTGCACGGGCCGCATGGACCGGTGTCGCCCATCTGCCAGAAGTTATCGGAAGCGAAAGGCGCGCCCTTGTTGTCGCCGATGCGGATAATGCGCTCCGCCGGTACGCCGATTTGCTTCTGCCAGATGTCGAACGCTTCGTCATCGGTTTCATACACGGTGACCCACAGTCTCTCTTTCGGCAGGTTGAACCAGTTTTCACCGGTCAGCAGTTCCCACGCGTAGCTGATCGCGTCGTGCTTGAAGTAATCGCCGAAGCTGAAGTTGCCCAGCATTTCAAAGAAGGTGTGGTGACGAGCGGTATAACCGACGTTTTCCAGGTCGTTATGCTTGCCGCCTGCGCGCACGCAGCGCTGCGAGGTGGTGGCGCGGGAATAGGCGCGTTTGTCGAGCCCCAGGAAAACATCCTTAAATTGGTTCATGCCGGCATTGGTAAACAGCAATGTCGGATCATTGTTAGGCACCAGGGAGCTGCTTGCTACAACCTGATGACCCTTACTATGAAAGAAATCGAGAAACGCTTGACGGATCTCAGCGGTGCTCTTGCTCATAATTTTCCTGGAAAGGCTAGAATAACGACACGTGAGCCGGTGGCGCGTCATCCCGACGATGACAACCAGCTCACGAACAAAAAGTGGGGATAAGATAAATTTTCTTCAGAGGGAAGTAAAACCCCGTGTGCGCTCATTGCGCAAAATCACGGTAAATTGACTGAATTTCTTCCTGGAAGAAGCCGCGATAGAGCAGATAACGCTGCACTTTGGCTTTCTCTTTCCAGTCAGTTGGCAACGCATCGCCAAATTTTCGCTGCGCCACCTGTTTCGCCTGCTCGCACCAGTCGATATCGCATTCCGCCAGCGCGTCCTGCACCAGCGCTTTATCCACGCCCTTTTGCATCAGTTCGCTGCGGATGCGCTGCGCGCCATAACCTTTGCGGCTGCGGCTGCCGATGTAGCTGTGGGCGAAACGCTTATCGTCCAGCCAGTTGTGCTGGTAACAGTAGACGACAACCTGATCGATCAGCGCAGGATCCACCGGCTCTTCGGCCACCGTCGGCGATGTCGGCGCATGCGGCCCCTTGCCGCCAAACCGGGCTTTCGCCACAAACGGCTGCGCCGCAAGTTTGCGGCGCAGTTCAGCTTCACTATGATCGCGTTGCGACAGCAGGCGCATGGCGCGGCTTAGCAAGTCATTCATCATTCAAGCCTGAATTCAGAGGATATGCGCCACATAAACGGCGGCGCACATCTTCAGCGATTAGAACTGCTCGCTGGTTTCCGCTTCGTCATCTTCGAAGTCGTCACCGGAGGCAGCCACCAGCTCACCGCCGCTGTGCAGCAGCAGGTCGCGCAGCTTCTTATCCAGCTCGGCGGCGATAGCCGGGTTTTCTTTCAGGAAGTTACAGGCATTCGCCTTGCCCTGACCGATCTTCTCGCCGTTATAGCTGTACCAGGCGCCGGCTTTTTCGATCATCTTGTGCTTCACGCCCAGATCGACCAGTTCGCCACGGCTGTTGATGCCTTCGCCGTACATGATTTGGAACTCAGCCTGTTTGAACGGCGCAGCGATTTTGTTCTTCACCACTTTCACGCGGGTTTCGCTGCCCACCACTTCGTCGCCTTCTTTGATGGCGCCGATACGACGGATATCCAGACGCACCGAAGCGTAGAACTTCAGGGCGTTACCGCCGGTCGTGGTTTCCGGGTTGCCGAACATCACACCAATTTTCATACGGATCTGGTTGATGAAGATCAGCAGGGTATTGGCGTTTTTCAGGTTGCCGGCCAGCTTACGCATGGCCTGGCTCATCATGCGCGCCGCCAACCCCATGTGCGAATCGCCGATTTCACCTTCGATTTCCGCCTTCGGCGTCAGCGCCGCCACGGAGTCGACGATGATGACGTCAACCGCGCCGGAGCGGGTCAGCGCATCACAGATTTCCAGCGCCTGCTCGCCGGTGTCCGGCTGGGAGCACAGCAGGTTGTCGATATCGACGCCCAGCTTTTTCGCATAGATAGGATCCAGCGCGTGCTCGGCATCGATGAACGCACAGGTTTTGCCTTCGCGCTGCGCGGCGGCGATCACCTGCAGCGTCAGAGTGGTTTTACCGGAGGATTCCGGGCCGTAAATTTCGACGATGCGGCCCATTGGCAGGCCGCCGGCGCCCAGAGCGATATCGAGTGACAGTGAGCCGGTGGAGATCGTTTCCACGTCCATGGAGCGGTCTTCACCCAGGCGCATGATGGAGCCTTTGCCGAACTGTTTCTCAATCTGGCCCAGTGCCGCAGCTAACGCCTTTTGCTTGTTCTCATCAATAGCCATTTTTGCTCCTTCGTTTCGCAATGCCGGTGTTACCCCACACTGCCACTGAATGTATGTTGTGCAGGAAATGTCACTAATTATACTGTATGGTCATACAGTATCAAGCCTAATTTACAAAAATTCGTCGATGGCGGTTTGCAGCGCGAAAATCGTCGCCTGCAGCCGCACCGCGTCGCGGTCGCCCTCGAATTGCATCTTGCGCGACAGCCCCCGGCCATCGCTGCCGGCGAAGCCGAACCACACGGTGCCGACCGGCTTTTCCGCGCTGCCGCCGTCCGGGCCGGCGATGCCGCTCACCGACAGCGCCAGATCGGCCTGCGCCGCCCGCAGCGCCCCTATCGCCATCTCGCGCACCACCTCTTCGCTGACCGCGCCGTGCGCCATCAACGTCGCTTCGCTCACCCCCAGCAGATCATGTTTCGCCGCATTGCTGTAGGTGACGAAACCGCGATCGAAATAGGCGGAGCTGCCGGCGATATCGGTAATGGCCTTGGCGATGCCGCCGCCGGTGCAGGATTCCGCGCAGGTGATCCAGCGGCCCTGAGCCTTCAGTTTTTCCCCCGCCAGCACGCTGAGCCGGCGCAGTTGGTTTTCACTCATAACCCCTCCCTCGCGAATTCAGGTATATGCGCCCGATAGTAGCATTTATCAAGGCGACACGGCGGCCGGCGCGCAGAAATGCGCAGCGCCTCGCAGGAGGTGCGGTTTTAAGCGCCCGGCCAAGCTGCTAGTATCAAAAGAAGCGCCCCATCGAGCGGCGGCGCACCAGCACAAGGAACATCACGGAGGCGGCGCGCTGCGGCGGCGGCCTCAGGGCGCACCAGAAGAGATTAGGATGATAGCGTGAAAAAAACGTTGGGCGTATTCTTGCCGTTGTACACCACCACCCTGCTGCTGCTGTTGGGCTCGGGCCTGCTCACCACCTACGTCTCGCTGCGGCTGACCTCCATCCACGTCAGCAGCGCGCTGATCGGCGCCATCATCGCCGCCAACTACATCGGGTTGGTGATCGGCGGCAAGGTCGGCCACTTTCTCATCGCCCGCGTCGGGCATATCCGCGCCTACGTGGCCTGCGCCGGCATCATCACCGCTGCGGTGCTGGGGCACGGCCTGACGGCGTTCATTCCCGCCTGGGTTGCGCTGCGTCTGGTGATCGGGTTGTGCATGATGTGCCAGTATATGGTGCTGGAAAGCTGGCTGAACGACCAGGCGGAATCCAACCAGCGCGGCATGGTGTTCGGCTTCTATATGGCGGCGACCTATCTTGGCATGTCGCTGGGCCAGATCGTGCTGATGCTGCAGAGCAACCTGGGCATCACCACGCTGCTGGTGATCGCGCTGTGCTTCGCACTTTGTCTGGTGCCGATCGCGCTTACCACCCGCACCAATGCGCGCCACATGTCGCCGGCCCCGATGGAGCTGCGTTACTTTGTCGGCGCCATTCCCAAGGTGCTGGCCACCACGCTGGTGATCGGCATGGTGGTGGGCTCGTTTTACGGCCTGGCGCCGGTCTACGCCAGCCTGCAATCCTTAACCACTCAGCAAACCGGCCTGTTCATGGCGCTGGCCATCTTCGCCGGGCTGATCGCGCAGTTCCCGCTCAGTTGGCTGTCGGATCGCTATAATCGCCCGTTGCTGATGCGCCTCAACGCCATTTTGCTGATCGTGGCGGCGCTGCCGCTGGCGCTGCTGCCGCACATCGATTTCCCGCTGCTGCTGGCGGTCGGGTTCGTCGTCAGCATGTTGCAATTTACGCTCTACCCGCTGGCGGTGGCGCTGGCCAACGATCTGATCGAGCCGGAACGCCGCGTCTCGCTGGCCGCCTGTCTGCTGATGGCGTTCGGCGTCGGCGCCAGCATCGGGCCATTGGCGGTCGGCGCGTTGATCGAACCGCTGGGCGGCAATATCCTGTACGCCTTTTTCGCCCTGTGCGGCGTGCTGCTGGCGGCCCTCAGCCGCACGGCGAAAGCGGAAGAACCGCAGCTGGCGCAGGACGCGCCGGTGCCCCACATCCCGCTGCCAGACAGCCTCGCCAGCTCGCCGCTGTCGCCGGCGCTCAATCCGACCTTCGATGAGCAGATCATTCACGACACCATGCCGCCGCCGGAAGCGGCGCCCGAGGTCGACGAGCCACAGCCTGAAGCACAAGAGGCGGAGCCCTTGCCTCAGGGTGCCGATCCTGAAGAAGACACCGGCCTGAAAAAAGCGCACGCCATGCTGTAAACGGCGGTGTTACAGATCCTGGAAGGAGCCCAACAGAAAACCGCGTTCGGCGATCGCCGCTTTCAGCGTCGGCGCGGTCAACACATCCAGCTCGACGAGGCGCGGGTGGCAGTATTTGCTCTGCAGGATCGTCGCGTCGAGGAACGCCGGGTGGCACATCATTTCCAATGACTCGGCGCCCTGCTCGTCGGCGCGCGCCAACCGCTGCAGGAACAAGGCTTCGGAAATCATTTCACCGTAGAATCCCGCGTCAAACGCGTCGGTGCTGCAGGGAGTCTGCAACGCCAGTTCGCGCCGTTTCGCCTCTTCGCGATCGAGACGCAGCGGCAGACCCTGCGCTTGCGCGAACGCCTCCACCAGCGGATAAATTTGCGGCTGCATATGCACATGGTGATGGCTGTCGATATGCGTCGGCGGGCGGCCGAACAGCGTCACAAACCGCGCGAACTGGCGCTGCAGCTCCTCGTGAATTTCGTCCAGCGACAGCTCGCCGGCCTCGGCGCGGCGCCACAGCCATTTGCCCAGTTCGCCATGTTCGTTGACCAACGAAGGCATGGCGCCCAGCGGCTTGCCATGGGTCAAAACGAAATGCAGCCCGATCGGCAACCCTGGATATTGCCGGCTGAGCGCCGCCGCGTGCTGCGCGCCGCCGCCGTTCACCATCGCCGTGGTGGAGGAAACGACGCCATGCTGATACGCCTCGATGACGCCATAGTTCTGCCCTTTGCTCAGGCCGAAATCGTCGGCATTTACGATCAGTAGTTTTTCCATAGAGGCTCCCGCGGGATAGATTTTTGGCAAGGGAAGGCCGACCGCTCGGCGCGGCATTCCCCCTCGTTAAGGTAAAAATCAAATGATTAACCGACCGGCGCCCTGAAGCTCATCGGCATATCGGCGTTGATACTGATCGGGAGCGGCCCTAAAGAGGGCCGTAACACTTTTTTCGGTAATTGCCCGGGGTCACGTCGGTGAGCCGCTTGAAGTTTTTAATGAACAGGCTGACGTCGCCATAGCCGGAATCGAAGGCGATATCGGAAACCGAATAGTTGGTGACCTCCAGCTGCGTCTTGGCGAAGTTGATGCGGATCTCATTGATCACCTGCATCGGCGTTTTATGGTAGTAACGCCGCATCGCCCGGGTCAGGTACTCCTGGGTTTTCCCCGACAGCGCCACCATGTTCGCCAACGCCTTTTCGCCGAACATCGCCTTGTCATGCATGCCGGCCAGGGTGTTCTTCAGCCACTGCGGGATATCATCGCCGCCGTCGTTTTCTTCTTTATAATGTCGGATGCGGCTGATCACGTAGAAGGTCAATGTTTCGAGGAATTCGGCGAAGTCGTCCTCACGAAACTGCGGGGAACTCACCACCGATTCGATATAGGCCAAAAACTCGCTTCTCAGGCTGTAGGCCTGCGAGGCGACAAAACAGCGCGGCAGCTGTTGCAAGTAATGCTCTTCAAAGAACGCTTTGCTGACCGCCACGTTGAAAATTTTCGTCGCGCCGAACTCGTAAAAGCTCTGGTGGTAGGAACCGATAGGGATAAAGACGAAATCCCCGCGTTCCAGCAGCACCCGCTTGCCGTTGATCTCCTGATAGCATTTGCCGCTCAGCACGATGGTGAACTCGTAATAGTCGTGCTGATGCAGCCCGGTGGCGCTTTCCACCTTGTTGTAGATGAACAGGTGAAAGTCTTTGCAGTTAAAGAAATCTTGCTCGCGAATCAGCTTCACGTCGTTGGCACTCAGCGAAATTCGGTTATCGGACACAGCGCCGGCCTCCCGTTAGTCAAATCCGTTGCGTCTGGCCGCCTCGGCAAACCAGTAACCGCTTTTTTTAATGGTGCGCCGCTGATCCGCCCGATCCAGCCGCACCAGCCCATAACGATTCTTGTAGGCGTTCAGCCAGGACCAGCAGTCGATAAAGGTCCACAGATGATAGCCTTTGCACTGCGAGCCTTCCGCCAGCGCGCGGTGCAGCCACTTCAGGTGCTCGCGAATAAAGTCGATGCGGTAATCGTCCTCCACCCGCCCATCGGCGCCGATAAACGCCTCTTCGCCCTCGACGCCCATGCCATTTTCCGAAATATAACAGGGCAGATTGCCGTAGTTCTCTTTCAGATCCATCAGGATGTCGTACAGCCCCTTCTCGTAGATCTCCCAGCCGCGGTGCGGATTGATTTTGCGGCCCGGCATTGCATAGTAACTGAACAAATCCTCCGGCGATGCGATCGGCCCCTCGGCGCGCCGTCCCGCTTTCGCTTGCACCCTGCGCGGCTGGTAATAGTTGACGCCAAGGATATCCACCACGCCGCCTTCGATCAGCTGCGCGTCCTGCGGTTCGCAATAGGGCATCAGCCCATGTCGCTCCAACAGGTGCAGCAATGCGGCCGGGTAACGCCCTTTGGCAACCGGATCGAGGAAACTGCGGTTGAGCAGCAGATCGGCGTCGTGTGCGGCCTGCCGATCCTCCGGCGCGTCGGAGCGCGGATAGGTCGGGCTCAGATTCAGAATGATGCCGATGCTCCCCGGCAGCCTCCGCGCTCTGAAACGCTGCACCGCCATGGCGTGCGCCAGTACGCTGTGATACGCCACGGTGACCGCCCGTTTGAAGTCCACCACGCAAGGGTAGTGCAGGTCATTCAGGTAACCGGCTTCCACCGGCACGATCGGCTCGTTGAAGGTGAACCAGTGGGTGACCCGATCGCCAAACAGGCCGAAACAGGTATCGGCGTAACGCGCATAGGCTTCGACCACCGCCCGGCTTTCCCAACCGCCGCGCTGTTGCATGCACAGCGGCATATCGAAGTGATAGAGATTGATAAACGGGGTGATGCCCTGCGCCAGCAGCTCGTCGATCATCGCGTTATAGAACGCCACCGCCTGCGGGTTCACTTCACCGTCGCCGTCCGGGATCAGCCGCGACCACGAGATCGAGGTTCTGAAAGTATTATGGCCCAGCGTTTTGAGCAGCCCGATATCGGTGCGGAAATGGTCATAAAAGGTCGAGGCCTCAGTCGGCCCCACCCGTCCGTGAAAGCGCTCGGGCGCGATCTCGTACCAATAGTCGAAGATGTTGCGACTCTTGCCGTCCCGCGCGGCCGCCCCTTCAGACTGCGGCGCGGAGGTGGCGCTGCCCCACCAGAACCCGTCGGCAAATTGATATTCCATATTCGCGTCCCTCGCGGGGCGACCGCGCCGCCCCGTTCCACAGTTAGAATTTCAGCGCCTTGGCGATGTCTTCTTCGCTTTCCGTCGCCGCGTCGATCTGGCTCTGCGCCTTGTTGGAAATCGCCACGAACGGCAGATAGATCACGGTGGCGACCGCCAGGTTGAACAGGCTCAGCAACATGGCCATGATGCTGCCGTTGGTGTTGAAGAACGCCCCCAGGCCGACCGGCATGGTCCAGGGCGCAATGTTGGTGATCGGCGGGATCAGCCCGGAGTAGTAGGCCAGGGAGGTGATAATGGTCAGCACCGGCTGCACCAGGATGAACGGAATGAACATCACCGGGTTCATGATCACCGGCAGACCAAACAGTATCGGTTCGTTAATCTGGAAGATGCCGGATGGCGTCGCCAGTTTGGCGACCTGGCGGTAATCTTCGCGGCGCGAGGCGATGAAGATGGCGATGATCAAGCCCAGCGTCGAGCCGGTGCCGCCGAGGTAGATGTAGGAATCGACGAACGGTTTCGCCCACATGTGGAACTCTTTTCCGGCGGCCACCGCCGCTTCGACCGAACCGTATTTGTTGTACAGCTCCACGTTTTCCAGCGCGAACGGCGTCATGATGCCGCTGTCCAGCGCCGCCAGCGCCATGGAGCCGTGCACCCCAAAGAACCACAGCAGCGAGGAGAACAGCACGTACACCCAGCCCACCACGCTGCCCATCTTGGCCAGCGGCGCCGAAATGCCGTCCATGATGATCTGGTGAAAGTTGGTGCCCCAGTGCGCCAGCGCGAACGCCACCAGCCCCATGATGGAGAGGATGATGAAGCCGGGGATCAGCGCCGAGAAGGAGCGCGACACCGAAGCCGGCACGCTGTCCGGCAGGCTGATCACCCAGTTGCGCCGCACGATGAAGGCAAACATCTCAGCCACCGCCAGCCCGATCACCATACCGGAAATGATGTTGGCGCCGCCCAGCCAATTGGCGCCCACCGCATAGGCCTCGCCGACGTTGAACGGCGTGACGGTCATGAAGGCCGCCACCGCCAGCAGCGCCGAGGCCAGGGGATCGACCTTGCGCTCTTCGGCCAGCGCCATGCTGATAAAGAACGGCGTCATCAGGGACATGATCCCCAACGTACCGTTGTAAACGCTGCCGCCGATGCTCTTCAGACTATTCAGCGTCTCTATGGTAGAGGCATCTAACCTTACGCCCAGAGAATAGAAGAACGATCCTTCGCCGAAGCTCAGAAACACGTTGTTGATCAACACGAACATCGCCCCGGTCAAGGTCAGCGGCATCAGGCGGATAAAGCCATTCTTGATGGCGTTGACGTGGGGCTGCTTACCGATTTTTACGGCGAAAGGCAGGATAACCTTCTCGAGCGAGGCAATGAGGGTATTCACGGCGGCCTCCTGTTATTGATTGGCTTTCTTGATGGCGGCCACCGCGGCCTTCAGCACGCCCAGCCCATCGACCTTGCCGTACAGCAGCGGATCGATGACCTCAACGGGTTTATTGGGCAGCTGTTTTTGCACTTCCGGCAAGGTGTAGGCGATCTGCGGCCCCAGCAGGATCAGATCCGCCTCAACGCCCTTCTCTGCGGCCAACGCTTCCGGATAGGCGGCGATGATCACCGGCACTTCATATTTTTCGGCCTGCGCCTTCATTTTTGATACCAACAGGGAAGTGGACATACCGGCAGAACAAAACAGATAGATTTTTTTCTTTTCCATACCAAGCACCTCAGATAATCAAAAAAACCCCGTGTTATTTGTATGCCAGATGCAATCACGATTGCTTCACGCACATTCCTTATGAAAATTTCCGTCACGTTGCCCTGGTTATGGACAGTATACGGAGCATGAAAAACGGATCGGTAAGCCAGGAGGAGACATAACCGTCTCTCATTGACCTGACGGATTGACCCCCTTCACATTTCGCACAAAAAAATAGTGTGACCGGGCTCTCAAATAACCGATAAAAACTCGGAATATTCGCAATAAATATTCAAATAACAATTATAAACAGCAAGTTACAAACTCACCGAGAATTTAAGGGGTTATTTGCGCCTGAACAAACGAAAAGGGAATAAAAATAGTTCAAGCTTGATTCACCTACGGCCATCCGAACGCGATAACCGGTGAAGAGGATTAGGTGGGCAGACGCAGCAACTCGATCACCGTGCTCAGCGCCACGGAATGATTCCTGCGGTTGGGATAATAGAGGTAAAAACCGGTAAACGGCACGCACCAGTCGGTCAACACCCGCCGCAGCCGCCCGCTCGCCAGGTGTTCTTCTACTTCTTGTTCGATGGCGAAAGCGATGCCGACGTGCGCCAGCGCCGCCTGCACCATCATCCTGCCGTCATCGAGTATCAACGGGCTGTTAACCGCCACGGAAAACCGCTGCTCGCCCTGCTGAAATGCCCATTTGTAGCGCTCGCCCGAAGAGGCCTTACGCCAACCGATGCAGCGGTGCTGCAGCAAATCCTGCGGATGCATCGGTTCGCCGTGCCGTTGAAAATAATCCGGCGTGGCGACGATGGCGAAACGCAGATCCGGCGTCAGACGCACCGCGCGCATATCGTTGTGCAGATCCTCGCCGAGCCTAATGCCGGCGTCAAAGCCCTGCTCGACAATGTTGGCGAACCCCTCGTCCGCCACCACTTCCAGCGTAATGCCGGGGTACTCGCAGGCCAACCGCCCCAGATGCGGCACGATGGCGAGCTCGATGGCCGAACGCGGCGCGTTGATGCGCACCAGGCCTCGCGGCCCTGCACGAAACGCATTCAGGCTCTCCAGCGCGGCGTCGATGTCGGTAAAAGCCGGCACCAACTGCGCCAGCAGGTGCTCTCCGGCCTCCGTCGGCGAGACGTTGCGGGTGGTGCGATTCAGCAGGCGAATGCCCACCTGCGCTTCCAATTCGCGCAGGGTGTGGGTGAGCGTCGGCGGCGTCACGCCCAATCGGGCGGCGGCGCGGCGGAAGCTGCGTTCACTGGCGATAGCCACAAAGGCCGCCAGGCCGGACAGTTCAGGTTTTTTCATGCTATTGATATAAATTATCTAATAGTGAGATGAATTTTTAGCGGATAGTTATCCGTCACCTAACAACATAGCATTGCGATCGACCCCATTACCAGGTATCGATACGATGATTAATGCTACAGCTCCAACTCATGAAACGCCGCGCCGTCTGGCGGGCAAAGTCGTACTGGTGAGCGGCGGCGGCACCGGCATCGGCCGCGCCGCCGCGCTGGCCTATGCCCGCGAAGGCGCCAAAGTCGCGCTGGCCGGCCGACGCGCGGCGGAAATCGAAGCCACGGCGCGCGACATCGCGCTGGCCGGCGGCGACGCCCTGCCCATCGTGGCCGACGTCTCCCAGGAAGACGATATCCGCCAACTGATCGCCACGGTGACCGCCCATTATGGCCGGCTCGACGTCGCCTTCAACAACGCCGGCATCATCGGCAACTTCGCCCCCATCACCGAACAGAGCAGCGAGGATTTTGACCGGGTAATCGCCATTAACCTCAGAGGCGTCTGGCTGGCGATGAAATACGAGATTGAAACCTTTCTGGCTCAGCGCTCGGGCGGCGTGATCATCAACACCTCCTCCTGGCTGACCCACGGCGCGCTGGCCGGCTCATCCAGCTACTCCGCCAGCAAGGGTGCGCTCGATGCGATGATCCGCGCAGTGGCGCTCGAATACAGCGGCCAGGGCATCCGCGTCAACAACATCAACCCCGGCATCATCGACACGCCGATGGCGCGCGGCAGCGTGGCTGACAGCGCGGCCTTCGCGCCCTTTATCGCCCACACGCCCGCCGGCCGCCTGGGCGAATCGGAAGACATCGGCGATGTGGCGCTGTGGCTGGCGACGGACGAAGCCCGCTTCATCACCGGCCAAAGCCTGCTGGTGGACGGCGGTTACACCATCGCCGGCATGCGTTGAGGAGACGAGGCCATGAACTACGTTCGGCTTGGCGACAGTGGCCTGAAAGTGTCTCGCCTCTGCCTGGGTTGCATGACCTACGGCGATCCGGCCTGGCGGCCCTGGGTGCTGAAGGAAGACGAAGCGCGCCCCTTTATCCGCGAGGCGCTGGAATCGGGCATCAATTTTTTCGATACCGCCAACATTTACTCCGGCGGAGAAAGCGAGCGCATTCTCGGCCGCGCGCTGAAGGCGTTTGCCCGCCGTGAAGACGTGGTGATCGCCACCAAGGCCTATTTTCCAATCGACGCGCAGCCGAACAGCCGGGGGCTCTCGCGCAAGCACCTGCTGCACAGCGTCGACGCCTCCTTGCAGCGGCTGGGAACGGATTACCTCGATCTGTTCGTGCTGCACCGCTTCGACACCGAAACGCCGCTCGAAGAAACCGCCGACACCCTCGACGGCCTGGTGCGGGCGGGCAAGATCCGCTATCTCGGCGCCTCCTCGCTGCACGCCTGGCGCCTGATGAAAATGCTGGCCTTTCAACGTCAGCACCGCCTGGCGCCGTTTATTTCGCTGCAAAGCCAATACAACCTGGTGACGCGTGAAGATGAAGAGGAGCTGATCCCGCTGTGCCTGGAGGAGGGGCTTGGTCTGACACCCTGGTCGCCGCTGGCCCGCGGCGTGCTGGCCGGTTCCGGCAACGCCGGCACGCTGCGCGCCGCCACCGACGAACAGGCGCCCCGTTGGTACGGCGGCAGACACGAAGTGGAACGCACCGTCGCAGCGGTAGCGGAGGTGGCGGCCGCGCGCGGCGTTCCACCGGCGCAAATCGCGCTGGCCTGGCTGTTGGCCAAACCCGGCGTGGCGTCGCCGCTGGTGGGCATGTCCAAGCCGCACCATCTGCAGGATGCGCTGGCGGCGCTCGAGCTCAGGCTATCACCGGAAGACGTGGCCGCGCTGGAGGCGCCAATGGCGCACGCTGCCCGCCCTGAGCGCTGGTAGCCCCCTTTCCCCCATTCCCGGAGATAAACATGTCATACGCTGTTACCGCGCGAGCGGCGTTGCTCGCCCTCGCTGCCGCATTCACCCTTAGCGTTCCGGCGCAGGCCGCCGCCAGCGCAGACTGCACAGAAAGCAGCATGACGCTGCCGCCTGGCGCGCTTTACCCCAACGGCATCGCCCGCGCGACGGACGGTACGCTGTATGTCGGCCTGATCACCAGCGGCAACGTGCTGCGCAAGCGGCCGGGTCAAGCGTGGGAAACCTTTTTCCCCGGCGCCGACACGGTGTTCGCCTCAAACGCGCTACGGCTGGACGAACGGCGCGGGCTGCTGTGGGGCAATTCGCCGGACTTTCTCTCCGGCGGCAAAACGCGCGCCAACCGCATCTATGCGCTGAACGTCGCGGATGGCACGCTCAACCGCAGCCTGGCGCTGCCGGCGGGAGAAATGGGCAACGATATCGTGCTCGGCGCAGACGGTACGGTGTATGTGACGGAAACCCGCGGCGGCGGCATCCTGCGCCTGCGGCCAGGCGAAGCGGCATTCCGTACGCTATATCAGGATCCGCAACTAGCGGCTCCCAGCGGGCTGGGGGCCGCCGGGATCGTGCTGCTCGACGACCGGCTGATGGCAGTCGCCAATTTCGGCACCGGTAAGCTCTACACCCTCAGTTATAACGCTCCAAAGCCGCAGCTGACGGAAATGCGACTGCCGCGCCTGATTGAAAACCCGGACGGGATGGGATTGGCGCCGGACGGCGCACTGATTGTGCTGGAGAATGGGATCCAAAGCGGGCAGGGGCGGATCCTGCGGATCCCGTCTCCCAAGGCGGCAGGCACGCACCGGATTGAGGTCTTGCGCGAAGGCATGGAATCGCCGGTCAACCTCACTATCACTCCGCAAGGCTGCGCCTTCGTCAGCGAGTCGCGCATCCGCCACCGCCTGCTGCCCGGCCATGAAACCGAAGTGCCCGACAGTTTCCGCCTCTATCAACTGCCCTTGCCTCTCACCGCCGCAAAATAAACTCTACGCCGCCTCAACGGGCGGCGACACTTGCGTTGTTGCCCGCAGGCGAACGACAATCTCGCTTCGTTGCAAACCGGCCTTGCGCAGCACTTCCCATTTTTACCTGTGACAGCCGATTGCCCGCTGGGCTAGTATAAGCGTCTGTGCAAACCTCGGGTTTGAGCGCGCCGTTTGGCGTTTTGATGATTTGATTTGCGCCGCCCGCCAAGCGCTGAATGGGGCGACGCCTGCTGAAACAATGTGATAGCGAATGACGACAATGAAAATCACAGTTCCCTTTACATTCAATGGATTGGAAAAATAATCGCATGAATAGCACCGATAAACTCGATTCGCACACGCCGATGATGCAGCAGTACCTGCGCCTCAAGGCTCAGCATCCTGAAATCCTGCTGTTCTACCGCATGGGCGACTTCTACGAGCTATTTTACGACGACGCCAAGCGCGCTTCTCAACTGCTGGATATCTCGCTGACCAAACGCGGCGCCTCGGCGGGCGAGCCGATCCCGATGGCCGGCGTGCCGCACCACGCGGTGGAGAACTACCTGGCCAAGCTGGTGCAGCTCGGCGAATCCGTCGCCATCTGCGAGCAGATCGGCGATCCGGCCACCAGTAAAGGGCCGGTCGAACGCAAAGTGGTGCGCATCGTCACCCCCGGCACCATCACCGACGAAGCGCTGCTGCAAGAGCGCCAGGATAACCTGCTGGCGGCGATCTGGCAGGACGCGCGCGGCTTCGGCTACGCCACGCTGGACGTCAGCTCCGGCCGCTTCCGCGTCGCCGAGCCGCAGGATCTGGAAACCATGGCCGCCGAGCTGCAGCGCACCAATCCGGCCGAGCTGCTCTATCCGGAAACCTTTGAACACATGGCGCTGATCGAACAGCGCCACGGCCTGCGCCGCCGCCCGCTGTGGGAATTCGAGCTGGAGACAGCGCGTCAGCAGCTCAACCTGCAGTTCGGCACCCGCGACTTGACCGGCTTCGGCGTCGAACAGGCGCACCAGGCGCTGCGCGCCGCCGGCTGCCTGCTGCAGTACGTCAAAGATACCCAACGCACTTCGCTGCCGCACATTCGTGGCATCACCATGGAACGCCAGCAGGACGGCATCATCATGGATGCCGCCACCCGCCGCAACCTGGAGCTGACGCAGAGCCTGTCCGGCGGCAGCGACAACACGCTGGCGGCGATCCTCGATCGTACGGTCACGCCGATGGGCAGCCGCATGCTGAAACGCTGGCTGCACATGCCAACCCGCGACATCAAGGTCCTGACTGCCCGCCAGCAGGCGATCGGTGCATTGCAGGAGCTGTTCGCGGATCTGCAGCCTTCGCTGCGTCAGGTAGGCGATCAGGAACGTATTTTGGCGCGTCTGGCACTGCGCACCGCCCGGCCGCGAGATCTGGCGCGCATGCGCCATGCTTTCCAGCAACTGCCGGACATCCGCGCGCTGCTGCAGGATGTGAAAACGCCGCACGTGCAGCAGCTGCTGTCGCAGGTAGGCCAGTTCGACGAACTGCGCGAACTGCTGGAACGCGCGGTCATTGAATCACCGCCGGTGCTGGTGCGCGATGGCGGCGTGATCGCCCCCGGTTACAACAGCGAACTGGACGAGTGGCGGGCACTGGCCGACGGCGCCAGCGACTATCTCGATCGGCTGGAAATCCGCGAGCGTGAAAAGTTGGGGCTGGATACGCTCAAGGTCGGCTTCAACGGCGTACACGGCTATTATATTCAGGTCAGCCGCGGTCAGAGCCACCTGGTGCCGATCCACTATGTACGCCGTCAGACGCTGAAAAACGCCGAGCGCTACATCATCCCGGAACTGAAAGAGTACGAAGACAAAGTGCTCACCTCCAAGGGTAAGGCGCTGGCGATCGAGAAAAGCCTGTACGACGAGCTATTCGATCTGCTGCTGCCGCACCTGGCGGAACTGCAACAAAGCGCCGCCGCGCTGGCCGAGCTGGACGTGCTGGCCAACCTGGCCGAGCGCGCCGATACCCTGAACTACGCTTGCCCGACCATGAGCGAGCAGCCGGGGATCCGCATTACCGAAGGCCGCCATCCGGTAGTGGAGCAGGTGCTGAGCGAGCCGTTTATCTCCAACCCGCTCACCCTGTCGCCGCAGCGCCGCATGCTGATCATAACCGGTCCGAACATGGGCGGTAAAAGCACCTATATGCGGCAAACGGCGCTGATTGTGCTGATGGCGCACATCGGCAGCTACGTGCCGGCCACCAAGGCCACCATCGGCCCGGTGGATCGCATCTTCACCCGCGTCGGCGCGGCGGACGATCTGGCTTCCGGCCGCTCCACCTTCATGGTGGAGATGACCGAAACCGCCAACATTCTGCACAACGCCACCGAGCACAGCCTGGTGTTGATGGATGAAATCGGCCGCGGCACCTCCACCTACGACGGCCTGTCGCTGGCCTGGGCCTGCGCCGAGAACCTGGCCAACCGCATCAAGGCGATGACGCTGTTCGCCACCCACTACTTCGAGCTGACGACCCTGCCAGAGAAAATGGAAGGCGTGGTCAACGTGCATCTGGATGCGCTTGAACACGGCGACACCATCGCCTTCATGCACAGCGTGCAAGACGGTGCCGCCAGCAAAAGCTATGGCCTGGCGGTCGCCGCGCTGGCCGGCGTGCCGCGCGACGTCATCAAACGCGCCCGTCAGAAACTGCGCGAGCTGGAGTCTATTTCCAGCCACACCGCATCGGGCAGCGTCGACGCCACCCAGATGATGCTGCTGCAGGAAGAGACCTCGCCGGCGGTAGAAGCCCTGGAGGCGCTGGATCCGGATTCCCTGTCGCCGCGACAGGCGCTGGAATGGATCTACCGGCTGAAAAATATGGTGTAGTCTGGCGCCAAACGCGGGCATAAAAAAACGGTGAGCATCATGCTCACCGTTTTTATTTGATGCGGTTCAACAACCGGCGTTATTCGCGGAACAGCGCCTCAATGCTCAGGCCCTGCATCTGCAAAATCTCACGCAGACGGCGCAGACCTTCTACCTGAATCTGACGGACGCGCTCGCGCGTCAGGCCAATCTCCCGGCCCACGTCTTCCAGCGTCGCCGCTTCATAGCCCAACAGGCCGAAACGACGCGCCAACACTTCACGCTGTTTGGCGTTCAATTCGAACAGCCATTTGACGATGCTTTGCTTCATATCGTCATCTTGCGTGGTGTCTTCAGGCCCGTTGTCCTTCTCGTCGGCCAGAATGTCCAGCAGCGCTTTCTCCGAATCCCCGCCCAGCGGCGTATCCACCGAGGTGATGCGCTCATTCAGGCGCAGCATGCGGCTGACGTCATCAACCGGCTTGTCGAGTTGCTCGGCAATTTCTTCAGCGCTCGGTTCATGATCCAGCTTGTGAGAAAGCTCGCGCGCGGTGCGCAGATAGACATTCAGTTCTTTGACGATATGGATAGGCAAACGAATGGTACGGGTTTGGTTCATGATCGCCCGTTCAATCGTCTGACGGATCCACCAGGTTGCATAAGTGGAGAAGCGGAAACCGCGTTCCGGGTCGAATTTTTCCACTGCGCGAATCAGACCGAGGTTACCCTCTTCGATCAGATCCAGCAGCGCCAGACCGCGGTTGCTGTAGCGGCGAGCGATTTTCACCACCAGCCGCAGGTTGCTTTCAATCATGCGGCGGCGGGACGGCACGTCACCGCGCAGAGCACGCCGCGCAAAATAGACTTCTTCCTCTGCGGTCAGCAGAGGTGAATAACCGATCTCACCCAGATAGAGCTGCGTCGCATCCAATACGCGTTGCGTAACGCCTTGAGACAACAGCTCTTCTTCCGCTAAATCGTTCTCGCTGGTCTCTTCTTCTACCAGCGCTTTTTCATCAAACGACTCGGCCTCAGCTCCATTCTCGTCGAAATCCGCATCATCATGTAACTCGTTAACTTTCAGCGTATTTTGGCTCATATGCTGCTCCTACCCGTGATACCGCGAGCAGAATCTCAGCGTATTCTGCCCAATCTATCGCTGCGGAAGATAACGCAGCGGGTTTACGGATTTCCCCTTGTAACGAATTTCAAAATGCAAACGTACTGAACTGGTACCGGTGCTACCCATGGTGGCTATTTTTTGACCCGCCTTCACTTCTTGTTGTTCCCGGACCAGCATTGTGTCGTTATGAGCGTAGGCGCTCAGGTAATCATCATTATGTTTGATGATGATTAGATTACCGTAACCCCGTAAAGCGTTGCCGGCATACACTACGCGGCCATCGGCGGTAGCGAAGATAGGCTGCCCACGGGAACCGGCGATATCGACACCCTTATTCCCACCTTCTGATGAGGAAAAGTTATCAATAACCTTACCGTCAGTCGGCCATCTCCAGGTACTGACCGGAGCGCTGTTGCTGACGGTGCTGCTCACAGGTGGAGCGGCTTCCGGCGCGGTAACAGGCGCAGTCGCGGTCCCAACCGCTGCGGCACCTGCTGCAGGTAACATCTTACCTACATTCTGTTTACCCGAGTTTTCAGAATACGCGTTAGTTGATTGAGAATCAACCGTTGCCGTCTGGATCTGGGAGCTGGAAGGTGGCTTCGGAACACCGCCTTTGGTCGCGTCTGTCGTCGCCAACATGCCGCCGCCGCCGTTGGCAGAACCATTACCAAGCTGAATGGTTTGGCCAACATTCAGGCTGTATGGCTCGGGAATATTGTTGCGCTGCGCCAGGTCGCGGAAATCATTGCCGGTGATCCAGGCAATATAAAACAGCGTGTCGCCGCGCTTGACCGTATAAGTTTCGCCGCCGCTGTAGCTCCCTTTGGGGATGGCGTTATAACTGCGGTTATAGACAATGCGGCCCTCTGGGCTGGCCTGCTGCACTCCGCCATTATTATTGCCGGATGGAGCGGCACCGCCGCCCCCCACGCTGCTGATAGGAGCCGACGTCGAGGCCGTATTCGTACAACCCGCCAACCACAAACTTACCATCGTACACACCGCTACCCGGCGTAACGTAATCATTGGGCTTCCCGTGCTCATGCTTCCCCCATGACAGCAATATCAGTGATATATCCAAAATACCCTTTACATCGTAGCCGAGCTTTTGCCACTTCCCAGTTTCTGCGATGTAAAGGCGCCGCCGGCCGATCCCTGAACGCCAGGTCATCTCGCGCCGGAGCATCAAAACGCGCGCCAATGCTAACCACATTGGCGTTGCCGCACCATAAGACAACTACGTAGAAAGGCCAATTCTAGTGAAAATTAGCCTGATTGGAACGAGAAAACCTTATCCGGCCATGATGAAAGTGCAACAGATTTTGCAGACGGTCGAAAATTCAGACAATCGCTAGGCCAATTCGCCTTTCACCAACGGCACAAAGCGCACCGCCTCGACCGCATCGACAACGAAATCGTTGCCATGACGCTGAATGCGTTTGAGGGTTTGAGCCTGCTCGCCCACCGGCAACACCAAAATGCCGCCATCGTCCAGCTGCTCCACCAGCGCCTGCGGGATCTCCGGCGGCGCGGCAGTGACGATGATCGCATCGAACGGGCCGCGCGACGCCCACCCCTGCCAGCCGTCGCCGTGGCGGGTGGAAACATTGTGAAGATCGAGCTGTTTCAGGCGGCGCTTGGCCTGCCACTGCAGCCCCTTGATGCGTTCGACGGAACAAACGTGTTGCACCAGATGTGCCAGGATAGCGGTTTGATAACCGGAACCGGTGCCGATCTCCAACACCCTTGAGGTGGGCTTCAGATTCAGCAGCTCGGTCATCCGCGCCACCATATAAGGCTGGGAAATGGTCTGACCGGAACCGATCGGCAATGCGGTGTTTTCGTAGGCTTTGTGATCCAGCGCTTCATCGACAAAACGCTCGCGCGGCACCGCTTCGATCGCCCGCAGCAGCTTTTCGTCCCGGATCCCCTGCTGCCGCAGCTGCGTCAGCAATGTTTGCATGCGCTTATTCACCATTCCCCGCTAACCTCTGCCTTGGTTAACCATGTTTTCACGACTTCTTGCGCCGCGTAGGCGGTTAAATCCACCTGTAGCGGCGTTATCGCCACATAGCCTTGTTCCACCGCCGCAAAGTCGGTATCCGGCCCGGCATCAAATTTATCACCAGGCGGCCCGATCCAGTAGATATTTTGTCCGCGCGGATCCTGCTGGCAGAAGACCTTGTCGGCAGGATGGCGGCTGCCGCAGCGGGTAACGCGCAGGCCTTTGATCTCAGCCAGCGGCAGATCCGGTACGTTAATATTCAGGATTTTTCCGGTACGTAACGGTTCACGCTGCAGCGCGCGCAGGATGCGGCAGGTAATGGCCGCTGCGGTCGCGTAGTGTTGGTGACCGTTCAGAGACACCGCCAGCGCGGGCAGCCCCAGGTGCCGGCCCTCCATCGCCGCCGCGACGGTGCCGGAATAGATAACGTCGTCACCCAAATTCGGCCCGGCATTAATGCCGGAGACCACGATATCGGGCGCCGGGCGCATCAATGCGTTGACGCCAAGGTAAACGCAGTCGGTCGGCGTCCCTTGCAACACCGCAATATCCCCGTTGGCCAGCGTCTGCGTGCGCAACGGCGACTCCAGCGTTAAGGCGTTGGAAGAGCCGCTGCGGTTACGATCCGGCGCCACGACCTGCACTTCGGCGAATTCCCGCAGCGCCGCCGCCAGCACCTGAATGCCCGGGGCGCTGACGCCGTCATCGTTACTCAGCAATATCCGCATCACTGTCATCCTGCTGCATAATTTCACGCACCACGCTGGTCGCGAAGCTGCCTGCCGGCAGCCAGAAGCGCAATTCTACGGTAACGTCATCCCACCAGTTCCACTGCAAATTTTGCGGCTGCAACAGCAGGGCCCGGCGAGCGGGGTCGACACGCTCGCGCTTTAAAAGCGTAAGCAATTCCGGCTGTTCCGCCAAGCATTGTTGTTCAAAAGCCAAGGCTTGGCCGGCGGTGCCTGGCTCACCGTCGCCCGGTAAGGGAGCCGTAACCACCAGCTCACCGGCATCCAGCCGCTGCTGCAATGCCTCCAGCTCATCGGCTTTGGCGACGAACCAGCTGCCGCGGCCGCTCAGCTGCAGGGCGTCCCCCTCCAGCGCGGTGCGCTGCAGGCCGTCAGCCAGGCGTTGGCTCGCGATCAGATTGAACAGCGCGCTGCGGCTGGCGGACAGATAGAAACTGCGCTTGCTGCGCTCTTTGACACGAATTTCATCATTCGCCCAGCGGCGCGCCATCGCCAGATTGTTGCCGCCGCGGCCGAAACGCTGGCTGCCGAAGTAGTTCGGCACGCCCTGCGCAGCGATGGCCTGCAGGCGACGTTCCACGTCCTGCCGATCGGAAATCTGGCGCAGCACCAACGTAAAGTGGTTGCCCTTCAGGTTGCCGATGCGCATTTTACGCAGGTGGCGGGCAGACGAGAGCACCTCGCAGCCTTCCAGCGTAAACCGGGAGAAATCCGGCGTGTCCTTACCCGGCATATGCAGGCAGAACCACTGCTCGGTCACCGCGTGGCGATCCTTCAAACCGGCATAGCTGACAGAACGGGCGTGAATGCCGGCGAAGCGCGCCAGGTAATCGGCCACGAACTGGGTATTGCAGCCGTTTTTACGGATATTCACCAGCACGTGCTCGCCTTCGCCGTCCGGCGCAAAGCCCAGATCTTCGACCACCACGAAATCTTCCGGATTGGCTTTCAACACCCCGGTGCTCTGCGGCCGGCCATGCAGCCAGGTCAGATTCGCCATATCCATGCGGTTATTCCTTGATCAGCAAGGCGACCGCTTCGCACGCGATGCCCTCGCCGCGCCCGGTGAAACCGAGCTGCTCGGTGGTCGTGGCCTTCACGTTGACGTCATCCATATGGCACTGCAAATCTTCCGCCAGGAAGACGCGCATCTGCGGGATGTGCGGCGCCATTTTCGGCGCCTGGGCAATAATCGTGATGTCGAGGTTGCCGAGGCGGAACCCTTTGGCGCGGATGCGTTTCCAGGCTTCGCGCAGCAGCTCGCGGCTGTCCGCGCCCTTGAAAGCCGGATCGGTATCGGGGAACAGCTTGCCGATATCGCCCAGCGCCGCCGCCCCCAACAGGGCGTCGGTGGCGGCATGCAGCGCGACGTCACCATCGGAGTGGGCCAGCAAGCCTTTGTCGTAAGGGATGCGAACACCACCGATCACCAACGGGCCTTCGCCGCCGAATTTATGTACATCAAAACCGTGACCGATACGCATGATGCGCTCCTTAATTGTCTAACTGGGTCAAATAGAACGCCGCCAGCGCCAAATCCTCCGGCCGCGTTACTTTAATGTTGTCCGCCCGGCCGGCGATCAGCAGCGGATGATAGCCGCAATGTTCCAGCGCCGAGGCTTCGTCGGTGACGTTCGCGCCTTCATCCAGCGCGCGCTGCAGGCACAGCTTGAGCAGCGGCAGCGGAAACAGCTGCGGCGTCAGCGCATGCCACAGATCCTGCCGTTCGACGGTGTGGGCGATGGTTTCGCGGCCGGGTTCGGCGCGTTTCATGGTGTCGCGCACCGGCGCGGCGAGAATGCCGCCGACCTTGCTATGTGCGGTGATCGCCAGCAGACGCTCGAGATCGTCGGCGTGCAGGCAGGGGCGCGCGGCGTCATGCACCAGCACCCAGTCCGCATCACCCGCCAGTTTCAGCCCGGCCATCACCGAATCGGCGCGCTGCTTGCCGCCTTCGGTGACGATCACCCGCGGATCCTGGGCGATCGGCAACTGTTCGAACTGGCGATCTTCGGGGCCGATCGCCACGATCACCCGTTCAATGCGCGGGTGGCGCAACAGGGCGTGAATGGCGTGTTCGACGATGCTGTGCCGGCCGATGGTTAAATATTGCTTCGGGCATTCCGCCTGCATGCGGCTGCCGATACCGGCAGCGGGCAGGACGGCAATCACCGAGGGAAAGGTACCTGCGGAGTGATTCATGCGTTATTTTTGTGCGTTGTTTTGCGAAGAAGACGCCGCGTTGCGTCTGGATTGGTCAGGAACCAGACGATAGAAAGTCTCACCGGGCTTGATCATGCCCAGCTCATTACGCGCACGCTCTTCGATCGCTTCCTGTCCGCCGTTCAAATCATCGATTTCGGCAAACAGCTGATCGTTACGCGCTTTCAACTTGGCGTTGTTGCCCTGCTGGACCGCAACGTCTTCATTGACCCGCACGTAATCGTGAATACCATTTTTGCCCAGCCACAGTGAATACTGTAACCAACCGAGCAATGCCAGCAATAGCAGCGTAAGTTTTCCCATCTCCGCCCCCTGAAAAACCGACCAATCATCCCACAACTTCTCGTTGGACTCCACACTGAGAGCGGCATTTCAGCGCCAAATTCAGAATACGGATGAAGGGTTCCCGTGTTTATCGCCTAATTCCGCTGTGAAAGCGGCAAAAAACGCCCCTTTGGCTCGGCGCGCGCGCCGCGTTTTCCAATGAGACACACGCTGCCCCACCTCCATTATGCAGCAAGAATCACTGCATCACCGCTTCCTGACCCATCGCTTACGCCACAGCAAAGCAAAAAGTGAATATTTAACACCATAGAGAGAATAATCCTCATGCAGCGGTTGCACTTTCATTCATTGAAGCTTATTTTTATGCACTAATAGTGCATAAATAATTCCAATATATAACCATTCATTATCGGGGATCGCGATGTTAAAACGTTTAGTTCTGATCGGCGCCTGCCTGGCCGCCACCTTCTCCATCGCCGCGTTGGCGGCTGAACCAACCTACGTCGTCGGCTCCGGCGGCACCTATCGGCCGTTCGAATTTGAAAACAGCCAAAAGCAGCTGGAAGGTTTCGACATCGACATCATCAAGGCGGTGGCCAAGGCTGAAGGCTTCCAAATCAAACTGATCAATACGCCGTGGGAAGGGATCTTCGCCACGCTGAACTCCGGCGATCGCGACATCATCATTTCCGGCATCACCATCACCGACAAGCGCAAGCAAATGGTTGATTTCTCAGCGCCTTACTTCCCGGCTGAGCAGGCTATCGTGGTGCCGCAAGACTCGACGGTGGACTCCATCGCCGCGCTGAAAGCGCTGAAGGTCGGCGTGGTAAACTCCAGCACCGGCGACATCGTGGTGTCCGACGCGCTGGGTAAAAACAGCACCGCCATCAAGCGCTTTGACAACACCCCGCTGATGCTGCAGGAGCTGTATGAAGACGGCATCGGCGCGGCGGTCGGCGACGTCGGCGTGGCCAAGTTCTATATCAAAACCCACCCTGAGAAAGCCTTCAAGCTGGTGCCCGACGCCAAGTTCGAGCGCCAATATTTCGGCATCGCCGTCGCCAAAGGCAACGATGAACTGCGCAACAAGATCAACGCCGGCCTGAAGAAAATCGTCGCCGACGGCACCTACGCCAAGATCTACCAAACCTGGTTCGACAGTAACGTACCGACGCTGCCGGCGGAATAATCCCCAGTCGCCGGCGCCCGCAAGAGCGTCGGCGCGCCACCGTTTCAGCCTACCAAGAAGGAATACCCCTTGAACTTCCGCTGGGAGATCATCCAGGAATACGCGCCGCTGTTTATGGAAGGCGCCTGGATGACCATCAAATGCACCATTATCTGCGTGCTGCTGGGCACCACCTGGGGCTTGATCCTCGGGCTGGGCCGTTTGGCGCAGGCGCCGCACGGCATCTGGAAACCCATCCTGCATTACGGCGTTCAGTGGCCGGTGCGCATCTACATCAGCGCCTTTCGCGGCACGCCGCTGTTCGTGCAGATCATGGTGGTGCACTTCGCGCTGGTGCCGCTGTTCATCAACCCGCGTGACGGTCTGCTGGTCACCAGCGGCCTGATGAGCGTCGATTTCGCTCGCGCGCTGCGCGCCGACTACGGCGCCTTTCTCTCCTGCGTGGTGGCGATCACGCTCAACGCCGGCGCCTATGTGTCGGAAATCTTCCGCGCCGGGATCCAGTCGATCGATCGCGGCCAGATGGAGGCATCGCGCTCGCTGGGCATGAGCTATGGCAAGACCATGCGTCAGGTGATCCTGCCGCAGGCTTTCCGCCGCATGCTGCCGCCGCTGGGCAACAACGCCATCGCCATCGTCAAGGATTCGTCGCTGGCCTCCGCCATCGGCCTGGCGGATCTGGCCTATGCCGCCCGCACCGTCTCCGGCGCCTACGCCACCTACTGGGAGCCCTATCTGACCATTTCGCTGGTCTATTGGGTCATCACCTTCCTGCTCTCGCTGCTGGTGCAGCACATGGAAAAGAGGTTCGGTAAAAGTGATTCGCGTACATAACCTGCAAAAACAGTTCGGCGAAAGCCACGTGCTGCGCGGCATTTCTTGCCAGATCGCCGCCAACGAAGTCGTGTGCGTCATCGGCCCTTCCGGCTCGGGAAAAAGCACCTTCCTGCGCTGCATCAATGCGCTGGAAACGCTCTCCGGCGGCGAGATCGAGGTGAACGGCTTCGCCGTCCACGATCAGAAAACCGACCTGAACAAAATGCGTGAAAGCGTGGGCATGGTGTTCCAGCGCTTCAACCTGTTCCCACACATGACGGTGTTGGAAAATATCATCATGGCGCCGGTGAGCGTGAAGAAACAGCCGCGCGCTGAAGCCATCGCACAAGCCGAGCAGCTGCTGCTCAAGGTTGGCCTGCTCGACAAGATCGACGCCTATCCCAACAGTCTGTCCGGCGGCCAGCAGCAGCGGGTGGCCATCGCCCGCGCGCTGGCGATGGAGCCGAAGATCATGTTGTTCGACGAACCGACCTCCGCGCTCGATCCTGAGCTGGTGGGCGAAGTGTTGGCGGTGATGAAATCACTGGCCCTCGAGGGCATGACCATGGTGGTGGTGACGCATGAGATGGGCTTTGCCCGCGAGGTGGCCGACCGGGTACTGTTTATCGATCAGGGGATCATTCAGGAAGAGGGGCAGCCGCAGCAGATCTTCAGTCACCCGTCCAATCCGCGCACTCAGGCATTTTTGAGCAAAGTTTTGTAACCTTCGGCACGGCTTTGCAATCCTGCGGGCGCCGGCATCGGCGCCCACTCTCTCACCACCCGGTCAGGAAGCTGAACACCAGCCAGAACAGGCACAGCACAACGGCGCCGGTCAGCAGCAGCGTCAAGATCAGACGGCCGCGCAGCAGCATGCTGAGAGTGATGCCGATCAGCACCGACAGCGGCATCAGCGCCAGGAAAAACGGCCAGGTATAGAGCAGGAAAAACAGCGTGTTGGAACCGTAAACCAGAAACGGCAACGCGAACGCCAGCCAGTAGAAAACAAAGCCGCTGACGCCGCCCAGGAAAGAATAAGAAGGCTCCTCTCTCTCCTGTTTTGACTGCTTGGAGTCGATCAAGATAGGCGTGACATTTTGCATAGTGATCCCTGGTTATTCGGCTCGCTCTGCGGCGGCTTAGAGTAAAAAGCGCATGGCGAAAAACGCCACACGCTTTTTTTGAATTCAGGGTTTGATAATAGCCTGACCACGCAACACGTCTAACAATTGCGCAATCAAATTTGTTACCAATTGTTGGCCGTCGAGGTGGATTTCCGGCTGCTGCGGCGCCTCATAAACCGCGTCGATACCGGTGAAATTGCGCAGCTCGCCGGCGCGCGCTTTCTTATACAATCCCTTCGGATCGCGCGCCTCACAGATCGCCAACGGCGTGTCGACGAACACCTCGATAAAGCGATCGTCGCCGAGCATCTCGCGCACCAGTTGCCGCTCGGCGCGGTGCGGCGAAATGAACGCGGTCAGCACCACCAGCCCGGCATCCACCATCAGTTTGGCCACTTCCCCCACCCGGCGGATGTTCTCGCGCCGATCCTCGTCGGAAAAACCGAGATCGCGGCACAAACCGTGGCGCACGTTATCGCCGTCCAGCAGATAGGTGCTGACGCCAAGCCCATGCAGCGCTTGCTCCAGCGCGCCGGCGACGGTGGATTTGCCCGAGCCGGACAGCCCGGTAAACCACAGCACCGCGCCGCGGTGGCCGTTGCGCGCTTCGCGATCCGCGCGCGTGACCGCGTGCGGATGCCAAACCACGTTCTCATCGTCCGGCCCGGTCGCCCTCAGTTCAGCGGCCACCTTATCGGCCACCGAGCAGATCGCGGGCGCCCCAGTGCGGGAAGTGCTTGCGCACCAGCGCATTCAGCTCCAGCTCGAAGGCGCTGAATTCTCCGCGCGCCGCCGATGCGGCCTGCAGCGTTTCACGCACCAGACCGGCGCCAACCGTCACGTTGCTCATGCGATCGATGAAGATCAGCCCGCCGGTGTCGTGGTTGCTCTGGTAGCTGTCCAGCACCAGCGGTTCGTCGAAGGTCAGCTCCACCAACCCGATGCCGTTGAGCGGCAATGTGTCAGCCGGATGCTGCGCCAGCGTGTTGATCTCCACCTGATGGCGGATGCTCTCCACGCGGGCGCGGGTCTTTTTGCCGGCGATCTTGATGTCGTAGCTCTGGCCCGGCACCAGCGGCTGCTCGGCCATCCATACCACGTCCACCCGCGCGCTCTGCGCCGCCTGCAGGTTTTCGCCGGCGTCGACCAGCAAATCGCCGCGGCTGATGTCCACTTCATCTTTCAGCACCAGCGTAATCGCCTCGCCCGGCACCGCTTCTTGCAGATCGCCGTCAAAAGTCACGATGCGCGCCACGCTGGACTCCACGCCGGAAGGCAGCACTTTGATGCGTTGCCCCACCCGCACCACGCCGGCGGACAGCGTGCCGGCATAACCGCGAAAATCGAGGTTCGGGCGGTTGACGTACTGTACCGGGAAACGCAGCGGCTGGTTTTCTCGCTCGCTGATCACATCAACGCTCTCCAGCACTTCCAGCAGCGTCGGGCCGCTGTACCACGGCATATGGGCGCTTTCGCTCGCCACGTTGTCGCCGTCCAGCGCCGACAACGGCACGAACTTGATGTCCAGATCGCCAGGCAACTGCTGGGCGAAGGTCAGGTAATCCTGTTTGAACTGCTCGAACACCGCTTCCTGATAGTCCACCAGATCCATTTTGTTTACCGCGACCACCAGATGGCGAATGCCCAGCAGGGTCGCGATAAAGCTGTGGCGGCGAGTCTGATCCAGCACCCCTTTACGCGCGTCGATCAACAGGATCGCCAGATCGCAGGTCGAGGCGCCGGTGGCCATGTTGCGGGTGTACTGCTCATGCCCCGGAGTATCGGCAATGATAAATTTACGTTTTTCGGTCGAGAAATAGCGATAGGCCACGTCGATGGTGATGCCCTGCTCGCGCTCGGCCTGCAGACCGTCCACCAGCAGCGCCAGGTCGAGCTTTTCGCCCTGAGTACCGATGCGTTTGCTGTCGCTGTGCAGCGTCGACAGCTGATCCTCGTAGATCTGGCGGGTATCGTGCAGCAGGCGGCCAATCAGGGTGCTTTTGCCGTCATCGACGCTGCCGCAGGTCAGAAAGCGCAGCAGGCTCTTGTGCTGCTGCGCGTGCAGGTAGGATTCGACGCCGCCCTGGTCAGCGATTTGTTGTGCAATTGCGTTGTTCATCCGGCGGCTCCTTAGAAATACCCTTGACGCTTTTTCAGCTCCATCGAGCCGGACTGATCGCGATCGATCATCCGCCCCTGGCGTTCGCTGGTGGTGGAGACCAGCATCTCTTCGATGATCTCCGGCAGGGTTTGCGCCTGCGAATCCACCGCGCCGGTCAGCGGCCAGCACCCCAGGGTGCGGAAACGCACCATGCGCTGGCTGATCACTTCACCCGGCTGCAGATCGATGCGATCGTCGTCCACCATCATCAGCATGCCGTCGCGCTCCACCACCGGGCGAGGTTTCGCCAGGTACAGCGGCACGATGTCGATCTTTTCCAGGAAGATGTACTGCCAGATATCCAGCTCGGTCCAGTTCGACAGCGGGAACACGCGGATGCTCTCCCCTTTGTTGATCTGGCCGTTGTAGTTGTGCCACAGCTCCGGCCGCTGGTTTTTCGGATCCCAGCGGTGGAAGCGATCGCGGAACGAATAGATGCGCTCTTTGGCGCGCGATTTCTCCTCGTCGCGCCGCGCACCGCCGAAGGCAGCGTCGAAACCGTACTTGTTCAACGCCTGCTTCAGGCCCTCGGTTTTCATGATATCGGTATGCTTGGCGCTGCCGTGCACGAACGGGTTGATGCCCATCGCCACCCCTTCCGGGTTTTTATGCACCAGCAGCTCGAAGCCGTACTCCTTCGCGGTGCGATCGCGGAATTCGTACATTTCGCGGAACTTCCAGCCGGTATCGACATGCAGCAGCGGGAACGGCAGCGTGCCGGGGAAGAACGCCTTGCGCGCCAAATGCAGCATCACGGAAGAGTCTTTGCCGATGGAATACAGCATCACCGGGTTGGCGAATTCAGCGGCGACTTCACGGATGATATGGATACTCTCCGCCTCCAATTGCCGCAAATGAGTGAGTCGTTTTTCGTCCATAACAGATCCTTAAAAGCCTTGCCTATGCCAAATTCACGACGGCCGGGCGCGCGGCCCCTTCCGTCTGCGATTGATGCCCGAACCAGGCGATTTGACGGTGCAGTTCCACCACTTCGCCAATCACCAGCAGCGCCGGCAGCGGCGCCCGTTGGGCCAGGTATTCCAGGTGTTCCAGCGTGCCGATCTGCACCTGCTGATCGGCGCGCGTGCCGCGGCTGATCACCGCTACCGGCGTCGCGGCGTCGCGACCGTGGGCGATCAGACGTTGGCTGATGTCCGCCGCCTTCATGGTGCCCATGTAGATAGCCAGCGTCTGCCGCGCCCGGGCCAGATCGGCCCAGTCCAGACCATCGCCGTCCGGACGGCAGTGGCCGGTGATAAAGGTCACGCTCTGCGCGTGATCGCGATGCGTCAGCGGAATGCCGGCGTAGGCGGTCGCCCCCGCGGCGGCCGTGACGCCCGGCACCACCTGGAACGGAATGCCGGCGGCGGCGGCCACCTGCAGCTCTTCGCCGCCGCGGCCAAAGATGAACGGATCGCCGCCCTTGAGGCGCACCACGCGTTTGCCCTGCTGCGCCAGCTCCACCAGCAGCCGGTTGGTCTCTTCCTGGATCACCGAGTGCGCGCCAGCGCGCTTGCCCACGCAGATGCGTTCGGCGTCGCGGCGCACCAGATCGAGGATCTCGCCGCTGACCAGATGGTCATACAGCACCACGTCCGCCTGCTGCATCACCTGCAGCCCGCGCAGGGTCAACAGCCCCACGTCGCCCGGCCCGGCGCCCACCAGGGCGATCTCGCCCTGTGCGCCTTCATCGCCTGCGGCGAAGCGTTGTAAATCCTGCTCCAGCTGCCGTTCCGCCTGCGCCGTCTGGCCGTTGGCCACCAGCGTGGCGAAACGGCCGCCGAAGGTTTTCTCCCAGAAACGGCGACGTTCGCCGATCGAAGCCAACCGCCGTTTGACCTGGCCGCGCCAACGGCCCGCCACCTGCGCCATCTGCCCCAAACTGGCGGGCAGCAACGCCTCCAGCTTTTCGCGCAGCAGTCGCGCCAGCACCGGCGCCTGGCCGCTGGACGACACCGCCACCACCAGCGGCGAGCGATCGATGATCGACGGGAAAATGAATGAGCAGCGCGGCTGATCGTCCACCACGTTGGCCAACACCCGGCGTTTATCCGCCTCGGCGAACACCGCGGCGTTCAGCGCGTTGTCGTCCGTGGCGGCGATCGCCAGAAACACGTCGTCCAACTGCTGCGGATCAAAGCTTTTCCCCAGCCAGAGCACCTGCCCTTGCTGACGTTGTTGTTCCAGTTCCGGTGAGAGCGACTGCGCAACTATCCGTATTTCAGCCCCGGCGCGCTGAAGCAGATCGACTTTGCGCGCAGCCACGTCACCACCGCCAACGACCAGCACCGGGCGTTGTTTCAGGTCGGCGAATATTGGTAGATAGTCCACAACAGCCTTTTCATATAACAGAAAGATAGTGTGACTATACGGGCTGAGATTTAGCCTCTGAAATGACGAAAAGGAATGATTAGTTCCTTTATGGAATATAGGCCGCAACGCAGGAAGCAAACGGTAATACTCACGGCGGCGGTTTGCGCGTTCGTGCGAAATTAAGAGACAGGGAAATTGTGTAATGCCGCCCGGCGTCTCATACTGGGTGCCGAAGAAAAATGATCGGCAGCGCCGATAGCAAAGAAGGATTTTTCGGTATGTTTTCCCGTTTTTACCTGAAGACCAGCCTGCTGGCCCTCGCACTCGGCGGCGTCTTCAGCGTTTGTGCCGCACAGCCCGTAAAAGACGCGCCAATGGGCCGTTTCGCCGCCGAACAGACCCGCCACATCGCCACTTACTTCCCCGGCCGCATGGCGGGCAGCCCGGCAGAATTGCTCACCGCCGACTATCTGAAGCAGCAATTCAGCAAGATGGGTTACCAAAGCGACATTCGCAGCGTCAATACGCGCTATCTCTACACCAGCAAAGACGGCAAGAAGAACTGGAACAACGTCACCGCCAGCTCGGTGATCGCCGCCCGCAACGGCGACAGCCCAAAACAGATCGTGGTCGTCGCCCACTTCGACACCTATACGCCGCAGAGCGATGAGGATCTGGATAACAACCTCGGCGGCTTGACGCTGCAGGGCGTCGACGACAACGCCTCCGGCATCGGCGTGATGCTGGAACTGGCGGAACGCCTGAAGAACATTCCCACCGCCTACGGCCTGCGCTTCGTCGCCACCAGCGCCGAAGAGATCGGTTCACTGGGGGCGCAGAACTACCTGCAACGCATGAGTGCGGAAGAGAAAAGCAACACCGTGCTGGTGATCAACCTCGACAGCCTGATCACCGGCGATCGTCTGTATTTCAACGCCGGGCGCAACACGCCGCCGCAAATGGCGAAGCGTTCCCGCGATCGCGCGCTGGATATCGCCCACCGCTACGGCATCGCCGCCGCCACCAATCCGGGCAGCGCACAGCATCCGAAAGGCACCGGCTGCTGCTCTGATCAAGAGGTGTTCGACGCTGCTGGCATCCCGGTGCTGTCGGTGGAGGCCACCAACTGGTCGCTGGGCGACAAAGATGGCTACCAACAGCGCGCCGTCAGCCCGCACTTCCCGCAGGGCATCACCTGGCACCGTCCGCAGTATGACAATCTGCAGTATCTGGATCGCTACCTGCCGGGGCGGATCGACAAACGCAGCCGCGACAGCGTGCAGATCCTGCTGCCGCTGATCAAAGAGCTGGCGCAGGCGCACCCGCCGAAAGCGCAGAAGAAAAAGTAGCCCGCAAAAAAACAGGGCCCAGCATTGCTGAGCCCTGTCATGTTGATCGCGCCGTTTAGCCTTCGTGCAGGCCGCACTCGCGCTTCAGGCCGAAGAAACGCGTCTCTTCCTCGCTCATGCCCGGCTCCCACTTCTGGGTGGTGTGGGTATCGCCGACCGACAGGTAACCCTGCTCCCACAGCGGGTGATAACTCAGCCCGTGTTCGGTCAGATACTGGTAAATCTTGCGGTTGTCCCAGTCGATGATCGGCAGGATCTTGAACACCCCACGCTGCACCGCCAGTACCGGCAGATTGGCGCGGCTGCCTGACTGCTCGCGCCGCAGGCCGGCGAACCAGCTCTGCGCGCCCAGCGTCTCCAGCGCGCGGTTCATAGGCTCGACCTTATTGATCTGGTTGTATTTTTCAATCCCTTCCACGCCCTGCTCCCACAGTTTGCCATAGCGCGCCTCTTGCCAGGCGGGAGACTGCTCCGCGCGGAACACCTGCAGATTCAGCTTCAGTTGGTCGGTCAGTTGATCGATAAAGCGATAGGTTTCCGGGAACAGATAACCGGTGTCGGTCAGGATCACCGGGATATCCGGCCGGATACGCGTCACCAGGTGCAGGCATACCGCCGCCTGAATGCCGAAACTGGACGAGAGTACGAATTCGCCGGGCAGATGCTCCAGCGCCCATGCAACGCGCTGTTCGGCGCTGAGGGTCTCCAGTTGGCCATTGACCACCGCTAATGCCAGCGCCTGCCCGGATTTGGGCAACGCGTTCAGCGCCGCCAGATCGAATTCAGCCATGTTGTCTCTCCTGATACTTGAAATGACCTGTGCGGCCCCTCTGCCCAGGGGCCGCCGGCCTCACTCCCAAAAATCTCGCGCCGGATCCAGCACCGGTTTGACGATGCCCGCGCGAACGGTGAAGTCGCCGAAACCTTCGCCGGCGTTGCGCTCCTTCGCCCAGCGCCCCACCAGCAGATCGATCTCGCTCAGGATCTCATCTTCGTTGATGTTCTCGCGGTACATGCGCGGAATGCGCGTGCCTTCGCGGTTGCCGCCCAAATGCAGGTTATAGCGGCCGACCGCCTTGCCCACCAGCCCCAGCTCCGCCAGTAGCGCGCGGCCACAGCCGTTCGGGCAGCCGGTGATGCGCAGCACGATATGCTCGTCACCCACCCCGTGCCGATGCATGATCCCTTCCACCTTGGTGACAAACTGCGGTAGGAAACGCTCGGCCTCCGCCATCGCCAGCGGGCAGGTCGGGAACGACACGCAGGCCATCGAGTTTTTGCGTTGCTCGCTGATCTCGTCGTCGATCAGGCCATGATCGCGCGCCAAGGCTTCGATCTTCGCCTTTTCGCTTTCCGGCACGCCGGCGATGATCACGTTTTGGTTCGCCGTCAGGCGGAAGTCGCCTTTATGGATCTTGGCGATCTCCGCCATACCGGTCTTCAGCGGGCGCCCCGGATAGTCCAGCAGGCGGCCGTTCTCGATAAACAGCGTCAGGTGCCACTGATCGTCGATGCCCTTCACCCAACCGATGCGATCGCCGCGGCCGGTGAATTCATACGGCCGAATCGGCGCGAAGGTGATGCCGGCGCGCTTTTCCACTTCGGCGCGGAAAACGTCCACCCCGACGCGCTCCAGCGTGTATTTGGTTTTGGCGTTCTTGCGATCGGTACGGTTGCCCCAGTCGCGCTGTGTGGTCACCACCGCTTCAGCCACCGCCAGCGTATGCTCGAGCGGAATGTAGCCGAACTCGCTGGCCTGACGCGCGTAGGTTTTCTTGTTGCCGTGCTCAATGGACAGCCCGCCGCCCACCAGCAGGTTGAAGCCCACCAGCTTGCCGTTTTCGGCGATCGCCACGAAGTTCATGTCGTTGGCGTGCAGATCGACGTCGTTCTGCGGCGGGATCACCACCGTGGTTTTGAATTTGCGCGGCAGGTAGGTCGGCCCCAGAATCGGCTCTTCGTCGGTAGTGGCCACCTTCTCCTGATCCAGCCACACCTCTGCGTAGGCGCGGGTGCGCGGCAGCAGGTGTTCGGAGATCTTCTTCGCCCACTCGTAGGCTTCCTGATGCAGCTCGGACTCCACCGGGTTGGAGGTGCACAGCACATTGCGGTTCACGTCGTTGGCGGTCGCCAGCGCGTCCAGCCCCAAGCGGTTCAGCAGCTGGTGCACCGGTTTGACGTTGCCTTTCAGAATGCCGTGAAACTGGAACGTTTGGCGGTTGGTGATGCGAATACTGCCGTACAGCGTGCTCTCCTGCGCGAACTTGTCGATGCCCAGCCACTGCTGCGGGCTGATGATGCCGCCCGGCAGGCGACAGCGCAGCATCATGGCGTGGCGCGGCTCCAGCTTCTGCTCGGCGCGTTCGGCGCGAATGTCGCGGTCATCTTGCTGGTACATGCCGTGAAAACGGATCAGCAGGAAGTTGTCGCCGTTGAAGCCGCCGGTCAGGCCGTCGTTCAAATCTTCGGCGATAGTGCCGCGCAGGAAGTTGCTTTCCTTCTTCATGCGCTCCGCATCGGCCAGTTTGCCTTCGACTACCAAAGGCCCGGGGTGTTTATCACTCATCAGTAAACATCTCGCTGATAACGGCGCTCAAGGCGCAGCTCACTTAAAAATTCATCCGCCTGCTCGGTATCCATGCCACCGTGCTCGGCCACCAGTTCCAGTAATGTGTTTTCCACGTCTTTCGCCATGCGATTGGCATCGCCGCAGACGTAAATGTGCGCGCCTTCCTGAATCCAGCGCCACACTTCCGCGCCCTGTTCGCGCAGTTTGTCTTGTACGTATATTTTATGTTGCTGGTCGCGGGACCAGGCCAGATCGATGCGGGTCAGCAGGCCGTCTTTCACGTAGCGCTGCCATTCAACCTGGTACAGGAAATCTTCGGTAAAGTGCGGGTTGCCGAAAAACAGCCAGTTTTTGCCGCCGGCGCCGTCGGCGTCGCGCTGCTGCATAAAGGCGCGGAACGGCGCGATGCCGGTGCCCGGGCCGATCATGATCACCGGCGTTTCCGGGTTGGCCGGCAGACGGAAGTTGTCGTTGTGCTCGATAAACACCCGCACGTCGCCGTCCTCCTCCAGGCGATCCGCCAGGAAGCCGGAGGCGCCGCCGCTGCGGGCGCGCCCGTCGATGTCGTAACGCACCACGCCCACGGTGATGTGCACTTCGCTTTCGTTCTCCGCCTGCGAAGAGGCGATGGAGTACAGGCGCGGCGTCAGCGGACGCAGCAGACCGATCAGCTGTTCGGCGCTCAGATCCGCCGGCGCCTGGCGCACCATGTCGACGATCGGCGTGTTGTGCGCGTAATGCTGCAGCGCGGCTTTATCCGCCCGCAGGCCGATCAGCGTTTCGTCGCGCGACAGCGCGGCGTATTTATCGACGATCGGCGTGGTGTTCTGCGTCAGCTCGAAATGGCTGCGCAGCGCCTGCGCCAGCGGCAGGGTCTGCCCTTCCACCTCGACCGGCTCGTCGCCTTTCAGCCACAACAGCTGCACCAGTTCGTCCACCAGCGCCGGATCGTTGTCGAACCATACGCCGAGCGCATCGCCCGGCTGATAGCGCAGGCCGGAGTTGCCCAGATCGATCTCGATATGGCGCACGTCTTTATCCGACGCGCGGCCGGTAATTTTCTGCTTGACCGCCAGTTGGGCGGTGAGCGGTTGTTCCTTGCTGTACGGACTGCTGTCGATCAGGTCAACCGCGCCGCTGGCCAACACGCCCGGCGCGGCGCTTTCCGCCGGCGCGCGCGCCTTCAGCACCGACACCACCTGTTTGCGCCAGGCGGCGGCCAGCTCCTGGTACTCCACGTCGGCATCCACGCGCTCCACCAGGCGCTCGGCACCCAGCTCGGCCAGCTTGCCGTCGAAATCTTTACCTGACTGGCAGAAATTCTCATAAGAGGTGTCGCCCAGCCCGAACACTGCAAACGCGGTGTCATTGAGCTTCGGCGCCTTCTTCGAAAACAGGAATTTATGCAGCGCCACCGCTTCTTCCGCCGGCTCGCCTTCCCCTTGCGTGGAGGCGACGATCACCAGCAGGCGCTCTTGAGCTATCTGCTTGAACTTGTAGTCGCCGGCGTTGATCAGCGTGGCGCTCAGATTGGCGGCCAGCAGATCGTCGCGCAGCTGCTCCGCCAGGCGGCGCGCATTGCCGGTCTGCGAAGCGGAAATGATAGTGATGCCGGCGGCAGCCGCAGGGGCGACAGGCGCCATGGCCACGGCTCCGGGCTGTTGATTGACCATGCCCCAAAAATAACCGGACAGCCACGCCAGCTGCGTCGGCGAATAGTCGCCGATCGTCGCCTGCAGGCGTGCCAGCTGTTCGGGCGTCAGCGGGAGCAAAGATGTTGGAGGAGCCTGAGTCGTCATTGCTGTACTTATTTCCTATACTTAGCGCCTTTCCTGCCAGGCGCGCGCCAGTGCCAGTCGCTGTCTCTTCGCTGCGTCGGGTGTGCGGAAAAGATCAGGAGAGTTTGTAAGGTTACCGAGCAGAATAGCAACGATTAAATAAGGGATAGCAATAAATCATAACCAAAATGACTAAGCTGTTTTTCTGGTAAGGGATAACGCTTAAACCGTTAAACAAAGTTTTTTATCCAGATGAAATTAAAGCGCTTTTTTTCATCATTTTTTCACCGTTCAACATTTCGACTCATAACCCCAGCCGATAGGTGCCGCAAACACCAAACAAAAAAAGTGTTAACCGGGCGCGGTTACCGCGGCGGTAGACCATAACGGTATAAATGGCAAGCAGACGCGCTTTCCGGTACTATGCGGCGGTTTTTGAGTCAATGAGGCCGTAATAATGGCAACCACGCTGTTTAAAGATTTTCAGTTTGAAGCCGCACACCGCTTGCCGCACGTGCCGGAGGGCCATAAATGCGGCCGTCTGCATGGGCATTCGTTTATGGTGCGTCTGGAAGTGACCGGTGAAGTGGATCCCCACACCGGTTGGGTGATGGATTTCGCCGAGCTCAAGGCTGTGTTTTCCCCGATCTGGGAACGGCTGGATCACCATTATCTGAACGATATTCCAGGATTGGAAAATCCCACCAGCGAAGTGCTCGCCGCCTGGATTTGGCAGCAGCTCAAGCCCCAGTTACCGGAACTGACTGCGGTGATGGTGAAAGAGACCTGTACGGCGGGATGCGTATATAAAGGTTGATGCCGTGAGGGTATGTGCAGATACCCTCACACTACCTCGCCTTGCAGATCCAGACGCCGCGCCGTCCAGGGCCTTTCCGACAGGCTCAGCGCCATTCCCCCTCGATAGACAAACGTTTTGCTCTCGCCATCCTCAATGAACGCCGTCTCGTTTTCCATCGCCCGATAGCCGGCGCCGGTATAGTACTTTTCGCTTACCGCAAACAGTATGGAATACGCGATCCCTTTACTGCGCAAATAGTCATGCGCCTTCACCAGCATGTTTGCGGCCACGCCGCGGCGCCGATGCGTGTGTGCCACGGCCACCAGCCCGATGATGCCGATCACCTCGGCCTCACCGTCAATCAACACCGGCCGCTCATGCACCGCCAGTTGTCCGACGATCGCCTCGCCTTCCGTGGCGGTCACCAGGCAAGCCGGCACCTGCCGCCGATAAAATCCGTCGGTTATCTCGGGGAAAGCGTCGGACAACAGCGAGCGAATCGACCGCAATTCCGCTTCCGTCACCGCCTCGAATGCACGCGATATAATTTTCACCGTAACTCCCGTCCCGTTCGAAGGCCTGCGGCCAATAAAAAACTCAGGCGATGTTCAGATACTTGTGGGTCTGCATCGACAGCCGCCAATTGCGCGCGATACAGGTTTCAATACACAGACGGGTCGCCTCTTCTTTCTGGCTGATCGGCTGCAGCGCGATAATGCGCGCCTTGTCATCCTGCAACGTCGCCAGCAGCGCATCCAGCGCCTCGATGTCGCGCTCGCGCGCCACCGGATGCTTCACCTCGTCGGCGCGCCGCAGCGCCTGATCCAACACCTTCATGCCGCCGCGCATATTCACCTTGGGCGAAACCGTCACCCAGGTGTTGGCGGAACAGCGAATTTCGTGGGTGCCGCTGGTTTCAATCTGGCAACGGTAGCCGTGCTGTTCGAACAGCTCGGTCAGCGGCGCCAGATCGTAAATGCAGGGTTCGCCGCCGGTGATCACCACATGGCGCGCGGTGTAGCCTTGTTGGCGCATCACCGCCAACAGCTGCTCGGCGCTGGCATTGCCCCAGGCGTCGCTCTCTTCTGTTTTGACCAGGATCCGTTGCAGGTCTACTTCCCGATGGGCTTCCTTTTCCCAGGTATGTTTGGTGTCGCACCAGCTGCACCCTACCGGGCAGCCCTGCAGGCGGATGAAAATGGCCGGCACGCCGGTGAAAAAGCCTTCGCCCTGCAAGGTTTGGAACATCTCGTTGATCGGGTACTGCATCGGTTTCTCAATCTGGAAAAGTAAAAAACGATTATCGCAGATTCCGCCTCGGCGACCAAACGGCCAAAATTGTATTAAATTTTTTCCTCCGCGCCGCCGCCAGCATATCTCACCGCCAATGGCGTTCATTTAATTTGTTAACCGGTATTAGGCCTTTCATCCGCGGTGCAACCTGCTCCACAGAAAACAACACGAAGTTAACAAATAAGATAATTATATTTGACATAAAGCGCCGACGCGCAGATGTATATACAAGCAAACACAAGCCGAGCATCAGTTTCGGCCACATACTATTCATCACGACTACATCTGCGTTTAGAGGGTGCCATGACTCATTCCACCAGCGAGTTAAACATTCAACAGGCCATCGACGACAGCAAGTTTTCGCTGTTTCACTGGACACTGATCGTTCTCGGATTCCTGATCCTCGCCATCGACGGTTTCGATACCGCCGCCATGGGCTATATCGCCCCCTCGGTCGCCAAAGACTGGGGCATCGTGAAGCAGGATCTGGGGCCGGTGCTGAGCGCCGCGCTGCTGGGGCTGTCGCTCGGCGCGCTGATAGCCGGGCCAATCTCCGACCGCATCGGCCGCAAGCGCGTGCTGGTGTTTTCCTGCCTGTTCTTCGGCCTGTCGAGCCTGGCCACCGCCTACGCCGGTTCGCTCAACAGCCTGACGCTGTGGCGCTTCCTCACCGGTCTCGGGCTGGGGGCGGCGATGCCCAACGCCATTACCTTGATCTCCGAATACGCGCCGCAGCGCTGCCGTTCGCTGGCGATCAATACCATGTATTGCGGCTTTCCGCTGGGCGCGGCCGGCGGCGGCGCCATTTCATCGTGGCTGATCCCGAGCTACGGCTGGCACAGCGTGCTGTTGCTCGGCGCCATTGCGCCGCTGGCGTTGACGGTTTTGCTGATCCTGCTGCTGCCGGAATCGGTCAAATATATGGTCAACCGCGGGCAGGATGCGGCGAAGATCAAACGCATCGCGCAACGCTTCGTCAGCCAGAGCCTCGACGGCGTGACGCGTTTTTACCTGTACGAAGAGAAGCTGACGCAGGCCAAGACCAGCGTCGGCCTGCTGTTCAGCCGCCCTTACCTGCTCGGCACGCTGATGCTGTGGGTGACCTACTTCATGGGGCTGGTGATCTATTACGTGCTGCTGAGCTGGATGCCAATCCTGATGCAGGGGCTGGGCTATCAGCTGGAACAGTCGGCGATGCTCACCTCGCTGTTCACCTTCGGCGGCACGCTGGGCATCCTGGTGGCCGGCTGGCTGATGGACCGCTGGAATGCGCACAAAGTGGTCTCGAGTGGCTTTGTCGTCACCGCCCTGCTGATCGTGGCGATGGCCACCGAAGACAAGCAGATCGTGCTGCTGGGCGCCTTCATCTTCCTGATGGGCGTCACCATGAACGGCGCGCAGTCCGGGCTGCAAACGCTGGCGGCCACCTTCTACCCGACCCACAGCCGCGCCACCGGCATCGCCTGGATGCAGGGCATCGGCCGCTTCGGCGGCGTCGCCGGCACCATGATGGGCGCCCAACTGCTGGCGATGCAGTGGGAAGTGCAGAGCATCCTGATGTTCCTGTGCGTACCGGCGCTGATCGCCGCCATCGCCACGGTGTGCAAGATGAGCCGCAAGCCGATGCTGCAACCGGCCGCCTGAGCCTGGCAAGCCCGCCCACGGCGGGCTTTCTTCCCGCGGTGATAGGGCTTGTTTATCCTCCGCCGCCAACTGTAATCAGTCTGTAAAAATATTGTGACTAGCCGCCCAAAAATGAGTCAATTTTAATTCATTTTTGCCGAACAGCTCACTTTTCTCCGGCTTTTCGCACATGAAGCCGGTGATAAAAAATCGCATATCAACCTGATATAAAAAGAAAATAACTTTTTCTTATGCCACTTTTCAGCGGCAACTGGTCAGTGTTGCATATGCTTGTACATACAAGTATATGTTAATAAGCCCTACGCATTGTTATGCCGTGGTACTCATCCCCACCGCGGCATGGAATCTGCACCGATACTGTTTGAGGAAAATGCTGTGACTACAAATAACAAAGTTCGCAATGTCGATGTACGCGCGCCACGCGGCACACAATTAAACGCAAAAAGCTGGCTGACCGAAGCGCCGTTACGCATGCTGATGAACAACCTCGATCCTGAAGTTGCGGAGAACCCACATGAGCTGGTGGTGTACGGCGGCATCGGCCGCGCCGCGCGCGACTGGGATTGCTACGACAAGATCGTCGAAACCCTGAAAACGCTGGAAGAGGACGAAACCCTGCTGGTGCAGTCCGGCAAGCCGGTCGGCGTATTCAAAACCCACAGCAACGCGCCGCGCGTGCTGATCGCCAACTCCAACCTGGTGCCGCACTGGGCGACCTGGGAACACTTCAACGAACTGGACGCCAAAGGCCTGGCCATGTACGGCCAGATGACCGCCGGTAGCTGGATCTACATCGGCAGCCAGGGCATCGTTCAGGGCACCTATGAGACCTTCGTCGAAGCGGGCCGCCAGCATTACGACGGCAGCCTGCAGGGGCGCTGGGTGCTGACCGCCGGTCTGGGCGGCATGGGCGGCGCGCAGCCGCTGGCCGCCACGCTGGCGGGCGCCTGCTCGCTGAACATCGAATGTCAGCAGAGCCGCATCGATTTCCGTCTGAAAACCCGCTACGTCGATGAGCAGGCCAAAGATCTGGACGACGCGCTGGCCCGCATCAAAAAATACACCTCAGAAGGCAAAGCCATCTCCATCGCCCTGTGCGGCAACGCGGCGGAAATCCTGCCTGAGCTGGTGCGCCGCGGCGTGCGCCCGGACATGGTCACCGATCAGACCAGCGCCCACGATCCGCTGAACGGCTATCTGCCGAAAGGCTGGAGCTGGGAAGAGTATCGCCAGCGCGCCCAGACCGAGCCGGCCAAGGTGGTCGCCGCCGCCAAGCAGTCGATGGCCGATCACGTCAAAGCCATGCTGGCGTTCCAGCAGATGGGCGTGCCGACCTTCGACTACGGCAACAACATTCGCCAGATGGCGAAAGAAACCGGCGTCGACAATGCCTTCGACTTCCCGGGCTTCGTGCCGGCCTACATCCGTCCGCTGTTCTGCCGCGGCATCGGGCCGTTCCGCTGGGCGGCGCTGTCCGGCGATCCGCAGGACATCTACAAAACCGACGCCATGGTGAAAGAGCTGATCCCGGATGACGAACACCTGCACCGCTGGCTGGACATGGCGCGCGAGCGCATCAGCTTCCAGGGCCTGCCGGCGCGCATCTGCTGGGTTGGCCTCGGCCAGCGCGCCAAGCTGGGTCTGGCGTTCAACGAGATGGTTCGCCGCGGCGAACTGTCCGCCCCGATCGTCATCGGCCGCGACCACCTGGATTCCGGCTCCGTTTCCAGCCCGAACCGTGAAACCGAAGCGATGAAAGACGGTTCCGATGCGGTTTCCGACTGGCCGCTGCTGAACGCCCTGCTGAACACCGCCAGCGGCGCCACCTGGGTTTCCCTGCACCACGGCGGCGGCGTCGGCATGGGCTTCTCCCAACACTCCGGCATGGTGATCGTCTGCGACGGCACCGACGAAGCCGCCGAGCGCATCGCCCGCGTGCTGCACAATGACCCGGCTACCGGGGTCATGCGTCACGCCGACGCCGGTTACGATATCGCTATCGACTGCGCCCGCGAGCAAGGCCTGAACCTGCCGATGGTTGCCGCGACCCAAGGAGAAAAAGCATGAAAGCGCTGACTATTCGCCCGGGCAAACTGACGCTGGCCCAGCTACGCGACGTGTATCAACACCCGGTGACGCTGACGCTGGACGACAACGCCTATGCCCCAATCCAGCGAAGCGTGGCCTGCGTGGAACGCATCGTTGAAGAAAACCGCACCACATACGGCATCAACACCGGGTTTGGCCTGCTGGCTTCGACGCGCATCGCCCGCGACGATCTGGAAAATCTGCAGCGCTCGATCGTGCTGTCACACGCCGCCGGCGTGGGCGAGCCGACCGACGACAATCTGGTGCGCCTGATCATGGTGCTGAAGATCAACAGCCTGTCGCGCGGCTTCTCCGGCATTCGCCTGGAAGTTATCCAGGCGCTGATCGCGCTGGTCAACGCCGAAGTCTATCCGCATATCCCGCTGAAAGGCTCAGTCGGCGCCTCCGGCGATCTGGCGCCGCTGGCGCACATGAGCCTGGTGCTGCTGGGCGAAGGCCAAGCGCGCCATCAGGGCCAATGGCTGCCGGCAACCGAAGCGCTGGCCAAAGCCGGCCTGAAACCGCTGACGCTGGCGGCGAAAGAGGGCCTGGCATTGCTGAACGGCACCCAAGTCTCCGCCGCCTTCGCGCTGCGCGGCCTGTTCGACGCGGAAGACCTGTTCGCCGCCGCGACCGTGGCGGGCAGCCTGACGGTGGAAGCGGCGCTGGGCTCCCGCAGCCCGTTCGATGCGCGCATCCACGAGGTGCGTGGCCAGCGCGGCCAGATCGACGCCGCCCTCGCCTACCGCCACCTGCTCGGCGCGCGCAGCGAAGTCTCCGACTCGCACCGCAACTGTGAAAAAGTGCAGGATCCTTACTCCCTGCGCTGCCAGCCGCAGGTAATGGGCGCCTGCCTGACGCAGATCCGCCAAGCCGCCGAGGTGCTGGAGATCGAAGCCAACGCCGTCTCCGATAACCCGCTGGTGTTCGCCGAGCAGGGTGACGTGCTGTCAGGTGGCAACTTCCACGCCGAACCGGTGGCGATGGCCGCCGATAACCTGGCGCTGGCATTCGCCGAAATCGGTTCGCTGTCCGAGCGCCGCATCTCGCTGATGATGGACAAACACATGTCGCAGCTGCCACCGTTCCTGGTGGAGAACGGCGGCGTGAACTCCGGCTTCATGATCGCTCAGGTCACCGCCGCGGCGCTGGCCAGCGAAAACAAAGCGCTGGCGCATCCATCGAGCGTCGACAGCATTCCGACCTCCGCCAACCAGGAGGACCACGTTTCCATGGCGCCGGCCGCCGGCCGCCGTCTGTGGAGCATGGCGGACAACGTGCGCGGCATTCTGGCGGTCGAGTGGCTGGCCGCCTGCCAGGGCCTGGATTTCCGCAACGGCCTGAAGACCTCGGAAGGTCTGGAGCAGGCGCGCCGTCTGCTGCGCGAGCATGTCAGTTTCTACGACAAGGATCGTTTCTTCGCCCCCGACATTGAAGCCGCCAGCCAGCTATTGGCGGCCGGTCACCTGACATCGCTGCTGCCTGCGGCGCTGCTGCCTAGCCAGGCATAATCATCACACACTGAATCACGCAGTTTGTTCTGCCCCGCCGGGTGCGTTCCACCCGGCGCGGGCAGCGCGTGCCTGTTCGGCAAACACTTAACGGGAAGCAACATGCGTAACGAAACGACACAACTCAGACGCGGACTAAACGCGCGGCATATCCGTTTCATGGCTCTCGGCTCGGCGATCGGCACCGGCCTGTTCTACGGCTCCGCCGGCGCCATCCAGCTGGCCGGCCCGGCGGTGCTGCTGGCCTACCTGGTGGGCGGCGCGGCGGTATTCATGGTGATGCGCGCGCTGGGTGAAATGGCGGTGCATCAGCCGGTTTCCGGCTCGTTCGGCCACTACGCCAGCCACTATCTCGGCCCGCTGGCCGGGTTCCTCACCGGCTGGACCTACACCTTTGAAATGGTGATCGTCGCCCTGGCGGACGTCACCGCCTTCGGCATCTATATGGGGCTGTGGTTCCCGGACGTCGCCCAGTGGGTCTGGGTGCTCAGCATCATCCTGTTTATCGGCGCGCTCAACCTGTGCAGCGTCAAGGTTTTCGGCGAGCTGGAGTTCTGGCTGTCGCTGGTCAAGGTCGCCGCCATCGTGGCGATGATCGTCGGCGGTGCGGCGGTGATGCTGTTCGGTTTCGGGCAAGCCCAGCACGCCACCGGCATCAGCAACCTGTGGCAGCACGGCGGCTTTATGCCTAACGGCATTGGCGGCGTGGTCGCGTCATTAGCGGTAGTGATGTTCGCCTTCGGCGGCATCGAGATCATCGGCATCACCGCCAGCGAGGCGAAAGACCCCGCCAAAGTGCTGCCGAAGGCGATCAACGCCGTGCCGGTGCGCATCCTGCTGTTTTACGTGCTGACGCTGACGGTGCTGATGGCGATCTATCCGTGGAACAGCATCGGCCAGAACGGCAGCCCGTTCGTTGAGATCTTCAGCAACCTCGGCATCAGCTCCGCCGCCAACGTGCTGAACGTGGTGGTGATCACCGCGGCCATTTCGGCCATCAACAGCGACATCTTCGGCGCCGGCCGCATGATGTACGGCATGGCGCAGGACGGCCAGGCGCCGCGCAGCTTCACCAAGCTGACCGCCAGCGGCGTGCCGTGGATGACGGTGCTGGTCATGTCAATCGCCCTGCTGCTGGCGGTGGTGCTCAACTACCTGATCCCGGAGAAGGTCTTCATGATCATCGCCTCGATCGCCACCTTCGCCACCGTCTGGGTGTGGCTGATGATCCTGCTGTCGCAGATCGTCATGCGCCGCACGCTGTCGCCGGAAGAAACGCGTCAGTTGAGCTTCCCGGTGCCGTGGTGGCCGGTGGCGCCGGCATTGGCGACCGCCTTTATGGCGTTCGTCATCGGCCTGCTCGGCTACTTCGAAGAGAGCCGCATCGCGCTGTACGTCGGGCTGGTGTGGATCGCGTTCCTCACAGCGGCTTACTGGCTGTGGGTGCGCAAAAAAGGCGGCGGTTCGCCAGTGACCACCGCGACGCAACAGATGTAACGCTCGCTTCGGCCAAAACCCGCTGCGGCGGGTTTTTTTATTGCGCCTGCGCCAGCGCCTGCAGGATATCCGCCTGCAGATCGTCAAACGCCTCCAGCCCGGCGGACAGCCGCACCAGCCCCTCGCTGATGTGGTGCCGTTTCCGCTCTTCCGGCGTGTAGGCCGAGTGCGTCATGCTGGCCGGGTGTTGCGCCAGGCTTTCGCAATCGCCCAGGCTGACCGCGCGCAAGATGAGCTGCAGCGCATTGAGGAAGCGAATGCCCGCACGCATTCCGCCCCGCAGTTCAAACGCCAGCATGCCGCCGGGGCGCGCCATTTGCCGCTGCGCCAACGCATGCTGCGGGAAGTTCGCCAGGCCGGGGTAATACACCCGCTCGATCGCCGGATGCTCCGTCAGCATCTCCGCCAGGCGCTGCGCGTTATCGCAATGACGATCCATGCGCAGCGGCAAGGTTTTCATCCCGCGCAGCACCAGCGCGGCATCCTGCGCCGACAGTACCGCCCCGTTCATGTCCTTTAGCCCCTCCAGACGGATCGCCTCGGCCAACGCCTGACGCGTCACCGCTATCCCGGCCAGGAGATCGCCGTGCCCGCCGAGGTACTTGGTCGCCGAGTGCACCACGATATCGGCGCCTAACGCCAGAGGCCGCTGCAGATAGGGCGTACAGTAGGTGTTGTCCACCAGCAGCAACGCTTGATGCCGATGGGCGATCTCCGCCACGGCGGCGATATCGATCAAGCGCATGTTGGGATTGGCCGGCGTTTCGCAATACACCAGCCGGGTATGCGGCCCCATGGCCGACGCCAGCCGCTCCGGCCGGGTCAGGTCAACGTGGGTTATCTTGACGCCAAAGCGCGCCAGACCATGATGAAAATAGCTGAAGGTGCAACCATAGACGGTTTCATCGACAATCAGCTCATCACCCGGTCTGAGCAGCGTCCAACAACACGCGGTGATCGCCCCCATACCGGAAGCGAACGCCACCGCCGCCTCCCCCTCCTCCAGGTTGGCGATGCGTTGCTCGAGCAGGTTTAACGTCGGGTTGGCGATGCGCGAATAAAAGTACCCCGGCTCGGTGCCGGCAAAGCAGGCGCCGCCGTATTCCGCCGTGGGAAAAGCAAACGTAGAGCTCATAAACACCGGTGGAGACAGTGCACCCTGATACCGCTGAGGATCGTAGCCGTAATGAATAGCCCGGGTGGCAAAGTCGTGGCCAACTGCTGTAGCGGACATAACACAACTCCTTACCTGAGTGGGTGAAGCTTAATTCGACGATTCATCTGGAAGGGCTGACGGCAACGCGCTGTCTCGCGCGCGCTTGCCGATGATTTGTAAAGTACGCAGCAGCAGCGTTAACCCCAGCAGGGTATCCGGCTGCTTCAGCAAGGCGTACAGCGCGCGAAAACTGGCCGGTGGAGGATTCAACTGCAGCTCGCTGTGCGCCATCTGCAGCGCCGTTCCACCTTCCCAGCCGAGGGTCACCAAACCTTCAAAGACGCCGGCCAGTTTCTCCACCAGCGCGTTGTCGGCAATATCCACCACGTCCGACAACAGCGACAACAGATCGACCACGTTATCCAACCGGCCGCCCGACAGCAGCGGCTGCAGTTTCTCGAGCAACGCCGCCAATGATTGCAGGTCCGCCGCATGCACCGTGCTTTCCGTCATATCAGCCCCCTTACCGTGGCCCAGTAAAGGCCGCGGTTAAACCCATTGCGCAGCATGCCGCCCACCTTGGTGGCGGGCGTCGGCAGCACGTCGTGACGGTAGTCGTACACCAGCGGCATGCCGGCATTCAGCCCCATTTGCGCAACCGCCTGCACCTTGCCGTCATAATGGCTCACTGTGTGGCCCAGCCGCATTTCCGCCACGATGTTGTCGGCAATGACCGGCGCCTGATTATGGCAAGAGCCGCCGGCCTTGCTGACCGGCAAATCCACGGTATCGCCTATGACATACACGCCCTGCTGGCCGTAGACCTGCAGCGTTTGATGATCGGTCGGCAGCCAGCCTTCACCGTTTTGACTCTCGCTCAACCCGGTATTGCGCACCGCCTCGACTGCGCGAATCGGCGGCGTCGCCATCAGAATGTCGAACGGCTGCTCTTCCCCCTCAGCGGAATAGGCGACGTTACGCTGGGCGTCTACCCGGCTGAGGGTAAACCCTCGCTGGTGGCGAATGTCGCGCGCGGCAAAAATGGCGGGCAGCGCTTCACCGGTCGGGCGCTGTAAAAACAGGCAGTTACGCAAGAGTTGAGAAATGGTCGGATAGGTGTACACAATCTCCACCGCCTTGCGCACGCCGCGCCGCCGCAGGTAGTCATCCAGCATCAGGGTGGTTTCGATCGGTGCGATGCCGCACTGATGGGGCACATTGGGCGTTTCAGGGAAGGACACGGTGATGAAAATGCGGCCTTTCTCGATCGTCGCCAATTTATGCGCTAACCGCCTGGCGGCCTGATACTGGTAAAAATGATCGCCCGCCTGCGCCAATCCTTCGATGCGCTCTGGCCAAGGTACGCAGCCGGTGGCGAAAACCAGAAAATCATAGGAATAAAATTTACCGCTTTGCGTAGCTATGCTTCGCTGTTTTAAATCGAAAGATTCCGCCTTATCAATAATAAACTGTATTTCGGGCCGCAATAAACTCCGCTGTGAGCGCGTTAGCTCTTGCTTGAAAAAAGTATTGAACGCCACATACATAAACGCCGGCTTGTAATAATGCAGCGGTGAATCCGATATCATTAATAACTCGACTTTATTATTAATAATTTCCCGGTGCAATTTTGCGGCCAATAAATTGGCCAGGATGGTGCCGCCGGTTCCGCCGCCGACAATGATGACTCGCTGTCGCATCAAGCCCTCGCTCAACCGGCCAGCAAGCCGGCAGTATTAAGGTATGGTGATGATGAAGGTCTACGGCAGAACGGCGAAAAATAAACTGCCTTATTGGCAGTCTAGTAACGAATAGTTATAAAGCAAATAAAATGGGAATATAAAATAAACGCATTTACTATCTTTAATGAAATTATCGGGTTAAACAAAACCACGCATTCAATGAAAAACTTATTATTAAACTGAAAATCATCACGAATTTAAAACATAAAAAAACCCGCCGCAGCGGGTTTTTATTTAGCAACCGAATCGGTCGAACTTATTGGCCTTTAACTTCTTTCAGGCCGTTGAACGGCGCACGGTCACCCAGCGCTTCTTCGATACGGATCAGTTGGTTGTACTTGGCAACGCGGTCAGAACGGCTCATGGAACCGGTTTTGATCTGGCCAGCCGCAGTCCCTACCGCCAGGTCGGCGATGGTCGCGTCTTCGGTTTCACCGGAACGGTGAGAGATCACCGCGGTGTAGCCGGCGTCTTTCGCCATCTTGATAGCTGCCAGGGTTTCGGTCAGAGAACCGATCTGGTTGAACTTGATCAGGATGGAGTTAGCGATGCCTTTCTCGATGCCTTCTTTCAGGATCTTGGTGTTGGTTACGAACAGATCGTCGCCCACCAGCTGGATTTTGTCGCCCAGAACTTTGGTCTGGTAAGCGAAGCCTGCCCAGTCGGATTCATCCAGGCCATCTTCGATAGACACGATTGGGTACTGTTTGGTCAGCTCTTCCAGGAAGTGAGTGAACTCTTCGGAAGTGAAGGCCTTGTTGCCTTCGCCGGCCAGCACGTATTTACCGTCTTTGTAGAACTCGGAAGCCGCGCAGTCCATCGCCAGAGTGACGTCTTTGCCCAGCTCGTAGCCCGCCGCTTTTACCGCTTCAGCGATAACCGCCAGCGCTTCGGCGTTGGAACCCAGGTTTGGCGCGTAGCCGCCTTCGTCGCCCACGGCGGTGTTCATGCCTTTGGCTTTCAGAACTTTCGCCAGGTGGTGGAACACTTCGGAACCGATGCGCACCGCTTCTTTCAGGGTTTTCGCGCCAACCGGCTGAATCATGAATTCCTGAATGTCGACGTTGTTGTCAGCGTGCTCGCCGCCGTTGATGATGTTCATCATCGGCAGTGGCATGGAGAATTTGCCTGGGGTGCCGTTCAGTTCAGCGATGTGCTCGTACAGCGGCATGCCTTTAGAGGCTGCGGCTGCTTTCGCTGCTGCCAGGGAAACCGCCAGAATGGCGTTGGCGCCGAAGTTGGATTTGTTCTCGGTGCCGTCCAGCTCGATCATGATCTTGTCGATGTTCGCCTGGTCTTTGGCATCTTTACCCAGTACTGCCTGAGCAATCGGACCGTTTACTGCGGCAACGGCTTTCAGTACGCCTTTACCCAGGAAACGAGACTTGTCACCGTCACGCAGTTCCAGCGCTTCGCGGGAACCGGTAGAAGCACCTGACGGCGCAGCAGCCAGGCCTACGAAACCGCCTTCCAGATGAACTTCGGCTTCAACAGTCGGGTTACCGCGGGAGTCGATGATTTCACGACCGATGACTTTAACGATTTTGGACATTAGGTTTTCCTCAGTACAAGTTAAACTAAAACTCCAGACAAACAGCGCGCGGTTCTCACCGCGCGCCGCCTACCAAATATGTTATTTCACCTGGCGCTTCTGATGCTCGCCTGCGGCTTTCACGAAGCCGGCGAACAGCGGATGCCCATCACGCGGCGTAGACGTAAATTCCGGGTGGAACTGACAGGCCACAAACCACGGGTGATTCGGCAGTTCAATGATCTCAACCAGCTTGTTGTCGGCGGAACGACCGGCGACACGCAGCCCTGCGGCTTCGATCTGCTTCAACAGCATGTTGTTAACTTCGTAACGGTGACGGTGACGCTCGACAATGGTCGGTTCGCCGTACAGCTGACGCACCAGGCTGTTGTCGCTCAGGTTGCACTGTTGGCCACCTACGCGCATCGTGCCGCCCAAATCGCTTTCTTCGCTGCGCACTTCGACGTTGCCGTCTTCGTCGCGCCATTCGGTGATCAACGCCACCACCGGGTACTTACAGTCTGGCATAAACTCGGTGGAGTTGGCGTTTTCCATCCCCGCCACGTTGCGAGCGAACTCCATCAACGCCACCTGCATGCCCAGGCAAATGCCCAAGTAAGGAATGTTGTTCTCGCGCGCATAGCGCGCGGTCATCACTTTGCCTTCCACGCCGCGGTAGCCGAAGCCGCCCGGGATCAGGATCGCATCCAGCCCTTTCAGCACTTCCACGCCGCGCGTTTCCACGTCCTGCGAGTCGATCAGCTTGATGTTCACGGTCAAACGGTTTTTCAGCCCGCCGTGCTTCAGCGCTTCGATTACCGACTTGTAGGCGTCCGGCAGCTCAACGTATTTGCCGACCATACCGATGGTCACTTCGCCGCCCGGATTGGCTTCTTCGTAGATCACCTGTTCCCATTCGGCCAGGTTGGCTTCCGGCGCGTTCAGGCTGAATCGTTTACAAATATAATCGTCCAGCCCCTGAGATTTCAATAGGCCTGGGATTTTATAAATAGAATCAACGTCTTTCAGAGAGATAACCGCTTTTTCCGGCACGTTGCAGAAAAGCGCGATTTTAGCGCGTTCGTTAGCAGGAACCGCGCGATCGGAACGGCAAATCAGCACATCAGGCTGAATACCGATGGAAAGCAGCTCTTTTACGGAATGCTGGGTCGGCTTGGTTTTCACTTCGCCCGCCGCCGCCATGTACGGCACCAGCGTCAAGTGCATGTACAGAGTGTGCTCGCGGCCCACTTCCACCGCCATCTGACGGATGGCTTCGAGGAACGGCAGCGATTCGATATCGCCGACGGTGCCGCCGATTTCCACCAGCACCACATCGTGGCCTTCGCCGCCTTCGATGATGCGCTCTTTGATCGCGTTGGTGATGTGCGGAATGACCTGCACGGTCGCGCCCAGATAGTCGCCGCGGCGTTCTTTACGCAGCACGTCGGAGTAGATGCGGCCGGTGGTGAAGTTGTTGCGACGCGACATTTTGGTGCGGATGAAGCGCTCGTAGTGACCCAAATCCAGATCGGTTTCTGCGCCGTCTTCGGTGACGAAAACTTCCCCATGCTGAATCGGGCTCATGGTGCCCGGATCCACGTTGATGTACGGGTCCAGTTTCATGATGGTAACGTTGAGGCCACGGGCTTCAAGAATAGCCGCCAGAGAGGCTGCGGCAATGCCTTTACCCAGAGAGGATACGACCCCGCCGGTCACAAAAATATAATTAGTTGTCATGCTGAACCTGAGAGTTTAGGTTTAAAGACGATGGAAGAACCAGGACGGGAAAGTAGTATACCCGAACCTCTCCTGACCTACAAACGATCGTTTTGCTGTCCATCATCTCGGCCGCCCTCCCGTGTTCATCAGGGTTTACTCCGCCGGCGCCGCATAAACCCTCCAGGAAATACAAAGAGTTAGCGGAGAAAGTTTCTTTTTACCGCCCCTCTCGAGCGATAAAACGCCTTAGATTTCAGTTTGTTGGCCTTTTGCTGCCGACGGCAGCCATGCGCCTGTGACCTGACCGCAAGCTTAACCGTTTCAGCCCAAGTGAACCTTGTTTGCGATCAACATTGTCGTCGCAGCGATTCAACTTTCCTGGCGCTTCACCTGCTGCCAGGCGTCTTCCATCTGCTCCAGCGTGGCGTCTTCAAGCCGCAGCCCGCGTTGCTGGACGATCGCTTCCACCTGGCGGAAGCGACGTTCGAACTTGCGGTTCGCCGCCTGCAGCGCATTCTCCGCCTTGTGCCCCAAATGGCGCGACAGGTTCACCGTGGCGAACAGCAGATCGCCGATCTCCTCTTCCAGCTTGCTCTCATCGACCACCGCCTGGCGGGCTTCGTGCATCACTTCGTCGATCTCTTCATACACTTTGTCCAGCACCGGCCCCAGGGTATTCCAGTCGAAGCCGACCGAGGCGCAGCGTTTTTGGATCTTGTGCGCCTTCATCAACGCCGGCAGCGCCTGCGGAATGTCGTCCAGCACCGAGTGCAGCGCTTTTTCGGCGCGCTCGCCGGCCTTCAGCTGCTCCCAGCGCGCCGCCACGGCTTCGCTGTCTCCCGCCTCAGCGTCGCCGAAGATATGCGGGTGACGGCGCTCCAGCTTGTCGCTGATGGCGGTGCACACCTCATCGAAATCGAACAGCCCCTGCTCCTGCCCCATCTGGGCATAGAACACCACCTGGAACAGCAAATCACCCAGTTCGTCGCGCAGATCGGCGTAGTCCTGCCGCTCGATGGCGTCCAGCACTTCGTAAGTCTCTTCCAGCGTGTAGGGCGCGATGGTGGCGAAAGTTTGCTTGCGGTCCCATGAGCAACCGACCTGCGGATCGCGCAGCGTTTTCATGATGTTCAGCAGGCGCTGCAGCGGAGTGGATTGGGTCATAAAAAATCTCTGAGAAAGAATGAGGGCGCATGGGAGCGCCCACCGAATTCATGGATCTCGGGCCGTATCGATGGCGCATACGGCCCGAAAGGCGATGTGGGCTTAGTTGCCGTGCAGACGCTTGGCATCTATCACGTCCGGCAGCTGGTTCAGCTTCGCCAGCACCCGGCTCAGCACCTGCTGGTTGTAGATTTCGATATCCATGTCGATGGTGGCCAACTGTTTCTTGGTGTCGCTGCGGCTGGCGACGCCCAGCACGTTGACCTTTTCGTTGGCCAAAATGGTGGTAATGTCGCGCAGCAGCCCGCTGCGATCGTTGGCCATCACGCGCACCACCAGCGAATAACCGCTGGAGTAGCTTTCGCCCCATACCGCATCGACGATGCGCTCCGGCGCGTGCGATTGCAAATCGACCAGCTGATCGCAGTCCGCACGGTGGATCGAAATACCGCGCCCCTGGGTGATAAAACCGACGATGTCGTCGCCCGGGATCGGCTGGCAGCAGCGGGCGATGTGGTGCATCAGGTTGCCCACGCCCTCCACCACCACGCGGCCGTTGTCCTTGTTGCGGGCCGGCGGCGGCGCTTTCTGCTGCACCAGCTGGCGCAATGCCTCGCGATCCTGCTCTTCGGCGCTCGGTTTGTTGAACTTGCCCTGCAGGTAATTCACCATCTGGTTCAGGCGAATGTCCCCGCCGCCGATCGCCGCCAACACCTCGTCCAGCGAGTTCATGTTGTAGCGCGGGATCAGCAGCTTTTCGGCCTCTTTCAGACTGATGCCGAGATGTTCCAGTTCGTTGTCCAGCATCTGGCGGCCGGCGAGAATGTTCTTGTCGCGATCCTGCTTGCGGAACCAGTTGTGGATCTTCGAGCGCCCGCGGCTGGTGGTGACATACCCCAGGTTCGGGTTCAGCCAGTCGCGGCTCGGGTTCGGCTGTTTCTGGGTGATGATCTCAATCTGATCGCCCATCTTCAGCTGATAGGTAAACGGCACGATGCGGCCGCCGATCTTGGCGCCGATACAGCGGTGACCGACGTCGCTGTGAATGTGGTAGGCGAAATCGAGCGGCGTGGAACCGGCCGGCAGATCCACCACGTCGCCTTTCGGGGTAAATACATAGACCCGATCGTCGAACACCTGGCTGCGCACTTCGTCGAGCATCTCGCCGGAGTCCGCCATTTCTTCCTGCCAGGCGATCAGCTTGCGCAGCCAGGCGATGCGTTCTTCGTAGCCGGAGCGCACGGTCACGCCCGCGCCCTCTTTGTACTTCCAGTGCGCGGCCACGCCCAGTTCGGCGTCTTCGTGCATTTGCCGGGTGCGGATCTGAATCTCTACGGTTTTGCCGCGCGGCCCCAGCACCACGGTGTGGATCGACTGGTAGCCGTTCGGTTTCGGGTTAGCGACGTAGTCGTCGAACTCATCCGGCAAATGGCGGAAGTGGGTATGCACGATGCCCAACGCCGCGTAGCAATCCTGCAGGCGCTCCGCCACGATGCGCACCGCACGCACGTCGAACAGTTCGTCGAACGCCAGGTGTTTTTTCTGCATCTTGCGCCAGATGCTGTAGATGTGTTTCGGCCGGCCGTAAATCTCCACCCGAATGCCTTCGTTGGCCATTTCTGCGCGCAGCCCGGCGACGAAATCGTCAATGAACTGTTCGCGATCGATGCGGCGCTCATGCAACAGCTTGGCGATGCGCTTGTATTCTTCCGGATGCAGGTAGCGGAAGCAGAAATCCTCCAGCTCCCACTTCAGCTGGCCGATGCCGAGCCGGTTGGCCAGCGGGGCGTAGATGTTGGAACACTCTTTCGCCGCCAGCACGCGTTCGTCTTCCGGCGCGTCTTTCACCTCGCGCAGGTGGGCGATACGCTCCGCCAGCTTGATGACCACGCAGCGGAAATCCTCCACCATCGCCAACAGCATGCGGCGCACGTTGTCGACCTGTTCGGAGGCCATCGAGTCGTTTTGGGTGGCTTTCAGTTGGCGAATGGCGTCCATATCGCGCACGCCGTGCACCAGCGCGACGATCCCCTTGCCGAACGCTTCGGTCAGGGTCTCTTCCTGCACGATGCCGGCGTCCACCAGCGGGAACAGCAGCGCGGCGCGCATGCTGTCATTGTCCATGCTCAGCGTCGAGAGAATTTCCACCATCTCCAGGCCGCGCCACAGCAGCAGCGAGGCGTCGGGATGGTTTTGGGTCTGCTGCTCACAATAACGCCAGGTTGCGGCCAATCGCTCACATGACTGCGGGTTAGGTAGCCCCAAGCCGGCGATCCACTCATCGAGAGCGAACTCACCCGCCGTATTCAGATGTGCACTTCTTACCGCAACCATAACTTCTCCCTACTTTGCAGCGACCTCTGGCGCACGCTCGTTGATAAACAGCGCCATTGATTCAAGATGCCCCGTGTGCGGAAACATATCCAACATCCGCACGCGCGCAAGACGATAACCGGCATTCAACAGCACGTTGCTGTCGCGAGCCAGCGTGGTGGGGTTACAGGAAACATACACCACCCGCGCCGGCGCCAGTTTTACAATGTGTGACATCACCCCGGCCGCACCGGCGCGGGCGGGATCCAGCATCACCTTATCAAACCCTTGTGCTGCCCAAGGTTGCCGCGCAACGTTGTCCTCCAGATTCTCATGGAAGAACGACGCATTATTCAGCTTATTCTTATGTGCATTATATTGCCCATTCGCTACCAGCGTGGCAACACCTTCGATGCCCACCACCGCGGCGGCGCGGCGCGCCAGCGGCAGGGTGAAGTTGCCCATGCCGCAGAACAGGTCCAGCACCCGATCATTGGGTTGAATATCGAGCCATTCAAGGGCCTGCGCCACCATTTGTTGGTTTACGGCGTCATTGACCTGAATAAAGTCGCGCGGACTGAAGTCTAAGCGTAGCCCGTCAACCTGATAATACGGCGTTTCACCGCACAGTTTTTCCACCCGATCGCTGTCCGGCGCCAGATAAACGGCGACCTTTTCCCGCTCGCCAAACGCCAACAGCGCCTGCCGATCCGCCTCTTTCAGCGCGTCGAGATGACGCAGCACCAGCAGCGGGCCGTTATCCGCCAGCACCAGCTCCACATGCCCCAGCCGCCGCACCGCCTGCAGCCCGCTCAGGCAGGCGCGCACCGGCGCCAGCAGCTGTTCCAGCTCCGGCCGCAGCACCGGGCAGTGCTCCACCGCCACCAGCTCGCTGGAGGCCGCCTGGCGAAAGCCCATCATCAGGCGCTGCAGCTTCGGCTGCCATGCCAGGCTCAGGCGGGCGCGGCGGCGATAGCCGTATTCCGGGCCGGCGATCACCGGTTCCTGTTGCGGGGTTACGCCGGTTTCGCGGGCGATCATGCGCACCAGCGCCGCCGCCTTGCTCTGCTGTTGCAGCGCCTCATCAGCATGTTGCTGCTGGCAGCCGCCACACACGCCAAAATGCGGGCAGCGCGGTTCTACCCGCTGCGGGCTGCGGCTCAGCAGGCGTTTGAGCTTGCCTTTGGCGAACTGGCGCTTGTCTTCGGTCAACTGGATTTCCGCCTGCTCGCCCGGCAATACGCCCGGCACGAACACCGCTTTGCCGTCGTGGCGCGCCACGCCCTGGCCAAAAGGATCGAGATCGCTCACCGTCACGGTGAAGATTTGTGAGCTCTGCCGGGTCGTCACGCGGCGTTTGGGAGAGTAGAATTGCGCCATATTTGTCGATTGTGTGCTGGTTCATTAAGCTAGTGTCAGCTGTCAATTCTCCCACATTGGAATCCCATGACCAAATACAGCCTGCGTGCGCGCATGATGATCCTGATTCTGGCCCCGACCTTGCTGATTGGTTTGCTGCTCAGCACCTTCTTCGTGGTGCACCGCTATAATGAGCTGCAGGAGCAACTGGTCGACGCCGGCGCCAGCATCATCGAGCCGCTGGCGGTGGCCAGCGAGTACGGCATGACGTTCCGCAGCCGCGAATCGGTCAGGCAGTTGGTCAGCCTTTTGCACCGCCGCCATTCGGACATCGTACGTTCGATCACCGTGTTTGATGCGCAGAACAACCTGTTCGTCACCTCAAATTATCACCACAACTTCGCTCAGCTGCAGTTGCCGAAAGGCGTGCCGTTGCCCACCGAGCTGATGCTCACCCGACGCGGCGATTCGCTGATCCTGCGCACGCCGATCCTGTCGGAAAGCCAGTATCCGGATGAAACCGCCGACGGCGGCAGCCATCCCGACAACAACCTGGGCTATGTGGCGATCGAGCTGGATCTGCAGTCGGTGCGGCTGCAGCAGTATAAAGAGGTCTTCGTCTCCACCTTGCTGCTGCTGCTGTGCATGTGCATCGCCATCCTGTTCGCTTACCGGCTGATGCGCGACGTGACCGGCCCGATCCGCAATATGGTGAACACCGTCGACCGCATCCGCCGCGGCCAGCTCGACAGCCGCGTGGAAGGTTACATGCTCGGCGAGCTGCACATGCTGAAAAACGGCATCAACTCGATGGCGATGTCGCTTACCGCCTATCACGAAGAGATGCAGCAGAACATCGATCAGGCTACGTCAGACCTGCGCGAAACGCTGGAGCAGATGGAGATCCAGAACGTCGAGCTGGATCTGGCGAAAAAACGCGCGCAGGAGGCGGCGCGCATCAAGTCCGAATTCCTGGCCAACATGTCGCATGAGCTGCGTACTCCTCTCAACGGCGTGATCGGCTTCACCCGCCAGATGCTGAAAACCGATCTGAGCGCAACCCAGACCGACTATTTGCAGACCATCGAGCGCTCGGCCAACAACCTGCTGACCATCATCAACGACGTGCTGGATTTCTCCAAGCTGGAGGCCGGCAAGCTGGTGCTGGAGCATATTCCGTTCGCCCTGCGCGAAACGCTGGACGAAGTGGTGGTGCTGCTGGCGCCCAGCGCACATGACAAAGGGTTGGAGCTGACGCTGGATGTGCACAACGACGTGCCGGAGCAGGTGATCGGCGACTCGCTGCGCCTGCAGCAAATCATCACCAACCTGCTGGGCAACGCCATCAAGTTCACCGAAACCGGCAATATCGATATTCGCGTCGAGCTGCGCAAACAGCTGGAGCGCCGGGTGGAAGTGGAAGTGCAGATCCACGATACCGGCATCGGCATCTCCGAACGCCAGCAGTCGCAGCTGTTCCAGGCATTCCGCCAGGCGGACGCCAGCATCTCCCGCCGCCACGGCGGCACCGGGCTGGGGCTGGTGATCACGCAAAAGCTGGTGAAAGAGATGGGGGGCGATATCTGCTTCCACAGCCAGTTGAACCGCGGCTCGACCTTCTGGTTCCACATCACGCTGGATCTGAACGAGGGCATGCTGTCGCTGGCGCCGAGCCTGCCGGATCTGAACGGCAAAACGCTGGCCTATATCGAGTCCAACCCGACGGCAGCGCAGGCGACGCTCAACATGCTCAGCGTCACGCAACTGGTAATCACCCACTCGCCGACGCTGGGCCAGTTGCCGCCAAGCCACTATGATTTCCTGCTGGCCGGCGTGCCCATCCCGTTCCGCGACAACATGGCGCAGCACGAGGACAAATTGCTGGCCTCGCTGAAACTGGCCGATCGGGTCATTCTGGCGCTGCCGTGCCAGGCGCAAATCGATGCCGAGCTGCTTAAACAACAAGGCGCGCTCGGCTGCCTGATCAAGCCGATCACCAGCACCCGACTGTTCCCGATGCTCCGGATGGAGGCGCCGGCACGCCTCACCGCGCAGCCTGAGCGTAAACGCCTGCCGCTGACGGTGATGGCGGTTGACGACAACCCGGCTAACCTGAAGCTGATCGGTACGTTGTTGGGGGAACAGGTAGAAAAAACCCTGTTGTGCGAGAGCGGCGAGGAAGCGCTGGTGCTGGCGCGCGACAACGTGCTGGATCTGATCCTGATGGACATTCAAATGCCGAAGATGGACGGCATTCACGCCAGCGAGCTGATCCGCCAACTGCCGCATCACAACTCCACGCCGATCGTCGCCGTCACCGCCCATGCAGCCAGCGGCGAGCGCGAGCACCTGTTGCAGGCCGGGATGGACGACTACCTGGCCAAGCCGATCGACGAGAAAATGCTGACCCGCGTGCTGTCGCGCTATCACAGTGGCGAAATGGAAAACGCCGTCGCCGACGACGCGCCGCTGTCGCTCGACTGGCCGCTGGCGTTGCGTCAGGCGGCCAATAAACCGGATCTGGCGCGCGATCTGCTGCAAATGCTGCTCGATTTCTTGCCGCAGGTGCGCGAACGGGTGCAGGCGCTGCTCGATGGCCAGCATGACGACGAAATCCTCGATCTGGTCCATAAGCTGCACGGCAGCTGCAGCTACAGCGGCGTGCCACGCCTCAAGCAGCTGTGTTTCTACCTCGAGCGGCAACTGCGCCAGGGCGTCACCAACGACGAACTGGAGCCGGAATGGCTGGAGCTGCTGGATGAGATTGAACTGGTGATCCACGCGGCGCACGCGCATCTGACGCAGCCTGCCTGAATTCGCAGGCCGTTACGCAAAAAGGCACGCCGCAGCGTGCCTTTTTCTTTTAGCGCCTGACGTTTATCACTGCGCCAGCAGGTACAATTGGCTCTCGCCGCGCTGAATATTCAACGCCAGCACCGACGGCTTGCTGTCGAGAATCTTACGCAGCTCGCCCAGGTTCTGTATCGGCTGTTGGTTCACGCCCAGGATCACATCGCCTTTTTTCAAGCCGATGCGCGCCGCGGCGCTGCCGGCTTTCACGCTGTCGACCTTGACGCCTTTCTGGTTGCCGACCTGGGTGTTGCTCAGCTCGGCGCCCTCGATGCCGGTGTAAATATTGCCCGAGGCCACCTGGGTCTGCGCGCTTTGCTCCAGCGTGACATCAATGGTCACCGGTTTGCCGTCGCGGATAATGCCCAGCGACATTTTGCTGCCGACGGGCAGCGTGCCGATCTCCGCCCGGAATGAGGCGAAGCTGGAGATGGCCTTGCCGTTCATGGTGACGATCACGTCACCGGCTTTAATGCCCGCCTTCGCGGCGGAAGACTTCGGCATCACCTGGCTGACAAAGGCCCCGCGCTGCGCATCAACCTTCATCGCCTTGGCCAGCTCAGAGTTCAGCTCGGTGCCCATGATGCCGAGCTCGCCGCGTTTCACCTGGCCATACTCGACCATTTGCGCCGTCAGGTTTTTCACCATGTTGCTCGGAATGGCGAAGCCGATACCGATGTTGCCGCCGTCCGGCGCCAGGATCGCGGTGTTGATGCCGATCAGCTCGCCGTTCAGGTTAACCAGCGCGCCGCCGGAATTACCGCGGTTGATCGCCGCATCGGTCTGGATAAAGTTTTCGTAGTTTTCGATGTTTAGGCCGCTGCGCCCCAGGGCGGAAACGATGCCCGAAGTGGCGGTTTCGCCCAGCCCGTACGGGTTGCCGATCGCCACGGTGTAATCGCCGACGCGCAGCTGATCGGAATCCGCCATCTTGATCGCCGTCAGATTCTTGAAGTCTTTCAGCTGGATCAGGGCGATGTCCGAGCGCGGATCCTTGCCGATCACCTTGGCGTCGAAGCGGCGGCCGTCACTCAGCTGCACCTGGATCTTGTTGGCGTTATCCACCACGTGGTTATTGGTCACCACATAGCCCTTGGCGGCATCGATGACCACCCCGGCGCCCAGCGCCTGGAATTTCTGCTGCGTGCCCTGCGGCTGGCCATCCGGCCCAGGCTGTTCACCGCCCTGACACATCGGCGAGCCCTGGAACGGCGAACCGTCCTGGCAGAACGGCGAATCTTCACCGAAGAACTGTTGGAACTGCTGCGGCATGCGCGGCGTATTGACCGTGGTGCTGCCCTCAACGTTAATGCTCACCACGGAAGGCATCACCTTTTCCAGCATCGGCGCCAGACTCGGCAGCTGTTGGGTGGAGGAAGAGGCGGTTTCAGCGGCGCTGGCCGTCACCGGGCCCATCGCCATGCCGATGCTGAATGCCAATGCGCTCAGAACTAATGCGGTTTTTTTCATCTGTGTGTCTCTTATAAAGTCGTTCAAAAAAGAATGGCCGTCTTGCGTGCTTATTCAGAGTTAATTAATAGCCTGAAGTTCCGGCACAGATGATTGGCAATAGTAAACAAATATTGTCCGTCTTTACAAAAATCAAGACAGCCAACCGGTTGGAATTGCTGATAATTATTCCTCAGCTTAATTATTCCGCCGCCATTAATCGACGATATTCATCATAGGCATAAAGGTCGGTCATTCCGCTGATATAGTCCTGCAATAAACGCGCGCGGAAATAATATTCCCGAATGGCTTGCTGCTCCGGCGATAAATGCTGCAGCCCTTCTACCGCCTCCGCATACGCCAGCCGATGCTTGGTGGACAGCTTGTGGAACAGACGCGTTTCGATCGGGTACGCGCGGTGGCTGTCCTCACGCACCAGCAGGGTGAAGTCCGCCAGCGACATCGCCAACAGCGGGCTGTAAATGTCCAGCAGGCCGCTGATCACCCGGTAACCTTGCAGCTCGAGCTGCTCGACCTCCGGGTGGTTGAACACGTGCTTGAACGCCACATTTTTAAATATTTTCAGCAGCCGGTAGGCCGGGCTGGAATCCTCCAGCAGCGCCTGATTGAAGCTGCCCTGATAAACCGCGTCCAGATTGTCGATAAAGCGCTGCGCCGCGTGCGGCACCAGCCGCGCCACGGTAAACACCCGCAGATACATGAAGAACTGATCTTCCGCGCTGCGCCGCGCGCCGCCGCGATCGATCTTGCGAAACGCGCTGGCGACGGTCTTGTCGAACAGATCGCCCGGCGCCACCTCGCCCCATTCCTGAATCAGGTGCTGATACAGCTGCTCGACGGTGAAAATGCTCTTCTCCACCGCGTCTTCCAGATCGGCCACGCAGTACGAGATATCGTCGGCGGCCTCCATAATGTAGGTCAGCGGGAAACGATCGAACTCGCCCATATGCAGCTCACGCCGCAGCCGATCGACGAAGGCTTCTTCCGCCAGATAGTAGCCGGGCTTTTTCATCAGGTAACTGTGGCTGGCGGGGATGTCGCTCGCCCAGTAGGCCGGGCGGGTGTATTTCAAAATGCAGCCGACCTGCGCGTAGGTCAGGTTGAGCTTGAGCAGGCTGTACACCATGCGGATCGCCTGGGCGTTGCCCTCGAAGTGGCTGAGATCCTGACGGATCCGGCTGCGCAGCCGGTTCAGATCGCTCTCCCCTTCATGCAGGCGCAGCGTCGCCACCTGGCAGCGATCGTGGCTGCCCGGCTCACTGCCGCAGCTGGCGGGATCGAGCCGCTGGGCGAACCAGTCATTGATCGCCGATTCGCCGAAATGACCGAACGGCGGATTGCCGATGTCGTGCATCAGGCAGGCCATTTCCACGATGCTTTCAAACGGATCGAGCAGCCGGGTCAGGCCGAGTTCGTCGATCTTCCCCGCCTGTTTGAAGCGGTTGAGGATCTCTTTGGCGATATGGCGCCCGACCTGCTGCACCTCCATCGAGTGCGTCAGGCGGCTGCGCACAGCCGCGTTGCGCTCCAGCGGAAACACCTGGGTTTTTTGCTGCAGACGGCGAATGGCGGCCGAGTTGACGATGCGCCCGCGATCGCTCTCGAACTGCCGCACGATGTCGTACTCTTCCTCGGCCTCGATCGGTTTGCTGAAAGGCCGTTGGAAGCTGATTTTTTGCTTGAAGTCGATCCCGGACATCTGTTTCTCCGCCGTTGCGCCCTGCCCCCGTGATAACAATTCCCGGCAGCGGATGCAACGCATTATCTCTGATACACAGCCATGATAGACTATGCCGCAATTCTCACGGCCAATCAGCGAGTGTTATTTATGAAAGTAGGCATCATCGGCGCAATGGAGCAGGAAGTCACCCTGCTGCGCGATCAAATCGAAAACCGTCAAACCATCCAGCGCGCGGGCTGCGAAATCTACACCGGCCAGATCGGCGGCGTTGACGTGGCCCTGCTGAAATCCGGCATCGGCAAAGTCTCTGCGGCCATGGGCACCACCCTGTTGCTGGAGCACTGCAGCCCCGACGTGGTGATCAATACCGGCTCCGCCGGCGGCCTGGCCAGCACGCTGCGCGTGGGCGACATCGTGGTGTCGGAAGAAGTGCGCTACCACGACGCCGACGTCACCGCCTTCGGCTACGAGCCGGGCCAGATGGCCGGCTGCCCGGCGGCGTTCGTCGCCGATGATGCGCTGATCGCGCTGGCGGAAAGCTGCATCAAACAGCTGGATCTGCACGCGGTGCGCGGCCTGATCTGCAGCGGTGACGCCTTCATCAACGGCGCCGAGCCGCTGGCGCGCATCCGCGCCACCTTCCCGCGCGTCGCCGCCGTGGAAATGGAAGCCGCGGCGATCGCCCACGTCTGCCATCTGTTCGGCACGCCGTTCGTGGTGGTGCGCGCCATTTCCGACGTCGCCGACAGCGAATCGCACATGAGCTTTGACGAGTTCCTGGTGGTAGCGGCCAAGCAGTCCACGCTGATGGTCAACGCCATGCTGCAAACCCTGGCCAAGCGCGGTTGATGTGAGGCTGCGCTTCACCTCGATGCTCTGTCTGTTGGCGCTCTGGCTGGCCCTGCCGGTCGGCGCCGCCCAGCGGGTGATCAGCCTGGCGCCCAACGCCACCGAACTCGCCTATGCCGCCGGCATGGGCGATGTGCTGGTGGCGGCGAGCGCCTATTCCGATTACCCGCCGCAGGCCGCCAGGCTGGAGCAGGTAGCCTCCTGGCAGGGCATCAATCTGGAGCGGGTGCTGGCGCTCAAGCCGGATCTGATCCTCGCCTGGCGCGGCGGTAATCCACAACGCGCGTTGGATCAGCTCGCCGCGTTCGGCATCCCGATCTTCTATGCGGACGCCGACAATCTCGAAGGGATCGCCGGCTTGCTGGATAAGCTGGCGCGCTACAGCCCGCACCCGGAGCAGGCGCATCAGGCGGCGGACGGCCTTCGCCGCCAGTTCGCCGCTCTCAAGCAACAGTACGCCGCTAACTCGCCACGGCGTGTGCTGCTGCAGTTCGGCACCCAGCCGCTGTTCACCAGCTCCGGCGCCACATTGCAAAGCCAGGTGCTGGCGCTGTGCGGCGGGCAGAACGTCTTCGCCGACAGCCGCACCCCTTGGCCGCAGATCAGCCGCGAGCAGGTGCTGGCACGTCAGCCGCAGGCCATCGTCATCACCGGCGGCGAGAAAGAGGCCGCCAATGTGAAAGCCTTCTGGGCACCGCAGCTGCAGGTGCCGGTGATCGCGCTGAACGAAGACTGGTTCAATCGCGGCGGGCCGCGCATCCTGTTGGCGGCGCAGCAGTTGTGCCGCCAGCTGGCGGAGATCCGCTGATGCTGGTGTTCTGGTTGGATATTCTCGGCACGGCGGTGTTCGCCGTCTCCGGCGTGCTATTGGCCGGCAAGCTGCGCATGGATCCGTTCGGCGTTCTGGTATTGGGCGTGGTCACCGCGGTCGGCGGCGGCACCATCCGCGACATGGCGCTGGCCAACGGCCCGGTATTTTGGGTCAAGGATCCCACCGATCTGGTTGTGGCGATGATCACCTGCGTCTTGACGCTGCTGCTGGTGCGCCAGCCGCGCCGCCTGCCGAAGTGGGTGCTGCCGGTGCTGGACGCCGTCGGGCTGGCGGTGTTCGTCGGCATCGGCGTCAACAAGGCCTTCGCGGCCGGCACCGGCCCGCTGGTGGCGATCTGCATGGGGGTGATCACCGGCGTCGGCGGCGGCATTATCCGCGACGTGCTGGCGCGCGAGATCCCGATGATCCTGCGCACCGAAATTTACGCCACCGCCTGCATCATCGGCGGCATCGTGCATGCCACGGCGTTCTACACCTTCAACATGCCGCTGCAACAGGCCATGATGCTGGGCATGCTCATCACCCTGGCCATTCGGCTGGCGGCCATTCGCTGGCATCTCAAGCTGCCCGCCTTTATTCTCGAACGCTGAGCAGCCGCGCATCACTCGCGGCCGTCCGGCGCAGGAGAACGGCACGGAAGTGATCCTCGTGGAAGGGTAGGCATAAAAAAACCCGCCGGCCGTAAGGCGAGCGGGTTGATGTTCTGACAGGCAAACTCAAATGCTGAACGACGAACCGCAACCGCAGGTGGTTTTGGCATTCGGGTTGGTCACCACAAAGCGCGATCCTTCCAGCCCTTCGGTGTAGTCCACCGAACCGCCGACCAGATACTGCAGGCTCATCGGATCGACCACCAGCGCCACGCCCTGCTTCTCGATGGTCATGTCGCCATCGTTGACCTTGTCGTCAAAAGTGAAGCCGTACTGGAATCCGCTGCAGCCGCCGCCGGTAATGTAAACCCGCAACTTCAGGTTCGGGTTTTCTTCGTCAGCAATCAGGAACTTAACCTTGTTTGCTGCTGCCTCGGTAAATTGCAGGGGCAGTGCCGTTTGATCACTCATACTCTTTACTCCCAACATTGTTCAGCATCAGATCGCGACTATGGCTGCCTGATTAATATTAACGATTATCCGATACCTGAGTGTTGCGTTCAAGTATTCACCGCATTTGTTGTATTTTCCTTACTTGTTTTCTGCGCCGCCTCCCGCGCCAGCTGCGCCTCCTGCTTTTGCAGCGTGCGGGCCAGGATCGACGAATACAGCGGCTTGCCGCCGAGCAGCTGCGCCACCACCGTGGCGCCGAGGCAGGTGATGATCATCGGTAAAATAAGCTGGTAATTGTCGGTCATTTCCAGCACCAGCACGATACCGGTCAGCGGGGCGCGCACCGTGGCGGCGAACAGCGCCCCCATGCCGGCGATGGCGAAGGTGCCCGCCTCGATGCCGTACTGCGGGAACAGATGTGCCCCCGCCAGCCCGAAGGCGGTGCCGAACAGCGTGCCCAACGCCAGCATCGGCGCGAAGATGCCACCCGGCGCGCCGGAACCGAAGCACAGCAGCGTGGTGAAGATGCGGGTGATAAAGATAAACATCAACATGCCGACGCTGTAGTTGCCCGCCGCGGCGATCGGGATCAGCCCAAAGCCGCCGCCCGCCGCCTCCGGCTGGATCAGCCCCAGAATGCCGCACACGCCGCCGAGCAGCCCGCCCATCAGCAAGACATTGCGCATTCTGCCGCCGTGCAGGCGCGCGAACATGTCTTGGGTGCGGAAGATCAGCGCGTTGAACCCCACGCCCACCGCGCCGAAGATTGCCCCCAACACCAGATAGAGCCACAGGGTATTGATGGGCGCCGAAGAAAGTTTGTCGACCGCGATCACCGCCCCCTGGCCGTTAAACAGCTGGAACACCACGCTCGACATGATAACGCCGATAAACACCGCTTTAATCGAGATCAGGTTGTAGCGGAACTGCGGCCGCATCTCTTCGATGATGAACAAGATGCCGGCCAGCGGCGCGTTGAACGCGGCGGACAACCCGGCGGCGGCCCCGGTCGCCAGCAACGTATGACGCGCCTCGGCGCCGCGAATGCGCAGCACGTCCAATACCATGCGCCCGACGTTGCCGCCCATTTGCACCGTGGGCCCTTCGCGCCCCAGCACCATGCCCGCCCCCAGCGTGCCCATACCGCCGATGAATTTTACCGGGATCACGCGCCACCAGCGTACCGGCCGCAGCTCTTCCAGCGCGCCTTCGATTTCCGGAATGCCCGAGCCGCCCGCCTCAGGCGCAAAGCGCCGCACCAGGTAATATCCCAGCGCCGCCAGCGCGGCGGACAGGATAAACGCCAGGGGCCACACCAGAAGCCAGGAGTCGGCGACCTGCGCCAGCGAAGCCAACCGCTGCTGCTGCACCCACTCCACCGCTTTATCGAAGGCCACGCCGAGCAAACCGGCCAGCGCCCCCACCAGCGCGGCCATCACCAGGATCGCCACCGGGGTTTTATCGCGGCGAATAAACTGACGCACCGCATCGCTGCGGCGCAGACGCGGGCTCAATGTCCCGACTGGCTGTGATTGTGATTCTGTCATCGCGAGTGATTCGTCAGGTAATTTGTAATACAAATAGGCAGGGCGATAATTCTACCCCAACCTGGTGGCGGACGCTGCCGTTAATGGTATCTGACTGTGATCGTTTCATAACGCGGCGCTCTCCTCTAGAATAGCGCGGTCAAATCATTCAAAAGAGAATCCAGGAGCCGATTTATGAGCCTACACAGCAAGTCCGAAAGTCTGTACGCCCAGGCGCAACAGTTGATCCCCGGCGGGGTAAACTCTCCGGTGCGTGCATTCACCGGCGTGGGCGGTGTGCCGCTGTTTATCGAGCGGGCAGACGGGGCTTACCTGTTCGATGCCGACGGCAAGGCCTATATCGACTATGTCGGTTCCTGGGGGCCGATGGTGCTGGGGCATAACCATCCGGCGATCCGCGACGCGGTGATCGAAGCGGCGCAGCGCGGCCTGAGCTTCGGCGCGCCGACCGAGATGGAAGTCAAAATGGCGCAGCTGGTCACCGAGCTGGTGCCGACGATGGATATGGTGCGCATGGTGAACTCGGGCACCGAAGCCACCATGAGCGCCATCCGCCTGGCGCGCGGCTACACCAACCGCGATAAAATCATCAAGTTCGAAGGCTGCTATCACGGCCACGCCGACTGCCTGCTGGTGAAAGCCGGCTCCGGCGCGCTGACCCTCGGCCAGCCGAACTCACCGGGCGTGCCGGCCGACTTCGCCAAGCACACTCTGACCTGCACCTATAACGATCTGGATTCGGTGCGCGCCGCCTTCGAACAGTACCCGTCCGAGATCGCCTGTATTATCGTCGAGCCGGTCGCCGGCAACATGAACTGCGTGCCGCCGCTGCCGGAATTCCTGCCGGGCCTGCGCGCCCTGTGCGACAAGTACGGCGCGCTCTTGATCATCGACGAAGTGATGACCGGCTTCCGCGTCGCGCTGGCCGGCGCGCAATCCTATTACGGCGTCGAGCCGGATCTGACCTGCCTCGGCAAAATCATCGGCGGCGGCATGCCGGTGGGCGCCTTCGGCGGCCGTCGCGAGGTGATGGACGCGCTGGCGCCCACCGGCCCGGTCTACCAGGCCGGCACCCTGTCCGGCAACCCGATCGCCATGGCGGCGGGCTACGCTTGTTTGACCGAAGTCTCACAGGTAGGCGTGCACCAGACGCTGACCGAACTGACCGAGATGCTGGCCGCTGGCCTGCTGCACGCGGCGCAGGAGGAGAATATTCCGCTGGTGGTCAACAACGTTGGCGGCATGTTCGGCCTGTTCTTCACCGACGCGCCGGCGGTCACCTGCTACCAGGACGTGATGCAGTGCGACGTGGAACGCTTCAAGCGTTTCTTCCACCTGATGCTGGAAGAAGGGGTGTATCTTGCGCCGTCCGCCTTCGAAGCGGGCTTCATGTCCGTGGCGCACAGCAAGGAAGACATCCAGCGCACCATCGACGCCGCGCGTCGCTGCTTCGCCAAGCTGTAATCCCGGCCGAATGGCCAAACAAAACGGGCGCCTCGGCGCCCGTTTTGTTTTTCGCTGCGGTTTACAGCAGCGTGCCGTAAATGGTCAACAGCGCCACCACCACCACGATGATCATCGTCACCTTGCGCGCCAGCGTCACCGCCGCCCGCGGCGTTTGCACCGGATCCATATGCGGATCGCGCGCCAGCGAGAACTGGGCCAGCCGCGTCAGCACCTGATACGACGACGAATGCCGATCCCCCAGCGAGGCGAACCAGGCCGGCAACGCGCGTTCGCCGTGGCCGAACAGCGCATAGGCCACCCCGGCCAAACGCACCGGGATCCAGTCCAGCCAGTTCAACAGGTGATCGATGCCCGATTGCGAACGCTCCAGCGGCGTATTGTGGCGCGCCAGCCAGGTTTGATAGGCGCGCAGGAAGGCATACCCCGCCAGCGCGATCGGCCCGTACGGCCCAAAGACCACGAACCAGAACAGCGGCGCCAGGTAATAACGGAAGTTAATCCATAGCAGCGCGTTTTGCAGCTCGCGCAGGCGCAGCTCTTCGCTGCAGTCCACCGGCAAGCCGTGGATCAACGCCAGCTCTTCCGCCATCTGATCGCTGGCGTGGATATCACCCTGCCGCGCCGCTTTCAGGTAGGCGCGGTAGTGTTTGCGCTTGATGCCGGCGCCGACACACAGCAGATCGATGACGATCCACAGCAGCAGCGTCACCACGCCGAAGAACAGCCCGTGCGACAGCCACAGAACGCCCCAGACGATCACCATCCAGGCGGCGGTCATCGCCAGTGTCTGCGCCAGCGAAACCCGATGCAGCCGCTGAAATACCACTTCGAGGCGATGATCCAGCTGCCAGTGCTCTCCCAGCTTGAACAGGCGTTCCCAGGCCAAAACCAGCAACAGCGTAAACAGCGTCATTAGCGATTCCTCTCCCTTTTTCTTGTCTCAAGCATAGCGTCGGCGGGCGCGCCGCGTTGTTCCAGAGATGCCAGATAGCGATCCCAATCGAACGCCGGCCCGGGATCGGTCTTGCGGCCGGGGGCGATATCGCAATGCCCGGCGATATTGGCCGCCAGCGGTGGGTAATGTTCGGCCAGCAGCACGGTGACCGCCCGCAGCGTGCGATATTGCGCCTCGGTGTAGGGCAACTGGTCAGTCCCTTCCAGCTCGATGCCGATGGAGAAATCATTGCACCGATCGCGCCCCTGATACAGGGAAACGCCCGCGTGCCAGGCGCGTTGGTCGAAGGGCACATACTGCACGATCTCTCCGCCGCGGCGAATCAGGCAATGCGCCGACACCCGCAGCTGATGGATATCGGCGAAATAAGGGTGCTGCGCAGGGTCGAGCGTGCCGGTGAACAGCTGGTCGATATAGGGGCCACCGAATTCGCCGGGCGGCAAGCTGATGTTGTGGATGACCAACAGCGAGGGCGGCTCGTCATCCGGGCGCCGATCGCAGTGCGGCGAGAGCACTCGCGTCACCCCGACAATCCAGCCATTTTCCAACTGCATCAGACACCTCTCTGCGGTGGTACTTATTCCTGCAACAGAGTAGCATGTTCCCCTACGATCTAACCGTCCATTTCGGAGTTTTCCATGCCGACACGCCGCTACAGTGCCGACAGTCGCCGCACCGAGCTTCTTGAACGAATTGAAAGTGATATTCCCTATGCCGTCGCCCAGGCGCTGCGCGAAGACCTGGGGGGGGAAGTCGACGCCGGGCGCGATATTACCGCGCAATTGTTACCGGCAGACAAACAGGCCGAAGCCACCGTCATCACCCGCGAAGCCGGCGTGTTCTGTGGCCGCCGCTGGCTGAACGAAGTCTTTATTCAGTTGGGCAATCAGGTGCAGGTGGAGTGGCTGGTGGCGGACGGCGACCGTCTGACGCCGAACCAACCGCTCTGCCGGCTGCGCGGCCCGGCGCGGGTGATGCTGACCGGCGAGCGCACCGCGCTGAACTTCGTGCAGACGCTCTCCGGCGTGGCGACCGAGGTCAGCCGCTACGTGGCCCTGCTGGAAGGGACCCGGACTCGCCTGCTCGATACCCGCAAAACCTTGCCCGGCCTGCGCACCGCGCTGAAATACGCCGTGCTGTGCGGGGGCGGGAGCAACCACCGGCTGGGGCTGTCCGATGCCTTCCTGATCAAGGAAAACCACATCATCGCCTCCGGCTCGATCAAAAACGCAGTGGAAAAAGCCTTCTGGCTGCACGCCGACGTGCCGGTGGAAGTGGAAGTCGAATCGCTCGATGAACTGCAGCAGGCGCTGGATGCCGGCGCCGACATCATCATGCTGGACAACTTCAGCGTCGAGATGATGCGTCAGGCGGTCGCCCAAACCCAGGGCCGCGCCCAGCTGGAAGTGTCCGGCAACGTCACCAGTGAGACGCTGCGCACCTTCGCCGACACCGGCGTGGATTACATTTCGGTCGGCGCGCTGACCAAGCACATCACTGCACTCGATCTGTCGATGCGCTTCAAATGATCCCCTCCCCCCCGGCCGCCGCCGGGGGCGTTACCGTAAAATTGCGAACCCCCTCTCACCGTTTTTTTCACCGCTGCAAACCACATCATTACTGATGGAGGCGCGCCGAGAAACGCGTAAAAGCCTCTCGCCGTGCCCCCGAGCAAGCCGCTACCGTTGTCTTCCACACCCCTATGGAGGAAACAACGCATGGAAACGCAACGCGGCTTTACCCTGATAGAACTGATGGTGGTGATCGCCATCATCGCCATCCTCAGCGCCATCGGCATTCCCGCCTACCAGCGCTACATCCAGAAAGCGGCGATGACCGACATGCTGCAAACCATGGCGCCGTATAAAATGGCGGTCGAGCTGTGCGTGCTGGACGAAGGCACGCCCGCCGGCTGCGAGGCCGGCAGCAAAGGCATTCCCACCGGCGGCACGTCGCGCTATGTCAGCGGGGTGAAAGTCGTCAAAGGCGTGATCACGCTGACCGGCAGCCAAACGCTGCAGGGCCTGGCGGTGGCATTAACCCCCAAGTCGAACGCCGATGGACTGACCCGCTGGACCCGGCTGTGCAGCAGCGAAAACGCGACGCTGGTTGAGGTGTGCCAGGAAGTCTTCCGCTTCGACAACGCGGCGGAGTAACGGCGATGAATGCGCAAATCAGCGAAGAGGTTCACGCCCTGTGCCGGCGCTATCAGGCGCTGGCGCTGAGCGAAGACCCGACCACCCTGACGGTCGCGCTCAGCGAAGAAGCGCCGCAGGGGCTGCTGGCGGCGCTGCGTTTCGCCACCGGCAAGCGCATCCATTTGGAACAATGGCCGGCGGCCAGGCTGGAGATGGCGCTGAACCAGCACCACGAGCCGCTCCCGGCGCCATTGACGGCCGAAGAGGACACGACCGACATCGCCTACCCCGACGACGGCGATGCGCCGGTGGTACAGTTCATCAACCAGACGCTGCGCCTGGCTATTCAGCGCCGCGCCTCGGACATCCACTTCGAGCCCTTTCGGCAGCATTTTCGCATTCGTCTGCGCATCGACGGCGTGCTGCAAACCCTCGCCTCACCGCCGCCGCAGCTGGCCGCGCGCCTCATCGCCCGGCTGAAGATCCTCGGCCAGCTGGATATCGCCGAGCGCCGTCAGCCTCAGGACGGGCAGCTCAGCCTGACGCTGGACAGCGCGCGCTATGCCATGCGTATCGCCACCCTGCCGACGTTGCACGGCGAAAAAGTGGTGCTGCGCGTTCAGCAGGGTGAGCAGCAGGAGCTGCCGCTGGATCAACTGGGCATGAGCCGGGCGGATCTGGCGCGCTACGCGGCGGCGTTAACCTGCCCGCAAGGTTTGATCCTGGTGACCGGCCCGACCGGCAGCGGCAAAACGGTGACGCTGTACAGCGGTCTGCGCCAGTTGAACGATGCGCAGAGCAACCTGTGCAGCGTCGAGGATCCGGTCGAGATCCCGCTGTTCGGCATTAATCAGACCCAGATCAACGCCAAAACCGAGCTGAGCTTCGCCCGAGTGCTGCGCGCCCTGCTGCGCCAGGATCCGGACGTCATCATGATCGGCGAGATCCGCGATGCGGAAACCGCCGAGATCGCGGTCAAGGCCGCGCAAACCGGCCACCTGGTGCTGTCGACGCTGCATACCAACTCCACCGGCGAGACCCTGACGCGGCTGATGCACATGGGTATCCCCGGCTACCTGCTCGCCGGCTGCCTGAAGCTGGTCGTCGCCCAGCGGCTGGTGCGCAGGCTGTGTCGCCACTGCCGCTACCCGCACAGCCAGCCGACGCATTTTCCCACCGCGATCTGGCCGGAACCGCTGACCGCCTGGCGTGCCGACGGCTGCGAGCACTGCTTCGGCGGCTACTATGGGCGCATCGGCGTGTATGAACTGTTGGCCATTACGCCGGAAATTCAGGCAGCATTGCTGGCGAACGCCGCTCCCAGTCTGCTGGCGGATATCGCCCGCGAACAGGGGCAGCTTTCGCTACTGCAGGCGGGTCTGGCGCTGGCCGCCGAAGGCACGACCTCGCTGGAAGAACTGTACCGCGTCATCGACGTCGTCCGGATCGGCGTAACCACGCCATGAAAGCGCGCCGGTTGTTTCTGTGGCAGGCCTTCGACGCTCAGGGCGCCTTACGCCGCGGCGAACTGATGAGCGATGAAAAGCGGCAGGTGAGCAGGTTGCTGATCGAACAAGGCCTGCAACCTTGGCGGATCGGGCACGGCAAACGCGTCACGCCCGGCCAATGGCGCGGAGAACCCTTAATCCACTTCACCCGCCAACTCGCTACCTTGTTGCAGGCCGGGCTGCCGCTGGTCAATACGCTGCAGCTTCTGGCGGCAGAGCACCCTTCGGCAGCCTGGCGTTGCCTGTTGCGCCTGTTGGCAGAACAGGTGCGCGAAGGGCAGCCGCTCTCCGAAAGCCTTGCCGCGCAACCAGGCGTTTTTCCACCGATCTATCGCCAACTGATCGCCATCGGCGAACTGACCGGCAACCTCGATCGCTGCTGCCTGCAGTTGGCGCAACAGCAGGAGGCTCAGCACCGGCTGCGCCGCAAAGTGACCAAAGCGCTGCGGTATCCCCTTTTCATCTGTGCGGTGGCGCTGCTGGTCAGCGTGCTGATGCTGGTGATGGTGCTGCCGGAATTTGCCAAGGTTTATCAGTCGTTCGATGCGCCGCTGCCCTGGTTTACCCAAGGGTTATTGGGGCTGTCCGCGCTGCTGATCGCCGTTGGCCCCTATTTGGCGCTGCTGCTCGGCGCGTCGCTGTTCGGCTACTTCCGCTGGTTGCATCCGCGCCCTCCGTGGCGCCAACGCGAACAGGCCGCCTTGCTGCGCCTGCCGCTGATTGCCCGGCTGGTGAACGGCGGCGCGCTGAGCCAAACGTTTCGTATCCTGACCATGACCCAACGCGCGGGGCTGACGCTGGTGGAAGGCTTGAACGCGGCGGCGCTGGCGGCGGATCATCTGCTGTACCGGCAGGCGCTGGAGCAGGTGCAACGGCAGATCGCCGAAGGCGAAGCGTTTCATCAGGCCCTGGGTCTGCAACCGCTGTTTCCGCCACTGTGCCGGCAGCTGGTGCGGGTGGGCGAGGAGTCCGGTTCGCTGGACGCCTTGCTGGATAAGTTGGCGCAGTGGTATGAACGGCAGACGCACGAGCTGGCCGATACGCTGGCGCAAGCGCTGGAGCCGCTGCTGATGCTGGTGGTGGGCGGGATTGTCGGCGCTTTGGTGATCGCCATGTATCTGCCTATCTTTCAACTGGGCAGCGTGCTGGGATAAAGAAGAGGATAGCGGGCGCCGCGGTGCGCGGCGCCCGAATGCAAGCTGCGGCTTATTTGCTGCCGAAGACGCGGTTTTCCTGCTCCGCCACGCGGATAAAGGTGGTGCGCTTGGTCAGCTCTTTCAGACGCTCGGCGCCGACGTAGGTGCAGGCGGAACGCAGGCCGCCGAGGATATCGCGCACGGTAAACTCCACCTCGCCCCGCAGCGGCAGCTTGACGGTTTTCCCTTCGGCCGCGCGATACTCCGCTACGCCACCGACGTGGCGCTTCATCGCCGACTCGGAGCTCATGCCGTAGAACAGCATGAACTTCTCGCCGTTCTCTTCCACCACGGTGCCTTCGCACTCGTCGTGGCCGGCCAGCATGCCGCCCAGCATCACGAAGTCCGCGCCGCCACCGAAGGCTTTGGCGACATCGCCCGGCACCGAGCAGCCGCCGTCGCTGACGATTTGGCCGCCCAACCCATGGGCCGCGTCGGCGCATTCGATCACCGCCGACAGCTGCGGGTAGCCCACGCCGGTCTTCACGCGGGTGGTGCATACCGACCCCGGGCCGATGCCAACTTTAACGATGTCGGCGCCGGAGAGGATCAACTCTTCCACCATCTCGCCGGTGACCACATTACCTGCGCAGATGACGTGATCCGGGCAGGCTTCGCGCGCTTTCTGCAGGAAGGCGACAAAGTGTTCAGAGTAGCCGTTGGCCACGTCGATACAGATGAATTTCAGCGCCGGAGACAGGGCCAGGATCTGCTGCATTTTGGCGAAGTCGGCTTCGGAGGTGCCGGTGGAGACCATCACGTGGCGCAGCACCGATTCCGGCATGCGCTGCACGAAGTCAGCCCATTGCTCGACGCTGTAATGTTTGTGTACGGCGGTGAGAACGTCGAAAGAAGCCAGGGCCTCGGCCATGCGGAAGGTGCCCACCGTGTCCATGTTGGCCGCGATAATCGGCACGCCGGACCAGCTGCAACCTGAATGCTTGAAGGCAAACTGACGTTCCAGTTCAACCTCGGAGCGGCTTTTCAGCGTGGAGCGCTTAGGGCGGATCAACACGTCTTTAAAGCCCAACTTCAAATCTTCTTCAATACGCATGACTTATGATTTCCTGGTTAATGGCGACGGATCGCAAGGAGGATATTCGAACCTCTGCCCGACGGCTTTCCAGTGGCGCAAAAAGACGGCGGCGAGATTAATGCCAGTTCCAGTGACGTTATAATACGCGCTAATAATCGCCGAACAAGACTGCGAATTCGCCTTTATTTACGCTACAATCCGACAAATTTACCTGCATAATCGCAGTGTGATTGCCCGCTCATTTTTGCCGTGCCGCTGCGTTTTTTCTCGCCACCCGATCGGTGCCGATGCGCAAGCGCCGCCTGCCGACTTGCACTTCTGCGCGATCGCTTTATGATTCGACTATTATTTTTTTATGAACATCGGATGCACCTAACACCATGGCCTACATTGTTGCGTTGACCGGGGGCATAGGCAGCGGCAAGACGACCGTCGCGAACGCCTTTGCGCGCCACGGCGCAACCCTTGTCGACGCCGACGTGATCGCCCGTCAGGTCGTCGAGCCGGGCACCCCTGCCTTGGCCGCGATCGCCGAACGATTTGGTAATGAAATGTTGCTGCCGGACGGCGCGTTGAACCGCGCTGCGCTGCGTCAGCGCATCTTCAGCCATCCCGATGACAAAACCTGGCTGAACCAGCTGCTGCACCCGCTGATACACCGTGAAACCCAGCGCCAACTGGCGCAGGCCACCAGCCCGTACGCGCTGTGGGTGGTGCCGCTGCTGGTGGAAAACGGTCTGCAGGATCGCGCCGATCGGGTGCTGGTGATCGACGTCGACGCCGAAACCCAGCTGGCTCGCACCATCGCGCGCGACGGCGTCAGCCGTGAGCAAGCGCAGAGCATTCTCGCCGCCCAGGCCACGCGCCAGCAGCGCCTCGCCGTGGCGGATGACATTATTGACAACAGCGGCGCCGCTCAGGGGATAGAGCCACAGGTCGCCGCACTGCATCGTCGCTACCTTGAACTGGCGGCAACAGCGCCCCAACAGGATTAAACTGCATGAGTGATGTTTCCCCAACCGTTCTCTTTGAACACCCGCTGAACGAAAAAATGCGCACCTGGCTGCGCATCGAATTCCTGCTGCAACAGCTGCACGGCCAACGCGCCCTGAGCGAGACCGCCATCGCCCTCACCTTCTTTCGCACCGTCTCCGATTTGCTGGACGTGCTGGAGCGCGGCGAAGTACGCACCGAACTGCTCAAAGAGTTGGAACGCCAGCAGCAGAAACTGTTGGCCTGGGCCGATGTGCCGGGCGTGGATATGGCGCTGATCGACCAGCTGCGTGGCCAGCTGAAGTCGCGCTCATCGGCGCTGATGGCGGCGCCGCGCCTCGGCCAGGCGCTGCGCGAAGACCGGCTGATCGGCCTGGTGCGTCAGCGGCTGAATATTCCCGGCGGCTGCTGCAGCTTCGATCTGCCGACCCTGCACATGTGGATGCACGCGCCGCAGCAGGATCGCGATGCCGACGTCGCCGCCTGGCTGCAGTCGCTGGATCCGCTGAACCTGGCGCTGATCATGGTGTTGGATCTGATCCGCCAATCCGGGCCGTTCCGCAATCAAATCAGTCTGAACGGTTTTTTCCAGGACAACGCCGAAGGGGCGGATCTGCTGCGCTTGCGCCTCCATCTGGCACCGCAGCTTTATCCGCAGATTTCCGGCCATAAGACGCGCTATGCCATTCGTTTCCTGCCGCTGGATAGCGAAAATGGCGCGGTGCCTGAACGCCTGACGTTCGAACTGGCCTGTTGTTGAACTTGTGAAAGAAAGCCTTCTCAGCACTGACAGAAGGCGTAAGGAACCGTTATGACGACCGTAGTAAAATGCCCAACCTGTGGCACCGGCGTGGTTTGGGGTGAAGTCAGCCCATTCCGGCCGTTTTGCAGCAAACGCTGCCAGCTGATCGATCTCGGCGAGTGGGCCGATGAAGAGAAGCGCATTCCGAGCAACAGCGATCTGTCGGAAAGCGAAGACTGGAGTGAAATGGACGATCGCTGATCGCCCGCTATTGGCCTGGCGGACGCCAGGCCAACCTTGTTATTGCGCGGCGTTCGCCTGCGCCACCAGCAATTGAATAATGCCGACATTGGCTTCCGGGAACTCGTCTTCACGCAGATCCGCCTGTTTTACCCAGCGCATCGGTTGCCCCTCACGGCCGAACGGCTCACCCGCCCAGGCTTCTACCAGATAAAAATTCAGCGTCACGATACGATCGCTGAAGCGGTGCTCCACCACCTCCAGCAGTTCGGCGCGTTCGGCTTCGATACCGGTCTCTTCCCGCAGCTCGCGGCTCAACGCCTGTTCCGGCGTTTCACCCTGTTCGATCTTGCCGCCGGGAAACTCCCAGAATCCGGCCATGTGCGCGTCAGCGGCGCGGCGGGTAATAAAAATTTCCCGCTGAGCATTACGGATGATGCCCACGGCGATATTCAGATGTTTCATCTCACCCTCCTGATGGGTGTCAAAAAAACAGGGGCTCAGCAAGCTGAACCCCTGGGTGTTATCGGTCAACCGCGGCCGGCATTACTGCAGGCGACCGTGGCACTGCTTGTATTTCTTGCCGGAACCGCATGGGCAAGGATCGTTGCGGCCCACTTTACGCTCGGCGGTCGCCGGCGCATTCGGATCTTCAGTCGCCAGCGCGTTCTCGTCGTGGTGGCTCAGCTGTTGCTGCTGCGCCAGACGCTCGGCCTCTTCACGGCGCTGCTGTTCCAGCGCTTCCACCTCTTCCGGCATCCGCACCTGTACCTTGCTCAGCACGCTGATCACTTCATATTTCAGCGATTCCAGCATGGTGGCGAACATGTTGAAGGATTCACGCTTGTACTCCTGCTTCGGATCCTTCTGCGCGTAACCGCGCAGGTGGATACCCTGGCGCAGGTAGTCCATCGCCGCCAGATGCTCTTTCCACAGAGAATCCAGCGTCTGCAGCATCACGCCCTTCTCGAAGTTGCGCATCATCTCGCTGCCGACCACTTCTTCCTTACGCTGATACTGCTCTTTGGCGTTCTCCAGAATGCGTTCGCGCAGCGTCTCTTCGTGCAGCTCCGGCTCTTTGTCCAGCCACTGGGCAATCGGCATCTCCAGATCGAAGTCGTTCTTCAGGCGCTCTTCCAGCCCCTGAATGTCCCACTCTTCTTCCAGCGACTGCGGCGTGATGTAGTTGTCGATGGTGCTCTTGAACACGTCCTCGCGGATGCTGCCGATGGTTTCGCTCACGTCGGACACGTCCAGCAATTCGTTGCGTTGGCTGTAGATGGCGCGGCGCTGATCGTTGGCGACGTCGTCGTATTCCAGCAGCTGCTTACGGATGTCGAAGTTGCGGCTCTCTACCTTGCGCTGAGCATTGGCGATCGCCTTGGTCACCCACGGGTGCTCAATCGCTTCGCCTTCTTTCATACCCAGTTTACGCATCATGCCGGACACGCGATCCGAGGCGAAGATACGCATCAGGGCATCTTCCATCGACAGGTAGAAGCGGGATGAACCGGCGTCGCCCTGACGACCGGAACGGCCGCGCAGCTGGTTATCGATACGGCGCGATTCATGGCGCTCGGTGCCGATAATATGCAGGCCGCCCGCCGCCAGCACCGCGTCGTGGCGCTCTTTCCAGGCGGCTTTGATAGCTTCGATCTGCTCTTCGGTCGGTTCTTCCAGAAGCGCCACTTCGGCCTGCCAGCTGCCGCCCAGCACGATGTCGGTACCACGGCCCGCCATGTTGGTAGCGATGGTCACCGCACCGCTTTGGCCGGCCTGGGCGACGATGTCCGCTTCCATGGCGTGGAATTTGGCGTTCAGCACCTTGTGGTCGATGCCCGCTTTGGTCAGCTCACGGGACACCACTTCGGATTTCTCGATTGAGATGGTACCCACCAGCACCGGTTGGCCTTTGGCGGTACGCTCGCGGATATCTTCAATGATGGCGCCGATCTTCTCTTTCTCGGTCATGTACACCAGATCCGGCATATCCTTACGGATCATCGGACGGTTGGTTGGCACCACGATCGTGTCCAGCTTGTAGATCGAACTGAATTCGAAGGCTTCGGTATCGGCGGTACCGGTCATCCCGGCCAGCTTCTCGTACAGACGGAAGTAGTTCTGGAAGGTGATCGAAGCCAGCGTCTGGTTCTCGTTCTGGATCTCCACGCCTTCTTTGGCTTCCACCGCCTGGTGCAGACCGTCGGACCAACGGCGGCCCTGCATGGTACGGCCGGTGTGTTCATCGACGATGATCACTTCACCATCTTTCACGATGTAGTCCACGTCGCGGGTGAACAGCACGTGGGCGCGCAGCGCGGCGGTAACGTGGTGCATCAGCATGATGTTGGTCGGCGAGTACAGCGATTCGCCTTCATCCATGATGCCGGCGTCCACCAGCATCTCTTCGATCAGGATCAGACCGCGTTCGGTCAGGTGGACCTGACGCGCCTTCTCGTCCACCGAGAAGTGCCCTTCACCCTTGAAGGTGTCGGAATCTTCTTTTTCCTGGCGGATCAGTTTAGGGATCAGCCTGTTGACCTTGATGTACATCTCAGAGCTGTCTTCGGCCGGGCCGGAGATGATCAGCGGCGTACGCGCTTCATCGATCAGGATGGAGTCCACCTCATCCACCAGCGCATAGTGCAGTTTGCGCTGCACGCGCTCTTCCGGGCTGAACGCCATGTTGTCGCGCAGGTAGTCGAAGCCGTATTCGTTGTTGGTGCCGTAGGTGATGTCGGCGGCGTAAGCTTCGCGCTTGGCCGGCGCCGGCATGCCCGGCAGGTTGATGCCGATGCTCAGGCCGAGGAACTCGAACAGCGGACGGTTGTTTTCGGCGTCACGCTGCGCCAGGTAGTCGTTGACGGTCACGACGTGCACGCCGCGGCCGCTCAGGGCGTTCAGGTAGGCCGGCAGCGTCGCGGTCAGGGTTTTACCTTCACCGGTGCGCATCTCGGCGATGCAGCGGTCGTTCAGCACCATGCCGCCCAGCAGCTGCACGTCGAAGTGACGCATGCCGAACACGCGCTTGCTCGCCTCGCGCACCACGGCGAAGGCTTCAGGGATCAGGCTGTCCAGCGACTCGCCTTTCTCCAGGCGTGCGCGGAACTCGTTGGTTTTCGCTTTCAGCTCGTCATCGGACAGTTTTTCCATGTCCGGTTCCATGCGGTTGATCTGCTCAACCACTTTGCGCATGCGGCGCAGGGTACGATCGTTACGGCTGCCAAAAACTTTGGTTAATAATTTCACTAACATGATGTTTGATATCTCTGTCATGACCGCCGAACACGGCAGTCAACTTGCTATTATTTATGGTTTTTGTGCCCGAAGGGCGAGATCAGACGAGGGCGGCGGGCCCGGCGCGAATGCCCTGCACCTGCGCCACCCACAGGCCGGTCTGGTGGCGCGCCAGCGTGGGCAGCACCTCAAGGTGAGTGTGGCGAATGATGGTCGGCGGCTTCGGCTCGTGCGTCAGCAGCGCGTTGAGGGTAGACAGCAGCGCCAGTTGCGCTACCTGCAAAGGGGGTTCCGCTTCGGCTTCGCTCTCCTGCACCCGCGCATAAACCGCCTGCGGCGCCAGCGCGAAAGAGAGGTGACGAATGACGGTGCGCAGCGCATGTTGCTGCCAGTAATCTACGCTGAAGGTAGGACGGCGATGCGCGTCCTGCAGCAGGGCCAGGCTGTTGAACGTGCCATTGGCCGAATTTTGCCGGTTAAGGCTGGACGACGTATTCGGCAGTGCGGCCTGATCGGGGGCGCCGGACAAATTGGAAGACGCGCCAAGCGTGGCCGCAACCATCCCTAACAGGAGATGGGGCCAGAAATAACGTCTGCCAAATTGTCGCCAACGATTTAGAATACCGATCACGAGTTTATAATCCGCCGGAGCCCATTATGCGCGATAGCCGTCCACAATTATTAGATGTCCTGTTCGACGACGCGTCTGCCGGCAGCAAAGGGCCGCTGCATAACGTCCAGCAACGCGCGGTGGCGCTGCTCAAGCTTAACCGTGCAGTGAAGGGCCTGTTGCCCGCTCCCCTGCATCCCTGGTGCCGCGTCGCGAATTTCCGACAGGGTATTTTAGTGCTCGAAACGGCAAATGCCAGTTGGATGATGCGCTTGCGCTACGAACAACCCGCTTTGCTGTCTGCACTACGAGCGCAAATTCTACCATCATTGTCGTCGATCGACATCAGGATTAATCCGGCCTTGATGGCGAAAGGCAGCAACCAGGTGCAAAACGCAGAGAAAGCGCCGGAAAAACCCGTGCCGATGCGGCATTTGAGTCTGGAAAGTGCGGAAGAGCTGAGAGGGTTGGCGAGCCGTAGCCCGGAGAAACTGCGCAAGATATTGGAACGGCTGGCTGCATTGGCCGGAGAGGGTACCAACACAACCAGTCGTGATAAGTAATCAGCGACACAAACTGCAAAACACCCGACAGCCAACATCATGAGCCTGAATGATCAGGCTCTCAGGGGATGCGCCTGCCGTTATTCGCAGGCGAGGAATTCGGACCTTACGCCAATACGGTAGACGGCGCCTTGAATGCCAACGGCATTTCGGCTTCGTCCTGGAAGGTCACGTATTCCCACGCTTCCTGCTTGGCCAGTACGGCCTGCAGCAGTTTGTTGTTCAGCGCGTGGCCAGACTTGAACGCGGTGAACGCGCCAATGATGTTGTGGCCGCACATGAACAGGTCGCCGATGGCGTCCAGCATTTTGTGACGTACGAATTCGTCTTCGAAACGCAGACCGTCTTCGTTCAGCACGCGGTAGTCATCTACCACGATGGCGCAATCGAAGCTGCCGCCCAGGGCCAAGCCGCGGGACTGCAGGTATTCAATGTCGCGCATGAACCCGAAGGTGCGCGCACGGCTGATTTGACGCACGAACGACTCAGCCGAGAAATCAAGACGGTAGCGCTGAGAGCTGGCGTCGATAGCCGGGTGGTTGAAGTCGATGGTGAAGTCCAGGCGGAACCCGTTGTGCGGGGACAGCTCGGCCCATTTGTCGCCGTCTTCAACGCGTACGGTCTCTTTCAGACGCAGGAATTTCTTCGCCGAGTTCAGTTCTTCGATACCGGCATCCAGCAGTAAGAACACGAACGGACTGGCGCTGCCGTCCATGATTGGGATTTCAGCGGCGTCGACTTCAATGACGATGTTGTCGATGCCCAGCCCAGCCAGCGCGGCGTTGAGGTGCTCAACGGTCGAAATACGCACGTCATGCTCATTCACCAGGCAAGTACAGAGCATGGTATCACGCACGGATTTTGCATCAGCCGGAAAATCAACCGGTGGATTCAAGTCAGTGCGACGATAGATGACCCCGGTATTAGCCGGCGCTGGGCGCATTGTCAGCGTGACTTTCTTGCCGGTATGCAAACCGACGCCAGTCGCCTGAACAATACGTTTTAATGTCCTTTGTTTGATCATCGTTTTATCTCGCAATGTTATCCATCCTACCAGCCAAGCATACAGCATGGCCGGCGGGACAGTTTAGCACAAAGAGCGGAGATTCCAAATTCTCAGGATATTCTTAGTCTGCCTGTTTACGCAGGAAGGCTGGAATATCAAGATAGTCGGGCTCTTTATTCGGCTGCGCAGCTTGGTCGTTGACCACCTTGGCGGCAGGTTTCACTTCCTGCGGCAGAGGCGACATGCCGTGCTGCTGATAACGGTGATCCATCACTGGCTGGCTGGCCTGCTTATTGGTCACCAGAGTGATTTCTGGACGCTTGTCCATACCGATACCGGTTGCAACCACGGTTACGCGCAGTTCGTCGTTCATTTCCGGATCCAGCGAGGTACCGATAACCACGGTAGCGTTGTCGGAAGCGAACGCACGGATGGTGTTACCCACGGTTTCGAACTCATCCAGACGCAGATCGAAGCCAGCGGTAATGTTGACCAGCACGCCGCGCGCGCCGGACAGGTCGATGTCTTCCAGCAGCGGGCTGGAGATCGCCATTTCGGCCGCTTCTTCGGCACGGTCTTCACCGCAAGCCACGCCGGAACCCATCATCGCGTAGCCCATTTCGGACATCACGGTGCGCACGTCGGCGAAGTCGACGTTCATCAGGCCCGGACGGGTGATCAGCTCGGCGATACCCTGCACCGCGCCTTTCAGCACGTCGTTGGCCGCACCGAACGCGTCCAGCAGAGAGATCCCGCGCCCCAGCACTTTCAACAGCTTGTCGTTCGGGATGGTGATCAGCGAGTCCACGTGTTTGGACAGCTCAGCGATACCCTGCTCCGCGAATGCCATGCGCTTCTTGCCTTCGAAGTTGAAAGGCTTGGTCACCACGGCCACGGTCAGAATACCCAAATCTTTAGCCACTTCAGCCACCACTGGCGCCGCACCGGTACCGGTACCGCCGCCCATGCCGGCTGCGATGAAGACCATGTCTGCGCCGTCCAGCGCTGCGCGCAGGGCTTCGCGGTCTTCTTCCGCTGAATTGCGACCCACCTCAGGGTTCGCGCCCGCACCCAGACCTTTGGTAATACCGCTACCAATCTGGATGGTTTGGCCAACCGCCGTTTTGCGGAGCGCCTGGGCGTCCGTGTTCACAGCGAAGAATTCAACACCTTCGATGCGCTCGCGCACCATGTGTTCAACGGCGTTGCCACCGCCGCCGCCGACGCCGATGACTTTAATCACCGCGTCATTGGTTAGTTCCATTGGTTCAAACATAGTTTCTCTCCGTTTTGTGCCTGTCGCTGCGAGATCATAAAAAGATTACTCAGCATGATCTCTTTGTTGAAACATTAAAACTCTTTTCTCAGCCAGCTATTGATGCGTTTAAACCAATTGCCCACCGAGGCGCGTTTTTCTACTTCCGTCTCACCGCTCAGGTGAGACTCTTTTCCATAGTGCAGCAGACCTACCGCCGTCGAGTAGTAAGGCTCCTGCGCATAATCCGTCAGACCCGTGATGTTCAAGGGTTGGCCGATGCGTACCTGGGTGTGGAACACCCGTTGCGCACAGGCTGCCAGGCCATCAATCTGGGCGGCGCCACCGGTCAGCACGATACCTGCCGCCAGATGATGCTTCACCCCTTGCTGACGCAGTTGCTCCTGCAATTGCAAAATTTCATCGTTAACCAGATTCAACAGTTCGGTGTAGCGTGGCTCAATGACTTCAGCCAGCGTCTGTCTTTGCAGACTGCGTGGGGGACGTCCCCCAACGCTAGGCACCTCTACATTCTCATCCTTGCTAACAATCGACCCAAGCGCACAACCGTGTCGAACTTTAATCGCTTCCGCGTCGGTCGGCGGCGTGCCAAAGGCGTAAGCGATGTCGCTGGTGACCACGTTCCCGGCGTAAGGGATCACTTTGGTGTGGCGCAGCGCGCCGCCGGTGTACACCGCCATATCCATGGTGCCGCCACCGATATCCACCACGCAAACGCCGAGTTCGCGTTCATCTTCGGTCAGCACCGCGTAGCTCGCGGCCAGACCGGCGAAAATAAGTTGGTCAACTTTCAGGCCGCAACGTTCCACGGCCTTGACGATGTTCTTCGCCATATCGTTATGGCAGGTAATCAGATGCACCTTGGCCTGCATGCGCACGCCGGACAGCCCAACCGGGTTTTTGATGCCTTCCTGATAATCGATGGCGTATTCCTGAGGAATCACATGCAGGATGCGGTGTTCGTCGCGCACGCGCACCGATTTGGCGGTATGCACCACGTTTTCCACGTCGTCCTGCGTCACTTCCTCTTCCGAGATCGGCACCATGCCGATTTCGTTCTGGCAGCTGATGTGCTTGCCCGACAGCGCCAGATACACTGACGAGATCTGGCAGTCCGCCATCAGCTCGGCCTGATCGATGGCGCGCTGTACGCACTTCACCACCGACTCCAGGTCGTTTACGCCGCCCTTATCCATGCCGCGAGACGGGCAGCTGCCCACCCCGATAATGTTGACCATGCCATCGGGCAGAACTTCCCCTACCAACGCGGAGACTTTTGCAGTACCGATCTCCAGTCCAACTACCAGTTTTCTGTCCGTCGACTTGATCATTGTTGTTTTGCCTGTGCCTGATTCTGTTGCTGATTACTGTTTTGCTGACCGCCAAGCGCCTGCGGATCGACCAACACCGGAGCCCACCCTACCGAAGCGCCGGACTCGTAGCGCAGATCGACATAGCTGACACGCTTGCTCTCCGCCTGGCCCTGCTGTTGCAATACCGGGTAAAGCTCGATAAACCGCTGCAAACGCCCGTTGCGGTCATCGCGCCCCAGCTCAAGCCGAACATCGTTGTCCAGCGCCAGCTGCCAGGAATGGCGCGCGGTCATCGCCGCCATTTTCAGCGTATATTTGCTGGCCGCCAACGTGGCGCTCATCGCCCGATAGCCCTCCAGCACATCCTGCTCGCTCCCTTCCGGCCCGTAGAGCAGCGGCAACTTCTGCTTGCCCGCCCGCTCCGCCGGCACGCTGAACGCTTTGCCCTCGGCGTCCACCATGTGCAAATCGTTCCAGCGCGCCACCGGGACGTACTCCACCAGATGGATCTTCAGCTCATCCGGCCATTGTTTGCGCACGCTGGCCTGCTTGATCCACGGCAGACGTTCGATCTGCTGCTGGATGACGTCCACATCCTGCGTCATAAAGGTGCCGGGTGCGCCCAGCGCCAGGATCGCCTGACGAATATCATCGTTGGTGGTGTAGTGGCGTTCGCCGGTCACCACCAGCCTTGAGAGCGGCAGGCGACTGGCGTCTTTCATCCAGCCAAGCACCGCCCAACCGCTCCACACGACCGTTCCCAACACCATCAGCAGGAAAATCATTCCCGCCAACTGGGTTCCATTGCTGCGGCGCGGGCCGTTATCCACCTCGCGATCGCGCGCATTCAGGGCAGCTTGCGACATATCAGTCGGCCAACTCCAAAATTCTCGCCACTAGCTGCGAGAAGCTTAATCCAAACTGGCGCGCTGCCATCGGCACCAGGCTATGACTGGTCATGCCCGGAGAGGTGTTCACCTCAAGCAGATAGAAGCTGCCATCGCTGTCTTGCATTACGTCGACGCGGCCCCAGCCGCTGCAGTCCAGACCGCGGTAGGCGCGCAGCGCCAATGCCGCCATCTCGGCTTCCTGCTCGGCGCTCAAACCGCTCGGGCAGAAGTACTGCGTATCGTCCGAAATGTACTTGGCCTGGTAGTCGTAAAACACACCGGCTGGCTGGATGCGGATCGACGGCAGCACCTGGTCGCCCAGCATTGCCACGGTGTATTCCGGCCCGCTCAACCACTTCTCCACCAGCACATCGTCGTCATGGCGGAAGGCTTCTTCCAACGCCGCTTCCAACGCAGCGCTCTCGGTGACCTTGCTCATGCCGACGCTGGAGCCTTCACGGCTTGGCTTGACGATCAGCGGCAGACCGAGATCCGCCACGCGCGCCAGCAGCGCCGCTTTTTCGGCGCCGAAGTACAGTTGGCGATTCAACGCCACGTAAGGCGCCACCGGCAAGCCCATCGACTGCCACACCATCTTGGTGCGCCATTTGTCCATGGTCAGCGCCGAGGCCATCACGCCGCTGCCGGTATAAGGCAGCTCGAGGAACTCCAGTAGCCCCTGCAGGGTGCCATCCTCGCCGCCGCGGCCGTGCAGCGCGATAAACACTTTGGTGAACCCCTGCTCTTTCAGCTGGGTCACCGGGAAATCGCGGGTATCGACGCCGTGCGCATCGATACCGGCTTCGCGCAACCCGGCCAGCACCGCGGCGCCGGATTGCAGAGAAACGTCACGTTCAGCGGAGGTGCCGCCCAGCAGAACTGCAACTTTATCAGCCATGGTGCTCCTCCTCTTTCTTCGGCGGCTGCAGCTTCAGCTCGGCCAGTTTACGGGCGATTTTGCCCACGTTACCGGCGCCCTGCACCAGCACCAGGTCTTCATCCTGCAGCAGCTGCGCCAGCGTTTCCGGCACGCTATCGGCATCGGAAACCAGGATCGGATCCAGCTTGCCGCGGCTGCGGATGGTGCGGCACAGCGAGCGGCTGTCCGCGCCCGGGATCGGCGCTTCGCCGGCGGCGTACACATCGAGCATCAGCAGCACATCCACCTGCGACAGCACGTTGGCGAAATCGTCGTACAGATCGCGAGTACGCGTGTAGCGGTGCGGCTGGAAGATCATCACCAGACGCTTGTCCGGCCAACCGGCGCGCGCCGCCTTCAGCGTGGCGTCCACTTCGGTCGGATGGTGGCCGTAGTCGTCCACCAGCATCGCGCTGCCCGCTTTGCCGTTGACCGGCTCCAGCGGGAACTCGCCGAGGAAATCGAAGCGACGCCCGGTCCCCTGGAAACCCGCCAGCGCGCGCAGGATATCTTCGTCGTCGATGCCTTCTTCGGTCGCTACCGCTACCGCCGCCGCCGCGTTCAACGCATTGTGGCGGCCCGGCGCGTTCAGCGTCACCGTCAGCAACGGCTTGTCCTGACGGCTCAGGGTAAAGTGCCCCTGCGGCCCAATCTGCCGGTAGTCTTCGATGCGCACATCAGCATCTTCACTGAAGCCATAAGTGGTGATATGGCGACCCACGCGCGGCAACAGCTCGCGCACTACCGGATCGTCGATGCACATCACCGCACGGCCGTAGAACGGCAGGTTGTGCAAGAAATTGATAAACGTCTGCTTCAGGTTCTCGAAGTCGCCCTGGTAAGTGTCCATATGGTCGGCTTCGATGTTGGTGACCACGGCCACCATCGGCTGCAGGTGCAGGAACGACGCATCGCTCTCATCCGCTTCCGCGATCAGATAACGGCTGGACCCCAGTCGCGCGTGGGTGCCTGCCGCCTTCACCAGCCCGCCATTGACGAAGGTCGGGTCCAGGCGGGCTTCGGCATAAATGCTCGAGACCATCGCCGTGGTGGTGGTTTTGCCGTGCGTGCCGGCGATAGCAATGCCGTGGCGAAAACGCATCAGCTCCGCCAGCATTTCAGCGCGGCGGATCACCGGGATGCGCGCTTCACGAGCGGCGACGATCTCCGGGTTGTCGGCGGAGATGGCGGTAGACACCACCACCACGCTCGCATCCAGCACGTTTTCCGGACGGTGATTGAAGTAAATCGTCGCCCCGAGCGCGCTCAACTGTTGGGTCACCGGATTCGGCGCCAGGTCGGAGCCGCTGATCTGATACCCTTCGTTTGCCAACACTTCGGCGATACCACCCATGCCGGCACCACCGATGCCGACAAAGTGAATGTGCCGGACGCGACGCATCTCGGGCACGATAGTACGTAGTTTCGCCAGTTGTTGTGTATTCATCACTCTCTCTAATCCGGATCCGGTACCCCGGCCCTACATCACATTGCTTTTATTCAGGTTCGGCGCGCCGAACCCCTGCACTCGTTACCTGGCGAGCCGCACCAGCTCCGCCGCCACGCGCTCGGTGGCGTCCGGAATGGCGACCGCGCGCGCTTTCTCGGCCATGGCCAGCAGCGTCTTGCGATCCCAGCTCGCCAGCAGTTCGGCCACCACATCGGCGTTGAACTGCGGCTGTTCGATAATCTTCGCCGCGCCGGCTTCTTCCAGCGGACGTGCGTTCCAGTACTGTTGACGATCCTTGTGCATGAACGGCACGAAGATCGCCGGCAGCCCCGCCGCCGCGATTTCGCTGACGGTCAACGCGCCGGAGCGGCAGACCACCACGTCGGCCCAGGCATAGGCGGCTGCCATGTCGTCGATGAACTCGGTCACCTTGTGCTGCGTCTGCCCTACCCTCTCGTAGTCGCGCAGCACCGTTTCCAGCGCGCCCTTGCCAACCTGATGCCAGAGCGTAATTCTATCGCCCAAACGCGCCGCGACTTCAGGAACTGTCTGATTCAGCACGCGCGCGCCCTGACTTCCGCCAATCACCAACACACGGATCGGGCCTTCGCGCCCTTGCAACCGCTCCGCCGGCAGTGGCAGCGCCAACACGTCGGTACGCACCGGGTTGCCCACCACCTCGGCGTTCGGGAACGCGCCGGGGAAGGCCTGCATCACTTTGGCGGCGATGCGCGCCAGCCAGCGGTTGGTCAAACCGGCGATGCCGTTCTGCTCGTGCAGCACCACCGGGATGCCGCACTGCCAGGCCGCCAGGCCGCCGGGGCCGGAAACGTAACCGCCCATCCCCAGCACCACATCCGGCTGATAGCTGCGCATAATGGCTTTCGCCTGCCGCACCGCCTGCCAGATCCGCAGCGGCGCCGTCAACTGGGCCTTCAGGCCCTTGCCGCGCAGGCCGGAGATGCGGATAAAATCAATCTCGATCCCGTGCTTCGGCACCAGATCGGCTTCCATTCGGTCTGCGGTTCCGAGCCAGCGCACCTGCCAGCCCTGCGCCATCAGATGATGCGCGACCGCCAGCCCCGGGAACACGTGCCCGCCGGTACCGCCTGCCATCACCATTAAACGCTTAGGTTTCCCGCTCATCCCTTACCTCTTCACAAACGCCTGAGCCTTGGTCAGGCGCGTTTCATAATCAATTCGCAGCAACAGCACGATCGCCGTCGACATAATCAGCAAGCTCGAGCCGCCGTAACTGATCAGCGGCAGCGTCAGACCTTTGGTCGGCAGCATGCCCGCGGCGGCGCCGACGTTAACCAGCGCCTGGAAGCTGAACCACACGCCGATCGCGCAGGCCAGGAAGCCGGAGAAGCGTTGGTCGATCTCCAGCGCGCGGCGCCCGATGGACATCGCGCGAAAAGCGACGAAGAATACCATTAACAGGGCTAAAACCACACCGATATAGCCCAGTTCTTCACCCAAAATGGAGAAGATGAAGTCGGTATGCGCTTCCGGCAAATACTCCAGTTTCTGCACCGAGTTGCCGAGCCCCTGCCCCCAGAACTCACCGCGGCCGAATGCCATCAGCGACTGGGTCAACTGGTAGCCGCTGCCGAACGGGTCGGCCCACGGGTTCCAGAACGAGGTCACGCGGCGCATACGGTACGGTTCCGCGATAATCAGCAGCACCACGGCGAACACGCCGGAGCCGATGATCGCCAGGAACTGCCACATTTTCGCGCCGGCCAGGAACAGCATCGCCAGCGTGGTGATGAACAGCACCACCACGGTACCGAGGTCCGGCTGCGCCAGCAGCAGCACCGCCAGCACCACCATCACGCCCATCGGCTTACAGAAGCCCCAGAAGTTGCTGCGCACCTCTTCCACCTTGCGCACCAGATAGCTCGCCAGGTAGCAGAACAGCGACAGCTTGGACAGCTCTGCGGGCTGAATACGCAGCGGGCCGAGCGCGATCCAACGCGAGGCCCCGTTTACCGAGCTCCCCACCACCAGGACGATCAGCAGCATCACGATCGACATCAGCAGCATTACGTTGCTGTAGCGCTGCCAAACTTCCATCGGGATGCGCAGCGTCACCAGCGACAGACCGAACGCCAGACCGAGGTACAACGCATCACGTTTGGCGAACAGGAACGGATCGTCCGCCAGGCGTTGGCCGATCGGCATCGACGCCGAAGTCACCATCACGAAGCCGATGATCGCCAACCCGAAGGTCAGCCACAGCAGGGTGCGATCGTACAGCACCATGTTGACCGCGTCGTTGTCGCGCGCGCCGGTCACCCAGTCTTTCAGCCGTTCTGTCAGCCCGAAGTTCGGCAAGCGTAGTTTCATCCGCCAAGCTCCTGCGCCAGGCGGGCGAACTCATCGCCGCGCACTTCAAAATTACGGAACTGATCGAGACTGGCGCAGGCCGGCGACAACAACACCATATCGCCGGGCTGTACGCGGCCGGCGATGGTGCGCATCGCCTGCTCCATGGTCTCGGTCAGCGTCGCCACTTCCGGCCGCAGCTGCGCCAGCTGGGCGCCGTCGCGGCCAAAGCAATACAGACGCACGTTGTCGCCCTGCAGATAGCGCGCCAGCGGCGAGAAATCGGCGGACTTGCCGTCGCCGCCCAGCAGCAGATGCAGCGTGCCGTCCACCTGCAGGCCGTTCAGCGCCGCTTCGGTGCTGCCGACGTTGGTGGCTTTGGAATCGTTGATCCAACGCACGCCGTTGTTCTCCCAGGCCAGCTGGAAGCGGTGCGCCAGGCCGGTGAAGGTGGTCAGCGCCTTCAGGCTGGACGCGCGCGGGATATTGACCGCATCCGCCAACGCCAGCGCCGCCAGGGCGTTGGTGTAGTTGTGGCGGCCGGTCAGTTTCATCTCGCGCGTATTCAGCACCTTGTCACCGCGCACCCGCAGCCAGGTTTCCCCCTGCTGACGGTTCAGGTGATAGTCGCCCACGTCCGCACCGAAGCTGACGCAGCGCTCGTCGGCGCCGCGCACCGGCATGGTCAGCGCATCGTCCGCGTTCACCACGCACACGGCGGCGTTTTCATACACGCGCAGCTTGGCGCCGCGATACTGCTGCAGGCCGAACGGATAGCGATCCATATGGTCTTCGGTCACGTTCAGGATGGTCGCCGCCGCCGCCCGCAGGCTATGCGTCGTTTCCAGCTGGAAGCTGGACAGCTCCAGCACGTACAGCCGGCATTCCTGGCGCAGCAGGCTCAGCGCCGGCAGGCCGATATTGCCGCCCACGCCCACCGCCCAACCGGCGGCTTTCGCCATCTCGCCCACCAGGGTGGTGACGGTGCTTTTGCCGTTGGAGCCGGTGATCGCCACGATCGGCGCCTGCGCCTCGCGGCAGAACAGCTCGACATCGCCGACGATTTCCACGCCGGCGTCAGCCGCGGCGCTCAATGCCGGGGTCGCCAGCGCGACGCCCGGGCTGGCGACGATCAGATCCGCCGCCAGCAGCCAGTCCTGATTCAAATCACCCAGATGGCGCTCCACGCTTTCAGGCAGTTTGTCCAACCCTGGCGGCGCGATACGGGTATCCATCACGCGCGGCGTTACGCCGCGCGCCATGAAGAAATCGACACAGGACAGGCCGGTGAGGCCCAACCCGATGATGACGACTTTTCTACCCTGATAGTCTGCCATGATTAACGCACCTTCAGCGTTGCCAGGCCAATCAGCACCAGCATCAGCGAAATGATCCAGAAGCGCACGATCACGCGCGGTTCCGGCCAGCCTTTCAATTCATAGTGGTGGTGAATCGGCGCCATGCGGAAAATGCGTTGTCCGCGCAGCTTGAACGACCCCACCTGCAGGATCACCGACAGCGTCTCTACCACGAATACGCCGCCCATGATCACCAACAAGAACTCTTGGCGCAGCAGCACCGCGATGGTGCCCAGCGCGCCGCCCAGCGCCAGCGAACCGACGTCGCCCATAAACACCTGAGCCGGGTAGGTATTGAACCACAGGAACCCGAGGCCGGCGCCGACGATGGCGGTGCAGACGATCACCAACTCACCGGCATGACGCAGATACGGAATATGCAGGTAGTTGGCGAAGTTCATGTTACCGGTCGCCCAGGCCACCAGCGCGAAACCGGCCGCCACGAATACCGTCGGCATAATCGCCAGGCCGTCCAGACCGTCGGTCAGGTTGACCGCGTTGCTGGTGCCGACGATGACGAAATAGGCCAGCAGGATGTACAGCAAGCCCAGCTGCGGCATCACGTCCTTAAAGAACGGCACAACCAGCTCGGTGGCTGGCGTGTCTTTTCCTACGGCGTACATGGCGAATGCGACAATCAGCGCAATCACCGACTGCCAGAAATACTTCCAGCGGGCGATCAGCCCTTTGGTGTCCTTACGCACCACCTTGCGGTAGTCGTCGACGAAACCGACGATGCCGTAACCCACCAGCACAAACAGCACGCACCAGACATACGGGTTGGACGGGTAGGCCCACATCAGCACCGAAATGGTGATGGAGGTCAGGATCATGATACCGCCCATGGTCGGCGTGCCGCGCTTGCTGAAGTGCGACTCGGGGCCGTCGTTACGCACTACCTGCCCGAAGGACATTTCTTGCAGACGCTTGATCACCCGCGGGCCCATCCACAGCGACAGGAACAGCGCGGTCAGCAGGCTGACAATGGCTCGGAACGTCAGATAAGAAAAGACGTTGAAGCCTGAGTAATACTTGACCAAATGCTCGGCCAGCCAAACTAACATGGTGCTTTCTCCTGTAACGCGCGTACTACCTGCTCCATTGCGGCACTACGTGAACCTTTGATTAACACGGTGATGACCGCATGTTCCGACAGTAATTCCGCCACGCGCGCGATCACTGCTGTCTTGTCCTGATAATGTTCGCCATTGCCGGAGGCTTCGCTCAGCACGCGGCTCAACCCGCCGACGCTGATCACTTTGTCGACCCCGGCCAGACGGGCGGCTTCACCCACCTGACGGTGGCACTCTTCCGCTTCTGCGCCCAGCTCGGCCATATCGCCGACCACCATCACGCGATAGCCCGGCATTTCCGCCAGCACCTGCGCCGCCGCGGTCATCGACCCGACGTTGGCGTTATAGCTGTCATCCAGCAGCAGCTTGTCTTCGGCCAGCGCCACCGGGAACAAACGCCCCGGCACCGCCTGCAATTGCTTCAACCCCTGACGCACCGCTTCAAGGGTGGCGCCCACCGACATCGCCAGCGCCGTGGCCGCCAGCGCGTTGGCCACGTTGTGGCGCCCCGGCAGCGGCAGCGCGATCTCGGCGGTGCCGAACGGGCTGTGTAACGTAAACTGCGTGCCTGCGCCGTTCACCCGCACGTCGTCCGCGAAGAAGTCCACGCCTTCGGCGGCCTGCGGCGAGAAGCGCCAGACGGTTTTGCCGCCCAGCATGCTCTGCCAGTGCGGCCAGTCGTTGTTATCGGCGTTGATGATCGCCACGCCGTCGGCCGGCAGGCCGGTAAAGATTTCACCTTTCGCCTGGGCGACGCCGGCCAGCGAGCCGAAGCCTTCCAGGTGCGCTGCCGCCAGGTTGTTCACCAAAGCGGTCTGCGGACGCGTCAATGCGGTGGTGTAAGCAATTTCGCCAATGTGATTAGCGCCCAGCTCTATCACGGCAAAGTCATGCTGCGGCTCCAGACGCAACAGCGTCAGCGGCACGCCGATGTCGTTATTGAAGTTGCCGGCGGTATACAGCACTTCGCCGCATTCACGCAGAATGGCGGCGGTCATTTCTTTCACCGATGTCTTGCCCGAGGAGCCGGTCAGCGCCACCACGCGCGCAGGCACCTGTTGACGCACCCAGGCGCCAAGCTGCCCCAGCGCCAGACGGGTGTCTTTCACCACCAGCTGCGGCGCGTCCACCAATAAGCGCTTACTGACCAGCAACGCCCCGGCGCCTGCGGCTACGGCATCCGCCGCGAAGTCGTGAGCGTCGAAACGCTCGCCTTTCAGCGCTACAAACAGGCAACCGGCGGTCACCTTGCGGGTGTCTGTCGTCACCTCGACAATTTGGCAATCGGCGCCGATCAGTTCAGCGCTCAATACCTCAGCCAGTGTCTGAAGAGAGACAGGGATCATGCCAGCACCCCCAGCAGCCGTGCGACCGTCGTGCGGTCGGAATAATCCAGACGGCGGTTGCCCACCAGCTGATAATCTTCGTGGCCTTTGCCCGCCACCAACACCACATCCTGCTCCTGCGCCTGCATGATGGCGCTGGTCACCGCTTCGGCGCGGCCGTGGATCACCAGCGCCTGCCCGGCGTCCAGCAATCCGGTCAGGATGTCGTTGATAATCGCGCGCGGCTCTTCGGTCCGCGGGTTGTCATCGGTGATCACCACGCGATCGGCGAACTGCTCGGCGATGCCGCCCATCAGCGGACGTTTGCCCTTGTCGCGATCGCCGCCGCAGCCGAACACGCACCACAGCTGCCCCTGGCAGTGCAGGCGCGCAGCTTCCAGCGCTTTCTCCAGCGCATCCGGCGTGTGGGCGTAATCCACCACCACCGTCGGTTTGCCCGGCGCGTTAAACACTTCCATGCGGCCGCAGACCGGCTGCAGACGGCTGCCGGTTTCCACCAGCGCCTCCAGCGGGTAGCCCAACGACAGCAGCGTCGCCAAGGCCAACAGCAGGTTGCTGACGTTGAAAGCGCCCATCAGGCGGCTTTCGATCTCGCCGTCGCCCCAGCTGGAGCTGAAACGAACCGTGGCACCGTTGTCGTGATAGTCGACCGCCGTGGTTTTCAGCCAGCGGCCGTGGCAGCCCGGCTGCAGGTTGCCCTGCATCGTCACCGCTACCGCATCCGGCAGCTTGCTCAGCCAGCGCTGGCCGACTTCATCGTCGGCATTGATGATCGCCTGCCCCACGTTGTGGGCGGCGAACAGCGACCATTTGGCCGCTTCGTAATTGGCCATGTCACCGTGATAATCCAGGTGATCGCGGCTCAGGTTGGTGAAAACCGCCGCAGCGAACGGCAGCGCCGCCACCCGGTGTTGCACCAGACCGTGGGATGAGACTTCCATCGCGGCGAAGGTCGCGCCCTGTTCCGCCAACTCGTTTAATACGTGTTGAACATCCACCGCAGAACCGGTGGTATTCTCCGTCGGACACACCTGGCCCAGCAGGCCGTTGCCGACGGTGCCCATTACCGCACTGGTTTCGCCCAGCAGTTGGCTCCACTGCGCCAGCAGTTGCGTGGTGGTGGTTTTGCCGTTGGTGCCGGTCACCCCGACCAGGCGCAGACGCTCGCCCGGCTGATGGTAAAAACGCCCGGCCAGCGCGGAAAGGCGCTGGTTCAGTTGGCTCAGGTAGATCACCGGCACGCCGTGCATCTCAACGATGGCGCCGTCTTCGGCCTGACCGTCAGCCTCGGCGATCACAGCGGCGACGCCCTGCGCGATGGCCTGCGGAATATAGCGGCGTCCATCCGTTTGATGGCCGACCACGGCGACAAACAGATCCCCGGCAGCCGCCACGCGGCTGTCTAATGTCATTTCCCGCAGCGCGCGCCCGGGTGCCGTCGGCACCCACGGGGCGAGTAAGTCGCGCAAATTACGATCTGCCACCTGAACCCTCTTTCTTGTTAATCACTAATTCGCTTTTGTCACCGGTGGGCAACGCGTCAGGCTCGACGTTCATGGTGCGCAATACGCCGCCCATGATGGCGCCGAACACCGGCGCGGAGATTGCGCCACCATAGTATTTCCCACCCTGCGGGTCGTTGATGACGACCACCAGGGCAAAACGGGGGTTACTTGCCGGCGCGACGCCGGCGGTATAAGCGATGTATCGGTTGACGTATTTGCCGTCCGGGCCCACTTTTTTCGCGGTACCGGTTTTGATGGCGATACGGTATCCCTTGATGGCGGCTTTCACGCCGCCGCCGCCCGGCAAGGCCACGCTTTCCATCATGTGCACCACGGTGCGCACCAGAGGTTCAGGGAAAACGCGTTCGCCGGCGACCGGAGGGTCAACCTTGGTGATCGACAATGGGCGATACACGCCCAGGCTGCCGATCGTTGCATAGACTCGCGCCAACTGTAACGGAGTTACCATCAGCCCGTAGCCGAAAGAGAAGGTGGCCCTCTCTATGTCAGACCACCGTTGTTTTTTTGGGTATATGCCACTGCTTTCTCCGACCAGCCCCAAATTGGTCGCTTTTCCCAGCCCAAAACGAGAGTAAGTATCTACTAACGCTGAGGACGGCATCGCTAACGCCAGCTTTGAAACACCGACGTTACTCGACTTCTGCAAGATCCCGGTCAATGACAGCTCCGAGTACCGCGCCACGTCTTTGATCTCGTGGCCCTGAATGCGGTACGGGATGGTGTTCAGCACGCTGTTTTCTCTCACCACGCCGTTTTGCAGCGCGGTCATCACCACCATCGGCTTCACGGTTGAACCGGGTTCAAAAATATCGGTGATGGCGCGGTTACGCATGGTTTCTTTCGGCGTACCGGCCATGTTGTTCGGGTTGTAAGACGGGCTGTTGGCCATCGCCAGCACTTCGCCGGTGTTCACGTCGATCAGCACCGCAGTGCCCGATTCGGCCTTGTTGAACGCCACCGCGTTGTTCAGCTCGCGATACACCAGCGCCTGCAGGCGCTCATCGACGCTCAGTACCAGGTTGTGCGCCGCCTGACTGTCGACGGAGGAAATATCTTCGATCACCCGGCCGAAGCGGTCCTTACGCACCGTTCTCTCGCCCGGTTGCCCGGTCAGCCAGCGGTCGAAGCTCTTCTCGACGCCTTCGATACCTTGCCCGTCGATGTTGGTCACGCCGATGATGTGCGACGTCACCTGCCCCGCCGGGTAGTAACGGCGCGACTCCTGCCGCAGGTAGATCCCCGGCAGCTTGAGTTTGTGAATGTAATCGCCGATCGCCGGGTTAACCTGGCGCGCCAGATAAACGAAACGCCCTTTCGGGTTGGCGTTGATGCGGTTGGAAAGCTGGTCCAGCGGGATGTTCAGCGCATCGGAAAGCGCTTTCCAGCGGCTGTCCAGCGTGATGCCGCCGCGCTCGTTCAGCTCTTTCGGATCGGCCCACACCGCATTCACCGGCACACTGACCGCCAATGGACGGCCGGCGCGATCGCTGATCATGCCGCGCGCGGTCGGCACTTCCTGCACGCGCAGCGAACGCATGTCGCCTTCTTTCACCAGACGATCGGGGTTGATGACCTGCAGGTACGCGACGCGCAACATCAGGCCAACCATCGCCAGCAAAATGCAGCCGCACAGCAACGCAAAACGCCAGCTGACAAAGCTGGCCTGATCTTCCTGGCGTCTCAACTTACCGGGGCGCGCTGCTTTCATGCGTTTCCTTTCTACTCCGTGTCATTATTCCGGTTAAACCATTCATTGTTTAACGATGATATTTTCCTGCGATGGATCAACGTGTTGCATCTGCAGTTTTTCTGTCGCGATACGTTCAACCCGGCTGTGATCGCCGAGGGCGTTCTCTTCTAAAATCAGGTTGCGCCACTCGATATCCAGCGCATCGCGCTCCAGAACCAGCTGTTCGCGCTCAGCGGTCAGCAGGCGGGTGCGGTGCGCGGTAGTCACCACGAAAATCGCGGAAACCAGTGACGCAATCAGTAAAATCAGGGGGATCTTGGCATTGCGCAGCAGATCGCCGCCAATCACCCCGACCAAACCGTGACGTTCGTTGCCGATCACGCGGGCATCCTCTCAGCAATACGCAGCACCGAGCTGCGCGCACGCGGGTTGTCCGCCACTTCCGCTTCCGACGGCATCATTTTGCCCAGCGCTTTCAGCGTCCGGCCGCCCATGCCGCGCAGCTGCTCTTCGGTCAACGGAATGCCCGCCGGCACCTGAGCGCCGCGGCTGTGGTGACGCATAAAGCGTTTGACGATGCGGTCTTCCAGCGAGTGGAAGCTGATGATCGACAAACGGCCCTGCGGGGCCAGCACTTCCAGCGCGCCGTCGAGCGCACGCTCGATCTCTTCCAGCTCGCTGTTGATATAGATGCGGATCGCCTGGAAGCTGCGCGTCGCCGGATGCTTGTGCTTTTCACGGAACGGGCTGGCATCGGCGATCAGATCCGCCAGCTCTTTGGTGCGCGTCATCGGCTCCACGCGGTTTCTTTCCACGATGGCGCGCGCGATGCGCTTGGCGAAACGCTCTTCGCCAAAGGTTTTCAGCACCCAGGCGATATCGTCCGCTTCGGCCTTCATCAGCCATTCGGCGGCGGACAGGCCGGTGGACGGATCCATGCGCATGTCCAGCGGACCGTCACGCATAAAGGAGAATCCGCGCTCCGCGTCGTCAAGCTGCGGCGAGGAAACGCCCAGATCGAGCAGAACGCCGTCGATCTTGCCCACCAGGTCGCGCTCCCGCACATAGTGCGACAACTCGGAAAATGGGCCGTGTACGATGGTAAAACGAGGATCTTCAATAGATTTGGCGGCTGCAATCGCCTGAGGGTCACGGTCAATCGCCAGCAAGCGCCCTTCCGGCCCCAGTTGGGACAGAATCAGACGAGAATGGCCACCGCGACCAAAAGTACCGTCGATATATATGCCGTTGCTGCGGATGTTGAGGCCGTTGACGGCTTCGTCCAGCAGGACGGTGGTGTGTTTATAGTTTTCCAACATGCTTATAGCGACAAGTCCTGTAGCCGCTCAGACAACGGTTCCTGAGTCGACTGTTCAGCGTCAATATCATCCTTGACTTGTTGATACCAGGTCTGTTCATCCCACAGTTCAAACTTGTTGAACTGACCGACCAGCATCACTTCTTTCGTGAGCCCGGCGTGTTGCCGCAGCGTACTGGCTAACAGCAAACGACCGGCACTATCCATCTGACACTCACTGGCATGCCCCAGCAGCAGGCGCTGAACGCGGCGCTCGGCGGGATTCATGCTCGACAGACGTGATAATTTTTGTTCAATAATTTCCCATTCGGGCAAAGGATAAAGCAGCAGGCAGGGCTGATGGAGGTCAATGGTACAGACCATTTGGCCTTGCGATTCCTCGTTGAGCAATTCCCGATATCGGGTAGGTACGGCGAGCCGCCCTTTGCTGTCGAGGTTGACCATCGTCGCTCCACGGAACATTCCTGAGCTACCCCTTAGTGACCGTTTTCACCACTTTACCCCACAAATTCCCACACAATGGAGTTTACGGAGGGTATGAAAACCTTGTCAAGCCAGAGCGCCAGCGCTTTGGCAATATTTCTCTGGTCATTTTGGGAGCTGACTCGCGAAAGAAACTCTGATTATTCGACGATTAAAAATTAACACCATGATAAACGGAGAGAATTTTCTAAGCGGAAAGAATCTGATTAAAAACCTGACGAACTGGCGATTAATTAACTCATTACTTCCTTCTGCAAGCCATGTCTCATTTTTCAGCTCGGCAATCTCAGGGCTGTAACCGCTGGCGAGCCGCGCCCGCCAAGGCTCGGCGCCAGGCGAACCGATCGCGGAATAAGGCCATAACCCCTTGAGTTAATAACGCTCAATCGTTATTCACCGTAAAGCCGGGCGCTATTTTACTTCAATTTGCACCGCCGTGATGAGGGCGCGATAAAAATAAATGGCTCGGATATTACGAGCAGAAGTAATTTCGATTCAAATCAATTTGGTAAGATTATTCCCAAAATACCTGTTTACAATTATGGTTTCATTTTCTTACACCTTTATTTCCACAATTTTTGCCGGAAAAATCCCCTTCAAAAACGAAAAATCGCAACCTTATGTTTTTAATCGATTTATTTAAAAACGCCGATTTTAATCTCTCCGCCCCATCCTATGCCCCAGCTCTGCGGGACAAAAAGCGAACAAATGTTAAAAATAAAAATATAAACCTAGTTAAAAAAGACAATTCAGATTAGTACACTATAAAAAAGGCAAAAAACCAGCCTTAACATCCAACAATTAATAACTTAACAGAATTTTAACCAAAGAGGATGACGCATGCTTTCGCCCGCGACTCACTGGCGTAGCGCCGCTGCCGATACGTTCGCACTGGTGGTGTACTGCTTTATCGCCGGCATGGCGATAGAAGTGTTGATCTCAGGCATGAGCTTCCAGCAATCCCTCTCTTCGCGCCTGCTGTCGATCCCGGTCAACATCCTGATCGCCTGGCCTTACGGCCGCTATCGCGATCTGTTTATCCGCACGGCGCGCCGCTGCCCGCGCGGCCAGTTCCTGCTGCGCAACCTCGCCGATCTGCTGGCCTACGTCAGCTTCCAGTCGCCGGTTTATGCCGCCATTCTATGGAGCGTAGGCGCCGACGGCCAACAAATGCTGGCGGCGGTAACCAGCAATGCGCTGGTCTCCATGGCGATGGGCGTGGTGTATGGCTATTTCCTGGAATACTGCCGGCGGCTGTTCCGGGTGGCGGACTACGTCTAAACCAGGAGCCCGCCAACGCGGGGGCTCCTGCCAGGCAAACTACTTGCGGCTCAGGCTGCCGCGGCGGAACAGATTGCGGCGAATACGCGTCAATCCAGGCTTGGGTTTACGCGGTTCGTCCAGGCTGGCCAACACCAGCTCCAGCACGCGTTCGGCCACGTCACGATGGCGCTGCGCCACCGCGAGCACCGGGCACTCCAGGAAATCCAACAGTTCATGGTCGCCGAAGGTGGCAATCGCCAGATCGGTCGGCAAACGGCCGCGTTGCTTCAGCGTCACGTCCATCACTCCCTGCAACAGCGAGAACGAGGTGGTGAACAGCGCCTGCGGCATCGGGTGCGTCTTCAGCCATTCGGCAAACAGCGCGCCGGCGGCTTCACGCTCATAGCTGTTGGCATACAGGTAATCGACGTGGCGGGGATCCTCTTGCCAGGCCCGGCGGAAGCCCTGCTCACGCAGGAAGCTGACCGAAAGCTCCGGCAAGGCGCCCAGATACAGCACCGATTCAGCCGGGAAGGTGCGCAGCTCCTGCGCCAGCGCAAAGGCATCTTCCTCGTCGGCCCCGACGACGCTGATGAAATGTTCGCGATCCAACGCGCGGTCCAGCGCGATGATCGGCAGCGGATCGTTGGCCCAGCGTTGATAGAAGGGGTGCTCCGGCGGCAAGGCGGTGGAAACGATGATGGCGTCCACCTGACGCTGCAGCAAATGCTCGATACAGCGCATTTCGTTGTCCGGCTGATCTTCGGAACAGGCGATCAGCAATTGATAACCACGCTGGCGCGCCTGACGCTCCAGGTAGTTGGCGATACGGGTATAGCTGGTATTTTCCAGATCCGGGATCACCAGACCGATAGAACGGGTGCGCCCGGCGCGCAGCCCTGCCGCGACGGCATTCGGGTGATAGTTGTGCTCCCTAACCACGGCCATCACTTTCTCGACGGTTTTATCGCTGACACGATACTGCTTCGCCTTGCCGTTGATGACATAACTGGCCGTCGTGCGCGAAACGCCCGCGAGACGCGCGATTTCATCCAGTTTCACATTAACCCCTTAATGACGCTGAAAATAGAAGTGAAGGCTGTGCTCGGATTAACCATGGCATCCCGTACGGTTATTCAATCCAGCCTCTGCGATCTAACAGCAGAAAACACTACCTAGCAACCGCTTTTGCCGAAAGGTGCCAGCAATCGGGCAAAAAATACCGAAAAACAAAGGGCGCAGCCACGCCGCGCCCCGAATTATTCGCCGCCAGACCACGCTCAGCGCATAATTTTGTCGCCGCGCGACACGCCGACCACGCCGGAACGCGCCACTTCCACGATCTCCGCCACTTCACGCACCGCGCTCAGGAAGGCGTCCAGTTTATCGCTGGTGCCGGCCAGCTGCACCGTATACAGCGTCGCCGTCACATCTACGATCTGGCCGCGGAAAATGTCGGCGCAGCGCTTCACCTCTTCACGGCCGTAGCCGCTGGCCTGCAGCTTCACCAGCATGATCTCGCGCTCGACGTGGGCGCCCTGCACCAGCTCGCTAACGCGCAGCACGTCCACCAGCTTGTGCAACTGCTTCTCAATCTGCTCCAGCACTTTCTCGTCGCCGACGGTCTGGATAGTCATGCGCGACAGCGTCGGATCGTCGGTCGGCGCCACCGTCAGGCTCTCGATGTTGTAACCGCGCTGGGAGAACAACCCCACCACGCGCGAGAGGGCGCCGGATTCGTTTTCCAGCAAGACAGATAAAATACGGCGCATGATCAGGTCCTCTCCGTTTTGCTAAGCCACATTTCGTCCATGCTTCCGCCGCGGATCTGCATCGGGTAAACATGTTCGGTTTCATCGACGGTCACGTCGACGAACACCAGCCTCTCTTTTTCCGCCAGCGCCTGCGCCAGCTTGCTTTCCAGCTCATCCGGCGTGCGGATGGCGATGCCGACATGGCCGTAAGCCTCAGCCAGCTTGACAAAGTCCGGCAGCGAATCCATGTAAGACTGCGAGTGGCGGCCGGAATAAATCATGTCCTGCCACTGCTTGACCATGCCCAGATAACGGTTGTTGAGGTTCACCACCACCACCGGCAGGTTATATTGCAGCGCGGTGGACAGCTCCTGAATGTTCATCTGGATGCTGCCGTCGCCGGTGACGCACACCACGGTTTCCTCCGGCAGCGCCAGCTTGACGCCCAATGCCGCCGGCAGGCCGAAGCCCATGGTGCCGAGGCCGCCGGAGTTGATCCAACGGCGCGGTTTGTCGAACGGGTAATAGAGCGCGGCGAACATCTGGTGCTGCCCCACGTCGGAGGTCACATAGGCGTCGCCTTTGGTCAGGCGATGCAGGGTTTCGATCACCGCCTGCGGCTTGATGGTGCCGCTGTTTTTGTCGTACCCCAAACAGTCGCGGGCGCGCCACTGTTCAATAGACTGCCACCAATCGCGCAACGCATCGTGATCCTGCGCCTTGTCATCCTGCGCCAACAGCTCCAGCATCTGCACCAACACCTGTTTGGCATCGCCGACGATCGGAATATCGGCATCCACCGTTTTGGAGATCGAGGTCGGATCGATATCGATATGCAGCACGGTAGCATCCGGGCAGTATTTGGCCAGATTGTTGGTCGTGCGATCGTCGAAACGCACGCCGACGGCGAAGATCACGTCGGCATGGTGCATGGTTTTGTTGGCTTCATAAGTGCCGTGCATGCCGAGCATGCCGACACTCTGGCGATGGGTGCCGGGGAAAGCGCCCAGTCCCATCAGGCTGCTGGTCACCGGCAGGTTCAGCTGCTCCGCCAACGCCAGCAGTTCGGCTTCGCAACCGGCGTTGATCGCGCCGCCGCCGACATACATCACCGGCTTCTTGGCCGCCAGGATGGTTTGCAACGCGCGTTTGATTTGCCCGCGATGGCCCTGCACCGTCGGGTTATAAGAACGCATGCTCACGTCCTGCGGGTAGGCATAAGGCATCCGCACCGCCGGGCCGACGATGTCTTTCGGCAGATCGATCACCACCGGGCCGGGGCGGCCGCTGGAAGCCAGGTAAAAGGCCTTCTTCAACACCGCCGGGATGTCTTCGGTACGTTTCACCAGGAAGCTGTGCTTCACCACCGGCCGAGAAATCCCCACCATATCGCACTCCTGGAAGGCGTCGTAGCCGATCAGCGAGCTGGGCACCTGCCCCGACAGCACCACCATCGGTATCGAGTCCATATAGGCGGTGGCGATGCCGGTAATGGCGTTGGTGGCGCCGGGGCCGGAGGTCACCAGCACCACGCCCACTTCGCCGGTGGCGCGCGCGTAACCGTCGGCCATGTGCACTGCCCCTTGCTCGTGGCGCACCAGAATATGATCGATCCCTCCGACCGTATGCAGGGCGTCGTAGATATCGAGCACCGCCCCGCCGGGGTAGCCGAATACATGTTTAACGCCCTGATCGATCAACGATCGGACGACCATCTCGGCTCCTGACAACATCTCCATGGGTTTGCCTCCAGGCTTGCTTATTCTTCTCTGGCGCCGGAACGTAGCGCCTGCTGCGGGGCAATGCCCCTAAATTTTTATGGGTTGTCGCTATCGAATTAACATAACGTCAGAATATGGGGCAGGCAAACGGCAAAATGGCTTAACGGCGGCGGGGTTATTGCCAAGCGGCTGGAGATCGCAGCTTTATAAAAACAATGCGCTAGCCTCAGGGTTGTTGGGCTAGGCATTGTTTCGAACAGGAGGAAAATTACAGAACTAAATCAGGTGAAGGATATGCCGCTTTTTTCGCCGGGCACGTGGCCCGGCGGCGGCGTCAGGCCTGTTCCCGGTACATCGAGTCGATTTCGCGCTGATAGCGCTGCAGGATCACTTTGCGGCGCAGCTTCAGGGTTGGCGTCAGCTCCCCCAACTCCATGGAAAAAGCCGCCGGCAGCAGAGTGAACTTCTTCACCTGTTCGAAGCGCGCCAGCTCCTTTTGCATCTCGCGCAGGCGCTTTTCGAACATCGCGAGGATCTCGCCGTTGCGCAGCAGCTCCAGGCGATCCTGATACTTCAGGTTGACTGACTTCGCGTACTCTTCCAGCGACTCAAAGCACGGCACGATCAGCGCGGAAACGAACTTGCGCGCATCGGCGATGATCGCCACCTGCTCGATAAAGCGGTCCTGCGCCAACGTGCCTTCCAGCATCTGCGGCGCGATGTATTTGCCGCCAGAGGTTTTCATCAAATCCTTAAGGCGCTCGGTGATGAACAGATTGCCCTCTTCATCGATCGCCCCGGCGTCGCCGGTTTTCAGCCAGCCGTCTGCGGTAAAGGTCGCGGCGGTTTCCAACGGTTTGTTGAAATAGCCGCGCATCACGATAGGCCCGCGCACCTGGATTTCATTTTCTTCACCGATGCGCACCTCGACCTGCGGCAGCGGTTTGCCGATAGAGCCGAAGCGGAAATGCCCTTCTTCCCAGCAGGACACGGTCGCACAGGTTTCGGTCATGCCGTAACCGTACTTGATGTTGACGCCCATCGCCTGGAAAAACAGGATCACATTGTCATCCAACTTGGCGCCCGCCGCCGGCAGGAAGCGCACCCGGCCGCCGAGGATACCGCGCAGCTTGCTCAATACCAGCTTGTCGGCCCAGCGGTGAGAGAATTCGAACAGTTTGCCCAACGGTTTGCCGGCCCGCTCTTGCAGGAACTTGCGCTCCCCGCAGACGATCGCCCAGTGGAACAGCGCGCGGCGCAGCCAAGGGGCACGCGCCACTTTTTCATGCACCGCGCTGAAAATCTTCTCGTAGAAACGCGGCACCGCGCACATTAACGTCGGCCGCACCTGCCCCATCGCTTCCCGAACCCAGTCGGTGTTCGGCAGGAAAACGTTCTGCGCGCCGGAATGCATGACAAAGAAGCTCCAGGCACGCTCAAACACGTGCGACAGCGGCAGGAAACTGAGCGACACATCCTCTTCGCCGACCGTCAGTCTCTCATCATGCAGGTAGAGCTGTGCCGCCAGGTTGCGATAATCCAGCATCACCCCTTTCGGCTCGCCGGTGGTGCCCGAGGTATAGATCAGGGTGAAGAGATCCTGCAGGTCGCACTCTTCAATGCGCTGCCGACGTTGAGCGATAAAAGCCGCCGGATCGACGGCATGCTCGAAGGCGCTCAGGTGTTGGGCTATCTCGCAATCGCGCAGATCGGCATCCTCGTCGAACACGATAATATGACGCAGTTGCGGACAGACGCCGCGCAGCGCGATGGCGGCGTCCAACTGCGCCTGTTCGCCGACGAACAGGATGCGAATGTCAGCGTCATTGATGACGAAGGCCGCCTGCGCCGGCGTATTGGTGGAATAGAGCGGTACGCTGACGCCACGCAGGTGCAGGATCGCGAGATCGGTCAACGACCAGGCCATCGTGTTATTGGCGAAGATACCGATACGTTCTTGCACTTCGGCGCCCAGCGCCAGCAGCCCGGCGGCAATGCGATCAATGCGGGCAGCCGCCGCTCCCCAGGTCAGTTGAAACTCGCCGTTGGGCGACCATTGGCGAAATGCTGTGCGATCGGCTCGGTGGGTGATTTGATGCTGTATACGATGGATCAAATGGTATTGCAGCAGATTAGTGATCATAGTGCTCTAAGCCTGAAATGAATCATACCGTTAAGCCTGAACGACGCCTTGCGGCCCTCATCTCAGCTTACACGTGTTTACTTTTTTCCGCGCAGTCTACCTACTCTCAGGCAGGGGGAAAAGCGATTTCAGCGTAGAAGTGTGAGCCAAAACTCAAGCCGGCTTTCGCGCTTTCATGGGTTGGACAGAATGGGAAGGAAAAGGTTTGATGGCGGCCATAAAACGCGGCCCGTTCGGGCCGCCACATCGAGTTAGTTTAAAATCCCAACTGGAAAGTAAAAATCAGAATATTAATTTATATTAATTGTTTTCGCTAAATGAACAAATTTACCCTAATAATAAGTTATTCTATCGCCGCAAAACCAAGAAATATCTTAATAAAAACACAGATAGTTCTTAGTTTTTATCATGAGAAAAAAACGCTCAGTTGAATATTATCTTTATATGGCTCCCATCTTTATCGCTTTACTTTGGGTTACCCGCCTCAATCAGGACAGATTTCATCCACTGGTGGCCTTTATCCCGCTCTGAAGATTCATGCCAGGATAGGTAGCAGGTGGCTTTATTATCGTTGCCACATAAAGGAACCGCCTTTATTTTCAACGCCTCCGTCAGCTGTCGCACCAACCAGGCGGGCGCAATCGCCACCATTTCCGTTTGCGACACCATATTCAACACGCTGTAAAGATCCGTGCACTGCTGCGTCACGGCACGCAGCATCGGCTCGTCTGAATAAAAAGGTTTACTGAACGATCCAAAACTTTCCAGGGAAACCGCAGCATGCTGCTCGGCCAGCATGTGCTCCGGCGTCACCTCCTCGCCTATTCTCGGGTGCGCCTGCGCAACCGCCAGCACTAATTCGTCGTCGAACATCGCCAGGCTGCGAAACTCCGCCGACTCGAAACGGCTGTAGCCGATGACAAACTCGACGTCCTGATAACGCAATTGATGTTCAATATTATTGTTAATGTATGACTTTATTTGCAGGTTAAGCTGCGGCGCTATCTGTTTGACGTGATTAATTATCCCGGCGCCCAGACGCAAATCGAGCGGGCTGCACAGCGACAGGGAGAACGCTCGCGTGCTGGTCAGCGGCTCAAACTCAGATCCCGGCAACTCATTCTGCACCAGCTGCAGCGCTTGCCGCACCGGCCCGAACAGCTGCCTGGCCCGCATGGTGGGCTGGATCCCGCGGCCGCAGCGCACGAACAGTTCGTCGTTGAACATCACCTTCAGGCGCGCTACCGCATTGCTCACCGCCGGCTGCGACATCCCTAACGAATTAGCGGCTCGCGTAATATTTTGCATTTGCATCACGGCGTCAAACACCGTCAGTAAATTAAGATCGACGCTGCGCAAATGAATGTCCGCCGGCTCTTTGACCATGGCGATTTCTGAATCATATTCAGCCATATTTCACTCCACTAAATCCTGTGTAGATAATCTAATCCTTATGCTCGACAAACAATGAAACGCCGCATTGTCTTATCTTTGCACGACAAATTCTGCCATTACCGTCATCAACCGATAAAAAACCTCGTGTTATCGACACGATATAAGTCGTATATGGAATACATGTCAGCAGCATCCCCCGTCAGCGAGAAGAATGCCACCTGGGTAGTACTAATAATTAGGTATCAACAATGATTAATACAATTGAACAACGTCGCCGCACTGTATGAGACAAACTATAAAAACACATCATAAGCAATCAAACCATCTAAAAACACCGCTCACTTTGTGTAAAAACGCATTATTTTGTTATATTATGACTAAAACAATCAATTATTCATATGAGTTCAATTTAAACCATTTGAATTGAAAATGTTATTTCATTGCTCCCCGTGATTAATCCCTCTTGTTTTTTTCATCACAAATCTTAACGCAACGAAATCCAGAAGCAATTAGCGCAGTATATATTCGATTCGTTTATGCTAAGCAGCACGCAAACTGGTCCCATTTTTTTCTCTAAGGCGTCGTTTTTTTGCCGAATGATCCTCTGTTTAGCTAATGGGCTGATGCATTGTCCCCGCATTCAATCAGGTGTTGACATCGCCAGGCCAATCACGTATCAAATTAGGCAGACACCCAATTTAAGAGAAGCTGAACCCTTATGATCCGTACTCACCGTCTACTAGGCCTACTACTTAACGCATCTTGTTTGCGCGGTATGCCTATGGACGAAGTTCGGAGCTGACTCAGCCGATCACCCATAAGAAACCCGCGCTACTGCGCGGGTTTTTTTTTGCCCGCTTAGCGTGAAATCAACACGATAAGGAATGCACCGATGAGCCAACAAGTCATTATTTTCGATACCACGCTGCGTGATGGCGAGCAGGCGCTGCAGGCCAGCCTGAGCGTAAAAGAGAAGATTCAGATTGCGCTGGCGCTGGAAAGAATGGGCGTTGACGTGATGGAAGTCGGCTTCCCGGTCTCTTCGCCGGGCGACTTCGAGTCGGTGCAAACCATCGCGCGCCAGATCAAGAATAGCCGCGTCTGCGGCCTGGCCCGCTGCGTGGACAAAGACATTGACGTGGCCGCCGAAGCGCTGCGCGTCGCCGAAGCGTTCCGCATCCACGTATTCCTGGCCACCTCGACCCTGCACATCGAATCGAAGCTGAAGCGCTCGTTCGACGAAGTGCTGGAGATGGCGGTGCGCTCGGTAAAACGCGCCCGCAACTACACCGACGACGTGGAGTTCTCCTGTGAAGACGCCGGCCGCACGCCGATCGACAATCTGTGTCGCGTGGTTGAAGCCGCCATCAACGCCGGCGCCACCACCATCAATATCCCGGACACCGTCGGCTACACCACGCCAAACCAGTTCGGCGGCATCATCACGACCCTGTATGACCGCGTGCCGAACATCGACAAAGCCATCATCTCCGTGCACTGCCACGACGATTTGGGCATGGCGGTCGGCAACTCCATCGCCGCGGTGCAGGCCGGCGCCCGCCAGGTGGAAGGCACCCTGAACGGCATTGGTGAACGCGCAGGCAACTGTTCGCTGGAAGAAGTAATCATGGCGATTAAAGTGCGCCAGGACATCATGAACGTGCACACCAACATCAATCACCAGGAAATCTTCCGCACCAGCCAGATCGTCAGCCAGCTGTGCAACATGCCGATCCCGGCCAACAAGGCGATCGTCGGCTCCAATGCCTTCGCCCACTCCTCCGGCATTCACCAGGACGGCGTGCTGAAGAACCGCGAAAACTACGAAATCATGACCCCGCAGTCGATCGGCCTGAAAGACGTGCAGTTGAACCTGACCTCCCGCTCCGGCCGCGCGGCGGTGAAACACCGCATGGAAGAGATGGGCTACCAGGAACAGGATTACAACCTGGATAGCCTGTACGCCGCCTTCCTGAAGCTGGCCGACAAAAAGGGCCAGGTATTCGACTACGATCTGGAGGCGCTGGCCTTCATCAACAAACAGCAGGAAGAGCCGGAGCACTTCAGCCTGGGTTACTTCAGCGTGCAGTCCGGCAGCAGCATCATGGCCACCGCCTCGGTGAAACTGATCTGCGGCGGCGAAGAGAAAGCCGAAGCCGCCACCGGCAACGGCCCGGTCGATGCGGTCTATCAGGCGATAAATCGCATCACCGACTACCCGATCGAGCTGGTGAAGTACCAGTTGACCGCCAAGGGCCATGGCCGCGACGCGTTGGGCCAGGTGGATATCGTGGTCTCTTACAACGGCCGCCGCTTCCACGGCGTGGGTCTGGCGACCGACATCGTCGAATCCTCCGCCAAGGCGATGGTGCACGTGTTGAACAATATTTGGCGCTCACAGCAGGTAGAAAAAGAAAAGCAGCGCCTGCAGCAAAACAAACATCAAAATAATCAGGAAACGGTGTGAACATGACGAAGACTTATCACATTGCCGTCTTGCCCGGAGACGGCATCGGCCCGGAAGTAATGGCTCAGGCGCGCAAAGTGTTGGACGCGGTGCGTCAACGCTTTGACATTCGCATCACCACCGCCGAGTACGACGTCGGCGGCATCGCCATCGATCGCCACGGCAGTCCGTTGCCGGCGGCGACCGTCGCCGGCTGCGAGCAGGCCGACGCCATCTTGTTCGGCTCGGTGGGCGGCCCGAAATGGGAACACCTGCCGCCGGCCGAGCAGCCGGAACGCGGCGCGCTGTTGCCGCTGCGCAAGCACTTCAAACTGTTCAGCAACCTGCGCCCGGCGCGCTTGTATCCAGGGTTGGAGGCATTCTGCCCGCTGCGCGCCGACATCGCCGCCCGCGGCTTCGACATTCTGTGCGTGCGCGAATTGACCGGCGGCATCTATTTCGGCCAGCCGAAGGGCCGCGAAGGCCAGGGCATGCAGGAACGCGCCTTCGATACCGAGGTGTATCACCGTTTCGAGATTGAACGCATCGCGCGCATCGCCTTCGAATCCGCCCGCAAGCGCCGCCACAAAGTGACGTCGATCGACAAGGCCAACGTGCTGCAAAGCTCCATTCTGTGGCGTGAAGTGGTCAATCAGGTCGCCAAGGATTACCCGGACGTATCGCTGTCGCACATGTATATCGACAACGCCACCATGCAGTTGATCAAGGATCCGTCCCAGTTCGACGTGCTGCTGTGCTCCAATCTGTTCGGCGACATTCTGTCCGACGAGTGCGCGATGATCACCGGCTCAATGGGCATGCTGCCGTCCGCCAGCCTGAATGAGCAAGGCTTCGGTCTGTACGAACCGGCGGGCGGTTCCGCGCCGGATATTGCAGGCAAAGGCATCGCCAACCCGATTGCGCAGATCCTGTCCGCCACCCTGCTGCTGCGTTACAGCCTGGGCGCCGATGAAGCGGCCGACGCCGTGGAGCGCGCCATCAACCAGGCGCTGGAACAGGGCTACCGCACAGCCGATCTGGCCGGTGACGGCAAAGCCGTCAGCACCGATGAAATGGGCGACATCATCGCCCGCTTTGTAGCTCAGGGGGCATAACATGGCCAAGACCTTATACCAGAAGCTGTACGACGCCCACGTGGTGCACGAAGCGCCGAACGAAACGCCGTTGCTGTATATCGACCGTCACCTGGTGCACGAAGTCACCTCGCCGCAGGCGTTCGACGGCCTGCGCGCCATGGGCCGCAAGGTGCGCCAGCCCGGCAAAACCTTCGCCACCATGGATCACAACGTGTCGACCCAAACCAAAGACATCAACGCCAGCGGCGAAATGGCGCGCATCCAGATGCAGGAGTTGATCAAGAACTGCGCGGAATTCGGCGTTTCGCTGTATGACCTGAATCACCCGTTCCAGGGCATCGTGCACGTGATCGGGCCTGAGCAAGGCATGACGCTGCCGGGCATGACCATCGTCTGCGGCGACTCGCACACCGCCACCCACGGCGCTTTCGGCTCGCTGGCGTTCGGCATCGGCACTTCCGAAGTGGAACACGTGCTGGCGACCCAGACCCTGAAACAGGGCCGCGCCAAGACCATGAAGATTGAAGTCACCGGCGACGCCGCCGAGGGCATCACCGCCAAAGACATCGTGCTGGCGGTGATCGGCAAAACCGGCAGCGCCGGCGGCACCGGCCACGTGGTGGAGTTCTGCGGCAAGGCGATCGAAGCGTTGAGCATGGAAGGCCGCATGACCCTGTGCAACATGGCGATCGAAATGGGCGCCAAGGCCGGGCTGGTCGCACCGGATGACACCACCTTCGCCTATCTGAAGGGGCGTCAGTTTGCGCCAACCGGCGAAAACTGGGAGCAGGCGGTCGCCTATTGGCGCACGCTGAAGTCCGACGTCGACGCCCAGTTCGATACCGTGGTGACGCTGCGCGCCGAAGAGATCGCGCCGCAGGTCACCTGGGGCACCAATCCCGGCCAAGTGATCGCCGTCAATCAGGCGATCCCGGCGCCGGAATCGTTCAGCGATCCGGTCGAGCGCGCCTCCGCCGAGAAAGCGCTGGCCTACATGGATTTGAAGCCGGGCATCAAATTGACCGACGTGCCGATCGACAAAGTGTTCATCGGCTCCTGCACCAACTCACGCATCGAAGATCTGCGCGCGGCGGCGGCTATCGCCAAAGGGCGCAAGGTCGCCAGCGGCGTGCAGGCCATCGTGGTGCCGGGATCCGGCCCGGTGAAGGCCCAGGCGGAAGCCGAAGGGTTGGACAAAATCTTTATCGAAGCCGGTTTCGAATGGCGTTTGCCGGGTTGCTCAATGTGTCTGGCGATGAACAACGACCGTCTGAATCCGGGCGAGCGCTGCGCGTCCACCAGCAACCGTAACTTCGAAGGGCGTCAGGGCCGCGGCGGGCGCACCCACCTGGTCAGCCCGGCGATGGCCGCCGCGGCCGCCGTCGCCGGTCACTTCGCCGACATCCGTGATATTCACTAAGGGGCTAACGTGGCTAAATTTACTCAACATACCGGCTTAGTGGTGCCTTTGGATGCGGCCAACGTCGACACCGACGCCATTATTCCCAAGCAGTTTTTACAGAAGGTCACCCGCACCGGTTTCGGCCAGCACCTGTTCAACGACTGGCGCTTCCTCGACGACGCCGGCCAGCAACCGAACCCGGCGTTCGTGCTGAACAAACCGCGCTATAAAGGCGCCAGCATCCTGTTGGCGCGCGAAAACTTCGGCTGCGGCTCTTCGCGCGAACACGCCCCCTGGGCGCTGACCGACTACGGGTTCAAAGTGGTGATCGCGCCGAGCTTCGCCGACATCTTCTACGGCAACTCGTTCAACAATCAGCTGTTGCCGGTGACGCTGAGCGAGCAGCAGGTGGACGAGCTGTTCAAACTGGTGGACGCCAACGAGGGGACGGAGTTCGTGGTGGATCTGGAGAACCAGACGGTCAACGCCGGCGGCAAAAGCTATCCGTTCGAAATCGACAGCTTCCGCCGCCACTGCATGATCAACGGGTTGGACAGCATCGGCCTGACGCTGCAGCACGAAGCGGACATCTCCCGCTACGAAGCGCAGCAACCGGCGTTTCTGAATTAATCCCCTTCACTTCACCCGCCGCCCGGCGGGTGAATTCTTTCCTCACCAGTAGCCCAGCAGCTTCCACCATGCCCCGCCGATCAGCATCCAGATCAGCAGGTTAACCACGCTCATCACCCATCCCGCTTTCCACCACTCCCCCAGCGTCACATAGCCGGAGCCAAAGACGATCGGCGCGGTGCCGGTGCCGTAATGGGTCAGCGACATCATCAGCGAAGAAGAGAACGCCAGGATCAGGCCCAGCAACGCCGGCGGGGCCCCGAGCGCGATGCCGGCGGCGAAGAAGGCGGCGAACATCGCCGTCACGTGCGCGGTGGTGCTGGCGAAGAAATAATGTGAATACAAATAGATGAGGGTCAGCAAGATCGTACCGCCCACCCAGCTCATGCCCATACGGTCGATGCCGTTGCCGACGGTTTGCGACAGCCAGCCGATCAGCCCCAGCTTGCCGAGGAAGCTGGCCATCATCACCAGCGCCGAGAACCACACCACGGTGTCCCAGGCCCCTTTATGCTTCAGCACATCCTCCCAGCTCAGCACCCCGGTAGCCAGCAGCACCGCCAGGCCGATCAGCGCCGCGGTGGTGGGATTGACCGCCAGCGCCGGGCCGAAAATCATCGCCGGAATGCCGGCCCACAGCACCAACAGCAGCGCGAACACCCCGAGAGTAATTTTCTCCGGCAGCGTCACCGGCCCCAGCGTCTGCAGTTTTTCGCGCGCAAAGCGCGGCGCGTCCGGCGTGCTTTTCACCTCCGGCGGATACAGCAGGTAGATGACCAGCGGCATCACGAGCAGCGAACACAGCCCCGGCACCAGGGCGGCAATCGCCCACATCGACCAGGACAGTTCGAAGCTGCCGTGGGTGCCTTTGGCGATCAGGCTGACGATCAACGGGTTAGGCGCGGTGGCGGTGATAAACATCGCCGAGGTGATCGGGTTGATATTGTAGTTTACCAACGACAGGTAGCGGCCTATTTTGCCGGAGGTATTGAGCTCGGGTTTGGAGCCGAAGCTGTCGGCGATCGACTTCATGATCGGGTGAATGATGCCGCCGCCGCGCGCGGTGTTGCTCGGCGTCACCGGCGCCAGCGTGGTTTCCGCCAGCGTCAGCGCGTAAGCGATGCCCAGCGTCTTCTTGCCGAACAGCGAAATAAAGTAATAGCCAATGCGCGCGCCCAGCCCGGTTTTGTTCAGGCTGAGGGAAATCATGATCGAAAAGCCGATCAGCCAGATCAGCTGGTTGGAGAAACCGCTGAGCGCATCGTCCAGCGCGGCGCCCGGCTTGCCCGGATTGGTGACGCCGGTCACCGCCACCAGAGCGATGGCGATCACCGAAACCGCGCCGATCGGCATCGCCTTGCCGATGATGGCGATGATGGTGCCGATAAACAGCGCCAGCAGTTGCCAGGCGTTGGGCGCAACGCCCTCCGGCACGGGAATGAGGAACCAGATAATCAGCGTGGCGCCAAGGGCGCACAGGGAAGGAAGCGGTTTGAGCGGTGTGAGTTTATCCATAACGTTCCCACTGTTCTAAACGACAGGGCGGCATCTCAATAGCGAGATGGGCGTGGGCGCAGCGATCGCGCGCCATATGCCTTCAGCTTGAGCGTCCGGCTTAGCCTTCTCAATGACTTGCATCAAGAATGCCGTCGTTTAACCTCACACTTCACGCACTTTGGCGCTCATCCCGAGCGCCGCCAGCGCCAGCAGCGCCGCCATCCAATACACCGAACCATGACCGAAATTCTCCACCAGCGCGCCCTGCAGCACCCCGGCCAGGATCACCCCGGTAGAGATGCTGTTGGTGAACAGCGTGGTGGCGGCGCCCGGCCGGCCCGGCATCAAATCCTGAAAATAGAGCATGCCGATACCGGCGACGATGCCGATAAACACCGCGTTAAGCAGTTGCAGCGCGATCAGGGCCGGCTTGGTCGCCAACACCGTCAGCCCGAGATAAAACAGCACGCCCGCCGCCACCGCCAGCAGCATCATGTTGCGCTTGCCGAAGCGTTTGACGTAATAACCGGCCAGCAGCATTGCCGGGATTTCCAACCCGGCGGCAGTGCCCATCAGCACCCCGGCCAGCCCTTCCGGCAACCCGAGTTCGGCGGTGATATACAGCGGCATATCGATGATATACAAGGTATTGCAGGTCCACATCAGCATCGAAGCGATGAACAGCAGCCGCACATCGCGATTGCGCCAGGCGCTGGCGGGCGCGATCGGCGCAGACATCCCGCCCTGCAGCCCCCCATTCTCCGCCGCACGCGGCACCGAAGGCAGCATAAATCCCACCAGCAGCACGCAAACCGCGAAGGTGGCGGCGGCGATCAGGAACATCACGGTGAACCCGTAGTTCAGCGCCAGCGCAAACGACAGCGGCGGGCCGATCACCCACGCCAGCGAAAGCTGGGCGCGCATCACCGAGCTGAACATCACCACTTCACGCGCCTCGCTGTCGGCGTATTCCCGCGCCAACGCGAAAATCTGCGGCATGGCGGTGTTGGCAACGGCGGACATCAGCACCCCGGCGGTGATCAGCGTCAGGTAGTCGCGGTTAAAGGCGAACAGCAGGCAGTTGCCGACCGCCATCAGGCAGCACAGCAGGATCAACCTGCGCCGATCGCCGCGGGTGTCGGAACGTTTGGCCAGCAGGAAGCTGACCACGATGCCGGCCACCGCGTTGGCGGTGTAAAACAGCCCGACCCACAGCGGCCGCACTTTGACTTCGGTGGTCAGAAACAGACTGAGCGTCGGCGTCAGCAACGCGCCGGCGATGCCGGAGAGAAAAGCGATCAGCAGGAAGGCGGCGAAGATGGGGTTAATGCGCAGTGACAAGCGGCTCAGGCGTTGCATATCGTCTTCCCTGACCTCAAAGCAGAAGAAAGAACCTTAGGCCACGGCGAGGAAAAAGCAAGCGCATCGCCATGACCGCGCATAAAAAAACCAGTGGGTCGCCCCACTGGCTGGTGAAACAGCACCATTACTCAGAAACTTGTTGCCGCAGCCCCTACAGGTGCTCGCGATACTGCTTATCGGTCATCTCTTTAATGTCCCATTGCGTCAGGTGCGCCAGCATCGCCAGCCGTGCCTGTTCGGGCACCAGGCTCAGCCAGTCGGCGCGCTGGCGGCGCACCGCGCGGAAATAGCGCTGATAGAACGGTTTGGATAAGAAAGCTTTCATGATTACGTCCTCCCCTTTCATTGATGAAAATTATCGGCGTAATATAGGGAAAGAAAAATTGACGAGTTGAAGCGGGAGTGTTCCTCTTTTATGTCCACGTCCAGATTGCAGCAGCAGTTCATCCGCCTGTGGCAGCGCTGCCACGGTGAAACCACCGACACCACGCTGCAGGATCTGGCGGAGGTGCTCAGCTGCTCGCGGCGCCACGTGCGTTCCCTGCTGAGCGCCATGCAGCGGGAAGGCTGGCTCACCTGGCAGGCGGAGTCGGGGCGCGGCAAGCGTTCGCGGCTAACCTTCCACTACACCGGCCTGGCGCTGCAGCAACAGCGGGCCGAGGAGTTGCTGGAACAGGATCGCATCGATCAGCTGGTGCAACTGGTGGGCGACAAAAACGTGGTGCGCCAGATGCTGCTGTCGCAGCTGGGGCGCAGCTTCCGCCAGGGGAAGCACATCCTACGGGTGCTCTACTATCGGCAGTTGTACAATCTGCTGCCCGGCTCGGCGCTGCGGCGTTCCGAGACCCATTTGGCGCGTCAGATCTTCAACGGCCTGACGCGCATAAATGAGGAAAACGGGGAACTGGAGTCCGATCTGTCCCACCATTGGCAGGCGCTGACGCCCTTGCACTGGCGGTTTTACCTGCGCCCGGCGATCCATTTTCATCACGGCCGCGAGCTGGAGATGGCGGACGTCATCACTTCCCTCTCGCGTCTGACCTCGCAACCGCTGTTCTCGCATATCGAAAGCGTCACCTCGCCGACGCCGTTCATTATCGACGTGCATCTGCACAGCCCCGACCACTGGCTGCCCTGGCTGCTGGGCAGCGTGCAGGCCATGATCCTGCCGCGCGAATGGCGCGAACTGCCGGATTTCGCCCGCCATCCGGTTGGCACCGGCCCCTACCGCGTGGTGCGCAATCTTCCCAGCCAGATGAAGATCCACGCCTTCGACGACTATTTCGGCTACCGAGCGCTGATTGACGAGGTGAACATCTGGGTGCTGCCGGAGTTCTCCGAAGAGCTGGTGCACTCCGGCGTGCAGCTGCAGGGCGATGAAACCGGTAAAAACGAACTGGAAAGCCGACTGGAAGAGGGCTGTTATTTCTTGCTATTCGATCAGCGCTCCCCGCTGGCCGCCGACCCCGCCATGCGCAGCTGGCTGTGCGAATTGATCAACCCCATTTCGCTGCTGAGCCGCGCCGGGCCGCTCTACCAGCGCTACTGGTCGCCGGCGTACGGCCTGCTGCCCCGCTGGCACCACAACCGCGCTCTGGCGCAGCAGCCCAAACCGGCGGGGTTGACCGAACTGACGATGACCCACTTCAATGAGCATTCGGAGTTTCACGCCATTCGCCAGGCGATTGAACCGCTGCTGGCGCAGCACGGCATCCGCCTGATCGTGCAAAGCGTGGATTACGCCACCTGGCACCAGGGCGACGCGCGCAGCGATCTGTGGCTCGGCAGCGCCAACTTCTATCTGCCGCTGGAGTTTTCGCTGTTCGCCACGCTGTACGAACTGCCGCTGATGCAGCACTGCATGAACGAAGATCTGGCGCAGGACGCGGCGCTGTGGCGCGCCAACCGCTTGCCGCTGGCGGAGTTCTGCCAGCGTCTGGTCAGCAACCACCAGCTGCATCCGCTGTTCCACCACTGGCTGCAGCTGCACGGCCAGCGCAGCATGCGCGGCGTGCGGATGAACACCCTCGGCTGGTTCGACTTCAAGTCCGCCTGGTTTGCCCCGCCGGAGACATAAGCGCCTTTCGCCCAAGTCGGTTAATCTTTACAATAGCGCCGTCTCAACGGGGTGCGGAGAGCCGGGCCGCCTAATAAGCCCGATTTTCCGCTGAGAGCACACCCGTCGAACCTGATCCGGTCAATACCGGCGGAGGGATTTGAGCCCAGCGAACCGGCGACGCCGCCTCGCCCCCTCAGATGCCCTTGCCCCCTTATTTTTCAGGAGTGCAACGTGGTCAAAAAATATCTGCCCTGCTTATTGCTGCTGTGCGCCGCGCCGGCGTTCGCCAAGCCGACGCTGACGGTTTACACCTACGATTCCTTCGCCGCCGACTGGGGCCCTGGCCCGGCGGTGAAAAAAGCCTTCGAAGCCGAATGCGGCTGTGAACTGAAGTTCGTCGCGCTGGAAGACGGCGTCTCGCTGCTGAACCGCCTGCGCATGGAAGGCAAAAACAGCGCCGCCGACGTGGTGCTGGGGCTGGACAACAACCTGCTGCAGGCGGCGCAGCAAACCGGCCTGTTCGCGCCGAGCGGCGTCGACACCGCCAAGCTGACGGTGCCGGGCGGCTGGCAGGACGCGACCTTCGTGCCTTACGACTACGGGTACTTCGCCTTCGTCTACAACAAAGAAAAACTGAAGAACCCGCCGAAAAGCCTGCAGGAGCTGGTCAGCGGCGACCGCAACTGGAAAGTGATCTACGAAGATCCGCGCACCAGCACGCCGGGGCTCGGCCTGCTGCTGTGGATGCAAAAAGTGTATGGCGACAAGGCGCCGGCCGCCTGGCAGCAGCTGGCGAAGAAGACCGTCACCGTCACCAAAGGCTGGAGCGAGGCCTACGGCCTGTTCCTGAAAGGCGAAGGCGACCTGGTGCTCAGCTACACCACGTCTCCGGCCTATCACCTGATCGAAGAGAAAAAAGACCTTTACGCCGCCGCCACGTTCAGCGAAGGCCACTACCTGCAGGTGGAAGTGGCGGGCAAGCTGAAAGCCGCCAAACAGCCTGAGCTGGCCGAGCGCTTCATGCAGTTCATGGTGACGCCGGCATTCCAGAACACCATCCCGACCGGCAACTGGATGTACCCGGTGATCAACACCCCGCTGCCCGTCGGTTTTGAGCAGATGAACGTGCCGCAGACCGCGCTGCAATACAGCGCCGAAGAGGTGGCCAAACAACGCGGCGGTTGGATCCGGGCATGGCAAACCGCCGTCAGCCGCTGATCCCCCGCTGGCTCTGGCCGGGGCTGCTGGCCGCCGGCGTGATCCTGCTGGTCGCCGCACTGGCGATGGGCTCACTGTGGCGTCACGCGCCGGACAGCGACTGGCGCGGCCTGTGGCAGGACAGTTACCTGTGGCACGTGGTGCGCTTCACCTTCTGGCAGGCGCTGTTGTCGGCGCTGATTTCGGTGCTGCCCGCCGTTCTGCTGGCGCGTGCGCTCTATCGCCGCCGTTTCCCCGGCCGGCAGCTGCTGCTGCGGCTGTGCGCCATGACGCTGGTGCTGCCGGTGCTGGTGGCGGTGTTCGGCCTGCTCAGCGTCTATGGGCGCCAGGGCTGGCTGGCGACGCTGTGCGGCTGGCTGGGCGTCGAGTATGGCTTCTCGCCCTACGGGCTGCAGGGCATTCTACTGGCGCACCTGTTCTTTAACCTGCCGCTGGCCACCCGCCTGTTGCTGCAGGCGCTGGAGAACATTCCGGTGGAGCAGCGCCAGCTGGCCGCCCAACTGGGTATGAACGGCTGGCAGCAGTTCCGTTTCGTCGAATGGCCGGCGCTGCGTCGCCAGATCCTGCCGAGCGGCGCGCTGATCTTCATGCTGTGCTTCGCCAGCTTCGCCACCGTGCTGTCGCTGGGCGGCGGGCCGCAGGCCACCACCATCGAACTGGCGATCTACCAGGCGCTGAGTTACGACTACGATCTGGGGCGTGCCGCCATGCTGGCGCTGATCCAGCTGGGCTGTTGTCTCGGGCTGGTGTTGATCAGTCAGCGCCTGAGCCAGGCATTGCCGGTGGGGCATACCCACGCCCAGCGCTGGCGCAATCCGGAAGACAGCCTGTGGCGGCGCATCAGCGATTTTCTGCTGATCGCCGCCGCCCTGCTGCTGCTGCTGCCGCCTCTGCTGGCGGTGATCGCCGACGGCGCCAATCAGGCCATTGTCAGCGTGCTGCGCCAGCCGGTGCTGTGGCAGGCGCTGTTCACGTCGCTGCGCATCGCCCTCGGCGCCGGGCTGCTGTGCGTGGCGCTCACGATGATGCTGCTGTGGAGCAGCCGCGAGCTGAAACTGCGGCAGCAGCTGCACGGCGGCCAGGCGCTGGAGCTGAGCGGCATGGTGATCCTGGCGATGCCGGGCATCGTGCTGGCCACCGGCTTCTTCCTGCTGCTGAGCGATACAATTGGGTTACCGCAGTCGCCCTATGCGCTGGTGATCCTCACCAATGCGCTGATGGCGGTGCCCTACGCGCTAAAGGTGTTGGAGAACCCGATGCGCGACCTCGCCGAACGTTACAATCCGCTGTGCCTGTCGCTGGATATCCGCGGCTGGCAACGGCTGCGGCTGATTGAGCTGCGCGCCCTGCGCAGCCCGCTGGCGCAGGCGCTGGCCTTCGCCTGCGTGCTGTCGATCGGCGACTTCGGCGTGGTCGCCTTGTTTGGCAACGAGCATTTCCGTACCCTGCCTTTTTACCTGTATCAGCAGATTGGCGCCTACCGCAGCAACGACGGGGCGGTGACCGCGCTGCTGTTGCTGCTGCTGTGCTTCCTGTTGTTTACCCTGATTGAACGCTTACCGGGCCGCCATGCTGACGCTTGAAAAACTGACCTACCTGTATGAACACCTGCCGATGCGCTTTGATCTGCGCATCCAGCCGGGCGAGCGCGTCGCGGTGCTCGGCCCCAGCGGCGCCGGTAAAAGCACCTTGCTGAGCCTGATCGCCGGTTTTCTGCCGGCGGCCAGCGGCCGGCTGCTGCTGAACGGCGAAGACCACACCGCCACCCCGCCGGCCAAGCGGCCGGTGTCGATGCTGTTTCAGGAGAACAACCTGTTCGCGCACCTGACGGTGGCGCAGAACATCGGGCTGGGGTTGGATCCCGGTCTGCGCTTGACTGAACAACAGCGCCAACAGCGGGAGCACATCGCCCGTCAGGTCGGTCTGGAAGAGCACCTGGAGCGCCTGCCGTCGCAACTTTCCGGCGGCCAGCGTCAGCGCGCCGCGCTGGCGCGCTGTTTGATTCGCCAACGGCCGATCCTGTTGCTCGACGAACCCTTCTCGGCGCTCGATCCGGCGCTGCGCAACGAGATGCTGCAGCTGCTGCAAACGGTATGCGAACAGCGCAACCTGACGCTGCTGATGGTGTCGCACAACCTCGACGACGCCGCACGCATCGCGCCGCGCACGCTGCTGGTGGTCGACGGCCGCATCTATTACGACGGCACGACGCAGGCCCTGATGGACGGCAGCGCGCCCGAAGCGCGCGTGCTGGGCATTTCGGGCAAAGCGTGATCTGACGCGCGTTTTTTATGCTGCGCCAATAAACCTGTTGTGCGAATTTTGCGCCTGTGTTTTTATAAAAACCTGACTTTTTTTACTGATGATAAGGTTCCCTGTGATCGCATCCTCGCTGACTTCGACCCTACTAGTTACCGCGCTACCAGCCGCGGTGGTCGTCGTGCGTGTGGTGGTGGTCGTCGGCAATGCGCCGTAGGGTCCGAATCAACGCATCGATTCCCAAACCCCGCCGGCGCAAACCGGGCGGGGTTTCTTGTTTTAGCACCCTGCCCAGCAAAGCTCACCGGCCTTGAGAAAGGACAGGAACATGGCAACTTCGGGCACGCCTCAACCGAGTACCCGCTTCACCGGCGCACAATTGATCGTTCATCTGCTGGAGCGTCAGGGCATCACCACCGTCGCCGGCATTCCCGGCGGCGCCGCGCTGCCGCTGTATGACGCGCTGAGCCAAAGCACCCGCATTCACCACGTGCTGGCGCGCCACGAACAGGGCGCGGGCTTTATGGCGCAAGGCATGGCGCGCGCCAACGGCAAGGCGGCGGTGTGCATCGCCTCCAGCGGGCCGGGCGCCACCAACCTGGTCACCGCCATCGCCGACGCCAAGCTCGACTCCATTCCGCTGGTGTGCATCACCGGTCAGGTGCCCTCCTCGATGATCGGCACCGACGCCTTCCAGGAAGTGGATACCTACGGCATTTCCATCCCGATCACCAAGCACAACCATCTGGTGCGCGATATCCGTGAACTGCCGCAGGTGATTGGCGACGCCTTCCGTATCGCCGAGTCCGGCCGCCCCGGACCGGTCTGGATCGATGTGCCGAAAGACGTGCAAACCGCCACCATCACGCTGGAAGAGCTGCCGCCGATCGCCGTGCCGGACGCCGCTCCAAGCTTCGATCCGGCGCTGATTTCGCAAGCGGCCGCGATGATCAATCAGGCGAAACGCCCGATCCTTTACCTGGGCGGCGGCATCATCTGCGCCGACGCCCACCGGCAAGCGCTGGAACTGGCCGAACGCGCCGGTCTGCCCACCACCATGACGCTGATGGCGCTGGGCGCGATGCCGGTGGAACACCCGCTGTCGCTGGGCATGCTGGGCATGCACGCGGCGCGCAGCACCAACTTCATTCTGCAGGAAGCCGATCTGCTGATCGTGCTGGGCGCGCGCTTCGACGATCGGGCGATCGGCAAAACCGAGCAGTTCTGCCCTAACGCCGCCATCATTCATGTGGATATCGACCGCGCCGAGCTGGGCAAGGTCAAACAGGCCAACGTGGCGATCCATGCCGACGTCGGCCAGGTGCTGCACCAGCTGCTGCCGCAGATCGACACGCAGCCGCGCAGCGCATGGCTGAACACCGTCAATGACCTGAAACGCGAATTCCCGTTCAACATGCCGAACGCCGACGATCCGCTGAGCCATTACGGCCTGGTGCTGGCCGCCGCGCGCTGTGTGGACGACAGCGCCATCATCACCACCGACGTAGGCCAGCATCAGATGTGGGTGGCGCAAGCCTATCCGCTGAGCCGGCCGCGCCAGTGGCTGACGTCGGGCGGTCTGGGCACCATGGGCTTCGGTCTGCCGGCGGCTATCGGCGCAGCGCTGGCGGAGCCCGAGCGCAAAGTGCTGTGCTTCTCCGGCGACGGCAGCCTGATGATGAACATTCAGGAAATGGCCACCGCGGTCGAGCACAATCTGGACGTGAAAATCATTTTGATGAACAACCAGGCGCTGGGGCTGGTGCACCAGCAGCAAACCCTGTTCTACCAGCAGCGCATCTTCGCCGCCGCCTACCCGAAGCGCACCGACTTCCTGAAGATCGCCGCCGGATTCGGGCTGGATACCTGCGATCTGAACGCCGCGGAAGATCCGCAGGCGGCGCTGGCCGAGGCGATCCAACGCCCGGGCCCCTGCCTGATCCACGCGCTGATCGATATCAACGAAAAAGTATTCCCGATGGTGCCGCCGGGCGCCGCCAACATCGACATGATTGGAGAATAAGCCATGCTGCAACCACAAGATAAACCCCAAGTGATCCTGGAGCTGGCAGTGCGTAACCATCCCGGCGTGATGTCGCACGTTTGCGGGTTGTTCGCCCGCCGCGCGTTCAACGTCGAAGGCATTCTGTGTCTGCCGCTAAAAGACGGCCAGCAGAGCCGCATTTGGCTATTGGTCGCCGACGATCAGCGGCTGGAGCAAATGATCAGCCAGGTGGAAAAGCTGGAAGACGTGCTGCAGGTGAAGCGCCACAGCGAAGACGTGCGGGTATTTGAACAGCTGGAAGCGTTCTTCCAATAAGGCGAACGGGGGCTTTCGCCCCCTTTGGTCATTGACCCGACAACACCTGCCACAGCAGGTGGCGATACACCGGCATCAGCGGCTGCTGACTCAGCGCATAACCGACCGCCAGCACCGCCAGCCAACTCAATCCGCAAACCACGCGCAGCCGCAGCGGCGTCAGCCAACGGCTCAGTCGATCGGCGTTGCGCTTACCCTCACGCCACCAACGCCAGCTCAACCATACCGCCAGCCAGACCAGCAGCGCCGCCGCGAGCAGCAGCCACTTGAACATCGCGCTATCGGCGCCGGCGGGAATATCGATCGCCACGCCCGCCAGAATGCCGGGGAAGAAATAAACCGGCGGCCAGGTCAGGCAACCGATGATGTTCGGCAGCGCGAACTTGTACGGCGGCAAATCGAGCATGCCGGCCACCATTGGCACCAGCGGGCGCGTCGGGCCGACGAAGCGGCCGATCAGAATGGTCGCCATGCTGTGCTGGTGCAAGGCATGCTCGGTTTTGTCGAGCAGCGCCTTGTTCTTCTTCAGGAATGACCAACGGTGTAAAGGCCCCTTGAACGCGCGGCCGACGAAATAAGAGATCCAGTCGCCGAGCAGACAGCCGACGATGCCCGCCGCCCAGGCGTAGTAAAAGTCCACCTTGCCGCTGCCGATCAGCGCGCCGATGCTGGCCATCATCACCGTGCCGGGCAGCAACAGCCCCACCAGCGCCAGCGACTCCAGAAAAGCGACCAGCAGGACGACCATCAGGGTGAAAGCCAGTGACTGGGTGATCAAATCTTGTAAATAGGCTTCCATTACACCTCTGCGGATTATTCGGGCCAAACGGGGCGGAGGATTTTCCAGCGCCGCCGCTGACGAGTCAATCGATGAATTGTATGCGTATTTGGCAACGCCGCGCGGCGATGGACAATTACTGTATAAAAACCCATACTATAATTTATCTATATTAGCGCCAAAACCGACATCACGCTGAACGTCGCGCACGCCGCCCGGTGGAAAACGAAGGGGTTATGACTGCACTGCAACAGGGTTTCCTGCTCACTCGCCACTGGCGCGACACGCCAGCCGGCACCGAGGTCGAATTTTGGCTGGCGACCGACGCAGGCCCGCGTCAGCTGCGTCTGCCGCCGCAGACCTCGGTGGCGTTTATCCCCGCCGAACAAAGGCAGCGCGCGGAACTGCTGCTGCGGGAAGAGCGGCAAGTCGAACTAAAACCGCTGGCGCTGACGGATTTTCATCACCGCCCGATGCTGGGGCTATACTGCCGCCAGCACCGTCAGCTCATCAAGCTGGAAAAACTGCTGCGGGAAGGCGGCGTTACGGTCTACGAGGCCGACATTCGCCCGCCGGAGCGCTACCTGATGGAACGCTTCATCACCGCGCCGGTATGGTTCAACGGCAGCCCCGACGGCGGCGGCCCGTTGCTCAACGGCCAGATGAAGCCGGCGCCGGAGTACCGTCCAACGCTAAAACTGGTGTCGCTGGATATCGAAACCACCGCCCACGGCGAACTTTACTCTATCGCGCTGGAGGGCTGCGGCCAGCGTCAGGTCTATATGCTGGGGCCGGCCAACGGCGGCGATGCGCCGCTGGATTTCGATCTGGAGTACTGCGCCAGCCGCCCTCAGCTGCTGGAGCGGTTGAACGCCTGGCTGGAGCGGCACGATCCCGACGCCATCATCGGCTGGAACCTGGTGCAGTTCGATCTGCGAGTGCTGCAGAAGCACGCCGAGCGCTACCAAATCCCGCTGCGGCTGGGACGTGGCGGCAACCTGCTGGAGTGGCGCGAGCATGGCTTCAAGCAGAATCACTTTTTCGCCGCCGCCGCCGGCCGCCTGATCATCGACGGCATCGAGGCGCTGAAATCCGCCACCTGGAATTTTCCCTCCTTCAGCCTGGAGTACGTTTCGCAGGAACTGCTGGGCGAAGGCAAGGCGATCGACAATCCTTATCAACGCATGGCGGAGATCGACCGGCGCTTCGCCGAAGACAAGCCGGCGCTGGCACGCTACAACCTGAAGGACTGTGAACTGGTGACGCGCATCTTCGCCAAGGCCGATCTGCTCAACTTCCTGCTGGAGCGCGCCACCGTCACCGGGCTGGCGGCCGATCGCAGCGGCGGATCGGTGGCGGCCTTCAGCCACCTCTATATGCCGCGCATGCATCGCCTTGGCTTTGTCGCCCCCAACCTCGGCGAACAGCCGGAAGAGCACAGCCCCGGCGGCTTCGTGATGGATTCCCGGCCCGGCCTGTACGACTCGGTGCTGGTGCTGGACTATAAAAGCCTGTACCCGTCGATCATCCGCACCTTCCTGATCGATCCGGTCGGGTTGGTGGAAGGCATGCGCCACCCAAACGACGCCGACTCGGTGCCCGGCTTTCGCAACGCCCGCTTCTCGCGCAGCAAACACTGCCTGCCGGCGATCGTCGAGCAGATCTGGCAAGGGCGCGAGGCCGCCAAACGCCAGCACAACAAGCCGCTGTCGCAGGCGCTGAAGATCATCATGAACGCGCTGTACGGCGTGCTGGGATCGAGCGGCTGCCGCTTCTTCGATCCGCGGCTGGCGTCGTCGATCACCCTGCGCGGCCACGAGATCATGCGCCAAACCCGCGAGCTGATCGAAGCCGAAGGCTATCAGGTGATTTACGGCGACACCGACTCCACCTTCGTCTGGCTGAAACAGCCGCATGACGAGCAACAGGCGGCGCAGATCGGCCGGGCGCTGGTGCAACGGGTCAACGCCTGGTGGCAGCAGCATCTGCAACAGCAGTTCGGGCTGGAGAACGCGCTGGAGCTGGAGTTCGAAACCCACTATTCCCGCTTCCTGATGCCGACCATTCGCGGCGCCGAACAGGGCAGCAAAAAACGCTACGCCGGCCTGGTCGCGCGCGCCGACGGCGAGGAAGAGATGGTGTATAAAGGCCTGGAAACGGTGCGCACCGACTGGACGCCGCTGGCGCAGCAGTTCCAGCAGCAGCTCTATCAGCGCATCTTCAAACGGCAACCTTATCAGGACTATGTGCGCGACTACGTCGGCAAAACCCTGAACGGCGACTTCGACGATCAACTGGTGTACCGCAAACGGCTGCGCAGAAAGCTCGATGACTATCAGCGCAACGTGCCGCCGCACGCCCGCGCCGCGCGCATCGCCGACGACTACAACCGCAGTCAGGGGCGGCCGCTGCAGTATCAGAACGGCGGCTGGATCAGCTACGTGATGACCGTGGCCGGGCCGGAACCGCTGGAAACCCGCCATTCGCCCATCGATTATCAGCACTACCTTGAACGCCAGCTGCAACCGGTGGCAGACGCTATACTCCCTTTCTTGCACGACGACTTCACCACGCTGGTCACCGGGCAGATGGGGCTGTTTTGAGATTGCGCCAGGTTAAGAAAAATCATCCGGTTTTGCAGGTGACGAACGCGCCGCCTTCCATTACCATAGCGCCCTTCCCAAAACTGAACCACGCTTAGCCCTGCCGTCTCGCGACGTCTGCATGGCGTGAACGGCTATTGCCCGCCAAATTTAAAACAAACCGGGATTAGCAGACGTTCAGTACAGGTGCCGCGGCCCTTCCCGCCCGGTAACAAGACTTACTTACAAAGAATCGAGCCGACAATATATGCCTTTTACTCTTGGTCAACGCTGGATCAGCGACACGGAAAGCGAATTAGGACTGGGCACCGTCGTGGCGCTGGACGCGCGCATGATTACCCTGCTTTTCCCCGCCACCGGTGAAAACCGCCTCTATGCCAGAAACGATTCGCCGATCACCCGCGTGATGTTCAACCCGGGCGATACCGTCAGCAGCCACGAGGGGTGGCAGCTGCAGGTGGAAGAGGTGAAAGAGGAAAACGGTCTGTTGACCTATATCGGCACCCGCCTGGATACCCAGGAAAGCGGCGTGGCGATGCGCGAAGTGCTGCTGGACAGCAAACTGACCTTCAGCAAGCCGCAGGATCGCCTGTTCGCCGGCCAAATCGACCGCATGGATCGTTTCGCGCTGCGTTTTCGCGCCCGCAAATACCAGAGCGAGCAGTATCGCCTGCCGTTCGCCGGCCTGCGCGGCATGCGCGCCAGCCTGATCCCGCACCAGCTGCACATCGCTCATGAAGTCGGCCAGCGCCATGCGCCGCGCGTTCTGCTGGCGGACGAAGTCGGCCTCGGCAAAACCATCGAAGCCGGCATGATCATCCACCAGCAACTGCTGGCGGGCCGCGCCGAGCGCGTGCTGATCGTGGTGCCGGAAACGCTGCAGCACCAGTGGCTGGTAGAGATGATGCGCCGCTTCAACCTCTATTTCTCGCTGTTCGACGACAGCCGCTACGCCGAAGCCAAGCTCGACAGCAGCAACCCGTTCGAGACCGAACAGCTGGTGATCTGCTCGCTGGACTTCGTGCGCCGCAACAAGCAGCGCCTGGAAGAGCTGGCGGACGCCCAGTGGGATCTGCTGGTGGTCGATGAAGCGCACCACCTGGCCTGGAGCGAAGAAGCGCCGAGCCGCGAATATCAGGTGATCGAACAGTTGGCCGAGCATATCCCCGGCGTACTGCTGCTGACCGCCACCCCGGAACAGCTGGGTCAACAGAGCCACTTTGCGCGCCTGCGCCTGCTCGATCCGAACCGTTTCCACGACTACGGCGAGTTCGTCGCCGAACAGCAGAAATACCGTCCGGTGGCCGACGCCGTCACCCTGCTGCTGAGCGGTGAACGCCTGGCCGACGACAAGCTTAACCTGCTGGGCGAGCTGATCGACGAGCAGGACATCGAACCGCTGCTCAAAGCGGCCAACAGCGAAGGCGACAACGCCGAGCAGGCGCGCCAGGAGCTGGTGGCCATGCTGATGGATCGCCACGGCACCAGCCGCGTGCTGTTCCGCAACACCCGTAACGGCGTGAAGGGCTTCCCGCACCGCAACCTGCACCAGATCAAGCTGCCGTTGCCAACCCAATATCAGACCGCGATCAAAGTGTCCGGCATCATGGGCGCCAAGAAATCCGTCGAAGCGCGCGCGCGCGACATGCTGTACCCGGAGCAGATCTATCAGGAATTCGAAGGCGAAAACGCCACCTGGTGGAACTTCGACCCGCGCGTCGAATGGTTGCTGGATTACCTGCTGGCCAACCGCAACGAAAAGGTGCTGGTGATCTGCGCCAAGGCCGATACTGCGCTGCAGTTGGAGCAGGTGCTGCGCGAGCGTGAAGCGATCCGCGCCGCGGTGTTCCACGAAGGGCTGTCGATCATCGAGCGCGACCGCGCCGCCGCCTACTTCGCCTCCGAAGAGGAAGGCGCGCAGGTGCTGCTGTGTTCCGAGATCGGTTCCGAAGGCCGCAACTTCCAGTTCGCCAGCCAACTGGTGATGTTCGATCTGCCGTTCAACCCGGATCTGCTGGAACAGCGCATCGGCCGTCTGGACCGTATCGGCCAGATGCACGATATCCAAATCATGGTGCCTTACCTGGAGCACACCGCACAGGCGGTGCTGGGCCGCTGGTTCCACGAAGGGCTCGACGCCTTCGAACACACCTGCCCGACCGGCCGCACCATCTACGACAGCTGCTACGAGCAGTTGATCGGCTATCTGGCCGCGCCGACCGAGCAGGAAGGCCTGGACGAATTCATCCACGCCTGCCGCCAGCAGCATGACCAGTTGAAAGCGCAGCTGGAACAGGGCCGCGACCGTCTGCTGGAGATGCACTCCAACGGCGGCGACAAGGCCCAGGCGCTGGCCGCCGCCATCGCCGAGCAAGATAACGATGTCAACCTGGTGGGCTTCGCGCTCAACCTGTTCGACATCGTCGGCATCAATCAGGAAGACCGCAGCGACAACCTGATCGTGCTGACGCCGTCCGACCATATGTTGGTGCCGGACTTCCCGGGCCTGCCGCAGGACGGCTGCACCGTCACCTTCGATCGCGATCGGGCGCTGTCACGTGAAGACGCGCAGTTCGTCAGCTGGGAACACCCGATCATCCGCAACGGCCTGGATCTGATCCTGTCCGGCGATACCGGCAGCTGCGCGGTGTCCCTGTTGAAAAACAAAGCGTTGCCGGTCGGCACCCTGCTGGTTGAGCTGGTGTACGTGGTGGAAGCCCAGGCGCCGAAACACCTGCAGCTGACCCGCTTCCTGCCGCCGACGCCGATCCGCATGCTGATGGATCGCAAGGGCACCAACCTGGCGGCGCAGGTCGAGTTCGAAAGCTTCAACCGTCAGTTGAACGCGGTCAACCGCCACACCTCCAGCAAGCTGGTCAACGCCGTGCAGCAAGACGTGCACGCCATGCTGCAGCAGGCGGAAAGCCTGGTGGAAGCGCAGGCGCGCACGCTGATCGAACAGGCGAAGCAAGAAGCGGACGACAAGCTGAGCGCCGAGCTGGCGCGTCTGGAAGCGCTGAAGGCGGTCAACCCGAACATCCGCGACGACGAAGTCGAAGCGCTGGAGTTCAACCGCCGTCAGGTGCTGGCCAACCTCAATGAAGCCGGCTGGCGCCTGGACGCCATTCGTCTGGTGGTGGTCACCCACCAGTAACCGGCGCGACATGGGGAGGCAACCGTCTCCCCGTTCGGCCCTTTTCGCGGAGCCAAGATGGAACCCTACAATCCCCCGCAGGACCCGCTGCACATCCTGTATCAGGATGAACACATCATGGTGGTCAACAAGCCCAGCGGCTTGCTGTCGGTGCCCGGCCGCGCGCCGGAGAACAAAGACAGCCTGATGACCCGCATTCAGGCCGATCATCCGGCCGCCGAATCGGTGCACCGGCTGGACATGGCCACCAGCGGGGTGATCGTGGTGGCGCTCAACAAGGCCGCCGAACGTGAGCTGAAGCGTCAATTCCGCGAACGCGAGCCGAAGAAATCCTATATCGCCCGCGTTTGGGGGCATATGGAACATGACGAAGGACTGGTGGATTTGCCGCTGATCTGCGATTGGCCGAACCGGCCGCTGCAAAAGGTGTGTTTTGACACCGGCAAAGCGGCGCAAACGGAATATCAGGTGCTGTCGCGCGACGCCGACGGCAGCACGCGCGTGAAGCTGACGCCGATCACCGGCCGCTCGCATCAGCTGCGGGTGCACATGCTGGCGCTGGGGCATCCGATCCTCGGCGACGGTTTCTACGCCCCGCCGGAGGCTAAGGCGATGGCGCCACGGCTACAGCTGCATGCGCAAGAGCTGCGCATCACCCACCCCGCCTTCCAGACGCCGATGCACTTTCGCGCCGAGCCGGATTTCTGAGCCCACCGCTCAGGGATACCCTAAATAATTCGAGTTGCAGGAAGGCGGCAAGCAAGCGCAGCCCCGGGAGCGTACAAAAAGTACGTGACCGGGGTAAGCGCGGGCAGCCAATACACCTGCGGCTCGAAGTATGACGGGTATCGTTATTTGAAGCCTTTCTCGCGTTTGATCAGGTCGTACGCCGCCTGGATCTCCTGCGCTTTCTGCTTGGCCATTTCCATCATCTGCGGCGGCAAGCCCTTCGCCACCAGCTTATCCGGATGGTGTTCGCTCATCAGCTTGCGGTAGGCGCGTTTGATGGTGGCGGCATCGTCGCTGCTGCGCACGCCGAGCACCTTGCAGGCATCGTCGAGCGTCGGGCCGCGCTGAGCCTGCTGATAGCCGCCCTGCGAATACCCGCCCTGCTGACCGCCGCCGAACTGACGCCCGCCCTCCATCATGCTGAGGAACTGATCGAACTGCGCGCGCGAAATGCCGAGTTCTTCGGCGATGACGTACAGCACCTGACGTTCGTTCGGGTGCAGCGAGCCGTCGGCGAACGCCGCCTGGATCTGAATTTCCAGAAACATCCGAATCAGATCGAAGCGGCCGAAACAGATGCTGCGGAACTGCTGCAGCGTCTCACGCAGCGGGAACTGGCTCTGTTTGCCCTCGCGGAACGCCTGCTGCGCCGCGGTGCGCGCTTCGCCGTGTAGCTGCAGGCGATCCATGAACAGGCTGGCGATCTGGATATCCGCCTCGGTAACGCGTCCCTTGGATTTGGTCAGGTGGCCCATCACCTGAAAAGTGGTGCGGAAAAACAGCGTTTGCCGCGTTTGCTGGTCGGTGAAAAACCCCCGGCTGCGCTTGTTGCTGCGCGCCGTATCGATCATATGACCGATAATCAGCCCCAGAACTACACCCCAGAATCCCGCGCCAGACCAGATGGCGACGATGACGCCGAGCAGTTTTCCCCAATACTGCATATACTCCTCAATTATCATGCCGAAAGCCGCCCGCTCTCCTTCGCTTCAGGAAAGGGCGCAGGCGATTTTTCCTAGAATTTGGATTATCATACCTGTCATTTATCTTTGCGCCTAACGACGACGCAAGTAAACGGCTGGATTTAGCACTAGCGCAACGCAGATGAGTAATATAGTCTCTGACCGTTTGCCGGACACGACGCCTCTGATGACGGAACACCAAAACCGCGTATGAAAAAAAGTTTCCCAACACTGCTGGCCACGATGATTTGGACGGCACTCTACAGTCAGCATGCGCTGGCTGATCTGGCCGAGCAATGCATGCTTGGCGTTCCCGTTTACGACAAGCCTTTGGTCAGCGGCGATCCGAACAGCCAGCCGGTGACCATCAATGCCGATGACTCGCGCGCTGACTACCCCAAAAGCGCCCTGTTCAGCGGCAACGTGCATATCGAGCAGGGCAACAGCACCCTGACCGCCAAAGAAGTCGAGCTGAACCAGACGGAAAACCCTGGCCAGACGGAACCGGTGCGCACCGTCACCGCCACCGGCGACGTGCACTACAGCGACAATCAGATCAAACTGAAAGGCCCGAAGGCCTGGTCGAACCTGAATACCAAAGATACCGACGTCTATGAAGGCGACTACCAGATGGTCGGCCGTCAGGGGCGCGGCGACGCCGACAAGATGAAAATGCGCGGCGCCAACCGTTACACCATCCTGGAAAACGGCACCTTTACCTCCTGTCTGCCGGGCGACGACAGCTGGAGCGTGGTCGGTTCCGAAGTGATCCACGATCGCGAAGAGCAGGTGGCGGAAATATGGAACGCCCGCTTCCGCATCGGCGGCGTGCCGGTGTTCTACAGCCCGTACCTGCAGCTGCCGGTCGGCGACAAGCGCCGTTCCGGTTTCCTGATCCCCAACGCCAAGTACGGCAGCAACAACGGCTTCGAGTTCATGTTGCCGTACTACTGGAACATCGCACCGAACTACGATGCCACCATCACGCCACACTATATGTCCAAGCGCGGCCTGCAGTGGCAGACCGAGTTCCGCTATCTGGTGCAGCCGGGCCTCGGCCTGATGGAGTTCGACTGGCTGCCGGACGACAAGGAATACGGCAAAGATCATGAGGACAGCAAACGCTGGCTGTTCTACTGGAACCACAACGGCGTCATGGATCAGGTGTGGCGCTTCAACGTCGACTACACCAAGGTCAGCGATTCCAAATACTTCACCGATCTGGACTCCAAGTACGGTTCCACTACCGACGGCTACGCCACGCAGAAATTCAGCCTCGGCTACGCCAACGAAAACTGGAACGCCACGCTGAGCTCCAAGCAGTTCCAGATTTACGACGATACCGATCGTTCACAGTCGGAGTCGTATAAAGTCCAGCCGCAGCTGGATCTGAACTATTACAAGAACGACCTCGGTCCGTTCGACTTCCATATTTACGGCCAGGCGGCCAAGTTCACCAGCGTCAACCCGTACAGCCCGGACGCCACCCGTCTGCATATGGAGCCGACGCTGAGTCTGCCGCTCACCAACGGCTGGGCCAGCCTGAACACCGAAGCCAAAGTGATGGCGACCCACTACCAGCAGGATATTCCTGACGGTTTCGCCGCCAACTACCAGAGCCGCAAAGGCGTCGCTGCGCCGGATCTTGATGACTCGGTCAACCGCGTACTGCCTCAATTCAAGGTCGACGGCAAGCTGGTGTTCGAGCGGCCGATGATCTGGGCCGAAGGCGCCACCCAGACGCTGGAGCCGCGCGTGCAGTACCTGTACGTGCCGTACCGCGACCAGAGCAACATCTACACCTACGACACCACGCTGCTGCAGACCGACTACTCCGGCCTGTTCCGCGACCGCACCTACAGCGGCCTGGATCGCATCGCTTCGCAGAACCGCGTATCCACCGGTTTGACCACGCGCATTTATGATGACGCGCTGGTGGAACGTTTTAACGCTTCCGTGGGTCAAATCTACTACTTCAGCCGTTCGCGCACCGGCGATCAGGTGACGGGATACGACAACAACGACGATACCGGCAGCGTGGCCTGGGCCGGCGATACCTATTGGAAAATCGACGATCGTTGGGGCCTGCGCGGCGGCCTGCAGTACGACACCCGCCTGAACAGCGTCTCGCTGGGCAACGGCGTGGTGGAATACCGCCAGGACGCCGAGCGCGTGGTGCAGCTGAACTACCGTTACGCCACGCCGGAATACATCCAGACAGCGTTGAACACCAAAACGATTCCGGCCTTCCAGGACGGCATCTCGCAGGTGGGCATCACCGGCAGCTGGCCGATCGCCGATCGTTGGGCGGTCGTCGGGGCGTACTACTACGACACCCGCGCCAAACAATCCGCCGATCAGCTGGTGGGGCTGAAGTATAACACCTGCTGCTGGGCGGTGACCCTGGGCTATGAGCGCAAGATCACCGACTGGAACAACAGCAACAATACCAGCGTTTACGACAACAGAGTTTCGTTCAACGTCGAACTGCGCGGCCTGAGCAGCGATCATAGTCTCGGCTCCGCGGAAATGATGCGCTCCGGCATTCTGCCGTATCAGCGCGCATTCTGACGCTTTGCAACACTTTGAAAACGAGAACTTTCACCCGCATTTGCGGATTACATAATGGGAAATGTATGAAGAACTGGAGAACGCTTATTCTCGGATTGGTGGTTTGCGCCAATGCCGCGTTCGCAGCACCCCAAGAAGTGGATAAAGTCGCCGCCGTCGTGGATAACGGCGTGGTACTCGAAAGCGACGTCAACGGTCTGTTGCAGTCAGTCAAGCTCAACGCCCAGCAGGCCGGCCAACAGTTGCCGGACGACAAGACGCTGCGCCATCAGATCATCGAACGGCTGATCATGGATAATATCCAGCTGCAGATGGCCAAGAAAATGGGCATCACCGTGTCCGACGCTGAGCTGGACAAAGCGATCGCCAACATCGCCGCGCAGAACCGCATGAACGTCGATCAGCTGCGCAGCCGCCTGTCTTACGAAGGGTTGAACTACAACACCTACCGTTCGCAGATCCGCAAAGAGATGCTGATTTCCGAAGTGCGTAATAACGAAGTGCGCCGCCGCGTCACCATCCTGCCGCAGGAAGTGGACGCGCTGGCCAAACAGGTGGGCGCGCAGAACGGCAGCGACACCGAAATGAACATCAGCCACATCCTGATCCCGCTGCCGGAAAACCCGTCGCAGCAGCAGGTCGATAAAGCCGAAGAGCTGGCCAAACGCCTGGTGGGTGAGATCAACAGCGGCGCCGACTTCGGCAAGCTGGCGATCACCTACTCCGCCGATTCTCAGGCGCTGAAAGGCGGCAACATGGGCTGGGGCAAGCTGCAAGAGATCCCGACCCTGTTCGCTGAACGTCTGGTGAGCGCCAAGAAAGGCGACGTCGTCGGCCCAATCCGTTCCGGCGTCGGCTTCCACATCCTGAAAGTGAACGACATCCGCGGCGCGAGCCAGTCGGTGTCGGTCACCGAAGTGCACGCCCGTCACATCCTGCTGAAGCCTTCGGTGGTGCTGACTGACGATCAGGCGCGCGCCAAGCTGCAATCCGTTGCGGAAGCGATCAAGAGCGGCCGCGCCAAATTCGCCGACGAAGCCAAACAGCTGTCGCAGGATCCGGGTTCCGCCATGCAGGGCGGCGATCTGGGCTGGGCCTCCCCGGACATCTACGATCCGGCCTTCCGCGATGCGTTGCTGAAGCTGAGCAAAGGTGAAATCAGCGCGCCGGTGCACTCTTCCTTCGGTTGGCACCTGATTCAGCTGCTGGATACCCGTCAGGTGGATAAAACCGACGCCGCGCAGAAAGATCGCGCTTACCGCATGCTGTTCAACCGTAAGTTCGCCGAAGAGGCGCAGACCTGGATGCAGGAACAGCGCGCCCAGGCTTACGTGAAGATCCTCGATGGCAGCGATGCACAGCAATAAACGCGTTGTCATTACCCCCGGCGAACCCGCCGGGGTGGGGCCGGATTTGGTAGCCGCCCTGGCGCAACAGGATTGGCCTGTTGAGCTGGTGGTGTGCGCCGATCCGGCCCTGCTGCTTGAACGCGCCAAGCGTTTGGGCCTGCCGCTGACGCTGCGCGACTACCAACCGCAGCAACCGGCCGAGGCGCAACGCGCCGGCACGCTGACCGTGCTGCCGGTGTCGCTCGCTCAGCCGGTCACCGCCGGTGAACTGAACGTAGGCAACAGCGCCTACGTGGTGGAAACCCTGGCGCGCGCCTGCGACGGTTGCCTGAACGGCGAGTTTTCCGCCCTGATCACCGGCCCGGTGAACAAAGGCGTGATCAACGACGCCGGCGTGCCGTTTATCGGCCATACCGAATTCTTTGCCGATCGCAGCCGCTGCGATCGCGTGGTGATGATGCTCGCGACCGAAGAGCTGCGCGTGGCGCTGGCGACCACCCACCTGCCGCTGCTGGCGGTGCCGGGCGCCATCACGCAGCAGAGCCTGTTCGAAGTCATTCGCATTCTCGACCACGATCTGAAAACCAAATTTGGCATCGCCCAGCCGCACATTTACGTCTGCGGTCTGAATCCCCACGCCGGGGAAGGCGGCCATATGGGGCGCGAAGAGATAGACACCATCATCCCGGCGCTCGACGCGCTGCGCGCTGACGGTATCCATCTGATCGGCCCGCTGCCGGCGGACACCCTGTTCCAGCCCAAATATCTGCAAGATGCCGATGCGGTGCTGGCGATGTATCACGATCAGGGGCTGCCGGTGCTAAAATACCAAGGGTTCGGCCGCGCGGTGAATATCACCCTCGGTTTGCCTTTCATACGCACCTCGGTCGACCACGGTACCGCTCTGGAACTGGCCGGCACCGGCACCGCCGATGTCGGCAGTTTCCAAACGGCCCTGAATCTCGCCATTAAAATGATAATTAATTGTAATGAATAACAGAGTCCACCAAGGGCACTTTGCCCGCAAACGCTTTGGACAAAACTTTTTAACCGATCAGTTTGTCATCGATAGCATTGTCTCCGCCATTCACCCGCAACCGGGCGAAGCGGTGGTCGAGATCGGCCCCGGCCTCGGCGCCTTGACCGAGCCGGTCGGCGCACGCATGGACCGCATGACGGTGATCGAACTGGACCGCGATCTGGCCACCCGGTTGGAGAACCACCCGCGGTTGAAAGACAAGCTGACCATCCACCAGCAGGACGCCATGACGGTGAATTTCGCCGAACTGGCCGAGGAAGCTGGCCAACCGCTGCGCGTATTTGGTAACCTGCCGTACAATATTTCGACGCCGCTGATGTTCCACCTTTTCAGCTATACTCAGGCAATCCGCGACATGCACTTTATGTTGCAAAAAGAGGTGGTCAACCGTCTGGTGGCCGGCCCAAACAGCAAGGCCTACGGGCGTTTGACCGTGATGGCGCAGTACTACTGCAACGTCATTCCGGTGCTGGAAGTGCCGCCGACCGCGTTCGCGCCGCCGCCGAAGGTCGATTCCGCCGTGGTGCGTCTGGTGCCGCACAGCGTGCTGCCGAACCCGGTGGGCGACGTGCGCATGTTGAGCCGCATCACCACGCAGGCGTTCAACCAACGGCGGAAAACCATCCGCAACAGCCTGGGCGACCTGTTCACGCCGGAACAGCTGATGGAACTGGGCGTCGATCCTTCGCTCAGAGCAGAGAATATTTCTGTGGCGCAGTACTGCAAGCTGGCCAACTGGCTGTCAGCCAATCCGGCGCCGCAGCAATAAGGAGTTGTTGTCATGATTGATTCGCCCCGCGTGTGTATTCAGGTTCAGAGCATCTATGTGGAATCACAGTCGATCCCTGAAGAAGAGCGTTACGTCTTCGCCTATACCATCACCATCCGCAATCTGGGGCGGACCGACGTGCAACTGCTGGGCCGTTACTGGCTGATCACCAACAGCAACGGCCGCCAAACCGAAGTCCAGGGCGAAGGCGTGATCGGCGAACAGCCCGTCATTCCGCCCGGCGGAGAGTTTCAGTACACCAGCGGCGCCATTCTGGAAACGCCGCTGGGCACCATGGAAGGCCATTACGAAATGGTTGACCATCAGGGTCAGCCGTTCCGCACCGCTATTCCCGTGTTTCGCTTAGCCATTCCAACGCTGATCCATTAATTATGTCGACATACCTTATCGGCGACGTTCACGGCTGTTTCGATGAACTGAAGTCGCTGCTGGCTCAGGCTGCGTTCGATCCCGAGCGCGATCAACTGTGGCTGACCGGCGATCTGGTGGCGCGCGGCCCCGCCTCGCTGGACGTGCTGCGCTACGTGCGCTCGCTCGGTCCGGCGGTGCGCATGGTGCTGGGCAACCACGATCTGCACCTGCTGGCGGTTTACGCCGGCATCAGCCGCAACAAACCCAAAGATCGCATCACCCCGCTGCTGGAGGCGCCTGACGCCGACGAGCTGATCAACTGGCTGCGCCGCCAACCGGTGCTGCAGGTGGACGATGAGCAAAAGCTGGTGATGGCGCACGCCGGCATCACTCCGCAGTGGGATATCGACACCGCGAAAATGTGCGCGCGCGAAGTGGAAGCGGTATTGAGCAGCGACAGCTACCCGCTGTTCCTCGACGCCATGTACGGCGACATGCCGAACAACTGGGCGCCGGAGCTGAGCGGCCTGGCGCGCCTGCGTTTCAGCACCAATGCGCTGACGCGCATGCGCTACTGCTTCCCCAACGGCCAACTCGACATGATCTGCAAAGATGCGCCGGGCAGCGCGCCGGCGCCGCTGAAGCCGTGGTTCGAATTGCCGCGCCTGGTCGACCCCGAATACACCATCATCTTCGGCCACTGGGCCTCGCTCGAAGGCAAGGGCACGCCGGAAGGCGTGATCGGGCTGGATACCGGCTGTTGCTGGGGCGGCGACTTGACGATGCTGCGCTGGGAAGACCGCCGTTACTTCACGCAGCCCGCCAATCGGGGCGAGGCGTCTGACCACGCCGGCAGATTAGCCGCATCCTGAAAATACACAGGCGGCCCGGTGGCCGCCTTTGTTTTCTATATTGTCGCCTTACGCCCCAATCACCCCGCCATCTTCACGCGTGATCATCAATACCGATGAACGCGGGCGCGGGCTGTTGTTCGGGAAGTGCGAATCGCCCTCTTCTCCCGGATGTTGTACGTTGACGAACATCGTCTTGTAGTCCGGAGTGAAAGTGATGCCGGTCAATTCGCAGGACTTCGGTCCCACCATGAAACGGCGGATCTCGCCGCTGATCGGATCGCCCACCAACATCTGGTTGTTGCCCTGCCCGACATAATCGCCCTTGTTGCTGTACTTGCCGTCGGTGAGGATCCACAGGCGGCCGGCGCGATCAAAGCCCAGCCCGTCCGGGCTGTTGAAGGTATTTTCCGCCGTGATATTCGGCGTGCCGCGGTTGACGCCCTCGGGGTGGGCGATCGGGTTGCCGCACAGCGCATAGATATCCCAGGCGAAGACGTCGGCGGTGGCGTCGCCGCCTTCGTCCCAGCGAATGATCTGGCCATAGATATTGTTCGGTCGCGGGTTGGCGGCGTTCAGCGGCATCCCTTCCTCACCGCGCTTGCTGTTGTTGGTCAGCGTACAGTATGCGCGGCCGTCATGCGGGTTCACCGCGATCCACTCCGGGCGATCCATTTTGGTGGCGCCGACCTGCTGCGCCGCCTTGCGGGCGAAGATCAGCACTTCGGCCTCGTCGCGGAAACCGTTCTCCGGCGTCAGGCCATTCTTGCCAAACTCAAGCGCAATCCAGCGCCCTTTGCCCTTCAGCGGCGTGCCGGCCTCATCGCCGTCGAACTGCGCCACGTACAGCGTTCCCTCGTCCAGCAGCGTGCGATTGTTGGCCGGATTGGCGGCGTCGACCACGCCTTTGGAAACGTACTTATAGATATGTTCGCCGCGCTCGTCGTCGCCCATGTACACCACCAGACGGCCGTCTTTGGCCACGGTCACCGCCGCGTTTTCATGCTTGAAGCGGCCGAGCGCGGTGTGCTTGATGGGCGTCGAGCTCGGATTCAGCGGATCGATCTCGACGATCCAGCCGTGACGGTTGAATTCGTTGGGATTCTTCGCCACATCGAAGCGCTCGTCATAGTCCGGCCAGTTGCGCTCCGGTTCGCTGACCTTCAGCGTGTAGCGCTTTTGTTCCGGCGTGGTTCGATAATCGGCCTGACGGGTGCCGAAATAGGTGTCGAAATTTTCCTCGCAGGTCAGATAGGTCCCCCACGGCGTCTTGCCGTTGGCGCAGTTGCCGAAGGTGCCCAGCACCTTGCGGCCGCTCGGATCGGCGGCGGTCTGCAGCAGCGGGTGCCCGGCGGCCGGGCCGCTGAACTGCATTTCGCTGTTGGCGGTGATGCGGCGGTTATAGCGCGATGGACGTTCCACCTCCCAGCGCTGGCCGTCGCCGACCCGCTTGACCGCGACAATGGAGACGCCGTGCGCCGCCTGCGACTTGCGCACCTCTTCCAGGCTGGTGGCTTTGGCGCCGCCGTGGGCGAACAGATACTGTTCGTTGACGTATTCGTTATTGATGGCCATCACGCCGTGATTGTCATCGATAGGGAAGAAGCTCATACCGTCATTGTTATCGCCAAACTGTTTTTCCTGATCGGCGGCGCTGTTGTTGCCCTGCGGATCGAAGGCCGGCGCGCCGTCCACCAGCGGCTCACCCCAGGAGATCAGCACCTCCGCGCGGTAGCCCGGCGCGATGGTCACCTCGTCGGCGGTAGATGCGGCGATGCCCTGAAAGCCCAGCAGCGTGTTCGGCGGCAGATCCTCGGCCAACGCCTCGGCGGAAACCGACCAGATGCCGCCGCCGAGAAAGCCGGCCAGGCCGACGGCGCCGGCGCTGCCAAGCAGCAGCTTGCGGCGAGTGGGATCGATCAGGCGGTCGGCGTCTAATTGCTCAATTTGCTTGGTCATAACGTGGTTACCTTTTTAGTTATGGCGCCGCGGTCAAGATTCACCAGAGTTGCCGTGGCGCTCGGAGTTGGGCTTCATACTAATCAGGTAATGTGACGGAAAGGTTACAAATGACCGGCGCAAAAAGGCCGGGGGCGCAATTGCTTGCGCCCCCGGGAGAGTTGGCTAACGGGCTGAAATCAGCGGCGCTGCAGGATTTCGAAGCAGTAGCTGTGCGAGTTCAGATTGTCGGCGTCGTGGAATTCGCTGAACGTGGTTTCCCACTCGTCCGGCTCGTAATCCGGGAAGTGGGTATCGCCGCCGACTTCGGCGTCGATGTGCGTCAGGTACAGACGGTCGGCGCGCGGCAGCAGCTGGGTATAGATGCGCCCACCGCCGATCACCATCACTTCCTCCACGTCGCCCGCGGCGGCCAGCGCCTCATCCAGCGAGGTTACCCAGGTCACCCCGGCTTCGCTGCCCGGGCGGCTGCTCAAAACGATATTGTGGCGGCCCGGCAGCGGGCGGCCGATGGACTCGAAGGTCTTGCGGCCCATAATAACCGGCTTATTCAACGTGTTGCGTTTAAACCACGCAAGGTCCGCCGGCAGGTGCCACGGCATGGCGTTTTCCATGCCAATAACGCGATCCGCCGCCAAGGCAGCGATCAGGCTGATAATCATTGTTTAACCCTGTGTAGGCAGCAAAATTGGTGACACTATACGTAAAGGCCTGAGTGCCGTCGATAGGCTAATCAAGCAAGATGAATATATAAGATAGCTCTTATCAGTATATCTAATAACCAACGATCGCCCGCCGGGCGATTTCACACGCCGGGGCGTTTGCGGTACAGCCACAGGCCCGGTAACGACAGGCCGATCGACAACGCGCCGACGATGAAACTGGCCTTGAGGAAGTTGGTGATCATGGTCTCCATCAGGGCTTCGCTGTAGCCCAGATGCGAGATCTCCACCACCGTGATCATCGCGGTATAGGCGGAAATGCCGGGGAACATCGGGATCACCGCCGCCACGGTGAACACCTTCGGATGCGCCAACAGCCAGCGCGACCAGTAGATGCCGATGATGCCAATCAGGATCGCCGCCAACAGCGAGGCCCACTCAATGTTCATGCCGGCATGCATCATCAGCATGCGCGAACCGCGCCCGATAGCCCCGAGCAATGCGCAATAGCGCAGCGCGCGCAACGGCACGTTAAACACCATGGCGAAGCCCAGCGCCGGCACCGCCGCCAACAGCATCTCCTGCAACAATGCCCACAGCAGATTCATGACCACCCCCGCAGATCCCACAGCGACATCGCCATCACCACGCCGATACAGGTCGCCAGCGTCAGCAGGCTGGCCATCGCCCAGCGCGCCAGTCCGGTATTGACGTGCCCCTTGAACATGTCGGCCACCGCGTTGATCAGCGGGAAGCCCGGCACCAGCAGCAACACGCTGGCGGCCATCGCCACGCTCGAGGTGTCTTTAAACGCCGGCAGGCGCAGCAGCAGCCCGGAGATCGACGTCGCGACAAATGCCGTCAGGCAAAAATTGATCAGCGGATTCATCTGGCGGGCGGTGAGGATCTGGCGCACCAGCATCGCCGCGCCGCTGGCGATAAAGGTCACCAGGAAGGCGTCGCCGCCGCCGCCGTTGAGCATGCTGAAGCACCCGCAGGACAGCCCCACCATCAATACCACCAGCCAGCGCGGGTAGCGCAGCGGCCGAATCCTTTCAAAGCGGCGCGCCACGTCGTGCGCATCCGCCAGGCGATGCTCGGCGAGGATCACGATATGCTGCACTTCGGTCACCACCTGCATATTGATGCCGCGATCGACGTTCTTGCGGGTGGTGGTCAGGCAGGCGCCATGGCTAAGAGTGGTCAACACCACCGCATTGGCGGAGATCGAGCTTTCCACGCTGTCCATCCCCAGCGCCAGCCCCAGGCGGGTCGACAGCTGTTCCACCACCGTGCTCTCGGCGCCGTGCTGCAACAGCAGCAGCGCGCATTGAATGCACAGTCGGGTGATTTCGCGTTGTTGCCGGTGCGGTTCCGGCCTGTCTGTGGCGGTAGTGGTCGTCTGCTGCATGGTGCTCCGTCGCTGGCGGGAGATGAATTATTATCATAGAGCCTAACAATACCTCATTGGGTTGATGCGCATCAGAGGAAGCGGCGTTATTATCGCCAGATTGCTGCCTTTTGCGCGAGACGTCTCCCATGCTTGAAACTTCGTTGTTCGTCGCCGGCATTGCCGCCCTCGGCATGCTCTCCCCCGGCCCGGATTTTTTCCTGGTGATCAAAAACGCCGCCCGCTACCCGCGGCTGGCCGCCATGATGACCGCCTTCGGCGTGATCTGCGGCGTCGCCACCCACATGTCCTACTGCGTCGCCGGGCTGGCGGTGGTGATCACCACCACGCCGTGGCTGTTCAACCTGCTGAAATACGCCGGGGCGGTCTATCTGGTGTGGATCGGCATCCAGGCGCTGCTGTCGCGCGGCGGCGGAAAAATGAACGTCAACAATCTGCCGCAACAGCGGGTCAGCCTGAAGAGCGCCTTTGCGCAAGGCTACCTGTGCAACCTGCTGAACCCGAAAGCCACCCTGTTCTTCCTGGCGGTCTTCACCCAAGTGCTGCAGATCGATTCCGGTCTGGGGGACAAGCTATGGTACGCGGGGATTATTCTCGGCCTGTCGGTCATCTGGTGGCCGCTGCTGGTGTTCCTGATCCAGAGCGGGCCGGTGCGCCGCGGGCTGGAAAAGACGCAGAAGATCGTCGACAAATTGCTGGGCGGCATGTTGATCGCCTTAGGCATCAAGGTCGCGCTGAGCTAAGCAAAAGGGGCGCCATCACGGCGCCCCTGCGGTTATCCTTTGGCTTCCACCACTTCATCCTCCGGCGCCTTGCCGTCGATGCTGCCGCGCCAGCCGGTCTGCTGCACCCGCGCCAACCGATTCTGATCCTGCTCGATGGCCGCGCTGAGCATCTCCTTGGCCCGCTGCAGGCTGGCGATGCGGAACTCGGTATCCTGATAATTATCCAGCGTGTCTTCCAGCATCTTCAGGTTGTAGCGACGGAACGTGTCCGCTTTCTCGCGCGCCTCATAGGCGTCCAGCCCCAGCAACTCCAGCGTCTCGCGGCCGATGCGCAGCGAGCTTTCAAAGGTTTCGCGCTCCGGTTTTTCCACCCCCAGTTGCCGCAGCTGATACCAGTGATCGACGTCGCGCGCCCGCGCCACCACCTTAAGATGCGGGAAGTGCTGTCTGGCCAGCTCGGTTAACGCCAGGCTGTCTTCCACGTCGTCGATGGCGTTGATCAGCACCTTGGCGTGAGCGGCGCCGGCGGCCTCCAGCAGATCGGCGCGCGTGGCGTCGCCGTAGAACACCTTGGTGTCGAATTTACGCAGCGTTTCGATATGGTCCGGATCGTGATCCAGTACCACGGTGTGCACGCCGTTGGCCAACAGTAAACGACCGGCGATCTGGCCGAAACGGCCGAAGCCGGCGATGATCACGCTGGCGTTCTCGTCATCAATGACGTCAGCCGGGCGATCCTCTTTCGGCGCATTTTTTTCCAGCTGCGCGGCGATCACCAACAGCAGCGGCGTGGCCGCCATCGACAGCGCCACCGCCAGCGTCAGCGACTTGGCCCATTCAACCGGCAAGACGCCGGCCAGCTGCGCGGCGCTGAAGATCACGAAGGCGAACTCACTGCCCTGCCCCAGCAGAATGGCGAACAGGCCGCGCTGGCGCTTCGGCACGCCGAGCAGCGGCCCAATCAGCCACAGCAACGCCGCCTTGATCAGCATAAAGCCCAGCAGCAGCGAGGCGATCAGCAACGGATGATGGAACAGCGTGCCGAAGTCGATCGACATGCCGACGCCGATGAAGAACAGCCCCAGCAGCAGTCCCTTGAACGGCTGAATATCGCTCTCCAGCGCGTGGCGGTATTCAGAGCTCGCCAACAGCACCCCGGCGAGGAACGCCCCCATCGCCATCGACAGCCCGGCCATCTCCAGCAGGATGCCGAAGCCGAACACCAGGAACAACGCCACGGCGCTGAACACTTCGCGCATGCCCGAACGGGCGACGAAGTGCAGCAGCGGACGGGTGACGTAGCGGCCGAGCAACACCACCATCGTCAACGCGCCCACCACCTTGGCCGCCGACAACATGAAAGCGCCCAGCGTGGTGGTGGCGCCACTGCTGGCCAACAGCGGGATCATCGCCACCAGCGGGATCGCCGCGATATCCTGGAACAGCAGCACCGCAAACGCGCTGCGGCCGATCGGCGACGGCGTCAGATTGCGTTCGCTCATCGCCTGCATGGCGATGGCGGTGGATGAGAGCGCCAGCGTCAGGCCAATCAGCAACGCCACCTTCCAGTTAAGGCCGAGGAAGTAACAGAAGGCGCTCAGCGCCAGGCCGCAGCCCACCATCTGAATGCTGCCGCCGCCGAACACCGAGGCGCGCAGCGTCCACAGCCGTTTGGGATCCAGCTCCAGGCCGATGATAAACAACATCAGCACCACGCCGATCTCGGCGAAGGTCAGGATCGACTCGGCGTCGGACACCAGCTTCAGCCCCCAGGGGCCAATGATGCAGCCGGCGATCAGGTAACCGAGCACCGAGCCCAGTCCCAGGCGCACCGCGATCGGCACAAACAGCGCCGCGGAGCCGAGATAGATCAGCCCCTCGATCATCATGTGGTGATTATCCATGGCTGGCCTCCCGGGTTTCCGCTTCGGCATGTTCCATCAGATAGTCGACCAGCCGCTGGCGGTAGGCTTCGCCGGCGGCGAGCAGCGCCGGCTCGTTGCAGGTAAAGGTATTGTGCACGGCGAAATAAGGCAGCCAGGTCATGCCGCAATAGATCGCCGTGGCCTGCAGCGGCTGCGCCAGCGCGGCGAAGTTGGGGAAATCGCCCAGCTCGAAGTGGTGCTCGTCGCCGCCGCTGGTCACCGCCCACAGGCAGTCTTTACCCACCAGCGCATTGCCGTCGTGGCCGTAGGCCCAGCCGTGCTCCAGCACTTTGTCGATCCACAGTTTCAACAACGGCGGGAAGCTGTACCACTGCATCGGATGTTGCAGCACCACCAGGTCGGCGCGTTCCACCGCCCGCTGCTCGGCGTTGATGTCGATATTGAAATCGGGGTACAGCTCATACAGCGAGCGCACCTCCACCTCGGGGAGATCCCTCACCGCCTGCAGCAGGCGGTGATTGGCATGCGAATGCCGGGGATACGGGTGAGCATAAATTATCAGAATCATTGTTATCGTCGTTCCTTCGTTCCTTGCCAATACACCAAGCATATACCAATCACACAGAGTGACAGTTTGCCCACTGATTGATAGCGGAAATTTTTAACGCCAGCCGACAAATTCGCTGAATAAAAAAGGGCGCTGCATCTGCAGCGCCCCTTACGTTGCGTTATCGCGCGGTTACTTACCGATACGCGCGTGCATTTCCTGCACCGATGTAACCTGCTCGGTCGGATCCGCTTTCAGCGCCATCGCGGTGGCGAAGCCGCCGTTCAGCGTGGTGTCGTAGTGCACCTTGTACTGCAGGGCGCTGCGGCGAATCAGCTTGGAGTCCTCAATCGCCTGACGGCCTGCCGTGGTGTTGACGATGTAAGTGTACTCGCCGTTCTTGATACGGTCCTGAATGTGCGGACGCCCTTCGTGCACCTTGTTGACCAGGCGCGGGTTGATGCCCGCTTCGCCCAGCACCACCGCGGTGCCGTGGGTGGCGTCCAGCTCGAAGCCCTGCTTCAGCAGGCTGGCGGCCAAATCGACCACGCGAGCCTTGTCGCCTTCGCGCACCGACAGCAGCGCGCGGCCCTGTTTCTTCATGCCCGAGTTGCTGCCCAACATCGCTTTGGAGAAGGCTTCCGCGAAGGTGCGGCCCACGCCCATCACTTCCCCGGTAGAGCGCATTTCCGGCCCCAAAATCGGGTCGACGCCCGGGAATTTGTTGAACGGCAGCACCACTTCTTTCACCGAATAGTACGGCGGGATGATCTCTTCGGTCACGCCCTGCTCGACCAGCGTTTTGCCCGCCATCACGCGCGCGGCCACTTTGGCCAGCGGCACGCCGGTCGCTTTGGACACGAACGGCACGGTGCGCGCGGCGCGCGGGTTGACTTCAATCAGGTAGACTTCGTTGTCTTTCACCGCGAACTGCACGTTCATCAGGCCGCGCACCTGCAGCTCGAACGCCAGTTTTTCCACCTGGCGACGCATCACGTCCTGAATTTCCTGGCTCAGGGTGTACGCCGGCAGCGAACACGCGGAGTCGCCGGAGTGCACGCCCGCCTGCTCGATGTGCTCCATGATGCCGCCAATCAGCACGCGTTCGCCGTCGCAGATGGCATCAACGTCCACTTCCACCGCGTCGTCCAGGAAGCGATCGAGCAGCACCGGCGCATCGTTGGATACGCTGACCGCAGTCTGGAAGTAGCGGCGCAGGTCGGTTTCGTCGTAGACGATTTCCATCGCCCGGCCGCCCAACACGTAGGAAGGACGCACCACCAGCGGATAACCGATGCCCGCCGCCTTCTCGACCGCCTGCTCGATGGCGGTGACGGTGGCGTTGGCCGGCTGCTTCAGGCCCAGACGGTTGACCGCCTGCTGGAAGCGTTCGCGGTCTTCGGCGCGGTCGATGGCGTCCGGGCTGGTGCCAATGATCGGCACGCCTGCGGCTTCCAGCTCGCGCGCCAGCTTCAGCGGGGTCTGGCCGCCATACTGCACGATCACGCCTTTCGGTTTCTCGATGCGCACGATTTCCAGCACGTCTTCCAGCGTTACCGGCTCAAAGTACAGGCGGTCCGAGGTGTCGTAGTCGGTGGAGACGGTTTCCGGGTTACAGTTGACCATGATGGTCTCGTAGCCGTCTTCACGCAGCGCCAGCGAAGCGTGCACGCAGCAGTAGTCAAACTCAATGCCCTGGCCGATACGGTTCGGCCCGCCGCCCAGCACCATCACTTTCGGCCGGTCGTTGGTCGGGTTGGACTCACACTCTTCTTCATAGGTGGAGTACATGTAGGCGGTGTCGGTGGCGAATTCCGCCGCGCAGGTATCCACGCGCTTGTATACCGGATGCAGGCCGTAGCTGTGGCGCAGCTTGCGAATTTCGCTCTCGGCGACGCCGGCCAGCTTGGCCAGACGCGCATCGGCGAAGCCTTTGCGCTTCAGAGTGCGCAGGAAGTCTTTGTTCAGGCCGTTGATGCCCGCCTCGGCCACCTGCTCTTCCAGGCGCACCAGCTCTTCAATCTGCACCAGGAACCAACGGTCGACGTTGGTCAGGTTGAAAACGCCGTCAACCGACAAACCGGCGCGGAAGGCGTCGGCGATGTACCAAATGCGGTCGGAACCGGCGTCTTTCAGCTCGCGGCGGATTTTGGTCAGCGCTTCCGGATCGTCCAGGCTCACTTTCGGATCGAAGCCGGTGGCGCCCACTTCCAGACCACGCAGCGCTTTCTGCAGCGACTCCTGCTGGGTGCGGCCGATGGCCATCACTTCGCCGACCGACTTCATCTGGGTGGTCAGGCGATCGTTGGCGCCGGAGAACTTCTCGAAGTTGAAGCGCGGGATCTTGGTTACGACATAGTCGATGGACGGTTCGAACGACGCCGGGGTGCGGCCGCCGGTGATGTCGTTCATCAACTCATCGAGGGTATAGCCCACCGCCAGCTTGGCGGCGATCTTGGCAATTGGGAAGCCGGTGGCTTTCGACGCCAGCGCCGAAGAGCGCGACACGCGCGGGTTCATTTCGATAACGATCAGGCGGCCGGTTTTCGGGTTAACCGAGAACTGCACGTTGGAGCCGCCGGTTTCGACGCCGATCTCACGCAGCACCGCCATCGAGGCGTTGCGCATGATTTGGTATTCCTTGTCGGTCAGGGTCTGGGCCGGCGCGACGGTGATCGAGTCGCCGGTGTGGATGCCCATAGCGTCGAAGTTTTCGATGGAGCAGACGATGATGCAGTTGTCGTTCTTATCACGCACCACTTCCATCTCGTATTCTTTCCAACCGATCAGCGATTCATCGATCAGCAGCTCGTTGGTCGGCGACAGGTCCAGGCCGCGTTCGCAGATCTCTTCGAACTCTTCGCGGTTGTAGGCAATGCCGCCGCCGGTGCCGCCCATGGTAAAGGAAGGGCGGATGATGCACGGGAAGCCGACGTCAGCGGCTACCGCCAGCGCTTCTTCCATGGTGTGCGCGATGCCGGAACGCGCGGTATCCAGACCGATTTTCTTCATCGCCACATCGAAACGGCGACGGTCTTCGGCCTTGTCAATCGCATCGGCGGTGGCGCCGATCATGGTAACGCCGAACTCGGCCAGCACGCCCTGGCGCTCCAGCTCCAGCGCGCAGTTCAGCGCCGTCTGGCCGCCCATGGTCGGCAGCACCGCATCCGGGCGCTCTTTTTCGATGATCTTGCGCACCACTTCCCAGTGGATCGGCTCAATGTAGGTCGCGTCGGCCATCTCCGGGTCGGTCATGATGGTCGCCGGGTTGGAGTTGACCAGAATGACGCGGTAACCCTCTTCGCGCAGCGCTTTACACGCCTGGGCGCCCGAGTAGTCGAACTCACACGCCTGGCCGATAACGATCGGACCCGCGCCGAGGATCAGGATGCTTTTTATGTCTGTACGTTTTGGCATTTTTTACTGCTCCTGATTATTTGGCGTTAGAACGGTAAGTCTCAATCAGTTCGATAAAGTGATCGAACAGCGGCGCAGCGTCGTGCGGGCCTGGGCTGGCTTCCGGGTGGCCCTGGAAGCTGAACGCCGCCTTGTCGGTGCGGTGAATGCCCTGCACCGTATGGTCGAACAGCGATTTGTGCGTCACGCGCAGGTTCGCCGGCAGGTTGTTTTCATCTACCGCAAAGCCGTGGTTCTGCGCGGTGATCATCACGGTGTTGTTGTCCAGATCCTTCACCGGGTGGTTGCCGCCGTGGTGGCCGAGCTTCATCTTCATGGTTTTCGCCCCGCTGGCCAGCGCCAGCAGCTGATGGCCCAGGCAGATGCCGAACACCGGAATGTCGGTTTCCAGGAACTGTTTGATGGCGGTGATGGCGTAGTCGCACGGCTCCGGGTCGCCCGGGCCGTTGGACAGGAAGATGCCGTCCGGATTCATTTTCAGCACGTCGTCGGCCGGGGTCTGCGCCGGCACCACGGTCAGGCGACAGCCGCGATCCACCAGCATGCGCAGGATGTTGCGCTTGGCGCCGTAGTCGTAAGCCACCACGTGGAATGGCAGTTCCGCGGCGGTTTTGGCTTCGGGCAGGTCGCCTTCAAGCGTCCAGCTGCCTTGCTGCCAGCTGTAGGCCTCTTGGGTGGTGACCTCTTTCGCCAGATCCATCCCCTTCAACCCCGGGAAACCTTGCGCCTTGGCCAGGGCCAGCGCGGCGTCCGGCGAATCGGCGGCGATGATGCAGCCGTTCTGGGCACCCTTCTCGCGCAGCAGGCGGGTCAATTTGCGGGTATCGATATCGGCGATCGCCACGATGTTGTGACGCTTGAGGTAGTCGGACAGGCTTTCTTCGTTGCGGTAGTTGCTGGCGATCAGCGGGAGGTCGCGAATGACGAGGCCTTGGGCGTGTACTGCGGAGGATTCTTCGTCGGAAGCATTGGTGCCGACATTGCCGATATGAGGATAAGTAAGAGTAACGATCTGGCGGGAATAGGAAGGATCAGTGAGGATTTCTTGATAACCGGTCATCGACGTATTGAAGACCACTTCCCCCACTGCCGTTCCCTCTGCCCCGATGGCCCGACCGTGGAATTGGGTTCCGTCTTCCAGAACCAATAGCGCTGACTTTATCAAAACACCCTCCAAGGAATAATCAATCACAATATTTGCATATTAATTCAGATATCGCGATCTAAATCAATGCAAAAACCGTCCGCGAGGCCAATTTTTGGCAAATTGGGCGCATTTTAATGATGAGTGCCTGGCTTGTCTACCCAAACTGCCGTTTTTTGTTTTATTTTTGCAGTTCTCGGCGCGCATGCGGCTTGAGCGCCGATAAAAACACAGAAAACCGGGGCTGGAAAACGGTTGCGGGGAAGAATGACGGAAAACGGCGCCGGAATGGAACAAAAAAGACGCTAAAAAAACCGAGAGTGGAAAAAAAGGAGATGATTAGCAAAGTAAATATAGATAAATAACATCTTTGACAATAAAACAAAGCCAACATGATATTTATCATGTTAAAAAAAAGGACAATAAAATTATTGCCCGATTATCATAGCATTATGACCAATACAACCACATCACGATGGTATGCAAATCAATTATAACTGGTCCAAATTCAATACGTCTCGCATATCAAACAAACCTTTATTCCGGTTATGCAGCCAGGCCGCCGCGCGCACCGCGCCGCTGGCGAAAGTCATGCGGCTGGAGGCCTTATGGGTGATTTCCACCCGTTCACCGATGTCGGCGAACATCGCGGTGTGCTCGCCGACGATGTCGCCGGCACGAATGGTGGCAAAGCCGATGCTTTTCGGATCGCGTTCGCCGGTATGGCCTTCGCGCGCATAGACCGCACAGTTTTTCAGATCGCGCCCCAGCGCGCCGGCGATCGCTTCGCCCATGGCCAACGCCGTGCCCGACGGCGCATCCACTTTGTGGCGGTGGTGCGCCTCAACGATTTCGATGTCGGTGTAGTCGCCCATCACCTGCGCGGCCTTCTCCAGCAGTTTCAGCACCAGGTTGACGCCGACGCTGAAGTTGGCGGCGAACACGATGCCGATGTGCTGCGCCGCAGCGCGGATCGCCTGCTTGCCGGCGTCATCGAAGCCGGTGGTGCCAATCACCATCGCCTTGTGGTGCGCCACGCAAAAATCCAGGTAGCTCCGGGTGCTTTCCGGGCGGGTGAAGTCGATCAAAATGTCGAACTCGCTCGCCACTTTCTCCAGGCTGTCGCTTACCTTAACGCCCAGCGCGCCAATGCCCGCCAGCTCGCCGGCGTCGACGCCGATCAGGCTTGAACCCGGGCGCGACAGCGCCGCGCCCAACACCACGCCTTCCGCCTGCTGCACCGCCTGGATCAACTGACGGCCCATCCGGCCGCCGGCGCCCGCAATCGCAATGCGGATTTGTGAATCACTCATGCTTGCTCTCTTCTTGATTTGACGCCTATCCCATTAGGCTATCGATTCAGGGTAACTGCCCCGCTTCAGCGTCGCCAGAGGATTCATTTCATAATTAGAAAATTATGATATTCCCCCGCTTTTATCAGCGGCGCTGTCGTGAGATTAACATTCAACCGATTTGGCGGCCTGCGACGATTGTACATAATCATGCAGTTTCCATGACAAAAAAATGCAGAAAAAAGGCGCCGAAAACGGCGCCTGGGGAAAGGATCACAGCGTGGTCAGGCGGTAATGGCGGCCACTTCGTTGGCGATCGCCGTCAGCGCATCGTGGCGGGCATAGTCCTCACGCACCAGCGCTGCGCGTTGTCGATAGATCGGCTGCTGCAGAATGCGCGTCGCCGCCGCCAGGATCTGTTCAGGGCTCGGCGTGCTGGTGTGCAGGCTGATGCCGCAGCCGGCGGCGACCACGCGCGCGGCCGCCTCCAGTTTGTCTTCGCCCGTGCCAGCGACGATCAGCGGCACGCCGCTGTTCAGCGCATAGTTGATCGAACCGTAACCGCCATTGGTGATCAGCAGCGCCGTCTCCGGCAGCCAGCGTTCGAAGGAGATGAACTCGCGCACTCTGGCATTGCCCGGCAGCGCGTCCATCAGGCCTTCCGTCGCCCGCCCGCCGGTGGTGGCCAACACCCGCACCGGCAGATGCGCCAGCGCTTGCAGCGTCGGCACGATTAGCTGATGCAGATCGACATTGGCCAGCGTGCCCTGAGACACGATCACCAGCGGCCGATCATCGTCTGCCTCCCACAGCGTTTCTTCCGCCGCCGGCTGGCCGCCGCTACGCAGCGGGCCGACGAAGCGCACGCCGCTCGGCAGATCGTCACGCTCATATTCCAGCGCCGTGGTGGCCAACTGCAGGAAACGCTCGCAGCCGCCGATCAGCGCGTCGGTGAACGGGCGATTCAGCGGCCGCCCGCCCGCCTGCACCAGTGCGGCATCAAAGCTTTGCTGCACCTCATCAAGCAACACCCGCGTTTCTTCATCCACCAACTGCTCACGGGTCAGCGTCCGCGGCAGCAGCGCCGGCGGGATGCGCGGGCCATAGAAAATGGCGTCGCGCGAAGAATACGACAGCGGCGTGACGCCGATCCCGAAGACCGGCGGCCGTTCGGCGGACTGCAACAGCGGCAGCACGCCGTAGAAGCAGTTCTCCACCATCAGCAGATCGGTCTTTTCGGCGGCGATAGCCGCACGCAGCTGACGATCCAACAGTGGGATCGGCGCGGCGAAGAAATCTTTCAGCGCCAGCGCCATCTGCGCGTTGCCCGGCGGCAGCGCGGCGCGCTCGGGGAAATGCGCCTCCAGGTGGCGATAGTCGAAGTCCACCTGCGCGTCGAACGGCACGAAGCTCGCCCCAGCCGCTTCGGCGCGTTCGCGGAACAGCGCGCCGGTCATCACCCGCACCTGATGCCCTTGGGCGATCAGGTGGCGAGCAATGGCTAACATCGGGTAGACGTGCCCCGGAGTGGCGACCGCCGCCATCAGTATCCTTGCCATAATGCTCCTTTTAAGCTTCTGCGTTGGCCGGCTTCAGCGCCAGATTGGCGCACACCGGATTGCTTTGAATATGCACGCGCTGCAAATGACGCGCGGAACGGGCGGTAAAGCCCTCGCGGCCGTGCAGCAGCGAGAAGTTGTCCGCCACCACCACGTCGCCCTGTTGCCACTGATGAGCATAATAGTGACGCGGATCGTACAGATGCTGCTGCAGAGTGTGGTGGAACTGTTCCTGCTGTTGTTCCGGCACACCGTGATATTCCAGCGCATGTTGATTGAGGAATTTTTTCCCTTCCGTCGGCGGTTCATTGTAGCGCATGATCAATCCTCTGCCGTTCGGGTGCTGCACCACCAGCGGCGAACAGACTTCACCGCCGTAATGCACCACCTGCTTGATGCGGTAGGTGATCGAGACCGACAGCCACTGATCCAGCAACGCTTCGTCCGCATTGGCCAGCAGCCGCGTGGTATCGACGAAGGTAGTGCACCCGCCTTCGTCCGGCGACGGCGCCGCCACGCAGTGGAACAGCTGGAATTCGGGAATAGTCGGCTTATACATGCCATCCCAATGCAGCGGGACGTAGCTGCTGTCGAAAATATGATCCTTGGCGTCCGGATGTTCCTTCACGTCCAGCACCGCGCCGAACGGCCACATCATGATCTCGCCCCACTGCTCGGCGTAGCGCGTCAGAACCTCTCCATCGCTGAAACCGGAGTCGAATCCGCGCAGCACCAGCAAGTGATGTTCCTGCGCCAGCGCCCGCAGCGCTGCCACCGGCAGTTCGCCGATCTTTTGCCCCGGATGCTGCGGCGTCAGGATCGCGCCAAACGGGGTATTCGGTTGAATATGGCAATTAAGCGGTTGGTTATTCATCGGTGATTCTCCTTGCATCGAATGTGCTGCTCACACGGCAACGTGCCGTCAAAAACGCGTCCGCCAGGATTTCGGGCGCAAAAGCCTGCAGCGGCCTCAGGCCATCTGCGGTTGTTCGATCAGGTAATGGCTCGGCGTGCCGCGGATCGCCACCAATTCGCCGTCCAGGCTCTGCGCGTCTTTACGCTTCATCAGCACGAACTGGCCGTTCACGTTGGCTGCCACGCCATGCCACGGCGTCAGCCAATCGTCTTTGGTCGGCATCATGTGGATGCCCATTTTCAGGCTGTCGACCGGCTGCGGGTGAATCGACAGGCGGATCGCCGCCGGGAAATGCTGCGCCAGCAGATTGCCCCAGGCCCAGCTGCGCTGGATCACTCCGCAGGCGCGCTGTTTGGCGTCTTTCTGCAGCGCGGCGTTGGAACCGCTGTAGCCCGGCAGTTGGCTGTCTTCATACAGGAAGCGCGTGATGGCGCGGTACAGCAAGAGGCCCTGTTCGTCCTGCATCAACTGCTGTTTGATCGCCTCTTCCGATTCGGCATAGCCCTCCACCAACAGTTGGCGCAGCAGATCGTAATCATCGGTATGTTCGGCCAGGCCTTTGACGTCGCCGAGGTTGAATACGCTGAGATGCGTCGCGCCCACTTCATGCAGCAGGTTTTCAATTTCGCGCTGATAGCGGTTGATCGCTTCGTCACTGACGCGGATCAGATCGCCGAACACGTGGCCATCGGAGCAGATAACGATATGCGCACCCGGCGGGTAGTAGAGTTGAATGCGCTGGCATAGCGAGTTGAGGAAGATCAGCGACAGCCGCTCCGCCATGTCCGGCACCGCGCCGATCACCTTGTTGGTGTTGGGCGACTTGGTCGGGAAGGCCGGCAGCACGAATTCGATACGTTGCTCGTTTTCGATGAATGCCCGAATGCGCGGCAATTGCACCTGAGTGACCCGCCGTTCTTCTTCAGCGATCGAGGTGTCGTCGCCGGGGAAACGGCGGCGGTATTGCAATAATTCACGTAGGATCTTTAACGATATTTCTTCTTTCTGAGCGCTGTCCACAATGAGCTCCTGTTACGATGTGGTGCGGGAGTATTATTGATAAGCGCAATAAGATTTATCAAAAAGAGAAAAAATCTCTGCAAAATAATAATCAGCCCGTCGTTTATATGCTTCAGGCAATATAGAAGAGATGATGCTATATTATTAGCCCGTATAATTCACAATCTTGGTTAAGTTGTGCTTAACAAACTATGAGCAATATTTTAAAACGCATGGCCATTTTCTCAAAAGTGGTCGATTGCGGCGCATTCAGCATGGCGGCAAAAGAATTGGGCATGACGACCTCCGCCGTCAGCCAACATATTCGCCAGCTGGAGGAGCATCTGGGCATTCAATTACTGTTGCGATCGACGCGTTCATTGAGTCTGACCGAAGCAGGATTGTGTTTTTATGAAGATTGCCTGCTGATGATCCACGCTGCCGAACGTGGCCAACAACGGATCGCCGCGCTGCGCGGAGAGCTGGTCGGCGAACTGCGTGTCGCCACCTCCACTGAATTCGCCACTCACTATCTGGTGCCGGCGCTGCAAAGCTTTCTCGACGAGCATCCTCGGCTCACGCTGCGACTGGAGATCCACGATGAGAAGATAGACCTGATCGCGCAACGCATCGATCTGGCGATACGCGGCGGCGTGCTGGCCGATTCCAGCTACGTTTCCACGCGGTTGGCCCGCTGCCGCGAAGTGTTGTGCGCCTCACCGGCCTACCTGGCACACCACGGCGTGCCGGATTCGCCGCAGGCGCTGACCCATCACCATTGGGTCACCTTTACGCCGCTCGGCAACCCACAGTTTGTCCGTCTTATCCATCGCAACGGCGATGAACACCGCATGCGCATGACCGGGCGTTTGTTCACCAACAGCGGTATGGCGATGAAGGAGTTGGCGTTGACCGGCAAGGGCATCATTCGCAATTTCTTCGCCAATGTTGAACGTGAATTGCGCAGCGGTGAGCTGATTGAAATATTGCCCGATTGGCGCTTACCGGAAATTAATTGCTACGCCATTATGCCACGTAGGGAGATCCAGCCATTAAAAGTCAGACGGTTGCTGGAACATATGAAACTCTATTTGCAGGAGAAGGGATTAACCGCCGTAGAACATATTCGGCAGGAATAAAATAAGAAACATCTGCAACATCCATTATTGTAATTATTGTAATCACTTTGCCAACACCGGGCCTATTTAGATTGCAGCCTAATGATATTCTTATTAATGACTTTTCGCCAGCCTATATAATTAACCACACCGACGTTATTTCAAATACTCAGAATAAATTTGACTTTAGTTAGCAGAAAATTTGAATATGCATGGAGTGTTATTTTTTACGCGGCTCGCTTTCCAAAAAAAAACGGGAAGCCTAAGCCCCCCGTTGTCATTCACTCACGCACATCAGTCAATCTGACGGACGTCCACGCGCAATTCTTTCGGCACTTCGAACACGATGTTCTCTTCGCGCCCGCTGATTTCATGCACGTCCAGGCCGCCCAGCGCTTTCAGGCGGGAGATCACCTCCTGCACCAGCACGTCCGGTGCCGAGGCGCCGGCGGTAACGCCGATATTGCGCGCTTCGCTCAGCCAGCTTTCCTGAATATCCGCCGCCGAATCGATCAGATAAGCCGGTTTGCCGACGCGCTGCGCCAGTTCCGCCAGACGGTTGGAATTGGAGGAGTTCTTCGACCCCACCACCAGCACCACGTCCGCATCGCCGGCCAGATTGCGCACCGCTTCCTGACGGTTGGTGGTGGCGTAGCAGATATCATCCTTACGTGGCCCGATAATATTCGGGAAACGCTGACGCAACGCGTCGATCACGTCCGAGGTATCATCCACCGACAGCGTAGTCTGCGTCATGAAGCACAGGTTGTCTTCGTCTTTCACCCGCAGCTTCCACACGTCTTCCGGCGACTCGACCAGGTACATGCCGCCCTGTGGGTTGCTGTACTGGCCCATGGTGCCTTCCACCTCCGGGTGCCCGGCATGGCCGATCAGGATCGCTTCGGTGCCGCGGCGGCTAGCGCGCGCCACTTCCATATGCACCTTGGTCACCAGCGGACAGGTGGCGTCGAACAGCATGGTCAGATCGCGCGCCTTGGCTTCGGCGCGCACCGCCTGAGAAACGCCGTGCGCCGAGAAGATCAGGATAGAGCCGTCCGGCACTTCGGCGATCTCTTCGATAAACACCGCGCCGCGCTCACGCAGGCTGTCGACCACGTAGCGGTTGTGCACCACTTCATGTCGCACGTAGATCGGCGCGCCATATAGCTCCAGCGCGCGTTCCACGATGCTGATCGCACGATCAACCCCGGCGCAGAAGCCGCGCGGGTTAGCCAGCAATATTTGCATGCGTCTCCTCCTGCTGCGGATCGATCTCCAGCACTTCGATGTCGAAGGTCACCGGATGGCCCGCCAGCGGATGGTTGAAATCGACGGTGATTGAATCCTCCGCCACCGCGCGCACCACGCCCGGCATTTCGCTGCCGTCGATGGCGGTAAACAGCATGATGGTGCCCACGTCCGGCACGCCGGTTTCCGCGAAGTCGCGGCGCGAGAAGAACTGGACCAGATCCGGGTTCTCCGCGCCGAACGCCGCTTCCGGCTGCAGGGTAAAGGCGCGCTTGTCGCCCGCGCGCAGGCCGAGCAGTTGCTCTTCCAGCGGCGCCGACAGGCTGCCGTCACCCAGGCGGAACAGCGCCGGTTTGCCGCTGCTGCGGGTGGATTCGGCGGTCGAACCGTCTTCCAGTTTCAGCGTGAAGTGAACCAGCACCGCGCTGTCACTGATAACCTGAGCCGTCATATTACTCACCTTTACTCTTTGCGTCTTTGTTCGCCGGCGACAAGAAACCTTCCAGCACGATCATCGCCGCGCCCACGCAGATAAAGCTGTCCGCCAGATTGAAGGTCGGGTAGTGCCAATCACCGACGTAGAAGTCGATGAAATCGACCACAAAACCGTGCCACAGGCGATCGAACAGGTTGCCCAGCGCCCCGCCGATAATAAAGGCGTAGGCGATGTTGTTCAGCTTCTGCTGTGCCGCGCTGCGGTACATCATCACCAGCAGCACCGCGACGATGGCGATGGCGATGCCGGCGAAGAACCAGCGCTGCCAACCGCCGTGATCGGCCAGGAAGCTGAACGCGGCGCCGTAGTTGCGCGCGTAAAACAGGTTGAACGACGGGATCAACGGCTGGGACTGGCCCAGCGTAAAGTTAGCGAGGATCCACTGCTTGCTGCCGAAATCCAGCGCCAGCACCGCCACTACAACCCACAGCCAACGCAGGCCGGTCGAACAAATTGGTTTACTCATCAGGCGCGAGTTCTCAGGCAAAGTTACGCTTCTCGCCGTCACCGGCGACGTTGCTCACACAGCGGCCGCAGATGTCTGCGTGCTCCGCCACCAGACCGATATCGGTGGTGTAATGCCAGCAGCGCGGGCACTTCTCACCTGGCGCCGTGCTGAAGGCGATCTTCAGCCCTTTCAGCAGCTCGGAAGCCTGCGCGTCGGCCGGCGCATCCGCCAAAGGCGCAACGCTTGCCGCAGAGGTCAGCAGCACAAAGCGCAGCTCATCCTGCAGGCTGTTCAGACGCGCCGCCAACTCGCTGTCGGCATACAGCGTCACCGCCGCTTCCAGCGAACCGCCGAGGCGTTTGTCGGCACGCGCCTGCTCCAGCACCTTGTTCACTTCGCCGCGCACTTTCAGCAGCTCAGCCCAGAAAGCGTCGTTCATCGACTCGCCTTCCGCCAGCCCGAACAGGCCGTCGTACCACTCTTCAGTGAACACGTACTGCGCGCGTTTGCCCGGCATGAAGCCCCAGATCTCGTCTGCGGTGAACGACATGATCGGCGCCATCCAGCGCACCAGCGCTTCGACGATGTGATACAGCGCGGTCTGGCAGCTGCGGCGGGCGACGCTGTCGCTCTTCGCGGTGTACTGACGATCCTTGATGATATCCAGGTAGAAGGAGCCCATCTCGACCGAACAGAACTGCATCAGGCGCTGCACCACTTCGTGGAAATCGTAGTTGGCGTAAGCCTGCTCGATATCCCGCTGCGCCGCCAGCGCGCGGCCGACCGCCCAGCGATCCAGCACCACCATGTCTTCCGGCGCCACGCAATCGGTGCTCGGCTCGAACCCGTTCAGGTTGGCCAGCAGGAAGCGCGCGGTGTTGCGGATGCGGCGATAAGAGTCGGCGGAGCGCTTGAGGATCTCATCGGACACCGCGATCTCGCCGGTGTAATCGGTCGACGCCACCCACAGACGCAGAATGTCGCCGCCCAGCTTGTTCATCACGTCCTGCGGGCTGACGGTGTTGCCGATCGATTTGGACATCTTGCGGCCCTGACCGTCGACGGTGAAGCCGTGGGTCAGCACTTCCTTGTACGGCGCCTTGCCCTTCATCGCGGTGGAAATCATCAGTGATGACATGAACCAGCCGCGGTGTTGGTCGGAGCCTTCCAGATACATGTCGGCGCCGTGGCCGTTGAATTCAGGACGCACGTCGACAACCGAGGCGTGGGTGGAACCGGAATCGAACCACACGTCCAGCGTATCCGGCACTTTCACGTAGTCGGCGGCTTCCGCGCCGAGGATGTCGGCCGCGTCCAGATCCCACCAGGCCTGAATGCCGTCTTGCTCGACGCGTTTGGCCACTTCTTCCATCAGCTCAACGCTGCGCGGGTGCAGCTGCTCGGTCTCTTTATGCACGAACAGCGACATCGGCACGCCCCAGGTGCGCTGACGCGAGATGCACCAGTCCGGGCGGTTAGCGACCATCATTTCGATGCGCGCCTGGCCCCAATCCGGGATCCACTGCACGCCCTTGATCTCTTCCAGCGACTGCTGACGCAGGCCTTTCTGATCCATGCTGATGAACCATTGCGGCGTAGCGCGGAAGATGATCGGCGTCTTGTGGCGCCAGCAGCACGGATAGCTGTGCAGGAACTTCTCGACGTGCAGCAGCGCGCCTTTGTCACGCAGCAGATCGACGATCAGATCGTTGGCCTTGAAGACGAACTTGCCGTCCAGCAGCGGGTAGGTGCCGGTCAGGTAGCAGCCGTTCGGCCCTACCGGGTTGGCCACTTCCAGGCCGTATTTCTGGCCGATCACGAAGTCGTCCGGGCCGTGGCCAGGCGCGGTGTGCACCGCACCGGTACCGGCGTCCAGCGTCACGTGCTCGCCGAGGATCGCCGGCACGTCGAAGTCCATGAACGGGTGTTTGAAGCGCAGCAGCTCCAGATCGGCGCCTTTGCAGCTGCCCAGCACGGTCCACTCGGTGATGCCGGCGCGCTTCATCACGCTTTCCACCAGTTCAGCCGCCAGGATCAGGCACTGGCCGTCAACCTGCACCAACTGATAGGTGAAGTCCGGGTGCAGCGAGATCGCGCGGTTGGCCGGCAGGGTCCACGGGGTGGTGGTCCAGATAACCAGGGAGATGGCGCCGCTGAAGTGGCTCACGCCGAACTTGGCCGCCACGGCAGCCGCGTCGGCCGCATGGAAGCTCACGTCGATCGACGGCGAAGTTTTGTCGTAGTACTCCACTTCCGCTTCCGCCAGCGACGAACCGCAGTCGGTGCACCAGTGAACCGGCTTGGCGCCTTTCAGCAGGTGGCCGTTGCTGATGATCTTGCCCAGCGCGCGGATGATGTTGGCTTCGGTTTTGAAATCCATCGTCAGGTACGGACGATCCCAGTCGCCCAACACGCCCAGGCGAATGAAGTCCTTCTTCTGGCCTTCAACCTGCTCGGCCGCGTACTCGCGGCACTTCTGGCGGAACTCGGCCGCCGTCAGCTTCTCGCCCGGCTTGCCGTACAGTTGCTCAACCTTCAGTTCGATCGGCAGGCCGTGGCAATCCCAACCCGGCACATAAGGCGAGTCGAAGCCGGCCATCCCTTTCGACTTGATGATAATGTCTTTGAGAATCTTGTTAACCGAGTGACCAATGTGAATGCTGCCGTTCGCATACGGAGGGCCGTCATGCAAAATGAAGGTTTTTTTGCCCTTTTTGGCAGTACGAATAATCCCGTACAGATCCTGTTCATACCAACGTTGCAGCATGCCAGGTTCGCGCTTGGCGAGATCGCCGCGCATCGGGAACCCTGTTTCCGGCAAGTTCAGGGTATTCTTGTAGTCACTCATGAGATTCTCGTTTCCGTTTTCGGCTATTTACCCGTCACACTTCATGCTGCATCTTTGTCGGCCGCCCTTTCTCACCCGAATCACTCGCCTGTGCAAGGTCATCGGGGTTCGCGCGGTTGCCGCCGCGATGTAACTCGAATTGTTTAGGGTAAACGATTAAACCAGTGTTTTTAACCCGAAGAACTTCCGGGCCGTCACCACATCATTGGCGATTTGCTGCTTCAGGGCATCCAGCGAAGCAAACCGCTGTTCATTGCGCAATTTTGCGCGGAGCACCACCTCAATATGGCGCCCGTAAAGATCCATTGTGACATCCAGCAGATGCACTTCCAGCTGCTGGCGCACGCCGGCGACGGTCGGGCGCGTGCCGATATTGGCCACGCCCGGCAGCGGCTTCGGCCCCAGGCCATACACTTCCACCGCATACACTCCTTTCACCGGCGCCACCAGACGCTTGAGCGGCAGATTGGCGGTCGGGAAGCCGATGGTGCGCCCCAGCTCGTCGCCGTGCACCACGCGCCCGGAAATGCTGTACGGGTGGCCCAGCAGGGTCTCCGCCAACGGCAGATCGTCCTCGCTCAGCGCGGTGCGGATCGCGGTGCTGCTGATGCGCCGCTCGCCTTCGCGGAAGGTCGGGGTGCTGACCACGTCGAAGCCGTACTCTTTTCCGGCCTGCTGCAATAGCGGAAAATCACCCTGACGCCCGGCGCCAAAGCGAAAATCATCCCCCACCATCAGGAATTTGACGCCCAGTTTTTCCACCAGCAGCTCGGCGACGAACGCCTGCGCGGTGTTGGCGGCGAAACGCGGATCGAACTTGACGCACAGCAGGTAATCGACGCCCGCCTGCGCCAGATAGTTGGCCTTGTCGCGCAGGCGCGTCAAGCGGGCCGGCGCCTTGTCTGCGGCGAACATCTCCAGCGGCTGCGGCTCAAAGATCATGACCATCACCGGCAGCCCGAGGCGTTGCCCTTGTTGCTTCAACTGCTCCAGCAGCGCCTGATGACCGCGGTGTACGCCGTCAAAGTTGCCGATGGTGAGCACGCAACCATGGTGGCGCGCCCGGATATTGTGAATGCCGCGAATTAGCTCCATAGCTGGCTCAAAACAGTGGAAATCGGCGGATTATACCTTGTACAGCCGGTAAGGTTAACCCGCGATTGGTGCCTTTATGTAATAGACATACCATACCGGAGATAATCTGCGCGTGAAACGGCTTCGCCGCAGTTTATCCGGCGCTGCCGGGGCGATTCTCGACCGCGGCCAACGGCTTGCGCCCGCCGCGGCAAAACATTGGCGAATTTTCTCGCGAAACACTGTATTCCCAAGAGCGAAGCTGGTAAAATCCTGCGCCATCACAACGTAGCGAGTGCCGCCTGTACAAACGGCGCTTATTTGCACAAATCCATTGACAAACGAAGGCTAAAAGGGCATATTCCTCGGCCTTTGAATTGTCCTCAATAGAATATATTTGGGAGTTGGACCTTGGCTAATATCAAATCAGCTAAGAAACGCGCCGTACAGTCTGAGAAACGCCGCAAGCATAACGCAAGCCGTCGCTCAATGGTGCGTACCTTCATCAAGAAGGTAGACGCAGCTATCGCAGCTGGCGACAAAGAAGCAGCACAAAATGCATTCCTGGTAATGCAACCACTGGTGGACCGTCAGGCAGCTAAAGGCCTGATCCACAAAAACAAAGCAGCGCGTCATAAGTCAAACCTGACTGCACGCATCAACGCAATGCAATAAGCATTTCGTTATCTGCTTGATAAAAAAACCGGCTCAGGCCGGTTTTTTTACGTCCTGCGTTCAGTGAACCGCTAGCAGGAAAACAGCGCCGAGAAGTCTTTGTTGCAGACGCGCTGCACCGCCGGATGCTGGATCATGCGCTCGGCGAAGATGATGTAATACTCCTCCTGCACGCTGTCGATACGCCCAATCTCCACCACGTTGTCATCGTTGTAGGTATCCTGCGCATACAGCGTCGGCGCCACGAAGATCGCATTGTGGTACATGCCGAAGGCCTTCATCAGCGCCGCATCGTCGAACTCGCCCAGAATTTCCACCTGAATGCCCTGCGTATTGAACCAGTTGAGCAGCTTGCGCCCCAGCATCGAACGGCGGCCGGGGATCAGCAGCTTGCGCTGCTCCAGACAAGCCGGGAACGGCAGGTCCGGCGCCGGTTGGCGACAGAAAAAGCTGATGCCGCACTCGCCCAGCTTCAGCGAGAACAGCCCTTCCTGCTGGCTGGAGTCCACCGGGCAATCCGAGAGGATCATATCCAGCTTGTGCTGGCTAAGCTGCTCCAGCAGCATCTCGTGCGTCGATTCAAAGCAACGCAGGTGGATCTGCTCGTTGTCCACCACCACCGCCGTTTCCAATACCTGGCTGACCAGCCGCTTCGACAGCGCATCCGCTACGCCGACGTCGAACAGCAGGTTGGACTCTTTGCGGTAGTTGACGATATCCAGCATTTCCTGGCTGAGCATAAACATCTTGTCGGCATAGCGGAACACCAACTGCCCCAGCTCCGAAGGCACCAACCCGCGCCCCTGGCGTTTGAACAGCTTGCCGTCCAACCGCTCTTCCAGCGCTTTGATCTGGCCGGTGATGGTCTGCGGCGTCAGAAACAACGCTTCGGCGGCACCGACCACGGAACCGGCCTTGCAGACCTGCCAGAAATAGTAAAGGTGATTAAAGTTGATATGCGACATCCTCACGAGCGGCTCTCCTTAACAACGTTTCGCAGCGGCAAACGGTGTGCCGTGACGAGCGACAAACTTCCTTTCCCTGCTTCAGACAACGTATAACCCCATTAGTCCCAACGAAGAACGGCCGAAGCTGCACATATTTTATACCGTACAGCTCCGACCAGCCATTTTATTATGTGCCCTTACCGGGCACATTCAGGATTAACGCACGCGCGGCAACGCCAGACGCAGCAATCCATACCCTACCACCGCCGCAGTGGTGGAGCCCAACAGGATCCCCAGGCGGGAATAGGTGCTGAGCGCCGCATCTGCATCGCCAAACGCCAGCGAGGCGATAAAAATCGACATGGTGAAACCAATGCCGCAGAGCACCGAAACGGCAAACACCTGTTTGAAGCCGATGCCTTCAGGCAAACGGGCGATGCCCATTTTCACCGCCAGCAGGCTGAAGAGGAAAATCCCCAGCGGCTTGCCGATAAACAACCCAGCCGCAATCCCGACCGGCAGCAGCGACGTTAACCCTTCCAGCGATACGCCCTGCAAAGAGACCCCGGCGTTGGCGAAAGCGAACAGCGGCAGGATCATAAACGCGACCCAAGGGTGCAACTCATGCTCCAGCGTTTCCGACGGCGATGGCCCCTTTTTGACGTTCAACGGGATCATAAAGCCGACGATCACCCCGGCCAGCGTCGCATGCACCCCAGACTTGAGGATCGCCACCCACAACACCAGGCCAACCATCATGTATAACGAGGTCTTGCCCACGCCGCGCCAGTTCATCACCGCCAGCAGCACCGCCGCCACCGCCGCCACGCCCAGCGCCACCATCGACACTTCGTGGGTGTAGAACAGTGCGATGATGATAATCACGCCCAGGTCGTCGATGATCGCCAACGCCAGCAGGAACACTTTCAGGCTGGTCGGCACGCGGTTGCCCAGCAGCGCCATTACGCCAAGCGCGAAGGCGATATCGGTCGCGGCCGGGATCGCCCAACCCTGGCGGGTGACGTCATCCGCGCCGTTGAACAGCAGGTAAATCAGCGCCGGCGCCAGCATGCCGCCCAGCGCGGCGATCGCCGGAAACACCGCCTTGTCGCGCCCGGACAGCGAGCCTTGCATCAGCTCGCGCTTGACCTCCAGCCCCACCACCAGGAAGAAGATGGCCATCAGGCCGTCGTTGATCCACAGCAGCAGCGGCTTGGCGATCTCCAGCGAAGCAATCTTCACCATCACCGGCAGGTTAAGGAATGCCTGATAGATCCCCTGCGCCGGAGTGTTGGCCATGATCAGGGCGACGATCGCCGCCGCGATCAGAATGATACCGCCCGCGGCTTCCTGACGTAAAAATTGACGAATGATGTTGGTCACAGTACGTCTCTCCAAATCTGTGCAGGACGTAGCGCCCTGCGAACCACAGTCATGAAGTGAGTATAGAGGGCGTTTTAGTTCGAAAAAATAAGTTTATAAATGCTAAATAGCTCGTAAAAACCGATAAAAAGCACGAATAAGTCACACTTATATTATGGAATTTGCGGTTTGGCGCGCAAATAAAAACCCCGGAACAGAAGCCCGGGGTTCGTACATAAACCAAAAGAAACAGTAGGTTAGCGAGTCAGATCGTCAAAGAACTTTTTCACCCCGTCGAAGAAGCTCTTCGAACGCGGGCTGTTCTTGTCGCCGGACGGGCCACCCAGGCTCTCTTCCAGCTCACGCAGCAGCTGCTTCTGCTTGTCGTTCAGATTGACCGGGGTTTCCACCACCACGCGGCACAGCAGGTCGCCCTGGCTGCCGCCGCGCACCGATTTCACGCCCTTGCCGCGCATGCGGAACAGCTTGCCGGTTTGGGTCTCCGAAGGCACCTTCAGTTTCACCCGGCCGTCCAGCGTCGGCACTTCAATCTCGCCGCCCAGCGCCGCCATGGCGAAGTTGATCGGCACTTCACAGTACAGGTTGTTGCCTTCACGCTCGAAGATCGGGTGCGCCTTCACCTGCACCTGAACGTACAGATCGCCCGCCGGTGCGCCGTGTTCGCCGGCTTCACCTTCACCCGCCAGGCGGATGCGGTCGCCGGTATCGACGCCGGCCGGAATTTTCACCGACAGCGTCTTGGATTTTTCTACCCGGCCGTGGCCGTGGCACTTGTTGCACGGATCTTTGATAATCTGACCGCGGCCATGGCAGTGCGGACACGCCTGTTGCACGGTGAAGAAGCCCTGACGCATCTGCACCTGGCCCTGACCGTGACAGGTTGGACAGGTCACCGGCGAGCTGCCCGGTTTGGCGCCGCTGCCGTGGCAGACGTCGCACTCTTCCAGCGTCGGGATGCGGATCTCTTTGGTGACGCCACGTACCGCTTCCTCGAGGGTCAGCTCCATGTTATAGCGCAGATCGGAACCGCGGCTGGCGCGCTGACGGCGGCCTCCGCCGAAGATGTCGCCAAACACGTCGCCAAAGATATCGCTGAAGTCGGCGCCGCCGCCAAAGCCGCCGCCGCCCATGCCGCCCTGTTCAAAGGCCGCGTGCCCATACTGGTCGTAGGCCGCGCGTTTCTGGTCGTCGGTCAGAACTTCGTAAGCTTCTTTAACTTCTTTAAACTTGGTTTCGGCGTCTTGTTCCTGGTTGCGGTCAGGATGGTATTTCATCGCCAGGCGTTTATACGCCTTTTTGATCTCACGTTCATCCGCCGTCTTGCTGACGCCGAGAATCTCGTAATAGTCTTTCTTCGCCATTCTTTCGCTTACCCTTAACATGCGTGCACGGGCGCAGAGTTGCCTCGACGCCCGTGCTGGTTTCCGGGAACGACACCTCGGCCGCCCCGTGCCCGCTTAAGGGCGATTATTTTTTGTCTTTAACTTCTTCGAACTCGGCGTCAACCACGTCGTCGTCTTTCTGCGCCGCGTTGTCCGCGCCGGCGTCAGCACCCTGCTGAGCCTGCTGCGCCTGAGCCATTTCCAGCAGTTTGCCGGAAACCTGCACCAGCGCCTGAGTCTTCGCTTCGATCTCGGCTTTATCTTCGCCTTTCACCGCCGCTTCCAGATCCTTCAGCGCCGCTTCGATCGCCGTTTTGTCTTCCGCCGGCAGTTTGTCGCCCGCTTCTTCCAGCTGCTTGCGAGTGCCGTGGATCAGGTGATCCGCCTGGTTACGCGTCTGTACCAGCTCTTCGAACTTGCGGTCAGCTTCAGCGTTCAGCTCGGCGTCGCGCACCATTTTCTGGATTTCGTCTTCGTTCAGGCCAGAAGATGCCTTGATGGTGATCTTCTGCTCACGACCGGTGTTCTTGTCTTTGGCAGACACGTGCAGGATGCCGTCGGCATCGATATCGAAGGTCACTTCGATCTGCGCCATGCCGCGCGGCGCCGCCTGGATGCCGTCCAGGTTGAACTGGCCCAGAGATTTGTTATCGCTGGCGCGCTTACGCTCACCCTGCAGCACGTGGATGGTTACCGCAGACTGGTTGTCTTCAGCGGTAGAGAACACCTGGCTGTGCTTGGTTGGGATCGTGGTGTTTTTGGTGATCAGCGGCGTCATCACGCTGCCCATGGTTTCGATACCCAGCGACAGCGGGGTCACGTCCAGCAGCAGAACGTCCTTCACATCACCGGCCAACACGCCGCCCTGTACCGCAGCGCCCACGGCAACCGCTTCGTCCGGGTTCACGTCTTTACGCGGTTCTTTGCCGAAGAAGTCTGCGACTTTCTTCTGCACCATTGGCATACGGGTCTGGCCGCCCACCAGGATCACGTCCTGAATGTCGGAAACCGACAGGCCTGCGTCTTTCAGCGCCACTTTCAGCGGTTCGATAGAGCGCGCAACCAGATCTTCAACCAGCGACTCGAGTTTGGCGCGAGTCACTTTGATGTTCATGTGTTTTGGACCGGTCGCGTCTGCGGTGATGTACGGCAGGTTAACGTCGGTCTGCTGAGCGGAAGACAGTTCAATCTTCGCTTTCTCAGCGGCTTCTTTCAGACGCTGCATCGCCAGCGGATCGTTGCGCAGATCGATACCCTGATCTTTCTTGAATTCTTCCACCAGGTAGTTGATCAGACGGCTGTCGAAGTCTTCGCCACCCAGGTGGGTGTCACCGTTGGTGGCCAGCACTTCAAAGGTTTTTTCGCCGTCAACGTCGTCGATTTCGATGATGGAGATATCGAAAGTACCGCCGCCCAGGTCATAAACCGCGATGGTGCGGTTGCCGACTTCTTTGTCCAGGCCGTAGGCCAGAGCCGCCGCAGTCGGTTCGTTGATGATGCGTTTGACTTCCAGACCCGCGATGCGGCCGGCGTCTTTGGTCGCCTGACGCTGGGCATCGTTGAAGTAAGCCGGTACGGTGATAACCGCTTCAGTTACCGGTTCGCCCAGGTAATCTTCCGCCGTTTTCTTCATTTTTTTCAGCACTTCCGCAGAGATCTGCGGCGGAGCCATTTTCTGGCCTTTCACTTCCAGCCAGGCGTCGCCGTTGTCGGCTTCGACGATTTTGTACGGCATGATCGCTTTGTCGCGCTGCGCTTCTTCATCCTGGAAGCGGCGACCGATCAGGCGCTTGATGGCGAACAGGGTGTTTTCAGGGTTGGTCACTGCCTGACGCTTAGCCGGCTGGCCAACCAGAGTTTCACCGTCCTGGGTATATGCGATAATAGAAGGAGTGGTGCGGTCGCCCTCGGCGTTTTCCAGCACGCGTGCCTTGGCACCATCCATAATTGCTACGCAAGAGTTGGTAGTACCCAGGTCGATACCAATAATTTTGCCCATCTAAACGTCTCCACTAAAAAATTCATAATCAGTCAGGTTGCTAACCTATATGCGGGCGATTTTTTGCTTTTCAACTGCCCGATATCTCAGTGCGACCCGCGGTTAGCAGCTGCGGTTGCAAATAAGATGGGGCCATCCAGTCCGGCATCAAGGGGCAAGGCGAAAAAAATTTCTTTTTTTATCGTCATTCAGATCATTGTTTCCGGCTGCGGGGATCATTATGATGCGCGCGCTCTGGTGGAAAACTTCGACTTTTTGGCCATTCAGACCATTTATGATTTTACTTCGCTGTTTCCGTTAATTTTCTGTTATCGCAGAGGACTTATGCACACCAACAAGTTGGCGAATCCCGGCCCTCTCGGCCTGATGGGCTTCGGGATGACCACCGTCTTGCTGAACCTGCACAACGCGGGCTTTTTCCCACTGAACTCCGCCATCATCAGCATGGGGATTTTCTTCGGTGGCCTGGCCCAGATCCTGGCCGGTCTGCTGGAGTACAAGAAGGGCAACACCTTCGGCATGACCGCCTTCACCGCCTACGGCAGCTTCTGGCTGAGCCTGGTCGGCCTGCTGCTGCTGCCGCGTCTGGGTCTGGCTGAAGCCACCGAGGCGCACGTGCTGGGCATCTACCTGGCGCTGTGGGGCGTCTTCACCCTGTTCATGTTCTTCGGCACCCTGGGCGCCAACCGCGTGCTGCAGTTCGTGTTCGCCAGCCTGACGCTGCTGTTCGCCCTGCTGGCCGTCAGCAACATCACCGGCAACCACGCGCTGCTGACCTTTGCTGGTTATGAGGGCATCATCTGCGGCGCCAGCGCCATCTACCTGGCGATGGCCGAAGTGCTCAACGAGCAATACGGCCGCACCGTGCTGCCGATTGGCGAACCGGCCCCGGCCCGCGTCGCGGCCTCACCGGTCGCGGCGTAATCGCCCTCCCCTGACGAAAAAGCCCTGCACTGCAGGGCTTTTTTTTAGCTGTAGGAACCGGCTCGCCGCTCGCCGGCTTCGCTGTTCAGGTCGCGATGCAAGTAGACGCCGAGCAGCAGCCCGAGGAGCGACAGCGCCAACACATAGTAAGCGGGCGCTAACGGGGTTAATTTCATGATCAGCGTCACAAAAACAGGGGTTAAACCGCCAAAAATAGCGTACGAGACGTTATATGAGAACGAGATGCCGGTAAACCGCACTTCCGCCGGGAAGGCCCGCACCATCACATACGGCACGGCCCCCACCACGCCTACGCTGAAGCCCACCAGTGCATAGCAGGCGAACAACATTTCCGGGCGCACGCCCACCGTTTGATAGAACAGCCAGCTGCAGCCGGCCAGCAGCACACTGCCGACCACCAGCGTTTTGCTGGCGCCGAAGCGATCGGCCGACAAACCGGCGACGATGCAGCCGGCGATCAACATGATGGTGGCGATGCTGTTGGCCTGCAGCGTCAAGGCCGGTGCGATGGCGAACTGCTTTTGCAGATAGGTCGGGGTCATCAGGATCACCACCACGATGCCGGCGGAGAGCAGCCAGGTCAGCAGCATCGACACCGCCACTTCCCGTTTGTGGTTGATCACCACCGATTTCAGCGGCAGCTCCTCGGCCAGCGCTTTACGCGCCTGCATCTCGATAAAGATCGGCGTCTCCTGCAGCCAACGGCGCAAGTACATCGCCACCAGGCCGAACATGCCGCCCAACAGGAAAGGAATGCGCCAGCCGCCGCCGGCGATGCTCTGCGGGCTGAGCGTGGTGTTGATCACCGTCGCCACCACCGAGCCCAACAAGATGCCCACCGTCAGCCCGGCGGTCAGCGTGCCGCAGGCGAAGCCGATGCGCCGGCGCGGCACGTGTTCGGCGACGAAGACCCAGGCGCCCGGCACCTCACCGCCGATCGCCGCGCCCTGCAGCACGCGCATCAGCAGCAGCAGCAGCGGCGCGGCGATGCCGATGCTGGCGTAGGTCGGCAGCAGACCCATCGCCAGCGTCGGCAACGCCATCAGCAGAATGCTCAGGGTAAACATCTTTTTGCGGCCGACCAGATCGCCGAAGTGCGCCATCACGATGCCGCCCAGCGGGCGGGCAAGATAGCCGGCGGCGAAGATGCCGAAGGTTTGCACCAGCCGCAGCCACTCCGGCATGTCCGCCGGGAAGAACAGATCGCCGACCACGGCGGCGAAGAACACGAAGATGATGAAGTCGTAAAACTCCAGCGCGCCGCCCAACGCGGCCAACGTCAGCGTTTTGTAGTCTTGCCGGTTCAGCCGGCGATTATTGTCGTGAGGCATAGGGCACCGTCGGTAAAGGCTGTAAAAATAAAAGCCGCAGGCTTTCTGTAAAAGAATCCTTACTATAACGGCAAATTATTTTCACACCAGACGGGCTGAAGCCGATCTCGCAGAACGCTGAAATTTAGAGGTTTATCTCGCGACGCGCGCTCTTTGGCCGAAATGCTGCTACCACCGCGGCGTGCGTTTCGACGTAAGGCCCGTCGAGCAGTTGAATGCAATAAGGCACGCTGGCGAAGATGCCATGCACCACCGCATTGCCCTGCTCATCCTTTACCCCTTCCAGCGTTTCCTTGATCGACTTCGGTTGGCCGGGCAAGTTGATGATCAGCGCCTGTTTGCGGATCGCCCCCACCTGGCGAGAAAGAATTGCCGTTGGCACATAGTGTAGGCTGATCTGACGCATTTGCTCGCCGAAGCCGGGCATCACGCGATCGGCGATCGCCAGCGTGGCGTCGGGGGTGACGTCGCGACGCGCCGGCCCGGTGCCGCCGGTGGTCAGCACCAGATGGCAGCCCATTTCGTCCACCAGCTCGCACAGCGTCTGTTCAATTTGCGTCTGCTCATCGGGGATCAGCCGGGTTTCCAGCTTGAAGGGCGTCGCCAGCGCGCCGGCCAGCCACTCCTCCAGCGCCGGAATGCCTTTATCCTGATAAACGCCACCGGACGCGCGGTCGGAAACGGAAACCAAACCAATACGTAAAATATCCATGCGTAACCTCTACAGCCTGATGGGGTCCAAACGGGTTCGTCTCCCGTTCTGTTGTCATTGCCGAGAGTATAAGGGCTTCCCCCGCCGACGGGAGCGTCGGGCATAAAAAAAGGTGGCCTGAGCCACCTTTTTACTGCGCGATCTGCCGGAATTACAGCAGATCGGCGATCATTTTTTCCAGTTTACCCTGGTCTACGGCGAATTTGCGGATGCCGTCGGTCAGTTTCTCAACCGCCATCGGATCCTGGTTGTGCTGCCAGTAGAACTCAGGTTCGGTCAGTGCGGCAGGACGCGCCTTCACTTCACCGGTATAAGACAGTTTGCGCTCCAGCGCGCCTTCGCTCTCCGCCAGCTCTTTCAGCAGCGCAGGCGCGATGGTCAGGCGGTCGCAGCCGGCCAGTTCGATGATTTCGCCGACGTTGCGGAAGCTGGCGCCCATCACCACGGTGTTGTAGCCGTGCTGTTTGTAATACTGGTAAATTTCGGTCACGGAGATCACGCCCGGATCTTCGTGCGGAGCGAACTCTTTCTTGTCGCCGTTGGCTTTGTACCAGTCGAGGATACGGCCGACGAACGGCGAGATCAGGTAAACGCCGGCTTCGGCACAGGCGCGAGCCTGAGCGAAGGAGAACAGCAGCGTCAGGTTACAGTTGATGCCTTCTTTCTCCAGCTGCTCCGCCGCGCGGATGCCCTGCCAGGTCGAGGCCAGTTTAATCAGAATGCGATCGTTGCTGATGCCGGCTTCGTTGTACAGCTTGATCAGGCGCTTGGCCTTGGCCACGCTGGCAACGGTGTCGTAAGACAGACGCGCGTCAACCTCGGTGGAGATGCGGCCCGGAACCAGTTTGAGGATCTCCAGACCGATGTTGACTGCCAGCTTGTCGGCGGCGTCGGCGATCTGCTGCTCGCGATCGCTGCTCTGGCCGCGCGCCCAGGCAATGGCTTCGTCAATCAGTTTGCGGTATTCAGGAATTTGGGCTGCATTGAGGATCAGCGAAGGGTTGGTTGTGGCGTCCTGCGGTTGATACAGCTTCATTGCCGCGATATCACCCGTATCTGCAACCACTGTAGTCAGCTGGCGCAGGGAAGTTAATTTGTCGGTCATGTTGGCATTATCTCATCGTTTGTGCATGAACTTTTGGCATTGTTCAACCATGCCCTGCCCTGATAATAACATGCGCCAAGCCCGGCGCAAGGCTGGAAAACCGCGGCGCGCAAGCATCTGTTTTATCCTTGGGCGAGCAACCGTTTACGCCGATATCTTTCGCCATTACCGAGCGGATGGAAAGGCAATAACGTGCTATCGCCCGAATAAATTATGTTAAATTCGAAAAAATTGATGCAATTCGTCCGCTAATCTGCGAAAAATCTTAATCGACTGACGCCGGACAGATTCCAGCTAAGCTCTTGTAAAAAATAGGCCAATGTTTTTCACCTGCGGTGGATGCTGCAAGGTGCGCATGACATTTCGATAAGAGGAGGGATCCCTTGACGGACCTGATGAATTTTATAAACAACATTTTGTGGGGGTCAGTGCTGATTTATCTGCTGCTCGGCACCGGCATCTACTTCACGTTGCGTACCCGCTTTATCCAGCTTCGCCACTTCAGCCACATGTTCTCGGTGTTGAAAAACAGCAATAAAAGCGACAGCGCTGGCATTTCCTCTTTCCAGGCGCTGTGCACCACGCTGGCGGCGCGCGTCGGCACCGGCAACCTGACCGGCGTCGCCATCGCCCTGACCGCCGGCGGCCCCGGTGCCATCTTCTGGATGTGGGTGGTGGCGTTTATCGGCATGGCCACCTCATTTGTGGAAAGCTCGCTGGCTCAGCTCTATAAAACCAAAGACGACAACGGCAACTACCGCGGTGGCCCGGCCTATTACATGGAAAAAGGCCTCGGCATGCGCTGGATGGGCGTGCTGTTCTCGATCTTCCTGATCATCGCGTTCGGTCTGGTATTCAACGCCGTGCAGGCCAACTCCATCGCGCAAGCCTCCGCCGTCGCCTTCCATTTGCAACCGCTGCACGTCGGCATCGGTCTGGTGCTGCTGAGCGGCGTGGTGATCTTCGGCGGCATCCGTTCCATCGCCAAAGTGGCCGAGCTGGTGGTGCCGCTGATGGCCGGCGCCTACCTGTTGCTGGCCCTCTGGGTGATTGGCCATAACATCGAACACATGCCGGCGATCCTGGCGCTGATCTTCAAAAGCGCCTTCGGCCTGCAGGAAGCCGCGGCCGGCGCCGTCGGTTACGGCATCTCCCAGGCGATGACCCAGGGCGTGCAGCGCGGCCTGTTCTCCAACGAAGCCGGCATGGGATCGGCGCCCAACGCGGCGGCGTCCGCCTCGCCTTATCCGCCGCATCCCGCTTCGCAGGGCTACGTGCAAATGCTCGGGGTATTTATCGACACCATCGTCATCTGCAGCGCCACCGCGGCGATCATCCTCTCCTCCGGCATTCTCGATCAGCCGACCGACAGCATCAGCGGCATCGATCTGACCCAGCGCGCGCTGTCGACCGCCGTCGGCAGTTGGGGAACGCCGTTCGTCGCCATCGCCATCTTCTTCTTCGCCTTTACCTCGATCATCGCCAACTACGCCTATGCCGAAAGCAACCTGGTGTTCCTCGAACACAATCATCCGGGCGGCCTGCTGATTTTCCGCTGTGTGGCGCTGGGCATGGTGATGTTCGGCGCGCTGGCGGAGCTGCCACTGGTGTGGAAAATGGCGGATACCTCCATGGCGCTAATGGCGATCACCAACCTGACGGCGATCCTGCTGCTGTCGCGGGTGGCGCTGAAACTGGCCGACGACTACCATCGCCAGCGCCGCCTGGGCAAGCTACCAACCTTCGACGCCACCCGATTCCCGGAGCTGAAATCGCAGCTGGAGCCGGGCGTGTGGGACGATCAAAAGCCGCCGCGCTGAGTTTTCCGGGGCGCGGGCGATGCGCGCCCCGCCTATTGGACCGATTGCCGCTTTTTCCTGCGCTTTTTGCTACAGTACCCGCACTTGGATAAACAGGATCTGGCCATGCTCGTTATTATTTCCCCTGCAAAAACGCTCGATTACGACAGCCCGCTGGCGACAAAACGCTTCACGCAACCCGAACTGCTGGACAAGTCTCAGCGGCTTATCAACATTTGCCGCAAGCTGACGCCGGCGCAAATCGCCAGCCTGATGAGCATCAGCGACAAGCTGGCCGGCCTGAACGCCGCGCGCTTTAGCGAGTGGCAGCCGGCATTTACCCCGGACAACGCCCGTCAGGCGTTGCTGGCGTTCAAGGGCGACGTTTACACCGGCCTGCAGGCGCAGGATTTCAGCGAAGCCGATTTCGACTTCGCCCAGCAGCATCTGCGCATGCTGTCCGGCCTGTATGGGGTGCTGCGCCCGCTCGATCTGATGATGCCGTATCGGCTGGAGATGGGCATCAAGCTGGAAAACCCGAAGGGCAAAGATCTGTACAGCTTCTGGGGCGATCAGATCACCAAAAAGCTCAACGAAGCGCTGGAGCAACAGGGCGACGACGTGGTGGTCAACCTGGCGTCCGACGAGTATTTCAAAGCAGTGAAGCCGGCCAAGCTGCACGGCTCGCTGATCAAACCGGTGTTCCTCGACGAGAAGAACGGCAAGTTCAAGGTCATCAGCTTCTACGCCAAGAAAGCGCGCGGGTTGATGAGCCGCTTTATCATCAAGAACCGCCTGACGCGCAGCGAACAGTTGGTGGACTTCAACCTGGAAGGCTACGCCTTCGATGAAGCCGCCTCGCAGGGCAATGAACTGGTGTTCAAGCGCCCGGAGCAGGCATAAAAAAAGCCGTCGCAAGACGGCTTTTCGCATTCTAACCTGCCGAATTTCAGGCCGGAAGTGCCATCAGGAACGTGCGCAGCTCGCCGAAACTGGCCGGCAGCGTGTGCGACAACAGCGGCAGTTCGGCCCGCAACGCCAGCGCTTTCGGCAACGGCAGTTCCTGGCCGAGGATCGCTTCCACGCTCTCTTTAAACTTGGCCGGATGCGCGGTGCCAAGGAACAGACCAAACTCCCCTTCCTGCAGCTGATCGCGCAGCGCGCGGTAGGCGATGGCCGCGTGCGGTTCGGAGACATAGCCCAGTTCGGCCAGCTCACGCATCGTTTCCCTGGTGGTCTCATCGCTGACCGCCGCGTGGCCCAGCTCTTTCAGCTGCCAGACCTTACGACGGAACAGCTCTTCCACACGCGGCCAGTTGTTTGGCTGGCTGACGTCCATGGCGTTGGACAGCGTCGCGACCGTGGCGTGCGGCTGCCACTGGCCGCTGGTCAGGAAGCGCGGCACGGTATCGTTGGCGTTGGTGGCGGCGATGAAGCGCTTCACCGGCAGACCCAGCGACTTGGCCAGCAGCCCGGCGGTCAGATCGCCGAAGTTGCCGCTCGGCACCGAAATCACCAGCTGATTGCGCGCTTCCTGCGGCAGCTGCGCCACCGCTTCGAAGTAGTAACAGATCTGCGCCAGCAAACGGCTGATGTTGATCGAGTTGGCCGAGTTCAGGTGCAGCGCATCTTTCAATTCCTGATCGTCAAACGCCTGCTTCACCAGCGCCTGACAGGCGTCGAAGTCGCCGTCGATCGCCACGGTGTGAATGTTGCCGCCCAGGGTGCAGAACAGTTTCTCCTGCAACGGGCTGATTTTGCCCTGCGGGTAGAGGATCACCACCCGGACGTTTTTCAGGCCGTAGAAGGCGTGCGCCACGGCGGCGCCGGTGTCGCCGGAGGTGGCGGTCAAAATGGTCACCGGCTGATCGCCGGCCACTTCCGCCAGCATCTGCGCCATAAAGCGGCCGCCAAAGTCTTTGAACGCCAGCGTCGGGCCGTGGAACAGCTCCAGGCAGGAGACGTCTTCCGTCACTTTCGCCACCGGCGCCGGGAACTCAAAGGCGGCCTGCACGCGTTTCTTCAGCGCCGCCTCCGGCACCTCTTCGCCGATAAAGGCCGACAGAATACGGCTGCTGCGGGTGACAAAGTCCTGCTCCAGCAGGTGGTCGATCTCGGTCAGTTCGAACGCCGGCAGCTCCAGCGGGAAGAACAGCCCCTGCTGCTTGCCCAGGCCTTGTTTGATCGCCTGCGCGAAGCTGACCTGCTCGTTGTGATCCTTAAGGTTGTACAGTTTCATGCGTTATCCCAGTAGTCGAGCGCCTGCGGTATCCAGACGGCAAATATGAACAAAACCTTCGTCGTTTTGCAGATAGTGTTGTTGCAGCCAGGCGGCCATGCGCTGCGCGGTGGCGCCGTCATTGCAGACGGCGAACAGCGTCGGGCCGGAGCCGGAGATCCCGCAGGCCAACGCGCCGATGTCCTGCGCCGCCTTGCGCGCTTCGGCGAAGCCCGGCAGCAGACGAGTGCGGTACGGTTCGGCGATCACGTCCTGCATCAATTTGGCGGCTAACTGCGGCTGCCGGGTATGGCAGGCATGAATAAAGCCGGCCAGATAGCGGCCATGGCTGATGCAATCCTGACGACGGTATTGCGCGGGTAAAATGGCGCGCGCTTCGGCGGTGGAGACCTTGATGCCCGGATAGGCCATGACCCACAGCCAATCGTCGAAGCACGGCACCTCCTGGCTGATAATGCCTTCCTCTTCCAGCATCAGCTGCAGGCCGCCCAGATAGCAGGGCGCCACGTTGTCGTAATGCACGCTGCCGGAAATGCGCCCTTCCAGCTCGCCCATCAGGCCGAGCAGCGTCGTCTTATCCAGCGGGCGATCGCAAAATTCGTTCATCGCCATCAGCCCGGCCACCACCGAACAAGCGCTGGAGCCCAGCCCCGATCCGATCGGCATGTTCTTTTCCAGCCGCATCGCTACCGGCACTTCGCGGCCGATCTCCTGGCAGAAACGCTCCCAGCATTGATAAACGATGTTCTCTTTCGGCTCGGCCGGCAGCTTGCTGACAAAGCGCCCGGCATTCTGCAAACTGAACGTCTCGGCGGCTTCCACGCTGACGCAGTCGCCCAGCAGCGTGCCGTCGATCGGCGAAACCGCCGCGCCCAGCACATCGAAACCGACGCTAACGTTACCGATCGAGGCCGGTGCATACACCTTAACCATATTAAACTCCCAACTTCCATGACAGTGTGCGCAGCAGATCGGCGAACACGCCCGCTGCGGTCACATCGTTACCGGCGCCGTAGCCGCGCAGCACCAGAGGCAGCGGCTGATAATAACGGCTGTAGAAGGCCAGCGCGTTCTCGCCGTTCTTCACTTTATACAACGGATCGTTGCCGTCCACCGCCTCGATGCGCACCTTACAGCGCCCTTCGTCGATCAGACCGACATAGCGCAGCACCTTGCCTTGCTCGGCGGCATTGGCCACGTTGCGCGCGAACTCTTTATCCAGTTCCGGCAGCCGCGCCAGGAAATGGTCCACGTCGCCCGACGCGTCGAAGGACGGCGGCAGCACCGGCTCGACCTCGATATCGCTCAGCTCCAGCTTGTAACCGGCCTCGCGCGCCAGGATCAGCAGCTTGCGCGCCACGTCCATACCGGACAGATCGTCGCGCGGATCCGGCTCGGTGTAGCCATTGGCTCTGGCCTGCAGGGTCGCCGCCGACAGCGACAGCCCTTCGTCCAGCTTGCCGAAGATAAAGGACAGCGAGCCGGACAGGATGCCGGAGAAGCGCACCAGCTCATCGCCGGCGTTCAGCAGGTTTTGCAGGTTCTCAATCACCGGCAAACCGGCGCCGACGTTGGTGTCGTACAGGAACTTGCGGTGCGAACCGGCCGCGGCCGCGCGCAGTTGCTGATAATAGTTCATCGACGAGGTGTTGGCCTTTTTGTTCGGCGTTACCACATGGAAGCCGTCCGCCAGGAAGTCCACATATTGATCGGCCACCGCCTGGCTGGAGGTACAGTCGACGATTACCGGGTTCAGCAGGTGATACTCCTTCACCAGCCGGATCAGGCGGCCGAGATTGAACGGCTCCTGCGCGCCGGCCAGCTCGTCGCGCCAGCTGTCCAACGCGATGCCATGCACGTTGGTCAGCATCACGCGCGAGTTGGCGATGCCGCACACCCGCAGATCGATATGTTTTTGTTTCAGCCACGGCTGCTGGCGGTAGATCTGCTCGATCAGCGCCCCGCCGACGCCGCCGACGCCGATGACGAACACTTCGATCACCTGATCGGTGTTGAACAACATCTGGTGGCTGACGCGCACGCCGGTGGTAGCGGAGTCATTGCTGACCACCACCGAGATTGAACGTTCGGAAGAGCCCTGGGCGATGGCGACGATATTGATGTTGGCGCGCGCCAGCGCGGAGAAGAAGCGCGCGGAAATGCCACGCAGGGTGCGCATGCCGTCGCCGACCACCGAGATGATCGCCAGGCGCTCCATGACGTCCAGCGGATCCAGAACGCCGTCTTTCAATTCCAGATAGAACTCCTCCTCCAGCGCGCGGCGGGCGCGCTGCAGTTCGCCCTGCGGCACGCAGAAGCTGATGCTGTATTCGGAAGAGGATTGGGTGATCAGCACCACCGAAATGCCGGCGCGCGACATCACGGCGAACACCCGCGCGGCCATGCCGACCATGCCTTTCATGCCCGGGCCAGAGACGTTGATCATCGCCATATTGTTCAGGTTGGTGATGCCTTTCACCGGCATTGCGTCATCGGTGCTGTCTTTGCCGATCAGCGTGCCGGGGGCTTGCGGGTTAGAGGTGTTTTTAATCAGGCAAGGGATTTGGAACTGGGCAATCGGCGTGATGGTGCGAGGGTGCAGCACTTTGGCGCCGAAATAGGAAAGCTCCATCGCCTCCTGGTACGACATCGATTTCAGCAGCCTGGCGTCCGGCACGGTGCGCGGATCGCAGGTATACACGCCGTCGACGTCGGTCCAGATTTCGCAACAGTCGGCGCGCAGGCAGGCGGCCAGCACCGCGGCGGAATAGTCGGAGCCGTTGCGGCCCAGCACCACCAGTTCCCCCTTGTCATTCCCGGCGGTGAAACCGGCCATCAGCACGATGTGGTCGGCCGGGATCGCCGCTGCGGCGATGCGCAGCGTGGACTCGGCGATATCCACGGTAGACTCCAGGTAGTGGCCCTGCGCCAGCAGTTTCTCCACCGGGTTGATCACCGTGACCGGGTAGCCCTTGGCGCGGAACACCCCTTCCATGATGGCGATGGAGAGTTTTTCGCCGCGGCAGATGATCGCCGCGTTCACGCTGTCCGGGCACTGCCCCAGCAGCGAGACGCCGTGCAGCACCTGTTTGAGCTGCGCGAATTCCTGATCGACCACGCCTTTCAGGCGATCGTATTCAAAGCCCGGCAGCGCCTGCGCCAGCCCGCTCAGCAGGTCGGCAAAGATCCGCTCGGCGTCGCTGATATTCGGCAGAATGTCCTGGCCCGCCACCGTTTTGTCGATCATCGCCACCAGATGGTTGGTGATCTTTGCGGGGGCGGACAAGACCGTGGCTACCTGCCCTTGACGCGCATTACTCTCCATGATGTCGGCGACGCGCAGAAAACGTTCTGCATTCGCCACCGAGGTTCCGCCAAATTTCAGCACTCGCATGTGTGATCTCTCCGAATTTAAGCCGAAAAAAAAGCCCGCACTGATTAGGTGCGGGCTTTTTTCTGTGTTTCCTGTGCGCGTCAGCCCGCCCCGTTACCTGTGGTATCGGTGGTGGTAATAATTGTGGTTTTCAGGCTGATGTTGCGCATGTTGTCTGTCTGTCTCATGAAATACTCTGTCCCCTCTATTGGTTAAAGCAATCGCTATCCCAAGTCAAACTATTTCTTTTTTTTGCTTATTTTCCGTTCAGCGGCGGTAATGCGCGATGCAACAGGTGAAAAGCAAAATGACAGAACAAAAAAACAACTTAAAGCCGATTTACTAGTGGATCACGCTGGGTAACCGTCTGATGGAGCCGCTATCACTTGGCGAGTTTTTTTTCGATGTCGTGCAGCAGCGTATGCAGCATCGCCGTATCTCGCTGTTGCAGCGCGCCGAGGCGCTGGTGCAGCCAGTCGCGCAATTTTTGGTCATCGCCGACATCCAATGCGCTCAACAAGGCATCGGCGCGGCGGCGCAGCGCCTTAAGCTGCCCTTCCGACGCCGCCGTTTCCTGTGGCGTATTGACACCCATCAGGCTAGCCAGCTGGTAGCAGTACACCATCACCGCCTGGCCCAGGTTAAGCGACGGATAGTCCGCCTGCATCGGCACGCCGGTCAGCAAGTCCGCCAACGCCAGCTCTTCGTTGGTCAAGCCGGAATCTTCGCGGCCGAACACCAGCGCGGCCTGGCCGACCCACTGCTTACGCTCGCTCAGCTGTTCCAGCAGTTCGGGCGGCGTACAGTAGTAGTGAAAGCGCGCGCGGCTGCGGGCGGTAGTGGCGACGGTAAAATCCACGCCCGCCAGCGCCTGCTCTAGCGTGGCGAACGTTTGCACGCCGTCGAGGATCTCGCCGGCACCGTGCGCTACCCAGCGCGCCGCCGGCTGCAGGTGCGCCTCGCTATCGACGATGCGCAACGACGTGAAGCCCATGGTTTTCATCGCGCGCGCCGCCGCGCCAACATTTTCCGGCCGCGCCGGAGCCACTAAAACAATATGAAGCTGCATCACTCTTCCACCGAAGGCGGGCCTGCGTTTTTGACGATGGCGCAGCGCCCGCTTATATTTACAATTACGTAACAATAAACGCGTTAATAGCAACAAACAAGATTAAACGGCTCGTTGAGCTAATAAACCCATCGTAATAGTCATTATTCGTGCTTATGTTTTACTGCGTTTATTTATCAATAAGTTAAAACAACGCGATGATCAATAAGCGAATAATTGTATCCTATCGGGCCGGATAATGCTGAATCGTTCACAGAATTTGAGGTTCTGTGACTTAAACTGGCATTTCTGTAAGTGTTTTTCACAAATCTGTTAACGTGCTACAATTGAATTTGATATATGTCAACAAAGCGTAGTTTTGTTGGGTGATGAATTCGGCACGCGCTGTTATATTGCTGTTAATGGGGTTAGGATATGCGCCGTTTCGGCACCCCAGGGGTTGTAGGGAACAGCATCCCCACCAGGCTAGCGATCTTGTTGACATGAGATGGAAAGTGCATCAAGAACGAGTTTACGTACTTTAGTCATTTGCTGAGAGGGAACGTGGCGCTATCTCTGCCCTCCTCTAAGAAAACAAAGACTTCTGTACTTCCGATTTTCTATTTTGTTGGCAATTTTAGGTAGCAAATATGCAGACCCCGCACATTCTGATTGTCGAAGACGAGTTAGTCACTCGTAACACCCTGAAGAGCATTTTCGAGGCGGAAGGCTACATTGTTCATGAAGCCAATGATGGTGCAGAGATGCACAATATCCTGTCTGAAAATGATATCAATCTGGTCATCATGGACATCAACCTGCCAGGCAAAAACGGCCTGCTGTTGGCGCGCGAACTGCGTGAACAGGCCAGCGTCGCCTTGATGTTCCTGACCGGTCGCGATAACGAAGTGGACAAAATCCTCGGCCTGGAAATCGGCGCCGACGATTACATCACCAAGCCGTTCAACCCGCGAGAGCTGACCATCCGCGCGCGCAACCTGCTGTCGCGCACCATGAACCTGGGCAGCCTGGGCGAAGAGCGCCGCCTGGTCGAGAGCTACAAGTTCAATGGGTGGGAGCTGGACATCAACAGCCGTTCTTTGATCAGCCCGGCCGGCGAACAATACAAGCTGCCGCGCAGCGAATTCCGCGCCATGCTGCACTTCTGCGAAAACCCGGGCAAGATCCAGTCGCGCGGCGAACTGCTGAAGAAAATGACCGGCCGCGAGCTGAAGCCGCATGACCGCACCGTGGACGTCACCATCCGTCGCATTCGCAAACACTTCGAATCGACGCCGGACACGCCGGAAATCATCGCCACCATTCACGGCGAAGGCTACCGCTTCTGCGGCGATCTGGAAGAGTAATTCCGGCCTGCCGTCATGAAAACGGGGTTCAGCATGCTGAACCCCGTTTTTTTATTTCGTCTCAGCCCACGGCATGATCGGCACCGCGCTCAACGCGTTCTTCGGCGAACCGTCGATCACCTTGTCGGAGTAGCTCAGGTAAATCAACGAATTGCGCTTGGCGTCATAGAAGCGCACCACCTGCAACTTCTTGAACACCAGCGAGGTGCGTTTCTGGAACACCACATCGCCTTCCGCCTTGCCGTTTTTGATCTTGTCGCTCAGCTCGATAGGCCCCACCTGTTGGCAGGAAATGGCCGCGTCGGCGGTGTCCTCCGCCAGCCCCAGGCCGCCTTTGATGCCGCCGGTTTTGGCGCGGCTGATATAACAAGTTACATTTTTAACGTCCGGATCGTCGAACGCTTCCACCACGATTTTGTGGTCCGGCCCCAACAATTTAAACACCGTATCAACGGAGCCCACCTGCTCCGCCTGCGCGCTGCCAACGGTTGCGCAAACCAAACCGAATAAAAATATCCAGCTTTTTTTCATTTACTTAACTCCGGTATAACCTTGCTGCAAAAATAGGTTCGGCGGTCGCCATTATTTATGTCTAAGCTCACGGAATCGGTTTTTTACGGGTCCGCACCGTCCGTTTTAGCACAGAGCGTGACAAAAATCTTTGAGAGTCGCGGAGTAAAAAAATTGCTATGATGCGGCGTCGTTATTTCTTTGCGCCCACTACGGTGTACCCCAATCCAACTCTGGCGCGGCATGCGCAGCAGAGGCAAAGAGTGCAACGCATAATGGCTCATGGATCGGTCTGATAGCGCAGCACCAGCGTGACGAATCAACAGTTCGGGTTCCTACCCCCAAGCTTTACGAGGAAGATCTATGGATCAAGCCGGTATCATTCGTGATCTGCTTAGCTGGCTGGAAAGCCATTTGGACCAACCCTTGTCGCTGGATAACGTGGCGGCCAAGGCAGGCTACTCCAAATGGCATCTGCAACGGATGTTCAAAGATATTACCGGTAACGCCATCGGTGCTTACATCCGGGCAAGGAGGCTGTCCAAAGCCGCCGTCGCGCTGCGTTTGACCAGCCGGCCGATTTTGGATATCGCCCTGCAATATCGCTTCGACTCGCAGCAGACCTTCACCCGCGCCTTCAAAAAACAGTTTGCGCAGACGCCGGCGCTGTACCGCCGCGCCGAAGACTGGAACGCATTCGGCATCTGTCCGCCGATCCGTCTGGGAGCCTTCACCCTGCCGCAGCCGGAATTCGTCTCGCTGCCGGACAAGCACCTGGTCGGCCTGACCCAAAGCTACTCCTGTACGCTGGAACAGATCACCACCGTGCGCACCGAACTGCGCTCACAGTTCTGGCGTCAGTTCCTCGGTGACGTCGAAACCCTGCCGCCGGTGCTGTACGGGCTGCACCACTCGCGACCGAGCCAAGAGAAGGACGACGAACAGGAAGTGCTGTACACCACGGCGCTGGAGCCGGATCAGGTGCCTGACAAGGTACAGGAAGGCCAGCCGCTGGTGTTGCCGGGCGGTGAGTTTGCGATGTTCAGCTACGAAGGGCCCACCGAGGGACTGCAAGACTTTATTCTGACGGTCTACGGCACCTGCCTGCCGGCGCTCCAGCTGACGCGCCGCAAAGGGCACGACATCGAGCGCTTCTATCCGAAAGGCGAGCGCCGTCCGCATCAGGCGCCTATCGAGATCAAGTGCGATTACCTGATCCCGATTCGGCGTTAACGCTGCAGTTCGTCCAACGCGGGCATGTCCAAATGCGTGACATCGCCCGCCGTTTCCACGATCCAGCCGGAAGCCAGCCAAGGGCTCTGCTGGTGATCGACGCGCGACAGTGAGCAGTTGCGCAAGCGCAGGCGGCGTTCCGCATAGGCCGGCAGCCCCAGCACCGTACTGATCAAACACCCCAACGCGATGCCATGACTGACGAGCAGCGGCTTGCTGCCTTCAGGCAGCATCAGGCAACTCTCCAGCGCGGCGCGCATGCGCTCGCCCAGCTCCTCCATGGATTCGCCTTGAGGGATACGGCCGTCAGGAGTACCATCGACCATCTGTTTGCGCCACTGCTCTTCCTGCGGCGTCAAACTGTCGATCAGGCGTTCTTCCAGAACCCCCATGTGCAGCTCACGCAAACGCGGATCGCTAATCACTTCGCAGCCACAGGCGTCGGCGATGATCTGCGCGGTGCGCCGCGTGCGCCCCAGATCGCTGGTAATGATGTGCGTAATGCCTTCTTTGCTGACGCGCCTGGCGACCAGATGGGCCTGGTGTTCCCCCATGGCGGTTAACGGGCTGTCGGACTGACCCTGGATACGGCGAGCCGCGTTCCATTCCGTTTCGCCATGGCGAACGAGGTATACCTGTAACATTTTTGTTTTCCGTTATACTGCGTGAAATTTGCATTTATCCCCGGCCCGGTGGCGCTTTTGCCGCTGCCCGGCGTATCGGCCAGAAGGATATCAAACCCGTTATGTACCATGTTGTCGCTGCAACTACCAACCCGGCAAAGATCAAGGCTATTCAACTCGCCTTCGATGACGTCTTTGGCGCGGGCCAATACCGCATTGAATCCGTTGACGTCGCCAGCGGCGTCTCGCTGCAGCCGATAGGCAACCACGAAACCCGCACCGGTTCGCGTCAACGCGTCATGGAAGCGCGCCAGGTCAGGCCCGAGGCCGATTTTTGGGTCGGCGTGGAAGCCGGGATTGAAGAGAATATGACCTTCGCCTGGATGACCATCGAGAACCCGCACATCCGTGGCGAATCCCGCTCGGCGAGCCTGATGCTGCCGGAGGTCATCTTACAAGGTATTCGCGCCGGTCGCGAATTGGGCAGCGAAATGGCGGCGATCACCGGCAACGCCGAGGTGAAACGTCAGGGCGGCGCCATCGGCGTCTTCACCGACGGCCGGCTGAGCCGCACCAGCGTTTACCACCAGGCGCTCCTGCTGGCGCTGGTGCCGTTCCACAACGCCATCTATCAGCAATAACGCTGAGTCTGCTAGGGCGCGTCGTGCAACAGCTGCTGCTCAAGCCACTGTTTCAGCGCGGGTGAAGCCGCTTTCAGGCTGTTCGATCCGCGGGTGATGGTGGCGATCCCCGCGCCCAGTTCATTTTTTAACTCGCGCTGGCTCATCTCGCCGCGCATCAGTTCCTGAATGATCCGCACCCGGGTGCCCAGCGCGGTGCGCTCGTCCGGCGTCAACATCAGCTGCAGCAGCGGTTGATGCAGTTCTTGCGCAAAGGAATTCTGCAGCAGCGCGACGAAGCGCAGCCAATCCTCATTGCCTTGTTCTGAAAGAGCGGGGTCGTTTAACGATAATTGCGTCATGGCAGCCACCATACTATTTAACTAGTACAGCAGCATACCATAGGGCCGTCAAAATCAATAACGTCTCTGCCACTCGGCGTCGGTCAGCACCTTGGCCGGCCGGTGCGTCAGATAACGGTAAAATGCATCATAAGCCAGCACGTTCTTGACGTAGCCGCGGGTTTCAGAGAACGGAATGCTTTCGATGAATGCCACCGGATCGATCCGCCCCGCGCTGTTGCCCAGCCAGGTATTCACCCGCGACGGGCCGGCATTATAGGCGGCGCTCGACAGAATGCGGTTGCGGCCAAACTGCTGATAGACCGACTCCAGATAGCTGGTGCCGATGGTGATATTGGTCTGCGGATCGAACAGTTGGCTCGGGCCGACATAGCCGGGAATATTGTACATCTGCACCGTATGCTGCGCGGTGCGCGGCATCACCTGCATCAGGCCGGTAGCGCCAACCGGCGACTGCGCTTTCGGATTCCAGGCGCTCTCCTGACGCGCGATCGCCATCGCGTAGCTGGTGGTGATCCCCTTGTCATCGGTCGCGCGGCGGAACTCCTGCGGCCAGGCGACCGGGAAACGCTCCTCCAGATGATCCCACAGCTTGCCGACGATGGTCGCCTGCACGCTCAGATCGGCCCATTTTTGCTCAAAGGCGTAGCGCGCCAGCGCTTCTTGTTCCGGCCGGCTGCGGCTGGCGACATACGAGCCCCACTCGCTGCGGGCCAGGTTGTCCATATTCCAGTACATCAGCTCACGCACCCGGGCGACCTCCGGCCCGTCGACCAGCGACGTGCGCGGCTTGGCCGCCACCGCCACCATCACCGGATAAGTGGCGTTCAGCTTCTGCGCCGCGACCATCGGATAGAAGCCGCGTTCGGTCATCAGGTTACGCAACATCTCCTCGCCTTCGGCGCGTTTGCCTTCGTCCATCAGTTGACTGGCGCGCCAGTAGCGCCACTCATCCTTGTTGCGCGACTCTTCCGGCAGGCGGGCCAGCCAGGTCGCGACGCCCTGCCGATCGCCGTTGCCCAACGCCATGCGTACTCGGCGCTCCAACAGCGAAGGCGAACGGCTGCGCAGAATCACCTGATCGCGCCACTGCGCCTGCTCGTAGGTAGCGTCGCTGCCCATCAGGCGCCAGGCCACCGCCTCTTCCAACCCCAGCCGTTCGTCGTCGCTCATTTTCTGCAACCGCGCGAGCGTCGGGATCATCGCCCGCGCGTTTTCCACATCCTGCCGCGCCAGGCGTTCAAAGGCGATGCCGGTGGCGGCACGGGTAAAGTCAGTCGGCCCCACGCTGCGGGCGAAGGCTTCCACGGTGGTCGGATCGTTTTGCAAGCGCACCAGGGCGTTGCCCATGGTTTGATAGTCGGCCGGCAACTGGCCGTAAAGGTTGCTGACCAGCGAACTGTTACCCTCTTTCAACGCCAGCTTCATGCGCGCCAGAATATCCAGCGGCGTTTGCTTGCCTGCGCCGCGCCAGACGCTGAACAGACGATCGCAGGCGCTCGGCAACGTTTTGCCGTTCAGCCACAGTTCATCGGCGCCGCTCCAGGCCGCCTGCTGGTCACCGGTAGCCCATTTGGCGTAGTAATAGTTGCAGCGCGCAGCCACCGGTTTGGGCGGCTGCGCGCTGAAGGCCAACAGGGTGCGCCAGTCTTCGCGCCGCGCCAGTTCATTGACGAAGCGCGGCACCAGTGATTTCGCCGGCGGCAGCGTCGGGTGGCGTTTGATAAAGTCGTTCACCTCGGAGAACCCCGCCTGGCTCAGATCCTGTGTCAGCTCGCGGTATTCCAGGTAAGGATAAAGCGGGTAATCGCGCAGCGTCGGCATCAGCTGCGCCACCACGTCCATTTGATTGCCGTCCCATGCCTGTTTGATCTGCTGGTAACGCTGACGTTGCGCATCCAGAGAATCCGCCAGCGCCGCGCCTGAAAACGCCGTCAGACACAGGCCCATTGCCAACAGCCGTCGCTTGTCCACCTTGACCATCCTCGCTCTTTCCTCACTGGTTGTACCGCAGGAGCCGCCCAGCTCCCCGGTGACCGCCGCACCACGGCGCCGCGGGACAAAATAAAGCCGGGCGCACGGCCCGGACGCGGATATCTACCATAGACAGCGCAATCGCTTATCCATTCAATACTGTAGAAGAAGAAGTGTATCGCCATGACGAGGGCCAGGTAAAAAACGTTTACTTTGGCTGACAAATCAGGCCGGCGGGATATTTCCAGCCACCGGATTTTTATTAGCTGCCCCGGCACTTATTGGAGAAGTAAAATACTTTTTAATTATTAGCCATCACATTATTGCATTTTCGACATGACGCCGCCGTTGCGCAAATCGCCTGACAGCAGGCTAAACGCGCCAACTTTGCAGAAAAGCGGTGGCAAACCCGGGTGGGCATTTTTATACTATCAAAAATAAGTAAGATAATTCCGAGAAAACAGCACATAAAGCGCCCAACGAAGACATCTTATAATACAATCCGCGCCAATTATGGGTTAGATAGTGTTCATTAGGCAGTGCGACTGACAGCTTTCAGCAAAACGATTGTCCCTTCAAGCGGGCCGGATTTTTCCTTGTCAGGCCACGGCCTGCGGGCGGTGGATCAGGCCGGAATGGCGGGTGAAGATGGTGAATAAGACCGCGATAGCGATGCGTTGCGCAAAAAGCCCCGAACCGGGCTTCCTTGACGCACGCCTGAATATCGGCCGCCTGCTGCTGATCGTTTTGTTGGTGCTGCTGACGTTGTCCGAGCCTGCGCACGCCGCCGCTGATCCCTATCAAAAGCGCACGCACGCCGTGACGACCGTGGTGGTAGGCATCATCAGCTACGCACGCTGGTCGCGTGAACCCAATCCGATCCGCTTGTGCGTGACCGCACCCACCCAGTATGCCGAAGGGCTGTTCGATCCGATCCTGCTGAGCGCGCCGCGTCCGATTAAAGCCGAGCGCGTGCCGTTCGACAGCCCAACGCTGAGTACCGGCTGTGATGTCATCTACTTAGGGAACATCACCGCCGCGCAGAGACAAAATTTCATGCAGCGCATTTCCGGCAACTCCATTCTCAGCATCAGCGAGAACGATAGCGAATGCTCCGCCGGCAGCGCATTTTGCCTGCAGATTGATGGGGACCAGGCCAGCTTCAAGGTCAACCTGGATGCTCTGGCGCGCAGCGGCGTGCGCGTTCACCCCAACGTGCTGCAGCTGGCACGCAAACAGGCGCCGCCGCTATGAGGCTGTTGCGTAGAAACCGCTCCGGCAATGCGCGCCCGACGCTGGGCCGAGTACTGCAGCGTGTGCATCTTGGGCTGGCGCTGATCGCCGTCGGCACCGCCGGCATCTTTTTGACGCTGGTGGCGCTGTTTGCGCTGCGCGCCTATGCCAATCACAACCTGCACCTGATCGCGCGCTCCATCAGCTATACCGTCGAGGCCGCCGTGGTGTTTGAAGACCGCACCGCCGCGCGCGAAGCGCTGATGCTGATATCCTCCAATGAAGAGGTGTCGGACGCGCGGATCCTCGACAACAACGGCAAGATGCTGGCCAACTGGCGCCATCCTACCGATGGGCCGCTGCACGGCCTAGAGCAGATCGTCGCGCACTGGGCGCTGCCCGAACCGGTCATTCTGCCTATCACCCACGAGGGCAAACAGGTCGGCCAGGTCTGGCTGAGCGGCAACGGCGGCAGCCTGCTGCGTTTCCTGTTGCGCGGCATGGTCGGCATGATCGCCTGCCTGGTGCTCAGCACCCTGTGCGCCCTGGTGTTGTCGCGCCGCATGCTGGTCGGCATCGTCAGTTCGCTTGACGACATCGCCAACGTGGCACATGCAGTGCGCCGCGATCGCACTTTCGGCCTGCGGGTGCCGTCGGCGCCTATCGCCGAGCTGCATGAGCTCAGCAACGATTTCAACGGCTTGCTCGACGAGCTGGAGGCCTGGCAGGCCCATCTGAAGCAGGAAAACGACTCGCTGGCTCACCGGGCGACGCACGACAGCCTGACCGGCTTGCCGAACCGCGCCTTCTTCGAAGGGCGGCTGAGCCGGGCGCTGGGCGATATCGAACCGCCGGCGAAATTGGCGGTGCTGTTTATCGACGGCGATCGCTTCAAGGAGGTGAACGACAGTTACGGCCACGCCGCAGGCGATGCGGTGCTGACCACCATTGCCGGGCGCATTCGCGCGCAGTTGCGCGAGACCGATCTGGTCGCCCGCCTGGGAGGGGATGAATTCGCCGTGCTGTTGGCGCCGGTACACGGCACGGAAGATGTCTTGCAGATCGCTGACAACATCATCGACTGCATGACGCAACCGGTCATTTTGCCGAACGACGAGGCGGTCATCACCTCTCTGAGTATCGGTATTGCGCTGTACCCTGATCACGCGTCGACGCCTCAGGGTCTTTTGCACGAAGCTGACGATGCGATGTATCAGGCAAAGCATCGTTATAACGGAGGCTGGCGGCTGGCTATACATAAATAAGAGCCCCGGCTATAACACTTGAACTAGGGATTTTGACTATGATACAGCAACTGTTTAAAGGTCGTTTTTCACTGCTGGCGATGGCGTTCGTCGCCCTGCTGGCGCTCGCCGGCTGCCAGAGCAAACCGCAGGGCCTGACGCCCGAGCAGGTTGCGCTGCTGCAATCGCAGGGCTTCAAACTGACCGATAACGGCTGGGAGTTCGGCCTGTCGGATAAGGTGCTGTTCGGCAACAACATCGGCAAGCTGAACCCGGAAAGCACCGAGACGGTGCAGAAGATGGGCCGTGCGCTGCTGAGCGTCGGCATCACCAAGTTCCGCCTGGACGGCCATACCGACAACTACGGTGAAGACAGCTATAACGATCAGCTTTCCCTGCGCCGCGCCGATGCGGTGGCCGATCTGCTGGCCAGCGTCGGCATTCCGCGCGCCAATATCGAAACCCGCGGCATGGGCAAGCGCGATCCCGTTGCCGATAACCGCACCTCCAGCGGCCGCGCGGAAAACCGCCGCGTCGCGATCGTCGTCACGCCATAAGCCACCAATATGCGCCTTTATCGGCGCATAAACGGTTATACTTGGCGATCGCTGAGCGATGTCTGGGATCCGAGATCGAAACGGGCTACACTCATGCCGCCAGACATCCTATAAATACTGATATAGAGAGGCTTAGAGCAACGTGGCTCAATACGTCTATACCATGCACCGCGTCGGCAAGGTGGTACCGCCGAAGCGTCATATTTTGAAAAACATCTCCCTGAGCTTCTTCCCTGGGGCAAAAATCGGCGTGCTGGGCCTGAACGGCGCCGGTAAGTCCACCCTGCTGCGCATCATGGCCGGCATCGATACCGATATCGAAGGGGAAGCGCGCCCGCAGCCGGGCATCAAGATCGGTTACCTGCCGCAGGAGCCGCAGCTTAACCTCGAACACACCGTGCGTGAATCGGTGGAAGAAGCGCTGGCGGAAGTGGTCGGCGCGCTGAAGCGCCTGGACGAAGTGTACGCGCTGTACGCGGAAGAAGGCGCAGACTTCGACAAGCTGGCCGCCGAACAGGGCCGCCTGGAAGAGATCATTCAGGCGCACGACGGTCACAACCTCAACGCCCAGTTGGAACGCGCCGCCGATGCGCTGCGCCTGCCGGACTGGGACGCCAAAATCGCCCACCTGTCCGGGGGTGAACGCCGCCGCGTCGCGCTGTGCCGCCTGCTGCTGGAAAAGCCGGACATGCTGCTGCTGGACGAACCGACCAACCACCTGGACGCCGAGTCCGTGGCCTGGCTGGAACGCTTCCTGCACGACTTTGAAGGCACCGTGGTGGCGATCACCCACGACCGTTACTTCCTGGATAACGTGGCCGGCTGGATCCTCGAACTCGACCGCGGCGAAGGCATTCCGTGGGAAGGCAACTACTCGTCCTGGCTGGAGCAGAAAGACGCGCGTCTGGCGCAGGAAGCGTCCGCCGAAGCCGCTCGTCGCAAGTCGATCGAGAAAGAGCTGGAGTGGGTGCGTCAGGGCGCCAAAGGCCGTCAGTCCAAAGGCAAGGCCCGCCTGGCCCGCTTTGAAGAGCTGAACAACACCGAATACCAGAAACGTAACGAAACCAACGAACTGTTCATTCCACCTGGCGCGCGCCTGGGCGATAAAGTGGTCGAAGTCAGCAACCTGCGCAAGTCTTATGGCGACCGCCTGCTGATCGACGACCTGTCGTTCTCGGTGCCGAAAGGCGCGATTGTCGGCATCATCGGCCCGAACGGCGCGGGTAAATCCACGCTGTTCCGCATGATGTCCGGTCAGGAGCAGCCTGATTCCGGCAGCATCGTGCTGGGCGACACCGTCAAACTCGCTTCCGTCGATCAGTTCCGCGACAGCATGGACGGTTCGAAAACCGTGTGGGAAGAAGTCTCCGGCGGGCAGGACATCATGCGCATCGGCAACACCGAGATGCCGAGCCGCGCCTATGTCGGGCGCTTCAACTTCAAGGGCGTCGATCAGGGCAAACGCGTGGGCGAGCTGTCCGGCGGTGAGCGTGGCCGTCTGCACCTGGCCAAGCTGCTGCAGGTTGGCGGCAACGTGCTGCTGCTCGATGAACCGACCAACGACCTGGATATCGAAACCCTGCGCGCGCTGGAAAACGCCCTGCTGGAATTCCCTGGCTGCGCCATGGTGATCTCGCACGACCGTTGGTTCCTCGACCGTATCGCCACCCACATCCTGGACTACCAGGACGAGGGCAAGGTGGAATTCTTCGAAGGCAACTTCACCGAGTACGAAGAGTACAAGAAGCGCACGCTGGGCGCCGATGCGCTCGAGCCGCACCGCATCAAGTACAAAAAGATCGCCAAGTAATGCCCAAGGCGCCGCATGCGGCGCCTTTTTTTACCCCCGCGCCAACTCGCGCGCGTAATCGTCGAACGCCGGGTGCTGCAGCACCACATCGATGAAACAAGCCAGCGCCGGGGAGTTCAGCTTGCGGCTCGGGTAGACCAGATACAGCTCGTTCCCTTCCGCACGCCACGCCGGCAACACCTCCACCAACAGCTTCTGCGCCACCACCTCGCGGCTGAGAAACGCCGGCAGCAACGTGATGCCGGCACCGGCAATGGCGCATTCGCGCGCATACAGCAGGTTGTCGGTGGTGTGCGCCAGCGGCAGCTGCCAACGGTAGTAGTCATCGCCGCAGCGCAGGTTCCAGGCCGTCCAGGCGCGGTGGGCGATGCAACGATGCTGCTGCAGTTGCTGCGGATGTTCGATCGGCGGGTGCTGCGCCAGGTAGGACGGCGCCGCCAGCAGATAGCGCGGCGCGTACCCGAGGCGTCGGCCGATCAGCGAAGAATCCTGTGGCTTGCCGGTGCGCAGCGCGGCGTCGTAACCTTCCTGCACCAGATCCACCATGGCGTCGGACACCGACACCTCCAGCGAAACGTCCGGGTACTGGCGCTGAAAATCCGCCGCCAGCCGCGCCACCAGGGTCGCCCCCAGCCCGGCCGGCGTCGAGATGCGCAGGCGCCCGCTCGGGTTATCGCGCAGCCGCTGCAACGCCAGATCGGCGCGTTCGGCAGCGGACATCATCGCCTGACAATGCTCCAGATAACGCTCGCCTGCGAAGGTCAGGTTCAGCTGGCGCGTGGTGCGATTGAGCAAGCGCAGCCCCAGCGTCTGCTCAAGCTGGCTGATGCGCTGGCTGACGCTGGATTTCGGCAACCCCACGCGCTGCGCGGCGGCGGTAAAGCTGCCGCACTCCGCCACCAGCGCGAACAGCGCCATATCCTGCAGCTGTTTGAATTCCATTGTTCACCTTAAACGAACACTCAGTTAGATATTGTCCATCTTATCACCCCACTGCCGCGGGTCTACACTGGGGGCATCATTTGAAAGGAGTACAATCATGTCGATAAAAGCCATTGCCGTAGACCCGCAGAACCCCGCCAGTTTCATCGAAATCTCACCGGAGATGCCGGTTCCCGGCCAGTACGATCTGCTGGTGGAAGTGAAAGCGGCGTCGGTCAACCCGGTGGACACCAAAGTGCACGCCGGCCTGCAGAAAAGCGGCCTGCAGCAGCCGCGCGTCCTCGGCTGGGACGCCAGCGGCATCGTGGTGGGCGTGGGCAACAGCGTCAGCGGCTTCAAGCCCGGCGATGAAGTGTGGTACGCCGGCGACATCACCCGCCCCGGCAGCAACAGCAGTCACCAACTGATCGACTCACGCATCGCCGCGCACAAACCGCGCAGCCTGAACTGGGCCGAGTCCGCCGCCATGCCGCTCACCGCCCTCACCGCCTGGGAGGCGCTGTTCGAACACCTGAACATTCAGGACGCGCCGGAGCACAAGACGCTGCTGATCATCGGCGGCGCCGGCGGGGTCGGCTCGCTGGCCATTCCGCTGGCCGCATTGCGCAGCAAGGTGAAAGTGATCGCCACCGCATCAAGACCTGAATCCGCCGCCTGGTGCCGTGAGCGCGGCGCCGATCTGGTGGTGGACTACCGCGATCTGAAGGGCAACCTGGCGCAGCACGGCATCGAGCAGGTGGATTACATCCTGTGTCTGAACGATACCGACGGCCACTGGCCGGCGATGGCCGAACTGATCGCGCCGCTCGGCCATATCTGCACCATCGTCGAGAACGCGCAGCCGTTGGATCAAAACGCGCTGAAGCTGAAAAGCGCCGCGCTGCACTGGGAGTTCATGTTCACCCGCAGCATGTTCACCACCCCGGATATCGCGCAGCAGGGCAAGATCCTGCAGCAGGTGGCGCAGCTGCTGGACGAGGGCAAGCTGAGCACCACGCTGAGCGAAACCCTGCACGGGCTGTCGGTAGACACGCTGACCGCCGCGCATCAACAGCTGCTCGGCGGCCATATGCAAGGCAAGCTGGTCATCGCTTACTGAGCCTGAATCGCGGCGGCGCAGCGCGCCGCCGTTACTGTGGACGAACGAAGCCGACGCACAGCATCTGCTCGTCACTATGCGGATCGGCGCGGAAGGTCAGCGTCTGCTGCCAATCGAGGCGCATCTTCGGCCAGTGGGCCAACTCACCGCCAAAGTCGCTGTGCGCGCAGTCTTCACCCAACCGCCCGAACAGGGCGACGCCGTGCTGCGCAATCTGCGGATAGCTGATGTTGACGTTGTAGATATTCGGCCGCGCATGATTGGACCAACGCGTAATGGTCCGCGGCCGGGAACCGGCGTACACCGTCATCCACTGCGACAGGTATTCGCCGCCGACGTAGCGCAGTTCAACGCCATACCGCTCTTGCCACTGCCGCTCCACCCCGGCGCTGAACGCCTTGATACCCACCATTTTCTGACCGGCGTTGCGCACGTTGCCCAGCATCACCGCGGCATACCCCAGATAGACCGCCAGCGCCGCACACATCAGCCCAATGGTTGCCGCGCGCAGCGAACGCACCGGCGGCTGGCGCACGCAACCGACCAGCAGCGCGGGCGCCAGCATGAAGAAAGGCTGCAGCCATTCGGTCAGCCGGCCGCCGACGTTGAAAGAGAACCAGAAGGTAATGATGCCGAGCGGCAACAGATAGACCCACAGCAACACCCGCATCGGCAACGCCGGTGGCCAGGCCAGCACCGCCCCGCTACGCCGCAGGATCCCCCACAGCACCAGCGACGGATAGAACACCAGCAGCAGCGACTGCAGCATATCGAGGTTGAGCTGCATCTTGATCTGCGAATCCACCCACTTGAAGGCGGCAAAGTCGTGGTTCCACAACCAGAACACGTTCGGCAGCACCAGCGCCAACCAGATCGCCACCGCCAGATAGAACTGCGGCTGGCGATAGCAGCGGCGGATCTGCGGCACGAACAGCGTCGACAGCGCAGCGAAATAGACAAAGGCGAAGGTCGAGTACTTCGCCATCATCGCCAGCCCGGCGGCCAACGCGAAGGCCGGCCACCAGTTGGTCGAACGCGAAATAGCCAGGTGGAAAAACAGCGCCATCCACGGCCACAGCATCACCAACAGGTAATTGTCGTTGTAGGGAATGATGTCGAAATTGATGATGCCGGACAGGTTGAGCGTCAACAGCGCCATCCAGGCCAGCGAGGTGCTGCCGCTCAGCCGGCGCGCCAACAGCCAGACACCCAGCATACCGATGGCGATGGCGATGAAGTGCCCGCCATACCAGTACAAGTTCAGCGGCAGCCACGAGAACCCGATCGCCGGCTGCATCGCCGCCCCGACCAGCCACGGGTTTTTCGGTGAGCCCCACTCGCCGTTGAGGCCCCAGTTGAGCGCCTCGACGGCGTCGTAAGGCAGGGTAGGATCGAGATGAACAGTCAGCAGCGTCCAGGCTGCGGCATAGCAGACCAACCAAAGAGCGAGCAAGCGATAAGACATGTCTTCTTCTGAGCGTTATTGTAAAGAAAATCTTACCGTAGTCGCTGTCGAATGAACCATGTTTAAACAAGCCGTTAAATGTGCGCCCGGGCGGCCGTTTCTGCCGCCGCGACCGCACATTCCGCTAATTTTCTCAGCCTGCGGCGTGATGCTGGGCGGGTGCGTTCGCCAACCGGCCGGCGTCCGCCGCCAGCAACTGTTGCACCAGCTCGACGCAGCGCAGAAAACGCTCTTCGTAATCGCTGGACTCAACATGCACATACTCGATGTCGTTAGCGCGCAGCATTTCCTCCAGCAGGCGCTGGAACGCCAGACGATCGGCGGTGCTGCCGAGGCTGCGCAGGCCATCCGCCACCCACGGCGTGTTGTTTTCCAGCAGAATCACCAGATCGAAACGGTATTCGTCGATCAGCGCCTGCACGAAGGGGTGTTCACGCCCCTCGTACTTTTTGCAAAACGCCTGGGTGGTGACGAAATCGGTATCGATAAACGCCACCTTGTTGGCGTACTTGACCGCGAAATCCACGTATTGCGCCTGCCCGAGGGCAATTTTGTCGTAGTCGGAGTATTGCAGCGCCATCTCGTCGCCGCCCAGGTGCGAGAACACGTAATCGCGGCCATATTCCCAGGCGCTGGTGGTGTTGAAGATGTTGGCCAGCTTGTTGACCAGCGTCGATTTGCCGCTCGACTCGCCGCCGAGGATCGCCACGGTGCGCACGAAGAACGGCTTCACCTCGGTCGGGATGTAGTCCCAATAGCGGAATGGATCCTGGCGGATCTGATTGCCGCTGATGTTCATGAACGAACGCTCGGGGTCGACCAAAATGGTTTCGATGCCCAGATGCTCGCGGTAGCGCGGCGCATCCTGCGCTTCGCTGGAATAAATGAAGCTCGGTACGATGCCCTTCTGTTCCATAAAGGCCTTCATGCCGTCGCTCCACACGTTCCAGCCGTGCGGATAGGGTTCGATGCCCTGCTCGTCGAACGAGTGGATATGGATGTTTTTCTGGTACTTGAAGGTCTGCAGCAGCCAGCGCAGGCGATCGCTGACCGTCGGCTGTTGCGACATTGAACTGTTCTCGAACAGCTCGCGGTCGCGAGGTTCGTCGTGGCACAAAATAACGTGCAACTCGTCCACCTGGCTGCAGGCGCGCTGGATCAGATAGATGTGGCCGGTATGCAGCGGGTAAAATTTACCAAACACCACGCCGACTTTAACCTCTTTACGCGGGAACTCCAGCCCGAGAAAACGGTGCAGCGCCTCAAGTTTTTGCGCGCTCGGGCTTTTGATTTTGTCGTTCAAAAGCTGGCTCAGATAGCCCTTGGTCATGCCGCTGGCATCCGCCACCTGCTGCAGCGTGCAGCCCTTTTGCTTGATGGACGTCTTCAGGTAATCAAATTGCGGCATGGCCACCTCCGTTTAATATGCTAAACAAAATAGCATATCTTGCTCGCCGTCGGCGACATTAATAAAACCCTTCCAGCACGTCCAGCGCGTCCGCCAGCTTCTTGACCCCGAACACCTGCATGTTGGCCGGCGGCTTTTTCGGCATATTGCCGTGCGGCACGATGGCGCGCTTGAAGCCGTGCTTGGCCGCTTCGGAGATGCGCTCCTGGCCGCTCGGCACCGGGCGGATCTCCCCCGCCAGCCCCACTTCGCCGAACACCACCAGATCGTTCGGCAACGGCCGATCGCGCAGGCTTGAGACCAGCGACATCAGCAGCGCCAGGTCGGCGCTGGTCTCGCTGACCTTCACCCCGCCGACCACGTTGACGAACACGTCCTGATCCGACATCTGCAGCCCGCCGTGCCGGTGCAGCACCGCCAGCAGGATCGCCAACCGGTTCTGCTCCAGGCCCACCGCCACGCGGCGCGGGTTGGACATCATCGAGTGATCCACCAGCGCCTGGATCTCCACCAGCAGCGGCCGGGTGCCTTCCCACACCACCATCACCGAGCTGCCGGAAGTGACTTCATCGCCGCGGCTAAGGAAGATCGCCGACGGGTTGCTGACTTCGCGCAGCCCCTGTTCGGTCATGGCGAACACCCCCAGCTCGTTGACCGCGCCGAAGCGGTTCTTGTGGCTGCGCAGGGTGCGGAAGCGGGAATCGGCGTCACCGTCCAGCAGCACCGAACAGTCGATGCAGTGTTCCAGCACTTTCGGCCCGGCCAGCGAGCCGTCTTTGGTGACGTGGCCGACCATCACGATCGCCACGCCGCGCGTCTTGGCGAAGCGCGTCAGGTAGGCGGCGGTTTCCCGCACCTGCGCCACGCTGCCCGGCGAAGACTGAATGTCCGCCATGTGCATCACCTGAATCGAGTCGATCACCATCAGCTTCGGCTGTTCCTGCTCAGCGATCAGGCAGATCTGCTCGATGCTGGTTTCCGACAGCATGTTCAGGCCGCCGGTCGGCAGCCCCAGACGGTGGGCGCGCATCGCCACCTGCTGCAGCGATTCCTCGCCGGTGACGTACAGGGTTTTCATCTGTTCGGACAGTTTGCACAGCACCTGCAGCAACAGGGTGCTCTTGCCGGCGCCGGGGTTGCCGCCGATCAGAATCGCGCTGCCGGGCACCACGCCGCCGCCCAGCACGCGATCGAACTCGAGAAAGCCGGTGGTGAAGCGCGGCAGCGCCTCAAGGCTGATTTCCGACAGCTTCTGCACCTTGCTGACGCCGGCGTCGCCGGCATAGCCGCTGAGGCGATCGTTGCGCGCCGCTGCGGGCGACGCGGCCAAACGCACTTCCGTGATGGTGTTCCAGGCCTGACAGGCGCTGCACTGCCCCTGCCAACGCGGATAGTCCGCCCCGCACTCATTGCACACAAATGCCCGTTTTGCCGCTTTTGCCACGTCTTACCTCAATCTTTCGTTATCGCACTTCGTGTTTCAGGCTGCCGGTGAGAATACACAGTACGCCCATCAGATCCGCATGCCGGATCGCCACCTGCGCTTTTTCATACACTTTCGGCTTGGCGTGGTAGGCGATGCCCAACCCCGCCGCCTGCATCATTTTCAAATCGTTGGCGCCGTCGCCGATGGCCACGGTCTGCGCCAGCGGGATCTCCAGCTTCTCCGCCAGCCGCAGCAGCGTATCGGCTTTGAACTGCGCGTCCACCACCGGCCCCAGCACTTCGCCGGTCAGCTTGCCGTCGCGGATCTCCAGCTCGTTGGCCGCCGCCGCCACCAGCCGCAGCCGGTTGCGCAAGTATTCGGCGTAGTAGGTGAAACCGCCGGAGGCGATCGCCACATGCCACCCCATCGCCTGCAGCTTGCCCACCAGGCTGGTCAGCCCCGGCATCAGCGGCAGCTCGTCGCGCACCTGCTTGAGGATGTTGGCGTCGGCCCCTTTCAGCGTGCCGACGCGCTGGCGCAGGCTGGCGGTAAAGTCCAGCTCGCCGCGCATCGCGCGTTCGGTGACTTCCGCCACCTGTTCGCCGACGCCCGCCAGCTTGGCGATCTCATCAATGCATTCGATCTCGATCGCCGTCGAATCCATATCCATCACCAGCAGCCCCGGCGTGCGCAAGTGCGGGATCTTGCCGAGCGGCGCCACGTCCAGCCCGCTCTCCGCCGCCAGCAGCTTGGCGCGCGGCGTCAAGGTGCCCGCCAGGCGCACGACCTGATAGTCGTCCACGCCCCAGGCGGTGACGATCACCATCGCCGCGCCCAGCTTGCGTTGGAATTGCGTAATGCGCGCCTTGTCCAGCTTTCTGCCGTATAACAGCCACCCGGTATTGCCCGCCCGGTAGTCCAGCGGCATCACTTCGTCGCCGCTGAGCGAAAGGGGAAGACCCGGCCATTGAGAGATCTCCGCCGGAAGATCGCAATAGGTCAGACTGTTTGACATCATTGACTCCTGAATGGACAAAAACGCTGCATGATAAAACGACGCATCAAGCTATCCTATCGCCAGCGGTTCTGGCAACATAAAGTGTCCCCGATGCCCAAGGAACCTGCATGGCTCGCGCTAAACTGAAATTTCGCCTGCACCGCACCGCTATTATCCTGATTTGCCTGGCTTTGCTGGTGCTGCTGATGCAGGGCGCCTCTTATTTTAGCCTGAGTCACCAAATGGCGCGATCCGAGCAGGTGGAAGAGTTGGCGCAGACGCTGACCAAACAGGTCGCCTACAGCCTGGCGCCGCTGCTGGACGACGACGGCAACAACCCGCGCATCGACGCCATCCTCAAGCAGCTCACCGATCACAGCCGCATTCTCGACGTCAGCGTGTATCAGCTTGACGGCACGCTGGTCTCCCACGCCGGGGAACAGATAAGTATACGCGATCGCCTGTCGCTCGACGGCAAACGCGCCGGCAGCTACTTCAACCACCAGTTGGTCGAATCCATTCAGGGCAAAGACGGCCCGATCGGCTTTATCCGCATCACCCTCGACACCCACGTGCTGGCGACCGAATCCAAGCAGGTGGACAATACCACCAACCTGCTGCGCCTGATGATCCTGCTGGCGCTGGCGATCGGCATCATTCTGGCGCGTACCCTGCTGCAACACCGCCGCAGCCGCTGGCAGCAGTCGCCGTACCTGTTGACCGCCAACACGCCACTGGAAGAAGGCAATACGGTGGAAGACGACGAAGAGGATGCGCCGGAAACAAAGCAGGAAGCGCCGAAGAAGGAATAACTCAGGCCAGGCGTTGAATGCGTTCTCGCCGTTTTATTGTCCTTTCAGTGAATAGATTGCCCGTAACGGCTGCACCCATAATCAATTGAAAGGTAAAGCGTTAGCAAAAAATCGGCCGTGCGGAATGAATAGATTGACGGGCGGGCGCCATGACGACGCCCGCCGCGGTATTACGCTTTGTCGCCCAGCAGCACGGATTCCAGCGCGATAACGATCATTTCGTTAAAGGTGGTCTGGCGTTCCGCCGCCGTGGTCGCTTCGTGACGCAGGATGTGGTCGGACACGGTGCAGATGGTCAGCGCCTTACAGCCGAACTCTTCGTACAGCTCCGCCGCCACGCCGTAGATGCCGGCCGCTTCCATTTCCACGCCCAGGATGCCGTACTTCTTCATCACCTGGAACATGTCCGGATCCGGGGTGTAGAACAGATCGGCGGAGAAGATGTTGCCCACGCGCGCCGGGATGCCCTGCGCCGCCGCCGCGTCGACCGCGTTGCGCACCATGTCGAAGTCGGCGATCGCCGCGTAGTCGTTATCCTTGAAGCGCAGACGGTTCACCTTGGAGTCGGTGCAGGCGCCCATGCCGATCACCACGTCACGCAGTTTGATATCGTCACGCACCGCGCCGCAGGAACCCACGCGAATGATCTTCTTCACGCCGAATTCGGCAATCAGCTCGCGCGCATAGATGGAGCAGGACGGGATGCCCATGCCGTGGCCCATTACGGAGATGCGGCGGCCTTTGTAGGTGCCGGTGAAGCCCAACATGCCGCGCACGTTGTTCACTTCCACCGCGCCTTCCAGGAAGGTTTCGGCGATGTATTTTGCGCGCAGCGGGTCGCCCGGCATCAGTACTACGTCAGCGAAATCACCCATCTCAGCATTAATGTGCGGCGTAGCCATAATTTTCTTCCTTTAGAAATCTTATTTAATAAAAACGTCAAACATCCAAGCCTTGAATTTCGAGTCGCAGCCAGGCAGCTAGCGGGTGAATCCCCAGGAACTTACTTGAGTAAGCGACTGAGGTTCACGCGTGAAGCTAACAACGCTGCGGCTTGAAAGACAGGGCTTAGAACATGGTCTTACCGTAATCCATCGGCGACAGGCCAAAATAATTGGCGACGGTCTGGCCGATGTCGGCGAAGGTCTCGCGGTGGCCCAGCGAACCCGGTTTCACTTTCGGACCGTAAACCAGCACCGGGATGTGCTCGCGGGTGTGGTCGGTGCCCGGCCAGGTCGGGTCGCAGCCGTGGTCGGCGGTGAAGATGATGATATCTTCGTCTTTCACCAGCTTCAGCAGCTCCGGCAGGCGGCGGTCGAACAGCTCCAGCGCGGCGGCGTAGCCCGCCACGTCGCGGCGGTGGCCGTAAGAGGAGTCGAAGTCCACGAAGTTGGTGAACACGATGGTGTTATCGCCGGCCTTTTCCATTTCAATCAGGGTCGCGTCAAACAGAGCATCGATGCCGGTCGCCTTCACCTTCTTGGTGATGCCGACGTTGGCGTAGATGTCGGCGATTTTACCGATCGACACCACTTCGCCGCCCTTCTCGTCCACCAGCTTTTTCAGCACGGTCGGCGCCGGCGGCTCTACCGCCAGATCGTGGCGGTTGCCGGTGCGCTGGAAGTGGCCCGGCTTATCGCCGACGAACGGACGCGCGATCACGCGACCGATGTTGTAACCGCCTTCGGTCAGCTCTTCACGCGCGATTTCGCACAGCTCATACAGACGATCCAGGCCGAAGGTTTCTTCATGGCAGGCGATCTGGAACACCGAGTCGGCGGAGGTGTAGAAAATCGGCTTACCGGTTTTCATGTGCTCTTCGCCCAGCTGATCGAGGATCACGGTGCCGGATGAGTGGCAGTTGCCCAGGTAGCCCGGCAGATTGGCGCGTTCGACCAGTTTGTCCAGCAGCGCCTGCGGGAAGCTGTTGTGCTCGTCCTTGAAGTAGCCCCAGTCGAACAGCACCGGCACGCCGGCGATTTCCCAGTGGCCCGACGGCGTGTCTTTACCGGAAGAGAGCTCGCTGGCGTAAGCGTAAGCACCGATGATGTCGGCGTTGCGATCCAGCCCCTGCGGGAAGTTGCCGGTGGACTCCTCCGCCGCTTTACCGAGGCCCAGACGGCTCAGGTTAGGCAGCGTCAGCGGGCCCTGGCGGCCCACGTTGGCTTCACCGCGCGCGCAAACCTCGGCGATGTGGCCCAGGGTGTCGGACCCCTGGTCGCCAAAACGTTCGGCGTCTTCGCTGGCGCCGATGCCGAAGGAGTCCAATACCATAATAAATGTGCGTTTCATCTGTGCTCTCCTGCGTGTTCTCACGCTATTGCGACCGCAAAACTGCAATCGCCCTTATTCTCTAAATTTATACCCAATGGATTTCAAGTTGTAGCTAGGCGGCTAGCGCGTGTATCCCCAGGAGCTTACTCAAGTAAGTGACTGGGGTGCACGCGTGCAGCCAACAACGCTACGCTTGAAAGACGAGGGTCATCACGCTTGAGTGATGCGCTTATACACCACCGGCGTCGCCTCCGGCGCCTTGTCGCTCAGCGTCATTGCGCTGCGCACCGCATCGGCCGCCAGCTGCCAGCTCTCTTCATCGTTGGCGTGGATCATCGCCAGCGGTTGCTGGGTATCCACCTTATCGCCCAGACGCGCTACCTCGGTCAGGCCAACGCTGTAATCGATGGCGTCGCTCGCCCGGCGGCGGCCGCCGCCCAGCGACACCACCGCCATACCCAGCGCGCGGGTATCCATGGCGCTGATGATGCCCGGCTTTTCAGCATACACCGGCTTGCTCAGCGTTGCCGCCGGCAGATAGCTATCATAACGTTCGACGAAGTCTATCGGCCCTTGCTGCGCCGCCACCATGCGGCCAAACACCTCAGCCGCTTTGCCGTTGTCCAGCACCGCCTGCAGCTTGGCGCGCGCATCGGCCTCGTCTTGCGCCAGGCCGCCGGACAGCAGCATCTCCACGCACAGCGCCAGCGTCACTTCCAGCAGGCGCGGGTTGCGGTATTCGCCGGTCAGGAAGCGCACCGCTTCGCGCACTTCCACCGCGTTGCCGGCGCTGGAAGCCAGCACCTGGTTCATGTCGGTCAGCAGCGCGGTGGTCTTGCAGCCCGCGCCGTTGGCCACGCCGACGATCGCCTGCGCCAAATCTTGCGACAGGGCATAGGTCGGCATAAAGGCGCCCGAGCCAACCTTCACGTCCATCACCAGCGCATCCAGCCCTTCCGCCAGTTTCTTGGCCAGAATAGAGGCGGTGATCAGCGGGATCGAATCCACGGTGGCGGTGATGTCGCGGGTGGCGTAAAAACGCTTGTCCGCCGGCGCCAGCGAACTGGTCTGGCCGATGATCGCCACGCCGACGTCCTGAATGATTTTGCGGAAGGCGTTATCGTCCGGGAAAATATTGAAGCCCGGAATGGCTTCCAGTTTGTCCAGCGTGCCGCCGGTATGCCCCAGGCCGCGGCCGGAGATCATCGGCACATAGCCGCCGCAGGCCGCCACCATCGGGCCGAGCATCAGCGAGGTCACGTCACCCACGCCGCCGGTCGAATGCTTGTCGACGATCGGGCCATTCAGCGCCAAACTCTTCCAGTCCAGCACAGTGCCGGAATCGCGCATCGCCATGGTGAGCGCCACGCGCTCCGGCATGCTCATGTCATGGAAATAAATGGTCATCGCCAGCGCGGCGATCTGCCCTTCCGACACCACGTTGTCGCGAATGCCGTTGATGAAAAAGCGGATTTCCGCTTCGCTTAACGGCTGGCCGTCGCGTTTCTTACGAATAATTTCTTGAGCCAGGAACAAGGCATCCCCCTGTGTCGCCGAGAGTCGGTGCAGACGGGCGCGCCTGGCGCCCGCCAACGAAATCGATCAGTAGCCGCCGCCGGCGGTCTGGGTCTGGTGGCCCAACGCGGTCAGCAAGCTGGCCAGCAGGCTGGAAGCGCCAAAGCGGAAATGCCGCGCATCGGCCCACCCTTCGCCCAGAATACGATCGGCAAGTTGCAGATAATGCAGCGCGTCTTCCGCGGTGCGCACGCCGCCGGCCGGCTTGAAGCCCACCGTCTTCGCCACGCCCATATCGCGGATCACCGACATCATCAGCTCGGCGCTCTCCAGGGTGGCGTTGACCGGCACCTTGCCGGTGGAGGTCTTGATAAAGTCCGCCCCGGCCTTGATGGCGATCTCGGACGCCTTGCGGATCAAATCGGCCTGTTTCAGCTCACCGGTTTCGATGATCACTTTCAGCAACACGTTGGCCGCCTGGCAAGCCTGCTTGCACTGTTTCACCAGCTCGAAGCCGACCTGTTCGTTGCCGGCGATCAGCGCGCGGTATGGGAACACCACGTCCACTTCATCCGCGCCATAGGCGATCGCCGCGCGGGTTTCCGCCAGCGCGATGTCGATATCGTCATTGCCATGCGGGAAGTTGGTCACGGTGGCGATGCGGATGTCCGGCGTGCCTTGCTCGCGCAGCGCCTTACGCGCCACCGGGATAAAACGCGGGTAGATGCAGATGGCCGCCGTGTGGCCGGCCGGGCTGTTGGCCTGACGACAGAGCGCGATCACTTTCTCGTCGGTGTCATCATCATTCAGCGTGGTTAAATCCATCAAGTTCAGCGCACGTTGCGCTGCTGCGGTTAATTCGGTCATAAAACTCTCCAACTGAGTACCTGGGTGTTGGCGAGCGGACTTGGTTCCATGAAGATAGCGCTGGGGAACGACGTTCCCGCGGCGGCAACTGAGATCCTTCTCACCGCACATGGCCACCCGCCTTGCGGCCGGCCAGTAATAGCTATTTGAACACGAATGCCGAAGGCGATTCGCGTTCATCGTCACACTATATGAAATAGCACTGTAACAGACCGGAATTATATGTGAAGAACATCACAAAATAACGCGATATCGTTCACAAATTCGCTAAAGAAGCGGCTGAAGATCGCGGATGCGGCAAGCACCCGCGTTGCTTAGAGTATAGGCGGAGTCCCGCGATCGGTCGCGCCGTCGCGGGCTCCGTGATGGCTTACAGCGCCAGGAAGAAGCCGGCGATGGTGGCACTCATCAAGTTGGACAGCGTGCCCGCCGCCACGGCCTTCAGACCGAAGCGCGCGATGTCGTGGCGACGGTTGGGCGCCATGCTGCCCAGACCGCCCAGCAGGATCGCCACCGAGGAGAGGTTGGCGAAGCCGCACAACGCGAAGGAGATGATCGCCTTGGTGTGCGTCGACAGCACCTGCAGGCCTTCCGCCGCCACCACGTCATCCGGGCGCAGATAGGCGCCGAAGTTCATGTAGGCGACGAACTCGTTGACGATGATCTTCTGTCCGATGAACGAACCGGCGGTCATCGCTTCGCTCCACGGCACGCCGATCAGGAAGGCGATCGGTGAGAACACCCAGCCGAGGATCAGCTCAAGCGACAGCTGCGGATAATCGAACCAGCCGCCGATACCGCCGAGAATGCCGTTAAGCAAGGCGATCAGCGCGATAAACGCCAGCAGCATCGCACCGACGTTCAGCGCCAGCTGCATGCCGGAAGCCGCGCCGGAAGCCGCCGCATCGATCACGTTGGCCGGACGATCCTCTTCGGCGATCAGCTTCATCGCATCGTCTTTATCGTGGGTCTGCTCGGTTTCCGGCACCATCAGCTTGGCGAACAGCAGCCCGCCCGGCGCGGCCATGAAGGATGCGGCGATCAGGTATTCCAGCGGCACGCCCATCTGCGCGTACCCCGCCAACACCGAACCGGCTACCGAAGCCAGGCCGCCGCACATCACGGCGAACAGTTCTGACTGGCTCATGGTGGCGATATAGGGGCGCACCACCAGCGGCGCTTCGGTCTGGCCGACGAAAATGTTGGCGGTCGCCGACAGCGATTCGGTGCGCGAGGTGCCCAGCAGCTTGTGCAGGCCGCCGCCCAGCACGCGGATCACCAACTGCATGATGCCGAGGTAGTACAGCACCGCAATCAGCGAGGAGAAGAACACGATCACCGGCAGGACGCGCAGCGCGAACACGAAGCCGCCGCCGCCGAACACCTCGAACATCTTGTCGGACACCAGCCCGCCGAAAATGAACGAAATGCCCTGATTGCCGTAGGCGATAACGTTTGCCACGCCGTTAGACATACTGCCGAGGATGCTGCGGCCCAGCGGCACGTACAGCACCAGCGCGCCGATGCCGACCTGAATGATGAACGCCCACACGACGGTACGCAATTTGATGGCCCGACGGTTGCTGGAGAGCAGCACCGCAATGGCGATCAGCACCGCCATACCGACCAGACTCATGATGAGTTGCATGCAAAGTTTCCCTGTTGCAAAAAATAAAATACATCCCTGCTCATGAAGAGAGGTCTGCTATTGGAGAGTTTCGGGGGGATTATACTGAGCGAGGTCACCCTCGCACCGATTTATGTCACAAATGTATACAACGAGACGCAAATGAAAATCTTATAACGTGACACAGGTCACGTTATAAACCCATCAATCCGGCATGGCAAACAGTGACTGGGTATTGCGTTGCAGGTGAGCGGCGATCTCGTCGGCCGGTTCCGGCCGCAGCGCGCACAGCGTGTGAAACACCTCGGCGGCGCGCTCGGGGCGATTCTGCTGCCCCTGATAGCCGGCCAGCGGCATGTCCGGCGCATCCGTCTCCAGCAGCAGCGCCTCAAGCGGCAGTTGCGCCATCACGCCGCGCGTTTTCTGCGCCCGCTCATAGGTGATGGTGCCGCCCACGCCGATGTAATAGCCGAGGCGGATAAACGCCTGCGCCTGCGACAGGCTGCCGGCGAAGCCGTGCACCACGCCGCGGCGCGGCAGTTGCATGCGCCGCAGCGCCGCGGCCAGCTGATCGTGGGTGCGGCGCGAGTGCAGGATCACCGGCAGGTCATGCTGTTTCGCCAGCCTCAGCTGGGCCAACAGCACGCTTTGCTGGCGCTCGAACTGCGGGTTGTCCATATACAGATCGAGCCCAATCTCCCCCACCGCCACCAGCTTGCGCGGCCGTTCGGCCAACAGCGCCGCCAACTGTTCCAGCTGCGGCTCATGATGCTGCGCGATATACAGCGGGTGCAGCCCCAGCGCGGCGAACAGCGGCGCGTGATCCTGCGCCAGCCGCAGCACCCGCGCAAAGCGATCGGCAGTGACCGTCGGGACGATGATGCGCTGCACGCCGGCGCTTGCCGCCCGCGTCAGGCTTTCGGCCTCGTGTCCGGTAAAGGGTGGGAAATCGAAATGGCAGTGGGTGTCGGTAAAGGCGTAGCTCACAGCGCGCCCCCTTCACCCGGCGGCAGATCGCCCGGCAGAATGAGTTTCGGCGCCGCCACCGCAGCCTCCGGCTGCGCCGTGAGATCGGGCGACATGGCGATGTCGGTCACGATCGGCGAAGGCATTCTGACATTCTCGGGCTGGATCAGGCGGCGCGACAGCGATTTTCGCACCTTGATGCCGTCCGGTTCCTGCTGCGCCATCCACTGGCCGACGGTGGCCAGGAAGTAGCGGCCGCAGCGGCGCCCCAGGTGATAATCCTGATTGAGCGCCCCCAGTCGGCTGCCCAGCGCATTGCTGGCCAGCGGCTTAGGCGGGAAGATCTCGAAGATACGCAGCTTGCCCGGCGGCTTCTCGATAAAGCGCTGGATGCGGTGATAGCTTTGCTCATGATGCTGCAGGATGCGCACCATCTGCTGCAGGCTGCTGTCGCTCAGCCAATGCTCCATACGCTTCATCCACTGCGGGGTGTAGTACATTTGCGAAGGCACGGTGCGGATCACCACGATGGTGTCGGCGCCGCGGCGATAGGCCTCTTCCACCGGAATCGCATCGCTGATGCCGCCGTCCTGATAGCTGACGCCGTCCAACTCCACGCCCTGACGGTAGAAGCCGGGAATGGCGCTGGACGCCTTGATGGCCGGCAGCCAGCGTTCGCGCTGCGCCGGCAGATAGGCCGGTTCGAAATCGTCGCTGCGGCAGGCGCACAGCAGGAATTCGCGCCCGTCGATAAAGTGCTGTTCCGCCACGTCCATCGCCAGCGGCATCTGCGCCGCCGCCGTATCAACCAGCCAATCGAGATCGATCAGATGCCCGCCGCGCACGAAGCGCAGCGGATTGAAGAACTGTGCCGAAGTGGTGTAACGGGTGATCACCCGGCGCGCGTAGCCCATCTGCCCACAGATATAGGCAGACAGATTCTGAGCGCCGGCCGATGTGCCGATCAGCAGATCGAAAGGGTTAAAGCCCGCGCGCTGAAACTCGTCCAGCACGCCGGCGGTGAAAATGCCGCGCTGGCCGCCGCCTTCGCAGACCAGCGCCATCTTGCCTGGCCGAAAGGGTTTAGACGCCAGCGGTTCTATATTGCCGAGCGTGATGGGTATTCTGTATCCCAACTTGGCATCCTCAGTGAGACGTTTTCTCCGAGGATACCGCGTCTCGCTCTCTTCCGTAATCCTCTTGCAGTACACCGGCGAGGAAATCGTTGCTGCCGGCCAGCCAGGCGCAATCGCTGCCGGACCATTCGGCCCACGCCTGCCATACCTGGCCTTTCAGCTGTTTCCAGCGCCCGACGATGATGTCGCTGTTCATGGCCGGCCCTCCCCGAGGTGAGAAAAGGAATTAAGCTTTGTTACAGTTTACGGGAAAATGCCGGCCGGCTAAGGGCGCCGACGGCCGGTGAACAGGCTGACCAGGAACAGGATGATGCCGACCACGAACACCACCTTGGCGGCCCAGGCGGCGGTGCCCGCCAGCGAACCGAATCCCAGTGCCGCAGCGATAAGCGCGATGACTAAAAAGATAATGCCCCAACGAAACATAAGCTTCTCCTTACCATTGTGAAAAAATTCTCTGCTGTCTGCCGCCCCGACAACGGGACGTCGACGGCAAATCAGTTTCTTTTTTTGGTGGTACACGTCGGGCCGCCTTCACGGCCCGACAGATGCGGCTTGTTGTTACTTGTTACGGGCGCCTGGCGGGATTACGGCTTGACCACCAGGTCGTTTTTCACGCTTTTCACGCCGTCGATGGCCTTGGCGATGCTTTCGGCACGCTCAGACTGCGCCTGCGTTTTCACCTCACCGGAAAGCTGCACCACGCCATCGGTGGTTTCCACTTTCACATTGCGCGACGGCACGATGTCATCGGCCAGCAGCTTGGCTTTCAGCTCGCTGGTGGTGGCAGTGTCGCCGGCATACGATTTGATCGACTGGTTGGCTTCGTCCTTCACGTGCAGCTTGTCGCTGACGGTCTTGACGCCTTCCACCTTACCGGCAACCGCGACCGCATGTTCCGCCTGCGCCTGGCTGCCGACAAAGCCGCTCAGGATCACGGCGCCTTTTTCGGTTTTCACCGAAATGTCAGCGCTTTTGATGGTCTTATCTTCCACCAACGCACTTTTAACTTTAGCCGTTATCGCGCTGTCATCCATGTAACCGTCAACTTTTTTCATGGAGCTATCGATTTTGGCACCGGCACTGTCCGCGGCGTTAGACGCCTTGTTTAACAGGCTGTCTTCGGCCAGTGCAGTGCCGCTCACCAAAGCAGAACCCAAAACAACAGCCATCAGCGAGTGTGCAAATTTGGTCTTTTTCATCGATCTCTTCCTTTTGTTGGGGGCTCGCAGCGCCAGAGCGCCGGAACCCTTCAGCCGCCTTCACGCGGCCTCTCGGTAAATACTTCATCATCGCTATACGATTAAGCGTTCACGACAGGAGTATTGCAACGGCCGTGCCAATCCAAAAAACACCTTATTTATCAAAGATAAAAAATTTTCAGTTGGATTTTTAATCAACAAACTGTCGTCTATTGACGACAGACTAAGCCACACAAAACTGAAATATACCTATCTCATTGATATTTAAAGACACTGACTGTCTCCTATCGGCAACACATCAGAATAACTCACCAAGCAAGCAACGTATTTCAGTGATTTACTCTCAAGCAATGTGCGAACATCCTGTTAAAGATAGACCATCAGACGGAAAATGCAGACCGAACGAACGCCGCCTGGCGACATCGGTTCGCAGGGTAAAATATGAGTAAGGTTTATTAATTAGCGCGGTTAGGGTGGGAGGAGCGTGCAGGGCGCACCGGGCGCCCTGCCGATTGATCAGTGTTCGCGGGTTTTGCGGAAGGTCACGTCAGGATAACGTTCCTGCGTCAGGTTGAGGTTCACCATGGTCGGCGCGATGTAGGACAGGTTGTCTCCACCGTCCAGCGCCAGGTTGATCTCGTTCTTGCGCTTGAACTCTTCGAACTTCTTCACGTCGTCGCACTCGACCCAGCGAGCGGTCGACACGTTAACCGACTCGTACAACGCTTCCACGTTGTACTCGCTCTTCAAGCGCGCCACCACCACGTCGAACTGCAACACGCCGACCGCGCCGACGATCAGATCGTTGTTGGCGATCGGGCGGAATACCTGCACCGCGCCTTCTTCGGACAGCTGCACCAGCCCCTTCAGCAACTGTTTCTGCTTCAGCGGATCGCGCAGGCGAATGCGGCGGAACAGTTCCGGCGCGAAGTTCGGGATGCCGGTGAACTTCATGTCTTCACCCTGGGTGAAGGTATCGCCGATCTGAATGGTGCCATGGTTGTGCAGACCGATGATGTCGCCCGGGTAGGCTTCTTCCACGTGCGAACGGTCGCCGGCCATAAAGGTCAGCGCGTCGGAGATCACCACGTCTTTGCCGGTGCGCACCTGGCGCAGCTTCATGCCCTTCTCATAACGGCCGGAAACCACGCGCATAAAGGCCACGCGGTCGCGGTGCTTCGGATCCATGTTAGCCTGGATCTTGAACACAAAGCCGGTGAATTTCTCTTCCGCCGCCGTCACTTCGCGGGTGTCGGTTTTGCGCGGCATCGGCGCCGGCGCCCAGGCCACCAGGCCGTCCAGCATATGATCCACGCCGAAGTTGCCGAGTGCGGTACCGAAGAACACCGGCGTCAGCTCGCCGCTCAGGAAAGCCTCCTGATCGAACTCGTGAGAAGCGCCCTGCACCAATTCCAGCTCATCGCGCAGCTGCGCCGCCAGATCTTCGCCCACCGCCGCATCCAGCTCTGGGTTGTTCAGGCCCTTGACGATGCGCACTTCCTGAATGGTATGGCCTTTACCGGTCTGGTACAGGTAGGTTTCATCCTTGTACAGGTGGTAAACGCCCTTGAACAGCTTGCCGCAGCCGATCGGCCAGGTGATGGGCGAACAGGCGATCTTCAGTTCGCGTTCGACTTCATCCATCACCTCCATCGGATCGCGGATGTCGCGGTCCAGCTTGTTCATGAAGGTCAGGATCGGCGTGTCGCGCAGGCGGGTGACTTCCATCAGCTTGCGGGTGCGATCCTCAACGCCCTTGGCGGCGTCGATCACCATCAGACAGCAGTCGACCGCGGTCAGGGTGCGATACGTATCTTCGGAGAAGTCTTCGTGCCCCGGGGTGTCCAGCAGGTTGACCAGGCTGTCGCGATACGGGAACTGCATCACCGAGGTGGTGATCGAGATCCCACGCTGCTTTTCCATTTCCATCCAGTCGGATTTGGCGTGCTGGCTGGAGCCGCGGCCTTTTACCGTACCGGCGGTCTGGATCGCCTGTCCGAACAGCAGCACTTTTTCGGTAATGGTGGTTTTACCGGCATCGGGGTGCGAGATGATGGCGAAAGTTCTTCTTTTGGAGACTTCGCGGGCAAATTCACTAGGAGACATGGTTTTCAGGTTCTACGGTTAGTCCGCCCTGCGACATCATCAGAACGCGCCGATCGCGGCGCCGGGCAAAGCGGTGAATAAAAGATAACAGCCGGGCATTTTCGCCGATTTGCCAACCGGTGACAATCAATGCTTTTTCCGACCGGGCTGATTACCCCAGCGGCAGCGCCATCACGATCGCGTCTTCGCGGCCGTGGGCGCTCGGGTAATAATTGCGGCGCACGGTGACTTCGTTGAAACCGAGATCTTCATACAGCGCGATCGCCGCCTGGTTGGAGGCGCGGACTTCCAGCCACAGCGTGACCACGCCGCGGCTCTCCAGCTGTTCGATCAACGCGTTGAGCAGCAGGCGGCCAAAGCCCCGGCGCTGGTGCTGCGGATGAATGGCGATGTTGAACAGCGTGGCTTCGTCCAGCACGATCTGCGTGATGGCGAACCCCGCCATCTCCCCATCGGCGCTCAGCTTCAGGTTAAGGTAGCGATCGCCCTGATTGCTGGCAAAGGTGGTTTCCGTCCAGGGGAAAGCGTGGCTGGCTTGCTCAATGGTGAAGGCCGTGGCCAGGTCGGCCGCCGTCAGGGTAGAAATCGTGTTCATGATGACAAATCTGCTGCCAGAGGGCGCGTTTGGCCCCCGCGTCTTGAGAAAGCTCGGCCAGCGCCGGGCTGTGTAGCTGCGCGCCGGCGACCGCGAGCGGCTCCGCCACGCCCAGCCGCCAACTGTTACATGCGGTCTCTGCAGGCAGCATCGCCACCTGTTCCGGCGTCAGGCTGTAAGTTTGCGCCGGCGTCAGCCCCAGGCTGCGCAGCACGTCGCAAAACAGCGGATCGTCGGGCGCCGGCAGCGTCTGCGCCACCACCAGCAGGCGCGTCTCGGGCGGCAGACTGACCGCCACTTCGCCCTGCAACACGCCCGGGCGGCGCAATGTCCACTGCGTAATACCCAGTTGTTGTAACAGCCAGTCGCGTTTTGATGCCATGCCGATTCCTACCCGTTGTGGTGCGCCATGCCTGCCATGCGCCGCGCTATGCTAACAAACCCGCGCAGCCCGCGCCAACAAACCCGTCGAACATATCGCCACAAAGCTCTATAATCCCCGGTCTTATTTCCAGGAGCCAATATCTGATGTCTGCATTAACCCCCGCCAGTGAAGTCATGCTGCGCCACAGTGATGAATTTATCGAACGCCGCGTGCTGTTTGCCGGCGACCTGCAGGACAGCCTGCCGGCCCAATTCGAGGCCGCGGACGTGCGCGTCCACACTCAGCAATACCATCACTGGCAGTTACTGAACCGGACGATGGGCGATAACGTGCAGTTCGGTTTGACCGTCGATCCCGCTTTCGTCGCCGACTGCGACACGCTGGTGTACTACTGGCCGAAGAGCAAACAGGAAGCGCAATTCCAGCTGTGCAACCTCCTGGCGCTGCTGCCGGTGGGCGCGGACGTGTTCGTGGTCGGTGAAAACCGCAGCGGCGTGCGCAGCGCCGAGCCGACGCTGGAAGGCCACGTCACGCTGGTGAAAATCGACAGCGCGCGCCGCTGTGGCCTGTATCACGGCCGCCTGGACGCGCAGACCGAATTCGACCTGAACGACTGGTGGGACAGCTATCAGCTGCACGATCTGGAAGTGAAAACGCTGCCGGGCGTGTTCAGCCGCGACGGCCTGGACGTCGGCAGCTCACTGCTGCTGTCGACGCTGGAAAAACACATGAAAGGCAAGGTGCTGGACATCGGCTGCGGCGCCGGCGTCATGGCCTCGGTAATGTCCAAGCTGTCGCCGAAAGTCAAATTGACCCTCAGCGACGTCAACGCCGCCGCGGTGGAATCCAGCCGCGCGACGCTGGCCGCCAACGGCATCGAAGGCGAAGTGATCGTCAGCAACGTTTACTCCGACATCACCGGCCGTTTCGACATGATCATCTCCAACCCGCCGTTCCACGACGGGCTGCAGACCAGCCTGACCGCCGCCGAAACCCTGATCCGCGGCGCGGTGAAGCACCTGCCGATCGGCGGTCAGCTGCGCATCGTCGCCAACGCCTTCCTGCCATACCCGGACATTCTGGACGCCACCTTCGGCAGCCACGAAGTGCTGGCGCAAAACGGCCGCTTCAAGGTGTACCAGGCCACCGTCGGCCGCCCGCCGCGCGCGCCGAAGAAGAAATAATTCGCCGTTGGCGGAAAACGACAGAGCGCGGCCCGAGGCCGCGCTTTTTTTTAGCCGTTGATGTAGGTCATCGACTCCGCGCCGTAGCGATCGCCGGCCGCCGCGCTCAGCGGAAACACCGCTTCTATCGCCGCCAGTTCAGCCGCGCTCAGCGCGATCTCCGCCGCAGAGACGTTCTCTTCCAGATAGCGACGGCGTTTGGTGCCGGGGATCGGCACGATGTGCTCACCCTGCGCCAATACCCAGGCCAGCGCCAGCTGTGAAGGCTTGACGCCCTTCTGCGCCGCCAGCTCGCCCACCTTCTCCACCAGCGCCAGGTTGCGGGCGAAGTTTTCCCCCTGGAAACGCGGGTTGCCGCGGCGGAAATCGTCCTCGGCCAGATCCTCCGGCCGCCGGATAGCGCCGGTGAGGAAACCGCGCCCTAACGGGCTGTAAGGCACAAAGCCGATGCCCAGGCGCTCGCAGGCCGCCAGTACGCCCTGCTCGGCGTCGCGCGTCCACAGCGAATACTCGGTCTGCAGCGCGGTGATCGGATGCACCTTGTGCGCCCGCTCCAGCGTGGCGACCGACGCCTCGCTCAGGCCGATGTGGCGGATCTTGCCTTCGCGGATCAGATCCGCCATCGTGCCCACGACGTCTTCGATCGGCACTTGCGGATCGACCCGGTGCTGATAATAGAGATCGATCTCCTCCACGCCCAAGCGCCGCAGGCTGCCTTCCACCGAGCGCCGGATATACTCGGGCCGGCTGCTGACGCCGCGCGCCGACGGATCCGCCGGATCGCGCAGAATGCCGAACTTGGTGGCCAGGAACACCTGTTGCCGCTTGCCCTTGATCGCCTCCCCCACCAGCTCTTCGTTGGTGTGCGGCCCGTACATGTCGGCGGTGTCGAGCAGCGTGACGCCCAACTCCAGCGCCCGGTGCAGCGTGGCGATGGCTTCCTGCCGATCGGCGCCGGTGGAGTAGAAGTCGCTCATGCCCATGCACCCCAGCCCCAGGGCGGAGACGACGGGACCGTTGGAACCGAGTTTACGTTGTTGCATTGTGCTGCCCTCATGCGGTGAATGGATAACGCAGCAAAGTCTGGTTGTTTACGCGACAAAGATAAATAATGCAGATTGCACATCACTGTTCAAAAATCACCAACAATCCGGAGTGGATATGGATCAGGTTCAAGCCATGCGCATTTTTACCCGCATCGTCGAACTGGGCAGCTTCAGTCGGGCGGCCGAACGCCTGCAGCTGCCGCGCGCCACGGTCAGCAACGCGTTGAAACGGCTGGAACAACGGCTGGGCGTGCGCCTGCTGATCCGCACCACCCGCCAGGTGCAGGTGACCAGTGAAGGCAGCCTCTACTATCAACGCTGCGTGCAGTTGCTGGGGGCGCTGGAGGAGGCGGACACGCTGTTCAGTCACCATAAGCTGCAGCCGTCCGGCAAGGTGCGCATCGATATGCCCCATTCGCTGGCGCGCCAGATCGTCATTCCGGCGTTGGACGACTTTTACCGGCGTTATCCCGACATCACCCTGGCACTGGGCGCCAACGACACCCACGTCGATCTGTTGCGCGAAGGCGTGGACTGCGTGCTGCGCGCCTGGGAAACCGAAGACGACAGTCTGGTAGCGCGGCACATCGCCCAGCTGCCGCAGGTCACCTGCGCTTCCCCCGCTTATCTGCAGGCCCACGGCACGCCGCTCGACATCGATCGCCTGGAGCCGCATCGCGCGGTGGGGTATTTTTCCCTGGCCAACAACCGCGATTACCCGCTGGAATTCTGCCGCGGCGGCAAGCTGGAACTGCGCGAGCTGCCCGCGCGGCTCAGCGTCAGCGGCGCCGACGCCTACATCGCCGGCGCGCGGGCCGGCATGGGATTGATTCAGGCGGCGCGCTATTCGCTTGCCCCCTGGCTGGAACAGGGCGAACTGGTGGAAGTGTTGGCGGACACGCCGCCCCCGCCGATGCCGATTTACATCATGTATCCACCCGGCCGTTTCCTGGCGCCACGGGTCAGGGTGTTGATTGATTGGCTGATTTGGCTGTTTGACCAGCAGAAAAGCGGCGATATGGCTGTTTTTCCAGCAAACGCCCGCAAAGCGGGGAAATAACTGTTGACGTGCCCGCCAAAATCTCTAGAATTCGCCTCCGTGGTAACGTTACTCCGGTAATGTTTCTGGTACGCGAAGGTGGCGGAATTGGTAGACGCGCTAGCTTCAGGTGTTAGTGTCCTTACGGACGTGAGGGTTCAAGTCCCTCTCTTCGCACCAAATAACCACATGATTTATATTGCACTCAGCATCGATGCGAAGGTGGCGGAATTGGTAGACGCGCTAGCTTCAGGTGTTAGTGTTCTTACGGACGTGAGGGTTCAAGTCCCTCTCTTCGCACCAAGCTGGCGACGTAATATAAATCAAAGCAACAACATCGACTGTGCGAAGGTGGCGGAATTGGTAGACGCGCTAGCTTCAGGTGTTAGTGTCCTTACGGACGTGAGGGTTCAAGTCCCTCTCTTCGCACCAATTGATGATCTCTTCGGCGGTTCCTTCGAAAAAATCCCAACGCATTGATGATAAACACGCTTAAGCGTGGTTTTGCCGTTTCTGGCGTTTCACCCAAAGCTGAAGTTGAGGCTGACTGCCGCCAGGCCGCCCGCCAGCGCCATGCAGGAAGGCAACAGCAGATAGTGGCGCAGCCGGCTGTTGAACAGCATCACCAGCGTGGCCAACATCGCTATCACGATCAGGGTGCGCAACTGCAGCATATCCAGGTTGATCAGGGCCAGCAGCGGCATCAAAGCACAAGGCAGCAAAACGCCCCAGGCGCTGGCCAGGCGATCCCCGAGGCACCAACTGACGCCCCACAGCCCGCACGCGGCAATCATGGCAGTGAGCATGACAACCCCCTTAAGTGATAATGATAACCAATATCATATAACACTTTTTTGGCCGCCGCATCATTTTCACTGCGCTGACCAAACTCAGATGACACCAGCAGGAAAAAATGATAATTTGACATAAGAAAATTCCTAGTCCTGTTTGCATGATAATAATCACAACCCTCAACCATGCAATTCAAGTGGATATTCGCGCCAAGGGAATGCTTCTCAACCTTAATTATTCGACAGAACGACTTTGCAAAGAGTGACCTCCGTATGAACGCCCGTTCTTATCAGGAATTACTGAACAGCAAGCAGCGCCTGGCATTATTTCTTTTTCTGATAATGAATGCCGCCTCTTCCGTATTTACATTATTGTTCCCTTTTAGGGATACGCCCGCATTTACCCTACCTTTATTATGTATACCGCTATTTTGTCTGGTAGCAGCGCTATTTTCTCTGCAAACGCCACGTAAATATTTGTGCAAACTCAACCTGTTCGCCAGCGTGCTCGGCCTGCTCTGGGCCGCACATATTTACGTTAAAAGTCAATATTGCCTACCGAATAACCAAGATTTTTTATTAATTAGTTTGTTTAGCATCTTTTTTATCAGCGCTATTTCTCTGACGGATAACTTTACCGCCTTTTGTTTACACGCCGTACCTTCCGCAATGATGATCCTGGCTTTAGACGGTATGCATAATACCCTGCGGATATTATTCACCACGCTATTACCTATTATCGCTTTCTCCATTCATCACCTGATGTTGAAACGCAGTGAAATCTTTACCCACGCGCTGGTGGCCAACCTGTATAACGAGCGGGACAAATTCAATAATTTGAGCATGCTCGATCCCCTGACCGGCCTTTATAACCGTCGAGGGCTGGAGAATAAGATCACTATGCTGCTGGAACCGCAAACCGGCCGCCACTACGTGCTGCTGCTGGATATCGACCACTTCAAGGTCTACAACGACAGCTACGGCCACGCCATGGGCGACCGGGCGCTGGTGCAGGTGGCGATCGCCATCCGCGATGCGGTGCGTTCGCGCGACATCGTGGTGCGCTACGGCGGGGAAGAGTTTTTGGTGCTGTTGACCAACGTGCACGAAGGCTATGCGGCGCAGCTGGCCGAACGGGTGCGTCAACGCGTGGCGGAACTGAATATCCCGCACGGCGCCAGCCCGCAGCACAGCGGCACGCTGACGCTCAGCGCGGGCATCTCGGCATTGGAAAAGCTGGACGTCGAATCAGCGATCGGCGCGGCCGACGCCGCGCTCTATCTGGCGAAGCACAGCGGCCGCAACAATATTCAGCTGGCGCAAAACGTCGAGCCCGCCGCCGTTCACCCTTAAGCCGCCGCCGTAACGGCGCGGCGGCTGACATCAACACTTATACGGCTATACGGCGGTGGAACGCAGCCCGTTCAGCAACAGGTTCAAACTGACCAAGGCTTGTTCCAGCCCCACATCTTTTTCCGGATGATGGGCGACCCACAGCGCGGCATCCATCAGGCCGCCGTTGATTAAATGCGCCAGCGATTCCGGCTCGGCGACGGCGATGCGCCGCTGCGCCATCAAGGCCTGCAATGCGCCCGTCATCCAGCTGATGCACGCCAGCTTGCTGGCCCGCAGATATTCAGCTCCCAGCACCGAAGGTGAATCACGCAACAGAATGCGTTGCGCTTGCGGCTCCGTCATCATGATCAGATAACCGCGGCAACGCGCCGCAAAAGCCTCCCAGTCATCCGCAGTACTCGCGGTTATGTCAGCCAGATGCGTATCCATCTCCGCGTCTATCGCCTGCACCACCGCCAGGAACAGCCCCTTTTTATCGCCAAAATGGTGATAGAGCGCGCCGCGCGTCAGGCCGGCCTGGGCGGTGAGATCATCCATCACCGTCTCGGCATACCCCACGCTGCCAAACTGCCGGCGGGCCGCTGCCACCAGCTTTTGTCGGGTTTCTTCAATCATTTCGGTGCGCGCTTTACGTGCCATGGGTCCACTCCGCCTCATTATTGATGACGTTATAATTGACATACGCCATGTATGTCAATTAACGTAACATACGTGGCGTATGTCAATGATGGACATTGAGCGAATACCGAGCCGCCAACATTCCGGAGCCCTTTCCATGGCAAATCCTTATTTCAAACTGTTCAACGCCCCGGGCAGCAAGGCGTTTTCCTCTGCCGGGCTAATCGCGCGCCTGCCGGTCTCGATGACCGGCATCGGCATCATTACCATGCTCTCGCAGGTACGCGGCTCTTATTGGCTGGCGGGCGCGGTGGCAGCGACGTTCGCCTTTTCCATGGCGCTGCTTGCGCCGCAAATCGCGCGCGCGGCGGATCGTCACGGCCAAAGCCGCGTGTTGCCGTATGCCACCGGGATCAGCGCGATCGCCCTGCTGCTGCTGTTGCTCTGCACCCACTATCGGGCACCGGACTGGACTCTGTTTGTCTTCGCCGCGCTCGCGGGCGGCATGCCCAGCATCTCCGCGATGGTCAGGGCCCGCTGGAGCGAAATTTATCGCGGCACGCCACAGCTGCACACGGCATTTTCATTCGAGTCCGTATTGGACGAGGTGGCCTTTATCGTCGGCCCACCGATCGCCGTGGGGCTTAGCGTTTCACTCTTCCCAGAGGCCGGCCCTCTGGTAGCCGCCATACTTCTGGTGGCGGGCGTTGCGGCATTCGCCGCGCAAAAAAGCACCCAGCCCCCGGTTTACGCCCACAATAACCAGCGGCAGCGCGCCATCCTGACCATGCCGTCGATGCAGATCCTGGTGCTGGCGCTGATCGCCCTCGGCACCATCGTCGGCACCGTGGACGTCATCAGCGTGGCCTTCGCCGAGCAGCAAGGGCAGCCGGCCGCCGCCAGCATCGTACTGTCGGTTTACGCGTTCGGCTCCTGCCTGGCCGGGCTGATTTTCGGCGCAATGAAAATCCCCGTCCCCTTGCCTCGTCTGTTCTTATACGCGGCGTTCGCCACCGCTTTCACCACCTTGTCGCTGCTGTGGGTGCACAATGTCTTAACGCTGGCGGCGGCGATGTTTGTCGCCGGATTGTTTTTTGCGCCGACCATGATCGTTGCCATGGGGCTGGTTGAAAACATCGTGCCGCCCTCCCGGCTGACGGAAGGATTGACCTGGATGGTCACCGGCCTGGGGATAGGCGTAGCGTTCGGCGCAGCCCTGGCGGGCCTGGCGATCGACGCTGCGGGGATAACGGCCGGCTTTGGCGTTACACTCACGGCCGGCCTGGTCGTACTGCTGGTGGCGGCCGGCGGCTATCGCCTAATGCGGCGAACGCTGGCCTTGAAAGCGGCGTGAATCGCCCGCGCTAGGCGCTTTCCCAAATCGCCTTGCCCTGCCAGCGCCGTTCGATCGCCGCCAGGAACAGTTTCACCTTGGGGGAGAGATGGCGCCGGCTGGGATAGACGGCGCAGATCGGCGGCCCAGGGCGACAATAGCGTTCCAGCACCGGCACCAGCGTGCCGGCCGCAATCTGCTCGCCGACCAGAAATGCCCCCACCTGACACAGACCGGCCCCGGCGACGGCGGCATCCCGCAAGGCCTCGACGTTGTTGAAACGCATCCGGCCGCGCACCGGCTGTTCGTGCAGTTGGCCGTTGACCAAATAGCGCCAGGGCGCCGACAGCCCCTGATGACTGAAGACCAGCGTCTCGTGATCGCCCAACGCCTCCGGTTTCGCAGGCGCGCCGTGCCGCGCCAGATAATCCGGCGCCGCGCAGGTGATCAGGCGATGCGGCGCGAGCACCCGCCGCACCAGTCGGCTGTCGTCGCTGCCGCCGACGCGGATCGCCACGTCGATGCCGTCGCGCACCAAATCGCTGTAATCGTCGGAAAAGCTGACGTCGGCGTCCACCTCCGGCCACTGTGCCAAAAACTCCCGCAAAATCGGCAAAATGTGCAACCGCCCCAGCGAGACCGGCAGATCCAGCCGCAGCCGCCCGCGCGGGGTTTGCCGCCGCGTATTGAGCGCCGTTTCCGCCTCTTCGGCCTGTGACAGGATGCGCTGCGCATACTCGTAAAACACCGCGCCGTCTTCGGTCAGGCTGACGCTGCGCGTGGTGCGCTGCAGCAGCCGGGTCGCCAATTGCGCCTCCAATCGGTTCACGCATTTTCCCGCCGCCGATCGGGAGATGCCCAGCCTCTCGGCCGCCAGCGTGAAGCTGCAAGCGTCGGCGACGCGAATGAATACCAGCAGGTCGGTCAGGTTATCCAACGGCATAGACGGTAAATTAGCCACGATTTGTCCCCAATGTTGCGCAATCAGGCCAGTTTATCAGCCATTTTGGCGCGGATACACTGAGGTTATTCATCTGTTGGGAGGATCCTTATGAGTGCCTTACACGCCGGCGGCGGCGCAAAGTCTTGGCTGGCGACCTTCGCCATCGGCCTGTCCACCTTTACCGTCGTCACCGCAGAAATGCTGCCCGTCGGGCTGCTGACTCCGATCGTCAGCACCTTGAACGCATCGATAGGCCGTGCCGGGCTGCTGATTTCCCTGCCGGCCCTGTTCGCCGCGCTGTTCGCCCCGCTGGTGGTGCTGGGCGCCCGGCGCACGGATCGCCGCAGCCTGTTGGTGGGCTTTCTGCTGCTGCTGATCGCCGCCAACCTGCTGGCCGCCGCCGCCACCTCCCTGGCGCTGCTGTTCGCCGCGCGCATCCTGCTGGGCTTTTGCATCGGCGGTATCTGGGCCATCGCCGGCGGGCTGGCGGAACGCCTGGTGCCGCCGGCCTCCGTCGGATTGGCGCTGTCCATCATCTTCGGCGGCGTAGCGGCGGCCTCGGTGTTCGGCGTGCCGCTCGGGGTATTCCTCGGCGAAGCGCTGGGCTGGCGCATGGCGTTTCTGGCGGTCGCCGTTCTGGCGGCGCTGACCCTGCTCCTGCTGGTGTGCGTGCTGCCGCCGCTGCCGGTCACGCAGGCGATCGGCTGGCGGTCGTTCACCGCGCAACGCGCGAATCGCCGGCTGCTGACCGGGCTGCTGCTGACGTTTCTGCTGGTCGCCGGCCACTTTATGGCTTACACCTTTGTCCGCCCGCTGCTGCAGACGGTCTCCGGCATCGAGAGCCGCTGGGTGGGGCCGCTGCTGTTCGCCTACGGCATCGCCGGCCTCGTCGGGAATTTTATCGCCGGCCAGGCCGCCGCCAAACGACTGCGCCGCACCCTGGCGCTGATCGCCCTCGGGCTGGCGCTCGCCGTCCTGCTGCTGCCGCTGCTGGGCCACGCGCCGCTGAGCGGCGGCGCCTTCCTCCTGCTGTGGGGCATCGCCTACGGCGGCGTTTCCGTTGCGTTGATGGCGTGGATGCTCAAGGCGGCGCCCGATGCGGTCGAGGTCGCCTCTTCACTGTATATCGCGCTGTTTAACCTGGCGATTTCCTGCGGTTCGCTGGTGGGTGGGCTGGTGGTGGATGCCGGCGGCCTGACGATAAACGGCGCGCTGTCCGGCCTGGTGCTGCTGCTGGCGTTGGCCATCCTGATGGGGACCCGGCGGCAGATGCCGAAAACGGCGGCGAAAGCCGATTCGCCGCCGGGGTGAATCAGGCGCGGCGCTGCCGCAGGCCGTAAACCAGCACCACCGCGAAGCACAGCAGCGGCAGCAGATAAGAGAGCGCGGTGCTGTAACGGTCGGCCAGCGCCCCCATAAAGTACGGCATGATGGCGCCGCCGACGATCGCCATGATCATGAACGAGCTGGCACGCTTGGTGTGCTTGCCCAGATTTTTCACCCCCAGGGCAAAAATGGTCGGGAACATGATCGACATAAAGAAGAACACCGCGATCAGCGCCACCACCGATACGCCGTCGACGCTCAGCATCACCACGCCGCACAGCGCGATGTTGATCAGCGCATAGACCGCCAGCAGCGTCGCCGGTTTGACTCGCCCCATCAGCCAGGTGCTGAAGAAGCGCCCGACCATAAAGCAGATCATGGCGATCGACAGCAGGTAAGAGGCGCTCTGGTTAGACACCTCGCGCCAGTGCTCGGTGGCGTAGTTGATGAAGAACGCCCCGACGCCCACCTGCGCCGCCACGTAGAAGAACTGTGTGATAACCCCGCCGACGAAATGCGGATGCTGCCACAATCCCTGCGCTATCACGCCGTGCACCGGCTTTTCCTCTTCGCGGATCGCCGGCAGCCGGGTGCGGCTGAACAACAGCGCGATCAGCAGCACCAGCGCGGCGATCGCCACATAGGTCATCTTCACAGCGCTCTGATCGCCATCGCCGGCGGACTGACTGGCGGAGAAGAACAGCGTGCCGCCGATCAGCGGGCCGATAAACTGCCCGAGGCCGTTGAACGACTGCGCCAGGTTGAGCCGCCGTTCGGCGCCCTGCGCGTCGCCCAGCACCGTGGCGTACGGGTTGGCCGCCGTTTCCAGGCACCCCAGGCCGCTGGCGATGACGAACAGCGCGAACAGGAATACGCCGAAGCTGTTGGCCGACGCCGCCGGCACGAACAGCAACGCCCCCAGCGCGTACAGGCACAGCCCGACCAGAATGCCCGCCTTATAGCCCTTGCGATCCATAAAGTACCCGGCGGGCAGCGCCACCAGGAAGTAGGCGCCGAAGTAGGCCGCCTGCAGCAGCCCCGACTGCGCCTTGGTGACGTGCAACGTCTCCTGAAAATGTTTGTTCAATACGTCCAGCAGGCCATAGGACAGCCCCCACATGAAGAACAGGCTGGTGACCAGGATAAAGGCCCAGCGCAGATTGGCGGTCACGGGGACGCCCGGCTGCGCGGAGGCCGCACTTTTTTCAGCAAGCATGGTGATACCCTCGTATCGTCTGGCGATGATGATGTTGGCGTTATTGCTGTTGCAGAGAGAAAATCCGCGCCATTTCCACCCATTTTTCGCCCTGCGGCGTCCAGGGGGTGGCGGCCTGGTAGTGCCACATCAGCGCTTCCCATCGCTGTACTTCGGGGTTGTTCAGGCTGGCGGCGTCAAAGCGCGCGGCGTCGAAATCGGCGCTGACCTCCACGATCATGAACAGCCGGGTGCCCAACCGGTAAATTTCCATGTCCAGAATGCCGTGCTCGCGCAAATGCGCGGCGATGCCCGGCCAAATGCGCTGATGATGCTGCTGGTACTCCGCAATCAGCGCCGGTGAGTCAATCAGATCGAGCGCCTGGCAGAAACGGCGCCGCCCTGCCGCCGCGCCGCTCACGTCAGCGCCCGATCGAGATGCAGGTAGCCGCCGTCCACCGACAGCCACTGCCCGGTGGTATGCGATGACCGCGACGACAGCAGAAACGCCACGGTATCGGCGATCTCCTGCGGCGTAGTCATGCGCTGCCCGAGCGGAATGCGCGCGGTAATTTTCTCCATCTGCCGCTGCGGCTCGGCGAAGGTGTTGAGCCAGCGCTGGTACTGCGGGGTGATCACCTCCGCCGGCACCACCGCGTTCACCCGTACCCCGTCATGGCGCAGCGATACCGCCCATTCGCGCGTCAGCGCCAGCACCGCGCCCTTGGCGGCGGTGTAGCCGCTGGTGCCGCCCTGGCCGCTGAGCGCGGTCTTGGAGGCGATGTTGACGATAGCGCCCCGGCTCTCCCGCAGCGCCGCCTGGCACAGGTGCGCCATCAGGTAGTAGTGCACCAGGTTCTTTTCCAGCGAACCGACGAACGCTTCACGCCCCGCCTCCAGCCCGACGCCGTCATTGACCCCGGCGTTATTCACCAGCCCGTCGACGCGGCCGAAGGTCGCCAGCGTCTGGCTGACCGCGCGGCGGCAGGCCGCCTCATCGCACAATTCGGTGAGGATCACCTCGGTGTGCGGCTGCAGCCGCTGCAAATCGGCCAGCAGCGCCGCCTCCGGCGCGGCGTTGGTGACCAGCACCGGGATCGCCCCCTCTTCAGCCAGCACATGAGAAATCGCCGCGCCGATGCCGGCACCGCCGCCGGTGACCAGCACCACCTTATCTTGCAGATACAGATCCATAACCAGACTCCGTTAAACCGTAAATTCGCCAGGCGGTGTCGCCCCAAATCGCCGCCTGCTCGGCAGCCCCCAGCGTCGACAGCGCCCGTTCGCACAGTTGCACCACCTGGCGGTAGTCGCCGGCCAGCAGGCACACCGGCCAGTCGGAGCCGAACATCAGCCGCTGCGGGCCGAACGCCTCCAGCGCGGCGTCGAAGAACGGCAGCAGTTCCTCCGCCCGCCACCGGCCGCCCGGCGCCTCGGTGATCAGGCCCGAAAGCTTGCAGGCCACGTGCGGCAGCGCCGCCAGCGGCCGGATTTGCTGCGCCCAGTGCCGCGCGCCGCGCGCGATGTCCGGCTTGCCGAGGTGATCCAGCACCAGCCAGTGCTCGTCATGGCGGGCGGCGAACGACGCCACGGCCGCCAGATGCCGATGCGTCACCAGGATCTCGTACACATACCCGGCGCGCTGCAGCGTTTGCATGCCACGTTCCACCTCCGGCCGCGCCAACCAGGCCGCCGGATCCGCTTCGTCCTGCACCTGATGACGCACCCCGCGCAGCGCAGCGCGCGGCCTCAGGGCCTCCAGACGCTGCGCCAGCTGCGGCGCGGCGATATCCAACCAGCCCACCACGCCGCATACGCCTTCGCTCCGTTCAGCCAGCGCCAGCAAGGCCAGCGTCTCTTCCTCGCTGGGGCGCGCCTGCACCGCCAGCGCGCCGTCGAAACCGTGTTCCTGCAACAGCGGCCGCAGCCGGGGCGGATCGAAATCCTGCCGCAGCACGCGCATCCGCTCGTCGATCCACGGGTAATGCTGCGGGTGGTAGCGCCAGTAGTGCTGGTGAGCGTCGATGCGCGGCATGCGAACCTCCCGCTTCACCCGCGGAACCGGTATTGCTCGATCGACGACGGATGCATCTCGATCGAGTAACCGGGCCGGCTCGGCGGCATGTAGGCCGCGCCGTTGATCACGCAGGGATCGACAAAGTGTTCATGCAAATGATCGACGTACTCGATCACCCGGCCTTCGTGGGTGCCGGCGATGCACAGGTAGTCGATCATCGACAGGTGCTGCACGTATTCGCACAGCCCGACGCCGCCGGCGTGCGGGCAGACCGGCAGCTGGTATTTGGCCGCCATCAGCATCACCGCCAGCACTTCGTTGACGCCGCCGAGACGGCAGGCGTCGATCTGCACCACGTCCACCGCACCGCGCATGATGAACTGTTTGAACATGATGCGGTTCTGGCACATCTCGCCGGTAGCCACCTTGACCGGCGCCACCCCTTCGCGGATGCGGCGATGCCCTTCGACGTCGTCCGGGCTGGTCGGCTCTTCGATAAACCAGGGTTTGGCGAACGCCAGATGTTTCACCCACGGAATGGCTTCGTCCACCTCCCACACCTGGTTGGCGTCGATCATCAGCCGGCGATCCGGGCCGATCACCTCACGGGCGATGCGCACCCGGCGAATGTCGTCTTCCAGATCGCGCCCGACCTTCAGTTTCAGGTAGGAGAAACCGGCGTCGACCGCTTCCTGGCACAGGCGGCGCAGCTTGTCGTCCGGATACCCCAGCCAACCTGCCGAAGTGGTGTAGCAGGGGTAACCTTCCTGCAGCAGCCGCTCCAGGCGCCGTTCTTTGCCCTCGGCCCGCTGTTTCAGTAGCGCCAGCGCTTCCTGCGGCGTGATGCAGTCGGTGATGTAACGGAAGTCGATGCAGCGCACCAGCTCCTCCGGCGTCATCTCTGCCACCAGCCGCCACACCGGTTTGCCGACCGATTTGGCCCACAGATCCCACACCGCGTTGACCACCGCGCCGGTCGCCAGGTGAATGGCGCCTTTGTCCGGCCCGATCCAGCGCAGCTGGCTGTCGCTGGTGAAGCGCCGCCAGAAGGCGCCCATGTCGGCGGCGATCGTCTCCAGCCGCTCACCGACGATCTGATGCTCCAGCGCGCGGATCGCCGCGCAGCAGATCTCGTTGCCGCGGCCGATGGTGAACGTCAGTCCGTGGCCACTGAGATCCGCGCGATCGGTCTCCAGGATCACGTAGGCGGCGGAATAGTCGGGATCCGGATTCATGGCGTCGGATCCGTCCAGCCCCAGCGAGGTGGGGAAACGAATGTCTTCAACCCGCAGTGCGGTAATGATGGTCATGGCGGCGCTCCCGGTTAAGCCTGTACGGTTTGCTGGCGCTGTTCGCCCAGCCCTTCAATGCCCAGACGCATCGTCTGGCCCGCCCGCAGGTAGATGGGCTGCGGTTTCTGCCCCATGCCGACGCCCGGCGGCGTGCCGGTGGAGATCACGTCGCCCGGCTGCAGGCTCATAAAGCGGCTGAGGTAGCTGACGATCTGCGGAATGCGGAAGATCATGGTGCTGGTGTTGCCGTCCTGATAGCGCTTGCCGTCCACCTCCAGCCACAAATTCAGGCTGTGCGGATCGGCGATCTCGTCGGCGGTCACCAGCCAGGGCCCGATCGGCCCGAAGGTGTCGCAGCCTTTGCCCTTGTCCCAGGTGCCGCCGCGCTCAATTTGATATTCGCGTTCTGAGACGTCGTTGATCACGCAATAACCGGCGACGTGGCGCATCGCATCCGCTTCGCTGATGTAGCGCCCGCCCAGGCCGATCACCACGCCCAGCTCCACTTCCCAGTCGGTTTTCTGCGAGCCGCGCGGGATCTCCACCCGGTCGTAGGGGCCGACCACCGCGCTGGTCCATTTGTTGAACACCACCGGTTCTTCAGGAATGGCCGCGCCGGTTTCCGCCGCGTGATCGGCGTAGTTCAGGCCGATGCAGATGAACTTGCCGATGCCGCCGACGCAGGCGCCGAGGCGCGGCTGCCCCTCGACCAGCGGCAATGCGGCGCTGTCCAGCGCACGCAGTTTGGCGAGCGACGCCGGCGATAACGCGGCGCCGCCCACGTCGGCGATATGCTGCGACAGATCGCGCAGGCGGCCCTGTGCATCCAACATGCCGGGGCGCTCTTGCCCAGGTTGCCCATAACGTAAAAGTTTCATGCGTTCCTCTCTCAAAAATGGCGGATCAGTTGCTCCAGCCGCCGTCGATGATCTGCACCGTGCCGGTGGTGTACGAACTGGCGTCGGAGGCCAGATACAGCGCCAATTGGGCGATTTCCTCGGTGGTGCCGATGCGCCCGATCGGCTGGCGGGCGACGAACGCCTGATACACCTCTTGCTCGCTGCGCCCCTGTTCGCGCGCCTGCTCGGCGATGCGCTGGCGCAGTGACGGCGATTCCACCGTGCCAGGGCAAATGGCGTTGCAACGGATGCCCTGGGTGACGTAATCCGCCGCCACCGAGCGCGTCAGGCCGATCACCGCCGCCTTGCTGGCGCTGTAGGCGAAGCGGTTCGGCACCCCTTTCACGCTCGAGGCCACCGAAGACATGTTGATGATCGAGCCTTTGCCGCGCGCCAACATGCCCGGCAGGAAGGCGCGGATCATGCGGAACATCGCGGTCACGTTGAGATCGAGCGCGAACGCCCACTGATCTTCGCTGCAATCGAGGATCGATCCGCTGTGCACTACGCCGGCGCAGTTGAACAACACGTCGATCGGGCCGATCGCTTCCGCCGCCGCCGCGATGGCGGCCGGATCGGTGACGTTCAGCGTCAGCGCGCGGATCCCGGCGCAGCCCTGCAGGCGCTCAAGGTTGATGTCGCTGGCGATCACGTCGGCGCCGGCGGCGGCGAACAGCCTGGCGGTAGTGAATCCGATCCCTTGCCCGGCGGCGGTGATCAGTACGCGTTTCCCGGTTAAATCCATCTTGACTCCTCGGCCTAAAGGTCTAATGGTCAGGCCACTAAGGGCGATTAAAGGTCAGGCCTCTAACATGACAAAAGACGCTTTACGCGTTATCGTTGGGGGAAGAAGTTAATAAAACAGCCTTGAAACCACATTTCAATTAACCATTTTTTTACACTTGAATAACGATTACTCAAGCGCCTTGTCGCATAATTGTGCGCCAAATCACTGAACGCCGAATCGTCAAAGGTCAAAAATGCCGATTACCCGACTGGAAAACCCAAGGATTTACAGACAGATAGCCGACCAGCTCAAACGTCTTATCGAGAATAACGAATTTCCGCCTGGCAGCCGCCTGCCTTCGGAGCGCGATCTCGCCCAGCAGTTGCAGGTCAGCCGCGCGTCGGTGCGCGAGGCGCTGATCGCGTTGGAAGTGATCGGCCTGGTGGACGTCAAGGTGGGCAACGGGGTGATCGTGCGTTCGCAAACGCCGCCGGCGGCGTCGCAGGAGTCGGTGATGGCCCAGGCCGGCCGCAACCAGTGGGCGGAGATCGACGACGAACTGAATATCGAGCTGGATTTCAACGCCGAGCTGCCGCCGTTTTCACTGCTGCAAACCCGCCTGCTGATTGAACCGGAGACCGCTGCGCTGGCCGCGCGCCACGCCACCGACGAGGAGCTGGCGGGCATCCGCGCCGCCTATGAGCAGAACTGCCGCGATAACCGCGCCGGCTCCGCCACCCACCCCGGCGATCGACTGTTCCACATCCGCATCGCCCAGGCCAGCGGCAATCCGGCTTACGCGTTCATCATCGGCCATCTGCTCGGCCACCGCTACGGCAGCATGTTCCGCGTGCTGCAGCGCCACTATACGCCGGACGACATGCCGCACCGTTCCGAGCTGGAACACCGGGCGATCCTGGCGGCGATCGAAGCGCGCGATGTGCGCGGCGCCCGCAAAGCGATGAAGGCGCACCTGGATGAAGTGATCGCCATTTTCGCCCGCGCGCAGTAAGCCGCCGGCGGTGAAAAAATTTTATCGCCACCGCTCTTTTTTCTACATGCAGCGGGGGGGTGGGCACATTACACTGGGCGATGGATTACGCCCTTTCCCGCTGCATTGTTAAATGGATAACGACCGTTGAAGAACTCTGTCTCCGCTTTATTGCTGGCGCTGGGCCTGTGCGCCGCGCCGCTGGCCGTGCAGGCCGCGCCCCCGCAGCTGGCTTCGCAAATCGTCGACCAGTATGCCGAACATATTTTCTACAACAGCGGCGCCACCGGCATGGCGCTGGTGGTGATCGACGGCAATCAGGTGGTTAACCGCAGCTTCGGCGACACCAAGCCCGGCAATAACCTGCGCCCGCGCCCGGATTCGCTGATCCGCATCGCCTCGATCACCAAGCTGATGACCAGCGAAGTGATGGTGAAAATGGCGGCGGCAGGTCAGGTCAAGCTGACCGATCCGCTGCGCAAGTACGCCCCCAAGGGCGCCTATGTGCCGTCTTACAACGCCGGCCAGCCGATCACGTTATTGAACCTGGCGACCCACACCAGCGCGCTGCCGCGCGAGCAGCCGGGCAAGAAGCCGCCGAAAACGCCGGTGTTCACCTGGCCGACCAAGGCCCAGCGCTGGCAGTGGCTGGCGCATGCCAACGTCACGGTGCCGCCGGGCGTGCGCGCCGCTTATTCCAACCTGGCGTACGATCTGCTGGCCGACGCGCTGTCGCGCGCCGCGGGCAAGCCTTACAGCGCGCTGCTGAAAGAGAAAATCACCGCGCCGCTCGGCATGGTCGACACCACGCTGACGCCGAGCCCTGAACAATGTTCGCGCCTGATGGTGGCGGCGGCCGGCCCAAGCGCCTGCCGCGACACCACCGCCGCGGCCGGCAGCGGCGGCGTCTACTCCACCCCGCGCGACATGCAGCGCTGGATGCAGCAATTCCTCTCTTCCAGCGCCAGCGGCCCGCGCAAAGCCACCGCCGCCAGCGAGCAAACCATGTACTTCCAGCGCCACGATCTGGTGTCGCTGAAGGGCATGGACGTGCCGGGGCAAGCGGATGCATTGGGATTGGGCTGGGTGTATATGGCGCCGAAGGACGGGCTGCCGGGCATCATTCAGAAGACCGGCGGCGGCGGCGGATTCATTACCTACATGGCGATGATCCCGGCAAAAAACGTCGGGGTGTTCGTGGTGGTGACCCGCTCGGAGCTGAGCAAGTTCACCAACATGAGCGATCCGGTCAACCGCCTGGTGAGCGATCTGGCAGCCAACAAGAGCTGATATGCGGGGCGCAGCCTGCTGCGCCCCAACGCCTCAGGCCGGCACCGCCATCTGATGGATCACCGGATGGAAGTTGCGCTTGAAGTAGATCAGGCCGTTGCCGGCTTCGCTCAGCGCGATCTGCTTGATCTGCACCAGATACATCTGGTGGGTGCCGATGCTCTGGATCTGCTCGATCTCCCCTTCCAGGCTGGCCAGGGTATTGCGCAGCACCGGCTGCCCCAGCGCGCCGAGCTGCCACTCTTCCAGCCGGAAACGATCTTCCATGCTGACGCCGGTCATGCCGGCGAAGTGGCGCGCCATCAGCTCCTGCTCATGGTTGAGCACGTTGACGCACAGCCTGCGGTTTTCCTGAAACACCGGGTTCATCGCGCTGTTGCGGTTGATGCACACCAGCAGCGTCGGCGGCGTATCGGTCACCGAACATACCGCCGTGGCGGTGATGCCGCAGCGCCCCGCCGGGCCGTCGGTGGTGACGATATTCACCGCCGCCGACAGGCTGGCCATCGCGTCGCGAAAGCGCAGCCGCTGTTCATTTTCCTGAGACATACAACCTCCTCCTGAATTACTTCAGCAGATTATCCAACTGATTAATATCGTCATTGTTCCGCAGGTGCGGCACCTTCCAGCCGTGCTGATCGTAATCGGCCAGGCACTTGTCGACCATCTGCATCATGCGATCCATGTTGCCGGATCCCTGCGCGTGGCGCAGGCACTGCAGGCGGATCTCATCCTGGCTGCCGGCGTAGTTGATCTCATACAGCTCGTGGCGACCACCGAATTCGCTGCCGATCGCATCCCACATCAGCTTGAGGATCTTGATGCGCTCGACGTGATCCATGCCGTCCGATCCGCGCACGTAGCGCGCCAGGTACTTGTCAATCTCCGGGTTGTTCATGTCGCGCACGCTGGACGGCAGGTAGATCAAGCCGCTGGTGACGTTCTTCTCGATGATGTGTTTCACCTTGGTGTAGGCCATCGGCGCCATCACGCGGTAGGTTTGCAGCGCGGCGGAATCCGGCAGGTAAGCGCCGTTTTCCCATTGCGTGGCTTCGGCGCACATTGCGTCGCTCAGCGACCAGAACAGGTTGCGCCAGGCCACCACTTCACCCAGATCGGCCTGCACGCCGCGGAACTCCAGCACGCCGGTGCACGAGAGGCTCTTTTGCAGCAGCGCGGTGATGAAATCCATCTTCACCGCCAGGCGCACGCAGGCCTGCAGCGGGAACAGCCGGGCGAAACCGCCCTGGGTGCTCCAGCGGCGACAGCGGTCGAAATCGCGGTAGATCAGCACGTTTTCCCACGGGATCAGTACATGATCCATGATCAGGATCGCGTCGTTCTCGTCGAAGCGGCTGGTCAGCGGGTAGTCGAACGGCGAACCGGTCGCGCCGGCCACCAGCTCGTAGGAGGCGCGTGAAATCAGCTTCACCCCTTCGGCGTCCATCGGCGCCACGAACATCAGCGCAAAGTCCGGGTTATCGCCCATCACCTGCGCTGAACCGAAGCCGATGAAGTTGTAGTGGGTCAACGCCGAGTTGGTGGCCACCACTTTGGCGCCGCTGACGATGATGCCGGCGTCGGTCTCTTTCTCCACCTGAATGTAGACGTCCTTCACCTCGTTGACCGGCTTATGGCGATCGATCGGCGGGTTGACGATGGCGTGGTTGAAATAGAGCCCGGTTTCCTGAATGCGTTTGTACCAGTGGCGCGCGTTATCGGCGAATTGACCGTAGAACTCCGGATAAGCGCCCAGCGCGCAGCCGAAGGCCGCTTTATAATCCGGCGTGCGCCCCATCCAGCCGTAGCTTTGACGCGACCAGTCGGCGATGGCGTCACGCTGCTGACGCATCTCTTCCGGGCTGCGGGCGTAGCGGAAGAATTTGTGGGTATAGCCGCCGTTGCCGGTGTCGGTATTCCAGCACAGGCGATCCTGGCTGGCCGGATCGTGCAGCGCGTCGTACAGCTGGCCGACAGACGCCGCCGCGTTGCGGAACGCCGGGTGGGTGGTGACGTCTTTCACGCGCTCGCCGTAAATGTAGATTTCGCGGCTGTCCTGCAAACTTTTCAGGTATTCGGCGCCGGTGAATGGGCGTTTGCTGTCGGCACGAAAGTCTTCTGGTTTCATCGGGTCTTCCTCGTCATCGGCATTTTTCAGGCCGTGGAGTCGGCCATTTGTTAAAATAATGTTTTCTTTTGGTTGCTTAATTGAAGCTGCCAAAGCCGGTTTCGAGAAGAGACTTTTGCGGCAATCGCCGGTACTTTTCAGGTCAGTTTGCCGCTTTCGCGGCAAACTGTGATCGCGGTTACGAAAGGGCGTGTTGCGCCGCGCGGTAGGTCGAGGGGGAACAGCCTTCCAGCCGATTGAAAAAACGGGCGAAATAGGCCGGATCCTTGAAGCCGAGGCTGTAGGCGGTTTCATGCACCGTGCAGGCGCTGAACAGCAGCATGCGCTTGGCCTCGCGCAGCAGCCGATCGAAGATCAGCCGTTTGGGCGGCCGGTTGGCGAAGCGCCGACACAGATCGTTGAGCCGCGATTCAGTCACCCCCAACGCCTGCGCATACTCCGGCACCGGCAGGTGCTCGCGAAAACGCTCGTCCACCATCTTGTTGAAGCGCTGGAACAGCTGCAGTTCGCCGCGCACGCCGCTGTTGGCGCTGTCTTCCAGCGCGGTGTTGCGCAGCAGCAGCGTGAACACCGCCTGCGCCAACAGCGCCAACGTCTGTTCTCGCCCGGCCAGGTTCTGCGCGAACTCGCGGCGGATCAGCGCCCAGTAGTGGCTGAGCGCCGTCAGTTCCTGCGGCGCATCGGCCAGCGACAGGCAGATGCCCGGCATGTCCAGCGCCAGGTTGCTGCCGGGGTACAGGCGCTCCAGCAGCGGCCAAATCAGCTCCTGGCGCACCGTCAGCACGTGGCCGTCGCTGTCCGGTTCGGTGAAGAACGCATGCGGCACCGACGGCGGCGTGAGGATGAACAGCGGCGCTTGCACCGAATAGTGCTGATCGTCGAGCTGCAGCTCTATCTTGCCGGTCTCCAGGAAATGCACCTGGAAGAAGCAGTCGTGCCAGTGCACCTGCATGTCGCGGCCGAAGAATGCCGCCAGCCCGGCGAAGGTTTCGTAGTGCACCTCGTCGGCGGCGTAGCGCGCGTCATACTCTTTGCAAATATCGATGTTGGCGATAAAGCCGGTACTTTTCCGCACCTCATGACCTCCTGCAATCCTGCCTATCTGCGTATCAAGGCGTCGCTCTCGGGCGCGAATCCTTCATCGGGATGCGCCACACCAGCACGGCGCCAACGATCAACAGCGCCGAGACGAAATACAGCCCGGAGTTGAAGCTGCCGGTCAGATCCTTGAACCAGCCGATCAGCAGCGGGCTGAGCGCCGATCCGATGTTGCCGGTGGCGTTGATCACGGCGATCCCCACCGCTCGCGCTTCCAGGCTGATCGACTGATCCGGCGTGGTCCAGAAGATCGCCATGGCGGTAAAGGAACCGACCGACGCCATCACGATCCCCAGCAGCTGGATCAGGCTGTGATCGGTGGCGGACGCCAATAGCCAGCCGGCGGCGGCGAACAGGTACGGCAACGCGGTGTGATGCTTGCGCTCCTGCAGCCTGTCGGATCGTTTGCTCCACCACACCATGCCGGCGATGGTGCAGATCTGCGGGATCGCTGCCAGGATGCCGATCGTCACGTTGCTGCTGCCCTGGTTAAAGCTCTGCAGGATCTGCGGCGTCCAGATGTTGATCGCGCTCAGGGTGTTGGTCAGGCAGAAATAGGCCAGCGTGTACATCAGCACAATCGGCGTGCAGATCTCGCGCCACAGGCTGCGCTGCTGCAGCGCGCGGTGGCTGCTCGGCCCGTTGGGCTGCACCAGCTGCAGCTTGTCGGCCTCCATCATCGCCTTCAGGCTGGTTTTTTCCTCGTCGGTCAGCCACTTGGCTTTGGCCGGCGTGTCATCGAGATAGAACCACACCACCACGCCCAGCAGCACAGACGGAATGCCTTCCAGCAGGAACAGCCACTGCCAGCCCTTCAGGTTCATCACCCCATCCAGCGCCAGAATATAGCCGGAGACCAGCGAACCGATCGCCATGGTCACCGGCATGGCGATCATGAACAAGGCGTTGGCGCGGGCGCGGTAGAACGCCGGGAACCAGTAGGTGAGGTACACCAGAATGCCCGGCAGGAAGCCGGCCTCGGTGATGCCGACGATCATGCGCAGCACGTACAGGCTGGTCGGCCCGGTGGCGAACATGGTGCAGGTGGAAGCGATGCCCCACAGCACCATGATGGTGGCGATCCAGCGCCGCGCGCCGACCCGGCTCAGCATCATGTTGCTCGGAATGCCAAAGATCACGTAGGTGACATAGAACAACGTCGCCGCCAGCCCGAACATGGTCGAGCTGAGGCCGAGATCTTTGCCCATCGTCAGCCCGGCGAAGCCGATGTTGATACGATCGAGGAAAGAGAAAACAAACAACACGAACAGGAAAATGATCAGGCGCCGAAACAACTTTTTAATCACCGATTGCTCGGCGGCGGTTAACGCTTTATGTTGCTGCGCCGGGTTGGCCGGCGGCAGCGAATCGACGTGGTTCATGGTTCAGTAGACTCCCGATGAAGGCGCTTGCGCCCCGCCCTGTTTGAACTCGTTCGCCAGGGCTTCCGCAGCCCGCGCCAGCAGAGTGGTGTCCACCCCTACCGCAACGAACAGCGCACCGGCTTCCAGATAGCGCTGCGCCAGCGCCTTGTTGGCCATCAAAATGCCCGGAGCCTTGCCGGCGGCGCGGATGCGGGCAATCGCGTCGTCGATGGTGCGCTGCACCTCCGGGTGCTGCGGATTGCCGGCAAAGCCCATGTCGGCGCTGAGATCCGCCGGGCCGATAAACACGCCGTCCACCCCTTCCACCTGCAAAATGGCATCGAGGTTTTTCACCGCTTCGCGGGTTTCAATCTGCACCAGCACGCACATCTGCTCATCGGCCTGCTGCAGGTAATCGGGCACCCGGTTCCAGCGCGAGGCGCGCGCCAGAGCGCTGCCGACGCCGCGCACGCCGTGCGGCGGATAGCGCGTGGCGCGCACCGCGTCGCGCGCCTGTTCGGCGTTTTGAATCATCGGGATCAATAAGGTTTGCGCGCCGACGTCCAGCAGCTGCTTGATGATCACCGCGTCGTTCCACGGCGGCCGCACCACCGGCTGGCTCGGGTAAGGCGCGACCGCCTGCAGCTGCCCCAGCACCGTTTGCACGTTGTTGGGCGCATGTTCGCCGTCGATCAGCAGCCAGTCGAAACCGGCGCCGGCCAGCAGCTCGGCGCTGTAGCTGCTGCACAGGCCGAGCCACAGCCCGATCTGCGGGCGTTTTTCCTGCAGCGCTCGCTTGAAGTGGTTGGTTAACATCGCATTCTCCCTGACAAGCGGGTGCGCCGCGTGGCCCCCGCCCGGTTATTGCGGCCCGGTTCGCCGAGCCGGCTTATTAGACGAAGCGGCAGCTGATGCAGCCCATCGGGCCGTAGTCGACGTGGAAAGTATCGCCGCGCCGCGCCGGCACCGGCCGGGTGAAGGAACCGCCGAGGATCACCTGCCCCGCTTCCAGCTCAACCTCATACGGCGCCAGCTTGTTGGCCAGCCAGGCCACGCCGTTGGCCGGGTGGTTGAGCACCGCGGCCGCCACGCCGGACTCTTCAATCACGCCGTTGCGGTACAGCAGCGCGGAGATCCAGCGCAGATCCAGCGCATCCGGCTTGATCGGCCGCCCCCCCATCACCACCCCGGCGTTGGCGGCGTTGTCGGAGATGGTGTCGAACACCTTGCGCGGCCGCTGCGTCTCGGGATCGACGTTGTGGCTGCGCGCATCGATGATCTCCAGCGCCGGAATGACGTAGTCGGTGGCGTTGTAGACGTCGAACAGCGTGCAGTTCGGCCCGCGCAGCGGCTTGGCCAGCACGAACGCCAGTTCCACCTCCACCCGCGGCACGATAAAGCGATCGATCGGAATGTCGCTGCCGTCGTTGAAGAACATGTCGTCCAGCAACGCGCCGTAATCCGGCTCGGTGATCTGCGAGCTCACCTGCATGGCCCGTGAGGTCAGGCCGATCTTGTGGCCTTTGAGCGTGCGCCCCTCGGCGATCTTCAGTTCTACCCACTGCCGCTGAATGGCATAGGCGTCTTCAATGGTGATCTCGGGATGATCGAGCGACAGGGCGCGGATCTGTTCACGACTCTTTTCCGCCTGATGCAGGCGCTGCACGGCGCGGTTAACCTGCTCTTTATCCAGCATTTACGACCCCTTATTCACGCCTTGTTGAACAGCGCGTGGACATTGTTCTGTTTGTAATTCAGCACCGGATCCAGCTCTTCCATGGTGAAAGAGAGCGCCAGGTAACGCTGCGCCATCAGCGCGGCGAAGTGTTCCTTGATCAGCGCAAACAGCATCTCGCCCACCTGCTGCCGGCTTTCCAGACTGCGGCCGTGGCCGATCTTCAGCGTCATGTGCACGAAGGCGTAATCCTGTTTGCCGTCGGCCATCTGCCAGGTGTCGAGCCAGATGGCGCGGCTGCGCACGCCGGCCAGCGGGAAGATGCCGGTCGCCGCCAGCGCCTCGTTGACCTTGGCGAACAGGGTGGGCAAATCCGCCTCGCGGCGGATGTTGTCGGTGCATTCAGCGTAAAAATGGGGCATAGCGTTCTCCAGACGGCGCATAGGCGCGGGCACGGCCCGCGCAGCGGCATTTACAGCGTATTGCCAAGTTTGAAACCTTTTTCCGTATCGCCCTCGCGGGTATAGGAAAAACCGTCTGCGCCGATGGTGACGGCCATTTCGCTGGGCGCACTGCGCTCGATGACCGGCTGCGGCTGCCCATCGAGATCCAGCACCAACGAGCCTTCGGTGTACCAGCTCGGCACCACCGGATTGCCCCACCAGTCGCGGCGCTGGTTGTCATGCACGTCCCAGGTCACGGTCGGGTTGTCCGGATCGCCGGTATAGTAATCCTGCGTGTAGATTTCCACGCGGTGGCCATCGGGATCGCGCAGGTAGAGATAAAACGCGTTGGAGACGCCGTGACGGCCGGGGCCGCGTTCGATCACATCGGATTTTCGCAGCGCGCCGAGCTTGTCGCAGATGGCCAAAATGTTGTGCTTTTCATGGGTGGCGAAGGCGATGTGGTGCATGCGCGGCCCGGCGCCGCCGGTCATCGCGGTATCGTGCACCGTCGCCTTGCGGCGCATCCAGGCGGCGTAAACCACGCCGTCTTCATCGCGGATGTCTTCCGTCACGCGGAAGCCCAGCCCCTGGATGTATTCCACGGCGCGCGGCACGTCAGGGGTGATTTGGTTAAAGTGGTCGAGGCGCACCAGCGCGCCCGGCGTATACAGATCGTAGCGCCAGGCCAGACGCTCGACGTGCTGCACGTCGTAGAAAAACTCATACGGGAAACCGAGCGGATCTTCTACCCGCACCGCATCGCCGATGCCTTTGGCGAACCCGTTCACCCGCCGCTCGGTGCGGCAACCAAGCGCCTTGAAATACGCTTCGGCGCGATCGACGTCTTCCGGCGTGCGCACGCGGAAAGCAAACGCCGCCACGGCGGCGACCGGGCCTTCGCGCAGCACCAGGTTATGGTGAATGAACTCCTCCATCGAACGCAGGTAGAGGGTTTTATCCTCTTCGGCGGTCACGACCAGGCCGAGGATATCGACGTAAAATTCGCGTGCGGCTTGAAGGTTCGTGACCTGAATTTCCATGTAGGCACAGCGCACGACGTCGGGAGCAGGGACAGCATCAGTGGTCAGTTTTGTCGTCATTGTTCTCATCTCTTTCGTTATTATTGTGGCCTGAGGCTCAAACGCCCCATTTCGGGATCGGGTGGTCGCCCATGGAAATGCACACGTTCTTCATTTCGGCGAACACTTCGAAGCTGTATTCGCCGCCTTCGCGGCCGGTGCCAGAGGCTTTCACGCCGCCGAACGGCTGGCGCAGATCGCGCACGTTTTGGGTGTTGACGAAAACCATGCCGGCTTCGATGCCGCGGGCCAGGCGCAGAACCTTGCTCACATCCTGCGTCCAGATGTACGACGCCAGGCCGTACTCCACGTCGTTGGCCATGCGCAGGCCGTCTTCTTCCGACTTGAACGGCAACAGGCAGGCCACCGGCCCGAAGATCTCCTCCTGCGCCACGCGCATCCGGTTGTCGACATCCGCCAGCACCGTCGGGCGCAGGAAGTTGCCGTGGCTCAAACCGGCCGGTTTATCCGGGCCGCCGGCCAGCAGGGTCGCCCCTTCCTCCACCCCGAGGCGGATATAGCCGGAGACTTTTTCCCAGTGCTGCGGGCTGATCAGCGCCCCCACCTGGGTGTTGGGATCTTGCGGATCGCCCACGCGCAGACGGTTGGCGCGCTCGGCGAAGCGTTTGACGAATTCCGGGTAGATGCTCTCCTGAATGAAGATGCGCGAGCCGGCGGTGCAGCGTTCGCCGTTGATCGAGAAGATGGTGAACAGCGCGGCGTCGAGCGCCCGCTCGATGTCGGCGTCTTCAAAGATCAGCACCGGCGACTTGCCGCCGAGCTCCATGGAGAATTTCTTCAGCCCGGCGCTTTCGATGATGCGCCGGCCGGTGGCGGTGCCGCCGGTGAAGGAGACCGCGCGCACATCTTTATGGCGCACCAATGCGTCGCCGGCGGTGGCGCCGTAGCCCTGCACCACGTTCAGCACCCCGGCCGGAATGCCGGCTTCCAGCGCCAGCTCGCCCAGGCGATCGGCGGTCAGCGGCGACAGTTCGGACATTTTCAGCACCGCCGTGTTGCCCAGCGCCAGGCAAGGCGCGGTTTTCCAGGTGGCGGTCATGAACGGCACGTTCCACGGCGACACCAGCGCACACACCCCCACCGGCTGCACCAGCGTGTAGTTGAGCATCTTGTCGTCCACCGGGTAGGTCTTGCCGTTCATCTGCTGACACACCTCGGCGAAGAACTCGAAGTTGTGCGAAGCGCGCGGGATCAGCACGTTTTTGGTCTGATGGATCGGCAGGCCGGTGTCGGCGGTTTCCATTTCGGCGATCTGCGGCACGTTCTGGTCGATCAGTTCACCCAGACGGCGCATCAGGCGCGCGCGCTCTTTCATCGGCGTGTTGGCCCATTTGGGGAAAGCCTCTTTCGCGGCCGCCACCGCCTGGTCGATCTCCAACTGACCGCCGGAGGCCACTTCTGCCAGCACCTCGCCGTTCGCCGGGTTGGTGGTGGTGAAATACTCTTTGCTGGCGACGTTCTTGCCGTTGATCCAGTGGTTGATGGTTTTCATCGCAGGCTCTCCTCGTAATCTTTTTCACTGATAATGTGGTTAACCAGACGGCCGATGCCCTCGATCTCCACCACCACTTCATCGCCCGGCTGCACGTCGGCCAGCCCTTTCGGCGTGCCGGTGGCGATCATGTCGCCCGGCTGCAGCGTCATGAATTCGCTCAGGTAGGCGATCAGGAACGGAATGTCGAAAATCATGTCGGCGGTGCTGCCGCGCTGGCGCAGCTCGCCGTTGACGTAGGTGCTGAGCGCCAGCCGGTGCGGATCGGCGACGTCGTCGCGATCGACAATGTACGGCCCGATCGGCGTCAGGGTATCGCGGCTCTTCACCCGCAGATTCGGCCGGTAGTAGTTCTCCAGGTAGTCGCGGATGGCGTAGTCGTTGCACAGGGTGTAACCCGCCACATACTCCATGGCGCGCTCGCGGCTGACGTTGCGCGCGGTCTTGCCGATCACCGCCACCAGCTCGGCTTCGTAATGCATGTACTCCACGCCGGCCGGGCGTACCGACACCTGACGGTGGCCGGTCAGGGTGTTCGGCGCCTTGAGGAACACCAGCGGCTCTTCCGGCGCCTTGAATTCCAGCTCGCTGGCGTGGTCGGCATAGTTCAGCCCCAGGGCGAACACCGTGCCCTGCGCCGGCGGCAGCCATTCCACTTCGCGCTCCTGCAGCACCTCGCCGTTCGGCAGCGTGACGCGCAGCTGGTCGTCCACCTGAACGTTGACGATCTGGCCATGATGGCGAATACGGGCATGTTTCATGATGCAGCTCCTGCCTGGGTGACGCGGTTGGTGAGAGTGGGCAGGCCGGCGGCGCGCACCGTCACCTCATCCCCCGGTTTGATCTCCACCCGCTGGTGCGGGGTGCCGATCAGCACCGCATCGCCCGGCTGCAGGGTGATGAAATCGCTGATGGCGGCGATCAGTTCCGGCACCGAGCGCACCAGATCGGCGGTGGACCAGCGATCCTGCTCCACGCCGTTGATCTCGGTGACGATCTCCAGCCGATCGGCATTCTCCAGCTGGCCGATCTCTCCCAGCGGGCAGAACCCGTCGCGGCATTTGGCCTTGATCGCCGGGCGGTAGAAGCTGCTTTCCGGCAGGCTGACGTCGTTGGCCAACGCATACCCGGCCAGATAACGACCCACCTGCGCCGCCGGCACCTTGCGCGCGGTATCGCCGATGATCACCGCCAGCGTGCCGCCGCTCTGCACGGTTTCACCGGCCGGAAACGGGATCGCCCCGCCGTTGGCGAGGTGGGTGTTGCGCGGTTTGATAAACCACACCGGGGTTTTGGGCGGGGTTTGATACGGCGGCTGGTGAAACGCCTGATCCCAGGCGTCCAGTTGGCTGCGGTGGTTCAGCGCAACGGAAAATACGGTGCCTTTCATGCGAACTCCTCCAATGGCAAAACATGACAACCGGCATTCATTAACATATTAATGATTACTTTTATACGCTGTGCAGCTTTTACGCAACGCGCTTGGAATGATTTGTGATCGTGATAACAAAATATTCACAAACAACGAACATTGGCGTGATTATTCAACGCATTAATCATTTTTCTCGCCATTTTTCGCTGCGCCGCGCATTTTTGCTTTATCCCTACGGGTAACTTTGGCTACTATTAAGTTATTAACAAAATCGGGCTTTGCGGGGCAGGCGCCCCCATGACGAGCGCCGTAACAGCGAACACCTTGATAGCTAAGGCCAAACTTATGCATGAATCGTTAACCATCGCCCTGCTGCAGGCGCGTGAAACCGCCATGGGGTTCTTCCGCCCGATCCTGAAAAGCCACAACCTGACCGAACAGCAGTGGCGCATCATCCGCGTGCTGGCCAACAGCCGTTCAATCGAATTCCACGAACTGGCGGCGGAAACCTGCATCCTGCGTCCCAGCCTGACCGGCATTCTGTCGCGCATGGAGCGTGATAAGCTGATCTTCCGCCTCAAGCCGGTTAACGATCAGCGCAAGCTGTACGTGTCGTTGACCCAACAGGGCCAGGATCTGTATGAAGTGGCGCGCCACCAGGTGGAACAGGGCTACGCCGAGATTGAAGCCGCTTTCTCGCGGCAGAAAATGGACCAACTGATGACGTTGCTGGACGAGCTGATCACCCTGGGCGACAGCCTGCCCGCCAACGTCACCGCGCATCCCGCCAAGCAGTGATTTAACCAACCGGAATTCTCAAGTTAATTGGCGTTGCAGCCAACAACGCTGTAGCGTCAAGTAAGCAGAGAATTCGTTTCCGGCAACAGCGCACCGCCGTCCACCACCAGCGTCTGGCCGGTGATGTAGGCCGCCGCCGGCGAGGCGAGAAACACCATCGCCGCGGCGATGTCTTCCGGTTCCCCCAGCCGCCCGAGCGGCACCGCAGCGGCGATCGCCTGATTCACCTGCGCATCGCCCAGGTTGGCCATCGCCGGCGTGCGGATCATCCCCGGCTCCACGCCGTTGACGCGAATATTCTCCGCCGCCAGCTCCAGCGCCGCCGCGCGAATAAACCCGTTCACCCCGGCCTTGGAGGCGGCGTAGTGCGCCAGCCCCGGATACGCCACCCGCGGGCCGGTCACCGACGAGGTCACCAGCAGGCTGCCGCCGCCGGCGCGGCGCATCCACGGCAGCGCCGCCTGCGCCAGAAAGAACGGCGCCATCAGATTGACGCTCAGCGTGCGTTGCAACAGGGCCGCGTCGATGGCAGCGAACGGCGTCAGCGGAAAATAGGCAGCGTTGTGGATCACCACATCCAGCCGTTGATGCCGCTCGCCCACCGCCGCCACCAACTCGGCTATCTGCCCCGGCTCGGCCAGATCGCAGGCCAGCGCCTGCACGCTCACCCCTTCGTCCCGCAGCGTTTGCGCCGCCGCCTGCGCCTGCGGCAACTGCACGTCCGCGATCGTCACCTCGGCGCCCAGCCGGGCAAAGGCGCTGACGATCGCCAGCCCAATGCCCTGCGCGCCGCCGGTCACCAGCACCACCTGCCCCGCAAAGGCATCGGCCGCATAGGTTGCGCTCATCGCCCTATCCTCGCGGGTGGCGCGTGGTGTTCAGCACCTGCGCATGGGCGCCCACCGCAAAGTTGCTCAGCGCGCTGAAATCGCTGCCCTGATAACCGAGGATCTTGCCGTCGGTGCGCATGCCCTGCAGATCGATCATCACCACCCCCAGCGTCGGAATGATCTTCTCGCGCCAGACGAACAGATAAAGCTGCTCCGCCACCTTCACATAGTGGCAGCGATCGACATCCGCCAGTCCTTTCTCCACCCCGTCCAGACACTGCCAGGCGTAGAAGTTGTCGTTCAGGTAGATGTGCTCGTACCGTTCGGTCGGGCTGTAGGTGTACATATTGCGCATGCCGATCAGCTCATCGGTAAAGCCCGGCGGCGCCACGTCGGCGTCATCCAGCGTGCCGAAGCGGAATTCGGCCTCGACCGCGGTCAGCGGCAGTCCCTGTTCCACCCGGCTGAAGGCGTCAAGCCGCGTCTGCGCTTCGTCCGGCAGTTGGCCGTACACCGCGCTGAAGTTGCCCTGATTGCGGTCGCACACCAGCGTAATGCTGGCGTTGGCGCGGGCGGGATCGAGAAAATCGATGAACAACACGCCAGGGCGAATGCTGGTGGCGCGATAGGCGATACCGCGCCGTTCCCCCCACTCCAGCGTCTGCTCATCGGTAAACCGACAGCGCTGCGTCGCGCCGTCGCTAAAGCGCAGCGTCAACGTGGCGCCCGCCAGGCCGTGCTGCCGTTCCAGCGTGTTGCTGTGCGGCGCAAAACCTTCCGCCAGCGCGCCAACCTGAATGAATACCGCTTCTGAACTCATGGAAATGCTCCTTACAGGGAAGTGAAAGCCAGGGTCGGCACATCGACAATGGTGGAGCCGCCGTCGGCCACCAGCGCCGCGCCGGTAATGATGGAAGCTTCGCTGGAACAGAGGAAACGGCAGACGCGGGCGATCTCCTCGGCGCTGGCCGGCCGGCGCAGCGGTACATCGCGACAGACCATTTGGTAGGCCTGCTCCAGCGAAATCTGATGGGCGTCCATCAGCAGTTGCATCTCTTCGTCCGCCATCGGCGTGGTCACCCAGCCCGGGCACACCGCGTTGGCGCGCACGCCCAGCGGGCCATAGTCGCGGGCGATGGAACGCATCAGCCCGATCAGCGCGTGCTTGGCGGTAACGTAGCCGCAAACCTCCGGCCCGGCGGCCAGCGAGGCGATCGAGGCCACGAACAACAGGTTGCCGCCGCTCTTGATCAGCTCCGGCAGGCAGGCGCGCGCACTGGCGAAAGCGCTGTTGAGGTTGCTGTCCATCGCCCCTTGCCACTGCGCGTCGGTCATCTCGGTAATGCGCTTGAAGCCCATGCCGCCGGCGCTGCCGATCAGGCAGTCGATGCGTCCGGCGTCGCGCAGAATGGCCGGCAGCAGCGTGTGGGCCCAGCTCTCGCCGCTGGCGGCGTCGCCCACCAGCGCCTGCGCGCCGATCTCTTGCGCCAGCGCCGTCAGCGGTTCCGGACGGCGGCCGATGATGAACACCCGATCGCCCTGCGCCGCCAGCAGACGGGCGCAGGCGGCGCCGACGCCGGTGCCGCCGCCGGTAATCACAACCACTCTATTCATGATTCAGCTTCTCCATCAGTTGGCCGATCATCAGCAGACTGCTCAACAGCAGCCGCCGCTGTTCGGCATCCAGCCGCAGATAGCGGCGGCCGGCCGGCACGCGGCTGACCACCTCCGAGGCGGCGAAATGCTCGATATCCACCTGCCAGCGCCCGTCGTTCACCGTCAGCCGCACGCGGCGAAAATCCAGCTGCGCCAGCGTCTCGCCGATCTGCGGGTAGCGCTGCAGGCCGGCCAGCAACCGCTGCGCGGCCGTATGGCGCTGACGCAGCAGATAGCGCACCCCGCGCCGCCGCAGCCAACCGCCGGCCACCACGTCCAGCGTCAGCGGAGGCTGCGCTGCGCATGCGCCCTGCAGCCGAAAACGGTGGCTGACGATATGCGCCATAAACAGCCCCTGCACCTGTTCGCTGACCTCGATCTGCGTCCCCTGCGGCAGCGTCAGCCGCAGCAGGCCCGGCGCCAGGCGTTCGCACGCGTAGGGTTCCAGGTTGCGCGCCAGACGATCCAGCGCGGCGCCCGGCCGATAGCCCGACGGCGCTCGCCGCCAGGCGCGATTAAGTGAGGGAAGTAAGCCGATCAAACTGCGCCTCCTCGTTTTCACCCTTGGCGAACGCGTTCTCCAGCACCTGTTCGACCGGCACCGGCTTGAACGGATTCACTTTCTGCACGCACAGCGTCCAGAACAGCGCATAGGCGGCGGTCAGGCCGATCATCCAGCCGAAGGGAATGTAGACGTCGCGCGGATTCATCCCCGGCGGCGTGATGTAAACGATGGCCAGCACGATGCCGACGCTGGAGACGATCTGCGGCAGCGGGAACCACGGCGATTTATAGGCGCGCGGCAGATCGGGGCGGCGCAGGCGCAGCAGCACCACCGAGCAGGTCACCAGCAGGTAGGCCACGCCCCAGGCGCACACCGCCGCCAGCACCAGCGGAATGATCTTGTCGAGGTTGCCCTGAATGGCGAAGGCGTGTACGCAGGGGATCAGGACCGCCACCAGAATGCCGACCACCGGCGTCTTAAAGCGCGGGTGCAGATAGGCGAACATGCGCGGCAACGCGCCGTCCAGCGCCATGCCGTACAGAATGCGCGGCACCGCCGCCATCAGCGTGTTGATGGTCGCCGCGCCCGCCAGCAGCAGGCCGACGCCCAGCCAGTACTTGCCGAACTGGCCCATCACCTGGCCGGCAAACGCCGGGATGGCCATCGGCGTTTCCAGCAGGCGCGTGCCGCTGGCGGCGTCGATCACCACGTTTTCCACCTGGTGGCTGAGCGCCGCGCCGTATAGCGCCATGCACACCGCCACGCCGCACAGCCCGAGCGCCATCGCGCGCGGGATCACCCGATCGCAGCGTTTGATCTCCGGCGCCATCGGCGTCACCAGCTCACAGCCGACGAACATGAACATCGCCATGCCGATCAGGCTGAACACCGCGAAGGGATCGTTCAGGCTCAGCGTGCTGCCGAACCAGCCCTCGAGCGGCACCGCATGCGGCGACAGCAGCCCGACGATGCCGAAAATCACCAGCGTGCTCCACATGGCGAAGGTCAGCACGATCTCCGCCTTGCCGAAGGCCTCGATGCCGAACGCGTTGAGCATGCCGAACACGACAACCAGCCCGACGCCGACCATCCAGGAGGCGTTGTGACTTTCCATCAGGGTGTTGAGGTGTTCGAAGTTCACCAGCGCCATGATGCCGGAGAGAATGGTCTCGGCGGTGCCGGCGAAGATGTGCACGATCAGGTAGGCCGACAGCGCGCCGGTGATGGCAAAAAAGCGCCCCATGCCGCAGGAAATGTAGTCGTAAACCGAACCGGAGGTCGGCAGCAGCGCCGCCGCTTCGGAGAAAGTGGTGAGCTGCGCCTGCATCATGATGAAGGCGATCAGCATCGCCAGCGCGAAGGTGTCGCCGCCGATGCCGAAGCCGCTGGTGACCGTCAGGATCACCGGGCTGGCCATGATCACCCCGACCGAACTGGCCAAGGTGGTGGGAAAGCCGACCTTGCCTCGAGCCAGGTGGGCGTGCAACCGCGACGACAGGTTCATGGTTATTTCCTCTTATAGTTTTGGCCTGATGCATGCAGGTGCTTGCAGGTTTTTCACCGCCAGCGGCGGTCATCTCACTATAGAGAGGAAAGGAAAATGCTGACTATCGTCCTTAAGGACGAGACGCTTTCAACCTGCGGCCGCGCTCACGGCGGCGCGCCACTGCATCGCCCCCTGCGGGCTGCGCGGGTAGGCGCGCAGCGGCGCCAGCAGCGCGGAAAAGAAGGCGTAATAGCCGGCGCACAGCCGGTTGTAGCGATCTTCGCCCACATGCGCCGGGCAACCGCCCTGGCAGACGCTTTTCACGCTGCAGCGTTGGCACTCGCGGCGCAGGCTTTTGTTTTTACCGAACGGCATCTCCGCCGCCCTTGCCGCCAGGGTGGCGAGGGGCGTGTGGTGATCGGCATGGCCGAGCAGATGCTGCGCATTGATCAGATGATCGCAGGCGTAAAGCCGCCCGTCCGGCTCCATCACCAGATTGCCGCCGCAGCGTTCGGCGTGCACGCAGCTGGGGCTGACATGGGTGAAATACTGCGCGTAGACCTGTTCGATGTTCATTACAAAGACTTGGCCAACGTGCCCGCGGCTGCGCCAGCGGCGGTATATCGCCAGCATGAAGCGCCCCCAGTTGGCGGCGCTCAGTCCGTAACCGGCGGTGGGTGCATCCCCTTCCAGCATCAGCGGCTGGAACTGCAAATAACGCGCCCCGATCGCCACCGCATGATCGTAGATCGCCTCGGCGCGATCCGCGACGCCGTCGTGCACCACCATCAGCAGGTTGAAGTCGATCTGATGACGCTGCAACAACGCAATGCCGCGCAGCGCGGCGTCATAGCTGGCGCCGCCGCGCTTGTCCGGCCGGTGGGCGTCCTGCACCTCGCGATCGCCGTCCAGGCTGACGCCGAGGATAAAGTGATGCTGCCGGAACAGCCGGCACCAGGCGTCGTTCAGCAGTGTGCCATTGGTCTGCAGGCTGTTGCTGATCCGCACGCCCGGTGGCGCATAGCGGCGCTGCAACGCCAGCGCCCGCTTGTAAAAACCGATCCCCGCCAGCAGCGGCTCACCGCCCTGCCAGACGAAGTTGATCTCGCGGCTGTAACGCGGTTGGGCGGCGATGTAGCCGCGGATAAACTCCGCCAGCAGGTCGTCGTCCATCTTGCGCGTCCGCTCTTGCTGGCGCTGCGGGTAGTAACAGTAGCGGCAACCCAGGTTGCAGCCGGCGCCGATCGGCTTCACCAGCAAATGAAAAGGCGCCGCCGCGCGCGGTTCGCTCTCCACCGGGATCTGCTGCGCGCGCAGCTGGGCCAGATTCATGGCGCCGCCTGCGGCAACGGTTTGTGGGTCTGCGGATCCAGGCCGATGTAGTCACCGGTGCTGGCGTCAACGCCGAGATAGTCGATCGCTGCGCCTTTGGCTTCAATGACCATGCTCTGCTGCGCAAAGCGGCGATACGCTTCGCTCAGCCGTTTGACCCGTTCCGGGTTAGCGGCGGCCAGATCGCGCGTTTCCAGCGGATCGTCATGCAGGTTGAACAGCCCCCACGGCGCCAGCTGCGCCGTCGGCCCGGCCTTCACCAACCGCCGCAGCTTCCAGATGCCGTCTACATAGGCGGCCTGGTTATGCAGCTCCACGCCGTAGGTCGCGCGCGGCACGCCGTTGGCCTCGCCGCTGAAATAGCGCTTGAAGCTGACGCCGACCATCGGCAGCGTCGGTTTCGCCTTCAGCGGTTTGTTGGCGTCGATGCCGGCATAGTCGTACAGCGTCGGGGCGATGTCATACACCGCCATCGGCGTGCGGTCGATGCCGCCGCGCCCTTTCAGCTGTGGCGCGGAGATGATGAAATCGGTATTGATGCCACCCTGTGCGCTGGTGGTTTTGTGGTAGTTGGCATACGGCGCATTGCTGACGTTGGCCCAGTGCGGCCCGTAGGAGATGAACGATCCCTTGCGGCCGAGGTTGGCGTAGCTGTTGTCGAACTGCCGCCAATACTCCGGCTTCGAGCCGTAGTAGAAGCCGCTGGCGGGGTTGGCGCCGTTGTCGGTGGCGAACACGATCACCGTATTTTTATCGCGACCGGTCTGCTTCAGGGTGTTCAGCACCGCGCCGACCTGATCGTCCATATAGGCAATCATCGCCGCGTACACCTGCATGGTCTTGGCTTCATATTTTTGCTGCTCGGGCGTCAGCGCGTTCAAGGCCTTATCCAGCGCCAGCGTCGGCATCGGCGTGCGATCGGAAATCAACCCCAGCGCTTTCAGGCGTTGAATGCGCTGCTGATAGGCCTGCTGGTAGCCGGCGTCGTATTTGCCGTCGAATTTGGCGATCCAGTCATCCGGCGCCTGCAGCGGATCGTGCGGCGCGGTGAACGCCAGATAAGCGAAGACGGGCTTATTCTGCGGCGTCTCGCGGATCCACTGTTCCAGCTGATCGGCATAGGCCTTGCTGGAGTAGAAATCTTTGGGCAACGACACGCGTTTGCCGTTCAGGGTGTAGAAGGTGTGGAACGCCTCCACGGTGCCCAGCGGTTTCGCATCGTCGAAATGGCTGGTGCCGCCGCCCATGAAAGCGAAGGCGCGCTCGAAGCCGCGATCGGTCGGTTTGGCGCCGTCGACATAGCCCAGGTGCCATTTGCCCGCCATCATGGTGGCGTAACCCGCGTCGCGAAAGCGCTCCGGCAATGTGGTCACGCGGTCGGTCAGCCGCATTTCATAGCCCGGCTGCGCGGCGGTGCTCTCATACCACCACATGCCGCCCATGCCGGCCTGCTGGTTGGTGTTGCCGGTCATCAACATCGACCGCGCCGGCGCCGACATCGGCGAGGTGTAGTACTGGCTCATGCGCACGCCCCGCTCGGCCAGCGCCTGCAGGTTGGGGGTCGGTATCTCGCCGCCGAACGGGCTGATGTCGGAGTAGCCCATATCGTCCACCAGAATGATCAGCACATTGGGGCGATCGGCGTCCGCCCCCTGAGCCAGGCCCGATAAGGCGCCGCTCAACGCCACCGCCAGCGTTTTTTTCTGCATCGTTCGTTCCCCGTATGGTCATGTGGACTGAACAACCCGACGCCTCAGCCCGAGAAAGGTCATCATTTTTTCGTCTTATACGTTTGGCGCCGCCTGGCGCTATCTTCAATTCGCAGTGTAGGAAGCGGTGGAAAAGCCTGGCTATCGTTCTTAAGAACGAGGGACGGCGACGGTCGCGCCGGTTGTAGCACGCGCAGAGCGGCGAGGGCCTCGCCCAGGCAAGCATTGAAAAGCGCTGTAAATTCAGCGGGAAAAGCGGTGAATTATTTCATTAACCTATTAATGAAAATCGCGATGAATACAGCCTGAAAAGCCCTGACTAACGCAGTGTCATCTTGTTATTTATGTGTTTTATTGCAATCGGCCTCACGTTGTTAATATGTTTTTATTGTGTTGCCAAATTGCTACAACTATGCTTGTATCGTTCATATATTGACCGCCAACATTCTCCAGTTGAACGATAAAGGGAGGAACACGAATCATGCACAGCACCGCATCCGATGCCTTTATCAACAGTTGTTTGGCGACCATTACGCACCTGATCCCGGTGTCCGCCGGGGTGTTTTATCTGGTCGATCGCGACCTGCGGCCGGATCACTACATCCTGCACGGCATGCCCGATAAAACGCATCAGCAGTACCTGAACCACTTCCAGCAGATAGACCCGCTGCAGCCGGCCAATTTCCATCGCCAGGACATCACCATGGTCGGCATGAGCCCGGCGGCGATCGCCGGCAACCGCCGCTATTACCACGACTTTATGCTGCCGAACGACATGCGCGACATGACGGAGATCTTCATCCGCCAGCGCAAGCGCATCGTCGCCGGGGTATCGCTGATCCGCGATACGCCGTTTACCGAAGCGGAGCGCGGCCGACTGCGCGCGGTGCTGCCGCTGATCGAGCTGGCGACGCGCGATCTGCTGCCCGACGGCGAGGCGCAGCTGCTGACCGCCAAAGAGCAAGAGATCGTCAACCTGGTGCGCGAAGGCGCCAGCAATAAGCGCATCGCCCTGAAGCTGGGCATTTCGCTGTCCACGGTGAAAACCCATATGCGCAATATTTTCGCCAAAACCGACGTGGTGAACCGCACCGAACTGGTCGCCGGCGGTTTTCTCGCCCACGGTTAACGCCCGATAGCGGCCGCCGCTGCCGACGGCCGAAAAATAACGCCAGAACGTATTCGCCATTTATGGCGCGGCTTCCCCCTGCCCGCAATCGGGCCGAGCGGGATATTTCATCGTCACTTAACGCTTGGGGAATAAGGTTTATGTCCAGTGATTCGGTTTCCGCGCCCGCCGTCGGCGCGGCGCTCCCCTGCCCGCCGCGGTTGCTGACCGCCATTATCGTCTTCGCCGCCATCGCGCCGGGCATTCTGATGACCGCCCCCGCCGTGGCCGCCCAGCTCGCCGCGCAGTGGCAGCTCGGTCCGGCGCAGATTGGCCACCTGTTCTCCACCGAACTCGGTGCCATGAGCCTGGCCACGCTGCCGGCGTGGTGGTGGATCGGGCGCATCAACTGGCGGCGGGTCGCTACGCTGTCGGCGCTGGTGTTTATCGCCGGCAACCTGGCTTCGGCGCTGGTGCAGGATTTCACCCTGCTGCTGCCGCTGCGCTTTATCGCCTCGCTGGCGGGCGGCACCCTGATGATCCTGTGCATCACCTGCGCCGCCGGCACCGCCAATCCCAGCCGCGTCTATGCCTTCTGGGTGCTCGGCCAGCTGGTGCTGGGCGCGGTCGGGCTGCTGGTGCTGCCGCCGCTATTCGCGCACTTCGGCCTGATGGCGGTCTACCTGATTTTGGCGGCCATCATGCTGTGCTGCCTGCCGCTCATCCCGGCGTTCCCCAACGGTTTCACCGCCGCCCGCGCCGCCCGCAGCGGCTCCGCCGCCTCGCTGGCGCGCAAGCTGTGCGCCGTGCTGGCGGTGCTGACCTTTTACATCAGCCTGAGCGCGGTCTGGACCTTTATCGGCGGCATCGCCGCCGGCGCCGGGCTGTCGCCGGCTCACAGCGGCCAGGTGCTGGCCGTCGCCACCTTGCTCGGCATCGTCGGCGCCGGCGCCGCGGCGCTGATCGGCGCGCGCTTCGGCGGCGGGCGCCTGATCGTGCTGGGGTACGCCCTGCTGCTGGCCAGCGTGGCGCTGCTGACGGGCCAACCCTTGCTGCTGCGCTTCGCCCTGGCCGCTCTGCTGTTCAAATTCACCTGGACCTTCGTGCTGCCGTTCATTCTGGCGCGGGTCGCCGGGCTGGATAACGACGGCAAGCTGATGAACGGCATCAACCTGGTGATCGGCGGCGGCATGGCCATCGGCCCGACGCTGGCCGGCTCTCTGATCGAATCTTTCGGCGGTTTCAACGCCTTGCTGCTCGGCGCGCTGGGCTGCGCGCTGCTGTCGCTGCTGTTGATTTCGCTGGCTTCACCGCGCGCACCGCGCCGTATAACAGGAGGAGAAAGGTGAAAAGAACAACCGGTTTCTTGTTTGATGAACGCTGTTTCTGGCACAGCACCGGCCTGCACGCCACCACACTGCCGGTCGGCGGCTGGGTGCAACCGCCCTCGGGCGCCGGCCATGCCGAGTCGCCGGAAACCAAACGGCGCATGAAGAACCTGATGGACGTATCCGGCCTGTCGCGCCGGCTCACCCTGCTGAGCGCTGAACCGGCGACGGAAGAAGATCTGCTGCGCATCCACCCCGCCCACTACCTGCAGCGCTTCAAACAGGTGAGCGACAGCGGCGGCGGCCTGCTGGGGGAGGAAGCGCCGCTGGGGCCGGGCAGCTATGAAATCGCCAAACTCTCCGCCGGCCTGGCCTGTGCGGCGGTGGAGGCGGTGCTGCAGGGCGAACTGGATAATGCCTATGCGCTGTCGCGCCCGCCAGGCCACCACTGCCTGCCGGATCAATCGATGGGCTTCTGCTTCCTGGCCAATATTCCCATCGCCATCGAGCGCGCCAAGGCCCGTTACGGCCTCGGAAAAGTGGCGGTGCTCGACTGGGACGTGCACCACGGCAACGGCACCCAGCACATCTATTGGCAGCGCGGCGACGTGCTGACGCTGTCGCTGCATCAGGACGGCTGCTTCCCGGCGGGCTATTCCGGCGAGCAGGATCGCGGTGAAGGCGACGGGGCGGGCTGCAACGTTAACGTGCCGATGCTGGCCGGCGCCGGCGACGACGGCTACCTGCACGCCATGCGGCGCATCATCATCCCGGCGCTGGAAAAATTCGAGCCGGAGCTGATCATCGTCGCCTGCGGCTACGACGCCAACGCCCTCGATCCGCTGGCGCGCATGCAGCTGCACAGCGACAGCTTCCGCGCCATGACCGCGCTGGTGCAGGACGCCGCCGACCGGCTGTGCGGCGGCAAGCTGGTGATGGTGCACGAAGGCGGCTACGCCGAATCCTACGTGCCGTTCTGCGGGCTGGCGGTAATGGAACAGCTGAGCGGCGTGCGCACTGAAGTGCAGGATCCGCTGCTGGCGTTCATCCAGCAGCAGCAGCCGCGCGACGCCTTCAACCGCTTCCAGAGCGAAGCGCTCGATGCGCTGGCGCGCCAGTTCGGCCTGTAATCCCCCCTTTGCGGGCGCCGCACCCGGCGCCCCTGACAACGTCGCCGCCAGCCGCTACGCTGAAGGGCAACCCTACCACCATGAGAACAATAACATGTCCGAACAAACCGTCAGCTTTATCAAAGGCCGTCACGGCGACATCGCCGTGCACGACTGGGGAAACGACAAGCCGCGCTATCTGGCGCTGCTGGTGCACGGCTACGGCGAGCATCTCGGCCGCTATCAATACGTGGCGCGCACGCTGCAGGCGCAGGGCGCGCGGGTGTTCGGCCCCGACCACCTCGGCCACGGCCTGTCGCAGGGCGAGCGCGTGCTGATCGAAGATTATGACGCCGTGGTCGACGACGTGCAGCGCGTGGTCGGCCATTTCCGGCAGCAATACCCCACCTTGCCGCTGGTGGCGATCGGCCACTCGATGGGCGGCATGATCGCCACCCGCTACGTGCAGCGCCATGGCGAGGAAGTGCGCGCGCTGGTGCTGTCCGGCCCGCTGCTCGGCGACAGAACGGCGATCTCCGATCTGGCCGAACTGCCGACGATCCCCGACGCGCCGCTGGATACCGCCACCCTAGCGCGCGATCCGGCGGTCGGCGCAGCGTATCAGGAAGATCCGCTGGTGTGGCACGGGCCGTTCAAGCGCCCCACCCTGCGCGCCATGCAGCGGATCCTCGCCGCCATCAACGCCGGGCCGGGCTTCGGCGCGCTGCCCACGTTATGGATCCACGGCGACGACGATCGGCTGGTGCTGATGAGCGAAACGCAAACCGCGCTCGATCGTCTGCAGGGCGACGATTTCGAACGGATGATCAATGCGGGCGGGCGGCACGAGAGCTTTAACGAAACCAATAAGGATCAGATCCTCAAGCGGGTGACCGATTTTATTGCGCGGGCGTTAGGCTAAGGCGTTCCCCCTCAGCAGGCTGAGGGGGCATGACGGCGTCAGCCTTCGACGATGGCGAGGTAGTGTTTGACGAAGCGATCCGAGGTGATGTCCCAACGCACCGGGGTGCCCTTCTCGACGAACCAGGAGTCGCCGGCCTGATATTGCACCGATTCGCCGGTGCGTTCGTTGGTCAGGGTCGCGCTACCTTCCCACACCGTGGCGTGCTCGGCGAACGGGTACTCCATCACGAAGCTGCCGCGGGTGCAGCTGAATACGCCGCAGTTCAGGTTGTCGGTCGGTTCGCCGAAAATGCTGGCCACGCCGACGTTTGGCGTGCCGGCGATCACCGTGGCGCCCAGGTTGCTGACGCTGCCGATCTCCAGCAGTTCCGGCAACGGTTGTTTAAGCAGTAACGGTTTCATGTCATTCTCCTCTGAGGGTTAACGGCGGCCTTTCCAGTAGCCGGATGTCTGGTGCCAAACCTTACCGGCGGTGGTCATCACCCGCCGCAGCTTGTCCTTGCCGAAGATGTTGACGTGCGGGATCGAGCTCATCAGATCGTACCGATCGGATCCTTCGCTCATGCCCTCCGCCAGCACCTTGCACACGATGTGGCTCGGCGTCACGCCGAAGCCGGAGTAGCCCTGCACGTAAAACACGTTGTCGCGATCCGGCAGCGTGCCGATCTGCGGGAACAGGTTCGCGCTGCAGCACAGCGGGCCGCCCCAGGCCAGATCGATCTTCACGTCTTTCAGGTACGGGAACACCTTCAGCATCAGGTTGCGGTTCCAGGCCTTGAGATCCGACGGGAAATATTCGATCAGGCGGGTGGCGCTGCCGAACAGCAGCCGGTTTTCGTTGGTCACCCGGTAATAGTCGATCACCGGGCGGATGTCGCTGTAAGCGCCGCGGATCGGACTGATCTGGCGGATCAGTTCGTCAGACAGCGGCTCGGTGGCCAGCTGGAAGGCGTAGGTATTGATGGTCTTGCGGTAGATCTGCGGCTCCATGCCGTTGAGGAAGCCGTTGCAGGCCCACAGCATCTTGTTGGCGCGCACCGAGCCCATGGCGGTGCGCACCGTGATGCGCGGGCCATACTCGACGTCGAGCACGCTGCTGTTCTCGAAGATTTTCACTCCGTAGCCGCTCAGCGCCTTGGCCTCGCCCAGCAGCAGGTTGAGCGAATGCACGTGGCCGCCACCCATGTGTTTCAGCGCGCAGGTGTAGGCGTCGGAACCCACCACCTGCTTGACCTCCGCCCCGGTGTAGAGCTCAATTTCCTCCTCCGGCGCCACCGCCCTGAACTCCTTCAGCCAGCCGCGCAGGGTCTTCTCCTGGCGCGCGTTGCTGCCGAGATAGCCGTAGCCGAAGCAGAAGTCGGCGTCGATGTCATATTTCTTGATGCGTTCGCGGATGATGCCGGCGCCGAGGTTGCTGATCTTGAAGATGGTTTCCAGCCCGGCCGGGCCGACGTGGCGTTTGATCTTCTCCAGATCGTGGCCGATGCCAGCCATCACCTGGCCGCCGTTGCGCCCGGTGCCGCCGTAGCCCAGATAGCGGCCTTCGAGAATGGCGATGTTGGTGATGCCCTTCTCCGCCAGCTCCAGCGCGGTGTTGATGCCGGAGAAGCCGCCGCCGATGATCACCACGTCGACGTCCAGATCCTCTTCCAGCGTCGGGAAGCGCAGATCGTATTTTTTGGTCGCCGCGTAGTAGGTTAAGGACTCGATTTCGTTGTTCACTGCCGCACTCCCGATTGCCTATGCCATGACATCGGATTATCAGGAGCAGTGGGATCGTTCGCTATGTCCCCTTAGGGACATTCGTCCCCTTCATCTTTCAAACTACAGCGTTGTTGGCTGCTGACGTTCACCCCAGTCACTTACCTAAGTAAGCTCCTGGGGACTATCGTCCTGGCCGCCTAGCTGTAGCTTGAAAGCTATAGGGGATACATCGATACATTCACGCGCTGCGCCGCTGCGGGGCGGTCAGCAGCAGGCTGAACAGTTCGGCCTGCGAACCGATGTTCAGCTTGCCGTAGATGTTCTTGCGGTGGTTTTTTACCGTGCCGAGGCTGATGAACAGCCGGTCGGCAATCTGCGGCGAACCGCAGCCGGCGAGGATCAGATCGACGATCTCGCGCTCGCGCGGCGTCAGCAGATAGCGCGCCTGGGCGCCGTCGCTGTTCACCGTCGCGTCCTCGGCCGGCGCCGCCACCACCTCACCGTGCAACCGAGCCACGCTTTTCACCAGCGTCAACGCGCTGCGCAGATCCGCCCGTTGCGGGTAGCGCACCGCCACCGTGCGGCGCGCCGAGCCGAAGAACACCCCCAGCCCGCGCTCCGGCGTCAGCTGCAGCAGCACGCCGGCCTCGTCGTGCCAGCCGGTCTTGCGATAAAAATTGCGATAATAGTCGCTGTGATAAAACCCGCAGGGCGCCAGCTGGCGCAGCGTGAGCACCTCACCTTCGCCGCCGTCGCTCAGCGCGCGGTAAAACGGATCCTGCAGGTAGGCGCCCTGTTGGTAGAGCTGGTTGACCGCATCGCTGTTTTCCCGCTCGGTTTTGATCAGGCAATGCGGCGGCCGACCGCGTTCGAAGGCATAGACGATGGCGTTGTCGAAGGCGAAGAACCCTTCCAGCCAATTCAACAGGCTGGGATAAAAGCGCGGGCTGGCCACCGCATCGATCACCGCAGACAAGCGTTCAACCTGAATTTCCATACCCGCCTCGCCATTATTAATACATTAACAACCTACCGATTCCGGATGGGGTCGGCCGCATGGCGGCCGGTACTGTTAAAAAAAGCATCCGCAGCGCCGAAATGCAAGAACGCGATCGTTTACATGTTAAACAACTCACAGGTTGCCGCGGCGGGGAAAGCGGTGGCCGCTCCGCGCCCGCTGGCTTATGCTGTGGCATCGCGACCTGCAACGCCGTCAAGGAGACCTCATGTCCGTCAGCCACATCATCGCCAACCGCCAGACCTGGTTCGGCCACGGCAGCATCCAACAGCTGTCGCCGCTGCTGCTTGCCGATCCGCAGCCGACGCTGCTGTTCAGCTGCCGATCTTTTCTCAACGGCCCGGTGTACGCCGGCCTGCGCGAATCGCTGGCACCGCTGTTCATCGGCACCGAGATCGTCAGCCACGAGGCGTCGCCGCAGGAAATCGACGCCTGGGTGGCGCGCTGGCGCGGACAGGCGCGGCGCGTGGTGGCCATCGGCGGCGGCAGCGTGCTGGACGCCGCCAAAGCGTTCTCCGCGCTGGTTGAGCACCCGCTGCCAACGCTGCGCTATATGGAAAAGGTGGGCGACAGCAAAATCAGCGGCGCCACCCTGCCGCTGATCGCCATTCCCACCACCGCCGGCACCGGTAGCGAGGTGACGCAGAACGCGGTGATCACCGATACCCAGATCAGCAAGGTGAAAGCCTCGCTGCGCCATAACAACTTCGTGCCGCACACCGCCATTCTCGATCCGCAGCTGCTGGCGGGCGCCCCGGACAAGGTGCTGGCCTACTGCGCCATCGACGCCTTCACCCACCTGTTCGAGGCCTATCTGTCGAAAACCGCCGGCGCCATGACGCGCGACATGTCGCTGAGCGGCATCCGCCACTTCCTCGCCGCCTGGCCGGCGCTCAACCGCAGCGACGCGGCGCGCGAAGCCATTATGCAGGCTTCCTACCTCGGCGGGCTGACGCTGAGCGCCGCCGGGCTGGGGGTCATTCACGGCATCGCCGGCGAGATCGGCGCGCTGCGCGACTACCACCACGGGCAGGTCTGCGGTCGCCTGCTGCTGCCGTTCCTCGCCCTGTTGGAAAACAGCGAACAGCCGCAGCAGCGCGCGCTGATGGCCGAGCTGGCCGCCAGACTGTACCCGCACTGGCAGGGCAGCCCGGAGAGCTACCTGACCGATTTCATCACCCGCCACGCCATCGCGCCGTTCTGGCAGGACGATTTGCCGATTTCCGGCCAGGAATTGGCGGTGGCGCTGGAGAAATCCAACAGCAAGAATTCCTGGATCGACTATGCGCCGGCGCAGCGGCAACGGATGATCGAAGAGGCGTTTCGCGTCGAATGATGATATCTACCCTAAATAGTTGGAGCTGCATCCCGGCGGCAAGAGGCGGCTCGCCAGGAGCTTACTCAAGTAAGTGACTGGCGTACGCACTCGCAGCCAACACAGATGCAGTTTCAAGTATGACGGGTATAATCAGATCAACGCACTAGCAGGAGTAAGGAAATGGGCATCATCGGCTGGATCTTCGCCGGCATCGCGGTCGGCATCCTGGTCGGCGCGCTGATCAGAATCTTCGGCAAGAAGAAAGAACAGTAAGCGTCACGCTGTTCCGTGGGCCGCCAGCAGGCACTCATGGAACAGCTTCACCACCCGCTGCGGCACCGGCGAGCGGCGCAGCACGCTGGAGTATTCGCAGTGATAGCGGAACAGCGCCGGTTTGATCGCCCGCATCATATTCTGCGCCACGAAAAACGCCGCGTAGTGATCCGGCAAAAAGCCGACGTATTTGCCGGACAGGATCAGCGTGGCGATCGACTCCTGCGCAAACCCCGTCGCCTTGCGATGCAAATGTTGCTGCAGGCTCAGTTCCATATTCGGCGAATGATAGCCTAATCCGGCGAAGGCATAATTGTGCAGCAGATCCCAATTTAATGTTTCATGGGGGCCGGAAAATAATTCATGCTGCGCGCCGCAATATAAGAACATCCTCTCACTGAATAACGAATGATAAGATAAACTTTCCGCGCTGCGGTGCATGGGAATAACGCCAACCTGAAATTGCCCGTCAATGACGCCGCGTTCAATGGTATTAATCGGCTCCACGTACATTTGCAAAGAAACCTCCGGCGCGCGCTCGCTGAATAATGCGATGGCCCGGCCGATCTGCGCCTGCGGATTGCTGACCGTATGGTCGAATATCGCCACGTGCAGCTGCCCGCCCATGCGCTGGTGCACCTCGTCCACCCCGCGCCGGAATGCCTCGGTGGCCGCCAGCAGGTTGACGGTTTCCTGGTAGATAATCAGCCCCTCGTCGGTGACCGCAAAGCCCTCACGCCCGCGCTGGCACAGCGTCAGGCCCAGCCGCTGTTCCAGATCCTTGATGTGCTTGCTGATGGTCGACAGGCTGATATTCAGCTCCAGTTCGGCGGCGCTCATGCCGCCGCAGTCGACCACGGCCTTGAATACCCGCAGCAAACGCAGATCCATATCCGACAATTGTCCTAACAGCGCGCGCTTTTTTACTTGCATAAAACCTTAAGTAAGTTTCGACATATGATTATTCACAGTAGAGAACAAGCGGTACATAGTCAATTTCGCACAACAATTCGTTAACAACTCAGTTTATTTCATTAATCGCTCTTATTTTCCTGTTCGGAGGAAAACATGGCCGCTGAAAATCACCCGCTAAATAACCTCGATGCCGCAGGATTAGAGGCCCATTGGATGCCTTTCACCGGCAACCGCAATTTTAAAGCGCAGCCGCGCATCATTACTCAAGCCGCGGGGGCGTATTACACCAGCCACGACGGCAGAAAGATTTTCGACGGCCTGTCCGGATTGTGGTGCTGCGGATTGGGGCACGGCCGGCAGGAAATCACCGACGCCGCCCAGCGCCAGCTGACGACGCTGGATTACTCGCCGGCGTTTCAGTTCGGCCACCCGCTGTCGTTCGAGCTAGCCAACAAAATCAAAGCGCTGACGCCGGCGGGGCTGGATTACGTGTTCTTCACCGGCTCCGGCTCGGAAGCGGCGGACACCTCGCTGAAAATGGCGCGCGCTTACTGGCGCGCCAAAGGCCAGGCGGGCAAAACCTGCTTTATCGGCCGGGAAAAGGGCTACCACGGCGTTAACTTCGGCGGTATCTCGGTCGGCGGCATCGCCGGCAACCGCAAGGCGTTCGGCGCCGGCGCCGAGGCGGACCACCTGCCGCACACCCTGCTGGCCGGCAACGCCTTTTCGCGCGGCATGCCGCAACAGGGGGCGGAGCTGGCGGAAGAGCTCAACCGCATCATCGCGCTGCGCGACGCCTCGACGATCGCCGCGGTGATCGTCGAACCGTTCTCCGGCTCCGCCGGCGTGATCGTGCCGCCGGTCGGCTATCTGCAGCGCCTGCGCGAGATCTGCACCCAGCATGACATTCTGCTGATCTTCGACGAAGTGATCACCGCCTTCGGCCGCTGCGGCGCGATGACCGGCGCCGAGGCGTTCGGCGTCACGCCGGACATCATGAACATCGCCAAACAGGTGACCAACGGCGCGCAGCCGATGGGCGCGGTGGTGGTGCGGCCGGAGATCTACCAAACCTTCATGAACGGCGGCGAGCCGGACTACCAGCTCGAATTCCCGCACGGCTACACCTACTCCGCCCATCCGGTCAGCTGCGCGGTCGCGCTGGCGACGCTGGACATCCTGCAGCGCGAACAGATGGTGGAGCGCGTACAGGCGCTGGCGCCCTATTTCGAACGCGCGGTGCACAGCCTGCAAGGAGCCAAACACGTCGCCGACATTCGCAATATCGGCCTGGCGGCCGGCATCACGCTGGCGGCGCGGCCCGGCGAACCGGCGCGGCGCCCCTTCGAGGCGGCGATGCGCTGCTGGGAAAGCGGATTTTACGTGCGCTACGGCGGCGACACCCTGCAGCTGGCGCCGCCGTTCATCAGCAGCGAAGCGCAGATCGACGCGCTGATCAACGCCGTCGGCGACGCCCTCAACGCCACCGAATAAGGAGAGAATCATGACCATCACCCATTGGATCAACGGCGAGCCCGCCGCCGGCGGCGAACGCAGCCAGCCGGTTTACGACCCGGCCACCGGCCAATCGGCGCAGGAGGTGCAGCTGGCCGACCGCGCCACGGTGGAGCGCGCCATCGCCGCCGCCGAACAGGCCTATCCCGCCTGGCGCGATACCCCGCCGCTGAAACGCGCGCGCATCATGATGAAGCTCAAGGATCTGCTGGAGCAACATGCCGACGCCGTCTGCCAATTGATCACCGCCGAGCACGGCAAAGTGCTCAGCGACGCCCTGGGCGAACTGCAGCGCGGCATCGAGAATATCGAATACGCCGGCTATGTGCCGGAACTGCTGAAAGGCGAACACAGCAAAGAGGCCGGCCCAGGCATCGACAGCTGGAGCGAGTTTCAGCCGCTGGGGGTGGTGGCGGGCATCACGCCGTTCAACTTCCCGGCGATGGTGCCGCTGTGGATGTGGCCGATGGCGGTCGCCTGCGGCAACACCTTCGTGCTGAAGCCTTCCGAGCGCGTCCCTTCCGCCGCGCTGTATATCGCGCGGCTGGCGGCGGAAGCCGGGCTGCCGCCGGGGGTGCTCAACGTGGTCAACGGCGATCGCGAAGCGGTGGAGACGCTGCTGCATGACGGGCGCGTCAAAGCAATCAGCTTCGTCGGCTCAACGCCGGTGGCGGAGCACATCTATCACACCGGCTGCGGTCAGAACAAACGGGTGCAGGCGCTGGGCGGCGCCAAGAACCACGCGGTGGTGCTGCCGGACGCCGATATCCCCGGCGCGGTCGGCGCGCTGATGGGCGCGGCGTTCGGCTCCTGCGGCCAGCGCTGCATGGCCATCCCGCTGGTGGTCGCGGTGGGTGAAGGCACCGCCGATGCGCTGATCGCCGGGCTGCGGCAACAGATGGCCGCCATGCGCGTCGGCCCCGGCAGCGACAATCGCAACGACATGGGGCCGCTGGTGACCCAACAGCATTATCAGAAGGTGAAAGGCTATATCGAGCAGGGCGTGGCCGAAGGCGCCGAGCTGCTGGTGGACGGCCGCGAGCTGAGCGTGACCGGCGACGACGGCCGCCCCAGCCAGGGGTATTTCCTCGGCCCGACGCTGTTCGATCGCGTGACGCCGGGCATGCGCATCTATCAGGAAGAGATCTTCGGCCCGGTGCTCGGCGTGGTGCGCGCGGCGTCGCTGCAGGAGGCGATGACCTTGATCGACGCCCACGAATACGGCAACGGCACCTGCCTGTTCACCCGCGACGGCGAAGCGGCGCGTTACTTCTCCAGCCGCATTCAGGTCGGCATGGTGGGGATCAACGTGGCGCTGCCGGTGCCAGTGGCCTACCACTCGTTCGGCGGCTGGAAGCGCTCGCTGTTTGGCGATCTGCACGCCTACGGCCCGGACGCGGTCAGGTTCTACACCAAACGCAAGACCGTGACCCAGCGCTGGCCGGCCTCCGGCGACGCCCGGCTCGCCAGCTTCAGCTTCCCGTCGGGGCAGGGGTAATCCCAGAATAACGAAAAGTCCTTTCCGGGGAAGTTCGCTTCCCCGGTATTTCCACGCGCTCCATTTCATCTTTACGCAGGACAACAGAGCCGCCCTTCTGGCGGCAACAACAATTCACCCAAGCGTTAATGGAGTAGTTCCCAATGAAAGAGTCCGCCCCTGAACACACCTTCAAAGGCAATCTCAGCGTCCTCGACGTGGTAATGATCACCGCGTCCGGCGTGACGCCGGCCAGTTCGATCTTCGTTATCGCGCCGCTGGCGATCGCCAACGCCGGCAGCGGCGCCTTTCTGTCGTTTCTGATCGCCGCCTGCGTCGCCGCCGCCATCGCGCTGTGCTATGCCGAGCTCGGCGCCGCACACCCCAGCGCCGGCGGCGAATACAGCATCATCAAGCGCCTGTTCGGCACCCTGTGCGGGTTGCAGACCTACCTGTTTATCCTCAGCGCCTCGCTGTTCGTGCCAGCGGTGCTGGCCACCGGCGCAGTGCCCTACCTGAATACCGCGCTGGGCACCCAATTCGACGCCTCCACCGCCGGCATGCTCACCGTGCTGGTCGGCGGTATCTGCGCCATTTTCAACATCAAGGCCAACGCCCTGCTGACCGGCGCCTTTCTGGTGGTGGAAGTGGCGGTGCTGGCGCTGATCGCCTGGCTCGGCTTCAGCCACCCGCATCAGAGTACGGAGATCCTCACCGCGCCGGTGATGCTGGACGCGCAGGGCAGCCTGGCGCCGGTATCGCTGCCGCTGATCGTCGCCATGGTCGGGGTCGCGCTGTTCTCCTACAACGGCTACGGCGCGGCGGTGTACATGGCGGAAGACATGCGCGAACAGGGCAGGCCGATGGCGATCGCGATCATGCTGACGCTGGCCATCGTGGTGCTGGTGGAACTGGTGCCGTTCACCGCCCTGCTGATCGGCTCGCCGTCGCTGACGGAGATGGCCAAACAGGCCGATCCGGTCGGCTACGTGGTCACCCAGCTCGGCGGCCCGACGCTGGCGCGGGTGGTGAGCGGCGCGATTTATCTGTCGGTGTTCAACGCCATTATCGCCATCGTGGCGCAGTTCAGCCGCATGATGTTCGCCAGCGGACGTGACGGCTTCTGGCTGCCGGCGTTCAACCGGGCGCTGAAAATCATCCACCCGCGTTTCGGCACCCCCTGGATCGCCACCCTGCTGTTCGGCGTGCCCTCGGCGCTGCTGGCGTTTTGCTCCGATCTCGAATCGCTGACCTCATTCACCGTGATCCTGCTGCTGCTGGTGTACATCATCATGGCGGTGGCGGCGCTGATCAGTCGCCGTCGCCGCCACTTCCACCACCCGTACCTGATGCCACTGTGGCCGCTGCCGGTGGTGGTGGCGCTGCTGTGCTGCCTGTACGTGCTGTGGACGATTTTGATCGCCAGCAGCCTGAAAGACTTTATTATCATTGCCGGCATCATCGGCTTCGGGTTGGCGCTGAACCATCTGCGCGGCCGCCAGACGGCGCCCCTCGCCGCCCCCTCTATAGAAGGAGAATAACCATGACGCAGCGCGCTCAGGATCTGGGCATCATCATCGGCCAGGGCACGCCCGGCCCGCTGAACGCCATCACCGACGTGCCCGGCGTGCGCGTCGGCCATGCCAGCATTCATGCCGACTTGGCGGACGGGCGCAGCGTGCGCACCGGCGTGACGGTGATCGAACCGCGCCCCGGCTCCGCCCGCCACGCGCCCTGCTTCGCCGGCGTGCACGTGCTGAACGGCAACGGCGACGCCACCGGCCTGGAATGGGTGCGCGAAGCGGGCCTGCTGACCAGCCCAATCGCCTTCACCAATACCCACAGCGTGGGCGTGGTGCGCGATGCGCTGATCGCGCTGGAGCGTGAAGCGCTGCCCGCGAGCGACAACGCGGTGTACTGGAATATGCCGGTGGTGATGGAAACCTTCGATGGCCTGCTCAACGACATCAACGGCTTTCACGTCAAGGCTAAACACGTGCGCGAAGCGCAGCAAGCGGCCCGGAGCGGCTTGCCGCAGGAAGGCGCGGTCGGCGGCGGCAGCGGCATGATCTGCCATGAATTCAAAGGCGGCAGCGGCACCGCATCGCGCCGCTTGCCCGCCGATCAAGGCGGCTGGACGGTGGGCGCCATCGTGCAGGCCAACCACGGCAAGCGCGAGTCGCTGTTGGTGGGCGGCTACCCGGTGGGCCGCCACCTGGGGCATCTCCCCTCGCCGTTCACGCCGCAGTTGCCGCATCCCGGCATGGGCTCCATCGTGGTGGCGCTGGCGACCGACGCGCCGCTGCTGCCGCACCAGTGCGCGCGGCTGGCGCAGCGCGCCAGCATCGGCATCGCCCGCACCGGCGGCGGCACCGAGGATTCGAGCGGCGACATTTTCATCGCCTTCGCCACCGGCAACGACGGCCTGCCGCCCGCCGACTACGCCAATAAAGGCGATTTCACCACGCCGCTGCGCATGGTGAACAACGACTACATTTCGGCGCTGTTCGCCGCGGCGGCGGAAGCGGTGGAAGAAGCGATCGTCAATGCGTTGCTGGCGGCCAATACTGTCAGCGGCAACGGCCATCGGGCGGAAGGGTTGAGCGCCGAACAGCTGGTGACGGCGCTGGAGAAAGCCGGCTGGCGGCGGTAAAAAACACAGGGCGCGGGGGTTAACCGCGCCCTGATTATCAGGATTCGCCGCCCGGTTTGGGCGTCGGGTAATCGTAATCCAGCTTCAACGGCTCGGCGTAGACGCTGTCCCACAGCTGTTGGTACAGCTGGTCCAACCGCCCGCTCATCGCCGTGCTGTGCAGCACCAACTCCAGATTGCGCGAGTTGTCCAGATAGCCGCCGGTCCAGTTGCTGGTGCCCACCCAGGCGATCTCATCATCAATGGTCATCAGCTTGCTGTGGATCACCCGGGCAAACGGGATGAAGCCGCTGCTGGCCGGCGGAATGGTCACCACCTTGATCTGCACGTTCGGCACCAGCGCCAGGCTCTTCAGCCAGGCGATATCCGGCTTTTTGGTGTTCCAGTTTGCCACCATCAGCTCGATCTGCACGCCGCGCGCCGCCGCGCTGCGCAGCGCGTTGTCGATCACCGCATAGAAGGGACGGCTGCGTTCCGGGCCGAACGACAGCGGCGCGTAGTCCATCACCTGCACCCGCACCCGCCGTTTGGCGTCGGCCAGCAGGCGCGGCAGCTCGGCCTGCGAGTCGATCACCCCTGCCGGATTGTAGGCGCGCGGGCTGGCCACCAGATAGTTGCCCTGCGGGGGCGCGGTCGGCGGCGAGTCGGGCAGCGCCGGCACCGGCTTATCCTGCGCCAGCAGCGCCTGCGCCCGCCAGTCCTGTTCGAAGATCGCCTGGATCTGCCCCACCACCCTGGCGTCGCTGATGCGCAGCCCGGTTTCGTGAATGTGTTCCAGCGCGCGCCAGTCGAAGTTCTGGCTGCCGACGAACGCCTGCTCGCCGTCCACCAGCAGATACTTGGCGTGCAGGATGCCGCCGCTCAGCTTCTGGTAAGGAATGATGCGCAGCTCCAGATTGGGGATCGCCTTCAGCTGTTCCAGCGTTTCGGCGGTAGAAATGCGAAGGCCCTTCTCTTCGACCAAAAAGCGGATTTTCACCCCGCGCTCGCCGGCCGCCTTCAGGTGCTGCAGCACGCCGTCCAGCAGCGAACCGTCCTGATTCGCCACGTAGAACTGCCCCAGGTCGATGCGGGTTTTCGCCGCGTCGAACATCTCGCGCCACACCTCGGCGGTGTTGCGCAGGTCGTCGGCCTGCAGCGCGGTTTCCACCGGCGCGGTGTACACCAGCTCGTAACCGGGAATAGCAAAACGCGCCGCAGCGCTCTGGCTCAACATCAACAAACAACCGCTCCACAATGCCGTATAAAGGCGGCCTCTCGGCCGCCGTGCTGGATGGCCATTAGGCATAGCGCGGCGCTCCGCTGTCAACCCATTGTTCGCCGCTGCCGCTCTCCGGACGGCTGGCCGGTTGACCGGCGCGGATCAGCAGCACCTTCAGCAGTTCGTTGATGCGCTCCATGCGGCTCTGCAGAAAATTGTTGGCCACCAGGCACAGCAGCGCGATGGCGATGCCCAGCCCGGTGGCGTACAGCGCGGTGCCCATGCCGGCCGACACCAGACTCGGCTCGGACACCCCCGAGGCGGCCAGCGCCTTGAAGGTTTCGATGATCCCCATCACCGTGCCGAGCAGCCCCAGCAACGGCGCGGCGGTGACCACGGTTTCCAGCAGCCACAGGCCGCGCGCCATCGGCGGCTTGCTCAGCAGGTACTGGGCGTCGATCAGATCGCCGATCGCCTCGCGGTCGCCGGCGCGGTGTTTCTGCGCCAGCACCGGCGCGATCACCGCCATCGGCAGGCTGTTGCGCTGGGTCAGCGCGTCGGGCAAATCGGCGGCGCGGCGCACCTCCGGCGTCAGCGCCTGCTCCAGCCGGCGTGCCTGGCGCTGGGTATAGGCGAAGTACAGCGTGCGTTCGATGATGATCACCAGCGCAATCGCCAGCGCGGCGTACATCACGTAGAAAATAATGTCGTGCAACAGATTGGCGTCCATACAGGTTTCCTCTTCCCCGCCGCACGGCAGGCAGCGGGGTATTCAGTTAAAAGGTGGCTTCCAGCGAGACGCTGAAGGTGCGTTCTTCGCCGACGTTGTAATACGGCGTGCTGGCCTTCACACCGCCGTAGGGCGCCGCGTTGAAGGTGGTGGTGCGCACCGAGGTCAGGTATTCCTTGTCAAACAGGTTGCTGATGCCAAAGCGCAGCGCGGCGCTTTTGACGATTTTCTTGTCCACCGGCAGATGCACCCCCGCCGCCAGATCGAACACCGTGCGGCCGCCGATCTTCTCGTCGTTGGTCAGATCGCCGTAGAACGCGCTGACGTACTTGCCGCTGACGCTGCCGTAATACAGCCCGTCGTCATAACCCAACGTCATGTTCAGCAGGTTTTTCGGCACGTTCGGCACCTCTTTGCCGGAGGTCGGCAGCGGCTGCCCGCCATTGCTGACGATGTCGCTCTTCTGCTTCGATTGGGTATAGGTATAAGAGGTGTAGTAGTTGAAGTTATGCGGCAGTTGGCCGCTCCACTCCAGCTCCAGCCCTTTGTTCTCCACGTTGCCGATGTTCATCATCTCGTAGTCGCCGGCCGCGTTGGTGGTGGAGATTTGGCGATCGCTGTAGCGCATGTAGAACAGCGTGGCGCTCAGCAGCATGTCCTCTTGCTGGAAACGCCAGCCCAGCTCGTGGTTCCAGCTCAGTTCCGGCTTGGTGCTGAGCGAGTCGCCGACGTTGTACAGCACGTAGTTTGGCGGCGTGCGCATGTTGCGCGTCAGGTTGTAGAACACCTGGTTTTCCTGGTTCACCTTATAGCTGGCGCTGAAGTTCGGCAGGAATTCGTGATAGGTGGCTTTGCGCTTCTCCGGCACGTTGTACAGGCTGCCGCGGTTGTCCCCTTTGCGCTCCACATACTGATAGGCCAGGCCGCCGACGAAGGTCCAGTCCGGCGTGGCGAACCAGGTGTCCTGCAGCCACACTTTCTGCGCCGGGGTGATGGTGTACTGGTTGCGTCCCTGCACGGTGTTGCCGTTGGCGTCCTTCACCTGATCGGAACCGCCAGGTTTCCCCCAAATCTGTGACGGGTTGCCGTCGCCCTTGATGCTGATGAACGGCTGAGTCTGCAACTGGCGCGCGCGCTCGTACCAATAACCGACGTCCAGGCTGTGCTGCTCGTTGATGTCCCATTTCAGCTTGGTGGTGATGCCCGGCCGCCAGGTTTGGGTCCACGACGGGCGGTAATAGGTGTTGGACTGCAGGTTGCTGAGGTCATACTGCCCGGCTCTGTCCGACGTGCTGGACAATACCGACGCCGTCTGGCCGTTGAAACTGCCGCCGTTGCCCCAGTAGTAATAGGGCTGCAGAGTCAGCGACAGGTTGTCGCGCAGCTGCAGTTTCTGGGTGAACGACAGCGTAAAGTTCTCGAACGGGTTGCGTTCAATCTTGTAATACTTGTTCAACTGCCCTTTGCTGTTGTACTCCGGCGAGGTGACATAATCGGTGTCACGACCGTCGTTTTGGAACTGCGCCTTGCTCAGGGTGTTGTAGTTGGTGTTGTTCTGGCGGTTGTACTTCATCACCAGATTGCTGCTGTTGCCGTTGCCGTCTTCATACAGCGAGTTCATCTCGAACTTGTCGGAGTACAGCCGCCCCTCGCCGCGCCATTTCTTCGCCTCGGTGTGCGAATAGGAGAGCCAGTTGCTGAAGCCGTTATACTCGCCGGTTTCCAGGCGGGCGAAGGTTTTGCTCAGGCTGTTGCTGCCCAGCGTCTGCTTGACGAAACCGCCGAAGTCTTTCGCCGGGCGGCGCGTCACCAGGCCGATGTTGCCGCCGCTGGAGCCGATGTGCGGGCCGTCCGCTTCGGAAGACCCCTGGGTGACGAACACCTCTTCCAGGTTCTCCGCATCGCCGAGCAGGTTCGGGTAGACCGCGTAGTTGCCGGAGTCATTGATCGGGATGCCGTCCATCGACAGGCCGATCTGATCCGAGTTCATGCCGCGCATGGTGTAGTCCACGCCGCTCAGGCCGCTGGCGTCGTTGCTGTTGACGTTCAAGCCCGGCGTGTATTTCAGTTTATCGATGGCGTTGGCCGCCGACGGCATTTTGTCCATCGCTTCTTTGGTGACGGTGGAGCGCGCCTTGGCGCTGTCATCCTGCACCATCATGCCGCCGCCGAGCGACTGCCCCTTGACGCTGATGGTGCCGACATCGGTGGCGTCGGCCGCCAGCGCGGCGCCCGGCAGCATCACCGCCAGATAGATCCCAGAACGATTAAACGATTTCATTGTGTGCATCCCATAAAAATCAAACGATTAACCCTTGCGCTAAGGCGCCTGATAATTGAACGTCGCGGTAAATCTTTTGGTTGTTTGCCCGGCGAACGCCTCGCTCGGGAACGGCTTCACTGAACTGATGCTTTGCAGGCTGCTCATCGCCGCGCGATTCAGCAGCATGCTGGCGGCTTTGTTGGCGATGCCGGAAGAGAGCACCCGCCCGCTGCGATCGACCTCCAACCACACCTCGACGTTGCCCTGCGGACGCTCGAGCGAGGCCTGCCGCCCGCTCGGGTAGCGCTTGCGCTGTTCCAGCTCACGGCGCAAGGCCAGCAGGTAGCCGTTTTCTATCGCCTGCGCGTTCACCTTCGGCGCCGCGGGGGCGGCCGGTGCGGGCTGCGCCGCCGGTTTGCTGGCCAGCGCGCGCGGTACGGCAGGCGCCGGCGTCGGTTTGGGTTTCTCTACCGGTTTGGCTTTCTCTTTCACCGGTTTGGGTTTGGGTTTGGGCTTCGGCTGTGGCTTCGGCACCGGCTTGGCTTCCACGATCGGTTCCGGCGCCGGCACCACCGGTTCGGGGATCGGCTCCGGCTCGGGCTCGGGCGGCGGCGGTTCGGGCTGAGGTTCCGGCGGCGTTTCCGGTTGGGGTTCCGGCGCCGGTTCAGGTTCCACCAGCGCCAGTTCAATGGCGGTTTCGTCATAGCGCGGCTGGATCTTCAGCGCCGCCTGTTGGCTGGCGAACAGCAGGCAACCGGCGACAATCAGCGCCGGCAACCAGCTGAAAAGATGACGTGAGCGATAGAGCAGATACATGTCACAGCTTCCGTGTCGCGATGGAGACGGAGAAGAAGCCGCCCTGGCGCAGGTTGTCCATGACCGCCACCAGCCGCTCGACCGCCACGCCTTTATCGCTGTTGACGATGATGGTGGTGGTCTGGTTGGCCTGCTGCTGTTGTTTCAGCGTGTTGACCAACGCGTCGAGCGCGATCGGCTGGCCATCCAGCTGCAGCTGTTCGTCGGCCCCCAGCGTGATGATCGCTTTCTTCTGCGGTTTCAGCTGTTGCGCGCTGCCGGCGGACGGCAACTGCGTTTTCAGCCCGAGCGCCGGGATGACGTTCAGGCTGATCAAGACGAAAAACACCAATAAAAACATCATCACGTCGATCATCGGGATCAGTTCGATGTGCGCTTTGTTCTTTTTCGGTTCGTTCCAGTTACGCATGACACTCCCTCCAAAAGCGAAGCAGCCAATATAGGAGGGGTTTGTTTACCTTTTGTTACGCTTGTGTGATCTTATTTTCACAGTACGGATTTTTTGCGAGAATTTTTTCAATGGCAGGCGATAAGGGAGTAGATATAACTTATTAATTAGCGATAGTTTTTATTGGAATAATTGCAGAGTGACGTATAGACAAGGCTACCGGCATGCCGAAAATGTGAGAATAGTGACAATCAGGCCGACACAGCAGAATGCCACCACTTCAGGCGAAGGAGCCGTTACCCAAATATCCCATCAGCTTATCCTGCCAGCATCGCCACATCTGGAATAAAATATCGACAATAAAGATACCAGGACGATGAATGACACAATTTATTAGAACGCGCACAAGTCAGACATAAATCAACTGGAATAATGCAAGATAAGCAGTAGATTTAATAATAACACCATGAAAGCTTATCTTATCACGATAATGATTTGCAGACTATGAAGAAATAAAAATCACAATAGCAACCTTGGAATACATCATTCTTATTAGCATTCCTTTGATGCGCCTTCCGTCTTTGAAGGTCAAAATTCCATTGCTATAACACTCGTCCTAAATGCCTTGAAAAATTGTTACTGTTAATAATTTAACGACCACAGCGAGAAAGGCCATGAAAACAAAAAAATCCATTTCCATGCTAGCCATCACATTATTGCTGGTTAGCTGCAGTTCCGGAAAACTCACTATCAACCATACTAAAGAAACAGTCACTGCCGGGCATGAAGCTATAGGCGAATCAAAAAAATATTTTGACGTATTGTTGGCGCTTCAACAAAAACGGGCCGTTGTTGTCTACGCGACTCAACCTAATTGCAAATTTAATACAGACGGAAAGATAACAGTAAGAATTAACGAGTCATCTGTACCTAATCCAAACTCACCTCTTTGCGCCACGCCTCAGGACTTCAAAAATAATAATGTTATGCTACTTAACCTTATGCCATTGGATCTACAGATGTTCCAGCCGGACCTGGACATTCTCTCTGCTTTCTCCAGCTATCTCTCCGCCCTGACGGTGTACACAGCGGATCCGACATACCCGGTGGGCGATCTTGTGGACAAGGCATTGACCAAAGCCGAATCGGTAAAATCGCTGGCTAACCTCACCGATAACCAAAAAAAGTCCGTCAGTAACCTGGCGGGGTTCTTGCAAAGGCTCGCTGAAGAGGAAAAAAACGGACGCGACATTGCCAAATTGATTAAACAAGAAGGAAAAAACCAGAATGATAATATGGAGTTGGTTAAGCAAGATATCCATCAGCTAAAGACGCAATATGATGACGTAATGAAACAGGACATTTTCAACTTCACCGTCGACAATTTTAACAAAAGAACGCCCAAATCCCCTCAACCCTCTGACATGGAAAAGTCCGCTGTCTATATCGATAACATTATCACGCTCAATAACCTGACGCAAAAAAGTATCAAAAACCCCACCGCGGCCGAACAGGCGATTGAGGCCTTCCAGCGGTACCATGAAGGGTTAATCTCGATTATCGATGACAACATTATCGATAAAAAAATAAAAGAAGAAAAACTAAAAATCCAACAGGAAAATTTAAAGGAGGCCTTAGGATATATAAAAGACTTTGTCAAAGACTTCACACCGCTTCTGGTAGCGGCTCTTTAAGAGGACAATATCATGGCGACTAAAGAACAAAAAGATGAGCTTGTTAATGCTCTGCATATTCTTAAAAAAGAATGCGACAACATGATCACCACGCCCAATGGGAACGTATTTGTCTATATCAGTTTGAAACTGTCTGCTTTCATCGGAAAAGTATACAGTATCGATCCTTCAATATTGAGCCCCCTTGTTATCAGCGATTTACTGTACTGGACAGAAGGTGCAATAGAAGCCCTTCAAAGCAGCAACACCTCTGATGATATTCCCGCATTGAATATTGTCGTTGGAAAGTTGTACTACCAATTTCCCTGACATTAACGAAGCCGCTTGCCAAGCAAGCGGCGAACCAGGGCTGGGGGACAGGCGGCATACACTATACAGCGTGTCGTTGTTGACAGTCCTCCAGCCTGGTTTACCTAAAACGCCTCATGCGCACTAGCACTGGATATCCTGCCCCGCTGCGCGTCTGCATAAGCCCATGCAACGTTCGCAGGCCAAACACCACAAAAAAAGACGCCCGCAGGCGTCTTCTTGGCATTGTCACTGAGCCCGAGGCGATCAGTTCACTTTCACCGGCATACCGGAACGGGCCTTGATCGCCGCGTCCACTTCGCTCTGGTTGACGCCGGCGTCCATCAGCACTTTGCCGACCGGCGCAGAGATGGTCAACGGCACCGGATCCTTGGATTGCAGCTGCTCTTCGTTGGCCGACAGCGGGTTGTGCACTTCCACGTAGCGCGAGCCGTCCGGTTCGACGGTGGCCTTCATCGGTTCGTTGATGAACTGCACGCGGGTGCCGACCGGCACGTTCTGGAACAGGTACTTGATGTCGTCGGCGCGCAGACGCACGCAGCCGTGGCTCACGCGCAGGCCGATGCCGAAGTTGGCGTTGGTGCCGTGGATGGCGTACAGACGGCCGACATACAGCGCATACAGCCCCATCGGGTTATCCGGGCCGGCCGGGAACACCGCAGGCAGGATCTCGCCGTCAGCCGCGTATTCGGCGCGCATCTTGGCGGTCGGCGTCCAGGTCGGGCCGTCTTTCTTGCGCTGCACGGTGGTGGTCCAGTTCAGCGGGGTGTCTTTACCCAGCTGGCCGATGCCGATCGGCAGCACCACCACGGTGTTGGAGCCTTTCGGGTAATAGTACAGACGCATTTCGGCGCTGTTGATGATGATGCCTTCACGCGGCGCGTCCGGCAGGATCAGCTGCTGCGGGATAGTCAGGGTGCTGCCGGCCTTCGGCAGGAACGGATCCACGCCCGGGTTGGCCTCCAGCATGTTGCTCAGCCCCATCTGATACTGGGCGGCGAAGCTCTCCAGCGGCAGTTTGCTGTCTTCCGGTACGGTGATTTGGATATTCTCGCCCACCAAACGGCTGTCTTTTGGCGGCAGCGGGTAAACGACGGCGAAGGCAGCCTGGCTGAATGCAACCAGTGCCGTAAACAGGGTTAATAACGCGCGAATGCTCATTTTCATCTTCGTGTTGGTCAAGGCCACTGGCGATTAGGGATATCGGTTTCTACGGCCACTTCGCCCCGATGAGTTTCAGCCGGCAGCCACTCGCTGCGGCCTGAAAAACAGGGGGATTGGACCGGATGCGCATTATATGTGCACATCAATCAAAGTGTGAACCATTACCGATGTAATATCGCAATTTTTTGTAACCTCACGCGCCACGAAGGCGATTTTTTGCGAGAACCGCCGCCTAGCTGGCGGCGGCCAACGCTTCCTCTCGCCGTATCGGGATCAGGTATTCACAGCGGATCGCCGCGCCACCGAGCGGGCAACTGCCCTCCTGCGCCGGGTAGAAACGCTCGATATCCTGCCCCGGCCGGCGGATGGCGTTCATCTGCGGCATGGCGGTGTCATACAGCCGGACAATAAAGTTTTGTAACCCTTCCGCCTGTCCCTGGTAGGTGAAACGGGCATACTCGCCCTGCTCGATAGTCACCCGCTCTCCCGGCGCCCCTTCGTCCGGCAGAGCGGCGGTGTAGGCCATGCGCGGGCTGCCCCGGCGGCGCCGGTCAACTTCCAGACTGGTAAGGCCGTATACTACCTCCGGCAGCACCTGCGGCTGCAGCAACTGCCGCCAGGCGTGGCGGCGCAGCTCACACTTGGAGGCCGCCAGTTGCCCCAGGGTAAAACTGCGGCGCTGGGTATGGCCCACCAACTGCATGGCGGGCAGCGTCACGATATCGGCCTGCGGCAATGGCGCTTCGGTCAGGCGCAGCGGCGGCTGCAGGCCATAGCTCGACCAATCCTGGCTGCGACGATAGCTGGCCGGCGGCAGACCGAACTGCTTGCGGAAGCAACGGGTGAAGGTCTGCTGCGAATCGAACTGGTAAGTATCGGCGATGCAGGCCACGCTGGTGCCGGTCAGGCGCAGTTCACGCGCGGCGGCGGTCAGCCTTCTGCGGCGCGCGTAGGTGCCGAGAATATGGCCAGTATGCTGCTTGAACATCCGCTGCAAATGCCATTTGGAGTAGCCGGACTTGGCGGCGATATCGTCCAGCGTCAGCGGCTGATCCAGGCTCTGTTCGATCCAGGCCAGCAGCTGTTCAATCACCTGTTGCTGGTGCATGGTGTTCTCCCCCTTATTTGATCAATAACGTCTGCGCCAATACCCGGCCTGCGGCTTCATTGGCGGCCACCAGCACCGGATAGCCCCAGAATTTGGCGCCGTATTCGGCGAATTCTTCCGCCGCCGCGCGTTTGGCGTCGTCCGGCTCCAGCATGATCATGCCTTTCACCCACCGCTTCAGCGCCTCGCGGTTATCGCGTTTCCACAGCGCCACCTGGGTGCGAGCATCGCGGTCATGTTCTTCTTCTTCATCGCCGACGCTGCGGTCGGTGATCAGAACAAAAGGTTCGGCGCGCGCCAGCAGCGCGCTGAATTCGGCCAGCTCGGCCTGGGTATCGCGCCCGTTTCGGCGCATCCACACCAGCGGAAAATCGGCGGTATCCAATGACATAATCAGTTTCCTCGCGAAAGGGTTTAGGACTGGCGCTTACTTTATCGGCACCGGCGCTAGACCGCATTGCGCAATCAGGACATAATACTTTCCAATTCCGCCAAATTGAGAACTATTCTCATGAAAGTACAGATCCCCCGCCACTGTCTGGATATCGATCAAGTGCCGCGCCCGCTGTTTGCCCTGCAGGGGTCGACCCTCGAACAGGATTGGGAAGTCGAGCCGCACCGCCACCGGAAGGCGCAACTGATCTACACCGTGCGCGGCATGATCCGCTGCGAAGTGGAAAACGGGCTGTGGCTGGTGCCGCCGCAGTGCGCGCTGTGGATGCCGGGCAACGTGTTGCACAACGCCCAGGGCGCCGGCTCCACCGAGGCCTACTGCCTGTTCGTCGATCAACATGCCGCCGCCGGCCTGCCGCAAAGCTGCTGCACGCTGTCGGTCTCGCCGCTGCTGCGCGAGCTGCTGCTGCAGGCCAGCACCTTCGAGCCGCTTTACGACGAACAGGGCGCCGAGGGGCGTCTGACGGCGGTATTGCTGGATCAGTTGGCGGCCGCGCCGATCGAGAATCTGCATCTGCCGGTGTCCGACGACGCGCGCATCCGGCAGTTGACCGAAGGCATGCTGAGCAGCCCGGCGGACAAATCCACCCTCGGGCAGTGGGCGCAGCGCATCGGCATGAGCGAACGCTCCCTCAGCCGCACGCTGCAACAGCAGATGGGCATGAGCTTCGGCCACTGGCGGCGCCAGTTGCACGTGATGCTGGCGCTGCAGCGCTTGACGCAGGGCGAGAGCGTACAGACGGTGGCGCTGGATCTGGGCTACGAGAGCGCCAGCGGCTTCGTCACCATGTTCAGAAAGGCGGTGGGCAAACCGCCGGCGCGCTACCTGGCGGAGCGCAACGCCTCTGGAGAAACCCTGGGCGGCGCAATTACCATGTGAAAAAGCCGGCGCAGGCGCCGGCTTGGAGCAGGTGAAAATCAGAAATCGTAGAACACCGTTATCCAGGTGGAATCCGGCTCGTTGTCGCTGCTGTTGGCCAGCGTGCGCTCCACATACACCGAAAGACCGTAACCGATGGTGGTGCCCGCGCCAAGATAGACGTGGTTGGCGTGATACGCCTCGTCTCCCTTCAGCCGCAGCGAGTCCGCCGCCACATAAGGCTGGACGGATTTGAGGAACGGCTTGTCGATATTGAAGGTATAACCGACGAAGCCTTCCAGCCCGTAGCCGTCACCGGCGAAGAAGTGCGACAGCGTGCGCTGGCGGGTGCTCGGCACATAATCTTTGTAGTAGCTGGCGGTGCCGACGATGTACCAGTTGTTCGGCTGCCAGGTCAACGCGGTGCCGGACAGCTGCTGGTGATAATCCTGTTCGTGGTACAGATTGTCTTTGATCTTCGCGTCGGTATAACTGTAGGCGGCGCTGAAGGTGAAATCCTTCGTCACCTTATAATCGAAGCCCAGCCCGCCACCGCCCTTGCGGCGGTAAATCAGGTTATCCGCGGTGTGCAGATCGTCTTCCGGCAATAAATAGTTGGCGTACAGCGTGACCGGCCCGAAATCATTGGTGTATTTGATGCTGTTTTTCGGTTTATTGCCGCCGTCATAGTCGCCGGAAATGCCGATGCCGGTGCCGCCCGCATGGCCATCGTTATCCCAGACGTCGCTTTTAATGCCGACCACCGAATAATAGATGCCGTATTGATGGCCATAGGTCAGGGTGCCGTAACGATCGTCCTTGAAACCGGCGTACAGTTGGCGCTGATAGTCGCGCTTGCCGTCTTCGTTATAATGCCCGTCCCAGCTGAGCGCGTGCGCCAGATCGACGCCCCACTCGTAATAGCCGATGATCGAAGTGTCCTGCGTCAGCGCATAATCGCCGCTGAAGCGAAAACGCGTGCCGCCGTCGTGGCCGTTTTTGTCATAGCCCGGCTCCGGGCCGTTATTGAAGATCCACTCGGGGCGAATGCTGCCGCCCACCTTTAAACTGAGCGGCGCCAGCAACACATTGCTCTGCGGGTTTTTATCCAGAATGGTGATCTCGGCCTGTGCGCCGGCGGATAACGCCGACAGCAAGACGCCGCCAATGAATATTGGCGTTGTATTTTTTCTCATTATTACCCCTGCCCGAAAAAATTATTGTTATAAACGCGGTGGTCTTAAGCCACGTAGAAATAATTAACCGATGTGAACATCGCACGCAAGATATAAAAATTCACGCCATAACCTGCCATTATTTCAGGTTGGATTTAATTTCAGCAAACACGTGTTCACCTGTAACACGGAGAAAAACAATGTAATAATCGCAGCACGAAATAAACCAATCCGCACGCTTCACCCAAAATAACCCTTCGTGATTATCTGGAAATAAAGATAGCAAATAACAAATAAATATTATTGCCGCAGGTAAACCGTCACGCGAGGGAATTAATTAAAGGCGGGAAATAACGACGGAGCGCGTTGCGCGCTCCGGGGAAAATCTCACTACTGCGCCAGCCAGCCACCGTCCATGTTCCAGGCCGCGCCGCGCACCTGCGCCGCCGCATCGCTGCACAGGAACAGCGCCAGCTCGCCGAGTTGCTCTGGCGTGACGAACTCTTGCGAAGGCTGCTTCTCCGCCAACAGCTCATCGCGCGCCCGCTGCGGATCGGCACCGGCGGCGATGCGCTTGTCGATCTGCTGCTGCACCAGCGGCGTCAGCACCCAGCCGGGGCAGATGGCGTTGCAGGTGACGAGCGTGCGGGCGGTCTCCAGCGCCAGCGTCTTGGTCAGCCCCACCACGCCGTGCTTGGCCGCCACATAGGCCGACTTGTCTTTCGACGCCACCAGCCCGTGCACCGACGCTACGTTGATGATGCGCCCCCAGTGGCGCTCGCGCATCCCCGGCAGCGCCAATCGGCAAGTGTGGAACACCGCCGACAGGTTGATGGCGAGGATGGCGTTCCATTTCTCCACCGGGAACTGATCCAGCGGCGCCACGTGCTGAATGCCGGCGTTGTTCACCAGAATGTCCACGCCGCCGAACTCACGTTCGGCATACTGCATCATGTCCGCTATCTGGGCCGCATCGCCGAGATCGGCGCCGTGATACCCCGGCGCGGCGCCCAGCCGGGCAACCTGCGTCTTCGCCGCTTCCACATCGCCGAAGCCGTTGAGGATCACGCGCGCGCCGGCGGCGGCCAGCACGGACGCGATCCCGAGACCGATGCCGCTGGTCGAGCCGGTCACCAGCGCGGTTTTGCCTTGTACACTCATGGTATCGCTCCTTTAAACAATGCCGGTCAGGTAGAACACGCCGATCACGAACAGCACCGCGGCGCTCTTGATCAGGGTGATGGCGAAGATGCCGCCATAGGCCTGCCGGTGGCTGAGGCCGGTGATCGCCAACAGGGTGATCACCGCGCCGTTGTGCGGCAAGGTGTCCATGCCGCCGCTGGCCATCGAGGCCACCCGGTGCAGCACCTCCAGCGGAATGTGTGCCGCATGGGCGGCGGCGATAAAGCTGTCGGACATCGCCGCCAGCGCGATGCTCATGCCGCCGGAGGCCGATCCGGTGATGCCGGCCAGCAGGGTGACGCTGATCGCTTCGTTCAGCAGCGGGTTGGGGATCGCCGACAGCGCCTGCGACAGCACCAAAAAGCCCGGCAGCGCGGCGATCACCGCGCCGAAGCCGTATTCGGAGGCGGTGTTCATCGCCGCCAGGATCGCGCCGCCGACCGCCGTCTTGCTGCCTTCCGCCAGCCGGCCGCGAATATTGCGAAAGCCGAACACCACCACCAGCAGAATACCCGACACCAGCGCCGCTTCCACCGCCCAAATGGCGGTGATCTTCGCCACATCGGTGGTAATGGGCTTGGCCAGCCCCGGCAGCGTCAGATCGTGGCTGGCGCCGTACCACTGCGGGATCCAATGGGTGAAGCCAAGGTTGAATACCCCGACCAAAATCAACGGCAAGATGGCGATCAGCGGGTTCGGCAGGTTGATGTCGTCCGGGGTTTCCGGTTCGTTCAGCAGCTCGGTGCCGTAACCCTCCCCCTTCAACTGCGCGTTGCGCCGCTGGCGTTCAAGATACAGCAAACCGACCGCGATGATGAACAGCGAGCCGATCAGCCCCAGCCAGGGCGCGGCCCAGGCGTTGGTGCCGAAGAAGCTGGTCGGGATGATGTTTTGGATCTGCGGCGTGCCGGGCAAGGCGTCCATGGTGAAGGAGAAGGCGCCTAGCGCAACGGTGGCCGGGATCAGCCGCTTGGGGATGCCGCTCTGGCGGAACAACTCGGCGGCGAACGGATAGACCGCGAACGCCACCACAAACAGCGACACCCCGCCGTAGGTCAGCAGCGCGCATACCAGCACAATCACCGGAATGGCGTGGCGTCGGCCGAGAATGCGGATCGCCGCCGCGACGATCGATCGGGAAAAGCCGGACAGCTCGATCAGTTTGCCGAATACCGCCCCCAGCAGGAACACCGGGAAGTAGAGCTTCACGAAGCCGACCATCTTCTCCATAAACAGCCCGGTGAAGGTCGGCGCCACCGCGCCGGGGTCGGTCAACAGCACCGCGCCCAGCGCGGCGATCGGAGCGAACAAAATCACGCTGTAGCCGCGGTAGGCGGCCAGCATCAGTAATCCCAGTGCTGCCAGGGCAATTAAAACGCTCATCGGGCACCTCGCTATCGTTGTTATTGTCAGGTACGGCGTGCGAAATTACGGTTTCAGCGCAAAGCGCAGCTGATGCGCCCGTCGCCGTTGAATGCGTTCCCTGCGGGCTTCATCCCAAAGATAAAATCCCCGGCCGCTGCGCTGGCCGCTATCGCCGCGCTGCAGCCGCTGTTCTACCAGCGCCATCATCTCGTCGCCGGTCGCCAGTTCCGGGAACAGGTGGCGGGCGATGTCCGCCACCGTCGCTAGCCCGGTCATGTCGGCGGCCTCCAGCGGGCCGACCATGGCGTAGCGCCGCCCCAGCGAGGCGCGCATCACCTGATCCACCACCTCGGCGCTGGCGATGCCGCTGTGGACGATGTGCAGCGCCTCGCGCAGCACCGCAAACTGCAGCCGGTTGCCGACAAACCCCGGCGCGGCGCGCTCCAGCAGCACCGCATCCAGCGCCATCCCGCCGAGCAGCGCCTGCACCGCCGCCAGATGACGCGGCTCGGTGGCGCGGCCAGGCACGATCTCCACCAGCGGGATCAGGTGCGGCGGGTGCCAGAAATGGGCGATCAGCAGGCGCTGCGGATGGGTCATGCGCGCCGCCAGCTCGTCCGGCGGCAGGCCGCTGGTGTTGCTGGCGATCACCGCGTCGTCGGCGATCAGCCCTTCCAACTGCTCATACAGCGCATGCTTCAGCTCGAGCCGTTCCGGGATCGCCTCGATAAGCAGCCGGGCGCGCGCCACCGCGTTCAGATCGCCAGTCACGCGCAGGCGCGCCAGCGCCGCGCCGCGCTCAGTATGCGCAAACTGCCCGACGTCGCTCAGCTCGGCCAGAATGCCGCTCGCCACCGCCGGCGCTTCCGCCAGGCGCTGCGGATCCGGGTCATACAGCAGCACCTCATGGCCGTGGCGAATAAAGTGGGTGGCGATGCCCACCCCCATCAGCCCGGCGCCCAGTACCGCATAGTCAGATGACTGCATGGTGCCCTCCTCGGTTGTTTACGGGCGCTCTACCGCCAGCGCCACCCCCTGCCCGCCGCCGATGCACAGCATCGCCAGCCCCTTGTTCACCTCGCGGCGCTGCATTTCGTACAGCAGCGACACCAAAATGCGACAGCCGGAGGCGCCGATCGGATGCCCCAGCGCGATCGCTCCGCCGTTGACGTTGACCCGCTCCGCCTCCCAGCCCAGTTCTTTACCCATCGCCAGCGCCTGCGCGGCGAAGGCTTCGTTGGCTTCGATCAGATCGACTTCCTCCAGCCGCCAACCGGCTTTTTCCAGGCAGCGGCGCGCGGCCGGCGCCGGGCCGATGCCCATGATCGCCGGATCGACGCCCGACGAGGCGTAACCGGCGATGCGCGCCAGCACCGGCAAGTGCAGCTCAGCGGCTTTTTCCGCGCTCATCAGCAGCACCACGGCGGCGCCGTCGTTGAGCGACGAGGCGTTGCCGGCGGTCACCGAACCCTCCTTGCGAAACGCCGGACGCAGCCGCGCCAGCGCCTCTAGGCTGGTGTCGCGCGGCTGTTGGTCGCGCTCAACTCTCAGCGCCTCCCCCTTCGGCTGCGGCACCGTCACCGGCGTGATCTCCTGCGCGAAACGCCCGGCCTGCTGCGCCGCCTGCGCCTTCTGCTGCGAACGCAGCGCAAAGCTGTCCTGCTCGGCGCGGCTGATGGCGTATTTCTCCGCCAGGTTCTCGGCGGTGATGCCCATGTGGTAGTCGTTGAACGCGTCCCACAGGCCATCGTGGATCACGCTGTCCACCATCTGCGCGTGACCGAGGCGCAGACCGGCGCGCGCGCCGGCCATCAGGTAAGGCGACTGGCTCATGCTCTCCTGGCCGCCGGCGATCACCGCCTCGGCATCACCGCTGCGGATCGCCTGCACCGCCAGATGCACCGCCTTCAAACCGGAGCCGCACACCTTGTTGATGGTCAGCGCCGGCGTCGTAACGGGCAGCCCGGCGTTGAGCGCGGTCTGGCGCGCCGGATTCTGCCCGCAGCCGGCGGTCAGCACCTGGCCGAGGATCACTTCATCGATCTGCTGCGGCGGCACGCCGCTTTGCGCCAGCAGCCCCTGCACCGCCGCCGCGCCCAGTTCCACCGCCGTCAGCGGCGCCAGCGCGCCGTGAAAACTGCCGACCGGCGTGCGCGTCGCCGCCACGATCACCACTTCACGTTGTTGCACATTCACCTCCCGTTTCAGAAACGCATTTCCGGCACTTGCTCCGGCACGATCAGCCGGCCGGCGGTTTTGGCGACAATCTCCGCCACGCTGACGCCCGGCGCGCGTTCGCGCAGCACGAAGGCGCCGTCTTCAATTTCCAGGTAGGCCAGATCGGTCAATACCTTGCGAATGCAGCGGGCGCCGGTCAGCGGCAGCGTGCAGCGCGGCAGCAGCTTGGACTCGCCGCCCTTCGCGGCGTGGGTCATCACCACGATGATGTTCTCCGCCCCCGCCACCAGATCCATCGCGCCGCCCATGCCCTTGACCATCTTGCCGGGGATCATCCACGAGGCGATGTTGCCCTCGACGTCCACTTCAAACGCCCCCAGCACGGTCAGATCGACATGGCCGCCGCGGATCATGGCGAACGACTGCGCCGAATCGAAGATCGACGCGCCGAGGCGCGCGGTGACCGTCTGCTTGCCGGCGTTGATCATGTCGGCGTCCAGCTGCTGCTCAGTCGGGAACTCGCCCATCCCCAGCAGGCCGTTTTCCGACTGCAGCATCACGTCCATGCCCGCCGGCACATAGTTGGCCACCAGCGTCGGGATGCCGATGCCCAGGTTGACGTAGTAACCGTCCCTCAACTCTTGCGCCACGCGCTGCGCCATTTGTTCACGGGTAAGCATGAGAATCTCCTTAAGCCCGCAGGGTGCGTTGTTCGATACGCTTCTCGAAGGTGCCCTGGATCAGCCGATCGACGTAAATGCCGGGGGTGTGGATCGCCGCCGGATCCAGCTCGCCCGGCGCCACGATCTCTTCCACTTCCACCACCGTGATGCGCCCGGCGGTCGCCATCAGCGGATTGAAGTTCTGCGCGGTGTGGCGGTAGATGACGTTGCCGAAGTGATCGGCCTTCCAGCCTTTCACGATGGCGAAATCGCCGGTGATGGCGGTTTCCATGATGTAGGGGCGGCCGTTGAACTCGCGCACCTCTTTGCCTTCGGCGATCGGCGTGCCGTAACCGGTGGCGGTGAAGAACGCCGGGATGCCGGCGCCGCCGGCGCGGATCTTCTCCGCCAGCGTGCCCTGCGGCGTGAGATCCACCTCCAGCTCGCCGCTGAGCGCCTGCTGTTCGAACAGCGCGTTTTCACCGACGTAAGATCCCACCACCTTGCGGATCTGATGGGTTTCCAGCAGCCGCCCGAGGCCGAACCCGTCGACGCCGCAGTTGTTGGAAACCACCGTCAACCCGCGCACGCCGCGCCGGCGGATCTCTTCGATCAGATTCTCCGGGATGCCGCACAGGCCGAAGCCGCCCGCCAGCACCGTCATGTTGTCCGTCAGGCCTGCCAGCGCTTCCTGGTAGCTGCCGACGCGTTTGTCGAGCCCTGCCATATCGTTGCCCCTGCATGTTGCGGCGCAGGGCGAAATGCCCTGGCTTGCGTGAGGGCATCTTCAGGTCACAAAAATGATTTGTTAATTTTGTTTTTATGCCGCATTCATTTAGAATTTTTATTAATCAGTCGTTAACCGACAATTAACAAAGAGTTAACGCCAGCCAAAATGAAAATGAGCATCAAACAGTTACGCGCGTTTTTAGCGGTAGCTCACACTCTGAATTTCGCCCAGGCCAGCGAGCGGCTGAATATTTCTCAGCCGGCGCTCAGCCTGGCGATCCGTGGGCTGGAAGACGCGCTGGGCGGGCCGCTGCTGCTACGCACCACCCGTCGGGTGACGCTGACGCCGGAGGGGGAAACCTTCTTTCCGATGGCGCGCCAGCTGCTGGCGGATTGGGACAACGCGGAAGAGGCGATGCGCCAGCGCTTCACCCTGCAGATGGGCAAGGTGGCGATCGCCGCCATGCCGTCGTTCGCCGGCAACCCGCTGCCGCCGATCCTCAAGGCGTTTCGCGATCGTTACGCCGGCATCAACGTAGCGGTGCACGACGTCATCAACGAGCAGGTATTTGAAATGATCCGTGAAGGCCGGGTGGAGATGGGCATCGCCTTCGAGCCGGAGCCGAGCGACACCCTGCACTTTACCCCGCTGTGCCGCGATCGCTTTATGGCGGTGGTGCCGAAGGATTCGGCGCTAGCGCGCAAGGCGCAGGTCAGCTGGAAGGAGCTGCTGACGCTGGATTTCATCACCCTGCAGCGGCCATCGGCGGTGCGGCTGCTGCTGGAGCAGGAGCTGGCCCGCAGCGGGCGAACGCTGGAGGTGGCGTTTGAGAGCCACCAGCTGGTGACAGTCGGGCGCATGGTGGCCAACGGCCTCGGCGCCAGCGCGGTGCCGGCGCTGTGCGAGCGACAGATGGATGAGCTGGGGGCGGTCTGCGTGCCGCTGATCGGCCCGATCATCGAGCGGCGCGTGGGCCTGATCCGCCTGGCGCAACACCAACTCTCTTCCGCCGCGCAGGCGCTGGCGACGGTAATTGAACGGGAGATGGCGGGGAGTGGCGGGTAAGGCGGCACCAACATTTTCAGATGATTCTCCGATCGAGAGCGTGAGCCAGAACCTGTTACCACCCTGTAGAAAATGTTAAGTTTCCTAAAATAAGGAGGCTTTTCGACATGGAACAGAAGTCCAACAGCATCGCACCGGGCTATTGCATCGCCCAACAAACCGGCCCGCTCGCCTTCCACGCCAACTACCTGTTCGGTGGCAAGCCATCGGAAGCGGCACGCTTTTTTATGCAGCTCAATGCCGATACGCCGCTGGTTCAACCGGGGCAAATGCTGATCGTCGCCGATCCGCGCAATCATAATCAATCTACGCAGATCGCCGCCCTGATGCAGGCCAAGAGCCGCACCAGCAAAGCGGTGAAAGCCGGTGACAGCGATTTCTCCACCTTCTTGCACCGCAATTACGCCGCTATCGCCGCCTTCACCAGCTATGGGGAAACGGTCGTCGGGCTGGCTTCGGATGCCGGAGAACGCTACTTCAGCCAGATCAAAAATATCCTGGTCGAGATTGAAAAAATCTACCAAAATCAGTTCCGCACGAGTGGCGCGTTGATTGGCACCCAGTTTCAGGTGGAACGAGCGCGGCTGTTCGGTACATTAAAACCGTTACTGAATCGCCTTACTCGTGCTCAACTCAATATGAAAGAGTATGCGCAAATCAAACACGCGCTGGGGCTCTCCAGTAAACCGCTGGTGCATGAATGGAGCACCGCCGGCGTCGGCGCCATCAAGGGTTATTCGAACTACGTCGACAGCGCCAGCCGGGCGGCCAAGTTTATGAAAGCCGGCGGCTGGATCGGCATCGGATTGAGTGGGCTGAATACCACCAACGACGTCTACAACGCCTGCACCACCGGCCGCGAACAGGAGTGCGCCAAGATCGCGGTGAAGGGATACAGTCATTTTGCGGCAAGTACTGCGGCGGGGATTTTGGGGGGTGAAGGCGGTGCAATGTTAGCAATGACGGCTTGTAGTATCGTCTTAGGCGCCTCCACATTTGGTACCGGTATTTTAGCTTGTGGTATAGCAGGCGCTGCTCTGGGTGGCGCAGCTGGCAGTTGGGGTGGCGGTGTAGCCGCCGACAGCATTACTGGCTTCATTTTTGGTGAATAATGAAAATCGCTATCGTCCTGTTCTTCACTCTGACATTGATTAGCGCCCTGGTGCAGTACCTTTACTATCGGCGCTATAAAGACGAATTTTCTGAATTCTATCAACGTTATGTGCAAAGCGCCCATCCCTTGCCTCCATTCGTCATCTTCGCGGATAACCTTGGTTTGCTCGGTGTGTCTATCAAAGCACAATGGTTCCGTTGGGTATTGAATGGCAGAAAAATAAAGATAGGGAAAAACGCTTTTCTGAGCCCAAAAACCTACGAATTCGTGAATGAAAACACATCTCAACATCTGAAGAGCTGGATTCGAAAAGACTTCATATTAAGCGTGTTGAAAATGGGGTGTTTGGCGTTGATGTGTATCTTTGCTTTTTTGAGTAAGACATAACGCCCCTTGAACCTTAGCCGGTGGCTTATGAAAATAGCATCACTTATTGCAGCCGTGCTGCTCTTAGTTTGTTGGCTTGCTCAATATATTTACTCTCGTCGCTATAAACGCGAGTTTGATGTTTTTTATCAACGCTATACCCAACAGGGCCACTTTGTCCCTGCACACGTCGCAATTGCCGATGGCCTTGGCTCTTTAGGTACTTCCATCAAAGCCCAATGGTTCAGATGGATCCTTTGCGGCAAGAAAATCATGGTGAAGAAAAACCAATATCTTCCCGCCAAGACCTATGAATTTGTTCGTCTTTCATCATCTGAACGCTTGCAGACCTGGATGAAAAACAACGGCACGCTTTTGGCGCTGGAAGGCGTGCTCTTCATCATGGCATTGATCTTTATGATGATAGCGAGAATGTCGTGATTCAGGCTACTCAATGAAAACCCTTGTCATATTATGCCTAACGCTGCTGGTTTTAAGCGCCTTCATTCAGTTCATTGGCTACCGGCGCCATAAAAAAGAGTTTGACGCGTTCTATCAGCGTTACGCCGGCAGAGGACATTTTATTCCGCCCTACGTCGCCTTTGCCGACGGCCTTGGCATGCTAGGTACCTCATTGAAGGCACAGTGGTTTCTTTGGATCCTGAAGAGGAAAAAAATAAAAATAAGGGATCAAGTTTGGCTCGATGCGAAAACCTACGATTTCGTGCAAAAAACCGCCACTCCTGAACTACAGAAGTGGCTGGCGATGGACTTTATACTTTTGCTCGTAGAGGCAATTATTACCACCGTGGGCTGTATTTTTATTTATCTCATCAAACATCAAGGTTGAGCAGACCCGTTGCTCCCCTCCACCGCCTGCACCGCCGCCTTCTGCGTGGCGCGCTGATATAAGCACAGCTCCCTGCCCGGCTGGTTTTTCATAAACGGCTGCGGGTAGCGCCCGCCGATAAACAGCGCCGAATAGCCGACGTCGTCACCGTAGTGAATAATCTCCCCTTCCACCCTGGCGTTTTTTAGCCCGCTGGCTTTCAGGCAGGCGGCGCGCATCGCCCGTTCGCTCTCGGCCCACGCCTGTGGGGAAGACGCAGTGGCGTTGAACGCGGCCAGCGCGGCGATAAGCAGCCCTATTCTCTTCATCGTTATCTCTCCTTCTACGGCCCGTCTCGCCAGTATAGACCGTGCCGACCCGGCCAACCCGCCGCGCTCTTTACGGCATTTTTATTCCGCGCCCCGTTAACGTTACGGCGTTTTTACAGACAGTTTTTGCCGCCGCAGATACCCTTTTCACATCGCCGCTATGGCCTCACAAGAGAGTTGTCTCATGCGTTTATCCCTGCCTCTGGCCGTGACCGGTCTTCGTTCTGGAGCGCGCCATGCATTCTAATATCATCGGGTTCAATCCTCTGCTGGCGGAGCTGCCCGCATCGCCGACGCGCACCTTCCGCAAAGAGCTGGAACACTACCTGCAGCGCTATCCGGATACCGAACAGTTGGATATTTATCTGCACGATCTGAACGGCCAGTTGCGCGGCAAGCGGTTGCCGATCGCCGAAGCCTTTGGGCTGGAAAAAGGCTGCTACTTCCCGCTGTCGATTTACGCCCTGGATCTCCACGGCCGGGTGACTGAAGAGAGCGGGCTGGGGCAGCGGGCGGGCGAGCCGGACCGCTTGTGCCTGCCGGTGCCCGGCACGCTGCGCCCCTGCGCGCGCGATCCCGAACGCCACGCCCAGCTGCTGCTGACGATGCAAAACGCCGACGGCGGCGCCTGCGAGCTGGAGCCGCGCGTGGTGCTGCAACGGGTGCTGAAGCGCCTGCACGAGCGCAACTGCTTCCCGGTGGTGGCGGCCGAGCTGGAGTTCTACCTGCAGGATCCGCTGCGCCCCGCCGAGGCGGAAGCCTGCCCGACGCAGAGCTTCGCGGTGGATGCGCCCGAGCGCCACCATGCGCTGCTGAGCGACATCGAACGGCACGCGCGGCTGCAAAACCTGCCGCTGACCGGCGTGGTGGCCGAAGCCGCCTCCGGCCAGTACGAGCTGAACCTGCATCACAGCCGGCGCGTGCTGGAAGCCTGCGACCAGATCATGGCGCTGAAACGCCTGACGCGGCAGATTGCCGAACAGCATCACCAGCACGCCTGCTTTATGGCCAAACCCTGCGCCCATGCCGCCGGCAGCGGGTTGCATTTTCACATCAGCCTGCAGAACGAGCACGGCGAGAACCTGCTGACCGGCGCGCCGGGCGAACTGAGCGACAACATGCAGCAGGCGATGGCGGGCATGCTGGCGCTGATGCCGGCGTCGATGGCGATCCTGGCGCCCAACATCAACGCGTTTCGCCGCTTCCGCCCCGGCATGCACGTGCCGCTGCGCGCCTCCTGGGGCCACAACAATCGCACGGTGGCGCTGCGCCTGCCCTGCGCCGACAGCGCCAATCAGCGTATCGAATACCGCCTGGCCGGCGCCGACGCCAACCCCTATCTGGCGCTGGCGGTGATGCTCGGCGGCCTGCTACACGGGCTGGAACACCCGCTGCCGCTGCCGCCCGCCGCCAACGGCTGCGAAAGCGACAACGCCGCCCCCTTGCCGCTCGGCCAGCAGGAGGCGCTGGCGCTGTTCCGCCACAGCGATCCGCTGCGCGAGCTGCTCGGCCCGGCGTTCTGCACCCTGTGGCACACCTGCAAAAGCGCCGAACTGCGCCGCTTCGAGGAACAGGTCACCGCCGCCGAACTCGGCTGGATGCTGTAACCGTCCACTGATTCGTTAACCTAAGGATAATCATGAACATGCAACCGCAATTGGCCCCCGTACAGCCGCTGCTCTGCTGGCGCAAAGGCGTTTTTCATATCAGCACCGATCGGCAGTTATTGGATATCGAGGCGATCCAGCGTTTCCTCAGCCTGCCGGATCGGGCGGCGGCGGAACGCCTGGCGCGCCACGGCCTGTGCTTTGGCCTGTACCGCAAACGCCACCAGCTCGGCTTCGCCCGTATGGTGACCGATTACGCCACCTTCGCCTCGGTGAGCGAGCTGTTCGTCAGCGCCGAATACCGCGGCGTCGGGCTGGGAAGCTGGCTGACGCGCTGCTGCCTGGCGCACCCGGCTTTGCGCGGCCTGCGCGTCACGCTGCCCGTGCTGCAAGCGCCCTGGCGCGCCGACTGCGCGGCGCACGCCCCGCGCGCCCTGCACTGATAAGGAGAACCCGATGTCTCGTTTGGTGCTGATTTCCAACAAACAGTGCGACGGCAAGGATCTGGCCTGCGCCGGCCGGACGCTGGCGGCCGACGCCGAACCGGGGCTGTGGCTCGGCTGGAACGGCGACGTGCAGAATTTCGCGCAGCGCCCGATCAGTTGCCGCCAACGCGCCGGTTACGATCAGGTGACCTTCCCGCTGTCGATCGAGGAGTTTCGCCGCCACTATCAGGGCTACTACCACGACGGCCTGTGGCCGGTGTTCCACAACCAGCCGGAGAAGGCGCACTTCACGCCGGAAAACTACCGCGCTTACCGGCAGCTGAACTGCCGTTTCGCCGATATCGCCTGCGAGCACCTGTGCCCGGGCGACATCGTCTGTATCGACGACTACCAGTTGCTGCCCTGCGCCCAGGCGTTGAAGGAGCAGGGGCTGCTGAATGCCTGCGCGTTCTTCTTCCACCTGCCGTTCCCGTCGGCGGCGCTGCTGCGGCGCATCCCGGAACATCGCCAGCTGATCGCTTCGCTGCTGTTCTACGATCTGATCGGCTTTACCACCACGGACGATCGCAACGCCTTTCTCAGCTGCCTGTCAAGCGAGTTCCCGCTGGAGATGCTGCCCGACGACCAGATCCAGGCCAACGGGCATATTTTCGCCACCGGCATTTTCCCCGCCGGCATCAACGCCAGGCAGGTTTACTGAACTCAGGCCGCCGCCCGCTGGCGCTCCAGTTCGCGCACCAGCGGGATCACCTCGCGGCCGAAGAACGCCACCTCTTCCTGGAAGTGCAGGAACGCCAACAGCATCAGATCCACCCCGGCGTCTTTCAGCGCGATGATGCGCTCGGCGATCTGCTGCGGCGTGCCGATCAGGTTGGTTTTAAAGCCATCGTTGTACTGCACCAGATCCTCAAACGAGGATTTGGCCCAGTTGCCCTCGCCCTCCGGCGAAGCCGCCCCGGCGTTCTTCACCTCGTGGCCGAATCCTTGCACCGCCTCCGGGTTGGCGTGATCGATAATCTCCTGCAGCACCGCCTGCGCTTCCTGCTCGGTATCGCGGGCAATGACGAAGCCGTTCACCCCCACCTTGACCCGGTGCTGGTTGGCCCTGGCCTTGGTCTGCAGATCGTCCACCTGCTGGCGAATGCCCTCCACGCTGTTGCCGTTGGTGAAATACCAGTCCGAAACCCGCGCCGCCATGTCGCGCGCCGCCCGCGAGCTGCCGCCCTGGAAGATCTCCGGCAGCGGATCCAGCGGCTTGGGCTTCAGCGAGTAGTCGCGATAGCGATAAAAATCGCCGGCGAAGCTGAAGCTGGGCTCGGCCCAGATGCCGCGCAGGCAACGGATAAACTCTTCCGAACGCAGGTAGCGCTCTTCGTGGTCCAGCCACGGCTCGCCGATGGCCTTGAACTCGCCGCGGAACCAGCCGCTGACGATATTGACCGCGATGCGCGCCTCCGAAAGGTGGCTGATGGTGGCGATCTGCTTGGCCGCCAGCGTGGGGTTCCACGGCCCCGGCAGCAGCGCGGCGATCACCTTCAGCTTCTCGGTAGAATCCAGCAGCGCCTGCGAAAACGACACCGACTCGTGCTGGTTGTCGGCGCCGTAACCGGCGGTGAAACGGATCTGGGTGAGCGCGTAGTCGAAACCGGCGCGCTCGGCGATCTGCGCCAGCTTGCGGTTGTAGCCGATGTCCCAACCGGTGCGCTGCGGGATGTTGCTGATCACCAGACCGCCGGAGACGTTCGGCACCCAGTAGGCGAACTGAATAGGCTGCTGCGAGTGGTTTGCTGCTGACATGCTTCTCTCCCTCTGCTCGTTGGCGCCGCGATGCGGCACGCATATAACCATTATTGATTTACAAATATTGAAAATATTTTTTTGGTTATAAATCCGATAGCAGGATGCGTGCCAACCGCCGCGTTAAGGCATCCGGCTGATAAACCGAGGGTTTAAAGTCGGCGGGTTAAAGCGGGTGCTGCATTGGCAACAGCGGCTGGCGGGCGACTGTTGGTTATGCAGCAAACCGCTCACCCCGCCAATCCAACCGTTCACCCGGCGGATCTGACCGCTGAGCGAAATACGCCTGTCTTCCCCCCTTACCCCCGGCGATGATGAGCTGTTCCTAAACCCGCCTTACCTCGGGAAAGACGCTACGGCTCGCCGCGCCACTCTGACATCTCTTACAAGCGGATGAGTTCATTCATATTTTGCAGACTGGAATTAAGGATACCTCATGAAACGAGAGGGGATTTTAAAGCACATTCCGTGGATGCTGCTGGGGATACTCGGCGCAGCCTGCCTCGGCGTGGTGGCGCTGCGCCGCGGCGAACACATCAGCGCGCTGTGGATCGTCGTCGCTTCGGTGGCGGTGTATCTGGTGGCCTACCGCTACTACAGCCTGTACATCGCCACCAGGGTGATGAAGCTGGACGCCGGCCGCGCCACCCCGGCGGTGGTCAACAACGATGGCCTCAACTACGTGCCGACCAACAAGAACGTGCTGTTCGGCCACCACTTCGCCGCCATCGCCGGCGCCGGGCCGCTGGTGGGGCCGGTGCTGGCCGCACAGGTCGGCTACCTGCCCGGCACGCTGTGGCTGCTGGGCGGCGTGGTGCTGGCGGGGGCGGTGCAGGACTTTATGGTGCTGTTCATCTCCTCGCGTCGCAACGGCGCCTCGCTCGGTGAAATCATCAAAAAAGAGATGGGGCCGATACCGGGCACCATCGCGCTGTTCGGCTGCTTCCTGATCATGATCATCATCCTGGCGGTGCTGGCGCTGATCGTGGTGAAAGCGCTGGCGGAAAGCCCGTGGGGGGTGTTCACCGTCTGCTCCACCGTGCCGATCGCGCTGTTTATGGGCATCTACATGCGCTACCTGCGCCCTGGCCGCGTGGGTGAAGTGTCGATCATCGGCATCGTGCTGCTGGTGGCCGCCATCTGGTTCGGCGGCGTAGTGGCGCACGACCCGTACTGGGGCCCGGCGCTGACCTTTAAAGACACCACCATCACCTTCACGCTGATCGGCTACGCCTTTGTCTCCGCCCTGCTGCCGGTGTGGCTGATCCTGGCGCCGCGCGACTACCTGGCCACCTTCCTGAAAATCGGCGTGATCGTCGGGCTGGCGATCGGCATCGTGATCCTCAACCCTGAGCTGAAAATGCCGGCGGTAACCCAGTTCGTCGACGGCACCGGCCCGGTGTGGAAAGGCACCCTGTTCCCGTTCCTGTTCATCACCATCGCCTGCGGCGCGGTCTCCGGCTTCCACGCGCTGATCGCCTCCGGCACCACGCCGAAGCTGCTGGCCAATGAGACCGACGCGCGCTTTATCGGTTACGGCGCGATGCTGATGGAGTCCTTCGTCGCCATCATGGCGTTGGTGGCGGCGTCCATCATCGAGCCGGGCCTGTACTTCGCCATGAACACCCCGCCGGCGGCGCTGGGCATCACCATGCCGGATCTGCACCGCCTGGGCACCGAAGACGCGCCGATGATCATGGCTTCGCTGAAGGACGTGACCGTGCACGCGGCGGCGGCGGTCAGCTCCTGGGGCTTCGTCATCAGCCCGGAACAGATCCTGCAGACCGCCACCGACATCGGCGAACCTTCGGTGCTGAACCGCGCCGGCGGCGCGCCAACCCTGGCGGTGGGCATCGCCCACGTGTTCCACCAGATCATTCCGGGCGCCAACATGGGCTTCTGGTACCACTTCGGCATTCTGTTCGAGGCGCTGTTCATCCTGACCGCGCTGGACGCCGGCACCCGTTCCGGCCGCTTTATGCTGCAGGATCTGCTGGGCAACTTCGTGCCGTTCCTGAAGAAAACCGACTCGCTGGTGGCCGGCATCGTCGGCACCGCCGGCTGCGTCGGGCTGTGGGGTTACCTGCTGTATCAGGGCGTGGTGGATCCGCTCGGCGGCGTGAAGAGCCTGTGGCCGCTGTTCGGCATCTCCAACCAGATGCTGGCCGCCGTGGCGCTGGTGCTGGGCACCGTGGTGCTGATTAAGATGAAGCGCGCGCAATACATCTGGGTGACCGTGCTGCCGGCGGTATGGCTGCTGATCTGCACTACCTACGCGCTGGGCCTGAAGCTGTTCAGCGACAACCCGCAGCTGGAAGGCTTCTTCTTCCTGGCCGGCGAGTACAAGCGCAAGATCGCCGAAGGCGGCGCCGAGCTGAGCGCCCAGCAGATCGCCAACATGAACCACATCGTGGTGAACAACTACACCAACGCCGGGTTGAGCATTCTGTTCCTGCTGGTGGTGTACAGCATCATCTTCTACGGGGTGAAAACCGCGCTGGCGGCGCACAAAAACCCGAAACGCACCGACCAGGAAACGCCTTACGTGCCGGTGCCGCAGGCCGCGCCTACCGACAGCGTAACTGAGGGGGAGGTCAAAGTTTCGACCCAGCATTGATGTGATTTAACGGATACCCTGCATAATAAACGTTAAGCAGTACCCAAAGCCGCACGGCCTGCGCATCGCAAGACGCCAGGCGTGCGGCGCGATGCAATCGAGATACCCGGGGCGACCCGGAGGTGGGGCATCCCTGCGGGAACCCCATCCCCCGGCTTCCCCTAATATCAGGCTTAAGCAAGCGCTGTAGTGATGCAGGGTAAAGTTGGAGAAGGCTTATGTTCGGAAATCTTGGCCAGGCGGGAAAGTACCTCGGGCAGGCGGCGCGCATGTTGGTGGGCGTGCCTGACTACGATACCTACGTCCAGCACATGAAAGACAACCACCCGGACAAGCCGGTGATGACCTATAAAGAATTTTTCCGCGAGCGCCAGCAAGCGCGCTACGGCGGCGACGGCAAAGGCGGCATGCGCTGCTGTTAACCCGCAGTCACAAGGACCCGTATGAAACCCATTGCAGTCACCATCCTGACCGGCTTTTTGGGCGCCGGCAAAACCACCCTGCTGCGCCACATCCTGAACGCCGAACACGGCTATAAAATCGCGGTCATCGAGAATGAGTTCGGCGAAGTGCCGATCGACGATGCGCTGATCGGCGATCGCGCCAGCCGCATCACCACGTTGAGCAACGGCTGCATCTGCTGCAGCAAGTCCAACGAACTGGCGGACGCGCTGCTGGATCTGCTGGACGGCGTCGACAGCGGCCAGCTGGCGTTCGACCGGCTGATCATCGAATGCACCGGCATGGCCGATCCCGGCCCGATTACCCAGACCTTCTTCTCGCACGAGATCCTGTGCGAGCGTTTCCTGCTGGACGGCATCATCACCCTGGTGGACGCGGCGCACGCCGAGCAGCAGCTGAGCCAGTTCAGCATCGCCCAGGCGCAGGTGGGCTACGCCGACCGCCTCCTGCTGACCAAAACCGACGTGGCGCCGGACTGCGAAGCGCTGATCCAGCGGCTGCAGCGGATGAACGCCCGCGCGCCGGTCTACCAGGTGACGCACGGCGACATCGATCTGAGCGTGCTGTTCGACATCGAAGGCTTTACGCTGAACGACAAACTCAACCTGACGCCGCCCGCCCCGCTGTTCCGCCTAATCCCGCAGCCGCAGAGCGACATCCGCTCGATCGTGGTGACGCTGGAGCGCCCGCTGCCGCTGATGCAAATCTCCGAGGTGATGGAAGGCCTGCTGCTGGAATACGCCGACAACCTGCTGCGCTACAAAGGCATTCTGTCCATCGAAGACGAACCGCGCCGCCTGCTGTTCCAGGGCGTGCAACGGCTGTATAACGCCGACTGGGATCGGGAGTGGCAGCCGGAGGAAGAGCGCAAGAGCACCTTGGTATTTATTGGCGTGGATCTGCCGGAGGAGGAGATTCGGGGAAGGATTGGGGGGGTTGGGGTAAGATAAACCATTCCCCAGGCCAACACGGCCCATATCCAGCAAACTCAAGGATGAACGATGGCAAACAACGTGATGATAATAGGATTAAAGGCGCTTAACCTGTGCGCGAGCGCCTATATCGTCATCAAACTGAGCACGGTGTTAGCCATCGGCATCATGTTTCTTATTGTCTCTTACGCCGGCGTGGAGGACGTTGGGCTGTCCAATCTCCTCGCCGGGGCGCTCATCATCCTGCCGCTGTTGGTCGTCGTCGGTGGCACGCTTATCGTCTGCGCCGTCGCCGCCTATCTCAACCTAAAGGCGCCCTATCGTAAAAAAGCGCTGTTCTTTAGCCTGCTGTTGGGCAGCATCTCTGCGGTTGGCCTGCTGCTGCCCTACACACGCGAGTTCGCGCTATCCACGGCACTTGCCAGCGCCCTGGCATTGGGCAGCGCGCTGGGGATTTTTGCTTTGTCGAAGAGGCGGATTCAAGCGTTGTAGCGCCTGAAAAAGGCGGGTACGCGCTTATGCCTTTCCCCAATACGGTCCCGCCGCCACCGATTCGCGCTCGATCAGGCTGGCCGGGAAGCTGGGGCGCTTGCTCAGCTCGCCGCCGTCCAGCATCGACAGCAGGCGGTTGATGGTCTCCTGGATCATCTCGGTGACCGGCATCTTCATGCTCGACAGCGACGGCACGGTATAGGGCGCCAGCGGGATGTCGTCGAAGCCGATGACCGATACCGCCTCCGGCACCGCCACGCCGCGCTCCATCAGCCGCTTCATCGCGCCGATGGCCATTTCGTCGTTGCCCGCGACGATGGCGCTGAACGGTTGCCCGCCGGCCAGCAGCGCATCGACCGCCGCCACGCCGCTTTGCGCGTGCCATTTCCCCTCGACGATCAACGCCTCGTTAACCGCGATGCCCTGCTGCGCCAGCGCGGATTTGTAGCCGGAAAGCCGCTCCAGCCCGGTGGGGGAATCGAGCGAGCCAGTGATAAAGGCGATGTCGCGATGGCCGCGCGCGATCAGGTGCGCCACCGCCGCCGCGCCGGCGGCGTGCTGATCGCTGAAGATGCAGTAGCTGTCGTTCAGCCGCAGCCGCCGGTTGATCACCAGAATCGGCTGGCGGTGTTGGGAGACGATCTCGTCCATTTCCGCGATCGACAGAAAACGCGGATAGATGATCACCCCGTCGCAGCGCAGATCCAGCAAAAACTGAATGGCGGCCCGCTCCTCTTCGGCGGTGTGCTTGCCGTCCGCCAGGATCAGTTGGCGGCCGTTCGCCTCCATGATACGCGCCGACTGCGCCATCAGTTCGCTGAAATAGTTGCCGCTGTAGAGGGTATTGGTGACCACCAGGCCGAGGGTTTGGGTGGTGTTGGTCGCCAGGCTGCGCGCCAGCAGGTTGGGCCGATAGCCGGTTTCCGCGATGGCTTTATCCACCAACGCGCGTTTCTCCTCGCTGACATAGCCGCTGCCGGACAAAACGCGCGACACCGTCGCCTTTGAAACGCCGGCCTTTTTCGCCACCTCGAGTATCGTTGCCATCTGTGCGCCGCCAAAATCCATGGGTTCAGCGCAGTCTACCCAAGACGCCCGGCGTTTGGAACGTTTTCACGCCCCTGCACATCGGTATGCGCTTACCCCTAACGATCCAGATCACGAAAACGCAACGCTAAAAACCATAGTTCTTGCCAACAGCAAAACACCAATACATGATTTTGTGAAACCGGTTTCTTATGGGCGTTTCATACGGATGGAACGACGGATCGCCCAGGCAGTAAATATTCGCCTTTGGGCTATCCGAATTGCTATCTGAGAGACGACACGCCATGCCGAAGAACTACGCAGAGATCTCGCACGCTATCGTGGCCGCCCTGGGCGGCGCGGGCAATATCGAGGCCGTGACCCACTGCATGACCCGCCTGAGATTCGTGGTGAAAGACAAAACGCGGATCGACACGCCGGCGCTGAAGGCCATCGACAGCGTGCTGGGCGTGGTGCACAGCGGCGAGCAGTGCCAGGTGATCATCGGCAACGAGGTGGCCAAGGCCTATCAGGCGGTGCTGGCGCTCGGCATGCCGGGCGCGGCGGCCCCCGCCGCCCCGGTAAAACGCCAGCTCACCCTTAAGGGCATTGGCACCGGCATTCTCGACGCACTGGTGGGCACCATGTCGCCCCTGATCCCCGCTATCATCGGCGGCTCGATGGTGAAGCTGCTGGCGATGATCCTGGACATGGCCGGCGTATTCGAGAAAGGCTCCTCGACCCTCGTCATCCTCAACGTGATCGGCGACGGCGCGTTCTTCTTCCTGCCGGTGATGGTCGCCGCCTCGGCGGCGCTGAAGTTCAAAACCAACATGTCATTGGCGATCGCTATCGCCGGGGTGCTGGTGCATCCCAACTTTATCGATCTGATGGCCAAGGCGGCGCAGGGCCAGGCGGTGGAATTCGCCTTCATCCCGGTGACGGCGGTGAAATACACCTACACGGTGATCCCGGCGCTGGTGATGACCTGGATCCTGTCGCACATCGAACGCGGGGTGGATCGCATCACCCCGGCGGTGACCAAGAACTTCCTCAAGCCGATGCTGATCGTGTTGATCGCCGCGCCGGTCGCCATTCTGCTTATCGGGCCGCTCGGCATCTGGATCGGCAGCGGCATCTCTGCGCTGGTCTACACCGTGCACGGCTACCTGGGCTGGCTTTCCGTGGCCATTATGGGGGCTATTTGGCCGCTGCTGGTGATCACCGGCATGCACCGGGTGTTCACCCCGACCATCATCCAGACCATCGCCGAGACCGGCAAAGAGGGTATGGTGATGCCTTCGGAGATCGGCGCCAACCTGTCGCTGGGCGGCGCTTCGCTGGCGGTGGCGCTGAAAACCAAGAACCGCGAGCTGCGCCAGACCGCGCTGGCCGCCGCCGCTTCCGCCATCGTGGCGGGGATTTCCGAACCGGCGCTGTACGGCGTGGCGGTACGCCTGAAGCGGCCGCTGATCGCCAGCCTGATCAGCGGCTTCGTCTGTGGCGCGGTCGCCGGCATCGGCGGGTTGGCCAGCCATTCGATGGCCTCGCCCGGGCTGTTCACCAGCGTGCAGTTCTTCGATCCGGCCAACCCGATGAGCATCGTGTGGGTGGTAGCGGTGATGGCGCTCTCGGTGGTGCTGTCGTTCGCGCTCACGCTGATGCTGGGCTTCGAGGATCTGCCGGAAAACGGCGCCGCGCCCGGCCAAACCGCACCGGCGGCGAACGCCGCCGGCGCAACGCATTGAGACACCAGAGGATTGCATGTCCGATTCAACATTCCCGACAGGATTTTTATGGGGCGGCGCTTTAGCCGCCAACCAGGCGGAAGGCGGCTATCGCGAGGGCGGCAAAGGGCTGACCACCGTCGATATGATCCCGCACGGCGCCAACCGCATGGCGGTCAAACTCGGGCTGGAGAAGCGCTTTAGCCTGCGCGACGACGAGTTTTACCCCAGCCATGACGCCATCGATTTCTACCACCGCTACCGCGACGACATCGCGCTGATGGCGGAGATGGGCTTTACCGTGTTCCGCACCTCCATCGCCTGGAGCCGCATCTACCCCAACGGCGACGAGCTGACGCCCAACGCCGAGGGCATCGCCTTCTACCGCAGCCTGTTCGAAGAGTGCCGCCAATACGGCATCGAGCCGCTGGTCACCCTGTGCCATTTCGACGTGCCGATGCACCTGGTGACCGAATACGGCTCCTGGCGCAGCCGCAAGATGGTGGAGTTCTTCACCCGCTACGCCCGCACCTGCTTCGAAGCCTTCGACGGGCTGGTGAAATACTGGCTGACTTTCAACGAGATCAACATCCTGCTGCACAGCCCGTTCTCCGGCGCCGGGCTGGTGTTTGAAGCGGACGAAAACCCCGAACAGGTTAAATACCAGGCCGCGCACCACGAACTGGTGGCCAGCGCGCTGGCGACGCGCATCGCCCATGAAGTGAACCCCGCCAACCAGGTGGGCTGCATGCTGGCCGGCGGCAACTTCTACCCGTGGTCCAGCAAGCCGGAAGACGTGTGGGCCGCGCTGGAGAAAGACCGCGAGAACCTGTTCTTTATCGACGTGCAGGCGCGCGGCGCTTACCCCTCCTACGCCGCCCGCGTATTCCGTGAGAAAGACGTCAGCATCGTCATGGAACCGGAAGACGCCGACATCCTGAAGCACACCGTCGACTTCGTCTCCTTTAGCTACTACGCCTCGCGCTGCGCCTCCGCCGACATGAACGACAACAACAGCAGCGCCGCCAACGTGGTGAAATCACTGGCGAACCCGCACCTGCCGCGCAGCGACTGGGGCTGGGGCATCGATCCGCTGGGGCTGCGCATCACCATGAACATGATGTACGACCGCTACCAAAAACCGCTGTTCCTGGTGGAAAACGGCCTGGGCGCACACGACGAGTTCAATGCAGCAAGCGAGATTGAGGACGACTACCGCATCAGCTACCTGCGCGAACACATCCGCGCCATGGCCGACGCCATTGCCGACGGCGTGCCGGTGTTGGGTTACACCACCTGGGGCTGCATCGACCTGGTGGCCGCCTCAACCGGCGAAATGAGCAAGCGCTACGGCTTTGTCTACGTCGACCGCGACGACCAGGGCAACGGCACCCTCACCCGCACCCGCAAGAAATCGTTCTGGTGGTATAAAAAGGTGATCGCCAGCAATGGGGGGGATTTGGGGTAGGTTTGGGCGGTGGGGTTGGGGGGCTTAAATTCGCTTAAGCTGCCCCAGCTTGTGTTCCGTTTTTCGTTGCAATATGGCAAAGAACGCTACCGCTGTCGTGCCCCAGCTCTCCGGCACAAACTCATCTGAAAAATGATCCGCTATGCCTTCGTTGATACGTCCTGCATAAGTAGCCTGAAATTCTTTAGTCTCCTCGAGGATATCGCGGATGACTTGAGTGCCGTTTTGCTCCAAGAAGCCGTCAATCACCCTCTCGGCCGTTTCGGCATCAGTAAACAGATCATAATCCTGACCGAAGTAAATACTGAATAGGCTACTGAGCTCGCTAAAGTGATTGCGAATCACGGTGGTGTTCAAAGCACTTTCACTGCAGCGCTTCTGGCCTGTTGTAGGAATGCGGGAACCGTGGTTCCCCATAGCTCCGGGCTGAAGGTAAAACCGAAACGTTGGTTGAATAATGACTCCACATTATCCTGCGCAAGTAGCTCATCTATCTCATTGACCAAATCCTCGCGCTGCTGATGAGTCGCCAGACGAATGTACTCTGCGATCAGCGCAGTAATATCGCCCTCTGCATTTATCAGGTCATAATCTTGACCAAAATAAACAACGATCAGGTTATCAAGTTCGCTGGTTTTCATCGGCTTATCTCGCAGGGAAGGCGCTAAGGATAAAGTAAGGTTTGCCATTATAGCGGGTAAATTCAATCACAACGCCAACCCGATGGCATTGATAGACGTCAGTGCTGCCGCGTAACACGCCGTAACCCACTGACTCTGAAAAATTATGATACACGCTCAAACGGCTGCCGGGAGATGCGTACTTTACCCAATTCATAATATCTGCACGGTTCGCCTTTACCGTGACAGATACATACTTTTCGGCCTCCTTTACCGATCTGAAGGTACTCACCGCGATCAGTTTCGGGCGCCTGGTTAGCCTGGCAATAAGCGCTTCCGGAGCTATGTTTATATGCCGAGCCAATGTGTGCCCGCCCGGATATTGACCGCTAACGGACTCATGCTCAACCAGCTTAACCCGCCCCATACGCACGGATGCGACTCTGACAGCGCCAACCGCTCCGGCAAAGACAAAAGGCACGGCAATATCGACCGTTAAACCGACGTTATAGGCGGTTTCCCGATCGGCACCCAATGCTTGCGCCAACACAACGGCAGACTGATAAGTATCAGTCGTCGTTGGCTGCCCGGTAATCATCTGATTGGAAGCGGCTTTGATGCTGTCCAGGCTATGCGTTCCCACCACCACACACCCGACCTTGGTGATAAACGTCGGATCCGGCGCATAGCACAACACCCCCGCCCCCATCAGCTCAACGACACCACCGGCAAGCCCCAAACCGCCAAGCAGACGGTTACTGAGCGTTTCACCTTCAGTGACGCTTTCATCAGACAGCACCGCCGCAAGCTGCACCGGCGACAGGGCAATACGCAACTCATCTTCATTCGCCATGTTCGTTCATCCGTGAATTAGCAAAGCCGTATGATTAACATAAGCTCTAGAAAGGATAAATACTGGAACGGTTAACGCCGAATTAACCGGCACCTTATCTGCAAGGCTTGGACAATGCTGAAGCACTGTTATTTCAATATAGCGCCTCGTTATTGGATGTTTTCGATAGCAAAGTGATTATTGAATCTTTTCACTTTGAAGTGAGCAGTAAATGCCCTGCCAGAAACATCCTGCAGATTTCTGCGCTTATCAATCGGCACAAAATTTAACCTCATGCTGTAGATATTATTTTCCTGAAACGGGTAATCGTTCTGCGTAACACAAATACCCTTTTTAAGATCCCGATTCCCCACCTCAATCAATTTCTCATCCGTATCACCACTGAGATAGAGCGTATCTGGCCTTTCATTTTCCTTTGGTAACGGATAGATGCAGATGTCGCCATTCGCTTTAGTATGGGCGGTGATAGGGATGTCCGGCGCATAGCGCTGATCGAGACGATCGCCGGTGCAGGCGCTTAACAATATCGATCCTGCAATGACCAGTACGCAATTAGCTTTCATCATATTCCATTATTTATAAACCTTAATGAAGAAATATTATCCATGAATGGATGACTGATAGTTCGACGCAAAGATGACATGCCGAATTGCGAGGTACATTCCAACCCTAAAAGTAAATAAACTGTAATTCCATACAGGTTATTTTTTCATTTTACTGATAACGCTATAGTTTTTTCGCTACGGCAAGATCCGTAGCCGGAGTTAGCGTTCCGAATCTGACATACTACCGCTGTATTATGTAATAATGCAGCAGCTTTAGTTCACTCCAAATAATGGTGGCTCAGGCGGGGGCTTCGCAAGAAGCGCCGGTTCGTATGTCCCGGTGACGCTAACCCCGTCTGGGCTACCACCCGAGTTTAGCGTCTCTGGTGATAGTCATTAACTAATGACATACGGAGATGCACCCATGATAAAGGTTCCCACTACAGAATCCGCTGCAAGCACCCTTACCCTCTATCGCCAACTGTTTAACCACCTCGATCTCAGCGCTTTCAATCCCTCAGAGCTCTTAGACCTCGCCGCACTCTCTGCCGAGCAAGCGGAAGGTCTGTGCCACGGCCTGATGCTATTCGGCCATTTACTGCAAAAGCACCCACAGCTGGATACCGAAGGCTGGGAACAGCTGAATCGCTATCTCAATGCTACGGCCCATCTGGTTCCTGCGCTTTGTAACCTTTATGGGCGAGCGTTGCAGGAGATGGAAACCTGCGGCTAACGTAAATGACAATCAGGGCGATGCCTGCACTCGTCGCCCTTCCCACCCACGATTTCCAATAGATCTGACTGACATATCACAACAAAAACATTCATCAGGGTGGGCATTTCCTCCCCTACCTGGCATAGTTAACGCATTCGGTAAATCGATGAGTTAACTGCTGGGTATTGATGCATACTGCTCTCGTCAGCAAGCACATTGCTCAGAGCCAACTCGGCAATGTGAGGAAGTGGTTTTGGCAACTGCAATAGAGGCGTTATCTTCAAAAGAATCCGTTTTAAAAGCCATCGAAGAATATAAAAAAATTGGCCGAGATGAATTCTTAAAACAACATAAAATAAAACGATTTAAAAAATGCACCCTTCTTTATAATGGCGAGAAGTATGACATCCGAGGCATTGCCGCTAGAGCATACAATGAGCAGCATGGTTATCCGTTTAAGGGAATCAACACCGATAGCGGAACGGAAAAAGCCATTAAGTTTCTCAAAGACCTCGGTTTTGAGATCGTCGAAACGCCGCATCCTTTTGAGATACTGGAAGAAGACGAAGTTTATAAACGTAAATACCTCCACGACCTCTATGGAGGGCAAGAACAGGGCGGAATATCGACACCTAAAGAATTCCCCGTGATCTTCATTTTCACCGGCGAGACTGGCGAAACTCATGGGTACAAAGATGGATGGTCTAACAACGACCACTTCTCCTACACGGGAGAAGGCCAGAAAGGTAACATGCAGTTTACCAAAGGCAATAAAGATATCCGCGACCATAAAGAGAATGGTAAGGATATACTTTTATTTGAATATAACAAAAAAAGTACGGGCGTGAAATTTGCTGGGCTATTTGAGTGTGATTCATGGAACTACGCTGAATGTAAAGATACCCAAGAAAACATGAGGCAAGGGATAATTTTCAATCTATTCCGTGTATCTTCTGCTCAAGATTCTGCTCATGAGATTATCTCATCAGAAGTAGGCCAGAAGGAGGAGAGTTTAGAACAGTTGCGCGCAAAGGCTATAAAGTCTTCAGAGATATCAGGCCAGCGCCAACAGAGCGACAGCAAAAAATCCTGGTTCAAACGCAGCGAAGACGTAAAAAAATACGTGCTCAAGCGCGCCAATGGCATCTGCGAAGCCTGCGACCAGCCGGCACCGTTCAAGAAAAAGAACGGCGAGCCCTACCTCGAACCCCACCACACCAAACGTTTAGCCGACGAAGGCCCCGATCACCCGCAGTGGGTGGGCGCCATCTGCCCAACTTGCCATCGGCGGATTCATAGTGGCGTGGATGGGAAAGAGGTGAATAAGCAACTGATGGTGAAGTTGGAGTTGAAAGAGGCCACTATCGGTTAAAAGTTGCCTGCAACTGCGTGCTACCTGTCAACTTCAAAACCGGGTTTGTGCAGTATCATAGGAATAATAAATAATAACAGGGAACCTCAGCATGTCAGTACCTACCTACGACCAATTCATCGAGCCAGTGCTTCGCTTTTTGGCAACCAAGCCCGAAGGCGCACTTGCTCGAGATGTGCAAGATGCAGCAGCAGACATACTCAACCTAAACGAAGAACAAAGAGCAGAAACCATTGCCAGCGGCCAATTGGTTTATAAGAACCGTACCGGCTGGGCTCACGATCGTTTGAAACGTGCTGGGCTCTCGCACAGCTTATCCAGAGGCAAATGGTGCTTAACCGCCAAAGGCATCGACTGGTTAAAGCAGCATCCAAACCCGCTCACTACAGCAGAAGTCGAACATCTCGCTTTGGCTTATACCAACGTCAAACTTCAACAAAATAGTGATGCGGTGGATTTAGACCCAGTTACAGAACCCCTTCTCACCGAAGCGATGTTAACGAATAGCCCAGACGACCGCCTGGAACAATCAATCAAAGAGATCCGCGATGCGGTTGCGACAGAACTGCTAGAGAACCTGAGCCAAGTATCCCCAGGCCGCTTCGAGGTCATCGTGCTGGATGTGCTGCACCGTTTGGGCTACGGCGGCCACCGCGATGATTTAAAGCGTGTCGGAGGCAGCGGTGATGCGGGGATTGATGGCGTAATTTCTTTAGACAAGCTCGGCTTAGAAAAAGTGTATGTGCAAGCCAAACGCTGGCAAAACACCGTAGGCCGCCCTGAGTTGCATGCCTTCTACGGTGCACTTGTGGGACAAAAGGCTAAACGAGGGGTATTCATCACGACATCTGGCTTTACTAAGCATGCCGTTGCCTATGCGCAATCGGTGGAAGGCATGGTACTTATCGACGGTAACCGGTTGGTACATCTGATGATGGACAACGAGGTGGGTGTCAGTTCGACGTTGGTCAAAGTACCAAAGTTGGATAGTGATTATTTTGATCAGTAAATTCTTCTACACTAATCTCGTCGTTACGCCCTCTTAATCGGCGTCGGTCAAGAAGCCTTTGAACAGGTCTCCTCTTGAGGACAGGATATATCTACGGTTGTGGGGAGCAACCCACATTTAACAAAGAACGTGTAACATAGATATAAATTGAACAGACATTGCTGCCAGCCGTTCTGGGATTATGGGGCGCTGCATGGTCTGAGACGTGATAAAAATCAAAACAGGGAATACGATGAAATTCACCGAAGACACCCGGGTAAAAATCCCCGTCATCCTCCACCTGATACGGCTGGGCTACCGCTACCTGTCCCTGAAAGAACAACGCTGGGACAAAGAAACCAACATCTTCCCTGACCTCTTCACCGCTGCGATTGGCAAAATAAACCCTGGACTTGCGCCCGACGACATCGTACGCCTGTTAAAAGACCTCACGCTGCTTCTCGACAACGACGACCTGGGCCGCGCCTTCTTCGAAAAACTCAGCGATCGTTCTGGCATCAAACTGATAGACTTCGACAACTTCAACAACAACAGCTTCCATGTCGTCACCGAACTGACCTGCGAAAACGGCGATGAAGAGTTCCGCCCGGACATCACGCTACTAATCAATGGCATGCCACTGATCTTTATCGAAGTGAAAAAGCCCAACAACCGCGAAGGTATCGTCGCAGAACGCAACCGCATCAACGAACGCTTTAAGAACCCCAAATTCAAACGCTTCGCCAATATCACCCAGTTCATGATCTTCTCCAACAACATGGAGTATGACGACAGTGACCCGGAGCCGATTCAGGGGGCATTCTACGCCAGCAGCTCATACAGCAACCCGGTATTCAACTACTTCCGAGAAGAAGAACTCTTCAACCTGACCAACTTACTGAAACCGCTGTCAGAAGAAACCGAAATCGCTGTTCTGAAAGACAACAACCTGGAAGTAATCCGCACCAACCCAGAATTTCAGACCAATAAAGATCACAACCGCCCGACCAACCGCCTCTGCACCGCGCTGTTAAGCCGCGATCGGCTGGCATTTATCCTGCGCTATGCACTGGTATACGTCGCCGAGTCGGGGGGCATCCAGAAACACATCATGCGCTACCCGCAGCTCTTCGCTACCAAAGCGATCGAACGTAAACTCAAAGCTGGCGTAAAAAAAGGCATTATCTGGCACACTCAGGGCAGCGGAAAAACCGCGCTGGCTTATTACAATGTGCGCTTCCTGACCGATTACTTCCAAAATCAGCAGGTGATCCCAAAGTTCTACTTTATTGTTGATCGTCTGGATCTGCTCCAGCAGGCGCAGCGCGAGTTCACCGCCCGTGGCTTAATTGTTCACCTTATTGACTCACGCGAAGCCTTCACCCGCGATATCAAAGCGACGCAGGCGCTGCACAACCACCACGGCAAAGCGGAAATCACCGTCGTCAATATCCAGAAATTCCGCGATGACCCGGACGTCGTCACCACCAAAGACTACGACATCAGCATCCAGCGCGTGTACTTCCTCGATGAAGTCCACCGCAGCTACAACCCTAAAGGAAGCTTCCTGGCGAACTTAAGCCAGTCGGATACCAACGCCATCAAAATTGGCCTGACCGGCACGCCGCTGCTGGGAACGGACTACAACTCCCGTGATATCTTCGGCGACTACATACACAAATACTACTACAACGCCTCCATTGCCGATGGCTACACGCTGCGCCTGATCCGCGAAGAGATCGCCACCAACTACCGGATGATCCTGCAACAGGCGCTAAAAGAGGTGGAAGTCAGAATGGGCGATGTGGATCGCAAATTCATCTATGCCCATCCCAGCTTCGTCAAACCGATGCTGAACTACATCGTCACCGACTTTGCCAAAAGCCGGGGCGCGCTGAATGATGACACCATCGGCGGCATGGTGATTTGCGACAGCTCTGAACAGGCCAAACAGATGTTTGAGTTATTCAACACTGACTACGCCGAATCACCCACCGTCGCCGATGACGTCACCGACGAAATGCCGGTATTACAGGCCGCAGAACCCGCCGCCGTTTACCAGATCCACGCCAAAGAAACGCGGAAAATAAAACGCGCCGCCCTGATCCTGCACGACATCGGCAGCAAGCAGGAACGCAAAGAGTGGGTGGAGCAATTCAAGGCGGGCGAGATTGACCTGCTGTTCGTCTACAACATGCTGCTCACCGGCTTTGATGCCAAACGGCTGAAAAAACTTTACCTCGGACGAGTGATCAGAAAACACAACCTGCTCCAGGCGCTGACCCGCGTCAACCGTACGTACAACCACTTCCGCTACGGCTACGTGGTGGACTTCGCCGACATCCGCCAGGAATTTGACGCCACCAACAAAGCCTACTTTGAAGAGTTACAGGCTGAACTGGGCGACGAAATGGAGCACTACTCCCGCCTGTTCAAATCGGCGGAAGAAATCCGCGAAGAAATCGAACACATCAAAGACGTTCTGTTTACCTTCGACACGGAAAACGCGGAAATCTTCACTGACCAGATAAACCAGATCCAGGACCGGGAAACCGCGCTGGCGCTGAAAAACGCGCTCGCCGACGCCCGCAGCCTGTACAACCTCATCCGCCTCCAGGGCAACACTGAATTTCTTCAGGCGCTGGACTTCAACAAACTCAACATCCTTTACCGCGAAGCCAGCCGCCGCCTCGACTTACTCAACCTGAAAGCGGATCTGGAACAGGGCGTTGACCTCTCCGGCCTGCTGAACCGGGCGCTGGAAGAGGTGATCTTTGAATTCCATAAAGTGGGTGAAGAAGAGCTGGTACTGGCCGACGAACTGAAAGAAACACTGCGCCGTACCCGCGAGGCGCTGGCCGCAAATTTCGATCAACAGGATCCGCAGTTTGTCAGCCTGAAAGACGAACTGGAGCGCCTGTTCAAGAAAAAGAAGCTCAGCGAAGTCACGCAGGAAGAAATGGTTGCGAATATCGGCACACTCAATAAAATTCATGACCGCATCAAAGAGCTGAACCGCCAGAACAACCTGCTGCGCCAGAAATACCGGGGCGACGTGAAATACGCGCGTACCCACAAACGCCTGCGCGAGCGCGGCGGCCTGAGCGAACCAGAGCGTAAAATCTTCGAAGCACTGCTTGGCGTTAAGCTGGATGCGGATGAAAAAGTGCTGAACAACAGCCAGATACTGAACAATGAAAGCTATTTTGAGCGCCAGATTGTGTCATGTGTACTTGATCACTTTGAACAACAGCAGCACATCACCCTCAGTGCGAAAGCGGCTGGCGACATTAACCGCCTGATTGTGGCGGAATACCTGAACGAATTTAATACCGGAGCACGTACGTGGTAGAACTGGAATTTAGAGACAAAACCAAAACACTGATCGACAGTCTGAAAAGCATCTGTGCGAACTACGGTCTGGGCAACGACGGTAACGAATTCAAAATCATCACGCAGGCATTCCTGTACAAATTCCTGAACGACAAATTCGCCTTTGAAGCCAAAAAGGTGGATAAAAGCATCGCCAGCGCCGAAAAATGGGAAGTCGCGCTTAATCAGATGAGTGAGGAACAGCGTGACAAGCTGCAACTGAAGATGAGCGCCGACACCGCCCGTCTGAAACCGCATCACTTCATTCAGTATTTATACAACCGTCAAAATGAGGCGAATTTCGCCACCACTTTTGACGACACCCTGATGGACATCGCCGCCACCAACAATGACGTCTTCGCGGTCAAAACCGACGGCGGCGCGAAAGTGGTGCTGTTTGAGCGCCTCAGCCAGTACATCGCCGACGAATCAAAGCGCGATGACTTCTGCCGCGCCATCATCAACAAACTGGCCGATTTCAGCTTCGAACGTATCTTCACGCAGAAATTCGACTTCTACGCCACTATCTTTGAATACCTGATTAAAGACTACAACAGCAACTCCGGCGGCAAATACGCCGAATACTACACACCCCACGCCGTTGCGCGCATCATGGCGGAAATCCTGGTGCCAAAAGCGCAGCAGGGTGTGGTGCGCGACGTAAGCTGTTACGACCCGTCCGCCGGTTCCGGCACCTTGCTGATGAACGTGGCGCACGCCATCGGCGAAGATCGTTGCAGCATCTTTGCGCAGGATATCTCGCAGAAATCCTCCAGCCTGCTGCGCCTGAACCTGATCCTCAACAATCTGGTGCATTCGATCCCCAACGTTATCCAGGGCAACACCATTCTGCATCCGTTCCACAAGGACGGCAGCGCGCTGAAACGCTTTGACTACATCGTCTCCAACCCGCCGTTCAAAATGGATTTCAGCGATTTCCGCGACGATCTCGACAGCAAAGAAAACCAGCAACGTTTCTTTGCCGGGATACCGAAAATCAAAGCCAAAGCCAGGGACAAAATGGAAATTTACCAGTTGTTCCTGCAACACATCATTTTCTCGCTGAAACCGGGTGGTAAGGCGGCGGTGGTGGTGCCGACCGGGTTTATCACCGCGCAGTCGGGCATTGATAAAGGGATTCGCGAACATCTGGTGAAAAACAGGATGCTGGCGGGCGTGGTTTCCATGCCGTCGAATATCTTCGCCACCACCGGCACCAACGTGTCGATCCTGTTTATTGACGCCAGCAACAAAGAGAAAGTGGTGCTGATCGACGCCTCGAATTTAGGTGAAAAGGTCAAAGACGGTAAAAACCAGAAAACGGTACTGACCGAAGAAGAAGAGCAGCGCATCTGCGAAGTGTTCAACAACAAGTGGAGCGAAGAGGATTTCTCGGTGGTGGTAAGCTATGACGACATCGCCGGGAAAAATTACTCGTTCAGCGCCGGACAGTATTTTGATGTGAAAATTGAATACACCGATATGACTCCGGAACAGTTTACCGCGAAGATGAAAGGGTTTACGGAGAATCTGGAGAGTTTGTTTAGTCAGTCTCGCGAGCTGGAAGCGGAGATAAAGACGCAGATAGCGGGGCTGAAGTATGAGTAATTGGAAGAAAACTACCTTAGGACAAGTCGCTCAGGTATTTACAGGATTTCCATTTAAAAGTAGTGGCTACTCTGATGATCCTAAGGATATTAAATTATTGAGAGGCGATAATATCGCTCAAGGAACTCTTCGATGGGATGATGCTAAGAGATGGCCAAAGAATGAGTACGAAAAATACAATCAGTACCAGCTTAAAGAAAATGATGTCGTGCTTGCAATGGATCGTCCATGGATTGGTGCGGGATTAAAATACAGTTCTATACGCAAAGAGGATCTGCCATCCCTATTAGTTCAGCGTACTGCAAGGCTACGTGGTAGCACCGAACTGGATATTATTTATTTAAAGTATATTATTGCCAGCCCTTGGTTCTCTAAGTACATTCAATCAATAAATACAGGATCATTAGTTCCGCATATTAGCTCTAAACAAATTAAGGATTTCCCCATTAATTTGCCCCCCCTTCCACAACAAAAGAAACTATCTTCTGTTCTGGCTGCGCTTGATAAAAAAATCGATGTTAACAATTTCATTAATGCCGAACTAGAAGCGATGGCGAAAACGCTGTATGACTACTGGTTTGTACAGTTTGATTTCCCTGATGCCAACGGAAAACCGTATAAAACTTCCGGCGGGAAGATGGTATATAACGCCACGCTGAAACGGGAAGTTCCGGTTGGGTGGGCGGTTAACACGCTGTCTCAAATAGCGAATATCACAATGGGGCAGTCTCCAGCCGGTGAGTCTTATAACGAAGATGGAATCGGAACGCTATTTTTCCAGGGTTCAACGGACTTTGGTTGGCTTTTCCCAACTCCTCGTCAGTACACAACATCACCCGCAAGAATGGCGAAAAAAGGTGATATTTTACTCAGCGTTCGTGCGCCAGTTGGTGATATGAATATAGCCAATGCCGATTGTTGTATTGGGCGAGGGCTTGCGGCATTAAACAGCAAAAGCCACTCAGATGGCTTTTTATTCTACGTGATGAAGTATTTCAAACAGATATTTGATCGTCGAAATGCGGAAGGGACAACATTTGGTTCCATGACAAAAGATGATTTGCATTCACTGCAAGTCGTTTGCCCAGAACCCGGATTACTGAAACGATATGATGATATTGTTTCAGAATACAATAAAATGATTTTTTCGCGTAGCCTTGAAAACCAGAATCTAATTAAACTCCGCGACTGGCTCCTCCCCTTGCTTATGAACGGGCAGGTCACGGTCAAATAATCCCAACGGGTTTTGCGAGGCGCAGCCCAGATCCATACTGCGCCTCACTCACCACAACCAAAATCTTGCCATCCATTTCTGATCGGATATCACCCGCATTTACCGGTATTTATTATTACAACACCCAACGACCTATAACCATCATCAAATATCTTACTTTTCACTATGATTAGACAGTCACCCCGGTTAAGTAAATCGCCGGGATATACATCATTATGATTATCCCGGCGATTTAAGGTATATTGGTTTCCCTTGGTGGAAGTGTCTTATTTAAAATATTGATGAAGTGGTTCGTTCCAACTTATCTCAATGGGTTGTTAGTTTTGGCATAGTCAAAGGGTGAGATAACTTCTTGCATATTCGCATCCAGATAATCCGCCCACCACTGCAGCATCAACCTGCGCTCCCCCAGATGTTCCGCTTTATGGATGTAGGCAGCCCTAACAGAGCTACGCTCTTGATGGCTCATCTGCCGCTCTACTGCATCCCTCGACCACAATCCTGATTCAATAAGTGAACTACACGCCATCGTCCTGAAACCATGCCCACAGACTTCCGTTTTGGTGTCATAGCCCATAACTCGCAAAGCCTTGTTCACCGTGTTCTCACTCATGGGTTTACGGGGATCGTGATCGCCTACGAAAATCAGCTCTCGATTCCCATTCATGCTTTTAATCTTTTCCAGAATAGTTAAGGCTTGCCGCGACAAAGGAACAAGATGAGGAGTTCGCATCTTTGAACCACGCTGAGAATGTTTAACTCCTTCCAGCAGTTCGCGCTCACCTGGAATCGTCCACATAGCTGTTTCAAAATCTACTTCTGACCAGCGGGCAAAACGCAGCTCGCTTGAACGGATAAAAACCAACAAAGTGAGTTCAACCGCCAGTCGGGTTAACGGTCTGCCAGAATAGTGATCTATGCGATGAAGTAATTCAGGTATACGGTTAAGCTCCAGAGCCGCACGATGCTGTCTTTTCGCCGTAGCAACCGCTCCGGCAATCTCTTGCGCGGGGTTATAGTCGATTAAGCCGCTCTGCACAGCAAAGCGCATAATCGCGGTAGTTCGCTGTTGTAAACGGGCGGCGACTTCGAGTCGCCCGGATGACTCAACGGCTTTGATGGGTACAAGCAGATCCCGAGTCTTCAATTCAGCAATGTTCCGCTTACCGATGGCAGTAAAGAGATTATCTTCGAGGCTTTTCAGTACACGAGCGCTATGCGATGCAGACCACTTCTGATTGCTGGCGTGCCAGTCTCTGGCAACCACTTCAAACGTTATCGCCTCTTGTTCCTGCTCTACTTTAACGGCTTTCTTGTTCTCACTTGGATCGACACCATTAGCTAACAGCTTACGGGCTTCATCCCGGCGTGCCCGGGCATCCGCCAGCGAAACTTCAGGGTATTTCCCCAACGCCAGCATCTTCTCCTTACCACCAAAACGATAACGCAGCCGCCAGTATTTAGAACCGTTAGGGTGAACCAGCAACACCATGCCTTCACCGTCAGTAAGTTTATAGGCTTTAGCTTCAGGCTTAGCCGAACGAACTTTCACATCACTCAGAGCCATGATGAGTATCCTTTCAAGGGTCCTGTGTGGGTACAAACATAATCGAACCGGGATATACCCGCAGTTGTACCCGCATCAGTAAGTTGATGTAGATTGAATCAGGTTGACTTAGGTTGAGTGAAAAAGCGAGGAAAGCCTTGCGGATACTGGATTTCAGGCACAAAAAAAGACGTCCGTTGACGTCTATTGATGTTCCGATGGTGCCGAAGGCCGGACTCGAACCGGCACGTATCTCTACGGTTGATTTTGAATCAACTGCGTCTACCGATTTCGCCACTTCGGCACTGAAGTAGTATGCGGAAAACGGGTGAATTATACCTTCCCGCGACCAGCACGCAACACTTATCCGTTGTTCAATGAGTTAAGTGTCGAAAAAACCGCCGCAATGCGCGTTTGCCCGCCCCCTCTTCCCGCTTTGCGCCCTTCCCAATCACGTTGATGATGAACATACTGCATTGCAATGAGCATCCTGGCTCAGGCGCCACGCTCACGCAATACCATCCGCTTCCATATTCCAGCCTCGTCGCACAGAGCAATGATGAATCATGTGCCGTACGTCACTCTCTCCCGCTAGCCAGAGCCGCTCGCCCAGCTAGCGAAACAAGTTCAGGAGCCCGGCACGCCGCAACCCGCCTCCCCCATCGCCACTGTCTCACCCTGCGCATGGCAAAAACAAAATAATCCCCAGCCGCAATGACAACGCTGCAAATAATTGCAGAACAATGTGTCAGCCAATAAAGAATGAGGTTGCGTAACATTCCGAGAACACTATTTTTTCATTGGTAAATATCAGACGGGAAATATAAAGAGAGGAATAACGCCATCAAGAAAGAGACGGTATTTTCGGTTGGATAGGCTTCGAACTAAAATCACCAGAAAATAGCGCACATACCTAACAAAATGGCTGGTTAATGCCTAAAAACCAGCTGAGATCGCTTGCCTCTGCGGAGTTAATAGCTTTAAGATGGTGAAAGAAAATTTTCCCTGGTGTTGGCCAATATTGGCAACCTGGCCCTACGCGGTCAGGTTTTTTTTTGTATTTTTTATCAAAACATTACCGGGAAAGTGTATCGCCTCAAGGGATGAGAAACTAGTTAGACTAAAGTACAGTCCCTTACTAGACCTTTATAAGTTCCGGGTGGTGATTATTTCATATCGCAGAGATCAGGGCCGATACGCTATTCCGGCCTTCACGTTAATCACCACAGCGCCAAATCAATGCCAGTTAACGTTCGCCATTTCCCGAATCGAAAGATGCTGTTCGCTAGCCGATATTTTCTACCTTTAGGCTTCTCTCGGCTGATATGGCTCTGCCTGGTCGCCGGCGCAGCATTCCTACCGAAACGCCAGCCGCAGGCCGGCTTGCGCATCACTCCACCGGTTTAATCAGCCGCAGCTCCATCCCCAGACGCACGGCATGTCGGGCATTCGTGACCCCCAACTTTTTGACGACGTTGGACATATGAAACTTGATGGTGCCGGTCTTTATGCCCAGAATTATCGCCGTTTCCTGGTAGGTTTTACCCACGCTGGCCCAATAGAGGATCTCGTTTTCCCTGTCGGTAAAGCGGGCGTTTCTCTCCAGGGCTGCGGCGTTTTTTGCTGTCAGTGGGGACAACGCCAGATAGGACTCATGGATTGAGGCCAGCAATACCGAAATGTCGCCTTTACGTTCGGTGAGCGCCTGGATGGCTTCCGCTCTTTGCTCAAGGTTGAAGGCAAAGGAAAGCGTGACGAGGTTATCGTTGTAATCGTGCAGCACGAAAGTATAGCCGTGCGTTACGCCAAACTCGCGGGCCTGTTCGAACAGTTCGGGAAAATGCAGCCCTCCGTCCGCCATGATTTGCTCGTCCCAGGCGAAGGGGGTCAGGCGGTTGCGGGCGGTAAGCACCACCGGATCAATGTACTGCAACCCCTGCTCTTGATACTTTTTTACCCATTCACTCGGGTAGTTGGTGACGCCAAAGATGCAGGCAATGTCTTTTTTGGATAACACCACATACGCCCACAGGAGATCGCCCAACTCCCCTAGTGCCGCTTCCAGGCGCTTGCCGATAATGTTGCTGAGATTATATTCATCTTCCATTGGCTGTCTGCCCCCTCTCCCTGCATTGCCGCTGAGGTGACTATAGCACGACAAAAACCGCAGGCGGGGGGCATGCCGCACCCACAAAAAAGGCGCGGCCCCGCGGCCACGCCTTTCTTCACTACCGCTTGCTCCGCTACTTGCGTTTGAGCAGCATATACACGCTGATCAGCAGGAACAGCATGCTCGGCAACAACGCGCCCAGCACCGGCGGCATGCTGTAAACCAGGCTCAGCGGGCCGAAGATCTGATCCAGCACGTAGAACAGGAAGCCGAAGCTGATGCCGGTCACCACGCGGATGCCCATCGGCACGCTGCGCAGTGGGCCGAAGATGAACGACAGCGCCATCAGCATCATCACCGCCACCGACAGCGGCGAGAAGATTTTGCTCCACATGTTGAGCTGATAACGGCTGGCTTCCTGGCCGCTCTGCTTCAGGTACTTCACGTAGTTGTGCAGCCCGCTGATGGAGAGCGAATCCGGATCCAGCGCCACCACGCCCAGCTTGTCCGGGGTCAGGTTGGTTTTCCATTCGCCGGTCAGCGTCTGGGTGCCGGTCACCTGTTTCGGGTTGGTCAGATCCGAGGTGTCCACCTGCGAAAGCTGCCACAGGCCGTTCTCGAAGCTGGCGGTAGCCGCATAGCGCACCGTTTCCAGGCGACGCTGATCGTTGAAGTGGTAGATGTTCACGCCGGAGAGTTCTTTGTCGCCGGAGACGCGCTCGATGTAGATGAAGTCGTTGCCGTCCTTCGCCCACAGCCCGCTCTTGGTGGAGAGCAGCGAGCCGCCGTACATCTGCTGGGCGCGGTAGTTGCGGGCCATCTGCTCGCCCTGCGGCGCCACCCACTCGCCGATCGCCATGGTCAGCAGCACCAGCGGAATGGCGGTTTTCATCACCGAGCCGGCGATCTGCAGGCGGGTGAAGCCGGAAGCCTGCATCACCACCAGTTCGCTGCGCGTCGCCAGCTGGCCCAGGCCGAGCAGCGCGCCGAGCAGCGCCGCCATCGGGAAGAAGATCTCGATGTCTTTCGGCACGCTCAGCAGGGTGTACATGCCGGCGCTCAGCGCGGTGTATTCGCCCTGGCCGACCTTGCGCAGCTGATCGACGAACTTGATGATGCCGGACAGCGACACCAGCATGAACAGCGTCATGATGATGGTGTTGAAAATCGTTTTACCGATATACCGGTCTAATACGCCAAACATCAGGCCGCTCCTCTCAGGCGTGCGCGCAGCTTGCGCATCGGCACGGTATCCCACAGGTTCAGCGCCAGCGCGATCGCGAAGTAAACGCCGTTAACCAGCCACAGCCACAGCATCGGATCCAGCTTGCCCTTGCCGGCGTTGGAGCGCAGCGAGGTCTGCAGCAGGAAGAAGATCAGATACAGCAGGATGGCCGGCAGCATGCTCAGCACGCGGCCCTGGCGCGGGTTCACCACGCTGAGCGGCACCACCAGCAGCGCCATCAGCGCCACCGACACCACCAGCGTCAGGCGCCAGTGCAGCTCGGCGCGCGCGTCCGGATCGTCGGATTCCCACAGCGTCTGCATCGACATCTGTTCGGATTCGGTGTTGTCCGCCGCCACGGTGCGGTGGCCAATCACCGCCTTGTAGTCGGTGAAGTCGGTAATGCGGAAATCGCGCAGCAGCGCGGTGCCTTCAAAACGGGTGCCCTTGTCGAGCGTCACCACCTGCGAGCCGTCTTTCTGCTGCACGATGTTGCCGTGCTCGGCCACCACCACCGACGGGCGTTGGTTGCCGTTCGGCCGCAGCTGCGCCAGGAACACGTCGTTGAAGGTGCTGCCCTTCACGTTGCCGATAAACAGCACCGCGTTGCCGTCTTGCGAGGGTTTGAACTGCCCTTCCGCCAGCCCGGCGATGCTCGGGTTGGCCTTGGCTTCGTTCACCACCACGTCCTGATAGCGCGAGGCCCAGGGGCCGGCCCAGAACACGTTCACCGCCGCGACCGCAGAGGTGAACAGCGCCAGGATCATGGCGGCGATAATCAGGGTGCGTTTGCCCAGCCCGCAGGCGTGCATGACGGTGATTTCGCTCTCGGTATACAACCGCCCAAGCGTCATCAGCAAGCCGAGAAACAGGCTCAAAGGCAGGATGAGCTGCGCCATCTTCGGCACGCCCAGAGCGAGCAGAGAGAGTACTAAGTTTGTCGGGATATTGCCGTCCACCGCGTCGCCCAACACCCTGACCAGGTTCTGACAAAAGAAGATCAGAAGCAGGATGAACAGGATGGCGATTTGGCTCTTGAGCGTTTCCCGTACCAGATATCTTATGATGATCACGCTTATTACGCCTGTGAAAACTTGTCTTTTTGCAGGAAAATCGATAATTTCATCGCTAATCCGCCATTTATTCTCATCATATGGCAACCTTCACAGCTAAAATAGTATTACAACATCAAGCCGTTTGGGTGTCCTATAGGAACTTGCTTATAGTCGCCAAAACAGAGCAATTTACGCCGTTCAGGTTAACATAATCCGTTAACTCAAATGGCGGGAGATCGTTACGGAGTCGGTTATTCTAGCCGTAGCGTCCGCCTTTGTCTTTAAGATTCAGGAGAGTGCATGGAGTTCAGTGTAAAAAGCGGTAGCCCGGAAAAACAGCGCAGTGCCTGTATTGTAGTCGGCGTTTTCGAACCGCGCCGCCTGTCCCCTATCGCAGAACAACTCGACAAAATCAGTGATGGTTATATCAGCGCATTGCTGCGCCGCGGCGAACTGGAAGGCAAGGTCGGGCAGACGCTGCTACTGCACCATGTGCCCAACATTCTCTCCGAGCGCATCCTGCTGATCGGCTGCGGCAAAGAGCGCGAGCTCGATGAGCGCCAATACAAGCAGGTGATCCAGAAAACCATCAATACCCTCAACGACACCGGCTCGATGGAAGCGGTCTGTTTCCTGACCGAGCTGCACGTGAAAGGCCGCAACACCTATTGGAAAGTGCGTCAGGCGGTGGAAACCGCCAAAGAGACGCTCTACACCTTCGATCAGCTGAAAAGCAACAAGGTGGAGCCGCGTCGTCCGCTGCGCAAAATGGTGTTCAACGTGCCGACCCGCCGTGAGCTCACCAGCGGCGAGCGCGCCATCCAGCACGGCCTGGCGGTGGCTTCCGGCATCAAGGCGGCCAAAGATCTCGGCAACATGCCGCCGAACATCTGTAACGCCGGCTACCTGGCCTCGCAGGCCCGTCAGCTGGCGGACGCCTTCAGCACCAACATCACCACCCGCGTCATCGGCGAACAGCAGATGAAAGAGCTGGGCATGAACGCCTATCTGGCGGTCGGCGCCGGTTCGCAGAACGAATCATTGATGTCGGTGATGGAATATAAGGGCAACCCAAATCCGGACGCTAAGCCGATCGTGCTGGTAGGCAAAGGGCTGACCTTCGACTCCGGCGGCATCTCGATCAAACCGGCCGACGGCATGGACGAGATGAAATACGACATGTGCGGCGCGGCGACCGTGTACGGCGTGATGCGCGTGGTGGCGGAGCTGAACCTGCCGCTGAACGTGATCGGCGTGCTGGCCGGCTGTGAAAACATGCCGGGCGGCCGGGCGTATCGTCCGGGCGACGTGCTGACCACCATGTCCGGCCAGACCGTCGAGGTGCTCAACACCGACGCCGAAGGCCGCCTGGTGCTGTGCGATACCCTGACCTACGTCGAGCGCTTCGAGCCGGAGCTGGTGATCGATATCGCCACCCTGACCGGCGCCTGCGTGATCGCCTTGGGCCACCACATCACCGGCCTGATGTCGAACCACAATCCGCTGGCGCACGAGCTGCTGGGCGCTTCCGAGCAGGCCGGCGACCGCGCCTGGCGCCTGCCGATGGCCGACGAGTACTACGAGCAGCTGGACTCCAACTTCGCCGACATGGCGAACATCGGTGGCCGCCCTGGTGGCGCCATCACCGCCGCCTGCTTCCTGTCGCGCTTCACCCGCAAGTACACCTGGGCGCACCTGGACATCGCCGGCACCGCCTGGCGCTCCGGTAAAGCCAAGGGCGCGACCGGCCGCCCGGTGGCGCTGCTGTCGCAGTTCCTGCTCAACCGTGCAGGTCTGAACGGCGACGATTAAATACCCTTCATCTTTCAAGCCGCAGCGTTGTTGGCCGCATTCGTTCACCCCAGTCACTGACTTGATGTCAGCTCCTGGGGATGAACGAACTTGCCGCCTAGCTGCAACTTGAAATCTATTGGGTATATAATCCTCTCAGCAGCGAAGGGGTAGAGTTATCTGCTCCGTTCCCAAAAAGGGCGCAACCTACATGTTGTGCCCTGTTTTTTTATCGGCAGCGGTGGATCCTTAATGAAACAGGCGACGTTTTATTTGCTCGACAACGCGGAACCGTCAGGCGCGCTCAGCGCCCATGAGGCCGTGGCCTGCGCTGTTGCCGCCAGCGGCTTCCGTTCCGGCAAGCGGGTGCTGATCGCCTGCGAGAGCCAGGAGCAGGCCCAGCGGCTGGACGAAGCGCTGTGGCAGCGCGAGCCGCATGAATTCGTGCCGCACAACTTGGCCGGCGAAGGGCCGCACTACGGCGCGCCGGTGGAACTATGCTGGCCCGGCAAGCGCGGCAACGCCCCGCGCGATCTGCTGATCGCCCTTCTGCCGCAGTTTGCCGATTTTGCTACCGCTTTCCATGAAGTGGTAGACTTCGTTCCTTACGAAGACACTCTGAAACAGTTGGCGCGCGACCGTTACAAGGCCTATCGCAGCGTCGGCTTCCATTTGACCACGGCTACGCCGCCAACTCACTGAATACGATAAAGAATGGAAAAGACAAACAGTCAGCTCGATACCGCATACGACCCAAAACAGATCGAACAGAAGCTGTACGATCACTGGGAGAATCAGGGTTACTTCAAGCCGAACGGCGATACCAGCCAGGAAAGCTTCTGCATCATGATCCCGCCGCCGAACGTCACCGGCAGCCTGCACATGGGCCACGCGTTCCAGCAGACCATCATGGACACCATGATTCGCTATCAGCGCATGCAGGGTAAAAACACCCTGTGGCAGGCGGGCACCGACCACGCCGGCATCGCCACCCAGATGGTGGTGGAGCGCAAGATCGCCGCAGAAGAAGGCAAAACCCGCCACGACTACGGCCGTGACGCGTTCATCGACAAGATCTGGCAGTGGAAAGCGGAATCCGGCGGCACCATCACCCGCCAGATGCGCCGTCTGGGCAACTCCGTGGACTGGGAGCGCGAGCGCTTCACCATGGACGAAGGCCTGTCGAACGCGGTGCGCGAAGTGTTTGTCCGTCTGCACAAAGAAGATCTGATCTACCGCGGCAAGCGCCTGGTGAACTGGGATCCGAAGCTGCGCACCGCCATCTCCGATCTGGAAGTGGAAAACCGCGAATCCAAAGGTTCCATGTGGCACCTGCGCTACCCGCTGGCCGACGGCGCGAAAACCGCCGAGGGCAAAGACTACCTGGTGGTCGCCACCACCCGTCCGGAAACCGTGCTGGGCGATACCGGCGTGGCGGTCAACCCGGAAGATCCGCGTTATAAAGACCTGATCGGCAAAGAGATCATTCTGCCGCTGGTCGGCCGCCGCATCCGCATCGTCGGCGACGAACACGCCGATATGGAAAAAGGCACCGGCTGCGTGAAGATCACCCCGGCGCACGATTTCAACGACTACGAAGTCGGCAAACGCCACGGCCTGCCGATGATCAACATTCTGACCTTCGACGGCGACATCCGTCAGGAAGCGGAAGTGTTCAACACCCTGGGCGAAGTCTGCTCCGACTACTGCAACGAGATCCCGGCCGAGTTCCGCGGCCTGGAGCGCTTCGCGGCGCGTAAAGCGGTGGTTGCCGCCTTCGAAAATCTGGGCCTGCTGGACGAGATCAAACCGCACGACCTGACGGTGCCTTACGGCGACCGCGGCGGCGTGGTGATCGAGCCGATGCTGACCGACCAATGGTACGTGCGCACCGCGCCGCTGGCCAAAGTGGCGGTGGAAGCGGTCGAACAGGGCCAAATCGAGTTCGTGCCGAAGCAGTACGAAAACATGTACTTCAGTTGGATGCGCGACATTCAGGACTGGTGCATCTCGCGTCAGCTGTGGTGGGGCCACCGCATCCCGGCCTGGTACGACGTGAACGGCAAAGTCTATGTGGGCCGCAGCGAAGAAGAAGTGCGCAGCGAGAACAACCTGGGCGCCGACGTGGTGCTGACCCAGGACGAAGACGTGCTGGACACCTGGTTCTCGTCCGGCCTGTGGACCTTCTCCACCCTGGGCTGGCCGGAGCAGACCGACGCGCTGAAAACCTTCCACCCGACCAGCGTGATGGTCAGCGGCTTCGACATCATCTTCTTCTGGATCGCGCGCATGATCATGCTGGCCATGCACTTCATCAAGGATGAAAACGGCAAGCCGCAGGTGCCGTTCAAGACCGTCTACATGACCGGTCTTATCCGCGACGACGAAGGCCAGAAAATGTCCAAGTCGAAAGGCAACGTGATCGACCCGCTGGACATGGTCGACGGCATCTCGCTGGAAGACCTGCTGGAAAAACGCACCGGCAATATGATGCAGCCGCAGCTGGCGGAGAAAATCCGCAAGCGCACCGAGAAGCAGTTCCCGAACGGCATCGAGCCGCACGGCACCGACGCCCTGCGCTTCACCCTGGCGGCGCTGGCCTCGACCGGCCGCGACATCAACTGGGACATGAAGCGCCTGGAAGGCTACCGCAACTTCTGTAACAAGCTGTGGAACGCCAGCCGCTTCGTGCTGATGAACACCGAAGCGCACGACTGCGGCTTCAACGGCGGCGAGAAAGTGCTGTCGCTGGCGGATCGCTGGATCCTGGCCGAATTCAACCGCACGGTGAAAGCCTACCGTGAAGCGCTGGATACCTACCGCTTCGATCTGGCGGCCAACATCCTGTACGAATTCACCTGGAACCAGTTCTGCGACTGGTATCTGGAGCTGACCAAGCCTGTGGTGAGCAACGGCAGCGAAGCGGAACAGCGCGGCACCCGTCACACGCTGATTACCGTGCTGGAAGCGCTGCTGCGCCTGGCGCACCCGATCATTCCGTTCATCACCGAAACCATCTGGCAGCGCGTGAAGCCGCTGACCGGCACGGCCGCAGACACCATCATGCTGCAGCCGTTCCCGGCCTACGACGCCGCGCTGGAAGACGAGCAGGCGCTGAACGATCTGGAGTGGATCAAGCAAACCATCATCGCCGTGCGCAACATCCGCGCCGAGATGAACATCGCGCCAAGCAAAGCGCTCGACGTGCTGCTGCGCAACTGCAGCGCCGACGCCCAGCGCCGCGTGCAGGAGAACCAAAGCTTTATCGCCCGCCTGGCGCGCCTGGGATCCATCGCGCTGCTGCCGGCCGGTGAGAAAGGCCCGGTCTCCGTCACCAAGCTGGTGGACGGCGCCGAGTTGCTGATCCCGATGGCCGGTTTCATCGACAAGGACGCCGAGATCGCGCGTCTGGCCAAAGAGATGGGCAAACTGGATGCGGAAATCGCTTCGATCGAAGGCAAGCTGGCGAACGAAGGCTTCGTGGCGCGCGCGCCGGAAGCGGTGGTCGCCAAAGAACGCGATCGTCTGGCGGCCTGCAAAGAAGGTAAAGTGAAGCTGCAGGAACAGCAGGCGACCATCGCCGCGCTGTAATCCACCGGCTCACGCCAACGCCTGAAAACAGCGGGGTCTTCCCCGCTGTTTTTTTATCGCCGTTGCATCCGGGCCGGGTTAGATGTTATTACAAGATATTACTGCTGCAGGGACGCCGCCGGGAAATAACCCCCGGCGCGTTTCGTGCTGCGATAAAAACGAAAAACGAACGTGGTCTCTTTCAATGGCGAGTGTAAACATGACAACAGCAACTCCGGCGCGCCTGCTGGTGCGCCCCATCACGGCGGAAGACAATGCCGCCATTGCTCACGTCATTCGCGAAGTCTCCGCCGAGCACGGCCTGACGGCGGATAAAGGCTATACCGTCTCCGATCCCAACCTGGATGCCCTGTATCAGCTCTATAGCCTGCCGCGCAGCGCTTACTGGGTGATCGAGGTGGACGGCCAGGTCGCCGGCGGCGGCGGCATCGCGCCGCTGCAGGGCGGCGCAGACGATATTTGCGAATTGCAGAAGATGTATTTCCTGCCGGTGTTGCGCGGCAAGGGATTGGCGAAACGCCTGGCGCTGCAGGCGCTGGATTTCGCCCGCCAGCACGGCTTCCGCTGTTGTTATCTCGAAACCACCGCCAGCCTGACGCAGGCCGTCGCGCTGTACGAACACCTGGGCTTTGAACACATCGACCACGCGATGGGCGCCACCGGCCATGTCGATTGCGAAGTCACCATGCTGAAAACGCTGTAATCCTCCCCTGCCTCTTCATCAGGGCGCAGCTTGCTGCGCCTTTTTTATTAATATCGCAATCAATCAGTAAAACTCGCTATAACGCCGTTTTTCAAGCAGATAAACTGACGTTTAAAACCACGATGTAAATTTAATGTGAAGTTCGTTAATAAATTAACGATCGCAAATTGACCGCTTTTTCCCCCGCGTTACTCTGCCAGTATCCCAATCGCGCACGGAGAGCTGTCATGTCGGAAAATACCTTTGATTACATTATCGTCGGCGCCGGTTCCGCCGGCTGCGTGCTGGCGGCGCAGCTGATCCGCCGCACCCAGGCGCGGGTGCTGCTGCTGGAAGCCGGCGGCGACGACAATAACCTGTTTATCAAGATGCCGGCCGGGGTGGCCAAAATCATCGCCAAAAAGAGCTGGCCTTATGAGACGGAACCGGAACCGCACGCCAATAACCGCCGCATGCAGATCGCGCAGGGCAAGGTGCTGGGCGGCAGCAGTTCGGTCAACGGCATGATCTACCTGCGCGGCCAGCCGCAGGACTACGACGACTGGGCCGAACGCTACGGCTGCGCCGGCTGGAGCTACCGCGAGGTGCTGCCCTACTTCAAACGCGCCGAGGCCAACGAAAGCCTGTCCGACGACTACCACGGCGCCGACGGGCTGCTGCCGGTCAGCGAAAACCGCTATCGCCACCCGCTCAGCATGGCGTTTATCCGCGCCGGCCAGGAGCTGAACCTGCCCTATCGCAACGACTTCAACGGCGACAGCCAGCACGGCGTCGGTTTCTACCAAACCACCACCCACAACGGCGAACGCGCCAGCACCGCCCGCACCTACCTGAAGGCGGTGCGCGACGAACGGCGGCTGGTGGTGAAACTGAACGCCCTGGCGCATCGGCTGACCTTCGAGGGCAACGTCGCCACCGGCGTGGTCTACAGCCAGAACGGCGGCGCCGAAGTGACCGCTCGCGCCACCAAAGAGGTGATCGTCAGCGCCGGCGCGGTCGGTTCGCCGAAGCTGCTGATGCTGTCCGGCATCGGCCCGCGCGACCACCTGCAGCAGCTGGGCATCGAGGTGCGGGCGGATCTGCCGGTGGGCAAAAACTTCCACGACCATCTGCACATGTCGATCAACGTCAGCACCCGCGAGCCGATCAGCCTGTTCGGCGCCGATCGCGGCCTGCAGGCGCTGAGCCACGGCGCGCAGTGGCTGGCGTTTCGCAGCGGGGTGCTCTCATCCAACGTGCTGGAAGGCGCCGCCTTCACCGACAGCCAGGGCGACGGCCGGCCGGACGTGCAGATCCACTTCCTGCCGCTGCTGGACAGCTGGGACGACGTGCCCGGCGAGCCGCTGCCGAACATTCACGGCTTCACGCTCAAGGTCGGCTACCTGCAGCCGAAGGCGCGCGGCGAAGTGCAGCTGCGCAGCAGCAACCCGCGCGATCCGGTCAAGCTGCACGCCAACTACCTCGGCCACCCGGACGATCTGGCCGGCAGCGTGCGCGCGGTGAAGTTCGGCCTGGATTTCCTGCAAACCGCGGCGCTGAAGCCGCTGATCAAAGATCTGCTGATGCCGCAGCCGGAGTGGACGCGCGATGAAGCGCAGCTGGAAGAATTCGTGCGCAACTTCTGCAAGACGGTGTATCACCCGGTGGGCAGTTGCCGCATGGGGCCGTCGCCACAGGACGCGGTGACCGATCCGCAGCTGCGGGTGCACGGTTTTGAACGGTTGCGGGTGATCGACTGCTCGGTGATGCCGCAGCTCACCAGCGGCAACACCAATGCGCCGACCATCATGCTGGCGGAAAAGGCGGTAGATTTGTTGCTGGGCGCGCCGCAGTAAGGGCGCGCCTCAACGTCAGGCGGCGGCGGGCACGCCGCTGTGGAAACGCAGCTCGCTGTCCGGCGACAGGATCAGCTCAGCTTCGAGGCGGCCGAAATGCGCCACCCGTTCGCTGATGTCGCCGCCGGCGATCTGCTCGGCCAATGTCAGGTAGTCCTGGTAATGCCGCGCTTCGGATCGCAGCAGCGAAACGTAAAAGCGGTTCAACTCGTCGTCCAGGTGCGGCGCCAGCTTGGCGAAGCGTTCGCAGGATCGCGCTTCGATGTAGGCGCCGCAGATCAGTTTATCGATCAGCGTCGCCGGATCGTGGGTGCGGATCTCGCGGATCATGCCCTTGGCGTAGCGGCTGGCGGTGATCTTGCGATACGGGATCCCGCGTGCCTGCATGATCTCCAGCACCTGCGAGAAGTGATGCAGCTCTTCCTTGATCAACAGCACCATGCGATCCGCCAGATCCTGGCCGTAGGCCGAGCCGTTTTTCGGCAGGATCTTGCGGGTGAACTGGCCCTGGCGGAACAGCGTGTCCGGCGCGCCCTGCGCTTCGTGCAGAAACGCCTCGTAGGGCCGCAGCAGCGCCAACAGCGCGTCGCCGCTCTCTTTGTCCGCCACATAGCGGCGGATCAGCCACATGCCGGTCTGCGCGGCCTTCAGCTCGCACACCAGGTGGTCGGTCAGCAACAGCTGCAGGTTTTCCGGACGGCGCGCGGCGTCGATCCAGGCGTCGGGAGTTTCACAGTGCAGGAAGCTTAAAATCGGGGCTAACAGGGATTGGTATGTCATCGGCTTCATTGCCCTATGTATTTCAAGTTGCAGCTAGGCGGCCAGCTCACTCATCCCCAGGAGCTTACTCAGGTAAGTGACTGGGGTGAGAGAGTGCAGCCAACAACGCTGCAGCTTGAAAGACGACGGGGATATCAGGGGCCGACGAGAGCCGGCCCATGTGAATAAGCGGGGTTAATTAGTGGCGTTTGCCGTCGTCGTCTTCGTCGATGTAGTCGCCGTCTTCGTCATCCTCACCGTCTTCACCGTTCGGATCTTCGAAGTAGGTGCCCCAGCCGTCGTAGTTGACGCCGCAGCGTTCCGCCAGCGCCACCAGCTGCTCGACCTGGGCGTCGATCAGTTCGGCGTTCAGGCCGACTTCGCTGATCACGTCGCAGCACATCACCAGCGAACCGTCTTCCACTTCCAGCTCTTCGGCGTCGGTCACTTCGTAGCCCAACTTGAAGGCTTCAACGGCGGCCTGCTCCAGAACCTCAAATTTCTCGGCGGACAGATGGTGCTCGATGGTGTAGAGCGCGTCCGGATCGCTGCCGTCTTCCAGCAGTTCTTCGATGATCAGGCGGGTCTCTTCACGTTGTTCTTCCAGCAATTCGCGGTTTGCCATGCCTATATCCTCAAGTCAAATGGCCTTCATTCCTTCTATTTTCACACACCGCCGACATTGCTTCCACGATAAACGTGAAAGATTTCCTCGCCGGGGTTGAAATTGAATATTCATACATATAAAGTGAATTTTAATTCAATTAAACAATCAGGGAATCGGACTATGAGCACCGGCAATGCGTTCTACCAACGTCACTTTCTGAGGTTAATGGATTTCACCCCCGCCGAACTGCAGGCGCTGCTGAAGCTGGCGGCCGATCTGAAACAGGCCAAAAAGCAGGGGCGGGAACCGCGCCGGCTGCTGGGCAAAAACATTGCGCTCATCTTCGAAAAAGACTCGACCCGCACGCGATGCTCTTTCGAAGTTGCCGCATTCGATCAGGGCGCGCAGGTGACCTATCTCGGCCCAAGCGGCAGCCAGATCGGCCATAAAGAGTCGATGAAAGACACCGCCCGGGTGCTGGGCCGCCTGTACGACGGCATTCAGTATCGCGGCTACGGCCAGGCGCTGGTGGAAACCCTGGCGGAACATGCCGGCGTGCCGGTGTGGAACGGCCTGACCGACGAGTTCCACCCTACCCAATTGCTGGCGGATCTGCTCACCGTGCAGGAACACCTGCCGGGCAAGGCGCTGAGTGAAGTGAAGCTGGCGTACGTCGGCGACGCGCGCAACAACATGGGCAACACGCTGCTGGAAGCCGCCGCGCTGGCGGGCATGGATCTGCGGCTGGTGGCGCCGAAGGCCTGCTGGCCGCAGCCGGAGCTGGTGGCCGAATGCCAGGCGCTGGCGCAGCAAACCGGCGCGAAACTCACCCTGACCGAAGACATCGCCGAAGGGGTGCAAGACGCCGACTTCCTCTACACCGACGTGTGGGTGTCGATGGGCGAACCGAAAGAAACCTGGCAAGAGCGTATCGCGCTGCTGCGGCCGTATCAGGTCAACATGGCGATGCTGAAACTGACCGGCAACCCGAACGTGAAGTTCCTGCACTGCCTGCCGGCGTTCCACGACGACCAAACCACGCTCGGCAAGCAGATGGCGCAACAGTACGATCTGCACGGCGGCATGGAAGTGACCGACGAGGTGTTCGAGTCAGCGCACAGCGTGGTGTTCGATCAGGCGGAAAACCGGCTGCATACCATCAAGGCGGTGCTGGTCGCCACGCTGAGCGAAACCCTCTGACAATCCTCCTCCGCCCTGGCGCCCCCGGCCAGGGCGGCTAATATATTCCAGGAATATCAAATAGCGCATTGACCTTTGCCCGCCGCCGGCAAAGGTTCTACCGTGACAGGCCGACGGCGCCCGCGCCGTAAAAACCAACGATAACAAACCGTTCGCAGCGCCGCCCAGCGGCGCCTTCAGGGGATACACACCGATGAAAACCAAACTCTTGCCGCTGTTCCTGCTCGCCGCCCTGCCCGCCGCCGCGTTGGCCGCCACGCCGCCGAATACGCTGGTGGTGGTGCAATCGCTGGATGACATCGTCAGCCTCGATCCGGCGGAAGCCAACGAACTCTCCAGCATCCAGACGGTGCCCAGCCTGTATCAGCGGCTGGTGCAGGCGGATCGCGACGATCCGGCCAAGGTGGCGCCGGTGCTGGCGGAAAGCTGGCGGGGCGATGCGGCGGCCAAAACGCTGACGGTGAAACTGCGGCCGCAGGCGGCGTTCGCCTCCGGCAACCCGCTGACCGCCGACGACGTGATCTTCTCTTACAGCCGCGCGGTGAAAATGAATAAGTCGCCGGCGTTCATCCTCAACGTGCTCGGCTGGCAGCCGGACAACATCGACGCGCAGCTCAAGAAGATCGACGAACATACCGTGCAGCTGCGCTGGACGGCGGACGTCAGCCCGGCGGTGGCGCTGAATATCCTCTCGACGCCGATCGCCTCGATCGTCGACAGCAAAGCGGCGCTGGCCAACGTCAAAGACGGCGACTTCGGCAACGCCTGGCTGAAGATGCACTCCGCCGGCAGCGGTCCGTTCAAGATGCGTGTCTATCAGCCGCACCAGGCGATCGTGCTGGACGCCAATCCCACCACGCCGGGCGACAAGCCGCAGCTGAAAAACATCATCATTAAAAACGTGCCGGATCCGGCCACCCGCCGCCTGCTGCTCCAGCAGGGCGACGCCGATATCGCCCGCGAACTGGGCGCCGACCAGACCGACACGCTGAAGAACCAGCCGGGCGTCAAGGTGCTGGAGATCCCGTCCGCCGAGCAAAACTATCTGGTGTTCAACACCGGCAACGGCGCCAATCCGCTGCTGAACAACCCGGCCTTCTGGGAAGCGGCGCGCTACCTGGTGGATTATCAGGGCATCACGAAGGATCTGCTGAAGGGCCAATACTTCGTGCACCAGAGCTTCCTGCCGGTCGGGCTGCCGGGCGCGCTGGAGACCAACCCGTTCAGCTACGATCCGGCCAAGGCGAAAGCCATTCTGGCCAAGGCGGGCATCACCCACGCCGCCTTTACGCTGGACGTGGAGAACAAACCGCCGTTCATCACCATCGCGCAGGCGCTGCAGGGCAGCTTCGCCGCCGCCGGCGTGAAGATCGAGCTGCTGCCGGCCGCGGGCAGCCAGGTTTACTCGCGCGTGCGCGCCAGGCAGCATCAGGCGGCGATCCGGCTGTGGATCCCGGATTACTTCGACGCCCACTCCAACGCCAGCGCCTTCGCTTACAACGACGGCAAGAGCAGCACGGTGGCCGGGCTGAACGGCTGGCAGATCCCGCAGTTGAATAAGCAGACGCTGGCGGCGCTGGCCGAAGCCGATCCGGCCAAGCGCCGCGCGCTGTACACCGCCATGCAGCAGGAGCTGCAGCGCAGTTCGCCGTACGTGTTTATCGATCAGGCTAAAACCGAAGTGGTGCTGCGCGACAACGTCAAAGGCTATCAACAAGGGTTGAACGCCGACATGGTCTACTACGATCGCGTCAGCAAATAGCCGGCGATCGGTCATCGCTGGCCAATCGATTGCGGGGCGGCAAAAAACGGCGTTTTAACGCTTGCAGTGGCGAAAAGCGCGAGTATAATGCGCCACAATTTGCCAGGAGAAAGCATGAAAAACGACGTTTGTTTTGTTAGCCGCAATCGACAAAACCGACTGCCTATCGGCGGCCAGCTGCCGTTGTTTCTCCTGTTGCTAAACCGATCTTTTCAAGCCCCTCATTGAGGGGCTTTTTTTTGCCTTAAAAAGTCCCGCGCCACGGGCACGCGTCGAGGAGGAGTGAAAAATGGCCAACCCGCTGTATCACAAACACATCATCTCTATTAACGATCTCAGCCGCGAGGATCTGGAGCTGGTGCTGCGCACCGCCGCCGGTCTGAAAGCCAACCCGCAGCCGGAGCTGTTGAAACACAAGGTGATCGCCAGCTGCTTCTTCGAAGCCTCGACCCGTACCCGCCTGTCGTTCGAAACCTCGATGCACCGCCTCGGCGCCTCGGTGGTCGGTTTCGCCGACGGCAGCAACACCTCGCTCGGCAAGAAAGGCGAAACCCTGGCCGACACCATCTCGGTGATCAGCACCTACGTGGACGCCATCGTGATGCGCCATCCGCAGGAAGGCGCGGCGCGCATGGCCTCGGAGTTCTCCGGCAACGTGCCGGTGCTTAACGCCGGCGACGGCGCCAACCAGCACCCGACCCAGACCCTGCTGGATCTGTTCACCATCCAGGAAACCCAGGGCCGCCTGAGCAACCTCAGCATCGCCATGGTCGGCGACCTGAAGTACGGCCGCACCGTGCACTCGCTCACCCAGGCGCTGGCCAAGTTCGAAGGCAACCGCTTCTACTTCATCGCCCCGGACGCGCTGGCGATGCCGGCCTACATCCTGAAAATGCTGGAAGAGAAAGGTATCGAGTACAGCCTGCACGGCAGCATTGAAGAAGTGGTGCCGGAGCTGGATATTCTCTACATGACCCGGGTGCAGAAAGAGCGCCTCGATCCGTCCGAGTACGCCAACGTGAAGGCGCAGTTCGTGCTGCGCGCCGCGGATCTGGCCGGCGCGCGCGCCAACCTCAAGGTGCTGCACCCGCTGCCGCGCATCGACGAGATCGCCACCGACGTGGATAAAACGCCGCACGCTTACTACTTCCAGCAGGCGGGCAACGGCATCTTCGCCCGCCAGGCGCTGCTGGCGCTGGTGCTCAACGCAGATTTGGCTCTTTAAGGGGGAACCGCCATGACTCATGACAACAAACTGCAGGTGGAAGCGATCAAATGCGGCACGGTAATCGACCACATTCCGGCACAGATCGGTTTCAAACTGCTGACGCTGTTCAAACTGACCGCCACCGACCAGCGCATCACCATCGGCCTGAACCTGCCCTCCAACGAGCTGGGCCGCAAGGATCTGATCAAGATCGAGAACACCTTCCTGACCGAGCAGCAGGCCAACCAACTGGCGATGTACGCGCCGAAGGCCACGGTAAACCGCATCGACAACTATGAAGTGGTGCGCAAGCTGACCCTCAGCCTGCCGGACCACATCGACGGCGTGCTGACCTGCCCGAACGGCAACTGCATCAGCCGCAGCGAGCCGGTGGCGTCGAGCTTCAGCGTCAAATCGCGCGGCGGCGAAGTGCACCTGAAATGCCGCTACTGCGAAAAAGAGTTCGAGCATCAGGTGGTGTTGCAGGCGGATTGAATCTGCTCATTTACCGGGTCGGCGCTGTTAATCCGCTCGCCACTCCCTATAATGAGTCCCTGAAGATAATCTACCCACGTTGCTACCCAATGGATTTCGAGCCGCAGCTAGGCGGCAAGTTCGAGAGTCCCCAGGAGCTGACTCAAGTCAGTGACTGGGGCGAGCGTACGCAGCCAACAACGCTGCGGTTTGAAAGACGAAGGGTATATTAGGAGAAAAAATGTCACGTAATATCAGCACTGAACTCGCCCCGGCAGCCATTGGTCCTTACGTGCAGGGCGTTGATCTGGGCAGCATGATCATCACTTCCGGCCAGATCCCGGTCGATCCGAAAACCGGCGCCGTCGCCGACGACGTCGCCGCACAGGCGCGCCAGTCGCTGGAAAACGTCAAGGCGATCGTCGAAGCCGCCGGCCTGCTCGTTGCCGACATCGTGAAAACCACCGTGTTCGTGAAAGACCTGAACGACTTCGCCACCGTCAACGCCGCGTACGAAGCCTTCTTCACCGAGCACAGCGCGCCGTTCCCGGCCCGCTCCTGCGTAGAAGTGGCGCGTCTGCCGAAAGACGTGAAGATCGAAATCGAAGCCATCGCCGTGCGTCGTTAATCGACGCGCACGCGAATCACGGTCAGCTTCGGCTGGCCGTTTTTATTGATAATAATTTTTTAACCCAATTAATTTATAGCGATAGCGTAATATCGTTCACATTTACAATTCCCTAATAAAAATACGCCTATAATTGTTTTTCACCCGGCCGGGTCATTGCTGTTTCATTTCGTTCACTTCGTGAATAATGACAGGAGATAACCATGGCACCTAGCGTATTGGATTATTTTATCCAACAAGCTTCCCGTTATCCGGAAAAACTTGCCGTCGTCGGCGATAATAAGCGCCTGACCTACCGTCAATTGGATGAAGCCAGCAGCGCACTGTGCGCGCTGTTGCTACGGCGGGGCGTGGCGCCCGGCAGCTATGTGCCGCTCGTCACGCTGCGCACGCCGGAAATGCTGATCGGTATGTTGGCGATCGTCAAAGCCGGCGCAGGCTATATTCCCATCGACGCCCGTTACCCGGAAAAAAGAATACAGGATATCGTTACGCAAAGCGGTTCCCCTTTAATACTCGCCAGCAACGCGACGATAGCGCTTTCGGAAAATAACTTCAGCGAGGATATTATTTATATTGATAATATATCAATTTCTCCGCAGGAGAATATAACGTTAATTTCTCCGTCTCCCGATGCCATCGTTTATCTCATTTTCACTTCAGGTACCACCGGCAAACCGAAAGGTGTGCTGATAGAACATCAGTCGCTGCTGAATTTAATTCTCTGGCATAACAAGCAATTCGCTATGGATGCCGAAAGTCGTTCTACGCTGATCGTCGGCTTGAGTTTCGACGTCGCGCAATGGGAGATCTGGTCGCCTCTGACCAGCGGCGGCACATTGTATCTGCCCCCGGAAGACGCTCGCCTGCAGCCGGAAGTCCTGCTGGCCTACTTTGCCGAACAGGGCATTACCCACGCCAGCCTGCCCGCCGTACTGGTCGCCGAAGTGGTCGGCGCGCCGCAACCGGCCAATCTGGCGCTACGGTATCTGTTCAGCTCAGGGGAGAAACTTCATCCGGTCGATCTGCGCGGCATCGATTATTCATTGATCGATTACTACGGCCCGACGGAAGCCACCATCTTCGCCACCTGCAACCGGGTGGCTTGCGCCACGCAAAACCCGCCCGCCAGCATTGGGCGGCCCATCGGCGATACCGAAATCTTCATCCTCGATGACCGACTGCAGCCCGTGATCGGCGATCGCCCCGGCGAGCTGTATATCAGCGGCCGCTGTCTGGCCCGCGGCTACCTGAACAATCCGGCGTTGACCGCCGAGCGCTTCATCACCCCGCCTCACTTCGCCGGATTGCGCCTGTACCGCAGCGGCGATCGGGCTCGTTGGCTGGCGGATGGCCGCATTCAATATCTGGGCCGTATCGACGATCAGGTCAAAATCCGCGGCAATCGCATTGAACTGGGCGAAATCGAAAACGCCATGCTGCAGGTTGCGGGCATCCGTAAAGCGGTGGCCGCCGTGGCGACGGCAGATGATCCGCTGGGCAAGAAAATCGTGGCGTTTCTGGTCGCGGAGTGTGACGGCGAAAACGTGATCGCACGCGTCCGACAGAAACTGAAAGAAACGCTGCCCACCGCATTTCTGCCCGCCGATTATCGTTTACTGCAACACATGCCGCTGAACAACAACGGCAAAATCGACAAAGCGGCTCTGTTGGCGCATTACCAACCGGTCAGCGCCGGCGTTGCGCAGCCGCTGACCGCCGATCAGCGCATCGTCGCCGATCTCTGGCGTTCGTTGCTGAAAGTGGAACAGCCCGCAACCAACGATGATTTTTTCTCGCTGGGCGGCCATTCGCTGTTGGCGGCCAAGCTGATGACGGCGCTGGCCGAGGCATTTGCCGTCGAGACTTCGGTGCACGACATCTATGAATATCCCACTCTGGGCGCCCTGGCGCAGGCACTGGCACAACGCAGAGACCGGCAACCGACACAGCGGCAAGGCGAAGCGCGTGCCTTACAGGATGATGTGTATTTGCCGTCGGATCTCGTCATCGATCCGACGTTCGATCCGCGGCAAATCAGCGCGCCGCGCGCCATTTTGCTGACCGGCGCCACCGGCTTCGTCGGCGCGCATCTGTTGGCCGATCTGCTGCGCACCACCGACGCCGAGCTGTACTGTCTGGTGCGCGACGGCGCCAAACTGCCGCCGAGACAGCGGCTGGAGGCGGTGCTGCAGCGCTACCGGATCGCGCTGAACGCCAGCCAGCACGCGCGCATTCATATCGTGCCTGGCAACGTAGCGGAACACGACTTTTCGCTGACGCCGGCGGCCTACAGGGCGTTAAGCCGAGATATCGATCTGATTTACCATTCGGCCAGCGCGGTGAATTTTATCCAGCCTTACGCCTACATGAAGCGCGACAACGTGCAGGGCCTGCGGGAAATCATTCGCTTCGCGGCGCATAGCCGCACCAAGCCGCTGATGCTGCTGTCGACCATCTCCGTATACAGCTGGGGGCATCTGCACACCGGCAAGCGGGTGATGCGGGAAAGCGACGATATCGACCAAAACCTGCCGGCGGTCAGCCGCGATATCGGCTACGTGCGCAGCAAATGGGTGATGGAGAAAATCGCCGATTTGGCGGCGGCGCAAGGCCTGCCGCTGATGACCTTCCGCCTGGGCTACGCCACCTGCCACAGCCGTACCGGCGTCAACGCCGATTATCAATGGTGGGGACGGCTGGTGAAAACCTGCATCAGCAGCGGCACGGTGCCGGATTTACGGGATATGCGCGAAGGGTTGACCACGGTGGATTACATGACCCGGGCCATCGCCCACGTCTCTCGCAATCCGCAGGCGCTGGGGCAGAAATTCAATCTGATCCATCAAGGTGACAATAATCTGACGCTTCGTGAGTTTTTCAGCCTGCTGGAGCGCGAGTTCGGTTATCGTTTTCGTCCCTTGCCCTTCGCACAGTGGCGAGCACAATGGGAAAACGACAGCGACGCGCCGCTGTACCCGCTGCTCAGCCTGTTCAAGGATCCTATGGTGGACGAGCTATCGACGGTGGAGCTCTATCAAGACACCTATCGGTGGGACTGCAGCAACCTGCAACGCTTCCTGCAGGGCAGCGGTATCGATGAGCCGCGCTTCACCCGCCAGCTGCTGCTGAATTACCTGCAGCACGCCATCGGGTATGCGCCGCTGTCGCTACAGGCGTAACAAAACCGGGGCTCAACTGGCCGAGCCCCGTCACCCTCACTCCGTTTTAAGCCCCCGCAGCAGCGCCTCCAACGGGTACACCGCGGCAATCACCACTTCGTCGCGCGTCTGCGCCGCCGCATCCAGCCGGCGCTGCGCTCGTTCGGCCTCGGCCCGGCTCAGCGGTTTGTCCTGCTGATGGCGATCCAGCAGCGTTAACCCCAATGCGGCCAGGGCATCCACGTCCTGCGCCACCGGCGCCAGATCTTGCAGCGTGCGGTTGCCCACGATCGCCGTCTGCAGCGCCGCGCCGTTCGCCTGCCAGCGCTGCAGCCGTTCGCGCAGCGCCTGCGCCGCCGCCTTATCGCGCTTATCCTTCAGCAGAGCCGCGACCTGCGCATGCATGGCGCGCACCGCCTCGCTCTCCGGCGGCAGCGCATCGGCAAAGCGGTTCAGCGGTTCGAACTGGTGATAGTTGCCGGCCTGGAACTTCAGGTGCTGGCGGGTGTAATACTGCGCCGGTTCCACCGCCTCGGCCAGGATCTGCAGCGGCATGATCTGCACGCTGTTGCTCAGCCGGGTGAATTCGCGCGCTGTTTCCGCGTGCTGCTGCAGGCCGACCGACACCACCGACCAGGCGTCGATCGCCGCCAGCCGCCGGTACATGTTGCTTTCGTCGGTGACGTCCTGCGCCGACCACAGCCGCTCCGCCACCGCAAAGGCGCGCGGCCACAGCTTGAGATCGATCAGCGGCGCACGCACGTTTTCCGCCCACAGCGCCGCTTCCCCGCCGAGGATCTTGGCCTGCCCCTTCTCATCCGGCACCACCGGCATCTTGCCCGCCGGCGCCGCCGCCAGTTTCTCGCCCTGGGTGGGGTAACGCACGTTGCCGACCAGCGTATAGCCGCTGAGCTTGTCCTGTTGCAGCGTAAACACCGGCCGCGTGTCGCCCATCCAGGTATCGACGCGGAACGTCACCTGCTGCGGCGTGCGCCAGACGATATCGTGCACCGCGCGGCGCGATTTGCCGTTGAAATCGATAAAGCCGCGCCAGCCCTGCTTGCCCTCGATCAACGTGAAGCTGCCCTCCACCGCGCTGCCCTTCAGGCGCGGCATGCTGAAACGCCAGCTTTGCACCTGCTCGCCGGGCTGCACCGCCGTCTCAACCCCCAGCGGCTGCGGCAGAATTTCATTGCGGTAGTGATAGGCGGTGCTTTGCGGCTGATCGAGGTAGAAACCGGTGGAGAGGATGCCCTGATAGCCGTCCTGCGCGCTGGCGCCCAGCGAGTCTTGCCCTTGCCAGGACTGAATGACGATCGAACGCGGCAGCGACGGATGGTAGATCTCGTCCCAGCCGACCATCTGCCGCTGGTGCTTCTCGAGGATCTTTTCCAGCTTCTGGTTGAAGTAGGCCTGCAGCGCATGGGTATCCGCCAGCCCGTTCTGCTGCATAAACGCCTGAATCGACGGCGACGCCCGCCACTGGCTGGCGTCCACTTCGTCGCCGCCGATGTGCAGATAAGGATCGGGGAAGATCGCCGCCAGCTCGCCGACGATCGTATCGACAAACCGATACACCTCGTCGCGGGTCGGATCGAGCGTCGGCTTATGCACGCCCCACTCGCGCTCCATGCGATACGGCCCCGGCGCGCTCATCAGGTCGGGATAGGCCACCGCGATGCTGGAGGCGTGCCCCGGCATGTCGATCTCCGGCACCACGCGAATGCCGCGCGCCGTGGCGTAAGCCACCACCTGCCGCATCTGCTCGCGGGTGTAGAACTGGCCGTCGCTGGCCTGCTGTTGCAACTTGGGATAATGCTCGGAGGCGAAGCGCCAGCCCTGATCGTCGGTCAGGTGCCAGTGGAACACGTTGAGCTTGGCCGCCGCCATGCCGTCGAGCTGGCGCAGAATGTCCGGCAGCGGCAGGAAATGGCGCGCCGAGTCCAGCAGCACGCCGCGCCACGGGAAGCGCGGCACGTCGCGGATATCCACCAGCGGCAGGAAGGTGTTTTGCCCGTCGGTCTGCAGCAGCTGCAGCAGGGTCTCCATGCCGCGCAGCGCGCCGAAGCGAGTGTTGGCGGTCAGCGTGGCGCCCTGCGGCGTAACCGCCAGCCGGTAGCTCTCGTCGCTGCCCGGCAGCGGCTGCGCCGCCACCCGATCCTTGATCACCACCCTGATCGCCGCGCCGTTCGCTTCTTCCCTCGGCGCCAGCGTCCAGCCGGTCTGCAGTTCGATGCGTTGCCGCCAGCGCGGCAGCGCGTCGCCCAAGTCGTCACCCTGCAGCGTCAGGGACAAACGGTGATCCAAAACCAGCTTGCCCGCCGGTTGCGTCACTTCCACCTGCTGCGGCCAGGGCATCAGCGGCAGATCGCCCGCCGGCTGCGCCAGCGCGCCACAAGAAAACCATAACGATGAAGCCAGTAGCGTATAACGGAAAGGTCTGTGCATCGGAAATTCCTCAGAGGAAAAAAACAAAATATCCCCAATGAATTTCAAACCACCGCTAGGCGGCAAGCGCCCGCATCCCCAGGCGCTTAGGTCTGCTAAGTAACTGGAGGGCGGGCGTACAGCCAACAACGCGGTGGCTTGAAAGGCGCAGGGGAAAACAGCCAACGCTGTAGATAAAGACTCAGCACAGAACAGATGTCCAACCGTTGCGGTGAAAAAGCGGACGGGATCACAGTTGCCCCCTCCCGGCCGGAGGGGGCGAACGGGTTATTGCCAGCCGTAGTGGCGCACGAACCAACCTTTCACGCACTGGGTCAGCACCATGTAACCGGCGAGGATCAGCACCAGCCACGGGAAGTAACCGAGCGGCAGCGCCTGCAGCTGCAGGAAGCCGGCCAGCGGCGAGAACACCAGGCCGATGCCGGTGGCGATCACCGCCAGCGTCATGATGCACAGCGGCCAGGACGGGCGGCTCTGGATAAACGGAATTTTGCGCGTGCGGATCATGTGCACGATCAGCGTCTGTGACAGCAGCCCTTCCACGAACCAGCCGGACTGGAACAGCGTTTGCATTTCCGGCGTGTTGGCCTTGAATACCCACCACATCAGGCTGAAGGTCAGCACGTCGAAAATTGAACTGATCGGCCCAAAGAACACCATAAACCGCCCCAGATCGGCGGAGTTCCAGCGCTGCGGCTGGGTGATCTGATCGTCGTCGACGTTATCGAACGGGATGGCGATCTGCGAGATGTCGTACATCAGGTTCTGAATCAGCAGGTGCAGCGGCAGCATCGGCAGAAACGGCAGGAAGGCGCTGGCGATCAGCACGCTGAACACGTTGCCGAAGTTGGAGCTGGCGGTCATCTTGATGTATTTCAGCATGTTGGCGAAGGTGCGGCGCCCTTCGATCACCCCCTGCTCCAGCACCATCAGGCTTTTTTCCAGCAGGATGATGTCCGCCGCTTCCTTGGCGATGTCCACCGCTGAATCAACGGAGATGCCGATATCGGCCGCGCGCAGCGCCGGCGCGTCATTGATGCCGTCGCCCATAAAGCCCACCACGTGCCCCTGGCGGCGCAGCAGTTTGACGATGCGCTCCTTGTGCAGCGGCGTCAGCTTGGCGAACACCGTGGTGCGCGCCGCCGCCTGCGCCAGCTGCTCGTCGTCCATCTGCTCGATCTCGCTGCCGCGCAGCAGATGATCGGCCTCGAGCCCGACGTCACGGCACACTTTGGCGGCTACCAGCTCGTTGTCGCCGGTGAGGATCTTCACCGTGACGCCGTTCTGTTTCAGCGCCGCCAGCGCCGGTGCGGTGCTTTCCTTCGGCGGATCGAGGAAGGCGACGTAGCCTTCGAGGATCAGATCCGACTCGTCCGCCACGCCGTATTCATGGGTTTGCGCCGGCAGGATCTTGTTGGCCACTGCCACCACCCGCAGCCCCTGCTGGTTGAGATCGTCGGTGATGCGGCGGATCCTCGCCAGCAGCGCCTCGCTCAGCGGGATCACCTCGTCTTCGTGGCGCACGTGGCTGCAAATCGCCAGCATCTCTTCCAGCGCGCCCTTGCACACCAGCTCGTGATACTCGTTGTCTTTGGCCACCACCACCGACATGCGGCGGCGCACGAAGTCGAACGGGATCTCATCCACCTTGCGGTAGTTTTGCAGCGCCTCCGGCTGCCGGTTCTGCTCCGCGCAGCTCAGCACCGCCACGTCGAGCAGGTTTTTCAGCCCGGTCTGGTAGAAGCTGTTCAGCCAGGCGTAGCGCAGCACCCGCTCGCTGCCGGCGCCGAACGCATCGGTATGGCGCTCCAGCACGATCTTGTCCTGGGTCAGGGTGCCGGTCTTGTCGGTGCACAGAATATCCATGGCGCCGAAGTTCTGGATGGCGTCCAGCCGTTTGACGATCACCTTCTGGCGCGACAGCTTCACCGCCCCTTTGGCCAGCGTCGAGGTGACGATCATCGGCAGCATCTCCGGCGTCAGCCCGACCGCCACCGACAGCGCGAACAGCGCCGCCTCCCACCAGTCGCCCTTGGTGTAGCCGTTGATCAGCAGCACGATCGGCGTCATCACCAGCATAAAGCGGATCAGCAGCCAACTGACCTTGCTGATGCCGCTCTGGAAGGCGTTCGGCTGCTCATCCTGGCTGGTGACGCGCTGCGCCAGCTGGCCGAAATAGGTGCCGCCGCCGGTACCGATCACCATCGCCAGCGCGGTGCCGCTGACCACGTTGGTGCCCATGAAGCACAGGTTCTGGCAGTCGAGCGGATCGGCCGCCAACAATTGCGGCGCGGCGGATTTCTCCACCGGCAGCGATTCGCCGGTCAGCGCCGCCTGGCTGATGAACAGATCCTTGGCCGACAGCACGCGCAGATCCGCCGGGATCATGTCGCCGGCCGCCAGCTTGATGATGTCGCCCGGCACCAGCTGCGCGATCGGCAGCTCCACGTGTTCGCTCTTGCCGGTGTGCGCGTCGCTGCGGATCACCGTGGCGGTGTTGCTCACCATCGCCTTCAGCGCGTCGGCCGCCCGGTTGGAGCGCGCCTCCTGGATGAAGTTCAGCAACGTGGAGATCAGCACCATCAGCGCGATCACCAAGGCGCCGGTGAGATCCTCGGTGGCGTAAGAGATCATGCCGAGCGCGGTCAGCAGCAGGTTGAACGGGTTGCGGTAGCAGTGCCACAGGTGCTGCCACCAGGCCTCTTTCTGCTGATCGTCGATGACGTTCTCGCCGCAGCGCCGGCGAACCTGTTCCGCCTCATGGGCGGTGATGCCTTCCGGGTGGCTGTGAAAACGCTCAAACAGCTGCATCGTCTCTGCGGCGGCGCATGCCAGCCGCTGCTGCGCCAGGCCGGCAGGCATATCGCGCGCAGCGCCGCCGACGCCGTCCAGCAAGCTGTCGCGGCGTACCAAACGGCGCGGGAGGCCGCGGGCGAACAGGCCCAGCAGCTGACGGGGGAGTTTTTTCAGTTTCATGGTTCGCACCTCGTCGCCCGGTGCCTCACGGCAGCGGGTAAACGGGGATCGTCATCGGCCGGGCGGATGGCGGGTGCGCCAAAAAGCCTCTGCCAACGCAGATCCTTATTCTTTTTTTCAGCAGCAGGAGCGAACGACGAAGCGCGCGCTACCGGTTACCGTGATGTACTTCACCGGTAAACAGCAGCGCCAGGCGGAGAGGTTTTACCGGAGAACCGAGTGAGTGTCTAAAGCAGTCGGGTCGGGGTCCATATGGGGTATAACCTCCGGTAAAGGGAAAAACAGAGCGGCAGGAGCGGCCGTTCAGCGCAGTGCAACAATCCCGTTTTGCATCAAGATCCCCGTAGGAAAATGAGCTATGCTGACGGGCATTGTTTTACAGGCCGTTATGTTACGCCTGTCCACTTCAACGAAAAGTAAACCATGCAAAACCGGCTGACCATCAAGGACATCGCACGCCTGAGCGGCGTAGGCAAATCCACCGTCTCACGCGTGTTGAACAATGAAGGCAGCGTGAGCCCGCAAACCCGTGAACGGGTGGAAGCGGTGATCCGTCAGCAAGGGTTTACCCCCTCCAAGTCGGCACGCGCCATGCGCGGCCAGAGCGACAAAGTGGTGGGCATCATCGTTTCCCGTCTCGATTCGCCGTCGGAGAACCAGGCGGTGCGCACCATGCTGCCGTTGCTGTACCAGCAGGGCTTCGATCCGATCGTGATGGAGAGCCAGTTCGAAACTCGTCTGGTGCAGGAGCATCTGCACGTACTGCATCAGCGCAACGTCGACGGCGTGATCCTGTTCGGCTTCACCGGCCTGACCGCGGCGATGCTCAAGCCGTGGCAGGAAAAAATGGTGGTGATGGTGCGCGAATACGACGGCTTCTCGTCCGTCTGCTACGACGACGCCGGCGCGGTGAACCTGTTGATGGATCGCTTGTATCAACAAGGGCATCGGCATATTGGCTATCTGGGGGTGCAGCTCAGCGACGCCACCACCGGCCAGCGCCGCTATCAGGCCTATCTCGACGCCTGTGAACGCCTCACGCTCACGCCACGTGCCACGCTGGGCGAGCTGAGCTACCAGAGCGGTTTCCAGCACGCCGCCGAAGTGATCGATGCGCACACCAGCGCGCTGATTTGCGCCTCCGACAGCATCGCCCTGGGGGCGATCAAATACCTGCAACAGCAGCCGGCGCGCGCCATCCAGGTATGCGCCATCGGCAACACCCCGCTGCTCAGCTTCCTGTTCCCCGACACCCTGTCGGTCGAGTTCGGCTACGGCAGCGCCGGCCTGCTGGCGGCGCAGCAGCTGTTGGCACAGCTCAGCGGCGAACAGGGGATCCGCCGCCTGGTGGTGCCCAGCAAACTTTCCTGACTCCCTGATTAGAAGTTGACCATTTTTTGTCATTTTGTGATCCTCGCCCCAAACCGGGAACGTTCCCATTTCATTCAAAAAGCCGAGTGGCTAAGCTTTGATCATTACTCAGTCAACACCTCTGCAGGTATCCCATAATGAGCAAAGTAAAACAGCAGGATATTGATCGCCTGATTGTTTTGGTCGGCGGCCGCGAGAACATCGCCACCGTCAGCCATTGCATTACCCGGCTGCGTTTCGTCCTCAACGATCCCAACAAGGCGAAACCGAAAGAGATCGAAGCGCTGCCGATGGTCAAAGGGTGCTTCACCAACGCCGGGCAGTTCCAGGTGGTGATCGGCACCGACGTCGGCGACTACTATCAGGCCCTGATCGCCAGCACCGGCGTCAACGAGGCCGACAAGGAACAGGCCAAGGTGGCCGCGCGCCAGAACATGACCTGGACCGAGCGCACCATCTCCCACTTCGCCGAAATCTTCTTCCCGCTGCTGCCGGCGCTGATCAGCGGCGGTCTGATCCTCGGCTTCCGCAACGTGATCGGCGACATCCCGATGTCCGGCGGCCAAACGCTGGCGCAGATGCACCCGGCGTGGAAAACCGTTTACGACTTCCTGTGGCTGCTCGGTGAAGCGATCTTCATGTTCCTGCCGGTGGCCATCTGCTGGTCGACGGTGAAAAAGATGGGCGGCACCCCGGTGCTCGGCATCGTGCTGGGTGTCACCCTGGTGTCGCCGCAGCTGATGAACTCCTACCTGCTCGGCCAGCAAACGCCGGAAGTGTGGAACTTCGGCTGGTTCGTGATCCAGAAAGTGGGTTATCAGGCGCAGGTGATCCCGTCGATCCTGGCGGGCATGGCGCTGGGCTGGATCGAAACCCGGCTGAAAAAGATCGTCCCCGACTATCTCTATCTGGTGGTGGTGCCGGTGGTTTCGCTGCTGCTGGCGGTGTTCCTGGCGCACGCGCTGATCGGGCCGTTCGGCCGCATGATCGGCGACGGCGTCGCCTGGGCGGTGAAAGCGGTGATGACCGGCAGCTTCGCCCCGGTGGGCGCCGCGCTGTTCGGCTTCCTGTATGCGCCGCTGGTGATCACCGGCGTGCACCAGACCACGCTGGCTATCGACATGCAGATGATCCAGAGCATGGGCGGCACCCCGGTGTGGCCGCTGATTGCGCTGTCCAACATCGCGCAGGCCTCGGCAGTGCTCGGCATCATCATCATCAGCCGCAAGGCCAACGAGCGTGAAATTTCGGTGCCGGCGGCGATCTCCGCCTACCTCGGCGTGACCGAACCGGCGATGTACGGCATCAACCTCAAATACCGCTTCCCGATGCTGTGCGCGATGATCGGCTCCGCGATCGCGGGCCTGATCTGCGGCCTGGACGGCGTAATGGCCAACGGCATCGGCGTCGGTGGCCTGCCGGGCATCCTGTCTATCAAGCCGCAGTTCTGGCTGATTTACTCGCTGGCGATTCTGGTGGCGATCGTCATCCCGCTGGTGCTGACCATCATGGTCTACAAACGCAAGGCCGCCCGCGGCGAGCTGCCGGTTTAATTGACGCAAAATACGCAACATGAATGTAGAGGCTGGAAATACCCTATAGCTTTCGAGCTGCAGCTAGGCGGCAAGGGTGCAAGTCCCCAGGAGCTTACTCAAGTAAGTGACTGGGGTGCAGCGCCAGCAGCCAACAACGCTGCAGTTTGAAAGATGAAGGGTACGGGCCCGTTGTCACGATTCAAAGGTATACAGCTATGAGCAACCCAACCCCCTGGTGGCAGAACGGCGTCATCTACCAAATTTATCCGAAGAGTTTTCAGGACAGCACCGGCAACGGCTACGGCGATTTGGCCGGCGTGACCCGGCGGCTGGACTATCTGCAGGAGCTGGGCGTCGACGCCATCTGGCTGACGCCGGTCTACGTATCGCCGCAGGTGGACAACGGCTATGACGTGGCGGACTACTGCGCCATCGATCCGGCTTACGGCACGATGGCGGACTTCGAGCAGTTGGTCGCCGCCGCCCACCAGCGCGGCATCCGCATCGTGATGGACATGGTATTCAACCACACCTCGACCGAGCACCCGTGGTTCAAGGCCGCGCAGGATCGCCACAGCCCGTATCGTCAGTTCTACGTCTGGCGCGACGGCGAAGGCGATACGCCGCCGAACAACTGGCGCTCCAAGTTCGGCGGCAACGCCTGGCAATGGCACGCCGACAGCGGCCAGTACTACCTGCACCTGTTCGCCACCGAGCAGGCGGATCTCAACTGGGAACACCCGCCGGTGCGCGAAGAGCTGAAGAAAGTGTGTCAGTTCTGGGCGGACAAAGGCGTCGACGGTCTGCGCCTCGACGTGATCAACCTGGTGTCCAAACAGCAGGACTTCCCGTCCGACAGCCAGGGCGACGGCCGCCGCTTCTATACCGACGGCCCGCGCATCCACGAGTTCCTGCAGGAGATGAGCCGCGAGGTGTTTCAGCCGCGCGGCCTGATGACGGTGGGCGAGATGTCTTCCACCACGCTTGAGCATTGCCAGCAGTACGCGGCGCAGAGCGGCGAAGAGCTGTCGATGACCTTCAACTTCCACCACCTGAAGGTAGACTACGCCGGCGGTGAAAAATGGACGCGGGCGGCGCCGGATTACGTGGAGCTGAAGCAGATCTTCCGCCACTGGCAGCAAGGAATGCATAACCGCGCCTGGAACGCGCTGTTCTGGTGTAACCACGATCAGCCGCGCATCGTGTCGCGCTTCGGCGATGAAGGCGCACTGCGGGCGCCGGCCGCCAAAATGCTGGCGATGGTGCTGCACGGCATGCAGGGCACGCCTTATATCTACCAGGGTGAAGAGATCGGCATGACCAACCCCGGCTTCCGCGCCATCGAGCAGTATCGCGACGTGGAAAGCCTGAACATGTACGCCGAACTGCGCGCCCAGGGCCGCGGCGACGCGGAGCTGCTGGCGATCCTGGCCGACAAATCGCGCGACAACGGCCGCACGCCGATGCAGTGGAGCGCCGCGCCGCACGCCGGTTTCACCACCGGCACGCCGTGGATCGGCTGCGCCGAGAACTACCCGCAGATCAACGCCGAAGCGGCGCTGGCCGACCTCGACTCGGTGTTTTACGCCTACCGCCAGCTGATCACCCTGCGCAAGCAGTACCCGCTGCTGACCCACGGCGACTATCAGGATCTGGCGCCGGAACACCCGGCGCTGTGGTGCTATCAGCGCAGCTGGAACGGCCAGCGCCTGCTGGTGGCGGCCAACCTGAGCCGCGAACCGCTGGCCTGGGCGGCGGAAGGCGTGGAAGCCTCCGCGCAATGGCGCCCGCTGATGAGCAACTACGCCGATTCGGCGGACCAGCCGCAGGCGCTGACGCTGCGGCCGTTCGAAGCGGTGTGGTGGCTGCTCGAAGACTGATCCCGCAGGGCGCGGCGAACGCTGCGCCCTACCATTTCCCCAGCAGCGCCGCCACGCCGGCGGCCTCTTGCGCCAACTGCTCATCGCTCATGTCGCTCACGCCCTGCACCAGATGCGGCGGCAGATAATCCATGCCGGTCAGGTTGGCCATGGCGTGGAACGGCAGCAGCAGATCCTGCACCGGATAACGGTTATACCCTTGCGCTGTATAAGCCTGCGCGTCGCCGCCGGTGCTCACCACCAGCTGCAGCGGCTTGCCGTGCAGCTGGGTGCCTTCGCTGCCGTAGGCGAAACCGTAGGTTAATACCGCATCCTGCCATTCGCTGAGGATCGCCGGTGAGCTGTACCAGTAAAACGGGAACAGCATCACTACTGCATCATGGCTCTGCAGCAGCGCCTGTTCGCGCGCCACGTCGATGCGGTAATCCGGGTAAGCGCGGATCAGTTCGTGAACGGTCACGTTGGGCAACGGACGCAGCGCCGCGATCAGCGCTTTGTTGATGCGTGACTCGTCGGGGGTTCGGTGGGCGGTTAACACTAAAATGCGTGACATAACGATTCCTCGGTCATAAGAAGATGAGGCATTTTTCCATTTCCGCCGCTTCGGGTGTAGGCTGTTAAAGGTCACTTCAATTTCAACCGAAAGTATCAACCACTATGTCGCTGCCCTTTGACGTGCACCGCCTGCTGCCGGCCTTCCTCGCCGCCGCACAGGCGCAAAATTTCTCCGCTGCCGCTCGCCAGCTGGGCGTGACGCCGGCGGCGGTCAGCAAAAACATCCGCGCGCTGGAAGAGAAGCTGGCGCTGCGGCTGTTTCAGCGCAACACCCACAACGTGCTGCTGACCGACGAGGGCAAAGCGCTGCTGGCGCAGGTGGCGCCGCTGTGGCAGGCATTGGCGGCGACGCTGGAAAGCGCCGGCGGCGAACGGCAGGCGCCTGCCGGGGTGGTGCGCGTCACGATGATCCCCGGCTTCGGCCGCCAGATGCTGATGCCGTTGATCCCGCAATTTCTGGCGCGCTACCCGCAGATCGATCTCGATCTGTCGCTGGATGCGCGGGTGGTGAATCTGGTGGGCGAAGGTTTTGACGTCGGCATCGGCAGCCGGGTCGATCCCGACAGCCGGCTGGTGGCCCGCCCGCTCTACCCGATGCATATGGTGCTGGCGGCGTCACCCGACTATCTGGCGCGGCGCGGTGAACCGCAAACGCCGCACGATCTGCTGCGGCACGACTGCCTGCTGCACCGTAACCCGGCCAACGGCCGCCACGTCAAATGGCAGCTGCGCCATCAGGGCGAAACGCTGGCGCTGGATCTGAACGGCCGCCTGGTGGTCAGCCGCCCGGAGATGTTGCTGGATGCAGCGCTGGCCGGGCTGGGCATCGTCAACCTGGCGCACTGGTACGTCGAGAAACACTTCGAGCAGGGCACGCTGCGGCCGGTGCTGGCGGAATGCTGGCCGCGCCCGGTGCAGCTGTGGCTCTATTACGCTTCGGCGGATCTGCCGCCGCGGGTGCGCGTTTGGGTCGATTTTCTGCTGGAACATTTTCGCGATCGGCCGGCGGGCGATTGACGTCTGTTCAGCTTGCGCACGCTCTTCCGTTTTCCTTGTTCTACATCAAAAGAATCGCGTCAATATCTATATATAGTGCATTAAGAATTACGAACACCTATATATAGTAGTTATCCACAAAATCATCCACACGCCGCCACAGCCCTTGCGCGCTGCGGCTTTGCCCTGTGGATAAGCGAAATTTGACGGTTGCTCGCCGCGTCAGGCGGGTATGAACGCTCCCTCGGGGAACAAGGAGTACAACGTGAAACCAGTAGTGATTAAGCGGGACGGTTGCCAGGTACCTTTTGACGAAGCGCGCATTGCGCAGGCCATCGAGCGCGCCGCGCTGGCGGTGGGCGTGGTCGATGCCGACTACTGCGCCACCGTCGCCCGCGTGGTCGCTCAGCGCATGGAGCAGCAGCCGCGCGTCGATATCCACGAGATCCAGCAGGCGGTGGAAAACCAGCTGATGGCCGGCGAGTACAAACAGCTGGCGCGCGCCTATATCGAATACCGCCACGATCGCGACGTGGCGCGCGAACTGCGCGGCCGCCTGAATCAGGAAATTCGCGGCCTGGTCGAGCAGAGCAACCGCGCGCTGCTGAACGAAAACGCCAACAAGGACAGCAAGGTGATCCCCACCCAGCGCGACCTGCTGGCGGGCATCGTCGCCAAACACTACGCCAAGCAGCACATCCTGCCGCGCGACGTGGTGCTGGCCCATGAACGCGGCGAAATTCACTACCACGATCTCGACTACTCGCCGTTCTTCCCGATGTTCAACTGCATGCTGATCGATCTGAAAGGCATGCTGACCAACGGTTTCAAGATGGGCAACGCCGAAATCGAGCCGCCGAAGTCGATCTCCACCGCCACCGCCGTGACCGCACAGATCATCGCCCAGGTCGCCAGCCATATTTATGGCGGCACCACCATCAACCGCATCGATGAAATTCTGGCGCCGTTCGTCGACGAGAGCTTCCGCAAACACCTGCAGGTGGCGGAAGAGTGGCAGATCCCGGACGCCAAAGGCTATGCCATGGCGCGCACCGAGAAAGAGTGTTACGACGCCTTCCAGTCGCTGGAGTACGAGGTCAACACCCTGCACACCGCCAACGGCCAGACGCCGTTCGTCACCTTCGGCTTCGGCCTCGGCACCAGCTGGGAAGCGCGCCTGATCCAGCGCTCAATCCTGAAAAACCGCATCGCCGGGCTGGGCAAAAACCGCAAGACCGCCGTGTTCCCCAAACTGGTGTTCGCCATCCGCGACGGCCTCAACCACCAGTACGGCGATCCGAACTACGACATCAAGCAGCTGGCGCTGGAGTGCGCCAGCAAGCGCATGTACCCGGACATCCTCAACTACGATCAGGTGGTGAAGGTCACCGGCTCGTTCAAAACGCCGATGGGCTGCCGCAGCTTCCTCGGCACCTACGAGCAGGACGGCGAGCTGGTGCACGACGGCCGCAACAACATCGGCGTCATCAGCCTCAACCTGCCGCGCATCGCGCTGGAGGCGATGGGCGACGAGTCGCGCTTCTGGGCGCTGCTGGATCAGCGCCTGCAACTGGCGAAAAAGGCCCTGATGACGCGCATCGCCCGGCTGGAAGGCATCAAGGCGCGGGTGGCGCCAATCCTTTACATGGAAGGCGCCTGCGGCGTGCGGCTCAAGGCGGACGACAACATCGCCGATATCTTCAAGAACGGCCGCGCCTCGATTTCGCTGGGCTACATCGGCCTGCACGAGACCATCAACGCGCTGTTCGGCGGCAAAAACCACGTGTATGACGACGAAGCGCTGCGCGCCAAAGCGGTGGCGATCGTCGCGCGGCTGCGCGCCGCCGTCGATGCCTGGAAAGACGAGACCGGCTACGGCTTCAGCCTCTACAGTACGCCGAGCGAGAACCTGTGCGATCGCTTCTGCCGGCTGGACACCGCCGATTTCGGCGTGGTGCCGGGCGTCACCGACAAGGGCTATTACACCAACAGCTTCCACCTCGACGTGGAGAAGAAGGTCAATCCGTACGACAAGCTGGACTTCGAAGCGCCCTACCCGCCGTTGGCCAGCGGCGGCTTCATCTGCTACGGCGAATACCCGAACCTGCAGCACAACCTGAAGGCGCTGGAAGACGTGTGGGACTACAGCTACACCCGGGTGCCTTACTACGGCACCAACACGCCGATCGACGAGTGCTACGAATGCGGCTTCACCGGTGAATTCTCCTGCACCAGCAAAGGCTTCACCTGCCCGAAATGCGGCAATCACGACTCGGCCAAGGTCTCGGTCACCCGCCGGGTGTGCGGCTATCTCGGCAGCCCCGATGCCCGGCCGTTCAACGCCGGCAAGCAGGAAGAGGTGAAACGCCGGGTGAAACACCTCGGTAATGGGCAGCTCGGCTGAGAAACGTCGCGCAACCTAGGCAGAAGCCTGTTCATCAGGCGTGATTGTCGCAGCCGGTTTGCCTTCGGCCAGCGCGCACCAACCGCAGCGTACACGCAGTACGTGAGGATTGGGAGCACTGCCCGGAGGCAAAATGGCCAGTAAAATAGCCTGATGGGCAGGCCTCACATGAATTATCACCAGTATTACCCGATCGACGTCGTCAACGGCCCCGGCACCCGCTGCACGCTGTTTGTCGCCGGCTGCGTGCACCAGTGCCCCGGTTGCTACAACAAAAGCACCTGGCGGCTCAACTCCGGCCAGCCGTTTACCCCGGCGTTGGAAGACCGCATCATCACCGATCTGAACGATACGCGCGTACCGCGCCAGGGGCTGTCGCTCTCCGGCGGCGATCCGCTGCACCCGGCCAACGTGCCGAGCATCTTAACGCTGGTGAAACGGGTGCGCGCCGAATGCCCCGGCAAGGATATCTGGCTGTGGACCGGCTACCGGCTGGCGGAGCTGGACGCACAGCAAATGCAGGTGGTGGACAGGATCAACGTGCTGATCGACGGCAAGTTCGTGCAGGATTTGAAAGACCCGGCGCTGATCTGGCGCGGCAGCAGCAACCAGGTGGTGCATAGGTTGCGATGAGTTGATAGCTCGTGTCTCGACGTGTGTTAATACAAAGTCGGCATGATACGGCTACGGCACAGAGCTAAACCTGATAGGCGGCTTTGTGCCAATAGCTGACGTTGCTAACAGCGTAGTGTGTTTATCTATAGGGCGCAGGTCAAACCATCTCGTCAAAAGGATTACTAACTCAAGTTTCATGAGCAATATTACTTTGCAACATTTATCTTAATTAGCTATAAAGAGGGAAAAATACTATTAATTAGGATAAGGGCATGCAAAGCACAGCCTTAGATAAAAGTCAAGATTTTCAACTTGTTGGGAATGATGATGTTGCCGAGCAGCCAACAATTAATGCAACTCAAGAAATAAAAGACAGTGTTACTCCAGAGATTATAATCGCACTTTGTGGGCCAATTGGTTCACCGCTACATGAGACTGCTGAGCAGATATCATTCTCGCTGAAAAAATATGGCTATAAAACATATGACATACGTTTGAGTGATCTAATCCGGATTAATTCAAAAGATACAAAAATTAATATTGATGAAAGCACTGAGCTAAAGAAATTCAAGTCACTGATAACTGTGGGTGATAAACTTCGTGAAATTTACGGTAGTGATATTCTTGCAAAATTAGCTATTGCTAAAATTAGCGCCGAGCGTAAAAAAAACTTTGGTGAGTTTGATGATATTGTCAACGAATCCAGCAAAGGGGAAGCGAGTAAGATTAAAAATCAAAAAATTTGTCATATTATTGACTCAGTTAAAAACTCCTCTGAGCTTGAGTTGTTGAAATCAATCTATGGAAAAATGATTTTCTCTATAGGTGTGTTCTCCCCTTTAGAGGCAAGGCGTGAAAATCTTTCAAAAATTAATAGCCTAAGCGTTGAAGATATTGCTGAACTAATCAATACCGATTCTGGTGAAGAGTTCGACCATGGGCAATCAGTTAGAGACACTTTCCCGAAATGTGATTACTTTTTGCGGGTTGATAGTGGGTTGGCAGAGCCAGGAAATGCCGAGGCTAAAGGCCAAATTCTATCTAAACTGGAACGTTTCTTTAAGCTAATTTTTAGGAGTTCAGTTATATCACCGACTGAAGAGGAAAATGCAATGTATGCAGCCACCTCAGCGGCTCGTAATTCTGCATGTCTATCAAGACAAGTTGGTGCTGCAGTAACATCTTCATCTGGAGAACTTCTTTCTACCGGTTGGAATGATGTGCCTCGTAATGGTGGTGGCCTCTATGGTAAACAATCTATCCGCTTAAAAGTTATTGATCCTGATCATCGTTGTTATGCTTTACAAAATAGAAATTGCTCGAATGATGCAGAAAAGAGAATATTGGCTGAAGTTGTCATTGATAGCCTTTTACAGAAAAAAATAATCCCTGTAAAAAAAAGAGAAGCTGCAATTCAAACCATTATAAAAAACTCACGATTAAAAGATTTAATAGAATTTTCAAGAGCGGTTCATGCAGAAATGCACGCGATTCTTGGCGCATCTCGTGTGGCAGGAGAAAGAATTTTAGGCGGGAAAATATTTGTAACAACCTATCCATGCCATTCCTGCGCAAGGCATATTATCGCTTCTGGTATCTCTGAAGTATATTTCATTGAACCGTATAGAAAAAGCTTAGCTCTTAAGCTTCATTCGGATGCGATGACCGAATCAGTAATCGAGACGGATGAAAAAGTGAAGTTGATACAATTTGATGGAGTAGCTCCAACTAGGTTTCTTGAGCTTTTTGAATCTGGATCTCGAAAATCTAAAGCTGGGGTGCTAGAGTTAGCGACAGAGGGTGCGGCTATGCCTGTGGATAGCGTTAGTCTCAAGGCGATTCCTAAATTAGAACAGGTAGTTATTGCTGAAGTTGATAGTAATAAACTTAACTTGTTGAGGCTTGAGTGATTTATATGAAAAAAAACGACAGAAACCAGTTGGAACTACCTATATTAACAGAAGTTATTATAGGAACAATCCACTCGAACACGAGAAGTGTCCAACACACTGCTCAACCGTCTACATGTGAGAGTGAGTATGTCGAACTTGCAGGTTCTGAAGATATTGAGATTTATCAATCGATTAGCAACGCTTACTTCAGGGCCTTATCTACTCAGAAACGTTAGTCAATTGCCATGATTTAGGCTCCGTTTTGGATAAGGATTGGTTTGGGATACGCATGTCCTTTTTGCTACATGCGTATCTATAAGCAGAAATTAGATTAATTATTTTACAACATTTATTTTAATGGCTGATGTGGACTGCCCCCACACCCGTAGACAAATTCTGTCCTCACTACGATGCCTGTTCAAAGGCTTCCGGACTGATGCCGCCGGGATGGCTGCCCTGGTCTGAGTGTGCGATGACCTCGCCGTCAGGTTTACGAGCGCCAGCTCCCGTAACAACGTAGGTTTCATCGACCAGCCGACCACGTTACGGGCGAAGAGATCGATAACCGCCGCCAGATACAGCCAGCCCTACCAGGTGCGGACATAAGTAATATCGGTAACCCAGACCTGATTGGCCCGAACAACAGTAAACTGGCGCTGCACGCGATTAGGGGCAACCACTGAGGGGCGGCCAGCGATACGACGCGGAACTTTATAGCCACGTAAGGCTTTAATCCGGTTCAGTTGCATAATAAGACCCATCCGGTTTTTGCCGCAGGTTTCACCGATTTCATTCAGATCGCCATGAACCGGACGATAGCCATATACGCCACCGCTCAGTGAAAAGGCATCGCGGATGAGCGTCAGCAGACGCTGGTTATCTTTATTCCGCCAGAGACCGGATTATGAACCCACGCATAAAACCCGGCCCGAGAACATTAATTAAGAATCAACTCTGACCTGAAAATACTTCCGAATTGCAACGTCGCGGTTTGCTCGTCATCCTGAATAGTGTTAGCCCCCATCATATCGATCCAATGGTTACGAGATGGGTCGATTAGCGTCTCAATGGTTGGCTGCTCTCTGAGCAAATCGATGGCATCCACATTCATTCCTTGCCTTACGGTAACTTTTGAAATCATATCGTCATAAATATAGATCGGTCTCGGCAACTGGAAAGTAACCTCTCGACCTCGATAGCGACCGCCGAAAAGATGAGCTCTTGAGGTGCTTTCCAGCAATTCTTCGCGTGCGCGTCGGTCGCGATCTGCAAGAAACTCTATACGCTTTTTATCTGTTTTTTTTGTCGATGGGGGCATGGCTTGCGGTTTCCCGAAAGGCGCGGCTACCGCCTCTGCCGCTGTTTCAAAGCCTGTCGACCGAAGCAGTTTGGCCATTACGCCACGGGTTGCGGCGTCCTTTACAAACTCCATTTCACTTTCGGTAATAATTACAGGATCTTCAGGTTCTGGATCAATGATCTTCAGGTGACTTGGATTACCGTCCTCAATGCCGATACTAAGACCTGATACCAACCTCTGCCCTGTATGCCCTGGTGGGAACTTTATTGAAAGTTTCTGGGATATGCCCGAATCGATTTGGCGATCCCTGAAAGCCTCGCCAGATTGAGTTCCCTTACATTCTATAACGTGCCATTTTCCATCGTACCCATGTACCACGAAGTCAGGCGTCTTATTTGGCCCTCGCTTTGCGGTGCGATGCTGGTATGCGCCATGGCTTGCGCCGTAGCGCTGCAAAAAATAGCGGCCATCGACAATATCAACCAATGGTAAATTTTTCATGAGCCAGACCATTGGCACTCCCATTCCGAAGTCATCACTTAGAATAGTTTTCTGATGCGCATCAAGATCTGCATAGCTTCTTGTCAAGCGGAGATCCTGGTCTCGGGGCGTGATCGCTGCCAAATATCTCACCCACGCCCAGAATTCTGCAAGCGAAACACCTGTGACAGAAGTCGGCGTTGTCAGGTAACCGATGATTAATAACATCGAGTTGATGTTCAAATTGAAGGAGCTGCTGCCTGCGGTGAAAGCAGCCGGAAAACTGGGAATCTTGCCGATCCCTGGCCAACTGGATTTATCAACATGAACATCGATCGTACGGTACATTGCGAGTGATCCTCTCTAAAAAGCTGGGTGCCAATATTAGTGACCTGCTTCCCGTTCAATAAAATACATCAATACCAGTCATGCCCACCTTGACGGTGGTTGGCATTACCAACTTCCGCTTTTCGCTCAAAGCTGCCCACCGGTTCTACCCCTAGAACCTGCCAGCCCACCCCTGAACCAATCCCCCCCTCGCCAATCACGCCCCCGAATTTTCGCTTTAAATATAGCCATTCGTTTATCTACCTCCGAATGGCTGAGATAAACCGCGGTGCCGTTTTTTAAGCGTGCAAAGGCGGCATCCACCCTTTCACGCAACGCTTGCTCCAGCAACATCGCCTCTACGTCCAGTTCAGGTTTATTCCGCTGTTCCACTTCCATCTCCTCCCTTGAGATAGCGTCAAGTCACGAATCCGTTACACCAACCCCATCCCCACCACGCCGGTCAGTGCGCCGCACAGCGCCACCAGCGCCGCCGTCAGGCATAGCGCCCGGGCGGAGAAGGCTTTGTTGAGCATCAGCAGCGAAGGCAGGCTGACCGCCGGCAGGGTCATCAGCAGCGCCAGCGCCGGGCCGGCGCCCATGCCCGCCAGCATCATGGTCTGCACGATCGGGATCTCCGCCGCGGTGGGGATAACGAACAGGCAGCCGACGATCGCCAGGCCGATGATCCACAGCAGGCTATTGTCGACGGCGCCGTCGGCGTGCGGGAACAGCCAGACCCGCGCCGCGCCTAGCGCCAGCACCGCCAGCACGTAGATCGGGATGGTCGACCAAAACAGCGCCCACAGCGCTTTGCCCCAGCGGGCGAGGAACGGCTGCTCGTCGCTCTGCGCCATCATCACCGGCGGCTGCGGCGCGGCGGGCTGCGGATCGTTGGCGGTCACGCGCTGCACCAGCCAGGCGATGCCCAGCACCATCACCACGCCCGCCACCAGACGGATGGCGGCGAACGGCCAACCGAGCACAAATCCCATAAACACCAGCGTCGCCGGGTTCAATACCGGGTTGGCGAGCCAAAAGGCCAGCGCGGCGCCGCTGGATACCGACTGGCGGCGCATGCCGGCGGCAACCGGTGCGGCGCAGCAGGTGCACATCATGCCCGGCAGTGCGATCAGCGCCCCCAGCACGGTGCCGGAAAAACGCCGGTGGCCGAGCGTGCGCGCCAGCCAGTCGCGCGGGATCAGCACCTGCACCAGCGAACCTAACAGCACCCCGAGCAGCGCCGCCTTCCATACCGCGGTGAAGTAGACCAGCGCGTACTGCCAGGCCGCCAGCCAGGGGCTCGCGGCGCCGTCGGCCAGGATAGATTTGCCGATCGAGTGGCTGTCCGCCGCCACGAAGGCCTTGCCGTAGTAAGGCTGCCATTTGACGTAGTAGAGGCCAACGGCCACCACCAGCAGAAACAGGATCGGTTTCCACAGCGGCCAGGCGCGTGGGGCGTGTTCAGGGGCGTTCAGAGGTTGCGGCATGGTAGCGGCCAGAGTCAGTCAACAGTGGCGCCAGCATAGCGCGCCGCCGCCGCCCGTGCACGCCCGGGCTGTCCTAAATAGTTCATCTGTTCGCCACCGACGCGTAACGCGATTGTCATCTGCGCCCGGCACCATGATGCCGACGTGAAGACCACAGGGTAGACGCCCGATGAAACGCACCGCTTCCGCCTTCATCGCACCGCCATCGGCATGACGAGGTTTTTATTATGATGGAGTTATCTAGACATCCGACCACTTACCCCACCCGCTATCAGCAGATCGCCGCACAGCTGGAACAGGAGCTGCGCACGCAGTACCGCTGCGGCGACTACCTGCCTTCGGAACAGCAGCTGGCCGAACGTTACCAGGTCAATCGCCACACCCTGCGCCGCGCGGTGGATCAGCTGGTGGAGCGCGGCTGGCTGCAGCGCCGCCACGGCGTCGGCATTCTGGTGCTGATGCGGCCTTACGACTACCCGCTGCACGCCAACACCCGCTTCAGCCAGAACCTGTTCGAGCAGGGCAGCCACCCCACCAGTGAGCGCTTACTCGCTGTCTTGCGCCCGTGCAATGGGCATGTCGCCAGCGCACTCTCGCGTGAAGAAGGCGAAATGGTGATCCACCTGCGCACCCTGCGCCGGGTCAACGGCGTGCCGATGAGCGTGATCGACCACTATCTGCCCGATCTGGAGTGGTGGCCGGCGCTGCAGCAGTTCCACAGCGGTTCGCTGCACCAGTTTATCGAACAGCACCTCCGGCAGCCGCTGGCCCGCCGCCAGACGCGCATCAGCGCGCGCCGCGCGCAGGCCAAAGAGAGCCGGCTGCTGGAGATCGCCACCCACGCGCCGCTGCTGTGCGTGCGCACCCTTAACGTCCGCAGCGGCGGTGAAGAGGTGGCGGAATACTCCGTCAGCCTGGCCCGCGCCGACATGATTGAACTGACGATGGAGCACTGAATGCACGCCTTAGAGTCGAGACAACGCTGGATGTCGGTGCTGGCGCACAGCCGGCCCGAGCAGCTGCGCAGCCACTGGCAGGCGCTGAACCTCAGCCCGGGTTACCGCAGCATCCGCGCGCCGGAGATCGGCTTGGCCCAGCTGCAGGGGCGCATGGGCGCCACCGGCCGCCGCTTCGTGCTGGGGGACATGACGGTCACCCGCGCGGTGGTGCAGCTGGACAACGGCGGCTACGGCTACAGCTACATCGCCGGGCGCGACAAGGCGCACGCCGAGCTGTGCGCGCTGGCCGATGCGCTGCTGCAACAGCCGGAGCACGGCGAACGCCTGCAACAACAGCTGATCGCGCCGCTGGCCGCGCTGCAGCACGAACAGCGCCAGCTGCGCGCCCGGGCGATCGCCGCCAGCCGGGTGGACTTCTTTACGCTGGTGCGAGGGGATTAAGCCATGAGTTTATTGACCGGTTTTGAACAACCGATAGACCAATCGCAGCACGCTTTCCGTTTGATTCTTAAAGCCTTAAGCGAACCGGGCCACCGGGTGACGCTGCCGAACGGCCCAGCCTGGGCGCCGCTGAACGCCGCCAGCACCGCCGCGCTGCTGACGCTGGCCGATCAGGAAACGCCGCTGCAGCTGTGCGCTGCGCTTAAAAGTGAGCAAGTGCTAACAAACATTCGTTTTCACAGCGGCGCGCCGCTGGCCGCCACGGCGCAGGAGGTCTGTTTTGCCCTGTTCGATGAACAGCTGCAGGCCGCCGATCTGCAGGCGTTGCCGCACGGCACTGAAATTTCGCCGGAGTTCAGCGCCACGGTCATCGTGCAGCTCGCCGAGCTGGAGAACGGCGCCGCGCTGCGCCTGACCGGCCCCGGCATCGAGAAGCAACGCCTGATAGCGCCGCGCCTGCCGCCGGCGCTGCTGGATTATCTCGTCAACCGCCCGCAGCGCTTCCCGCTGGGGCTGGATATCTTGCTGACCTGCGGCGATCGCCTGCTGGCGATCCCGCGGACCACCCGCGTGGAGGTGTGCTGATGTACGTAGCGGTAAAAGGGGGCGAAAAAGCCATTGAGGCCGCCCATCAGCTGCAGGAACAGCTGCGGCGCGGCGACGAGGCGCTGCCGGCGATCGGCGCGGAACAAATCGAACAGCAGCTGGGGCTGGCGGTGGATCGGGTGATGACCGAAGGCGGCATCTACGATCGCGAACTGGCGGCGCTGGCCATCAAACAGGCCAGCGGCGATCTGGTGGAGGCGATCTTCCTGCTGCGCGCCTATCGCACCACCCTGCCGCGCCTGGCGGTCAGCGAGCCGCTGGCCAGCGAAAACATGCGGCTGGAGCGGCGCATCTCGGCGGTTTACAAGGACTTGCCCGGCGGGCAGGTGCTGGGGCCGACCTATGACTACACCCACCGGCTGCTGGATTTCGCGCTGCTGGCGGAAGGCGAGGCGCCGCGCGCGCCGCAGGCCGACGAACCGCTGCCGGACAACTGCAGCCACGTGTTCGATCTGTTGTGTCGACAGCAACTGGCGCGGGAGGAACAGGACGACGGCAGCGCGCCGGACGACATCACCCGCAACCCACCGGTCTACCCCTGCTCGCGCTCGGCGCGCCTGCAGCAGCTGGTGCGCGGCGACGAAGGCTTCCTGCTGGCGCTCGGCTACGCCACCCAGCGCGGCTACGGCCGCAACCACCCGTTCGCCGGCGAGATCCGCACCGGCCACGTTTCGGTGGAGATCGTGCCTGAAGAGCTCGGCTTCGCCATCGATATCGGCGAAATCCTGCTGACCGAGTGCGAAATGGTCAACGGCTTCGTCGATCCCAAGGACCATCCGCCGCACTTCACCCGCGGTTACGGGCTGGTGTTCGGCCGCGCCGAACGCAAGGCGATGGCGATGGCGTTGGTGGATCGCGCATTGCAGAGCCCCGACTACGGCGAAGGCGTCGCCGGCCCCGCGCAGGACGAAGAGTTCGTGCTGGCCCACGCCGACAACGTCGAGGCCGCCGGCTTCGTCTCCCATCTCAAGCTGCCGCACTACGTCGACTTCCAGGCCGAACTGGAACTGCTCAAGCGGCTGCGGCAGGAATACAGCGAGCATCAGGAGGCCCGCGATGAGTGAAGTATTGACCGGCTATAACCTCGGTTATCTGGACGAGCAGACCAAGCGCATGATCCGCCGCGCTATCCTCAAGGCGGTGGCGATCCCCGGCTATCAGGTGCCGTTCGGCGGCCGCGAGATGCCGATGCCCTACGGCTGGGGCACCGGCGGCATTCAGCTCACCGCCAGCGTCATCGGCCGCGCCGACGTGCTGAAGGTGATCGACCAGGGCGCCGACGACACCACCAACGCGGTGTCGATCCGCCGCTTCTTCCAGCGCGTCGCCGGGGTGGAAACCACCGAACGCACGCCGGAGGCCACCCTAATCCAGACCCGTCACCGCATTCCGGAAACCGCGCTGCGCGAAGACCAGATCCTGATCTATCAGGTGCCGATCCCGGAGCCGCTGCGCTTTATCGAACCGCGCGAAACCGAGACCCGCAAGATGCACGCGCTGGAGGAGTATGGCGTGATGCAGGTGAAGCTGTATGAAGACATCGCGCGCTACGGCCATATCGCCACCACCTACGCCTACCCGGTGAAGGTCAACGATCGCTACGTGATGGATCCGTCGCCGATCCCGAAATTCGACAACCCGAAAATGCACATGATGCCGGCGCTGCAGCTGTTCGGCGCCGGGCGCGAGAAACGCATCTACGCCCTGCCGCCGTTCACCAAGGTGGAGAGCCTGGACTTCGACGACCATCCGTTCAGCGTGCAGCAGTGGGACGAACCCTGCGCGCTGTGCGGCTCGCGCCACAGCTATCTGGACGAGGTGGTGCTCGACGATCGGGGCAACCGCATGTTCGTCTGTTCGGACACCGACTACTGCCGGCAGCAGCTGGCGCAATCTTCGCAAGAGGCGCAGCACTGATGACTTCCACCCCATTGAGCACCACCCCGCTGCTGTCGGTGAAGCGGCTCACCCACCTGTACGCCCCCAGCAAGGGCTTCAGCGACGTGTCGTTCGACATCTACCCCGGTGAAGTGCTGGGCATCGTCGGCGAATCCGGCTCCGGCAAAACCACGCTGCTGAAGTCGATCTCGGCGCGGCTGGCGCCGCAGCGCGGGCAGATCCTTTACCGCCCGCAGGCGGACCAGGAACACGATCTGTACGCCATGGCGGAGAGCGATCGCCGCCGCCTGCTGCGCACCGACTGGGGCGTGGTGCACCAGCACCCGCTCGACGGGCTGCGGCCGCAGGTCTCCGCCGGCGGCAACATCGGCGAGCGGCTGATGGCCATCGGCCAGCGCCACTATGGCGACATTCGCCGCCAGGCCGGCCAGTGGCTGGAAGACGTCGAAATCCCGCTGTCGCGCCTCGACGATCTGCCGACCACCTTCTCCGGCGGCATGCAGCAGCGGCTGCAGATCGCCCGCAACCTGGTCACCCACCCCAAGCTGGTGTTTATGGATGAGCCGACCGGCGGGCTGGACGTGTCGGTGCAGGCGCGCCTGCTCGATCTGCTGCGCAACCTGGTGGTGGAGATGCAGCTGGCGGCGGTGATCGTCACCCACGATCTCGGCGTGGCGCGGCTGCTGGCCCACCGCCTGCTGGTGATGAAACAGGGCGAAGTGGTGGAGAGCGGCCTGACCGATCGGGTGCTCGACGATCCGCACCATCCTTACACCCAGCTGCTGGTTTCTTCGGTGCTGTCGTAACCCAAGGCGATAACAGATGACTATGCAAATCCGAGTTGAACATCTCAGTAAAACCTTTGTGCTGCATCAGCAGTACGGCACCCGCCTGCCGGTGCTGCACGACGCCAACCTGACGGTCCACGGCGGCGAATGCGTGGTGCTGCACGGCCACTCCGGCAGCGGCAAATCCACCCTGCTGCGCTCGCTGTACGCCAACTACCTGCCGGACAGCGGCCATATCTGGATCAACCACCAGGGCGACTGGCTGGACATGGTCAGCGCCGACGCGCGCCAAATTCTGGCGGTGCGCCGCCATACGCTGGGCTGGGTCAGCCAGTTCCTGCGGGTGATCCCGCGCATTAGCGCGCTGGAGGTGGTGATGCAGCCGCTGCTGGAACAGGGCGTCGAGCGCGCCGAGTGCCGCGAACGCGCCGAAGCGCTGCTCGCCGCGCTCAACGTGCCGCAGCGCCTGTGGCCGCTGGCGCCGTCCACCTTCTCCGGCGGCGAGCAGCAGCGGGTGAACATCGCGCGCGGCTTTATCGTCGATTACCCGATCCTGTTGCTGGACGAACCGACCGCTTCGCTCGACAGCCGCAACAGCGCGGCGGTGGTGCAGCTTATCGAACGCGCCAAGGCGCGCGGCGCGGCGATCGTCGGCATTTTCCATGATGAAGGCGTCCGCCGACAGGTCGCCGACCGGCTTTATGACATGCAGGCGCTGGAGGCCCTCTGATGATCGTCAATAACGTTAAGCTGGTGCTGGATGACCAGGTGGTGCAAGGCTCGCTGGAGATGCAGGACGGCGTGATCCGCAGCTTCGCCGACGGCCCGAGCCGGCTGCCGCAGGCGCTGGACGGCGACGGCGGCTGGCTGCTGCCGGGGCTGATCGAGCTGCATACCGACAACCTGGACAAGTTCTTTACCCCGCGCCCGAACGTCGACTGGCCGGCCCATTCGGCGATGAGCAGCCACGACGCGCTGATGGTGGCCAACGGCATCACCACGGTGCTGGACGCGGTGGCGATCGGCGACGTGCGCGACGGCGGCCACCGGCTGGAAAACCTGCAGAAGATGATCGACGCGGTGATCCACAGCCAGCGCGCCGGGGTGAACCGCGCCGAGCACCGGCTGCACCTGCGCTGCGAGCTGCCGCACGAGAGCACGCTGCCGCTGTTCGAACAGCTGATGGACAAGCCGGGCGTGTCGCTAGTGTCGCTGATGGACCACTCGCCGGGCCAGCGCCAGTTCGCCTCGCGCGAAAAGTACCGCGAATATTATCAGGGCAAATACCACCTCAACGATCAGCAGATGAGCGAGTACGAGGCGCAGCAGGTCGCCCTGTCCGCCCGCTGGGCCGCGCCGAACCGCGAGGCGATCGCCGCCCACTGCCGCGCGCGCCGCATCTCGCTGGCCAGCCATGACGACGCCACCGCCGCGCACGTGGCCGAATCCTGCGCGCTGGGCAGCGCCATCGCCGAGTTCCCCACCACCGAGGCGGCCGCCCGCGCTTCGCACCAGCAGGGCCTGCAGGTGCTGATGGGCGCGCCGAACATCGTGCGCGGCGGCTCCCATTCCGGCAACGTGGCGGCGCACCACCTGGCGGCGCTGGGGGTGCTGGATATTCTCTCTTCCGATTATTACCCGGCCAGCCTGCTGGACGCGGCGTTTCGCCTCGCGGTGGACGAGCGCAACGCCTACGATCTGCCCCAGGCGGTGCGCATGATCACCCGCAACCCGGCGCGGGCGCTGGATCTGCAGGATCGCGGCGCCATCGCCGAAGGATTGCGGGCGGATCTGGTGCTGGCGCGGCCGCACGGCGAGCACGTTTACGTGCAGAACGTGTGGCGTCAGGGCAGGCAGGTGTTCTGATGGCGCGGCTCATCTATCTGATGGGGCCTTCCGGCGCAGGCAAGGACAGCCTGCTGGCCGCGCTGCGGGCCGACGCCGACCGCGCGCCGCTGGTGGCGCACCGTTACATCACCCGGCCGGCGGACGCCGGCTGCGAGAATCACATCGCGCTGAGCGAACCCGAATTTCTGCGCCGCCGCGCCAAGGGGCTGTTCGCGCTCGACTGGCAGGCCCACCAGCAGCGCTACGCGTTCGGGATCGAAGTGGATCTTTGGCTGCTGCAGGGGATCGACGTAGCGGTCAACGGTTCACGCGCCCACCTGCCGCAGGCGCAGCAGCGCTACGGTGCACAGCTGCTGCCGGTATGCCTGCAGGTCAACGCCGCGATCCTGCGCCGGCGCCTGCAGGATCGGGGGCGGGAAAGCGCTGAACAGATCGAGCAGCGGCTGGCGCGGGCGGCGGAATATCAGCAGAGTCTGCCCGCCGGCTGCCGGGTGCTGCACAACGACGGCCCACTCGACGATACCCTGGCGGCGCTGCTGGCGCTGCTGCCTACCGCCACCCGACAAGCTCAGGATGCGACGCCATGAACGACTTTGCCCAGCCGAAAATCGGCGACAACGTGACCCTTAACCGCACCCGGCTTGGCCAATATGTGCACCTGGCCGACGATGCGATCCTGGAAGAGGTGGAGATGGGGGACTACTCCTACACCGCCGGGCACAACCAGATCTTTTACGCCACTATCGGCAAGTTCGTCTCCATCGCCTCCTATGCGCGCATCAATCCCGGCAACCACCCGACCTACCAGCGCATCGCGCAGCATCACTTCACCTACCGCGCTTCCGAATACGGGCTGGGGGAAGACGACGCGGCGTTCTTCGACTGGCGGCGCGAGCACCATGTCACCGTCGGCCACGACGTGTGGATCGGCCATAACGCCATCCTGATGCCGGGCGTCAGCGTCGGCAACGGCGCGGTGATCGGCAGCGCGGCAGTGGTTACCAAGGACGTGGAGCCTTACAGCATCGTCGCCGGCGTGGCGGCCAAAAAGATCGGCATGCGCTTTGACGACGCGCTGATCGAGCGTATCGAACGCAGCCAGTGGTGGCACTGGGATCACGCCACGCTGCAGGCGCGGCTGGCGGATTTTCGCGACATCAACCGCTTTGCGCAGAAGTACCTTTAACGGAGGGGGAACGATGCAACTGACCTTTCTCGGCACCGGCGGCGCGCAGCAAGTGCCGGTGTTCGGCTGCGACTGCCCGATCTGCCAACGGGCGCGGCGCGAGCCGGCATTTCGGCGGCGAGCGTGCAGCGCCATGCTCAACTATCAGGGGGAAACGACCTTATTGGATGCGGGATTGCCGGCTTTGGAGCGGCGATTTTCGGCGGGGCAAATTCAACGTTTTTTACTGACACATTACCACATGGATCACGTTCAGGGGTTATTTCCTTTGCGTTGGGGGTGCGGAAATTCCATTCCGGTGTATGGTCCGCCGGATGAACAGGGCTGCGACGACCTGTTCAAACACCCTGGCATTCTGGCGTTTCAGCCGCCGCTGGCGCCCTTCGCCACCGTCGAGCTGGGCGGCATGCACATCACCCCGCTGCCGCTGCAACACTCCAAGCTAACCCACGGCTACCTGATCCAGGCGGCGGGCGCTTCACTGGCCTACCTGACCGACACCGTCGGCCTGCCGCCGGCCACCGCCGACTATCTGCAGAATGTGGCGCTGGATCTGCTGGTGCTCGACTGCAGCCTGCCGCCTCAGCCGCAGGCGCCGCGCAACCACAACGACCTGACCCGCGCGCAGGAGACGCAGCGGTTGCTGCAGCCCAAGCGCACGCTGCTGACGCACATCAGCCATCATCTCGATCGGTGGCTGCTGGACAACGAGCTGCCCGCCGGGCTGGAGCTGGCGTTCGACCACCTCAGCGTCAGTCTCGGTAGCAGTGCAGCCGATCCGACTCCAGCACCCTGACCCCTTCGCCCGGCGTGAACGCCTGCTGCAGCAGCGTTTGCGCCACGTCTTTGGCGGAGACGGCGCGCCATTTGCCGGGCAGCAGCCTGAACAGCGGCAGCGTGAGGCGCTCCATCAGGCGCGGCGCAGGGCGATCCCCCACCAGCATGGAAGGCCGCACCAGCGTCAGGCGCGGCCAGCGCTGTTCGCGCAGCGCCTGCTCCATCTCGCCTTTGGTGCGGTTATACAGGAAGGTGGAATCCGCGTTGGCACCCAACGCGCTCACCACCAGACAGTGCTGTGCCCCCAACCGGCGGCCAGTCAGCGCGCTCTCCACCACCAGTTGGTAATCGACGTAGCGGAAGGCATCAGCGCTGCCCGCCGCCTGGCGGGTGGTGCCCAGGCAGCAGAACACCAGATCGACCGGCTGCTGCAGGCCGCTCAGCAGTTCGAACAGCGCATCACCGACCGGATTGCTCAGCTTGCCGTGCGGCGGCAGCGGCGTGCGCGTCGGCGCCACAATGGCCGTTATCTGCGGATCGCTTTGCAACAGCTGCAACAATTCGCGCCCCACCAGCCCGGTTGCGCCGACTAACAGTGCTCGCGCCATGCGATCTCCCGTTGTAATCAATACGTCGATTTAAAGTATAGACCGCGCCCAATGCAGCTTCTTGCCGAAACCAAGGGTGTTGTCGGTCATCTTCACCTCGTGCAGATCCAACCGCCATACCGAGGCCTTCATCGCCCTGGCGATCGGGAAGCGCTTGCAGTAACGCGCGCGCGCCGCCTCGGCCTCTTCGCCGCTCAGCAGCACCGCCTCGGCGCGGTATTGCACGCCGCGGATCAGCGCGATGCTTTTCGGTTTCGGCGCGATGGTGCCGACCACCCGGCCGTTGTTCAGCATCAGCCCGCCGTGGCGGGTGTGCGGTTCGGTCATCAGCCACAGCGCCATCGTCGCGGCGTCGAACACGTAAAAACAGTTGGCGCACCACATGTCGAGACCGTCGCCGGCGCACAGCGTCAAGACGTGTTGCTTGCCGATGAAATCCGCAATCTGCTGCCGTTGTTCTGGGGTATTCAAGGTTACTCGCCTCCCTGTTCACTCACTTCATCTTACCCTGCGTTGTTGAAGCGAGTCACAAATAACGATAATCACCAAAAATCCCATGCGAATATAAAATCACAATATCTGTATTTTTACTCATTTCAGCATCAGGCGGGTTTATAACATAAAAAAAACAAACCGGATTTATTTGATCGTTAGGCAACCGATTAATTGCGCCATTCTTTTATTCCCATCCTGACAGCACGCAAATTTAGCGCGTCTGCCCGGCGCCGATTAGCAATTTATTTACATGCTCATTTGTCTGCCTGGCCGCAGTTTATGCAACTCACTGCATAATCAATGAATAGTTATTTATAAACACCGGCATTTATGTGATGAGAATCACGATTTTCTGCCCGTCTTGCGTTAAAATAGCGCCATCTTTTCACTCAGCAAGGTGGATTAGAAAATGGAAAACAATAACCGAAAAATGGCGCACATCAGGCGCACAACCCATATTATGATGATGGCTCATCGCAGCTGCTTTAGTTTCGCATTCTTCAACTACAGATAACTCTCCCCCCCTCGCTCTTACGCCGTTGTTAAGAGTGTCTTTGCGTTTCACTTTATTCTCCGCACTCCGGTGATAATGTCTTTTCCCCGCAAACCGGGAATGGCGCGCAATACATTTTTAATACCGTCAAAGAGCCTCCAAGAAAAATAAAACAAAGAACACAGTTAATGCATTTTGGCATCACTGGGTTCTCGTACACCTTTATTTTCGTGAAGGCGTTAGCGGCAAATGAAATTATTTGCCGGCGGAATGCCTTTGCCTGAAGAATGAGAAAAATGAAAAAATTAAAAATTGCCGCCAACACCCAAACCCTCGGCTGCTTTGAAACTGAACGCGACATCGTCGATGTGCATCACAGCGATTTCAATGACGTCGCCGCCATCGTGCTGTCGGTGGAGGACGTCGCGCAAGGCATGGTGGCGCGCATCGAAGAACACGGCCTGAACATTCCGCTGTTCGTCGCCGTCTGCTGCGAAGAAGAGCTGGATAACGCCGTCTTGCCGGCGCTGCACGGTGTGTTTGAACTGTGCGGCAAGAATACCCAGTTCTACGGCAAACAGCTGGAGGCCGCCGCCGCCAAATATGAGAGCGAACTGCTGCCGCCGTTCTTCAACACGCTGACGCAATACGTAGAAATGGGCAACGCCACTTTCGCCTGCCCCGGCCACCAGGGCGGCGAGTTCTTCCGCAAACACCCGGCGGGCCGCCAGTTCTTCGACTTCTACGGCGAAACGCTTTTCCGCTCCGACATGTGCAACGCCGACGTCAAACTGGGCGATCTGTTGATCCACGAAGGCGCGCCTTGCGCTGCACAGCAGCACGCCGCCAAGGTGTTCAACGCCGACAAGACCTACTTCGTGCTCAACGGCACCTCGGCCTCGAACAAGGTGGCGACCAATGCCCTGCTGACGCGCGGCGATCTGGTGCTGTTCGACCGCAACAACCATAAATCCAACCACCACGGCGCGTTGATCCAGGCCGGCGCCACGCCGGTTTATCTGGAAACCGCGCGCAACCCGTTCGGCTTTATCGGCGGCATCGACGCGCACTGCTTCGACGAACGCTACCTGCGCCAACAGATCCGCGAAGTGGCGCCGGAACGCGCCAACGAAGCCCGCCCGTTCCGCCTGGCGATCATCCAGCTCGGCACCTACGACGGCACCATCTACAACGCCCGCCAGGTGGTCGACAAAATTGGCCACCTGTGCGACTACATCCTGTTCGACTCCGCCTGGGTGGGCTATGAGCAGTTCATTCCGATGATGAAAGACTGCTCGCCGCTGCTGCTGGAGCTGAACGAAAACGATCCCGGCATCATCGTCACCCAGTCGGTGCACAAACAGCAGGCCGGCTTCTCGCAAACCTCGCAGATCCACAAAAAAGACAAGCATATCAAGGGGCAGAGCCGCTACTGCAACCACAAGCGCTTCAACAACGCCTTTATGCTGCACGCCTCCACCAGCCCGTTCTATCCACTGTTCGCCGCGCTGGACGTCAACGCCAAGATGCACGAGGGCAAGAGCGGCCAGCGCCTGTGGCAAGAGTGCGTGCGCGTGGGCATCGAAGCGCGCAAAATGCTGCTGGATACCTGCACGATGATCAAACCGTTCGTGCCGGATCAGATCGACGGCAAGCCGTGGCAGGCCTATGACACCGCGGCGATGGCCAACGATCTGCGCTTCTTCAACTTCGTGCCCGGCGAAAAGTGGCACGCCTTTGAGGGCTATGCCGAGTCGCAGTACTTCGTCGATCCATGCAAGCTGCTGCTCACCACGCCGGGCATCGATACCGCCACCGGCAGCTACAGCGAGTTCGGCATCCCGGCGACCATTCTGGCCAACTACCTGCGCGAAAACGGCATCGTGCCGGAAAAATGCGATCTCAACTCGATCCTGTTCCTGCTGACGCCGGCGGAAGACATCGCCAAGATGCAGCACCTGGTGGCCCTGATCGCCCGCTTCGAGAAGCACATCGAGCAAAACTCCCTGCTCAGCGAGGTGCTGCCTGCGGTCTATAAAAACCACCAGCAGCGCTACAAAAACTACACCATCCGCCAGTTGTGCCAGGAAATGCACGATCTTTACGTCAGCTATGACGTTAAAGAACTGCAAAAAGAGATGTTCCGCAAAAGTTATTTCCCGCGCGTGGTGATGAATCCGCAGGACGCCAATACCGAGTTCGTGCGCGGCAATGTGGAATTGGTGTCGCTGGCCAAGGCCGAGGGCCGCATCGCCGCCGAAGGCGCCCTGCCTTACCCGCCTGGCGTGCTGTGCGTGGTTCCCGGTGAAATTTGGGGCGGCGCCGCGCAGCGTTATTTCCTGGCACTGGAAGAAGGCATCAATTTATTGCCGGGGTTCGCGCCGGAATTGCAGGGCGTTTATATCCAACAGGATGAGGACGGCTGGAACCGCGCTTACGGCTACGTCATGAAAAATTAATCACCTTACGGGGCGGCGATTATTCTCGCCGCCCGGTTCGCATCCTAAAAGAGAAAATGATCATGAGTAAGTCCAATAATAAAATGGGGGTCGTGCAATTAACGATCCTGACCGCCGTGAATATGATGGGTTCCGGCATAATTATGCTGCCGACCAAGCTGGCCGAAGTAGGCACGATTTCGATCGTTTCCTGGCTGGTGACCGCCGTCGGCTCGATGGCGCTGGCCTACGCCTTCGCCAAATGCGGCATGTTCAGCCGTAAATCCGGCGGCATGGGCGGCTACGCCGAATACGCCTTCGGTAAATCAGGCAACTTCATGGCGAACTACACCTACGGCGTTTCGCTGCTGATCGCCAATATCGCCATCGCCATTTCCGCCGTCGGCTACGGCACCGAGCTGTTCGACACCACGCTCAGCCCGCTCGGTATCTGTATCGCCACCATCGGCGTGCTGTGGCTGGCGACCGTCGCTAACTTCGGCGGCGCGCGCATCACCGGCAAAATCAGCGGCATCACCGTCTGGGGCGTGATCATTCCGGTGGTGGGCATCTCGGTCATCGGCTGGTACTGGTTCAGCGGCAGCGCCTACGTCGCCGCCTGGAACCCGCATCAGGTGCCGACCTTCGAAGCCATCGGCGCCTCCATCTCAATGACCCTGTGGGCGTTCCTGGGGCTGGAATCCGCCTGCGCCAACACCGACGTGGTGGAAAACCCGGAGCGCAACGTGCCGATCGCCGTACTGGGCGGCACCCTCAGCGCGGCGGTGATCTATATCATTTCGACCAACGTGATCGCCGGCATCGTGCCGAACATGGATCTGGCCAACTCCACCGCCCCGTTCGGGCTGGCGTTCTCCCACATGTTCAACCCGACGGTCGGCAAGATCATCATGGCGTTGATGGTCATGTCCTGCGTCGGCTCGCTGCTCGGCTGGCAGTTCACCATCGCTCAGGTGTTCAAATCCTCCGCCGACAGCGGCTTCTTCCCGAAAATCTTCTCCAAGCTGAGCAAGGCCGACGCGCCGGTTAAAGGCATGCTGACCATCGTCGTCATCCAGAGCGGTTTGTCGCTGATGACCATCAGCCCGTCGCTGAACAAGCAGTTCAACGTGCTGGTGAACCTGGCGGTGGTGACCAACATCATCCCTTACATCCTGTCGATGGCGGCGCTGGTCATTATTCAGAAAGTGGCGAAGGTGCCGGACAACAAGGCGCGCATCGCCAATATCATCGCCGGCATCGGCGCGCTGTACAGCTTCTATGCGCTCTACAGCTCCGGTGAAGAAGCGATGATGTGGGGCGCCATCGCCACCTTCCTCGGCTGGACGCTGTACGGCATCGTTTCGCCGCGCTTCGAGCTGGCGGGAAAAAAGGGGTAAAGCGGTAAGGCTCCGGCGGCCGGGGATGGGATTGTGATGGGGTGCAATATCACCTCATCGCAACCCTGGCCAGCCGATGCTCTCTGTCGCCCACGCCGCTCTAGTGACTGGAATGACTCACTCTCTTTTTACTCTCGGGCTTTATTATCAGTAAATCCAAGCCACCAAGCATAATCCCTGTTCACTACCGCCATTCATAAATAAAAAGCATCAAAACATCATTGATACCGCTTATATAAATCCATTTAAAACAGCGTTCTCGCTTCGTCACCCCATGTGCGCCAATGCCTTCACCATGAATAAAAACCTTATTTAATATGGCGTTAGGATGATTAATGCCGTTTTACAGGGACTTTATTTCCCGAACGCCTAAGCACTTTCTATCATCTGCTCTGCTTTCCGGCGGTGCTATGATCATCGTTGATTTACAACCAATCACCGGCTCATCATCGGAATAAACGGCCAATTATTCACCCCGGAAGTCACGTGACGAGGTTTATATGAAAAACAATGAAAAACTCATTGTGAAAGCAGAAGAGACTCAACTGCCAAAAGATGTGGTTTATGCATTCTTGATGAACACGGCAAAGGAAGACGTCACCAATGCCGCCATGCGTCTTATCGATGAAAACGCGGTTTATACTTCCCTGAACTTTGAAAACAAAGAGCTCAAACAGATCGAGCCCTGGGCGGGCACTTCTCAAGGGCGACAGGTTTACATCGATACCTTTTCAAATGTCGGCACTTACTGGGAGATAAACGACTTCACGATCGGTGACATTCTTGCCGACGGAGGCACCGTGGCCGTATTTGGTCAATTCACCTATACCTCAGTAGCGCTAGGCCATCAGTTCACCTCTCCTTTCGCAATAAAAGCGCAGGTCAAAGACGGAAAAATCGTTTATTTCCAGTTTATGGAAGACACCTATGCTTCCGCGGCTTCATTCCGCGTCAGTGGCGAGTGGACAATTCAGCATCATAAAGGGGAAGAAAACAAATTTACCGTGGGTGTAAAATAATCCCTTATCGTCAAGACGGAATAAACAAACCGTTCAGCCAGTGGTGAAATCCATCGTTAAATCGTGACAAAATAGAGATGCCGCGCTTAGCTATGGCGGCCTGATGTCATCTCTACCCTTGCACAGGACCCCAATGATGGACTTGCCCCACTGGTATCTCTATATGCTGCGTTTACCGAGCGGCATGCTGTATACCGGCATCACCACCGACGTGGCGCGCCGCCTGGCGCAGCATCAGGCCGGCAAAGGCGCCAAGGCGCTGCGCGGCAAAGGGGAATTGACGCTGGCGTTTCACTGCCCGGTGGGGGATCGCTCAACGGCGCTGAAGCTGGAATACCGCGTCAAACAGCTGAGCAAAATACAAAAAGAGCGGCTGGTGAATCACCCGCCGCTGTCGTTGGAGTATTTGTTGCCGGGCGCTAGAAGCGATTAAACGGCGCCGAAAAAGCCACTTCGCCACTGACGCCATTCAGGGCGTCTTCCGCCAGCGGATACACCTGGAATGCGCTTTCCGTCTCCGGCCAGCGGCAGTGCAGGCCATAGGCGGCGGCCGGTTTAAAGCCGAAGCGGCCGTAGTAGGCCGGATCGCCCAGCACCACCACCGCGGCGTAGCTGAATTCGTTCAGCGAATCCAAGCCTTCGTACACCAGCTTTTCAGCCAGCCCCTGGCGGCGCAGGCTTTCATCAACCGCCAGCGGCGCCAGCGCCACCCATTGGCGGTCTTCGCCGGCCACGTCTACCGGGCTGAACGCGGCGTAACCCACTACCCCGCCTTCGTCGTCAGTGGCGACCACGCCCAGCGTCAGCAGGCCGTCTTCACGCAGCTGCTGCACCAGATCGGCTTCGTCGTCGCGGCCAAAGGCGCGGCGCAGCAAGGCATCAATGCCCGCCGCGTCTACCGGGATCTCTACGCGGATCAGCATGATACCGCCACACGGGAAACCGACGCCGTGCCCTCCTGCAGCCCTACTTCGACAAAATCAGCCAACTGCAGCAGCCCCATGCGCAGCGGCGCAGGCATGCTTTCCAGCTCGATGGCGTCCATCAAATTTTTCACATACAGGCCCAATTCGGTATCCCCTTCAATCTGCAGCCGACGCTGAAAGAACAGCGTATCCGGATCTTGCTTGCGCGCCGCGATCAGGATCAGATCGTTGGCGTCGCCGCTGAAGCTGACGTCCGCTTCGGCGTGCTGGCTGACCACCAGTTTGTCGTTTTCTACCGTCATAAACCAGTGTAGCGCCAGATCGCGAACTTCGATCTTCAACCAGCGCGATTCGAGAAATTCCAGCTCGCCATCCGCCAACGCCTGGCGGAACTGCCAGCTCAGCACCTGTTGCAGCAACTGGCGCTGCAGGGCGAACGGCGTGAATTTCAGCGGGATGCGCAGCAGCGACGGCCCCTGGCGCACAAGGCGTGCTCGTAGTTGTTCCAACACGGTCATCCACTCCTTTCAATACGGACTACCGCTATTTTGCCACACTGGCGCGCGGCTTCAGCGGTCTATATCAACAAATAGTGCATTTCACCGCCATGTTTATCAATACGCCATAAGCTGCCCCAAATCAAAACCTGTGTGCGCCCCTTTGCCTAAAATGGCCTCCCCGATTCGCGTTTGCCGGCGGAACACCGCCGCCGGCAACCTTTAAAGACAGCGTGCGCCCGGCCGGGCGTACGGCTAAGCCAGGATAAATCTATGGAGCTGCTTTGTCCCGCCGGCAACCTGCCGGCCCTGAAGGCCGCGGTGGATAACGGCGCCGATGCCGTTTACATCGGGCTGAAAGACGATACCAACGCGCGCCACTTCGCCGGCCTCAACTTCACCGAGAAAAAGCTGCAGGAAGCGGTCGATTACGTGCATCGCCACGGCCGCAAACTGCATATCGCCATCAACACCTTCGCCCATCCCGACGGCTACGCCCGCTGGCAGCGCGCGGTGGATATGGCGGCTCAATTGGGCGCCGACGCTCTGATTCTGGCGGATCTGGCGATGCTGGAATATGCCGCCCAACGCTACCCGCAGTTGGAACGCCACGTTTCGGTGCAAGCTTCCGCCACCAACGAGGAAGCGATCCGTTTCTACCAGCGCAACTTCGAGGTCGGCCGGGTGGTGCTGCCGCGGGTGCTGTCGATGCACCAGGTGAAACAGCTGGCGCGCACCAGCCCGGTGCCGCTGGAAGTGTTCGCCTTCGGCAGCCTGTGCATCATGGCCGAGGGGCGCTGCTACCTTTCCTCCTACCTGACCGGCGAGTCGCCGAACACCGTCGGCGCCTGTTCGCCGGCGCGCTTCGTGCGCTGGCAGCACACCCCGCAGGGCATGGAGTCGCGCCTGAACGACGTGCTGATCGACCGCTACCAGGACCATGAAAACGCCGGTTACCCGACGCTGTGCAAGGGCCGCTATCTGGTGGACGACGTTCGCTACCACGCGCTGGAAGAGCCCACCAGCCTCAATACGCTGGAGCTGCTGCCGGCGCTGCTGGCCGCCAACATCGCCTCGGTGAAGATCGAAGGCCGCCAGCGCAGCCCGGCTTACGTCAGCCAGGTGGCGCGCGTCTGGCGCCAGGCGATCGACCGTTGCCAGGCCGATCCGGCCGCCTATCGCGCCGACGCCGCCTGGATGGAGACGCTGGGCGCGATGTCCGAGGGCACCCAAACCACGCTGGGCGCCTATCACCGCAAATGGCAGTAGCCGGAGGAAACATGAAATACGCACTGGGGCCGGTACTCTACTACTGGCCGAAAAACGACATCGCGGCGTTCTATCAACAGGCGGCGGAGAGCAGCGCCGACATCATTTATCTCGGCGAGAGCGTCTGCACCAAGCGGCGCGAGATGAAGGTCGGCGATTGGCTGGCGCTGGCGCGTGAAATCGCCCGCAGCGGCAAGCAGGTGGTGATCTCCACGCTGGCGCTGCTGCAGGCGCCGTCCGAACTGAATGAGCTGAAACGCTATGTGGAGAACGGCGAGTTCCTGTTTGAAGCCAACGATCTGGGCGCGGTCAACATGGCGGCGGAGCGAGGTCTGCCGTTCGTCGCCGGCCATGCGCTGAACTGCTACAACGCCTATACCCTACGCCTGCTGCGCCGCCAGGGCATGATGCGCTGGTGCATGCCGGTCGAGCTGTCGCGCGACTGGCTGGCCAACCTGCTGACGCAGTGCGACGAACTGGGCTTCCGCCACGACTTCGAAGTGGAGGTGCTGAGCTACGGCCACCTGCCGCTGGCCTACTCGGCGCGCTGCTTCACCGCCCGCTCGGAAAACCGCGGCAAGGACGAGTGCGAAACCTGCTGCATCAAATATCCGCAGGGCCGCATAATGCGTTCGCAGGAGCAGCAGCAGGTGTTCGTGCTCAACGGCATCCAGACCATGAGCGGCTACTGCTATAACCTCGGCAACGAGCTGCCGAGCATGCAAGGGCTGGTGGACATCGTGCGGCTATCGCCGCAGGGGGCCGAGACGCTGGCGCAAATCGACGCCTTCCGCGCCAACGAGCGCGGCGAGCAGCCGCTGACTTTAACCGACCACGCCGACTGCAACGGCTACTGGCGCCGCGTGGCGGGGTTGGAGTTGGTGTCTTAGCGAGGACAGTGCCGGCGGCGGACGCTGCCGGCACTGTTTATTTATCAAGATTAATGCGGTCATTTCCACCGTGGAACCAATGGAATAAACTTACACACATCAGGCAGCAGCTTCTGATACCAAAATACGTGAAAACCGCGATGGCCGCATCTACCAAATGTTCTCCGTATGAAATAATACTCAATGAGGAGAACGAGATAAGTAACATACTCAACGTTAGCGCCATCATATTACAAAGCGGGTTTAAAAGACGCCTGTTAACCATAACCCACCCTCTATTTTTGACACTCTAAAAACGATTGACTCATCACCAGCGACATTGCCCATTAACGCTATTGGCGTTTTTATTCCTGCCCAAGGCACCACCGTTATTCTTATTATTCCCGGCTGGGCTGTTATCTGCGCAAGAGACCGCCCCCATTAAGCCACCGGCTTGGCACAAGAGTTTGGCGCACCTCTGCTTGGCCTATCACGATCGCCGCCGTTATTTCCATCGCCACAACCGCCAATCAGTTTCATCTCATCAAATGTAAGCATTCTTATTGTTGACATATTATTCCATCCTTTAAATAACACGTTATAGATAAAATTAACGTCAACCATTAACTCCCTAAGCAGGTCGACAATTACAATTACCAAAGTCAAAATAAGAAATCAAATTAAAATAAGAGTGAACATCCCACTAAATAAATCACCTTAACCATATCAATAATACGAAATAATAAAGGCACCGAAAATGGCGCCTTTATTTATCCCCTTACACCCGCCGCTTCCTGAACATCCCGCGCAGCGCCACGCTGTTGCGCAAGAAGGCCACGCCGAAGCCCAGCAGGGTGTAGACCACGCCGAGTATCAGCATCATCACCACGTCGCCCCACACTTCATTCAGCGACAGCCCCATCTGGTTGACGCCGGCGATCGCCTTGGTGCCCCAGGTGGAGGGAATGCTGTACGAGATGGCGCGCACCCAGGCCGGCATCGACTGCAGCGGCCAGATGGTGCCGGACAGGTAGAAGACCGGCGTCGTGATGAACGCCAGCGTGAGGTAGATCATCTCGACGCTGCGCAGGCACTCGGTCACCAGCTTGCCCAGCCCCAATACCGCCAGCAGGAACGGGAAGGTCAGCAGCAGCAGTTCGGCGATGTTCGCCGTCTGCCTATAGCCCAATACCCACGGCCACAGCACGAACAACACGATCGACAGGAACAGCCAGATCGGCAGCAGCGCCGTCAGCCCGCCGAGGTGCGCCGCCAGCGGCGCTTTGCCGCCGGGCATGCTCTTCATGGCAATATTGACGCGGATACAGGCGATCAGCAGCGAGTGCTGCAACAGCATCACCAACAGGCCGGGGAAGATGATCGCCGCGAAGCTGATGCCGGGGTTGAACACGTCCAGCGTTTGCCCCAGTATCGGCGTCAGCAGTATCTGCGCCTGCCGTTCGCTGAAGCCGCTGCGCAGCAGCAGCCCGTTGTTGTACTCCGTCAGCAGCTGCTGATAGGCCGCCACCACGTCTTGTTGGATCTGGCCGTTAGCCAGGCGGTTGGTGGCGTCGCCGTAGACCGGCACCACGATGTTCTGCCCGCTGAGAATTTTCTTCTCCAGATCCACCGGCATGATGATCACTGCAAACAGCTTGCGCCAGCTGAGATCGCGCTGCGCCTGTTCCAGGCTGTCGTAGGTTTCAATCGCGATCTTGGAGGTGGCGTCCAGTTGGCGGATCAGCTGCCGGCTGGCGGTGCTGTGATCCTGATCGACCACCCCCACCGGCAGATCCCAGACCGTGCGGTTGGCGTACACCAGGCTCATGATGCACAGCGACAGGATCAGCATCAGCCACACCGGCCGCTCCAGCATGCCGAGCAGCACTTTAACGAAGGTTTGCCAATAGAGCTTCATCCGGCGTTCCCCTCTTTTGCCAGCCGCGCCGGCAGGCGATTGCGCACCAGCAGCGCGGCCACCAGCGGATAGACCGCCAGCAGCGCGCACACGCTGAAGATGGCGCTGGCGTGCACCTGCCGCAGGAAGACGTCGAACATCGCGTACAGCGCGTGGGTCAGCGGTTCGATGTTGGAAATGATGCGCGCCGGCAGCGGCATCGACAGCTCAGGCACCGCCATGCCGGAGAAGGTCATCGCGATACTGACCAAAATACCGATCAGGCTGTAGGCGGTGATGGTGCTGCCGGTAAAGGTGTACAGCAGCAGGCCGATGCTCTGCGCCGCCATCACATAGAACAGGCCAATCATCAGCATAAACAGCGGGTTGCCGCTGACGCGGGCGTCAAAGATGCCCACCAGCGCCGCGATCTCGACCATCAGCAGGGTGGTGAAACACAGCGTGTACGGCGCCAGCTTGCCGAGCAGCGCCAGGCTGAACGGCTTGGCCTGCAGCAGCGACTTGCTGCGCGCCAGCACATAGATCATGCAGGTCACCGCGAACAGCTGCAGCAGGTGGATGGTGGCGGCGAACTGCTGGTAATAGATATAGCTGCCGCTGGCGTTGAACAGGCTGCCGTAGGAGAGCGTCACGTCCGCCAACGGCGGCAGCGTTTTGCCCATCTCGGTGGCGATGATGCTGCGGGTGCTGGCGTTGATTTCGTTCATCAGGCCGCCGAAGTCCTGAGTGGAGTACAGCCCGGCGCCGTAGAACAACGCATTGTAGTACATCACCACGCTCGGCTGTTTGCCCGACAGCGCGTTGGCCTCAAGATCCGGCGGGATATACAGCAACGCGTAATCCTGCGCGCTGCGCAGGCGGCTCAGTGACTCCGGCAGCCCGCCGCCGTAAGCCTCGACGTGGGCGTGCGAACCGGCGTCCAGCCGGCGCGTCAGCGATTTGGACAGCGGGCTGTGATCGCTGTCCACCACCGAGACCGGCAGATCGAGCAGCGTGCCTTCGGAGAAGTTGCTGCTGATCAGCGCAAACAAGATCAGCGGAAAGATCCAGCTCAGCCAGTGCACCACCGGGCTGCGAAAGGCGACGCGACACTCTTTGTCGAACGCGTGACTGAAGCAGCGCCAGCCGGCCCTTACTCTTTCCATTGCCATAAGGTGCTCATCCCCGGACGCAGGCCGTCCACCGGCTGTGACGGATACAGGCGCACTTCGAAGGTTTTCAGGTCGAAGTCGCCGGTGGCGCGGGTGGCGCGTTTGGTGGCGTAATCCCCCAGCGGCGCGATGTAGCGCACCTCGGTGTCGATCATTTTGTCCTTCAGCGCCGGCACCCGCAGCTTGACCTTGTCGCCTTTGCGCACGTGGGCCAGGATGTCTTCACGCAGGTTAAACACGAAGTAGGCGTCCGGCACCCGGATCAACGTCACCAGCGGGCTGCCGGCGTTCAGCAATTCGCCCACTTCGGCCGGGATCGGCCCCACTTCGCCGTCCACCGGCGCTTTCACCTGCAGATCGTCGCTCTGCGCCTGGACCTGCAACAGGTTCTCTTCCGCCGCCCGCAGCGCCGCCGCATATTGCTGCCGCTGCTCGACGCGGTCGCCGTTGATGCCTTCATCCAGGTTGGCCTTGGCGGCCTGCACCTGCTGGAAGGCGGTGTCGCGCGACCGGCGCGAAGCGTCCAGCTCGGACTTCGAGATATAGCCCTTGCCGGCCACGCTCAGGTTACGGTTGTAGTCGTTTTGCGCATTGCGATACTGCGCCTCGGCCTGCGCCAGGTTGGCGCGCAGGTTGCGGATGCTCTCTTCACGGGTGCCGTGCAGCGACAGCTCGAGCTGCGCTTTGGCCTCGTCGCGCGTCGCCTGCGCGGAACGCAGCTGCGCCATCAGTTCGGGGCTGTCGAGTTGGATGATCAGTTGGCCGCTTTTCACGTCGTCGCCGCGTTCGATCAGGCGTTCAACGACTCGGCCTTTCGCCTTGGATGCGACGATCACTTCGGGGGCATCCACTTCACCCTGCAGTAACAGATCCTGATTGTGCGCGCGGAACAGGATCGCCAATGCGATCGCCGCCAACATCAGCAACAGGGTAAACAGCGTCTTTTTTTTCATTATGTCAGCTCCCGGAACGGTAAGCGGCGGGCGGGGATCATCATTTCCATGTCTCAAATTGCTCCAAAAAACACCATTGCACTCATGAGGATATCACAAGCACATATCTCCTCTTTTATAACTATAAATTGGATTATGCTTTTAACACTAAAAAGCATCTTTTTTTCGGCCTTTTAGTATGCAGACTCCTGCAATCGCCCTTTAAGCGATCCACTCTCTGATGGACGATGTCATGACTGAACACACTGCCGTACCGCTTTCGGTACTGGATTTATCGCCAATCCCGCAAGGGGCCAAGGCGCGCGACGCTTTCCACTGTTCACTGGATCTGGCGCAGCACGCCGAACGCTGGGGCTACCAGCGTTACTGGCTGGCCGAGCACCACAATATGACCGGCATCGGCAGCGCCGCCACCTCGGTGCTGCTGGGCTATCTGGCCGCCGGCACCCAGAGCATTCGCCTCGGCTCCGGCGGCGTGATGCTGCCGAACCATGCGCCGCTGGTGATCGCCGAGCAGTTCGGCACGCTGGAGTCGCTCTACCCCGGCCGCATCGATCTGGGGCTGGGCCGCGCGCCCGGCACGGATCAACGCACCATGATGGCGCTGCGTCGCCACCTGTCCGGCGACGTGGATACCTTCCCGCGCGACGTGCAGGAACTGCAAAACTACTTCTGCGATGCGCAGCCCGGCCAGCCGGTGCAGGCGGTGCCGGGCCAGGGGCTACATGTGCCGCTCTGGCTGCTCGGCTCCAGCCTCTATAGCGCGCAGCTGGCGGCGCAGCTCGGCCTGCCGTTCGCCTTCGCTTCGCACTTCGCTCCGGATATGCTGTTCCAGGCGCTGCAGCTGTACCGCGAGAACTTCAAACCCTCCAAACAGCTGGCGCAGCCGCACGCTATGGTGTGCGTCAACGTGATCGCCGCCGACAGCGACCGCGACGCGCGCTTCCTGTTCAGCTCGATGCAGCAGCAATTCATCAATCTGCGCCGCGGTTCGCCCGGCCCGCTGCCGCCGCCGGTGGATAACATCCACGCGCTGTGGACCGCCGGCGAGCAGTATGGCGTCGAACAGGCGCTGCGGATGTCGATCGTCGGCGATGAAAAAACGGTGCGTCACGGGCTGCAAACGCTGCTGCGTGAAACCGATGCCGACGAGATCATGGTCAACGGCCAGATCTTCGATCATCAGGCGCGGCTGCGTTCGTTCGAGATCGTCGCCGGGATGAAGGGCGACATCGTGAAGGGCTAAAAAGCGAAAAGGCGGTGGGAACCCCGCCGCCTTAGCATTAACGCTGGATCAGATAGCGGATGGTCGGCCCGTCCTGCTGGATATCCAGCACCTTGTAGCCGTGGTTGCGCGCATCAAGCGGGATGTTGTTGATCGACTGCGGGCAATCGCTGATCACCTCCAGGATCTCTCCCGGCTTCAGCTGCGGCATCGCCTCCAGCGTCGCCACCGCCGGGTACGGGCAAGGCTCGCCCAGCATGTCCAGCCGGTAGTCCGGCACTATCGTCGTCTCTTTCATGGCATGCTCCTCAAATTCACCACCTGCGCCTCAGGCCGGGCGCGGAAAAAGCGTTTCTCCCACCACAGCATGGCGGCGAAGGCCAGCGCCAGCAGCAGGTAAGTCACCAGCAGGCCGCCGATCGGGCCGAAGGTATCGAGCAGGTTGATCTTGTCGTAATCGGTCGCCAGCGCCGGCGCCAGGTCGTCCCAGTAATAGGCCAGCAGCGTAGCGCCGATGATGTTGCCCAGCCCCACCCACCAGTAGTGCACCTGCCCTTCCACCGCACGGTACATCCAACCGGTCTCGCAGCCGCCGGCCAGCACGATGCCGAAGCCGAACAGCAAACCGCCCAGCACCGCATTCGGGCCGGCCCACATGATCTTCGGCGCCACGCCGAGCTGCACATAGCTGAAGATGCCGATGGCGCTCACCGCCATGCCGATGATGATGGCTTTCGCCATGTGGGTGCGGCCGGTGATCCACAGATCGCGGAACGCCGAGGTGAAGCAGATCTGCGCGCGTTCGATCAGCAGGCCAAAACCGATGCCGAACAGCATGGCGATGCCAAGCTTCGGTGCATCGAACAGCGTCCACAGCGACCAGGCCACCGCCAGGCCGAAGACGGCCATGCCCAGCTGGAAGCGGCGGCGCGCCTGCTCAGGCTTCTGTGTCAGCGGCGCGGCGGCCTTCACCTTTTGCAATTTGACCGGGATGCGGAACATCGGCAGCAGCGTGAATTTGGCGCCGAAGTAAGAACCGGCGGCGGTCGCCAGCGCGAAGAACCAGGCGTGCAACGAGAACTGAGGAATGCCGGTGAAGAACGCCGCCAGGTTGCAGCCCATCGCCAGGCGTGCGCCGAAGCCGGCGATGATGCCGCCCAGCAGCGCCTGCACGATGCGAATGCGGTGCTGCGGCTGACGCAGTTTGATGTTGTTGGCCCACAGCGCGGCGGCGATGCAGCCGGCGAACATGCCGATGATCATGCGCCCGTCGATGCGCTCCAGCGGCGTGCCCTGCAGGCCGATGACCTTGAAATAGCCCCATTGCTCGGGGTGCAGGCCGAACCACTGCAGCACATGGCCGCCCCAGCGGGTGAATTCGCCGGTCACCGCCCAGAAGGTGCCGGTCATGCCGAAGTAGTAGGTAGAAAGGATCCCGGCGGCGATCACCGCCGGCAGCGGCGCCCAAAAGCGCACCAGGTATTGAGATTTAAACTGCTGCCAACTCATGGCATCTCCCGTGCATATCATCCGTAAGAAAAAACCTTATGAATGATACGCCATTCAGGGGCGTTTGACGGCAACTTTCAGGCATAAAAAAACCAGCCCGCAGGCTGGTTTTTCAGAGCGCTTCACCGCGAACGGCGAATCAGCGATTACGCGTCGCCGAAACGACGACGTGGTGCCGCCGGTGCGCCGTCATCACGGCGTGGCGCCGGCTTGCCGTCACGGTTGTAGTTACCGCCACGACGCTCGCCGCCGTTACCGCCTTCACGACGTTCGCCGAAGGAGCGACGTGGGCCGCCTTCGCGACGTTCGCCGTTGAACGGACGACCGTTGCCGCGACGCTCGCCGCCGTTGCCACCGTCACGACGCTCGCGACGTTCGAACGGCTGTGCATCGCCCAGCAGCTGCATGTTCATCGGCTTGTTCAGGATGCGAGTGCGAGTGAAGTGATTCAGGATCTCGCCCGGCATGCCTTTTGGCAGTTCGATGGTGGAGTGGGAAGCGAACAGCTTGATGTTACCGATGTAACGGCTGCTGATGTCGCCTTCGTTAGCGATAGCGCCAACGATGTGACGCACTTCTACGCCATCGTCACGACCCACTTCGATGCGGTACAGCTGCATTTCGCCAACGTCACGACGTTCGCGACGCGGACGATCGCCGTCACGGCTGTCGCGGCGATCGCCACGGTCACCGCGACGATCGTCACGGTCGTTGAACTCGCGGCGCTGACGCGGTTTGAAGACCGGATCCGGCGGCAGGATCAGCGGACGTTCGCCCTGAGCCATTTTCAGCAGCGCTGCGGCCAGGGTTTCCATATCCAGCTCTTCTTCCGGCTGCAGTTTGGTCAGCAGTGCGCGGTACAGGTCCAGATCGCTGCTTTCCAGCTGCTGTTGAACTTTCGCGGCGAACTTGGCCAGACGACGCTCGCCCAGCAGTTCTGCGTTCGGCAGTTCCACTTCAGGGATGGTCAGCTTCATGGTGCGTTCGATATTGCGCAGCAGGCGGCGTTCGCGGTTTTCCACGAACAGCAGCGCGCGGCCGGCGCGGCCCGCACGACCGGTACGGCCGATACGGTGAACGTAAGACTCGGAGTCCATCGGGATGTCGTAGTTGACAACCAGGCTGATGCGCTCAACGTCCAGGCCACGGGCCGCAACGTCGGTCGCGATCAGGATATCCAGACGACCGTCTTTCAGACGCTCCAGAGTCTGCTCACGCAGCGCCTGGTTCATGTCGCCGTTCAGCGCGGCGCTGCTGTAACCGCTGCGCTCCAGCGCTTCGGCCACTTCCAGGGTCGCGTTCTTGGTACGGACGAAGATGATCGCCGCGTCAAAGTCTTCGGCTTCCAGGAAACGCACCAGCGCTTCGTTTTTACGCATGCCGTAGACCGACCAGTAGCTCTGGCTAATGTCCGGACGGGTGGTCACGCTGGATTGGATGCGCACTTCCTGCGGCTCTTTCATGAAGCGGCGGGTAATGCGACGGATCGCTTCCGGCATGGTGGCGGAGAACAGCGCGGTCTGATGTTCAGCCGGGATCTCAGCCATGATGGTTTCTACGTCTTCGATAAAGCCCATGCGCAGCATTTCGTCGGCTTCATCCAGCACCAGACCGCTCAGGTTGGAGAGGTTCAGGGTGCCGCGCTTCAGGTGGTCCAGCAGGCGGCCTGGGGTACCCACAACGATTTGCGGGCCCTGGCGCAGAGCGCGCAGCTGCACGTCGTAACGCTGGCCGCCGTACAGGGCTACCACGTTGACGCCGTTCATGTGTTTGGAGAAATCGGTCATCGCTTCGGCAACCTGAACCGCCAGTTCACGGGTCGGCGCCAGCACCAGGATCTGAGGTGCTTTCAGGTCTGCCTGCAGGTTGTGCAGCAGCGGCAGCGAGAACGCTGCAGTTTTACCACTACCGGTCTGCGCCATGCCCAGCACGTCGCGGCCGTTCAACAGGTGAGGAATACACTCAGCCTGGATCGGAGATGGTTTTTCATAGCCCAGATCGTTCAGGGCGGAAATGATTGGAGCAGACAGCCCCAGATCAGCAAAAGAGGTTTCAAACTCAGTCGTCATGTACACGTGCCTCATTAATAATGGCAGCCAGTCTACATAACTCGTCGAGAAAATTTTCAGTCATTTTCATTGAAAAGTGTGAACCGGCTCAAATTAGATTATAAAACGAACAAAAAAGCCCTCGCCCGTGAAGGCGATAACTTTGGTTAAAAACCAATGTCCATCAGGCTGATAGGTGTTCGTCAGCTATTGCTGGTCCGATTCCGATAGGTCGTCTTGCTCTTGGCCCAAAAGCGCCAATTCCAACAATGCATAGCGGTGCTCAACGAAGTTGTGAACGTTGTTAGACACCGTCAGTTTGAACAGCGCCGAAGCGGTGTCCTTGTCCCCCAGACTCAGGTAGTGTTTACCCAAATAGAAGTCAGTTTCACTGAGATGCTCAGCGAGCGAAGTGTTATCCGTTGCATCTGCCTTGAGGCGTTCCATCAGCGTTTTTTCGCTGATCTTGCCCAGGTAGAATTCGACAATATTCCATCCCCATTGCCCTCTGTCCGCTTTGTCATAGCGCTGCTGAAGCGCTACCTCGGCCTTCTTGGGATCGATTTCTCTCTCCACCAGATACAGCCATAACGAACGGAAGGGATCGTTTGGGTCGTCTTGATAAAACGCCTGCAGATCATCCTGCGCCAACGGGAAGCGGCCGCCATAATACAGTGCGATGCCCCGGTTTAAACGCGCGTAATTGTAAGTTGGATCAAGCTCTAGTACAGAATCAAACGCTTCATAGGCAGCATCAAAATTGCCTGCCTGCGTTAAGTAAATGCCCAGGTAGTTGAAAACTTCCGGCATGTCGGGACGTATCGCCAGCGCCTGCGAGAAATCATTGCGCGCTAATGCACGTAACCCGAGGCTATCATACAGCACACCGCGCTCATATAAAAGCTGTGCGCGTTCGTCATCCGTCAGTGCCCGGCTGGCAAGAATTTGTTCCATGCGCGCCAGGATCACTTCCTGCTGCAACGTTGGCTGCAACGGGATTGCCAAAACTTCGTCTTTACGCCAATCATGGTTGCTGCATCCTGCCAGCATGAGTGCTGTCGCAACGTAACACCAGCGCAAGAAAGGCTTCATTTCCCACTCCCGAAGACAAACATTGGATGAACGTCCTGTCCTCCGTTTGCTAAAACGCGGGCATCCTACCCGCGCGATACGAACAGCTCCCAACCCCGTGGCGGGGAGCTGTAAAACTATCTATACAGTTATTCTGCTTCAGGCGCAGGTGAACCCGCTTCCGGCGCCATCGCTTCTTTGATGCTCAGACGCACGCGGCCCTGACGGTCAACTTCCAGTACCTTAACCGGCACTTCCTGACCCATCTGCAGATAGTCGGTCACTTTCTCAACGCGCTTGTCGGCGATCTGAGAAATGTGCACCAGGCCTTCTTTACCACCGCCGATAGCGACGAATGCGCCGAAATCAACGATACGGGTCACTTTACCCTGATAGATACGGCCCACTTCGATCTCTGCCGTGATCTCTTCGATGCGACGGATAGCGAATTTCGCTTTCTCACCGTCGGTCGCAGCGATTTTAACTGTACCATCATCTTCGATTTCGATGGTAGTGCCAGTCTCTTCGGTCAGCGCGCGGATAACGGAACCGCCCTTACCGATCACGTCTTTGATTTTATCCGGGTTGATGCGGATAGTATGAATGCGCGGTGCGAATTCGGAGATATCGCCGCGCGGAGTGCTGATAGCCTGTTCCATCACGCCCAGGATGTGCAGACGCGCGCCCTTGGCCTGGTTCAGAGCCACCTGCATGATTTCGCGGGTGATGCCTTCGATTTTGATGTCCATCTGCAGCGCGGTGATACCGTCGCGGCTACCGGCCACTTTGAAGTCCATGTCGCCCAGGTGATCTTCGTCACCCAGAATGTCGGACAGAACCACATAGTTGTCGGCTTCTTTCACCAGGCCCATCGCGATGCCCGCAACGGCAGCCTTGATTGGCACACCGGCGTCCATCAGCGCCAGAGACGCGCCGCACACGGAAGCCATGGAAGAAGAACCGTTGGATTCGGTGATTTCAGACACCACGCGAACCGTGTACGGGAAATCTTCCGGTTTAGGCATCATAGCCAATACGCCGCGTTTCGCCAGGCGACCGTGACCGATTTCACGACGCTTAGGAGAACCGACCATGCCGGTTTCGCCTACGGAGTACGGAGGGAAGTTGTAGTGGAACAGGAAGCTGTCGGTCTTCTCGCCCATCAGCTCGTCCAGGTTCTGTGCGTCGCGCGCGGTGCCCAGGGTCGCGGTAACCAGCGCCTGAGTTTCGCCACGGGTGAACAGCGCGGAACCGTGGGTGCGCGGCAGTACACCGGTGCGCACGTCCAGGCCACGGATCATGTCTTTTTCACGGCCGTCGATACGCGGCTCGCCACGCAGTACGCGGCTGCGCACCACGTTTTTCTCGACGGTGCCCAGGATGTCCTGGATTTCGCCGGCGTCCAGCGTCTCGTCCTGCGCCAGCAGGGTTTCAACAACGCTGTCTTTGATCGCGTCAACCTGAGCGTAACGCTCTTGTTTTTCGGTGATGTGGTAAGCGTCGCCCAGGCGAGCTTCGGCCAGTTCAGCCACGCGCGCGTGCAGCGCTTCGTTGACCGCAGGCGCCTGCCAATCCCACTTCGGTTTGCCCGCTTCGGCAACCAGCGCGTTGATGTTTTCGATAACCACTTGCTGCTGGTCATGGCCGAACACCACGGCGCCCAGCATCTGGTCTTCGCTCAGCACGTCCGCTTCGGATTCAACCATCAGCACCGCGCCTGCAGTACCGGCAACCACCAGATCCAGACGGCTTTCTTTCAGTTCGTCAGTCGTTGGGTTCAGTACGTACTGGTCGTTGATGTAACCTACGCGCGCGGCACCGATTGGGCCGTTGAACGGAATACCGGACAGGCTCAGGGCCGCGGAAGCACCGATCATCGCAACGATGTCCGGGTTCACCTGTGGGTTAACGGAAACCACGGTCGCAATCACCTGAACTTCGTTCAGGAAGCTGTCCGGGAACAGTGGACGGATCGGACGGTCGATCAGACGGGAAGTCAGCGTCTCACCTTCGCTCGGACGGCCTTCGCGACGGAAGAAGCTGCCCGGGATGCGGCCGGCGGCGTAGGTACGCTCTTGGTAGTTAACGGTCAGCGGGAAGAAGCTCTGACCCGGCTTGGCTTTTTTCTGGCCAACGACGGTAACGAATACGGCGGTGTCATCCATGCTCACCATAACGGCGGCGGTGGCCTGACGCGCCATCATACCGGTTTCGATGGTGACGGTATGCTGGCCATACTGGAATTTGCGAATGATCGGTGTCAGCAAAATTATATCCTTGATTAACGGCGCGCAATCGCATTGGCGACTCGACACGCCTGTGACTCGATTTGCCTTCTCACTACATCCTCGCGACTAATGACAATCCTTATCTCAGGCGGGAGATAAAGCCTCTCATTAGCCGCGCGAACCTCTGTAACGGAAGAACCTGTTTGGAAACATCAGTAATACATTAACCTGATTTGCTTATGCTTCCTAGAAGAAAGGGGCCAAAATAGGCCCCTTTCCACTGAAACTTGCTAGATTAGCGACGCAGACCCAGACGCTCGATCAGGCTGGTGTAACGTGCTACATCTTTACGCTTCAGGTAGTCCAGCAGCTTACGACGCTGAGAAACCATACGCAGCAGACCACGACGGCTGTGGTGATCTTTTTTGTGCTCGGAGAAGTGGCCTTGCAGATGGTTGATCTGCGCAGTCAGCAGGGCAACCTGAACTTCGGTAGAACCGCTGTCGTTAGTACCACGACCGAAATCAGCTACGATTTGAGCTTTAGCTTCAACACTTAGAGACATTGTAATACTCCAGATTATAGATAATAAAAACAGGCGCCGATCTCTAATTCAGCAACCCAATGCATAAGCTGCGCCATTCTACTCTTAGCGCAGTGCGATCGCAAGGCGACGCAGTGCCCCGCCGTCAGTCGAAATGCTCGACCACCAGGCGGCGCGGCGCCACGCGACCATCCTCGGCGATGTCGCCAACGCCGATGAATTTTCGCTCTTCACCCTCGGTGATGCGCACCAGACCGGAAGCCGGCGCGCCGGCCACTTGCACCGGTTGCCCCTGCTTGACGTAACCCGCCACCACCGGCAGCAAATTCACTTCCGGATAGTTCTCAACCGGGCTGTCCATCGGCATCAGCAGCGGATCGAGCAGCTCGCCGGGCGCGATCGCTTGTTCCTGCGCCTGCGCCAGCAAAGCATTCAGCTGTTCCAGCGTCACCATGCGCGCGATCGGATAAGTCGCCACCTGCAGGCGGCGCAGATAGATCACGTGCGCGCCGCAGCCCAGCAACTCGCCGAGATCGTCGGTGATGGTGCGGATGTAGGTGCCTTTCGAGCAGTGGATCTCCAGCTCCAGCTCATCCCCTTCCCAGCGGATAAACTGCAGCTCGTACACCGTGATGCTGCGCGCTTCTCGCGGCACTTCAATCCCCTGGCGCGCATACTCGTAGAGTTTCTTGCCCTGGTATTTCAGCGCCGAATACATCGACGGCACCTGCTGGATGTCGCCACGGAAGGTGTCCAGCGCCGCGTCGAGCTGCGCCTGGGTGAAGCTCACCGGGCGTTCCTGCACGATCTGACCGTCGGCGTCGGAAGTATCGGTACGCTGCCCCAGCTTGGCGATCACCCGATAGCGCTTGTCGGAATCGAGCAGGTATTGCGAAAACTTGGTCGCTTCGCCCAGGCAGATAGGCAGCATGCCGGTCGCCAACGGATCGAGCGCGCCGGTATGGCCCGCTCGGTTGGCGTTGTACAGGCGTTTTACTTTTTGCAGCGCATCGTTGGACGACAACCCTTGCGGCTTGTCCAGCAACAGCACGCCGTGGATATCACGGCCGCGGCGACGAGGGCGACTCATTAATCCTCCTTGTCATCGCCTGAGGCGGAACGGCGCTCGGCGTCGTTCTTCACCACGTTGGTCACCAGGTTGGACATGCGCATGCCTTCCACCAGGGAGTTGTCGTAGGCGAAGGTCAGCTCCGGCACCACGCGCAGGCGCATCGCTTTGCCCAGCAGGGTGCGGATATAGCCGGAAGCGTCCTGCAACGCTTTGATGCCGTTGGTGACCAGATCCGGATCGTGGTTCTCGGTCAGCACGTTCAGGAAGGTGACGTAAACCTTGGCATACGCCAGGTCACGGGAGACTTCCACGCCGGAAACGGTCGCCATGCCGACGCGCGGATCTTTCACTTCACGCTGCAGAATGATCGCAATCTCTTTCTGCATCTCTTGCGCCACGCGTTGACCGCGGCTGAATTCTTTTGCCATTTTGGATTCTCCAGACAAATCGGGGGGCACAAAGGCCCCCCGTAAACAGATATAAGCAGATGTGCAATCGTTAAGCGATGGTGCGTTGGATCTCAATGATTTCGAACACTTCGATCATGTCGCCGACGCGCACGTCGTTATAGTTCTTAACGCCGATACCACATTCCATGCCGTTACGGACTTCGTTAACGTCATCTTTGAAGCGGCGCAGGGATTCCAGCTCGCCTTCATAGATAACCACGTTGTCGCGCAGTACGCGGATTGGGTTGTGACGCTTGATGGTCCCTTCGGTAACCATACAGCCGGCGATAGCGCCGAACTTAGGCGATTTGAACACGTCGCGCACTTCGGCCAGGCCGATGATCTGCTGCTTGTATTCCGGCGCCAGCATGCCGCTCATCGCCTGCTTCACTTCGTCGATCAGGTTATAGATCACGGAGTAGTAACGCAGATCCAGGCTTTCCGCTTCGATTACGCGGCGCGCAGAAGCGTCGGCACGCACGTTGAAGCCCAGGATGATGGCGTTGGAAGCCGCAGCCAGCGTCGCGTCGGTTTCGGTGATCCCACCTACGCCGGAGCCGACAATCTTCACCTTCACTTCGTCGGTGGAGAGTTTCAGCAGCGAGTCGCTGATCGCTTCGCAAGAACCCTGTACATCGGATTTCAGTACGATGTTCAGCTCGGACACTTCGCCGTCGGTCATGTTGGCGAACATGTTTTCCAGCTTGGACTTCTGCTGACGCGCCAGTTTGACTTCGCGGAACTTGCCCTGACGGTACAGCGCCACTTCACGCGCTTTCTTCTCGTCGCGCACCACGGTCGCTTCGTCACCCGCTGCAGGCACGCTGGACAGACCCAGGATTTCCACAGGGATAGACGGACCGGCGGAGGTCACTTCACGGCCCAGCTCGTCGCGCATCGCACGCACACGGCCGTATTCGAAGCCACACAGGACGATGTCGCCCTTGTTCAGCGTACCTTCCTGAACCAGCACGGTGGCAACCGGGCCACGGCCTTTATCCAGGAAGGACTCGATCACCACGCCGCTCGCCATGCCGCTGCGTACCGCTTTCAGTTCCAGAACTTCGGCCTGCAGCAGGATAGCCTGCAGCAGCTCGTCGATACCGGTACCGGCTTTCGCGGACACGTGGACGAACTGCGCTTCGCCGCCCCACTCTTCCGGCATCACGCCGTACTGAGACAGTTCTTGCTTAACGCGGTCCGGATCGGCTTCCGGCTTGTCGATTTTGTTCACCGCAACCACCAACGGCACCTGCGCCGCTTTCGCGTGCTGGATAGCTTCGATAGTCTGTGGCATCACGCCGTCATCAGCCGCCACCACCAGAACCACGATGTCAGTCGCCTGAGCACCGCGAGCACGCATCGAGGTAAACGCGGCGTGGCCCGGGGTATCCAGGAAGGTGATCATGCCGTTCTCGGTTTCTACGTGGTAGGCGCCGATGTGCTGGGTAATGCCGCCGGCTTCGCCCGCCGCCACTTTGGTGGAGCGAATGTAGTCCAGCAGAGAGGTTTTACCGTGGTCAACGTGGCCCATGATGGTCACGACCGGCGCGCGCGGCTCGGCCGCAGCGCCCGTATCACGGTCGCTCATCAGCGCTTCTTCCAGCTCGTTTTCACGACGCAGGATAACTTTGTGGCCCATCTCTTCGGCAACCAGCTGCGCGGTTTCCTGGTCGATAACCTGGTTGATGGTGGCCATGGCGCCCAGCTTCATCATCACTTTGATGACCTGGGAACCTTTTACCGCCATCTTGTTGGCCAACTCGGCCACGGTGATGGTTTCGCCGATCACCACGTCGCGGTTAACCACCTGCGCCGGCTTGTTGAAGCCCTGCTGCAGAGCGCTAGGCTTGCGTTTGCCTTTACCGCCACGGGTAACGGCGCGCGCTTCTTCGCGATCCGCTTTGGATTCGGACAGCTTGTTGCCTTTCTTCTGCTTGGTCGCTTTGCCGCCGCGGGTGCGGCTGCGACGATCGCCTTCAACTTTGGCGTCGTTTTCATCTTCTGCGGCACGGGCGTGCTGAGAGGTGGTCACGTGATAGTCGGCGCTTTCAACCGCGGCGCTTGCCGCGTCTGCCTGGGCCCACTTCTCGCCGTTCTCTTCGGCCATGCGACGGGCTTCTTCCGCCACGCGCTTGGCTTCCTCTTCAACCTTGCGGCGCACTTCCTCTTCCGCTTTGCGTTTCAGTTCAGCGGCTTCGGCTTCACGGCGTGCTTTTTCCGCCTGAGCTGGCTTGGTCATTTCGTCGGTATGTTGATTGGTCACTTTTTCTTTTTCCGCTGAATTACGCTTAGCAATCTCCGCGGCCTCACGTTTGGCTTGCTCTTCGGCTGCGCGCTTCGCTTCCGCTTCGCGTTTTGCGAGCTCTTCCGCTTCGCGCCGTGCCTGCTCTTCCGCTTCACGCTGTGCCTGCTCTGCCGCTTCAGCCAACTGGGCTTCCTGCGTATCGCGATTTACATAAGTGCGTTTCTTGCGGACCTCAATTTGCACCGATTTACTTTTACCGCCGGTGCTCGGGATATTCAAGGTGCTGCGCGTTTTGCGCTGCAAAGTGAGTTTACCCGGCGCGCTGCCGTGTTCACGGTTCAGGTGCGCCAGCAATGTTTCTTTTTCTTGCTGGGTAACAGAGTCCGACTCGGACTTGTTGATCCCTGCATCAGCAAACTGCTGTACCAGGCGATCAACCGGAGTCTGAATCTCTGCTGCCAGCGATTTTACGGTTACATCTGTCGTCATGCTGTTCCTTCCTGCTACAGTTATTACGCGTTGTCGCCAAACCAACAGATATTGCGCGCAGCCATGATCAGCTCGCCGGCTTGCTCGTCGCTAAGCCCTTCAATATCAGCCAGATCGTCAACACCCTGCTCGGCAAGATCTTCCAGCGTACAAACCCCACGCGCGGCCAGTTTAAAGGCCATGCTGCGCTCAAGACCCGGCAGGTTGAGCAAATCGTCGGCCGGTTTGTTGTCGCCCAGGCTTTCTTCTTGTGCCAGGGCCAGCGTGGTCAATGCAGCTTTGGCGCGTTCGCGCAATGCTTCAACCGTATCTTCATCCAGACCGTCGATTTCCAACAGCTCTTTGATCGGCACGTAGGCCAGCTCTTCCAGCGTGGAGAAGCCTTCTTCAACCAGTACGGTGGCGAAATCTTCGTCGATATCAAGATACTTGGTGAAGGTATCAATAGCGGCATGAGCCTCGGCCTGGTGCTTGGCCTGCAGGTCGTCCGCCGTCATCACGTTCAGTTCCCAACGATCGTCGCCGCGGTGTTGTTTCAGCAACTGGGAAGCCAAACGCACGTTTTGGCCGTTACGGCCGATCGCCTGTGCCAGGTTGCTGGCTTCAACGGCGATATCCATGGTGCAGTTATCTTCATCTACCACGATCGACGCGACGTCGGCCGGCGCCATGGCGTTGATGACGAATTGCGCTGGGTTATCATCCCACAGAATGATGTCGATGCGTTCGCCGCCGAGCTCGCTCGACACGGCCTGAACGCGCGCACCGCGCATACCTACGCAGGCGCCGACCGGGTCGATGCGCTTGTCGTTGGTTTTCACTGCAATTTTCGCACGGGAGCCAGGATCGCGGGCTGCCGCTTTAATTTCAATCACTTCTTCGCCGATTTCCGGCACTTCGATGCGGAACAGTTCTTTCAGCATTTCCGGGCTGGAACGGCTGACGAACAGCTGCGCGCCGCGGGCTTCAGGACGCACGGCGTACAGTACGCCACGAATGCGGTCGCCCGGACGGAAGTTTTCGCGCGGCAGCATGTCTTCACGGCCAATCACCGCTTCGGCGTTGTTGCCCAGATCCAGCGCGATGCTGTCACGGTTCACTTTCTTCACCACGCCGGTGACGATCTCACCTTCGTGTTCACGGAAAGCGTCGACCACCATCGCGCGCTCGGCCTCGCGCACTTTCTGCACGATAACCTGCTTGGCGGTTTGGGTGGTGATGCGGTCGAAGGTCACGGATTCGATCTGATCTTCGACGTAGCCGCCGAGCTCGATGCTCGGATCTTCAAACTGAGCGGCTTCCAGCGTGATTTCACGCGTTGGCTGCGTCACTTCGTCTACGGCGACCCAACGGCGGAAGGTATCGAAATCGCCGGTTCTGCGGTCAATGCTGACGCGCACGTCGATTTCCTGCTCGTATTTTTTCTTGGTTGCGGTGGCTAATGCAGTTTCCAGCGCTTCGAAAATCTTCTCGCGCGGAAGGGATTTTTCATTGGAAACTGCTTCAACAACAGCCAGAATCTCTTTGTTCATCCTAGTTGCCTCTTCCAAACTTTAAAAGTGGGGTACCAGGTTCGCTTTCTGGATATTGCTCAGCGCGAACACTTCATCTTTCCCTTCCACAGTAACCGTGATCATCTCGCCTTCGACAGACTTGATAATACCCTGCCACTTGCGACGGTTCTGTACCGCCATGCGCAGGACCAGGCTGACTTCTTCACCGAGGAAACGCGTATAATGCTCTGCGGTGAACATCGGGCGATCAAGGCCAGGAGAGGAGACTTCCAAGTTGTAAGCGACCGTGATTGGATCTTCGACGTCCAATACAGCGCTGACCTGGTGGCTGACATCAGCGCAATCATCAACATTGATGCCGTTATCACTATCAATATAGATGCGGAGCGTCGATTGGCGCGCACGAATGAATTCGATGCCTACAAGCTCAAAGCCCAACGCTTCTACCGGTGCCGAAAGCATCTCTGTTAACTGTTGCTCTAATGTGGACAAGCCCACCCCCAAGACATAAAAAAAGGGCTAAATAGCCCAGTGATTCTGTTGCCAAATAACAAAAAACCCCGAAAAATCGGGGCTTTATGCAACTGGACCCTGTTTGCCGCTAGGCGGCCTCGGTACAACTTTCGAGCAAGTGTCATTTTCAAATGATGATCGAGAAAAGCGGATTTCAATCGAAAAGTGTATTTGAAAATAAACACTTAAAGGAAAGTGGTTGCGGGGGCCGGATTTGAACCGACGACCTTCGGGTTATGAGCCCGACGAGCTACCAGGCTGCTCCACCCCGCGTCCGAAAACGTGGCAAATACTACGCCGATAATCGCAAAATTGCAAGTTATCTCTGGGATTTGGTACCGAGGATGGGACTCGAACCCACAAGCCCGTTAGGGCACTACCACCTCAAGGTAGCGTGTCTACCAATTCCACCACCTCGGTACTGATTCTTACTGCTAACGGCCGTTGTTCTTTCGAGTTCACAACCACCGTTTACAAACTTTTACGGCTTACTGCGGGATATCGCTGCTCGGCTTGGCAGGTGCTGCCGGCGCGGTTGTCTGCTCAGTTTTCACCGGCTGACCCAGATTTTCCCACTCGCTGCCTTTCTTGCTTTGGTTGCTGCTGAGGTTGCCCAAAATCAGGCTGATGACGAAGAACAGCGTCGCCAATACAGCAGTCATGCGGGTCATAAAGTTACCGGAACCACTCGAACCGAACAACGTGCCTGATGCACCTGCTCCGAAAGAGGCTCCCATATCAGCGCCTTTACCTTGCTGCAACATAATCAGAGCAACCAGCCCGATTGAAATCAGCAGGAAAATTACCAGAAGAGCTTCGTACATAGTAGTACCCGTATCCTTGCGGCCTCACCGCATGCCAAATGCTTCACACTCATCAAGCAGGCATGTTTATAAACTGCCTACTGAAGCGGGTGTGAATACTAACCAAAGCCGCCAACCCGCGCAAGGGCAATTTGCAGCCGCCGGCGCGTTTGCGGAAAAAAACGCCAACAATCGTCTATTCGGGCTCAGCGATGCCAAGCCCGGTGGCTAACTGTCTGTTTTAACCTGCGGATTTCACCGCGTCGGCGATGCGATGTGCCAGCGCGGTCACCTGCTGCTCGTCCTCGCCCTCCACCATCACGCGGATCAGCGGCTCGGTGCCCGATTTACGCAGCAGCACCCGGCCGCGGCCGGCCAGCTCGGCTTCCACCTGTTCGGTGACCTTGCACACCGCTTCAGATTCCAGCGGATTGTGATCGCCGGCGAAACGCACGTTGACCAGGATCTGCGGCAACAGCTTCATGCCGCTGCACAGGTCATGCAGGCTCATGTGGTTGCGCACCATGGCGGTCAGCACCTGCAACCCGGCCACGATGCCATCGCCGGTGGTGGTTTTGTCCAGCAGGATCACATGGCCGGAGTTTTCCGCACCGATGCGCCAGCCCAACTCCTGCAACTTCTCCAGCACGTAACGGTCGCCCACTTTGGCGCGAGCGAACGGAATGCCCAGCTGTTTCAGCGCCAGTTCCAGCCCCATATTGCTCATCAGGGTGCCGACCGCGCCACCGCGCAGCTGCCCCTGACGCAGGCCTTCGCGGGCGATGATGTACAGGATCTGATCGCCGTCCACCTTGTTGCCCAGGTGATCCACCATCATCACGCGGTCGCCGTCGCCGTCGAACGCCAGGCCAACGTGCGCTTTTTCCTGCAGCACGCGCTCCTGCAGCTGACGCACATCGGTAGCGCCGCATTTCTCGTTGATGTTCATGCCGTCCGGCTCAACGCCGATGGCGATCACCGTGGCGCCCAGCTCGCGCAGCACGCTCGGCGCGATGTGGTAAGTCGCGCCGTTGGCGCAGTCGACCACGATTTTCAGCCCTTTCAGACTCAGCTCGCTCGGGAAGGTGCCTTTGCAGAATTCGATATAGCGACCGGCGGCGTCGATGATGCGGCTGGCTTTACCCAACTCCGCGGACTCCACGCAGGTCAGCGGTTTTTCCATTTCGGCCTCGATCGCTTCTTCGACATTGTCCGGCAGCTTGGCGCCGTCGATCGAGAAAAACTTGATGCCGTTGTCATAGAACGGGTTATGCGAAGCGGAAATGACAATGCCCGCTTCAGCCCGGAAGGTACGCGTCAAATAAGCCACCGCCGGCGTGGGCATCGGCCCGGTGAAGGACGCGGACAATCCGGCGGCCGCCAGGCCGGCTTCCAGCGCGGACTCCAGCATATAGCCGGAGATGCGCGTATCCTTTCCGATGATGATCTTGCGGGAACCGTGACGCGCCAGCACCTTGCCGGCCGCCCAGCCCAGCTTCAGCACGAAGTCCGGCGTGATGGGGCTGTCCCCGACCTTGCCACGGATGCCGTCGGTGCCAAAATATTTGCGCTCGCTCATGTTTCTACTGTCCCTTAGCTGAAAGTGTTGCCTCGACGACACGCATCGCCTCGACGGTTTCTTTAACGTCATGCACTCTGACAATCTGCGCACCCTGCATCGCCGCGATCACCGCGCAGGCCACGCTGCCGATAACCCGTTGATCCGGCGGTACGTTCAACAGTTGTCCAATCATCGATTTGCGCGACATGCCGACCAACAGCGGCAAACCAAAACGATGAAACTCCGACAACCGGGCCAGAAGCTGATAGTTGTGCGCCAAATTTTTACCGAAACCGAAGCCTGGGTCGAGCAGCAATTTCTGATTTGTTATCCCTGCCTCGTTACAGCGCTGGATATGGTGTTCGAAAAACGCCTGAACGTCGGCGATCAGATCGTCGTAGTGCGGTGCCTGTTGCATGGTACGCGGCTGCCCCTGCATGTGCATCAGGCAGACCGGCAGGCCGCTTTCCGCCGCCGCCGCCAGGGCACCCGGCTCCTGCAGCGAACGAATGTCGTTGATCAGATGCGCGCCGGCGTGCGCCGATTCGCGGATCACGCCCGCTTTCGAGGTATCGACCGAGATGAAGACTTCGAAACGCCGCGCCAGCGCTTCCACCACCGGCACGACCCGTTCCAATTCTTCCTCTTCACTCACCTCCGCCGCCCCCGGCCTTGTCGACTCGCCGCCGATATCAATCATCGTAGCGCCGGCCGAAATCAGCGCATGCGCGTGCAGCAACGCCTGATTCAGCGTGTTGTGGCGACCGCCGTCGGAAAACGAATCCGGCGTCACGTTGAGGATGCCCATCACCTGTGGATGAGAGAGGTTGAGCGTCATGTCGCGCACGGTTAACTGCATGTTGTTTCACCTTACTGTTGCCTGGTTCACTGCCCGCCGGGCAAAAAAAACCCCGGCGTACCGGGGTTTGATGTTATTACACAGCCGTTCTTACTTGTCGAGCTGTTCGGACATGGTGTTGCCCGGCGTTGGGGTGCGCGGCTCATCTACCGGCGTCGGGGCTTTCGGGGTGCCACCGTTGTCGGAGCTGTTGCCTTTGTTCGCATCGTCCCAGCCCGCCGGCGGACGCACGTCTTTGCGGTTCATCAGATCGTCGATCTGCGGCGCATCGATGGTTTCATACTTCATCAGCGCATCCTTCATCGAGTGCAGGATGTCCATGTTTTCCATCAGCAGCGAGCGAGCACGCGTGTAGTTACGTTCGATCAGCGACTTCACTTCCTGGTCGATGATACGCGCGGTTTCATCCGACATGTGCTTCGCCTTGGCCACGGAGCGGCCCAGGAACACTTCACCCTCTTCTTCCGCATACAGCAGCGGCCCCAGCTTCTCGGAGAAGCCCCATTGGGTCACCATGTTGCGGGCGATGGAGGTCGCCACTTTGATGTCGTTCGACGCACCGGTAGAGACTTTTTCCGGCCCGTAGATGATCTCTTCCGCCAGACGGCCGCCGTACAGGGTGGAGATTTGGCTCTCCAGCTTCTGACGGCTGGCGCTGATCGCATCCCCTTCCGGCAGGAAGAAGGTCACGCCAAGCGCACGGCCACGAGGAATGATGGTCACTTTGTGTACCGGATCGTGTTCAGGAACCAGGCGGCCGATGATGGCGTGGCCCGCTTCGTGATACGCGGTCGACTCTTTCTGCGCTTCGGTCATCACCATGGAGCGACGTTCCGCACCCATCATGATCTTGTCTTTGGCTTTCTCGAACTCCACCATCGACACCACGCGCTTGTTGCCGCGGGCGGCGAACAGCGCCGCTTCGTTGACCAAGTTGGCCAGGTCGGCACCGGAGAAGCCCGGCGTACCGCGCGCAATGACGGAGGCGTCGATGTCGGCAGCCAACGGCACGCGGCGCATGTGCACCTTCAGGATCTGCTCACGGCCACGCACATCCGGCAGCCCGACCACGACCTGACGGTCGAAACGGCCCGGGCGCAGCAGCGCGGGGTCAAGCACGTCCGGACGGTTGGTGGCCGCGATGACGATGATGCCCTCGTTGCCTTCGAAACCGTCCATCTCAACCAGCATCTGGTTCAGGGTCTGCTCGCGCTCATCGTGACCGCCACCCAGGCCGGCGCCACGCTGGCGGCCGACGGCGTCGATTTCATCGATGAAGATGATGCACGGCGCGGCTTTCTTCGCTTGTTCAAACATGTCACGCACGCGGGATGCCCCCACGCCGACGAACATTTCAACGAAGTCGGAACCGGAAATGGTGAAGAACGGCACCTTCGCTTCGCCGGCGATCGCTTTCGCCAACAGCGTTTTACCGGTCCCCGGCGGGCCGACCATCAGCACGCCTTTCGGGATCTTGCCGCCCAATTTCTGGAAACGGCTCGGCTCGCGCAGGTATTCCACCAGTTCGCTCACCTCTTCTTTCGCTTCGTCACAACCGGCGACATCGGCGAAAGTGGTCTTGATCTGGTCTTCCGTCAGCATGCGGGCCTTGCTCTTGCCGAAGGACATCGCGCCCTTGCCGCCGCCGCCCTGCATTTGCCGCATAAAGAAGATCCAGACCCCGATCAGCAACAGCATCGGGAACCAGGAGATAAAGATAGAAGCCAGCAGGCTCGGCTCTTCAGGCGGCTCGCCGACAACTTTCACATTCTTCGTTAACAACGTATCCAGCAACTTGGGATCGTTGACAGGGATGTAGGTCGTGTATTTGTTACTGTCTTTCTTGGTAACGTTAATTTCACGTCCGTTGATTCGCGCTTCGCGAACCTGGTCCTGGGTCAGTTCGGACATGAAGGTAGAGTAATCCACCCTACGGCCATTCGACTCGCTGGGCCCAAAGCTCTGGAATACAGACATCAACACTACCGCGATGACTAACCAGAGAATTAGGTTTTTCGCCATGTCACTCAAGGGATTAACCTCATCTTACAACTGTGTTAACAAACAGCGTTAGGGTACTACAGTTTGCGCCCTGTCGCTACAATGTACACTTCGCGCGAACGGGCGCGGGAAGCGTCTGGCTTACGAATCTTAACCTTCGTAAACAGGGAGCGAATTTCCCGTAGGTACTCGTCAAAGCCATCTCCCTGGAACACCTTCACCAGGAAACTTCCGCCTGGTGCGAGGACATCACGACACATATCCAGCGCCAACTCCACCAGATACATCGACCTTGGAATGTCGACCGCCGGGGTGCCACTCATATTCGGGGCCATATCGGACATGACCACCTGAACCTTACTCTCGCCTACTCGTTCCAACAGCGCCTTCAGCACCAGTTCATCACGAAAATCGCCCTGAAGGAAATCGACGCCAACGATAGGATCCATTGGCAAAATATCACAGGCGATGATGCGCCCGGTACCGCCGATTTGGGTGACCACATACTGCGACCAGCCGCCCGGTGCGGCGCCCAGGTCAACCACGGTCATGCCCGGTTTGAACAGTTTGTCGCTCTGCTGTATTTCATCAAGTTTAAACCAGGCACGGGAACGCAGTCCCTTTTTCTGCGCCTGCTGTACATATTTATCGCTAAAGTGTTCTTGTAACCAGCGACTGGAGCTAGCCGAACGCTTTTTATTAGCCATCTCGTTTTCCAACTATCATAAAAAGAGTCTTATGTCAGGGTCGCTGCTCACGTAGACTCACACCGGTGAAGACCGATTTGGTGATATACATGAGATGGCGGTAGAATGTACCGTTTTCAATCCCAACTTAAGCAAAAAAGACAATGAATCTGAATAATAAACAAAAACAGCACCTGAAAGGCCTGGCGCATCCGTTAAAACCGGTGGTGATGCTGGGCAATAACGGTCTTACCGAAGGGGTGCTGGCTGAAATTGAACAGGCTCTGGAGCATCATGAGCTGATCAAGGTAAAAATCGCCGCTGAAGATCGCGAAACCAAGACCCTGATCGCCGACGCTATCGTGCGTGAAACGGGCGCCTGCAATGTGCAAGTTATCGGCAGTACACTTATTCTTTACCGCCCGTCGAAAGAGCGCAAGATCAGTCTACCGCGTTAATAACCATCAGGTTAACGAAAAGGTGCCATGCGCCTGACCAAGATAAAAGGCCGCTTGCGGCCTTTTTCCTATCTTTACAAAACGTTGGCGCATTAATGACCAACGGTCCCGATCAGAGATACTCGACCTTCAGGATCTCGTATTCCACGTCGCCGCCAGGGGTTTTGATCACCACCACATCGTCTTGCTCTTTGCCGATCAGGCCGCGCGCCATCGGCGAGTTTACCGAAATCAGATTTTTCTTGAAATCGGCCTCATCGTCGCCAACGATGCGGTAAGTCACTTCTTCTTCGCTGTCCAGATTCATCACCGATACGGTGGCGCCGAAGATCACCCGACCGGTGTTCGGCATCTTGGTGATATCGATCACCTGCGCATTGGACAGCTTGGCTTCGATCTCCTGAATGCGGCCTTCGCAGAAACCCTGCTGTTCGCGGGCGGCATGGTACTCGGCATTTTCTTTCAAGTCGCCGTGTTCACGCGCTTCAGCGATATCCGCAATGATTTTCGGGCGGCGCACGCTTTTCAGATATTCGAGCTCTTCGCGCAGTTTTTCAGCGCCAAACAAGGTCATCGGAATTTGGTTCATCGTATAAATACCTCTAAATCTTTCCTGTTCAAATAACCGTCATCCTGACGTATTCGTATGAAAACACGGTTGGCATTCCGCCCCCCGCCTCCAGGCGACAAACAAAAGAAACCTGACTCGGAACGGGGCCCAAGCCAAGATCGGTTTTGCATTTTGATACGCATTTTAGCCTAGAGTTCCTTGAGGGTCATCGTTTACTTTTTCCCTGATTGCACCGTAGTATGACGGCACGTTATCCAGCTGTTATCCCGAGATTATGCGTTTTTCACGAATTGTCAGTGCATTGGCTTGCGCATTTGTTCTGAATGCGAATGCGGCCCCGGTTGAAGAGTACACACAATATCTGCCTGATGGGGCCAACCTTGCCCTGGTCGTTCAGAAGATCGGTGCCGGTGCGCCGACGATCGATTATCACTCTCAGCAGATGGCGCTGCCGGCCAGCACCCAAAAAGTGCTGACGGCGCTGGCGGCATTGCTGCAACTCGGGCCCGATTACCGTTTCACCACCACGCTGGAGAGCCAGGGCGATATCCGCGACGGCGTGCTGCGCGGCAACCTGATCGCCCGCTTCAGCGGCGATCCGACCTTCAAACGTCAGAGCCTGCGCAATATGGTGGCCGTCCTGAAGAAGCAGGGCGTGCGCCAAATCAGCGGCGACGTGCTGGTCGATACCTCGGTCTTCGCCAGCCATGACAAGGCGCCTGGTTGGCCGTGGAACGATCTGACGCAGTGCTTCAGCGCGCCGCCGGCCGCCGCCATCGTCGATCGCAACTGTTTCTCGGTCTCGCTGTACAGCGCGCCGAACCCGGGCGACATGGCGTTTATCCGCGTCGCCTCCTATTATCCGGTCAATATGTTTAGCCAGGTGCGCACCCTGGCGCGCGGATCCGCAGACGCGCAATACTGCGAACTGGACGTGGTGCCGGGCGAGCTAAACCGCTTTACCCTGACCGGCTGCCTGACGCAGCGCAGCGAACCGCTGCCGTTGGCCTTCGCCATCCAGGACGGTGCCAGCTATGCGGGCGCCATACTGAAAGACGAGCTGACGCAGGCCGATATCCAGATCGACGGGCATTTGAAACGCCAAACGCGCCCCGGCATCACCGGCACGGTGATCGCGCAAACCCAGTCGGCGCCGCTGCACGATCTGTTGAAAATCATGCTGAAGAAATCGGACAACATGATTGCCGATACCGTCTTCCGCACGATCGGCCACGAGCGCTTCGGCGTGCCGGGCACCTGGCGAGCAGGTTCCGATGCGGTACGCCAGGTGCTGCGCCAGAAGGCAGGCATCGATCTGGGCAACACCATCATCGCCGACGGTTCCGGCCTGTCGCGCCACAACCTGCTGGCCCCGGCGACCATGATGCAGGCGCTGCAGTACATCGCGCAGCACGACAACGAGCTGAACTTTATCTCGATGCTGCCGCTGTCCGGCTATGACGGCACCCTGCGCTACCGCGGCGGCCTGCATGAGGCCGGCGTAGACGGCAAGGTGTCGGCCAAGACCGGCGCGCTGCAGGGCGTCTACAACCTGGCGGGCTTCATCACTACCGCCAGCGGCCAGCGCATGGCCTTCGTGCAGTATCTCTCCGGCTACGCCGTGCCGCCGGAAGATCAGAAACAGCGCCGCGCGCCGCTGGTGCGTTTCGAAAGTCGCCTGTATCGGGATATTTACCAAAACAACTGAGGATCGCCATGAAGCTGCTGGTCGTTGAAGATGATGAACTGCTGCAACAAGGGTTGGCGCTGGCGCTGACCGGCGAAGGCTACGTGTGCGACTGCGCCGCCACAGCGGCGGAAGCCAGCAGCCTGCTCATCACCAGCCAATACAGCATGGTGATCCTGGATCTCGGTCTGCCGGACATGGACGGCGCCGCGCTGCTGCGGCAGTGGCGCCGCCAACAGATCGATCTGCCGGTGCTGATCCTGACCGCCCGCGACGCCCTGGAAGACCGCGTCGATGGGCTGGACGCCGGCGCCGACGACTACCTGGTCAAACCCTTCGCGCTGGTTGAGCTGCAGGCGCGCGTGCGCGCCCTCCTGCGGCGCTACCAGGGTCACAGCGACAATCTGATGCAGGTGGATGACCTGCAGTTGAATCTCTCCAGCCAGCAGGTCTATCTGCAACAGCAGCCGGTGGAGGTCACGCCGAAAGAGTTCGCCATTCTGGCGCGCCTGATCATGCGTGCCGGGCAGACGGTCAACCGCGAACTCCTGCAGCAGGATCTCTACACCTGGCAAGACGATTTAGGGTCCAACACCCTGGAAGTGCATATCCACAACCTGCGCCGCAAACTGGGCAAGGATCGCATCCGCACCGTGCGCGGCATCGGCTACCGCCTGGAACCCTCGTCATGATCAGCATGCGCCGCCGCCTGCTGCTGATGCTGGCGCTGATCCTGCTGGTCACGCAACTCATCAGCGCCTTCTGGCTGTGGCACGAAAGCCAGGAACAGATCAGCTTCCTGGTGGACGAAACCCTGTCCGCCAAAGTGCGTACCGAACGCGTCGATACCGAGATCGCCGAGGCCATCGCGTCGCTGTTGGCGCCTTCGCTGATCATGATGATCGTCACGCTGTTGGCGTCGTTTTGGGCCATCAGTTGGATCATCCGCCCACTCAACCAATTGCAGCAACGGCTGGAAAAACGCTCTGCCGATAACCTGACGCCGCTGCCAATCACCAGCGACAGTCAGGAAATGGTGGCGGTCACCAATGCACTCAATCAGCTGTTTTCACGGCTGGATAACACCATTCAACAGGAACGCCTGTTCACTGCCGACGCCGCCCACGAGCTGCGCACGCCGCTGGCCGGCATCCGCCTGCACCTGGAACTGATGGAAAAGCAGGGCGTCAAGGGCAGCCAGGCGCTGATCGCCCGCATCGATCAGCTGATGCACACCGTCGAGCAGTTGCTGATGCTGTCGCGCGCCGGGCAAGACTTCGCCAGCGGCCATTATCAGCATTTCGATTGGGTGGCCGATGTGATCCAGCCGCTGCGTGAAGAGCTCGACGAAATGAGCGCCCAACGCGGGCAGACGCTGGGCTGGCAATTGCCGGCTGCTGCCACCGTGAACGGCGATCCGGTGCTGCTGCGGCTGCTGCTGCGCAACCTGGTCGAAAACGCCCACCGTTACGGCCCGGAAGGCGGCGCGATACAGGTGCGGTTAACGCCGCAAGACAACGGCTATCTGCTGCAGGTCATCGACGATGGCCCGGGAATCAAGGAAGAGATGGTCGGGGAACTGACGCAGGCGTTTCGCCGCATGGATCAACGCTACGGCGGCAGCGGACTGGGCCTGAATATCGTGATCCGCATCGCGCAACTGCACCAGGGGCGTTTGACGCTGGAAAACCGCCGCGATGCGCGCGGCCTGAATGCCCAGTGCTGGCTGCCGGAAAAGGCGCTCAAATAACAAGGGCCCAGCGTTGCTGAGCCCTTTATCACCGAATTACTTCTGGTAAATGATTTCGACGCCTTCGTCGTCGTCTTCGTCCCAGTCGTCATCCCAGTCATCTTCCGCTTCGGCTTCCACTTCCGCGATTTGCTCGCGGTGGTAGTCATCCCACATGAATTCGACTTTTTCCGGTGCGCTTTCTTCGATCGCCATCGCTTTCGGCTGGGTGTTGATGAAGTTCATCACGTCCCAGCACAGCGCATTGACGCCTTCGCGGTTGGCGGCGGAGATCATGTAGTACTTCCCTTCCCAGCCCATGCCTTCCACAATCGCCTTGGCGCGTTCGGCGGCTTCTTCCTCACCAATCACATCAATTTTGTTGAACACCAGCCAGCGCGGCTTCTGCGCCAGATTTTCGCTGTATTGGTTCAACTCGTTGATAATGACTTTGGCGTTTTCCACCGGATCGGATTCGTCGATCGGCGCGATGTCCACCAGGTGCAGCAGCACGCGGCAACGCTCCAGGTGTTTCAGGAAACGAATACCCAGGCCGGCGCCTTCCGAGGCGCCCTCGATCAGCCCCGGAATGTCGGCGACCACAAAGCTCTGCTCGTGGTCCATGCGCACCACGCCCAGGCTCGGCACCAGCGTGGTGAACGGATAATCGGCCACCTTCGGCTTGGCGGCGGACACCGCGCGGATGAAGGTCGATTTGCCGGCGTTCGGCAGCCCCAGCATGCCCACATCGGCCAGCAGCAACAGCTCCAGCAACAGGTCACGCGCTTCGCCGGCGGTACCCAGCGTCTTCTGACGCGGCGCGCGGTTGACCGAAGATTTGAAACGGGTGTTGCCCAGACCGTGCCAGCCGCCTTTGGCGACCATCAGCTTCTGCTCGTGGCGGGTCATGTCGCCGAGGATCTCGCCGGTGCCCTGATCCTTCACGCGCGTGCCGACCGGCACCTTAATGATGACGTCTTTACCGCGTTTGCCGGTACAATCGCGGCTCTGGCCATTCTGGCCGCGCTCAGCGCGGAAAGACTTCTCAAAGCGGTAGTCGATCAGGGTGTTAAGGTTCTCGTCCGCCAGCAGGTAGACGTCGCCGCCGTCGCCGCCGTCACCGCCGTCAGGCCCACCATTCGGGATATATTTTTCGCGGCGGAAGCTGACGCACCCGTTGCCGCCGTCGCCTGCAACGACCAGAATCGCTGCTTCATCTACAAACTTCATTTACCGTCTCCGTAAATCATTCACCGGGCTGCTTCAAAGGAGCAACCAGGGGGGGGTCTGCCCGTCGCGGCCACCACCGGTGACCAATTGCGGAAAACATGGCGCCCGCCACAACCACAAACGCACCGACATAGCCGACGATATTCAGCGTCGGCATGGCGAATGCCTGGGGCCAAGCCAGCGCCAATAAATCTGAAAACAGCAGGGTAAACAGCGGGGTCAGCGTAACCAACGCGCTCACCTGCGCCGCCTGCCAGCGCGCCATCGCTTCTGCCAGCGCGCCATAGCCGATCAGCGTGTTGGCACCGCAAAACAGCAGGCACGCTAATTGCCAGCCGCTAAGCTGGAAAATCACCTCGGGTTTGGCCAGAGGGAACAACGCAATCGCACATAAAGTGTACAACATAACCAGGATCTGCGGCGAAGCCAGCCGGCGCAGCAACACCTTCTGCGCCACGCCATAGCTCACCCAGACCATCGCCGCGCACACGCCCAGCATGACGCCCAGCGTGTAGTCCGTCAGCCGGGTGAAGATCTCTATCAGACTGACGTTGAAAAACAGCATCAGCCCGCAAATCAGCATCAGGGCGCCAATGACCTGGGTGATGCGCATGCGTTCTTTTAAAATCAGCACGCTGGCGAACATCATACCGACTGGCGACAGCTGGCCAATCACCTGCGACGCCGTCGGGCTCAGGTATTGCAGCGAGGAGCTGAAGAACACAAAGTTGCCAAGCAGCCCCGCCGTCGCGATCGCCAACAGCAGCAGCCAACGCGGCTGGCGGAACATCGTCAGCGGCGGCAGCTTGCCGCGCACCGCAAGGATCAGGCCCAAACCGATGGCGGCCATGGTAAAGCGATACCAGACAACGGTAAACGGCTCCATCACCACCAACACTTCTTTCATCGCGATCGGCAACGCGCCCCAGCAAACCGCCGTGGTTAACGCCAAAGAAATACCAACGCCGACCTGCTGCTTCGTATCCATATCACCTTCGCCAACGCTGACGGGCCTGCCCTCAGGCAACCCATAAATGTAAAAAGCCCCGCAACGAATTGCGGGGCTTACATCTATTTCGTAAGGCTCGAAAAATTATTCAGCTTCGATGCTGATGAATTTACGATTGCTCGGGCCTTTAACTTCGAATTTGACTTTACCGTCTTTCAAAGCAAACAGAGTGTGGTCTTTGCCGCAACCCACGTTGGTACCAGCGTGGAATTTGGTGCCGCGCTGACGAACGATGATGCTGCCTGCCAGTACTGCTTCGCCGCCAAAGCGTTTTACGCCCAGACGTTTAGCTTCTGAATCGCGACCGTTACGAGTCGAGCCGCCAGCCTTTTTGTGTGCCATTAATCCGCTCTCCTAACTTAAGCGCTGATGCCGGTGATTTTAACGTCAGTGAACCACTGACGGTGGCCCTGCTGCTTACGGTGGTGTTTACGACGACGAAACTTAACGATTTTAATTTTCTCGCCACGACCGTGAGCAACGACTTCAGCTTTGATCTTGCCGCCATCGACGAAAGGAACGCCGATTTTGATATCTTCGCCATTAGCGATCATCAGAATCTGGTCAAACTCAACCGCTTCACCAGTTGCGATGTCCAGCTTTTCCAAGCGAACGGTCTGACCTTCGCTTACTCGGTGTTGTTTACCACCACTTTGGAAAACCGCGTACATATAAAACTCCGCTTTCCGCGTGCCCGACTGTGTTAGTTCAGAGCGCGCTATAAATATTCACAATAGGGCGCGAATTCTACGCAAAAAAGCAGCGCATGACAAGAGCAGAATAAGACCAGAACAAGAAAAAAGAAGAAAAAAAGCGCAGTTTCTTTCGTGGCGTTTATCTGAACCGTTTTTCAAGTACAATCATAGGGACAGTTACCGCCATGTACCGATGTGAGCAGCGATCTCAACGCGGTGAAGAGAAACACAGCTGAAAAAAACACAATGAACCTAGAGCAAATTACCGAGTTAACCGCGCAAGATATGGCGGCCGTGAACGCAACAATTCTCGAACAGCTGAATTCCGATGTCACGCTCATCAATCAGCTTGGCTATTACATTATCAGTGGTGGCGGTAAGCGCATCCGGCCGATGATCGCCGTCCTGGCGGCGCGGGCGTTGGGCTACGAAGGCAACAAGCACGTCACCGTCGCCGCCCTGATCGAATTCATTCATACCGCCACGCTGCTGCATGACGACGTCGTCGACGAATCGGACATGCGCCGCGGCAAAGCCACCGCCAACGCGGCGTTCGGCAACGCCGCCAGCGTGCTGGTCGGCGACTTTATCTATACCCGCGCCTTCCAGATGATGACCAGCCTGGAATCCCTGCGCGTGCTGGCGCTGATGTCGGAGGCGGTCAACGTCATCGCCGAAGGTGAAGTGCTGCAGTTGATGAACGTGCACGATCCCGACATCAGCGAAGAAAGTTATATGCGGGTGATCTACAGCAAAACCGCCCGTCTGTTTGAAGCGGCGGCGCAATCGTCGGCGATCCTGTCCGGCGCCAGCGCTGAGCAAGAACAGGCGCTGCAAGATTATGGCCGCTACCTCGGCACCGCTTTCCAGCTGATCGACGATCTGCTCGACTACAGCGCCGACGGCAGCACCCTGGGCAAAAACACCGGCGACGATCTGAACGAAGGGAAACCGACCCTGCCGCTGCTGCACGCGATGCACAACGGCGACGACGCCCAGCGTGACATGATCCGCGGCGCGATTGAGCAAGGCAACGGCCGTCACCTGTTGGAGCCGGTGCTGCAGGCGATGCAGCAATGCGGTTCGCTGGAATACACCCGCAAACGCGCCGAGGAAGAAGCCGACAAGGCGATCGCCGCGCTGCAGGTATTGCCGGCATCAGAGCACCGAACAGCGCTGGAAGGCCTGGCCCATTTGGCGGTACAACGCGACTTTTAAGAAATCGTGATTTCCAAATGTATTCATCAGGCCCGCCCAGGCGGGCCTGCCTAGGTATTGCTCTCTTCGTCGATACGCGCCAGCAGGCCGCCAATCCCTTCCCGCATCAGGAAAGCCACCATTCTCTCGCGCTCGCTCTCCGTCAAATGGTAGTAATACTCGATCCAGACCGCCAACGGATCCTGGCGTTCTACGTCATATGCCGCCCCGTCTTCCTTCAGCGCCAGCAGGTTACGCACGCCTGGAGGCAGGCTGTCGATATGGTACTCCAACGCTTTTCCCTGCACGCCTTTACGCCTGCGGCTGATCCAGCCTTCGCGTCGGGCCATCAGATTGATTCCCTGTGGTGAGGAGGGTAATCCTGCGATGCCTGTCAGTTCCTTGGCGGCAAACCACTCGTTTTTCATAGCCATCATCTCTGGGCAATAGTGGGCAATGTCGTTTTTTGGAAATTACCTGGGTATTTTTTAGGAAATTTAATGGTATTCTTATTTCCGAATAAGCGTTTCACGTTGTTCAAACGCTTAACCATGACCCGTTAGTTATACCACTAACGCAACTTTGGCTAATCAGAAAAGGAATGTAAACATGAATTCAAGGAACCCAGATTGGCATCCGGCAGATATCATCGCGGCGCTACGCAAGCAGGGCACCACGCTGGCGGCAGTGTCGCGCAAGGCCGGATTAAGCTCATCGACGCTGGCCAATGCGCTGTCGCGCCCGTGGCCGAAGGGGGAATGGCTGATCGCCGAAGCGATAGGCATCCACCCTTCGGAGATCTGGCCAAGCCGCTATTACGATCCGCACAACGATTGCCTGCTGGATCGCAAAGCACGTATCAAATCGTGAACGCGGAGCAAAAAAAAACCGCCGGAACAGCGTCCGGCGGCGTTTATCGGCTGACTATCGGTGTCGATCAGTTATTGATGAACTTCTCGCCCAGTTCGATATCTTTATGCAGCACGTCCAGCATCTCGTTCAGCGCTTTCTGCTCGAAGGCGCTCAGGGTGCCGATATCTTTGCGTTCTTCAACGCCGTTTTTGCCCAGCACCAGCGGCTGCGCGAAAAAGCGAGCGTATTTGCCGTCGCCTTCAACGTAAGCGCATTCCACAACGCCTTTCTCGCCCTGCAGCGCACGCACCAGAGACAGACCGAAACGGGCGGCCGCCTGACCCATGGACAGCGTTGCAGATCCGCCGCCGGCTTTGGCTTCCACCACTTCGGTACCGGCATTCTGAATGCGTTTGGTCAGATCCGCCACTTCCTGCTCGGTGAAGCTCACGCCAGGGATCTGCGACAGCAGAGGCAGGATGGTCACGCCAGAGTGGCCGCCGATCACCGGTACGTTCAACTCTTCCGGCTGCTTGCCTTTCAGCTCGGCCACGAAGGTGTTGGAACGGATGATATCCAGCGAAGTCACGCCGAACAGTTTGTTCTTGTCGTAAACGCCGGCTTTTTTCAGCACTTCCGCCGCGATGGCAACCGTGGTGTTAACCGGGTTGGTGATGATGCCGATGCAGGCTTTCGGGCAAGTTTTCGCCACTTGCTCAATCAGATTACGCACGATGCCGGCGTTAACGTTGAACAGGTCAGAGCGATCCATGCCAGGCTTACGGGCCACGCCGGCGGAAATCAGCACCACGTCCGCGCCGTGCAGAGCCGGAGTCGCGTCTTCGCCGCTGAAGCCTTTGATTTTAACTGCGGTTGGGATGTGGCTTAAGTCGACGGCAACGCCTGGGGTAACGGGGGCAATGTCGTAGAGAGAGAGTTCAGAACCTGAAGGAAGCTGGGTTTTGAGTAGAAGGGCGAGGGCCTGGCCGATACCGCCAGCAGCACCGAGAACTGCAACTTTCATCCTATACTCCTTTATTATCTTAAATATATAAAGCGCCGTGAATGTGTTGGTTACGGACCTTAAGTTATTACACCTTTCAAAACAATAAATTAGCCAATTCTTGCCTGCAGGTGTAATAAAACGGCCGCTGTCGCGCCCATTTTAGATTAAATCGCTTACGCATTAAGGGCATAGCGCACACTAATCAAAAATAGTGCGAGGTTATTCACGAGCAAGTTAACCGGCCGTTACATTACACCCTTACGCAACATCAGAACAACATCATTTTAATAACATTTTATTTACCACCGCAGGCCGATTTTCCGTCGTCAAAAGGGCATATTCATCGCGGCCGGATTTTGTTAAAATGCCGCCCTTTCCTCGCCGTCCGGTCATTTTTATTTTCTTTGGGGCGGCCTTTGTTGCATAAAAATTCATCTATATGCATAATCATGACTTCCACTATCAACATTCCACGGTGCAAAATGCGTAATCCCGCAAAACAGGAAGATCTGATCAAGACGTTCAAAGCGTTATTGAAAGAAGAAAAATTCAGTTCTCAAGGCGAGATCGTTTTGGCGCTGCAAGAAGAAGGCTTCGAAAACATTAACCAATCCAAAGTATCGCGCATGCTGACCAAGTTCGGCGCGGTACGTACGCGCAATGCCAAAATGGAAATGGTGTATTGCCTTCCTGCCGAACTCGGCGTGCCGACCACCACCAGCCCATTGAAGAATCTGGTGCTCGACGTCGACCATAACGATGCCGTCGTGGTGATCCACACCAGCCCGGGCGCCGCGCAGCTGATCGCCCGCCTGCTCGACTCACTGGGTAAATCCCAGGGTATCCTCGGCACAATTGCCGGCGACGACACGATTTTCGTCACCCCGTCCAGCGGCTTTACCGCTCAGAAGCTGCATGAAGCGATCCTGGGCGTGTTCGAGCAAGAGCTGTGAAACCTGGCGCTAACAAAGTGCGGCTGTAAACCGCATTTTGTTAGCGCTTCTTTAACCCTCGCGTTACCTTCCCAGCCTTCAACCGCGTTTAACACTGCTTTTTTATCCCGCAACAACACATTTCCATGACATATCCATGTAACCAGCAGTACCCACTGTGATCTTCCGCACTTTTGGTCAAAATCACTTACCTTATTGAAATTACATAAATTTAACATCAAAAGATCGTTTTATGAGCGTTTTTTATTCCTTACGGTTATAAAAAATAAGGATCATGAGGTTAAAGTTTCACTAGCAACTGTTAGCGAACTATTAATTTTTCGCGTTACTAGCTGTATACTCATTTTCGTGAACTGAATCACAGTTCGTTGGAACTGATAAAAGAATACGATGAGGTGAGATGATGAAAATTAAAGCTACCGTTGCAACCCTGAGCGTTCTGTCCATGCTTTCCTTTGGTGCATTCGCAGCACAATCTGTTGATGCTACCCAGGCTGCAAAACTGCAGCCCGCCGGTGTGATCACCGTGAGCGGCGTCGCCGCGGCGCCTTCCGACATTCGCCAAGCGCTGTCCGACAAAGCTGACGCCAAAGGGGCGACCGCTTACCGCGTAATCGAAGCGCGCAACGACGGCAACTTCCACGCGACCGCTGAAATCTACAAATAAGTAACGGCATTACCCGGCAACGGGCAATACCTCTCTGGAATCAAACGCTGTCATAACGGCCTTCAAGAATAAAAATCGCTGCCAAGCCCTTCCAGGCTGTTATGAACAAGGATCGCTATCATGAACATGAAAACTACTCTTGCTGCACTCGGTTTGCTGTCCGTCATCTCCTTCGGCGCATCTGCCGCCCAGTTGGTGACTAACGATCAGACCGCCAATCTGCAATCTATCGGCACCATTACCGTCAGCGGTATCGACGGCGCGCCGACCGATATTCGCCAGGCGTTGTCGGAGAAAGCCGACGCGAAAGGCGCGACCGCCTACCGCGTGATCGAAGCCCGTAACGAAGGCAACTACCACGCCACCGCCGAGATTTACAAATAACAACTCTGGGAACGGCTTTGCAGAGCTGATTACCCTCGTCACTGCCACTGCCGAGTTCTGACGCAAACGCCGATTTCCCAGAGACCCTCTCGTCGTCCTATCCGACGAACCCCGTTGCCCTCGCTCGCGAGGGCTTTTTTACGCCCATAAAAAAGGCCGCGAATGCGGCCCTTAGATTGGCTTATGCGGCTGAACGATCAGTAGGTCACCTTCGGTTCCTGCTTTTTCGCCAACGCGTCCAGCAAGCGATCGTGAATGCCGCCGAAACCGCCGTTGCTCATCACCAGAATGTGGTCGCCCGGCTGCGCGGTTTTCACCACCATCTCCACCAGCGTATCGAGATCCGCGCTCCAATGCGCCGGCTGCACGCAGGCATCCGCCACTTCCGCGACCTGCCACGGAATGTGGTGCGGCTGGAACAGGAACACTTCGTCGGCGCGGCCGAGCGAAGGCGCCAGATCGTTTTTGCTGATGCCCATTTTCATGGTGTTGGATCGCGGCTCCAGCACCGCCAGAATGCGCGCCGTGCCGCCGACCTTGCCGCGCAGCGCGGCCAGAGTGGCCAGGATCGCCGTCGGGTGGTGCGCGAAATCGTCGTAAACCGTGACGCCGTTGGCTTCGCCACGCAGCTCCAGGCGGCGGCGGGCGTTGATGAAATCGCCCAACGCGCGGCAAGCGTCCGCCGGCTGCACGCCGACGTGACGGGTCGCGGCGATGGCCATCAGGCCGTTATGCATGTTGTGCTCGCCCACCAGCGCCCAGTTCACTTCGCCGACCTGCTCGCCGTCGAGGAACACCGCGTAATGGCTGGCGTCCGGCGTCAGCTTCTGCGCGCGCCAGGCGCCCTCTTCGCCCACCAGCTCCTGTTCGCTCCAGCAGCCCATCGCCATCACCTGCTTCAGGTGGCTGTCGTTGTCCGGCAGGATGATCTTGCCTTTGCCCGGCACCAGGCGCACCAGGTGGTGGAACTGTTTCTGGATGGCTTTCAGATCGTCGAAGATATCGGCGTGGTCGAACTCCAGGTTGTTCATGATCAGCGTGCGCGGGCTGTAGTGCACGAACTTGGAGCGTTTGTCGAAGAACGCGCAGTCATACTCGTCGGCCTCGATCACGAAGAACGGGCTGCCGCCGAGGCGGGCCGAAACGTCGAAGTTGCCCGGCACGCCGCCGATGACGAAGCCGGGCTGGTAGCCGCAGGCTTCGAGGATCCAGGTCGCCATGCCGGCGGTGGTGGTTTTGCCGTGGGTGCCGGCGACCGCCAGTACCCAGCGATCGCGCAACACGGCATCGTGCAGCCACTGCGGGCCGGAAACGTAAGGGATACCGCGCTCCAGCACCGCCTCCACGCACGGGTTGCCGCGCGTCATGGCGTTGCCGATGATCACCAGATCCGGCGCCGGATCCAGCTGGGCGGGATCATAACCCTGAATCAGATCGATCCCCTGGTTCTCCAGCAGCGTGCTCATCGGCGGATAGACGTTGGCGTCCGAACCGGTGACGTCATGCCCCAGTGAGCGCGCCAGCATCGCCAGCCCGCCCATAAAGGTGCCACAGATCCCAAGAATGTGAATGCGCATAGGTTTCTCATGTGAGTGCATCGAATGTCGGCATATTCTAACGCTCAGAATCGTCCAGAAGAAATGGATTTGCCTATGAATGGCGCGCATCTTTGGGCTACACTGCTCGCGAAAACGTTGGCGGTTTGTTAACAGGCCGCTATCCATCCGTAGATTCAGGGATTGTGTCATGAAAACGTTAGGCGAATTTATCGTCGAGAAACAGCACGACTTCTCGCACGCCACCGGCGAGCTGACCGCGTTACTTTCTGCCATTAAACTGGGCGCCAAAATCATCCACCGCGACATCAACAAGGCCGGCCTGGTTGATATTCTGGGGACCAGCGGGGTGTCCAACGTACAGGGCGAAGTTCAGATGAAACTGGACCTGTACGCGAACGAAAAACTGAAAGCGGCGTTGAAAGCGCGTGGTGAAGTTGCGGGTATCGCTTCCGAAGAAGAAGATGAAATCGTGATATTCGACGGCGAGCGAGCTGAAAATGCCAAGTATGTCGTATTGATGGATCCGTTGGACGGTTCGTCCAACATCGATGTCAACGTCTCGGTCGGTACGATTTTCTCTATCTATCGTCGCATCACGCCGGTCGGCACGCCGGTGACCGAAGAAGACTTCCTGCAGCCGGGCAGCGCCCAGGTCGCAGCGGGTTACGTGGTTTACGGCTCGTCCACCATGCTGGTGTACACCACCGGTTACGGCGTCCACGCCTTCACGTACGATCCGTCTCTGGGCGTGTTCTGTCTCTCTCACGAGAAAGTACGTTTCCCGGCGAGCGGCAACATGTATTCCATCAACGAAGGCAACTACATCAAGTTCCCTCTCGGCGTGAAGAAATACATCAAGTACTGCCAGGAGCAGGATGAAGCGACGCAGCGCCCTTACACCTCGCGCTACATCGGTTCTCTGGTGGCGGACTTCCACCGCAACCTGCTGAAAGGCGGCATCTACATCTACCCAAGCACCGCCAGCCACCCGCAAGGCAAGCTGCGCCTGCTGTACGAATGCAACCCGATGGCGTTCCTGGCCGAACAGGCCGGCGGCAAGGCCAGCGACGGCAAAAACCGCATTCTGGACATCACGCCGGTGAAACTGCACCAGCGCGCGCCATTCTTCGTCGGCACCAAGTCGATGGTGGAAGACGCAGAACGCTTCATCGCCGAAAACCCGGACGAGTAACGCGTTCTTTGCCAGGGTTCGGCGCCTTGCCGAACCCTTATTACCTTACAGCTTGAACGCCGCCATGCTCTGCGCCAGCAGCTGAGCCTGATCTTCCAGCGAGCGCGTCGCCGCCGCAGACTCCTCCACCAGCGCCGCATTCTGTTGCGCCACCTGATCCATCTGCGCCACCGCCAGGTTCACCTGTTCGATACCGCTGCTTTGTTCGCGCGTCGCCGCCGAGATCTCACGCATCAACGCCGTCACCCGGCCCACTTCACCGGTGATGCCGCTCATGGTCTGCGCCGCCGACTCCACCATCTGCTCGCCTTCCTGCACCCGGTTCTGCGACGCTTCGATCAACCCTTTGATCTCTTTCGCCGACTGGGCGCTGCGCTGCGCCAGATTGCGCACTTCGCCGGCCACCACCGCGAAACCGCGGCCCTGTTCGCCGGCGCGCGCCGCTTCCACCGCTGCGTTCAACGCCAGGATATTGGTCTGGAAGGCGATGCCGTCCATCACGCTGATGATGTCGGCGATGCGGCGCGAGCTGTCGGTGATCGCCTGCATCTTGCTCATGACCTGACTGACCACGTCGCTGCCCTGGTTGGCGATATCGGACACGCTCAGCGCCAGCTGATTGGCCTGCTCGCAGTTCTCGGCGTTCATTTTCACCGTCGAAGTCAGCTGTTCCATGCTGGCGGCGGTCTCTTCCAGCGACGCGGCCGACTCTTCGGTACGCTGCGCCAGATGCAGGTTGCCGGCCGCCAGTTCACGCGAACCGGTGTCGATCTGGCTGCTGGCGTCACGCACTTTACTGACCGAACTGGCCAACGCCTGCTGCATGCGCTGCATCGCCCGCACCAGGCGGCCCATCTCGGTATCGCCCTCACCACGGATCTCATGGGTCAGATCGCCGCCGGCGATGTGTTCCAACTGCGCGATGGACTCGTCCAACGGGCGCAAAATGATCACGCGCAGCGCGAACCAGGCCAGCACCGCCAGCAGCACGCTGAGCAGGCCCGCCACCACGATCAGCGAGATCTTGGTGCTGGCGTTGTTTTCCGCGTCATACACCTGCTTTTCGCCGAGCTTCATGGCGAAGCTGCGGAAATCGCTGAGATCCTTTTCAAACGCGATGCTCAACGCAGAGATGCGGGTCTCCTGAATATGGTAATACTCATCGATTTTACCGGCCTTGATGGCGGCGGCCATCGGCTTCACGCCTTGCTCGAGGTAGGCGCGATAGCTGTTTTGCAGACGATTGGAGAGTTCGCGGCCGCGCTCGGTCACGGTGCCGACGCCGACAAAGCGCGCCATTTCCTTGTTCGACTGCTCGAGGTAGCCGTAAATGCGGCCCACGGTGGCGTCAGCGACATCGATCTGGCCGATCTCCCGTTGGCGCACCGCCAGCGAGGCGGCGGTGCGGGCGCGCAGCGTCAGGTTGGAGCTGTTGGCCAGCGAGCCCAGCTCTTCGCCGAGGATCTGGTTTAAGGTATGGATCGAGCGCGATCCTTCGTTAATCGCGTTGACGCCAATAACGCTGACCATGATCAGCAGCATGGTCATCAGGCTCAGCAGGGCGATCAGCCCAGCCTTCACCGTAATCTTTTTTAGCATGAGTTCTTCCCGGCTTCAGAATAGTGAGATCAGACGTAGTAGGGGTGGCAAAACGCGGAGCCAGCTTTGCTGGCTCATTATTGTTTGTTGAAGTTATCGGCAGGCGGAGACAAAACTTCATGCCGTGGCGGGATTAATCTGGAAATTATCCCTGCGCCGGCACGCGGGGTTTTCGACGATGAAAAGGGCAGGAAATCGCAAAAGAGTCCGCTATAATAGCCGCCACTCCATTTCTGGTTTGATGATTAAAGGAAACCGACATGAGCTTGAATCTGGTCCCTGCTGGCAAAGACCTGCCGGAAGACATCTACGTAGTAATCGAAATCCCGGCCAACGCCGATCCAATCAAATACGAAATCGACAAAGAAACCGGCGCGCTGTTCGTTGACCGTTTCATGTCCACCGCGATGTTCTACCCGTGCAACTACGGCTACATCAACCACACTCTGTCTCTGGACGGTGATCCGGTTGACGTGCTGGTCCCAACCCCATACCCGCTGCAGCCGGGCTCCGTGATCCGCTGCCGTCCGGTTGGCGTGCTGAAGATGACCGACGAAGCCGGTGAAGACGCCAAGCTGGTTGCGGTACCGCACAGCAAGCTGACCAAAGAGTACGATCACGTGAAAGACGTGAACGACCTGCCGGAACTGCTGAAAGCCCAGATCGCTCACTTCTTCGAGCACTACAAAGATCTGGAAAAAGGCAAATGGGTGAAAGTGGAAGGCTGGGCAGACGCTGCTGCGGCTAAAGCGGAAATCATCGCCTCCTTCGAACGCGCTGCCAAGAAGTAATTTTCGCCGCCGTCCGATGAAAAAACACCGCTCATTGAGCGGTGTTTTTTTATTACTGATCTTCGAGGCGTTTCAGCCAGTCACCGCTGGTAATTCGCGGGTAACCGTCCACGCTGTGTTTATACAGGTAGATCCACGCACTCCCATAAGGCGTCTGAATCAGCTCGCGCTTATAGTCCTTGGTGTTGCTTTTCAGTTCGTCCAGCTCTGCCAGAATCGATGAGTTAATACGATACACTTCGCAATGTATCGTGCCCTCTCCAGGGATCGCCGCCGGGTAATGGCCCAGATTATAAATCTGATAGCCTTCGAGCTCGTGCTCGCCGAGCCATTGGGCGTTGGTCATCCAATGGCTGTTTCCCTGTTTGCGCCGTAAACTGCCGTAGACAATTATTCGCATCGCTAAAACTCAAACTGATAGAGCAAATCTAATGCCTGGTCGAGACCAGACACCGCTTCAAGATACAACTTAGGCATCAGGCGATAACGCAACGTCAGCGTGGCCAGCGAGTCGAAAATGCCCACCCCATATTTTACTTGTAAGCCTGGGAGGACATAGCCGCTCACGACAACCTGGGAATTGTCGCCAACCCCTTGGGTGTCCAGAGCCAAATTACTCACGCCGAATGCCTCGCCGATTTTACCCACAAGTTGACCACTTTGTGCAACCCCCATGCCGATTAACATCGACGTCATGGCGTTGCCGTCGGCGCCGGAGCTGTTCAAGCCCTGGCCGCGCAGCAGATAAGACAGGGCTTCCTGTTGCGATTTGGCCGGATCGGAGAACACTTCCAGCTTCGGCGCATCCGCCAGGCCGGTCACGCGCACGCCGGCGGTCACGTCGTCCTCGGTGGATTCCGGGTTGCGGATCGCTTCGATATTGAGCAGCGGCTGATCCGGCGGGCCGGAGAACATCAGCTGCCCTTTACGCACGATCAAATCCTGACCATAAGCATGGAAGCGACCGGAAGGGATGTCAATCTGGCCGTTGAGGCCCAGCCCTTTCTTGTCCTGTACCACTTTCAAATCACCCTTCAAGCGGGCTTTCAGGCCAAAGGCGTCCAGCCGCACGTCGTTGCCGACGTGGATCATCAGGTTACTGTTGATCGGGATCGAGGCGGTCTTCGGTTGAATCGGCTTCAGCTGATCGTCCAGCATGACTTCGTCGGAAGAGACGCCCACCGCGCTTTCCGGCAGCTCCTGCACCGTGATGCGCGCCCAGGGAATGTCGACCTTGCCGTTGAGCGAGAACAGCTGCGGCGTGGCTTCGAACACCAGATCCGGCGAGACGTCGATACGGATCATCGGCGGCACCGTCACCCGCAGCTTGTCACCCTTGGCGGCAATGCGCGCGCGCCAGGCGTTGATGTCACGCCAGTCGGCATCGCCCGCCAGATTCAGCTGGCCGCGCGTGGTGCTGAGCAGCCCTTCCAGCGTCGAGGTCATGCCGTTGAAATTCACCGCCAGCCGCGCGTCGGTCATATCGAACGGCATCCAGTGCCCCTGCACCTTCGCCCGATCCAACGCCAGACGCCCGAACACCAGCGGCTTCTGCGCGCTGCCGCCCAGACGCAGGTTGGCGTTCAGCATGCCCGCCGCGCTTTCGCCCTTCATCAGCGCCGGGTTGATCAGCGCCAGCGAGATGTTGGTGATATTGACGTTGCCGCTGATGGTGCGCCGCACCTGCGGATCCGCCACCTGGATATTGCCGTCGAACTGGCCGTTGTTGGTCAGTTTGATCCGCCAGTCGGCCTGCGCGCGGCCGTTGTTCAGGCCGGCGTTGAGGGTCAGCGTATCGAAGGCGATCGGCAACGCGTTGCCCTGCACCTGCTGCACCACTTTGACGCCGTTGCCGGCGAGCGTGACTTTCGCCTCCGGCAGCGCGCCGCCCGGCTTCCAGCTGACGTCGGCCCGGCCGGTGAACACGCCGCTCAGGGCGGTTTCCGGGCCAAGGAACGGCTTGATCATCGCCAGATCGAACCGGTTGAGCACCACGCTGGCCTGGCCGCTCTGGCCGGCTTCAATGGTCTTTGGCACGCACAGCTCGGCGTTCGGGTTCTGCCAACAGTGCGGCCCGACGCTGATTTTCTGCTCGGCGTTCAGGTAGTCCAGCGCGATGGCGCGCGTCAGGCGCCACTCCCCTACCGGCGTATCGAAGCGGGTATTGTTCAAATTGCCGCGCCAGCGCTGCTGCTGACGATCGAAGCTGCCCTGCAGCGCCAGCTGGCCGGAGACCGGTTTGCCGTCGATCTTCAACTGCAGTTGGTGCTGCTTCTCGCTGCCCTTGGCGTCGAGGGTCAGCAGGCTGACCTCCAGCGCGTCCTGCTTCAGCTGCTCGACACGTACCGCCAACTGCCCCTGAATCTGATCCGTCGAGCGCACGTCGCCGTCGATCTTCACGCGGTTGATGTGCAGCGCCTGCCACTGCAAGCCGGAAGCGGTCAAATCCGCCAGCAGCTGCGGCGCCTGCAGATTGCCGCGCAGTTTCAACAGCCCTTTGGCGGTGCCGCCGAGGCCCGGCAGCGCGCCGTCCAGACGCGGCGCGTCGATGTTGGCGTCCAGGTTCCAGCTCTTCTCGTCCAGCTGCCCTTTGACGTTCAGCTGGTTGCGCCCCAGCGTCAGATCGATGCCGGGGATTTTCCACTGCCCGGCGGCGTTGCCGCTCAGCGTGCCGCGCGCCGTGACCTTATTCTGCTTCACATTGCCGTCCAGCTGCAGCACCGGCACCTGCAGCTGCCAGCTGCCGCCGTGCAGGCTGCCGCGCGTGGTGATCTTGCCATCCAGCTTCGCCGGCCATTCCGGCCACTGCTTGGCGGTATTGATGCCGCTCAGCGTCAATTGCGAGGTCCAGCTGATGGCCTTGCTCCAGTCCACCAGCGCGGTGAGATCGGTATTGCCCTGCAGCGCCGCCAGCCGCAGGCGCTCCAGCTTGAACTGCTCGACGTTGCCTTTGCCGTCCAGCGTCAGCACCGCCGGCGGCAGATCCTGGCCTTTCAGATTGGCGCGCGTCGACAGCGCGTAATCGGTCGCCTTGCCGTTAAAGCGCAGGCGGAAATCGTTGACCTGGTACTGCGCCTCGCCGCTCAGCGGCCATTTCAGCTGTTTGCTCTGCAGCGTCAGCGCCAGCGGCAGGCCGGCTTCGGCCAGCCGAGTTTGCACATCAAGCTGGGCGCCGACCGGGCCGGACAGGTTCAGCGCCACCTTCAGCTCGTCACGCAACCCGCCGCCGATGTTCAGCTTCACCTTCTCGCCCTTCAGCGGATCAATGTTCAACGCGCTGTTGGCGGTCAGCGCCACCGGCCAGTCGCCGGTCAGGGTCGCCTGCCCCTGCACCGACAGCGTGCCCTGCGGCGACTTCACGTCGAAATTGTCCAGCTGGATATGCTGATCCTGCGTGCTGGCCTGCAGCAACAGGCTCGTGATCAGCACGTCGGTATCGCCGGTCAAGCGCAGCTGTTCGCCGCTGATCTCTTTCACGGTGATATCCAGCGGCAGGCGGATGTCCGGCAGATCCGGCAACAGCGGTTTGGCGAACAGTTCCTTCAGCGTTTCGCCGAGCGGCTTCTCTTCCGGCTGCGGCGCAGGTTTCGCCGCGTCGGTGACCTGCTCGCCGACCTTTTTCGCCACCTCGACCGCCGGTTGCACCGCTTCCGGCAACGGATTTTGCGGCGTTTTCGGCAAGGCGATCAGCAACGAGCCGATCTTGGTCGGCATCAGCGTCAGCGCGCGCTCTTGCCACTGCGCGCCGGTGCGGAACTCGGCCAGAGAGATGGCGGTATCGTCGACGGTGACCTTGACGTTATTCAGCGCCAACAGGCGCAGGGTGATCGGATAAGGGGTGCTGAGATTGGTGGTCGGCTCACTGCTCTCCTCCACCGGCGCGGAGGGCGCCATCTCTTTGGTGTTCACCGCCACGTCCACGTCCTGAGCGGTCAAGGCGTTAACGCACAGCGAGCTGCGTTTAAAGCAGGAGAGATCGAGGGACAGATGGAATTGCCCGGCGTTGACCGTCACGCCCGGCATCTGATACTTCACGCCCTTCAGCGTCAGATCGCGCCAGCCGCCGCTGACGCCGGCGATCTCCAGCCCCGGCACCCAGCGCGCCGCGCCGTTGATGACCATATGCAAACCGGTGGTGGTCCCCACCAGGAAGGCCAGGCCGCCGATCAGCAACAGCAGGACGACCAGAAATCCAAGGCAAATCTTTTTAATCAGGCTCATAGTTCAGGCCCCAAACCGATGTAGAACTGCATCCCGTGGGTGTCCTTGTCCCCCACGGGCGCGGCGATATCCAGCTTCACCGGCCCCACCGGCGACTGCCAGCGCACGCCTACGCCGGCGCCGGTCTTGAAGTTGCTCTGCTTGATATCGTTCACCGCTTCACCGGAATCGACGAACATCGCCCCCCACCATTTGCCGGTCACGTTGTATTGGTACTCCAGCGAGCCGGTCAGCATCTTGGAGGCGCCGGTCAGCTTGCCGTCGTCGCCGCGCGGCGAAATGTCTTTGTACTTGTAGCCGCGAATGCTGCGGTCACCGCCGGCGAAGAAACGCAGATCCGGCGGCACCTTGTCGAAGTCGTTGGTTTCGATCCAGCCCACCTGCCCGCGCGCCACGAAACGGTGCTTGTCGGCCAGGGTGCGGATCCAGACGTTCTGCGCCTGCATCAGCGCGAAGTCCACGCCGGAGCCCCAGGAGGTGTCGGATACGTCGATGGAATAGCGCTGGCTGTCGCCCCAGGTCGGCATCAGCCCGCCGCGCGAACGGGTGCGGTTGAAGCTGACGCCGGGGTACAGCAGCATGGTGGTATTGCTGACGTTGCCCTGGGTAAAGTTATCCCAGCGCCAGGTCAGGTTGATCGCCCGCTGCCAGCCGCTGGAGAGATCCCAGTTGCGCGAGGCCACCACTTTGGAGGTCACGGATTTGGTGTCGTTAAGATCGACGTTCTTGAGCCCTCCCTGCAGCAGGTAATACTGCTCCAGCGGATTCTTCAGCAACGGGATCTTATAGGTCAGATCCAGCTGCTGCTCCGGCGCCGACACGCTGGCGCTGGTTTCCAGGCTATGCCCGCGATCGTTGAGCCAGGGCTTTTTCCAGGTGCCTTTCACCCGCGGGCCGACGTCGGTGGAATAACCGATACCGGTTTCGACGGTGTTGCGCGTGCGCGGCGTCACCAGCGCGTCCAACGGCAAAATCTTGTTCTCTTTGGCATCGTTGAAATCAGGGGACACCACCACCGAGTTAAACCAGTTGGTGGCGGACAAACGGCGATTCAGCTCGGCCAAATCCTCCGAACTGTAGTAATCCCCCTGATGAAAGGGCACCAGATTTTGCAGATAGTCTTCGCGAATTTGCGAACCGGTGAATTTCACCTTGCCGAAGCGGTAACGTTCGCCGCTGTTGAAATCGATATCCCAAAACGCCTTGTGCAGATCTTCGGCCACGCCGAGCTGGCTTTTGGTCATATCGGCGTCGAAGTAGCCTTTGCGCAGCGCCAGGCCGGTCAGCGAGCCTTTGAAACTGTCATACTTGCCGTGGTTGAGGATCTCGCCGATGGTCGGCCGCCCCTTCTTTACCAGCGTCAGGTAGTCCTCATCGGTCTTTGCGCCTCCCTCCAGCACGATGTTGGCGCCGGCGATGCGCACCGGCTCGCCCGGATTGACCTTGGCGTGCAGCACCGGGCGCGACATCCCCGGCCGATCGTCCAGCGTAAACTCGATGGTCGGCTGGTAATAGCCGAGCGCGCGCAGCCCCTGGCGCACCGCCTCATCCACCCGCGCGCGGAAGCGGCCGTCGGTGCCAACCTCTTCAGGCGTGATCGACGACAGCCGCACCCGGACGTTTTTTTCCAACTCTCCGCTTAACCCCTCCACCTGCAGCCGCACGTTGGCCGCATAGGCTGCAGGTGCCGCAAGCAACACAGATATCAAGCACATGACCGGGTACTTTGGCACGTGTTCTCCTTATTGATTTTACTGTCCTGTTATGGTGTTCGCTCCGGGGCCAGGGCAGACTCCGCGCTATCATGACGGCAGCCCTCTTCAACCTTATTCCGGACGCCGCCCGCCGCGCTTTGCCACCGCCGCGCAACAGGCGAATTCTTCACTTTTGGCGCTCAAAATACTGCGTTAAGCTTATACAAAATCCAACTTGCCGCTTATTGTGGGCAAAGACGCGGTGAGATACAACCGAACCACCGCCATGTAGGGTCAATTCTTACTGTGACAACAGGAGTCAACCGTGGTGCCATTTTTTGATAAATCACAAACCGTCGATAAGGCAAGCGCGCTGCCTGGCCGCACCACGCCAATGCCTGTCGCAACGCTCAACGTGGTCACCGAGCACTCGATGACCCAGGTGCCGGCAGGCATGGACGTGGCGATCTTCGCCATGGGCTGTTTCTGGGGCGTTGAGCGTCTGTTCTGGCAACAGCCGGGCGTCTACAGCACCGCCGCCGGCTACAGCGGAGGCTATACGCCGAACCCGACCTACCGCGAAGTGTGCAGCGGCCAGACCGGCCACGCCGAAGTGGTGCGCGTGGTGTTCGATCCGCAGATCGTCAGCTACAAACAGCTGCTGCAGCTGTTCTGGGAAAATCACGATCCGGCGCAGGGCATGCGCCAGGGCGGCGACGTCGGCACGCAGTACCGCTCGGCGATTTATACGCTGAGCCCTGAGCAGCAGGCCGAGGCGGAAAGCAGCCTGCAACGCTTCCAGCAGGCGATGGACGCGGCGGGCGACAAGCGCGTCATCACCACCGAGATCGCGCCGGCGCTGCCGTTCTATTACGCGGAAGACGATCACCAACAGTACCTGTACAAGAACCCGGAAGGCTACTGCGGGCTGGGCGGCATCGGCGTTTGCCTGCCGCCGCAGGGCTGATTTGATGCCGGCCGGCGGCACTTTTTTAACCGCTGGCGGCCCCTGTGGGGCAACTGCTATACTATGCGGGCCGCTTCTGCGGCCCGATAGCTTCCCTTCTGGTTGTTATCGCTGCTTTTTTTACTATGTACTACCCTTCCTCAAGAGCGCCGTCATCCCGTCGGCACGTATGGATAGATTATGTTAAACAGTATTTTACTGATTCTTTTTCTGATCGCGGTGAGTGCGTTCTTCTCACTGTCGGAAATCTCTCTGGCCGCCTCGCGCAAGATCAAACTGAAGCTGATGGCTGACGAAGGTAACGTCAACGCCGCCAGAGTGCTCAAGCTGCAAGAAACCCCTGGCATCTTCTTCACCGTGGTGCAGATCGGCCTGAACGCCGTGGCCATCCTCGGCGGTATCGTGGGCGACGCGGCTTTCTCTCCCACCTTCAAGGTGTTGTTCGATCGTTTCCTGTCGCCCGAATTGGCGGAACAGGTCAGCTTCATCTGCTCTTTCGTGCTGGTGACCAGCCTGTTTATCCTGTTCGCCGATTTGACCCCGAAGCGCATCGGTATGATTGCACCAGAGACGGTCGCCGTCCGGATCATCAACCCGATGCGTTTCTCCATCATGATCTTCCGCCCGCTGGTGTGGTTCTTCAACGGCATGGCCAACCTGATCTTCCGCATGTTCAAGCTGCCGATGGTGCGTAAGGACGACATCACCTCCGATGACATCTACGCGGTGGTGGAAGCCGGCGCCCTGGCGGGCGTGCTGCGCAAGCAGGAGCACGAGCTGATTGAAAACGTGTTCGAACTGGAATCGCGCACCGTGCCGTCTTCGATGACCTCGCGCGAAAGCGTGGTGTACTTCGATCTGCGCGAAAGCGAAGAGAGCATCAAGGAGAAGGTCTCGACCCATCCGCACTCCAAGTTCCTGGTGTGCGACGGCCATATCGATCAGGTGGTGGGTTACGTCGACTCCAAAGACCTGCTGAACCGCGTGCTGGGCAACCAGAGCCTGGTGCTGAGCAGCGGCGTGCAGATCCGCTCGGCGCTGATCGTGCCGGATACGCTGACGCTGTCCGAAGCGCTGGAAAGCTTCAAAACCGCCGGCGAAGACTTCGCGGTGATCCTCAATGAATATGCGTTGGTGGTGGGCATCATCACGCTTAACGACGTGATGACCACGCTGATGGGCGATCTGGTCGGCCAGGGCCAGGAAGAGCAGATCGTGGCGCGCGACGAAAGCTCATGGCTGATTGAAGGCGGCACGCCGATCGACGACGTGATGCGCGTGCTGGACATCGATGAGTTCCCTCAGGCGGGCAACTACGAAACCATCGGCGGCTTTATGATGTACATGCTGCGCAAGATCCCGAAACGCACCGACTTCGTCAAATACGCCGGCTACAAGTTCGAAGTGGTGGATATCGACAGCTACAAGATAGACCAGCTGCTGGTCACCCGGCTGAGCGACAAACCGGCGGCGGTGCTGCCGAAAGCGCCGGACGACGCGCCTGCGGCCTGACGGCGGTAAGACAAAAACATCAGCGGCCCCATCGGGGCCGCATTTTTTTACCGCTGTCAGCGAGGTGTTCACCCCATCTCGGTCTGCAACAGCAGCACCTGACGGTTCACTTCAGACATCACGCTGAAATGGCGCTTGTCGCGAATCTTCGGCGGCAGGATTTTCCCCTCGTCGAATTCAAATGCGCCCACGTCCTTGATATATAGCCTTCCGCGAAACAGGGTCTTAACGTACTTTGCCACTTTCAAAGGGTTATAACGCTGGAAGATTCTCATTCTTTTACGCTCCTCCCGTTGATCCATGCGCTCAGCGAGCCGCCAAAGGTGGCAGCCTCGAAATTCAGAACGCAACTTGATTGCATGTAGTAGACCCAGTAAAGACCAGAACGTTCACTTCTGCCCGGATTTCTACGCTGGATTTACACTTTTTGACAGAATTGTATATGATAATTTATAACGTTTTCAGGATATCCCTTCAAAATCTGATGATTAGCGAACCAAGGGAAAATCTGCGATCCGGTTAACAGGACAGACCTCTTATCACATCCTATGCTTTAGGCTGTCGAAGTGCTGTCGCACAAATTCCCCCCATTACAAGGAGAAAGCATGAAAACAAGTCGCATGCTGATGGTATCCCTGCTGCTCGCCCCGCTTTTCGCTTCCGCGCACAACTTCCAGCTCCAGCAGCGCGTGGCGCCGGTCGGCGTCAGCGACAAAGGAGAGCTCAATTACGCCGACGGTAATTTTAGCTACCAAAACTGGAACAGCGCGCAGCTCAGTGGAAAAGTGCGAGTGATACAACATATTGCCGGCCGCAGCTCCGCCAAAGACATGAACGACCCACTGATTGAAGCGATCAAGAAAGCGAAGCTACCACACGATCGTTACCAAACGACGACAATCGTCAACACCGACGATGCCCTGATGGGCACGGCGATGTTCGTGCGCAGCAGCATTGAAGACAGCAAGAAGGAGTTCCCATGGTCGCAGTTTATCGTCGACAGCGACGGCAACGTGCGCAAAGCCTGGGATCTGCAGCCGAAAGGCTCCGCCATCGTGGTGCTGGATAAGCAAGGGCGCATCCAGTTCGCCAAAGACGGCGCGCTGACGCCGGAAGAGGTGCAGCAGGTGATGTCCAAACTGCACCAGTTGTTGGCGAACTAACTCAGAACAGCGACACCCGGAAGCCGGGGTTGAGGAAAGATTCACGCGGGGTATAGAGCAATGGCTTACCCTGCCAATCGTGAATTTGCGCCCCGGCGGCCACCGCCACCGCATGCCCTGCGGCGGTATCCCAAATGTTGGTCGGCCCGAAGCGCGGATAGAGCTGCGCCTTGCCTTCCGCCACCAGACAGAACTTCAGCGAGGAACCGACTGACACGGTCTGGTGCTCGCCCAGCTGCAGCAAATAATCTTTCAGTTCGTCGTCGATATGCGAGCGGCTCACCACCACCAGCGGCGGATGCGCGTTGCTGACGCCGATCGCCTGCCGCACGCCCTTCTCTTCTTTCCAGGCCTTGCCGCGCTCCGCCAGATACAACACGTCGATCGCCGGGGCGTACACCACCCCCATCACCGCCTGCCCGTCTTCAATCAGGGCGATATTGACCGTGAACTCGCCGTTGCGGTGCAAAAACTCTTTGGTGCCGTCCAGCGGATCGACCAGCCAGTAACGCGTCCAGCTGCGGCGCTCTTCCCACGCCGGCGGATCCTCTTCCGACAGCAGCGGCACCTCGGGCGTCAGCGCCGCCAGGCCGCGCTTGATGATGTGATGCGCCGCCAGATCGGCCGCCGTCACCGGTGAATCATCTTTTTTCTGTGCGACATCAAGCGGTTGTTCACCGTCGTACACCGCCATGATCGCCGCCCCCGCCTCGCGGGACAGTTGGCAAATTCGCTCTAACATCATGCACCTCAACTCCGCATCTCCGTGGGAAATTTCCCCCTGTCTCTGCTAGCAGACTAGTTTTTTTTACGCCGAATATCCATCTCAACCGCCTAAGCCCCGGGAATTCCTCAGTTCTTGTTGGGCACAACTGTGAACTTCCCCGCGTTACCCGCCGCCGTTTTCTGCCACACTTCACAGTTTGCTGTGGCAAGCAATGTTAATTACATTTCCCTCTGCGATAACACTCGAATAATGGAATGGAGAGAACCCCAAATGATGAAGCATCCACTGACGCTGTCCGCGCTTGCGCTGCTGGTGTGCGCCTCCGCGCAAGCGGCCACCGTCGATCTGCGCGTGCTGGAAACCACCGATCTGCACAGCAATATGATGGACTTCGATTACTACAAGGACACGCCGACCGACAAGTTCGGCCTGGTGCGCACCGCCAGCCTGATCCAACAGGCGCGCCAGCAGGCCGCCAACGCGGTGTTGGTGGACAACGGCGACATCATTCAGGGCAGCCCGCTCGGCGACTACATGGCGGCCAAGGGGCTGAAACCGGGCGACGTGCACCCGGTCTATAAGGCGATGAACACGCTGGACTACGTCGTCGGCAACATCGGCAACCATGAGTTCAACTATGGGCTGGACTACCTGAAGAACGCCATCGCCGGCGCCAAATTCCCGTATATCAACGCCAACGTCATCGACGCCAAAACGCAAAAACCGCTGTTCACGCCGTACATCATCGTCGATACGCCGGTGAAAGACCGCGACGGCAAGGCGCATACGCTGCGCATCGGCTACATCGGCTTCGTGCCGCCGCAGATCCTGGTGTGGGACAAGGCCAACCTGCAGGGCAAAGTGACGGTGGACGACATCACCGCCACCGCCAAGCGCTACGTGCCGCAGATGCGTAAAGAGGGCGCCGATCTGGTGGTGGCGATCCCGCATTCCGGGCTGTCCAGCGAGCCTTACAAGGCGATGGCGGAAAACTCGGTCTATTACCTCAGCCAGGTGCCGGGCATCGACGCCATCATGTTCGGCCACGCTCATGCGGTGTTCCCGAGCAAGGACTTTGCCAACATAAAAGGCGCGGATATCGACAAAGGTCTGCTGAACGGCGTGCCGGCGGTGATGCCGGGACAATGGGGCGATCATCTCGGCGTGGTCGACCTGCAGCTCAACAACGATGGCGGCAGCTGGAAAGTGACCGCCGCCAACGCGGAAGCGCGGCCGATCTACGACAAAGAAAACAAGAAATCGCTGGCGGCGGAAGATGCCGCGCTGGTGAAGGTATTGGCGGACGATCACAAAGGCACGCGCGAGTTCGTCAGCCAGCCGATCGGTAAATCCGACGGCAACATGTACAGCTACCTGGCGCTGGTGCAGGACGATCCGACGGTGCAAATCGTCAACAATGCGCAGAAAGCCTACGTCGAACATTACATCCAGGGCGATCCGGATCTGGCCGATCTGCCGGTGCTGTCGGCGGCGGCGCCGTTCAAGGTCGGCGGCCGCAAGAACGATCCCGCCAGCTTCGTCGAAGTGGAAAAAGGCCAGCTCACCTTCCGCAACGCCGCCGATCTCTATCTCTACCCCAATACGTTGGTGGTGGTGAAGGCGAGCGGCAAAGAGGTGAAAGAGTGGCTGGAGTGCTCCGCCGGCCAGTTCAACCAGATCGACGTCAACAGCGCCAAGCCGCAGGGCTTGATCAACTGGGACGGCTTCCGCACCTATAACTTCGACGTGATCGACGGCGTCAACTACCAGATCGACGTCAGTCAACCGGCGCGCTACGACGGCGAATGCCAACTGATCAACGACAAGGCGGAGCGTATCAAGCAGCTGACCTTCAACGGCAAGCCGATCGATCCGAACGCCACCTTCCTGGTCGCCACCAACAACTACCGCGCCTACGGCGGCAAGTTTGCCGGCACCGGCGACAAACATATCGCCTTCGCTTCGCCGGATGAAAACCGCTCGGTGCTGGCGGCCTACATCAGCGCCGAAACTCAGCGGCATGGCGCGGTGCGCCCGCAGGCGGACAACAACTGGCGTTTGGCGAACTTCAGCAGCCAGCAACCGCTGGATATCCGCTTCGAGACCTCGCCTTCGGACAAAGCGACAAGGTTTGTCAAAGCGCACGCCCAATATCCGATGAGCGCCGCAGGCAGCGACAGCATCGGCTTCGCGGTTTATCGCATCGATTTAAGCGGTAAGTGACGCGGTTTATGGCCGGCGCGCCCGGCCATTCATCGCTCGCCTGCGCGGCGCATAAAATAAGGGCGCCACGAAGGCGCCCAGAACAATCCTCGGTGGGATTACAGGATTTCCAGCAGCTCGACGTCGAACACCAGCGCGCTGAACGGCGGAATGGACGCGCCTGCGCCACGCTCGCCGTAGGCCAGGTTGTGCGGGATATACAGCTGCCATTTGGAACCGACCGGCATCAGGGTCAGCGCTTCGATCCAGCCTGGGATCACGCCGCTGACCGGGAATTCCGCCGGCTGGCCGCGCTCAACCGAGCTGTCGAACACATCGCCGTTGATCAAGCGACCGGTGTAGTGCACACGCACGCGGTCCTGACGGGACGGAATTGGGCCGTTGCCCTGCTCCAGCACGGAGAACTGCAGGCCAGACTCGGTCAGCGTCACGTCGTCGCGCTTGGCGTTGTCGTCCAGGAATTTCTGGCCTTCAACCGCCATCGCCTGCTGGCGCTCGCGGCGCACCGCGTCAGCACGCTCGTGGATTTCACGCAGCGCACGGTGCACCACGTCTACCGGAACCGCCGGGGCATTCCCTTCCAGCGCGTCACGCAAACCCGCCAGCAAAGCTTCCGGTTGCAAACCTTCCAGCCCGGACTCTTGCAGCTGCTGGCCTACCTGTAAACCAATCCCGTAACTTGCTTGCGCTTCAACGCTGTCAAAAGAAGGGGTTGTCATGGGGTTTTCCTTAAGTCTGTAAAAAGTCGAAAGCGCAGCATAACAGCGCGTCAATGCCGGGTAAAATCTTGTGTGGAGAATGATGACTTTTGTCGTAGAAAAAGAAACAATAACCTTCTGTTAACGCCCGCAGCCGCAAACCCCGGCTCTGCCGCTCAGCCGCCTTTCACTTCAATCAGTTAGCGGACTATACTGAAGGCAGGATATCGGGCAGGCGACGCGTTTAACGCGCCGCACTGATTATTACGCCGTCGAAGAGAGGTCACCATGGGCAGAATCGCGCCCAGGAGAAGGAAAACCACCCGCATCTACCAGCCGCTGCTGCGCATCTGGCTGAACATCAGCCAGCGCCTGAAACCGGGCGCCGCACCCACGGCTGAAGGCGCGGAACCGCCATCGGAGCCGCCGTCGGCCAACGACAAAATGCAGCGGGTCAAAGCTCTGCTGATTAAAGTCTGGCATCTGCCGGACGGTTTCCATTGGATGGAACCGCTGCCCTACTTTCACCGCCGCTGGGTGCTGATCTTCGGCATCATCCTGCTGCTGGCGTTGCTGTGGCCCTACTCGCCCGAAAGACAGCCGTTCCCGGTCTCTCAGCAGGAAACCAGCGTGCCGCTGCAGGCCGAGCTGCAAAACGGCGGAAGCGCCGCCACGCCCGCCAATGAGCCGACGCCGGCGGGCAACTGGCAGCGTTATCAGATCCAGCCCGGCCAGACCCTGGCCCAACTGTTTCGCGACAACAATCTGCCGGTGAATGAAGTGTTCGCCATGGCGCAGGTGGAAGGCGGCGACAAGCCGCTGAGCAACATGAAAGCCGGCCAGGAAGTGCGCATTGAACGCGACGCCAACGGCGTGATTAGCGCACTGTCGGTCACCACGGCAGACAATAGCCAGGCGCTGTTCCGCCGCCAGGCCGACGGCAGCTACCGCCGGGAACGCTAATCTCTACAGCTGCGCCAGCAGAAACTCGCGCAGCACCACGCCCTGATTGTGCTCGGTATCTTTACTGCCATACAGCAGCGTCAGCGCTTGCCCCTGCCGTAACAGCGCCACCAGCGGCTGCCAGGCGTCGTTGGCCGCCAGCTGTTGGCGGTATCGCGTCTCAAAGGCTTCCCACTGGTCGGTATGCTGATGGAACCACTTGCGCAGCTCGTCATCCGGCGCCACCTGTTTCAACCACTGCACGCCCGTCAACCGCTCTTTGCTGATGCCGCGCGGCCATAGCCGGTCTATCAGATAACAATGTTCCGGCGCCGGCGCGCTGAAATCGTAAACCCGCTGTAGCGTAATCGTTGCCATCGCACGCTCTCCTTTTCATCCCGTCTTCAAGCGTAGCGCGTTTTGCCAGGCGCAGAAAAGCAAAACGCCAGCGCGAGGCTGGCGTTTTAACCGGGTTAACAGCAGCGTAAATTACGCTTCTGCAACCACAACTACATTCAGCTGTGCGAACACGTCGCTGTGTACCTGGAAGTGCACTTCGTGCTCGCCAGTGGTACGCAGAACGCCGTTCGGCAGACGAACTTCGCTCTTGGCAACTTCAACGCCTGCCGCAGTCACTGCGTCAGCGATGTCGCGGGTGCCGATAGAGCCGAACAGTTTACCTTCGTCGCCAGATTTGGAAGCGATGGTGACTGAACCCAGTTCGTTGATCTTGGTTGCGCGAGCTTCAGCAGCAGCCAGAACGTCAGCCAGTTTGGCTTCCAGTTCAGCACGGCGTGCTTCGAAGAACTCAACGTTTTTCTTGGTAGCAGGAACAGCTTTGCCCTGTGGTACCAGGAAGTTACGAGCGTAGCCCGCTTTAACGTTAACTTGATCACCCAGGCTGCCCAGGTTTGCTACTTTATCAAGCAGAATAACTTGCATTACCTTATCCTCTCAAAGTCGTTAATGGACAGTGGCCGATTACTGATGACGATCAGTGTACGGCAACAAAGACAGGTAGCGCGCGCGCTTGATAGCACGGGCCAGCTGGCGCTGATATTTTGCACGAGTACCGGTGATACGGCTCGGTACAATTTTACCACTTTCGGTGATGTAGTTTTTCAGCGTAGCGATGTCTTTATAGTCAATCTCTTGAACGCCTTCCGCGGTGAAACGGCAGAACTTGCGACGACGGAAATAACGTGCCATTTGGCTAGTCTCCAGAATCTATCAATTCAATCTGCTCGGCATGCAGAACCAATTTGCTCAGCCCGTTGCGCCCTTGATGGCAGCTTACAAAGCCTTGCACGGTAATCTGACTGCCGACCGTTAATCTTTGAGTTAGTGCTTGTGACTGTTGTCCGCTGACAACCACGGGCATTCGGCACCATGCTTGTCTGCTGAATCCGGCTTCCATCTGCTGCGAACGGTGCTCTAGCACAAATTGGCAGTGCGGTATCCCGGAAGGACTCACTTTTCGAACCGGCGCCTTGCACACAGTGCCCGACAAAACCAGACGATTAGCCGTCACGGCGGCAATTACTCTTCAGAATCCCCAGCATCTGCATCATCTGCGGTTTCGTTAGCGAAGTCTTCGCGGCGATCGCCACGACGTTCGTCTTTCGCTTTAACCATCGGAGATGCTTCGGTTACCGCGTGCTTAACGCGCATAACCATGCTGCGGATAACGGCGTCGTTGAAGCGGAAGTTAGTTTCCAGCTCATCGATCGCTTCCTGCGGCGCTTCAACGTTCAGCAGAACGTAGTGAGCTTTGTGCAGTTTGTTGATCGGATAAGCCAGCTGACGGCGGCCCCAGTCTTCCAGACGGTGAATCTGACCTTGCGCGTTAGTGATGGTAGCACTGTAACGCTCGATCATGCCCGGAACCTGTTCGCTTTGGTCAGGATGGACCATAAAAACGATTTCGTAATGACGCATCGAATTGCTCCTTACGGATTATTCAGCCTCCTGTCAGGGTCAACCGCGGCCCATGGAAGCAAGGAACGTGTTTAGTGTGCGGCTGAAAAATGACGCGTAATCATACTGACGCAGGGCGGGAAACTCAAGGACTGCGTGGGTTTTATTCGCGTTAATGCGAGGCGCTATGGGAAATAGCACGATTTGCTCGTGAGTGAACCTATGTACGCCGATCCATCAGTTTCAAAAATCTTTCAATGAAATCAGCGTTGAGTCACAAATCTATTTCACTTTTTTTGAAGGATGCCTTCAAAACACCCCGCTTTTTAATCGCCGGCAACGGACTAAAATTAACCATATCCGCCGCAGACAGCGCGACGAAAAAGATCCCAGGTTATTCAATGCAGATAAATGACTTTTTGCCGCAGCGACACTCGCTGTCAGGCCGTAACGGCAAAAAGTAAGAGAGGCACTATGAAACGCATTATTCTCGCGACGGCGCTGGCCGCCCTGTTCTCCGCCAATGTGATGGCCGCGACGGAGATCACCTCGCACCAGGCCGATCAACGCCAAAGCGTCGGCTTCGTCACCCTGAACCAGAATGTGGTTTCGCCGGACGACGCCAGCAGCCAGGTCAGTAAAATCGCCGACCAACGCGGCGCAAGCTCTTATCGCATCATCGCCCTGCACGAACCGGGCGACAACAGCACGATGCACGTCAGCGCCGAGCTGTACCGCTAAAGAGACGCGCCACGCCAGGGAAATCCCAGGGCTTCATCAGAAAGCCCGTTCAGTCCGCACCGGAGCGCCGCCCGTTGGGCGCTCCGCTTCCCCCGCCAATCAGAGCTTGAGCAACGCCGGCGCGTTGAGCGCCTTGCCCGGATTGTGCAACTGCAACGCCATCCGCAGATAGTGGGTGCGCATTTGCAGCAGATCGGCACTTTCCGCCAGGGTCGCCCGCTGTTCGAACGAGAGCGCTCCCGGCGCCGCAGTGTGAGTGGCCGCCGCTTTCGGCGCGAAAGAGAACAGTGCCGTCATGTTTTGCACCGTCTGCGCGGTAATGCGCGACAGCGGATGCACCTTGCCGTCGGCTGCCTCCAGCATCTCGCTGAAGGCCGCTGAGTTAAGCTCGGCGCGCGCTTTCATCGTTCCCGCCAGCCCGCGCGCTGTCTCGGCCGTATTGCTGATACCCTTTATCATGCTCTCCGCTCCTTGCCGCCCCTGAAAGAATTCACGCTGACATTCTCCTCCGCCATGCGTCAAACAATGACCGAAACAGCCTGCAGAGAGCACCGCAATTCCACGCATCGCGCCCGGAGGCGCATTACAATTCGCGGCGAAAGAAATCGGTGGTGGCGGACAGTGCCAGCGGCGTGATGCGGTGCTTCACCCCCGATTCGATGAGCGATGTCAAACGACCGTCCGCGCCTTGCCGCCGCAGTTCAGCAGCCAAACGCTGGCTGTCAGCCGCCGGCACCACGTCGTCCGTCTCGCCGTGCCACAGCAGCAGCGGCCGCCCGGCAATCGTCTCCAAATGCCCCTCCAGCTCATATTCCGCCAGCACGGCGGTGCGCGCCGCAAACGCCGCCGGCGAGAGTGCCTCGCCCTCTTCGTCCAACGGCGGATACAGCGTTTGCGCCAGCGAACGGTAATAACCTGAGCCCATCAGGCTGGCGGCCGCCCGGATCCACGGGAAGCGCGCGAAGGCGCCGAGCGCGGTCATGCCGCCCATTGAGGCGCCGGCGACGCCGATGCGTCCGTCGGCTATCAGGCCAAGCCGCTCAAAATGCGCCTTGATCTGCGGCAGTTCGTCGATATTGCTGCGCAGGATCTCCCAGAACGACGCCAGGCGCCGCGTCTCATCGCCGTCGAACCGCTCGCCGTGCCGATCGGCATCCGGCAGCACCGCCCGAAAACCGGCGCGCGCCAGCGCATAGGCGAAGTAGGCGTACACCTCTTTCGATGAGGTATAACCATGGCAGAAGAACACCGTCGGCAGCGGCCGATGATACTGCCCCGCCGGCACCGCATGGATCACCGCAATATCGCCCACCCGCTCGTCATGAATTTCAATCATCCGCTCATCCTCAACTCACCTGTTGGCATTCATCATGACAAACTTGCGCCAGCCAGCGTTAGCTCAATCTGTTCCAGCTTATATTGCGTTACACTGAAGCCATCGCACCGGCTCTTTCGAGGTTCCCATGACGTTTGTCCGCACACTCATCGCCCTGACGCTGGCCGCACAGCTTTCCGCCTGCGGCATCATGACCACCACGCCGAAACCGCCGCCGCCGCCCACCGCACAGGCGCAGGAGATCGTCCGCGCGCAGACCGCCAAACTGGTGAAAATCGGCACCGTCACCGCCGTAGTGCGCGGCAGCCCGATGGACGTGGAAGCGGAGATCCAGCGCAAGGCCACCGCCGCCGGCGCCCGTTATTACGTGATCATCATGAACAGCGAAACCGTCGTGCCGGGCCAATGGTATTCCCAGGCGCTCCTGTATCGTTAAGGCGGGGATTGTTTAAGCAGATTTACACTGGCTTTGCACTGGCTGAAGAAGGGTGTTGCACACTGAGGGACAGCATGCCGCATGTTGCGGGTGTCGATTCAGGATCTGACGAAGGGGAACGCCATGAAACGCTCCACCGCACTCACCTCCCTCCTGCTTTCCATGGGATTGCTCAGCACCGGCGCACAGTCCGCCGAGCTGGCGCCCGCCGATCGCGTGACGCCGCTCAGTGAAATCGCCGAGATCACCTTCAGCGATCTGCCCGGCTCGCCGCAGGAAGCAGAACTGGCCATCGCCCGCACCGCCGACCAACACGGCGCCAGCTATTACCGCATCCTGCGGATGGAAGAGCAGGCGCACCCGCTTGGCTGGCGCGCCTCCGCCATCTTATACCTTTAGTAGCTCATGCAAGCCGCATTCAACACGCCGCCGCTAACGGAGACGCCCCCCAGGAAAATCCCGGCGGCCAGGTGATTCGCTTCGATCTTTTCGCTGATGCGCGGCATGTAGATCTTCACGGCAGCGAACAGCAGCAGTTGCACCACCAGCGCCACTACGCCCCACAGCAGGTAATCCAGCAGGCTGATCGAGTTGATCGCCGCGCTGGCCAGCGGGATCACATACCCCAGGCAGGCGCCGATAAAAGCAAAGGCGGCGGATTGATTATCGGCCTTGATCAACGCCCATTCGTCGTGCGGGGTGATGCGAGTATAGACGAACAGAAACACCAAAATCATGGCGAAACCGCTGAAGAAGTAAGAGGCGAACGCCGCCAACGCGCTGAGAATATCCATGTGCATTTTCCTGTCAGAGTGAGGCTGAATTAAAAAGGTTTTCGCCGCCGCGCGCCACCCTTTTCCCTAACCGCCGATGGCGCGGTTCAGCAGCAGTTCGCACACCTCGGCCGACAGCAGGCTCTCGCCGCGATGATCCAGCGTCAGATGACACCAGGCATCGGCGATCTGCGGGCTGGCGTGCTGCAGCAGCTGTGCGGCGCAGCACAGGTCGAACAGCTGTTGAGTGAGCAGCCGCCCCATCTCCTCACTCGGTTGCCGGGCGCGCTGCTGCCACTGCCGCCAGGCGCGATCGAACAACCGATTCTGGCCGCGCACCGGCTGCAGCTCGAACTGCAGCATTTCAAGCGCGCCCGGCAATTTGTGCAGGCTGCGCAACACGTCCAGGCACATGATGTTGCCGGAACCTTCCCAGATGCTGTTCACCGGCATCTCGCGATACAGGCGCGGCAGTTCGCTCTCCTCACAGTAACCGATGCCGCCCAGCACCTCCATCGCCTCGGCGATGAACGGCATGCCCTGGCGGCAGATGCTGTATTTGGCCGCCGGGGTCAGCAGGCGGCTGTAGATCAGCTCGCCCTCATTGCTGCGGCTTTCCCAGGCGCGGGCCAGCCGGAACAGCAACGCGGTATGCCCTTCCAGCCGCAGCGCCATGCGCGCCAGAACCTGACGCATCAGCGGTTGTTCGATCAACAGCTTACCGAATGCCTGCCGCTGCAGCGCATGATACAGCGCCACCGACAGCCCGCGGCGCATCAGGCCGTGGCTGCCCAGCGAGCAGTCGAAACGGGTCAGGCCACCCATTTTCAGGATATGCCGCACGCCGTCGCCCTCATCGCCCAGCAGCCAGGCCGCGGCGTCCTGAAACTCCACCTCGCTGCTGGCGTTGGAGCGGTTGCCCAGTTTGTCTTTCAGCCGCTCCAGACGAATGGCGTTGCGGCTGCCGTCCGGCAAAATGCGCGGCAGGAAGAAGCAGGACAGCCCGCCTTCGGCCTGCGCCAGTACCAGGTGCGCATCGCTCTGCGGCACCGAGAAGAACCACTTGTGCCCCACCAGCCGGTAGGCTTCGCCCGGCCCACGCGCGCCGAGCGGCGCGGCGGTGGTGGTATTGCTCAAGACATCGGAGCCGCCCTGCTTCTCTGTCATACCCATGCCGATCAGCAGACCGCGCTTTTGCCCGCCAGGCAGCAGGTGAGCGTCATAACGATCCGACAGCAACGGGGTCAGCCAGGAACGGAATTCCGCCGGTAACGCCTGCAGCAACAGCGGCGTGGCGCCGAAGGTCATGGTCACCGGGCACAGCGTGCCGGCCTCGACCTGCGCATGCAGCATAAAGCGCGCGGCGCGCGCCACGAAGGAACCGATGCGCGCATCCTCCTGCCAGGGCAGGTTGTGCACCCGATTGGCGATCAGCCCCTGCATCAGAATATGCCAGGCAGGGTGAAAGCGAACGTCGTCCAACCGCTGGCCGGTGGCGTCATAGCGCAGCAGCTCCGGCGGGTTGGCGTTGGCCAGGCGCCCCAGCTCCAGCGACTCTTGCGTGCCGAGCTGCTGGCCCAGCGAAGCCAATACCTCGGCGTCCCAACCGCCTTGCTCGCGCTGCAACGCTTCGCGCAGCGGCGTATCGGAGAGAAACAGGTTGCTGTTGCCCAGCGGCTTGGGTTGGTTAAAAACGGTGTGCGTAGTCCAGACCATGAGAGTGCTCCCTGAAAAAAGCGTCAGGGATAAGTATGGTCGGCGCAGAGATTTCTGCCGCAGGCGGGATCACAAGAGAGGGAATTAACGGGGGCAGAGCGCCCCCGTCAGGAGAATCAGCCGCGCTGACGCACCGCTTCGAACAGGCAGATGCCGGTGGCGACCGACACGTTCAGCGAAGAGACGGTGCCGGCCATCGGGATGCTGATCAGCTCGTCGCAGTGTTCGCGGGTCAGGCGACGCATGCCTTCGCCTTCCGCGCCCATCACCAGCGCCATCGGGCCGGTCATTTTGCTTTGATACAGCGTATGGTCGGCTTCGCCAGCGGTGCCCACCACCCAGACGTTCATCTCTTGCAGCAGACGCAGCGTGCGCGCCAGGTTGGTCACGCGGATCAACGGCACGTTTTCGGCGGCGCCGCAGGCCACTTTCTTGGCGGTGGCGTTCAACTGGGCGGAACGGTCACGGGGCACGATCACCGCGTGCACGCCGGCCGCGTCGGCGCTGCGCAGGCAGGCGCCGAGGTTGTGCGGGTCGGTCACGCCGTCCAGCACCAGCAGGAACGGCGTCTCCACGCTTTCCAGCAGGCCCGGCAGATCGTTCTCCTGATACTGGCGCCCTTCGCGCACCCGGGCGATGATCCCCTGGTGCACCGCGCCTTCAACCTTGTCATCCAGCCATTGACGGTTCGCCACCTGGATCACGATGCCGGTCGCTTCCAGCTCGGCGATCAGCGGTTGCAGACGGCGATCTTCGCGGCCTTTCAGAATAAACACTTCCAGGAAGCGTTGCGGGTCGCGCTCTAACAGGGCTTTGACGGCATGGATGCCGTAAATAATTTCGCTCATGATGCTCTTTTAAATTCGTGCGGCCGGCGATAACCGGCCGATGATAACGATGTGCGGCAGGTTAGGCCTGCTCGGCACCTTTCTTCTTGGCTGCGCGCTTGGCTTTGGTCGCCGCCGCGATTTTCCGCGTTTTGTCGGACGCTTTCTTGGCTTTCTTCTTCGCCTTCTTCACGTTGTCCGCGGGCTTGGCGTCATCCTGCTTGCGGAAGGCGCTGTCCGGCTCGAAGTTGGCCGGCGGTTTGCCGCCGCGGCGCTTGCCGCGCCCCGCGCTACCGTTGTCGCGCAGCGTGCGCTGGCCGCCCTTCTTGGCGCGATCGCGTTCGGTTTTGCCTTCACCGCGCGCTTTGCGGGTGCTGGATACCAGTGCGAAATCGATCTTGCGCTCGTCCATGTGCACCGCGTCCACGCGGATCTCCACCGTATCCCCCAGGCGATAGACCGTGCCGGAAGATTCTCCGATCAGGCGCTGGCCGATATTATCGTAGCGATAGTAATCATTATCCAGCGTTGATACGTGCACCAGCCCGTCGATGAACAGATCGTTCAGGCGCACGAAGAAGCCGAAGCCGGTCACGCTGGAGATGATGCCGCTGAACACTTCACCGACGTGATCCTGCATGAAGTCGCACTTCAGCCAGTCGGCGACGTTGCGCGTCGCTTCGTCCGCGCGGCGCTCGGTCATCGAGCAGTGTTCGCCCAGCTGCAGCATCTCTTCGAATTCGCTGTGCCAGCCGCCGGTCGGCGTCCAGCGCTCTTTCTGCTCGCCGTGTTCTTTGGCCAACTGATATTTGATCGCGCGGTGCAGCGCCAGATCCGGATAACGGCGGATCGGCGAGGTGAAGTGGCCATAAGACGCCAGCGCCAGGCCGAAGTGGCCGCGGTTTTCCGGATCGTAAATCGCCTGTTTCATCGAACGCAGCAACATGGTTTGCAGCATTTCGTGGTCAGGGCGCTCGGACACTTCATCCATCAGCACCGCATAGTCCTTCGGCTGCGGCTTGTTGCCGCCGCCCAACGTCAGCCCCAGCTCGCTCAGCACGCTGCGCAGCGCGGAGATGTGGTCGTCGCTCGGACGATCGTGCACGCGGTAAAGCGCCGGCTCGTTGCGTTTCTCGACGAAGCGCGCGGCCGCCACGTTGGCCATGATCATGCACTCTTCGATCAGCTTGTGGGCGTCATTGCGCACCGTCGGCTCCACGCGCTCGATGCGACGCTCGGCGTTGAAGATGAATTTGGCTTCTTCGGTTTCGAACGCGATGCCGCCGCGCTCGGCGCGCGCCTTATCCAGCACCTTGTACATGGCGTGCAGCTCTTCCAGGTGCTTGACCAGCGGATGGTAATGCTCGCGCAGCTCCTTATCGCCCTGCAAAATGTGCCACACCTTGTTGTAGGTCAGGCGGGCGTGAGAGCTCATTACCGCCTCGTAGAACTTGGCCGTCGACAGGCGCCCCTGGGCGGAGATGGTCATTTCGCACACCATGCACAGACGATCGACCTGCGGGTTCAGGGAGCACAGCCCGTTGGACAGCACTTCCGGCAGCATCGGGATCACCTGCGACGGGAAGTACACCGAGTTGCCGCGGCTGCGCGCTTCATCGTCCAGCGCGGTGCGCGGGCGCACGTAGTAACTGACGTCGGCGATCGCCACCCACAGGCGCCAGCCGCCGCCGCGTTTTTTCTCGCAGTACACGGCGTCATCGAAGTCGCGCGCGTCTTCACCGTCGATAGTGACCAACGGCAGCTTGCGCAGATCGACGCGGCCCTTCTTGGCCGCTTCCGGCACCTGCTCGCTGAGATCGGCTACCTGTTTTTCCACCTGCGGCGGCCAGGTATGCGGGATCTCATGGGTGCGCAGCGCGATGTCCACCGCCATGCTGGTGCCCATCTTGTCGCCGAGGATCTCGACGATCTTGCCGACCGCCTTGGTGCGGCGGGTCGGGCGCTGAGTCAGCTCCACTACCACCATAAAGCCCATGCGCGCGCCGCTGACGCTGTCCGCCGGGATCAGAATATCGAAGCTCAGACGGCTGTCGTCCGGCACCACGAAGCCGGTACCGGCGTCCATGAAGAAGCGGCCGACAATCTGGCTGGTTTTCGGCACCAGCACGCGCACGATGCGCGCTTCGCGGCGCCCTTTGCGATCCGCGCCCAAGGCCTGCGCCAGCACCACGTCACCGTGGATCGCCATTTTCATCTGTTCGGCAGACAGGTACAGATCGTCTTTGCTGCCTTCAACGCGCAGGAAGCCGTAGCCGTCGCGGTGGCCGATCACCGTGCCGCGCAGCAGATCCAAACGTTCCGGCAGCGCGTAGCACTGGCGGCGGGTAAACACTAACTGGCCATCGCGCTCCATGGCGCGCAGGCGGCGGCGCAGCGCTTCCAGCTGTTCTTCGCCGCTGAGGCCCAATTCGTTGCCCAGTTCTTCGCGGCTGGCCGGCGTTTCTCTTTTCGCCAAATGGGCCAGGATATATTCACGGCTGGGGATAGGGGATTCGTATTTTTCTGCTTCTCGTTCCAGGAATGGATCTTGTGACATTGCGGTTCCTCCGTTGTCATCAGCAGGATGACGTTGAGCCTTGTCTTCTCAACGTCGTTTTATTCGACAAGCAATAGCTTGTAGAGCGGCGGATTGTCTTCGACCATGTCGGCCAACGTATGCTTATCCAGCTCTTCAAGGAAATTCTGTACGCCCTGGTGGAGCACCTGCTTCAAGCGGCAGGCAGGGGTAATGTGGCAAAACTCACTGCTGCAGTTAACCAGCGCGAGCGGCTCCAGCGCCCGCACCACGTCACCGAGGCGAATGCTCTCGGCCGGTTTGCCCAAACGTATACCGCCATGCTTGCCGCGCACCGCCGTGACAAAACCTACCCGGCTTAACTGATTGATGATCTTCACCATATGGTTGCGAGACACGCCATAAACCTCAGTCACTTCCGAGATGCTGGTCATCTTGTCCTGCGGCAACGAGGCCATGTAGATCAACGCCCGCAGGCCATAATCAGTAAAACTTGTTAACTGCACATCTTACCTCTGGGTATCACTTTACCCGTCTGATACGCCGCTTTTCGGCGCTATTCAAAAGATTACTCATTGGATAATAAACCAGCCGGAGAGTTCGTCGCTAATTATTTAGCGAATCCCGCGCCCTAAGGCGGGTTTATGAAAGGATTTTTTGACGTGAAACCGCAATCGGAGGGAGTCAGGATAAAAACAAACCGGGACGCGCCCGGTTTGTTTAATGCCGCAAAGCCTGATTATGCGTCGAACGGGTCGCGCAGGATCATGGTTTCGCTGCGATCCGGGCCGGTAGAGATGATGTCTACCGGTACGCCGGTCACTTCTTCGATGCGCTTGATGTAGTTCAGCGCAGCCTGAGGCAGCTTGCTGTGCTCTTTCACGCCAAAGGTGGTTTCGCTCCAGCCCGGCATGGTTTCGTAGATAGGCTCAATGCCTTCCCAGCCTTCAGCCGCCAGCGGAGTGGTGTCCACTTCGCGGCCGTCCGGCATGCGGTAGCCCACGCAGATCTTCACTTCTTTCAGGCCGTCCAGGACGTCCAGTTTGGTCAGGCAGAAGCCGGACAGGGAGTTAATCTGCACGGCGCGGCGCACCGCTACCGCGTCCAGCCAACCGGTACGACGACGACGGCCGGTGGTGGCGCCGAACTCGTTACCCTGCTTGCACAGGTATTCGCCGGTCTCATCGAACAGTTCAGTTGGGAACGGACCTGCACCCACGCGAGTGGAATAGGCTTTCACGATGCCCAGCACGTAATCCACATAACGCGGGCCGATGCCGGAACCGGTAGCCACGCCGCCGGCGGTGGTGTTGGAAGAGGTCACGTACGGATAAGTACCGTGGTCGATATCCAGCAGGGTACCCTGAGCGCCCTCGAACATGATCAGGTCGCCACGCTTGCGCGCGCCGTCCAGCAGTTCGGAAACGTCAACCACCATGGCGGTCAGGATGTCGGCGATAGACAGCACGTAGTCCAGCGTCGCCTGATAATCGACGGCGTCAACTTTGTAGTAGTTGACCAGCTGGAAGTTGTGGTAATCGACGATCTCTTTCAGCTTAACGGCGAAGGTTTCTTTGTTGAACAGGTCGCCGACGCGCAGGCCGCGACGAGCCACTTTATCTTCGTAAGCCGGGCCGATGCCGCGACCGGTGGTGCCGATCGCTTTCGCGCCGCGCGCTTTCTCACGCGCGTTATCCAACGCAACGTGGTAAGGCAGGATCAACGGGCAAGCTTCAGAGAGTAACAGACGTTCGCGTACCGGGATGCCACGCGCTTCGAGTTCACCCATTTCTTTCATCAACGCGTCCGGCGCCAGAACAACACCGTTGCCGATGATGCTGGTGACGTTTTCACGCAGAATACCTGAAGGAATTAAATGAAGGACGGTTTTTTCACCGTTGATTACCAGAGTGTGGCCAGCGTTATGGCCACCTTGGTAGCGCACAACATATTGAGCCCGTTCAGTCAGCAGGTCTACAACCTTGCCTTTACCTTCGTCACCCCATTGGGTGCCCAGTACGACGACGTTCTTACCCATTTTTCAAAATCACCGATTGCTTAAAAATGGATTCTACCACCGTAATTTTCGATTTTCAGCACTTTTAGCATACGATTGCATAAATTTTGGGCTAGACTTTAAAGACCCGTGCGGCCGCTCAACATGTAGTAGATCACGCAGCCCGCAACCACTATTCCACCGCCAAATCGCCGCAGCGTCGCGTCCGGCAACTGCGACATCGCCACAATCATTTTGCGCCAGGCCTGCGGAAACAGCATCGGCCCTAATCCTTCCAGTACCAGAACCAGCCCGAGCGCCAGCCAAATCGTTGAGTTCATGCATCCCCCAAAAACGAGAAAGGGCCCGCGTAAACGGGCCCTCGGTCAGATTGCCTGCCGCTTATTTGCGCAGGGTATCAGGCGACTTCATGTAGCGGAAGAAATCGCTGTCCGGGCTCAGTACCAGCACGTCCTGGTTGTCCTTGAAGCTGGCTTCATAGGCGCGCAGGCTGCGGATAAAGGCATAGAAATCCGGATCCTGGCTGAACGCGTTGGCGAACAGCTTGGCCGCTTCGGCATCGCCTTCACCGCGGGTGATACGCGCCTGACGCTCGGCTTCCGCCAGGGTACGGGTCACTTCGTAATCCGCGCTGGCGCGCAGCTTCTCGGCTTCTTCCTGGCCCTGCGAGCGCAGACGACGGGCTACCGCTTCACGCTCGGCGCGCATACGCTGGTAGATGGCGTCGGACACTTCGGCCGGCAGGTTGATCTGCTTGATACGCACGTCGATCACTTCGATGCCCAACGCCGCCATGCTGTTCGGGTTCACCTGCGGCTGTTTGCCGGTGGTTTCCCGCTCAACGCGCGCCGCCGCAGAGGCGATAGCGTCATCGGCTTCGGTGGTCGCCACCTCTTCGCCGTCACCCACGGTGCCGGTGTTCAGCGCGTCACGCACGTCAGACATCAGCTTGCCGCGCGAGTCGGTCACGATGTCTTTCACGTCCAGACGGCCAATTTCGGAACGCAGACGGTCGCTGAACTTGCGTTTCAGCAGCACTTCGGCCTGGGAGACGTCGCCGCCCCCGGTCGCCAGGTAGTAACGGCTGAAGTCGCTGATGCGCCACTTCAGATAGGAGTCGACGATCAGGTCTTTCTTCTCGCTGGTCACGAAGCGATCGGCCTGGTTGTCCATGGTCTGGATGCGCGCATCCAGGTTCTTCACGGTCTCAATGAACGGGATCTTGAGGTGTAGACCCGGCGCATACACCAGCGGCTTGTTTTCGCCGTCGCGCAGAACCTTGCCGAAGCGCAGCACGATGCCGCGCTGGCCTTCCTGCACCACGAACAGCGAAGCGTACAGCACCACCAGCACCGCGAGGACAATAACTACAAAAGACTTACGCATTGATTACTCTCTCCCTACGCGAGTGGTGTCGTCACGCTGCGCATTCGCCCGGCGCTGATCCATAACCGATCCGCCGCTGGTGCGCGGAGTGCTGCTGTTGGCAGCCGGCGCAGGATTCGGATTGAGGCGAATCAGGCTGGTATCCTTGTTGCCGCTCTCCGTCGCCGCGCCTTGGCCGCGCAGCATCTGATCCAGCGGCAGCACCATCAGGTTGTTGCCTTTGTCGCTCACCAACACCTTACGGGTATGGCCCAGCACTTTTTCCATGGTTTCGATATACAGACGCTCGCGGGTGATCTGCGGTGCGGACTTGTATTCCGGCAACAGCTTGGCAAAGCGCGCCACCTCACCCTGAGCTTCCAGGACGGTGCGGTCCTTATAAGCCTTGGAGTCTTCCAGCAGACGCTGCGCCTGGCCGTTCGCACGCGGCTGAACTTCGTTGGCGTAAGCTTCCGCTTCACGGATGTATTGCTGCTCGTTCTCACGCGCGGCGATCGCATCGTCGAACGACGCCTTCACCTCTTCCGGCGGACGCGCCGCCTGGAAGTTGACGTCCAGCAGCGTGATGCCCATGTTGTAAGGACGGATGGTCTCTTCCAGCATGCGCTGCGTATCGTTACGCACCACGGTACGGCCTTCAGTCAGGATGCGATCCATCGAGTACTTGCCGATCACGCCGCGCAGGGCGCTGTCGGTCGCCTGGCTCAGGCTGTCGTCGGCATTGACGACGCTGAACAGGTACGCTTCCGGGTTGGTCACGCGGTACTGCACGTTCATTTCCACGCGCACCACGTTTTCATCGGAGGTCAGCATCACGCCGGACGCCGCCAATTCGCGCACGGATTCCACGTTCACCGGACGCACGTCGTCGATGAAGGTCGGCTTCCAGTTCAGGCCCGGCTGCACCAGATGGCTGAACTTGCCGAAACGCGTCACGACGCCGCGCTCGGCTTCCTTGATGGTGTAGAAGCCGCTGGCGGCCCAGATCACCACCACGGCGACCGCCGCGATACCGATAATGCGGCCGCTGAAGCCCGGGCCAGAGGTGCCGGTGCCGCCGCTATTGCTGTTGGAGCCTTTGCCCCCGCCGAAACCGCTCAATTTCTTGCTCAGTTTGCGGAAGATATCGTCCAAATCAGGTGGCCCTTGATCACGACCGCCTTTGTTGTTACCGCCAGAGTTGCCGCCATTATTATTGCTGCTCCCCCACGGGTCGCGGTCCTGTCCGTTATTACCGGGCTGATTCCACGCCATGTTTTAGCTCCATATTCTGTGATTGGGTACTTCAGGCTTTCGCGAAGCATAAATGTAACAGGATATGATCATACGATAAAGTCAATCAGGTCCTGTTCTTGCTTGCAGAGACGACGCCATTCGACGATCGGCATTCGCACCACCACGCCAATGCTGCCGTCTTCTTCGTTCCACTCTTTTTCAATCGCCTGAAGCTGGTAAAAACGGCTGCGAAGACGGCCTGCCCGTGGCGGTAAGCGCAATTCGTAATGCGCGATCTCCCCCGATAAGCGCTCCGTCAACGCCTGATACAGCAACGGAATACCCTCTCCGCTGGCGGCGGACAGCCACACCCGGATCGGCAGGTTTTCGTCGTTGCGGTCGATACGCGGCACAAAATCGTCCAGCATATCTATTTTGTTCATCACTAACAGTGTAGGAATTTCATCCGAGTCTATCTCCGCCAGCACGGTGTTCACCGCTTCGATGTTCTCATCGACGCGCGGATCTGCGGCATCGATGACGTGCAGCAGCAGAGATGCCTGGCGCGTTTCCTGCAGCGTCGCCTTGAAGGCGGCCACCAGATCGTGCGGCAGGTGCCGGATGAAGCCTACGGTATCCGCCAACACGGTATCCCCCACGTCCGGCACGTCAATGCGCCGCAACGTAGGATCCAGGGTGGCAAATAGCTGGTCCGCCGCATACACCTCGGCAGACGTTATTCGGTTAAACAGGGTGGATTTGCCGGCGTTGGTGTAGCCCACCAGCGATACGGTCGGCACATCGGCACGGGTCCGCGCGCGTCGGCCTTGTTCACGCTGCTTTTCTACCCGCTCCAGGCGGCGCAGAATCAAGCTGATGCGATCGCGCAACAGGCGACGGTCGGTCTCAAGCTGGGTTTCCCCCGGCCCGCGAAGGCCAATCCCCCCTTTTTGCCGCTCCAGGTGCGTCCAGCCGCGTACCAGACGCGTGGCGATGTGACGCAACTGCGCCAGCTCCACCTGCAGCTTACCTTCATGGGTGCGGGCACGCTGGGCGAAGATGTCTAAAATCAACCCGGTGCGATCGATCACCCGGCATTCGCACAGGCGCTCGAGGTTTCTTTCCTGCGCCGGGGAAAGGGAATGATCAAACAGGACAACAGACGCGCCGCTGGCTTTCACCGCATCTGCAATTTCTTCGGCCTTTCCTTCGCCGACAAAGTACTTCGGATGCGGGGCTTTGCGGCTACCAGTCACCACTTGCAAAGCTTCGACACCGGCTGAGGAGACCAGCGATTCGAACTCGTTGAGGTCTTCCGTATCTTTGTCTTGCGAGAAATAGATATGAACCAGTACGGCCTGCTCACCGGCTTCATAACGGTCAAACAAGCGTGCAACCTCTCAAACGGACACTCACCGTGAGTTTGGGGGACATAAACAGCCCGCGGCTGCTTATGCTCCCCGTCATGGTTGACTTGCAACGCGCTTTATTCAGCGTCATCGCTTTCCTGCTGCGGCTGTTGCTGCGCAGACGGATTGTTGCCATGGTGATAGTTGCTTGAACCGCCGCTCGGGTTGTTGCTGTGATGCGAAACCGGACGTGACGGGACAACGGTAGAGATAGCGTGCTTGTACACCATCTGGCTAACCGTGTTCTTCAACAGGATGACAAACTGGTCAAAAGACTCAATCTGGCCTTGCAGCTTAATACCATTCACCAAATAAATAGAAACCGGAACACGTTCACGACGCAATGCGTTCAGGAACGGATCTTGCAAAGATTGCCCCTTAGCCATTCTATCTTTTCCTTATTTGCTTGTTGTTTGTAACTAAGAACCTGTCGGCTCTAAAATAAACGACGTAAAAAATTTGCGCGCTGAATACTCAGCAATTGTACACAATCACCCAACCTATGCACTAACAACCTGTGTCACCGAGTCCAAAGCCTCTCCCGGCTTTTCACTGTCCAACCAATGGACCGACTCCCAACCCCGTAACCAGGTCATTTGGCGTTTAGCCAACTGACGTGTTGCGCAAATACCACGATAAACCATCTCATCGTAACTAATTTCACCAGACAAGTATGACCACATCTGGCGGTAACCGACACAGCGAATGGAGGGCAAGTCCGTATGCAAATCACCCCGTGCGAAAAGTGCACGCGCTTCCGTCTCAAAACCCGCCGCCAACATTTGATGGTACCGCAGCTCGATGCGTTGATGGATCAACTCACGGCTGGTCGGCGCTATCGCAAATTGGTGAACTTGATACGGCAACGATTCACCCGAAATTTTAGTCAGTTCCGTTAAAGTTTTACCCGAAATAAAAAAAACTTCCAGTGCTCTGGACAGTCTCTGCGGATCATTCGGATGAATTCTCAATGCCGCGACCGGATCGATCGCCTGTAACTGACGGTGCAACGTCTCCCAGCCCTGCTCCGCCGCTTGCCGTTCGATGCGCTCGCGCACCGCGGGATCGGCGGACGGCAACGGCGATAATCCTTCCAGCAACGCCTTGAAATACAACATGGTGCCGCCCACCAACAGCGGAATGCAGCCGGCGGCGGTGATGTCGGCCATCTCTTTCAGCGCATCGGCGCGGAACTCCGCGGCCGAGTAAGCTTCGGCGGGATCGCGAATATCGATCAGCCGATGCGGCGCCTGCGCCAATTCTTCGGCGCTCGGCTTGGCGGTGCCGATATCCATGCCGCGGTAAATCAGCGCGGAATCGACGCTGATCAGTTCCACCGGCAGGCGTTCGCGCAGCGCGATCGCCAGCGCGGTCTTGCCCGAGGCGGTCGGCCCCATGATGAAAATAGCCGGGGGACGTGGTGTCATTTCAGTGTCAGTCATGCTTGAGGGCCGCCAGTGCGGCCTGTAAATCAACGGGTTGTAAAAGTCCGCTCGGTGGCGATTTGACCAGCTGCGGGCAAAGTCGTTCAACGTCGGTCAGCAATTGTATCGCTTGCGAGGTGTTCCACTGTTCATGTTCGCTGCCAAGACGGCGAGCGAGCCAGGTGGCCAGCACCGCGGGCGACATCTCCTGATGTTCGGCCAGATAGCCTAACAGTTCGGGTATCAGTTTTTGTAAATTTTGTTGGCGTAATGGTAAAGGCACTGCGCGCAGCGTCACACGGCCGTGATCCGCCTGCAGATCCAGCCCCATCATCGTCAGCAGCGCCTGATGCCGCGCGATGGCCGCCGCTTCGCTCTTTTCCAACGTCAGCTTGACTGGGATCAGCAGCGGCTGCGGCCGCAGCCCTTCCGTCGGCGGGTTGAGCTGCGCCTGACGCAGCCAGCGCTCGGCCACCGTAAGATTGAGCAACGCCGGCTGCTGGCGCTGTTCAATCAACGCATAACACGGCGGATGGATCATCAACACCCGGCCAAAACTGTGCTGGCCGCCCGCCAACGGCGTTTCCGCTGCGGCTTTCGCCGGCGGGAACAGCGGCGGCTTGATCGAGACTTCCGGCGCGGCCTCGGCCGGCGGCTCGGCGGCGGGCTGCATCAGTTTACCGTACAGCTCGCCTTCGCGTTTCTGATAACCGCCCGCCGCTTGCCAGCTCGGCTGCGGCGGCCGCTCGCGGGCGGTGCCGGCCGGTGGCGGCGTTTCACGGCGCGGCGCAGGCTGAGAAAAATGGTTGCCGCCGGCGGCGACGCGGTTTTCCTGCTGCCAGACCGGCGCGGGCGCTTCGTCCGGCGTTTCCGCCAGCGGCAGCGACGGAGTCTGACCGGCCTGTTGCAGCACGGTGGTCACCGCCTGGTAGATAAAATCGTGCACCAGCCGCGCCTGATGGAAACGCACCTCGTGCTTGGCGGGATGCACGTTGACGTCCACCTGGTGCGGATCGACCTCCAGATACAGCACGTAAGCGGGCTGCTGATCGTCCTTCAACTGATCCTGATAGGCCTGACGAATGGCGTGATTGATCAAACGATCGCGCATCATGCGGCAATTGACGTAACAATACTGCATTTCACCCAGCTGGCGCGCCCCGGCCGGATCCGCCACCCAACCGCGGATGCTCAGATCGCCGTGCTGCCAGTCGATGTTCAGCGCATGCTGCAAAAACGCCGGGCCGCAGATGCTGCCCAAACGGCGCTCGTGCTGGCTTTCTTCCTTCGCCGCCCGGTATTGGCGGATCAGTTTGCCGTTGTGGCTGAGGTTGATCGCCACATCGAAGCGCGCCAGCGCGATGCGCCGCACCACTTCATCGATATGGCCGAATTCGGTTTTCTCGGTGCGCATGAACTTGCGGCGCGCCGGGGTGTTGTAAAACAGATCCAGCACTTCCAGCGTGCTGCCGACCGGGTGCGCAGCGGGTTTGACCGTCACCGCCTGCTCGCGCCCTTCGGCATAGGCTTGCCACGCTTCGCTCTGGTCGGCGGTGCGCGACGTCAGAGTCAAACGGGACACCGAACTGATGCTGGCCAGCGCTTCGCCGCGAAAGCCGAGGCTGACGATCGCCTCCAGGTCGTCGAGCGTGCTGATTTTACTGGTGGCGTGCCGCGCCAGCGCCAGCGCCAGATCGTCCTTGCCGATGCCGCAACCGTTGTCGCGAATGCGGATCAGCTTGGCGCCGCCGCGTTCGATATCGATATCGATGCGCGTCGCCCCGGCGTCCAGGCTGTTTTCCACCAGCTCTTTGACGACCGACGCGGGGCGCTCAACCACCTCTCCGGCGGCGATCTGGTTGGCGAGCTGTGGCGGTAACACCTGGATAGGCATGCTGACTCCTGTAGCGGTGGCGCTAGGCCTGCGGAATGGTCAGCGTCCGATCCAGCGGCGCGACGTCCGACTTCAGATTATTGACCCGTTTCAGATCGCCGACGCTGACCCCGTAGCGGGAAGCGATGGAGGACAGCGTATCTCCGCGGGCCACTTTATGTTTAGACGGCCTTTTCGCCGGCGTTTTCGCTTTGGCGACGGCGGTGACGGCGGCGGTTTTCCCCGCCGGCACCTTCAGGCGTTGCCCGACCCACACGCCATCTTTCTTCAGTTTGTTCAGATCCCGCAGCGCCGCCATGGTGGTGCCGTAGCTGTCGGCGATGCCGGACAGCGTCTCCGCCCGTTTCACCACGTGGATCTGGGTCTTGCCGTTAACGCTGCGGCTCGCGCCGGCCGGGCTGACGATAGGCTCCGGCTGACGCACGTCTGGTGTTGAGGTGTTAACCGCCGCTGCGACGTCCAGCGGTCGGTTTTCCACCTTTGGGTCGGCTTGCAGCGGATGCGCCAGGAAGTAGCTGCGCAGGCCGTTATGAATGGCCTTGGCAATCTTCTCCTGATACGCGCTACTGCCCAGCAGCCGCTCCTCCGTGCTATTACTGATAAATCCGGTTTCCACCAGCAGCGATGGAATATCCGGCGAACGCAGCACGCCCAGGCTGGCGTGTTCCGGCCGGCGTTTATGCAACGATCCGACGCTCTGCAGCTGCTGCAGCACTTTCACCGCCACGTCGTACCCGACGCGCTGCGAGTGACCGAACTGCAGATCCAGCACCGCCTGGCTCAGATAAGGGTCGGCCTGGCTATTGGCCAGCAAATCGCCGGCGCCGCCGAGCAGCTCAGACTGCTTCTCATGCTGTTCGAGCCAACCGGCCATTTCGCTGTTGGCGCGGCGGTTGGACAGCACCCAGACGGAAGCGCCGCTGGCGCTGCGGTTTGGCGCGGCGTCCGCATGGATGGAGACCAGCACGTTGGCGCCCTGTTTACGCGCAACGTCGGAACGCCCCATCACCGAGATGAAATAATCACCGTTACGCGTCAGCACCGGTTTGAACTGCGGGTCGGCGTCCAGCATCGCCTGCAGGCGACGCGCGATGGCGATGGTGACATTCTTTTCTTTCAACCCGCTCGGGCCGATGGCCCCCGGATCCTGGCCGCCGTGGCCGGCGTCGATCGCCACCACCACCCGATCGCCGGAACCGGCGGAAACGCGGCTGCTGCGCGGCGTGACCTCAGTGGCGGTGCCTGCGACCACGGTCTGTTTTTGGGTAAAGGGATTCGATCCCGTCGGCGCTTTGCGCAGCGGCGGCTCCGGCGCTTCACGCACCGCGACCGGCGCCTGACGCGGCGGTTGACTGACGGCGACCGGCGGAGGCGTTTGCACCGGCGCTTTACGCGCCACGATATTGGCGCCGCCTTCGGCCGAAATGGTGAACACCACGGTATGCACGCCGCCGTTCTGGCGAGTGGAAACGCGGGTTTTGGCGCGCTGGGTCAGATCAAACACCAGGCGCACGCTCTGAGCGTCTTTCGGCGCGCTGGAACGAATGCTTTTCACCAGGTTTTGCCCGCTGAAATTGAGCGGAAGACCGCCGACCTTGCCCTTCTGATTAACGTCCAGCACCACCCGTTCCGGGCCGTGCAGCGGGAAAAACGCATAGTCCGGCGGACCATTGAAGCTCACCGACACCGTCGCTTCGCGTTGGGCGTTCGACACTTTGATATCGGACAGCGAGGACGCCGCCAGCGCGTTCAACGCGCCGAGCGGCCCCAGCACGGCGATCAGCATGATGACCGCAAATTTTTTCAACACCTGCGTCATTGCAGCATCATCCCTGTGATCCATGAATGCGGTCTAACAACTGGCTGCCGTATGCGGAAATCGCCTCAATCTTCGCCTCTCGCCCCTCACCCTGATAACTGAGGTACAGCGCCAGGTCCGGCTCCGGCAGCACGCCGGTGCCCTGCTGCGGCCATTCGACCAGGCAGATGGCGTCTTGCGCGAAGTAATCGCGAATGCCCATGAATTCAAGCTCTTCCGGATCGGCCAAGCGATACAGATCGAAGTGATACACCGCCAACGGCTGCAAGGCATAGGGCTCTACCAGCGTGTAGGTCGGGCTTTTGACGTTGCCCTGATGCCCCAACGCCTGCAGGAAGCCACGGCTGAAGGTGGTTTTACCGGCGCCCAGGTCGCCGTAGAGATAGATGACGCTGGCGCGATCGCAGGCCTTGGCCAAAGTGGTGCCCAAAGCGACAGTCGCTGCCTCGTCCGGCAGAGGTAAAACGAGTTCTTTCATTCGATAAAGTCTATTTTGCCCACTCAGGATTAACGAAATGAAGGATGTCCGGCAGTAAATCGGTCGCCAACATGCCTCTTGTTCCTTGTCTTTCCGCTACGCGATCGCCGGCCGCGCCATGCACGACGCAGCCCGCACAGGCGGCATCATACAGCGGGAGCTTTTGCGCCAGCAAACCGCCGATGATGCCCGACAGCACATCGCCCATGCCGCCGGAGGCCATGCCGGCGTTGCCGACGTCGGCGATCGCCATCTGCCCCTGCTCATCGGCGATCAGCGTACCGGCGCCTTTCAGCACCGCCACGCCGCCGTAGCGCGCCGTCAGCTTGCGCACGGCAAGTAAGCGATCACTCTCGATGTCAGCAGTGCTGCAGCTCAACAGCCGCGCCGCCTCTCCAGGATGCGGAGTCATCACGCGATTCTGCCGTTTCTCGGGATTTAATGCCAGCAAGTTCAGCGCATCGGCGTCCCACAAGGCTGGTTTATCGCTGGTTTGCAGCACGCTCAAGGCGTTTTTGCCCCACTCAGCCTGGCCCAGCCCCGGGCCAATCACCAGCACATCCGCCCATTGCATCGCCTGCCGCAGCGTCGCCTCGTCCAGCGCCTGCGCCATCAGCTCCGGCCTGGCCGTCAGCAGCGGCGTAACATGATCAATGTGAGTAAGCACTCGCACCAATCCAGCCCCGCTGCGCAGCGCCGCCTCCGCCGCCATGCGAATGGCGCCACCGAAACCGCTATCGCCGCCCACCAACAGCAGGCGGCCATGCTCGCCCTTATGAGCGCAAGGACGGCGCGGATGCAGCCAGCGCGGCAACACCTCGGCGGTAAGCCGCTGAATCTGCTCCGGTTGCTTCGCCAACCAACCCGATAAGCCTAGCGCATTCTGATGAAGTTGCCCGACCCAGTCACGCGCCTGGCCGGTCAGCAACCCCGGTTTGAGGCCGATGAACGTGACGGTGTGGGCGGCACGCACCACCGCGCCTGGCGCCGCGCCGCTTTCCGCCAGCAGGCCGGACGGAATATCGAGCGCCACCACCGGCGCCGAATGGCGGTTGGCGGCCTCGATCAGCGCGTCGTAAGGCGCACGCGGCGCGCTGCCCAGACCAGTGCCCAGCAGGCCGTCGATGATGAGCGAAACAGACGCCGGCCAGCGGCTGTTCGCCGGCAGAATGTCGCCGCCTGCTGCTTGCCAGGCCTCGCGAGCCGCTGCGGCTTCCGGTGGCAAAGGACGTGCGCCTTCGCAGGCGATCAGCGTCACCTGCACGCCCGCCGCCTTCGCCAGACGCGCCACCACATAGCCGTCGCCACCGTTGTTGCCGTGGCCACACAGCACCAGCCAGTGGTCGCGGGAAGGGTACGCGTTGCGCGCCAGCACGTAGGCCGCCTGACCGGCGCGCTGCATCAAATCGTAAAGAGAAATACCGAGCGAGGCCGCCGCCGCGGGTTCCGAGCGACGGATCCAATCCGCAGGCCAGACAGAGTGTGGTAAACTGTCAGCGTATGCTTTTTCACTGTGGCCCGTCATGACGCACCCCCTCGATCTTCATCAACTCGCCCAACATATCAAGCAATGGGGGCAATCGCTAGGATTCCAGCAGGTTGGCATCTGCGATACCGATCTGAGCCTTGAAGAGCCGAAGCTGCAGTCCTGGCTCGACAAGCAGTACCACGGCGAGATGGAATGGATGGCGCGCCACGGCATGTTGCGCGCACGCCCTCACGAACTGTTGCCGGGCACGCTGCGAGTGATCAGCGTACGCATGAACTACCTGCCGGCCAAGGCGGCGTTCGCCAGCACCTTGCAAGATTCGCAGTTGGGCTACGTCAGCCGCTACGCGCTGGGGCGTGACTATCACAAGCTGTTGCGCCAGCGCCTGAAAAAACTGGGCGATCAGATCCAGGAATACTGCGGCGAGTTGAATTTCCGCCCCTTTGTCGATTCTGCGCCGGTGATGGAGCGCGCGCTGGCCGCCAAGGCGGGCATCGGATGGGTTGGTAAACACTCACTAATTCTCAACCGCGAAGCCGGATCGTGGTTTTTCCTCGGCGAATTGCTGATCGATCTGCCGCTGCCGGTGGATCAGCCGCAGGAAGAACAGTGCGGCCGCTGCGTCGCCTGCATCACCACTTGCCCGACCGGCGCCATCGTCGCCCCCTATACCGTCGACGCCCGGCGCTGCATCTCCTACCTGACCATCGAGCTGGAAGGCGCGATCCCGGAAGAATTCCGCCCGCTGCTCGGCAACCGCATCTACGGCTGCGATGACTGCCAGCTGATCTGCCCGTGGAATCGCTTTTCGCAGCTCACCGACGAAGACGATTTCAGCCCGCGCGCCGCGCTGCATGCGCCGCAGCTGATCGATCTGTTCAACTGGACAGAAGAAAAATTCCTGCGCATCACCGAAGGCTCGGCGATACGCCGCATCGGCCACCTTCGCTGGCTGCGCAATATCGCCGTGGCGCTGGGCAATGCGCCTTATGAGGACGGCGTCGTGCTCGCGCTGCGCACGCGTTTGGGCCAGGACAGCATGCTGGACGAACATATCCACTGGGCGCTGGCGCAACAGCTCGCCCGCCGCGAAGCGCAGGGCATCGAGGTGCAGACGGCACAGAAAAAACGGCTGATACGGGCTGTGGAAAAAGGTTTGCCGAGGGACGCCTGACGGCGTGCGCCGCGCGGGCTTATCGCCGGAAGACTCACTCTGTGGATTTGTGCATAAAAATAAAAACACGTTGTCTTTCAACTGCAACAAAAAGAGCAAGTGATCGGCATAACGTTTTGGGATAAATAAATAAGCATATAAATCAAATAGATAAATATTTAATTTGTATGACGTTGATTTTTCAGGCAGGCGAGTTTATGTGCAGAGGCTGTGGATAACTCTGTTCACAACATTTTTAGCAGGCGTGTAAAACGGGACAAAAATCCGCGCCGGATAAGGCGTTGGACTTGAGTTTGAAACGAAGAGAAAATTGGAGCGGGAAACGAGACTCGAACTCGCGACCCCGACCTTGGCAAGGTCGTGCTCTACCAACTGAGCTATTCCCGCATAGAGATGCTTTTGGCATCCGGTCACCAAACACTGGCGTGACCTTTGAATTTTTGGAGCGGGAAACGAGGCTCGAACTCGCGACCTCAACCTTGGCAAGGTTGCGCTCTACCAACTGAGCTATTCCCGCGTCGCATAGGTACTGCTTGATACTGCTTTATTTATTCATCATGCCGCATCGCGACATTGTTGAATTTGGAGCGGGAAACGAGACTCGAACTCGCGACCCCGACCTTGGCAAGGTCGTGCTCTACCAACTGAGCTATTCCCGCCCGGCGTATCGATGGTGGAACGTTACGAAATTCTTCATCGGTACGGGGTGCGCATTATACGAGAAATCCTTTTTGCCGCAAGCCCCTGAAAGCAAAAAAACACGATTTTTGTTTGATTGCCGATTAAAGCGCCAGATTGGCGAATTAAGCGGCTAAAAACGACGTTTTTTCCCCGCAGGGGCCGCCATCGCCTTAAAGCTGAATGAAATGTTCGCGGTAATAAGCCAGTTCGGCCACCGATTCGCGGATGTCATCCAGCGCCTGATGGGTGCCCTGCTTCTTAAAGCCGCCGAGAATTTCCGGCTTCCAACGGCGCGCCAGTTCCTTCAGCGTGCTGACGTCCAGATAGCGGTAATGGAAGTAGGCCTCCAGCTCGGGCATATAGCGGAACAGGAAACGGCGATCCTGGCCCACGCTGTTGCCGCAAATCGGCGATTTGCCGGCCGGCACCCATTGCTGCAGGAAGGCGATGGTTTCCAGCTCGGCGGCGCGATCGTCCTGGCGGCTGGCTTTCACCCGCTCCACCAGCCCGCTGCCGGTATGGGTGCGCACGTTCCACTCGTCCATCAAGGCCAGCTGCTCGTCGGATTGGTGCACGGCGATCACCGGCCCTTCCGCCAGGATGTTCAGATTGGCGTCGGTGACCAGCGTGGCGATCTCGATAATGCGGTCGCGCTCGGGATCCAGCCCGGTCATCTCCAAATCGATCCAAATCAGGTTATTTTCGTTTCCTGTCATGATGTTTCCTGCCTAAAAGCCGAGAGAAAAACGCTGTGCGGACGAGACGACGGGCGCCGCCGGTGGCAACGCGCCGCAGCCGGCGGCTAACAACGGTTATTTAATATAAAATAGCGTGTATCATAGTCTTTTTGGTCGCCTTGGGCGACATATACCCTGACGGGTTCAAGGCTGCGCCCGGGGCTAGTCCCTCGCCGCAGCTGTGCGTATACGTAAAGGTATAAAACCGATTCAAGTGAGGCGCAGTGAGTAAGAACAAACTGTCCAAAGGTCAGCAACGCCGCGTGCAGGCGAACCATCAGCGCCGTCTGAAGCGCGCCGATAACAAACCGGAACCGGATGATTCCCAGCTGGGCGAGCCGCAGGAAGGCATCGTCATCAGCCGTTTCGGCATGCACGCCGACGTTGAGGCGCCGGATGGCACTCAGCACCGCTGCAACATCCGCCGCACGCTGCGTTCGCTGGTCACCGGCGATCGCGTGGTGTGGCGCCCCGGCCTGGGCGCCCATGAAGGGGTGAAGGGCATTGTGGAAGCGGTGCACGAGCGCACCTCGGTGCTGACGCGCCCGGACTTCTACGACGGCGTGAAGCCGATCGCCGCCAATATCAATCAGATCGTCATCGTGTCGGCGATCCTGCCCGAGCTGTCGCTGAACATCATCGACCGCTATCTGGTGGCCTGCGAAACGCTCGAAGTCGAGCCGCTGATCGTGCTCAACAAAATTGACCTGCTGGACGCCGAAGCGCGCAAGCTGGTCGACGGCATGATGGATATCTATCGCAAGATTGGCTACCGGGTGCTGGAAGTCTCCAGCCAGACGCGGGAAGGCATGGCGGAATTCGAACAGGCGCTGGCCGGGCGCATCAGCATCTTCGCCGGCCAGTCGGGGGTAGGCAAATCCAGCCTGCTGAACGCGCTGTTGCCGCCGTCTGAAGAGCAAATTCTGGTAAATCAGGTTTCCGACGTATCGGGCCTCGGGCAACATACCACCACCGCCGCGCGGCTGTACCACTTCCAGCATGGCGGCGACGTGATCGACTCCCCCGGAGTGCGCGAGTTTGGCCTGTGGCACCTGGAGCCGGAACAAATTACCCGCGGCTTTGTCGAATTCCGTGATTATTTAGGTGGTTGCAAATTCCGCGACTGCCGCCACGATACCGATCCCGGCTGCGCCATCCGCGCGGCGATGGAGAAAGGCGACATCGCGGAAGAGCGTTTCGACAATTACCACCGCATTCTGGAAAGCATGGCGCAGGTGAAGGTTCGCAAGAACTTCACGGACGCCGCAGACTGACACTGACGGGCGGGCATTGACGGCGGCGGCGCCCTCGTTACAATGCGCGCCCTTTACCCTGATTCACGAGGTTAACGTGCTGGATAGCATCAAGATTAAACTGCAATATTGGCTGCCGAAGCTGGCGCTGACCCGCCTGGCGGGCTGGGGCGCCGACAAACGGGCCGGCTGGCTGACCCAACTGGTGGTCAAAACCTTCGCCCGCTACTACCGCGTGGACATGCAGGAAGCGCAAAACCCGGACCTGGCGTCTTACGCCACCTTCAACGATTTCTTCGTGCGCCCGCTGCGCGATGGCGCGCGCCCGATCATCGCCGACGCCAACTGGCTGGCGCTGCCCGCCGATGGCGCCATCAGCCAGCTCGGCCCGATCCGCGAGGACCAAATCTTCCAGGCCAAAGGCCACCACTACAGCCTGGAAGCGCTGCTGGCCGGCAACTACCTGTTGGCCGAGCCGTTCCGCAACGGCCTGTTCGCCACCACCTACCTGGCGCCGCGCGACTATCACCGCGTACACATGCCGTGCGCCGGCGTACTGCGCGAAATGATCTATGTGCCGGGCGATCTGTTCTCGGTCAACCCGCTCACCGCCGCCAACGTGCCTAACCTGTTCGCACGCAACGAGCGCGTGATCTGCGTCTTCGACACAGACATCGGGCCGATGGTGCAAATCCTGGTCGGCGCCACCATCGTCGGCAGTATCGAAACCGTCTGGGCCGGCACCGTCACGCCGCCGCGCGAAGGCATCATCAAACGCTGGACCTACCCGGCCGCCGGCGAAGAAGGCGCCATCGCGCTGGAAAAAGGCGCCGAGATGGGCCGTTTCAAACTCGGCTCCACGGTGATCAACCTGTTTACCGCAGGCAGCGTGCAGTTCGCGCCGCAGCTGCATAACGGCACCGTCACCCGCATGGGTGAAGCCTTCGCCGAAATCCCGGCCGCCGCTGAAACACCACAGACCCCGCTCTAAAGGAATCGACGCCGTGCGCCTGATCATCACGCTTTTGCTCGGTTGCCTGCTGTGGCAACCGGCGCTGGCCGCCCCCGTGCCGACCGAGACCCAGCTCAAACAGGAGCTGAAGCAGGCGGAAAGCAGCAAAAACGCGCCGAATCAGGCGGAAACCACCGAGGCGCTGCAAAGCGCCCTCAACTGGCTGACGGAGCGCAAAGAGTCGCAGACTCGCTCCGAGCAGTATCAGAGAGTGATCGACGATTTCCCGAAGATGACGCAGGAACTGCGCCGTCAGTTGGTGCTGGAAAGCAACAAGATCCTGCCGAACGGCGACGATCTGCCGGCCGCCGAGCTGGAACAGCAGATCCTGCAAACCAGCAGCCTGCTGCTGGAACAGGCGCGCCTGCTGCAGCAAGAACAGGATCGCACGCGGGAAATCAGCGATTCGCTCGGCCAGTTGCCGCAGCAGCAGACCGACGCCCGCCGTGCGCTGACGGAAGTGCAGCGCCGCCTGCAGGCGCAGCCCGCCAACCCGACCACGCCGTACGCGCAGGCCGCCCTGGCCCTGCTGCAGACCGAAGCTGCGGCGCGCAAAGCCAAAGTGGACGAGCTGGAGCTAGCGCAGCTGTCGGCCAACAACCGGCAGGAGCTGGCGCGCATGCGCGCCGAGGTCTATAAAAAGCGCCACGAGAAAATAGACGTTCAGCTGCAGGCGCTGCGCAACAACCTCAACGCCCAGCGCCAACGCGAAGCGGAACTGGCGCTGGAAAAAACCGAGCAGTTGGCCGAGCAGAACGGCGATTTGCCAAGAAGCATCAGCCAACAGCTGCAGATCAACCGCGAACTGTCCGCCGCGCTGAACAGCCAGGCGCAGCGCATGGATCTGATTTCGTCGCAGCAGCGGCAGGCGGCGGCGCAGACGCTGCAGGTGCGCCAGGCGCTGAGCACCATCATCGAACAGGCCCAATGGCTCGGCTCGTCGTCGGCGCTGGGGGAAACCCTGCGCGCCCAGGTGGCGACGCTGCCGGAAATGCCCAAGCCGCAACAGCTGGACGGCGACATGGCCCAGCTGCGCGTGCAGCGCCTGCAGTTTGAAAACCAGCTGGAAAAACTGTCGCAGCGCGAATTCAAGCGCGACGACGGCAGCGCGCTGACCAACCAGGAGCAGCGCATCGTCGATGCCCAGCTGCGCACCCAGCGCGAGCTGCTCAACTCGTTGTTGTCCGGTTGCGACACCCAAATCCTTGAGCTGACCAAGCTGAAGGTGGCCAACACCCAGTTGATCGAAGCGTTGAACGAGATCCGCGACGCCACCCACCGCTATCTGTTCTGGGTGCCGGACGTCAATCCGATCAACTTCTCTTATCCGCTCAACGTGGCGCACGATCTGACCCGCGTCCTGTCGCTGGACACGCTGTCGCAGCTCGGCGGCGCCTTCATGATGATGGTGACCAGCCGCGAAACGCTGATCCCGATCTTCGGCGCCCTGCTGCTGGTGATTTTCAGCATCAGTTCGCGCAAGCACTATCACGCCTTCCTCGAGCGCGCCAGCAGCCGCGTCGGCAAGGTGACGCAGGACGAATTCTTCCTGACGGTGCGCACCGTGTTCTGGTCGATTCTGGTGGCGATGCCGCTGCCGGTGCTGTGGGCCGCGCTCGGTTACGGCCTGCAGAGCGCCTGGAACTACCCGGTGGCGGAAGCGATCGGCAAAGGGGTGACCGCCACGCTGCCGATCCTGTGGATCTGCATGATCTGCGCCGCCTTCGCCCACCCGCAGGGGCTGTTCATCGTGCACTTCCGCTGGCCGGCGAAGCAGGTTTCGCGCGCCATGCGCTACTACAAGATGTCGATCTGGCTGATCGTGCCGCTGATCATGGCACTGATCACCTTCGATAGCCTGAAAGAACGCGAGTTCGCCAACACCCTGGGGCGGCTGTGCTTTATCCTGCTGTGTCTGGCGCTGGCGCTGGTCACCCACAGCCTGAAACGCGCCGGCATTCCGCTGTATCTGGATAAAAACGGCTCCGGCGACAACATGCTCAACAGCGCCTTCTGGGGGCTGCTGCTGTCGGCGCCGCTGCTGGCGGCGCTGGCGTCGACCGTCGGTTACCTCACCACCGCGCAGGCGCTGTTGGCGCGCCTGGAAACCTCGGTGGCGATCTGGTTCCTGCTGCTGGTCATCTACCACATCATCCGCCGCTGGATGCTGATCCAACGGCGGCGCATCGCTTTCGATCGCGCCAAACAGCGCCGCGCCGACATCCTGGCCCAGCGCGCCCGCGGCGAAGACGAAACCTCGCACACCCCGAACAGCACCGAAGGCGCCATCGATCCGGACGATTCGGACTTCGATCTGGACACCATCAGCGCCCAGTCGCTGCGGCTGGTGCGATCGATCCTGACGCTGATCGCGCTGGTGTCGGTGATCGTGCTGTGGTCCGAGATCCACTCCGCGTTCGCCTTCCTGGAAAACATTTCGCTGTGGGACGTGACTTCGACGGTCAACGGCGTGGAGACCGCCCATCCGATCACCCTCGGCGCGGTGCTGATCGCCATTCTGGTGCTGATCATCACCATGCAGCTGGTGCGCAACCTGCCGGCGCTGCTGGAGCTGGCGGTGCTGCAGCACCTGGATCTGTCGCCGGGCACCGGCTACGCCATCACCACCATCACCAAGTACTTGCTGCTGCTGTTCGGCGCGGTGCTCAGCTTCGCCTGGATCGGCATCGAATGGTCAAAACTGCAGTGGGTGGTTACCGCGCTCAGTCTGGGCTTGGGCTTCGGCATGCAGGAGATCTTCTCCAACTTCATCTCCGGCCTGATCATCCTGTTCGAGAAACCGATCCGCATCGGCGACACCGTGACGATCCGCAACCTGACCGGCACCGTCACCAAGATCAACACCCGCGCCACCACCATTTCGGACTGGGATCGCAAAGAGATCATCGTGCCGAACAAAGCGTTCATCACCGAACAGTTCGTCAACTGGTCGCTGTCGGACACCCTGACCCGCGTGGTGCTGACCGTACCGGCGCCGGGCGAAGCCAACAGCGAAGAAGTGACCAAGATCCTGATGAACGCCGCCGAGCGCTGCTCGCTGGTGCTGGATAACCCGGCGCCGGAGGTTTACCTGGTCGATCTGCAGCAGGGCATCCAGATCTTCGAGATGCGTATTTACGCCGCCGAGATGGGCCACCGCATGCCGCTACGCCATGAGATCCACCAGCTGATCCTGGCGGGTTATCGCGAGCACGGCATCACGCTGCCGTACCCGCCGTTCCAGGTGCGCACCGAGACGCTGTCGCGGTTGACCAACAACGGCCGCACGCCTCCGTCTACGCCGGCGCCGAACACCAAGCGCGACGCCGGGGGGCTGTAAGCGTTTCTCGCAATAAAAAAAGGGCCGGCAAATGCCGACCCTTTTTGCTTTTCTCTCCGCCTGAAACGTCAGGCGATCCCGACCGGGAAGGCTAAGACTTCGCTCAGGCTCTCGGCGCCCAACGCCAGCATCACCAGACGATCCACGCCCAGCGCCACGCCGGAACATTCCGGCATGCCGTGCTGCAAAGCCGCCAACAGGCGGTAGTCGATCGGCTGCTGCGGCAGGCCGCGCTCCGCGCGTTTGCGGTTGTCCTGCTCGAAGCGCTGCTGTTGTTCACGGCCGTCGGTCAGCTCGCGGAAACCGTTCGCCAGCTCAATGCCCTTGAAATACACCTCGAAGCGCTCCGCCACGCGGTGGTCTTCGGTGCTGATCTCCGCCAACGCCGCCTGGCTGGCCGGGAAGTGGTAAACGAACGCCGGCTTTTCACGGCCGATATGCGGTTCCACGCCCACGGTGAACAGCAGCTGCAGCAGCGTATCGCGATCTTCTTCGGTATCGGCGATGTTGCTCAGATCGAGTTTGGCCGCCGCTTCACGCAGTTGCGCCTTCTCCGCCGACAGCGGATCGATGTCCAGATGGCGCAGGAACGCCTGCTGATAGGACAGGGTCTCCGCGCTCTCGCAGTCCAGCACCTGTTGCAGCAGATCGTCCACCTCATTCATCAGGCGGTACATGTCGTAGTGCGGACGGTACCACTCCAGCATGGTGAATTCCGGGTTATGATGCCGCCCGGCTTCTTCATTGCGGAAGCTGCGCCCCATTTGGTAGATCGGGCCGCTGCCCGCCGCCAGCAGGCGCTTCATGTGATATTCCGGGCTGGTCATCATGTATAGCGTCAGGCCCTCTGCCGCCCCCGGCCCGACGAAACGCGTCTCGAACGGGAACAGGTGAACGTCGGTGACCGTCGCCTGGCTCATGGTGGGCGTCTCAACTTCCAGCACGCCACGATCGGCGAAGAAACGCCGGATCTCAGCCAGAATCGCTGCGCGTTTCAACAAATTGGCGATGGGTGCACTAGGCTGCCAGCTTGCCGTTTCGCTCATGGTAATTAACTCCGAAATCAAACAGGGGATGCAGTCTACTCGCATCCTTGCAGCCAAACAAATTCTTCACGATGCGCAACCGGCCAGAACGCCAATTTCCGACAAATGGGCGGCAAAAGTGCGTTAAAAAGGGTAAAGCACGCCGAACACGCGAAAAGGCAGGTAAGCCTGTTGGACAAGCGTTAATCGACAAAACAATCGATCACATCAAATTTCGACTACTTAACTTTAGGTATAGTTAATTCCCCATTATTGGTGGGAGATATCTATCCTTAACCTTTAAGCAACATTAATCGGTTCAATTAGTTAGCACCCGAAGAGTTCGCTAAATTTTAAGCATAGATATTTAACTTGCCGTTCTTAACAAGAACATTGGAGGAATGCAGTGCAAACCTTTAACGCCGATCTTGCCATTATTGGGGCCGGGGGCGCTGGTTTACGTGCAGCAATAGCCGCAGCGGAAGCCAATCCCCAACTGAAAATCGCGCTGATCTCTAAGGTCTACCCGATGCGCAGCCACACGGTCGCCGCCGAGGGAGGCTCCGCCGCCGTCACTCAGGATCACGATACCTTCGACTACCACTTCCACGACACCGTCGCCGGCGGCGACTGGCTGTGCGAGCAGGATGTGGTCGATCACTTCGTGCATCAGTGCCCGCGCGAGATGACCCAGCTCGAGCAGTGGGGCTGCCCGTGGAGCCGCAAACCGGACGGCTCAGTCAACGTGCGGCGCTTCGGCGGCATGAAGATCGAACGCACCTGGTTCGCCGCCGACAAGACCGGCTTCCACATGCTGCACACCCTGTTCCAGACCTCGCTGAAATACCCGCAAATTCAACGCTTCGACGAGCACTTCGTGCTGGATATCCTGGTGGATGATGGCCAGGCGCGCGGCCTGGTGGCGCTCAACATGATGGAAGGCACCCGCGTGCAGATCCGCGCCAACGCGGTGGTGATGGCCACCGGCGGCGCCGGGCGCGTTTACCGCTACAATACCAACGGCGGCATTGTGACCGGGGATGGCATGGGCATGGCGTTCCACCACGGCGTACCGCTGCGCGACATGGAGTTCGTGCAGTATCACCCGACCGGCCTGCCCGGTTCCGGCATCCTGATGACCGAGGGCTGCCGCGGCGAAGGCGGCATCCTGGTGAACAAGGATGGCTACCGCTACCTGCAAGACTACGGCATGGGCCCGGAAACCCCACTGGGCGAACCGAAGAACAAATACATGGAGCTGGGCCCGCGCGACAAGGTGTCGCAGGCTTTCTGGCACGAATGGCGCGCCGGCCGCACCATCGCCACCCCGCGCGGCGACGTGGTCTACCTCGATCTGCGCCACCTGGGCGAGAAAAAGCTGCTGGAGCGGCTGCCGTTCATCTGCGAACTGGCCAAGGCCTACGTCGGCGTCGATCCGGTGAAAGATCCGATCCCGGTGCGCCCTACCGCGCACTACACCATGGGCGGCATTGAAACCGACCAGAACTGTGAAACCCGCATCAAGGGGCTGTTCGCGGTCGGCGAGTGCTCCTCCGTCGGCCTGCACGGCGCCAACCGCCTCGGCTCCAACTCGCTGGCGGAACTGGTGGTGTTCGGCCGCGTCGCCGGTGAGCACGCGGCGCGCCGCGCGCTGGAAACCGCGCCGGCCAACGGCAGCGCGCTGGATGCGCAAACCCGCGACGTCGAAACCCGCCTGAGCAACCTGATGAAGCAGGAAGGCAACGAAAACTGGGCGAAGATCCGCGACGAAATGGGGCTGTCGATGGAAGAAGGCTGCGGCATCTACCGCACGCCGGAGCTGATGCAAAAAACCATCGATAAGCTGGCCGAGCTGAAAGAGCGCTTCAAACGCGTCAAAATCACCGACAACTCCAGCGTGTTCAATACCGATCTGCTGTACACCATCGAGCTGGGCTACGGCCTGGACGTCGCCGAATGTATGGCGCACTCCGCGTTTAACCGCAAAGAGTCGCGCGGCGCCCATCAGCGCCTGGACGAAGGCTGCACCGAGCGTGACGACGTCAACTTCCTCAAGCATACGCTGGCGTTCCATAACCCGCAGGGCGCGCCGCGTCTCGAATACAGCGACGTGAAAATCACCAAGCTGCCGCCGGCCAAACGCGTCTACGGCGCAGAAGCCGAAGCGCAGGAGAAAAAGAATAAGGAGCAGGCAAATGGCTGAGATGCAAACCCTGAAGATCGACGTCATGCGCTATAACCCGGAAAGCGACGCCGAACCGCATTTCGTCACTTACGCCGTGCCTTACGACGAACAGACCTCGTTGCTCGATGCGCTGGGCTACATCAAGGATAACCTGGCGCCGGACCTCTCCTACCGCTGGTCTTGCCGCATGGCGATCTGCGGCTCCTGCGGCATGATGGTCAACCGCGTGCCGAAGCTGGCGTGCAAAACCTTCCTGCGCGACTACGTCGGCGGCATGAAGGTCGAAGCGCTGGGCAACTTCCCGATCGAGCGCGATCTGGTGGTCGACATGACCCACTTCATCGAAAGCCTGGAGGCGATCAAACCGTACATCATCGGCAACGATCGCAAACCGGAGGATGGCCCGAACGTGCAGACCCCGGCGCAAATGGCCAAGTACCACCAGTTCTCCGGCTGCATCAACTGCGGCCTGTGCTACGCGGCGTGCCCGCAGTTCGGCCTCAACCCCGAGTTTATCGGCCCGGCGGCGATCACGCTGGCGCACCGCTATAACCTGGACAACCGCGACCACGGCAAGAAACAGCGCATGCCGCAGCTCAACGGCCAAAACGGCGTCTGGAGCTGCACCTTCGTCGGCTATTGCTCCGAAGTCTGTCCGAAACACGTCGATCCCGCCGCAGCTATCCAGCAAGGCAAGGTGGAGAGCGCCAAAGACTTCATGATCGCCATGTTGAAGCCGCAATAAGGGAGAAAATTGCCATGACAACTCAACGTAAGCCCTATGTGCGCACCATGACGCCCACCTGGTGGCAAAAGCTCGGCTTCTACCGTTTCTACATGCTGCGTGAAGGCACCTCGGTGCTGGCGGTCTGGTTCAGCATCGTGCTGCTCTACGGCGTGTTCGCGCTGAAGGGCGGCGCCGAGAGCTGGGCCGGCTTCGTCGGCTTCTTGCAGAACCCGCTGGTGCTGTTAATCAACGTCGTCGCCCTGCTGGCGGCGGCGCTGCACACCAAAACCTGGTTCGATCTGGCGCCGAAGGCCGCCAATATCGTGGTCAACAGCGAGAAAATGGGACCGGGCCCCATCGTGAAAGGGCTATGGGCCGTCACGATCGTCGTCAGCGTGGTCATCCTGGCCGTGGCCCTGTTCTAATCCGGAGGAATCATGATAAATCAAGCACCTAAACGCTCCGACGAGCCGGTTTTCTGGGGATTGTTCGGCGCCGGCGGCATGTGGGGCGCGATTGTCGCGCCGGCCATCGTGCTGCTGGTCGGCATTCTGCTGCCGCTGGGGCTGTTCCCCGGTGAAGCGCTGGGTTACGAGCGCGTGCTGGCGTTCTGCCAGAGCCTGATCGGCCGCCTGTTCCTGCTGCTGATGATCATTCTGCCGCTGTGGTGCGGCCTGCACCGCATCCACCATGCGATGCACGATCTGAAGATCCACGTGCCGGCAGGCAAATGGGTGTTCTACGGTCTGGCGGCGATACTCAGCGTCGTCACCGTCATCGGCGTCATCACGCTGTAAACCGCTCGGGTGGCCAACGCCCGTTGGCCGCCCTTTTCTCATCGGCTACACTGTCTACTCGCCCCCGGTAAACAGGAGTCACCGATGCGTTTATGGTCAAAGCTTAGCGTCATGCTTTCCGCCCTGCTCTCCGTGGCCTGCAGCGTCTCCCCGCCTAAAGACATCAGGGTCGTGACCCCTTTCGACAGCCAGCGCTATCTCGGCACCTGGTATGAGATCGCTCGTCTGGATCATCGTTTTGAACGCGGTTTGCAGCAGGTGACCGCCCATTACGGCCCGCGCGCCGACGGCGGACTGAAAGTCATCAATCGCGGCTTCAATGCGCAAAAACAGCAATGGCAAGAAAGCGAAGGCAAAGCCTACTTTATCGGTTCACCGCAGGTCGCGGCGCTGAAAGTGTCGTTCTTCGGCCCCTTCTATGGCGGCTACAACGTGATAGCCCTGGATCCGGAATATCGCTACGCGCTGGTTTGCGGCCCTAACCGCGACTATCTGTGGATCCTGTCGCGCACGCCGACGCTTGACGCCAGCGTACGCAACCGTTTATTGCAGACAGCCAAGGGCTACGGTTTCGCCACCGATGCGCTGATCTGGGTGCAGCAGTCCGCCGATCAGTGACTGCTGAACTTCAGCCCGAGGATGCCGACCACGATCAGGCACAGGCTGATGATGCGCGCAATATTGGTCGATTCCCCCAACAGCACCATGCCCATGATGGCCGCGCCCACCGCGCCGATGCCGGTCCACACCGCGTAGGCGGTGCCGGCGGGCAGCGTTTTCATGGCGTTGGCCAACAGCAACATGCTGACCACCATTGCGGCGATGGTGATGATGCTCGGCGTCAGCCGGGTAAAACCGTGGGTGTATTTCAGACCGATAGCCCAAACCACTTCGAGCAAACCGGCGATAAGCAAAATAATCCAGGCCATGAGACGGCCTCCCTACCACTGGGGTCGTCCCCGATAAAATGACGCGTAAACGGGTCGTCCCGTTCAGCTGAGTGATGAATGGCGGGCAACCTCACCCGCACTGCGGCAGGATAGCAGCAGCGTTAACGCGCAGGCAAGGGATAGAAATGTGGCGGCTCTCCGCAGCCGGAACGCCGCCGGGTGGAATGCGGATTATTCCGCGCTGCGCTGAATAGCCTTGCCGCCGGCCTGAATGTCTTCACCCACACCGCGGGTGGTGTTGCAGGCGGTCAGCGAGCTCAAAATCATCAAAGAGAAGATCGCGATAATACTTTTCTTCAGCATAAGAAAGTCCTTATTTGTCGTTGATGAAAAAGTACGGCTTTCTAAGCGTAGTCAAAATTGGCGCAGAGAGTGGAATCGCCACCGGCTTTGTGGCGCGAATACATCGGGTTAAGGGCCGGGTCAGCTGGCCGTGCGCGAAATGGCGCCGCCGAGATGCTGAACGTCTTCGCCGAAACCGCGAAACGTATTGCAACTGCTGAGGGAGAAAAGGAACAACAGGGAGAGCACGGCCAACAACGTTTTCTTGAACATGCGGATTTTCTGCCAACGAACGGGGATGGGGTAAAACAGAGGAACCGCCAGGGTTCCTCTGTTTTGAAACTTATTTAACGCGAGAGACGTATTCGCCAGAGCGAGTGTCAACCTTGATCACTTCGCCGATCTGGACGAACAACGGCACTTTCACCACGGCGCCGGTGCTCAGGGTCGCCGGCTTGCCGCCAGTCCCTGCGGTATCGCCTTTCAGGCCAGGATCGGTATCGGTGATTTCCGCTTCGATGAAGTTCGGCGGCTGAACGGCGATTGGACGGCCATCCCACAGGGTGATGATGCACTCTGCGTTATCCTGCAGCCATTTGGCCGCGTCACCGACGGTTTTGCCGTCAACCTGATGCTGTTCGAAAGACTCAGGGTGCATGAAGTGGTAGAACTCACCGTCGCTGTACAGGTAGTTCATGTTGGTGTCCATCACGTCTGCGCCTTCGCAAGAATCGGTAGACTTGAAGGTTTTTTCCACGCGGGTGCCGGTCAGCAGACGACGCATTTTCACGCGTGCAAACGCCTGGCCTTTGCCCGGCTTAACGAACTCACTGGCTTCGACGGCGTAAGGTTCGCCCTCGAACATGATTTTAAGACCCGGACGGAAATCGTTGCTAGAATAAGTCGCCATGATGGCCCTCTGAATATTTGAACTGGTAGCTTAGCCAAAAAAATGGCACACATTATAACCCAAAGTACGGCACATAGAGAAGATTGGTTGCATCAACTCGCCGATGTTATTACCGATCCCGATGAATTACTGCAGCTTTTGTCACTGAATACGCACCCGGAACTGCCGCAGGGGCGAGATGCCCGCCGGCTGTTTGCCCTGCGCGTGCCGCGCGCCTTCGCTGCGCGCATGCGCCCCGGCGATGCCAACGACCCGCTGCTGCGCCAGGTGCTGACCGCCAGAGAAGAGTTCATCAACGCCCCAGGGTTCACCACCGATCCGCTCGATGAGCAGCGCAGCGTGGTGCCGGGCCTGCTGCACAAATACCGCAATCGCGCGCTGCTGCTGGTCAAAGGCGGCTGTGCGGTCAACTGCCGTTACTGCTTCCGCCGCCACTTCCCCTATCAGGATAATCAGGGCAACAAGAACAACTGGCGGCAGGCGCTGGATTATATCCGCCAACACCCGGAACTCGACGAGATCATTTTTTCCGGCGGCGACCCGCTGATGGCCAAAGACAGCGAGTTGGAGTGGCTGGTCGGCGAACTGGAGGCCATCCCGCACCTGAAACGCCTGCGTATTCACACCCGTCTGCCGGTGGTGATCCCGGCGCGCATTACGCCGGCGTTGTGCCGCCTGCTGTCAGCCTCGCGCCTGCAGGTGCTGATGGTCACGCACATCAACCACGCCAACGAAATCGACCGCGAGCTGCGGAGCGCCATGGCCCAGCTGCGCCTCGCCGGCGTCACGCTGCTCAACCAGAGCGTGTTGCTGCGCGACGTCAACGACGATGCCGACACGCTGGCGGCGCTCAGCAACGCGCTGTTCGACGCCGGCATCCTGCCCTACTATATCCACGTGCTGGACAAGGTGCAGGGCGCGGCGCACTTCATGGTCAGCGACGATGAAGCGCGCGTCATCATGCAGGCGCTGCTGAGCAAGGTGTCCGGTTATCTGGTGCCGCGCCTGACGCGTGAAGTGGGCGGCGAACCGAGCAAAACGCCGATCGACCTGCGCCTGATGCAGGAATGACGCGCGCCACATGGCCCGATGGAACGAAAAGAGGAATGCCGTGGCATTCCTCTTTTTTTATCTCTGTGCGGCGTTTGGCCTCAGCGCCTTACGGGCACTTGTAAACCTGGCCGACCATTTTGCTGTCCAGCGGCGCGAAGCTGGAGAGCAGGTTCTGGCTTGGGCTGTTGGCGCCGTAAATGACGTTGCCGCCCATCGCCGCCGCCTTGTTGCGCAGATCGTTGGCCGCACCGCGCATGGAGCTGCCCTCACCGCCGTTGCCGGACAGCCAGTTGCTCTGGGTGCCGGTCACTTCCCCCAGCAGCTGGCATTCCGCCGCCGGCTTGCTGTCGGTGAACTTGATCTGCTGACCCGCAGCGGTCAGTTCATGAGTGGTGCTGCAACCCGCCAGCAGCATCGCTGCCGAAAGACCCAGTAAGGCTTTAATCCGCATCTTGTTCCCCATTCGATGTTGAGAATTACGCAAAAGCTTATCAGAAAGCGATGCCATCTCTTAAGCATCCGTTGCCACGGCTAGCGGGCCAACGTCTTGAGCGACAGCTGATGACTTACCAGTTTACCAGTTAAATCGCCTCCGGCGGCAAAAATATCATCAAATACAGTGCGGCGGCGCTCAGGCATAAAAAAACCCCGGTCACTTGACCGGGGTTCTCAGCACACAAGCGTGTGGGGGATGATTACATCATGCCGCCCATACCGCCCATGCCACCCATGCCGCCTGCTGCGCCCAGATCCGGTGCGTCAGCCTTCGGCAGGTCGGTGACCATGCATTCGGTGGTGATCATCAGGCCAGCCACGGAAGCCGCGTACTGCAGAGCAGAACGGGTCACTTTGGTTGGATCCAGGATACCCATCGCGATCATGTCGCCGTATTCTTCAGAGTAAGCGTTGTAGCCGTAGCTGCCTTCGCCCGCTTTCACCTGGTTGGCGATAACGGAAGCTTCTTCACCGGCGTTGACCACGATCTGACGCAGAGGGGCTTCCATTGCGCGCAGCGCAACTTTGATACCCACGTTCTGGTCTTCGTTGTCGCCTTTCAGCGCGGCGATTTTGCCTGCAACGCGGATCAGCGCGACGCCACCGCCGGCAACCACGCCTTCTTCCACTGCAGCGCGGGTCGCGTGCAGGGCGTCTTCAACGCGTGCTTTCTTCTCTTTCATTTCAACTTCAGTCGCTGCGCCAACCTTGATAACGGCAACGCCGCCGGCCAGTTTCGCTACGCGCTCCTGCAGTTTTTCACGATCGTAGTCAGAGGTCGCTTCTTCGATCTGCTGACGGATCTGAGCAACGCGGCCCTGGATGGTCGCTTCGTCGCCCACGCCATCGATGATGATGGTGGTGTCTTTGTTGATGACAACGCGTTTCGCCTGACCCAGGTCTTCCAGGGTGGCTTTTTCCAGCTCCAGACCGATCTCTTCAGAGATAACGGTACCGGCAGTCAGGGTAGCGATGTCCTGCAGCATGGCTTTACGACGGTCGCCGAAGCCAGGTGCCTTAACGGCAGCCACTTTCACGATGCCGCGCATGGTGTTGACCACCAGGGTCGCCAGCGCTTCACCTTCAACGTCTTCAGCGATGATCAGCAGCGGTTTGCCTGCTTTGGCAACGGCTTCCAGCACCGGCAGCATTTCGCGGATGTTGGAGATCTTCTTGTCAGCCAGCAGGATGAACGGGCTTTCCAGCTCAACAGAACCGGTTTCCGGCTTGTTGATGAAGTATGGGGACAGGTAACCGCGATCGAACTGCATACCTTCAACCACGTCCAGCTCGTCTTGCAGGCCGGTGCCTTCTTCAACGGTGATAACGCCTTCTTTGCCCACTTTCTCCATCGCTTCCGCGATCAGTTTACCCACGGTTTCGTCGGAGTTGGCGGAGATGGTGCCGACCTGAGCGATAGCTTTGGAGTCGGAGCAAGGCACGGACAGTTTTTTCAGTTCTTCAACCGCAGCGACAACCGCTTTGTCGATGCCGCGCTTCAGATCCATCGGGTTCATGCCTGCAGCAACCGCTTTCAGGCCTTCGGTGATGATGGATTGAGCCAGTACGGTTGCAGTGGTGGTGCCGTCGCCCGCCGCGTCGTTCGCTTTGGAGGCCACTTCTTTCACCATCTGTGCGCCCATGTTCTCGAACTTGTCTTCCAGTTCGATTTCACGCGCAACGGAAACGCCGTCTTTGGTGATGGTCGGTGCGCCGAAAGATTTATCCAGCACTACGTTGCGGCCTTTCGGGCCCAGGGTCACTTTTACTGCATCAGCGAGAACATTCACGCCGCGGAGCATTTTCACGCGAGCGTCATTGCCGAATTTTACGTCTTTAGCTGCCATTGGTATTTCCCTTCAACTCGTTCAGTTCAGAAGATAAAGCGCAATTACGCTTCAACAATTGCCAGAATGTCGCTTTCGGACATGATCAACACTTCTTCATTGTCGATCTTCTCTGCTTTCACGCCGTAGCCGTCGTTGAAAATCACGATATCGCCAACTTTCACATCCAGCGGTTGGATGTTGCCGTTTTCCAGCACACGCCCTTTACCCACTGCAACCACTTCACCGCGAGTGGATTTACCCGCAGCAGAGCCAGTCAGGACGATGCCGCCAGCAGATTTTGATTCAACTTCTTTGCGCTTGACGATAACGCGGTCATGCAATGGACGAATACTCATTGAACGCTCTCCTGTAAGAAGGTCTCTATCAGATTTAGGGTTGTACACCGGGTGGTTGTTATTACCGGCCTCGTGGCATTTGAGATGGGGGCGTTCCAGCCCCCTTCAAGGGGGCTAGCGAAAAAAATTTCGCATTTTTGGTTCGGCGAGTGCCGCAGAGATGAAAAACGCGGCCTGGGCCGCGTTTGCTTAACGATCGTGAGGTTTGCGATCCTCGTCCGGGCGATGTTCCAGCACCGGGCGCTCGTCGTCCTTGCGCTGGAATTCGCCGTCAAAGGTGTTGCCGTTGGCGGCGTCGCCGCCCGTCCAACCGCCGGGGCGATACACCGACAGATGCGGCATCAGCTTCAGCGTCAGCGATTTTTGCACCGGCGGCAGCAGCAGCAGCAGGCCGAGGAAGTCGGTGAAGAAGCCCGGAATCAGCAGCAGGAAGCCCGCCAGCACCAGCGAAACGCTTTTCACCATTTCCGCCGCCGGGCTTTCGCCGGCCGCCAGTTTTTGCTGCATCTGGACGAAGGTTTTCATGCCCTGATTGCGCACCAGCGAAATGCCGACGCAGGAGCTGAACACCACCAGCAACAAGGTGACAGCCACGCCGAGCACGGCGGCGACTTTGATAAAGATGGATATTTCTATGTAAGCCAGCAGAAATATCAGCAGTAGCGGTAACCAGCGCACCTGGTTCTCCTATCGGTAGGTAAAGCGCGGCCGCCACGGGGGCGACGGCGCGAAAAAAGAGGCCGTAAACGGCCGACACCATTACAATGAGGGCATCCCCCCACCATTTCAACCGAGAGCCGGTTTTTATTGCTAAAGTTCACAAACGTGAAAGAAGTCACAGAACCGGAAAAGGGCATATCCTTAAACGCCATAAGGTGATCTGGATTCAGTCATTTCTTATCAACCAGCATATGATCTGGGCAGCAACGGGCGATTTGGTTAATCGTTTCACGCCCCAAGCCTTCGGCAATATTAATTTAGGCTGTGCCCTTTAGCCTTGACCTGACAAATTATTAATTCGGCAGCAACACATAGAGAAGGTTCTCATGTCAAACAACATTCGTATCGAAGAAGACCTGTTAGGAACACGTGAAGTCCCCGCAGACGCTTACTACGGAGTTCACACTCTGCGTGCGATTGAAAACTTCTACATCAGCAACAGCAAAATCAGCGATGTCCCCGAGTTCGTTCGCGGCATGGTGATGGTGAAAAAGGCCGCGGCGATGGCCAACAAAGAACTCAAAACCATCCCGCGCAAAATCGCCGACGTGATCATCCAGGCCTGCGACGAGGTGCTGGATAAAGGCAAGTGCATGGATCAGTTCCCGGTGGACGTATTCCAGGGCGGCGCGGGCACCTCGCTGAACATGAACACCAACGAAGTGCTGGCGAACATCGGCCTGGAGCTGATGGGCCATCAAAAAGGCGAATACCAGTACCTGAATCCGAACGATCACCTCAATAAATGCCAGTCCACCAACGACGCCTACCCGACCGGATTCCGCATCGCGGTGTACGCCTCCAACCAGAAACTGATCGACGCCATCAACCAGCTGCGCGAAGGCTTCGATCGCAAGGCGAAAGAGTTCGAAACCATTCTGAAAATGGGCCGCACCCAGCTGCAGGACGCGGTGCCGATGACCCTCGGCCAGGAATTCCACGCCTTCAGCGTGCTGCTGAACGAAGAGACCCGCAACCTGCACCGCACCGCGGAGCTGCTGCTGGAAGTGAACCTGGGCGCCACCGCCATCGGCACCGCGCTCAACACCCCGGAAGGCTATCAGCCGCTGGCGGTGCAAAAACTGGCGGAAGTCAGCGGCCTGCCGGTGGTGCCGGCGGAAGACCTGATCGAAGCCACCTCCGACTGCGGCGCCTACGTGATGGTGCACAGCGCGCTCAAACGCCTGGCGGTGAAACTGTCCAAAATCTGCAACGACCTGCGCCTGCTCTCCTCCGGCCCGCGCGCCGGCCTGAACGAAATCAACCTGCCGGAGCTGCAGGCGGGATCGTCCATCATGCCGGCCAAAGTGAACCCGGTGGTGCCGGAAGTGGTCAATCAGGTGTGTTTCAAGGTGATTGGCAACGACACTTGCGTTACCATGGCGGCCGAAGCGGGCCAGCTGCAGTTGAACGTGATGGAGCCGGTGATCGGCCAGGCGATGTTCGAGTCGATCCACATCCTGACCAACGCCTGCTACAACCTGCTGGAAAAATGCATTAACGGCATCACCGCGAATAAAGAAGTCTGCGAACACTACGTCTTCAACTCGATCGGTATCGTCACCTATCTGAACCCGTTCATCGGCCACCACAACGGTGACATCGTCGGGAAGATCTGCGCCGAAACCGGCAAGAGCGTGCGCGAAGTGGTGCTGGAACGCGGCCTGCTGACCGAAGCCGAGCTGGATGACATCTTCTCCGTGGAGAACCTGATGCACCCGGCCTATAAAGCCAAACGCTATACGGATGAAAATGAACAATAACAGACCTACCCGGTAGCCCTGAAAGGCACGCTAAATCCTCTGGATAGCGTGCCTTTTTACTTTTAGGCGCCCACAAAATTTTAACGTTTTATTTTCAATTTACACCCTAAATCATTGGGACTGCATCAAGGCGGCAAGAGCGCAAGTCCCCAGGAGCTTACTCAAGTAAGTGACTGGGGTGAGCGCTCGCAGCCAACACCGATGCAGTTTCAAGGATGACGGGAAATCTCATTTTAAGGAGTAAACACTATGCTAGCCGTAGAATTGGTTATCGTTCTGCTGGCCATCTTTTTAGGGGCCAGGTTGGGCGGTATCGGTATCGGGTTCGCGGGGGGATTGGGCGTTCTGGTCCTGGCGCTGATCGGCGTCAAGCCGGGCAGCATTCCTTTCGACGTGATTTCCATCATCATGGCGGTGATCGCGGCGATCTCCGCCATGCAGGTCGCCGGGGGGATGGATTACCTGGTGCAGCAGACCGAAAAGCTGCTGCGCAAGAACCCCAAACATATCACCATTCTCGCTCCTATCGTCACCTACTTCCTGACCATCTTCGCCGGCACCGGCAACATCTCGCTCTCGGCGCTGCCGGTGATCGCCGAAGTGGCGAAAGAACAGGGCATTAAACCTTGCCGACCGCTGTCGACCGCCGTCGTCTCCGCCCAGATCGCCATCACCGCCTCGCCGATCTCCGCCGCGGTGGTGTACATGTCTTCGGTGATGGAAGGCCACGGCGTCAGCTACCTGCATCTGCTGATGGTGGTGATCCCGTCCACCTTCTGCGCGGTGCTGGTGATGTCGCTGCTGGTGACCTGGCTGTTCGACTCCAAACTGTCTAACGATCCGGTGTACCTGAAACGCCTGGAAGAAGGCCTAATCACCCTGCGCGGCAACAACGCGCTGGCGATCAAACCGCGCGCCAAAACCTCGGTGCTGCTGTTCCTGCTGGGTGTGCTGTGCGTGGTCGCCTACGCCATCATCAACAGCCCGGGCCTGGGCCTGGTGGCCAAGCCGCTGATGAACACCACCAACGCCATCCTGATCATCATGCTGAGCGTCGCCACGCTGACCACCCTGCTGTGCCGCGTCGACACCGACATGGTGCTGAACTCCAGCACCTTCAAGGCCGGCATGAGCGCCTGTATCTGTATCCTCGGCGTCGCCTGGCTGGGCGACACCTTCGTACAGGCCAACATCGACTGGATCAAAGAGACGGCCGGCAGCGTCATTCAGGCGCACCCGTGGCTGCTGGCGGTGATCTTCTTCTTCTGCTCGGCGCTGCTGTACTCGCAGGCTGCCACCGCCAAGGCGCTGATGCCGATGGCGCTGGCGCTGAACGTGTCGCCGCTGACCGCCGTCGCCTCCTTCGCCGCCGTTTCCGGCCTGTTCATCCTGCCGACCTACCCGACGCTGGTCGCCGCGGTGCAGATGGACGATACCGGCACCACGCGCATCGGCCGCTTCGTGTTCAACCATCCGTTCTTCATTCCCGGCACCATGGGCGTGATCTTCGCGGTGGTATTCGGCTTCCTGCTCGGCAGCGTCATGCTGTAACGCTTCGACCGGGGCTGCGGCCCCGGTTTTCCTTTTGGCGATAAACTCGCCTTCTAGCCAATCCGCCTTCAGGGTATAGTGCCCATTCGAACCGATGAGAGGGCTGAAGATGTCTGATTGCGAAGCTGTCGTCATACTCTGTACCGCACCCGATGAAGCCAGCGCCCAGGAACTGGCGGCGCGGGTCCTGGGCGATAAGCTGGCGGCCTGCGCCACGCTGCTGCCCGGCGCCACCTCGCTGTATTACTGGGAAGGGAAACTGGAACAGGAATACGAGGTGCAGATGCTGTTCAAAAGCGATCGCCGCCGTCAGCAGGCCCTGCTCGACACCCTGAAACAACATCACCCCTACCAGACGCCCGAGCTGCTGGTCTTGCCGGTGATGGCCGGAGATAAAGACTACCTGTCATGGATCAACGCTTCATTAAACTGATTTTGCTGCTGTGCAGCCTGTGCTTCCTGCCGCAGGCGGCGCAGGCTTCGCTGTTCGCGCCGAAGGGCGGCAGCCAGTTCGTGCCCGTCGATCGGGCCTTCGCCTTCGATTTCAAACAGCAAGGCGGCCTGGTAACGCTGAACTGGCAGATCCGCCCCGGCTACTACCTGTATCGCCAGCAGATCAAACTGGTGCCGCAGCAGGCAACGCTCGGCGTCTTTACCCTGCCCGAAGGATTGAGCCACAAGGACGAGTTCTTCGGCGAAGTGGCGATTTTCAAACAGCAGTTGAATCTGCAGGTGCCGCTACAACAGGCGGCGGCCAACGCCAGCCTCAGCGTCACCTATCAGGGCTGCGCCGAAGCCGGTTTTTGCTACCCGCCGGAAACCCGAACCATCCCGCTGGACGCGGTCAGCGCCACCGCAGCCGCGCCGCTCTCAGCCTCTGCACCGGCTGAAGCCCCCGCCGTACCGGCCAGCCTGCCGTTCTCGCCGCTGTGGGCATTGCTGATCGGCATCGGCATCGCCTTCACCCCGTGCGTGCTGCCGATGTACCCGCTGATCTCCGGCATCATCCTCGGCCGCGACCGGCCGCAAAGCAGCGGCCGCATTCTGGCGCTGGCGGTGGTTTACGTGCAGGGTATGGCGCTCACCTACACCCTGCTGGGCTTGGTGGTGGCCGCTGCCGGATTGCAGTTCCAGGCGGCGCTGCAGCATCCTTACGTCCTGATTGGCCTGTCGGTGCTGTTCATCGCGCTGGCGCTGTCGATGTTCGGCCTCTATTCCCTGCAGCTGCCCTCGGCGTTGCAAACCCGGCTGGCGAACTGGAGCAACACCCAGCGCGGCGGCTCGCTGACCGGCGTGTTCCTGATGGGCGCTCTGGCCGGATTGATTTGCTCGCCCTGCACCACCGCGCCGCTCAGCGCCATCCTGCTGTATATCGCCCAGAGCGGCAATCTGTGGGCCGGCGGCGGCACGCTGTACCTGTACGCGCTGGGGATGGGCATTCCGCTGGTGATCGTCACCCTGTTCGGCAACCGCCTGCTGCCGCGCAGCGGCCCGTGGATGCAGTACGTGAAAGAAGCCTTCGGCTTCGTCATTCTGGCGCTGCCGGTGTTCCTGCTGGAGCGGGTGATCGGCGATCTGTGGGGCATGCGCCTGTGGAGCCTGCTCGGCCTGGCGTTCTTCGGCTGGGCCTTCGCCCTGAGCCTGAGAAGCGCACGTGGCTGGGCGCGCGCCCTGCAACTGCTGTTGCTGGCGGCGGCGGTGATCGCCGCACGGCCGCTGCAGGACTGGGCTTTCGGCGCCGACCAGGCGCAGCAGGCGACTCAGCCGCACCTGGCCTTTACCCGCATCAACAACGTCGAACAGCTCGATCTCGCGCTGCAACAGGCGCGGGGCAGGCCGGTGATGCTGGATCTGTACGCCGACTGGTGCGTGGCCTGTAAAGAGTTCGAAAAATACACCTTCAGCGACGCCGCGGTGCAGGCAAGCCTGGCCAAGGCGGTGCTGCTGCAGGCGGATGTGACCGCCAACGGTGCGGAACAGGCGGCGCTGCTGAAGCACCTGCAGGTGCTGGGGCTGCCGACGATCCTGTTCTTCGATCCGGCAGGCCGCGAGCTGACGGCCGAGCGTGTCACCGGTTTTATGAAGGCGGAAGCCTTTAACGCGCATTTGCAGAAAGTGATGCGATAACTGACACTGAAGATCGGAAGCGAATGGGAGGAAGCACAAGTGCAACGTGAACACGTCCTTGATACCGCGCTGGGCCTGTTGGAACAACAGGGTCTGGCGACCGCCACATTAGAGATGCTGGCGGAAAAACTCGACGTTCAGCCCGGCGATCTCAAACGGTTCTGGCCGGATCGCGAAGCGCTGCTGTACGACTGCCTGCGCTACCACGGCCAGCAGATCGACACCTGGCGCCGCCAGCTGCTGCTGGATGAAAACCTGAGCCCGCAGCAAAAGCTGCTGGCGCGCTATGACGTACTGGCGGAATACGTGCAGCAAGACCGCTATCCCGGCTGCCTGTTTATTGCCGCCTGCAGTTTCTTCCCAGAAACGGATCACCCGATCCACCAACTGGCAGAGCAGCAAAAGCTGACCTCGCTGGAGCTGACCCGCGAATTGCTGCGTGACATGGACGCCGACGACGCCGACATGGTGGCACAGCAAATGGAGCTGATTCAGGAAGGCTGCCTGAGCAAACTGCTGGTAAAACGTCAGCTCCAGGACGTATCGGTCGCCAAACGACTGGCGGAAGACATCTTGCAGGTAGCACAGTGCCGCCGCAACGGGGCGTTGAGCTGAATCGGCAGGGTTGGCGGCACAGCCAACCCAAGGTGATAGCCTGGACAGGCGCATTTTTTGCGCCCTTTGCCTGAAAAGCCAGCAACCGGAGGCATTTTAACGTCTTTCATGCATAAAGCCGTTGACGGCTTTATGCCAATACGGTTTAATGCTGCCCGTTGCCCGGATAGCTCAGTCGGTAGAGCAGGGGATTGAAAATCCCCGTGTCCTTGGTTCGATTCCGAGTCCGGGCACCATATTTAGAGAACCCAGCCTATGGCTGGGTTTTTGCTTTTCAGAGACAGGACTCTCCATCGAACTGCGTTCGATTATTCGGCCAAGGGCCTCACCCTGCGGGCCAGCGCTAAAGCGCTGTTCAACGCGGCGCCAGCGCCGGTTGTCCGAGTCCGGGCACCCTATTTAGAAGAACCCGCCTATGGCGGGTTTTTCGCTTTCTGGGGGACTGACTCTCCATCGAACTGCGTTCGATTATTCGGCCAAGGGCCTCACCCTGCGGGCCAGCGCTAAAGCGCTGTTCAACGCGGCGCCAGCGCCAGTTGTCCGAGTCCGGTCGCCCTATTTAGAAGAACCCGCCTATGGCTGGGTTTTTGCTTTTCAGAGACAGGACTCTCCATCGAACTGCGTTCGATTATTCGGCCAAAGGCCTCACCCTGCGGGCCAGCGACACAGGACGAATGCTCCCTTCTCTGCTTGCATCCCCCAAGAACGTTGGCTCCAGGGGCAACCGGATTACCGCATTCTCGGCATTAGGCGTGAAAGTAACGGTGCCAGGCGAGCAATATCCAATGTTGTTGAGGCGGATACTCACTCTCTGGTAAAAAACGCTACCTCATACAATGTGCAGCAGCGTCAATGACGCCGCCATGAAGCCAATCGGCGGGAAGAATGGCCGTAGTCTTGAATAGACAACTGCCTTTTCTTCATATGCTGCGCATGCTTATAGAATGAATAAATGCTTAAGCAGAATAAAAACATCGCGAAATAGAACAAACTCACTTCACCTTTCCCTTGGTGTAGATAATACCCAACGTAAATTACGCACAGCTACCATCACTGCCAACGATAATAATTCACCGAACTTATGCTTTGAGTCGGAACAACAGGCTATTTAATCAATAGTCACAAAAAAAGCAGGGAGGATAACCCTGCTTGTCATTTTAAAATCAATATTACTGACATAGCGGCAAATACTTCTTCATAAACGGCGATTCGCAGAACGCATTCATGACTTCGCCTTTATCTTTAGGCTTGGCGCCTGAGTTGGTGTTGCCTGCACATTGCCCGCCATTTTTCCCCTGGCCATTGATGCATTGGCCAAAATCGCTATTGCCGGCGCCGCTGGCGTTGCCATGATTCCCCTGCACATTCTGATTGCCGTTAAAACCGGCGTGCGCATAAGACATCATCATGATGCCAGCGCCAATAAGTAAAGCCGCTGTCGTTTTCATAACTGTCCCTTTGTGTTATTTAGCAAATGAATAAAAAAATACTTAACATTCCCTTGGGGAATGTTAATCACAATTCATGATTTTTTAGCGTTATGAAGATATCAGATGAGAATAATTTAAATTATCCCCCATCACGGTTAGGAATACTCTGCCTCTGGTGATAACAACCAATAAATAAAATCATGGCTGCGGTTTAGCATCAGTTTGCCCATCACCGAACGTTTATGGCTGTGCACCGTTTTAACGCTCACCCCCATCACTCTGGCGGTTTGTGATTGATCCAACCCGCGCCGTAAATAGCCGATAACCTGCCGCTCACGGGGAGTCAACAGCTTAGCGGGAAATCGACATACCGGCTTCGGATTAACCAACGTATCAGACAGCAGCGCAAACAAGCACTGCTGATCGTCGGTGCGGTACAGCACCCGGTTCGCGCGCCCGGAGGCAACGGTCTGCTTTTCCTTAATGGTGACGACATGCGCCCCGGAATAGGCTGCCCAACGCCGGGCACGCCGGGCCGGAGAGGTCAACACGATGTCAGGCCGCTCATCGCTGCCCGACGGCAGAAAATGCGCGATTTTATTATGCTGCTGCGCATATGTCGCAATGCTTAACCGCAAGCCGGCGGCAAAATAGCGGTTTTCGTCATCGATGACGATATTGAGTGGTTTCATTACCCCCTCCTAATTTATCCATCATTCTATTTAGATTAAAAATTTAATAGAAACACGATTGACAGCTGCATTGCTCCGTCATTATCACCTGTTGTTTCAACGCATTTTTATAAACCTAAGTTTATAAATCAGGGAAGGGTCAGCATAATGACCTTATACCCCTGAAAATCGCCAGTACCGCCTCTGTAGCCGCTTAATGTTGACGTCAGCGTGAGAGTTTTCCCTTCAGGGCCAATCCGGTCGAGATAACCAGAACCAATATCGACACCATTTATTTTAAGATGACTGATAATGCCACCTCCAAGAGAGACGGAACCATTTTTATCCACAGCGATGATAGCCAAGCTAAATGCATTATTGCAGGCAACGCGAAATTGCTTCGCTGCAACACTCCCATTAACTGAGTTAGTGTCTATCGTGCCGTGATTCAGCTCGATAAAAGAATCGGCAATGCTGCAATAGGTTGGATCTATTTGTGGTGCAAAGCATTCAAACTCGCCGCCTGGCAAAGGAACATAAGCGTTCGACCCGCCACCACCATATACCGGATAACCCAAACCCAGACAAGGCTCCGGGTATAGGCCGAATTGCGATTTGAACTCCCGATTGATATAACCTTTCCGTGCAAATAGCTGGGCTAACTCTCCCATCGTCTTTAAATCTGACGCCTCAGGCATATCTATTTCGACAAAATTAGAGATAGCATGTGTTCGGTTAGAGTACGTATAAGTCAGCTGACAGGCACCAAAAATCCTGCAATTTTTTAATGGATTCGGCGCAGTATCGTACTCATCCCACCTAATGACTTTCACGATAAACCTCTTTTGAGACGGCGAGTATTGCGCATCCATCACCCAACTGGCAGCTACCTGAGGCACGTGCAACAACAACCATAAAAAGAGTATTTTTTTCATCTTTCCTTCCCGTTATCGAGCTGGCGATTTTCACATTTACATTTCAGAGCGTTGCTGCCCGACGTCAGCGAAAGCGGTTTGCCGCTCACGCCCAGCGCTTTTCCAACAGCAGGTTATCCGCAATGGTCGGCGGCAACCCTATCACGCTGGCCAAACTGAGCTGCGCCCATAAATCGGCCGCTTATTTCCGTATATAGTCGCACTAAACACCTAGCTCACATGATTCTCAGGCGGGTTCTATCACCATAATGGCGCTGCCAAAATAACTTCCGGCATTATTCACGCCAAATAATTTACTTGTTAAATTAAGCACGTTAACACCGGCCAACAGATTAAACACGCCACCAATCGCATAACCATTTACGCTTATATACGCAAGCCCTGCAGGTGAGAGATTGATATAAGGCTCATCATTAATGAATCGCACCCTTACTTTTGTTCCCGTGCTGCATTGAATTGAAACCTTTCCTTCCGCTATGGAGCTCTCAGCTTCTTTAATAGAAAGAGTGCCATGATCAATTTCCACTTTCGGTGTTATAATGTTGCACCATTGCTGGGGGGGAGGCACTATCAGGCACATGCCCGCAGGATAGAGAGTACCGCTCCAGGGTGTTAAAACACGACTCGCGGCAGCCACATACCCCAAACATTCAGGAATATCGCCCCCCAGATAACCGCTGTGAAGAATGGCATTATTTTGTTTCCCTCTATAAACCTCCATAGCAAGATCACTGATTGTTCGCACACCATTACCTGACACATTGCCAAACCCTTCAATTCTTGCAATAGGATTGCTTGACTTAGACTCATAGTGTTTATGCGCAATACCTACGAACCATTTATCAGGTACAACAACATCCCCCGCACTACCGATCTCGATGACTGACTCTGTGTATTCATACTTCATATATCTTGAGGCGCCATTATCCACAATAGTGCTGGAAATAGAGCTCACAATAGGATAAGGGCTGGCGTAGCCATATGAGACAATTAATCCGGCAACGATACCAATAATATGCTTTATAATTGACACCCATCCCCCTTACCGGTCAAAAAACCAAGAGCAAAATAAAATGAATAAAGAGAACGATATAGATCATCCGTGAAGACCCATTCTTCATAGCGAATATGTCAGCAAAATCGACTCATAATAAGCTACTTGAAAATTAAATTTGGCCCACCAATTATCCGGTTTTAATCGTAATTGAGGCTAAAATCCACTGTTGCCCCAAAACTCCCCGCCCGCAAAGGCGCGCCGGTACGTTCAGCCATCACGCTGTAGTTCAACACGTTGCTGCCCGGCGTCAGCCACAGTGGCTTGCCGCGGCTGCCCAAACGAATGTCTTCGCCCTGGGCATCCAGCAGGCGCAGCCCCATACCGCTCACGCCCTGCGCTTTCACCAACTGCGGGTTGTCCGCATCAGCCGGTGCACGGAAGCTCACCCGCACCGCCGGCTGATCCGCCGCCCAGCTCAGCGCACCGGTGCGTTCATCCCGGTTCGCCGCCGGGCTGCGCAGGCAGTCGCGCAACCGCAGCGCAAAGCGCACCGCCGCGCCGCGATCGCCGGTTTGTGTCAATGACCCGGTCGCTACCTCACCCAGCCAAATTTCCTGCCGCAGGCTGTCCATCTCCAACCGGCAGGCGCTTTCGGTCAATGCCCCCCTGACATAAAGCACACCGTTAGCGCCATCCACTTCCCAGTTATCTACCGCCTGCGCCGCCGGCAGCAGCCACATCATGGCCGCCAAACTGAGCGGCGCCATCAGCGCCAGGCCGCCCAGCGAGGCGTAATAGCCCAGTTCACCGCGCAGGTATGCCCAGTCACGCACCGTCTGTTTCCCTGTCATAGTTCTCTCCTGATAAAATGGGGGCTTAGGGCCGTTTGCCGTCACGCTAAACATGCTTACTCATATTCCAGGCCGAAAGTCGCCACGGCGGAAAACGCTCCCAGGCCAATGCTCTTCTGCGCTAGCGCCTGCGGTTCCCCTTGCACATAAACCTGCAGCTGCAGGCTGTTGTTCCCCTTGGCGATCGAATAGCTCTCGCTCGGTTTATTCATCGCCAACGGCTCACCCGTCGCCGTCTCCAGCCCCAAAGCGATCCCGGTCGCCATACTGGCGCCATCCGGTTTTAGCAACCCTGGCAGCGCACCGCTTTCGGCACCGGTGAAGGTCACCTTCACCGTGTTGCCCAGGCTGATGTCACAGTCCTGCAGCACCAGACTGAACGCCTTGCCGGGAGTACGGCCATAGGTATACAGGTACTTATCGATCACCGTACCGAAATCCAGACGGATATCCTCATCACCCGGCCGCAGCGTGCAAGGCTCGGCGACCAATGCGCCGCTGAAATGCATATTGTCAGCGGCGGCCCAACACCCACTCGCGCCGATCAGTAACCCCACGCCGATAACGCCTCGCCACATCGCCGTTTTACTCATCCTCTCCATGCGCTTTTCCTCTTCTTTCTTCCGGTCCGTGGCTCAAAGGTAATTCGCCTGCAGCGTCGCCGTGGCGGCAAACGCACCTTCTTTCAATGGCACACCCGCTTTGGCAACCGGCACCGCTTCCAAACGCGGCGGATTCGCAGGATCGATTTTGATGCTGCTGTTCGGGGCGAACGGTTTGTCATCCCGGTACAAGCGGATACCGAGGTTACCGTTATCGGTTTGCAACGCGGCGTTATCAAAGGAGGCAGCGTTGCCCTTAAAGGTCAATGTCAGCTCCCACGGCAAGGCTCCGGGCAAATCACATTGGATGCGGTAATTCACCGCTTGCCGGTAGTTGACACCATCGACTTTGTTGATACCGACGCGCTGGCCAAACGCCACTTCGATCACGCCGCCATCGTTGATGCGGCAGGGCGGCGGTGCACGCAGCGTCCCTTTCAGGTGCATGGCGACCTCTTCGGCAGCCTGAACGGAATGGCCGAACAGACTACTTGCACACAACAGCATCACGGCAACGCCCTGTTTCATGTTCGCCTCCCGGTTCATTGATAATCGACACGCAACGTGGCGGACGCTGTAAATTCTCCCGTCGGCAGCGTCGCGTTCGCCTGTTTCACGGGCACCGCCTCCAGCTTCGGCAAGACGGGAAAGGTGAAATTCTGCCAACTGTTCAATTCGATACGTGCATCGTTGTTTAAAAACGCAATGCCCAGGCTGCCGACATTGGTCTGGAGCAGCTTGCCATCGAATCCCGCTCCGGTGCCGGCAATCAACAACCGCATGCCGTTCTTTTCCGGTTTGTCGCAGGTCACCGAATAGTCGACGAGCGTGCGATAATTTTCGCCATCGACGCGCGTCGTCATCACCTCATCGCCAAAATTCACCTCGATCGGCTGATTACCGTTGATCACGCAAGGCAGCGGCGCCAGCACGGTCACTTTGACCGATACCGTGGTGGCGGCTTGCGTCACTCCAGCCGCAAACAGGCAGAATGCGCCGGTCAAAAAAAGCATGCATGTTGTGTTAAATAAGCGGTTCACCTTTTTGCCCATTCCCTGTTGTGTACTGCCCATGATGTTCCCCATCACGTCGGGCGATACGATAATGAGGACGTTTTGCCCATCCGCGCCGCAAACGCCCGCCGTAACATCAAGACGCTTTCTTCTCCGGCACCACTTTGCAGACCGTACCCGCACAATTGAAGCTCAACTGCGGGCGGCCGCCGTAGTCGTTGATATAGGTCAACACCGGGCTGTTACCCAAACTCCCGGCACTCACCGCCAGCGGCGCGCTGCCCTTCGGCTCGATCATTAACGGTTCGAACCCCTTGGCGCCTTCAATGCCTTTGCGGCTGGCGGCGTCAATCAGCGTGACGTAAAACGGCGTCGGGTTGTTCACCACATACTTGTCGCCCTGTTTACTGAGGGTGAGCTGCTCCTGCCACGGCGCCGCGTTGCGCTCCGGCGCGATCGCCGCCGGGCGGTAGAACAGCTTGATTCGCGTTTGCAGCGCGATTTGCAGCGAGTTCGGTTTGTTGCTCTTCGGCGGGATCTCGCGCAGGTTGAAGTAGTACAGCGTCTCCCGGTCCTGCGGCAGCATCTTCGCCGCCGGCAGTGCCTGGATCTTCACCTGGCTCGGCTTACCCGGCTCGATGCGCTGCACCGGTGGCAATACCGTCAGCGGACTCTGGATCTTGTTGCCCTGCGCGTCTTCCAGCCAGCCCTGCGCCAGATATGGCAGCTGTTTGTTCTGGTTGCTGACGCTCAGGCTCACCGACTGCACGCCGCCGTCGAAAATCACCCGGGTGCGATCCAGCGCAATAGCCGCCTGCGCGGTTGGCGACAGCGCGCCGGCCAGCAACGACGTGGTGGCCAGCAGGCCGATGGCGTTACGTTTGCTCATCATAAAAAACTCCTTAATTCAGTGTTCGTCGCCGCCCGCACCGGCGCTTAACGCCCGGCACGGCAGCAGTAAATTGGCTGTCAGCATCTCGGCCGGCAGCGGTGTCGGCATGTGCACTTCGCACTGTTCGGTGCCGTTCCAGCGCACCGTCATCCGCTCCCCGGCGTTGATGCCGCTCAGGTAGACGCTGCCGCCGTCGTTGACGATACCGGTCTCCTGTTTACGGGCATTCAACACTGTCGCGCCGAACGGCGGTTCACTGCCGTCCGCCAGCTTAATCACGGCCATCGCCTTCTCCCCGGCGATCACCGCAAACTTGCGGTAACCGATGGCGCCTTCGGTCAGCGTCGCCTGCACCACCGAGGTAGTGGCCTCGGCGTTATCGTCCAGCTTGTCCAGATCGATGCTGGCCTTGTTGCGGTAGTAGCTGTTGACGTCCGTCACCACCGCCTTACCCCAGCGGTTGGTCGCCATCGTGCTGCCGTATCCGCGTACCGGTACCCCGGCCACCCCTTCGGTATCTAACAACAGTCGGGTCCCGCCAGCCATACCGGTACGGTGCAGCGCGCCGCCTTCGGCGGTCAGCGTCATCCCGCCCTGCAACGAACCGCCGATGGCGCTGTACCGGTCCTGTTGGTAGCTGGCGTTGGCGCTCATCCGCGCCAGATCGCCATCGCGGTTGTAGTAGCCGCTCAGGTTGGCACCGCTGCGCGAGCCGCCGGCGCTGATCTGGTAGTTGCTGCGATCGTCGATGCGGTCGTAATACCCCACCCGGTGGGTGCTGTCGTCACGGTTCACCGTTGCGTTGTAGCTCAGCGTGGCGCCGTTGCCCCACGGCACCGACAGCGACAGATACATGCCGTCGTCGTTGGTCTCGTTGTAGCGGTTGCGGTAAGCCGACAGCGACAGACTCAGGTTTTTAAACCGGCCCAGGTCGAAATAGCGCGACATCGTCAGGCTGTAGCGATCGTTGGCCGGCCGATCCCAGTAAGTCTGGTGGCTAACGTTGAGATACGCGCTCAACCCGATATCGCGCAGCTGCTGGTTGTAGGTGATGGTGTACATCTCCTTGCTGTTGCCGAACCGTTGCCCGAACTGGCGCGCGTCCAGATACTCGCTCATGCTCATAAAGTTCTGCTCGGAGAAGCGGTAGCCGGCAAAGGTCACCTGGCTGTCCAGCTCGTCGAAGCTTTTCGAGTAGCTGAGGCGGTACGAGCCACCGCTCAGCGTCTCGCCGTTGTACGGCAGTTTGGCGCGCGACTGGGTGACGTCGAACGACAGCGCCCCCAGCAGCATCAAATCGCGGCCGATACCCAGTGCCGCCGCGTTGTAATCGCCGCCCAGCAGCCCACCGCCGAACAGCGACCAGCCGTTGCTCACCCCCCAGGAGAACTCGCCGGTGCCGAACATCGGCCCCCGGTAGCGGTGATCCATATCCGACGGCTTGCCCGCCGCCAGCTTGTAGCGCAGCGAGCCGGGGCGCGTCAGATACGGGATGCTGGCGGTGCTCATTTTGAATTCCTGCACACTGCCGTCCTGCTCTTCCACCCGCACGTCCAGATCGCCTGTAACCGCATCGTTTAGATCCTGGATACGAAACGGCCCGGCGGCGACGGTGGTCTCATACAGCACCCGCCCCTGCTGGCTGACAGTCACCTTGGCGTTGCTCTTCGCCACTCCGCTGACTTCCGGCGCGTAACCGCGCAGGTTCGGCGGCAACATGTTGTCGTCGGAGCGCAGGCTTACGCCGCCGAAGCGAAAGCTGTCGAACAACCCGGAATCCAGGTAGTCCTCGCCCAGCGTCAGCTTGGATCTCAGCGCCGGGATCGCCCGGTAGGCGTAGTAACGACTCCAGTCCAGTTGCTTATCGGTTGACTGCCCTGAGCCGGTCTGGTGGTTCAGGTTCCCTTGCCAGTCGGCGCGCAGCCGCCAGGCACCCAGGTTGGCGCCCGCCACGCCGTTACCGCTGGCGCTGTAACCCCGTGAACCTGTCTGCAATTGATGCTGGGTCTGCATATTGACGTTGTAATCAAACAGCAATCCCGGTATGCCCTCGTCCCAGCGGGCCGGCGGATCCCAATCCTCAGAGACATAGTCCAGATAAGCCTGGGGGATGCTCAGATACAGCGCCGAGGTGGCTAAATCCCCACGCACTTCCATACCCGGCAGACTGGCCTCGTCCAGACAGGCGCCTTCGCGCCACCAGGTTAACTTTTTCAGCGCCTCAGCCCTGATACCCAGCTGCGCCACCAGCTCCGGCGATAAGCAGGCACGGCTGCCATTGGCATCGTCGTCCGGTGCATAAAACGCCACCGGCTGTTCCGGCAACGTGGCTTTATTGATATGTACCGCCATGCCGTACTGACCGGGCATGATGTAACCGCCACGCGAGAACTGGCTCAGATCGATGTTTTTGCGGTCGTTCACGTCCAGCACGTCGGTATTGAACTGGATGTCTTCCACCGCGCCGGCTTTGCTCGCCAGGCTGCCCAGCACCAGCGCCACGCAGGCGCTGAGAATATGCAAACGAAACGGTTTCCCGGCAGGTAAAAACATCATTTCCAAGACCTTTTAATTTATTGATTTCCCTGACTCATCAGCCGGCTCAGTAATAATCCATTTTGAAGCGCACTGATGAGAAATAGTCCCCGGCCTTCAATGGCCGCTGGTTACTGATTAACGTCATGGCGTAATTCAGACGGTAATTCCCCGGCAATATATTTATCGACGGAAGAGATTTCCCAGGTGTGGCAATATTTCCGTCGGCATCGGTTATTTTCAGTGCAATACCGGAGGCATTACCGCTAACGCCAAACATTTCGCCATCAACATGGCCATCAAATGTAATCTGGAATTGTTTCCAGTCCGGTAAGTTTTTATCGGCGCGTTCGAGCACGCAATTAACCAATTCAATACTAAATGGTACCGACCGACCTCTGCCGTCGCGCGCAATATCTGAGACAGGCATAATATCCATATCGATAATTTGCTCTCGGCTTTCCGTTGCTATTGCACAGGCAGTGTCAATAATAGCCCCTTGCATATTGACGCGCCCTTCACCTTGCACGGCAGAGAACGCCTGCTGGGAAATAAAAAATGGCGCCAGCAATAGGCAAAAAGCCCCTATTTCTTTTATTTGTTCACTCATTGCCATTCCCTGGTGAAATCATGCTGCCTTGAAAATGGCATGCGGGGTGCCCCGCATGCCCGATAATCACACGTATTTCGTCAGGTAACGACTTACTGGTAAGCCAGGGTAAAGTCGGCTACGGACTGGAACTCACCCGGGACGATCACGGCGGTGGAAGCCGAGCTGCCCTGCAGATAAGCGGCGAAGCTCAGGGTGTTGGCACCGTTTTGCAGCTCACGCGCTTTGGAAGGTTTGCCCAACTCGATGTTGGTGCCTGCGCCGTCGGTGATGGCGATGCCAGCGCCTTTAGCGGTACCGGTGATGCCCAGCAGTTTGCTGTCGGCTTCAGAAGCGGAACCGGAGAAGGTCAGCGCAACGCTGTTGTTTTTGCCTGGATCCTTGGCGGTCAGCTCACAGTTTTCCAGTTTGATCTGGAAGTTGCGCGGGGTAGATTTACCGCCGTTTTTCAGCGCCACGTTAGAGATTGCTCCCAGTTCAACAGTCTGATCCAGAGATTCAGGCGCGATTGAGCAAGGAGCGTCAATGATAGAACCGCTGAAGGTCACTTTACCGTGCCCTTGGTCAGCAGCGTGCGCCAGAGAAGAAACACCCAATGCCATAACGGCGGCCAGCATAATTTTATTCAGTTTCATATAAATCCCTTACATTCCTTAGTAAGCAGTGGAGTAAATTAAATCCGTAAGTCACGCATGCAATGCCGCAGCTTTATTCCTGAGCGTTGTATTCGTGGCTAATACATAGCGTTTTTGCGCTCCGTATCAGTGGGAACAAATTTACACCCTCCGATCTCATTTTGAAATGTTATGTCGCAAAAATACAAAAACACAGGATTATTATCGATAAAATAATAATTAAATAGATTTTAACACTAAAAAATAGAATTTAATTATCAATATTTATTTAAAAAAACTTGTAAGCAGATAAACATTTCATATCAATTATACGGATAGAGAGAAAAATCCTATTTACACACAGCGTGAAGGATTGAAAAAAGCCGCATCAGGTCTCAGAATAATCCCTCGACAGGAAAGTTGACGGGTAAATGAAATGATTTTTATCATAAATGAAGACATCCTCTTTAATGAGGATGAGGGCACGCTGTCGCATATTGATAATGCCAGCAATAAAATAGTTTTACTTAAACCGACCGGCAGATTGCTTTCGTTGTTTATTCGCAATAATGATAAGCTGCTGCTGCGAGAGAGGTTGCTTAATGATGTCTGGGTTGAGCATGGGCTCAAAGCCTCCAATAACAACCTGAATAATTACGTTTCCGGCCTGCGTAAGTCATTGGCGCAGTTCGGCGTAGAAGATATTATTGTGACCTACCCCCGCCAGGGGTTTAAATTTAATGCCGCAAGCATTCAACAGATGGATATAAAAACCAATGAGATTAATAATAATGATTATAGCGAAACCGAAATAGCGTCAACGCCGCCGCCGGCAAGAACGCCGAACTTTCGCCGCTCGGTACAGCGCTTAATTATGATCATGGCCGCTTGTTTAGTGCCGTTTGCCGCGATTGTGCTTTACCAAAACAGCACGCGCATCAGCGTTTATCCGTTGGGCAATGAGCAAAATTGCCAAATTTACACCATGCGGTTAGGCAGCGGCGAGCTGGCAAACATTAAGCGAGAGATACGGCAAGCCGGCTTCAACTGCCAATACCGGGCGGATGTCTATTACTATGACAACATTCGCAATGAGGGCACTGAAAAGGACGAACAGTGGTTAACCTATTGCCCGCGGGCGAGCAATAGCCCGTGCATTAACAATTACATAAAATAACGATATCTAAATTCATTTTAAAATAGCACCTGGGTTATGAATCCATCCTTGCCCCTCGGTCGTGCCGGTGCCGGGGGCGCAGGTTGCTGTTATGATGACGTCACGCAGACATAATACGGTGCATGGTTATCCACAAACAGATAATGGCGTGCATCCATGCGTTCAATACGCAGGTGAATCGTCTGCCCTTCGATGGGTAAACTGCGGTTCAGCGCCTCATCTTGTAGCGTGTCCTGCGGTTTTCGGATATTTTCCCGCACCTGAAATTCGTAGTTCCCCCCCCATTTTCGGTAATCGACCCCCATGGATCGTTCAATGATGTAACGCTTGCCATCGTAAAACACACTGCCGTTAAACAGTATGGTGGCATGCCTCACCCCATCAGGGACCACGCTTATCAGCAGCGTTCTCTCCAGCATTTTTCCTTCATATTGGTTGACGAAACGTTCAACCGCCGTACATTCCGGAATTTGTGGTTTAAAAAATAAAAAATAAGCAGAAACGCCGCAAACCAGCACGGCCACCGCCGCGGCAATCGCATAGCCGTGGCGGCATACTGAGCTATAGACCCCTGATTTCATAGTAGTTCTCACATTGTACCTTACCCGAGGTCATGGCCTCCTGCGGACAATAATAGAAATAAGACGCTCTGACCCGCCCGCTGGCATTTGGCACCAGGACCTGGCTGTCATAATAAAGCAACGTCGCCGGCTCGCCGCAGGTTGCCGTTTTCTTCTCTTGCAACATGTTCTTCAGGTGGTTCAGGTCGATCTCGCCAGGGCCGACATTGTGATAGGAAGTGACAAATTGCACATTGCAGCTCCCGATCTTCCCCACCGTCATCAAACTGGCCGAGGGATACCCCGTCTCCTGCCAGGCCAAAATCCCGCTTCCCGCCGCCAGCAGCAGCAACGCGGCCAACCCGAAGCGCTTAAATCGTTGCACTCGCAGCGGCCTGGTCGGCAAGGGGTTTTCTGCAGCCGCCAGGATCGGCATCTCCGGCAAACTCTCCGCCAGGCTGTCCGTCGTCTTCAACGAAGCGGCGGTAAACATGAATCCCTGGCGCGGCAACGTGACGATAATGTCGTCCTCGCCCATGGCGGCGAACATCTTGCGCAGGATGGAAATGGTGTTATTGAGGTTATTGCCGGAGGCCACCTGGCCGTGCGCTTCCCATACCTGCGTCAGCAGGGTATCGCGAGAGATCACAAGGTTATTGTTTCTGACCAACGCGGACAGCAGGCGGTTCAACGTGGCGGTGAGCGGTTGAGGCGGCAGCTCAGCGTTGAGATCCACCAACTCTGATCTATCTTCATGATATTTAATCTTATTATTAATTATGTATCTCATTATTCCCCGCTCAAAAAACTAATTAATAATAATTAGCCCTTGTTAAACATGAGAATAGTAGCACACGGCATGAGTTAAGAAAATTCCTAGAAAAACGCATAAAAAGCTAAATAAACATAAATTATGAAATAACATTGTGCTGTCTCACAGGGTGAAAAATATTTAACTGATGATTGTCGATTTTTATCATGTGGACATTAAAAATGCCGCCCGGCAAATACCGGGCGGCACGAGAAATATCCATTTTCACCAGGCTCAACCGCCACCGGGCTTACGCCTTTAAACGCCGCAGTTGCCGATCCTGCCAGCCACCAAACAGCCATTGGCCGGCTATCGCGCCGAGCAAGGCGCAGAACATGTCGGACTGCGTGTCCCACGGGTCGCCCTGGGTGCCGAGAAACTCATCGGCGCCCTGGCCCAGCGCCAGCGCCGCCCACCACTCGATAAGCTCATACACCGCGCTGATCGCCAGCGCGATACAGCACACCACGAAGCCCAGCATTTTGCGGCCCTGCACATAACCGCCGCGTAGCAGGATCTCGCGCGCCGCCAGCGCCGGCACCAGCCCCTGGAAGAAATGCCCCAGTTTGTCGTACGGGTTGCGGCCAAGATCCAGCCACTGCTGCACCTCAAACCCCAGCGGCACGCGGGCGTAGCTGTACATGCCGCCGAAAATCAGGATCAGCGCGTGGAAGAAAATCAGCGTGTAGAGCAGCGGCGTCAGCGGGTAACGGCGATGGGTCAGCCACAGCAGCGGCAAAACGATCAATACCGGCGCCACCTCCATCAGCCAGGTGGTGCGATCGTAAGGGCTGATGCCGCTGTGGATCAGCGCGGTCAGCAGCAGCAAGGTGATAATGGACAACAACAGCGGAGAGCGTGAGACGGGCATATCCAACGTTCCTTCGGGTCAATAATGCAATCCCCTCTTTATACCGCAGATCGCACGGCGAAAAAAAACAGGCGGAGCGTCGCCGCTTCGCCTGTTCGGTATGCGCTTAACCAGCGAGGGATTATTTCAGCGCTACGCGGATCACGTCGTCCGGCGCGGTCGCTTCTTTCTCGCGGCTGGAAGCCTGCTTGACGCTGACATACAGCGTCTGGCCGTCCGGCGACAGCGCCAGGCTATTCGGGTGGGTCGGCGTCTTGATGGTGTTCAGCACCTTGTAGTTCTTGGCGTCGATCACGCTCACTTCGCCCGCCTGGCGGTGGGTCACGTAAACTTCATTGCGCGCCGGGTTGAACAGCACCGCCAGCGATTCCGGCACGTCGATCTTGCTCAGGATGTTGCCGTTGCGGGTATCCACCACCAGCACCTGCGGCTGCTTGGAATCGGTGATGAAGGCGCGGTGAGTGGCGGTATCCAGGCTGAGGTTCAGGAAGAAGTGCTCTTTAGCCTCATCCAGCTTCTTGCGCGACAGCACCTTGTTGCTCTGGGTATCGATGGTCACCAGCTCGCCGTCGGCGTTGGTGACGTACAGGCGCTTGGCGGCGGCGTCAAGCGCCAGGCCGGTGCCGTATTTGCCGGTGTCGGTCACGGTGGCGCGCAGGGTCAGATCCTTGCCGTCCACCACCCACACCACGCTGGATTCACCCAGCCCGGTAATGTACAGGGTATCGCTGTCGGCATCCGCCACCAGCTCGCGCGGCGCCAGCGGCTTGACGGTCTCGGAGCGCTGGCGCGCGTCCAGCACCAAGCGGCCTTTCACGTCGCCGGTCTTGGCGTCGATGGCAGTCACCGAGTTATTGACGGTGTTGCCGAAGAACAGCGTACCGGTCTTGGCGTTGACGGCTGCGCCAAACGGCTTGATGTCGTTATGGATAATCTGGGTCACGTCCAGCGTGGCCGGATCCAAACGGTAGACGATGCCGCCCTTGTCCAGCTTGCGGCTCTGCGAGGTGGCCAGGTAGAGCGCGTTCTCGCTCGGGCTGTAGGCCATTTCATAGGCGCCCTTGCCGACCGGCTTGCGCAGCACTTCCGGCGCGGTCTGCGCCAGCAAGGTGTTGGAGAACAGCAACGTAGACAGCAGCATCAGCGGAAATGCCGCACGTTTTCCCTTGGTGATCAAAGTATTCATCAAAATCTCCTTATAGAGCCAACAGGGCGGCCGAACGGCCGCCCTCTGCTCGTGATTAAAATCAGGCTTTCTCTTCGGAAAGCAGCGCCCACCAGCTGTCGATGGTCGGGTTGCGCGCCAGCGCGATAAAGTCGATGTCGCTGCGGATCTTGCGCCAACGGGTCGCCAGTTCCATGATGCGCACCGAATCCAGCCCGTAATCGATCAGGTTTTCATCGTTGCCCATGTCTTCGCTGTCTTCGTCCAGCAGCGGCAGGATCTGCTGACGCAGCGCATCGATGCTGGCGATACCGGCCGCCGGCAGCAGAGACGCGGTGGTCACCACCCGGCCGCAACGGCCGGCGGTGTAGCGCAGTGCCATCAGGTGTTCGTCGCGCGAGAAGTCCGCCAGGCCGTCGGCCACCATGAACGGCTGGATGTTGCGCATGAAGGCGTCGATGGCGGTGGTCAGGCAGCCGATGTGCGCATACACGCCGCAGATGATCAGCTGATCGCGGCCGGACTCCTGCAGGATCTCCTGCAACGGCGAGCGATGGAAGGCGCTGTAGCGCCATTTCACCAGCACCGTGTCGTCTTCGTCCGGCGCCAGCGCGGCAGTCACCGCCTGTTGCTCAGGGTGTTTGTTCAGGCCCGGCCCCCACATGTCGTTCAACAACGCGCGATCTTCATCGCTCTGCTGGTTCGGCTGTGCGGTATAAAACACCGGGATGCCCTGCTGCTTGCAGTAGCGGCGCAGGTTGGCGATGTTCTCCACCACCTGTTTAATCAGCGCGCTGTCCTCGCCCCAGAAGTTGAGGAAATACTGCTGCATATCGTGGATCAACAGCGCGGCGCGCTGCGGCTCCACCTGCCAGGTGACTTTATTTTGCGGCAGTTCGTCCGCCGTCGGCAGCGCGTAGTCATTAAGTTTTGGAATGGCCATCGATTAATCTCCCTGAGCCTGAGTCTGTAGTTGCGCGTCGAGCTGCTGGCGCAGCCGTTTTTTGTCCACTTTGCCGACCGGGGTCAGCGGCAGGCTGTCCACCTGAATAAAGCGATCCGGCAGCTTGAAGTCCGCCACGCCCTGCTCACGCAGGTGGCGGCGCAGCACCACCGGCTTCAGCGGCGCGTTGGCGATGATATAGGCACAGCTCTTCTCCCCCATCAGCGCATCCGGCATCGACACCAGCGCGGCGTTGATCACGTCCGGATGACGCAGCAGCAGGTTCTCGATCTCCTCGGCGGCGATCTTCTCTCCGCCGCGGTTGATCTGGTCTTTTTGCCGCCCCTGAACGGTGATGTAACCGTCTTCGCTGATGCTGATCAGATCGCCGGAGCAATAGAAACCGTTGGCGTCGAAGGCGTCAGCGTTGTGCGCCGGGCTCTGGTAGTAACCGCGGAAGGTGTAAGGCCCGCGCGTCATCAACCGCCCAACCTCGCCCGCCGGCAACGGATTGCCGTCGTCATCCGCCACCCACACCTCGTCGTCCGGTGACATCGGCCGCCCTTGCGTCGTCAGGATGTGGCGTTCGTCGTCGTCCAGACGGGTGTAGTTCACCAGCCCTTCCGCCATGCCGAACACCTGCTGCAGTTGGCAGCCAATTTCGTTCTGAATGCGCGCCGCCAGCGTTTCGCCCAGCTTGGCGCCGCCCACCTGCAGCAGTTTCAGGCTGGCGAGCTGGGCATTGCCGCCCCACTCTTCGATCGCCTGCAGCCACAGCGTGACCGCCGGCGGCACCAGCGCCGTCACGTTGATTTGATGCTGTTCGATCAGGCGAAAGCACTGTCCGGCGTCCGGATCGGCGGCGAACACCACCCGCCCGGCGCCATAAAACACGCCCAGCACGCCCGGCGAACTCATCGGGTAGTTGTGCGCCACCGGCAGCGCGCACAGATAGCGGGTCTGCGCGTCGAAACGGCAGATCTCCACGCTGCGGCGAATGCTGTAGTAGTAGTCATTGTGGGTGCGCGGGATCAGCTTCGGCGTACCGGTGCTGCCGCCGGAAAGCTGGAAGAACGCCACCTGGTCGGCCGCGGAAGGCTGCGCGACAAAACCGTCGCTCGCTTCGTCCAGCCAGGCGGCCAGCGCCAGCTCGCCCTCAGGCTGACTGCGCAGCGCCACGACGCGCAGCGAAGGATGCGCAGCGCGGAAGGCGTTCAGGAATTGATCGTCGGCAAACAGCCCGTGCTGGCGATCGGCGATCAGCAGCGCCGGTTTGATCTGCTCGGCATAGGCGTTCAGTTCGCTGCGCTGATGGCTGAACAGCGCGTTGACCGGCGCCACGCCAATTTTCAGCAGCGCAAAGAACACGATATAGAACTCCGCCACGTTGCCCAGCTGCACCAGCGCGGTATCACCGGATTTTACGCCGCGGCGCAGCAGAGCGGCCGCCAGACGATCGGCGCGCTGCTGCAGCTCACGGTAGGTCAGGCTGCCCTGGGCATCGATAATCGCCGGGGCGTCGTTGTCGGCCTGGCGGTCGAGGATCTCGGTCAGCGGCTTGTCTATCCAGTAGCCGCGCTCGCGATAGCGGCTGGCGAACTCCGCCGGCCAGGGGGTAAAGGCAATGCTCATCTTGTCGTTATCCTTGATTTATACCAAAGGCACGCAGAATAGTGCTGAGTTTGGTGCCTGTTTCATGCCATTCAGATTCGGGTGAAGAGTCTTCCACGATGCCGGCGCCGGCGAACAGCCGCACCCGGTTGCCGTCAACGGTGCCGCAGCGGATAGTCACTACCCACTCGCCGTTGCCTTCGTCGTCGCACCACCCGACGATGCCGCCGAACAGGCCGCGATCGAACGGCTCCAGCTTGCCGATCAAGGCGTGCGCCTCGGCCGTCGGCATGCCGCACAGCGCCGGCGTCGGGTGCAGCAGACAGGCCAGCGACAGGGCATTTTCGTCAGGAGACGCCGCCTCGCCGTCGATCGGCGTGGAGAGATGCCACAGCGTCGTGGTGGTCAACAGTTCAGGGGTGTGCGGCACGTTCAGGTAGCGGCAGCGGCCGGCCAGCACGTCACGCATGCTTTCGGTAACGATGCGATGCTCGTGGCGATCTTTCGCCGAGGCCATCAACCGCTCTCCCACTTCGCGATCGCGCTCTGGGTCGGCCTCGCGCCGGGCGGAACCGGCCAGCGGGTTGGAATAGAAACGGCCGCCGTCCTGGCGCAGCAGCAACTCAGGGCTGGCGCCCAACAGCGCGCCCTGCTCCAGCGGCACATGGAAATGGAAACCGTGCGGGTTCTGGGCGATCACGCGCGCCATCAGCGCATGGCGATCCACCGGCTGGCGCGTTTCGATCTCCAGCAGGCGCGACAAGACCACTTTGTCCAACTCACCGGCCTTCATCGCGTCGACGGCGTCGCTGACCATGTTCATGAACGGCTGCTGCGGCGGCAGTTCCGTTACGCCGGCCAGCTCCGGCCCATCCGCAGCCGGCCTAACGCCGGCCATAAAGGCGGCGCGATCGAACCAGCGGCTCTGCTGGGGAATAAACAGCGCCGAAGGCTGCCGGGTATCGAACGGAATGGCGCCGCACAGCAGCGGTTTTTTGATGCCGGCCTGGCGGGCCTCGGCAAACGCCTGCCGTACGCTGCGCTGGAACTCGCCGTTCAGATCGGCGCCGTCCGCGGCCGGCAGGCGAATGCGGCTGAAACAACCGGTGGTGGTCAAGCTGCGGAAAGGGGAGGTAAAGAAGAAGCCCGACGCCGGAGAAAAATCAGCGGCGAACCGGTGTTCTTCGCGCTCCTGCATTTCCTTTCGATTGATGTCGTTCACGGCAGTATCCATCGCTTCGCCCTCAATAATTTGAAGTGATAACCAATATAATAATGATTATCATTTGAGTTAATTCCGCGCTAAATTACTCGCCGATATTTGCTATGTCAATAAACGTAAGCACTTCTTTCATTTCGAAATCATGACATAAACGCTGTGGGTTTTACGCATGCCGATGATAAGCATTGCTATTTGATCCCACAGCGTCGCATTAGCGCATGACGTTACTTTTCGCTGGCTGGTTGCGCCTCGTTATGCGGCTCCGGTTTGTGCAGCGTGACCTGGCGCAAACCGGTCATGGCGAACAGCAACAGGATGCCGAGCAGCGCCGCGCCGAAGCCGAAACCGCTGGCGCTCATCGCCGGCAGCATGAAGGCGCCCATCGCCCCCAGCAGCAACGCGCCCAGCGCATCGCCCACCACGTTTTGCGCCGTCCACAGGCCGTTGATGCGGCCAAGGAAGTTATCCGGCGTCAGGCTCTGGATCAGGCCGTATTGCAGCAGCGAGTTCAGCGCGCTCAGGTAGCCGAACGCCACCAGGCACAGCAACGCCAGGCTGTACCACGGCATCAGACCGAACAGGCCAATAGAGGCGAAAGCCGCGATCGCCGTCAGCAGCATTACCCAACCGGGGCGCGCCACGTGCGCCACGCGCCCGCTGGTGAACGCACCGATGGCCGCGCCGAGCGGCACGGCGGCGTACATATAACCGAGGTGGGCTGCGTCGATGCGCCAGCTTTCCGCCATCGCCGGGTACAGCACGCGCACCGCGCTGGCCATGGTCAGCAACGCGCCGATCAGCGCCACCATACCTATCACCTTGTTCTGGAACAGGAAGGCGAAACCGCCCGCCAGCGCGCGCAGCGGATGTTCCCGCGGCTGCGGCGGCGGCATCAGCTGCGGCAGGCTCAGCAGCGGCAACAGCGTCAGCAGGGTGCCGAACGCCGCCAGGCCGTAGTTCCAGGCGATGCCCATATGAGCGATCACCAGGCCGCCAATCGCCGGGGAAAGAATCGAGCCGAAGCGCACCGTCAGCATGCTGATGGCGCCCGCCTGCACGATGTTTTCGCGGCCCACCAGCGCCGGCGTGGCCGCCAGCAGCGCCGTCACCCCCACCGCGCCGAAGAAGCCGTCCCATACCGCCAGCAGATAAATGGCCGCCAGCGAAGGCGACGGCAACAGGGCGTTGAGGCACAGGCCGACGAAGCCGACGCCGCAGGTGGAGCGCGCAAACAGAATCAGTCGGCGCCGCTCATAGCGATCGGCCAATACGCCCCCCATCAGTAGCCCGGCGAACATGCCGCCGCCGGCCAGCGTCACCGCCAGCCCGACCTGCAGGGTGGAACCGGTCAGCGCCTGGATCTGCACCGGGATGGCGATCGCCATCAACCCCAGCGCCACAATGGAGATAAAGCGCGCGCAGAACACCGCGCGGAAAGCCCGGTTGGTTTTCAGCAGGCTGAAATCAAGCAGGATGGAGGGTTTGCTACTCATCGGTTGTTCACCACATCTTTAAACGGGGATTCTGCAGTTGCGGAGCGCTATGCTAGCACAGATGACGAAATCAATAATGATAATAAAACTCATTGATATTCAATTGTGAGCGACCGCAAGAAACGCCGCCAAACGCGGGACAATCCCCGTGCCTGGCGGCGGGATGAGGGCGTAATTACAGCGTGCGCAAGATCCGGTTCAGCAGCGGCCCCAGCACTTTGAACGACGCCGGCGAAACGATATCGACGTGTGCGCAGTCCAGCTCGTGCGCCTGCAGCGCATCGACGTACTGCGACCAGGTTTGCTGCACGTCCATCCCGTCCTGTAGCGTGCGCTTGGCGACGAACAGCGTCGCCTGGCCGTGGAAACGGGCGGTCCGCGTGTGCGACAGCAACCGCACCGAATCGGCGTAGTTGGCTTCAATGTTGTCGAACATCGCCGTGCGCGCCTCACCCAGCGCCGGATCGAGCGTGTCCTGCGACACCGCCAGGAACTGCTCGCGCTCACGCTGCACTTCCTTCAACACGTTGTCGTCCAGCATCACGTCCCAGTTTTGGGTCTCCGGCGGATAGGTATCCAGCAGGCCGAGGAACGCCACCTGCTCGCCGCGCGCCTGCAGCCGGGCGGCAATGCCCTGCGCCAGCGTGCCGCCCAGCGAGTAGCCGATGAAGTGATACGGCCCGTGCGGTTGCACCTGCAACACCGTCTGCAAGTGGGCATCCACCACCTGATCCATATCTTCGCTCAGCGCCAGCGGGCCGTCCGGCCGCGGCGACTGGATGCCGACCAGCGACCAGTGCTGATCGAGATAGCGTGGCAATACGCTGAACTGCCAGGAGAAACCGGACGCCGGGTGCAGACAGAACAGTGTCGGCCCCTCGGTGACGCGCAGCGGCAATACGCTGTCGAAGCCGCTGCGATCGGCCTCTTCCTGCGTGCGATCTTCCGCCAGCAAGGCAGCCAGTTGCTCAACGCGCGACGCCACCATCACCTGGCCGACGGACACCGCCTTGCCCAGATCGCGGCGCAACTCCGCCGCCAGGCGCATCGCCAGCAGCGAATGGCCGCCAAGCGCGAAGAAATCGTCGTCGGCGAACACCTGCTCGCGCTGCAGCAAACGGGCGAATACCGCAGCGATCTCGCTTTCCAACCCGGCCTGCGGCGGCCGCCCCGCCTTGCGCTCACCGCCCTGCGGCTGCGGCAAAGCCTTGCGATCCAGCTTGCCGTTGGCGCTCAGCGGCAAATCACTCATTTCCACCAACGCCACCGGCACCATGTGCGGCGGCAGGCGGTCGGCCAGCGCCGCGCGCAAAACTTCCGCATCCCAGCTCGCGCCGGGCTGCATCACCAGATAGCCCACCAGCTGGCGCGCATCGCCGCCGGCGTCCACCGGCGTGCCCTGCAACACCAGCGCATGCGTCACCGCCTGGCGCACACCCGGCAGCGACAGCAAGGCGTGGTCGATTTCACTCAGCTCGATACGCTGCCCGCGGATCTTCAGTTGATCATCGCTGCGGCCCAAATATTCCACCGCGCCGTCCGGCAGCCAGCGCGCCACGTCGCCGGTGCGATACATCCGTCCGCCCTCGCCGAACGGGTCGGCGACAAAGCGGCTGGCGGTCAGATCAGGCCGGCCAAGGTAGCCGTGCGCCAGCTGCACGCCGGTCAGATACAGATCGCCCGCCACGCCCGGCGGCACCGGCCGCAGGCGCGCGTCCAGAATGCGCAGTCCGGTGTTCCATACCGGCAGGCCGATCGGCACGTTGGCGCCGGTCACCTTCGCCAGCGCGTCGCCGTAGGCCGGATGCCAGGTCACATCCACCGCCGCCTCGGTCGGGCCGTAGAGGTTATGCAACGGCACTGCCGTGCGGCTTTGCCACAGGCGGCACAGCTCCGCCGGCAGCGCTTCGCCGCTGCAGAACACCTGGCGCAGCGCGGCGCAGTTCGCCACCGCCGCGTCGTCGTCCAGTGCGGCCACGAAAGCCGCCAGCATCGAAGGCACGAAGTGCATCGTGGTAATGCGGTGTTGCGCGATCAGCTGTTGCAGTTGCTGCGGATCGCGGTGCGCCTCCGGCGGCGCCATCACCAGCCGGGCGCCGACCATCAGCGGCCAGAAGAATTCCCACACCGAGACGTCGAAACTGCATGGCGTTTTCTGCAGCACCGCGTCGTCCGCCCCCAGCGGATACTGGTGCTGCATCCACAGCAAGCGGTTGACGATCGCCTGATGGCCGACCAGCACGCCTTTCGGGCGCCCGGTGGAACCGGAGGTAAAGATGATATAGGCCGCATGATCCGGCGTCGGGCCCGCGATCGCCACCCCGGCGGCATGATCGGCCGCCAGCGGCGCGTCATACAGCAAGATTTCGCCCTTGTCGGCGAAGCGCGCCTGCTGTGCCGGGTTGGTGATGACCAGCCGGGGCGCGGCGTCTTCCAGCATCATCGCCAGCCGCTCGTCCGGATAACCGGTATCCAGCGGCAGGTAGGCGGCGCCCGCTTCCACGATCGCCATCAACGCCAGCGACAGGAACACCGAACGCGGCAGCGCCACCGCCACGATGTCGCCCGGCTGCACGCCCTGCGCCACCAGCTGGCGTGCCAGCGCCGTGACCTGCTCGCGCGTTTCGCGGTAGGTGAAGCTGAAATGCGCATCCGCCAGCGCCGGCGCGTTCGGCGTAATTTGCGCCTGCTGCGCCAGCAGTTGGCTCAGCGTGGCCGCCGGCACCGGATGCGCCGTGTCGTTGACCCGCGCCAGCAGAGCATGATCGTCGGCGGTCAGCATGTCAGCTTCGCCGATCGGCAACGTTGCCTGCGCGGCGAACTGCGCCAGCAGCAGCGGCAACCGCTGCAGATGCGCCAGCAGTTCCTGACGGCTGTAACGCTCGGCGTTGGCCAGCAGCTCCACCTTCAGCTGATGGTGTTCGTCGATAAACAGCGCAATCTCCAGATCGCGCACCGGCCCGGAGGCCAGATCGTGGGTAATGCCTTCGATACCGGCGAAATCCAGCTGGTAATCGAACATTTTGAAGTTGAAGACCGTGCCGTACAGCGGTTCGCCGTCGCCGATGCGCCCCAGATCGCGTTGCACCTGTTCGGCGTCGTAGCGCTGATGGCGGCGCACCGTTTTCAGCTCGCGGCTGATGCGGGCGGCGGCCTCATACAGCGTGGCCTGCGGCTCGAGGTGCATCTCCATCGGCAGCACGTTGATCACCGGGCCGGCCGCGCACAGGGCGGCCGATCCGGTGCGGCGCATGAAGATAAAACCGGCGCTGAAGCTCGGTTGGCCGCTCAGACGCGACACCCACAGTGCCACCAGCGCCACCGCCATATCGGCGGCGTTCAGCTTCTGCTGCGCGCCGCACTGCACCAGTTCGGCGAAGGCCTGCGGATCGCAGCGCTGTTCCAATCGATGGATGCGCGGCGTGGGCGTTTGCCCGGCCAGCGGCTGCGGGCAGAGCGTGGCCGGCGGCGGCAGTTGCTGCGCTTTCTCGCGCCAGAAATCGGCGTCGCGTTGCCAGGCCGGCGCTTCCCGGTAAGCCTGGTATTCCGCCACCACGTCGCTGAATGCCGTGAAAGGCGTCGGTTCCAGCGCATCGCCGCGGCAAAGGTGGGTATAAATCGCCGCCACGCGGCGAGCGATGGCGGTGAAGCTGAAACCGTCCACCAGCAGATGGTGATAGCGCTGATACCAGAACCAACGGTCATCCGCCAAACGCATCACCACATGGCGATACAGCGGCGCGCCGCTGCCGGCGCGCAGATCGCTCGCCAGATCGATGTCCATCAGCGCGCGCGCGGCGGCTTCAGGATCCGACGACGTCGTCAGATCGACAAGTTCCGGCTCATACACCGCCAGCGCGTCGTCCAGCCATTGCACCGGCACGCCGTCGCGTTCCGCAAAACGCAGGCGCAGCATGTCCACCTCGCCCAGGCCCTGGATGATGGCCTGCAGCAGAGGCTCCACGGCAATGGGGCCGTTGAGTTCGATGGCGTGGGCCACCGCGTAGGCATTGCGATGCGGGGAGATTTGATCGGCGACCCAGATGCCGGGTTGCGCCGCGACCAGCGGCCATTCGCCCGCAAGCGCCGGGCCGCTGAGAGAGTTAGGGGTGTGTGACACTGCTTATTGCTCCCGTAATTACCTGGCGCCGGTCACGCCTCGCGTGCTGCGACCGGCAGAATATCTTGCCAATGCTGTTCCAGCCACTCGTCGCACGCGGGGCGCGCCGCCGGGCCAAAGACGATCGTCCACTCGGACGGAATGGCGCGGAAATCCGGCCACAAACTGTATTGTTGTTGTACGTTGCGCAGCACCAGGCTGCGCTGCTGTTGATCATCGAACGGATTCAGGCTTTCCACCATGTGTTCCTCGTGCCGTGGCCGTCGCCGATGCCGGATAAGCGGTGGCGAAAGCGGAAGCCCATACCGCCTGCAGCCCATCGGTCAGGCCGCTGCGCCAACACAACGCGTCGTGCCCGCCTTCCACCACCCGGTAGTGCACCCGATGGCCGGCGTCGCTCAGGCGTGCCGCCATTTCGCCGCTGACCCGATGCACCAGCTTTTCCTGCGAACCGGCTTCCATAAAGACCTTCAGCGCGCCGTGGTTGCCCAGGCCGTGCCGTTCTACCTGCTGCATCAGCCAGCAGGCGTCGTCGGGAATGCTCGGCAGCTGCAGCATGTCGCGCCGCGGCCACCAGTAGGAGCCGGACTGGGTGATCACCGCGCCGAAGCGCTGCGGCCAACGCAGCCCGGCGTACAGAGAAGCCAGGCCGCCAAAGCTTTGCCCCGCCACCACCGTATCGGCCGGCTTGTCGCTGTGCGGCGCCCAGTCGGCCAGCTGTGGCATCAGTTCTTCCTGCACCGCCAGCCAGAAATCGTCCTTGCAGGTTAATTCTCGCGCCCGGTGCGGCAGATCGATGATGTCGATCAGCACATACACCGCTTCCGGCAACGCCCCCTCGCGGGTCAGCTGCATCAGCGGCTCCCAAACCGGCATCTGCTTCGCCCAGAACTGGCCGTCGAGCAGGATCGCGAGCGGGCGCTCGGCCGGCTTGCTGTCGCCGGTGGTGTAGATCCAGACGTCGCGGCTGTTGCCCAAGCGTTCGCTCTGCCAGGTATGGCGCTGCAAACGCGCCGGCAGTGGCGGCGTGCAGCGCCCGCTGGCGATCTCATACTCGTCGAACGAGCGCCATACCGGCTGCGGTGGCGCATCCGGCATGTGCAGACCGGAGACGCTGTGGCCGCTGGCGCTTTGCCAGGAGCGATAAGGGTTGAGCAGATCGGGGGTAGCGCTGGCGAACACCTGGTGCCACCAGTGACGCAGGTTGTGCATGTTGGCGTGCGCATCGTCGCCGCTGAACGCCGGCGGCCGTTCGTCAAAGCAGGGGATAAAGCAGTAGCTGCCGCGCCAGGCGCCGCTCAGCTCGGTCTGCCAGTACCACACGTCGGTACCGGCCAAGCGCTGCAGGCTTTGCGGCGGATTCGGCTGATGATGGTCGGTCAGGCAGTTAATGTTGATCCACACGCGACGGTAGGCGGAGGTCAATTCGCATCCCTGAGGATCGCGCCAGAAGAAGGTGGTGCGCCACCGGCCGTTACCCGCCGGTTCTACCCATGGCGTACCGCGTCGTGCCACCGTCAACCACCACCCTGGACTGCCCGCATTGCTGCTGGCCAATAATCTGCTGCTTTCTGACTGTAGTTCTGTATTCACAACGCCTACCCATTTTGTAGTTGGCGGCACCGGGAACGTCGACTTTTCCCTATCGCCGGCCACCGCCCGAACGCACTGTACGCCAAATACTATTGATAATAATTTGCATTTGCAATAGTGTGTAAGGCTTGGAGATCGTGCTGGTATTGCGCGCAACGGACAGGGATCGGGGATACATCAATGGCATCCCTTGCCGCAGCCGATTTTCTATTTCGACTACACAAAAACTACAACCGCCCTTCCCCCCATTCGGCGAGGGATGGCAGCAAGGTAGGACACTCAGATGAAAAGCAAGCTATCACGTTATTCTTTAGCCACTCTTATCGGCTTGGGATTGGGCGCGTCCGCGTTCGCCAACGCCGCGCAGCAGACCGACACCACCACCACGGAAGAGAACAGCGGCGCCACGGAGAAAAAGCCGCGCGGCGAAGACACCATCGTCGTGACCGCCGCCCGGCAGAACCTGCAGGCGCCGGGGGTGTCCACCATCACCGCCGACGAGATCAAAAAACGCCCGCCGGCGCGCGACATCAGCGAACTGATCCGCACCATGCCCGGGGTTAACCTGACCGGCAACTCCACCAGCGGCCAGCGCGGCAACAATCGCCAGATCGATATCCGCGGCATGGGCCCGGAAAACACCCTGATTCTGATCGACGGCAAACCGGCCTCCAGCCGCAACTCGGTGCGTCAGGGCTGGCGCGGCGAGCGCGACTCGCGCGGCGATACCGCTTGGGTGCCGCCGGAAATGATCGAGCGCATCGAAGTGCTGCGCGGCCCTGCCGCAGCGCGCTACGGCAACGGCGCCGCGGGCGGCGTGGTCAACATCATCACCAAGAAGGCCGGCGATGCGCTGCACGGCTCGCTGAACGGTTACTTCAACGTGCCGCAGCACAAGCAGGAAGGCGCCACCAAGCGCACCGACTTCAGCCTGTCCGGCCCGCTGAGCGACACCCTGAGCTTCCGCCTGTTCGGCGGCTACAGCAAAACGCAGGCCGACGCCTGGGACATTAACGAATCGCATAAATCCGAACGCGTCGGCGCCTACGCCAACAGCGTCCCGGCCGGGCGCGAGGGGGTGGTCGATAAAAACATCGACGCCTTGCTGCACTGGGATTTCGCCCATCTGCAGTCATTGGAGTTCGAGTACGCCTATGGCCGCCAGGGCAACCTGTACGCCGGCGATACCCAGAACACCAACACCAACGCCCTGGTGCAGAGCAACTACGGCAAAGAGACCAACCGCATCTACCGTGAAACCTTCGGCCTGACCCACCGCGGCGCCTGGGACAACGGCGTGAGCACCAACAACTACATGCAGTTCGAACGCACCCGCAACACCCGCCTGAACGAGGGCTTGGCCGGCGGCACCGAAGGCATCTTCGACACCAAAAACACCGGTTTCGGCACCACCAAGCTGGACGACTTCCTGGCGCACAGCGAAGTCAGCGTGCCGTTTGAGCTGGGCGTCGCGCAAACCGCCACGCTGGGCACCGAGTGGACCCAGCAGCGGATGAAAGACGGCACCTCCACCAGCCAAACGCTGATGGGCGGCACCATTCCCGGCATGACGACCGGTACGCGCAGCCCTTACGCTTCCGCGCATATCTTCTCGCTGTTCGCCGAAGACAACATTGAACTGACCGACACCACCATGCTGACGCCGGGTCTGCGCTACGATCTGCATTCGGAATCCGGCAACAACTGGAGCCCGGCGCTGAACCTGTCGCAGGAACTGGGCGACTACTTCACGCTGAAGATGGGCATCGCGCGTTCCTATAAAGCCCCGACCCTGTTCCAGACCAACGGCAACTATCTGCTGTACAGCAAAGGCCAGGGATGCGCCGGTAGCGATACCAGAAACGGCTGCTACCTGCTCGGCAACGACGATCTGAAGGCGGAAACCAGCGTCAACAAAGAGATCGGGCTGGAGTTCCATAACGACGGCTGGCTGGCCGGCGTGACCTACTTCCGCAACGATTATCACAACAAGATCGAAGCGGGCAACTCGCGCATCGCCACCAGCAGCACCGGCACGGCGGTCTATCAGTGGGAAAACGTACCGAAAGCGGTGGTGCAGGGGCTGGAGGGCTCATTGAACGTGCCGGTCAGCGAGACCGTCACCTGGAGCAACAACGCCACCTACATGATCGAGAACAAGAACAAGACCACCGGCGATTACCTGTCGGTGATCCCGAAGTTTACCGTCAACTCGACCCTCAGCTGGCAGGCCACGCAGGATCTGTCGATGCAGTCCACTCTGACCTGGTACGGCCGTCAGAAGCCGAAGAAGTACAACTACCAGGGTAAACCGGCCACCGGCGGCGAAACCCGTGAGGTTAGCCCTTACGCCGTCGTCGGCGCCAGCGCGACCTATGACCTGACCAAAAACGTCAGCCTCACCGCCGGCATCGACAACCTGTTCGACAAACGCCAGTTCCGCGCCGGCAACGCGCAGAACGTGGGCGATCCGAACACCGGCGCGATCAACATCGCCGGCGCGGGCGCGGCTACCTACAACGAACCGGGCCGTACCTATTACATGAGCATCAACACCCACTTCTGATGACATGTTCCAACGACAAAGGGCGCCGCGGCGCCCTTTTTTTATATTTATATTCAGCTAGTTGGAATGCAGTTGAATACGCACCACGCTTTCCGGCTTGCCGGCCTTGGTGGAAGCGCCGTCGTTTTTCACCGTCACGAACAGCGCGTCACCTTTCGGATCCAGCGCCAGGCTGTTAGGGTGCGGCGGCAAATCCACGGTCTGCAGACGCTTGAGCGTTTTGGCGTCAAACACCGTTAGCGTCCCGGCGCCGTGATCCACGCGTACCCCTTTGCGGTTGGCGACATACAGCCGCTGGCTGCGCTCGTCGAGCAACAGGCCGATCGGCACCTCATCCGTCAGCTCGCTGGCCAGCACCTTGCCGCTGTCCGCATCCAGCGCAAATACCCGGTGGCCGCTGCTGCGCTTCACGTAGTCGTGCCCCAGATGATGGTTGCGGTAGTCGTCGCGATCGATGCCCTGATCGACGCCCAGCAGGCGATTTCCCGCCGGGTCATACACCAGGTTCAGCAGCTGATCGGCCTGCACTTCGTGCGTGGCGGTGATCGCCAGCGTGTCGGCGTTCAGGGTGATCACCTGCCCCTGCATGTTGGAAACGAATACCCGACGGCCCTTCTCATCCAGCGTGATGCCCACCGCGTTGTAACCGAAGCCCGGGATCACTTTCTCCAGCTTGCCGGCCTTGGTATCGACCACGTACAGCACGCTGTCGACGCCGAAACCCAGGCCCGGCAGGAACAGACGGCCGCTTTGCGCGTCATACTTGATCTCGCGGAGACGATACAGGTAGTCCTCGGTGATTTTAAACTTCTTCAGCTCCGCCAACAGGAAATCCAGACGCTTGCCGCTGATGCCCGCCTGCTTGTAAGCCTGCTCCAGCACCGCCTTGTCCAGCAGCTTGATGCTGCCCAGCGCGTGGTTGGTGGTGGTGTCCACCACCCCGACTTCGCCGTTGAAGGCCTGCGTCAGGTACAGGCGATTGCCAGCGTCGTTCAGCGCCACGCCGAAGCCTTTCACCTGCAGCGGGATCTCCGCCTTGATCGCCAGGGTGTTGGGATCCAGCCGCAGCACGCGGGAGCGCGCCTCTTCCTTCCAATCCGGCGCGCTGACGAACAGCGCCTGTTGCGAGGTGCTGTAGGCCATCTCCACCACCGTCGACGACAGCGCCTGGCGCTTGATGTCTTGCGGTTTGATGCCGGCATCGTCGGCCTGCGCGGCGCCGGCGACCACCAGAGAGGCCGCCACCAGCAGCGACAGTAACGCGCGCGGGGTTGCTAGGGTTCCAGACATCCTTTTATCTCCTTGAAAATCATGCTTTCGGTTAGAGTGAAACAACGTCATGCCTGCGGCCCGGGCGGCAGCGCCGCCAGAGCGATATCGCCAGCGATGTGCTGCGCAAACTGGGTAAAGACGTGCTGAACGCCGTCGGCGATCAGATTGGCCTGCTCCCGGCTGTAGTGATCCTGGCGGTAGGTCATCATCACCCGCAGGGATTTCGCCCCCGCCAGATCGTCTTCCATCACCTCAAACTGCAGGCCGAGCAACGATTCGGCTTTCTCCGGCTCCACCTGACGGTAGGCGATCGCGCTGCCGTCCTGCAGCCGGAACTCGCCGTTCAGCTTGATGCGGCTGTGGATCTGGATAAACACTTCGAACATGTGGTTCTTGCGGTCGGCGTCCACGCCGAACAGCCCTTCCTCCACCAGATCGATCGGAATGTCAGTGTACGGCAGCGAGCCATTGATGGTGTTTTTCACCTGGCTGACCAATCCGGACACCGTCAGCCCCTCGTCGAAGCGCACGCGGTGCACCACCACGGTGGTGAAATAGCCGACGGTATCGAAGAACTCGGCGTCGTTACGGCCGGAAGTCGAGGTGCCCACCAGCAGATCCGCCGGGCCGCCCAGCAGGCGCAGCGCCGAGGTAATCCCGGCATACACCACGTTGAACAGCGACGCGTTGTTGCGGCGGGCAAGCTGATACAGGCCTTCCGCCACGGCAGGATCGACCTCGAACTCCAGCCAGCCGCCGTTGACGTCCGCCGGCGCCGGCACCGCCGGGTGGGTGGACGCTTCTTGCCGGAAGATCGGCTGGCCGACCGGCGCGCCGCGCAGCGCATCGAGCCAGTAGTCCAGATGTTGCTGCTGCACTCCCGAAGCCCGCTGTTGCCGGGCGAAGGTATGGAACTGCGGCGGCTGCCCGCTCCACTGCGGCGCCTGGCCGACGACGCGATGGCGATAGGCGACGCCCAACTCGTCCATCATCAGGTTGAGCGACCATTCATCCAGCACCACATGGTGGAACAGCAGCGACAGCAGCTGTTGGCCGTTGTCCGCATCGCGCAGCAGCGTGGCGCGCAGCGGCAGCTCGGCGGCCAGATCGAACCGATGCTGGCCGGCGTCGGCCAACAGGGCGGCGGCATTACCCGCCGGCGTCTCGTGGGAGAAGCGGAACCACTGATAATCAGGCAATTCTGCGGCCGGCACCACGACCTGCACCACCTCCCCCTGCTGCTCGACGAAGCGTGAACGCAGCACGGTATGACGAGTCATGACGTCGATAAACGCCTGATGCAGCGCCGTTTCATCCACCGCATCGAAGAAGCGCAGAGAGAACGGCAGGTTGAAAATCTCGTCATGGCCGAAGGCTTCATACACCTTCCACAGCGATTCCTGTGCCAGCGACAGCGGCGCCTGTGCCCGATCATGATCGTCGGCGATGGCTAGCGCGGCATTCGGCTGCGCAACGTTCAGACGTTTGGCATAGCCCGCCAACCCGCGCGCCGTCGGATGGCTGAACAAATCGTTAATGTTGATTTCGATCTGATGCAGGCTCAGCAAGCGGCCAATCACCCGGGTAGCGACCAGCGAATGGCCGCCGCGATCGAAGAAGTCTTCATCCAGGGTCATTTCCGGGGCCACCAGCGCCTCACGAAACTCCTGCAAAATCAGCGGCGCAACGCTTTCGTCCGCGTCGCCGTTCGCCGCCGGCGCGGCCATCGCCGGGGAAGCCGCCGGCAATGCGACGGTAATTCGCTGCCCGGCCAGGAACGCGCTGAACTGCTCCAGCAGGAAAGGCGCCGCGTGCGGAGACAGGCGCGGGTCGGTGACCAGCTCCAGCGTCAGCGTTTCTGCCTCCGGCAAGCCCAACAGCAGCGCCAGTTCAAACGGCGTATGCAGCGGCGGCAGCAACAGGCGTTCGGCGTGAACGCCTTCCATGCGCCAGTCCGCAGCCAGATCGTCACGCCAGGCCACCAGCAGCTGCGCCCGCTGCGGATCCGGCTGTTCGGCCACGGTCTGTGCCAGCAGCCGCTGCCCGATGTCGCCCTCGCCATGCAGCACGGTCAGGCGCATCAGCGGTACCGCCGTCAGCCCCAGCTCCAGACCGATGCACTCCGCCGTCTCCGCCGTCGGCACGCACAGCTGCACGGCTTGCCCACCGGCCTGCGCGGCGACGAACTCGGCAAACCGCGCCGCTACCGCCGCCAGCAAGGCCCGCGGTGTGTCGTTGGCGGGTAACAGCGAACGCGCAATGCGCGTGACCACGCGCCCCCCCACCGGCGGCAAGGCTTCAGCACGCTGCGCCGGGCTGCGGTAATCCTGCAGCGAAACCGCCTGGCGCTTCCAGGGCAGTTGCGGCTCCGGGATTTCCGCCGGCTCGACCGGCTCCGCCACGAAAGACAGGGGCATCGCACCCCCGTTATAACGGGCGGACAGCATCGTCGGCAGGTGGCGCCACGGCAACGCTTCCGCCAGAATGTCATGCAATACCACGCCCAAAATCACGTCATCACCCGACGTGAGCAACAGCAGGCAGCGCAGCGGCGCTTCGCTTTCCAGTTCAAATGGCGCCGCCTGCGCTTGCAGCAGGCAACCCATGGCGTGTTGTTCATCCGCCACCTGACGCAGGCTCACCGGCAACGGCGCAGAATCGGCGGCGCGTTTAACCAGACCGTTTTCGTCATCAAAAACGTAACGCACGTTCACGCCCGGCGTTTCCCGCACCAGCGCCTGCAGCGCCGCCGCCAGCCGGGCGATATCCACGTCCCCCGTCAGGCGCCAGGCCAGCGCCCGCTGCCCGTGCGCACCGCCCTGCTGCAGATGGGCGAACCATGCTCGTTCTTCGGCTTCGCTTACCGGCCGATCGCCGTTCGCCGCCCCCGCGCCCAGCGCCTGAAACGCGCTCTCCAGCCGCTGGGCCTCTTCATCGCTCAGAATGCTGTCAAAATCACCGATCACTGCGTTATCTCCTTTGCCCGGCCATGCCGGGATAGCGCATAAAATGGGGGACATTCGTCCCCCGTCACCGCGATAGCGTTAGAAAGTCAGCTCAACCGCTGCGCCGACCAGGCGGCCTCGCTGGAGAGTCGCCGTGTAGATGTCGTTGCTTCTGACCATCTCGCGGCGGTCGGAATCAAACAGGTTTTTCGCATACAGCGTGGCGCGACCGTAGTCGAAGGTGTAAGCCAACTGGGCGTTGGCCGTCCAATAAGAGCCGATGCGCCCGCGCGAGTCGTTGTCGTATTGCGAATAGTAGGAGTCGGTAAACGCCACGTTGCTGCTCAGCTCCCATCCTTTCAGGAACTGATATTTGGCGCCCATGTTGGCGGTGTAAGCCGGTGCGCGCGCCAGCTCATGCCCTTCCACGCCGCTGCCCGAGAACTTCTTGATGTCGGTTTTCAACAGGCCGAGGTTGCCGAACAGTTCGAAGTCCCAGCGCGGCTGCCAGGTGGCGCCGATTTCCGCGCCGTAGGTTTCCACCTTGTCGGCGTTGCGGATCACGCTGGAGTTCTCACCCAGCGAGTACGGAAGCTGCATGTCTTTGTAATCGTTGTAGAAGATGTTACCTGTCAGCACCACGTTGGCGTCTTTCAGGTGATGGCGGGTGTACAACTCGTAGTTCCAGACATACTCAGAACCGTAGGTGTAGCTGACCACCGGCGTGCCGATCGTGATGCCGCCGCCGCCGGCGTTATAGCCGCGGGCGATCTTGGCGCCGTAGGTTTGGGTATCCGTCGGTTTCCAGGCCACGTCCAGCTTCGGCAGGAACACGGTGTAGGTTTCATCGAAATCGATGCGCACCGCCTGGCTGCCGCCGTCGCGGCGACGGTGTTCGCGCTCCAGGCGGCTGGCGGCGGTCACGTCCACCTGCGGCGTCAGCGCATAGGTCAGCTCGGCGAACGCCGAATGGGTATCGGTTTTATCTTTGAAGGTCGATCCGCCGAAGATGTTGACGAACTCATCCTGCGTGCCGTGGAAGTAACGCAGCCCCGCCAGCCCATGCAGGCGGCTGTCCGCTCCGCCGAAGCGCACCACCGGCTCCACGTGAACTTCCTGGCCGTCGATCTCGGCGTATTGGATGTTGTAAGCGGTCGGACGGTTGATGTTGAAATCGGTATAGATAACGCGGTTTTCAAACGTCAGCGCATCGGAGGCCTCCCAGGCCAGATCCCAGATGGTGCTGTTCATGTTGCTTTTGAACACAGCGCGGCGCGGATCGTGGCGCGGGTTGGTCGGATGCGGCTGCGGGTTGAGGCTTTCGTTCTGCGGCGCGGTGCTGCCAAAGTGGTTAAAGGTCAGCTTGGTGGTCAGATCGCGCAGGCCGGCCGGGTTAAACAACAGCTTGGCGCGGGCGGTGGTGGCCTCCACTTCGCGCGGATCGCCCACCGGCGCATAGGCCGGCAGATCGGCTTCGCTACGGCGGCGCTGGCGATCGACGCTGACGCGGAACGCCAGCTGATCTTCCACCAGCGGGCCGGACGCCATGGCGGCCAGCTGTGAAGAGTGCTGGTTGCCGGCCCCGCCCTTGAACGCGCTTTCCCATTCGAAGGTCGGATCTTTACTGGCCATGACGATGGCGCCGGCGATGGCGTTGCGCCCCTGGATGTAGCTTTGCGGGCCGAGGAACACTTCGACGCGATCCAGATCCCACAGCGACTGCGGACCGAACGCCTGTTCGTTATACGTCAGCGAACGGCCGTCCAATGACAGATTGAGGCGCGGGCGGGTGCCGCTGAGGAAAGCGTTGGCGCCGACGTTCGGGCCGGAACCGTCGATACCGCGCACGGTCGGCAGTTCGTTGCCGATGCCCAGATCCACCACGTTGGGGGTCATGCGCAGCAGATCGGGGATCTGCACCGCATCGGGCATCGAGGCGATGCGGTTGCTGTCGAACACCTGCACGCTGGAGCCGGTGTCGAAAATGGAACGTTTGATCTTCTCACCGGTAACCAGCAGCGTTTCCGCGTCCTGGTAGGTTTCGTTGCTCTTCGTTTCCGCCGCGTTGACGTTACCGATCGCCAGTGAACAAACCCCTAAAAATACGGAGGAAAATGCCCCAAGGGCTTTCATCCCCGCCTTTTCCCCGTTTCCTACGCTTTCATGCCGTTGAGCCGCAAAATGCTTGCCCATAGATGTTTTCTCCTTTCATCCCAGAGGTGCACAAAATTTGATTTTTTTTACACAACCTACATCGACACTCACACAGACCATGACGCTGCGGCCTTCCCGGCCTTGCTGTTGCTTATCCCTGCGGCGAACCCATGTCTTTCGCGGCCGAACGGGCGCGGCCCCGTCCACAGCCAAGCCGCCGGCGAAGCGGCCGGCAGCTTGTATAAAAACGTAAAATAGTGTTAAGAATGATAATATTTTGCATTTTTTAATGCAAATCATTATCAACAATGGTGTGAGGCCGGGCGTGTTCGCCGCCAGAAACCCTTATATTTTTGCAGGAAAAACAAGCGCTGCAATAACAAGCAATCATTTCAATGCTAAGAATAATATAGATAAATTATTCACAGCCAACGCCCTGCCGGCCCGGCATCGCTAAAACCCCTTATAGATAGCACCTCTGCGCCAAATGAATCAAATAATAATAATTTTCATTCCTATTAACATTTGGATATATTCTTGCAGTCTCGTTAGCTGAATCAAAATGGATACCCGATGAAAGCTTTGACCACGATGCAGGCCGCCTATTGGGTAGGCCGACAGTCCGCTCCTCCTCTCGGCGGCATGGCCGCCCACCTGTATGCGGAATTCGACAGCGGCGAGCTGAACATCGCCCGGCTGCGCCAGGCCGTCGAGGCGCTGTATCTGCGCCATCCGCTGTTACGCCTGCGCATTACCGACGATGGCAGGCAGACGATCGCACCTCCCGGCCCCCGGCATACTTTGCATCTCGACGACTGGCGACATGCCGATGAAGCGACGCTGGCGGCCGCGCTCGCCGCCAAGCGCCAGGCGAAAAGCACCCAGTTGCTGCCGCTGGAACAGGGCGTTCCCTGCGATATCAGCCTGAGCCTGTTGCCGGCGGGACGCAGCCGCCTGCATGTCGATCTCGACATGATCGCCGGCGATGCCATGAGCTTTCGCCTGTTGATGGAAGATCTGACGGCGTTTTATCACCAGTGCCCGCCGGCCCCTGCCCATGACGCGCCGCCGGCCTACTTCGACCACCTCGAACGACGCGACGCCGACGCGGCGCTGCGCCAACGGCGCGAACGCGGCCAGCGTTGGTGGCGTGAACGCCTGGCGCAGATGCCGCCGGCGCCGCGCCTGCTGCGCACGCCGGACCGCTGCCGCAGCGATCGTTTGGCCATACAGTTGAATGCAGAAGAAAGCCGCGCGCTGGAAAACGTCGCGAAACGGCATCACACCTCTCTCTCGACGCTGTTTCTGGCGCTGTTCGCGCTGGCCGTCGGCCAGGGTTGGAACATGACACGCTTCCGGCTCAACGTGCCGCTGTTCCACCGCGAGAGCGAACGGGAAGACGCACATCGCCTCATCGGCGATTTCTCTAACCTGGTGCTGCTCGGCGTGGAACTGAACCCGACGGAAAACCTGAACGCCTTCTGCCGGCGCCTGATGACGCAGCTGGCTGAGCTGATCGAGCATGCGGATTACCCCGGCGTCAGCGTGATGCGCGATCTGTCGCGCCTGCACGGCAGCCTGCAACCTTCGCCGGTGGTGTTTACCGCCGGTTTCGGCATCCGCGGCAAAACGCTGTTTTCCGAACGGGTCACCGACACCTTCGGCCGTCTCGGCTGGGTGATCTCTCAGGGGCCGCAGGTGGCGCTGGATGCGCAGGTCGCCCATGTCGACGACGGTATTCTGATCAACTGGGACGTGCGGCTGGACGCGTTCCCCGAGCAGGTGCTGCCGCGCCTGCTGGCCTGTTACCGGGCGCTGCTGCACCTGGCCGCGCGGCAAGCGGGGGCGTTCGATCGCCCGCTGTCGCAGCTGCTGGCGCAATGCACGCCCGACGCGCTGGCGCAGCAGGCGCCGGTGCGCCAGGTGCTGCACCGGCTGCTGGCGCGGGTGGCTCCCGAGGCCGACTTGCGCGACAACGACGATATCCGCCGGTTGGCCTTGCCGGATGCCGGGGTGAACGCGCTGCTGACAGTGCTCAACAAGTATCTGGCGGCGGCGCTGACGGCGCAGGATCTGACGGCGCATCCCTCCCCGGCTGCGCTGGCGGCGTTGATCTGCCAACGGTCGCCCGAGGCAGGAAAGCATGCGAAAACGCTGCTCGCCGCGCTGGCGCCGCAGCACTGAGATCGGTTTCCGGGCGCACGGCGCCCGGCTCGTTTTAATCGGTTAGCGACTATAGGGAAGTACCATGGAGACACCATTAACCGCACTGCAGCAGGCCTACCTTCTGGGCCGCAGCGATCGATGGCCGCTCGGCGGCGTGGCGATGCACGACTTTCGCGAATACCGCACCCGGCAGCGGGATGTACCGCGCCTTGAAGCGCGCCTGGCCGAGCTGGTACAGCACTACCCGGCGTTGCGCACCTGCATCGATGTGCAGCGCGCCACGCAGCACGTACGCCCAGAGGTGACGCTGCATCTGGATCGCCACGATCTGCGCTCCCTTGATGACGAAGCGGCGCAGCGCCAGACTGAACAGCTGCGCGATCGCTATTCCCACCAGCGCCACGATCCGAGCCAGCCACTGTGGCGCATCGCCGTGATCCAACTTGCCGAACAGCAGGATCCGACGGGATCGCCGTACGATACGCTGATCTTCACCAGCTTCGATGCCTTGATCCTCGACGGCCAGGGGATCTCCACCGTGATCGCGCGCCTGTTCGACGATCGCCCTCTGGCGCCGACCGCCGCCGCACTGCCGCCCCCCGCCGCATCGGCGACGCAGCGCCAGGCCGATGCCGCCTACTGGCGTGAAAAGCTGCAGGATGTCACCACGCCGTCGGCACTGCCGTGGCGTGCCCCGCTCGCCAATCTCACCTCATCACGCTATCGCCGCGCCACCTTGACGCTACCGCGCGATACGGTAAAACAGCTTGGCCGCCTGGGATCGCCGCATGCGCTGCTGCGCAACAGCCTGCTGTCGGCGCTGATCCTCGATACGCTGGCCCACTGGACCACCGATGGCGAGCTGTGCGTCGGGGTGCCGGTGGCGTTCCCCGCCGCCGACGGCGCCCTGGGCAACGCCTCCAGCTTCGTGGCGGTGCGCTATTCCCGCCACGGCGAAGATTTTATTCAGCGCGCGCAGGCCCTGCAGGACGATGTACTCGGCGCGCTCGACCACCTGGCGTTTTCCGGCGTCGATCTGGCGCGGCAGTTGCTCGGCCAAAGCCAGGGCGGCCCGGCGCTGCCGGTGATCCTGACCAACTGCCTGGGTTGGGAAACGCTGCCGGCCGAGGCGCCGGTGCGCTTCCACGACGGCCTGACCCAAACGCCGCAGGTCGCCATCGACATTCGCCTGACGCTGGACAGCGAAAAAAATCTGCAGCTATGCGTGGACTACGCCGAACAGGCGCTACACGGTGAACAGGTAGAAGCCATGCTGGCCGCGTTGCAGCGACGCATCCTGCACAGTTGCCAACGGGCCGACCTGGCGATCGCACCGCGGGACTTCATCGATCTGGCGCATTACCGCCACAACGACAGCGAAGCGAATTACGCGCCTTACCCTTATCTGGCGCAGCTGGCCGAGCGGCTGTTTGGCGCGCAAAACGGCGGCAATGCGCTGATCTGCGGCGAGCAGAGGCTGACCTACCGCGAACTGGGCCAGCGGATCGCCACGGCAATCGCCAACCTGCAGAGCCGCGGCGTGCAGCCGGGCAACGTAGTGGCGCTGTATCTGCCGCGCAGCCCGGAACTGGTCATCTTCAGCCTCGCCTGCGCCCTGCAGGGGGTAATCTGGGTGCCTGTCGACATCAACTCGCCGCCGGAGCGCACTGCCTACCTGCTGGAGAACTGCCGGCCGACGTTGGTGGTGCACGGCGGCGATCTGGAGACGCCGATCGGCGTGACGCCGGCAACCCTGCTGGCGCCGACGGATCGCACGCCAGCGCTGCCGGATGAACAGACGTTGGTGGAACGCAGCGCCAGCCTGGCCGCAAGCTACTATCTGTATACCTCCGGCACCACCGGCAAGCCCAAATGCGTGGTGCTCAACAACCGCGCCACCGCCAACGTTATCCACCAGACCCAGCTGCGCTGGGCGGTCACTGCTGACGACGTCTTCATTTCCGTCACGCCGCCGCACCATGACATGTCGATGTTCGATCTGTTCGGTTCGCTGTGCGCCGGCGCCACGCTGGTGCTGCCGGCGTCGCATCAGGAAAAGGACGCCATCAGTTGGAACCAATTGGTGGAGAAACATCGGGTCAGTCTGTGGTGTTCGGTGCCGGCCATTCTGGAGATGCTGCTCACCTGTAAAACGGCCGACAGCCTGCGCTCCCTGCGCCTGGTGGCGCAGGGCGGCGACTACATCAAGCCGGCGACGGTGCAAACCCTGCGTACCCTGCGCCCGGATCTCGCGCTGTTCTCACTCGGCGGGCCGACCGAAACCACCATTTGGAGCATCTGGCACCCGATCGCCCCACAGGAGAGCGGCACCGTGCCTTACGGCCGCCCGCTGCCGGCCAACCGCTACTTCATCTGCCATGACGACGGCAGCCACTGCCCGGCGGGCGTGGTCGGCCGCATTCACACCGCCGGGGTCAACCTGGCGTTAGGCTATCTGGAGCAGGGGGAACTGAAGCAGCACGATTTCGTCACCCTCGAAGGGCCGGACGGGCAATCGCTGCGCGCTTTCCGCACCGGCGATCAGGGCTATTACCGTGCGGACGGTAACATCATGTTCGCCACCCGAGTGAACGGCTATGTGAAGATCCGCGGCGTGCGCGTCTCGCTGCCGGAAATCGAAGACGTGCTGCGCCGTCATCCGGCGATCCTGGATATGGTGGTGGTGGATTATCCCAGCGGAGAGAACAACGAGGCGGCGCTCGGCGCCCTGTATCTGACCCGCGACGGCAAACCGCTGCCGCTGTCCGAGATCCGCGCCTTCGCCACCGGCTATCTGCCCTGTACCCATATTCCCACGCGCTTTATCCATGCCGAGGCGCTGCCGCTGTCCGCCAACGGTAAAACCGACCGCCATCGCATCCGCGCCGACCTGAGCCACCAACAAACCGCGCCGGCGTTGAACGCCTGCGCGGCCCCGCCGCCGAACGCGCCGCTGGCGCGCAGCGCCGAGATCCTGGCCATTTACTGGCAGGAAATTGGCGTAACGCCGCGCCCGGAATGGGGGGAAGAGACGGCGTTTATCGCCATGGGGCTGAAGCTGCCGCATATCAAACAGGTGGCGGCACGCCTCAATGACGCTTTCGGCACCCGTCTGGTAAGCAGTTCGCTCTTGCCGTGCAAGAACGCGCGCGAAGTGGCGGCGTTGCTGGCCAGCTGAAGCCATACCACTCGGGCGGGAGCATCCTCCCGCCCGCACTTTCTCAGGCGGGCAACGCCGTCAGGGCCGCCAGCGGTTGCTCCCAGGCTTCCCGCTGCAGCGCACGCAACAGAAATTCTTGCAGCGCCTCGCCATAGTCCAGCGCATCCTCCGTCGGAAACTGCTCCAGATAGATATCGATATCCACCTGCAGATCGCGGGCGTCGGTGCGGCCGCGATAAGTCAGGTTGAAACCGTCGCCCGAGCCGCCGGCCAATACGCTGCGCGTACCGCTGCAGCCGGTAAAACGGGGCGTATCGAAGGGCTGCACGTTGATGAAAGGGGAAATAAAGAAGCGTGAATCCGGATCCACGCCGCGATCGGCGGCCAGTTGGCGCAGGCGGTAGCCGCCGTGGCTGCGCAGCTCGCGCAGCTGCTGCGTCAGCGTGGTGAGAAAGCTCCCCAGCGTCTCCGCTTGCGGCGGTGACACCAGCAGCGGCAGAGTGTTGACCGCCAGCGAAGGCACGTTGGTGGCGGCCTGTCCACGACGATTCAGCGCCGGCATCCACATCGGCAGCGTATCGCCTTGCCGGGTACAGCGCGGCATCACCTGAAACAGCCAGGCCGCCGACAGCGCCACCAGCAAGTCGGGCCAATTGATGCCGCTGCGCTCCGCCAACTGCGCCAGACAGTGCGACACCGCCGCCGGCAGCCGGTAGTGGGCGCTCAAACGCCGTACGCCATAGGCCTCACCGCCCTTGCGCACCGTCGGCAGCGCCTGCGACGGCGGCAGATAGGTCTGCCAAAAGCGCCGATCGCGCGCGCATCGCTCAGAATCAGCGTAGGCCAGTTCAGCCTGTTGAAAGGCGTCAAAGGCACCCAGGGGCATACCCGCGCTGCCCTCACCCAGATAGTGCGCGTATAACGCGGCGCAGCGGTGTTCGATCAGGGCCATGCCGAAGCCATCAACCAGAATATGGTGCGCACGCACGTACCAGAGGTAGCGCTCCGGCCCCAGTTTGAGCAGCCAGGCTGCGGCTAGCGGCTCGCTGTGCAGCGCCCGGCGCTGCGCGATATCTTCGCGCATCAGGCTTTGCGCCGCATGCCAGGGATCGCCGTGCGTTTGCAGATCGATGCGTTGCAATGGCGGTGTGCGCTGTGGATCGTAACGTAACGACGCAGGAGAGTCGCCATGCCGCTCACCAAAGCGCAAGGCAAACGCCTGCGTCTCGGCGAGAGTGGTGACGATCGCCCGGCAGAGCGTCTCTTCCTCTACCGCGCCACACAGTTCGGTGCAATGTGCGACGGTGGACAGAGTCCGCCCAGGGTGCAAAGTGTGTTCTTCCCAGAAATCAAGCTGCGCTGGCGCCAGCGGCAACCATCCAGAGGCCAAAGCGGTGTCCGACATGTTACCTACCTTTGATAAGCCCGAATAAAGACGCCGAACGGGCGTAACCCCACCGTTCAACGGCTTTGCGTGTCTCCATACATCATCAAATGAAAATGATAATAACATCTATTATCATTTCTATTAATTTGGTAACACTTTAGATTCTGTTAAGCGGGGATGCAAGTCGCGCAGTAAGGCAGAGAAAAGAAAGTGGCAGGTTGAAGAGCCATAAAAAACAAAACGCCCCGGCACAACTGCCTGGGGCGTTTTCAACGTCGGCGATACTCGGTGATTAGGCCTGGTTGGCCGGCTTCACCTTCTGCGCCAGGAACTCCGTTTCGTAGGCCAGCGCCTTCTTGCGATCGAACTGGTGCTCCCACTTGGCGATCACCAGTACCGCCAGCGCGTTGCCCACCACGTTCAGCGCGGTGCGCGCCATATCCAGGATACGGTCCACGCCGGCGATGAACGCCAGGCCTTCCAGCGGAATGCCGACGCTGCCCAGGGTGGCCAGCAACACCACGAACGAGACGCCCGGCACGCCGGCGATCCCTTTCGAGGTCACCATCAGCGTCAGCACCAGCACGATCTCCTGCCCCAACGACAGCTCGATGCCGTACAGCTGGGCGATAAAGATGGCGGCAATGCTCTGGTACAGCGTCGAGCCATCCAGGTTAAAGGAGTAACCCGTCGGCACCACGAAGCTGGTGATCGACTTGGGCGCGCCGTAAGCCTCCATCTTTTCGATGATGCGCGGCAGCACCGTTTCCGAGCTGGCGGTGGAATAAGCCAGGATCAGTTCGTCTTTCAGGATGCGGATCAGCGTCCAGATGCGCAGGTTGCACAGCCGGGCGACCGCCCCCAGTACCACCAGGGCGAAGAACGCGATGGCGAAGTACACCAGCACCACCAGCTTGGCCAGCGGCAGCAGCGAAGCGAAACCGAAGTTGGCTACCGTGACCGCAATCAGGCCAAACACCCCGATCGGCGCATAACGCATGATCATGTGGGTGACTTTGAACATGCTCTCGGACACCGCCTTGAACACCTTCAGCAGCGGCTCTTTGGTCTCTTTCGGCAACGACGACAGCCCCAGGCCGAACAGCACCGAGAAGAAAATAATCGGCAGCATGTCGCCCTTGGCCATCGACGAGAAGACGTTCGATGGGATCAGCGACAGAATGGTCGCCACCAGGCTGTGCGAACCGCTTTGCACCTGTTCGGTGGTTTTCTCATACTGCGAAATGTCCACCGTGGTCAGCGTCGACATATCAATGCCGTGGCCAGGTTGGAATACGTTGGCCAACGTCAGCCCCACCACGATGGCGATCGTGGTGATCACTTCGAAGTAAATAATGGTTTTCAATCCGATGCGGCCCAGCTTTTTCGCATCCCCCACGCCGGCAATACCGACGATCAGCGTGGAAATAACGATCGGCACCACAATCATCTTGATCAGACGAATAAAGATATCACCCGCCGGGCTGAGAATATTACTGACCAGCCACTCACGAGATTCGGTCTGGTTGTGCAATACCGCGCCAACAATAATACCCAGTACCAACGCGATCAGGATTTGCCAAGCCAGGCTAATTTTTACACTTTTCATACCCAAAAAGTCCTCAAAGACTCTTTTCGCCGTACAAAGTCGCAACACGACGAAAAGAATACTTAATCATTTATTACAGGCTTATGTTAATTCAGCGGAAGCGTTCACCTGCCCTGGGTGAAACGCAGTATAAATCTGTATCATCCGGGCGGCATGCTCTGCAAGCCTTGATTTGTCAGTGTTGAGCGCTGAATCGAATCACAAAAAATTCGCGTAACTATTTCAAACGGCATAATTGGTTGTTATTAAAAACATAATTTTTCATACAATGAAGTACATAACCGCACCGACGACGATTTTTTGAACGCGATTAAAATGCGTTATTTTTCGCTCATTCTGCATATTTAATCCGCATGATATGTTTATATTTTGTTACTCAAAAGTCAAACAAATGAGAATTGACCGAGTGACACTTTCGCCCATAAATGCAGTGCCACTTTATATTTCGATTAAAAAAAGAACGATATCGCAGGGCGCATACCATAGGGCATTACCCGACCTTTCATCAGGAATTAAAGGTTAATAAAACGTTATTTCACGCTGTGCAGTCCATCGTTATATCGTGCTAATGCCAACTTAGAATATTAATAGCGAAAAATAATCCAAAAAGATTTATAGCGAGAAATAATGGCGGCCCTGATCGTATCTATTAGTTTCTCGGCAGTTGAGCCCGTTTTGGTTTATTCTTTTTTGTTCTTTAGATAAGTGTTTTTGGTTAAAAACGTGGGTTTATGAGGATTTAAGCGCCAAAGAGATAGATACGCCCTGCAAATGCGACAGAATGATTACAAATCAATATCTTTGTTGCGTGATCTGCCGCGCAAAAAAGAAACAAAGAATCATAGCAAACTATACTTAACCTTCAGTTGACATATCATTAACAACTTCAAGGAGAAAAGCTATGAGCCAACTGCATAAACACGCTATTCCTTCTGCAATTGCAGAACGCGCCCTGATTAATCCGGCACAATACCAAGAGTATTATCAACAGTCGGTTCAAGACCCAGAGGCTTTCTGGGGTGAGCATGGCAAAATCCTGGATTGGATCAAACCCTATACCAAAGTTAAAAACACCTCGTTCGATCCGGGCCACGTCAGCATTCGCTGGTTTGAAGACGGCACGTTGAACCTGGCGGCCAACTGCCTGGACCGCCATCTGGCCGAGCGCGGTGACCAGACCGCCATTATCTGGGAAGGCGATGACCCGACCCAATCCAAAAAGGTGACTTACAAACAGCTGCATCACGATGTCTGCCAATTCGCCAACGTGCTGAAACAGCTCGGCGTTAAAAAAGGCGACGTGGTGGCCATCTATATGCCGATGGTGCCGGAAGCGGCGGTCGCGATGCTGGCCTGCGCGCGCATCGGCGCCGTACATTCGGTGATCTTCGGCGGCTTCTCGCCGGAAGCCGTCGCCGGGCGCATTATCGACTCCAACGCCAAACTGGTGATCACCGCCGATGAAGGCCTGCGCGCCGGCCGCGCCGTGCCGCTGAAAAAGAATGTCGACGATGCGCTGAAAAATCCCGGCGTGGTCAGCGTGGCCAACGTCGTGGTGTTCCAGCGCACCGGCAAACCGGGTTACTGGCAGGAAGGGCGCGATCTGTGGTGGCATGAGCTGACCCAAGGCGTTTCCGCCGATTGCCCGCCGGAAGAAGTGAACGCCGAAGATCCGCTGTTTATCCTGTACACCTCCGGCTCGACCGGCAAGCCAAAAGGCGTGCTGCACACCACCGGCGGCTACCTGGTCTACGCTGCGATGACCTTTAAGTATGTGTTCGACTATCACGACGGCGACATTTACTGGTGCACCGCCGACGTGGGCTGGGTCACCGGCCACAGCTATCTGCTGTACGGCCCGCTGGCCTGCGGCGCCACCACGCTGATGTTCGAAGGCGTACCTAACTATCCGGGCGTCAATCGTCTGTCGCAGGTGATAGACAAACACCAGGTCAACATTCTGTATACCGCGCCGACCGCCATTCGTGCCCTGATGGCCGAAGGCGACAAGGCGATCGAAGGCACCCGACGCGATTCGCTGCGCATCATGGGCTCGGTCGGCGAACCGATCAACCCGGAAGCCTGGGAGTGGTACTACAACAAGATAGGCAACGCCAAATGCCCGATCGTCGACACCTGGTGGCAAACCGAAACCGGCGGCTTCATGATTACCCCGCTGCCGGGCGCCACCGAGCTGAAGGCCGGTTCCGCCACGCGGCCTTTCTTCGGCGTACAGCCGGCGCTGGTCGATAATGTCGGCACGCCGCAGGAAGGCGCCTGCGAAGGCAACCTGGTGATCGTCGATTCCTGGCCAGGCCAGGCGCGCACCCTGTTCGGCGATCATGACCGCTTCGAGCAAACCTACTTCTCGACCTTCAAAGGCATGTACTTCAGCGGCGACGGCGCCCGCCGCGACGAGGACGGTTACTACTGGATCACCGGCCGCGTCGATGACGTGCTGAACGTCTCCGGCCACCGTTTGGGCACCGCCGAGATCGAGTCCGCGCTGGTATCTCACCCGAAAATCGCCGAAGCGGCGGTGGTCGGCATTCCTCACAACATCAAAGGCCAGGCGATCTACGCCTATATCACGCTGAACCACGGCGAAGAACCGACGCCGGAGCTCTATGCCGAAGTGCGCAACTGGGTGCGCAAAGAAATAGGGCCGATCGCCACGCCGGACGTGCTGCACTGGACAGACTCGCTGCCCAAAACGCGCTCCGGCAAGATCATGCGGCGTATCCTGCGCAAAATTGCCGCCGGCGACACCAGCAACCTGGGGGATACCTCCACGCTGGCGGATCCGGCTGTAGTCGACAAGCTGTTGGAAGAAAAACAATCAATGAAAGTGCCGTCATAATTTACGCCGCTTCAGGCCGCTCATTCGGGTAACGCGCCGTTGAGCGGCCCTGGCGCGGCGTACTCTATCAATACCTACTGGAGACGCTCTGATGAATGACACCATTTATCAAGGGATTGAAGAAAACCCGCGCTTTAAAGAGCTGGTGAGAAAACGCGGCCGGTTCGCCTGGCTGCTTTCGCTGATTACGCTGGCGCTGTACGTCGGCTTTATTTTGTTGATCGCCTTCGATCCACAATGGCTCGGCACGCCGATCGCCGCCGGATCGACCATCACCCGCGGGATCCCGGTCGGCGTCGGGTTGATCGTGATCTCTTTCGTCTTGACCGGGATCTACGTGTTTCGCGCCAACGGCGAGTTCGATCGCCTCACCGCAGAGATTCTGCGCGAGGTGAAACAATGAAGCGCTTATTGTCCGCCGCCGCGCTGCTGTTACTGCCTGGCCTGGCCTGCGCCGACGCCATTGGCGGTGAGGTGCATCGTCAACCGCTGAACATCCAGGCGATCGTGATGTTTATCCTGTTTGTCGGCGCCACACTCTACATCACCTATTGGGCGTCCAAACGCACCCGTTCCCGTCAGGACTACTACACCGCGGGCGGGCGCATCACCGGCCTGCAAAATGGCCTGGCGATCGCCGGCGACTTCATGTCCGCCGCCTCGTTCCTCGGCATCTCCGCACTGGTCTATACCTCGGGCTATGACGGGCTGATCTACTCCATCGGCTTCCTCATCGGCTGGCCGATCATTCTGTTCCTGATCGCAGAACGCCTGCGCAATCTCGGCCGCTATACCTTCGCCGATGTCGCCTCTTATCGTCTGCAGCAGAAACCGATCCGTACCCTCTCGGCCTGCGGCTCGTTGGTGGTGGTGGCGCTATATCTGATCGCGCAGATGGTCGGTGCCGGCAAACTGATCCAGCTGCTGTTCGGGCTCAACTACCACGTGGCGGTGATCCTGGTCGGTATCCTGATGGTGCTGTACGTGCTGTTCGGCGGCATGCTGGCCACCACCTGGGTGCAGATCATCAAAGCGGTGCTGTTGCTGGCGGGCGCCAGCTTTATGGCGCTGATGGTGATGAAGTCGGTGAACTTCGACTTCAATACCCTGTTCGCCGAAGCGGTAAAGGTGCACCCGAAAGGCATCGCCATCATGAGCCCCGGCGGGCTGGTCTCCGATCCGATTTCCGCGCTATCGCTTGGCCTGGCGCTGATGTTCGGCACCGCCGGTCTGCCGCACATCCTGATGCGTTTCTTCACCGTGAGTGACGCCAAGGAAGCGCGCAAGAGCGTGTTCTACGCCACCGGCTTTATTGGTTACTTCTATATTCTGACCTTTATCATCGGCTTCGGCGCCATCTTGCTGGTCAGCGCCAATCCGGCGTTCAAAGACGCCACCGGCGCGCTGCTGGGCGGCACCAACATGGCGGCGGTGCACCTGGCCAATGCCGTTGGCGGCAACTTCTTCCTCGGCTTTATCTCGGCGGTGGCGTTCGCCACCATTCTGGCAGTCGTCGCAGGCCTGACGCTGGCCGGCGCCTCGGCCGTGTCCCATGACCTGTACGCCAGCGTGATTAAAAACGGCAAGGCGACCGAGCGCGATGAACTGAAGGTCTCCAAGATCACCGTCGTGGTATTGGGGCTGGTCGCCATTGCCCTGGGGATTTTGTTCGAGAAGCAGAATATCGCCTTTATGGTCGGACTGGCCTTCTCCATCGCCGCCAGCTGTAACTTCCCTATCATCATCCTGTCGATGTACTGGTCGCGTTTGACGACCCGCGGCGCGATGATTGGCGGCTGGCTGGGTCTGTTAACGGCGGTGATTCTGATGATCCTCGGCCCGACAATCTGGGTGCAGATCCTCGGCCATGAAAAACCGATTTATCCGTATGAATATCCGGCGCTGTTCTCGATGATCGTGGCCTTTGTCGGCACCTGGCTGTTCTCGATCACCGACAGCTCGCTGGCCGGACAGCAGGAGCGGGAACGCTTCCGGGCCCAGTTTGTCCGTTCGCAAACCGGACTGGGCATCTCTCAGGGCAGCTCGCATTGATCGAATAATAAGTGAAAAAAGCAAACACACCCTAATCAAAGGCCCTTCGGGGCCTTTTCTCTGGCTCGCTGGCGGAGAAGAAGGAGGGGAAAACCGCGCAGCGTAGCTGCGCTTTTTGACGTTTTACGCATAGCAAAAAGCCCTGAACGTCAGTTCAGGGCTTTCGGCTTTGTTTGATGCCTGGCAGTGTCCTACTCTCGCATGGGGAGACCCCACACTACCATCGGCGCTACGGCGTTTCACTTCTGAGTTCGGCATGGGGTCAGGTGGGACCACCGCGCTATTGCCGCCAGGCAAATTCTGTTTCATTCCAACCGCTTCACTTCCATGAATCCATCAGAACCAATCTCGGAACTTCGCTGAAAATCTCTCTAAAAACACCTTCGGTGTTGTAAGGTTAAGCCTCACGGATCATTAGTACTGGTTAGCTCAATGCATCGCTGCACTTACACACCCAGCCTATCAACGTCTTAGTCTTAAACGTTCCTTCAGGGGCCTTAAAGGCCCAGGGAAGACTCATCTTGAGGCAAGTTTCGCGCTTAGATGCTTTCAGCGCTTATCTTTTCCGCACTTAGCTACCGGGCAATGCCATTGGCATGACAACCCGAACACCAGTGGTGCGTTCACTCCGGTCCTCTCGTACTAGGAGCAACCCCTCTCAATCTTCCAACGCCCACGGCAGATAGGGACCGAACTGTCTCACGACGTTCTAAACCCAGCTCGCGTACCACTTTAAATGGCGAACAGCCATACCCTTGGGACCTACTTCAGCCCCAGGATGTGATGAGCCGACATCGAGGTGCCAAACACCGCCGTCGATATGAACTCTTGGGCGGTATCAGCCTGTTATCCCCGGAGTACCTTTTATCCGTTGAGCGATGGCCCTTCCATTCAGAACCACCGGATCACTAAGACCTACTTTCGTACCTGCTCGAGCCGTCACTCTCGCAGTCAAGCTAGCTTATGCCTTTGCACTAACCTCACGATGTCCGACCGTGATTAGCTAACCTTCGTGCTCCTCCGTTACTCTTTGGGAGGAGACCGCCCCAGTCAAACTACCCACCAGACACTGTCCTCACCCCAGATTATGGGGCCGAGTTAGAACATCAAACATTAAAGGGTGGTATTTCAAGGATGGCTCCACGCAGACTGGCGTCCACGCTTCAAAGCCTCCCACCTATCCTACACATCAAGGCTCAATGTTCAGTGTCAAGCTATAGTAAAGGTTCACGGGGTCTTTCCGTCTTGCCGCGGGTACACTGCATCTTCACAGCGAGTTCAATTTCACTGAGTCTCGGGTGGAGACAGCCTGGCCATCATTACGCCATTCGTGCAGGTCGGAACTTACCCGACAAGGAATTTCGCTACCTTAGGACCGTTATAGTTACGGCCGCCGTTTACTGGGGCTTCGATCAAGAGCTTCGCCTTGCGGCTGACCCCATCAATTAACCTTCCAGCACCGGGCAGGCGTCACACCGTATACGTCCACTTTCGTGTTTGCACAGTGCTGTGTTTTTATTAAACAGTTGCAGCCAGCTGGTATCTTCGACTGGCTTCAGCTCCATCCGCAAGGGACTTCACCTACATGCCAGCGTGCCTTCTCCCGAAGTTACGGCACCATTTTGCCTAGTTCCTTCACCCGAGTTCTCTCAAGCGCCTTGGTATTCTCTACCTGACCACCTGTGTCGGTTTGGGGTACGATTTAATGTTACCTGGAGCTTAGAGGATTTTCCTGGAAGCAGGGCATCAACTACTTCTGCACCGTAGTGCATCGTCATCACGCCTCAGGGTTAGTATGCAACCGGATTTACCAGGTCACACCCCCTACACGCTTAAACCGGGACAACCGTCGCCCGGCTAGCCTAGCCTTCTCCGTCCCCCCTTCGCAGTAACACCAAGTACAGGAATATTAACCTGTTTCCCATCGACTACGCTTTTCAGCCTCGCCTTAGGGGTCGACTCACCCTGCCCCGATTAACGTTGGACAGGAACCCTTGGTCTTCCGGCGAGCGGGCTTTTCACCCGCTTTATCGTTACTTATGTCAGCATTCGCACTTCTGATACCTCCAGCAACCCTCACAGGCCACCTTCAACGGCTTACAGAACGCTCCCCTACCCAACAACGCTAAGCGTCGCTGCCGCAGCTTCGGTGCATGGTTTAGCCCCGTTACATCTTCCGCGCAGGCCGACTCGACCAGTGAGCTATTACGCTTTCTTTAAATGATGGCTGCTTCTAAGCCAACATCCTGGCTGTCTATGCCTTCCCACATCGTTTCCCACTTAACCATGACTTTGGGACCTTAGCTGGCGGTCTGGGTTGTTTCCCTCTTCACGACGGACGTTAGCACCCGCCGTGTGTCTCCCGTGATAACATTCTTCGGTATTCGGAGTTTGCATCGGTTTGGTAAGCCGGGATGGCCCCCTAGCCGAAACAGTGCTCTACCCCCGAAGATGAGTTCACGAGGCGCTACCTAAATAGCTTTCGGGGAGAACCAGCTATCTCCCGGTTTGATTGGCCTTTCACCCCCAGCCACAAGTCATCCGCTAATTTTTCAACATTAGTCGGTTCGGTCCTCCAGTTAGTGTTACCCAACCTTCAACCTGCCCATGGCTAGATCACCGGGTTTCGGGTCTATACCTTGCAACTAATCGCCCAGTTAAGACTCGGTTTCCCTACGGCTCCCCTATACGGTTAACCTTGCTACAAAATATAAGTCGCTGACCCATTATACAAAAGGTACGCAGTCACACCACGAAGGTGCTCCCACTGCTTGTACGTACACGGTTTCAGGTTCTATTTCACTCCCCTCGCCGGGGTTCTTTTCGCCTTTCCCTCACGGTACTGGTTCACTATCGGTCAGTCAGGAGTATTTAGCCTTGGAGGATGGTCCCCCCATATTCAGACAGGATGTCACGTGTCCCGCCCTACTCATCGAACTCACGACCTGTGCATTTTAGTGTACGGGGCTATCACCCTTTGCTGCGCGACTTTCCAGACGCTTCCACTAACACACAAGCCGATTCAGGTTCTGGGCTCCTCCCCGTTCGCTCGCCGCTACTGGGGGAATCTCGGTTGATTTCTTTTCCTCGGGGTACTTAGATGTTTCAGTTCCCCCGGTTCGCCTCATGCCACTATGTATTCATGACATGATAGTGTGTCGAAACACACTGGGTTTCCCCATTCGGGTATCGCCGGTTATAACGGTTCATATCACCTTACCGACGCTTTTCGCAGATTAGCACGCCCTTCATCGCCTCTGACTGCCTAGGCATCCACCGTGTACGCTTAGTCACTTAACCTCACAACCCGAAGATGTTTCCATCGTTCGCGCTGCAAACATTTGAGAGACTCTATGACAGGTTACTCTTCATCCCAATACGTCTACGGAGGGATAAATTTCAGCCGTCATGTTTCAATTTTCAGCTTGTTCCAGATTGTTAAAGAGCAAAATACTTCGCAGCATACTGTCGCCAATATACTCTGAAGTATTGAAATACCGGACTATATGGTGGAGCTAAGCGGGATCGAACCGCTGACCTCCTGCGTGCAAGGCAGGCGCTCTCCCAGCTGAGCTATAGCCCCATACAGTCACGCGCAGTACCTTTTCCACTTCGAAGAAGTGGTAGGCCTGAGTGGACTTGAACCACCGACCTCACCCTTATCAGGGGTGCGCTCTAACCACCTGAGCTACAAGCCTATAAAGGTATTTCTGCTCGTTACTTTCTATCAGACAATCTGTGTGAGCACGCCACTCGAACTAATATCTTTAGGTAAGGAGGTGATCCAACCGCAGGTTCCCCTACGGTTACCTTGTTACGACTTCACCCCAGTCATGAATCACAAAGTGGTAAGCGCCCTCCCGAAGGTTAAGCTACCTACTTCTTTTGCAACCCACTCCCATGGTGTGACGGGCGGTGTGTACAAGGCCCGGGAACGTATTCACCGTAGCATTCTGATCTACGATTACTAGCGATTCCGACTTCATGGAGTCGAGTTGCAGACTCCAATCCGGACTACGACATACTTTATGAGGTCCGCTTGCTCTCGCGAGGTCGCTTCTCTTTGTATATGCCATTGTAGCACGTGTGTAGCCCTACTCGTAAGGGCCATGATGACTTGACGTCATCCCCACCTTCCTCCAGTTTATCACTGGCAGTCTCCTTTGAGTTCCCGGCCGAACCGCTGGCAACAAAGGATAAGGGTTGCGCTCGTTGCGGGACTTAACCCAACATTTCACAACACGAGCTGACGACAGCCATGCAGCACCTGTCTCAGAGCTCCCGAAGGCACCAATCCATCTCTGGAAAGTTCTCTGGATGTCAAGAGTAGGTAAGGTTCTTCGCGTTGCATCGAATTAAACCACATGCTCCACCGCTTGTGCGGGCCCCCGTCAATTCATTTGAGTTTTAACCTTGCGGCCGTACTCCCCAGGCGGTCGATTTAACGCGTTAGCTCCGGAAGCCACGCCTCAAGGGCACAACCTCCAAATCGACATCGTTTACAGCGTGGACTACCAGGGTATCTAATCCTGTTTGCTCCCCACGCTTTCGCACCTGAGCGTCAGTCTTCGTCCAGGGGGCCGCCTTCGCCACCGGTATTCCTCCAGATCTCTACGCATTTCACCGCTACACCTGGAATTCTACCCCCCTCTACGAGACTCTAGCTTGCCAGTTTCAAATGCAGTTCCCAGGTTGAGCCCGGGGATTTCACATCTGACTTAACAAACCGCCTGCGTGCGCTTTACGCCCAGTAATTCCGATTAACGCTTGCACCCTCCGTATTACCGCGGCTGCTGGCACGGAGTTAGCCGGTGCTTCTTCTGCGAGTAACGTCAATTGATGAGCGTATTAAGCTCACCACCTTCCTCCTCGCTGAAAGTGCTTTACAACCCGAAGGCCTTCTTCACACACGCGGCATGGCTGCATCAGGCTTGCGCCCATTGTGCAATATTCCCCACTGCTGCCTCCCGTAGGAGTCTGGACCGTGTCTCAGTTCCAGTGTGGCTGGTCATCCTCTCAGACCAGCTAGGGATCGTCGCCTAGGTGAGCCATTACCCCACCTACTAGCTAATCCCATCTGGGCACATCTGATGGCAAGAGGCCCGAAGGTCCCCCTCTTTGGTCTTACGACGTTATGCGGTATTAGCTACCGTTTCCAGTAGTTATCCCCCTCCATCAGGCAGTTTCCCAGACATTACTCACCCGTCCGCCGCTCGTCACCCAGGGAGCAAGCTCCCCTGTGCTACCGCTCGACTTGCATGTGTTAAGCCTGCCGCCAGCGTTCAATCTGAGCCATGATCAAACTCTTCAATTAAAAGCTTGATTTGCTTCCACTCGAGAAGCGATGCTCAAAGATTTACTGCATGAATTTTACTTCAGTTAGTCACTCTTCAAGACTTGATATTTTTTTTGCATCCGAAGATGCTGGATATCGTCTTGTGGAGTGCCCACACAGATTGTCTGATAAATTGTTAAAGAGCAGTGAGTTAGGCGCTTTCGCTTGCTAACTCGAGGTGGCGTATATTACGCTTTCCTCTTTCAGAGTCAACCCTAATTTTCAGGATTTTTTCTCTGCGACCCCCGGATACTCTGTGAAGTTGTTCACATGTTCCGTGTCGATGGAGGCGCATTATAGGGAGTTCCTCGCAGGCCGCAACAGGTATTTTCAGCAAAAACGATCGTTCGCTGCATTCCACAGCAAAACCCCGCCTTATACCCACTTGCACACAGTGTTATCCACAGATGCGATTTGCACGGAAAATTTACGAGCGCCACGCAAACGTTTTCGCTACAATTCCCCGCGACGAAACGATCCCCCTTTTTATGGGGGCGCTATCTGAATATGTGCCTGACCCTCCCTTTATAAGGCAAAAAACCCTTCCTTATAGAGAGAACGAGGTGGACATTCACGTAACGCTCTTTAATTGCGACTCAAAGCCAAGGGATAAAACCATGCAACAACCTCGTCCAATCCGCCGGGCCCTGCTCAGCGTGTCTGACAAAACCGGTATCGTTGAATTCGCCGAAGCGCTTTCCCAGCGCGGCGTTGAACTGCTCTCCACCGGCGGCACCGCTCGTCTGCTGGCAGACGCCGGTCTGCCCGTTACCGAAGTTTCCGACTACACCGGCTTCCCGGAGATGATGGACGGACGAGTTAAGACCCTGCACCCGAAAGTCCACGGCGGCATTCTCGGCCGCCGCGGCCAGGACGATGCCGTCATGAATCAGCATGACATCAAGCCTATCGACATGGTGGTCGTCAATCTGTACCCGTTCGCCCAAACCGTGGCGCGCCCGGATTGCTCGCTGGAAGACGCGGTCGAAAATATCGATATCGGCGGCCCGACCATGGTGCGCTCCGCCGCCAAGAACCATAAAGACGTCGCCATCGTGGTGAAGAGCAGCGACTACGCCGCCATCATTACCGAGATGGACAACAACGACGGCTCGCTGCGCTATGCCACCCGCTTCGATCTCGCCATCAAAGCCTTCGAACACACCGCCGCCTACGACAGCATGATCGCCAACTACTTCGGCGCGCTGGTGCCGGCGTACCACGGCGAGACCGAGCAACCGTCCGGCCGCTTCCCGCGTACCCTGAACCTCAACTACATCAAGAAGCAGGATATGCGCTACGGTGAGAACAGCCACCAGCAGGCCGCCTTCTATATAGAGGAAGAGGTGAAGGAAGCTTCCGTCGCGACCGCCGAGCAGCTGCAGGGCAAAGCGTTGTCCTATAACAACATCGCCGATACCGACGCCGCGCTGGAATGCGTGAAAGAGTTCGCCGAACCGGCCTGCGTGATCGTCAAGCACGCCAACCCTTGCGGCGTGGCGATCGGCGACGACATTCTGGCCGCCTACGAGCGCGCTTACCAAACCGACCCGACCTCCGCCTTCGGCGGCATCATCGCCTTTAACCGCGAGCTGGACGCCGCCACCGCGCAGGCGATCATCAGCCGCCAATTCGTGGAAGTGATCATCGCGCCAAACGTCACCCAGGAAGCGCGCTCCCTGCTGGCCGCCAAACAGAACGTGCGCGTGCTGGCCTGCGGCCAGTGGCAGCAACGCGTGGCGGGGCTGGACTTCAAGCGCGTCAACGGCGGCCTGCTGGTGCAGGATCGCGATCTGGGCATGGTAACCGCCGCCGATCTGCGCGTGGTATCCGAGCGCCAGCCGACCGAGCAGGAACTGCGTGATGCGCTGTTCTGCTGGAAAGTGGCCAAGTTCGTGAAATCCAACGCCATCGTTTATGCGCGTGACAACATGACCATCGGCATAGGCGCCGGCCAGATGAGCCGCGTTTACTCCGCCAAGATCGCCGGCATCAAAGCGGGCGACGAAGGGCTGGAAGTAAAAGGCTCCGCCATGGCCTCCGACGCCTTCTTCCCGTTCCGCGACGGCATCGACGCCGCCGCGGCGGTTGGCATCACCTGCGTGATCCAGCCTGGCGGCTCAATCCGTGACGACGAAGTGATCGCCGCCGCCAACGAACACGGCATCGCGATGATCTTCACCGACATGCGTCACTTCCGCCATTAATTCCTTTTGCCGCGTGCGCTCCGGCGCACGCCATTCGTGGAGCCCCTGATGAACATTTTGATTATCGGCAACGGCGGGCGCGAACACGCGCTGGCCTGGAAAGCCGCCCAGTCTCCGCTGGCGGACAAAGTCTACGTCGCGCCGGGTAATGCCGGCACCGCGCTGGAAGCCAATCTGGAAAACGTGGCGATCGCCGCCACCGACATCCCCGCCCTGGTCGCGTTCGCCCAGAGCCATGACATCGGTCTGACCATCGTTGGGCCGGAAGCGCCGCTGGTGATCGGCGTGGTCGACGCCTTCCAGGCCGCCGGTCTGAAAATCTTCGGCCCATCACAGGCCGCCGCGCAGCTCGAAGGCTCCAAAGCCTTCACCAAAGATTTCCTGGCGCGCCACCGCATCCCGACCGCCGAATATGAAAACTTCACCGAGGTGGAGCCAGCGCTAGCCTATGTGCGCCGCAAAGGCGCGCCGATCGTCATCAAGGCTGATGGCCTGGCGGCCGGTAAAGGCGTGATCGTCGCGATGACGCTGCAGGAAGCGGAAGAAGCCGTGCGTGACATGCTGGCCGGCAACGCCTTCGGCGACGCCGGTCATCGCATCGTAGTGGAAGAGTTCCTCGACGGCGAAGAAGCCAGCTTCATCGTGATGGTCGATGGCGAGAACGTGGTGCCGATGGCCACCAGCCAGGACCACAAGCGCGTCGGCGACGGCGATACCGGCCCGAACACCGGCGGCATGGGGGCCTACTCTCCGGCGCCGGTCGTGACCGACGAAATCCACCAGCGCGCCATGGACCAGGTGATCTGGCCGACGGTGCGCGGCATGGCGGCGGAAGGCAATACCTACGTCGGCTTCCTGTACGCCGGCCTGATGATCTCCGCTGACGGCCAGCCGAAGGTGATCGAATTCAACTGCCGTTTTGGCGATCCGGAAACTCAGCCGATCATGCTGCGCCTGCGCTCCGATCTGGTGGAACTGTGCCTGGCGGGTGCCGAAGGCCGTCTGAACGAGAAAAGTTCTGACTGGGACGAACGCCCTGCGCTCGGCGTAGTGCTGGCAGCCGGCGGTTATCCGGGCGACTATCGCAACGGTGAGGTTATCCAGGGGCTACCGCAGCAGGAAAGCGCCGACGGTAAGGTCTTCCACGCCGGTACGCGCCTGCAGGGCGATGACGTCGTCACCAGCGGCGGCCGCGTGCTGTGCGTGACGGCGCTGGGCGACACCGTGGCGCAGGCGCAGCAACGCGCTTATCAGCTGGCGGAAGGCATCCAGTGGCCGGGCAGCTTCTGCCGTAAAGATATCGGTTATCGCGCGATTGCGCGCGGCAAATAATTTGACCTTTCATGGTCATGACAAGAGGCTCCGCAGCGCGGGGCCTTTTTTATAGTTGGTCTTCTTTCGGTTCCCAGCTGCAGAAATCGTCGTTCGCCACCAGCAGCAGTTCGCTGCCTTCCGGCGCTTCCAGCCAGGCGACGCTCACCGGCCGGCTGCTGCTGCGGGCACGCTTCTCGATCCAGACGATGGAGGCGGCATCCAGTCCCGGTTTCATGCTTTGGCCGTCGCAGGTTTGCACCTCGCCCTGCATCCAACGCCCCTGCAGCAATTTCACCTTGCCGGCGCGCAGCGCATTGCTCACTTCGAGGATCCGTCGCGCCTGATATTGATACAGGGCAATTTCATCGCGGGTCAGCGGTTCGCGGCGTGTCGCCAGTTGGCGCTGCATAAAGCTCACCGTGCCGTCGTCGGCAAAGCGCAGCTGAATAGAATCTCGATCGCCGTCGGCGTCGTTACGTTTGATTTGGCGCAGCACGTCGCCCTGATAAGTGTACAGCGTGGTAATGGTACCCGGGCCGCGGTAAGGGCTGTAGACGCTGACCAACACTTGCGGACGATGTTGCTCATCGTCTTTACGCCACAGACGCATCACGCCCTGATCGGCCACGAAGCCGCTGGCGGTAAAACTGGGGATATCGGAATGGAAACTGCAGGCGCTCAGGCCGACGGCGATGCCAACGGCCATGAGCGCCCGACGAGTAAACAAAAGGGGCGCCATCGCCCCCCTGTTTAATCTTTTCACCGAGGAGCGATCTTATTTAACGGCGTCTTTCAGTGCTTTGCCAGAAACGAACGCAGGCACGTTGGCTGCTGCGATTTTGATTTCTTTGCCAGTCTGTGGGTTGCGGCCAGTGCGCTCGCTACGATGGTTTACTTTGAAAGTACCGAAGCCAACCAATTGTACTGCATCACCTTCTTTCAGAGACTCAGTAATTGCAGCCAGGGTGGATTCCAGAGCCAGTTTAGCTTGTGCTTTGGAAAGGTCAGCCTTGTCCGCGATTACATCAATCAGTTGAGTCTTGTTCATAAGTTATCCTTACAGTGTGTTTATCGTTTGCAAAGCATCGAGTGCGACGGATATGCCGATTGACAGCACTCTCCTGCATACACGCACCGATAGCCACTTTTTTTACGCCCCCCAAATGTAGACCAGACAGGGTGCGGATGTGAAGCCTTAAGGCATGACAAATCAGGCGTTAAATCACGTTTTGTTGCCTTATTGCGCTAAATTTATCCCGATGTTGCTGACACCGGCCTCTCGCAGGTCGGATCGCAGCCCCTTGATCAGGTCTAAATCGCGCTCTTCACAGGCGTCCAACAGGCGGAAAATTTCCCATTGAATGTCCCATTCTTCCTCTACCGCCGGCAAACTTTCCAACTCTTCGTCGGTCATTTCCTTACCGGCTTGGGTCATTTCCAACATCGCCACGGTGCGAATCGATGTTTCGCTGATGGCGATGGCGTGCTCCAGCGTCTCCCCGCCGAGCCGCGAATGGATCAGTTCCCCTAATGCGATACAGGCATCAATTGCCGGGTAAACGCCGTAAAGATCGTAATCTTCCGCCGACGGAATCGCCTCTTCCAACTTCTCGAGCTGGCTGTCGAAGTTGACCTTGGCATCCTTCACCACCAGCGTTTCCCACACCAAATCCAGAATGCGGCGATAAACCGCCGGATCGCCGAACTCGGTCTGTTTGCAGAACATCTGGTAATTCGGGTACATACGCTCGCACAAACTGGCCATAAAGGTCAAATGTTGCCAGCCCTCGAGCCGTTCCAGACGTAAATGAATCGGGTTACGTAGCATGCTTTACTCTCTTACGCGTTATCTGCGGCGCAGTGTACCCGAAATCGCTCATGGCGACACCTCCGGATGCTGCTGCAACCACCGCTGAAACGCCGGACGGCGCGAAGCGATGGCGTCGGCCCAACGGGTCGGCTCCGGCAAACGGTAGCCCGCCATGCAGCGCTGCACCCACGCCAGCGCGCTGTCGGCACCCACGCGGTGACCGGTAGAGATGAACAGCGGGTTGCAACGCGCCTTGCTGCGCCATACCCAACCCAGCTGTTCACCCTTATCTTCCAACGGCGCCAGCGCGCCGACGGCGGCGTCCAGCGGCGCGAATTTGCCGCACAGGCGCTTCTTGGCCACGCCGATGGTCGGTACATCGACCAGCAGGCCGAAATGGCTGGCGACGCCAAGGCGCCGCGGATGTGAAACGCCGTGGCCATCAACGAAGATCAGCCCCGGTTTTTGCCGCAGCTGCGCCCAGGCGGCCAGCAGCGCCGGGTATTCGCGAAACGACAGGAAACCCGGGATATAAGGCATGACGGTAGCGATGCGCGCCACCTGATACTCCACCAGCTCCAGCGACGGAAAGCGCAGGATGGCGATGGCGGCGCGCGTCACCGCGCCCTCTTGCTCGAAGCCCACATCGGCGCCGGCGATGAACGCCGGCGGTTCGGCCGGCAGATCGTCGTAGCGAATGACTTCAGCGGCGCGCCGCAGCTGTTCGGCGCGCAGAGCCGCCATATCGATCACATCGGATCCTTAACGGTGGTATTTCGCCGACTGCGCGTGTACCGCCTCGACGAAGGCCCCGGCGTGCTCCGGCGGCACATCCTGATGGATGCCGTGGCCCAGGTTGAACACATGACCGTTGCCGTGGCCGAAACCGGCCAGAATGGTCTCCACTTCGTCCACGATGCGCGCCGGAGAAGCATAAAGCATCGACGGATCCATATTGCCCTGCAGCGCCACTTTGTCGCCCACGCGCCGACGCGCGTCGGCGATATCGGTGGTCCAGTCCAGCCCCAGCGCATCGCAGCCGGTGGCGGCCATCGCCTCCAGCCACTGCCCGCCGCCTTTGGTAAACAGCGTCACCGGCACGCGGCGGCCGTCATTTTCACGCAGCAGGCCATCGACGATCTTGTGCATGTAGTGCAACGAGAACTCGCGGTAATCGCGCCCGGTCAGCACGCCGCCCCAGGTGTCGAACACCATCACCGACTGCGCGCCGGCCTTGATTTGGGCATTGAGATACAGGATCACGCTGTCCGCCAGCTTGTCCAGCAACAGGTGCAGCGTGGCCGGTTCGGCATACATCATCTTCTTCAGCTTGGTGAAGGCCTTGCTGCTGCCGCCCTCAACCATATAGGTAGCCAGCGTCCACGGGCTGCCGGAGAAGCCGATCAGCGGCACTTCGCCCTTCAGCTCGCGGCGAATGGTGCGCACCGCGTTCATCACATAGCCCAGCTCCACTTCCGGATCGAACACCGGCAGTTTGTCGACGTCGGCGCGGCAGGTGACGGGGGAGCTGAAACGCGGGCCTTCGCCGGCTTCAAAGTACAGGCCGAGCCCCATGGCGTCGGGAATGGTGAGAATATCGGAGAACAGGATGGCGGCGTCCAGCGCATAGCGGCGCAGCGGCTGCAGCGTAACCTCACAGGCCAGCTCCGCGTTCTTGCACAGCGACATGAAATCACCGGCCTGGGCGCGAGTCGCCTTGTACTCCGGTAAATAACGACCGGCCTGGCGCATCATCCATACGGGGGTCACATCCACCGGCTGGCGCAACAGCGCGCGCAGGTAACGATCGTTCTTCAACTCAGTCATTTATGGGGCTCCCTTAATAATCTGCCGGCCATTGTACATTATTCTGCCCGGCACAGCGCCACGGTGTCCTCAATCAACCGGCGCGCCACGGTGCCGGGCGGCGGCAACAGCGGCAGTTGGTCGTAACGATACCAGCCGGCATTGAGCAGCTCCTTGGGATCGTGACGAATCTCACCCTGGTGGTAATCGGCCATAAAGGCCATCATCAGCGAGTGCGGAAACGGCCAGGGTTGTGACGTGACGTAGCGCAGGTTCTTGATTTCAATATTGCTCTCTTCCATCACTTCGCGCGCCACCGCTTGCTCCAGCGTTTCGCCCACTTCGACGAAGCCGGCCAGCACTGTGTGAATGCCGCCGCGATGGCGCACGTGCTGCGCCAGCAGGATCTGATCCTCGCGCCGAATGGCGACGATCACGCAGGGCGCGATCTGCGGGTAGTAGCGTTCTTTGCAATGGCCGCACAGGCAGGCGCTTTCGGTGCGGCTGAGGTGCATCTCATGGCCGCAGTAGCCGCAATAGCGATGGGAGCGGTAGAAGTCCGCCAGCTGCACGCCGCGCCCGGCCAGCTGGAACAGACCGCGATCCTGATCCAACAGCTGACGCACCGACCCCATCTCCCGCGGCATCGCCTGGCGCACCAGCCAGACCGGCGCGCCCTCCCACTCACCGATGACGCGCGCCATATGGCCCTGCAGCCCGAGGGCGGCGGCAGTCCCCGACGGCAATTCACCGTTCGGTAACCAAAGTTTGCTTTCATGGCTGACGATCCACCAGCCGTTTTCATTGCCCGTTAATGCAAGTTCCATATCGTTGTTGCACAACCTCAGCTTCACTGGCACTCTACAAATCGGCTTTGTTACATTTTAATAACTTACCGGTTACTTTTGTTACTTACACGGAGTCAAACATGCTCAACCGTTTGGAAAGGCTGACTCAGCGCGTTGGCGGTAGTAATGAATTAGTTGATCAATGGCTTCAGGCCCGCAAGCAGTTGCTGGTCGCCTACTGCACGCTGGTAGGCCTCAAACCGAATAAAGAAAAGCATACGCCGCTGAATGAAAAAGCGCTGGAGAACTTTTGCCACAACCTGGTGGATTACCTCTCCGCAGGGCATTTTCATATCTATGACAGAATTATCAAACAAGTGGAAGGCGCAGCCAGTCCGAAAATGTCGCTGGCGGTGAACATCTACCCCAAGCTGTGGGCCAATACCGAACAGATCATGGCATTCCACGATCGCTATACTGAAGTGGATATCGATCAGGAAGTTTGTCTGGAATTCCACCAGGCCTTGTCGGATATCGGCGAAACGTTGGCGGCGCGCTTTGCGCTGGAAGATAAGCTGATCCAACTGGAAGCGGAAGCCGCGCAGCAACCGCTGCCGGACCAGACACTGGATCCGGCGCGTTAAAATTTTATAGTTTTTTTTCTTATCCCTCCTATACTGGGGGGCATCTTGTCGGAGTGCCTAGCGCCTGATTTGTTCATCGAATCAGCCAGGCTGAGACCGTTAATTCGGGATCCGCGGAACCTGATCGGGTTAATACCCGCGAAGGGAACAAGAGTAATCTATCGCCACAGGCACGGCCTTCCCCTTGCGGGCGCCCTGCCTTATCGGCCACCATCATTACTCCCTCCGAGCTCCAGACAAGCAACTTTCCCAACCCAACACACTGGTAGGAACTTGCTATGTCTAACGTTAATCCACCGCGCGCCCGTAAAGCGCAACGCGAAGCCGCCCAGCAGTTTATCGACACGCTGCAAGGCATGGCTTTCCCGAACTCACGCCGCATCTATCTCCAGGGCTCGCGCGGCGATATCCAGGTGCCGATGCGCGAAATTCAGCTCAGCCCGACCCTGCTCGGCGGCAGCAAAGATAGCCCGCAGTATGAACCCAACGAGGCGATCCCGGTGTATGACACCGCCGGCCCCTACGGCGATCCGCAGGCCGAGCTCGACGTGCACGCCGGCCTGGCCAAGCTGCGCGCCGGCTGGATCGACGCGCGCGGCGATACCACGACGCTCAGCGGCGCCAGCTCCGGCTTCACCCAGCAGCGGTTGGCGGACGAGGGGCTGGATCACCTGCGCTTCGAGCATCTGCCGCTGCCGCGCAAAGCGCTGCCGGGCAAGCGCGTGACCCAGCTGCACTATGCCCGCGCCGGTATCGTCACCCCGGAGATGGAGTTCATCGCCATCCGTGAAAACATGGGGCGCGAACGCATTCGCGGCGAAGTACTGCGCCATCAGCATCCGGGCCAGGGCTGGGGCGCCAACCTGCCGGACAACATCACGCCGGAGTTCGTGCGCCAGGAAGTGGCCGCCGGCCGCGCCATCATTCCCGCCAACATCAACCATCCGGAAGCAGAGCCGATGATCATCGGCCGCAATTTCCTGGTGAAGGTGAACGCCAATATCGGCAACTCGGCGGTCACGTCGTCGATCGAAGAAGAGGTGGAGAAGCTGGTGTGGGCCACCCGCTGGGGCGCAGACACCGTGATGGATCTCTCCACCGGCCGCTATATTCACGAAACCCGCGAATGGATCCTGCGCAACAGCCCGGTGCCCATCGGCACCGTGCCGATCTACCAGGCACTGGAGAAGGTCAACGGCGTGGCGGAAAACCTCACCTGGGAGATGTTCCGCGATACGCTGCTGGAACAGGCGGAACAAGGGGTCGATTATTTCACCATCCACGCCGGCGTGCTGCTGCGCTACGTGCCGATGACCGCCAAACGCCTGACCGGCATCGTGTCGCGCGGCGGCTCGATCATGGCCAAATGGTGTCTGTCGCACCATCAGGAAAACTTCCTCTATCAGCACTTCCGCGAAATCTGCGAGATCTGCGCCGCCTACGACGTTTCGCTGTCGCTCGGCGACGGCCTGCGCCCCGGCTCGATTCAGGACGCCAACGACGAGGCCCAGTTCGCCGAGCTGCATACGCTGGGCGAGCTGACCAAAATCGCCTGGGAATACGACGTGCAGGTGATGATCGAAGGCCCGGGCCACGTGCCGATGCAGATGATCCGCCGCAACATGACCGAAGAGCTGGAACACTGCCACGAAGCGCCGTTCTACACCCTCGGCCCGCTGACCACCGATATCGCCCCGGGCTATGACCATTTCACTTCCGGCATCGGCGCGGCGATGATCGGCTGGTTCGGCTGTGCCATGCTGTGTTACGTCACGCCGAAAGAGCACCTCGGCCTGCCGAACAAAGAAGACGTCAAACAGGGCCTGATCACCTACAAGATCGCCGCTCACGCCGCCGATCTGGCCAAAGGCCATCCGGGCGCGCAGATCCGCGATAACGCCATGTCCAAGGCGCGTTTCGAATTCCGCTGGGAAGATCAGTTCAATCTGGCGCTCGATCCGGCCACCGCGCGCGCCTATCACGACGAAACCCTGCCGCAGGAATCCGGCAAGGTCGCCCACTTCTGCTCGATGTGCGGGCCGAAATTCTGCTCGATGAAGATTTCGCAGGAGGTGCGCGACTACGCCGCCGCCCAGGAGGTCGCCAAGCCGATCGAAGTGCAGCTGACCGGCATGGAGAAAATGTCCGCCGAGTTCCGCGTCCGCGGCAGCGAGCTGTATCACAGCGCCGGCACCCTGCAAGAGGAGACAAGCAATGACTGATATCACGACCCCCTTCCCGGCGACGCCCTACAAACTGGGGCTCTACCCGGTCGTCGATAGCGTGGAATGGATCGCTCGCCTGCTTGAGGCCGGCGTCACCACCATCCAGCTGCGCATCAAGGATTTGCCTGACGAGCAGGTCGAAGAGGATATCGCCGCCGCCATCGCGCTGGGCCAGCGTTATCAGGCGCGGCTGTTCATCAACGACTACTGGCGGCTGGCGATCAAGCACGGCGCCTACGGCGTGCATCTGGGCCAGGAAGATCTTGATACCACCGATCTGGCGGCCATTCACCGCGCCGGGTTGCGGCTCGGCGTGTCCACCCATGACGACGCCGAACTGGCGCGCGCGCTGGCGGTGAAACCGTCCTACATCGCGCTGGGGCACATCTTCCCCACCCAAACCAAAGACATGCCTTCGGCGCCGCAGGGGCTGACGGAGTTGAAACGCCACATCGCCGGCCTGGCGGATTACCCGACGGTGGCGATCGGCGGGATCAGTATCGATCGCGTACCGGCGGTGCTGGCGTGCGGCGTCGGCAGCGTCGCGGTGGTCAGCGCCATCACCCTGGCGCCGGACTGGCGCGCGGCGACGGCCGAGCTGCTGCGGCTGATCGAAGGCGAGGATCCGAACGATGCTTAACGATCAGGAATTCCTGCGCTACAGCCGCCAACTGCTGCTGGAGGACGTCGGCCCGGAAGGCCAGGAGAAACTCAAGCGCGCCACGGTGCTGATCGTCGGTTTGGGCGGGCTCGGCTCCCCGGCTTCGCTGTATCTGGCCGCCGCCGGCGTCGGCACGCTGCTGTTGGCCGACGACGACCAGCTGCACGTCACCAACCTGCAGCGGCAAATCCTCTACCGCAGCGCCGATACCGCCACCGGTAAGGCGGCGCTGGCGCAACGCCATCTGCAGGCGCTGAACCCATTGGTGGAATCCATCCCGCTGGCGCAGCGGCTGCAAGGGCAAGCGCTGCGCGACGCGGTCGCCCGCGCCGATTTGGTGCTGGACTGCTGCGACAATATGGCGACCCGCCATGAGGTCAATGCCGCCTGCATCGCCGCCGCCAAGCCGCTGATCAGCGGCAGCGCGGTCGGCTTCAGCGGCCAGTTGCTGGTGCTCGAGCCGCCCTATGCACACGGCTGTTACGCCTGCCTGTACCCGGAGCAGGAAGAGCCGCAGCGCAACTGCCGCACCGCCGGGGTACTCGGCCCGGTGGTCGGCGTGATCGGCACCCTGCAAGCGCTGGAGGCCATCAAGATGCTGGCCGGCATGCCTTCCTCCCTCAGCGGGAAACTGCGGCTGTTCGACGGCAAGCAGCAGAGTTGGAGCACGCTGCAACTGAGCCAGGCCCGCGCCTGCCCGGTATGCGGAGGCGCGGCATGAAGATCCGTCTTAACGATCAGCCGCTGGAGCTGGCGCAGCCGCTCAGCGTTGCCGCCCTGCTGACCCAGCTGGAACGCCACCAGCCGGGCACCGCGCTGGCGATCAACCAAACCATCATCCCGCGCGCCGACTGGGCCGACCACCAGGTGCAGGACGGTGACGATATTTTACTGTTTCAAGCGATCGCCGGAGGCTGACATGCTGAAAATCGCCGATACCACTTTTACCTCGCGCCTGTTCACCGGCACCGGCAAGTTCGCCACCCCGGCATTGATGCTGGAGGCGCTGGCGGCCTCCGGTTCACAGCTGGTGACCATGGCCATGAAGCGCGTCGATCTGCGCGGCGGCAACGACGCCATTTTGGCGCCGCTGCAGCAGTTGGGCGTCAGGCTGTTGCCCAACACCTCCGGCGCCAAAACCGCCGCCGAAGCGGTGTTCGCCGCCCGGCTGGCGCGTGAAGCGCTCGGCACCCGCTGGGTGAAGCTGGAGATCCATCCCGATGTGAAATACCTGCTGCCTGATCCGATAGAAACGCTGAAGGCGGCGGAAACGCTGGTGAAAGACGGTTTTGTGGTGCTGCCTTACTGCGGCGCCGATCCGGTGCTGTGCAAACGGCTGGAAGAGGCGGGCTGCGCGGCGGTGATGCCGCTCGGCGCCCCTATCGGCTCCAACCGCGGTCTGCGCACCCGTGACTTCCTCGAGATCATCATCGAACAGGCCAAAGTGCCGGTGGTGGTCGACGCCGGCATCGGCGCGCCAAGCCACGCGCTGGAAGCGATGGAGCTGGGCGCCGACGCGGTGCTGGTGAATACCGCCATCGCCGTGGCGCGCGACCCGGTGCAAATGGCGCGGGCGTTTCGTCAGGCGCTGGAGGCCGGCGAACTGGCGCGCAGCGCCGGACTGGGCGCCAGCCAGCGCGGGGCGGTCGCCTCCAGCCCGCTGACCGCCTTCCTCACTCAGCCAGAGGAGGCGCAGTGATGGGCGACGATTTCAGTAGCCGCTGGCAACAGCTGGATTGGGACGATATTACGCTGCGCATCAACGGCAAAACCGCGCGCGACGTGGAACGCGCGTTGAACGCCGACAAGCTGACGCGCGACGACTTTATGGCGCTGATCTCCCCCGCCGCCGCGCCGTATCTGGAACCGCTGGCGCAGCGCGCGCAGCAACTGACCCGTCAGCGGTTCGGCAACGTCGTTAGCTTCTATGTGCCGCTGTACCTCTCTAACCTGTGCGCCAACGACTGCACCTACTGCGGCTTTTCGATGAGCAACCGCATCAAGCGCAAAACGCTGGATGCGGCGGAGATCGCACGCGAGTGCGAAGCCATCAAGGCGCTGGGGTTCGAACACCTGTTGCTGGTCACCGGCGAGCATCAGACCAAGGTCGGCATGGACTATTTCCGCCGGCACATTCCGGCGATCCGCAGCCACTTCAGCTCGCTGATGATGGAAGTGCAGCCGCTGGCGCAGGACGAGTACGCCGAACTGAAAACGCTGGGCCTGGACGGCGTGCTGGTGTACCAGGAAACCTACCATCCGGCCACCTATCTGCAGCATCACCTGCGCGGCCAGAAGCAGGATTTCCATTGGCGCCTGGCCACGCCGGATCGCCTGGGACGCGCCGGGATCGACAAGATCGGCCTCGGCGCGTTGATCGGCCTCTCCAACAGCTGGCGCACCGACTGTTACCTGCTGGCGGAACATCTGTTCTACCTGCAGCAAACTTACTGGCAGAGCCGCTACTCGATCTCGTTCCCGCGTCTGCGCCCCTGCGCCGGCGGCATTGAACCGGCGTCGATCATGAGCGAGCCTCAACTGGTGCAGCTGATCTGCGCCTTCCGGCTGTTCGCGCCGGACGTTGAGCTGTCACTGTCTACGCGTGAGTCGCCGTACTTCCGCGATCATATGATCCCGGTGGCGATCAACAGCGTCAGCGCCGGCTCCAAGACGCAGCCCGGCGGCTATGCCGATGACGTGCCGCCGGAGCTGGAACAGTTCGAACCGCACGACGGCCGCACGCCGCAGCAGGTCGCCGAGGCCATCAGCAACGCCGGGCTGCAGCCGGTGTGGAAAGACTGGGACGGTTATCTGGGACGCGGTGCGCAATAAGCGGCAACGTTTGCCGCCGCGTGAAGAAAACGCTGGAGCGGCCGCGCAATGCTGAACGCCGATGCTGGCGTCGGCAAGCCCCCCGCTTATAGTGACCTTGCCGACCGCCAAACCCGGCGTCGGCCGGGGCCGTCTCCCTCTCGATGGCCCCGCCTTATCCCATCCCGGATCGCGCAGAGACTCTCTGCGCGACTCCGGTTCCTCCTTGGATTTGCGGCCGGCGGGGCATGCGGACAGGCCGTTTTGGCGACTCGGCTGACAGGAGAAACTGCGTTCTGCAATAACTCAGAGTGAGATTCAAAGGGCGACGGTTACAACAGAAAGTGGAGAGCGTGGAAAAAGAAGGCACTGCAAAGAAGATGCGCGACAAGAAAAGCTTGAAGGATAATCCCCGGTGCTGCCAATGGCCCTGGTGCTGGCCGCGGATCTTTTTGCCGCCTGCTCCCTGCTTACGGACAAGAGCAGGCGGTTTATTTTGTGAGACTGGCACCCCCCCAGGACGCGAATCACACAGTATGTGCGCTAATTAACCACATAAACGGCGAAATGTGAATGTCTTTTGAGTGTTTTTTTATTCATGATCGAGTGTGTTTTGAGTTTGCCAAGGAAAATCAAACTGATATCACCGCAATACCCGAGGCTTCATCTATAATCCAGCACGGGTCCTCAAACAGGTTTTTCAACGCTCGCGGTTAACATCAAAAAAGCCAAGGTTGTCATGAAGAAAACGCCAAATTACATCGATGCAATCAGCGCGTTGCTCACTCTGAAAGGAGTTGGCGACAGAAAACATGCCTCCACGATGGCCAACATACTGAACCTTCAGTACAACAGCGCCAAACAGAAGCTGGATGGCAAAAGGGGCATCACCCTCGATGAAGTCAAAAAGGTTTTCCAGTATTTCAACGAGCCGTTTGCCGGCCAACGGACACATAACGGCGTGTTTATCATGAACAGCATTCACAAGCGCTGCAACATTGAGGTCGACGAGCGCCCGGTCACGCAAGCGGACAACGACGAAACTTACGCCTACAAAAAGGACGACCTTTTCATCATCAACACCAATCGGGAATATGCAGCCGATGCCCCGCTGTATAAAGTCAACAAGATAGACTTTCTGCCGGCCCCGCGTATCGCGATCCTGGATAATGACGGCGATATTCTCGAACTGTTGAAGAAGATCGCCAGCCGCTACGGCATCGAAACTGAGACCTTTCAGACGGCGGACGCCATGCTGGCCGCGCTGGAGCAGCAGTCCTTTGAGGCGTTTATTTTGGACTGGCTGTTGGACTTCGGCGAGACTTCCGAACGTGTCGTGAAGAAAATTAAAGACGCCCTCGATCCGCACGCCCGCATCATCATTCTGACCGGCCAGCTGAATCACTACGAGAAAAACATCGGCGATATGATCCTGCACTATGACGTGCACCTGGTGGAAAAACCGACCAAGCCGCTGATTATCTCCTCGCTGTTGCTGTCGAACCTATTCTTTAATTAGTTTGATCGGGATGCGGATCAAAAACGATGAGCCAACCCCTTCGACGGATTTGACCTTGATGGCGCCTTTCATCGTCGTGACGTAATTTTTGATAATGGTCAGCCCCAGCCCCAACCCCTGCCGCGTTTCCCTTTCCAGCCCCTGATTGAACGCCTTATATAACCGATCCAGATTATCGACGTTAAACCCGATGCCGGTGTCTTTGACCCGCAAATACAGATTGCCGTGACACACCTTCACATTGAGGACGATCGCGCCGTGGTGGGTAAATTTGTCCGCGTTGCTGAGCAGGTTGGCCAATATTCGGTAGAGCTTGTATTTATCAGAACCAATCAGGCCGGCATAAGACGAACGGTGGATCACGAGCCGATTGCCTCGCCCGGCGCCGATGCCGGTTACGGCATCCTCCACCACCTCATTCAGCCGGAAGGTGGAAATATTGATTTTAACTTCTCCCATCTCAAGCCGAGAATAATCCATCACCTCGCGCGTTTGTTCGGCGATCTTGTTGCCGTGATAGGAGATCAGGCGGGCTTCTTTTTTCAACTCTTCCTGCGCTAGCTCGTGTTCCATGATATCCGCGGCAATGACGATGGCCTGGGTCGAGCCGGCGATCTCGTGGTAGATGGAAGAGATAAAGATGTTCTTGTTCTTGATGATCTCTTTCAACGAGAAGGCATTTCTCAGCACCAGGAACATCATCAGGAACACCAAAATCAGCGAAAAGAGAGCGAACATCTCGGCTTTACTCGAGTTGTCCTGGATGATGCCTTTCACTTCGGTAAAGTTTTTAATCTGTATCCGATAAATAATTTCCTGGATATCGACCAGCGTGCCCTCGATATCATCCATATAAGAGAGAATGTCCGCCTTGTTTTTCTGCCCCACCAGCAAGCCGGCAGAAAGATCGTCCAACGTGCGATACTGCTGCTTCAGCAGCGCAACATTTTTGATGAACTCGTCGTCGTAATAAAAAGAGTCGCTGAAGGTCGAACGGCTCTCCAGGATCTGAATCTTCGAGTAGAAGATTTTCTTTTTGATCTGGAAGGCGTCGTAATCGTTGTTTTCACTGAGCAACAGCGCGGTTTTGGTCCTTTCAAACGCCAGAAACAGGATCTCGGCCACCGAGTAGTTGTCCAGGTTGGGCTCGATCTGCTTATAGCGCTCTTTTACGCCGCCGAAATTAATGGCAATCAACAAAATCAATAAGGAGAAGATGGCAACCAACGCGATAAGAGTACCGATCAGTTTTTTGCTCATCTTATTTCAGCTCCAACCTTTTAACTTGCCAGACGGTTTTCGCATTCACATCCAGGTTATTCAGCTCAGCATAGCCATCGCGCGGATAAATAATGGCGAACGGCCCCAGCTCACCAACGTCGATCGGCTTGCCGCCGCGCTGGTAGGCGACGATCACACGGTATTTAATCATCTCGTCAATCGGCATCGAATAAGAGTAATCATCCCAGGCGAAAGCGCGCACCGACTGGCCTTTCAGGTGATAGGCTTTCACTAACTCCGCAAACTCAACGCCGGTGAACATATCTTCCGGGGTGAAATTGGTCGAGGTTTTAATCGTGTGCTGCGGCATCGCCGCCAGCATCTGCCGGGTTATCTTGATCTTCTCGCCATCGAGCGGTTTCAGGTAAAAATAGTCAACGGCCGCATACAGCGGCGTGCTGAACAGCGAAAGCAGCAGTAACGTCATCAATCCTTTGATTGTCATTATTCACCCTCTTTACGTTTTACCAGTTCGGCCTGGCCAAATTCATCCTGCCCGACCACGACCCAACCGTGATGTTGATAAAAGCCTTCGGCTTTGGAGCCGGGATCGGTGGTTAAGTGGATCGCTTCGGCGCCGCGCTCAAACATCCAGGCGGTGACCCGCATCAACAAGGCGGAGCCGATCCCCTTCGACTGGTATTCCGGCTTCACGAACAGGCCGCCGATCAGCGGTTCAGGGATGAATAACCCGAAGCCAACGCCGGCATAGTCGTCGCCATGCTTGCAGATCCAGCCGCCGCCCTGGTTGATGTCCTCCAGCGCCTGCCTGCGCTGCAGATACTGGATCTGATGCGGGTGCAGCAGATTTTCTTCAACGGAAAAGCGGATCTCATACAGGTAAGGCAGGTGTTGCGCCGTCAATTTTTCGAAGGTAATGAGGCTGTCCATGTTCGCACTGTCCTTGGTTGTCTAGTAAAAAACGCCGGTCAATTTCTGCTGTAACCATAGTAGCAAAGTTTGCTCGGCCCCGGCATGAGGCGAAAAAAAACCGCCCCCGAGGGGGCGGTTTATCTGGCGATGGGCCCGGCATGCCGGGCCCGCGGCGCGGATGACGATTACTCGTCGTCGCTGCCGCCCAGGCCTGCATTGAGCAGCTCGGCCAGGTTAGCCGTCGCTTCTTCCGCGCTGACTTGCGGAACAACCGGCGCTTCACCCTGAGCACGGCGACGCATGCGATCCTGATGATAAGCGTAACCGGTACCGGCTGGGATCAGACGGCCCACGATGACGTTCTCTTTCAGGCCACGCAGTTCATCACGCTTGCCGGCTACGGCAGCTTCGGTCAGAACGCGCGTCGTTTCCTGGAACGATGCGGCGGAGATGAAGGACTCGGTCGCCAAGGAAGCCTTGGTGATACCCAGCAGATCGCGCGAGAAGGTTGCCGCGATTTTACCTTCAGCTTCCAGCTGACGGTTGGCAATCTTGACGCGAGACACTTCAGCCTGCTCGCCTTCCAGGAACTCGGAGCCACCAGCGCTAACGATGGTGCCTTTACGCAGCATCTGACGAACGATAACTTCGATGTGCTTATCGTTAATCTTAACGCCTTGCAGACGGTAAACTTCCTGCACTTCGTTGGTGATGTAGCGGGTAACCGCATGCACGCCACGCAGACGCAGAATGTCGTGCGGAGACTCTGGGCCGTCGGAAACGACGTCACCACGTTCCACCACTTCGCCTTCGAACACGTTGAGCTGACGCCATTTCGGAATCATCTCTTCGTAAGCGTCGCTGCCGTCCAGCGGAGAGATCACCAGGCGACGTTTGCCTTTGGTCTCTTTACCGAACGAGATAATCCCGCTGATTTCAGCCAGGATTGCCGGCTCTTTCGGACGACGCGCTTCGAACAGGTCGGCAACGCGCGGCAGACCACCGGTAATATCCTTGGTACCGCCGGATTCCTGAGGAATACGCGCCAGGGTATCACCCGCACCGATCTGAATGCCATCTTCCAGCTGAACGATCGCTTTGCCCGGCAGGAAGTATTGAGCAGGCATATCAGTACCTGGGATCAATACGTCTTCGCCCTGAGCGTCAACGATTTTCAGTGCCGGACGCAGGTCTTTACCGCTACCGGTACGCTCTGCGCTGTCCAGAACAACCAGAGAAGACAAACCGGTCAGTTCGTCGGTCTGACGAGTAATCGTCTGGCCGTCAACCATGTCCGCGAAGCGAATGAAGCCGCTGACTTCACTGATGACCGGCATGGTGTGCGGATCCCAGTTAGCGACGGTTTCGCCGCCATTAACTTCTTCACCGTCGCCTTTGCCCATCACGGCGCCGTAAGGCACCTTGTAGCTTTCTTTGGTACGGCCGAATTCGTCGATCAGTTTCAGTTCGGTGTTACGCGAGGTGATCACCAGCTTGCCTGCGGCGTTCATAACGAACTTCGCGTTGCTCAGCTTGATGCTACCCTTGTTTTTCACCTGAATGCTGGATTCAGCAGCCGCACGAGATGCCGCACCACCGATGTGGAACGTACGCATCGTCAGCTGTGTACCCGGCTCACCGATGGACTGTGCCGCGATAACGCCGATGGCTTCGCCTTTGTTGATGATGTGGCCACGTGCCAGGTCGCGACCATAGCAGTTTGCACACACACCAAAGTCGGTTTCACAGCTCACTACGGAACGGACTTTAACGCTGTCGACAGAGTTCTCTTCCAACAGGTCACACGCCTTCTCGTTCAGCAGGGTGTTGCGTGGCACCAGAATGTCCGCCGTACCCGGCTTGAGGACGTCTTCTGCCGTCACACGGCCCAGAACGCGTTCACGCAGCGGCTCTTTCACGTCGCCACCTTCGATAACCGGAGTCATCAGGATGCCGTCGTGGGTGCCACAGTCGTCTTCGGTCACCACCAGATCCTGCGCCACGTCAACCAGACGACGGGTCAGATAACCGGAGTTCGCGGTTTTCAGTGCGGTATCCGCCAGACCTTTACGAGCACCGTGGGTGGAGATGAAGTACTGGAGTACGTTCAGACCTTCACGGAAGTTCGCGGTGATTGGCGTTTCGATGATGGAGCCGTCCGGCTTCGCCATCAGACCACGCATACCGGCCAGCTGACGAATCTGAGCGGCGGAACCACGCGCACCGGAGTCGGCCATCATAAAGATGCTGTTGAAGGAAACTTGCTGTTCCACTTCGCCGTCACGGTTAACCACGTCTTCTACCGACAGGTTTTCCATCATCGCTTTAGCAACGCGTTCGTTCGCTGCAGCCCAGATATCGATCACTTTGTTGTAGCGTTCGCCGGCGGTAACCAGACCAGACTGGAACTGCTCCTGGATCTCGGCAACTTCGGTTTCCGCTTCTTCGATGATCTCCGCTTTCTTGGCCGGGATAACCATGTCGTCGATGCCTACGGAAGCGCCGGAACGGGCTGCGTAAGCAAAACCGGTGTACATGATCTGGTCAGCAAAGATAACGGTCGGCTTCAGGCCCAGGATGCGGTAACAGGTGTTCAGCATCTTGGAGATCGCTTTCTTGCCCAAAGGCTGGTTAACGATCGCGTACGGCAGACCTTTCGGTACGATCATCCACAGGATGGCGCGGCCGATGGTGGTGTCGATGATGCTGGTCTGAGAAGTCCATTCGCCTTCGGCGTTTTTGACGTCTTCGGTGATACGCACTTTAACGCGCGCATGCAGAGACGCCAGGCCGGCGCGGTATACGCGCTCAGCTTCTTTGGAACCGTTCAGCACCATGCCTTCGCCCTTGGCGTTAACACAGTCGCGGGTCATGTAGTACAGACCCAGTACAACGTCCTGAGAAGGAACGATGATTGGCTCGCCGTTCGCTGGGGACAGGATGTTGTTGGTGGACATCATCAGCGCACGCGCTTCCAGCTGGGCTTCCAGCGTCAGCGGCACGTGAACGGCCATCTGGTCACCATCGAAGTCGGCGTTGTATGCCGCACAAACCAGCGGGTGCAGCTGGATCGCTTTACCTTCGATCAGAACCGGTTCAAACGCCTGGATACCCAAACGGTGCAGGGTTGGTGCACGGTTCAGCAGTACCGGGTGTTCGCGGATCACTTCGTCCAGGATATCCCAAACGACGGCTTCTTCACGCTCAACCATTTTCTTGGCGGCTTTGATGGTGGTGGCCAGGCCACGCAGCTCCAACTTGCCGTAGATGAACGGTTTGAACAGCTCCAGCGCCATCTTTTTAGGCAGACCGCACTGATGCAGACGCAGGTATGGACCTACGGTGATTACGGAACGGCCGGAGTAGTCAACGCGTTTACCGAGCAGGTTCTGACGGAAACGACCCTGCTTACCTTTGATCATGTCGGCCAAAGATTTCAGAGGACGTTTGTTGGAACCGGTGATCGCACGACCGCGACGGCCGTTATCCAGCAGGGCGTCTACCGCTTCTTGCAGCATACGCTTTTCGTTGCGCACGATGATGTCCGGCGCAGCCAGATCCAGCAGGCGTTTCAGACGGTTGTTACGGTTGATCACGCGGCGATACAGATCGTTCAGATCCGACGTCGCGAAACGGCCGCCATCCAACGGAACCAGTGGACGCAGATCCGGCGGCAGTACCGGCAGCACGGTCAGGATCATCCACTCCGGCTTGTTGCCGGACTGTACGAACGCTTCCAGCAGCTTGATACGCTTGGTCAGCTTCTTGCGCTTGGTTTCGGAGTTGGTTTCGTTCAGCTCTTCACGCAGCTGCTCGCACTCGGCTTCCAGATCCATGTTTTTCAACAGGGCCTGAATAGCTTCCGCACCCATCTTGGCGTCGAATTCGTCACCGAACTCTTCCAGCGCGTCCAGATACTGCTCTTCGGTCAGGATCTGACGACGCTCGAGGTTGGTCATACCGCCTTCGACCACCACATAGGATTCGAAGTACAGTACGCGTTCGATGTCACGCAGCGGCATATCCAGCAGCAAACCGATGCGGGATGGCAGCGATTTCAGGAACCAGATGTGCGCAGTCGGGGAAGCCAGTTCGATGTGGCCCATGCGCTCACGACGCACTTTGGTCTGGGTCACTTCAACGCCGCACTTCTCACAGATCACGCCGCGGTGTTTCAAGCGCTTGTACTTACCGCACAGGCACTCGTAATCTTTTACCGGCCCGAAGATACGGGCGCAGAAAAGGCCGTCACGCTCTGGTTTGAACGTACGGTAGTTAATGGTTTCCGGCTTCTTAACTTCACCGAACGACCACGAACGGATCATGTCTGGCGAGGCCAGAGCAATCTTGATCGCATCAAACTCTTCGGTCTTAGTTTGCGCTTTCAGAAACTTCAATAAGTCTTTCACGGATTGGCTCCTGTCGGAGTTAAACCTGTTGGGCACCCACAACCGCAGTAGGTACCCGTGTGACCTGAACAACCACCCTCAGGCTCCCTTAGGCGGGGAGCCTGAGCCGGAATGACGATTACTCGTCTTCCAGTTCGATGTTGATGCCGAGCGAGCGGATTTCTTTCAACAGTACGTTGAAGGACTCCGGCATGCCTGGCTCCATCCGGTGATCGCCATCCACGATGTTTTTGTACATCTTGGTACGGCCGTTAACGTCATCCGACTTAACGGTGAGCATTTCCTGCAGGGTATAAGCCGCGCCGTATGCTTCCAGTGCCCACACTTCCATCTCACCGAAGCGTTGACCACCGAACTGCGCTTTACCACCCAGAGGCTGCTGAGTAACCAAGCTGTAAGAACCGGTTGAACGGGCGTGCATTTTATCGTCAACCAAGTGGTTCAGTTTCAGCATGTACATATAGCCGACAGTAACCTGGCGCTCGAATTGCTCACCGGTACGGCCATCGAACAGCGTGATCTGACCGGAGGTCGGGATTCCGCCCATTTCCAGCAGCTTCTTGATTTCAGTCTCTTTCGCACCGTCAAACACCGGCGTTGCGATCGGCATACCTTTTTTCAGGTTCTCTGCCAGACGCAGCACTTCGTCGTCGCTGAAGGTGTTCAGGTCAACTTTCTGGCAAACGTCGTCGCCCAGATCGTAGGCCTTCTGGATGAACTCACGCAGCTTGGCCACTTCCTGCTGCTGCTTCAGCATCTGGTTGATCTTCTCACCGATGCCTTTCGCAGCCATACCCAGGTGGGTTTCCAGGATCTGACCGATGTTCATACGTGATGGTACGCCCAGCGGGTTCAGTACGATGTCTACCGGCGTGCCGTTTTCATCGTAAGGCATATCTTCGATCGGGTTGATCTTGGAGATAACACCCTTGTTACCGTGGCGGCCCGCCATCTTGTCACCCGGTTGGATCTGACGTTTAACGGCCAGATAAACCTTGACGATTTTCAGTACGCCCGGCGCCAGATCGTCGCCCTGAGTGATCTTACGACGCTTGGCTTCCAGCTTCTTCTCGAAGTCGGATTTCAGTTCGTCGTACTGCTCAGCCAGCTGCTCCAGCTGGTTTTGCTTCTCTTCGTCGGTCAGGCCCAGTTCCAGCCAGCGATCGCGCGGCAGCTTGCTCAGCTTGTCGGCTTCGATGCCACCGGCAACCAGCACCGCGTGGATACGCGCAAACAGGCCGGCTTCCAGGATCTGCAGTTCTTCAGTCAGGTCTTTCTTCGCCTGCTTCAGCTGCATCTCTTCGATTTCCAACGCGCGCTTGTCTTTTTCCACGCCATCGCGGGTGAAGACCTGCACGTCGATAACCGTACCGGAAACGCCGTTCGGCACACGCAGAGAAGAGTCTTTAACGTCAGACGCTTTCTCACCGAAGATCGCACGCAGCAGCTTCTCTTCCGGCGTCAGCTGGGTTTCGCCTTTAGGCGTTACCTTACCGACCAGAATGTCGCCGCCGGTCACTTCAGCACCGATATACACGATACCGGATTCATCCAGCTTGGAGAGCGCAGCTTCACCCACGTTAGGGATGTCGGCGGTGATCTCTTCAGGCCCCAGCTTGGTGTCGCGAGACACGCACGCCAGTTCCTGGATGTGGATGGTGGTGAAGCGATCTTCCTGCACCACGCGCTCGGAGACCAAGATGGAGTCTTCGAAGTTGTAGCCGTTCCAAGGCATGAAGGCTACGCGCATGTTCTGGCCCAATGCCAGTTCGCCCAGGTCTGTCGATGGGCCATCCGCCAGCACGTCGCCGCGCTCGATTGGCTCACCCAGATTCACACACGGCATCTGGTTGATGCAGGTGTTCTGGTTAGAACGGGTGTACTTGGTCAGGTTGTAAATATCGATACCTGCTTCGCCCGGGTACATCTCGTCTTCGTTAACTTTGATAACGATACGGGAAGCATCCACGTACTGGATCACACCGCCGCGTTTGGCAACGGCGGTTACGCCGGAGTCAACCGCTACGGCACGTTCCATACCGGTACCGACCAGCGGCTTGTCAGCGCGCAGGGTTGGTACGGCCTGACGTTGCATGTTCGCACCCATCAATGCACGGTTGGCGTCATCGTGTTCCAGGAATGGAATCAGTGAAGCACCAACGGAAACGACCTGCTGGGTGGATACGTCCATGTAGTCAACCTGGTCGCGGCTGAACAGGCTTGATTCGCCTTTGCTACGACAGGTGACCAGGTCTTCTACGAAGCGGCCTTCTTCATCCAGGTTGGAGTTCGCCTGGGCGATAACGAAGTTGCCTTCTTCAATAGCAGACAGGTAGTTGATTTCATCGGTCACCACGCCGTCACGCACGCGGCGGTACGGGGTTTCCAGGAAGCCATACTCGTTAGTCTGTGCGTACACGGACAGGGAGTTGATCAGACCGATGTTTGGACCTTCCGGCGTTTCGATTGGGCACACGCGGCCGTAGTGGGTCGGGTGTACGTCTCGAACTTCAAAGCCGGCACGCTCACGGGTCAGACCGCCCGGGCCCAGTGCGGAGATACGACGCTTGTGCGTGATCTCGGACAGCGGGTTGTTCTGGTCCATGAACTGGGACAGCTGGCTGGAGCCGAAGAACTCTTTCACCGCCGCCGAAATCGGCTTGGCGTTGATCATGTCCTGAGGCATCAGGGTATCCAGATCGCCCAGAGACAGACGCTCTTTCACCGCACGCTCAACACGCACCAGACCTACGCGGAACTGGTTCTCGGCCATTTCGCCGACGGAGCGGATACGGCGGTTGCCCAAGTGGTCGATATCGTCCACTTCGCCCTTGCCGTTACGGATATCGATGAGCTTCTTCATCACTTCGATGATGTCGTCTTTGCTCAGGATGCCCGAACCCTCGATCTCGTCACGCAGCAGAGAACGGTTGAACTTCATACGGCCAACCGCGGACAGATCGTAGCGGTCTTCGGAGAAGAACAAGTTCTCGAACAGGCTTTCGGCAGCTTCGCGCGTTGGCGGCTCACCAGGACGCATCATGCGGTAGATTTCTACCAGCGAGCTCAGACGATCGTTGGTCGGATCGACACGCAGCGTTTCAGAGATGTACGCGCCGTGGTCCAGATCGTTGGTGAACAGCGTTTCGATGCGCTTGTGGCCAGACTGGCTCAGCTTGGCCAGCAGATCCAGCGACAGCTCCATGTTGGCTGCGCAGATCAGTTCGCCGGTATTGGTATCGATATAGTCTTTCGCGACCACTTTGCCCGCGATGTACTCTACCGGTACTTCAATGCTCTGAATGTCGTCTTTTTCCAGCTGACGGATATGACGAGCGGTGATGCGACGGCCTTTCTCTACGTAGATCTTGCCGTTGGCTTCGATATCGAACGAAGCGGTCTCACCACGCAGGCGCTCTGGCACCAGCTCCATCTGCAGCTTGTTGTCGCGGATTTCGAAGACGATCTTGTCAAAGAACAGGTCGAGGATCTGTTCAGTGGTGTAGTTCAGCGCGCGCAGAATGATGGTCGCAGGCAATTTGCGGCGACGGTCAATACGCACGAACAGGTTGTCTTTCGGATCGAACTCGAAGTCCAACCATGAACCGCGGTAAGGGATGATGCGTGCGTTGTACAGCACTTTACCCGAGGAGTGGGTTTTACCCTTATCGCTGTCGAAGAATACGCCAGGACTACGGTGCAACTGAGATACGATAACCCTCTCAGTACCGTTGATCACAAAGGTGCCGTTTTCGGTCATGAGCGGAATTTCGCCCATGTAGACTTCTTGTTCCTTGATGTCTTTGACCGTACCTTCAGGCGCTTCGCGCTCATAGATAACCAGGCGCAGTTTTACGCGCAGCGGTGCAGAGAACGTCACACCACGGATCTGGCACTCTTTGACGTCGAAGACCGGCTCACCAAGACGGTAGCTAACGTATTGCAGCTCCGAATTGCCACTGTAGCTCTGGATAGGGAAAACAGAACGGAATGCGGCTTCAAGGCCGTACTGCCCTTCTGGATCTTGCTCGATAAACTTCTGGAACGAGTCAAGCTGGATAGAAAGGAGATATGGTATGTCCAGCACTTGTGGACGTTTACCAAAATCCTTACGAATACGTTTTTTCTCGGTATAGGAGTAAACCATAGGGTTCCTCAGCTCGCTGATCAGTGACCCAATCTGTCCGTCCGATTAGGGACAGTTCATGCAACACCGTTTTGTCGACCGGAAAGCGGGAACACTTTCCGCAATATCTCTTGCTATCACGCTTAAACCATTTCATCGCGCCTTCCCCCAGAACTCCTGGTAGTGCAAAGACCGCGGTATATTAAGTCGTCGATAGAAACAAACATTGGGAGGCGAAACCAGCAGCCAAACAGTGTGAAACGCTACTGGCGCCCTACAGCGCAAAAAGGCTGGTGACTAAAAAGTCACCAGCCATCAGCCTAAAAGACTAGGCTGCAACCGGAAGGGTTGGCTTATTTAACTTCAACTTCTGCGCCAGCTTCTTCCAGAGATTTTTTCAGAGCTTCTGCGTCATCTTTGCTCACGCCTTCTTTCAGAGCGGCTGGAGCAGATTCAACCAGGTCTTTAGCTTCTTTCAGACCCAGGCCGGTAGCGCCACGTACTGCTTTGATAACAGCAACTTTGTTAGCGCCTGCAGCTTTCAGGATAACGTCGAATTCAGTTTTCTCTTCAGCAGCTTCAGCTGGGCCAGCAGCTACAGCTACAGCAGCAGCAGCAGAAACGCCGAATTTTTCTTCCATAGCGGAAACCAGTTCAACAACGTCCATTACGGACATAGCGGCAACTGCTTCCAGGATTTGGTCTTTAGTGATAGACATAACAATTGTTCCTAAAATTCAGAAATAGTTTAAATACGTTAGCAAAGGCTAAGAAAGAGTGGCTTACGCCGCTTCTTTCTGATCGCGTACTGCAGCCAGAGTGCGAACCAGTTTGCCGGCAGCGGCTTCTTTCATGGTTGCCATCAGGCGTGCGATCGCTTCTTCGTAAGTTGGCAGCGTCGCCAGGCGGTCGATTTGCGCCGCTGGGATCAGCTCACCTTCAAAGGCCGCAGCTTTAACCTCGAATTTTGCATTCGCTTTCGCGAACTCTTTGAACAGACGAGCAGCAGCGCCCGGGTGTTCGTGAGAGAATGCAATCAAGGTTGGACCGACAAACGTGTCTTTCAGGCATTCGAATGGAGTGCCTTCAACTACGCGACGCATCAGGGTGTTGCGAACAACACGCATGTAAACGCCAGCTTCACGACCTGCTTTACGCAGTTCAGTCATTTTATCTACGGTAACGCCGCGGGAATCCGCAACAACCGCAGACAGCGCGCCTTTGGCTACTTCGCTGACTTCAGCAACAATCGCTTGTTTGTCTTGAAGATTTAATGCCATTAGCTTTTTGCTCCTGGATTAGCCGGGGAAAATCCCCCGGAACTCACTTCACTCGGCGCTTTGTAAAACGCCACGCCGAGCGGCTTAACACGGTGAGCAGAATCCAGCAAAGACATTCTTTTATAAAAAAGAAAAATTTTCTTAGGCTCTGTCACCGTCTACGCAGGAAGGATTAAGTATCTTGCGATACACCTGCGGTCTTGGACGGAGGCCTGGATAGGCCAGGCTCCAACCGAAAAATCTTTGTTTTGCCTACGGCATAGCCAATAGCAAAACCTTGGGGCATAAGATTCTAGACAAATCTCGGCCCCAAGTCAAAGCGATAATCGCAAGTGCGATTAGTTCGCTGCGGCAGACAGACCGCTCTGATCGATAGCAACGCCAGCACCCATGGTGGTGGAGAGGCTAACTTTCTTGATGTACATGCCTTTCGCCTGAGAAGGTTTTGCTTTTTTCAGCGCAACCAGCAGGGCTTCCAGGTTTTCTTTCAGTTTGTCTGCGTCGAAATCAACCTTACCGATAGTGGTATGGATGATGCCGTTTTTGTCGTTACGATAGCGAACCTGACCTGCTTTAGCGTTTTTCACTGCTTCAGCAACGTTCGGAGTAACGGTACCCACTTTCGGGTTTGGCATCAGGCCACGTGGACCCAGGATCTGGCCCAGTTGACCAACAACGCGCATTGCATCCGGGGAAGCAATAACAACGTCGAAGTTCATTTCGCCTTTCTTGATCTGCTCAGCCAGATCGTCCATACCTACCAGCTCTGCGCCTGCAGCTTTCGCAGCTTCAGCGTTAGCGCCTTGGGTAAATACGGCAACGCGAACGGAACGACCGGTGCCGTGTGGCAGAACGGTAGCACCACGAACGTTTTGGTCAGATTTACGAGCGTCGATGCCGAGGTTAACGGCAACGTCAACGCTTTCTACGAATTTAGCGGTGGCCAGCTCTTTCAGCAGAGCAACAGCTTCAGTGATGTCATACTGTTTAGTAGCATCAACTTTGTCACGGATCACGCGCATGCGCTTGGTCAGCTTAGCCATCTCTTAATCCTCCACTACCAGGCCCATGGAACGAGCGGTACCTTCGATGGAGCGAGTCATCGCTTCAACGTCAGAACCAGTCATGTCCGCAGCTTTGGTTTCTGCGATTTCACGTACCTGAGCACGGGTCACTTTACCTACTTTGTCTTTGTTCGGCTTACCGGAACCAGACTTGATACCAGCCGCTTTTTTCAGCAGAACTGCTGCTGGCGGGGTTTTGGTAACGAAAGTGAAGGAGCGATCAGAATAAACGGTGATAACAACCGGAATCGGCAGACCTTTTTCAATGCTGTCAGTCTTAGCATTGAACGCCTTACAGAATTCCATGATGTTAACGCCCTGCTGACCCAGAGCTGGACCCACTGGTGGGCTCGGGTTAGCCATACCAGCTGCAACTTGCAGCTTGACGTAGGCTTGTACTTTCTTAGCCATTTAAATTTCCTCGGTTTGGGTAGTATCGCCTCGTGAGAGGCTCCCCGTGTTTAACCTCGCCGGACAAACATCAGGCAAGGCATCTAAAAACAAAAGGCGCGAAATTGTAGTTCAATTTCACGCCTTTGACAAGCGGCAACAGGCCGCTTACTGCTGATTATTCGATCAGCCTTTTTCAACCTGGCTGAAGTCCAGTTCCACCGGCGTTGCACGACCGAAGATGGAAACGGAAACTTTCAGGCGGCTCTTCTCGTAATCGACTTCTTCGACCACGCCATTGAAATCGGCAAACGGGCCGTCGTTGACGCGCACCAGCTCGCCCGGCTCGAACAGCGTTTTCGGACGCGGCTTGTCACCGACCTGTTGCAGACGGTTCATGATCGCATCAACTTCTTTATCGCTGATCGGCGCTGGACGGTCAGACGTACCGCCGATGAATCCCATGACGCGCGGTACGCTGCGCACCAGGTGCCAGCTGGCGTCATTCATCACCATCTGCACCAGCACATAGCCAGGGAAGAACTTACGCTCGCTCTTGCGACGCTGGCCGCCACGGATTTCAACCACTTCTTCCGTAGGCACCATCACTTCGCCGAACAGCTCTTCCATATCGTGCAGTTTGATGTGTTCACGCAGCGATTGTGCTACGCGACCTTCAAAACCGGAAAACGCCTGAACGACGTACCAACGTTTTTTTGGAGCTTCAGACATTTTAGAACCTCAGGCCAGTAATAAACGACACCAGACGGACCAGAATACCATCCAGCCCCCACAGAATCAGTGACATCACGGCGGTTACCGCGGCGACGATCAACGTGGTGTGCAGCGTTTCCTGACGAGTTGGCCAAATCACTTTACGTACTTCGGTACGCGCTTCACGGGCAAACGCAACGGTGGCTTTGCCTTTGGTAGTCATCAGAGCCACTGCACCTGCAACGGCGATGATCAGCACAACTGCCAGCGCGCGCAATGGCAGGCTTAAATCACGGTAGTAATAGTTACCGACAATAGCCACAACCAACAGAACGGCGACGATCAGCCACTTTGCCGCTTCCAGGCCGCGTCCGCTCCCTTGAGCCTCGGTATTCGCACTCATAAACCAACCTGTCACAATGATGATTCATAACAAACAACTTTGCCTCGCATTGCGAGGCAAACCAAACCGATCGGATAGCGCATTAGCGATATCCCGGTGTTTTACGCCATGACGTATTTCAGTCAATACGGTTTAAGAGCCCATCTCACCAATGATTATGACTGCAAAATCGCTGATGAGATAGGTTCTAGTTCACAGCGTAGAAAAAGGGCATCAAATGATGCCCTTTTACCGCGTGTCGCGTCAAACTTTATCAGCGATTAAGCGATAACTTTAGCAACAACACCAGCGCCTACAGTACGGCCGCCTTCACGGATTGCGAAACGCAGACCGTCGTCCATCGCGATTGGGTGAATCAGGGTTACAACCATGTTCACGTTGTCGCCTGGCATTACCATCTCTACGCCTTCTGGCAGTTCGATGGTACCGGTCACGTCAGTGGTACGGAAGTAGAACTGTGGACGGTAGCCTTTGAAGAATGGCGTGTGACGACCACCTTCATCTTTGCTCAGGATGTACACTTCAGATTCGAACTGGGTGTGTGGCTTGATGGAGCCTGGCTTAGCCAGTACCTGACCACGTTCGATTTCTTCACGTTTGATACCACGCAGCAGAACACCTACGTTCTCACCAGCACGGCCTTCGTCCAGCAGTTTGCGGAACATTTCAACGCCAGTACAGGTAGACTTAACGGTGTCTTTGATACCAACGATTTCAACTTCTTCGCCAACTTTGATGATACCGCGCTCAACACGACCGGTAACAACGGTACCACGACCGGAGATGGAGAATACGTCTTCGATTGGCAGCAGGAACGGCTTGTCGATAGCACGCTCTGGCTCTGGGATGTAGCTGTCCAGGGCTTCGGCCAGTTCGATGATTTTCGCTTCCCACTCAGCTTCGCCTTCCAGCGCTTTCAGCGCGGAACCGCGGATTACCGGCAGGTCGTCGCCTGGGAAGTCGTAAGCGGACAGCAGTTCGCGAACTTCCATTTCTACCAGTTCCAGCAGCTCTTCATCATCTACCATGTCGCATTTGTTCATGAATACGATGATGAAAGGAACGCCAACCTGACGACCCAGCAGGATGTGCTCACGAGTCTGAGGCATTGGGCCGTCAGTCGCAGCTACTACCAGGATCGCGCCGTCCATCTGAGCAGCACCGGTGATCATGTTTTTCACGTAGTCGGCGTGCCCTGGGCAGTCAACGTGCGCGTAGTGACGAGTCGGGGTGTCATACTCAACGTGAGAGGTGTTGATGGTGATACCACGAGCTTTTTCTTCTGGCGCGTTATCGATCTGGTCGAAAGCACGTGCAGAACCGCCGTAGGTTTTAGCCAGTACGGTAGTGATCGCTGCAGTCAGGGTAGTTTTACCGTGGTCAACGTGGCCGATAGTACCGACGTTAACGTGCGGTTTTGTACGTTCAAACTTTTCTTTAGACATCGATTGTCCCTCTAAGACACGGATAAATCGGTGGTATCACCACATCAACCAAGCATTTGCTCGTTGAATCCAGAACAGAAAGAAAATCAGGGGGCGAGAAATTAAGAAGTGGTGCTGATAGGCAGATTCGAACTGCCGACCTCACCCTTACCAAGGGTGCGCTCTACCAACTGAGCTATATCAGCACATCTTGGAGCGGGCAGTGGGAATCGAACCCACATCATCAGCTTGGAAGGCTGAGGTAATAGCCATTATACGATGCCCGCATCCTGGAACTCGGCTACCTGATTTTTCTGTAGAATTTTGGGATGGAGCAGGATTGTTCATCACTCGGCTCGCATCCTTCGGGCCGGCTGCGCCTTGCGCTGCACAGCTCGAACCTTGCCGAAGGCTTTCGCCCTCTCCTCCCGCCATCAACCGCTGCGGTATTCATCGCATCTCAGTTAATCGCCGAAGGCAAGATTTGGTGGTGGGGGAAGGATTCGAACCTTCGAAGTCTGTGACGGCAGATTTACAGTCTGCTCCCTTTGGCCGCTCGGGAACCCCACCAGATTTTAACTACTTGTGACTTGAATGGTGCCGGCTACCGGAATCGAACTGGTGACCTACTGATTACAAGTCAGTTGCTCTACCTACTGAGCTAAGCCGGCATCAAGTGCAGCGCATTCTAGGTAGAGCGGGCGACCTATGCAACAAAAAAATTGCTTTACGCGCACTTTCGCTCATAAATCAGTCAATTTTGCATACTGTCATGCAATTTGCAGCCTGCGGCGTGCAAACATTCATCACTCGCGGCAATCATTCTCTACAATTTTATCCACTTTTTGCAAGCCTTGAGCACCGCTTTCTCCGTGTCGGGCTTCTCAAAACACTTAACCCGCGATGGTAAACTGTGAGCGGGATCGATGCACCAAAAAGGGGATCCCTGCCCCGGACTGCGGCGTGGGCTACACTGATCCCTCGCCCTTTTGCCGTCGCTATGCCTTTCGCCGTTGTGGCTCAGTTATTGCTTCTCTTCATTACCCCCATCCCAGGAGGAATGACCGATGAAAATAGTGCCTATCAACGCCGCTACGTTGCCGATTTACCGCGATGAGTTGGCCCGCCTGTTGACCGATGCCGTCACGCACGGCGCTTCTGTCGGTTACGACACCTTAATTCCTCACGAAGACGCCGAGAGCTACTTCCACAGTCTGCGACCGGCCTTGGCCAAAGGTGAACTGCTGCTATGGATTGCCCGTGACGATCGCGGCGTCGTTGGCACCGTGCAACTCGAGCTTTGCCAGAAGCCGAACGGCCGTAATCGTGCGGAGGTGGTGAAGCTGTTGGTGCATAGCCGCGCTCGCCGCAACGGCGTAGGTCAGACTCTGATGAAAACGCTGGAGTACGCGGCACTGCAGCAGCAACGCGGGCTATTGTATCTGGATACGCAGGCCGGTTCGGCGGCAGAAGCGCTTTATCGCAGCTTGGGTTATCGCTGTTTGGGCGAGCTGCCGGATTATGCAGCGGGCCCCGATGGGCATTACCATCCGACCGTCATTTATTACAAACGTCTGTTCACCGTAAATCAACCTTCGCGCGCTATCGCCAGCTAGTCTTCAGGCGGTATCCGGCTCTGATGATACCGCCTTGCAACCCCGCTTTATCAACTGCGCGCAGCTTCGCACAATTGACATAAACTGCTGCCTATCGACAACTTTTGCGAAAAAAGTCTACGCCAAAAACGAAGCTGTCTATAATATGCAGCTTGTTTATTCTCTGGAGTTGGCGTCCGGCGCCTTTCCCAACCTGCGTTAACAGGCAGAATTTGGCTTATGATAAAAAGAGATCAATCTTTAGCAACGCCTTACCTACAGTTCGATCGTACCCAATGGGCTGCGTTGCGAGATTCGGTGCCGCTGACGTTGTCGGAAGAAGAGATCGTTAAACTGAAAGGGATTAACGAAGATCTCTCGTTGGAAGAAGTTGCGCAGATTTATCTGCCGCTGTCACGACTGTTGAACTTCTATATCAGTTCCAACCTGCGCCGACAGGCGGTGCTCGAGCAATTCCTCGGCACCGACGGGCAAAAGATTCCCTATGTCATCGGCATCGCCGGCAGCGTAGCCGTAGGTAAGAGCACAACCGCACGTCTGTTGCAGGCGTTGTTGAGCCGTTGGCCAGAACACCGCAGCGTTGAGTTGATCACGACCGACGGCTTCTTGCACCCTAATAAGGTGCTGAACGAACGCGGCCTGATGAAGAAAAAAGGCTTCCCGCAGTCTTACGATATGCATAGCCTGGTGAAATTCGTGTCGGAAGTGAAATCCGGCGCCAAACGCGTCACCGCCCCGGTTTATTCCCATTTGATCTATGACGTCGTGCCCGAAGGTAATAAAGTCATCGAGCAACCGGATATTCTGATCCTGGAAGGGCTTAACGTATTGCAAAGCGGTATGGATTATCCTCACGATCCGCATCGCGTATTCGTTTCCGACTTTGTCGACTTCTCTATATATGTCGATGCGCCGGAGACGCTATTGCAAAGCTGGTATATCAATCGTTTTCTGAAATTCCGTCAGGGCGCATTTTCCAATCCCGATTCTTATTTCCATAATTATTCAAAATTGCCGGAACCGGAGGCGATTAATATCGCCACGCAATTATGGAATGAAATCAATGGATTGAATTTGCAGCAGAACATACTGCCTACGCGCGAACGCGCGAGCCTGATTATGACCAAAAGCGCTAACCATGCCGTTGAAAGCGTGCGTTTAAGAAAATAAGCCTACCGAAAGATCAAGGGGACGCTGCCGTCCCCTTGTCTTTTCTCACTATTCCGCGCTGCGCAGCGATATCTCTCCGCCGATAAAAGGTTTGATTTCCCCGTCCTGTTCCAGCAACAGTGCGCCCTGCGAATCGATACCCCGGGCGATACCCACAATCTGTCGCTCGCCAATCAGCAGTTTGACCGGTCTGTCGATAAAGTTATCCAAGGTACGCCAGCGACCGATAAAGGGCGCCAGTCCGTCTATCTCAAACTGTTTCAATGACTGACGCAGTTCATTAAGCAGAGTTGCAGCCAGTTCATTGCGATCGATCTGAATTCCCGCTTCCTGTAGGTTAATCCATCCCTGAGTAATGGCGCTGGCATTGGTATCACGCATCGCCAGGTTGATGCCGGCGCCGATGACCAGTTGAGCCGCATCGCCAGTTTTTCCCGTCAATTCGACCAGGATCCCCGCCAATTTACGATCGTTCAGATAAAGATCGTTAGGCCACTTCACGCGTACATCAGCCGCACCGAGACGCTGCAAGACCTCCGCCATCACCATCCCGATCACCAGGCTAAGCCCCATCGCCGCTGCCGGCCCCTGCTCCAGTCGCCAGAACATCGACAGATATAAATTAGCGCCGAATGGCGAGATCCACTGCCGCCCGCGGCGCCCTCGTCCTGCCTGTTGGTATTCAGCGACGCAGGCATCACCAGAGTGCAATTCGTCGATGCGGTCCAGCAAGTATTGGTTGGTGGAATCGACCACCGGCAACACGCTTACACGCTTGTCTTCCAGCAGGCTGAGGATTCGCTTGGCTTCCAACAGCTGGATGGCGCCAGGCAGGCTATAGCCTTTTCCGGGCACGGTAAAGACATCCAGTCCCCATTCGCGAATGGTCTGAATATGCTTATTGATCGCCGCGCGACTCATGCCCAGTGACTCACCGAGGTGTTCACCGGAATGGAATTCGCCGTCAGCCAGCAGCGCGATCAGTTTTAACGGAACCTTGGTATCTTTCATGACAGCACCGCCACGGCATTCAGTTCACCGGTCGCGCCAATAAAACGCACCTCAGGTTCCAGCCACACGCCGAATTTATCGGCCACCGACTTGCGCACGTGGCGCGCCAATGCCACCACATCCTGACTGTGGGCGTTGTCGATGTTCACCAGCACCAGCGCTTGCTGGCGGTGTACCGCGGCGCCACCGATACGATATCCTTTCAGTTCGCATTGATCGATAAGCCATCCGGCGGCCAGCTTCACCTGGCCATCCTGCTGTGGATAATGCGGCATGCCGGGATATTTAGCGATGAGTTCTGCGGCTTTCTCTGCGTTCACCAGCGGATTCTTGAAGAAGCTGCCGGCATTGCCGGTTTCACGCGGATCGGGCAGCTTGCTGCGGCGCATGGCGCATACGGATTCAAATACCTGAAGTGGCGTCACCGTGGCAGGATCCAGCTTGGCCAGATCGCCGTAGCTCAATTTGGGTTGCCACTGTTTGTTGAGACGCAGACCTAACCCGACAATGACATGCCCGGTCTGGAAACGGTGTTTGAAAATACTTTCCCGGTAGCCAAAACCACACTCGGCAGCCGGAATACGATCGATAGCGCCGGTAGAGAAGTCCAGCAGATCGACATACTCGCAGACGTCTTTCAATTCGACGCCGTAGGCGCCGATGTTCTGGATAGGGGCGGAACCGGCCAATCCAGGAATCAACGCCAGGTTTTCCAGGCCGCAGATCCCAGCCTGCAGCGTATATTGCACCAGGTCATGCCAATTTTCACCGGAGCTGACGTGGAGATACCAGGCATCGTTATCTTCCCGAACATCAATACCCTTCAACTGATTGACCATTACTGTGCCAGAAAAATCCTCCAGGAACAGCACGTTGCTACCTTCACCGAGAATCAGCAACGGCTCCTGACGCTTGCGCGTTTGTTGCCACACCTTGAGCATCAGCTCAATTCTATCGGCCATGATCAGGTGCGCTGCGTTGACCGGGAGCGCAAACGTATTGTGGTTTTTTAAAGACGCGCTTTCAGTAGACATAACGTTCAGTACCCATACGGAAATAATCTTTCGCCTAGTCTACTCGATTCGAGGCGTCTGGCTAATATTTGTTTTAATTAACGTGAAACTTATCGACTAATACACTGAAGAATTAAGATTTATCTTTGATATAACCGGATAATTCTCATCAGTCTGTTCATAGATAGCTATTTTTATTATTTAAATAATAATCTGGAACTATCAATTATATATTTAGCTGGCTATTTCTCTAGCAAAGAAACATTATTCTTCATTATAAGAATAAGTTACACATGCCCAAAAAGGCATTTTTCAAAGTAATAGATACTGTCAGGATATTTATTTTACGCATAGCAAAAAGCCCTGAACGTCAGTTCAGGGCTTTCGGCTTAATTTGATGCCTGGCAGTGTCCTACTCTCGCATGGGGAGACCCCACACTACCATCGGCGCTACGGCGTTTCACTTCTGAGTTCGGCATGGGGTCAGGTGGGACCACCGCGCTATTGCCGCCAGGCAAATTCTGTTTCATTCCAACCGCTTCACTTCCATGAATCCATCAGAACCAATCTCGGAACTTCGCTGAAAATCTCTCTAAAAACACCTTCGGTGTTGTAAGGTTAAGCCTCACGGATCATTAGTACTGGTTAGCTCAATGCATCGCTGCACTTACACACCCAGCCTATCAACGTCTTAGTCTTAAACGTTCCTTCAGGGGCCTTAAAGGCCCAGGGAAGACTCATCTTGAGGCAAGTTTCGCGCTTAGATGCTTTCAGCGCTTATCTTTTCCGCACTTAGCTACCGGGCAATGCCATTGGCATGACAACCCGAACACCAGTGGTGCGTTCACTCCGGTCCTCTCGTACTAGGAGCAACCCCTCTCAATCTTCCAACGCCCACGGCAGATAGGGACCGAACTGTCTCACGACGTTCTAAACCCAGCTCGCGTACCACTTTAAATGGCGAACAGCCATACCCTTGGGACCTACTTCAGCCCCAGGATGTGATGAGCCGACATCGAGGTGCCAAACACCGCCGTCGATATGAACTCTTGGGCGGTATCAGCCTGTTATCCCCGGAGTACCTTTTATCCGTTGAGCGATGGCCCTTCCATTCAGAACCACCGGATCACTAAGACCTACTTTCGTACCTGCTCGAGCCGTCACTCTCGCAGTCAAGCTAGCTTATGCCTTTGCACTAACCTCACGATGTCCGACCGTGATTAGCTAACCTTCGTGCTCCTCCGTTACTCTTTGGGAGGAGACCGCCCCAGTCAAACTACCCACCAGACACTGTCCTCACCCCAGATTATGGGGCCGAGTTAGAACATCAAACATTAAAGGGTGGTATTTCAAGGATGGCTCCACGCAGACTGGCGTCCACGCTTCAAAGCCTCCCACCTATCCTACACATCAAGGCTCAATGTTCAGTGTCAAGCTATAGTAAAGGTTCACGGGGTCTTTCCGTCTTGCCGCGGGTACACTGCATCTTCACAGCGAGTTCAATTTCACTGAGTCTCGGGTGGAGACAGCCTGGCCATCATTACGCCATTCGTGCAGGTCGGAACTTACCCGACAAGGAATTTCGCTACCTTAGGACCGTTATAGTTACGGCCGCCGTTTACTGGGGCTTCGATCAAGAGCTTCGCCTTGCGGCTGACCCCATCAATTAACCTTCCAGCACCGGGCAGGCGTCACACCGTATACGTCCACTTTCGTGTTTGCACAGTGCTGTGTTTTTATTAAACAGTTGCAGCCAGCTGGTATCTTCGACTGGCTTCAGCTCCATCCGCAAGGGACTTCACCTACATGCCAGCGTGCCTTCTCCCGAAGTTACGGCACCATTTTGCCTAGTTCCTTCACCCGAGTTCTCTCAAGCGCCTTGGTATTCTCTACCTGACCACCTGTGTCGGTTTGGGGTACGATTTAATGTTACCTGGAGCTTAGAGGATTTTCCTGGAAGCAGGGCATCAACTACTTCTGCACCGTAGTGCATCGTCATCACGCCTCAGGGTTAGTATGCAACCGGATTTACCAGGTCACACCCCCTACACGCTTAAACCGGGACAACCGTCGCCCGGCTAGCCTAGCCTTCTCCGTCCCCCCTTCGCAGTAACACCAAGTACAGGAATATTAACCTGTTTCCCATCGACTACGCTTTTCAGCCTCGCCTTAGGGGTCGACTCACCCTGCCCCGATTAACGTTGGACAGGAACCCTTGGTCTTCCGGCGAGCGGGCTTTTCACCCGCTTTATCGTTACTTATGTCAGCATTCGCACTTCTGATACCTCCAGCAACCCTCACAGGCCACCTTCAACGGCTTACAGAACGCTCCCCTACCCAACAACGCTAAGCGTCGCTGCCGCAGCTTCGGTGCATGGTTTAGCCCCGTTACATCTTCCGCGCAGGCCGACTCGACCAGTGAGCTATTACGCTTTCTTTAAATGATGGCTGCTTCTAAGCCAACATCCTGGCTGTCTATGCCTTCCCACATCGTTTCCCACTTAACCATGACTTTGGGACCTTAGCTGGCGGTCTGGGTTGTTTCCCTCTTCACGACGGACGTTAGCACCCGCCGTGTGTCTCCCGTGATAACATTCTTCGGTATTCGGAGTTTGCATCGGTTTGGTAAGCCGGGATGGCCCCCTAGCCGAAACAGTGCTCTACCCCCGAAGATGAGTTCACGAGGCGCTACCTAAATAGCTTTCGGGGAGAACCAGCTATCTCCCGGTTTGATTGGCCTTTCACCCCCAGCCACAAGTCATCCGCTAATTTTTCAACATTAGTCGGTTCGGTCCTCCAGTTAGTGTTACCCAACCTTCAACCTGCCCATGGCTAGATCACCGGGTTTCGGGTCTATACCTTGCAACTAATCGCCCAGTTAAGACTCGGTTTCCCTACGGCTCCCCTATACGGTTAACCTTGCTACAAAATATAAGTCGCTGACCCATTATACAAAAGGTACGCAGTCACACCACGAAGGTGCTCCCACTGCTTGTACGTACACGGTTTCAGGTTCTATTTCACTCCCCTCGCCGGGGTTCTTTTCGCCTTTCCCTCACGGTACTGGTTCACTATCGGTCAGTCAGGAGTATTTAGCCTTGGAGGATGGTCCCCCCATATTCAGACAGGATGTCACGTGTCCCGCCCTACTCATCGAACTCACGACCTGTGCATTTTAGTGTACGGGGCTATCACCCTTTGCTGCGCGACTTTCCAGACGCTTCCACTAACACACAAGCCGATTCAGGTTCTGGGCTCCTCCCCGTTCGCTCGCCGCTACTGGGGGAATCTCGGTTGATTTCTTTTCCTCGGGGTACTTAGATGTTTCAGTTCCCCCGGTTCGCCTCATGCCACTATGTATTCATGACATGATAGTGTGTCGAAACACACTGGGTTTCCCCATTCGGGTATCGCCGGTTATAACGGTTCATATCACCTTACCGACGCTTTTCGCAGATTAGCACGCCCTTCATCGCCTCTGACTGCCTAGGCATCCACCGTGTACGCTTAGTCACTTAACCTCACAACCCGAAGATGTTTCCATCGTTCGTGCTGCAAACATTTGAGAGACTCTATGACAGGTTACTCTTCATCCCAGTACATCTACGGAGGGATAAATTTCAGCCGTCATGTTTCAATTTTCAGCTTGTTCCAGATTGTTAAAGAGCAATATCTTAAACATGACTCGGAAGTCATCTTTAAGATATGGTGTATCGTCAGATACTTGAGACCGCCGCTTTCACCGGGTGGGTCGGAAGCTTGGCGTCCCCTAGGGGATTCGAACCCCTGTTACCGCCGTGAAAGGGCGGTGTCCTAGGCCTCTAGACGAAGGGGACACGACACCGTACTTTTATGACGCTTTTGCTCGTTACTTTTTCATCAGACAATCTGTGTGAGCACGCCACGCGAACTAATATCTTTAGGTAAGGAGGTGATCCAACCGCAGGTTCCCCTACGGTTACCTTGTTACGACTTCACCCCAGTCATGAATCACAAAGTGGTAAGCGCCCTCCCGAAGGTTAAGCTACCTACTTCTTTTGCAACCCACTCCCATGGTGTGACGGGCGGTGTGTACAAGGCCCGGGAACGTATTCACCGTAGCATTCTGATCTACGATTACTAGCGATTCCGACTTCATGGAGTCGAGTTGCAGACTCCAATCCGGACTACGACATACTTTATGAGGTCCGCTTGCTCTCGCGAGGTCGCTTCTCTTTGTATATGCCATTGTAGCACGTGTGTAGCCCTACTCGTAAGGGCCATGATGACTTGACGTCATCCCCACCTTCCTCCAGTTTATCACTGGCAGTCTCCTTTGAGTTCCCGGCCGAACCGCTGGCAACAAAGGATAAGGGTTGCGCTCGTTGCGGGACTTAACCCAACATTTCACAACACGAGCTGACGACAGCCATGCAGCACCTGTCTCAGAGTTCCCGAAGGCACCAAAGCATCTCTGCTAAGTTCTCTGGATGTCAAGAGTAGGTAAGGTTCTTCGCGTTGCATCGAATTAAACCACATGCTCCACCGCTTGTGCGGGCCCCCGTCAATTCATTTGAGTTTTAACCTTGCGGCCGTACTCCCCAGGCGGTCGATTTAACGCGTTAGCTCCGGAAGCCACGCCTCAAGGGCACAACCTCCAAATCGACATCGTTTACAGCGTGGACTACCAGGGTATCTAATCCTGTTTGCTCCCCACGCTTTCGCACCTGAGCGTCAGTCTTCGTCCAGGGGGCCGCCTTCGCCACCGGTATTCCTCCAGATCTCTACGCATTTCACCGCTACACCTGGAATTCTACCCCCCTCTACGAGACTCTAGCTTGCCAGTTTCAAATGCAGTTCCCAGGTTGAGCCCGGGGATTTCACATCTGACTTAACAAACCGCCTGCGTGCGCTTTACGCCCAGTAATTCCGATTAACGCTTGCACCCTCCGTATTACCGCGGCTGCTGGCACGGAGTTAGCCGGTGCTTCTTCTGCGAGTAACGTCAATTGATGAACGTATTAAGTTCACCACCTTCCTCCTCGCTGAAAGTGCTTTACAACCCGAAGGCCTTCTTCACACACGCGGCATGGCTGCATCAGGCTTGCGCCCATTGTGCAATATTCCCCACTGCTGCCTCCCGTAGGAGTCTGGACCGTGTCTCAGTTCCAGTGTGGCTGGTCATCCTCTCAGACCAGCTAGGGATCGTCGCCTAGGTGAGCCATTACCCCACCTACTAGCTAATCCCATCTGGGCACATCTGATGGCAAGAGGCCCGAAGGTCCCCCTCTTTGGTCTTGCGACGTTATGCGGTATTAGCTACCGTTTCCAGTAGTTATCCCCCTCCATCAGGCAGTTTCCCAGACATTACTCACCCGTCCGCCGCTCGTCACCCAGGGAGCAAGCTCCCCTGTGCTACCGCTCGACTTGCATGTGTTAAGCCTGCCGCCAGCGTTCAATCTGAGCCATGATCAAACTCTTCAATTAAAAGCTTGATTTGCTTCCACTCGAGAAGCGATGCTCAAAGATTTACTGCATGAATTTTACTTCAGTTAGTCACTCTTCAAGACTTGATATTTTTTTGCATCCGAAGATGCTGGATATCGTCTTGTGGAGTGCCCACACAGATTGTCTGATAAATTGTTAAAGAGCAGTGCCGAGAAACTCATCGGCGCGGGCTGCGTATACTACGCTTTTCGCCCGGAGAGTCAAGCGCTTATTTCGCTTTCTTCTCGCTGACCCGGCGGCTTGTCAGTCGTTGTTCCCGGTCAGTGGAGGCGCATTATAGGGAGTTCTCGGCAGGCCGCAACCCCTAATTGCAAAAAACTTTTCAAGCGCGGATTTTTTCGGCAAAACGCTGACCAAACCCGCATTTTTGTCACTTTTCGTACTGGATCTGGCTAAATTCCTGGGCGAAACGATCGACCTGCTGCCAATCGGTGTACTCCACTTCCTTACTGGTATCCGTTTCGCCGCCCGTCATACGCATAATAAATTGAATCATGATGCGGTCGAACCAGCGATAGCGCGGATAACGCAATGCGCCGGCAAACACCGCACACTGTTTTGGCTGCCACGGCGAGGCCAGCAGGAACTTGCGGGTATAAGCGTTGGTTTGCGGCGAGCGCTTTTCCGGTTTACGCGCGGTCAGGTTCACGGCAAAGAACGCGCTCGGCATTCGATTCAGTTGTTCGGCATGACGTTTGACGAATTTATCCAGCGCCGGGTTAAAGTGCCCGTAACGGATAGAAGCGCCGATCATCACCTGCTGGTACTGGCTAAGGTCGACCTGTTCCGCCTGCAGCAGATCGATCACCTCACATCGCTGCGTGTCCTGCAGCTTGCTTGCTATATAAGAAGCGATAGCACGTGTTTGCCCGTCACGGCTCGAATAAAGTATCAATGCCTTCATGGCGTACTCCTTATATCAGACTTACTCACGCCAAAAAGTTGGCGTGAACAGCACCAGCAATGTAAACACTTCCAGGCGTCCGAACAGCATCGTCACCACCAGGATCCACTTGGCCGCCGCCGGCATCGTGGTGAAGTTATCCGCCACCACGCCCAGGCCGGGGCCAAGGTTATTGAGTGTTGCCGTCACTGCTGCGAACGCGGAAAAATCGTCAACGCCGGTGGCAATGATCGCCAGCATGCTGACGATAAACACCAGCGCATAGGCGGAGAAGAATCCCCACACCGCTTCCAGAATACGTTCCGGCAGTGCGCGATTGCCCAATTTGATGGTATAGACCGCGTTGGGGTGCACCAGCCTTTTCAACTCTCGCGAACCCTGCAGGTACAGAAGCAGGATACGGATCACCTTCAGGCCGCCGCCGGTCGAGCCGGCACAACCGCCGATGAACGCTGAGCACAGCAACAACATCGGCAGGAACAGCGGCCACTTGGCGATGCTGTCGGTCGTAAAACCAGCCGTGGTCGCCATCGATACCACCTGGAAGAACGCCTGATTGAGCGTTTCCATACCGCTCTTATAGACGCCATGTCCCCAGAGCACCAACGTGCATACCACCACCAGCGTCAACTGAACGAAGATGAACATGCGGAATTCAGGATCGCGCCCGTACACCTTCAGACTGCGGCCGCTTAGCAAAGCGAAGTGCAGGCCGTAGTTACAGCCGGAAATCAGCAGGAACACGGCAATGATGGTGTTGATGGTCGGGCTGGCGTAATAACCGATACTGGCATCGTGGGTAGAAAACCCGCCGATGGCGATGGTCGAGAAACTGTGGCCGATGGCGTCGAACACCGACATCCCGGCCCCCCAGAGCGCCAGCGCACAGGCAACGGTCAGCAACACATAGATTAGCCACAGGGTTTTGGCGGTTTCGGCAATGCGCGGACGCATCTTGTTATCTTTCAATGGCCCTGGCATTTCCGCCCGATACAGCTGCATGCCGCCGACGCCAAGTATCGGCAGTATCGCCACCGCCAACACGATGATCCCCATGCCGCCCATCCATTGCAGCATTTGGCGATAGAACAGGATGGCCTTCGGCAACGAGTCCAGCCCCACCAGCGTCGTTGCGCCGGTGGTCGTCAATCCCGAGAAGGATTCAAAGAAGGCGTCGGTCAGCGACAAATTGGGCCGTTCCGAAAACAGGAATGGCAATGCCCCCACGCTGCCCAGCACGGTCCAGAACAACACGACAATCAGGAAGCCTTCACGGGGCTTCAACTCGTGTTTCTGTTTGCGGTTCGGCCACCACAGCATCAGACCGATGGTCAGCGCCACGAAGAAGGTTTGGCTGAACGCGCGCCCCGCCCCATCGCGGTAAATCAATGCCACCAGGCCGGGAATAAACATCGTCCCGGAGAACAGGATGACCAGCAGACCAACGATACGGGTTATGGCGCGAAAATGCATTTCAGCACGATCCTTAGCAATTCAATTGGGAGGAATTATTGCGAAATGGGGGTTAATTGCAAATTACCGCGACTGAGATCACGCAATTTATTCCCAAACAGTTCGACCTCGGTTGCCGGCAACGCCAGATGCAGCACGACGGCGGCGCCGTATTCGCCCTGCAGGATCCGACCTGCGGTTTGCTGCAGCAAGTTCTCCACCAACGCCAACTGCGCATAGTCGCACTGCAAGATATATTCGGCTTCCGGCACCTTTTGTGCCAACGCCAACTGCTTCAACGCCTGTTGAACACCGTTGCCATAGGCTTTCACCAGCCCGCCGGTGCCCAGCTTGACGCCGCCATAGTAACGAACGACCACGGCGGTCACTTCACCGATACCGCTACCCATCAGCTGCGCGAGGATCGGTTTGCCGGCGGTGCCCGACGGTTCTCCGTCGTCTGAGAACCCCAGTTGCTGCGAGTCATCGGGGCTGCCGGCGACGAATGCCCAACAATGGTGTCGCGCCGCCGGATGCTCATCCCGCACCTGCTGAATAAACGCCTTTGCCGCTTCTACCCCGCTGGTCGGCGCCAGCAGGGTGATAAAACGGCTCTTCTTTATTTCTTCGGTAAAGCGGGTTGCTTCCGCCGGTATCGGGTAAGGCCGCATCAGGCCAGGTTCAGATCGCGCGTCATGTTCTCGATGCGCTTTTCGTGGATCACGATGTTGTCTTCGATACGGATGCCGCCATACGGCTTCAGCGCATCGATGCGATCCCAGGCGAAGTGCTGCTTGAATTCACCGCTGCGCCACGGCGCCAACAGAGATTCGATGAAGTACAGACCTGGCTCGATGGTCAACACCATGCCCGGCTGCAACACGCGGGTGCAACGCAGGAACGGATACTTGGACGGCGCCGGCAGATGGGTGCCTTGTTCGTCCTGCATAAAGCCGGCGGCGTCGTGCACCTGAAGGCCCAGCGGATGGCCCAGCCCGTGCGGCAGGAACGGCGTGGTAATACCCGTTTCAACCATCGCCTCTTCGCTGAGGCCGTTCACCAACTTGTGATTCTTGAGCAGCTTGGCGATGCGCTGATGCATTTGCACATGGTAGTCGGTATAGCGCACGCCGGGCTTGATGGTGTCGATCAGCGCCAGCTGTTCACCATTGAGATCTTTCACCAGGTGGGCGAACTCGCTGCCGCTTTGCGCCGCATAGGTACGCGTCAGATCGGCGGCGTAGCCGTTATATTCCGCGCCGGCGTCGATAAGGAAACTCAGGGACTCGGCCGGCGGCTGATGATCCAGCTTGGTGTAGTGCAGTACTGAAGCGTGCTCGTTCAGCGCCACGATGTTGTCGTAAGGCACGTCGGTATCACGGTGGCCTGTCGCCGTCAGATAGGCCAGGTTGATATCGAACTCGCTCATGCCGGAGAGGAACGCCTCATGCGCCGCACGATGGCCGGTTACCGCCGTCTTCTGCGCTTCGCGCATGCAGGCCAGCTCGTAGCCGGTTTTGATAGAACGGTGGAAATCCAGGTAGTTCAACACCGCTTTCGGGTTGATGTGTTCAGAAGAAATACCGAGATCGCGTGCGCGCTGTTGCGCATAACCGATATAGCCCACACGCTCGCGCTGCGGCGGAAGCTGCTGGGCGATAGCGTCGGCGTTGGCCAACGGCATCAATTCAAGGGATTTGGTCCAGAAACTGTCCGGCAGCGGTTCTACGCTGTGCCAGTAGTCGACCGGGGAGTAGAACCACAGCTTCGGCTTATTGACACCGTCGATCCACAACCAGCAGTTCGGCACCGACGTCACCGGCACCCAGGCTTTGAAATGCGCATTCACTTTGAACGGATAGCTATGGTCGTCCAAAAATACCTTTTGCAGTTCACCGGAGTGAATCAGCAGCGCATCCAACTTGTTGCGCTCCAGCACTTCGCGCGCGCGTTTTTGCAGCTCTGCCAAGTGGTCGTTATACAAAGAAGCCAGCGTTTCCATCACAGTACCCTTATGCCTTAGCACGAAAGAAGTCATCTTAACACAGCGCTCCGGCGCACCAACCTTATCGCGTTGGGCATGCGGAGCAGCTCGCAATTCCCTGCAAATGCCGTTACATCCGCAGTTTAACCATTAGCCAGCCGGCCAGGCCGAGCAACGCTATCGCCAGCGCCCATAGGCCGTGGTGCTCCAATAACACCGCGCCGGCCGCGGCAATGCCCGCCAGACACTGCTGCAGAAAGCCACACAGCGCCATCGCATAGGCACCGTGCTCTTTGGCGTCGCTGACCGCCATCGCCATGCTGTTGGGAAACAACACCGCCTGGCCAAAAATGGTCAGGCAATACAGCACGATGAACAGCGCCATACCGGAAAGGCCGGCCAGAATGCCGCTCCACCACAACAGCAGGATCGCTACCGTCGCCAGAGCGACGATGCCGCTACCGGTTTGCATCAGTTTTTTCCCGCCGACACGCGCCACCGTGCGGTTCACCGTCAACGCGCCGCTAAAGTAGGCGATACCTATCACCAACCCCAGCGCGCCGAACGCCGTAACGTTGAGGCCAAAACCCTGCTGCATGACGAACGGGCTCACCTCCTGCAATGTCACCGTGGTGGCGAAGCCCAATCCGCCGACGCAGGCCGGCCAGAAGAACCCCGGCCGCCGCAGGATGGCGAAGTAGGTGGCCGCCATCGCCGGGCGTGGCCCGCGTGTGCGCCCCGCCTCAAGCGGCAGCGTCGCCATCAGCGCCAGAATGGCCAAACCGGTGGCGCCCATCAGGACGAAGCCCATCTGCCAGTGCGAATATTGGCTGAGCAGGCCGCCGACAAACTGACCACCGCCCAGCGCGGTGATAAAAGCGATGGAGAGCACCGATAACCGACGCGCCAACTCGTCACCGCTCCAGTTATCCCGCACGATGATACGCGCAATGATCGCCGCACCGCCGGCGCCCACACCCTGCAGCGCACGCAGCGCCAGCAGCTGGGCGCCGTTGCTGCACAGCGCCAACAGCCCGCTGCAGCCAATGAAAAGAAACAAAGACAGCGTCAGGGGCGCACGGCGGCCAAAGCGATCGGCGGCCGCGCCCCAGAACAGCACCGGCAAAGCGGCGCCGATGACGAAGATCGAAATGGACAGCTCGGTGGCGCGTCGGCTCATCGCCAGCTCCCGCATCACCGTCGGCAGCGAAGGCAAATACACGGTCGTCGCCATCTGTGCCATAAACACCAACAGACATGCCAGCGTCATGGTTCTGGCCGGAATGCTCCATAAGCCGCTGCGTTTGACACAAGCCGCCTTAGTCATGCGTAACCTCGTCTGAATGTTCATTCGCTGCGAGCAAGTGTATGAGTGCCGATACACTCCAGCAAATGCCGATAGCACATAAAATATAACTTCGTTTCAAATCAAAAAACTAACTTGGCGACATGTGATCCGACCAGCAAATATGCAATCTCTCATTTGCATATTTTTAACATAAAAACCACACTCCTCTTCATCTGGTCATACCAGATCATACGCTGATTCAGGAGATAGACATGCTCTACCAAGGCGAAACATTACAACTGCACTGGCTCGATAACGGCATCGCCGAGCTGGTGTTCAACGCACCGGGCTCGGTCAACAAGCTGGACACCCGCACCGTCGCCAGCCTGGGCGAAGCGCTCACCGTGCTGGAAAACCAGCCTGAGCTCAAGGGGTTGCTGCTGCGCTCCTCCAAAGCCGCGTTTATCGTCGGCGCCGATATCACCGAATTCCTTTCTCTGTTCGCCGCACCGGCTGAAAAGCTGCACGAGTGGCTGGTATTCGCCAACAACGTCTTTAACCGGCTGGAAGATTTGCCGGTACCGACCATTTCGGCCATTAACGGCTATGCGCTCGGCGGCGGTTGCGAATGCATTCTGGCGACCGATTTCCGCGTCGCCTCGCCGGACGCGCGCATCGGCCTGCCGGAAACCAAATTGGGCATCATGCCGGGCTTCGGCGGTTCCGTCCGTCTGCCGCGCCTGCTGGGTAACGACAGCGCGCTGGAAATCATCGCCGCCGGCAAAGACGTCAGCGCCAAAGACGCGTTGAAAGTCGGCCTGGTGGATGCGGTGGTGACACCGGAAAAACTGGCCGAAGCGGCGCTCAACATGCTGCAACAGGCGATCGACGGCAAGCTGGACTGGCGCGCCGCGCGTCAACCTAAGCTGGAGCCGCTGAAACTCAGCCCGATTGAAGCGGCGATGAGTTTCACCACCGCCAAAGGCATGGTGCTGCAGACCGCCGGTAAACATTACCCGGCGCCGATGACCGCGGTGAAGACCATTGAAGCCGCCGCCAAGCTGGGCCGCGATGAAGCGCTGAAACTGGAAACCGCCAGCTTCGTGCCGTTGGCCCGCTCCAACGAAGCGCGCGCGCTGGTCGGCATCTTCCTTAACGATCAGTTCGTGAAGGGCCAGGCGAAAAAGCTGGCCAAGAATGTGGATGCGCCGAAACAGGCGGCGGTGCTGGGCGCCGGCATCATGGGCGGCGGTATCGCCTACCAATCGGCGCTGAAAGGCGTGCCGGTGATCATGAAAGACATCAGCGACAAGTCGCTGACGCTGGGCATGAGCGAAGCGGCCAAGCTGCTCAATAAGCAACTGGAGCGCGGCAAGCTGGATGGCCTGAAAATGGCGCAGGTGCTGTCGACCATTCAGCCGACGCTGGACTATGCCGGCATCGAGCGCGCGCAGGTGATCGTTGAGGCGGTCGTCGAGAATCCGAAAGTCAAAGCCGCCGTGCTGTCGGAAGTGGAAAACCTGATCGGTGAGGACACCGTTCTGGCGTCGAACACCTCGACCATTCCGATTAATCACCTGGCAAAATCGCTGAAGCGCCCGCAAAACTTCTGCGGCATGCACTTCTTTAACCCGGTGCACCGCATGCCGCTGGTGGAAATCATCCGCGGCGAACAGACCAGCGACGAGACCATTGCCAAAGTGGTGGCCTACGCCAGCCGCATGGGCAAAACGCCGATCGTGGTGAACGACTGCCCGGGCTTCTTCGTCAACCGCGTGCTGTTCCCGTACTTCGCCGGCTTCAGCCTGCTGCTGCGCGACGGCGCCGACTTCCGTCAAATCGATAAAGTGATGGAGAAACAGTTCGGCTGGCCGATGGGCCCGGCCTACCTGCTCGACGTCGTGGGCATCGACACCGCGCACCACGCGCAGGCGGTAATGGCCGCCGGCTTCCCGGATCGCATGAGCAAAGACTATCGCGACGCCATTGACGTGATGTTCGACAACCAGCGCTTCGGTCAGAAAAATCAGCTGGGCTTCTACCGCTACAGCCAGGATAGCAAAGGCAAACCGCGCAAGGACAACGACGAGCAGACCGATGCGCTGCTGGCCGAAGTGAGCCAACCGCGCCAGACCATCAGCGACGAAGAAATCATCGCGCGCATGATGATCCCGATGATCAACGAAGTGGTGCGTTGCCTGGAAGAAAAGATCGTCGCCAGCCCGGCCGAAGCCGATATGGCGCTGGTCTACGGCATCGGTTTCCCTCCGTTCCACGGCGGCGTGTTCCGCTACCTGGATACGCTCGGCACCGCCAACTACGTTGAGCTGGCCCAGCGTTACGCACACCTCGGCGCCCTGTACCAGGTGCCGGCCGGTCTGCGCGCCAAGGCCGAACGCAATGAAAGCTACTACCCGGTGGCAACACCGCTGTCCGACGTCGCTACCCGCCAACCGGCATGAGGTCATAAAGATGGAAAACGTAGTTATTGTTGATGCCGTACGCACGCCGATGGGCCGCTCCAAGGGCGGCGCCTTCCGCCAGGTGCGCGCCGAAGATCTCTCCGCTCACCTGATGCGTGAAGTGCTGAGCCGCAACCCGGCGCTGGACGCCGCCGAGATTGATGACATTTACTGGGGCTGCGTGCAGCAAACGCTGGAACAAGGCTTCAACATCGCCCGCAACGCCGCGCTGCTGGCCGAGATCCCGCACCGCGTGCCGGCGGTGACTGTCAACCGCCTGTGCGGCTCTTCGATGCAGGCGCTGCACGACGCGGCGCGCGCCATCATGGTTGGCGACGCGCACATCAGCCTGATCGGCGGCGTGGAACACATGGGCCATGTGCCGATGAATCACGGCGTGGATTTCCATCCGGGCCTGAGCCGCAGCGTGGCCAAAGCCGCCGGGATGATGGGGCTGACCGCCGAAATGCTGGCCAAGATGCACAACATCAGTCGCCAGATGCAGGATGAGTTTGCCGCCCGCTCCCACCAGCGCGCACATGCGGCGACGCTGGCGGGTTACTTCAAAAACGAGATCATACCGACCAACGGTCACGACGCCGACGGCGTGCTGACCCGTTACGATTTCGACGAAGTCATTCGCCCGGAAACCACCGTCGAAAGTCTGTCGGCCCTGCGTCCGGCGTTCGATCCGGTCAACGGCACCGTCACCGCCGGCAGCTCCTCCGCCCTGTCGGACGGCGCTTCCGCCATGCTGCTGATGAGCGAATCGCGCGCCAAAGCGCTCGGTTTGAAGGCCCGCGCCCGCATCCGCTCGATGGCGGTGGTCGGCTGCGATCCTTCCATCATGGGCTACGGCCCGGTGCCGGCCAGCAAGCTGGCGCTGAAACGCGCCGGTCTGGGCGTGCAGGACATCGATCTGTTCGAGCTGAACGAAGCGTTCGCCGCCCAGTCGCTGCCATGCATCAAGGATCTGGGGCTGATGGACAGCATCGACGACAAGATTAACCTGAACGGCGGCGCCATCGCGCTCGGCCACCCGCTGGGCTGTTCTGGCTCCCGCATCTCGACCACCCTGTTGAACAACATGGAACGTCGCGACGCGCAGTTCGGCCTGGCGACCATGTGCATCGGCCTGGGCCAGGGCATCGCCACCGTCTTTGAACGCGTTTAGCTGTGTCTATCTTGGGATGACCGCGTCACTACTTCAAATCGCGGCATCCCGCCAAGTTTAGTTGCCGTTCTTCCCGCCTGTCAGGGGCGGGTTTTTTATGCCTGAAGTTTGCCGACGCCCAAATAAAAACGGGGCGACCCTCGGCCACCCCGTTCACCGCGCATCGCATCGGTCAGATAAACGAAAACGCGTCGCCAAACATATGCGCTTCCAGCGCGCCGCGCTCGGCGCAGAAACGCTCGCGGGCGATTTTCGCCATCTCGAAACGCCCGGCGATGTAAATATCATGCTCCGCCAGCGTGCCGAAATCCTGCAGCACCGCGCTGAGCACGGTGCCGCTGCGGCCGCGCCATTCGGCTTCCGGCTGCTCGACCACCGGGATCACCTTCAGATTCGGATGCTGCAACGACAGCGCTTCCAGCTCGCTCAAATCGTACAGGTGCTTCAGCTCACGCCCGCCCCAGTAGATTGAAATGTCGCGATCCGGCTGCTGCTCCAGCGCGGTCAACAAGATTGAACGCGCGTAAGAGAAACCGGTGCCGCCGGCGATCAGCACCAGCGGACGGCTGCCCTCTTCCCGCAGCCAGGCGTCGCCGTGCGGCACGTCAACGGTGATCGCCTGCTCTTTCAGGATGCGATCCATCACCGCCATGGCATACAGATTCAGTTCCGAAGCGCCAATGTGCAGCTCGATATAATCTTGCTGCGTCGGGGTTGATGCCAGTGAGAACGGACGCTTGTCGCGCTCATCCATCACCACCATCAGATATTGCCCTGCCTTGAAAGAAAACGGCTGCTCGGGCACCAGACGTACCCGATAAACCGTATCGGTAATGGCCTCTACCGAGGTCACTTTACAGCTCAATATTGTCATGCGTTCCCTCTGTCGGGTCATCAATGCAAAGCTGAGAACAGAGCCTGACGCTATAACGTCGGTTCCCTGTCACTGAAGATTGCGAGCTCATCCCAGATTTCGTCGACGCGCGCACGTACCTTTTCATCCATCTGAATCGGACGGCCCCATTCGCGATCGGTTTCACCCGGCCATTTATTGGTGGCGTCCAGCCCCATCTTCGAACCCAGGCCGGAAACCGGCGAGGCGAAGTCCAGATAGTCGATCGGCGTATTCTCCACCAGAACGGTATCCCTTGCCGGATCCATTCGTGTGGTGATCGCCCAAATCACATCGTTCCAGTCGCGCGCATTGACGTCATCGTCACAGACGATAACAAATTTGGTGTACATAAACTGCCGCAGGAACGACCAGACGCCCATCATCACGCGTTTCGCGTGGCCGGCGTACTGTTTTTTCATGGTCACTACCGCCAGGCGGTAAGAGCACCCTTCCGGCGGCAGATAGAAATCGACGATTTCCGGGAACTGCTTTTGCAGGATCGGTACGAACACTTCATTCAGCGCCACGCCCAGGATCGCCGGCTCATCCGGCGGGCGGCCGGTGTAGGTCGAGTGGTAGATCGCGTTGCGGCGCTGGGTGATGTGGGTAACGGTGAACACCGGGAACTGGTCGATTTCATTGTAGTAACCGGTGTGGTCGCCGTAGGGGCCTTCCGGCGCCATTTCACCCGGCTCGATATAGCCTTCAAGCACGATTTCGGCGCTGGCGGGCACTTCCAGATCGTTGGAAAGGCACTTCACGACTTCGGTTTTGTTGCCGCGCAGCAACCCGGCAAAGGCGTATTCGGACAAGGTATCAGGCACCGGCGTGACCGCACCGAGGATGGTAGCGGGATCGGCGCCCAGCGCCACCGCAACCGGGAAACGCTCGCCCGGGTGCGCCTGGCACCACTCCTGATAATCCAGCGCGCCGCCGCGATGCGACAGCCAGCGCATGATCACTTTATTCTTGCCCAGCACCTGCTGGCGATAGATGCCGAGGTTTTGCCGTTCCTTATGCGGGCCGCGGGTCACGGTCAGCCCCCAGGTGATCAGCGGCGCGGCGTCTTCCGGCCAGCAGTGCATCACCGGAATACGGCTGAGATCGACATCGTCACCCTGCCATACCTGCTCCTGACAAGGCGCGGATCCCAGCACCTTGGTCGGCATGTTCAGCACCTGCTTGAACTTCGGCATTTTGTCGAACAGATCGCGGAAGCCTTTCGGCGGCTCCGGTTCTTTGAGGAACGCCAGCAGTTTGCCGACTTCGCGCAGCGCGCTGATGTCTTCCTGCCCCATGCCCATCGCCACGCGATTGGCGGTGCCGAACAGGTTGCACAGCACCGGCATGTCATACCCTTTCGGGTTTTCAAACAGCAGTGCCGGACCGCCCGCTCGCAGGGTGCGATCGGCAATCTCCGTCATTTCCAGGTAAGGATCGATCGGCTGGCTGATGCGTTTTAGTTCCCCTCTCTTCTCCAGCAACGAGAGGAAATCGCGTAAGTCACGGTATTTCATGCTGATCATTATAACGGCCAGTGGGGAGGGCATTATAAGCCCTCTTCACGGTTGTTGCTGCAATTTTGTTAACGCCGCCCGCCGCCGGGTGGCCCTCAGCCGCAGTTGAACGGCACCAGCGCAGCCAGCGCGCGCGTATCCTGATATTCACGCGTCTCCTCACCGTGGCGGAACACCTTGAAGCCCTGCCCGTTAGCGCTGAAGTAACGCAGCGCATTGCCTTCAACGTGCAGCAGGCTACCTTCACGCAGCGCCACCACCGATTCGCTTGGGTTGATCGCGCAGAACTCCGCCAGGCGCTCGTCACGGGTTTCGCCCATGTGGCCGCTGATATGCGCGTCGATGTAGTGCGGGTTGATCTGCACCGGGAACAGCCCCAGCGCCGGCAGCACCACGCTGCAGCGCACCGGCATGTCATTGGTGGTGCGAATGCTCGGCGTGGCCACGTTGCAACCGGCGCTCCAGCCGACGTAAGGCACTTCACGCTCGCGCACCGCGCGCTGGATGGGCACGATCAGGCCTTGCTCGTGCAGCATTTGGTTCAGCAACCAGGTATTGCCGCCGCTGACCAAAATGCACTCCGCCTGCGCGATCGCCGCCGCCGGTGAAGCGGCATGGTGGATGCTGGTGACTTCAATGCCCAGCGTTTGCGCCAGTTCCTGCGCACGCTGGTCGTAGTCGTAACGAATCAGGGCGTAAGGGATAAAGACGGCGGATTTGATGCCGCGACGCGCAATCATCGCCAGCAACTGGCTTTTAGCGTACCCCAGCAGCTCGGCTTCGCCAGACAGCTTGCCGTTGCTCAACAGAAACAGCTCCATTTCTTTCCCCCTCGGTCGAAAACGATGAATAGCGTCACAGCCGGCGGCGCTACGCCTGTCATACTGTGACGGTAACAAATTTTTAGCCCTCTGTTATACCAGCGCCGTATCGATAAGTGTGTGACCCCTCGCTAATAGCCGCAGATTCATAGAGATAGGTGATGTTACACGCTGAAACTTGCATCACTATGTATCCGGAATAGCTTTTGATATGCTTACCGGCTGGCAGAAAGGCATGTGAAACTATGGAATCCTGGTATCTACTTTATTGCAAACGCGGTCAGTTGTTGCGGGCGCAGGAACATCTGGAACGGCAGCAGGTAAACTGCCTCAGCCCGATCATCACGCTGGAAAAGATCGTGCGTGGTAAGCGCATTGCGGTCAGCGAACCCCTGTTTCCCAACTATCTGTTTGTGGAGTTCGACCCGGAGCGCATTCACACCACCACCATCAGCGCCACCCGTGGCGTCAGCCACTTCGTGCGTTTCGGCGCGTTGCCGAGCGTCATCCCGAGCAAGGTGATCGATGAACTGCGCACGCACGCCAGCGAAACCTATGTCGATCCGGAAACCCCACAGCCGGGGGATACCGTTCTGATCGTCGACGGCGTGTTCGAAGGGCTGCAGGCGATCTACACCGAGCCTGACGGCGAAGCGCGTTCCATGTTGTTGCTGAACCTGATCAACAAGCAGGTCAGCCAAAGCATCGACAACCGACAGTTCCAGAAGATGTAATGCAAAAGGCGCCCTCAGGCGCCTTTTTGTTGGCTCATTTTACGCTTAGCGACGCATCGCGTCGTCGTGCAGCCACTGGGCGACACGCTTGGCGAAGTAGGTCAGCACGCCGTCGGCGCCGGCGCGTTTAAAGCACATCAACGATTCCATCACCGCAGGTTGCTCCTGCAGCCAGCCGTTCTGAATCGCCGCCATATGCATGGCGTACTCGCCGGACACCTGATAAGCGAAGGTTGGCACACCGAAGGTATCCTTCACGCGGCGCACAACGTCGAGGTACGGCATGCCTGGTTTCACCATCACCATGTCCGCACCTTCCTGCAGATCCTGCGCAATCTCCTGCAGCGCTTCGTCGCTGTTGGCCGGATCCATCTGATAGGTCTTCTTGTTGCCGCCCTTCAGGTTGCCGCTGGAGCCCAACGCATCGCGGAACGGGCCGTAGTAGCAGGAAGCATACTTGGCGGAGTAAGCCATGATTTGGGTATTCACCAGGCCCTGCAATTCCAGACGATCGCGGATCGCCCCGATGCGGCCGTCCATCATGTCGCTCGGCGCCACGATTTCCGCGCCCGCTTCGGCATGGGACAGCGCCTGACGCACCAGAATGTCTTTGGTCACGTCGTTAATCACATAACCCTGCTCATCGATCACCCCGTCCTGCCCATGCGTGGTGTAGGGATCGAGCGCCACGTCGGTCAGAATGCCCAGCTCAGGCACCGCGTCTTTCAGCGCGCGCACCGTGCGCTGTACCAACCCTTCAGGGTTATAGGCTTCTTCCGCATGCAGCGATTTCAGGCTCGGTTCGATCACCGGGAACAGGGAAATCACCGGCACGCCAAGTTTGGCGATGGTTTCCGCTTCCTTCACCAGCAGATCGATCGTCATGCGCGATACGCCCGGCATCGAGGCCACTTCTTCCTGGCGGTTGCTGCCTTCCATGACAAACACCGGATAAATCAGGTCGTTGACCGTCAGTTGATTCTCGGCCACCAGGCGGCGGCTGAAGTCGTGACGGCGCACGCGGCGCATACGGCGACCAGGGAAGGTGCCCGGAAATGCATAGCTCATAGTTTTCTCCTAGCTCAAACCAGCCGGAATAGCCGGCGGGCGTTCTCATCGGTTTTTTGCCCCAGCCATTGCGGCTCTTCCCGCCGCCAGACGGCGACCTGCTGCACGATGTGGGGCAGGAAACAGGGTTCGTTGCGGCGAGATGCGGGTTTAGGCTGTAAATCCCGGGGCAACAGATAAGGGGCGTCAGTTTCCAGCAGCAGACGCTCGGCTGGGATCTGCGGCAACAGTGCGCGCAGTTCCAGGCCGCGCCGCTCGTCGCAGACCCAACCGGTAATCCCGATCGACAAACCCAGCGACAGGCAGCTTGTTAATTCTTCGGCGGTGCCGGTGAAGCAGTGCACCACGGCCGCGGGCAGTTTATCCAACCACGGCGTCAGTAGCTCGGCAAAACGTGCGTGTGCGTCGCGGCAATGCAGAAACACCGGCAGCGCCAACTCCGCCGCCAGCGCCAGCTGCGCGGTGAACGCCGCTTCCTGCTGCGCGGGCGTCGAGAAGTTGCGATTGAAATCCAGGCCGCATTCGCCGATCGCCGCCACGTCAGGGCGTGCGGCTAACGCATAAATCTGCTCGGCGGCGTGTTCATCCCAACCGCTGGCGTAGTGCGGATGCACACCGGCGGTAGACCAACAGTAACCCGCATGTTGCTGCGCCAGTTCCGCCGCTTCGCGGCTCTCTGCCAGATCGGTGCCGGTAATCAACATCCCGGTAACGCCCGCCGCGCGGGCGCGCTCCACCACCGCCTGGCGATCTTTGGCGAATTGGCTGCTGGTCAGATTAACGCCGATATCAAACATGATTTTTTCCAAAGCAAAAGCCGCCCAATGGGCGGCTTCGCAATCAATGTGGATCAGGGGGCTGGGGGTTCGTCACCCTCGTCTTCTTCTTCCGCTTGCGGACGACGTTTGCCGGTATAGAAGCGAGCGAAGAACACCCCCACTTCAAACAGCAGATACATCGGTATTGCCAACAAGGTTTGCGAGAACACGTCTGGCGGCGTCAACAGCATGCCGACCACAAACGCGCCAACCAACACATACGGCCGTTTCTTCTTCAGATCTTCCGGCGAGGTGACGCCACTCCAGCACAGCAGAATGATGGCGACCGGCACTTCGAAGGCAACGCCGAACGCCATAAACAGCGCCATGACGAAATCGAGGTAGTTTTTAATGTCGGTCGCAATGGTCACCCCCATCGGCGCGGTCTTGGCGAAGAAGCCGAAGGCCAGCGGGAACACGATGAAGTAGGCGAAAGCCATGCCGAGGTAGAACAGCAGGCTGCTGGACACCAGCAGCGGCATCATCAGGCGGCGTTCATGCTTGTACAGCGCCGGCGCGATGAATGCCCACACCTGATACAAAATCATCGGCGCGGAGACGAACACCGAGACGATCATGGTCAATTTGATCGGGGTAAAGAACGGTGACGCCACGTCAGTGGCGATCATGCTCGCCCCGGCCGGCAACTGCTTCAGCAGCGGCGCAGACACCAGTTGGTAGATGTCGTTGGCGAAAAACACCAGCACCACGAACACCGCCAGCACGCAAATAATCGAGTTCAACAGCCGCTTGCGCAGCTCTATCAGATGACTGATAAGGGGTTGGGTATCTTCAACAGCCATGTATTAACGATCGCCACTAGGTTGGTGAGACGCTGGGGTTTTATCCGCAACAGGTTCGACAGGTGCCGGCGCGGTTTCCACCGGCGCTTTAGCCGGTTGCGCCGCCACCGGCGCGACGGCTTCAGGTTCCGTGGCCGGTTTTGGCACGGCGGCGGGCGCGCTGGCGCGGGTTGCCGCTTCCGCCGGCGTCACGCCGTCGTGCAAAGCTTCCGGATCGGTGATCTGCGAGTTATGAATGGTGTTCGCCAGCTCTTCTTTCTCGCCCTGGTAGGTGCGTTTCAATGATTCCGCCGCGTCTTTCAGCTCATCCATCGACGCCTTCAGTTCCGGCGTCAGGTTCTGCAAGCCAGCCTGTTCCGCTTTTTTCAGGCTGTCCTGCAGTTCCTGCAGCTTCAGTTCCTGAGACAGTTCGTGCTGCACCGAGGCCGCCAGCGAGCGCAGCGCGCGGATCCAGCCCGATACCGTTCTGACCGCGACCGGCAAGCGTTCCGGCCCCAGAACAACCAGGCCGATCACCAGCACCAGCAGCAGCTCACTAAACCCAATGTCAAACACGGTTTATACCTGCTCTTTGTTCTTCGACTCTTCCGGTTTCACTTCCGGCTGCTTTTCGGTAATAGGCTTGGCCGAGAAGTCAGCGTCATCCAGGCTGCTTTTCTCAGCCGTGTTGGGGGTCGACGGCGTATCGTCGCCGATCGCCTTCTTGAAGCCCTTGATCGAGGCGCCGAGATCGGAGCCCAGCGTGCGCAGTTTTTTGGTACCGAACAACAGCACCACGATCACTGCGATGATCAACAATTGCGTAATACTAATACCGCCCATTTTAATTACCTCTAATTTTAAAGGGTCTTTTAAAGCCAGCCCGCATTATAGGGCCGACTTTACCAGAGTGACGAATTAAATCAGGTGGTTCGCTTCCAGCCAATCACCCAGCATACGATGCCGGCGGCCATCATCCAGGCGGGAAACACCTCGATTTGCCCCAGCAGCAGCAGCGTGCCGCTTACCAACAGTGTAGCGCCAACGCCGAACAAATAACGTGACTGCCCCTGACGAACCCGCTGAGCCTGCATCTGGTTGGTCAGCTTATCAACGCTTTGTTGCAACAGTTTATGCTGCTGCAGGCTGTCGTAAAACAGCTCGGGCAGTTCCGGCAGCTTCTCCGCCCAGAACGGCGCTTTCTCTTTCAGCGCACGCACCACGGCAGGAATGCCGACCTGATCGCGCAGCCAGCTCTCGAGGAACGGCTTGGCGGTAGTCCACAGATCCAGCTGCGGGTAGAGCTGACGCCCCAGACCTTCAACATACAGCAAGGTCTTCTGCAATAACACCAGCTGCGGCTGCACTTCCATATTGAAGCGTCGTGCAGTGTTGAACAGGTTCAGCAGCACGTTGCCGAAGGAAATCTCCGCCAGCGGCTTCTCGAAAATCGGCTCGCACACGGTGCGGATGGCGAATTCGAAGTCTTCCACGTTGGTGTCGCGCGGCACCCACCCGGAGTCGACGTGCAGTTCCGCCACCTTGCGGTAATCGCGATTGAAGAAGGCGATGAAGTTTTCCGCCAGGTAGCGTTTATCATCCTTGTTCAGCGAACCGACGATGCCGCAGTCGATACCTATGTAGCAAGGATCTTCCGGATGTTCGTAGCTGACGAAAATATTACCGGGATGCATGTCCGCATGGAAGAAGCTGTCGCGGAAGACCTGGGTAAAGAACACCTGGACGCCGCGTTCCGCCAACAGTTTCATGTTGGTGCCCTGCTGTTCCAGCGTGGCGATGTCCGATACCGGAATGCCGTAAATGCGCTCCATCACCAATACGCTTTCGCGGCAGTAGTCGGAATAAACTTCCGGTACGTACAGCATGGGGCTGCCGTCGAAATTGCGGCGCAGCTGAATGGCGTTAGCCGCTTCGCGCAGCAGGTTCAACTCGTCCAGCAGGGTTTTCTCGTACTCGCGTACCACTTCGCGCGGGCGCAAACGGCGACCGTCCGGCAACAGCTTCGGCACCCAGCCTGCCAGCCGGTACATCAGACGCACGTCGGCCTTGATAATCGGCCCGATATCCGGCCGGATCACCTTCAGCACCACTTCCTGGCCGGTGGTTTTCAGCCGCGCGGTATGCACCTGCGCGATCGAGGCAGAGGCCAGCGGCTGCTGATCGAAGTCATCAAACCAGGTCTCCAGCGGGCCGCCCATCGCCAGCTCGATATGCTTACGCGCCAACGCGCCATCGAAAGGCGCCACCCGATCCTGCAGCAGCGTCAGCTGATCGGCAATGTGCGGCGGAAACAGATCGCGGCGGGTCGACATCATTTGGCCGAACTTGATCCAGACCGGCCCCAATTCCTGCAGCGCCAGCCGCAGACGTTCACCCAACGGTTTGTCCTTATGCCGATTCGGCATCCAGAACAGCAGCCGGCGGCCAAAGCGCAGCGGCAGCGTCAAACGCATTTTAGGGATCAGCTCGTCCAGCCCGTAGCTGAGAAAAACGCGGACGATAAAATACAAACGGCGCAGTTCGCCTGGGGTCATCGCTTGCCCTCCAACTTGTCCATGCGGGCAGACAGCGCCTCCGCGCTGCGGGCGAGTGCGTCAACTTCTTCGTTGAACCACACCACTTCCAGCGGCCCCGGCGCCAGGCGCCACTCTTCGGTCAACGCCTCCGCCATCCCCTGCTGCCGGCGCATAAAGCCAGCTTTCAGCAGCGAGGCGCCTTTATCCAGCGCCTGTGTAATGCCTTGGGCGGCAATATCGCCGATGTAGGGCGCCAGCCATTCCGCCGGATCCCACTCCGCCAGATCGAGCAGGCCAACCAACTGTTGCACCACCTGAATATCGCCTTCCACCGTCAATTCGCCGCTGCGCATCAGCACCGGCAGCTGCTGGCGATCGCGCAGCTTAAGTAAGGCGGGAATGCGGCTACGCACGGTGCAATCGGCGCTGTCTTCAGACTGCCCCAGCACATCCACGCGCAGTTCGCTGAACACCAGCACCAGCGGTGAAGCCAGCTCTTCCAGTTCGATGCGCAGCACCTTGCCCGCCAGGCGTTGGCGGGCGGCTTTCATGCTGCGATCGCGAAACAGCAGGTTATTCAGCGAGGTTTCCAACGCGCCGGTCAGCAGAGGGGTAAACAGCATCGGCATCTCCCTCTCAGAACTTGAAGCCGCGATGCAGGGCGACAATCCCACCGGTCAGGTTGAAATAGGTGACGTTTTCAAAACCGGCGTTGCCCATCATGCCCTTCAGGGTTTCCTGATCGGGGTGCATGCGGATCGATTCCGCCAGGTAACGGTAGCTGTCAGGATCTTTCACCACCAACTCGCCGATCTTCGGCAGCACGTGGAAAGAGTAGGCGTCATAGGCTTTGCTCAGCGGCGCCAGCAGCGGCTTGGAGAACTCCAGCACCAGCAGACGGCCGCCCGGTTTCAGCACGCGGAACATCGAGCGCAACGCTTTGTCTTTGTCGGTGACGTTACGCAGGCCAAAGGAGATGGTGATGCAATCGAAGTAATTGTCCGGGAACGGCAGCGCTTCGGCGTTGGCCTGCACGTAATTGATGTTGCCGACGATGCCGCGATCGCGCAGCTTCTCGCGCCCCATCTTGAGCATCGAATCGTTGATGTCCGCCAGCACCACCTGCCCCTGCTCGCCGACCATGCGGGAGAACTTGGCGGCCAGGTCGCCGGTACCGCCGGCCAGATCCAGCACGCGCTGCCCGCGGCGCACGCCGCTGCAGTCAATGGTGAAACGCTTCCAGATACGGTGAATACCGAACGACATCAGGTCGTTCATCACGTCATACTTTGCCGCTACCGAATGAAAAACGTCCGCCACCATGGCCTGTTTTTCGTCTCTAGCGACGGTGCGAAAACCGAAATCGGTGGTTTCCTGCGATTGATCTGCCATTGTCCTGCCTGCTATTCAGTCAATTTTGTGTGGATGAGTGTACCAGAAGCCCGGAAAATACCCCACCTCGCCACGGCCTCAGCCGTGCGAAACGAAGCCCGATTCCCCGGCGGTATCGTCATCGTCGTTCGTCTGCGGCAGCGCGGCGACATCATCGTCGTTCGCCTCTTCCGCTTCATCGTGTTGCGCGCCGGCTTGCTGCGCCAGCAGCGGGTTTATCGGCCGTTTGACTTCAACCCCCAACGCGCGGAAACCTTCAATTTGGCCGATAAGATTACCACGGCCTTCGCTCAGTTTGTTCATCGCCTGACGATAACTGCCCCGCGCCTTGTCCAGGCTCTGCCCCAGTGCGGACATATCGTCCACGAACAGCCGCATCTTGTCATACAGTTTCGCCGCGCGATCGGCGATGCGCTGGGCGTTCTGGCTCTGATGCTCATAGCGCCACAGGTTGGTGATGGTACGCAGCGCCACCAGCAACGTGGTCGGGCTGACCAGCATGATGTTGTGCTTAAGCGCTTCGCTGATCAGCTCCGGCTCGCGATCGATAGCCAGCAGGAAGGCGGGCTCGACCGGAATGAACATCAGCACATAGTCCAGAGAACGCAGCCCCGGCAGCTGCTGGTAGTCCTTGCGACCCAGCATGCGGATGTGGCCGCGCAGCGAGGCAATATGTTCGCTCAGCGCCGCTTCGCGCTCCGCCTCATCCTCGCCGTTGAAATAGCGCTCGTAGGCGATCAGCGACATCTTGGCATCGATCACCACATCCTTGCCCTGCGGCAGGCGTACGATCACATCAGGCTGCATGCGGCTCTGATGATCCACCCGCACGTTGACCTGCGTTTCATACTCATGCCCTTCGCGCAGACCGGAGGCCTCCAGCACCCGGCTCAGCACCACCTCGCCCCAGTTGCCCTGCGTTTTGTTGTCGCCTTTCAGCGCCTTGGTGAGGTTGATCGCCTCACGCGCCATCTGCGCGTTCAACTGCTGCAGATTGCGTATCTCATGCGTCAGCGTGTGGCGCTCCCGCGCTTCCTGGCCGAAGCTGTCCTGCACCTGACGGCGAAAACCGTCCAGCTGTTCGCGCAACGGCAGCAGTAAACGATCCAAGCTTTGCTTATTTTGCTCGTCAACCTTGCGGCCGCTGTGTTCAAAAATGCGGTTGGCGAGGTTTTCAAACTGGGTGGTGAGGCGCTGTTCGCTGTTGATCAGCAGACGCTGTTTCTCCTCCGCCGCCATGCGCGTCTCTTCCAGACGGATGGTGACTTCGCGCAGCTCAGCCTCCTGCGCGCTGTTAACCTCGCGCTGGGCGCGCAGCTCTTGGTTGAGCAGCTCGCATTCGTTGCGCCAATGGGTGAGCTGTTGCAGCTTCTCATGCCCGGCCGCCAGTTGGCTGTGCAGATTGCGCAGCTCCAGCTCGCTCTGGCGCAACTGCTGCTCGTGGCGCTGTAGCGTTTCCTGCCGCACGGCCGTTTCCTGCTGCGCCTGCTGCAACGCTTGCTCCAGCAACCGCAGTTCGGTTTCATGTTGCGCATGCGTCTGCTGCACCCGCAGACTGGCGATCAGCCACCCCAACAGCATGCCGATCGCGACGCCGCCAATCCCATAAATCAGACTGGTATCCACCCTGCCTCCTGTTGCACCTAGCCGTTGCGGCGTTTTGCTCGCCCATTGCCCGTCACGTTAAGGGGAGGCTGTATGGATGTCCAGCCTGATTTTGCCGGCCGCGCACAATATTGCGCGGCGCTGCGCAATTTAGCGAGAAATCAGCCCAGCCACTGGCTGAGCCACTTGATGCCGAATGCCCCCGGCGCCAGAATGCCAAACGCCCAGATCATCGCCGACGTGACGTTGGCCAGCTGGAAATAGCGCTGCGGCATGCCGCAAATGCCGCCCACCAGCGGCACCACGGCGCGCAGCGGGCCGAAGAAGCGGCCGATGAAAATGCCCAGCACGCCCCAGCGCTCGAAGAAGGCGTGGCCGCGCGCCAGCAGCTGCGGATTGCGCGACAGCGGCCACATATGGGCCACGCGATCCTGATAGTGATAGCCGATCCAGTAAGAGAGCCAGTCGCCGAAAAACGCCCCGGCGGCGGCAGCGGCCCAAATCGGCCAAAAGGCGATGCCGCTTTCGCCGATCAGCGCGCCCAGCGCCAGCAGGATCACCGTGGCCGGCAGCAGCAGCGACAAAAACGCCAGCGACTCGCCGAACGCCAGGAAGAAAATGATGGGAATGGCCCAGCCTTCGTGCTGACGCACGACATCGCTGACCCAGTTGATAACGTCATTGAGGCTCAATACGGGGCTCCTGATACGCGATGGTTCGCCGCCTAGGATAAGCCGGGGCGAGTTAAACCCCGGCTAAACACGCGGCAATTTACTCGAGGTAGAATGCCTGCAGCGCTTCGCGCTGGGCCGCGCCCAGGCCGTATTCCGCTTCCAGCCAGCGGTCGGTGGAGCCGTATTGCCGGCGGATGCAGCCCAGCGCCGTCATCAGGAACTCCTCGCGCGCGCTGAGCACGTAGGCGAATTGCTCCAGCGCCGCCGCATTCAGCTTGATAGAGAGCTGATCCAGCATCTGTTCGCGGAAAGTGGCCAGCGTGGTTTCGGTCAGCAGATAGTCTTCCAGCACCGTCGCTTCGTCGGCCCCCAGCGCGAACAGCACCAACGCCGAACCGACCCCGGTGCGATCCTTGCCGACCGCGCAGTGTTGCACGATCGCGCCGCCGCCAGGGTTGCTCAACAGCTGCGCCAGCCGCTGATAGGCCGCATTGCCGAACGGCAGACGGCGATACAGCTCCAGCATGAACGCCCGAGCGTCGAAAGCGGCCAGCGTTTCGTTGGTGAGCTTTTCCAGGTTGGCGTTGACTTCGCTGCTCAGCGGGTTGGCCGGCACATGGTGATAGTCGGCGCCATTCCACAGAATATCCGGTTTGGCCTGCACCTCGTCGGCATCGCGGTAGTCCAGCACCGAACGCACCGGCACTCCAGCGAGGAAAGTGCAGTCGTTTTCCGTCAGCCGCTCGAGAGAACCGGAGCGGAACAGCAGGCCGCGTTTGATGCGGCGCCCGTCGGCCACGCCGTTGCCGCCGAAGTCACGGAAGTTAATGCCACCGTCGAGCGGCGCAAGCGAAGGATGAAGCAGGATCTGGGCGGTCATAAACGTCCTCGTTGTTTTTGTTATGACAACGCGCGGCAGCCATCGGCGCAGCGCTGAGGAGTATCACCGTAACAGATTAGCCGCGAATGGAAAAACGGGCCGCGTCGGCGGCCCGTTGAGGGGAGGCGATTACAGCAGACGGCGGGCGGCGTCCACCACGATCTGCACCGCTTTGCTTTCGGTGTTTTTCATGGTTTCGGCGTTCGGGATCTCTTGCTGGGTGCGGTTAACGATCACCCCAGCCACCATGCCGGCACGCAGTCCCTGGCTGGCGCACATGGTCAGCAGCGTGGCGGATTCCATTTCATAGTTCATCACGCCCATCGCCTGCCACTCTTCCATCGAACCTTTAAAACGGCTGACCACGCGGCCGGAGTAGGTGTCGTAACGTTCCTGACCCGGGTAGAAAGTATCGGAAGAAGCGGTTACGCCAATGTGGGTGGTCGCGCCGCTGGCTTTGGCCGCTTCCACCAGCGCGGTGGTGCAGGCGAAGTCCGCGACCGCCGGAAACTCCATCGGCGCAAAGTGCAGGCTGGCGCCGTCGAGGCGTACCGCCGCCGTAGTCACCAGCACGTCACCGACGTTGATATTGGCCTGAATGGCGCCGGTGGTGCCGATGCGCAGGAAGGTGCGAATGCCCAGCTGCGCCAGCTCTTCCACCGCGATAGAGGTAGACGGGCCGCCGATACCGGTGGAGCAGACGATCACCGCCTTGCCGTCCAGCTCTGCGCGCCAGGTGGTGAATTCACGATGGGAGGCCAGATGCACCGGATTTTCCATCAGCTTGGCAATCTTCTCTACGCGCTGCGGATCGCCCGGCACGATGGCAAGCTGGGCCCCTTGTAAATCGTTCTTGGTGAGGCCGAGATGAAAAACGTCAGACTGAGACATACGAGACTCCTCATGGATCATGTTTATTGGGAGGAACAAAAAAGCACTCTACTGAAAATCGCCGCTTAATTTCGTGACGATAGTCACTATGAAAAGAGAAACAAATGACATGCTACATATTTTTTGTGAATTAAGTCACAAGAAAACCCATTAATGAGCCGCCCTCAAACCGCTAAACCTCAGTCTAGCCGATAAACCTTGCCGCTCCCTGCCCGTTGGTTGCCGACTGAAACTATTTAGCGCATCAATTCGAAATACCCCCATCTTATCGGTTGCTTAGGGACAAAAAAGCCCTCTAACGCACCTTATGGCACTTACGCGGGCCAAAACGCGTAATAACATGATAAAAAGCGCTTAAAAATGCCGCAAAGCCAGATAATTAGCCGTTTTTTATCGACTTGTCCGAAAGTGCGCCACGCAGCGCCAATAATGGGTAATCTTTCCTATAGTTAATCTCAGCGCTTTTTTCTATTGCACGGAGACCGCAATGAAAACCGAACATGTGATGACATTAGAACAGGCTCAGGGGGGATTCGCCCCGGCCGCCGCGCCGTTGGCCACCTCCGCGATTATCACCGACGAACAGGGCATTCACGCCGGGCAAACGACCATCCCTTCTCAGGGCGACGCGCTGCCGGCCTACGTCGCCAAACCCGCCGACCATAACGGCCCCTTTCCCATCGTGCTGGTGGTGCAGGAAATCTTCGGCGTCCATGAGCACATTCAGGATCTGTGCCGTCGCCTGGCCAAGCAGGGCTATCTGGCGATCGCGCCCGAGCTCTATTTCCGCCAGGGCGATGCCAACGACTACAGCGATATCGGCGAGCTGTTCCAGCAGTTGGTGACCAAGGTGCCGGATCGTCAGGTGTTGTCCGATCTGGATCACGCCGCGCACTGGGCTATTCGCCACGGCGGCGACGCCGGCAAGCTGGCGATCACCGGTTTCTGCTGGGGCGGCCGCATTACCTGGCTGTACGCGGCGCACAACCCGCAGTTGAAGGCGGCGGTCGCCTGGTACGGCAAACTGGTCGGCGAGAAAACGCTGAATTCACCGAAGCATCCGGTCGATGTCGCCACCCACCTGTCAACGCCGGTGCTGGGGCTGTATGGCGGGCAGGACAACGGCATTCCGCTGGAGACGGTGGAAACCATGCGTCAGGCGATCCGCGCCGCCAACGCCGAGGCCGAAATCGTGGTATATCCTGGCGTCGGGCACGCATTCAACGCCGACTATCGCCCCAGCTACAACGCCGAAGCGGCGGAGGACGGCTGGCAGCGCATGCTGGCGTGGTTCGCCCAGCACGGCGTCAAATAATGTCCCTCGCATAAAAAAGGGCGCCGAAGCGCCCAATCATCACACCAGTAAATCTATAAGCGGCGGTTCATCCGCCGCACGGCATCACGCGTGCTCGCGCAGGCGCTGCGCCGCCAATACCATGTTGGCCAGCGACTGCCGGGTTTCCGGCCAGCCGCGAGTTTTCAGGCCGCAATCCGGATTGACCCACAGGCGTTCTGCCGGGATGTTCTGCGCCGCTTTACGCAGCAGCGCTTCGATCCATTCCACGCTCGGCACGTTCGGCGAGTGGATGTCGTAGACGCCCGGCCCGATTTCGTTCGGGTATTCGAACTCTTTGAAGGCTTCCAACAGATCCATATCGGAACGCGAGGTCTCGATGGTGATCACGTCGGCGTCCAGCGCGGCGATGGATTCCATGATGTCGTTGAACTCGCAGTAACACATGTGGGTGTGGATCTGGGTGTCATCCCGCGCCACGGCGGCATTCAGTTTGAAGGCGTCCACCGCCCAATTCAGGTAGGCGGCCCAGTCGGATTGGCGCAGCGGCAGCCCCTCGCGCAGCGCAGGTTCGTCGATCTGGATGATGCCGATGCCGGCTTTTTCCAGATCCTCCACCTCGTCGCGCAGCGCCAGCGCAATCTGCTTGGCGATCACTTCGCGGGTCACATCTTCACGCGGGAACGACCAGCACAGGATGGTCACCGGCCCGGTCAGCATGCCTTTCACCGGTTTGTCGGTCAGCGACTGGGCGAATTTGGCCCATTCGACGGTGATGGCTTCCGGGCGGCTGACGTCACCGATGATGACCGGCGGCTTCACGCAGCGGGAGCCGTAGCTCTGCACCCAGCCGTTCTGGGTAAACACGAAGCCGTCGAGGTTCTCGCCGAAATACTCCACCATGTCGTTGCGCTCGGCTTCACCGTGCACCAGCACGTCCAGCCCGAGACGTTCCTGCTCGACAATCGCCTGTTTGATGTGCTCACCGATGCTGGTGCGGTAGTTATTGCCGTCCAAACGGCCCTGTTTGAAGTCGAGACGCAGGCCGCGGATCTCGGTGGTCTGCGGGAACGAACCGATGGTGGTGGTCGGCCAGGCCGGCAGGTTGAAACGCTCGCGCTGCGCCCTGGCGCGCTCGGCGTAAGCGCTGTGGCGTTCGCTGTCCTGCGCGGTGATCGCGGCCAGCCGGCGCTCAACCTGTGGGTTATGCACACGGCTCGACTGACGGCGGGCGCGGATCGGCGCGCTGTAGGCGTCCAGTTCAGCCTGTTTCGCCGCGTCAGGCGCGTTCAGCGCAGAGCTCAACAGCGCCAGTTCGGCGCATTTTTGCAGCGCGAAGGCAAACCAGCTTTTCACTTCTTCGTCCAGACGGCTTTCCACGCTCAAGTCGATCGGGCTGTGCAACAGTGAACAAGAGGAGCCAATCCACAGCGGGCGAGTACCCACCAGCGGCTGCAAGCGCTCAAACCAGCGGCTCAGATCGGCGCGCCAAACGTTGCGGCCGTTGATCACCCCCAGTGACAGCAGCCAGTCTTTCGGCAATGCGGCGCTCAGCGCGGCGATATCGTCATGACCGGCGACCAGATCGACGTGCAGCCCCTGCACTTGCAGCGTGCGAATGGTGTCGAGGTTATGGCCGACGCTGTCGAAATACGTGGTCAACAGCAGCTTCACCTGCCCCTGCAGCGCATCGTAAGCCGGTTTGAACGCGTCCAGCCAGGCTTGCGGCAGTTCCAGCACCAGCGCAGGCTCGTCAATTTGCACCCACTCAACGCCGCGCTTCGCCAGCTCGGCCAGCACCTGCTGGTAAACAGGCAGAATCTCTTTCAGCAGCGACAGGCGGTCGAACGGCTCACCCTTCACTTTCCCCAGCCACAGATAGGTCAGCGGACCCAGCAGCACCGGCTTGATGCGATGGCCGAGCGCCAGCGCTTCATCCACTTCGTCCAACAGCTGAGTCCAGCCCAGCTTGAACTGCTGGCCTTGCTGGAATTCGGGCACCATGTAGTGGTAGTTGGTGTTGAACCATTTGGTCATTTCCGCCGCGGCCGCCGGCTCGCCGGTCGGTGCGCGGCCACGGCCGATGCGAAACAGCGTGTCCAGATCAATAGAGCCATCCGCATTCTGATGGCGCGCCGGCACATTGCCCAGCAGCAGGCTGGTGGTCAACACATGATCGTACCAGGCGAAATCGCCGACCGGCACCAAATCCACCCCGGCCTGTTGTTGCTGCTGCCAATGACGAGCGCGCAGCTCGCGGCCAACCGCCAACAGCTCTTCCTGCGTTGAGTTGCCGGCCCAGTAGCTTTCCTGAGCTTTTTTCAGCTCACGTCGTAGCCCAACGCGAGGAAAACCCAGTGTGTGATTCAAAATTGCCATCGTCATATTCCCCATTTAGCCGTCCAGATGTTTACACATCCATAATCAGCAGGTACTGTATTAACCACAAGCGCAATTTATTCACTGTCAATGTGAAGGACTCTCATGATCGAACTGAAACATTTACGGACGCTGCAGGCTCTGCGCAACAGCGGTTCGCTGGCGGGGGCGGCGGCCCAACTTCATCAGACGCAGTCTGCCCTGTCGCACCAGTTCAGCGATCTTGAGCAACGTCTGGGCTTCAAGCTGTTCGTCCGCAAGAGCCAACCGCTGCGCTTCACCGCCCAGGGCGAGATCCTGCTGCAGCTGGCGGAACAGGTGCTGCCGCAGATCCAACAGGCGCTGCAGGCCTGCCACGAGCCGCACCAGACCACGCTGCGCATCGCCATCGAATGCCACAGCTGCATTCAGTGGCTGACGCCGGCGCTGGACAACTTCCGCCAGCGTTTCCCGCAGGTGGTGATGGACTTCACTTCCGGCGTGACTTTCGATCCGCAGCCGGCCCTGCAACAGGGCGAGCTGGATCTGGTGATGACGTCGGATATTCTACCGCGCAGCGGCCTGCACTATTCGCCGATGTTCGATTTCGAGGTGCGTCTGGTGCTGGCGCCGGATCATCCGCTGGCCGGCAAGCCGCACATCGAGCCGGAAGACTTGAGCGATGAAACGCTGTTGATTTACCCGGTGCAGCGCCAGCGGCTGGATATCTGGCGGCATTTCCTGCAGCCGGCGGGCGTTAACCCGGCATTGAAGAACGTCGATAACACACTGCTGCTGATCCAGATGGTATCGGCGCGGATGGGGATTGCGGCGCTGCCGCACTGGGTGGTGGAGAGTTTCGAACGGCAGGGGCTGGTGGTGACCAAAACCCTGGGTGACGGCCTGTGGAGCCGCCTGTACGCCGCCGTGCGCGACGGCGAACAGCGCCAGGCGGTGACCGAAGCCTTTATCCGCTCGGCCCGCCAGCACGCCTGCGATCATCTGCCGTTCGTGCGCGATGCGGCACGCCCCGGCGCGACCGGCGCCAAAGCGTTGGCGGCCGGCGTATAAACTGTCGGCCCCCCGTTTAGCCGAGCTGTTTCGGCGCCACCCAGCGGCGGTGCACCCACAGCGAAGCGACGATCACCGCCCCGCCGATGATAAAGCTCGGCCAGTGCGGCTGCTGCTGCCAGATAGCCAGGTTGACCAACAAGCCGGCCGGCACATGCATGTTGTTCATGATGCCGAGCGTGCCGGCATCCACCTGCGTCGCGCCGTAGTTCCACATGAAATAGCCCAGCCCCGACGCCACCACGCCCAGCCAGATCAGCACGCCCCACTGCAGGTTGGTGGTTGGCAGCTGCTGCGGATTGCCCCACAGGAACCAGGCCACTACCGCCACCGCCGCCGCCCCCAGGTAGAACCAGGAAAAGGCGGTGTGCTGCGGCAAGGGGTGCACTTCCATCAGGCGCTTATAGCCGACCATGCCGATGGCGAAGCTGATGTTCGCCGCCTGCACCAACAGCAGCCCCCACCAGAAGTGTTCGCTCAGTTGGTGATAGCGAATGATCGCCGCGCCCAGCACCGCCAGCAGCGCGCTGAACACATAGCCCCAGCGCAGACGGCGGCCGCTCAGTAAGTCGTAGATCAGCGTGATGTACAGCGGCGTCAACACGGTGAACAGCAGGAATTCGGGTACCGTCAGGTAGAGATAGGCGCGGAAGCTGAACAGATACATGATGCCCAGTTGGAAGGCGCCCACCAGCATATACAGCAGGATCACCCTGGGCTTGATATTGCGCCAGCGCAGGAACGGCAGGAACACCAGCGCCGCCAGCCCGATGCGCACCAGCGCCGAGAACCCGCTGTCGACATGGCCCGCCAGGTACTCGCCGATCAGGCTGAAAGAAAACGCCCACAGGATGGTGGTTATAACCAAAAGCAGCACGATGGGTTCACCCTAAAAAGACCGAAAGGGCGATTGTAACGGAAGATGGACGCATAAGGGGATGAAAGGCGGTTTACATCTGAACAAAAGACAAACTACCAGCAAAATTTCACCGCTGAGTTAGGCTTAATAAAAAGGCGAGGTAACCATCATGAAAACGTCTCACATTCTGTTCGCTCTGCTGTTACTGCCTGGGTTGGCGGCGGCGGCCAACGGCGTAACCGACCTGCGCTCACAGCAGCAGTTACTCAACCAAAACAGCCAGCAGGCGCAGCAACAGCGCTTGTTGAACAACCGGCAGATGGATCAACGCCGCCTGCAGCAGCAGCGACAGTTCGACAATCAACGGCAACAGCTGTTGCAAACCACGCCGAACGGCGGGCAACTGCTGCCTAACGGCAACCAGCCGCGCGATCCGTTCAATCGCACCGCGCCGGCGGTGCCGCAGGCGCCGCTGCCGGCTACGCCCGCACGCCCATAACGGTGAGGATCAGCGGCGTGGTGATCGCCGCCAGCACGGTGGACATCACCAGGCTGGTGGCGGCAGGGCCGGTGAGCGTATTGAACTGGCGCGACATCAGGTAGACGTTCACCCCCACCGCCATCGACCCAAGCAGCACCACAACCCGGGTCTCCATCGGCGGCAGATCCATCATCCAGGCCAGCAGCCAAATCACCAACGGCTGTACCAGCAACTTCAGCACGCAGATGGCGCTGCTCAGCTGCCAGCCTTCGCTGATGCGGTACTCGGCGAGCCCCATGCCAAGCACCACCAGCGACAGCGGCGCCGCCACCTGGCCGAGCATGCTGACCGGCCGATCGACGAAGTCCGGCAACGGCAAGCCGGTCAGGCTAAACAGCGTGCCGGACAAAATGCCGACGATCAGCGGGTTGGTCAGCACGCTGCGCGCGGTTTTAGCGAAGCCGCCCAGCGTCGGCGAGCCGTTGCGCGCCCATTCGATCGACACCGTCACCAGCGTCCACAGGATCAGGCCGTTGAACACCAGCACCAGCGCCACCGACGGGATCGCCGCCTGCCCCAGCATTACGCTGGCGATCGGTAAACCGAGCATCACGTTATTGGAGAAAATACCGCCCAGCGCAAACACCGATCCGGCGACGCCATCCAGCCGGAAGAGGTGCCGGGCGACCAGGCGGCCAAGCACGAACACGATCAGGCAACTGCCGAAGAACGCGATCAACAGCCGGGCGTCGACCGCCGGGCGCTGCGAGAAGTCGCACATCATGCGAAACAGCATGGCGGGCAAGGCGAGGGAAAACACGAAACGCGTCAGGCCATCGGTGATGCTGGAGGGCCATTTCCCCCAGCGAATCAGCCCATAACCCAACGCGATCAGGGCGAACAGCGGTAAAGACAGCACGATCTGGTGCCACAGTGACATCATAAAGCCTGGCATCGCATTCCTTCCGTTGGCGCGGCGGCAAGGCTTGTCGTCGCGGGATTTATCGGCGCCGGATTAAAAATCCGAGCCAATCAAATCTATCCGGTCGGTGCAAATGCAGTCAACGCCCCAGTCGAGCAGCAGGCGCGCGCGATCCGGTTGGTTGACGGTATACACCAGAATGCGTAGACCGGCGTCTTTCAACGCGTTCACCCGCTCGGCGGTCAGCGCTTTGTGGTCGATATGCAGCGAGACGCAGTCCAGACGCTCCGTCAGCTCGCGCCAGTTGTCGTCCCACTCCTCCAGCAGTAGGCCACGCGGCAAATCCGGCACGGTGCGCTGCGCCGCCGCCAACGCTTCCACCGAGAAGGAGGAGAGCAGCGGGTCGGTCTGCCCTTGCCACAGCAACCGCGCCGCCAGCGCCACCACCCGCCCGGTTTCATCGTCGCTGCCGGTGGTCGGTTTGATCTCGATATTGGCCATCAGGCCGTGTTCCCGGCAGCGTTCCGCCACCTCCGACAGCAGCGGCAGCCGCTCGCCCTTGAAGGCCGAACTGTACCAGTTGCCGGCGTCCAGCTGCACCAGTTTGTCCCACGGCAGTTCGCCCGCCACGCCCCAGCCGTTGCTGGTGCGATCCAGCGTATCGTCATGCAGCAGGAAAATTTGTCCGTCCTGCGCCAGTTTGGCGTCGAACTCGATCATCTTGTGGCCGTGGCGCGCGCCGACGTCGATCGCCGCCAGGGTGTTTTCCGGCGCCAGAGAACCGCCGCCACGGTGGGCGACAATATGAGGGTAAGGCCAGGGTCTCGTCATCAATCCATCCGTAATCCGCTGTGGGTGTCAAAGAAGTGCAGCGCCTGAGCAGGCAGTTGCAAATATAGCGTACTGCCCGCCGCCGGCAAGGTTTCATGCGACAACCGCGCGATCACCCCGTGACCGCCCCACTGGCCGTGCGCCAGATTGTCGGCCCCCAGCAGTTCCAGCGTCTGCAGCTGCAGCGGCACGCCCTGGCCTTGCGCCACCAGCTGAATATGCTCAGGCCGAATGCCCAGCGTCAACGGCCGCCCCGCCCACTGCGGCTTGGCCGCCGGCAACGGCAGCGCCATGCCGTCCGTCAGCACCAGCTGGCCGCCGTCGGCGCTCAGGGTGCCGGGCAGCAGGTTCATCGCCGGCGAGCCGATAAAGCCGGCGACGAACAGCGAAGCCGGCCGCTGATATACCTCGCTCGGGGTGCCGATCTGCTCCGCCACGCCCTTGTTCATCACGATCACCCGCTGCGCCAGCGTCATCGCCTCCACCTGATCGTGGGTCACGTACAGGCTGGTGGTTTTCAGGCGTCGGTGCAGCTGCTGCAGCTCCAGGCGCATCTGCACCCGCAGCTTGGCGTCCAGGTTGGACAAGGGTTCATCGAACAGGAACACCGCCGGTTCGCGCACGATGGCGCGCCCCATCGCCACCCGCTGGCGCTGGCCGCCGGAAAGTTCGCGCGGCTTGCGCTTGAGCAACGGCTCCAGCTCCAGAATGCGCGCCGCCTCCTCCACCCGCTGGCGGATATGATCCTTGCCGAAACCGCGGATCTTGAGGCCGTAGGCCATGTTGTCGTACACGCTCATGTGCGGATAGAGCGCGTAGTTCTGGAACACCATCGCGATGCCGCGATCCTTGGGCTCCAGATCGGTCACGCGCCGGGTATCGATATAAATATCGCCGCTGGTGGTGCGCTCCAGCCCGGCCACCATCCGCAGCAGCGTGGATTTGCCGCAGCCGGACGGGCCGACCATCACGATGAATTCACCGTCCGCCACGTCGAGGTCGATCTGTTTGATCACCGGCGTTTTACCGTCGTAAGACTTGGTGACCGCCTGTAGTTTTAATCCTGCCATCGTCGTTATTTCTCGCTATCAACCAGACCGCGCACAAACCAGCGCTGCATCAGAAGCACCACCGCCAGCGGTGGCAATAAAGTCAGAATCATCGCCGCCATCACCTGGTTCCACTGGGTCGGCGCGCCGGAAGTGGAGATCATGCTCTTGATGCCCGCCACCGCGGTGCCCATCGAGGCGTCGCTGGTGATCAGGATCGGCCACAGGTATTGGTTCCAGCCGTAGATAAAGGTGATGACGAACAGCGCCGCCAGATTGGTTTTCGACAGCGGCAGCACAATGTCCCAGAAGAAACGCATCGGCCCGGCGCCGTCGATGCGCGCCGCCTCCAGCAGCTCATCCGGCAGCGTCATGAAGAACTGGCGCAGCAGGAAGGTCGCGGTGGCCGAGGCCATCAGCGGCAGCGTCAGGCCGGTGTAGCTATCCAGCAGGTTGAGGTTGGAGATCACCTCCACCGTCGGGAAAATGCGCACCTCCACCGGCAACATCAGGGTGAGGAAAATCAGCCAGAAAAACAGGCTGCGCAGCGGGAAACGGAAATACACGATGGCGTAAGCCGACAGCACCGACACCGCGATCTTGCCGCAGGTGATCGCCAGCGCCATGATCACGCTGTTGAGCAGCAGCAGCGAGAACGGCACCTTGAGGTTGCCCACGCCGCCCTGCCAGATATTGCGAATGTTCTCCCACAGGTGGCCGCCGGGCTCCAGCGTCATCGGCACCTGAAACACCTGTTTGTCGTCCAGCGTGGCGGCGACAAAGGCCACGTACAGCGGGAACAGCACCACCAGCACGCCGATAATCAGCATCACATGGCTGAAGATGTCCAGCCCGCGTCGATTCTCAATCATTGGTAGCGCACCTTACGTTCAACGAAGCGGAACTGGATCACCGTCAGGCCGATCACCAGCAACATCAGGATCACCGACTGCGCGGCGGAACTGGAGAGATCCAGCCCGGCGAAGCCTTCGCGGTAGATTTTGTAGATCAACGTGGTGGTGGACTGCACCGGCCCGCCGCCGGTGGCGGCGTCGATCACCGGGAAGGTATCGAAGAAGGCGTACACCAGATTGACCACCAGCAGGAAGAAGCTGACCGGCGCGATCAGCGGCAGCACCAGATGGAAGAAACGCCGCACCGGGCCGGCGCCGTCTATGGCCGCCGCTTCCACCAGCGAACGCGGAATAGACTGCAGCGCCGCGAGGAAAAACAGGAAGTTATAGCTTATCTGCTGCCATACCGAAGCCAGCACCACCAGGAACATCGCCTGGCCGCTGTTTTGCGCATGGTTCCAGTTATAGCCCAGACCGTTGAGGAAATGGGTGATCAACCCCAGACCGGGGTTGAACAGAAAGATCCACAGCACCGCCGCCACCGCCGGCGCCACCGCGTAGGGCAGGATCATCAGCGTGCGATAGAGGCGGCTGCCGCGCAGCACGTAGTCCACCAGCGCGGCGAAGAACAGCGAGACCGCCAGCCCGATGCCCGCCACCAGAAAGCTGAAGATCAGCGTGGTGTAGAACGAGTCGAGGTAGTAAGGATCCTGGAACAGCTGTTTAAAGTTATCCAGCCCGACAAACTGGCTGGACAGGCCGAACGGATCGAGGCTCTGCACCGAATACCACAGCGCCTCGCCGGCGGGCCATAAAAAGAAGACGGCGGTAATCAGCAGCTGCGGCAGCACCAACGCATAGGGCAGCCAGCTGCAGCCGAAACCGGGACGGGAAGATGACATAGCAGTTAAACCATTAATCGGGTACGGAAGGATCGGCGTGAAGACGCGAGCCCGGTCTGCCGGGCCCGCGACGCGGGGTTACTTGGTCGAAGCTTCGAAGCGGCGCAGCAGCACGTCACCGCGCTGCACGGCAGCGTCCAACGCCTGCTGAGGCGTTTTCTTGCCGGTCCACACGCCTTCCAGTTCCTCATCCACCACGCTGCGGATCTGCGGCATGTTGCCCAGGCGCAGGCCCTTGGTGAACGGCAACGGCGGCTTGTTCAGCATCTGGCGAGTGGCGACGTCGGCACCCGGGTTCTTGTCGTAGAAGCCCTGCTGCTTGGTCAGATCGTAAGCCGCGGTGGTGATCGGCAGATAGCCGGTCTTCTGGTGCCATTCGGCGGCGATTTCCGGCTGCGCCAGGTACTGCAGGAATTCGGCCACGCCCTTGTAGGTGGCGGCGTCTTTGCCGTTCATCACCCACAGGCTGGCCCCGCCGATGATGGCGTTTTGCGGCGCATTTTTCGCGTCGGCGTCGTACGGCATCATGCCGACGCCGTAGTTGAATTTGGCGTAGTGCTTGATGTCCGCCAACGAACCGGATGAGGCGGTGGTGATGGCGCAGTCGCCGTTATAAAACTTCTCGGTGGATTCGTCTTTGCGGCCGAAATAGGTGAAGTCGCCCTTCTTGTTCATCGCTTCGAGCAGCGCAATATGTTTGACCTGCAGCGGTTGGTTGAACTCCAGCTTGGCGCTGGTGCCGCCAAAGCCGTTGTTTTCACTGGCGAACGGCACGCCGTGCCAGGCGCTGAAGTTCTCCAGTTGGATCCAGCCCTGCCAGCCGCTGGCGTAACCGCACTTCATGCCGGCTTCGCGCAGTTTGGCGGTATCCGCCGCCAGTTCCTGCCAGGTTTTCGGCGGTTGATCCGGGTTCAGGCCGGCCTTTTTGAAGGCGTCTTTGTTGTAGTACAGCACCGGCGTGGAGCTGTTGAACGGCTGCGACAGCAGATGGCCGCTCTTGTTGTCGGTGTAATAGCCGGCCACCGTCGGCACGAACACCGACTCGTCGAAGTTGATGCCGGCCTCTTTAAACACTTCATAGACCGGTTTGATGGCTTTGCTGGCCATCATGGTGGCGGTGCCCACCTCGTAAACCTGCAGGATCGCCGGCGCCTTGCCGGAGCGGTAAGCGGCGATGCCCGCCGCCAGGCTCTGTTCGTAGTTGCCTTTATAAACCGGCACAATCTTGACGTCGCTGTGCGACTGGTTGAAGCGATCCGCCAGAGAGTCCACTTCTTTACCCAGTTCGCCTTCCATCGAATGCCAGAACGGGATTTCTGTCGCCGCCAGCGCCTGTGCGCTGACCGCCAGGGTCAATGCGACGCACAGCGTGGTTTTGCGAATAGCGTAGGTGAGCATGCCTAACTCCTGAAAAAGCTGGTGTAAAAGCGCGTGAGCGAAAAGAATCAGTTTTTTGTTCGGAAGCTAACATGCCATGCGCGGATGACAGAAAAATAACCGTTAGATGACAGCCACATGACGGCAAGGTGAAGTGAAGATGGCGGTTTGATGTCGGCGGCGGGCATAGGCTCCGCCGCCGCGAGGATTACAGCGAACGGCGCAGGCGCGCGACCGCTTCTTGCATCTGCTGCTCGGTGGCGGTGGCGAACGACAGGCGGAAGGTCGAACGATCCGGGTTGTCGGAGAAGAAGTATTCCCCCGGCACGAACACCACGCCCTGCTGCAGCGTAGTGTTCAGCCATGCGGTGGCGTTGAACGGCTGGCGGAAACGCGCCCACAGGAACATGCCGCCCTTCGGCTTATCGAAGGTGATGTAGTCGCCCAGCTCCTGCTCCACCAAACCGGCCAGGATCTCGCCCTTTTGCTTGTAGGCGGCGCGGATCTTGTCGATCTGCGCCGGCAGGCGATCCAGGCCGAGGTAGCATTCGACGATGCTCTGCGACAGGGCGCTGGCGTGCAGATCCGCCGCCTGTTTGATGATCGCCACTTTATGCAGCAGGAACGGCGGCAGGATCGCCCAGCCCAAGCGCAGGCCCGGCGCCAGGATCTTGGAGAAAGTCGAGGTATAGATGATGTGGTCGGTGTTGCCCAGCACCCGCTGCGACACCTGATGCAGCGTCGGGTGGCGCTCTTCGGTGAAACGCAGTTCGCCGTACGGATCGTCTTCGATGATCAGGAAGTTATGTTCGGCGGCCAGCTTCACCAGCAGTTCGCGGCGCGCGGCGCTGAGGGTAATGCCACTGGGGTTGCCGAAGTTCGGCACCACGTACACGCCCTTGATGCGCTGGGTTTTCAGCAGTTCGGCCAGCTCTTCCACCACCATGCCGTCGCTGTCAGACGAGACCGACATGATGTTGGCCTCCGCCAGTTCCAGCGTTTGCAGCGCCGCCAGGTAGGTCGGGCGCTCCACCACAAACACGTCGCCCGGGTTGACGATGGCGCGCATCACCAAATCCAGTGCCTGCTGCGAGCCGGCGGTGACCATCACCTCTTCCGCGCCAGCGGTGACGCCGCGCTCGGCGCACAGCGCGCAAATGCGCTCGCGCAGCAGCGGGCTGCCCTCGGTCAAACCATACTGGAACGCGCTTTTCGGCTGTTCGGTGATCGCCTGCTGGGTGGCGATGCTCAATCCTTCGAAATCGAACAGCGCATCAGAGGGGATGCCGCCCGCCAGCGAAATGACGTGTTCCATCTTGCTGTGCTTAAGCAATTCACGGATGGCCGAACTTTTTACGTTAACGATGCGCTGCGCGAGTAACCCTTCTGTCTTCATTTCTTCTTCTCGTACCTGATTATTTTAATTCGTAGGGGGGCGGATTAACCGCCCAGATACGCCGACCTCACTGCTTCGTTGGCTAACAATGCAGCCCCCGTATCTTCCAACACCACGCGGCCGTTTTCCAGCACATAACCGCGGTCCGCCAATTTCAGCGCCTGATTGGCGTTTTGCTCCACCAGGAAGATGGTCATGCCCTCTTCCCGCAGCTGCTGAATGATGTCGAAGATCTGCTGGATGATGATGGGCGCCAGCCCAAGCGAAGGTTCGTCGAGCAGCAGCAGCTTCGGCTGGCTCATCAGCGCGCGGCCGATGGCCAGCATCTGCTGTTCGCCGCCGGACATGGTGCCGGCGCGCTGGCTTCGGCGCTCCAGCAGGCGCGGGAACAGCGTGAACACCCGTTCGATGCGCTGCTGATATTGGTGACGATCGGCGAAGAAGCCGCCCATCGCCAGGTTTTCTTCCACCGTCATGCGCGAGAAGACGCGCCGCCCTTCCGGCACGATCGCCACCGCTTCGCGCATGATGCGCGAGGTTTGCCACTGGGTGATGTCCTGCCCCTGGAAGACGATGCTGCCTTCGCTGGCGCGCGGTTCGCCGCACAGGGTGCCGAGCAGCGTGGTTTTACCGGCGCCGTTGGCGCCGATTAACGTCACGATTTCGCCCTGACTTATCGTGAGACTGACCTGATGCAGCGCCTGGATTTTGCCGTAATGGGCGGATACCTGATTGAATGACAACATAAAGACTGCGCCCCGTCATTGTGCGTGAGCATCGCTGGTGATTATTTCGCTGCGCAGCAAGGCGCGAGCCGTGAGGTTTGGTGGGCCAAATAAACGGTGAGTAACGCAGCGGCGCGGCGAAATAGCCCCAGCCCTGCGGGTCGCGCCCCAAAAACCCGCTCTCTGCGTTGTCAGATTCGAACATAGTCCCGCTATGTTCTTCATCTTCCGCCTTGATAGCGGGTTTTTGGGTCTGCGACGATGGCACGAACAATGATGGGACACAGTCTTAAGCCTCGCCCAAATAAGCCCGGATCACATCCGGATTGTTGCGGATCTCCGCCGGTGTGCCCTGCGCCAGCGGCGTGCCCTGATTCACCACGTAAATGCGATCGGAGATGCCCATCACCAGCTTCATGTCGTGCTCGATCAGCAACACCGAGACCTTATGCCGATCGCGCAGCTCGACGATCAGATGATCCAGCTCGTCGGTCTCTTTCGGGTTCAGACCGGCGGCCGGTTCGTCCAGCATCAGCAGCTCCGGCCGGGTCACCATGCAGCGGGCGATCTCCAGCCGACGCTGCTGCCCGTAGGCCAGATTGCCCGCCGAACGGTTGGCCATATCCAGCAGGCCGACGCGCTCCAGCCACTCCGCTGCGTGCGCCAGTGCCTCGGCTTCGGCGCGGCGGAAGGCCGGGGTTTTCAGCAGCCCGGCGAACACGCCGCTTTTCAGGTGCTGATGCTGCGCCACCAACAGGTTCTCAATCACCGTCATTTCACGGAACAGCCGCACATGCTGGAAGGTGCGCACTACGCCCATACGGGCGATGGCCTGCCCCGCCAGCCCTTCCAGATGGCGATCGCGCAATTTGATGGTGCCGCCGCTCGGGCGGTAGAAACCGGTCAGGCAGTTAAACACCGTGGTTTTACCGGCGCCGTTGGGGCCGATCAGCGACACGATTTCGCCTTCATTGAGCGTCAACGCGACATTGTTGACCGCCAGCAGCCCGCCAAAACGCATTGACAGGCCTTCCACCTGCAGTAAAGGTTGAACGCTCATGCCTGTTCCCCCTTGCCCGCGTGAATGTCCGCCGCCTGCAGCTTCAGCTGCGGCCGTTTCATCGGCAACAGCCCCTGCGGCCGCCAAATCATCATCAGCACCATCAGCGCACCCAGCAGCAGCATGCTATATTCATTCAGATCGCGCATCAGCTCGCGCGACACCACCAACAGGATCGCCGCCAGAATGACCGCGAACTGCGATCCCATGCCCCCCAGTACGACGATCGCCAACACGAAGGCCGACTCGACGAAAGTGAAGGATTCCGGGCTGACGAACCCCTGGCGCGCGGCGAACAGCGTGCCGGCAAACCCGGCGAACGCGGCGCTGATGGTAAAGGCGGTCAGCTTGATGCGCGTCGGGCTGAGGCCCAGCGAGCGGCAGGCGATCTCGTCTTCGCGCAGCGCTTCCCAGGCGCGCCCGAGCGGCATGCGCAGCAGGCGGTTGATGACGAACAGCGTCAGCACCACCAGCAGCAGCGCCACCAGGTACAGAAATACGATGCGATCGCTCGGATCGTATTTCAGGCCGAAGACGTTATGGAAGGTATCCCAGCCGCCGTCGCGCACGCTGCGGTTAAACTCCAGGCCGAAGAAGGTCGGTTTCGGGATCTGGCTGATGCCGTTCGGCCCGCCGGTGATCTCGGTATTGTTCAGCAGCAGGATGCGCACGATCTCACCGAAGCCGAGCGTCACGATTGCCAGATAGTCGCCGCGCAGCCGCAGCACCGGGAAACCGAGCAGGAAGCCGAAGGCGGCGGTGACGATGCCCGCCAGCGGCAGGCTCTCCCAGAAGCCGAGGCCGTAATAGTGATTCAGCAGCGCGTAGGTGTAAGCGCCGATGGCGTAGAAACCGCCGTAGCCGAGCACCAGCAGACCGGACAAGCCCACCACCACGTTGAGGCCGAGGCCCAGCATCACGTAGATCAGCGTCAGGGTGGCGATATCCACCGTGCCGCGCGAGACCAGGAACGGCCAGGCGACCGCCGCGACGATGAGCAGAGCCGCCAGCAGCTTTTGCCGCGGCGTGGTGCCGTCGAAGCTCGGCAGCACGAACGCCGGGCCGGAGACTTTTTTCAATCCTTGCTGCAGCAGCGGGCGCAACAGCTGGAAGAAAAAGACGATGACGCAGCCGATGCCGATCCACATCCAGCGCACTTCCGCCGCGCCGTGCACCACCAGCTTGGTGCCGTCCAGGCTAAGCTGCATGCCCATCAGGAATGACGCCATCACGAACAGCACCGCCGTGGCGATCAGCGCATTGAGCAGATTGAGTTTCATACTTTCTCAACCTCCGGACGCCCGAGGATGCCGGTCGGCATGATCAGCAGCACCACGATCAGCAACGCGAACGACACCACGTCTTTATATTCAGTGCTGAGGTAGGCGGAGGTCAGCGCTTCCGCCACGCCCAGCACCAGGCCGCCGATCATCGCGCCGGGAATGCTGCCGATACCGCCCAGAACCGCGGCGGTGAAGGCTTTCATACCGGCCATAAAGCCGATGTAAGGGTTGATGACGCCGTAGAACTGGCCGAGCAACACCCCGGCCACCGCCGCCATCACCGCCCCGATGACGAAGGTCAGCGAGATCACCCGGTCCGTGTTGATGCCCAGCAGGCTGGCCATCTTCAGATCTTCCGCACAGGCGCGGCAGGCACGGCCCATGCGCGAATAGCGGATAAACAGCGTCAGCGCCAGCATCGCCAGGAAGGTCACGAGCCAGATGGTCAGCTGCATGGTGCTGATGGTGGCGGCGAAGCCGTTGCTTTCCCCCAGCACCCACTGGCCGGTCACCAGGCTGGGCAGCGCCAGATCGCGTGAGCCCTGCGTCAGGCTGACGTAGTTTTGCAGGAATATCGACATGCCGATGGCCGAGATCAGCGCAATCAGGCGCTTGGAGTTGCGCACCGGCTTGTAGGCCACCCGCTCGATGCTCCAGCCGTAGGCGCTGGCGATGACGATCGAGACCAGGAACGCGGCGCCGATCAGCAACCAGCCGACGTCGATACCGAGCATCATCAGGGCGGCGATGACGATAAAGGAGACATAGCTACCGATCATGTACACCTCGCCGTGGGCGAAGTTGATCATGCCGATGATGCCGTAAACCATGGTGTAACCGATGGCGATCAATGCATAGGTGCTGCCCAACGTTAAGCCGTTGAACATCTGCTGCAGAAAATAGAGGAGCTGCTCTGACATACTCTGAACCCTTGGCTGCGAAACCCGCCGGCGGAGAACCGGCGGGTAAAGGGAGACGGGGCCGGCAAGCCGACCCGCCGGGCGCAGCGGGCTGCGCCCCACCCTAATCATTATGGCTTATTTGATCGGTGTGGACGTGCCGTTGGCATGCCATTCGAACACGCCGAACTCGAAGCCTTTCAGATCGCCCTTGTCATCCCAGGTCAGCGGCCCCATCACGGTCTCCACCGGCTTGCCGGTTTTCAGATCCTTGACGATATCCGCCGGCTCCTGGCTGCCGCTGCGCTCCATGCCGGTGGTCAGCGACTGCAGCGCGGCATAGGTGGTCCAGACGAACGGGCCGGTCGGATCCAGCTTCTTGGCTTTCAATGCATCGACGATCGGCTGGTTGGCAGGCACCTGGTCGTAGCGTTTCGGCAGCGTCACCAGCATGCCTTCCGAAGCGGCTCCGGCGATGTTGGACAGCGAGGAGTTGCCCACGCCTTCCGGCCCCATGAAGCGGGTGGTCAACCCGGCCTGCTTGGCCTGACGCAGGATCTGGCCCATTTCCGGGTAGTAACCGCCGAAGTACACGAAGTCGATATTTTCTTTCTTCAGGCGCGCCACCAGGGTGGAGAAGTCTTTGTCGCCGGCGGTGATGCCTTCGAACATCGCCACTTCAGTGCCCTGTTTTTTCAGGCTGTCGCGCACCGAGCGCGCCAGGCCTTCGCCGTATTGCTGCTTGTCGTGTACCACGGCGATGCGCTTCGGCTTGATGTCGCTGAGGATGTATTTGGCGGCGGTCGGGCCCTGATCCGAGTCCAGGCCGGTAGTGCGCATGATCATCTTGTAGCCGCGGGTGGTGAGATCGGCGTTGGTGGCCGCCGGAGTAATCATGATCACGCCTTCGTCTTCATAGATATCGGACGCCGGCTGGGTGGACGAGGAGCACAGGTGGCCGATCACGTAGCGAATGCCGTCGTTGATCACCTTGTTGGCGACCGCAACCGCCTGTTTCGGGTCACAGGCGTCGTCGTATTCCACGCCGACCAGCTTGTCGCCCTTGATGCCGCCCTTGGCGTTGATGTCGGCAATCGCCTGGCGCGCGCCGGTAAACTCCATGTCGCCATACTGCGCAACCGGGCCGGACATCGCCCCGACGATCGCCACCTTGATGTCTTTCGCCATGGCCGCCTGGCTCATGGTCATCGCAATACAACCCGCCAGCAGTGCCTTACCTGTTGTTAATTTCATCCGCAAATCCCCATCTGTCGTTGTGAACGTACCTGTTGTGTTTGCCTGCGCCCGATCGTTATTGACCGCTTTTGTTATAAGTAATAATGATTTAGGCGTTTTGTCGGCATTATTTTCTAATAAGACTTTATTTTTCATGCCATTAAACAGGAATTTTCTTCTGCAAATCAACTTCATCCGGCAGAAACAAGCGGTGTAAACAGGATAAAATTCGAATTAAATCTGCGCTCTTTACCTTGAGGCGCAGTGCGTTGTGCTGGTTAACAATCCGTTTACTAACTATTTACTCGGAAAATGCCCCATGCAAAAAACATATTGCACAGTAATCGTACAGAAAAACTTACACAACGCTCTGCACAAGATCTATTACACTGTCGACATCATTTAGCTGCTCGGAAATTCTGCATGAAACTGACCATCGAGCGCCTGACCGCGCTGTCCCCGCAAGACCTTATCGACCTCGGTAAAATTTGGCCGCACCAGCAGCCGGAACAGTGGCAGCGCTGGCTAAGCGACGGCAGGGCGCTGTTCGCCGCCCGCTTCAACGAGCGTCTGCTGGGCGCGGTGAAAATTGCGCTGCAGGACGACCGCGCCGAACTGCAGGATCTGCTGGTGCGCGAAGTGACGCGCCGCCGCGGCGTCGGTCTTTACCTGGTGCAGGATGCGCAGCGTCAGCTGCCGCAGGTCGCCCACTGGCAGCTGTCGACCGCCGGTCTGGCGCCGCGCGAACGCGGGGAAGTCGATAACTTCATGCGCGCCTGCGGCTTTGCACCGCAGGGCGATCTCTGGCAAAAATGAAACGCCGGTTGGCGGCGCTGGTTTTGATTGCGCTGGGGTTGGCGGCCTGGTTCGCCGGGCATCAGCAGGCGCTGCGCCTGGCCTCAGGCTGGGATCAGCAGGTTTATGTCTGGCAGCGGGTGTGGACGCCGCAGCACGCCGATGCGCTGGCGCACAGCCGCGATCTGTTCAGCGGGGTGCGAGTGCTGGCGCTGCAGGTGCATCCGCGTGAAGGCTGGCGGGAAATCCCGGCCGATCTCAGCCTGCTGAAGCAGGACGGCCGCCCGCTCTGGCTGGTGGCGCGCCTCGACGGCCAGCTGCCGCAGCTGGACCAGGCGGCCATTATCCAGCGCCTGCTGGCGCTCACCCAGCGCTGGCAGGCGGCCGGGCTGCCCGTCACCGGCGTCGAGATCGATCATGACGCCGCCACCGCCCGCCTGCCGGACTACCAACGCTTTCTGCAGCGGTTACGCCAACGGCTGCCCGCCGCTGTGCAGCTCGGCATCACCGCCCTGCCGGCCTGGATCGGCTCGCCCGACCTGCCCGGCGTACTGCAACAGGCCGACAGCTCCGTCCTGCAGGTGCATGCGGTGCTCTCGCCGCAGCAGGGGCTGTTTGACGGCCCCTTGGCGCTACGCTGGGTGCGGCAGTACGCCGCCGTCACACCGAAGCCGTTTCGCGTCGCGCTGCCGGCTTATGGCATGGCGCTGCTGGGGTTTGATGCGCAGGGTGCGCAGGTGGAGAGCGAATCCTCGCTGCGCGTGGCGGGCAACGGCCGTGAGCTGACGGTCGCGCCGCAGCAGATCGCCGATTTTCTGCAAACGCTGGCGCAGCAAACGCCGCCCCGGCTGCGCGGCATTATCTGGTTCCGCTTGCCGCTGGCGGACGATCGGCGCGCCTGGTCGCTCGCCACGCTGCGAGAGGTGATCGAACGGCGGCCGCTGAATGTCGACTGGCAGGTAAAATTTAGGCCTCAGCCACAGCAAAACGGGCTGTATGATCTGATAATTCATAACAACGGGCCGGTGGACGCCCCGCTGCCGCAAGAAGTCATCATCCGCGCCGACGACTGCCTGGCGGCGGACGCGGTCGGCAACTACCGGCTGGAGTCCGCACCGCAACGGCAACGCTTTATTCGAATCAGCGGCGATCAGCTGCGCGCCGGACAATCCCGGCCGCTGGGCTGGCTGCGCTGCCAACAACTGACGCCAGGAGGCACCCTTGTCACACCTTGATACGCGCGCGGCACGGAACACCCGCCGCCTTCTTCCGCTGGCCATGCTGATCGGCGCCGCGCTGGCGCTGCCGCTGAACGGCTATGCCTGCGGCCCGGATTTTCCTAACCGGCTGCTGATCGACCGCAACGGCACCCTGCTGTATATGCCGGAGGGCAATTTCGCCTTCGAAGCCGGCCGGCTGGTGCCGATGGATAAACAGCTGCCGCACTGGCAAGCCCCGCCGCCGCCGATGCCGCCGAAACCGATGCCGCAATCGCCGGAAACGATCGCGATCGGCAAAATGCGCGCCGCCAAAACGGTGGAAGAGGCTGACGCCGTCAATACGCAGGGGTTGTCCAACGCTGCGCGTCTCTATCAACTGGGCGCCGTGGCTTTCGCCAGCCACGATCCGCGCGCCACTGACTATTTCCAGCAGGTGCTGAAGCTACCGGCCGCCGAGCAGGGCGACTGGGGACTGCGGGCGCAGTATTCGCTGGGGCGGGTACTGATGGCGGACCACGGGACGCCGGTGAATGAATCTGGTGAAACCGCCCCCCCCGCCGAGCATCCGCCAAAAGCCGCGCTTGAACAGGCGCTGGCGGCATTCCAGCAGGTGATCGATCGGGTGAAAAACGGCGTCGCCGATCCCGATCAGCTGGCGCTGAGCAGTCTTGGGCAACAGGCGCGCATTCACCTGTGGCTGGGTGACGTCGCCCCCGCCGCCCACCTGTACGCGCAACAGGCGGCGCAGGGCGATCCGAGCGGCGGGCAGTCGCTGCAGTACGTCTCCAGCCTCCTGGTCAATCCCGACCATTTGGACACGCTGAAGCAGGTTATCGGCGATCCGTTGATCCAGCAGCTGGTGACCATTGAGCTGTTCGCCCGCAGCGGCAACCTGCAAATGGCGGATACCGACGGCAACGGCCGCTCCGCGCAAATCATCAGCCAGATCCTGACGTTGCTGGACGGCTCAGTGAAAAGCGGCTTCGCCGGCAGCGATCGGCTGGCGGCGCTGGCTTACCGTTCGGGGCAATACCCGATGGCGGCGAGCCTGCTGAAAAACGCCGGCGACAGCGGCCTGGCGTGGTGGCTGCGCGCCAAAATGGCGCTGCGCGACGGCGACGTGAAAGCCGCCACCGCCGCCTACGCCAAGGCGGCAAGCGCGTTCCCCGCCGACGAAAGCTGGGGTGAACAGCGCAACGCCGACTTCGTCGCGGAAACCATCGTGCCCGAGTGCCGGGTGGCCGGCGAACAGGCCATCCTGGCGCTGAACCGCGGCGACTATCTGCAGGCGATGGATCTGCTGTATCGCGGCAAAGCGCTCTACTGGGCCGACGTGGCCGACGTGGCGGAGCGGGTGCTGACCGTCGATGAGTTGAAAGGCTTTGTCGATAAGCACGCCCCGGCGCCGACGACGCCGCTCAAGCCGGTAAACCCGGACGACTACGGCGGCCAGCAGATCACGCCGGAAGTGCAGCTGCGCGAACTGCTGGCGCGGCGGCTGATGCGCGTCGGACGCGCGCCGGAAGCGCTGGCCTATTTCGATATCCCCAACTACCGGCAAGCGGCGCAGCAGTATGCCGATGAGCTGAAGGCCGCCAAGGACAAATCCGCCGCGCCGCTGACGCGCGCGCAGGCTTACTATCGCGCCGCCAACCTGCTGCGCGCCCAGGGGCTGGAGTTTACCGGGTATGAGATGACGCCGGATTACGCCATCTATGGCGCCGGCTATTCCTATCTGGGGGATGCGTTCGATACTCGCGAGCTGAAGCATAAAAGCTGGATCGACAGCGTAGAAGCGGCGCGCGCCAAGGCGGCGCTACCGGAGGAAGACAACCGTTTCCTGCACTATCGCTGGCAGGCGGTGGGGCTGGCGCAACAGGCGGCCGATCTGCTGCCGCCGAAGAGCCAGGCCTATGCCGCCGTGCTGTGTAACGCCGCCAGCTGGGTTATCAAGCGCGACGCCAAAACCGGCCGCGCGCTTTATCAGCGCTATATCAACACCGGCACCCGTTATCCGTGGGCGGCGAAATTCGGCTACGACTGCCCGGCGCCGGACTTCGCCGCCGTGGCGCCATAACGCCGAATTTCAGGCACTAAAAAGCCCGGCTTGCCGGGCTTTTTTTATCGAATCTCGCATCGACTCAGGCTTCGATCGCCATTTTGAGTTTCTTCATGGCGTTCTTTTCCAGCTGGCGCACGCGTTCGGCGGAAACGCCGTACTGATCGGCCAGCTCCTGCAGCGTCGATTTGTTGTCGTCGTCCAGCCAACGGGCGCGAATGATATGCTGGCTGCGCTCGTCCAGACCTTCCAGCGCATAGGCCAGTTTGTCTGCGGCGTTGCTTTCCCAGTTATCTTCCTCGATGCCTTCGGCGAAGTCCGAGCTCTTGTCCTGCAGGTACAGCACCGGCGCCATCGACTGGCCATCGCGAGCCTCGTCGTCCGGAGTCGGATCGAACGTCATATCCTGCGCCGCCATGCGCGATTCCATCTCGCGCACGTCTTTGCTGGTTACGCCCAGCTCGCGGGCCACCAGTTCCACTTCGTCCTGGTTGAACCAGCCCAAACGCTGTTTGGTTTTGCGCAGGTTAAAGAACAGCTTGCGCTGCGCTTTGGTGGTCGCCACTTTCACGATGCGCCAGTTGCGCAATACGTACTCGTGGATTTCCGCCTTAATCCAATGCACCGCAAAGGAAACCAGACGCACGCCGACTTCAGGGTTGAAGCGGCGAACGGCTTTCATCAGGCCGATGTTGCCTTCCTGAATCAGATCCGCCTGCGGCAGACCATAGCCTGAATAGTTGCGGGCAATATGAGCGACAAAGCGCAGGTGAGACAGGATGAGCTGCTTAGCGGCATCCAGATCGCCCTGATAATGCAGCCGTTCAGCCAGCTCCCGCTCTTCCTCTGCCGTCAGCATCGGATAGGCGTTGGCTGCCCGGATATAGGCTTCCAAGCTACCTTGGGGTACTAAGGCTAAAGTTTGCATTTCTTTGGTCATTCAAACCCTCTCTATGAGAATACAAAATCATGCAGGTGATTATTACAGCGGGGAAATGATTGATTCTACGGCAGTTGCTGAAGCAAAAGCGGTTCCACACGCCGGACACCTTAACATTTGCTGCAATTTTTGACCGTACTCCGCCCTAGAAGTTCACCCTTTTTTGCAAGCATTGTCGCTGACAATACGTGACGAGGGTGCAGGCCGATAGGGAATTTGTGCGCTAAGAAGAGAGGGATGGTGCTGACTTCGCTTGAGGTCACTCTTCTCCCGCAACGCGATCAAAAGCAGCAGGAGAAGAGTATACCAAAAAAATCTTACTGTGGTGTAAATCGGCGTAAATGTTGCACCGTCGCCAACCAGGCGGCGATCCAGCCGATCATCGCGGAGATGATCAGCAGCAGCAGCGCCTCATCCCAGCCCAGCCCGTGCAAGGTGAAGGTAGTGCCGAACACTTTGGCCACGCCGGCGACCACCGACTCCAGCTGCCACACCAGCGCCCCGGACAGCACCAGCGACAGCAGCGCGCCGGCAAAGCCCAGCATCGCCCCGCCGTTGAGGAACGGCCGCAGGATAAAACCGTCTGTGGCGCCGATCAGTTTCATCACGTTGATGGTGTCGCGACGGCTGAAGATGCTCAGACGCACGCTGTTGCCGATCACCAGGAACACCGCCACAATCATCAGCACGCCGATGATCGCCGCAATCTGGCCCGCCAACCCGGTCAGCGCCGCCAGGCGGGCAAACCAGCTGTCATCCATACGCACTTCTTCGACGCCCTGCACCGCCGCCACGCGATCGCGCAGGGTGTTGAGGGTGTCCGAACTCTGGAAACTCAGCTTCGGCGTGACGATCGCCACCGCCGGCAACGGGTTCTCTTCCAGCATGTCCAGCGCGCCGCCAAAGCCCGACCAGTTGCGGAACTCGCCGCGCGCTTCTTCACGCGACAGGTAGTTCACCTTCTCCACGCCGGCTTCCGCCTTGATGGCGTCGAGCACTTTCAGCGCCGCGTCGTCATCGAGCGATTTATCCAGATAGACGGTCAGCTGCGGCGTCGGATACCACTGGCTGGCCGCGGTGCTGACGTTTTTCCACACGATATAGCACACGCTCGGCAGCGTCAGGGAAATGGCGATCACCATCACCGTCAGCAGCGTCGCCAACGGCTGACGCAGCATGTCTTTGATGGCATTCATCCAGGCGTAACGCCACTGTTCGCGCCAGCCGCCGCGCAGCGCCTTGCTCTTGGCGGTTTTTGCGTTATTGGCCATGGTGAGCGCCTCCTTGCATGCGGCCCTGGCTCAGCGTCAGGATGCGGTAATTGCGGCGGGCGATAAGCCCGGTGTCGTGCGTCGCCATCAGAACGGTCACGCCGACGCGATTGAATTCTTCAAACAGGCGCAGAATGCCTTCCGACAGCGCATCGTCCAGGTTACCGGTCGGTTCATCCGCCAGCAGCACCGCCGGCTTGTTCACCACCGCGCGGGCGATGCCCACGCGCTGCTGCTCACCGCCGGACAGCTGAATCGGGAAGTTCTTCGCTTTATCCAGCAAACCGACCTTGTCCAGCGCGGCGGAAACGCGGCGTCGGATATCTTCAGTGCTGGCGCCGGCGATGATCAGCGGCATCGCCACGTTGTCATACACCGTGCGATCCAGCAGCAAGTGGTGATCCTGGAAGATCATGCCGATCTGCCGACGCAGGAACGGCACCTCGCGGTTTTTCAAGCGGCTGATGTCGTGGCCGCCAAACCAGATGTGGCCGGCGCTGGGCCGTTCGATACCGCAAATCAGTTTCAGCAGGGTACTTTTCCCCGCGCCGGAATGGCCGGTCAGAAACGCCATCTCCGCCGGGCGCAGATGGAAATCGACCCCCTGCAGCGCTTGCCGTCCGCCCAGATAAGCTTTACTGACCTGTTCAAAGCGAATCATCCGTATTAATCCTCTCGGGCAAAAAGTGCCTCAATAAAATCGTCAGCCTTAAACGGCCGCAAATCTTCGATGCCTTCCCCGACGCCGATATAGCGGATCGGGATACCGAACTGATCGGCGATGGCGAAGATCACCCCGCCCTTGGCGGTACCGTCCAGTTTAGTCAGCGTGATGCCGGTTAAGCCCACGGCCTCATTAAATAATTTCGCCTGACTGACGGCATTCTGGCCGGTGCTGGCATCGAGCGTCAGCATAACCTCATGGGGGGCCTGGTCGTCCAGTTTTTTCATGACGCGGACGATCTTCTTCAGCTCTTCCATCAGGTGCGATTTGTTCTGCAGACGGCCGGCGGTATCGGCGATCAACACATCGATGCCGCGCGCCTTGGCGGCCTGCACCGCATCGAAGATCACCGAAGCGGAATCCGCGCCGGTATGCTGCGCCACCACCGGAATGCGGTTGCGTTCGCCCCACACCTGCAGCTGTTCCACCGCCGCGGCGCGGAAGGTGTCCCCCGCCGCCAGCATCACCGACTTGCCCTCCGCCTGGAACTGACGCGCCAGCTTGCCGATGGTGGTGGTTTTACCCACACCGTTCACGCCGACCATCAGGATGACATACGGGGTTTTCCCGCTGACATCCAGCGGCCGATCGACCTTGGCCAGAATTTCGGACATTTCCTCCTTCAGCTTGCCGTACAGCGCTTCGGCGTCTTTCAGCTGCTTGCGGCTGGCGTGCTGGGTCAGGGAGGTGATGATCTTGCGCGTGGTGTCCACGCCGACGTCGGCGATCAGCAGCTGTTCTTCCAGCTCGTCGAACAGGTCGTCGTCGATCTTTTTACCGCGGAACAGCCCCATAAAGCCGGAACCGAGGTTTTGCTTGGTCTTCAGCAGGCTGCGCTTCAGGCGCGCGAAGAAGCCCTCTTTGGTCGGGCGCTCCTGCTCTTGCGCAACGGCCGGCACGACAGGCTCCAGCGGCTCTTCTTCCGGCTCGGGCTCGATGACCGGCTCAGGTTCGACGACTGGCTCGGGTTCAACCACTGGCTCTGGCTCGACCACCGGCTCGGGTTCAACCACCGGCTCTGGCTCGACGACCGGCTCAGGTTCAACCACCGGCTCTGGCTCGACGACCGGCTCAGGTTCAACCACCGGCTCTGGCTCGACGACCGGCTCAGGTTCAACCACCGGCTCTGGCTCGACGACCGGCTCAGGTTCAACCACCGGCTCAGGCTCGACGACCGGCTCAGGTTCAACCACCGGCTCAGGCTCGACGACCGGCTCTGGCTCGACCACCGGCTCAGGCTCGACGACCGGCTCAGGTTCAACCACCGGCTCAGGCTCGACGACCGGCTCTGGCTCGACCACCGGTTGCTGCTGCGCCGCCACTTGCTCGGTGACGCTGACGATCTCTTCAGCTAACGCTTGCGGCGCCGCCGGATGTTCAGCCGCCGCCGGTAGGTTTTCCGCGATTTGTTCACCGGCCTGACCGTTATCCCACTCTCCCGGGGTGTCGACGGAGGCGGCAGGTTCAGATTCCTGGGCGGGGAGCTTGTCATCCAGCTTGGCGGCGGCCGGTTCAGCCGGCGTCTCCGCGGCCTGAGGTTCCGCCTGCTCTACCGACGGCTCAGGTTGCTGTTGCTCTTCTTCCTTTTCCTTCTGGCCAAAGCCCAGCCAGGAGAAAAACCCACGTTTCTTATCTTTTGCCATGTTATGACTCTACTCCGTACCGAAGGCTCGCTTACCCTCCATACCTGAAGGATATATGCTGACAATAATCCGCCGAGTCTATCACTTTCCCTCGCGCAGCAACACGCATCCGGCATGCTTTCCGGCGTGAAATCAGACAACAACGTTTTACCGTTCCCCCCGACGCCCGTCACCGGTAGAATAGGGACAACTTTTCGTTAACCTCGGCGGCCCCGCGCCGCGAAAGAAACCAAACAACGCTTATGACAAGACTCACGCCACGGGCAGCGGCCAAAAAACCGCCCCAGGCCGCAGCCGGACAGATCCGCATCATCGGCGGCCAATGGCGCGGCCGCAAACTCCCGGTGCCGAACAGCCCGGGGCTGCGCCCCACCACCGATCGGGTGCGCGAAACCCTGTTCAACTGGCTGGCGCCGGTGATTCAGGGCGCGCGCTGTCTGGACTGCTTCGCCGGCAGCGGCGCATTGGGGCTGGAAGCACTGTCGCGCTATGCCGGCAGCGCCACGCTGCTGGAATTCGAACGGCCGGTGGCGCAGCAGCTGGAAAGAAATCTGGCGCTGCTGCAGGGCAAAGGGGTGGTTATCAACACCAACGCGTTGAGCTGGCTGGCGGGTGACGGTCAACCGTTCGACGTGGTCTTCCTCGATCCGCCGTTTCGCAAAGGCCTGCTGGCGGAGACCGCCCTGTTGCTGGAACAGCGCGGCTGGCTGGCCGACGAGGCCTGGATCTATGTAGAAGCCGAGGCGGAAAGCGCCGCGGCGGACGTGCCTGCCAGCTGGCAGCTGCACCGGGAGAAGGTCGCCGGCCAGGTGGCCTATCGCCTTTATATTCGTTCGCAAGAGAAAACCGATCATGCTGATTAATCTGGGCCGCCTGCTGATGCTGTGCGTGTGGGGCTTCCTGCTCTCTAACCTGTTCCATCCATTTCCCAAGCCGCTGAAGTATTTCATCGACGTGGCGCTGTTCTTTATGGTGGTGATGCACGGCCTGCAGCTGGTGCTGTTGAAATCCACCCAGCCGAAGGATCAGCCGATCAGCTACTGGCAAGAGGCCAAGATCTTTATCTTTGGCGTGTTCGAGCTGCTGGCCTGGCAAAAGAAACAGCCGCCCATCAAGAAGAAGTGACCGCTACGGCTGAGCGGTGAACGAGACGAAGCGCGTGCCCTGCATGTTCAACGTGCCCTGCGCGCCTTTTTCAATCGGGTTGTACTGCCATTGCTTCAGCCGCAGCTGGATGTCTTCACCGCCCTGGTTCGGGCTGAACACCACCTCGTAATACATCGGCTCATTGACCAGCGGTTCGCGCTGCGGCGCACGGGTCTTGGCGACCGGCACCGCGCGTTTGTCGCTCACCGTCACCTGCAGACTGCGCATCGGCGCGCGATCGTTTTCCGCCTCCTGCTGGCGCTGTTTGAAGTAGCGTTGCGTGGCCAACACGGCGATCAACGCCATCACGGCGACAAAAAACAACGGTGGCTTACTCATCGGTTTCCCATTTCCTTCGCGGCTAAATCAGCGTAAACATAGCATTCTCAAGAAAGCATTGTCGATCGCCGGCAGGCTACCTACACTGAAATGAAGAAGTGACATGGGTGACAGTTTGGAGCCGGTGGTTGCGGCTCCCTCATACATAAGGAAGACATAAATGAGTTGGCCGTTCCTTGCCGTATTCTTTTCCGGTTGGCTGTTCGTCGACGCCTCTTACCGTGGGCCGCGCTGGCAGCGCTGGGTGTTCAAACCCGTCACGCTGCTGTTGCTGTTGCTGTTGGCCTGGCAGGCGCCGGTGCTCGGCGCGGCGGGTTATCTGATCGTACTCGGCCTGCTGGCGACGCTGATCGGCGACGCATTGCTCCTGTTGCCGCGCGAACGGGTGCTGTACGCCATCGGCGCCTTTTTCCTGTCCCACCTGCTGTACACCCTGAGTTTCGCCAGCCAGATGACGTTCAGCCTGTTCTGGCCGCTGCCGCTGGCGCTGCTGGCGATCGGCGCACTGCTGCTGGCCACCGTCTGGACCCGGCTGGAAGAGATGCGCTGGCCGATCGTTACCTACGTGGCGATGACGCTGCTGATGGTCTGGCTGGCGGGCGAACAATATTTCCTGCGCAGCACCGATTTCGGCTTCTCGCTGCTGATCGGCACCTCGCTGCTGCTGCTGGCCAACGTGGTTTGGCTGCTCAACCGCTACCGCTTCACCTTCCGCGCGGCGGACGCCATCGTGGCTTTCTGTTACTTCTCCGGCCACTTCCTGATCGTGCGTTCGCTCTACCTGTAGAGACCTGCCGCGGGTTCGGCGCGCCGAACCCGTTTCTTCATCAAGCCAGCGCTTTCAACGTCAAAGCCTCATCCGCACCCAGCTGATTGCGGTACAGATCGCCGTCGCGCGAGAAGAACGCCAGCGTGCTGCCATCCGCCCGCAGCAGGGCGATGCCGTCCGGCGCCGGGCGCCAGCCCACCACTTCCGCCGCAAACACGCTCTGCAAACAATGTTGCCGATCCACCAGCTGATAGCCGTTGGTCTCGCTTTGTTCATCCGCCAGAAACTCGATTTGGCATTGCCGTTCGCTGTCGGCCACCTGCCATTGTCCCGCCAGCGACTGCGCGGTCGGCAATGCCAAACTGCCGGCCATCACCGCGCTCGTCACCATCATGCCGCCCGCCGCCAAGGCGGTGCGCGCTAAAGTACCTTTCATACCGGGCTCCCGCATCACGCCCGGCCGAGACTGCGCCGGGCGTTCCGTTGCTGTGTTACACGATAAAGTCCGTGGCGACGTCTACCTGGCCGACGATTTTCACCAGGAAGTCCGGCGCCTGATGCCCACCGATGTTCACCGACAAATCGGTCACGTTGCTGGACGCGTTGTAGCTCAGCAGCGCCTCACCGGCCGTGCCGCTGAAGTGATCGACGAAGTGAATGAAATCGCTGCTCTGCGCTTCTTTATTGAAGAACGACAGGTCGATCTTGTCGATCCCCTTCTGGAAGTCGCGGATCCAGTCTGAAGCGCCCGGTGCGGAATCGCTGGCGGCAGAGAACACGAAGATGTCTTTGCCGGCACCGCCCCACAATTCATCCGCACCGCCGCCGCCGAACAGCACGTCGTTACCCGCGCCGCCTTTCAGCACGTTGTTGGCCGCGTTGCCGACGATCACGTCGTTGCCGGAACCGCCAATGGCGTTCTCAATGGTCACACCGGCGGCGATCGAGACGTTGCCCTTCAGGCCGCCCACGTCGGAGAACGATTTCTCGTTCAGGTTGATGCGCTGGTTAGCGGTGTAACCGGAGAAGTCGAAGGTATCGTTGCCGCCCGCATCCCAGGCCGCAAAGATCACTTTCTGCGAGTTGCTGGTGGTGCTGAGGAAGTCACGACCGGTATTGGAGTTAAAGCCGTACACGGTGTCGCCGGTGCGGGTCGACAGGTTGGCGCCATACAGATGCTGAATGGCGGCAATGTCATCCAGCAGCGGAGCCGCGGCATAGTGACCGCCGTTGTCGCCACCGGTATTGGTTTCACTCCAGTAGCTCATCAGGCTGAACTGGCGGGTATCTTCCGCATAGGTGACATCTCTATAGGTCGGGTTGCCCTCACCGGCGTTGTAGTCGCCCGGGTGGCTCAGGCCCAGCGCATGGCCAATCTCATGGGTGAACGTCTGGCGGCCGTAGTCTTCGGTCGCCGGATGCTTCACGTTGGATTGGTTGACGTTGTACCAGGTCTGGCCGCCCAAATCCTGGCCCTGCCAAATGGTGTTCGGCAGGAAGGCGTAGGCCTGGGTGCCGTAATCATAGTGGCCGGGACGATCCTGGCTGTAATTGCCGAAGGTGATATTGGCCTTTTGACCGGCCGCCACTTCGGTGAAGGTGATATTGGCGACGTCGGCCCAGGACTGCAGCGACAGCTTAGCCTGCTGCTGCTGTTCCGCGCTGAACTTGCTCAGCCCGGTGTCGCCGGCAACGTTGGTGGAAGAGAACTTATAGTCCGGGAACGAGAAGGTTAATTTGACCGGCTGGCCAAATACCTTGTAACCGTTCCAGGTTTGGTTCTCACGGGTAATAAACAGCCCAGCTTGCTCGTTAGAAAATGAATCCTTGCCATTAATCTGAATCCCGTTACCCCGCTCATGATAATGCAGCAGGTCGTCTACAGCATCGTAACCGGTTGTCGCGGCAGCGAGGCTGGATTCAGTAATTTCAATTGCCTTTTTAGTAGATTGCATTGGTTCGATTCCACTCATTACCTGATTGATATCAATCAGACAGATAGACATAACCTCCCCGTAAGCCACGGTTAATGAACCTCAAGCTTGCTGGAAGGGGCTTATGCGCCGTTACCGGCAGTGTGTTAGGTAGAATTAATGCATATATATCAGCAAATAAGATCACCATTAAAAATGGTAATCGATTCCAATTATAGGCAGGACCGTAAAACTGCACATAAAATAATCAACCATTTATTATCGCAACGAAAGTTTGTTATGCTGCTTTTTAGGCTTCTTTACAAAGCAAATGAAACTTGATGAGGATAAGTTGGCACCAAACTTCAATAGCAATGCGGCCTGCAGACTCAAGCGAATCATGCTGGCTTTACTCGGGGGAAAAGGTAAATTTTGCTAAAGCGTTATAGATTAATAACTCTTTATTATTAGGTCGGGCGATTTTTTAGTTTCTATAGGAATATTATTTTCTTATTTAAACTAACGGCAGCGAGCCTTTTCGCCCAAATAGGGGATAAGAAAAGCCGATATATTTAAATTCGCATTATTCATTATTGAATGATTCCCCCTTTCTACGCTTGAACGTCGTTAGCAATAATTCTCATCCGGCGCTTGACTCTGGAGTGGACTCCAGGGTGTAGAGTCAGTTGAGCAAACCCGTTTAACAGCCCGAAGGGGGACGTTATGCACAATCAGCAAAACCATAATCATCAGGAACATCACCACGCCGAAGGCGGATGCGGCTGCAACCACAGCCACAGCAAAACTCAACATGGCTGCAGCAGCGAACCGAAAAACGCCGCCGCACAGGCCGAACACGCCCACCATCATCACGATCATGGCGATAGCGGCTGCTGCACCGCCGCGCCCGACGATCCGGATGAGGAAAGCGACAGGCTGGCCGCCGCTCCCCCTTCCGGCAGCCAACGTTTCAGCTGGAAAGTCACCGGCATGGACTGCCCCAGCTGCGCCAAAAAAATCGAAAATGCCGTCACGGCACTTCCCGGCGTCGACAGCGCGCGCGTGTTGTTCGCCACCGAGAAACTGGTGGTCGACGTGCAGTCCGATATCAGCCTGCGGATCCAGGACGCGGTCGCCCAGGCCGGTTTTACCCTGCTCGGCGCTCAAACCGCCAAAACCGCCGCGCCGAAAACCTCACGCTTCGGCGAATTCGCGCCGCTGCTGCTGTTAACCACCCTGATGGTGGTCAGTTGGGCGCTGGATCGGGTTAACCCGGAGCTGGGCCGCATCGCCTTTATCGCCACCACGCTGGTCGGGTTGGCGCCGGTCGCCGCCAAGGCGCTGCGTTTGATTCGTTCCGGTACGCCGTTCGCCATCGAAACGCTGATGAGCGTGGCGGCCATCGGCGCGCTGTTCATCGGCGCCACCGCCGAAGCGGCGATGGTGCTGCTGCTGTTTATGGTCGGCGAACTGCTGGAATCCTACGCCGCCAACCGCGCACGGCGCGGGGTGACGGCACTGATGGAGCTGGTGCCTGAAGATGCGCTGCTGCTGCAAGGCACGGAACGCAAACGCGTGCCGGTCGCCAGCCTGCGCCCCGGCGACGTGATTGAAATCGCGCCCGGCGGGCGCCTGCCGGCCGACGCCGAGCTGCTCAATCCGTTCGCCAGCTTCGATGAAAGCGCCCTGACCGGCGAATCGGTGCCGGTCGAGCGCCAACAGGGTGAGAAAGTGGCCGCCGGCAGCCTGTCCGTCGATCAGGCGGCGCAGATGAAGGTGATCTCCGAGCCTGGCAAAAACGCCATCGACCGCATTTTGCAGCTGATTGAAGAGGCCGAAGAGCGCCGCGCGCCGATCGAACGCTTCCTCGATCGCTTCAGCCGCTACTACACCCCGGCCATTATGCTGCTGGCGGTCGCGGTGATCCTGGTACCGCCGCTGCTGTTCTCACAGCCGTGGGAGACCTGGATCTATCGCGGCCTGACGCTGCTGCTGATCGGCTGTCCATGCGCGCTGGTGATCTCAACGCCGGCGGCCATCACATCAGGGCTGGCGGCCGCCACGCGGCGCGGCGCGCTGATTAAAGGCGGCGCGGCGCTGGAGCAACTGGGCCAGATTCAAACCATCGCCTTCGATAAGACCGGCACCCTGACCGAAGGCAAGCCGACGGTCACCGACGTGCTGCCTATCGGCGCGCTGACCGAACAACGGCTGTTGCAGCTTGCCGCCGCGGTGGAAGCCGGTTCACATCACCCGCTGGCGCAGGCGATCATCAACCGCGCCGCCGCAAGCGGGGCTGAGTTGCCGCTGGCGCAGGCGCGCCGCGCGCTGGCCGGCGTCGGCGTGGAAGGGATCGTGGACGGCAAGACCGTGCTGATCAGTGCGCCGGGCAAGCTGGCGCCGGGCCTGCTCGCCACCCAATGGCAGAACCAGGTAGACAAGCTGGAAAACGCCGGTAAAACGGCGGTGGTGGTGCTGGAAGACGGCGCGCCCATCGGTTTGCTGGCGCTGCGCGATACGCTGCGCGGCGACGCCAGGCAGGCGATAGCCGAACTGAACGCGCTGGGCATTCGCGGCGTGATGCTGACCGGCGATAACCCGCGCGCCGCCGCGGCGATCGCCGGCGAGCTGGGCCTCGACTATCGCGCCGGTCTGCTGCCGGAAGATAAGGTCAGCGCGGTCACCGAACTGAGCGAACTGCGCCCGACGGCGATGATCGGCGACGGCATCAACGACGCCCCGGCGATGAAAGCCTCCAGCATCGGCATCGCCATGGGCAGCGGCACCGACGTGGCATTGGAAACCGCCGACGCCGCCCTGACCCACAATCGGCTGGTGGGCGTCGCGGAGATGATCCGCATCTCGCGCGCCACCCACGCCAATATCCGGCAAAACATCACCATCGCGCTGGGGTTGAAAGGGGTCTTCCTGATCACCAGCCTGCTGGGGCTGACCGGGCTGTGGCTGGCGGTGCTGGCCGACTCCGGCGCCACCGCGCTGGTCACCGCCAACGCGCTGCGGCTATTGAGAAAGCGCAGCTAAGTTTGGAAACAAACACGGGCGCGGCATACCGCGCCCGTTGTCATTTGGGGGAGGGAACTTTTAACTCGGCCGCGCCGCCGTTAGACGCCTTTACGCAGCAGATAACGGTATGGCGCCTGCTCGGTCTCCTGCGCCACCAGCGTGTGCTCCATAAAGCGGCAGAACCCCGGGATATCGCGGGTGGTGGCCGGATCGTCGGCGATAATCAGCAGCGTTTCGCCGTTGTCCATATGGCGCACGGTTTTGCGCACCATCATCACCGGTTCCGGGCAACGCAGCCCCAGCGCGTCGAGCGTCTGGTCTGCCTGGGCAAATAAGTCAGTCATGCAATTTTTCTCGTTCAAAAACGATCGGCGAACGCTCGCCGCATCTCATTAGCGCCTAGTTTACGCCGGTAGTTTTTCTGCGCAAGATGCGTTAACGTTTGCGTTAAATTTAACCATTGCATTGGTTGCGCAAACGCGTATCATGCCGCCGCGCAGCGTTTTTTGCTGTTTTGACAAGACACACTGGGTTCCCTCACCCCACTGCTAAAAAGGCTACAACATGTATTCGTTTACCGCACAGCAGCGCTTCACCGCGTTGGTCTGGCTTTCGCTGTTTCATATCGCCATCATTACCTCCAGCAACTACCTGGTGCAGCTGCCGATCACCGTTTTCGGCTTCCATACCACCTGGGGCGCCTTTACCTTCCCGTTTATCTTCCTGGCGACCGATCTGACCGTACGCATTTTCGGCGCGCCGCTGGCGCGACGCATTATCCTGGCGGTGATGGTGCCGGCGCTGTTCATCTCTTATGTGATCTCCACCGTCACCTATCAGGGAGAATGGCAGGGCTTCGCGGCGCTGAGCAGTTTTAACCTGTTCGTGGCGCGCATCGCCGTCGCCAGCTTTATGGCCTATGTGCTCGGCCAGATCCTCGACGTACACGTCTTCAACCGCCTGCGCCAACGCAGCGCCTGGTGGGTGGCGCCGGCGGCGGCGATGTTCCTCGGCAACATCAGCGATACGCTGGCGTTCTTCTTCATCGCCTTTTATAAGAGCAGCGATCCCTTCATGGCCAACAACTGGGTGGAGATCGCGCTGGTGGATTACAGCTTCAAGGTGATGATCTGCCTGCTGTTCTTCCTGCCGATGTACGGCGTGTTGCTGAACATGCTGCTCAAACGCATCGCGGCGCGCAGCGGCGGCCTGCAGCCGGGCTGAGTCGTGTTATTCTGGGCGGCCTTATCCTTTGGAGGCCGCTCATGACCCCAATCGTCCGCACCGCCACGCTCGAAGACATCCACCGCCTTTACCAACGCATCCCCGAATTCGGCGGCCTGCATAGCCTGGCCGATCTGCAGCAACGTATCGGCGCCGCCCCCGCCAGCCTGTTGATCGCCGAGATAGCCGGACAGCCGGCCGGTTTCAAACTCGGTTATCAACGGCAGGAAACGGTGTTTTACAGCTGGCTGGGCGGCGTGCTGCCGGCATTTCGTCGCCACGGCGTGGCGCAGGCCTTGTTGGCTGAACAGGAACGTTGGGCGCGGGCGCAGGGCTATCGGCAACTGACGGTCAAAACCCGTAACCGGTTCCGCGCCATGCTGACGATGCTGATCGCCCACCACTATCAGATTGTTCAGCTGGAAAAGAAAGGCGAAGTGGCTGATTATCGGCTATTACTGGAAAAAAACTTGTGACAACATCTGCCTTGCATTTCAACCTGGAATAGGTTGCGATACGACAGTGAATCCCTACCGGAAAGGAAGAAGGAAGCCCGATGCGTAAAGTAGCGAAATTGATGGGTATCAGCCTGCTGGCGCTTGGCCTCGCGGCCTGCGACGGCGAAACCAAAGACACCAAGGCAGCGCCAGACGGCGCGGCGGCCAGCGCGCCGGCCGGGCAGCAGGTGAGCCTGCTGGACGGTAAACTGGCGTTCACCCTGCCGGTCGGCATGGCGGATCAGAGCGGCAAGCTGGGCAACCAGGCCAACAACATGCATGTTTACGCAGACAGCACCGGTCAGCGCGCGGTGATCGTCATCTTGGGCGACAAGACCGCCGACAGCCTGGAGACTCTGGCCAAACGCCTGGAGAATACCCAGCGCGCGCGTGACGCCAACCTGCAGGTGATCACCAACAAGGCGCTCGACGTCAACGGCGTGCCGCTGCGTCAGCTGGACAGCATCATCACCAGCGGCGGTGAAAAGGCTTATTCTTCCGTCCTGATCGGTTCGCTGAACAACAACATGCTGACCATCCAGGTAACGCTGCCGGCAGACAATCAGCAGCAGGCGCAGACTGAAGCCGAAGGCATCATCTCTACCTTGAAGCTGAAACAGTAATCCCGCAGGGGCCGGCCTGCCGGCCCTTTCGTTTTATGCCAACGCCTGCGCCAGCAGGGTGATCGGATGTTCGCAGCGCTTGCTGGTGGACATTTCTATCTGCCATTTGCAGGTCTCGCAGTCGGTCACCACCAGATCCACCCCGCTCTCTTCTATCTGCCGGAACAGCGGCGCGCCGATGCCTTGCGACGTGGCGTAGTTCTCCGATTTGAACCCGTAGGTGCCGGCGATGCCGCAGCACTGCGAATCCAGCACCACCAGCTCCAGCCCCGGTATCTGCCGCAGCAGCTCCAGGGTGTAGGCGGTCCAGCCCATCTTCTCCATATGGCAAGGCGTGTGATACGCCACCCGCAGCGGCGTGCGTTTCAGCGGCAGGCTGCGCCCCTGATTGATCAGGCGATAGAGATAGCGCGTCGCCAGCTCCACCCGATCGCGCACCGGGGTGGTGTCTACGTCCAGCAAGTGGGGGTATTCGTCGCGCAGGGTGAAGGTGCAGCTCGATGAAGTGGCCACCACCGGAATGCCGCGCTCCAGCACCGTTTCATGCAGCGACTCGGCGTTAACCCTGGCCTGCTTCTTGGCCTGCTCGATAAACCCGTTGGCGATCAGCGGCACGCCGCAGCATTTCTCGCGCTTCAGCAACTGCACGCCGATATCCAGCGCATTGAACACCCGGATCAAATCCTTGCCCAGCTGCGGGTGGTTATAGTTGACGAAGCAGCCGTGGAAAAACGCCACCTGCTCGGCGTAACGCTGCTGCGCCTGCGCCTGTTGCCGGTACCAGCGGCGGAAGGTGCCGAACGAGTATTTCGGCAGTTCGCGGCGGTGATCGATCTTCAACGCCTTGTCCAGCAGCTTGCGCACCGGTTTCAGCCCGGTGGCGGCGTTGACGATCGGCGCAAACGGCGTCGACAGCGAGCCCATGATATCGGTGTGGCTGAGGATGGCGTCACGCAGCGTCGGCTTGCTCTGGGCGAAGTCGGCGCGGGCGCGCTGAATAATGTCGCCGATTTTGACGTCCGACGGGCAGGCCACTTCACAACGCTTGCAGTTGGTGCAGTATTTCAGCGCTTCGTCGTACAGCGCCGGGTCTTTCAGCCGCAGCCGCTCGCCGTCCGGCCCCGCCTGTTTCGGCCCCGGATAGAGCGGGTTCACTTTGGCGACCGGGCAGTAGGTGGTGCAGACGGTACATTTGATGCAGCTTTCAAAGCTGTGGTCCTGATGCAGGCTCATACGCACTCCTCCGCGGCGATCTGCTGCGCGACGTGCAGCGCACCGATCAATGACACGCCGGCGCCGCAGCCCTGCTGCAGCGGATCGTAGCCGCCGGCGACCGCGCCGATGGCATACAGATTGTCGAACGGCATTCCCTGCTTCATCGCCCGCAGCCTGCCGTCGGTGCGCACGCCAAACTGCAGATAAGGCTGTGGTGCGAACAGCTCGCGCCGGCTCCAGTCGGCGCGATCGGCGCGGCTGTGCACGTCCAGCCCGAAGATCGGCTCGCGTACCCGGTCGAAATCGGCCACCAGCCCATTGCTGAAGAAGCTGCCGCTGGCCAGCACCACCTGCTGCGCCCGCAGCGGAATATCGCCGTGGTTGCGGGTGTACAAACCGGTGATGCGACCGGCCTCGCTCTCGGCGCGCAGCACGCTGTCGCCCGGCATGAAAACGCCGCCCAACTGCTGGAAACGCCGCCGCAGCGCCTGATGCAAGCGCATGCCGGGCACCGAAGGCGGCAACGTCGGCAGCAGTCGGATCGGCTTGCCGACCGCATCCTGCAACACCGCCAGCGACGCGTCGTCCTCCAGGCCCAGACAGGCCGGCAGGAAGAGCGCCTCGGCCTCGCCCGCCAGCCGCCGCAGCTCTTCGGCCATCGGCGGCAGGCTTTCCATCAAATCCAGTACCCGGGCGATGTTCACCGCACGAAACTCGCTGGGGTTATTGCGCAATCTGTCCAGCGCCGGCATGTGCAGATAGGCCACGTCCGTCTGCACGCCGAGCTCGCGGCTCAGGGCGTCGGCGGCCATCTGCGGTTGGAAGTCGAGGAACCCTTCGATGCCGATCACCGCAATGCGCCGCCACGGCAGTTGGCCGGTCAGCGGCAGCGTCGGGATCGCCTGCGGGCTGAGCCAGGTGGCGCGGCGCGTGCCGAGCGGCGTAATGCGCAGATGGTTGTTCACCCCCTCGCCCTGCAGATTCAGCCCGCAGCGTTCCAGCAGCCGCTGCGCGGCGGCGGACAGCGCCGCCACCCGGCCGGGCCCGATCAGGGCGTACGGATGCTGCGGCGCCTGTTGCGCCAGCTGCGGCAACGCCGCCAGCGGCATCTCGACCGGCGTGCCGTCCGGCAATCTCGCCAGCAGATCGAGCGAGCCGGAGGAGAAGTAGAGCGCGCTCTGGCCAGAACTGACCACCGCGCAGCGCTTGCCCTGTTCGGCCACGGCAATGGCGCAGCTCAGGCCCGCCAGACCACCGCCAATCACCACGACGTCAAATCGCATCATCCGCCTCCTGCTCCTGATCGGCCTGGGCTTCAAGCCCGCATAATCCCTGGTAAACCCAACTGGTGAATTCGCTCTCGCGCAGCGCATCGCCCCAGGCGATCGGCCGTACGCCTTTCCAGCGTTCGTTGAGGAACTGCGACAGTTGCGCGATGGATTGCTGCGGCGTGCTGACGTTAAAACGCGTCAACAGCCCGGCGGCGCGGCAGGCGCAGAGTTCGCCCTGGCAGGTGCCCATGCCGACACGGGTGCGGCGGCGCAGATCCACCAGGTTATTGACGGTCAGCGAGTTGACGGCATAGCGCACTTCCCCGGCGGTCACCGCCTCGCATTCGCACACCAGGCTGGTGTCGAGCCGATCGGCCGCCGGCACCTGGCTGGCGCGATCGCCGTGGCGGTAAATTGCCGAGCCGCGAATGCTGGCGGGCAGAGAAACCACGCTGCGCACCGTTTCCTCCGCCGACTGACGGGATCCGGGCAGCGCGTCCTGCGCGGTGGTGCACGGACTATTTACGCCGAGCTTTTCGCATACCTTGTCGGTGGCCCACTCCGCCATCAGGCGGTAGGTCATCAGCTTGCCGCCGGTAATGGTGATAAACCCTTCCAGCCCGTCGCGGCTGGCGTGATCAAGCAGCACGATGCCGCGGCTGACGTTGCGCCCGCTGGGATCGTCGTCGCTGGCCACCAGCGGCCGCACCCCGGCATAGGCGCGCAGAATGCGGGTCTGCGCCAGAGTGGGCGCCAGCAGCGCCCCTTCGCGGATCAGAATGTCCACCTCCTGCGGCGTCACCAGCATGTTATCGATTTGGTCGTAGTCGATATGGGTCGAGGTGGTGCCGATCAGCGAGATGGTGTCGCCCGGCACCAGGATGTCGGCGTCCGCCGGTTTGCGGCAACGGTTGATCACCATATTGTTGATGCGGTGACCGAGGATCAGCAGCGCTCCCTTGGCTGGGAACATGCGGATGCGCAAATCGGCGTATTCGGCGATCTGCTGGCCCCAGATGCCGGCGGCGTTAACCACCACCGGTGCGTGCAGCTCATAGCGCCGCTGATTCTGATGGTCGTAAACGCGCACGCCCGTCACCCGGTCGCCGCTGCGCAGCAGCCCCACCACCTGGTGGTAAGTCAGGATCTGCGCGCCGTGTTCGCGCGCGTCCAGCATGTTGGCGGCGGTCAGCCGGAAAGGATCGACGGTGCCGTCCGGCACCCGCACCGCGCCGATCAGCGCCGGGTTAGCCGCCGGCTCCAGCCGCAGCGCTAGCTGCGGGTCGATCGCCTCGGCGTCGATGTCGGCCTGGCGGCAGGCGGCGATAAACTGCTGCTGATAGTCCAGCGAGTCCTGCGGCAGGGTGATGAACAGCCCATCGGTGCGCTCGATACAGTGATGCGCGATGCGTTTCAGGATGCGGTTCTCTTCGATGCACTCGCGCGCCGACTCGCCGTCGGTCACCGCATAGCGCGCGCCGCTGTGCAGCAAGCCGTGGTTGCGGCCGGTGGCGCCGGTGGCGATGTCGTGACGCTCCAGCAAAATGCAGCGCAAGCCGCGCCGCGCACAATCGCGGGCAATGCCTGCGCCGGTGGCGCCGCCGCCGATGATGATCACATCCGTTTCGCCGCCGTCAAAATAGCTGCTCATGTCGCTCCCTCAGGATCGGTAGTTATGAGCCTATTGAGCCACGGTTATTAGGGTCTTTGTTTGATAAGGAACAAGAACGAACATAAAACGAAATAAAAATGTCCACAAAAAACCATCAATGTGATCATAATCACGATTTTTGGACGTTTTTCTATTTCATAACGTTAACGAATCGCTCAAAATCCGCCGTGGTTTCATGAAAGTGTAACAATTGCGCCATTCGTCACAGCGACACCAGGCGTATTTGATGACAATGGCGCTCGTTATGGAACACAAAAACACCACATTCGATATCCGCTCAATCATCAAATGAACGTAAAAGGTCATATTGATGTGATAACAGATAAAGCCATCGGAGGCGCTCATGTTGAGTATTTTTAAGCCGGCCGCACACATCGCCCGTGTGCCGAGCGATAAGGTAGACCCGCTCTACCGTAAGCTGCGCTGGCAAATTTTCCTGGGGATCTTCTTCGGTTACGCCGCTTACTATCTGGTGCGTAAGAACTTCACCCTGGCCATGCCTTACCTGATCGAACAAGGCTTCAGCCGCGGCGACCTCGGCTTCGCGCTGTCGGGCATCTCCATCGCCTACGGCTTCTCCAAATTCATCATGGGTTCGGTCTCCGACCGTTCCAACCCGCGAGTGTTCCTGCCTGCCGGCCTGATCCTGGCGGCGGCGGTGATGTTGTTCATGGGCTTCGTGCCGTGGGCCACCTCCAGCATCGCCATCATGTTCGTCCTGCTGTTCCTGTGCGGCTGGTTCCAGGGCATGGGTTGGCCGCCGTGCGGCCGCACCATGGTGCACTGGTGGTCGCAGAAAGAACGCGGCGGCATCGTTTCCATCTGGAACTGCGCCCACAACGTGGGTGGCGGCCTGCCGCCGCTGCTGTTCCTGCTGGGCATGGCCTGGTTCAACGACTGGCACGCGGCGCTGTACATGCCGGCCTTCGGCGCCATCCTGGTGGCCCTGATCGCCTTCGCCCTGATGCGCGACACCCCGCAATCCTGCGGCCTGCCGCCGATTGAAGAGTACAAAAACGACTACCCGGACGACTACAGCGAAAAAGACGAAGAAGAGCTGACCGCCAAGCAGATCTTCATGCAGTACATCCTGCCGAACAAGCTGCTGTGGTACATCGCGGTCGCTAACGTGTTCGTCTACCTGCTGCGTTACGGCATTCTGGACTGGTCGCCGACTTACCTGAAAGAAGTGAAGCACTTCGCGCTGGACAAGTCTTCCTGGGCTTACTTCCTGTACGAATACGCCGGTATCCCGGGCACCCTGCTGTGCGGCTGGATGTCGGACAAAGTGTTCAAAGGCAACCGCGGCGCCACCGGCGTGTTCTTCATGACGCTGGTGACCATCGCCACCGTGGTGTTCTGGATGAACCCGGCCGGTAACCCGACCGTAGACATGATCTGTATGCTGGTCATCGGCTTCCTGATCTACGGCCCGGTGATGCTGATCGGCCTGCACGCGCTGGAGCTGGCGCCGAAGAAAGCCGCCGGCACCGCCGCGGGCTTCACCGGCCTGTTCGGCTACCTGGGCGGCTCGGTCGCGGCCAGCGCCATCGTCGGCTACACCGTAGACTTCTTCGGTTGGGACGGCGGCTTCATGGTGATGATCGGCGGCGGCGTGCTGGCGGTTATCCTGCTGCTGCTGACCATGTTGAACGAGAAGAAACACCACGCGGAAATCGCTGCCGGCAAGCGCGGCTAACCGTCACACGACTTTTGCATGATTTAAAGGCCGCCCTGCGGCCTTTTTACTACCCTGCCCCCAACAACACGGAGAAAACGGAATGCGGACTCAAGTCAAAGCCCTGCTGACAGGGATCATTCTCGCCACCTCAATGGTCAGCGCCGCGCAGGCGGCGGACAAAGTGGTGATCGCCCACCGCGGCGCCAGCGGCTACCTGCCGGAACACACTCTGCCGGCGAAGGCGATGGCCTACGCGCAAGGCGCCGATTACCTCGAACAAGATCTGGTGATGACCAAAGACAACGAGCTGGTGGTGCTGCACGACCATTACCTCGATCGCGTCACCGACGTCGCCGAACGCTTCCCGGACCGCGCGCGCAAAGACGGCCGTTATTACGCCATCGACTTTACGCTGGCGGAGATCAAATCGCTGAAGTTCACCGAAGGCTTTGAAATCGAAAACGGCAAGAAAGTGCAGGGCTACCCTGGCCGCTTCCCGATGGGCAAATCCGACTTCCGCGTGCACACCTTCCAGGAAGAGATCGAGTTCGTGCAGGGTCTGAACCATTCGACCGGCAAGAACATCGGCATCTACCCTGAAATCAAGGCGCCGTGGTTCCACAAACAGGAAGGCAAAGACATCTCCAGCAAAGTGCTGGCGGTGCTCAAGCAGTACGGCTACACCGGCAAGAACGACAACGTCTACCTGCAGTGCTTCGACGCCAACGAGCTCAAACGCATCAAGAACGAGCTGGAACCGAAGCTGGGCATGGATCTGAAGCTGGTGCAGCTGATCGCCTATAACGACTGGCAGGAAACCTACGAGCAGAAAGCCGACGGCAAGTGGGTGGAATACGACTACGACTGGATGTTCAAACCGGGCGCGATGAAGAAAATCGCTCAGTATGCCGACGGCATCGGGCCGGACTACCACATGCTGGTGGTGGCGGATCAATCCAAGCCGGGCCACATCGTGCTGACCGACATGGTGAAAGAAGCGCACGCCAGCAAGCTGGCGGTGCATCCGTTCACCATCCGCGCCGATGCGCTGCCGAAGTATGTGACCGACGTAAACCAGCTGTATGACGTGATTTACAACCAGGCCGGCGTCGACGGCGTGTTCACCGACTTCCCGGACAAGGGCGTGCAGTTCCTGCAGAAGCAGGGCCAGCACAAGTAATGCCAAGGGCGCCGCAAGGCGCCCTTATTATTTAAAGGTTATTTCAGAGGAACATCTTGCGCAGGTAGTGCGGCACCGCGTTATCGACGTTGGAACCGATCACTTCCAGCTCCGGCAGCATGTCCTTCAGGCGCTGATGCGCGTCGCGCATGATGCAGCCCTTGCCGGCCATCGACAACATCTCCAGATCGTTCATGCCGTCGCCGAAGGCGATGCACTCTTGCAGCGTATAGCCGATGATCTTGGCCACTTCTTCCAGCGCATGCCCTTTCGACACGCCGCCCGCCATGACTTCCAGGCAGGTCGGGAACGAGAAGCTGACGTTGACCCGATCGCCCCAGCGCGCGTTGATGGCGTCTTCCACCTGCAGCAACCGCTCGTGATCTTCACAGGTGAAGTAAACCTTGCAGACGCCGTCGGTTTCCAGCAGGCCCGGCTCAAACAGCTGATATTTGAACACCGACTCCTGGAAGAATTCTTCCTGCTCCGGGCTTTCGCGGTTGGTAAACCAATCGTCGTTACGGTAGACGTTGGTGGTGATATCCGGATCGTCGTGCAGCATGCCGTACAGATCGCGGGCGATATCTCCGTCCAGGTTGTGGCTGAAAATCAGTTCGCCGGCGGTGTTGTGCACCCGTGCGCCGTTGGAAGTGATCATAAAGGCGCTGATCTCCAGGCTGTCGCGGATCTGCGCCACGTCGATATGGTGGCGGCCGGTAGCGAACACGAAATGCACGCCGCGCTGAGTCAGCAACTTCAGCGTTTCTTTAGCGTACGGCGACAGGGTATGGTCGGGAGACAGCAGCGTGCCATCTAAATCGGAAGCGACGACGTGATACATAGCGTTATGTTCTAACCTCTGATGGAGTTGTCGGCGGCAGCGCGCCGCCTAAGTGTTGAGCAAAGAAGCGCAGAATTGCGTTCAGTGCTTCGGCGCGCAGCGCGTCCCGCTCGAACAGGATCTCATGGCGTGCGCCGTTGATAACCCACGGGAGCCCCCCTTCGCAAGGGCGCCCCGCGTCTGACAGAGCCTGACAAAAAGCCTGGTGCGAACGGTTGTCGACTACCCGTTCTTCACCGGCCTGCAAAAGCAACAGCGGCGTGGTGATCTCCCCGGCCTGCGCGATAATCTGCCGGCCGGCGCGGATGCTCTCCCGCACCCAATGGTAGGTCGGCCCGCCCACCTGCAGCTCGGGGTAATCGGCATAATAGCGCAGGCTGCGCCGGTAACGCTCGCGGCTATGGGTCAACACGTTGACCACATAGGGCAACGGACGCCACTGGCCGGTGCCCACCGCGTAATAATCGCGGATCGCCGGGCGGATCTCCGCCCAGTCGAGAATGCGATCGGCCAGCCAACCCGGCATCGGCAACCGGATGCCGAACATCGGCGCGCAAAACGCCGCCGCGTCGAACGCCTGCGGCCGGCGCTGCAGGAACTGCGCCAGGATCGCGCCGCCCATCGAATGCGCCAGCGCGAAGCGCTGCCGATAACCGCGCGATTCGACCTCGCGCAGCCACAGCTGCTCGAAATCGTCCACGTAGTCGGCGAAGTTTACCACATGACCGCGGTGCGTATCCGCCAGTAAACGCCCGGAACGCCCCTGGCCGCGATGATCGACGATCACCACGTCGTAGCCGCAGTGGAACAGATCGTAGGCCACCTCGGGGTATTTCACATAGCTTTCGATGCGGCCGGGGCTGACCACCACCACGCGCTGATGCCGCGCGGAACTGAAGCGCACAAAGCGGATCGGCACGCCGTCCACGCCGCTGAATTCGCCTTCTTCGCGCTGCCGCCAGAAATCCAGCAGCGGCCCGGTGGCGAAGGCAGCGAACTGCGTTTCACGCGTTAACCAGTCATCGGAGCTGAGAGTGAACGAGGTCATCGAGAGCGTTTTCCCTGTGGGGCCGGCGGAAAAATGTGACCGCTGGCACAAGAAATCATACTAGCGTATTGTGATTCAATTCTTACAAAAACGGCGCCGCCTCGGCGCATTGTGGCACAAAACGACACTTTCAGGGAGCCGAAGCACCATGACCTTGGACTGGTGGTTAACCTATCTGCTGACCACGCTTATCCTGAGCCTCTCCCCCGGTTCAGGCGCCATCAATACCATGAGCACCGGCATCAGCCACGGCTATCGCGGCGCCGCCGCGTCGATCGCCGGGCTGCAGGTCGGGTTGAGCGCGCACATCGTGCTGGTGGGCATCGGCCTCGGCGCGCTGATATCGCAATCGCTGCTGGCGTTCGAGCTGCTGAAATGGCTGGGCGCCGCCTACCTGGTGTGGCTCGGCATCCAGCAATGGCGCGCCGCCGGGGCGCTGGATCTGCATGCGCTGGCGGGCAGCATGCCGCGCCGCCGTCTGTTCCGCCGCGCGGTGCTGGTCAACCTGACCAACCCGAAAAGCATCGTGTTCCTCGCCGCGCTGTTCCCGCAGTTCATCTTGCCCAATCAGCCCCAGGCTGAGCAGTATCTGGTGCTCGGCGTCACCACCGTGGTGGTGGATATTCTGGTGATGATCGGTTACGCCACCCTGGCGACGCGCATCGCCGGCTGGCTGAGAACGCCGCGCCAGATGCAGCTGCTCAACCGACTGTTCGGTTCGCTGTTCATTCTGGTGGCGGGGCTGCTGGCGACCGCCCGCAAAGCCTGACAAAAAAGGCCGGGCATCGCTGCTCGGCCTTGGGCATTTCACTGCGGTTAGCGGGTAAATATCAGATGTAACCCGAAGCCGGTAAACAGCACGCCCGCCACACCGTCTATCCACTTGGCCAACCGCTGATAGCCGCGGCGCATCGCCGGCAGCGCAAACACCACCGCCACCAGGCTGAACCAGACGAAGGTCTCGGCGACGATCAGCAAGAACAGCCCCCAGCGCGCTCCGGCGCCGACGCTGTCGCCGACGAACAGCGAGAACACGCTGCCGAAATAGATCACCGCTTTCGGGTTGGACAAATTGGTCAGGAAGCCGCGAATAAAGCTGCGCCCGGCCTTCGGCAACGCCACCTGGGCCTCCGCCGCCGGCTGCGCTTGCTGCGCCCGCGCGGAACGCAGCAGTTGCCACCCCATCCAGCACAGGTAAATGCCGCCGCCAACCATGATGATCTGATGCAACCAGGCCATCTTCTGCAGGATCAGATGCAGCCCCATCAACGCCACGCCGGCCCATACCACGATGCCGAGCGAAATGCCGACCACGCCCATCATCGCCTCGCGGCGCGAGCGGCTGGCGGCGGTTTGCGACACGAAAAAGAAGTCCGGCCCCGGGCTCATCAGCGCAATCAGATGCACCAGCGCCACGGTGAGAAACAGCATCAGCATGATATATCGCCCTCAGTCTTCGTCATTGTCGAGATGGTCGCGGATCATCGCCATAAAGGGCGCGCCGAAACGCTCCAGTTTGCGCTGGCCGACGCCGTTGACGCTCAGCAGATCGCCGGCCTTGATCGGCATCTGTTCGGCCATTTCCAGCAGCGTGGCGTCGTTGAACACCACGTAAGGCGGAATGTTTTCTTCGTCGGCGATCGATTTGCGCAGTTTGCGCAGCTTGGCGAACAGCTTGCGATCGTAATTGCCGCCGTAGGATTTCTGGTTGGCGCTGCTGCGCGACTTCAGGCTCTGAATACGCGGCACCGCCAGCTGCAGCGCCACCTCGCCGCGCAACACCGGACGCGCCGCCTCGGTCAATTGCAGCGCTGAGTGCATGGCGATGTTCTGGGTGATAAAGCCCAGGTGGATCAGCTGACGCAGCACGCTGGTCCAGTGTTCGGTGGTCTGATCGCGGCCGATGCCGTACACCGGCAGCTTGTCGTGACCGTATTCGCGAATGCGCTGGTTGTTGGAGCCGCGCAGCACTTCCACGATGTACCCGAGGCCAAAGCGCTGGCCGACGCGGTACACGCAGGACAGCGCCTTGCGCGCGTCCTCCAGCCCGTCATAGCGCTTGGGCGGATCGAGGCAGATATCGCAGTTGCCGCAGTTCTCGTGTTTGCCTTCGCCGAAGTAGTTGAGCAACACCAGGCGGCGGCAGGTTTGCGCCTCGGCGAACGCCCCCATGGCGTTCAGCTTGTGGCGCTCGATGTCCAGCTGTTGCCCGGCGGGTTTTTCCTCCAGACAGCGGCGCAGCCAGGCCATGTCGGCCGGATCGTACAGCAGGATGGCTTCGGCCGGCAGGCCGTCGCGCCCGGCGCGGCCGGTCTCCTGATAATAGGATTCGATATTGCGCGGGATGTCGAAATGCACCACGAAGCGCACGTTGGGTTTGTTGATGCCCATGCCGAAGGCGACGGTGGCCACCACCACCTGCAGATCGTCACGCTGGAACGCTTCCTGCACCTGGGCGCGGCGCTCGTTGTCCAGCCCGGCGTGGTAGGCGCCGACGCTCAGCCCGCGGCTTTGCAGGCGCGCGGCGGTGTCTTCCACCTTGGCGCGGCTGTTGCAATAGATAATGCCGCTCTTGCCGCGCTGATCCTGCACGAAGCGCCACAGCTGATCGAGCGGTTTGAATTTTTCCACCAGCGTGTAGCGGATGTTCGGCCGGTCGAAGCTGCTGACCTGCACCAGCGGATCCTGCAGCGACAGCAGGCGCACGATATCGCCGCGCGTGGCTTCGTCGGCGGTGGCGGTCAACGCGATCACCGGCATCGCCGGGAAGCGCTGTTTCAGCTGGCCCAGCGCGCGATATTCCGGCCGGAAGTCATGGCCCCACTGCGAGATGCAGTGCGCCTCATCCACCGCCAGCATCGCCGGCGGGCAGTGATCGAGCAGGTTGAGGAAGCTTTCCATCATCAGCCGTTCCGGCGCGATGTACAGCATCTTGATGGTGCCGTTGCGGCAGCCGGCCATGACGTCCAACTGCTCCTCGCGGGTTTGCGTCGAGTTGTAGCAAGCGGCGGAAACGCCGTAGGCCAACAGTTGGTCGACCTGGTCCTTCATCAGCGAGATAAGCGGGGAAACCACCAGGGTCAGGCCGTCCATCACCAGCGCCGGGATTTGGTAGCACAACGACTTGCCGCCGCCGGTCGGCATCACCACCAGGCAATCCTGCCCGCCGATCGCGGCATTGATAATCGTTTGTTGGCCCGGACGGAATTGCTGGTAGCCGAAGGTATCGCGCAATACCTGCTCGGCCAGCAACTCTCTGTTAATCACTGCTGCGGTTGACACACACTTCCCCATTTTTTCATCGGTACACACCCACCGGGTATGATTACATAATATCGTTCAGCATGACACCAACGCCCACCCGTGTCTGCCGGAAGTTGTAGTCGATCAGCGATTCGCCGTAGCCGCTGAACACCTGGGTATAGAATCGCACGTTGCGGGTGATCGGGTAGCTCCAGCCCAGTTCCGCGCCGCCGTAGCCGCTGTTCCAGTTGTAGTGGCTGTCGACGCTGAACACGCTGTCGCCCCAGGCGTAACCGACCTTCAACCGGTAGTATCCCATGTATTTGGTGATGTCCGGGTTGTCGTCGTTGCTCGAGCTCTCCGAGAAACGGAACCAGGGCTTGAGATCCACCTGCCAATTGCCGTTTTGCGCCATCAGCCGCGCATAACCGCGATTCCAGCTGCGCGACGTCGGGTCCGAGCGGCCGTTAGACTGATGGTTAACGCCGATTTCAACATCGCGCAGCGTCCAACCGGCAAAGCGGTAATCGGTCGCCCACCCCACGAACAGTTGCGGCTCGTAGTTGGTCTCGCGGAACGGCGAAGACTCGCCGCGGTTGGACAATTGCCACCAGGAGCGCTGAGTATAAGACGCGCCGAGCACCGAATTGTCGCCGGCAATGCCCCGCCACAGCGGAAACGCCAGGCTAAGCTGGTATTTCACCTCGTCCTTGCGCGCCTTGTCGGCCCAGTTGTACGTCTTGATGGCTTCTTTGTTGATATCGCTGGTGTCGGTGTACAACAGGTAATTGGGATCGTAAGGATACAGCGTGAACGGATTATCGTGCTCCTGCAGCAGGTTGGCGATAATGCTGCCGCGCACCGCCGGCCTATCGTGAATCTGCTGCTCTTTGGCTTCCTCAGCCAATGCCAGCGCCGGCATCAGCAGCGTGGCGGAAACGATCCCTGACAAAATGCGCATAACCTCTCCTCACTCCAACGAAAAAGGGCAAGCCCGGAAAAAATCAGGCCATTTTACACACAAAGGAGGCTTTACCGCAGCGCGGTCCGGTTTTATTGGAATAGTCTGGAAAGCAACAAAGGTTAAGCATAAAATCAACATTCCATTAACCTGGACTGACCAGTTAGCTCCCTTAAAACGCAAAAGAAAAACGGAAACCCGCTATGTCGACCACACCACTGACCCTGGAAGCCGCCCGCCGCAAGATCGGCGAAATTTTTGTCTACCACATGCCGTTCAACCGCGAGCTTGGCCTGGAGCTGCGCCGCTTCGACGATGACTACGTCGAACTGAGCTTCACCAACCAGCGCAAGCTGGTGGGCAACGCCGCACAGGAAATTCTGCACGGCGGCGTGATCGCCGCGGTGCTGGATGTCGCCGCCGGGCTGGCTTGCGCCGGCGGCGTGCTGACGCGCCTGGAACCGCTGATCGAAGAAGAGATCGCCGCCAAACTGTCGCGCATGGGCACCATCGATCTGCGCGTCGACTATCTGCGCCCCGGCCGCGGCGAACACTTCGTCGCCTCCGCCAGCGTGCTGCGCAGCGGCAACAAGGTCGCCGTCGCGCGCGTAGAACTGCATAACCACGACGGCCTGCATATCGCGACCGCCACCGCCACCTATCTGGTCGGCTGATGATTGTGTGCGGTGAGCGACTTCAGTACACTCACCGCATCTTACGTTCCCCACCAGAGTGACGTCATGGACGCAAAGCAAACGCGTCAGGGCATTTTCTTCGCCCTGGCCGCCTATTTTATGTGGGGCATCGCCCCGGCCTATTTCAAACTGATCCAGCAAGTGTCCGCGGACGAGATCCTCACCCACCGGATCATCTGGTCGTTTTTCTTCATGCTGGCGCTGATCTCGCTGGGCCGCAACTGGCCGAAAGTGCGCGCCGCCTGCCAAAACCGCAAACGGCTGCTGTTGCTGGCGGTCACCGCGCTGTTGATCGGCGGCAACTGGCTGCTGTTCATCTGGGCAGTGAACAATCACCATATGCTGGAAGCCAGCCTGGGCTACTTCATCAACCCGCTGGTTAACGTGCTGCTGGGGATGCTGTTTCTCGGCGAACGTTTCCGCCGCATGCAGTGGGTGGCGGTGGCGCTGGCGTTCACCGGGGTGCTGGTGCAGCTCTGGCAGTTCGGTTCGTTGCCGATCATCGGTCTGGGGTTGGCGTTCAGCTTCGCCTTCTACGGCCTGCTGCGCAAAAAAATCGCCATCGACGCGCAGACCGGCATGCTGATTGAAACGCTGTGGCTGCTGCCGGTGGCGGCGGGCTACCTGTTCCTGTTCGCCGATAGCCCCACCAGCCACCTGAGCGCCAACCCGTGGTCGCTGAATCTGCTGCTGGTCGCCGCCGGCATCGTCACCACCGTGCCGCTGCTGTGCTTCACCGCGGCGGCTACCCGGCTGCGCCTGTCGACGCTCGGTTTCTTCCAGTATCTCGGCCCGACGCTGATGTTCCTGCTGGCGGTCACCTTCTACGGCGAGACCATCGGCCAGGACAAGCTGGTGACCTTCGGCTTTATCTGGGCGGCGCTGATCCTGTTCACCCTCGACGCGCTCTATACCCAGCGCAAGCTGCGCTGAGCCCGGCGCCGCCGGGTTACAGCCAGTTCTTGCGCTTGAAGTACAGGTAAGGGGCCAGGCCCGCCAGGATCATCAAGGTGATGGCGCCCGGGTAGCCGAACGACCATTTCAGTTCCGGCATGAATTCAAAGTTCATGCCGTAGCTGGAGGCCACCAGCGTAGGCGGCAGGAACACCACCGACACCACCGAGAAGATCTTGATGATGCGGTTCTGTTCGATATTGATGAAGCCCATCGCCGCCTGCATCAGGAAGTTCACCTTCTGGAACAGCGATTCGTTGTGCGGCAGCAGGGATTCGATGTCGCGCAGCACTTCACGCGCCTGCTCCAGTTGGCCGGTCGGCAAACGCGCCTTGCGCACCAGGAAGTTGAGCGCGCGCTGGGTATCCATCAGACACAAACGCACCTTCCAGCCGATATCTTCCAGCTCCGCCAGCGTCGACAGCGCGGCGTCGTATTCGTCGCCCTGATGCCCTTCCATGATCACCCGGCTGAGCTGTTCCAGATCGCTGTAGATGTTCTCTATCTCGTCCGCCAGCTGTTCAATCTTGGTTTCGAACAAATCCAGCAGCAGTTCGTAGGCGTTGCCTTCGAGCATGGTCTGGTTGCGGGCGCGCATGCGGTACAGGCGAAACGCCGGCAGTTCACGCTCACGCAGGGTATACAGGCGGCCGTCGCGGATGGTGAAGGCCACCGTGGAGTTGCCGGCGTGATCTTCCGCATCTTCGAAGTAGAAGAAGGAGTGGATATGCAGACCGTCTTCGTCTTCGAAGAAACGGGCGGAGGCTTCGATGTCGTCCAGTTCGGGACGCGTCGCCAGGCTTTGTCCCAGCTCATTCTGCACGCGCTCACGCTCGCCCTCTTCCGGCTCGACCAGATCAACCCACAGCGATGACGTGAGATCATCCGAGTCGTCCAGTTCCAGACGGGACAAGCGGCGGTTATCTAATTTAAAAGCGCTCAGCATGTGCCAAAACTCCGTGAAGGTAACGGGTGCGGACAACGCGTTGAAGCACAGAAACAGAGGGGATGCGTATCACCGATTGTTTCAGACCATGAAGAGATCTGACTCATAGCGACGCTTTGCGGGGTCGCCGACAACCACGAAGGCTATCAGCAAAAACGGAGAGCCTTAGAAGTTATACCTGCGGCGCAGGTCAGTGAGCCAGTATCTACTGGGTGTGTCCAAGGCGTCTGTCCTCAATGATAATAGTGCGCGCATGTTACGCCGAGAAGAAAAAGCCTGTCAACACGTTAGGCGGGATAATTGCGCAACAAATCATCACGATGATCAATGGCAGAAATGGCGCTTAAACCGTACTGAAAAAGTCGCGGCGATCGCTTACCGCCACCAAGAATGTTGCTAAGATGACATCACCCTAATGGTACGACAAGCATGCGGATTTAAACGATGAAACAGATTACCGCCCATGAACTGACCGCGATGAGCGAACAGGCCGCCAGCGTGCCCCGCCTGCGCGCGCACCGCACCTTACACGAAGAGCTGAGCGACCCGGTGCAACGCCTGGCGATCGCCATGGAACCCGGCACCTATATCCGCCCGCACCGCCACCCGCAAACCTGGGAGCTGCTGACGCCGCTGCGCGGCCGTTTTGTCGTGCTGCAGTTCAACGATGACGGCGTCGTGACGCAGCGCACCCTGCTCGGCGAAGAAACCAAAGTGCTGGAGATGCCGGCATTTACCTGGCATGCGGTGCTGTCGGTCGATGCCGGCGGCGTGGTGTTCGAAGTGAAGCGGGGTCCGTATCAGGCGCTGACCGAAGAAGACTGCATGCCGTGGGCGCCGCAGGAAGGCGGCGAAGGCACCGAAGCGGTGATGCGCTGGTATGCCACCGCGCAGGTCGGCGATCGCTACCCTCACTGATGATGAACGATTGCAGGGGCTGAAACTCCTGCAAATCGCCCCTCTCTTTATACCGTTTCCAGCCGAGCGTAGGCCGCCACCAGCCACTTGATGCCTTCGCCCGGGAAGGCGATCTGCAGCCGGCTGTGCTCGCCGCTGCCTTCCAGATTGACGATGGTGCCTTCGCCAAACTTGGGATGGCGCACGCGCTGACCCAGCTTGTATCCGGTGTCGTTCTCGCTGATCGGCGTGCCCATGCGGCGGTGATTGACCGGGCGCGATACGCTGGCGCGCAGGCGCACTTCTTCCACGCACTCCTCCGGCAGTTCGCCGATAAAGCGCGACGGCCGATGGTAAACCTCTTTGCCGTACAGACGGCGCGTTTCGGCGTAGGTCAGCGTCAGCTTCTGCATGGCGCGCGTTACGCCCACATAGGCCAGACGGCGCTCCTCCTCCAGACGGCCGCCTTCATCCAGCGACATCTGGCTCGGGAACATGCCTTCTTCCATGCCGACGATAAACACCAGCGGGAACTCCAGCCCTTTGGCCGAGTGCAGGGTCATCAGCTGCACCGCATCCTGATAGGCGTCGGCCTGGCCTTCGCCCGCTTCCAGTGCCGCATGCGACAGGAACGCCTGCAGCGGCATCAGATCCTGATCTTCTTCCTGATAGCTGAACTGGCGCGTCGCCGTCACCAGTTCCTCAAGGTTTTCGATACGCGCCTGCCCCTTTTCGCCCTTTTCCTGCTCATACATGATGAACAACCCGGAATCGCGGATCACCCGGTCGGTCTGCACGTGCAGCGGCATATCGGCGGTTTCATGAGCCAGCGACTCCACCAGCTCGATGAAGCGCTGCAGCGCCGACGCGGCGCGGCCGGCCAGAACCTTGTCCTGCATCAGTTCGCGCGTCGCCTGCCACAACGTCAGTTGGCGATCGCGCGCCGCCTGGCGCACCACGTCGAGGGTGCGGTCGCCGATGCCGCGCGTCGGGGTGTTGACCACGCGCTCGAAGGCCGCGTCGTCGTTGCGGTTGGAGATCAGGCGCAGGTAAGCCAGCGCATCCTTGATTTCCTGACGTTCGAAGAAGCGTTGGCCGCCGTAGATGCGGTACGGCATCGCCGTCTGCAGCAGCGCCTCTTCCAGCACGCGCGACTGGGCGTTGCTGCGGTACAAGATGGCGCAGTCGTTCAGCGCGCCGCCGTTGTCTTGCCAGGTCTTGATGCGGTTGACCACGAAGCGCGCTTCGTCGAGTTCGTTGAAGGCGCAGTAGAGGGAAATCGGCTCGCCTTCGCCGCCTTCGGTCCACAGGTTTTTGCCCATGCGCCCGTCGTTGTTGGCGATCAGGGTGTTGGCCGCTTTCAGGATGTTGCTGGTGGAACGGTAGTTCTGCTCCAGGCGGATGGTTTCCGCGCCGGGGAAATCCTTCAGGAAGCGCTGGATGTTTTCCACCTGCGCGCCGCGCCAGCCGTAGATCGACTGGTCATCGTCGCCGACGATCATCACGTTGCTGTTGCCGCCCGCCAGCAGACGGATCCAGGCGTACTGGATGCTGTTGGTATCCTGGAATTCGTCCACCAGCACGTTGGTGAAACGCTCGCGGTAGTGGTTGAGGATATGCGGCTTGTTCAGCCACAGCTCGTGCGCGCGCAGCAGCAGCTCGGCGAAATCCACCAGCCCCGCGCGATCGCAGGCTTCCTGATAGGCCTGGTAGATGCGCAGCCAGGTGGCCTCCACCGGGTTGTTGTAGGTTTCGACGTGCTGCGGGCGCAGGCCCTCATCTTTCTTGCCGTTGATGTACCACATCGCCTGACGCGGCGGCCACTGCTTCTCGTCGACGTTCAGCGCCTTGATGATGCGCTTGAGCAGCCGCAGCTGGTCGTCGCTGTCGAGGATCTGGAAATCCTGCGGCAGGTTGGCTTCCAGATGATGAGCGCGCAGCAGGCGGTGCGCCAGACCGTGGAAAGTGCCGATCCACATGCCGCCCTGGCTGGTGCCGATCAGATGTTCGATACGGTGACGCATTTCCGCCGCCGCCTTGTTGGTGAAGGTCACCGCCATGATCGAATACGGCGAGCAGTTCTCCACCGACAGCAGCCAGGCGATGCGATGCACCAGCACCCGCGTCTTGCCGCTGCCCGCTCCGGCCAGAACCAACAGGTTGCTGCGCGGCGCCGCCACGGCTTCACGTTGTTTTTCATTCAGGCTGTCGAGCAGATCGGAGACGTCCATAGGCACCACTAATGGTTAAGGGAAAACCCGCCGGTGACGGGTTTTTCACTGGAAATTTATACAGAGTTCTGGCAGGGATTATAACAATGCTGTCAGCGATGCCAACTGCGAAATCTCAATATGCGGCAGCAGGCGGCTGTCGGCGGCCTGCATCAGGCAGCGTTGCCGATCGTTGATCCAACAGGCCTGCAGCCCCGCGCGCAGCGCGCCGGCGACGTCGGTAGTCAGATCGTCGCCCACGTGCAGGATCTGCTCGGGCGCCACGCCCAGCCGTTCGACGGCCAGGTGATACATGTCTTGGTATGGCTTGGCGCGCCCGTCCGGCCCGGAACGCAACACGAACTGGAAGTAGCCGTCCAGGCCGCACTGCGCCGGATCGGCGTTGCCGTTGGTGATCGCCACCAGCGGGTAGCGCGCGGCCAGAGCCTTCAGCGTGGCGTGGGTCGCTTCCGGCACCTCGATGCGGCTGCGCCACAGCGCGAAGTTTTGCATCGCCGCATCGGCCCCGATCGCCGCTTCGGCGTCGCGCAGCCCCTGCCGGCTCAGCGCCAGATGAATGGCGCGCCAGCGCCACTGGGTGACGTCGTGGTAGATCTCCGGATCCTGCTCGCGCAGCTCCTGGCGCAAGCGGTGGAAATCCGCCGACTGGAAGCTGTTCAGGCCGGGATGGTAGCTCTGCAGGAAGGCCACCGACTGCTGCTCGGTTTGCCGGATCACCGGACGGTTGTCATACAGCGTGTCGTCCAGATCGAAAGTCAGCGCCGCCAGCGGGCGCAGCGGGCGATAAAAATGCATCAGGATTTCCCCCGTTTGGCGCGCGGATGCGCGGCATCGTACACGTTCGCCAGATGTTGAAAGTCGAGGTGGGTATAAATTTGCGTGGTGGTCAGGTTGGCGTGGCCGAGCAGCTCCTGCACCGCACGCAGATCGCCGCTCGACTCCAGCATGTGGGTCGCGAAGGAGTGACGCAGTTTGTGCGGGTGAATATGGCTGTTGACGCCCTGTTTCACGCCCCATTCGGCGAAGCGCTTTTGCACGTTGCGCGTCGAGATGCGCCGCCCCTGATTGGACAGGAACATCGCGTCATCTTCCGGCCCGAACAGATCGCGCATCGCCAGCCAGTGTTCCAGCCAGGTGACGGCGGTGCGCCCGATCGGCAGTTTACGCTCTTTGCTGCCTTTCCCCATCACCCACACCTCGCCGGCCGCCATATCGACATGGCGGCAATCCAGCCCCACCAGCTCGGAGAGACGCAGGCCGGCGCCGTACATCACCTCCAGCATGGCGCGATCCCGCACCGCCAGCGGATCGTTGAGATCGATCTCCAGCAGCTGGTTCATTTCATCGACGTCGATATTTTTCGGCAGATGGCGACCGCTGCGCGGCGTGCGGATGCCTTTGGCCGGGTTGGCGTGCAGCACGCCTTGGCTGACCAGCCAGTCGAGGAAACTGCGCAACGAAGAGAGCCGCAGCGCCAGGCTGGCGGACTGCAGGCCGGCGCGTTTGCTGCGCGCCGCCAGCATGCGCACCCGGGCGGCGTCCAGCGCCGCCCAGTCGGTGACGCCGATCTCCTGCGCCATGCGCATCAGCGCCGCCAGCTGGCGTGAATAGCTGAGCTGCGTCAGTGGGCTAAGTTGCCGTTCTACCTTGAGATAACGCAGAAAAGCGTCCACCGGCTGCTGCAGGCTGGGCGCAATCGGCGTCATGCGCGTTCGATCCAGCGTTCCAGCAGTTCCGGCAGCATGCGCGCCAGTTGATTGAGCATCACCGTGCCCATGCCCTGCTGATAGTGTTGCGTATCGCGGCTGCTGAAGATCACCATGCCCAGCTCGCCGTCGTCGCCAAGCATCGACAGCGCCACCGAACCAATCTGGCCGATCTGTTTGGCCTGCGGCAACAGCAGCAGCAGTTCGGGGCCGTTCAGGCCGCCGAGGTAGTGTTGTTCGCTGCCCAGCCGCTGGATGCGGAACGGCTCGAACGCCGAACGCGTCAGCGCCAGATGGGTGAAATCGGAAGGCGCGCCGATATTCCAGCGCTCGGCGAACAGGCGCACCGTGGCGCCGGCCAAACCGAAGCCGCGCGCCCAGCGCTGCAGCCGGTTGAGCATGTCCTGCAAGCTGTCGGCGGTGGCCAAATCGGCCTGCAGGTGCAGCAACCGGGCGAACAGCCCTTCGTTAGCGCTGGCCTGCTCCATCAGCAGCGTGATCTCTTCTTCCAGCCGTTCGATGTGATTGCGCTGGCGGGCCAGATGCCATTCCACCAGCGAAACGGTGCCGCGCACCGGGTGCGGCACGCGCATCTGCTCAACCTGGCGCGCGTTGCGAATAAAGAAATCCGGGTTCTGCAGCAGGTACTGCATCACGGTGTCGTCATCCAGCGCCAGGCCGGCGACGCTCTGTTCTTCTACGCTTTTCATAGATGAATAAATCCGTCATAGACATGGGTTGCCGGACCGGTCATAAACAGCGGGTTGCCCGGCCCTTTCCAGCGAATATGCAGGCTGCCGCCCGGCAGTTCTACATGCACTTCTTCTGACAGCAATTCCTGTTGGATCCCCACCGCCACCGCCGCACAGGCGCCGCTGCCGCAGGCCTGCGTTTCACCGGCGCCGCGCTCATAAACGCGCAGCTTGATGTGATCGCGGCTGACCACCTGCATAAAGCCGATGTTGGCCCGTTCCGGGAAGCGTTCATGCCCTTCCAGCACCGGCCCGAGCAGCTCCACCTTGGCGGTTTTTACGTCGTCCACCTGCAAAACACAATGCGGGTTGCCCATCGACACCACGCCGCACAACACGGTATGTTCCGCCGCGCGCATGATGTAGGTCTTTTCAGCCTTGGCGGCGCGGAACGGCACCGCCTGCGGGTCGAAATTCGGCTCACCCATGTTGACGCACACCAGATCGTCGTCGGTGACGCTGAGCACCATGCGCCCGGTTTGGGTGCTGACGCGGATGTCACGTTTGTTGGTCAGCCCTTTCAGCCGCACGAAACGCGCGAAGCAACGCGCGCCATTGCCGCACTGCGCCACTTCGCTGCCGTCGGCGTTAAAAATTCGGTAGTGAAAATCCAGTTCGGGATCGTAAGGCGGTTCTACCACCAGCATCTGGTCAAAGCCGACGCCCAGGTGCCGATCGGCCAGCCGGCGGATCAGCTCAGGTGAAAAATAGACATTCTGTGTAACGGCATCGACCACCATAAAGTCGTTGCCCAGACCGTGCATTTTGGAGAACTGCATATCATACTCCGCTATCTGGACGCGCTATCCGTCTTGATTTTACGGCGGCGCTCGCCACCGCAAACAGGGTGTTACTGGTCAACCATCGACGGTTTTTGCTGAGAGCCAGACTGCTCCTGCTGGTTCTTTTGCACCTGATCGCCCGTTTGCACCGGCGGCTTGGCCGGTTTCTGGCTGGCGGGATCGGCAGGCGGGAAGTAAAGCGGGCCTTTCAGACCACAGCCGGCGAGGCCGGTAACCAGAACTGCCATCAGCGCATAGCGTAGTTGTTTTTTCATTTGCATTAATGCCTGTAATTCATGCGTCCAAGGTCTCTATAATCGCAGGTGGATCATGAAAAGCAATAGGAATTGAATATGAACGACAGCGAGTTTCACCAGTTGGCCGACCAGCTGATGCTGAATATTGAAGAGACACTGGACGATTTTGACGGCGATGCGGACATCGATTACGAAACCAATGGCGGCGTGATGACGCTGAGCTTCGAAAACGGCACCAAAATCGTCATCAACCGCCAGGAGCCGCTGCACCAGGTGTGGCTCGCCACCAAGGCCGGCGGTTACCACTTCAACTACCGCGACGGCGTTTGGCTATGCGATCGCAGCGGGCAGCCGTTTTATCAGCTGCTCAGCGAAGCGGCCAGCGCGCAGGCCGGCGAGGAACTGCATTTTTCCTGAAGCTAAGCAGGGCTCGGCAACCGAGCCCTTGCGGCGTCAATGCAGCTGGAACTGCTGCTTCAGCGGCTGAGCGGCGCCGTCGGCCACCGTCACGCACAGGCTGGACAGCACGTTGCTGCGGAACGGGATCACCTGCGTGCGCCCGTCGAGCTGCACAATCTGATAGAACTGCGGCAGATTGAAGTTGATGAAGCTGGAGCCGTAAGTGAAGCGATCGTGCGACGAGGAATAGAAGCGGCTAACGTCGCGCACCAGCTCCTCTTTACTGCCCTCGCAGTGGTGATACACCTCAACCCGATTCGACTCATCCAGAATATAGATGTTGAAGCCCTTGTCGTCTGAGGTGTCTTCGAAGAAGAACTGGATGATCCCCTCGCTGGCGAAGCCATCCACCACCGGCGGCAGATGCACCTGATCGGTTTCCACCTTGATAGACAGGCCATGCAGCTTGTTGTTGGAGATGGCGCCGTAAAACTCCACCGCATTCTCCAGCTTTTGCACCGATACGCTCAAGCGCTCGAAGAACAGCCCCCAGGTCTGCCCGGCGACGCGCACCGCCTTGAAGCGGCCGGGTTCCAAACGGGTACTGGACAGGCGCAGCTCGATGCACTCCGACACCAGTTGCTGGATACGGGTGCGGATCAGGCCGCGCAGGTGCTGGCTGTAGCAGAACACTTCCACCGATTCCGGCGGCGCGGCGTCCTGATGCATTTTGCCGAGAATGGTTTTCAGCGCTTCCAGCACCGACTGCTCACCGCTGAAATGCAGGGTGCGCACCTCGTTCCAGGAGTTGCGGTACAGCAGATCGATGCTGCCCACCAGACACTGCTGCTGCTGGCCGAAGCTGAACACGTCCAGCTTGCGGAAATCGAAGTGCACCACCTGATTGCGGAAGGCGGCGGTCGGATCGTTTTCCAGATTGACGATGATCGCCAGATGGCGAATCTCGCACGGGCTGTACAGCGCTTTCGGCGTCGGCGCCGGCAGGCGCAGCGGGAAGTGATGGGAAACGTCGGCCACCAGCTCCTGCAGCTTGGCGGTGTCGCACAGGTTGCCGCTCTTGATGTGCAGGCGGGTCTGCGGCGTCAGCAGGCCGTTGAAATAGGCCCAGGCCACCAGCTTGTTCAGGTAGCGGTTATATTCCAGCGGCTGATGGCTGACGATAGAATCCATGGCCGGCGCCTGATTGTACAGGTACCAGCCGGTGCGGTTGGCGCGGCCAACCGGCACGTGAATAAAGGTTAAATCGTTTTCCGACAGGTCCGGTGAAATCTGCGGGTTCACCAGCGTCACCTTGCCGGGCAGCGCTTCGAACGCCGCATACAGTTTGCGGGTCAGCACGCCGATATCCTGCGGGCTGGCGCTGACGCTGAGGTTGTTGCGGCGAGCGAAACGGATCAGGTTGCGGTAGCTCTGCATCATCGCGTCGAGCAGTTCGTTATGCGCTTCGCGCACCCGCTCGATTTTCCAGTTGGCGCGGTTGTCCAGCATCGCCAGACGCTCTTCGCTCCAGCCCCACTCGCTGACCAGCTGGCTGAGGATCTCGCGCCGCCAGCCGACGCAGGCCTTGGCCAGCGACAGCTTTTCACATACTTTCAGGTAAAAACAGCGGCGGGCCAGATCGAGGCGGGTGGTGTCGTTGATGTCGGTCAGGTAGCGGGTCACGCGCTCAAGCATCATGCAGTAGGCGTCGAGCCCGAAGCTGACGATCTCGCCCTGATGCAGCCGGTGTTTGATGTCCGTCGCCAGCAGTTGGGTATTGGGGTATTCCCAGGAATAGGCTTCCAGCAGCAGGGTCTTCAGCACCGCCTTGTAAGGCGAATCGATGCTCTTATACAGTTGCCACAGGCTGGCGCCAAAGTACTCTTCCGCCGACAGCGAACTCAGGCCGCCGAGATCCAGCCACTCGTTCGGCGTCAGCGCGCCCTGCGCGTACAGCGACAGCACGTATTCATCGTAGTGCGCTTCTTCTTCGCCCGGCACCATGTTCCACAGGATGCGTTTGCCGGCCAGGCGCACCGCGGTGCGATAGAATTCGTCGAGCAACAGGATGTGCTGCGTCGAGCCGCAATCTTCGCCGCCCAGGCTGCCGCTTTCATTATGGCGGAAACGGTTTTCATCGATCAGGAAGAAGCTGACTTCCACCCCCATCGAGGCGGCCCACTTCTCAAGCAGGCTGCATTTTTGCTGCAGGCGGGTGCGTTCTTCGTTGTCCAGCCAGGACTGGTGGCAGACCCAGATGTCGAGATCCGAGCTGCAGCTTTGGCCGATAGACGAGGTGCTGCCCATCGAGTAGACGCCGGTGATCGGCAGCTCGCCGCTGGCCGGTTTGTCAAACGGGCTGCCCCATTTGTCTTCTAAATCGTTCAGGTATTCTTGTTGAGTTTCATCAGGCGTGTAGAGGCAAATGCCGTGGGGAACGTTACCGTTCAGGTAACCCGGCATCAGCGGGTGGTGGTGGTGCAGTAAGGTGGGCAGCAGACTGTATACCCGTTGAAACGCGGGCTTCATAGCCGCCAGGGCGCGATCGACGCGTAGCTGATTGATCGCATCCAGTCTCTGCTTCAATGTCTCGATGTAGAGGTACAAGACGTCTCGCCTGATTATCCCGGTGTTTAGAAAAAAACCCGTATTCCATAAGCGCCGTTAGTGTAAGAAGAATATTTGGCGACTTATTGCTGGAAACGTGATCAATTTAACACCTTGCTGATTGACCGTAAAGGAGGTAACGCTTCACAATTATTGTAGCGCTTCCCTAAACGATTTACCCGCAGTGTTAACTGCCCCAAAGCACATCACACGTCCCTTTGATTCCGTTGTCCTTTTTCCGCCTCCGGCTTCTTGCACTGACAGTATTGGCTCTCAGTGGTAGGATGGATGGCGAAATATAAAAACGGTAACAAGCATGTTAGACAAAATTATTCGAATTGCCACCCGACAAAGCCCGCTTGCACTTTGGCAAGCACATTATGTGCAGCAACGTCTGATGGCCTGCCATCCCGGCCTGCAGGTCGAGTTGGTGCCGATGGTGACGCGCGGCGACGTTATTCTGGATACGCCGCTGGCGAAAGTCGGCGGTAAGGGCCTGTTTGTTAAAGAACTCGAGCTGGCGCTGCTGGAAGGCCGCGCCGACATCGCCGTGCACTCGATGAAAGACGTGCCGGTCGATTTCCCTGCCGGGCTCGGTTTGACCACCATTTGCGAACGCGAAGATCCGCGCGACGCTTTTGTTTCCAATCGTTTCGCCTCGCTCGATCAGCTGCCGCAGGGCAGCGTGGTCGGCACCTCCAGCCTGCGCCGCCAGTGCCAGCTGCGCGAACGCCGCCCGGATCTGATCGTGCGCGACCTGCGCGGCAACGTCGGCACTCGCCTGGCCAAGCTGGACAACGGCGACTACGACGCAATTATTCTGGCGGTGGCCGGCCTGAAGCGCCTGGGGCTGGAGCAACGCATCCGCAGCCCGCTGAGCGCCGAAGAGTGCCTGCCGGCGGTCGGCCAGGGTGCGGTCGGCATTGAATGCCGTCTCGACGACAGCGTCACCCGCGCGCTGCTGGCGCCGCTGAACCATGCGGCCACCGAAACCCGCGTGCGCGCCGAGCGGGCGATGAACACCCGCCTGGAAGGCGGCTGCCAGGTGCCGATCGGCAGCTATGCCGAACTGGATGGCGACAGCCTGTGGCTGCGCGCCCTGGTCGGCGCGCCGGACGGCAGCCAGATGGTGCGCGGCGAACGCCGCGGCCCGGCCGCCGAAGCCGAACGGATGGGCGTTGAGCTGGCGGAAGAGCTGCTGGCGCGCGGCGCGCGCGAGATCCTGCGCGAAGTTTATCAGGGAAATCCGCCGGCATGACGATCCTGGTAACCCGCCCATCGCCTTCGGGAGAGCAGTTAGTGAGCCGGCTGCGCGCACTCGGCCGGGTTGCCTATCATGCGCCGCTGATCGACTTCGCCCCCGGCGGCGATCTGCCGCAGCTGCCGCAGGCGTTGCAACAGTTGAACGCCGGCGATCTGGTGTTCGTGCTGTCGCAGCATTCGGTGAACTATGCCGATTCGGTCATTGGCCGCGCCGGGCTGAGCTGGCCCGCTCACCTGGCTTATTACGCCATCGGCCGCACCACCGGGCTGGCGCTGCACCGCATCAGCAGTTTGCCGGTGGAATACCCGCGCGAACGCGAGATCAGCGAAACGCTGCTGCTGCTGCCGGCGCTGCAAAAGCTGGCGGGCAAACGCGCGTTGATTTTGCGCGGCAACGGCGGCCGCGAACTGTTGGGGTCGACGCTGAGCGAGCGCGGCGCCGACGTCAGCTATTATGAATGCTATCAACGCAGCCCGGTGCACTATGACGGCAGCGAGCAAAGCGCCCACTGGCAGCGCGCCGGTGTGGATACGCTGGTGGTGACCAGCGGTGAAATGTTACAACAGCTCTATACTTTAGTTCCTGATTACTATCGTTCTTCATGGCTGCTGCGTTGCCGCCTGGTAGTAGTGAGCGAACGCCTGGCTACCCTCGCCCGGGATTTGGGCTGGCGTACGATTCGGGTAGCTGACAACGCCGATAATGACGCGCTGATCCGCGCGCTACAATAATCTGACTATGGGATGTGCCACTATGACGGAACAAAATACCCCAGCCGCCCCGGTTGAAGAGCCAACCACCGCGGTTGAGAGCTCCCAGCAGCCAGCCGCTGCCAGCCGCAAAGGCAAGAACACCGGCCCGGTGCTCGGCGCGATCGCTATCGTGCTGGTCATCGCCCTCGGCGCGGGCGGCTATTACCACACGCACAAGCAGGCGCAACAGCTGATCGCCGCCAATCAGGCGCTGCAGCAGCAGCTTGAAGGCGTGAAGCAGAGCCAACAGCAGGAAAGAAATGCGCTGGAAGGCCTGCTGCAGCAACAGGGTAAAACCCTGGACGCCGCCGATCGCGAGCAGGCGAACCTGGCGCGCCAACTGAGCGAGCTGCAGGAAAAAGTGGCGACCATCTCCGGCAGCGACGCCAAAACCTGGCTGCTGGCGCAGGCCGATTTCCTGGTGAAAATGGCCGGCCGCAAGCTGTGGAGCGATCAGGACGTGACCAGCGCCGCCGCGCTGCTGAAAAGCGCCGACGCCAGCCTGGCGGATATGAACGATCCGAGCCTGCTCGATGTGCGCCGCGCCATTACCGAAGACATCAGCACGCTTTCCACGCTGACCCAGGTCGATTACGACGGCATCATCCTCAAGGTCAATCAGCTGTCCAATCAGGTGGATAACCTGCGCCTGGCCGATAACGACACCGACGAAGCGCCGATGGATCAAAACAGCAGCGAGCTCTCCGGCTCGATCGGCGAATGGCGGCAGAACCTGGCCAAGAGCTGGCGCAATTTCATGGCCGACTTCATCACCATCCGCCGTCGCGATACCAGCGCCGAACCGCTGCTGGCCCCGAATCAGGACATCTACCTGCGCGAAAACATCCGTTCGCGCCTGCTGGTGGCCGCACAGGCCATTCCGCGTCACCAGAACGAGACCTACAAGCAGTCGCTGGAAACCGTCTCCACCTGGGTGCGCGCCTATTTCGACACCACCGACCCGGCGACCAAGGCCTTCCTTGAAGAGCTGGACAGCCTGAGCCAACAGTCGATCTCGATGGACGTGCCGGATCAGCTGAAAAGCCAGCCGCTGCTCGAAAAAGTGATGCAGACCCGGGTGCGCAACCTGATGACCCAGTCCCCTGCCGCTCATCAGGAGGGTTAAGCCATGTTACGCGTGCTATTTCTGTTCCTGGTGGTGATCGCCAGCGTGGTGCTCGGGCCGATGTTGGCCGGGCATCAGGGCTATGTGCTGATCCAGACCGATAACTACAATATTGAAACCAGCGTCACCGGCCTGGTGATCATGTTGGTGCTGCTGTTCGTGGTGCTGCTGGCGATCGAGTGGATCCTGCGCCGCATCTTCCGTACTGGCGCCCGCACGCGCGGTTGGTTTATCGGCCGCAAGCGCACCCGCGCGCGCCAGCAAACCAAAGCCGCGCTGATCAAACTGGCGGAAGGCGACTACAAGCAGGTTGAAAAGCTGATGACGCGCAACGCCGACCACGCCGAACAGCCGGTGGTGAACTACCTGCTGGCCGCCGAGGCCGCACAACAACGCGGCGATGACTTCCGCACCAACCAATATCTGGAGCGCGCCGCTGAAGCCGCCGACACCGATCAGCTGCCGGTGGATATCACCCGGGTTCGTATCCAGCTGGCGCAGGGCGAGAACCACGCCGCGCGCCACGGCGTCGATCGCCTGCTGAACCAGGCGCCGCGCCATCCGGAAGTGCTGCGCCTGGCGGAACAAGCCTATCTGCGCACCGGCGCCTACGCGTCGCTGCTGGAAGTGCTGCCGTCGATGCGTAAAATCGAACTCCACAGTGAAGAGCAGTTGCAGGCATTGCAGCAACAGGCTTATATCGGGCTGATGAATCAGGCGATGGCGGACGAAGGCAGCGAAGGCCTGAAGCGCTGGTGGAAAGATCAGAGCCGCAAGACGCGTCACGAGGTGCCGCTGCAAATCGCGATGGTGGAACACCTGATCGAATGCAACGACCACGAACTGGCGCAGGAGATTGTGCTCGACAGCCTGAAGCGCCAATACGACGAGCGTCTGGTGCTATTGCTGCCGCGGCTGAAGTCCGGCAACCCCGAGCAGCTTGAGAAAGCGCTGCGTCAGCAGATGAAACAACACGGCGCGACGCCGCTGTTAAACAGCACGCTGGGGCAACTGCTGATGAAGCACGGCGAGTGGCAGCAAGCGGCCGACGCCTTCCGCGAAGCGCTGAAACAGCGCCCGGATGCTTACGACTACGCCTGGTTGGCCGATACGCTGGAAAAACTGCATCGTTCGGATGAAGCGGCGCAAATGCGACGTGAGGGACTGATGTTGACGCTGAAACAGAACGGCGGCGAATAACGCCCTGCCCAAGTGAGAAAAGCGCGGCTCCAATGCCGCGCTTTTTTTGCCCAGGGTTTTCTGTGGCGCAAAAAAAAAACACTTGCCGTATGGCAAGTGTATAAAGAAGCAATCAGGTCTAGGACAACAGGGGCGGTGCCTCACTCAACGTTTTGCCCTGAGCGTGATGACGGGTTAGTCATCGTTCTCGTGGGCGATAGGCACCCTAAATCGGCTCTGCGTCATTCCCAGGGTTTATGAAGCCTAAGGCGAACATAAGAGGTGGAATGAGCATCTACGCTATAGATATTGCATTTGACGTGCCAACTTTTAGATTGAGCCCGTCTCCAATAGGAAATTTAATTCAATGCATTGAAATATAAATAATTTATACTTCCTCCCCACCCTCCCTGCCTGATACCTCTCCCTGGCATTCCATGCCAGCGGCCGTTATAAGAATGTCGCTTCAAAACGACGGCTTAAGCCAAATCCGGTTTTATCTTTTAAAATCAATAAATTATTTGTCTCAACCTGACGACAGCGCTGGATGGTCATGTCGCTGAAAACCAACACGCTCACAGGCAGGCACAAGATGCCAGCCCTCATGGATGCAAAAAGCCCGCACATTGCTGCGCGGGCCTGCCTTCTCGTCTCGCTTCGCGAGGCTCCTCCTGCGGAGGTACTCATCCTCATAAACGACAGACGAAAAAAAACCTGCTTTAAAAGCAGGTTTTTCGAATGTGGTCGGCGAGAGAGGATTCGAACCTCCGACCCACTGGTCCCAAACCAGTTGCGCTACCAAGCTGCGCTACTCGCCGATTTGTGTTGCTCATACTACCTGATTTATCAGACCGCTGTCCATATAAATCTTATATTTATCAGATATTTTGCGTGGTGCGAAGAGAGGGACTTGAACCCTCACGTCCGTAAGAACACTAACACCTGAAGCTAGCGCGTCTACCAATTCCGCCACCTTCGCACTGTCACAAAATACTGCTAAATCTTCACTTCATCAGGAAGTGGGGTGGCTAATGGGACTCGAACCCACGACAACTGGAATCACAATCCAGGGCTCTACCAACTGAGCTATAGCCACCATTACTACTTCTTCTTACTCACGCGGTAATATTACCACCGCAGCTCCTGCGCACAAACTTAATGGCGCGCCCGACAGGATTCGAACCTGAGACCTCTGCCTCCGGAGGGCAGCGCTCTATCCAGCTGAGCTACGGGCGCGTAGCGCCGTTGCGGGAGGGGATACTACGGATTTACGCCAATCCTGTCTAGTGCTTTTTCGCAGAAATGTTGCGTTTGATTACGCTTTGCTCACTCCTGCGCAGGAAAGCGCACTCCGTAGCCCCTTTTCACCGTTTATTGCCGCGTTTCTACCCGATTTTCAGCCGGATGATGTTTCTTATGCATGCCGAAAGCGAAGTAGCACAGGCTGACGCCCGCTAAGAAAATCGCCCCAACCAGCAGGGAAATTCGCGTATCCGGGTTGATTCCCATGCCGACCAGCACGCAAACCAGAAAAGCGATGGTCAGATAGTTCACATACGGGAACATGATCGACTTAAAACTGTGGTTTTTGATCGCTTCCTTGTGCGCGCGGCGGAAATAGAGCTGGCTGATCAGCACCACGAACCACGGCACCATGCCCGGCAACACGCTGGCGCTGTAGACATAGACGAACACCAGCTCCGGATTAGGGATAATGTAGTTCAGCGCGGAGCCCACCAACAGGCAGCCAATGGTGACGGCGATGCAGTTGACCGGCACGCCGCTGGCGGAAAGCTTGGTCAGCGCCGCCGGCAGTTGGCGATTCTTGGCCAGGGCGTACAGCATGCGGCCGCCGCTGTACATGCCGCTGTTGCAGCCGGAAAGCGCGGCGGTCAGCACCACAAAGTTGATAATGCCGGCGGCGGCGACGATGCCGATCTTGGCGAAGGTCAGCACGAACGGGCTGCCGGTGGTGCCGATGCCGTTCCACGGGAAGATGGTCACGATGACGAAGATCGCGCCGACATAGAAGATCAGGATGCGCCACAGGATATTGTTGATCGCGCGTTTCAACGTCACTTGCGGGTTTTTGGCTTCCCCGGCGGTGATGCCCACCAGCTCAACCCCCTGATAGGACGCCACCACGATGCACAGCGCAAACAGGAAGCCCTTCCAGCCGCCGGCAAAGAAGCCGCCGTGCGCCGTCAGATTGGCGAAACCGATAGGTTCACCGCCGTTGCCGAAACCGAAGAAGATCACCCCCAGCCCCACCAGAATCATCACGATGATGGTGGTGACCTTGATCATGGCGAACCAGAACTCCAGCTCACCGTACAGACGCACCGCCGCCAGGTTGGCCAGCGCCACCATCGCCACGGCGATCAGCGCGGGAACCCACTGCGGTATTTCCGGGAACCAGAACTGCACATACACCCCGATGGCGGTGATCTCCGAAATGCCGACGGCGATCCACATAAACCAGTAGCCCCAGGCGGTCAGGTAGCCGAAATAGGGATTCATGTACTTGTGCGCGTAAACGGCGAACGACCCGGCGACCGGCTCAAGGAACAGCATCTCCCCCATCGAACGCATAATGAAGAATACGAACAGCCCGGCGATGATGTAAGCCAGCAGTACCGACGGCCCCGCCCATTTCAGCGTACTGGCCGATCCCATAAACAGGCCGACACCGATGGTGCCCCCGAGAGCGATAAGCTCGATGTGCCGGGCCTCAAGGCCTCGGTGTAGCCCTTGCGGTTTCTCTTTGTGTGCCATAAATCCTCAATAGTTTTTCTCGGGTTGTGTTTGCCTGCCGGCCGCTGCCGGTCGTTATTGTCATTATTAAAAGAATAAATCATCCCCTGCCGTTCGAGTTGGCATCAACGGGTAGTCGGAGCGAAGTTACCGTGAGAAGAACATCGTTCAGCGCTGTCGCATCAGGCTTCAGCGGCCAGGGATAATTTCCGGGCGGTATCGTTTCGCATTTCGCCGCTATAAGCAAACCGCAATTTAAAACTTTATGGAATAAATGCGGCGGCGTTTAGGGCCGAGGGTTATAGATATGCGGGAGAAACGCGCAAAAGCAGATTATTGGTACAGCAGTCCGGAGCGGAACAGCACTTTCCACCCCGGATGAGGGGTTACATCTTGCCGCTGTAGTAGTAGCCGACAAACTTCAACAGCTTCAACTGTCGGCCGATGCGGCTGGGTTGGCTGAGCAGGCGGTAGAGCCATTCCAGACCGAGGTTCTGCCACACCTTGGGCGCACGCTTCACATGCCCGGTAAAGACGTCGTAGGTGCCGCCCACGCCCATATACAGCGCCTGCGGATACACCTTGCGGCAGTCGCGCATCAGGAGCTCCTGCTTCGGCGATCCCATCGCCACCGTCACGATAGCGGCGCCGCTGGCGCGAATACGCTCGAACAGCGCCTCTCGTTGATCCGGTTTGAAATAGCCGTCCTGGCTGCCCACCAGGTTGACATTCCACTGGCTGCGCAGCTTTTGCTCGGTTTCCGCCAAGACTTCCGGCTTGCCGCCGACCAGGAAGACCGGCGTGCCTTCGCGGCCTGCGCGCTGCATCAAGGCTTCCCACAGATCGGCGCCCGCGACGCGCGACACATCCGCCGCCGGGTATTTGCGGCGGATTGAGCGCACCATGCTGATGCCGTCGGCGTACTTGTACTCCGCTTCATCCAGCAACGCATGCAGCGCCTGGTCCTCTTCCGCCTTCAGGATCTTTTCCGCGTTCATCGCCACCAGCGTGCCCTGTTTGACCCGGCCGCCGTCGAACAGAAAGTCCATGCAATGCGCCATATCGCGAAAGCCCCACAGGCTGAAACCGCGCAGCTCATACTGCGGCACCGAAATCTTTGTTTCCATCGTTCTCATTACCCTTACAAAAGACCGTTGGCCCGAGGCGGAGACGCCAGCGCGCGGGCACGCGTCACTCTGGCCTTGATCAGCCCGGCGGTATCGAACAGCCAATACAGCAACTTCGCCAGCACCAGACAGGCGCCGAAAATAATGCAGAAGAACACCACGCGCGACACGAATGAGTCCACCCCTTCGCGCGCCAACACGATCATGTTGAACACCGCGCCGAAGCAGAATCCTTGCAGGATAGCCGCCTTATAGCGGTTCGGCTCGGTTTTGCCCAGCTCATACAGCCAGTCGAACCACTTGATGATCATGCCCACCAGAATCGCGCCGATCGGGATAAACAGCGCGCCGCCCATCACCACCAGCGAACCGATCAGCGTCGGCGAAATCGCCAGCCCGGAGTGGTTGTTCAGCACTTCCCAGGTGAAATAGTTGGCGGAGTTCAGCACCACGTCCGGCCGGCCCGGCCATAGCCAGGTTGGGATAAAGACGTAGAAATCACGCAAGATCGGCGCCAGGCCCTGGAAATCGATCTTGTCGTAATTTTGCAGCAACAGCGCCAGGTTTTCCCACGGAGAGAAGGTATCGCGGGTCAGATAGAGGAAGGTATAAAACGCTTCCGCGCCGCTGACGTCCAGGCTATAGCGCTTCAACGCCAGCCAGAACATGCCGACCACGCCGAATATGCCCGCCGCCGCCAGCATCCAGAGCGTGATCCAGCCGCGCACGATACCGATAAACAGGAACAGCGCGAAAGCGATGATAATGTTGGCACGGGTGCCGCCGACGATCACGTAGGTCAGAATGCCGAACGCCACCGTCGCCACCAGGAACAAGAACCAGGCGCGCAGATCCTGCCGCAGGAAATAGACCACCAGCATCGCCGGAATGAAGAAGTAGAAGAACCGCTTGAGCGCCACGCCGGACACGTCGCTGGAGAAGATCTGGCTGTAGGAATTGAGCTTGAACAGCAGGAAGCCGTTCTGCATGAAGAAGATGCCCACGGTACCGATCGCCACCAGCGCCAGCAGCACCCAGGTCATATGAGTCTCTACCCGGTTCATGGTAAACAGCGCCGCGCGCGGCTGAGTGCGGCGCTTGCGCAGCCGGGTCTTGTAAGTGACGTAATAGATGGCGTAAAACGCCGTCGCCGACAGCAGGGCGTACAGCAGAAACTCCACCGGCACCACCTCGACGTCAAACTGAAACACCAGCAGGCAGGTTAACGGGAAGCCGAAATAGAACGTCAGCAAATACAGCAGCGAGAAGAAGACGTTGAAGTTAAAGCGCACGCGCCGAAACTCCTGGTAGGTCAGCGTCAGGATAAACGTCAGGCTGACCAGATAGACGACAAACAGGCCGCCGAATTGCGCCAACGTCATGAATGCTCTCCCGCTGCCAACGCCAGGGCTTGCTGCCAGCCGTCAACATAGTTCGGATTGAAGAAGGCGATCGCCTGTTTATCCACCGCCGCCAGCTGACGCTGCGCTTCGCGCACCACCGCCTCGTCGAGCGAGTCGCCGTAGAACAGCACCGGCAGGTGCTGTTCCGACAAATCCTGCCAGAACGGGTTCTGCCGGCTGAGCACGAAAGGCACGCCGAACTGAATCAACAGGCACAGGGTGCCAATCCCCTGCTGGCGATTGAAAATGAAATAGCCGAGATCGCAGGCGCGCAGAATATTGAGGTAGTCCTCAAACGCCACCTGCTGCGTGAGCAGCTGCAGGTTTTTCTCGCCGAACAGCGGCAATCCGGCGGCGCGCACCTGCTCGATGTAAGCATCGTTGTTGGCCGGATAACCCATCGGCAGGATCACGCGCACGTCGGCGCCGAACTGCTGATGAATCGCCTGCAGCGCTTCGATATGCCGATTGCTGCGATCGCCGGAGTTGCCCACCAGAATCGTCATCGGCCCGGCCAGGTTTTTCTCGACGTGAACGTCGGTCAGCGCCGGATCCATGCGGGTCGGGAAGTACAGCAGCGAGGCCGGCACCCGCGCATGGCGCTGCTGGTAGTGAATCACGTCGCCACGGGTAGCAAACACATTCCCTACCCGCCCCTGCGCAATGCGGCGCAGCAGATAGAACAGCCGGAATTTCCAGCTGGCGGCGTCTTCATACAGATCGGCGCCCCAAATATGCCAACTGACCTGACGCGCCTTGATCTTGCCGCTCAGCAGCGCCAGCCACAGCCCCGGGTTGAACTGGCCGTGCAGGAAGAAACGCGTATCGCGATCGGCTTGGGCGCGCGCGATGACCGCCGCCGCCAGGCTTTTCTTATCCGCGTAGGGCTCAATGTTCAGGGCGGGGAAATCTCCCAGTGCCGCCACATCCTTGGCCGCCACCATAAAATGCCGCGTCTGCTCAGCCGGCAGACGCGGCGCCAGCACGTCATTGAAGAAGCGCAGCACCGTCTGGTTATGATGCGGGATATCGGATCCCAGAACGTGAATCAGTGTGGTCATACTCGTCTACGATAAATAAGAAACACGCAGCTACAGAGCGCGAAATACACGATGTAGGTTGCCATATAGGCCTGAGCCGCTCCCAGCGCGCCATGCAGCGGGATCAGCCAGTGCGAGAACAGCGTCAGCAGCAGAAACTGGCTGACTTCCGTCAGGATATAAAAGCGCAGCGACGCTTTGGCGATCACCAAATAGCCGAACACATAGGCCCCGACTTTCAGCACGTCGCCCACCAGCTGCCAGGCAAACAAATCGCGCATGGCGACGAATTTGTCCGAGAACAATAGCCAGATGGCGAAATCACGCAGCAGCCACACCGTAAAGCTCGCCGCCGCTACCGCCGGCAGCACGAATTTCAACGAGCGCACGATCTCCCGCGAGATGGCGCCCTTGTCCGTCAGCCGCGACAGCGTCGGCAGCAGATAGACGGTAAACGAGGCGGTGATGAACTGCAGATAGGCATCGGAAATGCTGCTGACGCCCTGCCAGATCCCCACCTCATCCCAACCGTAATGCGCGGCCAGCAGGTTACGCATCATCACGTAAGCCACCGGCAGCGTCACCGAGGTGATCAACGCCATGAGGGTGAATTTGCCGAGGTTGCCGGCCACGAGTTTGTCCCAACGCGGCGCCAGATAGCGCAGCGGCAACGTTTTGCGCCGCCACAGCATCAGCCCGGCAGGCAACACCACCAACGCCGGCACCAGCGCCAGCCCCGCCAGCGCGCCTTCATAGCCCCCCAGCTTGAAGCACAGGTAATAAGCCACCACGCCAATCAGGCTGCCGCCGATCACCGCCAGCGCATTGCCCATCGCGTCGCGATAGCCTTTCAGCACCGCCATGAACAGGTTGGCGTAGGCGATGCCCATCTGAATGAAAGCGACGGCGCGCACCACGCCGACGTAATCGGCATGCCCGAACAGCCCAATGCTGATCGGTTCGGCGGCGAACAAAAACACCAGCGCCAGCAAGGTCGAAAAGCCCAGCACGATGCTCGACGCGGTGCCGACCGCCAGGCGCAAACGCTGCGGATCCTGATGGTACTCCGCCACGTATTTGGTGATGCCGTTAAAAATGCCCGCGCCGGACAGCACGCCCAGCACGGTAATCAACTGGCGGAAGTTACCCGCCTGCCCCACCCCGCTGGGGCCAAACGCCACCGCCAGCAGTTTCACCACCAACAGCCCCACGCCGATTTTGATCAGCGTGGAGCCGGCAGTCCATATCGATGCTTTTGCCAACGACATATCAGGCAAAGAAGCTCAGGATGGTATTGATTACCGTACGCTGATTGACATCAGACATATTGTAGAACAGCGGCAAGCGCACCAGACGCGCGCTTTCCTGCGTGGTGTAACGATCTTCGCCGGCAAAGCGGCCGAACTGTTCGCCGGCCGGGCACGCGTGCAGCGGGATATAGTGGAACACCGCCATGATTTCGGCTTCCTTCAGGTAGTCGATAAAGGCCGTGCGCTCTTCGATATCACGCAGCTTGATATAGAACATGTGCGCATTGTGCTCACAGTCCGCCGGCACGATCGGCAACTCGATGCGCCCTGACTGCGCCAACGGCAGGAAGCTGTCGTAGTACTTCTGCCACAGAGCCAAACGGCGCTGGTTGATGCGTTCCGCCACTTCCAGCTGGCCCCACAGGTAGGCGGCCTGCAGGTCAGACATCAGATAGCTGGAACCGATATCGCGCCAGGTATATTTGTCCACCTGGCCACGGAAGAACTGACTGCGGTTGGTGCCCTTCTCGCGGATGACTTCCGCCCGATCGATCAGAGCCGGATCGTTCACCAGCGTCGCGCCGCCTTCGCCGCCGGCGGTGTAGTTTTTGGTTTCATGGAAGCTGAAGCAGCCGATATGGCCGATGGTGCCCAATGCCTTGCCTTTGTAGGTCGACATCACGCCCTGCGCGGCGTCTTCCACTACGAACAGGTTATATTTCTTCGCCAGCGCCATGATGGTATCCATCTCGCAGGCGACGCCGGCGTAGTGCACCGGTACGATCGCGCGGGTTTTATCGGTGATCGCCGCTTCGATTTTGGTTTCGTCGATATTCATGGTGTCCGGACGCAGGTCGACGAACACCACTTTGGCGCCGCGCAGCACAAAGGCGTTGGCGGTTGAAACGAAGGTAAAGCTCGGCATGATCACTTCGTCACCCGGCTGGATATCCAGCAGGATGGCGGCCATTTCCAACGACGCGGTGCAGGAAGGCGTCAACAACACTTTCGCGCTGCCGAAACGCTGTTCCATCCACTGCTGGCAGCGACGGGTGAAACCGCCGTCGCCGCACAACTTGCCGCTGCCCATGGCAGCCTGCATATATTCCAGTTCAGTGCCAACAACCGGTGGAGCGTTAAATGGAATCATGTCTACCTCTGTATAACCAATACGCGGTGCTTTCAATCACGGCACCCTGTCGTTGATAGAGTCGTAATGCGGCGATATTGCCTACCTGGGTCGCGACCCGCAGGCGCTGCATCCCTTGCCGTCGACATTCGGCGATCGCCGCCGTCATCAGCCTGGCGCCCACGCCCCGGCCGAATGCGCCGGGGAAAGCCGCTAACAGGCCGATGCGCGTTTCCTGGCCGCCAATGTCACGCAGGCTGACAAAGCCTTCGGGTTGCCCCTGGTTGTTCAGTACCAGCAAACATTGATGATCAAAGGTGCCCAGCACCGCTTTTTCGATCCAGGCCGCATAGAATCGCCCACTATCGGCGCGATCGTACCACGGTGCACGAAACCGGCTGGCGGCGAACACCTCACCGGCGGCAGCCCGCAATGACGGGATATCCTCGGGAACGGCCAGACGCACCGCAGCCGCCGAAGCGACATCGGCCGTCGTGCTTTCAGACGCAACGTTCACTGCCAGGTCCACTTCCCCTTCGACCAGCCGGAATCCCAGCGCCGACAGCGCATCGGCCCACTCCAGGCGGCAAGCGGGGATTTTGGCCTGCACCAACGTATAAGCATCCAAATCAGCCTCGGCCACGGGCGCTGCCGAGCTATCGAAATGTAACTTGGCGCTTTTCAAGTGGAAGAAGTCGCTCTCCCAATTCAGCGGTTCAATACTGGCGTGGACGCGCATGCAATAAATCCAGTAAGTATTTGCCGTAACCGGTTTTGGCCAGCGTCTGAGCCGCGCGTTTCACGCCCTCATCATCCAGCCAGCCATTGCGCCAGGCGATCTCCTCGAGACAGGCGATTTTAAAGCCTTGGCGTTTCTCGACCGTCTGCACGAAACTGCTGGCTTCCAGCAGGCTGTCGTGAGTGCCGGTGTCCAGCCAGGCAAAACCGCGCCCCAACAGCTCGACGGCCAGCTCTCCGCGTTCCAGATACATCTGGTTAATGCTGGTGATTTCCAGCTCGCCGCGCTCAGAAGGCTTCACCTGTTTGGCAAACTCCACCACCTGGCTATCGTAGAAGTACAGGCCGGTCACCGCCCAGTTAGACTTCGGTTTAACCGGTTTTTCTTCGATCGACAGCGCACGGAAGTGGTCGTCAAACTCCACCACGCCAAAGCGCTCGGGATCCATCACCTGATAGCCAAACACGGTCGCACCGGTGGTGCGCGCTGCAACGCTTTTCAGTTTGGGACTGAACCCCTGACCAAAGTAAATATTGTCACCCAATACCAGGCAGCTCGGCTCACCGGCCAAAAATTCTTCGCCGATCAAAAAGGCCTGAGCCAGGCCATCGGGACTTGGCTGTTCGGCATAGCTGAGATTAATGCCGAATGCTTCGCCGCTGCCCAAAAGCCTCTTGAATGAAGGCAGATCTTCCGGCGTGGAGATAATCAGAATGTCTTTGATTCCCGCCAGCATCAGCACCGACAACGGGTAATAGATCATCGGTTTGTCGTAGATCGGCAGCAGTTGCTTGGACACACCACGAGTAATCGGATGCAGACGCGTACCGGAACCGCCAGCCAGAATAATACCTTTCATACGTACTCCAAAACCCGCCGCGCCGCCGCAAAGCGGCGCGGCGTTAGATTAATCTGACAACCCCAAACGCTCGCCGGCATAAGAACCGTCTTGCACCCGGCGCCACCAGGTTTCGTTGTTCAGGTACCAAACCACGGTTTTGCGAAGGCCGCTTTCGAACGTTTCCTGTGGCCGCCAACCCAACTCGCGATCGATTTTGCCGGCGTCGATGGCGTAACGCATATCGTGGCCCGGGCGATCCTTCACGTAAGTGATCAGATCGCGGTAGTTCGCCACGCCCTGCGGCTTGTTCGGCGCCAGTTCTTCCAGCAGATCGCAAATGGTCTGCACCACTTCGATATTCTTGCGCTCGTTATGGCCGCCGATATTGTAAGTTTCGCCTACCACGCCTTCGGTCACCACCTGATAGAGCGCGCGCGCGTGATCCTCGACATACAGCCAGTCGCGCACCTGCGCGCCGTTGCCGTATACCGGCAGCGGTTTGCCGGCTACCGCATTCAGGATCACCAACGGAATCAACTTTTCCGGGAAGTGATAAGGGCCGTAGTTGTTCGAACAGTTGGTCACGAGGGTCGGCAAACCGTAGGTGCGCAACCAGGCACGCACCAGATGATCGCTCGACGCCTTGGAGGCGGAATACGGACTGCTCGGCGCATATGGCGTGGTTTCGGTGAACAGATCGTCGGTGCCGTGCAGGTCGCCGTACACTTCGTCGGTGGAGATATGATGGAAACGGAAAGACTGCTTCTTCTCCGCCGCCAACGGCTGCCAGTAATGGCGCGCCGCTTCCAGCATCGTGTAAGTGCCAACCACGTTGGTCTCGATAAAGGCCGCCGGGCCATCGATAGAGCGATCGACGTGGCTTTCCGCCGCCAGGTGCATCACCACGTCCGGCTGATACCGGGCAAATACCCGATCCAGCTCAGCACGATCGCAGATGTCGACCTGCTCGAAAGCATAGCGCTCGCTCTCGGCCACCACCGCCAGCGACTCGAGGTTACCGGCATAGGTCAGCTTATCCACTACCACCACGCTGTCGCCGGTGGCCTCGATGATGTGCCGCACAACTGCGGAGCCAATGAAACCGGCGCCACCGGTCACCAAGATACGCTTCAACGCCAGACTCCCTTGGTATCCACCACCCAGCTTTGCTTGATCTCTTCCGGCCGGATGGCCTTGAACTGTTGGTGATCGACCAACATCACGATCACATCGGCCTGCTGCAACGCCTCAGCGATTGGCGTCAACGTCACATGGCCCGCCAGCGACTTCGGCAACTGTTCGACGTTCGGCTCCACCGCCAGCGTTTCGCCGACGTGCCATTCGGCGATCAGGTGCGCCACTTCTACCGCCGGGCTTTCACGCAAATCGTCGATATTCGGCTTGAAGGCCAGGCCGAAGCAGGCAATTTTCACCTCGGACGCGCGCTTATCGGTGGCGGCCAGGCAATCGGCCACCGCCGCTTTCACCCGGTCGACCACCCACAGCGGTTTTCCGTCGTTCACCAGGCGTGCGGTGTGGATCAGGCGCGCCTGCTGCGGGTTTTGCGCCACGATAAACCACGGATCGACGGCGATGCAGTGACCGCCTACGCCCGGCCCCGGCTGCAAAATATTCACCCGCGGATGGCGGTTCGCCAAGCGGATCAGTTCCCAGACGTTGATCCCCTGTTCGGCGCAGATCAACGACAATTCGTTGGCAAAGGCGATATTCACGTCGCGGAAGCTGTTTTCCGTCAGCTTGCACATCTCGGCAGTGCGCGAGTTGGTGATCACGCATTCGCCCTCGAGGAAAATCTTGTACAGCGCGCTGGCACGTTCCGAGCACTTCGGCGTCATGCCGCCGATCACGCGGTCGTTTTGAATCAGCTCTACCATCACCTGCCCCGGCAACACGCGCTCCGGGCAGTAGGCGATATTCACGTCCGCCGCTTCGCCCGCTTGCTGCGGGAAGCTGAGATCGCTGCGCGCCTGCGCCAACCATTCCGCCATCTGTTCGGTGGCGCCCACCGGCGAGGTGGATTCGAGGATCACCAGATCGCCTTTTTTCAGCACCGGCGCCAGCGATTTCGCCGCCGCTTCGACATAGGCCAGATCCGGCTCGTGATCGCCCTTGAACGGCGTAGGCACCGCGATCAGGAATGCATCGGCCGCCAGCGGCTTGGTCACCGCCTGCAGGAAACCGCCGTCGACGGCGGCCTTGACCACTTTGTCCAGATCCGGCTCGACGATATGGATCGCGCCGCGGTTAATGGTATCTACCGCATGTTGGTTAACATCTACACCCACCACTTTTTTCTTGCGAGAAGCAAACGCCGCCGCCGTTGGCAAGCCGATATAACCCAGGCCGATAACCGAAATAGTGTCAAAACTCATAGTGTCACCTGATGATTCTTTAAAGCTTCGAGGATACGCTGACAGGCATGCCCGTCGCCGTATGGGTTGTGCGCCCGGCTCATCGCGTGATATTCGCTTTCGTCCGTCAACAGCCGGGTCACCGCTTCAACAATTTTGGCCACATCGGTGCCGACCAGGCGCACCGTGCCCGCATCTACCGCCTCAGGGCGCTCGGTGGTGTCGCGCATCACCAGCACCGGCTTGCCTAACGAGGGCGCCTCTTCCTGAATGCCGCCGGAGTCGGTCAGGATCATGTAAGCGTGGGTCATCAGATAGACAAACGGTAAATAATCCTGCGGCTCGATCAGCATGACGTTGTCGATGCCTTTCAAAATGCGATTCACCGGCTCGCTGACATTCGGATTGAGATGCACCGGGTACACCACCTGCACTTCCGGGTGGCTGCGGGCGATCTCCGCCAGCGCGCTGCAAATCCGCTCAAAACCGCCGCCAAAGCTTTCCCGGCGATGGCCGGTGACCAGAATCAGTTTTTTGTCGGCATCGAGGAACGGGTAACGCTGCGCCAGGCCAGCGCGCAGCGCAGCATCGCTCATCACGCGATCGCGCACCCAGAACAGCGCGTCGATCACCGTATTGCCGGTCACAAAAATACGGTTGTCCGGCAGCAGCTCGCGCAGCAGGTTTTGGCGCGAGTTCTCGGTCGGCGCGAAGTGGAACATCGCCAGATGGCCGGTCAGTTTGCGGTTGGCCTCTTCCGGCCAGGGAGAATACAGATTGCCGGTGCGCAGCCCGGCCTCGACATGCCCGACGGGGATGCGTTGATAGAACGCTGCCAGACTGGTCGCCAGCGTGGTGGTGGTATCGCCGTGCACCAGCACCACGTCCGGTTTGAAGTCTTCCAGCACCCCTTTCAGCCCTTCCAGGATGCGACAGGTGATTTCCGTTAGCCCCTGGCCGGGTTTCATGATGTTCAGGTCGTAATCCGGCGTGATCCCGAACAACCGCAATACCTGATCCAACATCTCACGATGCTGTGCCGTTACGCAGACTCTTGCTTCAAAAGCCTCATCCTGGGCCAGTGCATGTACCAGCGGTGCCATTTTAATGGCTTCAGGCCTGGTGCCGAAAACAGTCAACACTTTCACAGCGAATCTCTTTTGGTCGGTTAATCGCAGGCCCAGCCTGCGAATGGGGCGCTCACGCGCCCTGCATCAGATTATTATATTATTTTTAACTACGCGGCCGACGCGCCAAGGCAACACCCGCGCCAACCAAAGCGCCCATCGCGCCCCACAGAATCAGCCAGAATACCCGGCGCGGGCTGTCGCGTTTTACCGGCTCTTCCGGTGTGCGCAAATAACGGTAGGTCTGGAACTTCTCATCCAACGTCGGGCCAACGTTCAGCGTCGCCAACATTGCGCGGTTCTGATCGTAATCCAGATCGTAGGTCGGGCCGGAGGCCTGCAGACCTTCCAGACGCGCCTGCAGCATTGGCCGGCCCAGCAAGAACAGATCCGAATCCGGCAACTGTTCTGCCGGGGTGTCGGTTTGCGTGCGGCTGATCCCTTGGCTCTCGGCGATTTTCAGCGCCTGCTGCGTGGTGTTCAGCTCGCGCTTGTAAACCGACTCCGCGACCGCTTCCTGGCGCTTGACCTGTGCCTTCATCGAGGTGGTACGAGCGGCCCACGCCCCCTGGATCTCTTCGTTCAGGTGCAGGGCAGCGCGGTGGCTGGCGAAGGTCACGTATTGACGCAGCAGGCGGTTGGCGTCCGCCGCGGTTTCCGCCGTCAGCTTCACGCCGTCGTTCGGGACTTTTTTGTCGTCACGCGGCGTGAACAGGATGTTGTTGATCAGCTCGTCGAGCAGCGCCGCATCGGCGCGGGCATCCCCTTCCTGACGTTGCTTGTAGTAATCACTCTGCAGCCAGAAATCGCGACGCGTATCGTAAGCCGCCAGTTGCATGATGAACTCATTGTACGCTTCATCCGCGATGCTCGGCTGATCGCCGGCCGTCGCCGGCAGCGTGCGCACATCCAGATTACGCAGGAACTGCTGCTGGGAGTAGTAACCGCCCAACGCATTCACCGTGGGTTTGTCTGTGATTGCGGTCGCGCTCCACTCTTGCTTAACCAGATAAGAGACGATCAACGCGACCGCCGCGAACAGCACCGCAATGCCGATAATCCACGGTTTGCCGCGCCACAGGGTGCAGCACAGGCCGCGGATATCGAGTTCGTTATCCACCGCCGGGGTATGCTTGTCAGACGTTGTTTCTGGATTCATCACAGCCAAAAAGCCTCTGGTTAAGATACTTGCTTGTTATCGCTCGAACGCCGCAGGCGACGCTTGATACGCTTAATGTACCGCGCAACCCGCCAGGCGCGCTTGATGCAGTAACCGTACAGGAAGAAAGCAAGCAAGAATAATGCCAACATAACCCACTCTGGGATAAAAGTCAGGCGCTCGCCGATCACGCCAACTGCAGCTAACAACACGGCAGCCAGAGTGATGAGCACAAAAGCCTGCCTTGGCGTAAAACCGGCGCGCATGATCAGATGGTGAATATGTTGACGATCGGGAGAGAAGGGACTCATTCCTTTGCGCAAGCGACGATACATGATCGCTATCATGTCCATCAGCGGAATCGCGATGATCCACAGCGCCGTCACCGGATTGATCGAGCGAGTGGCTCCCTGCGAACTTTGCAGCAGCAACCAAATGGCGGTAAAGCCGATCAGGGTGCTACCGGCATCACCCATAAACACTTTATAGCGGCGGCCGAGGATACCGAGGTTGAGCAAAATATAGGGAACGATGGCAGCGATCATCGCAAAGCACCAGAACGCCAGCTCGTTATGGCCGCTCAGGTACAGCAGCAGGCCCAGCGCACCGAAGGAGACACACGACAACCCACCCAACAAGCCATCAATGCCGTCAACCATATTGAAAGCATTGATAGCCGCCCATACCGCAAACAGCGTCACCAAATAGCCAAAGGGACCCAGTAAGACTTCCCAGTTCCCCAGTACATGGCCAAAGCTGCGCAGATACAAACCGGCGAACACCATCATGGCAATGCCTACCAATGCCTGAACTAACGCTCTGATCTTAACGCTGATATCAAAACGGTCATCCAAGGCACCGATGAACACTAAAATGCCCGCGCAGGTGAGGTAAAGTTCACTGTGTGCAATCTTTTGTTCCGATATAAAGAAAGCGAAACATAGACCGGCATAGACCGCAATACCGCCAACCAACGGAATTAATCCTTGGTGACGTTTACGATAGTTCGGCTTATCAACCAACCCAATGCGTTTCGCTACCTTACGGGCAACAAAGAGGAAAGCTAAGGAGAATAGGAAAACAAATAGAATTTCAGTACTCATAGTGAGTAGGTTCACAATTAACAGATCTCGTAAGAAGATAGGCAGCTTAACATGGGCGACAGGCTATGCCATGAGATCCCGTTGCCTTTCAGTCATTTCTTATGATGCGGGAATTCATTCTCATTCGCCCCAGCACCGCGGCCAATTCCGGCAGTAACATGCCGCATACTCAGATATCGAAAACAAGAAGAATTCTCAATAAGTCGTAGAAACAACTTACTTTTCCATTACCGCTACTTATCGTATCCGCCAAAAGCAAAAAACGCCACGACTAGGCGTGGCGTTCAGCGAATTTTTTAACGAATTATGAGCGTTTCATCATATCGAAGAATTCATCGTTGGTTTTGGTCATCGCCAACTTATTAATGAGGAACTCCATCGCGTCAATCTCACCCATCGGGTGAATGATTTTGCGCAGGATCCACATTTTTTGCAGCTCTTCGGAGGTGGTGAGCAGCTCTTCTTTACGGGTACCGGAACGGTTGTAATCGATCGCAGGGAATACGCGTTTCTCGGCGATTTTACGCGCCAGGTGCAATTCCATGTTGCCAGTGCCTTTAAATTCTTCGTAGATCACTTCGTCCATCTTCGAACCGGTATCAACCAGCGCAGTCGCGATGATGGTCAGGCTGCCGCCCTCTTCCACGTTACGCGCCGCACCGAAGAAACGCTTCGGACGGTGCAAGGCGTTGGCGTCCACACCACCGGTCAGCACCTTGCCAGAGGCCGGTACCACGGTGTTGTAGGCGCGCGCCAGACGGGTGATGGAGTCGAGCAGAATGATCACGTCTTTCTTGTGCTCAACCAGGCGCTTGGCCTTCTCGATCACCATTTCGGCCACTTGCACGTGACGCGAAGCCGGCTCGTCGAAGGTCGAGGCGATCACTTCGCCCTTCACCAGACGCTGCATCTCGGTCACTTCTTCCGGACGTTCGTCGATCAGCAGCACCATCAGCACGCAGTCTGGGTGGTTGTAGGCGATACTCTGCGCGATGTTCTGCAGCAGCATGGTTTTACCGGCTTTCGGCGGTGCCACGATCAGGCCACGTTGGCCGCGGCCAATCGGCGCCGCCAGATCCAGTACGCGCGCCGTCAGGTCTTCGGTCGAGCCGTTGCCGCGCTCCATCCGCAGACGGGAATTGGCGTGCAGCGGCGTCAAGTTCTCGAACAGGATCTTGCTGCGGGCGTTTTCCGGCTTGTCGTAGTTGACTTCGTTGACTTTCAACAGGGCAAAATAGCGCTCGCCTTCTTTTGGCGGACGAATCTTACCGGAAATGGTGTCACCTGTGCGGAGGTTGAAGCGGCGGATTTGGCTAGGGGATACGTAGATGTCGTCGGGACCGGCGAGGTAGGAACTGTCTCCAGAGCGGAGGAAACCGAATCCATCCTGCAATATCTCGAGCACGCCGTCGCCGAAGATATCTTCTCCGCTTTTCGCATGTTGCTTCAGAATGGAGAAGATAATGTCCTGCTTGCGCATGCGGGCAAGGTTTTCCAGCCCCATATTTTCGCCGAGAGTAATCAGCTCAGAAACCGGCGTATTCTTTAATTCGGTAAGATTCATAGTGGTGGGTTCTTAAACTCGGGGTATGTCTCGAACTTGTATCGTGAATGGTATGGCAGCGAAATGCGTGCCTGTTTACTGGACGTTCGATCACCGGGCGCAGAGCCGTCGCGGTAAGAAATGGCTTACATCGGGCGCACGCATTGACGGTTGAAGATCGAAGGTACCTTAAAAATGATTTTTGCAAAACCGTTTGATTGCCAAAACACGGGCTGAGTTCAGTTTACTTTCAACGCCAGTGGTTCGACACAGAGTATAGCTTTAGATTCAAACTCTTTAGATTTAAAACTTCGGGCAAGTTCTATATGCAGTGTGGTTAAACTTAACACGCTTCTTGGCAGGCGTCTAGCGGTGAATTGAACATCACCGCCAGGCGCCTGATACTGGGCTTCCCGCCCGATTACAGATTCGCGTTCAGGAAATCTTTGAGCTGACCTTTGGACAACGCGCCAACCTTGGTCGCGGCCACTTCACCGTTCTTGAACAGCAACAGCGTAGGGATGCCACGGATACCGTACTTAGGCGCGGTAGCCGGGTTCTGATCGATATTCAGCTTGGTGATGGTCAGTTTGCCTTCGAACTCTTCGGCAATCTCATCCAGAATCGGAGCAATCATCTTGCACGGCCCACACCATTCAGCCCAGAAATCGACCAGGATCGGCCCTTCCGCTTTCAGCACGTCAGCTTCGAAGCTGCTGTCAGTCAGGTGAATAATTTTATCGCTCATGTTCTACTCCACAGGATTATGTCTACCTTGTTGGTGTAGCATTAACCAACTCAAGGTGATTTTATTGCACCGCGTTTATTTCAACGGATGTGCTTTCGTAAAGCAATAGTTAGCTGATATTCTACCACACTATGAGCAAAACACACTTGACCGAACAGAAGTTTTCCGACTTCGCCCTGCACCCGTTAGTCCTTGAAGCCCTTGAGAAAAAAGGGTTTCACAATTGCACGCCCATCCAGGCGTTAGCATTGCCGCTCACGCTCTCCGGGCGTGACGTTGCAGGTCAGGCGCAAACCGGTACCGGAAAGACGCTGGCGTTTTTGGCGTCTACTTTTCACTATTTGCTGACCCACCCGGCGAAACAGGATCGCCAGACCAATCAGCCGCGCGCCTTGATCATGGCGCCTACGCGTGAACTGGCGGTGCAAATCCACTCCGATGCGGAAGCCCTCTCCCAGAGCACCGGCCTGAAGCTGGGCCTGGCCTACGGCGGCGACGGCTACGACAAACAGCTGAAAGTGCTGGAAAGCGGCGTGGACATTCTGATTGGCACCACCGGCCGTTTAATCGATTACACCAAACAGAACTATGTCGATCTCGGCGCGATGCAGGTCGTCGTGCTGGATGAAGCCGATCGCATGTACGATCTTGGCTTTATCAAAGACATCCGTTGGCTGTTCCGCCGCATGCCAGCGGCCGATCAACGCCTGAACATGCTGTTCTCCGCTACCCTGTCCTATCGCGTACGCGAACTGGCCTTCGAGCAGATGAACAACGCCGAATATGTTGAAGTGGAACCGGAACAGAAAACCGGCCACCGCATTAAAGAAGAGCTGTTCTACCCGTCCAACGAAGAAAAAATGCGCCTGCTGCAGACGCTGATTGAAGAAGAGTGGCCGGATCGCGCCATCATCTTCGCCAACACCAAGCACCGCTGCGAAGACATCTGGGGCCATCTGGCCGCCGACGGTCACCGCGTGGGCCTGCTGACCGGCGACGTGGCGCAGAAAAAACGCCTGCGCATCCTCGACGACTTCACCAAAGGCAACCTCGATATTCTGGTCGCCACCGACGTCGCCGCGCGCGGTCTGCACATCCCTTCCGTCACGCACGTCTTCAACTACGATCTGCCTGACGACTGCGAAGACTACGTGCACCGCATCGGCCGTACCGGCCGCGCAGGCGCCAGCGGCCACTCCATCAGCCTGGCGTGTGAAGAGTATGCGCTCAACCTGCCGGCGATCGAGACCTATATCGACCACAGCATTCCGGTGAGCAAGTACAACAGCGATGCGCTGCTGACCGATTTGCCGGCGCCGAAGCGCCTGTCGCGCCCGCGCGGCGGCAACGGCCCACGTCGCAACTCCGCGCCTCGTCGCGGCGGCGCGCCGCGCAACAACCGTAAACGTTCGAGCTGATCGCCATGCTCAGTTCCAGCACGCTTTATGCTGCCATCGATCTCGGCTCCAACAGCTTCCACATGTTGGTAGTGCGCGAGGTGGCCGGCAGCATTCAGACTCTGGCGCGGATCAAGCGCAAAGTGCGCCTGGCGGCCGGGCTGGATCAGAACAATCACCTGTCGCATGAGGCCATGCAACGCGGCTGGCAGTGCCTGCGGCTGTTCTCCGAACGCCTGCAGGACATACCGCGCGAGCAGATCCGCGTCGTCGCCACCGCCACGCTGCGTCTGGCGTCCAACGCCGATGAGTTCCTGCAGGCCGCCGAGCAAATCCTCGGCTGCCCGGTACAGGTGATCAGCGGCGAAGAAGAGGCACGGCTGATCTATCACGGCGTCGCGCACACCACCGGCGGGCCGGATCGCCGGCTGGTCGTCGACATCGGCGGCGGCAGCACCGAACTGGTCACCGGCACCGGCGCACAGGCAACGCAGCTGTATAGCCTGTCGATGGGCTGCGTCACCTGGCTGGAACGCTACTTCAGCGATCGCAACCTCGGGCAAGAAAACTTCGAGCGCGCCGAACAGGCCGCGCGCGACATGGTGCGGCCGATCGCACCGCAATTGCGCCAGCAAGGTTGGCAGATCTGCGTCGGCGCTTCCGGCACCGTGCAAGCGCTGCAGGAAATCATGGTGGCGCAGGGCATGGATGAGCGCATCACCCTGCCCAAACTGCGCCAGCTGAAACAGCGCGCCATTCAGTGCGGCAAGCTGGAAGAGCTGGAGATCGAAGGGTTGACGCTGGAGCGCGCGCTGGTGTTCCCGAGCGGCCTGTCCATTCTGTTGGCCATCTTCCAGGAGCTGGGCATCGAGAGCATGATGCTGGCCGGCGGGGCGCTGCGTGAAGGCCTGGTTTACGGCATGCTGCATCTGCCGGTGGAGCAGGATATTCGCATCCGCACCATCCGCAACCTGCAGCGCCGTTACCTGATCGATACCGAGCAGGCCGAGCGCGTCAGCCAGCTCGCCGCCAACTTCTCGCAGCAGGTCGCCAACGAGTGGCAGTTGGATGCGCGATGTCGCGAGCTGTTGCACAGCGCCAGTCTGATTCACGAACTCGGCCTCAGCGTCGATTTCAAGCAGGCGCCGCAACACGCCGCCTACCTGATCCGCCACCTGGACTTACCCGGCTTTACCCCCGCGCAGAAAAAACTGCTGGCCACCCTGCTGCAAAACCAGAGCAACACCCTCGACCTGTCGCTGTTGAACCAGCAAAACGCCCTGCCGCCGCGCACCGCGCAGCGTCTGTGCCGCATTTTGCGCCTGGCGATCATCTTCGCCAGCCGCCGCCGCGACGACACGCTGCCGGCGGTGCGTTTACGCGCCAATCAGGACGATGAACTGACGGTGATCTTGCCGCCGGGTTGGCTGGAGCAGCATCCGCTGCGCGCCGAGGCGCTGGAGCAGGAAAGCCACTGGCAGAGCTACGTCCACTGGACGCTGCGGTTGGAAGAACAACGTTGACATGACAAGGGCGCGATGAGCGCCCTTTCTTTTAATTCCCGCCTTTGGCCTTGGCCAGCTGGGCGCGAATATTGGCCAGATGGCTCTGCCCCTTCTGCATCCGCTCTTGCGGGCTCACCACTTTGCGCTCGGTTTCCCACGCCAAATCGTCCTGCGGCAGCTCCAGCAGGAACCGGCTCGGCTCCGGCCGCACCAGCTCGCCGTACTGACGGCGCTCGCGGCACAGGGTGAAAATCAGCTCTTTTTGCGCGCGGGTGATCCCCACATAGGCCAGACGCCGCTCTTCATCGACATTGTCTTCGTCGATGCTGCTCTGGTGCGGCAGCAGGCCCTCTTCCATGCCCACCAGGAACACATAAGGGAACTCCAGCCCCTTTGAGGCGTGCAGCGTCATCAGCTGTACCTGATCCAGCTCCTCTTCACTTTCGCCGCGTTCCATCATGTCGCGCAGGGTGAAGCGCGTCACGACCTGGGTCAGCGTCATCGGCTCGTCCAGATCGTTGCCTTCCAGCATTTCCGTCATCCAACCGAACAGCGTGTTGACGTTTTTCATCCGCATTTCGGCGGCCTTCGGGCTGGTCGAGGTTTCAAACAGCCAGCTTTCATAATCCACGCCGCGGATCAGATCGCGCACCGCCGCCACCGGCTCACGCTCCGCCTGTTGGGCGATGCCGCCCAACCAGTGGGTGAAGCGCTGGAGCGATTCCAGCCCGCGCCCGGTCAAGTGCTGGCTCAGCCCCAGATCGAAACTGGCGTGGAATAAACTCTTGTTGCGCTGGTTGGCCCACTCGCCGAGCTTCTGCAGCGTCGCCGGGCCGATCTCGCGCTTGGGGGTATTGACGATGCGCAGGAAGGCGCTGTCGTCTTCCGGGTTGGTCAGCACGCGCAGGTAAGCCAGCAGATCCTTGATCTCGGGGCGAGAGAAGAACGACGTACCGCCGGAAATCTTGTACGGGATGCGGTTCTGCATGAGCATCTTTTCAAACACCCGCGACTGGTGGTTGCCGCGGTACAGGATCGCATAGTCGCCGTAATTGGTCTTTTTCACGAAGTGGTGGGCGATCAACTCCCCCACCACCCGCTCGGCTTCGTGATCCTCATTGTTGGCGGTCACCACCTTCAGCTCTTCGCCATACCCCAGTTCAGAAAACAGCCGCTTTTCAAACACGTGCGGGTTATTGGCGATCAGAATGTTGGCCGCCTTCAGAATGCGCTCGCTGGAACGGTAGTTTTGTTCCAGCTTGATCACCTGCAGCGCCGGGAAATCTTCCTTCAGCAGCACCAGGTTCTGCGGCCGCGCGCCGCGCCAGGAGTAGATCGACTGGTCGTCGTCGCCCACCACGGTAAAGCGCGCGCGGTTGCCCACCAGCAGCTTCACCAGCTCGTACTGACTGGTGTTGGTATCCTGGTACTCATCCACCAGCAGATAGCGGATGCGCTGCTGCCAGCGTTCGCGCACCTCTTCGTTGCGTTGCAACAGCAGCGTCGGCAGCAGGATCAAGTCATCGAAGTCCAGCACGTTGCACGCCCGCATATGGGCGTGGTACAGGCCGTAGCAGTGGGCGAACAGCTTGTCGCGCTCCGAGCGCGCCAGCTCCGCCGCGCGCTGGGGATCGATCAGGTCGTTTTTCCAGTTGGAGATGGTCGAAATCAGCTGCGCCACCAGCGTTTTATCGCTTTCCAGCCACTTTTCGGTCAGCTCTTTCAACAGCGCCAGCTGATCCTGGTCGTCGAACAGCGAGAAGTTGGACTTCATGCCCAGCGCCACATATTCCCGCTTGATGATTTCCAGCCCCAGGGTGTGGAAGGTGGAAATCATCAGCCCGCGCGCCTCTTTGCGCCCCAGGGTTTGCGACACGCGCTCTTTCATCTCGCGCGCGGCTTTGTTGGTAAAGGTCACGGCGGCGATGTGCCGCGCCTGATAGCCGCAGTGGTGGATCAGGTGGGCTATCTTGTTGGTGATAACGCGCGTCTTGCCGGAACCGGCACCGGCCAACACCAGGCAGGGCCCGGTAACGAATTCGACGGCTTGTTGTTGGCTGGGGTTTAATCGCATGGTGCTGGCTTGCTCGACTGTAAAACGTGGAAGGGAATTGTAGCAGAAAGCGCCGATGAGATTTAGCGGGTATAATCAGCGCAATTTTCGCATCGACAAAGGCAATACCATGGCAAAAACGGCGTGCGCCCTGCACATTCTGGTAGACAATGAAAAGCTGGCCAACGAGCTGCTGGCCAAGCTGAAGCGCGGCGTCAGCTTCGACACGCTGGCGCGCAAATATTCGAGCTGCCCGTCAAAACGCAACGGCGGCTCGCTGGGCGAATTCAACAAGGGCGCGATGGTGCCTGCGTTCGATAAAGCGGTGTTCAGCATACCGCTGCTCAAACCTTACGGCCCGGTCAAAACCCAGTTCGGTTACCACATCATCAAGGTGCTGTATCGCAACTGAGGGGGCCTGAGCCCCCTGTCGCGATATTACTGCGCGCCGGCGTCCGTCGCCGGCGCAGCCACCGCAGCGTCGGCCGGTTTGGCTTCTTCCGTCACCACCGCCGGCGCCGGCATCATGATGCCGTCATAAGTTTCCTGCAGCTGCTTCATGCTCATTTCCGGCTCGCCTTTCGGCTGCATCAGCACCAGCGTCGCCTCCTGAGACAGCTGCAGCTTCAGCGCCTGATTCAACGTCTCCAGCGTCAGGCTGGACAGGAATTCCTGGCGCAGTTTCTGATACAGCTCCGGCGCAATATCCACCACCCCGCTCTGCTGCGAACGCAGGCGCTGGCTCATCAGCACATCGGTGTCGGTGCGGGCGTAGGTGGCGAACAGCTTGCTCAGCTGATCGTTTTTCTGCGCCAGCAGCGCATCGAATTCCTCTTTCGACAGGCCGTTGTCACGCACGTTGGCCAGCTCGCGGGCGATAAAGCCCAGGCTGCCGTTCAGGTTGTTGTTCGGCGTATCCAGATGGATGGCGCACTGCCCGCGCTGGTACTGCACGCGGCAGTCAAAGCCCAGATGCAGGCTCTTCTGGTCGCTTTTTTCCAGCGTCTGCTGAAGATGCCAGAACAGCGCCTCGCGGGCGAGATCGCCACGCCAGTAACGAAGCAGGCTCTGCGAATCGCGAATCGGGTGCCACGGCGAATCCCACATGATCGACAGCGTATCCTGTTTCACCTGCTCGCTGATCAGGCTCACCGGCTGCTGCGGCAGCGGTGTCAGCGTCGGCATCGGGGCCGGGGTTTCACGTTTGCCTTGCAGCGGCGAGAACGCCTTGTTGATCTGCTCGCCCAGGCTGCGGCTGTCAACCTTGCCGACCACGAACAGCGTCATGGCGTCCGGGGTATACCACTGCTGATAGAATTTCTTCAACTGCTCGAGGTTGACCGGCCGTTTCGCCGGCTGAGCCGGATCGTGCGCCAGCAGCGTCGAACCTTTCAGGCGGTAACGCCACCAGACATCTTGGGTATTGGGCGGGAAAGTGCCGACCGGATTGATGGTGGAATTCATCACCGCGTGCACCGTATGCTCGTCGATCGCCAGTTTGCCGGTGGTGTCCGCCAGCCAGGCCAGCGCTTCTTTCAGCAGGTCGGGCCGGTTGTTCGGCAGGCTGAGGTTATACATGGTGAAATCATACGAGATGATAGCCGGCGGCAGCGGCCGCTCGTTATCCACGCTCTGTTGCCACAGGGCGCGCAGCTGCGGCGCGGTAAAGCTTTCGCTGCGCGTCAACGCCAGCCGCGGCAGCAGGTGGGCGAAACCGGTCTGCTGCGAAGACTCCACCAAAGAGCCGGTATTGACGATCAGCCGCAGTTCCACGCGGTCGCTTGGCCGCTGAGGCGTATCGAGAATCTGCCATGAAAACCCGTTGGCCAGCGCCCCCTGCTGCCAGGCAGGATCGGGTTGTAGTGCTTCAGCCTGCACGCTGCTACTGGCTGCAGCCAATAGCAGCCCACCAACTATAAGATGAATTCTGGTGCCCTGCATGTGAACCCCTACTTAATGACTATCCAATTTCTTATGCAAATGCGTGTATTCCATTCAATGGAATCATAAAAATACGCCCTGAGTTTCACGGTGGGGCGGAAAGCAGAAAGTGTACCATCGTGTTAGACCGCGCGCCTTTGCGGATGTCACTCATTAGAGTGAAAAATAATGGATTGCGGGGTTTTTAATGCAAAAAATCGTTACGAGGCAGGGGAAGAAGCTCACCGGCCGCGGATGCGGCCGGTGATTTACCGCCGATATCAGGCGGAAGGCAGCGTTTTGTCCGCGCCGGTGTTTTTGTTGTTCAGCGTGTCTTTCAGCTGTTTTTCATCCAGCTGGTTACACCATTTTGCCACCACCACGGTCGCCACACCGTTGCCCACCAGGTTGGTCAGCGCGCGGGCTTCCGACATAAAGCGGTCGATGCCGAGGATCAGCGCCAGGCCGGCCAACGGCAGGTGGCCGACGGCGGAGATGGTGGCGGCCAAGACGATAAAGCCGCTGCCGGTCACGCCCGCCGCCCCTTTGGAGGAGAGCAGCAACACCACCAGCAGGGTAATCTGATGCATGATATCCATGTGGGTGTTGGTCGCCTGAGCGATAAACACCGCGGCCATGGTCAGGTAGATAGAGGTGCCGTCCAGGTTGAAGGAGTATCCGGTCGGGATCACCAGACCCACCACCGATTTCTTGCAGCCCAGCTTCTCCATTTTATCCAGCATGCGCGGCAGCGCGGATTCGGACGACGAGGTCCCCAGCACGATCAGCAGCTCTTCTTTGATGTAGTTGACGAATTTGAAGATGCTGAAGCCGTTGGCGCGGGCGATGCTGCCCAACACCACCACCACGAACAGGATGCAGGTGATATAGAAGCACACGATCAGCTGGCCGAGTTGCACCAGGGTGCCGACGCCGTATTTACCGATGGTAAACGCCATGGCGCCGAAGGCCCCCAGCGGCGCCAGGCGCATGATCATGTTGATGATGCCGAAAATCACCCGCGAGAAGCTGTCGATCACGTTGTAGATCAGCTGCCCTTTGTCGCCCAGACGATGCAGGGCGAAGCCGAACAGCACCGCGAACAGCAGCACCTGAAGAATGTTGCCGCTGGCGAACGCGCCGATCACGCTGCCGGGGATGATGTCCAGCAGGAACGGGATGATGCCCTGCTGCTGCGCCTGCTCGGCGTAGACCGCTACCGCTTTGGCGTCCAGCGTGCCGGGATCGACGTTCATGCCGGCGCCCGGTTGCACCAGGTTGACGATCACCAGGCCGATAATCAGCGCGATGGTGCTGACGATTTCAAAATACAGCAGCGCGATGGCGCCGGTGCGCCCTACCGCCTTCATGCTTTCCATGCCGGCGATGCCGGTCACCACGGTGCAGAAGATCACCGGCGCGATGATCATCTTGATCAGTTTGACGAAGCCATCGCCCAGAGGTTTCATCTCGGCGCCGAGGTCAGGGTAGAAATGGCCAAGCAGGATACCCAGCGTGATCGCCGTCAGCACCTGAAAATAGAGGCTCTTAAAGATCGTTGTTTTCATATGAACATCCTATGGGGGGAAGACACGCACCAGGCAGCAGTCTAAAAATCCAGCCTGTTCATCGCTTGCGCGGAAAATAACACCCACTTAACAACATGGAAATAATTTGTTGCACCCACCGTGTGGGGTTGATGTGAATTTAAGAGCTGAAACGCGTCAGTCGGGGTGCAAAGCTGAAAATTGCGTAAGCCTTTGTTTGCACTAACGCAAAAGAGGTAGATAAAGAATGGCGATTTTCGGACGAGGAAAAGTACCGGAAAGGTATCGCGACGCTCACCGCGCCGCGCGGCAAAACTCGGCTTCGAACGCTTCGCGCGGCAGCGGCCGGGCGAACAGGAATCCCTGCCCACTGCGAATGCCGTGCTGCAGCAGCCAGTCGCGCTGTTCGGCGTTTTCCACGCCTTCGGCCATTACCGGCAACGCCAGCACTTCGGAGATCGAACTGACGATGCGCACCATCGCATCGTCGGCCGGCAGCCCCTGAATGAAACTGCGGTCGATCTTAATCAAATCGATCGGCAGGGATTTCAAGCGGTTGAGGTACTCCAGGCTGGAGTAGCCCATGCCGAAGTCGTCCAGCGCGATCGACAGCCCCAGGTCGTGCAGCTCGCGCAGCAGCGCCAGAGCGCGATCGAGATCGTCGATGCGTACCGTCTCGGTGATCTCCAGCAGCAGCTTGCGCGGATCGATCCGATACTGCGCCAGCAGGTTTTTCAGATGCGGGACGAACGCTTCATCCTGCATCTGAATTCCGGAAACGTTAACCGCCAGCGGCAGCGCAATGCCGCGTTGTTGCCAGTCCGCCAGGATGCGGCAAGACTCTTCCAGCACCCAGTTGCCGAGAGGCACGATCACGCCCAGCTCTTCCGCGAGCGGGATAACGTCGGCCGGCAGGGTATAGCTGCCGTCATACTGCTGCCAACGCAGCAGCGCTTCGGCGCCGATCACCTCGTTGGACTGCATGTCGATCTGCGGCTGCAGGAACAGCGTGAAATGCCGCTGCTCGATGCCGTGCAGGATCTCGCTCTCCTGCGTCAGCCGCTTCTGCGTGCGTTCCGTCAGGCTGGGTTCGAAGAACAGGATCTGATTTTTTCCTTCGCGGTGCGCGGACATCATCGCCGAGGTGGCGCTGCGCAGCAGCTGTTCCGCACTCTCCCCCTGATTGAGGTAGTGCGCGATGCCGATGCTGGCGTTGGGCCGCAGCGCCAGACCTTCCAGCGTCAACGGCGCATTGATCTCCGCCATGATGCGCCGCGCCAGCTGCATGGCGTGGAACGGCCGCTCGATACCCTTGGCCAGAATGGCAAATTCGGTATTGCTCAGCTGCGCCAACACGCCGTTTTCGTCGATGCAGCCGCGCAGCTTCTTCGCCAGCGCCAGCAGCAGCGCTTCGCGCATCGCCGGGCTCATCACGCCAGATGCTTCATGCAGCGTCTCGATGCCGATCACCAGCAGGTTAAAACGCTCAGGGCGCAGACTGGAGGCGATATGCTGTTCCAGCAACGCGTTCAGCAATGCAGGATTCGGCAGTTCGGTCACCGGGTGGCGGGTGCTCAGGCGGCTCATGTCGGCATGCGCCTTGGCCAGCGTCTGTTGATTGCGGTTGTAATTGCGCACCAGCAGGCCGAGCTCATCGTCCTGGTGCAGCGCCGGCAGCATCAGCTGGTGATAGGGCGCTTCGTCCTGCGAGATGTTCTCCAGCTCTTTGGCCATCGCGCGCAGCGGATGCACCATCAACCGGTTCATGCACCAGGTGATGGCCACCGACAGGATCAGCGCCAGCAACAGGTAGGTCGACAGCATGGTCGACAAAATGCTGAGGATAAACTGGTACATGCGGAACGAATCGGCTTGCAGCACCAGATAGGCCAGCGGCTGCTGGTTGGCCGGCACCCGTTCCAGCGAATAGAGCGGCACGGAAATTTGGATAGGCAGCTCAAACAACCGGGCGATCAGCGTCGGCACCGGCCGCTCCGGCGGGAAATTGGCGTGCAGCGCCTGAAACTCGTTCGGCAAGACGATATCCGCCCGGCTGAGAATGCCGACCGGCAACAGCGTGTTCAGCACCCTTTTGGCTTCCGGCACGTCCATGCGCAGCACCGCCTCCGCCAGCGGCTGGCGCACGGAGTGGGCGATATTCTCCAGTTGCTGGGCGTAGTCATCCCTGCGCTGCTGCACAAAGTGGAATAACTGGATCACGATAAAGATGCAGATCGTAACCAGCGCCACGCCGGACACTGTCGCCATCTGCTTAATCGTTAACGAACGCCTGACCCGCAAACCTGCTCTCCGTGAAATCGGGCTGAAACAAAAAAGGGGGCTGACTCTCACCCGCCCCCTCGAACCGGGCTGAGTATACTCGATCATCGGCTGTTTTTATCTGGCTATGCCGCAGGCAAAACCAAGAAAATCGCGGGTTTCAGTCTTTTCCTAAAGCGAACAAACGCGACCCGCACACAGGGTAACAAAACTCCCCGGCGTCCGACACTCTGAATCTTTCCCCCTTCCGGCTACTTGAAGTCGGCGTAAGGCGTCAGCGGCTGCGGCGGCAAATCGAGATCCCCTTGCCAGCCGGCCAGGGAATAACGCAGATAAATCAGCGCGTGGCTCGGCGTATAGTCCTTCGCCTGTTGAATGTCGATGCCGGCGCCGAGCGTCCAGTGCGAACTGAGACGGCGTTCGACGATCGCCCGCAGGGTATAACCGACGCCGCTCGAGGAGCTGCCGTCCTCGACGGCGAACTTATCGGGCAACGAATCCGGGATCAGTCCCTGCAGCGGATAACGGCGCTGGCTGTCGGTTTTGGAATGGGACAGTGAAACCGAACCGCCCAGCTCCCACGACCAGTTCTCGGTGCGCTGACGGTAGTTGACCGGCAGCGACAGCGACAGATATTGCTGCGGGCTGTAATAGCCGCCCTGCCCCAGCGAATAGCCGCTCAAATCCTTCTGGTAGTGCCACAGCATGGTATTGAGCCCGACGCTCAGGCGGCGATTGTCTTCGTTGATCAGCTTGTAGTAGTAACCGGCCATCAACCGCTGCCGCTGGTTGTCCGCCACGTTCTTGCCGGTAATCTGATGCGCGCTGAGATCGGCCCAGACGCCGTTCGCCTCGCCGCGATCGTAGCTGGCGCTCAGGCTGACGCCGGTGGCGCGCACGCCGCCCCAGGTGATGCCGGTATTCGGGTCTTTGGCGCCGCCGAACGCCAGCAGCGAGCTGGAAATCGGCCGCCGCGAGGCCGCCAGCGTCCAACCAATGTGGTTCCAGTCGCCGCTGTAGGCCAGGCCGCCGGTCCAGTCGACCACCTCAAAGCCCATCGGCGTCGTGCCGATGTCGGCGGCCCAGCGATCGTTTTTCCAGCCGGCCGCCACGCTGGTGCCGGTGGTTTTCTGGTGTTCATCGCCGCGGCACCCTTGCGTGTTGCAGGTGCCGAAGGTTTCGTAGTACTTGCCGCTGCCGTCGGTCGAGAAGCGGCCGGCATCCAGCTGCACGGTGTCGGTACGCAAGAAGGCGCGCCCGTCATACAGCGGCATGTCCACCTGCAGCATGGTGTCATGCGCGTTGAAGTCGGAAATGCCGCCGGTGCCGCTCGAACGCCAGTAATCGTGATCGAGCGTGACGTTCACGTCTTGCTGTCGATACAGATCCGCGGCGTCGGAGCGGATGCCGCGTTTCAGCCAGTCGTCGCTCGGATTATTGCGCGTCAAATAGGTGTAGCCGTCATTATCCAGCGGCAGCGTCGGCGTGATGCCGCCGGCCACCATCGCCTGGCGGTAATCCTGCTGCGCCCGCTCAGGCTGTTGCTGAGCCCGTTCCAGCCGGGCGGCGTCACGATAAACAAGCGCCTTGGTCTGCCCGGCGGGCTCCGAAGCCGCCGCCGTTTTCAGCCGGCTGAAGAGCGCGTCGGCCTGCTGCGGATCGCCGACCGCGCCCCAGGCGTTGGCGACCCGCCGTTGGCTGTTGAGCGAAGCGTCTTGCGGCTGCGGTTCGGTTTTCAGCCGCTGACGCGCCGCGTCCAGATCCCCCTGCGCCACATAGGCTTCGATCTCGCCCAGCTGCGCATCCGGGTTGTTCGGTTCACGCCGTTTCACCCGCTGATAGTCGTCCAGCGCCGCCGCATACTCCCCGCGCGCCAGCGCCCAGTCGGCGAGCAGCAAATCGATGCGGGTGTCCGCCGGCTGCCGACGCAGATAGGCTTCCGCCGCCGCTTCGTCACCGGCGGCCCGCAGCCGTTCGGCATGCTCGATTACCGCCTGCATTTTCAGCCGCTGCGCCAGTTCGCGCATGTTGTCGTTCCATTGCGCCGCAGGCAGCGTATTGAGCTGCGCCAGCGCCTGCCTGTCGCGATCGCTGCCGGAAAGATAGAGCGCATAGGCGTAGGTCAGTTGCGGATTGGCATGTTGGCGCAGCGCCAGCTGCCGGAACAGAGCGTCCGCCTGCTGCGGCTGCCCGGCCTGACGCAGCGCCTGCGCATAGCGATAGGTCAGCCAGACGTCGTCGGGCGCCATCGGCTGGGCGCGACGATAGATTTCCGCCGCCTGCTGCCACAGCTGCTGTGCCGCCAGCGTCTCCGCCTGCTGCTTCAACATATCGAGCCGCAGTCCGTCGAGGGTGCTGCGCAGCTTGGCCTGTTGGCTGCGCGGCAGGCCGTTGAGGTAGGCCAGCGCTTTTTCCGGCGACTGGCGTTGATAGATATTCACCAGGCCGCGCAGCGCGCTGCCGTTGCCGGGATCGCGCCGCAACGCCTGCTGATAAAACCCTTCCGCCGCGGCGTCATCCTTGCTCGCCACCGCCACATCGCCCAGGCCGATAAACGCATCGCCGTCGCTGTCGTCGAGCTGGCGCGCCTGTTGATATTTCTGCCGAGCCAGCGCGAGATTGCCGGCCTTGAGCGCTTTGTCGCCCTCGTCGATCGCCAGCCAGTAGCCGGTGCTCTTGATCAGACTCTGCCATTTTCCGCTGCCGTAGCCGCTCTTGTCGGCGGCCAGCGCCTGGCGAAACAGCTTCAGCGCCTGCGGGCGGTTGCCGGCGCGCGAGTAGGCCTGGCCGAGCGCGCCCAGCACCTCGGCGTCGTTCGGCGCCGCCGCCAGCGCCTTTTGCAACTCTGGAATGGCTGCCCGGCTGCCGCCTTTATCCACCTGCGCCAGACCGCGCACCCGCGCCTGATAAGCCGGATCGGCCAACAGCTTCTGCTGTCTGGCCAGTTCTTCGCGGGCGCGGGTCGCCTGATCGCCGGTGTCGAATACGCCGAGGAAACGGTTGAGCGCCGATACGCTCTGCGCGCTGACCGGCATCGCTTTGACCTTGTCCAGCCACAGATCGGCGGCGTCGCCGCGCCCGGCCGGATCGGCGGCGATCTTCTGCAGCAGTTCAAAGGCCTGCGCGTCCTGGTTCTGACTGAACAGCATACGCGCCAGCGACATGCGTAGCGCCACATTGCCTGAATATTGCTGATCCAGCGCCTGCAGCTGCTTTAACGCCCTCGCCTCCTGCCCCGGCAAACGCGCCACCAGCCGCCAGTATTCTACCGCCAGATCGAGCGTCGGCGGCTCGCCGTGAAACAGCGCATCGTACTGCGCCTTGGCTTCCGGCAACCGGCCGGCGGTCGCCATCAGGCGCGCCTGCTGCAGCTTTTGCCGGGTTTCCGGCTGGGTCAGCAGCATGTTCATTTGCGCCTGGCGATAGGCGCTGGACTGCGGCGCGAGGGTTTTCAGCTTGTCCAACTGCTGCTGCGCCAGCGCCATGTTGCCCTGCCGCAGCGCCAAACGCATGCGTGCGGCGATCACGTCCGGGTTGTTCGGATCCATCAGCTCGAGCCGGTACAGCGACTGGCGCACCAGATCGTCCTTGTTGCCGGCCTCGCCAATGCGCACCTGTTCCAGCAGCCACTGTTCCGGGGCCACGGCCTCCGCAGCGCGCGCCTGCGGCAGCATCGCCAGGCTCAGCGGAATCAAATTCAGCCAGTTTATTTTGAAGTTGTGCATTGGCCGTCCCACGAGGGTTGCAATTCACCCTGACGATTAAAGCGATAACGTTGTTGATCCCATCCCTGACCGAACAGGGTCAGCGAGGCGCTGAAATAGGCGTCATCACCCGGCGGATGCTCGCTGATGCGCTGCCGCTGCACCGCCAGCGCTTCAGCCTGCGTCGCCAGCATCGGCAGCATAGAAGCGGAGAAACCGATCGGGCCGTCGCCGGTAGTTTTGCCGCTGGCGGTATCGGTTTTCTCCGGCGGAACGCCCTGTTTGGCAGTGAACTGCGCCATCGGCTGGAAGCGTTCAAGCAGCGCCGCCTTGTGTTCATCGTCGTCCGCCAGCATGCCGGCCCACAGATAAACCCGAATGGCGTCGTAGCTGCCGACGTTTGGCTTGACGGTGTCCGGCTGCCAACCGGCGCCGACCCGCCACACCACCCAATCCGGCGAGAAGCCGTGCGGCGCGGTGTCCAGCCACAGTCGCTGATTGATCTCGCGCATCGCACGCCATGGGCCGTTCAGCGCCGCAAAACGCGCCAACAGCTGCGGCGGCAGGTAGCTGGGATTCAGCCGCCAGCGATCTTCCGCCACGAACCCGACTTTGCCCGGCAGCAGCATCAGGCCCAAGCCGGGAATGTCGGCCACTTCCTCGCGGCCGATGCGTTGCAGCAGCAGCGTTCCCAGGGTTTGATAACGCCGGCTTTTCCACAGGCGGCCGGCTTCGAGCAGGTTGTAAGCAATCCACAGGTCGGCGTCCGACGCCGAGTTGGCGTCCAGCACCTTCCACTGCTTATCGTCGCTCTCTCCCCACAGCCAGGCGGGCAAGCGGGCGCTGAGATCGCCCGCCGCCAGATTGTTCTCCGTCCAGGTCAACAACAGGTCGAAGGTCGGCCGGTCGTTGGCCACCAGGGCGAAAAACAGGCCGTAACTCTGTCCCTCGGAGGTGGTGATTTTGTTCGGGCTGCTTGGGTCGATCACCCGCCCCTGCGGGCTGATGTAGAATTGCTTGTACTGTTGCCAACCCGGCCACTCGCAGGCCGCGGCGGCGCTGAAGGCGCACAGCAGCAGCATGCCGAGCGACAGGCGTTGCAGCATCGCGTTCACCGCCGTCAATCCCGATCTTCAGGCGCCAGACGACGCCGGCTGAAGGCCTTCAGGCCGCGCCACAGCATCAGCCCCAGGATCACCACCAGCACCACCGCGATCACCGCCAGCAGTACCGGATGGGTGGAAAGGGCATACCACAGCCGCTCCCACCACGGCAGGTGGCCGACATAGTAAACATCGCCGACGCGCAAGCTGTTGACCCCCGATTCGCGGATCACCGCCACCGAGCCGAACACCGCGGCGCGCTTGCCGCTGTCCAGCAGGGCATTGTTCAGCAACTCATAGCCGCGCGGGCTGTCCGCCAGCAGCGCCACGATGCTGCGCTGATCGTTGAACGGCGATTGCACGCCGATGATCGCCGACATCGCGCCCTCGGAACTGACGGTGGTCTTGCTGTCCGGCTTGGCGTCCTCCGCCAGCAATTCCGCGCTCGGCAGCGGCGGCTGTCGCGTCGGCTGCTTCACCCAGCTTTGAGTGGCGTCCACCAGCAGGCTGATTTTCTTGTCGTCGCGCAGCGCCGGCGGAATGGTGCCGACCATCAGAATATCGTCGTCACGATCCTTGGCCTGCGACCAGTCGTCGCTCAGCGTAAAGGCCAGCGCCGGGTAGCCGGTTTGCGCGCCGATCACGCCAAGCGCGTTCAGCAGCGCGCTGACCTGCGCCGGCTGCGGTTTCTGGTTCACCAACACCAGCGTTTGCGACAGATCCGCCAGGCGGCTGAACGGGAAGCCGGCGTTGGCGAAGGCGCGCAAGTCCGGCATCGCCATAAAGTGGCGATAACCGGAGAAATCGATGGTAGACGCGCCGTCGATCACCGCGTGGTTTTGCGTGAAGGAGTAGGTTTCGCAGCGCCCTTCCGCGCCGCTGGCCAGCAGCGTGGTGTAGTCAAAGTCAAAGCGCAGCTGGTTGGTGGCGCCCAGCCGCAACGCCGGGATACTGACGTTCTTGTCGGAGTCGAGCAGCCCCTGCGTCAACGGCAGGCGCAGCAGCTGCGCGCCCTGCTCGTGTTCCGGCACCAGCGAGTAAGCCTGCACGAACTGGTTGTTCAGGCTGACGCTCAGCCGCGAACCATCCTGAATGCGCGGCGCGGTATAGCGGTATTTCAGGTGCATATCGATACCGGTGCTGCGGATCAGGAACAGGTCCGGCGGCAGGTTCATGGTCAGCGAAATCGGGCCGGGCTCGATGCCGCTGGTTTGCAGCTGTTCGGCATATTGCTGCAGCTCGGCGAAGGTCATCGGCCGATCGGTGCGCACCCAGTTCGGCGCGTCGTAAGGCTGGCGCGGCGCGAGCTGTTCCACCTTGTCCACCGTCACGTTCTGGCCGCGGAACAGGATGTTACCCTGCGCGATGCCCTTCACCGCGGTGATCAAATCGTTGTCGTCACGCCCCTGAATCAACAGCAGTTTGACGTACGGATTGTCGGGGTGGCTGATCATCTCCACCGTCGGGCCGTTGACCGCCGGATAATCGCGCAGGAAATCCGGGCGCTGCGAGTTGGTGGCGAACACCACCGCGTGCTGCGTCGGCAGCGCATTGTACAGCGTCGGGAAGGATTGCCCGCGCCACTGCGCCTTGCTGCCGAACCACGAGGCCAGAATGCCCGCCGCGCGCTGCTGGGCGAGATCAGGCTGGCCGACGAATACCATCGGCAGCGTCAGCGGCCGATTATCGCGGCTGTCGAAGAACGGCTCAGGGAAGTGCGACAGCTCGTTTTTCACCGGCAGCGTCTGGAAACGCAGCTTCAGCGCGCTGGACTTGCTGACGTCGAGCCACAGCGAAGTGCTGGCCGGGTTTTCGCAGATGTTCTGATAATGGCCGACAAACACCAGCCTGACGCGGTTAAAATCGGTGATATAGCGCGGATCGATCGCCATTTGGATGCGATTGGGCTTGCCCAGCTGCTCTTTGGCGAGGGTGGTCACGCCCATCAGTTCGTCGTTCAGATAGACCTTGACGTGCGACTCCACCGGGATCAGCGCCGGCGACGGCGTAAACTCCATATCGAGCATCGCCTGCGAGACCACCTCATCGCTGCGCACGCCGAATTCGATCTGTCCGTCCGGCCGGGTGCCGCGCAGAACAAAGGTGCCCGGCGGCGGCGCTATCTGCGCAAACGGCAGCGATACGTCGCGCACCGGCGCATTCGGATCCTGCGGCGCGGCGGCCGGCGGTGGCGCGGTCGCCGTATCGGCCGCCGCGGCGATCGGCGGCTGAGCCGCCACGGTCGGCGCAGTGGCGGTTTCGGCCTGCGACAGGGTACTGATGCCTAAGGCCAGAGCAGTTAACCAGGTTATTTTTCGCGTCATCGTATCATCATCAATGTTGGAGCCTGTTCACCGGGCGAGTGAGCGGGCGGTTGAACTCGCAGCTAACCCACTGTTTCTTGTTGATCCAAGGTCGGATCCCTGCCAACGCCGCGCGGAATAAACGACACGACCCAGGCGGTCAGCGACGTGACCCCGACCAGCAGACCGCGCACCAGCGGCGGCGCGTAGTCCGCCATGCGCACATAGCCCCGGAAGCCCAACGCCAGCACGTCGCGCAGGCTTTCGATCGGCCGGTCTTCAGGGAACCCGTCCTGCCACAGCGCCCAGGTATCGGCGCGGGCGAAGGTGCACTGAATGAAATCGATGTGTTCACGGGTGGAGAGACTGACCAGACGCACCCCCACCTTGTTGCCGAAGGCGCGCGTCACCACACAGGGGAAGCTGTACTCCTGCTGGCCGCGCTTGAGCAGCAGCGAGGCCTTGTCGCCGTCTTTCAACGCGTTTTCCACTCGCATCTCAATGCCCACGCCGCCGTCGGAGTAATCGCGCAGCGTGCAGGGGTAGAGGTGGCCATCGGCACGCGCGATCGCCGCCGGCATGGCGATCTCCACGCGATGCGCCTGACGCACCTGCTTGGCCTCCACCGCCACCGCCACCGCGCCGCCGAGAATGGTCATGTTGTACAGCACCCACACCAGGCTGATGATCACCGTCATCACCTCGTCCGTCGGGCCATAGGCCAGCCGCCAGGCGCCGAACGCCAGCCCGGCCAGGTTCAGGACCACCAGGAACATGTAAGGCCGGGTGATCACCCAGTCGACGTGCTCCTCCTCCACCAGCCCGCCCTTGGCGGTCACGTTGAATTTGCCCTTGTGCGGATTGAACAGCGCCACCGTCGTCGGCCGCGCGATATACCAGGCCAGCACCGTTTCATAGATTTCGCTCCAGAACGAATGGCGGTATTTCCCCTGGATGCGCGAGTTGGTCAGGCTGGCGTGGATCATGTGCGGCAGCACATAAAGCGCGATCGCCAGCGCCGGCGCGAAGATGATGTAGGCATGCAGCAGTAAAAACGCCAGCGGCGCGGTGAGGAAGATCAGCCGCGGAATGCCCGACAGAAAGTGCAGCATGGCGTTGGCGTAGCACAGGCGCTGCGCCAGTTTCAGCCCCTTGCCCAGCAGCGGGTTGTCGAGCCGGAAGATCTGCACCATGCCGCGCGCCCAGCGAATGCGCTGGCCGATGTGCGCCGACAGGCTTTCGGTCGCCAGTCCGGCGGCCTGCGGAATGCGGATATAGGCCGAGGTGTGTCCGCGCCGGTGCAAGCGCAGCGAGGTGTGGGCGTCTTCGGTGACGGTTTCCACCGCGATGCCGCCGATCTCATCCAGCGCGCTGCGGCGCAGGATGGCGCAAGAGCCGCAGAAGAAGGTCGCGTCCCACATGTCGTTGCCGTCCTGCACCAGCCCGTAGAACAAGGTGCCCTCGTTGGGCGTCTGGCGGAAGCGGCCGAGGTTGCGCTCGAACGGATCCGGCGAGAAAAAGTGGTGCGGGGTCTGCAGCATCGCCAGCTTTTTGTCTTTGAAGAACCAGCCCATGGTCAGTTGCAGGAAGGAGCGCGTCGGCACGTGGTCGCAGTCGAAAATCGCCACGAACTCGCCGGTGGCCTGCTTCAGCGCATTGTTGATGTTGCCGGCCTTGGCGTGTTCGTGGGTCGGCCTGGCGATGTATTTCACCCCCACTTCGGCGGCGAACGCCCGGAATTCAGGGCGATTGCCGTCGTCGAGGATATAGATGTTCACTTTCTCTTTCGGCCAGTCGATGCCCAACGCCGCATAGATGGTGGGCTTCACCACCCCGAGATCTTCGTTGTAGGTCGGCACCATCAGATCGATGGTCGGCCAGGTGGCGCTGTCAGCGGGCAACGGCACCGGCTGGCGGTTAAGCGGCCAGACGGTCTGGAAATAGCCCAGCACCAGTACCACCCAGGCGTAGGTTTCCGCCACCAGCAGCAACAGGCCGCACACCAGGCTGAGCGGGTCGTCCCAGTTCAGCGTGGCGGTATAACGCCACCACAGGTAACGACAGGAAACGGTCAGCGACAGCACGATCAGCATCAGCGCAGGCAAACGCCCCGGCACCCGGCGCACCACCATCGCGATCCCCCACAGCAGCACGACGAACACGAACTGCGCCGACAGATCGAACGGTTGCGAGATGCACAGCATGGCGAGGATCGCCGCCAACACGCCGACCAGAATAAACAGCGCGCGTCGCATGCCGCGGTTCATGCGGCCGAGGCGCTCTACCGAACGCTGTTCCACGCCGGCGTTTTTCAGCCGTTGCGGCAGGCTCTGCAGCCAATCGGCGTAGCGCTGCTGCAGCCGCCGCCACCCGGCGAAATAGTCGCGCGGCACCGGCGTGCGGCCGCTGCGAAACAGCAGCAGCCACAGACCCTGCAGCAGATAGCGCAGCGCATCCGCCGGGCGCGGGCGTTCGGCGGACAGATGCGGGAACCAGTAAGCGCGGCCGACGCGCACGCGCTGCCAGGCCGGTGACTCGAAGCGCAGCAGCATCCACCCCAGCGCTGCCAGCAGCGTGGCGAAAAAGGCGGTCAGCGCCGACGCGCCGTTGCGGCGATAGCCGCGGTAGCGCGCCTGTACCGCCTGACGCACCGGCGGCACCAGCAGCAGGCTCAGCACCCGGCTCATGGCGCAACGCCCCGTTTGAGGTTGATCAGGCACCAGTTGGCCAGCGTCAGCACTTCATCCGCCGCCAGGCTCTCGGGGCGATACTCGCCCAACGGCTGTTTGACCGCCAGCGCTTCCGCCAACGCTTCGTCGCGGTGGATCACCACCGGCAGCAGGCCGCTCAGGGTTTGCAGCCACAGCTGATGCAGATCCTGCTGCAGCTGGCTGGCGGAGGAGTAGTGATTGACCAGGAAACGGCAGTCATTCGGCAGCGTCTGTTGATGGAGCCGCACCTGACAGTTGGCGTCGGGGTTCAACAGCACGAACACGCTGTCGGCAAGCTGCAGCGCCTGCTGCGCCAACACGCCGTCCCCGACCGGGACATCCAGCAGGATCCAGCGCTGCGGATCGCCGGCGATCAGTTGGCGCAGGTTGTCGCGCCAGCGTTCCGGCTGTTGACGACACTGGCGCTGCACTTCCAGCCTTTCCGCCCCATTCAGGCGGCCAAAAGGCAGAAAGTCGAGGTTTTCACAATAACGCAGCGCACCTTCCTGCCAAGCGCCGCCATCCTGCTCTGCGCGGGCCCAGCCGCGCGCCAGCTCGAACGGCGTGTTGAAATGCAAGCGCAGCAGATTATCCGGCGTGAAGTCGATCGCCAGCACCGACTCGCCCAGTTGCTGCAACGCCCAGGCGAGCGCCGCCGTGACCGAGGTCGTCCCCATTCCACCCCGCAACCCTTGCAGCGCGAGCACCGGCATAGATCAGTGGCTCCCCGTGGTCTGCGCCAATTCGGCCAACAGTGGCCAGCGCGTCATCATTTGCGTTAACCGCTCCTGCCGTGAAATATCGACATAGCGTAATTTCGGCAATGAAAAAGCCTGACTGAGCGCCTGCAGGTCATCCTGGCTCTCCCCAGGCGCCGCTGCACGAAAATGGATGGATGCGTTATTCATTCTTCCGCCTTGGCGAAAATAGGCTATGTTAATTAACTATAGCAACGATACAAAAAGAGACAGGCAATAAGATGATTCTCAACAAATATTGTTGAAGAGCGTCGGAGATTTATTATTGCCAGCGTAAAAATGGCTATCTTTAAATATAAACGCCTTTAGTCGGCTTTCAACGAAAGTAGAACACATCCTATGGCGCACTCTTTTTCTCTAGGCATTCGGCAGATTTGGGAAGAGCTGTCGGTGATGCAGGCCCCCGGGCTTTATTGGATCAATATCGACAGGCAAAGCGACGCCGCGCTGCTGTGTCGCCAGGCCATCGCCGCTCAACCGGCCACCCACAAAGTCGCCCTGATCTGCAGCGGAGACAAACCCGAGCGCCTGCTGGCCGAGCTGGCTGCGCCCGCGTTGCAGAAGCTGCCGCTGTATCAATTACCGGAGAAAAAAGCTGCGCTGACACAGTTGAACGACGATCTGATGCGCGCTCTGAGGCCGCAAAATCGCTTACTTATCCTGCTGGCCCACGCCAGCCTGTGGCAAACCTTCACCACCGAAGAGCTGCGCGAGTGGACGCGCACCCTCGCCGCCTGGCTGCGGCGGCAGGACTGTACGCTGTTGATCCTCAGCCACGGCGGCGGCATCAATAAGCTCAAAGGGCAGCTCAGCGCACAGCACCGCATCCTGAACGGCCTGTCCAGCCTGCAATGGCAGCAGGACAGCGCGCAATACCTGGTGAACTGGTGGAGCACCGAAAACGGCATCAACGCCAATCAGCTGCTGACCTTGTATGCGGCGGAAGGTGGCTGGCAGGGCGAGGATGAAAATAGCCAACCCTCCCCCACCGCCTTGCGCAGCGACGAAAGCCAGTATCTGGCCGAGCGCAGCATCCTCGAAGGCGCGCCGCCGCTGTCCGCCAACTGGCAGCTGCTGGAGAGCAACGATGAACTGGCGCAGCACGGCATGCTGAGACTCTCGGCGACGTTGATTTTCGCGTTGTATCAAAGCGACCAAATCGATCATCTGGCGCACCAGATCCACACCCTGCGCCGCAGCCGCGGCAACGGCCTGAAAATCGCGGTGCGCGAGATGAGCGCCAGCCTGCGCTACAGCGACGAACGGCTGCTGCTGGCCTGCGGCGCCAACCTGATCGTGCCACACGTCGCGCCGCTGTCGCGTTTTCTGACCATGCTCGAGGGCATCCAGGGGCAACGCTTCTCACGGCATGTGCCCGCCGACATCGATGCGCTGCTGGCCGGGCTGCGTCCGCTGCAGCTCAAAGGCTACATGCGGCCGGAAGCGTTCAGCCAGGCGGTGCTTTCGCTGATGGGCAACACGCTGCTGCCCGAGGATGGCAAAGGCGTGATGGTGGCGCTGCGCCCGGCCACCGGTCTGCGCGCCGAACAGGCGATGACCCTGTGCCACCTGCGGCGGTTCGGCGACGTGATGACCGTGGTGCAAGGGCGGCTGGTGCTGTTCCTTTCCACCTGCCGCATCAACGATCTGGATACCGCGCTGAAGTTCATCTTCCGCCTGCCGGTGGATGAAGCCTTCAGCAACCGGGTGGTGTGGCACCAGGACGTCGATATCATTTCGGAAATCAAACGCATGGCCCAGGGACGCTGGCAGATTTCGGCCACCGGCCCCGCGGGCGCCGCGCCGCGCCCTCGCGTGGCGGCGGCCGAGGTGCCCGCGGAACGGCGGCAGCCGGTCGCCTTCACGCTGCCGCTTGGCCCGCAGGAGGAACCGCATGCTGAACCTTAACGACATCGTGCAACTGATCCTGCTGTGCGCGCTGATCTTCATTCCGCTGGGCTACGCCTTTCACCGGCGTTTTCCGCATTTGCGTCAATACTGGCAAAACCTGTTGTTATCGCCGCGCTATTTGAAATCCGCCGGTTTATGGGTGCGCACAGGCTCCTCCTCCCAGATTAAACGTAAGAAGCAGCCATGACTCGAAACTCGAATACGCAATCCGATAACGCTCTGTGGCGCTACTGGCGCGGGCTGGGTGGCTGGAACCTCTACTTTCTGGCTAAATTCGCCCTGCTGTGGTTCGGCTACCTGAATTTCCACGCGCTGCCGAACCTGGTGTTCATGGCGTTTCTGCTGATGCCGATCCCTTCGCAACGCCTGCATCGCTGGCGCCATTACCTCGCCATCCCGATCGGCATCGCCTTGTTCTACCACGACACCTGGCTGCCGGGCATCAACAGCATCCTCAGCCAGGGCTCACAGCTGGCCGGCTTCAGCGCCCAGTATCTGCTGGAGCTGATCAACCGCTTTATCAACTGGCAGATGATCGGCGCGGCCTTCGTGCTGTTTATCGCCTACCTGTTCGTCGCACAGTGGGTGCGCGTCACGGTGTTCACCGTGGCGGCGCTGGCGTGGCTCAATATCGTCAACATCGCCGGGCCGGCGGTTTCACTGCTGCCCGCCGCTTCCACGGCGGCCGCCGGCGGCGCCAATACCCCGGCCACATCAGCGCCGGCGGCGGGGGACGCGGCGCCGGCAGACAGCCTGCCGCCGACCAGCGCCAACCTGACGGCCTACCTGAACCAGTTCTACGAGCGGGAAAAAGGCCGCGCCACCGCATTCCCGGCCGCCTTGCCCGCCGACGCCCAGCCGTTCGATCTGCTGGTGATCAACATCTGTTCGCTGGCCTGGGCCGATATGGACGCGGTCAACCTGCAGAATCATCCGCTGTGGTCGAAAATGGACATCATGTTCGACAACTTCAACTCGGCCACCGCCTACAGCGGCCCGGCGGCCATCCGCCTGCTGCGCGCCAGCTGCGGCCAGCTTTCGCATCACGATCTGTATCAGCCGGTGAACCAGCAGTGTTACCTGTTCGACAACCTGGCGAAGCTCGGCTTCAAGGAACAGCTGATGCTCGATCACTCCGGGGTGTTCGGCAACTTCCTGAAAGAACTGCGTGAACAGGGCGGCATGCAGGCGCCGCTGATGTCGCAGGCCGGCGTCGGCAACGAGCTGACGTCGTTCGACGGTGAGCCGATTTATAACGATCTCGAATTGCTGACCCGCTGGCTGGATCAGCAGCAAAAAGGCGGTGACGGCCGCACCGCCACCTTCTTCAACGTCATCCCGCTGCACGACGGCAACCGCTTCGTCGGCTCCAACAAAAGCGCCGACTACCAGCCGCGCGCGCAGAAGCTGTTCGATCAGTTGAACACTTTCCTCGATCAGCTGGAGAAATCCGGCCGCAAAGTGGTGGTGGTGATCGTGCCGGAACACGGCGCGGCGTTGGTGGGCGACAAGATGCAGATGTCCGGCCTGCGCGACATCCCGAGCCCGAACATTACCCATACGCCGGTCGGCATCAAACTGGTGGGCATGAAGGCGCCGCATCAGGGCGGCCCGCTGCAAATCAAAACGCCGAGCAGCTATCTGGCGCTGTCTGAACTGGTGTCGCGCCTGGTGGGCGGCAAGGTCTTCAGCGAATCCAGCGTCGATTGGCAGACACTGACACAGGGGCTGCCGCAGACCCCGGTCATCTCTGAAAACGACAACGCCATCGTGATGCAATATCAGGGGAAACCTTACATTCGCCTGAACGGCGGCGACTGGGTGCCTTATCCGCAATAAGCGCGGCCTCATCAACCTAAAGCGCGCCGCCGGCGCGCTTTTTTATTAGGGCTTTTATAATAGATATAGCGAAGCTTATCGGCCAACCTTACGTTATTAATAACAATTCGTTAAATTCAATTATTCGACAACCATTAACATACGAAGATTCTTAGAAAAATAACTCTTATAAGAATTTAATTAGTGAGGTAATTAAAATGGCGGACTGTGGTAGTTTTCTAATTATTAACCCTTTGATTGAGTAATAAAAAACGCCGGCGTGATGCCGGCGTGAATTTAAGCGATGACGTTCGACGCTTTACGCCCCCGGATGTTCGTCCTGATCGACCGCAAAGCAGGCCACCATCTGCTCACCGTACTGTTTGAGCTGCGGCTGCAGCTGCACGCAGGTGCCGAAAGCGCGGCGGCAGCGGGCATTGAACGCACAGCCCGGCGGCGGATTCATCGGGCTGGGCAGTTCGCCGGTCAGCTTGATACGCTCGCGGCGCATATCCGGGTTCAACCGCGGCGTCGCCGACAGCAGCGCCTGGGTGTACGGATGACGCGGGTTATTGAAGATCGCCTCTTTGCTGCCCTTTTCCACGCAGCGGCCGAGGTACATCACCATCACCTCGTCGGCGATGTGTTCCACCACCGACAGATCGTGCGAGATGAACACATAGGACAGCCCCAGCTCCTGCTGCAGATCCATCATCAGGTTCAGCACCTGAGCGCGCACCGACACGTCCAATGCCGACACCGGTTCATCGGCGATCACCACGTCCGGATTCAACATCAGCCCGCGGGCGATGGCGATACGCTGGCGCTGGCCGCCGGAGAACATGTGCGGGTAGCGGTCGTAATGCTCGGTCTTCAGGCCGACCTTCGCCATCATCTCCAGCGCTTTTTCCCGCCGTTCGGCGGCGCTGAACGACGTGTTGATCAACAGCGGCTCCTCGAGGATCTGCCCGACCTTCTTGCGGGGGTTGAGCGATCCGTAAGGATTCTGGAACACGATTTGGATCTTCTGCCGCCGCAGTTTCTCGGCCGAGACGTCCGGCTTCAGCAGATCCTGCCCCTGGTAATACAACTCGCCGCCGGTCGGCACTTCAATCATCGTCAGCAGGCGGCCGAGCGTTGATTTGCCGCAGCCCGACTCACCGACCACCGCCAGCGTTTTGCCGCGCTCCAGGGTGAAGGACACGCCGTCGAGCGCCTTGACCAGCCGCTCCGGCGCGAACAGACCCTTTTTCACCGGGTAATGCTTCTTCAGGTCAATCGCCTGCAATAAAGGTTGATTCTGGCTCATACGGTCGGCCTCCCCGCATCATCCAGCGGTGTGTGACATTTAACCTGACGGCCGGGAATGCTGCGCAGTTCCGGCTCCTCGTTACGGCAGCGCTCGTTGGCGTACGGACAACGCGGGTTGAGCAGGCAACCGGTCGGGCGATCGTATTTGCCCGGCACCACGCCCGGCAGCGAAGCCAGCCGCGCCTTGTCGGCGGCGAACTCCGGCAGCGCGCGCAGCAGCGCCTGAGTGTACGGGTGGCGCGGCGCGCGGAAAATCTCCGCCGCCTTGCCGGATTCCACCACCTGGCCGGCGTACATCACGATGATGTGATGCGCCGCTTCCGCCACCAGCGCCAGATCGTGAGTGATCAGCAGCAGCGCCATGTTTTCGCGCTGTTGCAGGTCCAGCAGCAGTTCGATGATCTGCGCCTGGATAGTCACGTCGAGCGCGGTCGTCGGCTCGTCGGCGATCAGCAGCTTCGGCCGACAGGCGATGGCCATGGCGATCATCACGCGCTGGCTCATGCCGCCGGAAAGCTGGTGCGGGTATACGTCCAGCCGCGAAGCCGGATCGGGGATGCCCACCTGGGTCAGCAGGTCGATAGCGCGCTGGCGGCGAGTGCGGCGATTGCCGCCCTGATGCACCTTCAGCGCCTCCATGATTTGGTAACCGACGGTATAGCACGGGTTCAGGCTGGTCATCGGATCCTGGAAGATCATCGCCACTTCGGAGCCCACCAGCTGGCGGCGCTCTTTTTCGGAGATCTTGCGCAGATCCTGGCCGTTGAACTCCAGCTTGTCGGCCATCACCTTGCCGGGGAAATCGATCAGGCCCATGATCGCCAGCGAGCTGACGGATTTGCCGGAGCCGGATTCACCGACGATGCCGACCACCTGACCTTGCTCCACGCTGTAACTGATGCGGTCTACCGCGCGGAACGGGGTGCCTTCGTCACCGAAGTGCACCGAAAGCTTGTCTACATTCAATAACGCCATCTCTCTCGTCCTCTGTTACTGCTTGAGTTTGGGGTCGAGAGCGTCACGCAAACCGTCCCCCATCAGGTTGAATGCCAGCACCGTCAGCAGGATCGCCACGCCGGGGAAGGTCACCACCCACCAGGCGCTTTGCGCGAACTGCAGCACGTCGGAGAGCATGGTGCCCCACTCCGGCGTCGGCGGCTGCGCGCCCATGCCCAGAAAGCCGAGAGCGGCCATATCCAGAATGGCGTTCGAGAAACCGAGAGAAGCCTGCACGATCAAAGGCGCCAGGCAGTTAGGCAGAATATTGACGAACATCTGGCGCAGCGCGCCGGCGCCCGCCACCCGCGAAGCGGTGACGTAGTCGCGGTTGACCTCCACCAGCACCGCCGCGCGCGTCAGACGCACATAGTGCGGCAGGGCGACGAAGGTCAGCGCCAGCGAGGCGTTGACGATCGACGGCCCGAATACCGCCACCAGCACCAGCGCCAGCAACAGGCTCGGCAAAGCCAGCATGATGTCGACGATGCGCATGATAATCGCGTCCACCACGCCGCCGAAATAACCGGCCAGCAGGCCGAATATCACGCCCATGATCAGCGACAGCACCACCACCAGGCAGCCGACCAACAGCGACAGCCGTGCGCCGTACATCAGGCGCGACAGCACGTCGCGGCCCACGTCGTCGGTGCCGAGGATATATTGCCAGCTGCCGCCTTCTTGCCACACCGGCGGCTTGAGCAGCGCGTCGCGGAACTGGTCCGCCGGCGCATGCGGCGCCAGCACGCCGGCGCCGAGCGCTATCACCAGCATCAGAACGATATACACTAGGCCGACCACGGCCCCTTTATTGCGCTTGAAATAGTGCCAAAACTCCTGAAACGGGGTCATCGGCTTCGGCGCACCTTTAACTGCAGACTCAGTGATTTGAGACATGAGAGCGCCCCTTATTTCTTGTGGCGAATACGCGGGTTGACCACGCCGTAGAGCACGTCTACCAGCAGGTTAACCAGAATGATCATACAGGCGACCAGCAACACCCCGCCCTGCACCACCGGGTAATCGCGGCGCTGCAGCGCGTCGATCAGCCAGCGGCCCAGCCCCGGCCAGGAGAAGATGGTTTCGGTCAGAATGGCGCCGGCCAGCATGGTGCCGACCTGCAGCCCGATCACCGTCACCACCGGCAGCAGCGCGTTGCGCAGCGCGTGGACGACGATCACTCGCATGCGGCTCACGCCCTTGGCGCGCGCGGTGCGGATATAGTCTTCGCCCAACACTTCAAGCATCGAGGAACGGGTCATGCGCACGATCACCGCCAGCGGGATGGTGCCCAGTACGATGGCCGGCAGGATCATGTGCATCACCGCGTCGACGAAGTCGCCCGGCTCGCCCCAGATCAGGGTGTCTATCAGCATGAAGCCGGTCAGCGGCTGGCTGTCGTCGAGGAATACCGTGTCGCTGATGCGCCCCGACACCGGCGTCAGGTTAAGCTGCACCGACACCAGCATGATCAGCATCATGCCCCACCAGAAAATCGGCATCGAATAGCCGGTCAGCGAGATGCCCACCGCGGTGTGGTCGAAGATCGAGCCGCGTTTGACCGCCGCCAGCACCCCGACCGGGATGCCCACCAGCACCGCGAAGATCATCGCGCAAATGCCCAGCTCCAGCGTAGCCTGAAAGCGCGGAACGAACTCGCTCCAGACGGAGATGCGGCTTTTAAGCGAGGTGCCCAGATCGCCGTGCAGCACGTTGGACACGTAGGAGAAATATTGTTGATAGAGCGGCTTGTCCAGCCCCATTTCCGCCATCAGCTGCGCGTGGCGCTCGGCGGAGATACCGCGTTCCCCAGCCATGATGGTCACCGGGTCGCCGGGGATCATATGGACGAATGCAAAAGTCAGCAATGTAATGCCGATAAACGTTGGGATAACTAACCCCAAACGTCGGAGTATGAACTGCAACATATCCCGAACTCTCTGTATCAATGCCCGGCAGCTCATCGTCCGCCAGGCTTATTAACGCTCACATGCCTTTGAACGATTCGACGGCCATACGCCGGAGACTGGTCAGCAGGGGCGCAAACCTGTTGCGCCCCTGCAAGTCCATTCGTGCGTCTCCGGTAAAGCGGTCGAAATCAGTCTACAGAGACATTCTCGAAGTGATGCTTACCGAGCGGATCCACGACGTAGCCTTTCACTTCCTTACGCACAGGCTCGTACACGGTGGAGTGTGCGACAATCAGCGCCGGAGCCTGATCGTGCATCACCACCTGCGCCTGCTTGTACAGTTCGATGCGCTTGTCGTGGTTGGATTCGGCGCGCGCCGGTTGAATCAGATCTTCAAACGGCTTGTAGCACCAGCGGGAGTAGTTGGAGCCGTCTTTCGCCGCCGCGCAGCTGAACAGCGTGGCGAAGAAGTTGTCCGGATCCCCGTTGTCGCCGGTCCAGCCCATCATCACCGTCTGGTGCTCGCCCGCTTTGGCGCGCTTGAGGTATTCACCCCACTCATAAGTGACGATTTTGGCTTTCACGCCGATCTTGGCCCAGTCGGCCTGGATCATTTCCGCCATGCGGCGCGCGTTCGGGTTGTATGGACGTTGCACCGGCATTGCCCACATGTCGATGCTGAAACCGTCGGCCATGCCCGCTTCTTTCAGCAGCTCTTTCGCCTTGGCCGGATCGTAAGCGTAATCCTGCACCGCGTCGTTATAGCCCCACATGGTCGGCGGGATCAGGTTCTTGGCCGCCTGACCCGCGCCCTGATAAACCGCGTCGATGATCGCCTGTTTGTTGACCGCCATGGTCAACGCCTGGCGCACCTTCACGTTATCCAGCGGTTTTTTCTCGGTGTTGAACGACAGATAGCCCACGTTCAGCCCCGGTTTCTCCAGCAGGTTGATGGCTTTGTCTTGTTTCATGCGGGCGATGTCGGCCGGATTCGGGTACGGCATTACCTGGCATTCGTTTTTCTGCAGTTTGGCGTAGCGCACGGAGGCGTCAGGCGTGATGGAAAACACCAGGCGATCGATCTTCGGCTTGGTGCCCCAGAAACCGTCGAACGCCTTGTACAGGATCTTGGAGTCTTTCTGGTATTGCAGCAGCTGGAATGGGCCGGTGCCGATCGGGTTCAGATCGACTTTCTCCGGCGTGCCGGCTTTCATCATCACGTCAGCGTATTCGGCGGACAGAATGGACGCGAAGTCCATGCCCAGGTCAGCCAGGAACGGCGCCTCCGGGCGGTTCAGCACGAAGCGCACGGTGTTGTCGTCCACTTTTTCGATCTTGGCGATCAGCTTCGGCATGTCCATGCCTTCAAAGTATTCGTAACTGCCGCCGGACACTTTGTGATAGGCGTTGTTCGCATCCAACTGGCGTTCAAAGGAGAACACCACGTCGTCGGCGTTGAAATCGCGCGTCGGTTTGAAGTCTTTGCTGCTCTGCCACTTCACGCCTTTGCGCAGGTGGAAGGTGTAGGTTTTGCCGTCTTCGCTGACGTCCCACTTCTCAGCCAGGCCCGGCTGCAGTTCGGTGGTGCCGGTCTTGAATTCGACCAGCCGGTTGTAGATCGGTACCGAGCTGGCGTCATAGGTGGTGCCGGAGGTAAACAGCTGCGGGTTGAACCCTTCCGGGGAACCTTCAGAACAGTAAACCAACGTCTTGGCCTGTACGCTGGCCGCCACGGTCAGCGCGATCAGCCCAATACCGAATTTCAGAATCCCCGATTTACCCAAGGAACGTGTCATCGTTAGTGCTCCATTGTGTGATGTGATGTGTGTAATTGCCGCCAGGCCTGTATTTTTTATTGCGTGGCCTGTGCGATCGGCGCCCGAAGGCAGAAGGCGTACGAGGAGAGAATGCCGGATGGAACGCATCGCGGCGGGGACGTCTGAGCGCGTGGAATTCACTCAAACAACTCTCGCTCTTACCCCTGAGGCTATCAAGTTGCCAACTGTTTGGGGTGTCGTCAATATAACCAGTGGGGATTTACGCAGACTGTGAGAAACAGCAAACAAACATAAAAAAAACCTTTTGTTAACAGTTCCAGCATGAAAATTTATGCTAAGCGGACATTTTTAGCGCATTGGTCTGACCCTCACAAACTTACTGGTTTTTAACTCCGTTAAAAAACGCCAAAACTTTGTTGCTGAATGATGAATATCTGAACGGTTATTTTTGTGATCGCCGTTAAAGACAGGAGGAAATGCTGAAGGATTACCCAAAAGGGTGAGTCCGATGAGCGCGTTTTGCTCCGGGCAGGCCCACAATCTGTGCGGCGTAAAAAAACTTTCGGCGGCGAAAAAGCCGGGGGCGAAAGGATATCCCCCGGCAACGCACTGCAACCGATTATTGAACGCCGGCGCTGTTGCCCAGGCTGGCGTTCATGCTGTTGAGAATATCGCCGTTATCCGCGTCGATCTCCCAGGAGAACAGGCCGCCCAGCTGCTTATCCAACACGTACTTGCCTTTGGCCTGCACCGAGCGGGCATCGTCGAAGGTGATCAGATCGCCGGTGGAAGGTTTGAACACGTAAGGCGCTTCCGCCGTGGCGTCGTAGGTATACTGCCACTCGCCGCTCATGAACTGGCCGGCGATTTGGCGGTAGTCCACGATACCGTTCTCCCAGGTGCCTTTAACCGGCCCGGTGGCGGTGCCGGTGAACGGAATATTGTTCTGGTAGCCGTTCACCCCGGTCCAGCCGCGGCCATACATGGCGGTGCCGACCACGATTTTGCCCGGCTTGACGCCCTGCGCCAGCAGCGCATTGACGCCGTTCACCGTGGTGTAGGCGGTGTCCGGTTTCCAGGCCGGCGCATTCAGCGCGGTCTGATGCCCCAGGTTCTTCAGATCGAAGGCGCCATAGAAGTCGTAGCTCATCAGGAAGATGTGATCCATCGAGTTCTGCGCAACGTTGTAAGCCACCTTGTCGATCTTGTCCTTACCGGCGCTGATGGCGGAGGTCAGCTCATACTTGCGGCCGGTTTCCGCCGACAGCTGATCCAGCATCGCCCGCAGCTCCTTCATCAGCAGCACATAGGTTTCCCCGTCTTGCGGGCTGCCCAGGTTAGGGTTGGCGCCTTTGCCGCCCGGGAACTCCCAGTCGATATCCACGCCGTCGAAGAACTTCCAGGTCTGCAGGAACTCTTTCACCGAACCGACGAAGCGATCGCGCTTCACCTTGTCGCCCATGAAGAAGAACGGGTCGGACAGCGTCCAGCCGCCGATCGACGGCAGGATTTTCAGGTCAGGATGCGCCTGCTTCAGCGCCATCAGCTGGCCGAAGTTGCCCTTGTAGGGGTCATCCCAGGCGGTCACGCCCTTCTGCGCTTTTTGCAGCGCGGCGAACGGATCGTGGATCGAGACTTTGAAGTCCTCGCGGCCCTGGCAGGAGCGCTGTAACGCCTGGAAGCTGCCTTCAATCTCTTTCAGGCTGTCGTTGATGCCATTGCCGCCGCAGATCGGGATAAAGCCGTACAGCAGGTGGGTCAGGTTTTGCGCCGGGATCTTGTCGACGGTGAAATTGCGCCCGTAAACGCCCCACTCGACGAAATAAGAACCGACCACTTTGCCGGAGTTCTGTTTATACGGTTTATTCTTTTCCAGCAGCGGCTCTTTCAACGGCGCCAAATGGCTGCCGTCGGTGTCGGCCACCACAATTTCGGTGGCGTCACTGGCGGTGCAGCCGTCGGCATTGCACAATGCCACCTGCATTTGATAACGGCCGCCTTTATTCACTTTAAAATTCGCCGTACCGGAAGATCCGGTTGAAGGACCACTCCACGCCTCTTTACCATTTAATAAAACTTTTGCCGTCGTGCCGGTGTCGCCATTCCATAAATTCCAGGAGACCGAAACATCGGCGGCATTTTTTACCTTCACCAAATTATTATAAGCGGTAGCCGCCTGGTCAACTTCAACAATGGCGAACTTGGTGTTGCCCCAGGCGATGGTCGGCTTGCCCGGCGCGGCGGCCTGCGCCGCGGAACACAGCGTGCTGCCGATCAACAGCGCCAACAGCGGTTTATTAAATTTGCGCATAACTGATTCCTTTATTCCGAGAGGATAAACATAAAAGAGTTAATCGTCGCGATGCATTGCCGAAGCGAAAAAATTCCGCAATAATCCGCGAAGGTTAAAATCAATGAATAACAACAGCGTCTTTCCACGTGGCGAAATAATCATTCCCACCGCGTACATTCAGACTATAAATAAAAAAGGCGCAAAAACAAGAGCGCTATCAACTGGGTTTTATTCAGCAAGCGTGAATTTATTTTAATATAAATAAAAGAAAGCATGACAAATAAGGATAGTGAATTTTCTATTAAGGAAAGATAAATATTTATCAGTATTGCACCACACTCTTCAGTCAGGGTGTTGGTAATGTGAACAACACTTAAGGAAAGGGCATGCCTTCGCAGCTAATCTACCAAGACAGGATACCTCTGGCGCCTGCAGCATTTGCGCCGCTCGTCATTTGGCGGGTGGTGCCGCCCGTCAGGGCCAGCGGCCACTGTTATAAATACCGATTTGCTTATGTAAATAGACGGCATTTGTCGACTGCGCTATGACAATGAAGCGGGTAAAGGCGATCACAAACATATCGATGGAAAAGAAGAGCCGCTTAATTTCACGACCATTGATGCCTTGCTCGACAGTTTCTGGCGCGAGGTTATGCAGCTTACAGAGGAGTCATGATGAACACAGTCACTATTCGGGTCGCTTCAGTCGAAGAAATGAAACTTGCACTGAAGGAAGCCACAACAGGTCATCAAAGCGCTCAAGGGCAATACATCACATTCCTGGATTGGGAGAGTCTGTGGAAAACCTTATCACCCAAGAAAATGCATATCTTGCATACCATGACCGGCGCCGGCGAACTTTCCATTCGGGAAATCGCGCGCCGAGTGAAGCGCGATGTGAAAGCGGTGCATACCGATCTGCAGTCGCTGTTAGGCTGTGGCATCGTCGATAGAGGTGAACAAGGCGTGATTTTCCCCTATGACGAAATCCATTTTGACTTCGTCGTAGGCAAAGCCGCCTAAACGACGGGCGAAAAAAAACCTGCTTTAAAAAGCAGGTTTTTCGAATGGTGGTCGGCGAGAGAGGATTACGCGCATCGTTGATGCGCGCCCTGCGGGCCGTTGCTAAAGCAACGTTGTCTCGCTTCGCGAGGCTCGAACCTCCTGCGGAGGTGCTCATCCTCATAAACGACGGGCGAAAAAAAACCTGCTTTAAAAAAGCAGGTTTTTCGAATGGTGGTCGGCGAGAGAGGATTCGAACCTCCGACCCACTGGTCCCAAACCAGTTGCGCTACCAAGCTGCGCTACTCGCCGATGCGGGGCGCATCTTACTGCTGGCGGTTATAGGCGTCAATCACTTTTTTGCCCCTGCACTTCAAGTGGTGATAAAAGCGCCATAATGCGCTGCGCCGGGGGCTGCGCAGCGTATTTTACTCAGGCGTTGGCCGGTTTCAGCGCCGGCGTCTGCGCGCGCAGGAATGGCAGCAGGAACAGCGCCGACAGGCAGGCGGCGATGGAAATCACCACGAAGAAGCCGTTCCAGTGCCAGATCTCCATCACCCGCGCGATCGGGTAGCCGGACAGCGCCGCGCCCAGGTAGGCGAACAGGCCGACGAAACCGGTCGCGGCGCCCGCCGCATCCTTGTGCGAGCACTCCGCCGCCGCCATGCCGATCAGCATCTGCGGGCCGAAGATAAAGAAGCCGATGGCGAAGAAACAGCAGGCCTGCAGCAGGTAGGTCACGCCCGGCATCAGCCACAGCGCCGCCACCGACAGGAAGATACCGATGGCGAAAATCAGGTTCATCGGGCCGCGGTTGCCGCGGAACAGCTTGTCGGAGCCCCAACCGGCCACCAGTGAACCGATGAAGCCGCCCACTTCAAACAGCGAAATGGCCGAGTTGGCGGTCATCAGCGAATAGCCCTTTTCCTGCGTCAGATAGAGGTTGCCCCAGTCGTTGATCGCGGTGCGCACGATGTACACCAGCACGTAAGAGACCGCCAACAGCCAGATGTACTTGTTGGTCAGCACGTAGCGTTTGATGATCTCGCGGTTGCTCAACCCCTGGCCTTCCGATTCCTGCACCAGCTCCATGGCGTCGTTGCGCCATTTGCCGACGCTCGGCAGTCCCAGGGTGGATGGCTTGTCACGCAGACGCCAGCACATCAGCAGGCCGAGCACCACGCCGATGATGCCGGGAATGATCATGCCGTAACGCCAGCTGAAGTGCAGCGAGATAAAGCCGACCAACAGCGGGATCAGCGCGCCGCCGACGTTGTGCGAGGTGTTCCAGATCGCCCACCAGCTGCCGCGCTCGGAGCGCGAATACCAGCTGGTGAGGATTTTGGAGCACGGCGGCCAACCCCAACCCTGGAAGAAGGCGTTGAGGATCCACAGCGTGCCCAGCATCAGCAACGATGAGCTGAGACCGAAGAAGATATTCAGCACCCCGGTCATGATCAGGCCCAGCCCCATAAAGTAACGCGGGTTGGAGCGATCGCTGATCATGCCGGAAATGAATTTCGAGCAGCCGTAGGTGATGTAGAACAGCGTGCCGAGGATGCCGACGTCGGACATCGTCAGACCCAGATCGCTCAGCATCGCCGGCATGATGAAGTTGAAGCTTTTGCGCGTGAAGTAAAACGCGGCATAACCGATGTACATGGTGCACATCAGCTGAATGCGCCAGTATTTGTAGCTGGCGTCGATCTGCCGTTGATCGGTGACCTGCGACGCATCCGGGCGGCTTTTAAGGAAAGACCACATGTGGAACCTCAGAGGATTGAATAAAGTGCCGCTATGATGCTCCTCGCGCGCGCAGGGGGCTTACGCCGGATTCCCGACGCGGTTAGGAGTTTTTCCTAGTTTTGCGTTTGCGCCGGTGAAACTGTGGGCAAGATCACACTCAAACAGGCGCCCCGCTCAGCGGTGAACCGCAGGCTGCCGCCGAGGGCGCTGATGCGCTCCTGCATGCCGCGCAGGCCGTATCCCGGCTGATGGTTTTCCGCATCGAAGCCCACGCCGTTGTCGCGGATGGTCAGGGCGATCTGCGGCGCGGCGCCTTTGCGCGGCTGCAGGCGCGCATCCAGCTCCAGGCGGCTGGCGCCGGCGTGGCGGCACACATTGGTCACCCCTTCCTGACACACCCGGTACAGCGTAATTTTCAGCGTTTCATCCAGCAGCTCGTCCGGCACCTGCCACTGCAGGCTGCTCACCAGCGACGCGTCCTGCGGCAGCGACTCCCGCAGCATCGCCGCCACCGCCGCCGACAGCGGCAGGTTGTTCAGCGCCGCCGGCCACAGCTGGGTCAGCACATCGTGTACCCCGTCATAAACCCGCAGCGCCAACGCATCAATGGCGTCGGCGCAGCCGATCACCGCCGGTTCCGGCGCCAGACGTTTGACGATGCTGGCCTGGGTGCGGATCACGGTGATGGTCTGCCCCACTTCATCGTGCAGCTCGCGCGCCACCTCGCGCCGGGTTTGCTCCTCCGCCGTCACCAGCGCCCGCGCCAGCTGCCGATTCTCCGCCAGCCGCAGCCGCAGCTGTTGATTCAGTTCGCGCTGGCGCTGAATGCCGGCGCCCAGCAGCAGCCCGGTCAGGCTTTGGGCCAGCAGCGACAGCAGCAGATCGCGGTGCGACTCCGGCTGCGGCGGCTCGTTGACCATCAGCGCCACGCCGTTGAGCAACGTCGCCAACAGCGCGCCCTGCCAGCCATAGCGGTAAGACATGAACACGATGGGGATCGCCAGGCAGAACGGCGCGAAACGGCGCAGCTCGGCGGCGTTCACCTGCTGCTGCAGCCAGATGCTGAACGCAAACAGCAACAGATAGCTGGCCAGGTGGCCCAGACGCAGCTCCACCGGCTTGTGGATCAGCCCCGGCTCCAGCGGCACCCAGATTTGGCGCGCCAGATAGTGCCACAACAGCAGGCAGGTCGGCGCGATGGTGAAACCGCCGGTCAGGCCGAGCAGCAGCGCACGGGCGCCTTCGCCGCTCACCAGCTGCCACACCAGCGCCTGCAGCAAGGCAGCCGCGGTGACCACCGCGCCCTGCAACAGCGGCCAGCGCCATTCGCTGTCGCTCTGTTGATGGCGCAACAGCCACGGCGAGGCCAGCAGGCTGAGCAGCACCGTCAACACCAGCACCGCCACCGACGCCCACAGCGCCGGGCCGTAGCCGAACTGATCCGCCAGCAGCGCCATCAGCAACAGGTCGGCCAGCAGGATCCCCGGCCAGAAACGGTACGGGCTCTGCAGCAAAATGCCCATGCGCAGGCCGAACGGAAACAGCAGCAGCGCCTGCCAGGGGGGGTCGATCAGCGCGGTGCCGATGCCCCACAGGCAAAACGCGCTGGCGGCGTAGATGAAAAACAGCGCCAGCTGGGTGATCAGGCGCTGCGTCACAGGTTCAGCATCCGTCTGGCCAGCTCGACGTTGTTGTTGATGCCCAGCTTGGCGAACAGGTTGGCGCGGTGCACATGCACCGTTTTCGGCGACAGCCCCAAGGCGGCGGCGATCTCACGCACCTCCTGGCCCTGCGCCAGCAATAGCGCGATCTCGCGCTCGCGGCGGGTCAACGGATCGACCCTCACCCGCGCCAGCTGCTGCGCGATTTCCGGCATCAGGTAGACGCCGCCGCCGGCGACGGTGCGCACCGCGGTGATCAGATCTTCCGGCTTGCAGCGCTTGGAGAGAAAGCCGCTGGCGCCGCGTTCCAGCGCCATTTCCACCAGCGCCGGGTTATCGTGCATCGACAGCATCACCACGCGGATGCCGGAAGGAATGTCCGCCAGCAGATCCAGCCCGCTGCCGTCCGGCATCGAAATGTCGCAAATACAGATTTCCGCTTCCAGCCCCGGCAGGCCGGCGCGCGCCTGCGCCGCGCTGCTGAACTCGCCCACCACCTGAATATCGGCCTCCAGCGACAGCAGTTGCACAAAGCCCGAACGCACAATGTCATGATCGTCGATAAACGCCACGCGCAGGGTCATGGAAATCTCCGGTTAGCAGGGGAAGTGCGCAAGTATACCGTATGCGCACACCGGAATAATTGATGAAGAGAATGTATTGGGTGAAATTACCGGGTGCGCAAGGCAGGCACCCGGCGGGAGAGGTTACAGGCGGGCAGGCGCCGTTTTATCCTGCGGCAGATGGCACCAGTTGTTTTTGTCCACGATGCCGCCATCGGGAGACGTGTATCCGAGGCAGCCAAGGAGGGTGTCAAACAGCTCGACGTGGCGATGCGTTTTGCCGATGCGCTGCTGCGCCTGCAACTGCTCAAAGGCACTGAGGTGTTGCGGGTTTTCGAGGAACTTGTCCGACGCCCACACGATCATCGGCACGCGGAATTGCTCCGGCGGCGCCATTTCGCGCGGCGTGCCGTGCAGGTGCGTATTCTCGCCGATCGATTCGCCGTGATCGGCGGCATAGAACACGATGGCCTTCTTGTCGCGCACCTGATCGATCACATTACTGATAAAGCTGTCGGTATACAGCACCGTATTGTCGAAGGCGTTGATCAACTGCGCCTTGGTGCACGAGTCATCCACCCCCATGCACTCCGGCTGATAGCGCGCATAGCTGCGCGGATAACGCTGCGAGTACAGGTAGTGTGAGCCTTTGGTATGCAGGATCACCAGGTGCTTACCCTTCGGATAACGCGCCAGCGACTCCTTCATTTCGTCCACCAGCAGCATATCGTCGACCGCCTTGCCGTCGTTGCGCTTCTCGGACGCGATCATCTCGCGGAACGAATAGTTGTTCACCTCGGTGTTATTGTAGAACCACACCTCGCTCTGCATGGCGAACAGTTCGGAAGAGAAGCCCAGATCCTTCAGCACCGCGAACACGTTCTGCTCTTTCAGCGTGCGCTGCGGGTTGTCTTCGGTGCCGCCTTCGCGCACGAACATGCAGCGCAGCGACAGCTTGGTGGCGGTGTCGCACGACTCGCCGCGGAACGCCACCAAATTCTTCTCTTTAGACAGCCGCGGCGTGGTATCGCGCTCATAGCCCAGCATGCCCATGTGATCCCAGCGCGTGGTCTCGCCGATGATGAACACCACGTAGGTATCGTCGATGTCTGCCGGCGGTACGTAAGTGAAGTGTTTGCCCGGATCGAACATCGTGCTCTGGTCCTGGCTTTCGTCATAGCGGGTATAGGCGAACAGCCCCAGCGCCGACAGCCAGTTGGACGGCAGATACGAGTGCGCCACCACGCCGCCGTAGCTCGGCAGATCGACGTTGGAAAGCTTCTCTTGCACGCTCTGCTCGTCGTCCAGCATGCGCAGCGGCAGCCAGACCAGCGCCACCACCGCCAGCAACACCAGCAGCGGCTTGATGCGATGACCAGGGGTTTTCAGCTGTTCTATCAGGGTATAGCGCAGGTTGTTTTTCCAGATCAGCAGCAGCGGCAAGGCGCTGAGCGCCACCATCCACAGCACGAAGTGCAGGCCAACCACCTCTTTCGACAAATCGATGTCGGTGGTCATCACCGACACCACGATGCCGTAGCCGATCACCACGTTGAAAAACGTCATGTAGTAGCTGGCGGCAACCGAAATCAACACCAGCAGCGAGGCGACGATGCGATAAAACAGCCGGCCGCCGAGCGATACCAGCCGCATGATGAAGAACGTGAACAGGACGATAGCGATGACTTCCGTCACCGCCGAAATAAGCTTAATTCCCTGAATGCCGTGCGCCAGCGAATCAAAACGGCGATAGAAAACGGACAGGTTTAGAAAGATGCCGATATAGATCGCTAACAATAACGATAAATTCTGCTGTGATAGCGATTTAACTTTGTTCATGTAACGCGGTGGCTCCGGGGACGGTGTAGCGGTTCTGACTCAGTCAGACACTGATTGCGGCTTCTGGTTCAGCCAACCGGCAATAAGCGTTATTTTGCGGGTAATAATCAAGAGAATTCTCACAAAACGGACAAAATTTACCGTTTTTTTGAGCGATTTTCAGGCAGGGCGCGCAAGAAAATGGAGGGATAAACCCTCCATTTTTTCCAGATATCGGCAAAAATCTTACTTAACGTTCAGAGTTACATCGATATTTCCACGGGTGGCATTGGAGTATGGGCACACCACGTGCGCCTTTTTCACCAAATCTTCCGCCACGCTGCGCTCGATGCCCGGCAGCGAGATATCCAGCTGCACTTCGATGCCGAAACCGTTGGGGATTTCACCGATGCCGACGGTGCCGTCGATCTTGGCTTCGGCCGGGATTTTGACCTTTTCTTTCGCCGCGACAAACTTCAACGCGCCGAGGAAGCAGGCCGAGTAACCGGCGGCGAACAGCTGCTCGGGGTTGGTGACTTCGCCGCCGGCGCCGCCCATCTCTTTCGGCACGCCCAGTTTCACGTCCAACACGCCGTCGGAGGAGGTCGCACGGCCGTCGCGGCCGCCGGTTGCGGTGGCGTGAGCGCGGTAAACCACTTTCTCAATAGACATCGTTCATTCCTTCTTGCTGGTTGGCGAGATGACTACGGCTTCCACGAAGTAAAGCCGGTCACATATTTATCTTTTGCGATTAAATCGCGCACTACTTATTTTTGACGCTTATTAACCAGTGTAGACCACCCCTGCCGTTCTTGCGTCCGGCGGCGGCGGGTCAAATCTGATCGATCAGGCTGCCGCGCAGCTTTTCCAACTGCTGTTTGAGCGAGACGATCTCGTCCAGGCTGCAGTCGGTGGCACACATCACCGCCTCGGGCACCGATTGCGCCCGCTCACGCAGCGCGCGGCCGGCTTCGGTGAGAGCAATGATCACCTGCCGCTCGTCGGCGGTGGCGCGATAGCGCACCAGCAGACCGGCGGTTTCCAGCCGCTTCAGCAGCGGCGTCAGCGTGGCGGAATCGAGGAACAGCCGCTCGCCGATGTCCGATACCGTCACCCGATCGCGCTCCCACAGCACCATCATCACCAGGTATTGCGGGTAGGTGAGTTCGAGCTGATTCAACAGCTTGCGGTAGACTTTGTGCAGCGCCAGGTTGGCGGAGTACAGCGCGAAACAGAGCTGCTGATCGAGCTGCAGCAGGTTCTTCGCGTTGGGTTGTGCGGTATCGGTGCTTTTCATGTTTGTGAATATAGATAGCGCACGATGTAATCGCAAGCTATTTCTTGTGAGATATGCTACCTTTTTTTTATGCAGAGGATGCTCGGAGGGAAAGGAAATGACGAATACGCTTGCAGAACGCGCGCGCCGCTACGCCACCAAGGCGCATGCGGCCATCGATCAGCGCCGCAAATACACCGACGATCCATACATCGTCCACCCGCAGGCGGTCATGGAGCTGGTGCGCAGCGTGCCGCACACCGAAGAGATGCTGGCGGCCGCCTGGCTGCATGACACGGTGGAAGACACGCCCACCACCCTCGGCGATATCGACAGCCACTTTGGGCCAAAAGTGGCGGAACTGGTGCGGATGTTGACCAACGTCAGCCGCGCCGAGGACGGCAACCGCTTCGAGCGCAAAAACCGCGATCGGCGCCACAGCGCCGACGCGTCGCCGCAGGCCAAAACCATCAAGCTGGCGGATCTTATCGATAACACCCGCTCGCTGCTGGACTACGACAGCCACTTCGCCCAGACCTACCTGATCGAGAAACAGCGCCTGCTGGAGGTGCTGACCGAAGGCGACCCGACGCTGTGGCGCCAGGCCAGCCATATCGTTGAACAGGGGCTGCTCAGGTTGCAGCAGCCGCCGCACAACGTGCCCGCCAGCTGGTTTGAGCACGCCCGCCGGCGCTACCGCGAGAGCGACGCGGCCTGATCAGAAGGTCACCACCGTTTTCAACGCCGTCACCCAGGCGTCCTGCGTCTCGCTGACGCCCGCCGGGTGATGCCAGTATTGCAGGCCCGGCTGCAGCTGCAGCCACGGCGTGACGTTAACGCGATAATAGAGCTCCGCCGTCACCGAGTGGCCCGGCACCGGCCGGTAATTCGGATCGTGATAATCGCTGATGCCGCTCATCTGGTTGAGATAACGCTGATTGTCTTTGTAGCGGTCGCTCAGTTTCACCACCGAGACGCCGAGCCCCAGCCAGTCGTCCGGCCGCGCATCGAACAGACCGCGATAGCGGATGCCGGTCGAGGTTGACCAGTGCAGGTAGTTGCTGCGCTGATCCCCCAGCCCCAGGCTGTAAAACACGCTCAGACCGCGGTTGACGTCGTCCGCATGGCGCGTCACCTGCTGGTTGAAACCGGTATACAGGAACCAGGTGCGATCGTGGCTGCGATAGCCCTGCGGATCGCTGGCGCCCGGCCCGCCGGACACCCCTTCATAAAGATCGCGCTGGCGCGCGTTGGTGAACAGCACGCCCAGGTTATACACCCCCGGCAGCTGGTTGACGGCGTGGGTTTTCAGCTCCAGCTCCATCGGCAACAGGAAGCCTTTGCTGCCCTTGGTGGACCAACTCCAGGCGTGGCTGCGGCTGGGGGCGCTCGGGTTCTGTTCCATCACCCCGCCCTTGAGCGTCAGGCCGTCGGTCAGTTTGTACTGCAGCGTAGTGCCCCAGTAATGCACGTTCCAATTGTACCAGGTCAACGAGTTGGCGGACTTGCCGCCGCACAGTGTCAGCGTCTGAAAATCGCAGGGGATAATCTGATCGAAATCCTGCACCTTGTTCATCATGCCGATGCGCCACTGCAGCCGGCGATCGAGGAAGGAGCGGCTGAAGGTCAACCAACCCAGCCGGGTGATCGACTGCCCGCCAAAGCTCTCCTGCGACAGATCGGTCAGGCCGACGCGCGGATCCTGCAGCCGATCGCGGGTCAGGTTGTTGTCATGGTTGCGGTTGACGATATTGCCTTCGATCGCCGCGTCCGGAATGCCGGTCAGCGCCTGCAAATCCTGGCTGAAGGTCAGCGAAAACTGGTCGATATACGACGCCTGTTTATCGTGGTTGTAACCGCCGCCGGCGTTATACGACAGCTGGCTGAGGTAGCCGAGGTTATAGTGGAAGCCATGATCCTCCAGGATCGGCCTGATCCCCAGCATATCCCCCAACAGCCCGGGCTGCGGCGGTTCAAAGCCGAGCGCCACCCCTTCCCATTTGGCGGTGGGGGCTTCGACGTCCTTGCCGGTTTGCAGCGTTTCCGCCTGCGCCTGGCTACAGAGCAACGCCAGCGCCGCCAGGGTCATGGAACGAGGTAATAAGCTTTTCATCATTATTATATTTCTCCGCATAACGGCTGACTGCGGGCAACAGCATTCCCTGGGAGAGAATTTCCCATCATGAACAGCAGCGAATAACGTTAGTTAACGCCCGGCGCTTGCCGCCGGGCTGAAGGGTTAGCGTCGGTCTTTCAGGCTGGCGCCGTTGCTGTGGATCACATCGCGGTACCAGTAGAAACTCTTCTTGCGGCGGCGCTCGAGGCTGCCGTTGCCGGCATCGTCCCTGTCGACGTGAATGAAGCCATAGCGCTTCGACATTTCGGCCTTCGAAGCGCTGACCAGATCGATCGGCCCCCAGCTGGTGTAACCCATCACCTCGACGCCGTCGTCGATCGCTTCCGCCACCTGCACCAGGTGGTCATTGAGGTAGTTGATGCGGTAGTCGTCGTTGATGCTGCCGTCGGCCTCGACGCGATCTTTGGCGCCCAGCCCGTTCTCGACGATGAACAGCGGCTTCTGATAGCGGTCGTACAGCACGTTGAGCAGGTAGCGCAGCCCGATCGGGTCGATTTGCCATCCCCATTCCGAGCTGGCCAGATGCGGGTTCGGCACCATATCGAGAATGTTGCCGCGCGCCGTCTCATACTGCTCCGGGTCGGCGGTGACGCAGCCGCTCATGTAGTAGCTGAACGAGATGAAATCGATGGTTTCGCGCAGCGTTCGCCGATCTTCCTCGGTGATCGCCACCTGAATGCCGTTTTCACGGAAGAAGCGCTGCATATAGGCCGGGTAATAGCCGCGCGCCTGCACATCGCCGAAGAACAGCCAGTCGCGGTTTTGCCGCTGGGTTTCCAGCAGATCTTCCGGCTTGCAGCTCAGCGGATACAGAATGCCGCCCAGCAGCATGTTGCCGATTTTGCCCTCCGGCACGATCTCGTGGCAGGCCTTCACCGCTTTGGCGCTGGCCACCAACTGATGGTGGATCGCCTGATAGATGGCGCTCTTGTCGCTCTCCGGCGGCAGGCCGACGCCGGTGAAAGGCGCGTGCAGCGACATGTTGATCTCGTTGAAGGTCAGCCAGTGTTTGACCTTGTGCTTGTAGCGTTCAAACACGGTGCGCGCGTAGCGCTCGAAGAAATCGATGGTGCGCCGATCGCCCCAGCCGCCGTAGCGCTTCACCAGGCCGTAAGGCATTTCATAGTGCGACAGCGTGATCAGCGGCTGAATGCCGTATTTCGCCATCTCATCGAACAGCCGATCGTAAAACGCCAGCCCGGCTTCGTTCGGCGTCTCTTCGTCGCCCTGCGGGAAAATGCGCGTCCAGGCGATCGAGGTGCGCAGGCACTTGAAACCCATCTCGGCGAACAGCGCGATATCCTCCGGGTAACGATGATAGAAATCGATCGCCACGTCCTTGATGCCGCTGTCGCCCGCCGCGCGCGGCGTGATGGCGCCGAAGATGCCCTGCGGCTGCAGATCGGAGGTCGACAACCCCTTGCCGTCGGCCTGATACGCGCCTTCTACCTGGTTCGCCGCTACCGCGCCGCCCCACAGAAAATGTTGCGGAAACTTGCCGTTCATCGCTTGCTCCTCAATTAACGTAATAAAGTCAGCAGCGGCGCCTGTTCCTGCACCGGAGACAGGCCGCTGGTCAACACGTCCACGTAGTCATCGCTGTTGCTGATGATGATCGGCGTGGTGGTGTCATAGCCGGCAGCATGGATCGCCGCCTGGTCGAACTCGATCAGCAGATCGCCCGGGGCGACCCGCTCGCCTTCCCGAACGTGGGCGGTGAAATGCGCCCCGTCGAGCTTCACGGTATCGATGCCGACGTGGATGAGAATCTCCGCGCCGTCGTCCGATTCGATGCCGATGGCGTGTTTGGTTTTGAACAGCGACGCCACGCTGCCGCTCACCGGCGCCACTACGCGCCCCTGCTGCGGCGCGATCGCCACCCCTTTCCCCAGCAGGCCGCTGGCGAAGGTCGCGTCGTTCACCTGATCCAGCGGCACGATGTCGCCGGCGATCGGGCTGAGGATGGTCTGTTTGCGGTTAAGCGGCGCGGCGGCTTCAGGCTGCGCCGTCTCTTCCGCCGGCGCGACGCCGAACAGGTAGCTGGCCAGCGCGGCGAACACGAACGACAGCAGGGTGCCGCCGATCGCGCCCCATACCGTGGCGTCGATGCCGCCGTTGGGAATGATTTGCGCGAAGGTGAATACGCTCACCAGGCCGAACGAGTAGACCGAGGTATGAAAGTAGCCGATCACCGCACCGCCCAGCGCGCCGCCGATGCAGCCGAAGATGAATGGGCGTTTGTTCGGCAGCGTGACGCCGTACACCGCCGGTTCGGTGATGCCGAAAATCCCGGCGCCGATGGCCGAAGCGGACAGCGCCCGCAGTTTGGCGTCGCGGGTGCGCAGCATCACGCCCAGCGTGGCGCCGACCTGCCCCATCACCGCCGGCAACAGCAGCGGCACCATGGTGTCGCGCCCCAGCACGCTCAGGTTGTTGATCATCAACGGCACCAATCCCCAGTGCAGGCCGAAGATCACGCACACCTGCCACATCGCCCCCATAAAGGCGCCGGCGATGATCGGGTTAAAGGCGTAAATGCTTTGATAGCCGTTGGCCAGCAGGTGGCTGAGCCAGGTTGCCGCCGGGCCGATCAGCAGGAAGGTCAACGGCACGGTGATCGCCAGGCACAGCAGCGGCGTGATGAAATTGCGCAGCGCGCTGTGGATCACCCGGTTAAACAACGGCTCCAGGCGGCAGGACACCCAGGCCGCAAAGATGATCGGGATCACCGACGAGCTGTAGTTGATGAAGGTCAGCGGAATGCCGAAGAAATACTCGCGCACCGCGCCCGGCTGCTGCGCCGCTTCGAAGGCCGCCATCATCAGCGGATGCGTCAACGCGCCGCCGATCGCCATGGTGACGAAGGGGTTGCCGCCGAATTTTTTTCCGGCGGTGTAGCCGAGCATGATCGGGAAGAAGTAGAACAACGAGTCGCTGGCGGCGAACAGCATTTTGAAGGAGCCGCCGCTCTCCAGCAGCCAGCCGCAGGCCAGGCTCAGCGCCAGGAAGCCTTTCAGGATCCCCGAAGCGGCCATCACCCCGAGCAGCGGGGTAAAAATGCCGGACACCAGATCGATAAAGCGGCTGAGCAGGTTGTCTTTTTTATCGTCCGCATCGCTGCCGTTCGACGCACCGTCAGCCAATCCGCCGACCCGATTGACCGCGTCGAACACCTCCGCCACGTGGTTGCCCACCACCACCTGGAACTGGCCGCCGCTCTCCACCACCATGATGACGCCCGGATTTTTCTTCAGCGCTGCCGCGTTGGCGCGATTGTCGTCGCGCAGCTTGAAACGCAGGCGGGTAGCGCAATGCACCAGGCTTTTCACATTGTCGCGGCCACCGACGCCGGCCAAAATCTCACTGGCTAATGTGTCATATTTCATACGGTTATCCTTAGACTTCGCGTTCTGCCGCTCCCCGCCCCGCACTGGCCTGGCGCAGGAGCGAAATTCGGCGCAAAAAAAAACCTAAACCTCGCGGCCTCTGCCCCATCGGGGAACAGAAACGCGAGGTTTAGGTTTTGCCTGCCGTAGCAGTAACAACCCTAAATCGGTTGAGTTATGACGTTAACACCGCGGATTTTGCCGGGGCAAGGCCTTGCGTCGGCAAATTGCCGAACTGTGATCGGGCGGGCAAAACCGATCTGAGGTATCAAATAAGGGCTGTCGCCCTCTATCGGCTTCAGCGCAGCAGTGATATATCGCGCAGGCGGAATAGAGAGGGGCGGAATATCGCCCGCCTCAGGCAAAAACATAAGATTAACTAACCTAATAATTCACTATCAGGCGAAAGCAAAGCGCTCATCCATCCACTGTCAATCCCCACTTTTTAGTCACAACCGGCAATGCATAAGGCAAATAGATCGCCAAACTTGATTGCACATCGTTAACATTCCACGATATTCACCCGCGCGAAAATCACCATGCGCAATTGACGATGGCGAAAGAAACATCAGAATGACTAATTAAAACGACTGGACAAAAGTCACGCGGGCGATTATTACTGGTCAACGCGTAATCGATTGTAGGGATGACAGCGGCCATGACGTTGCGGACTGAGTTGGGACGGATTCTGATCACCGGCGCCGGCGGCCGGGTAGCCACGGCGTTTCGCCAGGCGATGGGCGATCGCTACGCGCTGCGCCTGGCGGAACGAGACATCAGCCTGCTGAGCGATCTGCGGCCCGGCGACGAAGTCATCAGCTTCAACATCGCCGATCTCGACGCCTGCCGCGCGGCCTGCGCCAATATCGACACCGTGTTGCACCTGGCGGCCGATCCCTCCCCCGATGCCGACTTTTGCGGTTCGTTGATGGACAACAACATTCTCGGCACCTTCAATATCTTCCGCGCGGCGAAAGACGCCGGCTGCCGCCGGGTGGTGTTCGCCAGCAGCGCGCAGGCGGTGGAAGGCTATCCGCTCGATTACCAAATCCGCCCGGATGACGCGCCGAAACCGAAAAATCTGTACGGCGCCAGCAAGGCGTTCGGCGAAGGCATCGCCGCCTACTTCGCCCATCAGGAAGGGCTTTCCGCCCTGTCGGTGCGCATCGCCAACTTCACCACCCTCAGCCCGGGCGATCGGCTCAGCGCCCGCGACATGAGCGCGTTTCTCAGCCATCGCGACGCCGCCGATCTGCTGGAGCGCTGCATTCGTATCGACGGGGTGCAATATGCGGTGGTGCACGGGGTTTCCAATAACCGCTATACGCGTTTGTCGCTGGAAGAGACCCGTCGCCTGCTCGGCTACTCCCCGCAGGACGATGCGTTCAGCCTGCTCGGCTTTGAGTGAGCGCGGCGGGGAACCCCGCCGCACGCTGTCGTTTTTAACCGTTGACGTAGGCCACTTTTTCGGCCTGACGGTGGGTGAACAGCACCAGCAGCAGCGCCAATCCGGCAATAATCGCCCCCATCACCGGCACGAAGCTGTATCCCAGCCCGGCGGAGACTACCGCGCCACCGGCGGCGGCGCCCAGCGCATTGCCCAGGTTAAAGGCGCCGATATTGACCGAAGACGACAGCCCCGGCGCTTCACTGGCGACGCGCATCACGCGCATCTGCAGCGGCGGCACCACGGCAAAGGTCGCCGCGCCCCAAATCACCATGCTGACCGCGGCGCCGATTTCACTGCGCGCCAGGAACGGGATCACCAGCATAATGACCACCAGCAGCAACAAGAAGCCTTTTAGCGTCGCGCTTTCGGAGCGGTCGGCGAACTTGCCGCCGAGGTAGTTGCCGATGGAGAAACCGACGCCGATCAACACCAGCATGGACGTCACGAACAGCGGTGTCGCATCGGTGATGTGCTGCAACACCGGCGAGATATAGGTATAGAGCGTGAACATCGCGCCCGCGCCCAGCACGGTCGTCAGCAAGGCAGACAGCACCTGCGGGCGCACCAATACCGACAGCTCGCGTTTCACATCCGGACGCGCGCCGGCGCTGCCTTTCGGCAACGAGAACCACAGCCCCAGCATGGCGATCACGCCCAGCCCGGCCGTCGCCAGAAACGACATGCGCCAGCCGATGGTTTCACCCAGCCAGGTCGCGGCGGGCACCCCGCCGATATTGGCGATGGTCAGGCCCATAAACATGGTCGCCACGGCGCTCGCCTGTTTCTCCTTCGGCACCACGCTGGCGGCCACCACCGAGCCGAGGCCAAAGAACGCGCCGTGGTTCAGGCTGGTGATGATGCGCGACAGCATCAGGGTGGTGTAGTCAGGCGCAACGGCCGACAGCACGTTACCCAGGGTAAAGATCGCCATCAGGAAGATCAGCGCGCTTCTGCGTGCCCGGTGAGAAAGCAGCAACGTCATCAGCGGTGCGCCGACCATCACGCCGACGGCGTAGGCGCTGATCAACATGCCGGCCATCGGGATGGAGACGTCCACCCCTTTGGCGATGGTCGGCAGCAACCCCATCGGGGAAAACTCGGTCGTGCCGATGCCGAACGCCCCCACCGCCAGGGCTAATAAGGGAAAGTTAATTTTCATTCAACAACTCCGGTTAACCGCTGCCGAAGCGCGGGAAAGTTAAGATGCCAAAAGTATGACATTGATCACACCAAAGATAAGCAGGCGGGAGGCTAAAAGACTTTTGCGATTTTGTTAAAAATCGTGGGGGAAAACAGCAGCCGACTCTATCTTAACCACGCACCGACAGGCAATAGCCGCCGTCGCCCGAGCGCACATCGGGTTCATTCTCGCCACCTGCGGCAAGCCGCCATATCGGCCCGCCGGCGGCTACCGCAACTATTGAACACAGAGCAAAAGTGTTTTGTTATTGTGCGCGTTTTTAGAATTAAACGACGAAATATAATGGCCTCAGTAAAACATCAAGGCCCTACGGCCCAATACACACAGAGGGAAGCGCCATGCTTTTTGACTCGTATTCTTTAAACGGTTTATCGCTGAACAATCGCATCGTCATGCCGCCCATGACCCGCTCTCGGGCCGGCGCCGGCGACGTCGCCACCGACATGATGGCTGAATATTATGCCCAGCGCGCCAGCGCCGGACTGATCGTCAGCGAAGGCACGCAGATTAGCCAGCAAGGCCAGGGTTATGCCTGGACGCCCGGCATTTACACCCCGGAACACATCGCCGGTTGGAAAAAAGTCACCGACGCCGTACATCAGGCCGGCGGCAAGATCTTCGCGCAGCTTTGGCACGTCGGCCGCGTGTCGCATACCATTCTACAGCCTGACCACGCCGCGCCGGTCTCCTCCTCCGCCATCCAGGCCGACGGGGTCAAAGTGTTCGTGGATGTCGAAGGCCGCGGGCCGGAACATGGCGTGGGTGAAATGGTGCAACACTCCGCACCGCGCGCCTTAACCCGGGAAGAAATTCCGGCGATCGTCAATGACTACGCTCAGGCGGCCCGCAACGCCATCGCCGCCGGTTTCGACGGCGTAGAGCTGCACGGCGCGAATGGCTATCTGATCAATCAGTTTATCGACTCGCGGGAAAACCAGCGCGACGACGAATACGGCGGTTCACTGCAAAACCGCCTGCGTTTCCTGCGGGAAGTGGCGCAGGCGGTAGCGGACGCCATCGGCAAAGAGAAACTGGGCGTGCGCCTGGCGCCGCTGACCACCCTGATGGGCTCGCAGGACGATACCCCTGAAGCCACCTATCTGGCGGCGGCCAGCGTGCTGAACGATATCGGTGCCGCTTATATTCACATCGCCGAAGCGGACTGGGATGACGCCCCGGTAATGCCGGCGGCGTTCAAAGAGTCGCTGCGTCTGATCTTCCGCGGCACGCTGATTTACTCGGGCAAATACACGCGTGAACGCGCTGAAGAAGCGCTGGCCAAAGGCTGGGCGGATCTGATCGGCTTCGGCCGCCCGTTCATCGCCAACCCGGATCTGCCTCACCGCCTGCAACACGGGCTGGCGCTGAATGCGCCCATCAAAGAGAAATTCTTCGGCGGCAGCCGGGAAGGCTACACCGATTACCCGACGATCGGGTAAATATGTTCAGCCCCCCGAGCCTGCAAGTGCGGGGGGCTTCGCTGGCTTGGTAAACAACGCTCTTCTGAATAAGCGACATAACCCAAATTTTCTGGGTCCGCACGATAAATAAAAAATAAATCGAAAACCTTAGATATAAAATAATAAATTAAACATTTTCATTGCAATTTTTTATTAGAATACAAAAAAACAAAACATATAAAAACAATATAAGTTGAAATAAAAATAATGAAACCAAGAAAAATGAAAACTTAAAACACAATATTTAATCAAAACTTAAACACATAACCCGTATTTCCCGAACAGGGTTGAATATATATGCGAACGTGTAAATATCTTTCCGAACAGCGCTATTGTGGCGCTGCGTTGATTAAGGAAAGATCTTATGTCTAAATCACCTATTGGCACTACAGCCACGACAGGGCAAAAATGCCCGGAAAGCGGCGTCTGGGAAGTGGTTGGCAAACCCTCAACCACAGCGCCAATCGCTAAAGGCAATATCATGCCGCCTTATGGCGGCAAAGGGGTCACCTGGAAATTGATCCAATACGCATAATCCGTCATCTTCAGGCCTCTTTTTTCAAAAGGGGCCTCGCAGAAAAATCCTATGATGCCTTATTTCATTCCCTCCCATTGCGCACTTTGCCCGCGCGCATTTCGATGCTCCGCTGCAATGCGCGCAGCCCGCCGGCCAGGAAGCAGGCTTCCGCCAGCACGAACAACGGGCCGATGATCAGGCCCGTCACGTCGTCCATAAACGCCGGCTTTCGTCCCTCCCAGAAATGCCCGACAAACTGAAACAGCCAGCCGATGACGAAGCCGCCGATGCCGACCCTCAGCCACGCCGCCGTCGACAACGACGCCACCCAGGCGCCGAACGCGAGGCACAGCAGCAGCAACGCCAACATCATGACGCCAAGACGCAGGCTCAGCCGCAGGTAATAGAGGGCCGACACGATAACCGCCGCGCAGGCCGGCGAAAACGGCAGCCATCCCGCGCCCCATGCCGGCCGGGAGAGCAGCGTCAGCAGGCTGACGACGATCAGCGGGATGCCGATAAAGTGCGTGACGATATTGCGCGCATCGCGGTGATAGGCGGCATAAGCGGCAAGGTGATCTTCCAGACTTCGCATGTTGACCTCCGGTATGTGCGGCCTTCGTCGCCGAACGCGGGCAGCCGCATGCGGCTGCCCTTATCCATAGCTTAGCGCGGGATCACCAATACCGGTTGACCGATCTCATCCAGCAGGCCGCGCGTGACGGAAGCGTTCAGCCAGCGCCCCAATGAAGACAGGTGGCGGTGCGAGATGATCAACAGATCGCAGTTGAACAGCGCCATCTGTTCCGGGATCACTTCGATGGGCGACCCCGCGGCCAGCAAGCCCTGGGCATTGAAGCCCTGCTGTTTCAGCGCCCGCGTCACCTGCCCGACCTGCTTTTCCGCCAGCGCCTCTTCCCGTTGGGCGGCGGGATACTCCTCGCGCTCATCGCTGTCGAAACGCAGGCCGCTGCGGCTGAGCGTGAAGGCATTGTCCACCACCGTCAGCACGATCACGCCGCCGATGCTGCCTTGCAGGCGCGCCATAAATTCCAAGGCGTTGCCGCTGTGTTCAAAGCAATCCACCGCCAATAGCACTCTCTCAATCATAACCATCCTCATTCGCCCGAGTTAAATCGCGCCCTTGAAATTGGCTTCGCCCTTTTTCCAATAACCTTTGGCAAACAAGGCGGCGCGGGAGATGCTCATTTCGTTGATAAAACGCGCCTTCAGATAGGCGGCGACCTGGTGTTCGCAGGCCAGCCACACCTGCCCTTCGCCGGCCGGCAGCTCGCAATGGCTGACGGCCTGCACCAGCGGGCTGTTCATCACGCTGTCGAAATGTCGGGTGCGGATTTGCCAGCTGTTCACCTGCAAAAAGGAGCAATCGACGTCCTGGATCTCCTGCGCATCGCCCACTTCGGCGAACCACAGCACCGGCAACGGATCGGAGAGCGAGGCGAGAATGGTGCGCATGGCGGGCAGCGCGGTCTCATCACCCAGCAACAGCAGCCAGCGAGTTTGCGGCAACAGCCGAAAGCCGCCGGAGCAAGGGCCGGCGAACCCCAGCTTGTCGCCCGGCATCGCGTCGCGCGCCCAGTTCGACGCCGGGCCTTCGCCGTGCAGTACCATATCGATATCGAAGGTGCGGGCGAGTTTGTCGATGCCGCTCAGGGTGTAGGCCCGCCCGGCCAGCGTGTCGCGCCACGGGAAGAACACCTTGACCCAACTGGCCGGCTCCTGCGCGCGCGGATCGGCGATAAACTTATCCACATCATCGCCGCTCAACGTGATGCGGCGGATCCGAGTGGTGACTTGCCGCACGGCGCTCACCCGGGCCTCCCGTTTGCGGCGGGTGTCCCTTTCCAGCATCTCGTCGACAATCTTATTCAGCGTGTTGTGCATCAGCCTTCTCCTGTGGCGCCGCAGACGGGTAGGTGTGTTCCCAGCCGCCGCCCAGCGCTCGATAGATATTCACCACGGCGATCGCCGTCTCCTCCTCTGAAACAATTTGCGCGGACTGCAGATCCAGCAGCGCACGCTGCGTGCTCAGAACGTGGATAAAATCGCTGGCGCCGTTCAGATAGCTGTCGCGCGCCAGCGCAAACGCGTGCCGGTTGGCGGCCAGCGCCTCGGCCAGGTGTGTCTGGCGGCGCTGCTGGGCGCGATAGCCGGAAAGCGCGTCGTCGATCTCGTGCCAGGCGCGCAGCACCGTTTGCTGGTAGGCGATGGCCATTTCCTGCTGCCGGTATTCGCTCAGGCGCACCCGCTGGGTGATTTTCCCCCCGTCGAACAGCGGCAGATACAGGGCGGGGCCGATGGCGAAGGTATGCGTGGACCAACTGCCCATATCCGCCAGCGCCAGCGCCTGATAACCCGCGTTGCCGGTCAGCGTGATGCGCGGATAGTAGTCGGCGGTGGCGACGCCGATCTCGGCGGTCGCCTGATGCAAACGCGCCGCCGCTTCACGAATATCCGGCCTGCGCAGCGCCAGATCCGACGGCACCCCCATCGGCACCGCGCGCGCCAGCGTCGGCAGCGGCCCCGTCGGCGACAACATCGCTTTCAGCGCGCCAGGCCGCTCGCCCAACAGCAGGCTGATGGCGTTGATCAAGCGTTCCTGCCTATCGAACAGCGTCGGCAGCAGGGCATCCACCTGCGCCAACTGCACCTGCGCCTGATCGATATCCAGTTCGTTGCCCGCGCCGCTTTGATAACGGCTTTGCGTCAGCTGTAGCGTGCGCAGCGCCGTGGCGCGGTTTTCCTGCGCCACCGCCAGCTGCTGCTGCGTGGCGCGCAGACGCAGATAGTCGCTCGCCAGCTCCGCCGTCACCGACGTCAGCAGCGCGCGCCGATTCTCCTGCGAAGCGGCGAAGCCGGCGCGCACGCTTTCCGATGCGCGACGCAGCTTGCCCCACATGTCCAGCTCCCAGGTGGCGCTGAATCCGCCGCGCCAGAGGTTATAATCCGCCTCTCCGCCGTTGCCGGACGGATCCATGCTGCCCACCGAGGTGGCGCGCTGGCGCTGATAGGCGCCGTCCATGCTCAGATCCGGCATCAGCGCCGCCTCTGTCACGCCCAGCAAGGCGCGGCTTTGCTGCATGCGCGCCGTGGCGAGCTGCAGATCCAGGTTGCCGGCCGCCGCGCGCTGCACCAGTTGCGACAGCGACGCATCGTTGAATATCGACCACCAGGCCACCGGCAGCGCCCCGCCGCCGGCCTGCTCACCCCAGCTCTCGGGCAGCGCGTTCTGCGGCCGAGCGTAGTCCGGCCCCACCGCCCGGCAGCCGCTCAGCGCCATCAACAGCAGCGGGATCACGGCTCTGTTCATTGCAGGCCCCCGTCCAGCGTATTGATGCTGACGTCCGCAGACATGCCGACGCGCAGGGCGCTCAACAAAGCGGCGTGCTCTTTGTTGATATCAAATACAATTTTCACCGGGATGCGCTGAACGATCTTGGTGAAGTTGCCGGTGGCGTTCTCCGGCGCCACGGCCGCGAAGCTGACGCCGGAAGCCGGCGCGATGCTGTCCACCTGCCCTTTCAGCGTTTGGCCGGGAAAGGTATCGATATGGATGTCTACCGACTGCCCGTGCGCAATGTTTTCCAGCTGGGTTTCCTGGTAGTTGGCGATGATGTACAGCTTGTCCTGCGGCACGATGGCCAGCAGCGCATCGCCCGGTTTGACGAACTCTCCGACCCGCAGGCTTTTCTTGCCGATCACGCCGCCGATCGGCGCGGTGATGCGGGTGTAAGACAGATTCAGTTCGGCCATCGCTTTCTTCGCCTGCGCCAGCATCAGCTCGGCGTCGCTGTCCGCCAGCTTGGCTTGCAGCACCTGCTCCATGTTTCGCGCCGCTTTGAGCGTCGCCTCCGCCTGCGCCACATTGGCGGAAAGCGTGTGCACCCGCGTTGTCGCCTGCTGCGCCGCCTGCTGCGACCCCGCGCCGCTGCTGGCCATTCTCTGGTAGCGGTTCTGCTCCTGGCGCGCAAACGCCAGCTCCGCCTGCGCCGCCTGTCGCTCCGCCAGCGCGGCGGCGATCAGCGCGCTCTGCCGGGTGAGGTTGGCCCTGGCGTCGTCCTGCCGGGCGCGGGCGGATTGCTCCTGCGCCGTCGCCTGCGCCAGCGCGACGTTGAATTCACGCGGGTCGATCACCGCCAGCAATTCCCCCTGTTTGACCCACTGGTTGTCTCTGACCAACACCTGCGCAATTTCACCGGCAATCTGCGGAGAAATACGCGAGATATCGGCGCGAATATAGGCATCATTGGTATTCTGCTGTGTCTCTTTAATAAAGAACTTATTCATTATTAACCCCAGCGTAATGACGGCAACCGCCAATACGGCGACGGCGACTTTCTTGTTAGCCATAAAAGTGACTCCACTTAATATTTATTTCTGATGATAAAATGTCAGGCGGCGACCGAACGCGGCGGATAAATACGGGTCGGCATAACTAAAATCAGCGCGGTCAGCAATAACGCCAGGCCGGCAACCAACAGATAAAGATCGGCGCTGGCCAGCACGTGGCCCTGCCGGGCGGCAAGCTGCGCCAGCTGCTCCGCCGATCCCGATGCGCGGCTGTAGGCCGAGCCGAAGCCGTCGGCAATCGTGCCGGCGTGATAGTCCCCGCGCTGTCGGCTGAGCAGCGCAATGGCGCCGCCGGCCGCGGTGGCGGCGAAACCCTTCACCGCGTTGAACCAGGCCGCCGCAAACGGCCCGTCGGTCGGTAACAGTCCGCCGGTCGCCTGCATCAGCAGGGGGATGATCGCCATCGGTTGCGCGACCGCCTGCAACAGCGCGATAACGCGAAACGTATCGCCGTTCCATTCCGGCGTCAGCTGGGCGGCCAGCACGCAGGCGGTGGCCATCAACAGCAGGCTGATCGCCAGCACCCAGCGGCAATCCACCCGCGGCGTATTGCAAATAATGGCGACAATCGGCAGCGTAATTAATTGCGGCAATGCCACCCACAGCATTAAGTCGGAAGTTTGTTCCTGACGATAGCCCTGAATCGCGGATAAATATCCCGACGTAATATTGACCAGCGACACCATAATTAACAGCACGCCACCCAACGTAATTAAGGAGAAGGACAAATTCTTTTTGCTTAATAGCTGCAAATTGAAAAAAGGCAGCGGGTGATACCATTCGTTAATCAGAAATAATGCCAATAACCCGATGCCGCCCAACAATAAAACGTAGATCAGCGGTGAGTTCAGCCAGTCGAGGCGCTCCCCCTGTGAGATGCCCATCGTCAGCATGCCGAGCGCCATGCCGCCAAGAAGCAGACCGCGCCAGTTGAACTGCCGCAGGCGCTCCAGCCGCAACGGATCCTGCGGCAGACCGTAGCCGATACACACAGCGGCGATCGCCATCAGCGGCAGGTTCCAGTAGAAGTACCCGCTCCAACCCCAGTGAAAGGCAAAGGCGGCTGCGGTGGCGCCCAGCGTAGCGCTCCAGGCCGAGACCCAGCCGTAGGCGCCCAGCCCCAGCACCTTGATCAGCGGCGGCATAAAACGCAGCACCACCGTCATCAGCATCGGCGGCAACGCGCCGCCGGCGAAGCCCTGCAGGCTGCGCACCGCCAGCAGCACGCCATACTGTTCTCCCAACCAGGGCGTCAGCAGCCCACCGGCCAGGTAAAGGCCGCACATCGTCAACGCCACCCGGCGCAGCGAAAAGGTTGGCCAAAAACAGGGCGTGAACCCGGAACCGATCACAAAGCCGGTGACGTAACAGGTGGTCAGCCAACTGCCGGCATCGAAGCTCAGCAGCATGCCGCCCTGTATATCCGCCAGCGCGAACTTGCTGGCGTTTTCCCCCACACCGCTGGCCATCACCGCCAAAAACACGCCGAACAGCCCCAGCCAGGTGCGGCCGTTGATTTCACCGGCGCTGGCGAGCCATCGATTTTTGTGGTGCGGCGTAACAGACACCTCAACCATTCCCCACTCCTGCTGTTTCAGCCTCAATCTTTGTTGTCGTGGGCAGTATCCGGACTTATTTCGATTGTTTAAAATGAAATGATGTAATTAACTAGTTGCACAAAACGCAATCCATTGAACGCGCCACCACCGGAGAGTCCATGCCGCAAAAAATTGATTTCAACCTGATCTATGCGCTGAATCTGCTGCTGGAAGAAGGGAGCGTGAGCGGCGCCGCCGAAAAGATGAATCTGAGCGCACCGGCGATGAGCCGCATTCTGGGGCGCATCCGCCGGCAGTTCGACGATCCGATCATGGTCAGGGCCGGCAAGCATCTGGTGCCGACGCCGCGCGCTCTGGAGTTGAAACGCCAGCTCGGCGAGATCATCGAGCAGGCCGCCGCGCTGATCGCACCGAATGTTGCGTTCGAACCCGGCAAGCTGACCCGAACCTTCACCATTCGCGCCAACGACATTTTTATCGGCGCGCTGGCGGGCGGCTTGCTGGAGACGCTGCGGGACATGGCGCCGTTAAGCGGCCTGAAATTTATCGCTGAAAGCGACGGCGAGGATGACGCGCTGCGCAGCGGCAAGGTGGATCTGGTGATCGGTTCCTCACGCGACTGGCATCCGGAAATCAAGACGCAGAGCCTGTTCACCAGCACCTTTCAGGCGCTGGTGCGCCCTGGGCACCCGATCATCGGCCGGGTAACGCCCGAAACCCTGACCCATTACCCGCATATCAGCGTCTCCCGCCGCGGGCGCACGCAGGGGCCGATCGACGACGCGCTGCGCGATCTCGGCCTGCAGCGCAACGTCGCCCTGACCCTGCCGGGCTTCCATTCGGCGATGATGCTGACCATGAAATCGGACTTTATCCTGCCGCTGCCGCGCCACGTGCTGCAAGGGGTGAGCAACATCCACCTGCCGTTGGCGGAGATCGAGCTGCCGCTCGAGCTGGAATCGGTGTTTATCGTCCAGGCCTGGCACCCGCGCCTGGATCGCGATCCGGCGCACCGCTGGCTACGGCAGACCATCAAGCAGTTCTTTTTGCAGCGGGAGTGAGGGGGTTAGGTGTGGGGGCTTATAGCAAATCGTATTTCAGATATATTATGCTGTTACTAAAATAGCCGCTTAGCTAAATATAGGAAGACATTTCGTATATTAACCACTAATCATTTCCCAACTCAATGAGTTTCATATCAATAACACCATGTACTTATCATAGACTAGATAGCTGTTAACAACTTGAAAAAATTATAAGAATAATAAAAAATCAACAAAGCGTAACAGTCACAATGAGGAAACAACATGAGTAACGCACTATCTATCACTGAATTATTTACTGACGAAAGTTTCAAGTCAACCATTGAAATATTTTCAAGCATCCTTGGAGTATTAGGAAGTATATTCGCAACAGGAATGATAACACTTAAATATTTAAACAAACCATTAAACGGCGAATCTGAATACTTGAGTAAAGCAGGTATCCCCAACTGGACAATTAGATTGTTCTCCATATCTATTCCTCTAAAAAAAACACCCCAGAACACACTCATTGATAAAATACTGTCTGGTTTTATTATTTTTTCAGTGACCATTGGGCTTTTATTTGTGTTTCACATGCACATACAAACATTACGCATTCAAAATGGGTGGACTCTTTTAACGTTAAAAACAACAAATGAAAGCTTCTTTATCACCAACCATTCCGCCAAGGAATCATCTTTGTTTTCCCGTCACCCTTGGTCTATTGACAAAAAACAATGCCTTGGAAATAACAATCAACTAAAAAGAATAAAAAACATCTCTCCAGAGTTGTCATCATTGATTTGCGAAATATTTAATGATGAGAAAAACCAAGTTGAACTAAATAAATACATAGATGAAGTAAAAAAAGACAAGATAATTATATACCCAATATTGACCATCATAGAAATCATTCTTTTCTGGTTAATAATCAGTATTTTTCTTACTCTTTCCCTTAAGAGAAAAGTAAGGAACTACATCATCAAACAACAAGAAAGAGCATATTACTATATCACATAACCGCTTAGCTTAAATATTGCGACTTATCTGGCGTTTCCCCTTCTATTGAACCTGTAAGTAAGACTTACAGGTTGCGTTTTGTTCAAGTTCAGCTTCTTCGCAGATCGCTTTGATATGTTGCGTAATCGCCTGGGGAGTCACTTGATAAAGAAACGCGATGGTCGCTCGCGTTTCTTGCTCAAATCGACATTCAACGCGCACTTCGCCATCATCGCTGGCAAACATAACAAACTCACCTACCGGTGATTGGGTTAAGTGCTTGTTTGCCATGTCTCCTCCGCTTTAATCTGACTGACAACGCTGTAATTCGCTCAGTATGCCAGAGAACCACATCAAAGCTCATTACTCGAACAACAGTTATTTTCCAAAAAATGTCTGCAACCTGACTCGCTTGGATAGGATTTTGTTGAATTTAAGAAAGTGAGGGAAACAGTAATTTGGCGGAAGATCACAGGAGTCGAACCTGCCCAGGACCGCTGGCGGCCCCAACCGGATTTGAAGTCCGGCCGCCCCACCGGGGACGAGGATCTTCCTTGGAGAAGAGGGAAGCAAGGCGCTGATTATAGCGCAGTTTGTTCGCTGCGCTAAGCGGGAAATGGCGGCCGCCGGCGATTCGGCGGCCGGGGAGCGCTACTTCAGGAAATCCTTCACGTCCAGCAGGATGAACTCGTTGTCATCCGCCATATTGGGCTGGCGGCTGGAGGAGAACGGGAAGTTGTTGTCGTTGCCGACGATGATGTGGTTGGCGTCCACCACGTCCACGTTCTCGATGGTGAAGAACGGGAAGGTCAGCACGCCGTCGTTCAGCGGCTTGCGCGCCAGCTTGTTCGGATCCTGAATGTTCATTAGGTCGATATAGCCCAGTTTTTCGACCGGTTTGCCGACGTTGGCGTCCGAGAAGGCGATTTTATACACCCGCTTGAACTTGGCCACCTGGCTGAAGCAGTTGTCGGTTGGCGCGCCGGCGGCGCAGGCTTTATCCGGCGTGCCTTCGCCGTTGTCGCGCTCAATCACCAGCCCGTGGGTGGCGTCGATCATGTTGAAATCGCCGATGGCGTTCTGGTTGTCTTCCAGCACGTACTGCCAGCTGCGGCCGGTCCAGGCCTGCTGTTTGACGTCGAACTCCAGCACCCGCAGGTAGCGTTTGCCGCCGACGTTCTCGAACTGTTCGCCATCCCACAGCGCCCCTTCCAGCAGCGGGTACAGCTTGCTGCCGTCCGGCGAGGCGGCCATGCCTTCAAAGCCTTTGGAACGCGCCACCTGGAAGTTTTGCTTGCCGTCCGGCGCGCCCGGCAGGGTCAGCGTCGGGTTGTCCGGCGATTTCACCACCTTGCCGTCCACCTGGGTGTCGAACACCGCCAGCACCTTGCCGTTCAGGTCGGCCTTGATCAGGTAAGGCCCGAACTCTTCACCGATCCACAAGGCATCATCGGCAAACTGGAAGCTTTCCGGATCGAAATCGCTGCCGGTCAGATAGCGCTGCTCAGTGCTCTCGTTGATGATGTGGAACGGCACCTTTTTATCCGGATCGTGCAGGAACACCGTCTTCAGCGGCGCGACCGTGCCGTCTTTGAAATCGATTTTGTAGTGGTTGAGGTACAGCATGGCGTCCGGGGAGTTGGCCTTGCTGCCGAAACCGTTGTCGGTCAGCACCCAGTAGGTGCCGTCGGGCATATGTTTGATGCCGGAGTGGCCCTGCAGCGGTTGGCCGTTGATCGGCAGGCCGATGCCGGTCAGGCGATCGGCGGATTTGCCCGCCACGCTGCCCAGCTCGGTGACGCGTTTGCCGCTGGTGTATTTGCCGCTCTGCTGCAAATCGCTCGGCGCATCCTTCGGTGTGGAAACGGCGGATTTCACCGGCAGCAGCGCATGCCCCGCCAGCGTCGCCTGCACCGGCTGCGCCTCGGCCCACAGGTTGGCGCTCAGCGCCATGCAGCCGACCAGCAGCGCCAGCCGGGTTTTGGTGTTGTGCATGTCATTGTTCCTTTTCGTTGTTATCGCCCAGAAGTAAAAGCAACGTCACTATAGGGAGCGGCAATGACAGAAATATTATTCGGCGAACGCCCGCCGATAGCTGTGCGGGTGGAAGCGCCAGGTGATGGCGATCAGCACCACCACCAGCAGCGCGTGGATCTGCCAGTCCAGCACGAAGCCGCCGCTGTAATCGCGCAGTAGGCCGGAAAGGTAAGGCGTGACGCCCGCCAGCAGGAAGCCGACGCCCTGCATGAAGGCCACCAGCCGCCCTGCCGCCGCCGGCTGGTGCAGGTGATCGAGCGCCAGAACCAGGCAAAGCGGGAACGCGCCGCCCAGCCCCAGCCCGGAAAGCAACACCCACAGCCACGGCAACGTCTGCGGCAGATAAATCAGGCCGATAAAGCCGATCAGCTGCATCATCAGCGCCAGCAACAGCAGCGGCCGCCGGTCATGATTGCGCGCCAGCGCCGGCAGCAGCAACGCGCCCAATACCTGGCCGAAGGTCATCAGCGCCAGCAGCGAACCGCTGGCCTGCGGCTGCCAGCCAAGCTGCATGTAATACGGCGGCAGCCAGGCGATCAGGCTGGTATAGCCGCCGTTGATCAGGCCGAAATAGGCGCCGAGCAGCCAGGCGCGCCGGTTGCGCAGCAGGCTTGGGCCGCGGTGTTCTCCCGCCGCGCCCAGGCGAGACAGCCCCCGACTGACCGGCCACCAGGCCACTAGCGCCACCAGGGCCGGCAACGCCCACCAGGCCAGCGCGCTGTGCCAGTCGTGCCCCGCGCTCATCAGCCACGGGGTGATCGCCGCCCCCAGCCCGCCGCCGCCCATCAGCGCCGCCGACCACAGCCCGGCCACCAGCGCCATGCTTTTCAGGAAGTGATGCTTGATGATGCCGGGCATCACCGCCTGGATCACCCCGATGCCGAGCCCGCCCAGCACCGCGCTCATCAGCAGTTGCGCGCTGCCGGGGGCCAGTTCGCGCCAAAGCGCGCCCAGCCCGATCGCCAGCAGGCTCAACGTCACGGCGCTGCGTTCGCTGAACAGCCGATTGATGGCGCCGCCCGCCAGCGCCATCAGCCCCATCATCAGCACCGGCAGCGTGGTCAGCAGCGCCGCGCCGCCAAAGCTCAGCCCGGTGGCCTGACGCAGCGTCGGCAGCAACGGGCCGATCGAGGTCAACAGCGGCCGCATGTTCAGGCCGATCAACACCAGCGCCAGCAACAGAGGGTTGAGCCAGCGGCGCGGGGAAGGTGAATTAACAGAATGATTTAACACGGCATATTCCTGGTACTGCGAAATGAAGAGTGCGGCGTCACAGCGCGATCGCCGCAGCGTTGCGTTACTGTAGGCAACGCCGCTAGTATTGGGAAATTAAATAATAAAATAGCCAACAGTGGGAAAATGAATCGCTACCCGATGTTCAATCCGCAGCTGCTGCTCAGCTTCGTCGCCGTGTGCGACAGCAACAGCTTCACCCGCGCCGCAGAGCGGGTGTTTTTGTCGCAGTCCACCGTCAGCCAGCAGGTGCGCCGGCTGGAAGAGATGCTGGGCAAGCCGCTGTTTGAGCGTTCCTCGCACCAGGTGCTGCTGACCGAAGAAGGCGTCAAGCTGTTGAGCTACGCGCGCCGCATTATCGCGCTGAATGAAGAAGCCCATGACGCGCTGACCGGCATCTGGCGCGACGGCGTGCTGCGGATCGGCATGCCGGAGGATTTCGCCGTGCCCACCACCGAACTGCTGGCCGACTTCAGCCGCGAGCACCCGCACCTGCGGCTGGACGTCGCCAGCGGCCTGAGCGCCGATCTGCACAGCGCCTACGCGCGTGAAGAGCTGGATCTGATCCTGGTGAAACAGCGCCGCCGGCAACCGCCGCGCGCCGCGCGGCCGGAACCGCTGCTGTGGCTGGACAGCCTGGCCTTCCCGGCCATCGAGCAATCGCCGGTGCCGCTGGCGGTATTTCCACTGAACGGCCTGTACCGCGACGAGCTGTGCCAGGCGCTCGACAACCTCGGCAAACGCTGGCGCATCGGCTACAGCAGCGCCAGCCTGGCGGCGCTGACCGCCGCTTCGGCCGCCGGGCTGGGCGTCACCCTGCTGCCGGCCGGCTGCCGTTTGCCGACGCACCGGGTGCTGGGCGGAGCCGAAGGATTGCCGCCGATAGACAGCTTCGAACTGGCGCTCTACTACCGCGACGGCGCCCCTGCCGCCACGCTGGCGCTGGCCCAGCGGCTAACGGTGTTTTGCGGGCTGAAGTAAGGCAGCTTACGCCACTATCTGCGGATGTTCGTGCTGCAGCCAGTCGATAATCCGTACCCACAGCGCTTCTGTCTGCTCAAGGCAAGCCTGTACCGCCGCGTCCGTCACCAAGTCGCCGGAATAATCCGCCACGTTGCGCTGTTTTCGCAATGCATCCAGGCAGATCATTTCCTCTTGCGGCAGCCCTACGGTGAGCGGCAACGATTGGATCATGATCTGGTGATGGCCGGGTTTGCTGGTCAGCGTGCGGTATCCTTTGGCTTGCAAAGCGGCATTCGCCATTTGCATGACCGCTTTATATGCCGTGTCGAAACGGCTCTCATTGCTGAGCTGAGTGATACCCGCATCGCGTCGATTGCGAGCGGCGGCGGCCAGCAATTTTTTAATCGCCCCCGCGTCAGGCGTTATCACCTCCAGTCCCAGCCCGACCAGATTGTCCAGCGTCATCCTTGTCTCCCGCAATCCAAAGTTGGGGTTTCTGCATAATGTCCTGTATAAACGCGGAGTTCTCGGCCAAAGCCGCTCGCCACTCTTCTGGCGAGTACAGTTTGGGGTTAATTTCCCGACCCAGCGTTGCCTGCAGCGGGTAAACCGCCTGAATCACCTCCGCAAAAGACAGTTTGCCGACAATCAGAACATCGATATCACTGGCCGCCGTCGCTTTGCCACTGGCGACAGAACCAAAAATAAAAGCGCGTTCAATAGCTTCGCCAAACGCTGCCAATGTCTGCCTTAAGCACTCCGCCGGCCCGCAAACCTTGCGGAAAATCGCCGCCAGCTCAGGGAAAATCAGGCAATCGGCGTTGGCCTGATAGCAAATTTGGTTGCCCTGCCGCTGCCTGAGCAAGATGCCGCTCTCCGCCAACCTGCTCAACTCTTTATGTAAAGTGCCGGCCTGAGTTGCGGTGCGCCGCGCAATTTCTCGCACATGAAACGCACGCCCGGCTTCAATAAACAGCAGGCTTAGCACTTTTCTACGGTATTCGCTGAACAGCAACTCGAGCATCGGATCGTGCATAACGCTAACCTCATGTAGCTTTAATGGCTACAAATGTAGCCATTAAAGCTACGAAAGAGCAAGCCAGGAAAATCCTTGCCCCGGCGCACGCCGGTCATTACCAAATCGAATAGTCACCAGTGGCAAATGTCGCTGCCAACCGGCCGGTTCCTCTCCTAAATTGGAGGATGTTTTCACCCCTCACCTCTGGATTAAGGAACCGAACGTGGAAAACCCTCAGCAACCGGGCCGCAGAGCCTTCCTCAGCCAAACCGGCAAACTCACCACCGCCTGCGCGGTGATCGGCCTGACAGGCGGCATGGCGCAGGCCGCTTCGCCTGGCGGCGAGCCGTGTGCGCCAACGCCGATGACCCTGACCGATCGCCACTACTGCCTGAGTGAGGTGCGGCTGGAAGACGGCTTTGAATACGACGGCGAAACGGTGATCGGCACCCGCACCGCGCTGTACACCCTGGAGATCAAAGACGGCAAGATCGCCGCCATTCACGCCGCCAACGCCGCGTTGCCCGCCGGCGTGCCCCGCTATAAGGCGCAGGGCCAGCTGCTGCTGCCGGCGTTCCGCGATATGCACATCCACCTGGACAAAACCTTCTACAGCGGCCCGTGGCAGGCGCCGCGCCCGCGCCAGGGCAAAACCATCATGGACATGATCGCGCTGGAGCAGACGCTGATCCCGAAACTGCTGCCCACCTCGCAGCAGCGGGCGGAAAACCTGATTGCCCTGCTGCAGTCCAAAGGCAGCACCGTGGCGCGCAGCCACTGCAATATCGATCCGGTCAGCGGCCTGAAAAGCCTGGAGCACCTGCAGCGCGCGCTGGAAAACCACCGGGCGGACTTCAGCTGTGAAATCGTCGCCTTCCCGCAGCACGGCCTGTTGCACTCCAGGGTCGACGCGCTGATGCGCGAAGCGATGCAGATGGGCGTGCAGTACGTCGGCGGGCTGGATCCGACCAACGTCGACGGCGCGATGGAGAAATCGCTCGACGCCATGTTCCAGATCGCCCTCGATACCGGCAAAGGCGTGGATATCCACCTGCATGAAACCAGCCCGGCCGGGGTCGCCGCCATCAACTACATGATCGCCACCGTGGAGAAAAACCCGGCGCTGCGCGGCAAGGTCACCATCAGCCACGCTTTCGCCCTGACCACGCTGACGCCGGGCGAACTGGCGGAAACCGCCACCCGGCTGGCGGCGCAGCAGATCACCATCGCCTCCACGGTGCCGATCGGCGGCCTGATGATGCCGTTGCCGCAGCTCAGCGAGAAAGGGGTGTTCGTGATGACCGGCACCGACAGCGTAATCGATCACTGGTCGCCGTTCGGCACCGGCGACATCCTGGAGAAGGCCAACCTGTACGCCCAGCTGTACCGCGGCTCCGACGAGTATCACCTGTCGCGCGCCATGGCCATCTCCACCGGCGGCGTGCTGCCGCTGGACGATAAGGGGCAGCGCGCCTGGCCGAAAGCCGGCGACGCCGCCGAGTTCGTGCTGGTCAACGCCAGCTGTTCCGCCGAGGCGGTCGCCCGTCTGCCGGCGCGCAGCGCCACCTTCCATCGGGGGCGCCTGGTGGCCGGTCAGGTGAGCAAAGCCTAAGGTCGGTCCGCTGTTGTCATCATGATGGCCGTTTTTGGCCTTCTGTCCGAGTAAGGTGCGGCGCAAGATGGTCGCTACACACACTGGCGGAGGGCCGAAAATGTCACAGAGCGCGTTATTGATCATCGATGTCCAGCAATCATTCCAGCACCGTCCATTCTGGCAGGAGGACGATCTGCCGGCGTTTCAACAGGCTCTGACCCGCCTGATCGCGGGCTGCCGACAACGCGGCGCGGCGCTGGTCGACGTGCTGCACGTCTCGCCGCAGGGGCCGTTCTCACTGGCTTCAGGCCACGTGCAGCGCCTGCCGTTCCTCACCCACCAGGCGGATGTCACCGTGCATAAGCATGTGCACAATGCGCTGACCGAATCCGGCCTCGACGCCTGGCTGCGCGAGCGGGACATCACCCACCTGATCGTCTCCGGCATCCGCACCGAACAGTGCTGCGAAACCACCACCCGGGTGGCGTCCGATCTCGGTTATCGGGTGACTTTCGTCACCGAGGCGACGCTGACCTTCCCGATGCGCCATCCCGACGGCGAAGTCTTTACCCCCGCGCAGTTGAAGCGGCATACTGAAACCGTACTGGTCGATCGTTTCGCCCGCATCGCCAGCGTGGATGAGGCGCTGGCGCAACTCGCACAGGAGTAATCATGTCGCAGGCCGTCTATTTTCTGCTGTTGCCCAACGTGCTGTCGCTGGACGTCAGCGGCCCGGCGGAAACCCTGCGCCTCGCCGGGCAGTTCAGCCTGCGTTATCTCAGCCCGGCGCCGCAGATCGTCTGTTCCATCGGCATGACGCTGAGCGGCCTGCAGCCGTTGCCCGAACGCCTGGACGACGGCGCTATCCTGGTGCTGCCGGGGGTCGGCGATTCGCAGCGCTATTTCGCCGGGGAAGAGGCCGAGCAGGCGCGTCGCTGGCTGGCGACGCTGCGGCCCGATCTGCAGCGGCAGCGCATCACCCTGGTGTGCATCTGTTCCGGCGCGCTGCTGGCGGCGCAGGCCGGGTTGCTCGACGGCTATCAGTGCACCACCCACCACGACGTTATCGAGCGTATCCGCCGGCAGGCGCCGGCGGCGCAGGTGAAAGAGAACCGCATCTTCGTTGAAGACCGCGGCGTCTACACCAGCGCGGGCATCACCACCGGCATCGATTTGGCGCTGCACCTGGTCCACCGCCACTGCGGCTCCGGCCGGGCGCGCGACGTCGCCCGCGACATGGTGGTCTATTTCCGCCGCGCCGGCGACGATCCGCAGCTGTCGCCCTGGCTGCGTTACCGCAACCACCTGCACCCGGCGGTGCACCGCGCGCAGGACGTGATGGCCGCCGAGCCGGAGGCCGACTGGTCGGTGCCGCAGATAGCGGAGAAGGCGCACGTCAGCAGCCGCCATCTGGCGCGGCTGTTTCGCAGCCACGTCGGCATCAGCGTACGGGAATATCATGAACAGCTGCGGTTGGCGGTGGCGCAACAGCGCCTGCAGCAAGGATATGGCTTGGAGAAGGCCGCGCTGGCGGCCGGTTTTTCCTCCGGGCGGCAGCTGCGCCGCGCCCAGCAGCGCCAGCGCTCGCCGCTATGACACCAGCCGGCGGGTATCCAGCCGCTGCAGGCCGACAGACAGCAGCAGGCTGAGCCCCAGCGCCACGCCGAACACCCAGAAGATATCCAGCAGCGGGTGGCCGGTGAAATCCAGGTGCCGATTGCGCATCACGTTGACGATCAGGGCGTGAAAACCGTAAATCGCCAGCGAATGGCGGGAAAACGCGCTCAGCCAGCCGATCGGCTGCGGCAGACAGTGTTTCACCCACACCAGCAGCGCCACTGCCGCCATAAACACCAGCGGGCCGCTGTAGATGTAGTAGGTATCGGCGAAGTTGCCGTTGATGAACAGCTGATGTTTGGTGCCGCGCGCGATCAGCGCCACGCACAGCGCAAATCCCAACGCCGCCAGCCAGCCCACGGCGCGCCCGCGCGTCTCCATCATGCCAATCGCCCGCCCGGCCAACGCATACAGCAGGTAGTAGAAGGTATCGCCGTAGATATACAGGTTAACCGGCAGCAGATGCGCGTTGCCGAAAGTCAGCTTGTCGGTATTCGGGTTGGCGATCGCCGCCAACACCACCAGCGCGGCGGCCAGGTAGCGGCGCGACACCGGTTTGACGCTGATCAGCGGCGACAGCAGGTAAATCACTGCTATGGCGTAGAAAAACCACAGATGATAGAACACCGGCTTTTGCAAAATGCCGCGCAGCGACGGCCAGAAACCGATCTTGGTGAAGGCCGCGATGTAGATCAGCGCGATGGCGCTGTAGAACAGAATGCAGCAGGCGATGCGGGTGAAATGCCGCCGGCCGGCGCTCTTTTCGCCGAAGAACAGGTAGCCGGAAATCATAAAGAACAGCGGCACCGACACGCGCGACAGCGAGTTCAGCACGTTGGCGATATCCCAGTTGTGCAGCCCTATCGCCGCGCCGTTGGTGACGTAATAGGTGGTGGCGTGGATCATCACCACCATCATGCACGCCATCGCCCGCAGGTTGTCTATCCAGCCGATTTTCTCGCTCAAACGCTCGCCCGATCTTGTGTCATATTGATATGTTAAGAAGAGGTTATCGGGCACGGCGTTCGGCGACAACCCAAAAGCGAAATATCAGAATGCACTTAAACAACACCTTATGATTGCGAAGGTGAACAATTGGCGGCAAAATAGCCGCCACAACTCGCTCAGTTTGCGCTTCCCGCCCTGGCAGTTCCTTTTTCTCTTTTACTATCAGTACAATAATATGAAAACGACATTACCACCTGCGGCACGTTTGGGCCGACAGGCGCTTTTATTCCCTCTTTGTCTGGTGCTGTTCGAGTTCGCCACCTATATCGGCAACGATATGATTCAGCCGGGCATGCTGGCCGTCGTGGCGGATTTCAACGCCGGCGAAGAGTGGGTGCCTACCTCGATGACCGCCTATCTGGCCGGCGGCATCTTCCTGCAGTGGCTGCTCGGGCCGCTGTCGGATCGCCGCGGCCGTCGTCCGGTGATGCTGGCCGGGGTGGCGTTCTTTATCGTCTCCTGCCTGGCTATCCTGCTGGTCACCACCATCGAGCAGTTTATCGCCATGCGTTTCCTGCAGGGCATCGGCCTGTGCTTTATCGGCGCGGTCGGCTACGCCACGATCCAGGAGTCGTTCGAGGAGGCGGTGTGCATCAAGATCACCGCCCTGATGGCCAACGTGGCGCTGATCGCCCCGCTGCTGGGGCCACTGGCCGGCGCGGCGCTGATCCACGTCGCGCCGTGGCAAAGCATGTTCGTGCTGTTTGCGGCGCTGGCGGCCATCGCCTTCTACGGCCTGTGGAAAGCCATGCCGGAAACCGCCACGCTGCAGGGCGAGGCGTTTTCCGCCGCCAACCTATGGCGCGACTACCGCCAGGTGTTGGGCAACCGCCGCTTCCTGTGCGGCGCCCTGGCGATCGGTTTCGCCAGCCTGCCGCTGCTGGCCTGGATCGCCCAGTCGCCGGTGATCCTGATCAGCGGTGAGTCGCTGTCGGCGCTGGATTACGGCCTGCTGCAAATCCCGGTGTTCGGCGCGCTGATCCTCGGCAACCTGACGCTGGCGCGCCTGACCGGCAAAAACAGCGTGGAGCGCCTGATCAAGCTGGGCGCGGGCCCGATGCTGCTGGGGCTGCTGATCGCCGCGCTGGCGACCCAGTTCTCCAGCCACGCCTACCTGTGGATGACCGCCGGCCTGAGCCTGTACGCTTTCGGCATCGGCCTCGCCAACGCCGGGCTGTACCGCCTGACGCTGTTCTCCAGCAATGTCAGCAAAGGCACGGTGTCGGCCACTATGGGCATGCTGAGCATGATGGTGTTCACCGTCGGCATCGAGCTAGCCAAGGTCGCCTACGTCTGGGGCGGCAGCGGGCTGTTCAACCTGTTCAACCTCATCAGCGGCCTGTGCTGGCTGACGCTGGTGGCGCTGTTCCTCGGCAAACGCCGCAACGGCGACCCCACACCGCAGCCGACCGGCGCGGTGTAAACGCGACGATAAAACGCCGGTCCGGTTTCCCGACCGGCGTTTTTTTATGCGGCCTCAGTCGAGCAGCTCCCACAGCGCATACCCCGCTCCCACTACCGCCACCCCCAACAGCAGCAACGCCGACAGGACAGAGATCGCCCGCCGCGCGCGCTGTAGCGCCGTTCCCGACAGCAGGGTGATATAGGCCAGCAAGATGGCGAAATCCGCCAGCACCCACAGCGCGGTCAGCAGCGTCAGGCTGGCGCCGACCGAAGGGGTGACGGCGATAAACTGCGGAAAAAAGGCGACGAAGAAGATGATGTCCTTGGGATTGGCGATGCCTACCAGAAAACCGTACGCGATCGCCGAGCGTTTTTGCGACGGTGCAACGGGCTGCGCATCGGGGGTTCGTGCGGATAAATCCTCATACAGCGAGGCGATCGCCATGCGGCCGATAAACAGGCAGCCCAGCAGGCCTATCCACTGCAGCAAGCGCATATCCACCGCGAACAGCCCGGTGACAACCAGCGCGGCAATACCGATCAGCAACAAAGAGGCCCCATTGCTTCCCAGCGCGGTCAACAGCGCGCGCCGGGCGCCAAAGCGCGCCGCGGTGTTGGCGACCATCATCACCACCGGCCCTGGCGTGGCGATCAGCAAGAAAATGGCGGCGAAATACGCCGCCAGCAACGACAGGTTCATCTTTATTTCACTCACATTCAGGCGGTTGGCGTCGGATCATTATGATGCCGTAGCCCCCGCCTTGAAAAAGGAGTAATCCTGTCGTTTACTGTGAGCCAGACTCATTCTTAGAGACGCCGCGATGGCCAGTTCCCTTCCGCCGCTTTACGCTCTGCGCGCCTTCGAGAGCGCCGCCCGCACCGGCTCGTTCACGCTGGCCGCCGACGAGCTGCATCTCACCCCCAGCGCCGTCAGCAAGCACATCAAAACGCTGGAGCAGCACTTCGGCTGTCGGCTGTTCCAGCGCAACGGCCCGCGTATCGAGGTCACGCCGCAGGGGAAAATCTTCGCCGCCGAGCTGCAGCAAGGGTTTGGCCGCATCGAACAAGCCTGCGAGCTGTTCAGAAGCCACCGCGATCTGCTGCGGATGAAGGCGCCCTCCACCCTGACCCTACGCTGGCTGCTGGACTGCCTGAGCCGATTCCGGCAAACGGCGCAGGCGTTCGAGGTGCAGGCAGCCAGCGTGTGGATGGACATCGACAGCGTGGATTTTTTCAGCGAACCCTACGACTGCGCCATCCTGCTCGGCAACGGCCATTTCGGCGCCAATACCGCCGCCGCCAAGCTGTTCGACGAATGGCTGATCCCAATTTGCGCCCCCGCGCTGCTCGCCGACGCGCAGCGCGATCTCGCCACCTGCCCGCTGATCCATCCTTCGCCCGATCGGCGCGACTGGCGACGCTGGCTGCAAAAAAGCGGCATCGCGGCCCCGATCGATCTCACGCGCGGCCAGGTATTTGATTCGCTGGAACAGGGCAACGCGGCGGCCATCGCCGGGCACGGCGTCTCGATCGGCGATCTGGCGCTGAGCCTGCGGACGATTGAGGAGGGATTATTGGCGCTGCCTTGTGACGTCGCCGTGCGCACCGGCGACGGTTACTATCTGGTTTGGCCGGAAGAATCGGCAAAACGGCCGCTGATCGAACGTTTACAGGCGTTTCTCACCGCCCAGACGCCCGACGTCAGCCGGGCCGCCGTCAGGTTTATCGGGTAGGGGAATTCGGCCTATCGCTCTTCGCGGGTATGCCAAATACGCAGAACATAAATCGTTGCCGACTGCACCTGGTAACGTATCTCATAACGGCCGACCAGAATACGCCTCACTTCCTGCGGTAAAAACTCATCCAGTCTTTCACCCAGGCGAGGATTATCGAGCAACGCTTTAGGCGCGGCGACCAAGGCCTTCACCGAATTCGCTGCCGCAGTGCGGTTAGCCAAGGCAAGAAACTCAAACAAACGCGCCAAATCCGATAGCGCCTTACTCGTCCATTTTAATTCCATCAGCGCGGTACCGGCAGCGGCTCGTCACTGTCCAGGCTGGCAGCCCAGGCTTCTACCGACTCATGATCGATAACGTTTTGCTGTTCGACATCGGCCAGCGCCGCCAGCGTTAATCGACGGCGTTCTTCCTCTTGCTCAAGCCAGGCGGCGAGGGCTTGCTTCACTATCCATCCCCGTGAACGTTCAAGTTTGGCGGCCATTTCATCCACCTTTTCAGCCAAAGGCAGCGGCACATGAGCGGTGATGACTTTCGTATTCATCGTCTTGCTCCTCAGTACAATCAACATCAATCAAAGTGATTAAAGCTGATTATACCGCCATCAGAGAACAAAAAACACGCAATCAGTTGCCGAACAACCCGCCGTCGCGCAGCAGATGCTCGTTGCCCTTGCGGCGGGTAAAGCCGCTGCGATCGAAGAACTCCAGCACCTGGATCGCCAGCTTGCGCCCGACGCCGAGCCGATCGCGGAAATCGGCGGCGTTGGCGCCACCGCGCTCCGCATCCAGCTCGCGGATCAGCGCCGCGAACTGATCGATGCGTCGGCTGAGGTAGTAGCGATCCACCACCACCGCCGTCACATGGCCCAACTGGGCCGCCTTGCGCAGCAGCGCGCGCACCCGGCTCTCTTCCTCGCCCAGTTCGCTTGCCAAATCGCGCACCCACCACGGCTCGTCGCCGAACAGCGGTTCGATGCGCGCCCACAGCGGCGCCTCTTCGGCGCTGAACGCCAGGCCGTGTTCCGGCAGGTGCAGCCAGCCGCGCGTATTGCGCAGCGCGCCGGCCTTCAGCAACCGATCGATCATCATAAACACCAACGCCTCCGGCTGCTGAGGCAGAGCCATACGCCGCAGGCGGGCGCGCCCTAAGCCCAGCTGATCGGCGTGCTGTTGGTGATAGTCCGTCAGCACCTGCAGCAGGCGGCTTTCCGCCTGTTGCACCTGATCCTGCGCCAGCGCCCGGTCACCGACGATCAGCAGATCGCCGTTCGCCAACAGCTCGTTCAGGCCATCGTCCGTCAATTGTCGCGCCCAGGCGAACGCCGCCAGCGACAGCGCGCCATGCGGCAACTCAAGCGCCAGCGCCTGCGCATCGTCTTGCGCCTGCGCCAAAGCCTGCAGCCATGCCAGATAGTCCGGCTGGCGCTTGCCGCGCTTGGGCGCATTCAGCCTGAGCACCCGGGCCGCGCCCAGCGTTTGCCGCGCGCCGATATCGCGCAGCACCAGCCGATCGTTCTGTGCCAACCACAGCGGGCGATCGAGGATCAGTTCCGCCAGCCCGTCGTTCAGCAACGAAATGCGCCCGGTGATGTGGCTGGCGGCATGGTGCAGATGCAGCGGCTGCCAATGGCGGATCGGCCGATCCGTCTCCAGCGCCACCAGAATGCGTTCCGCCGCTTCGGGCGGACGCTGCGCCAGCAGCCAATCGCCGCGCGCGATCCGCTCTTTATCGACATCGCCGCTGATGTTAAGCGCGATGCGCTGCCCGGCCTGCGCCTGTTCCACGGTCTGATTCTGGGCATGCAGGCCGCGCACCCGCACCGGCGCGTCGGCGCCGGTCAGCCACAGCGTATCCCCCACCTTCACCCGGCCGCCGAGCGCGGTGCCGGTCACCACCAGCCCCGCCCCTTTGACGCTGAACGCACGGTCTACCGCCAGACGAAAACGGCGCGTCAGCGCATGCTCGCCGGGCGACAGCGCCAGCAAATGCGCGCGCAGCGCCTCAATGCCCTCGCCCGCCGCCGCCGCGGTGACAAACAGCGGCGCATCGGGCCAGCCCTGGCGCGCCAGCTCGTCGCGCACCTGAACGCGCACCTCATCGACACGCGCCGCCTCCACCCGGTCGGCCTTGGTCAGCGCCACCGTCAGCGCCGGGCGCCCGCTCAGCCGCAGGATCGCCAGATGCTCGCGGGTCTGCGCCATCACACCATCGTCGCAGGCCACCACCAGCAGCGCATGGTCAATGCCGCCGACGCCCGCCAGCATATTGGCGAGGAATTTTTCGTGGCCGGGCACGTCGATAAAGCCCAGCACCCGGCCGTCCGGCTGCGGCCAGTAGGCGTAGCCCAGATCGATGGTCATGCCGCGGCGCTTTTCTTCCGGCAGGCGATCCGCGTTGATCCCGGAGATCGCCTGCAGCAGAGTGGTTTTGCCATGATCGACATGGCCGGCGGTGGCGATGATCATGATGCGCTCAACGCGTCGATCAGCGCCCCTTCCTGTTCCAGACAGCGCAGATCCAGCCACAGCCGGCCGTCGCCGAGGCGACCGATCACCGGCTGCGGCAGGCGGCGCCAGCGTTCCGCCAGCGCTTCCAGCGTGGCGCCGCGGCCGTCGCGCGGCGTGAAGGTCAGCGCATAGCTGGGCAGGCGATCCACCGGCAGCGAACCGCTGCCAATCTGCGACCAGCACGGTTCGGCGCGCAGCTCGAAATCGGCGGTGAACCGCGGCGTCAGCGCCGCCAGCAGCCGCTCGGCCGCCTGTTGCATCTCGTGCTGCGGGCGGGTCAGCAGCCGCAGCGTCGGCAGCTGCTCAGCCAGTTTTTCCGGCTGCAAATAAAGCCGCAGCGTGGCCTCCAGGGCCGCCAGTGTCAGCTTGCCGACGCGCAGCGCGCGCTTGAGCGGATGCTGCTGCAAACGGGCGATCAGCGCCTTTTTGCCGACGATGATGCCGGCTTGCGGGCCGCCCAGCAGCTTATCGCCGGAGAACGTCACCAGATCGACGCCGGCAGCCAGCAACCGCTGCGGCATCGGTTCGGCGGGCAGGCCGTACTGCGCCATATCGATCAGCGAGCCGCTGCCCAGATCGGTGGCGGTCGGCACGCCCTGTTCGGCCCCGAGCTGCGCCAGTTCAGCCTCGTCGACCGCCGCGGTAAAGCCCTGAATGCTGTAGTTGCTGGTGTGCACTTTCATCAACAGGCCGGTCTGCTCGTTGATGGCCTGGCGGTAATCCTTCAGATGGGTGCGGTTGGTGGTGCCGACCTCAACCAATTGACAGCCGGCCTGGCGCATCACGTCGGGAATGCGGAACGCGCCGCCGATTTCCACCAGCTCGCCGCGCGACACCACCACCTCTTTGCCGGGGGCGATCGCCGCCAGCATCAGCAGCACCGCCGCCGCGTTGTTATTGACGATGCAGGCGTCCTCCGCGCCGGTCAGCCGGCACAGCAGATCCGCCACCGCCCGATCGCGATGGCCGCGCCCGGCGCCGTCCAGATCGTACTCCAGCGTCACCGCCTCCCCCATCACCGCGCTCACCGCATCTTTCACCGGCTGCGCCAGCAGGGCGCGCCCGAGATTGGTGTGCAGCACGGTGCCGCTGAGGTTGAACACCGGCAATAACGCCGGGCGTTGCTGCCGGGCCAGCTCGGCCCGCAGCGCCTGCGGCCAGTCGCCGCACCAGGCCGGCAAGCGTTGCTGTTGCTTGATCGCGTCGCGCGCCTGGGCCTGCAGCCGGCGCAACAGTTCACCGATCAGCGTCTGGCCATGCTGCGCCACCAGCGGTTCAATCGCGGGTTCACGCAGCAGACGGTCGATGGCGGGCAGTTGACTGTAAAGAAGGTGGGATTCAGTGCTCATGGTCGCTCGGTTTTCAATTTAGACGTATCGGCATAGCAAAACCCCGCCGCGGCGGGGAGAAAAAAACTCAAGGTGGCGCAGTGCGGGCGAAACTTTCGCGGGCGAACAGGCGTTCGGCCAGCTTGACCAGCGTCGGGCGCTCGACGCACCAGTTGGGCAGGATGCGGCGGAAATTGAGGTAGCCCAGCGCGCAGCCGGTGGCGATATCCGCCAGCGTCAGCCGCTCGGCATTGAGCCACGTTTTTTCCCGCGCCAGCGCCTCCAGTGCGTCCAGGCCCTGCGTCAGCTTGTCACGCTGGCGCAGCATCCAGTTTTCGTCCTGTTTTTCCGGCGCGCGCCGGCTTTCGCGAAACAGGGTCGCCGCCGCTTCGGTCACGCCGTCCGCCAACGCCGCCACCTGCCGAACGCGCAACGCGGCGGCGCGTTCGGCCGGCAAAAACGCCGGCTCCACCGCCAGCAGCTCGAGGTATTCGGCCACCACCGGCGAGTCGTAAAACACCTCGCCGTCATCGGCGATCAGCACCGGCACCTTGGCGAGCGGGTTCAGCTCCTTCACCCGGCTGCCGGGCTCATACGGCGGATCGTTGACGAATTCGAACGCAATCCCCTTCTCCAGCAGCATCACGGAAATCTTGCGCACAAAGGGGCTGGTGTAACTGCCGATAAGCTTCATCCGGTCTCCTCCGCTTCGTCCTGGCCGCGGCGTCCTTACTTCACCGCCAGGGTATCGATAATCCGCTGCACCAGCGCCTGATGCACTTCCGGCGTTTTGGCCGGCGACAGCATTTGCAACGTTACCACCCGCTTGTTGAACACCGTCAACACCAGGGTGGAGACCACCTTTTGCCCGTTGACGGTCTGTTCGGTATCCACCCGGCGAAACTTCTGTTTGCCGACGCTGAAGTTCTCTTCTTTGGTGGTCTGGATATTCTGATAGCGTTCGGCCAGCACCGTGATGGCGCTCTGCGTCAGCTCTTTCAGCATTTTGTCGCTGGTATTGAGCTTCATGCCGTCCGGCGGGATCACTTCGGACGAAACCGCGCTCTGGCGCGACTTGCCGTCAAGAAAGCGCTGAATGGTGGAGGTGCTGTCGTTGATGATGCCGCTGTTCAGCGTTTGATCGCTAAAGCCCGGCGGCAGCTCGAAGGTGATCTTGCCCTTCTGCAGCGACACGTTCAGCCCCGGCGGCGCGGGCGGGGTTTCTACCGGCGCAGGCGGCGGCGGTGGCGCGGGCTGCGTCACGGTCGGTTTGGTGTCGGGTGGCGGCACCGCCGGTTTGGTGTCGTCCTTGTTGTCGCAGGCCGCCAGTCCGATCGCCAACACGGCGACCGCGGTCAGTTTTGCCAGGGTGTTTAACATCGTGGTTCCTTTCGCTTGGCGCGTTATGGCCTAAACGTAGCAACTCGCCCGGGCGATTGCCAGAAGCCCGTGCTGAAATTGCTGGTCCGGCCCCGCGCGAACGGGGCCGGGCGGTTACTCCGCCGGGAACAGGAACGGATTGATGCTGCTGCGGCCGAAGCCTTCCTCTTCCATGCGGGCGTCCAGCACCAGCGAAGCCAGATCGTCGGCCACCGCTTCGACCTGCGGGTCTTTTTCCTGATAGAGGATTTTCAGGTAAGTGCCGCAGTCGCCGCAGCTTTCCGCCTTCACCGCCGCCTGTTCGCTGTCCAGCGACCAGTAGTTGAGATCGCGGGTCTGCTCACAGTTGCTGCACTTCACCCGCACCACGTGCCATTCGCTTTCGCACAGGTTGCAGTGCAGATAGCGCAGGCCGTTGACCGTGCCGATATGCACCATGCTGGAGACCGGAATGCTGCCGCACACCGGGCAGAACTGGCGCTGCTCGCCGTATTCGGCGCGCGCCTTGCCGGGGATCAGGCTGGCCATCTGCGCCCAATAGAGCGACAGCGCGGCCCAGAGGAATGGCGCCTTTTCGCTGCCCACCTTGCCGAACTCGCGGTTGAGCAAGGCGTCGGCCATCAGCTCCAGCTCGTGCGCCGAGGCCTTCTCCAGGTTGTCCAGCACCGCCAGGATATGCTCCGGCGCCTGCGGGCGCAGCTCGGCGATCAGCGACGTCAACAGCTTGCGCCAGTGCTCGCTGCGCGGGAACACGCTCAGATCGAGCGGCGGTTTGCCGCTGGCGGCACCCTGCACCAACGCTTCACTCAGATCGAGCTGCAGCGGGTTATCGTGCAACGCATGCTGCTGCGCCTGCGCCAGCTCGGCGGCAAAGTTCAGGTAGTCACCCAGCGGGTTGTCGACCGCCAGCTGACGCAGACGATCGGCGCGGCGGCTGTACAGGCTTTTCAGGTTGGCGAAAAGTAACGGCGGGATGTTCTCCGCCGTTGTGGACTTCTCACGCTGTGCCCCTAACTGCTCTTTAGGAACGATGCGGATACTCATCAGGGTTTATCTTCCTGTCGTTTCTCGCGGACCTCACGGTACCAGCGCGGATGATGTTTCTTGGCCCAGGCCGCCGGCACCCAGCCTTCCACCATCGCGGTAATGGTGCCTTTTACCCACAATGCGGCGTAAATGTGCACCATAATCACGATGATAAGGCCGACCGCGGCCAGCGAATGCACCAGCAGCGCGATGCGGATCAGCGGGATGGAGAACGACGGCGCAAAATACGGCCGCCAGATCACCACGCCGCTGGCCAGCAGCAGCACCAGGCTGATAATCGCCGCCCAGAACACGCACTTCTGGCCGAAATTATAGCGCCCGGTATCACCCACTTCCTCGTTCATGGCGATTTTGTGGATGTTCTTGGCCCAGACGATATCTTCCCGGTTGATCAGGTTATGCTTCCAGTAGCGCAGGAACATCAGCAGGAACGCGGCGAACATGATCACCCCGACAAACGGGTGCAGGATGCGCGCCAGCTGCGGCGTCCCGAAGATGTTCATCAGCCAGTTGAAGGAGGGGAAGAAGAACCCCAGCCCGCTGATGGCGGCGAACACGAAACAGAACGCCACTATCCAGTGGTTGATGCGCTCCGGCGCGCTGTAACGCTGAATGGGCTTTTCCTTTCTCATTTGCGCGTCTCCTCGTCGTGCGACTCGTCGTGCTCGTCCTCATCCTCGACGCGGTTAGGCCCGACGCCGACATAGTGGAACACGCTGGCCGCGAAGGTGGCGGCAAAACCGATGGCCGCCAGGGGTTTCCACACGCCCTTCCAGAAGGTCACCGCCGGGCTGATGCTCGGGTTGTCCGGCAAACCGTGGTACAGCTGCGGTTTGTCGGCGTGGTGCAACACGTACATCACGTGCGTGCCGCCCACCCCCGCCGGATCGTACAGACCGGCGTTCTGGTAGCCGCGGGTGTTCAGCTCGCTGACGCGATCTGCCGCCACCTGCTTCATCGCTTCCTTGGTGCCGAAGTGAATGGCGCCGGTCGGGCAGGTTTTCACGCAGGCCGGTTCCTGGCCGACGTCCACGCGGTCGACGCACAGGGTGCACTTGTACACCCGGTTGTCGTCCTTGTTCATGCGCGGCACGTCGAACGGGCAGCCGGCGATGCAGTAGCCGCAGCCGATGCAGTGCTCGGACTGGAAGTCGACGATGCCGTTGGCGTACTGAATGATCGCGCCTTCCGACGGGCAGGCCTTCAGGCAGCCCGGATCGGCGCAGTGCATGCAGCCGTCCTTGCGGATCAGCCATTCCAGCTTGCCGTTTTCCTCCACCTCGGAGAAGCGCATCACCGTCCACGACTTGGCGGTCAGATCGGCGGGGTTATCGTACACCCCGACGTTGTGCCCCACTTCGTCGCGGATGTCGTTCCATTCGGAACAGGCCACCTGACAGGCCTTGCAGCCGATACAGGTGGTGACATCGATCAGTTTGGCCACTTCTTCCTGGTGGTCACGGGCGCGCGGCGCCGGCGTGAAACCATTGGTGGCGGATTTACGAATGATGTCTTGAGATTGCATGGCCATAATTCGTCTCCGTTACACCTTTTCCACGTTGACCAGGAACGCCTTGAACTCCGGCGTTTGCGTATTGGCGTCGCCGACGAACGGCGTCAGCGTGTTGGCGATAAAGCCTTTCTTCGCCACCCCTTCGTAACCCCAGTGGATCGGGATGCCGATGGTGTCGACTTCCTGGCCGTGCACCTGCAGCGTGCGAATACGCTTGGTCACCACCGCCTTGGCCTTGATGTAGCCGCGGTTGGAGCTGACTTTCACGGTATCGCCCTGCTTGATGCCCTTCTTCTCCGCCAGCTTTTCGCCGATCTCCACGAACTGCTCCGGCTGGGCGATGGCGTTCAGCCGCGCGTGCTTGGTCCAGTAGTGGAAGTGCTCGGTCAGACGATAGGTGGTGCCGACGTAAGGGAACTTGTCGGATTTGCCCATCGCCGCCAGATCGTCCTTGAACACGCGCGCCGCCGGGTTGGACACCACATTCGGGTGCAGCGGGTTGGTGCCGAGCGGCGTTTCGAACGGCTCGTAGTGTTCAGGGAACGGCCCTTCCGCCATCTTGTCGGTGGCGAACAGGCGGCCCATGCCTTCCGGCTGCATGATGAACGGCCCGACGTCGCTGCCCGGCGCAGCGGTGCTGTAGTCCGGGATATCGGCCCCGACCCACTTGGCGCCGTCCCACTCCAGCAGTTGGCGTTTCGGATCCCACGGTTTGCCCTGCGGATCCGCCGAGGCGCGGTTGTACAGAATGCGGCGGTTGAGCGGCCATGCCCAGGCCCAGCCCAGCGTATTGCCGAGGCCGGACGGATCGGCGTTGTCGCGCCGCGCCATCTGGTTGCCGGCCGGCGTCCAGCTGCCGGCGAAGATCCAGCAACCGCTGGCGGTGGTGCCGTCGTCGCGCAACTGCGCGAACGAGCTGAGCAGCTCGCCTTTTTTCACCAGCACTTTGCCGTCGGCATCCAGCAGATCCGCCAGCGCCTTGCCGTTGTTCTCCTGCGCCACCTCTTCCGGCGCCGGGTTGTCCGGCGTCAGGTAGTCCCAGGTCATGTTCAGCACCTGCTCAGGCACCGCGCCGCCGTCGCGCGCATACATCTCGCGCAGGCGGCTGAAGATGCCCGCCAGGATCTCGCCGTCGTTCAGCGCTTCGCCCGGGGCGTCCGCGCCTTTCCAGTGCCACTGCAGCCAGCGGCCGGAGTTGACGATCGAGCCGTTCTCTTCGGCGAAGCAGGTGGACGGCAGGCGGAACACTTCGGTCTGGATCTGCGAAGGATCCACCTCGTTGAACTCGCCGTGGTTCTGCCAGAAGTTGGAAGTCTCGGTGTTCAACGGATCGATGGTCACCAGGAACTTCAGCTTGGACAGCGAAGCCACCACCTTGTTTTTGTTCGGGAACGACGCCACCGGGTTAAAGCCCTGGCAGAAGTAGCCGTTGACCTTGCCCTGCGCCATCATCTCGAAGTACTGCAGCACGTCGTAGCCTTTGTCCCACTTCGGCAACCAGTCAAAGCCCCAGCTGTTGTCCTTCTGCGCCTTGTCGCCGTAGAAGGTCTTCATCATGCTGACGAAGAATTTCGGGTAGTTGCCCCAGTAGTTCACCTGGCCCGGCAGCAGCGCCTTCGGCGTGTTGGCCTTCAGGTAGGTGTCGAGATCGGTCTGTTTCTCCGACGGCAGCGTCAAGTAGCCCGGCAGGCTCTGCGACAGCAGGCCGAGATCGGTCAGCCCCTGGATGTTGGAGTGGCCGCGCAGCGCGTTGACGCCGCCGCCCGCCATGCCCATGTTGCCGAGCAGCAGCTGGATCATCGCCATGGTGCGGATGTTCTGCGCGCCGACCGAGTGCTGAGTCCAGCCCAGGGCGTACAGGAACGAAGCGGTTTTATCCGCGACGCAGGTTTCGGCGATGTATTCGCACACCTTGAGGAAATCGTCCTTCGGCGTGCCGCAGATGTTGGTCACCACGTCAGGCGTGTAGCGGCTCACGTGCTGTTTCAGCAGGTTCCACACGCAGCGCGGATCCTGCAGCGTGACGTCGCGCTTGGCGAAGCCGTTCTCGTCGAACTGGTAGTTCCAGGTGGTTTTGTCGTACTTGCGGTTTTCCGCGTCGTAGCCGCTGAACAGCCCGTCTTCGAAGGCAAAGTCTTCCCGCACCAGCAGGCTGGCGTTGGTGTAGGCCTCGACGTATTCGCGGTTGAACTTGTTGTTGGTCATCAGATACAGCAACACGCCCGACAGGAAAGCGATGTCGGTCCCGGAGCGGATCGGCGTGTAGAAGTCCGCCACCGACGCGGTTCGGGTAAAGCGCGGATCGATCACGATCAGCTTGGCATTGTTGTGTATTTTGGCTTCCATCGCCCAGCGGAACCCCACCGGATGCGCTTCCGCCGCATTACCGCCCATGACGATAATCAAATTCGCGTTCTTGATATCAACCCAGTGGTTGGTCATCGCACCGCGACCAAATGTTGGAGCAAGACTTGCTACCGTTGGTCCGTGTCAGACACGCGCCTGGTTGTCTACGGCAAGCATGCCGAGAGCGCGACTAAATTTTTGCGACAGAAAACCGGTTTCATTGCTGGCGGCCGAAGCGCACAGCATGCCGGTGGTCAGCCAACGGTTGACGGTAACGCCCTGATCGTTGGTTTTGATGAAGTTGGCGTCACGGTCTTCTTTCACCAGCTTGGCGATGCGGGTAAAGGCGTCGTCCCAGCTGATGCGCTGCCATTTGTCCGACCCCGGCGCCCGGTATTCCGGGTACTTGAGGCGGCTTTCGCTGTGGATGAAGTCAACCAGGCCGGCGCCTTTCGGGCAAAGCGCGCCGCGGTTTACCGGGTGATCCGGATCCCCTTCGATATGGAAAATGCTTTCTTTGGCGTTTTTGGCGCCATCACCAAGGCTGTACATCAACAGCCCACAGCCGACGGAACAATACGTACAGGTATTACGGGTCTCGCGGGCGCGCAGCAGTTTGTACTGCCGGGTTTCCGCCAACGCCACTTCGGGGGCAAAGCCCAGCGCGGCCACCGTCGTTCCTGCCATACCGCCAGCGCAGATCTTAAAGAACTGCCTTCTGCTGACCTGCATGGGGGTCTCCTTTACTCTCGATTGTCACATTGTTCAAATGCGCCTGCCCGCTAGCGCGGCAAACGCGAATGTCACTGTTGTTATGCTTGCTACGAACGCCGGCCATATTACCACAGCGTGCTTGTGGTTGTTACACACTCGTGCTCATTCAGTGAACGCATTGGCACATTTCGATACATTTCGACGTTGGCGCTCCCTACAGTATAGAGAGTAACCAACGCGCCGGGGCGACGGTTTGAACCGGCCACCCAGCGCCCTCTTCTATCAACATGTTAACGCAACGATTTGTTCATTAACCACACAATTCACAGGGCATTGATAATCATTTTCAATATCATTTAATTAACTATAATGATCCGACTGCTTACGCGGTGCTCGCCCTTTGCGCCGCCCATACACCACTGGAGATGATGATTATGAGTTATTCACTGCCATCCCTGCCGTACGCTTACGACGCACTGGAACCGCATTTTGACAAGCAGACGATGGAAATCCATCACACCAAACACCACCAGACCTACGTCAACAACGCCAACACCGTGCTGGAAGCCTACCCTGAGCTGGCCAAATACAGCGTTGAAGAACTGATCCAGGATCTGGACAAAGTGCCTGCCGACAAACGCACCTTCATGCGCAACAACGCCGGCGGTCACGCCAACCACAGCTTCTTCTGGAAAAACCTGAAAACCGGCACCACGCTGGGCGGCGATCTGAAAGCGGCCATCGAGCGCGATTTCGGCAGCGTTGAGAAATTCCAGGAAGAGTTCGAGAAAGCCGCAGCCACCCGCTTCGGTTCCGGTTGGGCCTGGCTGGTGCTGAAAGACGGCAAGCTGGCCGTAGTGTCTACCGCCAACCAGGACAGCCCGCTGATGGGCGAAGCCGTCGCCGGCGCTTCCGGTTTCCCAATCATCGGCCTGGACGTGTGGGAACACGCTTACTACCTGAAATATCAGAACAAACGCCCTGACTACATCAAGGCGTTCTGGAACGTGGTCAACTGGGATGAAGCCGCCGCACGCTTCGCCGCGAAGAAGTAACTCGCCCCCGTTGATAAAGATGCCCGCCACCGGCGGGTATTTTTTTGCCTGAAATCCGCTAAAGTTTGACCACTTCTTGCCGATGGTTTGTTCAATTGACGTTCGCCCGGAGAAGGAAAAACGCTATGGCGGCATTGCAAGCATTGGCAGGAAAGTTCACTCATCTCACCGTAGGTAAAAAGCTCGGTCTCGGCTTTGCGCTGTTGTTGCTGTTGGCGGTCGTCATCGCCGGCACCGGGGCGCAATATCTGCATATCATCGAATCCCGCGCCGATCGCATCGACTTCAGCAACCGGCTGAACGAGGAGATCAACCAGGCCAAATACAACCGCGCCATGTACGGCCAGACCTACCAGCCGGAGTATCTGCAGAACAACCGCGCCAATATTGAAAACGCCGTCAAGCTGATAGACCAGGGGCAGGCGCTGGACTGGGACGCCCAAAGCCGCAAGGATCTGCAGCGTCTGGTGACGCTGATCGGGGAATATCAACAGCAGCAAAAAGTCTTTGAGCAGGCGGTCACGGCAAAAGACGCGGTGCGCCAGAGTTGGAACATGTCGGAAGTGCAGGCCAGCCTGAGCCAGGTGGAGCGTCAGCTCACCAACGGCGATCTGCAGCTGGCCTTCATCCAGCTTAACCAGAAGCTGACCCAGGTGCGCTACGGCGCGCGCGGTCTGCTGCTGAGCCTGAACAAGGAAACCGAAGCGCCGCTGATGGCGGCCATCGACGACGCGCGCGACGCGGCCAACGCCCTGAGCCGCCGGGTCAGCGACGCGCAGCGCCCGCAGCTGCAACCGCTGCTGGCCGCGCTGGACGATTACAAAAACCGCATCGCAGCCTACCTGCCGGCCTATGAGCACGAACAGCAAATCAGCCGGCAGCTCGGCGAACGCGCGCAAGCGATCGGCACGCTGGTGAACGCCTTTATGCAGGACGAACTGGTGCAGACGCGCAACAACATCAATCTGGCGCAGCTGCAGATGGGCGTCACCACCCTGATCGCCATCATCGCCGGGGTGCTTATCGCCTGGCGCATCACCCTGCAGATCACCCGTCCGCTGCACAGCACGCTGGCCATGGCGGAACGCATCGCCGGCGGCGACCTGCGCCAGGCGCAGACCAGCACCCGCCGCGACGAGCTGGGGCAACTGCTGAACGCGGTGGCGGCGATGAGCCAAAACCTGCGCACCATGATTGAGAAGATCCAGATGGGGGTCAGCCAGGTCTCCACCGCCTCGGCGGAAATCGCCGCCGGCAACACCGATCTCTCCTCCCGCACCGAACAGCAGGCGGCGGCGGTCGAGGAAACCGCGGCCAGCATGGAACAGCTGACCGCCACGGTGAAACAAAACGCCGACAATGCTCATCACGCCAACCAGCTGGCCACCGACGCCTCGCAGACCGCACAACAGGGCGGTAAGCTGGTGGAAAACGTGGTCAGCACCATGCGCGATATCTCCAGCAGTTCGCAGCGTATCGCCGAAATTACTACCCTGATTAACGGCATTGCCTTCCAGACCAACATCCTGGCGCTCAACGCCGCGGTGGAAGCGGCGCGCGCCGGCGAACAGGGCCGCGGCTTCTCGGTGGTCGCCAGTGAAGTGCGCAGCCTGGCGAGCCGCAGCGCCCAGGCGGCCAAGGAAATAGAAGGGCTGATCGCCGAATCGGTCAGCCGGGTGAAAACCGGCACTGAGTTGGTGGAAAGCACCGGCAATACCATGGAACAGATCGTCCGCTCGGTCACCCACGTGCGCGACATCATGGCCGAGATCGCCGCCGCCTCCGATGAGCAGACGCGCGGCATCGCCCAGATTGGCCAGGCGATCGTCGAGATGGACCACACCACCCAGCAGAACGCCGCGCTGGTGGAAGAGTCCGCCGCCGCCGCCGATTCGCTGGAAGAACAGGCCGATATGCTGCTGCAGAGCGTCTCGGTGTTCCGTTTGGCGGAACAGACCGAGCCCCTCGCCGCCAAAGCCGCCGCGCCGAAAGCGCCGGCCGTCAAACCCGCGGCCGCCAACGCCGCAGCGGAAGAGAACTGGACCACCTTCTGACGCCCTCAGGCGAGGAATATCCGTTCCTCGCCCTATCTTTTTGGCAACAGGTGGGTCGCGACTCCCCAATTCAACAAATTAAAACCAGAGGCGGTCACATCAAGCATTGCATAGCCGCAATTGCGATGACCGTATCTGCGAAGGTCCTCCTGCGGGTCGGCCCCTTTAAGCCACCAAATCAGTGCCTGCAGAGCATGGCCGTGCGTAACAACACCAAGCGTTTGATTTTGTCCATCGACAGCCAGATCGGACAGACAAGCCATCAGGCGCCAGGCAACCTCATAAGCATTCTCCCCTCCCGGCGCCGACGCCTCTGCCTTACCGGCAAAGAGGCACTGCGTCGCTTCAGGATAATCGCGCATGGCCTGCGCATAAGATAATCCTTCCAGTCGGCCAAAATCTTGCTCCTGCAAACGCTCATCCATTTGCACAGTGCAGCCACATCGCTCAGCCAACGTCTCCGCTGTCGTAAAAGCCCGACCAGTCGGTGAACTGATCAACGAAGTGACCGATAACATTTGCAAGCGAGCGTCAAGCCCAGCGATTTGACGTCGCCCCTCTTCTGTCAGCGGACTGTCACTTCGCCCCTGAATAATCCCCGAGCGGTTCCATTCTGACTCCGCATGCCTCAATACAATGAAACGCATGGTTTTTTCTCGACGATAAAAGCCTAAATATAGACAGGAAAAACACATCCTTCCGTACAGGTAAACGCCGGGTAGTGTACGAGAACAACTCAGGCTATGCTGAGCCCTCGACGCGAGACACGGAGGCGCACATGCATCACCCAGACATTTACATCGGCAGCATTCAACCCTATGAGGGCGGGCGCCCCAGCGCCATCGCCAAACGCCAGGTGGATGGCGCTGTCCGGCTCACGCCGCTCGGGCTGGAAGGCGACGAACAGGCGGAGAAAAGCTATCACGGCGGGCCGGATCGCGCACTGTGCCACTACCCGCGCGAGCATTACGCCCACTGGCGCGAGCAGTTTCCGGCGCAGGCGGAGCAGTTTTGCGCCCCGGCCTTCGGCGAGAATATCTCCACCGAAGGGCTGACCGAACACAACGTGTTTATGGGCGACATCTTCCGCTGGGGCGAGGCGCTGATCCAGGTCACCCAGCCGCGCTCGCCGTGCTTCAAGCTCAATTATCACTTCGCGATCGAGGATATTTCGCTGCTGATGCAGCAAAGCGGCCGCTGCGGCTGGCTGTATCGGGTGGTGTCGCCGGGCGCGGTCAGCGGCGATCGTCCGCTGGCGCTGGCGGCGCGCAACAGCGACGTGTCGGTCGCCGAAGCCATCGCCATCGCCTGGCACATGCCGTTCGACGCGGAACAGTATCGCCGTCTGTTGGCGGTGGCCGGCCTCTCCGCCAGCTGGAGCAAGACCATGCTCACACGGCTTGCCGAAGGGCGCCTCGAAGATTTCAACCGCCGCCTGCTCGGCCGTTGAAAACGGCGGCGGAAAGATGAAAAACGTGCGCCGGGTGCCGCGTTAACCCTATTCTTCCGCCTATACTGTAGCCGCACGTTTTTTCAGCCAGGAGCCAGGTATATGACCACCCCGACCCATTCGATTCATCACGCCGCCGCCGAAGGCTATCAGGCCAATGCCGATCGCTATGTGAAAGGCCGGCCGGATTACCCGCCGGAAATCGCCGTCTGGCTGCGTGACGTCATCGGCCTGCACGCCGGCATGACGGTCATCGATCTCGGCGCCGGCACCGGCAAGTTCACCCCGCGCCTGCTGGAAACCGGCGCGCAGGTGATCGCCGTCGAACCGGTGCCGCAAATGCTGGAAAAACTGTCGGCGGCGCTGCCGCAGGTGAAAACGCTGGCGGGCACCGCCGACGCGATCCCGTTGCCGGACGAGTCGGTCGATGCCGTGGTCTGTGCCCAGTCCTTCCATTGGTTCGCCACGCCGCAGGCGCTGGCGGAAATCCAGCGCATTCTCAAGCCCGGCGGCAAACTCGGTCTGGTGTGGAACATGCGCGATGCGCGCGTCGGCTGGGTGCGCAAACTGAATCAGATCGTCGATAGCCACGAAGGCGATGCGCCGCGTTTCTATACCGGCGAATGGCGCAAGTTCTTCCCGTTCAAAGGCTTTGAACCGCTGCAGGAGCAGGTGTTTATGCTGGGCCACCGCGGCGCGGTGGAGGACGTGATCTACAACCGCGTGCGTTCAACCAGCTTTATCGCCGCGCTGCCGCAGCCGCAACAGGAGCAGGTTATCGATCGGTTGCGCCAACTGGTGGCGGAAGAAGAGGAGCTGCGGGGCCAGGACACGGTCACCGTGCCCTATCAGACCAAGGCGTATTACACCACCAAGGTCTGACGCCCAGGGGTTCAGAACGCTTTCTTAGCGTAGCCGGTGACCGCTTTCAGGCCCATCTCGCGGCCCAGCGCGGTCATCGGGTGCACCACGATCAACCCGCGCGCGCTTTTCTTCAGCGCGCCCATATCGGCCTGCTCTTTCTTGGTGATCTCGCGGCTGAACGGCAGCTTGCTCAGCTTCTGCGCTTCGGCGCTCAGCTTCTCGCCGCGCACGTTTTTCAGGCGCTCGATCTCCGTCGCCAGTTTCTCTTTCTCTTTGGTGTGTTGCGCGATCAACTCAGGGTTGCCCTGTTGGATCACGGTGGCGTCTTTGTGGTTCAAGGCGTCCAGCAGGTCGCTCAGGCGCTTGATCTCTGCCTTTTCTTTCTCTTTCATGGTCTCTGGCCCGTTGTGCCCAAAATGGCACGCTAATCAATGATACCGGCATTGTAGCAAAAGGCGCGCGCCGTTACCCGTCCTGCGCAATGCCGGGCGGCAAGCCGCTCATCTCGCAGGCCCTGGCGCCGAGCCGGGCCAACGCCTGGGTGTAGCGCGCGTTGAACGGGTAGCAGCAGGAGAGCCGCAGCGCGTTGCGGTAACGCCCGCTGGGCGAATACAGGGTGCCCGGCGTTAAACAGATCTGCTCCTCCAGCAGCTGATGGAACAGCGCCACACTGTCCACGCCAGGGGGGAATTCGACCCAGAACACGAAGCCGCCCGCCGGCTGCGTGGCCAGCGTGCCGCGCGGGAAATGCCGGGCGATCAGCGCCCGCGCCTCGTCGACCTGCGCCGCATAGCGCTTGCGCAGGTTGCGCAAATGGTGATCGTAACCGCCGCTCTCCAGGAAGGTCGCCAGCGTTTCCGACAGCAGCTGCGACTCTGACATCGACGACACCGCCTTCAGCTTGCGCAACGCCTCGTGGAAGCGGCCGCCGCAGACCCAGCCGACGCGAAAATCCGGCGCCAGCGTTTTGGTAAAGCTGGAGCAAAACAGCACCCAGCCGTCGCGATCGAACGCCTTCACCGCCGGCGACAGCGCGCCGCCGAACTGGATCTCGGCATACAGCCCATCTTCAATTAACGGCACCTGATGATCGTTCATCAGCCGTGCCAGCCGCTTTTTCGCCGCCAGCGGCATGGTGCAGCCCAGCGGGTTTTGCACCGTCGGCATGGCGATCACCGCATTCAGCCGCTTCTCGTTCAACAGCAGCTCCAGCGCGTCCAACGACAGTCCCAACTGCGGATCGGTAGGGATTTCCAGCGCTTTCAGCCCCAGGCTGGCCAGCAGCGGCAGCAGGTAGAAATAGGTCGGCGACTCCAGCCCGACGCAGTCGCCCGGTTTGGTGGTGACGCGCAGCGCCAGCTGCAGCGCTTCCATGCAGCCGTGGGTCAGCACCACGTCGCCCGGCTCCAGCAGCATGCCCAGCGTCATCGAGCGGCGGGCGATCTGCTGACGCAGCCGCAGGCTGCCGGGCGGCAACGGATACTGCCCGATCAGATCCGGCTGGCGGCGCAGCTGAGAGGACAGCATGCGCCCCAACTTGCCGCCGGGATAAAAGTCGCTGGTCTGCGGGCAAGCCAACGCAATGTTGGTGAAGGCCGGGTTTTGCTGGGCGGCAAACACGGTGTCGATCAGCGCCAGCACGTCGTCCGCCGGCGGTTCGATGCGCCCGCTGGGCGCCGAGGCCATCTTCAGCGCCGGCAGCGTGCTGCGGACATAAAACCCCGACTGCGGTCGCGCCTCGATCAACCCGCGATCCTCCAGCGTGCGGTAAGCCGACACCACGGTATTGATGCTGACGCGATGGGTTTGCGCACAGCGCCGCACCGAAGGCAAGCGGTCGCCGGGCTGCAGCGTGCCGCGGCGAATGGCTTCGGCCAACGTGTCCGCCAGCTGCAGGTAACGGGTATCCGGGGTTTCATCGAGCAGGGTCACAGTTTCTCTCCAGGCAATGGGTACAGTTTACATTCTGTACAACTGTAACCATGACAATATCCGATTTGTGGTTCTGTCACCATCCCATTGCAGCGATTATGCTGATCTCTCGTCATCACCGTCATTTTCAAGGAACCTGCCATGCTGGACTCTGCCTTTGTCAGCTACGTCACCGTCATGTCGATCACCCCCGGCCCCAACAACCTGCTGCTGGCCTCGTCGGGCGTCAACTTCGGCCTGCGCCGCACCCTGCCGATGCTGTTTGGCATCTGCGTCGGTTGTGCGGTACAGCTGGCGATCATTATCCCGCTGCTGGCGCTGGCGCTGAGCTGGGCCGGCGTCATCCGCCTGCCGCTGGCGGTGATCGGCTGCGCTTATCTGCTGTGGCTGTCATGGAAACTGTTCCAGGCGGCCTCGCCGGACGCCAAAGAGCAGGCGCAGCCGATGAGCCTGCTCAACGGCGCGCTGTTTCAGGCGGTCAACCCCAAGGCCTGGCTGATGGTGATCAACGTAGCGATCCTGTTCACCCCGCGCGAAGGCGCCACCTTTGTCCATACGCTGTCGGTCATCGCCGGTTTCGCGCTGCTGAACTTGCCTTGCGTGCTGCTGTGGGCGGTGCTGGGCGACCGCTTGCGCAACGCGCTGCGGGTCACCTGGAAGCTGCGGGTGTTCAACGGCGCGATGTCCGGGCTGATGGCCGCCACCGCGCTGTGGTTGTTGTTCGACGAGTGGCGCGCGGCCTTTGCCTAGCCGCGGCCGAGAGGAGAGAGCCGGGAGGGTTGCTTGGCGCCGATGCCGGCGATCAGATCGGTAATGGACAGCACCATGGTGGAGCGCACCATCTGCTGATAGCGCTGGCGCTGCATGGCGATCAGCGCTTCATCCGCCTCGCCCGGCTGCAGGAAAGTCGGCACCGGCGGCAGCGCTGCCACACAGTGCAGCTCGCCGAACGGCCCGAGAATTTCGTCGTCGACGAAGCGGTATTCCGACCCGTCGTGGTTCAGCTCTTCGCGCATCGCCATCAGCAGTTCGGCGTCTTCATATTCGTGGCGGGAAATCACCCCCAGGCCGTACATCAGCTTCAGGCGCACCGACAGCTCCCCCAGCGGGCCGCTGCCGGACAATAGCGGTTCGACGGCATATTTCACCGCGTAGTCATCCTTGCGGAATACCTGCACCACCAGCACGTTGAGCGCTTCCGCCAGCAGCTCTACCGCCGCGATCAGGAAGCTGCGCACCGTTTTGCCCGCGTTCAGCTTTTCCAGAACCTGGTTTTCAAATGCCTGTGCTTCTTCCATCGTCGCTTTTCGAAAGGCGTGGGGAGGGCCGTCGATGCCGAACTCGGGTTCCAGGAGCGCAGCAAGCTGCGCTCGGGTGTTCATCATCACGATTCTACTTGTGCATGGCGTTATACACAGCAACGGCCTCTTCTACAACCTCGCTTTCCGCCGGCAGGCCGGAAATTTGCGCCAGCGCGGCTTTCGGCCCGAGCGTATTCAGCAATTCCGCCAACTCCAACGCTTGCGGATCCTGTTCGCTGCGGTAACTCATGGCGGCAGCGATGCCCTGGATCAGGTTGGCATGCGGCAGGCCGTATTCCAGCGTGCCCAGCAGCGGTTTGATCAGGCGATCGCCGGCGCTCAGTTTGCGCAGCGGCTGGCGCCCCACGCGCTCGACGTCATCGTGCAGATACGGGTTTTCGAAGCGGCCGAGAATTTTGTTGATGTAGGCGGCGTGCTTGTCGGCGTCGAAGCCGTAGCGTTTGATCAGCACCGCGCCGCTCTCTTCCATCGCCCCTTTCACCACCCGGCGGATCGCCGGATCGAGAATGGCGTCGCGAATGGTTTGCAGCCCGGCCCGTTGGCCGAGGTAGGCGGTGATCGCGTGGCCGGTGTTGAGGGTGAACAGCTTGCGCTCGACGAAGGCCATCAGGTTGTCGGTCAGCTCCATGCCGGCGATCGCCGGAGGCTGGCCTTTAAACTGCGTCTGATCGACGATCCATTCGCTGAAGGTTTCCACCGTCACTTCCAGCGGATCGCTGCTGTCCGCCGGCGGCACGATGCGATCGACCGCCGAATCGACGAAGCCGACATGCTGCTCAACCCATGCCTGCTCGTCCTGCGGCAGCGCGGCGAACACGTGTTGCTTCAGCTGGCTGGTGCCGCGCACCATGTTCTCGCAGGCGATGATGTTCAGCGGCTGCACATTGCCCTGCTGATGACGCAGCACCAGTCCTTTGGCGATCGTGCCGGCGATTTTGGCGAGAATTTGCGGACCCACGGCGGTGGTCACCAGATCCGCCTCGGCGATCAGCGCCACCGCGGCTTCGCCGCCGCTGTTGACGGCGCTGACGTTGGTGACGTTCTCCACGCGCTCTTGCTCGCCCACCACGTGCACCGAGTAGCTTTTTCGGCTGTTCAGCAGATCCAGCACCGTTTGATTGACGTCGGCGAAGGTCAGCTCAACGCCCGCGTCCGCCAGCAGCTTGCCGATAAAACCGCGGCCGATGTTCCCTGCGCCAAAATGTAATGCTTTCATAACTCTACCTTCTTAATGTCGAAGGGTGCAGCAAGCTGCACCCTTTAAAATGATTCTGTTATCCGGCTTTTTTGCCGCCGAGCAGGTCCAGCACTTCCTGGACGCTGGTGGTATTCGCCAGCCGCTCGATCACGCTCTCGTCATCCAGCGCGTTGGTCAGGCTGGTGATCACCTGAATATGCTCGTTGTTGCGCGCGGCGATGCCGATCACCAGGCGCGCCACTTCGTCCTCTTCATCGCCGAAGCGCACGCCCTGCGGGTACTGGCAGAACACCACGCCGGTGCGCAGCACCCGGTCTTTAGCCTCGATGGTGCCGTGCGGCACGGCGATCGACTCGCCCAGGTAGGTGGACGTGAGCTTTTCGCGCTCCAGCATCGCCGGCACGTATTCCGGCTCAACGTAGCCGCCCTTCACCAGCTGCTCGCCGGCGAAGCGGATCGCCTGCTCTTTGTCACTGGCCTGCAGGTTGAGGAACACGTTGCTTTCGCTCAGCTTGAACAGGTTCGGCTCACCGGCTTCGACGCTGTCATCCAGCACCTTCTGCTGGTTGTCGCTGGTTTGGTTGGCCGCCAGCAAACGCTCGACCAGATCGCTGTACAGCTTGCTGTCGAGGAAGTTGGTCAGCGAGATGTGCTGGGCCTGCGGCGCGTGGCGCATCGCGCGCTCGGTCAGATCGCGGTGCGTGATGACCAGATCCACATCGTCCGGCAGGCTGTTGATGGCGCTGTTGGTCACCGAGATGTTCTTCAGCCCGGCGTCCGCCACTTTCTTGCGCAACACCCCGGCGCCCATGGCGCTGGAACCCATGCCCGCATCGCAGGCGACGATGATTTTGCGCACGGTGCTCAGATCGCCGTCGACCGACGCTGGCGCCGCTGCGCCGCCTTTGGACTGCGATTTCATCTCTTGCATGCGGCGGGTCGCGGCTTCCAGATCGTCATCCTCTTTCACTTTGGAGGTTTTCAGCAGGAAAGCAGACACCACGAAGGAGACGGCAAAGGCTGCGCACACCGCCGCAATGTTGGCGAAGTAGGCGCCTTTCGGAGTCATCGCCAGCACCGCCAGGATCGAACCCGGGGAAGCCGGAGAAACCAGGCCGCCGTTCAGCATCGTCAGGGTGAATACGCCGGTCATGCCGCCCAGGATCACCGCCAGCAGCAGACGTGGATTCATCAGCACGTAAGGGAAGTAGATTTCGTGGATGCCGCCCAGGAAGTGAATGATCGCCGCACCGCCGGCGGATTGCTTGGCGCTGCCGCGGCCGAAGAACATGTAGGCCATCAGCACGCCCATGCCCGGGCCTGGGTTGGCTTCAATCAGGAAGAATACCGACTTACCGACTTCCGTGGCCTGCTGGATACCCAGCGGCGAGAAGATGCCGTGGTTGATGGCGTTGTTCAGGAACAGGATTTTCGCCGGTTCAACGAAGATGGACGCCAGTGGCAACAGGTTGTTCTTCACCATCACGTGCACGCCCGCCGCCAGCAGCTTGGAGAGCACCTCCACCAGCGGCCCGATGCCCAGGAAAGCCAGGATTGCCAGCAGCATGCCGATGATGCCGGCGGAGAAGTTGTTCACCAGCATTTCAAAGCCGCTTTTGATCTTGCCGTCCACCCAGCGGTCGAAATGCTTGATAGCCCAGCCACCCAGCGGGCCGGCGATCATCGAGCCGAGGAACATCGGCATGTCGGCGCCGACGATGACGCCCATGGTGGTGATGGCGCCGACCACGCCGCCGCGCTCGCCGCCCACCAGCCGCCCGCCGGTGTAGCCGATCAGCAGCGGCAGCAGATAGGTGATCATCGGGCCGACCAGCTTGGCTAAGGTTTCATTCGGCAGCCAGCCGGTTGGAATGAATAGCGCGGTGATAATCCCCCAGGCGATAAAGGCGCCGATGTTGGGCATCACCATGTTGCTCAGGAAGCGGCCAAAGTTTTGCACTTTAACCTTGATGTCTGGTGAAAACATAAAACACACCCCTATTGTTACGCGCTGACAATAGAGCGCGTGATTATTGTTGTGACGATCCAGCCGTGTTGCCGCTGTATGCGAAACGGACTCTATCACGCTGTTTTTGTCACGCGAACTTCACGAATTTTTTGTGATACAAGTCACACACAACACCCCAACAAACCCTCATTTATAGTGATAAAGATCACACTTATGACGTGTAAAAAAAGCACAGTGAGAAAAAAACCGCCCAAAAATCGACAATAAAGTGATAACGGTCACATTTTTAACTTGGTTATTTGTTTTTAAATTGTGATAAATATCACAATTTATTTTTGGCTGCAGCGCCCGATCGCGACGCTCTGTTTGATCTTCCCTGTGAGCACTCATCCCGCCGGGAACTAGCGAAGTGATGAATGAAAGAAAACTACATTGCCGAATGAATGGATTAATTGAAGTGTAGTACAGAAGCCTGCGCAATAAACCAGCAAGCTATTGGAAACGCTGAGGGGAAATAAAGCAGGCCGGCAATGCCGGCCTGTAGATCGTCGTAGGCGCGTTATTGCGTCACGCTTTGAATGGCTTTCTGCGCATTCACCAGGTTCTGCTGTTTGGCCACCAGATTCGACATCATGGTGTTGTACTGCGCCACCTGCTGCGCAGTGCGGAACTGCACGCCGTTGTTGTTGAAGCTGACCTGATTGCCCTGGCTCTGCAGGAAATCGCCAACCTGCACCAGATCCTGCACAAAGCTGGCGGTGGTCGGGATCGCCGGCATCAGGGCGTTGGCCGGCGCGGTGACGATTTTGTCATAGGCCTGGTTGTACACCGCCTTCAGATCGTCGGGCTGTTTCAACGCCGCGCGGGCGGTATCCGCCTGCGACTTGGCGGACTGGATCTGCTGGCCCAGCAGGTTCAACGCCCCGACCGATTGCTGCAGCGCATCGCGTTTGTTCAGATAGTCCTGTGCGGTGCGGATCTGGTTAATCTGATCCAGCGCCGGGGTCAGGCTGGCGCCGACCGACTTGGACAGCTGCTGTGAAAAGCCGACCAAAATCGCGTAATCGCCGGCATAGTTGCCGAACTTCTGCTTCTGGTCTTCGCTCAGCGTGGGGATATTCGCCCCGCTGCGCATCACGGTATTCTGTAAGTAATCGATAAATGCTTTGCGCTGTTCCGGCTCTTTATCGCCGCAGGCGGTCAATTGCATGACCACCAACAATGCCAATACCGGTGCCAACCAACGCGCGAAACCTCTGCTCTGGATCCCTACCGCCATGTGACATAACTCCTGTTATAAACCTGCTTTTTCATTGGACTCCGCCCCTTTTTCCGCACTCCGTGCGCCTATAAGAATAGATCAACTGGCGGCGTTCCGATACGCGATTCCGTTTGCGGTGAACATTGTCTCGGCCGGTGGCGGTTGAACATCGTGCGCAAAACGCACTGAGGTTCATTGCCGTCGGCGAGCGGAGGCTGCAATTCTCCCAAGTCAGTCACCCCAAGCCGCCGGGCGAGCTTACCTTCACAGCCCAGCTTCGGAAATAAAAAAGGCGCCCGCAGGCGCCTTTTCACAGCAAAGAACCGCTTACTGCAGCACGGAGATATCCGCCACCTGCAGGAACAGCTCACGCAATTTGCTCAGCAGCGTCAGACGGTTAACGCGCACTTCCGCATCGTCCGCCATCACCATCACGTTGTCGAAGAACGCATCCACCGGCTCACGCAGCGCGGCCAGTTCCACCAGTGCTTCCTGGTAGTTGCCCGCCGCGAAGTACGGCTGCAACTTGTCGCGCAGCACCACCAGGTGAGTCGCCAGCTGGATCTCCGCCGCATCCTTCAGCACCGAGGCGCGCACGCTGTCGTTCAGCGTTTCGGTAGACTTGGCCAGAATGTTGGAGACGCGTTTGTTGGCCGCAGCCAATGCCGCCGCCTCGTCCAGCGTGCGGAAGTGGGATACCGCCTTGACGCGCGCGTCGAAGTCGGCCGGTTTGGTCGGACGGCGCGCCAGCACCGCCTGAATGGTATCGACGGCGTGGCCTTCTTCCTGATACCAGGCGCGGAAGCGGCCCAGCATGAATTCCACCACCTCGTCGACCACCTTGGCGTTGGTCAGCTTGCTGCCGTACAGGCGCACGGCCTCTTCGGTCAGGGTCTGCAGATCCAGCGGCAGGTTTTTCTCGACGATGATGCGCAACACGCCCAGCGCGGCGCGGCGCAGCGCGAACGGGTCTTTATCGCCTTTCGGATGCTGCCCGATGCCGAAAATGCCGGCCAGGGTATCCATCTTGTCGGCGATCGCCAGCGAGCAGGCCACCAGCGACTGCGGCAGCGCATCACCGGCGTAGCGCGGCTGATACTGCTCGTTCAGCGCAACGGCGACGTCTTCCGCCTCACCGTCGTGGCGCGCGTAATGCATGCCCATCACGCCCTGGGTGTCGGTGAATTCGAACACCATGTTGGTCATCAGGTCGCACTTCGACAGCAGGCCCGCGCGGGTGGCGTGGTTGACGTCGGCACCGATCTGGCCGGCAACCCAGCCCGCCAGCGCCTGAATGCGATCGGTCTTGTCGCGCAGGGTGCCCAGCTGCTGTTGGAACAGCACGGTTTCCAGGCGCGGCAGATTGTCTTCCAGGCGTTTCTTGCGATCGGTGTTGAAGAAGAACTCGGCATCGGCCAGGCGCGGACGCACCACCTTCTCGTTGCCGGAAATGATCTGCTGCGGGTCTTTCGACTCGATGTTGGCCACAAAGATAAAGTTCGGCAGCAGTTTGCCCGCGGCGTCGTACACCGGGAAATACTTCTGGTCGCCCTTCATGGTGTACACCAGCGCTTCCGCCGGCACCGCCAGGAATTTTTCTTCGAATTTGGCGGTCAGCACCACTGGCCATTCCACCAGCGAGGCCACTTCTTCCAACAGGCTGTCGCTCAGATCGGCCTTGCCGCCAATCTTCTGCGCCGCCAGTTCGGCGTCGCGTTTGATGAGGGCTTTACGCGCTTCGTAGTCGGCGACCACTTTGCCGCGCTCCAGCAGGATCTGCGGGTATTGGTCGGCGTTATCGAGGGTGAACTCGGCTTCGCCCATGAAGCGGTGGCCGCGCACGGTGCGCGCAGAGTCGATGCCCAGCACGGTGCCCGGGATCAGATCGGCGCCCAGCAGCATCGTAACGGTGTGCACCGGACGCACGAACTGCACGTCAGAGTCGCCCCAACGCATCAGTTTCGGGATCGGCAGTTTAGCCAGCGCGGTGCTGACCATGCCGGCCAGCAGTTGTTGCGCCGACTGGCCTTTGACGTGGGCGCGGTACATCAACCACTCGCCCTTGTCGGTCACCAGGCGTTCAGCCTGATCGACGGTGATGCCGCAGCCGCGCGCCCAGCCTTCGGCCGCTTTGCTCGGTTTGCCTTCGGCGTCGAACGCCTGGGCGATCGCCGGGCCGCGTTTTTCAATTTCGCGATCGGCCTGCGCCGCGCTCAGGTTGGCCACTTTCAGCGCCAGGCGGCGCGGTGCGGCGAACCAGTTCACTTCACCGTGTTCCAGGCCGGCGTTGTCCAGTTCGGCGGTGAAGTTGGCGGCGAAAGATTCCGCCAGGGAACGAAGAGCCTTCGGCGGCAACTCTTCCGTGCCGATTTCCACCAGGAAAGTCTGTTGAGTCATGGCTGCCTCTTAGTTCTCGTTCTTCTTGTTGCACATCGGGAAGCCCAGCGCTTCGCGGGAAGCGTAGTAGGCTTCGGCAACGGCTTTGGTCAGCGTGCGGATGCGCAGAATGTAGCGTTGACGCTCGGTTACCGAAATCGCCTTGCGCGCGTCCAGCAGGTTGAAGGTATGGCCCGCCTTCAGGATGCGTTCGTAGGCCGGCAGCGGCAGCGGTTTTTCCAGCGCCAGCAGCGATTGGGCTTCTTTCTCGTACTGCTCGAAGCAGGAGAACAGGAAGTCGACGTCGGCGTATTCGAAGTTGTAGGTGGACTGCTCCACTTCATTCTGATGGAACACGTCGCCGTAGGTGGTGACGCCCAGCGGGCCGTTGCTCCACACCAGATCGTACACGCTGTCCACGCCCTGGATGTACATCGCCAGACGCTCCAGACCGTAGGTGATCTCGCCGGTCACCGGCTTGCACTCCAGGCCGCCGACCTGCTGGAAGTAAGTGAACTGCGTCACTTCCATGCCGTTCAGCCACACTTCCCAACCCAGGCCCCAGGCGCCGAGCGTCGGGTTTTCCCAGTTGTCTTCCACGAAGCGAATGTCGTGGATGGTCGGATCCAGACCCAGCTCTTTCAACGAGCCCAGGTAGAGTTCCTGAATGTTGTCCGGCGATGGCTTAATCACCACCTGGAACTGGTAGTAGTGCTGCAGACGGTTCGGGTTTTCACCGTAGCGGCCGTCGGTCGGGCGGCGAGATGGCTGCACATAGGCGGCGGCCATCGGCTCCGGCCCCAGTGCGCGCAGGCACGTCATCGGGTGTGAGGTTCCCGCGCCGACTTCCATGTCCAATGGTTGAACGATGGTGCAGCCCTGGCGCGCCCAATAATCCTGCAGTGTCAGGATCAGGCCCTGGAAGGTCTTGGTATCAAACTTTTGCATGTTGAATTCGCACGCGATACAAGTGGATTTAGATGGAATGCGCCAGTATACCCTTTGACCGTAAGATATACAGCCAGAATCCGGCAACAAGTGCGAATCGGGGTGAGAAACGCTGGATTTTCACGCATCGGGCACTGAGGGAAAAACAACGCGTCTGCCGGTCCCCTCGCCGTCCAGAAAAACACACCCGGCACACACATTAGAAACATTTAACAAAAACATCACTCACCGCCGTTTAAATAATCAATTGGCTGAACGCTATTTCCCCCTTCACCGATTAAATTTATGCTGATTTACGTGCGCATATCCTTATATTTCCCACGAGATAAAGTTGCGCCGATGTTATTTTTGTTAATTTTATCAACTAAAAAACTCCCCTCATCGAGAGATAATGTGATCAAGTGCCGGATTATTTCTTATTATCGTGAAAAATAAGGTGATATCGCGCGGCGTGCCGACGCGCATGGCATGGGAGGAACGGCCAGGGATGAAATACGGCGCTAACGGGCCACAGAAACAAATTGACAGTTAATCTTTGGTTATACAATAATAAATAAAATTTTCCCTGGTGTTGGCCAAGTGGCTACCTGATCCTTTCATAGGATCAGTTTTTTTTTGTCTTTCCGCCAACCTCATTGCGGCCCGCATAATTTCCCCAGGCCGCCTTCCGCATAAATCCCTTATCAAACCTTATGGCTTATCTTGAGCGCGCCGATGGCCAATTCAAAAACGTGCGCTGACGCCGACGTTATACATAAACTGCTCGCCGCTGCTCAGCCCGCCGGTTTGCGAGACGGTGGCGAAGGCCGATACCCGGTCCGTCAACGGCATGTTGGCCCCCAACGTGACATCCACCCAATTTTTGTCCTGGCCCGCACTGTCGCGGGTGAACGAGGTTTGCGTCGATTTCAGGCCGCCGCCGGCGCGGTAGACGTCGTCACCGAACTGGTGCTGATAACTCACCTCCGCATAAGGGTTAAACACGCCGAATTGCGTATCCAGCCGCCAACCCAACGCACCGATCTGCGAGTGGTAGGTTTGATCGTTGAAGCGCATGGCGGTGCTGTCATCGCTGTCTTCGCTGTAGCCGGAAACGCGGCTGTAGTCCCAGGCGAACTGCGCCACCGGCCCGGTAGTCAGGTAAGAGGCGATCGGGAAGTCATAGCCGGCGGTCACGCGCGCGCCCCACTGCCTGCCGGTGGTCGAACCGGTTTCGGTGCGCGTCAGCGGCCCCAGCCGCATGCTGCGGCGGATGTCGTCATAATCCATCGTCGCATAGTGCAGATCGGCGTTGACCCAGCCGTGCTCGAAGATCGCCAGTGAACTGAAAGCCGACAGCAGCAGCCCGCGCGCCTTGTAATCAAAGCGGCTGGAAGGATGCTGATCGTCGTTGGAACCGGCGATCAACGCGCCGATCAACCAGCTGTCGGTCAGCTGATAGTCCACGCCGACGGTCAGGTTGTGGGTGGTGGCGTTGCCGTCCCCCGCGGCCCGGTTATCGGCATAGTCGTAGTGCTGGCCGGCGTAACCGCCGAACACCCCCAGCGAACCCTGCGGGTTGTCGCCGTTGCGCAGCTGCTGGAAGCGGCTGTCGAGCGTGGCGCGGCTGTCGCGCGCCATCGCCGCCGTCGCCTGATTCAGCGCCACCACCTGCGCCGGACCATCCAATACCGCCTGGATATAATCCGCAATCAGCAGGTGCGCCTGTGGGCTGGGGTGGAAATGGTCGGAGAACAGATAGGACTGGCCGGCGTCGAAGCCGGGCATGTCGGAACGGCAGACCGCCGAGGAAACGCCCGGCGGGCAAGCCATGCCGGCGGTGTTGGCGAAGCCGAACTGCGCCGGATTGGCGATCGCTTCGGCGAACAGCTTGTTGACGTCCACCCGCACGATATTGCCGCTCCCCTGCGCCAGCAAACGGTCTTCGCTTTGATTATAGAAATCGGTCAGTTGAGCGGCCTGCGCGCTCAGGCCGTCATACGCCGCGATAAGCTGCGCGGCGATCGCCTGCTGCACCTGAGGAATGGCGCTGCCCTGCTTCGCCGCAGCGGTCAACGCCGCGTGGATCGCCTGCGTGCGTGAAGCGTTGTCCGGCGTCGCCACCGAACTAAGCGTGGCATAGGCCGCCTGGATCGCCGCCCCCTGCACCGGTGACAGCGCCTGTTGAATGATCAATTCCATCAGCTGCGGCGTGGAGCCGATGTTCGGCACCGTCGGCACGATCACCGTGCCGGCGCCGGCGTTCAGCAGCGAATGCACTTGCGCCGCCGCCGCCGCGGCGCTGTTATAGGCCACGCCGGGCGCGGTAGCGGCATTCAGCGCTGCCGCCGCCAGGTCGTTGCCGCCGATCCAATGAATATACAAACCGTCGCCGTCGGCCTGGCCATTGACCCGGTTCAGGTAACGCTGCACCTGCTCCTGGGTGTTGTCGGCCGGGTTCAGGCCCGGCACCGCCACCGCGCCGCCGGCGGCGTAGTTCTCACCGCCGTTGTCCGAAGCCACCAGCGCCGCCCCGATGCGTTGCGCCAATGCTTCGTCGTACAGCAGGTGCTGGCTGCCGTCATAGGTGAACCGGCCGTTGTTGCCGGTATCGCTCAGGCTGTCGCCAAAGACGTAGAGTTGATCGTACGCCTGAGCCGGAAGGGTCACACTGCAAAGTAACGCCACTGCAAGCGCCGCCGGGCGGGGCATGCACGTTATTTTTAGAGGCATGGATCGACTCCTGAGAGCCTGCAAATGAAGGCCATGTCGTTTTTATCGTTGGTCAGTTTTCCACCGGCCATGTAGTAACTATTGTCGGCTTTTTCGTCACGTCAAGCGGGCCGATGACAAAACAATCAGAGGCTTGCCAAGTTCGGCGCTTCGAGCGATGATTACTGTTCATAAACACAGCATAAGGACATTCAGGATGGCAGACGAACGTTGCGGTTGGGTGACGGCCGATCCGTTGTATCTCGAGTATCACGACAAGGAATGGGGCGCGCCCACCACCGACGCGCGCGAGCTGTTTGAAATGTTGTGCCTCGAGGGGCAGCAAGCCGGCCTTTCCTGGATCACCGTCCTGAAAAAGCGCGAGAACTACCGCCGCGCTTTCCACGATTTCGATCCGCGGCGTGTCGCCGCCATGACCGAACAAGACGTGGAAAACCTGCTGCAGGACAGCGGCATCATCCGCCACCGCGGCAAGATAGAAGCCATCATCACCAACGCCAAGGCCTATCTGGCGATGGAGGCGGCCGGGGAGAATTTCGTTACCTTCATTTGGGACTTCGTCGGCGGCCGGCCGCAGCTTAACCGCTGGCAAGCGCTGAACCAGGTGCCGGCCAAAACCGAGCAGTCCGACGCCATGTCCAAGGCGCTGAAAAAGCGCGGCTTCAAGTTTATCGGCTCCACCATCTGTTACGCCTTCATGCAGGCCAGCGGGCTGGTGAACGATCATCTCACGGGGTGCATGTGTTACCCAAAGCCACGGTGATCCGCCCCTGTGGCCCGGAGGATATCGAACGGCTGATGGCGCTGTGGCTGCCCAGCACCATCGCCGCCCATCCGTTCGTGGCGGAAAAATACTGGCGTGAGAGCGCCGCGTTGGTGCGGGAAAACTACCTGCCGCGCGCGCAAAGCTGGGCCTGCTGGCATGACGACGAAATCGTCGGCTTTATCAGCGTGCTGGACGAGCAGTTCATCGGCGCGCTGTTTGTCGATCGGGCGTTTCACGGCCGCGGCGTCGCCCAGGCGTTGATGACGCACGTACAGCAGCGCTACCGTCGGCTCAGCCTGGAGGTGTATCAGCAAAACCTGCGCGCCTGCGCGTTTTACCACAAGCACGGTTTTCAGGTAACGCAACGCCTGTTTAACGACGAAACCCAGGCCTATACGCTGATCATGAACTGGCCGGCAATCGAGAATTCAACCGGTTACGGTTAAAAAAGGCGCATTCGCGCCCTGGCGGCGCGCAATTAGGAATCCGCTGCATGGCGCCGCCCGGCGTTTTGTCGCATAACTCCCCCAGCACTTACCCGCGCTCATCATTTGTCACGTTTTTCTCCGGAACTGCCGGCGAGCCAACGCGTCATAGTAGCGCGGTGATGCGGGCCCCACCTGCGTCGCCTACTTTTTGCGCCCCCGTGTTGGGCCGGCGCGTACAGAATTGATGCCATTAAGGACAAGAACATGAAAAAACGCATTGCAATTATTGCCGGCGCAGTGAGCGTCGCGCTCACGCTGTCAGCCTGTACCACCAACCCTTACACCGGTGAATCCGAAGTCGGCAAATCCGGCATCGGCGCGGGCCTCGGCGCCGCACTGGGCGCCGGCGTCGGCGTGCTGTCCTCTTCCAAGAAAGATCGCGGCAAGGGCGCGCTGATCGGCGCAGCGGCCGGCGCAGCCCTCGGCGGCGGCGCAGGCTATTACATGGACGTGCAGGAAGCCAAGCTGCGCGACAAGATGAAAGGCACCGGCGTCAGCGTCACCCGTCAGGGCGACAACATCGTGCTGAACATGCCGAACAACGTGACCTTCGACAGCAGCAGCGCCACGCTGAAACCGGCGGGCGCCAACACCCTGACCGGCGTCGCCATGGTGCTGAAAGAGTATCCGAAAACCGCGGTCAACGTGGTCGGCTACACCGACAGCACCGGTTCCCGCTCGCTCAACATGAACCTGTCGCAGCAGCGCGCCGACGGCGTAGCCAGCGCGCTGATCACCCAGGGCGTGGCGGCGAACCGTATCCGCACCACCGGCGCCGGCCCGGACAACCCGATCGCCTCCAACAGCACCGCGGAAGGCAAGGCGCAAAACCGCCGCGTCGAGATCACCCTCAGCCCGCTGCAGTAATCCCGTGCGGGGCGCCACCTGCGCCCCGCCGCTTCCTCCCGACTTTCTCCTTATCCTTCAATATTCCCGCTCGCACATCGGGTATGGTAGTCTCCTTGGCAATTAACCGCAGGAGGGATCGGCTGTGAGCACAGGCAAGGCAACGCGCGCCTCAGGACGCGCCACCATCAGCGATGTGGCCAGCATCGCCAAAACCGGCAAGACCAGCGTGTCGCGCTATCTGAATGGTGAACAGCACCTGCTTTCCGACGATCTCAAACAACGCATCGAACAGGCTATCCAGCAGCTCGACTACCGGCCAAGCCAGATGGCACGCAGCCTGAAGGGCGGCCAGACCCGCCTGATCGGCCTGATCCTAGCCGATATCACCAACCCCTATTCAGTGGACGTGATGCGCGGCATCGAGGCCGCCTGCCGTCAACACGGTTTTACCCTGCTGGTGTGTAACACCAACAACGAAGTCAATCAGGAACAGCACTACCTGCAGCTGCTCAGCAGTTACCGGGTGGAAGGCATTGTGGTCAACGCGGTCGGCATGCGCGAGGAAGCGTTATCCACGCTGCAACAGTCGATGCTGCCGATGGTGCTGATCGACCGCAAAATCCCCGACTTCGCCTGCGATGTGGTGGGCCTGAACAACCGCGAAGCCGCCACCGTCGCCACCGAACACCTGTTGCAACAAGGTTTCGAAGCGATCCTGTTCCTCAGCGAGCCGCTCGGTACGGTCAATACCCGCCTGGAACGCCTGCACGCCTTCAGGCATACCATGGCGCAGCACCCCGCACTGTTGGCGGAGCAGGCCGAAACGCCGCTCAACGATCGGCAGAAACTGGAGCAGGTGCTGAGCGATTTCAGCGGCCGCCACCGCGGCATGCGCAAGGCGGTGATCTCCGCCAACGGCGCCCTGACGCTGCAGGTGGCGCGCGCCATGCGTCGGCTCGGCATCCAGTGGGGCAACGACATCGGCCTGCTGGGCTTCGACGAGCTGGAGTGGGCGGAACTGGCGGGCGTCGGCATCACCACGCTGAAACAGCCCACCTACCAAATGGGGCACGCGGCGCTGGAGCGGCTGGTGCAACGCATTCAGGGCCTGGCCGCCCCCAGCGGCGAGCAGATGTTCTCCGGCGAGCTGATCGTCCGAGGCTCCACCACCCGCTAACCCGCCTTTTCCGGGGCCGTTGACCGCCCCGCCCTCGCCGGCTGTTTTTTGCTCAGCTTCGTGATTGCGATCATATTTTTACACTCTGCCGCTTTTCGCTGGAACCGGTTCCATTTAACGTACCGGTAACAGCAGCGGCGGCGACAATGCCGCCTCAGGAGTCAAAATGAAAACAGAAATCATCGTGGTCACCGGCGCCTACGGCACCGATACCGTCAAACAACACGGCGGCCAGCGCGCGCTGTTGCCCCTCATCGCCGGCGCGGGCGCCGACGGAGTGGAGATCCGCCGCGAACTGTTCACCGCCGGCGAGCTGGACAGCCTGCCGGCGCTGGCGCAAGAGATCGATCGCCAGCAGCTGTTCGCCGTCTACTCCGCCCCTGAGGCGCTGTTCACCCCGCAACATACGCTGAACCCCAACCTGCCGGCGCTGCTGGCGGAAGCGCAGACGCTGAATGCGCGCCAGCTGAAGCTGTCCCTCGGCCATTTCCGCCCCGGCTTCGATTTTACCGAGCTGAAAGTGGCGCTGGAGCAACACCCGGTCAAGCTGGTGGTCGAGAACGACCAAACGCCGGACTGCGGCATTTTGTCGATGCTGAACGCCTTTTTCCACGCCGCGGAAGATAGCCACCTGCCGGTCAGCATGACCTTCGATATGGCCAACTGGCTGTGGGTGGGGCAAGACGCCTTCGCCGCCGCCGAACGCCTGGCCCGCCACGTCGGTTACGTGCACGTCAAAGCCGCCACCCAAGGCCCGCGCGGCTGGCGCGCCATCGCGCTGGACGATACCGACGGCAGCTGGCGCGACCTGCTGGCCCGCCTGCCGCACGATGTGCCGCGCGGTATCGAATTCCCGTTGCAGGGCGATGACCTGGAAGCCGTCACCCGCCATTACGTCAATATCTTGCGTGCGGAGTAACCCCATGATGACAACGTTAACGGCAACGACGGCGCAGCAGGCGCCCCTGGATGTGGTCACGCTGGGTGAAGCCATGGCGATGTTCGTGGCGGCGCAGACCGGCGACTTGGCGGAGGTGGAAACCTTCACCAAACGCATCGCCGGCGCCGAACTGAACGTGGCGATCGGCCTGGCGCGTCTGGGCATGAACGTCGGCTGGGTCAGCCGCGTCGGCAACGATTCGTTCGGCCGCTTCACCCTGCAGCAGTTGAAAAAGGAAGGCATCAATTACCGGCAGGTGACGGTCGACGGCCACTACCCCACCGGTTTTCAGGTGAAATCCAAAACCACCGATGGTACCGATCCCAGCGTGGAATACTTCCGCAAGGGCTCGGCGGCCAGCCACCTGTCGATTGCCGATTTTAACCGCGAGTATTTCGGTTCCGCGCGCCACCTGCACCTGAGCGGCGTGGCGGCGGCGCTGTCCAGCGAATCGCTGGCGCTGTGCCACCATGCGGCGCGCGAGATGCGCGCCATGGGCAAAACCATTTCGTTCGATCCCAATCTGCGCCCGGTGCTGTGGCCCAGCCGCGAGGTGATGATCGAGCAGCTGAACCAGCTGGCGTTCGCCGCCGACTGGGTGCTGCCGGGGCTGAAAGAAGGGCAGATCCTCACCGGCCAATCGACGCCGGAAGGCATCGCCGATTTCTATCTGGAACGCGGCGTGCAGGCGGTGATCATCAAAACCGGCCCGGACGGCGCCTGGTTTAAAACCGCCGCCGGCGATAAGGCGGCGGTGGCCGCGCTCAAGGTCGACAACGTAGTGGATACCGTCGGCGCCGGGGATGGCTTTGCCGTCGGCACCCTCAGCGCCCTGCTGGAAGGCAAAACGCTGATACAGGCGGTGCAGCGCGGCAACAAAATCGGCTCGCTGGCGATCCAGGCCATCGGCGACAGCGAAGGCCTGCCGACCCGTGCGGCGCTGGCCGAATAACAATAAAAAAAACGACTTCTCCGCATGACGTCAGCCTCTGGCCCTACAACCGGGACGCGTCGGGAGAGCATCTGCCCCTTCGTCTTTCACGCCCAGCGTGCCATGCGAAGGGGATGCAACACCACTGAAGGATACTGAACATGAACAAAGCGACTGTCGCGGCCAAACGCTGGTGGTACATCATGCCCATCGTGTTTATCACCTACAGCCTGGCCTATCTCGATCGCGCCAACTTCAGCTTCGCCTCCGCCGCCGGCATCAATGAAGATCTCGGCATCACCAAGGGCATGGCCTCGCTGTTGGGCGCGCTGTTTTTCCTCGGTTATTTCTTCTTCCAAATTCCCGGCGCCATCTACGCCGAACGCCGCAGCGTCAAAAAATTGATCTTCTGGTGCCTGATCCTGTGGGGCGGTTGCGCCTCGCTGACCGGCGTGGTCAGCAATATCCCGATGCTGGCCGCCATCCGCTTTATTCTCGGCGTGGTGGAAGCGGCGGTGATGCCGGCGATGCTGATCTACATCAGCAACTGGTTCACCAAATCGGAACGGTCACGCGCCAATACCTTCCTGATCCTCGGTAACCCGGTGACGGTGCTGTGGATGTCGGTGGTGTCAGGCTACCTGATCCACGCCTTCGGCTGGCGCGAAATGTTTATCATCGAGGGCATTCCGGCGGTTATCTGGGCGTTCTGCTGGTGGGTGCTGGCGAAAGACAGACCGGCGCAGGCCGGTTGGTTGAGCGCCGATGAGAAACAGGCGCTGCAACAGCAGCTGGACGAAGAGCAGAAAGGCATCAAGGCCGTGCGCAACTACGGCGAAGCCTTCCGCTCACGCAACGTGATCCTGTTGTGCGTGCAGTACTTCGCCTGGAGCATCGGCGTGTATGGCTTCGTGCTGTGGCTGCCTTCCATCCTGCGCAGCGGCATGCAGATGGGCATGGTGGAAGCCGGCTGGCTGTCGGCGGTGCCTTACCTGGCGGCAACCATCGCCATGGTCGTCGTCTCCTGGGCGTCGGACAAAATGCAAAACCGCAAGCTGTTCGTCTGGCCGCTGCTGCTGATCGGCGCGCTGGCGTTCTTCGGATCTTACGCCGTCGGCGCCAACCACTTCTGGATCTCCTACGGCCTGCTGGTGGTCGCCGGCGCTGCGATGTATGCCCCTTATGGGCCGTTCTTCGCCATCATTCCGGAAATGCTGCCGAAAAACGTCGCCGGCGGCGCCATGGCGCTGATCAACAGCATGGGCGCGCTGGGTTCGTTCTTCGGTTCGTGGTTCGTCGGCTATCTGAATGGCGCCACCGGCAGCCCGGCGGCCTCTTACATGTTTATGGCCATCGCACTGGTGGTGGCGGTGGTGCTGACGCTGATCGTCAAGCCCGCCCGCAACGAGATCCAGCCGCAATTGGCTTGATCCGGTTATACTTTTTCTCTGTTAACCCAACCGGGGGGGCGCCATGCCCCCTTTGGCTCAGCTGGAGTTCGTGATGAAGCCTTCTATCGTATTGTACAAAAGCCTGCCCGCCGATCTGCGTGAACGTCTGGAACAGCACTTCACCGTGCACGCCTTCAACGGCCTGCAGCCGGAGAACCGCGACGAACTGCGCCAGGCGCTGCAGCAGGCCGAAGGGATCATCGGTTCCGGCGGTAAAATTGACGAAGCCTTCCTGCAGCAGGCGCCCAAACTGCGCGCGGCCTCGACCGTTTCCGTCGGCTACGACAACTTCGACGTCGAGGCGCTCAACGCCCATAACGTGCTGCTGATGCATACCCCGACGGTGCTGACCGAAACCGTCGCCGACACCATCATGAGCCTGGTGCTGGCGACCGCACGCCGGGTGGTGGAAGTGGCGGAGCGGGTGAAGGCCGGCGAATGGCGCGGCAGCATCGGGCCGGACTGGTTCGGCGTCGACGTGCACCACAAAACCATCGGCATCCTCGGCATGGGGCGCATCGGCCTGGCGCTGGCGCAGCGCGCGCACTTCGGCTTCGGCATGCCGGTGCTCTACAACGCCCGCCGCACGCACGAAGAGGCGGAACAGCGCTTCAACGCGCGCCGCTGCGATCTGGATACCCTGCTGGCCGAATCGGATTTCGTTTGCATCACGCTGCCGCTGACCGAACAAACCTTCCACATGATCGGCCGCGATCAGCTGGCGAAGATGAAGAAAAGCGGCATTCTGATCAACGCCGGCCGCGGGCCGGTGGTGGATGAGCAGGCGCTGATCGAAGCGCTGCAAAACGGCGTGATCCACGCCGCCGGGTTGGACGTGTTCGAGAAAGAGCCGCTGCCGGCCAATTCGCCGCTGCTCAGCATGCCGAACGTGGTGGCGTTGCCGCACATCGGTTCCGCCACCCATGAAACGCGCTACGGCATGGCCGCCTGCGCGGTGGATAATTTGATCGCCGCGTTGACCGGCACGGTGAAAGAAAACTGCGTCAACCCGCAGCTGTTGCGGAAATAACTCAGCGCGGCCGGTGGTCTGCGGATAACCGGCCGTGTTGCTCTTCCTGCGGCGGCGCGAACAGCGCCTGCAGCTGATGTTCTTCGGCGAAGTGCTGCAATTCGGCATCCTGAATTGCCTGAACGATCTCTTCTCGCCAGTTTTTGTCCGTCATCGCTAACCTCCTTTGATGTTCATCGTTTAATCTGCCGCAGCGCGCGCGCAAAGCCAAGCCGAATCAATCCGAAAACGCTCCGCCCTTCCTCTCCTCCCCGAAAAAACCTCTCAGGGAGGAGGCCATTTTTCCGCCGTTTGCCACACTGACGCTACCCAGCGGAAAAAACGCTTCCTACCGCGCGTAAGGAGAGCCATGAAACTGTTACCCCTGCCCTTGTTGATGCTGCTGTCGCCTTCGGCGCTGGCCGGCTGGACGTTGCCGGGATTCCCGGCCTTCGACGAAACGGCCGCCGGGCTGTTCGCCAGCCAGGCCGCGCTGCCCAAAGGCCAGTTGCCGCTGCGCCTGTATCAGGATAACCACTGCTGGCAGCCGGCCGAGGCGGTAAAACTTAACCAGGCGCTGTCACTGCAGCCCTGCGGCGCCCATCCGCCGGTCAGCTGGCGGCAGTTCCGCGCAGGCGACTATCAGGTGCGCATCGACACGCGCAGCGGCACGCCGACGCTGCAGCTCAGCCTGAGCCGCGCGCCGGAAAACGCCGCCGTTGCCGTGCGCAGTTGCCCGCGCTGGGACGGCAAGCCGGTCACGGTCGACGTCGCCTCCACCTTCGCCGAAGGCGAAACGCTGCGCGATTTCTATTCCGGTCAAACGGCGCAGGTGAGCCAGGGGAAAATCACGCTGCAGCCCGCCGCCGCCAGCGGCGGCCTGTTGCTGCTGGAATCCGCCGTCACGGCGAAACCGGCGGCGTTCAGTTGGCATAACGCCACGGTCTACTTCGTGCTGACCGATCGCTTTGAGAACGGCAATCCGGCCAATGACCACAGCTACGGGCGCCGCAGCGACGGCCTGCAGGAAATAGGCACCTTTCACGGCGGCGATCTGGCCGGCCTGACGCAGAAGCTGGATTATCTGCAGCAGCTCGGCGTCAACGCCTTGTGGATCAGCTCGCCGCTGGAGCAGATCCACGGCTGGGTCGGCGGCGGCACCCAAGGCGATTTCCCGCATTACGCCTATCACGGCTATTACGCGCTGGACTGGACGCGCCTCGACGCCAACATGGGCACCGAACAGGAGCTGCGCACGCTGGTCGAGCAGGCGCATCGCCGCGGCATTCGCATTCTGTTCGACGTGGTGGTGAACCACGTCGGCTACGCCACGCTGGCGGATATGCAGACGTTCCACTTCGGCTCGCTGTATCTGCAAGGCGCGGAGGTGGAGAAAACCCTGGGGAAAAACTGGAGCGACTGGCGCCCCGGGCCAGGGCAAAACTGGCACAGCTTCAACGACTACATCAACTTCAGCGACAAGGCGGGCTGGCGCCCATGGTGGGGGAAAAATTGGATCCGCACCGACATCGGCGACTATGACGCGCCGGGCTATGACGATTTGACGATGTCGCTGGCCTTCCTGCCGGACATCAAAACCGAAGCGCCCGGCGCCAGCGGCCTGCCGCTGTTCTATCGCCACAAACCCGACACCGCCGCGCGCGACATGCCCGGCGCCGCCACCCGCGATTACCTGACCGTCTGGCTCAGCCAGTGGGTGCGCGATTACGGCATCGACGGTTTCCGCGTCGACACCGCCAAGCACGTGGAAAAACCGACGCTGGCGCTGTTGAAACAGCGCGCCACGGCGGCATTGGCGGCGTGGAAAGCGGAGCATCCGCAGCAGGCGCTGGATGATGCGCCGTTTTGGATGACCGGCGAGGCCTGGGGCCACGGGGTGATGAAAAGCGATTATTACCAAAACGGTTTCGACGCGATGATCAACTTCGATTTCCAGGACCAGGCGTCGCAGGCGCTGGGCTGCTTCGCCGATATCGACGCCACCTACCGGCAGATGGCCGAACGGCTGCAGGACTTCAACGTGCTGAGCTACCTCTCTTCACACGACACCCGGCTGTTCTTCGCCAGCGACGCCAAAGGCTCGCAGGTGCGCCAACAGCGGGCGGCGAACCTGCTGTTGCTGGCGCCGGGCGCGGTGCAGATTTACTACGGCGATGAAAGCGGCCGCCCGCTCGGCCCAACCGGCTCCGATCCGCTGCAGGGCACCCGCTCCGACATGAACTGGCCTGATCTGCAGGGGGAAAAAGCCCCGCTGCTGGCCCACTGGCAACGGTTGGGGCAGTTCCGCGCTCGCCACCCGGCGATCGGCGGCGGCGTGCAAAACCCGCAGCCGCACGCCGCCTACTATGCTTTCAGCCGTCGGCTCGGCGATGATAAGGTGATGGTGGTATGGGCCGGCGAACGGTCACAATAATCCAGCGTAATATGCTAACAATAGGCCAATGAGCGAAGCTTTTGCCCATTGGTCGATTTGTCGGCCGCATTGCAGCGGGATTTGTCTGGCGGTATGGTGGGGGATTACCTGCTAAGAAACAGTACTGCTACACCTATGACTTTCTCACTTTTCGGCGAAAAATTTACCCGTTATGCGGGCATTACCCGTTTGATGGACGACCTGAACGAAGGCCTGCGCACCCCCGGTGCCATCATGCTCGGCGGCGGCAACCCGGCGCAGATCCCAGAGATGGAAGCCTACTTCAAACAGCTGTGCCAGGAGATGCTCGACCAGGGCAAACTGACCGAAGCGTTGTGCAACTACGACGGCCCGCAAGGCAAGGACGCGCTGCTGAAAGCGCTGGCCAATCTGCTGCGCGACGAGCTTGGCTGGGAGATTTCGCCACAGAATATTGCACTGACTAACGGCAGCCAAAGCGCGTTTTTCTACTTGTTCAACCTGTTCGCCGGCCGCTACGCCGACGGTTCGCGCCGCCGCGTGCTGTTCCCATTGGCGCCGGAATATATCGGCTATGCCGACGCCGGGCTGGACGAAGGGCTGTTCGTCTCCGCCAAACCGAACATCGAGCTGCTGCCGGACGGCCAGTTCAAATATCACGTTGATTTCGAACACCTCACCCTTAGCGACGACATCGGCATGATCTGCGTTTCACGGCCGACCAACCCGACCGGCAACGTGATCACCGACGAAGAGCTGATGAAGCTCGACCTGCTGGCGCAGCAACGCGATATTCCGCTGGTGATCGATAACGCCTACGGCGTGCCGTTCCCCGGTATTATCTTCAGCGACGCCACGCCGCTGTGGAACCCGAACACCATTCTGTGCATGAGCCTGTCCAAACTCGGCCTGCCGGGCTCGCGCTGCGGCATCGTGATCGCCGACGAGAAGGTGATCACCGCGTTGACCAACATGAACGGCATCATCAGCCTGTCGCCGGGCAGCATGGGGCCGGCGATGGCGACGGAAATGATCGCGCGCGGCGATCTGCTGCGACTGTCGAACGAGGTGATTCGCCCGTTCTACAAACAGCGCGTCGAGCACACCATCGAGATTATTCGCCGCTACCTGTCGCCGGAGCGCTGCCTGATCCACAAACCGGAAGGGGCTATCTTCCTCTGGCTGTGGTTCAAGGATCTGCCGATCACCACCGAAGTGCTGTATCAGCGCCTGAAAAAGCGCGGCGTGCTGATGGTGCCGGGCCACTACTTCTTCCCGGGGCTGGAGCACGACTGGCCGCACACTCACCAGTGCATGCGCATGAACTACGTGCCCGATCCGGAGAAAATCGAGCGCGGCGTGGCGATCCTGGCGGAAGAGATCGAACGCGCGCATCAGGAAGCGAACTGAGCTCAACCCATCGGGGCGCCACCACGGCGCCCTTTTTTTGGATTACAGCGTCCAGAACAGCACCGCCAGCAGCTGCGGCGACATGATGCGCAGGAACATCGCCAACGGATATACGGTGGCGTAAGACAGCGCGGCGGCGCCGCTGGTGGGATGCAGACCGTTGGCGAAGGCCAGCGCCGGCGGATCGGTCATCGATCCCGCCAGCATGCCGGACAGCGTCAGATAGTTCATCTTGCCCACCGTGCGCGCCAGAATGCCGACGCTCAGCAGCGGAATGGCGGTGATCAAGGCGCCGTACCCGACCCACGTCAGCCCCTCGCCGTGCAGCAACGTATCGATGAAGTTGCCGCCCGACTTCAATCCGACCACCGCCAGAAACAGCACGATGCCCAGTTCGCGCAGCGCCAGGTTGGCGCTCGGCGGCATAAACCAGTACAGCTTGCCGATGCTGCCGATGCGCCCCAGGATCAGCGCCGCCACCAGCGGCCCGCCGGCCAGCCCCAGCCGCAATGCCGCCGGGAAGCCGGGCACGAACAGCGGAATGGAACCGAGCAATACCCCGAGACCAATACCGATAAAGACCGGCAGCATCTGCACCTGCTGCAGTTTTTGTTGGGCGTTGCCGACAATCGCCGTCACCGCGTCGATGGCCTCCGGCCGGCCGACCAGGTTGAGAATGTCGCCAAACTGCAGCGTCACGTTGCTGCCGGCCACCAGCTCCACGCCGGCGCGGTTGAGGCGTGAAATCACCACGTCATACTTTTGCTTCAGATTCAGATCGCGGATTTTCTTGCCCAGCACCTGCTCGTTGGTCACCACCGCCCTCACCACCTGCAGCGCAGTGCCGCGCGTCGACAGCGAGGCATCCACCTCTTCGCCGATCACCAACCGGGCGTTCTCCAGATCTTCGCGTTTGCCCACCAGGTGCAGGTAGTCGCCAAGCTCCAGCCGCTCGTGCGGCGCCGGCACCATCAGCAGCTCCCCGCGCTTGAGGCGCGAACAGACGATCGCTTCACCGTTGAGCAGCGGCACGCTTTTGATCGCCATGCCCTGCAGATTGGGGTTGCGCACCGCCACGTTGATGGCGTGCAGCAGCTCGCGCTGATTGCCCAGACGGCTTTCAAACGCCTGCGCCTCACGCTCGATGTTGATGCGGAAAAACAGCCGGATCAGCCACATCACCAGCAGGATGCCGCATATGCCGAACGGATAGGCCATGGCGTAGCCCATCCCCATGCCGTCCACCAGCGCCGGATCGGAACCGAGATCGGTCAGGATTTGTTGACCGGCGCCCAGCGCCGGGGTGTTGGTGACCGCGCCGGAGAACACGCCGAGGATGATCGGCAGCGGCACGTCGAACAGCTTGTGTACCGCCGCCGCCACTATGCCGCCGGTCACCACCAGCAGCACCGCGAAGGCGTTGAGCCGCAGACCGGAGACGCGCAGCGAAGAGAAGAAACCGGGGCCGACCTGGATGCCGATGGTGTAGACGAACAGGATCAGGCCAAACTCCTGGATAAAGTGCAGCATGTCCCCGTTCAGGCTGATTTGCCCGCTCTGGGCAAAGTGGCCAACCAGGATACCGCCGAACAGCACGCCGCCGATGCCCAGCCCGACGCCATACAGCTTCCAGTTCCCCATCCACAGCCCAATGACGGCCGCCAACGCCAACATGCTGACGGTCAGGGCGATATCGCTCATAGGTCACATCCTTGCCAAAAAAGTTGAACACGGGATTTGCGGCCAAAGACACACAATTAACAAGGATTATGGCATCGGGCAGAAGGGGGGACTGTGGCACGCGCCACATAACGCAGCGAGGGAGATCCGTTGGGATCTCCCTCGCATGATGATGACCGCTTTTCAGTCGGTTATTTCGCTTCCAGCTCCGGCGTCGCACCGATGGCGATACGCTGCGGCTGCAAGGCTTCCGGCACCTGACGCACCAGATCAATGTGCAGCAGACCGTTTTCAAATTTGGCTTCGGACACCTGCAGATGCTCCGCCAGGGTGAAAGTCAGCTGGAACTCTTTGCGCACCAGACCTTGATGCAGGTATTCAACCTGTTTTTCCGGCGGCGTGGGTTTACCGCTGACGGTCAACCGCGGCCCTTCCACTTCGATATTCAGTTCGCTTTGCCGGAAACCGGCCAGCGCCAGAGAAATGCGGTAGTGATTGTCATCACTTTTCTCGATGTTATACGGCGGGAACCCCTGAGGTTCCTGGCCGCCCATTGAACTGGCCAATTTATCAAAACCAATCCACTGACGCAGAAGCGGGGATAAATCGTAATTACGCATAGGAACAACTCCTTTCATTAAGCGAGATGTGTTTATTCAGCCCCCTGACGGCAGGCTAATCATGACTTCATATTTACCGGCAGCGTACCTGCCGGCGAAACGGAAATTTATTTAATTTCGATTCGGCGCGGTTTTAATGTTTCCGGCACGATGCGTTGCATGTCGATATACAACAGGCCATTCTCCAGTTTGGCGCCTTTAATTTGAATATGTTCGGCCAGCTGGAATTTACGCTCGAAATTACGCTCGGCGATGCCCTGGTATAAATAGGTTTTTTCTGCCGGTTCATTGTTGTGCGCCCCGCGCACGATCAGCAGATTATCCTGCGTGGTGATCTCCAGCTCCTGCTCGGCAAACCCGGCTACCGCGATGGCGATCCGATAATGATTTTCATCCACCAGTTCGACATTATAAGGGGGATAACCGCCGTTGCCCTGACTCTGGCCAGCCTCCAGCGCGTTGAACAGGCGATCGAAACCAATGGCGGAACGGTATAGCGGGGAAAGATCAAAATTACGCATAAAACAGCCTCCTAAGGCACTTCAGCGAGGTTGAAATAAATACGCCTTCCACTCTGGACAGGCTAATTAAGCCAGAATTCCCTTACGGCGAATTCTCAATTCGGCTCTGATGATAAAATGGGGGTTGCTTTCATCAATTCAACAGGCGAGGATCAAAAAAAATTTGCATCAATAAGGTAAAAGTTTTTTTTACCACTTACACTAAAGTGAGAGAGCCGCCACAGAGCGGGATTTTGCTTCTTTTAAAGCAGCAACAGGATGTTATAAATCAGCTTAATTTAGGGGAACAGCAACCCTGCAGGATGGATTAATGACGACGATGAAAGCGATAGCGACGGGCTGCATGTTGTTGGCGACCAGCGGTTGCTCCAGCGTAATGAGCCATACCGGCCCGAATCAGGGTTACTATCCCGGCACCCGCGCCAGCGTGGACATGCTGAAGGACGACAACACCAGCTGGGCGATGATGCCGCTGGTGGCGCTGGATCTGCCGTTCTCCGCGGTGATGGATACCGTGCTGCTGCCTTACGACTATCTGCGCTCCGGCAACGACGCCACCGCAGACTCGCCAAAAGCGCGTATCCTGCGCAGCGAGCAGCAGAATCTGGCGGCGACCGGCAACCCCGGCGAGGGCAACGACAGCACCGCCACGCACTAATCGCACACGCAGCGGGTCATCAGGCCCGCCTTACGCCTCAACCACAAAGATCTGGTTGAACCCCGCTATCTCGCGCATAAACGCCACTTTCTTGCCATCCGGCGAAAACACCACGGCATCCCCCGACGGCGGCTGCACGCTGCGCGGCGTCAATCGCTGCAGGCGGCCGCTGGCCACCTCGCACAGCATCACGCTGTTGTCGCACACCAAGGCTATCGTCCCGCCCTGCGGGTGCCAGCTGAACGCCGACTGGATGTCATGCTCGCTGCGGCTCACCTGGCGCGGCTCGCCACCGTTAGGCGACACCGTCCACAGCTGCATCACGCCGCCGTCGTCCTTCATCAGAAAAGCTATCTGGCTGCCGTCCGGCGAACTGCGCAGCCAGTGGCGCGGCGCACCAGCCACGCCAGGAAAACGGCGATCCCCGGTAAAGGTTATCCGCCGCTGCCTGACGCCAAGCGGCGGCGCCGGCAGCTCGCTTTCCGTCCCCTGCAGCGGCAGAGCGCCCGCCCGGGCGTAGTCGACGTCGTTCTCCGGCAGATCGACGATAAACACCTCAGACAGCTTCTCTCCGGCGGCGGACAACGTATCGCCGATAAATGCCAGCGCCCAGCGCTGCCGGCTGCCGTCGGCCTTACGGTAGCCTTCGCGGCCGATCCAGCCTTCTTCGTAAGCGCGATTAATCTGATCGCTGCCCGGCCGCGGCTGCGGCACCGTCTCGCTGACCAACACGCAATAGTGGCTGCCGTCGTACTCGCGCGGGTGCTGTTTTGGCGGGTTAACCCCGTGCAGCGGCACGGCCACGCCGACGTTGCGCAGATCGCGCGCCGGATCGCGTTCATGCATCACGTGATCGTTGTAGGTAAAGCTGAGGCGGCTGCCGTCCGGACTGAAAACGTGCACATGGCTGCCGCCGCGCAGCGCGCCGGGCGTATAGGGCGCGGTGATATCCAGCGCGTCGAGGGTGATGGCCAACTCGCGATCCGGTTCGCTGACGATCACCCCGCGGCGGTGGTGAAAATCATACTGCCAGGCGCTATCCGGGTGCTCAGGTCCGTGAATAAAGGCATAGCGCGCCGGCGCATCGGGGCTGACCGTGACCACGCCGACGTGGGCGCCGTGCTGGGCGCGATAAATCACCTCCACCGCGCCGCTGGCGACGTTGACACGCTCGATGCTGAGGCCGGTGAAAGAGGCGCCGCGCGGACGCACGTCATAAGCCAGCCATTGGCTGTCCGGCGTCCAGACGTTGATATTGGTTAACTGATGCCCACGAGGGTCGAAAGTCAGTTGTTTTTCCCGATGGCTCATGGCGGCTCTCCTGCACATGCTGGCACTGAGCCGTCATCTTACCGGATCGCCCGCAGCGTTTCATATGGCCTGTGAGGGTGAGGCGGGAGGAATTTTTCGGTTCGAAATCACGCAATTATTTTTCAGCGTCTTATCATTTAAGCCGATCGACGGCGTCGGCAGGAAATAAGCGGCCGACTAGGCAATTGTATTCCTGCCGGCGAAACTCAACGGCGCCAATGTAATAGGGTGGGTGATGAAAACGCTATTTTTTCATTCTCATCTTCCTTATAAGAATAAGGCAGCGGCGGCGCCTTACTTAACGCAAATAAATAAAAAATCGTGCCACTAGACGACCGGTTTATGATTATTTTCACCGAAAACGCAATGTTCCTTCCGACCGTTGCCGTTTTCTGATCGGTGTGCCCGAGGGTCAGGCTGCGGGGTTTACAATTAATACAAAAAAGTACAAACTGGATTTTTAGTCCAAACAAATCTTCTGGAGCCGGTATGAACACCCTCTTCGATGCCATTGTTTCCGCTCATCAGCAACTGCGCCCTCAGGTGCGGGTCACGCCGCTGGAGCGCAGCGTGCTGCTTTCTCAGCAATTGGGCTGCGAGCTGTATCTGAAATGCGATCACCTGCAGCACACCGGTTCCTTTAAATTTCGCGGCGCCAGCAACAAGCTGCGGCTGTTGGATAACGAGCAACGCCGGCGCGGCGTGATCGCCGCCTCAACCGGCAACCACGGCCAGGCGGTCGCTCTGGCGGGGCAGCGTATGGGCGTTGGCGTCACGGTTTATGCGCCGGAGACGGCGGCGAGCATCAAGCTCGACACCATCCTGGCGCTGGGCGGCATCGTGGAATTGGTGCCGGGTGATGCGCTGAACGCCGAACTGGCGGGGGAACTGGCCGCACGCGAACAGGGGAAAACCTATATCTCGCCGTATAACGACGAACAGGTGATCGCCGGCCAGGGCACCTGCGGCATGGAGCTGGTTGAACAACTCGCCGATCTGGACGCGGTATTCGTGGCGGTGGGCGGCGGTGGCTATATCGCCGGCATCGGCACCGTTCTGCGGCAACTGTCGCCAAACACGCAGCTTATCGCCTGCTGGCCGGAAAACGCCACCAGCCTGTACAGCGCGTTGGAAGCCGGCCATATCTTCCCGGTGGAAGAACAAGAAACCTTGTCCGACGGCACCGCCGGCGGCGTCGAGCCGGGCGCCGTGACCTTCCCGCTGTGCCAGCAGCTGATTGACCGCAAAGTGCTGGTCAGCGAGGCGGAGATCAAACTCGCGATGCGCCGGATCGCCGCCAGCGATCGCTGGATTATCGAAGGCGCAGCAGGCGTGGCGTTGGCGGCAGCGATCAAACTGGCGCCGGAATACCGAGGTAAAAAGGTGGCGGTGGTGCTGTGCGGTAAAAACATCGTGCTGGAGAAATACCTCAAGGCCATCGCCGATGCGCATCCTTAATCGGCAGCAAATTCTCGCCGCGTTCGACGCCGAGACCATAACGCCGCTGCTGAAGCAGGGTTTTATCGCCTACTCGCAACAACGGGTACAACAGCCCCCGGCGCAGCATTTCCTGTTCGAACAGGCCGCCGGCGACTGCTGCATCAAATCCGCCTGGTTGGAAGGCGACGAACTGTTCGTGGTCAAGATCTCCACCGGTTTCTATCGCAATGCCGAACAAGGCCTGCCGAGCAATCAAGGGCTGATGATGGCGTTCTCCGCCCAAACCGGCGAGCCCCGCGCACTGTTGCAGGATGAGGGTTGGCTGACCGCGCTGCGCACCGCACTGGCCGGCCGCATCGCCGCCGATCTGTGCGCGCCGCCGCATATTCAGGCGATAGGCATGGTCGGCACCGGCCTGCAGGCGCGGCTGCAGCTGCAATGTCTGAAACCGGTGACCGATTGCCGCGAGGTATGGGTGTGGGGCCGCAACGAACAGGCGCTGGCGGCGTATCGACGCGATGTCGAGGCCGAGGGTTTTCGGGTGCGGGTCACGCAGGATGCGGCGGAGCTGGCGGCGCACTGTCAGCTGATCGTCACCACCACGCCCAGCCGCGAACCGATTTTGCAGGCGGCGGATATTCGGCCCGGCACGCACATTACCGCGGTGGGCGCCGACGCGCCCGGTAAGCAGGAGCTGGCGACCGAGCTGGTGGCCCGCGCGGACGCGCTGCTGGTCGATGCGCTGGCTCAGTGTACAGACTATGGCGAGATCGCAACGGCTTATCGGCAGCACAAGCTGATTTCAACGCCAATCGTCGAAATGGGCGCCGCATTGGCGCAGGGCGGACGGGTGCGACGCGAGCCGCATCACATCACCATCGCCGATCTCACCGGGCTGGCGATTCAGGATCTGCAGATCGCCAAAGGGGTGTTGGCGAAAGTATAAAGAGGCGCCGCAGCGCCCCGCGTTATCAGGCGTTGAGCACGAACTTCTCGATAGCGCGCGCCACGCCGTCTTCGGTATTGGCGCTGGTGACAAACTGCGCCACCGCTTTCAGTTCGGGAATGGCGTTGCCCATCGCAACGCCGACGCCGGCATATTCGATCATCGCCGTATCGTTGGCCTGATCCCCCAGCGTCATGATGTTTTCCCGCGCCACGCCCAAATGCTCGGCCAGCATTCTCACCCCGGCGCCCTTATCGACGTTCTTGTGCAGGATCTCGAGGAAATAAGGCGCGCTTTTCAGGATGGTATAACGCTCGCGCGTTTCCGCCGGGATGCGCGCGATAGCGCGGTCCAACAGCTCCGGCTCGTCGATCATCATCACTTTAGGGAAACGCATCTGGCGATCCATCTCTTCCACGCTGCGGTATTTCAGCGGAATGCCGGTCATTTCCGCTTCGTGTATGGTGTACTTGCCGATATCCTTGTTCGGGGTATACAGGGTATCGAAATCAAACGCCTGGTAGTGAACGCCGAACTCGCGCGCCATCTGCTCAAAGTGCAGATAATCCTCAAAGCCCAGCGTTTCTTGCAGAATGCAGGCGCCGTCAGCCGCACGCAGCACCAGCGCGCCGTTATAGGTGATACAGAAATCGCCAGGGCCCTGAATGTCCAACTGGCGCAGATAGTCCTGCACGCCGACATATGGCCGCCCGGTGGCCAGCACCACGTGCACCCCTTTGCGCCGCGCCGCCGCGATAGCCTGCTTTACCGCCGGCGTGATTTGGTGCTGCGGATCCAGCAACGTGCCGTCCATGTCGATCGCAATCAGTTCAATAGCCATTCAACGCTTCTCCCAGTGGTTTTTTCCCATGCTAACGCGTTTCAGCCACGGCTGTCAGCGCCAAAAAAGGCGCAAAAAAAATCCGCGCGGGTCGCCCGGCGCGGATTTTTACAACCATTAACGCATCAGATATCGATGTTCGCCGCTTTCAGGGCGTTTTCTTCGATAAAGGCGCGACGCGGTTCAACCGCATCGCCCATCAGCGTGGTGAACAGCTGATCGGCAGCGATGGCGTCCTTGACGGTCACGCGCAGCATGCGGCGACTTTCCGGATCCATGGTGGTTTCCCACAGTTGCTCAGGGTTCATCTCGCCCAGACCTTTATAACGCTGCACCGACAGGCCGCGGCGCGACTCTTTCACCAGCCACTCCAGCGCCTGCTCGAAGCTGTCTACCGGCTGACGGCGTTCGCCGCGCTCGATGAACGCGCCCTCTTCGATCAGCCCGCGCAGCTGCTCGCCCAGCTGGCAGATCTTGCGGTATTCGCCGCCGTGGATGAAGTCGAAGTCCAGCTTGTAGTCGGTATCCACGCCGTGGGTGCGGATGCGCAGCGCCGGCTCGAACATCTGGCGCTCACGGTTCTCGAAGATCACGAAATCATAGCTGCTGCCGTGCTGCTCTTTGTCGTTCAGCGCCTGCACCAGCGACGCGATCCAGGTCTTCACCTTGGCTTCATCGCTGAGATCGCCTTCGTTCAGCGTCGGCTGATAGATCAGGCTGTTCAACAGCGCGCGCGGGTAGCGGCGCTCCATGCGGCCGATCAGCTTCTGCACGCCATAGTGCTCGGCCACCAGTTTTTCCAACTGCTCGCCGCCGAGCGCCGGTGCGCTGGCGTTGGTGTGCAGCGTGGCGCCGTCCATCGCGATGGCGATCTGGTACTGATCCATCGCCTCATCATCTTTGATGTACTGCTCCTGCTTGCCTTTCTTCACCTTGTACAGCGGCGGCTGTGCGATGAACACATGGCCACGCTCGATGATTTCCGGCATTTGGCGGTAGAAGAAGGTCAACAGCAGCGTACGGATGTGCGAACCGTCGACGTCGGCATCGGTCATGATGATGATGCTGTGGTAACGCAGCTTGTCCGGGCTGTACTCGTCACGGCCGATGCCGCAGCCCAGCGCGGTGATCAGCGTCGCCACTTCCTGTGAAGAGAGCATTTTGTCGAAACGCGCCTTCTCGACGTTGAGGATTTTCCCCTTCAGCGGCAAGATAGCCTGGTTCTTGCGGTTGCGCCCCTGCTTGGCAGAGCCGCCCGCGGAGTCCCCTTCCACCAGGTACAGTTCGGACAGCGCCGGATCGCGTTCCTGGCAGTCCGCCAGCTTGCCCGGCAGGCCGGCCAGATCCAGCGCGCCTTTGCGGCGGGTCATCTCACGCGCTTTACGCGCCGCTTCGCGCGCGCGCGCCGCGTCGATGATTTTGCCGACCACGATTTTCGCGTCGCCCGGATTTTCCATCAGGTAATCCACCAGCTTCTCGTTCATCAGCGTTTCAACCGCGGTTTTCACCTCGGAAGAGACCAGCTTGTCCTTGGTCTGAGAGGAGAACTTGGGATCCGGCACCTTCACCGACACCACGGCGATCAGGCCTTCACGCGCGTCATCGCCGGTGGCGCTGACCTTGGCCTTCTTGCTGTAGCCTTCCTTCTCCATGTAGCTGTTCAGCGTACGGGTCATCGCGGTACGGAAACCGACCAGGTGCGTGCCGCCGTCGCGCTGCGGAATGTTGTTGGTGAAGCAGTAGATGTTTTCCTGGAAACCGTCGTTCCACTGCAGCGCCACTTCCACGCCGATGTCGTCTTTCACGGTGGAGAAGTAGAACACGTTCGGGTGGATCGGCGTTTTGTTCTTGTTCAGGTACTCGACAAACGCCTTGATGCCGCCTTCGTAATGGAAGTGGTCTTCACGGTCAGTGCGCTTGTCCTTCAGGCGGATAGACACGCCGGAGTTGAGGAAGGACAGCTCGCGCAGGCGCTTGGCCAGAATGTCGTACTCGAAATCGGTCACATTGGTAAAGGTCTGGTGGCTTGGCCAGAAACGCACCATAGTGCCGGTCTGCTCGGTTTCGCCCACCACGGTCAGCGGCGCCTGCGGCTCGCCGTGGCTGTAAGTTTGTTCGTGCACTTTGCCTTCGCGGCGGATCACCAGCTCCAGTTTCTCCGACAGGGCGTTAACCACCGAGACGCCCACGCCGTGCAGGCCGCCGGAAACTTTATAGGAGTTGTCGTCGAATTTACCGCCGGCGTGCAGCACGGTCATGATGACCTCTGCGGCTGAAACCCCTTCTTCCGGGTGAATGCCGGTCGGAATGCCGCGGCCGTCATCCTGCACCGATACCGAGTTGTCGGCATGGATGGTGACCTGAATGTCGCTACAGTGGCCCGCGAGCGCTTCGTCGATAGCGTTGTCCACAACCTCGAATACCATGTGGTGCAGACCGGTGCCGTCATCGGTATCGCCGATATACATGCCCGGGCGCTTGCGCACCGCATCCAGCCCTTTTAATACCTTGATACTTGAGGAGTCATAAGAATTCGACATCAACGTTTCTCGCTCATTTTAGTCCTGTGGTTGAACCTCTATTTTACCCTGTTCCACGCGGAACATCTTGCCCTTTTCACCGGCCATGTCGGTCACTTGCTCAGCGCTGACCGCGCTGACAAAAACCTGGGCCTGGGTGGCTTTCAGGCGATCGGCCAGCAACCGGCGACGGCCGGTGTCCAGCTCGGAGGCAAAATCATCAATCAGATACAGGCAACGCCGCCCGCTCTGCCGGGTGAGAAACTCACCCTGCGCCAAGCGCAACGCGCACATCAGCAGCTTAAGCTGACCGCGCGATAACAAATCCTCTACCGGCGTGCCGTCGGCACGAATGCGAAAGTCCGCTTTATGCGGCCCCACCGCGGTATAGGTCAACGCCCTGTCGCGCTCAAACTGGCGCTCCAGCAGCTCGCCGTAATCGCTCTCTTTATCCCAGCCGCGCTGGAAGGAGAAGCTCAGGGCGAATTCAGGCAGAAACTGCGCGCAGGTCGCGGTGATATCCGCGGCGATCGCGTCGCTGTATTCCGCCCGCCATTCGCTGATGCGCTCCGCGAGCGGGATCAGTTCCTGATCCCAGGCGCGGATCTGCGCATAGCGACTCACCTGGCGCAGCGCGGCATTGCGCTGCTTCAGTAACCGTTTCAGGTTGCTCCAGGCGGTGAAAAAACCGGGTTCGTTATGAAAACAGCCCCAGTCCAGGAAAGCGCGCCGGAATTTCGGCCCGCCGTTCAGCAGGGTAAAACCTTCGGGGGTGATCAGCTGCATGGGCAGCAGCTGCGCCAGCTCGGCCACCTTGTGGCCGTCGCTGCCATCGATGCGTACTTTGCTGTCACCCTGACGGCTCTTGCTCAATCCTACCGACAGCTCGCGCTCCGCGCCTTCGATGCGGCCGTGCAGCACGAACTCCGGTTGGTCGTGGCGAATGACCCGACCGGCCTGCAGGCTGCGAAAGGCGCGGCCATGGCCGAGCGTATACACCGCCTCCAGCACGCTGGTCTTGCCGCTGCCGTTGGCGCCGACCAGGAAGTTGAATCCCGGCGCCAGCGCCAAATCCGCCGCCTCGATATTGCGGAAGTCTTTAATCAATAAACGCGTCAGAGCCATGCAATCTCTTTACCGATGACGGTGCTGTAATTCAAGGTAACGAGACTACAACCGCATTGGCATGACAACGTAGGCCGCCGCCTGGCTGGCGCCGTCTTCAATCTGCACGCTGGAGACCGAGTCGGTCAACAGCAGGCGCACGTCTTCACACTTGAGCGCGTTCAACACGTCCAGCACGTAGCTGACGTTGAAGCCGATCTCCATCTCCGCGCCGTCGTAGCTGACGTCGAGGATCTCTTCCGCCTCTTCCTGCTCCGGGTTGTTGGCGGTGATCTTCAGCTGGTTCTGGCTGACGTACAGCCGCACGCCGCGGAATTTCTCGTTCGAGAGAATGGCCGCGCGGGCGAACGCCTGCTTGAGCAGATCGCAGCCGGCTTCCAGCGTTTTGTCCGGGTTCTTCGGCAAGACGCGGCGATAGTCCGGGAAACGGCCGTCAACCAGCTTGGACGTGAAGATGAAATCGCCGACGTGGGCGCGAATGTTGTTGCTGCCGATCTGCAGCTGCAACAACGAATCGCCGCCGTCCAGCAAGCGCACCAGCTCCATCACCCCTTTACGCGGCACGATCACCGAATGCGACGGCAGCTGCTGGCCGATCGGCATCGAGCACACCGCCAGGCGGTGGCCGTCGGTCGCGACGGTGCGCAGCTCTTCGCCTTCGGTTTCAAACAGCATGCCGTTCAGGTAGTAACGCACGTCCTGGTGGGCCATCGAGAACTGGGTGGCTTCGATCAGGCGCTTCAGCGTCGCCTGCGGCAAGGTGAATTCCACCTCGCTCTGCCAGTCGTCCAGGTTCGGGAAGTCCGCCGCGGGCAGCGTGGACAGCGAGAAGCGGCTGCGGCCGGACCGCACCAGCATGCGCTCGCTCTCCAGCGTGACGGCAATCTCCGCCCCTTCCGGCAGGCCACGGCAGATATCAAAGAATTTGCGCGCGGGCACGGTGGTCGCGCCCGGCTCGTGCGGCTGGGACAGGGCGACGCGCGCCACCATCTCCATCTCCAGATCGGTGCCGGTCAGCAGCAGGGAGCCTTCCGTCACCTGCAGCAGCAGGTTGCCCAGGATCGGCAAGGTCGGGCGGCCGCCCAGCGGGCTGCTCACCTGTTGCAGCGGTTTTAGCAGATGCTCACGTTCAACGATAAATTTCATAGCGCTATGAAGATAATGTTCTGATTAAATTGGAGAAATCTTCTTTGATGTCGTGACTTTCCTCACGCAACTGCTCGATCTTCCGGCAGGCGTGCAACACCGTGGTATGGTCGCGGCCACCAAACGCATCGCCGATTTCCGGCAGGCTGTGGTTGGTGAGTTCCTTCGCCAGCGCCATCGCCATCTGGCGCGGGCGGGCAACGGATCGCGAACGCCGCTTGGACAGCAAATCCGCGACTTTAATCTTGTAATACTCCGCCACCGTCTTTTGGATATTGTCGATGGTGACCAGCTTTTCCTGCAGCGCCAGCAGATCGCGCAGCGCTTCGCGCACGAAATCGATGGTGATGGCCCGGCCGGTAAAGTTGGCGTTGGCGATCACGCGGTTCAGCGCCCCTTCGAGCTCACGCACGTTGGAACGCAGGCGCTTGGCGATGAAGAACGCCACTTCGCCCGGCAGGCGAATGTCGTTTTCGTCGGCCTTTTTCATCAGGATCGCCACGCGGGTTTCCAGCTCCGGCGGCTCGATCGCCACCGTCAGCCCCCAGCCGAAGCGGGACTTCAGACGATCTTCCACCCCGTTGATCTCTTTAGGGTAGCGATCCGAAGTCAGGATGATCTGCTGATTGCCTTCCAACAGGGCGTTAAAGGTATGGAAGAACTCTTCCTGCGAACGCTCCTTGTTGGCAAAGAATTGGATGTCATCGATCAGCAACGCGTCGACCGAACGGTAGTAGCGCTTAAACTCTTCGATGGCATTGTTCTGCAACGCTTTGACCATGTCCTGCACGAAGCGTTCCGAGTGCATGTAGACCACTTTGGCGTTGGCCTTGCGCGCCATGATGCCGTTGCCGACCGCGTGCAGCAGGTGAGTTTTACCCAGGCCGGTGCCGCCATACAGGAACAAAGGGTTGTAGGCGCCGCCCGGATTGTCCGCCACCTGGCGAGCCGCCGCGCGCGCCAGCTGGTTGGACTTACCCTCGACGAAGTTGTCGAAGGTGTGTTTGGGGTTGACGTTGGAGCGATAAGAGAGCTCGGGTTGCGCCGCCGCGTTGTCCCAGCTCGGGCGCGAAGGCGCGGCCGTGCGCGCCGCCGGAGCCGCAGGGGCGCTGCTGACGCTGGCGGTCACGGTCTGGCTGATCACCTGCGTGATCGGCTTGCTGCCGACTTCAAAACGCAGCAAAGGCGCGTCCGTGCCGCAGAAATCATTCAGCAGACCATTGATGTTGTTTAAGTACTTATCGCGAACCCAATCCAGCACAAAACGGTTAGGCGCGTACAGCGCCAGGGTGTTGTCACTCAGTTCCGCCTGCAATGGGCGAATCCACATACTAAATTCTGTGGCAGGTAACTCATCCTGCAATCGGGCAAGACACTGCTGCCAAAGCGAAAGTGACACGGCGGACTCCACTCGAACAAGATCAATAAAGAAAAGAAACGGGCAACTTTTTTATAACTCATGATTTTTGACACATACCCGGCATCGGCTGTTTGCCTGTGGGGGATGCGAACCGCCTTTCACGGTTTGTGTCCCTCACGATCCCTGCATGAGGGATCGCGATCGGAATGACGGATCATAGCGCAATCCGAGCAAGAGATCCTCCCCTTCCTCACAGATTAGATCCATTTTATCCACAGGCCGCGGCCGGCGGCGATCTTTTCACCGCCAGCGCCGAATGACCGCGCAGATCCCGGCCGCTGCGCCGCGTTTTTTACATTGTCAACCGGTTATACCCTGTTATCCACGCCGGATCCTGCGATCGCGCGCAAAGGATCTCACGGGGATCCTTGCGATTTCACCCCGAGTCCGTATAATCTTCGCCCTACGTGTGATACCTGGTTCCTTATGGTGCGTCATTAGCCAGACAGGATTCTGCGGTGACCACGGGCCAAGACCGGATTTTGTTCCGTTATTGGCAGACAACCAGGTAGGCTGGCGCGATGCGAATTGACTCAGGACTGTACAATTATTACAATCCCGCTTCTTTATGTATTGCGATTGAGGCGTCGGTCATCTTCACGCCGAGTAGCCAAACGCGTTTACTGATCAGTAATTATTTTAAGTTTAGGTAGAAATCGCTATGAAACGCACTTTCCAACCGTCCGTATTGAAGCGCAACCGTAGCCACGGTTTCCGTGCTCGTATGGCCACCAAAAATGGTCGTCAAGTTCTGGCCCGCCGTCGTGCGAAAGGCCGTGCTCGTCTGACTGTTTCTAAGTAATAAAGCTAACCCGCTGAGTGGTTAAGCTCGCTTTTCCCAGGGAGTTACGTTTGTTAACTCCCACTCATTTCACTTTCGTCTTCCAGCAGCCACAACGGGCTGGCACGCCGCAAATCACCATCCTCGGCCGCCTGAACCAGCTGGGGCATCCCCGCATCGGTCTTACCGTCGCCAAAAAACACGTCAAACGCGCGCACGAGCGTAATCGGATCAAACGCCTAACCCGCGAGAGCTTCCGCCTGCGCCAGCACGAATTACCGGCGATGGATTTTGTCGTGGTGGCCAAAAAGGGGATAGCGGATTTGGATAACCGCGCGCTGACGGAAGCTTTGGATAAATTATGGCGTCGCCACTGTCGCCAGGCTCCCGCATCCTGATCGGGCTGGTGCGGGCCTATCAGCTCGTCATCAGCCCGCTGCTAGGGCCTCGTTGTCGCTTCCAGCCGACATGCTCTCATTACGCAATTGAGGCATTAAGCAGGTTTGGCATGATAAAAGGCAGTTGGTTAGCATTGAAACGCGTATTAAAATGCCACCCTTTGAACCCAGGTGGCGATGATCCGGTGCCGCCAAAAACCGACGATAACAGAGAACACTAACGATGGATTCGCAACGCAATCTTCTTCTCATCGCTCTGCTGTTCGTGTCTTTCATGATCTGGCAGGCATGGCAAACGGACAACGCTCCGCAGCCGGCCGCACAGACCACGCAACAGACTTCGAACGCAGTAGCCGGTGATGCCGCCAGCCAGGCCGTGCCAGCCAGTGGTCAGGGTAAGCTGATTACCGTGAACACCGACGTGCTGTCACTGACCATCAACACCCGTGGTGGCGATATCGAGCAGGCTAAACTGTTGGCCTACCCGGATACTCTGGGTTCATCGACTCCGTTCCAACTGCTGGAAACCACCCCGTCGTTCGTCTATCAGGCGCAAAGCGGCCTGACCGGTAAAAACGGCCCGGACAACCCGGCCAACGGCGAACGCCCGCTGTATCAGGCGGCGCAGGACAGCTACACCCTGCCAGAAGGCCAGGACGAGCTGCGCATCCCGCTGACCTACACCGATAAAGACGGCGCGGTCTACACCAAGACCTTCGTGCTTAAACGCAACCACTATGCGGTCGGCGTGGATTACAGCATCGACAACAAAGGCGCGACGCCGCTGGAGCTGACCCTGTTCGGCCAGCTGAAGCAGACCACCGAATTGCCTAAGCACCGTGACACCGGCAGCAGCAACTTTGCGCTGCACACCTTCCGCGGCGCGGCGTACTCGTCCAGCGAGGACAAGTACCAGAAATACGCGTTCGACAAAGATGAAAACCTGAGCGTCACCACCAAAGACGGTTGGGTCGCCATGCTGCAGCAGTACTTCGCCACCGCGTGGGTGCCGGCGACCAAGGGTGACAACACCTTCTACACCGCCAAACCGGGCGACAACCTGTCCACCATCGGCTTCAAATCTACGCCGGTCGTGGTGCAGCCGGGCGCTCAGCAGCAGCTGAACGCGACCCTGTGGGTCGGCCCGGAGCTGCAGGACCAGATGGCCCAGTTGGCGCCGCACCTGGATCTGACCGTGGATTACGGTTGGCTGTGGTTCATCTCCCAGCCGCTGTTCAAACTGCTGAAGTTCATCCACGGCTTTATCGGCAACTGGGGCTTCTCCATCATCATCATCACCTTCATCGTGCGCGGCATCATGTACCCGCTGACCAAGGCGCAGTACACCTCGATGGCGAAAATGCGCATGCTGCAGCCGAAGCTGCAGGCGATGCGCGAGCGCATCGGTGATGACAAACAGCGCATGAGCCAAGAGATGATGGCGCTGTACAAGGCGGAGAAAGTGAACCCGCTCGGCGGCTGCCTGCCGCTGATCATTCAGATGCCGATCTTCCTGGCGCTGTACTACATGCTGATGGGTTCGGTCGAGCTGCGCCACGCGCCGTTCGCCCTGTGGATCCATGACCTGTCGGCGCAAGACCCGTACTACATCCTGCCAATCCTGATGGGTGTGACGATGTTCTTCATTCAGAAGATGTCGCCGACCACCGTGACTGATCCGATGCAGCAGAAAATCATGACCTTCATGCCGGTGATCTTCACAGTGTTCTTCCTGTGGTTCCCGTCCGGTCTGGTGCTGTACTACATCGTCAGCAACCTGGTGACCATCCTGCAGCAGCAGCTGATTTACCGTGGTCTGGAAAAACGCGGTCTGCACAGCCGCGACAAGAAAAAAAGCTAAGCGTAGTGTAGGGGTTCGGCGCGCCGACCCTTGCAGTAACACCAAAGGCGGTCATTAGACCGCCTTTTTGCATCTTAATCGTCAGAGAGAACCGTTATGAGCACCACCGATACCATCGTAGCCCAAGCCACCCCGCCGGGACGCGGCGGCGTCGGCATTCTGCGCATTTCAGGAAGCAAGGCCAAAGACGTCGCCCAGGCGTTGCTCGGCAAGCTGCCGAAGCCGCGCTACGCTGACTATCTGCCGTTCCGCGACGCCACGGGCGCCACCCTCGATCAGGGCATCGCGCTGTGGTTCCCGGGGCCGAACTCCTTTACCGGCGAAGACGTGCTGGAGCTGCAGGGCCACGGCGGGCCGGTGATCCTCGATCTGCTGCTCAAGCGCGTGCTGGCGCTGCCCGACGTGCGCATCGCGCGGCCGGGCGAGTTCTCCGAGCGCGCGTTTCTCAACGACAAACTCGATCTGGCGCAGGCCGAAGCGATTGCCGATCTGATCGACGCCAGCTCCGAGCAGGCGGCGCGTTCGGCGATGAACTCGCTGCAAGGCGCGTTCTCCACCCGCATCCACCAGCTCGTGGAAGCGCTCACTCACCTGCGAATCTACGTGGAAGCGGCGATCGACTTCCCGGACGAGGAAATTGACTTCCTGTCCGACGGTAAAATCGAGGCGCAGCTCAACGACGTCATGGCGGATCTGGACAGCGTGCGAGGCGAAGCGCGCCAGGGCAGCCTGCTGCGTGAAGGGATGAAGGTGGTGATCGCCGGGCGCCCCAACGCCGGCAAATCGAGCCTGCTCAATGCGTTGGCCGGGCGCGAGGCGGCGATCGTCACCGATATCGCCGGCACCACCCGCGACGTCTTGCGCGAACATATCCATATCGACGGCATGCCGCTGCACATCATCGACACCGCCGGCCTGCGCGACGCCAGCGACGAAGTGGAGCGCATCGGCATCGAACGTGCATGGAACGAAATCGAACAGGCCGACAGGGTGCTGTTTATGGTTGACGGCACCACCACCGCCGCCACCGAGCCGGCGGAGATCTGGCCGGAGTTTATGGCGCGCCTGCCAGGCACGTTGCCGATCACCGTGGTGCGCAATAAGGCCGACATCACCGGTGAAACGCTGGGTCTGACGGAAGTGAATAACCACTCACTTATTCGCCTGTCGGCCCGCACCGGCGAAGGCGTCGATGTGCTGCGCGATCATCTTAAACAGAGCATGGGCTTCACCAGCAACATGGAAGGCGGCTTCCTGGCGCGCCGCCGCCACCTGCAGGCGCTGGAACTGGCGGCGCAGCACCTGGTGCAGGGCAAAGAACAGTTAGTGAGCGCTTACGCGGGGGAGCTGTTGGCCGAAGAACTGCGCCAGGCGCAGCTGGCCTTGAGTGAAATCACCGGTGAATTCACCTCCGACGACCTGCTGGGCCGCATTTTCTCCAGCTTCTGTATCGGCAAGTAACACCGCCAGACACCTTCACGGCCGGGACAAGCCCTTGTTCCGGCCGTTTTTCTTTTCCGCTCTCGCTCTGCGCGCCGGCTCACAGAGCCGCCGCAGCGTCCCGCGCTATACTGGCCAGTCAGGAATCTCTCTCAGGAACGAGTCAACATGGCATTGACCCTCAGGGTACTGCTGGAAAACCGCCGCGCCGCCGGCGCCAACCCGCTATTGCAGGCCAAGGCCGGGTTAAGCCTGCTGATTGAGGATGATACGACGTCCATACTGTTCGATACCGGCCCCGACGACAGCTTTCTGCGCAATGCGGCGCTGATGGGTGTCGATCTCTCCCGTATCACCGCGACGGTGCTCTCCCACGGCCACTATGACCACTGCGGCGGCGTCGCCTGGCTGCCAGACAACAGCCGTATCATCTGCCACCCGCAGGTCGGCGATGAGCGCTATGCGGCGCTGAAGGTGCTGGGCCACACTCGGAAAATCAAAAAGCTCTCTTTGGATATCGACTACTCGCGCCACCGCATGCAATACAGCCGCGAACCGCTGGCGATCGGCGATCGCTTTATGTGGTCAGGCGAAATCGCGGTGCCCGCACCCCGCGCCTACGGGGTGATCGCCGGGGAGAACGCAGCGGTAGATTACGTTATTGACGAAGGGGTGCTGATTTACAAATCGGATCGCGGTCTGGTGATCGTGACCGGCTGTGGGCACCGCGGGATCGTGAATATCGTGCGCCATTGCCAGCAAATCACCGGGATCGATCGGATCCACGCCTTGATCGGCGGTTTTCATCTACGCTGCGCTTCCCCGCGCACGCTCTGGCGCGTCCGCCGTTTTTTGCGCCAGCATCAGCCGGAAAAGATTATGGGCTGCCACTGTACCGGCGCCTGGGGCCGGCTATGGCTGCCGGAAGGGATCGCGCCGGCCACCGGCGATAGGCTGGTTCTGGATTAAGCGTGCCGCTTTACACCAACAACGTTGCGATTACCGCGATCCCGCAGCCCAGCACGACGACGCCGATCCCCTTTTGCCTGCCGCCGCCCCGTAGCAAAAAATACAGTGATGGGATGAAAAAGACGGTCATCACGATAACGGGTATCGACCAGCCCGAGATGATCTTGATAATGCTCGGGTTGATCGCGCCAATAAACGTACAGACAACGATATTCCCTGCGATGATTCTCTTTTTGCCCGCCACGCCGAAGGACGTAATGCCATCGATCACGCCGGTCAACGTGCCGATATAGGCGCCGCCGGTCAGTAAACACAGCAACAGGGCAGCGCCTAACCACGCCGTGGCGTTGCCGGTCAAACCGGCGGTATAAAACAGCGCATCCACATTGCGGCTGTTAATGATTGAGATGTCATCCAGCGTCAGCAAGCGGCTGATGGCGATAACGATCATGACGATAAACGCCATGATCAGTACCTTGCCAAACAGAATACTGCGCGCCTGCGGTCGTAAGGCGCTTTTCGCAAAGCGTTGGATGCACGGGGTAAAGTTAAATGTAAAAAGAAAAATCGGCAGCAGCAGCCACGTCTGCAATGAAATGCCAGGCGGCGCCTGCACCGCCTGCTGCCCCCCCGCAGGTTGTAACAGGAAAAACACCGCCAGGATCGCCACCAGTACGATAGAAACCAGTGCCATTCTGGAAATCAGGTGCTCGATTCGCTGACTAAACGCCAACCATGCCGCCGACAGCGCGGCACTCAGCAACAGCGAAATGCCGCCCCTGACCCAGAATCCGTTGTGGAAAAAAGACGCGACGACGTTGACTAAGGTGATGAAATTTATCAGCACGATAATAATCATCGACAAAATAAACAGCACACAGACGATTGCCGCTGCCCGCTCGCCGATAAATGTCGATGATGCCGCCAGGAAATCTTTCTCCGGGTGCGAAATGATGAATTTGAAAAAAAGATAGTGCGCCATCATCGATACCGACATGGCGATAACGATAAACAGCATGAACACTTTCATCCCCAGCACGCCCGGCCCCACCGCCTGTGGCAAAAAGAAAATCCCGGCGCCAAATGCCGTGGAGAAGAAAGTGACAGGCCAATACAGGTGTGAGATTTTCATGATGATGCTCGACCATCATGGCTATGCGTGACGCATAGCCAGCTGGCACAAAAATGTCATTCGAAACAGGATTTGCCGAAGAAGACCAGTAAAGAAGGCAAAGCGAAGTTATCGTAAAAAGTCGCGGCCGCACGATAGCCGTTAAGCACGTTGACGCGTGAACACAGCGGAAAAACGCCAATATGCGACGTGTAATTATCAAAGATTTTATTGGGGGAAATGCGATACCGAATAGCCCTGAACGTCGCAGCATTTCCCGCCGCGCAGGTCGGTTTATTTTCCTTGATGATATCGAACGTGTGTTCACCCACCGTCATCTTCACATTTCCGTCTTGGCGCTGAAAATACGCCTCTTTATCCATACGGTTTTTAATGTGGCGTTTAAAGCGATCCGCCATGTTTTTTTCACTGACATAAAATGCATTGATATCAATGCCATGACGTTGATTCGACGCCAGAATGTAGTCGTTTATTTTTTCCGGAATAATGTACGGCGATGTCGCCATCTTCCTGAATTCGTTAGCGCCGTCTATCTCGCTACCATCGCTTTTTTCCATATAGAAATCATTTATTTCCATCAAGAAGTCAGGCTGAACACTGAGCCGTCTGATGGATTCGGCAATGTAGTCAATGCAGAAGCGCGCAGACTTTTCCACTTCACTGCTGACAGAAAAACGATCGTCCAAATTAACCACGGTATGCCCGCCGGAAATCACCACCTTATCCGTCAAAAAAGACGATGCCAGCGCGATGAGATCTTCAACGTTGTTATTTGAAACCTCATTGTTGATAACCTCAGCGATCCTATTCTGATCGGCTTTGTAGACGATAAAGCGATCTTCACCCTTCCAACCTTTTTTGCAGTTACATTTATATTCTTTAAAAACAACACGTTCAGCTGTCTTATAAAAATCGGCGCTTTGCAGCGGCATTAATTCGAGATCTGGCATACCCTTCTTCCCTATTCGTAGCCAATGACGCCAACTTTTTATAACAATAGCTAATGTAAATTTAGTGACCTGACTCTGATAATTAATAAACACACACAATAAATAGGGTTTTTGTGGGTTTGCTCACATTTTCAAGTTCAGGTTATTTTAACCATTTTAATTATGTGGTTTTATATTTCCAACAAACGAACGCGGAGAGGTGGGCGAGTGGTTTAAGCCAGATTTAAGAAACTAACCGTTTCTTAAATCCACACGAGTCATCGTGTCGTAGGTTCGAATCCTGCTCTCTCCGCCAACTTTTTCTTATCAGGCGATATTTTATGGGTTCATTGGACGCCGTCGATTCGAAAGCGGCTGGCTTCGGAACTGATTAATTTTATGCACGACCCCGTTACGCAACGCGATTTGAGGTCTGAATAACCTTCGCCTTGCATGCCCCCATGCCCCCATGCCCTCCTGCACAGCGCAAAAGCCAACAAATCGGATAATCCGCATAGTGTTTTTTGATGATAAATCCTCAACTTAGTCTTAATCTAACACCCCTGCGTTCTTAGCGACCCTCTGTCATGGAGTGAACAATGGCGTGTCATTTTGCCCGATGGACCCCGGCCTCCGCTGTCCTGGATACCCAGAGACTCTCCGACGAAGTGATAGCCGCCACCCGCACCTTTTCCGTTAAGCGCCGCACGCGTTACCTGCAAGGGCGCATTCTGCTCGCCGAAATGATGTTCTACCTGTACGGCCTGCCGACGCTGCCCCCCATCGCCACCACGCCGACCGGCCGCCCCTGCTTCGCCGATCATCAGTTGCCCGATTTTAGCCTCGCCTATGCCAGCAACACCGTGGGCGTGCTGCTTAGCGACGAGGGCAAAGTCGGACTGGATATCGAAGTGATGCGGGCGCGCGGCAGCCGGCAAAGCGCGCTGCAGAACGCGCATCAGACGCCGGCGGAAAGTGCCTGGATCGGCGCGCAGGACGATCGGCTGGAGGCGGAGACTCAGCTGTGGAGCATTCGGCAAAGCGTGCTGAAAATTTCCGGCCTCGGCAACAGCGGCCAATCCACGCTACGTCTGCATCCCTTCTCCGGTCACCTGCGCTCCAGCGCCACGCCGGACGTTCAGGTGATGAGCGACGCCGACGAATATCTGAGCTGGGCCTGCGCCGGCAGCCCCGAGCTGGATCGCCTGCTGTGCTGGCGCTACGAAGAGCGCGGCGGCCTGCACAAAGACGGGGAAATCTCGCCGCGCAGCCCGGCGGCATCCTCACGCTTCGTTAAACTGACGGGCCTGAAGACGCCAGGTTGACGCGGCGCAAAGCGGATAACGCGGTCTTTACCGCACGAGTTACTGGATTAAATTGTAAAGACAGCTAAATGTTGAGCAATCGCCTATTCTCGACCCGCGCTTTAGCCTACTATTCGCCCATGTTGTACGCTGAATCTGCTCATTCGAAAGGGAGAATCACCATGTCAGACCAAGCCTTAAAAATCGTCACTCTACTCGGCAGCCTGCGCAAAGGCTCCTACAACGCCATGGTGGCCCGCGCCCTGCCTGGCCTGGCTCCGCAGGGCGTCACCATTGAAGCGCTGCCCTCCATCCGCGATATCCCGCTGTACGACGCCGACATGCAACAGGGTGAAGGCTTTCCTGCAGCAGTCGAAGCGATAGCAGAGCAGATCCGCCAGGCCGACGGCGTGATCATCGTCACCCCCGAATACAACTATTCCGTGCCCGGCGGGTTGAAAAACGCCATCGATTGGCTGTCTCGCGTACCGAATCAGCCGCTGGCCGGCAAGCCGGTGGCCATTCAAACCAGCTCAATGGGGCCGATCGGCGGCGCGCGCTGCCAATACCATCTGCGTCAGATCCTGGTGTTCCTCGATGCGATGGTAATGAACAAGCCTGAGTTTATGGGCGGCGTGATCCAAAGCAAGGTCGATGAACAGGCCGGTGAACTGAGCGATCAGGGAACGCTGGATTTCCTGACCGGCCAGCTGTCCGCGTTCAGCGATTTTATTCGCCGCGTGGAGTGAAGGTCTCGCGGCGCCCGCGGGGCGCCGCAACAGGACATGACGTCCGTCAATTTATTGAAATTAAAGCCATAGCATCATGTATTTTTTCATTTTAGCGTTATTTTTCGTTTCCATCACCAGTCCCGCTTTCGCCGCAGACATGCGTTATCCCGCCGGTGAAGAACCGCTGGAGCTGCCTGCGCACAGCGCGCTCAACGCCCAGCTGTCGCGATCCGCGCAAAACCAGGAAGATAAAAAACTGGGCGCCATGTCGCTGTACCTGACGCTGATGCGCGAAGACGGCCGCAATGTCTGGGCGCCCTACCAGCTGGCGGTGTCGTCGGCGGAGAAAGGGCAAACCGAGCTGGCGGAGCGCTACCTGCAGCTGAGCGCCGACCGCGGCCTGTGGTACTACTACAACCTGCTGGAGGACGACGCCTTCAACAGCATCCAGCACTCCGCCACCTACCAATCTATCCTGGCCGCCACCAAAGCGCGCTATCTGCAGCACGCTCGCCGCTATGAAGGCAAGGCCAGCTACGCGATACCGGACGGCGAAACGCCACCCGAAGGGTGGCCAACGGTGATCTTCCTGCATACCTACGGCAAAGCCGCCGCCATCAGCCCCGAGGAGCGGCTGCTGTTCGGCGAAATGGGCGTGGCCTACATCGAGCTCAACGGCACGCAGATGCTGTCGGAAAACAGCTTCCGCTGGTCGAATTACAGCGACGAGAGCACCCAAACCGCCATTCAGCGTACGCTGCAACAGCTGGCTCCGCAGCTAAAGCTGGATCCCCGGCGGATTTACCTCAGCGCCCGCGGCCAGGGCGCGTTGCACGCTGCCAACCTGATCGCCAAGTACCCGCAGTTTTATGCCGGCGCGCTCTTGATCGCCCCCAACGGCGAGATCAAGCCGGCCCAGCAGTCGCTGGCGGCGCAAAAGAAAATCGTGATGGCGTATTACGATCGGCAGAATTTCAGCGAACAGGCGCTGGCATTGCACTTCGCCAATCTGTTCGGGGAGGATAATCAGGTGCAAACGCTGCACTTCGCCCAGGGAGAGGATGCAGCCGGCAGTTGGCAGGCGCGCTTCAGGCGGCCGTTGCAGTGGGTGCTGGATCGGGCGCCGGATGCGACGCCGGGCGTCTAGGGTTTCAGGGCCGACGGGCGTCGGCCCTTTGGCTGTCAATGGCCGTCGACGAAGACGATCTTCAGCACGAACAGCAGCGCCACGACCACCACGCACGGGCTGATTTCACGCCAACGGCCGGTGCCGAGCTTCATCACGCAGTAGGAGATAAAGCCGAGCGCGATGCCTTCGGTGATCGAGAAACTGAACGGCATCATCACCGCGGTGACAAACGCCGGTACCGCTTCGGTCAGATCGTCCCACTTCACCCGCGCCAGGCTGGAGGTCATCAGCACGCCGACATAGATCAGCGCGCCGGCGGCGGCATAAGCCGGCACCATGCCCGCCAACGGCGACAGGAAGATCACCAGCAGGAACAGCAGGCCGGTGACCACCGCCGTCAGACCGGTGCGGCCGCCGACGGCGACGCCGGACGAGCTTTCGATGTAAGCGGTCACGGAAGAGGTCCCCGCCAGCGAACCGGCCACTGAGCTGATGCTGTCAACGTACAACGCCTGCTTCATGCGCGGGAACTTGCCCTGGCTGTCGGTCAGGCCGGCTTTATCGGTGACGCCGATCAGGGTGCCGGAAGAGTCGAACAGGTTCACCAGCATAAACGAGAAGATGACCCCGGCCAGCCCGATGTTCAGCGCGCCGGCCACGTCGACCTGGCCCACCACCGAGGTGATGCTCGGCGGCAGGGAGAACAGGCCGCCGTATTTCACGTCGCCCAGCATCCAGCCGATCAGGGTGGTGACCACGATCGACACCAGCACCGCCGCGTGGAAGTTGCGCGAAGAGAGCACGGCGATGATGAAGAAGCCGAGCGCCCCCAGCAGCACGTTGTGCGAGGTCAGGCTGCCGATGGTCACCAGCGTGTCCGGGTTGGCCACCACGATGCCGGCGTTTTTCAGCCCCATCATGCCGATGAACAGCCCGATGCCGCTGGTGATGCCGACGCGCAGGCTGACCGGAATGTTGGCGATCATCCAGTAACGGATGCGGAAAATGGTCAGCAACAGCAGGCCGACCGCGCCCCAGAAGATGGCGCCCATGCCCACCTGCCAGGAAATGCCCATCGCCCCGACCACCACGAAGGCGAAGAAGGCGTTCAGGCCCATCGCCGGCGCCAGCGCCACCGGCAGGTTCGCCAGCAGGCCCATAAAGATGCTGCCGAAGGCGGCGATCAAACAGGTGGTGACAAATACTGCCTGGGTATCCATGCCCGCTGCGCCCAAAATTTGCGGGTTAACGAACACGATATACACCATGGTGAGGAAGGTGGTGATACCGGCAATCGTTTCCGTACGCGCCGTCGTGCCATGTTGCTTGAGTTTAAACACGCGCCCAAGCAAGCCTTGCTCAGCGTCAAGGCCAGATACTGGTTTGGTCATTATCAGAATTCCGAAAATGGGAATGGACAGTCGCCGGCTATCCTATAACAAAAAGTGGGGCTTTTGACGCCGGTCACAGGTTTTTTTCGCCGTCTTTACGGCTAAACGCGTCAACGGCTTGTATTTACAGGCATTCATCCCCCTTGCCGCCCGCTGCGTTGCCGTTTGCCGGCACGGCCGATAAAATAGCCTATCGCCCCTCTATCCCTATCCGTTAAAACAGGAATCCGCATGTCTTCGACCTTTATCGATAAGCTGGCGTTGATCGCGCTGAAAGATGACAAAGTGGCGCTGGTGCGCTCGCACAACAAGACGCTGTTTTATATGCCGGGCGGAAAGCGCGAAGCGGGCGAAACCGACGAACAGGCGCTGTGCCGCGAAATCGACGAAGAGCTGACCGTTGCGCTGCTGTCGCAATCCATCGCGTTTTACGGCGAGTTCACCGGCCCGGCGGACGGCAAGCAGGACGGTACCCAAGTGCGCATTCGCTGCTACCAGGCCGACTTTACCGGGCAGTTGCAGCCCGCCGCCGAAATCGCCGAGCTGAAGTGGTGCGACAGCCGCGATCTGCCGCAGTGCTCACACGTCGCCGCGCTGATTTTGCACGATCTCAAGGCGCGTAACCTGATCAAGTGATCGCTGAGTCGCCTCAGCGGCGTTAACCCGAAGGAACCTGTCCCGCATGAATCAGATTGACTGCATTTTGTTCGACTGCGACGGCACGCTGGTGGACAGCGAAGTGCTGTGCAGCAAAGCCTATGTCCATATGTTCGCCCACTACGGCATTCATCTGTCGCTGGAAGAGGTATTCAAGAAATACAAAGGGGTGAAGCTGTACGAGATTATCGATCGGGTCAATGCCGAGCAGGGCACTGACCTGGAAAAAGAGACGCTGGAGCCGCTGTATCGGCAGGAAGTGGCGCGGCTGTTCGACAGCGAGCTGCAACAGATTGCCGGCGCCCGCGAGCTGCTGGCGCAGGTGACGGTGCCTGTCTGCACCGTCTCCAACGGGCCGGTCAGCAAGATGCAGCACTCGCTCGGCCTGACCGGCATGCTGCCTTATTTTGATGACCGGTTGTTCAGCGGCTATGACATTCAGCGCTGGAAGCCGGATCCGGCGATCGTGTTTCACGCCGCCGAACAGATGCGGGTGCCGGTGACGCGCTGCATCCTGGTGGACGATTCTCCCGCCGGCGCGCAGGCCGGCATCAATGCCGGCATTCCGGTCTTTTACTTCTGCGCCGATCCGCATAATCCGCCGATCGATCACCCGCTGGTGACCACGTTTGACGACCTGGCTCAATTGCCCGCGCTGTGGCGCGAACGCGGCTGGCGGCTGACGGCCGATTAACTGGCCGGCAACGGCGGCTTGTTGCGCCACCAGCGCCAGGACCGCTTCAGCGCGCGGGTTTGCGCGCCGAAGCGGCGGTTGACCGCGTTGGCCAGCAGATCGAGCGCCAGGCAGAATACGAAATAGACCAGCGCCACAAACAGGAACACTTCCATCGGATAGACCATGCTGCGGTTGTTAACCTGGGTCGCCAGGAAGGTCAATTCGCCAACGCCGACGATATAAGCCAACGAGGTGTCTTTGATCAGAGAAATCCACTGGTTGATGAACGACGGCACCATCATGCGCAGCGCCTGCGGCAGCACGATCATGCGCAGCGTCTGCCAGCGCGTCAGCCCCAGAGAAAGCCCGGCCTGCCACTGGCCGGGACCGATCGCGGCGATGCCGGCCTTCACCGCATGAGCCAGATAGGCCGAGGCGATCAGCGCCAGCGCACACACCACGGTGGTAATTTCCGGGATCTCGACGCCAAACACCATCGGCAGCAGGAAATAGGTCCAGAAGATCAGCATGATGACCGGAATGGCGCGGAAAAAGCCCAACACCGCCGCCAGCAGCCCGGCGGCGACGCCGCGCGACATTGCCAGCGCCACGCCGAGTAAGGTGCCGAGCACCGCCGAGGCCACGCCGGCCATCAGGCTGATCGCCAACGTCAGCGCCGCGCCGCCCAGCGGCCCATCCGGCCAGGTGCCCCACAGCAGGTAACCCAGGTTGTCGTGAATCACGCTGAAATCCATCTCAATGTCCTCCCAGCGGTTTACGCTGTTGTCGCCACATGCCCCAACCTTCCAGCAGCGCGATGATGGCGATATACAGTACCGTCGCCACGCCGAACGCCTGGAAGGTGCGCAGGGTTTCGGTTTCGACCTGACGCGAGGCGTAAGAGAGTTCGGCAACGCCGATCGCCATGGTCAGCGACGAGTTCTTGATCACGTTCATGTATTGCCCCAGCAGCGGCGGCAGCGCGATTTTCAGCGCCTGCGGCAGCACCACGTAGCGCATCGCCTGCCAGCCGGTCAGCCCCAGCGCCTGAGCGGCATATTTCTGCCCGCCGGCGACGCCGCGAATGCCGGAGCGGATCTCTTCGGCGATAAAGGCGGTGGAGTACAGCGTCAGGCCGAAGAAACCGGCGAGAAACTCGAACGACGGCCACTCAAGCGGGCCGACCTGATGTGCGCTGTTCAGCCACTGCATGGCGGCGGACGGCAGGATTTGCCCGGCGGCGAAGTACCAGAAGAACAGCTGCACCAGCAGCGGCGTATTGCGAAACAACGAGCTGTATCCCATCGCCAGCCAACGCAACGGCCGCAGGCTGCTGTCGCGCATCGCCGCCAGCACGAAGCCCAACAGCGTGGCCGCCAGGCCCGCGCAGGCGGAAAGCCACAGCGTCAGCAGAAAGCCGTGCCACAGCCAGTTCAGGTATTGCGGCGCCAGCAGCCAGTCCAGGTTCATGTTCAATCCTTGTCTTGCAGAATGCATCAGGGGCGCAGCAAGCTGCGCCCCTCCGTACCGATCTCACCGCGAGCGGTTAAATCAGGCTTTCGGTTGCTGATCCAAAGGCGCGATTTTGAAATCGCCGCGCGGCTGGGCGGATTTGGTTTCCGGCCCGAACCAGCGATCGTAAATCTTAACCGCTTCGCCGTCGTTTTCCAGCTTGATCAGCGTCTCATTCACCGCGGCGGTCAGGCGATCCTCGCCCTTGGGAATGCCCACGCCCTGATACTCTTTGGTCAGGCTGAACGGCGAAATTTCAAATTCCGCCTTCTGCGCCGCCGGCAGGTTGCCGAGCAGGCCGACCAGCTTGGCGTCGTCCTGAGTGATCGCCTGCACGTTGCCGTTGCGCAGCGCCACGAACGCCAGCGGGGTATCATCGTAAGAGATCACTTTCGCCGTCGGGAAACGCTCGCGCAGGGTGATTTCCTGCACCGTGCCCTTGTCCGCGCCGATGCGCAGCTTCTTGATGTCTTCCGGGGTTTTCAATACGCCTTTGCGAGCGATGAATTTCTGGCCGGTGGCGAAATACGGCACGCTGAAGTTCACTTCCTTGGCGCGCTCGTCGGTAATGGTGAAGTTGGCGGCAATCAGGTCAACCTTCTTCGACACCAGCAGCGGAATGCGGTTGGCCGGGTTGGTGGCGCGCAGCTCCACTTTCACCCCCAGCGCTTTGCCGATCGCGTCGGCGACGTCCACATCGTAGCCCACCAGCTTTTTGCTCTGCGGATCGATGTAGCCGAACGGCGGGTTGCTGTCGAACACCGCGATACGCACCACGCCGGCTTGCTTGATATCGTCAAGTTTGTCCGCGTGCGCGGCGCCGGCGGCGAGGCCGGTCAGACTGGCTAACAACGTTAAGGCCAAAGCGCGATGTTTCATAGAAAGCTCCTAAGTGGTTGATGTCCTGCTGGCGAATAAGCTAGCAAGCGCCACATAGGTCAGGAAATAATATAAAAAGCTATATTTATAACCTTTTTATCTTTACGCGCTTAAGATGGAATAAAGGCGCGGGAAACCGCGCCTTTGAAGGATATTACCCGGAAAGAGTTAGTCGGCCTTTTCGTCTTTACCGCCCGGAGAGAGCAGCTTTTCCAGGGCATCGCCGCCCAAATGACGGAAATCCTGCCCCTTGACGAAATAGAAGATAAATTCGCAGATGTTCTGACAGCGGTCGCCGATACGCTCGATAGAGCGGGCGCAGAACAGCGCGGTCAGCACGCTCGGAATGGTGCGCGAGTCTTCCATCATGTAGGTCATCAGCTGACGCACGATGCCTTCGTATTCCTGGTCGACCTTTTTATCTTCGCGGTAAATACGGATCGCTTCGTCCAGATCCATGCGCGCGAACGCGTCCAGCACGTCGTGCAGCATCTGCACGGTGTGGCGCCCCAGCGACTCCAGACTGACCAGCAGCGGCTGATGCTGGTGCGAGAACTTTTCCAGCGCGGTGCGGCAGATCTTGTCCGCCACGTCGCCGATGCGCTCCAGCTCGGAAATGGTTTTGATGATCGCCATCACCAGGCGCAGATCGCTGGCGGTCGGCTGGCGCTTGGCGATGATGCGCACGCACGCTTCGTCGATCGCCACTTCCATCATGTTGACCTTGGCGTCGCCTTCAATTACGCGCTTGGCCAACTCGCCATCCTGATTGTGCATCGCGGTGATGGCGTCGGTCAGCTGTTGCTCCACCAGCCCGCCCATGGTCAGCACCTGGGTGCGGATATGCTCGAGCTCTGCGTTGAACTGGCCGGAAATGTGTTTGTTTAAATTCAGGTTATCCATGATGCTTCCTATCAACCATAACGGCCAGTGATGTAGTCTTCAGTCTGCTTTTTCTGCGGCGCAGTGAACAGGTTATCAGTATCACTGAACTCGATCAGCTCGCCCAGATACATAAATGCGGTAGAGTCGGAGCAGCGCGCTGCCTGCTGCATGTTGTGCGTCACGATCACCACGGTGTAATCGGCCTTCAGTTCACTGATCAGCTCTTCAATCTTGCCGGTAGAGATCGGATCCAGCGCCGAGCAAGGCTCATCCAGCAACAGCACTTCCGGACGAATGGCGATGCCGCGGGCGATGCACAGACGCTGCTGCTGGCCGCCGGAGAGGCTGTAACCGCTCTGGTGCAGCTTGTCCTTGGTTTCGTTCCACAGCGCGGCCTTGGTCAGCGCCCACTGCACGCGCTCGTCCATATCGGCGCGCGACAGCTTTTCAAACAGGCGAACGCCGAAAGCGATGTTGTCGTAAATCGACATCGGGAACGGCGTCGGCTTCTGGAACACCATGCCGACCTTGGCGCGCAGCAACGCGATATCCGAGTTGTCGGTCAGGATGTTCTGGCCGTCCAGCAGAATGCCGCCTTCCGCACGCTGTTCCGGGTACAGCTGGTACATCTTGTTAAAGGTGCGCAGCAGGGTGGATTTGCCGCAGCCGGATGGGCCGATAAACGCGGTGACCTTGTTCTTGGCGATATCCAGCGTGATGTTCTTCAGCGCATGGAATTTGCCGTAGTAGAAGTTCAGATCACGTACCTGAATTTTGCTGCTGGAAGCGTCAGTAACCATACTCATCAAGACTTCTCTCTTTTCATCAGCGCCGCCAAAGCGGCGCTCAAAATTTTACGAATGCTTTTTCTTGGCGAAAATTACGCGCGCCAGGATATTCAGTAACAGTACGCACAGGGTGATCAACAGCACCCCGGCCCAGGCCAACTGTTGCCATTCGGCGAACGGGCTCATGGCGAATTTGAAGATGGTCACCGGCAGGTTGGCGATCGGCTGCATCAGGTCGGTGCTCCAGAACTGGTTCGACAGCGAGGTGAACAGCAGCGGCGCGGTTTCCCCCGCGATGCGCGCAATCGCCAGCAGCACGCCGGTGATGATGCCGGACACCGACGCCTTCAGCGTGATGGCGGAAATCATGCGCCATTTCGGCGTGCCCAGGGCATAGGCGGCCTCGCGCAGCGTATCCGGCACCAGCTTCAGCATGTTCTCGGTGGTGCGAATGACGATCGGCACCTGCAGCAACGCCAGCGCCACGATGCCGGCCCAACCGGAGAAGTGTTCCATCTTCGCCACCACAATGGTGTAAACGAACAGGCCCACTACGATCGACGGTGCGGACAGCAGGATGTCGTTGATAAAGCGGATCACTTCCGCCAGCCAAGATTTACGGCCGTATTCCGCCAGGTAGATGCCGGCCATGATGCCCAGCGGCGTACCGAAGAGGGTCGCCCACAGGATCAACAGGCCGCTGCCGGCGATGGCGTTGGCCAGGCCGCCGCCCGCGGTATTCGGCGGCGGGGTCATCTCGGTGAACAGCGCCAGCGACATGCCGTCGAAGCCTTTGGTGACGGTAGCGATCAGGATCCAGATCAGCCAGAACAGCCCGAACGCCATGGTCGCCATCGACAGGAACAGCGCGAGGCGATTTTTCTGCCGGCGCCAGGCCTGCATTTTGCGGCGGCTTTCCGCCAGAACGACTGCGTTTTGCATATCCATCGTCGCCATGTTAACGCCCCTCATTCTTGGCCAGACGCATGATCATCAGTTTCGACAGCGCCAGCACGATAAAGGTGATAACAAACAGAATCAGGCCCAGCTCCATCAGTGCGGCGGTGTGCACGCCGGACTCGGCTTCGGCGAATTCGTTGGCCAGCGCCGAGGTGATGCTGTTGCCCGGCATGTACAGCGAAGCGCTGTCGAGCTGATAAGTGTTGCCGATGATAAAGGTCACCGCCATGGTCTCCCCCAGCGCACGGCCCAGGCCCAGCATCACCCCGCCGATGACGCCGTTTTTGGTGAACGGCAGCACGATGCGCCAGATGACTTCCCAGGTGGTGCAGCCGATGCCGTAGGCCGACTCTTTCATCATCACCGGGGTCTGTTCGAACACGTCGCGCATCACTGCGGCGATGTAAGGAATGATCATGATCGCCAGGATCACCCCGGCGGCCAGGATGCCGATGCCGAAGGCCGGGCCGGAGAACAGCTCGCCGACGATTGGAATGCCCGACAGCACGTCGCCCACCGGCGTCTGGAAGTATTCGGCGAACAGCGGGGCGAACACGAACAGTCCCCACATGCCGTAGACGATGCTCGGAATGGCCGCCAGCAGCTCAATGGCGATGCCCAGCGGCCGCTTCAGCCAGTTCGGCGCCAGTTCGGTCAGGAACAGCGCGATGCCGAAGCTCACCGGCACGGCGATGATCAACGCGATAAGCGAGGTGACCACGGTGCCGTAGATCGGCACCAGCGCGCCGAACTGCTCCGCCGGCGCGTCCCACTCTTTGGTCCACAGGAACGCAAAGCCGAATTTCTGCATGCTTGGCCAGGAGGCGAAGATCAGCGAAACAATGATGCCGCCCAGCAACAATAGGGTAATCAGCGCAGCCAGTCTCACCAGCGCGCTGAAAATGATGTCACCGTTTTTGCCCGGTGCTTTGATGGTCGGCTTGTACTCAGCCATAGATTACTCTCTGTTTGAACCCTGGCAGCCCCAACCGGGATCGGAGCCTGAAGAACTGTGTGGGGCGCGGCGAACCCGCGCCCCTGCGTTGTTAGTACAGCGCTTTACCTGAACTGTCTTTTACGTTGGTTTTCCAGGCCGCACGCACCTGCTCAACCACTTCTGCCGGCAGGGTGGCGTAATCCAGCTCGTTAGCTTGTTTTGCACCGGTTTTGTAGGCCCAGTCGAAGAACTTCAGCACTTCGGCGCCCTGAACAGGGTTTTTCTGCTCTTTGTGCACCAGGATGAAGGTGGTGGAGGTGATTGGCCACACGTTGTCGCCTTTCTGGTCAGTCAGATCCTGAGCAAAGGTTTTGCTCCAATCTGCACCTTTGGCGGCGTTGCTGAAGCTCTCTTCGGTCGGGCTGACCGGTTTGCCGTCAGCGGACACCAGCTTGGTGTAAGCCAGGTTGTTCTGCTTGGCGTAAGCGTATTCTACGTAGCCGATAGAGCCTGGCAGACGCTGAACGAAGGCGGCGATGCCGTCGTTGCCTTTACCGCCCAGACCGGTCGGCCAGTTAACGGTAGAACCGGCGCCAATCTTTTCTTTCCACTGCGCATTGGCTTTGGACAGGTAGCTGGTGAACACGAACGAAGTGCCGGAACCGTCGGCGCGGCGCACTACGGCGATGTTTTGGTCAGGCAGTTTCACGCCTGGGTTCAGCTTGGTGATAGCCGGATCGTTCCATTTTTTGACGTTGCCCAGGTAGATGTCGCCCAGGGTTTTGCCGTCCAGCGTCAGTTCGCCGGATTTGATGCCCGGGATATTCACCGCCAGCACCACGCCGCCGATCACGGTCGGGAACTGGAACAGGCCGTCGGCCGCCAGCTTGTCGTCAGACAGCGGGGCGTCGGAAGCGCCAAAGTCAACGGTGTTGGCCACGATTTGCTTTACGCCGCCAGAGGAGCCGATGCCCTGATAGTTAACTTTGTTGCCAGTTTCTTTCTGATAAGAATCTGCCCACTTGGCGTAAACCGGAGCGGGGAATGTCGCACCTGCACCGGTCAGGCTGGCAGCAGCGAACGCGGACACGGCGGTCAGGGAGAAGGTCGCTGCCACAATACTGGCGACGGTGGTACGCATCAGTTTCATAATCCCTCCTAATGGGATACTTAAAATCGACTTCGAGTCGTTTTAATCAGAGTAAGTATTGCTGCAGGAGGGAAAATAGGACAGTTTGGTGACAGAAAAATGTACGCAATATGACAGTTATATTACAGTGCATTTAATGAGTGCTTGTTTGTATTTAAATCAGAAGGTTAGCCGTGAAACAGCACATTTCCCAAGCAATAAAAAACCGGCTTGGCGCGGCCTATCCGCTTGAATATGACAACGTTTATCACCGAAACGGCAGCGCTGTCATCTTTAAGGTCACTCATGAAAAAAGCCGGCGCTAAGGCCGGCTTTTGCAGTTTACCTGCGGCAAATTACTCTACGGTGACAGACTTCGCCAGGTTGCGCGGCTGGTCAACGTCGGTGCCTTTGATCAGCGCCACATGGTAAGACAGCAGCTGCAACGGCACGGTGTAGAAGATCGGCGCAACGATTTCCTCGACGTGCGGCAGAGGAATGATGGTCATGCCTTCGCTGCTGACGAAGCCGGCGTCCTGATCGGCGAACACGTACAGCTGGCCGCCGCGCGCGCGCACTTCTTCAATGTTGGACTTCAGCTTTTCCAGCAGTTCGTTGTTCGGCGCCACCACAATCACCGGCATATCGGCGTCGATCAGCGCCAGCGGGCCGTGTTTCAACTCGCCCGCCGCATAAGCTTCGGCGTGAATATAGGAGATCTCTTTCAGCTTCAGCGCCCCTTCCATGGCGATCGGATACTGATCGCCACGGCCGAGGAACAGCGCATGGTGCTTGTCGGAGAAGCCTTCCGCCAGCGCTTCGATATCTTTATCCATCGACAGCATCTGCTCGATACGCGCTGGCAACGCCTGCAGACCATGCACGATCTCGTGCTCCACGCTTTCCGCCATGCCTTTCAGACGGCCCAGGCGCGCCACCAGCATCAACAGCACGGTGAGCTGCGTGGTGAAGGCTTTGGTCGAGGCTACGCCGATTTCCGTGCCCGCTTTGGTCATCAACGCCAGATCGGATTCACGCACCAGCGAAGAGCCGGCAACGTTACAAACGGCCAGCGAACCGAGATAACCCAGTTCTTTGGACAGGCGCAGCGCCGCCAGAGTGTCGGCGGTTTCGCCGGACTGCGACAGAGTGATGATCAGGCTGCCCGGACGCACCGCCGATTTGCGGTAACGGAATTCGGACGCGATCTCGACATCGCACGGCACGCCGGCCAGCGCTTCGAACCAGTAACGCGCCACCATACCGGAGTGGTAAGAAGTGCCACAGGCGATAATCTGCACGTGCTGCACCTTGGCGAGCAGCTCGTCGGCGTGCGGCCCCAGCTCACTCAGGTTGATTTGGCCATGACTGAAACGCCCTTCCAGGGTGTTTTTCAGCGCCAGCGGCTGTTCGTAAATCTCTTTTTGCATGTAGTGGCGGTAAGCGCCCTTGTCGCCGGCGTCATACTGCACCTGGGACTCGATCTCAGGGCGCTCGATGGCGTTGCCCTGTTTGTCGAAAATGTTGACGGTGCGGCGAGTCACTTCCACCACGTCGCCCTCTTCCAGGAAGATGAAGCGGCGGGTGACCGGCAGCAGCGCCAGCTGATCGGAAGCGATGAAGTTTTCCCCAACGCCGCGGCCGATAACCAGCGGGCTACCGGAACGCGCCGCGACCAGCACGCTCGGATCGCGGCTGTCCATCACCACGGTGCCATAAGCGCCGCGCAGCTGCGGGATCACGCGCTGAACCACTTCCAGCAGCGTACCGCCTTGCAGTTGTTCCCAGTGCACCAGGTGCGCAATCACTTCGGTATCGGTTTCAGAGCTGAAACGGTAACCACGTTCAATCAGCAGTTCGCGCAGCGGCTCGTGGTTTTCGATGATGCCGTTATGCACCACGGTAATGTAGTCGGAAACATGCGGGTGCGCGTTCGCTTCGGTCGGTTCACCGTGCGTAGCCCAACGGGTGTGAGCGATGCCGGTACCGCCGTGCAGATCGGTTTGTTCCGCCGCTTCGGCCAGCTTTTGTACCTTGCCAACGCGACGCAGGCGACTGACGTTGCCTTTTTCATCGACCACCGCCAGACCGGCGGAGTCATAACCGCGGTACTCGAGACGACGTAAACCTTCCAACAGGATTTCTGCGATATCACGTTGCGCTACTGCGCCTACAATTCCACACATTCAGTTATATTCCTAATGAACGCCCTTCATGGGCGCTTTCGATGCCTTGACCTGATTTTTGCCGGTTTTTACCGTGCGCCCCCGAGCCTGTAGATGGTGGGGATTATTATGTTTTGTATTGGGCTCGTGAACGGAGCCCAACGCAAAACACACTATGACTTCTTCTTCACCGGACGTTGCCAGCCCTGAATGTGCACCTGCTTGACGCGGCTCAACACCAGTTCGTTCTCGGCGATATCGCGCGTCACCGTGGTGCCGGCGGCGATGGTGGAGCCTTTGCCGACCGACACCGGCGCCACCAGCTGAGTATCGGAACCGACGAACACGCCGTCGCCGATCAGCGTCTTGTGCTTGTTGGCGCCATCGTAGTTGCAGGTGATGGTGCCGGCGCCGATATTCACGTCATCGCCGATTTCAGCATCGCCCAGGTAGCTGAGGTGACCGGCCTTGGAGCCTTTGCCCAGGCGCGCCTTTTTCATTTCCACGAAGTTGCCGACGTGAGCCCCTGCCGCCAGCTCCGCGCCTGGGCGCAAGCGGGCGAACGGCCCCACCGTGCAGTCTGCTTCCAGCACGCTGTCTTCCAGCACGCTGTAAGGGCTGATCTCGCAGTCATCACCGATCACGCAGTTTTTCAGCACGCAGCCGGCGCCGATTCTCACCCGATCGCCCAGCTTGACGTGACCTTCGATAATCACATTCGCATCAATAGTGATATCACGGCCGTGAACAAGTTCCCCGCGCAGATCGAAACGCGCCGGATCCAGCAGCATAACGCCGGCCAACAGCAGCTTTTCAGACTGTTCCGACTGGAATACGCGCTCCAGAGTCGCCAGCTGCAGACGGTTGTTCACGCCTTCCACTTCACTTAAACGCGACGGGTGCACGGCTTCGATTTTCTTGCCGTCGGCATGGGCCAACGCAATGATATCGGTGATGTAAAACTCGCCCTGTGCGTTGTCGTTATTCAACATTCCCAGCCAGCGTTTCAGATCGCGCCCGTTCGCCACCAGGATGCCGGTATTGATCTCGTTGATCTGCCGCTGCGCTTCACTGGCGTCTTTATGCTCGACGATGCCCACCACGTCGCCGTTCTCACGCACGATGCGGCCATAGCCGCTCGGATCGTCCAGCTTGACCGTCAGCAGGCCGATGCCGCCCTGCGGTTTAGCCGCCAACAGGCGTTGCAGCGTATCGACGGAGATCAGCGGCACGTCGCCGTACAGCATCAGCACGTCTTCATCATCGGCAAAATGCGGCGCGGCCTGCTGCATTGCGTGACCGGTACCCAGTTGCTCGGCCTGCAGCACCCAGTTCAGCGCGCCGTCAGTCAACGTGCTTTTCAGCAAATCGCCGCCGTGGCCGTATACCAGGTGAACATGTTGCGCACCCAGCTTCATCGCGGCATCAATGACGTGTTGCACCATCGGCTTGCCGGCCAACGGGTGCAACACTTTGGGAAGATCGGAATACATGCGCGTACCCTTGCCTGCGGCGAGGATAACTACGCTCATTGCGCTGTTCGACATAAGCAACCTGATAACTCCATTTTGATAGACGAAAGTAAAACCGTTTAGCGACGATATTACTACATATTTCTCATCACGAACCCGGCGCAGGCCGCGCGGCGCGTGGTCTGTCACCACCATGCCCAATTCAGCTCCAGGGCAAAAAAACTGTCGGCGTTCGGCGACGTTTCTTGCCCGATATCAGGGGTTATACACCACTCTGCCAGCCGGGCCGAAATGCTTATTTTAAAGTAAAAAAAAAGCGACCCTATGGGCCGCTTTCTTAAAGTTGGGTGCAGAGCACCCAAACATTACATCGCTTTTCTGGTGAGCTCGATAACGCGCAGTTTTGCGATCGCTTTCGCCAGTTCAGCGGATGCCTGAGCATAGTCGACATCGCCATGAGAGCTGCGAATGTGTTCTTCAGCTTTACGCTTAGCTTCCAACGCTCTCGCTTCGTCGAGGTCAGTACCACGGATAGCAGTGTCCGCCAGCACGGTAACCACGCTCGGCTGCACCTCGAGGATGCCGCCGGACAGGTAGATGAACTCTTCTTCACCGTGCTGCTTAACAATACGCACCATGCCAGGCTTGATGGCAGTCAGCAGCGGCGCATGGCCAGGGAAGATCCCCAGTTCACCTTCGCTGCCTGTCACCTGGATCTTCTGCACCAGGCCGGAAAACATCTGTTTTTCCGCGCTGACTACATCCAGATGGTAAGTCATAGCCATATCACCCTCCTCTCAAGGCGTTACAGTTTCTTGGCTTTTTCCACTGCTTCTTCAATGGTGCCAACCATGTAGAACGCCTGCTCCGGCAGGTGGTCATAGTCGCCGTCCATAATGCCTTTGAAACCACGGATGGTGTCTTTCAGCGATACGAACTTGCCCGGAGAACCGGTGAAGACTTCTGCCACGAAGAACGGCTGAGACAGGAAGCGTTGGATCTTACGCGCACGGGATACGACCAGCTTGTCTTCTTCAGACAGCTCGTCCATACCCAGGATCGCGATGATATCTTTCAGTTCCTGGTAGCGTTGCAGAATGGACTGCACGCCACGCGCTACGTCGTAGTGCTCCTGGCCAACGACCAGCGGATCCAGCTGACGGCTGGTGGAATCCAGCGGGTCAACGGCCGGGTAGATACCCAGAGAAGCGATGTTACGGCTCAGTACCACGGTTGCGTCCAAGTGCGCAAAGGTGGTGGCTGGAGACGGGTCAGTCAAGTCATCCGCAGGAACGTAAACGGCCTGTACGGAAGTGATGGAACCGGTCTTGGTCGAGGTGATACGTTCTTGCAGAACGCCCATCTCTTCCGCCAGCGTTGGCTGATAACCTACCGCGGATGGCATACGGCCCAGAAGTGCGGACACTTCGGTACCGGCCAGGGTGTAACGGTAGATGTTGTCAACGAACAGCAGAACGTCACGGCCTTCGTCACGGAATTTCTCCGCCATGGTCAGACCGGTCAGCGCAACGCGCAGACGGTTACCTGGTGGCTCGTTCATCTGGCCGTAAACCAGGGATACTTTGTCCAGAACGTTGGAGTCGGTCATTTCGTGGTAGAAGTCGTTACCCTCACGAGTACGCTCGCCCACGCCCGCAAACACGGAATAACCGGAGTGCTCGATCGCGATGTTACGGATCAGCTCCATCATGTTTACGGTTTTACCTACGCCCGCACCGCCGAACAGACCGACTTTACCGCCCTTGGCGAACGGACAAATCAGGTCCATTACCTTGATACCGGTTTCCAGCAGTTCCTGGGAGCTGGACAGCTCTTCGTAGCTTGGCGCCGCGCGGTGAATCGCCCAACGCTCTTCTTCGCCGATGTCGCCTTTCATGTCGATCGGTTGACCCAATACGTTCATGATACGGCCCAGGGTAGCTTTACCCACCGGCACTTCAATCGGGTGGTCCAGGTTGTTCACTTTCAGACCGCGACGCAGACCGTCGGAGGTCCCCATTGCGATACAGCGAACCACGCCACCGCCCAGCTGTTGCTGAACTTCCAACACCAGTTTTTCGGTGCCGTTTTCTACCTCAAGGGCGTCGTACACTTTCGGTACGGCATCCTGAGGGAACTCGACGTCCACCACGGCGCCGATTACCTGGATAATCTTTCCAGTAGCCATCTTGAATCCTCTACGTAATTCGTAAACCTAGCTTAAACCGCGGAGGCTCCCGAAACGATCTCGGTGAGTTCCTGAGTGATGCTGGCCTGACGCGCCTTGTTGTATACCAACTGCAGCTCTTTGATCAGGCTACCGCCGTTATCGGTTGCGGCTTTCATCGCGACCATTCGTGCGGCCTGCTCGCTGGCCAGGTTTTCCACGACGCCCTGATAAACCTGCGACTCCACATAGCGGCGCAGCAAGGTATCAAGCAGCACTTTTGGATCGGGTTCATACAGGTAATCCCAAGGCGTTTTCTTCAGCTCTTCGTCATCGGCTGGCGGTAACGGCAGCAGCTGAAGCACCTGCGGCTCTTGGGACATCGTATTAACAAATTTGTTGCTGACAATGTACAGCTTGTCCAAACGACCTTCGTCGTAGGCCTGCAGCATCACTTTCACCGGCCCGATCAGATCCGACAGGGAAGGTTTGTCCCCCATGCCGGTCACCTGGGCAACCACGTTGCCGCCCACGGAACCAAAGAAAGAGGCCGCTTTAGAGCCAATCAGCGCCAAATCGGTTTCGACGCCTTTTTCGGACCAGGCTTTCATCTCCGCCAGCAGCTTTTTGAACAGGTTGATGTTCAAGCCGCCGCAGAGACCACGGTCAGTAGACACCACCAGATACCCGACGCGCTTAACGTCACGCTCATCCAGGTACGGGTGCTTGTACTCCAGATTCCCTAACGCAAGGTGACCAATCACTTTGCGCATGGTCTCTGCATAAGGACGGCTGGCCGCCATGCGATCCTGCGATTTACGCATTTTGGAGGCGGCGACCATTTCCATCGCTTTAGTGATCTTTTGCGTGTTTTGCACGCTAGCGATCTTACTACGTATCTCTTTTGCGCCGGCCATCTCTGCTTCTCCTCAGTGCCAGACGGCCTGCTGTCTTTCAACAGCAGGACCGTTCGGCGTTACCAGGACTGGGTTTTCTTGAAGGTCTCGAGGATGTCTTTCAACTTGCCCTCGATCTCATCATTGAAGTTGCCAGTTTGGTTGATGTGGTTCAGCAGTTCGGCGTGCTCGCGGTCCGCATAGGCTACCAGCGCGGCTTCGAAGCTCACCACTTTGGCGACTTCGACGTCGTTCAGGTAACCGCGTTCTGCGGCAAACAGCACCAGAGACTGTTGTGCAACCGACATCGGCGCATACTGTTTCTGTTTCAGCAGCTCGGTCACTTTCTGACCGTGGCTCAGCTGTTTGCGGGTCGCGTCGTCCAGATCGGAGGCGAACTGGGAGAACGCAGCCAATTCACGATACTGCGCCAGCGCGGTACGGATACCGCCGGACAGTTTCTTCATGATCTTGGTCTGCGCGGCGCCACCAACACGGGATACGGAGATACCCGGGTTAACTGCCGGACGAATACCGGAGTTGAACAGGTTGGATTCCAGGAAGATCTGACCATCGGTAATCGAGATTACGTTGGTCGGAACGAACGCGGAAACGTCACCCGCCTGGGTTTCAATGATCGGCAGAGCGGTCAGTGAACCGGTTTGGCCTTTAACTTCACCTTTGGTGAAGGCTTCAACGTATTCGGCGTTGACGCGCGCTGCGCGCTCCAGCAAGCGGGAGTGCAGGTAGAATACGTCGCCTGGGTAAGCTTCACGACCTGGCGGACGACGAAGCAGCAGGGAAATCTGGCGGTAAGCAACGGCCTGTTTGGACAGGTCATCGTACACGATCAGCGCGTCTTCACCGCGGTCACGGAAGTATTCGCCCATTGCGCAACCGGCGTATGGCGCCAGGTATTGCAGTGCGGCGGATTCGGAAGCGGTCGCCACCACCACGATGGTGTTGGCCAGTGCACCGTGCTCTTCCAGTTTGCGCACCACGTTAGCGATGGTGGACGCTTTCTGGCCGATAGCCACGTAAACGCATTTGATGCCGGAGTCGCGTTGGTTGATGATCGCATCGATCGCCAGCGCGGTTTTACCGGTCTGACGGTCACCGATCACCAGCTCACGCTGGCCACGGCCGATTGGAATCATGGCGTCAACGGATTTGTAGCCAGTCTGAACCGGCTGATCAACGGACTGACGCTCGATAACGCCTGGCGCGATAGCTTCTACCGGAGAGAAGCCGTCGTTCTCAATCGGGCCTTTGCCGTCGATTGGCGCGCCCAGGGTGTTAACTACGCGGCCCAGCAGACCACGACCGACTGGAACTTCCAGGATACGGCCGGTGCATTTAACCTTCATGCCTTCGGCCAGATCCGCGTACGGACCCATGACCACGGCACCGACGGAGTCGCGCTCCAGGTTCAATGCGATTGCGTAACGGTTGCCAGGCAGCGCGATCATTTCGCCCTGCATAACTTCGGCCAGGCCGTGTACGCGGATGATCCCGTCGCTGACGGAAACGATAGTACCTTCATTGTGAGCTTCGCTCACTACATTGAACTGAGCAATGCGCTGCTTGATCAGTTCGCTGATTTCGGTGGAATTCAGTTGCATGCTCCAGTCCCCTTAAGACTGCAAGACGTCTGTCAGGCGTTCAAGACGACCGCGAACGCTGCCATCAATCACCATATCGCCGGCGCGAACAACGATGCCGGCCAGTACAGACTTGTCAATTTTGCAATTCAGCTTAACTTTGCGTGACAGACGTTTTTCCATCGCAGCGGCGATTTTCGCCTGCTGTTCGTCGTTCAGCGCGCTCGCAGAGAGCACTTCGACTTCGACGGTGGATTCCAGCGAGGCGCGCAGTTCGATGAACTGCTGCAGCACGGCAGGAAGAACCAGTAAACGTCCATTTTCGGCCATTACACGGATAAAGTTCTGGCCATGTTCGTCGAGCCGATCGCCACAAACCGCGATGAACGTCTTGGACAGCGTTTCTGGCGCAACCGCGCCAGACAGCAGTTCAGAAATCTGTTCATTGCGAGTGACTTCAGCCGCAAACGCCAGCATGTCCTGCCAGCGCTCTACGCTTTGGTGCTCAACGGCAAAGTCAAAAGCTGCTTTGGCGTAGGGGCGAGCTACAGTTACAAATTCAGACATCAGCCCCTCCCTCCTTACAGTTCAGCGACCAGTTTATCAACGATGTCGCTGTTAGCAGCTTCATCCACGGAACGTTCGATGATCTTCTCGGCGCCGGCAATTGCCAGCATCGCGACTTGCTTACGCAACTCTTCACGAGCGCGCTTACGTTCGGCTTCGATCTCAGCCTGAGCCTGCGCCACGATTTTGTTACGTTCCTGCTCGGCTTCGGCTTTCGCTTCATCCATGATCTGAGCTTTGCGTTTGTTCGCTTGCTCGATGATCACCTGAGCTTCTGCTTTGGCAGTTTTCAGCTGGTCGGTCGCATTGGCTTGCGCTAAGTCCAGATCTTTTTTGGCACGCTCTGCAGAAGCGAGGCCGTCAGCGATTTCTTTCTGACGTTTCTCGATGGCAGCCATGATCGGCGGCCATACGTACTTCATGCAGAACCAGACAAACAGAACGAACGCGATGGCCTGGCCGAGGATTGTTGCGTTAAGATTCACAGCACAATGCCTCTTTAAAAGTTAATAGTTTGGTTACGTCGTAGAGGGTTGCTCTACTTACGCGACGGCGAACATCACGTACAGACCCAGACCTACAGCGATCATCGGGATGGCGTCGACCAGACCCATAACGATAAAGAACTGTGTACGCAGCAGAGGAATCAGGTCAGGCTGACGAGCAGCGCCTTCCAAGAATTTACCACCCAGGATGCCGATACCGATCGCAGCACCGATTGCCGCTAAACCCATCATCACAGCGGCAGCCATGTACAGCAGATCCATACTCAGGTTTTCCATGACAGTCTCCAGTTTGTTTCAGTTTAAAAGTGCAAGTGTTTTAAGAAAATCAGTGCTCTTCAGACGCCATCGACAGATAGACGATCGTCAGAACCATGAAAATAAAGGCTTGAAGCGTAATGATCAGGATGTGGAAGATAGCCCAAGGCAAGCTCAGGACCCACTGTGACCACCACGGCAACAGGCCGGCAATCAGGATGAAGATCAACTCACCCGCATACATGTTGCCGAACAGTCGCAGACCCAGTGAAACAGGTTTGGACAGCAGGCTGACACCTTCAAGAATCAGGTTGATAGGAATGAATACAGGGTGGTTGAACGGCTGCATGGTCAACTCTTTAACAAACCCGCCAACGCCTTTCATTTTGATGCTATAGAACAGAATCAGGATGAACACGCCCAGCGCCATCGACAGCGTGACGTTCACATCGGCGGTAGGCACGACGCGCAGCGCAGGCAGGCCGAGGATGTGTTCGCCAACGTAAGGCAGGAAGTCGATGGGCAGCAGGTCCATCAAGTTCATCAGGAACACCCAGACGAACACGGTCAGCGCCAGCGGCGCAATCACCTTGCTCTTGCCGTGGTACATGTCGCGCACGCTGCTGTCGACGAAACCGACCACCAGCTCCACGGCGGTTTGCAGTTTACCCGGCACGCCGCTGGTGGCGTTTTTGGCCACTTTGCGGAAGATCACCAGGAAAAGCGCCCCGAGGACGACGGAGAAAAACATCGAGTCGATGTTGATCGACCAGAACCCAGTCCCGACCTGAAGCTGCGTCAGGTGGTGACCGATATACTCCTGTGGAGTCAAGACTTCTCCTGCAGACATGATGCCTCTTACCCTTATTTAGTTAAGTTCGGTAACTGTTAATCACGGCCGGTGCCACTATCTGCACCACTAACACCGCTAAATAGGTCAGGCCAAGCGGTATAAACTCCGCCTTGAACACCCCCAGCGCCACGATCAGCAAAACGATGGTGATCACGACCTTTAGCCCCTCGCCGATGGCGAACGACCAGGCAACCCTACCGGGCGCCGGCGTTTGCGCCTGATGGCGCAAGGCAAACAGCATAAACATTGCACTCGGCAACCAGGCGGCGAGACCGCCTGCCAGCGCCGAAGCGCTCCATTCCGGGCTTTTCAGCCAGAAAGCAACGCTGATCAGAACAAAAGTCATTAACTGCAAAAACAGCAGTTTGCGTGCGACTTTCCCGCTGTAAAGGGACACAGACATGACGTTTGTTCTCTCCGTACCCCAGAGGGGGTATGCTGAGTGACGTATACAACTGTTTTTGCTGTCCTGAGTCAAGCAGCAAAAAACGAGCAAATTATACGGGGCATACCAACGAATTCAATCGATAAGTAGCGAAAAGGTGAACAATTATTTAAATTTCCCTATTCCAGCCTATTTTCACAAGAAAACGGTCGGAATAATAGGGCGCATTTAATTGTCTGATTATTCCAGCGTTGCGTTTAGAAACGCGAAGCCGATCACAGTAATGTCCCTTCCTGATTTATAGCCGATGGTCAACCAAACCGTCTTTAGCAATTTGAGCGATCAAAAAATTATATAAATCAAAACATTACCAGTTAACTGTTCAAAAACAATCCGTATACCCGATGAAAACCTTTTATTGACAAGCAGCGGGGCAATATTCCAACAGCCAATTAACATTAGCAGCAAACGCCAATCTTTCGCACATGATTGCTAACGTGACTATTTCCAAATGCAATTACTCTATTGTCGCTAATTAGCCGCGTTTTTTGTGTTAATAGAAAGTAAATTAACTAAAAAAAGCGACCAACTAATTAGCCTGCTTACCTTTCTGCTTGGTACGACCTTTAATTCACGCTTGTTTGATCAAAAGCAAACTCAGTTTGCCTTAAGAATCACCAGATGACGTTCGCCTTCCAGTTCAGGCACCTGCAGCCGCACGATGGACTCCAGGCTAACGCCAGCCGGCAGCTGCGTCAGTTCTTCATCCGGACGCACGCCTTTCAACGCGTAAAAACGCCCCTGCCCTTTCGCCGGCAGGTGATGGCACCAGGACAGCATATCCTGCAGCGAAGCGAATGCCCGGCTGATCACGCCATCGAACGGCGGCTCGGCCGGAAACGCTTCGACGCGGCTCTGCACCGGCTCGATATTGTTCAGGCCCAGCTCATGCTGCACCTGACGCAGAAAACGCACGCGCTTGCCCAGGCTGTCGAGCAGCGTGAAATGCGCGTCCGGGCGCACGATCGCCAGCGGAATGCCCGGTAAACCGGGGCCGGTGCCGACATCGATAAAACGCGAGCCCTGCAGATGCGGATTGACCACAATACTGTCGAGGATGTGGCGCACCAGCATTTGTTGCGGATCGCGCACCGACGTGAGGTTATAAGCCTTGTTCCACTTATCCAGCATGCCGACATAGCCCAGCAGCTGCTGTTTCTGCTGATCGGGCAGCTCAATGCCAGCTGCCGCGAGCAGCGAGTCTAATTTTTTTTGCACAACGGATCCTCTGGCAGGCGCTGAACGACCAGCGGATGGTTAGCTGGCGCAATGAGGCGACTATGATAATTCAGGGCGCAAGTGATGTCAGCGGCCGTTTGGCTACGGGTTGAGCAAACGGCCGCCTGGATGCGGGATTTATGCGCTGCGGCGCAGCAGCCCCTGCTTTTTCAGCCAGATCAGCAAAATCGAGATCGCCGCCGGCGTAATGCCGGAGATGCGCGAAGCCTGGCCGATGGAGTTCGGTTTGTGATCGTTCAGCTTGGCGATCACTTCGTTCGACAGTCCCGAAACCTGACGGTAGTCGAGATCCAACGGCAACATGGTGTTCTCGTTGCGCTGCTGTTTTTCGATCTCTTCCTGTTGGCGAGCGATGTAGCCTTCGTATTTGACCTGGATCTCGACCTGCTCGGCGGCTTGGACGTCGTCCAGCGGTGGCGCGAAAGCGTCGGTGCCGGTCAACTGCGCGTAATCCATCTCCGGGCGACGCAGCAGTTCTTCGCCGTTCGCTTCACGCGACAGCGGCGCTTTCAGCAACGCATTGACCTGTTCGACGTTCTCGGCGTGCGGGTGCATCCAGATGTCGCGCAGGCGCTGACGTTCGCGTTCGATCCGCTCCAGCTTCTCGCTGTAGCGCGCCCAACGCACGTCGTCCACCAGGCCCAGCTCGCGGCCTTTTTCCGTCAGGCGGAGATCGGCGTTGTCTTCGCGCAGCATCAGACGATACTCGGCACGAGAGGTAAACATGCGGTACGGCTCTTTGGTACCAAGGGTGCTGAGATCGTCCACCAGCACGCCGAGATAGGCCTGATCGCGACGTGGCGCCCAGCCCTCTTGTTCATCGGCGAAACGCCCGGCATTCAGACCGGCCAGCAAGCCCTGCGCGGCGGCTTCTTCATACCCGGTGGTGCCGTTGATCTGGCCGGCGAAGAACAGGCCCTGAATGAATTTGCTTTCCAGCGTCGGCTTCAGATCGCGCGGATCGAAGAAATCGTACTCGATGGCATAACCAGGGCGAATAATACGCGCGTTCTGCATTCCTTCCATCGAACGGACGATCTGCATCTGCACATCGAAAGGCAAGCTGGTGGAAATCCCGTTAGGGTAAATCTCGTTGCTGGTCAGGCCTTCCGGCTCAAGGAAGATCTGGTGCGCGTTGCGATCGGCAAAACGCATGACCTTGTCTTCGATCGACGGGCAGTAACGTGGGCCGATCCCTTCGATGATCCCGGCATACATCGGGCTGCGATCGAGGTTATTGCGGATCACGTCATGGGTTTTTTCATTGGTGTGGGTGATGTAGCACGCCATTTGTTCCGGGTGCTGGCTGGCATCGCCCAGGAACGAGAATACCGGCACCGGCGTATCGCCGTGTTGCGGCGCCAGTACGCTGAAATCGATAGTGCGGGCGTCGATGCGCGGCGGCGTACCGGTTTTCAAGCGGTTAACGCGCAGCGGCAGTTCACGCAAACGCTGCGACAGCGAGATCGAAGGAGGATCCCCGGCGCGGCCGCCGCTGTAATTCTCCAGACCGATATGGATCTTGCCGTCCAGGAAGGTGCCTACGGTCAATACCACCGCCTTGGCGCGGAATTTCAGGCCCATTTGGGTGACGGCGCCGACTACGCGATCGTTTTCGACGATCAGATCCTCAACCGGCTGTTGGAAGATCATCAGGTTGGGCTGGTTCTCCAACGCGGTACGGATCGCCTGGCGATACAAGACGCGATCCGCCTGAGCGCGAGTGGCGCGAACGGCAGGGCCTTTGCTGGCGTTTAGTATCCTAAACTGGATGCCGGCATGATCGATCGCCGTCGCCATCAAGCCGCCGAGCGCATCAATTTCCTTAACCAGATGCCCTTTACCAATACCGCCAATCGCCGGGTTACAGGACATCTGTCCCAGCGTATCGATATTGTGTGTCAATAATAAAGTCTGACGTCCCATGCGCGCCGCGGCCATGGCGGCCTCGGTACCTGCATGGCCACCACCGATGATGATGACGTCAAATTGATCTGGATAAAACATGGAACTGCACCTCGCCGTATTGCGAACGATCGTATTTGCCCTGGGGTCGGGGATTCTACTCAAGTTTAGACGATCGACCAAGTGGTCCGGATCGTCGGTAATTAAAAGAAGATCTTTTTTATTTAAAGATCTCTTTATTAGATCTCTTATTAGGATCGCGATCCTCTGTGGATAAGTAACTATTCACGATGAAGATCAGCAGATTAAGGAGGATCGTTTGCTGTGAATGATCGGTGATCCCGACGCAGATAAGCTGGGATCTAAAAGGCTTGTTATGCACAGGACAAAAAGCGCTCTACGGTTGTTATTGGGATAACTACGGCTTTTACCCTGCTTTTAAGCTTAGTTATCCACAATCGTTCGCGCGATCTTTAGACGAATTAGAGTAAATTAATCCAGTTTTTTACCCATTCCTCGGCCGGATCCTCGGGAATTTCATGCTCGGTCACGTCGATCTCGAGACGATCGCCGATCCTTTTAGCGCCTCTGGCGATCAACAGATCGTCGATCTGTTTGATCGCGCCGCAGAAGGTGTCGTATTCCGAACTGCCCAAACCGACGGCGCCGAACTGCACCTCGGAAAGATCCGGCTGCTGCTCAGCGATCTGTTCCAGCAGCGGTTGAAGGTTATCCGGCAGTTCGCCGGCGCCGTGCGTGGAAGAGACCACCAGCCAGCGGCCGGTCAACGGCAGTTCATCCAGTTCAGGGCCGTGCAGCATCTCGGTAGAGAAACCCGCGTCTTCCAGCTTTTCAGCCAAATGTTCAGCCACGTATTCGGCGCTGCCAAGCGTACTGCCACTGATCAGAGTAATGTCTGCCATGAACCAACGATCCCAACCTTCTCACTCAAAGTGGCTGCATTGTACGCTGTGAATCGGCTGGGATCTACCTGTGGATAATGTGGGTATGCAATTTGGCGGGTTACGGCACGATGGTGCGCATAATGGGGTTCTGCAGCGAGATCAGCGTTTCGGTAGACTGGATCTCGTCGATGGTCTGGATCTTGTTGATAAGTACCTGTTGCAACGCGTCGATCGATCGGCACATTACCTTAATAAAGACGCTGTAGTGGCCGGTGGTGTAATAGGCTTCCACCACTTCTTCCAGGCTTTCCAGCTTCTTCAGCGCCGAAGGGTAATCCTTGGCGCTCTTTAAGATGATGCCGATAAAGCAGCACACGTCGTAGCCCAGCTGTTTGGGGCTGACGTCGATGCGCGCGCCGGTGATGATCCCGGCCTGCTTCATCTTCTCCACCCGCACATGAATAGTGCCGGGGCTGACGGCGAAGTTTTTCGCCAGTTCGGCGTACGGTGTGCGCGCATTGTCCATCAGGGCGTTGAGAATGCCGCGATCGAGATTATCGATCTGATAAATTTCCGCCATTTAATCCCCCATTAATTAACGATTGTTGAATTCTGTCCGGGTAAAAATGAACGATTAAAAGTGAAAAGGCAATATTGATTAATGGATATTGAATAGTCGTGTCATTTTGTTGCTTAATCGATGGCAACAGAGACAGGTTTACAAGAGATACGGCAATGAAAAAACAGTTTATCCAAAAACAACAACAAATCAGCCAGGTCAAATCCTTCTTCTCCCGCCAGCTGGAGCAACAGCTCGGTCTGATCGAAGTGCAGGCCCCGATCCTTAGCCGCCTGGGCGACGGCACGCAGGATAACCTTTCCGGCAGCGAGAAAGCGGTGCAGGTCAAAGTCAAAACCTTGCCGGACGCCACCTTCGAAGTGGTGCATTCGCTGGCGAAATGGAAACGCAAAACCCTGGGCAGCTACGATTTCGGTGCCGGCGAAGGCCTGTATACCCATATGAAGGCGCTGCGCCCGGATGAAGACCGTCTGACGCCAATCCACTCGGTGTACGTCGATCAGTGGGACTGGGAGCGGGTGATGGGCGACGGTGAGCGCAGCCTGGACTACCTGAAAAACACCGTGCGCAGCATTTACGCTGCGATCAAGGCGACGGAGGCGGAAGTCAGCCGTGAGCATGGCCTGACCCCATTCCTGCCGGAACAGATCCACTTCGTGCACAGCGAAACCCTGCTGCAGCGCTATCCGGATCTGGACGCCAAAGGGCGTGAGCGAGCGATTGCCAAAGAATTGGGCGCGGTGTTCCTGATCGGCATCGGTGGCAAGCTGTCGCACGGCAAATCGCACGATGTGCGTGCGCCGGATTATGATGACTGGACTACGCCGACGGCGGATGGACTGGCGGGCCTGAACGGCGATATCGTGGTGTGGAACCCGGTGCTGCAGGACGCTTTCGAGCTGTCTTCCATGGGCATTCGCGTCGACGCCGCGGCGCTGAAACATCAGCTGGCGCTGACCGGCGACGAAGAGCGCATGAAGCTGGAATGGCACCAGTCGCTGCTGCGCGGCGATATGCCGCAGACCATCGGCGGCGGCATCGGTCAGTCGCGTTTGGTGATGCTGCTGTTGCAGCTGTCGCATATCGGCCAGGTGCAGTGCGGCGTGTGGTCGCCGGAAGTGCGCGGCGCGGTCGAAGGCCTGCTCTAACCGCCTAGCGCCGCCAGCGGCGCATCAAACGGCTTTTCAACCCGGTATCAAAGCGCCAGATATGATCGAAGATGCGCATGATGCCGGGTTTGCCGTAAGCGGACATCGCCACCGCGTGGAAACGTTGCTGGTGGCTTTGTTGCTGCTGTTTCACCTTCTTTATTACCTCCTCCGGCAACCGCTGGGCGATAAAATCGGAAATGATCACCGCATCGGCGTCGAACCAGCCGCTCTCCGCCATTTTGGTGACGGTGGCGTTCAGGCAGGCCGCCAGATCGGTGCCGCCGCGAAACTGCTGGCCGAGAAAGCGCACCGCTTGTTCGATGCCGCTGGCGGCGGTGAGCTCGTAATGCACGATCTGGTTGGCGAACAGCATGATATAGCAGCGGCGGTTGTCCGCCAGCGCAATGCGCAGCAGCGCCAGACAGAAGGCCTTGGCGCACTGTTCGTTGAAACCGCCCATCGATCCGGAGGTGTCCACGCAGACGATAAACGGCCCGCGCGGCTGTTGATCCTGCTGCTGGTGAGTGACCTGGCGGATCAGGATCTGTTCCTGCCAGACGTCGCCTTGCAGACGGTAGCTCAGCAGCCGCTTTTCCAACAGGCGGCGGTAGAACTCGAATTCCAGCTCTTCTATCCCCAGCGTCGCCAGCTCCGGCGGCAGCAGGCGCAGGATGTCGTCGCTCTGATGAATGCCGCTCACTTCTTCCGGCAGCGTGGCCGGCACCTGCACCATGACCCTGAACGGCTCCGGCTGCGCGTCCTGTTGCTGCACCGCCTTGGCCTGATAGCTGCGGCCCAGCTGTTGCGCCAGCTTTTTCAGCTCCGGCTGCTGCTGCAAAAAGTTGCCGTACTCCACCAGCCGCTGGTAATCGCCACGCTGCAGCTGGCCTTTGCTCATGTCCCACAGCCTGCCGGCGGCGGTGTCGTTTTCCGACAGCAGCGGCTCCAGCGCGCCGCTCAGCGCCAGGCGCTCCTGCAGCTCCGCCATCAGCTGCTCGCGCTCTTGTTCCAGCAACTGGTGGTGCAGCATGGTGGCCTGCAGCGTCAGGCTGATGCGCCAGCGCTGCAGAAACAGGGTTTGAAAGCTGTCGTCAAGCGGGTGATTGGGCAGATCGGCGGCGTCCACCAGCGCGCGCGCCTGTTCATAAAACGGTGAGACCAGCTGGCGCAGCAGTTCCATCGTGTCGTTGAGGTTGTGATAAAACTGGGTGTTGTTCTCCAACTGGCACTGTTGGTAGCGGTAAAATTCCTGCGCCAGCGCCGGCGGCACCATCGCCTCCTGCAGACGTTCCTTAAGCTGCAGCTTCCAACGCGGCAGATCGCGATCCAGCGCCCGGCGAAGGGCCGGAAACTTTTTAAAGAATACCGACAGCTGCGGCGCCGCCAGCATGCCGACGATCATCTCCTCGATCATCTCGCCTTCGGTGATCGCCAGCAGCAGATCGAGCGTCTCCAGACTGAGCATGGTTACTGGCCGCGCATTTGCTGCAGTTGTTGTTTAACCTGTTCCGCGACCTGCAGCAGACTGGCTTCGATCTTGGCCAGGCCGGCGGCGGGCGTGAACAGACAGGGCTGATGTTGGCTGAAGGCGCGGCGTTGCTCCACCAGGCGCTGGGCCAATCCGTCCATTTCATCCAGCAGCGCCTGTGGCGTGGCGGTGGCCTGTTTGCCCGGCAGCGCCAGCAACGATGGCTGGCGGCTGACGTCCAACACCGTGAGGTGCAGTTGATCGTCCACGTCCAAATCGATCGGCTGCGCGAAGCCGATGCCATTTAGCTTGGCGCGCACGTCGCCGCCTTTTTGCAGCCAGTTGTCCAGCGCGCTGCTTTCGATGCTCAGATGATTGACCTGAATGTCATGCAGCTGCAGCGGTTTTTGCAGCAGCAGGGTGAGGGTGCCGCCGGGGAACGGCGTGGCCGGCGCGTATTGCGGTTTACGGCTGAACATGCCGCCCTTTTTCACCAGGCTGATGGCCTGCCGATCGCTTTGCTGTTGCTGGTCCTGCAGCCAGCGGGTGTGGATCTGTTGCAACTGGATCAGCATCGATTGTTGCTGATAGGCCGACTCGGTCAGCAACTGATCGATCTGCTGTTGCAGCAGCTTCAGCGAGGTGAGATCGTGCCACAGGCAGTCTTTCAATAGCATCAGGTCGAGCGGGGCGATGGCGTCGCGCCCGCTGAAGAAGGCGCAGGCTTGCAGCAGGCGCAGGGCTTTTTTCCAGCGCCGATCGGAGACGTAAGGCGCCTGCTCCAGCGCATCCAGCCGCTGGCGCAGCTGGAAGATCAGCTCAAAACAGGCTTCCGGCAGCGCAACTTTGTCGATCTGCGGTTGCCACTGCAGAAACTCTTCGTCGCTGATGCTCAGCGCTGCCGGCACCGGGTTTTGGCTTTCGCTCTGGCGGTTGACCAGCAGCGAGCGGAAATTCTGTTTATCCTGCACCTTGTCCAGCCACAGACGGATCAGCATGCGGTCATATAAGGCTTCGAGGCTGTTGTCCGCTTCGGGCAGTTCGTTGGAGGCGGTGACCAGCAGGCGCAGCGGGATCGGTTCTTCGCTGTTGCCGTTGCGAAAACGGCGTTCGTTGATCGCCGTCAGCAGGGTGTTAAGGATCGCCGGGCCGGCCTTCCAGATCTCGTCCAGAAACACGATCTCCGCTTCCGGCAGATAGCCGGCGGTCAGACGCTGATAGCGCCCCTCATCTTTCAGCGCCTGAATAGATAGCGGGCCGAAGACCTCCTCCGGCGTGGAAAAACGCGTCATCAGGTATTCAAAGGAGCGGGCGTTGCGGAAGGCAAACTTCAGCCGGCGCGCGATCAGGCTCTTGGCGATGCCGGGCGGGCCGAGCAGGAATACGCTTTCGCCGCTCAGCGCCGCCAGCAGGCACAGACGGATTGCCTCTTGCCGCTCATAAAGACCGCTCTCCAGCGCGTTGCTGAGGCGGGAAATTCGTTCTGCCAGAAGGGATGATGGCGTCATATAATTGTCGCATTGTCCGAGAGTTAGCCAATCTTGGTCGATAATCCGATGATAAACCACCATTATTTTTAGTGGTATAGCCTGTTGATTAGTAATATTTTTCTAAGTTAAGCCGGATATTCGGTTCACATTTTGTTTATTTTTCGGCTCTGATATAAGGGTAGGCAAGCGGTATAAATGGTGCATACTGTGCGGCTTTCTGGTGGGCGTGACGGATCTTTGAGCCCGTATTTTGCCTGATGCGGATGCATCGCTAACGGATGTTCTGATAAAGAAACGAATTATGAGCGCAGAGCATAAGCAGTCCTTATCGGCGGTAACCTTGGCTGCCATCGGCGTGGTCTACGGTGATATCGGCACTAGCCCTCTCTATACGTTGAGAGAGTGTTTCTCCGGCCATTACGGCTTCGATGTTCGTCCAGACGTGGTTTTCGGCTTCCTGTCGCTGATTTTCTGGATGCTGATCGTGATCGTTTCCCTCAAATATCTCACCTACGTGATGCGCGCGGACAACGCCGGCGAGGGCGGCATTCTGACGCTGATGTCGCTGGCCGGGCGCAATACCTCGGCGCGCACCACTGCGGTGTTGGTGATACTGGGCCTGATCGGCGGCAGCTTCTTCTATGGCGAGGTGGTGATCACCCCGGCGATCTCGGTGATGTCGGCGATAGAGGGGTTGGAAATCGCCGCGCCTGCGCTTGACGCCTATATCGTGCCGCTCTCCATTCTGGTGCTGACGCTGCTGTTCGTTATCCAAAAGCACGGCACCGGCAGCGTCGGCAAGCTGTTCGCCCCGGTAATGCTGCTGTGGTTCATCGTGTTGGCGGTGCTGGGCGCGCGCAGCATCATTTCGAACCCGGAAGTGCTGCAGGCGCTGAACCCCAAATGGGCGCTCAACTTCTTCATGGAATATAAGAAGGTGTCGTTCTTCGCGCTGGGGGCAGTGGTGCTGTCCATCACCGGCGTCGAGGCGCTGTATGCCGATATGGGGCACTTCGGCAAGTTCCCTATTCGCCTGGCCTGGTTCACCGTGGTGCTGCCTTCGCTGGTGCTCAACTACTTCGGCCAGGGCGCGCTGCTGCTAAAAAACCCTGAGGCGATCAAAAACCCGTTCTTCCTGTTGGCGCCCGACTGGGCGCTGATCCCGCTGCTGATTCTGGCGACCCTGGCGACGGTTATCGCCTCGCAGGCGGTGATTTCCGGCGTCTTCTCGCTGACCCGCCAGGCGGTGCGTCTGGGTTACCTGTCGCCGATGCGCATCATTCACACCTCGGAAATGGAATCCGGCCAGATCTACATTCCGGTGATCAACTGGACGCTGTATATCTCGGTGGTGCTGGTGATCATCGGCTTCGAACACTCCAGCAACCTGGCGGCGGCGTACGGCATCGCCGTTACCGGCACCATGGTGCTGACCAGCATTCTGGTCACTTCGGTGGCGATTAATAACTGGCATTGGAACCGCTTCCTGGCGATCGGCATCGTAACCATCTTGCTGATCATCGACGTGCCGATGTTCTCCGCCAACGCCCTGAAGCTGTTCTCCGGCGGCTGGCTGCCGCTGACCTTGGCGCTGGTGATGTTCATCATTATGACTACCTGGAAGAGCGAGCGTTTCCGCCTGTTGCGTCGTTTGCATGAGCACGGCAACTCGCTGGAGGCGATGATCGCCTCGCTGGAGAAATCGCCGCCGGTACGGGTGCCGGGCACCGCGGTCTTCTTGTCGCGCGCCACCAACGTCATTCCTTTTGCGCTGTTGCATAACCTGAAACACAATAAGGTGCTGCATGAGCGCGTGGTGCTGCTGACGCTGCGCACCGAGGATGCGCCTTACGTGCACAACGTGCGTCGGGTGACCATCGAGCAGCTGTCGCCGACCTTCTGGCGGGTGGTGGCCAGCTACGGCTGGCGTGAAACGCCGAATGTCGAGGAAGTGTTCCACCGCTGCGGGCTGGAAGGGTTGCCGTGCCGCATGTCGGAGACGTCGTTCTTCATGTCCCATGAATCGCTGATCCTCACCAAGCGGCCATGGTACCTCTACCTGCGCGGCAAACTATTCGTTGCTCTGAGCCGCAATGCGCTGCGCGCGCCGGATCAGTTCGAAATCCCGCCGAACCGGGTCATCGAGCTCGGCACGCAGGTCGAGATCTAACCCGCCTGACAGGGGCTCAGTTAGGCTGAGCCCCTTTTGTTTGCGCTTTCTCCGTGCGCGAACGAAACGTTTCGATAACGATCACACTTCTGCATTGTCCTGGTTGCCTTCCCCTGCCGTTTTTTTAAACTCCCCCAAAGAGCGAAACGTTTCGCTAGCGGAGTGAGAAGATGAAAAAAGGCGTATTACTGAATTCCGACGTGTCTGCCGTGATTGCCCGGCTGGGGCATACCGACCAGCTCACTCTGTGCGACGCGGGCCTGCCGATACCGGCGGAAACGCAGCGCATCGATCTGGCGCTGACGCAGGGCGTGCCGACCTTCATGCAGGTGTTCGCGGCGGTCACGCAAGAGATGCAGGTAGAAAGCGCCATCCTGGCGGAAGAGATCGTGAAACAGAATCCGTCGCTCCACGAGGCACTGCTGGCGGAACTGACCGCACTGGGCCAACGCCAGGGTAACACCATCAGCGTGCGCTATATCAGCCATCAGGCGTTTAAAGCGCAAACCGAGCACAGCCGGGCGGTGATTCGCAGCGGGGAGTGTTCGCCTTACGCGAACGTGATCCTGTGCGCCGGCGTAACTTTCTGAGGCGTTTATGCAACCTTTACTGCAACTGAAAGGGATTGATAAAGCCTTTCCCGGCGTGAAGGCGCTTTCTGGCGCCGCCCTCAGCGTCTATCCCGGCAAGGTGATGGCGCTGGTGGGGGAAAACGGCGCCGGGAAGTCCACCATGATGAAAGTGCTGACCGGCATCTACCAGAAAGACGCCGGTAGTCAGTATTTTCTCGGTAAAGAGGTGGTATTCAACGGGCCCAAGGATTCGCAGGAAGCGGGCATCGGCATTATCCATCAGGAGCTGAACCTGATCCCGCAACTGACGATTGCGGAAAACATCTTCCTCGGCCGCGAGTTCGTCAACCGTTTCGGCCGCATTGACTGGAAGCGCATGTACGCCGAGGCCGATCGCTTGCTGGCGCGCCTCAACCTGCGCTACAGCAGCCATCGGCTGGTGGGCGAGCTGTCGATCGGCGATCAGCAGATGGTGGAGATCGCCAAGGTGCTGAGCTTCGAATCGAAAGTGATCATCATGGACGAACCGACCGATGCGCTGACCGATACCGAAACCGCCTCGCTGTTCAAGGTGATCAACGAGCTGAAGGCCGAAGGGCGCGGCATCGTGTATATCTCGCACCGCCTGAAAGAGATTTTTGAAATCTGCGACGACGTGACGGTATTTCGCGACGGGCAGTTCATCGCCGAGCGGCCGGTGAGCGAGCTGCAGGAAGATTCGCTGATTGAGATGATGGTCGGCCGCAAGCTGGAAGAACAATACCCGCGCCTTGATTTGCCGCGCGGGGAAAAGCGGCTGGACGTCAGCCACCTTTCCGGCCCCGGCGTTGAAGACGTCAGCTTTACGCTGTATCGCGGCGAGATCCTCGGCGTGGCCGGGCTGATGGGCGCCGGGCGTACCGAATTGATGAAGATCCTGTATGGCGCCGCCCCGCGCAAGGCCGGCACCGTCAGCCTGGACGGCCGCGAGGTGGTCACCCATTCGCCGCAGGATGGGTTGGCGAACGGCATCGTCTATATCTCGGAAGACCGCAAGCGCGACGGCCTGGTGCTGGGCATGTCGGTGAAGGAAAACATGTCGCTGACCGCGCTGCGCTACTTCAGCCGCGCCGACGGCAGCCTGAAGCAGGCCGACGAGCGGCAGGCGGTGGGGGACTTCATCCGCCTGTTCAATATCAAAACGCCGTCGATGGAGCAGCCGATCGGTCTGCTTTCCGGCGGCAATCAGCAGAAAGTGGCGATCGCCCGCGGCCTGATGACCCGGCCGAAGGTGCTGATCCTCGATGAGCCGACGCGCGGCGTCGACGTCGGCGCCAAAAAAGAGATCTATCAGTTAATCAACCAGTTCAAACAGGAAGGGCTGAGCATCATTCTGGTGTCTTCGGAAATGCCGGAGGTGATGGGCATGAGCGATCGCATTCTGGTGATGCACGAAGGGCATCTCAGCGGCGAGTTCCCGATTGAACAGGCCACCCAGGAAGCGTTGATGGCGGCAGCCGTCGGCAAGCAATACGGCGTAAAGCAGGAGTAATCAGATATGAGTTCCCAGACTATCGCAGCTAAGCGCTGGTTCAGTAAAGAGTGGCTGTTAGAGCAGAAGTCGTTGATTGCGCTGCTGGTGCTGATCGCCGTGGTCTCTTCCATGAGCCCGAACTTCTTCACCCTGAACAACCTGTTCAATATTCTGCAGCAGACCTCGGTGAACGCCATCATGGCGGTGGGGATGACGCTGGTGATCCTCACGTCCGGCATCGATCTGTCGGTGGGATCGCTACTGGCGCTGACCGGCGCGGTGGCGGCGTCGATCGTCGGCTTTGAGGTCAACGCGCTGGTGGCGGTGGCGGCGGCATTGGCGCTGGGCGCCGCGGTTGGCGCCTGCACCGGAGTGATCGTCGCCAAAGGCAAAGTGCAGGCCTTTATCGCCACGCTGGTGATGATGCTGTTGCTGCGCGGCGTCACCATGGTGTACACCAACGGCAGCCCGATCAACACCGGTTTCACCGATGTGGCCGACACCTTCGGCTGGTTCGGCATCGGCCGTCCGCTGGGCGTGCCTACGCCGATCTGGATCATGGCGATCGTGTTCATCGCCGCCTGGTATATGCTGCACCATACGCGCCTGGGCCGCTATATTTATGCCCTGGGCGGCAACGAAGCGGCGACCCGTCTGTCCGGCATCAGCGTCGATAAAGTGAAGATTATCGTCTACTCGCTGTGCGGCCTGCTGGCGGCGTTGGCTGGGGTAATCGAAGTGGCGCGCCTGTCGTCGGCGCAGCCAACCGCCGGCACCGGCTATGAGCTGGACGCCATCGCCGCCGTGGTGCTGGGCGGCACCAGCCTGGCCGGCGGCAAGGGGCGCATCGTCGGCACGCTGATCGGGGCGCTGATCCTCGGCTTCCTGAACAACGGCCTGAATTTATTGGGTGTTTCTTCCTACTACCAAATGATCGTGAAGGCAGTGGTGATACTGCTGGCGGTTCTGGTAGATAACAAAAGCAACAAGTAACCTCCCCCTACAGGAATCACGATGATGAAAATGAAAAAACTGGCAACCTTAGCCTCCGCCATCGCGCTGAGCGCCACCCTGAGCGCCAATGCCATGGCCAAAGACACCATCGCGCTGGTGGTGTCCACCCTCAACAACCCGTTCTTCGTTTCGATGAAGGATGGTGCGCAGCAAGAGGCCAACAAGTTGGGCTACAACCTGGTGGTGTTGGATTCCCAGAACAACCCGGCGAAAGAGCTGGCCAACGTGCAGGATCTGATGGTGCGGGCGCCCAAGCTGCTGTTGATCAACCCGACCGACTCCGACGCGGTGGGTAACGCCATCAAGATGGCCAACCAGGCTAAGATCCCGGTCATCACGCTGGACCGTGTGGCGAGCAAGGGCGACGTGGTGAGCCACATCGCTTCGGATAACCGCGTGGGCGGCAAAATGGCCGGCGACTTCATCGCCAAGAAAGCGGGCACCGATGCCAAGGTGATTCAGCTGGAAGGCATTGCCGGCACCTCCGCCGCGCGTGAACGCGGCGAAGGCTTCAAACAGTCGCTGGATCAGAATAAATTCACACTGTTGGCCAGCCAGCCGGCCGATTTCGATCGCACCAAGGGTCTGAACGTGATGCAGAACCTGCTGACCGCTCACCCGGATGTGCAGGCGGTATTTGCCCAGAACGATGAAATGGCGTTGGGCGCGCTGCGTGCGCTGCAAACTGCCGGTAAAACCGACGTGATCGTGGTAGGCTTCGACGGCACCGCCGACGGCGTGAAAGCGGTCGAAGGCGGCAAGCTGGCGGCGACCGTGGCGCAGCGCCCCGATCAGATCGGCGTGATCGGTGTGGAAACCGCCGATAAGGTGCTGAAAGGCGAAAAAGTGCCGGCGACCATCCCGGTGGATTTGAAGCTGGTCACTCAGTAAGTCATACCAGCGCCATCGGAACGGGGCGTTTACGATGGCGCGCAATTCAGGAATCAATGCGATGGAAACAGGTAAGCTGGTGGTTCTTGGCAGCATCAATGCCGACCATATCCTCAATATTGAACAGTTCCCCCACCCGGGCGAAACGGTGATCGGGAAACAGTATAAGGTGGCGTTTGGCGGCAAGGGCGCGAATCAGGCGGTGGCGGCCGGGCGCAGCGGGGCGGAGATCGCCTTTATCGCCTGCGTAGGCGCCGATGATATCGGCGAGCGTATCCGCCGGCAGCTGGCGAGCGATCGCATTGATACTCAACCGATTGAAGCCATCGCCGACAGCACCACCGGCGTGGCGCTGATCTTCGTCAATGCCGAAGGCGAGAACGTGATCGGCATCAATGCCGGCGCCAACGCCGCGGTGACGCCGGATTACCTGGCGCGCTACCAACAAAAAGTGATCGACGCCGACGCCCTGCTGATGCAGCTGGAGTCGCCGCTGGAGACGGTGATCGCCGCCGCCCGCTTGGCGAAGCAACATCAAACGCAGGTGATCCTCAACCCGGCCCCGGCGCGCGAGCTGCCGGACGAGCTGCTGGCCATGATCGATATCATCACCCCGAATGAAACCGAAGCGCAGCGCTTGACCGGCATCGCTGTGGACAACGACGACGATGCGGCGCGTGCGGCGCAGGCGCTGCACGACAAAGGCATCGCGACGGTGATCATCACCCTCGGCAGCCGCGGCGTGTGGCTGAGCGAAAACGGCAACGGCAAACGGGTGCCCGGCTTCAAGGTGCAAGCGGTGGATACCATCGCCGCCGGCGATACCTTTAACGGTGCGCTGGTGACCGCCCTGTTGGAAGGCAAGGTCATGGCCGACGCGGTGCGTTTCGCCCATGCGGCGGCGGCGATCGCCGTGACCCGCCCAGGCGCGCAGCCTTCGGTGCCGTGGCGTGAAGAGATCGACGCCTTCTTGCAGCAGCAGGGGTGATCCTTTGGCCACCATGAAAGATGTCGCCCGCCTGGCGGGCGTTTCAACTTCTACCGTTTCGCATGTGGTCAACAACAATCGCTTTGTCAGCGACAGCGTGCGCGACAAGGTCATGGCGGCCGTGGAACAGCTGAACTATGCGCCTTCCGCGCTGGCGCGCAGCCTGAAGCTCAATCAGACGCGCACCATCGGCATGCTGGTGACCGCCAGCAACAACCCGTTTTATGCCGAAGTGGTGCGCGGCGTGGAGCGCAGCTGCTATGAACGCGGCTACAGTTTAATTCTGTGCAATACCGAAGAAGACGCCGCGCGCATGAACCGCAGCATGGAGACGCTGCTGCAAAAGCGCGTCGACGGTTTGCTGTTGATGTGCACCGAAAACCACCGGCCATCGCAAGATGCCCTGAGCCGCTACCCGTCATTGCCGATCGTGATGATGGACTGGGCGCCGTTCGAGGGCGCCAACGACATTATTCAGGATAACTCGCTGCTGGGCGGCGAGATGGCGACCGACCATCTGATCGCCCGCGGCTACCGCAAGATCGCCTGCATCGCCGGCCCGCAGGATAAAACCACCGCCCGTCACCGACTGGAAGGCTATCGCAACGCGATGCGTCGCGCCGGATTGCCGGTTCCGCCAGGGTATGAAGTGCATTGCGACTTTGAGTTTGAGGGCGGGGTAAACGCCATGCGCCAACTGCTGGCGCTGGACGAGCCGCCGCATGCGGTGTTCGCCGGCAACGACGCGGTGGCGGTAGGCGTTTATCAGGCGCTGTATCAGGCCGGGCTTTCCGTGCCGCAGGATATGGCGGTGATGGGTTACGATGACATTGAGCTGGCGCGTTATTTGGCGCCACCGCTGAGCACCATTCACCAACCGAAGGATTCGCTGGGCGAATTGGCGATCGATGCGCTGATCAACCGCCTGCAGAACCCGGAGCGCGCACCCCAGGTGCTGGTGCTGACGCCCGAGCTGGTGGAACGCGCCTCGGTGGGGCGCCGTTAACTGGCCGCCTTCGCTTCTTTCTTGCTTTCCTGGCCGCTGATCAAATTGCGGCCATCTTTCCTTCTCAGCAACATAAACACCAGCGCCGACGCCACGGTGACGATCCCCATGGTGATAAAGGTGTAATGGAAGTGGTCGATCATGGTGCCTAACGACAGGGATTCGTAAAAACGCAGCACCGCCGCGCTGATCGCCACGCCGAAGCTGATGGACAGCTGTTGGGTGACCGCCAGGACGCTGTTGCCGGCGCTGGCGTTGGCGTCGTTCAAATCCGCCAGGCTGATGGTGTTCATGGCGGTGAACTGGGTGGACATCGCCATGCCCAGCACGAACAGCGGCAGGATCATCAGCCACAGCGGCATGCCCGGGCTTTGCAGGGCGAACTGGGCGATCAGCACCCCGATGATAACGGTGATGCCGACCAGCGTTTTACGGTAGCCGAACCAGCGCAGTACCTGAGTGACGGTGGATTTCGCCATCAGCGAGCCGATGGCGGTTGGCGCCATCATGCAACCGGCGACGATCGCCGTGTAGCCGAATCCCACCTGCAGCATGAGCGGCATTAAAAACGGCACGCAGCCGGTGCCCAGTCTGGAGGCGACGTTGCCAGCGATGCCGACCGAGAAGGTGCGGGTTTTGAACAGGTCGAGACCGATCAGTGGCTGAGGATGGCGGCGTGCGTGCGCGATGTAGCTGAACAGCATTACGAAGCCGCTGAGCAGAATGCCCAGCGAAACGTAGCTGGCCAGCACCCGCTCGCCAAACAGCTCCAGCCCGGTGGAGATCAGCACCAGGCTCAGGCCGAATAGCATAAAGCCAAGGAAATCGAAGCGGCGTTTGGGCGTGGTGAAGTCCGGCATGTATTTGCGTGCATAGAAGATGCCGAGCAGACCGATAGGGATATTGATCAGGAAAATCCAGTGCCAGGTGGCGTAGGTTACCAGCCAGCCGCCCAGCAGCGGCCCCAGAATCGGCCCGACCAGGCCGGGCATGGTGACGAAGTTCAGCACCGGCAGCAGTTCGCTGCGCGGGTAGGCGCGCAGCAGCGCCAAGCGCGCGACCGGCATCATCATCGCGCCGCCGATGCCCTGCAGCACGCGAGAGGCAACCAGCGCGCTCAACGTAGGAGACAAGGCGCACAGCAGCGAACCGAGGGTGAATAACGTGACGGCGAAGATGAATACCCGTCGAGTGCCGAAGCGATCCGCCAGCCAGCCGCTGACCGGGATCAGCATTGCCACCGTCAGCGTGTAGCTGATGACGGCCGATTGCATCGCCAGCGGCGAACGCCCCAGGCTTTGGGCGATCGCCGGCAGCGCGGTGTTGAGGATAGTGGCGTCCAGCGCCTGCATAAAGAACGCCATTGCGGCGATCCACGGTAGTCCTGCCATACTGCGCGCGGATTGGGTCATGGTCGGTCCTGGTTAAATGGTCGTCTGTCCCTCGTCTCTTTCTTCTATATATAAGCGGGGAGCGTGTCTAGTCTTTCTCTTTCAGCAATACCTGGCAGGCGACGAGGGCGCCTGCGCTGTCTCCGGCGAGTATCGCATCGACGATAGCCTGATGATGGCGCAGCTTGATCACTTCATTGCCGGTGATGGCGCGGAAGTAGCTTTGGTACACCGAACTGAACAGGTTGGCGAACGAGGTCAGGAACGGGTTGCCGCTGGCCTCGTAGATGAGCTGGTGGAATTGGGTATCGACCTGGATCCAACGCTCGCGATCAAACTGGGTATGCAGCGCGCGCATTTCCGCCATCAGCCCCGCCAGCAACTTGGTTTGCTGCGGGCTGGCGTGGTTTGCCGCCAACGCGCAGGCCTGCGGCTCCAGCGAGGTGCGCAAGATAAGGAAGTGTTGCATCACCTGATCGAAGTTTTCCCGCGTCATCCACCAGGTCAGTAAATCTTGATCGAGGAAATTCCATTGGCTTTGCGGCATCACGCGGGTGCCAATGCGCGGGCGCGGCAATAACATGCCTTTGGCGGCTAACATCTTCACCGCTTCGCGCACTGCGGTACGGCTGACGCCGAATTGCTCGCCCAGTTCCATTTCACCAGGCAGGATGCTGCCGGCCTGATAATCGCCTGCCAGAATTTGTTGGCCGAGTTTTTCTGCAAGCAGATAAGAAAGATTGCGTTGGGCGGCCTGTTGTTGTGCATTTAACGGCATGGCTGCGGATCCTTACTGACATCGTTATTTCTATTTTACTCCAGTGATCGCCAGCTTTTATGGCTGTTTGCCTGAAAAAGTGACATAAATTCGCCGCTTTTTCGCCCTTTTGTTGAAAAAATCCGCGCTTGAAAAGTTTTTTGCAATTAGGGGTTGCGGCCTGCCGAGAACTCCCTATAATGCGCCTCCACTGACCGGGAACAACGACTGACAAGCCGCCGGGTCAGCGAGAAGAAAGCGAAATAAACGCTTGACTCTCCGGGCGAAAAGCGTAGTATACGCAGCCCGCGCCGATGAGTTTCTCGGCACTGCTCTTTAACAATTTATCAGACAATCTGTGTGGGCACTCCACAAGACGATATCCAGCATCTTTGGATGCAAAAAAATATCAAGTCTTGAAGAGTGACTAACTGAAGTAAAATTCATGCAGTAAATCTTTGAGCATCGCTTCTCGAGTGGAAGCAAATCAAGCTTTTAATTGAAGAGTTTGATCATGGCTCAGATTGAACGCTGGCGGCAGGCTTAACACATGCAAGTCGAGCGGTAGCACAGGGGAGCTTGCTCCCTGGGTGACGAGCGGCGGACGGGTGAGTAATGTCTGGGAAACTGCCTGATGGAGGGGGATAACTACTGGAAACGGTAGCTAATACCGCATAACGTCGCAAGACCAAAGAGGGGGACCTTCGGGCCTCTTGCCATCAGATGTGCCCAGATGGGATTAGCTAGTAGGTGGGGTAATGGCTCACCTAGGCGACGATCCCTAGCTGGTCTGAGAGGATGACCAGCCACACTGGAACTGAGACACGGTCCAGACTCCTACGGGAGGCAGCAGTGGGGAATATTGCACAATGGGCGCAAGCCTGATGCAGCCATGCCGCGTGTGTGAAGAAGGCCTTCGGGTTGTAAAGCACTTTCAGCGAGGAGGAAGGTGGTGAACTTAATACGTTCATCAATTGACGTTACTCGCAGAAGAAGCACCGGCTAACTCCGTGCCAGCAGCCGCGGTAATACGGAGGGTGCAAGCGTTAATCGGAATTACTGGGCGTAAAGCGCACGCAGGCGGTTTGTTAAGTCAGATGTGAAATCCCCGGGCTCAACCTGGGAACTGCATTTGAAACTGGCAAGCTAGAGTCTCGTAGAGGGGGGTAGAATTCCAGGTGTAGCGGTGAAATGCGTAGAGATCTGGAGGAATACCGGTGGCGAAGGCGGCCCCCTGGACGAAGACTGACGCTCAGGTGCGAAAGCGTGGGGAGCAAACAGGATTAGATACCCTGGTAGTCCACGCTGTAAACGATGTCGATTTGGAGGTTGTGCCCTTGAGGCGTGGCTTCCGGAGCTAACGCGTTAAATCGACCGCCTGGGGAGTACGGCCGCAAGGTTAAAACTCAAATGAATTGACGGGGGCCCGCACAAGCGGTGGAGCATGTGGTTTAATTCGATGCAACGCGAAGAACCTTACCTACTCTTGACATCCAGAGAACTTTCCAGAGATGGATTGGTGCCTTCGGGAACTCTGAGACAGGTGCTGCATGGCTGTCGTCAGCTCGTGTTGTGAAATGTTGGGTTAAGTCCCGCAACGAGCGCAACCCTTATCCTTTGTTGCCAGCGGTTCGGCCGGGAACTCAAAGGAGACTGCCAGTGATAAACTGGAGGAAGGTGGGGATGACGTCAAGTCATCATGGCCCTTACGAGTAGGGCTACACACGTGCTACAATGGCATATACAAAGAGAAGCGACCTCGCGAGAGCAAGCGGACCTCATAAAGTATGTCGTAGTCCGGATTGGAGTCTGCAACTCGACTCCATGAAGTCGGAATCGCTAGTAATCGTAGATCAGAATGCTACGGTGAATACGTTCCCGGGCCTTGTACACACCGCCCGTCACACCATGGGAGTGGGTTGCAAAAGAAGTAGGTAGCTTAACCTTCGGGAGGGCGCTTACCACTTTGTGATTCATGACTGGGGTGAAGTCGTAACAAGGTAACCGTAGGGGAACCTGCGGTTGGATCACCTCCTTACCTAAAGATATTGCTTCGAGTGGCGTGCTCACACAGATTGTCTGATGAAAAAGTAACGAGCAAAAGCGTCATAAAAGTACGGTGTCGTGTCCCCTTCGTCTAGAGGCCTAGGACACCGCCCTTTCACGGCGGTAACAGGGGTTCGAATCCCCTAGGGGACGCCAAGCTTCCGACCCACCCGGTGAAAGCGGCGGTCTCAAGTATCTGACGATACACCATATCTTAAAGATGACTTCCGAGTCATGTTTAAGATATTGCTCTTTAACAATCTGGAACAAGCTGAAAATTGAAACATGACGGCTGAAATTTATCCCTCCGTAGACGTATTGGGATGAAGAGTAACCTGTCATAGAGTCTCTCAAATGTTTGCAGCGCGAACGATGGAAACATCTTCGGGTTGTGAGGTTAAGTGACTAAGCGTACACGGTGGATGCCTAGGCAGTCAGAGGCGATGAAGGGCGTGCTAATCTGCGAAAAGCGTCGGTAAGGTGATATGAACCGTTATAACCGGCGATACCCGAATGGGGAAACCCAGTGTGTTTCGACACACTATCATGTCATGAATACATAGTGGCATGAGGCGAACCGGGGGAACTGAAACATCTAAGTACCCCGAGGAAAAGAAATCAACCGAGATTCCCCCAGTAGCGGCGAGCGAACGGGGAGGAGCCCAGAACCTGAATCGGCTTGTGTGTTAGTGGAAGCGTCTGGAAAGTCGCGCAGCAAAGGGTGATAGCCCCGTACACTAAAATGCACAGGTCGTGAGTTCGATGAGTAGGGCGGGACACGTGACATCCTGTCTGAATATGGGGGGACCATCCTCCAAGGCTAAATACTCCTGACTGACCGATAGTGAACCAGTACCGTGAGGGAAAGGCGAAAAGAACCCCGGCGAGGGGAGTGAAATAGAACCTGAAACCGTGTACGTACAAGCAGTGGGAGCACCTTCGTGGTGTGACTGCGTACCTTTTGTATAATGGGTCAGCGACTTATATTTTGTAGCAAGGTTAACCGTATAGGGGAGCCGTAGGGAAACCGAGTCTTAACTGGGCGATTAGTTGCAAGGTATAGACCCGAAACCCGGTGATCTAGCCATGGGCAGGTTGAAGGTTGGGTAACACTAACTGGAGGACCGAACCGACTAATGTTGAAAAATTAGCGGATGACTTGTGGCTGGGGGTGAAAGGCCAATCAAACCGGGAGATAGCTGGTTCTCCCCGAAAGCTATTTAGGTAGCGCCTCGTGAACTCATCTTCGGGGGTAGAGCACTGTTTCGGCTAGGGGGCCATCCCGGCTTACCAAACCGATGCAAACTCCGAATACCGAAGAATGTTATCACGGGAGACACACGGCGGGTGCTAACGTCCGTCGTGAAGAGGGAAACAACCCAGACCGCCAGCTAAGGTCCCAAAGTCATGGTTAAGTGGGAAACGATGTGGGAAGGCATAGACAGCCAGGATGTTGGCTTAGAAGCAGCCATCATTTAAAGAAAGCGTAATAGCTCACTGGTCGAGTCGGCCTGCGCGGAAGATGTAACGGGGCTAAACCATGCACCGAAGCTGCGGCAGCGACGCTTAGGCGTTGTTGGGTAGGGGAGCGTTCTGTAAGCCGTTGAAGGTGGCCTGTGAGGGTTGCTGGAGGTATCAGAAGTGCGAATGCTGACATAAGTAACGATAAAGCGGGTGAAAAGCCCGCTCGCCGGAAGACCAAGGGTTCCTGTCCAACGTTAATCGGGGCAGGGTGAGTCGACCCCTAAGGCGAGGCTGAAAAGCGTAGTCGATGGGAAACAGGTTAATATTCCTGTACTTGGTGTTACTGCGAAGGGGGGACGGAGAAGGCTAGGCTAGCCGGGCGACGGTTGTCCCGGTTTAAGCGTGTAGGGGGTGTGACCTGGTAAATCCGGTTGCATACTAACCCTGAGGCGTGATGACGATGCACTACGGTGCAGAAGTAGTTGATGCCCTGCTTCCAGGAAAATCCTCTAAGCATCAGGTAACATTAAATCGTACCCCAAACCGACACAGGTGGTCAGGTAGAGAATACCAAGGCGCTTGAGAGAACTCGGGTGAAGGAACTAGGCAAAATGGTGCCGTAACTTCGGGAGAAGGCACGCTGGCATGTAGGTGAAGTCCCTCGCGGATGGAGCTGAAGCCAGTCGAAGATACCAGCTGGCTGCAACTGTTTAATAAAAACACAGCACTGTGCAAACACGAAAGTGGACGTATACGGTGTGACGCCTGCCCGGTGCTGGAAGGTTAATTGATGGGGTCAGCCGCAAGGCGAAGCTCTTGATCGAAGCCCCAGTAAACGGCGGCCGTAACTATAACGGTCCTAAGGTAGCGAAATTCCTTGTCGGGTAAGTTCCGACCTGCACGAATGGCGTAATGATGGCCAGGCTGTCTCCACCCGAGACTCAGTGAAATTGAACTCGCTGTGAAGATGCAGTGTACCCGCGGCA